>CANLWB010000077.1 GCA_947494695.1 uncultured Flavobacteriaceae bacterium | reverse complement strand
AGGGCCAAGATCCACATGGCATTTCACCATTTGATTATAGATGCCATGAGCTGGCGTATTATCAAGGATGACTTAGAACTCTTATATCATCATTATAAGGAAAAGACACTAGATGATAGGACCCCATTATCTGATCTGCTAGGAGAAAAGGGGAGTAGCTACCGTCAATGGTCAGAAAAAATAAATCATTCATATGTAAG
>CANLWB010000076.1 GCA_947494695.1 uncultured Flavobacteriaceae bacterium | reverse complement strand
GCATAATTGCCTCGCGCTAAAGAAATACAGCCATTGGCTAAATCGGCAAACTCACCTAGACCAGGAATTAGTCCTACAATATCTAATCCTGTTTGTAAGCTATCTGCCCATTTTGACCATGTGGTTGGCTTACCGCCATGCTCCTCGGCATCATATTTGCTAATTTCCTGCCACGATACGACTTGTCATAGAAAAACACAT
>CANLWB010000075.1 GCA_947494695.1 uncultured Flavobacteriaceae bacterium | reverse complement strand
ACAAGTAACTCCCGTTTTAGCGGCTGCAAACATACAACCCTTTTTTTAATCAAGCACAATATTTTTTTAGTTTTTTTTAAAGCTTTTTAAACTTCGCGTCTCTAACTAATAGATACCGTTTCAATGAGCATCGCCTTAACAAATAATCCTCGTTTTTAGCGGCTGCAAACATACAACCCTTTTCCCATTCAACAACACCTTTTTTAACCTTTTT
>CANLWB010000074.1 GCA_947494695.1 uncultured Flavobacteriaceae bacterium | reverse complement strand
TTGATGGCCGCAGACTCTTCCCCAATAATCATGATATTAGTATCTACATCCATAAAATGAGGGGTTTCGTTAAAAATGTTGCCTTCATAACGATTGGTGTCTTCAAAATCGTAGTTAGGTCCTGTAAACCTGTTTTCATTATCTTGAAATATAAGGCTTTTAGATTTATAATTCCAATTTACTTTTGTAGACTCTAAGCGTACCCGCAATAGTGTT
>CANLWB010000073.1 GCA_947494695.1 uncultured Flavobacteriaceae bacterium | reverse complement strand
TATGTCATACCAATAAGTAGATTCTACAAGATGCTCCTCTTCTCCGTCATCAAACATCTCCCTACAGTCAAAGAAGTGCAACAATGTATCACAAGATTTTTTTTTCAGGTTTTCTCTGGCTTGGCAGGTATTATCTAAATATCTTTTTTTCAACTCCACTCTGAGTTCTTCAGATAATTCAATTAAGGTTTGATCTGTGTTATTTATATTTTTTTCTAAATCCTTAAA
>CANLWB010000072.1 GCA_947494695.1 uncultured Flavobacteriaceae bacterium | reverse complement strand
ACAAAGCGGTTAACAAAATATCGTTAATCGATGTATTATATACTTGATCTACTTCCCGAAGTAAACTCTGGGTTTGGGCTTTTGTTAAACTAAAGCTACTGGAAGAGGCCCGTTCTGTAGCTTTTGATAATAATAATGAATTCATCTTTGAAATACCAGATAGATCATCCCAATACTTCGCTTCTGATGGGTATGAACTTACATATGAATGATTTATTTTTTCTGACCATT
>CANLWB010000071.1 GCA_947494695.1 uncultured Flavobacteriaceae bacterium | reverse complement strand
ACGACCTATTAATGAGTTTCCAAGAGTACGCAGTACGATTGGCTAAAACGAATTAATCACGCCCTAGCGTGACTCTTGAGATATCTATAAAACAAAAAATCCCGACTCAATAAAGAATCGGGATTCAAAAAAGGCAACGACCTATTAATGAGTTTCCAAGAGTACGCAGTACGATTGGCTAAAACGAATTAATCACGCCCTAGCGTGACTCTTGAGATATCTATAAAACAAA
>CANLWB010000070.1 GCA_947494695.1 uncultured Flavobacteriaceae bacterium | reverse complement strand
ACAAAAGGCTCCATACCCCAAGCCTTTATGAGGAACGTCTCGTAAGCTTTCTTTAATATGAATCAGGTTTGATGAGAAATCTTCACCTACGCGTTCTAATTTATGTGGGTACATCGAAGTAAACCAGCCTACTGTTCCCGATATATCAATATCCTCCCAAATATGCTCACGTCCATGGCCTTCTAATAAAACATAACTCTCATCGGTATTCAAAAATTTTGATAAGCTTAAAGACAAAGCGGTTAACAAAATATC
>CANLWB010000069.1 GCA_947494695.1 uncultured Flavobacteriaceae bacterium | reverse complement strand
ATTCCTTCCAATATCGACTCGATCTCACCCAACTCTATTCGGTACCCCCGGAGCTTTACCTGGGTGTCTTTCCTGCCCTTAAAATCTATCGTGCCATCTGGTAACCAGCGTCCTAAATCTCCTGTCCTATACAACCGGTCCCCTGCTTTAAAAGGACTGGAGATAAACTTCTCGGCTGTTAATCCCTCCTGGTTTAAATAACCTCTGGATACCTGAACCCCGCCTATATACAACTCGCCTGCTACACCGATAGCACATATATCTAAATCTTTATTTAA
>CANLWB010000068.1 GCA_947494695.1 uncultured Flavobacteriaceae bacterium | reverse complement strand
CGACTATAAAACGTTTGGCTAATCATTATCAGGAGTTGGTTAACTCAGTTTTAGAAAACACTAATACTTCTATAGGGACACTAAATATACTTGGAGCGGAAGAGCGGGATGTTTTATTAGAGGGTTTTAATAACACGGGGGTATCATATCATAAGGAAAAGACTGTTATAGATATCTTTCAGGAACAGGTAAAGAAGACTCCAGAGAATATAGCTTTGGTATTTGAGGGCGAAGAATTAAGTTATAAGGAGTTAGATTTGAAGTCCAATGAGTTAGGACA
>CANLWB010000067.1 GCA_947494695.1 uncultured Flavobacteriaceae bacterium | reverse complement strand
CGAGAGTTTACTTACTGGAAGGGCATCATCTCAAGTTACCAGCCATTAGAATTAGATAATGATCATTTATCGGGCATAGATTATAGAGAGACTTTAAGTTGCAATGTTTCCTTAAATAAAAGATTGACCAAGTCCTTATTACAAGAAGTTCACCAAGCTTATGGTACAGAGATCAATGATTTATTATTGAGTGCCCTGTCGGTTAGTTTGAGGGATATCACAAAGGGATCAAGTATTGTTATAGGTTTGGAAGGACATGGTCGCGAAGAATTATTCGAAGCTGTAGATATCAATAGGACGATAGGTTGGTTTACCAG
>CANLWB010000066.1 GCA_947494695.1 uncultured Flavobacteriaceae bacterium | reverse complement strand
ATTAGTGTTTTCTAAAACTGAGTTAACCAACTCCTGATAATGATTAGCCAAACGTTTTATAGTCGACTCTTTAAATAGTGAAGTCGCATATTCAAAATCAAAAACTAATCCCTTTGGATTATTTGTTACAGCTAAGGAAAAATCAAATTTAGAGGAAACATGATCTATACTTATAGACTCTAGTTCATTAGATCCTATCTCTAATCCTCCTATCTGTTCGTTATTTTGTAAGACAAATACCGTCTGAAACAATGGGCTTCTACTTTGATCACGTTCTAGAGATAATCGCTCTACAACCTTCTCAAATGGAACATCCTGATGGGCATAAGCTCC
>CANLWB010000065.1 GCA_947494695.1 uncultured Flavobacteriaceae bacterium | reverse complement strand
ATATACCCGCTAACTTTGATTACCTGAGGTATATGGTAAGCCAAACTACCCTCCAATTTATCTATAAACCACATCCGTTCCTGAGTAAATGATAACGGAATATACTCTGGCCGTTCTTGTTTCTCTATTTTTGGAATGGTAGATGCCGATGATACTGATAACACACCTGATAAACCTGCTATGGTAGGGCTCTCAAAAACAGATCGTATACTTAAGGATAAATCTAATGACCGTTGAACTGCCGAGGTAAATCGTATGACTAATAAGGAATGGCCTCCCAATTCAAAGAAATTGTCATGGATCCCTATCCTATCTATACCCAATAGACCCTGCCAGATATCTAC
>CANLWB010000064.1 GCA_947494695.1 uncultured Flavobacteriaceae bacterium | reverse complement strand
CAAAACTAATTTATTGCTTGATAAAGATGCTGTTGATAGGTTAGTAAAAATTTCTGAACTCAATGACGAGAACAAAAGCTTTATCCTTAATATGATTGATATGGCTCTACGTGATTTTAAAACTAAAAAAGCTTACGCCTCTTAAATGTAAAAAGCCTCTACATCTCTGTAAAAGCTTTCTCTTTTTATTTTCTTACTCTTAAAACTTACTCGGTACGCCACTAGTAAATACTAGCGGTAGCGGGGGACAAACTATACCCCAGCGGGGGGTTAATCTAGTACCATCTGGGGAACTGTTAAAGATTTCCTCTCTGCATTTGTACTAAAGGCTAACTTTGCTCAAAAACTGGCTCAATA
>CANLWB010000063.1 GCA_947494695.1 uncultured Flavobacteriaceae bacterium | reverse complement strand
CTATATGGTTTTAGGATTTTTTTTTGGAATTAAATAGAGCAATGTTATACTACGTTTATATTCTTTATTCGGCACAACTAAATAAGTATTATATCGGATCAACACAAGATGTATCTCAGCGTTTAGAGAAGCACTTACAAAATCATAAAGGCTTTACGGGTAAGGCTAAGGATTGGGAGTTGAAATATACAGAGGCTTTCAATGCAAAGGACGAAGCTCTGAGGCGCGAGTTACAAATCAAAAAATGGAAAAGTAGAAAGCTAATAGAACAGTTAATAAACGATCGTGTTAAATAAGGTTTAGCGCATCCCGATTTTACATCGGGAGGGTCAGGGGTTCGAATCCCTTCGCGCCCACAA
>CANLWB010000062.1 GCA_947494695.1 uncultured Flavobacteriaceae bacterium | reverse complement strand
CTACAATATTGCAGCAATGAATATCAAAAATTACTGAAAGATAATTATATCAAGTCCAGTATGACAGAGAAATATGATCCTTATGAAAATGCAATAGCAGAGAGAATCAACGGCGTATTGAAACAAGAATTCGATATAGCAATAAACGTAAAAGACTTGGGTTTAAAAAAAATGATGATCAAAAATGCAATAGATATTTATAATAATAGAAGACCACATCTATCCAATTATATGCTAACACCCATGCAGATGCACAGTCAAAATCAATTGAAAAGAAAACAATACAAATCAAAAAAGCTGAACAATGATATCATTGTTCAGCTTTAATTTATAAATTTAATCCTTTAATAACATGTATCGGTTATTTAGGACTAGACA
>CANLWB010000061.1 GCA_947494695.1 uncultured Flavobacteriaceae bacterium | reverse complement strand
GTCTTTTCCTGCGCATATGATACCCCCGTGTTATTAAAACCCTCTAATAAAACATCCCGCTCTATAGCATCTATATATTTCAGTTCTTCTAAAGTCTTCGCTCCACTGAGGATACTCCCTAGCAATGTTGCAAAATGACCCTTGATATTTTCTATAACACCCTCCGATATAAGGCCATCATTATATTTAAAACTAACGTGCAGCTCCTCTCCTTTTAAATAAACCACTAATGACAGGGAATAGTTTGTGCTCTCTTCTGCCTTTACCTTGCTTATCGAAAAAGATGGGCGTGATTCTTCAGATATTTCTTCTACCGGATAGTTCTCAAAAACGATGATACTATCAAATAAGGAGCCTTGGACACTACTCTGTGATTCTATAC
>CANLWB010000060.1 GCA_947494695.1 uncultured Flavobacteriaceae bacterium | reverse complement strand
AATAGTCTTATCCTTTGGATGGATAACAGGACGCTTTTCTAAATCCTTTAATAAAATCGTTTGCTCTGCTTCCGTTATATAATTCAACTCTTCTAAAGTCTTCGATCCACTGAGGATACTCCCTAGCAATGTTGCAAAATGACCCTTGATATTATCTATAATACCATCTGACATAAGGCCATCATTATATTTAAAACTAATATGTAAATCTTCTCCTTTTAAATAAACCACTAATGACAGGGAATAGTTTTCGTTTACTTCAAACTTTACATCACTTATCGAAAAAAATGGTCGTGATTCCTCGGATAGTTCTTCTACCGGATAGTTCTCAAAAACGATGATACTATCAAATAAGGAGCCTTGGACACTACTCTGTGATTCTATAC
>CANLWB010000059.1 GCA_947494695.1 uncultured Flavobacteriaceae bacterium | reverse complement strand
TTGAGTCCTTTACAGGAAGGTTTATTGTTCCATAGTATCTATGAAGAGGGTACATCAGCCTATTCAGTTCAATTAACTTGTGATATAAGTGGGGTTGTTTCAAAAGAATCCTTTGAGAGGTCCTGGTCTTATCTAATGGAAAAGCATACCATTTTACGTACGGGGATCTTTAGCGATGCTTTGGGGGTGCCAGTACAAAGTGTTTATGAGCAAGTAGAATTACCGATTCACTGGAAGGACTTTAGTGGTATACCCAAGGAGACCTTAGAAGATAAGGTCAATACGTTCATATTAGAAGATAAGGCCCAAGGATTTGATTTAGAGAGAGCGCCTTTATTTAGGATCACGATGTTGTATTTAGGCGAAGGCGTTACAAAGATGGTATTTACAAACCACCATCTAT
>CANLWB010000058.1 GCA_947494695.1 uncultured Flavobacteriaceae bacterium | reverse complement strand
TTCGGCAGGAGTGGTATCATAATCGTTTATAATCGTTGTACCTAACGTCGATAAACGTTTTAGGTTAGGTAAGTCTTTTACAAATTTAATGCTCGCCAGATTTTTGCAGTCTAATAATTTAAGTTCCTGCAAGTCCTTTAGCTCGCCTATAGGACTAAAGTCTTTGAGTTTCCAGCATATATCAAACTCTAATTTTTTCAGTTTCGTCAAGGTAGTAATATCCGAAATATCGGTAAGACTACGCACACCGCCAAACGAGACATCTTCCAAGTTGGTCATGGTTTCAATCCCTTTGAGAGTTTTAATTTTCGAACGGGTAATACTTAAAGCTGTTAGGTTGGAAAGACCACTTAATTTGGTAAGGTCTTTTTCATCAAAATCGGCCACATATAATACACGTAAATCCGTATCATTCA
>CANLWB010000057.1 GCA_947494695.1 uncultured Flavobacteriaceae bacterium | reverse complement strand
GAGAAGATGTCGTATTGGGAATCACAATTAAAGGACGTTTTACCCTTAGAACTTCCTACGGATTATCCGCGTTCTTCTGTTCAATCTACAGAAGGAGCTTCCTACGTATTTTCATTATCGCAAGAACAAAGCGTATCATTAACTGAGCTAAGTAAAGAAAAGGGAGTTACGCTATTTATGTTATTGCTGAGTATATACAAAGTCTTACTACATAAATATACAGGACAAGATGATATTAGTGTAGGTACCCCAGTAGCCAATAGAGAGCAAGAAGAAGTTTTTGAATTGATAGGTTTCTTTATAAACACTTTGGTTTTAAGGAATAAAGTATCTTCAGAGATTTCTTTTGATACGTTATTAGCTCAGGTTAAGGAGACTTCTTTAGGAGCTTATGCCCATCAGGATGTTCCATTTGAG
>CANLWB010000056.1 GCA_947494695.1 uncultured Flavobacteriaceae bacterium | reverse complement strand
TATCTTGAAATATAAGGCTTTTAGATTTATAATTCCAATTTACTTTTGTAGACTCTAAGCGTACCCGCAATAGTGTTTCCCATTCCTGAGCATTGGAAACCTTTATAAGATTAGCCAATTGTCTGTGTTTACGCTCCCAAAAAGGAACCTCTTTAACTGTGATACCGTAGGCAATATTGAACCCTATATTATCACCCGGTTGAAAACAGTACACTTTGCCAGTATCTAAAGCGATATAAATCGCTTTAGATGTGGCATGATATTCTGATGTATATGTTGTGTTTCCTTGATACCAGATATTGGTAATAGAAGTATTAGAAAAGCTCTGTACTAACAGTTGTAGATTTGTTTTTACTTGATTTTTTTTCAATTATTTAGTTTTTGTAATCTCTTTTAAATCTTTCATGGCTTCAGAAAACAC
>CANLWB010000055.1 GCA_947494695.1 uncultured Flavobacteriaceae bacterium | reverse complement strand
TTAGAAGGGTGTTACAGCCTGTCAAATCCTATAGAAGTGATTAGAAATGATGCTGAAGTAGATGGCGGTGTTTTAACAGGAGGTCCATTTGAATTTTGTGTTGGAGATGATGTTGCCGATAATATTCCAGAAGGAGCGATAACTTTAGAAGGTAATTCGGGGGGTAATTCCCAGTGGGTTGTTACCGATGCCGATGGTAACATTTTAGGCCTACCGCCAAGTCCGTATGCCGTTAACTTTGACGGTGCTGGTCCTGGAACATGTTTAGTATGGCATTTAAGCTTTAATGGAGCTATAGAAGGTGCTGAAGCCGGTAAGAATGCAGCCGATTTAGTTGGAGATTTCGATTTATCGAACCCTATAGAAGTGGTAAGAAACGAACCCAAAGGCGGAACAATAGCCGGAGGCCCTTTTGAGTTTACCGTAGGAGATGGTAT
>CANLWB010000054.1 GCA_947494695.1 uncultured Flavobacteriaceae bacterium | reverse complement strand
ATGCTCATTCATTACACCTTTTGGTATACCTGTTGTACCCGAAGTATAAATAACATACGCTAATTGAGTGGGAACAATCACTGTTTCTAATCTTGTGCTGGAAAAATCGTCTATAATAACATTGGAATCCAATGCTATCACATCTAGATCTCTATCTAAATTCTCTATATCAAAAACTAATGATGTCTGTGTCAATACCACTTTTGCTGAAGTATCTTCTAATATAAAATCTATTCGACTTTTTGGATAAGCTGGGTCGATAGGCACATAAGCCCCTCCTGACTTTAATACCCCTAATATACCTATGATCATCTCCATGGAACGTTCTAAACATATAGGTACTAAAACTTCTTTATCGACTCCTTTGGATAACAAGTATCTCGCCACTTGATTCGAACGAGCATCTAACTCCTTATAAATCAATTCTTCGCCCTCGAATACCAAAGCTATA
>CANLWB010000053.1 GCA_947494695.1 uncultured Flavobacteriaceae bacterium | reverse complement strand
GAATGGCCTCCCAATTCAAAGAAATTGTCATGGATCCCTATCCTATCTATACCCAATAGACCCTGCCAGATATCTACCAACTTATGCTCTGTATCCGTCCTTGGGGCTACATAAGCCTCCCGCTCATAGGTTGCTCCGTCCACTGCTGGCAATGACTTCCTGTCTATCTTACCATTGACCGTCAAGGGCAATGAATCCATAAACGCATAGACCCTAGGAACCATATATTCGGGTAACCTTTCATGTAACTTTTCCTGAAGCAGCTGA
Source organism: uncultured Flavobacteriaceae bacterium (assembly GCA_947494695.1). Taxonomy (GTDB): domain Bacteria; phylum Bacteroidota; class Bacteroidia; order Flavobacteriales; family Flavobacteriaceae; genus Flavivirga. The sequence continues at coordinate 196 of CANLWB010000053.1, read as the reverse complement.
CGGGGTATTTCCTCTTCGCTAACAACATATCCTACCAATTGTTTACTACCTGAATCATCCTCTCGAGCTAGTACCACGGATTGTTTTACGCCATCTATACCTTCCAAAATAGACTCGATCTCACCAAGCTCTATTCGGTACCCCCGGATCTTTACCTGGGTATCCGACCGACCTATAAAATCTATCGTGCCATCTG
>CANLWB010000052.1 GCA_947494695.1 uncultured Flavobacteriaceae bacterium | reverse complement strand
GAAAGAACTTATCCGAAGGAAAGGATAAAAGATATTTTGGGTCAAACCAATGAAGCAGTAGTTTTAACTCATAGACCTATTGATGTTGAAAAGATTGATTTTATAGAAAGCGATAAAATATTATCCTTTGATTTATTGTCAGTAACAGCCTACCCCAAGACAAATTTAGGAGTGCTATTATCTGAAGAATTAGTAAGTTATATCATATTTACCTCTGGTTCTACAGGTAAGCCAAAAGGGGCCATGATTCAACACAAAGGTATGTTGAATCATTTGCGAGCAAAGATTGAGGATTTTGGTATAGGATCAGGAGATAATATAGCTCAAAATGCGACTCAGGTTTTTGATGTAAGTATCTGGCAGTATATGGCAGCTTTATTAGTTGGTGGAAAAGTGACAGTTTTGATAGATGATAAAGCATGGGACCCAGAGAGTTTATTGGGAGAAATAAAGTCAGAAGAGATTAGCATAGTAGAGAGTGTTCCA
>CANLWB010000051.1 GCA_947494695.1 uncultured Flavobacteriaceae bacterium | reverse complement strand
TCTATAATTTGAAGTAATTCTTCTTCCCAGGAAAACCGCAAACGCAAGGCTTCGAACTTGTCAAGCGCATACTCCCAGGATTGTTTTAATAAAGCCGGATCTAAATCGGTATGATAATCCCATATTAATTGGACGCTATAGGCATCATCAACATCTCCCTGTTGTAAAGCATGATAGATAAAGCCTTGTTGTAAGCTGTTGGCCAAATAAACAGATGAAATATCTTTTTCTAATTGAAGCTTCGATAAGGTATCTCTACTTATTATATGATTAACATCGGAGACGGTAAGATACCTCCTGGTTTGGGATAAAAGGGAACTAATCAACTCCTCTAAATGTTTTTTAAATAAAGTAGTAAATGATGCTACTGCTGAAGACTCTAAATAACCATCTACTGAAAAGGATAGCTTCTGATTGGAGACCGCTCCATTTATAGAAATGACTGTCCCGAATTTATTTAAATCAGAGACATCCTGAACACCTGCCTCGGTGGTGAGAA
>CANLWB010000050.1 GCA_947494695.1 uncultured Flavobacteriaceae bacterium | reverse complement strand
CTCGTGTTTGGTTAGTCATGTCGAACGCAGTGAGACATCACATCAGGCTATGCTATCGTCTACCACTGTTATGCGATGTCTCCTATCGTCGAAATGACTGGTGCTTGGGTTAGTCATGTCGAACGCAGTGAGACATCACATCAGGCTATGCTATCGTCCATACACTACTATGCGATTTCTCCTATCGTCGAAATGACGCGTGTTTGGTTAGTCATGTCGAAATGTGGTCGTTGAGCGGAGTCGAAATGTGGTATGATTGAGACATCACATCAGGCTATGTTATCGTCTACCACTATTATGCGATTTCTCCTATCGTCGAAATGACTCGTGCTTGGTTAGTCATGTCGAACGTAGTGAGACATCACATCAGGCTATGCTATCGTCCACCACTGTTATGCGATGTCTCACTGTGTTCGAAAGGACTCGTGTTTGGTTAGTCATGTCGAACGCAGTGAGACCTCACATCAGGCTATGCTATCGTCCACCACTGTTATGCGATGTCTCACTGTGTTCGAAAGGACTCGTGTTTGGTTAGT
>CANLWB010000049.1 GCA_947494695.1 uncultured Flavobacteriaceae bacterium | reverse complement strand
TCTATCCCTTCTAATTTTTCCTTCCAATACCTTAGCTTTTCTTCCAAAATATCCCCAGATAAATAAGAGCGTTGCCAAATGCTATAATCGGCATATTGAATAGTCAGTTCTGGTAAATCAAATTCCTTCCCTTTTACAAGACCCTCATAAAACAACTGAAACTCTTTTACCAATATAGGCATCGACCAACCATCCGAAGCTATATGATGCATCACAAAGATTATCACAAACTCCTCTGGTAACACCTCTAGAACTGTGCACCTTAACATATAATCTCGAGATAAATCAAATGGCCTTGATACTTCCTCTTTTATAAAGTCCTCAACACTTAAACCTATTTCAGACGCCTCTACAAAATTTAACCTAAAGGTGTTACTTGTTCGTATATATTGATAACCTAATCCTTCTTCCTCTACTATAACCGTTCTTAACGATTCATGGCGATCCAATATCTTTTGTAATGAAAGCTCTAAATAACCTCTGTTTATATACCCGCTAACTTTGATTACCTGAGGTATATGGTAAGCCAAACTACCCTCCAATTTATCTATAAACCACATCCG
>CANLWB010000048.1 GCA_947494695.1 uncultured Flavobacteriaceae bacterium | reverse complement strand
GAAAAGTTGGTGGCGATCTGGCAGGAGTTACTGGGCATAGACAGGATAGGTATACATGACAATTTCTTTGAATTGGGGGGGCATTCTTTATTGGTAATAAAATCTTTATCTAAAATTCACAATGTGTTTGGGGTAAAACTTGCTGTTAAAATTGTTTTTGAAAATCCTACAATTGATAATGTTGCAAAATATTTAGAAGTTTTATCAGATAAGATTGAAACTAATATAGATGACGAAGAAATAACATTTATTTAAAAAACATGAAAGAGAAGGCTATAGTTGAATTATTGAATGATGCTAAAAAAATAGGTGTTACATTATTTGTTGAAAACGATAAATTAGGAATTAAAAAAAGAAAGAACTCTAATTTAACAGATGAGTTAATAACAGAGCTTAGTGACAATAAAGATTCAATAATTAATTTTTTGAATAAATTTAAAACTTTAGACAATACTCCTTCGCTAAGATCTGTTAAAAGAAACGGTAATATACCCTTATCCTTCGCTCAGGAGCGGATGTGGTTTATAGATAAATTGGAGGGTAGTTTGGCTTACCATATACCTCAGGTAATCAAAGTTAGCGGGTATAT
>CANLWB010000047.1 GCA_947494695.1 uncultured Flavobacteriaceae bacterium | reverse complement strand
GGATCAGGCATATGTAGGTCAGTCTAAAGATATATATAAGAGGATGCATAAGCATTTTGGCAAGCGAGGAAAATTGAGGACTTCTCAGGATGTGTTAGCGGGTGTTACCCATAAAATGGCAGGTTCTACTAAATTAGAACGTGAAATTTACGAGCAATTTATTATTTTGCAGAAATATGGTGGGGACATTACCCCAAGGAATAGCAGTAGATTTCATCAGCTATTAAATAAAGTAAATCCAGTAGGCGGACGTTTTAATTTGAAAACAGATGTGGGTATTGAAGAATTTACCCAAAAGGCGACTGAAATTGCTAAGAAGTATAATTTACCCACGAAATTTAAACAAGTAATATTGAATTAATATGTATTTATCAGGAACATCTTCTAATCCATTTTTAATGATCGAATCGGATTCGGATTTGGATCATGTGGAACAAGAATATCTGGAAAATAAGTACCCTGTCAGGCTGTTTGGGAATTACGATAAAGGGTTTATTGAGAAGTTTAGTCATCGTTTTAGGTATGTTAAACATTTGGATATTGGTAGGAAATTTGGAGGAGATAGAGATAATGCGTTTATCTACGACTTTCCGCATCTAGAGGGGTTGGTTATCTCACTATATCGTGATACGGATTTTATACTGGATTGTGCCAAACTTCCTAAAAGTATCTATTCACTCAATTTAGCCGTTTGGTCAAAGAA
>CANLWB010000046.1 GCA_947494695.1 uncultured Flavobacteriaceae bacterium | reverse complement strand
GGTTTGGAAGGACATGGTCGCGAAGAATTATTCGAAGCTGTAGATATCAATAGGACGATAGGTTGGTTTACCAGTTTATATCCAGTGAGTCTAGCTGCCAAAGAAACAGAAGACCTAGGTCTTTTAATCTCAGAAACCAAGGACATGTTGCGGAGTATCCCAAATAAAGGGTTGGGTTACGGTATATTACGACATTTATCACCATCAGAAGAAGTCCGCTCGATATTATCAGTTCCTTATGAGGATATCGTTTTTAATTATTTAGGCAGTTTTGATAATAGTTTAGGAAAAGAAGAAGATAGAATCATAGGATTTTCATCAGAATCTACAGGGCATTCAGTTAGTTTAAAGAATACGAATCCGAATCAGATTTCGATTAGCGGTATGATAGTGGGGGATCGATTGGAGTTTAGTTGGAAGTATAATTCCAATCAGTTTAAAGGGGAAACAATAGAACGGTTATCATCTTTATATATTAATACCTTAGAAAGTATTATTACTCATTGTAAAGCAGAAAGAGGATCAACAAAAACCTTAGTAGATTACGGATTACCAGTATCTGTTACCAATAGGAAGCTCCAGTCCTTTAAATCTTCAGGGGTACACAAAAGTAGAATAGAAGATATTTACGTATTGAGTCCTTTACAGGAAGGTTTATTGTTCCATAGTATCTATGAAGAGGGTACATCAGCCTATTCAGTTCAATTAAC
>CANLWB010000045.1 GCA_947494695.1 uncultured Flavobacteriaceae bacterium | reverse complement strand
TTCTTCTACCGGATAGTTCTCAAAAACGATGATACTATCAAATAAGGAGCCTTGGACACTACTCTGTGATTCTATACTGCTAAGCGATAGATAGCCATATTCCTCTCTTGCTATGGTATGCTGACCCTGTAGCTCCTGCAACCAATCTGAGACAAACATCTCGCCTCTTATATCGATACATACAGGGATCGTATTAATATAAAGACCTACCTTATCCTCTATACCAACAACATCTGAATCTCTTCCTGATATTGTCGATCCAAAACAAACTTGATCCTCTCCTGTATAACGGGATAATAAATATGACCAGACACCCTGAACCAACGTATTGGCCGTGATATGGTGCCTTTCTATATAAGATTGTATGCCTTGACTGATCACAAGCTTATCTTCCCTATTCCCAAAAATCTTGTTACGACCCTTTTCATCTCTTACAAATGGAAGAACGGTCGCTTTTTCAAGTTCTCCTAAATAACCCTTCCAAAAGGACTTCGCCTTAAAAGTATCCGATGATAAAACCTTTCTTATGTGTACCCCATAATCATCGACCTCTGGTATACCTAAATCGCCCCCGGATTCTAAAAGTGTGTAACTCGAGATAAAACTACCTACCAATCTGGAAAAGGACCATCCATCCCATAATAGATGGTGGTTTGTAAATACCATCTTTGTAACGCCTTCGCCTAAATACAACATCGTGATCCTAAATAAAGGCGCT
>CANLWB010000044.1 GCA_947494695.1 uncultured Flavobacteriaceae bacterium | reverse complement strand
GCTAAAGGACATAATTATAAAACTGCTTGGTGCGCTTCATTTGTAAGTTGGTGCTTTGATCAAACAAACGGCTACAAGAAAATTAATTCTGGAGCTAACTCATATGCATTCGACTGGGGGCCATATGGTAATGCAAAAGCTGCGTCGAAAAGTAACGCTGCAGATGGTTGGAAAGACGGAGAAGAAACAGAAGCCTTTGTGGGAGCTGTAATTGTATTGAGTTATTCGCATTGCGCATTTATTGTTGGGAAAAATTCAAAAACAGATAGGTATGTTTACATTGGAGGTAATCAAGGTAGTAAGGTTGCTGGAGAACAACAAATAAAATACGGGACAGTCAAAATAGGTCAAGAATTTGCAATAATGAAGCCTAAAAAATATAAAGTTCAATCTTTTGAACTTCCTGAGATGGATAAAAATGCAGATGGAAGTTATAAATCAAGTAGATAAAATGATAAAAAAAGTAATCTTAGCTCTATCGTTAGTATGCTTTATTAGCTGTAGGGATTCTAATCAATTAACAGAGAAGAATAGTGTTAAAATCAAAAGTGTTAAAACTTTAGAAAAAGAAAGCAATACTATTAAAAAAGAAAATATTTCTCCATGCTTTGATGAAGTAGAAATTAAAAAACTCAAATCCTTTTTTAAGGATTTAGAAAAAAATATAAATAACACAGATCAAACCTTAATTGAATTATCTGAAGAACTCAGAGTGGAGTT
>CANLWB010000043.1 GCA_947494695.1 uncultured Flavobacteriaceae bacterium | reverse complement strand
TTGTTCCCACTCAATTAGCGTATGTTATTTATACTTCGGGTACAACAGGTATACCAAAAGGTGTAATGAATGAGCATGATTCTTTATTTGGCTATATTTATTATATGCAGAGTTATTATAATGTTGAATCTAATGATAAGTTTATATTATTTTCAAGTTTTACATTTGACGCTTCTATAGAACAATTTTTTATTCCTCTAATTAATGGGTGTATTTTATATATACCTTCTAACTTTTTATTACTAGATACTTCTAACTTTTTAAAATATATAAATTCTAATGGAATAACCCATTTACATGCAACACCTAGCTTTTTAAGCTTATTGTCAATTGAGAACTTAACTTCTTTGAAAAGAATAGTTTCAGGAGGAGAGACTTGTTCAGTGGCTCTTGCAGAAAGGAGTAAAGAAAAGTTTGATTTTTATAATAAATATGGTCCAACTGAAGTAACAGTAACTTCATCTTCTTTTTATATGAATAAGGATACGGAATTAAATAATACAGTACCCATTGGTTCTCCAGTAGCCAATAATTCTATTTATATATTAAATAAAGATTTAGGTATATGTGCTATCGGTGTGGCAGGTGAGTTGTATATAGGCGGGGTTCAGGTCTCTAGAGGCTATTTAAATCAGGAGGGGTTAACAGCCGAGAAGTTTATATCTAGTCCTTTTAAGGAAGGAGACCGGTTGTATAAGACAGGAGATCTAGGACGTTGGTTATCAGATGGCACGATAGATTTTATAGGTCGGTCGGATACCCAGGTAAAGATCCGGGGGTACCGAATAGAGCTTGGTGAG
>CANLWB010000042.1 GCA_947494695.1 uncultured Flavobacteriaceae bacterium | reverse complement strand
CTCATATGTCGATTATCTTAGATTATTTATCAGAACAGGAAACACTACCGGAGATATCAAGTTTAAGAATGTTGATGATGAATGGCGAGGCCTTGTCAATAGATTATTGCAGGCGTTGGTTTTCGTATTATCAGGATATAGGGATGAGTAATGTCTATGGTCCTACTGAATGTTCCGATGATATTACTCATTTTCTATTTAAAGAAGTGAGTGCTGAGTGGACAAATTATGTACCGATCGGCAAGCCGATTCAAAACATGCGTATTTATGTTTTAGACAGATCATTGGAGATGGTTCCCATAGGAGTAGAAGGAGAGTTATGTGTTTCAGGAATAGGCCTAGGCAAGGGTTATCTAAACAGGAAAGATTTAACGGAAAAAGTATTTGTAGAGAATCCATATGAATCAGGGGAGCTTCTTTATAAGACAGGAGATTTAGTACGTTGGTTAGAAGATGGTACAATAGAGTTTGTAAGCAGGAAGGATTTTCAGGTTAAGATCCGAGGGAACCGTGTAGAATTAGGAGAGATAGAGGTTGTCTTACAGGAGTTCCCAAATGTTGTACATGCAGCGGTATTGGTACAGAAAAATAATAGTGGTAATCAAGTAATAGGTTATGTACAGGTAACTTCAGATTATCAAGAGTCGGATATGAGGGCATACTTATCGGATCGATTACCAAATTATATGATTCCATCGATTTTGCATGAATTAGAAGATATGCCTTTAACAGTAAGTGGAAAGATAGATCGTAATTCTCTACCAGCGATAGATCTTTCAGAATATAATTCCAATATATATGTGTCACCAAGGACAGAAACAGAGGAAAAGTTGGTGGCGATCTGGCAGGAGTTACTGGGCATAGACAGGATAGGTATACATGACAATTTCTTTGAATT
>CANLWB010000041.1 GCA_947494695.1 uncultured Flavobacteriaceae bacterium | reverse complement strand
TCTGGGGATATTTTGGAAGAAAAGCTAAGGTATTGGAAGGAAAAATTAGAAGGGATAGAACCTTTAGAATTACCTACGGATTATCCACGTCCTAGGATCCAATCAATAGAAGGGTCATTAAATAGTTTTTCATTATCAAAAGAGCTTAGTTTATCATTAACAAAGTTAAGTAAAGAAAAGAGAGTTACTTTATTTATGCTAATGTTAAGTATTTACAAAGTCTTGTTATATAAATATACAGGACAAGATGATATTAGTGTAGGTACCCCAATAGCCAATAGGGAACAAGAGGAAGTTTTTGGGTTGATAGGTTTCTTTGTAAATACCTTGGTTTTAAGGACTAAGTTGTCTTCAGAAATTTCGTTTGATGAATTATTAGTTCATGTCAAGGAGACCTCTCTGGAAGCTTATGCTCACCAGGATGTTCCATTTGAGAAGGTTGTAGATCATTTATCACTGGAACGGGACCAAAGTAGAAGTCCTTTGTTTCAGACGATGTTTGTCTTTCAAAATAATGATAAGAAGGAAGGGTTAGAACTAGGCTCTGGTAGTTTAGAATCTGTAGGAATAGATCATGTTAGTTCTAAGTTTGATTTGAGTTTAAGCGTAACAGTGAGTCCAGAAGGATTAGTCTTTGGTTTTGAATATGCTAAATCTTTATTTACAGAAGCTACAATATTTCGAATGGGATCTCATTTAGAACAGTTAATAAGTTCTGTAGTCGAGGATAGTTCTTTAGCAATAAGGGATTTAGGGTATTTATTAGAAGAAGAGAAGTTAGAGATATTAGAGGGCTTTAATGATACTGTGGTATCATATCCGCAGGAAAAGACAGTTATAGATTTATTTGAGGAACAGGTAAAGAAGACTCCAGAGAATATAGCTTTGGTATTCGAGGGCGAAGAATTGATTTATAAGGAGTTAGATGCTCGTTCGAATCAAGTGGCGAGATACT
>CANLWB010000040.1 GCA_947494695.1 uncultured Flavobacteriaceae bacterium | reverse complement strand
TGTCCCGTCCTGAAATAGCGATACACTAAAACCTTAGTGTCATGAAAACATCAGAAAAAACCGTGTATGTAAAGCGTACCCAAAAAGATTACTCGATTTCTTTTAAGCTCCAAGTAGTTCAAGAAATAGAGTTTGGTCGATTAAGTAGAACAGAAGCTTGTCATAAATATGGCATACAAGCAAAGTCTACAGTTCGAGAATGGTTAAGAAAATATGGTACCTTTGATTGGGAAAACCAATCTAATACTACAGTGTCAAAAACACCAGAACAACGAATATTAGAATTAGAAGCTCAGGTTAAGCTTTTAGAGAAACAAAAAGCACGTGCAGAGCATCTTGCTGAACGTGCCGATAAGAAGGTCATCATCTTCGATATGCTTGTTGATATGGCCGAGAAAGAATATGATATTGAAATCAGAAAAAATTACAAACCCGAGTTATCGACTGCTTCAAAGAAGAATACAAAGAAACATTAGTTTCCACCTGTGATTTACTCGGGGTAAACAGACAGGTTTACTACAGATATATTAGATCAAGAGCGCATAGGGAGTCTGTAGCCCAAAGAGTAATCCTACTAGTTAGAAGCATACGGAGCAGTATGCCCAAGCTGGGTACAAGGAAGTTATATTACTTGCTCAAAGACGAATTATCAATCTTAAATGTAGGCAGGGATAAACTCTTTAGAATATTACGGGCCAACCATATGCTTATAAAACCAAAGCGATGCTATCACATTACGACAGATTCCCACCACCGTTTTAGAAAACAGAAGAACCTTGTTAGTACTATAGAAATAGAAAAACCAGAGGCTGTATGGGTCAGTGATATAACTTATGTAGGGACTAGAGCCAATCCATCGTACCTAGCTCTGGTAACAGATGCCTACTCTAAGAAAATAGTAGGATATGATGTATCGAGCAGCCTGTCCTTAGAAGGGGCTTTGCGTGCATTGGGTATGGCCATAAACAATAGGATCTATAAGACTCCCGCATTAATACACCACTCGGACAGAGGGCTACAATATTGCAGCAATGAATATCAAAAATTACTGAAAGATAATTATATCAAGTCCAGTATGACAGAGAAATATGA
>CANLWB010000039.1 GCA_947494695.1 uncultured Flavobacteriaceae bacterium | reverse complement strand
CAGGTAAAGCTCCGGGGGTACCGAATAGAGTTGGGTGAGATCGAGTCGATATTGGAAGGAATAGAAGGGGTAAAACAAAGCGTTGTACAGGTCAGGGAAGATGATTCGGGCAGTAAACAATTGGTAGGGTATGTTGTTAGTGAAGAAGCGATGTCCCGAGAGCTGCTTCAAGAAAAGCTAGAGGAAAAGTTACCAGAATACATGGTTCCTAGGGTGTATGTATTTATGGATTCACTGCCCTTAACGGTCAATGGAAAGATAGACAGGAATTCATTACCGGCAGTAGACGGAGAGTCTTATGAGCGTAAGACTTATGTAGCCCCAAGAACAGATACGGAGGAAAAGTTGGTATCGATCTGGGAGGATCTATTAGGTATAGACAGGATAGGGATCCACGATAATTTCTTTGAACTTGGGGGGGACTCTATAAAGGCGATCCAATTATTGAGCCGGAGCAAGCAGGCAGGCATCCATTACAAGGTAAAAGATATTTTTTTGCACCAGAGCATAGGAGCTATTAGTAAGAACCTCCATGTTGAAGAAAGTATAATTGAAGAGCAAGGTATTTTAGAGGGAGATGTACTGCTCCATCCGATTCAGAAGGATTTTTTTGAAAGGAACTATAAGGAAGCGAACCATTACAACCAGTCTGTATTACTGCGATTATCTAAGAGCGTTACCGAAGCAGGTTTAGAGTATGCTTGTAAGGTCTTGATGGAGCATCACGATACATTGCGATTGGGGTATGTTTATGAAGGCGAAGAAAAATATCCAAGACAGTACTATGGCACTTTTTATAAAGGTATAGAAGTAGAAAAGGTTACATCAGTAGAAGCGATAGAAGGTCTTTGTGAGAGATACCAATGCGATCTAGATATCTTCAAAGGGGATCTTGTACGAATTGTAATGATAAACACCGGCGACGAAGAATTAGAGAACAGGCTGTTTATCGGTATCCATCATTTGGGAGTAGACGGCGTTTCATGGCGTATTTTGATAGAAGACCTAACAAATTTACTGGAACATAACCAGGCAGGTCAGTCGTATAATTTACCCACTAAAGGGACCTCTTACCGGCAATGGGTTGAAAAATTAAACGATTTAGGTGCTTCGGAATTAGAATC
>CANLWB010000038.1 GCA_947494695.1 uncultured Flavobacteriaceae bacterium | reverse complement strand
TTGCAACTAGTACCCTATAAAGAAGATAAAATATATGAAGTCCACCCCACGCTGGTGCTAGTTTTCAACTAGTACCCCTGATGGTGCTAGTATGTCAAGGTAACGGCTACCGCTAGCATTTGCTAGTGGCGGTTGGAGTAAAACCAAAAAAGCTTTTACAAAGATGTAAAGGCTTTTTTATTGAGCCTGTCCTGTACTAAAAAACGCATCAATTATTAAGTACCCAGACAAACTATAAAACTAGAGGGTACAAAGAATAGCTTAGAGGCAACAACGAAGAGAGCCGAACACAAAGCCTCTCGAAATCATATAGTTCAAAAGGCTTTGTTCTTTATAAAAACGGATTAAAAATAGACAGATCCCTCCTATTCTGCAACACCATTAATAACCCAGCCGTCTTCAATTAACAATTTCATAGCTTCACGGGCCTCTTTAGACACAGGCATAACATCTGCATCTAGTACCACATTACTTTGATGCGTCTGATTCGCAAAACTAATCAACAGCTGCTCAAATCTTTCAACAGAAAATAATCTGGCGCCTAAAAACATGGCTCTCATATTTGAAGCATTGGTAATCTTCCAATTGCGAACATCTGGGTTTGCAACCGCTGCTTCAATAAACATAAGAGACATATTGGTTACGTTTGAAACATCCCAGCTACTTAAATCGGGATTAGCATATTCGGTATAGGCGAACATCCAAGACATATTGGTTACTTTGGAAACATCCCAGTTACTTACGTCTGGGTCGGCATTCGTTACATCAAACATGGCATACATATTTGTTACATTGGAAACATCCCAATTGCTAACATTGGGGTGAGCCGACGTCGCAGAGCTAAACATAGAGGACATATTGGTAACCTTAGAAACATTCCAGTCATCAACACGTGGATTTATTGAACTAGCCCAATGAAACATATCGGACATATCGGTAACATTAGAAACATCCCATTTACTAACATCGGGAGTCGCAGATGTAGCAAAAGCAAACATAGACGACATATTGGTTACCTTGGAAACATTCCAATTGCTAACTTTCGGGTTTATCACCTGAGCTCCATAAAACATAAAAGACATATCTGTGACATTAGAAACATCCCATTTACCAACACCCGGATATGCCACATTAGTATTGCAAAACATGAACGACATACCACTTGTATTAGAAACATTCCAATTGTCGACATTTATTTTTTCAAATTTCGAATTGAAGAACATACTAGACATATCTTCTACCT
>CANLWB010000037.1 GCA_947494695.1 uncultured Flavobacteriaceae bacterium | reverse complement strand
TGTCTTGTCCTGAAATATGGCTACAGGTTAATAATTGATTTACGCTGTTAATTTATATACCATATTAGGTGTTTTATAGTCTAAAGATAAATGTAATCTTATTTCATTGTATAAATTAATTGCATTTTTTGTGGCTCTTATAGCGTGAGCTACGTCAGCAAAGGTTTGGTCTAGATAAAATTCATCTTTTAGGATACCGTTAACCCGTTCGGCCATGGCATTTTCATAACAATGATTTTCTTCTGTCATGCTAACATTTATCTTGTTTTTTTTAAGAATCTGAGTGTATTGATTGCTGCAATATTGTATACCTCTGTCAGAATGATGAATAAGTTGTTTAATACTTCGACTACGCTCAGTACAGGTATTTTTAGCTTGATAAATAGCCTTGTTAAGGGCTCTTACGCAGCCTTTGAGTTCTAGGCTATCACTTAGGTCATAACCCATTATTTTTCTGGAATGCATGTCTGTGATTAGAGCCAGATAGCAGAACCCTTTAACGGTTCTGATGTAAGTGATATCGCTTACCCAAACTTGGTTTGGTCTGGTGACTTGAACATCTTTAATGATGTTTTTATACTTGTAGAACCTATGCAGAGAGTTTGTTGTTCTGCTACTATATTTTTTTCTAAGTGTCAACATATTGTGTTTTCTTAGGATCTTGAATAAGGTGTCTCTTCCCACTTCTAGATTAATTTTTGCAAACTCATCATTCAATGATTTTTTGAGTTTACGTACACCTTCTCTGGGCAGGGATTTGCGCCTTTTTTGTACTATTTGAATAATCTGTTGTTCTTTTTCTAAACGTTTGTCAGCTCTGTCTTTGTACTTATAATAAGCATCACGTTTAAGCCCGAAACAATGGGTTATAGTAGTTAAAGAGGCAAATCCCTTAGCTTTATCCTTAGCTTTAATTAGAGCTAGATATTTAGCTTTTTTTTTAGTTCTGTTACAGATTTATAGCCTAGCTGCTCGGCAGCCACTTCCAGGTAGGAATCCAATACAAGAGCATCCAGATCCTTTTTAAGCAAGAGCTGTTTCAACTGTTTGATTTGCTTTTGCAGTTCTTTGATTCGGGTGATTTCGTCTTTGGTTTCCACTTTAATTCTGGTGTTCATAAGGTCTTTACGGTTATACTTCCTTATCCATTCATTAATGGTAGTTGGATTAATTCCATAAGCCTTACCTAATTGATACTTGTTTAGTTTTCCGGTTGTAAGTTCGTCTAAAATTTTCAGTTTAAAGGGTTCTGAATACCGTCTGATTACTTTGTCGTTTTTATACATAATGTTTAAAATTATGTAGCCTTTATTCAGGACGGGTCA
>CANLWB010000036.1 GCA_947494695.1 uncultured Flavobacteriaceae bacterium | reverse complement strand
AATTTACCCACTAAAGGGACCTCTTACCGGCAATGGGTTGAAAAATTAAACGATTTAGGTGCTTCGGAATTAGAATCTCGAGAGTTTACTTATTGGAAGGGCATCATCTCAAGTTACCAGCCTTTGCCTGTAGACAATGAATATTTAGAAATAATTAGCTATAAACAAACTAAAAATCATACAGTTATTTTAGACAAGAATCTAACTAATTCATTATTTAATGAAATCCATCAAGTCTATAGAACAGAGGTTAACGATATATTGTTAAGTGCATTATCTCTATGTTTAGTAAATTGGTTAGATAGATCTCAAATAGTAATAGGTTTGGAAGGACATGGTCGCGAAGAATTATTCGAAGCTGTAGATATCAATAGGACGATAGGTTGGTTTACCAGTTTGTATCCTATTAGAATAACTTTACCAAACGAAAAAACAACTATAGCTTCTTTAATTTCAGAAACCAAAGACATGTTACGAAGTATACCTAATAAAGGGTTGGGTTATGGCATATTACGACATTCATCATCATCAGAAGAAGTACGCTCCATATTATCAGTTCCCTATGAGGACATCGTTTTTAATTATTTAGGCAGTTTTGATAATAGTTTGGGAAAGGGAGAAGATAGAATTATAGGATTTGCATCGGAAAATCAAGGAAGGGATATAGGAATCTTAAATACTAATCTTCATAGAATATCTATAAACAGCGTAATTATAGATGGAGTTTTAAGGTTAATATGGAGCTATGATGGGGAACGTTATTGTAAAAGTACTATAGAAAAATTAGCATCATCTTATATAAAAGAATTGTCAAAGTTGATAGTACATTGTAGAGATTTATCATTCGAGTCCACAGAGGGAGAGGAATACGATATAGATTTTTTATAATTTTTAAAATTTAAGAATGGATATTAAAGTATTATATAGCTCTTTAAAAGATAAAGGAATTAATCTAATTTATAGTAAAAATAAGTTAGGAATTAAGAAAGGGAAGAATGTAAATATACAGGATGATTTATTAGACTTAATTAAATCTAATAGAGAAGAGTTAATTCATTATTTAAAAAAGAAACAAGAATTAAATAAAAAGAAAACTCCAAGTGATTATGAATTACCTTCAACGGTAGACTATGAATCTTTATCAGCCTTTAAATCTTCAAGGGTACACAAAAGTAGAATAGAGGACATTTATGTTTTGAGTCCTTTACAGGAGGGTTTATTATTTCATAGTATCTATGAAGAGGGTACATCAGCCTATTCTGTTCAATTAACTTGTGATATAAGTGGGGTGGTTTCAAAAGATTCCTTTGAGAGGTCCTGGTTTTATTTAATGGAAAAGCATACTATTTTACGTACGGGTATATTTAGTGATGCTTTGGGGGTACCAGTGCAAAGTGTTTATGAGCAAGTAGCTTTACCGATTCATTGGAAGGACTTTAGTGGTATATCAAAGGAGTCCTTAGAAGAAAAGATTAATACTTTCATATTAGAAGATAAGGTCCAAGGATTTGATTTGGAATCAGCGCCTTTATTTAGGATCACGATGTTGTATTTAGGCGAAGGCGTTACAAAGATGGTATTTACAAACCACCATCTAT
>CANLWB010000035.1 GCA_947494695.1 uncultured Flavobacteriaceae bacterium | reverse complement strand
AATGACTACTATCCCTTTGGAATGCTAATGCCTAATAGGCAAGGTGCTGAAGAGGCTAGCGGTTATCGTTATGGCTTCCAAGGACAGGAGAAAGATGATGAGATTAAAGGGGAAGGGAATTCTTTGAATTATAAGTATAGGATGCATGACCCTAGAGTTGGGAGGTTTTTTGCAACAGATCCCATGGAGTCTATATATAATTGGTATTCGCCTTACGCCTTTTCTGGAAATAGAGTAATTGATGCTTTTGAAATGGAAGGTTTACAGCCGTTTATTGATACAAAAGGAAAAACACTTATTGCGGGAGTAAAGTTTAAAGTGATTAATGAGTCTAAGATAAATAGTAAGATAATAGATCAAATTCTTGATAAATTAAAAATAAAATTTAAAACAGAACTATCTGTAAAAATTAAAACACCAAACCATGAACGATTAGAAGGATCATTGGTTATAGGTAATAATGCTAGTTATGAAATACTTTTTTTGCCTAGAGAAAAATTAAGAGATAAATTGATTGCTGAAAAGAAAATGACAAAAGAACAATCAGAAGAAGGACTCCTTGTAGCTATAGCTAGTGATATCAAAGGGAATAAGATTTTTGTGTCAGATGAGACGCTTGCTCAGTTTACCGTAGACTGGTTAAATCTGGACATTCTTTCGACAGATGAAGAAGAAGAAATTGATAGTGCAGCTACTGCAATCTTCCATGAGGTAGCTCATCTTTTGGGGTTACTGCACACCTATTCAGAATTTCCTAAAGAAACGCCTATAGATGCAAATGGTAAGTTTGTACCACAAATATCATCTATAGATAGATTATGGCGTTTATCTAAGAAAGAAATGACAGCTGGTACTTTTAATAAACCAGGAAGTGCTACTAGAATTCTTGCTAAAAATATTATGACTATGGGGCAAGAAGGGGAAAACTTATTATTGAGACTTCAATTAGACGATATAAGTAATGACGTAGAAACAGGGAAAGTAACCTACGAATTAAGAAATGATCAAATTAAAGTTATATATGACACAATAAAAGAATACGTCGATGAAAATAAAAATTAGTTATATCGTACTTTTATACATGGTTTCATGTTCTCCTTCCATTGGACAAGAAAATATTATGTTTAAATACTCGAATAGAAGTGAAATCCATATTTCATTTCTTGATTTATGTGACATTGAAGCTAGAAAAGAATATATGGAAATTTCCAGTAAGCCTAATGACTCTGTTGTGTTATATATTGAAGGGTTTAGAAAAGGTACAGAGTTTTCTGTCTATACTGATAAAAAGAAATATTCGATGTCTATTACTAAAGATTATTTAATTCATCAAATGTATGTGGACTATATAGTTCTTAGAAAAGAAGAACTGTTAACGAGTTCTTCTTTGAGCATAAGTATTAAATCTGATTTACCCAATTATCCAGAATATAGTTACAATTACAAATTTAGATTAGACAATATAGATGACAGAATATTAAATAGTAAATCACTAGTAATTAATATTGATAAAGATAATGACAGAGAAGATTATGCTATATTGGGATATAGTCAAGTTGACGAAGTTAAATATCAAAAAATAAAAAGAAAATGTACCCAAAGAATTATGGAAAACAAGAAAAAAGATAAGAATTGACTTCCCCTGATGGCGCTAGTTTATCAAAGTAACGGCTACCGCTAGCATTTGCTAGTGGCGTTCCGAGTCAGCAGGCAAGA
>CANLWB010000034.1 GCA_947494695.1 uncultured Flavobacteriaceae bacterium | reverse complement strand
CATCGCACCTCTAATCCAGCCGGTAGAGTTGATGGGCAAACGAAAGAAGAAATAGAACTTGGTCAAGCCTTTGATGCTATGGAAGCTAAACGTATTCCGCGTTCTTTTCCTGCTAGCGATGAGGTTTATCACTTTCATCCTATTGCTTTTGTGGAGCAGATGAAGCTTATAACCGCCGGTTATGAAGACACCTCTTTAGCTCATTTAGTTACATTTTATGGATATAGAACTTCCGATTCCGTAGGTTGTTTCAGAAGGTGCGTAGATATGCTAGCCTCTTGCGGTTATCAACCTGTTGAGATTACTAATAAATCTGTTATTCAAATGACTAAATATAAAAGTCAAAAAGAACAAATATTAGTAATTCAAAAAGATGCTAAAAAAGGTATTGAGTTAATACATCAACATTTAGATAATGGCATACCTATTACCCTAGGCACTGACCATTCTTTAGGTCACACAGGTAATTATGATAAAACCACAGACCATTGGATTTTAGTAGTAGGAAGAAAAACAGATGACGAAGGTACGCATTTTATCTACTACGACCCACAAACAAGTCATGAATCAATTGGAACAAGTTCGAAAAATAAGCTAACAATAAACGATAATTTTACTTTAAAAGGTATTTACAGGGAAGGTTCAGCATATGAACATAAATATACAGTAACTGTAGTTAGACCAAGTATAGAAAAATGAAAAATACATTAACAAAAATATTCTTTTCTGTTTTTTTAATAAGCTTCTTTTCTTGTAAAGATTCACAAAAACAAATAGGGACAAAAGAAAAAAAAGCATCAATAGAGATTGCTTCTAAATCTGATATTAATCAATTAAATGATTCCTTATCAAAAAAGGTTGTTCATGAATTTTATAAATGGTACGTAAACGATGTTTATTTTAAACGCATTTATGATTACAATCATGCAAAATATAAAAAGTATGATAAAAACAAGTATGGGCTTGATGTTCCTGCCTACAGAGATAAAATAAACGGGGTTAAGTATTTTTCAAATAAATTTAAGAGTTCTTTAGTTGAAAGAAATGAAAGGTGCAATGATGAAATGCTTAAATTTAATTGGGACTTTGAACCAGAACCTAATTTTAATATTCCAGCTTGCTCCTTTATATGGGACACAGAATGGTTTGGAAGTCAAGAAAACTTAGATAAAAACTTTAAAATCCTAAATGATTTTATAAAAAAAGATAGCTATTACGAGTATACAGTACAAAGTTATCTCAATAATAAACCGTTATTTCAGTACAATATTGAAGTAATTAAAGAAGATGACTCCTTTAAAATAAATTCGATTCAAAGAAAATAGTGATTTTCTTCCCCCCACGCTGGTGCTAGTTTGCAACTAGTACCCTACAAGAAGATAAAATATATGAAGTCCACCGCGATAGCGCAGAAATGCTTTCCATTCCAAACCGGAGACCTTGTAACGGTAACCACACGAAGGAAAGAATACATTGAAACGCATCGCACCTCTAATCCAGCCGGTAGAGTCTCAGGGCAAACGCCCAAAGAAATAGAACTTGGTAAAACCTTTGATACTATGGAAGCTAAGCGTATACCACGGACTTTTCCTCCTAGCGATGAGGTTTATCACTTTCATCCTATTGCTTTTGTGGAGCATATGAAACTCATCACCGCGCCTACAACGCCGCCATGGATGGATTACCTTTTTCAAGAGTATGAAACTTATAAAGGGATTAAAGAAGAAAAGAGCCCTTTAAAAGAGAAAAT
>CANLWB010000033.1 GCA_947494695.1 uncultured Flavobacteriaceae bacterium | reverse complement strand
TTGTTCCCACTCAATTAGCGTATGTTATTTATACTTCGGGTACAACAGGTATACCAAAAGGTGTAATGAATGAGCATTTAGGTATTTTAAACCGCTTATTATGGATGCAGGATGATTTGGATATCACGTCCAATACGGTTCTTTTACAAAAGACTCCATATGTTTTTGATGTATCGGTATGGGAAATAATGATGCCTTTAATAAGTGGATGTCAATTGGTGATAGCCAAACCAGAAGGACATAAGGATCCTAATTATTTACAAGATGTTATAGAGGATTATGGTGTAAACGTCATTCATTTTGTACCTTCTATGTTAGGGATCTTTTTAGAATCGATAGAGGTTTCAGAGTTTACAACTTTGGCTCATGTAGTTTGTAGTGGAGAGTCTTTATCTTTATCTATGGTAGATGATTTTAAAGTAAAAATGGGACCATCAATAGGCTTGCACAATTATTATGGACCAACCGAGGCCGCTATAGATGTTACAAAGATGGCTTTACAGGAAGTCAATTATAAACATTTGGTACCCATTGGTTCACCAGTAGCTAATAGTTCTATTTATATATTAAATAAAGATTTAGATATATGTGCTATCGGTGTAGCAGGCGAGTTGTATATAGGCGGGGTTCAGGTATCCAGAGGCTATTTAAATCAGGAGGGATTAACAGCCGAGAAGTTTATATCTAGTCCTTTTAAGGAAGGAGACCGGTTGTATAAGACAGGAGATTTAGGACGCTGGTTATCAGATGGCACGATAGATTTTATGGGAAGGAAAGACACCCAGGTAAAGCTCCGGGGGTACCGAATAGAGTTGGGTGAGATCGAGTCGATATTGGAAGGAATAGATGGCGTAAAACAATGCGTTGTACAGGCAAGGGAAGATGATTCGGGCAGTAAACAATTGGTAGGGTATGTTGTTAGCGAAGAAGAAATATCCCGTGAGTTACTTCAGGAAAAGCTAGAAGAAAAGTTACCAGAATATATGGTTCCTAGGGTGTATGTATTTATGGATTCATTGCCCTTAACGGTCAATGGAAAGATAGACAGGGAGTCATTGCCAGCAGTGGACGGGTCAACCTATGAGCGTAAGGTTTATGTAGCCTCAAGGACGGATACGGAGGAAAAGTTAGTATCGATCTGGGAGGAACTATTGGGTATAGACAGGATAGGGATCCACGATAATTTCTTTGAACTTGGGGGGCATTCTTTATTAGCCATACGACTTACATCAGCAGTTCAAAGAGTATTAGGCTTATCCTTAAGTATAAGATCTATTTTCGAGAGTCCTAGCATAGCAGGTTTAGCAGGTGCATTATCAGTGGCATCAGTTTCTACGATTCCAACCATAAAAAAACAAGAACGACCTGAGTATACCCCGTTATCTTTTACCCAAGAACGATTATGGTTTATAGATAAACTTCAAGGAAGTGTTGAGTATCATATACCTAATGTTCTTCGTTTTGAAGGTGATTTAGATATGTCTGTTTTAGAGCGATCATTATATTATCTTATAGAACGTCATGAATCTTTACGAACAGTATATAAAGATAACCTTGGCAATGGTTATCAGGAGGTTATAGAATCTTCGTTTTTTAAAGTGAGTTATATTACAGAGTTGATTACTCAAGAAGAATTAAGGTCTTTTATTCAATCAGAAATAGCAAAGCCCTTTGATTTATCTCGGGATTATATGTTGCGAGTTATGGTGTATTCAGAGAGTATGAATAGCCATATCTTAATCTTTGTGATGCATCATATGGCTTCTGATGGTTGGTCTATGCCTATATTGGTAAGGGAGTTTGAACATATCTAT
>CANLWB010000032.1 GCA_947494695.1 uncultured Flavobacteriaceae bacterium | reverse complement strand
TGTTTTACCCCTTCTATTCCTTCCAATATCGACTCGATCTCACCCAACTCTATTCGGTACCCCCGGAGCTTTACCTGAGTGTCTTTCCTGCCCTTAAAATCTATCGTGCCGTCTGCTAACATACGCCCCAAATCTCCTGTCCTGTACAACCGGTCCCCTTCCTTAAAAGGACTGGAGATAAACTTCTCCCGTGTCAATTCCTCTCGATTCAAATAACCACGAGCCACCTGAATCCCACCGATATATAACTCACCCAAGACTCCCATAGGTACCAAGTTCCTTTCTGAATCTAAAAGATAAATCTCTGTGTTATTTATGCTACTTCCTATGCTAATAACCGAACTTGCTTCTGGAACTTTATAAATCATACAACCTACCGTAGCCTCTGTAGGACCATATTCATTGTATATCTTTATTAATGGATTTAATTTCCGTAATATATCTATATGAGACGCCTTTAACTCCTCGCCTCCAACTATTGCTATTGCTAAATTACTGTTCTCTATTTTGAAATCTCTCAGTAAATCAATATGAGATGGTGTTAATTTAATACAAGAAATACCAGTTGTTAAATAATCTTCTAATAAACCTGATATCTCCACATCATTACCATAAATTTTTAATTCCCCGCCACTAACCAGTGGTAAATAAATACTGCTTATGGTCAAATCAAATGAGGTCGAGGTAAATAATCCAAAATTGAAATTGGGTAAATCATCCGTTAAGTAATGGTCTTTTGCCCAATCGATATAATTATGTAAAGAGCCATGCTCTACCATAACTCCTTTTGGTAATCCTGTGGATCCTGAGGTGTAAATTACATAGGCCAAATCATCTGAAGACAACGAAATATCTATAGAACTTGTACTATAGCTTGTTATCTGATTCTCAAATTTAGATATGTAGGCATCATCAATTAGAACTTTACATTCAGAATCCTGTTCTATATATCTTATGCGATCTTCAGGGTAATCAATATCGATTGCTACATATGACGCTCCTGTTTTTAATATTCCAAATAGAGATATAATAAAATCTGAACTCCTTCTTAATTTGATTCCTACCCTGTCTGATTTAACAATACCTTCGCTTAACAAACAATTAGCCATTTGATTGGAGCGAACATCTAACTCTTGATATGTCAGCCCTTCTTTACCATATAATATCGCGATACTATCAGGTCGATTATCTACCTGTGACTCAAATAAATCTAAAATAGTCTTATCCTTTGGATGGATAACAGGACGCTTTTCTAAATCCTTTAATAAAATCGTTTGCTCTGCTTCCGTTAATATATTCAGAGTACTAATGGAAGTGTTAAAATCTTTTAAAACAGAGCTTACCAATTCTTGATAATGATTTGCTAATCGTGCTATGGTGGATTCCTTAAACAGAGACGTTAAATACTCTATGCTTACTGCTAAACCTGATGTTGTTTCTAAAACATTTAACGTGATATCAAACTTAGAATGGAAAAAACCAGAATCCAGACTTTCTAAACTACTTTCTCCCAATACTAAATCTGGTTCTTTTTCATTATTATGAAGCACAAACATCGTCTGATACAATGGAGTATATGTCTGATCTCTCGCTGTTAAAACATGGTCTACAACCTTCTCAAATGGAATATCTTGGTGTGTATAGGATGATAAACAGGTCTCCTTTACCTGGTGTAAAAGCCCTATAAAAGGCTGGTCTGGTCTTAAATTATCTCGAAGCGTAATTGTATTTAACATAGCTCCTATCAATCCAAAAACTTCCTCTTGATCTCTATTGGCTACCGAAGTACCGACACTAATATCATCTTGTCCTGTATACTTATATAATAACACCTTATAGATACTTAATAAGGTCATAAACAATGTTACTCCTTGTTCTTGTGAAAACTTATTTAAACTTTCCGCTTGTGGTGTGTCAATATTAAAATAATATATTGAGGCTTCTGATAATGGACTTGAGGGACGTGGATAATCAGTAGGTAATTCTAAAGGTTCTATCCCTTCTAATTTTTCCTTCCAATACCTTAGCTTTTCTTCCAAAATATCCCCAGATAAATAAGAGCGTTGCCA
>CANLWB010000031.1 GCA_947494695.1 uncultured Flavobacteriaceae bacterium | reverse complement strand
GAGGAAAAGTTGGTGGCGATCTGGCAGGAGTTACTGGGCATAGACAGGATAGGTATACATGACAATTTCTTTGAATTGGGAGGCCATTCCTTATTAGTCATCCGATTTACCTCGGCAGTTCAACGGTCATTGGGCTTATCCTTAAGTATACGATCTGTTTTTGAAAGCCCTACCATATCAAGTTTAGCAGGTGTGTTATCAGTGTCATCAGCTTCTATCATTCCAAAAATAGAGAAACAAGAACGGCCTGAGTATATCCCATTATCATTTGCTCAGGAACGATTATGGTTTATAGATAAGCTTCAGGGTAGTATTAATTATCACATCCCTCAATTAATAAAAGTTAGCGGATATATAAACATTGATTATTTAGAGCTTTCGTTACAAAAGATATTGGATCGCCATGAATCTTTAAGAACCATTATCAGAGAGGAAGATGGGTTAGGTTATCAGCATATAAGGACAAGTGACACCTTTAGATTAAATTTTATAGAGGCTTCCGAAATAGGTTTAAGTGTAGAAGGTTTTATAAAGGAGGAAGTATCAAGGCCATTTGATTTATCGCGTGATTATATGTTAAGGTGCACAGTTCTAGAGGTGTTACCAGAGGAATTTATAATAATCTTTGTGATGCACCATATAGCTTCTGATGGATGGTCGATACCCATATTGGTAAAAGAGTTTGAGTTGTTTTATGAGGGTCTTGTAAAAGGAAAGGAATTTGATTTACCAGAATTACCTATTCAATATGCTGATTATAGCATTTGGCAACGAGACTATTTATCAGGAGAGGTTTTAGACGAGAAGATGTCGTATTGGGAATCACAATTAAAGAGTGTTTTACCCTTAGAACTCCCTACGGATTATCCACGTCCTTCTGTTCATTCTAATGAGGGTGCTTCCTATGAGTTCTTATTATCAAAAGGACTTAGTTTATCATTAACGAAGCTAAGTAAAGAAAAGGGAGTTACATTATTTATGTTATTATTAAGTATTTACAAGGTCTTGTTGCATAAATACACAGGACAAGATGATATTAGTGTAGGTACCCCAGTAGCCAATAGAGAGCAGGAGGAAGTTTTTGGATTGATAGGTTTCTTTATAAACACCTTGGTTTTAAGAACTAAGTTGTCTTCAGGAATTTCGTTTGATGAATTATTAGCTCAGGTAAAGGAAACCTCCTTGGAAGCTTATGCTCACCAGGATGTTCCATTTGAGAAGGTTGTAGATCATTTATCGTTGGAACGGGATCAAAGTAGGAACCCTTTGTTTCAGACGATGTTTGTTTTGCAAAATAATGAACGGGTCGAAGAGTTAGAAATAGGTTCAAGTAATTTAGAGTTTATAGGTACAGACCATGTTAGTTCTAAATTTGATTTAACCTTAAGTGTAATAGATACTCTTGAGGGGATTGTCTTTAATTTTGAATATGCGAGATCTTTATTTACAGAAGCTACAATAGTTCGAATGGGGTCTCATTTAGAACAGTTAATAAATTCTATAGTAGCGGATAGTTCTTTGGCAATAAAGGAGCTAAAGTATATGTTAGAAGAAGAACAGTTAGAATTATTAGAGGGTTTTAATTATACTGAATTAAATTATCCAAAGGAAAAGACAGTTTTGGATTTGTTTGAAGTGCAGGTTAAGAAGAGTCCTGATAATATAGCTTTAGTTTTTGAAGGGGAAGAATTAACGTATAGAGAGTTAGATGAGAAGTCTAATCAAGTAGCCAATTATTTACATGAGAAAGGAATAGTGGATGAGGAATTCGTGGCAATATTAATGGAGAATGGTTTAGAAATGTTGGTATCTATGTTAGGAGTATTAAAGGCAGGTGGGACCTATGTGCCAATTGATCCTGATTTTCCAGATGATCGCATAGCATTTATTTTGGAAGATACATCAGCTATGATAATGCTTACACAAGAATCATTAATTTCTAAGTTAAAGGATTTCGATATAGAGATTTTAGGATTGAATTCGAAAGGTATTTTAGATAATTTGCTACCTATATCGGGGTTAAAGAAGATAATTAGCTCGAATCAGCTAGCATATGTTATTTATACTTCGGGTACAACTGGAAACCCAAAAGGAGTAATGATAGAGCATTGCTCTTTGTTTAGTCATATTTATTATATGCAGAGTTATTATAACATTGAATCTGATAATAAATTTATCTTATTTTCAAATTTCACATTTGATGCTTCTATAGAACAATTTTATATACCTTTAATTAATGGATGTACTTTACATATTGTATCTAAGTCTTTATTGTTAGATTCAGATAGTTTTTTAAACTATTTGAATTCTAATGGAATATCCCATCTAAATGCTACTCCTGGATTTTTAAGTTTATTACCTATTGAGGAATTTACTAGTTTGAAGCGAATAGTTTCGAGCGGGGATACTTGTCCTGTTATTTTAGCAGAAAGATGTAAAAGGAGGTTTGATTTTTATAATAAATATGGTCCAACGGAAATAACATCGGCCTGTACCGCTTTTAATATTAAAAAACATACAAAATTAAATAATACAGTTCCGATTGGATTCCCTTTGGGAGATAGGAATATTTATATTTTGGATGCTGATATGAATTTGGTACCTATCGGTGTATTAGGCGAGTTGTATATAGGCGGAGTTCAGGTATCCAGAGGCTATTTAAACCAGGAGGAATTAACAGCCGAGAAGTTTATATCTAGTCCTTTTAAAGAAGGGGACCGGTTGTATAGGACAGGGGATTTAGTGAAATGGCAGATAGATGGTAATATTCAGCTTATAGGCAGGAAAGACACCCAGGTAAAGCTCCGGGGGTACCGAATAGAGTTGGGTGAGATCGAGTCGATATTGGAAGGAATAGAAGGGGTAAAACA
>CANLWB010000030.1 GCA_947494695.1 uncultured Flavobacteriaceae bacterium | reverse complement strand
ATAAAACACCTAATATGGTATATAAATTAACAGCGTAAATCAATTATTAACCTGTAGCCATATTTCAGGACAAGACAATTGCTCAATTTGATCGGACAATATTTTCGGAGGGATACGCGGGGAAAATGAACATGGAGTTTTACGGATCAGTAAAGCGGAACAATAGCCTTTGAAAAAGGATATCTCCAAGTATTTAGCGACGATATCGTGGAGAGTTACACTATCCAAACGTTAGCACGTTAAAAATACTTGAGCGAAATTTCGGTAAAATTTTTGACAAAGTCAAATTTAAGCAGAATTTAAAGTGTACTGATCTCAAAGTAAAACAATAGTATGACATTCTCTTGACTAGCGCCCCATACACGGCTGTGTATAATTCATTAGTCAAGAGATCACCTAAAATATTGGTATTGTAGTGGACAAATTGAGCTACTGTTCCTTATTTTTATTATTAATTTTGATACAAAGGAAAAATTAAAATAAAACAGCACACAACACGCTGTATAGTTAATACAGCCCTACGGGCTAAACTAACCATACAGCTATCGTTAGCCACAATTAAGACCAATCTGAAATGAAGAAACATTATTTACTGATTTTTGCAGTTGTATTTACATCATGCTCTAATGAAATTAACCTAAACCAATTAACTGGAACTTGGATTGAATCTGAATCAAGTGATTTATATGAATCTGACCAAATTCATGAATTATCATTTTTAGAAAACGGAACATATCAAAATAGAGTTTACGATTTAAAAGACTCATTAGTTGATAAGTTCGACGGAACTTATGAAATTGACAAAGAAACAAATACCATCAAAATGACTAACGTCGGTTATGTACTAAAAGATATGAGTTTGACTAAATTAACTGAAACGGATTTAACTGCTGAAATAACTGAATATATGGAAGGAACAGCGGAATTGAATTTTAAAAAAAAGTAATTTATTATAAAAACTGTGGCTAACAAAGTATATAAAAAATTGCTACTTTTAGTTTAACCAAAGTTAGTTGCTAGTTTGCTAGCTTCCGATTTTCCTTCGGAAAATCCTCGCACACAAACACGCAACATTTCATATACGTAAACGTTGTGTGTAATTTAAGAAAACCGAATAGAAACCAAAGTTTGATGAAAAAACTATACTTAATCCTATTGATTTTCTTTGTTCTTAGCTGTAAGGAAAAACAAATAAAGAATATCTCCGAAAAGAAAGAACAAATTGAAGAAGTAAAAACTAAAAAGACTGAATTAAATCGCACAGATTCAATTACAGATGTAGCTATAAAATTCATTAATGACTACGTTTCTAATTGTAACAAAATGAAAGAACAGATTGAAATTATTGAATTTGTTAATGCTCATCCAAATGTTAGTACTGAATTTAAAACAGAACTTAAGAGAATGATTGAAGAGGCAGAAAAATCTGACCCAGAATATGGATTAGGTTTTGACCCAATTTTTGACGCTCAAGATTACCCTGAGAATGGATTCAAACTTTCAGAATTTGACTCAAACACAAATTATTTAACTGTAGAAGGTATAAACTGGAAAGGATTTACAACAACAATGAAGATAAAGAAACTTGATAGTAAATGGTTTGTAACAGGCTGTGGAGTGATAAATATTCCAAAAGAAAAACAAGCAAAACGATAAAAACTACACACAACATTGGCTATAATTAATACGGGTTTTTGGTATTTAATCCAAAGTTTAGTGTATTTTTATAATGTCGTCAAATCATTTTGATTTGACTTTTGAATAAGAAAAAATAAAAGCAAACAAAATGCTTCGCCTTAGTGCTTAATCGGAAAGTAATCGCTTATTTATTCCCGTACAAATCATAGCCGAAGCCGTTATGCTCAATTAGACTATGAACAACGATTTTTACCCAAAAATGAAAGTTAGCCTCGATGGAGAGTATGGAATAGTGCTTGATGAATTCAGAGAATGGGATGGTATTTATTTTGTTGATGGGGAAAAGCATCAAAGAACTCCCTCAAAAAGTTATGGATTAATAAGATGGGACTCCAATAAAGAAAATGATATTGAAGATTGGCGTGGAACTTATGGAACATTCATAAATTCAGGCGGTAAAGAAATAAGTCAAGACCATCAGTTTGAATATATAAACGATGATGGAACTCTAAAAAACCATTGAATTGAGTAAAACCATTCTAATATTGGACTTAGATGGAGTATTAATAACAACTCCAATCTGGAAATCTGACGAAATTCACTCTGATGGATATTCTGACTTCAATAAATCCTGCGTAAAGAACTTAAATCAACTTTTGGATCTTAAAGAATTTGACATTTGGTTGAGTTCAACCCGTAGAACTACAAAAAAAATAACCGAATTCAATCTGATTTTTAAAAATCGTGGGATAAATAATAGCATTATTGGTTTTTTACCTGAATATCCAAATTGCGAAAATCGTAAAGAGGAAATTCTTGAATTTATATCTGAATATAAGATTGTAGATTATCTCATAATAGATGATGATAAATCATTAAATGGTTTAGATAATGCAATAAAGAATAAACTAATATTAACCGAATTGATGAATGGGTTTAATTCAGAAAAATTAATGGAAGCGGCAAGGTTAATTTAGTAGTATCAAAAATCAACTAACTTTTTTAAAGGAACATCTAAAGCCTTAGCAATTTCTAAAAGTGAATAAATAGTCGGATTGACTCTTCCATTCTCCAACTTTTCAAGTGCTTGTCTGTCTTTATTGCAAGCCCTAGCCAAATCGGACTGACTCCAACCCTTCTGACTTCTTAACTCAACAATACGCTGACCGACTTTCTTTTTAAGTTGTTCTTTATTCACAAAACAAATGTCAATTAATTATACGACATTATTGTCATATAAAAATTTGACAAACTAACTTAAAGTATTATATTTGTCATATAATTAGTTGACAATTGAATAAATTCAGGATTTTAAAAGTATACAAAAAATTTCGTCGTCTTAGGTGGGGAAAAAACACTACCGTTCCTGAAATTAGACTAGAAGGAAGGTGGCTCGAAAAATTAGGGTTTAAGCAAGGAAATGAAATTCTGATTGAGCAGAAAAAACACAAACTGATTATCACAATAAAAAAAGAAAAAGAGCATAACAAAGTATATAAAAAATAGTGGTTTAAGTGCTTAAACGAAAATGAATTTCATAAATTTAGGGTCAATATAAAACTGAAAAATTAGTGTTTAAAACCCACTACTTTTCATATACAAACCGTTGTGTGTCATTTAAGAAACAATGAGAAACCATTTAATAATCTTACTTCTAATTTTGACTTCTTGCAATTCTGACAAAATTGACAAAGCGGAATTTAATGACTTTTCGGACATTGAAATTCGATTTAGAACTGGAGATGAAAGAATTGAATTTTACTCAATGGACATTTTTAAGAGCGGAGAAAAAATTCAAGCAGTTAAGAAAAGTCCATTTTACTATTATGGTTCAGGAACTGACTCAACTTGGACAACTGAAATCGGAAAATCTGACTTAAAATTAATAACTGAATTTATTAATAAAGCGAAATCAATTAAAGACACTTGTTCGTTCAATTCTTCTTCTATAGACTACTATGATATCAAAATAAAAGGAAAAACGTTAAAAATAGTCGGAAACTGCGAATGGAATGGAATTGACTATGATAGTTTAGAAACTAAAATCTTCAAACACAAATTCGTTGAATTAGAAAAAAAGCGTGAAATAGTTGCTGATTCTTTAGTAAAGAGTTTTAATGGATTTTGGGATGTTTCTGGTTGGGAAAATGGAGTTCTTAAAAATCGGAATTTAGTTTTGACCAGAACAACGGAAAACGAACCAAAAATTGACGGAATTTATCGCTGGACTTTTGACAAAGAAAAATCATCAGAATTTAGACATAGTTTGGACATAGATGAAGGAAGTACTTTAATTGAAATTGGGGCTTCGACATACAAAGTACTGAATATCGAAAATGACAAAATTGAATTAAAATACCTGTGGTAAAAACGAACACACAACAACGTATAAAATTAATTGCTTGGTACGAGCCTGCTTACGAAAATCCTCGCGGATTTTCTATTCGGTTTGTATTTGCTAAATTCGTTACTAAACCACGCAACTAATCTTATACAAAACCGTTACAAAACATAATGACCCGTCCTGAATAAAGGCTACATAATTTTAAACATTATGTATAAAAACGACAAAGTAATCAGACGGTAT
>CANLWB010000029.1 GCA_947494695.1 uncultured Flavobacteriaceae bacterium | reverse complement strand
TTTGTTTTTACTTGATTTTTTTTCAATTATTTAGTTTTTGTAATCTCTTTTAAATCTTTCATGGCTTCAGAAAACACTAATAACGGTACATTTTTTATGGCCATTAAGCGTTCATCATCTTTCCTGCCGGGTTCACTATTCCACCATCCACCATTCACTTGTACACTTCCAAATGGTGTAAAGTAGCATTTTCCTAATACCACGTCTTCATCATCAAGTTCAGCATATACAGCAATATTTTGGGTTTCAATAAAAACATCGATCCCCGCTTCTTTAAAAGCCTTAGTGTAGGAAACAATTCCGCCACCATCACCAATACTTCCTCGTCGCCAGCCTTTTTTATGTGCTCTATATTTAAAGGTACCGGCGTTTAAAGAATTACTTTCAAAAGTTCTAGATTGTAAAACCTCAAGTTCTTCGGGGGTAGGAGCGACTAATGCTCGATCTAACTGTTGTATTGCCTGTTGTATGTTTGCTTCCTTTAAATGGGATTCCCAATGACTTTTTATTGAATCTACAAGGTTCAATGGGTGTGCTAATTGAATGCGGTCGTTATCTTTTATACTAATCGTGTTTCCTGTTTCATCTTGTAAGTCTCCATTTGGTAAAACTATAAAGGTTTTGTTTCTATTAGTTTGCCAAACTAGACTTTGACTAAAAGCAAAAGCAACGGGATGCTCTATAAAATGGTGCTTCCAATCATCGCCAGGCCATAGACGCTGCGTTACTAAATAATGTTCTAAACTGAGGGTGTATTGTTTTACGACGCGTCGAAGGTTGGCATTCATGTCCTTCAGCATATTTTTAATAGGGGCTGGTGGCTTTGGTATAGATTTTACCTGTTTGCCCTGGGTATTTGTGTACGTAAATTTCAGTTGTGGGGAGATAGAGAGCGTATAACCGGTCCCTACATCTAATGGTCTCTCTTTGTTTACAAAACCAAAATCGGGGAGCATTTTATCTTTTAACTCAAAATGTGTAAGCTCCAAATGTAAGGCTATATCTTCAAAAGCCTGTTCGGCAGCTCTTCGCACATTAGGGTATTTAATCTCAAAATGCTGTATGATTTGATCTAATGCAAATGCTGCTTCCTGCGTGCCTAACATGCCTAAAATAGTACATACGTTGGCATTTTTATTGTTAATAGCTACGTCTTTAGATAATTCGACTAAGCGCTGATCTCCTAATATACCCATGAGGGCAAACGCCATTTTAGAAGCCGCTTTAAAACCTATATTTTTGTTAATATATTGAAAAGTTTTAAATGCCACATCTGCGGCCTGCGCTTTATCTAATAAGGTGTACATGGGGATCGCTTCTATATCGGGAGTGATACTACTGCTACAGGATTGGCGATAGAAAAGATAGTACTGTTCTTTTTTGGTTAACTGTTTACCGTCATTCCAGGTTAATCTGGGTAAAGTGTCTATCCATTTCGCTACCGGTTTTTCAAGTTTCCCTCTTTTATCAGCATTGGCAATTTGCGCTTTCATGTTTGGTATGGTTACTTCTTTTTGTCCAAACCTTTTATAATATGCCCCTATGGCCAGATTTCTAATCTCATCTATTTTTTCGTTGTCTAAAATAGGTTCCAATGTTTCGATAGCCTCTGCGCTACCCAATTGGCTTAGTATAAAAACTCCGGCTCGGCGTTCTGCTTTCTTTTTAGAAGATAAAAAGGAGACGGCTTTATTGAAGATATCTGTTGCCGGACGATTGGCCAATGAAACACATGCTAAATCTGCTAAATCGGGATGTGGTGAGCAGGCTACTTTCCATACTTGATCATAATAAGCCGAGTAGTCCAGGTCTTCTAATAAAGTGAAAGCCTGACGATAATGAGGTACCAGACTAATGTCTTTCGTACTCATTTTAAGAGCTTCAATGGCTACGGTTATAGCGTCTTGACCGAAACGTTGAACTAAGGCACTAATAATGTCGATATCCAACATTTTGGTGTCTTTTACGTAGTTGAATAATTCGGCCTTCACATCCTCCCCTAAATGTATGCATAGCCATTGAATAAACTCGGGCGTGTCATCATTCAAATATTCTGTGGATCCAGACCAATTAAACTTATATTTTCTGTTTTCGTTTTTGCGCGTCGTAATATCAACCAATACTATTTTTGCATGTTTTATTGCAGCCGTTTTATAGGTGTCCCCGACATAAGTTAAGAGAATGCGATAGCATTCCATGATACAGCTTAAACAATCTGAGCCTTTCATTTGTTCTAAGACCAAACTTTCGTATGCTTTGTTATCTATTTTGCATAATTCTTCAAGTTTTGTGTAGTATATATGTCTTTGCGCTTCTGAAGTATCATAATATGGTAACAATTCGTCCAGGAGTTCATTTAGAATATCTCGCTTTGTAGCCAATAAAGGTATTAAGGGCTTTGTATAGTATTCCTTTTCTAATAGATTCATGATTTTTTTTCGATCCGTTTGCAGATATTTCAGTATCACTTTTCCTATCGAATTTGTAGAGCCATCATGTCTAAGAAAAGATTCTTTACGGGTTTCATCTAAATATCCGGTAAGTGCAGTCCATTCGTCAATCTGGCAGGATTTTAATTCTTCGATTAGCTGTCCAAAAAAATCTTCTCCTTCTTGTTCTTGCTTCAATTGTGGTAAAAACCAATATTTAAAGAAACGGCTGTAATATCCGCTATAATAACAGTCTTCTTTAAAGATGAACGTATCATTGCATATAAAGGCGAGTAAGCGTCGATCTATAAAACTCCATTTATAAATGGGATTGAATATATCTGATATGGATTCAAAATCATATATTTCTGATCGTCTTCCATTAGGTAATTTATTCGTTTCTCCAAAAATAAACGCCAAAATTTGATCAAATTTTAGTTGCTCGAATTCTTCATATAATTCTTTGCGAATGTCATAGATAATACCTTTTACCTGTTCTTTTCGTTCGTTCACCAATTGTTCTGCATGTTCAGGTATAGGAGCAATTTTTATGGATAGTTTAGGGGTTGGCCCGTTCTTTAGAAAGTCCTTAATGGCGTTAAAACCAGTCGTTAAAATATTTTCAGGAATATTGGTTATTTTATCATAATCAAAGTTTAGCTCTTTTAAAGCTGTTAGCTGAAGAAAGTTTGCATCTATTTTTTGCAAGGGATTAGAACTTATATCGAGATCGACTAAGTTGCGTAATTTACATACGCCCTCAGGAATTGACTCAAAGTGGTTGTAATCGATTTCTAATTGTGTTAATTTTTGCAAGTCTCCTATGCTTTCTGGAAGATCTTTTAATTGGTTATTCGATAAGTCCAATGCTTCCAGGGATGTTAAATTTCCAATATAAGCAGCGACTTCTTTCAGGTTACAGTTAGAAATCTCTAATTTTTTTAAATGCACTAATTGTCCTAATGATTCAGGAATTATTAATCCTTTTTTTTCTAAATATCCACCTTTGCAATGTCTAATATCTAATACTTCTAACGATATAAGTTTGCCTATACTTTGAGGGATTTTATTGAGTTTTTGCAGGCTATATAAGTGTAATTCTTTTAAGGTCGATATTTTACCTATATGCTCAGATAATGTTATGGGGTCGTAAGCACTTTCTATCTCTAAGTATTTAAGATTTTTAAGGTTGATTATCGTTTCGGGTATAGCTGTTATGGCATCTTCACCACTTATAGTCAGTTTGCTTAGAGCGGTTAAGCGGTCTATTTGTTTAATGAGTATAGGAGATGATGTGCTTAACTCTTCCAAATGAGAGAGATTAAGGGTTTCTTCTATTAATTCAGGATGAGTTTCGTTATTATATGAGGCTCTTAATTTTTTAATTAACCCTTTTTTTATATTATGAATTTCAGCTAATTCATCCAGGGGTACCCCTTCTATATTTACAGATAGTTCTTCATAGCCCTTTTTGCATTTTGATTTAATAATCTTTTCTTTTTCTTTTTCACATGTTACTTCAGAATCAAATGTCTTTGTAGTACGTCTTAATGTACCGTGGGTAGCATTATATACGTCACCGTATGCGGTGGTAAATGATTTTCCTTTAGTCTCGATAATCCATACCTTATTTTCGTTTATATAAATGTGTTTCATAGCAATTTCATTTTCGATAAAAGAGGGGAGATAACCTCATTATGGCTTTTGAATATTTAAAGGGTAATATTACGACCATTTTAAATTGTTTTCTACCCTGTATTCAGTGGAAATATTTTAAAGGAGGTTTGACTTTTGGTATAAAGCAACTGAATTAATCGTTAGTTGTATTTGTTGTTTGGAATAATAGACATGTGAAGTCTGTCCGTAGGGAGTTACGGTGTATTCACAAATTAGCAAATGTTGGCAATTGTATGACGTTCATTTGCCATGGTCAAAAAAAGAATCAGAAAAGACTAGACTTAATAAAATTCAGCAGACATACTATGGAGGCACAGCCACAGATAAGGTGTGGGGAGAGTTTAGTCATTAATGGGGAATATGTAAATTATTTACAAGTTTTTAGAGGAGCTTAAAATAGCTTTTTACTAAATATTCTTGTATTAGTTTTCCTCTGGAAATGTAATATGTTGGTAAGCACTAATATCTGGGGAGGTCATTCTGTTAACACCCAGGATATCTAATGGAACTTGTGATGCAAAAGTAGGTAGACCTTTGT
>CANLWB010000028.1 GCA_947494695.1 uncultured Flavobacteriaceae bacterium | reverse complement strand
TCTGAATACCGTCTGATTACTTTGTCGTTTTTATACATAATGTTTAAAATTATGTAGCCTTTATTCAGGACGGGTCACAATGGCATACAACGGTTTTGTGTATGATTAGTGGCGTGTTTAAGCACCTAATTTAGCAAATAAAGACCAGATAGAAAATCCGCGAGGATTTTTGTAAGTAGGCGAGAACTAGCCATTAATTATACACGGTGTTGCCAGTAGTTTTTTATTTCCGACAATATTTTTTCCACATTTATATTCAGTTCAGTTTTTCCATTCAATCGCAATACTTTGCAATCCAGTAATTCAATCCACTCATTATGAACCTTTAAAGTTCGGCCGTCAAAATTTGGATTTTCATATTGGTCAGCCCATTCCAAAAATGCTTTTGAATTTCGCTGGATATTTTTGTCAGTCAAAAGTTTTTCTCTGTAACGTTCAGTTTCACGTTTTTTCAGTCGTTCCATTCTTTCGATATTTTCCAATTGGATAAAAATGGCTAAATAAAATGCTGTTTCCCACTCTTTTCCCCAACTTACCATTGAACCACTTACTACAACATTCTCAAATTTTTTGAAGTCCGTTTTCAGATTTTCATTACGTTCAGTCAATGGTATTTTTTCTTTAAATGGCGGATTGGTTTTTTTCCAGTAATAGTCGTCAACGTCCAAGTGCTTAAAATCAGTTCTTTTTTCAATTTCATTCCCCAATGTTGTGGTTCCAGAACCCGAAGCACCAAAGATTAATATTTTCATTTGTTAGATTTATATAGTAATACTCCGCTTGATAGAATCCAAGTTGCAATACTGAAAGTAAATATTCTAAATCCAGTTAAGCTTGTGAAAATAAACCCAGTTAATCCTCCAATAATTGAAAAAAGGACTATGAAAACTCCTAAATACCCAACCCATTTTGGGAATTTATTTTCTATCAATATTATAGTAGAGTATAGCATTATTGCTAAACAACAAGCAATAATAAAAATATAATCTAAAGGTATATTAATTGCAAAGCTGTAGTTTGTTATAGGTTTTAATACTTCAATATTTTCTTCTAATCTTTCTGAATATTGATTCAAAAATAGAGGTAAAGTCAATCCATTAAATAATGCTGCAAACATTGCTGCAACTAATCCAAATGAAATTATGATAAATGCCAATATTGATAGTTTCCACTTATCTAAAAGTTTTAATGTAAGTCCATAAAAACCAAATAGGATTATTGGTAAACTGAAGATAGCTAATGAATGAGCAATTGTAATCGTTTTAGAGATATTAATGATATGCTCAATGCTGCCACCACTTGGATGCATAACCATTGTAATTATAATTAATAGTGCTCCTAAAATAAGTGAGATACTTGTGCTTTTGTAAAAATGATTTTCCATTGATTTTGATATTTAATTTGTAAGACAAATATCAATGGTTTATCCAAATTCATCACTTGATTGAAATCAAGAAATCATTTAATTCTTTTCCTCACTCTACTCAATGTTTCAGGTGTCATTTTAAGATAGGAAGCTATTATTTTCTGCGGGAATTTTTGAAGTAAATTTGGTTTGTTTTTAAGTATGAAGTCATATTTTTCATCTGGTGTATTATTGTTGTCAAAAAAATCAATTCGTGAAGTTGATTCTTCTAAAATTTTACCCATTTGTAAAAATGATTGAGATTTAGCAATTAATCTATGTATAGCATCTATTGAAAGCTCATAGATTGAGCTTTCTTCAAAAGCTTGAATTGAATATTCTGAAGGTTTTCTGGTGGTAAAACTTTTATGATTTATGACCCAATCATTACTTATGTTAAGGTCTATGATGTTTTTATTGAGTTCTAAATCAATATTATATTGATAAAAACTACCTGAAATTATAAAGCTTAAAGATGAACAAGTATTTCCTTTCTCAAGTAGAAATTCACCTTTTTTAAGATTTCTGTATTGAAGTTCTTGTTTTAAAAGTGTAGATTCTTTTTCGGAAAATTCTCCAGCTTTTTTAAGAAGTTCCAAAATTGATTCATCCATTTATTTAATTGTTTCTCGATGTTGTTTTAAATTACTGGCAACGGTTGGTGTAAGGATAGTTGCGTGGTTAAGCAACTAACTTAACAAAAATGGAACGAACCAGAGGAAAATCCGTAGGATTTTCCGAGTAGGCCAGAACCAAGCAATTATTTTTACACTTTGTTGTGCAACGTTTTTTATTTTTCAAACTGCATTTCAGATTTAATACTATAATTTTTTTCCAAAGCAACTGCCTTGTTCACAAATTTTAAACCTCTCATATTGTATTCTGAAATCCCAAGCTCGTCATATCTTTTTCCAAAAATTCTCTTTGTAAGTTCAAATGCTGTATCATAAGTAACTTCCAATTCAATTTGATTTTGAATTTCCTCTTCAGTCAATTCCTCACGCATTTCTTCTAAATCCTCTTTTGAAATTAGTTCAAGTTTTCTTGTTTCAATTTCTTCAGGTAAAGGATTTCCAAAGTCTTGATAAATCTCATCTCCAGCTTCTCTTAACCTTATTTTTTGTCCGTTTTGGAAAACACAGTAAGAAAGTCCATGTCCTATTAGAACTTGAATAATTTCAGAGTTTGGAAATCTTTCAAGGAATTTTTTTTCCGTTTTAGTTTGTGTCGGTTTAGCAAATTGCCAACCCAAACTTTCATTAGCAATTATCAAATTTCCTTTATAATTGGTGATATAAGCTTCTCCAAATTCAGGTCCAATATTGAAATCAGATTCTCCAATGAATTCAAAGTTCTTGAAGCCCAAAGAATTCAGTAATTCAAGATTAATTTCTAAATCCCCAATATCTTTAATAAATGTCGCTGTTATATTCCAGCCCATAGGTTTCTCTCTAATGTTGCACAACGTGTTTGTATAAGATTAGTTGCGTGGTTTAAGCACCTAATTTAGCAAATACAAACCGAATAGAAAATCCGCGAGGATTTTCGTAAGTAGGCTAGAACTAGCAATTAATTTTATACGGTGTTGGGCAACGTTTTTATTAATTCGGATTTAGTTGTTTTGTCAGCTTTTGACATTTCAAGAATAAATTCAGTCAATTTAATTTCGTCAATTTTTTCAATTTGTCCTAAATGTATATTTAATTCTTGAGCACCAATCGCTTCATTTAGTTTTACTGTACTTCTATAAATTACTCCTTTTTTTCTGGAAGGTTTAAACTTTTCGTTAATTATTAAACAAATGAATTTTTGTCCATTGATATTTATTGGATAAGCATCTTGTATTAATTCCCAATTAATAAAATCTTTATTTGCGCTTCTGTCAAAAATTCCAATTTCATTTATTATAATCATCGGTCTTTTGTCAATCAGGTTATAAATTCCTAATGGATAACCAAGCCCAAAAAAACCAATGGAAAGCCAACCTATCAATGGTTTATCTGCAAGCATCCAAATTCCGATTAGCACAAAAGGTGTGCATAATAATATCAGTCGGATTGCTCTTTGTTTGGATTTATAAAGTTTTATTTCAGTCATTCTCAAATATTACCAAACGTTTTTTATTCTGTTAGAGTGATTTTCACTCCGTTTAATTCTATTCCGTTTTTCAATTCGGTTTTCTTTATTTCGTAATAAGGTTCCCATTTTTCTAAAATCAGTTCATTGTCATTTGTCCACCCAATTATTTTAAATCCATCTGGAATTAGTCCTTTTTCAAGATCAGATTTGTTTTCATTATTTTCTATAACTGACCAAAAAACTCTTGAATATCCAAATCCGCCATTGTCAAATTGATATTCGTAATATTTGTGTTTTTTATTCGGTGAAATAGAGTCGGAAATAAGAATAAAATCAGCTCCTTTTAGAGAATGTTCAGAATGAAATGCTTCCGCAACTTTGTCAAAATCCGAGTTAATTTTAATTCCGATTCCAACAATTCCAATTAGAAGAATTCCGATTATTATTAATATCCATTTTTTCATTTAATTCACGGTTTCTCAAATGTTGCCCAACGTTCCGGGTATGGTGCCGTAGCTGACGTTAGGAAGCTATGCATTATACCCATTGTTGTAGAGCGTATTTTATATATGTCCGTTTATTCTAATAATATCAGTTCTTATTACTGTTTTTAATTCCTCAATGAATTCATTTGTCAAATCAGACCAATTCCAAAAGGTCAAGCCAAAATTTGAAAAAGAAATACTATTATCAGTTTTATAATTCTCAATTTTTGATTCAGTTAAGCAATGTGGGCATTTCAATTTCGCTTCATATCCATTAGTCCAACTATCAAATTGAGGGAAAACCGAATGGAATAGTTCTAGTTGTTCCTTAGTACAATTATCAGTAAAAAAATCCTGAGGAGTTATTCCTTCGAATCTATTTTTATTACAATTTGGACATTCCATTTTCGTCATTGCTGTAAATGCTCCAGCATTCATAACTTCTCTTTGAGTTTTGAATTCTAAACCGCAGACATTTAAACTCAATAAATCTTCATCATAGCCAATCGCACTAACATGATTTTTACCAGGTCTATATCCTTTGTTTTTCATATTCAATACGCAATCTGAAAGCTCTCTTTCCACATACTCTTTAGATTGTAAAAATTCAATAACCTTATTTTTTAATTCAATAGGTTCTGAAACTTCTCTTGACGTTGTAATGGTTATGTAATTATCACTCATTTTATAATTGTATTGCTTTATAGGCTAAACATTTGTCTACAACTTCTTCAATAGAAGGATTGTATGCTGATATGTTGTCTTTTCTTGCGTTATAGTTTTCAGGGTAAAAGAACAAGTTTGAACCATTTGGATGAGGGACGTTTTTATCAAATAGTTCTGATAAATCGTCTATTTCTTTTTCAGTCCCATCACATGCAACTATTCTTCGACCAATATCAATTAGCTCTTTTCTTGTCATTTTGGTTATGTCTTGTCCTGAAATATGGCTACAGGTTAATAATTGATTTACGCTGTTAATTTATATACCATATTAGGTGTTTTA
>CANLWB010000027.1 GCA_947494695.1 uncultured Flavobacteriaceae bacterium | reverse complement strand
TTTAAGGATTTAGAAAAAAATATAAATAACACAGATCAAACCTTAATTGAATTATCTGAAGAACTCAGAGTGGAGTTAAAAAAAAGATATTTAGATAATACCTGCCAAGCCAGAGAAAACCTGAAAAAAAAATCTTGTGATACATTGTTGTACTTCTTTGACTGTAGGGAGATGTTTGATGACGGAGAAGAGGAGCATCTTGTAGAATCTACTTATTGGTATGACATAGTCAAGAAGGATGGCAAGGTAAAAATTGTAAGTTCTGGAGGGGCTGGTTAATTCAAATAGCATTATTAACTGCTTGTGTTGCTAGAGTTTTGCCAGTATCCCTGATTCAGAGTGTTTTTAAGACTATCCGCTTTGCGAAGTCCCTCGCTGGTACTAGTTTGCCCCACGCTGGTGCTAGTTTGCAACTAGTACCCTATAAAGAAGATAAAATATATGAAGTCCACCCCACGCTGGTGCTAGTTTTCAACTAGTACCCTATAAAGAAGATAAAATATATGAAATCCACCCCGATAGCGCGGAAATGCTTTCCGTTCCAAACCGGAGATCTTGTAACGGTAACCCCGGCTAGTGCTAGTTTTCAACTAGTACCCTACAAGAAGATAAAATATATGAAATCCACCCCGATAGCGCGGAAATGCTTTCCATTCCAAACGGGAGATCTGGTACCTGTTGCCACACGAAGGAAAGAGTATATCGAAACGCATCGCACCTCTAATCCAGCCGGTAGAGTTGATGGGCAAACGAAAGAAGAAATAGAACTTGGTCAAGCCTTTGATGCCATGGAAGCTAAGCGTATACCGCGCGCTTTTCCTTCTAGTGATGAGGTTTATCACTTTCATCCTATTGCTTTTGTGGAGCAGATGAAGCTTATTGTTGGAAACACAAAACTCAATGAAGTTCTTGAGGAAATGAAGCTGTTAGTGGATAAACATATCCCTTATAGCCAACAAGGCGAAAGAAGCTCGTTGTCTGAAGAAGGATTGAAGGAATTGGACTGTTCTGAAACCGTGGGCATCTATCTACACAAGCTTGGTTGTATGCCAAAATATAAAGCCATACATACAGGTTTAATGACTACGGAAGAAAAGTTTAGAAAAGCTATCGGCTCAAACAAGATAAAATTTGTAGAAGGCAGTAAAGAAGCTGATTTTGTGCCTGAACCTGGGGATATCTTTGTATGGAGAAGAAAGAGAATTAAAAAAGGTAAAAATGGTAAGGATATTATAAAATATGATGGACATACTGGTATAGTATATAAATATGAGGCAGCTAAAAATGTAGTTTGGATTTTGGAAGCAATAGGGAGTGGTGGTGCTAGTGGAGAATCCCAACAAGTTAAAAATGGAGGTCATTCAGGTGTCGATTGCACACGTACAGCTATATACAATGTAAACTCTAAGGCATTGAATATGCATGATGGGTGGGTTGGTTATTATAGACCCAACTAATTATTAAACTTTGAAAATTATCTTATGTTAAGAATTTGCTTTTTTTTATTTACCTTGTTTTTACTTATTAGTTGTAAAAAAACTTCTAATAATTTAGAGTTAGTAACTGCCAAAAAAGATAGTACTATAGCAGAAGTAAATGCAGGAACGGTAGGTCATATAGAAACACAAAAATTGAAATACTCAAAAGAAGATTTTGATTTTGTTTTGAAAGAAAGAGAAGATGCTAATTGGCATCCTAATGGAGTTCTAGTTATGAAATGCAATTATTTGCCAAATTACAATGATATAGGAAATATTTTATTCTATATTTTTTCTAAATCAGGAGCTTTAAAATGGCAAGAAAAGATGGATAGTTTTACAGAAGCAGCAGCAGATAAAGAATTAGAACGTATTAAAAAACTATCTTTAGATGAGTTTAAGAAAGAGTTTGAGGTTTATGCTTTTATAATAGATAAGCAATATATAGAAGATACACCAGAAGGCCCTTATCAAAAGGACATTTATAAAAAAGAATTGTATCATCGAAATGATAATGATGTTTGGAAAAAAGTAGATTCATTTGAAGTTAAGGAAAGGAATGATTTTATTATAGAACGAGAATGGTCTAAGAAGAAATTGGCTGAAGTTATAAAATAATTAGTTGGAGTAGGGCATACTTACTTTGAATAGATTAACCCTGATAACACGATAGCGCGGACTTTTAGTCCGTGTACTAGCTTAGTTACAAATAGATATAACATAAAATAAGATTTTAAAAGACCTACTATACACAGGGCAACCTCCCAAAGAAATAGAACTTGGTAAAACCTTTGATGCTATGGAAGCTAAACGTATTCCGCGTGCTTTTCCTTCTAGTGATCATGTTTATCATTTTCATCCTATTGCTTTTGTGGAGCAGATGAAGATGATTGTTGGAAACACAAAACTCAATGAAGTTCTTGAGGAAATGAAGCTGTTAGTGGATAAACATATCCCTTATAGCCAACAAGGTGAAAGAAGCTCGTTGTCTGAAGAAGGATTGAAGGAATTGGATTGTTCTGAAACCGTGGGCATCTATCTACACAAGCTTGGTTGTATGCCAAAATATAAAGCCATACATACAGGTTTAATGACTACAGAAGAAAAGTTTAGAAAAGCTATCGGCTCAAACAAGATAAAATTTGTAGAAGGCAGTAAAGAAGCTGATTTTGTGCCGCTTCCTGGAGATGTTTTTGTGTGGAGAAATAGCAAAGGAGGTCATACTGGGATTGTTTACAAGTATGATAAAGAAAAAGATTTTGTTACAATTTTAGAAGCTATTGGAAGTGGTGGAAGCGCAGATCAATCTACAAATATAAATAACGGTGGTTATACAGGTAAAGAATGTTCTAGAACCTCAGTATATCAAAGAAAAGGAAAGGCTTTAAATCAACATTCAGGTTGGTTTGGCTGTTATAGACCTATTAATTATTAAAATGTATGATAATGAAATCCAATTTAATTTTTTTTATTCTTTGTGTAATATTTTTAGGGTGTAAAAATTCTACTCAAGAAACTACACACACTTCATCTATAATTATTTCTGAAGATGCCAATAAATCTAAAGAAAATGAGCAAAATACTCTGAAAGAAAATAAAGTAGATGAAGATGAGTTTTTAAGGTATATAGATGAAGATATGCTTTATCAACCATATGCTGAAAATGATAACACTTTGGAAGCTTGGACTTGTAAAATTAGTAACAATATTGTTGAATTTTCAGGAAAGGTACTTGTTACTAATCTATCTAGCAATGACATGAATATGATAAATAAGTTAAATGAAATGGATATTAAGAATATTCATAATAATTATGATTTATATGCAATTATAACTCATAAAGAATATTTTTTACCATTTGAGAGTCATATTGATAATCCTTGTGAATATTATAAAGATAAAGTTATTCAAGCTATTTATATATCCAAGAAAGGCTCTCAAAATTGGATTTTATTAGAAGAGAAATCAAAAGAAGAAATTTCAATAAGTCAATTATTACAAAAAACATAGGTCTATGCCGTTATGAGTGCCCCGATAGCGCCGAAATGCTTCCCGTTCCAAACTGGAGATCTGGTACCTGTTGCCACACGAAGGAAAGAATACATTGAAACGCATCGCACCTCTAATCCAGCCGGTAGAGTTGATGGGCAAACGAAAGAAGAAATAGAACTTGGCAAAACCTTTGATGCTATGGAAGCTAAACGTATTCCGCGTGCTTTTCCTTCTAGTGATCATGTTTATCATTTTCATCCTATTGCTTTTGTGGAGCAGATGAAGCTTATTGTTGGAAACACAAAACTCAATGAAGTTCTTGAGGAAATGAAGCTGTTAGTGGATAAACATATCCCTTATAGCCAACAGGGCGAAAGAAGCTCGTTGTCTGAAGAAAGATTGAAGGAATTGGATTGTTCTGAAACCGTGGGCATCTATCTACACAAGCTTGGTTGTATGCCAAAATATAAAGCCATACATACGGGTTTAATGACTACGGAAGAAAAGTTTAGAAAAGCTATCGGCTCAAACAAGATAAAATTTGTAGAAGGCAGTAAAGAAACTGATTTTGTGCCTGAACCCGGGGATATCTTTGTGTGGAGAAGTGGTGGCGGGCATACAGGAATAGTTTACAGATATGAGCAGGAAAAAGACGCTGTTTGGATAATAGAGGCTATTGGAAAGTCGGGTTCCTCTTCAGAACGATACAACGTGAAGAATGGAGGGTATAATGGAAAAGGTTGTACTCGGTTATCGGTTTATCCAAGAATAAGCAAAGCATTACAACAACATGATGGTTGGGCTGGGTATTTTCGTCCCATTAATTATTAAAATTATATTATGAAATTAAAAATTATATTTCCATTAATTTTATTGTTTATAATTTCTTGTAAACAAATTAAGAAAGAAGTTAGTAACACATCTAAATTAACAGAAACGGAAGTTAGTGAAGAGAGTATTGTAAATGTAAAGGAGAAAAAAGAAGAAAAAGGAAACTACAATTTTAACAGTGTTATAAAATGTCAGAAGTATGATTATAGACCGGAAGATATATATAGTTGGGGGGATTATGGCTGTTTATATGCTCCAAATGATAATAACATATATGGCAACTTAATAATTT
This sequence comes from uncultured Flavobacteriaceae bacterium, assembly GCA_947494695.1. Classification (GTDB taxonomy): domain Bacteria; phylum Bacteroidota; class Bacteroidia; order Flavobacteriales; family Flavobacteriaceae; genus Flavivirga. The sequence goes on along the minus strand of CANLWB010000027.1, from coordinate 461 downwards.
ATCTAATTCCTAAAATTGGGATTAATAAATATTATAATAATTATATTGGAGAAGAAGATGAAAATATAACTTTCGAATATAATAGAGTTAATAGTCTGTCAATACAAGATATTAAAAAAGAATTTCATATTTATCTTTCATTAATTGATAATAAATATCTTAAACATACACCAAATCTTGATGCTTCTTACAATATTAAATATGAGAATGACGGGAGTAATAAATTTGTAACGGAATGGTATACTTTTAATAATAAAGATAAATATTGGAAGTTACTGGATTCTTTTGAAACTCTTGCAAAAACTGATAATAAAGCATGGGAGTGGGAGCAGGCAAAAATAAAAGCAATTATTAAAAAATATAAATGAAAACCCAATAGCCCCCGCTAGTGCTAGTTTTCAACTAGTACCCTACAAGAAGATAAAATATATGAAATCCACCCCGATAGCGCGGAAATGCTT
>CANLWB010000026.1 GCA_947494695.1 uncultured Flavobacteriaceae bacterium | reverse complement strand
GAGGAAAAGTTGGTGGCGATCTGGCAGGAGTTACTGGGCATAGACAGGATAGGTATACATGACAATTTCTTTGAATTAGGGGGGCATTCTTTATTGATAATAAAGTTGAAAGTTCAAATTATTGAAAATTTTCACATCGATATTGGTATTAAAGACCTTTATGGTTTTTCTAGAATAGAAGAACTATCAACTTATATAAATTCTTTAAAAAAAGGTGAAGATTTTAATTTATCGGAATATGAAGTTTATTCATTATAAGTTAACCTATTAAATAATAAAGCTAAATTTTGATGAAAGTATTAGATATAATAGAAGGGGCTAGAAAAAAAGGAATACATCTATTTTTAGAAAAAGGTGAATTAAAATTTAGCATATTAAAAGGAAAGGAAATTGATAAAAAATTGTTAAATGAATTAAAAAGAAATAAGGATAATATAATTTTATTTTTATCCAGTAATGATTTGACTGAATTAAAACCAAAAAAAATAAATAAAAAAAGTAACAGAGTTGATAAAATACCTTTGTCTTTTAATCAGAATAGACTTTGGTTTTCAGATAAATTAATAGGTAGTTTACCCTTTCATGTAAAAGAGATATTTAGGATAAAAGAAAGATTGAATATTTCGGCATTAGAAGAAGCAATGCTATTTATTATTGAGAGACATCAAATATTAAGAACTATTATATATGAAGAGGATGGAGTAGGTTATCAAAAAATGTTAAAAAGTTTTGATTTTAGACTTCATTTTCTAAATGAAGATCAAATAAAAGAAAACTCAGTTTCTAAGTTTATAGATAAAGAAACTACAATACCATTCGATTTATCAAAAGACTTTATGATAAGAGCTACTGTTATTAAAGAAAAGGCAGGAGATTTTATTTTAATATTTGTCATACATCATATAGCTACAGATAGGTGGTCAAGAGCAATATTGTTAAAAGAGTTAGAAATCTGTTATAGGTCTATTTTAAATAGAAGTATTATTGAATTAGACCCGTTACCTGTTCAGTATGCTGATTATAGTATTTGGCAAAGAGACTATTTAAAAGATGAAGTACTAAATAATAAATTAACCTTTTGGTTGAATAGTCTAAAAGGACACGTAAATTTAAAATTACCTTTAGATTATCCTAGGCCCAATAACCATTCTACTCAGGGTGATAATTTTAGTGTTAAAATAGATTCAGAACTAGCTAATAAATTAAAAGATTTAGCAGTTAAAAACAGAGCTACACTTTTTATGACTTTATTGAGTATATATAATGTTCTATTATATTTTTATACAGGTCAAAAAAACATATGTATAGGAACTAATTCAGCGAATAGAGAGCATAGTGAAACTAAAGGTTTAATAGGTTTTTTTGTTAATGAGCTGGTCATGTATACTAAGTTATCTGAAAAAATGACTTTTAACGAATTACTAAATAAGACTAAAGAAAATTGCCTATTAGCTTATGAAAACCAAGATATGCCTTTTGAAGTACTTGTTAAGGAATTGGAATTTGATAGGGATTCTAGTATGGCACCTATATTTCAAACTAAATTTTTATTGAATCAAAATAAGGATTTTAAAGGGTTTTCATTTGGAGATACTACAATAGAAGGAGTAAGTTTCGAGTCAAAGACATCTCAGTATGATTTGTTACTAGGTATGAATGAGTCGACCGATTCATTATCAATTTTTGTTGAATATGCAACAAAACTTTTTAAAAAGTCTACAATTGAGGGTATGATGTCTCATTTTGTGAATCTAATAGGAGAGATTGTTGATAATCCTAATATCGTAATAGGTGATTTAGAGATGTTAAGTCTAAATGAGAAAGAAGAACTAATTTATAATTTTAATAATACAGAGGTAAAAGATTTTAAGAATAAAAACTTGGTTAGCCTATTTGAAGATCAAGTATTAAGGACACCTGAGAATATAGCTTTAGTTTATGAAGATATTAAGTTAACTTATAAAGAATTAAATGAAAAGATAAATCAATTTGCAAATAGTTTAATATCAAAATATGGTATTAAGTGTAATGATTTGATTGGAGTCATGTTAGATAAGAGTGATTACTCAGTTATATCTATCTTGGGAATTCTTAAAATAGGAGCTGTTTATATACCAATAAACTTAAATGATCCAATTTCTCGTAGAAAAAAAATTATAAAAGATTCTTCAGTTAGATCATTAATTATTCATTCATATGATTCACTTGATTTAAATGAACTTGATATACAGATTATACCATTAAATAAAGGATTTAGTACTAATGTAGATGAAGATATTTCTATTCGAAATATTAATACCCCAATAAACCATAAGAATTTAGCATATATAATTTATACATCTGGTTCAACAGGGACACCTAAAGGAGTTAAGATTGAACATGAAAGTATTGCTAATATGATTTTGGATCATGTTAATCGTTTTAATATAGTACCAGGTGATCATATTTCACAATTTACTTCATTGTCTTTTGATGTTTCTATAAGTGAAATCTTTATGGGGCTTATTTCGGGAGCAAGCCTATTCTTATTGAAAAATGACGTAATCGAGAATACAGATAATTTTATCTCCTTTATGAATAATAATAGGATTACTATTTTAACTGTTCCTGGAGCTTATTTATCGAACATAAAAAGTGAAGAATTGTCATTTTTAAAAACTATAATAGTTGGAGGGGAAAGAACTAGCTTAGATATCATATCAGAGTTTTGCAGGGACAAAGAAGTATATAATGCTTATGGTCCTACCGAGTGTGCAGTGTGTTCTACAATTTATAAGATTCCTCAAGAGAAAACATTAAAAAACCTATCTATAGGGAGGCCTATTTCTAATACTAAAATCTATATTTTAGGAGAAAATTTAAGTTTACTTAAAAAAGGGTCAATAGGTGAATTATATATTGGAGGCATAGGTCTATCAAGTGGTTACATAAATAATGAAAAATTATCAAAAGAAAGATTCGTTGATAATCCTTTTGAAAAAGGAAAGTATTTATACAAAACAGGTGATTTGGCTCGGTGGATGTCTGACGGAAATATAGAGTTTTTAGGCAGAAAAGATAATCAAATAAAAATAAGAGGATTTAGAGTTGAATTAGATGAGATAGAGGAGCATTTAGAAAACCATGAAAATATAGCAAAAGCTATTGTTGTATTAAATGAAAATTCTAATAATAAATACTTAATAGCCTATATTTTATCAGATTTGCATTGTGAAGATAGTGAGATGAAATTATTTTTAGAATCTAGAATTCCTGAGTATATGATTCCTAAAATATATGTAAGAATGGATTCTTTTCCTAAGACTTCTAACGGTAAAATAGACAGGAATTCCTTGCCATTGCCGAATGCTTTATCTTATAAAAAGCAGGTTTATATGAAACCAAGGACGGAGATAGAGGAGAAGTTAGTAAAAATCTGGCAGAACTTACTTGGAGTAGACAAGATAGGTATTCATGATAATTTTTTTGAACTGGGGGGGCATTCTTTGTTAGCCATACGACTTACATCAGCAGTTCAAAGAGTATTAGACTTATCCTTAAGTATAAAATCTATTTTTGAGAATCCTACCGTAGCTAGTTTAGCAAGTGTATTATCAGTGGCATCAGCTTCTATTATTCCAACCATAAAAAAGCTAGAACGTCCAGAGTTTATTCCCTTATCCTTTGCTCAGGAACGATTATGGTTTATAGATAAGCTTCAAGGAAGTGTTAACTACCATATTCCTCAAGTAATAAAAGTAAAAGGTGATCTTAAGAGTAACTATTTTGGGGTTGCTTTACAAAAGATATTAGATCGCCATGAATCATTAAGAACGGTTATTAGAGAGGAGGATGGGGCTGGTTATCAATATGTGAGAACAAGTGAAGATTTTAAGTTAAATTTTGTATCGGTTTCTGATTTAGAATTTAGCGTTGATAACTATATAAAAGCAGAAGTGTTAAAGCCTTTTAATTTATCAGGTGATTATATGTTAAGGTGCACAGTTTTAGAGATATTACCAGAAGAGTTTATAATAATCTTTGTGATGCATCATATGGCTTCTGATGGTTGGTCTATGCCTATATTGGTAAGGGAGTTTGAACATATCTATAGTAGTTTGTTAGAAGGTAAGGAAGTTGATTTACCAGAACTGACTATTCAATATGCAGATTATAGTATTTGGCAGCGAGACTATTTATCAGGAGCAGTTTTATCGGAGAAGATGTCGTATTGGGAATCACAATTAAAGGACGTTTTACCCTTAGAACTTCCTACGGATTATCCGCGTTCTTCCGTTCAATCCACAGAAGGAGCTTCTTACGTATTTTCATTATCACAAGAACAAAGCGTATCATTGACAGAGCTAAGTAAAGAAAAGGGAGTTACGTTATTTATGTTATTGTTGAGTATTTACAAAGTCTTACTACATAAATATACAGGACAAGATGATATTAGTGTAGGTGCCCCAGTAGCCAATAGAGAGCAGGAAGAAGTTTTTGGATTGATAGGTTTCTTTATAAACACTTTGGTTTTAAGGAATAAGGTATCTTCAGAGGTTTCTTTTGATACGTTATTAGCTCAGGTTAAGGAGACTTCTTTAGGAGCTTATGCCCATCAGGATGTTCCATTTGAGAAGGTTGTAGAGCGATTATCTCTAGAACGTGATCAAAGTAGAAGTCCATTGTTTCAGACGGTATTTGAACTTCAAAATAACGAACAGATAGGAGGATTAGAGATAGGATCTGGTGATTTAGAATCTATAAGTATAGATCATATTACTTCTAAATTTGATTTAACCTTAAGTTCAATAGACACCCTGAAGGGAATTGTTTTTGATTTTGAATATGCGACTTCATTATTTAAAGAGTCGACTATAAAACGTTTGGCTAATCATTATCAGGAGTTGGTTAACTCAGTTTTAGAAAACACTAATACTTCTATAGGGGCACTAAATATACTTGGAGCGGAAGAGCGAGATGTTTTATTAGAGGGTTTTAATGACACTGAGGTATCATATCCGCAGGAAAAGACAGTTATAGATTTATTTGAAGAACAGGCAAAGAAGACTCCGGAGAATATAGCTTTGGTATTTGAGGGCGAAGAATTAAGTTATAAGGAGTTAGATTTGAAGTCCAATGAGTTAGGACATTTCCTATTATCAAAAGGTATAGGTATAGGACAAGAAGTAGTATTTTACCAAGATCGTGGTATTGAGTATTTAGTAAGTATGCTGGCTGTTTGGAAAGTAGGAGCATGTTTTATTCCACTGGAAAGAACTTATCCGAAGGAAAGGATAAAAGATATTTTGGGTCAAACCAATGAAGCAGTAGTTTTAACTCATAGACC
>CANLWB010000025.1 GCA_947494695.1 uncultured Flavobacteriaceae bacterium | reverse complement strand
AAAAAAACTAAAAAAATATTGTGCTTGATTAAAAAAAGGGTTGTATGTTTGCAGCCGCTAAAACGGGAGTTACTTGTAGAGGCTATGATCATTGAAACAGTATATAAATAGTGTAATAAAGCGGGATAAAAAAAAGCTTAAAAAAACTAAAAAAAATATTGTGATTGATTAAAAAAAAGGTTGTATGTTTGCAGCCGCTAAAACGAGGGTTACTTGTAGAGGCAACGATCATTGAAACGGTATTGAATTGGTTAAAGAAGTAAGTTTTAAAAAAGCTTCAAAAAAAAACTAAAAAAATATTGTGAGGATTAAAAAAGGGTTTTATATTTGCACCCGCTAAACGCTGAAAGGCGATTAGAAAAGAAGAAAACAAGTTCATAAACATATTGAATTGACAGCGTAAAATTTCAACTGGAAACGGTTGAGATTAACAAACGAGAATAAGCCATTTTGAGATTAAGAATATCTAACTTAAGTTGTTAATAATATTTAAAGATTAACGATGAAGAGTTTGATCCTGGCTCAGGATGAACGCTAGCGGCAGGCCTAACACATGCAAGTCGAGGGGTAACATTGGTGCTTGCATCAGATGACGACCGGCGCACGGGTGCGTAACGCGTATACAATCTACCTCATACTGGGGGATAGCCTTTAGAAATGAAGATTAAGACCCCATAGTTTGTATTAATGGCATCATTAATACAATAAAGGTTACGGTATGAGATGAGTATGCGTTCTATTAGCTAGTTGGTATGGTAACGGCATACCAAGGCAACGATAGATAGGGGCCCTGAGAGGGGGATCCCCCACACTGGTACTGAGACACGGACCAGACTCCTACGGGAGGCAGCAGTGAGGAATATTGGACAATGGAGGCAACTCTGATCCAGCCATGCCGCGTGCAGGAAGACTGCCCTATGGGTTGTAAACTGCTTTTATACAGGAAGAAACCTCTCTACGAGTAGAGACTTGACGGTACTGTAAGAATAAGGATCGGCTAACTCCGTGCCAGCAGCCGCGGTAATACGGAGGATCCAAGCGTTATCCGGAATCATTGGGTTTAAAGGGTCCGTAGGTTGATAATTAAGTCAGAGGTGAAATCCTGCAGCTCAACTGTAGAATTGCCTTTGATACTGGTTGTCTTGAGTTATTATGAAGTAGTTAGAATATGTAGTGTAGCGGTGAAATGCATAGATATTACATAGAATACCAATTGCGAAGGCAGATTACTAATAATACACTGACACTGATGGACGAAAGCGTGGGGAGCGAACAGGATTAGATACCCTGGTAGTCCACGCCGTAAACGATGGATACTAGCTGTTCGGTTTCGACTGAGTGGCTAAGCGAAAGTGATAAGTATCCCACCTGGGGAGTACGTTCGCAAGAATGAAACTCAAAGGAATTGACGGGGGCCCGCACAAGCGGTGGAGCATGTGGTTTAATTCGATGATACGCGAGGAACCTTACCAGGGCTTAAATGTAGAGTGACAGGTCTAGAGATAGATTTTTCTTCGGACACTTTACAAGGTGCTGCATGGTTGTCGTCAGCTCGTGCCGTGAGGTGTCAGGTTAAGTCCTATAACGAGCGCAACCCCTGTTGTTAGTTGCCAGCATGTAAAGATGGGAACTCTAACAAGACTGCCGGTGCAAACCGTGAGGAAGGTGGGGATGACGTCAAATCATCACGGCCCTTACGTCCTGGGCTACACACGTGCTACAATGGTAGGGACAGAGAGCAGCCACTGGGTGACCAGGAGCGAATCTATAAACCCTATCACAGTTCGGATCGGAGTCTGCAACTCGACTCCGTGAAGCTGGAATCGCTAGTAATCGCATATCAGCCATGATGCGGTGAATACGTTCCCGGGCCTTGTACACACCGCCCGTCAAGCCATGGAAGCTGGGAGTGCCTGAAGTCCGTCACCGTAAGGAGCGGCCTAGGGTAAAATCGGTAACTAGGGCTAAGTCGTAACAAGGTAGCCGTACCGGAAGGTGCGGCTGGAACACCTCCTTTCTAGAGAAAGCCTATTTATATAGGTAAGAAGACAACGAGGTTAGAACATTTATAAGCTTAAAAAGCTTATTCTCGAAAGCTGTTAATTTAACATAATAAAAAGAGTAAGCAGTATCCAGCACTCAGTCTACAGTAAGCATTTACTGCCAACTGAATGACTGACACTGTCTACTTAAAGAGTCTCATAGCTCAGCTGGTTAGAGCGCTACACTGATAATGTAGAGGTCGGCAGTTCGAGTCTGCCTGAGACTACAAGGTAAGTCGAAAGACAGACGAGAAGTTTATCACGCGTTGGCGTGAAGTCTGCCTGAGACTACAAGGTAAGTCGAAAGACTTAAGATTTGGAGTTTTAGAGCTCTGAGTTTAAAAAACGTTCATAAGAAATAAAAAAAAGAGATTTTAAGAAGTTGAGTGAGATCAACAATCGTTAATCGTAGTTCAACATTCTGAAATCGATAACGGGGGGATTAGCTCAGCTGGCTAGAGCGCTTGCCTTGCACGCAAGAGGTCATCGGTTCGACTCCGATATTCTCCACGAAGTATTGAATTCTATTCGGTACATAACGTTCATTGACATATTGAAAAAAAGATACATGAAATAAATATATTAAGAATTTCTTGATATAAAATACTTTAGGTTATATATAATCGGCGAGCGATTGTATATAATCATATATTTAATCTGTTAAAAAATAGATTAAATCAACTCATTAAAAAAGCAAAAAAGTACAATAAGCTAAATAAGAGCGTATGGGGAATGCCTAGGCTCTCAGAGGCGAAGAAGGACGTGATAAGCTGCGAAAAGCTGCGGGGATTGGCACACACGATACGATCCGCAGATATCCGAATGGGGCAACCCACTATATTGAAGATATAGTATCCTTAGGGAGGCAAACCCGGAGAACTGAAACATCTAAGTACCCGGAGGAGAAGAAAACAAAAGTGATTCCGCTAGTAGTGGCGAGCGAACGCGGATTAGCCCAAACCAGTGTTGTTACGGCAATACTGGGGTTGTAGGACTACAATATTCAAAGCTAAGTGAACTAGAATTGTTTGGAAAGACAAACCATAGAGAGTGATAGTCTCGTATAGGAAAGCGAAGTGGCGATAGTAGTATCCTGAGTAGCGCGGGGCACGTGTAACCCTGTGTGAAACAGTCGGGACCATCCGATAAGGCTAAATACTCCTGAGAGACCGATAGTGAACTAGTACCGTGAGGGAAAGGTGAAAAGAACCCTGAATAAGGGAGTGAAATAGAACCTGAAACCATACGCTTACAAGCGGTCGGAGCCCTTTGGGGTGACGGCGTGCCTTTTGCATAATGAGCCTACGAGTTACCGTTTCTAGCAAGGTTAAGCACTTCAGGTGCGGATCCGTAGCGAAAGCGAGTCTGAATAGGGCGCCATAGTTAGTAGTGGTAGACGCGAAACCGTGTGATCTACCCATGGGCAGGTTGAAGCTGTAGTAACATACAGTGGAGGACCGAACCGGTTGACGTTGAAAAGTCTTCGGATGACCTGTGGGTAGGGGTGAAAGGCCAATCAAACTCGGAAATAGCTCGTACTCCCCGAAATGCATTTAGGTGCAGCGTTGATCTTAGTTTTATAGAGGTAGAGCTACTGATTGGATGCGGGGGCTTCACCGCCTACCAATTCCTGATAAACTCCGAATGCTATAAAATGATAATCAGCAGTGAGGGCATGGGTGCTAAGGTCCATGTCCGAGAGGGAAAGAACCCAGACCATCAGCTAAGGTCCCCAAATGTATGTTAAGTTGAAAAAACGCGGTTGAACTGCTTTGACAGCTAGGATGTTGGCTTGGAAGCAGCCATTCATTTAAAGAGTGCGTAACAGCTCACTAGTCGAGCGGTTCGGCATGGATAATAATCGGGCATAAACATACTACCGAAGCTATGGCATCGATAAGATGGGTAGGGGAGCATTGTAGTGTCGTCGAAGGTTAGCTGTGAGGCTTACTGGAGAAGCTACAAAAGAAAATGTAGGCATAAGTAACGATAATGCGGGCGAGAAACCCGCACTCCGAAAGACTAAGGTTTCCTCAGCTATGCTAATCAGCTGAGGGTTAGTCGGGACCTAACGCGAACCCGAAGGGGGTAGTGGATGGACAACAGGTTAATATTCCTGTACCTGCTCTTACTAAAAGTGACGGAGGCGAAAATTTGGTGCGTGCTGACGGAAATGCACGTTGAAGCGAGTAGTAATACCGCAATAGTACACTGAGACTTCGGTCAAGGTGATAATCCAGAGGATCGACTTCCAAGAAAAGCGAAAGAAGCAGCCCGTACCCTAAACCGACACAGGTAGTTGGGATGAGAATTCTAAGGAGCTCGAGAGATTCATGGCTAAGGAACTAGGCAAAATAGACTCGTAACTTCGGGAGAAGAGTCGCCACGCTTTGCGTGGCCGCAGTGAAAAGATCCAGGCGACTGTTTATCAAAAACACAGGGCTATGCTAAATCGAAAGATGATGTATATGGCCTGACACCTGCCCGGTGCTGGAAGGTTAAGTGGAGGGTTTAGCTTCGGCAAAGATCTAAAATGAAGCCCCAGTAAACGGCGGCCGTAACTATAACGGTCCTAAGGTAGCGAAATTCCTTGTCGGGTAAGTTCCGACCTGCACGAATGGTGCAACGATCTGGATACTGTCTCAGCCATGAGCTCGGTGAAATTGTAGTAACGGTGAAGATGCCGTTTACCCGCTGTGGGACGAAAAGACCCCGTGCACCTTTACTATAGCTTAGTATTGGTTTTGGATAAGTAATGTGTAGGATAGGTGGGAGACTTTGAAGTGGCGTCGCTAGGCGTTGTGGAGTCATTGTTGAAATACCACCCTTTGCTTATCTAGAGTCTAACTCAGGAATGAGGACAGTGCTTGGTGGGTAGTTTGACTGGGGTGGTCGCCTCCAAAAGAGTAACGGAGGCTTCTAAAGGTACCCTCAGCACGCTTGGTAACCGTGCGTAGAGTGCAATGGCATAAGGGTGCTTGACTGAGAGACTTACAAGTCGATCAGGTTGGAAACAAGAGCATAGTGATCCGGTGGTTCCGCATGGAAGGGCCATCGCTCAAAGGATAAAAGGTACGCCGGGGATAACAGGCTGATCTCCCCCAAGAGCTCACATCGACGGGGGGGTTTGGCACCTCGATGTCGGCTCGTCACATCCTGGGGCTGGAGAAGGTCCCAAGGGTTGGGCTGTTCGCCCATTAAAGTGGCACGCGAGCTGGGTTCAGAACGTCGTGAGACAGTTCGGTCTCTATCTACAGTGGGCGTTAGAAATTTGAGTGGATCTGACTCTAGTACGAGAGGACCGAGTTGGACAAACCTCTGGTGTATCTGTTGTTCCGCCAGGAGCACTGCAGAGTAGCTACGTTTGGAAGGGATAAGCGCTGAAAGCATATAAGCGCGAAACCCACCACAAGATGAGATTTCTTTAAAGGGTCGTGGGAGATTACCACGTTGATAGGCTACAGGTGTAAAGGCAGTAATGTCATAGCCGAGTAGTACTAATAACCCATAGGCTTATTGTCACTTCGACTTCGCTCGGTGACCAGTAATGATTACTGAGCGAAGATGTTTTTTTATGCTTTGACTTCGCTTAGCGAACAAAAGTATTATGAGTTAAAGTATTAATGAATCATGTATGTTTTTTTCAATATGTTAAAATATTAGAAGCTAGATATTAGAAATTGGAAACAAAAAATTCTAATAGTCAGCTTAACGATTTAAGGTGGTTATAGCGATGGGGCTCACCTCTTACCATTCCGAACAGAGAAGTTAAGCCCATTAGCGCCGATGGTACTACGTTTGTGGGAGAGTAGGTCGTTGCCTTTTTTGAATCCCGATTCTTTATTGAGTCGGGATTTTTTGTTTTATAGATATCTCAAGAGTCACG
>CANLWB010000024.1 GCA_947494695.1 uncultured Flavobacteriaceae bacterium | reverse complement strand
CATCATCGATACCTATATGAGAGGCATCTAACCCCAGTACTTCTCCATAAATAGCACAGATCGCTTCCTGGGTCTGGTTTTCCGGAGCCACATAAGTGTCTGTAACTGTTAATTCGGGCTCTGGCAGTGCTTTGCGATCCAGTTTCCCATTAATAGTAAGGGGTAAACGTTCTAGATGGGTAAATGAGGTGGGACACATATAATCGGGGAGCTTCCCACTGGCATAACGCCTGAGATCGTCTGCTTCCATAGCAGATTCTGAAACATAGTAGGCTACCAGATATTTGTTTCCTGCCACGTTTTCCTTTGCCAGAACGACCACATTCTTAATGCCATCATACCCTCCTAAACAGGATTCTATCTCCCCTAACTCTATTCGATAGCCTCTTATTTTTACCTGAAAATCATTACGGCCAATATATTCCAAATTTCCATCTGGTAGATAGCGGACTAAATCTCCGGTCTTATAAATACGTCCATTGATGCCCTTATTCTTTTCTGAGACGGTCTGATATGGATTCTCTACAAAACGCTCTGAGGTCAATTCTTCAAGATTCAAATATCCTCTGGAAACGCCCGATCCTCCAATATATAACTCGCCTACTGCTCCTATAGGAACAGCCTGTAAAAAGGCATTTAAAACATACACCGTAGTATTCGGTATAGGGCGGCCTATAACAGTATTGCTGCTCTTGTCTGTATAATGATGTAACGTCGCACAAACTGTAATCTCGGTAGGGCCGTAAGCATTAATGACTTTAATGTTTTGATCTTGATAATGCTTTATAACCTCTGGAGGCGTAACATCTCCTCCTACAAGTAATGTTTTTAACCCCAGGGTTTGCTCCTTATTAAGTAAAACTGGTGGTATTAATGCGATATCTATTTGATGTAAAGCGATATAAGCTTTTAAATCTTCTAGATTCGTTCTAATCTTTTCTGAAGCGACAAATATCTTATGTCCATGAATAATATATGGGAACAAGTCCATCACATGAGCATCAAAAACATAATTGGCAAACCATAAACATGATTTTTGCTCATTCACAGTATTCATCTCGAAAGCTTCCGAAAGGCCAATAGCCAAATTCACCACCCCTTTATGTTCTATCATCACGCCTTTTGGTTTCCCTGTTGTTCCACTGGTGTATATCACATATGCCAGATGCTCTGGAGTTATCGTGATCTCCGGGTTACTATCTGGGGAGTCTTTCCATAACCCTTCATCCTCTACAACTAAAACTTCGGTATCTAAAAATTCAGCCTCATGTGCATTTAAAACTTCACGATTGGTTATAACAACCTTTGAGTTGATATCTTTAAGGATATAGTCTATCCGCTCTTTTGGATATTCTGGACTAATTGGAACATAGCCGCCACCTGACTTTAAAACCGATAAGATCGAAATGATCATATACTCAGAGCGTTCTAAAAATAATCCTATTAAATCATCGGGCTTAATATCATACACCTCTCGAAGGTAGTTCGCCAGTCTGTTGGATCGGGCATTAACCTCTCCATAGGTAAGCGATACATCTTCATACACAATTGCCACAGCTTGCGGAGTAGCTCTTACCTGATTTTCAAACAACTCGACAATGGTCTTATCTTCTGGATATAACTGATAGGTAGTGTTCCAACTGAGAAGATCTTGGTTTTGCTGATCATCTATTAAACTCAGATCCGATAATCTTCCTTTAGAATTCGTAACTAATTGAGGTAAGATCGTTTTATAGGTATCAATATATTTTTTAATTGTTTCAGCTTCAAATACGCTAACCGCATAATTAAATGTACCCTGGATGCCTGATGGACCATCATTCATCATAACGGATAAATCAAGTTTGGCCATCGTATTAAATTCTTCAAAAAGACCTGAGTCTTCAAGAATCCAATCCTTGTCATTAGATACCTCTAAAAGAGAAGTCTCAATACCAAACATTACTTGGTATAATGGATTACGAGACGTATCCTTTTCAATGCCCATTTCATCTACCAACTTCTCAAAAGGTAGATCTTGATACGATTGGGCTTCCATAACTGTTTGTCCTACAGACTTGATATAAGAAGCAATAGGTAAACGATAATCGATTTGTTGGCGTAAGGCTATGGTATTTACAAAGAACCCTATTAAATCCTCTGTCCCTGGATAATGACGATTCGCCACAGGGCTACCCACAACAATATCCCTCTGATTAGAATAGCTAGAAAGCATGAGATAAAAACCACCAAGTAATACACTATAAAGGCTCACTTCATTCTCTTTGGCTAAACATCGTAAGTTCTCACTAATATCTGGATCTAATGACAAATGAACATTGTCACCCTCATAATCAAACACTAAAGGTCTTGACTTATCTGAAGGCAAGGATAACGTCTCATAACCCTCTAATTGGTGCTTCCAATACGATAACTGACCCTCTAAAACTGCTCCCTGTAAATAATTACGCTGCCATAAAGCAAAATCTTTATACTGAAACTTTAAGGCTGGTAATACATCATTTATATGTATTGAGTGGCCTTTATCAACTGCTTCAAAATAATAATACAAATCGGTAATTTCTCTTAAGAAAACATCACCAGACCAACCATCGAACGCAATATGATGAACTAGAATACTAAGATAAATCGCCCCGGTTTCCTCGACCTCATATGTTTTGACTATAATTGGGTATTCTTTGTTTAAAGAAAACGTATAGGTTTCTTCTTGTTTTAAAACCTCTTTGAACTCATCAATAGTAGCTATGCTTTGGTTTTCTATTGAAAAACGCCCAACTTTATCAACAACCTGATATCCCATTCCATCATTATCAGACTCAATAAAACTCCTAAGCACTTCGTGCCTTCCTAGTATTTGTTGAAAAGCTTTGCGGATATAGTCAACCGATACATTGTCTTTGATTTTGAAAACCATAGGAACATTATAGGCATGACTTTGATTTTCATACAGATCTATAAACCATAATCTTTCTTGCCCAAAGGATAACAATTGTTCTTCTGGAGTATCTATGGTAATTGCAGTGATTTCTGGGATACTTGTAAACTTTGTTGCAGTTTGCTCACTAATGTTACGAATGGTCTTAAGCTTAAAAATCTCAGGAATACCCAAATTCAGACTTAGTTCTTTTTTAAGTTTATTAAGCAACTTAATAACTAATATACTGTTACCTCCTAGTTTAAAAAAGTCATCATCGATACCTATATGAGAGGCATCTAACCCCAGTACTTCTCCATAAATAGCACAAATATCCATCTGGGTCTGGTTTTCTGGAGCCACATAAGTGTCTGTAACTGTTAATTCGGGCTCTGGCAGTGCTTTTCGATCCAGTTTCCCATTAATAGTAAGGGGTAAACTTTCCAGATGGGTAAATGAGGTGGGACACATATAATCGGGGAGCTTCTCACTGGCATAACGCCTGAGATCGTCTGCTTCTATAACCGATTCTGAAACATAATAAGCTACCAGATGTTTGTTCCCCGTTGTGCTTTCTTTTGCCAGAACGACCACATTCTTAATGCCATCATATCCACCTAAACAGGATTCTATTTCTCCTAACTCTATTCGATAGCCTCTAATCTTCACCTGAAAATCATTACGGCCAATATATTCCAGATTTCCATCTGGTAGATAGCGGACTAAATCTCCAGTCTTATAAATACGCCCATTAATGCCCTTATTCTTTTCTGAGGCTGTCTGATATGGATTCTCTACAAAACGCTCTGAGGTCAATTCTTTAAGGTTCAAATATCCTCTGGAAACGCCCGATCCTCCAATGTATAACTCGCCTACTGCTCCTATAGGAACGGCTTGTAAAAAGGCATTTAAAACATACACCGTAGTATTTGATATAGGACGACCTATAATGGTATTACGACTCTTGTCTGTATAACGATGTAAGGTCGCGCAGACGGTATATTCAGTAGGGCCATATGCATTAATAACCTCTATACCATGAATATTATAATTATTCATGATCTTTTCATTTGTTACCTCTCCCGCGACTATCAAAGTTTGTAAATCTAATACCCTATCAGCATCTAATAATACAGGAGGCAATGTTCCCATATATATATTATTATCGGATATATATTGTGATAATAAATCAATATCTAATCGTATATATTCAGGAAGAATATAGGTGATATGTCCAAAAATAAGATTAACATATATTTCCCATACATGAGCATCAAAAACATAATTGGAATACCATAAGCATTTTTTTGGTTCCCCCTCTAGATTAAATGCCTTTTTTTGGTAATGTGCCAAGTTCACCACCCCTTTATGTTCTATCATCACGCCTTTTGGCTTCCCTGTTGTTCCACTGGTGTATATCACATAAGCCAGATGCTCTGGACGTATTGTAAGCTCCGGGTTACTATCTGGGGAGTCTTTCCATACCCCTTCATCCTCTACAAATAATACTTCTGATGCCGAAAATACCTCCTCATGCGCATATAAAACATCACGATTGGCTATAACAACCTTTGAGTTGATATCTTTAAGGATATAGTCTATGCGCTCTTTGGGATATTCTGGACTGATTGGAACATAGCCGCCACCTGACTTTAAAACCGATAAGATCGAAATGATCATATACTCTGAGCGTTCTAAAAACAACCCAATTAAATCATCCGGCTTAATATCATACATCTCTCGAAGGTAGTTCGCCAGTCTGTTGGATCGGGCATTAACCTCTCCATAGGTAAGCGATACATCTTCACACACAATTGCCACAGCTTGCGGAGTAGCTCTTACCTGGTTTTCAAACAACTCGACAACGGTCTTATCTTCTGGATACAACTGATAGGTCGTGTTCCAACTAAGAAGGTCTTGGTTTTGATCTGGTGACAGATAATTTAAGGACGAAGCATCCATAGAGGGATGCTCCAAAATCTGATCCAACAACAAATCAACTCCCGATACTATTGAGGAAATCATTTCTTCTACAAATACTTCCGAGGCATATCTTACTGTAAACACTAAACGATCCGCTTCTTCCCAAGCAATAACACCCAAAGGATAATCTAACTTCTCTCGGGAACCTAAAAACTCAACCCCTAATACATGATCTGAGTCATCGGCTTTAGAGACTGGATAGTTTTCATATATAAATAAACTATTAAAGATACGTGTCCCTTCTCTTTGTAAGGTGGCTAGGTTTACATGGCTACGACTATTTAGCTCATTGATTTGATCTTGTAAAGCTATAATCTGTGTCGTAATGCGATCAGAATTATGACTTAAAACAACGGGTAACGTGTTAATAAATAACCCTATCGACTCTTCTATACCTTCTATAGGGATATGTCTTCCAGAAGCTACAGTCCCTACTACGGTAGTGGACTGATTACTGTATAGACTTAACTCCTTATGCCAACAATATTGTAATAAGGCATTTATGGTAAAACCATAGTCTTTGCACAAGGTCTTAATTCTTGAATATCTCGAGGAATCAAATGTAAGACGCTTTTCTTTTGGGACTTTTATATGTTTATAGTTGGATAAAACAATACTAGATCGTAAATCCGGTTTTAATAATGCGCTTAAATCTTCCTGCTCTGGTAATTTATCCAGTAGAGCTTCCCAGTAGCCATGATGCTCTAATCGGTGGCTTTGAAGATATTCCTGTGAAGCACTGTAAACCTTGTTTAACGTTGTGTCTACCTTTGCTTTAGATATAAGTTTTACATAGGTATCATGTATATAGTTTAGGAGAACGGGATTACTCCATCCATCTAAAATGGCATGATGACTACTTAATATACAACGGTAATGTGATGCGCTGCACTTGAGTAAATAAACTTTAAATAGTGATCCTGATTGCAAATCAAAACGCTCCAATCTATCATGTTCTATTAATTCTTCTATGTATGCTTCTTTCTCTGCTTCCCGATAAGTACTAACATCCTCATAATGCCAATGTAAAGTGCCTTGGCTATCTATAATTTGAAGTAATTCTTCTTCCCAGGAAAACCGCAAACGCAAGGCTTCGAACTTGTCAAGCGCATACTCCCA
>CANLWB010000023.1 GCA_947494695.1 uncultured Flavobacteriaceae bacterium | reverse complement strand
CCAAAGGGATAGTAGTCATTGCGTTTTTTAGCAAAAAATCCCATTTTTTAGCGCATACCTTGGCTTAAAAAGCTGCTCAAAAAAGTATTTTAAAGAACGTATATTACCTGTAAATATAGTATTTTCTTATAAATCCCACGCAAGTAATATCCAGTATTTTCGTGCCTCAAAAACCTCTATATATTCCTTGCTTCCTTTCCCTCGGTATGTTACATAATTGGCATTATAAGTCCGCTCCGCACAGTTTTTAATGTGTTATTTTTTGTTGTTTAAAAACTGTCGTTATAATGTAAATTATGTAAAATACTCCCTTACGCCTGACTTCCGACGCTCACGACGGAACTTCATTTGATGTTTTTAGGTTTTATTGATGAGATTATAAAGACTAACGCCCTACGGTTGTTGCATTTTAAAAGCTGATGCAACTCCTCCGCATTTATCCGCCTCTGTTACATCAACTTTTAAAACGTCCGATTCGGATGCAGACGTTTTAAAAAGGTGAAGATTTTGAGGTCTATAATTTGGGGGTTGGCTTTGTCCTTAATCAATCTTCATCTTTTTAAAATGCTAGATTAAGCGACGATTGAGCGTCACGCAAGAGTAAACGGAACGAGTTGTACAAAAAAACAAGCAAATAAGTAAAGCAAGCTTTTTCGCTTGGTGTCTTTTTGTGAAGCTTTTTTTGTGCAAATTCGGAGGGGTGGCTTACGAAGTAAATAAATATGTTTTCCTAGTGCGCTGGCAGTAGCGTTGGTAAAAGCGCAGAGGCATGTCGGCAATTTTACATAATAGCAGTTATAACTATCTCCCGCAACAATAAAAACTCGCCGAAGGCAACCAAAAAGGGAAGTATTATAACTTCTGTTATGTAACGTTGCTTGGGGCGGTTTTTGGCTTTTTAGTCGTGGATGCAGCTCTTTACAATTGTGAGGCACGAGCAACTTGTAATGTGCTGCAATAGTTCGGATAGACAAAAATTGCAGTGTGGTGGCGAGGGGCGGGAATATTTTTTTATTCTTTTAAAATTTTTTCAGCTTTTAATAGTGTAGTCTCATCATTACAGTCTATTATTAACCGTATAATCTCCATCTTTAAATGTATTACTTCTGATTCGGTCATATTTTCGCTATCCATATACTAATTTTTGTTTTTCTTCTTCTGATAATGTATCCCACCATTCAGGTTGTCTTGATTTTTTGTGATATACGAGCATTCCTTTAATTGCCTTTATGAATACAGGGTCTTCAATCTTCCCTATTTCTGTATTTAGCGCTTCTATTTCCTTTTCTATATCCATAATTTTATTTGATAAACTTTTCTAAACGCCCTATTATCTCTTCGGCAGACGGCAATAAATCCTGCATATCATCTGGTAGCTTCTCCGTGATAGTATAATCCGCTACGCCCATTGGGGCGTTTACTCTTTTTAATGCGTATTCCACGACCGTTCTGTTTTTTCCTTTACAAATGATAATTCCGATAGACGGGTTCTCGTCAACCTCCTTTTCTTGTTCGTCCAAAGCGGTCAGGTAAAATTGCATCTGTCCTGCATGTTCTGGTTTAAACTTGGTGGTTTTTAACTCCACGACTATCAGGCATTTTAAACGCCTGTGGTACAACAATAAGTCTATATAAAAATCGTCGTCTCCCACAGTAACCTTGTACTGGTTGCCTATAAATGCAAAGTCTGTTCCCATTTCCATTAAAAAGGAACGGATGTTTTTTATAAGCTGCAATTCCATGTCCCGCTCGCCATAATCCTCAGACATTTCTAAAAAATCAAAACTGTAACTGTCTTTTACCGCCAACTTTGCTTGGTGCCTATATTTTTCTTCCAAGGCTTTATCAAAATTGGTCTGGTTAAGTAAAAAACGCTCGTATGATTTGCCCTCTATTTGATGGATTAATACGTTTTTTGTCCAACCATATTTTCTAATCATTCTAATATAAAACTCCCGCTGTAAATCATCTTTACACTTTTCAAAGATTAAAATATTATGACTCCATCCAACTTCTCGCACCATTGGTGCGAGTTTTTCATTCTTATTATATTCTTCATAAAACTTACGCATTCTCCAAAGGTTTTGAGAAGAAAACCCCTTAACACCAACAAACTCTTTTTGCAAATCATCTGCTAAATTCTCTACGACTGATTTTCCCCAACCAAATTGCTCTTGCTTTTCTACAATCGATTTACCAATAAACCAATAGAGTTCTATAAGTTGTTTGTTAACTTGTTTTAAAGCTTTGTATTGTGATGTATATACCTGCTCTTTTATCTCTTGTAAAAAGACTTTATAGTTGGGGTTACTTATGTTGTTCATGTTGTAAAGGGTATTACTTTTATAGTCTTAAATTTAAGATCAATCTATTTTTAACTTGTTAATTACTGCTTTGGTAAGTCCTGTAAGCTCCTTTATTTCTTCTACAGAATAGCCTTTTTCCTTCATTGCTATTGCCATCTCTCTAGCTTTTCGAGATTCTGCTTTCTTACTTATTTTTTCTTCTATTTCCTTTTTATACCGTTTTTTAACCTCGTAGGCAGGTACATATTTTGTACTGGCTTCAAGTGTTCTTAAAAGTCCTGAAGCGGCAAAACTATAATAAGATGTTTCGGTAATGATCAGATGGTCGAGTATAGGAATATTCACGATCCTGCCGACCTGTATCATGTGGTCGGTAACGGTTTTGTCGGCATCAGAGGGTTTTAACGTACCTGACGGGTGGTTGTGGACGAGTATCAATTTTACGGCTCGTTTTTGCAAAGGGATGCTAAAGACCTCCATCGGTTCTACAATGGTAGCCCTAAAGCTTCCCATGCTAACAAGCTCGATGTTTACTATTCTATTGGAGTTGTTCAGACTGATCGTCCATAAGTGTTCCCTACCCCTGTCTACTTTTTGTTCCCGTAATAGGATGCGTTGCATGACACTATAAATATCATCGGCATCCTGGATCTTGATTTTTGTTTTTTCGGTCAATCTAATATTCATTTTGATGAAGTGTAAAGTTAGTATTTGTTTTTTATTTCAATGGATGGAAGTTGTTTATGGTTTCATGTAAACTTTCCAAGTCGTCTTGCTGATAGCGTTCGGTGGAACTTATATATTTATGTCCTGCCAGATATTGGGTCTTTCGCAGTCCGTTTTGTTTTAACCAATGGATAATAACACTTGTTCTTATTTGTTTTACATCTGTAAAACTGTTGTTGATTTCCTTTAGTTCTTTAGCTAATTTGTGTATCGTATTATGAAGCTTGTAACTCCTTCCGATTGGTAGTAATAATTGTTCGGTTGCTTTATTGGTTTCTTTTAAAACCCTTGGTCTAACATCATTTATGTATTCCATAAATTCCATGAGTTGGAACGGTTTTAGTTCGATATCCCGTGCATTGCTTTTCCGTGTTCCTGGAACTGTAATCTTCCCTTGATAAAGCTTAATATGTTCTACTTCCAATAATTGTAAATCTCTGGTATTTAAACCTTGATAAACAAATAAGCCAATGATGATTTTATTGCGTTTTCTCGCTATTTCCTTTCCTTTATTTGTTGGATAACTATAATATAAATCTTCCAGTTCCTCAAACTCTAAAGTGTCATGTATAATATGACGTTTTACGCCTTTTATGTTCAGGTCTTTTATATCGTTCTTTTCTCTGTAATTTTCTTCCGTGAGATAATTAAAATAGATTTTTAGATTGCCTATATAGGTTTGCAGGGTTCTTGGTTTTAACTGTGATGCTCGTAAGTATGCTATATATTGTAAAAAGGTTTTATAATCTATGGTCTCTGCATGTGCTCCATAGCTCTTACACCAATCGTTAAACCTCGTAACGCTTCTTTGATAGGTTTGGATACTCTTGTCGTTGTAACCGTTTTTCTCTAAATAATGTTCGTATGTTTTCATTGCCTGTGAGTTCTAAAAAATGTGTATAAATTTGTGTGCTTTCTAATGAGGTGTGTCCTAAAAATTTACTTATCTGCTCGATGTCTGCCCCTTGTTCTAATAGATGCGTAGCAATACTATGCCTTAAACTATGAAGTGTAATATTCCGTTCTTGTAGATTTGGATTCTCTGTTGCTTTTATTATGGCTTTTAGTCGATTAGCAAAACTCATACCCAGTAATCTTCCTCCTCTGTAATTAATAAACAGGCTTTCGGTTTTCTTGTAGTTGTAAAACTGTGTTCTATAATCATAGATATAGGTTTCCAGTATATCTAAACTGTGCCTGTTTAATGGTACAAAGCGTTCTTTGTAATTCTTGCCTTGTCTTACAAACAAACGCTGTTTATCAAAAATCACATCGCTAACATCTAAATGTACGAGTTCGTTTCTGCGCAATCCACAACTGTAGCAACAGATTAATATCGCTTTGTCCCTGTAGCGTATTTTGTGGTCTGGATTGCTGTGATTGGTCGCTTCAAAGAGTTCTTTTATTTCGACCTGTGTTAATACATTTAAACTATCCTTATCGTTCTTTTCTTCGTGTTTTAAATGAATATTTATGCCTTTGTGATTGTGTTGCTTTAGATATTCTCTAAACTTATAAAGTGCTTGTTGGTGTTTGTTTAAATGTCCTTTGGAGAGTGCGCCTGTTCGTCTTTGGTTGGGACGTTCTTTTAAATATTTATAGTAATCTGTTACGGTTTGCGTAGTTATATGATTGATTTGATTGATGTTTTTGCTTTCCAAATAATTAAAGAACTCCCGTAAGTGTATGGGCAAGTTATAAACGGTTGTTTCTGCATATCCTAAAATATCCAACCACGCCTTAAAGGCGATTAACAGTTCTTTATAACTGTGGTTTTTTATGGATAGATTTTTCATTCTGTGGGTGTTTTTTTGAGATTGTATGACGAAGTGGATTTAACTAATTGGTTTTCCCCTACTTTAACTTCGCCATTTTCATAGTGACGAACCTCTGGCGAAGTGGCGGTCGAGAGCCTCGACACGCAGGCATTTAGAGCATCGTCTATTTGCTGTCTTAGGTTCTTGTATTCGTCTACGTTTACGATTTCAAAACTGTAAAGCGTTCCTTTTTTACCTTTTATTTTTCGTATATAATCTTCTGCCAATAGTTGTTTATTGTAACGTCTAAGTGTGGTTTCCTTTACTCGTAGGTTCCTGCGGATTTCAGCATTTGTAAACGTGGTTTGGTTATTATTTGCTAAATACGCCTTGAGGCGTTCTAAATGGTTTCGGGTTGCTCCTGTAATGGTGTCGCTTTTTCTTAATAAAACTTCTATTATAAGTTCGTTGGCTTCTTCTATATCTTCGACTGTGGTTTCTATATATTCTTCGCCTGTTTCTTCGTTGTATTGTTTCTCTCGTTGGTGCTGCTTGTAAAAGGTAATCGCTTCTATAAATTGTAAATAATGTGAGTTCGTTCTTCGTGGTTTAAATACGGATTGTGGCAGTTCTAAATATTCTGCAAAAGGATTGATTACTTTTATTGGTTTTAAAATTCGTTGTACGTTTTGTAATAATTCTTTAGATTCTATTTGCTCATGCTCGTTAAGTTTTCCTGCACTTAAAAAGCGTTGGTACTGCATTATTCTTATATCTTGTTCTTTGCTTTCATCGATGTATAAAAGGAAGTTTCTATTGCTGTTATCTTCGTAAATACTTTCTTGTGTAGTGCATCCTGCAACACTTACAGGTCCTTCTACCGTTAAATGGATGGTTTTTGTATTACCTTTTCTGTCTTTATGTACTACTGTTTTTGTGATGCGTTTTTTAGATTGCAATTCCCGTAATGGATAGAGTACAGATTCTGCACCGTCCAGATCCTCGATTAATATTAATTTGTGTTGTAGCTCTGTGCGGTTGAAGTAATAAAAGGCGTTGGCACTTAATACCGTTATTTCTATTTTATCTTCTTCGGGTATGAGTTCCGATACTTTGGATTGTAAATGTGTTTTTCCAACACCACTACTTCCTAAGCTGATACAATGTAACGGGTTATTGGTTTTTCTTGATGTGAAGATTAAGTACATTAATAGTCTGTTATCCACTTCCCCTATAACTCCGCTTTTTCCAATAAGTTCGTTTGTCTTTTCTAATAGGTTTTTATTTTTAAGGAAGCTTATCGCTTCTTCTTGTTCAATATTTGTTAGGTGTTTACTAAATGGTTTTTGTGATTCTGCTTGTTTTGATGTGAGTAAAAAACGATAGTTCTCTAGTTCCTTTGTGAGTTCTTGTAATGTTTTTCTAATTACAGATGTTCCTATTTCTAAGCGTTCTGCGCATTTTCTAACCAATTTTTCTACTTGGTTGTCGTTATATAAATCGATGCTTTGCCTTAATATATTTAATACGGCTTTGGTTTTGGTTAGTTTCTCAATACTTAATGTTACTCGTAGACTCTCTAATCTGTTTAACTGTAAACCGCCTAAAATATGAAGTTCTATGTCTTTTGTTTTGTAACAATAGTTGTTCGGGTTTTGAATATCTAACATTATTGAAAAATTTATTTTATGACTTATAATTCACAAAGCTACATTATCAATCTTAATTAAACAAGATTTATGCCTATTGTTTATGACCTTTAATTCATTTACTTTTGCCTTATCGCTGTTTTTACAGCATTTTAAAGACTTATAATTATGAATTTTGGAGATAATGTGATGTTGCTGCGTAAAAAGAAAAAACTTTCGCAGTCTGCACTTGGTAAAATAATTGGTACTTCTGGCGATGTAATTGGAAGATATGAACGTGGAGACATTACCCCATCTATTGATGTGGTTTCTAAAATAGCAGATGCTTTAGAGGTTTCTGTAGATTACCTTATTG
>CANLWB010000022.1 GCA_947494695.1 uncultured Flavobacteriaceae bacterium | reverse complement strand
GGCTGGATTAGAGGTGCGATGCGTTTCGATATACTCTTTCCTTCGTGTGGCAACAGGTACCAGATCTCCCGTTTGGATGCTGTCCCAAAAGCATAGCTTTTTTATTTTATCGTTTAGTACTTCCAACTTTTGGTCGCGCTGTTGTTCTAGTTTTTGTTTTAGATCATTACCTTCACTATCGGTGCCTTCTGCCTCATCAATGCCTTTTTGAAAAAGGCTCTTGAGTTCGCTTTCAAATGTACTAATATTTTTCTGGGTATTCCATTCGTTAGCATGTTTACAAATGAGTTTACTTATGTTATTGAGGGTATCCTTATCGCGCATAGCCCGTTGCAGTTCGGCATTGGTTAATGTTTTATCATTATCGGTATCGGCTTGTTCCCAAATGCGCTGTATAAACGTATGAGGCTCACTTTTTTCTACCAGTTTACCAAACATATAAAAATATTGGTCGCCGGTATCTTCTAGTATATCCCAACCAAAATCACCCCATTTGTATGGGTTTTTCTCGGTAAGCTCACTTTTTTTAATCCAACCGCTCTGCGTTTTGGATTTTACGTGCCACCATGCGTTGTTTTGACTGTCTTTGGTGGTCGCTACTTTTCTTATTTTAGTGGCTTTTTCTACAATAAGATCTTGGGTATCGTCATCGGGTTCTTTTTCATAGATGGCTGTAATGTCTGCCGAAAGAGCCACCCATTCGCCCGTATTACCGGTCACCTGGTTACTGTTTATCCAGTATGTTTTGCCTGAATATGGTGTACCAAAACCAACTTTACGAATGCTATCTGAAACTTTACCAGCCCAATATACTAATACATCTTTACCAGGTAATAGACTTTCTAACTTACTGTTAATTTCAGAAAACTTTTCATCTTTAATAGCATATGTCGTTTTAGTTACTTTTGTACCATTTACATAGACTTCTTTTTTTCCTTTATGTACAATATCAGTTCCATTAATGGCTTCACAAAAAACATCTTCAAACCCAATCTGCGTAAAATCCCCTTTGGTTTGGTAAATTTTCACTTTCGTATTGGCTTTTAAACCGTTGCACGGTTTGGCTATTTGTAGTGTTTTATCTTTAGCCAC
Organism: uncultured Flavobacteriaceae bacterium; assembly: GCA_947494695.1. GTDB lineage: Bacteria > Bacteroidota > Bacteroidia > Flavobacteriales > Flavobacteriaceae > Flavivirga. The sequence continues at coordinate 13,518 of CANLWB010000022.1, read as the reverse complement.
TTCATACGAGGTGCGGTCTTTATCCTTGGTATTGTTAATAAAATTGGAAAGGTTGTTATCATCGGTAAACACCTCTAAATGTACCGTCGTGTATTGTTTTAATTCATCGGATTCATATTTGCTAGGTGCCCCAATAATTTGACCTGCTTTTACAGGTACATCTACATTTTCAATGCTATCAAAATTAACATCGCCTTTTATTTTTTTGCTTAATGCTGTACAATCCTTAACCAATACAAACTGGTTTGTGTGTTTTACTTTATACCAATGCTTGCTTTTTGTGGTTTCTACGTCCAGCTCCACATCTTTACATTCCATGCCTACATGTTTACCATTAATGGCATCGAATGACATGGTGCCTTTAGGCCCATTGGTAGTAAACGTATTGGTATCTGTTGCTTTTAGGTGATTTACCTGGTAATGTGCGTCGTCATAATCTAATAACCAACCTTTATAAGCACAAAGGGTTTCCCCGTTATGTGTGCAGAACACGTATTGGGTATTATTTTCCATCCAATGTCCTTTTGGAGGAACGGTCGTTGTATCTTTTTTTATTAAACCTCCTTTGGGAATAAAATGTATTTCTTTAGATTTTTTGGTGTCGTCTTCACAATACTCACGAACTCTTAAGCCTGTTGCTCCTTTATTAACCTTAGTCTTAGCCGTGTATTTTGCATATAAATCGGGAATATTTTCACCATTAGCACTACCTTCCATCTCTTTTTTAGGCTGTAAATGCATATACAGGCTATAAAACCGGAATGTGACCTTTTCTGGGGTTTCAAAATGATGCTGAATAAGTATAAAGCCGTTGGAATACTTATTATTCTCGTTATCTTTTTCAAAACAATAGTCACTGGGGATTCTGTAGGCTATAATTCGTCCATCGGCAATCGCTCGAATATGGGTCCCAAAATCTTCAATATGTATGCCGCCATGCCAGGTATTATGCATGCCTACAGGAAAAAAACCAGCACGGTTTTGATGCCCATAATAACGGGCTATGGTTTGTTCTTTAGCTTCTTCGGTAGGGGTATTGCCGTAACTTGGAAGAATGGGGTATTCTACTTTCATAGTTTTAAGACTTATGCACTAAAATTGACTTGAACCAGGTAACCTTGTTTTTTAACGTCCTCTTGCTTTTCTTCTGCCTCTTTAAGGTTTTTTCCTTGCCCTACGGCTACAGACTTGATTCTGTCGATGATTGTAATCTCCGGGAAATCATTCATCTCGGCGGGTGCGAATACTGTAGGTTGCTCTGGTGTCGCTGTGCCAATTAAGATATTGGCTTCTCCAGATACCACCACACCGCCATGGGTGGTCATGTCTCCCATACAGGCCACAGGTTTTCCATTGATTAATACCGTTGGGTTTCCCTGCGCAATGGCGTCGGGAGGCCCAACACAGGTACACATACTCCCCAGAGTTGCTGCGGGTTTACTATTAAACATAACGTTGGCTTCGCCCTGGACTACTGGGCCTCCTACGTGAGGTACTGTTCCACTACACATAGGACACACATGATTGCTGCCTACGGTGACTACTGGTTTTCCGGCCATATTTATTTTTTCTAAGTTTAAGGGGTCTAATTGCTTAGAACATGTAACGTGCGAATTATCGTATCGCATAACGAAGATAGCAAAAGTACAAGGATTTTAAGATAAGAAAAAGGGAAGTCATAAGCATTATATATCACTCAATGTGTTTACTTTCTTATACATGAAAACACAATCTTTTTAAAATCAATACGATATCAAAAAAATAACATAAAAATACAATGCGTGTCATTCATCGAATAATGTACAGTACCCAGATAATCGGGGTAATTGGCTTACGGCATTCCATTGGAAATCATTAATAAAAAAGACAAATTACACGTTATCTAGCATAGGGCTCTGATAAACTCCAAAGCACCTAATAAGAGTAAGGGACGACTTTAACTTGCCTTAATTTTTGTAGGAATAGAATATTGAGGTTCTATTTACCCTTTTTTTAAGTGCATTCACCACAAAACTAATATCACTTACCATATTTGTATCAAATTAACTTCTGTTCTGTAGGGCTTGAACGTATATAAAACCAGATAAAAATATTTAAACCTCAAATTATTATGATTAAATTATTTAGAGCTACAATGTTATGTATTGCAGCTGTTTTGGTTTCTTGTTCAACCGATGATGGAAAACCTCAAGACGATGTCCCAATGACCGAAGAAATTACCATTTCAAAAGGTGCAACAAAGCAGTTAGAGTTAGCCGATACCCCAGATGGTACTGATGTAAGTGTGATTTGGGTCAGTAGTAGTCCTAATGTAGTAACGGTCGATGACAGTGGTGTTATTAGAGGTGTTGCCATGGGTACTGCCTTCGTAATAGCAACACCAGAAAATGGAAATATACAGAAATGGACTATTACCGTTGAAGACCAGGTTTCTGAGGGGCCAGGGTTTATAACAACCTGGGATGCAACAGAAATTACAATTCCTACTAATCCAGACCTAATCTATAGCTATGATGTCGATTGGGATAACGATGGTACCGTAGATGAAACAGGTTTAACGGGAGATGCCAGCCACACTTTTGATACGCCTGGAGAGCATACCGTTCGTATCACTGGAACTTTTCCTGCTATAAATTTTTTAAGATCTTCTTCGGTTTCAGGAAATAAGGACAAGATCATTTCAGTAGATCAATGGGGAACGGGAGCCTGGTTATCTATGGAAACCGCATTTTATTTCTGCCGGAATTTGAAAATTCTCGCTACAGATATTCCAGATTTAAGCAACGTTACCAATATGGCTGGAATGTTTTATGCGGCTTGGGAAGCCAACCCAGATGTAAGCAAGTGGGATGTTTCGAATGTGACCGATATGACACTCATGTTCGCTTTTACCAAATCTGCAAATCCAGATGTTAGTGATTGGGATGTCACTAACGTGACCAATATGGAAAGAATGTTTAAAGAAGCCATAGCTGCCAAATCGGATGTTAGCAGCTGGAATGTTTCTAATGTAACCAATATGAGTGGTATGTTTTCTGGTATTAAATCGTGGACGCCAGATGTGAGTAATTGGGAAGTTTCAAGTGTAACCGATATGAGAAGAATGTTTGAAGCTTCTACCGATACAAATCCAGATGTAAGCAACTGGGATGTGGCTAGTGTAACTAATATGAGCAATATGTTTAGAGGTGCAGCAGCAGTAACCCCCGATGTTAGTAAATGGAATGTTGCTAATGTGACCGATATGAATAGTATGTTCGAGGCTGCTATAGTTGCAAATCCAGAGGTGAGTGGCTGGGACGTTTCCAATGTGACTAATATGATGGGGATGTTTAGAGGTGCTAAAGAAGCAAACCCAGATGTTAGTAGCTGGATTGTTGCTAAAGTTACCGATATGAGCAGTATGTTTGAGGCTGCCATTTCTGCAAACCCTAATGTTGCCGAATGGAACGTTTCTAACTTAGTTAACATGGAAAATATATTTAAAGATACGCCAATGGCTAATCTAGATGTTACCAACTGGGATGTCTCTAAGGTAACCAATATGAGTTTTGCTTTTGCAGGAACAGGCGCAGCCAACCCAGACGTTAGTAAATGGGATATTGGTAGTGTAACTAAAATGGACGGACTGGTTGCCGGAGCCGACTCGTTTACTAAAGAAAGCTATGAGAAACTTTTAATTAATTTTGCGAGTAACTCGCGTCCACAAAATGTTGTTTTTGAGGTGCGTCAAGACTTAATCGCTACCTCAACAGATGCGGTGGCAGCTAGAAAAACCTTAGTTGACAATTCATCATGGATTATTATCGACGGTTCTAACCCTACTCCATAATATAATACATTTTGAAAAGTCTCATAGGTATTATCGATCTGTGAGGCTTTTTTTAGGTGTTATCGCGTACTTAAAAATAATGAGTTGTAACCTTAAAATAATGAGTGTCGTTTACTGCTTTTCATTATACTAATTTTGTAGGCTGTGCCTCATTGGTCATGTGAATTTTATAAAGGTCTATTATAAAGTGGTTTCCAAATCTATATATGAAGAGAAATTGGGAATAGTTGGGGTGGAAAAATAATGTTAACAATACGTCTATTTTTAATATAAATCATTAACCTTTATTTAGGGATCATTGGCCATTAAAACACAGTCATTCGCCATGTTATTTTTGCTTGGATTTTCTTATTTATTAAATTCATAGAACATCAAAATAAAACCTTTTAAAACCCCAAATTATGATTAAATTATCTAGAATTACAATGGCCCTTATGGTGACCATGATGATTTCTTGTTCTAAGGAAGAACAGGACGTAGAACCAGCTGCTGAGGCAATTTTACCTGAAGTATCAGAAGGAAAAACAGCTAAAGTCACAATGGGTTCAGAGTTTATTACCACCTGGAAAGGAACACAGATTACTATACCAATAGATGGAGGTAATAGTAACTATAGTGTTGATTGGGATAATGATGGTATCGCAGATGAAACCGGGATTACGGGTCATGTTACTCATACATTCGACCAACCCGGAGAGCATACCATTCGAATAACAGGTTTGTTTACCGCAATTAGTTTTAACCTTTCCAGTGAAGAGAATGCTAGTAAAATTGTATCGATTGACCAATGGGGAACGAACCCGTGGGAAGATCTTAGTTTTGCTTTTACAGAGTGTAATAACCTTAAAATACGGGCAACAGATGCTCCTAATTTAAGTGGGGTAACCTCTTTGGGAGGTATGTTTTTCGGTTCTGGTGTAGAAGATTTCGATGCGACGAACTGGGATGTTTCAAATATTACCAATATGACGTGGATGTTTAATGGAGCATCATTAGCTAACCCGAATGTAAGTAATTGGGATGTTTCAAATGTTACAGATATGCATGGTATGTTTGAGCGTGCGGAATCGGCTAATCCGGATGTTAGTAACTGGAATGTTTCAAACGTACAGAGAATGAACCAAATGTTTATGGTGGCCAAATCTGCCAATCCTGACGTGAGTAACTGGGATGTTTCTAATGTAAATAATATGGATAATATGTTTACAGCAGCCTTTAAGGCCAACCCCGATGTTAGTAACTGGGATGTTTCAAAAGTTACATCTATGGATGCTATGTTTTCACATACTGTATTGGCTAATCCCGATGTTAGTAACTGGGATGTTTCAAGAGTCTTAGATACGGAAGGTATGTTTTACCGAGCAGAATCTGCAAATCCGGATGTAAGTAAATGGAGAATACCTAATATGTATCACATGAATGGTTTTTTACAAGACGCCCCAGCATTTTCTAATGCAAATTATGAAAAGCTTTTAATAAACTTTGCGAACCAACCACATCGCGCTTATGTGTCTTTAACAACAGAAGCGACAGCCGTATCTGCTGAAGCGCTTGCCGCAAGACAAGTTTTAATTAATGACAATTGGAGAATAGAAGATGGTAATAGCGCCCCATAATTGTGATGTAAAAAGCATCATTAAAGAGGTTGCAAGGCGATGAATCAAATTGTAACTGTTTTTTAAATCACATATATAATCCCAAGAGCTCCGTAGCATTTAGTATCTACGGAGCTTTTTTTATGAATTAATGGGCTACGATATTTAAGTATTTATTAAGAATATCGTTCGCCATTCTATTTTATTAATTAACCATGAAAACAGGGGTGTTTACCATATTAATTTTGTGTCAACTTGTTTAATATCTAAGTTTATCTATAAGATAAATAAATAAAATTTAAAACCCCAAATTATGATTAAATTACCTCGAATTACTATGGCACTTTTGGTGACCATGATGGTTTCTTGTTCTAAAGAAGAAATAGGACAAGAACCTGATGTTGATACAACAGAATTTTCAGGTCTTAATAAAAGAATTGTTGACCCCATCAATCAAACAGATTTTGTTACAACCTGGAAAGGAACAGAGATTTCCATACCTACAGATTCCAATTTTATCTATGATTATAGTGTTGATTGGGATAATGACGGAATTATGGATGAAACAAATATTACCGGAGATGTAACACATACATTCGAATCTGCGGGTAAACACACTATCCGTATTAGCGGTTTATTTCCAGCTATTGCTTTTGAAAATTCCACTCAGGCTAATCGCAGTAAAATTGCTGAAATAAATCAGTGGGGGCAAAACAGTTGGCAAACCATGCATCGCGCATTTTTTAGATGTAATAATCTTGAAGTTTTGACAAAAGACGCTCCAGTATTAAAGGCTGTTAAAGATTATAACGGGATGTTTACAGGAGCTGGTTATGGGGTGTTAGAAGTTCGTCTCTGGGATGTTTCGAATGCAGAAGATATGTCTGAAATGTTCTATTTGTCAAAATTTAGAGAAATAAATGTAAGTAAATGGGATGTTTCTAATGTAAAGAATATGGCTTTTATGTTCTCTGGAACTACTATTACTTCTCTAGAGGTTAGTAACTGGGATGTTTCTAATGTAACAGACACAAGAGCAATGTTTTATTTGGCTAATTCAATAAATCCAGACGTTAGTAATTGGGATGTATCCAATGTAACAAACATGTTGGGAATGTTTGCTAGGGCAACATCGGCTAATCCTAATGTGAGTGATTGGGACGTTTCCAGCGTAACGAATATGTCTGCCTTATTTATTTATGCCGAATCAGCTAACCCCGATGTAAGTAAGTGGGATGTTTCTAATGTAACCAATATGTCTGACATGTTTAGTTCTACCATAAATGCTAATCCTGATGTAAGTAACTGGGATGTTTCAAGTGTAACAAATATGAAGGGTATGTTTGATAAATCGTCGGCTAATCCAGACGTTAGTAAGTGGGATGTTTCTAATGTAACCAATATGAAGCTTATGTTTAGTTATACAGATTTTGCAAACCCCGATGTAAGTAACTGGGACGTTTCTAATGTAACCGATACTGGGCTTATGTTTATTGAAGCATTCGAAGCAAATCCAGATGTTAGCAATTGGAGAATAAGCAATGTAAAGAATATGAATGCCATGTTTTTAGGTGCCAGATCATTTTCTGTTGAAAGTTTTGAGCAATTGTTAATTAGTTTTGCTAATCAGCCACATCAAAAAAATGTCAAGCTGGACGCAGATGTTAACCCAGCATCGAAAGAAGCACTTATAGCCATGCAAGATTTAATTTATGATGGCTGGACCATTAATGGTGTTCAGGAATAGTTTAAGACTATAGATGCTGCACCTGTTTTTTGTATGTCACAAAGCCTCTTAAGTTATTGACTTAAGAGGCTTTATTTGTTTAATAATGGCTTTCCTCTATTTTTTATTGGTTAACCATGAAAGTGAGCTTTATCATTTTAATTTTTAAGTCGTTCACCTACTAACGATGATAACTTCTTTTATGCATGTTTTGTGCTATTTGTAATTTACTTTTTAAAAAGAAGAATGAGCCCATAATGGAGTGAAGAAATCACTTATCCATTTTTTAGTGTTCATTGATCGCTAAAATGAGACCATTGATCATATTATTTTTGAATGAATTTTCTTGTTTTTTAAATTCAAGGAATATCAAAATAAAAACTTTAAAAACCCCAAATTTATGATTAAATTATTTAGAATTGCGATCGTATGTATCGTATTTGTAATGGTTTCATGTTCGACAGAAGAAGATAAACCAGAAGCTAATATGGTAGAAATACCAGAGGTAAAGAAAAGTAGGCTGTTAGAAGGCACAAAAAAACAATTTGAATTAATCAACATCGACAAAAGTGTAATTTGGAGTAGTGATGATCCTGCTATTGCAACAGTAAACGATGAAGGTCTTGTAACAGGTGTAGCCTTGGGAGAGGTAAGGATTAAAGCCACCGGAGAAGAAGGTGTTGTACAGGAATGGATAGTTGCTGTAGAAAACCAACCTGAACCAGGATCTGAGTTGATTATGACTTGGGATACCGATGAAATTATACTATTTTCAATCGGCTCTTATGAATATTCCTATGATATTGATTGGAATAATGATGGTATTGTAGATGAAAGAGGCATTACAGGACTTGCATCACATGAATTTGAAACGGCTGGTAGGCATACCATTCGTATTAGTGGTCAATTTCCTGCTTTGAATTTTCCACAAAGAGATGAACTTGTCTCAATAGACCAATGGGGAACCGGCAGGTGGTTAACTATGGAAGCCGCATTTAACCACTGTGAAAATGTGGAAATATTAGCTACAGATGCTCCCGATCTAAGTGCTGTAACCGACATGAGCTATATGTTTAATAACGCTTTAAAAGCGAATCCAGATGTTAGTAAATGGGACGTTTCAAATGTGACAAACATGAGCCACATGTTTGATCATGCCATATCGGCCGCTCCAGATCTTAGTAACTGGGATGTTTCTAATGTGACGGATATGAGTTCTATGTTTGAGTTTGTCAGATCTGTGAATGCAGATGTGAGTAAGTGGGATGTTTCCAGTGTGACCAATATGGAAAGCATGTTTTATCATATGCAAAATTGGAATCCAGATGTTAGTAATTGGGACGTTTCTAATGTAACACGTATGAATAATATGTTTAGTGCAACTAGAGTATTTTACGCTACAATAGCAGATCCTGATGTTAGTAACTGGGATGTTTCTAATGTGACTAGTATGTCGGGAATGTTTGCAGGAGCAATAAAGGCTAATCCCGATGTTAGTAACTGGGATGTTTCTAGTGTAACTAGCATGATAGGCATGTTTTCTGGAGCCGAATCTGCAAATCCAGATGTTAGCAACTGGGATGTGTCTAATGTAGCTCAAATGAGTCATATGTTTAGAGATACTAAAATAGCGAATCCAAATGTTAGTAACTGGAATGTTTCTAATGTGACGGATATGGCATTTATGTTTTATAATACCGAAATAGCCAATCCAGATGTTAGTAATTGGAATGTTTCTAGGGTAGGTGCTATGAATAGAATGTTTCAAGATGCACTATTGGCCAATCCAGATGTTAGTAATTGGAATGTTTCCAATGTATATTCTATAGAAAAAATGTTTAGTAGAGCTGCATCTGCAAACCCAGATGTTAGTAACTGGAACATACCCAGACTGGAACGTATGTACCTTATGTTTGAAGGAGCGAGCTCTTTTTCTAAAGCAAATTATGAGAAACTTTTAATAAATTTTGCGAATCAATCTCGCCCAGAATTTGTTCTATTTGATAGAGTGGGCTTAGAGGCTACATCTCCAGAAGCTCTGGCAGCCAAACAAGTCTTAATAGAGGAATCTAATTGGAGGTTTGTTGACAACGATAATCTTTAGTATAATGTTAAATAAACTTTTTAGTTTATTGGTGTAAGTGAACACCTTAAAGAATGTAAACTTATAGTTGTTTGCTTAATAATCATCCAAAAGTCCCGTAGATTATCTAATCTACGGGACTTTCTATATAAACGAATACTAGCGATGACACGTTCACTTTTTTAAGAATAAGCCTCAATACATGTTATAAAACATTATCATATCGTGGACTATTGGTGTTATTCGCTTGTCGCATATCGTTTTATGTTGGAATTTTAACTTCTAGAAGTTTTTTGTTCACTGATTAAAAATGAAAATAGGAATAAACTTATTTTAATAATAAGAAATCACTTACCTGTTTTTTTGGTTCATTGACCATTAAAATAAGGTCATTCACCATATTATTTTTGTGTGAATTTTCTTTCTGTCTAATTTCACAAGACGTTAAAATAAAAACTTTAAAAACCCCAAATTTATGATTAGATTTTTTAAAATAGCGATTGTATGTGTTGCAGTTGCTATGGTTTCTTGTACAGCAGAAGACGAGAAATCCGAAGCTCAAGTGGTAGAGATACCAGAAGCAAAGACCAGTAGTCTTTTAGAAGGTACTACAAAACAATTTGAATTAGTTCATGGTAACAAAGGCGTGACCTGGAGTAGTGACGATCCCGCTATCGCAACGGTAGACGATCAAGGATTCGTAACTGGTGTAGCCTTAGGAGAGGTAAGCGTTAAGGCTATAGCAGAAGGACGTATCTTACAGGAATGGGTTGTTGCTGTAGGAAGCCAACCTGCACCAGGATCTGAGCTTATTATGACTTGGGATACCGATGAAATTATACTATTTTCAATCGGCTCTTATGAATATTCCTTTGATATTGATTGGAATAATGATGGTATTGTAGATGAAAGAGGCATTACAGAAATTGCGTCACATAAATTTGAAACGGCTGGCAGACATACCATTCGTATTAGTGGTCAATTTCCTGCTTTTAATTTTCCACAAAGAGATGAACTTGTCTCAATAGATCAATGGGGAACAGGCAAATGGTTAACTATGGAAAGCGCATTTATCCATTGTGAAAATCTGGAAATATTAGCTACAGATGCTCCCGATCTAAGTGCTGTAACCGACATGAGCTATATGTTTCATAACGCTTTAAAAGCGAATCCAGATGTTAGTAAATGGGACGTTTCAAATGTGACAAACATGAGCCATATGTTTGAGGGCACTTTTGAAGCAAATCCAGATGTTAGTAACTGGGACGTTTCTAATGTAACCGACATGAGTTATATGTTTTATCGTGCGAGATCTGTAAATTCTGATGTTAGTAAGTGGGACGTTTCAAATGTAACCAATATGGCAAGCTTATTTTCTCGTATACACTACTGGAATCCAGATGTTAGTAACTGGGATGTTTCTAATGTAACTGATATGACTAATATGTTTAATGCTAATTTATCTTTTTATGCTAGCATAGTGAATCCAGATGTTAGCAACTGGGATGTCTCTAATGTGACTAGTATGGCGAGAATGTTTGAAGGAGCAATAAAGGCTAATCCCGATGTTAGTAATTGGGATGTTTCTAGCGTAACTAGCATGTCAGGTATGTTTTCTAGCACTGAATCTGCAAATCCAGATGTTAGCAACTGGGATGTTTCTAATGTAACTGAAATGGGGCATATGTTTAGAGATACTAAAATAGCGAATCCAAATGTTAGTAACTGGAATGTTTCTAATGTGACAGATATGGCACTTATGTTTTATAATACCAAAATAGCCAATCCAGATGTTAGTAATTGGAATGTTTCCAGGGTAAGTGCTATGAATAGAATGTTTCAAGATGCACTATTGGCCAATCCAGATGTTAGTAATTGGAATGTTTCCAATGTATATTCTATAGAAAAAATGTTTAGTAGAGCTGCATCTGCAAACCCAGATGTTAGTAACTGGAACATACCCAGACTGCAACGTATGTTACTTATGTTTGAAGGAGCGAGCTCTTTTTCTAAAGCAAATTACGAGAAACTTTTAATTAATTTTGCCAATCAACCTCGTCCAAACACTGTTTTATTTAATAAAGTGGGCTTAGAGGCTACATCTCCAGAAGCTCTGGCAGCCAAACAAGTCTTAATAGAGGAATCTAATTGGAGGTTTGTTGACAACGATAATCTTTAGTATAATGTTAAATAAACTTTTTAGTTTATTGGTGTAAGTGAACACCTTAAAGAATGTAAACTTAATTATTGTTTGTTTCTTTTATAATCGTTTAATAAAGCCTTGTAGATTATAAATCTATGAGGCTTTTAAATACAAACGAATATCAAATAGTGGACTTTTTATCAAAAATTATGCAAAAATAAAAAAACTTTTTTTGAATGTCTGTTTTGTATCATAAATACATGTTTTGTGTCATCGGTAACGGCAGTGAGGAATCTTAATAATACTAATATTTATCAGTTTAAACCTAAAATTTGAAACACGTTCAGATTGACAAAATTCTATTATGACAAATTACAGACAATCAGTAAACGTTTTATCTGAAATTTACATTCAAGTAAAAACTTTAAAACCCTCAAATTTATGATTAGATTTTTTAAAATAGCGATTGTATGTGTTGCGGTTGCCATGATTTCTTGTACAACGGAAGACGAGAAACCCGAAGCTCAAGTGGTAGAGATACCAGAAACAAAGAGCAGTAGTCTTTTAGAAGGCACAAAAAAACAATTTGAATTAGCCAACATCGACAAAAGTGTAATTTGGAGTAGTGATGATCCTGCTATTGCAACAGTAAACGATGAAGGTCTTGTAACCGGTTTAGCCTTGGGAGAGGTAAGGATTAAAGCCACCGGAGAAGAAGGTGTTGTACAGGAATGGATAGTTGCTGTAGAAAATCAACCTGAACCAGGATCTGAGTTGATTATGACTTAGGATACCGATGAAATTATACTATTTTCAATCGGCTCTTATGAATATTCCTTTGATATTGATTGGAATAATGATGGTATTGTAGATGAAAGAGGTATTACAGAACTTGCATCACATAAATTTGAAACAGCTGGCAGGCATACCATTCGTATTAGTGGTCAATTTCCTGCTTTTAATTTTCCACAAAGAGATGAACTTGTCTCAATAGATCAATGGGGAACAGGCAGGTGGATAACTATGGAAGGCGCATTTATCCATTGTGAAAATCTGGAAATATTAGCTACAGATGCTCCCGATCTAAGTGCTGTAACCGACATGAGCTCTATGTTTCATAATGCTTTAAAAGCGAATCCAGATGTTAGTAAATGGGATGTTTCAAATGTGACAAACATGAGCCACATGTTTGATAATGCCATATCGGCCGCTCCAGATCTTAGTAACTGGGATGTTTCCAATGTAACAAATATGGCAGGTATGTTTGATGTGGTTAGAGCATTTTATGGTACCATAGTGAATCCAGATGTTAGCAATTGGAATGTATCTAATGTAATTAATATGTCAGGGATGTTTGCAGGCGCAATAAAGGCCGATCCGGATGTTAGTAACTGGGATGTGTCTAACGTTACCAACATGGCTGGAATGTTCAGTGATATGGAATCTGCGAATCCAGATGTTAGCAACTGGGATGTGTCTAATGTAGCTCAAATGAGTCATATGTTTAGAGAAACTAGTTTAGCAAATCCGAATGTTAGTATGTGGGACGTTTCTAACGTAAAAAATATGGCCTATATGTTTTATAAGGCAGAAAATGCGAATCCAGATACTCATAACTGGAATGTTTCTAAGGTAAGCAGTATGAATAGAATGTTTAAGGATGCTCCAAAAGCAAATCCAGATGTTAGTAATTGGGATGTGTCTAAAGTATATAGTATGGATAAAATGTTTGATGGTGCTATATCGGCCAACCCAGATGTTAGTACATGGAAGGTTACCAGTCTTAGACGTATGTTTCTTATGATTTCAGGAGCAACTTCCTTTTCTAAAGAAAATTATGAGAAGCTTTTAATCAATTTTGCCAGTCAACCGCGACCACAATCTGCTGTATTTGATAGAATGGGCTTAAGAGCTACATCGCCAGAAGCTTTGGAGGCCAAAAAAGTCTTAATAGATCAGTCTGCATGGAGGTTTGTTGACAGTATATAACTATATAGTAAATAACCATGTAGTTTGTGGTTTAAACACGGGAATTGCATGCAAGTTCATAATTCTCGTTTGCTTGTCTAGTCCTAAATAACCGATACATGTTATTAAAGGATTAAATTTATAAATTAAAGCTGAACAATGATATCATTG
>CANLWB010000021.1 GCA_947494695.1 uncultured Flavobacteriaceae bacterium | reverse complement strand
TTTGTTTTTACTTGATTTTTTTTCAATTATTTAGTTTTTGTAATCTCTTTTAAATCTTTCATGGCTTCAGAAAACACCAATAGCGGTACTTCTTTTATTGGGATTAAGCGTTCATCACTTTCATTACTGGGTTCACTGTTCCACAAGTCACCATTCAGCTGTACACTTCCAAACGGAGTAAAGTAGCATTTTCCTAAGGTCACATTATCACCATCAAAATCGGCTTGTACGGCGATACCTTCGGTATTAATAAAGACATCTATACCAGCTTCTTTAAAAGCTTTTGTATATGATGCAATTCCTCCACCATCAGCAATATTTCCGCGTTTCCACCCTCTTTTATGGGCTCTGTATTTAAAAGTAGCAGAATCTAAAGAGTTATCTTCGAACGCTCTGGAGCGTACAATTTCAAGTTCATCAGTAGTTGGGGTAATCAGTTTTCTATCCAGCTGTAGTATAGCTGGTTGTATGTTTTCATCCTTTAAATAGGCTTTCCAATTATTTTTTATAGAATCATCAAGGTTCAATGGGTGTACTAGCTGAATATAATCGCTATTTTTTATATTCAAAGTGCTTCCTGTTTCATCCTGTAAATTACCATCAGGCATAACCATAAAAGTTTTACTTTCATTTTGTTGCCAAATTAAACTTTGGCTAAAGGCGAAAGCAACGGGGTGTTCTATAAAATGTTGTTTCCAATCATTTCCAGGCCATTGGCGCTGCGTTACCAAATAGTATTCTACACTTTGGGTGTATTGTTTTACGGCATCTTTAAGGTTGGCGTTTATTTCCTTGAGCATATGCTTAATAGAAGGAGGGGGCTTTGGTATTGATTTTACCTGTTTTCCTTTGTTGTTCGTATATGCAAGCTTTAATTTTGGTGAAATTGATAGCGTATATCCGTTTCCAACGTCTAATTTTCTCTCTTTGTTTACAAAGTCGAAATCGGGTAGCATTTGATCTTTCAACTCAAAGTAAGTAAGCCCCATTCGTAGAGCGGTATTTTCAAAAGCTTCTTCGGCAGACCTTCGTATATTGGGATACTTAATTTCAAAATGTTGTATTATTTGATCTAATGCAAAGGCAGCATTGAACGTTTCGAACATTGCTAAAATGTCACATACGTTTGCGTTTTTACCTTTAATAGCCATATCTTTTAATAATTCAATGAGGCGCTCATCTCCTAATGTTCCTATTAAAGCAAATGCCAATTTAGATGCTGCTTTAAAGCCTATATTTTTATTAATGTATTGAAAGGTTTCAAATGCTACTTCTGCACCTTTTGTTTTATCTAACAATGCATACATTGGGGCAGCTTCTATATCGGGTGTTATGCTCTTACTACTGGACTGGCGATAAAATAGGTAATATTGTTCTTCTTTTGTAAGTTGCTTACCGTCGTGCCAAGCTAACATGGGTAAAGAGTCTATCCATTTTGTTACTGGTTTTTTGAGTTTTCCTTTTTTACCTGCATTGGCAATTCGCTCTTTCATGCTGGCAATTGTTTCTTCTTTTTGTTCAGCATAATAAGGTTGTATTGCCAGATTCCTAATGTCGTCTTTTATTTCGTTTTCAATAATAGGTTTTAATTCTGAAATTGCTTCCGGAGTACGCAACAGGCTTAATATGGCTACTCCGGCTCTGCGTTCTGCTTTATTTTTAGAAGACAAAAAGGAGACGGCCTTGCTGTAAACGTCCTTTATGGGGCGACTAGCTAATGACATACATGCTAAATCTGCTAAATCGGGATATGTTGAACAGGCAATTTCCCAAACGTCGTCATAATATGCTGTATAGTCTAAATCTTTTAATATGGTAAATGCCTGACGATAATGAGCGATAGCACTATTGTCCTTTTTACTCATTTTTAGAGTTTCGATGGCTGTTGCTAACGCATCCTGGCCGAAACGTTTTACAATGGAGTTAACGATGTCAAGGCTTAATGCATTGGTGTCTTTTACATAGGTAAATAATTCGTGCTTTACTTCTTCTCCTAAATGATCGCATAACCATTGGATAAAGCCAGGAGTGTCATCTCCAAAATATTTTGAAGATAAATACCAGTTAAACTTGTATTCTTTATCATTGTTTTTATGCGTAGTAATATTAACCAATACTTTTTTAGCATGTTCTGCTGCGGGTACTTTATAAGTGTTTCCTTGATAAGTTAGGAGGATACGATAACATTCCATGATACATACTGAACAATCTGAGCCTTGCATTTGTTCTAAGACTAAGCTTTCGTATGCCTTGCTATCTATTTTGCATAGTTCTTCAAGTTTTGTGAAGTATACATGTTTTTGTGCATCTGAATTAGCATAATATGGAAACAATTCATCCAGAAGTTCATCTAAAATATCTCGCTTTGTAGCCAATAAAGGAAATAATGAACTAGTATAATGTTTTTCCCATAGCAGATTCATGATTTTTTCCCGATCCTTTTGTAGATATTTTATAATCACTTTTCCTAGCGAATTTGTAGAGCCATCATGTCTAAGTAAAGATCCTCTAGTAGTAGCTTCTAAATATCCGGTAAGTGCAGTCCATTCGTCAACTTGGCAGGATTTTAATTCTTCGATAAGCTGTCCAAAAAAATCTTCTCCTTTTTGTTCTTGCATCAATTCCTCGTAAAAAAAACGTCCAAAGAAATAGCTGTAATATCCACCAGAATAACCTTCCGCAGGGTATAGAAATGTATCGTTACATATAAAAGCCAGTAAACGCCTGTCTATAAAGTTCCATTTAAGAATAGGGTTAAACAACTCTACTATATAGCCAAATCTTTCTGTCTCAGATCGATTCACCTGTGGCAATTCATTGGTTTCTCCAAAGATGAAAGCTAGAATCTGAGCAAATATTTTATGACTGAATTCTCCATATAATTCTTTACGAATGTCATGAATAGCGCCTTTCATCTGTTCTTTTCGTTCACGAATTAATAGTTCTGAATTTTCGGGTATAGGAGCGATTTCTATGGATAGTTTAGAGAGTGATCCATTTTTTAAAAAATCCTTAATACCGACCGAACCAGCCGCTAAACTATTTTCAGGGATATTGGTTATGTTAGTGAAAAAAATTCGGAACTTTTTTAAAGCTGTTAGCTGAAGAAATTTTGCATCTATTTTTTGCGAGCGATTAAAACTTATATCGAGATCAACTAAGTTGTGTAATTTATATACGCTCTCTGGAATTGACTGAAATTCGTTATTACAGATATTTAAGTGTGTTAATTTTTGTAAGTTTTCTAGGCTTTGGGGAAGGTCTTCTAATAGGTTGTAACCTAAGTCTAGTTCTTCTAACGATACTAAATTCCCAATGCAATCTGGTATGTTTTTTCTTTGACAACTTGATAAATCTAGTTTTTTTAAAGAGAGAATTTTAAATATGCTATCAGGCAATGTCATGTCTTTACTATACTTTTTTAAACATAAATATTCAAGATTTTTTAAGTTGGTTACAGTCTCAGGTAATCTTGATATGGCATGACCTTTATGTATTGTTAATTTTTTTAACCCAATAAAACGTCCTATTTGTTCGATGAGTACAGGAATAGATGTTTCTAGTTCCTCTAAGTGAGATAAGGAAAGGATTTCTTTTATAAATTGAAGGGGGATTTTATCTTCGTTCAATATGGTTAATACTTTTGAATTTCCCTTTTTAACATTATGAACTTGTACTAACTCTTTTAAAGGAACACCTTTGATGCTAACAGATAATTCTTCATAACCTCCTTCGCATTTTGATTTGATTATTTTTTCTTTTTCTTTCTCACATTTTTCTTCAGAATCAAATGTCTTTGTATTTCTTCTTAGTTTATTGAGGTCGGCACCGTATCTGTTACCGTACGATGTGGTAAATGATTGTCCGTTAACTTGAATAGTCCATACCTTATTTTCAGTAATATATATTTTTTTCATAATAATTTTGTTTTAGAAAACGATTTTTCACAACATTAATTGCTGTTTTGAAAATGTGAGGTCCAATATTATAACGAGTTTTTATTTTTTTCACCCTGTTTTCAGTGAAAGTATTTGGGAAATAAATGTTTGATTTAGAAGAGACCAATAGGGGTAATAACGGTTATAATAGTTTACCTAGAACAGTACAACATATTAAATTACAGGGAATTCATAGTAGCCTATTTACGTAACCCAATATTGTTTTATGAGGAATATTTTTCCCTTAATAGAAATTAAGAGTATAGTTCTATATAGAGTTTTTTAACACTAGTTTTCCTCTGGAAATGTAATATGTTGGTAAGCACCAATATCTGGGGAGGTCATTCTGTTAACACCCAGGATATCTAATGGAACTTGTGATGCAAAAGTAGGTAGACCTTTGTTGATGGCCGCAGACTCTTCCCCAATAATCATGATATTAGTATCTACATCCATAAAATGAGGGGTTTCGTTAAAAATATTGCCTTCATAACGATTGGTGTCTTCAAAATCGTAGTTAGGTCCTGTAAACCTGTTTTCATTATCTTGAAAACGAATGAGGCAGTTTGTAAACTTGAAATTGAATTCAGTAGCGCTATCTTCAATTTCGTCTAACAAAATTTCAGGATTATCATTTCCAAAAATGATACAATTGTTAAAGTTGGCTTCAGACAAATCTGCAACAGCAGAGACGTTATTATCTTCATCGCGAATGTAATTATTTAACATAAGAGACTGTGATCTTCTGGAGCTATTACTCCAGTAATTCGCAATAGTACAATGTGTGAAATTATATTTGCCTCCTAAAATTCCTGCAAAAGAGGATTCTCCTGAGTTGTTAATAACCACGTTTTCTCCTGAGATGGAACTAAATCTTCCTAGAATACCAAAATTACTTGAATTATAAATTTGAGAATTGGTTATGGTTAATTTATCTGAAACCTCATTAGGGTTACCATCACATAAAATTCCGACTGTCGAATTTTTTATGGTTGCATAGCTTATGGTGTTGTTAACGCTACCATCTAGTAGCCATATGGTTCCCCATTGCCCTGGTACTTCTGCAAAACCTGGCTCTAAGCGGTCTCCTTCAAAAATAACTTCGTTTTCAAGTAAGTCTCTATCGTTACTAAAGGCTCCATTAACCTGTAATGAGGCGTTATTAGATACCATAAGCCCAGAGTTATTATGAAAATGTACTCGCGCTCCGGCGTCTATAGTTAAGGTTTCTCCACTGGGTACTGTTGCGAAACCGTATATAACATAAGGTTTTTCGTTTGTGAAATTAAGTTCGTTAGGTAATAATTCCCGACCTTGAAAAGCAGTTTCAACCCATTCACCACCAATATTTAGGGTTAAGGTCTCTATAACCTTGGTTGTATTATCTCGATTAGGATAAATAAATACGGCGTCCTGTACCAGTGTAACAAGTTCTACCTCCTGGAGATTTGCTCCTCCATCAAACACGATCTGGTCTTCATACAAAAATGTACTTTCTGGATTTGGGAAATTATTAATATCTATGGTTGATTCAACAAAAATGAATAAACTGTCTTTAGCTAATATTTGTACGTCTTCAAAAGTTTTACCCGCAATACCATCTACATTAAGTCTATAATTAGAAGCTTCTCCAAGAGCCAATCTCACCGAAGGTATAAAAATATCATTATCACTTCGGTTGTATACTTTTAAATTATAAGTGCTTGAGCCGATATTTGTGAAAACGGTGTCTAGATAAACAGTGTCCTTGGAAAATTCAAGGCCTCCAGTACTTGGTGAAAACTCAAAATCTTTGCGGCAAGAACTCCATAATATTAAAAAGCATATGGTGAGGCTAAAGTACAGGTAGCGTTTCATTATTGAATAAAGATGGTTTAAAATATCAATTGTTTGGCTAAAATATAACTTTTGAAAACATGAATTAGTATGTAACCTGTATAATTTATTAAAATAAAAAACCTGATGCAAAAAAGGCATCAGGTCATTATACTAGTTATTGAGATTACAAAACTATACCAGATCTCTAATCATTCTCGCCGCTATTTCGGCCGTGATATCTCGTTGCGGAGAACCAAACATTTCATAGCCAACCATGAATTTTTTAACGGTAGCACTTCTTAATAGTGGCGGATAAAAGCTCATATGCCAATGCCAGTGTTCGTTCTCTTTTCCATCCGTTGGTGCCTGATGTATACCACTGGAATAGGGGAAAGAGGTATTGAATATCTTGTCGTACGCCTTTGTTAACACCGAAATAGCTTCTGAAAATAAAAGTGCTTCTGTGTCATTTAACTCTAAAATATTTGACTGTTGTTTTTTAGGAACAATCATCGCCTCAAATGGCCACACAGCCCAGAAAGGAATAAGAACAACGAACGCATCGTTTTCAAAAATAATACGTTCTTGCTTTTCTAGTTCCTGAACCAAATAGTCGCCTAAAAGACTGCTACTATTTTCTTTATAGTAGGCTAACTGTTGTTTATCTTTTTTATCTACTTCATTGGGAAGTGTAGACTGACTCCAAATTTGTCCGTGCGGGTGCGGATTACTACATCCCATGACTGCTCCTTTGTTTTCAAAAATCTGAACGTAGTTAATGTTGGGGTTTTCTGCCAATTCTTTAAATTCTTTTTGCCATGCAAATACCACTTTTTGTATGGCATTGGTATTCATATCAGCCAAACTTTTTGAGTGATCGGGGCTAAAGCAAATCACTTTACAGATACCAGTTTCACTTTTAGCGGTTAGTAACCCGTCTTCAAAAGAGAATGTTTTAGAGTCTTTTTGTAACGCCGCAAAATCGTTAGTAAAAACAAAAACGTCTTCGTATTTCGGGTTTACTTCTCCGTTAATCCTGGTATTTCCTGCACATAAATAGCATGTTTCATCGTAAGTTGGCCTAACCTCGTTAGATACGGCTTCATTTTGTCCTTGCCATGGGCGTTTTGCACGGTGAGGGGATACTAAAACCCATTCTCCGGTAAGTATATTATAGCGTTTATGCGAATAGTCTTGTAAATCTGTATGGTCCATTTTAAAATATTGAGAGGATTAATTAACCAGGTGTGTTCCTTGTGATAGTTTTATGTAATATACCGAACACGCTTTGTTAAACTTGTTTTTATAAGCTATAGAAGCCGCTTCGCCAAAGGCTTTAGCTTCACTTTTTGCGATTAGGTTGATGGTGCAACCACCAAATCCACCACCCATCATTCTGGCACCAAGTACATGCTCGTTGGCTTTAGCTTGATCGACTAAAAAGTCAAGTTCTTCACAACTCACTTTATATTGGTGTTGTAGTCCATCATGTGATTGAAAGATTAACGCTCCTAAAGTGTCTAGGTCATTTTCTTTAATAGCTTTAGAGGCTTTTTCAGCTCTATTGTTTTCCTGAATAACGTAAAGTGCTTTTTGATAATTTTCGGAAGTTACTTTATCTTTGATCGTATCCAAATCCGCTTCCGTGGCATCTCTAAGAGCTTTTATACCTAAGAGTTCGGCAATGCTTTCACAGGCCGAACGTCTGTCATTGTAAGCACTGTCTGACAAGTTATGCTTTACGTTGGTGTTGATTAACATAAGCTCATGATCTTTAAAATCAATTTCGTAAGCCTCAGATTCAACGGTTCTACAATCTAAGAGTAGTGCGTTGTTTTCAATTCCAAACATACTGGCATATTGATCCATGATTCCACATTTTACACCAACATAATTGTGTTCTGCTTTTTGAGATATCAAAATCATGTCGTGCTTGGTAAGCCCCAGATCAAACAATTCATTCAAACCAAAAACCACACTATTTTCTAATGCCGCAGAGGAAGACATTCCGGCACCGCCAGGGATATCACCTCTAAAAACAATATTGAAGTTACCAATTACCTTATTTCTGTTTTGTATTTCTGCTACAACTCCAAAAACATAGTTCTCCCAACTTCCCTGGGCAGAAGGCTTTAATTTATCAAGTTCAAACTCTATATGGCTATCTTTATCCATAGCGTAGGCTGTCGATACATTGCTGTCACTTTTTTGCATAGCCGCTGCAATACCTTTATCTACGGCAGCTGGAAATACAAATCCATCGTTATAATCTGTATGTTCACCAATAATATTAATTCTACCAGGAGAAAATATCAGGATAGGGTCTGTTTTAAAGGTTTCAATGAACGTTGTCTTTACATCATTAATTAATTGTGCACTCATTTCTATACGGTTATGTTTTTATATTATTTTTAAATTCCAGTCTATGCTGTATGTATCTCCGGCACTTAAAACTTCTAATCCAATGTTGTTATTAAAACTGTCTGAAACACCAGTGGTGGGTTCTATAGCGATGGTGTTTGGTCGGGGAGGGGTATACACCTGGAGAAAATTGTTTTCTCCTGACGATCCCATGGTTAATTGATATTTAGGGGTTTGAAATATGACCTCTCCAGATTCTAAAACCCAGCAATCATCTAATTGTTTATTTTCTATTTTGAAGGTTTCATTATAATTAAAAGCTTGAGTTCCAGTTGTGATATTTCGTTCTCCTAAAGTAATTTTCTTGTTGCTGTTAAAGTCTAAAGAGCTATCAAATAGTTTATCACACGCAAAATATGGATGCCACCCCAGGGTGTAAGGAAAGGCTTTTGAATCGGTGTTTTTTATAAATACATTCAAACGAAGTGTGTCTTCGGTAAAAACGTATTTCAGCTGAATATTGTAAGTATAAGGGAAACCGTTAGATAATTCGGTTTCATTATACTCTAATAGCACTGTGGCAGAATTTGAATCGGCTTTTTGATCTATAATTTGAAATGTTTTATTGTAAACCAAACCGTGAAGGGCATTGTTTTCTTCCTTTTGGTTGATATCAAACTGAAACGCATTATCATTAAAAACATACTGTCCATCTTTAATTCTATTAGCAAAGGGAAAGAGAATCGAAGATGCATAAGTGTTTGCATAGGTTAACGGCGATAAATCTTCTATAATGGTATGGCCTTTTAAGGTTAGTTCTTGCAAACTGGCACCATCATTCAAATACATTTTTCCAAATACCTGATTCGCATTGTTTCTAACCTCTAGCGTATTCTTGTCTTTATTGTGATTGATTGTATACAATTTTTTTAGTTTTAAATTATAATGAGTTTCTAATAATTAGTCTGTTAGGGTTTTCTACTTTTGTTAATTCTTTATTTGTGATCATTTCCGCTAAACGCTGTCCCATTTTGTAAAAATCTGTCGAAATGGTGGTTATGCCTCCTTCTACAATTTCTTTAAGCAGGGTGTCGTTATAGGATATAATTCCAATATCTTTTGCCAATAATAACCGTTTACTTTTCATTTTTTTTATAATTTGAAGCAGACTTCTATCATCGGGCATAATATAAAGTTCGCCTTGCTTCAAAATTCTGTTCGAAAGGCTTTTTATAACCTCAAAGGACATGTTATGCGTGTCACAAAAGGATTTAAACCCTTTTAACATGCCTTGTGGTTGTTTGTCTTCAGAGAAGATTAAAATGATTTTGTCATATTTGTTGATTAAATGTAAGGCTTTAGCAAGATTATCGCGAATAACTTTTTCAAAATCCTGATAAATAGCAGCGTATTCTTTTAAATCATCATGCATTTGATCTAAAATATAAACCTTGTCTGAAGGCAATTTTTCAATATATTTACCTGTATGCTCTAAATTGGCAGGCATTATGACGTAATAGTTATAATCGCCAACGTTATCATCAATTAACTTGCTAAAAATGGTCGGGTTAAAATGATGAAAGAATATGTCGACTTGGATATTATTGCCTAAATGTTCTAAAAATGAATTATAAAGATCTTCTTTAAAGGAATTTAATTCGTCAAAAAGTAAAAAGATCTTTTGTGCGACGTTAACATCTGAACTGGAAACGTAATACCCTTTTCCTACTACAGATTTAATAATGCCTCTGTTTTTAAGCTCATTAAAAGCCATTAAAACGGTATCCCTGGAGAGCTTATGGGCGTCTCTAATACTATTTATAGAAGGAATTTGATCTCCTTTTTCCAGGGCACCAGACAAGATTGCATCTTCAATTGAATTGATGATCTGCTTATATTTTGGAACTCCTATGTCTTTTTTGATTTGTATCATAATCAGTTACAAAGTTATAATTATTTTTTAAAAAAAGCTACCAGACCCTACTAGTTTGGTTTTTTTAATTAAAACCCGCGTTTTTATTAAATATAATTTCTATATTTGAGTTTTAAGAACTAAATAAATAAACTAAATTATCACTATGACAGAAGGATTCGACATGTGGGACTACGTTGTGTTTGTAGCCTACGCTATTTTAATTTTGGGGGTTGGATTATGGGTCTCTCGAGATAAAGAGGGGCATCAAAAAAATGCTGAAGACTACTTTTTAGCAAGTAAGTCTTTACCTTGGTGGGCTATTGGAACCTCGCTGATTGCGGCCAATATTTCTGCTGAACAATTTATAGGAATGTCCGGGTCTGGTTTTGCTCTGGGACTTGCTATTGCATCTTATGAGTGGATGGCAGCGTTAACTTTAATCATAGTTGGTAAATATTTCTTACCAATTTTTATTGAGAAGGGGCTTTATACCATTCCAGAGTTTGTTGAAAAACGTTTTTCTACTAATTTGAAAACAATTCTGGCTGTATTCTGGTTGGCGCTTTACATTTTTGTAAATCTGGCATCTGTTTTATACCTGGGAGGTCTTGCTATTGAAACCATTATGGGTGTAGATATGATCTATGCGATTATTGGCTTAGCTTTGTTTGCTGCAGCTTACTCTTTATATGGAGGCCTGTCAGCAGTAGCATGGACCGATGTAATACAGGTTGTATTCCTAGTATTAGGAGGTTTGTTTACAACATATCTGGCGTTAAACACCGTATCGGGAGGAGAAGGCGTAATAGCTGGTTTCGTTAAAGTTGTGGAGGCTGCTCCAGAAAAGTTTCATATGATTCTAGAAGAGTCTAACTCTAATTATGTTAATTTACCTGGTATCTGGGTGTTAGTTGGAGGTTTATGGGTTGCCAATTTATATTATTGGGGTTTCAACCAATATATCATTCAAAGAACACTTGCCGCTAAATCTTTAAAAGAATCTCAAAAAGGGATTTTATTAGCAGCATTTTTAAAGCTTATCATTCCATTAATAGTGGTTGTACCTGGTATTGCTGCGTATGTTATGATAAACGATCCTTCAATTATGGCTAATTTGGGAGAAGCTGGTATGTTAAATGCACCTTCTGCCGATAATGCTGATAAAGCCTACCCGTGGTTACTACAATTTTTACCAGTAGGACTTAAAGGTGTTGCTTTTGCAGCTCTTGCAGCAGCGATTGTGTCGTCGTTAGCATCGATGCTAAATTCGACGTCTACCATATTTACAATGGATATATACAAACAATATATTAATAAGAATGCCGATGATAAGGAAACGGTAAATGTTGGTCGTATTTCGGCTGCTGTAGCCTTAGTTATTGCTGTTATTGTAGCGCCTCTATTGGGTGGAATTGATCAGGCATTTCAATTTATTCAGGAATACACGGGAATTGTGAGTCCTGGTATTTTGGCTGTATTCTTGTTAGGATTATTCTGGAAGAAAACAACTAATAATGCTGCCATTTGGGGAGCCATTTTGTCGATACCTATAGCCTTAGCTCTTAAATTCTTACCAATTCCGGTATTGGAGCCGTGGATGCATCAAATGGGAATTGCAACGGTATTATCTATGCTCATTGTTGTGATATTAAGTAATATCCAAAATAAAGGAGCAGATGATGAAAAAGGTATTCCACTAACAAAGGAACTATTCAAGACAACGCCACTATTTAACATTGGTTCGTTTGTAATCATGATTGTTTTAACAGTTTTATATAGCCTGTTTTGGTAGTCGAATTTAATAGATATTTAAAAGAAGCATCATTTCATTATGGTGCTTTTTTTGTTTTAGTGCTAGTTTTTAGAATGTTACTGCTGATTTGTACTTATGATCTTATAAACTTTTAAATTATTGTAAATTCTTGATAAAATTTATAGAGATTTCTTTTGGTTAGATTTATAGTTAATTTTATATTTGCACACCGGAAAACGAAAATGTTTTCTTTTAGGGCTCTTAGCTCAGCTGGATAGAGCACCTCCCTTCTAAGGAGGCGGTCGAAGGTTCGAATCCTTCAGGGCTCACAAAAAGCTTCACTAAATAGTGAAGCTTTTTTGTTTTTATTGGGTTTGTGGTGTTTTTAGAGGTTTTTTATGCCGAGTTAACTCAAAAAGTGTGCAAGGATTTTTATCAATAAAACTGTTTAATATGGATTTCAAAGACCTTAAAGATGTTTTTAGATGCCAAGGAGTAGTAATGAAAGGTTTTATGTCTTTTTATAACGGACTGCTGATAATTTTATAAATCATTTAAATGTATAGCGGATATCATAAAAATATCGTAGGGCTTTTTGTGCAAAACCCCGAAATACATCTAAAATAAGCCATTATGTCAATGTTTTGTCGAGTTCATTTGAGCCATTTAAATATGAATATATTCTAATTTTAACAAAAAAAGTGCTTTTATCAGTTCTTTTAGAGTTTATTATTATTTATATCTAAAAACATAAGACAAATGAAATTGAAATTATTTATTTTAATATTACTTACCACGACTACTTTTTTTGTATCATGTGGAAGCTCAGATGATAGAGATCAAGTACAAATAGAAGAAAATCCAGATCCTGAAGAAGAAGAGGAAGAAGAAGAAGAAGAAGAGGAAGAAGAAACTTTTGCCAATTTAGCTGTACCAGCCAGCCCAGGTGATGGTATGAAATGGGAGTTTCAAGAGGACATTTCAGATGATTTCGAATATGAGTTTGCTGGTGAGAATACTTTAACTCAGTTTGGAAACAACAAGTGGACTAATTTCTATCATAATACATGGACTGGTCCTGGTCCAACAATCTGGAGACATGAAAATGCAACAGTTTCTGGTGGCAATTTACGTTTATTAACCACAAGAGAGGATGGAGAAATGGCCACTTATAACGGTTCCAATGGAAGTAGAACAGACAAAGCTACAAGATTAGCATGTATTACTTCTACAAAAAGAGTAAAATACCCTGTATTTGTTGAAGCTAGAGTGCTGGTAGCTAATGCATTTTTTGCATCCGATGTTTGGATGTTAAGTCCAGATGATACTCAAGAAATTGATATTTTAGAAGCATACGGTGCTCAAAATTCAAGAAATGACCAATCATGGTTTTCTAAAAGATTTCATATAAGTCACCACGTATTTATAAGAGATCCGTTCCAGGATTATCAACCTAAAGATGCAAGTACCTGGCAAACCGTTGATGGTTATCCGTTTACTTCAAGTGATTGGGTACGTATTGGAGTTTACTGGAAATCGCCAACTCATCTAGAATATTACATTAATGGTAATTTGATTAAGGTTTCAGATAACCTTGATAATGTAGGGGGTAAAGATGGAATAGATCCTTTAAATTATACATCACCAACAGGTAATCCCGAAGATAGAACAGGGTTGAATAAAGAAATGGATATTATTATTAATACTGAAGTTCAAAACTGGAATGCTGAACAAGGTAGAATGCCCACGGATGGCGAAATATCTTCTGAACCTGAAAACCATACATTTAAGGTAGATTGGATACGTGTTTTCAAACCGGTAGAAGAATAATATTATATCTAAATACGTTAAACCCGCTCGAAAATTAAAACTCTCAAAGGGATTGAAACAATGCCCCATCTGGACGATGTGCCTTTTGGGGTAGCGCGTAGCCTAACCCATATTTCCGATATTATAGCATTACAAAATAGAATTTGATGTGTGTTGGAAACTCAAAGATATCCCTTTACGTGATGATTTCCGTTCCATTTTTGTGCATGTGGATTAGCTCTTATAGATGTTCATGCATTAAGTTTTCAGTGCTCCCAATCCTCAAAACGTTCTTCGTTCCAAGCTCCCGTTTGCTTCTGATTGTTTATATGCCCATTAAATTGTCTAGCTGTAGCAAATGATGTGTGATCCGTGATTATAGAGAGGTGTAGTTTTTTTTATTTTTTGTATTAAAAATCACAAAAAAATAACGTTAATACATGTTTTGCTGTAGTTAAATACGTATTTTTACTATGCCACAAAATACATTATGAGCATACAAGTAAAACTACTAATAGATGATATGGAAGTGAATGTACTAAGCTTTAATCTGGGGTTTCATCAGAACTCAGATACAAATAACCGTTACATATCCCGCCCTATATTTACAGGCTTAAATCTCGTTATTGAAACACGCAAGGATCTTAATTTGGCTGATTGGGCATTTGCTGAGAATCAGGTCAAGCAATTGGAATTACATATTTATCCCCGTGTGCTTGGTGGTAGAACCCGAAAGCTCTATTTTTACGATTGTCATTTGGTCAAATGGAACAATCTTTTTTCGTCTACGGGTTCACATCCTATGTCTGAAACGCTTGGTATTACCTGTGCAGGTGTAAGAGACGATCAATCGAGTGCTGAATATTCAGCATATTGGCGTACTTCCTATCCATTTGCTGACGCAGAACCCACCACCATAGCGGAGGAAACCGAACCACGCATTATCCGTCAATATATTACCAATCGTGATGATGAAGAATTGGATGAATATCAACGGGGCGATAAGATTTATTACGTCATTGAAAGCGAGCATATGACTGGTGAGAAAGTAGATATTCGTTTAGATAATAAGGAAGTGGATTTTATCTACAGGAATAAACGTCTTAAAGACGATACCATCATAGATTACCTCATTGGATCAGATATAGATAAAATTCCCTTAGAAGTGATTCCAGAAGATTACGAAGATTAATAAACGCCTCATATGGGAAAGAATAAATTTCAAGTTGTCTATAAAGGTAAAGTCATGGGGGAAACCTCCATTAATGTGCAAGTAGGTGGGGGCGATGTAAAAGATAAACCGGCACAGACCAATGTCACCTATACCGATGATGACGGCAAAGGCTTAATGCATATCAATCATCAAGCTATTGTAGTTGGTGAAACAGTGGCGCAGATAAAGCGTTCCACTACGGCTAAAGTGACCGATAGAGGAACGATACTGGTTAGCCAATTGAAATCCGAAATTTCATCACGAGGAGAAGATGTGTTTTTCTATGACAATTCACTTGGTACATTTGAAGGCACATTGGAAGATGCAAAACGTCTATTTCCTAATGTCGATTTTTCAGAGTTACACATTCCTGATATTGTCGATCGATCCAATCCAGAATTTGCTAATTATTCGATCGTTTCACCCGATGATGCCGTATCGTGGCAGGAAATTAGCAAATATGATGCCGAGGATCATGGCGGTAAGCCAACCACATGGTCAAAATGGGCAGATAGCTTACAAACGGGATTAGATATAGTAGGACTAATTCCTGGTCTAGGTGAGTTTGCCGATTTAGCCAATGGCTGTATTTCTTTAGCGCGAGGCAATTATGCGGATGCCGCACTCAGTTTTGCTGCAATGGTACCGCTTGCAGGTACGGCAGCAACTATTGGAAAAATCGCTAAGAAAGCCAAAAAAGCGATTGATAAAGCCCAAGATAATAAAGGGGTATATGACCTGATTGTGAAACATGCAGATGATGTGGAACAGGCTTATGTAGGTCAATCCAAGAATGTATATAAACGAATGAAACACCACTTTGGTAAAAGTGGTAAGTTAAAAAGCACACAAGAAGTATTGCATGGTGTTACTCATAAAATGAAAGGCTCTACAAAAACAGAGCGAGAAATTTATGAGCAATTTATAATTTTAGAAAAATATGGGGGTATTATAAAGGATAAGAGTATTTTTAAAAAGTTATTAAACAAAGTTAATCCTGTAGGAGGCAGATATGATCTTAATTCTGTAGAAGGACTTAAAAAATTTAAGCAGAAAGCTAAAGAAATTGCAGAAAAGTATGAACTACCTAAAGAATACCAACAAATAAATCTCAATTAAATGTATTTGATAAAAAGTGTGCCAGGAAACGCTTATCTTATGATTAAGGCTAATTCAAATTTAAATGATGCGAAACCAGAATTTTTAACAGGTAAATACAGTGTGCGCTTGAATGAAGAATTTACAGAAGAATTTTTAGAAGAATTTATGAAAAAATTCTCAAAGATTAAATCTCTAAATTTAGCAACTTGTTATAATTATAAGGCAAAATCTTCATACGTTTATCAAATGCCTAATATAGAATCTCTTTCTATATCTGTTTGGAAGGATACGGATTTCACATTAGATTGTGAGACATTGCCCAAAACTATTAAAACGCTTTGGTTAACTGTTTATTCCAAGAAAAAAATAGTTAATTTAGATTCGTTAAATAAACACATAGAAGACCTAACAATTTCAGACTTTGATGAAAAAGACCTTACAAAATTAAGTGGGCTTACTAATTTAAAAAGTTTAAGTTTTGCTACAGCAAAAATTAAATCATTAAAGGGGATAGAAAACCTTACCAGTTTACAAAATTTATCATTGGGAGGTGTACGAAGTCTTACTGATATTTCTAATATCACAACATTACAAAAGTTAGAACGGTTAGAGTTTGATATTTGTTGGAAACTCAAAGATTTTAGCCCTATCGGGGATTTAAAGAGACTTAAAGAACTGGAATTATTAGACTGCAAAAATCTGGCGAGCATTAAATTTGTAGAAGACTTACCTAACCTAAAACGTTTATCGACGTTAGGTACAACGATTATAAACGATTATGATACCACTCCTGCCGAACATGTGCCTGTATTCTTTGGTAGTTTGCATGATAAATACACGAAGCAATATCCTGAAAAGGAAATCCATAAACCGTTAACTGAATTATAGGCATCGTTTACGCTGTGATTTCCGTTCTATTTTTGTGCATGAGGATTTGCTCTTATAGATGTTCACGCATTAAGTTTTCAGTGCTCCCAATCCTCAAAACGTTCTTCGTGTCAGGCTCCCTTTTGCTTGTGATCGCTTATATGCCCATTAAATTGTTTAGCTATAGCAAATGATGTGTGATCCGTGATAATAGAGAGGTGAAGATGTGTTTTTCTATGACAAGTCGTATCGTGGCAGGAAATTAGCAAATATGATGCCGAGGAGCATGGCGGTAAGCCAATCACATGGTCAAAATGGGCAGATAGCTTATAAACGGGATTAGATATAGTAGGACTAATTCCTGGTCTAGGTGAGTTTGCCGATTTAGCCAATGGCTGTATTTCTTTAGCGCGAGGCAATTATGCGGATGCCGCACTCAGTTTTGCTGCAATGGTACCACTTGCAGGTACGGCAGCAACTATAGGAAAGATCGCTAAGAAAGCCAAAAAAGCGATTGATAAAGCCCAAGACAATAAAGGGGTATATGACCTGATTGTGAAACATGCAGATGATCTGGATCAGGCATATGTAGGTCAGTCTAAAGATATATATAAGAGGATGCATAAGCATTTTGGCAAGCGAGGAAAATTGAAGACTTCTCAGGATGTGTTAGCGGGTGTTACCCATAAAATGCCAGGTTCTACTAAATTAGAACGTGAAATTTATGAGCAATTTATTATTTTGCAGAAATATGGCGGGGACATTAGCCCAAGGAATAGCAGTAGATTTCATCAGTTATTAAATAAAGTAAATCCAGTAGGCGGACGTTTTAATTTGAAAACACGTGATGGACGGGCAGAGTTTATAAAAAAGGCAGAAGAAGTTGCGAAAAAATATAATTTACCCATGAAATTTAAAGAAGTAATATTAAACTAATATGTATTTATCAGGCTTATCAAGTAACCCGTATTTAATGGTTGATTCGGACTCAGACCTAAATGATATAAATCCAGAATTTTTGGAAAATAAATATACTGTTAGGTTGGCTTGGTCAGGTTATAATCAGGTATTTATCGATCAGGTTATCACTATTTTTAATGACCTGAAACATCTTGATGTGGGAAATTATTTAGGTGATCCAGATATTTCATTTGTGTATAATTTTGCAAAATTAGAAGGTCTGGTCATCCCTTTATTCAGCGATACGGATTTTATACTGGATTGTGCCAAACTTCCTAAAAGTATCTATTCACTCAATTTAGCCGTTTGGTCAAAGAAACATATCATTAACATAGAAGCCCTGAATGATACGGATTTACGTGTATTATATGTGGCCGATTTTGATGAAAAAGACCTTACCAAATTAAGTGGTCTTTCC
>CANLWB010000020.1 GCA_947494695.1 uncultured Flavobacteriaceae bacterium | reverse complement strand
AGTCAGCAGGCAAGAGTCACGCTAAAGACGTGATAAATAAGAAAACATAAATTAGAAAAGCTTTTACAGAGATGTAAAGGCTTTTTACATTTAAATAGCCATTAGCTTATAAGATAGGCTTTAGGGATGATTTATAACGAGTGCCGTACAAGTAATTAAAGAAAAACAAAAAATTGAGTTGTCCTAAAATAGGTTGTCTGTTTTACAATAATTTAAGTTAAAGAGAGCGTCTAAAAAGGTGTCATTCAGAACGAAGTGAAGAATCTCTCAGAAATTAGACGCTATTTATTAGGGTTTTAAGATTTTTCGGCTAAGCTCAAAATGACAATATCAAAACTTTTTGGACGCTCTCATTTTTCTTATGTGCAAATGGCGTTTTCATATTAAGACTGAAATAAGGCCTCTCTGGATTATAATGTTAGCACTGCTAGATCGGACTTAGTCACTGTAAAACTTCATTTAAAATTTTGAATGTCAAAAAATTATACGTTATCACGATGGTTTTGGGACCACCTTTCAATCAATTTCAAGGATTTACCTTAAACATACAAAGGTAATTCCTTAAGTGTCGCTTTAAAGCTTTGAATAATTTTATGGAAAATTAGTTAAGGCTGTATGAGAATTTTTACTTTTATATATTTTGTTGTTTTTTTTGTACTAGGAGTGTTAACCTCGTGTAGTAAGTCTACAAAGACTTCTAACATTTCCGAATATAAGTTTTTCAATTTGCAGCAACAAGGTTGGAAGTCCAAACGCGTCACTCATTTTGTAAATGATATCAACTATACCGCGACCGAAGTACCCATACAATACTATTTGCTCAAGGACAATCAGAATGATTATGCTAAAGTAGACTCCTTATATCAAAGCAATATAAAGGAACGTATTATAGAAATCGAGTTTCAACATGCAAACGAAATTGATCTACTACTAAAAGATTACACCAATAAATCTTATGATGACGCGGTGAAATATATGGCATTCACTATAGGAGAAGATTTTACCGTAGTCACTTCATCAAATGATACCATCCCATGTTCTGGGATAAATTTCGAGCGCAATTTCAAAATAGCACCCTTTAAGCGTGTATTACTTTACTTTAATGATATCGACCCCAATGACCATATCAAGTTAATTTACCAGGATCATTTATTTGGTAATGGCATAGTAAAATTCAATTTTAAAGAAACCCCCTTAAAATTATAACATGAAATTAATTCAAGAACCAAAATCCCTATTAAAAACTTACTTTTTTCGAACCGCTTGTATGATCTATATCAAAATTTAAAGAAATAGATTCAACAACGTTATAAGAACTCCACTGTTTTTTTAAACTGTTATAGCATACCTCTAGTTAAGTAATTGTAAAGTGATATACTGCAATTAAGAGATTTAACCGCAAATAATGATATTCTTTATTTGTTGATTCTATAATGGATTAGCAATATTTAGCACTGAGGTTATCAAATAACTACTTGATAACTTCTACCATGAATATTACTCATAATTTGGTTAAGATCATCTCTTTTTTCGAGTAAAACATCCCTTTTACATACTTGGATACATCCTATGATTTGATAGGAATCATAGGTCATAAATAGTATGGTTTCCAAAAAAAGCTTTAGGTACTATATAAAGCTTAAACGCAAAATACTTGGCTACCATAGAACACAATTGGTACTGTAGCCCTGTGTGGTTATTTAAGGCCATGCAAAAACAATGCAACAATAATATATAATAAAGTAAATACTAAAATTATAATTGTCCATTATGATCCATATGATTAAAACCAGTAAAGTATCGAAGGTAATATCTAGTTATCTAGCGATACAGCTTTTACTAACAACCGTGCAACCTACACGACTTTTTGCACTAACTAGTGGGCCTTCACAACCAGAGTTTACGTCGTTTACACCTATTGGAACTTCAGATATGGTGAATCTCGCTTCGGGAAACTTCAATTATAACATCCCAATTATGGATGTTGGCGGTTATCCCTTAAATCTGGCTTACGACTCTGGTGTTACTATGGATCAAGAAGCGTCATGGGTAGGTTTGGGTTGGAATTTGAATGTTGGGCAGATAGCCAGAAATGTTCGTGGTATTCCCGATGATTTTAAGGGAGACGAAATGATTTATGAAAATAATATGAGGGATAATGTCACCGTTGGGGTTTCTGCAAATTTAGATGCGCAACTATTTGGTTTTGAGGCATCAGATAATGTAGATGTTCCTCCAAAACCAACAGGAGGTATCCCTGGAACAGCTTCAGTTGGAGTCAATATGAGATATAATAATTATACAGGGCTATCTTTTACACCTTCTTATGGGTTGTCATTCGACTTATCAGATAATGTGACGGTAGGTATGGATGTGCAAACCTCGGCTACAGACGGGGTGACCATATCGCCTAGTGTAAGTGCTAAAACGGGATTGGGTGAAATATTGGATGGTCCTATTAGTGGTTCTTTAAATGCGGGAATATCTTATAATTCTAATACCGGTTTATCTAATTTTAGTTTGTCATCTTCTATTGCTCATTCATTTAAAAATGGAGAGCGACCAGTTGTGAATAAAAAAGGAGAGCTGACGGGAAGTCAAAATACTTACGAAACATCTTTTGGAACCGGGGGAACGGGAACTATTTCCTTCGCGAACCCCACATTAACCCCAAGAAAAAGAACCGCATTTAGGGATATTTCAGGTACCGTTGCAGTATCAGTAGGAACCTCGGTATGGGGGTTTGATGGAGAAGTAGAAGTTTCTGCTATGGGAGCCGTTCAAAAAATAAAAGATCCTATTAAATATGAAAAAGCTTTTGGGTATGAATTTACAGGACATGCGACCCCAGACGATGTTTTAGATTATAATCGAGAAAAAGATGGAGTCATTAGTAAATCCACTTTAGCATTACCAATAACAAATTACACCTATGATGTATATGCTGTAGAGGGCCAGGGAATTTCTGGGATGTTTAGGCCATTTAGAAGTCAGGTCGGACAAATACATGATGAATTGGTTGAAGACGAGAGTGATAGTTTTCAATTGGGACTTGAAATTGAAGCCACGAGTTCATTTCATGGGGGGGTGAATTTTACAGCAGCACCATCAAATAGTAGAACAGGCATTTGGAATACCAGAGCCTTGAAAAACTTTACACAAAAAAGAGAAGACCAAAAGGGGAGCGGCGAGTCTTTAGATTATGAGCCCGTTTATTTTAAGTATATAGGAGAACCAAGAGTTGACAAAGATCAAAAGTTATTTGAAGACTTAGGAGGTTATGCGCCTATTGCTTTGGAAATTGGAGGTAGGAAAAACGGTTTCAATAAAGAAGCAGAAAACCAATTTAGAGTAAAAAGATATGATAATAAAGGGTACCCATTTTATCCCGAAACAATAAGTAATGGGGGACTTCCGGAAATTACAGGCAAGTATAAACGAAAAACACGAGAAGTTCGTAATCAAACCGTTCAAAAATTTAGCGTTACAGAATTAAGAGCATTATATAAAGACTCTGATTATTATTTGAACAGAATCAATACAAAAGCAAAGCCTCATCACACAACAGAAATACGCGTATTAAAGGGAGATGGGGCGACTTATGTTTTTGGAGAAACCGCTTATAATACAAATAAACAGGAAGTTACATTTACTACAGATAGCAACAATTTTAATTGTGCCACTGGTATTTTAAAGTATAACGCAGGTGAAGACTCCATGGGAAATAAAAGTGGGATCGACCATTTTTATAACAATGTCATCACACCAGCTTACGCGCATACGTATTTATTGTCTTCGGTACTATCTTCAGATTATGAAGATTTGGAAGGTGATGGTCCAACAGATGACGATTTAGGTGCCTATACCAGTTTTGAATATGATGTTCCAGAAGCAGAAAACTATAATTGGCGTGTACCTTATAAGCATGGAGAAGCGTCATATAATGCGGGTTTGAACGCGCATCCAAACGATCAAAAAGGGAGCTATATCTATGGCGAAAAGGAAATAAAGTACATAAAAAAAATTGAGACAAAAACCCATGTGGCACTTTTTGATTTGTCCAAAAGAAAAGATGCAAGAGGAGCTAAAAACAGAAATGGTAATGGTACGGAAGCTTCGATGTATAAAATAGAAAAGATTCGTTTGTATTCTAAGCCCGAAGCCATAGCTGCTAAAATTCTAGACGACGACCCCGAAAATGATTTACCAATAACCACTATTAAAACCGCTCATTTCGTATATGATTATTCTCAGTGCAAGGATGTAGAAAATAATTTAGGAGGTACGCTTGACCCCGCATGTGAATTAAGTAATGATGGCGGTAAGTTAACTTTAAAGAAAGTGTATTTTACCTATAGAGGCTCGCAAATGGGAAAATACACACCCTATACCTTTAATTATGAAGGTTTCAATCCCAATTATAACTTAAAATCGTACGATGTTTGGGGGAATTATAAACCCATAGTTTCAGAAGCCTTAGAGAAGGATGACGACGAACATATTGTATACACAACAAATGAAAATGGGGTAGATGTACCAGCTATTAATCCCGACTTTCAAGATGAAGGATTTTGTCGAACAACAGATTCTATAACAGCTCCAGAATTCCCTTTTACGCAGCAAAAAGATAGAAAGCTACAAGATGCTTTTGCTTCTGCCTGGTCACTAACTTCAATAGACTTGCCTTCTGGTGGACGCGTAGAACTTACTTATGAAACAGACGATTATCAGTATGTGCAGAATAGAGACGCTATGCAAATGTTTAAAGTTGTTGGTGCAGGTAGTGATTTGAGTCCAACAGATCCAGAGGCCGATACAAGGTTGTATAAGTTTGATGGAAATAATGATGCAAAATACTTGTATGTAAAATTACCTGATGAAACTACTACAATAACATCACTAGCATTTAAAGCAAAATACCTTAAAAATCAAGAAGGTAAACCCGTTTACTTCAGGTTTTTAATGAATATGACTAAAAGTGGAGCATTGTCTACGGCTTCTGAAGCTTTTGATTATGTAACCGGTTATTTTGAAATGGATGAAGCGGTTAATGTATTTGAAGCTAATTCAGCTATATATGCTGCGATTCCAATGAAAACAGCAGATGTCGAGGGCGGTGCTTTTGGAGGGACAAGGCAAGTAAACCCCATATCTAAAGCAGGCTGGTATTTTGGTAGAAAATATTTAAATGGTTGGGTATATGGTTTAACACCGGATGCCAAAACTCAAAATATCCAGGATATAGCTCAGAATATTATCAGCAGTTTTGGAGCCATTAAAGACATTTTTTCCGGACCAAATAAAAAATTACGGAGCAATGCCTATTTGTGCGCTCAACGTTTTATTCCTAAAAAATCATGGATTCGTCTATCAACCCCTAAAAACTATAAGTTGGGAGGAGGTTCCAGAATAAAAAAGTTGGTTATGAAAGACCAATGGAACGCTATGGTGGGTGTCCCCGCAGATGGACGCTACGATAAAGAATATGGTCAAGATTACAATTATACCTTAAATGATGGGAGTTCCAGTGGTGTAGCCACTTACGAGCCCAATATGAGCAAGGAAAATCCCTTTGTAGAACCTTTTTACAACAAAGGAGAGCGCCTAATTGCACCTAGAGAAGTGAGTTACATCGAGAAACCTTTTGGCGAACAATTTTTTCCTTCAGCAACAGTAACCTATAGTCAGGTAACCGTAAGTAACTTAAAACGAGATGGTATAGCGAAACATGCTACAGGTAAGGTTGTAACAGAACATTATACGTCTAAAGATTTCCCTACCATTGTTGATTATACAGATATCGATAGCCCAGGGAACTTTGCAACAAATCAAAAACCTCCAGCGTTTTTGCTCAATTTAATAAAAGGCGTGTTTGGAGCCTTGGTAGAAACCAAAAATGAGTATACCTTATCTCAAGGGTTTGTGGTGCATACCAACGATATGAATGGAAAAACACGAATGCAGAAGGTGTTTCCCGAGAATAAAAACGAACCCATATCTACCGTCGAGTATAAATATAATACACAAACTGGAAATGCTGGTATTTTAAGTAATAAAGTGCCTACCATAAACAGAGATGGGAGTATAAATACAGATAGACAAATAGGTGTAGATTACGACGTGGTTACAGATTTTAGAGAGAGCTATTCCGAGTCCAAGACCACGGGGTATAAGGGTAATATTGTGGTTATGTTTGTTGGCATTTTCCCAATAATTGTACCATCAGCACCACCGTCTCGCACTAGAATAGAAAATGTAGCACATTCTACAATTACGACCAAAGTTATGCATACCACAGCTCAATTAAAAGAGAAGGTTGCTACAGATTTGGGGTCTAGAGTATCTACAATAAACGAGGCCTGGGATGCCGAAACAGGACAGGTATTGCTTACTAGAACTATTAACGAATTTAATGATGAGTATTACAATTTCAACTTCCCGGCATATTGGTCTTATGAAGGCATGGGGCAAGCGTCACAAAACATTGGTATTACGGGAAGATTAACTAAGACTGGAAACATATTTAAGATAGAAGGGGCGTCCAGACAAGATTATTTAGCATTAGGCGATGAACTCTTGGTGCAGTCTGATAAAGGTTATGAAAAACTATGGGTAGTGGGCGTGAGTTCTGCCGGAATTAAACTTATGGATGCTAAGAGTAACATGGGGAATACTCTGGATTTACAAGGTACTATCGACTTTAAAGTGATACGTTCTGGGTATAGAAACCAACAAATGGCCAGTATGGCATCAATAACCCTAATGAAAAGCCCAATTAAAGATAATGATGGTAATTATTTAGAGAGATTGAGCAATAGTTCATTTGAACAATCGGCAACAGGTTCTACAGAAACTAATTTACGAATTGTAAATGCAAGTGCAGTAAAATATGATGATTTCTGGAATTGTCAATGTGAGAATGGGCTCCCTTTTTTACCGAGAAGTGTGAATTCATCTGAAGATTTAGAGGGGACACCTATAGAAAACTATGGTTTTAACCCATATCTGTATAATGCTAAAGGAGAATGGCGTGCAAAAAAATCCTATGCATATCTAACAGAGCGCACAGAGGTTGTCGATGGAAATACTTCGAAAGTAAATACACGTAAAGAGGGCTATTTTAAAGACTTTATACCGTATTACAATCTGGTAGAGCAGTCCCCTAATAATTATAGATGGGAGCAAACTGTAGATGCAGAATTAGATACAAATAAATGGACATTTGCCAGCCAGGTCACACAATACAGCCCCTATGGAGCCGAATTAGAAAACAAAGATGCTTTAGATCGATATTCGGCAGCGCAATATGGGTATAATTACACGTTGCCTACTGCCGTAGCCTCTAATAGTAAATACCAGGATATGGGTGTAGATAATTTTGAGGACTATGAGTTCGTAAACGCACTTAATGGGCACTTCAACTTTAAAGAAACGGTAGATAATAACGCCTTAGATGATGCCATTATTTCTAATGATCACGCACATACGGGGCAAAATAGTTTGGTACTTCGAAAAGGAGATGAAGTCTATATTGAACGCCAATTATTAGGCGAATTTCCTCCAGATTTAGATGCAGATGACGATACAGTTCCAGACATAAGAGATAATTGCAAATATACTCCAAACAAAGATCAATATGATTATGATGGTGATGGTGTAGGCGATGTATGCGACGACGATGCGGTGCCAAAAATTGTAAATGTAAAAGTAACAAAGCAGCTGTGGGGTTGGAGAAAGCAAGCCATTTTTACGATACAGGGAAAACCCAATGATGTTGTTAGAGCTAAAATTATAGATGTCAATTCAGGACGTATTGGTTGGCGAGCGTCATTTAATAGAGGCGATGTTTTTGAAACTCAAACAAAGGCATATACGATTCAGTTGGATGCCACAGGTAGAGCTAATCTTACCCTGGAAATGGGGGTGAGATGGGTAAAGAAAAGACATAGGCATAAACGTAATAATACCATTATAGATTTTGTCTTGTTCCATAAAAAGAAAAACAGAGCCATTTTTTCCAGCCCGAAAGTAAGAATTCATGTTGTTGGGTATAAAAAACCAGGTTCAGGTAGCGAATCGGGAGCAACCGAATTATTCTCAACAAAATTTTAAAACATAAATATTTTAAAACATAAATATTATGAAGCTTAAATATTATAAAGCATATTTTTTAATACTATGCCTATTAAGCGTGTTAAAGGGCTTTGGACAACCAACACCGCCACCACTTCCACCTTGTTCTGTTCCAGCCGAGCGTAATGCTTTGATTGCTTTGTTTCTTGCTACAGATGGTGCAAACTGGACCAACAATACCAATTGGAATACAGAAGCCGATGTTTGCGATTGGTATGGGGTTACTGTTACAGATGGTAAAGTAACAGCTTTAAACTTACCAATGAATAAACTTGAAGGAAGCATACCAGATGGTATTAGCGGACTATTGAATCTTAAAACTTTAAACTTAGGAGATAATAATTTAACAGGTATAATTCCCCAGTCTTTAGGAACACTCTCAGAATTAGAAAACCTTTTGTTACCAAATAATCAATTAACAGGAGATTTACCTCCGGCCTTAGGGAGTTTATCTAAACTCATCAAAATAGATCTAAGTCATAATAATTTAGAAAGTCAGATTCCAATTTCATTTTGTAATCTGGTTAATGTAACCGAGTTAAATGTATCTCATAATGCATTGATTGGGGAGATACCAAGTCAGTTAGAATTAATGCGAAGTTTGATTCGGTTAGACTTAAGAAACAACCAACTGGAAGGCCAGATTCCCTACCAAATTGGACGTTTATCTAACTTAGAGTTTTTAGGATTGAGTCATAACAGTTTTTCTGGTAACATTCCCATAAATGTATCTGCAGGTTCTAATTTAGAAACGTTTGTTTTTGAAAATAACAAATTTATTTTTTCAAATTTTGAAACGAGACATTCCTCTTATCTTTCAAATCTTAATGTAGATTATGCGTATAGTCCACAAGCAAAAACCGATTTAGAAGAAACAAAAATAGTCACTGTTGGTAACCCCAATCCCATTACATTAACAACTCAATTATCTAGTGATAATAATAGTTACCAATGGTTTAAAGATGGTATAGCTATTGAAGACGCAACAGAAAAGAACTATACGATTGAAAATGCAACAGAAGCCGATTCTGGAATATATCACTTTACAGCAACAAATAGTATTGTTACGGGTTTAATTTTAGAACGAAACCCAATAACACTAAATGTAGAGCAAACTTGTGCTGTTGCAGAAACAGAACGGCAGGCACTAATAGATTTGTATACTGCATTAAGTGGTGCTAATTGGACGAATACTTCAGCTGGAAATCAACCATGGTTGGTAAATGATGCAGATGCTTTGGTATGCGATTGGTATGGTGTTCTGGTAGAAAATAACCAGGTCGTAGAAATCAATCTGGAGGCAAATGCCTTAACAGGAACTCTACCAGATGTGTTTGCTAATTTACCTGCATTACGAACGCTTAGACTAAATAATAATAGTCTTAAAGGAAAAGTACCCGCATCTATTGCCACTATTGCCGGTTTGGAAGCTTTAGCTATAGAAAATAATAGGTTTGTATTTATCGATATCGAGACCGAATTTTCAACCTATTATACAAAATTAGGAAGCAGTTTTACTTACAACTTACAAGCAAAAACAGATACAGAAATTATCCAGACCGTAAATGAAACGGAGAATGCTGTTTTAACATCGGCAGCCTTAGAAAGTGATACTAATAGTTACCAATGGTATAAAGGAGGGCTGGAAATAGATGGAGCAACAAGTAAAGACTTAACACTTACAAATGTAACAGGTACAGATGCCGGGACTTATTATCTAGAGGCTACCAATGAAATCGTTAATGGATTAACGTTGGTTCGTAATTTTATAAAACTAGAAGTGTTGCCAGAAGGCGATACTTGTGGGATATCCAATACCGAGCGTGATGCTTTATTAGCTTTATATAACGCTACAGATGGTGATAATTGGACGAATACATTGGCTAATGACAAACCTTGGAACATTAATACCCCTGTTTGTGATTGGTTTGGAATAACCGTTGTTAATGAGCAAGTAACGGGTATAAGTTTAGCAAATAATCAATTAATAGGAGTTATCCCATCAGATCTCAGTGATTTATCATCATTAACATCTCTATTATTGGAAAATAACCAATTAAAAGAAGAGATTCCAATAGAGCTTGGTAGTTTATCATCACTGAATAATTTATTCCTGGCGAATAATCAATTAACAGGAGGGATTCCTACAGAACTTGGTAATTTATCATCATTAGAGTATTTATCATTAAGTAATAATGAATTATCAGGGGAGATTCCTCCAGAACTTGGCAATTTATCATTGTTAACAAAGCTTCTATTAAATGATAATCAATTGAAGGGGGCTATTCCGTTAGAATTGGGTAATTTGTTGTTGTTGAGTGATTTATTTCTAAATGATAATCAATTAACAGAATCAATTCCATCAGAATTGGGTAATTTATCAGCATTAATTAATTTAAATCTATATAAAAATAAATTATCAGGATCGATTCCACCGGAGCTTGGTAATTTGTCATCATTAGTTACCTTAAATCTGGATTTTAATGAATTAACGGGATCAATTCCGTCAGAGTTTGGTAATTTATCATCCCTAGCTTCCTTAAACCTTTACGATAATCAATTAACGGGTTCAATACCTTCTACAATAAGTTTAATCACATCTTTAAGGACATTCCAATTTCAAAATAACAATTTTGTTTTCCATGATTTCGAAACTGAGCATAGCACCTATGTAGCCAATCTAACCTCTTATAATTTTAGCCCCCAAGCTAAAGTAGATCAAGAAGAAACGAAAACCGTACTAACAGGAGCATCAATACCTTTAACAAGTACCGCATTAGAAAGTGATAACAATAGCTACCAATGGTATAAAGGGGAGGATGAGATTATAGATGCTACAAGTAAAGATTTGATAATTTCGGATGCAACAGAAGCCGATGCAGGTATATATCATGTCGTGGCGACTAATAGTGCAGTTGCAGGGTTAACACTATCCCGTAATGATATCACTTTAAATGTCAATATACCGGGATCCTGTAGTGTTTCTGATGCTGATCGCCAAACCTTAATAGATTTTTATAACGCTACTAACGGAAGTGGTTGGACTAATACAGCTAATACAAACCAACCTTGGCTGATAGACGATCCAACGTCTTCCATATGTGATTGGTATGGTGTAACGGTAGATGAAGCATCCAGAGTAGTTGGTATTGAATTGCCCAATAATAAAGTAAGAGGCGGGATACCCACATTTTTAGAAAACCTGACAGATCTAAAAACTTTGGATTTAAGTGAAAACGAGATTATCGATGAGCTGCCTTCTGCTCTGGGCAATTTGGTAAATCTTGAGACACTAAATTTAAGTAAAAATGTCTTAGTTGGCGAAATACCAGAAAATTTGGGAAATCTTGTAGCACTGCAAACCTTGAATTTAGGAGATAATAGATTCACAGCATCCATTCCAGATACTATTGGTGGTTTACAAGAACTGGTAACTCTAGATTTAAGTGCCAATAAATTAATAGGATCTATACCATCCCCATTGTATTCTCTTATAAAATTAGAATCGCTAAAACTACAAGATAATAGGCTTTCAGGGGCTATAGATAATGCTATAGGTGATTTAGCTCAATTACAAGAGCTTTGGTTGTCTAATAATAACTTTTCAGGAAGTATACCTACCACCATCACCAACATTCCAGTATTACATAGTATCCGATTAAATAATAATAGCTTTAGCGGTGATATTCCGTTGTTAATTCCAAATCGAACCGTACCAAATACAGAATTAAAGATTGAAAATAACCGCTTTGTATTTATTGATTTCGAGGCAGAATATCCAGATTACAGTACAGAATTAGATGTGTTTACTTATAGCCCGCAAGCTAAGGTAGATACTACAGAAACTATTTATCTATTAGAAGGGGAGTCTGTTACATTGGGAACCACAGCTTTATCTAGCCTTAACAATAGTTATATCTGGTATAAAGATAATAGTGCCATACCTAACGCTACATCCAGTAGTTATACCATATCAAGTTTTGATCCTTCAGTGCATGTAGGAGCCTATCATTTTATAGCGGACAATAGTACCATTGCGAATTTAGAATTAACGCGTCATACCATATATTTAAGAGAGCTTATACCCATTGAAGCCCTTTCTGCCATAGGGGTATGTTCATTAACCCCTAGTACCAAAAGGCAATGGGAAATAACAAATCCTAATGCGGTCTCAGTAGAAGTTAATTGGGAGATACAGGGTACGACCCAAACGGGAACATATACAGCATATCCAGGTAATAACCTATTAACAACAAATACTGAGGTTGGAGACAATACTTTGGAAATAAAATGGTTAAACGAAAAAAGGGAAGAGCAAAGTGTACAAGTTCTTTCTAACGATACGCCTTGTTTTCCACCAGCAGATTGTACGAGTGTTTTAGGGGCTGTAGATGGCAGTTTTGAAACCGCAAGCACAGCACTTAACAATGCTAGAAATGGGAATTTAGATGATACTGGCTGGGGTATAGGAACCGGGACACCAGATGCGTTTATCTTGCCATATCATAACGACGAAGATCCATATTTAACGTCTATTGAGAGTACCTCTCCAAATGGTGGGATTTGTGTTGGCGCATCTATAGAAAATAATGAAGCAGAGTCTTTTAATACTACGGTCTCGGGTTTAACCGATGGTGCAACTTATGT
The DNA here is from genome assembly GCA_947494695.1 of uncultured Flavobacteriaceae bacterium. Lineage (GTDB taxonomy): Bacteria > Bacteroidota > Bacteroidia > Flavobacteriales > Flavobacteriaceae > Flavivirga. The sequence continues at coordinate 12,261 of CANLWB010000020.1, read as the reverse complement.
TGTTGATTTTTATCAGTCTAATGCCACAGAGTTATTAGATAGAGAATTTTTAGCAGAAGCATTGACCTTTTGGGAAGTCACTTTTGGAACCACAATAGCGACTAGCAAATCGATGTCCCCAAATGCCGATTTTACAACCTGGGAACGTCAAAAATTAGAATTTACGGCCAATGGAACCTCTCAAGAATTAACTTTTAAAGTAGGATCTTCTGCGTCTAATCCCGATAATATATATGAAGTATATGCCCTTATAGATGGTATTCGCGTGTATTCAAAGCCATCAAACCCATTTTCAACCGAGTGTAGCGATATAAATACACAAGCATTTTGTAATACAGATGAAGCTAACGAGCCAACCATTGCAGATTTAGTGTCTCCAGAAGGTGGTAATGTGACTTGGTATAGCCAGCCCATTGGAGGGATACGTTATTTTAATGATGAAAAATTAGCAGATCTTGAAGGACTCTCTGGAATATCAACACCTCTTGTTTGGGCAGATAATGGTTCGGGTAATAGAATTCCTGTAGAAGTTATATTTAATTTGGGAGCACCAGAAGGTGATGTTGTTCAGTCTTTTGGACTTAACTCCAACCCAACCATTGCTGATTTAGAGGTTCAAGGAACAGATATTATATGGTATGCTTCTTATACAAGTACAATACCATTACCCGCTACAACGCCTTTAGTAAATAATGTAGAATATTTTGCAGCACAGGGAAGAAATTTATGTCGTTTAGCTGTGAGTGTGACCATAGGTGTTCCTGGTCCGACAGGGGAGCGATATCAAGAGTTTTGTAGCTCTGATAATCCTACCATAAATGATTTAGTAATTGATACTACAGATCCAAGCTATACTATTGGCTGGTATTCATCTGAGACTGGGGGGACGCTTTATAACACAACGGATGCTTTGGTGGACGGAACAACATATTATGCCGTTCAAACAAATGGAACCATTAACAGCCAAGAACGTTTACCGATTAAAGTATCGGTTATAGATGTAGGAGCAGAGGCTTCAATAAATGAGCTAGATGTAAAACTTCAAGAGGGTTCTAAAATAACTGATTTAACGACATTTTTCGGATTAGACACCGATGTATTGTGGTTTGATGCAGCTCAGGGAGGTTCAGCTTATAGTAATACTTACGAGGTGCAACAAGGCGAGACGTATTACGCTATGGTTGGTGATGGATTGTGTAAAACATTGGAAGTGTTGGCAGTAACAGTAAGTATAGGCAATGTTGAAGCTCCCGAACTTATAACTTGTATAAAATTCGTGCCTCAGCCGGGAGCAGAATATGTTATTAGTGGTTGGGTTAGAGAAGAAGAATTGGTAGCAGAACCAGCGGGAACTAAAAACTTTAATGACGATACAGACGCAAAAGAAGCGTTTACCAGGTTATTACAAAAAATGGCAGATAGAATCTTAGAAAAGAAAGAATTACCAGAAACTTTTGTGGTTGAATCTTTTTTCGAAGAAGATTTAAATACCGATGTATTGTTACCCTATATTAAAAACTTTACAGGCAATAAAGTAACGGTTTATAATTTTAAATTTGAAAAACGAGATTTCCAGGGTATCCTTAAAACCATTGGTTTTTCTTTTTCCTTAGACCCAGACAAGAATTTTAAATTCGAGTATAATACACCAAATATTCAGTATAGTAGACGTGGGCGTAGACGTAATTCAATTTACAAATATCCATTATTAAATTATGAGTTTCTGGCCTTGATATTTAAAGATGTGAAAGTAGAAAGCGGTATGTTTCAAATATTTTCAGATTTTGAAATAAGTGGTATGGGCAATGAAGAAGCCTTTACAGATGTGGCTAGTAATAGACGTCTTAGGTTTTCCAGGAATAATATACTGAGTGAAGCCTCTAATACTTCAGGGTTAGAAGAAACTATCCAATTATTTGATTATTCCGAAAACCCGGATTACGAGGTTATGAATTATGTAAATGGGATTATTGAGTTATCTTATAAAGACCTTGCTGGAAATGATATGCCCCTAGGTTATGCCGAATTTGAACCCAAAGGCGCCATTATTGATGGCTGGCAGCGTATTTCTACAAACTTTACAATTCCTCATGATGCGGCTTACATGAAAATAACACTTAAAAATAAAGGTGATGGGCTTAATGCTTACTTTGATGATGTGCGCATGCATCCCTTTAACAGTAATATAAAATCGTTTGTTTACGATCCTGTTACGCAACGACTTCAGGCGGAGTTAGACGAAAACAACTATGCAACATTCTACGAATACGATACCGAAGGTGGTTTGGTAAGAGTAAAAAAAGAAACAGAACGCGGTGTGTATACCATTCAGGAAACACGTTCAGGAAATTCCAAATTAAATAAGTAAGGCTATGAAAAAGGTAATGATTTATCTGCTTCCAGGTATGATGTTATTGGGAGCGACCCAAAATAGTATGGGGCAAAAACCAGGGGTAAAGGAACTATTGAATAAGGTTTCAAACTTTTATTTAAACGAAAGTAAATATCATATAGATATGACCTTTACCATGTATCGAGGTATAAAAGGAGATGAGGTTACAGAATCCTATACTGGTACCATGGAAAAAAATGGTAGCTATAGTAAAAATAGTATTTCCGGAACCTTGGTATATCGTTTTCCCAAAGCGCAGGTAATTGTAGACAATACCAGTAAAAAATTAATCTATAGTAAACTCAATACCAGCACACAAAATTATCCGATAGACCTAAAAGCTTATATGACACATTATGAAAAGTCACAGGTCTTAGACAAAGGAAGTCAGTGGGTATGCGAATTTGTTTCAACACAAAACTCATTTTCGAAGCTGCCCTATGGAAAAGTGCTATTATACATCAATAAAAGCGATTATAGAGTGACCAAGCAAATATTGTATTTCTCAAATCTTATTCCGTTTCAAGAAAAAGGAACAACCAATGTGGTACAGGATTATGGGAGACTTCATATCGATTTAGCCTATAACTTCGATAAGAATATAGAAAAAAAGGAATTGAAACATTTCATTTTACCGACCGCCAGTAACAAAATCCAACCACAAAAAGATTTTGCCAACTATCAATTAATAGATCAAACAGAATACAATAAATAATAAGGTAAATACAAAAGCGAATAGTTACCAATATGAAAAATATAATCACACAAGTCCTATGTTTTTTTGCGTTAATTCATGCATCTACCATAAACGCCCAGGAGAACGTAAATTATAATGCTACCGAAATTGAAGCTGTATTGGGCACAACAACGCCATTACAATATGTAACAGGAAACTTAGATGATGCCGGAGTACTAAAAAATATCAACCCCATAGGGTATGCCAGTCTCTATATTAAAGAAAATGAAACTGGTAATAATTGGTTTTCTTATGCCTTACGTTTAAAGATCACGCCAGCATCTTCTACTGGAGAATTCGATGGTACCTCTAAGGAAATAACACTAAAGGTAGAGCATAATGTACTGGCAAATGCGGGTAATTCTGTAGATATAAGTAAACATATAGCTGTGGGTGCTTATGGCGTTAAGGTCGAGCTTATAGAAGGTATTTATACAGAACACTCAAGTGGTTCTGCACCAGTCACTAATGGCACAGTACCCGAAAATATTGGTTTAGAGTTAGGGTTTAGTGCGACTACATTTAAAGTGCTATCTGATACCGCACCAACGGTTGAAGCAACCACGCCTGTACCTAATAGTAATGAAATACAACTAAACTGGAGTGCTATTGGTGGGGCCATGTCTTATGATGTTGAATGGACATGGGTCGATGGGTACGATGAAGATGAAGATGTGGATTTACGACCCAAAAATTCAATTCCTTTCACAAAACATGATTTCGAACAAAATAATACGCGTATACAGACTTCAAATACGCAGTACAAGATTCCTCTAATTTATGCAAAAGGTTATTTAATTTATAGAGTAAGAGCCGTAGGAAGGTTTCTTGAAAATACGACAATTTACAGGTATGGGAAATGGAGTCAGGCAGAAAGTAACACCCTTAATAATCTATCAGATTGGAATGCTGTAGCGACTATAAATAATGATCATCAAGTCAATAAAAACTGGCAATTTCAGGCCTCATATGCCGAAGATGGAAAAAAGAAAGAAGTGGTTAGCTATTTCGATGGAACCCTGCGAAACCGACAGACCGTAACAAAAATTAACTCCGATGATAATCTTATTGTGGGAGAAGTTATCTACGATGCACAAGGAAGACCAGCGGTAGAAGTTTTACCAGTTCCTACCAATGGTCTGGCTATAGATTATACAGATAATTTCAATTTAAACTCAACAGATAGTATATACAGCTATCAGGATTTTGACACGGATGATCGAAATATACTGGATCAAGAAACCGTATTAAAATCTATGTCAACATTAAATGGAGCTAGCAAATATTATTCTCCAGAAAATAATATTACTAGTCCGTTTAAAAATAGGATTCCAGATGCAAAAAGCCATCCTTTTTCTCAAATAGAATATATGCCAGATAATACAGGACGAATTCTTAGAAAAAGCGGTGTGGGAAAAAAGCATCAATTAGGAAGCACCCATGAAATGGAATACCATTACGGAACGCCGGAGCAGAAAGAATTAAATAGGTTGTTTGGATATAGTGTCGGGCATTTTTCGCATTACAAGAAAAATACAGTTATAGATCCTAACAGACAAGCCAGTGTTAGTTATATAGACCCACAAGGAAGAACGATAGCCACGGCACTTGCCGGTACTGCACCAGCCAATTTGGACGCTTTAGATGATGAAATTGACGCCGGAGGAACACTACACAAACGCGTAACTGCAGATCTTTTAGGAAAAATAACAGCTGCTGCAACAGATACGCCAGAGGATAACAATGTAAAGCAATCTACCCAAACTTTTGGAGCACAGCATGACGCCTTAGTATATTCGTCCACTAAATTAGCCGTGGAACCACTAGAATTAAACTTCAAATATACACTAGAGAAAACAGACTTTGAATATAATTGTACTAGTGGTGGAACCTTAAGTTACCCGGTAACCTACGATGTGTTTGTAGATGTTCTCGATATAGAAGGGGAAAGTCTTGTACTCAATCGTGAAGACCCGAGTTTTGATTTGGCCGATTTTACGCTAAACGTACCAAGAGGTTCCTATAGCATTGAAAAAAAATTGGTGGTAAACAAAACGACCTTAAATACCCAGGTGAACGAATTTATAAATAAACTAACAACGCCTGGTAATGATTGCTATATTGATCCAACAGAGGTCGTACCTATTCCAACCGAGATTGTAAACGGTTGCTTCGTAGATTGTGATGACTGTGAGAATTCATTAATTGCAGAATATGGTGACGCCACAGGTTATAGTAATTCTAAAATCGATGATTATGATTTTACAGACTTAGAGGACGTCTTGACGCCGGGAGAGTTAGATGAAGAAAAAGCACGATTAAGACTAGCGTTTAAAAATCAATGGGGAAAACTTATTTTGGCTTGTAATGCACCTTGTGAAGATGGTACTAATTTAGCCAATCTTTCTGAGGAACAAATCGTAGCAAATTCCATGTCCTGTAGTATCGCACGAACGGCACTGTTAGATGATATGAAACCCAGTGGTCAATATGGGCAATACCCAATTGCTTTAAATGGAGAACGCATGGAAAAAGTGCCACAAACCATATTAAACATTTTTAATCAGGAGAATAGACTCGTAAGTACAGAAACAGGTGGTGAAGAACATAATAGTTGGCGTAACCCAAGGCATCCTGATCGAGATGTTTCTTCTAGTGCAGGTGAATTGTATACCGATGGACATTATTACAATGCCGATGGGAGCATAAGTTATATAAAAATAAAACAAACTATTGATGCTGATGGTAACACGTTTTATTCGCCAGATATTCAGTTGGAAACAGAATTAATACCCGTAACAAAAAATACGAATAACGATGAGTTCCTAGTAGAACCTCAATACCTGGCTAATGTAGAAGATTTTATCGATTCTGGCGTATGGCAAGACCAATGGGCAGAGTCGCTCATTATGTATCATCCAGAGTATTGCTATTTACAATATGCAGAAGCTGTTTGTAGCATTACTAAAAATGTTTCCACAGCCGGAGGTGCCTTAATGAATCCAGATGGTTACGACTTGCACTTACGTCTGTTAGATACATTTGATAAGGCAGGAACGCTTGCAACAGGAACGACCATTATGCTTCAAGATCCATTTTTTTATGGAAGCATTCCCTCATCTTTAAATAGTGGTATGAATTTTAACTTACGTACCAATATCATGAACGAGATCCTGACCAAAAATTATAATAATACAGGACTTAGTTTGGAAAAATATGCTCTGGCTATTGTGAGGTGTAATAGTGTTACAAACTGTAATGTTAGTGGTATAACTGTAAGTTCATTAACAGCAGAAGAAAAAGATGAATATTGGAGTATCTATAAAACCAATTACAGAAGTGCAAAGGAAATGATTCAAACCTTCTTTGGAAATATTTATGCCGAGAAAAATCACTGCTATAATGGATGTATTGGAGAAGAAAGCACACCAATAAATTTACTAACGGTATTAAAAGATATCAAAGATATAAGCAAAAGTACACTGGATGGCATCATTAAAGCAGGAAAGAATAAAATTTGTGATAGTGAGGTTGCTAGTAGTTATGCAACCAAGGAAAAACGCTTTAAACCATCAGATAATTTATATGATTCTGGTCAAGATGCAGCAGATACGGTAAACGAATTTGGAGGATATACCGGCTATGAGTATTATATACAAACAGGCGTATGTCCTTTGGCAAGAGATTTACAGACCTTTTTGGAGTTATCATTTAAAGATTTTGCAAGCCAGTCGCCAGGAATTTCGGGGGAGCGCACATACACAGAAAAATACCTAAGTAGAGCGTTGTATCAGGATTTAGGTGGAAATTTGGAAGAACTCCTACAAACCGGAGATGTTAATTTAACCAGTACACCCAATGGAGTTAATTTAGAACTGCGTTTTACAGAACAAACAGAAGAGGTGGGAGATATTCCTATAACAGTTACCTTACCAACGGGTCGATTATGGAGTAATTATGCTGGTACGGGAGCCAATGGTTGGGTTATTACTAAAATAAACCATATTAAAGCCGATTATAATGAAGCGGGAGAGCTATTCACCTTTAAAGCGGTAGCTCAAATGCGGGCAAGTTTGACGGCTTCAGATTATGAGGAAATTATTATTAGTGGGAGTACTCAGGCAAGAATATCAGACTGTAGTATTGTGCCAGACCCTGATAGTGTCGGGCAATATATAGGAAACGGTGAAACATCAGGGCCACTGGGGGATTGCAATAAGAAACAACGTTTCACAAGAGCCTTTATTGCGCTTTTAAATCAGCTGTATAACACCAATAAGATAACATCAACGGTAGCCTTAAATAATCTACCAGCTTATAGCAGCAGTTACTTAAGTACCTTTTTTGGAAGCGGTACAGCAACATGGAGTAATACAGGAAGCACGTATGTTATAGAAGTTGATGGTGTAGAGCGCTTTATTCTGGAGTTGAATGATAATGAAACGTTGCCAACTACTGGTGTCGCAGATTTTACAGGTATGGGCTTAAACTATGTATATAATGCTAAGGGGCTAATTACACAACAAAATGCTCAAATAACATATTTAACATCGGCATCAAACAAAATACAGGCAAGTAAACTAGGAACATTATCTCAAGGTGGTGTAGAAGGGAAACCATTAATTAACTTTTTATGCTGTGGGGATATTAATGATCTGGCAGGTGACCTAGTATGTGATGGAGAAGTGACACTCACAATGCCATTCGGTGATAGTATGATGTCTTTATTGAATGCTTTAAGGGCTAGAGGTGGCGTTTTTTCTACAAATATGGGTAAGTATATTAATTTGAATGATTATCCTGAATTTAATAATTTTTTAAAAGGATTTTATACTAAAAATAGTGCTAGATATTGTTCTAATAGACCTAATGACTGTTCGGAATCTGTAGATTTTTATAATGTGAATGAGGTTACTGTAATAGTATCTAATGATAATAATAATTCAACTATTATTGTAATATCTTTTTCGGATATTCATAGTATTTCGTTCGTCACACAAAACGATTTAAGAAATATACTTTCAATACAATCATTTGATGCCTTAAACAATGAAGATGGTCATATTGAAATGAATTATCTTGATAGTAATGGGGATTTGGATCAGGCTTTATTCACCTTTGTAAGACAAAGCAGAGATAATGTTCCTCGTTTCCAAAGTGGAGCTAGAGGGGATAGCTATCTTTATTTTGGGTGTGATTTAATGGAATTGTATGATGGATTTCCAGTGCAACCAAACCCAAACACTCTTGATAATATAGACGTTGAGATTTGTGATGATACTGAAGAAAATCTGTTTGAGGATTTACTTAAAGAAGTTTTCAATGCAGCTTTGAAGCAGGATCAAGGAACCATAACTCCAGAAATTGCTAAAACAAGTTATGATAAATTATTTTTTCAAGAATTTAACCTTAATGATAGATTTAAACAAATTCTAGAACCCCTATATCTAGAAAGGTACCCTGATCTTAAATATCATAATGAATTTACAAGATATATTAAATCAGTAAATGGAAACGTTCCATTTAAAGTAGGAGCAAACTCGATCAATGTAACAGCATATTTTAGAAATAGCAGACCTAGTTCAACACCCTCACGCCTTTCTTACTCTATTTCTTTTGAAGAAGATTTTTATGATGTCTCAGAAATTACTGATTTAAAAATACTCAGAAGCGCTTTAGTGAATGGGTTTTTAAAGGATAAATACGCTACTGTAACATATAAAAACTTATCTGGAGAAACAAAAATTGCCAAAAACGTAGTTTTAAGAAGCCATAGAGAGGAAAGCTCGTATGTTAATGAAACAAGAAGACAATTTCGATTGCTATTTTGTGATGTGTTATCTGTAGAGCCTTCTTTACCACTAAGTTCGGTGGACAGTTTTGCTCAAACTACGTTAAGTAAAGAATCAAACATTCTTGTACCCTTTGATAGAATTGATGTATTAAGTGGAAACGACTTTTCGTATTATGAGTCTGATGTTATTAAACCTAACATACTTACATTTAGAATACAATCACCAAAACCCACACTCCAGCAAAGAGAACAATGCGGCTCCGATATTTGTATTCCACCAATACCAGAACCTCTAAGCTGTACAGACAAGTATCCGGTTTATACAGCATTAATGAATACCATTAATGATAAAGAAGAAGACCTGGGAACACCATTAGAAGACGATGAAGGCGACATTGTAAGTCAGGAAGAATTCTGTGCGAATTCCTACCAGTATTTAGTAGATGATTACCAGTATTATATCACCAAATTGGCAATTACTAGTGTTTTAGACTTAGATTACATATCTATAGCCCGTTTTGGTGCTACAGAATTTAACTATGGATATTCGGGTATACAGGGTATTATAGACTTGTATAGCACCCATGTAACAACAACGAGGGCAGACGCGAACCAATACACCATGGACTGGGCGGCATTTACTTCAGACTATTTAAACCAGCCAGGACGTGAAAGCATTTGTGTTCCTGCACCATTCCCAGTAGATTTTGGTACATCAACCATTTATATCCCAGAAGAAACGGCCTGCGAACAATTTTTTGCGAGTGTTACAGAGGCATACACTAAAGATGTTTACGAGAGCCTAATAGCCACGAAACGTGAGGAATTTACACATGCTTATTTAGAACACGCACTGAGTACACCCGTAGAAACCTTTAATATGGAGTACCCAGACAAAGAGTATCAATATACGTTGTACTATTACGACCAGTCAGGGAACCTGTTACAAACGGTACCACCAGAAGGGGTAGATCGTTTTACAGAAGAAGAATTGGAAGCAGATGGTAAAAATAATGCGATTAACGTATTTAGAAATAATAATACGACAACCGAAGACCTCACCCTATTGCCAGACCATGATCTTATAACACAATACCGTTATAATTCCCTTAATCAGTTGGTTTGGCAGCATACCCCCGATGGCGGAGAAACACGTTTTGCATATGATGAATTGGGTAGAATTGTAGCCTCTCAAAATGCCAAACAGTTAGCAAACAATCGTTTTAGTTATACCAATTACGATGAACTGGGGCGTATAACAGAAGCGGGTGAGTTTGCTCCTAACATAGCCATTTCTATAGAAGACACCACCGGAAAGCTCGTTTTTACAGCAGATAAAACCCATGTAGAAACATCAAAGATTGAAAATAAAGTAAATGTTTACCCAAGAAATGTTTCTGATGTATTATATGAAGTAACCACTACCGGATATGATAAACTAAAAGGCGTAAACCCTGTAGAAATTTTTGACACCGTAAATGATGATAACAATACCGTAGATAATACACGTAATCGTGTGGCTGCGGTTTATTATTACGACCTTAGGGATTATATAAATAATACCGGAACAAACCTGGCCAATTACAACCATGCGCTATATTATAATTACGACATCCATGGTAATGTAAAGGAACTGGTACAGCATAATAAACTTATGATTATAGACCCCAATAATTTTCAGTCTGGAATAAAAAGGGTGTTGTATGACTATAACTTAATTAGCGGAAATGTAAACCAGGTAAGTTACCAAAACGGAAAGCCTGATATGTTCGTCCACCGCTATACCTACGATGCAGATAACCGCATCACGATGGTAGAAACCTCCAGCGATGGTGTGACCTGGGAAAAAGATGCGACTTATGCGTATTATGCACACGGACCACTAGCCCGAACCTTAATTGGTGATAAAGAAGTTCAGGGAATGGACTATGCCTATACTTTGCAGGGTTGGTTAAAAGGGGTGAATTCTGAAACCCTCTCAACAACCGACGATATGGGAGAAGATGGAACAACAGGCTCTCAGGTAGCACAAGATGCTATGGGATATTCCTTAAACTATTTTGAGGATGATTACGAACCTATAGCCTCATTGGGAAACACCTTTAGTTACAGCAATTCAAATAGCGTTACAGACCCCGGAGCAACAGCAGGTAGAAACTTGTATAATGGCAATATTAAACAAATGGTGACCAGCCTATTGGATAACGACGAAACCTTGCTTGCTTCGCAGTTAAATAATTATGGATACGACCAGCTAAATAGAATAAAAACCTTTAGCGGCAACAGTATTAGTGGAGCAGGAACACCAACCAGTAGTTATGCCGCAGATTATACCTACGATCGTAATGGGAACTTAAAAACACTCAATCGTTCTACACTTAATAGTAGCGATGCCGTTACGGCCATGGACGAACTAACGTATTCGTATAAAACCAAATTAAACCCTACCACAGGAGAGCAAGAGCGTACCAACCAGTTAGATCACGTAAAAGACGCACTGGGAGATACTGGATTTAACGATTTAGGAACTCAGGCCGATGACAATTATAAGTATGATGAAATCGGACAATTAATTCGTGATACTGCAGAAAACCTCGAAACCATTGTGTGGCGCGTTGATGGTAAAGTGAAATCCATTGAAAAAACAAACGGCGATGAGATTCATTTTCACTATGACGGATTAGGAAACCGAATTGCAAAAATTGATGTAGCCGGTGATAAAACAACCCTCTACTCACGTGATGCACAGGGTAATGTCCTGGCCGTATATAAGACCGATGCGAACATAGAAGTGCCGGAATCGCCGTTCGATATTACACATAACAATATACAAGTCTCAGATACAAAGAGTTTTAGTGCTGTTAATACCATAACCACTACAAACACAGCAACAGAGAATACGGTAGAATCTACTGGAAATTTAAGCTATACAGCTGGTAAAAGCATCACATTGTTGCCTAATTTCCATGCTAAGGCAGGGAGTACGTTTACGGCCAAAATAGAAGACGTTACCAATCCTGGTGAAAATGATGATATGTTCTTGACTGAACACCACATATTTGGAAGTTCCCGACTAGGATTAGAGCAAAAGAATTTGAAAATTACCGAAGAATCGACTACTTTTGGAGAAACGATCTTTGAAAATAATGTAGGTGACAAACGCTACGAGCTGAGTAACCATTTAGGTAATGTATTAAGTGTGGTTACAGACCGCAAGTTAATAGATGCCGATGGCCTCCTAAAACCGGATGTTGTTGCTTATAATGACTACTATCCCTTTGGAATGCTAATGCCTAATAGGCAAGGTGCTGAAGAGGCTAGCGGTTATCGTTATGGCTT
>CANLWB010000019.1 GCA_947494695.1 uncultured Flavobacteriaceae bacterium | reverse complement strand
GTTAAAACACCGCCATCTACTTCAGCATCATTTCTAATCACTTCTATAGGATTTGACAGGCTGTAACACCCTTCTAAATCTGAGGCATTCTTACCTACCTCAGCACCTTCTATAGATCCGTCGAAACTTAAATGCCATACCAAACACGTCCCAGGGCCAGCACCATCAAAGTTAACGGCATACGGACTCGGTGGTAATCCTAAAATATTACCTGCATCATCAGTAACAACCCATTGAGAATTCCCTCCTGAATTACCCTCTAAAGTAATCGCACCTTCCGAAATTTGGTCTGCGATACCATCTCCTACGGTAAACTCAAAAGGGCCTCCGGCTATTGTTCCGCCTTTGGGTTCGTTTCTTACCACTTCTATGGAATTGGATAAATCATACCATCCCTTTAATTTGGATAAATTCTTTCCTACTTTTAAATTTCGAACATACCACCAGTAGGATACATGCCAAATTTTACAAACGCCAGCTCCGGCATTCTCAAAATCAAATGGAGGAGCTTTGGGGAGTGCTAAAATAGTATTCGCATCATCAGTAATAATCCACTGTTTCTTTTTACCTCGATCACCTCTCAAATGCACATTTATAGGTGTAGCATTTCCGTCAATACAAATGGTCGTATTATCTTTTGTACTAATATATCCCCCATCAAGATACCGACCGCGTTTTTCTTGTTGAGCATCCAGATTGAAATTAGTTAGTAAAAAGAAAACAATCAAAAATACATTTCTGGTACATCGAATTGGTAATTCAATAGTACCTAAAAGTCGTTGTTTCTTCATCTTATTATGTCTTGATTAATTAACTGAGGTAAAGCTATATGATAAAAAAAAATCAAAATGTTAGACACCTAACATTTTGATTTATAATATTTTAATATTTTTAGCAGTTAATTAAAGCTCCAGCCTTTATAGCTTCTCGAAACCTCGAGTTCTGTTTCTAATGCATCATTTAATTGAGGAAAGAAATCGATTCCTGTTAGATCTTCTATCGTATCTACCGAAACAACAAATTTATAAAGTGGAGCACTTGATGCTTTGTGAGGGATTAAAAAAGCAATCATTTTAGTTTTTCCTGAATTCTTATCAATTAAAACTTTATAAAACTGTCTTGGCACAGATACCTCTTCGTCTCCTATGGTATCCATATTGCCTTTTAAAACACCTCCGGTAATAACAAAGACGCCGTCGTATCTACTTGCCCAATATCTCACTTTTTGTTCGAGCCTATTCCATACACCTGAATTAAAATCATGCTGCTGTGGACTTATATTACTCGTTAAAAAGGTTTCATTGTAAGCTTCTTTGCTGTAACGTTTATCTCCTGCCGGACATAAATGTCCACGATCGTAACCCGATTTTTTATAATTCCGCCAATGTGCTGCACCTGTTTTTACAGCTTCATCTATTTCAAAGTATGGGCGCTTAAAATTACTGGTGGAAAGGTGTGATTTTTTCAGCTCATAAGCGACCCATTCTGCTTGTTCATGAGGTTCACTATAAGATAATGAATACCCATCATGGTGGATAACCTGCCCGGTTGTGCTTGTGGGTAAAAAATACACGTTGGTATCATTCTTAACCTCCTGGCCTATTTCAATGACCTCCGCTCGTTCTTCTTCATTCAGAAAATACTCATAACTAAAGACTGCAAGCAATATGAGGACCGCCAATAATGAATACCATATTCTTTTCTTCATACGTTATTCTAAAACGAACTCCAGAGGTTGTCCGGTAGCTCCATTTGGAAAACTAATACCTAAAAGTGCCGACATGGTTGGAGCAATATCAGGGATCACCGTTTTTTTAAGAGTTTCTCCTTTTTTTATTCCTTTTCCAAAAAACAAAAGCGGCACATGAGTGTCGTAATTCAAACCACTACCGTGAGTTGACCCTGTTTTAGAATAAGAAATATACGCAGGATCATTTACCACCAAGATATCTCCCGATCGCTTTTGATTGAAACCATTTTGCAAAAGCACTTCTATTCCTGTGATGAAATTGGTCGAACTCATGGTTGTAGCGGTATAAGCTTTAGACACGTTATTATATGTAATTTGCTCGTTTACTATGGCTTCTTGTACGGTTCTCAATTCTAAACCTAAGGCCTTAATTTTCTCTCTGTTTAAGAAAATCTGATTACTGTTAACTTTCTCTAAAATATCAGTGGTTCCATACGTTTCTACCAGAAACTTTCGAAATTTTTCTTTACGCTCCTCATTTTTCAAATAGCCAGCAGGAATCTTAACAGATTGTAAATAGGCTGGTACATCGACTGCACCATGATCGGCTGTTAAAAACACGGTATATTCACCCTTTCCGATTTTAGAATCGAGTACCTTAAACAACCTTTCTAAATCCTTATCTAAACGCAAATAGGTGTCTTCAATTTCTTTGGAGTTCACTCCAAAATTATGACCTATATAATCTGTACTTGAATAACTAACTGCCAAAACATCAGTAACATCATCAGTTCCCAAGGCCTCTCCATCTATTGCTGCAATGACAAAATCGGTCGTTAAACTGTTTCCATAGGCTGTTGATTTTATAATATCGAAACCTCCATTTTTCTTTTGTAGTGCTTTTAAGTTGTAAGGAAACGTTGCTGTTTTTTTTCCTTTAAAACCGCCCTCGAATGTATTTAAATCACTTCCACTTTCAGTATACGTGCTAATGTCGTACAATGTGTTCCATGCTTTCAAATAAGATTTAGCAACTTTTGAACCGTTAAAATCTTTTACCCATTTAGGTAAATCATTCATATAAAACGTACTGGAAATCCATCGACCTTCAGATTTACCATGAAACCAATACGCTCCATTAGCGGTGTGTCCGGCTGGTAAAATAGCCCCTCGATCTTTAATAGAAATTCCAATGGTTTTACCTCGCATTTGCGTAAAAAGTCTATTTTCATCTGAAAACGTCGTTGTTTTCATCCGTCTGGGAGACATCTTTCCTGCACCACTTTTAGTTCCTACAGACTGGTAAGTTTCGTCTCCAGCACAGTACACCATGTCTTTTATTTCCTTATCGTACCAGTTATTTGCAATAATTCCATGATATTTGGGTGTGGTTCCAGAATAGATCGACGCATGCCCAGGGCCCGTATATGTTGGTATATAGTTGAAATGATTATTCTTGCAATTAAACCCCTCATTCATCATACGTTTAAACCCACCTTCTCCATATTTACTATAGAATCTGGTTAAGTAGTCGTAACGCATTTGATCTATAACAATACCTACAACAAGTCTGGGGTTAGAATTCATTTCTGTCTTGTCTTGCGCCTTTGAAGACAAACTAAGAATAAAAATTAGTAATAGGGAAAATATATTTTTTATCATGACCGTTTTTGTTTCTACGAATCAAAAATAAAGATTTTCAAACATCAAAATTTAAAATTAAGGTTAAATACCATGAAGTTTTTTTTACTTTAGCACTAACAAATTTCATTATGACATATCTTCATAATATTGGCGCATATTTTTTCATGATCGTTGAGATGTTTCGCAAACCCACTAAATGGACTGTGATGAAGAAGTTAATCTTAAAGGATATTGATGATTTAGTGATAGGATCGCTCGGGATTGTCGCCTTTATATCCTTTTTTGTTGGTGGTGTAATTACCATTCAAACGGCTTTGAATATTACTAATCCACTTATCCCCAAATACCTCGTTGGATTTGCAACCCGACAGTCTGTTATATTGGAGTTCGCTCCTACATTTACTTCCATTATTATGGCTGGTAAAGTAGGTTCTTTTATAACTTCCAGTATTGGGACCATGCGTGTTACCGAGCAAATAGATGCGCTTGAAGTTATGGGTATAAATTCTCTAAACTATCTGGTTTTACCAAAAACTATCGCTTTATCACTGTATCCATTTGCCATTGCTGTTGGTATGTTTTTGGGAATTTTTGGCGGTATGGCGGCTTGTGTGTTTGGTGGGTATACCACACTAGAAGATTATATTTCGGGTATACAGATGGATTTCCAAATGTTTCATGTTTTTTACGCTTTTATAAAAACCTTTCTATTTGCTTTTGTTCTGGCGACCATCCCTTCCTTTTATGGATATTATATGAAAGGTGGTGCCCTTGAAGTTGGAAAGGCCAGTACAACATCCTTCGTTTGGACTTCTGTTGTAATTATCCTTTTAAATTATATACTAACCGATATGATGCTTGGCTAATGATAGAAGTTGACAATTTACATAAATCCTTCAGTGGTGTAGAAGTTCTAAAGGGAATTAGTACATCATTTGATAAAGGAAAAACGAATCTTATTATTGGACAAAGTGGTTCTGGAAAAACGGTTTTCCTAAAGTGTCTTTTAGGGCTATTTAATTACGAAGAGGGTTCTATATCTTATGATGGTAAAGTATTTTCTCAATTAACCGAACATGAAAAGCGTGACTTACGTGCCGAGATAGGTATGGTTTTTCAAGGAAGTGCTTTGTTTGATTCTATGACTATTGCTGAAAACGTTATGTTCCCGCTACAAATGTTTACCAACCAGAGCAAAAGTGAAATGGAAGACCGTGCCGATTTTGTATTAAAACGTGTCAACCTTGATAATGCGCATAATAAAATGCCAAGTGAAGCTTCCGGTGGTATGCAAAAACGTGTAGCCATTGCGAGAGCCATTGTCAACAATCCGAAGTACTTATTTTGTGATGAACCAAATTCCGGACTTGATCCGAAGACGGCCATTGTTATTGATAATCTTATCCAGGAGATCACCGATGAATACCAAATTACAACCGTTATTAATTCGCATGACATGAATTCTGTTATGGAAATTGGTGAGAAGATCGTGTTTTTAAAAGATGGATTAAAGGCTTGGGAAGGCTCCAATAAAACCATTTTTAAAACGGATAATGAAGTGGTTACAGACTTTGTTTATTCTTCTGAACTCATGAAAAAAGTACGCCAAATGTATATTGAAGAAAAGCAGTAGTAAAAACATTAAATCTGAATATACAATGGAATTCCCTGACTCTCTAACGAGTCGCGCTCTAGCTTTGCTTTAACATACAATTAGTTATTAACACATGACCTACCTATTGATCTTAGAGCCATCTTCTTGTTTTTTTCTTATAGTTTAGAAAATCAACTTTAAACTTTTTTTCAAGAATTCTGAAACAGAAGTATATTTTTAAAATATGGGGACGTTACTACTTCGCTAAATTTTTAAGTGCTTCGGGTCCTTTTTTAATCGTGACACAAAAGTAGCTTACCTTATAAGTTAAGCTTATAGCACATCACACTATTATTGAAAAAAGTGGGGACCAGTAGCATTTGCGTTTCGGATATATAATCGATATCTGCTGCATTTATATTTTCATCTCTGGTATCTAATAATAGTGTTTTTTCCCAAGTGCTGGCATTGATATGAAAAACACGCCCCTTCCAATCTGAAACTACAAAATCACCAGTTTCTAAACGCACAATACCGTCTCCATGTCCGATCGCTTCGGTGTAAATTTTTGAAGTCCCAGATTCAAAATCGTAACTCCCAAAATTATGTTTTCCAGAATCTATAAAGAATAGTTTATCCTTTTGATAAGACAGACCATTTAATCGACCTTCTGAATTCAATGTAATGTCCTGTATGTCTCCATTTTTTAAAACGTAGACCGAATTAGAATTGGAACCAGAGGCATATACCGTTCCCTTAGGCCCCACAGTAATATCGTTTAGTTGCGGCTCCCCGTCTATGGTATAGGTATGACTTATCTTTTGTGCTTCTATATCGATCTCTACAATTCTGTTTATATCATTTACATAGAGCTTTCCATCAAAAACCCCCATGCCTTTTGGGCCACTCAATCCTTCAATCCATTTGGCTTCTAAAATCTTCCCTTTCGTATCAATGGTAGATATAAAACCGTTGTTATCTTGCTTCCAAGGGTTATTATTCACATTAGCAACAAAAATAACATCCAGAGCTTTATGGTATAGTACCGCTTCACAAGTTGTTAAGAGGGTATCAGTTTCCCATACCAAATCGAGCCTGGGTGTTTTTTTAGGTGTTATCACCTCTTTAGAATTGACTTCAAGTGTTTTGTCTTGTTTTTGCTTGTCTTTGCAAGCAAAGGCCATCATTAAAATAGCTAAAAGCGTACTTAGAGTAAGTTTTCTCATTATATTCATGGTTAATTCACTAATTAAGGCTAATACAAGACACCAGACTACTGTACTTTTAGAATTCCGACCAGAACACCAACCAACATCCTATCCATCTTCTATCCTCTATGTTCTATGTTCTTTGTTCTATGTTCTATGTTCCTAACACTAAAAACTAATCCCCCCTTCTAATCACCAATGAGTCTAGTTTCAGTTGTTTTTTCATCCATTGGCCGAGCTGTTTTTCCTTTACAGAAGCTAGACTATCTTTTAGGGAAGATCTCCATTTTATACGAGCTACTGCAATAGTATCTATCTTAATAAAATCTTTAGATTCTAACATTTTAGCAAAACTAAAATATTGCAAATCACTAAATCGAACCTTGGCATCTCGTGACAAATTGGTAAACGATACTGAGCCATTTTGAAAGGTACTACCCTCTATTTTTTTATTTAATTCGGTGATTTCAACTTGCAGACCAGCAATTTCCTTTCGTAAGCCTGATATAATATGATCCTTTTCGTCCAAATCTTTAATAGCACGATCGTATGCATCCGATATTTTATCAAAACTTCTGTTCTTGTTGCCATTAATCTCAAGGTCAAAGTCTTTGATCTTATCGTAGTGTTTTAATTCATTTTTTAAATCGGCTTCTGTAGCTTCCAATATTTCTCCGTTAAAGTACAGCGTGATCTTTTTTGCTTCTGCATCCCATGTTCCGTTTTGAAACCATAACTCACGGTTTTCGGCTATTTCATCTTTTACAAAGTTATTATAGTCATTTTCTATACCGCTTTCCTGAATAAAATTCACAAAGGTCCAAATAGCCGGAGCCATAACTAATATGGCCAATATCGACGCCAACTGTGCTATACGCTTTCTCTTTTTAGAATTCGCATATTTGAGCATTGGAAAGCGCAAAACTTTTAACACAATAAAGGTTGCTAATGCAATAAATATCGTGTTAATGGTAAATAAATACATGGCACCAATAAAGTAATCCCAGTTGTGAGCCAATCCGTAACCAGCGGTACACAATGGAGGCATTAAGGCCGTAGCAATAGCCACACCGAAGATTACCGAGGCTATCGTACCTTTCTTGGTTCTTGCAATAATTAATGCCGAACCACCAAAAAAGGCTATAAGAACATCTCTTACATCTGGTTTTGTTCGTCCAAAAAGCTCATTAGTCACTAAATCTGCCGTTGGGAAAAACTTAAAAAACAAATAGGCCGTTAGTAAACTTAAAACAATCATGGTTGCCAGGTTTATCAACGATTTTCTAAGCGTATCAATGTCATTTATGGCTATGGAAAGTCCAACACCTAAAATGGGTCCCATTAATGGAGATATTAACATCGCACCAATGACAACCGCAGGAGAGTTCGCATTTAATCCTACAGAAGCTACAAAAATTGAACAAATTAGAATCCATGCTGTAGCGCCTTTAAAAGGAATGTCTTTCTTTATTGCTTCAATGGTAGCATCTCTATCGGTTTCATCTCTAAAATCAAGTAATTCACTAAAAAAAGTACGTACACTTTTAAATAAACCTTTGGCGTCTTTTTTTACGGCTTCTTTAGACTGCTCGACGACGTTATCCTGATTGGTTTCTTCTTCTGAAAAATTAAATTTACTTTCTTGGCTCATAATTACGTATTACCCATACTGTTCCCCAAACTTGTCCTTTACATTTTGGAGTACTTTTTTAATATCCTGTTCCTTTGTTTTAGGAAAGATAAGCAAAACTTCGTCTTTATCTACAATGATGTAATCCTTCAAACCATCAACCACTACAATTTTATCATCTTTTGTACGAATCATATTTCCAGATGCATCCTCAGATAAAGTTCTGGCATTTACCACAGCATTCTTTGTTTCGTCCTTATCTAGTTTATCGTATAAACTTCCCCAGGTTCCAAGGTCGTTCCAATCGAATTCTGCGGCAATCACATAAACATTATTAGACTTCTCCATAATCGCATAGTCTACTGAAATGTTTTCCGCCTTAGCATAATTCTCTCGTATGAAATCATCTTCAAAATCGGTATTATAAACATCAATACCGTTTTCAAACAAAGCGAACAATTCTGGTTGATTGCTTTTAAAAGCTTCTACCACACTTTTTGCACTCCACATAAAAATGCCGGCATTCCATAAAAAATTACCTTGCTCTATATACTGTTTTGCGACTTCGTAAACTGGTTTTTCTTTAAATTGATTAACAGACTTCACGCCCTGACTTCGCTCGGTGTCCGCGTCATTATGACTACCAGGTATTCCTGCTTTATCATACTCAATATAACCGTATCCGGTATTTGGAAACGTTGGTTTTATGCCTAAGGTCATAAGCGCATCATTTCCAGAACAAAAACCAAATGCCTGCTGTACATTCCGGGTAAAGGTATCTTCATCTTCTATCCAATGATCACTGGGAGCGACAATCATCACTGCATCAGGGTTCTCTTTTTGAATTTTTAACGACGCATATAGAATACACGGCGCTGTATTTCTCATGGCTGGTTCTAAAACGACCTGACGTTGCGTAACTTCGGGCAACTGTTCTAACACCAAATCGTTATAACGCTCATTGGTTAAAATAAAGATGTTTTCCGTAGGTATTAATTTGGCTAGTCGGTGAAAAGTCTTTTGAATTAGTGTATCTCCGGTTCCTAACATGTCGTGAAACTGCTTCGGAAAATCTTGAGTGCTTACCGGCCAAAATCTTGAACCGACACCACCTGCCATTAATATGGCGTAATAATTTTTATTCATCTATGTTAGTCTATATAATTTTTTTTATCACGGGTAAAAAGATACAATTTTTCCTTCAAACAAAAGCAAAAGGTTTAATGACCAGAATCCTGTAACTCTTCTATGACATTTACTTCTGCATTGGGGTTAAATAAATATACTCTACCGGTTTTAACTTCAACACATTCAAAACGTTTTACTCGTTTTCGTCCCATTCTAAACACTTTACCATTATATAGCTCAAAGGCACTTCCTATAGGTACTTCAAAAATATATGTTTTATCACTGGGTTCGTCAAATTGCTTTAAGGCTAACGCCAGGTTTACATCGGTATCACTACTGGCCTTTGGGTTTTTAAAGTGCTTGGCCAAAAGGGGAAGTAAATGATCTGGAAATATTTCTGGGCGCAGGAAAGGTAGCATTAAATGTTGAAATGTACGTTTCCATTCAACTCCATGCGGTTTTATAGACCTCCCATATACTTTAAAAGCCTCAAAGTGAGCAATCTCATGAATTAGTGTAATTAAAAACCTGTATGTATTAAGGTTTGAGTTTATAGTTATTTGATGTTTCCCATTTGGCAATCGTTTGTAATCACCATGCCTGGTTTTGCGTTCTGTTTTTATCGTCACTACTAAATGTTCGTGATCCAGAAGTCTTGAAACTTCTTGGAACGCAACTTCCGGGATATATTCTTGAAGCGATTTCTGCATGCACTACAAAAATAAGAATTATAGCTTCAATCCATTAACAAGCTTATAAAAATTGATAACAAAATCAACGGCACTATATCATATTAAACTAAAAATGAATGCCATGAGTAGCCTATTAATTCTCACGATGAATTCCAGATCAATGTCTTAGAACGCATTGAGTACTGTTTTATTGATAAAAAATAACAATAGACTCTATACATTTTGCTTTATATGATTAAAGGATTATTTAACCACCGAATATTAGCATATTAAAATCTAGATCGGCTATAAAAACCTTGAATTATTTGTTTTGTAAGAAAAATATATTAAATTGGTTTACATTTAAGCTGACTATCTATCAAATCATTATAAATGATATAATCTGAAAAGAGAACATTATGAATACTCACGCAGACAAGGTACAACAGAACAAAAGTCAATCGGTTTCACATTCCAAACCACAAAAGCGAAACCATGATGCATCTACTTTTCAGTTTATTGATAATCGACCAATGGCTTTAGCGCAGCGAAAACTTCGAGAAACAGCAAATGATAGTCCGCAGACCAATCAAACAGCACAATTGCAGGCTATTGCAGATAACAATTCCACCGGAAAGCAGTCCATTCAAAGGAAAGCAAACAATACAGGTTTACCTAACCAACTCAAAACGGGCATAGAAAACCTAAGCGGCTATTCTATGGATGATGTAAAGGTTCATTATAATTCAGATAAACCAGCCCAACTACAGGCTCATGCATATGCACAAGGAAGTAATATTCATTTAGCTTCCGGTCAGGAAAAACATTTACCTCATGAGGCTTGGCATGTCGTACAACAGAAACAAGGACGAGTGCGCCCTACTATGCAAATGAAAGGTAAAGTGAATGTTAATGATGATACCGGGTTGGAGAAAGAGGCAGATGTAATGGGAGAAAAAGCCATACAATCTGCATCCAAAACAGCACCAAGCAAGGTTTTACAACCCAAGCTAAACGTGTCTACTTGTCCTGACTCAGCTCCTGTTCAGGGTATATTCGATAACCTTAGGTATCCCAATCGCAAAATGGGTGTAGAAGTCACTGAGGCCACAGCTGGTAATAATAGAATTATGGAAGCTAATCCTACCGGATTTGCTGCCATGGGGGTAGGCGCTCAAACCGCGTATTGGACGAACCATGTAAATTTACCAGACGCTGCGGGTGGTGCACATAACTGGAGCGTACGATCTGCCGTGGGTCAGGGCGCAAACTTTGCTAATGCTACAAACAAGCACAATTGGATGCAGTGGGGTAATGTGAATTTGACTGAAGATACGGGTGAATTCGAATGGATTCTGAATCACCCTGCAAACCCTCAAAATATGGGTTACTACCGTACTGAACTTACCGCAATAAACACTGCCCGTGCTGCCTTGCGTACTGCCCTCACACCAATTGGTAATGACCTTATTGTTGCTTCAAATGATCATCCTGCCGTTCCAGGCAATGCATTTCGAATTCAATTGGGAGCTACAAATGCTGCTTCAGCCCAGATCACATTCGAATCTACAAGCGCCGCGACCACAAAAAAGATTCTATACGAAGGACTTAGTCATGGACTAAACAAACGGGTTCGCCCAAACCAAACAACACTTGCAAATGTTACTCCTGATATCGTGACTGCAGCTCGTACCTCGGCAGGCCGGATTGCCTTTCCCGGAATCGATAAGGAATTATTGATGGCCTATTTATACGGTGACCTCATCCATAAAATGGCCATCATGGTAAATGGTGCCGGTTGGGCAGGTGTCCTGGCCGGAAATGCAAAAGGCTGGAGAAATATATTCCCAAAATCTAAACCCTATCAAGTTACGCTTCAAGCATTTGGTGCAGCTCCTACTGCCGGCCAAATTGGAATCCTTACAGGAACACTTAATGCGGTTCGCGCCAATGTTATTAACGATATTCTTGCTCTTTTTGCTTCGAAGCTTACTACAACTGGACGCGTTATATGGACCCCAGCTCAATTTGGTGGTGGTGCACCCGATCCAGGAGGACATATCCATACTGCTTCAAATGCTGGAGTCGCACCTCCTGGTGGTGCGGTAGGATTAGCTACATTAGCCACAAACCTTGGTGCGTTTTTCACTCACAACGGCCTAAACCTGGCTACAGAGTATAATAATGTGCGCGATGGCTTTACCAATGCCCTTCCTGCATTTGTACCTCAGGTCGCAAGGAGTTCGCATTTTGCCACGCACGCTCCAGGTACTTCAGGATTTGCCGCCGAAGACCGGGGTGAAGTACAAACGAGCTTCCCTGGGCTGAATACTACCTATGATAGAATTAAAGCTTTGGCAGGCCGATTTTAGCTAATAATTCCAGGTGAAAATATGTCAGGTGACAGGACAAAAAATCTTTAAGAATGACCTACTTGTAACCAACGGATTAAGGTTAAAGCATAATGAGTCGAAGTTTTCGTATGCTCTATGGTATAGTTTTTGACGGCATGACGTGAGAAATCCCTCAAATTAACTCTAATATGAAATCCTTACTTCTTCTGCTTTGTTCGGCATGCATCCTCGCATTTAGTAACAACACGCAGAATAATTTTAAAATTAGCAACGGACAAGTTATTTGGCAAAAAGTTTATAACAGCCATTTAACACAGAAACAAATCGTAGAAATTGCAAAGACCTCCGGTTATTTCGAGAATGTTGACATTGTTAACAAAAGCACCATAACGGCTGGGGTTCGTGAAATTTCTCCCGACTACAAGAGATGTGGAGAGTCCTTTTTATCGGCGCCATCTCTAGTAAGTCTCTATCATATAAAAGCCTATGCTGTTATAGAATTTAAAGAAAAACAGTTTAGAGTTACTTTGAAGTCTATCGAATTAGTTGAAAAACAAACAGATCGCGTAGGCAGGCAAATAACAGATGATATCGAACATGCTATCTTAAACAAAGACAACTCAGCCTTTAAGGCTAGCTTCCTTAGAAAGTCCTCCAAAATATTAGATTTCACCTTTCAAACCATAACCAATTTTGGTAAAATACAGGAAGATAGCGACTGGTAATCTTAAGGTGAGCTTAGTTAGAGTTACATTTTAAGAACCTGGTTTTATATAAACTATAATGACACTCTTATTGAACAAGCAGGTTATATCATCTCGAGAAGTTCGGGCATATGGTTAAATACCTGGGTTGCTTCGGCTTCCAATTCATTATGGTAGTCGTGAGCTGTATATCCAAACACATCAAAACCACCACGTTTTGCTGCTCGAACTCCAGATAAACTATCTTCAACAACCACACATTCGTTTGGTTTAAAGCCCATAGTTTCTGCCGCCCATAAAAACACGGCTGGGTCTGGTTTCCATTTTCCAATGGTGTAGCAACTAAAAATATGATCTTCAAAAAACGGTAGTAATCCGGTGAGTCCCAGGTTGAGTCGGATTTTATTTTCCGGCCCGCTAGATGCTGTACAGAACGGTACTTTTAAATGTTCTACAACATCTTTTATGCCTTCAATGGGTTGAATGTCTCTTTTAAAGACTTCAAACGTTTTTACTCTGTAATCGGCTTCAAACGTATCTGGCAGGGGACTTCCTATTTGATTTGAAATCATCTCTAAACAGGTACTAAAAGATTTCCCTTTAAACCGTTCTACGGCACCTTCTTTTTCTATATTGGCTCCTAATTCGTTAGCCATATCTACCATAGTCCCAACGGCAATGCTTTCGCTATCAATTAATACACCATCGCAATCGAAAATCACGCATTTATATTTACTCATTATTAAACTTTTTAATACTTAACGATCTCAAATTCGCTACGTCTGTTTAATTGATGTTCCTCTTCTGTGCAATCCAGCATAGGACATGGCACTATAGGTTCTAATTCTCCAAATCCCTGAAACTTCATACGACGTGCATTTATATACGCCTCCAAAGCTAAATAGTTTCTGGTAGATTCTGCACGTCTTTCCGATAATATTTGATTATAACGCGTTGTACCACGGCTATCGGTATGTGAACTTATCTTTAAATAAATTTTAGGATAGCGCTCTAGTTTCGTTGCTAATTCGTCTAAAATGACTTTTGAATCTTTTCGAATGTTCCACATATTAAAATCGAAATATATGGGTTCTAATTTAAAGAATAGTTTCCCATCTTTCTCAATTACGGGAGGCCCTTCGGTATCTGTTAAGAGCGTAAAACGTTCTGGATCGTCCTCTTTTAACTTCTCATCAATCTTCTTCTCGGCTATAATAATTTCAACGGGATCGGGAGGTGGTAATTTACTTAAATATAGAACATGAATTTGGTCTTGTTCTTCTACAACCTCAAGGTTTTTTTCGTCCGGATTGTAGGCTTCATGACCTGCTTTTAACACATAGTTCCCTGCTAATAAATTCCGATTAAATGCTGCCACAGAATCCAAGGTATTACTATATATTTCTTTTCCTTTTTTATCTATTAAGACGACATGAGCATTTGGTATATAGTCTCGTGTTTCCACATCTCTTACTTCGAACGTATTAATATATTCCCGAATGAAAATTTCACCGGTTTGCGTGAACATAAAAATATCATCATTGTTCTTTTTATTTCTATTTGAAGCAAAAAACCCCTTTGTTTCATTGTAGTATTTTAAACCAAAATCATCATATCTAGAGTTTATTGGCGCTCCCAGGTTGATTGGCGTTGTAAATTGACCATCGACCTTCTCGGACACAAAATTATCGAGCATCCCTAATCCTAAATGTCCGTTGGACGCAAAAAACAGATTCCCGTCTTGTGATATAAACGGAAAATGTTCCCGATTTGATGTATTCACAACAGGACCTAAATTTACAGGTTGTCCTACTGCTCCATCTACATATATTTCCGCATAATACAAATCGAAACTCCCATAACCGCCTTCCATATCGGAAGAAAAATAAATACGTTTTCCATCTGGACTCAATGCTGGGTGTTGGAATGAAAATCCGTTTTTATTAAAAGATAACTTGGTTAATTTACTCCATTTCCCATGTTCACGAGTGGTCTTGTAGATATGAATGTTGTTATAGGACTGTTCATTAAATTCTTTCTTTCCATTGGTATAATTACTTCTAGAAACATAAAGTGTATTACCATCATTAGAAAAACAAAAATCCCCTTCATGAAGCTTAGAGTTTATCGTTTTACTAAGGGGTTTAACAGATCCTATCGTATCGTTTTTATCGTTTACTTTTACGGCATAAATATCTAAAAATGGTTGATGCGTCCATTTGTAAGTTTTACCTAAAAATTGTTTGTTATCCCTATCGGATGTAAAAAAGACACTGTCTTTAAACTTTACCGCTCCAAAGTCTGATGCCGGTGAGTTAAACCGCATTTTTTTTATAGTATAATCGGGATTTTTTAGTTTAAATGCTTCAATAGTCTCAATGGCTTCATGTTTATCCAAAGGCGTGGACGCGTTTTCTTTATACAATTTAAAATAGTCTAGCCCCGTTTCATAGTCACCTAATGCAGAAAGTACCTGGTACAGCTTAAAGTTATATTGGTTATGATAGGTTTTATCTTTCTCACCAAATTTACCTTTAACCAACAATCTTAAATACCTTGATGCCAACCTGTATTGAAAGGTATTATAATAGCAGACTGCCAGGCGTTCTATCGTTTTCTTATATCTTCCTTTTTTTAATTCTTCTTCGTAATACTGAGCGGCATGTATATAATCTCCCTTTTCAAAATAGCGATCGGCTCGTGTTCTCTTTTGTCCGTAAGACCACTGTATAAAAAACAAGCTTATTAAAATGAATGTAACCTTCTTAACCATAATTAATAAAATCTTGGAGATGAATATCTTTTACTTAGTCCGAGTACATCAAACGTAAAAAGCAGCATGATCTCGTGACTTCCACTGTTATAACTGTTTAACTGGCTCGTATTAAAATCGTAGGCGTATCCTACTCTTAAGTTTGGAGTAATATTAATTCCGGCCAGCCCAGTAATGGCATCTTCATAACGGTAAGACACCCCTAATTCAAAAGTATTTTTATACAGAGCATTGGCAGACACATCAAAAGACAATGGAGCCCCAGAAACGTGCTTAACAACTGTAGAGGGTTTTAATTTAAAATCACTATTAATTTCGAACACATAGCCACCTATTAAAAACATATGTGGCTTGTCTTGGTACAATATACTGCTGCTTACATTTAAATCGCTTGGAATAAGATTAGGTGCAGACAACCCTACGTAGTAATGCTCATCAAACAAAAAGACTCCGGCACCAATATTCGCAACGGTCTTTTTTGTATTTTGAAATAAGGGGTCATCACTAACATTGCTACCTAAACTACTAAAGTTTAAATGATCGAACCCTATTTTAACTCCGAAAGAAATATTTAAGTCTTTTTTAAGTTTGATCTTATAGGCGGCGTTGATATTAAAGACATTTTCGCTTAAATTTATTCGTCCTCCAATATTATCATTTAGGTAGTTAAGGCCTAACTCTATGTTTTCATTTATAGGAACATTAGCAAATACATTTGTTGTTTTTGGTGCACCTTCTACCCCAACCCATTGGGTACGATACAGACTTCCCAGTTTTACAATGCTAGGTTCATTAATCATGTAACCTGGGTTAACAATTCCCATATTATACATATATTGGGTATACTGTGCTTCTTGTTGCGCATATGCAGATAAACCACATATGATGAATAATATAAATATTTTTATTCTCATGTTATATGATTTATTATCTGCTTAAATAAAAATTGCCTTGTACGGGTTTGGTCATACCATCTTTGGGATCGAATACATAAAAATAGACTGCAGAAGGAAGTTTTTCTCCAACAGTTAAAGACACATTTGAAACACCGTTAAACAGTGGCGTATTTTTATGCCCTTTGTAAACGGCTGTCCCGTACCTATTATAAATATTTAATTCGAAATTTGGGAAAGCATTCGGTAGTCCACACAGGTCAAACTCATCATTTTGTCCATCTTCATTAGCCGAAACCCCATCCTTAAAACAGGGTTCGCATTCTGGGTGGTTTAATGGTAGAATGGTTGTTACAATTCCTATTCTCTCAGACTCGCAACCATCGCTATCGAGTGCAGCTACAAAATAATCTTCATTGTTTACTAAAACCGTACTTATTGGAAGTGGATTGGTAGAGGTGTCTGTGTCGTACCAGTTAAAATCCATACCGTTATTCACTTCAAGATCTAAAATGGTAGCGCCCTGAATGGCACAGAATGTCTGATTGTTTGAAGTAGGTGTATCGACCTCTATAATCTCTATGGAAATGACGGCCGTTTCCAAATTACAGGAAGCATGCCCCTGAATTTCGTACTGAAACCTGTAGATCCCTTCTGTTAATTGAGAGACATCTACGACACTTCCCGAAAGCATTCCGGTACCATCTAAATCTCTAAAATCTCCTCCGGCATCGGCAGTGCTATCTAAATAATCTTCTAAATCTATTTGTAAGTCTGAGCGACAGACTGAAAAAGTTTCACTGGCTCCTGCACTTGGTGCTTGATACATGGTTACCGATAACGTTGCCGAACTCCCATCGCATACCACTATACCTGTGAGACCAAGCAGGTTATCTGGAACCGTATAGGTATAATCACCCTCATCTGAAGACAGTGGATCAAACATCGCTACATGGTCTGTAGTCGAATATCCGTTTGGCCCCGTCCATGTTCCATTGTCATTCGGACTTCCCGGTAATCTATCGAACAAATTGAATACTGCATTGTTATCACAAACATCGATATCATCATCCATTCCAGGTTGATATTCTTCGTATATAAGCATAATTAAACGAGCACTATCGGTACAACCGTCGGGTGGAGGAATTGCTGTTACGGTTCTGTATTCATAACTCAATCTTTCGCTGTCGTTGATGGTTGGTATAGTTACGAAATTTGATACAACATTACCTGTAGATAGGTCAACCCACTCCCCTAATGGGCCCTGATAAATCGTTTCGAGTCCATTATCTTCGAGAAAATCAAATAGATTTATCACACCACCGGAAAGCGCAGGATCGGTCTCACAGAAAAAAAGCTCTGTATCATCTCCGGCATAGTTCTTAGGATGAATAACAAGTGTTACCCGAGCCCGTTGCACACCACAAAATCCTGTTTCATCACTTGTTGGGTCGCAGGCGTTCCCACTATAATCTAAAACCTGAAACGAATCCGGGTTACAATTAAATTGTGGGTAAACCACATATTCGAATACATAGGTTCCTGGATCTGCATCTTTTAAATGAACCCTTCCTAAATGTGAATATGCTCCCGGTGGCGAACAAGGATTTGCTGCATCATTAGTAATTAGACCTAAGTCAGTAGGACCAGAGATATAATTCCAACTTGTGCAGGAATCGGCATTATAATCGAATAATGTACCTGCTTCGGTCGTAAACTCAAGTTGATCGTATAAATTTACCGAGGACGGCCCTACCGGGTCATCTTCACAGAATTCAAAAGGCGTTGCCGTTTGTTGACTAAATGGTCTTAAAGCTTCATAAATTTTAAAACTAACCGTAGATGTCGTATCACCGCAAACCGCAGAACGACGTCTAACTGTATATTGGTAATCCGCTTGAGCACATCCAAACCTAACACCATCTCTAGCTATTATTTGGTCGTAAATCTCTTTAATGTTTATTTCGGAATCTAACGGATTTGTAACTTGTCCATATGTATCTCCTGTCCATGTCCCTTCTAAATCTTCCAATGCTAAAAACGCATCATCTCTTAAGTTTATATTGGCATCGTAACTACCGCCTTTAATAACATCTTCACAAATGCGTCTGCTTTTTGGATACCCTGAAAACGGTTTTCTCACAACAGAGACGCTAACATCGGTTCTTGCATCAGCTGGATAAGGTCCTGAAATACATGGATCCATACCATCAACTATATAGGTAAATTTAAAAATTTGCCTATCTATTAGGCCCATCCCAGGTCTATAGGGAATGGTCACCGATAATATGGAGCCATTTAAACTCCTAAAACCGCTACCTCCTGAGACATATACCCATCTTCCATTTAGATGTGGACTAGGAATGGGATCCAGAGCTTTGAAAAGATCAATATCCTCAATCTTACCACACAAATTTCTTGGCGTTGATCCTACATCACAAACTTGTAAGTTAACATTATTGTCATTAGGGGGAAGCGCGTTACCCGAAAATGGTCCAATAATAACGTTAAGCCTTACAAGAATATCACCTGGACACCCGGATGTAGTACTTAAAAAATGAAACTGATGATCTGTTTCTGCCCTAGAAGACCTGTCTAAGTCCCATAAACGCAAGTTTCCAGATGCATTATCCAGAGCAAAATTATAATTTGGATCGAACCATGTTCCCATAGTTGCATCTATAGGGGTAACCCCTGGCTGGTTGTTATATGCTGTAAAAAGATTAATAACCCCATCGGGATTGCCGTCTGGAGCGCCAATAGGGAGACCATCTACAACGGTCATGTCACATACAGAAATGGTTTCGATTCTATTGCATTGGGCTTTGATTTCTGTTATAAAAGATAATAACAGGAGAGGGAGTAGGATATTTTTCAAAGTTAATAGGGTTGATTATATTGCAAGTTAATTATTGCAGGAATATTATAACATAATTTTAACACAAATCTCACCTTCAAGTTACATAATTTAGGTTTTTGAGTAAAATCAGCTCAAAAACGCCAGAGCTTAATAAAAAATAAGGCATCTCATAAATATGCGATCCATTTACGGCGTAGAATTTGAAACCTGTAACATTTTGCCATTATAATACTTATGACCATGGAGTGAAAAATCTAAAATATACCGCGCCATTTCCAATGCTGTTGTTGGTGCTTCATATCCAGGAAATGCTTCTTCTAACATCTCTGTTTGAACAGCTCCCAGTGCCAGTACATTAAAACTTGGTCCCGTTTCTTTATATTCCTCTGCTAATAATTCCGTTAAGGTAATTACAGCTCCCTTACTCGAACTATAAGCCGCCAAGCCTGGAAACTTCATACTTCCTTGTACACCTCCCATGGAACTTATAGTCACTATATGCCCGTTCTCATTCATAAATGGCAGTACGGTTCGAGTCATTTCAGACACTCCAAAAACATTGGTTTTATAAACATGCTCGAAGTCCGCTATAGTCGTCTCTAGAAATGGTTTATTGAGTAAAGCTCCAGCATTATTAATAAGCACATCGACCTGTTTCCACTGGGTTTCGATAAAATCTCTAACTTTTTTATAATCATCGTCCTTACTTAAGTCGAACGTAAAAGCTGTAACATGTTCTAACTGTAAATTTTCAATAGGCTGATTATTTCTGGATAGCGCTAAAACCTGATGCCCTGCTTTGGCAAACAACTGAACCAATTCGAAACCAATGCCTCTGCTTGTTCCGGTAATAATAATATGTTTACTCATCGTTTAATTTTATGTCTTTAGTATCGGCATTTATCATTCCTTTTAAAGCCGGAATCATTTTATTTATAAATGTGGTCATGTGTTCAAAGTCCATTTTATCGGCTTCATCGTCTACATGGTGATAGTAATCAAAATTTGTAAAATCGAACGTAGATATAGCCTGTGCGGGTATGTTAAATTGTTTGAAAAAAGGATAGTTATCAGAACGCATGAATAGGTTATACGCTTTTGCTTGTGGTAAAAATCCAATGATCTGTTCTTTGGCATAATCATTTAATTTGTGAACCATATTAGATTTTTTATACCCTGTTATATAGGCCATAGTTTTGTTTTTGGCTCTTGGCACCCCTACCATTTCGAAGTTGATCATGGTGTATAAATCCAATCCTTCCGTTTTTAATCGTTTTGCCAAATGCTCGGAACCTTTCAAGCCCATTTCTTCGGCATCGTAAAGGGTAAATAGAAGACTTCGCTTATTGACTTTTTGTTTAGAAAAGTATTTGGCCCATTCTAAAACAGCAACAGTTCCAGAGGCATCATCGTTGGCACCATTAGCAATGTTGTCTCCATTCACAGCTTCTGCCGTACCAATATGGTCGTAATGCGCTCCTAATATGACGAATTCCTTTTTAAGTTTTGGGTCCTGCCCCTCGATGTATCCAACAACATTATAACCCACAATATCACCTAAATTAAAACTATCTCGATAGGTCTCAAAGTAGGGCTTAACTCCATTTTTATTGAACACATGCTCTATATAAACGGCTGCCTTTTCTATCCCTTCTGTTCCAGTACTTCTGCCTCCCAAATCATCTGAAGCTAAAAACTCCAAGCTCAACTTGACATCTTCTTGTAATGCCAGGATTTCATTTTGAGGATTTACAATCGTTTTCTCTGTGTTTTCAGATTTAGGCTCCGAATTTGTTTTTTGAGATTTACACCCGAAAAACATCAGAATTATGATCAAGCTTGAGAGTTTTTTCATTCCAAAGTAATTTAGAGATTAAAGATATAAAACTGACCTCATATTAATGAATTGGTTTAATTTTTTTTCAATTCATTTTTTACTTCAATTATTAGCAAAAAAGAAAACGCCTCTTAATTTTAAAACTAAGAGACGTGTATAAACAAACTTTTGAGGTTTCTGTTTATTGCTTTACAATTCTTTTAATTACTGTTCCTTTATCTGTTTGCACTTTTAAAATATAAGTACCACTTGAAAGCCCGGATAGGTCCATCTCTTTATTACCCTTTTGTTTTTTAGATTGCACTTGAGCACCCTGTAAAGTATAAAGCGTTAGTTGCTCGATGTTGGCATCTATATCTATCGTAATACTTCCATTAGTCGGAATGGGATGTATTACAAAATCTTCCATAGCGATATCTTGAGTACTTAGGTTACAATCTTTTCCTCCATCGGTAATCGTCCAACCATATGTATCTACCAGGTCTTTTCTCAGGTTTTCTACTTCATCACTACAGTAAACACTGTTACCGCCATGAAAGAACACACCATTTTGGAATACCCTCCTATTACTCCACCCTTTCAATAAGGCTTCATAATGTCCTCTTGAAAGCGTTACCCCTCGAAACATATTTCTCATGGTAGTCACTTCGGATACATTCCAAGCTCCAATATCCTGACTAAAACTCGTAGCACCATCAAACATACCTTCCATATCTGTGATGTTAGGAGAAAAAGAGAAACTCCAATTACCTATATTTCCATTAAAACTTGTGGCGCCACGAAACATATTTCTCATGGTAGTCACTTTGGATACATTCCAGGCTCCAATATCCTGACTAAAACTCGTAGCACCATCAAACATACCTTCCATATCTGTGATGTTAGGAGAAAAAGAGAAACGCCAATTATCTATATTTCCATTAAAACTTGTCGCGCCACGAAACATATTTTTCATGGTTTCTACCCTTGTTACATTCCAGCCTGCCAGATCATGATTAAAACCTACGGCACCATCAAACATACCCTCCATATCTTCAACATGGCTTACTCTTGTATTCCAGCCCTCAAGGTTCCCATTAAATGCTAAGGCTCCTCTAAACATATTCTTCATAGTGGTGACATTTCCAACACTCCAATTTCGCATACTCTGATTATAATTTTCAGCACCATCAAACATCCCCTCCATATCTTCAACATAGGAAACCTTCCTAGCCCAAACCAACAAACTTCCATTAAAGTTTGTCGCACCACGAAACATATTTTTCATATTCTCAACTTTTGAAACATCCCAACCACTTATATCTTGATCAAAACTGGTTGCTCCATCAAACATGCCTTCCATATCTGTAACCTCGCTAATATTAGAATTCCAGTCTCCGATATTACCGTTAAAATTCGTTGCTCCACGAAACATATTTTTCATACTCCCAACTCTTGAAACATCCCAGTTTCCAATGTTTGCATTAAAACGTATTGCACCATCAAACATACCCTCCATACTTCTTACTCCGGATAAAACAGGAGCTTCTGTGTCGTTTACCTGTAAATTTTCACAACCATAAAAGGCATTTTCCATGGATTCCCAGATTTGATCACTCCAGTGCTCTATACTTTGTATTTTTCGTTTATCACCTGAGTTATTAAAATAAATTCTTGGGAAATCACCTGTAATTCTAATGGTATGAATACCCGCCATATCATATGTATGAGTAATATTACCACTTATATCTTTTTCTGTATTGCCATCCCCCCAACTTATAGTGTAATCATAATTGGAACCTGCGGCCGTTGGAATGGTAATCGATTCATTGGCTGTAGTTGTCTCCCAAGTTGTTGTAAATGGACAATCTTTACCATTATCATAAATGTCCCAATTAAAATCATTAATAAGCTTTTGCCTTGCCAGTTCGGCTTCTTCACTGCAATAAACGCTTTCACCTCCATAAAATGACACATAACTTTGTAGAGAACGGTTACTCCATCCTTTCAACAAAGCTTCGTAGTTATCAACGGAAAGCTCCGTTAAATAAAACATGCCTGTCATAGTAGTAACACTAGAAACATCCCAATCACTTAAGTTTTGGTCAAACATTATGGCACTTTGAAACATATCATCCATATATGTAACCTTAGAAACGTCCCACTCTCCAAGATCCTGGTTAAATCCTCTGGCATTTCTAAACATACCATTCATATTCGTGACATGTCCTACTTTTTCTTTCCACGCTCCAATATTTCCATTAAATCTTAACGTATTACTAAACATCTCTATCATTAATTTAACATTAGAAACATCCCAGTCTCCTATATCATCGTTAAATCTTACAGCGAGATCAAACATCCTACTCATGTTTTCAACCTTAGATAAGTTTGGAGTGTCTGTGGCTTCTCCTTCCAAATTTGCACAACCACGAAAAGCAGATAACATAGAGCTCCACTCTTGGTCCCCCCATTGTATGATCTTTTTTATTTTTAATCGATCACCCCTATTATTGAAATAGATTCTAGGAAAATCTCCTGTAATTTGAACATCGTAGGTCCCCGCGGTTGCATAGATATGAGTAGCATCTCCTGTATTCGCAGGGGTTGTCGTACCATCTCCCCATACAACAGTATAATCATACCCATCTCCAGTAGTCGGTATGGTAATCGACTCATTATCTGATGTGGTTTCCCAGGTTGTAATAAATTCCGATTGCGCGTGTAACACTGTAAAACAGCTCAAGAGAAGCAGAAAAAGAGGTGTTTTTTTTATCATTTCGATAGATTTTAGGATTAATTAGGTGCAAAACTAAAGCAATCGTATGGATTAATTGATTGACCTAGATCAAGAAATCACGTTACTTCGACTAATTTTTACGTCTACAAAAAACCCTCTTAATACCAATAATTAAGAGGGTTTATAAACGTGTTTATAGTCTGAAATTATTCTTTAATGATTCTTCGAATGATACTACCTTTATTGGTTTGAACTTTTAAAATATAAGTACCACTTGAAAGCCCAGATAAATCGATAGTCTCACTATAC
The DNA here is from genome assembly GCA_947494695.1 of uncultured Flavobacteriaceae bacterium. GTDB lineage: Bacteria > Bacteroidota > Bacteroidia > Flavobacteriales > Flavobacteriaceae > Flavivirga. The sequence goes on along the minus strand of CANLWB010000019.1, from coordinate 25,628 downwards.
TCTTGTGCTTTAGACTGTACTTCAGCACCTTGTAAATTGTAAAGTGTTAGCGCTTCGACATTGGCATCTACATTTACGGTAATACTTCCACTGGTTGGAATGGGGTATACCTTAAAGGTTTCCGTTATAAAGGTTTCCGTTAATACATCTGGAGAACTTAAACTACAACCTAGCCCACCATCTGTAACAACCCAATTCAAGTCATCTATAAGTTTTTGTCTTTCAGAAGACGCATTACAATACTTACTATCACCTCCAGAAAACACGACATCATTCTGCAAAGTTTTACTGCTCCAGCCCTGTAACATTCCATCGTAGTTATCTGTAGAAAGCTGTACATTAAAGAACATTCTATACATTGTGGTGACTTTACTCACATTCCAGGCTCCGAGATTTTGATCGAAATTTTCAGCACCAAAAAACATCCTATACATACTAGTAACATTGCTCACATCCCAACCACTAATATCCTGATTGAAACTTGTGGCATTTGTAAACATATCATTTAGAACTGTAACGTTTGACACATCCCAATCACTAATATCCTGATTGAAGCTTGTGGCCTGAAAAAACATATTGGTCAATCCTGCAGTACCCTGAGTGCCAGAAACATCCCAACCACCAATATCCTGATTGAAACTTGAAGCGTTAGAGAACATAGAAGCCATAGATTGAACCTTGGACACCTTACTACCCCATTCTCCAATATTTCCATTAAAGTTGGTTGCTCCATTAAACATTTCGATCATATATCTAACATTGGACACATCCCAGTTGCCAATATCTCGATTGAAATTTGAGGCACCTCTAAACATACTATTCATTAAGATAACAGTGGAGACTTTATTGCCCCAATTTTCAATATTTCCATTAAAAGTAGAAGCACCATGAAACATAGCCTGCATATCTGTAACGTTTGAAACATCCCAACCTCCAATATTTTGGTTAAAGCTAGACGCACTACGAAACATGGCCCGCATATCTGTAACGTTTGAAACATCCCAACTTCCAATATCCTGATTAAAGTTGGAAGCACCATAAAACATCGAGTCCATATTTTCAACGTTAGAAACATCCCAATTACCAATGTCTTGGTTAAATTTTTCGGCGCCTTGAAACATTCTACTCGTATTGGTAACATTCGACAAGTCTGGTGTATCTGAGGCTGTGTTTCCTTGTAAATTCACACATCCGGCAAATGCCCCTTCCATGGAAGTCCATTGCTGATCCCCCCATTTCAAAATTGCTATTATCCTTCTACTATTTTGATTTTCAATATTAAAATAAATACGGGGAAAATCTCCGGTAATGGTTATGTCGTACTCGCCCGGAGCCGCATAGATGTGTCTAACATCTTCCGTAATACCAGTGTCCTCTGGGCTACCATCTCCCCAATTAACTGTATAATTATAGGTAGAACCTTCATGGGTTGGAATTGTAACAAATGTACTACCAGATGTAGCCTTCCATCTTGTAATAAATTGCGCATGTAATGCAGCGTGAAAACTTAATAAAAGTAGCAAAAATTGTAGGTTTTTATTCATTGTAATAAAATTTGAGATTTATAATGTAAAATTGCTAAACACCATATTATTTTACATTGATCTAGGTCAATAAAGCTAACATAGATTGCCTTTTGGTAAAGCTTATAGCAACACCGTATAAATATCTATAAATAAGCGAATTAAGAGTGGTTGTTGTATCAAAAAACCATATACCGTGTAGCTAAATTTTACTATTCAATACTATTTAACCTACAATTAATTCGGCGTTTTTTATCCAAAGATGTTATCTTTCGTACCATTTCGATAGATTTTGGGTTAATAAATCCAAAATTTACGCAATGGTATAGCGCTATTTTTTGACGCACGTCAAGAAATAGTATATTTTCCTCCGTATAAACATTTACAATCACAAAAAACCCTCTCAATTTCAATAATTAAGTGGGTTGAAGTTATTCTTTAACGATTCTTCGAATGATAACACCTTTATTGGTTTGAACTTTTAAGACATAAGTTCCACTTGAAAGCCCAGATAAATTGATAGTCTTACTATACTCTTGTGCCTTAGATTGTACCTCAACACCCTGTAAATTATAAAGTGTTAGCTGCTCGACATTAGCATCTACATTTATGGTAATACTTCCACTGGTTGGTATGGGGTATACCTTAAAGGTTTCTGTTAATACATCTGGGGAACTTAAATCACAATCTTGCCCACCATCTGTAATGCTCCATTTGAAATCACTAATAAGTTTTTGCCTTCCACTTTCTTCACAATACTTACTATGACCTCCATTAAATTGTATGCCGTCTTGTAAAGAACGTTTACTCCAATGCTCTAATAATGCTTCATAATTCTCATTGGAAAGTGTTGCGTCTTTAAATATATTGGTCATGTTTTTAACATTTGAAACATTCCAAGACCCCAGATCCTGATTAAAATTTGTGGCTCCAAGAAACATACTATCCATATTATCGACATTTAAAACATTCCAATTTCCCAGAGGCTGATTAAACCTTGAGGCTACTGAAAACATGTATCTCATATCCCTAACGCCTGAAACATCCCAGTCATTTATATCCTGATTAAAACGTGCAGCCGCGTTAAACATGGCACGCGTATCCGTAACATTTGACAGGTTTGGAATATCATCAGCATTACCCTCTAAATTCTCACAGCCAGAAAAGGCATACCCCATAGATGTCCACACCTGAAATCCCCAATGCTTGATACTCCTTATTTTTAATCTATCTCCATTATTATTAAAGTAGATTCGAGGAAAATCTCCAGTAATTTTAACGTCGTAAGTGCCTGGCTTGACATAAGTGTGTGTAGCATCTCCGGTATGTCCAGAGCTTTTATTCTCATCTCCCCAATCTACAGTATAATTGTATCCTGGTGTTGGCTTATGGATTGGAATGGTAATCGACTCATTGTCTGTTGTAGTTATCCAAGTTGTGATAAAACCTGATTGTGCCTGTAATGCTGTAAACCAGCAAAAAAAAAGCATCAAAAGTGGTATTTTTTGTCTCATTTCGATAGATTTTCGGGGTTGATAAATGCAAAAATAATGAGGAATATAAGGGTTATTCTTTAATGATTCTTCTAATCACAGCACCTTCATCGGTTTGAACTTTTAAGACATAAGTACCACTTGAAAGCCCAGATAAATCGATAGTCTTACCATACTCTTGTGCTTTAGATTGTACTTCAACACCCTGTAAATTATAAAGTGTTAGTTCTTCGATGTTAGCATCTACATCTACGGTAATACCTCCACTAGTTGGAATGGGGTATACCTTAAAGGTTTTTGTTAATACATCTGGGGTACTCAAACTACAGTCTTGCCCGCCATCTGTGATAGTCCAGTTGAAATCATCAATAAGTTTTTGCCTTCCACTTTCTTCACAATACTTACTATCACCTCCATTAAACGCTATACCATCTTGTAAAGAACGTTTACTCCAATCCTCTAATAATGCTTCATAATTTTCATTAGAAAGTGTTACGCCATTAAATATATTGGTCATGTTTTGAACATTTGAAACATCCCAATTGCTTAAATCCTGGTTGAATTTTAAAGCGCCATTAAACATGGCATCCATATTTGTAACATTTTCAACATTCCAAAGGCCCAGGTCCACATTAAAATTTGAAGCTCCGTAAAACATTCCAGCCATATTTTTAACGTTTTGAACGTTCTCTTTCCAGTTTCCTATGTCCTGATTAAAAGCCAAGGCGCTAGTAAACATTCCTCTCATTGTGGTAACGTTTGAAACATCCCAGTTACTAATATCTTGATTAAAACGTATTGCTGTAAAAAACATATAGCTCATATCTGTCACATTTAAAACATTCCAGTTTCCCAAAGGCTGATTAAACCTGTAGGCACTCGAAAACATTAAGCTCATGTTCGTTACATTCGAAACATTCCAGTCATTTATATTTTGGTTAAAATGTGTCGCTCTATAAAACATGCCACTCGTATCTGTAACATTCGATAGGTCGGGAGTATCGTCTGCATTCCCTACTAGATTCTCACAGCCGTAAAAGGCATTCGCCATAGATGTCCATACCTGCTCTCCCCAATGCTTTATACTTTTTATTTTTAATTTATCACCCTTATTATTAAAATAGATTCTAGGAAAGTCTCCGGTAATCTTAACTTCGTAAGTCCCGGCGCTCCTATAGGTATGCGTCGCATTTCCTATATTTACTGGGGTTGTTTCACCATCTCCCCATACAACGGTATAATTATAACCACTCCCTATAGTAGGTATGGTAATCGACTCATTGTCTGTTATAGTTTCCCAGGTTGTAATAAAATCGGGTTGTGCTTGTAGTACTGTAACGCAGCCTAAAAGACATACCAAGCGTAATATCTTTTGTGTCATTTTGATAGATTTTAGAGTTAATACACCCCAAAATAATGTAATGACAGGGATAAACCCATTGATCTAGATCAAGAAATATTTATTCATTTTAGCCATAAAAAGAGGGTGCCTAAACGTTTTAGAATTGTCATTTTGATTTCAGCCCAAAAAAATCTCAAAAACCTTAATACGCATGCGTTTAATTTCTGATAGATTCTTCACTTCCTGCCCGTCCGGCAGGTGGCCGTTCTAAATGACACCTTTTAGGTACCCTCTTCTTTATTGTTTGAAAGCCGTTTGAAACTATTGCTTAACTAGTTTACGAACTATGGTTCCAGCATCGCTTTGCATCTTTAATAAATAGGTTCCACTTGATAAACCGGATATATCCAGTCTTTTATCTTCAATGTTAGTTTCTGACCATACTTCTGCGCCTAATAAATTGTAAATGGCTATTTTCTGGATTGCACCATCTAAACGTATTTGAATATGATTTTTTGCAGGATTTGGAAACATCTTAAAGTCGGCTTTTGAGACATCCGGAGTACTTAGCGTACAATTCCTTCCACCGTCATTAATCGTCCATCCAAAATCATCTATTAGTTTTTGTCTGGCGGCAGTGGCATTACAATAAAAACTAGTACCTCCATGGAAATTTAGTCCATTACTAAGCGTAAGGTTACTCCACTCTTCTAACAAAGCATCGTAATTTTCTACTGAAAGTTGAGCGTCTAAAAACATATTACTTATACTGGTGACATTTGAAATATTCCAGAGACTAAGATCTTGATTAAAACTTGTAGCTTGGTAAAACATACCCCCCATTTCAGTAACATTCGAAACATCCCAGTCACCGATATCTCGATTAAAACTTGTAGCAGCACCAAACATGTCATTCATATTGGTAACTTCTGAAACAATCCATCCAGTAATATCACCATCAAAATCGGTTGCACCAGAAAACATTCCGAACATCGTAGTAACTTTCGAAACATCCCAATCATTAAGATCCTGATTAAAACTTATGGCTCCTGCAAACATTTCTTCCATATATAAAGCATTGCCAACATTCCAACCATTGAGATTCTGATTAAAGCTTGTGGCTTGTCTAAACATCATGTTAAAAGATTCTACGTTTTCAACATTCCAGTCATTGATATTCTGATTGAAATTTTTAGCTTCGAAAAACATCTCACTCATACTTTTAACATTAGATAAGTTTGGGACATCGGTAGCCCGACCTTCTAAATTTTCACATCTTTTAAAAGCACCAGACATGGACTCCCATACATTGTTCCCCCACTGTTCTATAGTTTGTATTTTTAGATTAGACCCGTCCCTAAGAAATGGGTTCCCAAAATAGATTCTGGGAAAATCTCCGGTAATTGTAACCGTATAGGTATTTGCCATACTATAGGTATGACTTGCATTCCCAGTATGATTATTGGTTATGCTTCCATCTCCCCAATTTACGGTGTAATCATAACCTTGAATACCTGCTGCAGGTATCGTAATCGATTCATCGGCTTGTGTGGTTTTCCAGGTTGTAATAAATTGAGCATGTAATGTGCTAAGACTACTTAACAAAAGCAGCAAAAGTTGTAGGTTTTTTTTCATTGTAGTAAAATTTGAGGTTAATAATTGCAAAATTATTAACCTCCATACCATTTTCCATTGATGTAAATCAATAAAACTACAGTAGATTACTTTTAACAAAGTTTATAATAATACCACAAAAAACCTCTTAACATGGGGGTTAAGCAAATTAATTGTACTAAAATATTTGGTTTTTGTAGCCAAATTTAAACGCGATGTGCTATTTAACCTACTGATGATTCGGCGTTTTTTTATCAAAAAACAAAAAACCCATTTCAAAACAATGAAACAGGTTTTTTAAAGTATTTTGAGATTCTGAACTACGATTCAGAATGGTATTATCATATTGATTATACCAGCATGGTAACCGGATTTTCAATAAACCCTTTTAAAGTTTGTAAAAATTGTGCTCCAGTAGCACCATCAACGGTTCTATGATCACATGCCAGAGTTAATTTCATGGTGTTTCCAACAACAATTTCGCCCTCTTTAACAACTGGTTTTTGCACAATGGCTCCAACAGATAAAATGGCAGAGTTTGGTTGGTTTATAATAGACGTAAAATAGTCTATACCAAACATCCCCAGATTAGAAACTGTAAAGGTACTCCCCTCCATTTCCTCCAGTGTTAACTTCTTATTCTTTGCTTTTCCGGCAAGTTCTTTAACTGCTGCACCAATTTGTGGTAAAGATTGCTCGTTTGCAAACTTAACCACAGGCACTACCAATCCGTCTGGCACTGCTACTGCCACACCAACATGCACATGATTGTTTAAACGCATTTTATCGTCAAACCATTGTGAATTTACCTGTGGGTGCTGTTTTAAAGCCAAAGCACAAGCTTTCACAACGATATCATTGAACGATATTTTTGTATCTGGAATTGAATTAAATTGCTTACGGAACCCGATAGCATTATCCATATCAAACTCGACAGCCAAATAATAATGTGGTGCCGAAAACTTAGATTTTGTTAAAGACTTTGCAATAGCCTTACGCATTTGTGAGTTTGCTACCTCATCGAAATCTTCCTGACCTGTTGGGACAAATTTACCAACAGATGCCCCAGAAGATGCTGGAACAAAGTTCTCAATATCGAACTTAATAATACGCCCGTTTTCTCCAGAACCTTGTACCTGTGCTAAATTAATGCCTTTCTCTTCAGCAATCTTTTTAGCTAATGGCGATACAAATAGTCTTCCTCCATTTGATGTTACCGGAGTTGCACGATGAGATTTCTCTGCTGTACTCGTATTAACTGCAGCTTCCTTTTTCGGAGCCGCCGCTTTTGGAGCCTCCTGTTTAGGTGTTTCTTCTGTTTTTGCAGCGGTAGATGTTACTTTAAAGTTACTTGCCACCCCCGACACATCAGTTCCGGCGGGACCAATAATTGCTAATAAAGCGTCTACCTTTGCAGATTCACCTTCTTGTAAACCTACGTGTAGTAATGTCCCCGATTGAAACGACTCAAATTCCATAGTCGCTTTATCGGTTTCAATTTCAGCTAATATATCACCCTCTTCAACGGTATCTCCTACGTTCTTAAGCCATGTTGCAACGGTACCTTCTTCCATGGTATCGCTTAAACGAGGCATGGTAACGACTATAACGCCTTCTGGCAGTTCGACTTCGCTCACTGACCCATTATCGCCTTCATCTCCTGCAGATTCTTCATTTGAACTTTCAACAGAAGTTTCTTCTGTATTGGCAGATGTACTAGCACTATCTCCGTTTAATAAAGCAGAGATATCTTCACCTTCTTCTCCGATAATAGCTAATAACTCATCTACCTTCGTAGTTTCTCCTTCCTGAACACCAATATGCAACAAAGTTCCTTCGTTAAAAGATTCGAACTCCATAGTCGCCTTATCGGTTTCAATTTCAGCTAATATATCGCCTTCTTCTACCTTATCTCCTACTTTTTTTAACCAAGCTGCGACCGTTCCTTCTTCCATGGTGTCGCTTAAACGCGGCATATTTATAACTATAGCCATAGCTTATATTTTATGTTGTATAAATGGGTAATCTTCTTGTTCGTAAACGACATCATACATCACGTTCTTCTCTGGGAACGGCGACTCTTCTGCGAATTTTTCACATTCAGACACGAGGTCTTTAACACGCTTATCAATGACTTTTATGTCTTCATCGGAAGCGTATTTTTCCTTTATAATGATATCTTTCACCTGAGTAATAGGATCTATTTTCTTATACTCTGCAACTTCTTCTTTTGTTCTATAATGTTGCGCATCACTCATGGAATGTCCTCTATAACGATACGTTTTCAATTCTAAGAATGTTGGTCCTCCACCTTTACGCGCACGTTGAATCGCTTCATCAAACGCTTCGGCAACTTTCACAGGATTCATACCATCTACAGGTCCACAAGGCATTTCGTAACCTTTACCCAATTTCCAAACTTCTGTGTGATTAGCAGTACGTTCTACAGATGTCCCCATGGCATATCCGTTGTTTTCACAAACAAATACTACCGGAAGATTCCAAAGCATCGCTAAATTAAAAGTCTCATGTAACGATCCTTGTCTAGCTGCTCCATCTCCAAAACAACACAGGGTTACAGCATCGCTACCATGGTATTTATCTCCAAATGCAATACCTGCGCCTAAAGGAATTTGACCTCCTACAATACCATGACCACCATAAAAACGGTGTTCCTTTGAAAAGATATGCATAGAACCTCCAAGTCCTTGCGATGTTCCCGTCGCCTTACCAAATAACTCGGCCATGACACGCTTTGGATCTACCCCCATACCTATGGGTTGCACATGATTTCTATAAGCCGTAATCATTTTATCCTTAGTCAAATCCATGGCATGTAAAGCACCCGCTAAAACTGCCTCTTGACCATTGTACAAATGAAGAAATCCTCTAACTTTTTGTTGTATATAAACAGCTGCCAGTTTATCTTCAAACTTTCTCCAAAACAGCATATCTTCATACCACTTCAGGTATGTTTCTTTAGTGATTTTTTGCATCGACTAATCTTAGATTTTAATTAAGCAAATACAAAAGTAATACATTGCTTGTTATTGGGAAAACCTAAACTGGTTAAAGTAAAAAAAATGTCAAAAAACAAACACTTTATATAGTAGATTGCTTATTTAATAATTTTTAACATTGAAAGCTATCGTATTTAAAATTCTTTGACGAATTTAAACCACTCTACTACGATTTTTTTAAAAGATTAAAGCACAGATTTATCAAAAATAAACGGTAGTAAATTTTGAAGTGAGTTAGACCTGGCAACGGTTCCAGAGGTTCCCATAAAATAGATTTCTATAGATGTTTTTTGCTTTATTTCATACTCTGCGATAGATTGTCTGCAGGCACCACAAGGTGGAACTGGCTCATGGGTTGGATTATTTTCGCCTCCAGCCGAAATTGCCAATTGAAGCATTTTAGCTTGTGGGTATTTCGAACCTGCGTAGTAAATCGCAGTTCGTTCTGCACAGAGACCCGAGGGGTAGGAAGCATTTTCCTGGTTGTTCCCGGTAACCACCACGCCATTGTCTAACAAAAGGGCAGCACCTACATGAAACCCCGAATAGGGAGCGTAGGCTTGCTTACGTGCTTCAATGGCTTTCTGCATTAACGAATTGATATCTCTTGGTAATTCGTCTATGCTCTCATACATATATAATGTGGTCTCTATCTTTATTTCCTTCATAATATTAACGTAAAAATTAAATTTACGAAATACTTTAAACAAAAAACTATTGCTCGATGAACAATAGTTTTTTGTTTATATTAAGTTAAATATATTTTAATATTCGTTGTACGTTCCTTCGCCGATATTAAAAGTTAATGAGAAACGCAGTGTATTCTCAAGTGGACTTTGTACTTTCGATGCCGAGAATAAATATGATAAGTCTACATTAACGACATTCGCTTTAAAACCAGCTCCGAGTGCTAAAAACTTTCTGGCACCTTTATCTTCACTTTCATTAAAATAACCAGCTCTAAATGCGAAAGACTTTTGGTATACATATTCTGCTCCGAGTGCCCAGGTAAACTCCTTTAACTCTTCGCTAAATCCATCGGGAGCATCTCCAAACGATTGAAACATACCAGATAAAAAGCTTACATCAGGATCTTTTCCTTCAACAATAATAGTTGGTTCATCGGCATCCTGGTTTTCATCTCCATCGGTATCAACATACCCATAAACTGGTGGTGTAGGCACCAATAGTTTGGCCACTTCTGCAGTCACCGAAACCTTATTATAATCATCGAAAATGAAGTCAAACCCTCCTCCTAAACGTAAGGTTGTAGGTTGAAAATTTTCAACACCACCTTCATCATATTTAAACTTGGGACCTATATTCTGGATGGCAAATCCACCTCTCCAACGTCCGTTAAAATCATTATACGCTTCTTCCTCACTTTGATAGTAACCCGAAATATCTACTCCAAATGTACTTGCAGGCGTTGCATCGCCATCTACGCCATCTAACCTTAGATCGGATCTTAAATAACGCATAGCTACAGACATTGCAAATTGGTCTGCCAGTCTTAACGAATAAGAAGCATCAATGGTTAGTTCATTTGGTCTTTGAATTAAAGCTGTTGAAAATTCATCGGTTACAAACTCAATATCCCCTAAAGAGAAATATTTTAAACTTGCGGCAAATGCACTTTTTTCATCTAAACGATTAAAATATGTGACGTTTCCTAAGAAGATATCATTAACCAATTTACTTAAATATGGTGTATAACTAACCGCAATACCCGATTTGTTCTCGGAAAACACATATTTAGACGAATTCCATTGTTGAGAATATGCATCTACAGAGGTTGCTACGCCCTGATCCCCCATAGCGGCTGCCCTCGCATCTGGTGCAATTAATAAAAAAGGAACTCCTGTGGTAATGACTCTTCTATCCTGGCCAGGAGAAACAATAGTTTCTTGTGCAGTAAGCTTTAGTGCGAAAACTAAAGTCAGGACTATTACTATTTTATTCTTCATGTATCAAGTTTAAGGTTGTAAATATAATTTTTTTTTAAAAACTTGTCAGTGTTATCTGTATCTTGTTTAAAATTAATAGCTAAAATTACAGTATTACAAGTTTTTCAATTTTTTCTACTTTCTTATTCAACAGGTTAGAGCGCACTGTTAATTTGTAAATATAAACACCCTTTCCTATTTTATCACCAAAATCATCTCTGCCATCCCAAACGATGTCTCTAGATAACGAACTTGTCGTTTTAATTCCTCCAGTCGTTACGCCATTTATTGTTCGAACCAGCTTACCAGACACGGTGAATATCTGTATAGAAACGTCTAAAGGCTCCGAACTATTGTGATTGAACCAAAATTCTGTATAATTTACAAAGGGGTTGGGGTAGTTAAGCACATTATCGATTACCAATTCCTGATCTTCATCGAATACAACAAACTGAATTTCTGATATCGCCGAATTATTATAAACATCCCAAGCTTTTAAAGTTAAGGTATGGAGTCCGGGCTCTAAATCTCTAAAAGGAAAACTTACCAGACCTTTTTTATAATCGTCAACTTCGGTTTGATAATAATCATTAAGCACCACTGGATTTGTTTCGTCACCATCTATTATGGCTACAATGTCATGACCAATACCACTTGATGTATTAATACCGTTCTCATCTTCTAATTTTGCCAATAAAGTTGGAGACTCATTGGTTATACCTCCAGACACGAAATTCTCATCGTTCATATATAATGTTATCACCGGCCCCGTATTATCTTCGGCTGCATTTTCGTTTACACCTCCAATTCTTACCGTATTAATACTTGCTCCTGTCTGATCTTGAAGCAAAGCCTCATTTTTCGAATAAAAACTAGCCCTTCCGAATCCCACTGGAATCCCAATGTCTTTTGGAACCACAAAATCAAATTCAAATTTACCATTGCTAACAGATGCCTGGCCTCTAAATATGATTTCCCCAAGCGTTTCAAAATCTAACCTCACAACCTGCCCGGCATTTTGGGTACCATCATTCGCCAGAGTTTGTCTGTTAATTGACTTATCGTAAAGGGTTGTAGACAGAATACCATTATAGTTGCTTATTAAATTTCCAGACTCGTTTACAACTTCTCCCGCCAGTTTCACATAACTTAATGCCTTTAGTGTGTCGGTAGCTTGCGTAATGGGTACATCGTTAATTTCTGTTAACCGGATATTTGGTCTGGGAAACGCCAATTTCATTGCCGGGTCTCCTATAAAAAATATTAAACGTCTTTGTATATTCCCCGATACTGCGGGGTCGTTCTTTGCTAATCTAAGCGCTTCGGCCATGGTTGGGTATTCATAATCTGAATACGTATCATTGTTGCTATACGAGAACAAATATTGTCCCAATGTATTATTAAAATTAATACCGAAAGTAACAAAAACCTGTCTAGTGGTAGTAATTAAACTGATAGCTCCTCCCTGTTTATTCCAATACGTGAATTCACCAGCAGTTTCTACAAAAGGATTATCAAATTTAGTATACTCGCACGTTACTGTAACGAAACAGTTTAACTTACAAACATTACGAAGACCGTTAACGTCGGATTTTAAAAGAATACGTTCTTCCGCAAGACCTTCCTCTCCCCCATGTCCAAAATAATTAACAACCAAAGCGCCATTATCAACAGCGTTAACAATTTTATTGGTAACTTCTGGATATCTATCTCCACCGGCTGACGTTTCCTGCTGAAAAGCGTCTGAATGTATTTTTACAACATTAATAAATGGTTTTTCCTGCGCTACCTGGTTACCTACATTATCGGTCGTTTCCTGTAACTGATACTCCCAATCTTTATCCACATCATCAGATATAACCACAAAATTATTTCGCCAACTACCAAAGGCCTCCTTAATATAATAAGACTCGACTTTATCTACCAACTCTTTGGCCCTTTGTGGTGTATCTGCCAAAACTCTTCCAACGGCAATATCTAATCGATCCCCGTTATCCATGGTACCTTCGTTATCATCCATCATGCCATAGAAGTCATCTGAAACAAACGACGTTGTTAAATTGAAACTATTATAAGAATGCCATGATGGTACCACATTTGTATTATTTGGTATTCTATCCTTATAATCGAAAGAACCATCCCCAAACAAGCACACATATTTTATTCTATTTTCAGGGGCGCTAGCATTATCATATACATATTTTATAAGGTTTCTAATGGCACCTATATCCTGATTACCTGAACTAAATTCATTATATATTTCATCTAAACCGAAAACTTTCACATTCAAGTTATACTGATTTCTGTTTATTTGCGCCAAACGTTCTGCCTGATTGATCATATTATTAGGAGACACAATAATATAATCGATGTCCTGAAATGCTCCTTGTGAATTTTGAAAAATCGTTCCTTTTATGTCTTGATTGATTATCGTTGTTTTAGCATCAATCTGTGGTTCGAAATAATCTGAAGGCGTCACCGCCACATACATCCTTAAACTCCCTAATGCCGATGTAAAACTAAGATTTGATTGTTGTGTTGAATTCTCAAAATTAGTGACATTATAAAGATCTGTAACATCCCAAATTTCTGAGACTTGTGAAGCGTTGGTTATATTATATTGTCCAATACCCGACGTTAAAGCCACCGAACTGTTCTTAAACCGAAACTGCTTATTCTCAAAACGCAGTGAACGCAACGCTTCTATAGATATATAATCTAAGTAGCCCTGTGTGCTTGGATTTCCTCGATTATCAAAATTAAGACCAACCTCTATTGATGAGCTACTTACATCGACATTTCCATTATACACCCCTTCATTTGCTAACCCTGGTGATCTAGATAGTCCAATGACCTCTGTTGAAACCGGCGCCCCATTCACTGTTATATCCATAGCACTTTGTGCGCTTCCCGCCGCAGCCACGTATACTTTTAATCGTATGGGCTGTGATGTTACCATATTAGGAAACTCGAAATTGAATGTCTGATTGTTATTCACATTAAAACGCTCACCAAACCAACGTCGCCCTAAAGAGGCAATATTAAGCTCATCACGTTCGTGAAATTGATAGTCTTCAAACGTATCTATCACCTGATTCACTGCACCAGAAGGTTGAGTAAATGCTTGAATTCGTTTACCTGCTCCGCTTCCTACATTTATGTAATAGTAGGTTTTATCTGCATAACAATTTATATTGGTATTACTTTCTGCATTAAACTCTTTTGGTCCCTCGGCATAAAATAAAATGTGATCTTCATTATCGAAAACCCCATCTGCCTCACCTACAAATTTTATAGCATGCTCTGGCACATCAAACGGATATGCAACTGCATTGGAATATGGAATCATGCGACCGCCATGACCAAACAACTTGATGTTTCGTGGGTCCACACTATTTACGTCAACCCCCAACCTTTGTAAAAAACCTTTAGACAAACGATGAACGCCACTTTCTTCCACATAAAACCGATACCATTCTCCTGAACTCAACGCCGAATTACTAATCACCTTAGATGTTTTAAAACGCCCTCCAAAGGAAGACACTCTATTTGTATTAGCTCCGTTTCTGTAATTTACCTGGAAGGATACTACTTTTTTAAACCTATTACTTCCATCCTTAATAATAGGGGACATTTGAAACAATACGAAACGTTTATCTCTCGCCCTGGTATTTTTTAAACTAAATTCTAGCGTATTAGGAACCTTCTTTAGGTCTAAATCCTTTAGATCTGCTTTAGAAATTGTGTTATAAACAACATTGCTAACTGTCACAGAAGCTTCGTTTACCAGACCATTGGCTTCCCACTGATCTATGAACAACAGACCTTCATCAAAACCATAATTAAAGTTCTGTTTATTAAAAGATGGAATTTCGAAGGTATAATTACCGCCAGAAATTTTTGTTGGTTCGGTCCAGGTAATGGCATATCTCTTTTGTTGACCAAAACCAACTGAACACGTGATTAGTAATAAAAATAAAATTTTCTCTTTCATCGATAAAACAACGTAGTTAAAGACTTGTTATTATTCTAAATTAAGGCCAATTTTAAAAACTGAACCAAAAATACAATAATAAATTAGTAAATCGAACGTTATTTAAACACAAAACCGAGGTGAAAATGGCCAAAAACATCGGTGTAATGTCAAAAAAATAGGGTGAAATACACTTTTTTTTGGATATAATGTAAAAAATCGCTTGCGTTGTTAGGTTTAATTCTTATATTGCAGCACCAAAAATTTATTAGCTTACTTAAAAGTATGGATATGAAAAAAGTAGTAGCATTCAAGATTTTATTAGTTTTAGCACTAGGAGTGGTATCAACTAGTTGTAAAAAATCTTCGAGTTCGAGAAATACATCTAGAGCCACGGGCTGGGACATTAACTCCCGAGAAGGTGGTTTCCAGTACAACACTGATTTTAAAGAACAGGAAACCGCTCCTGGTTTAGTTTTTATTGAAGGTGGAACGTTCACAAAAGGACGTGTTCAAGACGACGTAATGCACGATTGGAACAACAGTCCAACACAACAACATGTACAATCTTTTTACATGGATGAGACTGAGGTTACAAATGCCATGTACATGGAGTATTTAGATTGGATTAAAAGAGTCTATCCTCCAGCTGAAGAAAATTTTAGAGCTATTTATCATGGAGCTTTACCAGATACTTTAGTATGGAGAAACCGTTTAGGGTTTAACGAAGTAATGACAGAAAATTACTTACGTCATCCTGGATATGGCGAGTATCCTGTTGTTGGTGTAAGCTGGATTCAAGCTGTGGAGTTTGCTAATTGGAGATCAGACCGTGTTAATGAGTACAACTTAGAAAGAGCTGGTTACTTAAAGCGTGATGCCAAAGTAATTGATGTAAATGCAGAATCTAATTTTAGTACTGATACTTATATTAACGCTCCTACTTTAACATATGGTGGTAATGAAGAGATAATAAATGGTGACAATCGTAATAAAAGATATGCCAGAGTTGATGCAGATGGCAATGAATCTAATATCTATGCGACTCGTGAAACAGGTATTATTTCACCAAAATATAGACTACCAACCGAAACGGAATGGGAATATGCTGCATTAGGATTAAGTGAAATTAGAGATTTTAATTTATACCGTGGGCGTAAAAAATATCCATGGGACGGACAATATACGCGTTCCAGCAAACGTAAAATACGTGGTGACCAATTGGCTAACTTTAAGCAAGGAAAAGGTGACTATGGAGGAATTGCAGGTTGGTCTGATGATGGTGCCGATATTACGAATGCTGTGAAATCTTATGATCCTAATGATTTTGGTTTATATGATATGGCCGGTAATGTTGCAGAATGGGTAGCCGATGTTTACAGACCTATTATTGATGATGAATTTAACGACTTTAACTACTATCGTGGTAATGTTTATACTAAAAATGCATTAAATGAAGACGGTACTGTAAAAGTAATTTCAGCAGATGATATTGTGTATGACACCTTATCAAATGGTAAAGTTGTTGCAAGAAACTTACCTGGTGAGATTGCTCAAATCCCTATCGATGAAAATGAAACGTATCTACGTAGTAATTTTGATAAAAGTGATGAAATAAACTTTAGAGATGGTGACAGACGTTCTTCTCGTTATTTTGAAAGCTTTAATGACGATGAGAGTGAAGAAAACAGTAAGAAAGATTTTACTGGTAAAATGTATAACTCTCCAAAGCATAGTATTAGAAGAGATTCTTTAGGAAATATTATTAGAGAATATGACAAAGGAAATAACAGAACCTCTTTAATTAATGATGAAGTACGAGTTTACAAAGGTGGTTCATGGAAAGACAGAGAGTATTGGTTAGATCCAGCTCAAAGACGTTACTTCCCTCAAGATATGGCAACAGATTATATTGGATTTAGATGTGCTATGTCTCGTGTAGGATCAAAATCTAAGACAAAAAATAAAACGAAAAATTAATTTCGATTTATAAATAAATAATATCAAAAGTCCTGGCTTAAATGTTAGGACTTTTTTTATATTTAATTTGTAAAATTAAAAACAACTTATCCATTGAAACCAGA
Source organism: uncultured Flavobacteriaceae bacterium (assembly GCA_947494695.1). GTDB lineage: Bacteria > Bacteroidota > Bacteroidia > Flavobacteriales > Flavobacteriaceae > Flavivirga. The sequence goes on along the minus strand of CANLWB010000019.1, from coordinate 8,633 downwards.
ACAACTGCATACTCTTTTTATGCAATGTAATTCGGTAAGTACCGATACAAGGAAGATTGAAAAAAATGATATTTTCTTCGCTCTAAAGGGGGACAATTTCAATGGCAATTCCTATGCTCAACAGGCTCTTGAAAACGGAGCCAAATACGCCATTATAGATGAAGAAGAGTACAACACATCTCCTAAAACCATTTTAGTGGATAACGCTCTCCAAGCTTTGCAACAATTGGCTTATTTCCACAGGAAATATTTAAGCATTCCTATAATTGCACTTACCGGCAGCAATGGCAAAACAACAACTAAAGAGTTAATACATGCTACCTTATCCCAAAAGTATAAAACCACGGCAACCGTTGGAAACTTAAATAACCATATTGGAGTTCCATTAACATTGTTATCAATGTCTAAAAGCACCGAAATAGGTATTGTTGAAATGGGAGCCAATCACCAAAAAGAGATTGCCTTTTTATGTACTATTGCTCAACCGGATTTTGGTTATATTACTAATTTCGGGAAAGCACATTTAGAGGGGTTTGGTGGGGTTAAAGGTGTTATTAAGGGGAAAAGTGAAATGTACGACTACCTCATTGGCGATAACAAAACCATTTTTGTGAATGGCGACGACCCTATCCAGATCGAAAAAACAACATGTGCCGATAGATTTGTATTTGGTAAAACCAATCCTGATTTCAATTTAAACATTGATTTTATTGAAGCACTCCCCTTTGTAAAATCCAGCTATAATAGCCTGGAAATAAAAAGTCATCTCATAGGAGACTATAACTTCAGCAATATTGCAGTGGCTATTGCTATGGGATACTATTTTAAAGTGGATGATAAAAATATTAAAGCGGCCATTGAGGGCTATGTACCAACTAATAATCGCTCACAAATTATAGAGCGTCACTCTAACGAGATTGTTTTAGATGCTTATAATGCGAATCCTTCAAGTATGGAAGCTGCCTTATTAAACTTCGATAAATCACCCAACCCTGAAAAAATAGTATGTCTTGGTGATATGTTTGAATTGGGACAGGATGCCAGAAAAGAACATCAGAACATCGCAGATTTGGCAATATCACTAAGCTTTACAAAGGTTTTATTTATTGGTGAGAACTTTTTTGATTCGAAAATCACATCGGATAAATCGCTTCAATTTAAATCTTTTAACGACTTTAAAGTGTGGGTTATGAATTCTAATATAGAAAACACATCGATTTTAATTAAGGGATCGAGAGGTATGGCTTTAGAGCGTATTTTAGATTTTATTTAGTACTGCGACATCTGTAGTTCCTGCTTATTCCTTTTCCATTTGATTTCTCAAATCGACCAATAAGCTTTCAATGCTTTCTATAATTTGTTCCTTATTCAAGACCGGTTTATAAACCTCAGTACCTTCTCTTACAGCATCACTATCCCTTAACAACCAATTTAAATCGACCTCAGGAAATTCTTCAATTATTTTATTTAAGAAATCAATTGATATTTTCTTGCCATTCACATATTGAGATAATTGAGAATAATTCATCTCAAATTTCTCGGCTAAATCACCAAGTTTATTGTACTTACTCTTTATGAGTTGCTTTAATTTTTCCTCAAATGTCATATTTAGAATCAGTCTAAATTTTATAAATTGTTAAATTATTTTTTATTTATTTAACTATTTATATATTTTTGTATGTAAATTCATTCAATATTCTACAAATATAAACAAGCTATGACAAATTTAAACAAATTATACGCATTATATGATATAGATCTTCCCAAAGAACAAGAAGCTCTTGAAGATTTGCTTATAAATCATCTTCCAAAAGAGTATACCGGTAAAGTTATAAAATACCTGAAGTCAACTGGTATTACCACCGACTCTCAAACGGTTAGGAATACCAAAGCCGGTATTACCAAAAATATTCAAGTCTTTAATGCCATTTTAGAAATAGCGAGAGAATATAAGACCTTATCTAATCGTCTTAAAAATATTCTCAAAAGCGGTAAGTAAGCTTATCGCACTTAGAGCGTGCATACAGCACGTCATAGCCCTAAACGGTATGCACGCTCTTTATTAAACCGTAACTTATAAATCCTATGAATACCATGCCAATTAGTAAAAAGTATCACAAGAAAATTGAAGAAGGTTTTAAATACATTTTTAAAACCGAAACCAAAACCGGCGGTTTTAACGGTTTATCAACTATAGTTGAAGAACCCATTGTAAAACATCAAATTATTCAATTAGCAAAACTATGCCGAGAAGTACCAGCGAGCGTTTCTCTTAAAAAAACCTCCCTTGGTGTCGTTATAGAGTTTTGGTAATCGCTAATAGTATCTATGTTGATTGTGCGCAATCAACGCTGACTATTATTAATGAGGGAAAATAGTCAAAAATAAGTCTCCCAGTTTGGGAGACTTATTTATTTTATGCGTGTTCATCTAAAAAAGACATCTGTTATTAAAAACTTATATTTATTTATATATATTTGATAGTCTTATAAAACCATCCAGACAAGGATGGTTTTATAACATAAACTTAAGCCCTTTAATCTAAACTTTGGTTGGTTGCATTATATAGAATCGACTATAAAATTTAAATCTTATGAAAAAAATCCTGCTTATTTTTTTATTCATTCCCTTTTTGTGCCTTTCTCAGGAAACGAAAAAACCTTTTGATTTTCAAGGCTTAAACTGGGGGGATTCTAAAACTAAAGTAAATTCAACAATTCCTGATTTAGAAGAGACAAAATCGGGTCTAACTAAAACAACAGTTCTTAACTTTCTAGATGCCTCTATTCTTTTCGAACTCAACGATAATTCATTAAAAAATATATCCTGTGTCTTTAAAAAGCAGCACGGTAATGAAAATGCTTTTATAGAAGACTTTAATAAGGTTAAAAATATACTCACTAAAAAATACGGAGCTCCGAATATTGATGAATTAAACTGGAATAATAATACGTTTAAAAGTGATAATGACCGTTATGGCCTTGCCGTTTCTTCTGGACACTTAAAGTATGAAACTGTTTGGGTACTCCACGACACCAAAATCACTTTAAACCTAGGTAGCGACAACAGTAAAATCATGCATACGCTTACGTATCATTCGGTTAAAATCTAACACTAAAAACAAACAAACTCAATAATAAACAATACGTGCTTAAGTAAACTAAAGTGCTCATAGTTGATTTGAACTATGGGCACTTTTTTATGATACTAAAATCTCTTAAAAAAATAATTAATCTAAAGTGTAGGTATTTTAGTAATTCATGGTACTTAAGACTAGAGAAACATTTGCTCTCCTAACTCCTAATCTACAGTAAGAACGTTCTGGAGTTTGCTTTCTTTAGACTAATATTAACTTTATACGAACACTCCGATTTTCAATTCTCATATCCTTTTATTTAAAAGAACCTTTTCTTCAGTGCATTCATAACAACTTCAAGCCCCTCTTTCTTTAACCACCTGTATTCTGTCTTTGCATGATTTCCAGCCATGTAATGAAGTTGTTTTTTATTATCTGTTGCAGCCTCGTAAACAATGGCTGCAACATCGTCAGGACTGTCGGCTAGCGAGGCCGTTTCTGCCATTAGTTTCTCAATGTACTTATTAAAGTCCTCCTGGTAATCTTCGTGTGCAGCGAATTCACCGTTTTTGCCAAAGTCCGTTCGCATATAACCTGGAACAATGGTTTTAATGGTTAAGCCCATTCTATCTAACTCATAACTCATTCCTGCAGTCCAAGTTTCTAATGCTGATTTTACTGCTTCATAAACAGCAATAAACGGATAAGGAATATAGGCAGTTGACGACGTTGTTGTGATGATTGTTCCTGTTCTTCTTGTCCTGAAATAAGGCAAAAAAGCTTTTGTAACAAGTATTGTCCCTAAGAGGTTGGTGTTTATAAGTCGCCGTAATTGTTCGTTAGTTGCAGCTTCTAAGGCTCCTGCGAAAGCATATTAAACAAAATATCTACTGGACTTATCTTTTCTGCCTCTGTGGCAATTTCACAAATCTGTTCTTCGTTGTTAATATCCAATTCCAAAAGGTATATATTTGAGAATTGCGATAATTCCATTTCGTTTTCAGGATTTCTCATGGTCGCAATTACCGTCCAACCTTTTATCGCAAATAATTTGGCCGTAGCTTTTCCCAGTCCTTGAGAGGCTCCTGTAATAAAAATTGTTTTGTTCATTTTTTAACTTTAAAATTGATATCACAAAATTGCAGCGTTAAAAAATGAATCTATTTACCATTTGGTAAAAAACAACTTAATGAATATTTTTTCTTATTCTACTAAGCGATTGTTGCGTAACCCCCAGATAAGAAGCTATGTATGATAATGGAATACGATTAACCAATGTTGGGTATTTTTCTAAAAACTCCAAATAGCGTGTAGTCGCGTCTTGGGACACTAACGGACTTACCCTTTCAAGTTTTTGAATACGTGCTGTATTGGTAATCTTTTGAATCATATTCTCCCAACCAGCTATTGCCTTAGAAATTTGTTTCCAATTCTGATTTGAAAACACCAATAGTTTACAATGCGTTGCCGCCTGGATGTATTCTGTTGAAGGTACATTGTTAAGATTAAAAAGCAAATGCTTTTCCTCTATGAAAATTTTAGTTATTTCCTCGCCTTTATTGTTGTAATAGCAAATTCGAAAGATGCCATCCAGGACATACCCCACTTCTTTAAAAACACTTCCAGCTTCTACAAAATACTCGCCCTTATCAAGTTCTATTTCTTCTGCCTTACCTGTAATTAAGTCAACTTGTTGTTGTGTTAAATCACCATATTGAAGAATATATGCTATAAACTCTTTCATTATAGTAAAGGTAGCAATAGTTGGTTTAGATTATTAATTTTTTAGTGAAATTTAGAACTATCCTGTAATAATCCAGAAGATAATTTTACATAAAAAAATCCTAAAGTTAACTTACCTTAGGATTTTTTGCTTTTAGTAACTCGATAACGCAAATAAACTTTGTGCACTAGGCGGTGAGTGGATGTTTATACAACAATTGCTTAGGAATGGTAACGGCTATATTTTGCTTTATAGAATCCAACCTTACCATAGTTACACTTTTACTATTTACTCTGGTAACTTCAAAATCTAGTCCTTGTAATGGACCATGACCAATCTTATGTTTTTCTCCTACAGTAGGCTCATTATCGATAACTTTAAAACCTTCAACACCTTCTGTGTTGAGTAAAATTCTTATCCAATTCATTTCTTTATCAGACACTTTAGCATATTCTACTCCAAATTTTATAAATGCACATGCTCCAGCAACGTTACAGGCAAGATGAAAATCCATACTTGTTTTTATTTTTACAAAAACATAGGAACTAAACAAAGGTACCTTGAGTTTCTTTTTTCTATCACTCCATTTTCTGATTACTGTGGTCATGGGCAAGAAGGCTTCTATTCCTTGCTCTTTTAATAACCTGTAGACTTTGCCCTCATGCCTTGACTTAACATAAAGTACATACCACCCCTTATTTCTTACCATATTTTAAAAATTTTTAATTATTTGATACGGCTCCACCTCTCCAAGTCACATAAGTTTCTCATTTTTAAAACAATAATGAAGATTTAATCCTTACGAACAATGCTATAGAGAAGTACTTTTAAAGCTTAATTGTAATGAAGATTCTACTTTAAAACTTAGTTTTAATTATTACATTCGTTTACTTCAATGATCATTTTACTCTAACACTTTCAAATTTAATATGATATAGCTCTAATTACGCTACACCAAAAGGTAGTTCGTTTTTTACAATTAAACTTTACACTTTCGTGTAGTTCAAAGTATTAGTCATTTAATTTAAATCTGTTTCTATTAAATACTTATTCGAATCGTAGAAATCAATTAATCCACTATAAGAAATACTCACTGGTATTGTTTCGGATCCTAAATAATTAATGGACTCTCCTATAATTTCTGTTTTAATCCCCATAAGTGTCATAACACGAAGTAACTTCGCATCGCACTCAACAAAAGCTATATTGTTTTCATGCTTACATATAGGCTTAATTGCAGAAACCATTAGTTTTTTGAGTAAATTAATATCACTAACTCCTTTTTTAATTGCAAACCTACCAATGTGCCATATGTCGTTTATGAGATCTCCATTAACACATAATAATGGATTTATACCAAATATTTTTTGAATCGGTAATGGGTTTATATAATCCCATTTTAAAACCCTAATAGTACCAACAATTTCTCCTTCGACAGTTTTAGCGGCAAAAATCTGAGAATTTGCTAAATTATTTTTCTCGTCTATATAGATAAACGCGATATCTTTTTTATAGTTTTTTGGTAACGTATCATTCGTGTGGTGTTTAAAATTTTCTGTCACTACAAATTTGGACATGCTGTATAGTTCGCTTTGCCCTATTCTTATTAGGTTGTTTAATATGCTCATTATCATAATAGTTTTAAATTAAAATTATCAAAGCAACCACTCGAATGTGCTACACAAAAGGCTAGCTTGCATTTAATCGATAAAAAACTACACGATGGTGTAGAATTCATTCTTATTAAAAAATCATTATTTTTCCCAACGCCCCAATTTTCGAAATGCGCAAATGAAAAAAAAAGACTACTTTAGTAGTAGAAAAACCCCTAAAAATCGAACCCATGGCAGATGAGAGTGATTTTTTTTCTTCAAAAAATGTCATTAATAGTATTTCTAAAGAGGATAGAGACCAAACATTTTATTATTTGGAGGCAATTAAGGCATTCGCCAGAACTACTTATCAAAGTATTTATGTTATTGATTATGAAAAAAAGGGCTTCGAATACGTTTCTGAAAACCCTCTGTTTCTGTGTGGGCATACCGCGGAAGAGGTCCAAAAACTAGGCTATGCATTCTATTTCAAATATGTTATTCCCGAGGATTTAGAATTACTTTTAAAAATAAACACTATTGGATTTGATTTTTACGAAAAAATCCCACCTAAGCAACGCATATTCCATACCATTAGCTACGACTTTCATTTAAAAAACTCTGAAGGAAAAGTAATCCTTATAAATCAAAAGCTAACGCCCATATACCTTACTCAATCTGGAAAAATATGGAAAGCCATTTGTATTATTTCTATTTCTCCTGCAAAAAGCTCTGGCAATATTAAAATTTATAAAAAAGGCGATAACAAAATATTTGAATATGATTTGCAAGGTAATTTTTGGAAAACGATGGATAAAATAACCTTAACCAATCGAGAAAAAGAAATTCTTCAATTTTCTATAAGAGGTTATTCTGTAGGTGAGATAGCAGAGACCATTTTTGTATCTCCAGATACGGTTAAATTTCATAGACGAAAGCTATTTGCAAAGCTTGACGTCGCAAATATTTCTGAGGCCATAGCATATGCCACCAATAACAACATATTAATTTAATACTTATTATCCTTTAGTTTAGTTAAAGTCGTCATCAATAATTTTAGACAAATAAAACTTTGGGAATTTCTTAATTTTTTTACCTGTTGCTATATTAAAAAGCAAATGGGTGCACATGGCAGCAACAGACCAACATCCAATTGATAACTGAGGCGGTGGTAAAACTTCTTTTTCTCCTATATATTTTTCAATGATATCATCGATCCATTTTTGAGGGTCTCCCCAAAACTCTAAATAACTAGAGGCATATTTTACGACGTTTAGTTCATTAAAGCGCTCTCCTTCTTTTGAGATACTCTCCAATGATACCCCATCATGAGTTATAATAGTAACAAGACTGGCCCATCCAATATTATAAGGGTGTAAAACAGGGATACTTTGTCTTTGGCAAATCCTGTCAAACATTATGGGAATTGGTGAAGAAAAATCCAGGGCATTTATTGCAACTTTATGTCCGTTAATATGCTCTTCAATATTTTCTTCAGTTAAAAAAAAATCAAATCTTTTTATTTTCGCATTTTTATTAATGGATAACAACCTTTTGGCCAGAGCATCTACCTTATTACTTCCACAATCGTTTTCTTCATAGTTCTGACGATTTAGGTTAGATCGTTCGACTTGATCTCCATCTATAAGAGTAATATTTTCAAAACCAAAACGTAAAGCACATTCGGCTATAACACTCCCAATACCCACACCAGCAAGTAAAATAGGGAAGTCTTTCATAATTTCTTGCTCTTCTGTAGAAATATAAATCCTATTTCGGGCATATCGAGTTTCCATAGTTATTTTTTTTATAGTCCAATTTAAACCAAAAAAAGCATACCTGAATTAATCAAAAGAGTAGTTTTAACAATAAAAAAATGTTAAATTTTATAACAAACTATCATTCAACCTATTTGAAGATTAATAAATTTAACGACATTTATGAAGAAAGGCCATCTGTAGTGCTTCTATCCAAAAAAACTTTCTCTTTAATGCTATTTTTTACTCAAACACAATTTTTTGTATTGATCCTTAAAAATGTAGAATTCTTTCTTTTTAGATTAACGCAAATCTTTGCTTAAACACAACAATTGCTCTTGATCCGTATAACATTGCTCTATTTAATTCCAAAAAAAAATCCTAAAACCATATAGCCTTAGGATATTCTTGTGGGCGCGAAGGGATTCGAACCCCTGACCCTCCCGATGTAAAATCGGGATGCGCTAAACCTTATTTAACACGAT
>CANLWB010000018.1 GCA_947494695.1 uncultured Flavobacteriaceae bacterium | reverse complement strand
CTCACCAAGCTCTATTCGGTACCCCCGGATCTTTACCTGGGTATCCGACCGACCTATAAAATCTATCGTGCCATCTGGTAACCTACGTCCTAAATCTCCTGTCTTATACAACCGGTCTCCTTCCTTAAAAGGACTAGATATAAACTTCTCGGCTGTTAATTCTGCTTCTTTAAAATAGCCTAAAGCCAAACCGTCTCCTCCTATATAAATATGCCCTGAAACTCCTATGGGTAATACTTGTAAATATTCATCTAGGATATAAATCTTTGTGTTATATATAGGGGTTCCTATATTTGAAGAGTCTTCCGGGCTAACCAACTTCTTAATACTAGACCATATCGTGGTTTCTGTTGGACCGTACATGTTCCATACTTCTCCACATGTATTGATTAAGTTCTCCGCTAATGATTCTCTCAGAAGATCTCCTCCACATAATATTTTCAAATCCTTATCCCCTTCCCATCCCGCATCATATAGCATCTGATAAAAACTAGGAGTCCCTTGTATAATCGTAGGTCGAACCTCTCCTAATCGTTCGATAATTAATAAAGGGTCTGACAATGTCTCCTTATCTATAACATACAATGTCGCTCCTGTAATCAAAGGAACAAAAAACTCCAAAATAGATATATCAAAAGATTGAGTCGTAACTGAAAAGAATGAATCCTTTGCTTCTACTTTTGGGCTTTGCTGCATACTCAACAAGAAATTCAATAATGATTGATGCCCTATTTCTACTCCCTTTGGTTGGCCTGTTGTTCCTGAAGTATAAATGATATAAGCTCTATCTAAAGACCTTAACTCCTTAAAATATGATTCTTTGCTGTCTAAATTGAAGAGCGTATTTACATTTATAAATTTCACTCCATAATTTACAAGACCTTCTAATTCACTTGTTCCTATAATACAGCTTACTGCACTGTGATCGATAATATATTCTAAACGTGCTTCTGGATAACTTGGGTCTAAAGGAATATAAGACCTACCAGATTTAAAGATACCTAGAAGTACAACTATTAAATCTGCTGAACGATTAAGTAAAACAGCTATAGGTGACCTATCTTCATTTCCTAAACTATGGGACAGGTAACCTGCCACCTTATTGGATTTAAAATCCAACTCCTTATAACTTAATTCTTCGCCCTCGAATACCAAAGCTATACTCTCCGGGGTCTTCTTTACCTGTTCCTCAAATAAATCTATAACGGTCTTTTCCTGCGCATATGATACCCCCGTGTTATTAAAACCCTCTAATAAAACATCCCGCTCTATAGCATCTATATAATTTAATACCTTTATTGTGGACTTACTATTCAAAACCATATTATCCATCAAGTTGATAAAATGATTCCCTAATTGATTCACAAATGATTCTTGATAAATATCTGTATTGTACTCTAATTCAAGTTCTAATTCCCTTACTCTGTTCTCATTAAAAATAAAACTAAGATCGTACTTACTTGTTTTTGATGTATTAGCTCTTTGAACAACCTTTAATTCTTTTTGATCTATATATATTTTTTCATTGTTCTGAAAAACAAGCATAAAATCAAATAATGGGTTTCGACTTAAATCTCTTTTATCTAATATATTTTCTATTATTGAATCAAAAGGATAACTCTGATGTTCATAAGCCTCTAAAGTGATTTCTTTAACCTCTGACAATACACTTTCAAAACTACTCTCTGGATTTATTCCTACTCTTAGAGGTAATGTGTTCAGATAAAAACCTATTTGATTACTCAAACTTTTATAATTTCGCCCAGCAAATGGTGTTCCTATAATGAAATCTTCTTGTCTTGTATATTTAAATAAAATAGCATTCAACCCAGCTAAAAGCCCCATAAACAATGTTGCCCCATATTCTTTACTTTTTTCTTTCCATATTTGAACTCTTTTTTTATCTATTGAGAACAAAACTCGATCTCCAACATATGTTTTTAAGGCAGGTCGTGTTTGATATCCAGGTAATTCTAATACTGGGAGCCCTCCTGATAGTTTTGCTTTCCAATATTCATGATTGGTAGTTAACTTTAAAGAATTCTTTTCATACCATTCTGCGTAATCCTTGTACTGAAACTTTAAAACAGGCATATCATTAAACCCTCTAACTAATCCATGGTAAACCTGTAATAACTCTTTAACTAATACACCCACGCTCCATCCATCACTAATAATATGATGTAAGGTTAATCCCAAAACATATTTATTCTCACTTTTCTTAATTAACAGACATCGAAACAAAGAGTCTCTTTCTAAATCAAATAACCTATTGCTATGACTCTCAATAAGATTTTCTATGATTTCAGGATTACTCTCTTCAAATCCTTCAAAATTCAAAACCAAAGAACCTTCTTCATGAATTTTCTGGTATAATTTTTCTACTTTATTATAAAAAGTTGTTCTTAGTATTTCATGACGTTTCATTAAAGCAGAAAAACTCGACTTCAAAATATCTTTATCTATATCCCCAAACAAATCAAATACTGTTGAAATATGATACGCATTCGATCCATCTTCTAGCTTACTTAAAACCCAAAGCCCCTTTTGACCTGGAGTAGCAACAAATTGAGACTTCTTTTCTGTTAATTGAATTGACTGTTTATTCTTTAATCTTTTTATTAACAATTCTTTATTTGAGCGTATTACTTCCAATAAGTCTTGGTTATCAAAATTATCTGGAAAACTTAATTTTAAATTCTTTCCATCTAAAGATATAGTTCCATTACAAGCTCCAATTTCTTTGATTATTTGTTCTGTTTTGTCTATTTTCATTATGCAAAAAGATTGCTCTCTCAAAAAAATAAGTTAAATACTTTTCTGTTAGCCTGAATTTGATTCAATCTGGTACTACTAACTTTCACGAGATAAGACTATTCATTTTTTCAAATGAATACGTTTATATATTATTTAAATTGGTTTAAATAACTAGATTTCTAATAGTAATTATTAGGTTTAATAATTATAATATATAATATATCGACACTTGGACACTACCTAATAATGCATCAAAGAGCCAGATTTTTTTCCTTTCTCTACCGCCCAATCAAAAAACCTCAAGCTTAAAGGAAAGAGAATCAATACCATACCAAATAAAATAATCAACTCACGAGAAAGCATTATTATTGAGTGACCTTTTATAATGGATAATCTCAATGCATCAAGAGAATATTTAATTGGAACAGCATAGGATAACATCTGAATACTATCTGGCAAAATTGAAACAGGAAATACAGCACCTCCTAGTAATGAACTCAAACCTCCAAAGATAAAACCAAAAGGCTCTCCTCTTTTAAACAAAATTGTTCCTCCTGCAGAGATAATCCCTAAACTAATAAACACACCTAATGATAAAACTAAAGTCACGACAGTAGATAGAATATTAATGTTTGAAAAATTAAAACCTAAAAACAGGGCAGAAACAGTAAACATAAATATCAATATTGTTCCGTTATGAATAAACTTGAAGATTGCAGACATGAATATAATAGATTTCGTATCTGTTTGAGAACTTAACAAAGCCTCTAAACAACCTGCCATTTGATCTCGCCTAGTCGTTGCCGAAAACTCACCAAGTGCCATCATAAAATATGTTGTAAATGCTATTCCAACAAGTAAAAAAGAAAAATAATCCCCTTCAAACTCTAAAAGACTAACTTGAGATTTTCCTGGAACCAATTTGGCAATATAAAAATAAGTTAACAAGGGAAATAAAGAACCTAGAGTTCCAGTTACCAAAGCCATTTTATAGCTCAAAAAAATTATAAAATCTCTTTTAATAAACGCAGTTAATTTGTTCAGTCCCATATTTAGAATATTTTAATAAAATTCTCTTTTAATAAATTGACTCCATTTCAACTTGATTTAAAATGACTTCAGAATTCATTATCTTTTTATAGTATTTCTCTAAAGTTCCATATTGATCAATGAGACTACTAGTCATAGAAAAATCAACAACACGCCCTTCTTTCATAAGGCATATTTTGTTACACATTTTTTTTGCCTCAGTCAGGCTATGCGTTGCTATTAATATGGTTCTTTCTTTTTTATTATGTATTTTTTCGGATATAATATTAGTAATGCTCTCGGCAGAAATAGGATCTAGGGTTCGAGTTGGTTCATCCAAGATTAATATCTCGGGATTCGATATCATTCCTCTAGCAATGGCCAATCTTTGTTTCATTCCTGAAGAATACCCAGAAAAACTATTATCTTTTGATGCATCTAGCCCTACTAATTTGAGTAATTCATCAGCTCTATTATTTAATTCTTCCCCAAAAATATTGTCTAAAACTCCAAAAAATAAGAGATTTTGCTTACCTGTCAACCTCCAATAAAAACTCCTTTCTTCATTTAAAACAAACCCAACACGTTTTCTAGCTTTCAAATTTTCTTTCTGGGTATCATAATTATTAATTAAAAGCCTGCCTGAGGATGGATATAACAACCCTCCCACTATTTTAAGAAATGTTGTTTTTCCAGCACCATTGGCTCCCAAAAAAGCGACTCTATCACCTTCCTCAATTTTTAAATTTATTCCTTTCACTGCAGTATACTTTTCTGTTTTAAAAGGCTTGGTTATATACTCCAGATACCTTTTGGGAATAGGGTAATTCATATAAATATTCTCAGCTAAAATCATACTTTATTGGTTTTACAAACAATAGTTTATTAACTTATTCTCATAGAAATTGATATAATTCATCTTTATGCTAACTTTTGATAAGTTTGTTGCCAAACACGATTTATATCCTTTGATTATATCAATATCATTTAAATACCATTTCTTATTCTCATAATTAACTTCATGACCATCAATATTGATATCCAATAAGGAAATTGAAAGACCTCTGCCATCTGCTTTGATAACACTTTCTTTAATGGCCCAATATTTAAAAAAAAGCTGTTTAGAATCTGATGAAGAATATATTTTATTCCATTGTTCAATAGTCATTATCCTAATAAAATCATTAAAATCAATATCTACTACTTTTTCTATATCAATTCCTAACTTTATATCATTCCCTATAGCGCAAATAACATATTCTCCTGAATGAGAAATATTAAAATCGATATTGAGATCCAAATATGGCCGTTTATACTTATTATATCTTAAAGTATCTAAATAGTTTGCACCGTATCCATTATACTTTAACCCCTCGATTAACAAAAGTTTACCAAACAAATTAGCATGCCGATCTTGCCACCTTAAAAATTTATTATTTTGCTCCTGAAGATTTAAAGGCAATTGATTTAACAATTTTTTATATAAAGATTGTGAAATCTTTTTTTCGTATTTTGAATAAAAAATTTGAACTGTTTTCACAGATTACTAAAAAAATTAGATAATGTTTCTATTGTGTTAGTTCTAAATAAAAGAGTATTAATAAAAAGTAGTAGCTAAAAAATATTATTCTGTTTTATATAATTCCTTGGAGAAAATATCCCTTTCGTATCTTCTTAAAAATAGCTCTATTTAATATTTAAATTATATATTTTGTTCTATTAAGGTGAACTTTATTAGCCTCTCCAACTAATTTCGAAACTAATTGAATACTATTAGCTTCATACAAATCCCTAAAACTAAACTCCACAGAAAAATGTAATTCTAACTCAGTTTTAATCTTTGCTAATAATAGACTATCCCCTCCAATATGAAAAAAGTTACTGGTAATACTTATACTCTCTAGTTTTAACACTTTTTTCCAGATATTATGAATTAATTCTTGGACCTCATTTTCCGGTAATCGATAAATCTCTTCCAATTCTATTAATGGAAATTGTCTAGACACTAGTCTTTCTCCATCAACTTTTCCATTAACATTAAGTGGAAATTCACTAACTTTATGAAAACGTTTTGGAATCATATACTGCGGTAATCTTTGACGCAATTCAGAAAGGAAGTCTTGAAGTCTAAATGAATCTTTAATTTGCAGATACGCTATCAATTCCAATTGTTCTTTTTCATTTGACTGAGCGCTTATAAATACGTTTTTTATTGTGTCATTCATAAGAACGACACTCTCTATTTCTCCCAAAGAAACTCTTTGACCTCTAATTTTAATTTGATTGTCTATCCTTCCTTTAAAAATTATTTCTCCTGTATTATCTATATAACCTCTGTCACCGCTTTTATAAAAAAAAGCATTGCCTATATTAAGTAAGACCTCTTCTGTTTGTTTTTTATCATTAACATAGCCTTTAAAAACACCTTCACCTCCGATACAAATTTCCCCTTCTACTCCAGGGGGAATTATGAATCCATTAGTATCTACAAGAACTATTTGCTTACCTTTTACAGATTTCCCAATAGATTTTAAGTCTTCTTTAGTTGTTACTTCTTTGTAAGAAGCACAAACTGTTGTTTCTGTAGGTCCATATGTATTGTAAACATGTGTTCGGTCTAAAAAGTTTTCTATATGATGCTCCATTAAAACATCTCCTCCAGAGATTAACAATCGTAATTTATTACGAGTAAAAGAGAACGAATTTAGTTCATTAATAATAATAGGAGTAGTACTTATTACACTTACATTATTTTCTTCAATAGCTTTGACTATCGAAGGTATATCTTTTCCTCCGTCTTCAATAATATCGAGTGTAACACCTACACATAATGCTGGAAAAATCTCTTCAATAGATGTGTCAAAAGACAGACTCGCTTGTTGTAAGACTCTATCATCATCTCTTAATTTGAAGTAATCTAAAAAAGTAAATGTGTAATAGTTTAATGATCTTCTATTAATCATAACCCCTTTAGGAACTCCAGTAGAACCAGAAGTATATAAAATATAGGCCAGTTCATCTTCACTGTAATCTTCAAATCTGACATTTTCTGAAATGGGTTCAGCATACAACTTTTCTATTTGTAGGATACTTGCTATATCAAATTCAGATAATCGATTAGAAGTACTCTTATCACATATTATTCGTTTGATAGAAGCATCTTTAATAATATGTTGAATTCTTGCTTTAGGATAATTTATATCAATAGGTACAAATACACTATTCGATTTTAAGATAGCAAGTATAGCTATAATAGCATTTTCATCCTTCTTCATAAAAACTCCTATATGCTCTCTAGGAGACATATTCTTTTTAAAAAAAGAAGTCAATTGATTTACATTATCATACAGCTGTTGGTAACTCAAATCCCTACCATTACAATGCAAAGCAACTTTTTGAGGATGTTTTATAGCTATTTTATCAATTGTCTTAATTATACAAGGGTAGTCTGTTTTAGTTTTCTCAAAAGCCTTAAAAGATTGATTTACTATGGCCAATGTACTAATCTTTTTATTGCTTCCCTCATTAATATTGTCTACCAAAGTTCTTAATTGATTCCAAAACTCTTCTATTTGCCACGCTTCAAACACCTCTGTTTTATATCGAATCTTTAATTTTAATTGTTTTTCAATTTGTATGAATTCAAATGTTAAATCTAAAAGAGCATTTGTATTGGAAACTGGTATTTGTGTAATTTCTATACCTGAAACATAATTTTTAAAATCTGGAATATTGTTGAAATTCTGAAATAACACCAGTGTATTGAAAAGATTCTCTCTTTCGGAATTGTCTCTTCCAACATCTTTAATTATACTTTCAATAGGATATTCTTGGTGAACAAATGCCTCCAATATTATTTTTTTAACTGTGGAAAGATACTCTCTAAAAGTAGATTCTGTATTTATTTGAGTTCTTACTGGAATCAATTTTAAAAAATACCCCAACTGATTTTCTAACTGATTCATATCTCTGCCAGAAAAATCTGTTCCAACAATGATATCTTCTTGATTTGAATATTTATATAGATAGACTTTCACCAAACTCAAAACCACCATAAATAATGTACACTCTTCTTCTTCTGCAACTTTTTTTAAAGTGTTGATTTGTTTTTCATCAAATTCAAAATTCATCTCGCTTCCTTCAAAGCAAGTTTCTTTCGAAACAATATTATTTAACCACCGAATAGGCTTTGCAAAATCTTTTAATTGCTGCTGCCAATAAGTCTTGGACTCATGAAGTAACTCTCGATGTTGGTTATACCAATCGCTGTAATCGAAAAATTGTATTCCTAATGAAACTTCTTCAAATGTGTTTTCTTTAAGTTCGTTATAAGTTTTAAGAATTTCTGTGATAAGCACTCCTGAAGACCATCCGTCTGCAATAATATGATGAATACTGTACGATAAATAAAATTCTTGACACTCCTCTATTTCTAGTAATTCAAAAGTGCAGAGCCAATCTTTAACAAGGTCTATTGCTCTATGGTGATGTCCTTCTAATAATTCTGCCCACCCTTCATTATTTGTCTTTCTTAATTGTATAATTTCAGATATGTCAATCAAAGGTATTTCCTTAACTCTCATTACCGGAGTTCCTTCCTTTTCATAAATATTCGTTCTTAAAATAGCATATTTTTCATAAAGCTTTCTAATAGCAAACTTTAAAGTTGCAAGATTCAATTCTCCTTTTATTCTATAAGCTCCTGTAAGATTATAGGCTATAGATGCTTCTTTAAACTGACTATATACCCAAATACTGTATTGACCTGGGGTAAGATGATAGTCATTCAAGAGGGCTGATTTTTTTATCTTGATATTCTCTTTCTCCTGAAGTATTGATAATGAATCTAGCATGCCTTTAAAGTCACTATTCTCAAAAATAAACTGCAGACCTATTTCAACACTATATAAATCACGAACTCTTGAAAAAACCTGTAAAGCTTTTAAACTATCACCTCCTAGTTGGAAAAAGCCTGAGTCGTTTTGAATGTAAGCAATATCACATTTTAATACCTCTGACCAAATCTTTGCTAACTTGAGTTCTTGTGTTGTTTTTTGAATGCCTTCAATGTTTGTTCTTTTCTTTGTTAATTGTGTCGGAATTGGCAATTTTACCCGATCTACTTTTCCTGTAGTTGTTAAAGGAAAACTATCCAATCGGTCATAATATCTAGGCAGCATATACAATGGCAAAAAACTAGAAAGTTGTTTTTTAATATACGATTGTTCAAGCACTCCATCTGAAATGTAATAGACACACAATTCATTCTCTTTTTGATGAATCATTTTTAACACTGCCACTGCCCTTGTGACACCCTCAATCCTTAAAAGTTGTGATTCTATTTCTCCCAATTCGATTCTTTGCCCCCTTAATTTTACTTGAAAATCTTTCCGTCCCAAATGTATCAACTCGCCATCAGGTAATCTTTTACCCAAATCTCCTGTTAAATAAAATGGTTTATCATTAATTTTGATAAATTTTTGCTTTGTAAGTTCTGGAAGTTTCCAATATCCTTTAGATAAATATTGACTCTTTAAAGCTATTTCTCCTTCTATTAAAGTATCTACAGGGGTTTGATTGTCATCCAAAATTACAACTTCAACATCTAATCCATTATATCCTAAAGAAACATAAGGAGAAGTAATCTCCGTTTTTTTATCAATAAAATTTTGACTGCAAATATTGAATTCTGTACATCCCAAACCATTTACGAGAATACAATCACTATTAAATATTTTTTGATAGGATACTACATCATCTCTTAACAATGGTTCTCCTGCTAAATATATTAGCCTTATATTCTTTAAGAATCCCTTCTTATCTTCAATAGTATTTACCTCGTCTATCATACTCCGAAAAACAGTAGGGACTGAATGGTAAATTGTAATTTCTGAACTCTTAATGATTTCTAACATTCCCGAGATCCCTTCACGCTTAATATCAATAATTTTAAGTGAGGCTCCACTTAATAAAGCTCCAAATGTATCCATCATAGAGGCACTAAAGTTAAATGTAGGAATCAACGAAATACAATCTTCTGGACGGATTTTCAAACTATTAATAAAGCTATAAGCAATATGCATAATGTATTGCTGAGTTTGGATAACTCCTTTTGGGAGTCCTGTAGATCCCGAAGTATATAAAATATAAGCTCTTGTATCAGAATTAATAATTGTTGACTTGCTTGTTTTAATAGGTTCTTGTAATTCTAACTGGTCAATTATAACAATATCAACAGGGTTTTTTAAAAGTGCAACTAATCTTTGTACTTCGTTATAATTAGAAGCATCTGTAAGGACTTTTTGAATTTCTGCATCTTTTATAATATATTCTTTTCTATCATTTGGAAGTGTTAAATCAATCGGCACATAGGCATTACCCGATTTTAGTATAGCGAGCATTCCTAATATCATGTGTTCATGATGTCCAAAACATAATCCTATATTTTCATTCTCTCTATTAACAATATAGTCTGCTATAATATTAGCTAATTTATATACCTCCTCATAAGAGTATTCCTTTTCAACACCTTTAATAGCTACGTTTTTAAAATTTGTTTTTGCAACACTCTTAAATTTCTCCCAAACAGATAAGTCTCTTTCATTTTCAGAAAATAGATTGTAATTTTTTATTACTGGAATTCGTTTATTTACAATGGACTCGTATTTCTTTTCTTGAATTAAACTCTTTGAAGCATTCACGATATCAGATAATATACATTTATAGAAAAACACCATATTTTGAATCGCCTCCTGAGAGAAATCTCCCTTCTTATAATCTAATCGAAATTCTATTTTAGTATTCGTCGGCAATGCATATAAATTTAAATCAAAATTTAAATCTACACCTGGATTGGTACCATAAACCGTTTCTAACGATTCAGAAGACGAATCATTTTCTTGATTATTCATGAAGTTAAAAAAAACGGTACTCAATCCCAACCTGTTTTCATTAACTCCTACTCCTAAATCTTCTAGAATTTTTTGAAAAGGGTAATTAGCATATTGTAATGATATACGAGTTTGGCTATAGACCTTTTTTATAAACACCGAAAGGCTTTCATCATCTTCTAAGCTTGTTCTTAACAAAACACTATTTATAAATAAGCCAATAGCTTCTTCATATCTTTTCTTTTCTCTTAATGACACAGGTGTTCCTATTGTTATAGAATTATTCCCTGAAAGTCGGTTTAATAGTATATAATAGCCTGACAGTAAAAAGGAAAACATATTTATTTTTTCTCTTTTTACATAGTTTTTAATTGTTAATAGTTCTGTTTGGTCTATGGAAAACAAAATACTCACAGCACTATTATCTATACTATTGCTTGTCTTTTTTGGTAGTTGTAAAGGAACTTCAACTGTGCTTAACTGTTGTTTCCAAAATTGTTTTTGCTTTTCTCGTAAGCCTTTATCAAAAAAGTATTCTTCTTTACAAAAGTCATTAAAATTATTTTGAGTCTTTGAAATTAATAATGATTGTTTATCATTAACCAGAGCATTGTACGCTTTTTTAAAATCATTTAATAATAAACTTACCGATTTCCCATCTACCAAAATATGATGTATGACTAATACAACTATAAACTCTTTAGAATTTAAATCAACACATGCTACTCTTAATAATGGTCCTTTCTCCATCGAAAAAGGGGTTCTTGAAAAGTCTTTTATATAATGACTTCTTGCTGTTTCATGAGTTAATTCACATACTTTAATATTAACCTTAAGATCTTTTTGAATTATTTGAAAAAGTGATTCATTTTCAAATTTAAATACAGTTTTAAGTACTTCATATTTATTTACTAGAAACCTAAATGTCTTCTCTATGTTTTCAACATCAATATAACCTTTAACTTTTTGTTGAACAGTAATATGATACCCCGAATTAGAAAGGTCTCTTTGTTGATTTATCCAAATACTTTGTTGTAAATAAGATGCTTTTATTTTTTCTTGTTTTTCCTCATTATCTCTCTCTGTTTTCTCTATATAATCATCAACAAGAAATGCTAATTCATGTATAGTAGCATTACCATAAATTTGCTCTAAAGGAATTTCTTTTTCAAATTCTTCTTCTATAAAAAACACCAACCTTGTTAAAGAAATAGAATCTAATCCAAACTCTAATAGATTCTGATTTTTTTCGATTTGTTTTTTCAAGTTCAACTCAGTCTGAAAAAAGCATTGTAGTTTATTCTCTATATCTATTCTATGTTTAACTGACCCTTGTTGAATTGATACTTTACGGTTTTTTAAATCTGAAAAAAGACCTATATACGTAAATTCTTTTTTTAAATAAGCTTTTTTATTCGCTTTTCTTTGAATTTTGCCACTAGATGTTTTTAAAAGAGTTCCTCTTCTTATCAATACAATATCATATACAGATAACTTATATGCATTAAATATTTGTGAATATATACATTGAAGTACTTCTCCAATATTTATCTCTTTTGTTAAAATACTTTCAGCAACAACAATAATATTTTCTTTCCCTTCAATAAGTATACTAAATACGGCAACTGAACCTGAAATTATGTTACTATGGGATTTAGAAACAACATCCTCAATATCTTGAGGATAATAATTTTTCCCATGTATTATCAATATATCTTTTAGACGTCCAGCTATATATAACTGGTTCTTATCTAAAATTCCTAAATCCCCTGTTCTAAAGAAAGATCCAGAGTCTTCAATTGTGTTTTGAAAACTTCTCTTTGTTTCTTCTGGGTTTTGCCAATACCCTTTTGAGATACTTTTTCCCCGTAAATAAATTTCACCAACATAACCTTCCTTTGTCTCTCTTCCTTTTTTATCAACAATTTTAATATTAAAACCATCAACTACCTCTCCACAAGAAACTAATTCTTTCTTTTCTAAATTACTTCCTTCCACATCAGCATCGAATTGTAACTGATCTTTAGTGAATTTTTCTGTTAAAACTAGCTGGCTAGCATGTTTTCCTGAAACCAATAGAGTTGTTTCAGCCATTCCATAACAAGGCACGAAACTATTTTCAGCAAATCCACTTACTTTAAATTTATTTATAAAACCATTAATGGTATTTATTGAAATCGGCTCTGCTCCATTAAAAGCAGTTTTCCAATGACTTAGATTCAATTTCTCTAAAACAGAATCTTTAATATTTTTAACACATAGATCGTAAGCAAAATTAGGCCCTCCACTTACTGTCGCTTTATATTGAGAAATAGCTTGCAACCATAATTCTGGAGTTTTTAAAAATTGAATAGGCGGAAATAAAATAGCTCTAAATCCACTGTAAATAGCTTGAAGAATATTACCTACCAACCCCATATCATGATAAAAAGGTAACCAACCTATCAATATTGATGCTTCATGAAGTTTAAATAATTCTTTTATTCGCTTTTGATTATCCATCAAACTTTCATGAGAAACAATTACTCCCTTTGGTATTCCTGTAGAACCAGATGTATATTGTAAAAATGCTACCTCACATAGGGTATTTATTTTTTGGATTTTTTTCTTTTCTTTTCTATCGATGTTATCAAGATAAAGTATAGAACAATTTAACGTTTCAATTTTGGATAAGGTTTTTTCATACCCCAAACCTGACAATGTTAAAATTGCATTTGGGGTTGCATCTTCCAAGATTCCTTTCATTCTATCTGCACTTCGATTCATTTTAGGAGGATAAGATGGTATGGCTATCATTCCTGCATATAAACATCCAAAAAAGGCTTTTATAAAATCTAATCCAGGAGGAAAAAACAAAACAATACGATCTTGACTTTTAAAATTAGTTAAAAGTGTATTTGCAATCTGACAAGCACTATCATGTAATTCCTTATAAGTTAAATTTAGTTCATCTTCCAATCCCTTTTCTAAAAAAGTATAGGCTATTTTTTCGGGTGAAACCAAAGATCTATATTCCAAAACCTCTGAAATAGAAGTATATTCTTCAATACATTTAGAATTTAATTTAAGCATTTACTTTGACAAAAGTTTAAAAGCATTATTATAAAAAATGTTTTCTAATAACTTAGGATTATTAAGTCTATTTTCTTCATATAGTGATTTAATCGAATCCGATAAATAACTCAATGGTTTCATCATATTATTGATAGGCCAATCTGATCCAAATAGAATTTTATCATTGTAAGGTTCTTCAAAGATCAATCTTAAATCTTCTTTATTAGCTGTCTTGAACCCAGCTATATCTGCGTATACATTATCCTTTTGAATCAATTCTTTTACAATAGGGTCATTCAATTTATACCCTGCATGAGCCAAAACAAAATTAGCTTTAGGGTAAAGGTCAACTATGCCTAAAAAGTCCTTAGGTTCTGCATACTCATTTTTAAGGCCATCTACTGAAAAACCTGTATGCGATAATATGATTAATTCATTAGCATTGGCATATTCATAGCACTTTATCATTATTGGATCATTCACTTTAAAGTTAAAAGGCGGGTACAACTTAATTCCATAAAAACCATACTCTTCAATACCTTTTTTCAATAATTCAAACCCTCCTTTTCTCAAAGGATGATAACCTCCAAACACTACAAATCGATCCGGATATTTTTTTAAAACGTCTCTATGCCGTTCGTACTTCTCAATAATAGTATCACCAGAAACTCCTAAATAATCATTATCATCAACAATTAGCAAAACGGACTTCTGAATCCCAGACGCATCCATTTGTTTGATGAGTTTTTTACCAAAGTCGTCTCGTAAAAACAATTTTAGCAAAGAAAGCTGCTTAGAATCTTTTAAATCTGACTTCCCTAAATTGAAAAGACTTGCTAAAAATTTATCTGGATATATTTTATGATATGCTAAATGCGTATGAAAATCTATAATCATGCTTGAGCATCTATATTTTCAAGTTTTACATATTTCTCTAAAATTATTTTTCGTTTTAACTTTAGAGTAGTCGTTAATAATCCATTTTCAACAGAAGGCTCTTCTTTGATTATCGTAAACTTTTTGATTCGTTCATAAGATGCCAAACTTTTATTTAAGTTCAAAATTTGGGATTGGACTCTGGTATTTGTTAATACTTTCGAAAAAACCAAACAAGCTATAGATTCTTTATTTAAAGAATATACAAGAACATGACTGTTATCTAGCAGAACAGATAATTTATTTTGAATTTTATCAGGGTGTATCTTTTTTCCTCTTTCTAAAACAATAACATCATCCAACCTGCCTGTTATATAAAGAAAGCCTTGTTTATCAATATAACCAGTATCTCCTGTATGAATATATTCATTTTTTATATTTAAAACTTGTTTATTTACCGAATCGTAATCTTCATTAAACTTAATAAGTATTTCATCCCTTTTTCCTATTTTAACAGCTAAGTTTTTCTCTGGTTTTCCCACACTACCCAATTTATAATGTCTCGGCGAATTCATAATAATTGTTGACAATTCACTTTGACTATATGCTTCATATAATCGAACTCCAATTTTTTCAAAAGTTTGTAAGGTTTCCTTTTTAATAGGAGCACTACCAGTAATAAACAGATCTGCTTTACCTCCATAAACTCGTTTTACTTTTCTAAACAAACGTTTTGAGAAGTATTTTTTAAGTGGGTTATTATCTCTAAAAGTGTTAATTCTATATTTAATAAATAATCTAAATAGTTTTTGCTGTTTCGGATCAAAACGTCTAATTCTGCTTTCTATCATGGATGCCATGGCATCATATATAGGAGGAATTGACACCATAATGTTGGGTTTTTCAATCATAATATGTTTGATACAATTCTTAGGGTCTGATAATACAATATCTAATTTATTATTAATAGCTATCTGAACAAACCATCTTTGCATAGGATGAGAAAAGGGAAGATAAATAATTAATTTATTTTTACTTTTATTTTTAATGATATACCAAATCGACCCTCTAAACCACCAATACTCCTTTACTTTTTTTAAAAATGATGTTTTTTGTTTTTTGAATTCAAAGAACCTCCTATTGATATATTTAATATTTTCAGACGTACCCGACGAAAAAACAATACTATAGTCTTCTTGGATCAGATTTTCTTCTGAGATTATTTGTTTCTGAACATTAATTGCCTCAATATCATTAACTACCAACTTCGTACAATTGAAATAATAAATATGAATACAGTCAAGTTTCTCATATTTCTCTTTCAACTTAAAATCAACTAACACTAAATCAATATTAAGATCTTTGATGATTTTATCGAGAGCTTCTATATTCAAAGTCTCAGGAAGTCCTGCAGATTTATACCCCCCTTTTATGCAAGCATGATCTAAAGTCATCCATCTGTATGACGTAGTTCCCAATATACCAACTCGTTTTATTCCTTTCTTTTGCTCCTCTAACGCCTTTAATATCTT
Organism: uncultured Flavobacteriaceae bacterium; assembly: GCA_947494695.1. Classification (GTDB taxonomy): domain Bacteria; phylum Bacteroidota; class Bacteroidia; order Flavobacteriales; family Flavobacteriaceae; genus Flavivirga. The sequence continues at coordinate 68,587 of CANLWB010000018.1, read as the reverse complement.
TATATCCTTATCAATATCATCAGAAAAAGAAGCAAAATCCTTTTCTATTCTCTCATTTTGTTCAAAGTATATTACTTTATTAGAGGTGTTTTTTTTTAGTTCTTGGTATTTTATATATAAATGATTTCTCATAAAACCTACTTGATATAATTTGCTTTCAGTTGATTTACAAGCTTAATAATATTTTGAATTTAAACTGTTTATAGAAAGAGCTATTTCTTCGATTACATTTTCCAAACCTATACCTCTAAAACATCTTCAAAAGCAATAAAATGTTCAAAAAAACCTTGTAAAATCAGATATCAAATTTTCTAACAATATTTCCAGTTGAATTGTATCTGTACATACTTCACTATTGATAGCAAATTGTACAAATAGAAAGTTTATGTTCTTTCTTATTCTATTCTTAAAAAAAGAAATATTTTCAAAATATTCCCTAATAGTAAATCTGTTTTTTTATTGTTTATATAGTATTCCAAAAAAGTTATTGGTATCTATTTCCTAGAAAATTTACTTATAATACTAAAACTAATCAAGTCGTGAATACAACTTATTACTTTTACTTATTTAATTTTTTCAGCAGTAAATGAGCCTTTTAAACTATACTGTAGAAAGAAACCATTTATATTTCCATCTTTATTTTTAATGAAATGAAAGTCAAAATATTTTCCGTTAAAAGTAAAATCGGAATTGCTTAAAGCATGAATCATAGTCCCACTAATACCATTATCATTTGTCAGCATTAACTCTCCATCCTTAATAATGATATCAACAATCTCTCCTTCTGGTGATTTGTATGTTCCGAGGTATTTCATTAATTCTATTTCAGGCAGTATCACAATTGGTCTCTTATAAATAAAATTAAATCCGTGCGAAAATGATTCAGCATCACTTCCCGAATGCCCCATTTCTTTTAATACCTCGAAATTAAGTGCTAGGTTTTTATATTGATGTTTTTTTATCTGATTAACCATCTTAGTTACATCTGATACCATATCATACTCACCACTTACAAACATTACTTTTGCATTTATACTCAAATTACTTTCTGCAAAACTCTCTTCAAGTTTATAAACATAATTATCACCCCATCCAAAACTTGGGTTAGTTATTATATAACCATTAAACAACTTAGGCTGTGTAAAAAGAGTATAATGAGTAAACAATCCTCCAAAAGAAGTCCCAGCTAATGCTCGGTTTGTTTTATCTGTTCTATAAAGAGAATCAACCATTGGTATTAGTTCATCACTTAACACTTTCTGAAATTCTGGAGCTCCACCTGAATTTGCATAATCATCAAGTAGTGTAGGTGTGAGATCTGATATTCTTAATGAGCCAAAACTAGATTTTTCTCCTCCATAAGAAATTCCAATGATAATGATTCCAGGAACATAACCATCAAACCTAATACTATTATAGATTGAAGACACCATTGCAAATGTATCTTGACCATCAAGAGTATAAAAAACAGGATATTTTTGTTTTGAATTAGTTTGATAGTTTTTAGGTAACTGTACAAATATCTTATATTCTTTGTTATTTATTTTGGAAGTAAATATTATCGATTCATTCCCTGTGATGAACAAATCCTTAGGTTCTTTAGAAATGATTTGCGCGCTTGTTATACGCGGGAAAGTAAATAGCAAAACTGCTAATAAGTAAAATAAGTTTAGGTAAATTTTCATTCGTTATATTTTGTTTTTTTACAATATTGAGCTTCGTTATTCATGCTTTCAATAATTAAATCCTACAACTTAGACATCACACCCAAAAATAATTCGTTCTTAGTAAAATCAAAACTATTTTAGTAATAAATTATTATTTTTATAAAAGTAATACAATATACCTATTATATTGATTTTAGTTATCTACACTTGGAGTATTTAGTCTCCTTTAAGAAAAATAATTAATACCAACTTTATTATTTCTTAAATAAAGCGTCCAATACCTTTAATGAACTTATATGCATCTACAGAAAAGAAGACAAACATGCTTTCGATAGTTTAATTATCATCAAAAAATAATAGATTTTAAATTGTTCTTTAGTTTTTATAAATATGATATCTCGTCTAAACTTTACTTATTCTAAGTTCTTCAATAAGATTAACAATATCCTGAACGGTCTGTATAGTTGAAAGGTCTATTTTTTCAACCATATATTCTAAATCTATTTCTAATACATTTTCGAAGGCCAGCAAAATATTCAGAAATTTTATAGAGTCTAAACCTAAATTTTCTAATTCAACTTCTGGTTGAATCGTATTTTGATCTATATCTTCAATGACATCAGAAATTAGCCTTTTTACAGTATCTAAAGTAGAAACTACAAAAACAGTATTCTTTTCACTTTTCTTTTTTATTTTCTTTTTAAAAAGATTAAACATATTTCAAAATTTCAGATGTCAGTGATTCAGTTTTTATCATTTCCATAGTATCCCAAAATGATGGTGTCTTGTCTTTTATTAATTTAATTTTGTTATTGGATGCATTCAAATCCTCTTTTAGTTTTAATAATTTTTTATAATTCAACACATCTAACGAAAAGAGAAAAACACTTTTTTCACTTAGTTTATTTTGAAATATATTTAAGTTCTCCAATTCTTCAGTTAATGAAACACTTATTAAATACCCTTGATGATCTTCATATTTTTTTCCATTGATAATTACTTTATCGTCTGTATTTTTCATGTTATTCACCATAAAAAAAGCCTTTCTACGTAATCGAAGCTCTGTAAGATATCTTTTTCCTAAAGCAATAGGATCTATCAAAAAAACACCTCCTATCTCGTTGCATTTTGATGCTAATTCTAATGCTAAACTTGCTCCAAACCGTATCCCTAAAATTGAAACACTATTAATTCCGAACTCAGTATGAATGAACTCCAAAATTTGTTTACTACTTTCTAAACAAGTGCTTATAGTTAATTCTTTCAAATCTCCATAGCTATCTCCCGTTCCATAATAATCAAATCGAACTACTGTATAACCTATATCAGCTAAGGCGCGAGCAGTATTCGTTTGAAATTTTTGTGATCGTTTTTTCTCATCAAACAATGGGTTCAAAAAAAGAAATGCTTTCTCGTTTGATTGTATAGGGTAGTGAATATGTAAACAGATATTCGTTTCCCTTTTAGGATTCTCAAAAGTTTTAAAAATTAATTTCTCCATTCAAATCCAAATAGCCACTCTTTTAGAATAGACTTAACATCTTTTTTAAACTGATATCCAAAAAAATTATGGTCTGAGCCTTTAATCATCTTATAGGTAAACGAAGATAGCCCCCCTTCATCTACCAATTTATTCCAATAGTTATTTGAATCTGTAAATTCTTTATCTAATTCACCATAGATACTGTATACTTCAATAGGTCCATTAACAATCAATTGAGAGGGTGTTTCTTTTTTAATTGCCTGCTTTTTAGGGATTACATTTCTAACTATTTTTTTCCAATTCAAATCAAAGTGCAGTAATTTCACCCAGGTCTGTTTCTTAAAAATTTTATACAAATAGGCTTTTAGATTTTTTTTATTAACATTAGTGATATTCACATAATCTAAATAGGTTGGAGAAAGAAATATCACCGAATCATAAGACTTCTTTATTGCATATCTTAAAATTGGTTCGCATCCTAATGAAATGCTTAATAATAAATAACTCTTAAAGACATAAGGTTCTTTACTAAAAAAATCAGTGACTTCATCCAAATAATTACTATACCATGAGGTTAATGGATTTTCTGAAGTATTTATAATTACTTCAGAATCTTCAAGTGAATCACCTGCACGATTCATATCCATTCTAAAACTAAAATATCCAAGTTCAGCAGCTTCTCTAGCAATTTCAACAAATATTCTTTGAGGTCCAATTCTAGTACCACTTACTGCTGGGACTAATACCAATAAAGGCCTATCCATTCCTGTTTTCTTAATTTCAGGAACGGTCAAAACTCCAAATATAGAATAGAAATCTGATTTAACACATATTCCCTCTTCATGGTAAGCTTCTATAACGCTATCATTTATTATAAAATTGAGATTCTTTTAAACATCTTCCTCAATTAATTTTTCTACTATTTGACCATCATGCAAAAATATCTTTCTGTTGGCATACTTAGCATCTCTTTTAGAGTGAGTTACCATAATAATAGTCACTCCTTCTTTATTCAATTCAGAAAGTAACTCCATAACTTCTCTGCCATTTTTGGAATCTAAATTACCTGTAGGCTCATCTGCCAAAATAAATTTAGGTTTGAATGCAATTGCTCGTGCAACAGCAACTCTTTGTTGTTGCCCACCAGATAACTGCCGAGGAAAATGATCCGCTCTATGATCAATCCCAATACGTTTTAATACATCATCTACTCGTTTTTTTCTATCACTTTTTGAAACTTTAAGATATTCTAAAGGCAATGCTACATTTTCAAAAACGGTTAATTCGTCTATCAAATTAAAATTTTGAAAAATAAACCCAACTCCTCCTTTACGCAAAGTCGTCAATTGTTTTTCTGTAAACTTAGATACTTCCTGACTACCAAAATTGTAAGTTCCTGAACTTGGATTGTCAAGCAATCCAAGGATATTAAGTAAAGTAGATTTCCCACATCCTGAAGGGCCCATAATAGCAATAAAACTACCAGCATTTACTTCTAAAGTTAAATTATTAATTGCAGTTGTTTCCATATCTACTGACCTGAATACTTTCGAAAGGTTTTCTATTTTTATCATAGCTCATATTTTAATACTACTTATCATATTTGTTTTCTATAAAAGAGTGTATAATAATTTACATAAAATTACTTATTCTGCTCTCAACGTTTCTATAGGCTTTCTTCTTAGAGATTTATATAAATTAAATACTATAATTATAAAGGTTATTAAGAATATTGAAAGAATAGCTATAGCAAAGTGCCAAAAACTAATTTCTATTCGATAAGGAAAACCTGCTAACCAATCTTTCATAAAATAAATAACAATTGGAATTGCCACACAACTTGCTCCAATTAAAACATACAAAAACTCTTTAGATAACACCCAAAGTATAGTTGATTTATCTGCTCCAAATACCTTACGAATAGCAATCCCTGGTGTCTTCAGAAAGGCAATAAATGATGAGAGCCCTAAAATTCCAATACAAGCTAGAAAAATTGCCAAAAACGAAAAAATCGTAAATACACTTTGATTCCTGTCTTCCTCTTCATATTGTAATTGAAATTCATCTTTCAATATAAAATATTCAAAAATATCATCAGGGAAAAATTTTTTATAAATTGTATTTGATTCCTTTATTGTATTTTTTAATAATTTACTAGTATCTAACTTCAAAGAAAAATATCTTGGAGAACTAAACAACCCCGTGTTGGGAATAAGAATCATTTCTTCTATTTGTGTATGTAATGAATTATGATGATAATCATCAATAACGCCTATTATATTAAAAAGCCTATTATCTTCAAAGGTTTCTATTTTTAATGTTACATCAATAGCATCATTTGGTTTATCTAAACCAAGTGTTTTTAATGATTTTTTTGAAACAATAACAGCATTTTTATCGGATATTCTATTTTCTTCAAAATTGCGCCCTGCAAGCAACTTAAGATTATAAGCTGGAATATAATTAGCATCTACCCCATTTATAGTATGAACTTGCTGATTTTCTGAATCTTCCGAACTTTTCCACACAGCCAAGCTCCAACTACCAACCGAAGGCAATCCAAAACTAGCAGAAGTATATTTTACTTTTGTTGCATTTTCCAACTCTTTTATGAAACTATTGAGACGTGATTCATACATTTCTTTTTTTATAAGTTGAGGTTTCTTTATAACAATTAAATCATTGATATCCACTCCTAAATCTCTATTTTTCATAAAGTTGTTCTGATGAATCATGATACATGTACAAGTTATCAGCAAAATTGAAATTACAAATTGAACGCCTACAAGGATTTTTCTAAGCAAAGTACTACTTGGGGTGCTTACCATTCGTGTTTTTAATACATCTATGGACTTAAAAGATGCCAATACAAATGCAGGATATCCTCCTGAAACTATAATTCCAATAATAATTATTGGTAACAAATACATCCAGAAAGTGGGTTGCATTAAAATTTCTATACTGTAATTCAACCCTAAAAGATTACTAAAAGGTTTTATTGTCAAGAAAACGATAACTATGGCAAGAATTGCTGCGATACTATTTACCAAACTAGCTTCTATTAAAAATTGTTTTGAAATTTGATTTCTATAGGCTCCAATAGACTTACGTATTCCAATTTCTTTAGCTCTTTCTGTAGAACTTGCAGTTGATAAGTTAATATAATTCACCCATGAAATTAATAAAATCAATAAAGCTATAATTTTAAGTAAATTTAATGTTCTTGCTTTAGTGTCTCTTCTTATAGATTCTCCTCTGAAATCTGATTTTAAATGTATATCTTGGATAGGCTGAAAATTAAACTTCCAAGTAATATTTGCTTCCATTGGGTTTGTTTTGTATTTTTCAATAAAAGCTGGAAATTGTCTTTTAACACTTTCTAAATCAGTATTGTTTGAAATAGACACAAAAGTTTGAAACGACCACCACATCCAATTGTTTTCAAACCACTTTTCACCCCTATGAATAGAATTAAAAGAGCATAAAAAATCAAAATTAAAACTTGTATTTAAAGGAAGATTTTTCACTATTCCTGTTACATTATACTTTGTTGTCCCAAATTTATTGGCAACTTCTAACTCTTTTCCTATTGCTTCCTGTTTTCCGAAATATTTAGAGGCTGTTGACTCTGTTAAAACAATTGAATTTGGATTCTTTAATACTGTATCTGGATTTCCTAATATCAGAGGAAAAGAAAACATGTAAAAAAAATCTGAGTCTGCATAAAAAAGCTTTCCTTCTTTAGCTGTAATATGCTCATTTTTCACAATACCCGAACCATTTGAAAATCGGGACACTTGCTTTACTTCTGATATTTCTTCTTTAATTTTATAACCAAGCGGTGGCATTACTGCTGGAGATGCCGATTTTAGTTCTTCTCCCTGATATCTTTCAAAAATCACTCTATACAATTGTCCTTTATTCTCTTGAAAACCATCATACTTTTCTTCATAATTAGTATAAGCAATTAAAAGTAAAAAACAAGACAGACCTATACTGAGTCCTATAATATTAACCAAAGTAAATGGTAATCTTTTTTTAAGATTACGAAAAGAGGTTTTAAGATAATTTGATATCATTTTTATTCTATTTAGAATATAATCTATTAATCATTATTGCTTTTTTAAGGCAGACAAAATCACTTTATTTAACAAAGTTCAGCTAAATGTGCTTTATTTATCTCAGCGCTAATACAACTTTTTAAGGAATCTATGCGAACTATAACTTTTTCTTTACCATCATAGTCAATAATATAACAATCATAACCAGAAAAGGGTCCAAAATTAATTCTTTTCTTTTGACCAATACAAATTTCAAAAGGAACCAATTGAACATCTGATAATTCGCCAATAAAAAGTTTTATTATATTTATTTCTTTACTTGTAACCATGCCTGGTTTTCCTTTTATACTTACATAATTATATACTCCTTCTGCCTTCAAAACATCTATTCTGTCTTTCTCATTTTCTAAATGAATAAAAATATATGACTTAAATAATGGTTTTTCTAGAGTTTTTTTTCTATCGCTCCACTGTTTCTCTATTTTGGACATAGGCAGAAAAACATCAAATCGATTTTTCAATAAAGTATAAACTTTTTTTTCATAATTAGATTTAGTATATAATACATACCAACCTACTCTAAATTTTTTTGGGGGGGGCTTATTCACAGTAAACTAATTTAAATGGTACAATAAGTAAATTTTCTAGATTCAATTAATTTATAAATCTCGTTGACGAAAAAAGAAGAGAGAGAGAGAGAGAGAGACTATGCATTTAAAACATAGCTCCGCCATTTGAGTCACAACACTAATTAGCATTAAAGCCTCACAACAAGTATAAAAATAATCTTTCATAAATAAAATTTTCAAGGATGATTTTATGTTAAAGTCTATGTTAAAATTTAATACTGTAGGAAATTTATTAAAAAATATATTTAGCAGAAACATGGGTGATACTCATAAAATCACTACTCTTGAAAGTACACTGTTCAATGAAAAAGCGTGTTAGGCAATGCCTCCTTCTATAAAGATCATTCAGAAGTTTAGAACTTGACCTATGTCATAACTTCTAAAGAGTATAATACTATTTCTAGAGAATCTAAATCAAAAGAATATGAATCTTTACAAGAAAATTTTCATCTAATTCTATAACCTCATTTAATATAAAATATTCTGTTGGAGATGGGATTTTTTCAATGATTTAAATAGTTTTCACCAATTTCTATAGTCTTTAGTTGTCTTTTTTTCTAAAAGAAGTTTCATTTGGTCTTTGGTTTTATTTGAAAAGTAATTTTGAGGTATTAATTTTTCAGTGAAAAATTTTTCATAAAATAATTTAGCTATAGCCTTATGTCCTTTTTGAGAAAAATGCCCATCTAGCTTTCCATAATTATGTTCAGGGTTATATTCTAAATTCAAACCTAAATAATTTTTAAAATAAGGTTTAAGTTTTATACTATTATTATGGGAAAAATACTTATTAAATAAAACAAGTTTCGTTTTTAATTTTGCTAAAGAATCAGCAGTCTTCAAATAAATATCTAAAGATTCTCTTTCATCATACTTTTTAATTAAACTTTCTTCGATTCTACCATTCATTATATTTCTTCCTGAAATAATTCTAATAATACGCTTATTTTTTAATATACTTTTTTCAAAAAATTTTGTTACTGGGTGACCTGGTCTATCTCTACAAAATTTACAGACACTTCTAAACATATATGATATATCATAAATATATGATATCAAAGGAGGGTTGTCTATTACGTTGTCAATAAAACACTGAGTATCTTTCAAAGGTTCATCGTAATTCTGAGATACAATTTTAACGCCTTTATATGTTATCATGAACTTAGGAACATCAACAATTGGCATGTGTGCATTAATTAAGATTAAATCAGGATTATACTTTACAGCACATTTATAAGCAAAGTTTAATTCTCTTATTGTTCTATACATCCCATCAACCGAAAAATTCATTATTTCTATTTTATCTCCATTTTCTTGAAATTTTCTTTGCAATAGTCTAGCATAACTATTAGAACCATCAGAATAAATACCTGAATCATTAGAACTTCCTAATAAAAGCACTCTAAATATTCCAGGTGATTTCTTTACTTTAAATTCGTCCCAATTAAATCCAGAACTATTAATTTTATACTTATTTTTAAATGCTGCATTTATAAAATAATCTTCCGATCCAGGTGTATATGTATATCCCAGATCAATATCTTTTGTATAGTTAATTGCTTTGTGCTTTCTTAATTGGTTATAGGCTATTAATCTTAATGTTATTTCCATCAAAAGTATAACGGATAAGAAAATTAAAATTCCAAACTTAATTTTTTTCACATCTTTTAATTGGTTTATTTATTATTTCATTCGAACTTATAACATTAGTAACCCTAAGGAATAATATGGGTTTTGGAAAATCAGCTCTTTATCTGTTACCATGCTGGCTTCCTAGATATATGTATAATGCCTGTAATTGCTCATTATAGCTTTTCAAGTGAATAAAAATATATGATTTATACAAAGGTTTTTCTATCTATCAGACCATTGTTTAATAGTTTTTTAAAGGAAAAAAATCTCAAAAATTTATAAATTTGGTATATATAAAAAGAAGAGGGCAGAGTTATCATCAAACTTGTCAATACACAATTAATTACCATGAAAACTAAAAGAATAAATGAGTCAAAAAAAAGTAAAAACACACATTAAGTTAAACAAATAGTAAAGGAGTTTTAATAAAATTAGAATGATTATTTCGTCTGATTAATTTGAATTCCACATCAAATTTAACTGTAAGAGAAAGTAAAATAACAGGTGTAAATTATTTAGATAGGGTTTTTGATTTGCAAAAATATACCTGATTATAAAGCTTCGCTTCTTCAATCACATAGTCTTACTAAGAATTAAATAGAACAATACTACAAAAGCGAGTTTCATCATTATGAAGTGAAATAAAAGTTTGTTACTGGCTTTCCATAATATATCATTAAGAAAAAGACATCCTTAAACGATTGAATATCAATTACAATTTATTTCTCGAAAATCCAAATAAAAACGAGAGTATACAAACAAAGTTTAAAACAAAAATAATTAACTAACACATACCAAATATCGATAATAAATTTTATCCTAGATGGATTAAAACTTGTATTAGAAGGATATTATATTTCTAAATAACCTAGATGAGAATTTTTCACACGACAATTTTTAACATTCTATTGGTTTAATTTAATGGTCTGTCCTCTTACAAATATATGAAGGTTTCTATCCTCAATAATTCTAGTTCTGTCACATCTCTAAAAGCCAATAAAAATCATCCTTTAAATTTAACGATTATGAAACTAAAATGGTCTACTTTAATACCTCAAATGGACATCTGTTCTTCAATATCCCTATAACTTGGTCCGAATCTGAATTTTAAATACACTGCATGGAGAATAATTGTTTTTGGGAAACTATGCGATCCTAAATATAAATGATTAGTTTATTCTCATTAGATGCGACAGAACCGTACTGAGTGGATATAGCATTCAAAACTTACTCTTAAATCTAAAAAAATCATGAGGGCCTTGAAATTTTCTATTTTTCGATTAAGAAATAGGCTGATTTTAAGTTTGAAACTTAATTCTAAAAGATATCCAATTAAAAACAGCACACGTATATTGCTGTATTTCAATTAATTACAAGTAGGTGCGTATATCAATAAATAAACAACATAACACATTTATTATCAGTGGTTAACAAAACTTTAGATAATTCTTCTTCTCTTGAACCTTTTAGAAAACGTATTAATAGAACTCAGAAATTAATAACTTTTTCTAATGCCTCATCTGTATCCTTTTTCACAAAATTCGACTGATATAAAATTGTAGTTGTCACGGAAGAATGTCTGTATAGTTTTTGAAGTATTTGTATTGGGATTTTATCACCAGAAATATTACCAAAACTATGTCTTGCAATATGCATACTTAGCTTTTTATCAATACCTGCTTTTGCAGCTACTATTTCTAACCTTCTATTAAAATTCCTTGTTGCTGTCTTTATTCTAGTTCGTAATCGTTTATTATCATTTAAATTGACGCCTTCCAATTCTTTAAATAAATATATTGAATCCTCATTACTTTCAAGTCCTTTTAGAATACTCACAACTTCCCCAGGAACTTTAAGTGAAACTAATTTACTATTCTTTCCCATTCTATAGTTTAATCTATTATCTAAAAAATCTATCCATTTTAATTTAAGAACATCGCTAACTCTTATTCCTGCAAAATAGAAACTAATTAACCAAGCATTTAAAGCATACTGTTGTGCCACTGTAATTCCTTTTATAATCTCTAAAATCATAACTTCATCTATATTCAAACCTATCTTTCTTGTTTCTGGAAATCGAATTTGGTATTTCCCCTTTCCGAATGGATAAAATTGAATATTAGTCTCGAATTTAGATATAGCCAAGTTAAAAATAGTACGAACAGTTATCATATAATTTGCTACGGTTCTAGGTTTTAGATTTCTTTTATTTAGTAAATAATTTTCAAAAAGTTTTAAAAGATCTACAGTCAATTCATTAAAATAAAGTTTATCTTTTTTTACATACACTTTAAAAACTTTAATACGATGATATGCTATATCATATTGATGAAATTGTTTTCTATCTTCAATACTCCTTAAGTAAAGTTTAGAAATATTAAAGAAATCCCCCTCTTCCTTCGAAATCATTTTTCGCTTTATACTTTTGGATGATAAATTTTCTTCCTTGATTTCAGCATTTAGTAAGCTTTTATTTGCTTTAGACAATTTGGAAATTATGAGTTGGTTTATTTCTAAATAATCAGGGTGAGAATTCTTTACACGACGATTTTTAGAATCCCATTGATTCAATTTAACAGCTTGCCCTAAATATATGTATGAAGGTTTTCTATCCTTTATTATTCTTATAGTTATAGGATGCAATTTTTTTGAGTTAGGTCTCTTGTCTAAAAATGGGCTTATTGATGACATAAATATTTGGTAACTAAATAAATATACGATTCTTAATAATTAATCTCTGCTAAAACATAGCTAAAACATTCTTTGATATTATTTGGGTTTATTTGATATCAAACAAAATTAAGAGTATGATAACTAATTGATTTTAATGGTATTTATATTAAAATGATATATAACGTTCTAAATTCATAACCCGGAGGTCACGAGTTCAAATCTCGTTCTCGCTACGAAGGAAAACCCAGGATTTATATCTTGGGTTTTTTGTTTGAAACAAACCGCTATCATTACCCCAAGCCCCCTTTCACTGTATCCCATAATGAGTCATTCGGAAATGTCCCAATAGGAATCTCTTTGGAACTAAAAGAGCATTAAAGGTTCTAAAAGTTCAGGTAACCCCAAATTATAGTTATAGAATAAGGTCGTATTTAGGGTTTCTCTTTTCCTTTATTAATTTAATAAATCAAATTACGATAAGACCATGGACTACAACCATAAAAATAGCGAGATTATTCAATAATCTCGCTATTTTTATGGTTGTAAGTCTATTAATAGAGCCAAGCTCGAAGTAGCACTTCAAAACCTTAAACAAGGTTCATGTTATTTTAATTTAGAAACCCAAAACTAAGCCTCACAACTCGCACATTCCTTCTTTTGCTTAAACTTTTGAGCAGCATTCATACTGTGCTGATAATACAAAGATTTCAGCCCTAATTGCCAGGCCGTTACATGTATCTTATTAATATCCTTAACAGGCATATCTGGGTGCACAATGATATTTACAGATTGTCCCTGGTCAATATGATTTTGCCTGTTGGCTGCCTGATACACGATATCTAGCTGATCGATTTCAGAATAGGTTTTAAAGACATCTCGCTCTAGTTCTGTTAAAAAGTCCAGATGCTGTACAGACCCGTCATGGTCTCGAATACTACGCCATACCTCGGTTGTATTTTGTCCTTTTTCTTCAAGTAAATCTTCTAGGTACTTATTTTTTATAGTCGTCTTTATTTTTGCAATATCTTTTACATAAATATTAGACCATATGGGTTCAATTCCCTGAGATACCTGCCCTAAAATAAAAGCAGAAGATGTTGTCGGGGCAACCGCATTTAAAGTCGCATTACGTCTGCCATACCCCTTAAGAACTTCGGGTTCACCAAACTTGTCTGCCAACGCTTCGGAGGCCTTATAGGATTTTGTTTGAATGTTCTTGAAAATCTCACTATTCAAATTATAGGCTTCCTGACTATTAAAAGGTAGCATTTTAGATTGTAATAACGAATGCCAACCCAAAACCCCTAAACCTAAGGCTCTATTTTCTTTTGCAAAATTGTAGGCACGTTCCATAAATAGAAACGTTTGTCGGTCTTCGCGGTTAGAAGAATCTCTGTAAGTTTCTAGTTTTTCTATAAATTCGGTAATCACGGCATCTAAAAAATACACCATGGTTTCAACGGCATCGGTGTCTTTCCATTTATCATAATGGAGTAAGTTAACCGAAGAAAGGACACAAACAAACGACCAATCATGATTAGAAGGCAGCATAATTTCTGTACATAGGTTACTCGCATAAATGGGTAGATTTTTATCTTTATAAACATCGGCTGCACCATTATTGGCATTATCCTCAAAAAAGATATAAGGATACCCCATTTCTCCCCTGCGCTGTAATACTTTGGCCCATACCGTACGTTTTTCCACATCACCATCTACCATCTCCTGCATCCATTTACTGGACACTGTAACACCGTGTGTAAGTTCCTGTATCGGGTTCCCCTCGGTTCCAATTTCTAAAAATTCTAATATATCCGGGTGATCGATTGGCAGATACGGAGAGAACCGTCCGCGTCTTACCGAGCCCTGGCTCACAACATCCACCATAGATTCGAAAAGTTGCATAATATGTACCGCTCCAGAAGCTTCTCCGTTATTTTTTACAGGCGCCCCTCGATGTCTTATTTTTCCAAAGTATCCAGAAGTCCCTCCTCCTAATTTAGACATCATACCGACTTCAGATTGGGTATATAATATATTCCCCATATCATCATCAACGTGAGAGCCAAAACAACTTATTGGGAGTCCTCTTTCTTTTCCAAAGTTTGACCACACCGGTGAAGCTAAAGAAAAATACCCTTCAGACATATGATTATAAAACTTATCCGCATACCCCGGAATTTGTAAGATCTGTTCTGCCCGTTCTGCAATTTCCATAATCCGCTGTTCCGCAGATATACCTTCAGACAGGTAACCAGCAGCCAAAAACGTTCTACTGTTCTCGGTTAACCATTCGAAACCACCATCTTTTTTTGTGTTTAGCTTATCAAGGGTCTCCTTTCTTGCCTTCAAATAGGGCGTATCTTGCGATGTTGTTTGCTTTTGTGTCGTGTTCAGGGTTGTGTTTTGTTCTCTGTGGTTCATCTATTTAAAATAAGTCGTCACTGGTTATACTTTGTGTTCTTTTGCTATAATTGATTGAACGTTTTACGAAGAAATCCCCGTGTTTCGTTCCTATAATTTCATCATCAAACCATTCTGTTTTTGCAAGTTCGTTTTGGTCTACCTCAAATACTTTAGGTATCCCTATACTTTCTAAGGAGTTATTAAATCTGTGTTTGATAAACTCGTTAACTACCTTCTTAGGTAAGACATCCAATTCTCCTTTTTCAAATATCCAGTCTATAATTTCGCTTTCTGCAATGAAGGCTTCTTTACACATATCCTGTATCATCACATGATAGGCCTCATCAAACCAGTCCGGGTGTTCTTCTTTAATTATTTTGATAACATCGATACCAAAATCACCATGAATTTGTTCTTCCTTAGAGGTCGCTTCAACAACATTAGATATCCCTTTAAGCATATTTTTATGCTTGTTGAAGGCCATAATAATTAAGAATTGGGAGAACAGGGATACATGTTCTATAAACAGAGAGAATAACAAAATAGACTCTGTATATTGCTTATCATCCTCGCTTTTTGCATTTTTGAGAGCCGTTTCCAGGTACTGAACGCGTCTCATAATAACAGGATTCTTCTTAAGGTTTTTAAATTCACTATTTAACCCTAAAATTTCCAATAGGTGAGAATAGGCATCATGATGTCGCACTTCACTTTCTGCAAATGTAGCCCCTACCGAACCAATTTCAGGCTTTGGCAGCCTTTGATAAATGTCACCCCAAAACGTCTTAACTGCAACCTCGATTTGAGAAATAGCCAACATTGTATTTTTAATGGCATTTTGTTCCGTATCGGTTAGACGTGTTTTAAAATCCTGGATGTCGCTCGTAAAGTTAAATTCAGTATGAATCCAATAAGAATGTCTAATCGCGGGTACATATTCATAAAGCTGAGGGTATTCATAAGGCTTCAGGTTAATACGCTTCTCAAAAATGCTCGATTTTCGCTTTTGGGCTTGTTCATTACGATACAAGATATAAGCCTTAGCGACTTCAAAAAAGCTATGCTCCATTAAGGCCTTTTCAACCATATCCTGAACCAATTCTACAGTCGGGATATAATGGTCATCGAATTCTTTTTGTTTCAATAATGACACATAAACTTTTTCTGAAATGTTTTGAGCATCCCCCAAACTTCCCTCGTTCGAAGCCGTCATTGCCTTTAAAATAGCATTAGTGATCTTACTTAAATTAAATGTTTTTGTAGTAAAATCTCGTTTTATAATATGCGTTATTTCCATATGTAATACTTTACAATTGATCCACAATGCCAGGAATAGCACCGAAAAAATTTAATTTGTTTGAAACTGAGATTAGCGAAAATTGTTTAGAATGGGTCTAAACTAACGATATGTAAAATTGAGATTTTATTCCTTTGTTTTGAAAAAAATGCGGAAAGGTTTTTCACATTCTTATTAACAATTTAGAGTTGAGAAATCACATATCGGGCATTCCCTTACCAATAACCAATAACTATTAGACTTTGTATTAATCGTCAATACATTATAAAACGCTCATAAGACGACTTTCTCCTATAAAAAACAACACCCCATTTTATTCAGAATTGATTAAACAGAAGCACAGTAACCCAATTTCGCATGAGCGACTATAACATGTTTCAAATTGGATTCAAACCGTAATGGTATGGCATTATATTTCTGGTTATCTTCAAAACATTACGGCACAAGTTTGAAAACATTAGAAACGATTCATAACGGATATAAAAACTTAGGACATTAGCTTCCTAATAATTAATCAGGTAGCTCCGAGCACCTATATTCTATTAGGACATTATCTTTCAAAACAATTACCTTTGAAAGACATATAAACTGAAATGATTATACATGCAACACATTGAACCTTTTAAAATAATTGGAATCTCGACAGAAACCACAAACGAAAACGGAAAAGCGGCCAAAGATTTAAGCAAGCTTTGGGAACAATTTTATGCCGAAAATATTTTGGGTAAAATTGAAAATAAACAAAATGATAACATTTATTCCATTTATACAGATTATGAATCGGATTATACGGGAAAATATACCTGCGTAATCGGACTAAGCGTAACCTCCCTAGACAACATCCCTACTGGGCTAATTGGACGTGAATTTCAAGGTGGAGGACATCAAAAATTTATCGCTAAAGGACCAATGCCTAACGCTGTATTTGAAACATGGCAGGAGATTTGGAAAAACGACAAGGCATTGAACCGAAAATACACCGCAGATTTTGAAGTTTATGGAAAAAATTCGCAGAGTGGAGAAAACGCAGAAGTAGACATTTATATCGCAACAAAATAAAACCAAATCTTGGCAACAGGTTGAGATTAAAAGAATCACTTCTTGACTACAAGTCTATCAAAATAAAAACACTTTCACCCGACCACAAAAACAAAGAGAGGCTTCCCAGCCTCTCTTCTACTTTCATTAAATTAATTTGCAATTCTCAGGCAAACTTCAAACTATTTTTTAAAAACTTTAAATATCCTAAGCTCTTTGTTTGCTTTAACTTGCAGTAGATATTTACCCCTATCTAAATTCTCTAATGAAATATTTAATATGCGTTTATTATATTTTTGAGTTAATATTTGTCTTCCCAATATATCAAATAATGTTACATCAACGTGGTTCGCATCTCCATTGATTTTAACCTTTAAATGATCTTCAAACGGATTAGGAAACACAGATATTTTATGGATATCTGCATCTTTTATTCCTAAGGTTCCTGAGCACGCAGAATTTGTTATTTGAGTTGGAGATAACACCAGGTCATCATATACTACAAAAGCATCCATTTTTCCTGTAAAATATGCATCTGATGAATTCTGAAAACTATCGTTTCCGCTTAATTTTCCCCCAATTCCCCCATAACTATAGTGGCTGATTACCGATGCCGGTGCACTACCACTGGTTGCAACTTCTGCGCCGTTAATATACAACTTTTGAACGGAACTTGCAGCATTATATATAAAAGCTATATGATGCCAATCCCCATCATTTGGAAATGAGGCACTTATCTGATCTGCCACACTTGAGGTTTCTCTTACAACAGCCTCTAAATTAGTATTATTTAACCTAATGGCTATACCTCTATTCTGTCCACCTTCATCAAAAATATTCTGAATTCCTGTTAAAGCTGTTGGTTTAATCCATGCCATAACACTTCTGGAATTCGTGATAATATTCATAAAACTATCAGGTGATGTAGAATTAGTTGCGTATTGAATAGCTTCTGTTCCATTAAAAATTACAGAACGATCACCTTCCTTAAAATCTACAGCATCAAAGGTTATTGCCCCAGAAGGCGTTAATGTGGGGTTATGAGCATTTCCAGAAGCATCATTGGTATCACTTGCGAGATCAAAATCCCAGAATGCCTCATAGCCGCTTGTCGGTTGACAACCCTCTACTGAATTTGCAATACAAACAGCTTCAAGTACCTGAGAGGCCGATAAAACAGTTTCATACACTGCAAATCCATCCATTTTTCCAATAAAATAACCGTCTGAGTCGTTGGCAAAGCTATCCCAACTACCAATAACCCCACCTATACCTCCTCCGGTAGTATTATGGGAACCGATCGAAGCTGGAGCTGAATTGCTTGAAGCGACTTCAAGGCCATCGATATAAAGCTTGTGGCTAGTATTAGCACCATCGTAAACCATCGCTACGTGATGCCAATCTCCATCCGACGGAAAACCAGCACTTATGTTATCTGTTATTGTTGTTGATTCTCTTACAATAGATTCCAGATTGGAACCATTTAATCGCATAGCAATACCTACCGTATTTCCCCCTTCATCATATATATCCTGTATACCTGTTAATGCCGTTGGCTTTACCCATGCCGATACCGAACGCTCCGATATCGCCAGAGACATAAAGGTCGCACTACTATAATTTATATCCACGCTGCCATCGAATACCACGGACTGATCGCCTTCTTTAAAATCTAAACTGTCATAGCTCAATGTGCCATTTACAGGATTTGGGTCGTTTCCGTTGCCAGAGGCATCATTGGCATCGCTTACAGAATCGAAATCCCAATACGCTTCATATCCACTAACAGCCTGACATCCATCTGTTGAATTTGGTTCACCTCCAGACGTACTTATAATATAAGGCAAAGACACGGTTTCTCCATTTGATCTATATGTTGGTAACGGTGCCGATATATTGACGAGATGATTTCGTAAATCTGTACTCATGTCGTTACCAATTATTAAAGTAGCCGAATCCGGACTCCCTCCCAATAAATTAGTTGCTTCACCTATATCGTTAATAAGATCATACAACTCGTACGACTCGGTCTCATAGTTATATATTAATTTGTAATCTCCTTTTCTAATAATGGATACTGGTCTGGCATCTCTGTTAGAATCTATAAGGTATCCGGGATAATGCCAATATAGTGCCGATCTGGTTAGAGGTGTTCCATTGGTTAACATTTGCCAATGACTTGCACCATCAATCTCATAACCTCCTCCCGGCAAGGTTCCTCCGGCCGCTTCAACGCATGTTGGATAGATGTCAAACCCTATTATAGGTGTTGTATTCACAGTTTCTTTATTGGCTAGCCATGATGCTTCAGACCACACGATGCTAACAGACCTGATACCGCCTTCGTACCATTCTCCTTTCATACCTCTTAATGGACCAGCATCATCACTATGCACGGCTCCTCCATTATCGGATATAAAATAAACCAGGGTATTTTCAGATAGCATTTTGCCTGGATTTCTTGGATCATTCGTTGTTTTTAAATAGGTTATTAATCGACCAATAGTTTGATCCATCCCCTCAGCCAGTGCTGCTTGTCCGGGTTTTCTATCATGTCCCATAGCACTGGGATTGCTAATAGCTTTAGCATTATATTTAGCTCTTAAATCTGGTCTGGCATCACTTGGATTAAAGGGACCATGTATTGCAAAATTGCTAAAATGCATAAAAAATGGGCTGTTAATATTATCATCGATAAAGTCCATAGCGGCGTCTGCCATAGCATCTGTAACATGTTTTGCTGTGCCTTCTAGTGAATTATCTCCCGCCAACAATAGGGATTCTGCTGCTGTATATGGCTCTGCATAAGCGTCCAGCTCAGGACCAATGCTGGCTCCAAATGTATATGGAGCGCCGCTGTTTGAAGCGAAATAATTACCCGGATTTCCCTTGGTGCCTCCTCCAAAATTTATATCGAATCCCTGATCTGTAGCAGCATTATCTGAAACGTTCGTAGCCTCATCTTCTCCCACATGATATTTCCCTAAATGCACGGTTTTATATCCTGCAGTTTGCATGGTTTCAGCCAAAGTAACGGCCTCCTTAGGAAGTTCATCTTTACCATTAGGCAGGCCGTTGTCTGGGCCTACCAATAATGTTGAATTCCCTCCTCTATTCAAATTATCCACTGCAAAAATATTGTTTGTTGGGCGCGATGCATACTGTCCGCTTAGAAGTGCCGCCCTGGTAGGCGCACAATTTGATCCATTGACGTATCCATATGGAAAAGCAATACCTTCACTTGCTAATGTTTCAAGAACCGGAGTTTCAAAAAAATCACTGGAATTATTAAGGTTTGTTAATCCGGTACTGACTTGCGACCACCCCATATCATCTGCTATAATAACAATAATATTAGGAGATTGCGCATGCACTCCACCAACCAAAAAAGTAAATAAAACTAAAAAACGAATTGTTAATACTCTCATAAACATTAGTACGGTTATTAATTCATTATCAACACAAACATAATGCATTTTGTCGAACAAAAAAACCATTTAATCGATTTTTTACGAAATTTCAACATTAAAGTAAGAAAAAATTGTTTTAAAATAAAAGAGAAGGGTTTTAGCCCTTCTCTTTTAAAATGTATTAATTTTCTTTTTCCTAATCTTTAACCACGCTTTTATAAATGGTTTTTCCATCTACATCTAAATGAATAAGATACTTACCACTTTCTAAGTTTGACGTTGGTATACGAATCAGGTTTTCTTTCCAATACACCTCATCCAGTAGTAACTGTCCAAGCATATTGAAAACCTTTACATTGGATCTCGTATAGTTGGCATGCACCTTAATTGCAAATTCCTCCTTAAACGGATTAGGATAAATTTTGACTTCAAAGTCTTTCTGACTAAGCATTTCGTCTTCGATATCAACAACTTCAATGGATTGCTTCTTAGGAACAATTTTAGCCCCTCCTCCAGATGAACTACATCCATTAATAACAATGTCATCGATATAAACCCAGTCCGAATTTCCAGATGCATCCGCTCTAAATCGAACTCTGGTAGTTGTAGTAAAAGGTCCTAAAATGACAACAGAATCGGTATAAAATTGATCGTTTACAAATTCATCATCCCTGTTCCATTCTTCTACAGTTGTATAGTTTCCTCCACCATCTGTAGATATCTGTAACCAAAAATCTTCATTACTATTATCCATACTTCTGCAATAATACCCAAAATCCACTCTAATCTCATCATAAGACGTTAAGTCTAAATCATCTGTAGTCCCTACCGATGTTGATGTATTGTCTCTAAGGCGCATGCTATAACTTCCAGTAGTCGCATAAGCTGCCGTCGCATCTCTAAACGCATCTGAACCTCCATCATTCCAAATACCCCAACCGGTTTCAAAACCTTCCGTATTTATCACAGAATAGGTACAACCACCAATAGGGGTAACTGTTACAATAACATCATCATCAGAACTACAACCATTTTGTGTAACTGTAACCGTATATGTGGTTGTAAGGGTTGGACTGACTACAATACTGGCTGTGGTTTCTCCAGTACTCCATAAATACGTAACGCCTCCACTTGCTGTTAGTGTTGTAGACGTACCTTCATCTATAGTAACATCCGGGCCCGCATCTGCTGCTGGAGAAGGATCTACTGTCACAATAACATCATCAGCAGCACTACAACCATTAAGCGTTACGGTTACCGTATAAGTTGTCGTAGCCGAAGGACTCACATTGATACTGGCCGTCGTTTCTCCCGTACTCCATAAATAGGTTCCACCTCCTGTTGCTGTTAATGTGGTAGAGTCTCCATCACAAATAGTTACATCTGCCCCTGCATTAGCTGTTGGATAAGGATTCACGGTTACAACCACATCGTCGTCGTCAGATTCTAAACCATCAAACGCAGTAACAGTATAAGTCGTTGTGGCCAACGGACTCACATTGATACTGGCCGTTGTTTCTCCCGTACTCCATAAGTACGTGGTACCACCTGAAGCCGTTAAAGTTGTTGAATCTCCATCACAAATGGAAACATCTGGTCCCGCATTGGCGACAACTTGCCCACTGATACATGCAGACTCTTCAACCTCTGCAAGTGTAAGCGCATTGCTATAAACGGCATAAGCATCCATTTTTCCAATGAAATAACTATCAGATGTATTATCAAAAGCATCTTTACCTCCTATAACACCTCCAATACCTCCAATTCCAGTGTGGTCAGCAACAGAACTTAAGGCACTGCCATCTGATGCGACCTCAACACCGTCAATATAAAGCTTCATACTTGTAACACCACCATCATACACGAAAGCTAAATGATGCCAAGCACCGTCATTAGGGTATGCAGCACTTATTTGTGTAGAATTAGTCGTCCCACTTCTAATAATAGCCTCTAGATTACTCCCATTAAGTCTGACAGCAAGCCCTTGATTTCCGCCACCTTCATCCATGATTTCCTGGATTCCGGACAATGCGGTGGGTTTTATCCAGACAGCATAACTTCTTGTTGTTAATGCCGCTGTTAAAAAAGCGCCATTACTATATTGAATATCAACCGTACCATCAAAATCTGCCGATTGATCGCCTTCCATAAAATCTACGGTATCATAAGTTAACGTGCCATTCATAGGGTTGGGATCATGTCCATTTCCAGAAGCATCATTAGCGTCACTCACCACATCAAAATCCCAAAAGGCCTCAAAACCTGTGGCTGGTTGGCAACCTGCCGTAGAATTTGTTAAGGCAACACAGGCGGCGTCATATATCTGCGTATCGCTCAATACGGAATCGTATACCGCAAAGGCATCCATTTTACCTGTAAAATAGCTATCTGCTGCAATACCAAAACTATCCCAGCTACCAATCACTCCTCCTATACCGCCACCTGTCGTATTATGGGAAGCCAGCGAAGCAGGTGCAACATTACTGGAAGCAACGATAACACCATCTATAAATAGTTTATGACTTGTATTAGCGCCATCATAGACCAACGCTATGTGATGCCAATCGCCATCATTTGGAAATGTCGCCGATAAACTATCAGCTGTAGTCGTTGAATCTCGTATTATAGATTCTAAATTAGCCCCATTTAAACGTATGGCCATTCCAACGGTATTACCACCTTCATCAAAAATTTCCTGAATACCGGTTAACCCCGTTGGTTTAATCCAAGCTGAAACGGTTCTCGTTGATGTGGCCGGTGACATGAATGTAGCAGAGCTATAATTAATATCTACCGTTCCATCAAAAACAACAGATTGATCACCTTCTTTAAAATCTACTGCATCATAAGTTAACGTGCCATTTATTGGATTCGGATCATTACCATTCCCCGAAGCATCATTGGCATCACTGGCCGTATCAAAATCCCAATACGCATCATATCCGCTTATAGCCTGACAGCCATCTGTCGAATTCGGATTACCACTGGTACTAATGATATAAGGTAAATCGACGGTCGTTCCATCACTTCTATACGTTGGAAGTGGAGCCGATACATTAATGAGGTGATTACGTAAATCAGTACTCATATCATTACCAGTTATTAAGGTCGCCTGATCTGGGCTCCCTGATAATAAATTCGTAGTCTCACTAATATCATTTATTAAATCATATAGCTCGTAAGATTCTGTTTCGTAGTTATAAATGAGCTTATAATCGCCCTTTCTTATTATTGACACCGGTCTTTGGTCTCTATTCGAATCAATAAGATACCCTGGAAAGTGCCAATAAATAGACGCTCTAGTCATACTCGTTCCATTGGTTAGCATTTGCCATTGGCTAGCGCCATCAATATCGTAACCACCTCCAGGTAAGGCCCCTCCAGCCATTTCAACCAGTGTTGGATATAAGTCGAACGCTATTATGGGTGTATTATTTACCGTGCCTTTATTGGCTAACCAGGTCGCTTCAGACCACGCCATGGTAACCGATCTTATACCACCTTCATAATATTCACCTTTCATACCTCGTAAAGGCCCAGCATCATCACTATGCACGGCACCTCCATTGTCCGAAATAAAATATACAAGTGTATTTTCAGATAACATACTCCCCGGGTTTCTTGGATCGGCCGTCGTTTTTAAATAGTCTATTAACCGCCCTATAGTTTGATCCATGCCTTCTGCTAATGCTGCCTGACCAGGCTTTCTGTCATGCCCCATAGAACTAGGGTTACTTATAGCTTTTGCATTGTATTTATCACGTAAATCGGGTCGTGCATCGCTTGGATTAAATGGACCATGAATTGCATAGTTACTAAAATGAACAAAAAACGGATTGTTTTTTTCTGTTTCCATAAAATCGATAGCGGCATCTGCCATGGCATCAGTAACGTGCTTCGCGGTGCCATCCAATGAATTATCACCTGCAAGCATTAAAGACTCTGCTGCTGTATATGGAGCAGCATAAGCATCTAACTCCGGACCTATATTACCGCTAAAGGTATAGGGTGAACTGGTCGAAGCGAAATAACTACCGGGAGCCCCCGAAGTTCCTCCTCCATAGTTATAATCGAACCCTTGATCGGTTGGCGCATTGTTAGACGTATTCGAAGCCTCATTTTCACCAACATGATACTTACCTAAATGAGCGGTGACATAACCTGCTGTTTTCATAGTCTCTGCTATGGTAATCGCACTTGACGGAATCTCATCAATGTTATTATTGGACGCCAATCCCATATCTGGTCCAATTAACGTTGAATTAGAAGCCGTATTTCCTCGGTTTAAATCATAAACATTAAAAATGTTGTTCGTGGACCTCGAAGCGTACTGACCACTCAATAGAGCCGCACGAGTAGGTGCGCAATTGGCTCCATTAACATAGGCATAGGGAAATGCTATACCTTCTGACGCCAGAGTTTCCAGCGTTGGTGTTTCATAAAAATCACTTGGATTATTTAAATTAGTTAGCCCTGTACTAACTTGAGACCACCCCATATCGTCGGCAATAATAACAACGACATTTGGTGCTTGAGAAGAGAGAAAATTAGAAAATAAAATAAATAGCAATAAACACAAACTCTTAATTGTTTTCATGTTTAAAAAGAATTGGTTAGTAGCTTAACAATTTAGTGTTTTTTTCAATACAATACGAATATTCCAACATTATTTATAAAAATTACCCTACTTTTTGCAATCAATTTGCCTCTGCTTAAGGCATATAACAATACATTTTTCAACGCTTCTCAAGAAAAAAGTCGAGATAAAATCATAACTGTCATTGTGAAAACCAATCAAAATTGAGTTTACAAAAGTCCTCATAAGGTAAATTCAAATTCTTATTTTATCTTATTATTCATCAAAAATTCAAACATAAAATACTACAAAAAATAATACAAATACTACAAAAACATAAACTCAACCAAACCACTGATTATAAGGGGTTAAAGAAAAAAACAACGCAAATATGACACTTTTTACGTATTACACTTAGCGGCATTTTTTTGCACTTTATAGAATTTTGTAGTATATTGACTTCGAAATGTTTAGTCCCAGACTAAAATTCCAACCACTTATGAAAACAACTCTAACACTTTCGAAGTTTATCCTCGTAATAGGATTTTTATGTTCTTACGCAAACATCAACGCGCAAGATTTTAATGTCCAACATATAGAAGACGACATTGGCAACTCTGGAGGTGCAAATACCAGTTTTACTGCTGTATCCTCTCTTAATAGTGCCATTGAATTAGCAAATAATAACAGAAAAACGCATGGGGGAGCTAATGGACAGTCTGCCGCACGAGAAGGAGATGATATGGCCGGAGGTCGACAATTAACAGCTCCAGGAACCCTAACGTATTACAGAGAATCGGGATCTCAAAGCGAAAATACGAGATTTAACACCTCTATTTGGGAATATACGGGCGTGTCTGGAGGGGCTAACGAATTTATAGTACGAAACCGGTTCGCTATAGACCTTAATGGAGGAACTTACACCGTAGATCAAACCATTTCGGGGATTACCAATAAAGATAACTGTATTCCATTCATTACAGGTATCATGAATGATTCAGGTACTGATGATGCCGATTCGGCAACCGCTATTGCATATTTAACTTCTGGAACCAATTTAAGAGTCGAAAAAGGAGGTACCAATAGTCCGAATGTTCGAGTTTACATAACCCTTGTTGAGTTTACAGGAGCTAACTGGACTGTACTTCATGGAGACTCCGGAGAAACAGCCGACGACACGGGTAGCATTACCTTAAAAGACCGATCCGATGGCAGTACTGGTACGTCCACCGATGTGAGTGATTGGGCTAATGCAATTATATTTAGTCATCATCGAGGAGATACTGCTACTGGTGGTACTAATGATGCCAACGCTGATAATTGGCCGATGACCGATCCCGGAAGTGATAACAGAACTGTAGACTGGACATTTGACGGTTCACACGATTCAGACGGTACAAACCGTCATTTCGTTCATGTATTAAGTAATCCTGAAATTGGAGTGACCAGATTTACTGACACTTCTACTGCTGCGTCTGTCACCCATGACATTACCTCTGCGGGTCTTACCGATTTAAACCAATCTATGATTGTTGGTTCCACCTATCACAGTGGTACCGGCGCCGGATACGGTAGAGGATGGAGAAACTACAAATTAAACTCATTGATCCAGGCGGAACATTGGGTGCATCGTGCGGGAAGTGGAACCTCAACCGTGGGCACTAACCTTCAAATTGTAGATTTCAATTATAACCCAGCACCAGGAGGAATCACCACTAATCTCGAATTATGGCTTAAGGCAGATTCCGGAGTTGAAGAAGCGGCCGGGGATAGTGCTGAAAATACAGACCCAGTACTAAACTGGCTTGACATTACCAATAATAATAATGACGCCACTCAGGCCACTTTAGGCAATCAACCAGTCTTTGATGAAGATGGTCTAAATTTTAACCCTGTAATTGATTTTGATGGCGATGACTTCTTACCAACTTCTATCATTTCCTCTAATTCAGATATGACCATATTTACTGTTGGTGAAGGACAAAGTGGCACCCAAAAACAAATACTAAACCTAAACGGAGGTGATAATATCATCATAGAATTTGAAGACAATACGCCTACATTCAGAGCGAGAATGTTTGATGCGGCAAATTCTGGCGTTGTATCAACCACCACAATTGCTAATGGCGCAAATATAATTTCCAATTATGATGTGTATTCTGGTAGTAATTCCGAACTCTTTGTTAACGGTACCTCCATTGGAACAGCATCTACAAATACCTATGCACCAACAAACCCAATTGCCAATATTGGAGGACATCCTACAAACGATTTAAAACGATGGGATGGTGGTATTGCCGAAGTTATTGTATATACGGGATCTATAACGAATGCAGAAAGAGACAAGATAGAGTCCTACCTGGCCATTAAATATGGCGTTACATTAGGAACCAATGGCACATCTCAGGATTATGTTGATTCCGATGCTCGTGTTATTTGGGATCAATCTGATAATATTGGTTACAATTACAATGTTTCAGGTATTGGTAAGGACAATATTTCAGGATTAAATCAAAAGCAATCCAAATCCATAAATACCACAGATGATATCACCGTTGGTATAAAGGATATAACAACAACAAACAGCGGTAATTCCAATAATTTCATGGCCGATAAAACATTTTTAATGTGGGGTCATGATAATGGCTTGACGACCTCGGCCACAGATATTACTAAAGATTTTAGTGCGGGTACTTCGGTAACCAGTAGCGTAAGTGTAACACCCATCACCAGGAAATGGAAAATGGTAGTTACAGACTCTGTTCCAACTGTCAAACTTTCTATTCCGGAATCTATGGTATCCGGAACCAATGCAGGCGGAGAAGAGTACGTGATGATCGTTGCAGATGACGCCGCTTTTACCACCAATGTCACATCGGCCACTATGGACCTTGTTAGTGGTGATTTAGAAGTTGATTTTTACTTTGAAGGTACCAAATACATCACCTTTGGTTCTACACCCGAAGTTGCCATAGGATCTCGAAGTGCCTATTTTGGTAATTATACAACAACCGACACCTATTTGGATGCCGGCGATGTAAATGATTTGGACAATACAGATTTTACCATTAGCGCCTGGGTAAAACGCGATGTAGGAGAAAATAAATTTGATATTGTCTCAAAAAGAAATTATTTTCATGAAGATCCTGGTCCTCCAGGCGAAACCTATACACATGGCTATGCCTTTAGAATAAATTCTACCAGTCAGTTTAGAATGGTATGGAGAGATCCCAATGACAGTTCTAATAACGTGATGCAAACATCGGCAACCATACCCGAAAATGAATGGCATCACATAGCAGCAACATACGATTCTGGAACCAATATGGTGAGTTTATATATTGATGGCTACTTAGAGGATAGCGATGATACGCTGGATCCCATAGAGGCACCATCAGATTCTCACTTCTTAATTGGAGCCGCGCATCATATTAAAAGACAGCAGAAAATGAGAGGAAGTGTCGATGAAGTTCGTGTTTGGAATGTCGCGCTATCTGCAGACCAGATTCGGTATATTATGAATCAGGAAATCCAGAATAATGCCTCCTTTGCAGATGGTACCGTTTTGCCAACTGCCATCACCAAAAATGATATAAACACGATCCCCTGGAATAATCTAATCGCCTACTACCCCATGAGTACCATGGTGTTTGGAAGTGTAAAGGACGAATCCAATAGCGGAAACGATGCCTCCATGATACGTTATGACGATCTAGATGAACAAACGGCTCCACTCCCTTATAAAACCACACAGAATGGCGATTGGGACACTTCCACAACCTGGGAAAACGGAGATGTACAATACCTTCCTGGAGTAGACTCCTATTTGGTAGCGCAGGAAACTATTGATTACAATATTGTTCAGATCGATCATACTGTCACTATGGATAACGCCGATACATCCCTTATTCCAGCGTCCAGAAATGGCAATCGCACCGTGC
Source organism: uncultured Flavobacteriaceae bacterium (assembly GCA_947494695.1). Classification (GTDB taxonomy): domain Bacteria; phylum Bacteroidota; class Bacteroidia; order Flavobacteriales; family Flavobacteriaceae; genus Flavivirga. Next base: position 39,774 of record CANLWB010000018.1, on the reverse strand, counting down.
TGGGATTAATCGTGAATAGTGGTGGAGAACTTGAAATTAGTGGTGACACAGGAACAAGTACGGGTTACAGTCTTACCGTATCACATTATGTGGAGTTAGACGGTAAAATTGATTTGGAAGGTGAATCACAGTTTATACAAACCACAGACAGTGATTTAGATGTAACCAGTGCCGGAACTTTGGAACGTGATCAGCAAGGTACTAAAGACCTTTATACATATAATTATTGGTCATCGCCTGTGGGAGTAAGTAACACCACCACCAATAACAACAGTTACAGACTTAGTGATAATATCTTGAAAAATGGAACAGTCTCAGCAACTCCATCCAATATAACATTTTTAACATCAACGTATGATGGTAGCATTTCAGGTAACGATATTAGCATAGCCGATCATTGGATTTGGAAATTTGATAATCGTACAAGTGATGATTATTCACAATGGCAACATGTAAGAAGCACTGGGCTTCTTAATGCCGGTGAAGGATTCACCATGAAAGGTGTGGAAACCTCTGGAAGTTCTTATTCGTCCACTCAAAATTATGTTTTTGATGGCAAACCCAATAACGGAGATATTACCCTAACCCTTGGTTCTGGAAATGATTACTTCGTAGGAAATCCTTACCCCTCTGCGCTAGACGCTAACGAGTTTATTTTAGATAACGTGAGTGATGGTGCGGGTAGAGCAGGCAGTAACATTATTAATGGCGCCATATATTTTTGGGAGCACTTTGCAGTGAATAGCCACTATCTGGCCGATTATCAAGGGGGCTATGCAACCTACAATCTATTGGGAGGTACAGTTGCTATTAACAATGATGTCAGAATCAATGCGAACAATGATCCTGGAACTAAGACTCCCGGACAATATGTGCCTATAGGTCAAGGTTTTTGGGTGATTTCAGACACTGGTGGAACCATTTCGTTTAAAAATAGTCAGCGTGTCTTTCAAAAAGAAGGTTCAGCCTCATCAATTTTTATAAAACCAGGGCAAAAGACTGGCAAAACAACACATACAAATATTGATACCAGACAAAAAATACGGATAATGTTTGATTCACCAGACGGTTATCATCGTCAGTTATTAGTTGGCATAGACGAAAATGCTTCCAATGCATTTAACATAGGTTACGATGCTCCATTAATTGGAAAGAACAAGGAAGACATGTATTGGATAAATGATGACAAGTTTATGGTTATTCAGGCCGTAAATAATTTTAATGAAGACCAACGCCTGCCCTTAGGTATTAAAATTGATAAAGACGGCTTTGCCAAAATTAAAATCGATGGTCTCGAAAATATAGACCAAAATTTAAATATTGTTTTATACGATAAGGAATTAAACCTATATCACGATCTTAAAACAGAAGATTATTCGGTGTATTTGGAATACGGCACATATAATGATAGATTTGAGATTTCTTTCTCTGATGTGGTACTTTCTAACAACAATACCACCGAAGACCATAAACTACAAGTTTTTCATTCTAAAGAAAAACAAAGTCTGGTCATTCACAATCCCAGTTCATTAGATATCACATCTATTGAAGTCTATACAGCTCTGGGGCAAAACGTGTTAAACCAGCATGTTAATACAAATAAAAATCAGATTGAAAACGATTTAAAGCAGATGAATCCGGGAATTTATATTGTTACTATAAATTCCAAACATCGAACGTTTTCGAAAAAGATCTTCATACGTTAGTTTCTAACATCTTATTTTGAATGAAAAAGCCTGAATATTGATTTATTCAGGCTTTTTTACGTCATGGATAACCTACAACTTACAATCGGAAAATCACTTTATCGGACTTTTCGAACACTTTGTCGTGTTTTTATAAAAATAAAATGTATATTTGCCTTGTAAAATATTAAACAACAAATATTTAACCCCAAGCTAAACCGACCTATTTATGAAAAATATCGTTTTAAGATATTCAATACTACTATTGGCATTTAACCTGTACACCCCTTTTAACGCCATATCACAGACCATAGCGTCTTATGATTTTGAAAGTGGACTACAAGGTTGGAGCGATGGAGGATCAGATTCCGGACTCAATACCAACAGCGTATATGCTGCCAGCGGATCACAATCTATCTACTCTAAAGATAATGACACCTCGCAAAACTATACGACCTCCCCTATTTTAGATGTATCGGCATATAGTTCTATAGATGTTTCATTTTCTTTTATAGGCAACGGTATTGACACTGGGGAAGGGTTTTCAATTGAATATTATGACGGATCAAACTGGTCAACACTCAAAACCTACCTTTTAGGTACTGATTTCGTATCCAATAATCGTGTTTATACGTTTTACCAAACACTTATTAGTGGACTCTCTTCGAGTTCTCAATTTAGATTTACAAGCACGGCTGATGCCAATTGGGAGTACAGTTACTTTGATGATGTTCTTATAAAAGTTTCTGCTCCAGAGATTGATGTAGAAGGTAATAATCGCTCCATTTCCAATGGAGATACCACGCCATCCATATCAGATCACACGTCACTTGGCACTTCGAATTCAGGTACTATGGTTTCAAGAACCTATACGATATATAATAAAGGTGGTACTAACCTAAGCATTTCAAGTATTAACCTGTCAAATACAACCGATTTTTCATTAATTGCACCGTTTTTCAGCTCTCCCGTCCTTCCTTCAACAGGAAGTACAACATTCACCATACAATTTAATCCGGCAACTTTAGGTACCAAAACGACAACGGTAACGATTACTAATAATGATTCAGATGAAGGGTCATTTCAATTTGATATTGAAGCGCGTTCAGAACAAAACTTTTTTGATAGCGATGGGGATGGAATTTTAGATAATATTGATATTGATGATGATAATGACGGCATTCCGGATTCTGATGAAGAAAACACCTGTGCCCTTTCTTCAATTGCCCCAACAGCGAATTACAAATTCTTAAATGAAACATTTGGAGAAGGAACCAGAACAACCATTAATACAACATATGATGCCATAACGACCTATTGTTATGAGGACGGAACTGTAGGTACGAGCGCAACCGAATGCCCTAGTCTAGATAATGATAACTTAAGTGATGGAGAATATGTGGTATACTATAAGGCTGGAGATGGAGATGGAATAAATGACACACCTAATGAAGAGGTTGCCAGTTGGGCGGATAACTATTGGTATACCGGAGAAGATCACACTTCGGGAGATACCAACGGGAGAATGGCTATGTTTAATGCATCTTACGACCCGGGAACCTTTTATACCGCAAATATTGTTGGGGCATTACCAAACGTCCCGATAACCTATAGCTTTTGGGTTCTGAACTTAGACACTACAACAGCACCTGGAATTGCTACCAGGCTGAGACCAGATATTTTAGTGGAGTTTAGAGATATTAATAATAACCTTTTAGCTTCAATAACTACTGGCGATATACCACCTTCTGTGAATGGAGACCCAGCAGCCAGTTGGCATCAGTTTACGGCCAACCTAACATTTAGTGTTAGTGAATTTAATGTGTTTTTTATTAATAATGAAGTTGGAGGTGCTGGTAACGATCTCGCTATAGATGATATCGTTATTTCACAAACACTTTGCGATACGGATAGCGATGGTGTTGCCGATGTTTTTGATTTGGACTCTGATAATGATGGTATTCCTGAGGTTGTGGAAATTGGATTGGGTAACCTTAGTGATGGCAATGCAACCCTTACTAACAGCGGATCCTGGGTAGATGCCAATCATAACGGTATGCACGATCTTAGTGAAGGACATGTTGTTTTGGACTCCGATGGTGATGGGGTGCCCAATTACCTCGATCTGGATTCCGATAACGACACCATTTTTGATGTGGATGAATCTGGGGCCACGAACATCGCAGATACAAACTATCAAAATGGGGATGGTGATATTAATGGGGATGGCGTCGGGGACGGAACAGACACGGATACAGTAAGAGAAACGGATATCGATTCTGATGGTACTTCTGAGTTTTTCACCGATGGGATTTTAGATATATACGATTTCCATGAAGGTGTAACATTTGCAACTGCCTATGGTAATTCTAACCAGGGAGCTACAGGCTCTGGTTGGGAACATTATGTACGGGATACTGACGGTGATAATATTCCGGATTATATAGATGTGACTTCCGATGGTTCAACCTTCGATATTTCACATACCCTATATGCCGATTTAGATGGTGATAATGATGGCATCATAGACGATACAAATGATGCTGAAGGTGATGGTATTCTTGACCTATTTGATACAGATGATGGTATTTTTGGTTCCCCAAGAGATCTCGATAGAAAGCTTCAACTATACTTTGATGGCAGAAACGATTATGCCTCCGAAGGCTCAGTTATAGACGGTTGGGGAGAAACGACATTGATGGCCTGGATTAAAATTGATCCTTCTTCCTCTGGTGTTCAGGTTGTTGTTGGACAGGATGAGTTTTACATGCGTCTCAACGCCGATAAAAGCATTACGGCATTTGCAGGCGGAAACACCATAACTAATGGCACACCACTAACTACCAATCGATGGATACATGTTGCCACAAGCTATAGCGATGCCAATAGTATTTTTAAACTACATATAAACGGAACATTAAGCGCTAGCGTTTCAATTTCTGGAACCCTAAATTCGGATAGTTCCAGCTTTACCATAGGTCGACAACCTGATACGAACAGTAATTATTTTCATGGCTGTATCGACGAGGTAAGGGTATTTAGTAAGGCCTTAACTGAAAACGAGCTTCACAAAATGATTCACCAGGAAATTGAAGATAACAGTGGGATTGCTCGGGGAACTATTATCCCTCTGGATATAACCGATTTTGTAGATCCTTTAACAGTTACACCGCTTAACTGGTCTAATTTAGAACGGTACTACAGACTTGACACTTATAAAGACAACGTTATTGATGACTTAACAACGCCTACCATAGATACTGGCTCTGGAGCTAGAATTTACAATTCTAAATTAATTGAAATACAAACCGCTCCTATGCCCTATATTACGACTTCATCTTGCAGCGGAAGCTGGACCGATTCAAGCAATTGGGAGCAGGGAAGTCTATGGGATATTAGCAGTTCGGCACCAAACTGTGGTATTATCCAGGTAAAAGGCGACCTACAAATAAACACCAGTTTAACAACAGTTGGGCTATTTATAGACAACGGAAGTTCCCTACAGGTTACTGGGGATTCTGGATTATTTAATACCTGGTATTTAAAATTAGACGGAAATATTGATCTTGAAGGAGATTCACAGCTAATTCAAACTGAAGATAGCATGCTTGATGTTACAAGTTCGGGAACGCTTGAAAAAGACCAACAAGGAACGGCAGATACTTATACTTACAATTACTGGGCGTCCCCCGTTGGAATATCCAATACAACCACGAATAACAATAGTTATAAAGTGACCGATATTTTTACAAATGTCACCTTTTTAACCTCTGGATACAACGGTAGCCCGTCTCCTCTAGGCATTGCAGACTATTGGATTTGGAAGTTTAGTAATCGGGAAGCCAATTACTCCCAATGGCAGCATGTGCGCAGTACGGGCACACTACTTGCTGGTGAAGGGTTTACCATGAAAGGCCCAGGAACGGGCACTATTAGTACACTTCAAAATTATGGTTTACGAGGTAAACCTAATAATGGTGATATCGACCTTACTATTAGTACTGGAAATGACTATCTGGTGGGTAACCCTTACCCTTCAGCCATAGATGCTATACAGTTTATACTGGATAATGGAGCTACAATCTCGGGCACGGGGTCTACTACCGGATCGTTATACTTTTGGGAACACTGGGGAGGTGGTTCTCATATTTTGCGAGAATACCAGGGAGGCTATGCATCTTATTCACTTGCAGGAGGTGTACCAGCAGCGTCTTTTGGAACGCATCACCCCGATGTATCAACAGAAGGCACACCTACCAAAATTCCAGGACGATACATTCCGGTGGCACAGGGCTTCTTTGTTTCTGCAGAACATGGTGGAACGGTAAAGTTCAATAACGGACAACGCGTCTTCCAAGTAGAAGATGGCAGCAATTCATTATTTGTAAAACCGTCTAAAAAAGGAAAAATAAATAATCAAGGGGATACCCGCATGAAGCTTAGAATTGGCTTTAATTCTGTAAGCAACATTCGCAGGCAGCTATTAATTACGGTCGACGAAAATGCTTCGCCTAATTACGATTGGGGTTACGATTCTAAATATATAGACACCCAGATCGATGATATGTACTGGCTTATTAACGACGAAAAATACACCATACAGGGAATTAATGACATCAATGAAAGCACCATCATTCCCCTTGGTATGCATACGGATAAAGACGGACTTAATAGCATCAGCATAGACGCACTCGAACATACTCCCGACAATTTTGAAATCTACTTACATGATAAAGAATTAAACATTTATCACGACCTAAACCAATCAGATTACAATATCTCGCTTGCTCCTGGAGTGTATTTCGGACGTTTTGAGCTCGCTTTTTCTAAGGCGCAGACTTTAGCTGTTAGCGATATTAATGACAAACCTATTGAAGCCTATTATTCCAATGAAAAGAATAGCATTGTTATTAATAACCCCGTCTCCAAATTAATAGAGTCTGTTGAAATGTTAAATACACTGGGGCAGTCCCTATTTAAGTTTGACATCAAAACCAATAAAACATATTTAGTCTATAATGCGAATCAGATTAAAACAGGAAATTATATTTTGAAAATTGAAACCGAATTCGGAACTATTACAAAAAAAGTGTTGATTAAATAAGTATAGTTAAGTTAATTATTTGAGTTAGTCACTTAAAATATTAATCTATTTTGTTACTTAACTATATTTGAAAGAGCCCTAAACGAGTTTAGGGCTCTTTTGTTTTACAGCATGATATTACTATTTATAAACCCGTTGTGCATTTTGATAAAATTCTGTCAAATTCGAGCGATCCCTACTTATCGAAATTATTCAAGTTGACATTGAAAATACCAGCTTAACCCCTTTATGCACAACGGATCTCTAAACATCTATAAAACACCTAGTATTTCTGTAGTTACTTCCTCTATAGGTATTTCCGGAAGCTCTAAGTTTGTAAAAGCGAAATGTATTTCCATAGTGTCATTATTTTTAATGACCTTTAACTTATCACTTTCAATAAAAGCTATATTACTATAATTAGATTTCCAGCTAATACGAGCATCTTCTTCCTTTAATATTTCTAGCATAACCCGTTGTAACAATTCTGTAAGTTGCAACATTCTGTTTAATTGTTTTCCATCGGTTGGAAATGTAACATTTGGAACACCTACCTGTACATCTGTGGTCTCAAAAATGGCATCTGAAAATTTTTGTAAGGCTTTCTTAACCTGCAGTTTTCCTGAAACCTCGTACTCCTTTTGTTTAAAAAAAGTCCCCCTTGATAAAACCTTAAGAACGTCATGATCTTCCAGAAATTCGATGGATTCTAGTTTATCCATTGAAATGTGTAAAACATTATTAGTTGTTTTCTTATCAAAATCGATAAGTTGTAACATTAAAATATCGCCTTCGTGCTTTAGCTCATGTAGATGCAACACATTTCCTCGATGTTCATGCCCGGAATTAGTTATAATTTTTATAGCTATGGACTCGTTTTGTTCCAGAATGTATAACAAAAGCTCCTGTTTACTATAACCAGGAACTCTTTTTAATTCATTGTACATCAATCTGTATTTTCTACAATTTTGATTCTAAAAATTCAGTAAGAAATGTAGAACGCTCATCAACATTATCGGCATTAGAATAACTGGAGTGATCGATTATTAATGTATTGTCTTCAAAACTATATGCACTTGAAGGAGAAAAATTATCGTTATCATCCTTAATAACTATTTTCTTGAGAGATTCCTGAAGTGCTTCTTTACCCATGTCATCTGCAGTAATTTCTTTAAAAGCATTAATGATGGGTGTAAAATAAATCTGAGAAAATGTATTTTCCCAAATATGTGAATATGTATTGTTAGAAAGACTATCCCAATTAACTTCGAATTCTAAATCGTATCCTCCTAAAGCGTTTATTTCATCTACCAATGTTTTATATGTACCTTCTTGATATGCTTTAACAATTCTTTTTTCAGCTAATCCCATAGTGTGTATTTTTTAAGATTTAATAATTCATTATTTTAATACACCAAAAATATATCCCCGTCTACTATTTTTTCTCACTGTATACCGTGAAAAGCGAATACCCTGAAAACAGTGAGGAGGATTACATCATTTTTTTTGCAATTTAATTGGGTTCAAATCTATTGCTTTGATACCCAAACTACAAGATTAAACAAAAACAAGACGATACATGGAAACGCATACACCAGTTATAGGTTGTACACTAAAAAATGTTAGTAATGAAGATATTTTGAGCTGGTCACTTACGTCTTAATATAATTGTAATTCGACCACACGAGCGTCTTGAACCAACTTTGCACTTTATTTCACAAGGTCTATTAAGGCTTCTAAAGACACGTTTTGCTGCTCCCCTGAAGTCATATTCTTTAAGGTATATGTCTTCGAAGCTATTTCCTCTTCCCCCACTAACACCACAAAAGGAATCTCACGCTTATTCGCATGATTCATTTGCTTTTTCATTTTTGCCGTGTCTGGATATAATTCAGAATTCACGCCTTGTGTACGAAGAGCATTAATCGCTTTTAGGCTGAACAAAGCTTCTTTATCTCCAAAATTTATAAAAAGGACTTTCACTTTTTTGTTTACCGTTTCTGGAAATAAGTCTAACTCCTCTAATACCAGGTAAATTCTATCTAGTCCGAAACTAATCCCAACACCACTCACGTTTTTAAGTCCAAAAATACCTGTTAGGTCATCATAGCGCCCTCCTCCACAAATAGATCCCATCTTCACACCCTCTGGTGCAGCAACCTCAAAAATAGCTCCGGTATAATAATTAAGGCCACGAGCCAAGGTAACATCTAACTGTAGTGTTGCTGTGGACAATCCTAATTCTGAAATGGCTGTATTAATAAATTCTAATTCTTCAATACCTTTTTGTCCTTCTTCAGAAGTGCTTAAAATACCTTTTAAACGATCCATTTGTGACTGGAAACCTCCTGTTAAAGTGAATAAGGGTTGAAGTTTAGCAATACCATCTTCTGAAATACCTTTGGCCAGCATCTCCTCTTTCACTTTTTCCACTCCTATTTTATCCAACTTATCCAGTGCAACAGTGAAATCTATCAATTTATCTGACGCTCCAATAACTTCTGCAATACCTGAAAGTATTTTACGGTTATTAATCTTAATAGTAACGCCATCTAACTTTAAATCTGAAAAGACCCTATCGTATAGCTGAATGAATTCAACTTCCTGCCACAAAGATTGAGATCCTACCACATCGGCATCACACTGATAAAACTCTCTAAAACGTCCTTTTTGCGGCCTATCTGCTCTCCAAACCGGTTGTATTTGATAGCGTTTAAAAGGGAACTCAATGTCATTTTGGTGCTGCACGACATAACGCGCAAATGGCACGGTTAAATCGTAACGCAGGGCTTTTTCTGAAATACTTGATGTTAGTTTATTTGAATTTTTGGCTTCGTATGCTTCCTTGTTTGCCTTTGACAAATAATCCCCGGAGTTTAAGATTTTAAAAATCAAACGATCTCCTTCTTCCCCATATTTCCCCATTAACGTACTGGAATTCTCAAAACTTGGTGTTTCAATAGGTTGAAACCCAAAAGTCTCAAACGTACGGCGAATTGTATTAAAAATATAATTACGCTTTGCTACCTGTTCTGGATTAAAGTCTCTGGTTCCTTTTGGTATTCCTGGTTTTTGAGCCATCTTTAGTGCCTATCTTCAGACTCCACTCGAGGGGCACTCCAGTGGGAATCTTTTTAATAATTATTAGTTTTTCAAAAGTGAATTCCGCATCAAGTTCGGAATGACAAAAATATATAATGCAATCGTCTTAACTCGCTTTTTCTATAGAAAATATAGTGGTTGTTATTGAGTTATTGATTATGAGTTATTGGGTTATGTTAGATTAATGGCCATTTAGGGCAAACGAGGCGTGCATGCTAAATACACTTCACTGCTCACGCTCTTTTAAATTCCAAATACCAAATTCCAACTGTTCATTGAATACTAATTTAACATAGAAACTCTCGTTAATTTATCAACGTATCAAAATACTTAAACAAATCACCTTTGGTAATCACAGCTCCTTGTTCGATCATTTGAAATTTATCTAAATTCTTATCATCGGAATAGTCTTTATCGGCCTGGAAAAACTCTACATTCTCATCCATTAAATTCTCCCGTAACCAATTGTATCCTTCTGTTGTTGTAATATCAACGTCATTTTTTAGATTCACGACTATGGCCTTCATATTCGTCTCATCCAACTTAAACAAATACATATGTTGCGATGAAATATGCTCCAGATATTCGGCTGTATTCAGCACACCTTCCCAAATTAAATCACTAAAAACATCCAGTTCTGTTTCTGCCAGCTCTGGCTTATTAACTTTTAGATTGGCCCATTCATCTGCCGTAATAGATTGTGTTGCCAGGAAGTTTATAAACTCCTGGTGTAACTCTTCAAACTGTTCCTTAGTAAGTCTTGCGTACTTCATTTAAAATTCAATTTATAGGGTTTCGCTTTTTAACGAGATTGTATCAATTAAGATGAATCTTGTTTAAGAAAATATATGTCAATTAGAGAGCTCCCGTTTTCTATTGGGATTGTATCGAAAACCTGTCTGCTGCACGCAGGCCAATAAATATTCGACAAAAAAACTTCTCGATACCTGCCAACCGGACAGGTTGGTATCACACTAAACAGCATGACACAAAGTGACATTTCGAACACTTAAACAAGGTTCGTTTTAATTATGAAATCCCGCCAAAGGCGGGATTAGTTCAACCGGCAGATTTTAGTTCGTTTTAAAACGAACTAAAATCTGGGTTTCACTAAAAAGCGCTCCTAAAATTAGGAGCGCAAATTTAATATATTTAATGATAGAATTCTAGAAAATATAACGTAATCCGACCTGCATTTGCCAACGTGATGCTAAACTGGAATCAAATCCAAATGTATCCGTTTGATTCGCATTAAAAGAATAAGTAGGTGCTTGCGTACGATCTGCAACATAAACTTCTGGATCCGGATCGGCATCTGGGAAAGTCACCCCAATAGGTTGAACATTATTAGGTTGTTGAATAACCCCCCAATCTGAATTTAGAAAATTACTAAAATTCAAAATATCGACACTTAATTGAATCGTGTTGGTTTTATCGTTTCCTACATTAATATTAAAATCCTGTAAAAACTTGATATCCCAACGTCCTCTCCACGGTGCTAAAGCGCCATAGCGCTCTGCGTATTGTCCACGTCTGTCATTTAAATAATCGTCTTGTTGGATATAAGCTTCAAGCGCTGAAGCATCTCCAGCATTAGCGAATTGCATATTACCAATATCGGCAGCGGTTGGTATGTAAATCAAATCATTTAAAGATGATCCGTCTCCATTTAAGTCACCACCATACGTATAATTAAATCGACCTCCTTGAGCGTACTCAAAAAATGTAGAAATGGTCGTTCCCCATTTATCATTTCCATACGTCCATTTTTTACTGGCTACACCAATAAAGCGGTGCGTATCTCCATATCTTGAATGCGACAGCACATCGTCATTTACATTTCCTAAAGCCGGGTTAAATGCGAAAGCATCCCCAGTAATTTCGGCTTCAATCGAGTTAACATCTTTAGAATTTAAATAGTTATACGCTAACATCGCATATAACCCATTTTCAAAAGTTTTTTGTGCTTTAACAGAAGCGTTCCAGATACGTCCTTTGTCTGAATTACTAAATACAAACGGTCCTCCTCCTACTCCAAAGAAGTTTAATCTATTTGCATCTGTATAATATGGTCTGTTATCCACTCCGGATAATGTTCCGGAAGGAGATGTTAATCCCCAATTTTGTACGTGAGCTCCATTAATATCTTTGGTATAAGATACATCGGCTGTTAAAATTAATCCGTTTTCTAATTTCTTATCTGCTCCTAAGTTCGTTCTCCAAACTTGAGGAAATTTATAATCGGGATCAACGGCTTGCCAGAAGAACCCGTTCGGATTTCCAATTTGATTACCTAACCATACAAATGGAAAACGGCCTGTAAATAATCCTGATCCACCACGAATTTGTAATGTTTGATCTCCATGTACATCGTAATTAAACCCAACTCTTGGAGAAATTAACCAATCGTTGTTTGGCATTTTAGTATTGTCTAAAGTTGTTGTACTATTAGTATTAGGATTAAAAAGTTGCATTGTTGGAGAATAACAACAGGCAACATCTATAACATCCTGTGCTTTCTCTGCTGAGTTGAAGAATAATGGCTTATCGAAACGCAGACCGTATGTTAATTTTAAATTATCGGTTACATTCCACTCATCCTGCACATAAAAAGACAATTGTCCAACATTTGTTTCGGCAAGTGCCCAACCTCCAGCATTTCCTTCTCCGGCTGCTTCAAGAGCTGCATGGGCGGCAGTTGCTTCGTTTAACATGGTCTCCAATCCACCTCCTGCTCCAGCATCAGCTAGTAAATCTGCCACACTTCCGTAAGATGGGAAGAACACACCTCTACCTCCGTATACACCAAGGTTAAAAGAATTATCAAATTGAAATTTCTCAAAAGAGGTTCCAATAGTGATCGTATGATCTCCTGTAAAGAAGTTTAAATTATCTGTAAACTGAAATACTTTTTGATCCAGTCTGTTATGAATTGAAAATGGCTCATGACCTGCAATAATGTAATTGGAGCCTCCTTCTAATATGGTAATGGTTGGGGCCGGGGCCGATAATGGGTTTCTAAAATCGTCAAAATGTGTATAACCAACCTGTAGTTTATTCGTTGCTTTATCAGATAGCGTTGAATTTAACTCTATTTGAACAGATTTTAAGTTATTATTAATCTCGTAACCTGTATTTTCAAATTGTAGTGTTGCCGCATTTGGTCCTCTAAACCCAAGAGCTGTTGGGTGAGCAGGCTTTTCTTTTGACGCTTCTAACCAATTGTAAATAACTGCCAAACGGTTATTTTGGTTGATATTCCAGTCTAATTTAACGATTCCTTTAGTTGATTTTGAGGCATAAGTAAAGCCTTTATAGGCACCGGTATTATAGCCTAAAGTTGCCAAGGCATTTTGAACAGCAATTAAGTCTGTCTCTGTAACCCTCGATTCATTTACTGCTCCTGAACCTGTATTTGGAACCCATCCGTTACTCCCTAAGTCATCTCTATCGTCACTTTCTAAATTTACAAAAAAGAACAATTTATTTTTAACAATCGGTCCTCCAATACTCACACCGTATTGTGTTTGATTTAAGTCTGGTCGGGTTACGTCCTGACCTTTAATTTTCTTACCGGTCATCGATTCATCTCTATAGAAACCATAAACTGTTCCATGAAATTCATTGGTTCCACTTTTCGTTACAGCGTTTACAGAGGCTCCTGTAAATCCGGACTGGGTTACATCGTATGGAGCTGTAGTCACTTGAATTTGCTCAATAGCATCTAACGAAATAGGCTGTGCATTGGTTTGTCCACCAGGTGTTGCCGCATCCAGTCCAAACGGATTGTTAAAAATGGCTCCATCAAGGGAAAAGTTGTTAAACTGGTCGTTTCTTCCTCCAAACGATCCCCCACTGGCTGTAGGTTCCAACCTGGTAAAGTCGGACTGAGACCTTGAAATGGTAGGCAATCTTGTTAATTCTCTTCTACCAACACTGGTTTCAGCACCTGTTCGGTCACTACCAAATGTACCGGTTCCTCCGCTACCCTGAATAACAACGACGTCCAATTCTTCACTATCTGTAACTAAAACAACATCTAGATTTGTTGTTTTACCTAATGTTAAAAAGACATCGTTAAATGTTTGATCTTTATAACCAACGAAACTAATCGTGACGGTATAAGGTCCTCCTACTCTTAAATTTAATAAGTTAAATCTTCCGTCAAAATTTGTAGCTGCCCCATACCTTGTTCCTGTAGGTGTATGAATAGCTAATACATTTGCGCCTGGAAGTGATTGTGAGCTTTGGTCTGATACCAGACCTTTAATGTTTGATGTTGTAACTTGCGAAAATGCAAGGCACCCGAAAAATAAGAAAAAAATTGCGAGCGTAGTTTTCTTCATTTGAATATTGTTTTTAAGTTAGTCGCTTGTCTGTTATGCGCGCATAACACTATAATGGACAAAAGTAAACAAAAAAAGCCATTCGTTAGAATGGCTTTATATTATTTAAAAGTTTTTGTTAACTTTTTGTTATCCGCTTACTTTGCTTGTGCAATAACTTCGAAAGGTAGATCAACAGTAACTTCTCTATGTAAACGTACCACAGCATTGTATTTCCCTGTACGTTTTACAGTAGTCACAGTAATGAATTTTTTATCGATAGTATGACCTTCTTTCTCTAAAGCTTCAGCAACATTAATATTGTTTACAGATCCAAATAACTTGTCTCCGGTACCAACTTTTGCTGCTATCTTAATTTCTAAAGCCTTTAAAGCTTCTGCTATTTTATTAGCATCATCAACGATCTTCTTTTCTTTAAAAGCTCTTTGCTTTAAGTTCTCTGCTAATACTTTCTTAGCTGAAATTGTCGCTAGAATAGCCTGTCCTTGAGGAATTAAAAAATTTCTACCATAACCGTTCTTAACTGTTACAATATCGTCTTTAAATCCTAAATTTTCAACGTCTTGTTTTAATATAAGTTCCATTGTTATTGGTATTTTATTTTAATAAATCTGCTACGTAAGGCATTAATGCCAAATGGCGTGCTCTCTTAACAGCTACAGATACTTTTCTTTGGTATTTTAACGATGTTCCTGTTAAACGTCTTGGTAAAATTTTACCTTGCTCATTAACAAACTTTAATAAGAAATCCGGGTCTTTATAATCTATATATTTAATCCCAGACTTTTTAAAACGACAGTACTTCTTTTGTTTGTTTGTCTCAATATTTAACGGCGTTAAATATCTAATTTCTCCGTCTTTTTTTCCTTTTGATTGTTGTTCTATCGATGACATAATTAAGCTTTTTGTTTAAGTTTTTCTCTTCTTCTTTCAGCCCAAGACACAGCGTGTTTATCTAGTTTTACAGTTAAGTAACGCATAAAACGCTCGTCTCTTCTAAACTCCAATTCTAAAGCAGTAATTGCTTCTCCTGGTACAGTGTACTCAAACAAGTGATAGAAACCACTTTTCTTGTTTTGTATTGGGTATGCCAATTTTTTAAGGCCCCAATCTTCTTTAGCTACCATCTTAGCTCCGTTAGAAACAAGAAAATCTTCGTATTTCTTTACTGTTTCCTTTATCTGATCTTCAGATAAAACGGGATTTAAGATGAAAACAGTTTCATAATGATTCATAAAAATCTATTTTTATTGTTAAAAATTGGCTGCAAAAATAGTCAATATATACATATAAAACAACTATTATTTACGCATTATATTCACAAAAAATAAATGTTAAAATTTTGTTAAAACAAGCGGTTTAACGATGATTTTTGGTTTTTAGCCGAATTTTTTGTACTATTGTCGATATCTTAACCGAAATAATATAAAATGTTATGACATTAAATTGTGTAGTAGTAGACGATTCGGCAATACAGCGTCTCTCGATAGTTAAGTTAGTAGAGAATCATCCATCGCTTAACTTAATAGCAGAGTATAGTAGTGCCTTAGAAACGAAAAATGGTTTAAATACCCATCAAGTGGACTTAATCTTTTTAGACATTGAAATGCCAGTGTTAAATGGGTTTGAACTTTTGGACGTATTAAATAATAAACCACAAATTATTTTTGTAACGGGTAAAACGGAATATGCTTTTAAAGCATTTAATTACGATGCAACCGATTACCTGCATAAGCCAATTACAAGAGAACGTTTCAATACTTCTGTTGACAAAGCTTTAGAGCAACATAGATTGACTTTAGACTTTAACGAAGAAGAAGGGGAACATATTTTTGTAAAGAGTAACCTTAAAAAACGTAAAGTTTATATTAAGGACATTAAATGGATTGAAGCTCTTGGTGATTATGTAAAACTTGTTACAGAAGAAACCAGCTTAGTGGTATTATCTACAATGAAGTCTTTTGAAGCTGAACTACCAGAAGGTAAGTTTTTAAGAATTCACAAGTCTTATATTGTAAATCTCGATAAGATTGACAGGTTTAATAGTAAAAATGTTGAAGTTGGCGCTTACGAGATTCCTTTAAGTAGAAACAAAAAGACGCAATTAGTTGACGCGTTAAACAATATTTAAAAACCAACTAACTAGCCAAAATTAACCAACATTAGCTAAATTTAAACTAAAAGTTATCGACATTTAAAATTATTTTAACCGACCGAAAATCTTTTATACTGGAGAAGCTGTTATTTACTTTAATAATAGCTTCTTTTGTTTTTGCTAAAGACTGTTTCTTTGGAATCTTTACTAAAATATTTTTGTGAAACTGATTTCTTATCCTGGAAATTGGAGGAAACTCAGGCCCCAAAACATGCTCTTTAAAAACCTGCCTTAAGGATTTGGCCAACCAAATGGAGGCTGCATCTACTTTATTATAATCTTTATGCTTTAGAGTGATCTTTATCTGTTTATAGACTGGCGGATACTTAAAGTTATAACGATCGTTCATCTGCTCGTTAAACATTCCCATATAATCATGAGTAGACACCTGCTGTAAAATATTATGATAGGGGTTATAGGTTTGTATTAACACCTTACCTCTTTTATCGGTACGCCCTGCTCTACCCGAAACCTGCAACATGAGCTGAAAACTGCGTTCGTGTGCTCTAAAATCGGGGAAATTAAGCATGTTGTCTGCATTCATAATTCCCACTAATTTCACATTTCTAAAATCTAACCCTTTGGTAAGCATCTGAGTACCGACTAAAATATCTATTTCCTGTTGTTCTAATGCAGTAATAATCTTTTCGTAACCATATTTTCCTCGTGTCGTATCCAGATCCATTCGCGCTACTTTATAGTCGGGAAATAGTAATTTTACCTCGGTTTCAATTTGTTCGGTACCAAAACCTTTGGTATCTAATTCTGAGCTCCCACAAGCCATGCATTCGGTTGCCATAGCCGATTGATAGCCACAATAATGACAGCGCAACTGGTTTCTATATTGATGATATGTTAAACTCACATCGCAATTGGGACATTGTGGTGCATGACCGCAAGTATTACACTCTACTATAGGTGAAAAGCCGCGTCGGTTTTGAAACAGTATAATTTGATGGCCTTCTTGCAACGTTTCGGTCATTTCTTCGATAAGTCTATCACTAAAATGCCCTTTCATTAGCTTTCTTTTAAACTTATCCTTAATGTCAATTAATTCAATATCTGGCATTAAGACATTATTATAACGCTTGGTAATTTCAACAAAACCATATTTGTTCTGCGTTGCATTAAAATAACTTTCTAAACTCGGAGTCGCTGAGCCCATAAGTACTTTTGCCTTATGGATATTAGCAAGTACAACAGAGGTATCCCGCGCATGATAACGTGGTGCGGGGTCAAATTGTTTAAAGGATTGTTCATGCTCTTCATCTACAATAATAAGTCCTAAATTTTTAAAAGGTAAAAAGATACAAGATCGTGCTCCTAAAATTACTTTTCCTTTTGCTGTATCGTTTAACACATGATTCCAAACCTCAACGCGCTCATGCGAAGAATACTTTGAGTGAAAAACCGCGACCTGTTCTCCGAAATAATTTTGCAATCGCGTTATTAACTGTGCAGTTAAGGCTATTTCCGGAAGCAAATACAGGACTTGCTCTCCCCTATTTAAGGCATCTTCAATTAATTTTACATAAACCTCGGTCTTACCTGAGGACGTAACGCCATGAAGCAGCGTCACAACATGTTTATTGAAAGATTCTTTTATTTCTGTAAGTGCAACTTCCTGGTATTCATTAAGTAGCTTAGTGGCTTCATTATCGTCTCCCGAATATTGAACCCGGTCTGTTTGAATGTGGTATTCTTCCAGAATCTCTTTTTCTATTAGAGACTTAATTATAGCGGTTGAAGCATCACTTTCTTTTGATAAATCTGAAACTTTTACTGGTTTTTTTGTTGTTGCAGAAATAGAAAACAACGTCATTAATACCTGCCGTTGTTTGGGTGCTCGACTTAGTGCTTCCAACAATTCTTGAAGCGCTCCTTCAGTAGTAAAATTGGTATGTAGTTTTACATAACGCACCAATCTTGGTTTATACTTTTCGTAAATTTCCTCTTCTACATGAATGACCTCCTTTTCTATTAATCTCTTGATAACCGGCAATACATTCTTTTTATCAAGAATGTTAGAAATATCATGAACTTTTAATGAAGATTGATGATGCAGCGCCTCATAAACCAGAAATTCATCATCCTTTAATGACGTATCATCAACGACCTTCACAGTATTTCTTAAAATAACGGTTTCACTTTCTAGAATAAGCGCATTTGGTAAGGCAGCTCTCATAACATCTCCCATAGTACACATGTAGTAATTCGCGATCCACTTCCATAGTTGCAATTGTTTTTCGTTTACAACTGGAGCATCATCTAAAATCTGCTGAATACTTTTGGCTTCGTAAGCCACTGGTGGTTGGTTATGAACTCTAAATACAATTCCTGTGTAAATCTTTGATTTTCCAAAAGGTACAGCAACACGCATTCCGGGGTTTAAAAAATCGGATTCTGAAGCCGTAATACTATAAGTAAATAGCTTTTTAAGTGGAACCGGAATTATAACATCGATAAAGAAACTCAAAGAAAATAGCTGGTTTGGTTATTAGTTAACACGTTGCCAATATTGAGTGGCATAAAAAAATGCAATATACCCTCTTACTTGCAATACATCCGGGTTATCGGTTAGCATTAACCGACAATCATATTTTTTTCCTTTTTCGGGATCAAATATGGTCCCTCCTTTATAATATTTCCCATCAGGACTCATATTCTTAATGAGAACAAATCCTAAAACAGGTTTGTCTTTATCGGAGCCTTCACACTTCGTGCATAAGGCATCCTTCTTTTCTGGATTTAATATCTCTACTATTTTACCAAATGTTTTTCCGTTTTCTTCATAAATCTCGACTATAGATTTAGCCTCATTCGTTTCGTCGTCAATCGTTTTCCATGTTCCGAAGATACCTTGAGAAAACGCATTGAAACAAACAAAACAACAACATAATAGTGTGACTCTTTTTAACATTAGCATCGTTTACGTAGTTTATTTAAAGAGGTATTTAATTCATGCCCTAACAACAATATATTGGCATTAAGCCACAGATAAAAAAGTAGTATTAATAGTGCTCCAATAGAACCATAAAGTTTATTGTACTGTCCGAAGTTCTCAATATAAACACCAAACAAGTACGATGACACCATAATGAGTAAGGTTGTGAATAAAGCTCCAATTGAAAAGAACTTAGAATGCCTCCCTTCCATGGTTCCGAAGTAATACAATGTTGCCGTGGCCAAATATACCATGAGAATAAAGAAAGCATATTTCGCAAAATCTGTCCACAACACTTGGCTTTTTAGTTCGTATCCTCGACTCTCAATAACCTCAAATAATTCCTGCACTACATAGATTTGAAAATACCCCAACACGGCTATAGTAAGAATAAGTAAAATTGCCAAAATTAATGCAATTCCTAAAGCGTATAGGTACTGTTTAAAAAAATTGCGGGTTAACTGCTGATGATATGAATTCTCGAAACCCGAAAACACCGCATTCACTCCATTCGCCATTAACATTATTGACAGTACAAAAACTGAGGATAATAGGCCACCTCGTTGATTTTGATCTATATTTTCAAATATATTTTCAAAGAAAAAATCGGAGGTATTAGGTGGTAAAAAAGACTCTAAGAACGTTAAAAATTCAACTTTAAAATCATCTATTGGAATGTATGGAATAATGATTAAGACAAATAATAAAAACGGGAACAATGCCATAAAAAAGCTAAATGCAATGGCGCTGGCACGGGTTGTTAAGGCTCCTCTTACAATACCTGTAATATAAAGTTCTAATAAATCGTAGAATGACAGCCCTTCGAGACCTGGTAATTTTAATTTCTTAAACACTCGTATGAAGACATTTATTACAGGTATCTTTTCTAGTTTGTCTTCTATGGGTTTAGTCATTAATACAATTTACAAGTCTAAGTTTATTACAAAAACCTCAACTAATTTAATAAAATCTTAAAACTATTTAATAGCTTTTAGACTTAAATCCATGTTATGAACAGAATGCGTTATGGCTCCACAGGAAATATAATTCACACCACACTCGGCATAATGTCTTATGGTTGTTTCATTTATATTTCCAGAAGATTCAATAAGACATTTATCTCCAATTAGTGTTACGGCCTTTCTGGTATCTTCATAATCAAAATTATCAAGTAAAATTCTATAAACGCCTTCACTCTTTAAGATTTCTTCAACCTCCATTAAATTTCTGGCTTCTACCATAATCTTTAAATCTTTTCCGGTCTCTCTAAGATAGATTTTAGTCATTTCGATAGCCTTTGTAATACCTCCGGCAAAATCGATGTGATTATCTTTAAGCATAATCATATCGTATAATGCAAAACGATGATTTTCTCCCCCTCCAAGGACAACGGCCCACTTTTCTAAAACTCGTATTCCGGGAGTTGTTTTTCTGGTATCAAGAATTCGGGTATTCGTTCCTTTTAAAAGATTCACAAACATCCGTGTTTTTGTTGCAATGGCACTCATACGCTGCATGGCGTTCAATACGGTTCGTTCTGCTTTTAAAATGGATTGTGATGGTCCTTCAATGTACATGACAATATCACCGTATTTTACCTGGGCTCCATCATCAATTCTAACATCTAATTTCAGGTTTTTATCCACATAGGCAAATACCTTCTTCGCAAAGTTAACACCTCCAATAACGCCTTTATCTTTAACCATAATTTTTGCCTTACCTTTGGCATTTTCAGGAATGCATGCTAATGAGCTATGGTCTCCATCTCCAACATCTTCGCGTATGGCGTTTGCTATTATAGCCTTTACCTCGCTATCGAATTGTTCTTGTGTTATCATAAATGTAGTCAGTTTGCAACAAAAATAATAAATTGATTCACTAAATTAAATTTTACATTTGCGAAATTTTTATTTTTTTCCAACTAGAATATACTTTTCTTAAGTACGAAGTAGTAATTTTGCCATTATGACTATAAAACTTCTTACTATTGGTAAAACTGATAATAAAAATATTCAGTCTCTCATAGATGATTATACGAAACGTCTCGGCTTCTACATTAAATTTTCGATGGAAATCATTCCGGACCTTAAAAAGGTAAAACACTTAAGCGAAGCTCAGCAAAAGCAGAAGGAGGGTGAACTCATTTTGGGAAAACTTAGTCCGACCGATATTTTGGTTTTATTAGATGAAAACGGTAAACAAATGGATTCTGTTGGTTTCTCTGGTTATTTACAGAAACATATGAATTCGGGAATTAAACAGTTGGTGCTCGTTATTGGCGGCCCATATGGGTTTTCTCAGGATGTTTATAGTAAGGCCCATGGGAAAATATCCTTATCTAAAATGACATTTTCCCATCAGATGGTACGTATATTTATAATTGAACAACTCTATAGAGGCTTTACCATTTTAAGAAATGAGCCCTATCATCACAGGTAACATATTTAGTCAATCTTGAGCCCGGTTTTATCTTTAAATCGTCCGGGAATTAACCAGCCTCCAAAATCTTCTGATACGGCCATTAAAAGTGTATTTTTTCCTTTTTTCAGGTTTAAAACTACTAGTTTTACATGCGTCCAGTCATCGTACTTATAGGTATATGGAAAAGAGTATTTAGCTCCGAAATAAAGTTAAAATGGTGTAATACCTTTATAAACATCATGTTAAACGATGTATATATTGGTGGAAAAGAGAACGATGTATCTCCTCTTGGAATAGACATTTCTATCCCGTGCCAATACATCTTTTTAAATCCAGAACCATCCGTTTGAATTTGATTTTCAAACTTTTGACTAAAACAAAAGGGCTATTAGAGTCTAAAACTCGAATTTCTCCCCCCTCAACCACACAACACATAAATCACTAAAAACCTGAAAGTTAAACCTAAATCTACCGCACTTAATGATAAAATATATGAGCTTTTTGGTAACTTTGTCATCAAAACCCGTTTTTTCAAACACTTAATCCCTCTCAGACAAGTTTTGATCCTTTTAAGGTAAGTTTTTTCTTCTAGTTTTGCGTAAACTAATATGGATTTTTGGGGTGAACATATTTAAATAAACAAGCTAACCGGATCAGATTGTATTCTGATATCAAAACCGTAATCTCCATTGATGTTATAAAATTCAAGTTATTTAACTTTTGTAGGGAAGTCTAAGAAGAGTCAAAATACTTCCAGTACTCAAGATAAATTTAACAAGATTTATTAGCCTCAATATAAACAGAAATTGTTTTAAAAATCATTTTGCGCTTCAAAAACTGCCTCTGAACTGGACTAACAAATAATACGTTCTAAACAACGATATACTGTACAGTCAGGAGTAAGACCGAAAACCTGTAAAAACGAGTAGGTCACTAATTTTTAATTTTTAAATATTTATATTATGAAACGTCAATCATTAAAAACAGTTTTATCTTCCTTTGTTTTTGCACTAGCCATTGTAGCTTCTTTTGCTTTTAAACCTGCAACAAATGATATATCAGATGACATCTATATTCAACGATTACCCCCTGAATATTGTGATATCGTAGTGGTAAGTTTACCTTATGGTTGCGATAAGCTTAACTGGGGTCCAAATTGTACTATGGATTTTTTTGGAACAGATTATACTATATTCACAAGACGTTCGGGGATTCTGTGCGTGGACGAATACAGACAACAGTTATAATCCATAAATAATCATAGAGGTTGTTGTAAAAGCGACCTCTTTTGTTTGTTTTGTATAAGGTATACACAGCTTCTAATATTAAAATGGTTCTCAAACAATAAAACTTATATGTTTTGATATATTGGCATCGTATTGAAAATCAATATGTTTTCAATAAAAAAAGCTTTCGACATAACACTAAAAAATGTGGTATTAGAAAGTATTATGAACACTTACATAAGTTTCGAGATTATATTAACACCTCTATGTCATGGTATTTAGTTTTCTTTTAAAAGAAAGAATAGGAAAGTCCATTTGTAATTCTATGAGTTGTTACATCATCGAAAACAAACTTTATACTCGAATTTTATATCGTCAATAAGTTATCTTCATTATAAATGTTATGAAACCCTACCTAAAGTATAAAAATATTGTCTTAGAGCTTATTTGTTTGTTGTTTATACTCTTGTTTGTATATGCAGCTGTAAGTAAGTTTTTAGTTTTTGACGAATTTAAAATTCAAGTAGGACAGTCTCCCGTTCTTACGGCTTATACCAATTGGGTGGTCTGGATTGTACCTGCTATTGAGATTCTAATTTCATTAATGTTGGTTATTACTCAATTTAGATTATCGGCATTATATGCTGCTTTTACCCTCATGGTTATGTTTACTTCTTATATTTTTATCATTTTGAATTTTAGTGATTTTGTTCCCTGTTCCTGTGGAGGGGTTTTAGAAAAATTGAGTTGGACCGAGCATTTAATATTTAATGTCATTTTTGTTGTTCTTGCCTTTATTGGGGTTCTGATCTTAAGTCCGAAAAAAAACGATGACACTTTAAAACATACAGCCATATGATACGCAAGAAAACATATATTTCCCTTTTTATCTGCCTGGTAAGTGGTATTGGCCTCATGTTTTTATTGTTTGCTCTTTCTGAACATAAAGTTCACAAAGACAATGGTTTTACACGTCGATTTGCCGGTCACCCTGCCATTAAAGCTAAAGAGTTAGATCTAGCTTACAATTCTTATTATATTGCCGGAGCCGACCAGGGAAAAATCTATTTAGGAAATAATGTCGCTCCTTTTCATATGATTACTTTAGATACGGCACTTCAAAACCAGGAAACCATTCGTTTAGCTTTAGATCAAGACAGCCTCCCTTATAAATCCATGAAGCTCCGGGTTATCCCGCCTTACTTCTTTCTTATGGACGGTACTATGCCTTATATTTTTAGAGGTAAAATAGGTGATTGGAAAGCACATTCTGTAATGAATAAACCCTCCTATTTTTCGATGGTTGAACCCATAGATTCTGTGAATTTGGCTATTAGAGGTGTTAGTGGTGAAACCCGAGAAAATATTCTAGGTAAAATAAGCCTTTCTGGATCAGGTAAGATAGACCTCTCCCACGACCTGTTGACAAAACAAGTCGACGGTATTTTTGATACCGACGGCACCCTACAATATAATCACCAATTACAGAAAATGGTCTATACCTACTATTATCGCAACCAATTTATTGTTGCCGATACTAATCTTCAATTAAGCCATCTTGGAAAAACCATAGACACCATAAGCCATGCTCAAATAGAAGTAGGAACCATAGCATCCAAAAATGAGCTAAAAATGGCTGCGCCTCCTCTTATTGTAAATAAAGCAACGGCAACCTATGGTGACCATCTTTTTGTAAACTCTCAACTGATAGGAAAAAACGAACCTGTTCACATATGGGAACGGGCTTCTATTATTGATGTATACAACCTCAAGAAAAACACGTATGAATTTAGCTTTTATATTTACGGTATTAAAAAAGACAAACTACGATCGTTTCGGGTACTCGAGGATAAATTCATTGGTCTTATAGGCAATTATATAGTGACTTACCAACTCGACACAAATCGATTTAAAAGCCCATTACCCAATTCAAAAAAGAATACTGACAGCTCTTCCGACGATATTGACACTAATTCCACGGCACAGACCAGTACAAATTGATTTACATAATATCGTTTATCCAGACCTGGGATTAAAAACAATCGAGCGGAGAACATATCACTAAGAGTTCCCCTTATTAGCCAGTCTTTTAATACCCATCATTCTGTGGTAATAAATTTGGATTAAGTGTTAATTCTTCATCCGGGATGGGTAACAGAATGTGAGTATCTTTCCAATTGGGTTTAATCTCCCTCAATACTTCGGCAGCTTTTCCCATACGCTTTAAATCGAACCAGCGGTGCCCTTGTTCTGTGAACAATTCAACACGACGCTCTTGTAAAATGGCATCTAGTAACTCGTTTAATGTATTGGCCAATGTATTGCTTAGGCCCGCCCGGTTTCTAACTGCATTGATATCGGCTTGTGCTCCCGACACATCTCCCTGATGTGCACGCGATTCAGCACGAATTAAGTATTGCTCTGCCAAACGTAACTGTATCGAATATTCAACGGAATTCTCCGTATTGTCTTGTTCTTTATATTTGAAAGCATGATACCAGGTTTCTGTACCTGTAGTATTGCGAACTTCTTTTAGCCATGAAGATTGGCGCAAATCGTCAGATTCGAATGCATCAAGTAACAAATCACTAACAGCTATATCAAATGGAGGTGTGGTTGTAAATATAAACCTTGCTCCTTCACTTGTATTATCGCCTTCTTCATTCGGTTTAAATTGCCAGATCGTTCCGGAAGCCTCTTTTAGAAAAACCTTGCTTAAATCCGATTCTAATGCTCCAAATTTAACAATAACTCTATTTGCCATGGCTTCAGCCAGAGTCCATTGCTCGGTATATAAATAAGCCCGGGCAAGCACGGCTTCCGCCACTGCAGTATAGGGACGAACACGCTCGCCACTAAAATCGCTTTCTGGCAACAAGTCTATAGCTAAATTTAAATCTGTTATAATATTGCTGTAGACCAAAACTTTGGGCATACGGAGTACATCTCGGTTGACTGTATAATCTGTCACGGTAATATAAGGAATGTCTCCAAAGAGCTCTACAAGCAATAGGTGCAGATATGCCCTTACAAACAAGGCCTCTCCTTTAAACTGACGCCTCTCCTCTAAAGTTAAACTCACCGAACTTTCAACACCTGATATAATGGAATTAACCGTATAAATTTGGGAGTAGGTATCATTCCAAAAACCTTCTACAAGAAGATTGTCTGCACGTACGGTATGGTTTTTATAATTCTCCAGCGGTTCTCCCCTATCAAATCTATAATAATCCAACTCATCGGTATATAAACCCATAGGGACGTTCAAACCTTTACCAGACACTAATCCACTGGTTCGCATTTGATAATAAACACCATGAATCGCTGATTCTGCTATTGAGGGGTCTTCAAAAACAGACGGGGCAGATAATTGATTTTTTGGTAGGTCCACTTCTACAAAATCTGAACAAGCTGTTAAACACCCCATTAACATTGTTAAGTATAATAGATAACACTTTCGAAATATGACTATAAAACCCCATCGATATTGTGTTCTTTCTTTATATTTAAATCTCATAATCTCTGTTTTGTTTATTAAAAACTTAGTTCTAAACCTAGTGTAAAGTACCTTAATATAGGAAGTGTCGTGTCACTTACTTGCTCTGGGTCTGCCTTTAGGGATTTTGTAATGGTTAAGAGGTTCTGTCCCTGAAGATAGATACTAGCATCCATTCCGGAAAGTGCCGCTTTAGGAATGGCATAACTTAAAGAGACATTTCTTAACCGGATAAAGGAGGTATCTGTATATCGTGAACTGCTGTTGCTGTAATTAGCATAGGTCATGGCTGCTTCTACCCCTTCAGTACTTCGACCTGTAACATAACGCTGTGCTGAAGCAATATCCCCTTCCTTTTGCCAACGATTTAATGCTGACACATGTTGATTTGAAAAACCACCTGGGTGTTTTGCACTGCGAAAAACATCTGTCCCTCTTTGTTTTTTAAACTGTAAAAAGACCTCCAAACTCAAAGTTTTGTAACTAAATATATTGTTTAGCCCTCCATGAAATTTTGGATCTGTACTCTCGATCCATTGACGATCTTTTGAGACTGCAGAAGGATCTATAATACCATCGTCGTTATAATCTTCAAACTGATAAACACCCGTTTCACGATTAACACCGGTTGTATGGTACAACTTTTCGATGTTTAAAGGCTGCCCTACAACATACTGATTTGCGAACGTTGAGTGTTCCAACCCATCAAATTTTACCAGCTTATTTTTAGGTACTGAAATATTAAATATCGAGGTCCATTTAAAACGAGAATTTTTAATATTTACTGACCGGAAATCTATTTCAAAACCTGAATTTTCCACTATAGCATCAAAGTTAGAATTTATGGTTCTAAAACCTGTGGTTCGTGGTAGAGGAATCCCCAACAACTGGTTCGAAGAACGGTTGCGATACCATGACGTTGTAAGTAGCACACGATCGTTTAAAAAGCCTAAATCCAGCCCTACTTCAAACTTTTTGGTTTCTTCCCACCTTAAGGTTGGATTGAATAACTTGTCTGGCAAGAGTATAGCCCCAATATAGTTTACATCTTTTGGAGCTTCATAGGTGTTATAAAATTCGTAATCCCCTATATTATCACTACCAGTTACTCCATAACTGGTGCGAAGCTTTCCATAGCTTAAAAAGTGATAATCTTTCAGGACATTTTCTTCTGAAAAAATCCATGCGAGCCCAACAGCTCCAAAATCACCAAACTGATTACCTGGTCCAAAGCGACTCGAACCATCTCGTTGCCTTGTGAGGTTTATAATATATTTTCCTGCCCACTTAAAATTTAGTCTCCCAAATATGGCATGGTAATTATATTTGGTTTCCTGATCTAACCCATCTACAATTTTATCGGCTGCAAAAACATCCAGAATTTGACCGTTATTTTGAAAACCTTCTCCCGATATACTAACGCGGTATGTTTGGCGTTGCTGAAATGTGGTCCCTACCAGGACATTAAAGTTTGCTTTACCCCAGTCTATTTCCCATTTAACCTGTGGTTCTACATTCCAGGATTGGCGCGAAGCATTATTCGTAACAATAGACGACCCTGTAGCACTTGTGAATCCATAAACCGGATTAAACCTTGTATGCAGAGAAGCTTTATGCTCCGTCTTTCGGTAATCTGTATACCCTAAATTGGCTCTAAATTCTAAAGCAGGTAAAAGATTATAAGAAATCACCGTGCTTAACATGAGGTTTTTATTCTTTACCCGATATTCACCTTCTAGCATCCCCAAAGGGTTATCCACTATGGTTGGAGTCCATCCATCCCAGTTCAAATCACCCTGGGCATCGTAGAGTGCCGGGGCATTTGGTGGAAGCTTATAAGCTTCTGTCGTAAGTTCGCCAAGCGGAAGACGATTGTCGTCAAAAATATAGTTCGTTAAGACATTTACCTGAAAACGCTTATCTGAGGATTGGTGGTTGATATTACTTTGTATGGAAGCCATACCATATCTTGAGTTTCCAGGAAACACTGTGGTCTCATTTTGATAGCTACCACTTAACAAAAACTGTGTTTGTTTACTACCTCCCGAAAAAGACAATTGTCCTGTGTTTCGGTAAGCTGTACCTCCTATAAGTGTCTTCTGCCAGTCTGTATAACGATTTTGATCCCATTCAAATATATCTGGCATGGCACCTCGTATGCCAGGATTAACCGTTGCAAGCGTAAAACCATCGTTCGTAAATGCTTCCTTTCGTACGTCTAAATATTGTTCTGTATTTAATAGATCTATAAAACGCGGCACACTTGCCAAGCCAGTTGTAACATTAACTTTAATTCGGGTTTTCCCGGCTTCGCCTCTTTTGGTCGTAATGAGAACCACCCCATTGGCCCCACGAGAACCATAAATAGCTGTGGCATCGGCATCTTTAAGGACTTCAATACTTTCAATATTAAAGGGGTTAATCAAACCTAATGGGCTTTCTTCAGGTAAAATGGGATTTACAAGTGGAAATGATAATGATTCAGAACTATAAGGGACACCGTCTATGATATATAATGGATCGGTATCTGCGTTGATAAAGTTTCGACCACGTATCTCAATCTGAAAACCGCTACCTGGAAGTCCGGTGTTTTGAACAATATTAACACCTGGAATATGACCATTCATGGCTGCCAAAGGATTAGACACAGGTTGTTTCTGTATGGTGTTAGCTCCTATCTTATATACATTTCCTGGGTTCTCCCGTTGCGATCTTTTATAGTAGTGTCCCACGATTTCTACGGCATCTAATTTATCAATATCTTCTTTAAGGGATACATTAATATGACTTTGATTACCAACAATGATCTCCTGAGTTTTAAACCCTAATGATGAAAATTCTAAAACGGTTTCAGGGTCCGTCACCTTGATGGTATACTCTCCTTCCAAATCGGTAACAACGCCTTTGTTTGTGCCTTTAATTAAAACGGCAACGTCTGGAATTGCCCGACCGGCCTCATCTAATATAACACCATAAAGCCTCCGCATGTTGAGCTTGCCGCGTCTCTTTTTCTTAGTAACGAAAATACTTTTATTATTCTCTACGACAACGACCTTAAAATCCTGGGCAGGAACACTCATTTCTAATAAATTCTTAATACTGATAGCGCCCTTCTCAAGCTTTATTTTAGGAAGGTCCTTGAACAAATTGTTTTTATAGATGAATGAATAATCTGTTTTCGTATCTATAATATCGAATACTTCATTAACGGTTATCTCCACGGTTGAATCTATGATCACCATACCATTTTGAGCGTATGAATACATTGGCGCAAGACTGAACAAAGCGATACAAAACAACAGTTTAAATATGTTCATAATAAATTTGAGCGTGTTTTAACTAAATAAAAACATGGGTTAATAATTTTTTATCAATATGTACGAAATGAATTTGTTAAACGTCTTAACTAAATACTACATACCAAAAAAGGGGGAATGTAGTTTTACACCCAATTGGCGTAAACTATATTCCTCCTTATATATTTTTAAATTTGGTTTATTTTATTTCATTTAAAAACTCAGTTGATTTTTCGTAACATCAAAAAAGAAAAGATGATTTAGATTTGTTAATCTCTCTTACTTAATAAACCCAAATTCATCCTTATTCCTTTTTTGAATTGCTCTATTTTTTGTTTGTTTTTATCTGTTTTAATATCTCTCAAACGTTATCTGTTAGTTCATCGAAACAATCTACCGGATCATTCTTTTGACGTACTATTAACTCCGTTATTCATTGGAAGGGTTTTATACCTATCTGTTCTTCTTCTATATTTTTTTTAGTTTCTGTACTCTACTAAATCGTAAGTCCTTAAAAAAGTACAATCCTTTTTTTAAATGGCTTGCATGAATACTTTTATGTTTACTTTGCAACACCATTTGTCTTAGGTCATTATATATTCGTACAAATTTTGAACCAGCGACCTCTTTTACATGCAACAAATAGCCTTCCTCTTCTGGATCCTTATCATTAGAACTAATTTGCAAAGAATTGCTAGGTACATAATCAAATTCAATCGCAGATGCCTTTACAGTAAAGGAAACGGTATCAATATGATTTTGGTCAACGGAGATAAGATTTGGGGCATCATCTCCTTTTGAACCTACTGGGGATAATTCTACTCCAGAACCGCTTGATAAGGTTATGATGATATCATCAATTGCTTCTGGGATATCATCTCTGTCATCGGCGGGATTCACATTTAAATCTAACAATGCGAATAAAGTTATGTTTGTTTTCATGGTAAGGGCTATTTTATCGTTAGTTTAAAGTTTAATTTTTTTGTTTAATCTGTACCAGATATCAGCTCATTCTAATAAATATTGCTCTCGATTCGGTCATATAACCTTCTACCTAATCGTTAATGTCTTATCTTTTATATGATATTCTTTAATGCTATTCGTGCTCTTAATTAACGACAAGGCATCTTCTATCGAAAAGCTTTTTTTAAATGATCCCATAAACGTTTC
Source organism: uncultured Flavobacteriaceae bacterium (assembly GCA_947494695.1). Lineage (GTDB taxonomy): Bacteria > Bacteroidota > Bacteroidia > Flavobacteriales > Flavobacteriaceae > Flavivirga. Next base: position 8,850 of record CANLWB010000018.1, on the reverse strand, counting down.
GTCCTTAACATCTTCATTTTCAAATATCACTTCCATATCATACCAACGAGAAAGCACCTTCATGATCTCCTTTAAGCTTTTGTTTCGAAAACTAAACTCCCCTTCTTTCCAGGAAACTTCTTTATTTGCATTGTCAACTGTCGTTATGTTTACGTTATTATTTTGGGTATTAAGACTTAATTGTTCGTCAGGCTTAAGAGCTTGTTTTTTACCCTGGTAGCTAACGGCCACTTTACCTTCTACTAAAGTGGTACAAATGTTTGACTCATCCTTATAGGCCTTGATATTAAACTCGGTTCCTAAAACTTCTATTTCCTGAAATTTGTTGGACACATTAAAGGTCGTGTTGTTATGATGTTTACTGGATGATACGTCAAAATAACCTTCTCCATATACAAGCTCCACACGCCTCGTTTCTAAGCCATTAAACGTTACAGGGTATTTTAGTTGAGACTCAGAATTTAACCAAACTTTAGTACCGTCTGATAATTTGACTTGAAATTGTCCCCCACGAGGAACCGTTATTATATTATAAGCAACTTCTTTTGTTTTTTCTCCTGTATGATTTGCCTGTTTGTATGATGGGTATATGATTTCTTTACCATTACTGGTAACATTATGCAATTGATACACCTGACCATTTTTTAAATGCACTTCAGAACCGTCCTCTAAGGTTAAAATTGCTTTATCCGTGCCTATTTCAATATTATTCTCGGCTATAATTGCTGTATTAATTTGCAATTGATCATTCTTATTTAAAAGCAATGTAACACTGAGTAAAATGGTTATAGATGCTGCAATTGCAACATACTTGTACGTTTTTTGTATGGTGTAGACTGGTTTTTCATTAGCCGTTATTGCTTTCCAGGCTTTTTGTTTATTTAATTTCTTTTTAAGTTGTAAACGTTCTTCTCTTTTTTGTCTATTGGTAACATTAAAAATTATCCGTTTTTTATCTTCTTCTGTAAGAGCATCTATTTTCTCTAAATCAACGGGAGTCTCTCCTTTTAATAATGAAGCAGCAATCTTCTCCGAAAGTGATTTAATGTTATCTAAATTATCCATAATTAACGGTCTTGTATAATAATGACGTAAGAAAAAAGAAAGAGAGGGGTAAAAGTTTTAAAAAAATTTATTTAAATCTTAAATAGCTTAATGTTTTTCGAAGTTTTTTATATGCCACTTTCTTATGATCCTTGACTGTATTGAGAGATATATTCATGTCGTCCGCTATTTCTTTATTTGAGTAATCTTCAATACTTAACTTCATAACTTCAGCACATTTAGTTGGTAGTGATCTTAATGCGCGCTCAACAAAATTTGATGATTTTTGTTGGCGTTCATATGCATTGGATATTTCTGTCGTAAAAGCTTCCGATAAAAGGTAATTTTCGGTTCGCAGAGTTTCAAAATCTTCTGAAGAGTATACCTCAACATCTTTATCATATTTACTTCTCTTAAAATCTATACACTTATTCTTTACCGCTCTATAAAAATAGCCTTCAATTTTGTCTTCACTTTCGAAACAAACCTTGCTCTCCAATACGTTTACAAAGACATCCTGAACAAGATCCTTACAGCGATCCATATCATTAACATACTTATAAGCAAAAATGCATAGTTGATCATATTGACTTTTGAAAATTTTCTCTAACTTCTTTAGAGTTAACTCGTGTGTTTTGTTTTGATCCATCTATTCGCTATAAATAAGATTATTAAGGAAAACTTCCACAAATAAATAAGAACGGTCACTAGTATTTTTGGGGTATTATATGCTTTCAAAAACTTGATCATACGATGATCTATTCTTCCGAAACAACAAAAAAATCTCGAAACCAGCTCGTCTCATAAAAAAGCATAAAATAGATTTCGGCTTTAGTTTATGCTGAGTACAACCACAGTACGCAGCACAAGCTTCACTGGTTTTATACCCAATTTATTTGAGTATAAGTTTTAACCTTTTTGGTCAAAACACAAAATTCTGCAATAGCATCTTGCACTTAAAGGGCAAGACTTTAGTTAAGATCATCAACTGAAGTTAGAGTGTGTTGACAACATTATTTTCACTTTAAAATGAGGGTTATACACCAATATCCCTCTAAACAATTGCATACAACTATGTATAATTTTATACAACCATATATAACTATAACGTAAAGGAAAAGAAAGAGAGGGGTAAAAAATTAAAAAGTTTTATATAATTTTTAAGTGGGCTAAAATTTTTCGAAGCTTTTTATAGGCAATTTTCTTATACTCTTTAACGGTATAAACCGATATATTCATGGCTTCGGCTATTTCTTTGTTTGTATGACTTTCAAGGCTCAATCTTATAACCTCAGCACATTTATTTGGAAGTGATTTGATAGCGTTTTCTATAACCTCTGATGCCTCTATCATAATCACTTCGGACAAAAAATAATGTTCGGTTTGCAGCGTTTCTAAATCCTCTAAAACATAAGCCTTAACATCTTTGGCGTATTTACTTCTTAAAAAATCGAGAGCTTTATTTTTCACAGCAGTATAGAAAAAGCCAGCCATCTTATCTTTATCGAGAAAGGCAACTTGGTCTTCCCATACTTTTATGAAGACATTCTGCACAATATCTTCAGAAAGGCTTAAATCGTTGATATACCTATTGACATAAAGACATAGTGAATCATAGAGATCATTGAAAATATTTTCAAACTCATTAGTAGTTAACTTTTTTGCCTTGTTTTGATCCATCTATTTATTTTAGAAAAGGTTCTTAGGGAGTACCAATTTAAAATTAGAACGATCACATGATCTTTGGCAGATTACAACATATCTTTAGGAAACTTGCTCATATCATTATAGTTTAACAAATAAATGCCCCGAATTACTTAACGTTATGCAGAGTAACAGGGTTTCATCAAAATGCAAATGGGTTTTATTGTTATAAATTTTCTAATTCCAACCGCTCTTTCTTGGTAAGTTTGGCAACCACCAGATTATAAGACACATCTAACCACTCGTATAAAACTTTATCGGAAATGGAACCATCCATTTGAACCCGGCTCCAGTGTTTTTTACTAAAATAGGAAGGTTCTTCGAGAGCATCATATTGATCTCTAAGTTCTTCAATGGTTTCTGGCACACATTTAATACTAAAACTCTTAAAAGTCTCAATATCTGTCGCTGTAAACATTTTACCTTTTACTTTAAAAACAAGGACGTTTGGTAAACTAGGAAAGGGGATAGATTCTGTTACTCCTTTTTTAGATAAGCAGTACAACCTATAAGCTTCTATGTTCAAAATTATAAATTATAAATTTTAAAGTTAGTAGGTCTTATATACCTCTTTGCGTTTTTGCAGCTGACGCTCCAAATCTGAAATGGTTTCCCTAACTGATACTTCAAAATTACGCTCGTTTGAAGTTGCAAAAATTCGAGGTCCGGGTAAACTCAACTCTATATTACAAATTTTACCGGTTTCATGTTGACTTTCATCTTTTTTAAAATGTACCGTAGCACTGATTAGAAACTCATAGCGATTAAATACTTTTTCCAATTTTTCCTCTGTGAATTTTGATAGTGTCTCACTAACATCTACTCCTACATATTGAATATTTACTGTCATACCTAGGTCTTTTTATATTAAATTTCTTATGTCGAAGATACATGTTTTTTGAGTAAAGTATGGTAACAAAAGTCATAAAAAGTATTAAAATAATTTCACTAATCACTCCATATAGTAGTATTTTTGAGATCTTAAATTCATTCCACGATATGCAACTTGTTTTCGCTACAAATAACCTTAACAAAATAAAAGAAGTACAGGCTTTAATACCCGAACACATTAGACTACTGAGTCTTAAGGACATTGATTGTCTCGAAGATATTCCCGAGACTCAGGATACCATTGAAGGTAACAGTATCCAAAAAGCAGAATATGTAAAAACCCATTACGGATATGCATGTTTTGCCGACGATACCGGACTCGAAGTAGATGCCTTACAAGGTGCGCCTGGTGTCTATTCGGCTCGTTACGCAGGTGAGCAACGGAATGCTAACGATAATATGAATAAATTACTTGACTCATTACAAACAACAGCCTACAGAGCTGCTCAATTTAAAACCGTAATTACTTTACTTATTAACAATGAACAACATACATTTACAGGCATTTGCAAAGGTGATATAACAAACGATAAAATGGGTGAAAAAGGTTTCGGATACGATCCTATTTTTAAACCAAAAGGGTATGAACAAACTTTTGCAGAAATGGATTTAAGCCTTAAAAATAGTATTGGTCATCGTGGGAAAGCCATTTCTCAACTTATTAATTTTTTGAATACTTTATAGCGAACGCGCTTGAACTTTTTTAACGTAAAACAATTTAATAGTTGTGGATGTATCAAAGAATATCGGGTGTTTTTTAGAGCTGTTATATTGATAAAAATAGTGCGTTTTTTTTTTGGAAGTTCAAGAAACAGACCGTACGGAATTAGATTCCAAAATAATCCATTTAGAAAAGTTAGATACTGATTCTTAATTCTTAATAAAACTGGTATAAAAAACCAACCTCCGGGTTGGTGATTTATTTAGTTTATGTTACTTTTAATCCTATGACAGAGGAAGATATCGAAAAAGAAAATGCAGCAATTACTAAAGCCTATAAAGAATTACTAAAAGTTAGTTATACCACGCTATCAGACAGCGATAAAAAACTAATTCGAAAAGCTTTTGATGTTGCCATAGATGGTCATAAAGATCAACGTAGAAAATCTGGGGAAGCTTACATTTTTCATCCACTTGCTGTGGCCAAAATTGTAGCTCAGGAAATTGGACTGGATGCGACTTCTATTGCCGCAGCCCTGCTTCATGATGTTGTAGAAGATAGTCCTGATTATTCCATTGAAGATATTGAAAAAACGTTCGGAGCCACTATAGCGACCATAGTTAGCGGACTCACCAAAATATCGTCTTTGAGCAAGGAAAAAGATATGGATGTTTCTTTGCAAGCAGAGAATTTTCGTAAAATGCTGCTAACTCTTAACGACGATGTTCGTGTGATTATTATAAAGATAGCGGACAGGCTTCATAATATGCAAACCATGGCAGCCATGCGCCCGGATAAGCAGGAAAAAATAGCTTCTGAAACCCTATACATTTATGCCCCTTTAGCGCATAGAATCGGGTTGTATAATATTAAAACAGAACTTGAAGATTTAGGGTTGAAATATACCGACCCTGATGTTTATAATGACCTCTATGATAAAATAAAGGAAAGTAAAGAAGAACAAGATAGATATATTGCAGAATTTAGTGAGGTTATAAAAAAATCGCTAAATAAAGAAAAACTTGAATATACTATAAAAGGACGGCCCAAGTCCATTTTTTCCATTAGAAAAAAAATGCTGAAACAAGGGGTGTCGTTTGATGAAGTATACGATAAGTTTGCCATTAGAATTATATATGAAAGTGATGAGGCCAACGAAAAGTTTTTAGCCTGGAAGATATATTCGGTAGTGACAGACCATTTTAGACCAAATCCCATACGATTGAGAGATTGGATTTCTTCTCCAAAATCTACAGGTTATGAAGCCCTTCATATTACAGTAATGGGTCCCAAAGGGCGCTGGGTCGAGGTACAAATACGAAGTGAGCGCATGAATGAAATTGCAGAAAAAGGTTATGCTGCTCACTATAAGTATAAACAAGGCAATGAAAAAGAAGACAATTTAGAAAGTTGGATCAATAAGTTACAAGAGGCCCTTGAGAACCCAGATACTAATGCTGTAGATTTTGTTGAGCAGTTTAAACTCAACCTGTATTCACAGGAAATTTTTGTATTTACACCCAAAGGTGAATTAAAATCGCTCCCCAAGGGAGCCACCTCGTTAGATTTTGCATTTAGTATTCATACCGAAATTGGTATGAGAACCAGAGGTGCTAAGGTTAATGGGAAATTAGTACCTTTAAATCACGAGCTTCAAAGTGGAGACCAGGTAGATATTTTAACTTCAGATAGCGCTAAACCTACTGCCAACTGGTTAGATTATGCCTCTACGGCAAGAGCTCGAAGTAAGATTAAATCTGCTTTAAAAGAAGATAAAAAACGTATTGGAGAAGATGGTAAAGAAATTCTTCGAAGAAAACTCAAACAACTAAAGATAACCCTTAACGAAAGTTCTATTAACGAACTTGTTAGCTATTTTAAGTTAAAAACAAGTCTTGACCTATTTTACAGAGTTGGTATTGGTACTATAGACAATACCATGATAAAAAATTATGCATCTTCCAGAAGTAATGCTTTAATGAGTTTTATTAAAAATAAAATCTCAAGAAAAACTGTTATTAATAAGGAAGAATTAGATAAAGAGGAGGTCACAACAAAGTACGATTTCCTGGTGTTTGGTAAAGAAGAGCAAAAATTAGATTATAAAATATCGAATTGCTGTAACCCAATTCCCGGAGACGAGGTTTTTGGCTTTTTAACAGTTAACGAAGGTATTAAAGTCCATAAAAAGAACTGTCCAAATGCGCTTAGCTTACAATCCAATTACGCCTATAGGATTATGCAGGCCAAATGGATAGATTCTTCTCAACAAGAATTTCTAGCCCAGATTAAAATTACCGGAATAGATCATATAGGATTGGTAAGTGATATCACTTCGATTATTTCTGACAATATGCATGTTAACATGAAAAGCTTGAGTTTTGAAAGTGACGGAGGCATGTTTTCGGGAAAAATTCATGTTATTGTAAAAAATAATACCATTATTAAAAAACTTCTTGGGAAACTTAAAAAAATTAATGGTATTGATAAGGTTACCAGAGTGTAAAAAAAAGTGTAAATTTGCGGGGAAATTATGAGCACAAAAGCAGATACTAAAAATCAAGAGATTGTTAAAAGCGTTTTCACCACCTTTTTAGAAAGTAATGGACACCGTAAAACGCCAGAACGCTATGCTATACTGCAAGAGATCTATAACAGTAACGAACATTTTGATATAGAGTCTCTATATCTTCTTATGAAGAATAAAAAATATCGTGTATCTCGTGCTACATTATACAATACTATAGAGTTACTTCTGGAATGCGGTTTGGTTAGAAAACATCAATTTGGGCAAAACCAGGCGCATTACGAAAAGTCATATTTCGACAAACAACATGACCACATTATACTAACCGACACTGGTGAGGTTATAGAATTCTGCGACCCCAGGATTCAATCGATAAAACAAACCATAGAAGAAATTTTCGATATCGAAATTAATAATCACTCACTCTATTTTTACGGAAACAGAAAATCAACTAAATAACTAATTTTTTACGATGGCAGTAGATTTACTACTAGGATTACAATGGGGAGACGAAGGCAAAGGGAAAATTGTTGACGTACTTACTTCTAACTACGATATTATTGCACGTTTTCAAGGTGGTCCCAATGCGGGGCACACTCTGGTATTTAATGGCAAAAAACATGTATTGCACACAATTCCTTCTGGAATATTTCACGATGGCACTACAAATTTGGTAGGTAATGGTGTTGTTATTGATCCTGTTATTTTTAAGGGCGAACTAGACAAACTGGAAGAGCAGGGTGTAGACTATAGGAAATCCCTGGTTATCTCTCGTAAAGCTCATATAATTTTGCCAACACATCGCTTATTAGATGCAGCTAGTGAAGCGTCTAAAGGAAAGGCTAAAATTGGTTCTACACTTAAAGGTATTGGTCCAACATATATGGACAAGACCGGTAGAAATGGTATTCGTGTTGGTGATTTAGAATTAAGCAACTGGAAAGAACGTTATAGAGCTTTAGCCGATAAGCACGAATCCATGATAAGTTTTTACAACGTTGATATAGCATACGATTTAGCACAACTTGAAGACGAGTTCTTTAAAGCTATAGATACATTAAAATCTTTAAAATTTATAGATTCTGAAGAATATATTCATCGGGCACAAAAATCTGGACAAACCATTTTAGCAGAAGGTGCTCAAGGATCGCTATTGGATATAGATTTTGGAACCTACCCATTTGTTACATCTAGCAACACTACAGCAGCAGGAGCTTGTACTGGTTTAGGAGTCTCTCCAAATCAAATTGGAGATGTCTTTGGTATTTTTAAAGCCTATACCACTCGTGTGGGATCGGGTCCATTCCCTACCGAACTTTTTGATGAAGACGGTGAAACTATGGGACGTGTTGGTAACGAATTTGGTGCCACAACAGGAAGACAAAGACGTTGTGGATGGCTAGATTTAGTAGCTTTAAAGTATGCCTGCCAGGTAAATGGTGTTACACAATTAATGATGATGAAAGGCGATGTACTTTCTGGTTTTAAAACCTTAAAAGTATGTACGGCTTATAAATATAAAGGAGAGGTTATTAAACATTTCCCTTATAATATAGAATCTGAAAATGTTGAGCCAATCTACACTGAGGTTAGTGGATGGGACGAAGATTTAACAGGCATGTCTGAAGCTTCTCAATTACCACAAGCTTTAAACGCATACATTGAATTTTTGGAAAAAGAACTTGAAATTCCTATTACTATTGTTTCTGTAGGACCAGATAGGAAACAGACTATTTTTAGGGAACAATTGGTTTCTTAAAGACGTCTTAGCACATTTGATTTGATAGCTTAAACGGGTTGAAACCATTTTTAATATTAATCGGATATGTTGAAACTATTTTGACGAGTAATCTTTAATACATAAAAGAAAAGACACCAACAATATTGAGAGCTATAAAAAAAGCCTTCTGGAATTATACAATCCAGAAGGCTTTTTTAATCATTAAGCTGTCCCGTCCTGAAATAGCGATACACTAAAACCTTAGTGTCATGAAAACATCAGAAAAAACCGTGTATGTAAAGC
>CANLWB010000017.1 GCA_947494695.1 uncultured Flavobacteriaceae bacterium | reverse complement strand
AACACTATTGCGGGTACGCTTAGAGTCTACAAAAGTAAATTGGAATTATAAATCTAAAAGCCTTATATTTCAAGATACCCACTTCCAAAATGGAGATTACCCACAAAGCATCGAGTTTACTTATAAAGACCGTTGTGCTTTTTTTATTTCAGTAACCAAAATATGGAATGATACCCGAATAACTATGGCCTCTCATCATTTAACAGTTTTTTTTAACCCTAAAACAAAAGAAGCTTACGATAGGAAGTTTGTTAATATAAATGTAACTGAATGACCCATTTTCCATCTTAAAAACAAAATCATAAAAAAATCCTGTGTTTTAAAAACACAGGATTTTTTCAATTAACACTTTATTCTAAAGCTTATACAAATAAGGGCTTGTCTTTCATTATTGTATTCACTTTGTTTTTAACAGCTTCTAAAGCAGAAGTATCTTCATAGTTAGTAATCACTTCATCTATAAGTTCCACGATAGCTCCCATATCATCTGCCTTCAACCCACGTGTTGTAATAGCAGCAACTCCTAAACGAATTCCCGATGTTACAAACGGTGATTTATCATCAAATGGCACCATGTTTTTATTAACTGTAATATCTGCCTTTACCAAAGCCTGTTCAGCATCTTTCCCAGACAGGTCTTTGTTTCGTAAATCAATAAGCATACAGTGGTTATCTGTACCACCGGAGATAATATTATACCCCTTAGCAACTAAAGCGCTAGCCATAGCATCTGCATTTTGTTTTACCTGTAATTGATAGTTTAAGAAATCATCTGTTAAAGCCTCACCAAACGCAATAGCTTTAGCAGCAATGATATGTTCTAATGGTCCTCCCTGATTTCCTGGAAAAACAGCAGAATCTAATAAAGAAGACATTTTACGAAGGTTTCCATTCTTTAATTTGATTCCAAACGGATTATCAAAGTCTTCACCCATCATAATGATTCCTCCTCTTGGTCCTCTTAAGGTCTTATGAGTTGTTGTGGTAACAATATGACAGTGCGGTATTGGATCATTTAAAATACCTTTAGCAATCATTCCGGCAGGATGTGAAATATCTGCCATTAAAATCGCACCAACACTATCTGCTATCTCTCTAAATCTTTTGAAATCAATATCACGAGAGTATGCAGAAGCTCCTGCTATAATTAATTTAGGTTGCTCCTTAGTGGCAATGTCTTGAATCTTATCATAATTTAAAACACCTGTCTCCTCTTCTACTCCATAAAACACAGGATTATAAAGTTTACCAGAAAAATTTACTGGAGAACCGTGCGTTAAATGCCCACCATGAGATAGGTCGAAACCTAAAATTTTATCACCCGGTTTTAAGCAAGCATGATATACGGCCGTATTTGCCTGACTTCCAGAGTGAGGTTGTACATTAACATATGCTGCGCCAAACAATGCTTTTGCTCTATCAATAGCAATTTGCTCTACTTCATCAACTACTTCACACCCGCCGTAATAACGTTTTCCTGGGTATCCTTCAGCATACTTATTAGTTAATACAGATCCGGCAGCTTCCATCACCTGTTCGCTCACAAAATTCTCAGACGCAATAAGTTCAATGCCATGTAATTGGCGTTCTTTTTCCGCTTGAATAAGTTCAAAAATTTGTTCGTCGCGTTGCATAAAATTAAATTATTGTTAAATATTCCGCAAAAATAGGAAATAGAATATTTAATTACATTAAAAATGGATGTTTTAAACGGAAGTTTTCAACCATTTTATTAACCTTTACGTTTAATCTATATTTTCTTGCATTTTTTCATTTAAAATAAAAAAATTATGTAGGTTTGGTAAGAATTTAATAAACATTAAACATAAACTAAGTTATGCCGTTATCAGCTAACAATCCAGATAGAATATCCTGGTTACACGTAGATAAAAATTCAGATTTTCCTATTCAAAATATTCCCTTTGGAGTGTTCTTGACACGAGATGATATTGTTACCATTGGAACGCGTATTGGAGATACCGCCATAGATCTTGGAGCACTGCATCAACTGGGGTATTTTGAGGGTATTCCCTTAACAGAGGACATTTTCCTTCAGGATACCTTGAACGATTTCATTGCGGATGGTAGAAAAACATGGCGTTCGGTACGGAATAGAATAGCTGAAATTTTTGACGCAGAGAACAAAACGCTAAAAAATAATAAAAAACATAAAGAAATTGTATTATTTCGTTTAGATGAAATTGAAATGCAACTGCCGGTCCACATTGGCGATTATACCGATTTTTATTCAAGTATAGAACACGCTACCAATGTTGGAACCATGTTTAGAGATCCAGATAATGCTCTATTACCAAACTGGTTGCACATACCTGTTGGTTATCACGGTAGAAGCTCTTCTATTATTCCTTCGGGAATACCTGTTCATAGACCACAGGGCCAAACCCTACCGGGGGATGCTAAGGCACCTGTATACGGGCCAAGTAAATTAGTTGATTTCGAATTAGAAATGGCCTTTATTACAACCGACGCCAACGATTTAGGAGAGCCTATTCCTATTGAAGAAGCTGAAGAATACATTTTTGGACTGGTATTATTTAATGATTGGAGTGCCCGAGATATTCAAAAGTGGGAATATGTGCCATTAGGCCCGTTTTTAGCTAAAAACTTTGCGTCATCTATTTCTCCGTGGATTGTTACATTAGATGCTCTGGATCCTTACAGAGTACAAGGCCCTAAACCAATAAAGCCACAACTGGAATATCTTCAATATAAGGGTAAAAAGAGTTTTGATATTAATTTAGAAGTATCTATACAACCAAAAGGTGCCAAGGAAACCACAGTTAGTAAGTCCAATTTTAAGCATATGTACTGGAACATGGCGCAGCAATTAACACACCATACTGTTAATGGATGTCCTGTAAACTCTGGTGATATGATGGGGAGTGGTACCATTTCGGGACCAACACCAGATTCCTATGGCTCTATGCTCGAATTAACATGGAAAGGTGAAAAACCTATTAAATTGAAAGATGGTTCAGAGCGAAAGTTCATTAATGATCACGATACCGTTATTATGCGCGGATATTGTGAGAAAGATGGTACTCGTATTGGATTTGGCGAGGTGTCTACTACCTTACTCCCTGTGTATAAAAAATAGCACAACTCACTTAATAACAAAGCTTTAAAAGACAAAAATATTAAATTATGTTTGTTTTTTAAAGCTTTGGCATTATATTTGGCTACCAAACTATCATAACCATAAAACCCGAACCTATGAAAAGATTACTACCCATCTTTGTAGTTATGCTTATACTTGCAGCCTGTGGTGGCAAAAAAAATATGGAAGCCGCTGTTAATTCAGGTAACTACGACCAAGCCATTACCACTGCTTTAAATAAGTTAAGAACCAACAAGAACAAAAAACGGAAGGCCGATTACGTTCTAATGTTACAAGATGCCTATCACAAAGCCACGGAACGCGATTTAAATGATATTGATCATTTAAAAAAAGACCAAAATCCTGAATTATACCGAGAAATATATGAAAGGTATGTAGACCTCGATTCGCGACAGGAAGCTGTTAAACCACTACTCCCACTTACTGTAGAGGGCCGTCAAATTGCCTTTAACTTCAATGATTACAGTAGTAATCTGGTTCAGGCACGTGAAAATGTTTCTGATTTTTATTACGAAAAAGGAATCGACTTATTGGAATCTGAAGACAAGAGAGATATCAGAACAGCTTACGATGTTTTAAATTATATTGAGTCTATCAATCCTAATTACGAGAAGACCAGAGAGCTTATGAAAGAAGCTCATGAGCGTGGAACGGCATATGTAAGTGTCACCATTCAAAACCGTACCCATCAGGTCATTCCGCAACGTTTGGAAGACGACTTATTAAACTTTGACACCTACGGTTTAAATCAGTTTTGGACGGTATACCACGCGCAACCAAATAGAAAAATTTCTTACGATTTTGCTATGGAATTGCAACTAAAGCAAATTAATGTATCCCCCGAACGTATTAAAGAACGTGAGTTTGTTAGAGAAAAAGAAATCGTTGATGGCTGGGAATACGAATTAGACGCCAAAGGTAATGTTGTAAAAGACAGCCTCGGGAATGATATAAAAATTGATAAGATTGTTAATGTTAAAGCCAGATACAATGAATTCACGCAGATAAAATCGACACAAGTCATCGCAGATGTGGTTTACATTGATATAAAAACAAAGCAGTTGCTAGACACCTTCACTATAGACAGTGAATTTGTTTTTCAAAACCTGTTTGCCAGAATGCGAGGCGATAAACGCGCTTTGGAGTCTGAAGATCTAAAAATATTAAACAACAGAAGGGTTCCCTTCCCCAGCAACGAACAAATGGTCTTTGATACCGGAGAAGATCTCAAACTCAAACTAAAAGACATTATTAGCTCTTATAGGGTTAAGGTTTGATGAAAAAAAAGTATACCAGGTTGTTATAGGTTGTTAATTCGAACTTAGTCAAAAAAGGTTTAAGATATAGATTATAGAAACGCGCTCTGCAAAGTCTCAAGACTTTGCAGAGCGCAAGTATTAAATAAAACTAATGCTCTCGTTCTAACCAATCGGGAAAATGAATACGATGTTCTTCATGTTTTGGAGACACCTTTAATTGTACCAACTTTCCTTTTTTTAATTCTACTTCTACACAAGTTTTATGGGTGCGTATAATTTGAATTTCACATCCCAATCCTTTTTCCATGTAGGCAATAAATGGCATCTCCATGAGTTTGCATTAACATTTCCTGTAGATTTATCATACCCGCTCCCCCGTGATCAACATCGGGAATTCAATCGGGTCCAGGCCCCCAAAACGCCGGAAACCTGTTATCGGCATTTCCTAATTTATCCTTCACTAAATGAACAGCTTCATCGACTAAACCTAATCGTGATGCGAATATCCCCACCTGACTCCAACATTGCGTAAATTTTCGCCTTTCATTAGATTCCCCATAAAAAAACGTGTTAACTGCAATATCCAGATTAGGCTTATGAATACCATATATACCATAGGGAAAAACCGGATAGAACAGAAGGTTAACTATGAGCACGAGAAAAGATATACTTCGCATCAGGTATTTTTTTAGTCAAATTTAACCAATACCCTAGTATACGATAGGATAAAAATTGTTCTATCTTAATACCTGTAGTGTTCATTTAACAATTCGTCAACCACCTTTTGGTGACTACCTCATAAAGAACCTACAATTTTAAAGACTAAAAATTACATACTGGCTTTTATCCACGTATCAATCTTACTCTCTAATAATTGCAATGGAATACAACCTGTTTCCAATACCTGGTTATGATACTCGCGAACATCAAATTTGTCACCTAAAGCGTTTTTCGCCCTAGCCCTTAGTTCGATAAGTTTCAATTGGCCTATTTTATAAGACAATGCCTGTCCAGGGTTGGCCATATAACGCTCTATCTCACTAATAATACTGTCTTCCGCTTCCGCCTCATTATCTAAAGAATATGCTATAGCTTGCTCCCTGGTCCACCCCTTAGTGTGAAGCCCTGTATCGACAACCAAACGGATGGCGCGATGCATTTCGGCACTTAACATACCAAAGTATTGGTAGGGATCTTTGTAAAGTCCTAACTCTTTCCCCATAGATTCTGTATATAGCGCCCATCCTTCTCCATAAGCACTGTACCATAACGTTTTTCTGAAATCAGGTAACTCCTTATTCTCTTGCGCTAACGAAATTTGAAAGTGGTGTCCTGGAATGGCTTCATGTAAAAATAAATCTTCTTTATCAAACACGTTATACGCTTCCACTTCAGGAATTGGCGTATAGAAAATACCTGGCCTTGTTCCATCTAATGACCCTGGATTATAATTCGCAGCAGCCGATTTTTCTCTAAAAGGCTCTGTTCTTCTTACCTCAAATGGTGTTTTTGGCTGGTTTCCAAACAATTTATCAATTTGAGGTTTCATAACCTCATGAATACTATCATAAAACGCAATCACCTGAGAACGTTCTGTAAATGGCATTAAATCTTTATTCGTTCTAACATGATTAAAAAAGGCCTTTAAATCTCCTGTAAAACCAACTTCTTTTTTAACAGCCTCCATTTCACCACGAATACGTCCTACTTCTTGTAAACCTAATTCATGAATTTCATCGGCTGTCATGTTCGTTGTTGTGTATTTCTTTATTTGATGCGCATAATATGCATTTCCAAGAGGTGTTTCAGAGATACCGCTAGATGTTCTTCCCTTAGCCAAGTAATCGCCTTCTAAAAATTCCGCCATTTGCTTGTGAGCCGGTATCAATTTATCCTTAATCATAAGCGTATAAGCATCGGTAAGTTCCTTTCGTTCCATCTCAGTAAAGGTTTCAGGCATACTTTTGATAGGAGCATAATATAAATGGTCCTCAATTTTACCTTCAGCTAACGCCAGAAACTGAGGAACCACTTTTACAATTAGAGATTTTGGCAGTACATAACCACTTTCCATCCCCGATTTCATCTTGTCTTTTGCTGTGTTTAACCAAACTAAATAAGCCTCTACACGAGTTAGCCAATTTTTATAATCTTCAACTGTTTTAAAAGGTTGTGCATTTGTTCCTCCTGCCAATTGATTAAAATCTAAATTCTTGGACCACATCTGGTCTATAGGCATTAAATCCTTTTTAAAGGCCATAGCCTCCAAATTAATATTGCAATCCCACTCCAAAACAGCTTTACTCATTTTTTCGGTTGCCGTAAACGTTGAAGTGTCTATCTCTGCTAATGCAGCTTTATATTTCGCATAATACGCCTTCTTTTGGGCTTTATATTCATCCGATAGGCTATTGGGGAATTCACTATTAAACCTGTTATCGCCGGCATTTGTAGCCGTAATAGGATCAAGCTTATACCCCTCCTCACTATAGTTTTTGAGTAATTCTGAGAAATTTGAAGTAGGTTTCTGTTCCTTTTCAGTGGTTTTGGCATGTTCATTTCTACACGATACCAATGCTACCAATACGAAAAATAAAATAAATCTTTTCATTATTAACATGTTTTAAAACTTGGTGATTTTTTGTTAAAAAAGCGGTTCAAACCACTTCGTGAACTATTACCTACGCAAATTAATATAATGATTCATGTCTGCAATTATAATTTATTAACAATTAACGTTTTTTTATCAAAAAACCCTAAAAGTTATCACTCCATAAGCCTAAAACTGTAATGACTTGTTCAATATTTGTTAAAATATGAAAGTCTAAAAAAGAGAATTCAGAACTATTGAAGGTTCCCCCCAAATAACATATTCGCATTCATATTTTCATGCTATCTTATTTTTATATGCGTATTTTTCAACCCTCTTCCTATGAGATAATCGTACAATTCTTTCGCATCTCCAACTTTGGCGTGATGCAGCAACGTAAAACCATGTGGTCCTTTGGCAAATACCAGTTCGGGATAGGTCTCTAAAATGGGTTTAACCAGATTTGTTTTTCCTAGCATAGTAAGCACAAACAGATTAACTCTGGCGCCTTTAGAAATTAGATAATTGGCAATCTCCTTATTACCCAAATGTCCCGCACCTTCAATGGCCTCTTCAAAATCTGAATTCCCCCAGTCGTAGCGTGCATAAATTAAATTGGGATGTTCTTCAAGCATCTCTTTTACTAAGGGTAAATTTTTATGGCCTGCAATTACAAACTCCTTAACCAATTTTGTATCTATAGGTTGGGGATCCTGAATTGTGTTAAACATGGCATAAGTAGGAACAACACTTGCTAATGCAAGTCCTCCAAGTGAATGTTTAATAAATGTTTTTCTATTCATAACAGCTCAAATTATTTTAGGTTATCGTCTCAAAAATCAATATTCGTACCCTAAAATCCTTTAAGAAACATGTTTCTTTAATCGAAAAATTCAGCTTTGAAGATGTTGCTTTCTATATGCAGAAGGTGTTATTCCAGTATTTTTTTTAAATGCCACATTGAATGCGGTTACAGTTCCAAAACCAGAATCAAAAGCAACTGTAGCAATTTTTTCTTGCCTATATTTTAAATTCGTCAATAACATTTTAGCCTTCTCAATTCGAAATTGATTCACAAACTCATAGAAATTCTGTTGTTCATTTTCATTAATAGCTTGAGAGACCTCCCTTGTCCCAATTCCTAATTTCTCTGAAATTGTTTTTAAAGATACATTTGGTTCCAGAAAAATATGGTCTTCTGTAAAGAGTTTTTGAATTTTTTCAAATAATACCTTCGAACTGTGACGATCTAAACTTGAATGCTCATATTTCTCCAGATTAAACCTATTACGGTTTAAAAAAAGATAAGAAAAAGCGTAAATAAGAAATGTGTAAAATATAGGCCCCCAGGTATAATATATTTTAAAATTTAAGAAATTCCCCAGATAATACACCCAAACGAAAGTGATCCCTATTAATATATTTCGGTACCAGTGTAACTTCTTTTTTGTAGGGTTATGGGTATTTGTATTTCTACTTAAAACCAACCAGGAAAGAATCAAATAAATCGCCAAATGCAAAACTACGAGTCCATAATTCCAGTAATTTTCAAATGTTCCTGCACTTGGAATAACAGCAAAGCATAAAATAAACAACAAAAAGGGCAACAAATGAAGGTACAACCAATACGATGATAGCTTATACTTTTCTAATAACGTTAAACCATAGAGCAATAAAAAAGGCCCTACAACAAAAATTCCAGAGAGCCCAATATTTCTTTGCCAAGCTTCCAATGGCGTGTAATACCCCAATACCGATTTGCCAATTCTAATGGTTAGTCCCAATAAAATAACTGCCAGATACCTATTGAGTTTTCTATGACCTGTTTTAAGTGTAATAAGATAAACTGAAAGAATGCTGCCCTGAAACAGTCCAAGACAAGCGAGAACAAACATGATATTATTATTAAGCATCTAAACTTTAAGTAAAACGTGTATGGTAGCTATGTGTTGTAAACTTACAAAGTTAAAGCACGCCTACTCGAAATACAATAACATGTTCCTAATATGTTTTAGTTTTAAATAAATCTGCTTAAATCAACCTCATTAATCGCACCGTGTGAGGCATGAGAAACCACTTCTCCATTCTTTATAACAAGTAATTGCGGAGATTCATGTAAAACCTGAAACTTATACCCTACTTCATCTGAAACGCTTCTATAATTCAATAGATCTAAATAGTATAGATCTAGATCTTTCTCTGTTAGATTATAACCACTCACAAACTGCCTCATCACCATGCTACTAATACCACAACGTGTAGAATGCTTGAATATAACCTGCGTTTTGGTAGCAGACTTCTTCTCAATGAAGTCCAATTGAGGTAAATCATTTAAGGGAATCCATGGTATAGACTTTTCTTCTTTAGTTTCTTTTATTTCATTCGATCCTCCAAATAGTTTGTTTAATATTCCCATAGTTTTGCTTATATTATAAATTACAAAGTAAGATTATTTTTTTTAGTAAGTCGTTCTTATTTCAAAATCTTACAAACTGACTAAAAGTCAGTATGTAAGCTTAGTTTCAAGACATTTTGTCTTTCAAAATGTATTGGTAAGGTTCTTGTCCAAAAGCAAGTAAAGAAAATAAAATAAGTGTTATGAACTTAAATAATTATACTATAAAATCCCAGGAAGCCATTCAACAAGCACAGCAAATTGCTCAAGGCTTCTCACATCAACAAATCGAAAACGAACACCTCTTTAAAGGCATCTTCGAGGTCGATGAACATGTACTTCCTTTTATTCTAAAAAAACTAAACGTCAATATTTCAATACTCCAACAAACTCTTGACAAGCAATTGGAAAGTTTTTCGAAAGTTAGTGGTAGCGAACTCATGCTGTCCCGTGAGACTGGTAAGACTTTAAACGACGCTTCTTTAATTGCCGGGAGCATGAAGGATGACTTCGTGTCTATAGAACATCTTTTACTAGCTGTTTTGAAATCAAAAAGTAAAATATCTCAGATGCTAAAAGATCAAGGCGTTACGGAAAAAGGCTTAAAATCTGTTATTGAAGAATTGCGTAAAGGAGACAACGTAACTTCTCAAAGTCAGGAAGACACCTATAATGCATTGAACAAGTATGCTAAAAACCTAAATAAGTTAGCAAAAGACGGTAAACTTGACCCCGTTATTGGTCGTGATGAAGAAATACGTCGTATTCTTCAAATTCTATCACGTAGAACCAAAAACAATCCCATACTTGTGGGTGAACCAGGAACTGGTAAAACAGCAATTGCAGAAGGATTAGCTCATAGAATTATAGATGGTGATATTCCCGAAAACCTAAAGGACAAACAAATTTTTGCACTAGATATGGGAGCACTCATTGCGGGTGCTAAGTTTAAAGGTGAATTTGAAGAGCGATTAAAAGCAGTCATTAAAGAAGTAACCACCAGTAATGGCGACATTGTCTTGTTTATAGATGAAATACATACGCTTGTTGGTGCTGGTGGCGGACAAGGCGCAATGGACGCTGCTAACATCCTAAAACCGGCCTTAGCCAGAGGAGAGCTTCGTGCCATTGGAGCCACAACTTTAGACGAGTATCAAAAATACTTTGAAAAGGACAAGGCTCTGGAACGTCGTTTTCAAAAGGTAATGGTCGATGAGCCCGACACAGAAAGTGCCATTTCTATACTTCGAGGCATCAAGGAAAAATATGAAACCCATCATAAAGTTCGAATAAAGGATGAAGCCATTATTGGCGCAGTAGAACTATCTGAGCGCTATATCACCAACAGATTTTTACCAGACAAGGCCATTGATCTTATGGATGAAGCGGCTTCCAAACTTCGCATGGAGATAAATTCTAAACCCGAAGAGCTTGATGTTTTAGATAGAAAGATCATGCAACTGGAAATAGAAATAGAAGCGATTAAACGTGAAAAGGATGAAAATAAGCTAAAATCTCTGCGATCTGATCTGGCCAACATCAAGGAGTCTAGAAACGAAATCAATGCCAAATGGAAGCGTGAAAAAGATGTTGTAGATAACATTCAAAATATTAAACAGGATATTGAAAACTACAAACTGGAAGCCGAGCGTGCCGAACGTGATGGTGACTATGGGAAGGTGGCCGAATTACGCTATGGAAAGATTAAAAATGCCCAGGAAGAACTGGAAATATTTCAAAAAAAATTACAGGAACAATCTGAAAATTCACTAATAAAAGAAGAAGTCACTTATGATGATATAGCAGAAGTTGTTGCCAAATGGACCGGAATACCGGTAACGAAAATGGTTGAAAGTGAACGCGAAAAACTCCTTAAACTGGAAACCGAATTACACAAACGTGTTGTGGGACAAGAAGAGGCTATTGAAGCCGTTAGTGATGCCGTTAGAAGAAGTCGGGCGGGACTACAAAATGTAAAAAAACCTATTGGAACTTTTCTTTTTCTAGGCACCACAGGAGTTGGTAAGACCGAATTAGCGAAAGCTTTAGCTGAATATCTTTTTGATGATGAAAATGCTATGACCCGGATTGATATGAGTGAATACCAAGAACGACATGCTGTAAGTAGATTGGTGGGAGCACCTCCTGGATATGTGGGGTATGATGAAGGCGGGCAACTTACAGAAGCCGTGAGACGTAAACCCTACTCTGTAGTGCTTTTAGATGAGATTGAAAAAGCACATCCCGATACCTTCAACATTTTATTACAAGTGTTGGATGAAGGCCATTTAACCGATAATAAGGGGCGTATCGCAGACTTTAAAAATGCAATTATCATTATGACTTCAAACATGGGAAGCAACATTATACAGGAGCGTTTTGAAGCGACTAAAGATATTGATACCGCCATAGAGTCGGCCAAAACAGATGTTTTAGGTTTACTAAAACAAAGTGTACGTCCCGAATTTCTCAATAGGATTGATGATATTATTATGTTTACACCTTTAAGTAAGGATGATATTGTAGCTATTGTTAAATTGCAATTAAAGGCACTTACAAAAATGATTGGGCAGCAGGATATCACTTTCGATACTACACCAGAAGCTGTGTCTTATCTAGCTGAAAAAGGCTATAATCCAGAATACGGAGCCCGACCTGTTAAACGGGTTATTCAAAAAGAGGTGCTAAACGCATTGAGTAAAGACATATTAGCAGGAAAAGTAGCAACGGACAGCATTGTGCTACTCGATGCCTTTGATGATAAACTCGTTTTCAGAAATCAAGCGCATGAAGCAAAATACTCATAATTAAACACATATACGTTTTAGTAAAAACGATCTATTTTTTTGCCAAATAACAAGCAACCTTTAAGGTTTAAATGTATCTAGATTATAAATTCTTAATCCATGGAAACAGTTAAATTTAAGAATGGTTGCTTTTGTTTTTTAATGACCATTGGAATTATAGCATACGATAAAAATGATAACAGACCTTTAATTGCTGGTTTTGGGTTCTTTTAGTACCAAACAAATAGATCCATCTATATCCTAATTTAAGATGTAGGGGCTTAAAAAAGTATCTTACCAATTTTGCGAGGGTATGTTTCATAAGTCAGATGAATACTCTGAAAATTGAAATGCTGTCGGTTGCATATACCAAGCGAAATAATGACTGTGACATTCTAGTAAGTTTACTTTTTGGCCCCTTTTCAGAAGATAAGGTTTAGAAAGAAATAGCATAACACACCGTTCAATTAAAAAGATTTTCACACGGCGACCTTAACGGTGTATTTCTATTTAAGCTAAAGTCAAAAGCGCTCTACCTTTAATAGCAAATAGGCTAAGATGACCAATTATGATGTCATCTCGTTAACTTGATTGTTTTTAGTCTAAAGTCTCGAAGCGACACCTTGAAGTAGAGCACAAAATTCATGTTCGAACGGTAAAAATATACCAAATGGTATATTTTTGCTATATTTACAAAATAATGACAACCAAAGCAGAATTAACATCACAATATATCTTAGAAGTAGTTGCTCCTATTTTTAACAAAAATGGTTATGCAGCTACGAGTTTAAGTGATGTTACCGAAGCTACAGGTTTAACAAAAGGTGCCATATACGGAAACTTTAAAAATAAGGAGGAGCTCGCTGTTGCTGCGTTTAGATATAATGTAAAAGCTATGCTAATGACCATTGGCGAGCATCTATCTCAAAGCGACTCTCCTATCGAAAAACTATCCCTCATTATAGACTTTTACAGAAACTATTACGATTACAGCAAAAAACTTGGTGGATGTCCTGTTTTAAATATTGGTGTAGATGCAAATAATCAAAACCCCCTTCTTTTAGAAAAAGTAAAACAGGTTATAGAGAAAATTCAGGATCAGGTTGCGACCATCATTGAAGCTGGTATAGAGCAAGGAGAAATTACACCGGAAGTCAATGCCATGTCCTTTGCCAAGCGACTGGATAGCATGATACAAGGTGCTATATTTATGACGTACACAATGGACGACGATTTCTATATTCAAGACACTATGGATATATTAGAACGCATGATAGCCCATGAACTAAGAATATAATTTTTTTAACTAAAAATATACCAATTGGTATATTAAATAATATAAACCCATGAACGACTTATCAAACGTCTTAGAAAACCAAACAAAAGTTAGATTTCAGGATTGCGATCCTTTTAAACACTTAAACAACGGAAGCTACATCAACTATTTTATGAACCATCGTGAGGATGTACTTATCGAGCATTACGATATTGATATTTACAAAATGGCTCAACAAAGTGGCAAAAGTTGGGTGGTTGGTACGAATCAAATAGCATACTTAAAACCAGCTTTTTTAATGGAAACCATTACCATAGAATCTCAATTGACAGGGTATACAGATAGTGAACTTTTTGTAGAAATGCGTATGTATAATGCAGATAAAAGCCATCTAAAGGCCCTGCTTTGGTGTAGTTTTGTTCATTTTAATTTGGTTACTCAAAAACGGGAAATACACCCTGAAGATTTAATGCTGCTTTTCGAAAAAGTAAAAAATCCAGTTGCAACTCATACCTTCGAAGAACGTATTTCAAAAATAAGGGCGAAATCTGTAAGAAATTTCCAAAACGTGTGAAAATACAGCCTTTTGGAAATAAATTAGTTACCACCAAAAACGCATTAATGTTAATAAAAATATGGCTTTTTGTGGATTTTATATCAGTATAAATACTTAAATTTGTCACGATATGGGTTCCCTAGCCCGGTATTTAAGTTAAATAACAGGTTTATCCCCTTAATAAACTTTAAACCCTACTTGTAACGATGGATATTTCCAAATACATTGATTATACGCTTTTGGCTCCTACCTCGACAGAGCGCAGTATTATTGATCTATGCCATACCGCAATAAAAAATGGTTATTATTCTGTTTGTGTTAGCAGTTCTTATGTTCCTCTAGCAAAACAGTTATTAGAAAAGTCTGGTATTAAAATTTGTTCTGTCATTGGTTTTCCACTAGGCGCAATGGCAACATCGGCCAAAGTTTATGAAGCAAAGCAGGCCATAAACGATGGTGCTGATGAAATTGAAATGGTTATGAACCTTGGATATCTTAAGAGCAAAAACTACGTATCAGTTTTAAAAGATATTAGCGATGTTAAATTAGCCATAGGCAATAAAACCCTAAAAGTTATTTTAGAAGTTTCAGAATTAAACAAGAATGAAATTATTAAAGCTTGTGAAATCATTCTGGATGCTAATGCTGATTTTATAAAAACGTCCAGTGGATTTTCTAAAAGTGGAGCAACCTTAACCGTTGTTAAAATTATTAAAAAAACAGTTAAATTCGGTATTAAGATATGTGCTTCTGGTGGTATTTCTGATTATGAAACCGCAAAAAAATACATAGATATTGGTGTAAGTAGAATTACGGCTTCGTCTGGTTTTAAAATAAAACAACCGGTATAAAATAAATTACTGTAACTATATAAGAAAAAGGCTTTTGAATCGTTAGTATTTTAAAAGCCTTTTTTATTTAAAATTAAATAAAAGGTAATTTTTTTTAAACTACAAAATCTGATTAACACCATTATTCGTATATATAATGAAATGCTTGCTTTTAATTATACAACAATACACTGTATATCATTGCATTAAAAGAACATAACCCCTTTTAACATTATAGCCCCATGAAACCAATTAATCAATATATTGATCACACACTTCTTAAATCAACGGCCTCAATAAACGATATTGGAAAACACTGTGAGGAAGCCCGACATCATAGGTTTTTCTCGGTTTGTGTAAATGGCTGTAACGTTTCATTAGCTAAGGAATTATTACTACACAGCAGTGTAAAAGTTTGCAGCGTCGTTGGCTTTCCTTTTGGGTCAACGAGTACCAGTGCTAAAGTAGAAGAAACAAAACATGCTCTTAAAAATGGTGCAGATGAAATTGATATGGTAATAAACCTTGGCTTTCTAAAAAGTAAAAAATACGACGAGGTTGTTAACGATATAAAATCTGTAAAAAATTGTATGCCAGACAAAGCTTTGAAGGTTATCATTGAAACGTGCTACCTTGACAAGGAAGAAATTACTATGGCCACTCAATTAGCTATAAAAGGAGGTGCTGATTTCGTAAAAACCTCTACTGGATTGGGAACCGGAGGTGCAACCCTGGATGACGTAAAACTCATAAAAAGCGTTTGTTCTGAAGATGTAAAAATAAAAGCTTCAGGTGGCATTCGAGATTATGAAACCGCCCTGGAATATCTTAATTTGGGAGTTGACCGTTTAGGAACCTCTTCTGGAGTCGCTATTCTAAAAAGTGTAGCTGTGCATTCGAGCTATTAATCAACGGAAAATGGGAGGTTAATTAAATCTTTCCATTTAATTTTTTATAAATTTTCGATTAGAATAAATTTTCTCCCCCAACTCTCACTAATTTAATCTATTATTTTACATGTATTTTCTCAAGGTTTATCCTTGATAATTCTTTTAAACCATTATTCTGATATAAACTATCAAGAGATAATAAATTCGCATTTTTTACTACCGGCTTATAATTGATATAATCAACAAAACGGATGCCTTTCATATAGCGTTCGTTATAAGCTTCTCTAAAGCGTAAACCAACGCCATCGTCTTCTTCATAAGAATATGCCAGGTAATCAACTTTAGAAGTTTCGGTGTTAATCCAATAGACGAATACATCTTCAAAATCTTCTCCTCCTCCATCTTGATTAAAAGTCACCTCTACTTTATGATAATCACGTCCATGAATAGCTGTACGCCCCAAATAGGCTTTATTCACTGCAGGGTCATTTAAGCCAAAGGGTAAGACCGAGAAATAATGAACCGAGTTTACTGAACTGCTATATTTTATGGCCATACTATCTGGAATGGAAACCAAAGCAGCATTAACAAAACGTTCAAAACCAGTATTGGATAAAATATCTCGAATCGAGTCCTTAGATATCACGAACGAGCGTTCATACGAAAACGCCCCATGATCACGTTTTGCCTTATAATGTTTATCTCTAAATTTAAAAGTAATGTCGGATGTGTTAAGCAATGCCCCTCCTGAGATTTTGATGGATTCATCAATTACAAATTGTGCATCCACAGGTTGTTTACACCCCATACACAATATCGCAGTGAAACAAAACATCATGATGTTTTTGAATAGCTTCATATGTTTTAATTGAACTAGGTTTATACGAGTCCATTGTAAGTCGTAAAACTAATAATTACTTACTCGAACGATTCTAAAATTATCATAATGTTTATTCCACAAGTTTAAACCGTATCATATGCCCGGTAAACTTTTGAGATAATATGTTAATCGACGATTCCTTTAACTGTAAAACCCTTGGGTACCCTCCGGTGGTTTGACAATCTCTCATTAATATTATGAGCGTCCCTGAGGGCGTTAATTGTACGGTTCCTGGTAAAACAAAGGACGTAATAATAGGCTCTAAACTATTTTTAAGTGGTTCTGCCAACTGGTAAGCCATTCTATTGTTTTCCTTTGAAATTGAAAACGCTGTTGTAAACAATACTTTTTGTTGTCTTGCCGATAATTTATCGAATTCTACCCCTTTAAAAACCTCAAGATATGATGAAGTAAAATGTGTGTTTTTTACTTTTATTGTGGCATGTCTTTCTATAAAATCTTTTGAAACCGATTCTGTAGGAAGTTCATCATGCTTTAACAATACCCGTTGAGCGGTTATCCCTTGATACATACTTCTACTCTCCATAAACATGTCCGTTTTAAAACCTCCTAAAAGCGCCAAATACGATCTAAAACCGGTAGAGAGTTTCCCAAAGGATAATACATCTCCGCGTTTTACCCGAACCGGTCTATTCATACCAATATCTAATGTATTTAGCATGGGAGACATCTGAGCTCCGCTTATACAAATACAAGTATCACAATGAAACTCCAGTGTTGGACCAGACATGGTAATTTCCATAACAGCTTCATGCACTTCATTTCCAAGCAAAGCATTCGCTACTTTTGCAGAATACATATCCATTGCTCCCGAGTATGGTACTCCAAATTCCTGATAACCATGACGCCCTAAATCCTGAATTGTAGTATACAAGCCTGTTTTTAGCACCTTAACCACGTATCACCTCACTTTCCAATTGATAGACGCCAGCCTCAACCAGGGCTTTTATATTCGTATATTCTTTATAGCTTATCGGTTTAAAACTGATTTTATCACCTGCTCTCGCGAAACAGGGGGTTTTACTTTCTACATTAAAAAAATCTATTGGAGAATTCCCTATAATATTCCAACCTCCAGGGCTCTCATTTGGGTACACTCCGGTTTGTTCCCCTCCTATCGCTACTGCACCCTTTTTTACCGTTAATCTGGGAGTTTCTTTACGGGGCACATAAAGATCTTTATGTAATCCACCCAAATACATAAACCCTGGTAAAAATCCAATAAAATAAACCGTGTAAATCGTTTCGGAATGAAGCTGAATAATGGATTCTTTAGATAGACTTTTTTCTCTCGATATCATATCTAAATCTATCGCAAATGCGTTATCATAACACACCGGTATTTTCCATTGTCTTATACTAATTTTAACATTATCACGATGTTGCTTATACCGTTTCTTTAATGCGGCCAACAAGGTTTCAAAACCCCAGTGATTAAAATCATAAACAACTAATAATGAGCAATATGAAGAATTTAACTCAACAATTCCTTTAATGTTTTTTTTGACAATATTTTCTTTAAATTTTAAGATATCTAATAAGATACTCTCATCAATTACTGCTGGCCATTCGATTAAAACAGAACATTCACCAAATGGTTTATATTTCAACTCATAAGTCATCTAATCCGGATATTATGACTTTTTAAACGAACTCCTAAATTTTTGATTAGATTTATCGCATTGGGATTGTCTCCATGAATACAAAATGTCTGCGCCAGAATTTCGATATCACGACCTTCAATAGTTTTTACCTTCTTTTCTGAAATCATATGAAACACATGATCGAACAAATCATTTTCGTTATGTATAGAGGCATTCTCGTTTGTTCTTGAGACTAAACTTAAGTCATTGTTATAATTCCTATCTGCAAAAGCCTCATAAATAATGGGAATATTATGTGTTTTCGCAAGTTCCTCAATCACAGATCTATAAGGCACATAAAGTTTAACAGGAAGCATCATGGCTCTCATGGCTTCTACCACCACGCTTGCCACTCTTTCATCTACAGCTGCCAAATTGTATAAGGCCCCATGAGGTTTTACGTGATGGAGTATGGCACGTTCCTCCCGAACCACCTGCATCATCTGATCTATTTGACTTTTAACACTTTTAAACAAGGCAGCGCAAGAGATATCCATTTTAACCCTTCCGAAATTTTCCTTATCGGGATACGAGGGGTGCGCTCCTATCTTTACTTTGTGTTTTCTTGCC
Source organism: uncultured Flavobacteriaceae bacterium (assembly GCA_947494695.1). GTDB lineage: Bacteria > Bacteroidota > Bacteroidia > Flavobacteriales > Flavobacteriaceae > Flavivirga. Next base: position 95,725 of record CANLWB010000017.1, on the reverse strand, counting down.
AACCTAACAACATCACGCATGGTATCCACATCTCCTGCATGAGCTCCACAAGCTATATTGCAAGACGAAACAAAAGGCATTAGTAATGATTCATTACCCACTCCTTCTCCAACATCTACATTAATATCGATCGTTTGAGATATCACTAAAACATATTTAATTCAAAAACCTTATTAAGTGTGGTTATAGACAACAAGATACTAATTCCTAGAATTAAAAACCCTAAAATATTTTGTTTTGTAGTGTTTTTGTAGCTTCCTAAAACAGATGATTTATTCATTATCCAAATTAATAAACCCGCGATAACCGGTAACAATATACCATTTGCAATTTGAGCAAATTTAATAATATCTATAGGTTTTATGGCCAATGAGGAACATATCACTCCTAAGACAAGAATAAAAATCCATACCCCCCTAAACTTTTTAGATTTCAAATTGCTATCCCATCCCAAACACCCGCATGCTACATAAGCCGCTGCTAATGGAGCGGTAATGGCACTAGTAATACCAGCCGCAAATAACCCAATGGCTAAAACATACTTCGCAAAACTACCGAACACGGGCTCTAGAGCCAAAGCAAGATCTGAAGCGCTATAAATATCTTGCTGCTGAATAGCCGCTGCAGAAATTATAATACACATGGACACAATTCCACCGAGAATTACCGCTAAAACGGTATCTTTTCGAGCATATTTTAAGTCGTTTTTTCCTTTCCACTTTTCCTTTACCAGAGATGCGTGTAAAAATAGGTTATAAGGCACAACAGTAGTCCCAATAAGTGCTATAACAGTTAATATGGTATCTCCTGAAAACTGCGGTATAAACACGCCCTTTAAAATTTCAGAAATATTAGGTTTCGTTACAATAGCCGTAACCAAAAAGGCCAAACTCATTAAGGTTACCATAATTACCAAAGTTTTTTCAAGAAGCTTATAGTTCCCCATATACAAGAGACAAAAGGCTATAACTCCTATCACCACACTCAAGAGATTTAAAGAAAATCCACCTATATCTATATTTATGCGTCCAACAATGGTTTCGAGTCCCAAAACACCTCCTGTAATGTTTCCGGCCTCATAAGCTGCATTGCCAATTACAATGGCACAGAGAATTAATATTATGGCTATAACTTTAGCAAAGGGATTCTTTATTTCTGTTCGAATGATTTCCGATAAGCCCATTTGAGAAATAATCCCCAGGCGTGCCGACATTTCTTGAAGAACAATTGTGGCAATTATAGACAATAACATAGCCCATAAAAGGGCGTAACCAAAACCTACACCTGCAAGTGTGCAAACTGTAACTGTACCAGGTCCAATAAAAGCTGCCGCTATTAATGGACCTGGACCTATATTTTTAAAAAGTTTATTCAGACGTTGTAAAGGGTATTGATGAAGTCTAAAGATATTATTTTATTTGCTTTAACAAAACTTCAACAGCCTTTTTAAGTTGGGTATCCTTATTCTTAGATTTATCATCTGGATTGTTCTGTACAATAATATCTGGTACTGCTGGGCCTAACTCCATGTTAGATTGAGATTCTTTTACGTACCAACCTCTAAATGGCATTCTAACGTAAGAATCATCAATTAATCTCACGCCTCCTGTTGAGATTACAGCTCCAAATGTTGGCACTCCAACTAAAGTCCCAATATTTAAAGATTTATAGGCATGTGAAAATATTTCTGCATTAGAATAGCTTGACTGATTACATAACGCTACAGATGGTTTAGTCCATGCCGCCAATGGCAGGCGTTCACTAAACGGATAATGATTTTTAAATTTGGTATGCTCTTTTTTTAAATCTTTAGCAGATCCCCTGGGCACTGTATATGCATGTTGTTTTACGTTAAGAACAGCCATTAAATAATCGGTTGTCCACCCTCCCCCGTTAAAGCGTACATCAATTACAATGCCTTCTTTACCATGTCCGGCAGCCGTCAATTCACGTTCAAAACGTTCAAAACTTGTCCAGTTCATACCTTGAATATGAATATACCCCAATCTTCCATCGGAGTATTGATTTGTTAAACGCTTACGCGCATTTACCCAAGCCTTGTAGCTTTCAGAACGTTCACTATATTTAGGGCGAATAACGATTTCTTTCGTAGCCCCTCCACGTTGAACGTCCAAATAAATCTGTTCACCTGAAGTCCCTTCTAACAAACTATAAATATTTAGATTTTTAGTCAGTTTTGTACCATTTACCGCTACAATTTCATCACCAGATTGCATCTTGCTGGCGGTTCTATCGGCAGGCATATTATTAACCACTGAAGTTACTTTAACGGTACCTGTTTTTGTTGGTATTAACTGCACACCTAGCAAACCCGTTCGTTCATTCTGGGTATAAGCTCTTTTCTCTCCACCTCTAAGTCCCATATGGCTAGCATTAACCTGTCCTAGCATCCAATTGAATATATGCTGAAAATCGGCACGAGTCGAAGCTTTTAGAGCCAATGGCTTATAAATTTTTTTAAGGTCATTCCAGTTTTTACCATGAAAATTAGGATCATAAAACCCATCGTTAATCGCCTTCCAGGCTTCTTCAAAGATCTGGTTAGACTCTAAACGATAATCGATATCCAGTTTTGCTTTTATTGGAAATGCTTCAATTTTATTATTTGATAAATTAATACGGTTAAGCTTCCCTTTACTTTTCGTCATAAAAAGAGTCTTATATGCTTTATCAATAACAATGTTAGAGGGTTTACTATCCTTTGTTGTAATAGCCTTTTTATCTTTTCCCTCCCATGAGATTTTGAATAAATCGGACTCTATCTTGGCATTTCCTCTAAATCCCCCTCCACCAGTTGTATAATAAATGGTTTTTCCATCTTTTGAAAATGCTCTACCAAACTCCCCACCAACAAAAGATGTTACCTGAACCTGACGTTCGTGTATGTCCTGAAAATGAATAACAACGTCTTCAATCATTTTACTTTTGTCTTCTTTATGACCGTTCTTTTCTCCATTTTTCTTTTCAGCTTCATCCGAATCTTCATCCCAATCTTGCTTTGTTTTTTCCCAATCGTTCTTATTTAACCAGGTAAACCAAACATCGTAATCGCCATTATTCCTGTTAGATGAAAACATGAGTTTTTTTCCATCTGCACTCCAAACCGGAATTCTATCCTGCTTAGGGTGCATTGAGATGTTCACGGGTTTTCTACTATTATCGGCGCTATGGATATATATTTCAGAATTAAATTCTAAATCCTGTAAGCTATAGGCTATCCATTTAGAATCTGGTGACCAGGATATATTCGTTGGTGTACTCCAACCATTTAAAAGCAGATTCTCGTTCGATAATTTTCCTTTCTCATCAATACTAGCAACTATTAATTGCCCTCTACCTCTGTTAAAAGCTAACAGCTTTCCATTTGGAGAACGTACAGGATTTGATTCGGGAGCATTAGTTTTAGATAATCTTATAACCTCATGCTTTAAAGTCTTAAATAGATTGAACTCTTTGTCATCTGCAGATTTAACTAAATATAAATCGTTTTGACCATCTCTATCCGACACAAAAACAAGAGTGCTATCATTCAGCCATACTGGCATTCTGTCTCTATATGCCGATTTGGATACATTTACAGTTCTTGATTTATCCTTTTTATTTTCTCGAATAAAAATCTCCCCTCTTATTACCACAGCCGAATACTCACCATTTGGAGACAATGCTATATCTCTTATTTGTCCACTATAATTCTTATGTTCTATGGGATCTAATCTGTAATCTGAGGATAAATTTATATTAACTTCTTTTTGTTGCTTTGTTGCAGTGTCTAATAGATACACATGATCTCCACTAACCATAACGGCATCTTTTCCATTTCGACTTAAATGAAATGAAAAAATCCCAATCCCGTTAAAGGTTGTCATAGCTGTAACATCTCCCTGCTTCTCCCCAAATTTATCTATATTGATTTTATGAATATTATATGTTCCACTTCGAGCCGATTGGAAATATATGGTAGCGTTGTCTCCCCATTGTGGGTAAAAATCCTGTCCGTTAAATGTAGTTAATTGTTTGTACGCATCTTTTTCGATATCGTAGAGCCAGATATCATTGTTCGCGGGACCTCGATAAGCCTCTCTTTGTATTCTACAACTCCCTTTTACAAATGCCACGAACTTACCATTTGGTGACAAGGTAGCCTGAAGTCCTAAAGCATTCATAAATCGAACTGGTGTCCCTCCATTTTCGTTAATTTTATGTATTTCATCTTCCCATTCAACCTGTGCAAAATAACGGTCTGTTGAAAAAAGAATGCTTCCATCTTTAGTATAGTCTGTCGCTACATCATTAGTAGAATGATACGTAATTCTTTTTGGAGTGCCTCCTGTGGATGGTATCACATAGATATCATCATTACCATATCGATCACTGGTAAACACTATAGATTCACCATCAAAACTCCAAATAGGGTTTGTGTCGTAAGCCTTATGTATAGTAAGTCTCTTTATATTTTGTCCATCTACATTGCAAGTCCAAATATCACCTTGATAGTTAAAGGCAATAGATTGTCCATTAGGACTTACCGCTGGAAAATTTATTAAGGGGTTTTGCGAAAAAACATAATTGGTTAGAAGCATACCCAATACTAATGTTTGCTTAAAAAACACTTTCATTTTGATGATTTTTTAGTAATAATTCATCAAATCTAAAATATTTCTATATGACTAATAAAGTATTAGGGATTCTTTAACAGTTATGTAAATTAATTTGCCTACTCCATAACCGAATTCAGTGCATATATAGCAAAGCTACCCAACCAATGGCCACCTTCGTAACTATCACCAATAATTGCAGGTAACGAGTAATTTATGTGCTGATTCGCAATATGTCTAAGATGAAGATACTCTGGTAATTCTTCAGAAATTTTATTCAGGCTCCAGGCTCTTGAAAAATTCACGCCGTCCAGGTGCACCAATTTACCATCCTTTCTATCGGAAACCTTACCGGTTTCTAAAGTGAATGCTTTATCTCTTAGTTGTGGTAAAAACAGGTTGATCCAAACTTTAAATTCTGCCGTTGTAAGCACGCGTTTCATTAAAGCCGCTTCTTCAAGGCATGGAGATAAAAAGTCGTATCCTCCAGGTTCCCAGGACATAGGGCAATTGGCATCTTTTAAATAAAAACCCTTAGCACGTTCTTCAATCAATTCTCTAAGATCGTGATTTCGAACAACCGTGGCATAATCCCAAGCAAAACTCAAGCCAAATGCCGTATTAGTATGCTCTCCTACACGAATGGGGTAATTTAATTTTGGAAGAAAGTCTAAATATTTTTCAACAATAAGATTAGTGAGAGGTTGCAAGTTGTCCTCGAGTTCTCTTGCCATGGGATCATTCCAAGTATGTAGCTCTTCGGCAAGTTTCAAAAGCCACGCCCAACCATAGGTACGCTCGTAAGATTTATTATGTTTCCCCATAAAATATATCACCTCGGCTTCTATATTCTCTTTTGACAAGTTTTTACGCAATCTCTGTCTAATATGGTCTGCTTCGTTCATTTTTGGAAAGGACTTCAACAGGTTTACCAAACTCCAATGTCCATGCACTGCCGAATGCCAATCGAAACAACCATAAAAAGCCGGATGAAGCACACTTGGAGCCTTTAAATCTTCATTGCTTCCTAACGTTTGTGATAACTTATTAGGGTATTCGGTATTCATACAATGTAATGGGAGTTCCGCTAGAACTTCGGCTCCTTTTATATTGAGCTTTGGTACGCCTCTTACTGGATTGTCATTAGAAGGAGAAACCAATACTAAAACCGGCTTATCGTCTTGTTTTGTTTTTTTGGGGGTATTACAACCAAACAGTAATACCAATACTAATAAGAAGGAGATGTTTTGCATGTTATAAATTTAGGGGTTGTAATTTTCAGGTTTGTAAATTTGTGATAGATTTTTCTAATACATAGGACAATTACATTTATAAAACTTATTATTAATTATTTAAATTGTAACAACTTACAGGTCGTTATTCTCTTAAAAACTACTGGTAATGAGCTAAATTAACTACGTTGATGAAACATTTCGGTTTTAATAAAAGTAACCGGAAACTTGTGCTTTAATGTTATTACAAAGAAAAAACACAAAAGCGTGGTTTTTCTACTTCAAATTCATGAAAACTAATAAGATACTGTGTATTTCATAGATTTTTTATCCATAAGACTTGATAAAAAAGGTTTGGGAAGCCTAATTACCCAAACCCTTTTCGCTAATCAAAATTTAAAATATGAAGTGTTTATGTGTTTTTAATATGGTGATGGACCTGTACAGCCGTAAAAGCCCCAATAGTATCTAAACATTTTAGGATGTATTTTACAGCACCAGGATCCCGGAGCTGCCATCCCAGCCAGTGTTTTACAAATACAAGCCGCATTATTATTACATCCTGCCAAAACAGCCAAAAGCGCAATAGAACAACAACCTTCAGTCGCTACCGGCCATTTCCAAGAGAGAGTTATATTTATTGTACCTGAATTGTACCCTATTAATTCTATTGGAAATATATAGGTACCGTCTTTTTCTATTTTACTAACGTCTACACGATGCTCATAGGTATTGAGACCGTCACGAAATTTTGCGATATCCCCATCGGTTGATTCAACTGTAATTATTAATGGTATAACCTCATTAAAATCTCCTGTAAAAATAGAATCTTTTAATAGTGTAAGTCCGTTTAACAAGACCTTCCCTTCTATTAACTCGCTTTCCTTTGAAACCTGTTCTGAACTAAGTTTGATGGTAGCCGCACCTTCCGGCATAGGCCAAGTTGGGTCCACCACTTTCACTTCATGTTTACTATCAGAAACCGTTTTAACTTCCTGAGGTTTTTGGTTACAGGCTACCAATAAGGTCATACTGATAGCAAATAGGACTAAATTTCTCATAATTATGTTAGTTTATATGTCTTGAAATACATTTACGGAATACCAAAACAGGTATATAGCCGTATTTATAGCTATTAATAGAGCTTAACATAAATACTTAAGGAAGAGCGTTAAATGTAATAAAAAAATATGAAAATCATAGAATTTTCTTACTAAATATTAAAACTATAAACTCCTAAACTGTATTTTAACCTTTACTAAAGGCTTTCATATATGCTCTCTCTTGCATTCATCAATTCCTTTGTCTGATTTAATTGTGCTCTTAATAATTTCCTGTAACAAAAAAACGCAACAACATGTTGCGCCCTTTTGTCTGTTAGTTCTATCCTTTAATTGGCACACTTAATACCATGAACAAAAAGCTAATTTACATGCGCCAAGTCTCCCATATCTTGATCAATAGAAATGTTCCTTAGCTTTTCTATTTCCAGTTCTTGAAGTTCCTTTTCTAAGGTTTCTCTTGTTTCTTTATATGCTGGATCGTAAGCTAAATTATTAATTTCTTCAGGATCGTTTTCGAGGTCATAAAGTTCATATTGGTTGTAATATGCTCCCAAAGCATCGAAATAGATATCATACTTCCACTTCTCTGTTCTAATACAACGAATGCGGTTCGCTGCTTTCACCATGGACCACGCATTATTAGATCCTGCTTTTGTATCATCGTAGGTAAACAAAATACTTTTTTGAACAGGTGTTCCATCTTCCAATACGGGTAATAAACTCTTCCCGGCAAGACCTATAGGAGGGTTTTGAACATTTGCTATTTCAATAAATGTTGGAAAGATATCTGCCAAGGTAGCTAATGACATTGTATTTCGAAACGCATGATTTTCAAATAAAATAGGATTAGAAATAACTAACGGAACTCGTATCGCTTCCTCATAAGCAACATAGGTTTTTTGCCGAAGACCACCATGCGCCAGTCCCATTTCCCCATGATCGGAGGTATATGTAACAATAGCCGAATCTGCCAATCTATTTCCAGATTCATCCTTCGCGTATAATTCGTATATAAAATCTCCTATTTCTTTGTCTACTTGCTTTAATAAATGACCATAAAAATTAATGTAGTTTAACTTTTGGTCATCTGTAGGTAATGCTCCTAATCCAGCTCCCATAGCCAATAGTATCTGTTCTTGTGCCATGGGTTTTTTATTTTGTAATAACGCTTCATTAACCGTTTTAGGAAGTTCGATCTCTCTACCAGACCAACTTGCAGGATGATACCCAGAGGTTCCTGCCGTTTTAGGATATGCTAAAACATCATGCGGATTCACCAAGGAGAGCACTAAACAATACGGTTGATGAATGCCTTGTCCTCTTTTTGCTTTTACTTCTTTGAGAAACGCTATGGCTTGCGCTACATATTTCGCATCATGATTGGCGTAACCTCCTCCAAAATTTAGTGGATTTACGTCTTCACCAGCATCGGGAGCCACCCAACCCATAGCTGCAAAAAGTGCTATATCGGAAGCATCCAATTGATCATAATTCGTAGTTGTTCCATTGGCTGCGGTGCCCTTGCTCATATGCCATTTACCTCGATATTGTACGTTATAGCCTTCTCCCCAAAGTACATTCATAATTGACGGTAATGAAGGATCCAGAGTGCCCTCTGAAGGTGATAACAGTCCGCCTTCTGTTAATGTTTGTGTTACACCATGCTTAGCAGGATAAAGACTAGTGAATAAAGTAGCTCTACTTGGTGAGCACATGCATGTATTGCAAAAGGCTCTGTCGAAACTAAATCCGTTTTTTTTTAAAAAGGTAAGTGTTGGAAGGTTTTTGGCTTCCCAACCGGGTGGAAAATGTTGTGTAGCGCGTTGCTCGTCTGTAATGATTAAAATCATGTCTGGTTTTTCACCAATTTGAGATAGTTTTTGTTTAATTGTGGTCATTGTAATTTTAGTTTAGCGTTATATGATGATGTTACTGAGGTATTCGAAATTGTATCTTTAGTCACGTAGACTCCTAATATGTTGTTTCTATAAGCTGTATTAGCCGAAGTTGTTGCCGCTTCGGGATAGGAGATATCTTTCCAAACGGCCTCTGAAAATGATCCGTTTTGAAGACGTTTTACACTAACAAACGATGCGCCTTGTTTTGTTCCTTCAATACTAACCCAATCTGCCGGCATATTATATCCCCCATCCGTTGAGGCCGTAATACCTTCAAAATGTGTGATTATGGAACTTCTTGGATCATTCTTATAGTTGTATGCCTGAAAATTTGAAAACTGTCTGGCTTTATGATTATAATCGACCAAAAATGCCTGACTTAAAGTTTCATCGGAACTAAAACCTCCAGCAAGTGTATATTCGGCATCACCATTATGCCATATTCCATATAATGTAGTTGTATAGGACTTATCGACCATATAGGTGAAGTCGGTTCGATTTTCTATATCGTATATAAATGAGAATCCACTAGCAGGGTAACCCTCAAAATCGTAATTACCTACAGCCAATCCCCCCATAGTGCTATGAACAAATACATCGAATACGTCGTCTTTATTCGTACCACCCGGTTCTATAGTGGTCCATGTCCCGTCTCCATTAACCCGACCTTCATATAGAAATCCAAAGTTTTTATGCCCTGTTGAATTTCGTTTGTAAGAGCCAACAACTTGAATGGTTTCTTTAGGCCCGTTATTGGGACCATAACAGGACGTTAGGGTAACATCATTAAATTGAGTTGTAGTATATTCAAGAGGATACCATGTGCCTATATCATCTGAATCGTTTAGTGGGCCTTCATAAATAAATCCATAAGTTGTGCTATCATTAGGCTTTGTAAAAGTACCTGCTATATATACATTCTCAGTATCAAGAACACCCCTAACTCCCTGTACGCTTGTAAAATTGGACTCCGGGTAATTAATAGGTACATAAGTAACATGATCTTTGGAAACACCCTCTTGTTTTTTGTGACAAGCAAACAGACTTAGAAGCAAACTTGCTAAAATGACTTTTCCCATAATTGTAGTTTTAGTTTAATTATTTCTGATTAATATGTTTTTCAGATTGACTATTAAACTTGATGTCCTTAGGATATAACATCACCATTAAGATTAATACAACTATTTGAAATGAAGCTACTTTAACCAAACAAATATGTTTTATTCAAATATAGCAATGTAGTCCTTTGTTTACAAATAAAGTTTCCAACATCTCATAAATCGAAAGCATAAACCATCATTTTATTTAGTATACCTATTAACATTTTATCATAGATATTTGTCTTTACCTCAAAAAAACTTGATTTTCCAATCAGATCCTATATTGTAATTTTTATTACCGATTATTATGGTCCTTTTTATTTATAATAAAAGAACATATTTGCTTGCTAATCCGTTGGTATTATTGAACGAATTAGTTTAAATAAACTAAACCTAGGCAAAGGTAATTTTAAGAAGTCCAGGCGTTTAATTCAATTTGTAACTCATTGTAAACCTATACTTTAGATATTTTAAAAAAACCATCACATATCAAGTTTTTGTCTAGTTATCAATTTCAAAAAAACAGATTTAATCACATATATTTAAGATTAAAACAATTGAAAATCAACTAATAAACTTAAGACTATAAATTAAACTTAGTATGAACTTAAAAATCTAAAATATGGAACATTAAAAACAGAGACACTTAGTAAAAAGGCATTAGTTATGACCATTAACTTATTAAATTAAACTATTATGAAAAACATTAAATTAAGCTTTTTACTAATAATTACAACGTTAACTTCTATTATAGCCCAACCCCCTCCTCCTGCTGGAAAAAAGTGGGTTGCAGTTCCTGCATTGACAGATGGTGTTAGTGGAGAATGGACATCGAGCAAGTGGTTCAAGCCACTATGGAATTATGGTGTCCCGGTTCAAATGGTTGATGAAAATGCTCAATTCACAAATGGAGAATTAAGAATTAAAGCCACACTTGGCAGTGGAGAAAGATGGTTTAAAACGTCCAGGGTACAGTCCAATGCCCAGATCAATTACCCCATGTATACCGAATCTAGAATAAAAACGGCACATATTTCAGCCTATAACACATTTTGGATGAATAATGGAGATATAAATAATAGAAATGAGATCGATATTATAGAGAATAACTCCAAACCATCATGCGGATGTCAACCCAATTTTCCATGGACCATGAATTCTCAATACTTCCATGTTGTTAATGGTGATGTAAAAAGAATGGCTGGTAATTTCGATAATCGCAATCTTCCTAATGGAACTCCGGGAAAAGGGGTGAAATGGAATGAACAATTTCATGTTGTGGGCGTTTGGTGGAAAGATGCCAGAAACATTCAGTTCTATTTAAATGGACAACCGGCCGGCAGTGTAGTTTCGGCAAGAGACTTTACACGAAACTTAAATTTAATATGGGATTTATGGACTAAAGATGTTACATGGCTTGGAGGTCTGGCAGTACAATCTGATTTGAATAACAATGCTATTAACACCATGAGAGTTGATTGGGTTAAAACCTGGAAGCTTGAAAATGACACTGGCGGTGGTGGCGGTGATAATATTGTTACCATGCAAAAAGGAAATTCTACAGGGTTTTCAATAGATGGTAACAATGGAGGCGCAAACAACCAAAACGTATATTTATGGGCTACTAATGGCAATAACGTAAATCAGCAGTGGGTTGAGATTAGCAGAGGGAATGGTTTTTATTCTTACAAGAAACGAAATACAAATTTCTGCTTAGATGGCGGAAGCGGAGGAGTGAACGGCCAAAATATAAAATTATGGGCTTGTGGAGCTAATAATCAAAATCAACATTGGAAAAAAGTTAATGTAGGCGGTGGTAAATTCCGCTTAGAAAAACGAAATGCTCCGAATTTCTCAATTGATGGCGGAAACGGTGGCGCCAATCTTCAGAATGTTTATTTATGGACTTCTAATAACAACAACGCCAACCAGCACTGGTTGTTTGGGGGTAACTCGTTGGCGAGGTTGTCGAATTCCACTAAAAGCAATTCTAAAGCAGCACATGATGTTAGGCATGCAGATTTTTTTGTAAGGCCAAATCCAACTTCCAATACGATTTCAATTGAAGGCATCGATGCGCAGACAAAAAAAGTTATCATTTATAATTCTTTGGGCGTCCAAAAACAAAAATTAACGTTGAGTAAACACGTAAACAGTATTGACGTGAATCATTTAGCTTCAGGAATTTATCTTGTAACTGTAATCAAGGAAAATGGTGAAAGCTCTTTTGCTAAATTCATTAAGAAGTAATTTTCTAATTTCAGAATATAATTCTGAATGGAAGCCTCAATAACTTAAGTTGTTGAGGTTTTTGCTTTTTATTAAGTGAATCTAATACGTATTTAACGCACGACTACTCCCTCTTATTTTTAGCCATTTGAGTTAAAAACCAAAATTCTGTATTTAGATTGCCGTTTGACTTCGACCATGCTCAGCAACCAACGCCCAGCGACCACATTTCAGCTTACTTCGACTATGTTCAATAACCTACGCTCAATGACAATTTTGATGGATTTAAAACACTTATTATTGAGCCATTTTTTTTGATTAAATACACTATAAATTTTAATCAAATCTGCAGTTGCCATATACTTCAGAAGTAAATTTAGTATCATAAAATGCTTGATTAATATCATGGAAATATCAACAATATCAAAACTTAACGAAGGTTTTCGATAAATGACAGAATAAAAAAACTTTCTAATTTTTCTATTTCACACTTGGTATCAATTAATTATAAACTTAAAAAAATTGCAACCATAAAAAGGCCATAAAAAACATGAAAAATATGTGTTATAAGCAAATCCACAACGTATAACTTTACGTACCAAACTGTAAGACCTTTCACAATTTACGCGGATTGTATTTCACCCCAAAAATGACATTTAAAATTATTTAAAAAAAATGAAAAAACCTACAATTAAAAAAACATGACAACACACCCCTTTAGAAAAAAAATAGCGACACTAACCTTACTAATTTTATGCTTTTTCGCATTTGCTGCGTTTGTAAAATTTAGAGCATTATTTTATGATGGTAAAAAGGGTCCTGAAATGACGACCCAAACATGGCCTGCTGGTACATTTTTATCAAATTTCCCCGAAGGAGATCGTATAAATACGTATCACAGAAATTGGATGATGATTTCCGGACAGGCAGGAACCGGTATTTGGGATATTTCCAACCCAACTGCTCCTAAAAAAATTCAAGATAGGGAGGCTGCCAATAACGGACATAGATGGTGGAAAATAAACGACCTCTACTATCGTGAATATTCTGTTCCCGAAGTAGAAGGGTCAGGCTATAAATATTTGGATTTATCCGATATGCTTGATCCAAAACCAGTAACAGATTCAGATGTTTTATACACAGTCGAAAATGGAAATGCACATTACGATAACCTGGAAACCTTTCCTCATACCATTGTTGGTAAAAGGGTATTCGATATGAGATCGGGTGAAGAAATTGGAGAAATCCCCATTGATGTTTCAACCCCCGACGTTGTTCTAAGGATGGGAAATTACGTTTTTTACGCCCCACAAACTGGAGAAATTAGTGTTTTCGACTTTGGTAATCCCGAGGACATTAAATTTCTTGGTTCCTTTGGAGAAGATGTACCTCATGAACAGTATAGTACCGGGTTTCAAGTATGGAGAAATAACCTGGTTTATATGTCCGGAAACGAAGGCCCTTCTGCTTTAGTTGCTTTCGATATTAGTGATCCTACAGATGTTAAAGAAAGTTTCTCATTACATTCTGATGATATCACGTTGGGTAGATATATGATTTTTCAGGATGAATATGGCTTTACAGGACGCTTCGACAGAGGTGTAAAATACAATTTCGAAAAAATGGAAGTTGAACATGAATTTTCGCCACCTTCATCTGATGAAACGGTTCAATTTATTGACAACCAATGGATGCCAATTGGACATATTTTAGTAGCAAGTGGTGACGATAAAACTTCAATTTTCTCACATCAGGATGAGCTAGATAATAATCCGCCCTATGTAAGTCATCATTTCCCAAAGGCCGATGAAATTAATTTACCAATAACAAGTACTATTGGAATTGTAATTAATGAAACTTTAGATGATTTAACGCTAAATGATGAAACTATTGAGGTAAGTCCCTTAGGAGGCACTCCAATTGAAGGCGATGTATCCTCCTCATCTTATCAAGTGATTAACTATGCTCCTAAACAACCTTTATTACCTAATACAACGTATCAAGTAAAATTTGTTGAAGGTGGGATTAAAGATGCTGTTGGTAACGGGATTAAAGAATATCTTTTTTACTTTACAACGGGTGGAGATGCTACAAATAAATCTCCAGAAATTTCGGGTTTAGACTTTAGTTTGCCTTCTCCCATTGTTAAGAACTCTCTAGTTACGCTTGAAGCCATAGCCACAGACCCCGAAGGCAACCCTTTAAGCTACCGCTGGCGTTTTGGAGATGGTAGCGCTAATGACCCTTTTGACACGTCAAATACAACGACTCATACATTTTCTAAACCGGGGAACCACACTATTCAAGTTCAAGTATCGGATGGAAATGGAGGTTTTTCAGTGTTTTCTAAATCTATCGTCGTTATAAATGAAGCTATAACAGATTCACCAACACAATCTGAACCCATAGCCATTGACACATCAAACAATATTGTTTGGGTGGCCAATCCCGATAATAACACGGTAACCCAAATTGATAATACAACGTTAACTGTAAAAAAAGAGATTCCGGTTGGTAAAGACCCCATAAATATTGCTCTTGATGAATTAGGAAATGCTTGGGTTACCTTAAGAGATGATGACCAGATCGCCATAATCTCTCCTGAAGGGACAATCCTTAAGAAAATTAGCTTAAAAAAGGGCTCTCAACCCTACGGAATCGTTTTTACTCCTAAAAAGGATAAGGCTTTTATTTCTAGTTTTGGATTTAATGAAATCGTTGAATTAGATATTGATACCCAAGGTCTAAAAGGCTCATTAAAGGTTGGTAGTTCGCCCAGAGCCCTTGCTATTACAGGAGATGGTAAAGAGCTATTGGTTACTAAATTTATTTCTTCTCCAGATCATGGCGAAGTATGGCATGTAAACGTAGATAACCTAAGCTTAGGTAATACTATAAAATTAAATCTTGACACCACAACTACAGATAATGGCAATCAAGCGCGAGGTCTTCCTAATTATGTTTCCGGTGTTACCATTCACCCAACCGAAAACAGAGCATGGAGTGTGGCAAAAAAAGACAATATTCTTAGAGGTCTAACACGCGATGGAAAAGCACTAACCTTTGATAATGCTACAAGAACTGCAATTTCTAAATTAGATATTACCAATGACACCGAGTTTTATGATGATCGTTTGGACATAGATAACCACTCACAACCGTCATCAGTTTTATATTCCCCTAATGGAAATTATATTTTTATAACCATGCAAGGAAATAACGAACTTATCGTTGTAGACCCTTATACCGGTATCGAAATTCAAAAACAAGAGGTAGGTAAAGCTCCTCAGGGTTTAGCCATAGACCCCAACAGCCATTATATTTTTGTTAAAAACTTTATGGACAGATCCATTTCTGTTTTTGATGCCAAAGACATGATAAATAATGGAAGTAATACACTTAGATTAATAAAAACTATATCTACAGTGTCTTCTGAAAAACTCAGTCCAGAAATTTTAAAAGGAAAGCAAATTTTTCATGATGCCTCAGATTTCAGAATGGGAACCGATGGTTATACCAGTTGTGCCACCTGCCATATGGATGGCGGGCAAGATGGAAGAGTTTGGGATTTTACGGCTCGCGGAGAAGGATTAAGAAATACCATTTCTCTAGTTGGAAGACGAGGTACAGGACATGGAAATGTGCATTGGTCTGCCAATTTTGATGAGATTCAAGATTTCGAAAACGATATTAGAGCACACTTTAAAGGACAAGGATTCTTAAGTGATTCTGATTTTAACGAAGGCACCAGAGCTTTATCCCTCGGCATTAAGAAAGCTGGTAAATCTGTGGATTTGGACGCTATAGCAGCTTATATCAATTCATTGGATGCCTATGAAACCAGCCCATTTAGAGACGACAATGAAAGCTTAACTACTGAAGCTCGTAATGGAAAAGCTTTATTTGAAACACTTCAATGTGCATCGTGTCATAGCGGTAATGACTTTACAGATAGTTCCCTTGGTAGAATGCACGATGTAGGTACGATTACGAATACCAGTGGTCAAAGATTACGAAAAGAGTTAGTCGGTATTGATGTACCTACATTAAAAGGCTTATGGAATACAGCACCATATTTACATGATGGCTCGGCAAAAACCATAGCCGACATATTTACAAAAAGAAATGGATCTAATGCTCATGCGCAATCTGAGTTAAGCGCAACACAGATTTCCCAATTGGAAGCCTACCTGCTTCAACTTGATCGTAATGAACAGGGTATTTCCAATACCATGGAGCTAGAAATGAGCTCACCTACAAACGATACGCATGTCTCTAAAGATCAAGACATTCCATTATCTATAAAAACCAACATTGATGGTATTAGCAAAGTGCAATATTTTATAGATAATGAATTATTTTCTGAAGTTACAACAGCACCTTTTGAAGATATATGGCAACCTATTATTTGGAAAGACTATAAAATACGGGCAAAAGTATTTTATAACAATGATAAAACGGCCTCGGTTACCCCTCAAGTAAACCTTAAATTTAAAAATACGGTTAAGGCATTGTTTGTGGTTGGTGACAAAGACAATTTATCATCGGATGACTTACAAATTAAATCGCGTTTGGAACAAAAAATTGGCTTTGAAACAACACTCATGAATGATGACGATGCCACTGGTCCTGGTGTTGCTAATCCATTTAATATCGTGCTTATATCCTCTAGCGTAGATCCTGGTGTACTAGGAAATGACCTCGAAGCTTCGAGAGTCCCTTTAATAACCTGGGATCCGTTTATGTATGGAAAACTTAGAATGGTAAGTGGTCCCTTTAATGAAGGCTATGGTTTCACTCAAAATGCAACTCGGGAAATCACCTTAAACCTACCAGATCATCCAATATCTTCTAATCTTGGAAACAGCACTAATCTGTATAATCTCGACCTTACCTTACCTTTTGGAGTTCCTGAAGAAGAAGCCTTAATTTTCGCTGAATCTGATGGTAAACCTATAATTTTCGGGTACGAATCTGGTGATGCAGGTGTATTGTCAAGGCGATTGGCGTTTCCTTTACGAGATCAATTTGTACACTTAATTAGTGATGAAGGCTGGGAGCTATTCGAATCGGCAGTTATATGGACCTTATACGGAGGTAATGAAACCGACCCCATACTTCCTTTGCCTGATACTTTTTTTAAAAAACCTTTGAACGGCGATTTAATAAATTTACCACTAGATATAGATTTTACTACACTTGGTTGGGATATCCCCTCTAATTCCTATAGGTTACGTTTTTTAATCGATGGTAACGATAGAGGTTTTATAACATCTGAGGGTGAATTTACGGATGGAACAAGCCTCCCTGATGGCGAACATCAATTAACTTTACAAATGGAAAGAACAGATGGATCTATTACTCCTCTTGGTGAAACCATTACTGTAAATGTTACGAGCGAGCCCTTACCCAAAAACCCAAGTGCTATTTTCGAATACCCCTCTAACGGAGACTTGACTGATACGTCTTTCGACCTGGAGTTTTCATTAATAAAATTTGAGTTGGAAGCTGGTCGTGCCGTAGAGTTTTTTATTGACAATATCTCTCAAGGAACATACACCACTTTAGCACCAATCCCCGTGACATTGGAAGAAGGAGATCACACTCTTAAATTGGTGCTACTAGATGCTTCGGGAAGTAACTTTGGAGATGAATCGGAAATATCAATAACAGCAATAAAAGATTTCGGTCAACATGCTAATTCCAAGTACAAGGTGCATTATTACGACAATTCTCCCAGTCGATCGGGAGGATCTATGAACCCGGTTTTACAATTAGAGAATGCATCCGACGATGCTGAAGAATTAAAAAACTTCACTCTAAAATACTGGTACTCACCAGACTCATCGGAAGCCATGAAGTTCAACATTGATTATTCCCAAATTCAAGGTGTTGAGGGTGCTTTTGTCGAGAATGGAGCCCAAAGTTATTTAGAATTGAGTTTTACCGACGCTTCTGGGACCATACCTCCAAATTCAAAAACAGGTGTTATTCAAACACGTTCTCATTTAGAAAGTTATAGACCTTTTGACCAATTAAATGATTACTCATACAAAGAGGAGCAAAAATCATTAGGACTTAATCTAAAAATAACCCTGTATAAGGAAGGAACGCTGGTATGGGGTGTTGAGCCGGGAACGTCAATGTCTAACGCTGTACTTTCAGCCAATAAAAATGAATTAACGGGATTAGAAATGAACTACGAGTGTTTAGATAAAACACTTAGAGTAACACATACCAATTCGGTAACAAAAAAAGCGATTTATATTAGTGATTTAAGTGGTCTTACAGTGAAAAAGTTTATGCATCACTCTAAAAAAACCACCACAGATCTATCTGATTTAAATCCAGGCATATACCTCGTATACTATTATACGGCTCAAGGAAGAGTAAAATCTAAGAAAATTGTAGTTTGTAATTAACCTTTTTAAAACAAATTATTAGAAAAAATAGCGTAATTAATAGGTCTTAAAAAAACAAGCCCGATCTTAAAGATCGGGCTTGTTTTGGTTTATTTTATGCCAATACTAAATTATGTAACTGTCTAGAGCAACGGTGGTATATTCTAAAAGGTAACATCAAAATGTCTCAAAATATAGGATTATAGATAGATTAATTCTATAAAAAACAACTAAAAAGGGAACTCGTATTGGTTTGAAATGCACTTCATCCGAACTCTATTTTCAACTGAACGAAAATAGTCACAATAAATGTTGATTTTGTTTTGTTGTAAACTAAAAAAATATACTTTTACGAAAAATTAAACAAATCAAACAATGAAAAAAATTTATGTTTTAGCTTTATGCTCTGCCCTATCTCTCAATTTCTCTTGCGGGAGCGACGACAATGGATCAGGTGATGAAATTTCAGGATCTTTAAGTGTTGAAGAAGGAAAAAAACAATTAGAAGATAACAGTCTTGAATTATTAGACAAAATAGACGCTTTTCAAAACGATAATGCTTTAAATGAAATCGTTGAATTAGCAGAATATGTAAATACCGATAACCTAACGAAGTTAGATGATTTTAAGAAAACCTCTCTAAATACAATCTCCAACGTATCTTCTATAGAAGCTTCAAATAATGGCCTTGCCGTATTTAACGCAAAACAAGCTTTAACTCTTGTTTCTGAGATGCCACTTAGTGATGATTATAACGAAAAAAAAGGTATCTATTTATGGAATTCTCAAACTGAGGAGTTTGATAAAACTGGAGATAGCGACGATATTATTTATAATGTAGAGTACAATGGTGGAAAAAAAGCCGTTTTTAGTTTTACAGATTTCACAACTGAGCTTGTAGGAGGTGAAGAAGAACTTCCTACTTTGGTAAAAGCAAACCTTACCATTGATAACATAACCGTGTTTTCTCAAGAATACACGGCTGCGTTTCAAAATGACCAGTTAATTCCTTCTCAAATTAATAACACCACGACTATTGGAGGATTTTCTTTTGTAACATCTTACACGAACTCGAATAACTCAAGTATTAATCAATCTTTTGAGTTTAAACTTGGAGCAGATGTTATCATGGGATATAATTATACTGCGAATGGTAATTTTAATAATGACGATGGTGATGTTGAAGACATCTTAAATGATATTTCTTTAACGCTTCAATTTTTAGAAGCAAAACTTACCATAACTGCTAATGACAATAGTTTTAATTCTGATGCAAGTTTGTCAATAGATGAGCAGGTAGCCTTATTAAATAAAAATATCATGTCTGAGTTAAGCGTAAATAACAAATCTGTTGCTAAAAGTCAATTTTACAAAGATGAAGATACGTATACAACATATCAGTATAACGCAACTACACAACAATGGGAAGAAGTTGAAGTAACAGAAGATATCGTTAATGTAAAATTCTTATTTGAAGATGGTACTAGCAGCGATTTCGATACATATATAGAAGGTTCTTTCACAGAATTAGAGAATAAGTTCGAAACTGTTTTTGATGCTTATGAAGACCTTTTTAAGGATATTGAATTAGACTAATCCTTATAAGTTAAAATAATAAAAAGACTATCTTTCTATATTGAAGGATAGTCTTTTTTTATCTAATTGCATTCTACACCTCACATTGTTGAGGACATTCTCATTATTTTTTTCACGAACTTTTCGTTAGTTTCTCGTAAGATTCTAAAATCCCCCAATACTCAAACCCATGTTTTATATTTCCGTATACCTGCTTTTATATAAAAATCCTGTCAATATTTTCCTTTGGGCCCCAAATTCTGCGCAGATCGTCGATGATTTTCAAAATTTTAATGTCCTTTTAACGAAAAAAAGGAGGAATTAGAAGCACCTCTTCCGTTATAAAAGAAAAAATCTCTCATAAAAAGATTTTAAATATTAATCAACATATAACCCTTGCAGTACTAACTGCTGCGATATGGTTTAGCATTAGAGCTTTAATGCTCTCAAACGAGAGCATTAAAAAAGAAATTCAAAAAATAAAAAATAACAATAAAGTTATCATGGAAGATAAATTAATAGCGACATTACAGATTTTAGAAACCATTGTTGAAAAAGGGAGATTTGAATCAGAATCTCAAAAATCGGATATATTGAATGATATAAATGAAGTGAAGGGAGACATTGAAAGATCAATCTCTGATCTTGATATTAGAAATCAAGTAAATTGTCAACGGTTGATACCAAGCCTTAGAAAAACATAAAATTATAGAAGTCATACATATTATAGTTCTAAATGGTAATATCTCTCCAGGTGTGTGAAGAATAAAAAATATTGAGGGTTTCACCTCTGATATTTTTTTGATTAATTTAAACTTTTATACGCCATGAAAAGAAAATTTGGTATCTCACTGTTTCTCTAACTGAAGTTTCAAAATCTGAAGTTGAAAGTTTGTTTTTCATAAAAAAGCAATCACTAATTTCTATATTTAGGTTTTCAGACAGAAATAGTGTATGCCTGTTACGATGCTTTTCATTTTTATCATACAACATAATTTGTCCAGGATGTACTTCAATATCACTTCCCTTTCGAGATTCTAAATCCCTCCTTGGAGAATTAAAGAAAGATGATACTTTTCGCGTGTGTGCCAGTTTTCTGAAACCGCTTACTTCACCATGGAAATTTCGTAATCCTCTAATGAAAATTGCTCGGTGGTTTTACCTAAAAACGCTTTTGCTCTTAGTTGCATCATAACACTATATATTCCCGTTTTTATAACAATAGCGAGGGGTTTATAGGGTTTTAATAACTTTAAAAGTATCAAAAAGCAACAGAGCCCCATTAGAAGAACAAATCTTTTAGATAACAACTAACGCTTTACAACTCGTTTTATGCTCACCTGATTATCCTTCATTAGTTTTAACATATAAATCCCTGTACTAAGCGCAGATAAATTAATAGTCTGTCCTACCAGAGTGCCTTTAGTGATGGTTTTACCCTCTAAAGTGTAAATTTCATATGTAACGCCTTTTAAGTCTTCTGTATTAATGATTACCTTATTATTAGACGGATTAGGAAATACCCTTATGGTTTCAAAATTTGAGACGTCTTGTGTACTCAAGTTTCCTGCCTCCAGATTAAATAACCTTAGCACGACACTTGTAACAAAGCCTCCTTGATCAGGAAATTGAATAGTTACGATATTATTTTCTGTTATTAAATTATAGGGAACTTCGAGCTCTAACATTCCGAAAAAAGAATCTCTATCGGTTTGAATATCACCACGAAAATCTGTTGGCACCGTTAATCCCGTACCATTTATCGTTACTGTTGGTTGTAAAGACAAACCATGGGCTCTACCTAAACCTAATCTTAATGTTGCCGAACCTCCCGTACCTAAATTCAAATTATTTACGTTAAAGCTAACGGGCGTATTCGCTTGAATACTTTTCTTGTATTCAGTCGCATAGTTTCTTGTTTCCCTAGATGTAAATTCGATTTCCGGAGTAGCTGTGGTATCATATACCAGAATTATTGTTCCCAACCCGCCTATGGTTAGATTCCCTGGAACGCCACCATAATTGGTCGTATCTAACTTAAAATCGGGATCGTCATAGTGAAAATGTCTGGATGTAGCACTGGTAATATCACTTTCTAAAATCCCTAACGCTTCAACATTCACCGTAACATCATTCTCATCTATATTGTTTAAAACCAGATAGGTTTTGTTACCATTGGTATAAGCATCCACCTGAAGATCTAAATCTGAAGTTTCAGTAACCAACCTGGTTCCATTTACACCCTGCCATAGTTCATAAAACTTGATGTAATCTGAAAACACATCACTGTTTGGTAAATCAAGTCTAAAAATGTTCCATTCTGGTGTCCATACAGCCATAATAAAAGGTATGGCTTTTTCCATCAAATCTGGACGATCCATAAATTGCATCATTATAGAATTCATAGAGCTGGTAAACAACCAGTCATGATAAGGTGATCTGGTTCCTGTATTTTCAAGACAATGTGCCCGTCCGCCATATTCAGTTACCAAAAATGGTTTTTCTTCACCAAGAGTTAAATAGCTATAATGGGAAAGCAAATCCATAAAAGCTTCCAAATTTCCGCCTCTGCGGTATTTTTGATCAGCTCCCAAACAGTGTAGGTCATATAAGTGAAATGAAAAAAAGTCCATATCGGCACCACAGTCATCAATAAACGTTTTCCAACGCGCATCCCAGTTAAAGAAATCTCGTGACTCGGGATCGGGGAATGCTTCGGCAAACCCACCAACTTTAGCATTTGGAAATTGGCTATGAATTTCTTTAGCCGCCTCTTTATGAAAAAGAAAAATTTGATTTAAAATGGTTACTTCCTCTACCTGACTTGGCCCACCCCCTAACCATAATACGTATTTATCGATTTGCTCCCATAAAGGTTCGTTAAGCAGTTCTATATACTCTGGTCTTGGCATACCATTTGTTCCTCCGGTACCACAAGCATCCCGAAAATAGTCACATATAAATTTACCATAGTTTTGTCCGGCTAATGCATAATCGTTTCCTGCTCCGGTTACAAAAATGTCATAAAGGTTATATTGGCCCGCCCCTACTAAGTTTTGCGACCCCTCAAAAGTATGTGCATTGGTGTTATTAATGTAGTTGGTCTTAAATTGACTCATACCCGTTCCGTAGTTAGGATATTGATTTCCTACCGTTGTAAGGCTTCCTGTTTCTCTACCATAATAAACTTCCAGATCATTAATTAAATAATCCATTAAGGACCGTTGTCCAGCACTCAAACCTTCGTAGTTTGCAGAATGAATTGTAACAAATTTCGATCTTTGAAATGTATCTACCTGTCCAACCCAATGCTTGCGATTAAAATGAACGGTTACATCTATTGATTGCGATAATAGTATGCCCGTTGTTAACAAATTACCAATTAAAAGTAGGATGTTCTTTTTCATTATTGCGGTTTATGGTGGTTATCGTTTTTCTTAATGGTTAAGAAAGAGAGATGAGTCTTAATTCTGAAGCAATTAACTCATTTTCACCTTAAAAACGATAAGAAGCAACAGGATAAAAACTAAACAATAACACTTTAACACAAATAATCCTACGATTCGGTTTTTCAGATAATATGCTTCCTTACCCGCTTACAATACAATAGCTGAGCTTATACCTTTAACACGCGAAAACATGATTTAGCCTTACAATACCTCCATATATTATCGGATAAAATAAACAACTAGCGGTAGGTTAACTTTTTTAATCGTAAAGCTTGCGGCTTACCTAAAGCTCTTAAATGGTTATTTTTCTTTTTCGTGCCTCAATATGCCATCGCCCTACCATTTTCCCATTTGATATAACGGAAACATCATCATGTAGATTTACTGTTGGGCAAATGTGGTAGGGAATACCATAGAGAACATCACCAACTTCTATATGTTCCCAATGTTCTACTTGTAAAACACCATGTTCCTCACTTTGAGATAATAATTCGTAGTTTTTTAAATTTAGAAATCGAACTCTAAGGTGAATAGGGTTTTCAGATGCTACAGATTTATGTCCCAAATCTATCGTAATGACCCCCTTTTTAGGTTTTGAAATAACACGACATATTAATAAAGCAGCATATTTATAGTCCTGTTCTTTTAGTTTTTCACTATACCCCCAATCCCAAAGTACACAAGTACCAGGGCTGGTAATTCGATGTTCTTGAAGTACGTGCGATGAGAATGAAGGTGTGCCGCCACATATTAATTTGATATGTGGATAAGTCTGTTTTAGTGTATCAAACAAAATTTCAACAGGCTCGAATTCATGTTCTATCTTACTGTTTCTATTTTGAAAATTAGCATCTCTTAAATGCCCATCATATACATGTATACCTTTAAAGTTAAGTCCTTCATACAAAGGAATGGACGCTATGAGTTTATCCAACGCCATGCCCGGTTCAATACCAGAACGATGCATCCCACTATTAATGTCAACATAAATACCTATGTTCAATTGAAGTTTGCCAGCTTCTTCATTCAGCTTTTTAATAGAATCTATGTTGTCCACTATGGTTGAAAAAGACGTATTAGGAAAATGTTGAGATAATTTACAAAAACGTTGAATTTTCGGACCTACTAATTGGTGGGCTATCAAAACACCATCTGCTCCCTCGGCAGCTGCAATTTCAGCTTCGGCAATGGTAGAACATTTAAAGTTTTTAATCCCTAAGGACATCATAGCACGTATTACCTTAGGCATTTTACTTGTTTTGATATGTGGCATAATCAAAGACGTATTTCCATGTACCATAGAAATTATTTTCTGAAGATTATGCATTAGGTTTTCCTCATATAATGCGATGGAAGGTGAATCAATACTTTCAATATCTTCAATATCATACCAAGCTTTCATACCAATTTAGTTTTCGTTCTTTAAAATACCATTAAATTGAAAAAAAGGGATCCCTTTTGAAGGTTTGGTCACATTTGCACTGGCATAATACATCGTTTTACCTGAAACAGCATCGTTATCTAATGAAATTTCGGTGTATAATATGCCATGAGGATGTATCAATGCATATGTATTATCCCTTTGCATATAAATGAGTTTATATGCTTGTTCGTTTTCTGTATCAGAATCTATAATAATACGATCATGTTCGCCATCTAATATAAGCGTTCCATTCTTTTTAACCTGCTTCCCTTCTCTATTTAATGCCATAATACTTAATTTAGCTATACCTTTTGGTTGCACCAAAGGTGTTGCTACAGTTAAAAAGGGTAAAGCGAGCATATGAGCGGTTTCTTCTATCCGCCAAAGTGCCATAGCATTTCCCATAACCGAAATAGCTAGTTTTTGATCTGGAAACAGACTTACCACCGTACGTGTACCTTCCATGGCTCCTGCGTGTTCATAAATTCTCCGATTGTCCATATCCCAATTTTGACGCCAGCCAATGCCCACTCCTGTTGCTTCTCCAGAGTTTAATCTTTGTGTTTCAAATATCGCATCAACAACCTTAGTTTTTATAAAACCGTTCATATATGAATTGGCCATTTTCACCAAATCTGATGGTGTTGAAATTAGCCCACCACCAGCCCACTTGTAACTGGGATTTTCGGGGTAAATAATTTTTGTATGAAGTCTTTTATTGATACCGTCTCTATGAACATTGTATAGCGCCGTCATATCTTTAGTAGGATTATTAATCTCGTGAGGCCCCGTAGAACGCATGGACAAAGGTTTTAACACATCTTCTTTCAACAAATTAAGAAAACTTTTATTTGATGCCTTTTCCATGACTCTCGATAGTAAAGTGTAGGCGTGTGTACTATATCTATAGGTATCACCAGGCTTACTCAATAGCGGAATATGCGAAAAAACATCTAAAGCCTCCTCAACACTATGGTAATGACGTGCTTCTACCTTATCTTTATTTGAATAATGCGGAGTGCCGGATAAGTGACCTGATAATTGTTTAATCGTAAAAGGATGGGCTTTCTTAGGATAGTTTGGTAGATATTCATGGACAAAACCGTTTACATTGAGTTTGTCTTCCTCCATTAATTTTGCCAAGGCTGTAACGGTTATTATTTTAGATACCGAAGCCGCTCTAAATTGGGTTTTTGGAGTAACACGTTGTTTAGTACTTAAATTTGAATACCCATATCCCTCTGCGAAAATTATCTCGTCATTAGAACTAACAGCTACAGACATTCCTGGTGGTGTATCGGGTAATTTCATGAGCTCTTCCATTAATGTTTCTACCAAATCTAGAGATGCTTTGGTTGAATCTGTTGCAAAACTAAAATGCTTGTTTTTACCTTCACTTTTTATTTGAGACAGACAGCTCGAAGAGCTTATTATGGCTAATAATAATAGCCCCCTCAAAAAAACAATCGCACGCTTTTTAATTTTCATAATAGTAATCATTTGATTTATTTTTTTAAACTATCTTTATGTGAAGATAATTTAAGCAATAATACAAAATATATCTTTACATAAAGATATATTTTGTATTATTGTTCTACTTAAAGGTCATAATGAAAGAAAACAAAAACGATTTACTTGACAATCTGGTTGACGAATGGCAAGCAGAAAGACCGGACTTAGATGCCTCACCCATGCTTATTATTGGAAGAATACTTAAGCTTGGAAAGGTTTTAGAAAAACGTGCTAATTCGGTATTACAAAACAATCATATTTATTACACAGATTTAGATGTTTTAGCCACTTTAAGGCGTTCTGGCAAACCTTTTGAACTTACGCCTAAACAATTAATGAAGTCCGTTTTAATAACCTCAGGAGCTATGACTGCTTTATTAGATAGACTAAAGAAATTAGATCTCATTTATCGTTCACCAGATGAACATGACGGTCGTATAAATCGTGCTGGTTTAACCCAAAAAGGTATAAAAGTTATTGATAACGCCATCGAAATCAGATTTAATGAGGCCAATGAATCGATTAAAATGTTTAACAAAGAAGAAAAAGAGCAACTTTCTAAATTACTAAAAAAAATGACCTTACATTTTGATAGCTAGCACAATATGCTTCACGAGTACGGCTACATATTCCCCAATACTTCTATCCTACTCCCAATATCTCCAATAACGTCCAAAGATTAAATCTATACGTATCATTAATATTATACCACATCTAAGTGAGTGTTTTATTAAATTGCAGTATATATAATCGTTTCCCCAAAAGCCAATGCCCATGAGACCCCTTACCTATTACCTACTATTCGTAATTATATGCTCCGCAACGTCCTGTAATAATGATGATTTGAATTCTAATGAGACTAGTGCCTATGATGCCGACCCGGAAAACCTGGATCAAAATGGTATTCCCGTGCGTCTTTTTGATGCGCAATTGCCTACTATGCCAAATACCCTTGAATATACTATTGATTTAAACCAATGGGATATTCCTGCGAACGGTACCAACGCTCTTAAGACCACGAATAACTTACAAGCAGCCATTGACTGGGCACATCAAGAGGGTTATAGCAAGGTCATGTTACCTAAAGGTCATTACTTGGTGGGTAAAGATGTAAACGATATTTATCAAGGAGGTATTGAAATATATGGAAATACCGAATTTATTTTTAGCGAAGGCACCGTTTTACAGATGGACACGAATAATAAATGGAACTACTGTGTTATTAGCTTAAAGGGCGATAATATCATTATACGTGACGGTATCATAAAAGGAGATAGAGATACTCATATCTTTACCCCTAGAGATAGTGACGGAAAAACAGCTCATGATGAAGGTCATGGTATTTGTGTTTGGAATAAAAGCAACCAAGTACACATTGAAAATATGAAAATTCATAGTCTAACTGGAGATGGATCTCTGGTATTAGATGCAAACGATGTTATATTTACCAATAATGATATTTTTAATAATAGACGACAAGGCATCTCTATAGTTGGAGGTAAGCGTGTAGAAATAAAAAATAATGAGATCCATCATATAAACGGTACATCTCCTCAATTTGGTGTTGATATTGAAGGTCCCGGACGTATTGATGAGGACATACTAATTCAAAATAATTATTTTCATCATAATACAGGTGGCGACATTGTAAATGCTACTGGCGAAAATGTCTATATCCTTGATAATACTATGGAACAGGGAGAAGGAAACACCTATGTTGACGGTCCCATTGTTAGCTGGCATAAAACACATAATATCATTGCACGAAATACGATAACTATGAAAACGGGATCGGCCAATGGACGCCTAGGATATATTCAGTATTCCTCTGGTGGAGATAAAGGTCACAATCGCGCTACATATGTACACGACAATGTATGTAACAGTTGTGGTATGTACATGTATAAAAGTTCTGATGCTGATGTACGTCGCAACAAATTCCTGGGCTATTTCATGGCTTTTTCAGAATTTGACAATGCTATATTGGTGGACAATCTTGTGACCTATTCAGAAGATCATCCAAAACTTAGATTTTGCTGGTCATATCGTTTTAAAGATGTTCGAGGATCGGCCAGTGGCAACTATCTGGGGGAAGACCTTGAAGACATTCCTTTATCTGATAACACACCTTATACGATGCAGTGCGTGTTGGATGGTTGGTAAATAGGTCAAGGTTTTATAAATTGACCAAGAATATTACGATTCTTTTCTTTTAACCTAAGCTGGATGAATAATTCATCATTTGTTGTTAGTCTAACGGATACATCTCTTAATAATTGTAAATAGTCATCTTTGATCGGTATTGAAGTAAACTCCAACGGATGTTCTAAATATTTGTTTATTTCTAAATATGCATTTAGTTTATATGACTTTTTCTTTAACAAATCGCTATCATCCCCTTTTTTAGTAGAAATAAGCAGGGTATTCTTTTGTTTTTGAGCATACAATTTGTACAAAGGAATCCCCGCAAAAAGCGTATCATTTTCAACAATTTGAATGGTCTTATGTGCATAAAAATAGGTATACAAGTCTAAGTCACTTCCCAACGTAATCGCCCCATTAGGAACACGAAGTTCTTGAACCGACTTTTTCTCTATTTTATTAAAATCATCGTCGTACTCGTAGGTAATTATGGTATCCATTTCCGTACGCACCTCTTTTAGATCGAGTACCATACTACCATTCCAACGATCTACAATAGAATCCATAGAAAGCTTTGCAAACGCTCTAAATTTCGTCTTAGTTCTATTGGATATTAGGGATTCAAAGATCTTATGCTCTTTATTTAGTTTAACATCTAAAAATCCAATCGAATTTTCGGAATGCTCAGCATAAGCGTCTTCCATAAATAGATTGGAACGTAACGTCCCTCTCACTTCAAAACATCCTTTTTCAAAACTGGCTTCCACGAGGTCTTCTTCAGAATTTACGTAGGTTATATCACTTTCCGATTTGAAAATTGATTTAAACAACCCCATATCCTCCTTATAAAAGTCTGTTTCCTCTAAAATAGATTGAATGGCACTATGTACTGCTATGTCCTCTCCTTTTTTGTAGATAATCAATGCCCTCTCACCAGATATTGTAACGATAATTTTACCCTTAGCAAACAATTCCAAATTTTTATCTGCCAGAGCCTTAAAGCCCTCCTGAAACAAATAACGTTTCAGCTTATCTCGATCTTTAAGTGCAATCATATTACTAAACCAGCCACCTTTAAAATGAGATGTATTGGTAAAAAGTAATAAACTTCTTGGAATCTCAATGACTTCATTTAATGATATGCGTTCTTCTTCCTCGTTATTCCCAGAACCACCAAAGTATTTAAAAGGGTTTGAAATGGCGTCAATGAGTACATGATGCTCCATTTGACGAAGATCTAGAAAAACAACCTCCGTAACACCAATTGGTATGGTGTTTTCAAGGTCTAAGGGGCGTCTGTACCTAAAAAGATAGATTACTAAAACAACAAGCGTAATAGCAATGAAAAAATACGCTAACTTTTTCCTCATCTACGTTTACCATTCATAAGCTCAATAAAGTTAAATAACATTTTTAATGTATTTCCATGAGCGTTAGAGGTATTGATTTTTAATTCAGAACATACTTTATTGCCTTTTATTTTAGAGGATTTAAAATAAGCATCTTTGAAATTCTCTCGAAGATAATCAAAATATCGACCTTCTTTTTTGCTTAACTCTGAAGCCGGTACTTTCGATATTAATTTCTCCCCATTTAAATAAAGGACAGAATTACTACCATGTAATAACTTTTTGTGTTTTCCAATATTATTTACAAAGCGATTATTTACGACATTTGAAAGATTTTCTTTTGATGTCGTAAGGAATAAAATGTTATTTTTCACTGCGGCATATAAATCCACTGGGAAATCTTTTTTCGATATATCCAATTTATAATACCCCGATGTATTCTCAAAAACCTTATGCTTAGTCCCTAAACGAGCAAGCTTGTTTAATAGTTTTTCCTTTTTAGACCCGATCATGAGCATAAAATCTGGTACCATTTCCTTTTTTGTTTTGGTAACCTCCTTTTTTTCAAAATCCTCATCATACTTATAGGTTGTATATGTAACCTCTTTCTCTCCAAAATCATTCAATACTAATAGCATATCTCCAGTTATAAACTCCCCAATAGCCTCCTCATCTAATGCCAGTGATAACAGCTCTCCCATCAAATCCATTTCTTCTGCGTATCCCGGCATCATACCTCCATACATACTAGAAATTAAGGTTGGATATTCTTCCAAAAGCGCTTTTGTGTCCATAGAAACACTCATATAAGCTAACGCATCATTTTGATTAAAATAGTTATAAAAATTCTTATCAAGTTTCGACTTATATAACTTTCTAAATACCGTTTTCAAATTAGAATTCACCTCCATTTTTGTCGTTAACCTAATAGACTCTTGATCAAAATACAAGTTAGCAACCCCACTTTCAAATCCATTTAAACTAGATTCCGGAGACAGTGATTCCTCTAAATTTATCAATCGAGACATCTGCTGCATATAAGTCCCAAGTAACTGGCTATAGTTTCGAACCCAAACAGAGGCTATAGCATTTTTATCCTGACTTGCTTTATAACTAGGATTATTTAAAACAGATGTTTTTTCCTGACCTTTAAACGTCTTAAAAGCAAAATTTTTGGTCCAATGAGACGCTAATAATTTCTTTACTTTATAATATGACATTCCTTCATATTCTGCCTTGGACTCAAAACGTTCTTGATGCTTTTTAAAGAACTCGTACTCTGTTTGATTCGTCGAAAATAACAGCAAATTATTATCCCATAATGCTGTAGTATAATTATCTGAGATCATTTGTATCCCACCCTCTGAAACGATACTTTCCTTTTTCCTTGGAGACATTAAGCTTTCAAACTTATTTTTATCTGATAACTTAATTAAGAAGTTATGATAGTTAATACTATCGGTTTTCTTGTAAAAGTAAAATGCTTTCGAGTTTATATCGAAACCTAAATCTTCGATACTAGAAATGGTAAATGTAGAATCTGCTTTTTTACTTAGTTTGCCAAATATTTTTTTAGCAAAATTATAATTGTCGAATTCAGAAATAGAGACTAATTCCATTAAACGGTTACCATTTATGGAAACAACGACTTCTGCGCTATTTGGTATTTTACTTTCAAGGTCTTGTGCTATGCCCGCATACGATGCGAAAACAGCAACAAATAGTAGGATTCTCTTCATGATATTACTTCTGTAATTGTATTTGGTTCTTAATTGTCTTTTTATTTTGTATAAGATCTTGGGCATTTACCCTTAACATGATAGCATTTTTACTTCCAGATATTTTAGCAATGGGGTTTTTTGAAGAAATAATAGGTGTTTCAAAACGGTAGATGGTAGTCATTGTCGCATTTTCAAATACCTTACGATCTTTCACTTTCGTTTTTTGAAATGCCTTAGAAAGATCGTAATGATAGTTTCTTGTAAACGTATTTTGAGATGTATTGAAACTAAAATGTTGATGTTGCTTTATAATCGTCGCATCTTTTTTGGAGCTAAACTTGGAAATGACTTTATTTAAAGCTTCTACATTTGTAAAATCACAGGAAACAGTAAAAATATAGTCATTAAAATTAGACGAATTCTGTACATTCGAAATACCTTCAATACTTTTTACTTTCTGAATGACTTCACCTATCTTATTTTTAATTTTTGTTTTTGAGGGTATCTCATAATTGTTAACACTATCAAGTAGCATCATAGAATTAAGTTTGGTTTTACTCTGACTTAAATTCATGGTAAGCTTAACATGCCCAGTACCATCTTTATTAAAACTAACTTCCTCTATAATTTCGAAACAACTCGTACAAAGAACGAGTAATACTAAAAAAAATAACTTGAATCCCTTTTTCTGCATTTTAATTTTTGGAAATCAAATTTAACAGAATTATTATAACTACTTGTACTTTAGAAGGAAAAATTTGGCATAACCTGAACGATTTTATAAAACTAAGGGAAGACTCAACGTATTGAATGGATGAGAATATTTAACAAGGCAAAGGGCTATCATATTGATAAACAAACGATAACCCTAAAACACCTTAAATCATTTAAGAAACTTTAAACGCATACACAAACTCGTCTTCCATGTATTCGCAAACACACCTTTCGACATTTCTTAAGCCAGTCTATTTTAAAGCTTTCAATTTTGGCATCTTCAGGAAGGTTGAATTTTTCCTTAACCTGTCCTAGTAGAGATTCAACTTGATTTTCCATGGTGACAATGTCGAACTTAGAGTTATCCGCTAATTCAAATATTTCATCTTTCATTTTTAATCTATTTTAGAGGTTACATTTAATTTTAGAGTATCTGATATCGCTTCCCGACCTATTACGCGACTTACAACTAATACATCTCCAACAAATGGAGATGCACCATTAGTGAGGTTTCCTGCCGTAAATAGAGTCGATGCTTCGCCATTAGCATTAACCTTAAGTTTTTCATTTCTAAACCGTAAATCTGTAAATTGAGAATGGTCATTAGAATTAAAAATCAAAAATTCAACCTGCTCTCCAGAAGAAGGAAAACCTGTTTCCGATTTTACTATAGCGGTTAACGTAGCTTCAGAATCAAAAGTGTTTGTTAGACCAAAGGTGTCCGCAGAAACGGTTATCGAATTTGGAATAGATGCTGTAAAACTCGCCTCTGATCTGGCCTTGAAGGACGCTATTTTTGCGGTTATTGTAACCGTATCGGTAACAACATTACTGGACGTTAAGGAGACTGAAGCACTAAGGAAGTTTTCATTATTAAGTTGTATGGTATCTTTAGCTGTCATTGTAAGAACATTTTCATTATTTTTTGAAAACACTCCAGAAGACGTTTCAAACTCAATGTCCCGCTTATCGTCATCGGCATCCACAGAAATGTATGCCCTAAACTCCAACGTCGAGTTATTATCTGCTGGAATAGTATTAGAATCGCTCAATAACTGTATGCCTATAATGTCTTTTGGGGTTATTTCATCTTCACAGGAATAAAGAAGTTGAAACATTGCAATTACTACAAAAATTAACTTTTTCATCTTTAAAATAGCTTATTTAAATTACCTTGAGTTGCGTTTCTAAATTCAATATCAAAGGACACGGATAAATAGCCCATGGCCTTTGTTTTTTTATCTGAAATAAGTGGATTTGGGTTAACCTGCTTATACCACAGTGCTCCCCCGGAAATTCTTAATGCTCTGTTTAATCGAACCCCAAAACCGGTTATAAGGTTTATAGAGTTAAAAAGATCGTCTCTTTCATTTTCTATTTTTAAAGTGCCAAACGAAACACCTAACATCAAAGACGTATGCTGTCTTAGGAAACGACTTAATTTATTGGCTCCCACAACATCGTTGTCTCTTGTAATGTATCTCGTTTTAATATCTTTATCAACAGGTCCAAAATTGATATTAACCCCCAGAAAAGGCCTTATTACGTTATAATTCTTATTAAATGCATAGAGCACCCCTACATCAGGTAGAACCCAATGAGCTGCTTCCTTACTTATTTTTTCGAATTGCGTATTGGTAAAAATAAATTCATCGATAACATGAACATCCAATTTGAGAATTTTAGAAATTATAGTTTCCATTTCACCTTTAAATTTCTTCAAAAGAACTATTAATGCTTTGGTTTCAGATATTAAATCGTCAAACATAGCGTCTAACTGGGGATACAATAACCGTATGTCTTTCAAATCTTCGATAAACAAGTTAAGCGCATCAATATTTTTGTTTATATTTTTAATTTTTGATGTTAAATTAGTTTCCCTCTTCTGATTAAGGTTCCCTGTTATAAGACCTTCTCCGTTTAGAAGTTCTAATATGTCTGCACATTCAAATGATTTAAAATTTGATAATAATTTTAATGACGTTGTAAAGAGGTCTTTATCCTTTTTAAGAACCTGTAAATCTGTAAAAATAGAAGCAAGCTTAGATTGATAATCGTCGTCCAATAGATGCGGAGTATCTGTTTCATTTGGTACATAAAATGACTTCAGATCGTGATATAATGTTTTAAACTCATCCCTAAATACATCGCTATATGCACCCAGGTTATAAGGAAACAGCCCCTCACATTTGTTATTATCTCCACAAACATTAGAGATTAGCTTTAAATATTGTTTTACCAACTTTAAAGTTTTGGGATCCCTCTCACAAATAATTCTTTCTACAGAATTTACGGGTAAAGTGCTACAATTATTCCCATCACCCTTAGCAATACGTTCATACAGTTCAAGATACCTACTCTTCATATCTCTTTCAAAAGCTGTAAAATCTACAATAGTAGAATCAAAGTATGCTTTACTTTTTTTATAGAATGCAAGCGCCTTGGATGACATCTTTGAATGATCTCCATCCTTTAAAGTATAGCTACCTTCTTCTCTTAAAATTCTGCCAAATTCTGGACCAACCCCTTCATATAACAGTGAAAATAAATCCAAAACATAGGCTAAATCTGAATCTAGATATTTTCTGGTAAGCACAATTTCATATTGTCCATTGGGTGCCAATGGCGGTGCCAGAACCATGAGATGTTTATACTCATCATCACCTTTTATAGCTTCGGTTCTAAATTTTAAATCTTCATAAATAGTGGGTTTGTTAGTTTTCAGTGTGAAATTGGGTCCATAAGTCTTTTGTAAATTTACGGCGATAACATCGGTAGCTTTTTTTATTTTAATTTGAATGTAAAAATTCCGATCAAAAGGGAAGCCTCCATTTACCAATCCAGTTTCGGGATCTACTTGAACGACATGTACTTTAGGGGCATTCTGAGCAAAAATTGCCAAGCATAAGGTTAAACAAATAAAGAGAGTAACATGTTTTTTCATTGTATAGTTTTCTTTTAGTTCGTTAAGGTTTAATTTGTATTCTGATCTGCAGCATTTGTCAACAATTCTTTTAAAACACCTTTTAAATAATCGGGTTCCGGAAAGAGCCTTTTGGAATACAGCCAATTTCTTTTTCTACCAATGTTAAACCTACCGGACAAGGCTCTAGAACCAGGGTTAACAGAATACATATTATTTTCAAGTACCCTTTTACAATCTTCTTTAGAAATGATCCATTGTAAACCTCCCTTTTTTGCACGCCAATCATCAAGATGACACTCAAGACCAAGGTTGGTAACTTTTAATGTTGTTGTTTGTTTTGAAGTATTAAAAACAACGTCTTCCATCAAATGATAGTCATCACCCTTTACAGATGTGTTAGGTTCGTCAGATACATCCTTTTGGTTAGGAGATTCTAGATATGTCTTATAAGCTAAAACTCCCATGATTACAGTAGTTAAGGCCATTACAGCCTGAGACATCGTATTTATCCAATCGAATGCGTCGTGTATTAAGACATAGGTCATATTCACAAGTTCGATTCTTTAGCGATACGAGGTTCTATCTTTTTCTTTATTTTCTTAGCCTTTTGGATGACCGCTTCAGCTAATGCCAAAGCTTCTTCGTCTGCTAATAAATCGGTGAACTTAAATTCCGATTTTATACCAGCCAATTTTCTATCGCTAGCTTGAAGTCTACGTTTTAAATTAGTTAATTTGATGTTTTCTTTAGGCCGAACACCTAAAAGAAATAACAGATAGAATAGGACAAAGAGCGGTATGCACGATAAAATAATTAAGATATTTAGAAAGAAGTAAATCCATGCATAACCTCCAGGTTTAAATTCTTCTCCCGCGTCGTTATAATAGGCTTGAAGACAATGTCTTTTGCCATCCAACGGATAGAATGTTATGTCTATTATTTTTTCTAATATTTTCCAATACCATCGATACCTTCTAACCCCGAAATTTGCAAAATACCCAACTCTGGCCGATATCGTATTATCTGGGTTTCCTCCCGCTAAAACGTTTCCTAACTGGTCTATTGCTACTAAAAACTTACCTATAAAACTCATGATTACTTAGTTTGTTTTATTAATCATTCCGATTAAACAAGTGAAGACTTGGTCTAAATTATCAGAAACCGCTTCAATACAATAGATAAAAGAGATCTAATGCCTTATTTGAAAACTCCCTGTAACAATTAAATTTTAAAATGATTATTATACTAATTGCCTAATATTTACACAGGGAAAATGAAAAACGGGTAGTATAACCATCTCTATTTCAAATCAATTATCGGGTTTCTTACGCTTATCCCAGGTTCCTACTGGCTCCTTCCCTAACCTTATGTAATTTCTGTTTAAATCCAGGTATACAGGCCCTTCATTCCTGAGCATATCTAATGCTAAAAGTACTTGATTAGAGTCTGAAGATTCCAGAGTTTTAAACTTGCCCTTTTCGTATTCAAGGGTTACTGAACCTTTTTGATCATCGAAGTCCCAAAGTGCCGAATAACTTAAAATTTTATTTGCCATGATTGCATGTTTTAACTTGAAGATAAAATTAACATGCATATAAAGGGAGAAACATACCCAGTAGCTGGTATTTTTACACTAGCCCCATCTCCATCTCGTATTGATCTACCGTATTCTCCAGACCAATCTGAGATAAAAATTTCATTTTGTCAACTAATGCCTCATTAACATTGTTAATCCTTACAGTGCTGGAAATGCGTTCTATAGCAGTAAATAGGCGAAACCAATTGGATTCGGAATTTATTATAACATCAAACTGTGCCAGATAGCCATTATCTACGTTTATAACGAAATAGGCATTCCAAATACCATCTACAAGGACTACATAATATTTATAAGTTTCAGACTTAATTGTTTCAATCTGATTATCCCAGGAGTAAGCCCCCTGATTTATGGCATTCCAATTAAAGTCATCGATATCGACTTGTTTTAAATGAAAGTCTTCTAACTTATTTCTAAGTTCAATAGAACCACTGTAGCATTTGTAATGCTTATTAATTTTAAATCCAACACGTTCATAAGCCTTTATAGCGGCTATATTTTCTTTAATCACCTCAAGTCTGCATCTTGAAACACCATGTTTTAATAGTTCCGGAATAGCATAAGTATAGATAGTCTTTACAATACCTTGTCCCCGATACTTCGGAAGAACACCGGTGCCTGTATTAAAAGCAATAACTTGATGGTTTCGTTTATCTATAGCATTAATTATAAATCCAACCAAAATGCCGTCATCAAAGATTCCATAAGACAGATTAAAATTCACTTTTGCCATCTCCCACCTTTGTTTATAGTATTCGTGATCTAATGGCATCTTGACAAAATAGTTTTCAAAAGCCTTTAAAAAGCATGATATAATCTCTGAAAATGGGATATTTTCTAAACTTTTAACAATCATTCATTATGTCTTCAATTATTAATGCTAATCTATAACTTATGAATCATTTTACCTATAGCATCTATAACATCTATAGTGTCATTGTCATTTGTTGAAAACAATCCGCTCATCCCTTTAACATATTTAGAAAATAAGGTCTCTAAGATGCTGCTGTTTTTAGTCAACTGACCATCATTACCGTTCTTGATGGCCTCGTCTACAGCTTGATTAATATGAATATTACTGGTATCAAACATCGGAATATCCAGATCTTCCTTTTTTATAAGCATCGGGAGTTCGGTACACGCTAGAATTACCCCTTCCATCCCCTTTTTGGCTTGTTCTCTGTGAATTATTTCAACAATTTGTCGTTTAGAGCTATTGGTAAATGAACCACGCATCAGCTCTTTGTAAATGATATCATGAATTTGATTTCTTTGCATCTCATCTGGTATTACAATATCCAAACCGTAATGATCTCGCAGAGTTTTGGTATAAAAGTCTTTCTCCATAGTATGTTTAGTACCTAAAAGCAATAGCTTTTTAAGCTTCTGCTCTTGGACGGCCTTTCCTGTGGCCATAGCAATATGTAAAAATGGGATTGTTACTTGTGCAGTAATAGCATCACTCACAATATGAATAAGATTGGTGCACAGTACAATCATATCGGCTCCTGCCCGTTCCAATTGTTTAGCACTTGTTACTACAATATTTGCAATTCCATCCCATTTATTGGCGAAAGTCAGAGCTTCTATTTCGGCAAAATCAACAGAAACCATGATAAGCTTTGCAGAATGTGATCCTCCTAAAAGTTCATTAACCCGTCTGTTGGCTCTTTCATAATATATTTTGGAGGACTCCCATCCCATCCCTCCAATTAAACCTATTGTTTTTATGTCTTGCTGCATAAATTTTAATTTTAAAAATTTGGTTATTTAGGTTACTTTATACACGTTCCTTAAAACAATCAAAACTGGTTATTCTCAAGGCCTAATACCAGACATCTTTCCGAATCAGGTTTATACTAAAAATGAATCACAAAGTGAAATCTCAATCGATCAAATGAAACGCCTATTATGAAATGAATTCTAATCATATCAAAGGCCTTATCACTACAAAGTTAACATGAGAATGCCCACACACACTTAAAGGAAATTGAATGTTTTTATCCGGTTAATTGAAATTATTTCATCTACTATCAGAAACAAAGAATTGTATCTTTGAGGCATGGAATTGAAATACTTTAGACTCATAAAAACCATTGCCGAAGAGGGCAATCTTGCCAATTCTTCCGAGCGATTATTTTTAACACAATCAGCACTCAGTCATCAATTAAAAGACCTCGAAGAACGGTTAGGGTTTAAAGTATTTCTTAGAAGTAGAAATAAGTGGGAACTAACGCATGAAGGACAAGAATTGTACAAGCTGGCCAATAAGCTATTCTCTTCAATAAATGAAAGCTTTGAAAGTATTAAACGTATAAAAGAGGGATCTAAAGGGTCCATTAAATTTAGTGTGGAATGCCAATCTTTCCGTCACTGTATTCCATCTTTTATTCAAAAGATGGGATTTCTATATCCTCAAATAGAAATAAATTTAGCCCTCGAATCCTCTCGTAAAACCATTTCTCAAGTTTTATCGAATGAAATTGATATGGCATTGGTAACTTACATCCCTCCTTCAGAAGAGTTAACATGTATTAAAATCTTTGAAGATGAAATTTTTGCTTTAGTACATTATGAAAATGCTTTGAGTACATTTGAGTACCTTGAGGCCGGTCATTTTTTAGATGATCGTTTATTAATAAACGCATTTCCATTAGAAAGTGTCTGGGTCTATGAATATTTTCTAAAACTAAGTAATATTACACCCAAGAACATATCGGCTATTCCCTTTACTGAAGCTTCTCTATCTATGGTTAAAGCTAATTTAGGTATTATGTGTGTACCAAAATGGCAGGTAAAAGAATTTAAAAATTTAGAGGACATCATTTTTAAGCGAATTGGCAGATATGGCCTTAAAAGAAACCATTATTTGGTGATGAAAACCGAGAATAGAAATAAAAAATATATTCATGAATTTGTCACTAATTTTCAGGAGCACTTTTTAGAATAATGATTAACAGATGTGTTACATTTAACTTGTAAGCCTTAACTTACTTATTAAGAATTCACTTTAAACAAAATAGTATCAATAATTGAATTATTTGCATAATAAAAAACAAAAATCTTTGTTTAATTTAGCATAGAATTGTTGATATTCTTAATGTACGAAGCAATCCTGCTAGCAAAAATTATTCTGCTTCGTGTCTTCTCTCTATTAAAAATTAAGAATTACTAATAAAATTGCTATTTCTAATTTATTGTGTCGAAAACTGATTTTTTCAACTACTAGCCAGTTGTTAATTTCATTATTAAATTGATCTGTGAATAGATAGCAATATTGCCATTTTATTCACAAATCTTAATGTTTCTTTAAAATAAACCCTTAGAATGAAAAAGTTTATAATCCACGGTGTGGCTGTATTGCTATACCTTAATTTCGCTAGTAGCTTTGCGCAAAAAAATTATGGCGAAGCCTTGCAGAAATCGTTTTTCTTTTACGAAGCGCAACAATCTGGATCACTTCCAGAATGGAACCGTGTAAGTTGGCGGGGAGACTCGGCTCTTGATGATGGTTCCGATGTTGGATTAGACCTCTCTGGAGGTTGGTATGATGCCGGAGATCACGTTAAATTTGGATTCCCTATGGCCTTTAGTGTAACGTCACTGGCCTGGGGAGGAATTGCTTACAAAGACGCTTACGAACGCTCTGGTCAAATGGATGTTTTAAAACGAAATCTTCGTTTTGTAACAGATTATTTTATAAAGTGTCACACGGCTCCGAATGAATTTTACGGACAAGTAGGTACTGGTGGTGTCGATCATGCCTTTTGGGGCTCACCTGAAGTTATGGTCATGGATCGTCCTGCTTATAAGATAGATGCTAATAACCCAGGAACTGAACTGGCCGCCGAAACAGCAGCGGCAATGGCAGCCACTAGTATGCTTTTTAAGGATTCCGATCCGGCATATAGTGAAACCCTAATAGCACATGCTGAACAACTGTATAATTTCGCAGATACCTATAGAGGTGTATACTCTGAGTCTATTACAGATGCCGCAGCATTTTATAGATCCTTTAATGGTTATAATGATGAACTGGTTTGGGGAGCAATTTGGATGTATCGAGCAACTAATAACCCCGAATACCTGGCCAAAGCCGAGTTAGAATACGATAACTTGGGGACTCAAGGTCAAGGCCCTCTTAAAGCCTATAAATTTACAACGTCCTGGGACGATAAAGGCTATGCCTCTTATGTTTTATTAGCTCAATTAACAGATAAACAAAAGTATAAAGAAGACGCCGAGCGTTTTCTTGACTTTTGGACCAGTGGTGTTAATGGAGATCGCGTTACGTATAGTCCAGGAGGCCAGGCTCACCTCATTCAATGGGGATCACTACGCTATGCTGCCAACACCTCGTTTTTAGCATTTATTTATAGCGATAAGGTGCCTACCAGTACAGCGAACAAAACAAAATATCATGACTTTGCTGTAGATCAGGTTAACTACGCTTTAGGAGACAACCCGTTAAACAGAAGTTTCATGATTGGTTTTGGAAATGATCCAGCAAATAACTCACACCATAGATCGGCTCATGGCACTTGGGGAAATAGTGTGCCGGGTAAACCAGCTTTGCCAAGTCATACCCTTTATGGAGCACTTGTTGGAGGCCCTGCAGAAGCAAACGACCAATTTGAAGACAATCGCGAGGATTTCATTGCTAATGAGGTGGCTTGTGATTACAACGCTTGTTTTACAGGAAACCTTGTAAGAATGTATGATGAATTTGGGGGAGACCCATTAACTGGTTTTCCTGTTGAAGAGACCCCTACCAGAGCAGAAATTAGATCGTTCTCTAAATTTAACAGTGATAATGCCTATGGTAGTACTGTAAAAATTTTGGTTCAAAATAGAACCGCCTGGCCTGCCAGAGTAACAGATAACTTATCTTATAGATATTTCTTTGATATTTCTGAAGGTGTAGAACAAGGTTTTACTATTGCCGACTATGACATAACACTTAACTCGGTTCAAGGAAATAGTTCCTCTGAAATTAAACTTTGGGATGCCGCTAATAATATCTACTATATGGAAGTTTCGTTAGCAGGAGAGCAAATAGCTCCTATAGGAGATCCTCAATTTAGACGAGAAACTCAAATTAATATTAGAGTTCAAAATGGAGTACCATACGACACTGCAAATGACTGGTCTGCTCAGGGTATGAATGGAAGCTCTGAAATTGAAAGTACTAATATTCCTGTTTATGACAATGGTGTACTTGTATTTGGTGACGAACCGGGAGAAGGTTCTAACGTAAATGGTGGCGTTATTTCAGGAGGTCCTTTTAGCTTTACCGTTGGTGATGGTACGCCAGATCATGTTTCTGGTATTACTTTAACTAATACTAATGGTGACAGTTCGCAATGGGTTGTAACAGATGCCTCGAACATTATTTTAGGTTTACCTGAAAACCCAGAAGATGTGAATTTCGATACTGCCGAGCCTGGTACGTGCCTTATATGGCACCTTAGCTATAATGATACCATAGATGGTCTTGCTGTTGGAAACAACATTTCGGCCGTAACAGGAGATCGCGATTTTTCAAATTCAATTACTGTAATTAGAACACCTGAAGGTGGTGGAGATTGTGGGTTTGGAACCCCTATTGCTACGGCATTGCCTGGTATTAATACCGCCTTTGATAATGTACATGTCGTTGGAACTGGAGGTCCTAACCTAGATAATGTTACGACTTTTACCATTAATTGGGACTTGAACAATAACGGGTTATATCAATTTTCCTTCAATACCAACAATGGTACGCCAAATTGGTACATCGATTTAAGAGATGACCTTACATATAGTTTTAATACACCACAACCGGAAGCAACATTTTCAGGTACCGGTATTGCTGGACTCGACGGAGCTTACTGGGTGACTATAGATTCAGGAAATTTTGTTATGGCTTCTAAAACAGGTGGATATGCTATATACTTTAGCAACTCGGCAGTACCACCTGTATGTACAGTGGCTTTAGCAACAATGTCTAAGAA
Organism: uncultured Flavobacteriaceae bacterium; assembly: GCA_947494695.1. Taxonomy (GTDB): domain Bacteria; phylum Bacteroidota; class Bacteroidia; order Flavobacteriales; family Flavobacteriaceae; genus Flavivirga. Next base: position 52,784 of record CANLWB010000017.1, on the reverse strand, counting down.
TAAAAAACCTAGTACTAATGTTTTAAAACTATCCCCTAACCCCACATCTAGCCTTGTAACACTTTCCAGTAATACAAACTTACAGCACTCTATAATTAAGGTAACAAGCCTTACCGGTAGAGTTGTTTTTATGGATAATATTAAAAGTCGTCAGGATAAAAAGGCTATTAGTCTTGAAGGCTTAAAACCTGGTGTCTACATCGTGGAAATCCTTAATACAAAAACAGGGGTCATCATGAATAAAAAGATCGTTAAAAACTAACGTTCTAACAGACTAACTATGGCTTAATCCAGGAGAATTGACAAACCTATAAATTCTCCTGGATGCTTTACCCATGGTTCATGGGACGCTTTATATTTGTTGATAAACTTCACCTTTTGTGAATGTTTAAGATTGGCTATGCAACTTAGTCCAAATGGAATTCAACAGGGTAGAGTGAACATCATCCATTTAATTTTTAAAACACGAAATAATGAAAGAAAACATAAAAAAACGCAAAACAAATACGCTCTTGCGGAGGCGTATTATAACACTGATACTATTTCTAGTATCTCTAACACCGAATTTGTATGCTCAAAATTGTACATTTGATACCCCTAGACCAAGTTCATTACCTAATTTAAATACGGCCTACCAAAATATTCATGTTTTGGGAACCGGAGGACCTAACCTGGATAATGTTACTATTTTTACCCTTAACTGGGATTTAAATAATAATGGACTATATCAATTTTCATTTAATACCAATAATGGTACTCCAAATTGGTATATAGATTTAAGAAATAATTTCACCTACAGTTTTAATACATCCCAGCCCGAAATAACTTTCACAAATACCGGAATTACTGGTTTAGACGGTTCTTATTGGGTAACCGAGGATACTGGTAATTTTGTTATGGTGTCTAAAACCGGTGGTTTTACCATATACTTTAGTGCGTCGTCAACACCTCCCGATTGTGGCGTGAATAATCCAAATGTAGACGGTGGCGTTATAGCTGGAGGGCCCTTCGCTTTTACTGTTGGCGATGGAACACCGGATAATGTATCTGGAATTACTTTATCTGATAATGATGGAGATAGCTCTCAATGGGTGATTACAGATGCACAAAATAGCATCATAGCGCTACCAACCAATCCAGACCTTGTTGATTTTGACACACAATCACCCGGTACGGCATTAATATGGCATTTAAGCTATAATGGCGTTATTACTGGACTTACCATTGGAAATAGCACCAACGATTTAACAGGTGAATTCGACCTGTCTAATTCCATTACCGTAAACAAAACCGATACTGGAGGCGGCTGTCCTGGTTGTCCTCCTAATAATGAATACATTGATCGTTTTATCGAAATTAGAGATGAATTCTACGACCCTGCAAATGGTTATTTCAGTGCAGATGGATCACCTCACCATTCTATAGAAACACTAATTGTTGAGGCTCCAGATTACGGTCATGAATCTACAAGTGAGCTGTATTCTTATTGGGTATGGTTAGAAGTTATGAACGGAAGAATTACAAGAGACTGGGAGCCACTTACAGATGTTTGGGATGCCATCGAGCAATTTATCATTCCTACAAACTTAGACCAGCCAACGAATTCGGCATACGACCCTTCTAGTCCTGCGGCATATGCCAGCGAATTCCCTTTACCGGAAAATTATCCAGCACCATTACTATTTAATGCTCCAGTTGGAGAAGATCCTGTATCTTCTGATCTTACTGCGGCTTATGGATCAGATGTTTACCAAATGCACTGGTTATTAGATAACGATAACTTCTACGGTTATGGAAACAGAGGTGATGGCGTTAGTACACCTTCGTATATTAATACATTTCAAAGAGGAGAACAAGAATCTGTTTTTGAAACCGTTCCGCACCCATCCTGGGAAGCCTTTAATTGGGGAGGCCCTGATGGTTACTTGCCACTATTTACAGTAGATCAAAACTATTCAAAGCAATGGCGCTATACCAGTGCACCGGATGCGGATGCCAGAGCCGTTCAGGCCATGTATTGGGCAATGCAATATGCCAACGAACAAGAATCTACCATTAGTACAGACTTGCTTGATAAAGCATCTAAAATGGGGGATTACTTAAGACTTGCTATGTTTGATAAATACTTTAAACCATTGGGTGTGCAAAGTGCAACTACTGGCGCTGGTCAAGGATACAATAGTGCACATTATTTGATGTCCTGGTACATCTCATGGGGTGGTGCCGTAGATACATCGGCTGCCTGGGCGTTTAGAATTAGCTCTAGCCATTGTCATTTTGGATATCAAAATCCTATAGCCGCTTATGCGCTAACACAAATTGACGAGTTGAAGCCAAAGTCACAAAACGGTGTAACCGATTGGACAGAAAGTTTAAAAAGACAAATGGAATTTTATACCTGGTTACAATCTGATGAAGGCGCTATTGCTGGAGGAGCAACCAATAGTTGGAATGGTAATTATAGTACATATCCAGCGGGGAAATCGACATTCTATGATATGGCCTACGATAATGACCCCGTATACCATGACCCTGGAAGTGGAACTTGGTTTGGATGGCAAGCCTGGTCTATGGAGCGTGTTGCAGAATATTATTATATCACAAACGACCCGACAGCCAAAAATTTAATGGATAAATGGGCAACCTGGGTTAAAAGTGCCGTTCAACTGGTTGGAACAGACGACTTCTTAATTCCTGCTACTTTGGAATGGACAGGAGAACCAGACACCTGGAATCCTAGTTCTCCTGGAGCGAATAGCAATCTAAATGTTACGATAACAGACTATGGTAAGGATTTAGGAGTTGCTGCGTCTATGGCCAAAGCACTAATTTACTATGCTGCTGCCACAGAAAAACATGCAACCTTAGATACAGCATCTAGAGATCTTGCTAAAGAGGTACTGGATCGAATGTGGACTAAATATAGAGATGATAAAGGCTTATCAAGTCCTGAAACGAGAGGCGATTTCAAAAGGATATTTGAACAGGAAGTTTACATACCTAGTGGATTTAATGGAACTATGCCAAATGGAGATCAAATTACTTCGGGAGCTTCTTTCCTGGATATCCGTTCTAATTATGCAAACGATCCCGAGTACAGTAGACTCTTATCAGATTATAATTCTGGTGAAGACTTTACTCAGAATTATCACAGAAGTTGGGCACAAATAGAAATCGCTCTTGCCAATGCCGAGTATGGGTTCTTTTTTGGAGGAAACACATCGCCTGCCAGTTCGACTATCAGTAGAAAATCTGCAAAACTTCCAGAAAAGCAAAAGTTAGCAGAGAGTATTGTGAAGTTTTCCCCTAACCCAACAGAAGGTATCGTAACGTTATCCAGTAACACAGACTTACAGCATTCTAAAGTTAGAATCATTAGTCTTAACGGTCGGGTAGTCAAATCTTTTACTATAGAACATGCTCAGTCACGAAAAGTAATGGATATTAACGCCCTTCAATCTGGTATTTATGTTCTAGAAGTAACTCACGGTAAAACCGGAGTGAAAACGAATAAAAAGATAGTCAAGAAGTAATTTTAAATCAAAAAAATGAAATATTTTAAATATAAAATGTTCTGGATGACATGCTTTATTTGTTTCGTAACAAATCTGCATGCTCAACAGCAAAACTTTTTATCTGTTTCCGGAAATAAATTATTCGATTCAACAGGTAAAGAGGTGCGCCTTACTGGTGTAAACTGGTTTGGTTTTGAAACGTCCTTGTATAGTCCTCATGGTATTTGGATTCGAGATACGAAAAGTGTTTTACAACAGATCAAGGATCTTGGTTTTAATACCATAAGAGTTCCCTGGACTAACGAAATGCTAAACCCCGGCGCAACAATAAACATAAATTCATATGGTTCTGATCCTTATACTGGAGTTTCACCAATGAATGAGGTGGAGGGTACATTAACAAAACCTATTGAACTCATGGATGTTGTGGTGAATTGGTGTCAAGAGAACAATATAAAAATTGTTTTAGACAACCATTCAAGAGCTGCAGATGGCTATTTAAACGAAGACTTGTGGTACACGGATACGTTTTCTGAACAACAATGGATTGAAGATTGGGTATTTATGGCGAATCGTTACAAAAACTTTTCGGCTGTAGTTGCTATGGATATTAACAACGAACCTCATGGTGCAACCTGGGGAGATAGTAGCCCTGGCACAGATTGGAATAAAGCTGCCGAGCGATGTGGTAATGCAATTCTAGCTGCACACCCTGATGTTTTAATCATCGTGGAAGGTGTTGGTGAGTTTGAAGGTGACTCCTATTGGTGGGGTGGACAGCTTAAAGGTGCTGCCCAATACCCGGTACAATTATCCGATCCAAGTAAACTGTTTTATTCAGCACATGAATACGGTCCGGAAGTCGCACCGCAAGATTGGTTCGAAGCATCAAGTTTTCCTGGTAATATGCCAGATATTTGGGAGGAGAATTTTCACTATTTATACGAAAATAACACGTCTCCCCTATTTATTGGTGAATTTGGAATTAAAGACCAAAGCAATACTGTTGCCTATACTTGGTTCACCGAATGGATGAATTTTATGGGAGACATTTATTCCTGGACCTTTTGGACTATGAATCCAAACTCTGGTGATACCGGAGGTATCTTAAAAGACGACTGGGTGAGTATAAACCAATGGAAAATGGACATTTTAAGTCCACACCTGGCACCTTTAATTCCTAATGTTGTTGGAGGCAATACAAATACCCCTCCTACTGCTAGCTTTACAGCTTCAACCATGTCAGGACCAGCGCCTTTAACCGTGCAGTTTGATGCTGCCAATTCGTCTGATATTGACGGTGATACACTATCGTACAGCTGGGATTTTGGGAATGGAGAACTATCTAGTTTAGTTACACCAACGACCACTTACGACGAACCGGGACCTTATACGGTAACGCTTATTGTAAACGATGGGCAGGTGGATTCTGCGCCTGTAACCATGACTATTTTAGCAGAAGGAGAAGGTGCTAACAACTGTACATTTGGCGCGCCTTCATCCGATGCTTTAACAAGCTTAAACACCTCATATCAAAACGTTCATGTATTAGGAACTGGAGGACCAGACTTGAATAATGTTACGACGTTTACCATCAATTGGAGTTTGGAGAATAGTTCCTTATATCAATTCTCATTTAATACCAACAATGGTACTCCCAACTGGTACATTGACCTAAGCAATAGTCTTACCATCAATTTTAACACAGCACAGCCCGATGCAACATTTTCAGGTACGGGCATTGCGGGATTAGACGGTGTTTATTGGGTTATTATGGACTCGGATAATTTTGTTATGGTATCTAAAACAAGTGGATTCACACTATATTTTAGTAATTCAGACACTCAGCCAGACTGTAGTAGTACTGTGACAGCACTTTCTAGAAATCCACTAACTAAAAATGAAGATTTTACAAACGAAGCATTCAGGTTTTTTCCAAATCCTGCTACCGAGGCTATAACTATTTCCAGTAACCAAAGCTTAGAACATACTGTAGTGAAAGTTGTAAGCTTAACTGGAAGAGTTGTTTTACTGAACCGTCTTAAAGATGTTCAAAAACGAAGTACTATAAACCTTGAAGGGCTTCAACCCGGAATTTATATTTTGGAAGCTCAAAATACTAAAACAGGTCGTATTATAAATAAAAAGATTGTTAAAGAGTAGTTCCTAATTTATTATTATGAATGTCTGTTATTTGTTATAAACCTGAAAACCTAGTGATTCTGTCATTTTGAATGGAGAGAAACTACATGAAGAATCTATTAATGATTCTTGAGATTCCCTGTCTGCCGACAGGCATGGCTCCTTTGTCGAAATGGCAAAACATAGGATTATAAATGAATAAGGATATCCAATTGTATTATAACCTTAAATTAAGAAGGCTGTCTTGAAAGTAACCATATTATTCAGAATAAACTTTTGAGATAGTCTTCTTCCATTTTTTATTAATAATTTCTTACAACGAGTCATACCAGTGGTAGCTCCATAGAAGAGCGTATTTTCAGCATTAGTTTAACTTAAATACGCTGACCAGGCTCAAAATAACCTAAAATCGAAATAAAACACCTTTACTTTATTCGTTTACACCTGGCTCGAATAGTTACAAAAACTGATATAACATAAATTATATCAATAGATTATCAATAAAAATTCACCTTTTCCCCTTATGCTTCAAAGTAAAACCTAACCGCAACTATATAAGCTTGTGTTTTCTTTTTCCCCGAGATAAAAAACAGCGGTACGTTATTGCATAAGAACAATAACAGTTCAAGATTTTGCCTTTTAGACCATTACCAATTAAAAAGGACCATGATTACTATCATGATCCTTTTAGCATTGACTAAATATAAAACAATCATTAAATGGATTATTTTAGATCTATGGGCCTTATAAATTTGTTCATACCTCGCAAATTTGCCCGAAACGTGCAGGATATAAAGTAATGAGCCCATAGCTTTCATATCAAGTGATATATTCTTCCTATAGCTGTGTTTTCAATAGTGACCTGGATAACTTTTACCTAAGCATATTATAAAAACACTACACGAAATAGCGTAATCATTATACTTTAACGTTTTAAGCTCTATAACGTTTTTATAATACCTGGTTTTTTGAATCAGCCACTTAAAAACACTTGTATCACTTAAAGTTAAGGAAGTTTTTTTGGATTATTTTGCGGTTAAACCACAAAAATACCGGTTGGTATTTATTTAAGTGTATTTATACGACAAATGCATGATTTTTAATGAATTAACAGAAAATAATTTCTGTATTTCTGCTGATTGTAGATGCCCCGTTATGCTAGCCATTTTTCTGACTGATTACCAAATCCATGCTCTCGTTTGTCTTCGATTATGCTAGAGACATTCACGCTGTAAATGAAACAATAATATATCTATTTATTTGAAATATAACAGACAAACAAAACTATTTGTTGGTTGTTTTTCTATATACCGATGGTGTTTTGCCCACAAATTTTTTAAATGCGCTGTTAAATGAGGATAAACTACTAAAACCTACACCAAAAGCGATGGAAGAAATGGTATAATTCATACTGTTTTCATCCAAAAGCGTTTTTTTCGCCTCCTGAATGCGATAATAATTAATAAAATCGTTGAAGTTCTGCTTTGCATATTGATTTATTACTTCAGACGTTTTTTGAGTGCTTTGTCCCAGTAGCTTACTTAATATTGACAGCGACAAACTGGACTCCAAATACATTTTTTCTCCTATAACTAGTTCTGATATTTGATTGAATAACGAGGCATTGTCGTTCTCTTTAAATACGCTACCATCAATATCTGTAGATTTTAACTGAAACGCTTTAAAGCTTAAGAAATAAATAGCTACCGAATAAACAACAGGACCAACAATATAGGGTACGGTCTTTTCAACTATATTTAAAACATAAGACAACCAAATAATAGCAAAACCAATAATAACAAGACGTAACCACTTAAATATAGCTTTTTGAGATTTCGTTTGTTTGTCTTCTTTATAGATGTTTCTCAGTATTCTTAACTGCCTGCCTGAAATAATAATATAAAAGGCCAGATGTAGATATATAAAGATAAGAACACTTGCAAAAAGTATAATAGCTTTTCTATTGCTTGTATTAAACCAATCGCCGGTAACAAAGGAACTCACAATTAATACCAAAAAAAATGGTACTAACTCCAAGGCAAAGCGTCTTTGAAATTTAAAATTGTACTGCGTCATGGTTAACAGGTACCATCTTAACAAAGGGCCTATTAAAAGTAAAAAGGCCAATCCTATGAAAATAAAAAGTGGTTCTAATCCATTTCCAAAATTCATCATAACAGATTTACCAATCCTAAATGCCATAAAAATGAGGATTAGCCCTAGTAAAATATTAGATACTGTCCTTTTCTTTTTAAAAAAACATAAATAAACGGCCGATAGTACGCCATGAAGTAATCCGGCACTACTTATAATAACTAGGAATATATCTGAAAAACTCAATTAAATACTTTTCTCAAATTTAAGTTAATTTTTCTTTAAATAGTGTCATATTTTTTGGCATGAGAAACGAGTCCTATCATATCAAAAAAACGTCCAATATCACCTTTCATTGCTGCAACAATGCTATGAGAAGCTATCAATACCCTGTTAACCGGCTTTTTTTCCTGAGTTAACAAGGTCGCTATCATATCCTTCGCTTCTTGTGAACCATGAGCATCATAAGTCGATAAAACATTAACCGCATGCTCTTCTCCTGTAATCTCTCTATATTTTGGGGTATAGCCCATTTGTTTAATCATGGCCTCTGCCGTTCCCCAGGTAGACCAAGGGTTTTGTCCGGTTATTAAATTGCTATCATGACTAACGTTTTCCAAATACATGGCACCCTCATTAAATCGTGCGCCTTTAGAGACCATTTTGTCCTGAAGTAAAAATGGGAATATCGTTTTGGCATCTGAAATAAGAAGCAACTCTTCCTGATTGGTAAAACAACTAACTTCTTTTTCTTTTAATAATGAACGGCCATTATCTAAGGTAACATTTACCAGAGCCGCTGGCCCATGACATACTGCTCCCACGACTTTATTTGATTGATAGTGGTTTCGAACAATGGATTGAATGGCCTCATTTTCAGGAAAATCAAACATGGCGCCCTTACCTCCTGCGAAAAAAACGGCCTGATAGTGATCTGCAATAACATCTTCTACCGGGATCGTATTATTTACTTTGTATTGAGCATCGGGATCGTTTAAAAATGCGAAGTCAAATACGCCCATATCATCATCATCTATAACAACAGGTGGTTTCCCCCCTTTGGGACTTGCAATATCAACGTCAAACCCATTTGCTTTGAAAACATAGTAAGCACGAGAAAGTTCTGTTAATTCATAACCTGTAGTTTTTTCAGTATTACCAATCATATCAGTACTAGTAACTATGGCTAAAATCTTACCACGAACCGGCAAAACGTTTTCGGACAGATATGGAAGGTCCGCTACGTGGGTCTTTTCCAGTCCTGGAGTTTTTGGAGGTATTAAACTCATAAACCAGAATCCAAAACAAACAATTAATAGAATTAAGCATAAAACTGAAACGAGTATCCATTTAAGGATGGGATGTTTTTTCAACATAACTTTTTAATTAGAATTATTCTGCCAAATACGTCCAAATAACTCATAAAAGTTGTCGAAATGATAATTTCGTCAGAGTAAACTATTATTTCATGATCTTAAAAACAGTAGAATAGACAGCCATAATAACTAGATGTATCAACCTCTAAATACTCCATAGCTTTTTAGCTATAAGGGTTTATTTGCGAGATATAAAATCTAATAAATCCCTCATAATGCATGGGATTAAAGCGAAGGCATATAATTATTTACAACTTTATTTGGTTCATAAAGCTGAAAAGGTGTTATAAACAATATCTAAAGAAACATGTTAAGGTTTATCTTTCTTTAACGGTTTAACGAATCCGGAGTAACTAATTGGAAATCGTGAACTTCCATTTAAATTTATTCGTGCCCTTAGATTTGGATACAATTCTATAAATACTCTAAAATCTTCCGATTTGCTTTTCGATCTAAACGATATGGAATAGCTATTGTTTCCTTTTTGAACCACTTTATAGTCTTCTAAAAGTCCATCAAACTGAATGGCGCTATCGTCTCCATTATACGCAATATGCATCTGTCTTTCACCAAAATAAGGCAGATAAGACGTTATACTATCCCCAGATATGGTTAAAAAATTACTATTTCCTATTAAAGAAATAGCATTTGGAGTACTACCGGGCTGCATTAATCCGGAACTAAGCACTTGTTGCATGGCAAAAGTCGTTTGTGGGTATGCTGTATTCGAATCTATACTAAACTTCTGCGTTTGTACAATGGTATTCAACGCATCTATTTCGGCTTGAGTGGCCACAGACTTTGCCCCCTTACAAGAAAAGGTAAGTAGAATTCCAATGCCTATAAAAAAGTAGATACCTCTCATTTTTTTTAACTTGAACTGCTTAAAAAGATACGAAAAATTAAGATAAATCCGTAAAAGTTAATTACCTCATATATATAACACATCAATTTAAATGAAGAGGGTAGTAAACAACCTCAATCCGTAATAATCTTATTGACAAATGGCCAAACCTTTTTTAACAATGCTTACCCCCTCTTTAACAAAAAAATCACCGTTAGCTAGTTTATAAATGGGATAAAACTGTATATTTCCAGTGGTTGCCTGACAAAAGATACCATTAACACCGCCTTGATTTATTATCTTCCAGGTACCATACTCTTTCCAGTTTGATTTTTGTTCGTTACCAAGCACGGTTTGTTTCACCGTATGTCCATACAGACCATAGTAGCCATTCGCACAATAATGAATTTCAATAAAGTAATATGTACCGTATACCACCTCGCCTTCCCTATACGTCAATAGAAGTTGTTGATTATTAAAAAAATCATGTAGTTCATCAATTGAGGGATTGGTTTGTGCTGTTAGCATACTACTACCAACACCTGCAAGAAAGAATAATATTGATTTGAAATACTTTTTCACCCTAAAAACTTCACCCCTTTAAGTTACTAATTATTAATGAAATAAACTACGATGAATTTAAAATCCATAGTTTTAATGGGCATACTGAAAAGTCTACTTCGTGAAATGCCTCTTAAAATTTACAAGAGCACAGCGCAAGTTACCTAAAAACTCAAAATAAAACCCCAGGCCATTTATAGCTAAATCAATATTAAAATTTAGATCAAATTCAATCTGACAATGGAACCATCAAAATCTTTTTATACCTCTAAGACTTTAGAGATCTCCACATGATATTGCTTTGTTAACGTGTAATATTTTTTTGCTTTAACAAGACTTGGCTTATCTTTTCTTAAAATAGCAGCGCTAAACCGTGTAATGGCTCGAAGCAGTTTATAATAGTTTAGCAGTTTGAGATCTAAAGGGCTATTTTCAAAACACATGGCATATTGCGTAACCAGAGTCGTAGCGTCTTCAGATCGGTTGTAAAAATCAAAATCAACTAATATAGCAGATACATCATCCAATACATCAATATTTATATAATCGTCTTCGAATTCAATGCAATCGATAAGGTTTATGTGTTCGTCTTGAAGAAAAATATTCCCTAAATGTAAATCACCATGCACCTGCCTTATAAATTGCTGCTTCACCCTTTCTTTAAATATGTCCTTATAAGCTTCCAGAAAGCGATTAGAGCTTGCTATTACTTCTTGTAAAAACTTTATAGATGTATTCCCTATTTTGCTAGAAATAAGATTTTTAAGTTCAAACGCTTGATTTAGCTTTCTTTTTAAAACACTGGTATCAAAGTCTGAGCAAACTTCACAGCTGCTATGAACCTTGTGAATGTAAGACGACAAATTCGATAACTCTTTTGGATTTAAGGGATTTTTTTTAATACGATTAGATAACAGACAGGCATCATCCAAGCGTTTCATCTTCACGGCATAGTCGACGATGTCTCCTTCAGTTCCTCCTAGTTTAAATTGATTTTGTTGCCCTATAACAGGTATAACCTCTATATATATACCTGGAGAAAACCTTTGGTTTAACCCGAGTTCCTTATCGCAGTAAAATTTTCTACTAGATACTTCTGAAAAATCGAGAAATTCAAGCTTTACCGGTTTTTTAATTTTAAATACATAGTCCTCACACAATATAATGTAGGATATATGGGTTTCGATTGTCTTTTCGTATCTATATTTCTGTTGTAGTTCTGCAGACCGACACAGGTTGATTATTTGACTAGAGTTCAACTGATTCTTTTTTAATGTTGCTAAGATAATTTACAACGCTTCCTTGTTCATTGCTACCAATCACGAGATCTGATTTTTCCTTGATCTCCGTAATAGCATTATTTACAGAAATGGCTGTATCGGCTAACTCAAACATTTCTATATCATTGATCCCATCTCCAAAAACGGTTAAAAATTTATCTTTATAGTTAAACTCTTCTTTTATAAATTGCAGAGCTTGAGATTTTGTGGCTAAATTGCTATGTACGGTTAGCCAAAACCACCCTTTTGAATATTGATTTTCAAACAGATGCGTTTTTACGCCGTGAGCATGATTTTCATGAATAAAAGCTCTTACCTCTTCCAATTTCTCTTTTTTGTCTATAAATGTAAAACAGGTGATTTCACTTGAAACCGCTTGAGACAAGCGATCTACCGTCACCAATATTTGATCCTTACAACTTTGCCTGTCACTTAAATACCAGTGTTCACCATAATTTTTTAATTTATAATAAATGATACCATCTTTATTACCCTGATGAACTGAAATAAAAACGCCCAAATTATGCGTCTCAATAAACTGTGCTATACTTTCTTTTATTGGAGCTTCAATACCATTTATTCGAATGTGCTGCATTTTTTTTATATCTGAGATATAGGCTCCATTCAGATTTATAACCGGTAAACTAAGTGGTATGTCATATAGCATGTCCCGTATTGTGGTTAAGTTTCTTGCACTTGCAACGCTAAACAAAAGTCCTTCATCCATTAATCTGTAAAGATCGGCATAGCATTTGGGTGACAACTCGGCATTATTATTTAATAACGTGCCATCCAAATCCGAATAAAAAATGGTATTAGAAAAACTCGGCTGTTTATACATACTGTAATTTACTTATTCCTTTGTCTGCTGACTTTATAGGTATTGAAGGACGAATTTCGATTTCTCCCAAAAGAACATCTGTATTTGAATTTACTATAGAAAAAATACATTTGCCTATACTTTCGGGTTGTAATTTTTTATCATCATTACCTTTAGGGCGGTTATTAATAGCTCCTGCATTGATTAAAGTTGTTCTAATACCGAAATCTCTGGTTTCCTGTATAAACACTTCAACTAATGCTTTAAGAGCTGCTTTAGTACTACAATAAGCTACACCTCCTTCAAAATAATGGGTAGCCGCATGACTTCCCATTACAATGATATAAGTCTTCGACCTCTTAAATATAGGCAAAAGTGACTGCAATAGGTAGAAATTTGCGGAATAATTGGTAGCTATAGAATCTTCCCAGTCTTTATAATACATATCTTCAATAAAAGACAATTTTCTAATAGCAGCATTAAGAATGCAAACATCAATATGAATAGATTCCTTTACAAGGTCTCGGCATATGTTAATAACCTGGGCCGGCTGACTGAGATCACACTCCATTTCTCCCAACCATGCTTCATTTTTTAATGATCTGTTTAATGACAAAATTTTATACCCCTGATCATAAAAATACTTGGCAATACCATAGCCGGCACCTCGGTTAGAACCTGTAATTAACAGTGTTTTTTCGCTCATTTTTTTGATCTTATATCTGAAATTAATTGCGTCCAGGTATCAACAATCTCGTCGTGTGCTTTGCCATCTCTAAATAGATCCTTATCCAACGACTCACCATTCGGTGATTTTAAGCGCATGCAATCCGGTGAAATTTCGGAAGTAATGCAAAGTTCTCCGTCGCTGTTATCTCCAAAAATTAAACAGAAATCAACAAGCACATTAGGATATAACCACTCACATAAAAGCGCATTGGTTTTCAAAGCTAGTTTTTTTAGCAATTCAGGATCTTCTCCATATGCTTTTAAGTAGTCATCTGAAATTGGAACATCCTCTGGATCGATTCTATAGTCGAATTTTACAATAGGTTCTTCAAACTTATGGTTTTTGGGAAATAAGCCCGGATATTTTCTTTGCGTTGAGCCCACAGCGTAATTCTTTACAATAACCTCAAACGGAGGACTGGTACATTTTCGTGTTAGGTATTTATCTCCATCTAAGCGCTTCACAAAAGCTGTGGGAACATCGTGTGCATTTAATAAGGCGACAGCCATTTCATAAAAATCCAAACGTAGGTTTTGAGTTTTTTCAACCATCTCGTATCTGTTATACGTAAAGCTTGATAAGGATGGAATTAATTGAGCTACATAATGATCTGTATCATACCCGAATAAAAGCTTGCTTTTCCCTTTTACAAGGGGTTCTTCATTTAAAACGTCGTTAACTATTTCTACTGACATAATTTTTATTGTTTAGTTATAAATTCCAATAGTCTCTTTTATCGAAACTATGAGGAGGTTTTAATGTTATTTTAAAGTCATCTGGATGTTGTTGTATCCAATGGGTTACCGATTGAGGAAGTTCTAAAAGTAGTTTCTCGTATATGCTTTTAGAGATCTCTTTAGATTTCATTTGATTGTCCTGAGGATCGAACTTTAATTCTACTAAAATTTCAAACTGCGCCCCATTTTTAACCATTTTAAACAAGGGCCAGTTATTTTTATCATTATCTGCGAAAATGGTAAATCCGGTAGATGCCCTGTTAAGTTCTTCAATTTCATCAATAGCCTTGGCTATTTCGGCTTCTCCGAAATACAGGTCTTTATTCATTTTAACACATCGCTTAAGACGTCCTCTAATCTTATAAACCATCATTCCTTTATCGCAGTTTACCCTAAAGGCATCTACAAGATCTCCGGTACGATATCTTAAGAGAACAAAACGTTGGGTGAACGGAAAAAGAGGGGTTAAAACCAACTCTCCTGTTCCTTCCTGTAATGGTTCACCGGTTTCTAAATCTATTAATTCTGGAATGACAAACGGATCAAAATGATAACCATCGCACTTATGGCAGTATTTGGCGCCACCGAACATTTCAGACATTGAATAGTTATCACTAATCTTTACGTTAAAATAGTCTTCAAATTTTTGACGTCGGCTTTTTGGAACTGGCCAACCAAAAACTGTAATAGAATTAAGTTGATCTTCCGGAATTTCAATATTATTTTCTGTTAAATACTGGTGTAAATAGCTCAATCCCATTACGGTGGTATTCAACTGACTCACTTTAGGTGCAATGCCATTAAAATTAAATCCATTTTGTAATAACCACGCTGTTCTAATGACCCCGTAATCCTTGGTTAATTCGATCATGAAATTATATCCGATGCCAGGTAGTCTTAAAACAGAACCGTGATTCATAGAGCCTTCTACAATCCCTAATGGTTTTAGCATATTGGACTGCGACATCCCAGATTGTAGGATGGAAAAAAAATTCTGAAGATATAATTGTTCTTCTTGCGACCTTTCTATAAGTAATGGGGCCTGCTTGGTCGTTCCTGTAGTAAATGTAACAAAGCCAAAGGTGGTCACTTTTGACAATATGCCTGATTGATTTTGATAAAGCGTTTGTTTATTTAATGTGGGGATCTCGTTTAACCTGGTTTTATCCCAAATTTCAAGATGCGGAACCACTTTAGAATAATAAGATGTATGTTCTACTGCGGTTTTTATGGTTAGATCCAGCAGTTTGTTTTGAAGTAATTCACAGCCTTCATGGTATTTTGAAGGTTCTGTAATAAGATAAGAAAACAAAGGAGCCAAAATATTCGACCCCACATCTTTGGCTTCAAGTGTTTCGGGTAGTTCTTTAATTGTTGAAATAAAAGCATCTGGAGTCATTGTTGTATGACCCTTTTTGGTAAGGAGTGCTTGGTCATCCATAGGAGTAACAATGTTTTAAGGAAAAGCCAAATTCTCTAAGCGATGGTATCTAGGGATTTTTCATTAGTAAACCGAAAACTTAGAAAATAAGGCTTAAAGGGATGTATGGTAATTTTAATTTTTTGAGCTTGCAATTTCAGAAATAACTCCTGATATTGCTTTACCAAAAGTAATAGGTTCTGCTGCTGCTAGTTTAGAAAAAATAACAGGTTCGGCCGATGCGATTTCAGATAAAAGCGCGGGTTCTGCCGATGCAATCTCTGCAAATAAGGTCGGTTCTGCAACAATAGATTCCGCAAGAATGGCGGGCTCTGCTGAAGCAATTTCAGATAGCATCGCTGGCTCTGATGTTAATAATTTTTCCATCATTGCCGGTTCGGCAGACATTATTTCGCTAATTACGGCTGGTTCTGCTGTGGCAATTTCAGCTAAAATAGAACTTTCGTTTGCCAGTGACTTACTAATTTCTCCAGCCTCCTGAGCAAAGGATATTTCATTAGATTTTTCCAAAATGTTTGTTTTAGAGTTAGTAATTAATTTGACTATTACCAATTCTTAGTAAAGGGAGATTTACCGTATCGCTAATGTAAGTAAATACTTCTTGTTTTCAAAATTATTTTCTATAACCTCTAAGTTAGTAAGCGTTACGAATTTTAAAAACTTAACATTTCCTCTAGTATTATAGCCTAAAATGTGTAGATGACTACCAGGAATAGTTTATTTAAACACTTTTGTATTTTAAAAGAAAAAACCATAAAAACGAGATGTAATTTCACCTCATTTTTATGGTTTTAATGTATTTAATATGCCGACTAAAGACTCAATTCGAACCGATAGTGCCAGTCATCATTTTATAATGACTTTTATCACTTAGCATTAACGGTAACGATTCTCGATCTATCGGAATCATATTAAAATATTCAACGGATTAATCATATTTAACAAATACATTTGCTGTTATTTCAAGATCAACGGGATTATAAATATCAAAATCTATATTAACCGAGCTATTATTATTAGAGGTAAAAGCCTTTATGCCATCATGGCTAAGCATGGTTTTAAACTTTGCATTAAGTACGTATGGTTTTATAACTGTACCTATACCACTACCGGGTTCTCCCGTAAAATTCCCTGGAAAATTTGTTCCAATATACAAACGCCCTTTTTCTCCAGTAAGTAACTCGTCCTTATCCTTTCTTAAGCTAATACTAGAATAATACACTCTAGGTGTGGCTTCCGCTGTTTCGATCACCTCAATTTCCGATACTTTAATCTCTGGGGTTTTTATAGGATAATTTCCTTTGTTTGTGAATTCTATTACATTATCATAGAAATTATTATAAGATACAACTTTTCCATCGTTAAGTGTAACATTTGGGCTATCGAAAACGATGGGATTCTCAATATCTACATAAACTGCTACTTTATGCGACTTTGATTTATCACTGTTATATATTTTAAAGGCAACGATATTTGGATATTTAAAGTCTATAGAGGTTCCTGCTGTAAATTCTTTATAATCTGAATCATCTCCATCGACATTGGTAGTATACGCAATCGAACTTCCTTCAAACTCCATGTAAGGCACAAGATTAGAAAAGTTAGTACCATCTGGAACGGACATAACTACAGCTGTATGATATCTATGGTAAAAACTGCCTATGTCTCTAATTTCTGCACTAAACACATCGGCGTTAATTCCACTCTCACCATTATCTGATATTAAAAAACCAAATGTCTTCATAGCAAGTTTCTCATCTGCTGGATCTATAGGTTTCACAATAACATTAACCTCGTACTGTAAGGTAACAGAAGGGTCTTTAGCAGGAGTAATGGTATAGATTATAGGTTTTCCGGCAATAATATTTTGTTCTCCTACTTGTGGGGAAATACTAAACTCTGAAGTATCAAAGTCTACTTGCTTAAGACTAAACTTTGAAATATTAGTATGCGCAAGTTCTATGGTAATTTTCCCCATATTTTGAGGCACACCATCAAGCATTGTAGGTTGTTTTACTGTCGTTTTCTCTGGGTGGTTAGCTTCTACCTCAGATAATAAAAACGTTCTAATCAAGGCATTTTCAAAATTAACTGAACTTGTTATAGGGGTTTCTACGCCATCCGGGTTTTCGTCCGTGGGAGGATCATCGCTATCACAACTCAAATTAAACAAGCTCAATGCAACAAGAGCCATTACAGTAGTTTTTTTTAGGTTAAAAAATTGAAATAAATTCATAAGATTTGTCATGGGGTTTTATTTTTCACGAATATTGGCAAATACCTTG
Source organism: uncultured Flavobacteriaceae bacterium (assembly GCA_947494695.1). Taxonomy (GTDB): domain Bacteria; phylum Bacteroidota; class Bacteroidia; order Flavobacteriales; family Flavobacteriaceae; genus Flavivirga. The sequence continues at coordinate 34,959 of CANLWB010000017.1, read as the reverse complement.
CCAACCTTAAATGATTGTGCCAAACGCACTTATCAAAATGGTGAATACACTTATTTTAGTGGTGAATGAACGAATTAAAATGGTGAGTTACACAAAATAAATGGTAAGCATAAACTCTTATGATATGATATGATACTAAACCACGAATACACGAATAACCATGCATAGAATCTCTTGTGATTATGGCGAATAGTCCCTGTCAAAAACACAAATCAGTCTTTGCATTTGTAGAACCCGTAAAAAGACTGGAAAATTAGTGAAATTGTGTTTTCATGCTCACCTTTTAAACTATAATATTATTCATTTATAACTTTGGGGACACTTTAGCGACTTTGAGGTCACTATACTTAGAATAATAATGTTTTTCTACAACTCCAGTGCCAGACATCAATTTAATTTTAACTATTGATGCCCTAAGTCTGTTTTGTCTTGATCTTATATGAGGTAGTCTGTCTTCAAATTTATCCTCTTGGTTGAATTTATCACATCACTAATGTAAATACCCCGATATATAATCAAAATTATTTTCTGTAACCTTTAGGTTTATCAACGTCACGAATATTAAAAAACTTAACGTTCTACCTAGTATTATAGCTTAAAATATCTAGATGATGCACCTGAAATAGTTTATTTAAACACCTTTTTATTTTAAAAGAAAAAACCATAAAAACGAGATGTAATTTCACCTCATTTTTATGGTTTTAATGTATTTAATATGCCGACTAAAGACTCAACTCGAACCGATAGTGCCAGTCATCATTTTATAATGAATTTTATCACTTAGCATTAACGGTAACGATCCTCAGTATATCAGAATCATATTAAAATATTCAACGGATTAATTATATTCAACATATACATTTGCCTTGATTTCAATCTCAGCGGGATTATAAATCTCAAAATTTATATTACTCGAATTATTACTTGTTGAAAAAGCCTTTATGGCATCAGAGCTAAGCATCGTTTTAAACTGAACTTTTACAACATATGATTTCGCAACGATACCGCTTCCTGCACCTGGTTCTCCGGTTAGGGTAAATGGAAAATTAGCTGTAAGTGCCAACCTCCCTTTTTCACCAGTGTGTAACTCGTCTTTATCCTTTCTTAAACTAATAGGAGAATAATATAATCTAGGCTGCGCTTCTGGTGTTTCGATCACCTCCGCCTCAGATGCATTCAACCTAGAAGTTTTTATAGGGTAATTTCCTTTGTTTGTGAATTCTATTACATTATCATAATTATCAATACCACCTGTAGTCACTATTTTTCCATCGTTAAGTGTAACACTTGGGCTATCGAAAACGATAGGATTCTCAATATCTACATAAACAACTACTTTATGAAACCTCGATTTATCACTGTTATATATTTTAAAGGCAACGATATTTGGATATTTAAAGTCTATAGAGGTTCCTGCCGTAAATTCTTTATAATCTGAATCATCTCCATCGACATTGGTAGTATACGCAATCGAACTTCCTTCAAACTCAATGTAAGGCACAAGGTTAGAAAAATTAGTACCATCTGGAACAGACATAACGACAGCTGTATCATATCTTTGATAGAAACCTCCTATGTCTCTAATTTCTGCACTAAACACATCGGAGTTAATTCCACTCTCACCATTATCTGATATTAAAAAACCAAATGTCTTCATAGCAAGTTTCTCATCTGCTGGATCTATAGGTTTCACAATAACATTAACCTCATACTGTAAGGTAACAGAGGGATCTTTAGCAGGAGTAATGGTATAGATTATAGGTTTTCCGGCAATAATATTTTGTTCTCCTACTTGTGGGGAAATACTAAACTCTGAAGTATCAAAGTCTACTTGCTTAAGGCTAAACTTTGAAACACTAGTAGGCGCAAGTTTTATGGTAATTTTCCCCATATTTTGAGGCACACCATCAAGCATTGTAGGTTGTTTTACTGTCGTTTTCTCTGGGTGGTTAGCTTCTATCTCAGATAATAGAAACGTTCTAATCAAGGCATTTTCAAAATTAACTGAACTTGTTATAGGGGTTTCTACGCCATCCGGATTTTCGTCCATGGGAGGATCATCGCTATCACAACTCAAATTAAACAAGCTCAATGCAACAAGAGCCATTACAGTAGTTTTTTTTAGGTTAAAAAATTGAAATAAATTCATAAGATTTGTCATGGGGTTTTATTTTTCACGAATATTGGCAAATACCTTGCCAACCTTAAATGATTGTGCCAAATGCACTCGTAAAAATGGTGAATGCACTCATTTTAATGGTGAATGAGTGAATTAAAATGGTGAATTGCACAAAAAAAATGGTGAACAAAATTTACATGAAGTAACATGATGATGACTATTAGAAACATCCCCCGCTCTAATGGTAGAAAAACACACTGGTTTAATAGATAAGTTTAATCTGCCGAATCATTTTAATTTATCTTAGTTTTTTTGTATATTATAGTGTTACTTTCTAGGCATTTAGCCTCATTGGTGCTTAATTTTTTATGCCTTTAATACGAGACCTCCTCTCCTTTAAGGCTCATACTTTATAACTTAATTTCAATTTAAAACCTGTAATTATGAATGCTATTCAAATATTTAGTATCGGTCTGGTCGTTTTTCTTTTGGCTGGAATACGTATTGTTTATGAATATAAACGCGCTCCAAAATTTAGATTTGGTAAGTATATAAAAACCTTAAAACCGGGGTTTAGATGGATTATTCCTATAGTCGAAACTATTCAGGTAGTAGATATTCGTGTTATTACCATTAATATTGTTTCTCAGGAAGTAATGACCGAAGATAATGTTCCGTGCAGTATTGACGGTGTTTTGTTCTTTAAAATTAGCGACCCGGAACGTGCTGTTTTGGAAGTTGAAGAATATAAGTTTGCCATTACCCAACTGGCTCAGGCCGCCTTACGAGATGTGTGCGGTAAGGTAGAACTAGATACCATTCTGTCGAAACGGGAAGAAATGGGGAAGAATATTAAAAGTATTGTTGAATTGGAAACCAAAGAATGGGGTATTGATATTAACGATGTGAAAATTAAAGACATTCAACTACCAGAAAATATGAGACGTATGATGGCCAATCAAGCTGAAGCAGAACGTTCCAGACGAGCACGAATTATTTTAGCTCTGGCAGAAGAACAGGCCGCTGGAAAATTACTTGAAGCTGGGAAACTAATAGATCAGTCTCCTTCTGCAATAAAATTAAGGCTATATCAAACGTTGTCTAATATCGCTGCCGAAAAGAACTCCACCATTCTGTTTCCTTTCCCCGAGGAAGTATTACCGAAGCAAAAGGAACAAAAATTATTTTAAATGTTTCTTAAAAAAGTTAACGATAACATTATAGGCATCTTGAGATTCGGGAAGTTCCGAATTAGCAATAAACACATGCCCAAGGCCTTCCCATATGTGTAATTCTGCTTCTACCCCAAGTTTTACAAGCTGTGTATGTGTGTATGCCACCGAACTAAGATGAAAATCTCTGGTAGAAACGATTAACAATGACGGTGGGAATTTTGATAACACTGCTTCAGATTTTAATGGAACCAGTAACGGATCGTTAAAATCGGGATGTTCTCCATAGTAAGGCCTAAAATATGTAAACGGTGCTATTCCATCGTAACCCAAAATGGCGGACACCATATGCATGGAATCTGTTTTTGGTCGTGGTTCGGCGGCAGCCATACATATCATACCAACAGCACCAGGCATTGGTAAACCCTCCTTTTGAAACCAGGCCATAGCTTGTGTTGTAAGTGCTCCTCCGGCGGCATACCCATAAATCCCTATATTTTCTGGTTTGTATACTTTAAGCAGTGCTTTATAAACCGCCGCGACATCTTCACTGGCCGCTGGAAATTGATGTTTAGGCCCCATTCGATAATCCACACTAATAACCTTGATTCCCGTTAACGACGCTATGGGAATCGCTTCTATACGACTGGCAGTACGGGAACCATAGAGAAATGCTCCAGAATGAAGACTTATTAAAACCTTATCTCGATGTTCTTCTTTAACGCCTCCTGCCGGCGTTACAACTTCGGTATAAACACCATGTATCGTGTCTATTTCGATATTCACAGGGTACCGGGACAAGGCTTCCCGATATGTAGATGTCTTGTAAAAATGCTGTTGCTTACATTGTTCATGGGCATCCAATGTTTCTTCAGTAGGGACTTCCGGGTAAGGACATGCAACCTCCCATTCTTTATAAAGTTTTAGCTCGTCTTCGTGTTGCTTTTTTATAATAGCCCTGCTGTCCTCACTTAAAAAAGAAGACTGTGGTAAGGTATAAGCCGGAACATGAATCGTTCCTTCATCATCAATAAAATGCTTTTGGTACTTATCTGAACAAGCATAGAAAATGACAAATGCCATGAGTAAGGTTATTTTATTATTAATCATTTTTTATAATTTAAATTCGTGTTGTGTCATGTGTTTTTTAATATTCAATATCTCAAAGTTTAATTCAAAATACTCACCTCTAAAGGGTTGTTTAAGCATTTAGAATAATATGCTATCGTTTTGGTAGGTATATTGTCTCCTACTTTAAAAACGATATAAGCATTTTTTTCACGATATCGGCTTCCTGCTGGTACCACAGTATTCCTACTATCGATTAACCTTCTATTCCAATACCTACCCGAGTGCCTACTTGCCGTTATTTTAGTATGTCTGTTTTGAGTGGGTGCATCTCCTCCGCTAGTATTTCGGTTATCATAGAGCAATCGAATAACTCCAAAACCATAAGTTTTTGTTTTATTGTAAAAAAATAACCAAGGCGTATCGTCTGGTATGGGGTACTGCTCTAAATACGACATCGTTTCTTCTTTATAAAGTGGTAACTCTAAGTGTTCGTCCTTTGTTTTAGAGTAAACAACATGCGTAAACAAGCTATCCATAGTCATCTCATCATTTCTTAAAAGATTTAGGGTATCGCGTTCTTTAAAATAGACATCACTACTAAAAATAAAGTAAGGCAGTCCAGCATAGAGTTTATATGTTCCTTTCAAACCGATCTTTTCATAACCATCAACACAACCACTTCGGGAAAAGCTAAAACAAAAAGGCCCTTTGGATGAGATAAAGACCGAATCGGGATTCGTCATATGAGCCATGGTTTTATATTCCAATTGTTCTTTGGCAAAATTGGGAGCCCAATGTATTTTTAAATTCGGATGCTTTCGTTGCAATCGCACCTCGTCCTCCCCTTTTATTAGAATACTTCCCAAATGGCCTGCACCTAATGTATCCCCTTTAAATCCCTGCTGCTTTTCAAAAGAAGCCGAAAAATATTTGTTTTCAACAACCAGATTTACCCCCTCTCCTTTAATATACAAATCGGAATACGCTTCCGGATATGTATTAGACGTCGTACGAACGGTAAATACTTTGGTCTCATTGGCTTTAATGGAGACAGGAAACACCAACTTAACCTTGGAACGTCCTTTATGTTCACTTGAAGGAGATTCCATAATCTGAGTGCAAATTACTTCCTCATTATTTGGTGGATACACATACATTTTCATCCCCTTAACATACATACTCCTCTGTGGTAAACTAACTTCCACATATTCTAATGCCCTGTCAACCTCTCCAGTTTCTTTTACTTTAATTTTTAGTAAAATCTCATTTTCGCCATGGCACCCATAATATAAAAACGGGATCATTACAAGCCATAGCCCATGATATTTCTTTTTTAAATTCATTTGAATGGTTTAGTTATATGACTTTCCTCTACAAGCCATTCGGCAGTACCAAAAATAAACGGGTAAATCATAACTTTTTTTTAAATAGACAAATACGCTCTTAATGCCTTTATACATATGGTTTTCGTCATTTTAAGCGTTTGTCTTTATAAAATCAATATTCGACATCTCCAAACACTGTTTTGTCTATATTTACCAAACAATACCGCAATCTTTGATATTTTAGAAGATTAATATGGAACACTCAAAAAACAAACACCGTTTTTTTAAAACCTTAACTTTCAGTCATTTGATGTTTTGGCTGGTCGTTTTCATATATTTTGTTCTTTATATGAATATCACCTATTATGGCGATTACAGGCAGCTTTTTGAATTTTCCTTTGCCATTGTTAGTTTACAAATAATCACGGCGTACACTGGTATTTACTACTTGATTCCACAGTTTTTAAAACGGAAAAGAACTCTTTTATTTGTTTTACTACTCCTAGTTCTTTTAGTGATTATGTATGCTGCCTATCTGGTCTTTAAATCGTACTATTATGATGTGAGGTATTTTGAATATTTCACTCCCGAACAAAAAGAACAAGCTCAACAAAGCTTTTGGGATCGGTTTATTAATATGTATTCTTTTTTAAAGAAATCACTCAAATTTTTAACACCTGCGGCCTTGCTTCTAGTTGCTCGTATTTATAAAACGGAACAAACCTACTTGAAGTTAAATGAACAAAAAAAAATAGCAGAACTAACCGCTCTAAAACATCAACTAAATCCGCATTTTTTATTCAATACCCTTAACAATTTGTACGCACTGGCTATTAAAAAATCTGATGAAACCCCGGAAGTTATCGAAAAGTTATCCGATATTTTGGATTATATGCTATATCGTTGTGATGACACTTTTGTTCTGCTTAGTAAAGAAATCGAATTAATAAAGAATTATTTGTCCTTAGAGAAATTACGTTATGGAAAGCGTGTAAACGTTAATTTTTCCGAACGTATTGAGCAAGAGGTGAAAATAGCTCCTTTTCTGCTATTAACCTTTATAGAAAATGCCTTTAAGCATGGGGTTGCTCAGGAATTAAAGGAAGCTTTTATTATTATAAAAATTAGTGCAGATAAAAATGAGATTGTTTTTGATATTAAAAACTCTAATTCCTTTTTAAAAGTCAGTAATAATAAAGGTATTGGTCTAGACAATGTGAAAAAACAATTGGAATTGCTTTACGGAAATTCATATTCTTTGTATATTAAAAATGAAGGAGGAAACCATCATGCCACCTTAAAATTAAAAAGTAAATAATGTATAAATGTATCATTGTTGATGATGAAGAATTGGCGAGAGAGCTCATACAAACGCATCTGTCTCAGTTACCTGATTTTGAGCTATTGGCCTCCTGTGAAAGTGCTATTGAAGCCAGCAAAATTCTTCAAAAACAGTCGGTCGATTTATTATTTCTGGATATTGAAATGCCCGTTCTTAAGGGAACCGATTTTTTAAAAAATATGGTTAATAAACCTAAGGTTATTTTTGTAACTGCTTACCGCGATTATGCATTGGATGGTTTTGAATTGAATGCTATCGATTACCTGTTAAAACCTATTGCTTTTGGACGCTTTTTTAATGCGATAGAAAAATTTAAAGCATCTCAGCATATAAACGCTGAACATAGCGCTGTTTTGTCTCCTAAAACAGACCATATTTTTGTTACAAAAGACCGAAAACAGGTTAAAGTTGTTTTTGATAATATATTATATATTGAAAGTATAAAAGACTACGTAACCATTCATCAAACCGATACGAAGATCACTACAAAGTTTAGTATGTCGGCTTTTGAAAAGCTACTGGATCAACGATTTGTACGTATCCATCGCTCTTATATTATTAACCGCGATAAAATTACGGCCTATACAAAGCAGGATGTTGAGATAGAACAGATAGAGCTTCCAATAGGCAATAATTATAAAAAACACTTAGCCCTACTGCTGTAAGTTACTTAATGTATTGCAAAAAAAAAGGCTTCCAAAAAAGAAGCCTCATTCTATCTATATAAGTGGGTATATTAATGAAATCCTTATTTGGCATAGGAATCGATAACTTCTCTACCGAGAATGATGTCTCTCTTGGCAACAAAGATGCCTTCTTTTTTATCTAATTCAAGAATTCTTTCACTTCCAGGTTCCTGTCTGATTCTTGTACGACAGGACTCTGTTAATAGTGGATCATCGTCAAAAATATAAGTTTCTATCTTATATTCGGGTTTACCAGGCTCTTTAATAATGGGAAGAATCTGTTTCAACTCGTTTCCATAAATGTATTTTCCTGGCACAAATGTATAGAATGTATAGTGACCATCGGCATCGGTTTTAACCCATCCCCTGTGGTGTACATAACGCTTTTTATTAGACCTCTTTAATTCGAAATTTCCATTTTCATCAGCCTGATGAATAAAAAGAAGTACATTTTTAGCTGGAGTTACACCATCACTCTCATAAATAGTACCAGTAATTTTTAGTTTATTTTTTCGTGTTGAAAAATCGGGTATCGTATCGACATTATTCAACTTCTTCTCCGTATAATCATATATCGGACTACGTTTCTTAAAGTTCTCCGGCTTTTCGTCTAAAGCGCTGGCAGATTCTTGAGCAATGCCTGTTTGACAGAAGCCAATCAAACACAAAAAACAATAAATGGTTATTAGATTTTTCATAGGACTACGACTTAATTAATACGATAAAGTTAAGCCTTAAAGTCTATAACCAAATAAAAACTATACGAACGCTGAAATTACACGATGAAATGATTCGGCATGTAAAAATCATCGATGAATGAACGTTATTTTAGCGCAAATTATTAAGATTTTTGCATTAAAATGAATGAAAACGGATAAAAAAATAAGAAATTAATACCAAAAAACAAGATTTAGCGTTAATCTCTCATTTTATGTAGTTTAGGTATTAATCCAATATCTGCACTTTTTATATTTCTGTACCATTATCTGTTTGGAGCACAACGCGGTATTTTCTGTTTTTTGAATTGTTCAGTTTGGGCTAGACACCTCTCTTAATAAGTCTATCTTGAGGTTTACGGCTATAGACTAATCGTTATATTTTTTAATGACTAGTTCATCGTTTTTCTTTCTTATTTTTTATGTTCTTAAACTTAAGAACACACAAAAAACTGAACAACAAGGTGTTTATTTGGCTTAATTATTGCTTTAGTTTAAAATCTAACAGGGCATTAACAAGTTTATCCATGATTTTTGTCTAAATTCGCCCAGCAAAAATTTAAAAAGTTTGCATAGCATTAATAGTATGAAGTTCTTAATCTCTCTCATTTTTTTAATATTTAGTACGCCTAGTTTTGGACAAGAAAACCCTAATTCTTTAGAATTAAACAGTTTTTCAGATTTTCCTTTTCTAAAGAAAATTGGAGACATAAAAAATTCAAATATTGATAAAAAGCTCAATGAAGCGCTTTTAGATATCAAAAAAGAATACTGGGACACCACTGCTTACAACCCATACAGAAAGGTAAAAGTTAATTTTCCGGTTGAGCTCAAATTTGATGATAGTACATACTCCTCTCCTATTAATATGAAAAAAGTGGTAACCTCTCATTTTGGATGGCGTCGAGGTAGAGCACATCGGGGTATTGATATCGATCTTGTTACTGGTGATAGCGTAGTTTCCATGTTTAATGGCGTGGTGCGCTTTGCACATTACAGCAGGGGACATGGAAGAACAGTTATTATAAGACATTATAACGGACTTGAAACGGTCTACGCTCATCTATCTAAATATGCTGTAAAAGCTAACGATACGGTACGACAAGGTCAGCTTCTCGGATATGGAGGCGCTACCGGTAATGCCAGAGGTAGTCATTTGCATTTATGTATTAACTACAAAGGAATCTCAATAAACCCAGAATATTTATTTGATTTTGGTAAAGAAAATGCCATTCGCTCTAAAAACATATGGGTTACCGAAAATTGGGCTAAACCTGGGCTTCATAGCTCTAAAAAGCAGACCAAATTAAAGGTATTACAGACTAAAGAAGAGGCCATAGCTAGCTTAGAAAAGCGTAAAGTGGTATACATTGTGAGGCGTGGTGATACGCTTTCTCGTATCGCCTCTAAAAATAATATAGCCATGTCTAGCATTTGCAAAACGAATCGTATAAAAAAGACTTCTACGTTACGTATAGGCCAACGGCTCATTCTCGAATACACCTTCTAATCTTCTCCCCATCAACATGACAAGTCGCTATATTATAATATAACACTTTGTCCATTAAAATTTAGATTGCGTTAATTAAGGATTCTGTGAATCTCCCTGAACCAGTCATCCATAGTAGTATCATTAGTATTTAACGCTATACTTCCATTACCATAGGGTTCATATATATTTTGATTTGTAACCGAAAAGAAACCTATAGTTGGTGTTAAAGATGCGCTGGCAAGATGCATAACACCATTATCCGCAGCTATAAAAACTGAGGTATTTCTAATGATAGCTCCCATTTCACGAATATCTTTACTATAAAAATTTGGTGCCTTAAATGAGATTTTGGAAATATTTTCAATGGGTAACATTTCAATAATATTATATTGCGGATACTCTTCTTTTAATCGTGAGTAGAAGGTTTCCCACCAGGTCTCAGAATAACATTTAGCTCCGGTAGCATTGGTATAAACACATATGGTGTTTTTATTGGGATCGGCTACCGTATCCAATATTTTTTTTCCATTATTTATTTCGGCTTCACTTAGTTTGATATCCATTACTGGTATTGGCATACTATTATTACCATGAGATAGCCCTGTTTTTTCCAGAAAATGTCTCAAATTATAAACAGGATACTTGGAAATATGTTCGTAATCTGCAAACGACTCCTTTATGTCGTCATCAATGTCTCCAAAAACCTTTAATGTTCCTCTTGAAAATTTGGTAGATAACCTTCCGGAAGATGAGTTTCTATCTGCATTTATTACTAAATCATAGCGCCTTTTCTTTAGCTTAAGCCAAGTCCAACCATATTTTAATAAATGGCTAAAAGGTTTTTTGGGTAGTTGAATAATACGGTCTACCTCTTTATAATTTTCAAATATGGGATACGCTACGCCGCCTTTTACGAATAAATCTATTTTACAATCTGGAAACGTATTAACAATCTCCTGGATTAATGGCGTTAATAGCAATTGATTTCCCAGTCTATGATTTGGTCTCGAAACGAGTATTTTTTTTATCTTAAAATCACGATCTAATTTTATTTTTGGGTTTGAGTAATTTTTTCCAACATTTTTTGTCAACCCCTTCATCACTTTACTTCTAACAGCGTTTACTCTTCCTGGTATCTTCATTAAATTATGTTATAATCATTGGTCATTTTCAAAGGGTCACAAAGTACAAATTAGCTAAAAGCTGACCAAATAGAAACCCATAAGAAGTTAGCTTACATCATTTCTCATTCGATGAAACAAAAAACATCTTGTAAAGCCATAATTTACAAGATGTTTTTTATTAATATGAAACGTTTTCTTAATAGGTGGTATACCCTTCCGCTTCCGCCGAATAGAATGACCCCATATCGGGAGTTACCAATACGTCTTCCTGCTTAATTTTTTCTACAAAATCTGGATTGGAAATAAATGGCCTGCCTACATATACGAGATCATACCCTTTATCAACAATGGACTCTGCTTTTTCGGAAGTATTCACATCGCCTCCGGTAATAATGGTTCCTTTAAATGCTTCTTTAATCGTTTTTTGAATATCAGAAGTAAATTCCGGAGCTTCAAATGATACACGTTGATCTACAATGTGAATGTAAGCAACGTTCAATTCAGACAATTCTTTTGCCAAATAGGTAAATGCGGCCTCTACATCTTCATAATGCGATTCCATATCATTAAAGGCACCATAGGGCGATAAACGAATTCCTAATTTATCAGAACCTATTTTTTCGGCAATAGCACTAACCGTTTCAAGAATAAAACGACTTCTATTTATATAGTTTCCACCGTATACGTCTGTTCTTTGATTTGATCTCGGATTTAGAAATTGATTTGGTAAATAGCCATTGGCCGCATGCAATTCTATACCATCTATGCCGGCCTCATGTATTAATCTATATGAAGCGTTTTCATAGTCTCTTTTGGTATTCTCAATATCCTCCAAAGTCATCGCCTTTGGTACGTCATGAGCTACCATACCGCTATCTGTAAACATTTCTCCCACCGCTTGAATTGCAGATGGTGCCATGGTATAGCATCCTTCTGGTAAATTCGTTTTTGCCGATATGCGACCACAATGCATCAACTGTACAAATATTTTGCCACCTTCATTGTGTACGGCATCGGCAATTTTTTTCCAACCACTTATTTGCTCATCGCTAAAAGCTCCGGGAATTCTTGGATATCCCAAACCATTTGGAGCAGGAGATGTCCCTTCGGCAATTATCAACCCGGCTCCGGATCTTTGTTTATAATATTCGGCCATAAGTTCATTCGGCACATTATTAATAGCGCGACATCTGGTCATTGGGGCCATAACAACTCTGTTTTTAAGTGTTATTCCTCCTAATTGATAGGTTTCAAATACTTTCATTATTATTCGTTTTGTTTTTACGCTGAATCCTGATTGTTTCCGGGGCAGCAAAGGGTTATTTATTAAGAGTAAATGTGCAGGTTATCCCCACACTTAAATTACCATAAAGTTTATCGACTCCAAAAATGGCTCTAGAATGCGTTCCTTTATCTTCTAATAGGTCTAGAAATAAATCTGACGCCCCATTAACCACTTTTGGGGCTTCATTCCAATCCCCGTAAGATTGATAATAGGCGTCTAAATGGTTCAGGCCTTCAATATTATTGAAACCAACTTTGGCGTCAATTTGTGCTATCACATTAAGAGCACACATTTGCATAGCATTATAACCGTCTTCTGTGGTTAATTCGGCTCCCAGTCTTCCTTTATAATGTAGTTCTTCATTTATAATTGGAAACTGGATGGCTACATACGCCATATTACCTCTTATATTAACAGACACATACGAGCCTCCGGGAGTGGATACATTTGGAAGCTCCAGTTTAAGAGCTTTTAATTTTTTTTTAATATTCATTTTCGTTGTGTTAATTATTTTACGGTTTGTAGACGACTAGTCTACTATAAACTTTTTAAAAAAAATTATAATATGATTTCGTCCAGAAATTCGATATAAACGTCTATAGGTTTGCTTGATTTTGAAGATTTCATTCGTAACACAGCACCTTCCCAACCAGAAATAACAAAACTGGCGAGACTCTCGGGCGTTTTATCTTTTTTAATAACGCCCTGCTCCTGCCCTTCTGCAATGCATGCTTCAAAACTTTTATCCCAAAGTTCCCAGCCTAAATCTATACAGGTTCTTAATTTTTCGGACTGATCCGATAATTCCAAGCTGCAATTAGCCAACAAGCATCCCTCCTTAAAATCATTATGTGCAAAATAAGCTCGCATATTTTCAAAGAAAACGAGAATTCGCTTTTTAGGATCGAGATCTATATTCTTTAAATAACTGTCTAAATTACTGGATGAATTCTTGGAATAATACCGTATTAGTTGTGATCCAAAATCTTCCTTACTCTTAAAATAGTAATAAAACGATCCCTTAGGGATACTAGCGGCATCCAAAACCTCCTGAATACCAACATTATTGTATCCTTTTTTCAATACCAAATCTGCTCCTATAGCTAAAATATTATTTACGGTGTCTTTCCTCATTATATATTAGACCAGTCGTCTACAAAGGTATGTTTTTTTTCAATTCAACAAGCTTATGTAGAAAAAAAATATTTTTTTCATGCTAAATGCAACCCTTTATTTATTTTGTTGTCTATTAGAGTACGTTTAACCAATAACCTTATTCTCAAGAAGAATAAAAGCCGGAAGCAACATTGGAAATTAACATTTTACACACTCATAAACCGCTTGTTGAACAAAGCAAGTTAGGAGATAGAAATGCGCAATACAAGCTGTATGAGCTGTATGTTGATGCCATGTTTAATATAAGTATGCGTATGGTACACATAAAAGAAGATGCAGAAGATGTGGTACAGGATAGTTTTATTGAAGCTTTTAATAACCTATCATCTTTTAGATACGAAAGTACTTTTGGTTCCTGGTTAAAGCGTATTGTAATTAATAAAAGTATAAATCAATTGAAAAAGAAAAAAATACCTGTAGTACCTATAGAAAATCAAATGTATCATATAAAAGAAGAATATGAAGAGACCCCAGAAAACATGGATATGGATAAGGTTATTCGAGGCATTAGATTATTACCATCTGGTTACCAACAAATCATAACCCTATATTTAGTTGAAGGTTATGATCATACGGAGATTTCAGACATACTAGACATATCCTCGTCTACTTCTAAATCGCAATATCATAGAGCTAAGAAAAAACTAATTGAAATTATAAAGACATTATAATGGACAATTTTGAAAAATATATAAAGGACAATAAAGCACTTTTAGATGTGCATAAAGCAGACAAAGGCAAGCTTTGGGCAAATATTGAAGCTGGTTTAGACCAAAAACCACAACATAAAACGAAAACCATCAAATTATGGAGCAATTCCGTAATAAAAATCGCGGCAACAGTGGTTATTGCTTTGGGCTTGTTTTCATTAATTAATATTTTCATAGTTAATGAAACCCATACAAGTCCAGAGAATAATTTGGCCTTACAAGAACTTAACGATATTGATTCCCATTATAAAGGATTGGTGGCTTACCAGGTCAAGTTAGTGAATAAAAGCACACGGCTAACTGCCGATGAAAAAAAAGAGTTCTTATCCTTTATGGACGAACTGGACCTAGAATACGAGCTGCTAAAAGAAGAATTTAAAAAGAATGTTGATAGCGAACGTGTAATGGAAGCCATTGTAATTAATTACAAAAAACGAATTGAATTAATTGAGAACCTATTAGAGCAAATTAATAGTTCTAAAAAACTAGATAGTGATGATGTATATACTTTGTAAAAAAATAATCCCAATTACGATAGTGCTTCTATGTTTTTCTGCGTATTCTCAAGAAGTTTTAACGAAAACTATAGATGAAGTATATAGAATGACAGATACCGGAGAACTTCATTTGGACAACAAGTATGGTAATATTGATATTAGTGGTTGGGACAAAAATAAAATTTCCATAAAAGTTGACATCAAGGTTACTAACAAGAAAAAAGAACTTGCAAAAAGCCTGTTAGATCGTATCGTTATTAACTTTAAAGACGTTAATGATTTTGTGGATGTTAGCTCGGAAATTTCAGAAAAAAACACCAGTTTCTTTTCCAGGTACTTTAATAAAGTGAATCCGTTTGAATTTGATAAGAGTAACGTTGAAATTAATTACACTATATATTTACCCATAAATGCGGAAATCGACATTTCCAATAAGTTTGGAGATGTCATTATAGATAATTGGACGGGACGATTAAAAGCTTACGTAGAGCACGGCGATTTGTGGATTAACGAAGACATTTCTAGTGCCAAAATAACGATGAAGTTTGGTAAATTAAGAAGTAAAGCCATAGCTTATGGAACTGTAAGTTTAAAAAATGGAGATGTTGATATTGAGTCCTCTGATAAGTTACTACTAAAAACTAGTGGTACAAAAATTGAAATTGATGACGTTAAAGACCTCGAACTTATATCCAGCAAAGATGATATAGAAATTCAAAGCGTATCCCGGATTGATGGGGAATTGATGTTTTCAAATGCTCAAATACAACAAGTGCGTGAAAAAATTATCCTCAAGATGAAAGTAGCCGAACTACGCATAGACCAGATAAATCAAGCAGATGCTTATGTATCCATAAATCAAGAGTCATCAGATATAAACATAGGTATTAATGGACTATCTTTTAATTTTGATGCCATGCTCGAACAAGGTTTGCTAAGGTTACCCAAGACCTTTTACAATATTGAAAACAATGTTATCGATAAGGGTAAAAGAATACGAGAAATAAAAGGTTCTTATGGGCAACCAGGAACTGGAATATTCTCCTTTATAGGAAAAAAAGGAATTATCATTTTTAAAGAATAATATAATTCTAATAAAAGGAAAACATTGAACCATTTTTATAAAAAATCACGTTCTAAATGCAACCCTTTACAAATTATGATGTCTATATATATAAACCTAAATAAACCAGTCATGAAACACTTTAATTTGTTTCTCTTATTACTAATATTTTGTTTTCAAAACAGTATGCATGCCCAGGAGGAATCTCATGATTATATAGAATTTAATGATCGTAAAAATGCAGTACATGGTGTATATCTGGGTTTAAACCTTAGCTATGGGAAAATTGATAAAGCCGAAAGCTTTTCCTCTGCTTTTAAAGTAGCTTATGTGGCCAATCAGCAATTTGAGGTTGGTATTATTGCAGTAGGCTTTTATGGGGATCTAAACAGAATGGGGTCCGATGGAAGTATTAAAGACCTTGGGGGGATTTATGGGGGCTTACATTTAGAACCCATTCTATTTAGTAAATCTAAAGTTAACTTATCATTCCCATTACTTATTGGAGGAGGTGCTGCCGTGCTCTTTGAAGATAATACCGATGAAGCCGTTGTTATAGAAGATGATGACTGGGAACATGTCTTTGTCGTTGAACCTGGGGTTAATATACTTTATAATATAAATCGATATATACAATTGGAAACTGGCGTAAAATACAGGCTTTCAAGTAAATTAGACTTTGCTCCTGAATATAACATTCGAAGAATCAATGGGTTTTCCGCAGGTTTAGGAATAAAAGTAGGTGTCTTTAATATGGGGAGAAATCGTTATAAAAAGAAAGTAAAATGACAACATTCAAGAAAAAAACAAATAGTTTGAATTCACTTTATGTGCATTCTCATAATAATAAAGTATTTCTAAAAATCGATAATGAAGCCAACGAATGGTATCCAATCAACTTCCAATGGATTCCTGTTATGGAACTTAATAAAAATATGAATCATTAGGGTTTATACCCATCAAACAATTTAACATTTATAAACTTGTTCTGTCCCAATAACCATTAGGGATTCGTAGCACTCATCATTAAAAAAATGAAACACACAATTTACATTGTCATGACGCTCTGTGGCCTTATGCTTCAGTCCTGTGACCCCGAAACCAGAAAAGTAATAGCCGACTCCTCAATAACAACAAAAAATTTGGATATTACAGATTACTCTAAAGTATCTATTACAGGTGGTTTTAATTTACACCTTAGTTTTTCGGAGACCGAAGAGTCTATTAAAATAGAAGCCAATAGTCGTTTACATGATCATATTATTGCCACAAAAGAAAATAATAAACTGTCCATACGTCTTAAAAAGGATATAGATATTAAAGGACAAAAAACACTTGACATTTACATTGTAACAAAGTCGATTAGCAGTATTTCTGCCATAGGGAATTCTCAAATTCGTCTTGAAGACCCTTTGGTTGGAGATCAGGCCAAAATATATATTTCAGCAGATAGCTTCCTTACAGGTGAAGTAAATGTAGACCGTTTATACCTTGACGCCAGTGCAGACTCGGATGTTAATTTATATGGTTCGGTAAATACCTTTAGCGCAAAACTTTCGGCCGACACCAGGCTTTCCGGCTATGGCTTAACAGTTGAACATTTGATAATGAAAATGTCGGCCGATTGTAGCGCTAATTTAACAGTAACCAAATCTATGGATATCGAGGCCGTGGCCGATTGTACCATGCTCTATAAAGGAGACCCCGATATTGTTAATGAAAAACTAGAGGCCGATTCTCGACTCGTTCAAATAGATTAAGGTTGCCTGTATTCTTTTTAAACATATTTTCTTACTAATAAATAAATACTAAGGGGTGCTGTGTGTTGTAGAATCACATATTATAACCGTTTATAACCGTCCTTATTTTAAATAAAATATCTAAAAAAATATCATTTTGAATGCAACCTTTTGAATGTTGTTGTGTCGATGATTATATAAATAAATAATTAAAAAAAATGTCCCACATGAAGTACTCTCATTTCTTTATTTTACTACTACTATTTTGTTTTTTAAACAATGTATCTGCTCAGGAATCATCTGATTACCTAGAGTTCAATGACCGAAAAAACGTTGTGCATGGTGTTTATTTGGGCTTTGGTGCGCATTATGGATCTATCGCCAAAAAATTCGCCGACAACACTCAAACGCAATCCTATAGTTTTAAGGTTGCATACGTTGCCAACAGGAAGCTTGAGGTTGGATTCGCTACGGTTGGATTCTTCTCAACTCCAAAAGACATTAAAGCGCGAGCGGAATACGGTAACAATAGCGTAAGTATTAATGGATTATATGGAGGTCTCCATATAGAACCAATCTTTTTTAGTAAATCTAAAATAAATATGTCACTTCCGTTACTTATTGGAGGTGGTGGAATATCTCTAAGACAAGGAATAAGAGGTCAAAATGGCCATTACGAATGGAAAGTACTTCCCGTTGTAGAACCTGGTATTAACGCGCTTTACAATGTTAACAGGTATGTGCAGTTAGAGGCTGGAATAAAATACAGGTTTTCTGGAAAAGTGAATTTTAAACCTGCCTACAATCTAACACGAATAAACGGGTTTTCTGCTGGTCTTGGCATTAAGGTTGGTGTCTTTAACATAGAAAGTAAACGTTATATAAAAAAAATAAAAAAAGATACCGTAGAAAATTAATGCAATAAATAACTTCAAATTCTAATATTAATTTTTCACACAAAATAAAAGTGAATCTCTATAAAATAATAACAATGAAACATCTCAAATCTTTTATACTTCTAACATTCATCTCGTCTGTTATATTATCATCATGTAGCGTAGACTACAGTACAGTTACTTTTAAAGAGGTTCCTGTTAATGACTATTCATCGGTTAAAATAGACGATGGCATTACTACATATATAACGTTTTCTGATACCGAAGAGTCTATTGAAATAGAGGCTAACGAATACCTACAAAGCACAGTAGAAGTGACCATAGAAAATGGTCTATTGGACATAAAGCGCAATGATAGTAATGCAATAGAGGACAATGAAACTTTAAATGTACATATCACAACGAAATCTATAACACACATTAGTGGTTCATCGACCGTTCATTTAAAAAATACGCTAGTTGCAGATTACCTCAAAATTTCTGGAGGCTCTTTTAATGGTGATATTGATGTAAACAATCTGGATATCAATATAATAAAAAACGCCAATATATCTGGTTCGGCAAAGAAAGTGACTGTAAACCTCTTTGCTGAATCTAAAATTCAAGGATATAATTTGGAGGTTGACGATCTAAAGATAGAGATGCTCGCTTTATGCGAAGCTAATATGACGGTTAATAATACCATTGATATTGAAGCAAAGAAAGACTGTATATTTCGTTATAAAGGTAATGCCGATGTTGTTAGGGAAGTTCTGGGAGAGAATTCTCAATTAATTAAAATTGACTAACATACTAGGTTAACTTTCATTAATGTATCACGATTAATGATGTCATATTCGATATAAGGCAAAACTTTTAACTTAAGATTAGTTATTTTGTTTTGCCTTATACCGAATATTTAAAACCAAGCCTGTTACAATTAGAGACATTCCTAAAAGACTCCAGAATGTGTAAATCTCGGTAAAAATAAATACTCCAAATAGTACTGTATAAAGCACTTCTAAGTATTTAAGAGGTGCTACTTGGTTTGTAGCAGCAACTTGAAAGGCCTTGGTCATAAACAACTGTCCGAAGTATCCAAAAACCCCTAAGCCCACAAGCATGAACCATTCGATACCTACTGGTGTTACCCAGTTTTTAATAGATAGCACACCTCCTACTATGGTAGAAATAATCATAAAGTAGTTTACGATAACTACCGGATGATCACCTTTACCTATTTTACTTATGGTGACATAAACCAATCCGCTAAAAATGGCAGATACACATGCTAATAATAAACCGTAAGTGCTTATTTCTGTATCAAAACCTTTTAATACTACAACACCTCCAAATGCCATAGCAAAAAAGGCCCATTGTAGTGGTTTTACGCTTTCATTTAGTACAAAAACAGCAAAAATAGCGGCAAATATAGGGGCCATATAACGTAATGAAACCGCCGTCCCTATGGGTAAATGCTTGGTCGACATGAAGAAAAAGGACATGGAGGTCACTCCTACCAATCCTCGTATAATCAAGAGTTTTTTCTTGTTTCCCCCAAAGGGAATTTTATTTCTAATTAAAAAGGTAAATGTAAAGGCCAGAGAACTTATCGATCTAAAAAACACAATTTCGAACGCATCAATGTGGACGAGGTGTTTAACAATAGCATTCATACAAGCAAATGCCAATGTACTAATAAGCATGAATTTTATAGCGCGCTTAACTTCCAATGGTTCTGGTTTTTATTCTTTTCCGAGAGGTAATAAAGAATACTCCTGTTAAAAGAATACAGGCAGCAATAATAGTCTGTGTGGTCATGGTTTCGTCAAGTACATACCACCCCAAAATGATAGCTATTATAGGATTTACATAAGCCGAAGTTGACGCTTTTTCAGTAGAAACCACTTTAAGTAGGTAGTTAAATGCTGTAAATGCAACAACACCTCCAAAGACAATTAAAAAGACTAAAGACCACTGTACTTTCGGACTCCAGTCTACTGGCGACACCCACTCTTCGCCTAATACCAAACTCAGCACTGTTAAAAAAACACCTGCAATAATCATTTGGTAAGCTGTACTAACAAAATAATTTGAGGGTAAGTCTGCCTTCGATACAAAAACACTGGCATAGCTCCAACTTAGAACACAGGTAAACGCCATAGACATTCCTAACAAACTATCTTCATTAGTGATTAATGACTTCTGACTCACCAACAGATACATGCCTATACACCCCAGGGCAACTCCAATTAATGATCGTTTTTGCATCTTTTTTCCATCTAAGAGCCGCATTAATAGCAATACAAAGAGCGGTTGTGTAGAAGCTTCCAAAGCAGCCAAGCCACTATCTATATATTTAAGAGCCCAAATAAAAACGCCATTACCATATACCAAAAACAAAAACCCTGAAATCGTACAATTCATGAATTGTCGTTTTGTAATAGTCAAACTTAATTTCATCAATCTAGCAATAGCGAATACAATCGATCCGGCAAGGGTAAAACGAATGGCTGCAACAAAAAATGGGGGTAATTCGGTTACGACTATTTTATTAAAAAGGTAGGTAGATCCCCAAATAACATAAATGGCAAAGAATGCCAAAATAATAAGAATAGTTTTTCGAGACAAACTCATAGTGCAAATGGCTAGCTCAAAGATACGGCTTAATTTAAGGACTTTGTCATAATAGACAGACAAAAACACCTCGTTAAATGAGATGTGTTAATCCTCAGGTGGGTGGCCATGAATGGCCTCAAAAACGTCATCAAAATTAGATCTTAAATACGAATTAAGCTTCTTTCTATAATCTCCTTTTAACCATTCTACAAAATTAAAGGTGCTTTTACTAATGCACTTTGTGTAACGCTGTATCCTAAAATCAATATCATCTCCAAGCATCTTTGCCAGTCCTAAAGCATCATAAACATCTTCACTATTTTCTATACAAATTTTTGCATGCTGTTCTATAGATCGCTCCAATACGACTTTTGAAGATTCTCCATTTCTAATAGATTCTACATAGGTTCTTTGAATATCAAAATAGACCTCTTTTGAATTAGCAAACTCCTGTCGCAAAGCATCTGGCATTTCATACCTAAAATTACTTTCTAATTCCTCATCACTTAAAATGGCATCCAGGTAGTAATTAGGCGATTTAAAAATGCGTTGCCAATCCAAATTGTCTCCCCAGGCACCAAAACGATGGAAGTTATTCCCTAAATCGATCACACTAAAGGAGTTTTTATCTTTTAAAATACGAGACCCACGACCTATCATCTGATAATAAAGCGTCAAGGACTTGGTCGCTCTATTTAAAATAATACTTTCCACAGTAGGTTCGTCAAATCCGGTTGTTAAGATACTTACCGATGTTAAAATCGCATCGGGTGTTTCTTTAAACCATTTTAAAATTAGCGCGCGTTCTTTTTTAGAATTGGTATTATCTAAATGCGCCACTGGGTATCCAGCTCTTCTAAACGTATCATAAACATGTAGCGACGTATTAATTCCATTATTAAAAATCAAGGTCTTTTTACCTTTAGAGCGCTCTTCGTAAGCCTGTAATAGCTTGCTAAGCATATCGCTATCTGTATACAAATCTTCTGAAGATTTCACAGTATAATCCCCATTTGCTCCAACAACTAAGGATGTAAGCCCTACATTGTATGAAAACATTTCTGCACGAGCCAAAAATCCGTTTTCAATTAAAGATTCTATACTTTCTCCAACAATGAGCTCATCGTAATTGTCGGTCATTGGTAAATCTATATTCGAACTTAAAGGTGT
The DNA here is from genome assembly GCA_947494695.1 of uncultured Flavobacteriaceae bacterium. Lineage (GTDB taxonomy): Bacteria > Bacteroidota > Bacteroidia > Flavobacteriales > Flavobacteriaceae > Flavivirga. The sequence continues at coordinate 12,778 of CANLWB010000017.1, read as the reverse complement.
CGCCGTTACTCCTAAAATAAATGATTTACTAAAAAACTTAAACAGTTTTGTAAACGAATTATAATGCGCCTCATCAATAATTACCAGGCCAATATCGGAGATATCTAATTTATCATCATTTAAACGATTATTTAAGGTTTCAACCATGGCCACAAAGCAACTGTACTCTGTTTGATCACTTAAATCGGCTTTACTGTCTACCACCTTGTTCATCACACCAAATTCTGTAAGCATATGAGACGTTTGCCTACATAACTCGATTCGGTGGGTCATAACCAAAACCTTCTTTTTATGGTTTTTTAGATACTGCCTAACAATTTCAGAAAAAATTACGGTTTTTCCTCCTCCGGTTGGAAGTTGATACAACAAATGATAATCATCAGGTGATTCATCAAAACTATTAAAAATTTTATCTATGGCTCCTTTTTGATAGCTATAGAGCTCCTTTCCTTCTTTTCTTTCTTCTAGTTCGGTTACTGAAATTGACATTTCTAAAATTTTGTGACGTGCAAAAATAACACCTTTAGACAGTTTATCAAGAATGTTTCCCAGAAAATTACGAATCATTATTTTTGACACTGAAAATCAGCAAATTACAACGTCGATTAAAGCAGTTTCAATTTCAGTAGTCAAAACAAAAAAAAGAACAACCAAAATTAAAGAAATCCCCCCTCTTCCACCCTTTTTGGCTACCTTTAACTAATGTCTACAGACATGGCGTTGCCTTAATTAACACGAAAGCTAACTAACATTAGAAACTAATTACCTTTATTTAAAAGTGAATTTTTTCTTATAAAACGTGTAACAAAATGTGTTTTTTTTCTTCTAACCAGGTAGAGTGACTAAAAAGTTCTAGAATTGTCATTTTGAGCACCCGCTTGTGGGACGGACGGTCGAAAAATTTTAAGACTTTAACAGGTAAACATTTAAATTCTTACAGATTCTTCACGTCCTGCCCGTCCGGCAGGCGGGCGTTCTGAATGACACCTTTTTTGGACCTTTAGTTTGTAAATAATAATTTTTAATCTGAACGCGTTTGATTTTTTTTGATTGAAAGACGACATAGAAGACTTTTACTCTTTTGAAGGCTTTTTTAAAGGGGATGGCATCGCTATGATGTTATAAAAAGACAAAAAACAACATGTTAACTCAATATCTAAAAGTTTAAACCAGTTCACTAAATCAATCAAATGAAAACAAGCATCTTAAAACTAAGCTGTGCATGTATACTTTTCTTATGTGCAGTACTTTCAACACATGCCCAAGATATTGTTGGTTCCTGGAAGGGCGCAATATCTGTTCAAGGCTCAGAAATCCCTTTGGTATTCGACGTTAAAAACTCAGAAGACGGTTATGTTTCAACTATGGATAGTCCTTCACAAGGTGCTACAGGCCTTCCCATGGATAGCACTTCGTTTGAAAACAATACACTTACCATTACATTTAGTCAGGCAGGCATAAAATACATTGCCACTTTAGAAGAAAACCAATTAACAGGTACGTTTTATCAGGGCGGTAAAGAATTTCCTTTAGTATTATCTAAAACAGTTAAAACCTTACCTGGTAATACGGCATTACCAACATCAGACGAGGCGCTTAAAAAATTGGCAAACTGGAATCCTACGAACTACAAATATTCGGTAAAAGATTACTTTGCAAGACCCAAAGCCAGGTCTTTTAGTTTTTCACCAAACGGAACATACTTATCCTATCGTGAGAAAGACGAAAATGCAAAAAATCATGTGTATGTTAAAAATCTTGAAACTAATGAAATCACCAGGGTCATTGAAGAAAAAGAAGAATTAATTCGCGGTTTTGGTTGGGCCAATGAAGAACGACTGGTTTATGTTATGGACAAAGGAGGAAATGAAGATTACCACCTTTTTGCTGTTGATATAGATGGTCGTAATGCCAAGGAATTAACGCCTTTTGAGGGGGTTAAAGTGAATATCTTAGAAGGGCTTAAAGCAGATAAAGATCATATGATTATATCTATGAATAAAAATAATCCGCAAATATTTGAACCTTATAAGATTAATATTGTATCTGGTGCCCTGGAACAGCTCTATAAAAATGAAGATGGTACGAATCCTATAAATAGTTATGTGTTTGATAAAGACGGCAAACTTCGTGGGTTCTTTAAATTACGTAATGGTGTGAATATCGATTTTTATTATACGTTAGATGGTGAAAATTACGAGGTAAAGAAGAAATTAAACTGGAAACAGAACTTTAGTATTTCGTCCTTCAATTATGCGTCAGATAACCCGCATGAGGCCTATGTAACTTCAAATCTTGACAGTGATAAAGTACAAATACATCTTTATGACCTTAAAGAAGATAAGGTGATAAAAAAACTCTTTTCTAATGCCGATTATGATGTTTCCGGACTTGGATTATCAAGACATCGTGGTTACGAACTGGATTACTTCTATTATGAGGGCGAAAAGAGTCGTGTTGTGCCTGTAAGCAAGTATTACAGGAAGCTGCATAAAAAGATTGTAGCAAAATTTCCGGGTTACAACTACTCGATCCCAGATGCTACAGATGATGAAAGTAAATACCTTATCTTTTTACAAAGTGACAAATTATATGGTACATATTATTCTTATGATTCTAAAACAGAAGCCTTCAAACTGCTTTATAATCTCATGCCAAACCTTGTTGAGAACGATATGGCAGAAATGCGTCCCATTACTTTTAAAAGTAGAGATGGAAAGACCATTCACGGATATATAACTTTACCAAAAGCGGCTTTAAATGGGGAAAAAGTACCTGTTATTGTAAATCCTCATGGAGGTCCGCAGGGTATTAGAGACTCCTGGGGTTTCAATCCGGAAGCACAGCTTTTTGCTAGTCGTGGTTATGCGACTCTACAGGTAAATTTTAGAATTTCTGGTGGCTACGGAAAGGCATTTTTAGAGTCCGGTTTTAAACAAATAGGAAGAAAAGCGATGGATGATGTAGAAGATGGCCTGCAGTACGTTATTGATCAAGGCTGGGTAGACAAAGAAAACGCAGCTATTTATGGTGGTAGCCATGGTGGTTATGCCGTATTGCGAGGACTTACTAAAACGCCCGATCTATATGCCTGTGGTGTTGATTATGTTGGGGTCTCGAACATTTTCACATTTTTCGAGTCCTTCCCAGAATATTGGAAACCCTATAAAAAAATCGTTAAAGAAATTTGGTATGATTCCGATATCCCTGAAGAAAAAGCCATTATGGAAGAAGTCTCTCCAGTATATCAAATCGATAAAATTAAGAAGCCTCTTTTTGTTGTCCAGGGTGCTAACGACCCAAGGGTGAATATTGATGAATCTGATCAAATTGTGAGTGCTCTTCGTGCTAAAGGTTATGACGTTCCTTACATGGTTAAATATGATGAAGGACATGGGTTTGGTAAAGAAGAGAACCGAATTGCCCTTTACGAATCTATGATGGGCTTCTATGCAAAACACTTAAAAAAAGAAATTAAACAGCCTTTAAAGGATTAATTGCCTTGAGATAGGTCGGTTTTTTGCAGGTCATTGCGAAAAGGTGTGATTTTGGTAATCTATTCTATTTGAAACGGTTACATTATGAATATCCTCTTCGTAATGACCTGACTATTTTTAAGCCGCACATTTTACCTTAACATTAAAAACTAATTTATACATTTGTTTCTCACTTATTAGTCTCCTTAAACATGCAAATCAACGACAAATCTAATGCGACCGAATACCTGGCTTCAAACCAGAGATATGATTCTATGACCTATAACAGAACGGGAAAAAGTGGTGTACTGCTGCCCGCTCTATCTATAGGTTTATGGCATAACTTTGGTTTTGTTGATAGTCTTCAGAATGGTAGAGATATTCTTAGGTGTGCATTCGATCTGGGCATTACGCACTTTGATCTAGCGAATAACTACGGTCCGCCATATGGTTCTGCAGAAGAGCATTTCGGAACCCTTCTTAAAAGCGATTTTAAATCGTATCGGGATGAGTTGTTTATCGCTAGCAAAGCAGGTTACGATATGTGGCCTGGGCCCTATGGCAATTTCGGTTCACGAAAGTATCTTATCGCCAGTTTGGACCAGAGTTTAAAACGTATGGGACTTGATTATGTAGATATTTTTTATCACCACAGACCAGACCCCGATACACCTTTAGAAGAAACCATGGGCGCTTTGGCAGATATTGTAAGACAGGGAAAGGCTTTATATGTTGGGATTTCTAACTACCAACCCGAAGAGACACAGAAAGCAGCAGAGCTACTTAGACAGCAGCATGTTCCTTTTATATTGCATCAGGCACGTTACTCTATGCTAGATCGTTGGGTAGAAGACGGACTTTTAAATACTTTAGAGCAAAATGGTGTGGGATGTATTGCCTTTTCTCCATTGGCACAGGGTATGTTAACAGATAAATATTTAAAGGGAATTCCTGAAGGCTCGAGAGCGGCAAAAGACCTCACCTATTTAAATGTCGATACGGTACATAGTAATATTGAAAAAGTTCAGCACTTAAATACGATTGCTCAAGAGCGCGGACAAAAAGTATCACAAATGGCGATTGCCTGGATTTTGAGACAACCACAGGTAGCATCTGTATTGGTAGGAGCCAGTTCTGCAAATCAATTGAAGGAAAATGTAAAGGCTTTGGACAATTTAAGTTTTACGGAAGAGGAATTAACACGAATTGATAGGATTATTTCTTAAGAGAATAGAGAAAATTATTCTTTTATTTTTGAAAATCTAGTCTTTATTGGGAATATTATTTTGTGATTTTTTTAACTATAGTGCTTCCTTGTTTGTTTTCAATTCGAATAAAATAAATCCCTGTTGGCAGTTTTTCTACGTTGATTGAATTAGAACTTAATAACTGCTTTGCCATAACTATTTTTCTACTAAAATCAAAAATTTGAAATTTTAATGGGGAAACATGAATAGAGCTAATGGTTAATTCTTCTTTAGCCGGAATTGGGAAAACAGAAACGTGAGACTGAACAAAATCTTTAGAAGACAACCTTTTATTGCTGTAAATGGCCTTATTTCCATTAATGTCAGTAATGGTTAAAGTTTGTGAATGACTAGAACTTTCTTCTATGATATCGTAGTTAAAAATACTTTCATTACTATAGAAACTGTAAAGTTTATTTTCAAAACTCATCACTGATTGAGGATTAGAAATATTCTCATCAAATACGCAACCACCAAGTGTAATACCAATATCTGTTATAGTAAAGTTTCCATTTTCCAAGTCAAAATTTAAAACTGCTCCCATATAATCACAGATCGAAGTACTTAAATATTTATCTCCACGATTATGGTTCTCAAAATTCGAGGTTACTGGCGTATTTTGACTATTTACAGGATTAGGAGATTCTTCATGATCAACAATAAGATTCTGTAAATACCACGTTCCATCTGGGACACTAGTATTTTGAGAAAACATATTGTAAGAAATGGCAAAAAGAAAGCGTAAAACAACCTATTTCATTAGGTTATAGATTGTAGAATGACAAGCTATAAATGAAATGAAAACACTACTCTTTAACAACAATAATCGTAGCCTTTACACCTGTGGCAAGATTCCAACGGTTTGCAGCAACTAAGCTCCCCTTATCATCTACAACCTGAAATTCGGCCGTATTGGGTCCAGACTCTCCTTGATTCAAGGCTAGAAAGTCTATTTTATTAAAACCCTTTTGCAAATCGAGTTTAAATCCTCTAAAGCCATTGGTTAAATATACCCTGGGCTGAATAATATCATCATTAACCAAAACCTGAATAACATCACCATCCTCATAACCATGATCACGGTACACAATATTAACAGATTCGGCACTGCTTTTAAAATCTCCGAAATATTGATCGGTGCTGCTGCCATTCTTGGCCTCTACTTCTTCTTTGCTCAGCTTTAGATTATCCAAGCTTTTACTAATTCGTGATTCATAAAGCTCTCCAGGATTACCAAACTCCTCAGTTGGGAACATGGAAAACTCCTTTTTAGGCATATTAAGACGATTCGATACCTTAGGGGTATTAATACTGTTAATCCTGTTGTTGTTAATTGGTTTTGAAGGTAATAAAGACCGTGCATCCAATGAGTCATTTTTACTTTTCACGGCCGGAATAGATATAGAACGGTTTCTTGTATCAACTTGACCATAAGTAGATAGCACAAAAGTAAAGAGAATAAAAAATGAAAAATGGGCTCTCATTTGTTTTCTTATTTCATTGAATATACAGGAATCACCTGCTCCAAAGATATTTTTTTATCTAGAAAGATATGTACCTGTACGCAACTTTTTGTATTCATTTAACACAAAAACCATTCCTAAAGCATATTATCAGTCTTAAAATTAAATAATTGCTTACTCCTCTCCTATTAAAATAGTTAAAAAATGTTAATTTATTACTTTGTTATACATAGTACTGTAACAAAATTAATTTTTGATCGTCTATCTAGTATAAACAATCAACAATGGGGTTTCGGCTATGCTCTCACCCCGATTATTAATTCATCAATCAAAATAAGAACAGTTATGAGAACATTAAACAGCAATCAATTAAGTAGCACGTTAAGTCACACTAAAAGTTATACTTGGAATAGTAAGAGGCGTTATAGGTAGAATCTTATGGGGACTTCGGCTACGCTCAGTCCCCGATAATCAGTCATCAATCAATCAATCAATCAATCAATCAATCAATTAAATAAGGAAATCATGAGGACATTAAACAGTAATCAGTTAAGTAGTACGTTAAGTCACACGAAAAGTTATACTTGGAATAGTAAAAGGCGTTATAAGTAGAATCTTATGGGGGCTTCGACTACGCTCAGTCCCCGATAATCAGTCATCAATCAATTAAAAATGAAATCATCAACTAAAATATCAAGGTATTTAAACAGTATCTCCCGCGAGAATTTATTGACTAATAAGTTCGTCGCTAATCTTAGACACCCACAAGAAGATAACTGGAAAAGACTAAAACGTTTTGCTTATTAAATCATAGGCAGGTTAAACATTACTTCACATATGAAAAGCTTTTGCAGAGATGTAAAAGCTTTTCTAAATTATATTTTCTTATTTATCACGTCTTTAGCGTGACTCTTGCCTGCTAACTCGGAACGCCACTAGCAAATGCTAGCGGTAGCCGTTACTTTGATAAACTAGCGCCATCAGGGGCTAGCGGTAGCGCATACTATGGAACAGCGGGGGTGACGGTAGCCGTTACGTGTTAATCTAGCACCATCTGGGGAACTGTTAAAGATTTCCTCTCTGCATTTGTACTAAAGGCTAACTTTGCTCAAAAACTGGCTCAATAGAAAAAGCCTTTACATCTCTGTAGAAACTTTTCTAAATTATTTTTTTTATTTCTCACTCTTACCGCCACTAGCAAATGCTAGCGGTAGCCGTTACTTGGACATACTAGCACTATCTGGGGCTTATTGATACTATGATTAGTAAAAAAGCATACTCATAAAAAAAGCCTTTACATCTCTGTAAAAGCTCTTCTAATTTATATTTTCTTATTTATCACGTCTTTAGCGTGACTCTTGCCTGCTGACTCGCAACGCCACTAGCAAATGCTAGCGGTAGCCGTTACTTTGATAAACTAGCGCCATCAGGGGCTAGCGGTAGCGCATACTATGGAACAGCGGGGGCTTATTGATACTATGATTAGTAAAAAAGCATACTCATAAAAAAAGCCCTTACATCTCTGTAAAAGCTCTTCTAATTTATATTTTCTTATTTATCACGTCTTTAGCGTGACTCTTGCCTGCTGACTCGGAACGCCACTAGCAAATGCTAGCGGTAGCCGTTACTTTGATAAACTAGCGCCATCAGGGGTAGCGCATACTATGGAACAGCGGGTAATTGCCTTTTTCTACTTCGGATACAATAGCTAATTTAAAGCCTAAATTATAATCGCGCTGTGTGCGCTTAACGTAATGCTCGTCTTTGTCTTTCATAATAAGTCGATTTTTTGTCAACTTATTTCAGGACGGGACATACTCATAAAAAAAGCCTTTACATCTCTGTAAAAGCTTTTCTAATTTATATTTTCTTATTTATCACGTCTTTAGCGTGACTCTTGCCTGCTGACTCGCAACGCCACTAGCAAATGCTAGCGGTAGCCGTTACTTTGATAAACTAGCGCCATCAGGGGAAAACACTCAAAACCGCAAACCTTTATAAACAAATAGTTTGCGGTTGTTTTTTATAACAGACCTGCGGATTTAAGGAAATGCTAGCGGTAGCGCATACTATGGAACAGCGGGGGACTTCGACTACGCTCAGTCCCCGATAATCAGTCATCAATCAATTAAAAATGAAATCATCAACTAAAATATCAAGGTATTTAAACAGTATCTCCCGTGAGAATTTATTGACTAATAAGTTCGTCGCTAATCTTAGACACCCACAAGAAGATAACTGGAAAAGACTAAAACGTTTTGCTTATTAAATCATAGGCAGGTTAAACATTACTTCACATATGAAAAGCTTTTGCAGAGATGTAAAAGCTTTTCTAAATTATATTTTATTATTTATCACGTCTTTAGCGTGACTCTTGCCTGCTGACTCGGAACGCCACTAGCAAATGCTAGCGGTAGCCGTTACTTTGATAAACTAGCGCCCCCGCTACCACTAGTTTATAACTAGTGGCGTATTGAGTAAATAACAGATAAAATAAAATGCTCATACATCCTTGTAAAAGCTTTCTCTTTTTTCTTACTCTTACCGCTACTAAGCAAAGCTTAGCCGTAACGACACGTGTTACCCGGGGGATAACCGTTACTTTGACATACTAGCGCCAACAAAGGGGAATAGCTTAGGTATACTAGCCTCTAAAACTATTAAAAGTATTTGATATCATTTCTTCATTTTTAATAGAAAAATTCAAAAAATCTTTCAAACTAAATTCATTAATTACGTCATTAAATTCTTTATTAATCTTTTTCTCCAAATCTTTGTGAGTAGTATAATAATCAATTTCTTTTCTCAAATATTTAATTCCTATTGCTGGATAAGTACCCATAAAACCAAATTCAATCACTTGTAATTCATATGAGTTCAAATAAAATTCTTTTGTTTGAATTTTTCTAATCAAAAAAAATAGAATTGCAATAATAATTTTACGATTGCTCTTATATATATAATTATTTAAATATTCTATTTCTACTACTTGGTTATGTCCTTCCATATTTCTATTCAAAATCGTAAATTATTTTGCCCCACGCTGGCGCTAGTATTTACTAGTGCCTAACTCATGCTAAAAAACCTGTACTGTCTATTTCTAAAATGCTATCATCTTCTTGAAAATTTCTGGCACTTGAATATTTCCAATCTACTGCATTAGTTACAAAACCACTTTCTACAGGATTGTTATGTATGTAATTTATTTTTTGTTTAATAACGCTTTCGCTCCAAAGCTCTATAGGCTTGTTATGATGTTGCCAAAACTGATATTTATTTGTTGTTGCATTCTTTTTTCCTGCTCTCTCAAACATCCATAACAACCATTCTTTTCTACTTTCTTGAGGGTTATCTTTTATAGTTTCTATTACTCTTCTGGAAGTATGTCTTTTTAAATCTCTCAATAATTCTGATGGTTCCCCTTTTGTAGACCTAAATATAAAATGCACATGACTGAGCATAAAACAATAGCAATAGAGCTCCATACCTTTCTCTTTTCTACAATAATTAACGCTGTCGGCCAGTACATTAAAATATACTTGCCTGGTAAAAACATCTATCCAATGTATTGTGGCAAAACTTACAAAGTATAATCCATTTTTATTATGAAACTTGTACTTTCTACTCATAACTCTAAAATACAAAAAACCATACATACCTATAGTTTTTTGTTGCTCTTACTCTATCTTGTCTGAACTTTTTGTTGCTCTTACTGTTACCGCCACTAGCAAATGCTAGCGGTAGCGCTCACTCTTGTACAAACATACTAGGACGAGCGGGGGACAACCTATTTTAGGACAACTCAATTTTTTGTTTTTCTTTAATTACTTGTACGGCACTCGTTATAAATCATCCCTAAAGCCTATCTTATAAGCTAATGACTATTTAAATGTAAAAAGCTTTTCTAATTTATGTTTTCTTACTCTTGCCTGCTGACTCGGAACGCCACTAGCAAATGCTAGCGGTAGCCGTTACTTTGATAAACTAGCGCCATCAGGGGACATCCATTTTAAAACCTAGCTGAATTTTAAAACAACGCTCTTTTAAATACTGCAAATATGACAAACAAAGAATAAAACCTTTAATAGGGAAATTATGCCCAATCAAGTCTGGAAACCCGAATAAAAGAAATCTATCAACAGAATTTTAAAAGAAAAACTATCAATATATTTGAACGATTGCAAAAATCAACCCAACCTACGGATTTAAGGAAATGCTAGCGGTAGCGCATACTATGGAACAGCGGGGGCTTATTGATACTATGATTAGTAAAAAAGCATACTCATAAAAAAAGCCCTTACATCTCTGTAAAAGCTCTTCTAATTTATATTTTCTTATTTATCACGTCTTTAGCGTGACTCTTGCCTGCTGACTCGGAACGCCACTAGCAAATGCTAGCGGTAGCGCATACTATGGAACAGCGGGGGATTGTTATGTATGTAATTTATTTTTTGTTTGATAACGCTTTCGCTCCAAAGCTCTATAGGCTTGTTATGATGTTGCCAAAACTGATATTTATTTGTTGTTGCATTCTTTTTTCCTGCTCTCTCAAACATCCATAACAACCATTCTTTTCTACTTTCTTGAGGATTATCTTTTATAGTTTCTATTACTCTTCTGGAAGTATGTCTCTTTAAATCTCTCAATAATTCTGATGGTTCCCCTTTTGTAGACCTAAATATAAAATGCACATGACTGGGCATAAAACAATAGCAATAAAGCTCCATACCTTTCTCTTTTCTACAATAATTAACACTGTCGGCCAATACATTAAAATATACTTGCCTGGTAAAAACATCTATCCAATGTATTGTGGCAAAACTTACAAAGTATAATCCATTTTTATTATGAAACTTGTACTTCCTACTCATAACTCTAAAATACAAAAAACCATACATACGTATAGTTTTTTATTGCTCTTATTCTATCTTGTCTAACCTTTTTGTTTCTCTTACTGTTACCGCCACTAAGCAAATGCTAGCGGTAGCGCATACTATGGAACAGCGGGCGTCATCGATAACTAGGAATTGTAAAAGATTTTTCTATTACGCCATTTTTCTGAAATGTAATTGAAAGTGGTTCTTCGTATTCAGAGAATAGAGAAAACTCAATTATATAATTATTGGTGAAAACTAATTTTAAGTTTTTATCAAATTCGACTGCTTCCACTTTTTTTCTATTTGCTTTTATAAAATAAATAATACTAGAAACATCATTGTCAAGCTTATCAAAATATTCTTTTTTCCTTTCTAATTCCGCATCGTTGGTACTCAAATCACAATCGACAAAAAAAGTAATTTCTTCGTACGTATCATTGGAAAACTTCAATTCGATAAATTGATTTACAATACCAAAACTTGTTAAATAAGAATTCAACAAAAGGTTTAAATCTTCTTGTATGAGCATTTTATTATTCTTTTGGTTTTTCTAAATGAACATGACCTTTTTCTCTTCTTGCTGCTTTATCTGCTTGTCCTGTAATACGACTACCATCAGGATTTACATAATCTTTATTTCTTGTATTACCTGTTGCATTAGTAGTTATAACTCTATCACCATCAAAATCAGAAGTTCTTGGTGTATTCCCTTCTTGCAATCTAATATACATGTTATTTCTACTTCCATCACCTTTAGGAACTTCATAAACGCTATTTTTAGGATTTACTTCAATTTTTTCAAAGCCAGCATCATCAAATGACTTTTCAATCTTTTTTAAATCAGTTGAAACAGCAGTTCCATTAGGAGTAACAACAAAATCTGGTTTTAAAACGACTCCATCAGATTTCTTGACTAATTTTTTTACACCTAACTCAACTAAATTTTTTGCTGTCTTAGATACATCTAAAACATCACTAGCTCCGCCTGTTGCCTGAGATAAAACTTCATCTTTTGCTTCATTAGCAATATATGTTAAAACCGTCTCAGTACCATACGCAGCTAAAACTTCTAATCCGACAACAAGTACAGCTGGAGCAGCTGCAACAACAGCAATAACTTTCCCAGCTTCAGCATTCCCTAAATTATTATAGCTATTGTATATACGCTCATGGTCTGCACCTCTGGCATGATAAAGAGCATCTTGAAATACATTGTTGTGACGATAAAAGAGCTCTTGTACTTTCTTGCTACCTACAGGATAAAGCATATTTACAGGCTCACCAATCTGCATTTGACTATCTCCTACTGGGTCTGAAAATATGTACTCAGTGAAAATAAAACGATGTGGAGCTCCTGTTCTTATTACGTAAACACTGTTAGTAGTTCTATCATAATAATAATCATCATCACCACCTTCATCCACAAACATTATAGGGCTATTACTAGCAAAATTATAATTACCCTGATAAGCTTTACTTACTGCATCTAAGCTCAACCATCTTCCTACTCTAGGGTCATGGAATCTGTTACCGTAATCATAGCTATTTCCATTTCCTTTAACCTCGTTATCCTTTTCTTGGCCACCAAACCCATAACGATAACCGTCCGAAGAACCGCTCCTATTAGGTAGAAGTTGCCCAAAGGGATAGTAGTCATTGCGTTTTTTAGCAAAAAATCCCATTTTTTAGCGCATACCTTGGCTTAAAAAGCTGCT
>CANLWB010000016.1 GCA_947494695.1 uncultured Flavobacteriaceae bacterium | reverse complement strand
GTATCAAGTATCAAGTATCAAGTATCAAGTATCAAGTATCAAGTATCAAGTATCAAGTATCAAGTATCAAGTATCAAGTATCAAAACTAAAAAATCAACGCATTCCCCGCATCATCTGCATCATCTTTTTACCGCCTCCGCCTTGCATCATTTTCATCATCTTACTCATTTGGTTAAATTGTTTTAGCAACTGATTTACCTCCTGTACTGATGTTCCTGAACCTTTTCCAATACGTATTTTTCTACTAGAGTTTATTATAGCTGGATTACTTCTCTCCTTTGGGGTCATGGAATGTATAATGGCTTCAATACCTTTAAAAGCATCATCATCGATATCCATACCTTTCATCATTTTTCCGGCTCCTGGAATCATACCAATAAGATCTTTCATGTTACCCATTTTCTTGATTTGCTGAATCTGTTTTAAGAAATCATCAAATCCAAATTGGTTCTTGGCAATTTTCTTTTGAAGTTTGCGGGCTTCTTCTTCATCAAATTGTTCCTGAGCTCTTTCAACTAAGGAAACAACGTCTCCCATTCCAAGGATACGATCGGCCATACGAGATGGATAGAATACGTCGATAGCCTCCATCTTTTCTCCTGTACCAATGAATTTAATGGGTTTGTTTACTACAGACTTAATCGTAATGGCGGCTCCACCTCGAGTATCTCCATCTAATTTGGTAAGAATAACACCATCAAAATTCAAGATATCGTTAAAGGCTTTTGCTGTATTCACGGCATCCTGCCCGGTCATAGAATCGACAACAAACAAGGTTTCCTGTGGCTGTATGGCTTTATGGATATTTGATATTTCGGTCATCATCGCATCATCTACCGCTAAACGACCAGCAGTATCTACAATAACAACATTATGTCCATTTGCTTTTGCATGTGCAATACCGGCTTTAGAAATGGCTACTGGATCGTTATTCCCTCTATCACTAAACACCTCAACACCAATCTGCTCTCCAACAACATGTAACTGATCTATCGCTGCAGGACGATACACATCACAGGCGACCAACAAAGGTTTTTTAGTCTTTTTATTCTTAAGATAATTCGCAAGCTTCCCAGAAAAAGTAGTCTTACCAGACCCCTGTAAACCAGACATTAAAATAACACTTGGAGTACCAGAAAGGTTTATCCCTTCGGCATCACCTCCCATAAGTTCGGTTAGTTCGTCTTTAACGATCTTAACCATTAACTGCCCTGGTTGTAATGTTGTTAATACATCTTGACCAAGTGCTTTTTCTTTAACTCTGTTTGTAAATTCTTTGGCTATTTTAAAGTTAACATCGGCATCAAGTAATGCACGACGAATCTCCTTTAAGGTTTCGGCTACATTAACCTCTGTAATGCTTCCGTGTCCTTTTAAAACGTGTAAAGCCTTATCTAATTTATCACTTAAATTATTGAACATAATTTACTTTTAATTTTAGGAATCGCAAAGTTAATGATTTGAAGCTTATTAATGAAGTGGCTTATTATAAAAAAAGCTGCCAAATTCTATAATTTGGCAGCTTTATATAAAGGATACTTACTTAGCTAATTAACCTAACAAACCGAAAAATAAGTTTTCCTTTTTTGACTAACAGCAGTTTAGATTATGATTGCCTTTTCTCCAAAACAAGAATTCTCTCAATTTCACCATTCGCACTGTAGTCTTTCAATTCAATTCTATTTGGTGAAATTGATTTAATTCTCCATCTGTGATTAAGTTCATCGAATGGCTCTTCAGTTCCGTAATGCATTCCTAAAAACAAGCCATTATCCCTGTAAGCTAACCAAGAACCTTCTATAGCAAAATCATGAGTATCATGCATTACTTTTATATAGCCCGTTTCTAAGAAATCTATAGCATACTCGAAATACTCCTCCGTTTTATTCAAATCTCCATCCATATAAGACGCAATATCCCAAAGACCTGTAATGATAACATCATCGATATAGCCTAAATCTTCATCACCTTCTGGGCAATGTCTTTTCAATATCATTTTGTTGTTCTCATTTTCAAGTTTGATTAAGCCTGGCTCAAGGAAAGTCACAAACCATTCTAGTTTTAAATCTGGTCTTCCCTCTAAATTAATTTTTAAAACAAAACCAGTATTTCTTACGCCTATTTCATATGTACCTTCAACCAGTTCACCATTTACTCTAATTTTTACAACATCGTTTTCAAAGAATTTCAATGGTGTTCCTATATAATCTTTTTCATTATCGGCACCATCAACACTTAAACGTGCTACGCGCCATAAACATTCTTGTAAATAGTTTTTAATTCTTTCTTTAGTAATATCAATAACAACATCACAATTTTTCTTCATAATGATTCTGTTACCACCAACCTCGTAAAGCTTGATTTTACCATATTCAATATCATAAACAATCCACTCTAAAGTAAAGTCTGCCAGATTCTCAAATTCTAACTTTAAAAGCGCTCCCCTATCGGTTACACGAGTACTCCAGGTTCCTGTTAAAACATCACCGCCTCTTGCTCGCATTACAACAATATTATCTTCTTTAAAGTTTAAAGCGTATTCTTTATATTGAGCTGTATTGTCTTGGTTGTCTCTTTTAAATTCGTAAACAACCCAAGGACAAATTTTTAAATATTCGTCTAAACGTTCTTTAGTAAAATCGTCATCACCATAATCATTATCATCATCTTCATCACAAGCATCTTTTGCTTCATTAATAGTACGTTCTAATTCTTCATTATTGTTTACAACAACTGTAGAGCCATCTGCTAAAAGCATGGTTACTGGAAAATTAAGGCTTGCTAAAACTTCTGCATTTGCAACACGCTTAACAAAACGGTGTAATGCTCTATCATTCTCAACTGTTATAACATCTATAACCTGAAATTCTGTATCGTAAACTGAAAAAGATATCGGGTACTGAAAATCGATACATTCAATATCATCATCTGGTTCATTTTCATCTCTACACTCCTCGATTAATTTTTCCAAATCTTCACGATTATTAAGCACAATCTCTGAATGGTCTGCCTTAATTATTGTAATTGGGAAAACAATATCCAGTTTGTCTTCATCATCTTCAAATTCATTAAAGATGGCTTCAATAACTTTATAGTCTTCTGTAGAATCCACTATAATTTCCAAACCATTTACAACAACAGTCACAGGTAATTCAACAGATAGACAGCTGGCTTTATCAATAATATTATCTGCAGATCCGTCTTTGGAAGATGTTGCACTTAAAAAACTGGTTAATTCTGAATTAGCAACAAGGGCTTCACTCTCTGCCGGTGGCGTTACATCTACAACTTCTTCCTGACAAGACGTGAATAATAAAAGAGCAAAAAAAGGTATTAGTAATAATGATCTCATTTTGATTTTCATAACATTTTTTTTTGGGTTAAACATAGCTTTTTGATTATAGAACAGGATAACTTTAAAAATTCCTACCTCATGTTTCCATTTTTTTTAATTTAGTGCCGCTAATCACCAATAATAATGAAGAAACAATTACATGAAAACATTTGCGAAGAACGTATGTTTTCTTCAATATTTAATAAGTATTCCAAAGATTTAAACAATTTTTTATATTATAAATTTGGTGAGTTATTAAATCCTAAAGACAAAGTTCAAGAGGCCTTTGTTAAACTGTGGGAGCATTGTAAAAAAGTAGCTCCAGACAAGGCAAAAAGCTTTCTTTTTACAACAGCAAACAATCTCATGCTGAATGAAACTGCCCATCAAAAGGTTGTTTTAAAGCATCAACAAACTAAACAAAAAAGACATACTAATGAGAGTCCTGAGTTTTTGATGCAAGAGCGTGAGTACCATGATAAGTTACAACGAGCCTTGGCTAACTTAACAGAAGCTCAACGCGTGGCCTTTATGATGAACAGAGTTGAAGGGAAACGCTTTAAAGAAATTGCAGAACTTTTAAATATATCTACTAAAGCAGTAGAGAAACGTATATATGGAGCCCTTGAAAAATTAAGGAAAGAAATTAAGGAGTTGTAGAGGTACGGAGTACAAAGTATAAAGTATAGAGTATAAAGTATAGAGTATAAAGTATAGAGTATAAAGTATAGAGTACAAAGTATAGAGTACAAAGTATAGAAAATTACGATTTTCGGATTTGGAATTTGGAATTTAGAATTTCGTTTCCCACAAATAACAAACTCCATCGCATGCCAAGAATGAACTCGAAATTTTAACCTTTTTGAAAAAAAAAGAAAAAGAGGGTAGGAAAAAATGAAAGTTAATTGTTCTATAGTTGTAATGGAATTTATGAAACCTTATTTTAAATGATTTCTAAATTTATTTTACAAACTGCATTTAACCGTTTAGAACAATAAATGCGAACCAAATGAAAAGAGAAGTTTTAATATCGAAATGGTTGGATAATGATCTAAATGATCAAGAGTTTGACGCGTTTAAGTCGCTAGAAGACTACGATGATTTAGTTAAGTTAAACAGGGGCTTACAAGCTTTTAAGGCAAATAATGATTACGATACATCTAAAGAATTGGATGTTGTTCTTAACACCATTAGAAGCCATAAGAAGCCAACAGCACAATGGTTTAAACCACTAATACGTGTTGCTGCTATACTTGCTGTTTGTTTTAGTCTTTACTATTATACAACGACTTTAGATACAACTATAACTACAGAGTTTGCTCAAAAAACTAAAGTGGAACTCCCCGATGCATCACGTGTTAATTTAAATGCTAAGTCCTTTTTATCATTTAACAAAGGTAACTGGAAAAGTAACCGGGAAGTAGAACTTAATGGGGAAGCTTTTTTTAAAGTTGCGAAAGGCTCATCTTTTAAAGTAAAAACCAAAACAGGTGTGATCACCGTTTATGGTACTGAATTCAATGTTAAACATTGGGATAATTATTTTGAAGTTATTTGCTACGAAGGTCTGGTTGGCGTGACCTATAATTCTCAAGAGACAAAATTAAAGCCTGGAAACAGTTTTTTAATTCTTGATGGGAAAAAAATTGCTAAAGAAAAAGAAAATCACTCATCGCCTTCGTGGTTAAATAACGAAAGTACCTTCAAAAGTTTACCGTATAAAACGGTTATTGCCGAGTTTGAAAGACAGTATGGCGTTAATGTTACACTAATGGATATTGATTCTGAACAATTATTTACAGGTAGTTTTGCTCATGATAATATTGATGTAGCTTTAAAATCAATTACCTTACCTTTACACGTCACTTATAGTAAAGTAAATAATGCTATTACATTAAAACGTGAATAGAAAAGGGACTTTCCTTATTTTTTTATCGTTGTTTCTTTTAAATGTTGTTTGCCTTTATGCACAAACCACCAAAAAAGAAAAACAATCTCTTTTATCTGTTTTAAATATTATAGAAAAGCGATACGAGGTTAGTTTTTCTTATGCCGATGAAACGATTAAAAATAAAAACATGCTCTTGCCTTCTAAAAGTCTTAGTCTCGATGAAGCTATTGAAGTTCTTAAGAAGGAAACGCATCTGGATTTCGAAGTATTAGATAGTCGTTTTATAGCGATTAAGGTTTTAGAGCACAAAAAACGAGTTTTTAGAACACAGCAGTTGGAAGAAATTCTGGTGACCAACTATCTTACCAATGGTATTACCAGGTTAAGGGAGGGATCTATAAGTATAAAACCAGAGAAATTTGGTATTCTTCCGGGTTTAATTGAACCCGACGTATTACAAACCATCCAGGCACTTCCCGGGGTTTTAAGCACAGATGAAACCGTATCGAATATTAACGTGAGAGGAGGAACACACGACCAAAACTTACTCATTTGGGATGGTATAAAAATGTATCAATCCGGACACTTTTTCGGACTCATATCTGCCTTTAATCCTTATACCACCAAAAATATTAACATTTATAAAAATGGTACCAGCGCAAAATTCGGTGATGGAATTTCAAGCATTATAGACATCAAACTCTCTGATGAAATCGACAATGAATTTGAAGCAGGAATAGGTTTTAATTTAATTAATACTGATGGTTATGCTAAAATTCCGCTTTCAAAAAAAACGGAGCTGCAAATATCTAGCCGCCGTTCGGTTACCGATCTGGTAGTAACACCTACCTACGATCAATATTTTAAACGGGTTTTTCAGGATTCAGATTTTAGTAATCCAGGTATAAATACCATCTCTCAAAACGAATCCTTTTACTTTTATGACGTCACTGCTAAATTTTTATATGATATCACTAAGAAGGACAAACTCAGGTTTCATTTTTTAAATGTGAATAACCAACTGAATTACGACGAACAATCTACAGTTAATGATGTCGATGAGACCTTAAACAGTAAACTCTCGCAGCAAAATCTAGCGGTTGGACTAACATATACCAGGGATTGGACCAAAAAACTTTCTACAACCTATCAGGTTTATGTTTCTAATTACGATTTAGATGCCACCAATTTCGATGTTTTCAACAACCAGCGTCTTGTCCAGGAAAATGAAGTTTACGATGGATCTGCTAAATTTGATATGCATTACAGCCCTAGTTCTCAACTAAAAATAAATGGTGGATATCAATTCTCTGAAGTAGGCATTAGTAATCTGGAAGATGTTAATAACCCTGCCTTTAGGAGTTATATTAAAGATGTTCTTAGAAGCCATGCCATTTATGCAGAAACTACTTTGTTATCCAATAATGCAAACACCAATTTAAAAACTGGAGTTCGATTAAATTACATCAATAAGTTTAACATGTTTCTGGCAGAGCCTAGACTTCGTTTTAGTCAACGTTTTCTAAACCATCTTAAATTTGAAGTACTTGGCGAACTAAAACATCAAACGACCTCGCAAATTATCGATTTACAAAATGATTTCCTAGGTATAGAAAAACGAAGATGGGTGCTATCTAATAATAACAGTGATAACATTGTATACAACGATACCAAGACAATTTACCCTGTTCCTGTGATAAAAAGCAAACAACTGTCTGCCGGCATTCATTATAACAAAAATAAACTCCTAATAAGTGCAGAAGGGTATATTAAAAAAGTCGATGGTATTACAACAAGAAGTCAGGGATTTCAAAACCAATATCAATTTGTAAATAGTATAGGAAGTTACGAAATTAAAGGTCTGGATTTTCTAATAAACAAGCAGTTTGGAGATGTTATTAGCAGTTGGCTTTCCTATTCCTATAGTAAAAACGATTACCTCTTCCCCGATTTAAATGAAGGCAAAGAGTTTCCTAATAATGCCGATATAAGACATATCTTTTCCTTTGCAGGAACATACACTCAAAATAATTTAAAAGTGGCCATAGGCTTAAACTGGCACTCCGGGAAACCAACAACGCTTCCAGATGAGAACAACGCATTAAACGACGCTACAACCATAAGCTATACCAATCCAAATGGCAGCAATCTGGACGACTATTTACGTACGGATTGTTCTGCATCCTACGCTTTTAATATATCCAATACGACTCGCGCCACTATTGGGGCATCGGTCTGGAACGTTTTGAATAAAAAGAATATCATCAATACCTATTATACTTTAGATGATAATAGCACAATTAATACCATTGAAAATGAATCTCTAGGTATCACTCCTAATATTAGTCTAAGAGTCTATTTTTAGTTGTGTATCTTTATTAAGATGCTCTCCTTAAATGGGATGAATTAACAATGACTTATATGAATTCTGAACAGTTTATTATTCCAACATTTAAAAGATTTATGTTAGAACAACATAACGCGTGGCTCTAGCCTCACTGGTAGCTTTGGGGTCGTAGGTATAGATACTCCTAAACGTCTTTTAACCTTATGCAAAATCCTCCTTAGGAATGCCCTCGCTATACTAAAATTGATCAAGTCGTTTTCCCGATAGTCTTTGTGATTTGGCAGGATCCAACACAAGAAATTTCCGTACCTTTATCTTAATAATTGTGCCCTAGACACAACTTGTAAACATAGTTGCCTGGTTCAGACCTACTTCATGAATCCTTAAGATTCCCCTCCGGTTCGTTCCATTTTTTATTAGGCTGGTTACTTAATTGTGCAACTATGTTCGCATATAACCGTTAAGCACTATTAACGTAGTGTTTTTCTCAAAATTTCAGTAATTAAATTTATCTTTGAGTTTATTATGACAAACGAAAAATTAAGAAAACTGCAGGCATTAATACAAGAAGAAGCCAATTTTGCATGGGAATCGAAAATGAGAACTTCTAAATACAATTCGGACCCTATAAGTTTTGGAAGTCATTTGGAATTTTTGCTAAGTTCCAGAGGTCATGAAATTTCGACAATTCTTGACGATATGGCCAGAGAAGAACTAAAAAATCAGCAACGAACACCAGAGCCGCCTGACTTCTCGCAATATATTAGGTATTCAAGCAGTATCTTATCCCATAAGGAAGTATTTGTTGGTGACCAATGGGTACTTGTTCCAAATGAGGCTTGTGTAGATTTTAAAACAACGTCTTTTAACGGACAACGTGCATTCTCTGTAACTATTAGTCATAAAAGTGACTATGCAACGTTTACTTCTACCGAGCGTTTAAATTCATATCAAGAGCAAGAAAGGTTATTGCAGGGAGATAATCTCTCTATAAAGCTACAAGATGATTATGTAAATAAAGAAGAACATGATTGGATGCTTATGGCCTCTCAAGTATATGGCACTACAAAAAAGAATGTTGATGGTTTGGCAGATGTTGCCGAACTTTATAATAGAATTCCAAAGGAATTTAAACGCACCTATGCTTACAAAATATCGAAAGTCTCCAAAAAACTGGGAAAACCTGCTAAAGCTGGAAAAATATTCCATGGGACTGAAAAAGTAATGAAAAAAGCAGGGAAAATTGCTAAAGTTGGACCGTATTTGTCTGCTGGGACGTTAATTTATGAAGGAGCAACTAATACCTGGGACGCTCATTCAATAGTAGATGGCACATTATTAGTTGTTGGAATAGCGGCCACTTCGGCAGGAGCTCCTGTAGTTATAGTAGGCATTGCAATTTATGGACTTTTAGATTATGCCTTTGATATTAGTGAAGGAATAGACGAACATTTTGGTAGAAACTCGGGTTTTTGGGATAAAAAACCAGTCCAGCATTACCCTAAAAGAAACAAGCCGCTTTTCAAAGAAATACCTGAAACGAAAATAGACAAGACTTATGTCGCTCCCAAATTCAAACTACCTCATTTAAAAGACTAATTGATGTTTAAATTTTTATTTAAAAACTTGTTATTAGCCAATTATAGTTTTGCTAAACGTTGGGTTAATAAAAAAATGCCTGAAAGAATAATTCCTTTTACGCTACATATTTTCACAACTCCACTTAATTTTGTTATAGCTGGCCTATATTGTATTATATTAGGTACGATAAATTATAAATTTACAACATTTTTACCTATTTTAATTAGTTTAGGATTAATAATGTTACCCTTCCAATTTATTGTAGAAAGACTAGTGAAGAAAACAATTTATGCATGGAAAATAGAAAATGAGTATACTACTTTAACTAAGAATCAGCGGTGGAATAAAAACACATTTGCTTTTCTATTTTTTTGGTTTTGTTTTTATCTCTTTTTTTACTTGATGATAAAATATGTAGGAGGCTATTTAGTAAAATAATTAGCCTGTTCTATGCCAGTAGTATTAACTTTATAAGCCTCATAAACGCCTAAATTGAATAAGTTTTTTTCCTTACATTCTTTATAGCCTTGTGTAAAACAAAACAATACGCAACTATAGTAGGTGTTGCGATCTATGGCCTTCTAGATTATGCCTTTGACATTAGTGAAGGAATAGACGAACATTTTGGAAGAGAATCTGATTCTTGGGATAAGAAACCAATCCTTAACTTTCCTACACAAAGCATTCCGTTATTCAATGAAATTAAGATAGACAACACTTATGTTGCTCCTAAATTTACCCCCCTTTAAATAAATTTAAAAACTAATGTATAAACTATTATTCAAGCAATTGTTAACATCATTTTATTGTACTTCTAAATGGTTGGTAAATAAAAAAATGCCAGAAAGAATAATTCCATCTACCGTACTATTTTTTTCATTCCCTTTTATATTCATTTTAACCGGTATATATCTTATTCTTTTTTTATCATTTGTATTAAGCGCAACTAAAAATCTTGCTTTTTTAGTTATAGGAGGGTTTATATTTATTACTCCTGCGTATTACTTAGCCTCAAAACTTGCTAAAAAAGGAATAGTTAAGTGGAGGATAGAAAAGGAATATAAGACATTATCTAGGAATGAACGTATTAATAAAATAGTATTTTCTTTTATTGTTTTTTGGGGATGTTTCATTATCCAATTTTGGATTGCAAATATTGCTTTAAACTCTAAATAACTTTTTAAAGTCAAAGACAGTAGTAATTCTTATGGTTTTTTAGATTATACATTTGATATTAGCGAAGACATAGACGAACATTTTGGTAGAAACTCGGGTTTTTGGGATGAAAAACCAGTCCAGTACTACCCTAAAAGAAACAAATCGCTTTTCAAAGAAATCCCTGAAACGAAAATAGACAACACTTATGTCGCTCCTAAATTTAAACTACCTCATTTAAAAGACTAATTCATGTATAAATTTTTATTTAAAAACTTGTTATTAGCCAATTATAGTTTTGCTAAACGTTGGGTTAATAAAAAAATGCCAGAAAGAATCATTCCTGGAACTCTTCATATTTTTGCGACACCCTTTGCTTTTATTGGAGCGGGTATTTATTTTGTTATTATAGGTTCAATACCATTTAAATTTGACAGGTATTTACCTATTTTAATAGGTTTAGGTCTGGTCATGTTACCTTTACAATTTTTTATAGAAAAGAAAGCGAAACAGGCCATATACAAATGGCAAATAGAAAAAAAATATAAAACACTTACTAAAAATGACCGTTGGAATAAAAATATTTTTGCTTTTGTCTTTTTTTGGGGGGCTTTCGCTTTATTTTTCTATTTAGGAGTGACATATGTAGGAGGCTATTTAGTAAAATAATTGGCCTGTTTATGCCAATGGCATCCATTTCCTAAGGCTTATAAACGCTGAAATTAAGCGAACAGGTTTCTCGATAGTCTTTGTCGTCTGGCAGGATACAACATAAGCAATTTCTGCATCTTTAGCCAATAATTGTACGGCAGGTACAATATGTAAAAATGGTGGATTGCTTAAGTTTGTTCACTTACAAAAACCCTATAGATTCTCAGAGTGGTTAGTCCCTTTTTCCTAACTTTACCCTAAACCAACACAAACAACATTAGTCTATGCTTATAACAACAAGCAGAAATAATAACTTTCATATAAATAAAAAGAAGAGTAATGAAGAAAATTGGATTAATTGGAGGAATGAGCTGGGAATCATCTCAAATGTATCATCAAATTATTAATGAAAAGGTGAAACAAATGCTGGGCGGACTTCATTCTGCTAAATGTGTTATGGAATCGGTAGATTTTGCGGAAATAGAAAAACTTCAACATACAAATGACTGGATTGCTTTAAACAAGCTCATGGTAGATTCTGCGATTAATCTAGAGCATGCTAAAGCAGATGTTATCGTTTTATGTACAAACACCATGCATTTATCCAGTGGAGAGATCATAAAGAATACAAATATTCCTTTTTTACATATAGCTGAGGCCACTGGAAAAAAATTAAAGAACAAGGCATTAATAAAGTATTGCTCTTAGGAACAAAATTTACAATGGAAATGGATTTTTACAAAGACGTCTTAAATGCTAAATATGACATTGAGGTCATTATACCTCCACAGGAAGATAGGGAACGTATTCATAACGTTATATATGACGAATTGGTTCTTGGAACAATACAACCCGAATCAAAAAAAGTATATCAAAGTATCATCGAATCTTCCATCGAAAATGGAGCACAAGGCGTTATATTAAGATGTACAGAAATACCTTTGCTAATAAAAGCACATGATGTCAATATTCCGATTTTTGATACTACAAGAATTCACGCCGAAAGTGTAGTTGAGTTTGTTTTAAAATAAAGCCTCGTACTAAACTGAAAAATAAACGTATTAAAGCGACCACTTTTCTTAAATAAAACTGTTGTTTGTTATTAGAAACAGTAACATGAATTAATTTTGGTAGAGCGAATACACAAAGCATGTCAATCAAATAATTAATGGAATATTCTGAAGTCAATAGATTATCTCGATTAACAGCCATTTTAATTCAATTTCAGACTAAGCGTATGGTTACAGCTTCTGAATTATCTGAAAAATTTCAAGTTAGTAAAAGAACCATCTACCGGGATATAAAAGCATTGGAGAAAGCAGGTGTCCCCATTTTGACCGAAGAAGGCAAGGGATATACACTCATGGAAGGTTACAAGGTTCCTCCCGTAATGTTTACCGAAAATCAAGCAAATGCCTTGATACTTGCAGAACAGTTAGTATTAAAAAACAAGGATGCTTCATTTGTAAAAGATTATTCGAAAGCCATTGATAAAATAAAAGCCATCCTTAGATATAACATCAAAGACAAAGCAAATTTGCTTGCGAATAGAACGCAATATACCCAGGTTATAAATCAAGAAAGGAATAGTAACAATTTGTCAGATTTGCAAAACGCACTTACCAATTACAACCTTGTCAAGATGGAATATATTAATAAGGAGGGCACTACAACCAAAAGATTAATAGAGCCATTTGCCCTATTGAACTCCGAAAATTGGTATTTGATTGCATGGTGCCGGTTGCGTAAGGAATTTCGTTTTTTTCGATTGGATAGAATTCAAAAAACGAAAATTTTATCAGAGCACTTTGAACCGCATGATATGACACTTCAAGAGTATTTCGACCAATACCATTAATTTTGTGCCTACCCTTGACATAAGGCTGTCGCTTACCGGTTATACGTTTGTATCGATTAATATTTAAAACATTAAAAAATGACAAACGTAATGAATTCAATATTTGATGAAATGGGCTTTCCCGAACCTACTCTTATTTCGGTCAACGGTATTGAACTTG
Organism: uncultured Flavobacteriaceae bacterium; assembly: GCA_947494695.1. Classification (GTDB taxonomy): domain Bacteria; phylum Bacteroidota; class Bacteroidia; order Flavobacteriales; family Flavobacteriaceae; genus Flavivirga. The sequence continues at coordinate 104,218 of CANLWB010000016.1, read as the reverse complement.
AAGTTTTTGAAGCAGGGAAACAAAATACGGGGAAACCTATTGTACTCTGTCATGGTTGGCCAGAACATGCTTTTTCCTGGCGCTATCAAGTGCCAGCTCTTGTTGAGGCGGGCTACCATGTTATCATTCCAAACCAACGTGGTTATGGCAATTCATCTTGTCCGACCGAAGTCACAGATTATGACATCGAACATTTAACGGGCGACCTCGTTGCGCTTCTCGACCATTACAAATACGACAATGCCACTTTTGTTGGTCATGACTGGGGTGCAATGGTCGTTTGGGGACTGGCTTTATTGCATCCAAATCGTGTCAATAAAGTGATAAACCTGAGTTTACCTTACATGGAACGTGGAGAAAAACCCTGGATTGAGTTCATGGAAGAGTTTTTTGGTCAAGACTTCTATTTTGTTCACTTCAATCGACAGCCAGGCGTTGCAGATGCCATATTAGATAAAAACTCATCGCAATTCCTTCGCAACATGTACCGAAAGAATGAGCCCCCAATGGAACCACAGCCAGGTATGGTAATGATTAATCTTGCTAGAGCCGAAACACCACGAGGTGAGCCTTTAATGAGCGACAGCGAACTGGCTGTTTTCGTTTCTGCCTTCGAATCATCAGGCTTCACAGGTGGTATAAATTGGTACAGGAACCTTGACCGTAACTGGCACCTACTCGCAGATGTGAATCCAATCGTCCAGCAACCTGCGCTTATGATATATGGCGACCGGGATTCGATTGCTAAGTCTACAAACCTAACAGAGTTTGTACCCAATGTGGAGGTAGTCAATCTGGACTGCGGGCATTGGATTCAGGAAGAAAAACCGGAAGAAACCAACCAGGCGATTTTAAAATGGCTCGAACAGCAGGATATCGCTTAGTTTTAAGTTCGTTTTATGATTAAGTACGCCCTCTGGGGAAACTAGAGGGTATACGTATCCGTTAGCTTAATACAGGTTGACGGTATAGATAACTGTTGAAACGTTAAGTCCAGATGCATTGGAACAGCAAACATTAGGACCTGGTCCCATTGCAAAAACCAAATATGAACCTCTTAGTTTTGCCATTAAACATCAAATACCGCATCACGGTCATGTTGCAATAACAAAAAGCTAAACCGATTAAAAACCCAATACCTAATTGTGAAAGTTACATTCTTTCTGGAACAGCAATCCCCAGCAGTGCAAATCCATTTTTAATCGTCTGAGCTACGGTTTTAGAAAGTTGAATTCTAAACACCTTCTCATCTTCATTATCGGCTCCTAAAATAGACACATTTTGATAGAATGAGTTAAATTCTTTAACCAAATCGTATGTATAATTGGCTATTAGAGCGGGACTGTGTTGCGTAGCTGCATTTTGAACAACCTCTGGAAATAATTGAATTTGCTTTAACAACTCTTTTTCTTTTTCATGAAGTGTAATCTCATCAAAACCTTGATCACTACGTGTAGTCGAAGTTCCTGCACTGAGCGTAGTCGAAGTGGCTTTTCGAAGAATAGACTGTATTCTCGCATAGGTATACTGGATAAATGGACCAGTATTTCCCTGGAAATCGATAGACTCCTTAGGATCAAATAAAATTCGTTTTTTAGGATCTACTTTTAAGACATAATACTTTAGAGCTCCTAAACCAATCGTTTTATATAAGGTCTGTTTTTCCGCTTCAGAATAGCCATCAAGTTTTCCTAGTTCTTCAGAAATCTCACCGGCTGTCTTAGCCATATCTTTAATTAAATCGTCTGCATCGACTACGGTTCCTTCTCGACTCTTCATCTTTCCGCTGGGCAAATCTACCATACCATAACTTAAATGGTATAAATTTTCTGCCCAATCAAAACCAAGCTTCTTTAAAATTAAAAATAGCACTTGGAAATGGTAATCCTGTTCGTTGCCTACAGTGTACACCATACCTCCAACATCAGGAAAATCTTTAACCCGTTGAATCGCAGTTCCTATATCCTGTGTCATATATACAGCCGTACCGTCTGCACGCTGTACAATCTTTTTATCCAATCCATCCTCGGTAAGGTCACACCAAACCGAACCGTCATCTTCTTTAATAAAGACTCCAGTCTTTAACCCTTGTGCTACAAACTCTTTTCCTAATAGATAGGTATCACTTTCATAATATAAGGTATCGAAATCGACTCCTAAATTTTTATACGTTATATTAAAACCATCGTAAACCCAACCATTCATCTTTTTCCAAAGTGTCACAGTTTGTTCATCTCCAGCTTCCCACTTGCGTAACATCTCCTGGGCTTCTAATAAAATGGGAGCCTGCTTCTTCGCATCTTCTAAGGTAGAACCAGAAGTCACTAACTCATCAATCTCTTTTTTATACTCCTGATCGAACTTTACATAATAATTCCCAGCTAGCTTATCGCCTTTCAAACCAATGCTTTCTGGAGTCTCTCCATTTCCATAACGTTTCCAGGCTAACATACTTTTACAAATATGAATACCCCGATCGTTTATAATTTGCGTTTTATAAACTTTGGTCCCGGCAGCTTTTAAAATCTCTGCAACGCTATATCCCAGTAAGTTATTTCTAACATGCCCCAGGTGTAACGGTTTATTTGTATTCGGTGAGGAGTACTCAACCATAACCGCCTTGTTTTCAACTTTACAAGAAACGAATCCGTAAGTCTCATTATCTTTTATACCTTTAAAGGCGTTTAAATAATATGAGTCGCTTATTTCTATATTTAAAAACCCTTTTACGACGTTAAAAGCCTTCACATCTAAAATATGCTCTACCAAATAGTTACCAATGGTTTCTCCTATTTGAACCGGATTCCCTTTAATAAAACGTAACATTGGAAAAATAACAATGGTTATATCTCCGGCAAACTCTTTTCTGGTCGCCTGAAACTCAACCGTTTCTAATGTGATATTAAAACCCGCTTTTACGGCTTCCTTTACCTGATTCGATAACGTCTCTTGAAGGGTCATTTGTATAGTCGATTTTTTAAGTGAGCAAAGATAGAAACTTTTATTTGTAGTTATCTGACAAAATTGACCTTAATACAACCTGCGACCATTAAAATGAAAAAACCGTGTATTTTTGAAAGAAAATGTTCTCAAATTACTCATTATTAAAGGAATAATAAAAACATGCACTTCATCGACAAAAGTGCTGTTTTTCCATAATATTTGCCGTTCGTCTATTCGTCGATTTTTCTGTTAAAATTTGTGTGTCCTTTTATCTAATTTATTCGCATTAAAACGCAGAAATTAGATTTTAAATTTGCTTTTTCCAACTTTTGTCTAGGTAAACAGCTATTATTTAGAATTATAAACACTAATAAATACGTTACGACGTAATAAGGCAATCTTACTTTCCCTCAAAATAAGACACCGTTTTAATTATTTGCTTGGTTATTTGTTGTAATTGAATGTTGTAATGAGGAGAATAATTACTATAATCGTAATTTTACTTGTATCGATTGGTTATACTCAAACCAATCAGGTAGATAGTCTTGCCATAGAATTGGCATTTCAAAACCAGGATACGTTAAAAGTAAAAACATCTTTAAAGCTTATCCAGTCCCTTTACGAGCTGAAGGACTATGATAAAGCTCTTAAGTACATTATAGAAAGTGAAAAACTCTCTAATGATTTGAACTATAATCGAGGTATTGCCGAAATCTCCTATTTCAAATCCTTAATTTACGCTATTAAAGACGATTACATTAATGCGGTTAGTGGTTACCAAAAATCTAAATCCCTTTTCAAACAATTAGGAGACACACTTTCTATTGCCAAAGTAAACAATAGTATAGGCCTTATAGAAATAAAACGGGGTAATTATGCTAAAGGCTTACAGTTCTCGCTGGCGGCTATTAAAGAATTAGAGAAAAGACGTTTGATCAACGAGCTGAGATCTGCTTATAATAATCTGGCGGAAGCCTATTACAATATTAACGCTTACGACAAAGCCATTGAGTTTTATTTAAAGGCTTTAAATATTCAAGAGCGCTTAAACGACGATATAGGTATTGCGCACTCGAGTAGTCGATTGGCCGAACTATATGCTTTAAAAAAAGAAAATAGAAAAGCGATCGAATATTACGAAAAAGTACTCGACAATAAAAGAATAAGTAATGATTCTCTGCGTGCTTATATTTATCCAAAACTTGGAGGTGAATATTTAATTTTTAATGATTATGAGAACGCTGCCAAATATCTGGTTAAAGGTTTAAAGTTAAACAGACGTAAACATAATAATGAAGGGCTGTTAGTTGCTTTAAACCATATTGGTAATTTGAATTTACAACGAGGTAAGCTCATATTAGCCGAAAGACAACTTCGAGAAGCAGGAAGCATTGCTAGAAAAATTGATAACAAAACAGAACTTCTTAAGTACTATAAACTTATGAAGTCATTAGATTCTACGAAAGGACGTTTTGAAAGGGCTTTTATATGGCAACGCCAATACTACAGTTTAAAAAACAAAATTAAAAGAGAGGAGCTAAAAATTGACATTTCTGCTGAAGCACCTAGTGAACTGGAATTAAACCCTGATTTTAACCAATCATCTGAAGGAGATATGATTCAGGATTCCATTTCTGCTAATACAACAACAGAAAGCAAAGAAAAACTTAACAGATTCAAAATTATTTTTTATGCGTTGTTAGCCGCTTTTGCTATTGTTTCCACCTTTCTGGTTCTAATTTACCTAAAACGCAATACCAATATTAAATATACTCAGGAGTTAGAAGAAAAGAATATAAAAATAGAATTACAAAACGAAGCATTTCAAGAGCAGACCAAACATCTTGAAAATGTTAATAATGTTAAGGATAAACTGTTTTCTATAGTATCTCATGATTTGAAAGATTCACTCTCCTCAATTAATGGATTTATAGATTTACTCAAAGATGGTTCTCTTTCCAGAGAAGAATTTGACAATTTAATTCCGGAATTAAGTGAAAACGCAAACAATGCGTCCTTATTATTGTTCAATTTGTTAAACTGGTCTAAATCGCAAATGCAGTCTCTGGAACCTAAACCTAGTTTGTTTGATATCCAGGAAGTCTTTGAAGATAAAGTAAAACTGGTTGAACAACGTATGGAAAATAAGGGAATTACGCTTGTTGATCATTCTTTACGCGATTTTGCTTATGCCGATAGAAGTATGTTCGAAATTGTTATTCAAAATCTCTTAGCCAATGCCCTTAAATTCTGTAAAGACGGAGATACCATTACCATTTCAAATCACATTAGTAATGGAAGCTGTATTGTAAGTGTGGCCGATACTGGAGTTGGTATTTCTAAGCAAAACCTGGAAAAATTATTTAAGAATAGTTCTTTTACTACTGTTGGTACTAATAATGAAAAAGGTACCGGTTTAGGACTTTCTATTTGTAAAGAACTTATAGAATTAAATCAAGGTAAGATATGGGTTGAAAGTACGCAAGGTGTTGGCAGCACCTTCTACGTGCAACTGCCCAAATCGAGACCTAATGGTGATTAAGCCCTAGGTAAAAACACTTCTGCCATCATGCAACGTGCGCTACCTCCGCCACAAGCTTCAATTGTATTTAAAGAGCTGGAAAGTATCTTTGTATGCACTTCCAATCGTTTAATTTGGTCTTCAGTCAAGGAATCGTAGGCAGCTTGACTCATAATTAGATATCGTTCGTTATTCATACCTTTTACCTGCAACATATTTCCTGCGAAATTATTGACTTGCTCCTCCGTGATATCAATAATTTCTTTATGGTCTCCTTTTAAATGATTGATAACATTTTTCCGTTCTTTCTTATCATCAATACTACTCAGGCAGATAACTGCAAACGTTTCACCCAGACACATCATAACATTGGTGTGATAAATGGCTTTACGCAGACCATTCACCGTTTGATTCGCCGTAAAAACAACCGGTGTATACTCAAAGTCCTCACAAAACTCAATACACAGATCTTCATCGGCTCTGGGAGACAACGCACAGTAAGCCTTTCTATTTATACGATCTAGTAACAGACTTCCAGTGCCTTCCAGAAAAATAGCTTCTTCTTCTGCACTGGTATAATCAATAATATTATTAATGATAAACCCCTGCTCTTCTAAAGTATCCAAAATATCTTCTCTACGTTCAAAACGTCTATTATCCGCAAACATAGGATACAATCCTACTGTTCCATGTTCATGAAAGGACACCCAATTATTCGGGAAAATAGAATCGGGAGTATCATTATCTTCATTATCATTAACTACAATAACATTAACCCCTATAGCTCTAAGCTTTTCAACATACGCATCAAACTCTTGCTGCGCCATGGCATTAACAGTTCCAGGCAACAAATCATCAATAACTTTTTGATAATAATTATTTACCGCTGTTTGTTCGTTCATCCTAAAATTAATTGGACGAATCATTAAAATACTGTTTGTTGTTTGTTCCATAAGCTTAAAACACTATACTAAATTACATCAATCCCTAATTAAAGGCATTGTAGAACAACGCAATAACCCTTCTTGTTTAGCTATTTCGGCATACGCTACTTTTTCCACGGTAAAACCTTGTCCTTCTAGCCAAGTATTTAGACGCGTAAAATTCTTTTCTGAAATGATAACCTCTTCAGAAATAGAAAATACATTGCTAAACATGTTGTACATTTCGTCTTTTGTTATCTCAAAAATGTTTTCCTTTCCAAAGAAATTAACCAACCATTGATATTCCTCCTCAATAAGGAATCCATTTTTATGAAGAATAGCCTTATCTTTTCCTATTGGCTGAAAACAGCAATCTAAATGCAGCGCATTTTCCTTTGCATTAGTGTTTGATTTTCGTAGCTCAAATGATTTTACAATCTTATTAGGAAATAGTTTCTGAATGGCTTTGACTGCATGTATATTGGTTCTGGCAGTAATAATATCCGGGTAGTCTTCTCCAGAGTACGTTCCTATAAAAATATAATCATTCCATGGCATAACATCACCACCTTCTACATGGCATTCTTCTGGTAGTATAATTCGTTTTTCTCTTTCTACCCGATCCCAAATATGCTTAATCGCCAGAACTTCCTTCTCCCGGTTGGGCAAAATATTAGCCCTAATAATCTTATCTTCTATTACAAAAGCGATATCTCTTGAAAAAATCTGGTTACAATCCTCTATAATTTCCGGTCTGTAAACCTTAATGTCATACGTTTCGAACACCCTAGCCACAGCTTCCATTTCAAGAATCATATCCGCCTCTTTAGGGTAGGTTCCAGCTAGCACGTGTTCTTTACTTTTAGGATCATAACACGCTTCGACTGTAGGTGTGGGACCATTACTTTGAGCCGTTCCCAACACAACAGCTCGTAACCTTGATGTTTCGTTATTAATGTTTAATTCTAACATATAAACCTTAAGAGATATTTTACAATTAAGGAGGCAAAGCTAATAATTATTAGATACTTTTTTAAGTATTCCAAATTAATATTATTTTAAAAAATAAAAGCTCCATAAACGAATTATGAAGCTTAAGAATAATATAAAAAATAAAAATTTATCTCTTACCTACGGGCACAAACTTTCTCTCAGTTTCACCAGTATATAACTGTCTAGGGCGTCCTATTGGCTCTTTGTTTAATCTCATTTCTCGCCATTGAGCAATCCAACCTGGTAAACGACCTAATGCAAACATTACGGTAAACATATCTGTTGGAATTCCCATAGCTCTATAAATAATACCAGAATAAAAATCAACATTAGGGTATAATTTACGATCTACAAAATATGGATCTTCAAGGGCTTCTTTCTCCAATCCTTTTGCAATATCTAAAATTGGATCTTCTACACCTAAATCACCTAATACTTCATCTGCTGCTACTTTAATGATCCTTGCTCGTGGGTCAAAGTTTTTATAAACACGATGTCCGAACCCCATTAAACGGAATGGATCGTTTTTATCCTTAGCCTTAGCCATATATTTCTTAGTATCTCCACCATCTTCTTTAATGGCTTCTAGCATCTCTAGAACAGCCTGGTTAGCACCACCGTGTAATGGGCCCCAAAGTGCTGAAATACCTGCTGAAAGTGAAGCAAATAATCCGGCATGAGATGAACCAACAATTCTAACTGTTGATGTAGAACAGTTTTGCTCATGATCTGCATGTAAAATTAATAACTTATCTAAAGCATTTACCAAAATTGGGTTTTGCACGTAACGTTCTTCATGTGGTTGTTTAAACATCATTTTTAAGACGTTCTCTACATACCCTAACGAAGAATCTCCATAATATAACGGCAGTCCATTTTTCTTACGCATTGTCCATGCAACCAAAATTGGAAACTTACCTAAAATACGTACTATGGCGCTATACATCTCCTCTTCCGACTCAACATTCACACTAGAAGGATTAAATGCAGTTAATGCACTCGTCAACGAAGATAATACTCCCATTGGATGGGCCGATTTTGGAAAGGCATCTAAAATCTTCTTTACATCATCATCAACAACAGAATGGGTTTTTATATCCGAGTGAAACTTCTCTAATTGCTCATTTGTTGGTAATTCACCAAAAATTAGTAAATAAGCAACCTCTAAAAAATCTGCTTTCTCAGCCAATTCTTCTATAGAATAACCTCTATATCTTAAAATACCTTTTTCGCCATCCAAAAACGTAATGCTACTCGTACAGGATCCAGTGTTTTTATAACCGGGATCTAATGTTATTAGCCCCTTGGTAACTCCCCTTAACGCTTTAACATTCATTGCAATTTCATTCTCTGTTCCCTCAATAACTGGAAACTCATGTTTTTCCCCATTAATCTCCAGGGTGGCGGTATTTGACATATAATGATGAATTTTAAATTTTGGATTGCTAATTTACGAAATATATGATGATTTATAAAGCCTACAAGGAAAGGTTTTATGAATTAGCATATTGGTAAAATTGATTATTAAAAAAAGCGATTATTAAAAAAATAATCGCCTTTTTTTTATAAAATTGTCAGTACCATTTATTGCTTCACCTTGAAAGCATTTTCTTGTGGAAAATAAGCTACTGCTCCTAATTCTTCTTCTATTCGAAGTAACTGGTTATATTTTGCCATACGGTCACTACGAGACGCCGAACCTGTTTTTATTTGTCCGGTATTTAAAGCGACAGCTAAATCTGCAATCGTATTATCTTCAGTTTCTCCAGAACGGTGAGACATTACAGATGTATATCCAGCATTATGTGCCATATTTACGGCTGCAATTGTTTCGGTTAATGTTCCTATTTGGTTTACTTTGATAAGAATTGAATTCGCAATCCCTTCTTTAATACCACGTGATAAACGATCTACGTTGGTTACAAATAAATCATCACCAACCAATTGTACCTTATCACCAACTAATTCTGTTAAATATTTCCAACCTTCCCAATCATTTTCATCCATACCATCTTCAATAGAAACAATTGGATATTTAGCGACCAACTCTGCTAGGTAATCAGCTTGCTCTTTACTTGTTCTTACAACGCCCGAATCACCTTCGAATTTTTTGTAATCGTATTGTCCATTTTCATAAAACTCTGCAGAAGCACAATCTAAAGCGATTTTAACTTCATCTCCAAATTTGTATCCAGCGTTTTCAACTGCTTTTGCTATAGTTTCCAAAGCATCTTCGGTACCTCCTTCTAAGTTTGGTGCGAACCCACCTTCATCGCCAACTGCTGTACTTAAATGTCTATCGTGTAATACTTTTTTAAGGTTATGGAAAATTTCTGTTCCCATTTGCATAGCATGCGTAAAATTTTTCGCTTTTACAGGCATAACCATAAACTCCTGAAACGCGATTGGTGCATCACTATGAGATCCTCCATTAATGATATTCATCATTGGTAATGGTAAGGTATTAGCAGAAACCCCACCTACATAACGGTATAATGGCAAACCTAGTTCTGCTGCAGCTGCTTTAGCGACAGCTAAAGATACTCCTAAAATAGCATTTGCTCCTAATTTGGATTTATTAGGTGTTCCGTCTAAATCGATCATCATTTGATCTATCTGATTTTGTTCGAATACAGACACGCCTAATAATTCTTCAGCAATAATAGAGTTTACATTATCTACAGCCTTAGTCACACCTTTACCCATAAAGGCATTACCTCCATCACGTAATTCCACAGCTTCATGTTCTCCTGTTGATGCTCCAGATGGTACTGCAGCTCGTCCCACCACATTATTTTCAGTAACTACATCTACTTCAACTGTAGGGTTACCTCTAGAATCTAGAATTTGTCTTGCGTGGATATTAATTATAATACTCATAATTGGTTATTTTAAACTTTTAACATTTCAAATTTACGTCTAAATCTTCTTTATTTTAAGATGTTTTTTAAGAAATATACAAAACTACGGCTATAACGTTTTAGTAAATTTAAGGCTGCCAAAAATCCAGAAACTTTCATTTTAAATACCAGTCTGTTCGATGGGCGATTAGTTGAAAAATCTCTAGATTGTGACTACACATATTTGCCATTAAAGGGCTTGTTTCTATCGGTTTTCCTTATACTGGCAACTTCAATTGAAACCTCGATTTAATCAATCGAAAACCCACTTCACAACAAAGCCTCAAAAAACGATATATTTTGAGGCTTGTTTAGCTGTGCTTATTTCTTTATATTTTCGATAAACTGATCGAACAGATAAGATGAATCGTGCGGTCCGGGACTCGCCTCTGGGTGGTACTGTACCGAAAAACAATTTTTGTTCTTCATGGCTAATCCGGCCACCGTATCATCATTTAAATGAACATGTGTAATTTCTAAATCGGGATTGGACTCCGCATCTTCTCTAGTCACGGCGAACCCATGATTTTGAGATGTGATTTCTCCCTTTCCGGTTAATAAATTTTTTACCGGATGATTAATCCCTCTATGTCCGTTATGCATTTTGTAGGTCGATATACCATTGGCTCTGGCAATAACCTGATGCCCTAAACAAATACCAAATAAAGGTAAATCTCTCTTTATAATTTCCTTTGCCAAATTTTGGGCTTCTACCAATGGTTCCGGGTCACCAGGTCCATTGGACAAGAAATATCCGTCTGGTTTAAACGCTTCTAAATCTTCAAATTTAGAGTTGTAAGGAAATACTTTTATGTAGGCATCTCGCTTCGCAATATTTCTTAGAATATTCTTTTTTATCCCGATATCCAAGGCTGCTACTTTATATGTGGCATTCTCATCACCAAAATAATAAGGTTCTTTAGTAGACACTTTCGACGCTAACTCCAAACCTTCCATATTAGGCACTTCTGCTAGCTGTTTCTTTAAACCTTCAATATTATCAACTTCGGTAGAAATAACGGCATTCATAGCTCCATTATCCCTAATATAGCTAACTAATGCCCTGGTATCGACATCTGAAATCGCTAACAAGTTATTTTCTTCTAAAAATTCCTCTAAGGATGCATCGGCGTCATCTCTTGAATAAACATAGCTAAAGTTTTTACATATTAATCCGGCTATTTTCACTGAATCCGATTCCACTTCATCCGAGTTCGTACCATAGTTACCAATATGTGCATTTGTAGTAACCATGAGTTGTCCATAATAGGATGGATCAGTAAAAATTTCCTGATACCCCGTCATTCCCGTATTAAAACACACTTCCCCAAAAGATGTGCCCTGTTTATTTCCTACCGCTTTACCGTAAAAAATAGTGCCATCCGCTAAAAGGATGATGGCTTTCTGTCTTTTTTGATATTTCATTCTGATTTTTATGAGATTTCTATTTTCACTTCGATTACGCTCGGTGATGATAGAAACAAGATTTTACAAAATTGCACAAAAAAAAGGATAAACTAAAATAGTTTATCCTTAATATGTTAAATGCTTATTAACATTTATTCTTCCTCTTCGTTCGTTGCTTTCGTTTCAACAACCGGAGCAGCTGCGGTTGGTTTAGAACCACCTCTTCTACTTCTTCTTGTTGTTTTCTTCGGTTTCTTATCTGCATTGTAAATTTCGTTATAATCTACAAGTTCGATCATAGCCATATCGGCATTATCACCTAATCGATTACCAAGTTTGATAATTCTTGTGTAACCTCCCGGACGATCTGCTATCTTAGCAGATACATCTCTAAATAATTCTGCAACGGCTTCTTTTTGTCTAAGGCGAGACATTACAATACGTCTGTTATGCGTTGTATCTTCCTTAGATTTTGTAATTAATGGCTCAACAAACTGTTTTAAAGCTTTAGCTTTAGCAACTGTTGTATTAATACGCTTGTGCTCTATTAGTGAACAAGCCATATTAGCCAACATGGCCTTTCTGTGAGCTGTTTTTCTACCTAAATGGTTGAACTTCTTTCCGTGTCTCATGACATTTGTTTTATCATCTTGCTTCCAAACCACGCCAAAGGGCGCAGGAGCAAAATATGATTAATTAATTTAATGTTTAGCCAGAAATTTTCAAATGATCATCACCGAGATTAAAAATCATCAGTTGTTAATCAATAAAATCCTCTAGTCTTTATCTAATTTATATTTGCTTAAATCCATTCCGAAATTTAAACCTTTAACATTTACAAGCTCTTCAAGCTCTGTTAAAGATTTCTTACCAAAGTTTCTAAATTTCATTAAGTCATTCTTATTAAATGATACCAAGTCTCCTAAGGTATCCACTTCTGCAGCTTTTAAACAGTTAAGTGCACGTACCGAAAGATCCATATCAATTAACTTAGTTTTAAGCAACTGTCTCATATGTAATGATTCTTCGTCATATGTTTCAGTTTGAGCAATTTCATCTGCCTCTAAAGTAATACGCTCATCAGAGAATAACATGAAGTGGTGAATTAATGTTTTCGCCGCTTCTGTTAATGCATCCTGAGGTGTAATAGAACCATCTGTAATAATTTCAAAAACCAGCTTTTCGTAATCGGTTTTTTGCTCTACACGATAGTTTTCAATACTGTACTTTACATTCTTTATTGGTGTATAAATAGAATCTGTAAAGATTGTACCTATAGGTGCTGCAGCCTTTTTGTTTTCTTCAGCAGGAACATAACCTCTACCTTTTTCGATAGTAATTTCCAAATTAAAATTAACTTTAGGATCTAGGTTACAGATTACTAATTCCGTGTTTAACACCTGAAATCCAGAGATAAATTTTTGAAAATCTCCGGCTGTGATTCTATCCTGACCAGAAATTGAAATGGATATTGATTCGTTATCAATATCATCAATTTGTCTTTTAAAACGTGCTTGTTTTAAATTTAAAATAATCTCTGTTACGTCTTCTACAACTCCAGGAATTGCCGAAAATTCATGATCTACACCTTCAATTCTAACCGACGTAATAGCAAATCCTTCTAAAGAAGATAGTAAAACTCTTCTTAGCGCATTACCTACTGTTAATCCATAACCGGGTTCTAAAGGACGAAATTCGAATTTGCCTTCAAAATCGGTTGAATCGATCATGATTACTTTGTCGGGCTTTTGAAAATTAAATACTGCCATAATTTTGTTTCTTCGTTTTAATTGTTATTTAGTTGCGCGGTCTATAAGTTTGAAGAAGTACAAATAAACCCTTTGGCTAAATACCAATGTTGTTAATTTATTATTTAGAGTATAATTCGACGATGAATTGTTCGTTTATGTTCTCTGGAATTTGAATTCTTGCAGGAATAGAAACATAAGTTCCTTCTTTAGCATCGTTATTCCAGGTAATCCACTCGTAAATGTGATTTGAATTTGACAGTGAATTATTTATAACTTCTAAGGATTTTGACTTTTCTCTTATTGCTATAACATCACCAGCTTTTAATTGGTAAGAAGGTACATTTACCAACTGTCCGTTCACGGTAATGTGTCTGTGAGACACCAATTGTCTTGCACCACTTCTAGAAGGAGAAAGCCCCATTCTATACACTACATTGTCTAATCTAGACTCACATAGTTGTAATAATACCTCACCAGTAATACCTTGTGCTGCTCTTGCTTTCTTAAATAATCCTCTAAACTGACGTTCTAAAATACCATAAGTATATTTAGCTTTTTGCTTTTCCATTAATTGGATAGCGTACTCAGATTTTTTTCCTCGTCTTCTGTTGTTTCCGTGTTGACCTGGAGGATAATTTCTTTTCTCAAAAGATTTATCATCTCCAAAGATAGCTTCACCGAATTTACGAGCTATTTTAGTTTTAGGACCAGTATATCTTGCCATATTAAATTAATTTTTGAGAGCGATTATGAATTAAGGTCTTAATCTTATCCTTCGATAATCTTCTTGTCTCTCGTATTGATACTTGTTATTATTTTTCAGTTTGCAAATTTACATATAAAAAATTAATATCAACTGTTTAGCAGTTGATATTAATTCAGATAAATTGTAAATTATACTCTTCTTCGTTTTGGAGGGCGGCATCCATTATGTGGTAATGGTGTAACATCAATAATTTCTGTTACTTCTATGCCTGCATTATGGATAGAACGAATAGCAGACTCTCTACCATTTCCAGGTCCTTTTACATACACCTTCACTTTCTTTAGTCCTGCTTCAATTGCTACGCCTGCAGCATCTTCAGCTGCTAATTGCGCAGCATATGGTGTGTTCTTTTTAGAACCTCTAAATCCCATTTTACCAGCAGAAGACCATGAAATCACGTCTCCCTTTTTGTTGGTAAGTGAAATAATAATGTTGTTGAAAGAAGCAGTAACGTGAGCTTCACCAACAGAATCTACAATAACTTTACGTTTTTTTGTACTTGTTTTTGCCATATTTTCTAGTGTTTAGTTATTAGTGATAGTCGCTAGAATCCTAAACCATTATAATTTCAAACAGATTCCTTCCAACGTCTAAAGACTAAAGACTAAATATTAATTATTACTTAGTTGCTTTCTTTTTGTTTGCAACCGTTTTTCTTCTACCTTTTCTGGTTCTGGAATTGTTTTTAGTGCGTTGCCCTCTTAAAGGAAGACCTGCTCTATGACGAATTCCTCTGTAACATCCAATGTCCATTAAACGTTTAATGTTCAATTGAGTTTCAGAACGTAATTCTCCTTCAATTGTAAAACTTCCAACGGCCTCACGAATTCCACTAATTTGATCGTCTGTCCAATCTTGAACCTTGATACTTTCGTCAACTTTCGCTGTTGCTAAAATTTCTTGTGCTCTACTTCTACCTATTCCATAGATATAAGTTAAAGAGATTACTCCTCTTTTGTTTTTTGGTATGTCTACACCTGCAATTCTTGCCATAATTACCCTTGTCTTTGTTTAAATCTAGGATTCTTTTTGTTTATAACGTAAAGTCTACCTTTTCGTCGTACGATTTTGCAATCCGCACTTCTTTTCTTAAGTGATGCTCTTACTTTCATAATTTACGATTTACGACTTACGATTTACGATTACTCTTTGAGAGCAAAATTCGCAACTCGTAATTCTAAATTCAATTAATATCTATAAGTTATACGAGCCTTCGTTAAATCGTAAGGACTCATTTCTAATTTTACTTTATCTCCAGGTAATAATTTAATATAATGCATACGCATTTTACCAGAGATATGTGCAGTCACAATGTGACCATTTTCTAACTCAACACGGAACATTGCATTCGATAATGCTTCTATAATGGTTCCATCTTGTTCTATTGCTGCCTGTTTTGCCATAGTATATCTTAAGCGCTAGCTTTTCTATTTTTACCAGTTTTCATCAAGCCATCATAATGTCTGCTCAACAAATAAGAATTTACTTGTTGTACAGTGTCAATCGCAACTCCAACCATAATCAATAATGAGGTTCCTCCAAAAAACAAAGCCCATCCTTGTTGTACGTCCATGAGCTTAACAATGATTGCCGGGAACACAGCAATAAGTGCTAGGAATATAGATCCAGGTAAAGTAATTTGGGACATTATTTTATCAAGATAATCCGCAGTTTCAGACCCTGGACGAATACCAGGAATAAAACCTCCACTACGTTTTAAATCGTCTGCCATTTTATTAGTTGGTACCGTAATTGCCGTATAGAAATACGTAAATACGATAATCAACAAACCGAACACAACGTTATACCAAAAACCAAATAAACTCGCAGGACCCAGATTAGTAACTAACCAGGCTCCAACTGTTGAATCTTTTAGTAAATCGGTACCTCCAATCATACCCGGAACAAACATAATAGCCTGAGCAAATATAATTGGCATTACACCAGAAGCATTAAGTTTTAATGGAATGTATTGTCTTGAACCAGCTACAGCACTTTTTTCATAACCACCAGAAGCAGTTCTTCTAGCGTACTGTACAGATATTTTTCTAACAGCCATGACAAGCATGATTGTAACAAGAATAATAACAAACCAAATTACCAATTCGAAAAGAATAAGCATAACATTATTGCCTTCTAATCTGGTGGCAGCATTTTGAATGAATGATTGTGGTAATGTTGCAATAATACCAACCATGATTAACAGTGAGATTCCATTACCTATTCCTTTATCTGTGATTTTCTCTCCTAACCACATAGCGAAGATACACCCTGTAACTAGGATACTAACAGATGAGAAATAGAATAAAGGTCCAGTACCTAATAAAAAGGCACTTTGTGGAACCCCTAATGATGGTAAACTTGCTAAATAACCTGGTGCTTGTAGTAAACAAATACCAATTGTTAACCAACGTGTAATTTGATTAACTTTCTTTTGTCCACTGGCACCTTCCTTTTGCAGTTTCTGCAAATAAGGAATAGCTATACCCATTAATTGTACTACGATAGAAGCAGAAATGTAAGGCATGATCCCAAGAGCAAATACAGATGCTCTCGAAAATGCTCCTCCGGTAAATTGACTTAACAAGCCTAATAAACCCGTGCTGGTTTTGTCACCTAAAGCTGCTAACTGAGCAGCATCAATTCCTGGTAACGTCACCTGGGTACCAAAGCGGTATACTAATAACAGACCTAATGCAACGACAACTCTGTTTCTTAGTTCTTCAATTTTCCAAACATTTTTTATTGATTCTATAAACTTCATACTTTTAATATGGTCTTAGTTATAATGTTATTGCTTCTCCACCAGCTGCTTCAATAGCTGCTTTGGCAGAAGCTGTAAATTTATGTGCAGATACCTTTAATTTAGCCTTTAACTCGCCTCTACCCAAAATTTTAACCAGATCATTCTTTCCGGCTAAACGGTTTGCGTATAAAGTTTCGAAATCTACTGTATCTTTTATTTTCTTATCATCAACCAATTGTTGTAACGTATCTAAATTAACTCCTTGATACTCCACACGGTTAATGTTATTAAAACCAAATTTAGGAACACGTCTTTGAAGTGGCATTTGACCACCTTCAAATCCTAATTTCTTAGAGTAACCAGAACGAGACTTGGCTCCTTTGTGACCACGAGTTGCCGTACCACCTTTTCCAGAACCTTGTCCTCTACCTACTCTCTTTCCTTGATTTTTTACTGAACCTTCTGCAGGTTTTAAATTACTTAAATCCATTTTCAGTTATATTATTTTGCTTCTTCGACAGAAACTAAATGTGAAACTTTAGCAATCATACCAAGAATATTTGGTGTAGATTCATGCTCTTTTACCTGACCAATCTTTTTAAGACCAAGAGCTTCTAAAGTTCTTTTTTGTCTTTGCGTACGATTGATTGCGCTTTTAACTTTTGTTACTTTAATTTTTCCCATCCTTATAAGTATTAAGTAATTCGTATTAAGCATTCAGATTTAATCTGTATTAGACGGATCTTACATCTTAATACTTTATACTTACATCTATTTTATTAAGCGTTAAAAACTTGTTCAAGTGTAATACCTCTATCTCTTGCAATGGTATTTGCATCTCTTAATTGTAATAACGCATCGAAAGTTGCTTTTACAACGTTATGAGGGTTCGAAGAACCTTGAGATTTTGATAGTACATCGTGTATTCCAACGGCCTCAAGAACTGTTCTTACAGCACCACCAGCAATCACTCCTGTACCAGGAGCAGCAGGAATAATATTTACTCTTGCTCCACCGTATTTACCTTTTTGTTCGTGTGGTAAGGTTCCTTTGATAATTGGAATTCTTACTAGGTTTTTCTTGGCATCTTCAACAGCTTTGGCAATAGCACTGGCAACATCTTTAGATTTACCTAAACCTTGCCCTACTACACCAGCTTCATCTCCAACCACTACGATTGCCGAAAAACCAAATGCTCTACCACCTTTGGTTACTTTTGTAACTCTTTGTACACCAACTAAACGATCTTTAAGATCTAATCCACTTGGTTTTACTAACTCTGCGCTTTTATATTTCTGAAACATAATTTCTTAGAATTTTAGTCCTGCTTCTCTAGCTCCTTCGGCTAATGATTTTACTCTACCATGGTATAAGTAACCACCTCTATCAAAAGCGATAGTTTCTACACCCGCCTTCAAAGCTTTTTCAGCAATTGATTTACCTACTAATTTAGCTAATTCAGATTTAGTTCCTTTAGCAGCACTAATATCCTTATCTCTTGAAGATGCAGCACTGATAGTTTTACCAGTAACATCGTCAATAAGTTGAGCGTAAATTTCTTTATTACTTCTAAAAACAGCTAATCTAGGTCTAGCCCCTGTACCAGCGACTATCTTACGGATTCTGTTTTTTATTCTTAATCTTCTTTCGTTCTTTGTTAATGCCATAACTTAATTATTAAGCTGATTTACCTGCTTTTCTTCTTATTTCCTCACCAACAAATTTAATTCCTTTTCCTTTGTAAGGTTCTGGTTTTCTAAATCCACGAATTTTCGCAGCTACTTGACCAACAAGTTGTTTATCAAAAGATGTTAGTTTAACTATTGGATTTTTTCCTTTTTCTGAAATGGTTTCAATCTTTACTTCTGGAGCAATGTTTAAAACAATATTATGAGAAAATCCTAAAGCTAAATCCAATTTTTGTCCTTGATTGGATGCTCTATATCCAACTCCTACAAGCTCTAATTCTTTAGTCCATCCCTTTGATACACCTTCAACCATATTATGCATCAATGATCTGTATAAACCATGTTTTGCCTTTTGGTCTTTAGAATCGGAAGAACGTGTTACTAAAATATTTCCATCTTCAACTTTAATATCTACAGTATCGAAATCTTGAGTTAACTCTCCCAACTTTCCCTTTACTGTGACCTTTCCGTCGTTTATATCAACCGTAATTCCTTCTGGAATTACTATTGGGTTATTACCTATTCTTGACATCTCTTTCTTCTTTTTAGATTAGTAAACGTAACATAATACTTCGCCACCCACATTATCTCTTTTGGCTTGTTTACCAGTCATCACTCCATGTGAAGTAGATACTATGGCAATACCAAGACCATTAAGGATTCTAGGTAGTTCTTTTGAACTTGCATACTTACGTAAACCTGGTTTACTAATTCTTTGTAGTTTCTTAATTACAGGTTCTTTAGTCTCTTTATTGTATTTGAGAGCTATTTTAATAGTTCCCTGTACAGAAGAATCATCAAATTTGTAACTTAAAATATAGCCTTGTTCGAACAATATTTTAGTCATGTCTTTTTTCAAATTAGATGCAGGTATCTCAACCACTCTATGATTGGCACGCACTGCATTTCTAATTCTTGTCAAATAATCCGCAATTGGATCTGTGTACATAATGAATTGATTTTGTGATTTTGGTTTTCAATCCCGATAGTTATCGAGATGAACCTAAAATCTGATTATTTAAATAATATTACCAACTTGCTTTTCTAACTCCAGGAATAAGACCTTTATTAGCCATTTCTCTAAATGTTACACGAGAAATTCCAAAATTTCTCATATACCCTTTAGGTCTTCCTGTTAATTTACATCTATTATGCATACGAATTGGAGAAGCGTTCTTCGGTAGCTTTTGTAATGCTTCATAATCTCCAGCTTCTTTTAAAGCTTTGCGTTTTTCAGCATATTTAGCAACTGTTTTAGCTCTTTTTACCTCACGGGCTTTCATTGATTCTTTAGCCATAACTTAGTTCTTTTTAAAAGGTAATCCTAATTCGGTTAATAATGATTTTGCTTCTTTGTCTGTATCGGCAGAAGTTACAAATGTAATATCCATTCCAGAGATTTTGTTCACCTTATCGATGTTAATCTCGGGGAAAATAATTTGCTCGGTAACTCCTAAATTGTAATTACCTCTTCCATCAAAACCAGTAGCTTTAATTCCGTTAAAATCTCTTACTCGAGGTAAGGCAGAAGTCACTAAACGATCTAAAAACTCATACATCTTTTCACCACGTAAGGTTACTTTTGCCCCAATAGGCATTCCTTTACGTAATTTAAAAGATGCAACATCTTTTTTAGACATTGTAGCAATAGCTTTTTGTCCTGTTATAGTAGCTAACTCTTCAACTGCATAGTCAATGAGTTTTTTGTCTGCTACCGCTGCACCAACACCTTTAGATACTACAATTTTAGTAAGTTTAGGTACCTGCATTACATTCTTGTATCCAAATTCGTCTGTAAGAGATGCAATTACTCTGCTTTTATACTCTTCTTTAAGTCTAGGTGAATATGCCATAACTATATTACTTCTTTAGATTTTGTTGAAAATCTTACTTTCTTATCACCTTCCATCTTATATCCAACACGTGTTGTTTCACCATTTGCAGTTAACAACGACAAGTTTGAAATATGAATAGGTGCTTCCTTTTCTACGATTCCACCTTGAGGATTTTGAGCACTTGGTTTTGTATGTTTCTTAACCATGTTTATACCCTCAACGATCGCCTTATTTTTATCTACTAATACCTTTTGTACTTTACCTTCCGATCCCTTATGATCTCCAGCAATTACTTTTACAGTATCTCCAGTTTTTATTTTAAGCTTTCCCATCTTAATAATTTGTATTAAAGCACCTCTGGTGCTAATGATACAATCTTCATGAATTGTTTGTCACGAAGTTCTCTAGCAACAGGACCAAATACACGTGTACCTCTCATCTCTCCCGTTGGGTTTAATAAAACACATGCGTTATCATCGAATCTAATATAAGATCCGTCTGGTCTTCTTACTTCTTTTTTAGTACGAACAACAACTGCTGTTGATACAGCACCTTTTTTAATGTTTCCATTAGGTGTTGCGTCTTTTACAGAAACAACTATTTTGTCTCCTACAGATGCATATCTTCTTTTAGTACCACCTAGAACACGTATTGTTAATACTTCCTTTGCTCCAGTGTTATCTGCTACCTTTAATCTTGATTCTTGCTGTACCATAATTATTTAGCTCTTTCTATGATTTCAACTAATCTCCAACATTTAGATTTACTTAAAGGTCTTGTTTCCATGATCTTTACAGTATCTCCAATATTACAATCGTTTGTTTCGTCGTGCGCAACGTACTTTTTAGTCTTTAACACGAACTTACCATACATAGGGTGTTTCACTTTTTTAACCTCAGAAACCACAATAGATTTCTGCATTTTGTTACTTGTAACAACTCCTATACGTTCTTTTCTTAAATTTCTTGTTTCCATCTTTCAGCAGAATTATTGTAATTCTCTTTTAGTTAATTCAGTCGCAATTCGAGCTACTGTTCTTCTAATAGAACGTAATTGAATCGGGTTTTCTAAAGGAGATATTGCATGAGCCATTTTAAGGTCTGAATAACTTTTTTTTGTCTCACCAAGTTTTTCCTGTAACTCAGCTGTTGATAATTCTTTAATTTCTGATTGTTTCATAATATCAAATAAATTATGCTTCGTAATCGCGAGCAATTAAAAACTTAGTCTTTACTGGTAATTTCTGTGCTGCTAAACGTAAAGCTTCTTTAGCTACGTCTAATGGCACACCACCAATTTCAAATAAAACACGTCCTGGTTTTACAACGGCTACCCAATATTCAACAGCACCTTTTCCTTTACCCATACGTACCTCAAGAGGTTTCTTTGTAATTGGCTTGTCTGGAAATATTTTAATCCAAAGTTGCCCTTCTCTTTTCATGTAACGGGTAGCAGCAATACGTGCAGCTTCTATTTGACGTGACGTTATAAACTTAGCATCTAGTGCTTTTATTCCAAAAGTTCCGTACGAAAGTTGGCTTCCTCTTTGAGCAAGACCTTTCATGCGTCCTTTCTGTTGCTTACGAAATTTTGTTCTTTTAGGCTGTAACATTTTTCTTTACTTTATAAAAAATTACTTTCTACGACGCTGGTTAGATTTATTTCCACCTCGTCCGCCAGATCCACCTTTTCCTTGCTTTTTAGATAAACCAACTAGCGGAGAAAGCTCTCTTTTACCATATACTTCACCTTTCATGATCCATACTTTCACACCTAATCTACCATAAGTAGTATGTGCTTCAACTAAAGCATAATCAATATCGGCTCTAAAGGTTGATAAAGGAATACGTCCTTCTTTGTAGTGTTCTGAACGCGCCATCTCTGCCCCGTTTAAACGACCACTAATTTGGATTTTAATTCCTTCTGCGTTCATACGTATTGTAGCAGCAATAGCCATTTTAATTGCTCGTCTGTATGAAATTCTGTTTTCAATTTGACGTGCAATACTTGACGCTACTAAATAGGCATCCAGTTCAGGTCTTTTTATTTCAAAAATGTTAATCTGAACTTCTTTTCCAGTAATTTTCTTAAGCTCTTCTTTTAACTTGTCTACCTCTTGACCACCTTTACCGATAATAATACCGGGTCTAGCAGTAGTGATAGTAACGGTTACAAGTTTAAGAGTTCTTTCGATAATTACTCTACTTACACTAGCTTTAGATAAACGTGCGTGAACGTATTTTCTAATTTTATCATCTTCGGCAAGCTTATCTCCATAGTCATTACCTCCATACCAGTTAGATTCCCATCCTCTGATAATACCTAAGCGATTTCCGATTGGATTTGTTTTTTGTCCCATACTTCTATCTTAGCTTTGTGTGTTATTATTAGCTCCAACTACCAATGTTACGTGGTTAGAACGTTTTCTTATTCTGTGTGCACGACCTTGAGGTGCCGGACGTAATCTCTTTAACATAGATCCTCCGTCAACTCGAATCTCTTTTACAAATAATTCAGCCGTTTCAATATCAGCATCCTCGTTTTTAGATTGCCAGTTTGCAATTGCAGACAATAACAATTTCTCTAAACGACCTGAAGCTTCTTTTTGACTAAATTTTAAGATATTAAGTGCTTGTTCTACTTTTTCACCTCTTACTAAATCGGCTACTAAACGCATTTTTCTTGGTGATGTAGGACAATTATTAAGTTTAGCAAAAGCAATTTGCTTCTTTCTTTCCTTAATAGCGTCTGCCATTTGTTTTTTACGACTTCCCATAGCTTACTACTTTTTACCTTTGTTTTTAGCACCTGCATGTCCACGGAATGAACGTGTTGGTGAAAATTCTCCTAATTTATGACCTACCATATTTTCTGTAACGTAAACCGGTACAAATTGACGGCCATTGTGTACCGCTATAGTCTGTCCAACGAAGTCTGGTGTAATCATACTGGCTCTCGACCAAGTTTTAATTACACTTTTCTTGTTAGCCGCAACATTAGCAGCTACTTTTCTTTCTAATTTATAATGAACGTAAGGTCCTTTTTTTAACGATCTTGCCATGTCTTATTTCTTTCTACGTTCTACAATATATTTATTACTCGCTTTTGTCTTAGAACGGGTTCTATAACCTTTAGCTGGTATACCATTTCTAGAACGTGGGTGACCTCCTGAAGCACGACCTTCACCACCACCCATTGGATGATCGACTGGGTTCATTACTACTGGTCTTGTACGAGGTCTTCTTCCTAACCATCTTGTTCTACCAGCTTTACCTCCAACTAACAATTGGTGATCTGAGTTAGATACAACTCCAATGGTAGCCATACAATCAACAAGCACTAATCTTGTTTCTCCTGAAGGTAATTTCACTGTTGCAAACTTACCATCTCTCGCCATTAACTGAGCAAAAGCCCCAGCACTACGAGCCATAATAGCTCCCTGTCCCGGACGTAATTCTAAACAAGAAATAATCGTTCCTAATGGAATCTCACTTAAAGGCATAGCGTTTCCAATTTCTGGAGCAATACCTTTTTCACCTGATACGATGTTTTGCCCAACCTGTAAACCGTTTTGAGCAATTACATACCTTTTTTCACCGTCTTGATAATTCAATAAAGCGATAAAAGCGGTTCTGTTCGGATCGTATTCAATAGATTTAACCTCCGCTGGAATTCCAACTTTGTTACGTTTAAAATCAATAATACGATACTTTCTTTTATGACCTCCACCAATATAGCGCATGGTCATTTTTCCTTGACTGTTTCTACCACCAGACCTTTTATTCGGAACGAGCAAGCTCTTTTCCGGCTTATCAGTAGTTATGGCGTCAAATCCATTTACTACTCTAAAACGCTGCCCTGGTGTGATTGGTTTTAATTTTCTTACTGACATTTTCGTCTAATTACATGTTACTGTATAAATCAATCATTTCACCTTCCGCCAGTTGTACAATTGCTTTTTTAACTGCATTTGTTTTACCATGTTGAATACCTGTTTTTGTAAAACGGGTTCTTCTATCTGGACGGACATTTATAGTACGAACTTTTTCAACAGAAACACCATAAGCAGCTTCCACTGCTTTTTTGATTTCTACCTTATTCGCCTTGGTATTCACTGCGAACGTATAGCGGTTTCTTAACTCGCTATCTGCTGTCGCTTTCTCTGTGATTATAGGTTTAATTAAGATACTCATACTGTCTCTTATTTACTTAAGTTTGTTTCAATTCCTTCTAAAGCACCTTCTAAAAGGATTACCTGATTTGCATTCAAAATCTTGTATGTGCTTAATTCTGAAGCTATTATAACTTCAGATCCTTTTAAATTGCGCGATGACAAATATACATTATTATTCATCCCACCCAACACAAACAAAGACTTTTTGTTCTCAAGCTCTAACGCCTTTAAAACAGCGGTAAAGTTCTTTGTCTTAGGAGCATCAAAATTAAAGTTTTCTAAAACTGTAATTGACTTTTCTCCTGCTTTAATACTTAGAGCCGATTTACGTGCTAAACGCTTAACATTTTTATTAAGTTTAAAGCTATAGTTTCTTGGTCTTGGACCAAAAATTCTACCTCCACCTTTAAAAATAGGCGATTTAATACTACCTGCTCTTGCGGTACCAGTTCCTTTTTGTTTTTTAATCTTACGCGTACTACCAGTGATCTCACCTCTTTCTTTAGATTTATGAGTTCCCTGACGTTGGTTTGCTAAATATTGTTTAACATCCAAATATACCGCATGATTATTAGGCTCAATAGCAAACACATCTTTAGAAAGGTCTACCTTTCTACCTGTGTCTTTTCCGTTTATATCTAAAACTGCTACTTTCATTATTTTCTAATCGTTACGTAAGCGTTTTTATGTCCAGGTACACACCCTTTCACTACAAGTAGATTCTTTTCTGGCACTACTTTTAAAACTCTTAAATTTTGAACTTTTACTGTGTCTCCACCCATTCTTCCTGCCATTTTCATTCCTTTAAAAACTCTTGCAGGGTAAGAGGCCGCTCCAATAGAACCTGGCGCTCTTAGACGGTTATGTTGACCGTGAGTAGCTTGACCTACACCACCAAATCCATGACGTTTTACAACACCTTGGAATCCTTTTCCTTTTGATGTTCCTGAAACATCAACAAATTCACCTTCTGCGAAGTGCTCTACAGTGATTGCATCACCTAATTTGTACTCCTCACCAAAACTTTTAAACTCGGCAACTTTACGCTTTACAGAAGTACCTGCTTTTTTAGCATGACCTAAGTCTGCTTTTGTAGCACTCTTTTCTGTCGCGTCATCGAAACCTAATTGTATAGCTTCATAGCCATCAACGTCTTCAGTTCTGACTTGGGTAACGATACATGGTCCAGCTTCGATAACAGTACAAGGAACATTCTTCCCGTTGTCATCAAAGATGCTGGTCATACCGATTTTTTTTCCAATTAACCCAGACATATTTATTATTTATTAATTATTACTATTTCGTTGAAACTGCCCTTCGACTTCGCTCAGGGTAAACTTTCAACATGAACTATTTAAAAAAATTCAGGGACAAAATACGTTTCGTCCCTGAAATGTATTTTACCGCTTTTCCCGCGACCGCATCGGTGGGACATTTTCATTTCGACTTCGCTCAATGGCCAAAACCACGTTGACTAAGCATAGTCGAAGTCAATTATACTTTAATCTCAACTTCAACACCACTTGGTAATTCAAGCTTCATTAACGCATCAATTGTTTTTGATGACGAAGAGTAGATATCTAATAACCTCTTATAAGAGCTTAATTGAAATTGTTCTCTTGATTTCTTGTTTACGTGTGGAGATCTTAAAACAGTGAATATTTTCTTGTGTGTTGGTAATGGGATTGGCCCGGTTACTACAGCACCAGTACTCTTTACTGTTTTTACAATCTTATCAGCAGACTTGTCTACTAAATTGTGATCGTAAGATTTTAATTTTATTCTGATTTTCTGACTCATTTTCCTCGATTTTAAGCTTCTACACCTTTAGCTGCAGCAATAACCTCTTCTGAAATATTTGAAGGTGTTTCTGCATAGTGTGAAAATTCCATTGTTGATGTCGCACGACCTGATGATAATGTTCTTAACGTAGTAACATATCCGAACATTTCAGATAATGGCACAGTAGCTTTTACAGTTTTTGCACCTGCTCTGTCACCCATATCACTCACTTGTCCGCGACGACGGTTTAAGTCACCTACGATATCACCCATGTTTTCTTCTGGAGTGATAACTTCAAGTTTCATGATTGGCTCCATAATTACCGCTTTAGCCGCTTTTGCAGAATTCTTAAATCCAAGCTTAGCTGCTAATTCGAAAGATAATTGATCCGAATCCACATCATGGTAAGATCCATCTTTCAATGTTACTTTCATAGAATCCACCTCGTATCCTGCTAATGGTCCGTTTACCATCGCCATTTTGAATCCTTTTTCAATAGAAGGTATAAATTCTTTAGGAACGTTACCTCCTTTAATTGTTGATTCAAACTGAAGACCTACAACACCTTCATCTGCCGGTTCAATCGTAAATACGATATCAGCAAATTTACCACGACCACCAGATTGCTTCTTGTAAACTTCTCTGTGATCTGCAGCTTGTGTAATAGCTTCTTTATATTCTACTTGTGGCTGACCTTGATTCACTTCAACCTTAAACTCACGTTTAAGACGATCAACAATAATATCTAAGTGAAGCTCTCCCATTCCAGAAATAATAGTCTGTCCTGAAGCTTCGTCTGTTCTTGCCGTAAATGTTGGATCCTCTTCAGCTAATTTAGCTAAAGACATCCCTAACTTATCAACATCTGCTTTAGTCTTAGGCTCAACCGCGATACCAATTACTGGATCAGGAAAATCCATAGATTCCAAAACAATAGGATTCTTTTCATCAGACATGGTATCTCCAGTCTTGATATCCTTAAATCCAACTGCTGCTCCAATATCTCCTGCCTCGATATAATCGATAGCATTTTGCTTATTAGAGTGCATTTGATAGATACGTGAGATACGCTCTTTTTTACCAGAACGATTATTCAAGATGTAAGAACCTGCATCCAAACGACCAGAATATGCTCTAAAGAATGCTAAACGCCCTACAAATGGATCGGTAGCAATTTTAAATGCCAATGCAGCAAATGGCTCACTTGCATCTGGTTTACGAACAGCTTCCCCTCCCGTTCTTGGGTCGGTTCCCACAATATTATCTCTATCTGTTGGAGAAGGCAAATAACGACATACAGCATCTAATAAGAACTGTACACCTTTATTTTTAAATGCAGAACCACAAATCATTGGAATAATAGCCATATCCATCACAGCAGCTCTAAGTGCAGCGTGCACTTCTTCTTCTGTAATAGAATCTTCATCTTCCATGAACTTCTCTAAAAGGTTCTCATCGTAAGTTGCTACTTCTTCAATTAAAAGCGCACGATACTTACGAGCTTCTTCTTTCATATCTTCCGGAATGTCGATCACATCAAAAGTTGCCCCCTGAGTTTCATCATGCCATACGATAGCACGATTCTTTACTAAATCGATAATTCCTTTAAAGTCTGCTTCGTCACCAATGTTTAAAACGATTGGCACGGCGTTAGACTTTAACATATCTTTTACTTGTTGACAAACACCTAAAAAGTTAGATCCCTGACGGTCCATTTTATTAACGAAACCAATTCGAGGCACTTTATAGTTATCTGCTAGTCTCCAGTTCGTTTCAGATTGTGGCTCAACACCATCAACTGCACTAAACAAGAATACTAAACCATCAAGTACACGTAACGAACGGTTTACTTCAACCGTAAAATCCACGTGACCCGGAGTGTCAATTATATTAAAGTGATATCCTTTTGTGTCTGGTGTTGGTTCTCCATTCTCGATAGGGAATTTCCACTCACAAGTTGTTGCAGCAGAAGTAATTGTAATACCTCTTTCCTGCTCCTGCTCCATCCAATCCATTGTAGCAGCACCATCATGCACTTCTCCAATTTTATGAGACACACCTGTATAATAAAGAATACGCTCTGTTGTGGTAGTTTTACCAGCATCAATATGTGCTGCAATACCTATATTTCTTGTAAATTTTAAATCTCTTGCCATGTCTAATTAAAATCTAAAGTGAGAGAATGCTTTATTAGCCTCTGCCATTTTATGAGTATCAACTCGTTTCTTAACTGCAGCACCTTCCTCTTTAGCAGCTGCCAAAACTTCAGAAGCTAAACGTTGTGCCATAGACTTCTCATTTCTCTTACGCGCATAGCTTATAAGCCATTTCATCGCGGTAGAAACTTTACGATCAGGACGAATTTGCATTGGGATTTGAAATGTTGCTCCACCAACTCTACGACTACGTACTTCTACGTGAGGCATAACGTTAGACAATGCATCTTTCCAAATTTCTAAAGCTGTTTTCTCTTCGTCAGATTTCTTAGAATCTACAATGTCAATTGCATCGTAGAATACTTTAAAAGCGACAGACTTCTTTCCATCCCACATCATCATATTAACGAAACGAGTCACTAACTGATCATTAAAACGCGGGTCTGGTAAAAGCGGTCTCTTTTTTGCTGCTCTTTTTCTCATGTCTTCTTCTTAAAGTTTTAAATTACTTCTTAGGGCGTTTAGCACCATACTTAGATCTACGTTGCGTTCTTCCTGATACACCTGCGGTATCCAAAGCTCCACGAACGATGTGATATCTAACTCCTGGCAAATCCTTTACCCTTCCACCTCTAACCAATACTATCGAGTGCTCTTGCAGATTGTGTCCTTCACCTCCGATGTATGCATTAACCTCGTTTCCGTTTGTTAAACGAACCCTTGCTACCTTACGCATCGCTGAGTTTGGTTTCTTAGGAGTCGTCGTGTAAACACGAGTACACACACCACGTCTCTGTGGACAAGAATCTAAAGCAGCCGATTTACTCTTCTTGGTTATTTTGGCTCTTCCTGTTCTTACTAATTGTGAAATTGTTGGCATATATATTATATATAAATTTTAAAATCCTCTTCTAAGAGGGCTGCAAAGGTAGAAATTTAAATGAATAATTCAAATCCTAAAACATTAATTTTCATATTGTAATAAATATTTGGTTTTTAGGTCATGGGGGATATCCACATTTATCCATTCCATTCGTTTAATTCTATCGCGAAAACGACATAAATTATTATTCTTTTTTTAACATAATTCCAGAACAAATTCAACAGAATCAAAAAATTATCCGATCACCTATATCATTTAGTCTATGTTTTCCGTTAGATTTACACAATAAACAGCCAGATTACAAAGTGCAAAAAGCTTCTTTTTTATTCCTTATTATATATACCTTAATTTCTTCGGAACTGTTTTGCCAAAATATATCACTTAAAATTTATGGCAACAACGACCATGAAACTGGTGTAATTGATTCTCTTGGTTACTCAAACATCCATTCAGATTACACATCCATCAAACGCGAGTTAGACTCCCTACAAAAAAGGCTTTACAAAATTGGATATATAGAACATAACCTAAAAGAAACGATTAAAGAACACGATTCATTGTTTAAAACCAAACTTCACTTAAAAAGAAAATATAGCACCATATCTATATATTATGACAAGATGAAGATTAGACCTGAAATTCTCGAAGTGGTTTCTAAAAATGTTTATGACGATTATTTCGAACTGGAATTTTCCAATATAGAAAACGCTCTAAATTATATTAATAATAGAACCACTGAAGAAGGCCTACCATTTTCCAGATTACACCTATCTGAGATTAAAGTTAAAGACACATCAAACTTAGAAGCTCAATTAATAATTGAATCTGAAAAACAAAAAAGAAGCGTTAGCAAAATTCTAATTAAAGGGTACGAGAAATTCCCACGCTCTTATTTAAAGTATTACCTAAAACTGAGACCTGCCCAGATTTTCAACTTGAATGAAGTCAAAAACAAAACAAATCAGTTAAACAATTTAAGGTTTGCTAAAGAGATAAAACCTCCTGAAGTTTTGTTCACAAAAGACTCAACCACTCTATTCCTTTACCTCGAAAAAGCTAAAAGTAATGCCTTTGATGGCTTTCTCGGGTTTGGAACAAATGAAGAAACCAATAGATTGGAATTCGACGGGTATTTAAACCTAAACCTTATTAATAATTTAAATTTTGGAGAATCTTTTAACCTACAATATAAGAGTGACGAAAACGATCAAAAAACATTTCAAACAGATCTATCATTACCGTATCTATTTAAATCTCCCGTTGGAGTCGATCTTCTCTTAAGGATTTTCAAAAAGGATTCATCGTTTACAACCGTTGATCAATCGGTCAAACTTCATTATCAAATTAACCCGAGACATAAAGTTTATACCGGATTACTTTCAACCGAATCCAATAATTTATTATCAAATAACACATCGAATACCATTACAGATTATAAATCGCAATACTATGCATTCGCATACGAATATATAAAATCCCAACCTTTTAACCGCCTTTTCCCTCTGAATACCAAACTATATCTAGAAACAAATTTCGGAAACAGAAAAACTACCGACTCTAAAGAGGAGCAAACCCGATTTTCCATTGATGCTTTTAAAATTTTTAATCTAAATAGAAAAAACAGTATTTATATACGACTGAATGGCTCCTCCCTAAACTCAAATACCTACTTTGAAAATGAGCTGTTGCGATTTGGAGGTATAAACTCGATAAGAGGATTTGAAGAAAACAGTCTATTCGCTTCTTTATATGGTTTAATAAATACCGAATACAGGTATCGACTTAATAATTCAATTTTTATTCATTCCATATTTGATGCCGCTTATTTTGAAAATAAAACATCAAATATTAAAGAAAAGCTGTTCGGGTACGGCTTTGGTTTTGGTATTCTAACACAAGCTGGACTCTTACGATTCAACTACGCGAATGGCAAAAATGAAAGTCAAAAATTTAAACTTTCCAACTCAAAAGTCCATATTAGTCTAATTGCCAATTTTTAGCATTCAACTAACATTTTTCTCTATTTTCCAACCAAACAACTAAAGATCAAAACACTACAATTTTATTTTTTAGAAAAGAGCGAAAAACCCTATAAACACTAAGCATTTCATCGATTCAATTAATCCCTATCAGACATGTTTTAATCCCTAATAATTAATTTTTGTCCTTCATTTTTACGGCGACTAATTATAAATAATTGTAAACATGAAAAAAACATTTAGTGTAATGCTAACACTACTATTAGTGCTAGCAGTGCAATCTCTATTTGCACAATCGAAGACAGTGTCGGGAACGGTGTCTGACAAAAATGGATTACCTCTACCTGGAACTACCGTCATAATGAAAGGTTCAGCGCGCGGCACCTCTACAAACTTTGATGGAAAATACTCCATCGACGTTGATCCAGGTGCCACTCTTGTTTTTAGCTTTGTTGGATATACAACTCAGGAAGCCAATGTGGGAGACCTTAGCGTTATAAACGTTAGCCTCCAAGAAGATGCTTCCACTCTGGACGAAGTTGTAATCACAGCACTTGGCATTTCCAGAGACAAAAAATCCCTGGGTTATGCCACACAGGAAGTTAAAGGAGATCAACTTACAGCCGTTAAAAATGGAAACTTTACCAATTCTATTTCTGGTAAAGCTTCAGGTATTAAAATTACCAGAACAAACAACCTAGGAGGATCTACCAACGTCATCATTAGAGGAAACACCTCTCTTACTGGCAACAACCAGGCACTATTTGTTATTGATGGAGTTCCTATTAGTAATACAAACACGAACTCAAGAGCTCAAGAGCAAGGAATTGGTGGAAATTACGATTATGGTAATACAGCATCAGATATTAATCCGGAAGATATCGAATCTGTAAACGTTTTAAAAGGTGCCGCAGCATCTGCTTTATACGGATCAAGAGCCGCCAATGGTGTGATCATGATCACCACTAAAAAAGGTAAAAACTCTAAAGGATATGGAGTTACCGTAAGTTCTGGAGTTACATTTGGTTCTCTTGACAAAAGTACCTTTATAAAATACCAGCAGGATTATGGTGCAGGTTATGGTCCATATTACTCGGGTCCTGGAGATCAATGGCTTTTTCAGGACATTGATGGTGATGGTGCCGAGGATCTCATTGCCAATATTGGTGAGGACGGTTCTTATGGACCAGCTTTCGACCCTAATTTAATGGTATACCATTGGGATTCATTCGACCCAGACAGTCCTACATTTGGTCAAAGAAGACCCTGGGTGGGAGCCGGAAAAAACGGGCCAATTTCATTCTTTGAAACTCCTGTAACCATAACAAACTCGGTATCTCTAGACAAAGCGACAGAACAAGGCTCGTTTAGACTTAACTATTCACACTTTGATCAAAAGGGGCTATTACCAAACAGTTCACTAAAGAGACATAACATCTCCATGAGTGGAACCCATGATTTTAATGAAAAACTACATGCAACAGGTTTTGCGAACTATATTAAAACCAACGGACTTGGTAGAAACACAACCGGGTATAATGATAACATTCTTGGTAGTTTCAGACAGTGGTGGCAAACCAATGTTGATTTACAAAGACAGAAGGACATGTACTTTAGAACAGGAAGAAACGTGACGTGGAATCCTTTTGGACCAAACAATCTTAACCCACACTATTGGGACAACCCTTATTGGACACGTTACGAGAACTACCAAACCGATGAGAGAAATCGTTTTATTGGAAACGTATCCTTAATTTACGATTTAACAGATTGGTTTACCGTAACTGGTCGAGTGGCAACAGACACCTACAACGAATTACAGGAAGAGCGAAGACAAATTGGAAGTGTTCCTACAGCTTTTGGTATTGGAACTGGCCGAGACGGAAGTTTAGAAAGAAATACCGTGGGATCTGGGTATCTAAGAAGAGATATCTCTATGACAGAAACCAACTATGACCTCATGTTTAATGTGAATAAAGACCTAAGTGATGCATTTAGTTTAAAAGCCTTATTAGGTGTTAACATAAATAGAAGAGCGTTTAGCCGTTTAATTGGAGCTACTCAGGGAGGACTTGGAACGAAGGGGCTCTTTGCTTTGAAAAGTAGCGTAGCGCCCTTAGCACTGCCTGTTGAAACACTATGGAAAAATGGTACAGATGGTATTTATGGTAGCGTTTCGCTGGGATACAATGACACCTTTTTCCTGGATGCAACACTTAGAAGAGATCATGTTTCGACACTCCCTAAAGACAACAGTACATTTTACTACCCTGGAGTATCTGGGAGTTTTATTTTTAGCAAACTAATAGAGGTGGACTGGTTGTCGTTCGGTAAATTCAGCACAAACTATGCCGAAGTAGGTAATGGTGCATCAGGAAGAAATCAACTTCAAGATTTTTACGATATAAATGTCCCTTTTGGCGGACCAAGCACCTCTGTAAGAAGAACAAAAAGCAATCCTAACTTAAAACCTGAAAGAACCAAAAGTTATGAGTTTGGTCTTGAATTGGATTTCTTAAAAAATCGTGTAGGATTAGATGTTACCTACTACCATTCAAAATCTATTGATCAAATTGTAGGCGTTAGAGTTTCTGAAGCTACGGGTTTTCTATACAAGATAGTTAATGCTGGTGAAATCGAAAATAAAGGCGTTGAGTTATCCTTAAATGGAACACCAATTAAAAATGACAACTTCTCATGGAATATTAATGTAAACTGGACAAGAAACAGAAACAAAGTACTTTCTCTTCCCGATGGATTACAGACCTTACAACTTGGTAGCTTTCAAGGAGGTGTTACAATTAATGCTCAAGTTGGCCAACCTTATGGGGTTATTTATGG
Organism: uncultured Flavobacteriaceae bacterium; assembly: GCA_947494695.1. Taxonomy (GTDB): domain Bacteria; phylum Bacteroidota; class Bacteroidia; order Flavobacteriales; family Flavobacteriaceae; genus Flavivirga. The sequence continues at coordinate 69,930 of CANLWB010000016.1, read as the reverse complement.
ATCCGACTACACCTATTTGAACCCAGATAGTCCTAAAGAAAGCGAGCGACTTATTGATCCAGATTCAGGTCAATATTTAAAAACATCGACTTCAGATAAAGTTATAGGAAACTCTAACCCAGATTGGTTAATGGGACTTAGCAACAGCTTTAGCTATAAGAATATTTCTTTAAGCTTCCTAATTGACATTCAAAAAGGAGGTACCATATGGTCCTTAGACCAATATTACGGTCTTGCTACCGGCCTACCCGTAGAAACATCATTCACCAATGACCTTGGAAACCCTGTTAGAACCCCAATAACTGGAACCGTTGGAAACTATGGTGCCGACAGTGGAGGGTTTATAAATCACGGTGTAAACCCAGATGGCTCTCTAAACCAAACTCGCATAAACGCACATCGCTTTGGAGCATTAGGATATAGAAGAGGATTACCAGATAAAGCCTTCGCTTACGATGCTGGTTATGTTAAATTAAGAGAAGTAGCTCTTACTTATAAAGCCTCAGAAAAACTTCTTAAAAACACATTTATTCAAGGTGCTTCAATAAGTGTCGTTGGATCTAATTTATGGATTATAGACAAAAGCCTTCCACATGCAGACCCTGAATCAGGATTAGGAGCGGGTAACCTGCAAGGATACACCGTAGGGTCAATGCCTACTACCAGAGATATTGGGTTTAACGTTAAATTACAATTCTAAAAAAATAAACTATGAAATACACATATATCATTGCAATTGCCTTCCTAATGGCAGCATGTTCGAGTAATCTCGAAAACTTGAACAATAACACTAAGGATCCGGATAACGTGTCAGGTGAATCTCTTTTTACTGGTGCACAAAAAGCCTTAGTTGATCAGATCGTTGAAATAAATGTAAACGAAAACAACACAAAATTGTGGGCTCAGTTTTTACAGGAAACTACGTATACAGACGAAAGTAACTACGATCAGATAACCAGAACGATTCCAGAAAACCTTTGGAGTGCCATTTACAGAGATGCTTTAAAAGATCTTGATGACGCCAAAAAAACGATCAACGAGACCGAATATTTGGAACCACAAATTCAATACAAAAACAACAAACTAAGAATTATAGAAATCTTGACAGTTTATGCCTATAGCCACTTAGTAGAAACTTTTGGCAATGTACCATATTCAGAGGCTTTAAATATTGACAATTTAACTCCAGCATACGACGATGGTTTAACTGTTTATAAAGATTTAATCGAAAGATTAACTGTTGCTATTGATGGTTTAGAAGAGGATAAAAACAGTTTTACTACCGGTGAAAATCTCTTTGATGGAGATGTTTCAAGTTGGAAGCGATTTGGAAACTCCCTAAAATTAAGAATGGGAATGATTTTAGCAGATGAAGACGATGCCTTAGCCAAAACAACTGTTGAATCGGCACTTACTAGTGGTATCATCACAAGTAGCTCACAAAATGCAAATATGCGCTATTACCGCTTGGCTCCAAATACTAATCCTGTGCATACAAATGTTATTCTTAGTGGACGAAACGATTTTGTAGCTGGAGCTACATTAATTAACATCATGAATACCCTTAACGACCCAAGAAGACCTTTATGGTTTACGACAGTTGGTGGCGTATACGTAGGTGGTGAAATTGGAAGCAATTCGCCATATGCAGATCACTCAAAACTAACTGAACGTGTAGTTGCTGCCGAAGCTCCTGGGGTTATTATGACGTATTCCGAGTTACAGTTCTTACTAGCCGAGGGTGCTGAAAGAGGCTATAACACCGGAGATACCGCTGCAAATCACTACGCCAATGGTGTAAGAGCTTCCATTGCCGAATGGGGCGGAAGTGCAGCAGATGCTGCCACTTACCTAGCGCAGCCATCTGTAGATTATGCAACGTTAATCACCACACAAACCTGGAAAGAAGTTATTGGTACTCAAAAATGGATTTCCTTGTTTAACAGAGGACCAGAAGCCTGGACAAGTATTAGACGATTAGATTCCCCGACAATGGCTATTCCTACTGAAGCAATATCAGGTTTTCCTAACAGATACACCTACCCCATTGTAGAGCAAACCATAAATGCCACAAACTACAATACCGCATCGACTGCTATTGGTGGAGATTTACCTGAAACAAAGTTGTTTTGGGATAAATTCTAAACAAACGAAAAATGTTTTAAGAGGCCGCCTAAAAAGCGGTCTCTTTTTTTTAATGCCTTTTTGTTTTGTCCTCAAATGTTATGAAATCAATAGAACAACCAACCATTAGTCCATAACTAGGACTTCTACCGTACAAACAAATACAAAGAGATCTCTTTTAAATGGATATTTACAACCAATTTCCACATAACATTGGTAACTGTAAATAGGAGATTTTATGAATTGGGGGCAAGATGAAAAATAAAATTACCACAAAGCAAAAGCAAAAGTCAAAAAACGACTTGTTGGGCAAGATATCAATCATCGCACACAGTAACCATTAGGACGCATTGAAATAGAGCCATACAATCACCATTATTATAACACAATAACAAGGATTACATTAAGAGTATCCGACTTAAATAATTTTTAAACGGACAGTTTAATAACTCAACTTTACGAGATAAAAGTATAAAAAGAAAAATAGCCCCTGAAAAAAAAGACCGTCCAAATAATTTTTAGACGGTCTCAATATTAATTAAACTAAGCAGTTATAAATTAAGGGTTTTGATCGTTTATAAAAGGATTGTTTTGAATTTCTAATTCTGGAATCTCAAAGGTTAACCTTTCATCATCATAAGAGATATCCGTTCCGACAAAAGATAAGTGATTTGGTCCTCTTCTTATAGTAGCCTGATTTCTTTTCATAGCTAAGTAACTTTTACCTTCTCCCCATAATTCAATACGGGTTTGTAAGTAAATTTCATCAATTAGAGCCTGCCCACTTAACGCATCAATATAAGACGTATTGGGTATTCTGTCATCAAGCAATAGTTTTAAACTATTTATGGCGCCTGACTCATCTCCAGATCTAGCAGAGGCCTCCGCATGTAAAAGATACATTTCTGCTACGCGCATATAAACGTAATCATTTTCAGTGGTTTGACTTAGTCCCCCAATTTTTCTTGCAGAATCGTAGAATTTATTTAATGGCTCTAAAAACCTACTTGGATAGGTGTCATCTTTAAATTGTCCTTTTCTAACGTCATTGTCAGGAATAGCATTATATAAATCTTCATCTATAGTTTTGAAATCGCCAGCCCATGCATAGCTATATGAAAAGGCATCAACTTGCCCCCACCAGGACACTAAATCTAAGTTTGTTTCAAGAGTTATATCAATTCCCCACATCCATCCAGGTGTGCCAACATTATCAAAGCCACCCGTAATTTCAGATGCATTCATTAGCGTAAAGCCACCATTATCTATAACCTCTTTGGTTAATGAAGCTACCTCATCCCAACTGTTACGTTTCGCCCCTAAAACATAGGCTAAAATTCCTTGAGCCACCGATTTGTTAATTTCATTTTTTGCCGATCTATTAAAACCATCTAATAATGAGATTGCCGATCTCAAATCACTCTCCATGAAGTCATAAATAACGCTGGTAGCTACTTTAGGACCATTTAAATCTTCTATATCATCGTAAAAAGGCAAAATGTCATCAGATGGGTTATAGTCCTTGGCATAATATTGGGTTAGATAAAAATAAGAATGTGCCCTAATAGCTTTTGCCTGCCCCATTAAATACTTGTTATCATCTATTTCAGGTATCGCGTCATTTCCACCTAGAGCGGAGATAACAGAATTTGCTGATCGAATGATACGATAGTAATAACGCCAAACTTGTCGGTTTTCTCCTTGAGTAAAGTCCTGAGTAGCTTGAAACTCCGTAATACCTGCTCTGTACCAACCATAAGTACTTACCGACAGTGCCATATCTCCAGAAAGCATATCTCCAAAAATATCATAAGCTTTTTGGCCAAAATCGTCATGTCCGGTAGTACCACCAGTTCCTGTTTGAACCATTAAAGAGTATATACCAGCAACAGACCCCGCCAGTAATTTAGGGTTAACTGGTGCCGCCTCTTCGATCTGAGCTGGCGTAAGAAATTGAGAAGGTTCCTTTTCTAAGAAGTCTTTTTCGCAACTTGTAAAAAACAAGATTAAAGCGACAAATATTATTGAACTAAAAAATTTATTTTTCATAGTGATACTTTTTAAAATTTAATACGAGCACCTAATGTGAACGTGCTTAAAGGTGCATATAAACGTCTTCCTGTATTTCCTGTCTCTGAAGTTTGAGGGTTGAACCCCTTTCTTTTAGTAGTAACAAACAGGTTATCTCCAGACACCCAAAGATTAACATTGTTAATTGCGGTATTCTTTAGGAATTTTTTAGGAAGCGCGTACCCTAATTGAACATTATTCAATGCCAAATAATCTGATTTTATTAACCATCTTGTAGAAGAAGAGCCTACATTCTTATCAAAATTATCAGAAATTCTAGGCACATCAGTAATGTCACCTGGTTGTTGCCATCTAGTTCTAATATCTGTATGGAAATTGTTACCTCCAGCCCCAAAACGGTCATTCATTAATTCCGAATACTGAACATCTAAGGCGTAACCACCTAAACTATAAGTAAATTGTGTTGACAAACTAAAGTTTTTGTACTGTCCAGCTAACCTAAAAGCACCTCTTAACTTAGGGATACTCGATTTACCAACATATTTAAGCGTTGCATCAGAGTATTCTGTTGTTGTTTGACTTTGAATGTTAGCCCCCGGGTTATCATTAAGGTATTGCGTTAAATTCACATCAAACTCTTCTCCAGAATCCAAAGTTCCATTACTGTTAGCGTCGTCATAATATTGGTTCCAAAGACCTACTCCTGTTGTTGGATCTACACCTGCCCACTCACGCAAAAAGAAATCAAATATAGAACTGCCTTCAGAATAACCATAGTATAATGCAGAGGTATCAACGATTCTTGGCAAACCTGTTGAAGGTTCAATTGGCATTGTTGTAATTTCGTTTTTAATATGTTCTCCATTAATTGTTAAATCCAAAAATCCATCTTCAGATTTTAACAAATGGGTTACCAGACTAAATTCTAATCCACGATTTTGCAACACACCATCGTTAACTAACACCGATGAAATACCCTGAGAAGAACCAACCCGTCTATCGAAAAATAGATTTTCGGTATTTTTTATATAATAATCAACATCCAGGTCAAGAAAACTGCCTAGGGATAACTCAAACCCTGCTTGATACATCTTCGATGTTTCCCAGGTTAAGTCTGGGTTTCCATTTAATCTTTCTGATAGTGAAATGGCATCATTTAGATTATTAATATCGTAAGTGTCGGAGGACTGGTAATAGTCTACACCTTCTTGATCTCCAATAACCCCATAAGACGCCTTTAACTTCAAATAAGAAATTAAACTATGTCCATTTAAAAATGGTTCATTACTCGCAACCCAGGAAGCTCCCACTGATCCAAAAGTTCCCCATTTGCTCTTTAAAAAACGTGATGACCCATCACGACGAATAGAACCTGAGAAGAAATAGGTGTCTTTAAAACTATAATTTAGTTGAGAAAAATAAGATTCAATAGAAGCACCTTCTTCCCATCCAAGCGCAGCTCCTTGCGGTACAACAAAATTTGACAACTCTAGTAATCCAGGTATCGAGGCTTCCCGTTTAGAAACAATGTTTCTTTCCCTACTATACTCATTACTCTCATGAGCAACCAATAGATTAACATTATGCTTGTTAAAGTTTTTAGTATATCTTACTAGTTGTAAAAAGTTTTTAGTGATATCTTGGAGATCTCGCTGTGATAATGTTCCTCCCGCTTCTTTGGCGGTACCATAAAATAAATTTCTATAACTTTTTCTTCTATCTTTAGCATATTGAAGTCCGAACTTCGTTTCAAAAGTTAAGTCCTGAGTCACTGCTATTTCAGCAAAGAAGTTTCCAACAATATCATGCCTTTTACTTCCTAAGAAATCATAAATTGCCGAACCAACAGGATTTAACAAGTTACCGCTCTTTCTGGCTCTCCCTAATGGTGAAGCAGAACCATAGTCATATTGATAACCTCCAAATACGGTTTCTGGCACTAAATTCCCATCATCATCCCTTAAGAAAACTGGAAAAATAGGAGGGTTTTTATCGGCAAATTCGAAAAGATTCTCAGAACCAACAGTTTGTCCGTTGTTTTGACTCTCTGAAGCCGAATAACTTATATTTGAACCTACTTTTAACCATTTTCTCACCTGAGTTGTTAAGTTTAAACGCGTGTTAATTCTTTCAAACCCCGTATTAATGGCATAGCCTTCATCATCTAAAGCACCAACAGACACGAAAAAATTAGTTTTGTCATTCCCCCCACTTATACGAAGATTCCCTTCTTTTCTAACGGAAGTACTGAAACTTAAGTCTCTAAAACTTTTTGGCGTGTACTTTCGCGTAACTCCCTGTCTTACAGAACGCGTAGTTGGATCAATTAGTTCAGCTCCACCCGCAACGTTCCACATATTATAACCTGGATTTATATAAGATGCAGTGAATAAATTGTCATTTGCATAGGACACTGGATTATCGACATAATCAGGATCACTTGGATCTAGGGCATTCAAACCAACACCCCTGTTAAAAATACCTTCCCATATATACCCTATGGACTCTTCGGGAGAAGTTATTACGCTATATCTAGGTATCATTTGCGTGTTAATTCCGGTTTTCACCTCGACTTCAATAGAAGCCTCTCCAGATTTTCCTTTTTTTGTCTCGATCAAAATAACACCATTCGCTCCTCTTGAACCATAAATTGCGGTTGCAGTAGCATCTTTAAGAATGGTTATACTCTCAATATCCTGAGGGTTTATCGAATTTAAAGGGCTAATAGTCGTTGATTGGTCTCCCGCAACCGCGCCAAACTTAGGAGCCCTAGGCACCGTAAAAGGCACTCCATCAACCACATATAAAGGATTCCTATTACCATTAACAGACCCGTATCCTCTTATACGAATTGTAGATGCATTACCTGGCTGTCCCGAAGTATTAATAACGGTAACACCAGGAGCTTCACCAGCCAGTGCTTGAGTAACATTAGGAAGCGACTTGGCTTGAAGGCTTTTAGAGGAAACCACAGACGCTGTTCCTGTAAAGGACTTTTTTGTCGAAGTACCATAACCTACAATAACCACTTCTTCTAAGGTTTCTGCGTTTTCCTTTAAAGTGACATTAATAATGTTCGAGCTTTCAACAGGTAATTCTACGGTGGTGTATCCAACAAAGCTAAATTCAATAATATCTCCTTCGTTTGCCTGAATTTTAAATTTTCCATCAAAATCAGAAGATGTACCAGTATCTGAACCTTTAACTAAGACAGTAGTCCCCGGAAGTGGCAAACCAAATTCATCTGAAACGGTTCCTGAGATTGTCTTTTTTTGTGCATACAATAGCTGCGTTACTAACGCCAAAAATAGCGTTAGTATTACACTAAACTTTCTTTTCATTTTAAATTATTTAGGATTAGTCGCCATAAAAATCGGGGAGAAAACTTATTCAAAAAGGATAATTTTTTACCCCTAAAGGATTTTAATTTTACCCAATTTTATGTAGTCATTTAAAATCAGCAAGTTAGCCTCAGGGCTCTATTTTACTATAATTACAAAGTATTAGAAATAGTTCGTTAATCAAGCTTAACAGTCTCTTTTTTTGAAAAAAAATGACAAAACTTCACTTCTAAACCAAACTTTATTTTAGAAATTTAAACTGCCCAACTAGAGGCTTCTTTTTTCACTTCAGGAAAAATTCCAAAAACGCCACGCATTCGTTAAAAGCAAAAAAAAAAAAACAGTCGTCCCTCAACATCACCCCTAAATTAAATCCCTCTAAGGCAAGAGATTATCCTTTTAAGTTAAATTTTATAAGTCACTTTTATAATGACTAATTCTAAATAATTTAAAATGAAAACATCTTTTAGTGCGATGTTGACACTATTTCTAGTGTTAACCGTGCAGTTTACAATTGCACAAAACAGGACAATCTCAGGAACTGTTTCAGACGAATCTAACTTACCACTTCCAGGAGCTACGGTTCTCGTAAAAGGCTCACAATCCGGTACATCTTCTGATTTCGACGGTAAATACTCCATACTTGCAAACCAAGGAGACATACTCGTGTTTAGCTTTGTTGGATATAGGACCACCGAAATAACCATTGGCACGTCTAATACCATTAATGTGGCTATGGAGAGTGATACTGAGACCTTAGAAGAGGTCATCGTTACAGGTACCGCCAAAGGCAAGTCTATTAAAGAATTGAGCTTTGCCATTGGACAGGTTAAAAACGAACTTCTGGAAAACGTACCTGCAAATACTGCTGCTGGTGCCCTACAGGGAAAAATATCGGGTATTACGATTTCATCATCCGGCGGACAACCAGGTAACGATGTATCTATTCAGTTAAGAACTGCGAACTCCATTGCAACAGGGCAGGATCCCTTAATTATATTGGATGGTGTTATTCTTGAAGGAGGCTTGGCTGATATTAATACTGAAGACATTGACCGGATGGAAGTCGTTAAAGGAGCTGCGGGAGCCTCACTTTACGGGTCTCGTGCTGCCAACGGGGTTATTCAGATTTTCTCTAAACGCGGAAAGGGAACAGAAAAAATTAATGTAACCTATAGAACCGAAATAGGTGTAAAAGACATTGTTTCGAAGTACGACCTGGCTACAAGACATCGATTTAAGTTAACCGCAGACGGCTCGGCTTTCGACCTCTCAAGCGGCTCCAGAGAAGTCGACGACGATGAGGTTAGCGACAACCTATATCCAGTAGATCGAATTTTCGACTATCAAAACGAAATATTTAAAAAAGGCGTATTCAACACGCATTATATATCTGCTACTGGAGGAAATGACAAAGCCAGATATCTCTTTTCTTATCAAAGATTTTCAGATGATGGAATTTACGAATTAGTTGACAACTACCGAAGAGACAATTTCAGACTAAACCTTGACAATAAACTTACCGAAAAAATCAATCTAAAATCATCCTTCTTTTATAGCAACTCGCGAAGGGACGCTGCCATTAATTCAGGAACAACCATTGGTGTTTTATTTCCTGCTTTAATTACCGAGCCTATATACGACTGGCACGCCATAAATGAAGAAGATGGAACCCCCTATAACTTCGACAGCAACACCTTCGATCCCAATATTAAAAATCCACTTTACACGTTAGCGAACAATGATAAAACTGAAAGAAGAAACAGGGTATTAGGTAGTGTATCTCTAGATTATAATTTATTCCATTGGTTAACATTAAATGGAGTCTATTCCTTTGACTACGAAAACAACAATTTTGAAGATTATATCCCCAAAGGATACTTATCTGATGATCCCGACGGACAAGCACAAAACCGAGGATTCATTCAAAGGGCAAGTTTTAATGGTAGAGCACAAAATGCAAGATTTAATGCCATATTTTCTAATGCATTTGGTACCGAGCAAGTATTTAATGCCACACTTCGACTTAGTTACCTTCATGAAAGGTACCAAGGGGAGTTTAATAATGCCGAAGGTTATAATCTAGCCGTATCTGGCATTAGATCATTAGACAACATTACAGATAACCCTTCAATATCCTCCTTATCGGAAAGTATTTTAACAGATAGCTATTTCGCTATTGCAGATTTCGACTATAAAAAGAAGTATATTTTAAGTGGGGTTATTAGACGTGAAGGCTCATCCCTTTTTGGTCCCAATACCAGATGGGCAACGTATTTTAGAGGAAGTGCGGCTTACCGAATCACCGAAGACTTCCCAATTAACGGAATCGAGGAACTCAAGGTAAGAGCCTCTTATGGTACGGCTGGGATAAGACCAACCTACGAAATGAGATTCGAAACATTTAATCTTAGAAATGGCTCACCTACGAGGGCTACCATAGGAAATAACGATTTAAAACCTGCAAAAACAGGAGAGCTAGAACTTGGAGTTAATATTAATTTTTTGAATCGTTTTGCTTTCGAGTTTAATTATGTAAAAGCCATCACAGACGACCAAATACTAAGAGTCCCGCTATCGGCAGCTGCTGGTTTTACTGCACAATGGAGAAATGCGGGAGAAATAGACGCAACTACATATGAAGCGTCATTGAATGCTAACATTATTAAAAACGATAATTTTTCCTGGGACCTCGGTATTGTATGGGACAAATCCTCACAAAAAATTAGCCAACTAGATGTTCCATCCTACCTTACGGGCCCTGGAACACAGGAAAGTACCATCTTTAGAATTGAAGAAGGTCAAAATTTCGGTGTTATGTATGGAAATGAACTCATTAGAAGCCTATCCGATCTTCCCAACGGCTTAAACCCTGCCGATTATGTGGTAAACAATGCTGGTTATGTAGTCGATGCCGCAACTGGAGCTTCAGGCGTAAAAAGAGTAGATGACAGCGGAAATGAGTTCTTTATCATTGGAGATATTACACCAGACTTTAGAATGGGGATTAATTCCACATTTAGATACAAGAACCTTAGATTATATGCACTTTTTGATTGGAAAAAAGGTGGTGATATTTACAACAAAACAAAACAATGGCTATACAGAGATGGCAGGCACCAGGATATTACAAGTGGATTACCTTATAATTTCTTTCAAAGCCTTTACAATGTGAATCTTCCCAGTTCGGCGTTTGTAGAAGATGGATCCTTTGTAAAATTAAGAGAAACGTCGGTCTATTACACCCTTGAAGGAAAGCATCTTGGTAATATTGGAAAAACGATAGATAATATTCGTTTTGGTTTTGTTGGAAGAAACTTATTAACCTTTACAGATTATAGCGGTTTCGACCCGGAAATCACGCACCAGTCAGAATCATCCAGATCAAATTTAACATCCCGTGACACGAATGGCATTGGAAACGACGCAAACACTCCTGGGGGAGACCCAAATGTATTTAAGATAGATAACTTCCCCTACCCGTCTACAAAAACATATAGCTTTTCGGTTCAATTAACATTTTAAAAAAAAGAAAATGAAAAATTTTAAAATAAACAACATTCTATTTGCGGGTATTTTAGTGGTATTATTCTCCTGCAGTAGTGAAATAGACAAAGTAGAAAACCTGAATAATCCTGACCGAGACCAGGTATTGGCAAACGGCACCGATTTATTAGGAGTTGTTAGTGGAGGATTTGTATCGTGGTGGCAAGCTAATAGTAGAGATTTATACCCGGCTCTTGCGGTCGCCGGTGATATTGCAACCTGCTCTTGGGGTAATTTTGGAATGCGAGTGCTATCCAGCGAACCCAGAAACCCTATTTTAAATTCAGCATCATGGTCCGATCGAACGGTATTAGAACAACCCTGGCAGGGAAACTATGCTGCCATTGCTTCTGCAAACGATGTCATAGGCGCTATTAATAATAACGGCATCACTTGGATAGAGAGTGGCGAAGATAAAACCCCCATGGCACTTGCCGCTTCCTATTTATTAAGAGGGTTATCTTACGGATATCTGGCGCTACTTTTTGAAAAAGGTTTTGATGTTGATGAAAATACTGACGTATCGCAACCCCAACCCTTTATATCCTATTCTGAATTAACAACCCTAGCAGTAAATAATTTGGACTTAGCCATTGATCTAGCAAATACCCACACTTTCGAAATTCCAAATACCGTGATTAATGGTGTGGCATTGTCCAATTCAGATTTAATTAAACTTTGTAATTCCTACAAAGCACGGTTTATAGTGCAATCTGCAAGAAATCAAACAGAGACGAACGCTGTAGATTGGAATACTATAAAAACTTTAACTCAAAATGGGATAACTGCCGATTTTGGTCCAACCGGAGATAATGGAATAAGTTGGTGGAATAACGCCAATATCTTAATGGACTCCCCGAACGGCTTTGGTGCTTTCGGTGCCAGATTAGATATGAGAATTGTTAATTTATTAGACCCCAATCAACCCATATTTTTCCCAGCAACTTCAGGTTCGGTATTAAACAATCCAGAAATGACTACATCTGATGCCAGAATTGGAGATGGTAAAGATTTTGAGTTTAGATCAGACATTCTCTTTAGGGCTGAAAGAGGGCGTTTCCATTTTTCCCACTACATCCATACCCGCTTCATGAATGACCCTACCTTTTCTGATGGTGCCGATGCCAAGCAAATAAAAACATTCACTCTTGAGGATAACCAGTTATTACTGGCTGAGGCAAAGGCCAGACTCAATGAGAATGACGTTCATACGCTTATAAATGCAGGTTCCAGAGTGACTCGCGGAAGTTTAACTCCACTAACTGGGGCCGAATCTCAGTCTGAAATTCTGGATGCCATTTTTTATGAGAGATATATCGAATTGTTTAATACTGCCGTTGGTAGTGGGTATTTTGACCGAAGGAGAACCAACGATTTACAAGTTGGAACCTTCAGGCATTTTCCCATACCTGCTACAGAATTAGCTATCTTATCTGAAGATCTTTACACGTTTGGAGGTGTAACAGCAGACCCAACCGGAGTTGTACCTCATTACAGCATAGCATCAAGCCTGGAAAGAACAGACGACAACAATCTGCCTACTTTCAATTAAGTTTTAAAAGAACTTAAATTCTAAAAACAGATGGGGTTAGCCTTTTAGCTACAAGACCAACTCCATAATTAGACAAACAAACAATTGAGAAGCATGAAAGCTTTAGGTTTTCATGCTTCTTTAATACGTTATTAAATCTCTTTTTGTAAAACATTAATATTTTCTTTAATCAAAACTTAAGAAAACACCTTGCTTCAAAGGCAAAACCATCCACACCTCCAATAAACATGCATCTTACCGGGATATTTCCACAATTGACAAGTTAACAAAACTTTCTAAAAACCACGCCGATGTTTAATTAACACGCCATATTTTGTTTTACATGACTATGCTTAAATGCAGACACAAATCAACTTAAAACAACACATTTATTTTCAAATATTTATCATAATTGCAACGATCAAGCCAAAAGTTAAAAACTCAAAAAAGAAGGAACTAACCTACTCCACAAAACATATACGCCTTACAAAAAACCTTTCTATATTTTTCATTTTTTTTAAAAATTTCCACCTAAAAGGTAAATTTTAACCTTTATTTATTGTTTAATTAACTTTTTATTATGATTTTTGGCGTTGACTAATTCAAATAATTATAAAATGAAAACAAAGTTTAGTGGAATGCTAACGCTTTTATTGGCGTTAGTAGTGCAACTTACGTTTGCACAAGAAAAGACAATCACGGGTACAGTTTCTGATGACTCTGGCTTACCACTACCTGGTGCGACTGTCTTAGTAAAAGGTACTACTACCGGTACGTCTTCAGATTTCGATGGTAAATTTACAATTAGAGCCAATCAAGGCGCTGTTGTGGTTTTTAGCTTCGTTGGATACACAACTTTAGAGGTTCCTGTTGGTCCTTCCAACACAATGAATGTTACGCTATTAGAAGATGCTGAATCTCTTGAGGAAGTTGTTGTAACCGCTCTCGGTATTAAAAGACAAGCCAGATCCTTAGGATACGGAACAGATATTGTTAAAGGTGAAGACCTTGTTCAATCTAGAGAAAGTAATATTGTAAACTCATTACAAGGTAAAGTAACGGGTGTTCAAATTACAAACTCGAGTGGTAACGTTGGGGGATCTTCTAAAATCATAGTTCGTGGGGTTTCTTCTTTATCTGGTAGAAACACACCTCTTTGGATTGTTGATGGCGTTATGATAAATGACTCACAAAGAGCTGGTGGTGAAGCAAACAGAATTTCTGGTAATAGAGACTTCGCGAACGGTGCTTCGGTTGTGAATCCAGATGATGTTGAGAGTATTAACGTACTAAAAGGTGCAGCTGCAACAGCACTTTATGGTTCGCGAGCTGCAGCAGGTGTTATCATGGTAACAACTAAAAGAGGTAAAGCAAATGCTAATGGCACCGCAACGGTTAACATTAATTCAAGTGTTAGATTTGACGGCCTGTTTAGAATTCCAGACTATCAGCAAGAGTACGCTCAAGGTGTTCAAGGTGTTTGGAATCCTGGTTCTGTTAATGCATGGGGGCCAAGAATTGTTGGTCAAACAGTTCCAAATATGCCCGTAACAAACCAACCTGGTACCCTTAGGGCTATAAAAGATAATGGTATCAATGATTTCTTCAAAACAGGAAGAACTTATATTAATAACTTCTCTATTTCTGATGCCAATGAAAAAATGGATTACAGATTAAGTTTAACATCGTTAAACCAAGAAGGTATATTACCTGGTTCAAAACTTAACAGATATACAGCGAATTTTAATGCTGGTGTAAGACATAGTGATAAATTAGAATCTCGTTTTGGTGTTCAATACATCAAATCTAAAACATTTGGTGTTGGTGCAACCGGTTCTAACGACCCGAATATCATCGGACTTAGTTTTTTTAGACCTACCCTTGACCAAAATCTATTTAGACCATGGATCGACGCCAGTGGAAATCAGGTTAACCATATCGTAGACGATGCGGGTGTATTATCAAATAACCCATTATGGATTCGTCATGAAAATTCAAACAATCGTAATGACGATCGTGTTATAGCTAATGCATCTATTACCTACAAACCGTTTGAAGGATTTTCTCTTACGGGTAGAATGGGTGTTGATTTAGATGATGATAAGCGATTTATTGAAAACAGTAAAGGAACCATTAACAGAATTGATGGAGACTTTGACTCTGACGATTTAAGAAGACAAGAAATCACCGCAGATATCATTGCTTCTTACAATACTAATTTGACTGAAGATATTACATTGAATGTATTAGGAGGATTCCAGTACAACTCAAGAGTCTTCGAAAGACAAAGAATAGAAGGTAGAAGTTTACTAATCCCAGAATTGTTTAGTCCGGCAAATGCCGCGCAGACCATTCCATTAAGAGATTTTTCAGAATCAAGACTTGTAGGTTTATATAGTTCAGCCGAATTTGGTTATAAAAACTGGTTAAACTTAACGGTTACAGCAAGAAATGACTGGTCTTCTACGCTACCAAAAAATAACAACTCTTACTTCTACCCCTCAGCAAGTTTAGCCTTTGTATTTACAGACGCATTCGAAATTGACAGCGAATGGCTTTCTTATGGTAAATTAAGAACAAGTTGGGCGCAAGTAGGTAACGATGCCGCTCCTTACCAATTAAACTTCACATATATCCCTGTTACCACAGCAGATGGTCAATATAGTTTAGATCTTAACTTTCCATTTAATGGCGCTTTAGCTTATACAGCAAATCCAACCATTCCTGCTGAAAACCTTGTTCCGGAAGAACAAATATCTTACGAAGTGGGTATGGATTTAAAACTATTTAAAGGACGTGTAGGTTTAGACATTTCTTACTTTAAAAGTGAAAACAAAAACCAAATATTAGATGTAGCCATTCCAGAGAGTACAGGTTTCGCAGAACAAGTACTTAACGTTGGACAAGTGAATCAAGAAGGTTTTGAAATTGCATTAGACGCAATTCCTTTAAAAATCGGAGATTTCACCTGGAATACAGCGGTTAACTTCTCCAAAGTAGAATCTAAAGTGGTTTCTTTAACAGAAGGCCTAGAGCGTTTCCAAATTGCTTCTGCATTTAGTAGTGTACAAGTGGTTGCTGTTCCTGGTAAACCATTCCAATTATTTGGTATTGATTTCTTAAGAGATGAAGCTTCTGGCCGTCCAATTATTGATCCTGATAATGGATTTAGACAAGGTGGAGAAACTAAAGAATTTGGTTCTGTATTACCAGACTGGACTGGTGGTTGGGTGAATAGCTTTACCTATAAAAATATTAGCTTAACAGCTACTGTGGATGCCAGATGGGGTGGTGTTATGAAGTCTTCTACTGTAGAAAACTTACAAACTCAAGGTCTTGTAACAGAAACACTTCCAGGTAGAGAAGGAACATTTATTGATACAGAAGGGGTACTTGTAGACCCAGATACAGGAGCTGTAACCGACAACAATATTCCAATCAGAAATGCACAAGATTTTTGGGCCGGGTTGGATGACGACAGTGTAGCAACTCCATGGATATACGATGCAACGTTTGTTAAGCTTAGAGAAGTATCTATATCTTACTCATTCCCTGCAAAACACCTTAAAAACACATTTATTAAAGGGTTAACCTTAGGTGTTGAGGGTAGAAACTTAGCACTATTATATTCTAAGGTACCTCACATCGACCCTGAAGCCAGTTTATTTGGTTCTGGTGCAGATGGTTTCGGTATTGAAAGAGCTAATGTGCCTTCAACTAGAAGTGTCGGTTTTAATGTAAGGTTAACATTCTAAAAATTAAAAAATCATGAAAAGAATAAAAATAATAATCCTATTGGCACTTTTGATGTTCAATCCAGTAACATCATGTGACAATACTTTAGATATCAATACAGATCCATTGGCTGCGTCTTCAGCAGATCCTAATGCTGTGTTACCATTTGTATTTGTTCAATACTCTGCAAGAAAAGTTTCAGAGTTAGGAACACGAATTTGTGATGTATCTCAATATATTTCAAATACATTTAACAGTCCCAACAGAGGTACCGTGAGTAGTTTCCTTACTGGAAATACCTGGAATATGTTTTATGTTGAGGTTTTAGGAAATCTATCTCTTGTAAAAACAGATGCTGCGGCTGCAGGAGTAACCAGTAACAATGTAAACGCGATCGCCACAATTTTAATGGGACATGTGTTTTATGAAGCAACCAGTATCTGGGAAGATGTTCCTTTTGCTGAAGCTTTAGATGGTATTACCTTTCCGAATCCTGCTTTTGATGATCAGCAAACTGTATTAAACGGTATTGTTGCTATGTATGATGAAGCTATAGCTTTAATTGATGCCATCCCTGCTGAAGGTGTATTTGCAATCACCCCACAAAATGACATGTTCTATGGAGCCGATATGGCATCATGGAGAATGCTGGCTAACTCATTAAAACTACGTACGCTTATGATGTTAAAGAGCGGTGGTGCTAATGTTGACGCTCAAATAAATGCTGCTTTAGGTCAGCCATTAATGAGCAGTAACGATCAAGCTGCTGTTTTGAACTACTCTGGACAACCGGGTGCTCAAAATGCCATGCTTACTATCATTACAAGATTCTTTGGGCCTGATAACGAGAGTCAAGATGTTTTTGGTCCTGGTGATCCAATCGATGAATTATTAAACGGTTCGGGAGACCCAAGATGGGACTTA
Source organism: uncultured Flavobacteriaceae bacterium (assembly GCA_947494695.1). Classification (GTDB taxonomy): domain Bacteria; phylum Bacteroidota; class Bacteroidia; order Flavobacteriales; family Flavobacteriaceae; genus Flavivirga. The sequence continues at coordinate 52,698 of CANLWB010000016.1, read as the reverse complement.
TGGGTAGCTAGAAACGATCAACCAGCTCCTGGTAACGATCTTTTTCCAGATCCAACGACTTCTGTTCTTAGTAACAACATCATTAGAGGTAGTTTACCAGACATGTTAATGATGCCAGCCGAAATAGACTTGTACAAAGCACAATTAGCCTTAGAAGGTTTTGCGTCTGCAGGTAATGCAGAAACAAACTACAGAAACGGTGTAAGAAATGCGATTACATGGTGGGGGCAAGATATCCCTGGAATCCTTGCCACGGTTTCAACTGGAGATATTGACGCTTATGTAAACGGCTTAGGAGCTCCTACAGCCAACGACATCTACAACCAACAGTATTTAGCTGCATTTTTACAACCGGTTTTGGCCTGGAATCTGTACAGAATAAACAAAGTACCAGATTTACAAGCTCCGCCAAACAGTGGTATTGGAGCCATTCTAAGAAGATTTACATATCCACCTGATGAAGTGGCAGCAAATCCAAATGCACCAACTAATAAGCCAACAGAAACGCCAATGTGGTTTGAAAACTAAAAAACGAGATACAATGAAGAAATTAACATATATATTATTCGCTACGGTTTTAGTTTTAACCGGATGCGATACAGATTTTGATTCAGCCGAACAAGGGTTTGGTTTTGAATTCTTACCCGGGCTTTATGTTGCATTTGATGCTCCGGGTTCAACAAATACCCTTGCCCCTTTCGAGGTAGGAGAAGCAGATGGTGAAGTCGAAGTAACAGTGGAAATACCAACAGGTACTTTATCTGATGTATCGATTAACTATACTTTTAGTGGAACTGCTGTGTTTGGCACAGATTTTACCGTAGCTGGAGCAACTGCTGCTGGTGGTACTATTATTCTAACACCTAAACCAGGAGATGATCCAGAAAATATCGCTGAAAATGTTGATATTATAGTAACACTCTTAACCGATAACGTTGGTGATGGTGAAAAAACATTAAACATTGAGTTAACCAGTGCTTCTAATACAGAAGGCAACGTTGCAGTGGGTGTAGGTGGTACCGATGCATTAACAACAGCTACCGTTATCATTTCAGATAACGATTATATTGTATTTGCAGATGAAGCAGTTACAGCTCAAGAAAATGAAGGTACTGTCTCATTAGAAATTGAAGCATACCCTGGCGCAACTCGCACAACTGATATCACAGTTAACTATAGTTTATCTGGTACTGCTGTTTATGGAGTAGATTACACCATTGCTGGTGCAACTGCCACAGGAGGAACAGTTACTATACCTGCGCCTACAACCGCACCTGAAGAAGATGATCCTGTGACGTTTGAATTAGATGTTCAACTCTTAACTGATTCGGTAGCAGATGGAGAAAAAACGATTATTGTAACTCTTGATAGTGCTGACGACGGTTCACCTATATCTGTAGGTGTCGGAGGTACTGCTACAGGTCAAACTTCAACAATAACTATAAATGATGCAGCTAATTCAGTGGCCTTTAGTGTAGCATCTCAAAGCGTAGATGTGGATGAAATTGATGGAACAACGAATATTACATTTGAATTGCATGCAGGAGATGACCCTCTAACGGATGTAACTGTAGACTATAGCTTAGGCGGTACAGCCGTATTTGGTGTAGACTATACGATTACTGGGGCTACTGCCGATGGCGGTTCGGTTGTTATTACTCCAAATTCGCCTCCAGGTGGAGCACCTACGACGTTAGATTTACAAATTCAGCTTTTAACAGACGACGTAAGTGATGGTGACAAGACCATTGTGGTAACTATAGATAGCGCTACATTAACTGATGCAACTGAGTTGTCTGTTGGTGTTGACGGTGCGGGTGCGACTTCTACAATTACGATTGTAGATTCTGACTTTGTTTCGTTTGAAGAGAACTCATTAGAAGTTGATGTCGATGAAAATGCAGGAAGTACCAGTGTAACATTAGAGGCACTTACAACTGTAGATATTAACGTAAACTATAGTTTAGGAGGAACAGCTGTTTATGGCGTAGATTATACTATTACCGGGGCAACAAGCGCCGGTGGCTCTGCCACTATAAACCCAGGCTCTCCTGGTGTTACTAATTTAGACATTCAAATTTTAACTGACACTGCTGAAGATGGCGACAAGACTATAGTGATTACACTAGATGACGCATCTCAAGCTGACGGAACTCCGTTTGCCATTAAGGCCGGAACTTCTACAGTTACAATAGCCGATGTAGACTAGTTTACTCTAACTAACATAAATATATGAACCACCTCAATTGAGGTGGTTTTTTTATGCTTTTAATTCATACATTTGCGATATGCAAGATCAAACCCAAATATTCGGTATTAGGGCCATTATAGAGGCTATTAATTCAGGTGAGGCTATAGATAAAGTATTTCTTCAAAAAGGACTTCGGGGAGAACTATTCAACGAATTAGAATCCTCTATTAGGAAACAGGGTATCAATGTATCTTACGTCCCTGTTGAAAAATTAAATCGACTTACCAAAAAAAATCATCAAGGGGCTGTTGCACAAATATCTCCAATTGAATTTCATGACATAGAGACCTTAGTCCTAAATGTTATGGAATCAGGTAAAACACCTTTGTTTTTATTACTAGATCAATTAAGTGATGTCCGTAATTTTGGAGCTATCATTCGTACTGCAGAATGTACGGGTGTCGATGGGATTATCATTCAAAAAAAAGGTGGCGCTCCAGTTAATGGAGATACTATAAAAACAAGTGCGGGTGCTGTATTTAAAGTTCCTATCTGTAAGGTTGACCACATTAAAGACGCTGTCTTCTATATGCAAGCATCGGGAATTCGTGTTATTGCCGCCACCGAAAAGACCGACGATACACTTTATAATATTTCTTTTAAAGAACCTTGTGCGATTATCATGGGTTCTGAAGGTAGAGGTGTTAGCCCGTCTGTTTTAAAAGTTTCAGACGCCAGAGCAAAACTTCCATTACTTGGAGACATAGAGTCCCTAAATGTTTCAGTGGCTTGCGGAGCTTTTTTGTATGAGGCCGTTAGACAACGAATTTCAGATTAACGAATTACGATTTTTGATTTCTAAATCTCATACTTGATACGTTCTAATTCAAATGCACGCCGTCAATAAAACATGATTAAAGACTAACTATCTTTTGGAATTTGGAATTTGGAATTTGGAATTTGGAATTTGGAATTTGGAATTTACAAAACTACTCCCCTTTCTTTGATTCCTCTTTATAAATATAATTAATCTTTGTATCCGTTTCTTCGGTTTCATTTTCAACATGTTCAATAAAATTTCCATCAGCATCAAAATGTTTCAGGAAAGGGTCGTCGTCTTCATTGTATCCCGCTTGCTCCCAAACATATTTCTTGGGTTTAGCAATCTCCTTTCGAAAAAACAAAGCGAACAACAGTCCAGAAATTAAACCAGACAAATGCCCTTCCCAGGAAATTCCTTCTTTAACGGGTGCCGCATACCAAAGCATACTCCCATAAAGAAAAATGACAAGTAAGGACAATGCTACCAACCTAAAATGTTTTGCAAAAACACCTTTAAAAAATGTAAAGCTCACCAAAACATAAATGAGACCACTCGCTCCAATATGATAAGAAGGCCTCCCTATACACCAGGTTAAAAAACCAGATAATACTATTCCCCATACTATAACCTTCCAGGCAATTGGCCTATAAAAATAAAATAAGGCCATAGACAGGACGAATAACGGAATTGTGTTATGATAAATATGTTCTAAACTTCCATGAAGGAAGGGACTAAAAACAACCCCTCTTAACCCCTCAAGTGTTTGAGGGTATATTCCATATTTACTGAGATTATAATGAAAACGTACTTCAAACCAAAACACGATCCAAATAATTAGAACAAAGAATACAGGGTAAAGAATAACTCCTGATGAAAATTTAAAAGGTTCACGGTGCTTTTTCATACAATTAAAGATAACAAATAGCTCTCCAAATTCTGTTCCGGTGCTAAATTGTCAGATCATGGTTTCTTGATAAAAACGGTAATAAATGGATTCTTTGATTCTGAATACATTTAACTGCCTTACAGTTCCTCTCTAAAAATATAAGAGATCCTGAAACAAGTTCAGGATAAATACTTTAATTTTACAATTATGAATGAACCTTTAGCTGAACGTTTAAGACCCAAAACACTTAGCGACTATGTGAGTCAAAATCATTTAGTTGGTACAAGTGGTAGTTTAACTCAGCATATAAAACAAGGATTAATTCCTTCCATGATTTTCTGGGGACCTCCAGGTACGGGGAAAACAACGCTTGCTAACATTATTGCTTCTGAATCGGGAAGACCATTTTATACTCTTAGTGCTATAAATTCGGGAGTTAAAGATGTACGTGAAGTTATCGATAAAGCCAAACAAAGTGGAGGGCTTTTTACAACAAAAAACCCTATTCTTTTTATTGATGAAATTCATCGTTTCAGCAAATCTCAACAGGATTCACTACTACAGGCTGTTGAAAAGGGTTGGGTAACCTTAATTGGTGCCACAACTGAAAACCCTAGTTTTGAAGTGATTTCTGCACTTTTATCTCGCTGTCAGGTTTATGTTTTAAACTCGTTTGATAAAAAAGATCTGGAAACACTCTTACAACGAGCCATTAATCACGATGAACATATTTCTAAAAAGACCGTCAAGCTTAAAGAAACCAATGCTTTAATAAGACTTTCTGGTGGCGATGCAAGAAAACTACTCAATATCTTTGAACTCATTGTAAATTCTTATAATTCGAATGACATAACCATCACGGATAACGCCGTTTTAGAAAGAGTTCAAAACAATACTGTTCATTATGACAAAACAGGTGAGCAGCATTATGATATTATTTCTGCCTTTATAAAATCAATTCGTGGCAGTGATCCGAATGCAGCTGTTTATTGGTTGGCCCGCATGGTCGAAGGAGGTGAAGATGTAAAATTTATAGCAAGACGATTACTAATTTTAGCTAGTGAAGACATTGGTAACGCCAATCCTACAGCTCTAGTCATTGCTAACAATGCATTTCAAGCGGTATCAACAATTGGCTACCCTGAGTCCCGGATTATTTTAAGTCAATGCGCTACTTATTTGGCCTGTTCACCTAAAAGTAATGCTTCTTACAAAGCCATTGGTAAAGCACAACAATTAGTTAGAGAAACCGGAGATTTATCCGTGCCTTTAGACATACGAAATGCACCTACCAAGCTCATGAAAGAACTAGGATATGGTGACAACTATAAATATGCTCATAATTACGACTTAAATTTTGCCAATCAGGAGTTTCTACCAGACGAAATTAAAAACACAACCCTATATGAACCTGGAAATAATGCTCGTGAAGAAGTGCATAGAGCATTTTTAAAACAACGCTGGAAAGACAAATACGGGTATTAGAGGGGATGATGAAATATAAAGTATGGAGAATTAAGTACAGAGAACAGAATATAGATGTTAGATTTTAAATTTATAAGCTTTTCATCACTGCCCATACAAATCTATTTATCAAAGAGGTATACCGAATACAGCATTAATAATTAGAACTTAATATTCAATTTCTCTTGCTTAAGCACATTATTCGAGTAGTATTCTATAACCCAGTTGTGTCCTTCTTTTTTGTAGATTATGGCACTCCTCCGCTCAACTAAAAAGACATTTTCAAAGCCCGTTTTTTTTATTTTATAAACAACTTTTGGAGTGCTATCAACTAATTGAAACCCATCTTTTATTTCCTGAGCATATAATACATTTGAAGACAAGTCTACATCACTTTCTGCTTTATTTGCCACATGACTTTCGATAGGTTTTACTGGTACTGGAGGCGCAGCAACTTCCATTGCGTTTGCAGTAACATCTACTTCTTTTTCTTTTTTAAGATTTTGAATTTCCTGCTTTAATTGTTCAATTTCTTCGTTTACCTCAACTTTTGTTCCTCCACCATTAGTTTGGAGACCGACTATATTATCATTAGGTTGATATTTGTAATCAAGGGCTTCAATGGATTTAAAAGCACTTCTAAGAGCGCCCATATAAGCTTTATTATATTCCTTTTCTCGACTCTCTCCCGCTTTAGAAGTATAAACTACTTTATCGTTGCAATCTTTAAGCTCGATGGTTAGTTTTGTTTTAAACATACCAGAATCGTTTATCACATTAGATCTTAACCCTAAACATCTGTTCCTCGACAATTCATTAGGATAATCACTTCCTTCCATGACAGCCTCAAATCCATATTTATTGAATAAGAATTGTGTTAATGAGTTTAATTGGTACTGATCCTTTTTCTTTAGAAACTCAAATTTACTGGGAACAATGATATATTTATAATTGTTTACATTAGTTTGTGAAACTACAGAGGTGATAATAAAACAGGCCGCAATTATGGAAAAAATCCTAGTCTTCATCTTTTTTCTTAAATATATAGTTAAAACCTAATTGTAAAGATACACTTTGTGTGTCATAAATATTTTCTAATTGCAAAAAATTATCGGCCATTACATAAAAATTCAACCCTCCCAGATTAGCAGACATCCCTAAACCAATATTATAAGCAGAGAAAGAATCGACGGTATATGTGGCTTTAACTTGTAGATTATCAAACAAACGCCTGTAATAATATGCTGTTAATGCCATTATTGGTTTATTAGGTCGGGTCATGGCGAATAACTGCAAGCCTGCTCTATTGAGGTACTGCCCTTCATCTTGAGTACAATTGCACTCTTCAAATGTCTCTTTACCAAAGGCATAATTGAGCGATGTATTAAGCTTAACGGGACGCCATGTTGTATATTTTGTGGTGGTGGAGTCCACCTCAAACAAACCTTCAAAGTTTTCTTCAATCTCGTTCCAGTAATCTTCAGCTGACTGACCGCTACCCGAATTTGGAAAAAGCGGATTAATACCCTCAAATGTATAATTCCCTTTAATCTCATGGTTTTCAATACCCTTTGTATGTCTTATAAAACCAACATCCAGCAAACTTCCATCAAAAGTCCATTGCTTATTAATTTTATGCGTAAAACCAACGTCAAAACCTAACCCAAGGTTTCCTCCAAAAAAGACACGTCTAATCATTTCCCTTCCAGGGTCTACATTATCGCCATCAAGGTTGGCTATTCCAGATGTCCTGGCTTCTAAATCAACATCAAAAATGTGATCGTAAAAATTACTTTGTCCAGGCACCGTAACAAAACGTCCTTTATTTTTCGTCGAATTAACATTGGCCAGACTTGAGTATATTTTTCCTCTTAGTCCTACGGTTAATTTATCATTTAACTTTTTACTATACCCTACATGCCATACAGAAAGTGCTTCTGCAGCTAGTCGTACCTGATTTGTTCTAAATGGCCGATTAATATTATTCTGATTGCCTTCTAACGCCAAAATAGCCAGATCTTTGGGAAAATAAAATATGAAGTCCAACTCTTGGTACAACCCAAAGCTGATATACTTATCTTTTTCGTAAGAACTTCCAAGGGAAAACCCTCCTGAAAAAATTTCCAACTGTTGATTAACGCTATAGAAGTCGTTAGATCCCATATTATCAACCGCATTTCGAATCTTAGTATTGAAATTGACATTATCGTCTGCAAAAATATCATACACCGTGCTTCCCGTTATTCCAACTTTAGCATGAATATGTGACAACAGAGGTATTCCAAAGTACCAATCGTTATCCAATTGTTTCGCAGGGTTAAGTAGTAATGATTGTGGGACGTCTGAAAACCCATATAGTATCTGCTTGTTCTGCGAGAACAAAAAATTGCAAGACACCACTATAAAACATAACATAATTTTTCTCATATCTACCCCTCTATATTCAAGTAAAAAACGGCTTTGGATTTTAACTGTAATCTACCCGGAGTGGTTTGATCGACCCCTGTCCCAGGTAACATTCTAAGGGCAAATGTAATTCTAGTCGTACTAGTTAAATTGGTTAACTTATCGTTTTCAAATACCTCTATATGCCCAGATGGAACATCACTCCCATCTGTAGACTCCTGCATGGTAAATGTAAATGAATGCAGTTCCACATCTGCTTCATCTAAGAAAGCTACATCTATTTCGAATGCTCTAACAATGGAATTAAAGCCCTCAAATTCGAACTCTGCTTTTATAAGATTGTCAACTACAAAATCATTTTTAAAAATATCTAAATCAAAAGCATCTTCAATTATAAAAACAGGTAGATTATTAACCAGGAAACTATTTACAGTCTCATCAAAAAATACGAGACTGGTTTCTAAAACGGGAGAAATCTCCAAGTCTTCGGCTTGATCGAAATCCACTTCCTTTGTACAGGAAAAAAAGCTAGAAAAGAGCACAACGGTTAGTAACGTGTACAGGGACACTTGTCTTTGCATAGGTTAAGTATTTAGGAATAAAACGCGAAAATAGAAAAAAAAGTGCGTCATAAATATTCCTTTAGCTGAATTAAATTATTGATTTGCCTTATATCTTCATCAATTGTCGTGCCATTAACATCAAAAAAAACAACTTCCATTCCTACGTCTTTAGCTCCTAAAATATCTGCCTCATAACTATCACCTATCATAATACTTTGACTGTTCGTTACATTGGCTCTTTGCAGAGCGAAATTGAAAATCTTTGGATTTGGCTTTTTAACGCCAACCATGTCAGAATTCGTTATCGTTTTGAAATATTTTTCAATATTAGATTTCTCCATTTTTTTAGTCTGAACCTCATCAAACCCATTCGTTATAATATGTAAACTGTATTTAAGGTTTAAGTAATCTAATATTTCGAAAGTGTTTTCGAAGAGATAATTAAACGATGTTAGATGGGTAATATAATCCTCTGATAATTTATTAATCATAGTGTCTTCAACCTGATAACCAACGGCTCTAAACGCATCGTCTAACCGCTTAAAACGCAACACACTCTTCTCTATCTTTTCTTCTCTAAAAAGCTTCCAGTATTTTAAATTTATGGGCATATAATGATATAAAAATTCGTGTACATCAATATTTATATGATTCAGCTTTAATATCTTATTAAATGTTAAAGCCGAATTTTTATCGAAATCCCAAAGGGTATGATCTAAATCAAAAAAAACGTCGGTAATGCCTTCAATTTTCATATGTTATTCCTTTAAGTCTTACGTAAATTAAAAATAAATGAAGTAGTTTAGGGTAATAATTCAAAAATTAAACTTAAAATAATGTCTTATTTAAAGTTTAGTAATATCGGTGTCGTTTACAGAATCTAAAATAATATTAAACAGTTCTTTGAATCCCTGCCATTTTCTTTGAATGCTAAATGTATAGTTGTGAAATACCGAAATGAACTCCCCGTTAACTTGTTTCACTTCTCGAATAACTTCGTTTAACACCTTTTTTTTATCCAATAAAGAGTAGGTTTTAAGGAGTGCATGATCCAGAACATGGTATGCGTTAACTTTTAAAGGTGTTTGCACCTCATAATCTAAATCGTAAAAGAAAAACGGCGTACAGGATCCCGCTCTAAAGCCAATATGATCTACATATCCCATGGTATAATCTTCCTGAACTTCCAATTCAATAAGATTTCGGTAAGATTCGGGAATATTAAGCCTCGAAAAAGAATGTCTGGAAGCTTTAAGTGCTATATTCAAAATATCTTCCATTTTAGATTTCTCTTTCTTTAAAATCAGTTTGTCCTCAATGGCAAAATATGATGCCTTCAAACCCACTTCACAATAATCGGCAATGTGTTTTATAAGAGACACAAACTTTTTCTTATTGGGATTAATCCCTTTGTCGTATGTAGAATAATCTCCAATTAGGAAGAAGAAAAGAAATTTGAATCTACTTGATTTTTGCCGGTTAATAACATATTTAAACGTATCGTACGGGTCATGCATAAACCCAAGTAAAACGAGAATTCTATTATATACTCCCTTAAACCGTAATTTAAAAAGATCTTTAACCATCCCTCCTAAAGTCCTCATAATCCCCTTTAATCTATAATTGTAGGCACTGGGAACATCGATAATGGGTTTTATACTATACGTTTTTTCAGGAAACTTAAAATCGGGGAATTGTTCTTGTAGTGCTGCTTTAAATTTATAGGCCCATATATCTACGACAGGTTGATGTAAAAATCCGTGTTTATATGCTAAACTTTGTACAGCTGTAAAACGACCAAATTCGTCTTTAACATGTGGTAAGTACTCTTCATATCTAGACAATAAATAGAAGGATGCGGCAAAAATATCGAATGGAAGTGCACTTTTCTCTCCATTAACGAAAAAACATTTTGTGTCTTCCCAATCATGGATATTAATATCGAAATCACTTAAACCCTGCTCGAATAAAATGTCATGACTTTTAACAAAAAATTCATACCCAAGCTGATTCCTGGTATAAGACATCTTTAAACTATCATGAGCAATAAATTCTTCTATCTTAGTCGTAAACTCAACCCTTACACCTAAAATCCTGGTGCAAATATGTTTAAAAACATACTTCAATCGAGGTGATATTTTATGAGTGTAAACTAAAAGCATCACATCATGGTTTCATCTGCAAAACTAAAGTATGCCTTTTCTGTTATTATTATATGATCTAAAACCCTTATATCTAGACTCTGCGCGGCTGTTTTTAATTTATTAGTAATTTGCTTATCTGCTACACTAGGCCTTAAAGCTCCAGACGGATGATTATGTGCCAGAATCAACCCTGTGGCTCCAACCTCTAAAGCTTTTTTTAAAACAAGGCGCACATCCACTAAAGTTCCGGTTATTCCTCCTTTACTTAATTGGTTGCTTTTAATTACCCTATTAGAATTATTTAAATAGATAATCCAAAACTCTTCATGTTGTAACTCTCCAATTTTGGGCTGCATAAACTCAAAAACCGACCTACTGGATGTTATTTTTTTCTTTTTAAGAGCTTCTTCTCTCCTTCTACGTCTTCCAAGTTCCAGAGCCGCAGCAATAGTAATAGCTTTCGCTTCTCCAATCCCCTTAAATCCCTTAAGTTGATTAATAGATAACCTTCCTAATTCACTTAAATTGTTATTAACGCTGGCTAAAATCCGTTGAGATAAAGAAACAGCACTTTCTTCTTTATTTCCAGAACCAATTAAAATAGCAACGAGTTCGGCATCACTTAAGGTTTCACGTCCTTTGTCTTGTAATTTTTCCCTTGGCCGATCGTCTAGCGACCAGTGCTTAATTGGAAACGAAACTAGTTCTTCTTGCATGGGTTGGCTTTGTAAAATAATTTAGCTAAATGTATGAAGAAAGTTGATAATTTAATAAAGAAAATCCTTTAATCTAGTTTATTAAAAATAAACAGCGTGATAACGAACAAATGTCGTAATTTTATAATTTAACAACTATAATTAGCTCAACATTCATTTAAACTACTCTCGAGAACATCACCAGGATAAAGATGTTATTCATATGATTAAATCTTATCCTATAACTGGGTTGATTTCCTTAAAAATAATCAACCTTCAATCTCTCAAGTATCTTTATTTTGTAATCATACGGGTAAATCCACAGGATGTACAAATACAGTTACCTCTCGAACAGAACGACTAAAAAACTACAGTCTCGTCAATATTAAAAATAAGAAAGCTTTAAAGACTTCGTTAATAGTTACAACCATTTCTTTAAAGACTAAGGAATACCTGTATACCTTGGAACGTAATAAACTAAAAAGAGAATGCTTTTTGGGTTATGAAAACAGGTTCAAAATAACCTTTACTAATGGGGTAGGTAGGCTTATATAGCCATAGAGCAAAAGCCTTGTGATACTGAGAACGAATTGATTGGACTGAAAAAAACTTAAGGTGTTCCATAATTATAGTTAAAACATTTGGATCCAATGGGGGCTGATGATTTTAAAAAATTAAGAACATTTAATTGCACATGTTTTTATTATGCATGTTTTTAACTTATGTATCCGGAAATTATCAATATTCAAAACTTTATGGCCGCCAAAGGCATTACTATTTGGCTAGGTAAAGGCGTACGTATTGATGAAAAACTAACACCTGTAAAATTAGTAATAAACCGGAGAAAATACATCGTTTATATATTGGATGAATACGAAGACCTTAATTATTTTAACCCACTTCTAAACTTCGTTGTGGTTTTTAGAGCTCTGGCCATTATTAATGATTCCGAAGATTATTTGGTTTGGTGTAAACAATTGGGTCTAAATGCCAACAACCCCAAACTTTTAAATTACTATCAGGATATTTGTAATACCGTACACCATATTGAGAACTGCTTTCCAAACAATGAGATCGATTATTTTGTCTCAGATTTAGATTTTCAGTTGAATTTCGGTATCATGCAATTTTTAAGACTGTGATGTCATACCTGCAATGATTTAAAACGACTCAAACAAAGCACTACATTTTTCACCTAAACCAAAAAGAAAACACAAGCATAATCATAGTTTACGATAAAGTCTTATTTTGAAACACAGGTTAAAAAGGCAAGTTTTAATAGGTAATATTTAATTGAAAGTGACATAATTCATTAAGTCCACAATAATTACCCAGAGAACGTTTAAAAAACTTGTAAAAACTTGATCTATTTCGTTTTTTTACATAAAAATACTAAATGGTATATTTATGAAAAAGGCTCAGGCAACCCGTTTAAATATTCTTCAAAAAGCATTCGAATTGATTTATTCTAAAGGATATCAAACGACGAGTATCGATGACATTATTGCCACGACCGAAGTTACAAAAGGAGCTTTTTACTATCACTTTAAGAGCAAAGATGATATGGGCTTAGCCATTATTGAAGAAATACTCAAACCCGCACTTACCTCAAGTTTTATAACGGCTCTACAAAGTAAAGAAAATCCTATAGATGGTATTTATAGTCTGTTATATAATATCCTAATGAATAACGACTACTTTAAGGTAGAATATGGATGCCCAGTCGCCAATTTCGCATCTGAAATGACTCCATGGAATTCTAAATTTAGTCATGTCTTAGAGGAATTAACAAAAGAGTGGATCGAAGTCATGATAAATACTGTTGAAAAAGGAAAAAAAGATGGATTCATTCGACAAAATGTTAATGCTAAACATGTAAGCACCTTTATTATGTCTGGCTATTGGGGAATACGTAATTTTGGAAAAATAGAAAACGACAAAAAAGCATACTTGCCTTATTTAGAAGAACTTAAAATCTACCTAAACACTTTGAGTTAATTTTTTATCAAAAAACATACTAATTAGTATGTTTTTGTTTTAACTTTGCGTTATTAATAGAAATGTAGAATAACATTAATATGTATTCATATCTGCTTATAGCGCATTCCATAGTCCGTTGGCTTGTACTTTTCTTTATCTTATTTGCAATATCTCGCGCGGCTCTTGGCCTTATAAAAAAGAAAACGTTTTCTAAAACCGATAACTCTATTCGTCATTGGACAGCCACTGTTGCTCACATTCAATTAATGATTGGAATTACGATCTATACGCGCAGCCCAATTGTTTCATACTTTTGGTCAGACACAACCGCTGCAATTCAAAACTTAGACATCACCTTTTATGGCGCAATTCATTTTGCATTAATGCTTATAGCCATCGTCGTACTAACCATTGGCTCGGCCTTGGCAAAACGCAGAGCAACAGACATCACAAAATTCAAAACCATGCTAGTTTGGTTCTCTGTAGCCTTAATAATCATTATTATAGCCATTCCATGGCCCTTTTCCCCATTATCCGTAAGACCTTATTTAAGAACATTTTAGATATGAAAAAATATATTAAAACGACAACAGGGCGTCTACGGGTTTTCGCCTTTCTAGAAGGAGCATCCCTTTTGATTCTAATATTTATAGCGGTTCCGATAAAGTACTTATTTGATAATCCCGAATGGGTTAAAAACATTGGACCTGTACATGGCATCTTATTTTTACTATTTATTTTTAACGCGCTTCACGTTGGCGTAGAGGAAAAATGGTCTTTTAAAAAAACGACATGGAAAGTTATTGTCGCTAGTTTTATTCCTTTTGGAACATTCTATATCGATAAGAAAATATTAAAACCTTTAGAAAATCATGGCAATACTTGTTTATAAGACCACCGTTTCTAATGAACACATAGTTTACAATCTAAAACCCTATCTGGATAAGCTTCTAAATCATTCTAAATGGAACTTCGACCTGGAGGATTGTGATAAGATCCTTCGTGTTGAAACCAAATATCCCATCTCTCAAAACATAATTGACCTTTTAATTGACAAAGGTTTTTTGTGCGAGGAGCTTGAGGCGTAGTTATTTTAAAACCATCATAAAAACTTAAAGCTTACAAAAAGATATCAGGCGATAACTATCTAATACGCCTTATCTAATATCTTCAATATTACAAATACCACAAACCACCCGTTTTCATTTTTAACTGTATTATATAATAGGAGCTTAAGCTGACACTTTCCAAATCAAGCGGCCTACTAAAATATTAGAATTCCTAATTTAAATGACTTTAAAATGAGTAATCTTGATGACTTTTTAGATAAAAAGGTAAGTGAACTGGTTCATAGAAATGACGTTAAATTATCTGATGGCGAAAAAGAAAGGCATCGTATTTATTCGCTTGGGCTTATGAGTTTAATGTTTCACAATTGGAGAGATCTTAAACGTGGAAGAAAAGCAACATATAACTGGCAGGTTGACAGAAAGACCAATAACAACAAACACCTGGATGACGACTACACAGGGCATAACATTGCAGCAATAGCCGTAGACAGGAACGGAAGGGTTATTGATTTTGAATTCAACCACAACTCCATTTTTAATAGTTCGGCCGAACACGCAGAAGCTCGATTAATCAAACGTATTTACGAGCTTTCGACCATTCAACAGTCCTGGGAACTTTCTAACGACATAGCTAAGGAAAGAAACGCATATAATACATTTGATGAAGTCACGATTTATACGTCGCTGGAATCTTGTTCTCAATGTTCTGGCATGATGACATTGGCAAGAGTTAAAGAGGTTGTATTTCTTCAAAACGACCCCGGAATGTACAAAATTGGTAACATTTTACGTAATCTCACAGAAAAAACATTTATTGAGGCTCCTAACCCAATACCAGGATCGGCATTTGATTTTGAATACTTTTCTAACTTTGATAAGGCTTTAGGTCATTACAATCAAAATGTTAGCAAAAAACCCTATGCCGAATATAAAGTCAATGGTGAAATAAAGAAAGAGAATTATAGTTCTATTACGTCGTTTCTAACAACCGACCTAACATTTAATATTTACAAAGAAGCCTATAAAGAATTTTATGATTATAAGTCTGGAAATAAGATATTAAAACATCCCGAATTCAAGCGCGTTTTAACTGATGAAAAAAGCGGCAAACCCATAGGAAAAACAGAACTCACCAATGACATGTCATTAAAAGAAGTTATTAATTTCTATGACTATGCTGTTTTAAACGGAAAAAGGGCTACTCCACATCGTTAATAAGCACTATTTTATTACCCCCTTAACCTCATCAAAATCCAGTCCTCCATAGTTACCCGAACTCATAAGTAACAATGCCTTATTTTTAAAATCCTGAGAGAACAAAAAGTTCTTAAAATCCTCAGGATTGGTATAAATAATAAGATCATCACGTTGAAACGCGTCCGAAATTTGCTCATGGGTTACTTCCTCTAGCTTTTTAATCTCAACCGCATGAGGTGAATAAAACACAACAGCAACATCAGCTGCATCCAAAGCTCCTCTATATTCCTTTAAAAATTCAGCATTTAAACTACTATACGTATGTAATTCCAGGCATGCTAGCAACGTACGATCTTGATATTGCTCTTTAACAGCTTTGGTTGTAGCTTCTACCTTGCTTGGTGAATGTGCAAAATCTTTATAAGCTACACTGGAACCACCTTCTGCGATTTTCTCTAAACGTTTGCTGGCTCCCTTAAAAGTGGCAATGGCTTCATAAAAATCATCCTCATCAATACCCATATGCTGACAAACCCACTTCGCCCCGGCTAAATTATTTAAGTTATGCTTACCAAAAATTTCAACAGGCAACTCTCCTTCGGGAGTCTCTAATAACGTCTGACCATCTTCAACGGTATACTCTGGGGTGCCATACGACAGTTTTCGAATCGTATTAGCCGAGGCTTCTACCACTCGTTTTACTTCAGGATCTTCCTCATTATAATTTATACTACCTCCACTTACGATAGAATCCACAAAAATGCTAAACTGCTCCACATAATTCTCATATGTTGGAAACACATTGATATGATCCCAGGCAATACCACTCAATAATGCAATATTTGGCTTGTACAAATGAAACTTAGGACGCCTATCTATAGGTGAGCTTAAATACTCATCACCCTCAAGTACTATGAAATCGTTTTCTTCGGTAAGTTTTACCATAACATCAAAACCTTCCAATTGGGCACCAACCATGTAATCGACATCTCTGTCATTATAATGCATCACATGTAAAATCATAGATGTAATAGTAGTTTTCCCGTGACTTCCACCAATAACAACGCGAGTTTTATGTTTGGATTGCTCATATAAAAACTCCGGATAGCTATAAATTTTCAAGCCCAATTGCTGGGCTTTTAACAACTCGGGATTATCTTCTTTGGCATGCATGCCCAGAACGATGGCGTCTAAACTTTCTGTAATTTTTTCAGGATACCATCCAAAAGTTTCTGGCAATAATCCTTTAATCTCCAATCTGGATTTTGAAGGTTCGAAAATCGTATCGTCACTTCCGGTTACCTTATATCCTTTGTTATGCAGTGCCAAGGCTAAGTTGTGCATGGCTGCACCACCAATGGCAATAAAATGTACGTTCATGAAGCAAATATCAAACACCAGATTTCAAATTCCAAATTATACCAGGTAAAGTTTTCAGCGTTCAATATTCAGTTTCAGTAGATAGTCACAGTATTTAGTATATGTGTTCCGTGTTCAATATGCAATCATAGTAATCAGAATTTAGCAATATCAGTCTATTTTCCTGCTTCTATAATCTACAGTCAATGTCTTCATACCTCACACACACACTTTATTCCCTACTCTTAGTACTTAATACGCCATACTTAATACTTAATACCCTATACTTAATACATCATATCAACCACCCCAAACCTACAACCTAAGCACCCGATCCTTCTGGGTTTTAAATAGTTTTATTTTAGGAAGTTCGGCTATCGCAAGATCAATATACTCCAGGGCTTTTTCTTTGTTTCTTTTATGTAAATAGATTTGTGCCAAGCGATAGTTTGCCCAGGCCTTAGGGACGCCATCTTCGGCAGAATAATTCTGTATATAAGTATGCAAACAACGTTCACCTTTTTGTAACTCTATATTATACTCTGCAGCCACTTTTCCTATTTGATAATGCATCGCATTACGTTGATGCGTTTTATGGGCTTCTTCTATAGTCTCTATGGCTTTTTTGGGAGCCTTTTCTTTTTCATAAAATTTGGTAAGCTTATTATAACAAGTCACCGATCCTCCTTCTTTTATAGCCATTTTATAGTATTTCTCGGCAAGTTTTGGCTCATTATCATATTCATAGATATACCCTTTTGCGAGGTATCCATCCACCTTAGAAAGTGCTTCCAACTCCTTGGCATAGTAAAGTGATTTACTTTTACTCCCTCCAATAATACCTGGTAATTGCATGTATAACTCGACCAAAGCCCAACGGGTTTCCAGGTGGTTTTTATCCAGTTCGGCAGCTCTTAAAAATGCCTTTTTTACGTCCCCAATAATTGCTAATGCTCTTAGTTTACTTATAGATAAAGCTTTCATTCCCAAAGCACCTCCATATTTATAGTGATAATTAGCAGTGTTCTCCTTTTTATCAACCAGTTTTTTGTATTGAATAATGGCCGCGTCCCATTTTTTCTGATGCCCATAAGCATCACCAAGTAATTCAATACCACGCAGACTATTAGGCTTTTCTTTCAAATATTCACCTACCACCCGTTCTGCCTTCTTAAATTGCTTTTTTTGAAACAGTGTTTCTACATCATCCAGATCGGACTGGCTAAATGTTATTAGAGGTAATAAGAAAAGGAGCAAAAACGTTTTCATCTAACTATTTTTTATGCGTTGATAGAGACCTCGTTATCTAAATTAGTATACCCTATAGGTCGAAAACGTAAAAATAAACTTTCTATTTTACCTGCAAAAAAACTAACTTCACTCATTCAAATAACAGGTTCACGCATTCTCTGTTTTTTTGGTATAGCTTTTGAAAGTACATTAGACGTAAACTTTAAGAATCCATGAAAAATACCTTACCCCTAATAATGATCGTATTATTCGCTACATTCTCCAATGCTCAACATAACAGTTATGAAGCGTTATGGAAAAAGGTCGATCAGTTTCAAAATGAGGGCTTACCCAAGTCGGCTCTAAAAGTTGTTGATGACATCTCGAAATTGGCGGCAAAGAACCAGAATACGCCTCAAATTATTAAGAGCATGCTCCATAAAGGCAAATATGCTCTGATTTTAGAAGAAGATGCTCAACTTAAAATTATAAATGAATTCAAAGAAGAAATAGAGAAAAGTAAATTCCCTGCAAAAAATGTGCTAGAAAGTATTCTGGCCAATATGTATTGGCAATACTTTAATGGAAGTCGTTGGAAATTCTACAATAGGACAAAAACCAGTGAAAAGGTAGATGTAACCGATTTTAGAACTTGGGATTTACAAACCTTATTTGATGAGATTCATTTACATTATCAAAATTCATTACATAATGGGTTAATGTTACAACTTGAACCTCTAAGTGCTTATGAAGACATTCTTGCTGAGTCGAAAGATTCTAAAATTTACAGACCCACCTTATTTGATTTTCTAAGTCACAATGCGTTAGAATTCTACCAAACAGATGAAACTCATATTACTAGTCCTTCTTATAAATTTGAAATAGACAATCCTAAATTTATGGATGACTTTAAGACGTTTTCTACATTAAAAATAGCATCAAAAGATAGTGCGTCTTTACAACTTAATGCCCTAAAAGTCTATCAAAACTTAATCAAATTTCATGCAAAAGACGAAACGTCCATGGCCTTGGCCGATATAAATATTCGTCGTCTAAAATTTATAAACCAACATGCCACGTTTAGCGATAAACAAGCTTTGCTATTACACACCTTAATCGCAGAAAAAGAATCATTAAAAGCAAACCCAACTTCGACACTTTACGACTACGAGATAGCCTCGCAATATCATATACAAGGTCAAAATTACCAACCTAAAATCAACGAAACGAACCGTTGGAAGGTCAAGGAAGCCAGAGCTATTTGTGAAGAAGTTATTTCCAAGTATCCTAATAGTGTGGGCGCTAAAAAGTGTTTGGTCTTAAAAGAGCAAATAGAATTACCTTCATTGCAAATTATAACTGAAAAAGTTATTCCTATTCAACAAAACGCACGGGTATTGATTAAGTACAAGAATCTGAATAAACTTGAGTTTAAAATACTTAAAGTCAGTCAAAATCAATTAAAAAAATTTAACAAAAAATACCAACAGGAAGAAAAGCTAGCGTTTATTAAAAAGTTAAAATCGCATAAGGACTGGAAAAGCGCTTTACGAAACGAGTCCGATTTTCAATTACATACCACAGAAATAACCGTTCCTAAACTAGATAATGGACATTATATAATGTATGCTGCTCTTGAAAATGACACGAGTATCTTTTCTTTTAGTACTATACAGGTCACCAATCTTGCCTTTATTGAAAACACAACTTCAGAATTTGCTTCTTATCAAATCATTGACCGAAACCATGGAACACCTATAAAAAATGCATCTGTAAAACTAAGCTATTTTAAAAGCGGTAGCAGAATTCTAACTACGACAGAACACACTACTGATGCTTTTGGTGAAATAAAAATTAACAGAACCCCTAATACTTACTATAGAAACGTTTCAGCCGAAATCAAATATTTAGACGATGTGGCTCATTTTGGAAGTTACTATATTGGCTATTCTAGTAACCGTAATTCCAAAGAAGCGGAGATTAAATCTTTCATATTTACAGACAGAAGCATCTACAGACCCGGGCAAACCGTTTATTTTAAAGCCATTACTTTAAAAGCAGAAAAAGGGAAGTCTGAAGTTTTACCAAACCTGAACGTTTATGCAACACTGCGTAACGCGAATAATGAAGAACTACAAAAATTAACATTTAAAACCAATGAATTTGGATCAGTATCCGGTGAATTTGTTTTACCAAACGGGGGATTAAATGGTAATTATGTCATAGAAGTTGTTGCGAGTTTCAAGCATAAAGATGCATACTCACATCACGCTTTTTCTGTAGAAGAATATAAACGCCCAAAGTTCGAAACGAGCTTTCAACCAATTACCCAAACATACAAGGTTAACGATTCTGTATCTTTAAAAGGGCATGCTTTAGCCTACGCTGGAAGCCAGATTACCGATGCTAAAGTCGTCTATCGGGTTCACAGAAAAGTTCAATATCCTCGTTGGTGTTACTGGTACTACCCATCTATTTTCAACAAACCTCAGGAAATTACACATGGTGAGACGATCACAAACAGTAAAGGGGAATTTGAAATAACCTTTAAAGCCATTCCAGATAGCGCTGTTGATAAAGCCAATCTCCCTGTTTTTAATTATGAGGTGACGGTCGATGTTACCGATCTTAATGGAGAAACGAGAAGTGCCACTACTATAGTCCATGTAGGATATCATGCGCTAACAGCAAACATATTTGTTTCCAATCTTATCGATAAAACTAAAAAAACGAATACCATTAAAATTGATACCAGAAATCTAAACGGAACATTTATCCCGGCAGAAGGAACGGTTAAAATTCACAAGTTAACCGCTCCTAAAAAGGTTATGAGACCAAGACCGTGGGGTGCACCAGATTACAATGAATTTTCAAAGGAAGCATTTCAAAACACCTTCCCTCATGAAGCCTATGGTAACGAGCACGATATTACAAAGTGGGAAAGGAGTGCACCTGTTTTCACGGCAGCTTTTAACACGGAAAAAACAAGCGAACTCAAACTTGGTAAAATTAAAAAATGGGAATCCGGATCTTATATCATCGTTTTGGAGAGTAAAGATAAATTTGGTCAATGGGTTAAAGACGAAGTTATAACCGCTTTGTACAGTCATTCAGATAAAACCTTGGCAGACCAGCAACTGTTCTCTATCTCAACAGATAAGACAAGTTATAAACCTGGAGATAACGCTGTAATAACTTTAGGGTCGGCTGCAGAGCAGCTTAATGTGACCATACATATTGAAAAAAATAGTAAAATCATTAAAACTCAAATCTTAAAGCTCAATAATAATAAAAAAACAGTTACCATTCCTGTCACTGCTGAAGATATTGGTGGTTTTCAGATTAATTATAGCTTTGCCGCGTTTAATAGTTTCCAATCAAATAGCCTCGCTATTTCGGTTCCTTACCCAAATAGTCAATTGGAAATTGAAACCTCTACTTTTAGAGATAAACTTCAACCCGGAACAGATGAAACCTGGAGTTTTAAAATAAAGGGGCCTCAGGGAGATAAAGTGAGTGCTGAGTTACTGGCAGGCATGTATGATGCTTCTTTAGATCAGTTTAGATCCCATTCATGGGCATTCTCTCCAATTAATAAACCCCGCTATTATTCACACTATAATAACAACGGACATCGAAGTTTCGGCACACACTATTTCAACGTTTATAATAACAAACTTGTAACGTCTTCTTTTTCTCAACACTATGATCAGCTGGATTGGTTTGGCTTTAATATGAATTACAGTTCAATAAGAATTCTTGGACATGCCAATCGTTCCTTATCAAAAAATGCGCCGCTTGATCTATCTGAAGAACAGGAAACCTCCGCTGCTCCAATGCTTGAAAGCAGTGCCGAATTAGACGATGTTATTGCTACTAATGGCTATAGTGCTTCTGAAAACAAAAAAGAACAGGAAGCAAACATAGAAAAACCCGAAAATGACAGCATAGGGTCAGACAATACATCCAAATTCGATGCTGTTAAAATTCGTAAGAACCTTCAGGAAACAGCCTTTTTCTTTCCGCATTTAAAAACAGATGCCAATGGGCACGTTAGTTTTAGCTTCACGACACCCGAAGCATTAACGCAATGGAATTTACAATTATTAGCACATACCAAAACTCTGGAAAGTGCAGTTAAAAGGTTGAGTACAGTGACTCAAAAGGAACTCATGGTGATACCAAACGCTCCTCGATTTTTAAGAGCTGGTGATGCTATAACGATTAGTACAAAAATTGCGAACCTTACTAAGAAATCGCTATCAGGAGAGGCCACACTAGTTTTAACCGACGCTATCTCTGGGAAGGATGTCTCCAAAATACTTCTGGATGTTGAGCATGGTCGAAACAACACACCGAACGCGCACACTTCAACGACGCTCGGCACCCAAACGTTTACTGTGGATTCTAAAGGCAACACACAAGTTTCATGGCGTTTAAACATTCCAGATCATGTGCAGGCTGTTCAATATCAAGTTATCGCTAAAGCAGAAACTTTTAGTGACGGTGAACAAAATGCGTTACCCGTATTATCAAACAGAATATTGGTTACCGAAACACTCCCCATGTGGATTAGAAGTGATCAAACAAAAACATTTCGCTTGGATAAACTTGCTTCATCAGGTACTTCAACAACACTTAAAAACCATAAACTCACGTTAGAACTAACATCTAATCCAGCCTGGTATGCCGTGCAAGCACTCCCCTATCTTATGGAATACCCTCATGAATGCAACGAACAAATATTTAGCAGATATTATGCAAATACCCTTGCCAGCCATATTGTTAATTCAAATCCAAAGATCCAGGACGTTTTTAATCAATGGAAATCTGGTGATGCCCTAATATCAAACCTTGAAAAAAATCAGGAATTAAAGTCCATTCTTATTCAAGAAACACCATGGTTACGTGATGCACAAAGCGAAACTGAGCAGAAAAAACGTATTGCTTTACTTTTTGACCTCAACAAGATGAATAATGACTTACAATTTGCACTTAGAAAGTTACAGAGCAATCAAATGGATTCTGGAGGTTGGAGTTGGTTTAAAGGTGGGTACGAAAGTCGATATATTTCACAACATATCATCACTGGTTTTGGTCACCTTTCTAAACTTGGTGTTATTCCAACTGGAAAAGAACCAGGTAGTGAGAAATCTCATAATAAAATGATCTCAAGAGCTATAGATTATCTGGACGCTCAATTTGTAAAAGAATACAAAGACATTAGAAAATATAATAGTAAGATTAGCTTAAAAAAGGATCATTTAACCTACAACCAATTGCATTATTTATATATGAGAAGCTTCTTTCCCGACATTAAAAAGTCTAAAGAAGTCAAAGACATTATTCAATATTATCATACACAAATACAAACATATTGGACGCGTCGTCCACTATACGCAAAAGGTTTAATGGCGCTTGTATCGCATAGACGCGGCGACTCTAAAATCGCAAATAAGATTCTAAAGTCACTAAAAGAGACAAGTGTTACTTCTGAAGAATTAGGCATGTACTGGAAAGAAAATATCAGTTCCTGGTTTTGGTATCAGGCTCCCATTGAAACGCAAGCCTTGTTAATTGAAGTGTTTTCAGAAGCTGGAACCACTATACAGAGCGCCACGAAGAACCTTGAAACCATTGATAATTTAAAAATCTGGTTGTTAAAAAATAAACAAACCAACAGATGGGGTACAACCAAATCTACTACAGATGCCGTCTATGCGCTATTACTTCAAGGCAGTGATTGGCTAAGTGTAACAGATATGGTAGATGTCGTTGTTGGGGGCCAAGGCATAGAGCCTTCAAAATTGGAGGGTGTCAAGGTAGAAGCCGGTACTGGATACTATAAAACATCATGGAATGCCTCTGAAATAAAACCTGAAATGGCAGAAGTAAAACTCACCAAAAAAGGAGACGGTATTGCCTGGGGAAGTTTATACTGGCAATACTTCGAGGATTTAGATAAAATTACAATGGCAGAAACCCCTCTTAAATTAAAGAAAAAACTATTCTTAAAACAAAATACTGATAAAGGAGAGGTGATTTCTGAAATCACGAAAGATACTCATGTGAAGGTTGGAGACCTGGTAAGAGTTCGAATAGAATTACGCAGTGATAGAGCTATGGAATTTGTTCATATGAAAGATATGCGTGCTTCTGGTCTAGAACCTATCAATGTGTTATCACAATATAAATGGCAAGATGGTTTAGGGTATTATGAAAGTACTAAAGATGCTTCCACCAACTTCTTTTTCGATTATCTACCAAAAGGAATTTATGTTTTTGAATACGATTTAAGGGTCAATAATGCGGGAGACATGAGTCATGGGATTACAACCATTCAAAGCATGTATGCTCCAGAATTTAGTAGTCATAGTAAAGGCACACGTTTGTTAGTTAAGTAGGGGTTATGCGACAAATCGACTGATGACAAATAGCGAATTAATTATTAATTCACTATATTTCAGTCTAATAACTAATAAACATATTATTATGAATTCAAAAGTTTTTATGGTCGTAAGAATACTTCTTGGGCTATTCGTTCTGTTCTTTGGACTTAACAAATTTTTCCATTTTTTAGAATTTGGAGAGATGTCTGCTGAAGCCGGAGCTTACTTTGGAGCATTATCATCTGTTAAATTAATAACGCTGGTGGCTATTATAGAAATTGTAGCAGGATTGGCATTTATATTTAATAAGTATGGAGCATTGTTAGCACTTATTTTAATGAGTATTTCGGTAAACGCGGTATTATTTCATGCTATGCTAGCGCCTGAAGGTATTGGTGGAGCAGTCGTATTAATCGTTCTAAATATTCTTGTGCTTTACGGATACAAAGACAAATATAAAGACTTACTTAGTTAAGATCACATTTCACGAAGTTACCTGAGATGTTGTTATAGTTTATGTAGGAAACATGGCTTAAATTTTACTTTTCAGGTAACCTTTGTTTTTTTAACTTTACCCCAATTACTTAACCTTTGAAAACACAAAAATTATATATCGCCAAATCGATATCGGTATGTTTCGTTCTTGTCATGCTGTTAAATTGTGCATCCAAACAACATGCGACAGACATGACCAAGCTAATCGAAACCCCTCCTAGGATTGTTTTTCTTAAATATGCCATAAAAAAAACACCAAAAGGACAAAAAAAAATTCGTTTTATTGACAAAAAAATGGCTGGAGGAAGATTAAAAAACCATCATAAGAACTCTAAAGAAAACTTTAAACAAGGTGACTTGATATGTTACCAATTGGACAAAAAATCAAGTATCCTTGACAGTTCTATTATTAAAAACCCACTTTTAAAATCTATTGAGTACCTGGACGACTCCAAGTCTTTTCAAACAGATACCGTAGATCTCGATAGTGCTCGGTTTTCTTTAAGGCTTCAATTAAATACTGATACCAGGTACATTAGTATACATATGTTTAACGTCTCAAAAAATAAGACAAAGCCTCTAATAAAAACTAAACTTAACTAAGCATGAGACTTTTTTTTATTGGTATCATATCTTTTTTTAGCTCATATGCTGTTTCAGCTCAGGTATTTGATATTGAAACAATCAAGCTTTCGGGAGATGATAACAATAGAATAAACCTAGTTATTCTGAGTGAAGGTTATCAGAGTTTTGAATTATCGCAGTTTATTACTGATGCAACCCTTTTTTCGGACGACATGTTTAGCAGACCTCCCTTCCAGGAATATGCCGAATATTTCAATGTATATGCCATAAAAGTACCATCAAATGAAAGTGGAGCAGATCACCCGGGAACAAGTACTGACCCTCATGAAACACCACTAGCTCCTCTTACCCCAGTCGTAGATGTAGACACCTATTTTAATGCTACTCACGATGCTTTTGGCAAGCACCGGTTACTGTATTACGAAATAGACGGACATAGTGCGAATAACACTGAAGAAAAAATATACGCGCTTTTGGCAGATCATTTCCCGGCTTACGATCAGGCTTTAATTTTGGTAAACACTCCAATATATGGTGGTAGTGGTGGAGAATTCCCTATGACTTATAACGGTCCTTTTGGAGCTAGTGTAGCTATTCATGAACTGGGACATTCATTATTTAATCTAAAAGATGAATATTATCCTGGTGATATTCTTGCAGCCGAAGCTACTAATATGACTCAGGAAACAGATCCAACTCAGATTAGGTGGAAAAACTGGTTAAACACAAACGACATTGGAATATACCAGTACACCTGTAGTTCTGGTAATTGTAGTGACTGGTATAAACCGAATCAAAATTGCATTATGGAGTTAATCGATAAACAGTTTTGTGCAGTATGTAAAGAAGGTATTGTTAAAAAAATACATAACCTTGTATCTTCCATAGATTCTTTTACACCAAATTCCAATACAGTTAACAACCCGGATTTCCCGATTAGTTTCAATTTAAACCTAATTAAGCCCACTCCTAACACTTTAGAAAGCTCATGGATACTTAATGGTTCTGGGTTTGCATCAAATGTAGACGGTATAAATATTCAAGAGTCTGATCTCAACACGGGAACGAACACCTTGACCGTTTCTGTTACCGATAACTCCCCCTTTTTAAAGATTACGAATCATGAAACCATTCACATTCGAACGGTAACATGGACTATCGAAAATAACACTTTAGGAATTGGTAATATTGAGAATAAAACGAATAGTTTCAGCATTGACATATATCCAAACCCTTCGACCACCGTAGCTCATTTTAGGGTTGAAAGTAATAGCGAGGTTGCCCTAAAAATTGATGTCGTAAGCATGGATGGTAAGACATTAAAAACGATACCTATGGTGAATTCTATAATACAACCCATGGATATCAGCACATTAAATACAGGAGTTTATCTTGTTAATATCTATGCCGATAATGTATTGGTGGCAAGTAAAAAACTGATAAAGAAATAACGTTCACTGTTGGGGAGGATATTCTAAAAATACTTTTTCCACGATAGCATTTAAACGTTCTTCACGTTCCCCTGGAATGGCATTCGGATTATAATTGGACTCGCTAACGGCTTGCCAAAATAACTGCCTTTTATTTTCATCTACAAAGTCAATTATGATTTGACGATTAACTCGAGATCCGCCAACCGGAATTCCTATAGAGATTCCACCACCTACATTGCCACCGCCACCGCCTAATCCAACGCCAACAGCACTGCGTTGCCCTTCAAGATACTCTCTACTCTTTATATCAATAAAAAAATCTGGAGTATCAGAAAAACGAAATCCTTTTGCCGTCATTTTGGAGTCTATTGCCCGAATTAAGCGTTTTGTATCCAGTTCACTCAGACCCGTATTCATATCGACATAGTAACTATACGTTTTATAATCTTCAAAACGGGTTGTTCTATCGTAATCATAAGTGACCTGAATAGGAGCACATCCAACAATTAAAAGGGTAAGTACTATAACTTTCAAAGACTTCATAGCTTGTAATTTTTAAATTCAACAAAACCTTAATTCTCATTAAAGCAAGTTCAACACATCAATCTATAATATTGAAGTTTCACTAAGTTAAGCAAAAATCATTCCAGTGTCTGAGTCTTAAGTCAAAGATTCTCAATTTCGACCTTTAAGGAATAACGAAACTAATGATTTAACATACGCCACAAAGTATCTTTCAATTCGGTTATACCTTGTTGGGCTACCGATGAAATAAACATATAAGGAATGGGTAGTTCATTGTCCAATGACGCCTTAAGTTCGCTTTTTAATTCGTCATCTAACATATCACTTTTCGAGATCGCAATCATACGCTCCTTATCCAGCATTTCGGGATTATAACGACGAAGTTCATCCAGTAAAATGTCGTATTGTTTTTTAATATCATCTGCATCGGCAGGTATGAGGAACAATAAAATGGAGTTTCGTTCTATATGCCGAAGAAAATAATGCCCTAGCCCTTTACCTTCAGCAGCTCCCTCAATAATTCCAGGAATATCTGCCATAACAAAGGTTTGAAAATCACGATATTTAACAATACCTAAATTCGGCTTTAATGTTGTAAACTCGTAATCGGCAATTTTAGGTTTTGCTGAAGTAACTACAGATAATAGTGTAGATTTCCCTGCATTTGGGAAGCCTACCAGCCCAACATCGGCAAGAACTTTTAACTCTAAGGTGATATACTTTTCTTCAAGCGGAAGTCCGGGTTGAGCATATCTTGGCGTTTGATTCGTGGACGATTTAAAGTTCCAATTTCCTAACCCTCCTTTTCCGCCTTCAGCGATAATCTTTTCTTCTCCATCTTCTGTGATCTCAAAAAGAACCTGGTTGGTCTCTGTGTCTCTTATAACCGTACCTAATGGTACATCGATATACATATCCTCTCCATCTGCTCCGGTACTTCTGGATTTAGCACCATGTCCTCCATGTCCGGCACGAATATGTCTTTTAAATTTTAAATGTAATAAGGTCCAAAGATTCGATTTTCCTCGGAGAATAACGTGTCCACCACGGCCTCCATCACCCCCATCTGGCCCTCCTTTGGTTATGTATTTTTCGCGATGTAAATGTACAGAACCTTTTCCTCCATTACCGGACGCTGCATATATTTTTACATAATCAACAAAATTCCCCTCTGTCATATGAATTATCTCCCTATTGTCATTCCCGCGAAGGCAGGAACCCTTTTAATATTTAGCTTTAATTTAAGAGATTCCCGCCTTCGAGGGAATGACGAATATTATAGATTATCTATTACAGCACTTAAACGTTCTGTAATCTCTTCGATGCTTCCAACACCATTAACACCGAAATATTTCTTTTGTTCTGAATAAAAATCTTTTAAGATGGCCGTTTTACTATAATATTCGGCTATTCTATTTCTAATGATAGACTCGTCTGCGTCATCGGCTCTTCCACTTGTTTTACCACGAGATAATAAGCGTTCCACTAAAATTTCATCTTCGACTTCTAAAGCAATCATGGCATTTATTTGAGAGTCTTTGCTATCCATTAATTTGTCTAAGGCATCAGCCTGAGCATTTGTTCGTGGAAATCCATCAAAAATAAAACCGTTAGCATCTGCATTCTTTTCAACTTCGGCATTTAGCATGTCTATAGTTACTTGATCTGGAACCAATTCTCCCTTATCCATATACGATTTTGCTAACATTCCCAGAGCCGTTTCATTTTTAATATTAAATCTAAAAACATCCCCGGTGGAAATATGTACCAAATTGTATTTTTCCTTTAAAAAATCTGCCTGAGTTCCTTTTCCAGCACCTGGAGGGCCAAATAGCACTAAGTTTGTCATGTGTTGTGTTTCTTTTATTTTATAAATATCTGTTAGATTTCTTCCCAGGCCATTATAATCTAAACCGTAACCCACTATAAACTTGTTAGGAATCTCTATCCCTACATAATGTAGTTTAAAGTCTTTTTTATAAGCTTCGGGTTTATAAAATAATGTTGCAATTTTAAGTGATTTTACGGCTTCATTCTTAAATATTCGATGTACCTCATGCAAAGTATTACCAGTATCTATAATATCCTCAAGAATAACGACCGTTCGTCCGGTTAAGTCTTGGGTTAACCCGATAAGTCTTTGAATATCTTCGGTAGATTTAACACCCTCATAGGATGCTAATTTTATAAACGTTACCTCGCACGGTTTTGGGTACTTCTTTACAAAGTCACTTACCACCATAAACGATCCATTTAAAATACCAACAAATACTGGAATCTCATCTCCTATATCTTTTGCTATTTCGGTTGCTAATCGTTGGATGGCGTCATCTATTTCTTTACCAGAAATAAATGGCTTAAAATATTTGTCGTGCAGTTTTATCACGATTGCTAAATTTTAGAAGATGCAAAGATAGGCAATACTTTACAAATAATTATTTTTTGATTTACGATTTAGTCCCTAATTAATATTTAAGTGTATTTTTGCATATCCATATTAAATTTCAGTTAAAAAGAAATCAATGAATTACTTTTCTTCAAATTTTAAGCTAGGGATTCTAGGTGGTGGTCAATTAGGGAAAATGCTACTTTACAATACCAGGAAATTTGACATTTATACGTGTGTTTTAGATCCCAGCAATGAAGCCCCATGCAAAATAGCCAGTGATGAATTTCATTTGGGCGATTTAATGAATTATGATGCTGTTTATAACTTTGGAAAACAGGTTGATGTCTTAACTATTGAAATTGAAAATGTAAATGTTGACGCATTGGAAGCTCTTGAAAATGAAGGCGTAAAAGTATTTCCGGCTTCAAAAACTCTAAGAACCATACAAAACAAAGCAACTCAAAAATTGTTTTATGTGGATAACGATTTACCGACGGCTCCTTTTTCGCGGTTTGCTTATACTTCAGAAATCAAAGAAGCTATTAGTAATGGAGGCTTAACTTTGCCTTTTGTATGGAAATCTGCGCAATTTGGATACGACGGTACTGGGGTAAAAATTGTAAAAGCTTTAGACGATTTGGTAGAATTACCCAATGTAGAATGTATTGCCGAAACGCTTGTACCCTTTAAAAACGAGTTGGCCGTTATCGTATCAAGAAACGCTTCAGGAGAAACTAAAACGTTTCCCGTTGTAGAAATGGAGTTTCATCCGGAAGCCAACCAGGTGGAGTATGTGATTTGCCCGGCAAGAATTCCTGATCACGTCGCTAAAAAAGCTACCGAAATTGCTTTAAAAACCTCTAAAGCCTTTAATCATACTGGCTTATTAGCCGTGGAAATGTTTCAAACACAAGATGATGACATTCTAATAAACGAAGTCGCTCCAAGGCCTCATAATTCGGGGCATCAAACCATTGAAGCTAGTTATACCTCACAGTTTGAGCAACATTTAAGAGCTATTTTAGATTTACCACTGGGTAGAACCGACAATAAAGTTGGTGGTGTTATGGTGAATCTTGTTGGTGCAGAAGGCCATACAGGTCAAGTCGTTTATGAAAATATAGAAACAATCATGACTATGGATGGTGTAACACCTCATATTTATGGTAAAAAGCAAACACGTCCGTTTAGAAAAATGGGTCATGTAACTATTGTAAATGAAGACCTGAATAAGGCACGAGAAATTGCCGAAAATGTCAAAAAATCGATTAAAGTTATAAGTAAATAATGCCTCTCCAAACGTAGTCGAGGAGGCTTTTAAATATTTGAAGTTTTAATAGGAAGGTCTGGACTGCGCTCGACCTGACATCAAGTAAAATGTTATGAAGAAAGTAGGAGTAATCATGGGAAGTAAAAGTGATCTTCCTGTTATGCAAGACGCTATTGATATTTTAAAAGGGTTCGATATTGAAGTTGAAGTCGATATTGTTTCGGCTCACAGAACTCCCGAAAAACTATTCGAATATGGAAAGAACGCCCATACCAGAGGGTTTGCAGTTGTTATTGCAGGTGCCGGAGGTGCAGCGCATTTACCTGGTATGATTGCATCGTTATCGCCACTTCCTGTTATAGGTGTTCCGGTAAAAAGCAGCAACTCTATTGATGGTTGGGATTCGGTATTATCTATTTTACAAATGCCAGGAGGTGTTCCTGTGGCCACGGTAGCACTTAACGGCGCCAAAAATGCCGGAATTCTCGCTGCTCAAATTATTGGAGCCAGTGATAATTGTGTTTTAGATAAAGTTTTAGTTTATAAAGAAGGATTGAAGCATAAAGTCAATGAGTCGGCTAAAGATTTAAAATAAACAAAAACCCCAAATTTTAATTTTGGGGTCTTTTTAAACTATAAATATATAATTCCTTTGAGTTAGTCACTCACTTAAAGTCTAGATTACCACGAAAATACAAAAATCTTATTATGTATGCATAATAAATTAATTTTTTTAACACGCTTACAGAAAAATGATTAATAATATACTTATAAAACCCTTCGAAACCACCTACAATTCGGCTCCTTTTTCAAAAATTAAAAATGACGATTTTCTTCCGGCATTTAAGCAAGCCATTTCGGATGCCAAAGCTGAAATTGATGTCATTGTAAACAATACAGAAACGCCTACTTTCGAAAACACGATCGAGGCCTTAGATTTTTCCGGAGAACAATTAGGTCGGATTTCGAGCATTTTTTTTAACCTGAATTCTGCCGAAACCAACGATACCATTCAAAAAATAGCACAAGAGGTATCACCTCTACTATCGGATTTTGGTAACGACATTACTTTAAACGAAGACCTATT
This sequence comes from uncultured Flavobacteriaceae bacterium, assembly GCA_947494695.1. Taxonomy (GTDB): domain Bacteria; phylum Bacteroidota; class Bacteroidia; order Flavobacteriales; family Flavobacteriaceae; genus Flavivirga. The sequence goes on along the minus strand of CANLWB010000016.1, from coordinate 20,517 downwards.
TAAAAGGGTAAAGGCCGTTTACGAAAACAAAGACAATTTAACACTTACAATCGAACAACAAACATTACTTGACAAACGCTATAAAAGCTTTTCCAGAAATGGTGCTAATTTACCCGAGGACAAAAAGCAAGAACTTCGTGAGATTGACAAACAATTAAGCAAATTAACACTTAAATTCGGAGAAAATGTGTTGGCAGAAACCAATGCCTTTGAAATGCTTGTTACAGATGAAGCAGACCTCTCGGGCTTACCCGATGGCGCCAAAGAAGCGGCAAAGCAATTGGCCGAATCGAAGGAAAAAGAAGGCTGGCTCTTTACATTAGATTATCCCAGCTATATACCATTTATGACCTATGCCGATAATCGTGAGTTAAGAAAAAAACTAGCACTCGCTGCGGGATCAAAAGGCTTTAAAGGTGACCATTTAGATAATCAAGACACGATCTTAAAAATTGTAAAGCTCCGTTTTGATCGTGCCAATCTTTTAGGCTATAAAACACATGCACATTTTGTTTTAGAAGAACGTATGGCTAAAAGTCCTGAAACTGTTAACAACTTTCTAAATGAGTTGCTTGAAAAGGCAAAACCGGCCGCCGAACGCGAGTTTAAAACACTTGAAAACTTTGCTAAAGACACAGATGGTTTAGATCATCTTGAAAAATGGGATGGTTCATATTATTCCGAAAAATTAAAGCAAAAACTATTTAGTCTTGACGACGAAAAACTAAAACCCTATTTTAAACTGGAACATGTTATTGATGGGGCTTTCACCGTTGCCAATAAATTATTCGATTTAAATTTCGAAGAAATAGATACTATAGATAAGTATCATGACGATGTTCTAACCTATAAGGTGACCAATACTAATGGTGATTTAGTTTCTATTTTTTATGCAGATTTCTTCCCTAGAGCTGGAAAACGAAATGGTGCCTGGATGACATCCTATAAATCGCAAGCTATAAAGCATGGTATTAACGACAGACCGCATATCTCTATAGTTTGTAACTTCACCAAGCCAACGAAGAGCAAACCTTCACTTTTAACTTTTAACGAAGTAACGACCTTATTCCATGAATTCGGACATGCACTACATGGTATGCTTGCAAATACAACATATCCCAGCCTATCGGGAACCAGTGTCTTTTGGGATTTTGTGGAATTACCAAGTCAGGTTTTAGAGAACTGGTGCTACGAGAAAGAAGCTTTAGAATTGTTTGCCACGCACTATGAAACGGGAGAAGTGATCCCTATGGAACTGGTAGAAAAAATTAAAGCGTCTGCTACCTTTAATGAAGGTATGCAAACCCTAAGACAACTAAGTTTTGGATTGTTGGATATGAGCTGGCATTCTGGGGATACTCCCGGAAACATCAAATCGGTAAAAGCACACGAATCTGAGGCTTTTAAAAACACTAAACTTTACCCCGAGGTTGAAGAGAATTGCATGAGTACGGCGTTTTCTCATATTTTCCAGGGCGGGTATTCGTCTGGCTATTATAGCTATAAATGGGCCGAAGTTTTAGATGCCGATGCCTTTGAGTACTTTAAGGAAGAAGGTATTTTTAATAAAGACGTTGCTAATAAATTTAAGGATAACGTACTTTCTCTAGGAGGAACCGAAAATCCGATGACACTCTATAAACGTTTTAGAGGAAAGGAACCGAAACCAGAAGCTTTATTAAGAAGAGCTGGCTTGTTAAAATAATATAGCACCCTCGCCAGACAAATTAGACACACAACAAACCGTCATTGTGAGACTTTGAAAAAGTCGTGACCATCTTTTGATTTAAAAAGATCAGTACGTCGCTTCTTTTCTCATAATGACGGTTCGTCTTTAACCCATTTTAGGCATGTTGTGGCATGGGCGTAAAAAAGAATTCTTCTCTTACTATTTTGCCTTCTTCAACCTTATAAAGACAAATTTCTTCCATGCTTGTTCTTGGTGCGCCCTTATAGGTTACATCCATTTTCATGGTGCAAGAAAAAAACTTATCCGCTACAATAGGGTCTGATATTTCCATGCCGTGAATTTCTTCTACCATGTCATTAAATTGTTGGGCCTTGGCAATAACAGCTTCCAATCCTACTGTTTCCTTTACAGGAGCCCCTTCAGGCTCTATACTAACAATATTCTGACCGTATAAATTTTGTATGGCTTCTGCAAACTGTCCTTGTCTGCAATAGTTTACCAGTTGCTCTGCAATGTCTTGTGTTTTCATAATTTTTGATTGAATTTATGGTTAATAATTGTTCTTAAGTGTATTACTATCTTAAAATGCTTTATTTAAAAAATCGTTTAGGGGACGTATAGCATTAAAATACGTCACAATATCCTCTTTAAGGTTAAGAGAACTATAATAATTTACTAACGACATATTAGTCATGGCATAAAACTGCTTGTTATATATCAGTGATGTGCTTTCTGCTGTTGCATCGAATGATTTATCAAGACGTTTGGAAACATCGCCTTTAATTGCTTCAAAAGAATTCATGAATGTTTTTGAGTTTACTATACTTAAAAAATCTTCAACATGATTTGCGATATGATACCTTATTGTTTTGAGTTCTGGCGGCTTTACATTAAACAGTCCTCCTCCCACATGAATAGTATCTGCACTAATACCTAAATAGTATCCGGGTAACATAGACTTTTTTCCATGAGGAGAAAACCCTGCTTTTAAAAGTGTGTGGTAAGGCGTCTTGTCCTTAGAAAAACGAACGTCTCTATTAATTCTAAACAGAGCCTTCTTTTCATCAGTTAAGATTCTGTGATCCCATTCATGTAATATTGGAATTATTTCAGAAACTAACTCTAAAAATGGCTGTTTAACATCATTTTCATAACGCTTTTTATTCGCATGAAACCACTCCTTATTATTATTTTCATGAAGTTCTTTAAAAAAATCGGAATATCCTTTTGTTATCATAACACTTGTTGTATTAAGGCTAAAGCCTGATTTGTCCAGGCCTCCCACAGGCTCTTATTCTCAGGGGATAACTGAAACCATCCTGACATAGGCTTTTTATTTTTAAACGGACTAAACGGGATTAATGGTGTATCTACATCCTCTATATTAAACCCCTTACCAAGTCTAAACACCATATATTGTTTGGTTGACAAAAACGCAAATACCTTTCCTTTATAATGAATCGCTTCAGAGCGCATCATCTTACCAGAACTTACATGTTCATATTTAGAACAAAAATCTGCTCGTATCGTTTCGAAATATTGCCTTGATTCCATAGGAGTTATGCCTGTTATCAAAATTATAAAACGAACACATGTTAAAGAGAGGTCAAATACGACACTTTAGAGTGTTGATTATGACAAAATTTAGCCTTACTTTTAAATTCGTAAGAACCTAAGGTATAAATCAATGAAACATGTAAGCATATTAGTTCCAAAGTCTAATGCTATTCTAAGTAGCGTTATTGGGCCTTATAAGATTTTTAAAAGTGTCAACGACTTTATTTTGGAAAGCGGAAAAAGTGATCGCCCTTTTTTTGATGTAAATCTTGTTGGAATAGACAAGGACACCGTTCTATACGATGGGGCATTTTCTATTCATTGCGATGCCACGATTCAAGACATAACCAAAACCGACCTCATTATAATCGCAGCGGTTAAACCCAATTGGATCGCCGAAGTTATTGAAAATAACTATGCTTTTATTCCATGGATCAAACAGCAACGTTCCTTGCATAATGCAGAAGTGGCCAGTTTATGTCTGGGAGCATTTATTCTTGCCGAAACCGGTTTATTAGACTATAAGCAATGTACAACACATTGGGCGGGTATTGACCTTTTGCGCCAAAAGTATCCTCAAATTGAAATCTTACCTGAAAAAATAGTAACAGAACAAGACGGCATATATTCTAGCGGTGGGGCTTACTCGTTTTTAAATCTGATTATTCATTTGGTTCATAAATTTTGCGGACAAGACGTTGCGGTTTATGTTTCCAAACTTTTTGAAATTGATATTAGCAGGGACAATCAAAATCAGTTCGCAATTTTTAAAGGTCAAAAAGAACATGGTGATACGCTTATACAAAGAGCTCAATCGTTTATAGAGAATCATGTTACGGAAAAGATTTCGGTTGAACAATTGTCGAACATGCTGGCCATAAGTCAGCGAAACTTTATACGGCGCTTTAAAAAAGCAACCGCCAATACACCATTAGAATATATACAACGAGTAAAAGTTGAAGCTGCAAAACATAGTCTAGAAGCCACTCAAAAAACCATTAATGAAATTATGTTCTCCGTGGGCTATTCAGACACTAAAGCATTTAGATCCTTATTTAAACGATATACCGGCTTGACCCCCATGGCTTATAAAAACAAGTATAATAGGGAGTTGGTAAGTTATTGACTTAAAAAGTATATGGACTCATGTATTAGTTTAATCGTTTTAGTTCCTGCTCTTCAAAACTATTTCAATAGCAAAGCAAGAGTTTAAAAACAAACTTTCAATAATTATTGAAAGTTTAGAAATTATTTATATCTTTGTTTCATGAAATATCAAGAAGCCAAGGAAAAATTTATTAGTACCTGGGGTAGTTTAGGGACACTTTGGGGCATTAATAAGGCCATGGCTCAGATACAGGCACTTCTTTTTATTTCTACAAAGCCATTGTCTATGGAAGACATTATGGACGAACTCAAAATTTCCAGGGGTAATACTAGCATGAATTTACGTCAGTTAATGGATTGGGGTATTGTAACCAAGGAATTGATTCCTGGAGAACGTAAAGAATTTTTTTCTACCGAAAAAGATGTACAAGAATTGGCAAGACATATTGCAAAGGAACGCAGTAGAAGAGAAATTAAACCGGTTATTAAAGTTCTCAAAGATATAAGTTCCATAAAAGACGATAATACCGAAAAAACAAAAGAACTTATTAAGCAAACCAAAGCTTTACATGATTTAGCCGAGACGGCAGACTTATTAATGAATAAAATAGTTAACCAGGAGCCAAACTGGATTACCAAATCTTTATTTAAACTATTGAAATAAAAAAATTTAAACCAAACTTTCAATTTTTTCTGAAAGTTCAAAATATTAAGTAATATGAATAGTAAATTAAAAACAACGGTAGGGAGGATATCTTTTTCCTGGAAAAAAAGTATTTGGTTGTATTGTATTCTATTGTCTATATGTTTCATTGACTTTTCTTTACTTCAATGGAGAGATTTTGCTCTTAACACTATTCTTCTTTTCTTAACAGTGGGTATAGGACATTCTGTAGGCCTCCATAGAGGACTAATTCATAAGTCATACAAAACATCGAACTTTTTTAAAAACTTTAGTTTATTTCTTTTCGTTTTTACTGGCCTGGGAAGTCCTTTGAGCTGGTTAAAACAGCATTATTACAGAGACTATTGGCAAAATAGATTAGATTCTCCAAGATATTTTCAATACAAACATTCACTAATTACAGATTATTGGTGGAACCTTCACCTAAAATTTGTCCCAAATGATCTAGATCGCTATGACATACCAAAAACGGATTTGGCCTCTCAAATGATCAAATGGTTAGACAAAACATGGTATTTGCACTATCTAACCTTCATGTTTATACTTTATCTTCTCCTGGGCTTCAATAGCATGTTATTTGTGACCACCTTAAGAACTGCCATTACTATTCTTGGGCATTGGTATATCGGCTATGCATCGCATAAATTCGGTTATTCAAGACACGAAATTAAAAACGCAGATGAGAGTGGTTACAATGACATTCTTCTTGGTCTAATTTCTTTTGGAGAAGGCTTTCATAACAATCATCACGCGCACCCTACCTCGGCAAAGTTCTCCATGAAATGGTATGAAGTTGACCTTGGGTGGATACTTACATGGGTATTATCAAAATTGGGTATTGTATTCCATGTAAAGACTCTAGATGGCACTTTAAAATCTACAGCTAAAAAGCATCATAAGACCGCCTGGAAATTCCCAAATATTAACATAAATAAGTTCTCAAAATGAAAACAGGAGCCACAACCATAGTAAATGAACAAAAACATGATCCAATTGAAATCACCCATTTTTACGACAAAGCAACCGAAGATTATAAGTTTTGGAGTAAGGACTACAACATGCATTTTGGATATTTCATTCCGTTTAAAACGCATATCTTTAAAAGAGATGATATGCTTAATGAAATGAACAACCAGGTGCTAAAGCGATTAAAACTGCCAATTAGCAAGGCTTTACTAGCCGATTTAGGTTGTGGTATGGGAGGCACAATGAGATACGCTTTAAAAAAACATAAGAACCTTAAGGCATTCGGAGTTACCTTGTCTTCATTTCAAGTACAACAAGGGAACCGTTTATTACGTGAATTCAAAGGCACCATTCTCAAAGAAAATTATAATGCTACATCGTTTGCTTCAAATGGGTTCAACGGAGCGCTAGCGATCGAGAGTTTCTGTCATTCAGGCCACCATATAGACGCTTTTAAAGAAGCCTATCGATTGCTAAAACCAAATGCTAAACTCGTCATAGCAGATGCCTTTCTTAAAAAAGAGGAAAGCGAACTTTGTATTGGCGGATCTTATAGTTATAAAAAATTATGTAATCATTGGAATATTGAACGGTTAGGTTATATTAATTCTGTTGTCAAAACATTAAAAGAGGTAGGGTTCACAAAAGTTAACGTCGAGAACATTTCATTTAGAGTTGCTCCCTCTGTGTTTCATGTTCCTTTTGCTATTGTTGGTTTTATTCTAAAAAAGCTATGTCGCTCTAAGCGCTTAAAACGAGAAAGTCTACACAACCTTAAAGGGTCGCTTTACGCATTATTGTCTGGATTACACATGAATAGCTTCGGATATTTCCTAATTACCTGTACAAAATAGTTTGACAAAGTTATAACCCTACCAATTAAGCGCATACTTAATCTGCATTCTTCTCAACAAAAGTCATTTTTTTATCTTATTTTTGGATTTCATAAAAATCGCCTAGATAATGCCCGATCATCAAATTAATCCTAATCAATGGATCGATTTATACTCCGATTACTTATACAACTACACCATTACCCGTGTTAGTGATAAAGAGATTGCTCAGGATTTGGTACAAGATACTTTTTTGGCCGGTTTAAAGTCTATGAAAAACTTCAAAGGAGAAGCGAGTGAACGTACCTGGCTAATCTCTATTTTAAAGCGAAAAATTATAGACCATTACCGAAAAATAAATTCCAACAAAGGGAAAGCCGAAGTCCGTATTAGTTATAATGACGACTCCGAATCTGAAGGCGATTGGCTGGAAGAACGTGTTGCAGATCCATTCGACAAAACGGCGGAAGACTCTATGCAGAATGCTGAATTAGGCAATGCCATTCATAACTGCTTAGGGAAGTTACCCCAAAAACAAGCTAATGTTTTTAAATTAAAAACAATTCTTGGATATGAAACGGAAGTAATTTGTAATGAATTAAATATTACCGCGTCTAATCTTTGGGTAATTATCCATAGAGCAAGAACCGCGATGGCTGATTGCCTAGAAAAAAATTGGTTTTAATTATGAAGAAAAGCCTTTTATTTGTAAGCTGCGAAGAAGCACAACATATCTGTGATAAAGCACAATATGATGAGGCAGGTTTATGGGAAAAAATTAAGTTAAACATTCGGCTTTCATGGTGCAAAATTACCAGAGCATATTACAAACGTAACATTAAGCTGACTGAAAAAATAAAAGAATCTCAAGTAGAATGCTTAGACGTGAAGCACAAAAACGATATGAGGAAAAAACTTGACCAGGCTATAAAAGACCAGGCAAGTTAGGCTACTAGAGATAGTATTAAAACCGCCCATAATATTGGAATACTTTCTACCCAAAAAGCACTATAACTTTTACTTTGCTCAACTTTAGAAAATATCAAAAATAAAAATGTGATGGCAGTGATTATTACTAGTATAATACTGCGTTCCCAATTCACATTTACCTTTAAAAACTCCAATAACAAAAAGGGTAATAATAAGATTCCTCCCATGAGTTTTGTTTCATTTACACCTATTTTCTGAGGAATCGTAGATAATTTCAAACTGTCATATCTTAAGTCTCTTATTTCAAAAGGGAGCATTAAAATGATTATAAAAAGATATCGTTGAATCCATGTTAGTACAACACTGGTAGTTATGTCATGACCATTATTTATTAAAGGAAGTAATACCGTTACACCTGCCCAAATCAATGCTATCAAATACACTTTCAATCCTCCAATGCTTCTTAAATTATGCTGTTTATCCAAAAAAAAACGTTTGGGTAAAAAAGGAATAGCATAGAAAAACGTAATCATGGCAAATCCTGAAATACACCACAAACTTGTAGTGCTCAATTGAAGAGCATAGTAACACATTAAAAGAAAACAAAAAAACGAAAAAACCTGAATCAATTTTAGCCAATTCGCCAGGCTGCGGTGGTGAAATTTTGCAATCCCAAAATACTTCACAAAATTGTATCCCGTGATTGTTGCATAAAACAAAAAATACAAAACATTTTTGTCGTATGGAATTTCAAATTCGAGAAGTGTAATCCATGCCAGACAAAATACAGACAAGGCCACATGAATACTGCTATTTAAGTAAAAATTAAATAGTTGATTTACAAACTTCATAATGTAAAAATAACCAAAGTGTTGATAACACTTGAAAATCGTTGAAAAATTTCCATTTTACACAATAAAACACATTAAATATTATGTATTTTTGCGAATTATATAAAAAACATATTTGAATGAATACAAACGCTTTTGCCTTGCGTCATATTGGTCCTAATGAAACGGATCAAAATCTCATGCTAAAAACTCTTGGCATGGACGATCTGGATCAATTAATTTATGAAACCATTCCAGACGATATTCGCTTGAAAAACAGGTTAAATTTAGATGCTCCAATGACAGAGCACGAGTATTTACTTCATATACACGAACTATCTAAAAAAAACAAAGCTTATAAAACCTATATTGGTTTAGGATATCACCCAACTATTTTACCTGCGGTAATTCAAAGAAATATTCTTGAAAACCCGGGATGGTATACCGCCTACACGCCATATCAAGCAGAAATAGCTCAAGGGCGATTAGAGGCCCTTTTAAATTTCCAAACCATGGTTATGGATCTTACGGGTATGGAACTCGCAAACGCTTCACTTTTAGATGAAAGTACGGCTGCAGCCGAGGCCATGAGTTTATTGTTTGCAGTTCGCGAACGCGCTCAGAAAAAAGCAGGAATCAATAAGTTCTTTGTTTCAGAGAATATACTACCGCAAACGCGGTCTCTCTTGGAAACCAGAGCGACGCCTATTGGTATTGAATTGGTTATTGGAGACGAAGATACTTTTGATTTTTCATCAGACTTTTTTGGTGCCATCCTTCAGTACCCTGGTAAAAATGGTCAGATAACCGATATCAAATCATTCATTTCAAAAGCCAATGAAGCACAGATCAAAGTAGCGATTGCCGCAGATATTTTGAGTTTAGTGAAATTGGAAGCACCTGGTAAATTTGGTGCCGATGTGGTTGTTGGTACGACACAGCGTTTTGGTATCCCTATGGGATATGGAGGCCCCCATGCCGCATTTTTTGCTACCAAAACGGCTTACAAACGTGATATCCCTGGAAGAATTATTGGGGTAACTAAAGATAAAAGTGGCAACAGAGCCTTACGTATGGCGCTTCAAACGCGCGAGCAGCACATAAAAAGAGATAAAGCAACCTCTAACATTTGCACCGCTCAGGTTCTACTTGCAGTTATGGCCAGTATGTATGCCGTATATCATGGTCCGAAAGGTTTAAAATTTATTGCAAATAAGGTTCATAATAAAGCTTCTGAACTGGCAAATGCATTGCACAAATTGGGGTATAACCAGGTTAACACCTCCTATTTTGATACCCTACAAATAAAAACAGATGCCAAAAAGATAAAAGCTATTGCCAAAGCAAAAAAAGTAAACCTTCATTATCCCGATAAGAAAACGGTTATTATAGCCATTAATGAAACAACATCTATTAGGGATATTAATTACCTCATTGCCATTTTCGCCGAAGCTGCTAAGAAAAATAGCTTCTCGATTTCAACTGTTAATGAAACCAATAATATTGAAGCTCCATTGAGAAGAACTTCGGATTTTTTAACCCTAGATGTTTTTAATAAATATCACTCCGAAACAGAATTGATGCGTTATATCAAACGTCTTGAACGTAAGGATTTGGCATTAAATCATTCCATGATTTCATTAGGGTCTTGTACTATGAAGTTAAACGCAGCATCGGAAATGTTACCGTTAAGTTGGTTTAAATGGGGAAATATTCATCCATTTGCACCTCTAAAGCAGGCCAAAGGGTATTTAACCGTTTTAAAAGAGCTCGAAGATCAGTTAACAGAAATAACAGGTTTTGCAGCGACGTCATTACAACCAAATTCTGGTGCTCAGGGAGAATTCGCTGGGCTTATGGTTATAAAGGCATACCATGAATCCCGAGGGGACCATCACAGGAATATTTGTTTAATTCCGTCATCGGCACATGGTACCAATCCTGCCAGTGCAGTCATGGCAGGTATGAAAGTTATTGTAACAAAATCTACCGATGAAGGGAATATTGATGTCGAAGACCTAAGAGAAAAAGCAGAATTACATAAAGATAATTTAGCGGCTTTAATGGTAACCTACCCCTCTACTCATGGCGTTTATGAGTCGGCTATTAAACAGATTACCAAAATTATTCATGACAATGGCGGACAAGTATACATGGACGGTGCTAATATGAACGCCCAGGTAGGATTAACCAACCCTGGAAACATTGGGGCCGATGTCTGTCATTTAAATTTACATAAAACCTTTGCCATTCCTCATGGTGGTGGTGGTCCGGGCGTTGGTCCCATTTGTGTGGCTAAACAACTGGTACCATTCTTACCTGGGAATCCAATTGTAAAAACCGGAGGAGAGCAGGCAATCACCGCTATTTCTGCCGCACCATATGGATCTGCATTGGCATGTTTAATATCGTATGGCTATATAAAAATGTTAGGCGCCGAAGGCTTAACAGAATCAACCAGAGTAGCAATACTAAATGCAAATTATATCAAACACCGTTTAGAAGGAAGTTTTGACACCTTATATTCTGGCGAAAGAGGCCGCGCAGCTCACGAAATGATTGTTGATTGTCGACCATTTAAAGCCAATGGTATTGAGGTAACTGATATTGCAAAACGTTTAATGGACTATGGCTTCCATGCACCAACAGTCTCATTTCCAGTAGCAGGTACTTTAATGATTGAACCTACTGAAAGTGAAAGTAAAGAAGAAATAGATCGATTCTGTGATGCCATGATTTCTATTAGAAAGGAAATAGACAGTGTATCTAAAGAAGATGACAATAATGTTTTAAAGAACGCACCACATACTTTAGATATGATTACTGGCGATGAATGGTATTATCCATACTCTAGAGAGACAGCCGCTTTCCCGTTAGAGTATATCAGAGAAAACAAGTTTTGGCCAGGTGTACGACGTGTAGACGACGCTTACGGTGACAGGAATTTAATTTGCTCATGTACTCCTATAGAAGCTTATGTCGAGGCATAAAAAGACCGTTTGAACATCGTAATAATAATTTAAACAAAATTTGCCTTTAATTTAAAATGTATACTTTGGTATATTAATAGCTAACAATTAGGGGCGAATTTTTTATTTATGAATATTAAGATTACAGGAACCGGAAGTTATATACCAGATACTATTGAAAAAAACGAAGCTTTTCATGAGCATGTATTCTTAAATAGTGATGGATCTTCCATAAATACACCAAACGAAGTTATTGTTGAAAAGTTTAAGGCTATAACCGGGATTGTTGAACGTCGTTATGCTAAAGAACATTTAAACGCTTCAGATCTGGCCTTCTTCGCAGCTGAAAAAGCTATTGAAGATGCAAATATTGACCCCGAAAGCATTGATTATATTATCGTTGCTCATAATTTTGGAGATGTAAAGCATAACACCGTACAAGGTGATATGTTGCCTTCGCTTGCGGCCAGAGTAAAACATAGCCTTCGTATAAAAAACCCGCAATGTATTGCTTATGATGTTCTATTTGGCTGCCCTGGCTGGGTAGAAGGTGTTATTCAAGCTAAGGCATTCATAAAATCGGGAATGGCTAAACGCTGTTTAGTTATAGGATCTGAAACACTTTCGAGAGTGGTTGACAAATACGATAGAGACGCTATGATTTTTTCGGATGGTGCAGGTGCTACAATCATTGAAGCTTCCCATGAAGAAGGTGGTGTTTTAGCACATGAATCTGCCAGCTTCACTTATGATGAGGCCTATTATTTATACTTTGGGAGTTCCAACAACCCCGAGATTTCAAGAGATACCCGTTATATAAAAATGGATGGACGTAAGATTTACGAATTTGCTCTTATAAATGTTCCCAAGGCTATGAAAGCGTGTTTAGACAAGAGCGGTTTAGATATTACTGAAGTCAAAAAAATATTCCTTCATCAAGCCAATGAAAAGATGGATGAAGCGATTTTACAACGTTTTTACAGACTTTACAAAACCCCAATCCCGGAAGGCATTATGCCCATGTCTATTCAAAATTTAGGCAACAGTTCGGTAGCAACGGTTCCCACTCTTTTTGATTTGGTAAAAAATAATAAACTAAAAAATCATAGCTTAACAAAAGGTGATGTTGTTATATTTGCAAGTGTTGGTGCAGGAATGCATATCAATGCCATTGTATATAAATATTAATAATGTACGGTAAACATTACCCCGATAAACGCTATAGACATACGCTTCAATTTTTAAAAAAGCACATTTCTAATTCAGATTCTATTCTGGATTTGGGTGTTGTAAATCCCTTTTCCAAGATCATGCAAGATCAAGGTTATTCTGTTGAAAACACTCTGGGAGAGGATTTAGATTTAGATGCGTCTTTCATTAAAAAATCTAACGCAGAAGTCGTTACAGCCTTCGAGATTTTTGAACATTTATTATCCCCATTCACAGTCTTACAATCTATACAAGCGAATAAGCTGGTTGCAAGTATTCCTCTTAAATTGTGGTTTTCTTCAGCTTATAGAAGTAAAACAGATAAATGGGATAGACATTTCCATGAATTTGAAGATTGGCAATTTGATTGGTTATTAGAAAAGTCGGGATGGAGCATTATAGATCGTCAAAAATGGACGCATCCTGTTAAAAAAATAGGAGTAAGACCATTCTTGCGCTGGTTTACTCCAAGGTATTATATCATTTATGCGGAAAGAAAGTAAAGTATCATCCGCTCTTAGGACATGGATTCTTACTTCAATCTAAATGCAACTTGTCTGTAATTATTAACAGCCCCAATAAATTCGAATTGCCATTTATTATTTGTACATGTTTTGAATATTTCAAATGCTTCAAACTCATGATTATGGCTTGAAAACTCATCAAATATAAGGATGTCATTAGTTTTTAACTTTGGGAAAATTTGAAACAACACATAAAGTGTCGATGAGAACAAATCTGCATCGAGGTGATAGACACATTGTTCGTCGAAATCACAACTCAAGAGTGCATTGTAAACAGAATCCTGAAACCACCCTTTTACAAACCGCACTCTACGATCGTCAATATCTGGAAAGTTACCTTCCTGGTTAAAATGACCTTCTTTTTTCCCTTCCCAACTTTCTGGAAGTCCTTCAAAGGAATCGAAACCAATAAAACGTGACGCGTCTACTTTGTTGGTCATAGACCATTTCCTAATCATGTCTCCTCCAGCAACACCAAACTCATAATAAAAAATGGGCTTATCCTTCAATTCAGAAAGCAGCTTATCATGAAGTTGAAATCTATTTTTATAGGTGGCCGATGTATTATAGTAATCATTAATCTTCCCTTCATTTCTATGATCACTCATAAAGGCTACAAACTGCATATATTTAAAAACGACATGAAATGGTTTACTTATCCTTCCAAAAAGCTTATATAGTTTCGTTTTAGATAAAAAAGGGTGTAATGGCATATTATTTTGTCTCAGTTACAGTTATTATTTTATCATTAGGGATGTTCTTACCCTTCTGGAATTTAAGTTCTCGAAGAGCGTCTTCTTTCTTTACAATGTCGAACTTAAAGTCATAAAAAACCTGAGCAGAAAACTTATTTTTTTCGGTGTGCTTATAAGTCACCCAAAAATCTCCAAACTCAAGGTGGTTCTTTAAAACATGTGTTAAAAATGCATGCTCGACTCTTTTACTTTGAATTCGGCAACTAAACATAAGATCTATAAGTCGGTTTTCAGATTTTTTTAAAATCCCAAACCCAATAATCCCATAGTCCCCAAACTGGTCTTTACACCTTAATACATAAGCAGAAAGATCTACATCTGTATGGATTTTAGATATTTCATCTTTGGTGTACCGGTTCCCTGAAAAATTCATTTGATTCGTTCTTTGCGTAAGCTCATAAACTCTCTCAAAATGCGTTTCTTTAAGTGTTTCAATATCTAACTCAATATTACAGGTATGAAGAAATTCAAAATATTCCCCTTCATAGTTGTCCGAAAGCACTTTTCGCTTTGCTTCATTAGTATAAAATGTCTTTCGTTTCATACTTTCATCGGTAACTGGAACCTGAAGCTCTTCCATGCTTGGTATAGATTGATAATGAATGGCGTCCATTAACTTTACCTGAGGTAGCGTTGTTTCTATTTCTTTTCTTTCAAACTCCGAATCGTCAACAAATAAAAGCGTATTGGCATTAACATTAAGATCGAGAGCAATCTCTTTTATACCTTTACTTTTGGGAGACCACGAAATTTTGGGGTAGAGAAAAAACGTATCAATATCAAAATGTTTTAGTGCCTCCATAGCGGTGTCATGATTGTTTTTGCTAGCTATAGAATTTACGATGCCCTTTTGTTCGACCTGCTCTAAAATGTCTTTAATGCCTTCTTTTAAACGGAGCTTTTCCATACCATCCTCCACCAACGTTCCATGCCATATTGTATTATCAAGATCCCAAACAATACACTTAATCTTTTTAGTCCCTTGCTTTGCCGCCTTGGTATTATTTTTTAGTTGTACAAACTCCGTAACCCCAAAGTACAAAGGAGTTTCGCTGTTAATATCTTCAGGAGTAAGGTTGATGCGGTAAGGGCGTTCTGTTTTTAATCGTTTAGCAATCTCATCGAATGGAATAAGTTCTTTATTGTATCCTGGCTTTAGTTCAATTCGATATTGAAAAGGCATTTTACCATATTTAGCACCATCGTTTCGCATGACAAGGCCCAAAGGAATGGTTTCTCCTCCAGGGTTATAAATTTCTAGTAAGAAGCCGTCCGGATTTTTTGTTCCGGTATTCTGTTCTCTTATAATTCTTTTTTTCTTCTCACTGTATCGCTTTTGAACCAGTTTTTTCTTAACAAACTTAAGTGGCACCCGATGAATGAGCTTATCTAGCTTCAAATCGTGACGTTCCTGATCCTCTATGTCATTAAGATGATATAACTCATTATTTCCCTGCGTTGCTAATACGCCCCACTTTTTAAACTGAATTTTCAATACCTGGGAGTTATGATTTGCTCCACCTGACTGAATTACGCGCTCAATCCCTTCAACAAATCGTTGGCATTTACCATCAACTCTCGCGGTATACAAATCGCATGTTTTAAAACACCCTGGCATGGCACATTCCGTACAATGCTCTGTCCAGTGAAGCAGACTTCTACTCTCAATGTCTTTAGGCGTGTTCGAAAACGCTTCCCAAACATCAGAAGGTAAACTTTCCTGGATTGTTTTAATGTATACTTCAGATTCGTACATAGTCTTTCTTTCGCTCGGGTACTAAAATAAGGACATGGTTAGTATAATTGTTTAAACGACATCTTTAAGAATCGCATGCGATGTTTTACATTGTAAATATAAACGAAGTCTTTTTTATTGAAGTATTTTTAAGAATAATTATAACCATTATAGACAATCAATGCTAAAACTGTTCTCTTAAGTACCTATTTTCTTTTTATATGGTACTTCCCGATTACTTTGTTAAAATATTTATACAGGTTTTCACCTACTATACGTTTTTCTGTCTGTTTGAAGGGGTTTTCAAGTGAGAATCGCTGAATAATTCTACTATCCATATCTTTTTTTAATCCAGAATTACCAAAAACCCTAATACTACCATCGTATTCAAGTAATTCTTCCAGCAATTTTTTTGAAATTGACCTGTCTGAAAACGGAAACGAAAAAAGCGAATAATTTATATCAAAATTCTGCTTCAGCCAATCGATGGAATCAATTATTTCGGCTTTTTGTTCTTCATAAGATAGCTGAAGAAGCGGTGGGTGTGTCATGGTATGACCTCCAAAATAATGACCATCTTCTATCATTTCCTTTATTTGTTTTTTCGAAATGTAAGGCTTATGAGTATTTAAGTAATCGGTTATATTTATATTTATAAAGTTTAAAACCTCATCTACCTTTTCTCTTTCAGAATATTTGATACCAATGAACTTTTGCTTAAAATCTTCCGTCGAAGTGTAAGTAAAAGAAAATATGTTGCTTATTTTATCTAAGCTGGGTTTTTCAAAATTTTCACTTTCCAGTTTCGAAATTATAACACTTATAAGGTGCTTATACAGTCCTTCTTCGTTATCGACAAAATTCGGGTTAACAAAGAATATGGCTTTTATGTTTCTTGCCTTTAAAATAGGATAAATTACCGAGTATATTTCTTCTAAACCATCATCAAATGACAATAAAAAGCTATTTTTCGGAATGTTGTCTTTTAACAGATCTTCTGGGCTAAGTGCTTTATAATTATCACATAGAATATCGATATCATTTAAAAACTGCTCCTTGTTTTTAAAGGAATATAAGTTTTCAATATGTGCGACCTTATTATCTCGTATGATATGGTAATATGGAAATAGACTTTGATTTTTAAATACCGGTAACATGCCTTTGGTGGAGACTTTATATAAAACATCCTTTACTATTCCCATAAAAATTAAGTTAAAAAAGGCTAAAAAGTATATTCAACATAATTTATCGTATTAAGCTTGTAAAAACTTATAATATGAGCATATTAAAAATGTTTCAACACGTTTAAGAGGACATCGAATTTACTTTTTAGCCTTTATTCTGCTAAACAAAAATACTAATTATTGCTTTATTTAAAGTTCACTTTTTTCGAATCTAAGCTTTTTCCATTCACAAAAAGACTTATAATATAAGTCCCCGATGCAAAGTTATCTTTGTGAAATGACTTAACCATATTATAACTTCTATCACTTATATTCAAGCTACTCATAATCTTTCCGTTTAAATCATAAACCACCAATTTTGCATCTTTCACCTTATCTTCAATATTTAAGGAAACTTCAACGATATTTGATGACGGGTTGGGTGAAACATTAATAATTTTGGTATTCTTTAGGGTAATTAAATCAATATTCTGCTCTTGAAAATCAATGTTTATTTGATCCTGTAATGATACAATCTGATCTTGTTGTTCCTTTATGGCTTCAACCAGAATTGGAATTAAACTCGTATAGTCTATACTGGAATCACCTTGCTCATCTTTGTGAATCAAAGCTGGGATTACTTTTTCTATATCCTCCACATTAAGTCCGTATTCTATTTTATCGCTAACAGGTATACCTTTTGTAGATTCCACTTCCTTTTTCCAGCTATAGCTTTTCCCACTCAATTTTAATACGGCCTCCAATGCATTATCAATTTCCTTTACGTCTTTCTTGTACTTATTATCTGAAAAAACAGCACCTCTAGCACTAAAAGAACTAGCCAATCGACGTCTAACATTACCACTAAAATCAGTTGTTAAAACATAAGTGTTTGATGACGTTGTTGGAAGGTTTTGAAATCTAACCGTACCATTAGTATGTAATCTAGCTGTTGGCGAAGTCGTTCCAATACCCAAATTGTTCGCGGCAGAAATAGTCATTATTCTCGTACTGCTGTTACTCCATGCAAAAAGAGGCCTGTTATTAACAGGAAATGATAAACCATCTTGAGGATTTCCCCAAGGATATGTTGCTCCAGAAGGGGCATTGGGGTAAACAGTATCATCTCTTTCTGCAATAAAAAGCATTATTGGAGTACTCCCGTTATCTCGATTGGAACTAATACTTGCATTAAAACCAAGAACAAACCTATTATCTACTGCACGCCTTGCATAAAACAATGGTACAAATTGGCCATTAAAAGTTGTTGCATTTGTTAAACTTAAAAAATCTAAGGATGTATCCGACACACCAAACTTTGAAACTTGTTCTGCTTTACCTGAACGCGATGGTGCTATATGAGAAAAATTTACTTGTGCATACATTAAGGTGGTTAATAATAATGTCCCGATTGCTAAAATAAATTTTATTTTCATTTTTCTGTTTTTTAAAAATTAAGTTTTTTTTGATATTCTGCGAGATATCATACTTTTGCATGAAGGCCCTCTGTTTGCGTTATATTGTTTTATCTCATTGGCTAGTTATATTTAAATTAAACACATATATGCTATCTACTTGAATGTATTCAGTAGAAGGTGTTTTTTTAATCCTTAAATAAAATATGTGAGCTTAAAACTATAAACTCAAGAACCGTTATAGCTGTTAATTAGAAGAGAGTTGTTGTGTAATAAATATAAATAAAACGTCATATTTCCCTATGATCAAATAAAAGAAATTGGGTATTTCATCGAAAAATTAAAAACATTGTTGAGGAAAATCCATAAAGCAGTCTTTTATCATGCTTTTAGATTTCATGAATAAGATTGCTAACAAATAATTTTATGAATTTTTACATCATCATTCCCGCTCATAACGAACAAAGTGCTATCGGACTTACCTTAGACTCTTTGGTGAATCAATCTTTAAAGCCAAAACGACTCGTTATAGTAAACGATAATTCAACTGATAAAACTCAGGATATTGTTGAAGTGTACACCGAAAAATATGATTGGATTCAATTGGTAAACTCGAAATCATCCAATCAACATTTACCAGGATCAAAAATTGTCAACGCCTTTTATAAGGGTTATAAAACCCTGGACGATCAGTACGATGTGATTTGTAAATTTGATGCTGATTTAATTTTTCCCAACAACTACCTGGAAGTCCTTTCCAGACATTATGAAAACAATGAAAAACTAGGTATGGCAGCTGGTTTTTGTTACATTGAAAAGCATAACGAGTGGGTTTTAGAGAATTTAACCAGAAAGGATCATATTAGAGGTGCTTTAAAGGCATACAGGAAAGCCTGCTTCCTTGACATTGGAAAACTAAAGCCTTCTATGGGGTGGGACACGGTAGACGAATTATTATCTAAGTTTTACAACTGGGAGATTTTAACAGATGAGTCTTTAAAAGTAAAACACCTAAAACCCACTGGTATAAGCTATAACAAAGCCTCTAAATATTTACAGGGGGAAGCCATGTATAAAATGCGTTACGGTTTTACTATTACATTGATTTCTGCCCTAAAACTAGCCTATAAAAAAGGAAGTTTAAAATTGTTTAGGAACTATATGTCTGGGTATTTCAAAGCTAAAAAAAACAACATGCCGTATTTGGTATCTGAACAAGAAGGTGTATTTATACGTAATTTGCGGTGGACCGGTATAAAAAAGGCATTATTCCAAAAAAACAAAAGAAGCTAGCTATTCTTCTTTAGCTAACTTCTTCCGTTCAGATAGAGAGAGAGAGATCAACACAAAAAACTTAAAATAATTATTTTATCAACAGTTTTTTGACGGTCTTTATGGAATTATCTTTATTCGTAATACTTACTAGGTAGAGTCCTTGAGCTAGCGAGCTAACATTAAGATTCACCGTTTTATCATGATCAGATTTCAGGTTGATGGATTTATTAATAACCTCCAGACTAGAGTTATTATAAATCTTTACAATAACATCCTCATCTTCAATTTTAGACAAATCAATTTTCAAATTATTCACCGCTGGATTTGGATATATGGAAATGGCAACAGAGTCACTTTCATGATGTTGTGCATAATTGATTAAATCACATACCGCGCTATTTGAAGGAAATCTAAAAACAGGAATAGGATTTGATAGATCATAGCAACCTGATAAATCTGTAAATGCATTCTTTCCTTGTTCTGCTCCCGAAATGGTATTAAAACTTAAATGCCATACCAAACAAACTCCAGGACCTGCTCCATCAAAATTAACCTGATCTGGAGATTCTGGCAATCCTAAAATAGTTCCTTCAATATCGGTAACAACCCACTGGGAGTTATTCCCTGCATTATTATGTAATTTAATTCCGGTTGCAAAGTCATCATTACCATCTCCCTCACAGAATAAATACAAGCCTCCAGATTTAATATAACCTCCATTCACATCGCAAACGGGCTCTACTTCATCATTTCTAATCACTTCTATAGGATTTGACAGGCTGTAACACCCTTCTAAATCTGAGGCATTCTTACCTACCTCAGCACCTTCTATAGATCCGTCGAAACTTAAATGCCATACCAAACACGTCCCAGG
>CANLWB010000015.1 GCA_947494695.1 uncultured Flavobacteriaceae bacterium | reverse complement strand
AAACACCTAATATGGTATATAAATTAACAGCGTAAATCAATTATTAACCTGTAGCCATATTTCAGGACAAGACATTTAGAATTCAACAAAATAATAATTAAATTACATGTGACATGAAAACAATTAGCTTCAATTTAATTCTATTCTTACTTGTACTAGGGACTTCTTGTAGTAAGGATAATGACAACGACCCTCCTGCTCCCACATCAGCCAATGTTTCTGGTTCTGTTAACCTTTTTGATGAAGGAATAACTGAAATTGACAATTCGAATATGACTGTTAGTGTTGAAGGAACTTCAATATCAGCAACTACAAATGCCAGTGGACAGTACACCTTATCGAATGTCCCTTTTGGTACAATTACGCTGGTGTATGAAAAAAATGACTACGGAACTTTCAAGAGATTTAATGTTGACCATAATGGCGGTGACACTTTTATTCCAGAAACACCTTCGCTTGGTCAGGTATCCACGACTTCTATTACGAACCTCACCGCTACCGATAACGGAACAGAAATCACACTTGGTGCCACTACCGACCCTGCTGGAAATGTTGGAAACACAAGGTATATACGTTTCTTTTTTTCCACACAAGCTAATGTTAGCAGCACAAATTTCGAAGCTGCTTTAGAAACACTTCCAGCACAGATAAATCCTCGGAATTTAAATCTTACCAATGCATCACTAGTTGCACTCGGATTTAGCAGTGGTCAAACAGTTTACGCAAGATGTTATGGTGAGTCTTTCTGGTCTAACCAATATGATGATCCAAATTCTGGAACAACCATCTTCCCTAATCTAAATCCGAACGCTGCGACAGCAGTATCATTTGTGGTTCCATAAATAAAAATTACCAGAAGGACATAAAAAACTGGTTACAACAATGTGTATAGTGCATAGCTCGTAACCTCGCTACGACACCATACACTCACCGTTACCATTAATTTAAAACAACCTATGAAATTGGGAATAATATTTGGAATTATAATCGGACTAATAGGATTTGGACTATTTGCCAAAACGAAAAAAAATAATACTCAACCGATAGAAAGTAAAGTGTCTGCGAAAGAATTTGTTGCTGAACTAGAAAAACTAGGTTATTATAAATATGCCGACAAAAAAAACATTGATAGCCTAAAAAATGACCTAATTGAAAACTATGACCCGACAAATGAACTAGTTTCTATTTGGGACGATGATACAGGTGTTCCTTTAGATTATAGATACTATTGGTGTGATGGAGAAACTGTGTACGAGCAAGGTGGATTTACTGAAATGCTCGAACAGGTTAAACCGACTTTTGATAAAATTGGATTAACAATAAAAGTAACTAACCATTTTGAGGAATGGGATGATAAAAACAAATGGTTAAATCACCGAATTACTATAAACGGAACTGAGTATGTCATTTTCAAAAACTTTAAAGAAACTGGCTGGGGAGAAGCGGTTATGCGATTTGCAGAAATAGTTAATGCAGAAGCCGAAAAGCAATCTATTAATGAAAGAATATTTCTGGCATCAGGCGGAAATGATGGACGATTGATTTTCCTAACCGATGAATTATACAAATACATTTATAGTGTTTATAATAATAAAGAATGGAAACCATTAGAGGTTTCTGAATGGATGAAAGCGATGGGAATTAAACCAATGAAAACGGAATAAAAACTAATGGTAACAAAGTATATAATTTATTGCTAGTTCTAGCCTACTTACGAAAACCCTTGCGGATTTTCTATTCGGTTTGTACTTGCTAAATTTGTTACCTTACCACGCAACAAACTATATACAAACCGTTAGGCAACATTAAAAACAAATGTAAAATCAAGAATGCCATTCAATAAATTAGAATACATCTCTATAGAAAATCAAACTACTGAATTCCCTAAGCATTTTCATGAAACGTTTTGTATTTCAATCATACATAAAGGAACGGAACAAATCGATTTTGAAAAACATAGTCTCTTTAGTGAAGCTGGTAGTATTTCAATTACCAACCCTTATGAAGTGCATTCAAACCCTTTAATTGATAAAACTTCCTGTTTAAAATTTGATACTATTTATGTTCCACATGAACTTATGCAAAAAGCCTTAAACGGAAGAAATATAAAGTTCACCAATGGGAGCAGAAAAATAAAAAGTGAAAAAATGACTCGCGTGTTTTTAGCCCTAAAAAATGCTTTAAAAACAACAAATAAAAACACTATTGCTAATCATTTTCATCTATTCGCTACTACTCTTGAGCAGTTTGCAGAGGAAAATAAAACAGACTATTCATACATCAATTTTAAAAACTTCACTAAGATAAACAACTATATAGAAAATCATATTCAAGAAAAATTTCACTTAGAAGAACTATCTAAAATGGCACATATTAATAAATATGGTTTTTCAAAAAAGTTCAAAACATTTACGGGAATGACACCAATGAATTATATACTTATGCGAAAAGTATTTTCGAGTAAAAAGGTAATAAAAAACACTACAAACCTTACTGATTTAGCCTACCTATATAATTTTACAGACTTAGCTCACTATTCTAAAACATTTAAACGCTTTATAGGCATTTCACCAAAAGACTATAAAAACAGCTTGCTTTAAAATTGTCAACATTATACAAGTAATTAAGGTTCTGGCAGTATTACATTTGTAAAAAACACATAATTTTACAATGAGTACAATTACTAAACTTAGCATTTTTCTACTTTTAATACTTGCAATTTCTTGCAATTTAGAACCCAAAAAGAGTGTAACTATTGAGGAAAATAGACTTTCAGAAAAAGAAATGCTTGACGATTATCAGTTGTTTAAAAATATCTTTGAACAAGCCAATGCGGGACTATATAAATACCATACAAAGCAAGCAATAGATAGTGTTTTTGAAGCAAACGAAAGGCTTATAAACGACAAACTATCATACCGAGAATATTATACTGTATTATGGAATGTAATCGATTATACAGGAAGTTGCCATAATGAATTGTATTTTCCAGACTCATTAAAACAACAGTTAAATAAAGAACCAATATATTTCCCCTTACCATTAAAACATTTGGATGATAAAATATACACCAAGCACAAATTTGAAACTATTCCTAAAGGAAGTGAAATTATAGCTGTAAATAATATACCCAGTAAAAAACTAGCTTCATTATTAGCAAATTACACCAGTACTGATGGTCATAACAAAACAGGAAAATACGCATTTATAGAAACTGGTAGACTAGCAAGGTATATGTACTTAATTTTTGGAAAACAACAACATTTTGAAATTGTCTACAAAGGTGAAAATTCATCTAGTATAAAAGAACAAATTACAGCAGTTGATTATACTACTTTCTTAAATAATTTCAAGAAAAAGCAAACTAAAATAGAAGAAGAAAAAGAATATAGTTTTAAATATATAGACACTATAAAATCAGGATACTTAAAAGTAAAAACTTTCGGTATGGGTGGACCAGATTCCGAAGGACATAAACAGTATGCAAAATTTCTAGATTCAGTATTTATTCAATTAAAGACAAATAAAACTGCTAACCTAATTGTAGATGTTCGAAATAATGGAGGTGGAAATGACCCAAACGATATACTTCTGTATTCGTACTTAACAAAAAGAAAATTTAAAGAGAATACATCTGCCTATACTATTTTTCAAGACATTCCTTTTAAAGAACATTACATTGATGATGACATCAACGAATTACCGCAAAGTTTAAAAGAAGAACATTCGATTTTTAAAGATGGGAAATACTACCAAAACAACAGTTTTAATAAAGTTTGGAATCCGAATAAAAATGCATTTAACGGAACCATTTATTTATTAGTAGACCCTTTTGTTGCCTCTGCAGGCTCATTATTCGCTAGTTTAGTTAAAAGTGATGAACAGACCATTGTAATTGGAGAAGAAACAGCTGGTGGATATTACGGACACACAGGCCACATCCCTGTACATTACCAATTACCCAACTCAAAATTAATTCTACAATTCTCAATAGTAGATTTAGAACAAGATGTAAAAGAATTACCTGATGAAAACTATGGTGATGGTATTAAACCTGACTTCAATGTAATTCAATCGCACTCAGATTTTATAAATAAGAAAGACACACAACTAAACTTTACCATTAATTTGATTAAAAAGTAAGAGATTGTAAACTTAAGATGTGTATAATTCATTGCTTTTGTAGCCTATTTACGAGAATTTTCGCAGATTTTCTATTCAGTATTTATTTACTAAATTTATGCTAAATCAACACAACAAAGCATACACAAAGACGTTATCTTCAATTGCTAAAAAAACAAACTATCCGAAAAATTGAGCGGATTTTTGAGCAATTTTGCGGACGGACTTAAAAGCAGTACGTTGGACTTCTTACTCAAACGAAAAAACAGAAAAGGATTTGATGTAAGCCCTAGATTTACAAACTTATTTAATCTCTTTTAAAAAATCTTCTTTGTAGGTCTTACCGATTGGAATTGCTTTATCGTCTATAAAAACCTGATTTCCATATACTTTTTTGATTTTGTCAATATTTATGATATACGAACGGTGTACTTGAATAAATTTAAAACTTTGCAATTTTTCCTTCCAGTTACGTAAACTATCCAAAATCAAAATATTCTTTTCTTCAGTAACAACATTTACGTAATCAACTTCAGCTTTTAAAAACAAAACATCATCGGCATTAATCTTGTACAAGGTTTTATCCGAATACAGAAATAGGTTTTTGTCAACTTCTTTATTTTGATGAATAGCATCATTTCGCACTCTTGTAACAGCTTTAAAAAAACGTTCGTAAGAAAAGGGCTTTAACAGATAATCAACGACCGCTTCTTCAAATGCTTCAATAGCATAGTTTGGAAATGCAGTAGTTACGATAACTTTTGGTGGGTTTGATATAGTTTTTAAAAATGAAAGTCCGTTTAATTCGGGCAATTGAATATCCAAAAACAAAACATCGATTTTTTGTAATTCTGCAATGGGTATGTTCAATCCTGTTTCATAAATACCGATACATTCGAGAAATGGTGTTTTTTTGATATAGTTTTTGAGCACTTTTTGTGCCGATTTCTCATCTTCCAAGATTAAACACTTAATCATAATTGTATGGTTAGCGAAACTTTGAATGTTTCGTCTTTTTTATTGATTTCCATTTTACATCTATTTGAGAACAATAGTTGTAGCCTTTTTTTGGTATTTTCAAGCCCAATACCGCTTTCTTTCCAATCGGTATCCAATTCGTTTCCTGAATTCTCCTTAAACGAATTTTCTACATAAAAAGTGAGTTTCCCATCTTTCAATCGTGTTTTCAAAATAATCAAATGCCCTTCGCCCGTTAACATACTACTATACTTAAAGGCATTTTCTACCAATGAAATAAATAGCAAAGGCGGAATTTTTTGTTCATAATCATCAATATCTTCCGACCAATCGACTAAAATTTTGTTGGATAGCCGTTCTTCCTGTAAATTAATATAATCCTTTATATGGGTTATTTCCTTTTTTAAAGGCACTTTGTTTTTTTGTCCTTCGGTCAGAATGTACCTAAAACTGTCGGAAAGTTTCAAAATTAAATCAGGTGTTTTATTATCCTTTTCCAAAGCACTCGCATAAATCGTATTCAGGGTATTGAACAAAAAGTGCGGATTTATCTGTCCTTTCAATACTCGCAATTCCGCTTCCTGATTTTTTACGGCGGCAATATCCAATTCTTGTTGTTTTTGATATAATTGTTTCAGAGAGTAAACGGCAAAAAATAAAATGGTCAAAGAAGTATAACTGATTACATTGGTTAATATTCCAGCCCAATAATTATGATAATCGCCTGAATGAAAAAAACCATCGAAGTAAAATTCGATATAGGCAAGTGCTATGAAGAATACCACAATAAAAGGTGCAATTTTCTTTTTGTTCTTCAACGAAAAAAACCAAAAATACATTACGTAAACAGGAATCATATTGAAAACCAAACCAACTAATTCGTGAATTAAACCCATTGAATAGCCACCTTCCCTGCCTAAATTTTCAATATAGGGATACAACAAAACAAGACACCAAAAAATTACGTGCATCAATGGTTCAAGTCTTATTATTTTTTGAAATGTCAGTTTCACTATTCTATTCTTTTTTGTTCGTTTTCCAAGCCTTGATTTCTATTTCTTGATTTTAAATTTTGGTTTCCAAAATTATAGGACAAGTTTATGCTTACTCTTCGGCTGTCCCTTCTTCCGTTTCCGAAATAGGTCAGACCGTCAAATTCTGCGACGCCTTCAAAATTGTTTGTATAAAAAATATCTGTTGCAACTAAACGAACGTTCAAATTTTCATTTAAAAATTTCCGTTGCAACCCCACGTCCATACTCCAAATAGGTTTCATTTTAAAATTGCCACCAAAGATATTTGGTCCATTATAATACCCTGAAATTTCGGCATTAAAGCCATTGCCCAATTTAAAGGAATTCTGTGAATAAATTTTATATGAAAAAACCTGTAGGTCGATTATGGCATCATCACCAAAATTTGCCTGATTATCGATGTATGAAGAACTAAAATTAAAGTATGTTTTCAGCCAACTATTTACCTTTAACGACATGTTGGAATTAAATCCAAAAACCGTTTGGCTACCGAGATTTTCAAAAGTACTGAAAGTTGCTCTTGGGTCGTTTTCGTCTGGACCGACCAAACGCGTTATTTTATCCTTTGTTCTACTATAAAATATCTTGAAATTATAATTTGATGTATGCGAATATCCTATTTCAAAGTTATTCACGATTTCAGGACGCAAGAACGGATTCCCTTTTTCAAAGGACAATTGTGTGATTTGGTCTGTAAACGGATTCAGTAAAAAATAATTCGGTCTATTGATTCTACGACCGTAATTAAAGGAATAGTTGTTGTTTGTACTTGCTTGCCAAGTCAGTCCTACACTTGGAAACCAGTTTAAATAATCAAGTTTAACTGGCGGTTCATCCAATTCGGTAACAAAAGCCTGCAAATTGCCTTTGGCGTTGGTTTTTTCGACCCTTAAGCCTAACGAAAGATTCCATTTTTCAGAAAACGATTTTGAATAATTCAGATAATTGGCGAAGACGTTTTCAGCATAATTAAACAATCGGGAACGGTTGTTATTTCGTTGAAAGAAATCGTCTATTCCATCAAAAAACAGATATTTGTTTTCCGTAATTATTTTACTCGTTTTTGAGCCAATACCCAGAGTTCCTTCCCAAAATTTATACTCAAAATCAACTTTAAATGTAAAAATATCTATTTCAGTAGGTGCATCTATTTGGCTGATTTCTTCCAATAACAATTCATTTTCGCTATTAAAATATTCGTTAGGTTGAAACCGTTCCGATTCATTACGATATTTACCATAATCTAAATCTATATTCAATCGCTTTCCGTTTTTGTTTTCAAATAAATAATTGAGATTGTAGGTCTGACGTGCATTTTTTGCATTTGATGTTCCGTTAACCACCAAAAGGCTATCTATTTGATTTGGAGTATTTTGGTTTGAAATTTGTGTTTTAGACGGTGTGTTTCGGTCGTTTGCTCCTTGGTTTCCATTAATTAATATTCCAAGCGTGTGATTCTGGGCTAAAAAGAAATCCGTTCCCAATCGAAAATTAAAGTCCTTCGAATAGCTTTTAAAATTGTTGATTTCGAGCAAACGCAGTCCATTTTGATAATTGTCAAAACTACTCTCGTTGAAACTATTATTTTCAGATATGCCAACCGTTGTAAAAACATTCAATCTCTTGTTGCGATAATTTCCGCTTGCATTGACATTATAATTTGCATATTGACCTTGACCATAAGTAGTTTTTAGCGTACCATTTATACCGAGATTTTTATCTTTTTTCAATCGAATATCAATAATACCTGCATTGCCTTCGGCATCGTAACTAACATCAGGATTTGTAATAATTTCAAGTCTGTCAATCTGTTCGGAAGATATATTTTGCAAATAATTACTCAAATTATCGCCTGTCAAGGGTAGTCGTTTACCATCTATATAGACCAAAACCCCTGTACGCCCGAGAACACTAATATTGTTGTTGTTATCAATGGTAACAACAGGTGCTTTTCGCAATAGCGAAATAACATCAAAACTGACACTATTCACGGTATTTTCAACATTGAATATCATACGGTCTGGTTTGACGGAAATTATCGGTCTAGTAGCAGTTAAGGTAACTTCGTCCAATGTTTCCAAAGACGGTTTTAGGGTGTTTGTTCCCAAATCCAGTTTTTGGTCCGCTTTTAATTCTATACTACTTGTTTTTAAATTGCCGTAACCGAGCGAAGAAAATTGTAAAAAATAAAAGCCTTTAGGTATTCCGTTTAGTTGATAAAGCCCTTTTTCCGTTGTAATTCCTGCTTTTACCAAACTGCTATCGACCATTGAATATAAAATCACATTGGCAAATGGAACTGGAAGTTGTTTTTCATCTTGCAGATAACCGCTAACTATTGCGGACTGTGCCATTGCACAACCACAGCATAGTAATAAAAATAATCGGACAAGAATTTTCATAACAACTTCGTTTTGAACTAAAGCAAAGTTGTAAAACTGTTTTACCCTAAAAAACTTTAATCTGTTAACGGGTTTCGTGGCTCTGTGAAAGAGAGCATTAAAAATAGGGCATCGAAATTCTTACTCGTACGGAATGGACTCGAAACGTGCTTACTCGGACGGGTCGCAACAGAAGATAACAATGGTTATAGGCAATACGGGGCTTTGGTGCTTGACGAAAGTTAGTTGCGTAAATCGAAGTCCGCAAAGCCTTATTTTGAATTTTTATAGTTAAATTTAAAAACAAAAATAAGGCTTTGCTATGCGCCAGACGGAAAGGCTTGTGCTCACCCCCCCGTATTGCCCATAGCCCGACCGTTGTAGCACATTTAAAAAACCATAAATCCAAATGAAATATAAGAATCTTATTTTAGATTTTGATGGCACATTAGCAGATACCAAAGAAAGTATTTTACAGTCAATGAAGTTTGTGGCTCATAGTTTTGACATTGATAATTATGACGAAAAATTAATAGAAAAATTAATAGGATTACCACTGAAAACTACTTTTGAAAAAGCCTTTTCAATTGACGAAAAATTAATACAAGAAGCAACTTTAGTTTATCGTAAACATTATAATGAAATTGTAATCGACACGATTTCTCTTTTTAATGGTGTAAAAAACACATTGTTAGATTTTCATAAACAAGGAATAAATCTGACTGTTGCTTCAAGCAAAGGGAAAGAGGCATTAATTAAAATACTCAAAAAGCAAAATGTTTACGACATTTTTACATTTGTTGGAGGCGAAGAAGATGCTAAAAATAAAAAACCTTCACCTGACATTGTAAATCTCATAATAAATAAATATAATTATCATCCATCTGAATGTTTAGTAGTTGGCGATACAATTTTTGACATTGAAATGGGACAAAGGGCGAATGTAGATACGTGTGGAGTTACTTATGGAAACAACACGAGGGAAAAATTAGAAAAACAAAAACCAAATTATATAATCAATAGTTTTAAAAATCTAGCTGAGATTGTATAAATAAGAAAAAAAACGTGCTACAACAACGGTAATCGTTGCACAAGCCAATAAATCACAAAAAACAGACTTTTATAACTGCCTTTTAAGGCAGTTTCTTTTTTTAGATTGCTTTATAATCAGCTATTTTAAGGTTCCTTAAAAATAACTTTTCGAGCTTATACACAGTATTTTTTACTAAAAATAATAAAGCAAGCATTCCTACTCCACTTTTCACTCGTTTTTGGGTAAATCTCAAATACTTTTTCAGGTTATAAGCTATGGCTGATAAGTGCATTACTTTATTTGCCTGTTTTATTCCCAATGTATTGATTTTTCTAAGCCCTAAAAACTGGGTAAGCGTTCCAAATACTGGTTCTACCGTACTTTGTCGTTTACCTTTCATGTAGCTGCCTCTCGGGCTGTTTACTCGCCCATTGTTACGTTCGTACTCTTCTACATAATAGGTAATAGTAATACCCTTTTCCTGGCTCTTCTTTAAACAGCTACTCCTTAAGGGACAGTCGGTACAAATTTTCTTTGAGGCTCGATATTCTTTCTTTTTATTGTTATTTGTTCCTTCATAAAAAACCTTTTTAAAGGGGATGATCTTTCCTTGAGGGCATAGATAATGATCCAATTCTTTAATATACTTAAATCCCTCTGTGCCCCCTTTGTAAGTGCCATGGGGCGGAATATAACTACGTAAGCCCTTTTCTTCTAAAAAAGCATAGTTCTCCCCACTACTATAGCCCGTATCTGCAATACAATTATGCCATAACAGTCCCTGTTTATGCAAGCGTTTTTCTAAGCGGTTACAGATATCGGGTAAATACAGGCTGTCTTTACCATCCGCATGATACGCCTTGATATCCGTAATGACATGATGCCCTGTGTCTACACTTAATTGACTCATGTAATTAAGCTTTCTTGCCTTGCCGGGTTTTACACTTATTCGTGCATCGGGATCGGTTGGACTATAATGGGTTTTGTTTGAAGTATATTTAGAGCCTTTGTTACCTGCTCCTGGTCGCTGGTCTTGGTCTTTACGCCATTTTTTGTTTCTGCTTTTTATGGCTTGTAACTCACTTGTCCTAGCACTTATTGCTTGTTGTGATTTAGAAGCTTTATTCTATTTTGATTGTCGTATTGGAGCTCTTTCTTTATCCATAGTACTAATATGGCGGATACGATGTAAGTGCATCTCTAAATCTTCCTTGGGGACTTTCAGTTCTAAAGTATCCATAGAAGCATTTGCTTTTACAGGTGCGGAATCTATAGCTTGCGTATGACCGCTTACCATACCTTTTTCTACACACATACTTAGCACCTTGGTAAACACATCTTCAAATACCGACTCTGGATATAATCCACGGGTTCGGCTAATCCTGGAATGCCAGGGCAGCTCATCATCTATATCATAACCCAAAAAATAAAGGATGTCCAAGCGCATACTGCTATGCTCGATCAATTGTCTATCGCTAATGATGTTTTCCAGATAGCCTACCAAACACAACTTAAAGAAAACAACCGGATCGATACTCTTCTGGCCACTGGAACCATAGTAGTGTTTTGTTAATGGATAGAGAAAATCCAAATCTAAAACCCCCTTTAACCTACGATAAAAATTCGCCTTGGGAATACGTTCACTCAATTGGAATTGTGCAAACAGTTTTTCTTGGTATTCTTTTTTGCCTTGCATATAACAAGATAAGCATTTTCTGTATATTTACATAGGGCCTGTACAACAGGCACACAGTGTATAATTCATTGCTAGTATTAGCCTACTTACGAAAATCCTCGCGGATTTTCTATTCGGTTTGTATTTGCTAGTTTAGTTGCTGAAATACGCAACGAAATCATACGCAAACACGTCGTATGCAATTTGAAAATAAAGAAATGATTGGAAATAAAATTAAAGGCTTAGGAGAAATAGTTCTCCGAGTAAATGATATGGAATTGATGAAAAATTTCTATCTGAAAACTATAGGATTTGAATTAATGTATGAATCTGAGAATTATACTTTTTTCAAGATTTCAGATGGAGTTGGTGGCCATACTCAAACCTTAGCGTTATTTGCAAAGAATAATCTAACCGCCTTTAATGAAGAGTTGAAAGCTATTATATCAGAGAATACTACATTACATCATTTCGCACTCGAAATCGAAAAACTAGATTATGAAGAAATACTGATTTTAGTTAAAAAAAGTAAAATAGAGTATGTAACCGAGATATTTGAATGGGTTAAATGGAAATCAATATTTATCAAAGATCCGGAATCGAATATTGTTGAATTTGTTTGTTATGATCCTGAGATTTAAAAACCGTATACAACAATGTAAACTTGACTTGGCTATGGGATAATGGAACTCCATGGTGTCTAACCAATTACGGAAATTATGACTCCAATGGTCATTATCATACTGCTCTGGCACCTTGATACCGAAATACAATAACTGCATCTTAATATAGCTCTTTATACGCCTAAAGTCCTTGACCAAGTCGTTTCGCCTTCTAAATAAACTCCGCAGCGCTTCTCGATGCGTATCGGGAACATGGATATTTGTTAATCGACCATCCTTTAACTCTCTACTTATCAACTGGGCATCAATGCGATCGGTCTTTGTGTAACGTTCTTTGCCTCTGCGATGAATATCTGCTGGATTTACAACTAACGATCTCCATCCATAACTCTCGAAACTACGATGAGCATAATAGCCACAACAACCTGCTTCATAAGCAGCTCTTACCTTATAATCTGGAAAATGTTTCTACACATAATTATGTAATTGCTCTGGATCTGGTTCCATACTAAAAGATTTCCCTGAAAACAATTCTGTTGAACAATGAATCTTCCAACTTCCCTTGTGAATGTCTATCCCAATGTATAACTTTGAATGGGCAGTAATTTGAGTGCGCATATCTTATCGTTTTTGTGAACTTTAAAAATACTCGACTTTCTGCTTTTTCATCGATGCTATAGGTAATTGCTCGAGATTGGTATGGGCCAATCGGAATATTCTCCAAATATTCCTAACTCTGTGTCTTTTTGCTAACTTTAGCACTTTAAGCAACTACTCATAGCCGAGACTGTCAGACTGTCTCAAAACCCAATTTTATAATATGTATATTCGGATACCTGTCTTTGAAAATTTTGAAATACTCAATTCTCAGATAGTGAATTTGAGTTTTGAGACAGACTGCCGTTGGCAAACATTATAAGAACCTGTCCAAAACCAAAAAACTTTAGCCAATAAAAAATGAATATTGAAAAAATATTAAATGAAATTGGAGAAATTTATTCCCCATTATCCAATGAATGTCAGAAGGAATTTATTGCCAATTCAAAAATTAGAATATTTAAAAGAGGAGAAATTGTCGTACGTGAAAGACAATACTCTAAAAAAGCTTATTTAATTGTACAAGGTTGTGTAAGAGCTTATTATTTAAAAGATGGAAAAGACATTTCGGACTGGTTTACTTTTGAAAATCAGTTTATGGCTTCTATTGTAAGCTTTTTTAGTAATGAACCAAGCCCACATTATGTTGAATTCCTGGAAGATTCAACAGTAATAGAATTCTCTAAAAACACTGTAGAAATGCTTTCTAAAAAACATCACGATTTTGAACGTTTTATTAGTAAAATAGTAACTGAAACCATGTTAGGATTATGTGAAAGGTTACATACCATACAGTTTTCTAAAGCTGATGAAAGATATAAGCAATTAGTTTCGATTTATCCAGATATAACTCAAAGAGTTCCATTAACGCATATTGCATCATTTCTAGGAATAACACTTGAAACATTAAGCAGAATAAGAAGCTCAAAAAAACGAATTTGATTTATATCAAATGTCTCTTATTCTTCTTTCATCATCTTTGCTCAAGGTAGTTAAAATCCTTCCATGAAAGTTGTCAGATTGATATATGTTCATTCAATACTTGTCATTTTAGTTGGGTCAAATTGGAATGAATATGAAGAAATATGATAAAATTGGAGAAGACTACGACTTTACTAGAAAAGCCGACAAACTCATTACAGAAAAATTTATTAATCATTTAGAACCTAAGGTCAATAACATATATTTAGATATAGGATGCGGAACAGGGAATTACACAATAGCATTTCAAAATAAAGGTTTCGATTTTATTGGGATTGCCCCTTCAAGTCACATGATAAAAAAGGCAATCTTAAAAAATTCAAATATAGATTGGAAAATTGGCTCAGCTGAAAGTACAGGTTTACCAAATAACTCAGTTAATGGTATAATTTCTACTCTTACTTTACATCATTGGAAAGACTTAAACTTAGGCTTTTCAGAATTAAATAGAGTATTAAAAACTAATGGAATTATTGTCATTTTTACTTCGATTCAAAAACAAATGGAAGGTTATTGGTTGAATCACTATTTCCCCAAAACATTATCCAAATCTATTCATCAAATGCCTAATCTCAAACAGATTACATCTACCATGAGTAGTAATGACTTAAAAGTTACCGCATTAGAAAAATACTTTGTGCAAAATGACATCCAAGACAAGTTTCTATATAGCGGAAAACATCAGCCAGAGTCATATTTGAACAGTGAAATAAGAAATGGTATATCTTCCTTCTCTTCATTAGCAAACTGTACTGAAGTAAATCAAGGATTAAACAGTTTAAGGAGTTATAAAAAGTGGCAAAATTATGGAAATAATGAAATCATACAGTAATGATTTTGGAGACTATTTATTTGTTGTTGGGAAAAAGAAATAAATTTTAAAAAAAAGATTTATGAAATGGTATGATTTGTTTTCGAATTTCTATGATTCTTCACTGGACAAACTTTATTTTGAATCAAGAAAAAGAGCAGTAGAATTGCTAGAATTAAGGGAAAACCATACACTTATAGATATAGCATGTGGAACAGGAGCAAACTTTAAACACATTAAAGCACTAGGTATTGATTTAAGTATTTATGGAACAGATTTTTCAGAGGGCATGCTTAAAAAAGGTCAACTAAATATAGAAAAAAATAGTTGGGATAAAATAGTTCTTTTTCAAGCAGATGCGAGAAAATTGACAACGGAATTTGTTGAAAAACAAATTCAAAAGAAAATAGAATTTGATAGGGTTATTTGTGTTTTAGGACTATCGGTTATTCCTGACTGGGAGCAAGTATTAAATAAAACGCTAGAGCTTTTAAAAAAAGATGAAAGAATAGTAATAATTGATGTCTTTGCTGAAAATAGAACATTAAATACTTGGCTTGTTGAAAAAGTTGCAAAAGCAGATTTGAATCGGAAAATATGGCAGGCATTGGAAAATAGGACCTCTAATTTCAAACTCGAATATCTTCCAGTAAAAAATTATAAAGTTGGTGGTAAGTTATTTGTAGCAACAGGATTGAAAAAATAATAATTATCTCTCTAATATTTACTCA
Organism: uncultured Flavobacteriaceae bacterium; assembly: GCA_947494695.1. GTDB lineage: Bacteria > Bacteroidota > Bacteroidia > Flavobacteriales > Flavobacteriaceae > Flavivirga. The sequence goes on along the minus strand of CANLWB010000015.1, from coordinate 104,228 downwards.
CTGTATGAATAAATGATTTTTAAGCCCATCTTATAAAGCAGAAAAAACTTTACAAGTTAAGATGAGAAAAATAAAAATCCAAAATTTGATTTATATCAAATTATAAGTCTTCTATTAAAATGACCTTTGTAAAAAGATTTAAAAATGGAAGATAACAACAAACCACTGAAATCGATTTGGGGAAAATGGTGGGAACCTATTCGAAAATGGTTCTATCCAGTTTGGTTACTTTATGAACTCTCAATTCGTTTTTACGATTATGCTACAGACGTTCACCAATATATAATGGAACAGCAAAACTATTTAGGAGAAATAACAACACAAGCATTAGCTATATTTCTTGCTATAGCTACATTTATTATTTGTTCTTTCTATCTGATAGTTCCTACTTGCCTTACCTTGTATAAGTTCTTCGCAAAGAACAATACAACAAGTAACAAAATTGAAAAGAAAATAAAAAGGTATTTCTAAGGTACATTAAAATTACACATTCTATATAAAATACTAATTATGAAGATGGCTTTAGAAAATATCCCTATTAAAAGCTTAATTAATACCACTTCAAAAAAGATAGATTATTCAGACACATATGCTACGACCAATCATTCAGATAACTTAGAGAAAATTACAAATAAGGTGTTTGTCAACTTTCCAAATTGGATTACAACTCTAATGAACCTAAGAAATACAATTGTAAAAAAAATTGGACTAAAAACCCAAAGACCTTCAGATTATAGCACCGAATTCAAAATTGGAGGATATATAGGTTTCTTTAAGATTTACGATATAATGAGGAATGAAATTATCTTAGGAGTAGATGATAAACATCTGGATTTTAGAATTAGTGTTTTTAATTCTAAGGAATCAATCTACAACATTAAAATCACTACCATAGTCCAATACAATAAAAGATTTGGTAAAGCATATATGGCAATCGTAAAACCTTTTCACAAACTAATTATGAAACAGATAGTTCAAAGAGCCTACAGTATAGAAAAGTCTAATTCTAAAATATGAATGTTTATTTAATTACAGCTGGTATTCTGTGTCTCATTTTAGGATTGTTGCACTCAATTTTAGGTGAAATATTAATTTTTAGACCGAAAAGAAAAATTAATGAGTTGGTTCCAACATTAGTTACTAACGACCTAAAAGAAAGACACCTTAGAATCATATGGGCAACTTGGCATTTAGCTTCTTTTTATGGTTGGTGTATTAGTGCTTTATTAATAAAAATCTCACTTGAACAAAATTTAATGAGCAAAGAATTACTAAAATTTATAACTATCTCAATTTCAGTCTCAATGTTATGTTCAGCTGTTTTGGTATTTGTTGGAACAAAAGGAAAACACCTTGGTTGGCTAATTTTAACAGGTATTGGAATCTTAACTTTTCTAGGTATTTAAAAATTTAAAAAAATGAAAAAACGAATAGCATTAATAATTGGACATCCTGACAAAGAAAGTTACAATTTTGCTTTAGCAGAAGCCTATAAAAAAGGAGTAAAAGCATCAGGGTTTGAAATTCAAGAAATTATTATAAGAGAATTAGAGTTTAATCCAAATCTGCAATATGGTTATAGAAAACGAACAGAACTTGAACCTGACCTATTAAACAGTCAAAAAATATTGAAGTGGGCAGACCATCTAGTTTTTGTATACCCAATTTGGTGGAGTTCAATGCCTGCAATAATGAAAGGTTTTATAGATAGAATTTTACTATCAGGATATGCTTTTAAAAAAAGAGAGAATTCTTTGTTGTCCGATAAATTACTGACAGGAAAGACAGCTAGGTTAATTTGTACTTTGGATCAACCACCTTGGTTTTACAGGTTAGTATATGGAAGACCAAGCTATAAAGCAATGAACAATGGAACATTAAATTACATTGGAGTGAAAAAAGTAGCTTGTACTTCAATAGGACCAATTAGACTTTCTAAAGAAAAATTCAGATTAAAATATCTAAAAAAGGTTGAAAAATTAGGTCGTTTAAGTAAATAATATTATTACGTACTCAAACATAAAAAAGTAAAGATGAAACAAACAAACGGGAAAGTATTAATATACACAGGTGGGGCGCATTTCTTATTAGGTATTTCTCCTTTTGCATTTGGTAAACAATTTCTAAAATTTGCAAACAAAATGTTCTTTAAAATCAATGAAGGACTCTTTGAATTTCCATTACTAAATGGGCAAATGAATTATGAAAATTTTGCCGCATTTTGGTTTGTCTATTTTGGATTATTATTAATACCAATCGGGTTTTTAGTTGATTATATTGAAAAAACAACTGAAAATGTACCTCATAATTTTATTTGGTCGTACTTAATCATAGTTTTAATTGGAGTATATATGATACCATTTTCTGGAATGACATTTTTAATGTTACCACATGCAATTTATATGTTGTTTCAAAGAAATAGACTAAGAGCCGAAAATAAAAAATTGAAGAGAATATAAAGTGTTGGAATACATTATAAAAAAATTAAGCTGATTTAGAACTAACGATTTGCCAATGTGTATAATTTATTGCTAATTAAAGCCTACTTACGAAAGTCCTTGCGCATTTTCTATCTGTGATTTATTTGCTAACTTTAATGCTTAAACACGCAACGAAATCATACACTAGACCGTCAGACTGTCTCAAAAGTATTAAGAATTAGAGAGAAACATTAATAATGAATTATATACAAGGTGCTTCACGAGAACAACTTACATTATATACTACATGTCTGGATGATATGGTTGATCAGGATAATACCGTTTACAACTATTCTGTAATTTAAGCATAGGCTTCTTTTTTTTAAAGCTCCTATACGAATTTCCAAAAGGAATACGTTCTGTCCTTCCTCACTCGTGAGACCTATGTGTTACTGCTACACAACTCGTTTCCTGTAAGTACTGTGACGTCTGCTAACTTCTCTACTTAACCAACTCCTAGTTGTAGAGATCTCCCCAGGTAATGGCATCTTCTTTCACTCAATCACTGCCGTATTTACATAAATACCCTTTTCTTATTATTTTGGGCGTTACAATGATCTGCTTGATTACCCAAGTAATTATGCCTCTGTATACGGTTTCTGTTCGTCAGTACCGAGCTTTGTAGTCTCACTTCCTTCAGATAAAACCTCACAGTTTTCACCCTTACGACTTACTAATGATTCAAGGCGTTACCCATCCTCATAAGGGACTTGCACCCTCTAGATTAATTATTTACCTTTCGGTAATTAAAAGATGCCCATGCTGGGCACACACAATGTATAAACGGCATTAAAACGACCATTTATACGAGACGTTGTACTTCATAAAATAGATAACAGTTTGAACCCAAAAGAAAAAATAAGAGCTTTAGTTAGCAATTTTCGTCCTCTCAACCCTGAAGAGGTTGAATTGATTGTAGAAAAAACAGTAGTTAAAAATTTTAAGAAAGGAGAAATTTTATTGCGCGAAGGTCAAATCCCTACCAAATGTTACATGGTGGTAGAGGGCTGTGTAAGAGAGTATTTAATAAAAGACGGAGAAGAAAAATCTACTGCATTCTATACCGAAAGTGAAACATTTACACCTCAATCACAGCAAAGTAAACCTTCAAAACATTATTGGGAATGTATAGAAGATTGTGTTTTAACAGTAAGCACCAAAAGTTACGAAGAAGAATTACTAGATATACTTCCGCGATTAGAGTTAGTATTTCGTCAAATAGCTATTGATAAAATAAATTTAGCGAAAGCCGAATGGAGTGAATTTATATCGTCTTCTCCAGAAGAAAGGTATCTAAATTTACAAAAAACAAAACCATATCTTTTTGATCGGGTTCCCCATCATCAAATAGCCAGCTACCTTGGTATGAAACCTCAATCACTTAGCAGGATTAGAAAGAGGATCTCCGATACCAAGAACTCTTAGCAACGTTATCGTCTTGCCATACTAAACATTAACTTTAGTGAATGCGCAAGGCCATTCTAACGCATAAATTTGCAAGTATAAATCAGAATACTTGACAGATGACAAGAGAATTGATTGCATTGCTTCCCTTAATAATAGTGGGTACCATACCACTCTCGGTGAACGCTCAACAAAAATTAAATTCATCTACGAATTACATCCACTCAGAAAAGGCTAGTTTCAAGTCTAAATTTTTTCAAAAGGCCGCTGCCATATTCAACGTCAAAAATCTCATAGAAAAAAAAATAGTTAGGAAAAAATACAGTCAAAACGTTGCACCAATGCCAAAGTCTCTTCGGAGTAATTTTAAAACAACCGTAAATACCATAAAAGGAAGGAAATTTTGGATATTGAAACCCAAACAAAACGGTTCAGAAAAAGTCATCCTTTATCTACATGGTGGAGCATACTATTGGAACATTTCAAAACATAATTGGGCATTTGCCGAAGGATTGTTAGAGAAAACGAATGCAACTTTTGTCATTCCTGACTATCCATTAGCTCCCCATTCAACGTTTGAACAGGCTTACGAATACCTCGATGAATTGTACGAAGAATTAATATCTCAACATAGTCCAGAAAACATTACCATTATGGGAGAGTCTGCCGGTGGAGGTTTGGCTTTAGGTTTTACGATGTTCCTACGAAATGAAAACCGATCACAGCCAAACCAGCTTATCTTAATGGCTCCATGGTTGGACGTAACGATGAGTAATCCGGAGATTTTAAAAGTTGATAAAAAAGATAAAATCCTTGGAATTAAAGGACTTCAACTTGCAGGTAAAGGTTATGCTGGCGAAAATGAAATGTCAAATTATAAGGTAAGCCCCATCAATGGAGACCTAACGAATCTAACCGAAATATCTCTTTTTGTTGGAACCCATGATCTGTTTGTAGCCGACTCAAGAAAATTAAGAGATAATGCTCATTCTATAGGTGTTACAATGAAATATTATGAATACCCTAAAATGTTTCACGTTTGGATATTGGTTAATAAGCTAAAGGAAGCAAAGGACGCTAGAAAACAAATAATATCGTTAATTCTTGATAACCCATAGCGCAGGTTCTATTTTCTAACTAAAACCAGATCACCCTCATCCTACAACACTAAATTTTAGTAAAATTAAAATGATACAAAAAGATAATAAATCAAGAATTTTTTGGGATAGTGCTTCAAAAAATTATGATAAAACAGAAGAACGTTTTAAATATATTCACAACAAATCAAGAGAGAACACCAAAAAATATCTTCATTCCAGCAATATTGTTTTGGATTATGGATGCGGAACAGGCACAACAACATGTGAATTTGCCAATCTGGTGAAAGAGATTCATGCTATTGACATCTCACCAAAAATGATTGAAATTGCGAAGGAGAAAGCCAATGCTCGTCAAATTGACAACGTAAATTTCCAAGCGACGGATATTTTTGATGCTAGACTTAAAAAAGATTCATTTGATACGATACTAGCTTTCAATGTACTGCACACCGTACCTGAACCTCAAGTAGTTGTAAAAAGAATAGATGAACTATTGAAAGCTGATGGGATATTTATTTCTATAACCCCTTGTTTACGAGATAAAATGTCATTATTAGTTAACATTCAAATTCAATTCGTTCGTTTTTTGTGTAAAATAGGAGTCATCCCCATACCAATCAGAAGACTAAAAAGCACAGAACTAGATGTTTTAATAGCAAATGGAAATTTTCAGACCGTTAACACCGAAAAGATCTATAAAGGAGCTTCAAGCTACTATGTGGTAGCCAAAAAGAAGAAGGACTTGTGAGTTATGGGGCTTAACAATGTCTCTAAATAATTAGCGTTTGTATAGATAACGAAAGTACAACAATGCTAAAAGCAATAGCGGTTTGAGTAACAATTCGATCCGTTTTTGTGTTTAAATAAGTATCTTGCTTATTGAAAAGCACATGTGCTTTAATCCGCTACTGCTCTTATACTAAACGTTGTCGGTAATTAAACGAAACATTATGAAAAATCATGTTAATATATTTAGTCTAATAGTATTGACAATATTTTTAAATTCTTGTAATTCTAAAAATTCAGACTCAAAAGACAATGATTCAATTACTCTTGCACCTCGATATTTAGGTCAAAAAACTCCTGGTTTAACACCTGAACTTTTTGCACCGGGAATAATATCAACCGACAATTGGGAAATTGACGGTGTATTCACACCTGACTTTAAAGAGTTTTATTTTATTAGAGAAGTTGGCGAGAAAGAAGAAGAAAAAGCTATGAAATTTATGGTTTACCAATATAAGGACAATAAATGGCGAGACTCTATAATATCTGCTAGATTAGGACAACCAACTATTTCCCCTGATGGAAAAATAATGTACTTAGGCAAAAAGTTTAAAGAGCGGATGGAAAATGGAGATTGGTCAGATTTAAAAAACCTCAATCCTCTTTTAGATAGTATACATATAATGCAACTTTCTTCTTCAACAAATGGTACATATGTATTTGATGCAATGGGTGAAGGTGTACTCCGGTATTCTCGAATAATTAATGGAATTAGAGAAGAACCTGTTCTATTTGAAGAACAAATCAATTCTGGTACTGCCAACGCTCATCCCTTTATAGCTCCCGATGAATCTTATATTCTTTGGGATGGCAGGAAAGAAGGAGGATATGGAAATGCAGATATCTATGTGAGCTTTCGACAGAAAGATGGTTCTTGGGGAAACGCGATAAATTTAGGTGATAAGATAAATACGGCTGTATCTGAAAATGGTGCTCGTGTCACTCCAGACGGCAAATATCTTTTTTTTAACAGAAATGTTGGAAAAGTAAAGCCTACGGACAAATATGATGATGTGAATATGTTTTGGGTGGATGCCAAGATTATTCAAAATTTAAAACCGACGGAATAGTCTACAAAATAATAAAATATAACTGCTACCAACAATGGATACTATAATTCATTGCTTCTGATTTTCCTCTCTGAAAATCCTCGCACTTTCGCTATCTTCGTTTCTTAACCTCAAAATCCCTGCAAATTTTCACGCAACAAATTATATCCATCTGTATATAAATTAATTGATGAATTAGAAAAGCTTGATATATTAAATGAAATAACAGGAGCAAAAAGAGGGAAAATACATTTATTATTTAAAAAGTACACGAAACTATTAAATAAAAACGTTTTAAAACAATGTATAAACGGCATTAAAACGACCATTTATACGAGCCGTTAGGCAACATACAAAATAAACGCAAAATAAGAAATGAATAAATACATTACTCAATTAATTATACTAATAATCTTATGCTGCTTTATTTCAAGTTGTGAGCAGCAATCAAAGACCAATAAAGAGGGAACCATTTATGAAAAAACAGATGATTATGTAAAAACAATGATGGACAGCCTCGATATTATTGGGCTTAACTACTGTGTGCTTTTAGATGGTAAAGTGATGCACAAAAAGGCAATGGGCTTTGCAAATCTAGAACACAAAGTTTCAATGACACAGGACAAATTGTTTGCAGTAGCATCCATATCAAAATTGTTCAGTTCAACCGCTTTACATAGATTATTAAAAGATAATAATCGAAGTGTTAATGAAACTGTTGGTGAATTTCTTCCTATTAGAAAAGACTTACCTGAAACATGGAGAATATTGACCTTAGAAAATTTATTAAGCCATAATTCAGGAATACCAGATCAAATAGATTACGAGATATATCTAGCCCCAGAAAGTGAAAAAGTAGTTATTGAGGCATTAAAAGATAAACCTTTTACTTCGGCACCTGGAGAATCAACCAAATACAACGCTACGGGTTTTATGCTTGTTCGTATGATTATTGAGGAGTTGGCTAGACAGGACTTTGAAACATATATGCAAAAAGAATATTTTGAGCAATTTGATTTAGCTAAAGCCAACTACGGTGGATTTAAAAAAAATGTACCTGATAGAGTTAAAAGCTACAGAATGGTCGGTGAGGACCTGGAAATGTTTCCTCTAAATTATACTCCACCAATGTATGCAGCTGCTGGATTGAATATCAATATGGATGAGTTAATAGTATGGACACAAGCTGTATTGGACGGAAAAATTGTTAGCAAAGAATCATTATCAAATATTTGGAACCCCGTAATTCTCAACAATGGCAAACCTGGTTTTTTTGGTTTGGGTTGGGAAACCTACGAATTGGAAAATGGAATTTGGATGACTGGTCATGGTGGAGCTGGTATATCTGCTATAAGACATTATTGGAAAGAAAAGTCTCAAGAAACTGTTACAATTATTTTATTAACAAATGGAGCGAGGAATTGGGTAAATTCACCAGATGATGTTAATATGGGAATCGCCAATTATTTTATGCCTGGAATTGTTGATTCAAAATAACAACGATACCATACACGAGCCGTTAGGCACAATAAAAAACACGTAGATTCTGAAAAAAATGAACAAATCTGACTTTGAAAATAGTATATCAAAAAATAAGAACTTTTTAATAAACTTATCAAATGAAAATAACAGTTCTGAAGATTTACACTATTTAGTAACTAATTTTTGTGGTACTGTGGTAAGTAGTATTTCAGAGATTCCAAACGATCAAAACGAAATAAGACTTTATGCAATTGGAGATATTCAACATGTAATAAACGAAACGAGAAAAATTTTTATAGTCAGAGAATTTTCTTCTAATTATGAACATTTAATTGCTAATAATTTTCATCAAATTGGACTCGGACAAATCCCAATAAACCTTCATAATGTAGGAGTATGTATTCTATAGAAAACTGTTTGATGATGATAATTTATTTGATCAAATAGAATCAGAACATGATTTTCAAAACTTAACAGAATCTAACAAACAATCAGTTGCTTTAAGAAAAGGAATTTATTTAAGCAAAATTACTAAACACGAAAAAGGAACAATGGAATCTCTCAGTTTCCATCTATTAAGGTGTTCAAGTAACTTAACCGGACCAACAGATAACTTTAGGAAAACAGATACTCAAATTATTACTTCTATAAATGAAGCTGTGAAATTTGATTTTGAACAAGAAACAGACTTAAATCATGTTTTAGCTCAAATTTATTTGAATAGAAAAAATGAATTAACTTCAAAAGAAGTGAAAGCTAAAATTGGTGCTCACTCAGATAAGACTAAAGATATGGCTCCTCATGGTCTTATTACTTTTTGCACTTTTTATGACAGAGCAAATTTCGCACATTTATCTCCTTCAAAAACAGATCCTTTTGATTGGGTTTATAAAAAATCTAGTGGTTTAACTAGGCTTCTTTTTAAATTAAAAAACACAGTAAATGATGACTCCTCGGTAAAGGAGTTTAGTGTAACCTTATATCCCAATTCCGTTTTTTCAATACCACTTTCTACAAATAGATTGTATACACATGAAATAAGACCTTCTGTATTAAACATTGACAAAATACCTGTTAGAATGGGCTACGTAATTCGTTGTTCAAATTTAGAAGGGGTATATCAAGACAATAAAACCTTTATTAAAGAAAATGGACGTTTAATAGAGTTAGAAAAGATGAAGGATGAAAATATGGAAGATCTAAGAGATTCCTACTATAAAGAAAATATATCAGAAAAAAATGTTGATTATGGTAAAGTCCATTTCAGTATGAATTCCGGTGATTATGAAAAGCCAATATACTAAGTATTAAAAAGCTATATTTCACAAATGAATCAAGATGATTTTATAAAAACAACATTGGCCTTTGATCAGAATTTATTCCATGGACTATCCAATCAAATTAATTTTGAGAACGTTGGAAAAGGAAGATCTGGAAATCATTTAGTCAAAATTCAGGACAAAGGAATTCCTATTGTTAGAACAACAACTCAATATAATATTCCTGCTCATAATTTTTCTTCAATACACAATAGAATTGTAAACACTATAAACAACAAACTGGAAAATTTAGCTCCCATTAATTTCAATAATGCATTAATAGAAATCTATGAGTTAAGCTATACTAAAATGAAATATCATTCAGATCAATGTTTGGATTTAGCTTCTAACTCTTACATAGGACTTTTTTCTTGCTATGAAAAACCAGATGAATTAACAGAACAAAGCATTAGAAAACTAAAAATTAAAGATAAAATAACTCATGAAGAATTTGAATTTTATTTAACTCATAATTCTTTAATTTTATTCTCATTATCTGCTAATTCTAGATTTTATCATAAAATTGTTTTAGAACAAGTCCCAAAACAAAAACCTTTAAAATCTGAAAACAAATGGCTTGGAATAACGTTCCGTGAGTCTAAAACTTTTATTCAATTTAAAAACAATTCGCCCTATTTCCTTAATGGAAAATTATTAGAATTAGCAAATGACGACCAAAAAAAAGAGTATTATAGGTTAAGGGGAGAAGAAAATAAAAGTCTAGATTTTATCTATCCAAAAATAGACTACACCCTTAGTAAAGCAGATACTATTATTCCAAAATAACACCAATATATAAATCAGATTCACAAAATATAGTACAACAACTTATGATTATTGCTTTTGATACTTACTACTATGATAACAAAGCCAAAACTATTGGTGTCAGCTTCAATAAATGGGATGATAATCAGCCTATTGAAATTTATAGTGAAATAATTGAAGGCGTAGCAGAATACGAACCTGGTTCCTTCTATAAAAGAGAGATGCCATGCATTATAAGCCTATTAAAAAAAATCAATATAAATGAAGTTGAGTTGATTCTTGTTGATGGCTATGTTATATTAAATAATGATGGGAAATATGGTTTAGGTGGCCATTTATACGAATATTTGAATGAAAAAATTCCAATTGTGGGAGTTGCAAAATCGGGATATGATTCCAATACCTTAAATTCAAAAGCTCTTTTAAGAGGAGAAAGTAAAAAACCTCTTTATATATCGGCAATTGGAATTGAATTAGACTTGGCCTATACACATATAAAATCAATGCATGGGAATTATAGAATACCCACACTACTACAAATAATGGACACAAAAACAAAAGAAAATTGTGGGTAACAACGGTAATCGTTGCACAAGGCTCCAAATAACATAAAATATCACTCAAAAGCTTCTTTTTAAGGGCTTTTGTTTTTTAGAGATATCCATTTTCTATTAAATATTCAAGGCTGCTAACAGCCTTATTTGAAGTCTAATTATGGCTTTTAACTGCCAAAGCAAAAGATAACATTAAATGATCTTTTGCTTTGGCTGCACTTTTCATCGTTTTTACAATAAATTTCAGGTACTTCTTAAGATTATAGCCCATGGCTGATAGATGCATAACCTTGTTGGCTTGCTCTATCCCAATGGTATTGATTTTCCTAAGCCCCATAAACTGCGTGAGTGTTCCAAATACAGGTTCTACTGTACTTTGCCGTTTGCCTTTCTTATAATGCCCTCGGGGACTGTTAACTCGTGCATTGTTTTGTTCATACTCGGCTCTATAAAATGTAACCAAAAACCTCTTTAATGGCTTTCCAGATCTTCCTTGGGCACCTTTAGCTCCAGACTGTCCATAGAGGCATTAGCCTTTATAGGTGCGGAATCGATCGCTTGAGTGTGACCGCTTACCATACCTTTTTCTACACACATAACAAATACTCTAGTAAAAACCCCTTCAAATACGGTTTCTGGATACAATTGACGCGTTCGACTTATCGTGGAATGCCAGGGCAGCTCATCATCTATATCATAACCCAAAAAATAGAGAATGTCCAAACGCATACTACTATGCTCGATCAATTGTCTATCGCTAATGATGTTTTCCAGATAGCCTACCAAACACAGTTTAAAGAAAACTACAGGATCGATGCTTTTTTGTCCGCTTTCTCCATAGTAACACTTGGTCAAAGGATACAAAAAATTGAGATCTAAAACTTCTTTTAATCCCCGATAAAAATTGTTCTTGGGAATCCGCCCACTGAGTTGGAATTGTGCAAATAATTTTTCTTGATAATCTTTCTTGCCTTGCATATAACAAGATACGAATTTTCTGTATCTTTAACTTGTGGTTGTACAACAGCCACACTATATTTAATGCGGGGCAATCGCGAGCCGAATGAGTTTATTTTTTTGCGAAGTCAGCAATACATGTTGGCACAATTTTTTATTAAATTTAAAATCACAAAATGTATTGCCTTGTGCTTTATCGAAAGGTCTCTGTCCTTCCACTCCGCACAAAACATACATTTAACGTTAGCGATCATTAAAACTTAACACGCAATAAATGAAAATTCATATAGAAACAGAGCGATTAATCATAAGAGATCTAGAAGAATATGATGCTAAGGGAATTTTTCTACTTGATTCAGATCCTGATGTTCACGAATATTTAGGAAAAAAACCAATAAAAACAATTAAAGAAGCCAAACAAGTAATTGACTTTATAAGAGATCAATATATTAAGAATGGAATTGGACGTTGGGCTATTATTGACAAAAAAACAGGAGACTTTATTGGGTGGACCGGATTAAAGTATGAACAAGGGTTAAGAAAAGATTTCAGTTATTATGACTTAGGTTATAGACTCATAAAAAAATATTGGGGAAATGGAATTGCTACAGAAACCGCTGTCGAATCTCTTAAATATGGATTTGAGAAACTTGATTTGAAAGAAATTGGTGCAGCTGCTGATATTAATCATTTAGCCTCTAATAAAATTTTGAAGAAAATTGGTCTAAAATTTATTGAAACATTTGATTTTGAAGATGTATCCCATAATTGGTATAATATCAAAAAATCTGAATGGTTAGAATTAAAACGAACCGCTAACACTATTTAAAAATGCATTGAAACGCATTTTACATTTAACATTAACAACAAGCTATCAAAAATAACATGAATTAAATAAATTTATGAATAATAAAAAATATATAACAAAAGGCGAAGGACTACCTAACTGGTCGAATCCTATTAGTCACGCAGTCGTTGTGAATAATATGTGTTTTGTGAGTGGTCAATTATCTGTAAATATTGAAGGAAAGTATATTTCCGGGACAATCCTGGAAGAAGGAAACTTAGCATTCTCTAATTTTTTTTCTGCTATAGAAAACGCTGAATTTGAGAAAGAAGATATTGTTTTTATTGATATTGCTTTTGACAATCTAAAAGATTTACCTGAAATAAATAAATTATATATGGAATTGTTTCCTGAGAATAAACGACCCGCCAGAACAATATATCAAGCAGAAGCCTTACCATTTGGTGGAAAAATTAAGATTACTGGAACAGCGGTAAAAGAATTAGCTTGATGTAAAAACAACCGAAACAAAAAAAGCCTACGCACAACATGGTATAAGAAGACATAGGACTTCTTACTACAGATTGTGAAGCAAATTTTTTAGCTGTTAGTAAAAATTCTCTCTTTGCAGTCGAAGATATGAACATCTGCTTTAAGGAATATGACTTTGATGGAAATCAACTAAATAGCTTCTTTACCAATAAGGATAATGCTTTTTACAAATGGTCAAATATAGTTGCGAAAGCGGACAAAACATATATTTCATTCATTGACGAAGAGTATCACATCAAATTGTTGATTTTAAGAGATAAAGCTGAATAAAACGACTACTTACACCGCGTATAATTAATTGATTTATTTTCTTTATTGCTAATCAGAAAATCCTCTGAACCTCCCTTAGGTTCGTCCCCTTTTGCTATCTTTAGTCATAAAGCAACTAACCATACAAACACGTTGGCAACAATTTAAAAAAACCTTTGAACTAATAGAAAAATTTGAAAACCAGGACAAGTATAAATGAATACCATCGACTTCCTATTCTTGACGGATTAGAATTGTTAAATGCAAAATCTTGTACATTTGATTTCCCGTTTCACTCTCACGACACTTTCAATATTTCATTAATTATAAAAAACACTTTTAATACTAAACTTACAGATAGATTTTTAAAAGCACCTGTTGGAACAATTTGTATTACTAATGCTAAAGAGGTTCATGCTACCCCTTGCGACAATCTTATTGGGAATTCATTTTTTACGTTCTATATCTCACCGGACGTCATTAAAAAACTAAACAATGGTCAAGATGTATTTTTTAAAGATAACATCATATATGAACAGAACATATTTAATGAACTTTATCTTTTATCACTTAACTTCAACAAAAGGAATATTCAGTTTGAAAAAAGACTAAAATCAACATTAACCACATTGATTTCAAAATATTCATGCAACAAAGAAAATAGCTACGAAACAAAACAGCTTTTTCAAAATTTTATCAATGATACATCTTTTGATACGTTCTCATTAAGCAAAACAGCTTCGCAATTTGGAATAAGTAAATACAAATTCATACGATTATTCAAGCAAGAAACGGGACTTACACCTAATAACTTCATTCTTCTAAAAAAAATTGAGCAAAGTAAAAAAATGTTGAAAAAAGGACATCCTATATTTGATGTTGCTATCGATTGTGGTTTTTACGACAATTCTCATTTCTATAAAAACTTTAAACGATTCATTGGAGTTAATCCATTGGAATTCCAGAATGCTTTTTTCCCTGTTTAACGCAATATTTTACAATTAAAACGAATTTTAAATCTTCATCTTTGTTTACAGTAAAACCAAGAAAATGAAAATTTATCTTTCAATAATATTTGCACTAATATATACTATTACATTCTCACAAAAAAAGGAATATGAGATTGGAGGTTTAGAAAACAAACTCGATTCTTTAATTACAAAGACAATGGAATCCGAACATATTCCAGGAGCTTCCTTTATCATCGTAAAAGATGGAAAAACCTTACTCAAAAAAGGTTATGGATATACAACTTTAGACAGAAATGCAAAAACTGTTAATCCTGATTCTACAATTTTCAGAATTGGTTCAATCACCAAAACATTTACCGTAACAGCACTTCTTCAACTCAAAGACAAAAACTTAATTGACATACATAAAGCCGTCAACCAGTATTTGAAATCTGTAAAAGTTCCAACTACATATAGCGAACCTGTTACAGCCTCGCACCTAATGACGCATAGTGCTGGATTTGATGAATTAAGAGGCAGAGTTGTTTATGATAAAGATCAACAAATATCATTAGAAACTTTTCTCGATGGTAAATTGATACGATTAAGGAAACCTGGAATTGTTTCTGCTTATTCTACTTTCGGAATTGCACTTGCAGGATTATTAGTAGAAGATATTAGTGGACTATCTCTTGAAGAATATATGAAAAAGAACATTTGGCAACCTCTAGGTATGTCAATGACCAGTATAGAATTGCCAAAACATCAAAACAACAATTTATCTATAGGTTATGAATATGAAAATGGAATCAACGTGCCACAGCCTTGGGAATGGTACCATACCTATCCTGCCTCTTCAATTAATAGCACTACCGCAGATATAGGAAAGTATTTGCAAATGCATCTTAATCTTGGTAAATTAAATAACACGAAAATTTTGAATACAGAAACAGCTTTGTCGATGCAAACGCAACAACTCTCTGTAAATTCAGAAGTTTACGGTTTTGGATATGGTTTCTACGAAAAAAATCAATTTGGACTAAAAGCATATAATCATGGAGGGGATATGTTGGGATATAGTTCATTTATTACATTAGTTCCCGAAATCAATTTAGGAATTTTTGTCGTTCATCATCACGAGAATACAAATTTGAGAGCTAAGGTTGTATCACAAGTTTTAGAGTATTTTGGCACTAAAAATGTAATCAATACCAATCCTGAAAGAATGCATAGCAATGTTTCCGATTTTGCAGGTACTTATAAATGGATGTCCAACTGCTATACTTGCCCAGATAGTGACCAACAATCAACTTATGAAATTACTGCAAATGAAGACAATACGCTTTCAGGTTTTGGTAGAAAATTTTATCAAGTAGAACCATTGTTATTCAAAAGTTACGATGGAAAAAGAATTATGGGATTTTTACAAAATGAAAACGGAAAAATTAATTATATGTCTTTGGGAAATGTGAACGCATTTGAGAAAATGGAATAAAACCTGCTGGCAAGAATGTGTATAAAACATAGCTTTTTAAGGTTTTTCGAAAGGTTTGTCCGTATTTTCAAAGTCCGATAAATTTTTAAATTTGGCTTTTAGAAAAAAAGATAAAAACAATGGCTACATGTAATTGCTTGTTCTCGCATACTTCTGAAAATCCTCATGAACTTTTAGATTGGTGTGTACTTGTAAAGCTAAGTGACAACCTACGCAACTACCCGTATTCTAGATCGTTAGCATGCATTAGGCAAATTAATAATAGTCTAATAATTCATAAAAACCAAAGAACATGGTGCACTATGGATTTCATCTCAATTCTTAAAAAATTATTAGATAACATTTGGAAACTGGTAATACATTTACGTATAAAAACTCCATTGGGATAATGAATCTTTATGGACTCCTTTTTGGAAACAACTTCTTCTACAGGATCTGTAACTTCCACTGAAATAAAAAAGAATCCTTTTTTGATCCTGTTTTCTTAGAATCCGGAAAATCTACTCTAAACTGTCTATTCCAGTATTTCATGATACCATAATAATTAATGCCATGCTTTTCCCCATACGCTTTTAAACTCAAAGAACTTTTCGCCAGTTCTTTAATATGGAATACATCTCCTTCTTTCATTTGGTCTTTTCTTTTTGCATATCGCAAAACTAGAACCTAAATCAAAATCTTACAAGATGCGGTTTACCGAATGGTTACAAAAGAAAAGGAAGATTACCTGTAGGTTACAAGGATGAAAAAAAGTCAAAACTCGAGTGCAAATGGTACAAAAACCAAAACCCCAGCACCTTACTTATCGGTAGTTTTCTCCTTCTTTCCTAAGTTCTGACTTACATATTCACTTGGAATAACCCCAAACTGCTTCTTGAAACATTTTGCGAAATATGAGGCGGTATTAAACCCAGTCATATACATAATTTCCTTTACTGAAAAGTCACTTTTCTCAAAAAGTTGAACGGCTCGTTTTAACCGGATGTTACGAATAAACTCACTTGATGAAAGTCCTGTAATTTCCTTAAACTTTAAGTACAAGTTACTTCGGCTATGCCCCATTTCTTTAACCAACATTTCCACACTAAAATCGGTGTTCATCATGTTCTTCTCTACGATTTCGATAGCCTGTTGTAAAAACTGCTCATCCATACTGGTTACCGTTACCTCTTGCGGTTGCAATGATATTTCTCGATTGAATCGTTTTCTTAATTCTTCACGGAATTTTAAAATATTAGTAAGTTTCAACTCTAATAGTTCCACGTCAAAAGGCTTTCTTATATAACCATCGGCACCAATTTTTAGTCCCTTTATTTCGGTTTCCTGAGATAGTTTCGCCGTGAGCATAATAACTGGAATATGACTTGTTTCCTTCTTTGTTTTTATTTCTTCACAAAACTCAATACCATCCATGACTGGCATCATAATATCGGTTACAATAATATTAGGCATCAATTTATTAGCCAGACCTAAACCGGTTTTTCCATTTTCGGCTTCATAGATATTATAACTTTCACCAAGAACACGTTTAATAAAATCCCTAATATCCTTATTATCATCCACAACCAACAATACCGGTAACTTAGATCTGGATTTAGACAGGTTGCTATCTTCAAGTTCGTCGTTAATGCTTATAGCAATGGATTCTGATTCTGATGTACGAACATGAAAATCTACTTCGGTGGCATCTTTGCAGCTAATTTCAGGGATATCATCGTAAGCTTTCTTGTCTATCGGTAAATGCACCACAAATGTGGTTCCTTCATTTGGTTTACTGTCTACTCTAATTTCTCCCTGGTGTAACTCCACAATGTCTTTTGTAAATGCCAGACCAATCCCCATACCTTTTGGATTAGAGTTGTCCTTATCGGTATAGTACCTTTTAAAAATGTTTTCTAATTTATCGGCTTCAATCCCAATGCCAGAATCTTTTACAATGATATCAACAAATCTTATATCGGAGCCATCTTCATGATGGGTTCCTTTTTCCTCGCTTAGAGCAATCTCTACAGATATTTCTCCATCTTCAGGAGTAAACTTGAATGCATTAGACAACAGGTTACTCATTATTTTCTCAAGAGCGTCATGATCGAACCAGGTTTCTAAATCTTCATCAGAGGCAATTAAACTGAAGACAATTTGCTTCTTCTGCACTAAAAACTGGAAGGGTTCGCATATTTCCCTAATAAAATTGAAAATGTTACTTCGCCGCATCACCAATCTCATTTTTCCTTGATTGATTTTTCTAAAATCCAGTAACTCATTAACCAGCTTCAATAGGTAATCACTATTCTTTTGAATCAATCTGTATTGTTCCTGAACAACTTTAGTATCCAGGTTCCCCAAGTTCTTCTGTAAGTACTTAAGCGGTCCTTTAATTAAAGTAATCGGCGTCCTAAATTCATGAGATATATTGGTGAAAAACTCCAATTTTATGCGTTGTAGTTCTTCACTTTTTTTCTTCTCGAAATGCTCAATCTCCAATTGATGCTTTTTGGTTGTTCGTATCACTGTAAACCTTCTAAAGAGCACTAAAAAGCCTATAACTACCAAACTGTAAATCAGATAAGCAAAATTCGTTAACCAAAATGGTGGAATGACTTCAACTTTTATTTCAGCAGGAGTAGAATCCCAAACGCCATCATTATTAGAAGCTTTAACCTTTAAGGTATAAATATTAGGCCTTAAGTTTGTATACGTTGCGAAACGTCTTTCAGCCGTTGTATAAATCCAGTCCTTGTCGAAACCTTCGAGCATGTAAGCAAACTGATTTTTCTTAGGTGAAGCATAATGCAATGCGGCAAACTCGAAAGAAAAACTATTTTCAGCATATTTCAGGGCAACCTCTTTTGTTTCACTAATAGACTTTTCAAGAATAACACGGCCATTTAACTTTTCTCCTATCTTTACTGGTTCGTTAGAAATAGAGAAGTCTGTAATAATAGTCTCTGCTTCAACGACGTTGTCTCTAATATTTTTCGGAAAAAAAGCATTAAAACCATTAATGCCTCCAAACAGCATTTCTCCAGACCGTCTCTTTAATCGCGCTAATTCCTGAAATTCATTATCCTGAAGCCCATCATTAGTATCATAATTCTTGAATACTTTTTCTTCTGGATTAAACTTAGAGAGCCCTTTATTTGTAGATAACCATAAGTGCCCTTCGTCATCTTCCAAAACCCCTTTAATGACATTATTTGGTAACCCGTCTGTACTCTTATAAATCTCAAAACTCCCCTTAGAACCGTCTTCAGAAGGGATAAATTTATTTAGACCTCCTCCCAGAGTACCAATCCAGATGTCTCCTTTTTTACTTTCGAAAAGCTCTAATATGTAGTTATGACTAAGACTTGTCCTATCTGATGGTACGTTCTTATAAACGTCAAACCTGGGGTGTTTTTCTGTAATTTGACCTGGTTTTAACCTACATAATCCGTCTCCAGTAGCAATCCATATATTCCCTTTACTATCCTCCATAATATTTCTAATGATATTACTGGAAATACTATGTAGATCTTTCTTATTATAAAACAGGTTATCTTTTACATAGTCATCGATGTCTTTATTATATAACCAACGGTGAATTCCCCCATTATAAGTGCCTATCCAAAGGTTTTTTTGACGGTCTTCTAACAAGGTAAAAATACTCTTCTGGATCTGATTAAGGAGGGTTATGCCACTCTCTTTTATACGACTAGGGTCAGTAATGTCCAATTCGTACAATCCCGAGGTGTTTTCGTCGCCAATAAGCAATCGTTTTCTACCTTTTCTTTCTATCTCAATCGTGGCAAAAGGTTTCGTTATGGTACTGAAATTCACAAACTCCGAATAAGAATCCTTTCCCGGAGGTAGCATATTTAATCCTCCACCCTCTGTTCCAATCCAAAGCGCACCATGACTATCCTCGTACATCGACCTAATTTTATCATAGCTAAGACTATTTGGGTTAAGTGTTTTCTTTATATGCTCAAATTGTTTTCGCTCTGGATCAAACTTATTAACCCCACCTCCATTAGTACCAACCCAAATAATACCTGTCGCATCTAAGGCTAAGGATTTTACTATATTTTTACTTAGACTATTTGGGGCTTTGGGATTGTACGTAAAGCGATCTTTAAATTGAGGAATTCTTGTTCCATTAGAATTATCAAAAAGCAATAGGCCATTACTCGTGCCGGCCCAAATATTATTATTCTCAATAAGAATACTGTTTATAAAACCCTCTGAAATTCTTTCCACTTGGTGAGATTCCCCATTTCTAAGCATAAACAATCCACCTGTTGTTCCTATTAATAATCTTCCAAAAGGATCTTCACTAATGGAACGCACAGACAAACCAGATAAACCTACCGCATAGTTCATTAACTTAAGGTAAAGCTCTCCATTTTCCCGTCTTGATAATTTGAAAAAACCGAAGCCTCCAACCCAAATTTGCCCCTTACTATCTTCGAAAATCGAAAACACATTGTTACTGGTTAAATTTCCAAACAACTGCCCCATATCTAGGTCAAAATGTTCAAATTTTAACGAGTCTAAAGGTTTATTAAGGTTCCCTATACTTAGCCCCTCTGTGGTTCCTACCAACAACCTATTCTTTCTATCTTTATAAACAGCTGTTACATGATTACTTATTAAACTTTTATGATTGCCTTCTTCGTGCACAATATGCCTGAATTTACCAATAGATTTATCAAAAAAGTTAAGTCCATTACCTGTTGTTCCAACCCAGATATTCCCATCACCATTTCCTGTAAGTACGAAAACCAAATTACTGTTTATGCTATTGGGGTCATCGGAATCTGGATAGTAGGTTGTGAAATTATAACCATCGTACTTATTAAGGCCTTCATGTGTACCAAACCACATAAAGCCTTGGTCGTCCTGATAAATACTGTTTATATCACTTTGAGATAAACCATCTTCTGTAGAGATGCGATCAAAGTGTATATCCCCTTGACCATAAGAGCTTCTAACCATTACAACAAAGAGAAAGCAAAGAAAAAATAGACTTAAATAAAGTTTTTTAGTGAACAAAGAGTGCATGAGTTTTGAAATATTTGTCAAATATACCAAAATTAAAACTGTTTTTTTGATATATTTACATACCAGAACAGAACAGTATAGTTTTAAATGAAAGGCAAACTTAATTTTAACATTGATCTAAACAGCGATACCCCTAAGTACCAGCAATTGGTAAATGCCATAAATGATGCGTTAGCAAACAACACCATGCTTGTTGGGGATATGCTCCCTTCTGTGAATAGTGTTTGTAAGACATACAACCTTTCCAGGGATACCGTTTTTAAGTCCTACACCATATTAAAAGAGCAAAATGTTATAGATTCTGTTCCTAATAAAGGGTATTACGTGGCAAATGTTACAAGAAAGGTCCTTTTAGTATTAGATACTTTTAAGGCTTATAAAGAAGTACTATACCACTCCTTTATAAATGACCTGCCTGATAATATTATAACAGATGTACAATTTCATCATTATAACATAGAGAATTTCAAGACCATACTAAATAATAGTAAAGGAAAATATTACAAGTATGTTGTTATGGGATTTGACAATATGGAGGTCCCTAAAGTTTTAGAGGGTTTTAGAAATGAAAAACTGCTTTTAATTGACTGGAATATCCATTCTAAGGAAGACAACAACTACGTTTGTCAGGACTTTGGAAGCTCGTTTTTTGAAGCACTAAAAGACGCAGGTGAAACTTTTAAGAAGTATAAAAAGATTCATTTTGTATATCCAGAATACACGTATCACCCTATAGAAGCTATTTCTCATTTTGAGAGGTTTTGCGACAGCTTCAATTTAAATTACAAAGTCGTTACCAATATTTCAAATTTTAAAATTGAAAAGGATGTTGCTTACATAAGTGTAAGCGACCGTTTTCTGGGAGCCTTTTTAGAACAATGCCGAACAAATAATTTAGAGCCAGGAATCGACGTTGGATTTCTTTCTTATAACGAGACCCCTATGAAAAAATTCATTTATAAAGGCATCTCTGTAGTATCGACCAACTTTAAAGCTCTGGGGCAAAAGGCGGCCGAGTTTGTTTATAAAGATGAACCTATGCAGGTTTATATCCCTACTAATTTAATATTAAGAGAATCATTATAACATGTATTATATAGGATATGATTTAGGAAGTTCTTCTGTAAAAGTGGCCATTGTTAATGCCAATACGGGAGAAAAATTAATAACAATTAACGAGCCTGAAAATGAAATGGAAATTATTGCCATTCATCCAGATTGGGCCGAACAAGACCCCAATGTCTGGTGGACATATGTATGCAGAGCAACAAAAAGAGCTATTAAGGAAGCACAAATAGACGCCTCTTTAATTACGGGTATTGGTATTTCCTACCAAATGCACGGATTGGTTGTTGTAGATGCCCAAGGTGATCCGTTACGAAATGCCATTATTTGGTGTGATAGTAGAGCTATTGACATAGGAAACAAGGCCTACGATGCTCTTGGTCATGACACCTGTGCAGAAAAATTATTGAACTCTCCAGGAAATTTCACGGCCTCTAAGTTAAAATGGGTTCGTGATAACGAACCTGAATTGTTCTCCAAAATATACAAATACATGCTTCCTGGTGATTTTATTGCCTATAAGCTCACAGGGGTTATAAACACAACCAAGAACGGTTTATCTGAAGGGATTCTTTGGGATTATGAAAAGGATACCCTGGCCAGCTTCTTATTGCAGTACTATGGTATCGCTCCATCTTTAACACCTGATATTGTGGAAAACTTCACCAATCAGGGCATAGTAAGTGAACAAGGTGCCGCAGAGACCGGACTACCGGCAGGTATTTCTGTGAACTACAGAGCTGGAGACCAACCCAATAACGCACTTTCGCTAAATGTATTTAATCATGGAGAAGTTGCGGCTACTGGGGGAACATCGGGAGTCATTTATGCGGTTACAAACACTTTAAAATCTAAAGAAGCTTCGAGAATTAATCATTTTGCACATGTAAATTACACAAAAGAAAATCCAACACTTGGAAAATTACTATGTATTAACGGTGCAGGGATACAATACCGTTGGTTAAAAGATAATCTGGCATGTCATTCATACGAAGACATGAATAATAAGGCCAGTGAGGTTCCAATAGGGTCAGACGGTGTTTGTGTTATACCATTTGGTAATGGTGCAGAGCGTATGCTTAATAGTAAAAATGTTGGTTCACACTATTGCAACCTCAACTTTAACCAGCACAACGACGCCCATTTATATCGCGCCGCCCTAGAAGGTATTGCCTTCTCTTTTGTTTACGGCATGGATATCTTAAAAAACGATAATGCCGCTATACATGTTATTAGAGCAGGAAACGACAATTTATTCCGTTCGGAGATATTTTCAAATACCGTCGCTACACTACTGGAGCATGACATAGAAATTTATAACACAACCGGTGCAGTGGGTGCCGCAAGAGCGGTGGGGTTAACGGATGGTGATTTTGAAAAATTTGGAGCCAATATCACAAATAATGACCATGTCATGACTTTTGTCCCCATAAAAGACAAAGCTCCTTATGTTCAAGCCTATAAAAACTGGAAAAAAGAACTAGAAATTATATTAAATAATACACAACATAATCAAGAATAATATGGCAACTTTAGGAAACTACGAATATTACAAAGGCATAGGAGACATCAAGTACGAAGGAAAAGAGTCGGACAATCCATTGGCCTTTAAATACTATAACCCAGATCAAGTGGTAGCCGGAAAAACCATGCGCGAACATTTTAAATTTTCTGTAGCTTACTGGCATACATTCTGCGGATTAGGAGCCGATCCATTTGGCCCTGGAACACAACAATTTGAATGGGATAAATCTTCAGATCCTATTCAAGCCGCTAAAGATAAAGCCGATGCGGCTTTCGAATTCATCACAAAAATGGGCTTTGGATATTATTGCTTCCATGATTTTGATTTAATTCGGGAAGCTTCAACCTTCTCTGAATCTGAAAGTAGATTAGCAACAATCACAGAATATTTAAAAGAAAAACAAGCGGCCTCTGGCGTGAAACTGCTTTGGGGAACAGCGAATTGCTTTTCTAACCCACGATACATGAACGGTGCCGCTACAAATCCCGATTTTAACGTGGTAGCAAGAGCAGGCGGACAAATTAAACTGGCATTAGATACTACGGTAGCTCTTGGAGGTGAAAACTATGTGTTTTGGGGTGGCCGCGAAGGTTATATGTCACTGCTAAACACAGATATGGGACGTGAACTGGACCACATGGGACGCTTCTTAACCATGTGTAGAGATTATGCACGTGCACAAGGGTTTAAAGGAAACTTTTTTATTGAGCCCAAACCTATGGAACCCTCTAAGCACCAATACGATTTTGACACGGCTACTGCCATAGGATTTTTAAGAGAATATGGGCTAGATAACGATTTTAAAATTAATATTGAGGTGAACCATGCCACTCTGGCACAACATACCTTTCAACATGAAATGGAAGTTGCCGCTAAGGCTGGAATGCTAGGAAGCCTGGACGCCAACCGTGGTGACTACCAAAACGGGTGGGACACAGACCAGTTTCCAAATAACATTCAAGAAACTACCGAAGCCATGCTTGTATTCCTAAAAGCTGGTGGTCTGCAGGGTGGAGGTGTTAACTTTGACGCTAAAATTAGAAGAAACTCAACCGACTTGGAGGATGTGTTCTTAGCGCATATTGGCGGCGCAGATACCTTTGCCAGAGCCCTTTTAATTGCAGATAAAATTATAAACTCGTCACCTTATGAAACTTTAAGAAAAGCACGTTACAGCTCATTCGATTCTGGCAAAGGATTAGAATTTGAAAAGGGAAATTTAAAATTGGAAGACCTCTACAACATCGCTCAAGAAAACGGTGAGCTACCTCTTAAAAGTGGGAAGCAAGAACTGTTCGAAAATATAATTAACCAATATATTTAACCACTAAACAACACATTATGAAGCACATTTTTTTAGCTACACAATCGGTTCTTGAGAATCTGGATTGGGTGGTTTTGGGGATTTATTTCCTAGCGCTTGTTGCAGTTGCGGTATGGGTTGTTCTCCAAAAGAATAAGAACACCGAAGATTATTTTTTAGCAGGACGAAATGTGGGATGGTTTGTTATTGGAGCCTCTATTTTTGCTTCCAATATTGGATCTGAACATGTTGTAGGTCTTGCAGGAACCGGTTTCGAATCCGGAACCCCAATGGCTCACTACGAACTACATGCCTGGATTGTTTTACTATTAGGTTGGTTATTTCTACCATTTTACATTAGGAGTGGTGCGTTCACCATGCCCGAGTTCTTAGAGAAACGTTTCGATTCAAGGTCCAGATGGTTTTTATCGGTATTCTCTTTGGTAGCCTATGTACTTACTAAAGTATCTGTAACTATTTATGCCGGAGGTATTGTGGTATCAGAACTCCTGGGTATCCCTTTTTGGTATGGTGCTATCGGAATAGTTATATTTACAGGAATTTATACTGTAATTGGTGGTATGAAGGCTGTTATTTATACAGAAACACTTCAAACCGTTATTCTTATTCTAGGCTCTATAATTATTACCTGGTTAGGATTGCAGGAAGTTGGTGGGTGGTCACAACTTAGAGAAACTGTTACTACCGCCAGCCCAGATCATTTTAATATGTGGCGTCCCATGAGTGATCCTAACTTCCCATGGACAGGGCTACTCATTGGTGGTACTATTGTGGGGATATGGTATTGGTGTACCGATCAATATATTGTACAAAGAACTCTGGCTGCTAATAATATTAAAATAGGTAGACGAGGTGCCATTTTTGGAGCATACTTAAAATTATTACCCATTCTAATCTTTTTAGTACCGGGAATAATCGCCTTTGCTTTGTCTATACAAAATCCTGAAGTTTTCTCAATTGAAAAAGCAGACAGAGCCTTTCCTATGCTTGTAAAAACCTTATTACCTGTAGGGTTAAAAGGGCTTGTAGCAGGTGGCTTAATGGCTGCTTTAATGAGTTCACTGGCATCGGTTTTTAACTCCTGCTCTACGATATTCACTATTGATATTTACAAAAAACTAAGACCTAATAAATCTGAAAAGTCCTTACTTAATACGGGTAAAATAGCTACAGGTTTTATTGTGATACTAGGGATTATTTGGATTCCAATTATGGAAAAAATTGGAGGTGGTGTTATGTATCAATACCTTCAAAATGTACAATCGTATATTGCACCACCAGTAACGGCAGTCTTCCTTCTTGGTATTATATGGAAACGTGTTAACTCAATAGCTGCCATAACCACATTATTGGCAGGATTGGGATTATTGGTTATCCGATTAGGTTCAGAAATTTATTTCCAGCCTCAAATAAGTGCCGGGGAACATTTAGACAGCTTTCTATACGCCTTTGCAACCATAAATTTTGCTCATATGGCTATATTTATGTTTATCTTCTCGGTGATCCTTTGTATATCGGTAAGTTTAACTACATCTCATCCAGACTACAGCCTTATTAAGGGACTATCGTTTGGAACGTTAACCAACGAACAAAGAGTTGCTAATAAAAATAGTTACGATAAAGTTGATGTTGTACTCTCTGTAATTCTTGTTCTTTTAGTCATTGGAGTGCTGAGTTACTTTACTGGATAAAACATCTTAAGTTCTATTAAAGAAAAACCCTTGCAAACTTAAGTTTACAAGGGTTTTTAATCTTTAAAATATGTCTCGAACTAGCCTACTTTTTGTTTTTCTTTCATTTTTTCAAGCAACATAAGCTCGTGTTTAATTTCCTCTTTTCGCTTATTAAACTTTTGAAATTTCTCTTCTCTAATCTTTTGATTTAGTAGTCTTTTTTCCTGTATCAGTTCTTCCTTCCTGGCTTCTCTTTTCTTTTCCTTTTTGAGCTTCATATTTTCCCAAACCACAGTCGCGTATGAATAACCATACATACTTAGAAATAATAAGGCTACAATGCCTAATATAACATATCCATTTTCCATCTTTTTAGATATCTAAAACGTTATTAAACTGTTAACTTACCAAACAGAAACCTCCAGCCTACTTTCTAATAAAGATAGAGAAAATAGTTTCGCTCATTAAAATAAAAAAGATGAAGTACTTAAAAAGCGGTTAAACGAGCTTTATCAAAATGAAAATTGAAGTTGGTTGGATTGTTGCAAGACTAGTCGATATTAACATCAAAACCCGCTTTTTTCCATTGAGAGATCCCTCCTTTTAAATCGTATATTTGGGTAAAGCCAAGGGTTTCTAATTTTTTACAGCTTTTGGCACTGCGCCCACCCTTTTTACAGTATATAATTACGGGTTTAGTTTTATCGAGAGTTTTAAGGTTAGATTCAAAATCGGAGTCAAAATAATCCATATGCTTTGCCCCATTTATATATCCTTCCTTAAATTCTTCGGGTGTCCTAACATCAACAAGTTGTATGGAGTCACCATTTAAAAGTAATTGCATGTCTTGTGAAGTTATTGCTATTATCCCTTCAGCCGACGACTCTTTACAACTCGTTAGTTGGGTGATTAGTAAAACCAGTAAAAGAGGTAATACGTGTCTCATGAATTCTTAGGCTAAGTCTACAAGATCACCATCCCACTCTAAAATTCCTCCTTGAAGGTTATAAGCATTGTTAAAACCTAACTCATCCATAATGGCACATGCCTGTCCACTTCTATTTCCAGAACGACAATAAACGTAGTAGTTTTTACTTTTGTCTAAGTCTTCGATTTCAGAAATAAACTCTTGACCTTTATAAATGTCAATATGTATAGCATTAGGTATAATACCATCGGCCACTTCGGCATCGGTTCTTACATCCAATACTATGGCATCGCTATCGCTATCTAATTGCGATGCCCATTCTTCTTGTGTTAAATCTTCCATTTTTTGTTTTATATATGTGTATCTACAAAATTAGTATATCTAAAATTATAGACGAAAAAAAATCTGAAGTATTACACTTCAGATTTTTACCACATATTATATACTATAAACCGGATTAAACCTTAATGGAGCAACCTATAGCCTTCGTTTCAGTTTCCTTAATTTCTTTTCCAGCTAAAAGGGCATCCACTGCATTCTCTACATACTTGGTCTTTACGGCAGACGCATCTTTATAATTATCGTCAATTGCACCAATATATTTTACAACCTTACCCTGCTTCGTGTTCTCCAGCAAAAACACGTGAGGTGTTTTTGTGGCTCCAAATTTAGGATATACCTTTTGCCCTTTATCTAACAAATACGGAAATGTAAACCCTTTACTTTTGGCACGTTCCTTCATAGCCTCCATATTATCTCCAGGTTTTACATTTGTATTATTTGGCATAATGGCTATTACAGGATAACCTTTTGAAGCATATTTTTTATTTAAGGCATTAATTCTATCTTCATACATCACTGCATACGGGCAGGTATTACAGGTAAAAGTTACAATAAACCCTTTGGCATCCTTATAATCTGCTAAAGACACCATATTACCATCTATATTCTCAAGAGAAAAATCTTCGGCAACATCACCAATTTTGTATCCGCCTCCCATAGGAGTATCAATCATTGTAAATGCACTAATAAAAAGCACAGTACAGACTACTGAAATTATTTGAACAACTTTTTTCATATTTTGTTTAATTTAAAAAATGTTTAACCTCTGTTTCTAATTCTTCATAAGTAAATGATCCTTCAAAAAACTTTCTTGAATCATTTCTATAAATTACGGTTGCTGGTATAGCACCCGACCAGTCTTTATTAACTTTTGGTATCCAACTGTTCATATCGGTGTCGTCTAAAGCAATAACCTTAGATTTTAACTGTTTCTGTTTAATAAATGGTTTTAATTTAGACTCATATACATGTGGAAAATCTAAACTAACCAATAACAGCTCGACATTTTTGTCCTTGTATTCCTCGCCTAACTTTTCGAAATATGGTAATTCTTTTACACAAGGCACACACCAGGTAGCCCAAAAATTAATCACATAAATTGTATCGTCTTTCTTATTTAAAAACTTTTCGAAACCCTCATAATCATAAACTTCCAACTCATAATCCATGGAGTCCTTAGAGTCCATATCACTACTGGCTTCTTTTTTTGAAACATCAATGCTGTTTGCAGTCGTTTTTTGCTCTTGTTTGCAACTAGATATTATCAATATTGCAAAGATTAATGCTTTTAATTTCATAGTTTCAAATGTAATTAATACATAGCTGTTTATATTATAGTTTAACAAACTTTTAAATAAAAAAATGTTTCCAATTATTGTGTATTAATATTTTCATTTCTATATTTGAACTGAATAATAATTAGAAATGAATACAATTTTAAATACTACTTGGTGGTGGAGCTTCAGAAACTTACGTTCGTGAAGAAAACCTAGTATATTTAAAACTCAAAATATCAAAAAAGGCTTGTCATTCACGACAGGCCTTTTTTAATATTCATCTAAACTGTAAAACTGATTAAGTAAAAGACCAGATAGCATTATGGCAAAATATAATTTATATACACATTACAAAAAAATTCTTGCAGACACCATTACTCCTGTGAGCATTTATCTAAAAATAAGGGACAAATTCCCCAATAGCATCTTACTTGAGAGTAGTGATTATCATGCAAACGACAATAGTTTTTCCTATATCTGCTTTAATCCCATTGCGTCTTTTAAAGTGGAGAATGAGATAATATCGCAAAGCTTTCCAGATGGCAGTTCTATGGAAAAACCAATAACCGATGCTGTTGATGTTTCTGAAGAAATCCATCAGTTTACAACAAAATTCAATATCAATTCCAACACCGAATTTAAATTTATAAACAATGGTATTTTTGGATATATAGCTTATGATGCTGTAAGATATTTTGAAGATATTGAGATTTCCAAAAAAGAAGATTCCTTAGATATTCCTGACATACACTATACTGTTTTTCAGAATATTATTGCTATAAATCATCATAAAAACGAAGCTTATATTTTTGCTCATTGTCATAATACAGAGAGCAATATTGATGAAGTAGACCACCTTATCAAGGTTAAAAATTTCGCCTCTTACGAGTTTACATCAAAAGGAGATATTGCTTCCAATTTAACAGATGATGAGTATAAGGAGCATGTAGAATTAGCAAAAAAGCACTGTGCACGGGGTGATGTATTTCAACTGGTATTATCTAAAAACTTTTCGCAAGAGTTTAAGGGCGATGAATTTAATGTTTACCGCGCTTTACGAAGCATAAACCCATCACCTTACTTGTTTTATTTTGACTATGGAAACTTCAAGATTTTTGGAAGCTCCCCCGAGGCACAACTCATTGTGAAAAAAGGTCAGGCAGAAATTCACCCTATTGCAGGAACTTTTAAGCGTTCGGGTAACGATTCTAAAGACGCCGAATTGGCTAAACAACTGGTTAAAGATGACAAAGAAAATGCAGAACATGTTATGTTAGTAGACCTGGCCAGAAACGACTTAAGTAGACACGGAGGCGAGGTTACAGTAGATACCTATAGAGAAGTTCAGTTTTTCTCTCATGTTATCCATTTAGTCAGTAAGGTAACCGGGCAAAAACATGATGACACGTCAACCATGCAGGTCGTGGCCGACACCTTTCCAGCAGGCACTTTAAGTGGTGCGCCAAAACACAGGGCCATGCAACTCATTGAGCAGTATGAAAAAACAAGTCGTTCTTTTTATGGTGGAGCCATTGGTTTTATGGACTTTGAAGGCAACTTTAATCATGCCATTATGATTAGAACCTTTTTAAGTAAAAACCACAAGTTACACTGGCAAGCAGGTGCTGGATTGGTTTCAAAATCCAATTCGGAAAATGAATTACAGGAAGTGTATAACAAACTAGGGGCGCTAACGAAGGCGATAGAGCTGGCGGAGGAGATATAAAACGCTTAGATGTTAATGTAAATTAAAAAATAGAAGTAGAAACCACAAATATTGAAAGTTTACCAGTTCCAAAGTTTTGCAATGATGAGAGCGGATAACCTAAGATGATATAAAAGAAACTATAAAAAATGACGAAAGTATTAGTTATAGATAATTACGACAGTTTTACATACAATTTGGTTCACTATTTAGAAGATTTAGATTGTGATGTTACTGTAGTTAGAAATGACAAATTAGAATTAGACGATGTCAAACCATTCGATAAAATTGTATTGTCGCCCGGCCCAGGCATTCCCGATGAAGCCGGTTTATTAAAACCTATTATTGAGACTTATGCGCCTACCAAAAGTATTTTTGGAGTTTGCCTGGGGCAACAAGCCATCGGTGAAGTATTTGGCGGATCACTCATTAACCTCGACGAAGTCTACCATGGTGTTGCCACGCAGGTAACCATAAGTGTAGATGACGAGCCTATATTCGAGGGATTGGATAAACATATAGAAGTTGGACGGTATCATTCCTGGGTTGTAAATCCAGATCTTCCAGATAGCCTGGAAGCCACCTCGTTTGATGAAAACGGACAAGTTATGTCCTTAAGACATAAGGTTTATGATGTAAAAGGAGTCCAGTACCACCCGGAATCTGTATTGACGCCTGATGGAAAGAAAATACTAAAAAACTGGCTTAACCACAAATAGTAAGCAGTGTTTGCTCAAATGAAAACATATAATTAACAATAACATTTCTCTACCTTTAGAAGAGAGGTCTTAAAACGACTTAGAGAACTTATGAAGAACCTATTAAACAGACTTATTAATCACGAGAATATCTCTAGTGAAGAAGCCAAACAAGTCTTGGTAAACATATCTAACGGGATGTATAACCAGAGTCAAATTGCATCATTCCTTACTGTTTTTATGATGCGAAGTATAACCCTGGAAGAATTGCGTGGTTTTAGAGATGCGCTTCTGGAACTATGTATTCCAATTGACTTAAAAGACTTCAATGCTATTGACTTATGTGGAACTGGTGGTGATGGCAAAGATACTTTTAATATCTCCACATTATCATCCTTCGTATCTGCCGGAGCCGGAATAAAGGTCGCCAAGCATGGTAATTATGGTGTGTCTTCGGCTTGCGGATCCTCTAACGTTATGGAGCATCTTGGTATTAAATTTTCTAACGATGAAGACTTTCTAAAACGCGCTATCGATAAAGCTGGAATTTGTGTATTACATGCTCCCTTATTTCATCCCGCTATGAAAAACGTGGCTCCCATTCGTCGCGAACTAGGCGTAAAAACGTTTTTTAATATGTTGGGGCCTATGGTAAATCCGTCATTTCCTAAAAACCAAATGGTAGGCGTTTTTAATTTAGAACTTCTACGCTTATATGGCTACCTCTATCAAAATACGGATAAGAATTATAGTATTGTTCATGCTTTAGATGGTTACGATGAGATATCTCTAACAGGGCATACAAAAGTGATTTCCAATAATTCCGAAACGATGTTTTCTCCTGAAGATTTAGGTGTTTCGCCTATAAGTCAGGAATCCATTTTTGGAGGACATACCGTTGAGGACGCAGCCAAAATATTTCTAAAAGTTATAGAAGGAAAAGGCACCGAATCACAAAACAATGTGGTTTTTGCCAATGCCGGATTAGCCATTGCGACTACAAAACAAATTAGTCATAAAGAAGGATTTGAACAAGCCAAAGACGCTCTATTATCTGGTAAGGCTAAGGCAAGTTTAGATACATTAATAGCATTAAGTAAATGATAATTCGGTTGGCAGTGTTCAATATGCAATCGTGCTAAGCAGTGCAGAAAACTACCAACTAAACATCTAACACTGAAAATCAAAAGATGACCATATTAGATAAAATAATTAAAGATAAACGTGAGGAAGTAGTACTTCGTAAAAGCTTAATTCCAGTTAGGCAATTAGAGCAGTCTGTTTTATTTGAAAGAGATACCATCTCTCTGGCGAACAAATTACGTCATAGCGATACAGGTATTATAGCAGAACACAAAAGGCGATCACCCTCAAAATCTGTAATAAATCAAGGGTTTAACGTTCAAGATGTTGCTAAAGGCTATGAAGATGCTGGGGTTTGCGGAATGTCTGTTCTAACCGATGGAAAATACTTTGGAGGTTCTTTAGACGACTTGTTACTCGCAAGAGCGAGTTGTCGTCTCCCCCTATTGCGTAAAGAGTTTATTATTGACGAATATCAATTATTGGAAGCTAAGGCACATGGAGCCGATGTTATCCTGTTAATTGCTGCTATTTTAACTCAAGAAGACATCAAGCACTTCTCTGAGTTTGCTAAACGTTTAAAATTAGATGTGCTACTCGAAGTTCATAACGAAGCAGAATTGCATAAATCTATTATGCCGTCTCTGGATATGCTGGGTGTAAACAATAGAAATTTAAAAACATTCGATGTTAGCTTAGAAACTAGTAAAACCTTAAGCGCACTTATTCCTGATGACTTTGTAAAAGTATCAGAAAGTGGCATTAGCAATATCGAGGCCATAAAAACACTAAAGCCTTACGGGTATCAAGGATTTTTAATTGGTGAGAATTTTATGAAAACGGAAAATGCCGGTGAGAGTGCTAAACAATTTATAGAAAGTCTGTAGCCATGAAGCTTAAAGTATGTGGAATGAAATATGAAGATAATATCAAACAGGTTGCTGCTTTGCAACCCGATTATCTCGGATTTATATGCTATGAAAAATCCGCAAGGCATTTTAACAGCAGCATTCCGGAGTTGTCTAAATCCATAAAAAAAGTGGGGGTTTTTGTAGATGAAAGTTTAGAAGACGTTATTACACAAATAAACAAAAACCACCTACAAGCTGTCCAGCTACACGGAAAAGAATCACCTGAGTTTTGTTTAAACCTGAAACAAACCCAGGTTGAGATTATCAAAGTGTTTTCTATTAAAGACGAATTTGATTTTGACGTTTTAAAACCCTACGAATCTGTTTGTGACTACTTTTTATTCGATACCAAAGGGAAATTGCCTGGAGGTAACGGCTATACTTTCGATTGGAATGTACTAAACGATTATCCATCGACTAAACCTTTCTTTTTAAGTGGCGGTATTGGTTTAGATCAGGTTGAAGATATTAAGACGTTCATGCAGAGCGATGCATCAAAATATTGCTATGCCCTGGATGTTAACAGTAAGTTTGAAATAGAACCCGGATTAAAACATATTGAAAAAATAAAAGAGTTTAAAGAACGCTTATCGTTCTACCCCAATAATAGAATCGATTAAGATTTAAGTAAAAATTAAACAAATTCCTGTCTTGGCAGGAACGACACGAATTATGAATTACAACGTAAACGAAAAAGGATATTATGGAGAATTTGGAGGGGCATACATTCCCGAAATGCTCTATCCAAATGTCGAAGAGCTACGCCAAAACTATCTTAAAGTTATGGCAGAGCCTGAGTTTCAAAAGGAGTTCAATCAACTTTTAAAAGATTATGTGGGACGACCTTCCCCACTCTATTTTGCAAACCGTCTTTCAGAAAAGTATAACACCAAAATTTATTTAAAGCGTGAGGACCTTAATCATACCGGAGCGCATAAAATAAATAATACCATCGGTCAGATCTTAATGGCTAAACGCCTGGGAAAACAGAGAATCATTGCAGAGACAGGTGCTGGACAACACGGTGTGGCAACAGCAACCGTTTGTGCTTTAATGGGGCTGGAATGCATTGTTTACATGGGTGAGATTGATATTAAAAGACAGGCTCCTAATGTGGCCAGAATGAAAATGTTAGGTGCTACTGTGGTACCCGCACTTTCTGGAAGTCGTACTTTGAAAGACGCCACGAATGAGGCTATTCGGGATTGGATTAACAACCCGGTAAACACGCATTACATTATTGGATCGGCCATTGGTCCGCACCCTTATCCAGATATGGTAACCCGATTTCAATCGGTTATTTCAGAAGAAATTAAATCGCAACTCAAAGCACATGAAGGGCGTGAAAACCCGGATTATGTTGTGGCTTGTATTGGTGGAGGAAGCAATGCAGCTGGAACCTATTATCATTTTTTACATGAAAATGATGTGAAGATTATTGCTGTTGAAGCAGCTGGATTGGGCGTGGATTCGGGTGAAAGTGCTGCAACTTCTGTGTTAGGAAAGGAAGGTATTATTCACGGTTGTAAAACCATGCTTATGCAAACCAAAGACGGACAAATAACGGAACCCTACTCCATTTCAGCAGGTTTAGATTACCCTGGTGTTGGCCCCATGCATGCGCATTTATGTAAAACAGGACGCGCAGAGTTTATGGCTATAACAGACGATGAGGCTATGAACGCAGGTCTGGAGTTGTGTAAACTAGAAGGTATTATTCCTGCTATTGAAAGTTCTCATGCCCTGGCCATTTTCGAGCAGAAAACGTTTAAACCCGATGACGTCGTAGTAATGAGCTTATCGGGACGCGGTGATAAGGATTTGAATAACTATATCGAATATTTTAAGATATAATATTTTTAATTTCCGCGAAGATGGAAATCACATGTAAAAGCAATAGATATCTATTATGTGCACATATTAACAAATGAAAATCATACCATGTTAACTATAGCGAGGTCTAAACAATTAAAAAGTCGTTTATACAACATAAAAACAATGATCAAAAATCTTTTACAGGGAGATACAATGTTCGTAAACTCGTATACTTTGAAACTACGAGATATGTGAATAATTCCATAAAGCAGGAAAGAGAAATAAAAAATGGAATAGCGCATGGAAAATCAATCTAATACATGGTTTAAACCCTGACTGGAAAGATCTTTCGGAATACATTTAAATTGCAAAAATTAAAAGATTCCCTCCTTCGGAGGAAAAAAAACACAATTCATTTACAATGAACAGAATAAACCAAAAACTACGGGAAGATAAAAAGCTGCTTTCAATATATTTCACGGCAGGTTATCCTAATATTGACGATACTGCTAAGATTATTCAGGATTTAGAAAAAAGTGGTGTTGATATGATCGAAATAGGTTTACCTTTTAGTGATCCTTTGGCAGACGGACCAACCATTCAGGACAGTTCCACGCAGGCTTTAAAAAATGGTATGACGACAAATGTACTATTCGATCAGCTTAAAGCGATTAGGACATCCGTTAATATTCCCTTGATCATTATGGGGTACTTCAACCCTATATTTCAATATGGCGTCGAAGCCTTTTGTAAAAAATGCCAGGAGATAGGAATTGATGGACTTATTATTCCGGATTTACCTGTAGATGTCTATCACGAAAAATATCAAGATATTTTTGAAACCTATGGTTTAATTAATGTGTTTTTAATTACACCACAGACTAGCGACGAACGCATTCGATACATTGATTCCATCTCAAATGGTTTTATTTATATGGTAAGCAGTGCCAGTACTACAGGAGCTAAAAGCGGATTTGGAGAGGAACAAGCGTCCTACTTTGAGCGCATTGGGAATATGAATCTTAAAAACCCTCAAATTGTAGGGTTCGGAATTAGCAACAACCAAACGTTTACACAAGCCACACAATACGCTAAAGGCGCCATCATTGGAAGTGCTTTTGTTAAACATATCGCTACAGACCATGGTGTTAAAACTATCGACAACTTTATAAGCTCGGTTTTAAATAATGGATAGACACAAAACAGAAAGACAAGGCTTTTTTAAGTGGTACCTAACCGTTCTCGTAGATAATTATGCCAAATTCTCGGGAAGAGCCAGACGTGAGGAATACTGGATGTTTGTGCTGTTTCAGACCTTGTTGTTTGCTTTGTTTATCATTATAGCAGCTCTTACCGAAGACTACATTGACACCTCGCTTATAAGTGTCCTCATTTTAGTATATGGTTTGGGTACCCTAATCCCCTGGCTGGCCGTTAATGCAAGAAGACTGCACGATACTGGAAAAAGTGGTGGCTATTTCTTTATTAATTTTATTCCAGTAATAGGGCGTATTTGGTATCTCGTCTTAATGTGTACCGATGGCAATCATGGCTCTAACAGTTATGGCCCCGACCCTAAAAGCAAGACGCAATTTGACGAAATTGACAATATCGGAAAACCACTTGAAGACCTTTAAATTCATACTAGATACTCATTAGATTTCAGCAATTCAATAATGAGCATTTAATTAGAAAAATTCCTAGCCTTTTTAGTTCGGCGTTTTCAATGTCTATAGGTTCAGGTTCTCGCATCAAGTTATCATCTTCTGCCTTCATTTGTGAGACATACAATAACTTACAGTCATTATGCGTTGCTGGTTTTTACCATTTTACAGGTATCGTTATTTTTTCTCCTAATGCTTTGCCATCTAGAAATTGTATAGAAATACTATCTCCTTTTGTGAGTTGTTCAAATAATTCTTTGTGTTCTTTCTTGAACTCTTTTACAGTACCAATATGTAAGGTGTCTTTGTTTTCTAATAGCATTTTTTCTACATAAGAATCAAACTGTCTCTGAATATTTTCGTCAGAGTTTATGATATGCATTGTGTAAAAGATGTAATCTGAGTTTTGTTTGGCTTCAATTTTTTTACTCTTAAAATTTGATGTTTTTATTAAAGAATCATTTTCAAATCGATAAAGTCTTATATTTCTATTTGCCCAATTTGATAAAGAATCAGAATATTTATAATCAATGGTTTTAAAATTAAAGTTAGAATTACTAGAGTTTTTAAGCGTTAATTTTTTAGGAAATCTAATACTGACAATATCTGTTTTATTTTTTACAGATGACTGAATTATGATGTTCTGTTGAATATTAGATTGTTTAATTATGATGTCTTGATTATTATTATCACAAGAAATTGTAAAAAAAAATAATATATAGATAAAAAAATTATTCATTTATAAATATAGTTTCAATTATGTAAATATCGTCCTCTTTATTTGAATTAATTACTTTGCGATAAAGAACTTCGATATTCAAATCTCTATCAAAATCATCAGTAGAAAACTCAAAAAACTCCTCAAAAGTCTGAAACTCCCCAGCCATTAATTTATTAGCAGTTTCATTGGAAACAGGAAGTAAGTCCCATTGATAAGCTTCATTATGATTCCAGGAATTAATCACTTTTCTGGTAGCTTCTAGTCCTTTTAGTTTAGCCTCATCAATTTCCACTTGTACTGTTTCTTCTAAACTGGCATCCATTTCTGCTTTTTGTTCTTGTACAAGTACACCTGCCAAATCTGCAATGGGAGAAAGTGGTCCAAAGTCTAATGGTAAAGGTTGTGAGGTGTCTAAATCTTCTCCAACAGTTTTTGCAAGATTAAAGATATCAAAAACGTGACCTAAGTTTTTTACCGTACCAAGCAAGGTAACTCTTTTTCCATGTTTAGAAAAGTAATCGTATTGACTTATTCCTTTGGTAGTCGTTAATTCATCACCGTGATTGTACCCAAAGCTTTTTCCTTGTTGAACATTTTCAAACAGTTCACTAGAATTACTGTGCATTTTTCATATTCGTAAACAAGATGCTTGCCCACACAAATAAATGAATATTAACTTTGAATACCTGAGCTAGTGCTTTTCATAGGATACGTTGTTAGGCAACGTTGTTTTGGGTCTACTATATTTACTTTCTTTCGATATTATATAAATAGTATCTCCAAAAGGTAACTCTCTTGTAAATTCATTTTGTCTATTAAAAGTGTTTAAATTATATTTTTTATACCCTTTTTTTGAAAAAGTCAAATGTTTTGGTACTGTATTAAAGTTAATTTCGAAATATCCTTTTTTATCACTAAGTATATAATTTAAAGAGTCAGTAGAATAGACCTTAACTTTATTTAAAGGAGTTTCATTATCAAAATCATATATGTAACCGTAATATTTTGTTTTACATGACTGTATAATTATTATTAAGAATATCAAAAAAGCGTTTCTCATTTTAATTCTAATTTGGTTAACCATAATAAACTTAAAACATCTTTTTGAGCAGCAACAAGTCTTTTGTAGACATTTGGTTGGTTGTGCTTACCTCCATATTTATTATCCTTTAGGTACGGCATTATATCTATTTCTCCCTCTAAAGGAAATTTAGGTGCAGATGATTTTTGATTCTGAGTAACTGTATTGACACTTCCTTTATGACCATAGCTATAAAATGTACCACCATAA
Source organism: uncultured Flavobacteriaceae bacterium (assembly GCA_947494695.1). Taxonomy (GTDB): domain Bacteria; phylum Bacteroidota; class Bacteroidia; order Flavobacteriales; family Flavobacteriaceae; genus Flavivirga. The sequence goes on along the minus strand of CANLWB010000015.1, from coordinate 65,234 downwards.
GCTTTTAAAATTGTGTGTCCTATTTCGTGAGCAACCGTTTCTTTAAATTCCTTATCTTCATTGATGCTCGTTTGATAATCCCAATTATCTCTATAATAATACTCATAAATATATCCTACGTTATAACAAACAGCTTCTCTAGAAACGATATTTCCAACAAAAGATATTGGGTCTTCCACTGTCCCAGGATTACCCGAGCGCATCCAAGAATTATTAGTATTGAACACTAAACTTACGTCGTCCATTGTGTTTTTTTGGGTGTTTATAGCATTTACAAAAACCTCATAAAGTTCATCATTTATCTCCACATTTTTAGCAATAAAATGATTTTTGTTTCTTCCCCAATGATAATTTAAACCTTCTGTCGCTAATTTTTCTAAATCTTCAAAACTTTTGGTTTGCGTTTTTAAAGGTGGTTTTCCTGAGATTAAATCTTTTTTAGGAATTTTATCCCATGGACATTCTTCAATTATAATCGGGTCGGGCGCTACAATTTGCTCTGTACATTCAATACCTATTACACCTCCATCTTTTAAGTTTACACGTAAATTAATATCAATACATTTGGTGTTTTTATCAATCTTAACATCAACCCATTTTACTTCATCATATGTTGCTCTAAAGTTAGTTGAACTTCTTTCTATATTACCTTGCGAATCTTTTGCAGTTATATATAGATTAAGATTTTTGGCATTTATAAACCTAGCTGTATCTAATATTCCATCATTATCGAAACCATCCCATTTCCATATGTGTTCGCCTTGAGATATTTTATCTCGTTCTGTTATTTTCTCTTCATACCAAACACTACTACCATCTCGTATTTGTAAAGTTAATTCATTGGCATCATCATCTTCGATTTCATAAGTAAATTGAAAATAATCACGTTCTATTTCACCATTAAAACTAGGTATTCCTAAAGGTATAAAATGAGGCATTTTACGATATTTTGGTTTTAATTTTAAGTTGTTTTTTTTCTTCAACTACTGTTTGGGTTTCTTGTTGCGGAAACGTCGTTCTCCAATAGGCCGAATATTCGGCTGTAGAATTCGAGTCTTTCATCCCTGCAGCACTAATGCGAAGTGTTTCACTCATTGGGAGATTTCCTGTAGAAGTGAAATGATTGTTCCATTGTAAAAGGTGACAATCATAGAAATACAATTTACGAGTTTTACCCCCCATAACCACGGGATAGATATGCAATTCTAATTGCTTTGTTTGATTGGAATTAAAAGCCCAATCCGCCAGGTTTAAATCTCTTATGGTTTCAATCTCCAATTGTAAACCAACAAATACTGATTTTTTAGTAGGTCTGTTATTCGTGTCTGTCCCTTGGTTGAAGCCAAAACTAAAAGAGAGCACATTTATTTGATGTTCGTCTATGAGTATCTTTGCTTTTACGCTCATTATTTTCGATTAAGTGAATGCCTTACCGCAAGCGGTTCGTGTATGATTTGTTGCGAGAAAATCTAAAGCGATTTTCAGATTGAGAAACGAAGGTACTAAAAGCATAAGGATTTTTCTACAAAAAAATCAGACCTGTTTGCCGACAGGTAAGAGCAATACATTATACTTTTTGGAGTATTGTTTGTATTATTTATTTTCTTACTTTTGCAAAGTCAACACACTTATTATTTATGATGCGGAAATTTCAAAACAGGTTTAAAGAAAAGCTATTGGGAAGGCATACGGGTGCAAGTCCCGAGACCAATCTAAGCATCGCTTGGAGTGTGTTGACAGTGACCTTCCCTCTTTTATTAACCCATCATTTTTTATTATGTCAACACAGAATGGTCAAAATGTATGCCCGAAATGCAAGTCGGTCCATACACCGGAGGATGCACGACACGTATCGAAAAAAAGTAAAAAGGATTTACATCCTAATGAACTTAAGTTTTTAGAATTTATTAAATTTCAAAATGCTTTAGAACTCATCTACTCCTTAGAATGGGTTCATAACACAGCAATTTATCACTCCCATTTGCATATTGAAGAAGAAGAAAAGTATTTTTTGTTTAATGTTAAACAACTCATGGATAAGTTAGACTGTCTTGTCCTGTTATATTAACTTTTATGAAAAAGATTGTCAATGAGTCTTTTTGGCAATCTTTTTTATGTTTGCTTTTAGGGAAGGCTACAACTCATTAGATTTTAACAATTCAATAACGAGCATTTAATTAAAAAAACTCCCGATACTGCATCACTCTAAAATCAAAGGTGTTGAATTTAGGATCTTTTGCTTTCAACTGCTTATATAAAGGTAGTCTGCTTATCGAAATATTCGCAGCTCCAGACCCAGAAGTTAACGATACCGTTTTAATAATTCGTGGCAGGTATTCGTCTGAAACAGCTAAAGTACGCGGCTCTGCAGGGAGTTCGAATTGATGAACCCTTGGAACTTCATTGGAGATCAATTCCAACTTGATATGGTAGTCTCGTATATGTTTTCTAAAAAAGTATTCTGGACCGTTTTTACTGTTTCCTCCAGTAAACAATATGGTATCAATACTCGGATATTGTTTTATATATCCAATAACATCACGCAGCTTAATGTTTTTCATACCCAAATCGGAGGCATCAATTTTTTCACGTTCCGCACTTTCAACGATATCGCAAACTCCAATTTTATTTTTAATTAAAAACAGCTTGCGTTGCTCTACTGCGTCTTGCGAGTTATCGTAGGTTAGGTTCAGCCCGTGTATTTCATCAATGAATAACCAAAGTGAATTATAATAACTCCCATAACAAAAGTCTACATCTTTTTCTAAAAGGTCACCTGTGGTAAACCGTGGTGGTGGTAATGTCCCAACGATTATTTTTTTCGTATCACTTTGAATAAACGGTTGATATGGGTGGGTGTGTTTAAACATAATATACCTTTGCAGACAGGAATCTGTCTAATGTTTACGTCGTTTAGATTCAATAGGTTTTACTTCTACGCTCTCAATACTGACTACCGTATAATTCCTATCTACCTTAATTAAAAATAATTCTATCTAAATATATTATAAAAAAGGAACCTGAGTTAAAATTTTCACTGAAAACAGGGCCAACCAAGCAAAAGTAAATCCTGATATTTGATTTTTTAACTACATTTAAAAAATGGACACACAAACCATAGAAGCCTTAATAGAAAGATACACTAATGGAGACGAAAAGCCTACGTTAGATCATCTTTTCGACCATTTATCTCTTCAAGGTATGCCTCAAGAAAAAGAGCTTTTAGCTGAAGCTTATCTTTCAGAATTTGGTCAATGCCATTATGATTATATGTGTGGTAAGTTTAATAACTCAGAATGGATATGGGAACTCATGGAATGGATAGAAAAGGTCGAGATATTAAGTCCGGATTTTGATCAATCCAATTACTACAAAGCCCATGTCTATGAAATGCTTTCAAATGTAGATGAGGAACCGCAAAATAAAATCAAGTTTAACAATCTGTGCATAGCGCATCTACGACATCAGCAAGAGATTAACAAAGACGATGTTACGTTACTTATCGATTTAGCCGAAAATCTTTTTCTATACTGTAGGTTGTCTCAGGATTATCAAGCACAAACATTTAATGAAATAAAATCATTATTCCTTAAGGCACTTCATCTGGAAAGAAAAGAAGAACACCAGTCAAGCTTCTTTGGTTTTAACGGTTCTGCAATTCGTAGTTTTTTGAATATGTCTTATGAATTTCTGGCATTAACATTCAATAATAATACTAAGATCCATAAAGAGTTTAAACTAGCTTTTAAAAGAGCGATTAAGCTCTATACCGAAAAAAACCCTTCTATTTATTATCATTGGGCCGCGACACTAGTTCAAATGACAACCTGGGTGGATTACCCTAAGATAGACACGTGCAGAATATCTCAAGAGGTTGTCGATAGTCTTTGGAAAGAAGCTAAAGATGTATTAAACCTAGCTACCGATATACCATCCGATGACGAACACTTTTTAACAAGCATTGGACATCTCTTCGATACAGTCGCCAAAAAAGAAGCTAAGTATTCATACTTTGAAACCGCCTTTAATTATTATTCCAAAGCTTTAAAAGTAAATAACGAAACATGGTCTACCCCTTACTATGCCAGCAACACACTTAAAATGATGGCTTTAATTCATCTTACAAATAAGGAACATGACGCGTCGATTACGTTATTTAATCAAGGGCTCCAAATTTTTGAAAACGCCCAAAAAAAGATTAGCGATTTCCAATTAAGTGTTTACCACGGTGATTACCTTTATGATTATTCGAAATATTTAGAAAACTTCTCTAACGAAAACACACTGCTTGAAGCCAAAAAACAGTTTGAAGATAGTCGTATTTTGGGGAAAGATTTTTATACACATCCATACTACGGCCTAGCAAAAACAACATTGCGTTTGGGTAACAAAAAAGAATGCCTAAGCATACTAAAAACTTGTGGAGCACTCTTTTCTAATGCATACCACACTCATGATTTTAATGACATTATTGACGATACGGATTTTGCCGAAGTACGAGAGGATATACTTAATATGATTCCCAATATAAAGGAGTAAAGAAAGTATAATCTGGGCTTAGCAGAATTAGAATTTTATAACCAATTTGCTTCTAACAAAAAAATAAAAAAAACAATGACTAACAGACGAACATTCAAAAACTAAAATCACTTACTTAGGAAAAGTAAATAACTTGAATCAACCAAAGTCTTACCATGGTATCACAAATTTCAAAATTATCGGAATTGGAGACATGTTATATGTTTGAAAACGCAAAAATGTTGCGCCCAAATTGTGAGCAAATCGAATGAATCGCTTCAAATTAACTACAATTATTACGAGTTTAATAAGGAAGCAACAGTGTTGCATTAAAAAATATTTCTCTTATCTTTGCAGTTAAATTTCAATAAAGAAAATTTTATGACCATTCTAACCCGAAGCTCTGATTCTCTTGGAGTCGTTTCTAGTGCTTTATGTCTTGTTCACTGTCTGGCAACACCCTTCATTTTTGTAGCCCAAGCTTCGTCTTGTTGCGAAGCAACACCGGGGTGGTGGCAATGGGTTGATTATGGTTTTTTGATCATTTCCTTTATGGCTATTTATCGATCCATACAAACAACACGTAGCCATTGGATAAAATGGGCCTTCTCAATCGCTTGGGTTTTACTGTTGACAATCATTCTAAACGAAAAATTTGAATGGGTTCATTTACCCCATGAGATCATTTATATTCCAGCATTAGTATTAATCGTACTCCATTTATACAATAGAAGATACTGCCAATGTAAGAAAGACACATGCTGCACTATTAATAACACGAACCTATGAAGCAGAAACACATCGAGTCATTAGGCGATAATCATATCTCTTCAAGTACAGAAACACCTTTGCGTGCAGATGCATTCGATAAATCTGATGCAGAAAAAATGAAGCGTATTGAGGAGCATTTCCATATAATTATGGAAGAACTGGGATTAGACCTCACAGACGACAGCCTATCTGGAACACCGTACCGTGTTGCAAAAATGTATGTCAAGGAGTTATTTTATGGCTTAAATCCCAAAAACAAACCACGTCTATCGGTTTTTGAAAATAAATACGGGTATAAGAAAATGCTCATTGAGCAGAACATAACTATTAACTCTACCTGCGAGCATCATTTTTTACCCATTACAGGACATGCGCATATTGCCTATTTACCAAAGGATAAGGTTGTAGGGCTTTCAAAAATTAACCGATTGGTGGATTATTATTCGCATCGCCCTCAAGTTCAGGAACGACTATGTCTTCAGATTCTAAAGGATTTACAAGAAACTTTAGAAACAGAAGATGTTATCGTGGTAATCAATACCAGACACCTTTGTGTGTCCTCAAGGGGGATTAAAGACAAAGACAGCTTTACTACAACCATTGAATATGGAGGTTGTTTTAATGATAATATGCATCGAAATGAATTCTTTAATTGCCTAAAAAGCGAATTGAAGCAATAAAATGTTACACCTTTTTACCTTAAGACGTTTTAAAGTCCAAAACACAATTATTCATCCTATTGGACATTCGTAATCTCACAACACCCTGGTAACATATTTACTAATTTCCAGACCTATAATGTGAACTCCAAAACATGTCATTAAAGTGGCAAAGGCTTCTAGAAAAGAGAATACAGAAAAACCAGAAACGTTGCACCTCGAAACCAGAGCCGAAATAGAACTACATAGTTCTGAATGGTTTGGGGCTATCATTCGTTACTTTTGGCATTTAGGAAGAAAAACATTTAATCACTTTTATAATCCAAAAGAATTAAAGAAGAACGTAATCATTGGGAGGTTATTTAAAGTAATCCTCATGCTTATAATGATTTGTCTGGGCTACCAATATATAAGTTCAGCTTAATGCATCCCGGAAGACATGAATACCTGTGTCGTTTTATCTTTATTTAAAAGCTTTTAAGCATATCCTAAACTAAAAATGGATTGTTGCACTGCATTCACCGTATTTCTTCCTATTAGTTATTGTCCAACACATACTCTTAAAATTAGATGATTATATAAACGCATGTTTTAAAAGCAACAAAATCAACAAGGCAGAATATAAATTAATAAGAAAAAAGCTACATTTGTATTTGAAAAAATGATTGAGATGATCTGTATTTAGAACATTAAAGCCATAAACATCGCAACACTATTACTTAAGGCTGTTGCATTTTATTATATCTGAGGTTGAAAACATTATTAAACATCCTACTTTTTGGTTTTGTCCCATTAATATTGGGAATATCCATATATATACTTTTTAGAACCATGGACCTCAAAGTATTCGAGTGGTTAAGTAATATCGGGGTCTTAAAGTTCATATTGCCCCTTCGAAGTCTTGTTAGCGAATTTGCTAAATTCATACCTAAAATCGTGCTCTTCTCAATCCCGGATGGATTATGGCTTTTTTCTTATACGTCTTTAATTTTAATTATTTGGGACAAAAAAGTTGGTATAGAAAATTTGGCATTCATTCTTTTTATTCCACTAATCGCTGTTTTTTTGGAACTCGGTCAATTCATAGCCATCGTTAATGGAACATTCGACCCCAAAGACCTACTTGTTTACATCATCTCATTCATACTCCCCTTTTACTTGATGAAAACTAAAATAAACATAAAAACAAATGAAAAAAACGTCTAAATATCTTCTATCACTCTCAATGGTCATATCTTTTATTATTCTGGCCGTTGGAAGCACTAAAAGTGAGCCAAAAGGAGAAGTTTTAAATGTTGACCAAAACACAACATCCAGAAAGGATAAGGCTAATATATGGGGAGAGGACATAGGCTGGACCATTAAACCAACAATAAAAAACATTGGTGGTGATGGGATGTTAACGATCCATGCTAAAATTTCCACCAATATGGGGGATTTTAGTCAATACAGGGACGTCCATTTCGATAAAAGCGAAATAAAAATTTTGGAATTTGTCTTTTGGGAGCCGAATATATTGACCAAGGGATCATATGACGTTAAATTTATTTATTAGAGCAGTTAAAAGCTTAACCACATTTCCTATTAATCTATATAAGTCATGAAAGACCTCTCCAAAAGAAACCCTAATAACCCCATTTTATCCCCTGAAGACATATCCCCTAGTTCATCACAAATGGTCATAGAATGTCTGCTTAACCCGGGAGTTTTCAGTTTCAACAACAAAATATGGATCTTAGTAAGGGTAGCAGAAAGGCCCCATCAAAAACATGGCACGGTAAGCATCCCCATTTATAATGAAAACGAAGCTTTAGAAGTTCTAAGTTTTCGAATTGATGATCCAAAATTAAACACAGAAGACCCTCGTGTTATAAACTATGATGGCACAGACTACTTAACTACCATTTCACATTTAAGACTCTTCCATAGCGAGGATGGCGTTATATTTGAAGAATCTGACAACCATAAAAACCTATTCGGAAAAGGAAAATACGAGAGTTATGGCATTGAGGACTGCAGAGTAGCCCAATTAGATAACATGTATTACCTCACCTATACAGCAGTTTCAGATTACGGTGTTGGTGTTGGGCTTCAAACGACCAAAGACTGGATACATTTTAAAAAACATGGGATAATCTTTCCCCCTCATAATAAGGACTGCGCACTGTTCACCTCAAAAATAAACGGAACATACTATGCCTTACACCGACCAAGTAGTCCACAAATAGGTGGTCATTATTTGTGGATTGCCCAATCACCGGACGGACGGCATTGGGGAAATCACAAATGTATAGCCAAAACCAGACCTGGTAAATTTGATAGTCAAAGGCTAGGAGCTGGAGCATCCCCAATTAAGACGCCCTATGGCTGGTTAGAGATTTATCATGGTGCTACCGAAACACATCGGTATTGCCTGGGCGCTTTATTACTGGATTTAAATGACCCAAGCATCGTTATTGCCAGATCGGAAGAACCTATTATGGAACCACTAGCTCCTTATGAAAAGCAAGGCTTTTTTGGAAATGTAGTTTTTACCAACGGGCATATTGTAAAAGGTGATAGCCTAATTATTTACTACGGCGCATCAGATCAATATGTTTGTCAAGCCTCATTTTCAATACAAGAAATCTTAGAACACTTAAAAGTGATATAAGATTTCGCATATTTTTATTCGATCATCTTCTGCCAATTGTCCATTAACTCTTTGCAAACCTTGGTAAACTGGTGCTTCATTATAGGGTGAATCAACATGTTTTGAATTGGTTTTTTATATTCAAACTTGAAAGTCATAATGATTTCAGTGCTATGCGATGAAATTTCATTAACACTCCAGTTCCCGTTTAATGTTTTCAACGGATAAGGATAATCTGGAGCCTTCGTATTAACAATGAATGCATATTGTTTTTCGTCTTCCCATAGACTACAGGTCTCTGTCCAACTGTCTTTGCCATGAGAACAGGAACGCACCAGTCCTTGCTTTTCTCCCGAAATTATTTTCGAACCATCGATGTTGGGAGCTACTTTGTGATAATTACCAACATCTGAGATGATCTTCCAGACCTCCGTTTTATTCGCCTTTACAATTCTTTTAAAGGACATCATTTTAACCTTGGTACCTTGTATAAAATCCATTCTAAACAAACCAATAGATTGATAAATAATAAAAAATACAATCGGTATTAAAAATAACCCCATTAGTAAATAACCCGTATTAGAAATTTCGAAGGGCCTCATAATAATGACATAAATACTAGCAAGAAAAAATAGTAGATCCTGTATTACAATCCATAAAAGAGCCAGCGCCCTTTGTTTCTTTAACTCAACAAACATGGTTAGTGCAAAAAAGGTAATCACACCTCCTACTACTAAAAAAGGGGTACCGTTTTCCAGCTCAAAAATGGTTGCTAAGTAGTTATGAAAACCCAAAATACCAAGTCCCGAAGCTAATGTGGAAATTGCATTTAATCTTGTTGCTTTTTGTGATGTGTTCATATGCTTTAATTTAATCTTTATGGCAAATTTAGATCGAAACAAAAATGGATTATTGATATTTTGCGCCATTTACATACCTTTATGGTATGAAAATTTTTGCGCCTTACTTAAATGCTCTATTGGAGTACGCTCAATATCAAAATATGGATGGTGATTCGTTAAAAAACATACTAACGGGTCTAGACCTCAACCTCCATAACCAGGATGACATGATTAATGCTAATGACTACCTGACCGTATTGAAAAGCATTATCGAAACTACAGAGAATGAACATACCGGGCTAAATCTTGGAACGTACTTTAATCTGGGAGCCCTGGGACTAGTTCTAGAAATATCACTTAGTACCTCAAGTATTCAACAAGGTGTTTTTATTCTTCAAAGTTTTCTGGATACGAAATTCCCTCTAGTATCGGCTACTGTTATTGACGATTCAGAACATTATATTTTACAACTGGACTGCCCTATAAAAGACGATCTTTTAAGACGAAACATTCTAGATATGGTACTCTGCATTATTTATAGAGAATTATCGTTAATGCTCCCCAACACCTACAAACCTAAAATTCGATTACCCGTTATAGCCCCTAAGCCTTATAATGATGTACTAAATATTGATGTGAGCTTTCATACCAACTATCAGTTTCTACTTCCATCAGATATTGTGAGTGCAGAAATAAACAAAAACAAGATAAAAGAAATAGAGTTTTTACTTCCAAAATTTATAGCCATGCTAAATGAGATCAAAGACAGTGACACCATCTTCTCTGCTCAAATAAGAAAAATGATTTTAAATATGTGCGCTCCTGAGATTCCTTCTTTTGAGCAGGTACAACAACAGTTTTTTTACAGTAAACGCACTATACAAAGGAAATTAACACAAGAAGGCATGTCTTTTAGAAGCATTGTAAACGACATAAAAAAAGAACTTTCTTTTTATTTATCTCATGAAAAGCACTTAAAAACACAGGATATTGCCTATATTTTAGGGTATTCGGGTTCCAGTGCTTACTTACACGCCGTAAAAGCATGGGGAAAGTTCTCTTAAATTTTAAACTGTAAAACCTGCTATCACCATTAAACCGACTTTAACACCCCTTCAACCTCGGCAATAGTTGCTCTATACAGTCGTTTGTTAGGTTTTGTCATATGTTGAGATTCAGCAAGAATCTCTTCCAATATTTCCCTGGCTTGTTCTTCTTTATTGCGGCTCAATAGGAACTTAGCGTATATTAAGCGTTCGTCGTAAAAAGAATATCGACAATCAATTTGCTTTAAATTGGCTTCAGCCTCGTCTAACCTGTCAACTTTTTCTAAGGCCAAACCATATAAAAACTGAGACCTAGATTTTTTGAACTCAGCATGCGCTTTTATTCTTTCGGCATAAGTAATCACACTTTTAAAATCCTCTATATTAATATAAGCCTCTATTAATTGTTTAATCACATAGAAATGGTTTTGAGAAGTATCTTCGAGTGCCTCTAAATAGCAGGTAATAGCATTGTTATAATCTTTATTTTCTAAATGAGCGTCTCCCAAATTGATTCTATTTTGATATGAATCTGAAAATTGAAGCTGTTTCTCAAGATCGGTGATTTTCTTTGTGGGGTTGATAATATGAGTAATCTCATTGGCTATATTCTCGGCATCACGTTTATTATATACATGGGTTATTAAATATATAACACACCCAATTAATGGGATAAAAAATATAATAAAGAACCAATAGTAAGGGTTTCTGTTTTTATAGAGATGATATAGACAAAATACCTGAAGTGCGATAATTAAATAATAATACATTTAGAATTGATGGCTATTTAGATCATTGTGCTATTTTGAGGAATACCGATACGACATAAAAATATGTTCAAACTATCTGATAAAAACTAAATCGGTATCTGTAGACATCGGTTCGCTAAAATTATAGCCCTCATAATTAAACCCTTTAATGTCATCGATTGTTTCGGCATTGGTATCTACAACATAGCGTGCCATATAACCTCTTGCTAATTTTGCGAAAGTCATAATGGTTTTGTATTCTCCGTTTTTAAAATCTTTGAAGTTAGCGGTAATAACTGGCACTTTCAATGCTTTAACATCAATAGCTTTAAAGTATTCATTACTGGCGAGGTTTAAAAATAACTCGTCGTCTTCCAATTCCTCATTAAGTACATCTGTGATTTGTTTTTTCCAGAATTCATATAGGTTTTTATGTTTTCCAACCGGAAATTTAGTCCCCATCTCCAAACGATAGGGTTGAATCAAATCTGTTGGTCTTAATATGCCATATAAACCCGAAATAATGCGTACTTTATCTTGTAGCCCATCTAGTTTTTCTTCTGGCAACGTATAAACATCAAACCCTCTATACACGTCTCCACTAAAGGCATACACCGCCGGCCTGGCATTATCTGTTGTAAATGGCAATTGCCATTCCTGATTACGTTCATAATTTAATCGCCCCAGAGCATCAGAAATTTTCATGAGTTTAGATAAACTCTTTGCCGATTTCTTTTTAAGCAATTTATTTAAACGTTCAGATTGTTTCGAAAATTGAGCATCTGTATATCTTGACGTTGGTAATTGACTTTCAAAATCGAGAGATTTTGCCGGTGATAACACTAATTTCATTAAAGTTAATTTTGATTTAACTAAATTACAACAATTCTTTTACTTCTCCATTTTCAAAACTGAAGTTGTAATCGCCTTTTATTATAAAATTTGAGGTAAAGGCCTCTTCTTTAGTTGGGTGCCATCCTTTTATCGCTTTATTGACTAGTATAAACAAGCCTTCATCGTTTCCCAAGGCACAAAAACGGTTTAGGTCTCCACTATAGATTGAAATGTGCTTTATATGGTTTATAGATCGATAAATGGTTTTAATCGTATTAACTGCTATGGCCATTTCACTAATGGACACCACACTTTTTGAAGAAAACGCAACGTTAGAATTAATTTCTAAGTTTTTACGGGCTATAAACTCGACAATATTCCTATCGTTATCATAAAAATAAATGGCCTTAGCGTTCCAATCTACAAAATCGGATATAAGATCATCTCCACTTGGCAAAACCTCTACCCGTTCCTGTAACCACTTTAAAGCGTCTTCTGCCTGGTTAGAAGGAATATTAAACGCAAAATGAGACGGGTTAACCGGTGTTTCAACAGATACAAAAGATAATATGCTCGTCCCGGTTTTGAAAGAAACTTTCTCTTTGGAATCACATAACAGTTCAAAACACAAAGTATCTTTATAAAATTGCTTTTGGTTTTGAATATTGTTCGTAAAAAGTATAACCTCTTTGATCTTCATACTTCAAATATAATGTAGAATTCACCCTCTTGTCTTTAATCTAAAATGATAAAATTTATACTCGGATAAATGGTTTTTATGTGTGAGTGGTTTAAAAACGTAACAAAATCAACCTAAACTAAAAAAACAACACGAATCAACGTAAAACACAGTATATCAACCACTAAAAATCTTAATTACCAGAGAAAATATTCTCATTTTTTAAAGTTAAACCCTTCTCATAATATTGGATATAATTAACATTCTATATTTGCAAGTTTACCAATTTTTGGTATATTTGATAGTTAAATAATTTTAATAATGGGTAAAAACACATCTGTATCTCTCGGAAATTATTTTGATCAATTTATTCAGAGTCGAATAAATGAGGGACGATTTAAAAACGTAAGTGAAGTGATTAGAGCAGGATTGAGGCTTTTAGAAGAAGAGGAAAGCAAAATAATTGTATTAAAAAAAGCTATTGAAGAAGGGATTGAAAGCGGTGTTGCATATGACTATAATCCTAAAACGCATCTGGAAGCTCTAAAAGCAAAAAAACACCAGAATGGCTAAATACAAACTCACGAAAAAAGCTGTTGAGGATTTATCGGATATTTGGGAGTACGCCTACGAAACGTGGTCTGAAAAACAAGCCGACGCCTACTATAACATGCTCATCGCTAATTGTGAAAAAATTGCTATTAGCCCAGGCCTGGGGAAAAACTACGATAGTCTTAGCCCTAACCTAAAAGGTATTAAGGCGAACAGGCACCTTATCTTTTTTAGAATCCTTAATGAAGATTATGTGGAAATCACGAGAATTCTTCACGAAAGAATGGATTTAAAAAAACGTATTGAAGGGTAAAACTGGTTTAAGCTATAGGTAGATTATCATCTTATTCTATTTTAAGATAAATTCTGCGTTATTTATATTAAAATTCATAAATTTTCTTCAAATAAAAAGCAATTATTAACATATGTTAAAGGAACAGAATTCTTAAATGTTCACCTTTGCCGGAAATTAATTAAAAGCAAAACATTCAGGTTGTGTTTATATAGACTTTCCTGATTGAAAATACCAAATAAGTGGCGGACTGATTTATCGAAATGATTAAATCTGTGCAAAGATCATTGAGGGGGCAAAAAACGGAGTAGGTTTCTACTCTAATCTTTGATTTTTCGTATACGTCCGCCACTTTTCTATACACTGCTGTATGTCTTCTGGAATCGACGATTCAAAACGCATAAACGCTTTCGTTCTCGGGTGAGTAAATCCTAACGTTCTTGCATGAAGTGCCTGACGCGGCAAAACCTTAAAACAGTTTTCTACAAACTGCTTGTACCTGGTAAAGGTCGTGCCTTTTAAGATCTTTTCGCCACCATATCTTTCATCATTAAAAAGCGTATGTCCAATATGTTTCATATGGACGCGTATTTGATGAGTACGCCCCGTTTCCAGCTTACAGGACACTAAAGTAACATACCCCAACCGTTCTAAAACTTTATAATGTGTAACGGCCGGCTTGCCCTTATGAGCATCATCACCAAAATATACGGTGTTTTGTAATCGATTTTTAGGATGACGTCCAATATGACCTTCAACGGTTCCTTCTTCTTCCTCAACATGGCCCCAAACAAGTGCCAAGTATTCTCGCTCACTCGTTTTCTCTGCAAACTGAAGTGATAATTCGGTCATGGCCTGTTCTGTCTTGGCCACAACCAATAACCCACTTGTATCTTTGTCTATTCTATGTACCAATCCGGGACGGTCACTAGAATTATTAGGTAAATTATCAAATCTATGGATAAGCGCATTAATAAGTGTTCCCGAATAATTACCATGCCCAGGGTGTACTACCATTCCTGCTGGTTTATTTACTACCAAGAGGTCATTATCTTCATAAACCACATCAATAGGTATATCTTCTCCAACTAATAAGTTTTCATGAGGAGGATGAGTAAAGAGCACCCGAATTTTATCAAATGGCTTGACCTTATAACTAGACTTAACAACTTGATCGTTAACAAAAATACTTCCGTTTTTTGCGGCTGTCTGAATTTTGTTTCGTGTGGCATTTTCCACAAAATTCATTAAATATTTATCTATACGTAACGGTGTTTGACCCTTATCTACCTCGAAAGCGTAGTGTTCGTAGAGACTATCCTCATCTGGTAATTGTGGCGTATAGTCAGCCATGCTTTAATAAAGTTAGAAATTAATACCCTGACAGGTGTTCTTTTAAGGTCTCTTACCATTACCCAAAACCAAATCTATTTTAGAAGTCTTGGATAGCTTATCCCCATTTTTAATAACATTCCCCTTATGGTACATTTTCAGCACCAGGTTCTTACCTATATTATTCTCGTAAGTTATTTTCCCTATTTGAAACCCTAAGGCTTCTAGCATAGGTTTTGCTTGTCTATAAGTACGTTCTCTTAAATTAGGAACTTGAATTTTCCGGTATCCAGAGGGGTTCAAGGTTAAATATATTTTTCTGCTTTCCTTGACCTTTGTTCCTGGTGAAGGATCCTGCTCTATCACCGAAAACTTGGGATAATTGGGATTAAAATTTGCCGAATCCTGAATTTGCATGACTAATTTGTTAGCCTTTAATTCAATATCGGCCACATTTACCGATTTCCCGGTTAAATCGGGAACGGTTTCAAATTCTCCATGATTGGTTGAAGACTTCAACCACCTAAGCATAATAAAACAGAGTATAACTACAGCAACTAACGCTAATAAAACCTGTTTTAAAAATGTTTTACTTGTAAGAAATTTTAATAAGGTCATTGGTAAATTTTTCGATAAGGCAAATATATAAAAACAGAACTGTTTTTTCTTTTGCAATATATATGATATTTTAGCCTATATCAATTTAAATGCTGAATACCAGTTTAGATTGATGCCAACTTGTATGTATAGATACGTATTAATTTTACATTTAGACCAATAAAACTTCTCTAACATCAATGAAAAAAAACATTGCTATAATTATGGGTGGCTTTTCAAGTGAATATGAAATCTCCCTGAAAAGTGGAAGCGTTGTTTACGAAACCCTGGATCCCTCAAAATATAATGGATATTGTATTCACATATTCAAAGATAAATGGGTATATGTAGATGACGATAATGCGGAATTCCCTATTAATAAAGATGATTTTTCGGTATGTGTTGCCAATCGTATCATCACATTCGACTGCGTATTTAATGCCATTCATGGATCTCCTGGAGAGGATGGGTTTATACAAGGGTATTTGGATTTACTAAGCATACCACATACGAGTTGCAGTATGTACCAGGCTGCTCTAACCTTTAATAAGCGAGACTGCTTAAGCACTTTAAAACCCTATGGTATTAAAACGGCAGACTCTTTTTACTTAAACGAAGGCGATGTTGTTGATGAAAATTTAATTATCGAGAAGGTTGGTTTACCATGTTTTGTGAAAGCAAACAAGGCTGGAAGCAGTTTTGGAGTCACCAAAGTCCATAAAAAAGAAGATTTGCAAAACGCCATAGATGTTGCCTTTAAAGAAGATGATGAAATTATTATAGAATCTTTTTTAGACGGTACCGAGGTGTCTGTGGGTGTTATTACTTTTAAAGGCGAAACTAAAGTACTACCAATCACTGAAATTGTTAGCGACAATGATTTTTTCGATTATGAAGCTAAGTATTTAGGGAAATCGCAAGAAATAACGCCGGCAAGGTTAACAAAAGAACAAGAAGATAAGGTTAATGCGGTAGCGAAAAAGGTCTACGATGTACTAAAAATGAAAGGCTTCTCCCGTTCTGAGTTTATCTTTAAAGATGACGAACCTCATATGCTGGAAATGAATACGATCCCAGGTTTAACAAAGGAAAGTATTTTACCTCAACAAGCTGCGGCTGCGGGTATTTCTCTTGCTGAGTTATTTGACAATGCCATTGAAGAAGCATTAAAGAAGCTTCCTGTAAATCTGTAAAATCAACATAATTAAGCTTTTACTTAATTATTTTATAGTAAAATTAATACAAATTAAATAAAATTCGTAAATTTAAAAACATGAAAAGAGCCATATTCCCAGGGTCTTTCGATCCGCTCACTCTAGGGCATTATGATATTATTAAGCGTGGTGTCACCCTCTTTGATGAGATTATTGTGGCCATTGGTGTAAATGCCGATAAAAAGTACATGTTCTCTTTAGAAGAACGCCAACAATTTATCGAAGATGCATTTGCAGATGAACCAAAGATTAAAGTCGTTACATATGAAGGATTGACTGTTGATTTCTGTAATAAAATTGGAGTTGAGTTTATTTTACGAGGACTTCGAAATCCGGCAGATTTTGAATTTGAAAAGGCCATAGCACACACCAATCGTGACCTGGCCCCAATCGAAACAGTTTTTCTTTTAACATCGGCGAAAACATCTTATATAGCGTCCTCTATTGTTAGAGATGTTATAAGAAACCATGGTGATTACACCAAATTAGTTCCTAAAAGTGTTAGAACATAAATGAAAAAACTTACCGCTACAATTCTACTTCTGGCTATTACTTTTTATGGTTATAGCCAGGAAACACTGAGTAATGACCTCAAAGAAAGTATTTCAACAGAGATCAAACAAATGTTTGAAAACTTTCATCACGATATCACAAAAAATGGTCTTGCGAGCGAATTTAAATACCTGGATAACTCTTCAGATTTTTTTTGGGTGCCTCCTGGATATACCAAAACTTTGGATTACAAAACCATAAAGGACATTTTAATCGAAAATGCAAAACTCATAAACTTCATTGAGTTTTCTTGGGAAAGTGTCCAAATCTTTCCTTTAACTAATGAAATTGCCAATTATTCGGGTGTTGTAAAATGCGTGCAGGTAGATACAAACCATAACCCAATGACGTTTAAAGTCATCGAATCGGGAACACTCATTAAACGCGAAGATGGCTGGAAATTCTTAAACGGACAATCAAGAAACTTATAGGTTTTCGATACTAGATACTGAGAATACTAGACACTACATACAGAACACTGAATACTGCATACTAGACACTGCACACTGAATTCTAGCTTAAACCTACAACTTATACTCCGCAAGTCCTTTGGTAAATGCCTCTGGATTTTCTGCTAAGTGGTAACGTGGATCATCGACATCTTCAACGATCACTTCTCTAAACTTCGGACTAGACTTATACAATAGTATCTTACAATCCTCACTCAAGTGTTTTAACCTTATGGTCTTTCCTTCGGCTTCGTATTTGTTTACCAAATTAAATATGGCCTCTATGGCTGAATGATCGCTCACTCGAGATTCTATAAAGTCCACTTCTATCTGTTCTGGATCATTTTTCACATCAAACTTGTCATTAAACGCAATGATCGAACCGAAGAATAATGGCCCCCAGATTTCGTAAATCTTGGTACCGTCTTCTTTAACTCGCTTTCTTGCTCTAATACGCTTCGCATTTTCCCATGAAAATACCAATGCACTTATAATAACCCCTGCAATAACAGCAACGGCAAGATCGAAAATAACGGTTAATGAAGATACTGTTATTAATACAATCACATCCATGATAGGAATCTTATTTAAGATTCTAAAGCTACTCCATGCAAAAGTTCCAATTACTACCATAAACATAACACCTACTAAAGCTGCAATAGGGACCTGTTCAATTAAGCCAGAAGCAAATAAGATAAAAGCAAGTAAAGCTACGGCGGCCACAATACCGGATAATCTACCGCGTCCACCTCCTTTGATGTTAATAAGCGATTGTCCTATCATAGCACAACCTCCCATACCACCAAATAACCCGGTAATGATATTAGCACCTCCTTGTGCCATACATTCTCTATTGGAGTTCCCTCGAGTATCTGTTAATTCATCTACAAGATTTAAAGTCATTAAGGACTCAATTAAACCAATAGCCGCCAATATTAAGGCATAAGGCCCAATAAACTTTAAAGTCTGCCAGGTAAATGGCACCTTACTAAATATATCTGTTTGAAATTGTGGTAAGCCTCCTTTTAATCCAGTACCTCCCCCATCACGAATAAAACTACCCACGGTAGCCGCGTCAATATTTCCAAAAATAACAATTGCCGATACGACTAGAATAGCGATTAAAGCTTCAGGTAATTTTTTGGTAAGCTTTGGCAGACCAAACATAATGCCCATAGTTAAAGCTACAAAACCTATCATGGTCCATAATTCTGTTCCCACAAACCAATCACCATTAATATCTTTAAACATTTTTAATTGCGCCAGGAATATTACAATAGCCAATCCATTTACGAACCCCATCATTACGGGATGAGGAATTAGCCTTACAAATTTTCCAAGCTTTAAAATTCCAGCTAGCATTTGTATAATTCCCATTAAAATTACGGTGGCAAATAAGTAATAAAGTCCTAGGTTTTCACCTTCTGCCCCAAACGCATTGCCTTCTGCTACCAAACTCACCATAACCACTGCCAAGGCACCGGTCGCACCGCTAATCATACCAGGACGGCCACCAAAAATGGCAGTAATTAAACCTATCATAAATGCGGCGTACAATCCAACAAGAGGATCCACACCTGCCACAAACGCAAAAGCCACAGCCTCGGGCACTAAAGCAAGTGCCACAGTTAATCCACTTAAAACATCATTCTTTGCATTTGCCGCACGCTTTCTAATAAACTCTGTCATACCGAAATTTTTGGAGGTGCAAATTTACGCTTAAAATATTGAGAAGCAATACGCAATTCTTATTTTACCAGGAAAGAACACTAAAACGTTTGAGTAATAATCGTTAAGCGCATGTCTTAGCTTTTTTAAGCCAGGCAAGGGCCTCTTCTCTTTCATGAAACATTTTAACGTTAAGGCTAGTGTCATTGTAATTCATACTAATTAACGTTTTGGTAGACATAATTCCAGCCTCTGTAGTTGTAACCACAGCCATAGAATCTATTTCCTTTAATTGTGTTATCACCTGTTGAGCTCCGAAAGTATAGGTATAGGAATTCTTTTTATTGATTAATAAATAAAAAGGCACTTCTAGAGTGCTCAATAAAAAATCGTGGTATTCATCGACCATTATCTCATCTATTTCCACACCTTCATCAACAATGACCTCTGCTATATTGTCATTAATTAAACCAATTGTACCAAATGACAGTCTATAACTTTTCATATGAAGCCTTTTAAGAAATTAAATAAATATAAGAAAAAAACCACAAAATACAATTCATCAATTTTTCATAATTTAGACCTCTTATAACCACGAACTCCAAAATAACTCCAAATTTGATTGATATGAGACAGGTTCTTGTTGCCCTAATTTTATGTATACTATGTATATCATGTACCAATTCTAACAAAAAAACAGATCATAATTTCGAAACACATTTCGAAAAAACGGAAGGGTTAGAAACAGCTACATACGAGCAAACCATAGAATTTTATAAGAATCTGGCAGGCGTTTATCCAGAAATCTCTATAAAGGCCATAGGTGAGACCGATTCTGGAAACCCATTACATATAGTTACACTTAATCCAGATAGTGAATTTGATTTTTCCAAAATTAGAACTAGTGGAAAAAGCATTTTACTAATTAATAACGGTATTCATCCAGGTGAAAGTGATGGCATCGATGCCACCATGATCCTCTTTAGAGACATTGTTCTGGGTAAAATAGATCGACCTAAAAATACGGTATTGGTAACCATTCCGGTTTATAATATTGGAGGTAGTTTAAATAGAAACTCCAGTACACGAACTAATCAAAATGGTCCAAAGGAATACGGTTTTAGAGGTAACGCCAGGAATTATGACTTAAACCGTGATTTTGTAAAATGTGACACAAAGAATGCTAGGACTTTCGCTCAAATTTTTCATCACATAAAACCAGATGTTTTTATCGATAATCATGTGAGTAACGGAGCCGATTACCAGTACACTCTAACCCACTTATTTACACAGCACAATAAGTTGGGAGGAATTTTAGGCACTTACCTTCATGAACACATGATGCCTAAACTAGAAGATAAATTGAGTACGCAAAAATGGGATATTACACCTTATGTAAATATTTTTAATGAGGTTCCCGAAAACGGCTTTTCTCAATTTATGGATTCACCGAGATACTCTACCGGTTACACAACCCTTTTTAACACGCTTGGTATGATGGTAGAAACACATATGCTTAAACCTTATAAACAACGTGTTGAGGGCACCTATGCCCTTATGAATACGATGATTGATATTATTGAAGAAGATCATGAGATTATTCAACAAAAACGTATGGAAACTTTAAAAAACCTAATAAACCATACTAAAACATACACGCTTAGCTGGAAACTGGACACCACAAAAACTTCTACACTACACTTTAAAGGCTATGAGGCCGACATTATTACGAGTGATATCACAGGACTTCCGCGTTTAAAGTACGATAGAAATAAGCCTTTTACCAAAGACATAAACTACCAAAACTACTTTAAACCAGATATTACTGTAGACGTTCCAAAAGCTTACCTTATACCAAAGGGATGGCATAATATTATTGAGTTACTGAAACTAAATCAGGTTGAGATAACAACATTGCAGCAAGATTCGATATTAAAAGTAGAACGTTATAGAATCGACAGTTTTGAAACCCGAAAGGCTCCTTATGAGGGCCATTACCAACACTACAATACGCACGTTTCGAAAACAGAACAAGACGTAAAATTCTTAAAAGGTGATTGCATTATTTACACCAATCAAAACGCCTTAAGATATTTAATGGCTACCTTAGAACCTCAAGCCCCGGATTCTTTTTTTAACTGGAATTTCTTCGATACTATTTTACAACAAAAAGAAGGCTTCTCTCCTTACGTATGGGAAGACAAGGCTTTAGACTTATTAAAACACAATCCCGAATTGAAGAACACTTTCCAAAAACGCAAAAAGGAAGATCCCGGTTTTAGTAAGAATTGGTATGCTCAATTAGACTGGATACACAAGCAAAGCGAAAATTATGAAAAAGCACACATGAGATACCCTATATACAGGTTAAAGCATTAAATGTATTTGATTTAATTATATTAGATACGTATTTAATCGAAAAGCTAAACACCATGAGCATGGGTTTAAATCAGTAATTTTATATTGGAATAAGAGTTCATCAGGGCTTTTTCGGTCTGATTTTTATTCAACCATTTAACTTCGGTGATTCCTTCCTCTTCCTGTCCATAAAGATTACCATTAAAACTGGTTTTCATTTCAAACCAATACGTAATCTTAATTTTATACTTACCATTACGCTTAAAAATATGATATGTGGTATCCAGAGGTTTTGTAATTTCCAGCCCACTAACTCCAGTTTCTTCAGATACCTCCCGAATTGCCGTTTTCTCTATGGTTTCATTCCCTTCAACTTTTCCCTTTGGCAAATCCCATTTATCGTTTCGATATATAAAAAGGATATCATTGTTCTCATTATACACCTTCCCTCCTCCCGCGACAACGTTAGGTAATGTTTTTAAGAATTTTTTTAAAAGTTTATCCTTATTTTTATGAATAAGTCTAACTTCTTCAAGAGGTGTTTTATTAAGCTCTTTTATAACTTTTCCAATATTTACCGTATCCAGTAAATAATTTTTAAAATAGGTTTCCTGTTCAATTTTAGTCGTTAGGATAATAGGTTTATCTCCCACAAAAACTTTATACATACTTTAAAATTGAAAATTTTAATACCGTAAAAATATCATTTTTAACTACACATCGGCTTAATGTCGAAAAAATATTTTCAACTGTTAAAAAAATCTAAATTTATATGTATTTTAGCCATCATGATTTTTAACAAAGAAACCGCTAAGAAAACCGCAGAAGTTTTACTTCAGATTAACGCTATTAAGCTTAGTCCAAAAGAGCCGTTCACCTGGGCATCTGGATGGAAATCACCAATTTATTGCGACAATCGTATTGCCTTGTCTTTCCCACCAATTCGTAACTATATAAGCGAAGTAATGGGTAAGCAAATTGAAGCACAATATGGAAGACCGGACGCTATTGCAGGTGTTGCTACCGGTGCTATTGGCATAGGCATGCTAGTGGCAGACTATTTAGGACTCCCTTTTATTTACGTAAGACCGGATGCTAAAGGGCACGGTAGAAAAAACCAAATTGAAGGTTTTATTGAAGGCGGCCAAAATGTTGTTGTTGTTGAAGATTTAATTAGCACGGGCAAAAGCAGCTTAAATGCTGTAAAAGCACTTAAGGAGGCTCATGTAAATGTAAAAGGTATGATTGCTATCTTTACTTATGGCTTCGAAGTAGCTGATCAAAATTTTGAAAAAGAAGGCATCGAACTTTACACGCTAAGCAACTACGAAAACTTGTTAGAACAGGCTTTAGATACCAAGTACATCTCGGAAGAAGAATTAAAAACTTTAGCTGAATGGAACAGTAATCCATCAGAATGGAATGCTAATTGATATAAGCCAAGCAAAACGAACATTATGAATTTAGAATCACCAAAAATTAATATAGCTAAATCGGCTCAAGACGTATTTGAATTTCTTTCAGACGTTAAGAATTTTGAATCTTTAATGCCTGAGAACATTAGTAAGTTTGAAGTTTTAGAAGAAGACAAGTTCCTATTTGCATTAAAGGGTATGCCCGAAATTATCCTTAAAAAGAAAGAAACAACACCTCATAGTAAAATCGTTTTGGGCGCTGCAGGGGGAAAATTGGATTTTTCTTTAGTGGGTGATATTACCGAAATAGACTCAGGCTCAAGCAACGTACAATTAAGGTTTTCTGGTGATTTCAATCCCATGATGGCCATGATGGTTAAAGGACCTATAAGTAAATTTATAGAAACACTGGCAACTCGTATTCCCAATTCAATTTAATAGAGCAGGGTAATGGTTTTAAGGTCGTATTCATTTATAATATCGTCCTGAAGTAACACCTGAAGTTTTCCACAATTGGAAACTCCTTTTATAAACCCTGAAAATATAAGGCCTTCTTCATCTTTAAATGTGGAAGGCTTGTCTTTTCTAAACAAATATCTTTCGTATTCTTCTTTTAAAACATAGTACTCACCACGTTCTAAAAAGAAGAAATAATGCTTTAAATTCATTAAAATACGATGAACCAACTCATCAAGATCGAAAACCTTTCCAGATACATTTTTTAATGACGATGCCTGCGGTAAATTTTCAAATTCTGTCTGGTTTACATTCAATCCAACACCAATAACAGAAGCGTTAATAGTGTTGTATTTTATGACATTTTCGATTAAAATTCCACAAATTTTCTTGTCTTCTGACAAAATGTCGTTCGGCCATTTTACACTTAGTCGAGAAATTGAAAAAAATTGAAGGGTCTTAAGCAGGGCTAAAGATGTCACAATACTAATATAAAAAGGGTCTTCTAATCGAAACTTAGACACATCCTTAAAAACACTGAAGGTCAGGTTTTTTGCTGCTTCAGAACTCCAAATAGTCCCCATTTGCCCACGTCCGTTAGTCTGCCTTTCAGCAATTACAGCGGTAAAATCGTCTACGATTTCTTCCACACTTAACTTGCGTAAGTAACTGTTTGTGGAATCGATGGCATTAAGTTTGACTATAAGCATATTGAAGTTATTGTGTCACTAAAAAATCTTATGTTTTTTTTAAAGCGTAAAGAACTAAAAAAATAATAACTTTGCATAAATTAAATAAATTTAATGGCGAAAGAAAATATAAGCGCAGACCAACTAATATCGGTAATAATAAATGGCATTGAAGATGTTAAGGGCAAAGAGATAAATATTCTGGATTTAAGAGAGATTGACAATACGGTTTGTGATTACTTTATAATTTGTGAAGGAACTTCAAACACACAAGTAAACGCCATAGTTAATTCAATACAAAAAAAAGTAAGCAAAGAACTTAAAGATAATCCTTGGCATACCGAAGGAGTAGACAATGCCGAGTGGGTGTTGATCGATTACATAAACGTTGTTGTACACGTCTTCCAAAAACATATTAGAGAGTATTACGACATAGAGAGTCTTTGGGGAGATGCTAAAACAACAGTTGTGGAAACCAGTTACTAAAAAAATCAGATGGTAAACGATAAAAAAAATACAAAAGACAAAAAGCCAAAATTTAGCCCATATTGGATCTACGGAATACTTATCGCAGTCTTCTTAGGCTTTCAATTATTTAACAATGGAGGCTATCAGGATGAAAACATGACTACGCCTTCAGATTTCTTTAGCTATCTAGATGCAGGAGATATTGAAAAAGTTGACATTGTAAAGAACACCCGAGTTGCCAGAGTTTATTTAACAAAAGATGCTGAGAGTAAGGAAATCCATAAAAACTCTAAGCCTACAAGTCTTATTCCTTCGGCAACAAGATTACCCAATTACAAATTTGAATTTGGAGACCTTCAAAATTTTGAAAACCGGTTAAATGAGATCACAAAAGATTTATCGGCTAAACCTGTTATAACCTTCGATACTGAAACAAATGATTGGGGTAACCTATTAATGGGCATATTACCATTTATACTGCTTATCGGTGTTTGGATTTTTATCATGCGACGTATGTCTGGTGGTGGCGCTGGTGGTGCTGGAGGACAAATTTTCAACATTGGAAAATCTAAAGCGAAACTTTTCGACCAAAATACCGAAGTAAAAACGACTTTTAAAGATGTTGCTGGTTTAGAAGGTGCTAAAGAAGAAGTTCAGGAAATTGTAGACTTTCTTAAATTCCCTGAAAAATATACAACGTTGGGAGGTAAAATTCCTAAAGGAGCTTTACTGGTGGGGCCTCCGGGAACCGGAAAAACATTATTGGCAAGAGCAGTAGCTGGCGAAGCAAAAGTTCCTTTCTTTTCCCTATCAGGTTCAGATTTCGTAGAAATGTTTGTTGGGGTTGGAGCATCTCGTGTTAGAGATTTATTCAAGCAAGCCAAGGAAAAATCTCCATCTATTATTTTCATTGATGAAATAGACGCCATTGGACGTGCAAGAGGAAAAAATGCCATGTCTGGAAGTAACGATGAGCGTGAAAACACATTGAACCAGTTACTAACAGAAATGGATGGCTTTGGCACCAATACGAATGTTATTGTTGTGGCCGCTACCAATAGAGCCGATATTTTAGATAAAGCATTAATGCGTGCCGGACGTTTTGATCGACAAATTTTTGTAGACCTTCCAGATGTTCGTGAACGTAAAGAAATTTTTGAAGTCCACTTAAGACCGCTTAAAAAATCTAAAGATTTAGATACCGATTTCCTATCGAAACAAACACCAGGATTCTCTGGTGCCGATATTGCTAATGTGTGTAATGAAGCTGCCTTAATTGCTGCAAGAAATGGTAAAAAAGCTGTAGACAAACAGGATTTCCTCGATGCTGTTGACAGGATTATTGGTGGATTAGAAAAGAAAAATAAAATCATTACACCTAGTGAGAAAAAAGCGGTAGCTTACCATGAAGCTGGACATGCTACAGTAAGTTGGATGTTAGAGCATGCTGCTCCATTAGTAAAAGTAACCATTGTACCTCGCGGTCGATCCTTAGGTGCGGCCTGGTATCTACCTGAAGAACGTTTAATTGTTAGGCCAGAACAAATGCTGGATGAGATGTGTGCCGCTCTTGGTGGTCGTGCCGCAGAAAAAGTGATTTTCGATAAAATATCTACAGGTGCACTTAGTGATTTAGAAAAGGTCACAAAGCAAGCCAGAGCTATGGTAACTATTTATGGCCTTAGTGATAAAATAGGTAATTTAACCTATTACGACTCTGGACAAAATGAGTATGGTTTCACAAAGCCTTACAGCGAACAAACAGCAGAGTTAA
The DNA here is from genome assembly GCA_947494695.1 of uncultured Flavobacteriaceae bacterium. Lineage (GTDB taxonomy): Bacteria > Bacteroidota > Bacteroidia > Flavobacteriales > Flavobacteriaceae > Flavivirga. The sequence continues at coordinate 38,688 of CANLWB010000015.1, read as the reverse complement.
TTGACAGAGAAATCTCAGATATTATTGAAAAACAATACCAAAGAGCAATTGAATTATTAGAAGACAATAAAGACAAATTAACAGAGCTTGCAGAAGAACTTTTAGAGAAGGAAGTGATCTTCAAAGACAACCTTGAAAACATATTTGGAAAGCGTACTTTCGAGAAGGAAAAACGTGAGAATTTAGATAAATAACCATATAATAACTTATTTTGTTAACGTTTTAGTAAAAATCTTAAATTAATCATATGATTAATTTAAGATTTTTTATATTTGATGAACCTCAAAGAGAATTCTGTTAATAGCAACCACTTAGATGAGTCTTTTTAAAAAAATTTTTGGTTCGAAATCTGAGCGTTCAGGGAAAGAATTGAAATCGGACAGTCGCGGTAAATACATGCCGGAAGTAAAACTGCCAATAGATGAAAGGTTTACCATAAACTTCAAAGCTAATGGTGGCAAGTTCTTATATTGTGAAAGTTTAAACGAAATATTTAACAATTTAGAGTACATACTTGAGGAGAACAATTGGAAAGAAAAAAGGGCCTTACTACTTGATGATAATTTAAAAAACAAATTTGAGAACTCTAATTTACATGCAACGAATAAAGTTGGTGATTCCACGTTTTTTCTTACCACATGCGAAAACCTTATTGCCAACGATGGATCGCTTCTTATCTCTTCAAAACATATCTTCGAAAAGAAACTTACAGAATTACCGGTAAATTTTATTGTTTATGCAACGACGAGTCAAATTGTTGAAAATATAGGAGAGGGTCTGCGAGGTATAAAATCTAAAAACAGACAGAAAATCCCAACTAATATTACCACCATAAAACACTTCAAATCTGAGGATGACAAAGATTTCTTAAGTTATGGTAGTAGCGCAAAAAACCTATACCTACTGCTTTTAGAAGATTTATAGAATGAAAGAAATTCTTATTCGGTCATTTTCTGGACTACTCTATGTCTTGCTGTTAATTCTTTGTTTAAACTATGAACAACTTTTATTAGCTCTTTTTTTTGTTTTTGGCATTGTATCTTTATTCGAGTTTAAAAAGCTTATTCAACTTAAAAGCTTTATTCCATACATTATTTTTGCTGTTCTTTATGCTATTTTTGCATATTGGCAAACCGTATTAAGCACAAGTATAGGTTTAGATGAAGCAACACAAATATTGGTAGTCATATCACTTTTTGTTAATCTCTTTTTAATTAAAGATTTGTTTTCAGAGAAAATCATTCCCTTATTCGCATCGAAACGCTTTATACTTACAACCTTTTACTTATCCAGTGGTTTTGTATTTTTAATTTTAATTGCAAACTATTTTGAAAACTATAACCCGAATATATTGTTAGGTGCATTCATATTGATTTGGGTGAACGATTCCTTCGCATATCTGGTGGGTAAAAATTTTGGTAAACAAAAGCTTTTTGAGAAGATTTCACCTAAAAAAACGGTGGAAGGTTTTCTTGGTGGTTTGTTTTTTTCGTGTGTAACAAGCTATTTTATTGCTACCTTTACAGAACTCTTGAGCTTCTCAAGCTGGCTCGTCTTAAGCATTATTATTAGCGTATTTGGAACCCTTGGAGACCTTATAGAATCCAAGTTTAAAAGACAAGCGCAGGTTAAAGACAGTGGTGCTATAATGCCCGGCCATGGTGGAATGTTAGATCGCTTGGATAGCATCATTTTTGCTGCTCCATTTATATATTTATTTTTAAGAATTTTACAGTATGTTTCATAAAGAAGGCCACAAAATCATATTAATTACTTTTATATTCATTATTGCATCCTATTTACTGGTTGACAGTTTCATTGAAATTATGTGGCTAAGGACAAGTATTCTACTTGTGCTCTTAGTATTTTTAGTTCTTATCCTGCAATTTTTTAGAAACCCTAAACGTCATACTCAAACAAATGACAAACAAGTGATTTCTCCGGTTGATGGAAAAGTGGTTGTTATTGAAGAGGTTTTTGAAAAGGAGTACTTCAAAGAAAAGCGTCTACAGGTTAGTGTTTTTATGTCTCCAATAAATGTTCATGTTACACGTTATCCTATTGCTGGGCATGTTATTTTTAGCAAATATCATCCTGGAAAATATTTAGTAGCCTGGCACCCTAAAGCAAGCGAAGAAAATGAACGCACAACTGTTGTAGTAGAGAATGAAACGTATGGAAAAGTGCTTTACAGACAGATTGCGGGAGCTTTAGCAAAACGTATTGTAAACTATGCCAAATTAAACGATAAGGCTGTACAGGGTGCAGATTCTGGCTTTATAAAATTTGGTTCCAGAGTTGATTTGTTTTTGCCATTGGATACAAATATCAAAGTAGAGCTTAATCAAAAGGTTCGCGGAGGTGAAAGTGTTATTGCGGAGATTTAATGACAGATGAAGAATTAGACATACAGTTTGATAAAGCGGTTAGTAGAGTAAATGCTCATACTGACCCGTTTCCTGCTGATACGCTTTTAAAGCTTTACGCATACTATAAAAAGGCCACCAATGACTATGGAAAGCCCAGAAGTAAAAAACCCATTATTAATGCGTTTAAAACTAATGCTCTATTTCAAGCTAAAAATATTACCGAAAAAGAAGCAAAACTCATGTATGTAGAGCTTGTTAATAATTACTTTCTACGCAGGCAGTAACGGGCTTTTAAATATCATTTCCTTTATAATTACCTGTTATCAACACGAAACCTGAAAGTACATTTCATTTAATTTGTAGGCCTGCTTGATTTAACAGTAAAGTATTTTAAAATGAACTATCATGTCCCCACTTTAGAGTCATAGATTTTTATTTCAAGCCACTATTTAACACACTAGAAAGCCCATAGAAACAGATTGTTACATCTCTATGCACTCATGAGATAAGTGCTTTTTATGGCATAACATAATAATACCTTTTTTACTTGGTTTTTAACATAGAAACTCACGTCAATGAAAGGTTGAAACTTGATATTGAAGCAAGAACGACATATCCTCTTCACTCAGCTTTTTAAGATTGGTCTCGAAAAAAAGCCTGTCAACGCTAAGTTGACAGGCTCTTATAAGAAGAAATACCAGTTTAAGTTAGTTTATATATTAAGTTACTTCTTCTTTTTATCTTCTAGTTTTTGAACAGTATCATACATTACAGGTGTTGCGATAAATAAAGACGAATATGTACCAACAATAACACCTACGATTAGGGCAAACATAAATCCTCGAATAGAATCTCCACCAAATATAAAGATTGCTAACAATACAACCAAAGTTGTAAGGGATGTATTTAATGTTCTACTTAGGGTGCTACTCAATGATACATTTACAACACGATCAAATTTCCAGTTAGGGTGGTCGTTAAAGAATTCACGAATTCTATCGAATACAACCACGGTATCATTCAATGAGTAACCAATCACTGTAAGAATCGCAGCAATAAAGGCCTGATCGATTTCCATGTTGAACGGCATAAACTTATACGTTAAAGAGAAGATACCCAATACAATTAATACATCGTGAAATACAGCCGCAACTGCTCCCAATGAAAATTGCCATCTTTTAAAACGAATTAAGATATAAAGGAATACAACAATTAATGATCCTAAAATGGCCCAGAATGAGGCTTGCTTGATATCATCTGCAATCGTTGGACTCACCTTGTAATATTTCATTAAACCTACAGTCTTATCTTCTGCATCACTAATAAAGTCTTCATATGATAAACCGTCTAAATGTGATTGCAAAGCATTAAATAAAGACTTTCTAATGGCTTCATCAACTTCTGCTCCTGTTTCGTTTACTTTGTACTTTGTTGTAATTTTTAACTGGTTCGCATTACCAAAGGTTTTAGCATCTGCACTTCCAAAAACATCAGGTTTAGATAAAACATTTGTAATTTCTGAAGCACTCACATCTTGAGCAAAACGTACCTGATAGGTTCTACCTCCAACAAAATCTACACCTTGATCCAGCCCGTTAGTAAATAGCGACCCTAAACTCAATATGATAAAAGCCCCTGAAATGATGTAAGCTATTTTGCGTTTTTTCAAGAACTCAATGTTTATATTTCTAAACAGATTCTTGGTAATCGTTGTTGAGAAATTTAATACACCACCTTTATTAGCATACCAGTCTATTGATAATCTTGTAATAAATATGGCTGTAAATAACGATGTTCCAATACCTATTAATAAGGTTGTTGCAAATCCTTTAATTGGCCCAGTACCAAACACGAATAAAATTAATGCGGTTAAACCGGTTGTAATGTTCGCATCTAAAATTGATGATAAAGCATTACTAAATCCGTCTTTAATAGCTTCTTTTTGTCCTTTTCCTTTAGATAGCTCTTCCCGGATACGCTCAAATATAAGCACATTCGCATCTACCGACATACCAATTGTTAAAACAATACCAGCAATACCAGGTAATGTTAATACAGCTCCTAATCCTGATAAGATACCAAATATTAACAGGATGTTTAATAACATTGCAATATCTGCAAAACCACCTGCTTTACCGTAGTAGAATATCATCCATATCAATACTAAAGCTAATGCTATTAAGAATGATGTTGTACCACTATCGATAGCTTCCTGTCCTAGGGACGGACCAACAACCTCGCTTTGAATAATATCTGCCGATGCCGGTAACTTACCTGCACGTAAAACATTCGCTAAATCGACGGCCTCATTAAGTGTGAAATTCCCTGATATTGAAGAGTTTCCTCCTGCAATTGCTCCGGTTGTAACTCCTGGTGCAGAATACACAATATCATCAAGAACAATAGCTATTTGACTTTGTTGGTTATATGCTCTTCCGGTCATTTCTTCCCAGATTTTGGCACCTTTAGCGTTCATTTGCATGGATACTTCAGACTTTCCTGAAGGTCCAAATTGATTACGAGCATCTGTTATAACAGCTCCACTTAATTGTGGCTCATTATCTCTGTTTCCTACAAGAGCATACAAATCAATAATCTCACTTTCTTTCTCCTGTTTACCAAAAACAAATTTTGTATAACGTTGTTCGGCAGGAAGTAAAGCTCTTACCTCTGGTCTGTTTAAATAATCAAGAAGTGTTGCCTTATCCTTAAGCTCAAATCTTCCAATAATAGGCCCTCCAGCATAACCAGGTCCTCTAAATAAATCGAAAATCGGGTTAATTTCAGTTTCAACCTTTGTTGAGTCTGTTGTAGCATCTCCTAAAAGGTCATCAATCGTCTCCTCTTGTGCATTTTCTCCATCTTGAGGCTCTTCTTCTTTTGCTTCTTCTACGGGTTTAACAGAAGCTTTTAAAAGATCGTTTGCTTGCTGTAGGAAACCAAAAAACTGGTCACCTTTATAGGCATCCCAAAACTCTAACTGAGCCGTATTCTGTAATAATCTAATAGCACGCTCTTTGTCTTTAACGCCTGGTAACTCAACTAAGATACGCCCAGAATTACCTAGACGTTGAATTGTTGGTTGGGTTACTCCGAATTCATCAATACGTTTACGTAATACTTCAAACGCCGAAACGATAGATTCGTCTACTTTTTGCTCGATAACTTTCTTAACTTCATCATCGGTCATGTTACTATTAATTTCACCATCTAAATCTTTTGTATAAAAGATATCTGGTGAGGCTAATTTTGTATCCCCTTTAATGGCATCAAAAGCCCTGTAAAAAGACTCTAAATACGATTCCTGAGCGTCTTTTTGTAATTCGTTAGCATCATCTAAAGCTTTATTAAATGCAGGATCCTTACTGTTATTTGCCAGACCTTCCAAGATATCCCTTACAGAGATTTGTAAAGTCACACTAACCCCACCCTTAAGGTCTAAACCTAAAGGCATGGCTTTTTCTTTTACCTGGTTATAAGTAAATTTTGCAATACCTATGTTAAACACGGTATCTGTTGCTTTGGCTTCTAAATAACTAACCTCTTCCTGGCTTCTTTTAGCCCGGTAATCATCTTCCGATTCAGGGAACTTACTAATAGCCAATTCTTCTGCTTCACTTTCAATTTGATTTGCTCTAAATGTGAACGATAATTGATAAATACTTACCAATCCGAACAACACTGCAAATAATCTTACTAATCCTTTATTTTGCATTTTATTGTTAATTTATGTTTTGAATATCCGTATTCATAATGCTATGTTTTGTCATTCCAACAAAGTAGCCATGCCTGTCGACAGACAGGGAATCCTATAGATTCTTCATGTCGCTTCTCTTCATTCTGAATGACAAAATTATTAGGCTTTTTGGTTTATGACTAATTACAGACATTCGTATTTATTTTTATTAGATTTTAATTGAACAAACATTTAGTTCAATATTAAATCTGAAATATTTCTTTATGATTTAATAGATATTACGACCTCTAAAACTTAAGAGTCGATTTAAAATGGTGTGTTTTATGGGATATGCTTTTTAACTTAATGTCTGAAATAATTAAGACAGTTATAACCAATATAAGTTAGGTGAAAAGCATTATTCAGGATGGAATTCCCTTATACAATTGGTCCAGCTCTAACATCTGGAACATTATGAGATATTGTGCCTATTGCGATGGCAATCGTTCTCCGTACTTTGTATATAACTTCCAGAATATGGTCTCGATCGTCGTCTTCAATCTTAAAAAAGTATAAATTAGGATGAGTCGAGCGATCATATTCATGTTTTAACTCTGTTACGAGCGTTCCGTTAAGGTCTCCAGATCCATCAATGTCTTTTTGTATCTCATAGACATTTAGATTGTAACCTGCTGTATGATCCCCTGTAGACGGGAACTTTTCATCCTCCTGATCTTGATTGAAAGGTATATCAACGAGCCCTGGAACTTCGGCTTCCGACAGGATCTTTTTAACATTAACAACGTTAACATCACTATAGTAAGTAATCCTTAATTTTCCATCTTCTTGTTTACCAACATTGATATTGTCTGCTCCTAAAGTATGTAGTTCTTTCTTAACAGCAGCAATAACATCCTCTACATCGTCTGTGGTAATTTTATTGTATTCAAACTCAAGAACAATTTCCTGATTGGGTACGGAAATTTGTTCCCTGAATATACCCAGTAAGGAAAAGACAATAATTAAAGTACTAACGTACCATTTTGCTCTCATGAGTCTGTTTATAGTGTATTTCAATGGCTAAAGATTGCATCTTTAAATCGCTCTTCTAATGTGTAAAAAAAACCTTAGAATAACTTAAAGCCCCAAATATAAAAAATAAAGACAGTATTTCTACTGTCCTTATACAAATATATATGCCGTAAGTCTTTAAATATTTCCAAACGTCGAACTATTTTTCAATTTCGGAGTACTTTTTTTTAATTTTAAGATTGGTTTACAGATCCCGTTCTCTTCTTTTGTAAAGTTTCCCAAGATCTCTAAAGCGCTTGGGCAAACATCTGGTCTTTTCTTTAAAATTTTCGTGCCTCCACAACATCTCGCTTCGGGACACCTTGTCTGTTTTTAAACTCATAAACAAATACACATTTTTCTTTAAAGAAATTGCAAGACAAACAAAAGAAATACTGCTAAAGCCAGACTATTATTTTTATGGATTTCATATAATAAATAGTAATACAAAGCGACGCTGTATTATTAAAAAAGCCTACAATTGAACCAAAAAAAATCTCTAGTGTTTCGTTTCAATCAAAAAAGAGCGTGTCTAAAACGTTTTAGACACGCTCTTTTAATATATTTGAAAAACAGACTTTTAGAGATCTAATAATCCATTTGTTTTTCTTACGCCTTCTGCGCTTGATTGCATATGCTCCTTTTCAGCATTGCTCAATGGGATATCTACAATTTCTTCAATACCATTTCTACCTAAAATTACAGGCACTCCAATACAAATATCATTTAATCCATACTCACCCTCTAAGTAAGTAGAACATGGGAATATTTTTTTCTGATCGCAAGCGATAGCCTGTACCAAAGCGCTTACTGCCGCTCCTGGCGCATACCATGCCGACGTTCCTAATAACTTAGTTAAAGTAGCTCCTCCTACCTTTGTATCTTCTTTCACCTGATTTAATCGATCTTCACTTAAAAACTCAGATACTTTTATACTGTTTCTTGTCGCGTGACTAGTTAATGGCACCATACCCGTATCACTATGTCCACCAATTACCATACCGTCAACATCACTAATAGGGGCTTTTAAAGCCTCTGCTAATCTATACTTGAATCTTGCAGAATCTAAAGCGCCACCCATCCCTATAATCTTGTTCTTAGGCAAGTTTATGGATTTGTGTGCCAAATACGTCATCGTATCCATTGGATTACTAACTACAATAAGGATGGTATTTGGAGATTGCTCAACTAAACTTGTTGCTACAGTTTTTACAATACCTGCATTGATTCCTATTAATTCCTCACGAGTCATTCCTGGTTTACGAGGAATTCCTGAAGTAATCACACAAATATCACTACCTGCAGTTTTACTGTAATCATTCGTAACTCCGGTTATTTTAGTATCAAAGCCATTTAATGATGCCGTTTGCATTAAATCCATAGCTTTACCCTCTGCGTAACCTTCTTTAATGTCTAATAAAACAACTTCTGAAGCAAAATCTTTAATAGCAATGTACTCAGCGCAACTTGCACCTACTGCCCCTGCTCCTACAACTGTTACTTTCATGTATATTATTTTTAATTTATTATTAGTAACTTTTATTCATTAATTCTCGATAGAAGAATAAATTGGTGACACAAATCTCATAATTTAAAAGCCTAAATTATATGATTTTAGTCATGCAAAACTACGAATTAATATACTCTAAAGAAAAAAAGCACAAGATTAAATCCTGTACTTTTTCAAACTAATTACGAAATATAAACTAACTTAAACTAAATGATACTATTTTTAAGTTTTTATCTGAAACTAAATGCCATTCCTGCGGATAATGTATTATACTTTTGTAAAGTATAATCTCCAAACAGTTTAAAAAATCCTAGGCTCAATCTCACACCAAGTGTTGTTCTAAACCCACTAGTATCGAAATCCAGATCTAATGGATCGGTAACAGTTTCAGTAATCGTTGGTCCAGCAGCTATTGGTGTATATTCCAGGTCGTAAGTTCCTAACATTGTTAATGAAGAGCTACCTCCTGTATAGCCAATACCTCCGTAGATATTTATAATTGGGAAATTTAACGATCCTATCGCTTGCAATGTGAACGAGTTTAATTTAAACTCCGCACTTTGATTTTGACCAGGTATAGCATCCCCATCAATGTTGTAATCCACATTCATATTAGTATATGCGGCTAACACAGCAACGTGTAAAGGTGTTTTATCCATTGGGCCAAAAATATCTGTAATTTCTTTTTTAAGTCCAATACCAAATAAACCTGCTTTAACATCATCGCTACCTACCTTAGGCACGGCACGTAGCATAACATCAAATTTAAACGGTAGTCCTACCCCCACTTGAAGTGCTGGCGTTGGAACCGCTCCTAACGGTAAATCATCACTAACACCGTCTGGCATTTGAAAGGATGCTGTAACAGCTTGTCCCTGGACATTAGCATTTACATTTAGCATGGCTCCATCGCCTTTTCCTGCAGCTGTTGGAGTTAAAGAAGACCCGGGAGCCGTAATACTTGTCAACCCCAAATTGGCAATATCGAATACCTCATCTTTTGAGGGCACCATTGAGGCATTAAACCCAATGGTAACATCGAATCCCAGTTTTTTGTGGGCTTTGGCGGTGTGGTACCAACCACTGTTCATCCCATAAATTAATCCTGACATAACAGGATTCATATAGCCTTTGGCTAGTTTGTTTGCATCTTCTCTGGCAGCAAGAAGAATGCTTTCAAGTTCCTGTGAAGGAGAGACATGTGCTACTAAGAGTAGTACACAAAGTAAGGTTAACTTTTTCATTCTTTTTGTAAATTTTGTTAAAACAAAAGTACAAAAAAAACTACGCTAACCAACTTTTAATCGTTAAAAATTGCATTTTACCGATATTTCTTATAAAAATAACCCCTAATATTTTGAAAACATTAGGGGTTATAGAATCATGTATTCTCTCTGTTTACGCGTCAATATTGGCGTAAACGGCATTCTTTTCAATAAAATCTCTACGTGGTGGCACTTCGTCTCCCATAAGCATAGAAAAAATTCTATCGGCTTCGGTTCCGTTGTCTATTTGAACCAAACGCATCGTTCTAAATTCGGGATTCATCGTGGTATCCCAAAGTTGTTCTGCATTCATTTCTCCAAGACCTTTGTAACGTTGAATTTTAGAACCATCACCATATTCATCAATAATCGTATCACGTTCCTTATCATTCCATGCATATTGCTTTTTAGCACCTTTCTTTACTAAATATAAAGGAGGTGTCGCAATATAAACGTGACCATTTTCAATAAGCTCCTTCATATACCTAAAGAAGAACGTTAAGATGAGCGTTGCAATGTGGCTACCATCAATATCGGCATCACACATAATAACAATTTTATGATAACGTAACTTCGAAAGATTAAGTGCTTTACTATCTTCTTCTGTACCAATAGTAACTCCAAGTGCGGTAAAAATATTCTTTATCTCTTCGTTTTCAAATACTTTATGCTGCATGGCTTTTTCGACATTCAAGATCTTACCACGAAGTGGAAGTATCGCTTGAAAGGCCCTATCTCTACCCTGCTTGGCTGTTCCTCCCGCCGAATCTCCCTCAACAAGGAAAACTTCACATTTTGCAGGATCTTGCTCTGAACAATCTGACAATTTCCCAGGTAATCCACCAATAGACATCACAGTTTTTCTCTGCACCATTTCACGCGCTTTTTGCGCAGCGTGACGTGCTTGAGCAGCAAGTATTACTTTTTGAACTATGATTTTAGCATCATCTGGATGTTCTTCTAAATAGTCGGATAACATTTCGGAAACCGCCTGACTTACACAAGATGATACCTCTCTATTACCCAATTTGGTTTTGGTTTGACCTTCAAACTGAGGTTCTGCAACCTTTACAGAAACAATTGCTGTTAAGCCTTCACGAAAATCATCACCCGCAATATCAAATTTTAGCTTATCCAACATTCCAGATTCATCGGCATATTTCTTCAAGGTGTGTGTTAACCCTCTTCGAAAACCAGATAAATGTGTACCTCCCTCATGCGTATTGATATTATTTACATATGAATGTAAATTCTCAGCATATGATGTATTGTACACCATAGCAACCTCAACAGGCACGCCATTCTTTTCACCTTCAAAAGCGATTACATCTTTCATTAAAGGTTCGCGAGTTGCATCTAAATATGTTATAAACTCTTTTAATCCTTCTTCAGAGTGGAACGTCTCGCCTTCAAATTCACCATCTTCTTTTTTACTCCTTTTATCTACCAAATGAACGACAATACCCTTATTTAAATACGATAACTCACGCAATCTACTTGCCAGAGTATCATAACTATATTCTAAAGTCTGAGTAAAAATTGTAGCATCTGGTTTAAAGGTAACAATGGTTCCTCGCTTCTCTGTATCTCCAATTGATTTAACCGGATACATTGTTTTTCCCCGCTCATATTCTTGCTCATAAATTTTGCCAGCCCTAAATACCGTAGCTTTTAAATGTTCAGATAGAGCATTTACACAACTCACCCCTACACCGTGCAACCCTCCTGAGACCTTATAAGAGTCTTTATCAAACTTACCCCCTGCTCCAATTTTAGTCATTACGACCTCTAGTGCAGAAACACCTTCTTTTTTATGAAGGTCTACAGGAATCCCACGACCGTCATCTTCTACAGTTATTGAATTATCTTCATTAATGATTACCGTAATATTATTACAGTGACCTGCTAGTGCCTCATCAATGGAATTATCTACGACTTCATACACCAAATGGTGTAAACCGCGCACACCAACATCTCCAATATACATAGATGGACGCATACGCACGTGCTCCATACCTTCTAAGGCCTGAATACTATCTGCTGAATACTGGTTTTTGTTTTCTTCGCTCATAAAATTTTTGTCTTTTATTAGTGATTCGAGATCATAAAAAAATGACGCGTAAGCATCATTTTTTGGTTACTAACAAATATACGAAATCATAAGCCCTTTAAAAAGCATTTCAAAGACTTTATACAATAATTATCAACAATTGTTAATTATTCAAAAGTAGCTTAAATCGTCTAAAAAGCAGCTTAAAATGGATGCAGCTTATTGTTTTTCGTTTTGGCCGAATAAAAATTTAAAAAATCCTTTAGAGCTATCATTTTCGCTACATGAAATCGCTTTATTCTCAAAAAAAGAAAAGTATAAAATCCTTTTAAACAAAAAAAGCCACCCAAAAGGGCAGCTTTATAATGCTAGTACGTTATAATACCTACTTACAATCCCACTACTAGATTTTTAGACTTACCGTCTTAATTGTCTATATGTCTTCTGTTGATTTAAGAGTTGTTTTTAATAGCGCTGCAAAAATATAAAGTGGTTCATGTCTGGTGTAATCCAAAAGGACAATTGTTATCCCAAAAGGACATTTTAACACTGTTTTTTGATGTGAATTAGAAAAAGTTGCATTTTCAACTAAAAAAAGCTGCTAAAATTAGCAGCTTTAAAAATCAGGTAAACTAAAATAGTTACGTTTTTTTTGTTTGACACTATGCTCTCAATGTCACGAATGAACAAAACCCATCACTCTCAATTCCAAGGTTAATATTGACTGCACAAAAATGATATCTCTCAACTTACCATAATTCCGCTATTGTTAATATGAACTTGGATTGAACAGCTCAAAAATATGAAGTGTTTTATTTTAATTTAAACCCAAAAAGACATACCGTAGCCCAAAAAGACATTTAGATTATTTTTTAATAAAAACCGAATCGCATAAACCTGAAACAAAAAAAACAACCATTTAATTAACAACATTTTGAGTCTCTAATTTCGAGCCCTCAAAAAAACAAGAAAAATTAAATTATTTTTAATTTTTGGAATACTTTATCACTCATCTCCACTTTAGATTGACAGTTTCTCACAATTAATTTAAAAAACATCAAAAGTAAAGCTTTAAAAACCACAATAACCCGAAACTACTTTCCGGGTTATTTACAAACATTTATATAAATTACATAGGCAGCAAAAAAGCTGCCTATGGTAGGCAGCTTTCAAAACCTAGTAAATTGGGGGCGCTAATAATTACTGGTTTTAATTATTAAACTGTAATTCTACATACGATGATACATATGAATTATATTAACTTAAAAATTAAATACTCCAACATTTGTAATACGTTATCAAATTTCAAATATTACGTATAGCACGATACGAATTCACCTCACATTAAGACTTGAAGTAAAAATCTGACCAAAAATAAAAAGTGAATAACACCTAAATCCAACCCAAAAAGACAAAATACAGCCCAAAAAGACATATATCTCATTTTTTATCATTTATTTAAGATACATGATATTGATTTTTCAAAAAAACCGAAAACTTTAATAAAAACCCTTACTGACTTTAAAAAAACACCCCTCTATATAATTTAATATGAGTTTCTATGTTAAAAACCCAGGTTTTGGTCTAAGCTAAGATTATTCAACAACACACCATACTTCGGGCTAACTAGTCAAATGACGTTTTCCATACATACTCCTTAATGACTGCAATACGTCATGATAAAAAGAAACATCATTATTATATAAAAACATTTAATCCTTCCTTTTATAAAATGAAGGCAACTTACCATTATGCTTCAAAAAAGCCCTTGAAAATTTACTAGGATTTTCGTATCCAAACTTAAGTGCTAAGTCGCTTATTTTAAAATTCTTAAATTCTATTAATTCCTTAGCAAGCTCCATCTGCTTCCTTTGAAAATATTGAAGAAGAGACATTCCATAAGCTTCTTTAAAATCGTTTTTTAGCTTTGTTGGTGATATTCCAAATTTCTTAGACAGGAATTCTACGCCAACGAACTTATCTTTGAGGTTTTCTATTAAAAAGTTCTCAACCTTCAATTGTTTTGAAACATCAGATACCGAAAGCTTAGCATCCAAATTCAAGTTCTCATTCTCTGTAAGGAAGAATTCCTGAATATACTTATAAACCCTAAATTTCAAGTCTAATACGTTTGCAACACCTTTATTCCCCTTCTCACAAACATTATCAATAATACTCTGGTATTCTATATTTTTAAACTCTGGTGATCCAGACCAAACTATATATTTCTGCTCCTCGTTATCAAAAAACTTCTTAAAATTATTGTTTTCAAACCTCAAATCATTAAACACATTACGTGTTAGCCATTTTTCGGTAAAAAACACAGTTAAGATCTTCATTCTCGATTCCTTTAGATGGCTATCTATGTAAGTCGCCTTAGGTTTGGTCAAACTCCACGTTTCATTTTCATATTGAATATCACTGTTTTCGGGACTCTTGTTCTTAAACAATTTATTTTCCAACAGATGATAACTCAATGAATAGTACTCTGCAGGAAGATATTCATCATATATTATTTTAAAACTCAAATTGGTCTTATAATAATTATCAACATAAATTAACCATAAGCCTTCATCTAACTCCTGAAAGTGAACTTCTGCATCCAGGAAAAAATTATTGCAGGTTATGATTTGATTTTTATCATCGTATTTATTGAAGGGCATCTTCTTAAGGCTTTCTACCAAGGCCTCAGGAGTATTGAGCAAACAAGTTAGCTCAAAAAAGCCATCCTTGTATTTAAAAAAGTATTTTTGAAAATGAGTAAACCAACTGTTTATTCTTTTCTGGAGCATTAGTTTCATGTCTTTTTTAAACGCTTAGTTGAAATCGTTTAGTCTTACTTTTCAAGAAATATTACTCCCACAAATTCCTTGCCAGTTTTACTAACAACCATTTCTAAATCGGTATATAACACGCGAAGCTTATATACTGACGATTTAGATAAACTTTTATCGATTTATTTTAGAAAAAATTGAGAGTTACTGAGATTCATTGGGGCAAATTTCTTGAGAATTGGAGTACAAAAGTATTTAATAATCTTTAAACACAGAAATATTATACTAATCTTTCTATAAATTTTAACTATCAATATTTAATACTTTAGGAATGCAATTTCGTCTAAAAGAAAATCTTAAGTAATAAACGTACTATTTAACAAAAAAAAGCTACCAGTATACTTACATGGCAGCTTTTCAAATTTAAGTTGTTATGACAACCTACTTATTAATTCTTGATAACTATTTTTTTTACTTTATTATCCTGATTTGATTTAACATAATATACACCATCGCTTAAAAACCCAGTGTTCATTTTTGTAACTGCTCCAGGCGCTACAGCAAAACGTTTAACCTTTTGACCGTATTGATTTATAATTTGAAATGCATTATATACCGTCGATTTTATATTTAAATTGCCTTTGTTAGGAACAGGATAGATGCTGAAGACATCTAAATCATTTTGTAACTCTTTTGTATTTAATACTGCTCCAAAACCTTTCCATACATTGACTACCTTGTAAGCAGCTTCCCTTTTTAAGTCTTAAGAAAGGTTTAATCATTTTAAATATAGGCCAACATATCCCACATATTATATGCAATTGAATCCCATTCCATTCCTTCTTTAAGATGATAAATCATGTTTTCATCCTTTGCCTCAAAAGTCATGCTATAGCCTTCTTCATCTTTTTCTAACGATTTTACCTCAAAATAATCTTTAGCATCTAGGCAAAACTGTTTGTATTGCGGTCTTGTAATAAGAAGGTTTTTCCCTCCAATATTAAATCGATTAACCACCTTATGACCTTCGTATGTATCAGCATCAGCCTGACTGTCTTCAACATAGTGCTTTTTACCCATTTTCATACCGTATAAATCTTGGTACTTCTCTTTATATGGATGTTTATTTATATCTATTTCAAACCCTTTAGTATCTTCTAAAAGTTCTTCATTTAATTCAATCATAAAGGCTAATGGCCATTGTTCTAATCCACCATTATCGGTTATACCTTTAGCATCAGAACTTGTTGTTCGAATGTCTAGTAGCACTTTAGCGCCTTCTACTTTCGTAGCTTTTAAGTGATAATATTTACTCATTTGTTTTAAATTTATTAATCAATTTTAAAATATAAACTTCAGGTTTAAGCAAAGAACTCATTTAAACGTTTTCAATTTGCTAAAACATTGTGAATTCAAAAAATACCAGAACTTTTTCAGGATTAATCATAACAACAAATAACAATCCCGCACAATCTTTAAATGCATAGTTTCCAATCCTTGTAACCCAATAGGTAATACCTTCATTTGTTACCGTAGCAGGAATCCAACATGACCTGTGTTTGCAGCCATCTCTACTGTTTTCCTACCACATCGACAACCATATAATGTATACCGTTAGCTTCAAAAGTTTATCCATAAGACAACATACCGCATAAAAAGGTGGTGAATAAAAAAAGTAATGGTTTGTTCATAATGATTTGGTTTTAAATTTACAGACCGCAATTAATTACTTTTTGTAATCAATTTTAGATCAATATTAATCACAAATCAGTCAATTACACGCAACAACCTACCCTACTATATCACAAATCGTTCAACCGAAATCACAAACAGGTCTTTTGTTAATTTCACGTTTATTTTGACCAAACAATTACTTTTCAGTTTTAACCTTTGGAGCACCTGTTAAAACACTTAAATATGAGATAACACGATCATGACAGATAAAACAGGTAAACACTCACTTTTTCAATCTACAAAGACAAAATATTCTGTCAAGAATTAAGCCTAAACGAAGAATCATTATAGAACTAATAAATTAACTTCACGTTTTTTATTAATTTGGCAATAAAAATTTTAGATGAGTAAAAAATGATGTATACTAAATTTATTCTGTATATATTTGACATCAGAACAACCATTATGACAAAAAATAATAACAATAATAATTTCAATAATCCTAAGTTCTAGGATAGGAAGGTTATTGTTTAAAAATATGTAAAGCCTTCCGAATCCGGAAGGCTTTTTTATTAATTCAAAAATTAAGACATGAGTAAAATTATGACAGTAGACATATTGTCTAGTATTAAAGGCGCAGAACCCTCTGAGGCTGTAAACAAATTATTCGAGGTGATAAAACATGCACAAGCTACAAATAACACTCCCTTTAATAATAATCATGATAGCGTGTCTTTAGACAATTTGAGAGCCGATGAAATCGTAGAAAGTTCTGCTTTAGAGAAACAGATCATTAAAGACAACTTTCCTAAAGAGAAAAACGGCTATTTGGTTGTTTCTAAAGTTATAGATGCATAAACTATGGAATCTCAAATACAGCAAATCCATCAACAATTAGTTGACAAGAGCATCTCCTGTGTTACCTTAATACAGGAAAGGTTAGATGCATTACAAAAAAACACTCACCATACCGTAAATTCTTTATTATCTGAATTCGCCTTGGAAAAGGCTGCTAAAGTAGATGCCAAAATTGAAAATGGAGAAACCATTGGACTCCTGGAAGGTATTCCGTTTGGTATTAAGGATGTCATCATGCTACAAGGCACATATGCTACTTCAAGCTCGAATTTACTAAAACCATATAAATCGGCTTATACAGCAACTGCTATCCAAAAGCTATTAGATGCGGGAGCCATACCTATCGTAAAAGAGAACTGCGATAGCTTTGGGCACGGGTCTTCTAGCGAAAATACTGTTTTTGGAGCTGTTAAAAACGCCATAAACCCAGAGCTCGTTGCCGGTGGTTCCAGCGGAGGATCGGCCGTAAACGTGGCTAAAGACTACACCGTGTTTTCTATAGGTGGTGATACCGGAGGATCTGTACGTCAACCGGCAGGTTATAACCGCGTTTATGGATTAAAACCGACTTACGGACGTGTTTCACGATATGGCATCATGGCCTATGCCTCTTCAACAGATTGTGTGGGCCCTATTGCAAAGACTGTTGAAGATATTCGAATTATATTAAATACCATGAGTGGGCAGGACACTAAAGACCAAACCACGTATCAATCACAACACATAGAAAAGGAACGTATTCAAAGTACTTCCAATGCAAAAACGGTTGGCTACTTTAAAAATTTCATTGAAAGTGAAGCTATAGATCCTCAGATCAAGGACGAATTTTTAGAGACCATCGAAAAAATAAAAGCTAAAGGTATTACAGTAAAAGAACTGGATTTCTTTGATTCAGATATTCTGGTATCTACGTATTACACCTTAGCCATGGCCGAAACCGCCTCTAATTTATCGCGCTTAGACGGTACTAATTATGGGGATCGTATTGAGGACAAAAATTTAAAAGAATCTTACGCCATTACCCGGTCTGAAAAATTTTCTGAAGAAACAAAAAGACGTATCGTAGGCGGTAATCAGGTGCTTTCCCAAGGGTTTTCTGATGAAATCTATTTAAAAGGTCTGGCTTTAAGAGATGCTATTTCTGAAAATTTCGAAAAAGACTTTGAAAATCTGGATATTATAATTTCTCCAGTCACACCAAACATACCCCCAAAAATTGGAGATAGTTTAAAAGACCCGCTGGCCATGTATCTCTCTGATGCCTACACCGTAGGTTTCAGCTTGGGGCAATTACCAACTTTAGCTGTACCTCAAGGTACTCAAACCGGGTTACAGATAACAGCAGCTAAAAACAATGATGAACTTGTTTTGAAGTTTGCTAACTTCTTAAAAGATACAATATAATGACATATACATTAACGACATTTTCAATCGAACGAAGTATCTCCATTTGGATATTGCATCTGACCTCTAAAAAAATAAAATAAGCAGATGAAATTGGAACAATTAGACGAGGCATTAAAAGCCCATGAGATAGAATTGGTAATCGGACTGGAAACACACGTGCGGTTAAATACCAAAACCAAATTGTTTTGTTCTTGTCCAAGCAGCGACATAGAAACACCCAATGAACATATATGTTCGGTTTGTACCGGACAAATGGGCGTTCTGCCAGCCATTAACAAAGAAGCCATTATCAAGGCTATTCATTTTGGAAAAGCGGTAAAATCATCTTTCGAAAATGACGTGATATCCTGGGATAGAAAACATTACGAATACCCAGACAACCCCAAAAACATACAAATCACTCAGTTTCATAACCCAATTATTCCAGACGGGCAAGTCTCTTGTTTTAGAAATGACGGTTCGCAATTTACCGTTAACCTAACCCAGGTTCATATTGAGGAAGATGCCGCTAAGTTGATGCACGAAAAAACAGTATCACTAGTCGACTTTAATAAAGCCGGCGTGCCACTTATTGAAATTGTAACCGAACCGTGCATTCGTCATATTGAAGATGCTTCAATATATGCGCAATACATTCAGCGTATTGTTCAAAATTTAGGAATATCTGAAGCCAATCTCGAAAAAGGAGAATTTAAATCGGATGTTTCTGTATCACTTCGAAAGAAACACAGTTATAATTTAAACCCTCGTACCGAAATAAAGAACCTAAACTCGTTTAAGTTTATGGTTGAAGCTTTAAAGGAAGAAATTGAAAAACAACTTAACTATTACATCGAACATAAAGAGTTTAGACCAGAGCAAACTACTGTTTTATGGGATGCCGAGTTAAAGCAAACCAAGACGATGCGTAAAAAGGAGTTTGAAGCGGACTACCGTTTTATTTCCGAACCAGATCTTCCTTTTGTGTCTATAAAGGACGTGGTAGACACGGTACAAGTAGACACCAGCACACTTCCCTTCGCAGTAGAATCTATTCTTATTAAAGGTGGTGTACTCCCTCAAGATGCGAAATTTTTCACATCAGACCCAGTGCGCTCTAGAACGTTTATCGCCATAAATAATGAACTTAAAGACCCATCATTTGTTGCTAAAACTTTGGTAAATAATATTGGGGCAGACGAGTATGGTGATATTCATAGAATTGAACATCTCATTGAGATTTTTCAGCTCTTTAAGGAAGAAAAAATTACCTCAGTATTGGTTCAGAATGCCATCACATCGTATTTAAAAGATAGAGACTTCGATTACAATAAGTATTTCGAAGATAATACCATTTCCGAATCTCAAATTCAAGATGCTATTTCTAAAGTAATTGCCCAGAATGAAGCAGTTGCTAACGATATTAAAGCAGGAAATCAAGGAAAAGCAGGGATCCTTGTTGGTAAAGTTATAAGCATCATTGGAAAAGGTGCTTCAGGTAAAGTAATTCGTGAAAAAATTATTAGCGAATTACAAGCCTCAGGATCCAATAGCCAGGATACCTCAACTACAAAAAAAGAACACGTTACAACAAGCGATCAAGGGGGGGCTTCGAAAGTTCAAGAAGAAGTTTTGCCAGAAATCCCCATGGTTATTAAAGAAGAATACCGCACGCATCTTATTACAGATATTTCAGATGAAAACATCTCGAACGATGTCACTTTCGCAGGATGGGTCTCTAGCGTACGCGATCATGGCGAACTTATTTTTATCGATTTAAGAGATTCCAGTCATGAAGTATTTCAGGTACGTTTAAGTAGAGAATCCTTTCCAAACTTAGACGAATTGGTAAAGTTAAAACCAGAATCGGTTATTATGGTTAGTGGTACCATTGTTCAACGTCATGAAGACGATTACAATGCTTCCTTAAGAACAGGAAAGATCGAAATGGAAACCGCTTCTTTAGAGATTCTAAATCTCTCAAAAACATTACCTTTCGAAATAAAACGTGCCGTCAAGAGTAATGAAAATGTACGCTTTCAATATAAATTTTTAGATCATAGAAATGATGATGTTCGTCGTGTTATAGTGAACCGCCATAAAGTCATTAAATTGATGCGCGATATACTGGATGAACAGAACTTTTTGGAAATAGAAACGCCTATTCTAAGTGCTGGGACAGACGAGGGTGCAAGAGAATTTATTGTACCTAGTCGTAAACAATCTGGGGCATTTTACACCTTACCGCAGGCACCGCAACAATTTAAGCAAATGCTCATGGTAAGTGGTTATGAAAAATATTTCCAACTGGCACGTTGCTTTAGAGACGAAGATTCTCGTGGAGACCGTCAACCGGAATTCACACAGTTGGATATTGAAATGGCCTATGCTAGTATGCAACAAATTATCGATTTGAACACCAACATGTTCAACGATATCGTAAAGAAAATATATGGTAAAAAATGGATTTTACATCCATTTGAGGTACTTACCTATAAAGAAGCGATGGATAAATACGGTTGTGATCGACCAGATTTGCGTTTCGGACTACAACTTCAAGATATTACGGCTATAGTAAGAGATACCACGTTTCAGGTTTTTAGTAAACCTATTGAAGAAGGCGGTATTGTAAAATGCATTAAAGTCTCGGCCGAAGAACAAGGAAAAAAACGTTTATCTAAAGGACAAATAGAGAGACTAACTGCCATTGCCCAACAGCACGGACTTGGTGGTTTAGCCTATATTATTGTAAATGAAAATGACCTACAATCTCCAATAATTAAGTTCCTTGGAGAAGATATTGCCAGTGGTATTATAAAAACCACAGATGCGAAAGTTGGCGACATTGTATTTTTCTCTGCTGCCGATTATGCTACAGCTAATAAGGCCTTGGACGCTGTTCGTCAGGAATTAGGGCGTATGCTTCGTTTAATCAATCCGAAAGAACTAAGACCAGCATGGGTTGTAGATTTTCCAATGTTTGAAAAAACAGATGAAGGACGTTGGACCTTTACTCACAATCCATTCTCTATGCCTGCAGTTTATGATATTGAGAAACACATGATTGGTAAGGAAGATGAAATAGGAGACATTATCGCTCAACAATACGACCTTATTTTAAACGGCTATGAAATTGGAGGAGGTTCTGTGCGTGCGCATAAACCTGAAATTTTAGAAGCTACCTATAAAAATATGGGGTATAACAAAGAGGACATGCTAAAAAGCGTTGGTACCATGTATAAGTCCTTTCACTATGGTGCACCTCCTCATGGTGGTATCGCCTGGGGTGTGGACAGGCTAATGATGATTTTGGAAAAAAAGGTGTCCATTAGAGAAGTTATGGCTTTCCCGAAAACTGGTACCAGTGATGATTTGTTATTCGGTGCCCCTTCTATTTTATCTGATAAAAAAGTGGAGGAAATGAATGTTAAAGTATTAAAAAATAAATAGTACATTTAGATGTTCTAAGAATTCTTAAAGCGTATTTAGATGTATAAAATTTCGGTGAGCTTCTTTTTGCTTTTGGGGGTATTGGTAAATGCTCAGGCATCATGGCAAACGTTATCCGGTATTATATCCAATACCAATAATCAGCGCTTCGATGATATCTTTTTTATTAATAATGATTTAGGCTGGGCAGTAAACGGAGCCTCTGCAGCTATTTTAAAAACGACCGATGGCGGACTCACCTGGAGCGAACAATTAAATGAAACCGATTTAGGTGGTAATTATTACTTTAGAAATGTTGAGTTTTTAGATCAGAATATAGGTTTTATTGGTACTTTGAATAACCTGTTTTTAAAAACGACCGATGGAGGTACTAACTGGACGACTGTAAACAATATTTCACCCAATCCTCAAGCTATTTGCGGCCTGGAAACTATTGGAAATTCAACCATATATGGATGTGGTGCTTATTTCACCCCAGCATATATTATAAAATCTACAGATAGTGGCAATACCTGGCAATATATAGACATGTCTGCCTACGCAAATGCTTTAGTGGAAATCACGTTTTTAACAGAAGATATAGGTTTTGCAGCAGGTAGAAGTGATAGCGGTGCTGTTATTTTAAAAACTACAAATGGAGGCACCTCATGGACAGAAATATTTAATTCTAATATTATAGGTGAATACGTATGGAAGCTGCAGATACTGGACAGCAATACCGATATCATGTTTGGAGCTATTACTTCGGTTTCCCCAAACCCGGGAGGATTGATAACAACTGTAAATGGAGGCGCAACATGGACCACTTATAATGCTCCCGAAACGGACATTCAGGCAGTGGGTTTCATTGACCAAAATACAGGTTGGATGGGAGGGCATAACACGGGATTTTACGAAACCACAAACGGTGGTCAATCCTGGACCAATTTAAATATTGGTAGTAACCTTAATCGCATATTTATAATCAATTCAACTCTGGCTTATGCCAGTGGAACCACCTTATATAAATTCACAGAAGGGACGTTAAGTTCTGGTGATTTTCAGGAAAAAGACAGAACTTCTTTAAAAGTCCAATTAAAGAACAATCCTGTTCAGGATTTATTAGAATTTAATATTGAATTTACTTCCGATGATAATATACTCATTGAGCTATATGATATCCATGGTAAATTTATAAAACAACTTGTAAGAGACCGTACAAATACCAAAACAACAAAACGTTATTCATGCGCTGTGAAACATTTAAGCCCTGGCACCTATCTGGTAAACCTACACAATAATACAGGGCGAGCCTCTTTTAAGTTTATAAAAGAATAAAAGCAAGCCTCATTTTAAAATCCATTCTAAAACCTTCATTTATCATGAAGTTTTTATTTTTTAAGTAGTTTGTAAACTTTAACATCCCCTTCCGACTTTTACAAAAACCTTAACACATTTTAAATTTATATTTGAATTATTCAAACTCATTAAAATCATTATGAAAACATCAACAGTATTCTCAATCATTGCTTTTGCATTCGTTACGCTATTGTCTACAAATGCAAATGCTCAAAAATTCTCAAAGCTTGATAAGAGTCCAATGGATGCATCTGCATACCCTACCAGCTATAAAGATGCTAATAAACTTATTAAAATAGTTTACAGCAGACCTCAGTTAAAAGGAAGAGAACTTGCTAAATTAGCTCCTAACGATAAAGTTTGGAGATTAGGTGCTAACGAAGCTGCCGAATTAACGCTTTATAAGGATATGAAATTAGGTGATACCTCAGTAAAAGCAGGTACATATACATTTTATGCCATTCCTGGAGATAAAGCGTGGACTGCTATAGTAAGTAAAGATTTAAACGCGTGGGGTTCTTATTTCTATAAAAAAGAACACGATGTTGCTCGTTTATCTGTTCCAGTAACCTCTGGAACCGAATCTTTAGAAGCGTTTTCAATTGCGTTTGCTGAAGGTGATGGTGGTATAGATATGCATTTAGGATGGGGAACTACTAGAGTTGTGGTTCCTTTTACTAAGTAAAAGTGCTTGATAAGGCTATATAAAAAATGTTCCAATGGTTATACTGTTGGGACATTTTTTTATAGCATTTTATACTATAAAACTCCAAATCTGAAAATTCCCAATCCCAAAACTCAACCATCAAACATTCAACACTAAATACTCAATACTCAATACTCAATACTCAATACTCAACACCGAATCTAAGGAATATTCAAATACTTATGTGTTTGCAAAGACACTTTCCATTTAGGGTTAGCCATAACATAATCTACGATATGAGGTACAATTTTATCACGTTTGCTCCACTCTGGTTGTAAATATAAAATGCAATCGTCATTCACTCTGGCAGCTTGTTCTTCCGCAAATTTAAAATCGTCCTTATTATAAACGATAACCTTAAGTTCATGGGCTTTAGCATATATCTCTTCCGTTGGTAACTTTATTTTCTTCGGAGATAGACAAATCCAGTCCCAAATACCGGTTAACTGATACGCTCCTGATGTTTCAATATGTACCTGAAGATCATTTTCTTTTAACAGACCTGTTAATGGAGCCATATCCCACATTAACGGTTCTCCGCCCGTTATAACAATAGTATCACTATATTTTTTGGCATTTTCAACAATCTTAGTAGCCTCTGTTGGCGGGTGCAAATCGGCATTCCAACTTTCCTTAACATCACACCAGTGACAACCAACATCACATCCTCCAATTCTAATAAAGTAGGCCGCTGTACCCTTATGATACCCTTCTCCTTGTATGGTATAAAATTCTTCCATTAATGGCAACAACTCTCCTTTATCTACCCTCGATTTAACCTCGTTTTTCATAGCTTGCAAAGATACATAATTAAGTTACTTATACTATAATGTTTTTATTTTCAATACTATTTTTATAGATTTGCAGAAGATTGATTAAGTTTGATGCCCCTCAAAAATCTATCTCTTATGAAAAAAACCACTCTATTAGTTATGTTGCTTTTAGGTAATTATTATGCTTTTTCTTTAGCTGATAATGATATGAACAACCTACAAGCTCCACTCGATTCTCCCACAAACATTAGATTATCTAAACATGAAACCGGCGTTGTTCTGGAAACACATGTGCATGTTACTCATTTAAAAAACGATAAAACTGTTGTTAAAATTCCCCTCAACAATCCACATCACCCTGTTGTGAGTAACGCTATACCCAATGGACATGGAATATCTGCATATAAGAATTCCTATAACACCATTTGTAACAATGACAGATTATGGCTAACGATTAGGAAGTCAAAATTCAGACATTACTCAAATGCTGGACATGCTTTTGCAGATTTTATACTAGGTAAAGATCCGCGTAACTATTTTTGCTAATATTAAATGAATTAAAATAGCGGCAATTAAATGACATTGTAATCATTTTACGGTTACCTTGTTCGCTTTGATTGTTTTTAATCTCTCCTCTCCCCAATGAAAAAAATTTACTATGTCGTGCTTATCTTCTGTATACATTATTCTGGTTTTGCTCAAGTTGGCATTGGTACGACTACTCCCGACGACGGCTCTGCTTTACAAATAGACAGTACGACGGGTGCATTTGTCCCTCCTAGAATGACCAACACACAGATGATGTCCATTACAACGCCTTTAGATGGTGCTTTAGTATTTAACACTACTAAAAACTCTTATTTTATATTCGAAAATGGCTCATGGTCTAATCTCTCCAATTCAACCTTGATATTAAATAGGTCTTATGGCTCTGCAAATGCCCTTATCTCAACGAGTACCAATACCTACTACGATTTACCAATTGGTGCCAGCGATATTCAAGTTACGAACTCACAAGTATATAACGTAACAGGCGATGGAACCATAACCATACTAGAATCTGGAAATTATATGTTTAGTGCCTCCATGTCTATTAGAAATATGCCATCTGGTAGTACAAAATACATTATGGGAATCACACTAAATGGTAATTTAATTGGTTATCTCAATAGAGGTTTTGCGACCTTAACCGGTACAGATTACTGGGGCACCAGTGGAAATATTATGTATCCCATTAATGCAAACGATGAAGTAAAAATAAGGTACGTTATAAACAATGGAGGGGTGCCTTTAGACGCACATTTAGTCAACATTGGCATTTCCAAGATGAACTAATTTAACAACAGCCTTAAAGTAAGCGTAATAAGGTTGCCTATCCTAATTAGTATCTCCCTGCATATAGGTAACTATTAACAGCACTATTTATAAATTACCAAGACAATTTACCATCCCACATACGTTCATCTCGTAATCAATTCTTATAAAAATGGAAGGCGATATTCTTATCTTTCAGAAAACATAATTATCCCTTACCCACACGCGATTTAGCTTCATTTTTCATAAGTAGCAGAACACATAATTCTAGCACTCATCACGTTATATTTTAATATTGTTTTACAATTCCGGTTTTATAACTTTGACGTCTATTGACTCGAATTATTTCCCCCTAAATCTAGTTAAAAGTGAACAAATCCTCATTTTTTATAATCCTTCTATTTAGTTACTATTATAGCAGCTCTCAAGTTGGAATTGGAACTACAAATCCGCAAGCACAACTTGATGTCACTGGTGGAAATGTTAGATTTTCAAATTATGGAACTGGAACAATTACTGGTAATGAAGTTTATCTTCTTGGGGTAGAAAGCGATGGAGACGTTGTTGAATCTGCATTAAGCACCATTGATCGCCCCGGATTACAATACTACACCTGGGATACCGGAAATGTATCTCAGCCAAATATAGACAACAAACGTACCTTAGGTGTATCGACATCCCAAGGCGTTCACAATGGTGAATTAAACAATGTGGCCCGTACGGCTATTGCTCCAGATAATAATGGATACATTATTCATTATGTGGGCACATTTAGAGTGAATAATACAGGAACGTTTA
Source organism: uncultured Flavobacteriaceae bacterium (assembly GCA_947494695.1). Taxonomy (GTDB): domain Bacteria; phylum Bacteroidota; class Bacteroidia; order Flavobacteriales; family Flavobacteriaceae; genus Flavivirga. Next base: position 11,676 of record CANLWB010000015.1, on the reverse strand, counting down.
CGTTCAACGCAAGGTCCGACGATGGAAGTAGAATCTATATAGACGATGTTCTTGTTCTTGAAAACTGGTTTGACCAGTCTCCTACTACACGAAGTAATAGTGTAACTTTAGCACGTGGTGAACATAAAATAGAATTTTGGTATTATGAAAATTCAGGAGGTGATTTTATGGAATTCACCTGGGGTGCAAATCCAGACTCATATACTCTTGGATCGACCATTAATGCGAATCAATTTTTTGTTAAATAACTGATTAATATTTTAAAATTGTAAAAAATAACACATATTATATGTATTTTAATTCCTACCGAAAGAACCATCTATCCTGTAATAGCATCGTTTCATCTTAAAAAATATAAAATTTCTTATTAAAATCGGCATCCCCCTTATTTACTGGGCTTATGTCTTATTTTCCCTGGTTAAATGAGACATTTAGTGTGCCTTAGATCGACACCACATTTTGATTTCCAGTGCGATTTTTATACATTGGACACGGATTAATAAGAAAGTAAATTGCTCTTAATCTCTCTCTAAAATGAAAAAAATAGCTTATTCAGTAGTGCTGTTTTGCATGCACTATTACGGTATTGCGCAAGTTGGAATTGGTACGACCAGTCCTACCGCAGAATTAGAAATAGAAACAACTAACACCGGGATTCCGGCCTTGGAGTTAAACCCACAAACCGCACCTACCGGTTCTGTAACTGGACAATTAGCTGTAATTGGCGATAAATTGTTTATGTACGATGCTACCAGAGCAAAATGGCTTAGTGTAGAATCGACACCACTTCAATACGGTTATGGGTTTGGTGCCGACAACCAGGTCTTGTTTTTTGGTGGCGATGTAGGTTTAGACAATACCACCGAGAATGACACGGGACCCAAAATGCCTTTCGATGGCACCATTATTTACATCTCAGTGCAATCATCAGGAGGAGATGCTTCAAAACAATTTGATATTGAAATTAGTGGTACTCCAGTCGCAAATGATAATGCTAACCCTGAAATTGACGGGAGGTTTAGTCTTTCAAGTGGTTCATATACTTATACCGACTACAACATAGATTTTAGTGCAGGTGATTATATTATGCTTAAAGCCAGAGCCAATGGTGATCCTGTAAATGACCCCGCCGCTATTATCTGGGTAAAATGGCGTCAATAACAAATAAAATTGTTGCCTATAGATTGATTTCTACTCCTTACAACCTTTTTTTTTCTTCTTCATTTTTTCCTGTATTTTTATGCAAAATTTATAGAAATGGGGAGTCAAGACACTTTTTTTAAACATATAACAGAAGGTCATACTATCAAAGGTGATTATATTCCTATTGGAGCGGCCATGTTAAACGGTGAAACAGTTACCGGTGCACATGTAAAAATACCTTTAAAAACCATGAATCGCCATGGCTTAATAGCTGGTGCGACGGGTACTGGTAAAACAAAGTCTCTGCAAGTGTTAGCCGAAAATTTAAGTGATAAAGGCATTCCTGTGTTGCTCATGGATATTAAAGGGGATTTAAGCGGATTGGCTCAACCAAGCCCTGGACATCCCAAGATTGATGAGCGTCATGAAAACATAGGACTTCCATTCGAAGCCAAAAGCTTTCCTGTTGAAATGTTAACGCTTTCAGAGCAAGATGGCGTACGTTTAAGAGCGACTATTAGTGAGTTTGGTCCTGTACTCCTGTCTAGAATTCTAGATTTATCAGAAACACAGTCTGGAATCGTATCGGTGATATTTCAATATTGTGACAATAACGCTCTGCCGCTACTCGACTTAAAAGACTTCAAAAAGATTCTTCAATATGCCACCCAGGAAGGAAAAGCTGAATTCACAGAATCTTATGGAAGAATATCGACGGCTTCTACTGGAGCTATTCTTCGAAAAATTGTGGAACTAGAGCAGCAAGGTGCCGATTTATTCTTTGGTGAGACCTCTTTTGACACTCAGGATTTACTTCGTATCGATGAGAACGGTCGCGGTTATATTAATATAATAAGGTTAACAGATATTCAAGATAGACCCAAGCTATTTTCAACATTTATGTTAAGCCTACTGGCAGAAATATACTCCACCTTCCCCGAGCAAGGTGATAGCGATAGACCAGAATTGGTATTATTTATTGATGAGGCTCACTTAATTTTTGATGAAGCCTCAAAAGCCTTATTAAGTCAAATAGAAAGCATTGTAAAGCTTATTAGAAGTAAAGGGGTTGGCTTGTATTTTGTAACTCAAAACCCGACAGATGTACCAGAGGAAGTTTTAAGTCAATTAGGTTTAAAAGTTCAACATGCGCTTAGGGCTTTTACCGCTAAAGATAGAAAGGCTATAAAATTGACTGCAGAAAACTATCCGGATTCTGAATATTATAATACTACTGAAGTTTTAACATCATTAGGTATTGGAGAGGCCCTTGTATCTGCCTTAGATGAAAAAGGGAGACCAACACCTCTAGCTGCGACTATGATGCGCGCACCTATGAGCAGAATGGATATCTTAACGCCTGGTGAGTTAAACAATTTACTGTCGCAATCGAAATTGGTTAAAAAGTACAATAAAGATATTGACAGAGAAAGTGCTTACGAGATGCTTAATGAGAAAATAAAGCTAGCCGATGCCGAGGAAGCTAAAGAAAAAGCCAAAAAAGAAAAAGAAGCTCTTAAGAAGGCTGAAACTAAAAAACGCAGTAAAACCAGCTCCAGACGCAGTACTAGAATGAATCCAATTGTTAAAGTTCTTACCAGTGCTACATTTATACGAAGTGTATTTGGTATATTAACCAAAGTCCTTAAAAAATAAAACTATTAATCTAATCAACCCTTAAATCATTTTAAATAATGTATAAATCATTTTTAAGCCTTGCTATCCTTAGCCTTTTATTCTCTAGTTGTAAAAAAGAGCAAGATCCATTCGAAATAGGAAAACAACACTTGGGACTCTTAACAGACTCTACTCAAGTGAAGGATTTAAAGCTCATTTTTGCTAGCGATTCCTTAGCAAAATTCACCAGTGGAGAGGCATTTTCGGGTAGTAAAAACAATCTTGAAATATTTGAAAAGGGAGGAAAAAAGCTTTTAGTTTTAACTCCAAGACAAACTTTGGACTCTACCTCGGTTATACAAAGCATTCAAGTTATAGACCCTAGGTATAAAACCAACAAAGGTATTTCTACTTTAAGTACGTTTAAGGACATTTCGGGGGCCTATAAAATTTCAAAAATAAGTAACCTAATTAATTCCGTTCTCGTTACTGTTAATGAATTAAATGCCAGTTTCGTCATAGATAAGGAAGAACTTCCTTCGAACCTTAGATTTAATATGGATGTTAAATTGGAGGCTATGCATATCCCTGACAATGCCAAAATAAAATACTTTTTTTTAAACTGGAACCCTCACAAATAGGTAAGTCCTTGAAATACATCAAAAATCAAAGCGCTTGATACAAAAGAAATATACCATTCAAACCAGTCCTTTTATTGTTCCCACAACAGATGGAAAAATAATAAAAGAACATTTTGGAAATGCCTCAAATGGAAACTCAGAAATTAGCATTGCACACATGAAGGCACCTTCGGGTTGGAGTGAACCTTTTCAAACTCCTAAATTCGATGAGTTCACCTTCATTATAAAAGGAAAAAAGCAATTTATTATAGAAGGAGACACCATCATTCTTGAGGCAGGTCAATCGATAAGAATAGAAAAGAATACCCGAGTTCAATACTCAAATCCTTTTCAAGACACCTGTGAATATTTAGCTATTTGTATTCCTGCATTTTCAGTAGACCTGGTAAACCGAGAAACAGAATGAACGAACGCATCTACAAGATTATTGGTTTCTGTGTAAACCTAACCAGTTATTTTTCGTCACAATATGCGGCAAAATTAGCTATTAACCTGTTCTCTTCTCCTCAAAAAGGAAGACTTAAGGAAGACGAAAATGAATACCTCAATTCCGCTATTCAGGAAGATATATATCATAATAACATTTCAATTCGGACATATCATTGGAAAGGTTCAAAAGAAACGATTTTATTAGTTCATGGTTGGGAAAGTAACACGTATAGGTGGAAGCCTCTTATTGAAACGCTAACATCCAGAAACTATTCAGTTGTTGCCTTAGATGCTCCGGCACATGGTAATTCGGGGGGTAGGTATTTCAATGCGATCCTTTATTCGCAATGTATCCGTGTCGTTGCGAACAAGTTTAAAGTGAATACAATTGTAGGGCATTCCGTTGGAGGAACCTCATCTATCATTTCCCAACACGGTACACTTCTAAAATCTTTACAAAACATAGTATCCCTGGGTGCCCCGTCCGATTTTATCGATATATTTAAGAGATATGAAACCATGATGGGTTATAACCAGAGGGTCTCTCAAGGAATCAAGCAGTATGTATTAAAAGAATTTAATCATTTACCCGAATACTTTTCTGCGGCTAACTTTTCAAAAGACATCAAGGCTAATTTTCTAGTGGTTCACGATAAGAAGGATCGCGTTGTTCCATATACAGATGGGCTAAAATTCAAAAAAGCACACGATAAGATTCAATTTATTAAAACAGAAGGTTTTGGACATCGTTTAAAAAACGATACCGTTCACAACTATGTTATCGACTTCTTAAACGCATAAAATGTTGTACTTTTGAAGTATGGAAGTACAATTAAAACGCATTAATAAATACCTGAGCGAAGTTGGATATTGTTCTCGACGTGAAGCAGATAAACTCATTGAGGCTGGACGTGTAACCATAAATGGAACTGTGCCCGAAATGGGTACTAAAATTGCTCCGGGAGACGTGGTCCATGTTGATGGCGAAGAAATAAAAAATGAAAAGCAAAGCTTCGTTTATATTGCGTTTAATAAACCAGTTGGAATTGTTTGTACAACAGATACCTCGGTTGAAAAAGACAATATTATTGACTTCATAAACTATCCAAAACGTATCTTTCCCATTGGCAGGTTAGATAAACCCAGTGAAGGACTCATTCTTTTAACCGATGACGGCGATATTGTAAATAAGATTCTTAGGGCCAGTAATAATCATGAAAAAGAATATATCGTCACTGTGGACAAGCCTATATCTCAAACATTTATAGAGCGTATGGCGGGAGGAATCCCTCTGGCAGAATTAAACCAGGTCACCAAAAAATGTAAAGTTGAAAAACTAAGTACTTACCAATTTAGAATAATCTTAACTCAAGGACTAAACAGACAAATTCGTCGTATGTGCGAGTATCTAAACTACGAGGTACAAACACTAAAACGAGTTAGAATCATGAATATTAAGATGGATACCGCTGTTGGTCAGTACCGGGAACTAACTAAGGAAGAACTAAGTGAACTGAATCGTTTGGTTAGTGACTCTTCTAAAGCATATAGAAAACCTTCGGATGGAAACTTAAAACGTTAATTATTAACCTATGTCGAATTCGTTATCTCCCTTTCACTTGGCCATACCTGTTTATAATCTCACAGCATGTAGACGTTTTTACAGAGATGTTTTGGGTTGTGAAGAAGGTAGACATAGTGACCATTGGGTAGATTTTAACTTCTTTGGACATCAATTGGTTATTCATTATAAACCCAAAGAAGAAACCTTAGAACAGCATATTAATCCTGTAGATGGTAAAGATGTGCCTGTACCTCATTTTGGAATCGTACTGCCATGGGAAGACTTCCATACCTTCGCTAAAAGCTTAAAAGAGAAAGCCATTGATTTTATTATTGCCCCTTATATTCGATTTCATGGACAACCGGGTGAGCAAGCCACCATGTTCTTTAAAGACCCTTCAGGTAATGCCTTAGAGTTTAAAGCTTTTAAGGATTTAGATAAATTATTTGCTAAATATTAACAACGCTTCTAATTAAAGAAAAGCTTTGCTAGTGCTTACTTAGATTCATTTTCCTGACACTTCGAACTGTTGCCCTAAGAATTATAAGCTTTTATACAATCATTTTACTTGCCCTTTTCTTTGTTCGAAAACCACACTAAAACCTGATAAACCACTCATTATAAGTACTTTTTCATACCCTAAATGCCAACATTTACCAGTTAAATTGTCAGAAAATCACGAAAAATCAATTTTATTTTTATTATATTATCATACTTTTACTACAAATTACGAAGTGTTTTATTACAAATAAATAGTTTTTAACACCTAAAGACAAAGACATGAGAATTATTATTCTTGGCAATTTTATGCCCAGGCGTTGCGGTATTGCGACGTTTACTACCAACCTGGCTCATTCTATTCTTGCTACTAACGACAAAAATGACACTGAAAACGAGGTATTCGTGGTAGCCATGAACGACAATGAACAGGAATATAAATACCCCGAGATAGTTAAACACACGATAAAACAACAAGAACCTAATGATTACGCCAAAGCAGCGGATTTTATAAACCATAGCAATGCAGACGTTTGCATTTTGCAACACGAGTTCGGTATTTTTGGAGGTGAAAGTGGTATTCTGGTATTGAAATTATTACAGCAATTAAACATTCCTGTCATTACGACCCTCCATACCATACTACAAACTCCCAGTTACCACGAAAAACATATCTTGAAAAAAATTGGGTATTTATCTCAAAAACTGGTGGTTATGAGTAGTCTTGCCATTGATTTTTTAACAACAATTTACGAAGTACCTTTACAAAAAATAGCCTGTATTCAACATGGTGTCCCAGATTTCTCAACGATTAAATCCACTCAAAAAAAATTCAACTACACTGGAAAAAAGGTTCTGAGTACTTTTGGTTTCCTGGGCCGCAGTAAGGGCATAGAAACGGTTATTAATGCACTTCCAAAAGTCATCAAGGAACATCCCGACGTCATCTACGCCATACTAGGACAAACACACCCAAATGTTAAAAAACATTCCGGTGAAGAATACCGCGATTATCTTAAAAACCTGGCCAAAACAAACCATGTTGAGAATCATGTGATTTTTGAAGATGGTTTTTATGAAGAAGAAGAGATAAAAGCATTTTTAACCGAGTCTGAAATATACATAACCCCTTATTTAAATGAAGCCCAAATAACCAGTGGCACCATATGTTATGCTCTTGGAGCTGGAGCCTGTATTGTTTCCACGCCGTTTTGGCATGCCAAAGAACTACTTGCAGACGGACGGGGAAAAACCTTTGCTTTTGGCAATAGTAATGACCTCGCTAATACCTTATGTGACCTGTTGAGTCATCCCGAAAAAATTGCCAACATAAAAGATGTAGCTTTTAAGTACGCCAAAAATATGTATTGGGACAAAATTGGAATGCAGTATCATTCCTTACTTAGCAAAGTTAATGGTAACTCGCCAGTCGGTTTCGATGAAAGCTTACTTACTTTACCAACCTTCAATATGGATCACATAAAACGACTAACAGACGATATGGGTATTTTAGAACATGCCAACTATTCGGTGCCCGATTATAAAGAAGGCTATTGTCTGGATGATAACTCCAGAGCACTTCTGTTAGTGCTTATGGCTTACGAACTGGGTATTGATAAAAATTCAATCACTTTAGCAGACACCTATCTAAGATATATAAAACTAATGCAAATGGAGGATGGTTTCTTCCATAACGACATGAGCTATGAAAAGAAATTTTTAGATGAAAGAGGCTCTGAAGATTCCTTCGGAAGAACTATTTGGGCTATGGGTTACCTTATTAAGCTTGCTCCAAATGATAGTCATTTTCAATTTGCTAAAGACTTATTTTTTAAATCTTACTCTCATTTTGAGCAGATTGAATCGATTAGAGCTATTGCAAATATTATTATAGGTTTATGCTATTTTCTTAAGCGATACCCAGACAACGAACATGTGATGCATTTAATGAATAAACTCACTTCGAAATTACTAAATCAATACAAAGATGAATGTGATGGGGATTGGAAATGGTTTGAACCTCTTTTATGCTACGATAATGCTATTATACCATTGGCATTATGGCATGCATATGATTTTATAAAGGATAAGAACATTTACGATGTTGCGAGTGAAAGTACAGATTTTCTTGATCGACAAACTTTTAAAAACAACAGAATTAGCCTTGTAGGTAACACCTGGTATTATAAAGGAAAAGAAAGGCCTGCGAAAGGGCAGCAACCTCTTAATGCAATGGCCATGACCATGATGTACAGCAAAGCTTTTGAAATCACCCAAGATAAAGTATATCATCAAAAAATGCGCATAGCGCATAGCTGGTTTACAGGTAATAACGATCTGTTTATTCCACTTTATGATGAAGAATCTAAAGGCTGTTGTGATGGTTTAGAAGCGTTAAGCATGAACCGAAATCAGGGTGCGGAAAGCACAATTTCTTATTTATTATCATATCTAACAGTTTGGGAAAGTGAGCAAAAACTAAGAAGTTCTAAGAGTGAAACCATAGAAGATAAAGTCGTTCTTAGTTAAAATCAACAGCTAAAACACAAAACATAAAACAGAAACAGGTTGAATACATACCTTATAGGTCATTCCTTAAAAATTGTGTTATTTAGGATTAAAAAAATTAAGGCGGGTATACCCCGCCTTAATTCATTTAGACAAATTAATTATAAACATAGCAACTCCCAAAGGAGTTGTTTACTTAAAAATATTCTTCAACCTTAATTTTAACAAGTCCTTCTGTACTGGTTTAGGTAGGTATTCAGCTGCACCTAATTCCAAACCTTTAATCTCATCGGCTTCACTACTGTGGGAACTTAAAAACACAACGGGTATTTTTATAGATTCCTTTTTAATAAATTCGAGTAATTGGTAACCATTAAAATTTGGCATTTCAATATCTGATAAGATCAAATCATAAGTATTTTTCCCAATAGCAACCAAAGCCTGAATACCGTCTGAAGCTTCATCAACTAAATATCCATCCTCGATAAGCATCTGACTAACCATGGTAAGATTCACCTCATCATCATCTACCAGTAATATGCGTTTGACTCTATCTAATGGCTCACCGTTCTTGCTTCCTTCGTTATAAATCATATTTTCAAACACCTCATTTAGAGATACACTAGCAAAGCCACTGCTTGTATCACTCATGGCATATGGAATGATGATCTCACCATTACTTACAATGGAACCACATGAATAAACAACATTAGGCACATACCCCTCTCGTTCTTTCTCATTGGCTATTAATAATGGATTATCAAGTTGCGCTATAACTTTACTGGGATCATTTATATCTAATAGAATAGCGCCTAAAACATATTTACGGATTGCTCCTACGCCATGTGTAATTACTAACCAACCTCTACTTGTTTCTATGGCCGATCCGGAATTCCCTAGTTGTACGAACTCCCATGGGTACTGGGGTTCCTGAAGCAAAACGGGGTCTTCATCCCAAATATTGATCTGGTCACTATACATGAGATAATTATTTTCACCGTCCTGTCTGGATAACATAGCATACCTACCATTCACCTTTCTTGGAAATACGGCCATTCCTTTATTTTGGGCATGCTTGCCATAAATAGGCATTACTGTGAATGTATAAAAATCGGTGGTCTCTATAAGCTGAGGCATAATAACAGAACCGTTATATGCTGTATACGTTGCATAATATTTTATATCACCGTTTTCTTCAGTAAACTTCACAAATCTAGCATCTTCAATACCATTACTCTCGGCATCCGTTACCGGAAAAATAACACGTTCGCTTATCGCTGTATCAAGCGAAAAACTAATTTTATATTGAGCATTTGCAATAAGCTTAATCGCCTGAAGTACTTTATTCCCTTCAACAGTTACTTCATGGTTATTTTCAAAATCGGTTATATTTTTAATTAATTCTCTAAAGAGGAAGATATCATTCAAATGTCCAATAACCTTTTCAACCACTTCTGTATCATCGAACTTCATATCTTTTAACTTATGTATGAAGTCCTCTTTTTTATATTCATGTAATTGAATGGTTTCTGCAATATCTACAAGTTTACTCACGGGGTTAAACTCCAGATCGTTGTTTTTATCTAAAATCGCTCCTCTAAAACCAATAGATGAAACATGCCCTTCTCCGGTAGCTCTAAAACTAACAATAACGCGCTTTTGACCTTTCTCTAAATGGGACTGGTCTGGATCTTCTACCATTGACGGGTTAAAAAATGCAGCCGACTCTATCGAATACTCATGCGTAAAATATGCACCAATTAACAATTTTATTTCGTTAGGGATATTCCGTTTATCAATCCCTAAACCTGGAAATAGCCCTTCTACTCGATCATAGTGTTTTTGAAGAATTCGGGTTATATTTCTATGACGATTACTAAAATCCCTTAGTGTCTGATTTAAGACCTGTAAAGCAGCTTCATGAGGCATTGTAATAACTCGTCTAATAATCTTTTTAGCACGCTCTTCCCCGCCAGGCATGAAGAATCTAACAATAACTCTTTTAGGATCTGGATGAAAATGAACCTGATGTCTTTTGATATTTATTGCCATAATCACATAGGTTTTTACATACAATGTGTAGGACAATATAACAATAATTCTTTAAGAACATATAGGCTTATTCCTTTTAATTCAATTTCATAGAAAAATTCGACTCAATTTTTCTAATTAAATTAAGAGATACTTACTAGAAAGCTATCTATAAAATCCTTAGATTTCATAGATAGCTTTCTTTATTAGGTCTTTAAAAACTAAAAAGTATGTTATGCGTTATGCCTTTCTCTTGCAAGTAAGGTATTTTTAAGAAGCATAGCGATAGTCATAGGTCCAACGCCTCCGGGCACGGGTGTAATAAAACTAGCCTTTTTACTCACATTATCAAAGTCTACGTCTCCAACAATTCGATACCCTCTTGGCCTAGATTCATCCGTAACACGGGTAATACCCACGTCTATTATAACGGCGTCATCTTTAACCATTTCGGCTTTTAAGAAATTTGGTACTCCTAATGCCGAAATAATAATATCTGCCTGCGACGTTATTTGAGTAATATTTTTGGTATGACTATGCGTCAATGTAACCGTAGAATTACCGGGAAACCCCTTACGCCCCATTAAAATACTCATGGGTCTACCTACAATATGCGAACGACCAATAACAACGGTATGTTTTCCTTTAGTTTCTACATTATAACGATCGAGCAATTCTAAAATACCAAATGGAGTTGCTGGTATGAACGTAGACATATCTAAAGCCATTTTCCCAAAATTAGCTGGATGAAAGCCATCAACGTCCTTATCTGGATGTACCGCTAATAATACCTTTTGTTCATTAATTTGAGGAGGTAAGGGTAATTGAATTATAAAACCGTCTATATCGTCATTTTCATTAAGTTCTTTAATTTTTTCCAATAGTTCAATCTCACTCGTTGTATTAGACATTTGAACTAGAGTAGACTCAAAACCAACACGTTCGCAAGCTTTTACTTTACTCCCGACGTATGTTAAACTAGCGCCATCATTTCCAACGATAACCGCAGCAAGGTGAGGCACTTTCCCTCCCTTATCTTTTATTTTTTTTACTTCAACTGCGATTTCATCTTTAATATCATTACTAATTTTTTTTCCGTCTAAGATTGTCATTACTATGGATTTAGTTCTTTGGTTATTGGTTATTGAATTAATGGTTATAAACTTCTAGTATCAAGTATCAAGTATCAAGTATCAAGTATCAAGTATCAAGTATCAAGTATCAAGTATCAAGTATCAAGTATCA
>CANLWB010000014.1 GCA_947494695.1 uncultured Flavobacteriaceae bacterium | reverse complement strand
ACTAGTTTAGGAGGAACCCCAGACGGAGGTGGTTCATGGAGTCCAGTTCTTGCTGGCGCCGGAACCTATACATATACCGTAAGCGGTGCCCCAGATTGTCCAGATGCAACTGCTGATGTAGTGGTTAATGAACAAGTAGCACCAAATGCTGGAAGCAACGGAACATTACAAATTTGCGCAGGCGAAACTGTCACTGCCGCTGAATTATTTACAAGTTTAGGAGGAACCCCAGACGGAGGAGGTTCATGGAGTCCAGTTCTTGCTGGCGCCGGAACATACACATATACTGTTAGCGGTGCCCCAGATTGTCCAGATGCAACTGCCGATGTGGTTGTTAATGAGCAAGTAGCACCAAATGCCGGAAGCAACGGAACATTACAAATCTGTGCAGGCGAAACCGTAACTGCCGCCGAACTATTTACTAGTCTTGGTGGAACCCCAGACGGAGGTGGTTCATGGAGTCCAGTTCTTGCTGGCGCCGGAACATACACATATACCGTAAGTGGAGCCCCTGATTGTCCAGATGCAACCGCCGATGTAGTAGTTAATGAACAAGTAGCACCAAACGCCGGAAGTAACGGAACATTACAAATCTGCGCAGGCGAAACTGTCACTGCCGCAGAATTATTTACAAGTTTAGGAGGAACACCTGATGGAGGAGGTTCATGGAGTCCAGTTTTAGCCGGAGCAGGTACTTATACTTATACCGTAAGCGGTGCCCCTGATTGTCCGGATGCAACTGCTGATGTAGTAGTTAATGAACAAGTAGCACCAAACGCTGGAAGCAACGGAACATTACAAATTTGCGCAGGCGAAACTGTAACTGCCGCAGAATTATTTACCAGCCTTGGTGGAACCCCAGACGGAGGAGGTTCATGGAGTCCAGTTCTTGCTGGCGCCGGAACCTATACATATACTGTTAGCGGTGCCCCTGATTGTCCAGATGCAACTGCCGATGTGGTGGTTAATGAACAAGTAGCACCAAATGCTGGAAGTAACGGAACATTACAAATCTGTGCAGGCGAGACTGTCACTGCCGCAGAATTATTTACTAGTTTAGGAGGAACCCCAGACGGAGGTGGTTCATGGAGTCCAGTTCTTGCTGGCGCCGGAACCTATACATATACTGTTAGCGGTGCCCCTGATTGTCCAGATGCAACTGCCGATGTGGTGGTTAATGAACAAGTAGCACCAAATGCTGGAAGTAACGGAACTCTACAAATCTGCGCAGGCGAGACTGTCACTGCCGCAGAATTATTTACAAGTTTAGGTGGAACCCCAGACGGAGGTGGCTCATGGAGTCCAGTTCTTGCTGGCGCCGGAACCTATACATATACTGTTAGTGGTGCCCCTGATTGTCCAGATGCGACTGCCGATGTAGTTGTTAATGAACAAGTGGCACCAAATGCTGGAAGTAACGGAACATTACAAATCTGTGCAGGCGAGACTGTCACTGCCGCCGAACTATTTACTAGTCTTGGTGGAACTCCTGCCGGAGGTGGAAGTTGGTCCCCAGCTTTAGCCGGAGCAGGTACTTATACATATACTGTTAGTGGTGCCCCTGATTGTCCAGATGCAACTGCCGATGTGGTTGTTAATGAGCAAGTAGCGCCAAATGCAGGAAGTAACGGAACACTTCAAATCTGCGCAGGCGAGACTGTCACTGCTGCTGAATTATTTACTAGCCTTGGAGGCACACCTGATGGTGGCGGAAGTTGGTCACCAGCTTTAGCCGGAGCAGGTACTTATACCTATACCGTAAGCGGTGCACCAGATTGTCCAGATGCAACTGCCGATGTTGTGGTTAATGAGCAAGTAGCACCAAATGCCGGAAGTAACGGAACCTTACAAATCTGTGCAGGCGAAACCGTAACCGCTGCAGAATTATTTACAAGTTTAGGCGGAACTCCAGACGGAGGTGGCTCATGGAGTCCAGTTTTAGCCGGAGCAGGTACTTATACATATACCGTTAGTGGAGCCCCTGATTGTCCAGATGCGACTGCTGATGTAGTAGTTAATGAGCAAGTAGCACCAAACGCCGGAAGTAACGGAACCTTACAAATCTGCGCAGGCGAGACCGTAACTGCCGCAGAACTATTTACTAGTCTTGGTGGAACCCCAGACGGAGGTGGTTCATGGAGTCCAGTTTTAGCCGGAGCAGGTACTTATACATATACTGTTAGTGGAGCCCCTGACTGTCCAGATGCGACTGCTGATGTAGTAGTTAATGAGCAAGTAGCACCAAACGCCGGAAGTAACGGAACCTTACAAATCTGCGCAGGCGAGACCGTAACTGCCGCAGAACTATTTACTAGTCTTGGTGGAACCCCAGACGGAGGTGGTTCATGGAGTCCAGTTTTAGCCGGAGCAGGTACTTATACATATACTGTTAGTGGAGCCCCTGATTGTCCAGATGCAACTGCCGATGTGGTGGTTAATGAGCAAGTAGCACCAAACGCCGGAAGTAACGGAACCTTACAAATCTGCGCAGGCGAAACTGTCACTGTCGCAGAATTATTTACTAGTTTAGGAGGAACCCCAGACGGAGGAGGTTCATGGAGTCCAGTTCTTGCTGGCGCCGGAACATATACTTATACCGTAAGCGGTGCACCAGATTGTCCAGATGCAACCGCCGATGTAGTAGTTAATGAGCAAGTAGCACCAAATGCAGGAAGCAACGGAACACTTCAAATCTGCGCAGGCGAGACTGTCACTGCTGCTGAATTATTTACTAGCCTTGGAGGCACACCTGATGGTGGCGGAAGTTGGTCACCAGCTTTAGCCGGAGCAGGTACTTATACATATACCGTAAGCGGTGCACCAGATTGTCCAGATGCAACTGCTGATGTAGTAGTTAATGAGCAAGTAGCACCAAATGCCGGAAGTAACGGAACCTTACAAATCTGCGCAGGCGAGACCGTAACTGCCGCAGAACTATTTACTAGTCTTGGTGGAACCCCAGACGGAGGTGGTTCATGGAGTCCAGTTTTAGCCGGAGCAGGTACTTATACATATACCGTTAGTGGAGCCCCTGATTGTCCAGATGCGACTGCCGATGTGGTTGTTAATGAGCAAACCGCTCCTAATGCCGGAAGCAACGGAACCTTACAAATCTGTGCAGGCGAAACTGTTACTGCTGCAGAACTATTTACAAGTTTAGGTGGAACTCCTGATGGAGGAGGTTCATGGAGTCCAGTTCTTGCTGGCGCTGGAACATACACTTATACCGTAAGCGGTGCTCCTGATTGTCCGGATGCAACTGCTGATGTAGTAGTTAACGAGCAAGTAGCACCAAATGCTGGAAGCAATGGTACTCTGCAAATCTGTGCAGGCGAAACTGTCACTGCTGCAGAATTATTTACAAGTTTAGGTGGAACTCCTGATGGAGGAGGTTCATGGAGCCCAGTTTTAGCCGGAGCAGGCACATACACATATACCGTAAGTGGAGCTCCTGATTGTCCAGATGCAACTGCCGATGTGGTGGTTAATGAACAAGTAGCACCAAATGCTGGAAGCAACGGAACTCTGCAAATTTGTGCAGGCGAAACTGTAACTGCAGCCGAACTATTTACAAGTTTAGGAGGAACCCCAGACGGAGGTGGTTCATGGAGCCCAGTTTTAGCCGGAGCAGGCACTTATACATATACCGTAAGTGGTGCCCCTGATTGTCCAGATGTAACTGCCGATGTAGTTGTTAATGAACAAGTAGCACCAAACGCCGGAAGCAACGGAACATTACAAATTTGCGCAGGCGAGACTGTCACTGCCGCAGAATTATTTACAAGTTTAGGTGGAACCCCAGACGGAGGTGGTTCATGGAGTCCAGTTCTTGCTGGCGCCGGAACATACACTTATACCGTAAGTGGTGCACCAGATTGTCCAGATGCGACTGCTGATGTAGTAGTTAATGAACAAGTAGCACCAAACGCTGGAAGCAACGGAACATTACAAATCTGTGCAGGCGAGACTGTCACTGCTGCAGAATTATTTACAAGTTTAGGAGGAACCCCAGACGGAGGTGGATCATGGAGTCCAGTTCTTGCTGGCGCCGGAACATATACTTATACCGTAAGCGGTGCACCAGATTGTCCAGATGCAACTGCTGATGTAGTAGTTAATGAGCAAGTAGCACCAAATGCTGGAAGTAACGGAACATTACAAATCTGCGCAGGCGAAACTGTGACTGCCGCAGAACTATTTACAAGTTTAGGTGGAACTCCTGATGGAGGAGGTTCATGGAGTCCAGTTCTTGCTGGCGCTGGAACCTATACATATACCGTAAGCGGTGCTCCTGATTGTCCGGATGCAACTGCTGATGTAGTAGTTAATGAGCAAGTAGCACCAAACGCCGGAAGTAACGGAACTCTACAAATCTGCGCAGGCGAGACTGTCACTGCCGCAGAATTATTTACAAGTTTAGGCGGAACACCTGATGGTGGCGGAAGTTGGTCCCCAGCTTTAGCCGGAGCAGGTACTTATACATATACTGTTAGTGGTGCCCCTGATTGTCCAGATGCAACTGCTGATGTAGTGGTTAATGAGCAAGTAGCACCAAATGCTGGAAGCAACGGAACTCTACAAATCTGTGCAGGCGAAACCGTAACTGCTGCAGAACTATTTACAAGTTTAGGAGGAACCCCAGACGGAGGTGGTTCATGGAGTCCAGTTCTTGCTGGCGCCGGAACATACACATATACTGTTAGTGGAGCCCCTGATTGTCCAGATGCGACTGCCGATGTAGTGGTTAATGAGCAAGTAGCACCAAATGCCGGAAGTAACGGAACTCTGCAAATTTGTGCAGGCGAGACTGTCACTGCAGCCGAACTATTTACAAGTTTAGGTGGAACTCCTGATGGAGGAGGTTCATGGAGTCCAGTTCTTGCTGGCGCTGGAACCTATACATATACCGTAAGCGGTGCTCCTGATTGTCCAGATGCAACTGCCGATATAGTGGTTAGTGAGCAAGCTCTACCAGATGCTGGAACTAACGGAACATTGATTATATGTTTCGGAGAAACCGTAACAGCTACGCAATTATTTGCAGAATTAGGAGGAACCCCGGACGCAGGAGGTTCATGGAGTCCAGCCTTAGCCGGTGCAGGCGTTTACACTTATACGGTTTCAGCAACAATACCATGTACGGTAGATGCTATTGCAACCGTTACTGTAAGCAATGACCTAACAGATACGGATGGAGATGGTTTGACCGATTGCGAAGAAACCTTAGGAATAGATGATCCAACGACATCAGAGGTACCTACTGGTACGAGTGATGTAAACGACCCATGTGATCCAATGCATACCGTGGTAGCACTAATTGATACAGATGGTGATGGGTTAACCGATTGTGAAGAGACTACTGGAATTGATAATCCAGCCACGCCAGAAGTACCAACAGGAACCAGTGATGAAAATAATCCTTGTGATCCAATGCATACTGTTGTGGCATTAACGGATAGCGATGGTGATGGATTAACCGATTGTGAAGAGACTACCGGAATAGATAATCCAGCTACACCAGAAGTACCTACAGGTACGAGTGATGAGAATAATCCTTGTGATCCAATGCATACCGTGGTAGCACTAATTGATACAGATGGAGATGGATTAACCGACTGTGAGGAGACTACCGGAATTGATAACCCTGCTACACCAGAAGATCCAACGACTTATGGTCCAGGGCCATTTGATCCTAATAATGCTTGTGATCCAGTGGGTATTACAACTCTAGATAGTGATGGTGATGGACTTACGGACTGTGAAGAAAGTTCAGGAATAGATGATCCTATCACACCAGAGGTGCCAACTGGTACGAGTGATGTAAATGATGCGTGTGATCCAATGCATACTGTTGTGGCGTTAATTGATACGGATGGAGATGGATTAACCGACTGTGAGGAGACTACCGGAATCGATAATCCAACTACACCAGAGGTGCCAACGGGAATCAGCGATGAGAACGATTCATGTGATCCGATGCATACTGCTTTAGCATTAATAGATACAGATGGAGACGGACTCACAGATTGTGAAGAGACTACAGGAATTGATAACCCTGCTACTCCGGAAGTGCCAACTGGTACGAGTGATGAAAATAATCCTTGTGATCCAATGCATACTGTTGTGGCATTAACGGATAGCGATGGAGATGGATTAACTGACTGTGAAGAGACTACCGGAATTGATAATCCTGGTACACCAGAAGTACCAACGGGAACTAGTGATGAGAATAATCCATGTGATCCGAGCCATACAGCTGTTGCATTAACCGATACCGATGGTGATGGAGTAACCGATTGCCATGAGTTAACACCACCTGATGGAGAAAGTCCGACCGATCCAAATGATCCGTGTGATGCCATTTTAACTGATATAACATTAGCTCAAACAGGAGTTTATTTATTAGCAGACTGTGATGGAGATGGAGTAACTAATGGAGATGAGTTAAGTCCACCTGATGGAGAGACACCAACCGATCCAAATGACTCATGCTCCTTTGTGTTAGCAGATATTTCATCGCCAAGTGCAGCATGGAATATAGCAGATTGCGATGGAGATGGAGTAACTAATGGGGATGAATTAAATCCACCAGATGGAGAAACACCAACCAATCCTAATGATCCGTGTTCATTTGTGGTGGCGGATATTGTATCTCCTGATACCGCATGGAATTTGGCAGATTGTGATGGAGATGGAGTTACCAATGGAAACGAGATAGTACCTCCAGGCGGTAGTATTCCTACAGATCCCAATGATCCGTGTTCATTCAGTCCATCCGATATTAGTGCACCAGTAACCACATCGGCAGACTGTACTCCAGGATTAGAGGTAACCAAGCTAGCAGATGTAGGTGGTACAGCTTTAGGCGATGAGATTGTGTATACCATTCAGGTAGAGAACACCGGTAATGTAGTACTTAATGGAATATCGTTATTAGACAGTTTTACCGATGCCAATGGTCAGCCCTTGGTACTTACAAGTGAGCCACTTTTTGATGATGCCGATTTGGGTAGCCCTGAAGGAACCCTGCAAGTTGGTGAGATCGCGACCTATTTGGCGAGCTTTGAGATCACTCAGGCAGCTATCAACGCAGGAGGAGTAATGAACAGTGTAGAAGTATCGGGTACTACTCCAAGCTTTGAGACGATAAGAGATACCAGTGACGATGGTGATGATGTAGACGGTAATACCCAGGACGATCCTACTGAGACTGCTTTAGGTTGTTTAATAGTACTGAATGAGTTCTCACCCAATGACGATGGTGTCAATGATAATTTAGTAATCAACTGTATCGAAAACTATCCCAATAACCGATTAGAGATTTATAACCGTTGGGGTAATCTGGTATATAAAAAGCAGAATTATAACAATGAGTTTGATGGTACCTCCAATGGTCGAAGTGTTGTTAACGGCACTGAGAAATTACCAGTAGGGACGTATTACTATGTCCTGGATTTAGGCGATGGGAATAAGCCCAAGGCCGGTTGGATATACATCAATAGATAAAAGTAAAACAAACACAAAAAGACATTAAAAAAAGATGAACAAGTTAACCACATTAACAAAAGCGTTGATTTTAATAGTGTTTGTAACACTATTATCCGAGGATCTATTCGCGCAACAAGACCCTCAATACACTCAATATATGTATAATACGATGAGTGTAAACTCCGCCTATGCAGGTCAGCGGGATGTTTTAAGCCTAACAGGCTTATACAGAACACAGTGGGTTGGTATCGAGGGCGCTCCAAAGACGATAACCTTTGGAGCACATTCTCCCCTAAAGAATAAACGTCTAGGGTTAGGTCTCAATATTGTAAGCGATCAATTAGGTCCGGCCAGTGAGACGATGATTGATGTAAACTTCTCATACACTATTCCTGTTGATGAGATTCGCGGCACCGAGCTATCCTTTGGTCTTAAAGGCGGTTTTCACCTGTTAGACACTGATTGGAGTAAAGGCGTTTTCCAATACCCGGACCGACTATTTAACGATAACCTGAATCTGTTCTCTCCCACGGTAGGAGCTGGTGTTTATTTACACTCCGAGCAGTGGTATGTAGGCTTTTCAGTCCCGAACTTTTTTAATACCGAGCATTATGACGGCATACAAGAATCTATAGCAACCGAACGTCTTCATTACTTTCTAATTGGAGGTTATGTGTTTGATATTAGTGATAATACAAAGTTAAAACCCGCCGGTTTAGTTAAGGCCGTATCTGGCGCCCCAATTATTGCTGATTTGTCTGTAAATGCCTTATTTCACGATAAGTTAACTGTTGGATTAGGCTACAGATGGGACGATTCGATAAGCGGATTAGCCGGTTTCCAAATAAGCGAAAGCTTATTCATAGGCTATGCCTATGATCTAACCACGACCCGCCTAAGTAACTCCAACAGTGGGAGTCATGAGATTATGTTAAGATTCGAATTGCAACAAAAAGGAAGAATCCTCTCCCCAAGATTCTTTTAAAAAAAACATTAGAACAATGAGACACAGACAAGTAATATTACCCATCCTATTCCTTCTTGTAAACATAAGTTACTCTCAAGAAGGTCTAAGCAAGCGTGCCCAGAAGACCTATGATAATTTATCCTATGTTAAGACCACCGAGCAGTTATTAGAAAAGGCCGAATCAGGGAGTCATTCCCCCGAACTTTTAGAACGTTTGGCTAATTCCTATTACTATAATGGGAAGATGGTCGAAGCTGTAAGATGGTATGATGAGTTAATAGAGATAAAAGATGCGGAGATCGATCCAGAGACATATTTTAGATATTCTCAAGCTTTAAAAGGAATAGGCGATTATAAGAAGGCCGATACTATGCAGAAGACATTTATGTCATTAAAACCAGAAGATTCCAGGAGTAAATTATACACCTCGGATTATTTGAAGGTAATAGATAAACGCTCGGATGACTTTTCGATGAATAATTTGGGAGTGAATACCCCTTATTCCGACTTTGGGACCTCGGTACACCAGGGTGCTTTAATTTTTGCTTCGTCTCGCGGAGGGAGTAAAGAACTATATACCTGGAATGAACAACCCTATTTAGATGTTTATACCTTGGATAGAGACGGTCATAGTCAACCCATACCAGGAAAAGTAAACACGCGATACCATGAATCCTCAACGGCGTTTACCAAAGATGGTAATACGATGTACTTTACCAGGAATAACTATTACAAAGGCGAATTTAAGAAGAACTCAAAACGTATCCATGGCTTAAAGATTTACAAAGCCGAACGTGTAGATGGTAAGTGGGTCAATATAGCGCCCGTATCCTTTAACAGTGATGAGTACAATGTTGCACACCCCGCATTGAGTTCCGATGAGACGCAGTTATACTTTTCATCAGATATGGAAGGCACTCTAGGTTCATCCGATCTTTATGTTGTGGATATCAATGAAGATGGGAGCTTTGGAGTACCTAGGAATCTTGGCGAAAAGATCAATACCGAAGGGCGAGAAAATTTTCCCTATATCAGTGAGAGCGGTACGTTATATTTTTCGTCCGATGGTCATCCTGGTCTTGGTGGGTTAGATGTGTTTGAAGTCAAGAATATAGCCAATCTAAACAGTGCTAATACAAAAGTACATAACGTAGGGCGCCCTATAAACAGTTCAAGAGATGACTTTGAATATATGATCAATGAAACCAGTTTAGAAGGGTATCTGTCCTCAAACCGCGAAGGTGGAAAGGGTGATGATGATATCTATAGTTTTACCAGAAACCCATACTATCAATATATAACGGCAGCTGTCGTTGATAAAACCACGACAAAGCCCATCTCCGGTGCTACAGTAGAGGTATATAACAGCAAGAATGAAGTTGTTAAACAATTAACCTCCGATGCTAGCGGGGAAGTGAGTTTTAAACTCTCAGGAAAAGACCAACAGTTTTTAGCACGGGGTAACAAGGCAAATTACCTAGAAGGCGAGAGGTCTTTTATGCTTAGTAAAGATGTTTTGGAATCTAATATTATTATAGAGTTACCTCCAAATGAGATCGATTTGTTTAAGTTACTCAATCTAAAACCGATTTATTTTGATTACGATAAGTGGGATATACGAGCAGATGCTAAGTTGGAGTTGGCTAAGATCATCAAGTACATGCAGGATTTTCCAGAGACCAGGGTTGATGTTCGCTCACATACCGACACCCGAGGTAGTAAGAGTTATAACCAGAGGTTATCACAGAAACGAAATCAATCAACCATAGACTATTTGGTAAAAGAAGGTGGCATAGAAGCGGGTCGATTAACAGGAGATGGTTATGGTGAGAGTCAGCTTATCAACACGTGTTCCGATGGGATTAAGTGTAGTGAAGAAGAACACCAGTCTAATAGAAGAAGTGAATTTATACTCATATCAGATTAGTTACTATAAATTAGAGGGAAAAGGAAGAAAAGGCATTCATAGACATATGGATGCTTTTTCGTTTTGTATAAGAGGCTGTGTTTAAATTTTTAAATAGAATATGTTTTTTGATTTATACTTGGTATTTTTGTTTTCTATGGAAGAAGAAAAAGTAATTCTTGTTAATGAAAAAGATGAGAAAATTGGGTTGATGCCAAAAATGGAAGCTCATGAAAAAGCCTTATTACATCGTGCATTTTCGGTTTTTATTTTTAATGATAAAAATGAGTTAATGCTACAACAGCGTGCTTTAAAAAAGTATCATTCTCCAGGGCTTTGGACTAACACATGTTGTAGTCATCAACGTGATGGAGAGACTAATATTGAAGCAGGAAGAAGGCGTTTACAGGAGGAAATGGGCTTCGTAGTAGACTTAGAGGAATCTATTTCATTCATATATAAAGCACCTTTTGACAACGGACTAACCGAACATGAGTACGATCATGTACTGTTAGGGAAATACAATAAAGCTCCAGTTATTAATACAGACGAAGTTGCCCATTGGAAATGGATGCCTTTGGAAGCTGTTAAGACAGACATAGCCTTGCAACCAGAATTATATACGGCATGGTTTAAGGTCATTTTTGATAGGTTCTATGAACACATAAATATAGCTTCAAATGAAAGTAACAGTTAGTAGAAAGGCTCATTTTAATGCAGCTCATCGGTTGTATCGAAAAGATTGGAGTTTTGAAAAGAACGATGAAATTTTTGGAAAATGTAACAATCCAAACTTCCATGGTCATAACTATGAACTCATTGTTAGTATTACAGGTGAAATTGATAAGGAAACTGGATATGTAATCGATATGAAAGTCCTTAAAGAGATTATTAAAACAGAGATAGAAGATGCCTTCGATCATAAAAACTTAAATATTGAAGTGCCAGAGTTTAAAGACTTAAATCCTACTGCCGAAAACATAGCGGTCGTAATTTATAATAAAATGAAGTCCAAATTAGCATCGCATTTGGGCTTAGAAGTAACCCTTTTTGAAACACCAAGAAACTTTGTAACCTATTCAGGAAATTAATACATGAACAACACGTTATACCCAATCAAATTTAGCCCGATTTTAAAAGACAAAATATGGGGCGGACAAAAATTAAAAACCATTCTTAATAAAGACAGCGATTTACCAAATATTGGAGAAAGCTGGGAAATTAGCGATGTAGAGGGAGATACATCTATGGTTTCAAATGGTAGTTTAGCAGGAAAATCATTAAAAGACTTATTAGAGACTTATAAAGGTCAATTTGTAGGAGAAAAAAACTATAAGGTCTTTGGAAATAAATTTCCATTACTTATTAAGTTTATCGATGCTAGAGAAGATTTATCCATTCAGCTACACCCAAACGACGAGTTAGCAGCCAAAAGACATAATTCTTTTGGGAAGACCGAAATGTGGTATACCGTTCAGGCTGATGAAGGTTCTAATCTGATTGTTGGTTTTAATCAGGATATGACTGCTGATAAATATTTAAGTCATCTGGAAAATAAAACCTTAACCGAGATTTTAAATTTTGATGACGTTAAGGTTGGTGATACATACTTTATTGAAGTTGGTAGAATTCATGCTATTGGAGCAGGTGTTATGGTGGCCGAAATACAGCAAACCAGCGATATTACCTATCGTGTATACGATTGGGATCGTGTAGATGATGAAGGCAATGGAAGAGAGTTGCATAACGATTTGGCTATTGATGCATTCGATTTTAATATGCCAGACAATTTTAGAGTGAACTATTCTAAGGAGCATAATGAATCTAATGACATGGTGAGCTGCCCTTACTTTACAACGAATTATTTAAAAGTTACAGAAACCCTTCAAAAGAAAAATAAACAGGACTCATTTGTTATCTATATGTGTGTAGACGGTGACGCTGAAATTTTGGTTGATGGGGTTTCAGAGTCTATAAAAAAAGGAGAAACGATATTACTTCCAGCCGTTATTAAAGACTATGAAATTGTTTCTAAAAATGCAACGCTATTGGAAGTTTATGTTTAATTTTGCAATCAAATAAAATAAGAAGATTATGGCAAATGTAAGAAACCTAAAGAAAGATATTAATTACGTTTTAGGAGATATTATTGAAGCAGTTTATGTTTGGGAATATGCAAACACAGATAAAGATACAAAAAAGAGCGAGGCGATTATAGATGAAGCGATCGCTACTTTTGACGAACTTATCGCAAAGGTAAATGTGAGTGATGTTGAAAATGCAAAAGCTCATTTTAAGGCAATTAAAGACGAGTTAGAAACGAAGGGAAGAACTTTAATTGATAAAGTGAATAAATTAGGATAAATTTTTTTTGCAGAGGTCTTGCAAATGTTAATATAGATATTATATTTGCAACCTCAAAAAGACGCCGATATAGCTCAGCTGGCTAGAGCAGCTGATTTGTAATCAGCAGGTCGTGGGTTCGAGTCCCTCTATCGGCTCTAAAAGAGATAAAATATAGGTTAAATTTCTTCCTAGTCTGGAAAATAGCTTAATTGAATAAAAGACGAGAAGTTTATCCTGAGCGTAGTCGAAGGGAGTCCCTCTATCGGCTCAAAAGAAATAAAAAAAGATCTTAAATTTTTTAAGATCTTTTTTTGATTTATAACCAGGTGTTATAATTGGTATAAAATAAAGCCGCAAGGCGGCATCCTTTAGTTTTGTTGATTTTCTTTTATATTATCAATAAAGGATTGTAGTTCTTTACCGTATTTCGATTTTTTAACCTTAGGAGATAAACTATTATTTATAGTGTCAAGAAAAGTTATTCTTGCATTATAAACTTCTGTAAGTGCCAAATAAGGAGCCACCTCGCTATCACGATTATTTAGTGCAAAATTTACAGTATAGAGATACTTTCTTTTTAAGGAGTTATTAGACTCTTTTTCTATTGCTTTAATTTTAGCGGTGTCATTGCTTTTTTGAGCCTCAAAATGTTCTTTTATTAAATCCAGATCTCTGTCCTTCATTTTATCCATGATGGTGAGATATTTTTCTAAGGTTTTTTGTTGGGCAGATCCGTTAATTTTTGCGTCATATACAAAGTTCTTTAACGAGGTATTGATTTCGGTAATGCCTTTATCCGCAAAAAAAGTAATTCTATCTTCTTCAGAACTATTCTTATTCAGATATAAAAAGAATATTTCAGGAGAATCTAAATCAGAATAAAGCTCAAAATGAGAATCACCATTAATAACAATAGAGTCAACGGTAGCCAACACGGTATCTTTTACTTTCTTAAGGTATATGGTTCCTTTTTTTAAATCCTTAATATGTCCTCTAACAATTAAATCGGGCTGTTTTTCACTACAGGCGGCTATTAATGAGATAATAAGTAAGAATGTAATTTTTTTCATGAATAGGTTCGTTTTAAGTATTGACAAATATCTTATAATTATATTTTAAAAGCTAACGACTCATAATTATTTTATCGAGTCGGTTTTGTTTTTTTACTAAAAACACTAAAAAAAAGACTTCGGTTTTATAGTTTGGCACGGATGTTGTGATATAAAAAACAATTATATTTAATTAAAAAAGTTTATTGAGTGGTTACTTTAAACTTAAAATGTAATTCATATTTTTGGTTAGTTAGTTAGTAAAAAAGCATCCTTAATAAGGATGCTTTTTTTATTGTACCTCTGTAGTTTTATAGTTTAGCTAAGAAGTATTAAACTGACTAAAGAATCATGATGTTTAATATCGGCTATCTTGTTTTAAGAAATTAGCAAATTCTTTAGTCATAAAGCTTCCTTTCCCCGCCAAATTGAAATTTCTTTGTACAATTTCTTGGGTGCTTTTATTAATCCAGGTACGTCGCCTTACATGAAGATATACAATTTTACCTCGTAGAGGAAAATCCTGAATAGTAAATTCTTCATGTAATCCGTAAGGGGTCAGTCTTATAGACTCTTTTCCTTTGATAAACGTATTACGTTCTTCAAAGTAAAGGTGTAAGACTTCGTTTTGCCCTGTACTTTTTACAAGGTCAAAATGCTCTACCAAATCTGATGGTAAAGCGAGCTTAAGTAGGTCTAGGTAGATATCCAAAATCTTATTTTTTTGAAAAAGTATAAAACTTATTTCACATTTCATATACCCTTAGAGTGCTATCTTAAATTTTTAACTAAAAAATGTATTTTGTCGATTTTTATTACTATTTCGTCTATAAGTGTTAAAATTTTATGTATTTCATCGATTTTATATGTGTTTTATCGTTTTATTTGAATTATAATTTTACTTTTGAAGTGTACTAAATAACACACTTTTTAGTTCAATGGATTAATTAATTAATATTTGCATTATGATGTATGATATAGAGACCCTAAATCTAGCTTCATAATAAAAAAAGCAAATGAAAGAAAGCCGAGTTTGAGGGAACTCGGTTTTTTTATTGCCTATTTTTTACACATTAATATTTTGTCTACATTAGCTTGTATAATTCTCAATCATGAAAAAAATATTTCCTTATTTATTTCTTTTGTATGGCACACTTTCTTTTGCACAACTAGAAAAAGGCTTTGTGTATGTTCAGGATGTTATCCCCGATTTAGACGTAGAATTACGGTACAATACCTCAAATAATTTTGTGGGGAAACCTATACATGGATATCAGTCTAACAAACTTATTTTAACAAAAGAGACTGCGGAAAGGCTAAAGCTTGTTCACGAGGAACTTCAGCAACAAAATTTATGTTTAAAAGTATATGATGGTTACAGACCGCAGCGTGCGGTGAATCATTTTATAGTCTGGGCGAAAGATTTAAATGATACGGTTAACAAACAGGTTTTTTATCCCAAAGTAGAAAAGCGAAACTTGTTTAAAGAACAATATATAGCGTCCAGATCTGGGCATAGTAGAGGAAGTACGGTAGATTTAACTATTATTAACGGTAATACTGGAGAAGCATTGGATATGGGAAGCCCTTTTGATTTTTTTGGTCAGGAATCCTGGGTTAACTACGAGAATATTACTGAAACACAAAAACGCAATAGGCAATTATTGCAAAAGGTTATGCTAAAACACGGTTTTAGAAATTATCCGAAAGAATGGTGGCACTTCACACTGCGTTGGGAGCCTTTTCCCAAAACGTATTTTGATTTTTTAGTTGAATAATTCAGAAAGCTGTTTCAAACGTTTAAGATGTGGTGCCTCTAAGATATCTTTAAAGAACATGTTAAAGATATATTTAGAGGCTTTAATGAAACCGTTAAAGTAGTCACATTTGGTTTTCTAATTGATGATGACTCATATTATTCCTTATCCAGGTTTTTAGTAATATAGAAACCGGTAAACAGTCCAGAACCAGCCATTAAAAAAATGGAGCCTACATATAGAGGGCCTTCTTCTAAACTTGTATAGTTTTCTAAGATTGCAGCAATAAATGTCCCTAATCCAATGCCTATTAACAGAAGGGCTAGATTTAATATAAATACTTTCCAAATGGGAGCTGTTCCGAGATTGCCTCTTCCTCGAACAAAAATACTGGCATCCGCCCCTTTTTCAATGAGTGCCAGACGCTCTTTATTGCGTGTTGAAAAATATAAATAAAAGACTCCGAAAATGGCTCCGAAGATAATTGGTACGATGATTAATTCTGATCCCATAATTGTTTGTTTTTAATTGATTAAATTTAGTGTGTTTATGGCTTATGACGATGCATTCTTAATTCTGGTTACACTTTTTTTGAAAAATATTTTGATCCTATTGTAACCCATGCAAAACTATAGTCGTCTTAATTTAAAAATGACCACTAACGATCAACATTATATCAATTTAGCTATTGATGGCGACACAGCTGCTTTTGAGGTGCTTGTGGAACGTTATAAAAATTTGGTATTTACCTTAACGTTTAGAATGCTTAAAAATAGAGAAGAGGCAGAAGAAGTCGCTCAGGATACATTTATAAAGGTTTATAAATCCTTAAATAGTTTTAAAGGGGATTCTAAATTCTCTACATGGATTTATAAAATCGCTTATAACAAAAGCCTGGATCGATTAAAAAAGAATAAAAAATTTATAAATAATGTTGCTATTGATGCGTTTACAGAATCTCAGGTAAGAACAATAGACAACGCTTTAGATAAGTTAGAACATGAAGAACGTGGTCAGGCCATTCGGGATTGTATGGCATTATTACCGGGTGACGACGGATTTTTACTAACTTTATATTATTTTGAAGAACAGTCTTTGGAAGACATATCGAAATCTACAGGTTTAACGGCAAATCATGTGAAGGTTAAACTTTTTAGAGCTAGAAAAAAGCTGGCAACCATTTTAAGAGATCGGTTAAACCCCGAAATTATTAAATACTATGGATGAGAATATAGAAAAGAATCTGGATAGTTTGAGTAGGAAAGTAGTAAAGGACGCTTCTCTGGAGCGACCATCAGAAAATTTCATGGATTCTGTGATGGCTCAGGTTACCGCATTAGAGGATAACCGGGTTACTGTGTATCAGCCTTTAATATCTCGAAAAGGATGGATACTTATAGCGATAATATTTTTATCAGTAATGAGTTATGCCATTTTTAACAACCAAAATACTGAACCAGGTTGGTTTGGAACCTTAGACTTTAGTATATTCTATAAAAATGAAATAACCACTTTGTTGACTGGGGTATCTATACCACAGGTTCTTACTTATGCAGTAGTACTTTTTGGTGGTATGTTTGGTCTACAGATATCCTTATTAAAGCATCATTTTAATCAAAGGTTACAGCATTAAATTCTGGTAAAAGCTGTGATGATTTCTTCATGTTCCGGGAATCTGGAAATTAAGGAGGCTCTTTCGGGCATTTCAAAATCATTGAAGTCGAATCCGGGAGCAACAGTACACCCTACCAGGGCATAACTATCCGCATCAATAACTTCTGCAGCAAACCAGTCTTTAGCTCTTACTACAAATTGTGGATTTTGACCTTTTTCCAGATCGTTTCCAATAATGGTATTGGAGTAATTTCCATCATCTGAAATTATATGAAGCCGTATTGCAGTTCCTTTATAAAAATGCCAAATCTCGTCTTGTTTTATGCGGTGGAATGCAGAGAAAGATTCGGAGGTTAAAAGAAAGTAAATGGACGTTGCATAGTTTCGTTCACCTGAAAAATCATTACCAAGCGTTTCTTCATTAATACGTCCTTCACTTCTGTAAACTTCCCTAAAGTAACCGCCTTCGGGATGTGGTTGCAATTTTAAAGATTCAACAATATTCTTGATGTTGTCCATTAATTTCTGTTTTTTTTAATACCAACGCTTCTTTTTCTGTTTTGAAGCTTTGCTTTTACGTCCTTTTTTATGTTTACTACCCGTTTTTTTGGACTTATGCACGATGGGTTTTTGTTTTGGATCTAAAGGGTAGGGGTGATCGTCGATAATATCGATTTGGATCTGAATAAGTTGCTGTATCGTTTTTACATAACTCTTTTCATCGGCAGAGCAAAACGAATGCGAAGTTCCAATATTTCCTGCTCTGGCTGTTCGTCCAATTCTGTGTACATAAGTTTCTGGTACATTGGGCAGGTCGAAATTAATAACCGCGTCTATATTGTCGATATCAATACCTCTCGCTGCAACATCGGTTGCAATAAGGATATTGGCTGCACCAGATTTAAAATCTTTTAGGGCTTCCTGCCTTAAGTTCTGACTTTTATTACCGCGAATACTAGCGACTTTATAACCATTCTTCAATAGGGTTTGTTCGAGCTTCTCAACACCAAATTTTGTACGTCTAAAAATAATGATACGTCCTTTTATTGTATTCCTTAATAGGTGTATACACAATTCAATTTTATTCCGTTTTGGTACATAATAGAGCAATTGATTGATGTTGGTCGATGTTGAAGAATTTGGATTAACCTCAATACGCTCGGGGTCTCTTAAAATGCTGTTTGCCAGTTGCTCCACCTTATAGGGAATGGTGGCCGAGAATAATAAGACTTGCTTGTCTTTGGTACATAGACGTTCAATTTTTTTAACATCGTCAATGAAGCCCATGTCCAGCATTAAATCGGCTTCATCTAAAACCAGTGTTTCTACATAGTCCAGATTCAGCTCATCTCGTTTATGCAAATCTAATAAGCGTCCAGGGGTAGCAATTAGAATATCGACTCCTTTTTTTAGAATCTCAATTTGAGGTTCCATGGAGGTCCCTCCATAAATAGCAGTACTTCTTAAATTTGTGTGGGTACCATAATTTTTAAAATTATCTTCAATCTGAATGGCGAGTTCTCGTGTTGGACTTACAATTAAAGCACGAACCTTTTTCCCTCCTTTAGGAGCATCCTGGGTATTGAACAATAATTGAAGAATGGGTAGGGCAAATGCTGCTGTTTTCCCTGTACCCGTTTGAGCCGAGACTACCACATCTTTGCCGTTTAAAACTGCCGGTATGGTTCTTTCCTGTACAAGCGTAGGGTCATTGTATCCGGTCTCTGCAATAGCCCTTAAAATGGGACGGTTTAGTTGTAAGTCTTTAAATGACATATTTTATATGTTATGCGGCAAAGATACTTTAAAAATAACATCCAATTATCACAGCAGTTTTTTCAGCTTTTCGCGTTTTCTTAAAGGTAAGGCATCATTATTTATGGCAAGCTTAATAAGCGTTTTATTTTTGTCTTTAGAAAACAGTAAATCAAAAAATTGCCAAGTTGTTAAGCTGTTTTCCGCGCGTTCTACAAGTTCAAAGGCATCACCTTGTTCTACGAAGCCTTCTTGTAAAATACGTACATAAGTTCCTGGAAAACCGAATTCGATGAACTCTTTTAAGGCATACTGATTGCCGAACTTAAGACCAAATTTAAAACAAGGCTCACGAGGTTGTGTTATCTGTACCAATGCATTGCCAAGTTTATAAATGTCGCCGATATGAATGTCCTTTTCGTTTAAATTCGAAAGTGTAATATTCTCTCCAAACATGCCATATTTCCAATCCAAATTGGGGTATTTTGTTTTCCAATGTGCATAGTGATCATGAGAAAAGATATAGCAGGCCTTAAACTCACCACCATGAACTTTTTTATCGGACACTTCGTCGCCATCTACACCGTCTTTTCTCAAATAAATGGGAGTTTTAGTAGGCATTTTATAGATACCGGTAGTGAGTTTTTTTCCGTTCCAAATAATGGATGTTGGCTTGGCGGTATTGGTGGAAAGGACGTTCATTTTGAATATGTTTTGTTGGGTTGTAGTTATTAAGTTATTGGATTTTGGTAATTTGTTATTTGAGAATTGACATTTGAATTCATTTGTTTAAATCACTTATAGGGGCAGGATTGAAAATAATCTTGAAGATTGAACTTTCTATCGTCAAATGCTTCATGTAAAATTTTAAAGTGCTGAATTCTATCGACTCTAAAGGAACGATAATCGTGTCTTAGATGGCACCAGGCGATAAGAATCCACTTGTGTTGTGTGGAGTACATAGCGCAGGGCTCAATTTTTCTGAAAGAGGTATTGGAGGTGTTTACTTTACAGTAGTTAATTTCTATAAAATTGAAATTTGTAATGGCCAATTGAATTTCAGAAAGTGCATTACTGGAAATGTTTTCATAGGGCGAATCGAAAATATGAATTTTACTTTGTAGCATTTCGCTTTTCTCCTGAATAGAGGTTCGAAATACAGACTTTATCTTAATTAAGGCTTCATTAAAGTTGTTTACAAAAGAAGTGTCTTGAGACTGATTTATTATATGTTCGGCAGTAACGAGGGCATTGGCTTGTTTTTCTGTGAATTGCACAGGAGCCACAGAATACCCATCCATAAGCGCATAGCCCCTGCCATCAATAGTTGTAACTGGGACACCAGCGTCTTCAAGCTTTCTAATATCCCTGTATATGGTTCTTATGCTTACGTCAAACTTTTTGGCAAGTTCGGTTGCTGTTAAAAGTCGTTTAGATTTCAACAAGGTTAATATAGCAATGAGTCGGGATAACTGAGACATAATAACAAAGATAGTGAACCGCCTAGCAATTCACTATCTATTCATATCGTTTACCACCAGAATTTATAGTTATGAAATTTCACCATCAATATATGATGACGAACTAGCGTCATTAATAAATTCAAATGACATAAGATATTCGTTTTTTAGATTGAATAATGTACCGCTTCTGCGATTCGTTTCATGTTAATTCATAGAGTGTAGTGCTATTTTGTTTCCTTCGGTATCTAGAAAGTGAGCCATAAATCCATTTTCTCCAATGTCGGTTTTAGGCATAACAATTTTACCACCGTTCGATTCAACTTTAGATAGAGAAACTTGTAAGTCCTCGCCACCATTTAGATAGATAATCGCACCATCTACAGAAGGGTTTATGCCTTCTCCCTGGATTAGGGCACCACCAACACCACCATTTTTCATGTCGTAGCTAAACAATCCGTATTTGTAATTTTCCATAGGGTGGTCTACAATTTCAGAACCTGTAACACTAGAGTAAAACGTTTTAGCTCTTTCGTAATCTTTTACTGGAATTTCAAACCAGCTAATCGCATTTTTCATTTTTTAAATTGATTTAAATATTAAACGTAATGCAAAGATATTTGGGCTTGTGTCAGTAGGTGTCAGGGGTGGATTTTTTATTATTAAATTGAAGATTGAGGTCCTATAATTTCATGGTTTTTACCTTAGTTCCTATAAACGTATAGGCTAGGAATGCATCAATATATAGGAAGTTTTTATTTATCATTATACTTAGGGAGTAAGTATCAAAACCCCTACTTCATGGTCATACCTTAAAGTAAAACCTACTCTTTTAAGAGGGCTTGTAGCTTTTCGAAATCTTTTTTGGAATGCTGAATGATTATTTCTGCATTATTTTGTTTTGCAAATTCTTCAAAAGCATGCATACTTTTTAAGGTTTCTTCGACACTATAGTTAAATGAAGGTACTCTTTTATGTGTTCTATTTTCGCGAAAATGATAAAGGTCTCCCGTTAATAAAATCGGTTTTTTCAATCCGACATCAATGCATAGAACCTGATGACCAATAGTATGCCCTGGCATGAGTTTTATAACAACTTTACCATCTCCAAAGACATCAAAATCCCCATGAAGCTTTTTAATGTGGGTTAAGTCTTTTATTGAGTTATAGGTATTTATGTTTTTTGACTTTTCAGAATCACTAGTTATAAAATTATATTCGCTTTCTTGAACCAACCAGGTGGCATTTTTAAAATAATTAGCATGTCCAATATGATCGAAATGACAATGAGATAAAGCAATATACTGGAAATCTTCAATACTAAGATTAATAGATTTTAATTGATTTACTAAAGAATCGGGTCTTTGCAAGGTAAAGACACCTGTAGGTTCGGTAACGGGTTTGTCAAGAACAAAACTTTCTGGTAGGCCAGCATCCCAGATGAGGTTTCCTTTGGGATGTGTAATTACAAAATAAGGATCTACTAATAGTTTTTGCTGACCGGTGTATGTGGTGTCTTGCGAAAAGACTTCTAGTTTGTTTACTAAGATATCTCCACCGTTAAGTGCGTATAATTTAACATCTGTTTGCGTTTTAGTATGTGCTTTTTTGTCTATTTTTTTACAGTTTATACTACAAATAGTAATTGCCAATAGTAGTATTAAATTTTTCGCTTTCATTTTCGGTTTAAATTTAAAGTTCTTTTATAATTTTATTGCAAAGTTCGGTGAGTATGGTGGATGATACAATAACTAACAAAATTGTGAGCCGAAAAAAATGATGTTATGCGTAAAGACAATTCAACAAATGCGATAAACGAAAAATATTTGCACAACATATGTGCCTTAAATGTTGCTATAGATACTATTGGTAGTCGTTGGATTGCCCAAATCGTTTATTCAATTTCTAAGGGGTTTAACCGTTTTTATTTGTTAAATGAGGAATTACCCAATATATCCGAGCAGGTTTTAAGCAGAAAGTTAAACCGTTTGGAAGCACAAAATATACTCAATAAAGACGTGCTTCCAAATACGATTCCTATTGGGATTCAATATACACTTACCAGTAAAGGTGAAGATTTAATACCTATTTTAAAATCTTTATGTGAATGGGAAAAGAGTCATGGGTAGAGGGATTGGTTCATGTGAATTTTTGCTCACTTCGACTACGCTCAGTGACCAGTGTTTAGTGATCGGAACGCGGTGACCAGTGTTTAGTGATTAAGAATTTCGATGAGGTTGAAATTTTGAATGTTAAAAGAAAATCCACATGAGTTAATAATTCTGTTCATTATAGATCGAATGATTTTAGCGCTTAGCAAGGTTGTTTAATTTTCTAAAAGCAAAACCAGGAGCCAGTCTTGAAATTTTATAGAGTAAGTTGACTTTTGCTATTCTAATTTCGGGTTTTTTCTTTTCTAATCCTTGTATCATTTCGTCTACTGCCTGGTTGACAGAAATGGCAATTTTAGGAGGATTCCCCTTATGCCAGGGGGTATTTACCGCTGGAAATATGGCTTCAATAATTTCAACACCCGAGGTCTCGGTTTGTTTTCTTAATACCTGGGTAAAAGAATGTAGAGCTGCTTTAGTGGCATTATAAAACGGGTAATCTACTCGTGGTACATAAATGAGCCCCGATGTAATGTTTATAATGGCAGGATTGCTATTTCTTTGTATTGTTGGAAATAGAAGATGCGTTAACCTTATGGGAGCTATAAAATTGGTCGCTATTTCCTGTTCTGCCATATCTACGATATAGTCTGTTTCCAAAAAACCAATATGGTTTACAATGGCAGCATTGTTTATAAGAACATTTAGTTCTGGATGATTGGTTTTAACCCATTCCAATAAATCTTCACATTGATCTACATTAGAGATATCACATGAGTGGATTTCCAGTTCGGTAAGTCGCTTTTTTGCTGCTTTAAGACGAGGTACCGACCTGCCACAAACAATAACTTTGTTTTTTCTTTTAATAAGTTGTTCGCTTAGTTCGAGTCCTATACCCGAACTACCGCCGGTAATTAATATGGTGTTCCCAGATAATTGCATGCTTTCTAATATTTTCGTTAATAGGACGAAATTAGTTGGCTGCAACAATCTACACATTGATGTATGTTAAGTGTCTAATTTTTTTCTAATGCGGCTTAAGGATTCTGGTTGTATACCTAAATATGAAGCAATAACGGTTTGGTTTATTCTTGTTTCCATATTGGGGTATGTCTCTAAGAAATTGAGATATCTGGTTTCTGCATTAAGTAATAATAAATCTCGTTCTCGTTTTTCTTTTTTTGAAAATGCCGTTTCGATGAGTTTTAACAGGAATGCATTCCAAAAGGGATGACTCTTTTGAAGGTTTAACCATTTTTTATAACTAAAAGAATAAATTTCACCATCTTCCAGGGCTTCAATGAAGAAATAGGACGGAGATTGTGAAATCATGGCCGAATAAGAGCTTATAAAATTATTTTTGAGAATAAGTCCTTTGGTAAACTCTTTACCTTCATGGTTTATATATACATACCTAAAGAGTCCCGAAATTATAAAACCTAATTTTTGCGGTGTTTCACCCTCCCGGATGTAGTACTTGCCTTTTTTTATGGATAATATGTCTCCAATGGATAAAAATTCATGCAATCTGTCTTCGGGTATTATGTTTTCTAAAAAAGCTTTCATGATGCGATTTGATGAGGTTCTAGAATTTAAACGAATTTATAAAATTTAACCCTGTTAGATAAAAAATAGGAGAAGATAATGGGTTTTTAAGTAGGGCAAACTACCGCTTTTACAGTGGTTTTTCAAATTTAATATTGTGGTTTTATGTTTGTACATATATTTTGCTACTTTTGCGGCTAACCTAAATCTTATTACTATGAAAAAAAGTAAGTTTCTACTCGTATCAAGCTTTGTTTTAACGATTTTTTTATTCGTTTCTTGTGGTAAATCTGTAGAGGTTTCTGCCGAAATGCAAGGATTTATGGAAGCCATTACAAGCACTAAATCTATTGATGACGCCGCTGAAAAGTATGGGTATTCAAATGATGAAATTCCTTTGTCTCTTTACGAACTTGGAGCATCTAAAGTAACAGCTTCTACGATAGAAGGAACAACAACATGCTACGCTTTAAATGTTCAGCATGGTTTAGTAGATAGTAATATCAATGTTTGCTGGGAAAACGGTAAAATAATCTCTATTGCCGACATTATAGAGTAATTTGCTATTTGAAAAAGCCACATTGTATGAACAACGTGGCTTTTTTGATATATATAGACTACCGGAAAAACTACTACTAACGACAAAATTAATTAATCAAAAGGGGCTATTCCCATTCTAAGTTTAGTTTCTTTAGTTCCTTATTTAGTTTGAATAGAGACTTGGGGTCAATACTAGATATGTTGATTATCAGTTTCTTTTTGTCGGTTTTTAAAATATAATCCCCGGCAAGTTTTTTAATTTTTTTAATGTCTCTTAGTCTTATTTTCTTTTCTGTTGGACTTATAACCTTCAATTCTCCATTTTCAATTTTTAAATACTTATGTTTTATTCTGTATAGATAGTACCATAAAATTAAGATTGAACATACGAGTTGTCCATAATTCATCCAATTCGGCCATTTGGTCGAAAAAAACTCAAACGAAAACCAACCAAACAGTCCAAAGCCTACGATTAAGATCGCATTTAAATATACTTTTTCGTATGCTGTTTTCATGTGTAAGTGATTTATTTTTAGGTTCTTACATCTATTAAATTAAGGTTTTTTTCTCGAAAATGCAAGAATTTTTTGTTAAAATGGTGATTTCTAATGTGTTTAGGTGTTCGCTTTCTAAACCTCAGGTTTTTAATGTTTTGTGTGGTTTATTGATGTAATTACACAGGTTTTGATTTTAGTCATTAAAAAGTGGTGAGCCGGGTGTTTCATTAAAAGTGACGATAGAGAAGGGTGGTGCAAAAATTCCCCAAAAAGCGATCTCCATATAAGTTATGTTCTTGTCCATTCAAGATAATGGTACAGAAGACGTCTCCATATGTGGAACAGGCTGCTTGGCCGATATAATTACATGAAAATGTCGAATAATTTTCAATATAAGCATTTACATAAAACTGGTTTGAAGATGAAGGTTTAGAAAATGCTAAAGAAATAGTGATGGCTAAAACAAAGGCAAAAGCTGAGATTCTGGATTTTAAGATGTTTGATTTCATAACGATGGAATTAAAGATTAAAAGAATCACCTAATTATTTACAAATTTTAGGTCTCTAATACATTTCTTTTAAAAGTTGACTTCTCTCGTTATGTATATAAAGTGCTTAGTGCTACAACAGGATTCTCTATTGAAAATGTGATGTACAGATTAAGAGCATTAATACATTAGAAATGAATTTGTTTCAAAAGGAATGTTTTTATTGTAAAACTTCATAAGTCAATTTCGTATTGTTAGATTCATTTTAAAGGTAGTCCATAAAATTTATTTTTTAAGGAGAGAAACGTGTCTCTAATGGATTTTTTTAATCAACCTTGTTTCTGAAAAAGTATAATGAAGCTATAAAAGTAGAAGTCAGGATTTATATATAGGCATTACTTATGTTTTTTGTTATATAAATGAATTGTGAGAGGCTTAAATTGAGGTTGTAAATCTAAGTAATGATTGATTTTAAGTTAATTACGACTTTGAGATGTAAATTCATCGATAACTTCTTCAGCAATGTTGCTTGTTATTTTTGTGGGCGAATTGCAGTCGCAATTAGTTAGTATTACAATGTAGGTATCTATATTGGGTACATATATTGCCATGCTTTTAAATCCTGGAATGGATCCACCGTGTTCAAAAGTTTTTAAGTTGTTGATATGCTTTATGCCCCAACCATAACCATAATTAATAGGGGTGTTGTTTTTTAATTTATAGTTTGTAAATGCCTTTTCTTTAGTTGCTTCTTTAAGAAGTACATTGTTTTTAAGGGCGTTTTGCCATTTTAGAAGATCTTCTGTAGAGGACATAAGTGATCCGGCAGAATAGGGGAGTGTTAGACTCAGGTAGAAGGCATTTATATAATCACTTTTTTTCCCATGATAGCCAGAGGCCCTGTTTTTAATAATTCGTTTTGAACTCCCGTAGTATGATGAACTCATATGTAACGGATTAAAAATATGCTGCTCTACAAAACTTTGGTAAGATTGCTTAGTAATGCTTTCAATAATATAACCTAAAATAACATAGCCGGAGTTATTGTATTTGTATTGTTCGCCAGGGTTAAAATTAACAGGCTCATTTTTAAAAAAATTAATGAGTTGTTTGGGTGTTAAGTCTTTCTTCGTAATACTTCCCAAGGTTTGCATAGCGGTGTAATTTTTTATTCCAGAGGTATGTGTTAGTAAATTATGAATGGTGATTTTTTGGCCGTGGGTTGGGTAGTCCGGAAGATACATGGTGATATCATCTTCTAAGGTTAATTTGCCCTGTTCTAAGAGCATTAAAATAGAGACGGCTGTAAACTGTTTGGTAATGGAACCAATTTTAAAAACATGATATGTGGACATGGGAATATCAAGTTCAAGATTGGCGCTACCGTAAGCTTTTTGGTAAATAATTTTACCATCTTTAGCAATCATGGCAACTGCCCCTGGTCTGTTAGGTTTAAACTTGGCTTCTAAAAGGCTATCTAATTTTTTTTCGAGATTTTTTTGGGTGTACCCAATTCCGCTAAGAAGCGTACATATGAAAAGGATGATCGTTGTTTTTTTATTAATGAATGTCATGTTTCAGTGTTTTAAGGTTACCGATGTGACGTTCTAAAAACAACTTGGTTACAAAAACCTAGAACTTAAATAGTAATATGACTAGGGCGCTTTTTTAGAAGGGGCTGTTTTAAGGTGTATTACGAAGAGAGAAGCAATTTCGTAAATAGATTGTCGAAGCTTTTGTAAAGCTTTACAATATCGCGCGAATATCCTTAAAAACAGCCACCCCGCTCCGCAAAGTCTTCTGACTTTGAGGATTTATATAATTCCAAAAATAGTCGTATAAAACTATTATTTTTAGTATTGATTATACCTTGTAATTGATTCAGGGTTGATATTATTGAAAAAAGTATGGATAGT
This sequence comes from uncultured Flavobacteriaceae bacterium, assembly GCA_947494695.1. Classification (GTDB taxonomy): domain Bacteria; phylum Bacteroidota; class Bacteroidia; order Flavobacteriales; family Flavobacteriaceae; genus Flavivirga. The sequence goes on along the minus strand of CANLWB010000014.1, from coordinate 109,775 downwards.
TGATTCAAAATCTCTAACCTCACTGTTTTCTTGGTCATCTTGAATAGATAGATATTTGAATTTTCCAGTCAAATTAATGTAAGTTCCTCGGCTATTCTTTTCCAAGGCAAAGCATATTGCTCTTTTTTGTCAATTTCAATTACTTTCATAGGATATTTCATACATTATAACATTCAAATACAAACAACAGCTCATACCGACCATTTCAGAACTTATTTTATAATAACCACAAGATTAATACAAAAGCGGGTAGTTGCCTTACAGAAAACCGTAAGGTCAATTTAAATTATTAGATTATGGTTTAACATAATAGTTTGAGCTAGAGAACTAAACCAGGACGGTATGTACAATCCTGCGTTTATGCATAAAAAGACTTCGTTCATGGCTCAAAACCGGGATGTTATTACATTTTATGACTCTTGGGGTAATCATTTCTTTAACTTTAAATTACAGTTAAAGCACATCTTCGATTGAACGTGTATTAATTACAACGGTGGAACCCGAAAAACCAATTTAAATAGAGTAGGGGAAAAAATCTTATAGCATTGTGACAAATTATTCAGGACAATTCTCAATGGATGGCGGGCCAACATTCAACTATATTTCGGTAGGAAAGACGGTAACCGTTTCCGTTTTCGCGCATGGTAGTTTACAAGGTAGTGCCACCTTAGACAGTACCAATACATCGGCAACATTATATTCTGCAAGTAATGTAGGGGATTTTACGGCAGTAGCCACTTTAGATATAGACAGCACTACAAATATTATTACCCTAAAATACCAGGTTGCTTATTCTGCTCAAGGGCCTGGAGGAACGTCTTTCTCAGGAATTATTGGTAGTTGGGGCGATAGTTAAATACAGGGTTTATAAAGGAATTAAAATGGGGCAAGGTTCAATGCTTATGAACAATTTGATTCGGATTATTCATTGGAATATCTAAGGAATAATACGGTGTAATATAAAATAAAGATACCTATGAAAACAGGATTATATGTAATTGGTGCTTCAAATGGAAATTTATATACCATGGATCGTATTGATGGAAGTGTTTCAACTCCAGTAGTTACTGGTTCGGATATAACGGGAATAGCTTTTTATAAAACGACATTGTATGGCATTACGTCTACAGAATTTTTAACTATAAATCCGTTAACCGGAGTAACGACGGTAATTGGTGCATTGGGAATTCAAGGGGCTAGTAAACTTTCTACGATATCTGGCGATTTATATTGTCTTGCAACGCCACCCAACACGGGGACCGGTCTTTATAAAATTGATTCATCAAATGGTAGTTGTACTTTAATTGGTCTTTTAGCGCCAAGCCCTGCGGCGGTTTCTATTCCAAGTTGTCTGGCATTTGATGAGAATAGTAATCTCTTTGGTACACTTACGGGCTATAATATCCATAAGAAACAAACCTCTGTTTCTTTACAGAATATAAGCATCACTACAGGTAATATAACCACATATAATAAAGGAGGTGTTGGATTTAATTCAATTTCGGGACTGCAATTCTTTGACAGTAATCTCTATGGTGTGACAAAAGATGGTAAACTCATCACTATTGATGCAGGTACAGGTATTGGTCGTTTAATTGGAGGTTATAATAGTCAAAACCTGGACTTAAGAGATGTAACGTCTTATTAAAGGAGTGTGTTAAAACTTGAAAAGAAAATGTATACGATCTAATTAATGAAATTAGAGTCATAGTTTTCAATGGATAAAAACGTTTACTTTTCTAGTGGGGATTTTAGGCCTTGGAATTTTCTAAGCATTATTAAAAGTAGATTTACTGGTTGCCATGGGGTTCTTAGGGAGAACTTAAGCAAAACTATAGGAATTTACCTAATCGAAAAGCCAAAAAGGTTTGAGGAATCTCCATTACTATTAAGGCTGTTTTTTCGCAGCTCCAGAAATGTTTTAATAAGCGGATTTAACTTTAGATTAAATGTATGAACATCTTTAGCGAGAAAGCTTAGATAGATTTTGATGGTTTCTAAATTATTATTGAAGTCAGATTGTATAACAGAAGCATCCTGTCCGGCAGGCACGTCGTAGATTACTTTGATTTGATCTGAACTTACATCTCCATAGGGAAACATGGTTGTATATTTTGAAGGATATATAGTAAACATGGATGCATCACCATGAAACGGAATAACCATAGTGAATTTTATACCGGGAATTGTCGCATTTTCATTAAAATGGCTAACTCCAGCATAGCGTATTGTAGTATGCGACGGTTCTTCTTGATAAATCCTTTCTTCGAAGATTTCTGGGAGTTTAATTTTAAATGTGTCTTCTAATTGATAAGTTAATTCCCCTAATGGGTGATTGTCAAATTTTGATTTATTATAACCATTAATCTTACTTTCTATAGATTGGGTTATTTCGTTTTCTAATTTTTCAAATTTTCTACCATTAAAAAGTGTTACCATAATAAGTTTTTTTAACAACGCTCTATGATTAAAAGTGGATAAAGCTTCATTTCATGTGGGTTGTTTAGGTTGTTAATACTAGATTTGGTGAGGGTATTGGCAAGCGTAAAGTTGTGTTTAAAAGGTTATTATCTTACTAAAATATGTAAAAATTTCGCACAAATTAAATTTTAAACAAAATAAAACCACTTTACTTTTGCAAAGTGGTTTTTGTTCGATATTAATGTTTGAAATCGTATTATGAAATGTCATATCGTTTGTATTTGACAACACGTCTCACAATACACGACTAGACATATATTCGATATCGATAGCTAGGCGTTCTTCCGTTGGAAAATAAGTCTCGAACAGGGACAGCCGAAGCTACTTAATCATATCATAACTGCGCTTAATAAAGTTTGTTAATTCTTCACCTTTTAATAGGCCTTGAGATAAACGTGCTAAATCTAAACTTTGAGTAATTAAGCGTTCTTGTTTCTTTTTAGTTTTGGTATTCAGAATCTCTCCTACCAAGTCAGAATTTGTGTTTACCACCAGATTATACATTTCTGGCATGTTACCCATACCAAACATACCACCACCTCCGGTAGCTTGCATTTCTTTCATACGGCGCATAAACTCCGGTTGAGTAATAATAAACGGAGACGCTTCACTATCCATAGCTTCTAATTGTACCATGAATTTTTCTGAAGGAATAACTTCCTTTAGTAAGTCATCCAGAGTTTTTTTCTGGTCTTCATCTAACTTAGAAATGGTTGTGTCGTCTTTCTTGATGAGGTTATCGATATGATCACCATCAACACGTGCGAATGTTACATTTTCTTTAGTAGACTCTAACTTTTGTAATAAATGTGATATAATAGGAGAATCTAACAGTAGCACTTCATACTCTTTGGCTTTAGCAGTCTCAATGTAGCTGTGTTGTGCATCTTTATCAGACGCATATAAGATAACCAATTTGTCATCCTTATCAGTTTGTTTCGCTTTAATTTTGTTGAATAACTCCTCGTAAGTATAGAAGCTCCCATCAACCGTAGGGTATAACGCAAAGGCGTCTGCTTTTTCGAAGAATTTTTCTTCAGAAAGCATACCGTACTCAATCACGATTTTAATGTCGTTCCATTTCGCTTCAAAATCTTCACGGTTATTATTAAACAGTGATTTTAATTTGTCGGCTACCTTTCTTGAAATGTAAGAAGAGATTTTTTTAACCGCACCATCGGCCTGCAAATAACTACGTGATACATTTAACGGAATATCCGGAGAGTCAATGACCCCACGAAGCATGGTTAAAAATTCGGGTACAATACCTTCGACATTATCGGTGACAAAGACCTGGTTTTGGTATAATTGAATTTTATCCTTCTGAATTTGCATGTCGTTAGACATTTTTGGGAAGTATAAAATACCTGTTAAATTAAACGGATAATCTACGTTTAGGTGAATGTTGAATAAAGGCTCTTCAAATTGCATTGGGTACAATTCACGGTAGAAATCTTTATAATTCTGTTCCTCTAAATCGCTTGGTTGTTTAGTCCATGCCGGATTAGGATTATTAATAATGTTATCTACAGTAATTTGCTTATGCGGTTCTGTCGTTTCCTTTCCGTCTTCATCCTTGGTCGTTTTAGGTGTAAAATCGGGATCGTTTATTTCTTTAGTTCCAAACTTGATTGGAACCGGCATAAACTTGTTATATTTTGAAAGTAAACCTGTAATACGACTATCTTCTAAAAACTCGGTTGAGTCTTCTGCAATATGAAGGATGATTTCGGTTCCCCGCCCTTCTTTTTTTGCGGCTTCTAAAGTAAATTCCGGGCTTCCGTCGCAAGTCCAGTGTGCTGCTGGTTCGTCTTTAAATGATTTTGTGATAATTTCCACTTTATCTGCAACCATAAAGGCCGAGTAGAATCCTAAACCAAAATGACCAATAATACCAGTGTCTTTAGCAGAATCTTTGTATTTGTCTAAGAACTCTTCTGCCCCCGAAAATGCAACCTGGTTAATGTACTTTTCGACTTCATCGGCAGTCATTCCTAAACCTTGATCAATAATATGTAGCTTTTTAGCGTCTTTATCAATCTTAACTTCAATTTGTGGGTTGCCGTATTCTACCTTAGCATCACCTACATTGGTTAAATGCTTTAGTTTTAGGGTTGCGTCTGTAGCGTTACTAATTAACTCACGTAAAAATATTTCGTGATCACTATACAAGAACTTTTTAATGAGAGGAAAGATATTCTCTACCGAAACATTAATATTTCCTTTTGCCATTTTAAATAGTTTATTTATTGAAGGTGTTTAAAATTATATGATATGTTTCGACTGCTTATCGCCCATAGCTCATAAAAATCAAAACAAGTTTTAATCACCTTCTAGATTAATTTTAACTTTTGTTTATTTTAGAGAGTTCAGGACAAAAAAAGTACCAAGTATTAAAATGTGACAAACTGACACGACTTTGTCTTAAATATCAAAACCCAAACTTCAAACTCCGAACGTTTAACTTCAAGTTTTATGTTTTTGTCAGATTTTTTTGCGTATGAATTTTTATAATTGGAATTTAGAAGCGCTTGTTGTACTTTGTATTAACTAAATAATAGAGTTTATGTATAATTCAAAAATTATTGGTTTGGGGAAATATCTTCCCGATCACGTCGTAACGAACGATGACTTGTCTAAAATAATGGATACGAACGATGAATGGATTCAAGAGCGTACCGGAATCAAGGAACGCAGATGGATTAAGGCAGGGACAGAAGATACATCTGCTGTTATGGGAGCTAAGGCAGCAAGGATGGCCTTAGAGCGTTCTGGATTAACAAAAGATGACATTGACTTTATTGTATTTGCTACCCTAAGTCCCGACTACTACTTTCCAGGTTGTGGTGTGCAGATTCAGGATATGTTGGATATGCCAACAGTGGGAGCTTTGGATGTTAGGAATCAGTGTTCCGGATTTGTATATGCCATTTCTGTAGCCGATCAATTTATTAAAACCGGGATGTACAAAAATATTCTGGTTATTGGTGCCGAATATCATAGTAACGGACTGGATAAAACGACCAGAGGGCGTGGCGTATCGGTTATTTTTGGAGATGGAGCAGGAGCCTGTGTATTAACCCGTGAAGAGGATACAACCAAAGGTATATTATCTACGCATTTACATAGTGAAGGGAAGTACGCCGATAAATTAATTGTGAAATCACCCAATATTGCGCATTGGGTCCCCGAAATTTTGGCATCTAAAGAAGAAGATTTATCATATTACCCCTATATGGATGGGACTTTTGTATTTAAACATGCCGTAGTACGATTTAGTGAAGTGATTATGGAAGGGCTTGTAAAGAATGGTCTGCAAAAAGAGCATATTGATATGCTGATTCCACATCAAGCTAATCTAAGGATTGCACAGTTTATACAGAAGAAGTTTGGCCTTAGAGACGATCAAGTTTTTAATAATATCATGACATATGGCAATACAACGGCAGCGTCGGTAATTATTGCGTTAACAGAAGCCTGGGAACAAGGTAAGATAAAAGAGGGGGATCATGTCGTACTGGCAGCCTTCGGAAGTGGATTTACCTGGGCTAGTGCAATCATTAAGTGGTAGCTGAGCGTAGTCGAAGCTACCAATATGACTCCCTGACCGTTCGGCAGGTGGCACTCAGTTAATTATATTAAGGAACTTGTTCTGTCGAATAAAGACGACATAAAAACCAAAAAACCCAAAACAAAAGTTTTGGGTTTTTTCAGCTATTAATCAACTTCACTTCAACTAACACTAATATGTGAAGAATCTACTATAGTAGACGCGTAAAGTTTAATATTATTGTTTGATTATTAAATATTTAACGTTATTTAACATAGTGGGGCAAAAAAACGCTATGCTTCGCTTCAATCAAAACGTGTAAACCAACTCATATAAAGAAAAAACCCGAAATTTACATTACGAGTTTTTCTTAATACAAATCTTTTGCACGAATTTTTTTTGAACATAATTGTAGACGACTAACTCTAAATAATTATTCTTTTCGTTTTGGCTAGATTGTATATCTCGCTAACGTAAGAATATGAGCTTTATTGCTTAAAAGCTTAATTTTTTTGAAAAAGAATAGCGGTTCCAGAAAAATTAACCCCCAAAGTCGAGCTTTGAGGGTTACTTATTTAATAGTCTGCGAAAATACTAACCATCAACTATGTCGCAGGTATTAAATAATTTTATAGAAAGCCTCCGCCTCCAGATTTTTCGTCATTATCACGTCGTTTACGAGATTTTGCACGATACTTTCCACCTCCAAATCTATAAGATAAACCAGCAGATACTGTGTGGCTCTCCCAGTTGAAGAAAATGTCTTGTTGGTAAGGGTTAGTGCCTTTACCCGAAAAATGCATCGTATTAAAGATATCGTTGAAATTTAAACTAAATGTTCCTTTCCCCTGGGCAAAGCTTACTCTAGAACCCAGGTTTATAAAAAACATAGGGTCTATATCAAACTGTAGATTTTTATTCTGTCCACGGTAAAACCCAAAGGCTGTAAAACTCAATGTTTTGCTTACTTTAAAGTTGTTAAACATTCTTAGATTCCATGCCACGTTGTCTACTTCATTAACATCGGCATCAATATCTCTTATTGTAGCCGTTTCAATTGGCGCGCTTAAACGTTCTGCAATACCTTTTTGTGTTTGAGAATAAAAGTCGAAACTACCATTAATGCTCCACCATTTGGCTGGACGATAGTTTGTGGATACTTCGAGACCGTATGCCGAAGTATCGTCAAAGTTGTCATGAGTGAGAATAATTCTTCCCGAATTAATGTCTGTACGGTCTATATATAAGGCTCTGTTAATTTCATCAGAAATAGCACGGTAAAACACACCTGTTGTAACACTTCCTTTGCGATCTTTTAAATTTCTGGTGTAATTTACCTCTATGGAATTGGTAAACTGAGGTTCCAGGTTTTGGTTACCAAAAGAGGATACCAGGGGTGAGGCCCATTCTCTAATAGGATTAACCTGGCCAATACCTGGTCGGTCTACACGACGGCTAAAACTTAACTGATAGGAGTTTTTCTCAGAAGGTGTATACGTAATAAATAGAGAAGGATACACTTGAATATAGTCATTTTTAAACTCAATAGGTGTTGTTACATTACTTACCGCATCGGTTTGTAAAGCCAAAGCATCTACAGTCACGCTTTCGGCACGTATACCTGCCTGGTAGGTCCATTTATCCAGCTTTTTGCTATATGTAGCATACGCCGAGTAAATATCTCTTGTATAATCGAATACAGTGCCAAGAGTAGGGGCTAAAACACCTGCGTCGTTAAATGTGTCTCCTGTAGAGGAATAATTTATGTCGGTATTGAATAATCGTGCTTGAAGGCCAAATTCTAATTTAGAATTGTCGGATAACGGATTTACATAGTCCAAATTAACCGTTGTTCTTGCTCTGTCTGTACCATTAAAATCTCTATAATCATCTTGATTCCCTAATAATATAAGGTAGTCTATTGGGTTTTCCTGATCGAAAATGTTATGATCTGCTTCCAGTTCTATATGGTGCCCTTCTTTTTTAAAATCTAATTTATAATTTAAATTATATTGACCCGAATGGTTTGTGACATCGGCTAAAAGTCTTTGATTTTGGTTAAAAGCGCTGTTATTGTTAAAAATAGCTCTGGTACTACTGTTGGTACCATTATCTGCTGCATTTTGACTGGTAAATAAGGACAAGGTGTTCTTATCGTTAATGTAGAAATCGACACCTACTTTAAATAGGTGGGATTTATTGTTTGTAAGGAACACAAAGAACTGTTCTGAATTATTTCCCGGTCTAAATACATGACCATTATTAGCTTGTTTGGCAATGTTGTTACTATAGTTGGTGTATACATTGAATTTACCGGTACGATAGTTTAGGTTAATTGCACTATTAAATTTGGCCTCTTCTTCATGAGTTACATTGGTGCTAATACTTCCATTAAATCCAACCATGGTATTTTTATGTAAAACAATATTGATGATACCACTCATTCCTTCTGGGTTATACTTGGCAGAAGGATTGGTAATAAGCTCTATCGATTTAATTGCTGTAGAAGGAATTTGTTTTAATAACTGTGCCGATGGAATATTAGATAGTTTTCCATCTACCATAACACGTACATTTTGGTTTCCTCTAAGACTTACATCTCCGGTTTGAGCATCGACGCTTACTGAGGGAAGTCCGACCATAAGTTCTGAGGCCGTTCCAGAAGCAGCCAGATCTTTACCTATAGTAATGACTTTTCGATCTACTTTCTGCTGAATGGAGGATACTTCGGCGACTACGGTAACCGCATCCAACCCTTCAGTTTCTTCTTCAAGTAAGATATTACCGAGATTTATGCGGTAATTACCTTTTCCTATAGTAATGGTTTTGTTATACGTTTTGTACCCTATATATTGTATGCTCACCACAAGTTTCCCAGTGGCAACTTTTTCAATTTTAAAAGAACCGTCATCCAGTGAAATACCGCCAGTTATAATGTCTCCTTTGGAATTTTTAATAACAACGTTAACATAGGCTAAGGGTTGATTTAATTTGGCATCGAGTACTTTTCCAAATATAGTACCGGTTTTATCGATATCTTTTTCAGGGTTCATTGGAAGTGCTTCTACCGTTATGGAAAATAACAGCAAGCACGCAAAAAATAATTTGTGCATCGTTAGAGTGATTTTATTGATTGATGATAATTAATTGATACCAGATAGACGTAGCACTCCAATTTGTGTTACCTAATTTTTGTTCATTAACATTTTTTTAACATTTTAATGATGGATACTAAGAAAACACATACAAAAAAGTGTTCCTAAATTTAGATGATATGCTATTTTTATATAAATATTGGTTAATTTTCGTAAAGGTATTTAGCAGCGGCTTTTGCCATTTTTCGTTGATTATGACCAACACCGGAAACGATTTTTAGTTTCCATTCAAATTTGGTGTTTAGTGCTTTTGCAACGTATAAACCTCTGTTGTAAAAATAAATTCCTCTAGCCAATCGATGTGTACCTTGTTTGTCTACAGTTGGAGACCTTAGTAGCAGTCCGCCTTGTTCGTCTGCATTGTCCAGTTCCCCAAGAAAAAGTACCAGACGTTTTTTAAAGGATGTTTTTAAATTTTTGTTGTCTATTCCCAGGTTTTTCAAGCCAAAAGGAGCATCTGTATTTATCTCGGGGAGCGTATAAGAACCCGAATTTGATGCCAGAATACGATTTGCCTTAGAATTGGGGTGCAGTAGCACAAAACGATGTAAAATTTGTCCTCCTGCAGAATGACCGAATATATCATATTCCTGTTGTTTGGACTGTACGGCTTTCTTTGCAATTTTAAAGAGACGATCAAAATCATTATAAATCCACTTGCTCGAATCTTTAATAGGGATGAATTTAACCTTGTCCTCATCCATAAACACGTGATTGGAATTCTTTTTAAAGCAAAACCCTTCCATACCAATATCTGTTATAGTCCCCCCAAGATGGTAATCGGCATAGACATAATCTTCTTTTGAGTAAGAAGGGGAAAGAATTAGTATGTTGTATTTTTTTGAGGTTTCAATCCATGAGTCCCGATAACTGTCCCCATTTCTCCCCGAACCAGGAATAACTAATAATATTCTTGATTTCGAAGTCATATTTATGGGCTTGTAATAGTGTATAGTAATAATGTCGTTTTCATGCCCTATACCTCCGGGGATTTGAAAAGAACCTTCGCCATCATTGATTTGAATACTTTTTAATGGTACATTTTGAGCAAAACCGTATTTAATTAATGCGATAACAGTTATTGTAATAAGAATTGTTTTTTTAATTGTCATTAGTTTAAATTTTAATTATTAATTCGACTGTTTTGGCTAAAATCGATCTTAAACGAATACAGAATTACAGGTGTTGATTAATACAATGTTTCTAATTACAGAGGTTTATTAGCTTATGGTATTTTTAATTGGTCATGTGTTTGACGCTATTTAGAAGGCGTTAAGGAGAATTCATCTAAATATAAAATACCGCTTGTCTTAATGTGTACTTTTAGTACTATTTTTATAACAAATTCCAATAACCTAATAACTAAAATCAAGAGCGTCAGAAACTTCTGTTTTCAAGTTTTCCAGATCACGATCCCAATAAGATTATGAACAGTATTTTAACACAACCAATCAATACGATTCTTCAAAAACCATGGTTGAGCCATGTTCTTTTCTGGACACTTTTACTGTGTTTTTACACGTTGGCCATGATTGATGGTTATGGCTCTTTATATAAATCGTTTAGTCGAAATGCTATTTTATTAGCTCCACAAATGTTAGCTGCTTATTACAGTATTTATGTTCTAAACCCATATGTGTTGTATAGAAGACGGTATGTGCTTTTTACCGTTTTGTTTTTAATAGGAACATATGTGTTCTCTGTCATGGCTAGGGTTCTGGTTGTTTATGTGGTAGAAGAGCTTTATAGAGAACCAACTTTTAGGAAAGAACCGCTTTGGGAAATAGCAACAGATATTAAGAGGTTGTATAAAGAGTTTTTCTATAGGGTTTATTTACCGGTGTTTCTGGTGATTAGTATAAAACTTATAAAAGAAAGGTTTGAAGAGAAGAGTAGAAGAGAATTGTTAGAAAAAGAAAAGGTAACGGCAGAACTCAATTTTATGAAAGCCCAGATTCACCCGCATTTCCTGTTTAATACTTTAAATAACTTATATGTACTAACACTTCAAAAATCAGATAAGGCTTCAGAAACTGTTTTAAAGCTTTCAGAGATGTTAGACTATATGCTCTATAAATGTAATGAAGCTACGGTATCTGTTTTAGAAGAAATTCAACTTATTCAAAATTATATTGATTTAGAACGCCTGAGATATGGCGACCGCTTAGAACTTGTTTTTAAGCAAACTATTGATAACCTGCAAGCTCAGGTAGCACCGTTAATTTTAGTGTCATTAATTGAAAATGCCTTTAAGCATGGAGTTAGTGGTGTTATTGATGTTCCTAAAATAGATATAAGTATTAGCATTAAAAATGAACAATTATCATTTTATATTAACAATACAAAACCCTTAAACGAGCAAAAAGATGCAACGAACTTTAAAAATGGTATTGGACTTATAAATACTAAAAACCAATTGAGGTTAATTTATCCCGACAAGCATTCCATTGAAGTTATTGAAACCGAAAACTATTTTGAAGTAAAACTTCAAATAAATTTAAATACCAGATAATCTTTAAAAATTAATTAAGTGAAGGTAAAATGTATTATTATAGATGATGAACCACTTGCCGTAACATTAATAGAAACGCATATTTCTAAAGTTCCCAATTTAGAGATTGTGGCGACATGCAATAATGCGATGGAGGGGTTTGAGATATTAAAGTCTAAAGCAGTGGATCTGATGTTTTTAGATATTCAAATGCCAATGCTTACTGGTATCGAGTTTTTAAAATCTATAAGTAATCCACCCAAGGTTATTTTTACCACCGCCTATAGAGAATATGCTATAGAAAGTTATGAGTTGGAGGTGATCGACTATTTACTAAAACCTATTGCTTTCGAACGTTTTTTTAAGGCAATCAATAAGTATTTTAAAACAGTAGATAGTCACAGTAAAAATTTACCATCTGTTTTGGAAAAGAAATCCAGTACGGACTTCATATATATAAACATTAACAAAAAGCATTATAAAATTTTATTTTCAGAAATTTTGTATGCCGAAAGTTTAAAAGATTATATACGTATTCATACAGAAAAGCAAACTTTTACGACTAAAGATAAAATAAGTGATTTTATTAACAAACTACCCAATTACTTTTTAAGAACACACCGGTCTTATATTATAAACACTCGTATGATTACGGCTTTTACAACTCAAGATATTGAATTAGGTGCTATCGAGATCCCAATTGGAGTGAGTTATAGACAGCAGGTTTTAGAGTGTTTAAAAAAGACTTGAGACTTGGGTGATAATTATATAAATAGATGAAAAAAAAGACCTTAATACTGGGAGCATCCTTAAAGCCTAATAGATATTCTAACTACGCCATACAAAGGCTGGTAGCAAATAATGTTGAGGTTGTTGCCTTTGGTTTGAAAACCGGTGAGATTTTAGGAGTACCAATTAAGAATGAATTGGTACCTTACAACGACATACACACGGTAACCATGTATATAAACCCTAAAAATCAACGTGATTATTACAATTACATAGTATCCTTAAAACCAGAACGCGTTATTTTTAATCCGGGAACAGAAAATCCGGAGCTTTATAAGATTTTAAAGGAACACAATATAGCTTTTGAAGCGTCCTGCACTTTAGTTCTCCTTACTACGAATCAATATTAGACCAAAGAATGTTATAAGTCCATTAATGACAAGAAGTTCATAACCAATAGCATAACCTCCCATGTGCTCTGGTGGAATACTTCCGATGAAGTAAGATAGTAGTACAGATAACAATGTAACAATCCAAACGTATTTATCTATAATCTTAAACTTTGTGAAGATTCCAAAGGCAAATAGTCCTAGAAGTGGCCCATAAGTATAACCAGCTACTTTTAGGAGATTATCAATAACGTTACTGTCCAATATGTATTTAAAAGCCACAATAACAACAATAAGTACAAGACTCATTAAAATATGAACCCGTTTGCGCACCCCTTTTTGTTTAGATTTCTCTATGTTTTCAATACCTAAAAAGTCAATACAAAAAGAGGTTGTTAACGATGTTAATGCACTATCTGCACTGCTATAAGCAGCAGCAATTAGGCCTAAAAGGAAGACGATAGCCAGTGTTATACTTAAACCTCCATTTAGTGCAATTTCCGGAAATAGTAAATCGGTTTTTGCTTTTCCATCAAGCAGAGGTGTTGCAATATTGTATCGTTCGGCGTAAATGAATAACAACGCTCCAAGTAGTAAAAAAATAAAATTAACAACAATTAAGACGAGGCTAAAGGAAACCATATTCTTTTGTGCATCTTTAAGTGTTTTGCAAGTGAGGTTCTTTTGCATCATATCCTGGTCAAGACCTGTCATACAAATGGCAATAAACATACCTCCAAGGAATGATTTTATAAGATGATTTTTTGCCAAAAACGATTCTGTAAAAAACGTTTTGTTATACGCCGTTAATTCTTCAGAAGCTAAGAATTCCGAAAGACTCCAATCTAGTTTATCGGTAATCAAAACAATAGCTATAATAACTGCTACAAGCATAAATAAGGTTTGTAAAGTATCTGTCCAAACAATGGTTTTAATCCCCCCTTTAAAGGTGTATAACCATATTAAGATAATAGAGATGGTTACGGTGCCCCAAAAAGGAAATCCATAAGCATCGAAAACAAACTTTTGCAATACAATGGCTACGAGGTATAATCTAAAAGAAGCTCCTAAAATTCTAGAGATGAAAAAGAAAAAAGCTCCGGTTTTATAACTCACAAGACCAAAGCGGTTTTCTAAATATTGGTATATGGAAGTTACATTAAGTTTGTAATATATTGGAAGTAATACATAAGCAATAACAAAGTAGCCAGCGAGGTACCCAAAGACAACCTGCATATAACTAAATTGAGAACTTTCTACCCATCCTGGAACCGAAATAAATGTGACACCAGAAAGCGATGCGCCAATCATTCCAAAGGCCACAATATACCATGGAGACTGCCTTTTGGCTTTGAAAAATGTGTCGTTAGAATCCTCTTTGCTAGTTAAATATGAAATAAGGATAAGAACTCCAAAATACGCTGCGATAAGCAGGATGATTTGTAATGCAGACATTAAAATGTTAATTTAAATGCTCAAAATACAAATATTAACTTTCATATTCCAAATGAATAGTGGCAAATTAAAAGAGCGTGAGAAAATTAGCGAATCTCAACTCGAAATCTTAAATTCGCGGCAATGGAATTCTCTTCAAAACTTTTAGAACGGGCGGTAGACGAAGTGTCACAATTACCAGGTATAGGTAAACGTACGGCGTTGCGGTTGGTATTACACTTATTAAGACAGCCAAAAGAGCAAACTCAAATGCTGTCTGAAGCCCTGCAAACCATGCGGAGCGAAATTAAGTTTTGTAAGTCCTGCCATAATATTAGTGATAAAGAGCTTTGTGAAATATGTGCTAACCCTAATAGGGATACTAGTACGATTTGCATTGTTGAGGATATTAAAGATGTGATGGCTATCGAAAATACGAGCTCATTTAAAGGTGTTTACCATGTTTTAGGAGGTAAGATTTCTCCAATGGATGGGATAGGGCCGCATGACTTGAATATAGAATCTTTAGTAAATAAAGTGAAGACGGTTGAAATAAATGAACTTATATTTGCGTTAAGCTCGACGATGGAAGGAGATACCACAAATTTTTATATTTACAAACAAATAAAAGACTATCAAATTTTGACGTCAACTATAGCCAGGGGGATATCTGTTGGTGACGAACTGGAATATGCAGATGAGGTAACTTTAGGGAGAAGTATAGTTAACAGAATTCCATTTGAAAGCTCTTTAAAATCATAATAGATCCTTTTGAAACTCTCTATAGTTATATTAAACTACAACGTCCGTTATTTTTTGGAACTCTGTCTAAGAAGTGTAGAGGCAGCGACTTCTCAAATCGATTCAGAGATTATTGTAGTAGACAATAATTCACAGGACGATAGTTGTGAAATGGTTAAGGCATTATTTCCTAATGTTATTCTTATTGAGAATAAAGAAAATTTCGGATTTTCAAAAGGGAATAACATCGGAGTTGCTCAAGCTAAAGGAGCATATGTTTGTATTCTAAATCCGGATACAGTTGTTGCTGAAGATACTTTTATAAAGCTGTTTAAATTTGCAGAAAAGAAAGAGAAATTAGGGCTGATTGGTTGCAAATTAATTAATGGGGCGGGAGTCTTTTTACCAGAGAGCAAACGTAACATTCCCTACATTAGTGCAGCGATTAAGAAATTATTTGGAAGTTCAACAGATTATTATGCCAATCACTTAGAAGAACATGAAACAGGCAAGATAGATGTGTTGGTTGGAGCTTTTATGCTTTTAAAAAGAGACATATATAATGCAATTGAGGGCTTTGATGAAGATTATTTTATGTATGGAGAGGATATTGATATATCCTATAGGATTTTAAAAGCAGGTTACCAGAATTATTATATTGGGGAAACAACAATTATTCATTTTAAAGGAGAGAGTACACTAAGAGATAAAAATTATGCCAAACGTTTTTATGGAGCGATGCAAATCTTTTATAAAAAGCACTTTAAGAAGAATGTGTTGTTCGATATGTTGGTTTGGCTCGGTTTAAAGTTAGTTTATATATTTAGAGGAGAACCGATTAATCCAGATAAAAATGTTTCGAAATATGTCCTTATTTCTAATGCTGAACATGAAAAATTAAAGGCTGCTTTACCCAAAGAAGTTGTTTTAAAACAAGATTTAGATCAGGTCTCGAGACATTCTGAAATTGTTTTTGATGCCAATGCGTTTAGCTTTAAAAGCATAATCGAAATGATTGAAGCTAATAAAGACAAGCATATTACTTTTAAAATATTGCCTAAAAACTCTAATTTTGTACTCGGGAGTGATAATACAATATCCAGAGGAGAAGTTATCTTAATAGAATAGTTTGTTGTAGATAATTTAAAAAAATTGATGTTTTTTCATTAATTTTGCAATCAAAATAAAAAAAACAAGCATTACGTTATTAATATGGCAAGAATTGAGCTTAAATTACCGAAAATGGGAGAAAGTGTTGCAGAGGCAACAATAACATCCTGGTTAAAAGAGGTTGGGGATACAATAGAGATGGATGAGCCTGTTTTGGAAATAGCAACAGATAAGGTCGATAGCGAGGTGCCCAGTGAAGTAGATGGTGTATTGGTAGAACGGTACTTTGAGGTGGATGATGTAGTCCAGGTAGGACAGGTTATAGCGGTTATAGAGGCAGAGGGTGATGATGATTCCGAGTCTGGGGCTTCTCAAGAAGAACCTCTTTCTGCAGATGAAAAAGTACCAAGCCAGAAAGAAGCAGCAGAAATGGTTGCAGAAACTGTTAGTATGGCGAAAGAAACGGTAGGAGCAATAGCGTCTAATGGAGAGCGTTTTTACTCGCCATTGGTTAAGAATATCGCCAAGCAAGAAGGGATTGCTCAAGAAGAGTTGGATCGTATTGCTGGGAGTGGTAAAGATGGACGTGTCACTAAAAATGATATTTTACACTATTTAGAAAATAGGACGGGAGATGTTCAAAAACCAGCTGGGATACCTGTTGAAACTCCCGTGGTTCAATCGAAATCTAAGGAAAAACCAGTAGCAAGTGTTTCAAAGGTTGTTTCGAGTGGAGAAGATGAGATTATAGAAATGTCGAGAATGGGGAAACTCATTGCTCATCATATGGTAGAATCTGTACAAACTTCGGCGCATGTTCAAAGTTTTATAGAGGCCGATGTTACCAACATATGGAATTGGAGAAAAAAAGTTAAGGACGAGTTCAAAAAACGTGAAGGCGAGAATTTAACATTTACTCCAATTTTTATGGAAGCCGTAGCGAAAGCCCTTCGGGATTTCCCAATGATGAATATTTCGCTTCAGGGAGATAGCACCATAGTGAAGAAGAAGGATATTAATCTTGGCATGGCCGCTGCACTACCAGATGGCAATTTAATAGTACCGGTTATAAAAAATGCCGATCAGTTAAATCTTGTCGGGATGACCAAACAGGTTAACGATTTAGCACACCGAGCGAGAGAGAATAAATTAAAACCAGACGATATACAGGGAGGTACCTATACAGTAACCAATGTAGGAACCTTTGGTAGTATTATGGGAACTCCAATTATTAATCAGCCACAGGTTGGGATATTAGCGCTTGGAGCTATTAGAAAAGTACCAGCTGTTATAGAAACACCGGAAGGGGACTTTATTGGAATACGGTACAAGATGTTCTTATCCCACTCATACGACCATCGTGTTGTAAATGGGGCATTGGGCGGACAGTTTGTAAAAGCAGTAAAAGATTACCTTGAAGCCTGGGATAGTCATAGAGAAATTTAAGTTATAAAAATTTAATCGTAGAAAAAACCAACTTTTTTAAGTTGGTTTTTTTATTTTCACACTTTGGCAATTTAGTATCTTTACAACTTTCTAAAACAGAATTAAATGCAGTTAAATCTGACAAATCCCATTTGTTTTTTTGATCTTGAAACAACAGGAGTTAATATTTCTAAAGATCGTATTGTAGAAATTTCTATCCTTAAGGTTTTTCCCAACGGAAATAAAGAAAGTAAAACGTGGTTAGTAAATCCGGAAATGCCTATTCCAAAAGAAGTAACCGAGATTCATGGAATTACCAATGAGAAGGTTGCTAATGAACCAACGTTTAAAGAACTGGCAAAAGAGGTGTATAATTTGATAAAGGATTCAGACTTGGGCGGATTTAATTCTAATCGCTTTGATATTCCTTTATTGGCAGAAGAAATGTTAAGGGCAGATATCGATTTCGATATGAAAAACCGTTTAGCTGTAGATGTTCAAACTATTTATCACAAAATGGAGCAACGCACATTAAGTGCAGCTTATAAATTTTACTGTGATAAAAATCTTGACAATGCTCATAGTGCAGAAGCAGATACTAACGCAACATACGAAATATTAAAAGCGCAAATCGAGAAGTATGACGAAGTTGAAAACAATACTAAGTTTCTGGCAGAGTTTAGCTCCAGAAAGAAGTTTGCCGATTTTGCTGGATTTATAGTCTATAACAAAGATGGAGAAGAGTGCTTTTCCTTTGGTAAACACAAAGGTAAATTGGTTACAGAGATCCTTGAGAAAGAACCAGGGTATTATGGATGGTTATTAAATGCCGATTTCCCGTTATATACTAAAAAGATACTAACACGTATTAAACTTAGAAGCTTTAATAATAAGTTTTAAAGATTTTGTTATTCCTATGAAGATAGGAACTCCGTTTTTAAATTATAGCTAACAAGAAAAAGATATTCCCGCTTTCGCAGGAATGAAACGAAGAATGAAACTAATTTGTATAGGTAGAAATTATACCGAACACATTGAAGAACTGGAAAATGAGAAACCAACAGACCCAGTTATTTTTTTAAAACCAGATACTGCCATTTTATTAAAAAAGCAGCCCTTTTTTATCCCCGATTTTTCGAATAATATCCATCATGAAGTGGAAATTTTGGTTAAAATTAACCGAGTTGGGAAATATATCGATAAAAAGTTTGCACATAAATACTACAATGAAATTGGGCTTGGTATCGATTTTACAGCAAGAGATTTACAAAGTCAATTAAAAGAAAAAGGCCTGCCTTGGGAAAAGGCGAAATCCTTTGATGGCTCTGCGGTCGTGGGTAATTGGCTACGAATTAATGAGTTGGGTAACGTTAATGATATTGGCTTTACCCTGGAGAAAAACAATGAAGTTGTTCAAAAGGGGAATACAAGCTTCATGTTATGGAAAATCGATGAACTGATAGAATATGTGTCAAAATATTTTACTTTAAAGATTGGAGATATTATCTTTACAGGCACGCCGGCAGGAGTTGGCGAAGTAAATACTAATGATAAACTAAAAGGTTTTATAGAAAACAAAGAAGTGTTTTCAATAACAGTAAAATAAATGGAGCAACATTACAAATTATTTAGAGTGCGGGAATTGGCGGATAATGACGAAGATTTTATAAAAACCCTGGCGGAAACTTTTCTGGAGGAAGTGCCAGTAGATGCCGAACGATTAAAAAAAGCAGTTGCGGAAAAAGACTATTTTAATGCCTATCAGGCGGCTCATAAAATGAAACCCACAGTCGATTTGTTTGAACTGGGAATATTAGATACTCTAATAGAGGTTCAGGACTGGGGTAAGTTCGAGAAAACAGATATGGATGTTACCACGCAACTAAATGCAGTAATTGCCGCAGTAGATATGGCTACAGCCGAATTGCGGTCTGATTTTAACTTGTAATGTTAGCAGAGATAATCACTATTGGTGATGAGCTTCTTATTGGCCAGGTTGTAGATACGAATTCTGTATTTATAGCAAAACAGCTCAACAAAATAGGTGTTTCGGTTTATCAAATAACATCTGTTCAAGATGATAAACCACACATTTTAAAAGCGCTTAAGGAAGCCGAAAGGCATGTAGATATTGTTATTCTCACCGGAGGACTAGGACCTACTAAGGACGATATTACCAAAAAAACAATTGCAGAATATTTTAATGATACCCTAGTTAGAAATACTGCGGTATTGGAGAATATTGAAGGTATTTGGAAACGACATGTGCCAGGAAAACTTTTGCAGGTAAATAAGGATCAGGCTCTTGTGCCATCTAAAGCCCAGGTGTTAATGAACAGACTGGGAACAGCTCCAGGCATGTGGATGGAAAAAGACAATAAGGTTTTTGTTTCGCTTCCGGGAGTGCCTTATGAGATGAACGCTTTAATTGAGCATGAAGTCATCCCCAGGTTAAAAGAAAAATATAACTTCCCTTTTATTTTACATAGAACCCTTTTAGTTTACGGGTTAGGTGAAAGTGCTTTGGCAGATAGAATATCCTCGTGGGAAGATGAGTTACCAGATCATATCAAACTGGCGTACTTGCCAAATCTAGGTCAAGTAAGATTGCGTTTATCAGCCAAAGGTTTTGATGAAGAACAGGTTAAAAAGGATGTTCAGGTAGAGATAGATAACCTATTGCCTCTAATTAAAGATGAGTTTGCCGGTTTTGAGGATTCTGAAGGATCGGTTGAGGTTGTTATCGCTAAAAAACTGACTAAAGAGGGGAAAACACTGGCAATAGCAGAAAGTTGCACAGGCGGTACCGTGGCAGAGCGCTTTACAACAAATTCGGGAGCTTCGGCATACTTTAATGGCGGTGTTGTTACCTATTCAACAGCATCCAAAATAAATGTTCTAGATGTCCCAGAGGAGATCATTGAAGCACATTCTGTTGTGAGCCCTCAAGTGGTGGAATCTATGGCGCAAAATGCCTTGAAATTATTTCAATCGGACTTTGCAGTGGCAACAACAGGAAATGCGGGGCCTACAAAAGGGGATTCCGATGCAGAAATAGGCACAGTGTTAATTGCTATAGCTACAAAGTATGATGGTGTGTATTCAGAAACATTTAATTTTGGTAGCGATCGCGTTAAGGTTATGAACAAAGCAGTAAACAAAGCTCTGGAAATGCTTCTAAAAGAAATTTTTAAAAATTGATTAATTTTAGGTTGCCGTAAAATAAAGAATTTGTATATTTGCACCTCGATTTTGAGCAACAAAAATTTTTAAAGATATATATCATGTCAAGAGTTTGTGAACTTACAGGGAAGAAGGCAATGGTTGGGAACAATGTTTCTCACGCTTTAAACAGAACAAAGCGTAAATTTAATGCGAACCTATTAAAGAAGCGTTTCTACATTCCGGAAGAAGACAAATGGATAACTTTAAAAGTATCTACATCTGCATTAAAAACGATTAATAAGATTGGTATATCTGCAGCAATTAAGGAAGCTAAATCTAAAGGATTTTTAAAATAATAGCTGTATTTAATACGTATAGAAATGGCAAAGAAAGGAAACAGAATACAAGTAATTTTAGAATGTACAGAGCATAAGGAATCTGGTCAACCAGGAACTTCAAGATACATTACAACTAAGAATAAAAAGAATACGCCTGATAGAATGGAGATTAAAAAATTTAATCCTATTCTTAAACGTATGACAGTTCATAAAGAGATAAAATAATAAGTCATGGCAAAGAAAGCAGTAGCATCATTACAGACAGGATCTAAAAGATTAACGAAAGCCATAAAAATGGTAAAGTCGCCAAAAACTGGAGCATATATGTTTGTTGAATCTATCATGAGCCCAGAGCAGGTAAACGACTATTTTAAAAAATAAATAAGTTAAGTTCAAGATATAATAAGCTGCTTTCTGCTAAGAAGGCAGCTTTTTTATGTTTATATTTGTCAGGTTTTCTGTCGTTTTTGCAGTTATATACTTCTGGTGCGAAAATTGACATGAATTATTGAACGAACAGAATAGAACACACTTGCAATATGAGTTTATTTAAAAACATATTTTCGTCTGAAAAAAAGGAAACATTAGATAAAGGATTAGAGAAGTCTAAGTCCAGTTTCTTTGGAAAACTTAGCAAGGTTATTGCCGGAAAATCTAAGGTAGATGACGATATCTTAGATGAGCTTGAAGAAGTACTGGTATCAAGCGATGTGGGTGTTAATACGACACTTAAAATTATAGAACGTATCGAAGAACGTGTTTCAAAAGATAAATATCTAGGAGCCGAAGAACTTAATGCGATTCTAAGAGAAGAAATTGCCGGTTTATTAAGCGAAACGAATTTAGGAGAAGAAACAGACTTTACCATTCCACAGAATAAAAAACCATATGTTATTATGGTTGTTGGTGTTAATGGTGTTGGAAAGACAACAACCATTGGTAAGTTGGCCTACCAGTTTAAAAAGAAAGGATTAAAAGTTGTTCTTGGTGCGGCAGACACCTTTAGGGCAGCAGCTATAGATCAGTTACAAGTTTGGGCAGATCGCGTAGATATCCCTATTGTAAAACAATCTATGGGGAGTGATCCTGCTTCGGTTGCTTTCGATACACTTGAAAGTGCTGTGAACCAGGATGCCGATGTCGTGATTGTAGATACTGCTGGTCGTTTACATAATAAGGTGAATTTAATGAATGAGCTTACCAAAGTAAAACGTGTTATGCAAAAGGTGGTAGATGATACGCCTAATGATGTTTTACTGGTGCTTGACGGTTCTACCGGTCAAAATGCATTCGAACAGGCCAAACAGTTTACAGCGGCCACAGAAGTAACATCCTTGGCAGTTACCAAATTAGACGGAACTGCAAAAGGTGGCGTCGTTATCGGAATCTCAGATCAGTTTAAAATTCCCGTGAAGTATATAGGTGTAGGTGAAGGTATTGAAGATTTACAGGTTTTCAACAAATACGAGTTTGTAGACTCTTTCTTCAAATAAATAATCCGGTACGAAAAGATTTATCTTTTAATTCATCTATTTCTTTCTTACCTTTAGGGGAATTATAATTAGATGGCTTTTAATATCTACCATAATCTTGTTATTAAAACGTCTCCTCAAGAGGTTTTCGATGCGGTTACATTACCTAAACATCTCAACAATTGGTGGACATTAAAAAGTTCAGGAATACCAGAATTAAACTCAGAATACAATTTAAATTTTACAGATACTTACAATTGGTTTGGTTGTGTATCTCAAGTAAAAAAGAATACCTCGTTTTATTTAAAAATGATAAATTCTGATGAAGACTGGAACCCAACTACCTTTGGATTCGACCTACAAATGCACAATTCGGGAACCCTGGTTAAATTTAGTCATGTTGACTGGGCGAAAGATAATCACCATTTTAGGCATTCTTCGTTTTGTTGGGCCATATTGCTTAACAACCTTAAAAATTATCTGGAAGCGGATGTTATTATTCCCTTTAGTGAAAGAAACTAGTGTCTTAAGTCTTTTTGCTTTAGTGCAAATAATTTAATAGTTTTTTTCTATTAAATTACATTTAAATAATCTTTCCGTTTGTTAAGTAACCTTTATCAATTAAGAGGTCTGTTTACGTAAATCTAATGTTTTATTAATTGTATGAATAACCTGTTTTTAATCTACAGATTTAAATTTAATAGCATTTAAAATTTATAAAACATGAAAAACATTTATTCTAAAAAAAGACAGATATTAATTGCTGTTGCAGCATTTCTATGTGCTTTTTCTATGAACTCACAGATGATTATTACGGGAGTCTTTGATGGTCCTTTGCCGGGAGGTCTGCCAAAAGGGGTAGAACTCTATGTTACAGAAAATATTTCGAATTTAAGTAACTATGGAATCGGTTCTGCCAATAATGGAGGCGGAACAGATAACGAAGAATTTACATTTCCAGCTGTAACGGCAAGTGCAGGCGAGTTTATCTATGTGGCTTCAGAAGCCTTGCAATTTTTAAACTTTTTTGGGGTCTCTCCCGATTATACTAGTGGAGCCGCAAATATTAATGGGGACGACGCCATAGAGTTGTTCAAATCGGGTGTGGTTATAGATGTTTTTGGTGATATCAATACAGACGGCTCAGGACAACCCTGGGAGTATCTAGATGGCTGGGCCTACAGAAATAATACAACAGGGCCAGATGGTAGTACCTTTAATGTCTCGAATTGGTCCTTTAGTGGTGCCAATGCTTTAGACGGTGAAACCACGAACACCGGTGCCACAATACCTGTTCCGATAGGAACTTATGGTGGTGGCGGTTCAACTGATACCGAAGCTCCCGGTATCCCAACTAATTTAACCGCATTAAATACGACTACGACAACAACGGATTTGTCATGGACAGCCTCGACCGATAACGTAGGAGTAACAGGGTATCAAATCTTTAATGGAACGACCTTAATAGACTCAACCGTAGGAACATCATATACCGTTATTAATTTAACACCAAACACAGGTTACACTTTTACTGTAACTGCAATTGATGCGGCTGGAAATGTTTCTCCGGTTAGTAATAGTGTAAACGTGACAACTAATTCAACAGGACCTCCACCTGCGGGTATATCATCGGATTTAATAATTTCTGGTATTATAGATGGACCGCTTTCAGGAGGTGTTCCAAAGGCCATAGAGTTTTATGCTGTAAGAGATATCCCGGATTTAAGTGTTTACGGTTTTGGGTCTGCCAATAACGGAGGCGGATCAGATGGGGAAGAGTTTTCCTTTCCTGCGGTATCTGTCAATGCTGGAGACTTTATCTATGTCGCTTCCGAGGAAACCGGGTTTACAGACTTCTTCGGCTTTGCTCCAAATTATACCACGGGAGCAGCCAGTATTAATGGTGATGATGCTATAGAATTGTTTTTGAATACTATTGTAGTTGATGTTTTTGGAGATATCAACACAGATGGATCTGGACAGCCATGGGAGTACCTTGATGGATGGGCTTACAGAAAAGACGATACCGGACCGGATGGAAGCACGTTTAATATAGCTAATTGGGCATTTAGTGGACCAAATGCTCTGGATGGTGCTACTAATAATGCAACGGCAACAACACCTTTTACTTTGGGCGCTTATGGACCGGATTTAATTATTACCGGAGTTGTGGACGGCCCACTTTCTGGAGGTGTTCCAAAAGCTATAGAGTTTTATGTAAAGCAAGATATTGCCGATTTGAGTTTATATGGTTTCGGATCTGCTAATAATGGAGGCGGCACAGATGGACAGGAATTTACATTCTCGGGTTCCGCCAATGCTGGTGATTTTATTTATTTAGCTTCAGAAACAACAGGCTTTAACAGCTACTTTGGATTTAACCCGAATTTTACGTCTGGAGCCGCCAGTATCAATGGTGATGATGCCGTTGAGTTATTTTTTGAAGGAGACGTTATAGATGTTTTTGGAGATATTAACACAGATGGTTCGGGGCAACCATGGGAATATATGGACGGATGGGCATATAGAAACAATAATACTGGCCCGGATGGCAACGTGTTTACTACAGCAAATTGGACATATAGTGGTCCGAATGCTTTAGATGGAACTACCGTAAACACAACGTTCCCAATAGGAACGTTTGGCGGCAGCGGCGGAGGAGGTCCTGTTGAACCAGGGGATTTTATGTCCGTATTAGAGGCCAGAGGTGCCGGAAACCTTGGAAAACAGGTTAAAGTGACCGGTGTACTTACGGTAGCCGATGAATTTTCAGGAGCAGCTTACTTGCAGGATGCCACTGGTGCCATTGCCATTTTTGATGAATTGGTACATGGAGACGGCGTGTTTCAAGTAGGAGATTCCATAACAGTAACTGGGGTTAGAAGTGTTTTTAGAGATCAAGTTCAGATAAGTTCGGTAACTGAAGTCAAACATAACGGAACGCCTAATCAGCCTATTACACCTTTAGTAATAACTTTAGATCAATTAGCTAGTCATCCGGCAGAGTTGGTAAAGATTTTAAACCCATCGTTTCCAAGGCCGGGAGGTCTAATTTTTGGAGCGGCTAATTATGTGCTAACCGATGCCGTTGGTTCAGGAGAACTTAGAATTGATGGAAACATTGAATCACTTATAGGTTTAGGACAACCGGATGCTTGTGCGGAAGTAATCGGGGTTGTTGGGAGGTACTTTGACTTGTTCCAACTACTGCCTAGAATGGCAACAGATTTGAGTTGCGCTGGGCCATATGTCCCGCCAGCACCACCGATCATGATTCCAAAAGAACAAACATTAGATGTGGCTACATGGAATATCGAGTGGTTTGGAGATGAAAGTAATTCCCCAGCGGCAGGAAATCCAATGTCTGATGCTATTCAAAAGGATAGTGTTAAGACCGTGATTAACGGACTAAAGGCAGATATTTTAGCGGTTCAAGAAATTTCAGATGACGCTTTATTTGCTCAACTCGTTAGCGAGCTTCCAGGATACGATTACATCTTATCACCAGCGGTATCAAGACCCAATGATCCCGGAGTAAAGCAAAAAGTAGGATTTATTTTTAATACAGAAACGGTGAATGTGACATCAACAAAGGTGCTTTTAGAGTCTATTCATCCTTTGTATAATGGTGGCGACGATTCTGCATTGGTTGGTTACCCGAATTCGACAGATCGTTTCTATGCCAGTGGTCGATTACCATTCTTAATGACTGCAGATATTACCATCGATGGAGCTACAGAAGAATACAATTTCGTTGCCCTTCATGCACGTGCAAATAGTGGTTCAGATGCTCAGGGAAGATACGATATGAGAAAGTACGATGTAGAAGTGTTAAAAGACAGTCTTGATGCCCAGTACCCGGCTGCTAATATCGTGTTATTGGGAGATTATAATGACGATGTAGATGTTACCGTTGCAGACGTACCAACTACGGTATCGACATATGATGCCTATGTGGCTGATGCTGTTAATTATAATATTGTTTCCAGTGCTTTAAGTGATGCCGGATTTAGATCTTTTGTATCTAGAGAAAATATGATAGATCACATTGCAATCTCTAACGAGTTAAACGATAATTATATAGCAGGAACAGAACGTGTTCACTATGAGTTTTATGATAGCGATTATACAAGAACGACTTCAGATCATTTCCCGGTTTCGGCCAGGTTGCAACTTCAATCATTATCACTTAGCAATTTGGTTTATACCGAAACGATTTGTTTTGGAGGAACGGGAGGTGCTGCTACTATTGAGGTTTCAGGAGGTATGACTCCATACAGCTATAAGTGGGATACGAGTGATGTTGCTTCTAAATCAAATAGTGTTGAAGATTTAAGTGCAGGAGAGCATATGGTAGAAGTAATTGATGCGTTGGGGAATACATTGGTAGAGGTTTTTACCATTTTAGAATCACCGCAATTAACCGTTGAAACTAGTGGGAATGCCAAAGTATATTCCGGTTATGAACCGCAGTCTTGTACTGCGTTGGAGGTAACCAATATTGATGGTGGCGTTGCACCTTATTCCTATGAATGGAGTACAGGTGAAACACTGGACAATATTCAGGTGTGCCCCGAAGAAACGACAAGATATAGCGTGATTGTTACCGATGCTAATGGATGTACTCAGACAGCGACTCTGGACGTAGAGGTTGTTGATGTAGGTTGTGAGTCTGGTTACGGTAGATATAGAAAGCCTAAGGTAGAACTATGCTTTAGAGGGAAAACATTATGTGTAAGCCCCTATACTGCAAAGGTACTGTTAACAAAGGGTGCATATTTAGGAGCATGTAACCATGGAGGAACAGACCCAAATGTGAGGCTAAAAGTAGCTCCAAACCCATTTATCGATCATACAAATGTTGTGTTAAATAGTAATATTGATGCCGATGCCGAGTTAAAGATTTACAATTTCTACGGAAAACTTGTAAAATCTACATCTCAAAGTATAACTGCTGGGGAAACTAAGATTCGGTTAGAATTGAGAGACTTAAGATGTGGTTTTTATTATTTGAAAACCAGAATTAATGGAAAAAGTATAAGAACGAAAGTTTTAATAAAGCACTATCGATAGTGATTCTTTAGTTTTTTAAGTGTTAACGAAAACCGGGGATGTAAAGTCCTCGGTTTTGTATTTTATACGGCCTCTTAATCATAAAGAACTCTTTTTCGTTCAGCATGGAGGGGGTAAACTTGACATTCCTTGACCGTCACTGCGCGTAGACGACATGCGGTCGCTGGTGGAGTCGAAGTGAAACCAAAATTCTTTAATTTACTAACCAATTGATTTAAATGTTGTGTAATGATTTATTAAATTTAGCAAAAACACAACCTATGCGATTCCTTACTTCATTTCTGTTTATCATATTAATATGCAGTTGTAAACACTCCGATTCTGAAAAAAAGACTAACAAAGAAGAGGCTTTAGACCTAAGCGCCATTTCGGCAAAAGACTTTAGGGAGTTAAAGATTATTGATTCGAAATATATTAATGTTTCAGAGCTTTGGAAGCCTTTTGAAAATGATTTAAAAGATTTTACCGAAGCAACCTATTCCAATTTAAAACCATTAATTCTTGAGCAAGATATTCCAACATTACAAAGCCATATCATAGCAGGGAAATTATCGTATGAATTATTAGTAAAATTCTATTTATATCGCATTAGAGCATTTGACAGAGAAAACGAATTATCCCTAAACTCGGTGATTTCATTAAATCCCAAGATCATTCAGCAGGCGATAGACGCGGATAACACCGATTTTGATGTAGCGCCTCACCCCATTTTTGGAATACCAGTTTTATTAAAAGATAATATCAATACATCCGAAATGCAAACGACTGCCGGAGCGGCCATTCTAGAAACCAATACTACCGAAGATGCTTTTATTGTGGAGCGGTTAAAGGAAAAGGGAGCGCTTATTTTAGGAAAAGCCAATTTAAGTGAGTGGGCCTATTTCTTCTGTGGTGATTGTCCGAGCGGATATAGTGCTATTGGCGGACAAACCTTAAACCCTTATGGTAGACGCATTATGGATACCGGAGGGTCTAGTTCTGGAAGTGGTGTGGCTGTGGCTGCTAATTTTTGCTCAGTAGCTGTAGGTAGTGAAACGTCTGGGTCTATTTTGTCGCCCTCTAGTCAGAACTCTATAGTCGGATTAAAACCAACCATTGGATTGTTAAGCAGACGTGGAATTGTGCCTATTTCTTCAACTTTAGATACGTCTGGACCAATGACTAGAACTATAATCGATAATGCCATATTGTTAGATGTTTTGTCTGGTTTTGATACTGAAGATCCAAAATCGATCAATATTAGACTAGGGCAGCGTTCATATTACCACGATCTTGATAAAGATGACATGAAAGGAAAAATATTTGGAGTATTTAAGCGCTTGATGGAAGACTCTTTATATGTTCGGGCCATTACCGATTTAAAATCTAAAGGAGCCACTATGGTTGAAATTGAAGAAGAAGAGATAGAACTGCCAGACTTTTTGAGGTTGTTAAATCTGGATATGAAAAGGGATTTACCAATGTATTTGGAACATTATGCCGATTCTTTACTGCATGTTGCTTCTGTTAAGGATGTTATACATTATAATAAAAAGGATTCCATAAAAAGAATGCCTTATGGTCAAAAATTATTTGAAGGTATTGTTGCCGATATAGCCACTAATGAAGAATTTGAGCGTATTAAAAGTATATTAAAAACCAATGGAAGAGCGTTTTTTGATGTTCCGTTTAAGGCGTATAACCTGGATGGCTTTTTATCTATAAATAATTATCATGCCGGCTATGCTGCTGTTGCAGAATACCCGGCAATAACTGTGCCTATGGGGTATAGTGATACAGGTGAACCCAAAGGCCTAACCTTTATAGGAAAACCGCTTTCAGAAAAGGAATTGTTAAACTGGGGCTTTGCCTACGAACAAGCATCTAAAAGACGAAAAGCACCAGTAAACTATAATTAATGAGTAATTAAAACTAGCCTATTTTGATGTGAGTCCAAGAAGATAACATGTATTTACCCGACTGCTGGCGAGTCAGATTTGGGTATAACATATCATTCAAGCAGGTAACACAACAGATTACTTTTTTAATAAGATAACTTAACTCAAATGGCATGTTGCTAAAAATCAGTATTATACATCCTAAAAAGTCAAATAAAGTTACGTTGAAATCACATTAAAACGGAAAATAGATATCACATTTTGAAGTTACACAAATGTTAACTAATCAATCAAATCATTAATTTTTTCCCAGAGGTCATTATCAAAGGACGATAAGGCAAAATTAGTATCATCAGCAGCATTGCCCATTCTAACAACAACTAGTTTTTTGCTGGGAACAACATAGATTTTTTGATCATTTTTACCCAAGGCTGCATACATATCGTTTGGAGCATTAGGTGCTAATTCTCCGTTAAACTCCAATTGACTCCCTGGCAAGCGATATGAAGATTTACCATTTAACCACCACAGGTAGCCATAAGATGGGTTAATACTTTGGGAGGTATTGGTTGCTTCATTTAAAAAACTTTTAGGGATAATCTGAGTGTTTTCCCAGGCTCCATTCGCGTAAATTAAGAGTCCGAAACGCGCCATACTTCGAGTTGTACTCCAAAATACGTTAAAGTCGTCCGATTTTATCCAGGCTCCAGACATACCTGTTTGATCTCTTAAAACCGAATTAAAATAAGTTATCCAGTTTTGACCACTAGCCTCGGCAATAACGTCCTGCATTTTTTTATAAACATTATGGTAGGCCCATCTGGTACCTGCATCTGCAGCATATTGTAAGTTTTCGGGAGAAACATTATTCCCCATACTATCATCTAATCCAGAGTTCATAGATAACAAGTGTTTACAGGTAATCAAGTTTTCTTTTTCTAACGGAGCACTTGTCCAACCAGTTCCCAAATAATCTGAGACTTTGTTATTAATATCGATTAGACCCTGCTCCTGAGCAATCCCAGAAACGGCCGTAGTAAGTGTTTTTCCTGCACTGGCCCAATACCAGGGTGTGGTTGATGAATGGCCATCAAAATAGATTTCAATAACAATTTTCCCCTCATGAAGTATCATAAAACTTTTGGTGTTTTTAGCTTCTAAATAGTCCACTAATGGTTTCAAAGCAGTATTATTCCAACCCAGGTCGCCAATGGATGTTGTAGTCCATTCATTAGAATGTATTGGTGGGAAATAAATGGTATTATCAATTTGTGGTTCATCGATTGGAGCATCTTTTTTAGAACAGCTAAAAAAAATCGCCATAACTAGAATTGAGAGATAAGTAACGGTTTTCATAACGTAGGTTTAGTAATTTAGACTCTCAAATATATAAAAGGTTTAATTAAGATTGTATCTTTGCGCACTATATTAGTTAAAAGGACTTCCAGAATTGCTTTAAACTTAGTTATGCGTACGAAATCTCTAAAAAAGAATAAGATCAATGTTGTAACTCTTGGCTGCAGTAAAAATGTTTACGATAGCGAGGTGTTAATGGGACAGCTTAAAGCCAGTGGAAAAGATGTTGTTCATGAAGAAGAAGGTAATATTGTTGTTATCAATACCTGCGGATTTATTAATAATGCTAAAGAGGAAAGTGTGAATACCATTCTGGAGTTTATGCAGAAAAAGGAAGAAGGAGACGTGGATAAAGTGTTTGTAACCGGGTGTTTGAGTGAACGCTATAAGCCCGATTTACAAAAGGAAATCCCCAATGTCGATGCTTATTTTGGAACAACCGAATTACCTCACTTACTTAAAGCTTTAGGAGCAGATTATAAACACGAATTGATTGGAGAGCGATTAACTACAACGCCCAAAAACTATGCGTATTTAAAGATTGCTGAAGGTTGTGACAGGCCTTGTAGCTTTTGTGCCATTCCTATTATGAGAGGAAAGCACAGAAGTACCCCAATAGAGGAACTGGTAGTCGAAGCTGAAAAACTTGCGGCAAATGGTGTTAAAGAACTCATTTTAATAGCCCAGGATTTAACGTACTACGGATTAGATATTTATAAAAAAAGAAATTTAGCCGAGTTACTCGAAGCTTTGGTGAAGATTGAAGGTATTGAATGGATTCGTTTGCATTATGCCTTTCCAACAGGGTTCCCCATGGATGTGTTGGACGTCATGAATAGAGAATCGAAAATTTGCAATTATCTCGATATTCCATTACAACATATCTCTGATTCCATTTTAAAAAGCATGCGTCGAGGAACCACTAAAGAGAAGACTACAAAGTTACTAAAAGAATTCAGGACGGCAGTTCCAAAGATGACGATTCGAACAACGCTTATTGTTGGGTACCCTGGAGAAACAGAAGAAGATTTTGAAATTTTAAAGCAGTGGGTTACCGATATGCGTTTTGAACGATTAGGTTGCTTTACCTATTCTCATGAAGAAAACACTCATGCCTACAATTTAGAAGATGACGTTCCCGAAGACGTTAAAATAGACCGTGCCAACCAGATTATGGAAATACAATCGCAAATTTCATGGGAGCTTAATCAGGAAAAGATAGGGCAAACATACCGGGTGGTTATCGATAGGAAAGAAGGGAATTACTTTGTTGGGCGTACAGAACATGACTCTCCCGATGTAGATAATGAAGTGCTTATTGATGCGACAAAAACCTATTTAAAAACAGGAGAGTTCTCCACAGTAAAAATTATCGAGGCTGAAGATTTTGATCTCTACGGCGAAGTTATTGTATAATCTTCACCTGATACAAAAGTGTATGCTATTGGTGCGCTGTATTTTATCTAAATTTCATGTTTAAGTGTTCTAGTTTTCCTTCATTTCTTGTTAATAAAATCATTTAGTTTTCTATTTTTGAATTGATGAATACACAAAGTTTTTCTGAATTCTTAGCTCTTATAAGCCCTGAGTCATTATCGGTTTTAGACCCGTCTATTTCAGGTTCTAAATATGTTTCATTGGATTTATCTGAATCTAATGAGATATTAAATAGTTTAGATGTGTCCTCATCTTCAAAATTAGATACTTACATTAACCTCCACCTAAAGGAGCGTAATGCTTTGGTAGGTTACGGAGGGTATTTAGAAGTTCGAAATATATATAAACGGAGTTCCCATTTTAATAAACAAACTGAGGATGGACGAAATGTTCATATAGCAACCGATCTATGGTGCATGGCGGGCACTGCAATTTATACGCCTCTGGATGCTACAGTACATAGTTTTAAAAATAATACTAACTATGGAGATTATGGACCCACAATAATTTTAAGACATACTGTTAAGAACATTACTTTTTATACGCTCTACGGACACCTAAGTTTAGACTCTATTGAAAATTTAAAAGAAAATCAAGTTTTTAAACAGGGGGAACAAATTGGAGCTTTAGGGGATCATACAGTGAATGGTGATTATCCGCCACATTTGCATTTTCAAATTATTAAAGATTTACAAGGCAATATGGGAGACTACCCTGGAGTTTGTAGTCAAACAGATCTTGAATACTATCTTGGTAATTGTCCCGATCCTAACTTGCTATTAAAATTAATTATGTAGTGCATTTTTAAGGATTAAGACCAAGAGTTGTGTATGAAATAAAACAACGCTTTCCTTATGTATAGCTAAATCTTAAAAAAGCGCGTACCAATCCGAAGAGGGGCCTGTTTTATTGGGACATCAGCCAACCAGGTGCGAAAAATTTGAAAGTTAACACGACGATAGATCAGGAAAAAACAATTTATAATGGCTTTAAAGCCGGAGGAGCTATCTTAGGGTATTCGCTTTTGTTTCGAACCTCATGAGATATTATATCATTGTTATAATCATATAATATTCTGATCCTATTAGGTTTCAATACTGGAACTTAATAGGATCAGAATATTGTCATAATTTAGGAATTCATGTGAAATTGAACTTAGACTAAGACTTCGTTTGTTCTTCAGAAATCCAGTTATCAATATGTTTTTCAAAAACACTTAAAGGAACGGCTCCAGAACGTAAAAAGATATCATGAAACTTTCTTATGTCAAAGTCACCTTTTAAGGCGTTTTTTGCTTTTTCTCTGACTTTTAAAATATGTAACATGCCAATTTTATAGGCTGTAGCTTGTCCGGGCATAACAATATAGCGTTCTATGGCCTTTCTGCAAGCATTCTCAGAACTAGGAGTATTATCTGTTAAATATTTAATGGCCTGCTCTCTGGTCCACTTCTTTTCATGTATTCCCGTATCTACAACCAGTCGGCACGCTCTCCATATTTCCATAGCTAATCTACCAAAATCGGAATAGGGGTCTGAATAAAAGCCCATTTCCTTTGGTAAAAACTCACAATATAAGCCCCAACCTTCGCTATAGGCCGTGTATCTTGAATACTTTCTAAACTCGGGTAAGTCTGTTAATTCCTGAGAGATACTTCCTTGCATATGATGCCCTGGAATCCCTTCATGGTAGGCTAATGCTTCCATTTCGTAGGTTGGCATATCGGCCATTTTATAAAGATTTGCATAGAATGTTCCTTTGCGTGAACCATCAGGCGTTCCTCTTTGATAAAAGGCTTTTCCAGCCGATTTTTCTCTCCAGGATTCAACGGCCTTTACCTGCATTCTAGCCTTTGGTTTTGTGAAGAAAACCTCGTCTAATCTGGACTCCATACTATCCACAATAGCCTGATATCCCGATATCATTTTATCTTTTCCGGCTTGCGTATCCTCGTAATAAAACTGTTTGTCAGTTTTCATGAATTTGAAGAAATCCTTTAGATCTCCATTAACGTTTAACGTTTTCATAATAGCTCTCATTTCGTCATGGATGCGAGCGACCTCTGCCAGTCCGATATTATGAATAGAGTCCGCAGACAGGTTAGTGGTGGTCATTTCTTCTAGTCGGTAGCTATAGAAGTTATTACCATCATCTAATTTCCAAACACCATCATCTGTAGTTGCTTGTTTTTCTAATTCTGTTACATAATCTATTAGGTTTTTGTAAGCAACATTTACCGATGTTTTAATGGCTTCCTTGGCACTGGCGATAAGATTGTTCTTTTCATGGTCTTCGATCGTTATCTTATCCAGTTTTTTAGTGAAATCTTTAAGAAAAAGACTTTCTTCCGAATTATTAGGACTGCCCAGTATATTGTTGCAGTCGTTAAGTACATGCTTAAAGACAAACTTAGGAGCAATTATATTTTTTTTCGCCCTTAACTTTAGCCCTTCAATAAGCTGATCGAAAGTCGGTTTTATAGCATTAAGTCTACTTACATAAGCCTCGGCATCTGTTTTGTCTTCAATTTTATGCATATTTATCATAAAAGCAGGTATACTGGCATGAATACCCCGCATTTGATTTACCGGATACGTATGATGTCTGTATTTGGCAAATTTTATTTTGCGTTCCAGTTTTCTTTTAAATAGGTCGTACGATAATCTACTGTCGTTGTTAAGTTTGGAAACATCGAAATTGGATAGATCTTTTAAATCTTGTTTGGCAAGATCGATTTGTTTTAGCGCAAAGGCTTCAGATAAGTCGTTTAGTTCATCTTGTCTGTCTTTTCTCCCTCGCATGCTCAGACTTTGAGGCTTGCTCATTAAATCGCGTTCATAAACCGTATTTAACCAATCGTTAAATCGGATGATTTCGTTAGAGTTAACTTCGCTTGTTTCAGCGGTTTTGTTTTTGGTTTCCTTACAGTTAAAAAGGAAAATGACACTAAGTGCCAACAAAAGGAATTTTGTTTTCATGTATTATTTGAATTTAGTCACAGAAGCTAATGTATAAAAAAACCACCATTAGAAAATGGTGGTTTTTTATAATGAATTGTTAAAATTAGCGTCTAAAATAATCTATGTCAATGCGTACGCCCTTAACAGTTTTGATTGAAAATAAGGAGACTATAACGTTTTTTAGTCTTCAACCAATACCCACTCGCCTTTGGCGATTAGTGGTTCGGCTTGTTTATATTTTAAGGTTTTATTCTCACCATTCATAACATGTTTGATGGTTACACGGTCGTTACGTCCAATTTTTGGTCGATCCCTTACAACGGTTTCTATAACCTCCTGAGGTTGTTGCGTGTTCCCTGCAGCTCTATTTTGAGCAGAACGCTCATCTAAATTAGGAATTTCGTCCTTCTGAGTGTTTAAACTTTCACGTTTGCGAGCTCTTGCTTCCTGAATAGTACTTTGAGTTTCTTGTGGCAGTTCTCCTTTAAACAGGAAGGAGATCACGTCTTTGTTTACCTGATCGATCATGCCTTTAAATAGTTCGAAAGCTTCAAACTTGTAAATAAGTAATGGATCTTTTTGCTCATGCACTGCTAATTGTACAGACTGCTTTAATTCGTCCATCTTACGCAAGTGTGTTTTCCAGGAATCATCGATAATGGCAAGAGCAATATTCTTTTCAAAATCGGTAATTAATTGCTTACCATTCGTTTCGTATGCTTTTTCCAGATCGGTAACTACATTTAAACTCTTAATGCCATCTGTAAATGGTACAACGATACGTTTAAATTTATCACGTTGGTTTTCATATACATTTTTAATAACGGGGAATGCAATTTCAGCATTACGAGTCATTTTTTCTTTATAATGATCGAAAGCCGTCTTGTATATTTTAGATGTAATGTCCTGGGCAGATAATTTTTCGAATTCTTCCTGAGATATAGGAGCACCCATTGAGAAATAACGAATCAATTCAAATTCGAAATTTTTGTAATCGTTGGCGCCTTTGTTGGTTTCGGCAATACCTTCGGAAGTGTCGTAAATCATATTGGCTAAATCCACACGAAGACGTTCCCCGAAAAGGGCATGATGACGACGTTTATAAACGACCTCACGCTGAGCATTCATAACATCATCATATTCTAGTAAACGTTTACGTACTCCAAAATTGTTTTCTTCTACTTTTTTCTGCGCACGTTCTATGGATTTAGAAATCATGGAATGCTGAATGACTTCGCCTTCTTTAAGTCCCATACGGTCCATCATTTTGGCAATACGTTCACTACCAAACAAACGCATGAGGTTATCTTCTAACGATACGTAGAATTGAGAGCTTCCCGGATCTCCTTGACGACCAGCACGACCTCTTAACTGTCTGTCTACACGACGAGAGTCATGACGTTCTGTACCAACAATAGCAAGCCCTCCTGCTTCTTTCACTTCGTCACTCAACTTAATATCTGTACCACGACCTGCCATATTGGTAGCAATAGTCACCTGTCCCGGTTGTCCTGCTTGAGCCACAATATCGGCCTCTTTTTTATGTTGCTTGGCATTTAATACATTATGAGAAATTTTTCTAATGCTAAGCATTTTCCCCAATAATTCACTTATTTCAACTGATGTAGTACCTATTAAAACCGGACGACCAGCATTAGATAATTGTGTAACTTCTTCGATTACAGCATTGTACTTTTCGCGTTTAGTTTTGTAGACCAAATCCTCTCTATCATCTCTGGCAATTGGTCTATTGGTTGGTATTTCAACAACATCCAGTTCGTAGATTTCCCAGAACTCTCCGGCTTCGGTTACCGCTGTACCCGTCATACCAGATAGTTTTCGATACATTCTAAAGTAATTTTGAAGCGTAATCGTAGCAAATGTTTGCGTTGCATCTTCAATCTTTACATTTTCTTTAGCTTCAATGGCCTGGTGAAGTCCGTCACTATAACGACGCCCATCCATAATACGACCTGTTTGCTCATCGACAATCATAACTTTATTATCCATAACCACATATTGGGTGTCTTTTTCAAATAAAGCGTATGCTTTGAGTAATTGATTAAGTGTATGTATACGTTCGGACTTTACTCCAAAGTCCTTGAATAAATCTTCTTTTAAATTGGCTTCTTCTTCTGCTCCAAGATTTTGCTTTTCAATTTTAGCAATTTCAAGTCCTATTTCTGGTAAGATGAAAAAATCTGGGTTCTCTTTTCCAGAAATATATTCGATACCTTTATCTGTTAATTCAACCTGATTGTTTTTTTCTTCAATAACATAGTATAATTCGGCATCAACCTTTGGCATTTCACGGTTGTTGTCCTGCATATAAAAGTTTTCGGTTTTTTGAAGCAGTTGTTTCACGCCTTCTTCACTCAAGAACTTAATTAGGGCTTTATTTTTTGGAATACCACGATATACGCGAAGCAACTTAAGACCACCTTCTTTAGTGTCTCCTTCTTTAATTAATTTTTTGGCTTCTGCTAAAACTCCGGTTAAAACCTTACGTTGTTCATTTACAAGGGTGTCAACTTTAGGCTTTAACTCAGTGAATTCATGACGTTCACCTTGTGGAATTGGTCCTGAAATGATTAGTGGTGTACGCGCATCATCTACTAAAACGGAATCCACCTCATCTACAATAGCATAGTTATGGCGACGTTGTACCAGGTCATCTGGCGAATGTGCCATATTATCACGTAGATAATCAAATCCGAATTCATTATTGGTACCATAGGTAATGTCGGCATTATAGGCTTTTTTTCGCTCATCTGAATTTGGTTGGTGGTAATCGATACAATCAACACTCAAACCGTGAAACTCGAATATAGGAGCCATCCAGGCACTATCACGTTTAGCCAGGTAATCATTCACCGTTACTAAGTGTACACCTTTTCCAGATAATGCATTTAAATAAACCGGAAGTGTTGCTACCAGGGTTTTACCTTCACCCGTTTGCATTTCTGCGATTTTCCCTTGGTGCATAGCAACCCCACCAATAAGTTGCACATCGTAATGAATCATATCCCATACAATATCCTTTCCAGCGGCATCCCAGGAATTTGCCCAAATGGCTTTATCATCTTCTAGAGCAATATAGTCTTTAGTGCCTGATAATTCTCTGTCGAATGTGTTTGCTGTAACTGAAATACTTGTATTATGTACAAAGCGTTTAGCAGTTTCTTTAACCACTGCAAAAGCTTCTGGAAGAATCTCGTTTAAAACGGCCTCTGAGGCTTCATATTCTTCGTCTTTTAATCTATCAATATCTTGATAAATGTCTTCACGTTTGTCAATATCCTCTGTGGCTTCTGCTTCTTTTGCGAGATTGGCTATTTTTTCATTAATATCTTTAGTAGCTTCTGCTATCTTCGTCTTAAATTCTACTGTTTTACCTCGTAATTCATCATGGGACAGTGCTTCTAGGGCAGATTCGAAAGATTTAACTTGATCTACAATGGGAAAGATCGCTTTGACATCTTGTTTGGACTTATCGCCAACAAACATTTTAAGTACCGAATTTAAAAAACTCATGTTTTTATATTTTATTCTTTACTCTAACGTAGGTTTAGAGTAACTCTAGTTATATTTATATTTATTTTTATCGCTTTTTAAAAGCATTTCAAAGATACATTTTGTAATCTTGATTTATAAGCATTAAGACAAAAAAAAAGTCTCGATTCGAGACTTTTTAACTATTCTTTATGCTTTATTTTTTAATATTCATCTTCATTCCAGAGATAATCTTCATCAGTCGGGTAATCAGACCAGATTTCCTCGATAGAATCGTAGGAATCTCCTTCATCTTCTATTGACTGTAAATTTTCAACAACTTCTAAGGGCGCTCCTGTTCTAATCGCGTAATCTATTAATTCGTCTTTTGTTGCAGGCCAGGGGGCGTCGCTTAAATAAGATGCAAGTTCTAAAGTCCAATACATTTTCTATACGTGTTTATTTTTTTGCAAAAATAATTTTTTAGTTTAAACAGGCAAGAAAAAAATGAATTATTTAATCGTTAATTTTAAGAACGTTACTTTTTTTCAATTTAAACAGTTGAAATTATTCTCGCTTTGTTACTAATTTAAGCTTTTTATTTAAGATTCTTTTTTAGGAATCCATTTAATTTCATTTGCTTGTAAGTCGTGCGACAATTTTCGTGCCAACACAAAAAGATAGTCAGAAAGGCGGTTTAAGTACATTAAAGTGTTTGGTTCAACAGGTTCGATGTCATTAAGAGCTGTGGCCAAACGCTCCGCTCTGCGGCATACACAACGAGCGATGTGACAGAATGACACGGTTTCATGCCCTCCAGGGAGTACAAAGTGGGTCATTGGAGGTAATTCTGTATTCATCGTGTCCATTTCGCGCTCTAATCGCTCAATATCTTCACTGGAAACCTTTGGAATATTTAAACGTTCTTTTCCGCTTTTTAAAAGGGACTTTTCTGGATCTGTTGCTAAAACAGCACCTACTGTAAAAAGTCTGTCCTGAATGTGAATTAATAAGTCTTTATACGATTCATTAATGTTCTGGTCTCTTATTAAACCTATATATGAGTTAAGTTCATCAATGGTTCCGTAGCTTTCAATTCGAATATGATGTTTCGGTACTCGCGTACCTCCAAATAATGCTGTTGTTCCTTTGTCGCCCGTTTTTGTGTAAATCTTCATATTATAAAGGTACGTTTTATTTAGTGTTTTAGTGATCCGAATGTAAGGAGAAATATTCAAATCCTAATTGTAAAATGCTCTTTGCCTTGTTCCCTTCTAAAAAATACAACCCCCCAAAAAAAAGTGTCTATCGTCACCGTCACTTTTGGGTGCTTTTTTATGTTTTCCCAGGTTTCTGTCATACCTCTCGACCAATGTATATCGTCAAATATAAAAACGGTATTATTATGAACGGTAGGCAAAAGCGTCTCAAAATATTTTAAGGTTGCCTCTTTTTGGTGATTACCATCGAAAAAAACAAGATCGTATTTGTTTGTCGATAGGGAAGGGATGTGATCCATGAAATCCCCAATCTTTATATTTACATGCTTTATACGCTTGCGTTCAAGATTTCCTTTTGAAAATTTAGATAAATTAGGACAGCCTTCAATGGTTGTAATCTCATTGTTTTCATTTGCTAAACTCATGGCATGTGTTGTAATTCCAAGGGATGTGCCGAGCTCTAAAATAGTTTTAGATTCAAAATATTTTACAAGCCGATAGGCCAGTTTGGCCCTTTTGTTAGTTGTCCCAGCGTGTTTGGCCATAGAAGCTATTTGCCTCTTGTTACGTTTCATGACATGTGAGCCAACACCAAGATCGGTTACAGATAGATAGGTCTTATTTTTTAATAGGCTTTTTTTGTAATTAACGATATGTTTGTAAGCATCATAATGTCCTTTGTCATAAAAACACCTGGTAACCAAATTATAAATAAAAGGGGAATGTACACCGTGCTGATTGGAGGATTTAAACAGGAACTTTATGTATTGAAGGAGGGCGTGCATTTTTAGTGTTCAGTGTTCAGTCATCGGTTGCGTTTACAGTATTTAGTCATTCACAATTAATCTTAAAATACTTAGAGTGCTTTATAAACTGGCATCGTTGTTAGGGTAAAAGTTATAATATGGCGTGTTTCTTTGTGTTAACTTTTTGAATCTCTGCGCAACAACCCAAATCAATCTTCAAGTTTAGCAGATAATTCAAACCAACGTTCTTCTTTAGCTTCAATCGTGTTTATAATGTGTTGCAATTGTTCAGAGAGTGTATTAATTTCTTCTTGAGTAAGATCGGGGTTGTTAAATTTATTTTCCAGTTCTTTTTTATCGTAGTTGAGTGCGTTTAACTTGCTTTCAATATTTTTAAGTTCTTTTTCTTCATTATAGGATAGTTTGGTCTCGTTTTTCTTCCAGGTGTTTTTATCTTTTTTATCCTCTTGTGTTTTAGATACTGTTGGCAGACTGTCGTCGTAAATTCTATAGTCGGTATAATTTCCGGGAAAATCTTCTATAACACCTTCGCCTTGAAATACAAAGAGGTGATCAATAACTTTATCCATGAAATAACGGTCGTGAGACACCACAATAACACATCCTGGAAAATCTAAAAGAAAACTTTCAAGTACATTAAGGGTTACAATATCCAGATCGTTGGTGGGCTCATCAAGGATTAAGAAATTGGGGTTTTGAATTAGAACGGTACACAGATATAATCGTTTACGTTCACCTCCACTTAGTTTTTCAACAAAATCGTATTGTTTTTTACGGCTGAATAGAAAGCGTTCTAGAAGTTGCTGTGCGCTTATTTGTCGGCCTTTTTTAAGAGGAATATAGTCACCGAATTCACGAATAACATCAATGACCTTTTGTTCAGGCTTTATGGTGATGCCACTTTGAGTGTAATATCCAAATTTAACGGTTTCTCCTTTTACAACTTTTCCGCCATCGGGCTCAAGAGTTTGGGTTAAAATATTAAGAAAAGTAGTCTTTCCGGTACCGTTTTTTCCAATAATTCCAACGCGCTCTCCCTTTTTAAAGGTATAATCGAAACCGTTAAGAATGATTTTGTCTTTAAAAGCCTTGGTTACCTTATGAAATTCTAAAATTTTACTTCCCAGGCGTTCCATATTCAGTTCCAATTGAACCTGGTGGTCTTTTCTGCGTTGGTGGGCGCGGTGTTTTATATCTTTAAAATCATCGATTCTGGACTTGGATTTTGTAGTTCGTGCTTTCGGTTGTCTGCGCATCCATTCCAGTTCTTTCTTAAACAGCTGTTTGGTCTTACCGAGTTCTACAGCTTCGCGCTCTATTCTCGCCTCCCGTTTTTCCAGATAGTAGGAGTAATTACCTTTATAACTATAAAGTTTTCCCTCGTCTAATTCGATAATCTCATTACAAACACGTTCCAAAAAATAACGGTCGTGAGTGACCATAAACAAAGTCAGGTTCTCTTTCGCAAAAAAGGCTTCCAACCATTCAATCATTTCCAAATCTAGATGATTAGTAGGTTCATCTAGAATTAAAAGGTCGGGTTTGTTTATTAAGGCATTTGCTAATGAAAGACGTTTTTTTTGTCCGCCAGAAAGCGTGCTTACTTTTTGATTTAAGTTGTCTAATTTTAGTTTAAAAAGTATCTGTTTATAGAGCGTTTCGAAATCCCATGCTTGATGCTGTTCCATTTGCTCGAACGTGGCTTGATACGTTTCTGTATCTTCAGGGTTTAACAGTGCTTTTTCGTAATTCGCAATAATCTTTAATATGGGGTTGTCACTCGCGAAAATGGTTTCTTCTACGGTTAAATTATTATCAAGTTTTGGGTCCTGAGAAAGAAAAGAAACGGCTATACCCTTTCTATAGGTGACTTTGCCCGAATCTGCCTGGTCTGCATCAGAAATAATATTTAGAATCGAAGTCTTTCCTGTTCCGTTTTTAGCTACAAAAGCAATTTTTTGATCTTTATGGACACTAAAGGAAATGTTCTCAAAAAGGCTTAGTTCTCCGTAAGATTTTGATATGTTTTCTACTGTTAAATAATTCAAAAGATATTTTTTTGCAAATAACGGATAAAAAACCAAAAAAGTTGCTATATGTTTTATTCTTCCAGACGAAAACTTATATTTGTGATAAATCAATCTACCTTTATGAAGAAATGCTTTTTTGTTGCTATAGTGGTTATAAATGTGGTGTTTGTATCTTGTATACCCTATAAGGACACTATTTATCTTCAGAATAAAAATAAAGCAACAGATTCAACGCAGGTTATTGTAGAAAAACAAAAACCTTATCGCGTTCAAATTAATGATATTTTAAATATTCGGATTAAGGCTGCTAAACAGGAAACAGTAACTATTTTTAATCCTATTGGGCAG
Organism: uncultured Flavobacteriaceae bacterium; assembly: GCA_947494695.1. Lineage (GTDB taxonomy): Bacteria > Bacteroidota > Bacteroidia > Flavobacteriales > Flavobacteriaceae > Flavivirga. Next base: position 66,735 of record CANLWB010000014.1, on the reverse strand, counting down.
GGAGGAGATTTGAATGCAAGTAGTTTGGAGCGAGCTTATTTTGATGGGTTTACTATTGATTTGCATGGAAATATACTGATGCCTAAATTAGGTAAGATTAACGTTCTTGGATTTACTACTGATGAAATCAAGCAAATCGTTGAAAAGAAATTATTGGAAACAGAATATAAAGCAGCAAACGATATTTTTGTAACGGTTAAGCTTACAGGGTTACAGTATACAACAACTGGAGAGGTGGCGAATAAAGGGACTAAAACCATTTTTAAGGAACGAGTTAATATTTTTGAAGCCCTGGCTAATTCTGGAGATATTCCAGATACAGGTGATAAGAAAGATGTTCTGATTATTAGACAATTCCCACAGGGGCAAAAAATATTTCATTTAGATTTGACCGATATTAATGTCATGAATTCTCCTTATTACTACATTCAACCCAATGATATGATTTATGTAAAACCTCTAAAACAAAAGTCTTGGGGGACTGGAACAACGGTATTACAAAATTTAGGTGCTATAGCTACAGTTTTATCGTTTATTACAACAACAATTTTATTGGTAGATAGAATATAATTTATGCCTTACGACGAGATAGAAGATATTGATAGTACAGAAACGACCTCACCAGGCGTTAGTTTTGATATTAAAGGCTTTTTGTTTAAAGTGCTTAAGTTTTGGAAATTGTTTGTGTTATGCATTACAGTTGGTTTGGTTGTTGCATATTTAATAAATGTTCGAAAGCAAAATGTTTACAGGTTAAGTTCTCTAATATCTATTGAGAATGACCAGAATCCTTTTTTTGCAGCAAATACAAGTATTTCTTTTAACTGGGGAGGCGTTTCTGGTAAAGTTGGCAAGATCATGATTGCTATGGGAACCAGGAATCATAATGAAAAGGTGGTTGATTCCCTAGGGTTTTATATACAATATTTAAAACAAGGAGAATACAGAAAAGTAGATGTGTACAAAAATGCTCCTTTTTTTGTAGATATAGATAATACAAAACCTCAAGTTTTAGGTAGAGCGATTACCATTCGATTTTTAAGTGATTCAAAATTTGAGTTAACTATTGATTTTACGTCAGACAAAGTAAAAGGTCAAACTTATTTTGATAAAACCATATCAAATATATCTGTTCCAATAGGTAAATATAGTGAGGTATTTAATATTGGAGAACACGTGAAACTCCCTTTTGCAGCGTTTAGATTACAGGTCAGGCCAGGTAAAGTTATTGTTCCTAATTCAGAGTATTTTGTTCAGTTTCTCAATTTTGATAGTGTTGTAAATAAATATAGAGGAGCTGTTTCAGTAAGGCCTTATTCGAAAACATCTTCATCTATATTAACTTTGTCTCTTAATGGGTATAATAAAGGGAAAATAGTTGATTATTTAAATACCACAGCTTCAATACTCGCGCAAACGGACTTGGAATATAAAAACTTGTATGCTACTAATACTATTAAATTTATAGATAGTAGCTTAAGTGTTGTAGGAGATACTTTGAAGGCCGCAAATTATACTATGAATGCTTTCAGAAAGAAAAATAAAATCTTTGATGTAAGTGATGAATTGGATGAAGTATCTAATAAGATTAGTACTCTAGATTTAGATAAGGAAGCGAACGAGTCTAAATTACAATATTTAAATATTCTCGAGAATTATTTACGAACGAAAACAGATTATACAAAAATAGCAGCTCCCACTTCGGTGGGTATTGAAGAAAATAATATTTCTTCAAGCGTTTCTAAAATAACGACGTTATCGATTCAGCGTCAGGAGTTAGAGCAACTCGTTCAAGAAGGTTCTTCTTCTCTTAAGGAATTAGACGGTAGTATTGATGCAGAAAAGAATGTGTTATTAGAAACCATTGCATCTACAAAGCGTACAATAAATATTAGACAACAAATTATTCGAACAAATAAGTTAAACTTAGAAGAACGTTTAAATGAGTTGCCAGAAGATCAACAGGAGTTTTTGAAAATACAACGAAAGTTAGCTTTGAGTCAGGAGTCCTACAATGTGTTTCTGGCTAAGCGAAGTGAAGCCGCAATAATTAGGGCGGCCAATGTATCTGATATATTGGTGATTGAGAGGGCTAAGGATGTAGGTAATGGACCTATTGGCCCTAACAGGAACCTCAATTATATGATGGCTCTCTTAATTGGTTTCTTTGGGCCACTGATTTTAGTCTTCGTTTTGTTTTTATTAGATAATACGATACATGGTACAGATGAAATAAAAAGGTTGTCTAGAATCCCTATAATAGGCCTTATAGGTAAATATGAACATGAAAGTAATTTAGTCGTTTTTGACAAGCCAAAGTCTGCAGTAGCAGAGGCTTTTAGGTCTGTTAGGTCAAGTTTGCAGTTTTTTTATAAAAAAATGGATAAACAAGGAGGACGCACTATCATGTTAACGTCTTCGGTTAGTGGAGAGGGTAAAACGTTTTGTTCTATTAATATTGCAAGTGCTTATGCTTTATCTGGTAAGAAAACCTTATTGTTGGGATTAGATTTACGCAAACCAAAGATTTTTGACGATTTTGACATAAACAACAGCGTAGGAATTGTTAATTATTTAATAGGAAATAAGACTTTGGAAGAGGTGACTTGTATAAGTCATGTTAATAATTTAGAAATTATTACTTCTGGACCTATACCCCCAAATCCATCGGAATTATTAATGAGTGATCTAATGCGTGATCTTATCGCGGAATTAAGAGGTATATATGATATTATTGTACTTGATACTCCGCCATTAGGTCTAGTGACAGATGCTTTAATATTGTCGCAGTATGCCGATGCTTCTCTATTTGTGATAAGACTTAATTATACTAAAAGAGCTATGTTGGAACTGGTTAACGAAAAGTATAGATCTGGTGAATTAAAAAACATTAGTTTCATATTAAATTTTTACAAATCCGATCTTAAATACGGATATGGTGGCTACGGTTACGGTTACGGATATGGTAGTTACGGTGATGCTTATCATGAATCTTATAGAGATAAAAGCCTCATGGATAAAATAAGGGATGTGCTAAAAAAGATTAGACTTTTTAAGATATTATAATTATTACTTAAACATTAATTTAAATAAAAACAAAGAAGTGAAACAAGAGCAGTGGCTTTACACTATCTCTCCTAAGAAAAGTTTGATGTATTTAAACTTTAAAGAGATTTGGCAATATAGAGATTTGCTTTTTCTATTTGTTAAAAGAGATGTAATTACTCTATATAAACAAACCATTTTAGGGCCATTATGGTATTTTATTCAACCTTTGTTTACCTCTGTTATCTTTACATTAGTATTTAATAATGTAGCAGATATTAAAGTAGGAAACGGAATTCCTGCCTTTCTTTTTAATTTAGCAGGAATAACGTCTTGGAATTATTTTAGTGGATGCATTAAAGGAACAAGTGATACTTTTAAAAAAAATCAAGGTATTTTTGGTAAAGTATATTTTCCAAGGGTTATTATGCCTATGTCTACAGTAATATCCAACTTGATGAAGTTCGGAATTCAACTATTGGTTTTCGTGTGTTTTTATATTTATTTTGTGTTTTTTACAGATCTAGCAAATAATAGCATACCACAAATAGAATTAATAGTATTGCCAGTTTTAGTTGTTTTAATGGGTTTTTTAGGTTTAGGTTTAGGGATGAGTATTTCTTCTATGACGACAAAGTACAGAGATTTAACATTTTTAGTTGGTTTTGGAGTGCAACTATTAATGTATGCTTCGGCAGTTATGTATCCTATAGAGTTAATAAAACAAAAAGTAGAAGCTGACATTATTCCAAAGTTTGCAGGAGTATTTATTGAATACAACCCTATGGCTGTAATAATAGAAATGTTTAGATATATGACCTTAGGAATTGGAACTTTTAATGTAAACAAACTGATATACACTGGAATAATATGTTTGTCTATTTTTTTAGTAGGTTTAATAATTTTTAATAGAACGGAGAAAACATTTATCGATACTATTTAAGAATGATTTATGAAGATTAGACTTTTTTGGTGGCAAGAAAAGCGAGAGAATAGAAAAGAGAATTATGGGGATTTAATGTCGAAATATCTTGTTGAAAAAATTTCAAATAGAAAAGTTATTACAGTTACTCATCCATCTAAACGATTGTATAAACATATTTTTAAACATTATTTAGCTATAGGAAGTATTATCTCTTCTGCTAACAAAAATTCTATAGTTTGGGGTAGTGGGATTATAAAAAAGGAGGACAATATCAGGGATGCAAAATTTTTAGCTGTTAGAGGTCCAAAAACCAGAGCACGAATTTTAGAAAAAGGGTTTCTTTGTCCTGAGTGTTATGGGGATCCAGCTTTGTTGTTGCCAGGTTATTTTAATCCTGATGTAGAAAAAAAATATGAAATAGGTATTATACCACATTATGTCGACTATAAAGAGGTTGAATCTGCGTTCTCAAATAATCCTTCTATAAAGGTGATAGATTTATTAACTTACAATGTAGAGCAAACGACAATTGAAATTTTAGAATGTAAAAACATAATTTCGTCTTCTTTACATGGTGTTATAGTCGCACAGGCCTATAAAATTCCAGCTTTGTGGATTAGGTTTTCAGATAAGTTATCTGGCGATAATATCAAATTTTACGATTATTATGAGTCGGTTGGAGTACCATTTAAGGATCAAATTTTTGTTGCCCCAGATCGTCTTAATGAGTCCTTAATTAAAACGTTATTGAAAGAACATAATGATGTTTTATTAGGTGATGATTTTCTTGTGGAACAACGTAAAAAGGATTTAATAGAATCCTGTCCTTTTTAAATTAGAATTATGGGGAACGACATTATTTTAAAAGCTACAAATATTTCTAAACAATATCGTTTAGGGCTAGTTGGAAGAGGTACAATTAGTCATGATCTAAATCGCTGGTGGAGCAAAATAAGGGGGAAAGAAGATCCTTATTTGAAAGTAGGGGATATAAATGATAGAGCTACAAAGAGTGGCTCTGATTATGTTTGGGCCTTACGAGATATCAATTTTGAAATAAAAAGAGGTGAAGTTATAGGGATAATTGGGAAAAACGGAGCAGGTAAATCTACACTTTTAAAAATTTTGTCTAAAGTTACTGGGCCAACAACAGGAGAGATTAAGACGAAAGGTCGTATTGCTTCTTTATTAGAGGTGGGGACAGGTTTTCATCCTGAAATGACGGGAAGAGAAAATATCTATTTAAATGGTGCTATTTTAGGAATGACTAAAGTAGAAATAACTTCAAAAATTGATGATATTATTGATTTTTCTGGATGCCAACGCTACATCGATACACCGGTTAAACGTTATTCTTCAGGAATGACAGTGCGTTTAGCGTTCGCTGTAGCTGCATTTCTTGAGCCTGAAATTTTGGTCGTTGATGAAGTTCTAGCCGTTGGAGATGCAGAATTTCAAAAAAAAGCCATTGGTAAAATGCAAGATATTAGTAAGGGTGAAGGACGAACTGTTTTGTTTGTAAGTCATAATATGGCCTCTATACGAGAGCTTTGTCCTAAAACTATTTTTATGGAAAATGGTAGTATTCATACCATTGATAAGACTGATATTGTTATAAAAAAATATCTAAATCAAAATATTGATAATGGAGAGACAACTATAAATTACAGCTTTGATAAAAAACGAGAAGGTTTTAAGAGAGTAGAATTGGTCAATAAGACTAGTAGTTACGATTTTAAAGAAAGTATAAAACTAAAATTAGAATTAAAATTTTTAAGACCTAATAATCATATCGTTTCTATTTACTTTAGAAATAATTTAGGTCAGGTCGTGTTTTTTTCTGAATCATCTGATAAAAATGTATTTCTTAATCAAAAGAAAACCCAAATTGAAATTACAATACCCTCTGGTATATTATTATCTGATAATTATTATATCTCTATAGGGTGCAAAACTTTTGAAGGGCAAATTATTGAAATAATTAAAGATGTGTTGAAAATAACTATTGAAGATACATTTAATAAAAGAAAGAATAGACCAGGGAATATAATGCTAGATACAAAATGGGACTAAGCAATACTGAAGATTTGAAATCTTGTTACTTATGCGGAGAATTGAGTTTTGATTTATTGTGGAATAAAGACAGAAACGATAAAAAAGTATTAAATTACGTCTGCAGTACTTGTGGGTTTGTTCAGGTTTTTCCTAGAATGACATCAAATGTTCAGGAAGAATTATATGAAGCAGGAAAATTTTCGGAAGAAGCTAGGGGAGATAAAGTATTGACTGATGAAAAAATTAAGCGTTCTGAACTTACATCTTATAATTATTTTTCCATTTTAGAAAGCTTTCTTGGAGAAACTTTATATAAACAGGGAAATTCATGTTTAGAGATAGGTTGTGGTAGTGGTAGCTTTTTAAGGTACATGAAAGCTGCTTCTTGGAAGGTTGAAGGCATTGAACCAGACCGTGTGTTTTCTAATCGAGGTAGACTTATTTATGATATTGATATTCATAATACTTTTTTAGAAGGCTTTAAAACTGATAAAAAATATGATTTAATTGCCAGTTTTCATGTAATTGAACATGTTTTAGACCCAAATACTTTTTTGAAAAAAATATATAGTTTACTTAAAAAAGATGGTTTATTATATTTAGAATGTCCTTCTATTGATTACATGTATGGAGATAGTATAGACTTTTTCTTTTGGGATGTGCATATTAATACGTTTTCCAATACTACTTTAGCTTCGTTTCTTGTCAAAAATGGATTCAAAATTCTTAGTGAAAGAAATAATAGAAGTTTCATTAATATTATCGCACAAAAGTTAGACAACTATGAGGAAGAGGATTATAAGCATAGATTTGATACTAAAAAAAGAGTTTTTGATTTAATTGAAAATCGTAAGAAGAAGTTAGATAATAACCAAACACTCATATTTGTTTTTAAAAAAAAGCTAAAGAAAGTAGTGAAAACTTGGCTAAAACATACTATAAGAAGAAAGCAAATTAAAGATGAACTTAAACAAGATTATACCATCAGCCATTTAGGTTTTCATCATTCAAAAAACACTGGCGATATTGCTCTTTTTGAATCTATTAGAACTCAGTTTAAGCATTATTTCGGTTCAATTGATTTTAAGCTATTAAATCTTCATAGTTTAGTTACACTAGAGGTTGTAGAAAACATAAATAAATCTGATGCATTAATAATTGGAGGGGGAGGACTATTCTTAAAGGATACAAATAAAAATGAAGTTTCAGGTTGGCAGTGGCCTTGTAGTATAGAAATGTTAGAAAAGATAAAGGTTCCAATAATTATATATGCTGTTGGTTATAATCGTTTTAGAGACCAAGAAGATTTTGAACCTTTTTTTAGTGATAACATTAATGCATTATTTAATAAAAGTGCTTTTATAGGATTAAGAAATACAGGTAGTATAGTTAGTGTAGAAAAATATATAAAACCTGAAAATTTCAGGAAAATAGTGTATCAACCGTGTTCGACAACATTATTGAAAGACTATTATCAACAATTAGATAAGGAAAGAGAAAAAAAACCGCGTAAAACGATAGCTTTTAACATTGCATTTGATAGGCATTACTTACGCTATGGAAGCGCAAATTCTGAAAATAAAAAGTTAAACGCTATATGTAATGTAATAAAGAAATTGTTGAAATCATATCATGTTGTTTTTTTTAGTCATGTAACTGAAGATTATCACTTTAACATTTGGTTGAAAGCTAATAATCTAAATATAGAGCATATTAACTTGGTTGGAAAAAGTGTAGAAGAAACCATTAGACTATATAATACTTTTGACCTTATTGCTGGGACAAGAGGTCATTCTCAAATGATTCCTTTTGGTTTGAATATTCCAATTCTAAGTATTATAAGTCATAATAAACTCCAATATTTTTTAGAAGATAATGAATTGGAAAATTTAGGGGTAGATATTACTGATGCTAATCTCGAAAAGACACTCTTTGAAAAAATTGTAAGTACATTAGAGCATACTCCAGATTTGAAATCTAAACAAAACAATATTAGAAATATAACAGAAAACAACTTAAAAGTAATTAAGTCTATTATAGATGAATACAAACGAAACAGTTGAAAATAGTGAAGATGAAGATTATATTGTGGTTTTGGGTTCTGGAAAATCTATCAACGATTTATCAATAAGTCAGAGACAAAAAATAAATGCTTGTTCAGTGAAAATTGCATTAAATAAATACGGAGCATTTTATAATAAATCAAAAATCGTTCCTACACATATTTTTTTTCATGATGATTATGATACAGCATCCAAATTTTTTTTAAGATACATAATCAAATATTTAAGAAAATCAAAAATTAAGCCTCTAATATTTATAGTTTCATCAAAGAACAGAGGCTATTTTTTTTGTAAGTCCTGGCTTTTTTATTTCAATTATGTTGTTAAAAGTTTAAAAAGAAATATAATAAGAAATAGTGTAAAATGCTTAAGGGTTCTGCTAAAACCATATAGTTTAAAAAAATTTAATATATTAAAAAAAAAGATAGAAGGTGCTAACTTTCCTATAGATGTAAAGAGAATGGCGTTATTGCCAAGACATTCTAAAGTTGTATACATTGATGTTCAGCCTTGGAATAAAAGAGGAAATAAGTGGGCATCGAAGATTACTGAACCATTATATCATTATAGAGGTAGCTTGACCACTGTTTTTAACTATATCTCGATTGCTTTTCCAAATAGAAAAGTTTTATTGGTAGGTGTAGATTTTAATACATCGGGTTATTTTTTTGATGAAGAACTAAAGCGATTAAGATTCGAAACATCAGATTGGACGACATCCATTTCTAGAGAACATAATAAGCATTTTAGTATAATAAACTATGAAGGAACTAAGATTGATGATGAGATGCCCTTTATGTTAAAAAATTTAGAAAGAAGTAATAATAAGGTGTTTTCAGTAAATAAAGAAGTTTATCTTGTGAAAAAGAACTTTGTTGATTATATAGAAACATAAGAATAACTTGGATTATTTAATAACTATTATTGTACCTAATTACAATCACTCTAATTTCTTAGAAGAAAGGTTAACGTCTATATTTAACCAGACCTATCAAAATTTTGAAGTTATCTTATTAGATGATGCATCTACAGATAATAGTGTTTCTATTCTCGAGCATTATAAAAGTCACCCTAAAGTAAGTCATTCTGTTTTTAATAAAACCAATTCAGGAAGTCCTTTTAAGCAATGGGAAAAAGGATTGGAATTAGCAAGGGGGAATTATATTTGGATTGCAGAGAGTGACGATAGCTGTTCTTCAGAATTTTTAGAATCTTTAGTCGTAAAATTGAAACCGGAATTGGCATTAATATTTTGTGAATCATTAGTGATCAATACTAACGGTGAAAAAATTAAAAGAAACGATTGGGCAGACTCCTTAGATAAAGATAGATGGAAATTGGGTTATTATAATTCAGGAACCAATGAAATTGAAAAATATCTTAGATATAAAAACTTTATACCAAACGCAAGTGCTGTAATTTTTAGTAAATCTATAGCTAGTAAAATAAAATTTCCTGAAAATATGTATTATTGCGGTGATTGGTATATTTGGATAGAGTTATGTAGATTAGGAGACATAGCATTTGTTAATAAAACTTTAAATTATTTTAGAAAACATAACGCAACAACAAGAGAAGTAAAAAGCTTTTCAGAAGAATTAACTCGTTTTAAAGAGTATAATTTAGTTATTAAAAGGAATAGCACACGTATTGAACGATTTCTAAATAGAAAGAAGTATTATTGGATTGTAGATGAATGGTTAAAGAAAAGTAAAAAAACTAAATACGCTGATGCTATAAAAATAATTATGCCAACCACATTATATCTTACATTTATTAGAAAATATTTAACCTATAAACTAAAACGTAAATAATGAATGTAGTTTGCACTATAATAACAGGTAATTATGGTGGCTATGCTTTGGCTTTACATGATTCTATTCTTAAGTTTAATAAAAATCAACACTTTGCTGTTTTTGTAAGTAAAGATGTGTTGAATTCTAATATTCTTAACATAATAAAATCTAGAGCTAATTTTAGTGTTTATGAGTTCTCTGATTTAAACTCTACAGAATTGGCATTGCAATTAAAAGATAAATATTGTGAATCATATCACGATGCCTATAGATGGGGTATGAAACCCATATTCATTAATTTTTTGCTAAACAAATATGATCATGTAATATATGTAGATAGTGACATTTTCTTTTTTAATGATTATTCTTTTTTGTTTGAAGAGTTAAAAAAATCGAGTGTTTTGTTATCTCCACATTGGAGGTGTTCTAATCCAAAAATTGATTTACAAAACTTTAAATTAAATTTCTTAGATGGTATTTATAATGGTGGCTTTGTTGGGGCTTCAAAGGAAGGTATATCGGCAATGAATTATTGGGCTGAATTATGTTTGTTTAATTGTGAGGTTAATAGAGGACAAGGTTTTTTTGTTGACCAAAAGTATTTAGATATTTTGGCTTCAAGATTTAGAAATGTTAATAATATTCGTCATAAAGGTTGTAATGTAGCAAACTGGAATCAAGTAGATTGTAAAAGAATATTACATCAGGAAAATGAAGTTGTAATTAATAATAAATATCCAATTATATTTATTCATTTTACAACTAGTTTTTTAAGAGGTGTTTTGTTAGGCTCAGATAAAGTATTGATGCCTTATTTAGAAAAATATAGAGACACACTCTTTAAGTATACTGGAAATGATATTATTAAGATTTTTTTTAATAAAGAAGAAGATTTAAAAAAGAAAAGACTGTCTAAAAAACATTTTAGCATAAAAGGTTTTGTTAAAAAAGTAAAACGAAAAATGTTAAACTGGTAATAAAATTAGTCTATGAAACTAAGGATAGCATTAGTATCACCTTCTAAGAATTCTTATTCTGAAACATTTATTCAGGAGCAAAAAAATGGATTGAAGGGTGATATATTCTATTACTATGGCGGAACATTACCAAAATATTTAGAAAATGATGGACTATTACTTACACCTTATATTTCATTGGTTAGTAAGTTAAAACAGCTATTAGGAATTTCCAGGTTCACCGCCTATGAAACGGCTTTTCTAAAATCGCTGGTAAAAAATAAAATACAAGTAGTTTTAGCGCAATATGGACCAACAGGTCATAGAGTGCTTAAAATTTGTGAGTTTTTAAAATTACCTTTGGTAGTCCATTTTCATGGATATGATGCAAGTGTTAAACATGTTATTGATGAACATGAAAGCTATAAAAATGTATTCCGATATGCATCTAAAGTCATAGCTGTTTCAAGAGAAATGGAAAAAAGGCTTATCGAATTGGGGTGTAATAAAGATAAAATTGTCTACAATCCATGCGCGCCGAATAGAGTATTTTTAGAAATCAAACCAGATTTTTCGAAAAAGCAATTTGTTTCTATTGGTCGATTTACTAAGAAGAAAGCACCTTATTATACTATTTTGGCTTTTAAAAAAGTTGCAGTGTTGTATCCAGATGCTCAGTTGATCATGGCTGGAGGTGGTGAGCTGCTTGAAGTCTGTAAAAATTTAGTTTCGTTCTATGGATTACAAGATAATGTTACGTTTTTAGGAGCCGTTAGTAGAGAGGAGTGCATAGATTTATTAAAGGAGTCGTTGGCATTTGTTCAGCATTCCATTACGGCAGATAATGGAGATAAAGAAGGAACGCCAGTTGCTGTTCTCGAGGCAAGCGCAGCGGGGTTGCCCGTTATTTCTACATATCATGCCGGTATACCAGATGTTATAGAGCATTTAAGTACCGGATTATTGTCTAAAGAGCATGATGTTTACGATATGAGTGAAAATATGATTAAACTTATTCAGGATTCGATATTGGCAAAAGAACTTGGTATGGCAGGGAAACGTAAAATAGGAGAGCATTTTAACTTAGAAAAGCATCTGGATATATTACAAGAAACTGTTGAATGTGTTTAGTTTTATTTTTCAGACACCGATTCATTTATTTAATCATTTATTATATTAGCGAAATACCTGAAACGCAATTAAATTCATGAATCCACTGGTGTCGGTCATTATTCCTGCTTACAACAGGTCGCAACTTATAAGCGAAACCTTAAACAGTGTTTCAGTTCAAACTTATACTAATTGGGAATGTATTGTTGTTGACGATGGATCTATAGATAATACCGTGGACGTCATAAAAAACTACTCTGTTAAAGATTCCAGGTTTTCGGTTTATAAAAGGCCTCTGGAAAGCCCAAAAGGAGCCAATGCATGTAGAAATTATGGTTTCAAATTAAGTAAAGGGTATTATATTTTGTTTTTAGATTCAGATGATATTTTGAAAAACACCTGTTTGGAAAAACGTTTAAATGTATTTAAAACCTTAGAAAAAACAGATTTTGTATTAGCAAATTCGTCGTATATAAAAGATGGTGTTTTCTACAACAAACCTATATGTGAATTTCCAACCGATTATAAATCGGAAGACTATTTTAAGCTTTTTTTGAGTTATAAATTACCTTGGACAATTATGAGTGTGCTATGGAAAAAGGAAGTCATTCAAGGTTTTAAATTTGATGAAAATTTAACCAGATTGCAAGATATAGATTATCATATAAGTATTTTATCGAAGAGAAATTATAATGTATTACGATTAAATGAAGTAGACTCTTATTATAGGGTTGAAGATAGTAAAGTGTTAAACCAAAGCCATATATTAAAGGTACTTAATAGTTTCAATTATTTTCTTAAAAAGCACATTAATCAAGCATATATTCAGGAAAGATATCCAAATAATTTTAAGGGGTTCATAGTGTTTTTTTTAACACATTATTTATATCCAAATATCAAAAGCTATAAATTGGAAGTTAAAAAAACAGAAGACATAATAAAAGCATCAAAAATTTTTAGTTTTAGGGAGTTAGGCTTACTTAGCGCGCAAAAACTTTTAATAGGTAGTGGTTTGATTAATAAGAAAGGTCTGGGGATGAATAGAATTAATAAATTTTTAAAAAAAGGTTTAATGTATGAGTAATGCACCTCTGGTATCTATTATCGTTCCTTGTTACAATCAGGCATCCTTCTTGTCAGAATCATTGAGTTCTGTGTATAACCAAACTTTTAAAAACTGGGAATGCATTATTGTAAATGACGGAAGCTCAGATAATACAGAAGAAACAGCATCAAGCTGGGTGCAAAAAGATACGCGTTTTAAGTACGTGTTAAAAACAAACGGAGGTTTATCCAGTGCAAGAAACAAAGGAGTTGAGCTTAGTAATGCCAAGTATATCTTTCCGTTTGATGCAGATGATAAATTACACACAACGTACCTGGAAAAAGCGGTTAATATTTTAGAAAAAAATAACAGCATAGAGGTGCTAAGCTCTAAAGTACAGTTTTTTGGGGTAAAAGATGATATATACCAATTGCCAGATTATACTTTTGAAACCTTATTGCTCAAGAACTGCTTTATAGCTTGTTCTATTTTTAAAAGAGCTTCGTATTTAAAAGTGGGCGGGTATGATGAAAACTTAAAATCTTTTGAAGATTGGGATTTTTGGATATCTATTTTAAAAGATGGAGGGGAAGCTTATGTCATTGATGAGGTTTTGTATTACTATAGAAAGCATGAGACCAATTCGCTTTCTAACAGATTTTATACAGACGGTGAGTTTTATTATTCACTTTATGACTATGTTTATAAGAAACATATAGACTTGTATATAAATGCATTTCCGAATTTTATATTTGTTTATAAAGATTATTTAAAGTTTAAGGCCTTTAATGAGAAGGTGAAAAGAAATATATTTTTTAAGATCTACAATCAAATTAAGAAAACATTTAAGAATTAGTTTATATATGCGCGTAGGAGAAAATGTATCAAGAGATAAGTTGATAAAAAAAAGGCCGGGTAACCACAGGGTTATTATGCCTTTGTATATCCCTCATGAAACAGATTACTACAAAGATTCGTTTTCAATTTTTAAAATGTGTTTGCTGTCTGTAAATAAAACGGCAAGCTCTAATGTGGCTATTTCTGTTGTAAGTAATGGTAGTAGCAAGTCAGTTAATAAAAGACTATTAGAGTTTTATGAACAAGGGTTAATAAATGAACTCATTATTGAAAAAGATGAAATAGGAAAAATAAACTGTATTTTAAAAGTTTTAAGAACTTCAGATGAGCGTTTTTTAACAATTACTGATGCTGATGTTTTATTTTTAAATGATTGGGAAAATGAAGTCATGAAAATATTTGAAGCATTTCCAAAAGCTTCTGCAGTAAGCCCTATGCCAGTTTTTAGAACTCAAAACCATTATACATCTAATGTTATTTTTGATTATTTTTTTTCAAAAAAGATAAAGTTTTCTGAAGTAAAAAATACAGAGGCATTAACCCGATTTGCCAAAAGTATTGGGTGGGAGTGGTTAGATGAAAAGTGGAAAGATGTTATTATGACTGTCGATGCTCGAAATAACGACTTAAAAGCAGTTGTAGGTTGTAATCATTGTACCGTTACTTATAAAAGAGAAATTTTTGAAAGTATTCCTAATAAAAATTCAAAGTATAAATTAGGAGGAGACAGTGAAGGTTTGTATTTGGATCAGCCCTCTATGTATTATGATGGATACAGATTGGCAACCTATAATAATTATGCATACCATTTAGGTAATAAGATAGAACAATGGATGTTAGATACATTCGATACTCTAGAAGAGAGTGATAAAAAAGAATTCACATTTATTGCACCAATTTTAAAAAAGTCTAAATTCAGACATACTTTGAAAAATATTTTTTTTAAAAAAATCATTGCTCGAAAACAAATAAGAAAAGCCTATTATTTAAGGAAAGGTTTAAGTGCTGATAAAGTAAATAATTTTGTTTAATGAAACTTTATAAATACTATTATAATAAAATAGCCGATTTAAAACGCAGGTTGGTAACAAATAAAAACACCAAGCAGAACAAATCGGATGTAGACAGATGGAAGAAAAAAAAATGGCTTTTTGAAGATTGGAACGAACGAACGGAAATCATGTCTCAGTGGATTCAACCACATACTAATGTTTTAGAATTTGGGGCAGCAAAATTAGCTTTAATGCAATATTTGCCAGAAGGTGTTACTTATACACCTTCAGATATTGTAGATAGAGGAGAAGGGACTATGGTTTGTGATTTAAATCAGACGATTCCAGATTTTAAACCTCAGGATGTTATATTTTTTAGCGGCGTTTTAGAATATATTTACGATTTACCAGGCTTAATAACCAAGTTGTCATCCAGAACAAATAGGTTTATAATTTCATACGGTACATTTGACAAATTCAATAGTCTTAAGAACCGTAAAATTAATGGTTGGGTTAATGCTTATACAAACGATGAGGTTTTAGATGTTTTTCAAAAAAACGATTTCAAATTAATTGAAACTGATGAATGGAGGAATCAAACCATTTACGTTTTTGATAAGATAAAAAGTTAATGTTTTCAATAATATTTCCATATCGTAATAGGGACATTCAAAGAGTGAAAAACGCTTTGGAGTCTCTGGAAAATCAGACCAATAAAAATTTCGAAATTTATTTTGTTAACTACGGCTCTGATAACGCACACACACAACAACTTGAAGATTTACTTCTTAATTATAGGTCCGTAAAATATAGTTACTTATATACAGAACAGCAGCCTTGGAATAAATCGAAAGCCATTAATAGTGTTTTAACAAATTTAGAATCTGGGTATTTCTTTGTTGCAGATATTGATATGATTTTTCATTTAAGCTTTATTGAAAAGGCTTTACAATTATTAAAACATAATGAAACCTATTATTTTCAAGTGGGTTTTTTAAGTGAGGAAGAGTCAAAAAAAACTAAAAAGTTTGAAGATTATAATATCAAGTTTAAAAGCAATGAAGGGGCAACGGGTTTAACGATGTGTCCTGTAGAAATTGCAAAATCAATTGGTGGCTTTGATGAGTTTTATCATTTTTGGGGTTCGGAAGATACAGATTTTCATGTAAGACTTAAAAATGCAGGTAAGCCCGTTAGTTTTTATAGTAAAGAAATCTTAATGCTACATCAATGGCATAAAACTTATAGAAATAAAGAAATTAAAACCTTAAGTAAATCGCTACAGGTTTCTGGAATCGTTCAGTATAATCATTTTTACTTAAAAAAAGCCTCTCAAGAAAAAAGAACAGTTGTTAATAATGGAAATTTTGGAAACGTTCAATCTAAAAAAGATTACGAAGAATTGATTGATTATGAAAAGAATAACACTGAGCTAATAAGTAATAAACAAATTGAAATAGATTATTTCCTTTTTAAGAGGCTACCTTGTTTAAAATCAGGATTACACGCTTTTAAAATATCTGAAGATGTTAATGAGCCTGTAAAAATGATGATAAAAAGTATTATAAAGAAAAATAAGACTAAATACTATTCGCTAAAAACTATTAATGATAAATTGTTATTTCATATTATTAACTATTATAGTCATTATCATTACAATTATAGCGTTGCTAAAGATTTAAAAAGCATTAAATTCGTTATCAATAAATTATAGAAGCTAAGAATGGTATCAGTTGTAATTAGAAATAAAAATCAAGATAATGCCCTCTCATTTTTATTAAAAAATCTTACAGAAAGGTATCGAGACGATATTTCAGAAATTATTGTTATTGATAATTTGTCTACAGATAGAAGTGAGGAAGTGACCAAATCGAATGGTGCTAAATTTGTTACAATAAAGGATTTTAGCTATGGCGGAAGTGCTAATTTAGCGGCAAATGAAGCTTCTAACGATATTATTGTCATTTTCAGTGCACACTCGTATCCTGTGAGTCATGATTTTTTTAAACTGATTATAGAAAGGTTTAAAGGAAGGGCTGATTTAGCAGGATTAAGGTGTCTACATAGCCCAAACGATTATAGAAATTTTATAAATAAAGTATCATCTCAAACAGATCCAAATAGATCTGGATTGATTTTTTCAGGTTCTGCATTTAATAAAAAAGTATGGGAACAACATCCTTTTAAGGCAGATGTTGCAACTTTTGAAGATAAAGAATGGTCTAAAAGAGTCATTGAAAAAGGCTATAAAATAGAGTTTGTAGAATCCATTTTTAGTTATGAAATAAAACGAACTAGAAAGCAAAAATTCTTTAGATTTAAAAGTGATGTTGTGGGGAATTACCAACTATGGCATCAAGATTTAAATGTCACTAGTGCTATCAAGGGCTTAATTGTGTCTTCATACAAGTTGATAAAACACTTTTTTATTGATCTGTCGTATATTATAAAGAGGTTCTTATTCACCATTAAGTTTATTTTTAATAAACCTAAAAAGTTTTAAGAAATATGGTTTTTATTGACTGGATTAAGATGTTAAAACACCATGAAATTAAAAATCGAAAATTCGCTATTTTGGTTGTGGTTAGTACCCTTTTTATAATAATAGCATATCAGTTTTATTTTATCTTTTTTGGTTTAGATACTCAAGATTCATTTTTCCATATAACAAGAATGGTCTATGACGATTCATATGTTTTGGCTTTTCTTTCTTATAAGTCAGGTTATTTATGGAGTTTAATATTTGGAAAACATATTCTTGGTTTTAGGATTCTTAATATGCTATTGTATATACTCATGCTTTTATCCCCTTTATATTTAATAAAAGAGGCTTGGAAGAAGTTGTACCTTTACTTATCACTGGTTATAGTTAATGTTTTTTTTGCTTTAATGAATTGGAATATATTGGGATATGATTCTTTTTCTTTTCTGTCAATAATAATAGTTGCGGTATTGACTATTAACTATTTAAAAGAATATAGTTATAAAAATCTGCTATTATTAAGTATATCTGTGGCTTTTAGCATAGCCTTCAGATTTCCAAATATTGTACTTATACCTATTATGTCTTTAGTTATAGTTTGTCAAGGCTTCTATTTTAAAAAGATAAACTTTGTAAAACATAATTTAACTTTTCTATTTAGCATAGGAATAATTTACAGTTTATTAGTCCTATGGTCTTATAATTCTTTTGGCCTATTTAAGGAAGAATTTATTAAAGCTTTAAGAGATACGAATGAACAGCATGGACTCTCTAAATTGATCAACACATACATATATCATTTGGGAAAGATTATTAGAAATGCTTCTGTTATAATTGCTTTTTATGCTTTGTATGTTTATTTAAAGCCTGTAAAGTACAAGATATTATTTCATACTTTATTTTTATTGTTGGGGCTATATCTTTTTTATAAATACATATATGGCTCGAGTTATAATGATAGAGTAGCTCTCTTTATGGGAGCATTAATCTTTTCTATTAGTATAATACATTTGTTTTATTCTTATAAAATAGAAAAAAAAATCACCTTAAATATTATTGTAATTTTAGTATTAATCTCTTTGCTGTTTGTACCCTCAATGGGATCTAAATCTGGATTAAAGTATAGCGGTATATTTATAGTTTTCTTTCCTTATCTCTATAGTGTTATTGATTTTAAAGCTAAATCCTTTTTTATAATAATACTATTTTTTTTAGCTCCATTAGCGGTTAAAGAACGTTTAAGTATTAAGTTTATGGATAAGAATCATAATCAACTTACTACACGTTATAAATTACCAAGTATTAATGGTGTATTAACTACGAAGGCCAGAGTAGACCTGTCAGAATCGATAGCTGAAGATTATAAAAAACACAAAAACGATGAACAAGAAATTGTATTTTATGGATTGAATAGTTACATGTATAATTATGTTTTTGGAGAAGATAAACTACCTTTTAAAACTTACAGAATGGATTTAGACCATGAAAAAGAAATTAATTTAGCTCTGTCTATGGTGACAGATCAAAATAAGCCAACCTTTTTTATTATTTCACCTCAGGTGAGATTTGATGAAATCTCTTCTTTTGAAAAGAAGATCGTTTCAAAGGACTATAAAAGAGAAGTGAAATCGGGATATTCAATTTTATCTCCAAATTAAAATGTCTAAAATATTAGCTTAATTTTTCATTTTGTTTTAAGGTATTTCATCTGAAAAAAAATGTATTTTAGCGAAAACTAGAACAAGTTATGTTATCATGGAAATGAGGAAAATAGGTTTTATTCCACTAAGAAAAGGTTCCAAAGGAATTCTCAATAAAAATAAAAGAAAGATGGTAGGCAGACCATTATTCACCTGGGTTTTAGGGGAAGCTATTTTTTCTGATTTAGATGAAGTATATGTTTATACCGACGATCAAGAGATTATCGATTTTGTTGAAAAAGAATATCACTGGACTTCTAAAGTAAAAGCGGTTTTAAGAAGTGAAGAAAGTGCAGGAGATAAGGCTTCTACCGAATTTGCTATACTAGAATTTTGCGAGTCTGTAGATTATAATTTTGATGTATTTTGTTTATTACAAGCGACATCTCCATTCACAAAAAGGGAAGACATTAACTCCTGTTTGAATAAGCTTAATAGCAACTATGATTCCTCATTAACCGTTGTAAATACCCA
Source organism: uncultured Flavobacteriaceae bacterium (assembly GCA_947494695.1). Classification (GTDB taxonomy): domain Bacteria; phylum Bacteroidota; class Bacteroidia; order Flavobacteriales; family Flavobacteriaceae; genus Flavivirga. Next base: position 47,234 of record CANLWB010000014.1, on the reverse strand, counting down.
TCGGTTTTTATGGAATGAAGATGGAACGCCTATAAATTATAATCCTTTAAACAGACCACGTCGTCAGGATTTTGAAGGGTTATTAGTTGAGAATGGTGCCGTTTATGCTATAACAAAACCAGCATTAAAAAAGAATAAAAATAGATTAGGAGAGCATATTGCCGTTGTGAAAATGGCAGATGAGTCCTTAATGGAAATAGATACAGAATCCGACTGGGTTGCTGTTGAAAGTCTGCTGATTGAGAGACAAAAACGGAGTAAAAAATCGGATAAAATTACGCATATAGTTTTAGATGTTGATGGGGTTTTTACCGATGGAACAATTACTTATACTAAAGATGGAGAGCATACTAAGAATTTTGATATGCGCGATGGTATGGGGCTTGAGATTTTAAGACAATTTAATGTTGAAGTCATGATAATGACGTCCGAAGACTCTCAACTTGTTGCAAAAAGAATGCAAAAATTAAAAATAGAGCATGTATTTCTGGGCGTAAAAGATAAATATACATTGCTTAATAATATGATGTTAAAAGAAGGCATTACATTAAGTAACGTGGCCTATGTGGGTGACGATGTTAACGATTTAACAAACATATGCAGTGTAGGCTGGTCTTTAGCTCCAAATAATGCTACAAATATAGTAAAAGAGCATGCAGATGTGGTATTATCCGAAAATTCTGGAGCGGGTGCAATACGTGAAGCATGTCAGTTTATAATGAATTATAATAAAAGATTTTAACGAGCTTTCGGATTTTATGAACGTATATAAGAAACCCTATATAATAGCAGAAATAGGTTGTAATCACAAAGGTGATATTGAGATAGCAAAAGAACTCATTAAAGTAGCCAAAATATTTTGCAATGTTGATGCTGTAAAATTTCAAAAAAGAAATAATAAAGAGCTATTGACTGAGGAACAATATAACCAACCACATCCAAACCCCGTAAATTCTTATGGAGATACCTATGGGGCTCATAGAGAGTATTTAGAGTTTGATAAGAATCAACACCAGGATTTAAAATCTTATTGCGAAGATATTGGAATAACGTATTCAACTTCGGTTTGGGATTTAACATCTGCAAAAGAAATAGCATCCTTAAATCCAGATTTTATTAAAATTCCGTCCGCATGCAATAATAATATTGCCATGTTGGAGTGGTTATGTAAAAACTATCATGGAGAATTGCATATTTCTACTGGTATGACAACTAAGGGAGAGATTGAAGCGTTAGTGAGTTTTTTCAAAAAGCATAAAAGAAATAAGGATTTGATACTTTATAATTGTACTTCTGGTTACCCAGTGCCTTTTGAAGACGTTTGCCTTTTAGATATTAACCTTCTGTTGAATAAGTATAAAGACGATGTTAAGTCTATTGGTTTTTCAGGTCACCATCTAGGAATAGCTGTAGATGTTGCTGCTTATACCTTGGGGGCAAATATCATAGAGAGGCATTACACCATAGACCGTACATGGAAAGGGACTGATCATGCAGCATCTTTAGAGCCTATGGGGCTACGTAAATTATCCAGAGATGTGAATGCTGTTTATAAAGCATTACAATTTAAATCACAGGACATATTACCTATTGAACAGGTGCAACGAGACAAGTTAAAAAATCAAAAAGTTTAATTTTAAGATTAAAAATGAATCAAAAAGTTTTCGTTTTTTTTCCAGACGGTGTTGGTTTAAGAAACTTTGCCTTCACAGATTTTAAAATTATAGGAGAAAAAATGGGTTTCGATATTACGTATTGGAACAATACCGTTTTTTCATTGAAGGAGAATTTAGGTTTTAACGAAGTTAAAATTGAAGATCAGACAAGTCATCCATTACTCCCCATTTATTCCAGAGCAAGAAAGCGTGCAGAGTTAAATGTATCTCGAGATAAATTTAAAGATGATGTTTATCCAACTTATAAGTTTCCATTTAATTACAGAGGTTTAAAGAATAAATTTAAAAGCCTTTATACAAAGTGCTTGATAGGTTTGTATTCTTCTGAAAAAGGCATTGTGAAGCTTAGGAGTAAAATTAATAAGTTAGAGCGATCAACATCGAAATACAACTATTGTAAAGCCCAATTAGAAACTCATAAGCCAGATTTAGTATTTTGCACTACCCAACGTGCTACACAGTCTATTAGCGCATTATTAGCCGCTAAGGATCTCGGTATCCCGACCGTAGCTTTTGTTTATTCATGGGATAATGTGCCTAAAGCCATGCAGGTTGTTGAAACCGATTATTATTTTGTGTGGAGTGATCTTATGAAAAGTGAGGTTTTAAAGTACTATCCATTTGTTAAAGAAGAACAAGTCATTATTACAGGTACACCTCAGTTCGAACCCCATTATGATAGTACATTATTACAAACAAGAGAAGCCTTTTTCACAGAGTATAATTTAGATATTAATAAAAAGTATATTTGTTATTCTGGTGATGATGAAACTACATCTCCATTAGATCAGCATTATTTAGAAGATTTAGCGAATGCCATTAGAAGCTTAAATACAGAAGGGGAGAATCTAGGAATTATTTATAGGAAATGCCCCGTAGATTTCACTAATAGATATGATGCTGTTATTGACGCCAATAAAGATATTATTGAAGTTTTAGATCCCATTTGGAGTCAAGTAGGTAAACAATGGAATCAAGTTTTGCCAACCAAAGAAGATTTTAAAATGTTATATAATGTTTGTGAGCATAGTGAGTTTGTGACTAATGTATGCTCATCCACTGTATTCGATTTTGTGGCTCATAGTAAACCCTGTATTTACTATAATTATGAGCAACCACAATTGAAAAAAGGCATTCGAGATATAGGGCAAAATTACAAATATGTGCATTTTAGAAGTATGCCAAGCAAAGAAGCAGCTGTATTTTGTGAAGATAAAGAGCATTTAAAAGATTTAGTAAAGCAAATTTTAGATGGAAAATTATCAAATGTGGAACTGTGTAAGGAATGGTATGAAATCGTTGTTGGCAAAACACCTACAGAAGCGTCACAACATATCTGGGAAGCAATAGTGTTTATTCTAAAAAAATAAAACACTTATGTTAGTATGTAAATAATCTTAAAAAGAATAAAATGAAATTAAGTATCGCTTATGTAAAATGGGTTTTAGTATTTGTAGCAGTAAATATTCAATTTACTTTTAGTCAGCAATCCGTTAGCTGGACGGATATGATTGGTCTAAATGTGATAGGAAATAACATTCAGAAAACACGAGCGACTAATATTTGGGGAGATGCTGGAGCGGCATCAAATCAAGTCTTAAATTCTAATACTGATGGTTGGGTAGAGTCAACCGTTTTAGAGGTCGATAAAGCAAGAATAATAGGATTTTCAGAATTGAATTCTGATGCAGATTATACAACAATTGACTATGGTTTGTATTTAAGACATACTGGACAGCTGCAAGTTTATGAAAAAGGTGTGTTAAAGTTTACCGCGGCTAATAATTATTTGAATGGAGACAAGGTAAAAGTTGAAAGAGTAGGAGGGATTATTAACTATATAATTAATAATAATATTTTTTATACTTCTACCATTGTATCAACAACAAGTCTAATAGTAGACCTGTCAATACATCATTCTAATGGAACATTGAATGATGTATTAATATCTAATTCTTTTTCCAATACGAGCACTAGTGGGCAATGGATGAGTAATGGTGCTGATTTATATTTTGAGAATAGCGTTGCAATAGGGAGGTCGAGTGTAGTCCAAGATTACCTTTTAAGTGTAGAAGGAAAAATCATTACTCAAGAAGTTAAGGTAACATTAGATGGATGGGCAGATTTTGTTTTTGAAAACAACTATCATTTACCTTCATTAAAAGATGTCGAAATTCATATAAAAGAAAATGGTCATTTAAAAGATATTCCAAGTGCTGAGGAAGTAAAAAAGAAGGGGATTCTCTTAGGAGATATGGATTCTAAATTACTTCAAAAAATTGAAGAATTAACACTTTATACTATTGAACAGCAAAAGCAAATTGAAGTGCTTAAAAAGGAAAATAGAGAGTTGCTATTGTTTTCTAAAAGACTGACTCAAATAGAGAAAATACTAAATAACAAGATGTGATCTTATATAAATAGTATGTTTCTTAACTAAAGTTCACAGGTAATTCCATTTTTATTAAGAAGATAAAGTTCATCTAAAACTGCTAATATTCTGTTAAATTATAGTTTTACTCGATTTTTTAAATAATAAGATTTCTCAGTATTGTTTTAAGTTTTTAAAAATGAAGTCACACATTATAATTGGTTCAAATAGCTTTTTAGGTAAGGTATTATCTGAAAAACTGGCCTTATCTGGTGGTGAGGTGCTTGGAGTTTACCATAAGAATACAGATAACTTATATGAAGGAATTAAGCATATACCTGTTGATGATTTAAAAGATTTAAACGATCATTTTGATGTCGTTTATATCATAAGTGCATTTATCCCCAATGCTACCACTATAAATGTTGAAGATAAGTTGGAAGCAGTTAATGTTAATCTTGTAAGTGATTTATGCAGACAATTTAAAAGTGCAAAAATTGTATTTTGTTCTAGCGTTTCTGTGTACAAACATTCTACTAAATTGATTACAGAAGGAAGTGTTTTAGAACCGCAATCCAAATATGCTGAATCCAAACTTAAAGGAGAAGCTATTGTGAAACAACATAGTAAGTACGCCATTGTTAGGATTTCCTCCATTTATGGTGTTCACATGAAAATAGAGACTTTTATACCATTGGTTATTAAAAATGCGATTATTAAAAATGCGATCACACTATTTGGAGATGGTAAGAGAAAACAAAATTATATTCATGTAAACGGCGTTGCCGATTACTTATATGCAGCAGCAAACCATGAAGAGAATGCTGTCTTTTTGGCAACATCTCAAGATGAATTATCTAATTTAGAGGTGGCTAACATTATAAAAATGTACTTGCCGAGTATTCAAATTGATTTTAAAGGAGTAGATCATTCAAAATCTTATCTTTATGACAATAGTTTTACTAATGAAGTCTTGAAAATGAAAACTGAAAAGGTATTTAAAACTGAAGTATTAAATTGTATTGAATGGATAAAAAAAATGTATTAGTTACTGGTATTGGAGGTAATGTGGGACAAGGCATTATAAGGAATATTAGAGCGTCACAATTTAATATAAACGTAGTTGGTACAAATATTGAAGCTTTTTCCGCAGGAAATCACCTATGTGATGTTTTTTATAAAGTTCCTTATGCATATGATGAAAATTATATAAGCAGTGTTAAATTGATTGTGGAAAATGAAGCTATAGATCTCATTATACCGGCAACAGACTTTGAGGTTTATTATTTGGCAAAACACAAAGATAGCATCACTTGCGATGTTGCTGTATCAGAAGCAGAGACGGCGTCATACTATTTAGATAAGTATAATACGTATTTACATTTAAATGCATATAAAATTCCTTTCGCTAGCTCATTTTTGCCAAGTGAATATGATAAAAGATTTCAAAATATTATATTAAAACCAAGAAAAGGAAGAGGGTCACGTGGAATTCAAATAAATCCGAAAGACTATAATCATTGCTCAGATGAAGATTATATGATTCAAGAATTACATGAAGGTGTAGAAATAACGACAGCTTTTTATGTAACTAAATCTCAGAAATTACATGGATTTATAACTTTCGAACGTATTTTGGAAAACGGGACAACAACCCATTGTAAGGTGATTACTGTTTATGATGAAAAAATAAAAAATCTATTAGAGGAAATCATCTCTGTGTCTGAAATAAAAGGAGCAGCAAATGTTCAATCTATTGTTACAAAAGAAGGAAAAATTATTCCATTTGAAATAAATTGTCGCATTTCGGGAACCAACTCCATACGTTCCAATTTTGGTTTTAAAGATATAGAATATACACTTGAAGAGTGGTTGTATCAAAACCCTCCTTCAAAACCAAATATAAAGGAAGGAGTAGCTACAAGGGTTTTAATGGATGTTATTTATACTGAGGCAACCGATTTTAATCAGGTACAAGATAACTCAGCGAAATACCATATATTTTAATGAGCACAATTAAATACATATTATTTGATGCAGCGAATACTTTAATCCATAAACCAGATTTATGGACTAATTATATAAAGGTTCTTAAGGATTTTGGTTATTCTCTATCAGAAAAAGAATTAAAGCAAAGACATAAACTATTGTCAGAATGTATTAAATTTCCAGATCTCACATCTCAGGATTTCTATAATATGTTTAATAAAGAACTTATTAATGCTTTTGGTATAATTGAGACTCCAGAGTTATTGGATAGTATATTTAATGCATGCAAATATTTACCGTGGGAAACTTTTGAGGATGTTAAGTATATATCTCATTTCAGTTCTTGTAAGTACGGCGTATTGTCAAATTTTAATTCTGGACTAAGGGAGATTTTGAAAGAGAAAATGGATCACATAAATTTTGAACATATTATTATTTCTGAAGAAGAAAAAGTGGCAAAACCGAACATTGAATTTTATAAAATAGCTTTGCGAAAAATAGGATTAAAAGCGAGTGAAATATTATTCATAGGAGATTCATTAAAACTAGATATAAAACCAGCATTAGAGGTTGGATTTAAAGTCCATTTAATTGATAGAGACTGTATTTATGTGAGGTCTAAATATCGAATAGAGTCATTTAAAAACATAGACGTTTAAAAAAAAGAATGTGAATAAAAAACTATCGTTCGTAGTTCCGGTTTATTTTGAAGAAGAAGTTATCTCCAGATTTATTTTGGAAATGACTGAAGAGCTAAAAAAGCTTTCGGTGGATTATGAAATCGTTTTTATAGATGACGGTAGTACAGACGGTACAGTTTCAATTATTAAACAAGAAGCCTTAAATAATGTCAATATAAAACTTATTGAGTTATCCTATAATCATGGTAAGCAGGCTGCTCTAACCGCAGGAATTGCCCATGCCTCGGGTGACTATTTTCTGTATATGGATCCTGATTTACAGGACCCACCTACCGAAATTGGACGTTTTATAGTTGAAATAGATAAGGGATATGATTTGGTTTTTGGAGTTAGGAAAGAAAAAAAAGATTCTTTTACAAACAGGCTGTTTTCAAAAATATTTTGGGGAACACTGAGGAAGTTTACTGGATTAAAACTACCAGAAGGATTAGCCGTTATGCGTATTTTTAATAGAAAATTTGCAAATAAGTTCTTAGAATATAAGGAACAGAATAGATTTATCGAAGGTATTTTTATGCATGTAGGAATGAAACAATCTGTTATTCAGATTGATCAACGCGAACGTTATGCAGGAACTAGCAAATTTAATTTTAAAAAGAAAATGGAATTAGCTTTTAATGCCATTTTTGATTTCTCCGAATTACCATTAAAATTAGCCGTAAAACTTGGTGTTGTTTTTATTGTAATCGGAATAGTAATGCTTTCGGTTATTGTGTTTCTAAAACTGTATTTAATCGATTTTCAATCCGGTTGGCCATCTATAATTAGTGCATTAATTATAGCTACAGGCGTACAATTGTTTTTTATAGGTATTGCAGCACTATACATAGGGAAAATATATAAAGAATCTAAAGGAAGACCTTTGTTTTCTATTAAAGAACTTACAAACCTGAGTGATAACGTATGAAAAAGCTAGCGATTATAGGTGCCGGAGATTTAGGGCAGCAAATAGCCTATCATGCTGTTCAAGATAATCAATTTCAAGTTGTTGGTTTTTTTGATGATTTTACCGTACAGAATACCTTAATAAATCAAATTAAAGTTTTAGGTAAGCTTAAAGACATAAAAAAATGTTTTACGAATAAAATATTTGACGAAATAATTATTGGAATTGGATATAAACATCTAGCTTTTAGAGAAAAATTATATAACGCGTTGAAAGATGTTATTCCTTTTGCCTCGTTTATACATTCATCTTGTTATGTTGACGCTTCATGTGCTATAGGAAAAGGCGTTTGTATATTTCCCGGAACTGTCATTGATCAACAGGTAACCATAAAAGACGATGTTTTTATTAATGTAAGTTGTACCATAGCCCATGATTCTTTAATAGATCAACATACTTTTTTGTCACCAAGTGTCGCAATTGCAGGGTTCGTGAATATTGGTAAACGTTGCAATATAGGTGTCAACTCAACCATAATAGACAATATTAATTTAGCTAATGATGTGCAGATTGGTGGCGGAACAGTAGTCATTAAGCCAATTGAAAAATCAGGATTATACGTTGGTAATCCATCAAGATTTATAAGATGATTCCATTTAATAAACCATATCTAACAGGCAAAGAAACTCAGTATATTGAAGAGGCAGTAAAGCTTGGAAAAATTTCTGGTAATGGTGATTTTACAAGAAGATGTCAAAATTACTTTGAGAGTACTTTTGGTTTTAAAAAGACTTTGCTCACCACTTCGTGTACTGACGCTTTGGAAATGTGCGCTATATTAGCAAATATCAAACAAGGAGATGAGGTTATCATACCAAGTTTTACATTTGTTTCAACTGCACTGGCTTTCATTCGTCAGGGAGCAACTATAACTTTTGCCGATTCTTATTCAGATAACCCCAATATTGATGCGACTAAAGTTGAAGCTTTAATTACCTCTAACACAAAAGCAATCGTTGTTGTGCATTATGCAGGTGTTTCGTGCGATATGGATACAATTATGGATATTGCAATACGACATAACCTGCTAGTAATTGAAGACGCAGCACAAGCTATTTGTTCTAGATACAAAGGAAAAGCTTTAGGGGCAATTGGTCATATGGCAGCGTTTTCATTTCATGAAACAAAAAATATTATTTCAGGAGAAGGAGGTTTGCTGGCAATTAATGATGAACGCTTTGTTAACAGGGCAGAAATTATCTGGGAAAAGGGGACTAATAGAGCAGAGTTTTTTCGAGGAGAAGTCAATAAATATGGTTGGGTAGACACAGGGTCATCTTTTCTGCCTTCTGAAATTATTGCAGCTTTTCTTTGGGCACAAATAGAGAATTTAGATAACATCCAGAATAAAAGATTAACCCATTGGCATTATTATCATAATCACTTAAATGAATGGGCAAACAATAATGAAATAGAAATAATGCCGATACCAGAAACAGAAACCAATAATGCACACATGTTTTATTTAATCTGTAAATCGGAAGAACAACGTAAAGCATTAATAAACCATTTGAAGGATAGAGATATACATGCCGTTTTTCATTATTTGAGTTTACATTCAAGTGATTATTATAAACACAAGCACGACGGCCGAACATTGCCAAATAGCGATAAGTTTACAAATCAATTATTAAGATTACCCATGTTTTACGAATTAAATCCTGAACATATCGTAAATAATATAACTACATTTAATGGATAGATTAGAACCTGCTTTGAGACGAATCGTTATATTGAGCGTTCTTTTTTATGTCGTTTTTACAACCATATACATAATTAATATTCCTGAGGGAAGGGGAGATGAGCAACTTTTTATTAACGATTTAAACTTAATTAACAATAAAGGCTGGTTAATTGCTATTAAAAAAAACATTTCCATACTCTATATGCTTTTAGCATATCCGCTAACCTTTGTTTTTAAAAAATATATCGCTTTAAGGCTTGTTAGTTTTTTGGCAATTATTGTTTTAGGTATTTATTTTTGGAAACGAAATAAGCCATCCATCTTTTTCTTTGCAGCTTTTTTATTTTACTTGTGCACGACGATTTTCTTTTTTTATGGGACTAACGATGCATTATATACGGTATCATTAGTGATTTTTTTTAATGAAGTCTTTCAGTTATATAAGAACCAAACATTTAATAGTAATGTAGCATTTATAGCACTAGCTGTTGCTTTTTTTACACGAGTGTTGACCATTATATATTTCCCGGTAATATTGCTAGCCTTTTTTATAATATATAAACATAAGGATAAAATAAAACTAAAATTTCTGTTCCCTTCATTATTCGTTATGTTGTTGTTGTGCTTTAACCTGCCCTCTTTAAAGGAAAAGGGAACATTATCCTATGATTTAAAGGCACCCCCTGAATCCGTTAATGTCACTTGGATACAAAGACAGTATCTTGCTCAACTCCTCGTTAATAAAGGTGATTTAAAAAAAGGAAAGCATCCAACATGGCAAGACACACAATCTTATGTTGATGTTAACGGAGAAGCATCGTTGCCTAAAGGTATTTTAGAAAGTCTAGTTTTTGATTTAAAACTTACTATAAGAGAATTTTTTAAGGATTTTGCATATGCTATTTTATCTTCATTTAGGCAATTAGGATTTGTACTCATTCTTATTATTGCGCTTCCTATAATAGAGTTAATTAAAAAGAGACGTATAGGATATAATATGTTTATTCCAAGCGCGGTATTAGTAATGCTCTCTGTTTTTTCTTTAATTATCATTTCTAATGTGGAGCTAAGATGGCTAGCGCCAGTTTTTATAATGGCATTTGTTTGGTATTTTAATTTAGAGGAAAGCAGGGCCATATCTAAGAAACTAATTGTTTCTAATTATTTAGTCCTTATAGCACTCACATTTTATGGAAGTATAAAAATATTTGATAAAATTTTATAAATGAAAGTAGGCTTCATCACATCTGAATATCCTCATGCCAAAATAAAACATGCGGCTGGAATAGGTACGAGTATTAAAAACCTTGCAAAAGCTCTTGTAGATAAAGGTATTGATGTTACGGTTTTTGTTTATCACCAGAATAAAAATGAGGTGTTTATTGACGAAAACGTAGAAATTCACTTAATTAAAACGAAACGGTTTAGAGTTGCTACTTGGTTTTTTTATAGAAAGCATATTCAAAACTATGTAAACAATGTTGTTAAAAAGAAAGATATTCAAGTTTTAGAAGCTCCTGATTGGACAGGAATAACGGCTTTTATGAAATTTAGATCCCCCTTAGTTATAAGATTCCATGGTAGTGATGCATATTTCTGTAAATTAGAAAAGAGGAAACAGAAATTTAAAAATTTTATTTTCGAAAAATCAGCCCTAAAAATGGCGAAAGCTTATGTTGCTCCAACAGCCTATGCAGGAAGAGAAACACAAGAAATATTTGGACTGGATAATGATAAAATTAAGACTATACATTACGGGTTACAATTGAAATACTTTGTTAATGAAAATCCTCATGATTATGACGAAAATACTGTGTTATATATTGGTACAATAATAAGAAAGAAAGGTGTTTTAGAATTAGCAGAAGTATTTAACAGAGTTGTAGAATCTAATCCTGATGCGAAGCTTATTTTAATAGGCAGCGATACTTCAGATATAAAAACAGGTAGCGCTTCAACATATAGTCTTATGGAAAACCTTTTTTCCGAAAGGGCGAAAGAACAATGTCGTTATTTAGGTAAGATACCATATGTAGAAGTTCAGAAACATATAAAAAAGGCTCATGTATGTACGTTTCCATCTTTTGCCGAGACTTTAGGTATGGTAACCATTGAGTCAATGGCGTTGCAAAAGCCTGTAGTGAATACGAGCATAGGGTGGGCCCAAGAATTGATTGATGATGAAGTTAATGGATTTTTAGTACATCCATCTAAGGTTAATGATTATGCTAATCGTATTCTTGAATTGTTTGATGATAAGAATAAATGTATCAAAATAGGTGAAGCCGCAAGAAAAAAAGTGGAAAAACTTTTTGATATTGAAAAAAATGCTGATATAAATATAGAATACTATAAAAGTATTATAGAAAAATGATTCTGTTAATACATAAGGATGATCGGGTTACAGAACTTATTGATTTAAATGTTAATAAGTCGTTGAAGATTATGTCCCAAAACCCTATCGAAGAATTGTTTAATGTGGCGAAAAGCAATATTGAAAGCATCCTTATTTGGTGCCATGAATCAATAAAAGAAAGCTTAAATATTAAGGCAATAAAAACGTCGTTTCATCTCAAAAATATAATGCTTTCTTATTCTAATGAGCAGTACATCCCAGAACCAATAGGGTATATAGAAGATACTCCATTTTTAAAGGTAAATAAAAAAGCAAAATACCCGACATGGCTTATGAGTAGTCAGGTTGGAGCAATTTATGCATCACAATTATTAAAGTTTCAGGGTAAAATAAGTTATAATAGTTCATTCTGTTTTTTTCTTAACTCGATAGCAAAAAAGGGAATGCCACAAGGTTTATTTTGTTATTCCGAACCCAGACTTTTAGACAATTTAAATATCTTAACAAAACCTAAAAAAGCTTCAGATTTTGAATTGTTTAAGTTTGTAAGATTACATTACAAAGGCGTATGGAGTTTTTTGTTACTCTTAAACATTATTGTAAATGAACGAAAATTTCCACTTTTTTCTTTTTTCAGGAGTATTTTTCTTAAGCAAAAAAAAATAAGATTAAAATTCGATCTGGAGCCATTATCTTTAAGTAAAACGAATCAAAAAACATCTATAGATGTTATTATACCCACAGTAGGAAGAAAAGAGTATTTGTATGATGTATTAAAAGATTTGTCTAATCAAACCAAACTACCAGAAAAAGTAATTATAATAGAACAAAACGAAGATGTAAATAGCAAAACGGAATTAGATTTTATTGTCAATAACACATGGCCTTTTATAATTAAACATAAGTTTATTCACAAAATGGGAGCGTGTAATGCACGTAACCTGGCTTTAAAAGAAGTGACAGCGGATTATGTGTATTTAGCAGATGATGATAATAAGTTTAAAGATGATTTACTTGAACTTGTAATAACCAAAATGAAGTATTATGATCTAGATGTTATCACAATGAGCTACCTTCAGGAAAATGAAGTTGAACGTCACAATACCCCTTTACAGTGGAGTACTTTTGGTGCAGGAAGTAGTGTTATAGCTTCAAAATTTCTGGAACAAATTAAGTTCGATTTGGCCTTAGAATTTGGTTATGGAGAAGATGCCGATTTTGGAATGCAACTTAGAAACTCCGGTGCAGACATAATATATTTCCCAGATATTAAAATTAAACATTTAAAAGCCCCTATAGGAGGATTTAGAACACCTTTTGTGCACCCTTGGCTTAAAGATGATACACAGCCAAAACCATCGCCTACAGTGATGTTGAATAGAATGAATAACTCGACAAAGCATCAGCTATTAGGCTATAAGACAAAACTTTTTATTAAATACTATAAATCTCAGAATATTAAAAACCCCGTAATGTATTTTAAACTTTTTAAGAAGCAATGGAAAATTAGTCAACTTTGGGCGAATACCTTAAAAGAACAACATAAATGATGCGTTTTACATTAATTGTTTGTACATATATGCGACCGGGCCCAGTATTGGATTTATTAAATTCGGTAAAAAAGCAATCTGTATATCCTTCAGAAATATTGATAATTGATGGATCTACAGACAATAAAACTAATAACCTTTTACAGAACAATAAGTTTGAAAACTTAGAATATTTCAAAGTTAAAGAAAAGGATAGAGGCTTAACTAAACAACGTAATTATGGAATTAACTTAGTCTCTCAGACCTCGGAGGTTATTTGTTTTCTGGATGATGATATCGTATTGAAAGATAATTACTTCAATGACTTATTAAAAACGTATGAAATAAAGAAAGATGCTTTGGCTGTAGGAGGTTACATTGATAACAATACGACATGGAAAGAAGGAGCTTCTTCAAAAAGTAAAAAGTATTTTTGTTATGATGGATGGATACGTAATGAGCCTTTTAGGTTTAAATTAAGATCTTTATTCGGTTTACAACCAGACAGAAGACCAGGTTTCTTACCAACATTTGCACATGGAAGGTCTGTTGGTTTTCTACCACCTTCTGGAAAAATTTATGAAGTAGAGCAAATTATGGGAGGCGTATCATCATATAAAAAAGAAGTATTCGATTCTTTGAAATTTTCAACTTATTTTGATGGTTATGGATTGTATGAAGATACCGATTTTAGTTTGCGTCTTTCAGAAATTGGTAAGTTATATGTTAATACATCGGCTCAATTATATCATTATCATGATGACTCAGGTAGGCCGAATAGGTATAAATATGGAAAAATGGTTGTTAGAAATGGTTGGTATGTGTGGCGAGTTAAGTATTCTAAACCATCATTAAAAATGCGTTTTAAATGGAATGCTACGGTGTTTTTGCTAATAACTATTAGAATTACAAATATTTTCACAACCAGCAAGCGCCAGGAAGCCTTTACCGAAAGTTTGGGAAGGGTAACAGGTTGGTGGTCTTTAATGTTTAATAAGCCTAAGGTAGAGAAATGAGGTTTTTAGTCATATCGCATTCTAAACATAAGGAGGAAGGAGATACTTTGTATGGGTATACACCTTATGTTCGTGAAATGAATTTATGGCTAAAGCATGTTGATAAAGTAGAGGTTGTAGCTCCGAAAACCAATGATACAATTTCTAGTATTGATACAGCTTATCAACAGAGTAACTTATATTTTAATCGGATACCTTTTATTGAATTTACATCATTTAAAAAGGCAAGTCTTTCTCTTTTAAATCTGCCGAAGATTGTTTTCACAATATTTAAAGCTATTAAAAGGGCGGATCATGTTCATTTGCGTTGTCCGGGAAATATAGGACTGTTAGGTTGTTTAGTTCAGGTTCTTTTTCCGCGGAAAATAAAAACGGCGAAATATGCGGGGAATTGGAATCCAAAAAGCAACCAACCTTTAAGTTATCGTGTTCAAAAATGGATTTTAAGTAATACGTTACTAACTAGGAATATACAAGTACTTGTTTATGGAAATTGGAAAAACCAGACAAAAAACATTAAACCATTTTTTACAGCTAGCTTTTATAATTCTGAAATAGAACCCCTAATAAGAAAGGAATATGGTGATAAACTAAACTTTGTTTTTATAGGGAGTTTAGTTAAAGGAAAAAGACCATTGTTGGCCATTAAAATTATTGAAAAGTTAAATAAAGAAAGGAAACCAGTTTCTTTGGAACTATATGGTGATGGTATTTTAAAAGAAGAGTTAGAAAATTACATTGCAACTAAAAAACTAGAGCATATAATAAGCATAAAAGGAAATCAAGAAAAAGAGGTAATAAAAAAAGCTTTAAAAAGGGCACACTTTTTATTACTTCCATCAAAATCTGAAGGGTGGCCAAAAGCAGTTGCAGAAGCCATGTTTTTTGGAGTCATCCCAATAGCGACAAAGATATCTTGTTTGCCTTTTATGTTAGATGGTGGGAACCGGGGTATTTTAATTGAACCGATTATAACTAGTGCAGTTGATAGAATTCATGTGTATTTAGAGAACAAAAATAGATTAAAGTTAATGTCTGAAGCTGCCAGTAGTTGGTCCCAAAATTATACTTTGGATACTTTTGAAACAGAAATCGTTAAATTATTAAGGCATTCATGAAGGTATTACAATTAATAGATTCTTTAGATTCTGGAGGTGCAGAGCGCATGGCGGTTAATTATGCCAATATGTTATCAAAAGATACCCCCGCTTTTATATGCGCCACAAGGTCAGAAGGACTATTAAAAAATACCATTAATAGTAAGGTTAACTATATGTTTTTAAATAAAAAACATATTTTAGATATTAAGGCAGTTAAACAACTGCATAATTATATTAAAAAAAATGAAATTAATATCGTTCATGCACATTCAACCTCGTTTTTTTTAGCAACAATAATTAAAATATTAAATACTAGAATAAAATTAGTATGGCATGATCACTATGGTCGCAGTGAATTTTTGAAAGTTAGAAAGTTCAAAGTATTAAAAATTTGTTCGTATAAATTCGATGCCATTATAAGTGTAAATAAAATGCTAAAAGTTTGGGCTGAACAGCATTTGAAATGCAAGAAAGTTTCATTTTTAAGTAACTTTATATCAGCCAATACTAAGGAAAAAACGGAAACAGTTTTAAAAGGAGAAGACGGAAAGCGGATCGTGTGCCTGGCAAACTTGAGAAGTCAAAAGAATCATTTTATGTTATTAGATGCTTTTAAGGAAGTAAACAACACGCATAAAAAATGGACTTTACATTTAATAGGTAAAAATCAGAATGATAATTATTCTTCAAAATTAAATGAAAGAATAAATAATTTAAAGTTAAGAGATCATGTCTTTATCTATGGAAGTAAAAGCGATATTTACCACATATTAAACCATTGTGATATAGGGGTTTTATCTTCACAATCTGAAGGTTTACCATTAGCTTTGCTAGAGTATGGTTTATCTAAATTACCAGTGGTAGCGACTAATGTAGGAGATTGCGATAAAGTTATTTCTCATCCATCGGAAGGGTGTTTAGTTAACCCTGGAGACTCTAAAGCTTTTTCTAAAGCATTATTAACCTATATTAATAATGAAGGATTAAGAATTGATAATGGAGAAGAACTATATAAAAATGTAGTTCTAAATTTTAGTGAGAATAAAATAAAAAATCAGTTAATAGAAATTTATACAACTTAAAATGTTGAAAGGCTACTATTATATAAATCAAATTATATTACATGTTTGTATAGGTGTAGGTGTATATCTTTTTAAACCAGTATCTAAAATACTTTTTTTAATTGTTTTGGGAATATGTGCTTTTAGTATTGTTAAAGCACCTTCCCAAAAAAGATATGTGTATGTTCTAAGCTCATGTTCCTATATTGTTGGGTCTGAAGTTTTTTTTAGGATGACAAATGGTAATTTTTTACATGAGGCATCTAAATATTTAGTTATAATTTTTTTGCTTATAGGTATGCTAATTGGTGATGGTGTTAACAAAAAGTCATATGCATATATAATTTATTTAACTTTTCTAATACCAGGAATTATTGTAGCATCTTCAAGTTTGAATTATGATACAAATTTACGTACGGCTATAACTTTTAACTTAAGTGGACCATTATGCTTAGGAATAGCTGCCTTGTATTGTTATGGCAAAAAGATTTCAATAAAATCTTTACAGAAAATATTAATGTATGCATTATTACCAATTATTAGTACTACAACCTATTTGTTTTTGTACTCACCAACTATTAAGGATACTTTATCGGGTACACAATCAAATTTTGAAGCATCTGGAGGATACGGCCCCAATCAGGTATCTACAATTTTAGGATTAGGAGTTTTTTTATTAGCGGGAAGATTGTTTTTGCAGTCTAAAGTATTATTTATTAAAGTTCTAAATATTGGAATTTTGGCTTTTATGGCCTATAGAGCCATAGTAACTTTTAGTAGAGGAGGCGTATTGGTTGCTTGTTTTATTGTTTTGGCATTTATTATCACATTTTATTTTAAGACATCATGGAGAATTAGAAGAAAGATTTTTGGCTCAACCTTTATTTTGTTTATAGGTGTTGCTCTAACATGGGCTATAAGCTCGGCTAGTACAGATGGTTTAATAGATAAGCGTTATAATAATGAAGATGCATTAGGAAGAACAAAAGAAGATATAACAACGGGAAGAGCAGGTTTACTAACTAATGAATTAAATGCATTTTTTGAAAACCCTTTTCTTGGGGTAGGCGTAGGTAAACTTAAAGAATTAAGACTTGAAAAAGAAGGAATAAGAGCTGCTTCTCATAATGAAATGAGTAGAATTATTGCCGAACATGGTATTTTTGGATTAGCAGCTTTTTTAATATTGTTAATTACCCCTCTTTTTTTTAGAGTCCGAAATAAGAAAAATATATACTTCTATTCATTTTATTTATTTTGGTTCTTAACAATAAATCATTCATCTATGAGAATCGCGGCACCGGCTTTTATTTATGGATTATGTTTATTAAACATACATTATGACAAACCTCCTGTACATAGGAAACAAATTATCAAAAAAAGGGAAGAATAAAACATCGATCGAAACCTTGGGAAGTCTTCTAGAAATAGAAGGTTTTAGTATTAAAACATCATCAAGTCAAGAAAATAAGGTGTTTAGGATATTCGATATGATGTTTTATGTCATTAGATATAGAAAGAAAACCGATTTTGTGTTAATTGATACTTATAGCACAATTAATTTTTATTATGCTTTAATTATAAGCCAGTTATGTCGTTTTTTTGAGCTGAAATATATACCCATTTTAAGAGGAGGCAATCTCCCTGAACGTTTAAAACGGTCTCCAAAACTCTCTAAATTAATATTCGATAATGCTTACAAAAATATAGCACCATCTGAGTATATAAAATCAAATTTTGCAAAGATGGGGTACAGCAATCTTATTTGTATTCCGAATTCAATCGAACTTGATAATTATGAATACAAAAAAAGATCTTTTGAAAACGTAAGATTGCTATGGGTGCGTTCATTTGCCAAAATATATAATCCTTTATTAGCAATAAAAATTGTGAGGCAACTTAAAGACGCTAATATTGAAGCCGAACTTTGCATGGTAGGGCCCGATGTTGAAGGTGGGCTTCAAGAAACAAGGGCCTATGCAAAAGCATTAGGAGTAGATGTGAGATTTACAGGGAAATTGTCGAAACCGGAGTGGATTGAGTTATCTAAGGACTATAACATATTCATTAATACAACTCATTTTGATAATATGCCTGTTAGTGTTATTGAAGCTATGGCCTTAGGTTTACCAGTCATTTCAACAGATGTTGGAGGTATGCCTTTTTTAATTGAAAAAGATATAACCGGAGTTCTAGTAGAGCCAGAATCGGCGGAGGCCTTTGTGAAGGCAATCAAAGCGATATTGGATTCCCCATTAGAGTCAGATATTATGATGTCGAATGCCAGAAAAGCGGTGGAGAAATTTGATTGGAACCTAATTAAAAATCAATGGTATAAAGTCTTGAAATAATTTTGGCATACCAATATACTTTTTATCTTTATGCTTTGTCAATTTGTTCTTTTTAATGATTAACCGGGGCATCCATTTTAACATTTCGGAACGTAAAATTCTGTTACGCATTTTTGATGTGGTTTCAATATTACTCGCGCTTTATTTTGTCGGTAATACATTCGATTTCGATTACTTTACGATCAACAAAGAAAATTGGACAGGAATTCTGATACTGGTTATATATGTTTGGGTATTTGGAACCATTTTTGAACTCTATGATTTACAGAAATCGAGTAAAATCGAAAAAAACTTCACTGGTATTGTTTTTACGGTATCACTTACTGTGTTGGTTTATTTTTTAACCCCCTTCTTTACACCGGTACTACCAGACAATCGTTTACAAATATTATACTTCTATGGAGCGATTTTTATTCCTTTATTAATTTGGCGCTCACTGTATATTATTTTTATTGTCTCACCCAGGTTTTATAAAAAGATTCTAGTTATTGGAGAAACTTCAAGTATTCAGACGATTATAGAGGCTTTTAATAATTCAGATCCCAATTATAAGATAAAAGCTTTTGTCAATTGTGAATTAAACAGACTAGAATCTGTCAAGTTCAATGCTGTTCCGCAATACGAACCAAGTCAGATACGAGAGGTCATCAAGAAAGAAAACATATCAGAGATTGTTATTGCAAGCTATAATTCAGAATCAATTACCTCCGAAATTTATTATACGCTCATTTCACTTTTAGAAGAAGGGTTTTCTATTAAAGAATATACCCAGGTATATGAAGAATTAGCCCAGCGTATTCCTGTTCAATTTGTTGGAAAGGACTTTTATAAGTACTTTCCTTTTAGCAGAAGTAATCAGAATAAATTATATCTGTTTTTTAGAAGGTTTTTTGATATTATTGTTTCTGTTGTTGGTGTTTTTATCGGAGTTGCTTTGTTACCACTTATTGTGCTTGGGAATGTTATTGGTAACTGGGGACCACTTTTTTATACACAATCGAGGATAGGGAAAAATGGTAAAGTATTTAAAATAATAAAATACAGAACCATGGTGAAAAATGCCGAAAAATCTGGAGCTGTATGGGCCCAAAAAGGAGATAAACGGGTGACACCTTTTGGTAGGTTTTTAAGGCTTTCCAGATTAGATGAAATACCACAGTTTATAAACGTATTAAAAGGAGAAATGAGTTTAATAGGACCAAGGCCGGAACGCCCCATTTTTGTTAAAGAATTATCACAATTGTTGCCTTTTTACGAAACGAGACATATTGTTAAACCAGGACTCACCGGTTGGGCTCAGGTTAAAACAAGATATGGTTCTACAATAGATGATAGCCTTAGAAAATTACAGTATGATCTATACTATATAAAACACAAGAGCTTCTTTTTGGATATTAATATTTTGGTGAAAACCATTAGTACTATGATCTTTTTTAGGGGGCAGTGAAACAGTGTGCGGTAGTTCTTAGATGAGATACCTCAAAAATCACTTTTTAAAGTGAGAGACGAGATACATATATCTTACAAATAAGGCCACCAATAAAGGAATTAATCCAATAGCAAATACCTGAACGCCTATAATCCAATGTAATGTTAGAAGACATAACAAGATGATTAAAAACTTTATGTATTTAACAAACCAGCTATTTGTCTTTTCTCTGAATAATTGAGGAATCATGAAAAGATTTAGAAAAAACGCCCAAAGTAAATTGTAGTTTTGATGGGTTCCTTTATGATCGGTAGCAAACCAAAGTAGAAGTAATAAAACCCCTATTATTCCTGTAATACTGAAAAGCGTGATATCTAACCAGATACTTCGTTTGTTTTTTTTAGAATCTTTATAGGTGATAAACAGAATAAGCGCTCCTAAAATTCCGAAAATCAACAACGGACTAGTAAGAAAGCCGTTAGACACTGGCAGCTCTTTCTTTGAAAATATAACACGACTACTTTCTACCAAAGGTTTATTGCGATCTTTTATAACCGCATTATTAAAGAATTTGTATATGTTTTCAGGTAAGAACATATGATCTTCGGCTGTGGCTTTTTTATCAATTACAGAGCCAAGACAAATATCGATACCTAAACTTCCCCATGAATTTCTGTTGAGGTTATTTTGAATAAGAGTTCTAAAAGAAGCGTCTTTATCATGTTTTGGAGCATGAAAAGTAATGCCGTTATTTAGACTAACATTGGCAACGTCTTTAATCTTCGTCGCGCAATTATCAAAAAAGAAATCGTACAGATATTTTCTGTTTTCAGGTTTATAATTCTTTATTAGAAAGCCGTATAGCTTTTGTTTTTCGTCATGAGATAGGTTTAGTGTTTGCTCTTTAATGGTTCTGTTAAAATAAACATAGACTCTGTAAAACCTTTGAAAATCTTCTTTACTAATTAGATAGTTAAGCCTTCCCTGTGCAAATTTTAGATAAAAATTAGGGGCATCAAAATCGTATTCTCCATATCCGTAAACCACATCAATCCCCTTGTTAATATCCAGTATCCTAAAAGCACTATGGCCAAAGGAATCATTTAGAGACGTGCCGGGGCCTATGGTTAGAACGCTTATTTTTGCTTCAGGAGATAGTGTGTTTTCCTGAGCTGAACAAATTTTGACAAGCAGAAAGAAAAGTAGAAAAAGTAGTGTTTTGTACATCTAAATAAAAATTATCTAAATATACTAAAATCGAGTTTCAACGAAAACACATTTGAATATAAAGCAACACTTTGATCACCAATATCGGTAAACGCATAGTCTACTTGAACACCACTGTATTTAAAACCAACGCCAAAGCTAGGCTGAAAGCTTAATTGCTCAGTATCGTCAATCTGCCTTTCATTTTGAAAATTTCCCATTCCAGCTCTTAAATAAACCATATCTAAATAACCAAACTCAAAGCCCAAAGCAGGGTTTATACTTGCAAACGAAGAAGACAAAACATCGTTATTTTCTTCAAAACGAACATTCAGATTTACGGCTGTTAAAAGGGTGTAATCGGCATTGAAATCAATGCGCTTAGAAAGGCCTATTTGTAGTTTTGGTATAGTTATCTCTGTAGTTTCTGGTAGTTCTTGATTCTGACCAGGAACGGCGTTTTGAATTTTAGCAAATTCGTCTTTATCAATTGACCAGGCATTAAACGTTGTGGTGATATCACGAGCCATAAAGGCAAATCTCCAATTATTATTGGTCTCAAATTGCATTCCGAAGTCTAAACCAAAACCCCACGATGAGGCAAAGTCACCAATAACACGTCGTATAACTTTGGCATTTACGCCGTAATTCAATCCCTGTATGGGTAGGCTTCTGGCATACGAAAAGGTTAAACCATAGTCCGCAGCAGAGAACAAACTAATCCTGTCATAGTTAATATTACCTTGCTCATCAATGAGTTGTGTTGTATTTAAAATGTCATCAACTGCAAATCGAATTAATGAAATTCCAACCGCACTTTTGTCATCCAATGGCATGGCGTAAGCCGCGTAATCATAATTAGCAATACTAGCAAAATAACTGGAATGCATTAATGCCAACTGGTTGTCTTCTAATTTTAGTAAACCCGCGGGGTTCCAATATCCCGAATTCACGTCCGAAGAATGCGATGTCACAGCACCACTCATACCCAAAGCTGCCGCATCCACACCAATGTTCATGAATTCATTGGAGTATTTCCTAACAGTTTGGCTAAATATCGATAATGATATCGTACAAAATAATGTGGTTATGTAAATTTTCAATCGCAATTTTTTTACAAAGATGCACATAATACCTATTTAATCATAAAATATAAGATTGAAACTTATCTCTCGGTGGTGTCCAAATCGAATTATTTCGATGAACTATAATGTATTCGAGGATGCATTCTGTCATTTTAAACTTAATTTACGATTAAAATTTATAATCTATAAACTTGAAATTACAACAGATATTGTTTAATACTTGTTTTACTAAACAATTGTTTGTTATTTTTACCAAAACTAATTTTTATAAATTGAAATTGTTGTAATAGTTGTTACTTAAGATTTGGTCAACTAATGTTTAGTAATTTCATGCCTGTTAAAGCGTCGTAAGAACTTATAATGAAAAGACATATTCCTAATGCTCTTACTCTATTAAATTTACTTTGTGGTAGTATTGCGGTGATTTTTGTGATTGAAAATAATTTTGTTACCGCTTCATTATTTGTTTTTCTAGGTATTTTTTTCGATTTTTTTGATGGTTTTGCTGCTCGAAAACTAAAGGTTCAAAGTGAACTGGGGTTGCAGTTGGATTCTCTTGCCGATATGGTGACCAGCGGGTTGGTTCCCGGAATTGTTATGTTCAAATTATTGTCTTTAACGTTAAACGTACCCTTTGGTGTGAATGGTGATTGGGTATCAGATTCAGATTGGTTCAACTTTAACCTGCCAGTACTTCCAATATTAGGATTGTTTATAACTTTGGCTTCGGCGTATCGATTGGCTCATTTTAATCTGGATACAGACCAACAAAATTATTTCAAAGGCCTACCAACTCCTGCAAACACGTTGTTAATCGTATCACTACCATTAATTATGGAATTTCAGAATAACGATGTCATAAATTCAATTATTCTGAATAAATGGTTTCTAATAGGTGTAACATGTTTAAGTTGTTATATACTAAACTCTAAGATAAAGCTGTTTGCTTTGAAATTTAAGGACTGGAGTTTTAAAACGAATGCAACCCGGTATGTTTTTATTATACTTTGTATTGTATTATTAATTGTTTTACAGTTTGCATCTATACCAGTTATCATTGTATTATATATAATCATGTCGCTTTTAGACAATTCAATATCAAAATAATTAAGAATGGCATCAGGATTTTTTGCATTACTGGACGATATAGCAGTTTTAATGGATGACGTTGTAGTAATGAGTAAGATTACTACGAAAAAAACGGCTGGTATTTTAGGGGATGATTTAGCAGTAAATGCCGAAAAAGCAACAGGATTTGTTTCCTCTAGAGAGTTACCGGTTTTATGGGCAATTACTAAAGGTTCTGCACTAAATAAGCTAATTATTTTACCCATAGCCTTTTTATTAAGTGCTTTCGCACCATGGGCCGTGACATTGTCATTAGTGCTGGGAGGCGTTTATTTGGCTTTTGAAGGTGCAGAAAAAATATTTGAATTTTTTGTACCTCATAAACAAGCTACAGAAACCATTGCGGGATCAAACATGTCTGATGAAGATCAATTGCTTCTTGAGAAAAAGAAGATTAAGTCAGCCATTTTCACCGATTTTATTTTATCGGTCGAAATTGTAATTATCGCCTTGGGGACTGTTTTAGGAAAGCCTATTCTGTTTCAAGTATTGGTTGTTACCATTGTTGCCCTAATAGCAACCGTAGGGGTTTATGGTATTGTCGCGCTTATTGTTAGAATGGACGATTTGGGATATAGACTTGTAAGCTTAGGTAATAAGGAAAAAAGTATTTCAAAATTTATGGGAAACTTTCTAATTAGAGCACTTCCAGTAGTTATTAAAAGCTTGTCGGTTATAGGTACCATAGCCTTAATTTTAGTTGCAGGGGGTATATTTGTTCATAATATTGAATTTTTTCACCATTTCTTAGAGGTATTACCTTCTTTTATAAAAGACTTTATTGTTGGTTTATTAGTTGGGTTTATAGTGCTTTTAGCAGTTAAGTTATTTAAGGTTGTTAAAAAGAAACTAGTGAAAAACAAAGCAGCATAGGTGGAGTAGGTAAGGTGTTTAGTCATCTTCTTCCTTACCTTTAGTTTTAGGACTACGTTTGGCTCTTTTTAGACTTTCGTTAAGCATCCATTCAATTTGGCCATTGGTGCTACGGAATTCATCCGCAGCCCATTTTTCAATAGCTTTGAGCATATCTTCATTGATTCGTAATGCAAAAGCCTTTTTTTTAGCCATATTTAGTTATTATTTAAATATCTGGTTAAAATTCTAGTAACAGCCTCTCTTTTTTGTGTGCCGATTAATATTTTTTTACCCGCATTGGTGATAACTTGAATGCCAACATGTCCTTTTATGGTTATTGCTATTCCGTTTTTCTTTTTCCAAAGACCTCCACCTTTTAATCCCCAACCACCAAATTCAGATATAGCATTGTAATTTCTAACTTTTACTTGTTCCATATCTTTCCAGGGTATGGTTTTTAGTGTTAAGTGAAAAGGAAAAAATTGATAATGTATACCCAGTTCATCAATTCTTGTTTTTAATTCAAAAATAAATATAAAGCCACTTGCTATTAAAATAAAACTAATAACACTTATGAAATTGATGACACCCATTTTTTCATCTAAGAACGCTTTAAAAACTATTATAAAAACAATGCTATTGGTTATTGCTAATAAAACAATTAACCAAGTTTGAGTAAAACGCTGCTTTTCTTTAAAGATTCTCATTATTGATTTAAGGTGCCAGTATTTAAAACAGGAGAGGCATCCTTGTCTCCGCACAGTATCACCATAAGATTACTTACCATAGCGGCTTTTCGTTCTTCGTCCAAATCTACAATATTTTTCTTTCCTAATTCTTCAAGAGCCATTTCAACCATACTTACTGCGCCTTCTACAATTTTGTGTCTTGCAGAAACTATGGCGGTGGCTTGTTGACGCTTTAGCATGGCATTTGCAATTTCTTGAGCATACGCCAAATAACCAATTCTAGCCTCTAATACTTCAATTCCAGCAATAGATAAACGCTCGTATAACTCTTTTTCTAAAGCCTCACTAACTTCATTTACGCTAGATCTTAATGTAATATCTTCGGTATGTCCTTCATCCGCAAAATTATCATAGGGGTACATGCTTGCCAGTTTACGAACGGCAGCATCTGTTTGTACACGTACAAAATTTTCATAATTGTCTACATCAAAGGCAGCCTTATATGTATTCTTAACCTTCCAAACTAAAATGGTACTAATCATTACCGGGTTACCTAGTTTGTCGTTCACTTTTAAGCGCTCACTATCAAAGTTACTGGCTCGTAACGAGATTTTCATTTTTGTGTAAAACGGATTTGTCCAATAGAAACCATTTTTGATAATCGTACCAACGTATTTTCCAAATAATAATAGTACTCTGGAATTGTTTGGTTGCACCATTATAAAGCCGGGAGCTATAAAAATTGAAATGATTAAAAGTGTGGCGAAGCCGAAGTTTTTAGTGATAATAGATGTAGCTATACTTCCAATAGATATAATAAAAAAAACGAGTAACATAATATATCCATTAGCGGGAGTAACGATCTTTTCTTCTTTCATGATTTATATTTTGATTTAAAATGATATTATTTTGATATCATAAAGATATAAATAAATTTTGAATATCTAACAATAGAGGGAAGATTTTTAATCGAAAACCTCTTTTTTGATTTATAAATTTATGAATGCTCGTTATTCCTGTGAAAGCTTGAATCTACTTCGGCACCAGAAATATAGGATCTTTCGATCTTGTTGTAGAATTAACAGATCGTTTTAAATAACGTGGGTTTCTACGCTAAATAAAACTTTTAGTTTGGGCCAATAGAATACTGTTACGCTTTGACTTTGCGACAGAGAGGATGGCAAAAAAAGGGTGTAAACATTATGAAAATAGGGTTAATCCCGTATCTTCTTTTTACGAAGTTCAAAATTCTGACCTAAATAAACCTTGCGAACCACTTCATCATTAGCCAGTTCTTCAGGAATACCGGCTTTAAGGATACTACCTTCGAACATCAAATAGGTTCTATCGGTAATAGCAAGAGTTTCCTGTACATTGTGATCGGTAATTAGGATTCCAATGTTCTTTTTGGTGAGTTGAGCTACAATTCTTTGAATATCTTCAACGGCCACCGGGTCTACACCGGCAAAAGGTTCGTCTAAAAGAATAAAACTAGGATCGGTTGCCAGAGCGCGGGCAATCTCAGTACGACGACGTTCTCCACCAGATAATAAATCTCCACGATTTTTACGAATGTGGCCTAGGCTGAATTCTTCAATGAGAGACTCCATTTTATGGAGCTGCTCCTTTTTACTCAGTTTAGTAAGTTGTAATACACTTAAAATATTATCCTCGATACTTAATTTCCTAAAAACAGAAGCCTCCTGTGCTAAATATCCAATTCCGTTCTGAGCGCGCTTATACATGGGGAACTTTGTAATTTCCGTATTATCAATAAAAATATGCCCACCATTAGGTTTTATTAAGCCAACAATCATATAGAAAGAGGTTGTTTTTCCTGCTCCATTAGGCCCCAAAAGACCAACAATTTCACCTTGGTTCACTTCTAGTGAAACATCTTTAACAACTTTTCGTCCACTATAGGACTTCATTAAATTTTCAGCTTTTAAAATCATAAGTTATTTACTTGAACGCTAAAAATAGTAAAATCATATACACTATTGATAACCGATGTTTGAATTTTATATGGTTTACTCGATTTTATATCGATATATATGAGGTCATTTTTTATTCCTGAGCTTCTAAGGCATCCCAAAATTCATAAGCACGGCGTAAGTGCGGAATCACAATGGTGCCACCAACTAAAGTAGCAATACTAAGAGCCTCAACAACTTCTTCTTTTTTTAAACCAATGTTATAACTGGTTTCCATGTGATACTTAATACAGTCATCACAGCGCAAGACTGCAGATGCGACCAACCCTAAAAGTTCTTTGGTCTTTACATCTAAAGCACCTTCAGCATAAGCATTAGTATCTAAATTAAAGATGCGCTTTATTACTTTATTATTATCTGCTAAAATCTTATCGTTCATTTTAGCACGATAGGCATTAAATTCATTAACAATATTAGACATGCTGTTTTTCTTTTCTTTTTTGGTTTCTAACGACCACCTTAGAGATATAAATACTCACTTGGTACAATATTAAGATAGGAATGGCGACAATGACCTGGCTGGCAATATCTGGAGGCGTTATAATAGCCGATAAGATTAATACAACAACCAAAGCATATTTTCTATACGTCTTTAAAAATTGTGGTGTAACTAAACCTACTTTGGTTAGAAAATATATAATAATAGGTAGCTCGAAAATTAAACCAGATGCCAGAACTGAAGAACGCACCAAAGCAATGTACGAACTGTGGTCGATTTGGTTATCTACCATATCGGATATGTTATAGTTCGCTAAAAAGTTAATGGAAAGCGGTGATACAATATAATATCCAAATAAAACACCTATAAAAAACAATACCGAGGATATAATAATAAAACCTCTGGAATGTTTTCTTTCATTATCATGCAATCCAGGACTAATAAATTTCCACAACTGATGAATAACATATGGAAAGGAAATTACAAATCCTCCTAGAATGGCTGTCCAGATATCTGCCGAAAACTGTCCGGCCATGGTTCTGTTTTGTAAAATTAAAGGAATTTTTTCGTTACAGAATGTTGTATCTAAATTTATAAATGTTGCCGTTTTGCACAAAAAATCATAAGTTGGAAAACTCATGTCTAACGGTGCAAATATGATCGTATCAAATATAAATCTACTAAAAATAAAAGCTAAGGTCGCAACAATTACAACAGCCAAGCAGATTCTAATTAGATGCCATCTTAAGTCTTCAAGATGATCTAAAAAAGACATCTCATTTATATTTTTTTTTGCCATTATATGATGCCTTCTTTTATTAAATCGTGAATATGAATAACGCCTGCATAACGACCATTGCTTTCAACAAGTAACTGAGAAATACCATTATTTTCCATAACATCCAATGCTTCAATTGCCATGGCTTCCGCATCGATACGTTTTGGGTTTGGACTCATAATATCTCTTGCAGTTAAAGAAGTAAAGTCATCTACTTTACTTAACATTCTTCTCAAATCACCATCAGTAATAATACCAATAATTTTATCATGATCTAAAACAGAGGTCACGCCCAATCTTTTTTCTGTGATTTCAATAATAACATCTTTTAAACTTGTGCTGGAAACAACTTTTGGTTTTTCATTTGCAGAAGATATATCCTGAACGCGTAAATATAGTTTCTTACCTAAGGCTCCACCTGGGTGATATTTTGCAAAATCATTGCTTGAAAAACCTCGTAATTCCAACAAGCAAACAGCAAGGGCATCACCTATAACTAATTGAGCCGTCGTGCTTGTAGTTGGTGCCAAATTGTTGGGACAGGCTTCCTTTTCAACAAAAGCATTTAAAACATAATCTACCTGTTGCCCCAGAAACGAGTCTTTATTTCCAGTAATCGCAATCATTTTATTTTTTGCACTTTTAATAAGCGGAACTAACACTTTAATCTCAGGAGTATTTCCACTTTTAGAAATGCAGATCACAACATCATCTTTTAATATAAGTCCTAAGTCTCCATGAATGGCATCGGCAGCATGCATAAAAACAGAAGGGGTTCCCGTAGAATTTAGAGTTGCCACAATTTTATTAGCAATAATAGCACTTTTACCAATTCCCGTTATAATAACGCGGCCTTTAGAGTTATAAATAAGCTGAACAGCTTCGGCAAAATCGTTAGTTAATAAACTGGTTAAGTTGGAAATAGCTTGGCTCTCAGATTCAATAGTTAGTTTTGCAGTTTCTATAATAGAATTTGTCCTATTCAAAATTTATATATTTTTAGTTGATGCTTTTAAAGATTTTCTTATCTTTAATGGTAGTCAAAATTAAATTTTGTTGTAATTTGGATTTTTCGTTACAAAACTAACGAAAAAAAATATGAGGGATCTCTAATATGCCATAAATAAATTGGGAGTTTTTATGTATGGTATGTACTATATAAGTAAATAAATTTTATACAATTCATGTTAATAGCAAAAAGTGACTTGCACTCTGCTCTTAAAAAACACTTTGGGTTTAATAAATTTAAGGGCTTGCAGGAAGATGTTGTAGAAAGTGTCTTATCAAGTAATCATACGTTTGTAATTATGCCAACGGGTGGCGGTAAGTCTTTGTGTTACCAATTACCGGCATTGATGCAGGAAGGCACAGCTATAGTGGTATCTCCATTAATAGCTTTAATGAAAAATCAGGTGGATGCGATTAGAGGACTCTCTAATGAAGAAGGAATCGCACATGTCTTAAATTCTTCTTTAAATAAGACAGAAATAAGACGTGTTAAAGAGGACATCATAAATGGTGTTACGAAATTGCTTTATGTCGCACCGGAATCGTTAACCAAGGAAGAGAACGTTGAGTTTTTACGTATGGTAAAAGTATCTTTCATGGCAATTGATGAGGCACACTGTATAAGTGAATGGGGGCATGATTTTAGACCGGAATATAGAAATTTACGTCATATCATAGGGAGAATAGGAGACAATATTCCAATTATAGGTTTAACAGCTACAGCAACTCCAAAAGTCCAGGAAGATATTATAAAGAATCTGGGTATTAATAATGCCAGAACCTTTAAGGCCTCTTTTAACAGGCCCAATTTATTTTATGAGGTTAGGCCAAAAACCAAGAATGTTGATGCCGATATCATTCGATTTGTAAAACAGAATGAAGGCAAATCTGGTATCGTATATTGTCTAAGTAGGAAGCGTGTAGAAGAGCTCGCTCAGGTACTTCAGGTAAATGGTATTAAGGCGGTGCCTTACCATGCAGGTTTGGACGCCAAGTCAAGATCTAGCTACCAGGATAAATTTTTAATGGAAGATGTAGATGTTGTGGTTGCTACCATAGCATTTGGAATGGGGATCGACAAACCCGATGTACGTTTTGTAATTCATCATGACATCCCTAAAAGTATAGAGAGTTACTATCAGGAAACCGGTAGGGCCGGACGTGATGGAGGAGAAGGTCATTGCCTGGCATATTATGCTTATAAAGATATTGAAAAACTGGAAAAATTCATGTCTGGGAAACCCGTTGCAGAGCAGGAAATTGGACATGCATTGCTTCAAGAGGTTATTGCTTTTGCAGAGACTTCAATCTCAAGAAGAAAATTCATTTTGCACTATTTTGGTGAAGAGTTTGATAATGAGACCGGTGAAGGTGGTGATATGGATGATAATGTGAGGAATCCTAAAAAGCAAAACGAAGCGAAGGACGATGTGTTAATTTTGTTAGAGACCATAGATAGAACCAATGAAAAATATAAATCTAAAGACCTGGTAAATGTTCTTGTGGGAAAAGAGAATGCTTTAATAAATTCTCATAAAACTAATGAACAACCATTTTTTGGACAAGGAAAACATAAAGAGGTTAAACACTGGATGGCTTTATTGAGGCAGGTACTGGTTGCAGGGTATCTTAGAAAAGATATTGAAACCTATGGGGTTATCAAACTGAGTGCCGATGGTAGGGCATTTATTAAAGATCCGTTGTCGTTTATGATGACCGAGGACCATGTATATGAAGGAGAACAGGAAGATGGTACCATTATTACAGCTGCTAAGAGTAATGGAGGAGCAGTGGCAGACGAGGCCCTAATGGGGATGCTTAAGGATTTACGTAAAAAGAATGCCAAGAAATTAAGTGTGCCACCTTTTGTGATATTCCAGGACCCTTCTTTAGAAGATATGGCCTTAAAATATCCCATTACCCTTGCCGAACTTGCCAATGTTCATGGTGTTGGAGAAGGTAAAGCCAAGAAATATGGAAAAGACTTTGTTGCGTTAATAGCTAAATATGTTGAGGATAACGATATTGTTCGTCCAGATGATTTGGTGGTAAAATCTACAGGGTCTAACTCGGCTAATAAATTATACATTATTCAAAATATAGACAGAAAATTACCCTTGGATGACATTGCATCATCAAAAGGTATGTCTATGGAGGAGTTTATTAAAGAAATGGAAGCCATAGTGTATTCCGGTACCAAATTGAATATTAGTTACTGGATTGACGATATTTTGGATGAAGATCAGCAGGAAGAGATTTATGATTATTTCATAGATTCTGACTCCGATAATATTAATGATGCTATTGACGAATTTGATGGGGATTACGACGATGAAGAATTACGTTTGTACCGTATTAAATTTATTAGTGAAGTAGCGAATTAATTTTTTCTTTCAATGTTAAGTAGTGCGTTGCAGTTTACGATGGCAGTGTTACAGGTTTTGTATTCGGTACCTAGCATCATATATGATTTATTAGCGCGAATTTGTGGAATTTGTGTCAGAACCAGGCTAGGATTTCTACCAAATAGAACAAGCACTCATTTGTAAATAATCTACGATTATCGTTATAAATTTGCATGTAAAATAATTCGTGCATATATGGGTGGTCAAAACTTAAAAAAACGTAATTCTTAATTCCTAATCCGTAAAACCTCGTTATCTTTGCACTTTCTTAAAAATTAGAACAATGCAAGACGGTTTATATGCAAAATTTAATACAACAAAAGGAGAAATCCTTGTTGTATTGGAGTATCAAAAAACACCAGGAACAGTAGGAAACTTTGTTGCTCTGGCAGAGGGAAATCTTGAAAATCAAGCAAAACCTCAAGGAACGCCTTATTATGATGGCTTAAAATTTCACAGAGTGATTCCCGATTTTATGATTCAGGGAGGATGCCCTCAAGGTACTGGTAAAGGAAACCCTGGATACCAATTTGATGATGAATTTCACCCGGAATTGAAACATGACGGCCCTGGAGTATTATCAATGGCCAATGCTGGTCCCGGAACTAACGGAAGTCAATTTTTTATTACCCACGTAGAAACATCATGGTTAGATAATAATCACACTGTTTTTGGAAAAGTGAAAGAAGGACAAGAAGTTGTAGATGCCATTGCACAAGGAGATTCTATTGATAGCCTTGAAATTATCCGTGTAGGTAGTGATGCAGAAGCTTATAACGCCATAGAAGCCTTTAGAACTTTTGAAGGAGCTAGAGAGAAAAGATTAGAAGAAGCTAAAAAAGCAGCCGACGCAGAGTTAGATAAACTAGCTGAAGGTTTTAATAAAACCGAAAGTGGTTTACGTTATCAAATCATTCAGGAAGGGAATGGAACAAAACCAGAAACGGGTAAAACAGTATCTGTACACTATAAAGGACAATTAGCAGATGGAACCGTTTTTGACTCTTCATATAAACGCAATCAACCTATCGATTTTCCACTGGGTGTTGGCCAGGTGATTCCAGGTTGGGACGAAGGTGTTAGTCTTTTAAAGGTAGGAGACAAAGCACGTTTTGTAATTCCTAGCCATTTAGGATATGGAAGCAATGGAGCCGGAGGCGTTATACCTCCTAATGCAACACTTATATTCGATGTTGAATTGATGGATGTAAAATAGTTAGAAAGAGACTCAATTTTATATAAAAAAGAGGGCGTCTAAAAAGATGTCATTCGGAACAAAGAGAAGAATCTATTAGAAATTAAACCCTTATTTAAGGTTTTAAGATTTTTCGGCTGCGCTCAAAATGACAATTCCAGAACTTTTTAGACGTCCTCCTTTTTTATATGAAAATTTAAATAAGAACGACCGTATTCCTTATAATATATATGCTAAATGTTTGTTTTTACTACCAAGTTTTTGTTTTTTATAAGGTTTTAAAGGGAAAAATAAAAGATTTGCATAAGTATGAACATATAATAAAAAAATAAACATACTCTTCTAAATATTGACCAACTATATTTATTTTTGTTCTATGGACGAATTAGAAAATTTAAGATACCCTATAGGACAATTTGAATATCCAACGCATGCCACTCACGAAGATATAACACATTGGATTTCTATTTTGGAGGCATTTCCTAATCGTTTAGAAAACCTGGTGAAAGACTTAACAGATGAGCAACTAGATACGGTTTATAGACCCGATGGTTGGACGGTTAGACAGGTGGTACATCATGTCTCAGATAGTCATCATCATGCTTATAACAGATTTAAATGGACGCTTACAGAAGATAAACCTCTTATAAAAGCATATTTTGAAGAGCGCTGGGCCGAACTTATAGATTCCAGAACGGCTCCTATAAACATGTCTTTAAATCACATCAAAGCTATTCATTTTAAATTGGTGTATTTAATAAAGCGGTTATCTGAGGATGATTTAAAGAAGCATTTTTTGCACCCAGAAACCAATACCGAAGTTTCTTTAGGTTATACGGTTGGAAATTACGCATGGCATAGTAACCATCACTATGCACATATTGAACACTTATTAAAAAGGAACAATTGGATTTAATTACATTATGATTAGATCACTGCATATAGAGGATGCCCAGGAGCTTCTGGATATTTATAATTACTATGTATTACATTCTATTGTTACTTTTGATGATGAAGCTCTATCCTTTGAAACGTTTAAAGATAAGATCGAACGTATTCATGCAGAGTATCCCTTTATTGTTTATGAAGACGATGGTAAGATTTTAGGATATGCCTATGGAAGCAGATGGCGCGCTAAACCAGCGTACAAACTTACCGTAGAATCTACAGTCTATCTAAGGCACGATGCATTAGGGAAACAAATAGGCTCTAAACTTTATGCCGAATTATTAAAGCAATTAAAAGCTCAAAATTTTCGTGCCGTCCTAGGAGGTCTAACCTTGCCAAACGACCCCAGCGTTAAACTTCATGAGAAATTTGGTTTTAAAAAAGTGGCTCATTTCAAAGCTGTAGGTCTAAAATTTGGAAAATGGCTCGATGTTGGTTTTTGGCAGCTTAACTTCTAAGCATTCTTCCATTTTATATTGCAGCCAATACTTGGCTTTTGTGGACTTGTATTTTCTTTGTTTTCAATTAAACAGTTCAAAGCATGTCTAAGATCAGACCCACTAAGCGGTATGCCATTTCCCGGACGAGAATCGTCCAATTGCCCTCGGTAAGTAAGTTTTAAGTTGGTATCAAAAACATAAAAGTCCGGAGTGCAAGCAGCATCGTAGGCCTTCGCAATACGTTGTGTCTCATCATATAAATAAGGGAAGGGGTAGCCCTCATTTTTAGCATGAGCGGTCATTTGTTCCGGGCCATCCTGAGGGTAGTTAATAACATCGTTACTAGAGATCGCTATAAAACGTATACCTTTTTTCTCATAATCGTTAGCAATAGACACGAGTTCTGGGTTTACGTGAATCACAAAAGGGCAGTGATTGCATATAAACATAATAACAGTTCCCTTACTTCCTTTTAACTTATCCAGAGACAGGGTTCTTCCTGATACCGTATCAAACAAATTGAATGCCGGAGCCTGAGTGTCGAGAGGAAGCATGTTAGAAGGTGTTCTAGCCATAATTTAAGTTTTTTCAAAGTTCGTTATAATTTGTATTTTTAAAAAATGAATGACCCAATAACTTTCGAAGATTTTACCAAAGTAGATCTTCGCATTGGAACTATAATTGAAGTAAATGATTTTCTCGAAGCTAGAAATCCGGCGTACCAACTTATCATCGATTTTGGTGATTTGGGAATTAAGAAATCATCGGCACAGATCACTACACTTTATAAGAAATCGGATTTGCTCAACAGACAGATTGTAGCTGTAGTAAATTTTCCAAAAAAACAAATTGGTAAATTTATGAGTGAATGTTTGGTGTTGGGAGCTGTTAACGATAAGGACGTCATGCTTTTGAAACCCGAAAACCATGTGAAAAATGGTATCACAGTATCTTAGAATAAGGCATAAAAAAACCGCTATATATTTATAGCGGTCTAATAGATAGTGTAATTTATCTCATATATCGTCAAAATCTACATTTGTGAAACTTTCTGCAGATTGGTGTGTCGCATCTCCATCGGATAATGATGTATCGTCATCAGTCTCATAAGTCTTTTTAAAGTCTTTTTGGTGGCGTTCGCTAATAACTTCATTTCCTTTTTGCTCTATGATAAAATCTGTCATTTCTGCCAATATACTTTTAAATTCAGAAAAATCTTCTTTGTAAATATATATTTTATGTTTTTTGTAATGAAACGATCCATCATCGTTAGTGAACTTCTTACTTTCAGTAATTGTCAAGTAATAATCTTCTGCTTTAGTGGCCCTTACATCAAAGAAATAAGTCCGTCGTCCAGCTCTTAATACTTTCGAAAAAATCTCTTCTCTCTCCATCATATCATTATTATTCATAGTGTATAGAAATTTGTTAAATTATCATTAATTGTATCAAAAATCTAAAAAAAACCGATACTAACCAACAAATTGTGAAATTTCTTTTTTAAATATTGCTTTTTGTTACTATAAATGAAAAAAATATCTGACAATTAAATTAAATGAAAACATCATAAGAATTAAGATTAATTTTACGCATTTTCGCTTAATTGCTTTAAGTATAGATGCTTGTAATATCCTTCAACATTTATAAGGGTTTCATGAGTGCCTTCTTGCACGATTTGCCCATCTTCAAGCACAATTATTTTGTCGGCATTTTTTGCAGAGGAAACTCTATGACTTACTATAATAGTTGTTTTTCCTTTTGAAATAGTATCGAGATTCTTGAGGATTTTTTCTTCGGTTTCAGTATCGACAGCAGATAAACAATCGTCGAATAAGAAGATTTTAGGCGATTTTATAATGGCCCTTGCAATGGACACACGTTGTTTTTGACCTCCCGATAAGGTAATACCACGCTCGCCCAATACGGTATCATAGCCATTTTTAAATTTCGCGATGTTTTTATGTACCTGTGCATTTTTTGAGGCTCTAATAACATCGTCGTCGGTAGCATCTTTTTTCCCGAATTTAATATTGTTTTTAATAGAATCAGAAAACAGGAAAGCATCCTGTGGCACATAACCAATGCTATCTCTTAAATTAGTGAGATTATGCCTGTCTATTTCAGTATTATTAATGGTAATAGAACCAGCATTAATATCGTAGAGTCTGCCAATGAGATCTAGAATAGTAGATTTTCCAGAGCCTGTCTTACCCAAAATAGCAAGTGTTTCACCAGACTTTATATCAAAACTGATGCCTTTTAGAGCTTCTATATTGGTATCATCATAGGTAAACGATACATGCTTAAATACGATATCACCAGTAATTTTCGTTGGCTCGCTCGTGGTATTTATAATTTCAGGTGTTATCTTTAAAAACTCATTAATTCTTTTTTGAGAAGCTTCCGCCTGCTGCACAATAGAGGTAACCCAACCTACTGTAGCAACCGGCCACGTAAGCATATTAACATAAATAATGAACTCGGCAATCGTACCAATGCTTTCAATTTCACCATTAATGTATTGCATGCCCCCCATATAGATCACCAATAAATTACTGGTACCGATAAGTAAACCCATCATAGGGAAGAACCAGGCTTGCACTTTAGCTAGGCTGACTTGTTTTTCCTTACTTTCCAAAGCAAGAGACTTAAAATTTACCGATG
Source organism: uncultured Flavobacteriaceae bacterium (assembly GCA_947494695.1). Taxonomy (GTDB): domain Bacteria; phylum Bacteroidota; class Bacteroidia; order Flavobacteriales; family Flavobacteriaceae; genus Flavivirga. Next base: position 10,191 of record CANLWB010000014.1, on the reverse strand, counting down.
ACTGCGGCTCAATACCATAGGCCTTAATTACTGAAATTCCGCTAAATGATTCTTGAGTAAAGGTTGAAAGTTTAGATAAATATTCCTGAACAATAGTACTACGCTTATTAATTTCTTTACTTAATTTATAAATAATTACAGAAAGAATAGGCAAAGGTAAAATGGTGTACAGCGTTAATTTTGGAGATGCGTTAATCATATAAATGATCACTATTACAAAAAGTGTAATTGTATTAATACTGTACATAAGAGCAGGACCAACATACATACGAACTCTACCCACATCTTCAGTAATACGATTCATTAAATCTCCAGTTCTGTTTTTCTTATAAAAATTCAATGAGAGTTTTTGGTATTGTTCGTAAACCTCATTTTTAAGGTCGAATTCTATATAACGAGACACATTAATAATCGTTTGTCTCATGAAAAAGGTAAATATACCTCCAACGATAGCCGCTCCAATGATGTAAAGAATAGCTTCGAAGAGTTCTGCCTTAAAAGCGTCTTGCATGATATCGCCTTCCAACGCTTTTTCAACAACAATAAAAATTTGCTTTACATAACGGGGCGTAAATAGTAGAAAAATCCTGGCTACAACAGTAATCACTATACCAATTAGTAGATGAGATTTATATTTTAAAAAGTATTTATTGAGATGTTGTAATTCTTTCATTTATCATTTCCTAACAAGAGAGCAAATATAATGCATTAAAAAGAATAAAGATCCGAAATGCATAATAGGTAATTGTTAAATATAGCTTAAAAACATTATTCTAATAATAAAAAGTAAATGTGGAGCTACTTTTCAAAATAATATTATTTTTGCAGCATAAAAATGAAATACCAAAGTATTTTTTAAAAACCAAGTTCTTTGTAATTATGCTAAATAGGAGACATATTCGTGTAAAAGTAATGCAAACGCTATATGCCTTTAAGGGAGGTGAAAGTGACGATTTAAGTAAAGATCAGAAATTCTTACTGTTTAGTATAGACAACATGTATAACTTGTATCTTCTATTGATTTCGTTGTTGCTTGAAGTTTGGAAAAGAGCGGAGGACGATTTACAAAAAAAACAAAAAAAGCATCTGGCGACCACAGAGGATAAAGACCCGAACAAAAAGTTCGTCAATAATCAAATTCTTGGTTTAATAAGTGAAAATTTACAATTGAAGAATCAGTTGGAAGCTCACAGAATTAATAACTGGGAACTAGATGGTGAATATGTCGATATTATCTTTAAGGCCATTATTAAGAGTGATTTGTATAGTGAATATATGAAAACTCGCGTGTCTGACTTTAAAGAAGACAAGGATTTCATTATAGATGTGTTTAAGGATATTATTGCACCGAACGAGAAACTTTACGAGTATTTAGAAGATAAAAACCTAACCTGGTTAGATGACCTTCCAACTGTAAACACAACCATTCTCAAGCTATTAAGAAAAGTAAAGGTGACACCACCAGATAGTTATTTTACACCTAAATTATATAAAGATGTTGATGATAAAAAATATGCCATCGATTTATTTAGAAAGACACTTTTAAACCGATCGCACATCAATAAGGAAATTAAAGAGAAAACGAAAAACTGGGACTCAGAGCGTATTGCTAATGTAGATTACGTATTACTGCAAATGGCTATAAGTGAATTAAAGCATTTCCCTTCCATTCCTGTAAAAGTGACCATTAACGAGTATTTAGAAATTGCTAAGGAATATTCTACACCAAAAAGCAGCATCTTTATAAATGGTATTTTAGATAAGTTGGTTAAGGAATATGAGGCTAATGGTAAACTAAATAAAATAGGTAGAGGACTGTTATAGGGGTTGTGTTAAGAACGAGATAAAAGTTTTTAATAGATGAAATTATTATTATTTTTACAACGAAAAATGACAAAAAATATAAAAATGAAAAAAATAATCTTAGGGTTAGGTGCTTTATGCTTAATCACATTTACTTCTTGCAAGGAAAATGCAGCACAAAAAATTGACGATAAAAATGTAACGGCAGCAGCAGAGCGAGATGCCAGTTCTTCGAAATTTCCTGTACTTCAATTTGAAGAGAAAGAACATGATTTTGGAGAAATAGAATCTAAAAAAGCGGTTTCAACTGTTTTTAAATATAAAAATACAGGAGATGCACCTTTGGTTATTACAGATATTAAAAGTACGTGTGGTTGTACGGTACCTAAAGATTGGAGTAGAGAACCATTAGAGCCAGGAGGAACTGGTGAATTTTCTGTGAATTATAATGGAAGTGGATCTAATAAGGTTACTAAAACCATTACGATTACTGCAAATACGGAAAAAGGAAGTGAAACTGTAAAAATTACAGCATTTGTAAAACCAGACCCTAACGCCGCAGCACAAAAACCAGCAACACCAATAATTCAAGCTAAATAAAATGGGAGAACTAGGGCAATTTATGCCATTTATACTAATGTTCGTAGTCGTGTATTTCTTTATGATTGCACCTCAAATGAAACGAGCTAAGAAAGAAAAGAAATTTGCAGCCGAACTTAAAAAAGGGGATAAGATTGTTACCAAAAGTGGTCTACACGGTAAAGTTTTAGAACTTAATGAAAAAGACGGTAGTTGCGTTATAGAAACTATGTCTGGAAAGGTGAAATTTGAGCGTTCTGCAATTTCTATGGAAATGAGTCAGAAATTAAACGCACCGGCCAAGTAAATTTCCGTTTTAGAATATAAAAAAACAGCTTCCCTTGGGAAGCTGTTTTTTTATAAGGCATTTTATGGTTTAGGTAACGGACTGATAATTTTAACATTTTGAAACGCAATGGCGCCTCTAATAATACCGGAGATAACATCCTGTAGCGCCTCAATGATCTGCATCTTTAACTCGCTTTTATGATAAATAATGCTAACCTCTCTAGCAGGAGATGGTTCGTTGAAATAATGTAGATTTTTTTTCTCATCTTCACTAATGTCCAACGTATGCAAATAGGGTAAAAGCGTCATTCCCAAGCCTTCGTTAGAAAGTTTTATTAACGTTTCTATGCTTCCACTTTCTAATTGAAACTTATCATCGGTATGATCTTTAAACGCTTTACATAGATTAATAACACCATCTCTAAAACAATGCCCGTCTTCGAGTAAAAGCATATCATCAATATCTAAATCCGATGTATCAATGTTTTTATGCTTATGTAGCCTGTGATTATTTGGTACATAAGATACAAACGGCTCAAAGTATAGGACACGTTCCTTTATGTTTTCATCCTCTAAGGGTGTGGCCGCAATGGCAGCATCCAGATGTCCGTCGTTAATTCTCGATATGATTTCTTCCGTGGTTAACTCCTCTATTTTCAGTTTAACCTTAGGGTGTTTTTTTATAAAGCTTTTAAGGAACATGGGAAGTAGTGTGGGCATAACTGTTGGTATAATACCAAGCTTAAATTCACCACCAATAAATCCTTTTTGCTGATCTACAATATCCTGAATTCTATAGGATTCGTTAACAATATTTTTTGCCTGATTAACGATTTTTTTTCCAACATCGGTTAACTCGATAGGTTTTTTGGTACGATCGAAAATCTGAACATCTAATTCCTCTTCAAGTTTTTGAATTTGCATGCTCAAAGTAGGTTGTGTTACAAAGCATTTCTCTGCTGCTTTGGTGAAATTCTGATTTTCGGCAACGGCCAAAACATAGTATAATTGGGTTATAGTCATTATAATTGTTTTAGGAGCACAAAATTATAAAAACTATCAATAAAATCTATAGAAACTATCGTTAATTATAAATTAAATTTTTGGTAAAACTTATAACATACCCCGAGCCTTAATTTCAAGATATTTGTTAATGGTATCTATGGTAAGGTTTTCCGGAGTGGTCAAAATGGAATGGATACCATACTTTTTTAATTCGTTTACAATGAGGCGTTTTTCAAATGCAAATTTCTCAGCAATAACCTTATCATATACTTGTTGAACGGTTTCTGCTTTTTCAGAAATCAAACTATTTAACTCGGTATTATTAAAAAAAACGACGACTAAAAGGTGACTTTTAGATATCGCTTTTAAATAGGGGAGTTGTCTGTTTAAACTATCAAGTGTCTCAAAATTGGTGTACATTAAAATAAGACTCCTATGGGTTATATGGCGTTTAATACTTCCGTAAAGCCTACTAAAATCACTTTCAAAAAAATCTGTTTTAACATTGTAAAGCCCTTCTAAAATAAGCTGCATCTGCGAGTTTCGACGTTCAGCAACTACAACATTATCTATGTTTTTAGAAAAGGAAAGCATGCCCGCTTTATCATGTTTTTTTAAGACGACATTGCTAATGACTAATGTGGCATTAATAGCATAATCTAAAAGGCTTAAGCCATTAAAAGGCATTTTCATAACCCGGCCTTTGTCTATAATAGAATAAACGGGCTGAGATTTTTCGTCTTGAAACTGATTCACCATGAGCTGGTTTTTCTTTGCTGTAGCTTTCCAGTTTATCGTACGCAAGTCGTCTCCCAGAACATAGTCTTTTATTTGTTCAAACTCCATGGAGTGGCCTAACCGTCGTACTTTCTTGAGTCCGTGATCCACAGAGTTTTTATTAATATTTATAAGCTCAAACTTTTTTAATTGCTTAAAACTGGGATAGGTTGGAACCATGACACCATCACTGAAAGTAAAACGTTTGGCTACCAGATTTATAATGGATGAGGCATATATGTTTAAATATCCAAAGTGATATTCACCCCGCTGAGTCGGTTTTAAATCGTATTGAAGTGTTTTCGTTTGACGGGAAACTATAGATTCTTTTATTTTGAAATCTCTAACCTGAAACTGTTCCGGAATTTCATCTATAATTTCCAAAACAACCAAAATAGGATAGTTGTTATTAATGGTTAACCGTATTTGATTTTTGTCTCCGTTTGAAAATTTATCAGGTACAATACGGTTGGCTTCAATTCTATTTTTTCCAATAAAGATCATTAAAAAGTCTAAAACGAAAAGCAGCAATAGTACCAATATGGATAACTGAGCAATATTAAATAACAAGGGGATGAAATAACTTAACGCAAACAAAACCACAATACCAATGCCGGCATAAAAAAATCGAGGTTGTATGTAGAATGGTTTGAATAGTTTCACGTTTAGTTGGTTATTGTGTTATTTGTTATTTTGATTTTGTTAATATGAATACGTATTATTAGTTATTTAATTAATTAATGCCACTGACCACTGACCACTAACGGGGTATTTCAACAGTTTCAATGATTTGCTTTATAATTTGTTCGCTGGTAACACCTTCCATTTCCCGTTCTGGGGTAACAATAACTCTGTGGTGTAACACAGGTATAGCGGCACGTTTTATATCTTCAGGTGTCACGAAATCACGACCAGACATGGCAGCAAATGCCTTACTTGCCTTCAATATGGCAATAGAAGCCCTTGGAGATGCTCCTAAATATAAAAAACGGTTATTACGCGTTGCCACAATGAGTTCTGCAATATATTTAAGCAAATGCTTTTCAACTATAATCTGACTTACCAAAATCTGATACTTAGCAACCTGCTCGGCTGTTAAAAAGGAAGTAAGTGCTTCTGTTTTGACTTTATCCTTCAATTCGTGTTCTCTATTAAGAATTTCTATTTCTTCCTCCAAATTGGGATAATTAACGTCTATTTTAAATAGAAAACGATCTAATTGTGCTTCAGGTAATCGGTAAGTACCTTCTTGTTCCACTGGATTTTGAGTCGCCAATACCATAAATGGAGCATCCAGAAGGAATGTATTACCATCAATTGTTATTTGTTGTTCTTCCATAACCTCAAACAGAGCGGCCTGAGTTTTCGCAGGAGCTCTATTAATTTCATCTATAAGAACCATATTCGAAAAAATGGGACCTTTTTTAAACTCAAATTCAGACACTTTTAAGTTGAAAACCGAAGTACCCAGGATATCACTAGGCATTAAGTCTGGTGTAAACTGGATCCGACTAAAATCAACACTCAAAGACTTTGCTAATAGTTTTGCGGTAACCGTCTTAGCAACCCCTGGAACACCCTCAATTAATGAATGTCCTTTGGCTAAAAGCGAAGCGATGAGCATATCTACCATATCTTTTTGTCCAACGATAACTTTGCCTACTTCTTGTTTTATTTTGTTAACACTTTGCTGTAATTCCGACAGGTCTAAGCGATTTTGGAATTCTAAATTGTTGGTGTCATCGTTTTGTGCACTGCTATCTATAGAAGATACAGTGTCGGATTTTGGCAAAAAATCCTGATGGTCTTGAGGTTCTCTATTTTCGTCCATAGTTATGTCGTATTAAAGGCTTCAATATGCCTGTTTAGCTTAATTAGGTTTTCTTCAAAAAATTCATTTTTGGACCTAAGAAAATTAATATAATCAATAAGCTTTTTAACATCATCCTTTTTCTTACCGGCTTTGCCAGCAAGTTTCTCGATAAATTCATCGTTTAAGGACGATGTATCCAAGTTATAATCGGTTCGTATTTTTTCTAAAAAGTACGTTATTTTTTTATCAATTAAGTTTTTATGATCTTGAATTTCGAAATACAAGTTGGATACCGTTTTAACAAAAGCCAATGTTGTATTTTGAAGTGGTTTTATAATTTTAATAATCCGTTGTCTTCGTTTAGCATTAAATATCATGAATAAAATACCAAAGATAATGGCCGTATACCAGGCCCATCTAAAGGATAATTGCTCAAGGAACCAGCTTAAATTCGATTCTCTTTCAACTTCACCATCGTAACCCGTTCGTATTTTGGTATACGAATCGAAATAAATATCGTCCTCTGGTAAATACGAAATAAGCCCTTCAACATACTTATAGCGATTTTCTTTTAAGATATTGTAATTAGTAAAGGCTTTAGGTTCAAGATGTAGATAAATACGTCCTTTTCCAAATGGGACCTGAATAAAATTAACATGTTTATAGTCAATTTTAGAATGTCCTAGCACCTTATAATGTATTGTATCGAAACGTGAAAAGTAATAGTCTCCTTCATTTTTATCTATAATAGAAGGTTCTATATTGACATATTTAAGAGATTCGTAAGAGATACTGTCGGTTTCGTTTAAAATATAATCGATGTCAATATCTAAGGTGTCATGAATCCTTTGGGCGAAGTAATAGTCCGATATAAACAGGGTATTACCAGTATCAACAAAATTCAGGAGTTCATCTACCGAATCATTTTCCAGATAAGAAGAGTTCCCTATAATAATATAGCTTCCTTTGGCAACGTAGTCTCCATAACCATCTTCAGAATGTGCTCTTAAATAACTATCCGGTTGATGAAATACCGTTCTTACCTCACGATTTTTAAAAAGGCTCGGTAGCTCTTTGTAGAAGATACTCATTCCATACGGTTTGTTACTTTTCTCATCAAAAGACTCTTCCCAATCTATCGTTCTGGTTTGCTTTATACCAATAAAAATGGCGGCTGTAATAATAAGACCAACAATTAATACGATTATAGGTAAAGAGCGCTTCATTATTTTACCTGATTTAAAAGGGTTACAAAATTGCTCTTAGCTTTGGTGTATTGGTCAATATTTACAACAAACTTACCATACCAGATGTAGTTATATAAATACGAAATGTATTCAAAGCGTTTACTAAAAGGTTTTTCACGTATTTCATTTAAATATTCACTATTGGTTTTATCATCTTCAAATTTTATATGGTTTTTTAAACTTAGAGTTTTTAGTACCAACAGATAGTAATATCTAATAGCTAATCTGTAGTTGTTGTCCTTTTCGGCGTTGTGGATCAATGCGTGTATATCGGCGTGTTCGATATTTTCTGCTGTAATATCATCATAACTTGCAATAGACTTATTGCGTTTCGAAGAAAACAAGCCCGATCCGCCCTCATTTAAAAGAATGTAAACTAAATAGACAACAGCCAAACCTATTAGAATGTAAAAAAGCCATCCTAAAGGTCCCAGGTCTATGGAAATACGCTCATTATTGTTTTTCTCCTTTTGCTTAAGTTTTTCTTTATCACCTTTGTAGTCTGCATAGTCACCACTACCAGAAGGGGTCTTAGATACGACTTTTTTTCCTTCGTAATTGTACTTGTTACTGGAGTAGCGGCTTTTGAAGTTTTCATCAAATGCCCTTATCTGCTCGGGTACGTGCACGGGGTTTAAGCTGAAAGAAGACTGACAACAGACCAGTAGAAGCCAAAAAAAGATGATATGTATCCGGTTTCTTTTCAATTAAGTTGAGCGCTTAAGATTTGGGGGTTGGTAACTTTCTTTTGAACTTTAAATGGGTATATTAAATAATAATAGCTAATGATACTTAGGGTAATGAGTATGATTCCGGTAGATAACCAATTGGGCATGATGTTAGAATATCTTGTAATGAAACCTTCTAAAAACCCGGCTGAAAACGTGAACGGGAAAGTGCTTATTAAGATTTTAATACCGGTTTTTGCTCCAAGTTTAAATGACGTGTATCTGGAATGGGTTGCTGGAAATAAAATACTAGCTCCCAGGATGAGACCTGCTGCGGCTTCGATAACTATGGCGAAAATTTCCATAGCTCCATGAATCCAAATGCCTCTAACACTCTCCCAAAACACACCTTTTTCGTAAAAGAAATACTGAAAAGACCCAAGCATAATACAATTTTGAAACATAATATACAGTGTGCCAATGCCTAGAAAGACACCGAGTACAAAGGCGATAATACCAACCCGCAAATTGTTTATGGTAATCCCAATAAAGCTACCCCAGTTACTCCCACTTTTATAAACAGCCACAGGGTCGCCGGCTTCGATATTTTCAATAGACATATTTACATAATCGTCTCCCAAGACAGAGCGTACAAACTCCCCGTCGTTTGCGGCAGAGATGACTCCTATAAAGGTAAACGCAAAAAATATGATAAAGGCGATGTATATAAACTTACGATATTGATAACAAATTAGAGGGACTTCGGTTTTCCAGAATTCTACAATCCGATTCGTGTCTTCTCGCTTAGTTTTGTAAATTTTTTGATAAGCCTTGGCGGCTAATTGGTTGAGGTACGTAATAACCTTACTTTTAGGGTAGTAGGTTTGTGCATAAGCAAGATCATTTATTAAATGAATGTAGTCTGAAGCCAGTTCATCGGGGTCTTCAAAGTCATTATTAAAGACAGCTTTTTCAAAACTGAGCCATTTTTCCTTATTTTGCTTAATAAATGCAACTTCCCTCATATATTTGATAAATTAAAATATAAAATGTCAGAGTTACAAATTAACACGACCCAAAATGTAAAAATAATGTTCACTGCTGCAGGTGCTGGAGAAAGGCTAGTGGCTTTTATTATCGATGGAGCCGTAAAGGTGGGCTACTATTTGATACTTAGTGAAATTTTTGGAATTTTTCAGCATATGGACGAATGGTCTCAAATAGGAATTAATACCATATTGAGTCTTCCGGTGGTTTTTTATTCCCTGGTTTTAGAGTCATTTTTTCAGGGGCAAACCCTAGGGAAACGCTTGGTGAAGATTAGGGTGGTTAAGATTGATGGGTATCAGGCAACATTATCTGATTATGCAGTACGTTGGTTTTTTAGAGTTGTAGACGTTTATATTTTTGCTGCCGGCTTTTTTGTGATATTGTTCAATAAAAAGAATCAGCGAATTGGGGATATGGCTGCAGGTACAGCAGTGATCATGTTAAGAGATAAGGTGAATATAAGCCATACTATTCTTGAGAATTTAAAAGCAGATTATAAACCAACGTATCCAAATGTTATTAGACTATCAGATAATGATGCCAGAATTATAAAAGACACTTTTGTTAGTGCCCGAATGGCGAAAGATTATGAAACCTTGATAAAACTAAGAAAGAAGATTATAGAAGTTGTTGGAATTAAGGACGTGAAACAAAGTAATGACACACAGTTTATCGATGTTATTTTAAAAGATTATAATTTTTACACCCAGGATATGTAAGCAGAGAACCACTTTTTCCTTTTCGGAAAACGTGTGTGAATCGCTTATCCCGCTCCTGAAGCGGGATCACAAGAGGTCGTTTCAAATTTTATAAGTTCATGTTGTATGCTTTACACGACCAGATTTTTTTAATTTAGCTATAGTTCAAAGACGTCAGGAACCACTTTTTCCTTTTCGGAAAACGTGTGTGAATCGCTTATCCCGCTCCTGAAGCGGGATCACAAGAGGTCGTTTCAAATTTT
>CANLWB010000013.1 GCA_947494695.1 uncultured Flavobacteriaceae bacterium | reverse complement strand
TTTAACCTTTTTTTATTCTAAACCTAACACCATAACTCCAATCCCTTAAAATCAATTACTTATACTGAAATGTTTTTTTCAAGAATTGTTTAATCCATTTGATTTTTGGGATTGCTACATCTTTTTCAACTTAAAGTCACCATTAAAATCACCTGTTTTCACCCCATGCATCAAACTAAAACTTAACCATAACTATGGCTTATACTCGTGTTTTCTTTTTCACCCAGGTAAAAAAACACCGTATTTTTTTTGAGTGGTTTTAAAATAAGAGCTGATATTATAAAAAAAGGTCCTACATATTATGAGGACCTAATCGTTTTATTCGCGTATTTTTTACAAAAAGAAGTTCCAAACAATACCTAAACGAATCACAAAATCACGATACGGATAGTTTGGTGCTGCATAAAAATCATACCCAGTAAAAGATGAGTTAAAGTGTTCTGCCTTTAAAAAGATTCTGGTTTGCCTAATTTTTGCGTTCACAAAAAAGTCTAAACGAGGGAAACCACCAAACTTTCTATCTCTTTGCACATAGAATTCTGCCAATACAGGATTGTAGGCATTCATATAATACTCTGTAAAATAATTAAACGTTACTCCCGTTTGTAGAAACATGGCTTTCTTAAATAAGTGATTAGAATAATACAAGGTATTTCGAATCGTAAACTCAGGAACGTTTAATGTGCTATCCGTATCTTTTACATTTTGATACATCACCGTATTATTCAAGGCAAACTTACCCACTCTAATCTCCTTATCTAATCGTACTCTTAAATAGTTTATTGTTTTGTCATTTTGAAATGGTTTTATCTGCTCGCTTGTAGCATCCTTCTCAAAATACATATAATTACTAATAGTAGAATAATCGGCCGAAATGTTTGCTATTTTATCAGACTTCAATTCAAAAGCTAACTGTTTGGTCTCAGTATTTTTAAAACTATTCTGCCAATTGTAACTGGTATAATCACTTTGGTATAATAAGGTATTATAATTTGGTGCTTTAGAACTATGGTTTACAAAAGCTGCCGCAGATATGTCATCATTAAGTTTAAAACTGGCTTTTGCTCTTAGGAAATTACCATCGAAATCTCCTGTTACATTGATTCCCATCTCTCCTTCTAAATCAAATCCTTTATATCTTTTATGGTATTTTCCACCTGCAGTATATATATCTCCTTTTAATCTATTGGTAATTCTGTTTCCATTTAGCTCAACCACCTTATCATACCCGTAATTGTAATTATTATTCGATATATTAAATTGCAAGTCTCCTACTATATTATTACTATAATTTAACTGTACCTGATTATAAAAGTTTTCCAAAGTCGACCTGTCTCTTAATTCAGAGCTTCTAAGTGCACCTCCAAAAAGACTCACGGCATCATCCTGAGTATATTCATAATACTTATCTTCAAACGACATAATATGCCCCAGACTAAGCTTGTTCTTAGATAGTGAGTCTTTCTTCTTTATTATTTTATAAGTATGTTCTAAATGAAAACGCTTTCCTCTTATAATACTTTCTGCATCTTCAAAATTTACCTCCAAAATGGAACGTTCTAAAAACTCTTTCTTTCCCAACTCAAAATCCTCAACACTCGGGTCGTCCTTAAGTCCTCCATTTTCCTCATTGAGTAAATCTTGAGTTACAATATGTGCTCTCATATTGTATCGGTTGTTCTTGGTTGTATAATTTGTGGTAAACCTAAAGTTACCAGTACTGGTTAAGATGTGTTGATATTTACCCAAAGACCTCAACCCTTTGTAGGCTACGGAGAAGTTAAACTGCGGTGATGTATTTACGGAAAAAAACGAATCTACCAGTTGCCCCTGTTCAAAAGATGTTTTAAAGAACAATTCGGTTAAGGGCGTTGGCACATAATAATAATTAATGTCCTCTACCTCCATATAATTGAAATGTCTTGCTCGTGCACCAAAATCAGGCATCAATTTGGTGTTTTGAAAATTATACGTCAGACTATTATATGTTTGTCCCAGATTTGAAAACGGCATAAGTCCAAAATTATCTCTTCTTAAATAATTAAACTTATATTCTTTTTGAATCGTTAAGGTGGTATCTACATAAGTGGTGTCATTTTTATGAGATATAATGAGATAATCTTGAATTTTAGCTTTTTGATCTTTAGAACTTTTAATATTTTGATCGTTTCCTCGTCCTCCAGGGATACTATCTTGCGCTACGAGGCTTTTAACTTCTACCGAATCTCTTTCTTTATCTGGTATTTCTTGAGCATGAAGCTGGCCAAATGCACTTATTAAAAAAAGGGCTAAAAATATTCTTCTCATAAATTATATATAAAACAGTGCAAATGTAAATACAAAATATGATAACGATATAAAATGGAAAAATTATATTTCAATCTGCCTTCAATTTGTTGTTTAGATTCTGGTTTTCATTTCGGCTACGCTCAATGACCACATTTCGACTACGCTCAATGACCACACTTCGGCTACGCTCAATGACCACACTTCGGCTACGCTCAATGAACACACTTCGGCTACGCTCAATGAACAGGAATAACAATCCTGTTTGTCGGCTTTTGAGTAGGTTCCACAAAAACCCTGCCTAAGAGCTTCAAAGATTTCTTTTTAATAAAAAACAATCCCTGCATCAGATGATGCAGGGATTTTGTTCTCAGGTTAATTTTAATTTATTTAGTACAACGTAACATCCTATTGAGTGAATTTAAGGCGTAAATACTATTAAAGTTTACCCTAAACTGTTTTTATCCGAAAAACAGTCCGTACACTCTAAGTGCTTGATTATCCATTTTAGTAAATGTTCCTGAAATATTTGGAAATGAACTTGTGTTCGACCTAAAAGTATCTTCATTGGTATATAACATTCCCGAACTTGTCCCGGCAGGATTATTGAAAAAATCTATAAGTGGTGCATAAACGCCTTCAAGTAATGGTCCATTACCTGTGCCAAATGGCCCTGTATATTCCTGAAACAATCTATTATTACTCACACTAGCTCTGTTAAAACAATAGAAGGCATTAAACGTCGCGCCATCGGCCGTACGTGTAATTTGTGTAAACAAAAAATTGTCACATGCATCACTATTAAAATTAAAAATAAATTGAAATTCTGTAAATGTGAATGCTCCTGCACCAAATGCCGCATCTAAATTAGCGCTAATTTGGTCTAATACGAGGGTATTAAAGCAAGAACTCGTTAACGCATTACTTCCAAGAGCAGGTCTGTATAAAAATGCACTTTCTAATAAAGTGATATCATTATTGAGTTCTGCTCCAGACGGACTTGCTAACGTCACATTAGAAATCGTAGCCGTTACACCATTTACTGTGGCTACATATTGAGTTCTGGGAGCATTTAAATCTAATATGAAATTTTTAAAACTCTGTTCTCCAACTTCCAGGGATGGGCTAATTGATAATGCCTGCTCCCCTCCAATCAGTGTAAAGGCCACTCCAAAACCTTGCCTGGCACTTATGCCTTGGGCGTCTGTAGTCTCTGCATCAAAGAAAATATTATCTGCATTGTAATTTAGAATGTAATTGGTAACCTCTCCTCCATTATTTACTTCCATTACCAAGTTATCGAAAACGGATGCTGTTGTACAATCCACCTCGGTAAAAGCCAACCTGCTAGAATAGGTGGTATTTGCACTGGCAACACTTTCTGTATCGAAATCTGAGAACCCTGAAGGAAATAATTCAAAAATACCATCACTACGCACATCTTTAAACGTGATCACACCGTTTTCTTCACCTGCATATTGAAAAGAATTACTCCCAAAAAAGGTATTGAATCCTGCCGCTCCATCCTGAACCAAGTCGGTTATGTGCCTCGAACCCGTTGTAAATACCAATTCTGCCGCCGTAGTTCCGGTAACAATTTCGTATCTGGTATCTGTAAGACTTGTGTCATTTTTAAAATCTGAAGTTATTTTAACCCTAAGATCTGGTGTAAAATTCATATGAAAATTAATCCCCCCTACAACACTGTTATTTGGAAAATAAACACCGGAAAAACCCTGGCTCTGTGCTAACAGTAATGTTCTCAATTCACTTATTTCGTTTTCTATTCTTACCGATGGCAAGTCCTCAAATACGGATTCAGTCCTGTCCACTTCACACGAGTTAAGCGCGACTAATAGTATTGATAGACTGAATATATAACTAATTATTTTTTTCATTTGTTCATTTTTTTAGTCCAAACTCTCTAAAAGCGCCTGATATGTTAATTCTTGAAGTTCAAAAAGGTCTATTTCAAAATTTTCTTGAAAATAGGCTACAACTATTTCTTGCTTTTGTCTTATAATTGCCTGTCCAGTTGGACTTGCGCTACCTACAATAGCATCGAAATCTGCTTTAGATGTCGTGAGCATTGTCGCTATTATTTCGACGAAATCCTCTCCTTCCTGACTCGAGGCGTAAGGTGTAATAAATCCTAAATCGAGGGCTTGTTGAGAAGTCAGGTTAAACCATTGCGCTGTGTAATCGGCAGGTGTAATTAAACCATAGTCATCGGTAAAAGGAAATTTTTGATTTAAAATATGTGCATATTCATGATGTAATGTTTGCAAAGGTCTTCGAATGCTGTTCACATCAGAATAATCTAAAAAGTCTAAATTAAAAAATGTTATTCTGGTTCCGGCTTCGGCGATACCCAATGTTATGGTTGGACTGTTTGGGTTATAATTAAAACCTCCTGAATATACAATTTGTCTTGGTGTGATTTTTGCTATAAAATCATCGCCACCTAATTCATTATAAGGTTCAATCCAGGTGTCTTTTATAGTTTGCGACCACCGTTGCACACCACCTTCATTCATAGGATATAAAAACCTAGCAATATCTGTGTTACTGGCTCCCCATAAATATGATATTTCAATATTGTAAGGGGAAACAAAATTAGACCTTAACCAGACATCTAAATCAGACAAAATTGGGGTACTTGTATCTATTTGGCTTTCTTGTATTGTATCTGAAGATTCGCTACATCCACTAACTAACATAGCTATTAATACAAGATTTGCCAATATTATATGTTTTATATTTTTCATTTTAATCGTATTAAAGTTTGACAAGGCTATCTTGGATTAGGTAAAATACCTCTAGATTGCGCTTCTGTTGGAATTTGTAAAGCTCTTCTTTGATCTCCTTTTGGCAGCGTTAAAGTTTCTGAAACACTGGGTGTTACATCTCTATCGTGATTTACCTGAATATCATGTCTTTTTATATCGAACCAACGCAATCCTTCATTATAAAACACGGACCTTTTAGTTTCTAAAATGACATTTATAAAAGGTATGGCATCTGCCGGTATTTGATAAAATGGCGTATAGAAATCCGGAGCCGTTCCAAAATTGGCTGCAATAGCATTAGTCGTTAACACTGCTGCACTGGTATACCCCTGAGACTTTACAGACAATAACGTATTTAAATCATCTGCGGCTAATTGCAATTCCCCGAGCATCGCATAAGCTTCTGCCCTATTGAACATCGTTTCATCTGTAGTTAAAAGCGGGGTTTGCACAAAGGCAATCCCAATCTCGGCTGCTTGATTCGTTACTTTAAAATACTCATTATACTTTGGAACGTTGAAAAACAAATCTTGACCGAACACTTGCTCAGACCATGCCAGGCCGGCAGCATTCCCTACAAAGAACAGATTTCTGGCTAAGTTTCCACTTAATTGAAAACGCAGCAAAAAATGATTTCTATCGTAGATTGAAGGCCCAACCGTAATCAAAAGATTTGCTGGTTCCATTGTTGAACCAAACCTGGAAGACATTTCACTATAACTCAAACCTGCCGCTCTATAATCATTTGTATAGTCTCGAATATCTACAACACCAGACCCAGATCCCAAAACCATATTACTATAATCTACAACCTTTTGCCATTCTCCTATAGTTAAATAAAAACGAGAAGCAAATGCATAGGCTGCTCTTGAGGTAAAGTGAAATCTTGCAACCCCGCTATCTTTATAGTCATTATCCTTGCCTGTATATTTTAGCCCTTCTACTAAATCGGCTTCAATCTTATCATAAACTTCCTGTATTGTATTCCTTGAATACTGAGGTAATAAGGTCGTTTCTGGCTCTGTAACATACGGAATTCCTAAATCTGAGGAAGCTGTAGATGGATTATAGGCTTTGGCAAAAATATTTACCAACATAAAATGCCCATATGCCCTACATAAAAGGGCTTCACCTCTTTGCACAACATCTAGTTCTCCCAATTCATCCAAAGACGCTAGAGCCTGATTTGCCTGCGATATGGCTTCGTAAGCCTCATTCCAATAATTGGTAGGTGTATCTACGTCGTCATCAAAAAAATCACCCCACTCATACATCAAATCATTTAAACGGGTTTGAGTAGCAGAAAAACTCTTATCATCTGCATTATCAGACATAGGTTCTAAAAAGGGTGTATATAACGCTTGTGGATATGCATTAACTAAAAGTTCACTTATTTTTTCTAAAGAATCTATCTCGGTTCTATTATCTGGAGATTCATCTAATATATCATCGCATGATACTAAAGCTAAAAGTAGTATCATGATAGGTAGTTTTATTATATTATATGTTTTCATAGCTTTTTATTAAAATCCAAGATTAACTGTAAACGTATACAATCTGGTAATTGGGAATGCAACACCACCAGACCTTATAAACTCAGGGTCTTGTCCTGCTAATTTTTTATCAGAATAAATTAAGAATGGGTTTGTACTTTGCAAACTCAGCCTAAAACGGCTCATTCCTAACTTTTTAATCACTTTTTTATCTAATGAGTACCCAAGAGTAATATTTTTCAGTCTAATAAAATCGCCGTCGGCAATACGTTCTGAAGAGTAGTTATACGCATTAAATGTCTGTCTTGAGTTATTCTCTCCTCGCCTTTGTATGAGCTGTCTTGTTGGAATCACCGGTATGTTCGTGATGTTCTCATCTCCCGGACTTAACCACCTATTGATAAACTCGGTAGGAAAAACCGATAAATCTGAATAATTAGAAGAATATGCAGGGTCTAATCGAATTTTATTACCTCCTGAAAATGAAACAAAGAAACTAAAGTCCCAGTTTTTGTATCTGAAATTATTAGCTAAACCTCCAGAATAATTAGGTAACGTTGGTCCTTCATGTTTAAGATAAGCCAATGGATTATCGGTGGACTGAAAATCTATGCCCCCTTCTGGTAAGGTAAATGTGGGATACCCATCACTATCTAATCCTTCAAAATTATAAGAGAACAATGAGTTTGGTGCAAATCCAACGGCATTACCAAATTGCCCACCAGTTATTAAATCAAATACATTAGGTTCTTGTTGTAGCTCGGTGATTTCTTGATCCAGCAATGATAAATTAAAACCAGAAGTCCACTGAAATTCATCATGAGACACATTTACTGTGTTTACCTGAAATTCTATTCCTTTAGTTTCTAAAGATGAGAAGTTACCAAGTTTTATAGATTGCCCCCCAATTCCAGAAGTCGTTATAAAATCTATTAAGTCTTTTCCATCTCTAAAATAAGCATCGACATTCATGGCTATTCTATTGTTGAATAATCCTAGATCCACTCCCAAATTATACTCTATTTGCTTTTCCCATGTTAACTCCGAGTTTTGCAAGTCTTCAATGTTAATGGCATTTTCTCTGTCGGAAATAAGTCCTCTATCGGTCACCTGGTTTCTAAATATAGCTTCATTATTTGAGGCTGTATTGGCAATCAATGCCGATAAACCATAAGACCCTCTTAGAACTAAATTATTAATGACACCTGTATTATCAATAAAGTTTTCCCTATGTACATTCCATCTTCCGGAAACGGTATAGGTTGGTAACCATCTTGTTCCTTTAGATTTACCTGCCCTGTTAGAGCCTTCATAATTCCCAGAAAGACTTAGAATGTATTTTTTATCAAAATCGTACATGGCATTCGCAAAGAATGTTAACTCTCTGTTTCTGGTATCTTGAAAACCAAAATAGTCATCGCCTTCTAAAATTGCTTTTCTAAGAATGTCCGGATCGGTAAAAACGGTCCCTCCTCTTGAGAATTGGTAACCAAAACCCGTATTAAACCCAGCAGACCTGTCTGTATGTCTATACTCTTGACCTCCATAAAGCGTTAACCCATGTAAGTCGTTATTAAACCTCTTACTATACTCTAAAGTATTTCTAAATGTATATGTTGTGATTGTATTTCTATTATTTCTTAAAATACCACCAACGGGTAACACCACTCTTGGACTCGAATTTGGAAGTTCGGGATCTTGAAACAAAAAGGTATTTGCATCTCTTATTAGTGTATTATCATTTGCTCGATAGGCTTCGGCGGCATTTGAAAACTCTGTAGTAGAATGGTCACGTATCGAACTTGCATAACGTGCTGTTCCTAAAAAAGAAAATTGGAGATCATCATTAATCTTATAATCCAATTGCGCCTGAAAACGAACGTCGTTAACATTTAACTCAACAAAATTATTATCTATTTCTTGTAAGATGTTAAATGGCGCCCAATTGTTTCGAACGAATTCCAAATCACCATTATTATCTCTTGGACGTATAGCCCTACTTGTACTTAGAGCATAGTTAAAAGGGTTTATATCGAACTCTCTGTTAAACGAACCAAAAAATTGATCTTCTTCTCTGTCTAAAGTTCCAGGAGCCTTTTGATTTCTTATAGACGCATTTAATTGTGTGGTTACCTTAAACTGATCGTTACCCCCTAAATAGAACGTATTTCTTAAATTCCCAGTTAGCCTTCTTACCCTATCTGCAATGGTCCAACCTGGGTCTGTAAAATATCCTAAAGAAGCGTATGTTGTACTTTTATCTCCACCAGCAGAAAAACTCAAGGTATGCGTTTGTGTAGGTGTGGGTCTAAAGAGCTCTTTAAACCAATTGGTATTGGCCAATTCATACTGTTGTAGAAACTTGGCCCGTCCTTCTGGGGTATTACTAACCTCAAAAACACCTTGTTCATTTGGTTCCAAAGAGTTATAAAGCAGGTTGTAAATACCTCCACTTCTTCCGTTAACAACTCCTGTATTCGTTATTTGTCCTACTTGCAGACTTGCTAACTGCCTATAAATTGAAACGGTTTCTTGTGAATTCAAAAGGTTATACTCATCATAACTTGGGATGGCTCTTACGGCATACTCTGAAGTAAAATTAAAAGCTGGTTTCTGATTTCTCTTACCAGACTTTGTCGTAATAACCACAACCCCATTTAGGGCTCTTGCACCATACTGAGCACTTGCCGAGGCATCTCTTAATATTTCAAAACTCTCAATATCATTGGCATTCAATCCCGCTAAAGCCGAACTTAATAAACTATTCAGGTCACCTGCAACCAGATCTTGAAATGATATGTCAACTATTTCTTCTTGAATGGCTCCATCTATAACCCAGATAGGTTTGGTATCTCCTAAAATGGATGAGGAGCCCCTGATGGTAATTCGGGGGGAAGCTCCAAATGTTCCTGTAACATTTTGCACGGTTACCCCTGCTGCCCGCCCCTCAAGAGCTCTTGATATATCAGCTACACCATCAAGCTTAATATCTCTAGCTTTAATGGTTTGAGATGCCCCGGTAAACAATTCTCTTCTTACATTTTGATAACCGGTGATTACTACCTCATCCAAATCTTCCAGATCTTCCTCCATTACAATGTTAATCGTGGTACTACTTCCAACAGTTATAAACCGGGTTTTCATACCAACAAAACTAACTCTTAACACATCCCCTTCACTGGCATTAATAGCATAATTCCCATTAAAGTCTGTTTGGGCTCCACTTGAAGTTCCTTCAATAATAACATTAACCCCTGGTAGTGGTAAACCATCTGATGCTCCTGTAACCTGACCGGATATCTGGCGCTGGGGTCTTAAATTAAGAACCTTTTTATTTAATATGACCTGACGTTCGTTTATGGAATACACAAGTTTGTTTTTGTTTACAACCTTGTCTAAAACTTTACGGATGGGTTTACCTTTTATTTCAATATCCCCAAGGGCTTTTTTTAATTCTGGTAATACATCATCACTGTAAATAAAAACGAATTCACTTTGATTTTCTATGGATTCAATCATATTCATTAAAGTCGCCTGTTTGATTTCTATTCGAAGCTTTTTGCTCTGCGAATAGGTACCTGTGAAAGAATACAATGTGAATAGGACTAAAAAGATGCTAAGACTCTTCATTACAAATAGAGTTTTATTCCTAAAATCCAATAGGGAATCATAGAAACAATAGTTATTTTTCATAAATTTGGTTTGGTTTTTAATTAAACTTAGACTGCCCGTATAGCAGTTTTTTTTACTCAGAGAATGTTGACGCATTCTCTGTTTTTTTTACTTTATCATGTATTTATTATCATTGATTATTTCAAATTTAAATTCTGTTGTAATTGTTAAATTTTCAAGGGTTCGCTCGATGTCATCATTAAGATCTAACTTACCACTTACGTTTATTTGTTTTTCATTGAGTTTGGGAGCAAAAATTATGTTCACGTTGTAATAACGTTCTATTTTTCTAACGACATTAACAATGGACTCACTCTCAAAATACAGAAGTCCCTGTACCCAGGAGGTGTGATTGTAGGTATTTACCTGCTTAATATCCATGTTTTCTTCTTCTTTACTCCATGATGCTAATTGACCGGGTTGAAGCATTGTCTTTCGAGCACCAAATAAATTTTGCTCCGAAATAGCCACTTTACCCTCAGTTAATACCGTTAAAACATTAGAATCGATGGGGTATGCTGAAACATTAAATTTGGTACCAAGCACTTCAACGGAAAGTTTTTCTTCAATCATTTTCACAATAAATGGTTTTTTCTTGTTGGTGGCCACTTCAAAAAATGCCTCTCCAGAAAGAAATACCGTTCTCTGCTTAGAGCTGAAATCTTTTGGAAATACGAACGTTGTACCCGCATTAAGATGCACCATGGAACCGTCTGATAATATGATTTTACTTCGCTTTCCAAAAGGTACAATTATTTTATTAAAAAGTAAGTTTTTTCCTTCTTTTTTATTATTTACCAAAATCGTATCCACTTCATTAACCACCAAATTCCCTAAACTGGTATATTCGATTAAAGATTCTTCTTCTTCAATAAGCAACGTGTTGCCCGTCTCCAAAACTAGCTGAGTACTACGCTTTGAAATAGAATCTAGAACCATATCATTTTCACCATCAAAAAAACCATCTCTAGTGTTTCTAAAATTGCCATTGGTAAATACCATTGTAACCACCAACAATAGGATTAACACGGCAACATATTTATATGATTTACTTACGAGATGATATACCCTACCAGACTTTGTATCTTTTATTTTACTGAAAAGTTTTGTAAAGATTTCCGCTTTCTCTTCTTCAGAAAGTCTAGCCTCATTCGTTTTTACACTTATTAAGATGTCCTTTAAAACATCAATAGTCTCTTTTTCTTCAGGGTTTTCGCGAATATAATTTTTCCAAAACCTCGTACTTTCTGGTGTTGGATTATACACCCAATCTAGAAAGGACTCATTTTCTATAAACTTAGAATAACGGTTCATATTTTTCTGTTATGCTCTATAGGGCATCAACTTTTATTTTTGTGGACACTTTTTTTAATTTTTTTTTAATAAAATTTAATATTTACCTAAAATTCAACAACAAAAAAGCACAATTTGTTAAGAAATTTTTAAATGATTATCACGTTATTGAAGATTTTGATGGCATGCATCAAATCTTTGATTAGTCCGTATTGACCTCTATCACATTATTGTGAAAAGCGAATAAGTGCTTATGTTTTTGGCGTCTTTAAAGATTGGGCTTTTCCGAAGTTTTTTTATCGCCCGATAAACTTGTTTACGCACAGAATTATGATGTATATCAATGATTTCTGAAATTTCAGTATAATTAAATCCTTTTACAAACCTTAAATACACAATCTCTTGTTGTTTAGGTGTTAACTCCTTAAGTATTTTTGCAACAAGTTCTTTCTGACTATTTTCTACCTCTCTGTTTATCGTTTTAGTCTCTATACTATACTCGGTAACAAAAGACAAGTTTTCCATTTTTGGCAAACTGCTTTTTTTTCGCTCTTTCTTCAATTGCCTGAACATGTTACGTTTTAGAGCCTTAAACAGATAAAACTTAATATTTCGGGGTGTGGAAATTTGTTTTCTATGCTCGTAAATATCTAAAAAAACATCCTGAATACAATCTTTCACAACATTCTGATTAGCATAAAGCTTCATTCCATATGAAAACAGCGCATCCACGTTCAAGTCATATATAGATGTGAAAGCGCCACGGTCTCCATTCACAAATTTTGCCCAAACCTCTTCAGGATTATCTTGTATAGATGTATTTGTAATTTTCATTAAACGTGATGATATGGACCCTTTTCTGGTTAGTCTTGTCCATTTTCAAGCTGAAAAACAACCTGATACTACTTGCAAAAAAAGCAAAAAACATTTAAGTTAGAAAATAGTCAACAACTAAGTTAGAAAATAGTCAACAACATGAAACCAAAACATACATCACTTTACCCCCTGAAAGCATCAAGTGTTCCAATGGTTTACAACCAATTTATATTTACTAAAAAGTCCTAAAAATTTTGCCGAAGCAACTTCATTTTAAGAAACAAAGAACGTCTTCAACAGAAATTTAAACAAATATTTTAAAGGAATTCTTTCAAAATAAAGAAAGCCAGCTAAAAATTGCTGGCTTTCTTTTTAAATATTTAGTCACCTTTTTAAATGATGAATCTAGAATATTTATTTGAGTTAGTCGGTTGCAAACATCTTAATATTATATGTAAAAAACAAAAAATAAGAAGAAAAAAGCTATAAATCTGTTTGAATCATTCCATTTTATATTAAAGAATCATTAAGATTTTAGCAATTTCATTAAAAAATCACCATGATTAAGGCTTAAAAAAGAATATTTATCAACGGCCTGTGATAATTCCGTATAAATATGATTAAAATTACCGAACATGCATAATAATTACTATGTAAAATTATAAATTTGACAATATTCTAATTTAAATGTTATTAATTAATCATTCTAATTATACTCTGGAGTGTGGTACAGACGAAGCGGGACGTGGCTGTCTGGCTGGTCCCGTTACCGCCGCCGCGGTTATTCTCCCTGAAACATTCGAAAATTCGATCTTGAACGATTCGAAGCAACTTAGCGAAAATAAAAGGGACATTTTAAGGCCGGTGATAGAAACTGAAGCCCTAACATTTGGTGTTGCTCATGTATTTCAGGAAGAGATTGATACTATCAATATACTTAATGCTTCTATTCTGGCTATGCATAAGTCTATAAATCTATTATCTAAAACACCAGAATTTATTATAGTCGACGGAAATAAATTTAAGCCCTATCAAAAGGTTCCTTATGAAACCATTATTAAGGGAGACGGAAAATATTTAAGTATTGCAGCCGCTTCCGTCCTGGCTAAAACACATCGCGATCTATACATGAATACCATCCATGAAGAGTTTCCCATGTATAATTGGAAACAAAATAAAGGCTACCCTACCAAAGAACATCGGGCCGCAATAAAAAAATACGGTATAACAAAATACCATCGAAAATCGTTTAATCTTTTACCAAAGCAATTAAAATTTGATATTTAAAAAGCTAAACTTCTATATTTCTTCGTATAACATGAAAAATATGTAGGTTTGCATAAATTAATTCATGTCATGAGACTCTTTTGTTTTTCCCTATTTCTAATATTACTTTTTAATTGTAATCCCAATAAAACAAAACGTTCTAAACCTATAGACTTCATACCAGGAAACGCCTCTTTTGTTTTAAAAACCTCTAATCTTGAAAGCCTAAAAAGCAGTATTAACAACAGTCACCTCTTACAGCAAATATCGTCAACTACAGCTTACGAAAATCTTGCTAATACGTTAAACATTGTGCCTCATTTAAAACCTTCTGGCGACCTACTAATTTGCTTCTCTTCAGATGACAAAGACAGTTTGCAATATACCCTTATTACTAAGGTTAATAAAACCTTATTTGAAACAGACTCTCTTCAAGATTACATTCAGGAGACACTTTCCTACAGGAACAAAACCATTATAAAATCTACTTTAAAGGATAAAACCTTCTATAGTACGGTTATGGATAGCATCTTCTTTCTTTCTTCTTCTGAAGCACAAGTACACCAAATTTTTGATCGTAAAGCCAAAAACGTCGAGCTTGAAAAAGTTTACAATATTGTTAGTAACGACAAAACCTTTTCAATGGTTCTGAAACCGGATAGTTCATTTTTAAAATCGCTCTTCGTCGAAGACTCTATATCTTTAAAAACATTTACAAATTATATCGCCACAGACGTTAGCATCGATCCCGGTGAAGTCCTTTTAAACGGCATTACCAAAGCAACGGATTCTTCAAAAAGTCTTATCAATATTTTCAAGAATACCACATCTCAAGAAAATCAGACACACCATATTACACCATCTAACAGTGATGGTTTTATGAGTTTTACGTTTGACGATTACAGCCAATTCAAGACCAATTTGTCTCGTTTTCATCAAAGGGATTCTATAAGCGAAACGACCTTATTTGATAATATCGTGGAAGTTGGAGTTATTTATGAAGATAAACATCATGCCATCGCGCTAAACTCTATCGATGTCATTGACACAAAAGATGCTCTTTTGAGCGAACAAACCAGAATAGGCACTTATAGAGGCATTGAAATTTTTAGTTTTAGTCAACCAGAATTATTCTCTGATACTTTTGCTCCATTAATATCTTATAATAAGGCAGCTAAATACTGCATCCTTGAAAATTTCTTCATATTTACAGGAAGTACAGATATGCTGCAAAACATTATCGCTAATTACCAAAACAAAACAACCTTAAACGAAAAAATATATTTTCAAAATGCACAGGAGCATCTAAGTGATGCGTCATCATTAATGCAGGTTGTAAATGCCGATGCGTTAAAAGCTATTTTTGATAAAAACCTCGAAGACAATTCAAATTATACCTTAGATAATTACAAGATTTCTGCCTTACAATTTATCTACGAGAATAACTTTGCTCACATTAATGCTATTTTACAACGGAGTAAATCACAGGCTTCATTGAATTCAGTTTCAGAAGAACTAAATATCAAATTAGATACGGACGTATTGACGAATCCGCAGTTCGTAAAAAATCACATTACCGGGCAAAAAGAAATTGTTGTTCAGGACATAAATAACAACCTCTATTTAATTTCGAATAAAGGTAAAATTCTTTGGAAAAAGCAAATACATGGTCCGGTATTAGGAGCCATTGAGCAAATTGATATTTATAAAAACGGACGATTACAATTGGCATTTGCTACCGCTAGGCGCGTTTACGTTATAGATAGAAATGGTAATAACGTAGGGCCTTTTCCTTTAAAATTTAATGATAATATCACTCAGCCTCTTTCTGTTTTTGATTATGAAAACACTAAAAACTACAGATTAATGGTTACTCAGGGTAATCAAGTAGTCATGTATAATACCAAAGCTCAAATTGTAAGTGGTTTTACGTTTAAAACTGCCAACGATGCCATTATCTGTCAGCCGAAACATTTCAGGATAGGTACTAAGGATTATATTTCATTTAAAACTCAAAACAAATTCTATATTCTAAATAGAACCGGAAAAAGCAGGGTAACTCCGAAAACATCTAACACCTATTCCAAACAACCTGTCTTTGTGTATAAAAACAATTTTACAACCACCACTACAGATGGGAATTTAGTGACTATAGATACTAAAGGAAATGTATCTACTAAAACCCTAAACCTATCTAAAAATCACCATGTCACAACAACAAATAAAACACTTGTAACCTTTAATGAAAACAAACTGTCTATAAAGGGTAAAACAGTAGAGATGGACTACGGGGATTACAAGTCGCCAGACATCTTCTATATTAACGATAAAATCTATATCGCTATTACAGACGTTCAGGCACACAAAATTCATCTGTTCGATAGCCAGGCCAAGCTATTGTCTAACTTTCCAGTTTATGGAAACTCTTCTATGGCATTAGATAACATTGATAAGGACAAAAACCTGGAATTCGTAAGTAAAGGGGAAAACAATTCCATTATTCTGTATCAGATTAACTAATGTGTAAGTAAATTCATAAGACTTATAAAACCTGCTTTATATTTGAATATTAATCCCTTGGTTTTTTTGTATATGAAAAACTAATTTTTATCTTTAAGGCAGCTATTTATCAATAATTTACAACCTGAACCTCAAAAGATTTTATGAAATTTTTCGGATAAACTTTAAATAATGTTAAATATTTAAGAGTCGGAATGCAAAAAAAATCAAACAGACACGCTATCATTTTTACATCTAAGATATAACGATAACCAAATCGACGAAGTCCCCGGATCTAGAACGCCAAAGTTGCTTTGGCGTTCTTTTTTTGTCATTATTTCTAATTATTTTAATAGTATTGCAACTTAATAAATTAGATATGATCTCAAGAAAAAACGCCTCTATTTCAAAATTCATTATTCATAAAGTTGGAAATAAATTTAATGACACAAAAAATGCGTTTTCAGAGAAACCAGTGGATTTCGATGAGGCTAGTTACGATTTAATGCTTCCTTTTTTATTGCGGCCTTTTGGGACTATTGTACAGAGTTACCGATTTAATCATCACGCCAATATTTCCTTAAATGAGATTAACAGTTATGCCACTCAACTATTTAGCAATGAAGACGACTTTGTAGAGGTTTCAAAACATATCGTTACGCATTTATACGAACAGTCCACATCTGCCAATATAAAAACCGGAGATGTTTTAGTTGTACTATTCGATGGTATTGAGTATCTGGATATGACTACCAATGCCATTGGTATTTTTAAAATCGAAAGCAAGATTAACTTTTTTCAAACTTATTTAGAAAATCAAAGCTACGATGTACTGGTACAAAAAGGAATTAGTTCTAAAAAAGTGGATAAAGGCTGTCTTATCTTAAATCAAACAGATGCAGAGGGTCATGTTATATGTAGTGTAGACAATAATAATTACGATGCGCAATATTGGATCAATCAGTTTTTAAACATCAAATATGCCGATGATGCCAATAGCCATACCCAACAGCATTTGGAGCTTTGTAAAGAATTTTCAACCGAGATTCTAAAAACCAGTTACGGCGCTCAGGAACATAATACATTTTTAGCCAAAACCATTGACTACTTAAAGGAAAATGAATTCGTAAATGTAGAACGATTTAAAGAAGAAATTTTTGAGGAAGAAAAACAAATACGGCAATTTGAAGATTATAGAAAGGAATTTCAAGGTGAACAAAATTTAGTTCTCAGAAACCAATTTGACGTATCGGAGCGTGTTGTAAATAAAGAGAAGAAAAAGATTAAAACCGATATTAAGCTGGACACCAATATTCAAATAAAATTAGATATTGATGCCCCCGATGCTTCTGCCGAATATTTAGAACGCGGTTACGACGAGGAGAAAAAAATGCACTTTTATAAAGTGTTTTTCAACGCAGAAGATTAACTTGTTTTTCATAAACTGATTGAAGCAAAAGGGAATTAAAAACAAACCTACAGCCAATGAAACATTCAAAACGATTAGCGACACGACTAAGGGACGTTGTTTTAAGCGGGTTTTGGGTAGCCGGGACAAACTGTAAAAAGCTGTTATCTAATGTTACCTGGAAACAGGCAACCCAAAACGTGAAATCATTAAATACTATCGCTCTTCTTACCTTTCATATAAACTATTATATTGCTGGTGTTTTGAATGTTTTTGAAGGTGGCAACCTTGAAATTCGTGATGCATATAGTTTCGATGCCCCACAGATTTTATCTGAAAGAGATTGGGTTAACCTTTGCAACGATTTATGGACCAATACAGAGCGTTTAGCAAATTGCATAGAACAAACCCCGGATGAGCAATGGCATAAAACATTTGTTGATGAAAAATACGGCAACTATCAGAGAAATATTGAGGGTATTATAGAACACTGTTATTATCATTTTGGACAAATTTCACTAATCAAAAAAATGATTATACAAACAGAAACAGATGGATAACTCAGGTATTTGACTAAAAATGTCACGTTTTCATCTTTTAGTTTGTTATACTCATAAAGTTAAAACATGAAAAACTACCAAAATATATTATTCCCGTATGCGTACAATATTTTAGGCTCTTCCGAAGATGCCAAAGACGCCATTCAAGATGTCCTTATAAAATTCCTTTCCGTAAACAAAACAATCATTAAAAATGAAACCGGATATCTGGTTAAAGCTGTAATCAACCAGTCCATTAATATTAAAAAGAAAAAGAGTAAAATCACTTCAGATCAGGTATGGTTACCAGAACCTCTTGATACTACTAGAACGGATGACAATATTAATATTGAAGAAATCATTTCCTATTCACTTCTCGTACTTCTGGAAAAACTCACTCCAAAAGAACGAGCCGTTTTTATTCTAAAAGAGGCCTACGATTACTCGCATAAAGAGATTTCAGGAATTATTAATTCTACAGTAGAAAACTCACGAAAAATATTAAGCAGAGCCAAAGCAAAATTAGCAGGTTACAAAATAGGAGATTTGAATTATTCTTTATATAGACCTGCAAATTTTAAGGACTACATTAACATCATTAGACAAGGTGATGTAAATAGTCTGAAAGCGATGCTTACCGAAGATATTTCTTTGGCTGCCGATGGCGGTTCTGAAGTAAAAGTTATTCGAGAATTAACTACAGGGAAAACGGCTACGGCCAACCTTATATTATATGTGTTTAAAACCTATCAAAAAGACCTTTTTGTAAAAATGACCAGTATAAATCACCAACCAGCATTACTGTTTTACGATGACGATGCACTAATAAACTGTCAGGTTTTCGAATTAGAAGGTGATAAAATAAAAAACATATTTGCTGTTATCGACCCTAAAAAACTGGCTTCAATACATTATGGAGGTTAGTTTTTCTATAAATAAGCCTCAATTCTAAATTAAAGACAACCATTTTTTTTCAAAAGCCCGTCACGTTATTTATTTCTGTGTTGTCATACTATTGAATTTAAAATACCAATAGATGAAAACATTATTAAGAATTGATTGTAGTTCAAGACTAACAGGATCACATTCGAGAGCCTTAGCCGATTACTTCGAAGAAAACTGGAAAGCAGTTAACACTAACGGATCTGTTGTTTACAGGGATCTTACTAAAAACCAATTACCACACATTCAAAACAGTACTATTGAAGGATTCTATATGCCAATAGAGCACTTATCTCCTGCACATAAAGAAGCACTAACGCTTTCTGATGAGCTCATTGCCGAATTAATACAGGCAGATGAGATTCTTATTAGCAGTCCGTTGTATAATTTGAACATTCCTTCCAATCTAAAAGCCTATTTGGATCAAACCGTTAGAGTTGGACACACGTTTAGCATTAATGAAAATGGCTATTACGGATTATTAAAAGATAAAACAGCCTACATCATTACTGTTAAGGGAGGAATCTATAAAGGCACTTTCATGGAACAATACGATTTTCAAGTCCCCTATTTAAAAGCTATTTTAAATCATATAGGTATAGAAGATCAAGAATTTTTTTCCCTAGAAGGCACCAGCGATTCGAATATTATAGAACAAAATAAGGACTTACTACAAAATGCGATCCATCAACATTTTAAAAAAATGACGTAATCATGAAAACCACTGATGAAAATTATTTTGAGGACATACTAGAAAATAAAGCATCCATTATTCAGGCCGATCAAGGTGAGAACATTGAATTGAATACGATCTCCATAACGTTTAAAGTGACTAGCGAAATGTCCAACGATCAATTAGGCGTTTACGAAATTGTACTCCCTCCAATGGCTATTGGTGCCAAGTTACATTACCATAGATTTATGGATGAAACCTTTATAGTCAATGAGGGTATTTTAACGATACAAATCGCAGACCAGGAATATCAAGTCAAGCCAGGTGGTGTAGCTTACGCTCCAAGGTTTACACCTCACGGGTTTAAAAATGATACCCATGAAACGGTAAAACTCACATTACTTTTTAATCCATCACAGAAAAGAGAAGGTTTTTTTAGAGGCTTACACGAAACACTTAGTGAAACGCCCATCGATCCGGAAAAATACTTAAAACTATATAATAAATATGATAGCTTTCCGGTAGATCCGTCGAATATGATCCCCATTAGGACTTAATACTCAATACCAAGCACCAAAAAAGTCTGCAAAACAAATTATAGTTTTGCGGACTTCCTCTTGTTTCCAGCCGGAATAAAAACTATGTCTTCAATTTAAAAGCAACCTTTTACATTTTTGTGCATCTATAACAAAACGTAAAATTAAGCGTTGAACCTGTATCCCTTAACAACTCAAATCTAAGAAGAACTTTAATATGCACAACAGATATATGGCTTTAATGCTTATTGCATTAATTGTACTTATTTTTTCATGTTCAAAGGACGATAACTCGAATAACTCAACACCGGATGACACTCCTGTTTCTGACAGTGAAATCATCAGGATACCGGTAATTGTACATGTGGTTAATTACCAACCCGATCCATTTACTATTAGTGACGAAAAAATAAAATCACAAATTGATGTGTTAAATCAGGATTTTAGAAAGAAAAACACCGATCATATTAAAACCCCAGATGAATTTAAAGAATTGGTAGCCGATGTTGGTATAGAATTTTACCTGGCAACGATAGACCCCAATGGCAAACCGACTTCTGGAATTATAAGAAACGAAAGTGATGTAACTGGATGGGATGGTAAGGAGTCAAACGACCCTACGACTCCCATTGAAGACTCTAAATTATATTTCACGGAAAAAGGTGGACAAAACGCATGGCCCAACGATAAATATTTGAATATCTGGATCGCAGATTTAAGTGATCGTAATGGCAACTTAGGACTGGCAGGCTATGCTCAATTTCCTGGCGAAGACCCAAGGATAGATGGCCTTGTAATTGATTCGAGAGTATTTGGAACTTTACCACCTTTGGATAGCAGCCATAAACTCGGGCGAACCGCCACCCATGAAATTGGACACTGGTTAAACTTGCGTCATATTTTTGGTAAAAATGATAATTGTGATGAAGGCGACCTGATTGACGACACCCCTAATCAAAAATCCCAATATAAAGGGCACCCAGTTCATCCTCAGAACTCATGTGGTAGCAATGATATGTTTATGAATTTCATGGACTATGTTGGTGATTCATCTATGTATATGTTTACCAAAGGACAAAAAGAGAGAATGCGAGCACTATTTAATCCGGGAGGTCTAAGAAGGCAATTGTATATCAATAATAAATAAACCCATTGGGTATTTAAAGTAGTGTGTTGATTATTTATTCTCAAATATAGACGGTGGTGAGCTGAATATTGAGGACTTAATATCGAAAATTGACCACCAAACACCGCCCACTAAAAAAACTCAGCCTCAAAAAGATTTGCAAAATGTTTGAGTAGTTTTTCTTTAACCTCATTCATAGACACCTCTTTTACGTCAAGTTCAACATTTAAAGACGTTACCGCTTTGCCTCGAATGCCACAAGGGACAATATTGTCAAAATATCCCAAATCGGCATTAACGTTAAGTGCAAAACCATGCATGGTTACCCACCGGCTGGCGCGTACACCCATAGCACAGATTTTCCTTGCAAAAGGTGTCCCGGTGTCCAACCAGACTCCAGTTTCCCCGTCGCTTCGCGTTGCCTTTAAACCATATTCGTCTAAAGTAAGAATAATCATTTCTTCTAAAAACCGAAGGTACTTATGTATATCTGTAAAAAAGTTTTCTAAATCTAAAATCGGATACCCTACTACCTGTCCAGGGCCATGGTAAGTAATATCTCCGCCACGGTTAATTTTATAAAAGGTCGCTCCCTTTTCGGCAAGCTGCTCTTCATTAAGCAGCATATTGGAAAAATCACCACTTTTTCCTAACGTATAAACATGCGGATGCTCTACAAACAGAAAATGATTCTTTGTTTGTAGATTGGTCGCTTCTCGCCTATTTTTTATTTTAGTGTCTACAATAGCTTTAAACAACACCTCCTGGTAATCCCAGGTATCTTTGTAATCTTTAAAACCTAAATCTTGCAGCGCAATTTGTTTATTCAACATTCTAATCTTCTAATACAATCTCTAAATTTAAAGCTTCTGGGTTTGATATATATTCCGTAAAACTATACTCCAGGGTAAAACTTTTTCGATCTGAACTAAATAGAGCCTTGTCGTTTGATACCGTTTTAATTGGCCTTGGAAAATGATAATTTAATTTATACATCGAAGCCCCAAACATCATGGCCATATCGCCCAGGCTATCTGTTGCTTTTTTAAAAGTCTCTTTATCTACAATTTTCGCAATACGTTTAAACACCTTTCCGTTGTACGTATACTCAAGTTCTGTCCCATTCTTACCAAACGATGAAAACGGATCGCTTGTAACCGTGGCACCGGCAGGTTGAAAACTACTATTGTTCTTCTGCATCCCACCATAACCACTCATGGCCTTAAACATATCCTGAATTTCACTTACTTTTTTAAAATCTGAAAACATACCAAACTTCATTTCAGATGTTGCTGGATTCATAACCATATGCATTTGAAAATTCTCCAACCGTTTTAACCTATCTTGTTCCTCTTTGGGTAATTTAGAGATACTGTCTCGCTTTTCTTCAAACAGTTCTTTAAAACTAAATGTTGAATCTATAGCTTCTTCTTTGGTCTTATTCATTTCTTCTCCTGCCATTTGCATTATTTGAGAGCCATCAAAAGAAAACTCCATTTTACCAGAACCGTCTTCATTTATATAAATATCTTCAGAAAATTGACAACTGGTAAAAGCAAAAGAAATTATTAGTATGATAAAGGTGTAAATCTTGTTCATTTTATCAAATTTTGGGTTTAATACTGTGAACAAAGATACTGTTATTTATCTTTTTGGATTATTTAAAATAACCAGGGCAGCAATAACACCAGGTACCCACCCACAAAGCCATAGCAGGAAGACAATAAAAATAGAACCACAACCCTTGTCAAGAACGGCCAATGGTGGACAAATAATAGACAGTAAAACTCTCCAGATACTCATTTTTTTGATTTATTTAGGCTGCCATGCGCTTTAATTCGTTTTAGTTAAACTTAACGTAAACTGTTTAAGTGTAAAGATACAGCGTTGATTGATGATTTATTTATTGGACGTAAGGATTACAATTTTGTTACAAACTCAACAGGTATTCATGCCACCAATACCTTAAAAATTTCGTAAATCAATAATCGTAAAACGTCAATCAATTGATTATCTTTGTGCCTTTAAATTTCACACCATATTTAGAGTATGTCGCAATTATCAGAGCAAGAGCTTGTAAGAAGAGAAAAATTAGAAAAATTACGTGCCTTAGGGGTTAACCCGTATCCGGCCGACTTATATCCTGTAAACCACACTTCAAAACAGGTGAAAGACCAATTTGAAGATGGAAAACAGGTCGTTATTGCTGGGCGTTTAATGATGATAAAGGTCCAGGGGAAAGCCAGTTTTGCTCAGTTACAAGATGCCGAAGGTAAAATTCAGGTGTATTTTAACCGTGATGAAATTTGCCCGGGAGACGACAAGGAAAAATACAACGACGTATTTAAAAAACTTATCGATTTTGGAGATTTTATTGGTATTGAAGGAGAGTTATTCACAACCCAGGTAGGAGAAAAAACAGTTAAGGTTAAGGATTTTACGTTATTAAGTAAAGCTCTAAAACCCTTACCACTGCCAAAAGAAAAAGATGGTGTCGTTTATGATGCGTTTACAGACCCAGAACAACGTTACAGACAACGTTATGCCGATTTAGTTGTAAATCCACATGTAAAAGATGTTTTTGTAAAGCGTACCAAGCTATTTAATGCCATGCGCGCGTTCTTTAACGACTCTGGGTATTTCGAAGTTGAAACACCAGTTTTACAACCCATTCCTGGAGGTGCTGCTGCGCGCCCGTTTATAACGCACCATAATGCTTTAGATGTTCCCTTATATATGCGTATTGCCAATGAGCTTTACTTAAAACGTTTAATTGTTGGTGGTTTTGAAGGGGTTTATGAGTTTTCTAAAAACTTTAGAAACGAAGGTATGGATCGTACCCATAATCCAGAATTTACAGCTATGGAGATTTACGTGGCATACAAGGATTATAACTGGATGATGGATTTCTGTGAGCGCTTGCTCGAGCATTGTGCCATTGCAGTAAACGGAACAACCAAGGCCACTTTTGGAGATCATGACATTGATTTTAAAGCACCTTACGCGCGTGTAACAATGGCCGACTCTATTAAACACTTTACCGGATTTGATATTACTGGAAAAAGTGAAGATGATATTAGGCAGGCTGCTAAAGATTTAGGTATTGAAGTAGATGACACTATGGGTAAAGGAAAGCTAATCGATGAAATTTTTGGTGAAAAATGTGAAGGCAACTACATACAACCTACTTTTATAACAGACTACCCCAAAGAAATGAGCCCGTTGTGTAAAGAACATAGAGAAAATCCTGACTTAACAGAGCGCTTTGAGCTTATGGTTTGTGGTAAGGAGATTGCCAATGCCTATTCGGAGCTTAATGACCCAATTGACCAACGTGAGCGTTTTGAGGATCAGCTTAAACTGGCTGCCAAAGGTGATGACGAAGCAACAGAGTTTATTGATTTTGACTTTTTACGTGCTTTAGAATACGGAATGCCACCAACATCTGGAATGGGAATTGGAATGGACAGATTAATCATGTTCTTAACTAATAACCAATCGATACAGGAGGTTTTATTCTTCCCACAAATGCGCCCTGAGAAAAAAGCTCCAGCCATTAGTGACGAAGGAAAAGCGCTTTTAGAGGTATTGAAAAAAGCAGAGCGCTTACCTCTTAACGACTTGAAATCTCAATCTGGATTGTCTAACAAAAAATGGGACAAAACGATTAAAGAGTTGACAAAACACAGTTTGGCTAAGGTGGATAAAACCGAAGAAGGGTTGTTTGTGGAGGCAGTTTAAATCGTTGTGTTCCCCAATAGGTTTCTTATAGGCATCATAGATTATCACCAAAAAGTACGTCCTGTTTAGATATTTTAACATTATAAGCCTGTATTATACTCATTAAGAGCTTGTTTCGTAAGATAAGCTTTAACAATATCGTAAGTCGATTTTTAGTATCTTGCTAGAAATCGAAATACTTTAAAACATGGCTTTTAATGTAAGACCTTATACAGATACACAATTGTTGGAAAGAGTCGAGTATATTGGAGGTAAAATTCCAAATATTGGTAAATATCTAATTATTGGAGTACAAAGTCAGGAAGACGCATTCAATACATTCGATGATAAGTTTTATGTTTTTGATGGACATAAATTCAAGCAAGTAAGTACGGGAACAACTAATTCTGGAAAGACGG
Source organism: uncultured Flavobacteriaceae bacterium (assembly GCA_947494695.1). GTDB lineage: Bacteria > Bacteroidota > Bacteroidia > Flavobacteriales > Flavobacteriaceae > Flavivirga. The sequence continues at coordinate 156,515 of CANLWB010000013.1, read as the reverse complement.
CGTTAAAATTTTTTGATGATTACGGCCTAAATGGTGCAGCAGTATGGAAAACAAATGAGTTTTATGAAGATCTATACAGTAGAGGCTATCACAAATTATCCAGACCGGATGGAGGTATGAGAGCGCTGCGGCAACGAAAGCCTATAAAATACTATAGAGACTCCGATAAAGATAATGTTGTAGAAGAAAGCGGAACGCTTATAGAAGGTATCATTTATGCCAATATGCATGGCGTTGATTACAATCCTTACAGTACAATAACCAAAGACTTTATTAACGGATGGTCTTTTGGCTGTCAGGTCTGGAATAGAATGAGTGATTATCGTCAAATGATGAACGCTATATGGACCAGAAATAAACCCGTTGATTTTGCTCTAATTAAAGAATTCTAAAACAAATTGATCATATTAAAACAAAAAGCCCGCAATTTATGAGTTACGGGCTTTTTCAATCAACTTAAAATTTAACTTACTAACTAACCTTCAATGGTATGATTATGTTTTTTTAAAAAATAATATCCATTTAGTTATGCTAATTTCTTATGTTTTTTCAAAGTGACCATCACCCTTTAGAAACTTTTAACAGTACAAAACAATCTTTTATGTTTTCGTTAAGGAACACGAATTGAAGATGTTAATTTTTTAAGACTTTTTGCTATGCCAGCCCTTTGAGCAACACCATTAAGTTTAGGACATCCATGTCTATTCGAGAATATGGGCAAGAATTTTATCAAGCACGCATAGTGATGAAATAAATTTGAGAAATCATGAGTTAAAAGAGACTCTCGATACATGTCACAGGTGAGCTATGATCTACCTGGAAATATAAATGAATAACATTGTATTTTAAAAGGTAGGCGGTCATGCTTAGACGCCCCCTACCTCGAACGGCAGACAGACTCAGAAGAGTACTCACAAAAAAATAAACAACTGAATATCAATACATAAAATGCATTAAAAATCTATCTTAAAGTTTTAGTTTAGATCATTCACAACTTCAAACTCACAATATGCTTTTACAGGTTGCCCCGCTTTCGTAAGCCCTTCTAAATTTATAATATAGACCCCTTGGTTATCTCCTGTAAAAAAACTGACTTCCCTTTCGGTAACATAAGGATTCCAATACAGTGTAGAACGGTAATCGGGCTTTTTATGAGCTTCTTTTTTCACACTATAATTTGGTGCATAAAATACTCGAGCACTATAAAACCCTGGAGCATAAAAATTAGTTACTCCGGGGTATTGCTTTTTATTATTTAAAAGACTGTTAGAATGATAGGTATAAGCTGCTACAACACCATTAGCACCGCGAGTTCCATAAAAAGACGCATCTGAACCTTTTAAAACATCTATAAATGATATTTCACTGGCTTGCAGCGCGCTAAAAACATCCGCTGGAACAGGGTTTCCATTAATAAGGAAAAGCGGATCTGTACTCGCAATAAACGACGAGGCTCCTCTTATAACAATACGTTGATTCGGATAAGCGCCTCGAATTTGCACACCTCCTACCCTGGTTAATAAATCTATAGCACTAGCGGCTTCCATGCCAGGAATAGAATCTGTAAATACCCGATCTGAGGGTGTTCCATATGAAGTTAATTGGTTTAGTTCCTCTTTAACAATCTCTTGTCTTGTTTTTTTCTTTACAGTTATTTCAATAGCATCCAATTCAACAGATAACGGATCGTATTTAAAATCCAGGCGTCTTCTTTCCTTACTATCCTTTAAAAAATCTTCAGCTATAATGAGATCCAGTTCATTCGTCTCTTTATTTGGTAGTCTTTTAATTGAAGGTAAAAATACCGGAGAATTTATATGTACGGCTAAATTATTCTTTTTAGGCTTTCCAGACCCCTTTGCAATATTTGTCGTCTGAATAACAGTCTTAATACTATCGTTAAAAATAAATGGTCCAAAGCTAAATTCTCCAAGACCACTGGTTTCCTGTTTTTCCTGAAAAATACCATTTTTGAGGATATTTAATGTAACCATTGCCGGTTTGGTCGCAAGCTTACTTCCAACGGCTGTTGTTTTACCCGAAATCATAATCCCTTTTTCGGGTTGATATAAGGGTTTCTTTTGCACCTTATTTTTAATAAAGTCCGTCCACAAGAATCGTCTCCAGCCATGCGTCAACATAAGAGCATCCAGCATGTACCTCTTTTTTTCCTTATGACCTTCAATAAAGAAATAATTCGGGTCTTTAACCGTAGCTCCTAAATCTGAATCTAACAACAACCAACTTTCTATACTAGCAGGCTGTACGCCATCCATTTTCGAGTTTTTATTGACAACGTTTAATGAAAAATCACCCTCTACTGGTTTACCCATTTTATCTGTTAACATAACATCTACCAGCACATTTTCACGGGTATCATATTTTATTTTTTTGGGCTGAAGCTTAAGAGATATATCGTTATCTCTGTTATCAATAAAAGTGAGGCGTTCACAAATGGGTTTTCCATCTGGTGTAAATAATGTGAAGTGAGCCACCCCATCTTGTAGGTCTTTATAAATCAACTTGGTACTATGCGACTTCTTCTCTCTTGATTTTTCGATGTATTTAAAAAATGTATTGCCTCGCATATGTCCTAGCAGTAAAACACCTTCTAACCCAGATTCAACATTCGAAGCCATTTCCAGTACAACATGATCGCTATTATTTTTAACCCTTAAAGTATACCCGGAATCCAAAACATTAGGCAAAACAAATTGTGCCCCTTGAATTCCGGAAATTTCTGCGATATATGTTTTTCCTTTTTCTGGAATGAAACGTGTTTTTCCCAATCCGAATTTATACGTCCTAAAACGAGTTATTACCTTGCCATCTTCATCTGCAATATGGCCTTCAAGTTCGACACCATTACCCTTACCATCAGTAGCTTTCAAGCCTACAACACTTTCAAGTCCAGCAACCAGATTACCGCCTTCTGGATAAAAATTAAGCACAGGTTGAATATTACCCGATAACGTGTTCAACTTTTCATCTATGGCCTCATTGTTCCCTATTGTTTCCGAAGTCCCTGAAATGGTTTCTAATGGATTTAAACTTTGATACCATACCGGCACTTCCTTTTCGAACGGGATCGGATTCGTCTCATTCAACATATACTTCGTATAGGACCGCAATAAGTAAGTCCCTTCTTTTAATTTTTTATCCAAAAGAATATCGCCAGAGGCTCCTAATGAGTCCGTATAAAGTTTTCTTTGGGCCACAATACTATCCTTTTGATCCAATAATTCAACATAAACCACTTTACTTTTCCCAGAGGGTAGATGGTCCACTCCATCAACCAAATAAGCTTTAAACCATATGGTTTCTCCATTGGTATAGAAATCTTTATCGGTATGTACATAAACTTTTTCGGGGCCCTTAATGGATTTATAGGTTTCCAGGTTGCCGAAAATATTTTCAAATGGATTTTTTAAATCAGAAGTCAAGGTGAAGGCCAAAAACAAAAAGCAAACAAGACCGAGGGCAATTCTTTTAGTATGCATGGATAAGGGAGGTTAATAATCTCGTATAAAATTACACAATTAATTTAAAAATAGAGTTAAAAACACTACTATATCACTAAAAGCATGTTCGTTATAAAACCATTTGTTTTTTAAGATTTATGTTATACAATCTTACAACACCTTACTTATCCCTTTTAAAAAAGCATCGAAACGAATAAGATTACTATGGTTTCCTCCGTCTATAGTTATAAACGTGGTATGTGCTGAAGGAGCAACCTGAAATAATTTTTGAGCAGATCGATAAGGCACTACCTCATCATCGGTACCATGAAATATTGATATTGGACACTTTACATCCCTTATAAATTCATGACTTGGAAGTTTATACTTCAACAAATATTTCACTGGCAAAACTGGAAATTTGCTCTTGGCCACATCGGCCATACTGTAATACGGTGTTTCTAAAATGAGCTGTTTGGGTTTATGCTTTGAAGCCAAATAGGTTGCTATTCCAGTACCCAATGAACGTCCATAAAGGATGATATCATGTTCTAAATAATAGCCCTTAAGATAGTTATAACAAAATTCGGCATCCGCATACAAGGCTGCCTCACTTAATTTTCCGGTACTTTTCCCAAAAGTTCGGTAGTCCATCATTAAAACATCATATCCTTTTTTAACATAGAACTCTGCAACCATGCCCCATCTGGACAAATCGCCTGCATTTCCATGAAAATACAAGATCACTCCCTTTGGTTTTTCTGTTTTAAAATGAAGTGCATTAATGGTGGCCTCATCTTCAGTTTTAAGAAATAATTCCTCAAAAGTTTGTGAAAACTGAAACTTAAATTCCTGCGATAAGACCGTAGGATGGAATAATATTTTTTCTTGTAAGGCGTATAAAAGTGTTCCCACCATAATGTATAAACTTATTAAAACAAGACCTGTTCTTTTAAGCTTTTGTTTTGCGTTTCTTCGAAGCATGCTTTACATGAATACTTGTTGTTGATAAATCTATGTTCCCCGGGGTTCTGTTTAGAATATCATGAATCATATTATGATACGATTCGAAATTATTCAAATTCTTATGTCCACCCCCAATAACTGCGTGTAACCTGGTTTGTTTGGGGTTTACCCGAGATAAGTTTATGCTTGTTTTAAACGGAATAAGTTTATCATTCGTACCATGAATAATATGGATAGGGCATTGTACATACTTTAACCATTTATACGTGGGCAAGGGATATTTTATTAAAATTGACAAAGGCATAAACGGTGCATAACGTGCAGCAACTTTTGTCAAACTGTAGTAAGGCGCATCCAGAATAAGCATTTTAGGATGATTCATCGATGCCAGTTTTGCTGCAAAACCAGATCCTAACGACCTCCCATAGAGCACGATATTCTCCTCAGGTGTCTGTTCTTTTATTTTGTTATAAATCACTTGCAAATCCCGTTTAATCGCTTTTTGTGAACGCCGCCCTGTACTTTTACCAAAACCACGGTAATCCACCATAAGTACATTATAGCCATACCTGGTAAAATCGACTGCAAACTTACCCCAACCCTTAATACTCTTTGAGTTTCCCTTTAGATACAACACCACACCTTTACTTTCTCCTTTAGGAAAAAACCGAACACCATTAATTACAGCACCATCACGCGTTTCTAAGTTATACTCTTTAAACGCCTGATTCTCGTAATTAAACTGAAAATCTTCCGCAAGTTTTTCGGGTTTAAAGAGCATATAGTCCTGCAAATAATACAAAGCGGTACTTACCATCACATAAGCAGCTAAAACAACTAAAGCGATATATAACCAGGACCCCATAATTAAGACGTTAGTATACTAAGATACAATAAATTGAAAGATCTTATCCAGACGTTTTCTATTTCATAAAAAATGGATAAAGTTAACCTACGTTTAGTTACATGCTCGTTACAACATCATAAAGACTCTTTATGCAATCAAATTTTAACTCATCCCGATAGTATCGGGACAAAACGTTAAGATGGAGTCAATACTTATTTCATGGACCCCTGCTCTACATAATCTTTAATTGACATGTCATCAATAATGACATCATTCAAAACCGCCTCTCCATTTTTTACAAAAACTAAGGCATAGGTATCATTAGGGATCGTATCTCTTTGTCTGTCCCTAACTGCAACCTCTGCCGCATATGCCTTTGTTTCTTCCATGTAGTAGCGATCAAACGGAAAGTCAATTTGCAAATTATTATTGTATTTTGAATACCATCCAACTTTAGCTTTTATATAATCCTGGTGTTTGTTAGGAATTAAGACCTTGCTAATGGTATCGACCTGGGCAAAATCCAGGCTATCCGTACCTACATACACATATATATCCTCATTTTGTTGCCAAAGAGAGTCTTTTGTATTATACGTACTTACTTCATAATTAAGGGTTATATATTTCCCCCTAAACGGGTCACTTGGGTCTATAGGTTGTGTTTTAAACCTATATGCGGCTCCTTTCTTCAGGACAGTTTCCTTATTAAAAATCATTAAAGAAGGGACGACCAATTGTATGGCGGCCACAACTGTAAATATCAAGAATATATGTATTGTTTTCATGTTTCTTCTTTTGTTTAATCTTTAAATTAACTTTTTATGGTCTTTCGTTTCTTTAACATGATATAATTGGTTAAGAAGAAACCGGCTCCAACCGCTACAAATAGTAATCCCCTAATTACAAAACTAATATTGGTATCAAAAAAACGACAGGTAATCAATGCTGTAATAATTAATAAACCGTAGTTTAAAACACCAAAATGAAGGGTGTCTACTCCAATTTTCACAACTATAATCCCTAAGATCAAGATGAGTAGATTGATGAGTATTATCGTGGTATGTGCACTAAAAAAACTAATCGCAAAAAAGATGGTAAAAAACACAAACGCATATTGAAACAGATTAAATTTCTGTGTTTCTTTTTTAACCTGTGTATAAACCAATATAGTGAGTGCCAAACAAAAAAGTATTGAAGCTATAAAAAAGGACTGCGAATTAAAATTTGGGTTTTCAATAAACACACTATTCCAAAGCCAATCAAAAGTTGTAAGCAATAGCATATAAACTGTTCCTAGAGATCCTAAGACTAAAAAGCCGTTTTGTCTTAGTTTCAAGTTATTAAAATATGGTGTTTTTGCCACATTATATAAGAGTCCAAATAAAAGGACATAAATTAAAAAACTAATATTTCCATCTCCTTTAACAAAGGTTCCTATTACAATGATTACACTTAAAGGTACAAGCCAATTTAACACAGTTGTTATATGCTGTGTTCTTTTCTGCTTTAATAATCTAAAATAAAATGGCATTAAGCAAGCAAACAAAACTAAATACAACCAAGGTGTTTTACTTCCAGAAAAATATCCAAAATGACAGGCATAACTCGTTATGAACACAATTTGCAAAATAACTAATGTATTCGACCTTAAGAGATATACCAATGGCAGGCAAAGTACGATCCAGGTTAGTAAATAATGACTTAAATCTCCTGGTAGATTATAAATCTGACTCACCAAAGCCATACTCGCGCCAACAGCAAAAAACAAAAATACTCCAGAAGCTTCTTTCCAGGTCTTGCTTTTCTTTTTTAAGATAGAATACCCGGCAATGATCTGCCCTACCACTAGAGGGGCAAAAGCAAAAACCGTTTTTACTGTTCTCGAAAAACTGTCCCAATTATGGGCTAATATTAAGATCATACCAAGTCCCACTAGCATCGAACCTAGTACGGCAAAAATTGTAAACAACCTGTTTGTGGTGTTTGCGTTTTTAGACAAATAATACCCCTCTATTTTTAAAGCCGTTTCTTTAGATATAACCTGCGCCTCCAGAAGTTCGCTTACATCTTTTTGAATTTTTGAATTCATTCTCTTATAGTTTATATTTTAAAAACCTTTTAAAACCTCACGGCATATCACCGTGAGGTTTTGGGTTATCAACTAACCAATCATCAAAACAACCCTTTAATTTCGTTTTGATTAACTAACATATTTAAGATTTATTTGCCTTCTTCGATATTTCTATCAATGTACTGCACGTCTCTGGTGTTCTTTTGTACAGCGATAGCAGCAAACATGCTCAATGTAAAGGCCATTCCATAAAATCCTTTTTCACTTAAAAGTAAATCGGCATTCCAAAGCCCAATAATCAATAGGACAATAGATGCAATGGTTGTAAACCAACTTATACTATAGTAAATATCGGTGACAGGAATGTTTTCTAATTTGTCTCGAACAGACTTTTGAACAGATATTACAGAGAACAGTCCAAAAAGAAGAATAGTAAAGTAATACCCTTTTTCGTTTAATTCCATATTGACGTTCCATAATCCGATACAATATGAAATAATACCTATAAATAAAGCAGACCATGAGGCTCCAATGAAAGCCGATGTTGGCTTTTGATTGAACACCTTTTTATCCTTCTTAGGTTTCGTTTCTTTAGTCTTTTCGTCTACTGTTGTTATTGTTTGATAATTCATAACTTTTGTTTTAATGATTACAGGACAAAATTGCAACATGCATTCTATTCTACAAATACAATATTTTCAAAAAACTGACGATATAATCATATATAAATATCAATTATTAACTATTTTTAATGATTAATATATAATTTAACTGACGATTTAATGACTAATTTGAATGACATTATATCTACTTTTTCGTATGAGGACCAACAGCGATTCGTAACGTATTTAGACAAAAAAAACAAACGTAGCGACACTAAAAACATCCAGCTCTTTAACCTCATCTTAAATCATGATTTATCCTCTAACGACATCTGTATCAAGCTTTATGGAGCCCTTAAAAAAGATGCCTATCATGCTTTAAGGAAGCGTTTATATCAATCTATAATCGATTTTATCGCAAACAGCAGCTTACAAGAAGAAAATTCTATAGATATGCAGATTATAAAATATATTCTTGCAGCCAGATCTTTTCTTAAGCACAATCAGTATAAAGTAGCTTATAAAATATTGGATAAAGCCGAAGTATTGGCTGCAGAACACTTTCTTTTTGCTTTGCTTAACGAAATTTACCATACCAAAATCCAATATGCCCACAACATGCCATCAATTTCAATGAACGATCTCATTAAGTCTTTTGAAATTAATCAAAAAAATTACCAGTTAGAAGATCGACTTAACATTGTTTATGCCAAAATCAAACAAACACTTAATAACATAGCCTATAAAGGAGAAATTATAGATTTTCAAACGCTTTTAAATGAAACCTTAGAAGAACACAATGTAAATATTAAAGACTGTATGTCGTTTAAATCCATATATCAATTGGTAACCATCATTAGTATCTCTGCTTTCGTTTCTAAAAATTACCTGAAAATTGAATCTTTTTTAATCCATACCTATAAAAGCCTCAGCACTCATAAAAATCTGGAGAAACAGCTCTTTTACCATATTCAAATTATATATGCTACGGCCAATACACTTTTTAGGAATAAAAAATTCAAAGCATCTCTTCATTATTTGCAGCTCATGCATAAGCACATGCATCTTCAAAAGAAAAAATACTTCAACACGTTTAAGCTCAAATATTATTTGCTATTAGCCCTAAACTATAATTATTCAAATAAGCAGCACATAGCCATAGAAACCCTAGAACCTTTAATAGCTAAAAAACACCCAAACACGGAATCATTCCTGTACATTTATCTAAGCCTCATTACCTTTTACTTTCAAAAAGGCGATTTAAATAAGGCCGTGTCTCTGTTTTCTAAATTTTACCATACCGACCAATGGTACACGGAAAAAGCTGGAAAAGAATGGGTTATTAAAAAGAATTTAATCGAAATCCTGCTGCATATCGAACTTAACAATATGGATTTGGTAGAATCTAGAATCCTTAGTTTTAAAAGGAGTTTTACGAATTACTTAAAGAGTATCAATCAACAACGGGTTATAACATATCTGGGGTTTGTAGAAACGTATTATAAGACTCCAGAAGTTGTTACTTCAAATAAATTTCAAAGCCATGTTGACACGTCTTTCGATTGGGTTGCCGTTCATCAAGAAGACATCTTCGTAATAAGTTTTTACAGCTGGCTGAAAGGAAAAATGAAAAACGAAGACTTATACTCAACTACCTTAGATTTACTAAAGCGGATTTAGTAAAAATTAACACAATTAAAGATTCAATAATTTAAACTTTTAAATATTTTTGAGGATGCTAAAAAAAATACTGACCCCTGTATTTTGTTTATACTGCCTTTTTGGTGCCTCTCAGAGAAAGGACAGTTTATCTATAAAAAATGGTATTGACAACCCTAGCTTATTAACCACACATCACTTTGGAATTTTCAGTTCTAGGATTAACCCTAATTTCAAGCTTAAACCTCCTAAAAACCCAGTATTTACTATAAACTATACCAGCGGAAATAATTTTCATCCTTTTCTTGAGGCCTACTTTCCAAAAAATCCTCGTGTAAGGCAAGAACAGAGCAGGCTCCCTTGGTACGAAAGAGATTTTTATTTTGAAAACCAACAAACAACTCCGGCAGACTACCTAAACATTATTATTGATGCGGTTATAAAAGAATTTCGTTTAAGTCTTAACTTTGCTTTAAGCAAAAAGCATGAGTTAGGAATCAACCTTCGATCCTATTTATTTACCAAAGGTAAGCAGCCCTTTTCTCCTTTTACCAGTGATGAAACTATCGAATGGTTCCATAGTAATATTCATGGCGGGGAAGATCCCTTTGGCAGACGTTTTTACGGCCTAAATCAATTAAACTTTGAGTATTTAGACAGAAACGGAAATACCCTAAAATTCAATAAAGGAGATTTCTTTATTAGTGGTATCGAGTTTAACCATTTCTATTACCCCGACCTCGCTTTAAAGGATAAAGATATATTCCTTAATTTCGGAAGTCATTTAGGCATTAATACATCTAAATTCAATTCATCGGTCGACCTGGGAGTTTCGGCAAATATCGTTAAGCGTATAAAATTAAAAGGTAACTATGAATTTAACCTCGGAGCCGGCATTAATTTCTTACGTAAAAATGCTATTGACTTCAAAGAAACTATCGATTTGGGGACTAATAGGGTTTTAGCCACCATTCAAAGTGATTTAGAAATCGCCAAATACACCAAAAAAGGACATTTTAATGCGCTTGGAGTAGGCTACCAAATACAAACGCGTTATAATAGAATACAAGAATTCGATTATTTTAGACTCTTAGGCAATTGGAGAGACATAAAGAGTGGTTGGCATCATGGCCTTACAACCCTATACAAGGCGCAATCAAATTGGTCTTTTGTTTACACCTATGGACATCCTAATTATATGTTTTCTGTATTCTTTAAGGAAGATTTTGTGGTTAACAACGCACCAGACTTTCAAACGGGATTTTCGATTAAAATTCCGGTATTCAAATAGTCCTAATTTACGTTCCTATTCAAACGCATCTACCTCATAAAATATTAGATTAATTGAAAGCCTTGTTTAAGTGTTTAAAGCCTCACTTTAAATCCGTTTTATTTTTACGTAACACTCTCCACTTGGCCATATCGAAAAGCCTTTTTACAGGTCACAATACTGTTAATTTCTGTTAAACTCGACAGACCTTTTAAACCTTTTTAGGGTGTGTAAGTCCAACTTGCAAATAATTTAAACAGGTTTAATAATGAGAAAATTAATAATAATTGCCATAGTACTAGTTTCTTTCCAGGCGACAGCACAAAGGGAAAGTATGAACCAACCAGAAAGATCACAAAGAATGAGTGATTTTACTGCCGAAGAGATTGCCGTTTTAAAAACAAAAAAAATGACGCTTTTTTTAGATTTAACGGAATCACAGCAACAAAAGATTCAAAAAATTCATCTGGAAAACGCTATACAACGTAAAGCCATGATGAAAACACGAAAAGCCAGAAAAGCCCAAGGGAATACTCAAAAACCTACAAAGGAAGAGCGCCTTAGTATGGTGAATGCTCGATTAGATCATCAAATTGCTATGAAGAAAAAAATGAAAAATATCTTAAATGAGGATCAGTATACCAAATGGGAAAAAGCGCATCTAAAAAAGGCCTTAAAGAAAAAACAAATGAGAAAAAAGGGTATGCGCCAGACAAAACAAATTTAGTTTAGTTTATGAACAGATTTTTATGATTCGTTTTTAAAAAGACTGCCTGAAAAGCTATTATAATGATGTTGTTAGCTCAATATAATGCATATACTTTTCAGGCAGTTCCTTTTTATAATGTTTTTGCAACCCGATCTACTGCTGCAATGGTAAAATCTAAATCCTCATAGGTTAGCGCATCTGTTATAAACCAAGTTTCAAACGCACTGGGAGCAATATAAATACCTTCGTTTAACATGCCGTGAAAGAACGTTTTAAACGTATCGTTATTACCTCTTGCCGAGGTTTCAAAGTCGACAATTTCGGTATCATCGAAGTGAACCGAAATCATAGAACCCAATCTATTAATCGTAAAAACAATGTCGTTGTTATTTAAGGCTTTTTCAATACCCTTATGTAAATATTCTGTTTTTTCTGCCAAACGGCTAAAAATTTCAGAATCCTTATTCAATTCGGTAAGCATGGCCAAACCAGCCGCCATAGCTAGCGGATTCCCACTTAATGTTCCTGCCTGATATACAGGACCCAGAGGTGCCAAATAATTCATAATCTCATTTCTAGCTGCAAAAGCCCCTACGGGCAATCCCCCACCAATAACTTTTCCAAAGCATACAATATCTGCATGAATACCAAATAATTCCTGTGCACCACCCTTTGCTAAACGAAAGCCAGTCATCACCTCATCAAAGACTAATAAGACGTTATGCGCATCACATAATGCTCTTAGAGATTTTAAGAACCCTTCCTTAGGAGGAATACACCCCATATTTCCAGCAACCGGCTCTAAAATAACACAGGCAATTTCATCGGTATTCGCTTCCATCAATTGAGTTACATTCTCAATATCGTTATAACGTGCTAACAACGTATCTTTTGCTGTTCCTTCGGTTACCCCCGGACTATTTGGTGTTCCAAATGTAATAGCTCCGCTACCCGCCTGAATTAAAAACGAATCACTATGCCCGTGGTAACACCCAGCGAACTTGATTATTTTATTCTTACCAGTAAACCCTCTTGCCAGACGTACAGCACTCATACAAGCTTCAGTTCCCGAGTTTACAAATCGAATTTTATCGATATTGGGCACCATGGAAACTGCCAACTCAGCAATTTTAGTTTCTATTTCAGTTGGTGTCCCAAACGAAGTTCCTTTTTTTGCTTTTTCAACCACCGCATCAACAACTGGTGCATAAGCATGCCCTAGAATCATAGGCCCCCAGGAGTTAATGTAGTCGATTAATCGGTTATTATCTTCATCATACAAATAAGCACCTTTTGCTTCTTTTATAAAAAGAGGCGTCCCTCCTACTGCTTTAAATGCTCTTACTGGAGAATTTACACCTCCTGGAATTACCTTTTCGGCATCTGCAAATAATGCACTACTTCTTTTATAATTCATAAATTTTATGATTGGTTATTTACGGCTTAACAACTAATACCTGACCTATATTTAAGGCCGTGCCTTTGAGCCCATTTAATTTTTGAAGTGCTTTAACGGTCATACCGTATCTCTTAGAAATAGAATATAAGGTATCCCCTTTGGTAACCGTATAAGTAATATGCTCACTCACCTTTGGTATATCAAATTCCTCACTGGAATCACCAAGAATCTCTTTATCATATTTATACAATTGGTAGCGTTCTATTAAACTGATTAACTTTTGAGGATACTTCTTATCGGTAGCATAACCCGCTAACCTCAATTCTCTCGCCCAGCCTTTATAATCCCCTTTTTTTAGTCTGAACAGTTTCGCATAACGTTTTCTATTCTTTAAAAAGAGCGAATGATCTCTAAACGAAAACTTAGCATCTTTATATTTCCTAAAACATTCCTGTGCCCTATCATCATCATGATAAATTTTGGCACCATTCCATCCATGGCATTTAATACCGAAATGATTATTAGCCTTTACAGAAAGCCTCCCTCTACCAGAACCGGACTCCAATATGCCCTGCGCCAATGTAATACTCGCTGGGATTCCGTACAATCCCATTTCTTTCTGAGCGATGTTTCTATAAACATCAATATATTCCTCGGTAGCACTAGCATACACCTTGGTGGGCTTCGTTATATTGGTATTCGTATTCGCATTCTTAACACGAACATCTTCTTTTTGTGTATTTGGCCGTTTTGCAATGACTACTTTTTTAGAACGACAACTAAAAATAAAACATCCCAAACAAAGCACAAGCGCTATTCTATTTATCTTACTATTCAATGATTGATAATTTTTTGTTTTTTAATACTCTATTCATGCCCTTAACGCCTTGCATGCCACCAGTGTGGATCGCCAGGATTTTTGAGCCTTCTGCAAAATAACCTTTACCTATTAAGTCGAAGATTCCATATAACATCTTCCCCGTATAAACGGGATCTAATGGAATGGCATGCAATGCCTTAAACCTATTAATGAACGTAACTAAATCTTCATTTATTTTTGCATAGCCTCCAAAGTGATAATCTGTAATTAACTTCCAATTGGATTTGACTACAAATTTACTAATATCTTGTTGGAAAAAATCACCTTTTAACGCCGGAAAACCTAAAACTTGTTGACTGGGTTTTGAACAATTTATAAGTCCGGAGATCGTTCCCCCGGTTCCAACGGCACAACATATATAATCGAATGCAGTATCAGGCGGGGTCAATATCTCTTCGCACCCTCTAACAGCCAGAGCATTAGTACCGCCTTCCGGGATCAGATAAAAATCACCAAATTCATTTTTCAATGTTTTTAGAAAATCATCCGAAGTCTTATTTCGATATACATTCCGGGTAACAAACTTAAACTGCATACCATTTTTTCGTGCAAAACTCAAGGTTTCATTAGTATCAACCCTCCCCTTCAGCTCATCACCTCGAATAACCCCTATTGTGTTAAATCCTAACAAATTCCCTGCCATAGCCACAGCGGCAATATGATTAGAAAACGCTCCACCAAAAGTAAGAAGGGTTTTTAGCCCTCTTTTTTCAGCTTCTAGGAGATTGTATTTAAGCTTTCTATATTTATTCCCAGAGACAAAAGGGTGAATTCTATCCTCTCGTTTTACAAACAATTCGACACCTTTATGATTACGGATATGTACCTGTTGATTTATACTATGTTCCAACTTAAACATCATGAGTGCGAAGATAATTTAAAAATCCCCAAAATGGTCGTCGTTTTAAATAATCCAGATTGAATTCGTTGGTATAGGCCTCACGTTCAAACGACACATTCCTATAAGCTAAAGACCATGCCTTATATTGAATCAACCGTATTAAAAACTCTATAACATACACAACGTAGAAAAGAATCACTAACATTTCTAATTGTTGTTTTAAATGAATTTTTTCATGATTTATTAAAACAACACGCTTCTTTAAATCTTTAGATTTTAAAATCACGAAGGGATAAACCGCAATACCAGTATAACCTTTAGGGACTAAATATTTCGAAATTAAAATCATAAAAAACCTCCTATTGTACAACCTTTAACTACTGAATAACATTTTGTTTAAAATTACATTATCTTTGCTATAAATAAAATGGGTACACTATAATTTTGATGCTAATTGAGATATTATTTACAATAGAATGAAGAAAATAATCCCCATTGAAGAAGGTGACTACTACTTAACACCTGAAGGTTATCGCTGTTTCACAGAACAGTACCACTTAAGACGTGGGTATTGTTGTGAAAGCGGATGCAGACATTGCCCGTATGGGTACAATAAGAAAACATAGTATTAATACTCAGCTATTTAATACTTAGTACTTAATTCTTGATATTTAATACTTAGCACCTCATCTCGCATAAGGCTTGGTATGATTATTGATGCTATTTTTTATTAAAAGCCCTTAAAATCAATAGTTTTAAGGTAATTCTTACTCAATTTAATGTAGAACTAAAAATGAAAAGGCTATGAAGAAACTATTAAAGACACTTCCACTAATAGCATTGCTTATAGTGGCTACCTCCTGCACTTCTGTTCGCGTCGCTGCCGACTACGATAAGAATGCGAACTTTGGAGCGTACAAAACATTTGCATTTTTTAAGACTGGTATAGACAAAGCTGAAATTAGCGATTTGGACAAACGAAGAATTCTTCGTGCTATTGAAGCCGAATTGCTTGCCAAAGGTTTTACAAAATCTAAACAACCCGATATATTAGTAAGTCTTTTTACCAAGTCACAGCAACGTGTAGACGTATACAATAACTCTTGGGGTTATGGTGGCTGGGGCTGGGGTCCTGGATGGGCATGGGGACCTGGTTGGGGCTGGGGTCCCGGATGGGGATGGGGTTGGAATCAACCTAATGTTTCTACCACGACTCAAGGCGTTTTATATATTGACCTTATCGATTCTGGCAAAAAAGAATTGGTTTGGCAAGGTATGGGAACCGGCTACTTAAGCAGAAATACTGAGAAAAAAGAAGCTCGTATTAAAGAGTTTGTAACCGAAATCATGACCAAGTACCCTCCTATTGCTCAGCAGTAAAAGAAAAAGAGATGAAACTTAATCCCCTGGCACATCCTGAAGTAAACTCAGCATAGCCTGTGGGATAAATATAACCACAGGGTTTAAATTTGTTGATCACAACATTTTAAATCAGTGTGTCACTTAGAAAAAGAAGATCAAAAAAGCAACTACCGGTTACTAAACCGATGTAAGTTGCTTTTTTATTTTTGAATATTAATATTGATTTAACTATATATCCTGAGATTTACATAACAATATCATTTGGCCACACATAAGCTTCTGGAATATCAGTATCGTCAATAAGCTGTCGAATATCAATCTCGATACCACGGCTTAAATCGGTAATAGGCACATCATTGGGCCCTCCCTCAAACGGATTTTCTGTGTTTTCACCAATAGCTTCCATAGTATGAAACACCCAGGATATTAACGCACTAAATGGTACAGAGAACCAAACAAAATGCCTTGCAATATGCTCTTGTACCACATGAACAAAGGAATGACGCTCTTCATGCCCGCTAAGTAACACTAAAATCTTCTCACCCACACTTTCAAAGCCATCCATAATTCCATAAGGAATTAATAAAATAAAAATCCAAACAAAAATATAATTAAGCGTAGCGAACTGTCTTGGATATGGAAAGTTCTTAATACGTTCGCTCTTCCCTTGCAATGTATAAAATTCAACGAGTATATTCATCATTTCCATGTGCCTGAAGTCTTCAATTAATCCCTCGTCCATAAGCTCTTTTAGTTGTCTTGATTGAATTCCTAACAATTGAGATGCCTTGTTACCTTTTGAAGAAATCTCTTTGTAATCTGCTTCCAAAAGGTATGGTCTCAAAGCGCCTTCCATGTCCTCGACATCCTCACAAACTCTGTAATTTGAAGCTCTAAACTCCTTATTAGATTTACCCGATTTAAGATGCATTTCCCAGGGCTTATCCTCTCTTAACTGGTATCTTAGAGCGGTTAACCATGCAATATGCCTGTGAACCAATTCGCGTTTAATAACTCGCATTTCTTCATCTGTTCTACTTTCTTTGGCGTGCGTATTCGTTATAAAATCCTTTACCATAATCGTCCAGGAACGTGAGGTATTAACGATGCCTCCCCATATTTTACGAGCTTCCCATAACCTATCGTAAGACGCATTATTTTTAAAACTAATAACAAACGCTACGGCTGTACCCAATACGCCCAACGGCAACCATGGAACATGTAACCACTTTAATTCTAGCACATCAAACAAAAAAACGGGAATAAGTGCTAAAAAAATGAATAAAAAAATATGTCTACGGGTCCATTTTAAAACCCCCATGATAGGAAATATACGTCTGGTGTACATGATTTATTAAAATTTTAGTCATAAAAATAATAAAATTCTTGCCGCCATTTACATTATTAAAAACACAGCAAATCGCACAATTACTTAAAGATTTCGTATTTTTACTTACAAAAACCGTATATTAAATACATGATGTCTAATTCCTTCGAATCCAACGAAATCTTAAATCGCCTACCAAAGCATTTATTGCAATATATAAAACCTCAAAATTACGAGGATTATTCGGCCATAGACCAAGCGGTTTGGCGTTATGTGATGCGTAAAAACGTAGACTTTTTAAGTCAGGTTGCTCATAAATCTTATTTGGACGGATTAAAACAAACCGGGATTTCTATTAACAGCATCCCCAATATGTATGGGATGAACCGAATTTTGAAAGATATTGGCTGGGCTGCTGTTGCTGTCGATGGTTTCATTCCACCCAATGCTTTTATGGAATTCCAGGCCTATAATGTACTGGTTATTGCTAGTGACATTAGACAATTAGAACATATTGAATATACGCCTGCACCAGATATTATTCATGAGGGTGCCGGACACGCCCCTATTATCGCAAACCCTGAATATGCAGAATACCTAAGAAGATTTGGGGATATTGGATGTAAAGCAATTTCTTCGGGAAAAGATTACGAACTGTATGAAGCGGTTAGGCATTTGTCCATTATAAAAGAGGCGTCCCATACCAACGAAAGTGATATTCTGGAAGCCGAGAAAAAGGTAGAAGATTTACAACAAAACATGGGAGCACCTAGTGAAATGGCTCTTATTAGAAACCTGCATTGGTGGACCGTAGAATATGGTCTAATTGGCACCATCGAAAACCCTAAAATATATGGTGCCGGGTTACTTTCGTCCATTGGAGAAAGCTCCTGGTGTATGACCGATGACGTTGAAAAACTGCCATACGACATTAATGCAACATTCAAAAATTTCGATATTACCAAACCGCAACCCCAACTTTTCGTTACTCCCGATTTCTCCACATTAAGCCTTATTCTTGAGGAATTCGCTAATACAATGGCTCTGAGAAAAGGAGGCCTTTCGGGCATCAATAAATTAATTGACTCAAAAGCTCTTGGAACTATAGAATTAAGTACTGGTATTCAGATATCTGGAATATTTACGAATGTTATTGAAAACCACGGCAACCCAATTTACATTCAGACTTCCGGAAAGACCGCCCTTGCTTATAGAGAAAAAGAACTGGTTGGACACGGCACCAGCACTCATAGTGAGGGCTTCGGATCACCCATAGGAAAACTTAAAGGCATTAACCTGGCTATTGAAGATATGAGTCCGCGTGACCTGCGAGCCTACGCTATTTACGAAGGACAGAGAATCACCCTGGAGTTTGAAGGTGACATCACTGTTTCGGGAGAAATCATTACAGGAAAACGGAATCTTCAGGGAAAAATCATTTTAATTAGTTTTAAACAGTGTACCGTTACCCATGATGACGAGGTACTATTCAAGCCCGAATGGGGCAACTACGATATGGCTGTTGGAAAAGGAATTGTTTCTGCGTTCTCCGGAATTGCCGATTTAAATAGTTTTGATTTAATTACACACATTCCATCTACAAAAACGATTCATAGAAAAAAGTCGAAAGCGCAAATTCAACTAGAAATACTTTACCAGCAGGTTAGGGATTATCGTGAAAACAAGAACAAAACCATTTCCAGAACCAAAATGTTGGATGAATTGATTGAGAAACATCCTAACGATTGGTTATTATCTGTTGAGCTCTATGAATTGGCCTTTATTTCAGACAAATCTGAACTTTGCGAACGCATTTTAAACCACCTGGAAACTGTTAAGCAAAACAGACCGGAAGTTGGCCACTTAATCGACGATGGATTAAAAATTGCACAGCAAACGATACACGCTTAACTCATTATACTATCGAAACCGCTTTAAGGTCTTTTTTGTGAATTCGCTTAAAACTAACTTACCACTTATTTCGGCGCGATCGGTTAGCAGGGTCTCCCAGTGATCGGTACCTTTCCAAAAGACTGTTTTCATCTCTGCCAAGGCCTCTGGGTTATATGAAGCCAGTTTACCAGCCAGCACCTCAACGGCCTCATCCATATCCTCTGTGGTTTCGAAAACATCGGCATACAAGCCTTTATCTTTAGCAAAATCGGCAGAGAAAAACGTTTCTGCATCTATTGTCATTTGAGACATCGCCTGAGTACCAATTTTTCTACTAACTGCAGGTTCTATAACGAAGGGACCAATACCTATACTAAGTTCACTCAATTTTATGGAGGCATATTTCGTAGCCATACAGTAGTCTGTCGCTGCAGCTAAGCCCACACCTCCTCCTACAGATTTTCCTTGTATACGTCCAATAATAAGCTTTGGACAGGCACGCATGGCATTGATAACATTAGCGAAACCAGAGAAAAATGCTTTTCCCTTTTGAGCATCCTCTATAGCTATCAATTCATTAAAACTTGCCCCGGCACAAAACGTTCTATTGCCTCCGCTTTTTAAAACGATGACTCTAACAAGCTCATTATAACTAGCTTCTGTAATGGTTTCTGCCAATTTGGATAGCACATCGCTTGGCATTGAATTTCGGTTGGGGTGAAAGAATTCAACATACCCAACACCTTCATTTATAGTTAAATTAACGTAAGATTCTAACATAGTTGCAAATAACGGTAATTATTTAAATAAGACAGATTAAAATAAGACTATATTTCCCCATCATTATAACGCTTTTTTAATTTTTCTCTAAGTGCTAATTGGTTCCTTTTCCAATTGGCCCTAATATGCTATTAATCTCAATGATAAATGATCTTGTACTCAACTCGTATTTTAAAATTCATGACTGCTTAAGAAGACTAAAGCTTCAAACTCTCTAAAGCATCTACGGTAGATACCAGGTCTTCATTATATTTTAAGGTCCACCCCAAAGAGTTCGTTAAAATGTAAAATTTTGAAAGTTCACTTATTAACCTGTTTTTAGCATTCGCTTTAAAATCTGATGCCTCCAACTTCTTCTCAAGTGTTGCTTTTACTATGTTTTTAATATTATTATAGTCTTTCGCTTCAAAAGGATTAAAAAAATCTGAATGGATATCGTAATACTCCAAATCTGGATGAATCTTCATCTCTTCTTCAGGAATACTTAAAATAGTAAGTGTTTTGTTAGCATCATCTACCTCAAATTCAATCTTACTCAAATCGTAGGCTATGGTAACTTCAGCATTAACAACAACTAAAGCCTTCTTTTCGGACGTGAAATATTCTCCAAAAACCTCTTTTGAGTTTCGATAATTGAACACTTCACTAAAATGACCTTCGGTCACAATTAACTTTCCTACTTTTTTTATTTGCTCCTGAATTAGTGCAGAATTTTCTTGAAGTATAGCCCTGTCCTCTCGTTTATCTTCACAGTACCTAAAAGTAAACAAGACAATTATAGTAATTATAACACCAAATAAAATTTTTCGCATGGACTAATTTAAGCAAAAAAAAACATTAGTTTCCTTCGACATAAGAAGTCTAACCAATGTAATTTTGAAAATAAATTATCGGTTCAAAAATAACAAACCGATGTCAATGTCATATTAGATAAAAGTTAATTTAAAGTTATATAAATGGTTAAAATACCATAGATTTTTCCTAAACACTAAGGGCTCAAAATATAGCACAAAAAAAACACCAACCGTAACGCACCTCGAAGATTGTTACTATTGATGTTTTTGATATGAACTGATTAATAGCGTTTTAAACATACGACTAATCAGGAATACAACTCATAATTATTCGACAAAACGTTATTAAAAAGGATTAAAAGCTATAATATTGTCCCCCTCCTACCTTTCAACAAATATTGCCCACCCGATTTATCTTTCAATATTTTTATTATGTATTACTTTTTTTTCAGCCAAAACTTTTTTAATCTTACATTTTGAAATAACGACCTGTAATTACCTCAAAATGAACACATAAAACTATTCCATTCAGAATAAAATGTGCGAATATTGCCTTTTGACTCGAGTTTTTTTGGCATCTAAATTTTGAAGAAATTTTTTATGCGCTTCAGAATTTGGGTTAAACGGTTTATGCTGCAACCCTTTTTGAATATCCTCAACCGCTTCCATGACCTCATCAGCTTCCGAAGACACCCATACTTCTCGAAAACGATTCCATATATATTGAACCGCCAGATTATTTGGATGTACCAGATCTTCTTTATAAAAACGATAGTCTCGAAGTTCGTCCATCATAATCTCATAAGATGGAAAATAATGCAATCCTTTGATTTCCGGTCCCGATTGATTTAGTAATTGATGCAATGCCGAGATCAAGTGGGACTTACTTTGTACGTTCTCTACAAAACCATCCTTTAGATGACGCACTGGAGATATTGTAAAAATAATTGATGCTTCGGAATTCATCTCCTTAATTAAGTTTACCATATTTTTTAATGTGCTAAACACATCATTGATACCCAGTAATTCCTTTGAAAACTGCTTTTGTGGCACTTTATGGCAATTAGCGACAAAGGTATTGGTGGCCATAAAACGATACACCCAGGCTGTTCCTAAAGTAATGATAACATGTGAAGCATCTTCAATGTACTGTTTTAACGCTCCACTATTCTTATTTAACTCGAATAATAACTGGGTTTTAGACGAATGGCTCAACATGGAATGTGCATCAAAGGAATGCCACTGCTCATTGTGAAAGAAAATGTCATCTTCTCTAAATTCCTTTTCCTTAATGGCATGAGTTATTAGGGCTTCAACGGCTTTAGGTTGAAACAGTATTCCAAAAGGGTTTATCAAATTTTGAAACTTATAATACGCTAATTGATGTCCTATATTTTCAACAAAACAAGACCCTAATAACAACACCTTCGAATTATAATCTATGAGATGATTAGATTGTTTTTGTATTGGTATTTTAGTTTGTAGTTTCATTGTTTATACTGAATGGATTCTGCCAAAAATACTGATATATTAAACTAAGGTTTATGTTTTAAATGGCGTGTCTTAATATTTTCTCGCATAGACGTGAAGACACGAAGCCCTGACTTACAAACCGTTTACTATTCGGGTTATTCCTGTTTTTATTAATGGACTTTAATAAAATTAACTAGAAACCCTGGTTTTAGCCCTAATAATCTCAGACAGCTTAATAACTGCTTGAGATGAACGGGATGCATCACTTGCACAGACTTTATCTCGATTATGACTTTATTTTTAACTATTTAAATCTGTTCGAAACCCTAAATCCAATGTTTTACCTTTCCAAACTACGGGCAGATACTTTGCCATTCTACCACACACCCTATTTCTGTCCATTCCGAATATAAAATTTCTTCATAAACAGATTTCAATAATCCTGGCCTCAAATTCGCATGAATATGACAACAACTATTAACTATTTTGAAACCAAATAATTTTCAAACCGTTGCTCGTTTACTTTCATAATACTTTGTGTCTTTGCGACTTTACGAGATAATATATATTTAATTCAAATAATCCTTAACCTTCGCCAAAGCCTTATCAATTCCATCTGGATTTTTTCCCCCGGCAGTTGCAAAAAATGGTTGTCCGCCACCACCACCCTGGATGTATTTCCCCAGTTCTCTAACCACTTGCCCAGCATTTAATCCTTTACTGGTTACGAGTTCTTTTGATATATAACAAGACAACAATGCCTTTCCATTTTGTTCCGCTCCAAACAATAAGAATAAATTATCAAACTCGCCCCCCAATTCAAAAACAACATCTTTAATACCTCCAGCATCCAGATCTAGCTTCTTTGCTAAAAATTTAATACCATTAACATCTTGCAGCTCACTTTTAAGTTCTCCTTTTATGTTTTTGGCTTTATCTTTTAATAACGATTCTATTTGCTTTTTAAGATCTACGTTTTCTTCTTGCAGACTTTGTAATGCCTTTACAGGCTCTTTAGCATTGTTAAGTAAATCTTTCATTTCAAAATAAGCCCGGTTATTCTCAAAATAGAAATCTCTAACCGCATCATTAGTAATGGCCTCAATACGACGAATTCCCGCGGCTACTGCGGCTTCAGATACAATTTTAAAATGCCAAATATCGGCGGTATTTTTCACGTGAGTTCCTCCACAAAGCTCTATGGACTGACCAAAACGAATGGCTCGCACTGTATCCCCGTACTTTTCACCAAACAAGCTCATCGCACCTTCTGCTATAGCCTGGTCTTTAGGAATGTTACGTTTTTCCTCCAAATTCAGTTTTCCTTCTATTCTGGCATTCACAAAATTTTCAACATCTCGCAGTTCTTCTACGGTTAATTTCGAAAAATGAGAAAAATCGAAACGTAAATATTTCGAATGCACCGCACTTCCCTTTTGCTCTACATGTGTTCCCAGCACTTCCCTTAATGCCTGATGCAACAGGTGTGTTGCTGTATGGTTACACTCTGTTCTGTAACGTTGTTTCGAATCAACCACCGCTTTAAACGTTTCTTCAACATGCTTTGGTAAGTTCTTTGTGAAATGAAGAATGACATTGTTCTCTTTTTTTGTGTCCAAAATATAAATAACATCACCATGCATATCTTCCAGATAGCCCTTATCACCTACTTGACCTCCTCCTTCCGGATAGAAGGGTGTTATATTAAACACCAATTGATACATCTCCCCATCTTTTTTAGTAACAACCTTTCTGTATCTGGTTAGTTTAACATTGGTTTCCAAAGTATCATATCCAACAAATTCTTCATCGGTATCCTTATATAAAATGGTCCAGTCGTCTGTAGACATTTCACCAGCCGCACGCGAACGGTCTTTTTGTTTCTGAAGGTGAGCTTCAAAACCTTCCACGTCAAGTTTTAATCCTTTTTCACTCAATATAAGAGCAGTTAGGTCTATTGGAAAGCCGTAGGTATCATATAATTCGAAAGCCTTTTCGCCAGACACCATATCTCCTTTGGTTTCTTCTACAATTCGGTTAAGTAGCAATAAACCTTGATCTAACGTTCTTAAAAACGATTGTTCTTCTTCCTTAATAACATTTTCGATGAGCTGCTTCTGGGCTTTTAATTCGGGAAAAGCATCTCCCATCTTTTTCCCTAAAACATCAACCAACCTATAAATAAAGGCTTCTTTTTTATCTAAAAATGTAAATCCGTAACGTACGGCACGTCTCAAAATTCTACGAATCACATACCCCGCTCCATTATTGCTTGGCAATTGCCCATCGGCTATAGAAAATGCCACCGCTCTAACATGATCTGCAATAACACGAACAGCTACATCAACTTTTTCATCTTTACCATATTTCTTTTCAGTAATGGCCTCAATTTCTCTTATTAAAGGCGTAAAGACATCCGTATCATAATTCGATTGAACGCCTTGTAACACCATACACAAACGTTCAAACCCCATTCCTGTGTCAATATGTTTGTCTGGTAAGTTTTCTAACTCGCCATTGGCCTTGCGGTTATACTGCATAAAAACCAGATTCCATATCTCCACAACTTGAGGATGGTCTGTATTTATTAAGTCCTTTCCCGGAACTTTAGCTTTCTCTTCAGCAGAACGAATATCGACATGAATCTCACTACAAGGTCCACAGGGGCCTTGCTCTCCCATCTCCCAAAAGTTATCCTTCTTATCACCTTTTAAAATGCGATCTTCAGCAATATGTTGCTTCCAGAAATCGTAGGCCTCCATATCCATAGTAAGCTTGTCTCTATCTTCACTCCCTTCAAAAACGGTTACGTATAGTATATCCTTATCAATTCCATACACTTCTGTTAATAATTCCCAGGCCCAGGCAATGGCTTCTTTTTTAAAGTAATCTCCAAAACTCCAGTTGCCAAGCATTTCGAAAAGCGTATGGTGGTATGTATCGTATCCTACCTCTTCCAAATCATTATGCTTTCCAGAAACACGAAGGCATTTTTGAGAATCGGTCATACGGGTATTCTTGGGCTGTGCATTTCCTAAAAAGAATTCTTTAAAAGGAGCCATTCCAGAATTTACAAACATTAACGTGGGATCGTCTTTTAAAACCATTGGCGCAGAAGGCACAACGCTGTGCTTCTTTTCTTCAAAAAAACTTAAAAACTTAGACCGTATTTCTTGTGATTTCATGTATTCTTATTAAAAAAACTTGTCCCTGTTAATCGGCTTTAAAAGAAACAATTTTTATATTTACTTTCGTTTTATTCTAACTTTTAAGGTAAGAGAACTATAATCAAAAAAATAATCATATTATGTTTATGATAATTTTTTGTAGGTTTGTCCGTTGGCATATTACATGCAACAATTACTATACCTTAATTAAGTTGCAAAAATAGTATAATTTAAGAAATGAGTAAGGTAAAATATTATTACGATCCTGAATCACTGTCTTACCGAAAAATTGAGCGAAAAAAGAGGACAACATTCAAGTACGCCTCCTTCTTTATTTTAGGCTGTGCTTTTTTTGCTTTTATCTTTGTGTTTATTACGTTTCAGTATGTTGAATCTCCAAAAGAAAAGGCTTTAAATAGGGAACTGGAGAACATGCAATTGCAGTTTGAGTTGCTTAATAAAAAAATGTCTGAAGCCGAAACGGTCTTATCTAATATTGAAGATAGAGACAATAATATATACCGGGTTTATTTTGAAGCAAATCCAATACCCGAAGCTCAACGTAAAGCGGGATTTGGGGGAATAAACCGATATAAGGATTTAGAAGGGTTTGATAATTCTAAATTAATTATAGAAAGTAATAAGCGCATTGATATACTTCAGAAGCAAATTGTTGTGCAATCGCGATCGCTTGATGAAATTGCTCTTTTAGCTGAAGAAAAGGAGAAACTTTTAGTAGCGATTCCAGCCATACAACCGGTTAGCAATGAAGATTTAACCAGAATGGCTTCTGGATATGGAATGCGTTCTGATCCGTTTACAAAAGCTCGAAAAATGCACTGGGGAATGGATTTTACAGCTCCAAGAGGTACGCCTATTTACGCCAGTGGTGATGGTGTAATTGTAAGAGCAGATTCTGGTTCCAGCGGATACGGAAAACATATAAGAATTGACCATGGCTTTGGATATGTTAGCTTATATGCACACCTTTACAAGTATAATGTTAGAAAAAACCAAAAGGTTAAACGTGGCGATATAATTGGTTTTGTAGGAAGTACAGGACGCTCGGAAGCGCCTCACCTTCATTATGAAATCTTTAAAGATGGCGCACGTATTAACCCTATAAACTTCTATTATGGCAGTTTAACTGCTGAAGAGTTTAACAAGTTACTGGAGCATGCTTCATTAGAAAATCAATCTCTGGATTAATGCATATAGAACTGCCCGAAAAACGATATTATGGTATTGGCGAAGTAGCTAAGGCATTCGACGTTAACACATCTTTAATTCGGTTTTGGGAAAAGGAATTTGATGTATTAAAACCCAAAAAAAACGCGAAAGGCAATCGCAAGTTCACCCCCGAAGATATTAAGAACCTAAAACTTATTTATCACCTTGTTAAAGAACGCGGATTTACACTGGAAGGGGCTAAGACTCATCTCAAGGAAGGTAAAAAAGACACACTTTCTAATTTTGAAATTATTAATAAATTAGAATCTGTAAAAAACCAACTAATTAAAATAAAGGAGAACCTTTAGAATGAGCTGCAATTTTAAAAAATACATGTCATCATGTAACTTTTTTTAAAATCGGGTGTCTCATAAGTAACCATTAACACATTATATTAAACTCATTTATTATGAAGAAGTTTTTACCATGGATTATTATAGCTATTCTTGCTATAGGTCTGTATTCCTGGGGAAAGGGATTTAACAATACAGCTGTCGATCTTAATGAAAATGTAAAAGAAGCTTGGGGAAATGTTCAAACGTCTTATCAACGCAGAAATGATCTCATTGGCAATTTAGTAAATACGGTTAAAGGTGCTGCAGATTTCGAAAAAAGCACTCTAACTGCAGTTATAGAGGCTCGTGCCAAGGCAACATCAATCTCGATTGACCCCTCTAATGTTACACCAGAGCAATTGGCTCAATATAATCAGGTACAAGGAGGTTTAAGTGGTGCTTTAAAAAGCTTACTAGTAACCGTTGAGCGCTACCCGGAGTTAAAAGCAAATCAAAACTTCTTGAAATTACAAGATGAGCTAACCAGTACTGAAAACACCATCCAAACGGCCAGAACACGTTTTAATGAGCAAATAAAGCCTTATAACAAGCATGTAAATAGGTTTCCAAACTCTATACTTGTTGGTATATTTAATTTTGATGAAAAACCATATTTCGATGCTGAAGCCGGAGCAGACAAACCTGTTGACGTTCAGTTCGACTTTAAATAAAAACCCATGTCTAAAATAGAAGATTTTCTTTCTAAAGAAGAAGAACAGGAAATCGTTGAAGCTATAAGAATAGCCGAACAAAACACTTCGGGAGAAATTAGAGTTCATCTTGAGAAAACATCCAACGGGGATGTACTCAACCGCGCTATTGAAGTTTTCCACCACCTTAAAATGAATAACACGAAAGAACAAAATGGTGTATTAATTTATATAGCTGTAGAAGACAAAGCCTTTGCTATTTATGGTGATAAAGGTATAAATGATGTCGTACCTGATAATTTTTGGGATAGCACAAAAGATGTTATGCAATCATATTTTAAAAGAGGGAATTTTAAACAAGGTATTTCTGAAGGCGTCTTAAAAGCAGGAAAGCAATTAAAAGCATATTTCCCGTGGCAACAAGATGATATTGATGAATTGTCTAATGAAATTTCTAAAGGATAAGTTTTAAATATATGCGACCTCTAATTTCTACTTTTGAATCGTTACCTAAATCAAAAAATACGGTTACAGCTATGGTAATAATGCTGTCCTGTATTTTCTCATCTTTTGCTCAATTTGACATTCCCAAAGCACCAGAATTTCAAACGAGTGTCTACGATTATGTTAATTTACTTCAGTCTTCTCAAAAAAATAGTCTTGAGCAAAAACTTATTAAATATTCTGACACGACTTCAACTCAAATTGTTGTTGCAATTATCAGTACTACGAAAGGGGAAAATATAGGGTTGCTGGCTCCGCGGTGGGGTCATGAGTGGGGTATTGGCCAGGCCAAAGAAGATAATGGTGTATTTATTTTACTAGCTAAAGATGATAGAAAAATATGGATTTCTCCGGGTTACGGTATCGAACATAAACTAACGGCTGGTATTAATGGAGAGATCATTAGAAACATAATAATCCCACATTTTAAACAAAACAACTATTATGATGGTTTAAATCAAGGAGCAGATGCCATTTTCCAGGTACTTAAAGGAGAATATAAGGGAACACGAAAACCTGATGATCGCAAAGGAATACCTTCTGGGCTTATTATTATTCTCATTTTCATCTTCATTTTTATTCTTATTTCCATTTCTAAAAACAAACGAGGTGGTGGCCGAGGAGGAAACCGTGGAAACCGTTCTACAGGCACCAGTATTTTAGAAGCCATTATTCTAAGTAATATGGGACGTGGCAACTATGGAGGCTCTGGATCTTCTGGCAGTGGTTGGGGCGGAAGCTCTGGCGGCGGTTGGTCTTCAGGAGGTGGCTTCGGAGGCGGCTTTGGTGGTGGCGGTTTTTCTGGAGGAGGTGCCGGTGGTAGCTGGTAACTTTGACAACTACTTCTATTTATTTTTAGGATTGAAACTTTCGGGTCAGGTTAATTTAATCCTAACTTATCCTTAGCACTACCAATGCGTTTTTCTTATTTGGCCTTTGGCTCCAAGGGTATTAAATTTCCAGCTAAAACCAAGCATGAAATATTGCTGTAATACGGTACTCTGTGAATCCTGAATAAAGTTTTGATTAGCTACTCGCCTGGCATTTGTATTCTGATTTAAAACATCGTATGCTTTAAGTGTTACTATGGCTTTATCTTTCATAAAAGAATAGGCTAAAGTTGAATTCCAAAACCAGGAACTCTTTTGAAATCCATCAGCAATATTGGGATTGTAATTATATTGAACTTCATTCCTCCATTCGAAATGCCTGGGTAAAAATGTAGCTGTGCTTAAACTGAGTGTATGATACATGAATTCTCTATCTTCAAAAGAATCAATATCGTAAGTGTTTTTGGTAAAATTAATTCGATATCTCGACATAAGTTCCATAACATCTTTCCAAATAAGCCTTAAACGAACACCAGGTGAAATCGACATGACATCACTCTTATATTGTACGCCGTTGTTATAATTGATTCTCCTATTTTTATTTACCCTAATTCCAATCCCCCCTCTTAGCGTCCTTAAAGAATCAATTTTGATCTTTTTATTGTAATTTAAATCTCCATTAGCTCTATAATTTCCATTAACATTTAAATATGTGGTTTCTCTAACAAAATTTTCATCAATAGTGGTATTAGAAACGACCTGATTATTTGTAAAATTGGCAGTTATGTAAGTATAAAAACCTGTTCCTTTTTGAAAATCGAAGGTATTAAAATTAAGAGAAACACTATGATTATTTGTTGGCTCTAAATTAGGATTCCCCACAATGGTATTTAATGGATTTGAAACATCTTGAAATGCCTGTAGCTGCCTTAATTGAGGTGGTCTATTGCCTAACCAATACGACAGGTACATTATCGATTTAGGACTGAACCTGTAAGTCACATTGGAACCTAATTCTACAGCTTCAAATCGACGTTCAATATTAAATTGAGGTCTGAGTAAATCTTTATTTTCCAGAGTTCTAAACAAGTAACTGGATTTAAAATTCGCAGACCACACTTTATTTCTATACTCAATCGAAAATTCTGGTTTTAGTATGTCATTAATATACTCAAAGTCGGTACTTAGCTCGGTATTAAAAATGGTATAATCGCCATTGCTATCTTTATCTAACGTACGTCGCTCATCATCCTGTACATTCCGATTGTAGCTATATCCAAAATTTAAAAACAGCCCCTCTGTAAATATGGGCAGATTATAATTTATACCAGTATTTAAAGTCGTCG
This sequence comes from uncultured Flavobacteriaceae bacterium, assembly GCA_947494695.1. Taxonomy (GTDB): domain Bacteria; phylum Bacteroidota; class Bacteroidia; order Flavobacteriales; family Flavobacteriaceae; genus Flavivirga. The sequence goes on along the minus strand of CANLWB010000013.1, from coordinate 126,119 downwards.
TTTTATTGCTTCCTCCTGTAAATTGATCTCTTACAAACGTATCGGGGCTATCCCCATAGATATTGATTTCAGAAAATAAAAAGTCATCACGCTCACCCTTATTAACTCGAGTATTTATTCTGGCCCTCAAATAAGCTCCCTTGGAACCAAAGTTTTTCGTGACTTCAATAGTATTATTAAAGTTTTTACCTAAGGTTTCAACAACCGATTCTGTATTTGATTCGTTGGTTAACACATTTAGCGCGTCTCTAGAGCGTTCATCCCTGGATGAAACCGTTTTATTTTTTGTGTAACTAAAGGACGGTGCTATATTGATTAACAGTGTGGAATCCACTTTAATATCAAATTCCATATGAGCATTATGGGCTTCATTCTCGTTAAAAGATCGGGATTCCGAATCGGTAAAATACCGGGTATCGGGTAAAATATTCTCACGCTGTGTTGTGGTAAGGTTATCTGAGTTACTTTCAGAATAAAAATAGTCTGTATTTAAGTCTGTTTTATCCCCTGGTTTATCGGCAAAGTTAAAGCCTGAATTCTTAGAAGTTGTTATACCCTGGCCACCACCAAACGACCTCCCGTCAACTTGAAAAGAGCCATCACTACTAAAATTAAAACTATTGGCACCTCCAAACATTTTTCTTATTTCTCCAAAGCTAAACCCCGGGGAATTTATATTGTTTCCTGCCGATAAAATACTTAATCGCTGATCATTATCAAAACGATTAAACATACCGGCAAACTCGTGCCTTTTGTCAGTACCAATACCTCCTGAGACTCGGCCAAAAATGCCCTTATTGTTTTCTTTTTTTATAGTAAGATTAATGGTTTTATTATCATTATCCCCCTCCTCTCCGGTAAATGCCTGCGATTTGGTTTTGGTATTAACGACCTGAATCTTATCTATAAGATCTTTACTTAAGTTTCTTGTTGCAATTGTGGGGTCATTACCAAAAAACGGTTTTCCATTTACAAATACCTTGTTAACAGGTTTCCCATTTACTGTGATCTTTCCATCTTCATCAATTTCAACACCAGGTAACACTTTCAGCAAATCTTCTACATTAGCATCCTTTTTAGTTTTAAACGATTTTACATTAAATTCGAGTGTATCTTTTTTAACGGTTATTGGCGCTCTTGATTTTATAAGTACTTCTTCCAGCGCATGATTGTCCACCTGTAAATTAATGGTGTTTAAATTAATATTTGAGCGTGCTATTTCAACGGTCTTTGAGTAGGTACGATATCCCACATAAGAGATCATTATCCTTAATTTTGCAGCTGTCGTTCTTTCTTCCAAAGAAAAAGCGCCATGCTTATCGGTAATGGTATAGGTTACCAAGGAACTATCTTTTAAGCGTTCTAAATGAACGGTTGCTGACTCTAAAGGTTGTTTTTCATCATCTGAAACTAGAGTTCCTGAAATTTTGAATGATTTAGATTGTGAAAAGCTATGAGTTACACATAAAAAGGCTAGGCAAAAAAGTACTTTTCGCATTTAATTGTGACTATTTGATTGATGACCTTATTGTGTTTTACTTACAAATACCGTACCACATTTCGGACTTTATTTTAAGCGAAGATACATGGATCTGGAGGCAAATATTCTTAAAAAAGATATAAAACCTTCCTAAAAGTGTTATTTCTTACGCATATAAACGCTCACCGGAACACCCTTAAAATCGAAATGCTCACGAAGTTTATTTTCTAAAAAACGTTTATAAGGCTCCTTTACATATTGTGGTAAATTACAGAAAAAAGCAAACTGTGGTTGAGGCGTGGGTAATTGCATAATGTATTTTATTTTCACGAATTTACCTTTGTAAGCTGGTGGTGGGTAATGCTCTATGATGGGTTGGAGTATATCATTAAGCTGGCTCGTTTTTATCTTTTTCGAACGGTTTTTATAAACCTCAACAGCTGTTTCTATGGCTTTAAAAATACGCTGTTTTGATAAGGCTGAAATAAATATTATAGGTACATCTGTAAAAGGCTCAATTTGTTTTCTAATAGCCTGTTCATAAGCCTTAACAGACTTATGATCCTTTTCGACCAGATCCCATTTATTAACCAAAATAACAATACCTTTTCTATTGCGTTCGGCCAGCCAAAATATATTTTGAACCTGACCATCAAAACCACGATTGGCATCCAGTACTAAAAGACAAACATCGGCATGCTCAATAGCTCTTACACTGCGCATCACCGAATAAAATTCTAAGTCCTCTTTCACCTTCGCTTTTCTTCGAATTCCGGCTGTATCCACCAGGTTAAATTCAAAACCAAAGCGATTGTATTTGGTGTCAATGGCGTCTCTTGTTGTTCCAGCAATATCGGTTACAATGTATCGATCTTCTCCAATTAAGGCGTTAATAAAGGATGACTTCCCTGCATTTGGACGACCTACAACAGCAAAACGGGGTAAATCTTCTTCTTCAACGTCTTCTTTTTCCGGTAGAGCATCTACCAAAGCATCCAATAACTCTCCGGTTCCACTTCCATTGATACTTGCAATGGTATAATACGTTCCTAGTCCTAAAGCATAAAATTCTACAGCATCTTCAACGCGTGATGTATTATCCACTTTATTAACAACTAGAAATACAGGCTTATTAACTTTCCTTAACAAATTGGCCACATCTTGGTCCATTCCCGTAACACCATTTTCAACATCTACCATAAAAATGATGGCATCGGCTTCATCAATAGCCAGTTCTACCTGTTTATCTATTTCGGCTTCAAAAATATCGTCACTACCTAAAACGTATCCACCGGTATCTATAAGAGAGAATTCTTTTCCATTCCAATCACTCTTACCATAATGGCGATCTCTTGTAACACCGCTCACCGCATCGACTATGGCTTCTCTTCGTTGTATTAAACGATTAAAAAACGTTGACTTTCCAACATTAGGCCTTCCTACTATAGCTACTATATTGCTCATAATCTATTCATGGTATGTAACAGTTTTAGACTAATTTGTTTAGTGCCTCACCGTAAATATTTTGCAAAAATAGGAAATATAGTCTACCCAAAGTGGCTTTTATAGAGATTAAAACCAGTTCTATTTATATTGAAGTGGCTTAAACTTTTATAATGGGCTGCAAAATTCTCCTTTATCTCTACATTTTGCCTTTTCAGCACGCCTCGGTGATGCAGCAACCTTCAAAAAAAACTTCATTTAAGATTAAAATTGCAATATTTCGCTTCAATCAAAAAGTTAATGTCACTTCGTTAACGAAAAAATAGTAATTTACTGTGTATTAAAAACATCAAGAAATGCCAACTACCAATGATATTGTTTTAAGACCTAGGTTTAAAATGGAGCTTAAGGTAAATAATGAATCGTTACTTGGTCGCTTTGAGACGTCAAAAAAGGATCAAAACGATTTTATTGTAACCCGATTAGATAACCATGTATTTATAAAATACCCAAAAGACAAACAACATTTTTGGTCACCACAATTACATTTGGAGATTGATCACATTGACGAGAACTCTTCCATGCTTCATGGATTATTTGGCCCTAATCCAACGGTTTGGACCATGTTTATTTTTTTTCATTTTATAGTAGCCTCATTGTTTATAGCTTTTGGAATTTGGGCCTACGCGAACTGGACTCTACAACAAAATTTCGCGTTACAAATCTCTTTAATGACCTTAATTGTAGTGGTTTGGATTGCCTTGTACCTTGCAGGTCGTATTGGAAAGGCTTCGAGTAAAGATGACATGTGTGCTTTAAATGATTTTATGTTTGGTATAATACATCAATAAAAAAGCACCTCAATTTTGGGATTGAAGTGCCTAAAGACTAATTGTAAACTCAATAAACTAAACTAACTAAACATTATTGAATATTCTTATAGAAATTAACCAATTGTTGGTAAATTATATTGAAGCATAATGAACTCATTTTGAAACCGAATCATTTAAAAATGAAGCCGAACCAAATGTTAAAACCAATTTATTCAAGTTCATTATACCACAGATATTATTCTACAGTACAAAGATGACTTAGGAATATAAATTTAACGTTACCCTATTAAGAAGAAAGTATTAGCTTTTACTATTGATTGTAACCAAAACGTTTCAGTTGGTTTTGATTGCTTCTCCAATTCTTATTAACCTTTACGTAAAGTTCAAGATGGATTTGTTTACCAAAAAAGGCTTCAAGGTCTTTTCTGGACTCGACCCCTACTCGTTTTAGAGCACTTCCTTTGTGCCCTATAATGATACCTTTTTGAGTGTCTCGTTCTACCATAATGACAGAACGAATTCTAATAATGGAATCTTCTTCCAAAAATTCTTCAGTATCAACTTCAACGGCATATGGAATTTCCTTTTTGTAGTGAAGTAAGATTTTTTCTCTTATACTCTCATTTATGAAGAAACGCTCTGGCTTATCCGTTAATTGGTCTTTCGGATAAAATGGTGGAGACTCAGGAAGCAATTCTATAATACGGTGAAAAACCTCTTTCACCTGAAAACCTTCTAATGCTGAAATGGGAATAATCTCTGCATTCGGTACTTTTTCTGACCAAAGTTGCACCTGAGTTTCTAATTGTTCCTGATTAGATGTATCAATCTTATTTAAAAGCAATAGCACTGGAATCTTTGAATTAGTAATCTTTTTAAAGAATGCTTCATCTTTTAAAGTCTGTTCTCCAATTTCAACCATATAGATTAATATATCGGCGTCTTCGAAGGCCGATTTCACAAAGCCCATCATAGATTCCTGCAACTCGTAAGCCGGTTTAATAATTCCTGGCGTATCACTAAATAATACCTGAAAATCATCACCATTTACAATACCAAGAATTCTATGGCGTGTTGTTTGAGCCTTGGAGGTTATAATCGATAACTTCTCCCCTACAAAAGCATTCATTAATGTTGACTTGCCCACATTTGGGTTACCAATTATATTTACAAACCCGGCTTTATGACTCATATACGTACTGCGTTTAATGCTGCAAAGTTACAACCTTTAGATTATACTTCGCCTATATCTATAAAACAAAAAACAGGAGGCGAATGCCTCCTGTTTTTTATATTCTATAAAGCAATAAAAAATTACTTAATGATTTCGATTAATTCAACTTCGAAAATTAAAACGTCGAATGGTTTTATTTTTCCAGGTCTTGGTGTTGCTCCATAAGCCAAATCCTGAGGGATAAAGAACTTATATTTAGCACCAGTCTTCATAAGTTGAAGCCCTTCTGTCCATCCTGAGATCACTTGGCTTACACCAAATTCAGATGGTGTTCCTCTATCTACAGAGCTATCGAATACCTCTCCATCAATTCTTGTTCCGTGATAGTGAACACTAACTCTAGATGTTGCCTCAGGCTTCTCTCCAGTTCCTTCTTTTAAAACGATATATTGTAAACCACTCTCGGTCGTCTCCACACCGTCTTTAGAAATATTTTCAGCTAAGAACTTCTCACCTTCTGCTTTATTCTCTCCGTATTGCTCTTCTGCTTTCTTCACAGCTTCTTCTTGCTGTTTTTTCATCATTTCTTCACGTTTCTTTTGCATGAAGGCTTGAATAATTTGCTGTACTTTTTCTTTTTCTATTAAAATATTGGAAGAATCGGATACATTATTATATCCTTGAATAAACAAATCGTTATCAAACCCATCAGTAAAACTAGCTTTTACATTTCTTGCTACATCCATTCCAATGGCGTAACTAACAGAATCTAATTCTGTTTTTAAAGATTTATTTGTAACTCCGCCCTTGTTACAGGAAACTACAAGTAAAGCGGCTGCAGCCAAGCTTAAAATTTTTATTGCTTTCATTTTCTATTTTTTAAGTTTGTTAGTTTATAACATTAAGTAATTAATTCTAAATCCATTTTTAGGACTCAACCATAAACGTTATATTTTTATGGTTATTTTCTAGTTGGTGCCAAAAGTAACAAATTTACGTACATTAAAAAAAGAAAAACCCTCTTGTATTCAAGAAGGTTTTTAAGTATCATAATATTCTTAAATATTTAGCTCCTCACAGCATTGATAAGGTCTATAGAAAATCTTACTTTTTCTTCTATTTTAGCATAATCGAACTGGCCATTTTCATCTTTAGCCATGAGTTTAGATCCCATACCAACGCATGTTACTCCTGCACCAAACCATGCTTTTAAGTTTTCTTCTGTTGGAGAGACACCTCCTGTTGGCATAATGTTAGTCCACGGTTGTGGCGCTTTTACACCTTTAACAAATTGAGGGCCGTAAATATCTCCAGGAAATAATTTAACAATCTCGCACCCCAGCTCTTCTGCTCGGGTAATTTCGGTAAGTGTACCACAGCCTGGAGACCATAACACCTTTCTTCTATTACAAACTATAGCAATATCTTCTCTTAAAACTGGTGTTACAATAAAGTTAGCTCCTAAAGCCATAAATCTGGAGGCAGCCGCCGCATCAGTTACCGACCCCACACCCAAAATCATTCCAGGTAGTTCGTTAATTGCATACTTTACTAATTCTCCAAAAACTTCGTGGGCGAAATCTCCACGTGCTGTAAATTCAAGTAATCTAGCACCTCCGTCGTAACAAGCTTTTAATACGTTTTTACTTGCTTCAACATCGCTGTTATAAAACAAAGGAACTAAGCCTGTGTCTTTCATAACTTGTGCTACTTCTATTCTGGTAAATTGTGCCATTTTTATGTTCTTGATTAAAAGGTTGAATCCTATAATTACGTTAATGAATTACAAGTTTCAACAAAATTGATAAATCGTAAATTGTCAAATTGTGTTATGGTTCATCTTAAGATAAAACAAATACACAATTTGACAAGGTACTTCTTTCATAGGTTTTAAAACTCGAAAAAGACCTATAAATTATCTGGCAACACGCCCTGAAGCATCTCCACCCATTAATTTTTCTACTTCTGCTACGGTAACCAAGTTAGCATCACCTTTTATAGTGTGTTTTAAACATGATGCGGCTACAGCAAAATCTAAAGCGTTTTGGTCATCTTCAGGGTACTTTAATAATCCATAAATTAATCCACCCATGAAGCTATCTCCTCCACCTACTCTATCTACGATATCGGTAATTTGGTACTGACGTGTTTCATACATTTTCTTACCATCATATAATACACCTGCCCATGTATTGTGTGATGCAGAAATCGACCCTCTTAAAGTTGTAATTACTTTTTTAGCTTTAGGAAATTTCTCCATCATTTGCTGACAAACAGATAAGAACGCTTCGGCTTTAACATCATGTCCTTGTGTTTGAACTGTTAGCCCTTCTGGTTTAATCCCAAAGTGCATTTCTGCATCTTCTTCGTTTCCTAAAACAACATCACAGTAAGATGTTAATTCTGTCATTACCTTTTCCCTATGCGCATCGTCACAGTACTTCCAAAGTTTAGCACGGTAGTTTAGGTCTGTAGAAATTGTTATTCCTTTTTCACTAGCAGCCTTAACCGCTTCTAAACAAACGTCTGCTGCTCCTTGAGAGATTGCCGGAGTAATACCTGTCCAGTGAAACCACTCAACACCTTCAAATACAGCATCCCAATCGATCATTCCAGATTCTATTTCTGCGATGGCAGAATGTGCTCTATCATAAACTACTTTACTTCCTCTGGAAACAGCACCAGTTTCTAAAAAGTAGATTCCAAGACGATCTCCACCATAAACAATTTTATCTACTCCAACACCTCTTTTACGCATTTCCATCATGGCGCACTCTCCAATATCATTTTTAGGTAAGCGTGTTACAAAATCAACTGGCACACCATAGTTAGCTAATGATACTGCTACATTCGATTCTCCTCCTCCATAAATAACATCAAAACTGCTTGCTTGGGAAAATCTTAAAAATCCTTGAGGTGCTAATCTTAGCATGATCTCTCCAAAAGTGACTACTTTTTTCATTTCTTTAATTCTTATTTATACATTTAATTTAATACGTTTGCTTAAACGTTTAAGCATTATTTGCAAAATAAAATCAAAACTTAAACATAATGTCTTGAAGTTTTGATTCTTAAACAAAAGAAGTATATTTGCTTAAACGTTTAAGCAAATATAGAAAAATTTGAGTAATAACAAAAAAACTACTATTAAAGATATCGCAAATGTCCTGAATATATCTCCGGCTGCGGTATCTAAAGCGCTGCATAACGATTCTCGAATAAGTGCTAAAACGAAGGAAGCTGTAAGACGGGTGGCAAAAGACCTAAATTACCAGCCCAACCACCTTGCCAGTGCCCTGCGCAAGGGCAAAAGTAATTTGGTAGGTGTTATTGTTCCCAGAACCAATAGTAATTTCTTTTCTTCCGTAGTGCAAAATATGGAAGAGGAATTAAATAAAGAAGGATACAATATTATTATCACACAATCTAACGAATCTTATAACAAGGAGTGTCGTAATATTGATACACTTTTGTTTACTCAGGTAGATGGCATTATTGCTTCTATGGCCAACGAAACAATAGATTTGCAATACTATGAGAAAATTAAATCTAAAGGAATTCCTCTAATTTTGTTTGACCGTGGAGAAAATGACTTGAATGTGGATTATATCGGTATTAATGATTATGACAGCAGCCATTTAATTGTAGACCATCTTGTTGAACAAGGTTGTAAACGCATTGCCCACATTGGCGGATATAAACACACCAGAATTTTTAACAACAGAATTAGAGGGTATGTGGATGCCTTAAAAAAGCACAATCTTCCATTAAATAGTGAATTACTGATTGAAAGCGATCTCACCACAAAAGATGGAAGGGAAAAAATGACACAACTTTTAGGATTAAAGAACAGGCCGGATGCGGTGTATGTTGCAGGTGACTATGCAGCTCTGGGGGCATTACAGGTATTAAATGAGTCTAACATTAAAATCCCTGAAGAGATCGCTCTGGTTGGCTTTGGAAACGAACCTTTTACAGCCATGGTCACACCTACCATTACAAGTATAAATCAACATAGTTCTGAAATTGGAAAACAAGCAGCAAAAACCTTTTTGGCTCATGCTAAAAAAGAAAAGGTAAAACAAAAACTCAATAAAATTATATTGGATGCAGAATTAATTGTTAGAGATTCCTCTAATATTAAAAACTAATAATCCCGTTAAACTAAATTCTCCAATGCTATCTGCTTTCGATTTGACTGGTTTAGTGGTGGCAAATTGAAAGTCTGAAAAGTAGAACGTAAGTTATATTGCGTACTTTGGATACGAATAGCCCAGGCATTATCGACACATTTTTAACTTACTAATAGCTCTTATCGATTTAGATAGGTCTACATTGGGCGCAGTTGAAGTGTGGCCACCGAGCATTACCAAAGTATTCAACCTGACCAATCAAATTAGAATGACTTTTCAGGCTCTTAAACCTAAACTAAACACACGAAGTCTAAGCTTCGCTCCACAATCTTTGTATGCTCCTAAGGTCTTTGGTCATTGCATCAAACACTACTTTCTTATCAACCGAAATGCTTGTATGACCATTTTCGGCACCTCCTAAGGGATACTCCAAATGCAGTGATACAGGTGGCCTTAATTTATATATTTTTAAAAGTCTAAAATAGGTTTTAAAATCTACCATACCTTCTCCAATAGGTGTATTCACAGCTTTCCACCTGCCATTAACCCGAGCCCATTTAAAGTCCTTTAGTACGATAGTTTTTATTTGCGATTGCAGTAATTGTAATCCATTTTTCCAGGAATACCCGCCCTCTACAATAGCATGACGTATATCGTATTGCATTCCGAAATAACTGGGATCGACCGTATCCAGGATTTCTTTCACTTCCCAAAACGAAGACCCCACTCCAGTACCCGCATGATTTTGATAACAACCAATCATACCAAGTTTTTTATTTAAATCTCCCAAAGCCTTTATTTCTTTTTGGTATTTAAATAAGTCATTAGGCATGGGGACACCACTGTTAAATTTATACCAATTCGTTCTGTAATATTTTACACTAAGTTTAGAAGCTGCTTCAAGAATGTTAACATCAAGATAATTATCTACACTCTCAATGTTAGTCGTAATCATTTTACAGCTCGAGCCACCTCTCATAATAGCTATAATAGCTTTTGGCAAATCTGTATTTACAAATTGAGGAGATACATGCCCTTCCGGTCTTACCGTTAAATCAACTCCCGAAAACCCCATTGTAGCTGCCATTTCACCAACTGTCGTATAGTCCAAAAACTGCAGATGTTTGGAAAAAATATGAACGTCCATAACCCCATCAACATCTTCTAATGCCCAAGCCTTATTTTGAAAGCCTAAAAAAGGGACAAAACCAGCTGCCAGAGCGGCCTTTTTAATAAAATCTCTTCTTTTGTGATTCATGATACTCAAATTGGTTTTCCAATTTAGTTGACTAAACACACATGTATTTTGAAATCAACCAAACAATTCAACATAGAGCACAAATAATTTTTGTACAAATTAACTTACACAATATAAGCAAAATTATAAGAAAGCAAAGTTCAATATGAATAAAATGTAAATAAAAACATACAAAACAAAGTGATTATGAGGCGAATTAAATGACTTTTAAGAAAAGGATAAGCTTTAAGTAAAATTATTTACAGAAATTCTTAGGGAATAAAGATTAAACACTTAAATTTACTGAAACCCCTATGTATACACAAACACACATTTAAATAACTGTAAATAAACCTATCAACTAAATAAAGACAATCCAAAACAAAAACACTTAATAAGTTAAAAATAAGATTATTATCCCAATCCAAATAATTTAACCACTATCTTATGACAAAAACTCACCTTTCACTATTATTAGTTTCTACTCGAGCTACTTGTTACGCTTTCAACGCATACCGAAAAGACTTAAACCTAAATTCACACAAAGCACTCTAAAGGAGACTTTTAAAAAATCAACCTGTTTTATAACAAGCTGACAGAATAAAAAAATTAGAGGCTTATAAACAATATAGGCGTCAACCCTAATAAAACATAACCACATTGCAATGACACTTATTTAGTATTTAATCTTTAGAATCCAGGAATTGCAACATTAAATAAGAAAACTTTAATACAACAAAAATGGGATTATTTAACAAACTACGAGGAGAACTTATAGACATTATTGAATGGCTAGATGACTCTAATGACACCATGGTTTACCGTTTCGAACGGTTTCAGAACGAAATAAAAAACGGCGCTAAGCTTACAGTTCGCGAAGGGCAAATTGCTGTTTTTATAAATGAAGGACAGATTGCCGATGTTTTTGAACCAGGAATGTACACGCTAACAACATCAAATTTACCAGTACTCTCAACTTTACAAGGTTGGAAACACGGTTTCAATAGTCCATTCAAGTCAGAAATTTATTTTATTAGTACTCGAAACATTACGGCTCAAAAATGGGGGACTAATAACCCAATTACCTTAAGTGACCAACGCTTTGGAATGTTAGAAATACGGGCATTTGGGACTTATGTTATAAAAGTGAGCGATGCTCCGCTTTTCATCACAGAAATAGTGGGTACAGATGGACACTTTACAACCGATAAAATTGCCACGCAATTAAGGAGCATGATCGTTACACGGTTTACAGATGCCATAGGGGAAGCAAACCTACCGGTCGAAAATTATGCCTCAAACATCAATGAAATTTCAGAGTATGTCCATGGCGTTATTGGCCCTGAATTTAAGAAGTACGGTATTGAAGTCACCAAGTTCTTAATTGAAAATGTCTCGATGCCAGAAGACATTAAGAAAGAAATTTTTGAGCTAAGCCGTTTAAACGCTATAGATCTGAATAAGCTCGCTCAAATGAAGGCTGCTAAAGCCATGGAAAAAGCAGCAGAAAACGATAGCGGTACAGCAGGTGCCGGTATGGGCATGGGTATGGGATTTGCTATGGCCAACCAGATGGGACAAGCTTTTACGGGTAATCAACAACAGCAATCACAAAATCAGAATACCGGATCTGCCGTACCACCTCCTATCCCTCCGGCATTAACATTTCATGCCGTTATTAATGGTCAGCAAGCCGGCCCATACGACATGAATACCTTAAAACAATTAATTACTCAAAATCAACTTACAAAGGACACCCTTGTTTGGCGTGAAGGTATGGCCAACTGGCTTGCTGCAGGAGAACTAACAGAGTTGAATAGCCTTTTTGGAAGTGTTCCCCCACCAATACCAGGGCAATAATTATGGAAAACATTAAAGCCTCCAAACCTGCCGTTAATACGTTCTCATGTTCCAATTGCGGTGCCGACCTTAAATACAAACCCGGTACCGAGCACCTTAATTGTGAATATTGTGGTGCCGAAAATGAAATACCTGTAACTGACGAGGCCATTGAAGAACTTGATTATTTCGAACACCTTGATAAAAGCTGGGCGTCTGAAGATACGCTAACCCAGAGTTATGTAAAATGCGAAAGCTGCGGAGCATCATCAACACTAGAACCAAACATAAGTGCAGCGTCCTGTCCATATTGCTCAACGCCTTTGGTTATTGAACACATCAAGGATGAAAGTATTATTCAACCAAAATCGATACTTCCATTTAAACTCGACAAAGATACGGCCAAAGGTAAATTTACAGCGTGGATAAACGATCTTTGGTTCGCTCCTAATGACCTAAAGAAAGCGGTGTTAAATTTCGATTCCTTTAAAGGTATTTATATCCCATATTGGACCTTTGACACCGAAACCCATACCAATTATATTGGTGAGCGTGGTGAATACTATTATGTGTCTGAAACTTATACAGCTACAGAAGATGGTAAATCGGTTACTAAAACGCGTAAAGTAAGAAAAGTGAGGTGGCATCCTACCAGTGGTAGCGTTCAAAAATTCTTCGATGATTTACTCATTGTAGCAACAAAATCTATCCCTACGAAATATGCCGACGAATTGGAGCCATGGGACTTAGAAAACCTGGTTCCCTTTGATAAAAGCTATTTGAGTGGATTCATCACCGAAAAATATCAGGTTGAACTGGACGATGGTTTTGACATTGCAAAAAACGCTGCAGACCCCGAAATTCGAAACTTAATTAAAAGACATATTGGTGGTGACGAACAACGCATTATCAGCAAGAATACAGAATATAGCGACATTTCTTTTAAACACTTATTATTGCCTATTTTTGTGAGTAGCTATAAGTTCAAGGACAAGCTATACCAATTTTTGGTAAATGGTAGAACTGGTGAAGTACAGGGGCAACGACCTTACAGCTGGGTTAAAATCACATTGGCCTCTATTGCTGCACTCGTAGTTATTGGTCTGGTTATTTACTTATATAACATTTTAGAAAGTTAAAGATATATGTTTAAATCAAATCAAAACATAGTAGTTCTATTACTTCTTGTATCTTATAACGTTTTTGCACAGAATATAAGGTATCATAGTCCTTACAATGATCTCGAAAGTGAAGCATCTTATTACTTATTTGGAAATGATGTTAAGTTTAGAAAACTTCCCAATACAACGTCTGATGTATTAAACCTTCTAAAAATAGGAACGCAAGTTCAAGTTCTTGAAAAAATGAAAGAAACCCTTGACTACAATGGTATTCAATCTCCTTTTTATAAAGTTAAATACAAGGATCAAATTGGATATATCTTAGGAGGTTTAATATCTCTAGAGAAAAAGGAAAGTGGTAATTCTAAATTCTTATTTACCTACAAGAAAACGCATGATGACTACTATATATTAATCCGACATATTAATAAAACTTCCAACTACATTGAGGCCAGTGCCAAATTAAAAACCAACACGATATCATTTGAGCTCTATGATGATAAAGGAATACAAGATATAAATCATGTTGTTTTCATCAATTATATGGGCGAAGCGTGTGGTGTTGAAAGTGGTGGAATTTATTTTTTTCAGTTTCATCAAAAGCTTAAAAACGTCTTTGAAATATCACAAATTTCAGATGCTGGTGTCTTCTCTTTTTCTGAAGAATTGATTTTTCCAAAAGATAAAAATGGAATTTCTGATAAAATCATTTACAAAAGTGAATCACATAGTTATGTAGATGACATGACAAACTGGGAAGAGACCAATATCGTTAGCCGCCATTTATCCTGGAAGGATGGCGAAATTTTGCCAAAACTGGAGTCTAATCCTTGAGGTATTTTCTTTTATTAATGAAGTACTCGTAATAAAGAGATACTCGTGGTCACACCTTCCTGTTTAGCGACAGACATGGCCTTGCAACGAACCTTGCTTAGCCATTTTCCATAACCCCCATTAACTCCATTGAAAAATTGTCTTTCGCCTGTATATAGGCAATTTTTGGAATCATGGTAGCGCCTACTTTTCGCTTTTCAAAGGAAGCTGTCATTCCAAAATCTATCTTTTTAAACCCAAGACGCGTGGCACGTTTTACTGTTTGATACAATAACTGTCTGTAAATTTGATGCTCATCGGTATGGTTATAGTCCATCCCAACAAACGATGGTGTATATGTTATTTCTTGGTTCTTATAACAAAACATAACACCAACCGGTATATGAGATTTTCCCTGGTTATAATCTTCTTTTAAGTAAAGTACTAAAAATTCCCAATTTGGATGTTGCGCCATCATTGTAAACAATTTTTTGGGAAGCGGAAACAAATTCAATGCCAGATTGTTTTTATTTACATTCATGTATAATTCATAAAACTGATCGATTAGACCTTCATTTGGTTCATCATCAAATACCACATTAAATCGGGACTCATAAGGCTGAATATCTTTCCTAAAGTGTCTTCTGGAACGCGAAGACAGGGTATTGAGGTATTCGTCCATATTGCTCCAGTGTAAATCTAGAATTTGACATGAGTCTGGCATCAGAGTTCTAATAAACCCTTGTTGATGAAGTAAACTGTTTAAACCTTCATTATGCTCAAAATCCCTGAGTACGATCCAGTTTGAGCTAAATTGCTGTTCTAGCGACTCCACTTTATTCAACATTTGTTTTATGGCTAGTTTCCATTGTGGGTGCGACCTATCTAGATACATATGCGCTCCCTCTGTAAAGGGTGAGCCCATTCCCAAAACATAAGATGTTAAATAATATGGATTGGTTTTTCGGGTTTTTTCCAATTTAATCGAAACCGACATTGGAGCCAGCATATCATCTTTCCAGAGCGTGTAGGTATAAAATGTGGCTAAAATGGGTTTATTTCTCTCATCTCTGATAATAATGTAGTGAAAATCCCAATTGTTTTCAGGAAACTTATTTTCACTGAAAACGGTTTCCAAAAACTGCAAACCATCCCAATCGAAAATACTTTGTTTTTGCATAATGCGATTCCACTCATCTTTATCAATACCTGCTACGGTTTTCTCGTATTGAAGATTCATACCTTCTACAACTCTAATTTGAGGTTCTTTGTTTAAAATAGGCATTTTAAAAATAGCTCTTACCTTATCCTGCGTTGTATGAGTTTCTTCCAGAGCTTTAGGGTAATGATACACCATAGCGTCTACTAAACTTCTAATTTCTTCGGGTTGATTATGTCTGGAAATGGTAATTCTAATCCCGGCATGTTTAGCCGGTACAGCTGGGAACATGCCTAAATTAACAAAAAAACCTTCTTTCATGAGTCTATTTACGAAGTTATACCCTGTAACTGGCATCCCAGTACCTATATAAAATACAGGTGAATTATTTTTTTCGACCAAAGGAAGATCTGTCTTCGATAACAGGGTATTAAACAATGTGATGCGTTCTAACAGTTCATTTTGTAGCATGTAAATTTCAGGAGATAAATGAATATCTGACGAAGCAATTGCAGCAGCAACAGCGGCAGGCTCCAATTGAGCTGAAAAGGTTAATGGCCCACCAAAAGTCTTAATTTTATCGTATCGCTTTTTATCCGTGCAAACGGCAACGGCACCACTGGCACCAAATGATTTGCTCAATGTTCCAAATAGCAAAACATTATCGGGTAATTCACTTAACTTACTAAGCACGTAACCCGTCCCTCGCTTACCTATCCAGCTCATACCATGTACATCATCAAAATACAAATGTAACTGAGGATATTTGCTACTTAATTGCATCAATTCTCCTATTGGTGCTACATCTCCATACATAGAATAAACGCCATCTGCCATGTACCATATTTTCTTATACCGGGAAGACAACTTCTTAATTTTATCTTCCAGCATATTGAGATTACTATGTCTAATCATTTCAATGGGAATACTGCGTGTTTTAAGAACATTCGACGCACTTTGCACACTCCAGTGTACCCGATGGTCCAGAACAATAGCATCGCCATCCTCTACTACACTTGGTATAACACCAAGATGCCCTAAAGTGCTATTTTTGGTAATTATAATAGGCGCTTCATATAAGCGTGTGATTTTATCTTCAAGCTTGCCATATAGTGGATTGGAAATATAACTTTTAGAAAGCGGAAACTGAGTTCCGTATTTGTAAACAGCCTCCATAGATGCTTGTTTCAAACGTTTATCTTGCTCTAATCCCAAATATCCCGTTGTTCCAAAATGAAACAAATCTTTCTGCTTTACCTTTATTTTTCTACCAGTAAAAACATCGCCTTCTGCATACAAATGTATCACGCCTTGTTCCTTTGCATCTGTGAGCGCTTCATTAACGGTATCGAGAAAATTATTATGTTTAATTTTTGCCATTTGGGGGGCTTATTTGAGGGTTATTTGAGGTTAGTTTAGTACAATAACAGAAGTTGGATATCAACCCCATATTTTTAAACCTTAAAAATATTGATCTCCAACGCTTACTATAAAGCTATAAAATTTAATCGTCGAAATTTAGCTACAATATTTTAAGGAAGTAAAAAATCCCTTTCAGGCAAGTTTTTATCCTTTTAAGACAAGTTTTTTTCAGGGAAAGAAATATATTGCAATGGTTTTAAACAAAATAAAACAAATACAAACAATTGAAAAACAAACACTTAATAACCAAGCAGAAATCAAAAGCCTCTCTTTAAACAAGTAGCTCATAATTAGCTTTAAATTACTCTCAAAGTATCAAAAAGTGCGGTTTTACCCCAGTAACGTTAAAATAATTGTAATTATATTTGTTTTGCTCTAATTTATTTTGTCCCATTTTTTTTTGATTATAATATAGACAAAATTCTCTCTTGGAAATTAAAATTAACAGGAAATTAATTACAATACCAATGAGTATGAAATCTTTAAAATCCCTAAATCTTAAATAAATTGACAGACTACGTAGAAAATGAATATGCCAAGTTTTGGCTTGACGATGATATTCTCCATTTTGCTTACAAAGATGGAATATCCATAGACGAATCAATCGCTACAAAAGTTGTGGAAGACAGACTTCTTTTGCAAAAAGGAAGATCATTCTTAATCCTATGCGATATGAGAGGCGTTAGGAGTATTGACAAAATGGCGAGAAGTTATTTAGCTGTTGAAGGCTCTGTACTTAGCCGGGCTGTTGCTCTAATAACAAACACGCCTTTAACCAATGCACTATCCGGGTTTTATATTAAAACCAGTAGCCCCACGATTACAACCAAAGTATTTACCAATAAAGAAGATGCTCTTGCGTTCTTACATTTAGAGAATACTAAAATATTAAAACAGACTTAGATTTGATAGACCATATAGAAAACGAATATGCCAAGTTTTGGATAGAGAAAGACATTCTTTATTTTGTTTATAAGGATGGGGTCTTTATCGATTTAGCTGTGGCAACCAAAATTGTAAAAGACCGGCTCTTGCTACAACAAGGTAAAGATTTTTTGATTTTTTGTGACGTGAGAGGCGTAAAAGGTGCCGACAAAAGTGCCCGAAATTACCTAGCTTTAGAAGGCTCTGTTTTAACTAAAGCTATAGCCTTATTAGTAAATATTCCTTTGACCAATGCTTTATCAGGCTTTTACATCAAGACGAGTAGCCCTGCCATAATAACCAAGATATTTACTGAAAAACAAGAAGCTCTAAAGTTTCTTAATAACCATACACTAACTTAATATATAAATTACAACCTTTTTCCCCATAACGACCTTTAATTTTTAAATACATAAATAATTATAGCCCTTTTAAACAACCCTAAATTTAAGTAATCCAATGAACGATGATGAGATCAATAAAGAACGAATAAAACAAATCCATAACATGCTTATGGAATTTGCCAGTGGGAATTTTGCGTATAAGTTGGAACGATCTGACCTTGATGATGATATTGAAGCCCTTACAGCACTGGTAAATATGACCTTTGAAGAAATAAAAGGATCTTTTCTTCACCAGGGTTATGTCAATTTAAATGAAACTTACAAACATCTTGTACAAATGTTTTTTGTATTAGATACAGACGATACCATTGTTGCTTTCAATTCAAGAATAAAACAGATGCTATTTTTCGGTGAAGATGAATTGCGTTTGAAATCTTTTGATTCGTTTCTTTCTGAAGACTCCAAACAGGCCTGGAACGGACTGAAATCAAAATTAAATAATACCAACCTAGATTCCCATGAAGAATTTATCACGCTTTCATTTCGAACAAATCAGCAACTTCTTTTAAGCACCAACTGTCTGGTTAGTAAATTTGTAGATAGCGTTAATCAGTCTGAAAGGATTGTCGTGACCTCTATAGAAATTATTAAAAGTAGCTCGGAAAGAGTAGAAGAGTTGCGAAAATCTGTAAGTTCTGGAAAAGTTGGAAATAAACTTCCTAAATACGCTCCAGCCCCGAGTAAAAGTAAGCAGTTAAATCTGAGTTTTACAGATATTAGAAAGATTCGAAAAGTACACGATCACATTATAAACAATCTGGAAAAACCACTTTCTCCGCTCATTGAACTCGCACATACTTTTGGAACCAACGAATATAAACTAAAGTACGGATTCAAACAGTTATATGGAGAAACTGTTTTTCGTTTTTTAATAAATGAACGATTGAGAAAAGCACGCTTATTAATCCAATATACCGATACCTCTATCAAGGAAGTAGCTCACCTTACTGGATTTATAAGTGCACCACATTTTTCTAAAGCTTTTAAGGAAAAGTATGGTTTTACACCAAGAGATTTAAGAAAACAATCTAATAATGAGCCCGTCTAATTAAAATGAGGAACGCAAATTCCAAGTTTTAAATAACAAATTTCAAGCGCAAAAAATTAAATCATAAATATGAAATTCTAAATTCCAAAATTTAATTAGCAAATTCTAAAAAGTCAAATAACAAATTTTAAAGACTAAAGCTTGATTAACTTTAAAGCAAATTTCAGGCTTCAAATAATCGATTATACGACTTAAAAGAGATATATTCATCTTCGGCTTTGACTTATCACGAAAACTAAAAAGACTCATGCTTCGCTCCTAGCCTAGCAGATTGAGAGATATAGCTAGTATTGGAATTCTAAATTTACAGGTATTTATGGAAACTTGCCATTTAATTTTTCCACCAAGATTTGGTATCTTAAATTGAGAATTTGCAATTTCATATTAGAACGTATTTCATATCTAAGTGTCTAAAACTATTGACCTTTACATCCCTTTCAGACAAGTTTTTATCCATTACAGTTAAATTTTATCATCGATATTTGTTTCATAGTTGTTAGTTAGTTAGTTGTCTTTTCAACTTCGGTTGCGCCTGGTCCTCTTTATTGGGATTTTGAAGATTGAGTGTAACCGGATTTGAAAAGAACGACATCTTCACCAAAAAAAAGATCGGTGTTAACTTTACTGCAATCCGCTCTTTAAAACCTAATCGTATGAATTCAAAAGACAAATATGTATATCCAGATTTCAGGTAGACCATCTCAATTCTTGTTCGTATTTAAACGTTTTATAAGCACTATGTTATTCATACATTTTTTTTCAATGATACCATTTACTTATCCATATGTAAGTAACTAAAATATATACGTGTGAAATATTGTTTCCTCATCTTAGCAATGCTTTGTTTAACCAAAGTCTTCACACAATCTAAACCCTTTAAAATATCGGGGACTTTAGTTTCATTGGCAGATAGCACAGCTCTAGAAGCTGCGACCATTCATCTTGAACGTGCTAAGGATAGTACTTTGGTGACTTACGCGATTTCAGATCAAAAGGGACAATTTGTTCTGGAGGGTAAAACACGAGACAATGTTTTGAATCTTTATGTTTCCTATGTAGGTTATCAAACACATTTCCAATCTCTAAAAATGGGCCAAAAGCTTATTAACTTAAATACTATCTCTCTAAAAACAGACCTTAATGCCCTGGAAGAAGTTCTTGTAAAAGTCACCCCACCGGTAAGCGTCAAAAAGGATACTTTAAAATTTAATGCCAATTCTTTTAAAACAAAAAAGAATGCCAATGTTGAAGAATTATTAAAGAAATTACCAGGTATTGAGGTTTCCAAAGAAGGAAAAATAACTATTAATGGGAAGGATGTTGATAATATTTTGGTTAATGGGAAACCTTTTTTTAGTAATGATCCCACTATAACAACCCGGTTTCTAAAAAAGGATCTCATTGAACATGTTCAAATTACGGATACCAAAACTGAATCGGAAGCCTTTGCTGGAGATGAAGGAAAAAAAGAAAAAAAAACCATTAACCTGGTAATAAAAGAAGACAACAACAATGGTAGTTTTGGTCAGTTGATGGGTGGAATAGGAACCAATGAACGCTACGAACTCGCCGGAATGTTAAACATGTTTAACAATGATCGTCGCGTTAGCATTCTTGGAGGGGGCAATAACATTAATTCACCAGGTTTTAGCTTTGGAAGAGGAGCAAGAGGTGGTGAGGGCATTACCACATCTCAAAATTATGGTACCAACTATATCGATAAACTTAAAAAGAAACATGATATCTCGGCCAATTATTTCTATTCATCAAGCAGCACGGAGAATGAAAATACCGTGCAACGCGATAATATTCTTCCAGATTCCAGGTTTACCACGAATTCTGGTTCAAACTCCTATAATGAAAATGACAATCACAATGCGCGTTTAACCTTTAATATTAAAGTAGACTCTACGTTGTTAATCAACATATACCCTACCTTGAACTTTTCTAAGAATAAGACAGAGACAATACGTCATGATGCGTCTAGAAATTCGGATCAGGTTTTAACCAATACCTCTAGTTTATCGTCCTTCGGAGAAACCACAACTAATAATTTTAATAACTACTTAGATATTACCAAACGCTTCGGAAAAAAAGGTGCTTATCTTAGATTCAACATCTCGAACAAATACAATTCGACGACGTCTGAAAATTTCCTGAATTCAGAAACCCATATTTTTGGAGAGAACCCTTTATCAATAATTAGAGACCAGCTTACCACCGGAGACCAAGAGCAAAAAGGGTTCTATACCAATACATCTTTGCGTTGGCCCTTAAAAGCGAATACCTTGTTTTTGGATTTTAAGTTCGACTTTAAGAAAGATATTCGAGATAACATCAAAAGCACCTATGCTTTTGATGACACTACACAGAGTTACACACGCTTTGATAAGGATCAAAGCACTGACTTCATGTATAAAGACCTTAGAAGCACACCTTCATTAAGACTGACCTATAAAGAAGAAAAGTGGTCTGTTAGTTCTGAAATGGGCTATGTTTTTAGAACTTTAGAGAACAGCGATTTTTTAAGACCCGAATTGAATCTAACCCGTAATTTCGAAACCATGGAATTACGTTCTAATTTCCAGTATCAACTTAACCCTAAATCGTATATCTATGCCAATTATGGGTTAAGCAATCTTCCTCCTGGACTTAATCAATTACAGGCGTTTCAGGATGTTTCAAACCCCTTGAACACCATAACTGGAAATCCAAACTTAAAACCAGCGAACACACATAGTTTTTACCTGGGGCATAATACGCATCACTTTCAAAAACGCAGAGGATTTTATAATTATGTATTTGCCAGTCTAAACAATAACCAAGTGGTCACCAAAACAACGGTCGATGCTAATTTGGTTCGAAACACGACCTACGAAAATGTAAACGGCGCTTATAATGTAAGTGTCAATAGTGGTTATACTAAAACTGTAAAAGTGGATTCCCTAAGAACAGTCAAGTTTAATGTGGGACTCTCTGCCAGTTTAAATAGAACGGTTAATTTTAATAATGATGTGAAATATAATTCAAACAATACGGCACTCACTCCAAATGCTTCTATCTCCTTTTCCTGGGATGATGTTCTAATCGTTGTACCTAACTACCGATTATCATTCAACACTAGCAAATTTGATATCGATGATTTTAAGGATCAGGAATTTATAAATCACTCGGCTGGATTACAACTAACAACACTTGTTCCTAAACGTTTAGAATGGCATCATGATATTAGTTTTACCTATAACCCAAACGTAGCTGAAGGGTTTCAAAAGAGTGCCTGGCTTTGGAACTCTACTTTGGCTTATAGTATGTTTAAAGATCAGGGTGTTTTATCGCTTCGGATCTATGACCTATTGAATCAGAATACCAATGCCCGACGTGTTGCCACTCAAAACTACATCCAGGACTCGCAAAGTATGATTCTTCGACAGTACGTCATGCTAAGTTTTAGCTGGAAATTTAATAGGTTCTGAATATAATAATTTAGAAGTTCTTTGACTATCTGTTTGTTAGATGGACATTAGGGGTGTTATCTTTAATGAACATTTCGTCTATTCGAGAACCTAGACAAGAATTTTGTCTGGCGGTTATCATGACGACATAAATTTGGGAAGTCATGTATTAAAAAGGGTTCTCAATACCTGCCTGACTGGAGAGACAGGCTTCAGCTAAAAAGTCTCAAATCAAACAAACAATGCAATGTATTGTTTGTTTAGCAAAATAAAATCAACCTCAGTGGTTGATCTGAGACCAAAAAAGAACACGTGGAGAACATGATATCATGATGAGTATCTTTATCACCACCGGTTCTTCTCATTAATTAAAGAGGTGTTTTATTAAAAAAATTCAATACACATATTTTTATCCCTCCGGATTTTTATACTGAAAAATCCATCTTCCTTTTTTAAAGGGAGGAGTTGAGTTGGTTTATTTATGTTTTCAATTTCGGATAAATAGCGCGAATATGCATCTTCACCTCTTTTAGTTTAAAGCCCTTCAACTACATTCAGTACCCAAATTAAAGAATAACATCAAATAAAATGTAGTAAAATCCTTCTAAGACAAGTATTCATCCATTTCAATTAAACTATACTTTGCATATTTGTAATGGTTAGTAATTTTTGTCTTTTTGACTTCGGTTGCGCTCAACTCCCCTACTGGAATTCTACACTTACGAGCGTAACCGAATCAAAAAAGCTCCTACTAAAGTCTTCTATGCATAGTCTTCCAAAATTTGTTTTTTTATCTTGTTATTTAAAAATAACGTTTCATCAACTTATAAATCCAGCAGTACCAAAATCATTAAATTAAAGAGCGTCAAACTTTTCTCAAGACGGAGGCATGGAGGCTGCACTTGGATTTCCCTCAGAGACCACATTTCGACGGCTTATGGAGTCTAAATTGAAATGTAGCATTAAAAAAACGTAGTAAAATCCTTCTAAGACAAGTTTTAATCCATTTGAGTTAAACTTTATGCTCGATATTTGTTTCGGTTAGTAATTTTTGTCTTTTGACTTCGGTTGCGCTCAACTCCCCCTACCGGAATTCTACATTTTGAGCGTAGCCGAATCAAGACAAAATCCGTTTAAAATTCTTAAAACCATTTAGAGTTGTATTCACGTTCTTAAGAAAAATTTTTAGTCTTAAACATATTGACATATGAAAATGCTGGCATATTGTATTCATATCAGTCTAAAAAGACATCCTTTTTAGTTAAGTTTTAATCCCTTAAAATTAAAACTTATCATTGATCTTTGTGTAGTCTGATATTATAATTTCGGTTGCGCCCAATCAACTTTCTAGGGATTTGGAGATTGAGCGTAGCTGAAATTAATCATCTGATACTATTTCTTATTATTGTTTCTGTTAGGTTCAATTTGAATTCCTCCGTCATTTCGACAACAGGAGAAATCACATAACATTTATAACAAAACACCATGCGATGTCTCAATCGTACCTCATGTCAACAGGACTACGAAACTAAATTTGAATTCCTCCGTCATTTCGACAACAGGAGAAATCACATAATACCTATAACAAAACACCATGCGATGTCTCAATCGTGCCTCATATCGACATGAACTGCGGAACTAAATTTGAATTCCTACGTCATTTCGACGACAGGAGAAATCACATAACACTCATAACAACACACTATGCGATGTCTCAATCGTACCTCATGTCGACATGACTACGAAACTAAATTTGAATTCCGCGTCATTTCGACAACAGGAGAAATCACATAACACTCATAACAAAACACTATGCGATGTCTCAATAGTGCCTCATGTCGACATGACTACGAAACTAAATTTGAACTCTACGTCATTTCGACAACAGGAGAAATCACATAACACTGATAACAAAACACTTCATGCAATACCTTAATGGTGCCTCATGTCGACAGGACCACGAAACTAAATTTGAACTCTCTCGTCATTTCGACAACAGGAGAAATCACATAACACTGATAAAAAAACACTATGCGATGTCTCAATCGTCCCTCATATCGACATGACTACGAAACCAAATTTGAATTCCTCCATCATTTCGACGACAGGAGAAATCACATAACACTCATAACAAACACCATGCGATGTCTCAATCGTGCCTCATGTCGACATGACTACGAAACCAAATTTGAATTCCTCCATCATTTCAACAACAAGAGAAATCACATAACACTGATAACAAAACACGATGCGATGTCTCAATCGTGCCTCATGTCTAAAGAACTACGAAACTAAATTTGAACTCTCTCGTCATTTCGACAACAGGAGAAATCACATAACACTCATAACAAAACACTATGCGATGTCTCAATAGTGCCTCATGTCGACATGACTACGAAACTAAATTTGAACTCTACGTCATTTCGACGACAGGAGAAATCACATAACACTAATAACAACACTATGCGATGTCTCAATCGTGCCTCATGTCGACATGACTGCAGAACTAAATTTGAATTCTACGTCATTTAATCAAATAACACTGATAACAACACTATGCGATGTCTCAATCGTGCCTCATCTCGACATGACTGCGGAACTAAATTTAAATTCCTCCGTCATTTCGACGACAGGAGAAATCACATAACACTTATAACAAAACACCATTCGATGTCTCAATCGTCCCTCATATCGACAGGACTTCAAAACTAAATTTGAACTCTCGTCTCCCTAAGTCAAACACGAAGACAAATCTTACAAAAAAAGACATTTTAAGTAACTAAACCCCTATATTTATTCCATGCATAACCAATACTATGTTTATATAACAACTAACAGATATAGAACCACTTTATACATAGGCTTCACCAATAATATCCAAAGAAGGTTGTCACAACATTATTTTGATAGTCAAAACGCAAGACAGTCATTTGCTGGCAAGTACCAGTGCATATACCTTGTTTATTATGAAATCTTCGATTACCCAAAAACTGCTATTGCCAGAGAAAAAGAGTTAAAAAAATGGAGGCGAGAAAAGAAAAATAAACTGATTTCGAATTTCAATCCAAACTGGGAGAATTTAAATCAGCAAATCTTCTAATATAAGTCTATCAAATGCTGTTTAATGTCTTTAAAATTAAATTCTCCGTCATTTCGACGACAGGAGAAATCACATAACACTGATAACAAAACACCATGCGATGTCTCAATCGTGCCTCATGTCGACAGGACTTCGAAACCAAATTTAAATTCCTCCATCATTTCGACTACAGGAGAAATCACATAACACTCATAACAAACACCATGCGATGTCTCAATCGTGCCTCATGTCGACATGACTACGAAACCAAATTTGAATTCCTCCATCATTTCAACAACAAGAGAAATCACATAACACTGATAAAAAAACACTATGCGATATCTCAATCGTACCTCATGTCGACAGGACTGCGAAACTTAATTTGAACTCTCTCGTCATTTCGACGACAGGAGAAATCACATATCACTTATAACAAAACACTATGCGATGTCTCAATCGTACCTCATGTCGACATGACTACGAAACTAAATTTGAATTCCTCCGTCATTTCGACAACAGGAGAAATCACATAATACTTATAACAAAACACCATGCGATATCTCAATCGTGCCTCATGTCGACAGGACTGCGAAACTAAATTTGAATTCCTCCGTCATTTCGACAACAGGAGAAATCACATAACACTGATAAAAAAACACTATGCGATATCTCAATCGTCCCTCATGTCGACAAGACTACGAAACTAAATTTGAATTCCTACGTCATTTCGACGACAGGAGAAATCACATAACATTTATAACAAAACACGATGCGATGTCTCAATCGTACCTCATGTCGACAGGACCACATCACAAAATTTGAACTCCTCCGTCATTTCGACAACAGGAGAAATCACATAACACTGATAACAAAACACCATGCGATGTCTCAATCGTACCTCATGTCAACAGGATCACATCACCAAATTTAAACTCTCTCGTCATTTCGACGACAGGAGAAATCACATAACACTAATAACAACACTATGCGATGTCTCAATCGTGCCTCATGTCGACATGACTGCAGAACTAAATTTGAATTCTACGTCATTTCGACAACAGGAGAAATCACATAACACTCATAACAAAACACTATGCGATGTCTCAATCGTGCCTCATGTCGACATGACTACGAAACTAAATTTGAATTCCTCCATCATTTCAACGACAGGAGAAATCACATAACACTGATAACAAAACACCATGCGATGTCTCAATCCCGCCTCATGTCGACATGACTGCGAAACCAAATTTGAATTCCTCCGTCATTTCGACAACAGGAGAAATCACATAATATTGAAAACAAAACACCATGCGATGTCTCAATCGTACCTCATGTCGACATGACTGCGGAACCAAATTTCAATCCCTCCATCATTTACACGACAGGAGAAATCACATAACACTCATAACAAAACACGATGCGATGTCTCAATCGTGCCTCATGTCTAAAGGACTACGGAATTCAAAGCGAGATTAGAACTCTGAAATTTGATACTAACTGCTATTCGAGTAAAATACTTCTAATTATCAGTTTTTGCTATTAATGACCTTCGACTTCCTGTCCGTCCGACAGGCGGGCGCTCAGGCCACAATTGTATTAGGCTGGGACATATTCGAATACCTAGTTTATAAATAGTATTGATTGGCTTTATGTTCCACTTATTTCACCCAAGACATTGCATTTGTATAGCTATTACCCATACACCCCAAAGCCATACATGTAACCTAAAAACTATTCTTTATATAATTTACGCTTTTAAAAAATATTAATCCTTTTTAGGAAAGTTTCCTTCCCTGAGAGATAAGTTCCATTATCTACATTTGTTTTCGATTTAAATTTACTTATAATAACCCACTAAACCTGGGTAGTACTTATTTGTGTTGTCCTAAAAATCACTTCTCAAATGCCACTACCCAGTTTTTATCGTGTTATTATCAAAAAAGGCTAATTCAATCCTTTTCAGATAAGTTTTTATCCTTTTAGAGTAAATTTTGTTACAGACATTTACAATATATTACCCATACAATCATAAAACTATGATACATCGTATACTTAAACATAAGAAAACTAAAGAAACGCGTATCGTGTTTAGTCATAGTGAGTTTGAAAACAAAAACCCTATTAAACACTATGGTCATGAGGTTATTGTGAAACAAATGATTTTAAATGGCGTTTCCAATGAAGAAATAACGGGTAAAAAACCATTTACGACTTCCAGTAGCAAAATATTTAAAAAGGCGCACTTACAGTGGTTACAATTGAAAAATGATTTTCGGCACATTAACATCCCCGAAAACCTAATGCAACTCCTAAAAAACGATGGAAAGGCAGAGCAAGAAAAATTACCATATAGTTTTCTCCTTCCTTTAGGTATTCTAAACTCATTCTTTTTTAAGGCCTACCATGAATTTGGGTATACTTTAAGTCAGTACATCTCAAAAGGCTCTAAATCGGTCGCAAAAATTATAGATTGCGGCGATCACTGGCACTGCTTTGTAAGCACACCTAGTGAACACAACAAAGAAAAAACACAATTTCATTATTTATCCAGTGCCTTTGGCATAGATAGAAACGATCTTGTAAAACGTATACAATCGAGTGAATCCATATTTAAACCAGAACAATGGCCACATCTTACTATATAATGTGGTACTTATAAACATGGATGCCTTGTAAACAGTCCCCCAAAAGCCAGAGTCATATCCGCTATTCTTATTTTTTTAGAATTATTTTCAAAAAACAAGTGTACTCTGGCTTTTTATTTTCTCATTATCATTTAATATCACAATACAATTATGATGAGATGTCTCATTCTTGGCCGTGACAAAACAATTTCCTATTAAACTCTAATTGGTTAACAATGTCACTTCGGACACCTTTCTCCAGAATGTGACGATTACGAAAATCTTTTAAAAATTATTTAAGGCCTCATTTTTTATCTCTTAACCATAGAAAATGATTCTCAAGGCGCGAAAATATTCGGATATATCTCTTCCAACTACTTTACCTATATATGGTATTAATGTACCACCAAAACCGGCTCTTTTTTAATATACTAGACACATTTCATTAAAACAAAATCCCTTTAAACCAAGTCTTTTAACCCCACTAATAAGTTCTTTTGACTAGCTTTAAGTAGAAGCAATCGAGAACTGTATTAATCACCTTTTACTTAAGTAAAACAACATTCATGTCGTTCTCCGGTCTAAACCAAAAATCACTAGCTAGGGATACGACCGAAAACCCTGAAAATAGAATAGGTCATTAACTTTAAATTTATATTTATGAAAACAAAAATCTTTAAAATTACCATGCCCGCACTCGCTTTAATGATGGCTATTATGGCATCATTTGCGTATACTTCTAACTCTGTTGATATGTCAAGTACGCCCTATATATCTAGCACATCTGATACCTCTCAAGCATCGGAGGATTTCAATGTTTGTGTTTGGTACATAGACTTTCTTACGGGTTTCTGTGCGAAAATAATCGTAGACGACACTCAAATCTATAATTGTTATGTTTTTAACCCTGGACCTGCATGCACAGTTTCTGTACTAGGACAGTCTGTAGATCTTTATAGTAGTGCACCATGCACGTTTTTCAATTTATTAAGAAAACCATTTTAAGTTTCAAATAGCAGGAAAAAGGTGTTCATTTGGACACCTTTTTATTTACATACGTCCTATTTTGTTTTAAGGTTTTAAAGGATCTGCGGATAATGTTCGAATGTGTAATAAATATACGGTACTCAAATTTAGACTTGCAATTTTGAGTGCGCCCTTTGGGTTTCTAGATATTGCAACCTAAATTAGAATAACTTATAACCATCAAACATGTTTCTTGAGAAGTGAGATCCCGCCTCTTGCGGGATTATCCGCTCTAACGTCGGACAAGGTTCAACTTGCAATTTTAAGTGCTCCCTTTGGGCTTCGCAAAATTGAGTTTCACTAACAAATCCCTCTAAGACAAATATTTACCCGTTAAAATTAAATTTTACGTGCCAAATTTGTATTGCTAATGAATATATAAGACATTATAAATGAAAGTTCACCATAAGTTAAAAAATGCTCTCCTAGAATTTATTTGTTTCCTTTATATACTATTATTTGTATATGCTGCGCTAAGCAAATTACTGGTTTTTGATGAATTCAAAATGCAAATCGGACAATCACAAATGCTCACACATTTTTCAGAGATTATTGCTTGGGTCGTACCATCTCTTGAAATCTTAATCGCGATATTAATAATTATCCCACGATTTAGACTCCTTGGCATGTATGCAGCCTTTAATCTTATGATTATGTTTACAGCCTATATTTTTATTGTAATAAACTTTAGCGATGATATTCCTTGTTCTTGTGGAGGGATTATTGAGAAACTAGGTTGGACAGAACATTTAATCTTTAATACGGCATTTGTTATTTTAGGTTTTATAGGGATACTTTTAATTAACGAAAACAAACAACCAGACCTCAACTACGCTACTTTATGACACCAAAAAAAACATACAAATACCTTTTAGTTAGCACCATAGCCAGCATTGGGTTTATGATTCTTCTATTTGCTTTCACAAAAAAAAGTCTACCTATAGACACAAGTTTTAAACGTGACTATACACACCGACTTCCTTCTAAGATTCATGAATTTGACTTAGAATCTAGTCGCTACTACATCGCTGGGGCTCATGAAGGCAACATCTATTTAGGGCATCCAAGTGCTCCGCTAAGCCTTACTATCGTAGACTCTGCACTGCAGAAGAAAGAAGTCATTCACATAAGTATTGATCAAGACAGTCTCCCTATGCGTAATCCACAACTACGCGTTATTCCGCCGCACTTCTTTTTAATGGACGGTACGGTTCCCTATATTCTCAGAGGAAACACTAACGATTGGAACGCCTATTCTGTACTGGACGCGCCGCTATATTTTGTCGATGTACAAGCTATAGACTCCGCTTCTCTAGCGATAAGCACCATAAGCAGTAAAACCAAAGAACTTGCTCTGGGTACTATTCGTTTAGCCGACTCGGCAACAATGACCCTCTCCCACACCCTATTGCAAAAACAAGTCGATGGTGTTTTTGATGTAGGTGGCGATCTACAATACAACCAACAACGGCGGCAATTTGTGTATACTTACCTGTATCGTAACCAGTATATTGTTGCTAATGACAGTCTCGAATTACAACTTCGAGGAAAAACGATAGATACCATTAGTCAAGCTCAAATAAAAATAGGAGAGGCAAAAGACGTAAAAAAAATAGGTCCCGCTCTAAAAGTAAATGGGGCTACGGCTACCTACGGAGACTACCTCTTTGTAGACTCTCAAATACTAGGAGCTAAAGAATCTCTTACCTCCTGGAAAAACTCGACCGTTATCGATGTATACCATATTGAGAATAATACCTATGCATTTAGTTTTTATGTAGAAGACATAGAGAAACAAAAACTTAGAGCTTTTTATATTTTTGATGATAAATTCATTGGGCTTATTGGCAAGCATATGGTCGTCTATGAATTATACTTAGACACCTCTAAAGAAACGAAATCAAGCTTAACGGCTCTGCACCCAAATTTCAATACTTTAAAGCCAAAAAACATAAACACCGAACTATCGGTAAACCATACTGCAGTCAGGGAGAAGACCGAAAACCTGTATAAGAGAGTAGGTCACTAATTTTTAAATATCTATATTATGAAATCTAATTTTTTTAAAATCGTTTTACCAGCCTTTGCATTAATGATTGCTATCACTGCTTCACTTGCTTTTACTTCTAACTCGAGTGACGCTGATGTTATAGTTTATATTGAGCCTGGTTGTCAAAAAGTATTTATTGATGAATCGCAAGTACCTTCTACTTGCGAAACTATCAACACAGGAGCCCCATGCACAATTATTTTTCTAGGACAAACGTATGATGCGTATGAGTCTAAACCATGTTTAGGATCAGATTTATTAAGAAACCCTAGCTAATAGTAAGTTTTATTTTAATACAACTAAGAAAAGGTGTCTATGTTACATAGACACCTTTTTAAATAAATCTATTCTTTTTTTAAATCAAACGATTAGGTATATTAAATTCATTCGAATTTTGCACTTGACATTTTAAGATATTATTGGGCTACCTCTCTTACTCTCACCCTTTAAATCTTTTTAATTAAAATTTTAGAGCAATGGATAAAGAGTAATATGTTAATCATAATCCAAAAAACTATGAACTAATACAACATCTAAACCTTACTATAGTTGAGGACAGTTCAAAATCTTGTACAATTGAGTAGCTAATTTATCTATATTGTATCTAATTTTTTAAAACCGTTTTATCGGCTTTTACCTTAATGTTACTATCACAGCTTCACTTGCTTTTACTTCTAGTTCGAGTGATACCAATGAACAGTTTGTTATGATCCTTAATACACAATACTAACAATTCCTGAAAGTCAAATTGCTAATTGTAGCATAACTAATCCACGGAATCCATGTACAATCACCATATTAATAGCCGAATATAAATCATTTACAAATCGACTATGCCACCGGCAAGTTGATTAGGACTACCGTAATAATATAATGGGAAAAACGCGAAAAGAAGCCCCTAATTCAAGTTAGCCCTCTTTTCCGCATAATTAGGCACTCAAAATAATTAACTCTTTATTTATCTCAATAAATCTTAATAGGGATTTTATATTTAGAAGCCTCACATTTATGTTAATAATAATTCATACCATGCATGTATAATTTTAATTGCGAACAGCCTTCAATTATATTAAAAGATAAACCTTCAAGTCCCAAATCGTGACATCCAGAATTTATAAACCAATACAGCAATATTTGCAAACCATATTAAAATCGAAGAATTATAAAATAGAGTTGACTACTAATTTCAAATATCTATATAATGAAATCTAATTTTTTTAAAATCGTTTTACCTGCTTTTGCATTAATGATTGCTATCATGGCTTCACTAGCTTTTACTTCTAACTCAAGTGATGCTAATGTTACAGTTTTTATTAAGCCTAATTGCCAAGAAGCAATTATTGATGAATCTAAATTAATTGGTTGTAGCATCTATGATGGTATTCCATGTACAATTACTATATTGGCCACAGTGTATGATATATACGGAGCTTCGCCATGCACTGAAACAAATTTATTGAGGAAACCTTAATAGAATAAAGAAAAGAGTGTTAGAACGGTTCTCTAAGGTTAAAATAAAGAATGCTGAAAATTTAAATCTACAACAATCCCGCTTTACAACTCCTTAGACAGATTCAGTTGAAACCTTACATTTCTAGTAAACCCCAAAAGCAAAGTCTTAAAAATTCTTTTCAACTAATAACTATTAACACGCGTGAATTTATAAGCAACGGTTGTACCAAAAATTCCACCAACTTCTATTTCGGTTATCACCAGGGTAAGATTCTTTCTAACAGCAGGGTCATCCTCGTCGTAAGGATCGAGCGAAAGCTGAGCAGCATTTGAAATAGTTCCTGTACTATCCTCAAATTCTAACATCAATGCCCCATCTGTTTCGTTTACAGGGAACTCTATAAAATCTGTTGCTGATTGGTATACCAAATCAGATGCTATTATAGCCCCTGTTGTATTATTTTTAATATTTAAAGGACCGGATACATCTTTAGACAGGTTTATAAATCGAATGCCTAAGGCATCCTCATTAAATTGCTTTGGGTTATCTTCAATAAATACAGCATCCATCTCCTCAGATGTCCCCACCATATACAAAGAACGAATCCCCTCAATATCCAATATTTCAGAAAAAATAGGGGTTAAGGTATCACTCTCCTTAACAACCTCAAATCGGATAGGCTCTCTTTCGGAAAATGAAAAATTACCAAAGTCACCAAAAGCAACCTTTGCTGTTGATTCACTATTGCTTAATATGTTCGCATAATTAATAGTACCATCGCCGATCTTAACCATAACATGGTCTTCTTCTTCTATTAAATTAACAACTTTAATAGAGACCGCTCTTGCAAAATCATTATCATCTGTTTCACAAGACGATAGCAAGAGTCCAAAAAAGCTTAAGACGAAAAGTTTAGATATTGATTTCATAGTAATTCTTTTTAGTTTATGTTTTTACTTCAGGTTTTCTATTTTCTTTATCAAATTTAATGTCCCAGCAGTATTTGATCCTGATTTTTCTGCAGCTGCTACAGCTTGTTTGGCACAAACCAAGGCTTCTTTTTTGTTGTTAAGTTTGTAAAGAACACTAGCTTTGGTGTCTAAATAATAACTTATATAAGGATCGTTGTCATTGGTTCTCTCAAGTGCTGTATTTATCCACCCCAAGGCCACATTTAAAAAATGCTTATCGGTTATATTCTTATAAAACAAGTAGGCATACTTGTTTAACTCCAAAGCGTTGGAGTTGTCAAGATTATCAACATAATCGGTTATGAGTCGTGCATAGCTTTCCCAATCCTTATCTCTGGCAAACAGGGTTCTCTTAACTTTAAAGATTAAAAACTTGGCTTCTATAGGATAAAAATGATTATTGATATGTAATAACAGCAAAGGGTCTTCTTCTTTAAGGCTCTTATTTTTTGCTACTGTTGTATTTATGTGATTATTATAAATCTCAAATAATGTTAGGTATACTTTACTTTGAGGACCTACAGATTCGATTGGCTCCTTGTTTTCTGCCAAGTGTTCAGTAACATCATTAAACGGACTGTTGATATATTGGGTTATAAATTGTAAATTTTCTGGTGATGTCCAGTTTTTCTTTTCAATGGTATTAAAATACTCTAACGCCACTTTTTCTGTTGGTAAATTTCTTCCTCTTAGTAAAGTGATGTAGTTTAGCACCAATTTCGGGTCTCGGCTCCCCTTATTATATAAAGATTGTGCTGCAACAAAGACTTCTTCGGCACTTAGCGTTTCCTGTCCAAATTTTAGAAAATCCTCTATATTTAAAAACCCCTTGTTTTTATTAATCTGTTTTCCGTTTCCGTCAAGAATTAACAGGCTTGGGTAACTTGCTATCTCATATTGCTTCGCAAACGCAAGGCCTTCCCCTTTTTCTGCATCGATTTTAAATGCGACATAGTTCGCATTATAAAAATTGCCCACTTTTTCACTACTAAACACTTGTTTATCCATCTTTTTACAGGGGCCGCACCAGGTTGTATAAACATCTACAAAGATAAGCTTATTTTCTGCCTTGGCTTTATTTTTAATAGACTGCCAATTGTCTTTTTTAAAGGCAATACCCTGTGCCTTTATAGGTGTACAGCATAAACTTAATACATACATTGTCAAGGCACTTATTGCTATTATTATAGTCTTTATTTTACTCTGAGTTATATTCATAATTGTTTATTGTTTTTTTCCTACCTAGAGCTAAACCTTTATTTTAATTTGCACCAGATGGAGCAGGCTGTAATACCTGGCCTGGCTTTAAATACTTATCAAACCATGCTTTTATACGTCTTGTCAAATCAATCTGGTATTTAGGTTCAGAACGATACATATTATGCCCTTTACTAGGATAAATTGCTAACTCACAGATTTTATTTAGGCGACGCAAACCAAAATACATTTCAAAACTTTGCCTATAATCTACAGCATCATCTAATTTGCCCACCCACAACATTAGGGGTGTATTAACGTCTTTTAAATGATATATGGGAGAATTACGAATATAAGCTTCCTGATTTTCATAAAAAGATCCTCTAAAATTATATTGCCAGTCTTCACTACGACTTATATTAGAACCCAAATTTGATGCTGGAGCGGAAAACCCATGATACGAACTCACCACATCGGCTACACCGGCTCCGGATACAGCCGCAGCAAAAAGATCGCTTTTCGTAATAATAAAATTGGTTTCATACCCACCAAAAGAATGGCCATTTAACCCAATACGGCCTTTATCTACAGCACCTTTTGCTATAACTGCCCTAACACCTGCTTCTACGCAATTTACTGCCGACATCCCAATATCATTTGGTACAGGACTAATGTCAGGGTGAAATATAAAATACCCATCTAAGGTATAATTTGTTTTATTCAATCTACACGAACTATACTCTGAAGGAGCTTGGTATTTGTATACCCCTCCAGACATCTTTTCATAAATTTCAACGACCATAGGATACTTTTTTTTAGAGGTGTAATTCGCAGGATAGTATAAAGCACCTTGTAGGTCTTCTCCGTTTGGCCCCTTATAATAAACCAATTCGGAGCGCCCCCAATGATACTCTTTTTGTTGTGTGTTGCTTTCTTCTAAAACTAAAGGTTTATCACCTAGCTTATTTAAACAGACAATACGCGGGGGAATATTAAAAGATTCTTCGATATACGTATAAACCTCTTTTTTATAAGCCTTTAAAAGCCCCTTAAGATTCATTGATTTATAAACCAGCCTCTTGGTATCCTTTCCCTGTTTCCAAACAGCATATCCCGATGACTTATCCACTCCCTTAATTTTAAATATTAGCCCATTCGAAAGATTAATTTCACTCGACACCTTTACAAGCTTATCCCTACTTACAACATCAAAAGCTCCTGTATGGACTTGTTTATCTTGGTCTTTATATAACTGACTCTCACTATAGATATGATGGGTAATTTTAGCCTCCCTACCCTGGGTTAATTTTCTAGCATTTCCTTTTGGGGAAACCGCCCAAGCATCATATTTATCATATATAATCAACTCTTTGTCACCTTGAGTCCAACCTGCAACGCCATAAGGTTTTAACCCATTTTTATGCGGGTGTTTGGGAAAATCTTTATACCAAGTAACTGGTAAATACTTGGTTATGTTAGTATGCGTTTTTTTCATTATATCGAAAACCCACCAATGTCTATCTTTAAAATAATGAATGTAATTACTTTTTGGAGACATATAGGCAGTGCCACCATATTGCTTTAATAAGAGCTGAACATTTCCAGTTTTTAGATCGGTTAGGTAAATATCACTGTTTACATTGGTCGCATAACTCGGTTCGTAGAGCATGGGGTCATAGGACAGCATGTACCTATTGTTATTCCCTACAATGGCTTTTGGACGGGATTTGGTCTCCAATATTTTAGTTATTCCAGTTTCAGGGCT
The DNA here is from genome assembly GCA_947494695.1 of uncultured Flavobacteriaceae bacterium. GTDB lineage: Bacteria > Bacteroidota > Bacteroidia > Flavobacteriales > Flavobacteriaceae > Flavivirga. The sequence goes on along the minus strand of CANLWB010000013.1, from coordinate 89,469 downwards.
CCATGCGGCCAGTCTCGCTCCATAGATCTTTGAACTTTGGTTACTTTTAAGTGTAGGATACAACTCTTTATCATCACTTTTCCATACCTCTACATCAACTTCCGTCTTTGCAAAGGGCGGTGCCAAATCTTCTGCTCCACGAACTTTAAAATACAGTACAGACCCCTTTTTGGAAAACCTTAATTTAAAACGTTCGTAAAGAATTTGTCTTCCTGGAAACATTTCAGAATCGAGGCTAAAAAGCCTCTGCTTTCCTTTAAAAGTGTTATAACAGTAGATTTTATACCCTTTTTGTGCATCGGAATTACCAAACTTTTCCTCTATAAATGCCAAACCCGTTCCTTTAGCATTCCAAATTAAATGTTTATAACGGTAAACGTCATTTGAAATAATCATCTTGGAAGATGATTGCCCAAGTGTTATTAGTTTAACCGATTGTCTTTGTTTTGTAATTTGTATAATAGCCAATTGTTGGACATCCGGACTTATCTTGTAATCCATTATACCCATTATGGAATCTGTTTTTCCCGTCTTTAGATTACGGATCATTAAGTTGGATTGGGATGGTTTTTGGGTTTGATTTATTGTTTTATATATCAAATATCTTCCATCGGAGGTAAATTCAAACTTTGTCACATTAGAGAGACGTTCCATATTCATCGTCTCTAAATTAATTAACGCTAACTCCTTTTTCTCAGATACAGAAGCAAACCATTGACTTCCTATACTAAAACGATGCTCTCCAACCGGCAAGCTATATTTTAACATGTTTTTAATAGATACCAGATAAAGGGTAACATTATTGTTAACATTTTTAAAATAAGTACACCAATCTCCGTTATCAGAAACATATTGACTATATATCCTTTCCCATAAGTTAAACTCTTTTGGGCTTAGGTGCTTTTTTGCCATCGTAGTATCATCTTGGTCATCAGAGATATTCTTATTACTTATTTTTTCTGCTACCAATTGCGCATTTGTCTGTATGTTAATTGCAAATAAACAGAGGAGTATTATTACTGTTGCTTTCTTCATTAATGGTGTCTTTTTTACATTCCTATAAATCTCGTTTCGATCATCATCGGGAATCATCCGAAGTTCATCTTTTATTGTTTTTTAATTTTTATTTTTTAACTAATATCTTTTTCATATTGAGATTACCGCGTCGCTGAAAACGCTCCTCGTAATGGCACAGGTTCTCTTTATAAAATCTCCTCCTTTCCCCACTGGCTGGCAGGTTCGAGAGAATGACAAAACACTTTAATTGTACCCATCATTCTGGGGTAATAAATTAGGATTTAATAAAATTTCAGCTTCGGGAACTGGAAACAAAAGGTTTCGTTCTTGCCAATTGGACTTAATGGGAGTCAATATCCGGGCGGCCTTCCCCGTACGTTTTAAATCAAACCAGCGGTGACCATGTTCTATAAACAATTCGACGCGACGTTCTTGTAAAATGGCATCCAACAATGCGTCTACACTTGTTGCTGTTGTATTTGGTAATCCAGCCCGATTTCTAATGATATTTAAATCTTCTTGTGCACCAGATATGTTATTTCTTTTTGCTCGGGCCTCTGCTCTTATTAAATACTGTTCTGCCAATCGAAACATCACAGGATACTCAAAAGAGATTGGAACTTCTTCATTTTGGCCATTCAATATAAAGGTATCTCCTAGTTCTTTATATTTATAAGCATGGTACCAGGTATCTGTTCCCTTAGTAACTTCCTTTACCCAATTTGTCTTACGCAAGTCACCATAACTAAAAGCATCTTCAACAAAAGCTGTTGTTAAACTTGGTCTGGTTCCAGGAGACTCCGTAAAGATCAGATCAAATCCAATTCTTGTGTTTTCTCCACTCAATTCAGGTTTTAATTGCCAAATGCTACCCGATGCATTTTTTAGAAATACCTTATTTAAATCCAGCTCCAAGGTGAAGTTACTAATTAAACTAGACGCTATGGTTTCTGCCTTCTCCCAATTCTCGCTATATAAATGGACCCTTGCTAATAACGCTTGTGCTACTTGCTTATAAGCCTGTACACGTTCTCCTGATATGTCATTTTTCAACAAACCAGAAGCTTCTGTTAAATCATTTATGATTTCCTCGTATACGATATCCTCTGAATCTCTTGACACTCGTGTGTTAGCTATATAATCTGTAGTTGTGATATATGGCACAGGACCAAAAACGTTTACCAATAAAAAATGCATGTATCCTCTAATAAATAAAGCCTCTCCTATAAACTGCGCTTTATCTTCTACTGACAAACTCGTAGAATTTTCGACTCCTTCAATAACCGCATTGGTAGCATAAATTATATTATAAGCATCCCTCCACCAGCTACTAATAATTCCACCTCCTCGAGATATCGTGTGATTATAAAATTCATTGCTATTAGTCGACACCCCTGGTTCCAATTCATCTGTATAGTATCCTAAACGTATAGAAAAATTATAAGGAATACTTTGATCTCGTAGCTTGGCGTACATACTTTTTAGAGCCGATGTTGCCGTGGCAGCATTATTAAACACTGTTTCGGAATTAAGTTGGTTTTTAGGAAGATCAACCTCTACAAAATCACTACATCCTATTACCCCCCCAAGAAACAAACATATCTTTAAGTTTTTTAACATCATAACTGCAGCATTTTTTATATTAAGGAAGGTACTCATAGTTCTTTTAGTCTTTAAATTCTCTTTTAATTGCATAACATCCTTCTTTTAAAACCGTAAATTTAAGCCCAGAGTGAATTGCCTTAAAAGGGGTATCCTGTCCAAAGATGGTATTTGCGGATCTGGCCCATCAAAAGATGAAATAACAAACAGGTTTTGCCCCTGTAAATATACATTCGCATCAATCTTATTTGCCAAAACTTTTGAAAGATTATAGTTTAATGATATATTCTGTAATTTAATGAAGGATCTATCCCTTACACGAGCATTACTAAAACTATATAATGCTTCACTTTGAACAATCTCATCATTAGTCGAAGAAAATCGTTGAATAGGGCTTACATCGCCAACCTGCTGCCATCGATCCAACACCGCAACGGGAAAATTACTCAATACTCCTCCAGGATTTTTTCTATTACCCAAATAACTTAAGCCCAGTTGTTTCTTAAATTGAAAAAGCACATTGAGTTGAAAGTTTCTATATTGAAACATATTGCTTAGTCCGCCAAAATATTTAGATTCGAAATCTTCAACCCACCTTCTATCATCTACGCCAATAATACCATCATTGTTATAATCGGTGAATTGAGCAATCCCAGTTTCAGGATTTACACCTACAAAGTCATATAACTGTCTAATACCTAAAGATTTTCCAATTATATAGCTATCTGCGAAAGTAGAATTTTCCAAGCCAGGAAATGCCTCAAGCTTGCTTCTATTGATCGAAATATTAAATGCGGTTCGCCATGTAAAATGATCCGTATTAATATTTGTAGAACGTAAATCTATTTCAAGCCCATTATTTTCTACCAGCGCTTCAAAATTATCGTCAATTCCTCCAAAACCAGTAGTCGAAGGAAGCGGCCTTAATATTAATTGATTGGAAGACCGGTTACGATACCAAGCTGTGGTAATAAAAAAACGATCTTTCAAAAATCCTAATTCTAAGGCTAGCTCTATTTTTTTTGTCTCCCCCCAGGCCAAATTTGGATTAAATAAACGAGTTGGTTCTAAACCAGTACCATTATAATTGTTACCATCTAATGCATAGGTATCTAAAAAAGCATAATCGGGCGAAGTATCACTTCCGGTGATGCCATAACTTCCTCTTAACTTAGCAAAACTAAGAATTATATTATCACTTAAAAACCCTTCCTTGGAAAGCACCCAGGCAGCACCAATAGCTCCAAAGTTCCCAAATTGTTTACCAGATCCAAAACGGGAAGACCCATCGCGACGTCCTGTTAAATTAACAATGTATGTATCCTTCCAATTAAAATTAATTCGACCAAAAATGGAATGAAATTTATATTCAGAATCATTGTCATCAAAAATAGAAACCTTATTAGCGGCACTTAAACTAAGTAATAAATTATCACTTGAAAAGTTCTCTGCTCTTTGAGACAACTGTTCTTCTTTATCCGCCTGGAAAGATGTGCCTACCAATAATTTTAAACTGAAGTTCTGCCAATCATGCCCCCAATTAATCTGTGGCTCCACAATCCAGGAATGTCGCTGCCCTTCATTCACATCAATAGTCGAAAAACGACTATCCTGCCCCTCGGGCGTATCAGGATCCTTTGCCGCTGTAGGATTAGTTGAATGAGATTCCAAACGATAACTAGTATATCCTATATTGGTTTTTATCTCCATAGAAGGTATCAGGCTATAGGTCAATACAGTGTTCATAATTAGGTTACGGGTTACCGCCTCATAATTAGCCTCTAAACCTGCTAACGGGTTTCGCCATGTTGAGTTTTCCCAATTTAATAAACCAGCTTCATTATAAAGTCTTGGCGCATTAGGAGGTAGGGTTCTAGCTTGAGTTGATAAATCTCTAGAAGGTAAATTATTAGTATCCGTATTATAATTTACAGAGGCGTTTAATTTGAAATCACCATTCTTTGATAGATGATTTATCCTAAGACCTGTTGTGGCTTTAGTATATTTAAAATCTCCTGGAAACACTGTAGTTTGGTTCACATAACCCGCACTTAATAAAAAACGGGTTTGTGCATTTCCCCCTGAAAAGGACAACTGTGCATTTTGTCTATATGCCGTACCACCAATAAGCACCTTCTGCCAATCTGTAAAACGCGTTTGATCCCAGAGTTTTAAGTCTGGAACGGACGCATCGTTAACATCATTTAAATTTACCCCATCATTCGCAAAGGCTTCTTGACGTATTTGTAAATACTGCTCAGTAGTTAACAACTCCGCAAAACGTGGTATCCTAGACAAGGTACTGCTTACATTAAAATTAATTTGTGTTTTTCCGGATTGTCCTTTTTTGGTTGTAATCAAGACCACACCATTGGCGCCGCGCGATCCATAAATCGCCGTGGCGTCCGCATCTTTTAGCACCTCTATACTTTCAATACTTTGAGGATTAATGGCATTTAAAGGACTTACTCCCACAGGAATAATACCTCCGACCACATTTCTTGATTCTAAATCACCAGAATCAAATGGCACGCCATCTATAATGTACAATGGAGCATTTATATTTCTTAGGGGCCTATCACCAATCGCTATAAAATTTTGCCCCCTAATTTGGATACTAACATTCCCTCCCGGAATCCCACCATCAGGCGTTACATTTACTCCGGACATAAGCCCTTGCAGCGCCGTTATAGGATTATCAACTGGCTGTTTTTCTATATCTTTTGCAGTAACTCTCACAATACTCCCGGTAGTTCTTTTTTGAGTGGTATTGTAATACCCAGCATTTATGGTTACTTCTTCTAATGTGCTAATGTCTTCTTCTAAACTGACATTAATGGTGGTTTGACTACCTACTGTAACTTCTAATGTTTTAAAACTCATGGAAGAAAAAACCAATACATTAGCTGGACTAGAGACTCTAATCCTATAGTTCCCATCAAAATCGGTAACCGCGCCTTTATTTGTCCCTTTTATTAAAACACTAGCCCCTGCCAAAGGTACTCCGTTTTTATCACTCACAATACCCGAAACTATGAGTTCCTGAGCCTTATTATTAAATGATTTCTCTTGAATAATAATGGTGTTATTAGTGGTAAAAACAACATTAACATTACTTTTGGCTAAACTATGGGCCAATAATTTTTTGAGACCAATTGTTCCTTTTTTAAGATGTACTTTTGGAAGGTTTTCAAACTGTTTTTCATGATACACAAAAGAATAATCTGTTTGTTGTTTAATTATTTTAAACACCTCGTCTATAGATACCATTTTATCGGAATCTATAATAATTTTTTCGTTTTGAGAGTTTAAATGATCCGTTGTTAAACCAAATGCAGTTGTACAAAACAAAATTATAAAGGTTCTCATAATGACTTGTATGAAGCCCTTCCATATCCCCCCGGTTTTAAGAATTAAGAAGACCCTTGTTAATTCAATTCCTATAAATTTACGAATCATTATTTATTTTTAAATATTTAAGTTAATTAATCAGTTCTTATAGAGCCATAAAGCATTGTTCTCTTTCATGGCATAAACCGACTCTATAAAACACACTTAGCCAGCACACGTCAATCACTATCATGAATATATTATTCATACCAATTTCCATTTATAACCATATATTTCTGAGAGTGGAGCAAGAACACATCCAAACATTTTCAATGTTTGACCATACCATTGCAACCTATATAACTATTAGCTACAGTGTTTTCTTTGATAAGAGATGATAGAACACATATCTCGACGAATCGCTTTAAATTCAAACTTTATTATTATAAATTTCTGTAATCGATACAGAAAGGATATGTATTCTTGTTCGATATAAAGAAATTATTTAAAACTTAAGAATACATATCCTTACTTTTGTTTAACCATGGTATAAGTGATACCATTCCAACAGTTATAGAAACTAAATCTAACTTAAAACATACTTAAGACAGAGCAGTCGAAATTTTCAGATCAAGTTTCTTCAATACTGTACTATATTTTGGAATCGGGATTAAACAATCTAAGATACCAGGATAATGGATTTATTTCATAACCTAAAAAATACTTTTTAGTGCTTTACTAAACGTTTTACTAGTACTCCATTATTACTTTTCAATTCCACAAGATAAAGTCCCGATTTAAAACGACTTATATCAATTATCGTATTATCTAAATATTCATCTTCTTTTAACATCAATTTTCCTTGAATATCATAAATACTCAATTTACGCTTTGCCTTTAAACCCTTAATGTAAAAAACATCACTAGTAGGGTTTGGATACATAACTATATCAACACTATTAATACCAACCTCATTTGTGCTAGCAACAAAATCATTAATTGCCCATATATCGTCAAACGTATAATTAGATGAACCGGCAGAGGATGTTACCACAACACTTGTAACGCTCTCCCAATTTAAAGTAACAGGGTCGTCATTTGGAAGCCTTCCTCCTGTTAACGCAACATCAACAGCTCTACTGTTATCTCCATCTGGTGTTAAGGTATAGGTAACCGTCTCTCCTGTCGCTGATAAAGGTCGAATCGAATACATATAAACGGGTTCACTAAAAGTGATGGTAACGGATGTCGGCTTTATGGTTGTTAAAGCTATATTACCCGATGAGCCTCCAAAACCATTTCCTGCAAACAACCTTAAATCTGGAGCTCCTGTTAAAGTCATGGTTATACCATCAATTTCCTCAGATACCGAACCGCTATCAACAGTAGTATTCGTATCAAAATCAAAAGGTAATGGTGGTCGCTTACTAACAAATATATCATCGAACGTATAATTAGATGAACCGGCAGAGGATGTTACCACAACACTTGTAACGCTCTCCCAATTTAAAGTAACAGGGTCGTCATTTGGAAGAGTTCCTCCTGTTAATGCCACATCAACAGCTCTACTGTTATCCCCATCTGGTGTTAAGGTATAGGTAACCGTCTCTCCTGTTGCTGATAAAGGTCTAATCGAATACATATAAACGGGGTCACTAAAAGTAATAGTAACGGATGTCGGCTTTATGGTTGTTAAAGCTATATTACCCGATGAGCCTCCAAAACCATTTCCTGCAAATAGCCTTAAATCTGAAGCTCCTGTTAAAGTCATGGTGATACCATCAATTTCCTCGGATACCGAATCACCACCACCATTGGTACTCGTGGTATTCGTGTCAAAATCAAAGTTAGTCTGCGCACTTAATTCCGTAAAAACAAAAGTTAGTAAGGCTGCTAATAAAATTGTATTTTTTTTCATAATACTTAGGATTATTTAATTATTAATTTATATAAACTTCAACTATCGAGATTCTAAGAATTCAGATCGTAATTAAAATTATTTACCCTTCAGAATTCAAGAGAATCTTCGTTAAAGTGAGTTTTTTTTTATACTTTATATGAGTCGAAATAGATAAAACTCTATCCGTCTATTTTATACTAATTACTTTCCCTTTTATTTTGTAGTTATTGATAATATTGGCCACTTTTAAAGTCAATAAAACATCCTCAATCGATAGATTCTTGTTAAAAGTCCCTATAAACTTTTCTCTTTCCATACTTTTATTTAAAAACACTACATCTATATCGTACCAACGTGATAACACTCTCATAATCTCTTTTAAAGTTTTACCCTCAAAATCGAAAACACCGTCTTTCCAGGAAACAATACCATCCACCTCTACTGTTAATATTTCTGTATCACCCGACAACATACTTAAATTAAATTGCTGGTTAGGCATAAGTATTCGATGAGCATGATTCATACCTATTGCAACTTTACCTTCAACTAACGTCGTGCTTATTATGGTTTCATCCTTATAGGCCTTAACATTAAACTCCGTCCCCAAAACCTCAACATCCTGAAATTGATGGTGCACCTTAAATTTCGCCCCATCGTGCAACGTACTGGAAGCCACGTCAAAATAAGCTTCCCCATAAACCAACTCCACCTCTCGCGTTTCTCCTTTTGTAAAAGCTACCGGGTATTTTAACTGCGTTTCGGAGTTTAACCATACCTTGGTACCATCTGACAATTCGATAAAGAATCGACCACCTCGGGGAATGGTTAAGGTGTTATGAGCTATTGGGGCATTTGTAATTGAGGTATTTGTAGGTTGATAAACGATCTCCTCACCATTACTTGAAACATTATTCGATTGATATACCTGACCTTTTTCTAAAACGACATTTGTGCCATTTTCCAGGGTCAAAGTAGCCTTATCGGTTCCCACGGAGATATTACTATTTACTATAATAGGCGTTGTAAGCTCCACATCTTGAAATTGAGTATTCTTTTTTAACATAAAAGTCAAGGAGATTAATAATACCGCTACAGCTGCAATACCATAGTACCATGATTTAAATCCTCCTTTCGAAGATTTTAACTTTTTCTTTAAAATCTTCCAGTCTTTTTCGACATCAATTTGTTTTAAAAGCTCTAATCGCTCTCTTTCTTTTATATCCACAAGCATTTTTGATTTTGTTGTTTCATCAAACATGTCGGATTTCTCAAAATCCGATGCCATTTGATTTTTAATTAACGATGCTGCTAATTTCTTTGAGAGTGATTTAATATTTCTAAAACCGGGGTTCCCCATCTACATATTCATAAAATTAAAACTCATTTTAACACGTTCTAAAAACCTAAAATAATTTGTATAAATTTTAAATTTAGACGGCCCAAAATTTTAAACATCTACCGCACGGATATAGCAATCACCACGACTGGTAAATAAGGTTTTTTATTTTCTAGGGGTGCATTATTTTGTTTTCACAAAAGCATGCAAGATGAGTTCAATTATTATAAACACATGAAAAGAATAAAGGCGGGTGGTAATATTTTCATATTTTTTTTCGAAACACACAAAAAATATTGATTAACAAATAGTTAAGCCTTAAAAAATATTAAAAAAAGGTATAACTTTATTCTGTTCATTACGAAGAAACATAAGAAAACACGTATGATTTAGACTTTGAAGTGTGTCGTTAAAATCTATTCTTATTTTATTTTTGAAGGGGCGTTTCGTTTAAATATCTGAAAATTGAGAACTGTGCTTAACAGTAACTTAACACCTAATTTACATAATACTTTCAATATATAATCACTTATGCTTTCGTAGGATCGAGGCTTAATTATGGTTTTACATGTTATTTATATATTGGAATGTTTTCTTGGATATTATATAATGTTATATTATAGTGGTATTATAAAAGAACATTCTACATTATTTAACGATTAGACCTTCTGAAACCTTAGTAGAGTCGAAACAAGGTTGTTGAGCGTAGTCGAAACAGGGTTAGATTGTAGCATCCTATCATCAGTTTATTTTTATAATATTCGTTCATTTTTTTCTTGATAAAAAAACGAACCAAAAAAATCAAGTCAGACAAAGGAAATTGCTGCGCACCATTCGCTTATAAAGCTACATGCTTCAAGCTGCGCTTGGCACTTCCGCTTTCCGCTCTTTATTTCTGAAGTCTGACAGCGTTCCTATTCAACATTATATAGGTATTGAAATATTGGGGTTCTAACGTTTATTTAAAGATAAAACAGATCGTAAAGGTCATATCTGTAAAGGTTCAGTGTTTCGGACACATTAGTCGAAACTAGGTTGTTGAGCGGAGCCGAAACAAGGTTAGATTCCAGCATCCTATCATCAGTTATTTTTATAATATTCATTCATTTTTTTCTTGATAAAAAAACGAACCAAAAAAATCAAGTCAGACAAAGGAAATTGCTGCGCACCATTCGCTTATAAAGCTACATGCTTCAAGCTGCGCTTGGCACTTCCGCTTTCCGCTCTTTATTTCTGAAGTCCGACAGCGTTCCTATTCAACATTATATAGGTATTGAAATATTGGGGCTCTAATGTTTATTTAAACATAAAACAGAAAGGTCATATCTGTAAAGGTTAAGTGTTTCGGACATATTAGTCGAAACAAGGTTGTTGAGCGGAGCCGAAACAGGGTTGTTGAGCGAAGTCGAAACATGGTTGTTGAGCGGAGTCGAAACAAGGTTAGATTGCAACATCCTAATCATCAGTTATTTTTATAATATTCATTCATTTTTTTCTTGATAAAAAAACGAACCAAAAAAATCAAGCCAGACAAAGGAAATTGCTGCGCACCATTCGCTTATAAAGCTACATGCTTCAAGCTGCGCTTGGCACTTCCGCTTTCCGCTCATTATTTCTGAGGTCTGACAGCGTTCCTATTCAACATTATTATAGGTATTGAAATATTGGGGTTCTAACGTTTATTTAAAGATGTTAGATTGCAACATCCTATCATCAGTTATTTTTACAATATTCATTCATTTTTTTCTTGATAAAAAAACGAACCAAAAAAATCAAGTCAGACAAAGGAAATTGCTGCGCACCATTCGCTTAAAAAGCTGCATGCTTCAAGCTACGCTTGGCACTTCCGCTTTCCGCTCTTTATTTCTGAGGTCTGACAGCGTTCCTATTCAACATTATATAGGTATTGAAATATTGGGCTCTAACATTTATTTAAACATAAAACAGATCGTAAAAGCCATATCTGTAAAGGTTAAGTGTTTTGGACGTATTAGTCGAAACAAGGTTAGATTTCAGCATCCTAATCATCAGTTATTTTTATAATATTCATTCATTTTTTTCTTGATAAAAAAACGAACCAAAAAAATCAAGCCAGACAAAGGAAATTGCTGAGCACCATTCGCTTATAAAGCTACATGCTTCAAGCTACGCTTGGCACTTCCGCTTTCCGCTTATTATTTCTGAAGTCTGACAGCGTTCCTATTCAACATTATTATAGGTATTGAAATATTGGAGCTCTAACGTTTATTTAAAGATAAAACAGATCGTAAAGCTCATATCTGTAAAGGTTAAGTGTTTCGGACCCTACCTCCCACACAGTGCCTGGAAATTCCTTTTAACAAAAAAATGGGCAACCGAAACATCGTCCCGATTGCCCACAATCTAATATAATCTAGAATCGTTCCTTTATGAGTGACTAATTCAAAAAACAACTATAAAAATGAAGGGTGATTGATATTTACGTATCAATTCTGAGTACTTTTAGAAGCACCCTTTTTACTCAAAGTATTTTTAGTGATTAGATATTCCTAAAACAAAATCTCCTTAACTTAACAAGCGACTTCTTAAGGGAGCTTTTATCTTTTTAACCTCTCCAAAATATAAAAGGGGAAAGCTGATTTGAATTCTTAACCACTCTAACCTAATTAATCTTAAAATCATGTACTTCCCCCTTTTTTAGATATCTCTGACTGAAAGAGAATAAAAGCCTATGTTTGTCATGAATTAACCTCAAAACGTTGTTTCGAGATGCTTTTAATTCATCTGGTGTTATCGTTATAGTTCTCAATTTTAATTTTGAAAATTGAAAACATGGTCGATAACTTATGATAAATTTGGGTCATTTCTATTTAAAAAACAAAGTACCTCATAAGAATAGGTGTAATTAACACAACAAAAAGGTGAAAGCGGGTGGTCTTTTTTTGAAAAACATTTTAGATTTATTGGGAATTATTTTGAATGGGTTAATTCTATTGGGGTTTTGAGTAGTTCATCTAAGTTATTGAAAGCATGAGAGAATACTAAAAATGATCAATTATAGTGTCATTGTGAGGCCTTGCCTGCCGGCTAAGCAGGGAGGCACGACCGTAACAATCTCTTTATTACGTGTTCTATAGTAACTCGAGGTAATCGACGAACAGATTCCCACGTCGCGCTTAGGCGCTCCTCTGAATGACAGACCAAAACAATCAATATCAACGTCATTGTGAGGACGATAGGACGTAACAATCTCTTTATTAAGTGTTCTATAGTAACTCGAGGTAATCCACGAACAGATTCCCACGTCGCGCTTAGACGCTCCTCTGAATGACAGACCAAAACAATCAATATCGACGTCATTGTGAGGACGATAGGACGTAACAATCTCTTTATTACGTGTTCTATAGTAACTCGAGGTAATCCACGAACAGATTCCTACGGCGCGCTTAGACGCTCCTCTGAATGACAGACCAAAACAATCAATATCGACGTCATTGTGAGGACGATAGGACGTAACAATCTCTTTATTACGTGTTCTATAGTAACTCGAGGTAATCCACGAACAGATTCCCACGTCGCGCCTAGACGCTCCTCTGAATGACAGACCAAAACAATCAATATCGATGTCATTGTGAGGACGATAGGACGTAACAATCTCTTTATTATGTATTCTAAATTAACTCGAGGTAATCCACGAACAGATTCCCACATCGCGCTTAGACGCTCCTCTGAATGACAGACCAAAACAATCAATATCGACGTCATTGTGAGGACGATAGGACGTAACAATCTCTTTATTATGTATTCTATAGTAACTCGAGGTAATCCACGAACAGATTCCCACGTCGCGCTTAGACGCTCCTCTGAATGACAGACCAAAACAATCAATATCGATGTCATTGTGAGGACGATAGGACGTAACAATCTCTTTATTACGTGTTCTATAGTAACTCGAGGTAATCGACGAACAGATTCCTACGGCGCGCTTAGGCGCTCCTCTGAATGACAGACCAAAACAATCAATATCGACGTCATTGTGAGGACGATAGGACGTAACAATCTCTTTATTATGTATTCTAAATTAACTCGAGGTAATCGACGAACAGATTCCCACGTCGTGCTTAGGCGCTCCTCTGAATGACGTTTCAATTAAACTCTACAACGAAGAAGCATCAACAAACATAGAACAACGAGATCACTTAATTGTAAGTGATTTATCATTCACCTCATAACTATTAATGAAATTGGTACTATGTATAGCGATTAAGATATCTTCTATACTACTATTCTTTTTGAAGGTTCCTATGAAGCGTTCTTCTGCATCTATTGAATTTTCGATGGTTACATTCATATCATACCATCGCGATAATACTTTCATGATATCTTTTAAGGACATCCCTTCAAAACTAAAGACCCCTTCTTTCCAAGATGTTTCGTTATATATATCAACCAAATTTACGGTCAGATTCTGAGTGTCAAGGTTAAGATTAAGTTGTTCGTTAGGAACCAATACTTTGCTTTCATCTCCCACCTGTACATTCACCTTGCCTTCCACTAATGTTGTATAGACATTTGCTTCTCCCTTATATGCTTTAATATTGAATTCGGTTCCTAAAACCTCAACGTTTTGAGATGCATTGGCAACCTTAAATCTAGCTCCATTGTGATCGGTACTAGGTGACACATCAAAATAAGCTTCTCCATAAATAAGCTCCACCTCACGTATTTGCCCTTTTACAAATGCAACTGGATATTTTAGTTGAGTTTCAGAATTCAACCATACTCTGGTACCGTCTGATAAAACCATATAAAACTGTCCGCCCCTTGGAATGGTAAGCGTATTAAAGACTATTTGATCATGACTTACCGGGGTATCGGTTGTTGACTGATATACAATTTCTTCACCATTACTAGAACTTGTTTTCGATTTATAGACCTGCCCTTTTTCCAAAGTAACCTCAGAGCCATCATCAAGTGTTAAGGTGGCTTTATCGGTTCCCACTTCAATATTATTATTTATAATACGAGGCGTATTAAATTCTAACTCTTGCTCTTCATCCATTTTACTAAGCACTATTCCAAGAGCTATAAGTATGACCATAGAGGCAGCTGCTCCGTATACCCAAAATTTAGAAGCCTTCCTTGCTGGCTTTAAATGACGTTCTAAAGCCTTCCAATCCTGCTCTGCATCTATCTGATTTAAAAGATCCAATCTGGCCCCCTTCTTAATATCCGTAAGCAGTTGGCCCTTCGCTTCTTCATCAAAAATCTCAGGATTTTCCATATCTACAGCTCCTTCTCCCTTGATTAAGGAAGCGGCTATTTTCTTAGATATCGGCCTTATTTTGTCGAAATTGCCCATTGTTAATAATATGCTTAGGTTATAATTTTGGTAAATTTAGGTTATATAATTTTTCTAAAAAATAAAAACGGGGAGTATCATGAAACCAGGTCATCTAATGGTTAAAAAACTCAAAAGGTTTCTTAGTTTACGATATGCCACTTTTTTATGATCTTTTACGGTATTTACGGATATTGATAATTCGTTAGCAATTTCATTATTCGTATAATCTTCTATACTTAATCTAATAACTTTAGCGGCTTTTTCTGGTAGTGTATTGATGGCATTTTCTATAACAGCGGTTGTTTCTACAACAACTGCTTCAGAGATATGAAACTCTTCTGTATCGTAATCTTCTAAGTCGGTTAACTCATAACGCTCAGTTGCTTTATATCGTTTGCTCTTTAAATAATTCAAACACTTATTTTTCACTGCTTTATAGAAAAAACCCGTTTCATGGTTTTCACTTTGAAACGTGATTTTATCTTCCCAAACTTTGAGAAACACCTCCTGAACAAGATCTTTAGAGAGTTCTAAGTCATTCAGGTATTTGTATGCAAACACACAAAGCTGTGGATATAGATTCTCAAAAAGTTTCTTGTAACTTTTAAATGTGTATTCAGTCTTGCCTTCCCTCATTTGGCTGTTTAAGAAATAAGATTCGCTAAAACTAAGTAATTATTTAGTATTCATGTAATAATATACGCAATTATTTAATAATTACGTAAATAAAGAAAACATTTTTATATGAGGAGATTTTATTCTTTCAACGAAAAGAAACTTTCGATGAATGGCAAAATAATCCTTAAAACTCCTATTAATTCACTAACTAACAAACTATTAAGACTTTACAAAGTCATTTAGCCATGATGCCATAAAAAGACGGTAAAGCTTATTTTAAATTGAAAATTTTCAATTTAAATTTTCAATTAGAAAAGAGTAGTTTTTCTCCTAGAAGCAAATTACTGAGGGATTTCCTCAATTATATAACAATACTTTTCCTACATAAAAAATCTAATTCTGCGTGTTTTCAATAATTCATTGAAAAAAATGCAACGTTTTTTAAATTTCACTAAACTATCTCTAATCCTTTTTTTTCACAAAACAGGTGGTTTTATGACTATAATATAAATGAAATGTTGTTTCAAAGTTTAAATCTCTGAATGTCATATTAGAAGAGTTAACAACACCCAGACACATAGGATCCTACTGTACCTAATTCAAGTTTCAGCCCATCCCTCTGGTTCCCATTCCAAGATATACATCATAACTATTTAAAAAATCGTCTCTTAAATCGGTAACAACATTATTTCCATCTCTGTTCGTTTTGACCTTTCAAATTCAAACATACCTCTCACCATATGATTGATATTCACATTAATATTGACATCAGCCTGAACAATTAAATTGTTGAAACATGAGGACAGGGTTAGTAAACACAAAAATTGAATAATCTCATTCATTGTAGTTCATTTAGTACGTACTAGCTCCTTATTTAATGAACCTGAAGCACATATTTAAACTTGATTAGAACTAAACAGTGCGTAAATAGTATTCAAAATTTAACTTAACAAAAAGTTAATTAGTATTTTTAAATTCATGAAATTTAAGTAAGAAAAAACAATATTTAAAAAAAATTACTATATTGATAATGAATACTTTAAATAAAAAAAAAACACACTATGTTGAGTTATCAAGCGCTACAAATCACCTCATAAGTAACTGATATTATTGCATTTACTAAATAAATTGAACTAACAAATGAAACCATCACGATTGTACATTTCTATGCTTAGCATAGTCCTTTATCACTCCATATTATTTAGTCAGCAAATTGATTATAATCATCCTTTATTAATCAAAGCAGAATCACTTAAGTTTAAAAAACCAGACAGTGCAGCATATTATTTTAAAAAGGGGTACAATTTAAAACTCAAAGAAAAGGATACTATTAATGCCATTAATTTTTTACTGGAATTATCTCTGCTTTACTCCCATAATGTAAACTACGGAAAATCCTATGATGGCTATTGGAAAGCATTATTACTAGCTGAAAAGTCAAACGACCTGGTATCTATGGCCAACGCCTATCACGGTCTTGGTTGGTTATATGGATTTTACAGCCGAGACGACGAAGCCCTAAAGTACTTTAACCTGTCTAATAAAATTAGAAAACAGCTCTATGAAGAATATAATGAAAACTGGAGACTACAGTATATAGGCAGTAATTATTTCTCTCTTATAAACCTGTATAGAGACACGAAGGATTACGATAAGGCCAGAGCTTACATTGATAGCACCTACCAAATTCAGAATAGATTAGTTGGTCAACCTAAAAGCTATTATCTGGAAGCCGAATCGGGATTTATGTCTGCAATCGATAATAATTTTGATGTCGCACTCGAAAAGCTAAATGAAGCCAAAAATTACTTCGAAATAAACGACCCTTCTTATATGGTTTTAATTTATATGCTTTTTGGAGATGTTTATAAAAGAATGAATAAGCCTAAGGAAAGTATTATTCACTATGAAAAATCTTTAGAGGCTTCCAGTAAATACAATAGTCACTTAAATACAGATCTTTTGGTTTACGAGTCCTTATCTGAATTGTATTTTAAAGAAAATAACATTGCAAAAGCCTATAAATACCTTCAAAAAGGCACCGAGCTTAACAATAAAATATTTGGAAAAAAAAGCAACAATAGCAGGCACTTACTGGAAATTAAAGATTTGTATCGCATTGAAAAAGACAAACAAGAAGATTTAATCAATCAACAGCGTATTGAAAAATTTGAACACGAGGATAAAGTTTGGTTTTTACAATCTGTGATCTTGATTGGAACAATTATATTTTTAGTTTTATTTGGATACCTCTTTATACGATACTTAAGGAATAAACATAAAAACGAAAAGCTCATCTTAAAAGAAAAGCAAAAACTAAAACTCCAAAAACAAAATGAAGTTTTAGAATTAAAGAACAAAGAGTTAGCACAATCTGCCCTGCGTCTTATTGAAAAAGATGAGTTTATAAATAATATTAAAACCAAGCTTGCAAATCAAAAAGATAATCAGGACGTAAGTTCTACCATTAAACGTATGTTACGAACAATTCAAGGTACTCCAACCAGTAATTGGAAAGAGTTTGAGGCTCGATTTACGGCCGTAAACCAGAGTTTTTATAAGAAACTTCAAGAGAATTACCCAAACTTGAGGCAAACCGATCAAAAAATATGTGCTCTGCTAAAGCTTAATTTCCCTAGTAAGGATATGGCGAAACTATTAGGAATTTCGGTAGAAAGTGTACATACCTCCAGACATAGGCTTAGGAAAAAATTGAATCTAAAAAGACATGAGAACCTGGAAGAATTTATTAATAAAATATAAAGAATAGATTATCTTTCTGGAATCACATGTTTTCAAACATCTAGGTACAGATAAGACATATTAAGTTCTGCATGCACTAATAAAACATAGTAAATAACTAAAATACAACACATTAACCTTTATAAAGTTTAATTCTAGTCAAGTTTTCATAAGACTAAAAACTCATACAGTCAAGTTCTGATCGAGTGTACATTTATGACTTAAAGCATCATCTGGAATTAATTTTAGAACACTAAGTTTAAAAACACAAAAACGTGATATTCAGCAAACTATTTATTAAAGACACAAACTTTCACTTTTTATAAATAAGTAATCGACAGTAACATTTAAATTAGTTATTTTAATAAAACTCCTCTGCATGTTGACATGTTCAGGGGAGTTTTTAATTTCACCTATACACAACATATACATTAAACCTGTTCTTTATCACAGAAGAAAGCTTGTTGGAAGAATTGCAGCCTCTCCCTGTATCAAATACAACTAAAAAGCACCATTTATAACCACTTGTACAGAGAGCGCCCGTCTTGCAGACGGGCGCTCAAAATAACAACATGTATACGTTTTAGACGGTCTCTGTTCGACATTCTTTTACGTCGAAATGATCCAAACTTTTTTACCTCAACCGAAAACGTTCAAACCGCTTCTTATACATATTACTTCACAATTTTCTTTATAAATTGCTGTCCATTACTAGTAACTTTTAATATATAGATTCCTTTAGCTTTTAACACAGTTGAAGGAATCTCAAAAGTATCGCTATCTGCTGTTCCTGAAGTAATGACTCTACCATTGATATCTGTAATCCGATAAGAACTCATCCCTTTGGTTCCCGTTAGTCTAACCGTTAGGTTCGAACCTTCAACCGGGATTGGATAAACTTTTAAATAGGCTCCATCTGTATTGGAGGCCTGTAATCTTTCCTTTTCCAGACTTAACAATCGAGCATCCACAATATCAGCAAAAGCAATCTTTTTATCAATATTGGTAGCGTAGTTACCTCCCACTGTTCGTAAAGCGACAACAAACTTGTAATCAGAATCAATAGCCAATGTATTAGGCACCGTTACATTTACGGTTACCGTCTGGTTAGAACTAGCCTCTACAGTAATTGTTTTATCATTAATATGAATGTCTGCCGGTGTTTTTACGGCTACATTAATATCTCTTTGCTCATTAGCTGTATAGCTTATCTCAATTGGAAATGTAGTCGTTTCGTCATCAAATGAAGCTGGTAAATTGGCAAATGCTACCATCTCCGGTTCAGGCGTTGGATCTGGCTCTCCATTACAAACAAATTCCAACTGTGTCCATCGACCTCTTGAGTATGCTGTACCACCTTCTTCAGGGATTTGCCCATTGGTATGGGAACTAAACTCAACCTGAATAAGATCTCCATTTTGAACAGAAACACCTGTCCAGGTTTTAGTGCTTGGCGCATAATCTACTGTAGTACTCGGGTTTTCATAAGTTCCTACTAAAACGCCTCCAACTTTAACGTTATAGGTAGATTCTCCATCAATTTCTGTTAGCGTCGTAATTGTAATATCGTATACACCATCCTCGCCAGAAAAAGCCTGAGCCACAGCAGCAAACTTATCTTTGTGCTGCGCGGCATTAATAGCCATGGCACTTCTAGGAATATCTATATATGCCGGAGAAAACCCAGTAATTTGGGTAGTTGGAAAATCTACTGCATTTAAGGTTAGATCTGAACAAACAGGCTCTTCCCCTCCAGGTTCACAATCTGTTTCTTGTGCAGACTCGAGTGTACTAACATTTTTAGCAGCGTTAGATTGATTTGCCTTGTAAAGCACCAATCTATCTACACTATGTCCTTTTGATCTACCTCCATATTCAATGGTATATTCTCCGGCCACAGGAAAGTCTGCCCAGATACTCATTCCATTAATTTTAGATCCACCTGCATGAGTTTCCCCATAACATTCGTATACAAAATTAGATTTTTGCACCCATAACTTTGTGTGTTTTGTTAATGTATACTCATTACCGTTTTTCATACCGTAAAATCTAACACCATTGTCTTTTATATACAACCAGCCATCATTGGCAGCGTCTCCAGTAGTTGCCTGGGGGTCTCTTACATTCCTCCATACAAATTGATATACTCCTGGGTTATTTATTTTTATTTTATACGCAATCGTATGTTCTGGTACCTGGGCTCCAAAATGATCGGGACCATTATACCTAAGGTATCCTGCACCTGTTGGGCTCGTTGTTCCTACATCTCCTGTCCCAAGTGTAAACAGCGCCTCATCATAATTTTCTGCACTTTCAGCTTCAATAATCAACAAACCATCTTCTTCTACAAAAGGACACCCTGGGTCAACTATGGGAGCAGGGGTAACTGTAATAACAGCACTATCGGTAAAATCACCATCCTCTGTAGTAGCCGTAATTGTGACCTCTCCTTCTGCTATGGCAGTAACAACACCATTAATGTCAACAGTAGCGATAGTTGGGTCACTCGTGCTCCATGTTACTGCTTTGTTCGTTGCATTCGCCGGAGAAATAGTTTTAATTAAAGAAACTGTCTTATTTTCTTCAACAGATGCGGTAGCTGGTGTCACATCAATTCCTGTTACAGGAACATTAGGCCCGCTAACTTCGGTAACTAATACAACCCAATCTGAATTCACATTACTCGGAGGATTTCCAATACTTCTGTTTCCTCCACCGGTTACCGAGGTTACGGCACCATCTTGTAAATTCCCACCATTTCGAGGGTCGAACCACTTCACATTAAAGTTTCCTGACTCCCCATTGAGGTTGATATTTGAAGCCCCCCCATTTTCAAGGTAGATCACATAAGCTTTTCCTGCTTCGGCTAAACATCTATTTTTATTACCACTGGCTAATGCATCATTATTTTGCATGTTCCAGTATTCAAGATTGTTACCTTCGAAAAACTGTAGTATGGCAATTTTCGACCAATCGAATAAGATTGTAAACCTATCAAAATTTTCTGTTCTAAAATCACCATTCTTTCCTCCATACCACATCACTCCGGCTCCACCAGCCATAAGACTTTTCCAAAGAATTTTTGTTCTTGCTGCGGTCTTTACACTGCTATCGCTAATAGCTTCAGAGGTAAATATACCTGTATTCCCTGGGTTTTGTTCATCACTGGCAACCACCCATGGTGTTCCATTAATTCTAGACTTATCAATCCAGGTTTTAATTCCCGATTTCCCATTGTAAGCATCGTCGTATTCTCCATTTCTTGAACTTTGAACAGATGCCCCTGTTAATTTTGCATTATTATTAATTAAATAGTTGTAAAATTTTTCATGTTTACCTGGATACGTATGCAGAACACGGTGGTTTTGCCAAGGATCCATGCTCGCCAACCAATCTATTCGAGGCATGACCCTCTCTGGTTTAGAGTCCTCCTCATCATCTTTTCCGCCGTACTCTTCCGAGATATTCCATTCGATAGCTAGGTGATGCCCAAATCGAGCTACCATTTCTCTATAATACACCTTAATTTGATCAAGCTCTAACTTGTCCCAATTTTCATTTTCGGCTAATTTAAAATGGAGCATGAGTCCATTTTTCTCGGCATGATCGAAAACGATTTCCCATTGCTCAAGTTTCGAAACATCATACTTGAACTTATTATTGGGTGCTGTCCAGGGAAATACATTTTTATCATCTCCTCCATACAATGACATGGACATGGAATTCATTTGCTGGTTTCTCAAATAATTTACCGCACCAATCAGATTCTTACCTTTTTGACCATCCCAGGTCGGATCACCAGGTTCCCAGTCACTAGCATGTGGTCTAAAAAAATGCTCGGTGCACTGTCCACAGCCGTCTTTATTAACATCATGATCGAAATCATTATAATTAAGTAAATTTTCGGGCGAATCTGGACCAAACTTCAAGAAATACTCACCTGTTTCAGCCCATCTTAGGTATCGACGCTGATTGTTGGTTCCAGTTGTCTGATATTGCAAACGCCCTTTTGCTCTAAAATCTGGGAGTACAGCGTTTGTTCCAGAAACGCTCCCTATAGAACCCGTTAAGTTATGTATTGGACTGGGTAACTGGTTTACATTTTTTAAAGCAACGTCGACACCAGTATAATAAAGTACTTGATACGTCCAGTCTCCCGTTTCATAAGGTCTTAGATATGCTTTAAAAATCTTACCGGATACAGCATTGGTATTTGCGGCATTTCCATCTGCTGCAAAAAAACCAGGAACTCTTATTTTTTCACCATTTGGATCGGTGAAAATAACGTCCATTCGATTGTTTTTAAAACTTGTATTGGATTCACTTATGTTTGCGGGTAATGTTAGTGAAACAGTTATTTTATCCCATTTCCGATATGGTGTTGTGCCGCTAACGTCGACAGTTTGACCATATGATGTAAAGGACATCGTAGTCATTAAGAGTAGAAATAGCATTAAACGTGCTATTGGGGCAAATTTAATCATAAAAATAAATATTAATGGTTAATAAAACACCTTAGTTGTCTCTCAACCAAGGTTTTCCTTTGTGAGTTTTTGGTTATAAAAAACACATTATATTACTCTCAAATAACATAATCTAATACCTACAAAAAAAGCATATGCAGTGGACAATAATGAAAACATATGGTTAAATTAATACCACTAATTCATATTTTTTTAACGTTTATTTTCCTATAAAATCAAAAACTTTTAGTAAATTATAGACATACCTGAACCTTCATTTTATTCATGATTGATATACTTTATTTAAAGACAACACCTTAATAACTTATTTGATTATAATTCCCCAAAATTCTAATGTTGACTAATATTTCCCCAACGTTAACCTGCTATGCATTTTGATTTTTTTTTATCTAAGGAAAGGAAACAGGAATTTTGTTAAACATTTATACCAACGAGGTCAACTTGAGAAGTTATTATGATGACTTAAAACGATATGAGTTTCATAAGGCCCATATTCCCATGTGGTTTTCCTCTTAAAAAACCTCTATTAAATGGAATAGTAAATTTTCACCAAGCTTTGTATGCTAAACGAATAGCAATAAAACAATCTACCTTTTCACCTCTACCAAAGCTTACTCGAACCGTAGCCTCTTTTTTTTTGTGAATATATAGGCCGCGTAAAAACAGCTGGTTCATTTGTTATAGGCAATCTACATGGTTAACTGCAATTATGGTATCCACACGTTATGGCATCTAACCAATTTTAGTACTTATACGCAATTCATCATTTTCCGTAAGTTTCCAATCTAAACCTCACCTACCTGAAACTCTATGTAGATTAGATAAATTAATTTCTCCTTTTCTAGATTTTTACCACCTTAACACGATTGTTTTTGTTTCCCCCGCATCAAAACTTGTCGAAAATGTATCTCCATCTAAACGAACAGCCACTCCGTTCACCTTAGCAGATGTTATTGTTTTTCTTAATTGAAGTCTAATATTTTGTTTCTTTCCACTTGATACATTGGCTGTCATGGTTTTATTTGCCATATCCCACTCCAAATGTTCTACTTTTGCTTGTGTTCTGCACAAAACACCAGAAACACTGCCTTTTGAAAACTTCTCAGATAAGGCTGGCAAAAACTCAATAATACCTGGTTTTGAAAACACTAACATTTCTAAAATCACAGCTGGAATCGAGTGTAATGCATCGGTATTATAAATTACTCCCGGGTTATGTGAGGTTACCAAACTGTTGTACAGGTAATCATTTTTCATTAGAAATAGCAAATTGCTATATACCAAATCGGCCTTTTTTAAACGCGTTGCTATAAGGGCCGTATGAGCTAACCCGTGGGCACTACCATTTCCTCTACCACGCTTTTCAATAGCAACATGTGCCGCCTTAAAAAGCGTATCTTTTTCTGGTGAAATTTCCAACCCAGGCCATACAGGGTACAAATGCGATATATGCCTGTGGTTATAATATTCGCCCAGGTTTGGATGCGCCCATTCCTTTAAAGCCCCATCGTCATTAATTAAATAAGGTGGCAGTTTTTCTAACATATCTTGCCAAAGTGCTACCTTTTTTTCTTTTAAGTCCAATTCGTTATTTACAGCTATTAAATTGGTAAGTAATTCCCGAATAACGGCGATATCCATGGTGGCATTGGCTACAGCCCCCATACGTTCGCCATTTGGCAGTATGGCTTTATTTTCAGGAGAATAGGAAGGTCCTATTAAGTACTTTCCATTACCATCATACATGTCCAGAAAATCTTCATAGAACAAGGCGGTTTTCTTCATCATAGGATAAAGTCGATTCAAGAGAAAATCTTTGTCTCCGGTACATTGATAATATTCATAACATGGTAATAACAACCATTCAACACCTGCCGTCCAGTAATTCCCTGGCCATTTCCCAAAATGTGTATGAAAATTGCGTCTCCCCGATGTTCGGGTTCCAGACACATAGCCTCTACATCCAAATAGGTTTTTAGCATTAACTTCCCAATCTGGAGCGATACGTTCTAATAGAAGCATATAGCTATTTATAGCTTCTTTTTGATTGGCCAAATTTGCTGCAGACACTTGTAAATTCACATTAGCATCTAAGGTAAAATCTCCAGACCACCTTGGCCTCCAGCTACCGTTCCAAATTCCCATTAGATTTGGCGGATTTTTTCCACTACTGGAAATCAATCCATAAATGCCCATATGGAATACCTTTTCCAAGAGGTAAGGGTTAATAACATCATCTTGTCTTTGATTTTCTTTTAATTGTTCATTAGTACCATCCTCAAAACCTGTTTTATCCAGGTTAAGTGTAACACGGTTAAACATGTCGCCGTGTACTTTCTCATGCTTTTCTAAAAGCGCTTCATAAGAAGCCATGTTTTCAATACGTGCTTTTGCTTTTGAAATGGCCGATTTTGAATAGGGCTCTATAGGGATGACCTGCGCATAAACCTCAACCTCATCCGCATCATTAATACTTATTTTATCTCTTTTGGTAGTGAGTACACCTCCTTTGTTTTTAATATGGACAAGAACTTCGTACCCTCTATCTACTAGCTGATATTTAACTCGGAAAGACAGCCAGTTCATCGTTACTTTACGTTCCGGGTCTTCAACCAATGGCGTATTAAGTTGTTCCCTTGTATCTGGAAATAGCATTTTTACGTTTTGCTCAATGCCCGATTCTTTATTTTCTTCAGACTGATTTTCATCAAATTGATGTTGTAATGTAAAGGATATATTTATGTTTTTTTCTTTGCTACTTGTAATTTTAGTAACAATCACCTTATCTGGGCGTGATACAAAAGCGCTTCTTGTGTATTGCGTACTTCCCGCATGCCATTGTACCACAATTTCTCCACGTTCATAATTTAAACGTCTTTCATAATTTGAAATTTCTCCATCAAAATCCTGGTTTAAATTTAATACACAGGCAGGATGATAAGGGTCTGTCCATAAAATATCTTGATAGCCTTTTGTTTTAGCATGTCTGAGTATTTCTTCTTTGGCTTCTTTGTATTTTTCCGCTTTAATTAATTGTTTTGCCTTTGGAATAATGTCTCCAACGTCTGGTGGTTTTACGTGTTCTGTCCCTATATATTCATAGAGAAATTCATGATTGAAAATGATTTTTTCTTCCTTTGGATTTCCAAAAACCATGATGCCCATTTCACCATTACCACTTACCAAAGCATCTTGCCAACGTTTGGCTGGTGCTTCACTTACATTGGTTTTCTGATGCGCCTTGGTTTCTTTTTCAGCGTGGTTACAAGATACTAATAGTTGAACTGTAAATACAGCAAAAGCAACGTTCACAAATCTGATTTTCATATTTTTATATTTCTATTTCTTTTCTATCCAATCAAAATCGGCATGCGCCCCTGTATTAGATTCTGCAAACAGCCCTATATACACTCCTGTAAATCCTCCCGCAGTTTCCGAACTTAAATATCTGGTATCTAATTCTCCAAGGGGCTTGTAGTTATTACCATCTGTAGAATATGAGAATATGTAGTACCTAGCCGTGGTTTCAACTTTTAAATACACATTATTTTGAGCAAAATTTATTTCTGACACGTTGAAATCCAAATTCCCTAATTTGGAACGAAGTACCAATTTTTGTTGTCCTTTTGAGCGTTTTATCATAACATCATAATGATGTAGATTATTCATAAAAACACTCAATCCTGTCTTGATGTCTTTTTTAGAATTGTCAAGCTCTAACAATGTGGTAAACGACGATTCTGAACGGGTCTGTCGCTGACCAATAAATGTAGGCGAACCAATATCGTCTAATTTTACGTTGGTTCCTTTTAGTCTTAAATACCCTTGTCTTGCCGAAAGTGAGTAATTAGCTTCTTCTGGATTTCTTATAAAATTCCAGTCTAAATCCAACGGCCCATCTAAATCATCTTTGGTGGATTCTTTTGGAAATGGTTTTAAAGGCAACGTAGGCATTTTCATGTCTATAGCGATACTACCAGTACCATTAATTACAGGCCATGTATTTTTATCCCAACTTACAGGTGTTAAGTAAGTTTCGCGCCCTGTTACATGATGACGGTATACTACAGGTCTAAAACCAAGAATTACGGCCCACCAAGAACCGTTGTGTGCCTGAACAAAATCGGCATGTCCCGTGCCTTGTATGGGGTTTCTTTTGGTAGGTTCATCGGCATGGGTTAAAATAGGGTTTGCAGGGTTTGAAATGTAAGGCCCATAGAGATTTCTACTTCTCGAAATAGTTACTTTATGTCCATATTGTGTACCACCCTCGGCTGCCACCATATAATAGAATCCATCTTTTTTATAGATATGAGGTGCTTCCGGAAAACGTCCGCCAGTACCTTCCCAAACAGGCCTAACTTCCGAAAGGTTTTTACCCGTTTTAAGGTCTACCTCGGCCATAATTATGGTGCTTCCGTTTGTGGTTGATACATGGCACTTTCCATCTTCCCAAAATAATGACGGGTCATAGCCTTTTATTTCTAACCATACAGGCTCCGACCATTCACCTTCTGGATTATCTGTATACACGAAAAAATTGCCTTCTCCTGTAACGTTGGTGGTTACCATATAAAATAAGCCGTCATAATAACGTAATGTAGGTGCATAGATGCCGCCAGAAGCTTTACAACCTTCTAAATCCACCTGCGACTTACGGGTTAAGGCATGTCCTATTTTTTTCCAGTTGATTAAATCGTTACTATGGAAAATGGGGACACCTGGAAAGTACTCAAAAGTACTCGTGGCTAAATAGTAATTCTCTCCTACTCTACAAACACTTGGGTCTGGATAGAACCCGGGAATTATGGGGTTTTTAAATCCTGAATTGGCTTTTTTCTGTGCGTCGTAAAGTGACTTAGGAAATACCTCTCCATTTAACGACTCTACAGTTATTAAGGCTTCCGAACGATTGCTTTCCGAACCATTAACGACAAATTTGCCATCGTTCGCTCTAACACCAGCTATGATACTTGATGGGTATGCGGTATGATGGTCAATTCTATTTGTTTTGTTCCAGGGCCAGTGTTTAAAAAGTTCCTTCGTTCCGTTTATGTCAGTTGACTCTATATTCCACCAAACATTACCAATACTAGTATGTGGAAAATTGAAAGGCGCACCACCACCGTAGATAAACCTTAAGCCCTTGATATCTTCAAACAAATTGTGAGATGCCGGTCCGTAAGTATAATGTGCAAAGCCATGAAAGTCAAAATCACCTTCTCCCTCCATCTGTTTGTCCATGGTTATTTTTCGGAATACATTTCCAGTGGCATTTCCTTCACCACTCAATACGTGTGAAAAATTCATTTGAATATCTACATTTTGAATCAAGTTATCTGTGGCATGGGCATATACTTTAATACCAGAATGCCCATGCTTACCCGAAATAGTAATAGAATCTAAAGTCACATTCCTACTGTCCTGTAAATAAATGGGGTTGGTATAATTGTCTATGATCACATTCTTCATCCAACCATGGGCTACTCTACAAAAGTTAATGGCATTCCAACCATAATCTACTTCTCGATTTGCATGGTGCTTATAATTACCATCCCAGGCCGATTCAAAACGAAGGCTTTCTATTCCTACATGACGTACCATAGGCGCCGATAATAACATGGGGCCAAATTCCATATCAATATCCATAAGCAATGGCTGACGTAACAAAATCTGGTCACCAGAAATGACACGCTCTATTTCTACTAAGGCTTGAAAAGATGCTACACCTTCTTTCCCGGCTTGATTAGCCGATTTTAAATCTGATGTTAATTCTGCATCCTTATAATTTAGCACTTTTTTTATAAGCTTATTACTGCCATTGGTATTATACATGGCTAATAGCACTACATCACCAGCTTTTAAAGATGTGGCGTTTTTTACTCTTAAATTTTTACTGCCTTTAAGTGCTTTGTGCGTTATGCTGGTTATTATAGGTGCTTCATAAATTTTTCGCTCACTATTTTTGCTAATTTTTGAACCCTTATACTTTAACGGTGCAGCTCCCCAAAAATGGTCTACACCCTGTATGTTATAGCCGTATCGAATTAGTGTTGGAGATAACCACGGATTAGGTTCTTCATTTAAAAGACTTGTAGAATTATAAAAAACAGTACCACTTTCGCCTTGACCGTCACCACGTATTACGATATTATCATAATCTATTTTTAGAAAATCTACGCGATTTGGATTGGTATTGAATACGTATTTTCCTTTAGGGAAGTATAGTACACCTCCACCGTTTTTTCCTGTTTCGTTAATCAAGGTTTGTACCTTTTTAGTAAGGTCTTCTCCCGTATTTGGACTAATACCCTTGGTTGTAACATCAATTACATTGGAGGGATACTGAAAATTTTGTTCACCAAAGGCGTAACCTGCTTTTGAAAAGTCTATTAATGGCGATTTTCCGGGCTCTTCAATATAATCATTGTAAATTTTTGAACCTGTTTGAGCCTGAGTGGTAAACGCCCATAGACATATTAATGCTAAGCGTCTAAAATTTAGTTTCAATGCGTACGTATTGTTCATTGCATTTATTTTATTGGATTCATGATTACCGAAAACGTCATATCTTCAACAGGTACCACATGTTCTGGCCTTTTATGCCTTGGCATGTTTCCTACACCACTATGCTTGTAGTCAATGTGTAAATGGGTACTTCCGTCTTTTTTTAAATTTACAGTGTGCTCGGCATGATCTAAATCTGTTTCTGAATAGGGACTTGCGGTAAAATTATACAACTCGGACCTCTCTTTTTCTAAAGTGAAACGGATGCCATTACCTTTATTAGTTTGTATTTTCATCCAACGGGTATCGGTATGATTCCCATTAGCCTGCGGAAAAATGTATGGCGTATGCAACGCATCAACAGTTGCATGGTATTCTCCTACTAAAGTGGAAGAATTTCTATCTATATAATTTTCGTGAGGTCCACGACCGTACCAAATTACATTTTCATAAGGACTAGTAAGTGTTACATCCCAACCAAAACGTGGAATATCGGTCATTTTGAATGACAATAAACGCTTGGTAGGCACTGCTTTGGTGGTTATTTTTACACCAGATTGGTTCGTAAATTCGTATGTGATGTCCAGGTCGAAAAGTGATTTTGATTTTGCCTCCAATTCACTTTTCACAATTATGGCATTTTTAGCGACGTGGATTTCTTTGAGGCTATTCGCAGTGGCATTCAACCCTGCTTTGTTCCACTTATCAAAATATTCTACGTAGCTTCCTCCCCACCCTGAAATATCGTTATCGGTAACGGTACGCCATGCATTTATTTTAGGTGCCTCCGCTAGTACGTCTTCACCATTTGCCACCCAGGAGATTAGCTCACCTGTTTTCTTATTGAAGGTAAAAGTTGATTTTTTGTTTTTAACTACTATAGTTTCTCCTTTCTCGGACACTTTAATTTTGCTAGCTAATGTCGCTTTTTCAGGTTTATATGAAGATAATGCTATTTGCTCCCAGGCGATTTCATGGTTTGCAGGAATACCTAATTGTTCTTCTTTTGTATAGACTCTAAAATTGATTAACTTTTCACCGTCTACCTGTAACACGCTTTCGGGAAGGTTTAATGTTATTTCTTTATCACGCTGTGGTGGCAATGATACTTCAAAATGTCCTTCAGATGTTTTTTTACCATCTACCAATAACTCCCATTTAAAACTATATTCATCCAGATTAGTAAAGTATGCATAATTAGTCACCTTAAATTTGAGATTTTCAATATCTAAAGCCTCAAACCTTACATCGGCATAAACGTTTTTAACGTGGATTAATTTTGGTGTTGGTTTCCTGTCAGGCTGCACAATGCCGTTGATGCAGAAATGTTCTTGCATGCTTTTACCAGACAATTTCCCATAGTCATAAAACGTTTTACCATCGCTCTCCATTTCCCAACCCTGGTCAACGAAATCCCATATAAAACCACCTTGTAGCTTCTTGTGTTTAGGGGCTCTAATGATGTCCCATAATTCGTCTAATTGCCCTGTAGCGTTGCCCATGGAATGTGCATATTCTTTGGCTATAACGGACATGCCTTCGGAATTAAAATGGCGCATTAATTTTTCTTGATTTACATAGCCATGACCTAAAATATCTGACGACGCTTTTAGTTTATGTGTTCTGTCTTCCGCATCATTGTACACCAATCGTGACGGGTCACGTTGTTTTAACCAATGGTAAGTTGCTTCGGTGTTATCGCCTACCAAAGTCTCATTTCCACAGGACCAAATAATGACTGACGGATGGTTTTTATCGCGTTCCAACATGCGTTGCACGCGATCTAAATGCGTTCCTTTCCACTCGGGGAGGTCATGGTACTCTCCCTGGTAATGGGTTTCGATTCCTGCCTCGTCCATTACATAAATACCATACTTATCACATAATTCTAAAAAATAAGGGTGTGCTGGGTAAAAACAGGCTCTTACGGCATTAATATTATTTCGTTTCATTAAAACAACCTCTTTTTCTAAGGTTTGATAGCTAGAAGCTTGAGCATTTTTACCGTCCCATCCATAGGCATTAACCCCCTTAATTTTAACAGGTTGCCCATTTACTAGTAACAATTCGTTTTTAAGCATAACCGTTCTAAACCCTGTATTGCATGCCATAACTTCGAGAGGGTTTCCGTCTTGGGAAAGCTCTAAAACGGTACGATAGAGATTAGGTTTTTCTGCACTCCATAATTTAACACCTTCTACCTTTTTGGTCATTTCAACTTCATCGGTGGCATTTTTTAAAAGGTCTGAGACCCTTACCGATTGCGAGGCTATGTCATTATTATTGGCATCATAAAGACGTGCCGTGAGCTGTAATCCTCGATATGGATTATCTTGTTTATTGATAACCCTAGCCTTTACCTTCCAGTTGCCATCCATGTCACTCTTAACTTCAAAATCTTCTACATAGGCTGGTGAACGGAACACGAGGTACACATCTCTAAACATGCCGCTTAAGCGCCAGTAATCTTCATTTTCTAAGATAACACTCGTTGCTTTTCGATACACTTTTACAGCAATGGTATTGTCTCCAGATTGCAGTTGTTTGGTAATATCGAATTCCACCGGTAAGGCCACACCTTCAGAGTATCCCATATCTTCGCCATTTACGTAGGCATGCATTCCGGTGCGTATTCCTGTGAAATGGAGAAACACGCGTTTGTTTATTAAATCGGTTCTTGGAATATTAACGTTTAAGCGGTAACAGCCCACATCATCGGGCTCAATACCCATAGTGGTATTCGCATAAATTGGAATACCAAACCCTTCTCTTTCCCAATTGGAAGGAACTTTTATAACATCCCAATTGTTTGCATTAAACGTTGGTTTTTCGAAACCTTGCGGAATATTTTCTTTGCCTTCTACAAACTTAAATTTCCAATTGCCGTTTAAGGATTTTATTTGATCGGACTCCAAATACCCAGAAGTTAAGGCGTCATCTGCATTCCAATGCGGGATTATAGTGGCGTGGTTTGGCTCTAGGCCTATGCGGAACACTTCTGGATCTTCATAGGGTTCTTTTTGCGCGGTAATAACACTTAGTTGACAAAGCGCTAATGTTGTAAAAATTACGTTTTTTAATCTCACTTTTATTGATATTCTTTTTTATACAAAATGGGGTGACAGGCGATCCATGTCACTTCGTTGAGGTAAAATGTCAGGAGCGCAGTCGAATACATTTAAACCTTCATTTTTTATGGTATTTCGACTGCGCTCGATGTGCCAGAAAGGAAATTGTCTCTCTAATCTAATGACAAAAGATTCACAAGACTTTAGTCCCTGTTTTTTTCTCTAAACACTTACTTTTTCGCCATGTATCGGCTTACCCATACTACGCTCAAGACCCAATGCTCAAAGTAACCGAGGGGTATTCGATAAGCCGTGCTCATTAGGTATAAACCTGTACCCATAAGACCTGTATAACCTTTATGGAATTGTCAAAATTTTACCCTTCCATATATTTTCTCTGATAGCGTATCAATGCTTCTATATAGTAATAATCGGCATAACTTAGCGGCACATCAATTTCTGCTCCATGAGGAATGCTTCCCACGGAATGCTTTAAAATGAAATTATGATTTTCGCCTAATTTGGCTGTATAGACATCCGATGAAAGCGATTTTAAAATCTTGTCAATCTCTTTTAAATAAGACACTTCAGTAAAACCATCTAATTCAATTAAAGCAGAAATGGTAATAGCTGCGGCAGACACATCTCTAGGTGCGTTAGGAATATCTGGCGTGTCGTAATCCCAATACGGAACAAAATCTTCAGGCAATCTACCTAAAATGTATTTAGCTATTTTATTTGCCTGATCTAAATACCTTTTATCGTTAGTATAGCGGTAGCATACAACATAACCATACAACCCCCAGGCCTGCCCTCTCGCCCAAGAACTATCATCTGAATACCCCTGAGCTGTATACTTACCTCTTACCTTACCGGTATCGGGGTTATAATCCACAACATGACAAGAACTATGGTTTGCTCTAAAATGATTTTTCATGGTAGTATTAGCATGTGTTATTGCTATATCCCTGTATTTAGAATCTCCAGTAAGCTTACTTACCTCGAACAGCAACTCTAAATTCATCATATTATCTATTATAACTGGGTACTCCCACCCCTTTTCTGATTGCCATCCCTTATCAACATCCCAACTCTTAATACAACCAACTTTTTCATTAAACCGGGTTATTAATGAATTTGCGGCAGTGACTAAAACATCTTTATATACTTCATCTTTAGTTATTTTTAAACCATTACCAAACGAACAATTAAAAACAAAACCTAAATCATGATTGTCTGTCCTAAACTTATGTGACTCTATTTGTTTCTGAAGTAAAACGGCTCCATCCTTCCATAAGGGATCTCCTGTAGATTCATACAAATACCAGCATGAACCTGGAAAAAAGCCTTCGGTCCAATCGAATTTCGGATTTACCCAACGAATACTATCGTTTTCATTTACTGTTCTTGGTATTTTTTCGGCACGGATAGCTTTATCTAACTGCCCCATTAGTTGCTTAGTAGCAGATTCTAACATGGGGGTTACTTTAATTCTTTCTTCAGTAGAAACAACTGTTCTTTGAGATAAATTCTTTGATTTTTTACACGAGACTAATGTTACAAGCCCTATTAAAATGATAAATTTTATTTGCTGCATTGGTTCATTTTTATTCCAATGCAAGTTCTTAATATCCCCATATTCACAAGGGGGATATAACGTTTCTTTAAAGGGGACAAATAATGCTCCTACCTCTATTTTCGGGCGAAATGGGGTATTGGAAGTTCTGTGTTTTCTCTATCTCCTCGGATCTAAAAAACACAAGAGGTTAGATCAGTTTATTCTTATGTGCAAACGACCAATCTACCAGATTTAGATCCTTTCTGGTTTCAATCTCCAATTCTATACCTCGAAAAATGGGTTTATCGATTGGTCTGCCATTGAAGTCTGATCGACGGTTAATCGTAAAGTCAAAACTAAGTACATTCGCTTCTAAGTCATCAATAAGTAGTTGCGCTCTAATACTCATATGTTGATTTAAGGGATAGGAGAGATACAAATTCACACAAAAACCACACATGAATTTTTCCTTAATTTGGTTTCCTAGGATTAGGAACAATTGTTCTTGACCCCTGTAATCCCAGTGATACCATGAGTTTACAGCATAAAAAAAAGCCTAAAACAAATAGTTTTAGGCTGTCCTAGTAGCGGGAACTGGACTCGAACCAGTGACCTTCGGGTTATGAGCGGACAAAATGTTTAACAGACTACTTTAATTTTAAATTTCGCAAGTATTCGAAAAACCTCATACCCTATAATTCCATATAAATCAAAGTTTCTAATAGATTTTTAATCTATTGAAATTGATATTTTTACACTATTTATCTTTAGATTTAGTAACCCGAAGGCGTAATATTTTGATCTATTCAATAAAAGAAAATATTTTCTTCTTTTTGCAAAGTAAAATTTAGCCTTAAATTTCAAATAAGCAGTAAAGTTGATCTTTGTTTCACAGAAATTGATTCGTCAATTAGATTAATTCTTTAATTTATTAAGATTAACTTATAGATAATTAATCAATAAAATATGTATATTTGTTCACGTTTTATTATCGTTCACGAATAATGAACAATAAAATAAAATGAACGAAAAGATTTTTACAATGACTGAATTAGATATTTTAAATAACGCAATTCATAATTTAGAAAAGGATATTCCGATTATTTGGAACTGGAATGCTATTGACTATAATAAAGAAATAGAAGTTGATGGAGAATTAGAAATAGTATTGAATAATCGAAAAATGCTCCTAATGGTCGAAATCAAAAAAGATGTAAAGAATCATCAATTATTGAACATACTTTACTATAACAACAAGTTTCAAAATTTTCTATTAGTCGCTGAAAAGCTATTCCCAAAAGTAAAAAAGGAACTTCGTGAGAATCAGGTAAACTATTTAGAAGGTAATGGAAATGCCTATATCAATCAAAATGATATATTTCTATATATAGATACAAATAAGACAACTAACACTCAAAAAAGGAAAGGAAACAGAGCTTTTACCAAAACGGGGCTTAAAGTAATATTTCATTTTTTATTAAACCCACAGTTAATCAATACTACGCAAAGAGAAATTGCAGAGGTAACAGAAGTAGCTCTGGGAAACATTCCGTTAATTATAAATGGACTACTCGAAACCAACTTCATCTTAAAATTAAATAAGAACGACTATATAATTAATGATTACGAGAAACTCCTCAATAAATGGATTACCGAATTTGAACAAACCTTAAAACCAACAATTTTCAAGCAACGCTTTAGGTTTCAGAATGAAAATCAAGATTGGAGAGAAATACAGTTCAATCAAGATAAAACTGTTTGGGGAGGTGAACCTGCAGGAGATATAATAACAAAACATCTACGCCCAGAAAAATTTATTCTATACACTAAAGAGACAGTAAAAGACTTAATGTTAAACTATAGATTAATGCCAGACGATGATGGTGACATTTGGGTGTATGACCTTTTTTGGAGCAAAAAACTAAACGAAAGCACAGCACCAGCAGCATTAGTATATACAGAATTAATGATTGGTGATGACAAAAGAAGCAAAGAAACGGCAAACATAATTTTCAATGAGCACATCAAACCAAACCTATAAGGAATTAGCAATCCCTTATTTTAAAGAAGTTTTTGACTGTATTGATGATGTATTGGTAAAACTGAATATACCCTATTACCTCATTGGAGCAAGTGCAGTCGCTCTAGAATTATTGAAAGGCGGTATTAAACCAAGCAGAGGGACAAAAGATATTGATTTTGCCATTATGATCTCGTCTATAAAAGAATTTGAAACTGTAGTTAAAGAACTTCTCAAACACGGATTTAACAAAGTAGAAGCACCTTGGACTCTGTATCACGACAAGTTTAATATTGCGATAGACCTATTGCCATTTGGGGAAATTGAAGAAAAATTTACCATACAATTCAATGAGCGTTATACCGACTTGCACGTTTTAGGTTTTAGTGAAGTCCTACAAGAAACTGAAACCGTACACATAGAAGAAAAGTCCTTGCAAATTCCATCCCTCCCAGGAATGATTATTTTAAAATTAATTGCCTGGAGTGATAGGCCAGAAGACCGAAATAACGACCTTTATGATATTTTAAAAATTATAGAGCATTACTTCGGTTATAATTTTGATGAAATAGTTGAACACCATAATGACACATTTCCAGAAAAAGATGATCTGGATCAACTAAAAATTGCAGCACGAGTTTTGGGTAGAAAAGCAAGCCAGTTTTTAAATGTTTCGAAAGCTGTAAAAAAACGTATTTTAAATACTGTAAATGATAATGTGGATGATGCCAAAAACTCAGCAATTGCTAAAGATTGGGTTAAAAATAAAGACTGGGATTTAGAATATGCTGTGCA
Organism: uncultured Flavobacteriaceae bacterium; assembly: GCA_947494695.1. Taxonomy (GTDB): domain Bacteria; phylum Bacteroidota; class Bacteroidia; order Flavobacteriales; family Flavobacteriaceae; genus Flavivirga. Next base: position 53,169 of record CANLWB010000013.1, on the reverse strand, counting down.
AATACTTAAAGAATTATAGGTTGGGTTAATAGATAAGCTAGAGTAAAATTACGATAAAAGCATTCAGAGCACAGTTCAGGAGATACGGGAAGTATGTTGAATGCATTTTTATATTGACCTGAATTTTTCATTCACACACAACTTTTGGGATAGATGCATTTGTTGTACATTGTTGTACAGAGATCATAAAAAAAGGGTTTCAATCTCTTGAAACCCTTGTCTTTGCTAGTAGCGGGAACTGGACTCGAACCAGTGACCTTCGGGTTATGAGCCCGACGAGCTACCTACTGCTCTATCCCGCGATATATATTTTTAAATCGATAAACGATTTGATTTGTCTTTCGTAATCGGATTGCAAATATACAATCCTTTTTAAGTATAGCAAGTATAAATGCAAAAAAAATTATTGCTCTATACTATTTCCTTGAAAATAAACGATTTCCGAGTTGGAAAATTGAGCATTTATCTGAATAGGGTTGCAACACACCTCACAATCTTCGATATAAGACTGTTTAGAAACGGAAGTATCCAATAATACCGAGATGGTTTCCCAACAATGCGGACAGGTAAAAAAATGTTCTAACATGGTTATAAAACTAAAAAAAAGTCAACAAAAAATTGTTGACTCTTTCCGCAAACTAAAATCTATAATTCAATTCAATTATTCTTTTTCAATGTCCATAGTAGCTGTAGCGTTTTGCATTTCCATATTCACCAAACTTGGAGGGTTTTTTCCGGAAACACTAATATATTCTTCGTTCAGATTATTATCGCTAACCATAACGGTGTTAAGCTTTGCCAAACTCATTAACTCTATTGGTAAATCGCCTGTAAATTGGTTTGTCGATAATAATAATTCTTCTAAATCTTTAAGCTGAGCGATTTCAACTGGAATTTCTCCTTCCATCTTATTATCCATAAAGCTTAGCTTTTGTAACTTTGACAATGCATAAATCTCTCTAGGAATATTTCCTGTTAAGAAGTTACTTCCTAATAAAAGTTCCTTTAAATTAGTTAAGTTCATTAATTCATTCGGCACCTCTCCTGTTAGTTTATTACTATAAAGTTTTAAAGCTTCCAGTTTTTTTAATTCCCCTAACTCTGTAGGGATATTGCCTTCAAAACTATTCATAAACAACTCTAGAGATGTTAACTCCTTTAAATGCTTTAATGATGCAGGTAGCTTTCCAGTTAGTTTATTAAAACCTAAATTGATTTTCTTCAAGTGTATCAAATTACCGACTTCTTTTGGCAACTCACCTTGAAGGTTATTAAAGGGAAGATTAATCTCCACTACCTTATTGTTTTCCACGCTAATGCCATACCAGGTATCCATAGACGCATTTAAATCCCAAGTGGCATTCCACTTGGCTCCATTCGTGCTATTATATAAAGAGATCAAGGCCTCTTTTTCGATCGAAGAAATATTTGCAAAGGAATATGCTGTAACAAAAAAGCATACCATTAAAAGTTTTATAGTCTTCATGTATCGTATCATTTGGGATTAATTCTCTTACGAATGTAGACTATATATCGACAAAAAACTATTTTATTCGATGAAATGCATTAAATTTTAACAAACACTAGACTGTATACCTCTCAATTTCCATCTGAATGTCTTCCCACCTCCCCATAAGTTCTTGTAAATCAGATTTCTTTTTCTGATAACTATCAAAAAAATCGGGTTTGGAAGTAACGGCCTCGTAATTAATTTCTAATTCCAAATCTATCGCCTTTATATCCTGCTCTAACTGATTTATTTTAGCTTCGACATTACTCAGTTTATTGTTTAAGGATTTTAACTTTTTCTGATCTTCATAAGACTGTTGTTTCTTTTCTTTTGGAGCGTCTTTAACAACATCTCGTTTTTCTACATCCCGAAGGCTCTCGACATTTCGTTGCTCTAAATAATAATCAATATCCCCCAGATATTCCTTTATTTTATGATCCTTAAACTCGTATACTTTGTTGGTTAACCCTTGAAGAAAGTCTCTGTCGTGAGACACGAGAATTAAAGTCCCTTCGAATCTTTTTAAAGCCTCTTTTAAGACATTTTTTGATTTAATATCTAAATGATTGGTAGGCTCATCCATCACCAACACATTAAACGGCTGAAGCATTAACTTCGCCAGAGCCAAACGATTTCGCTCTCCTCCCGAAAGTACTCTTACATATTTATCTGCCTCTTCTCCCCGAAATAAAAATGAGCCTAAAATATCTCGTACTTTGCTTCGATTGGATTCGTTGGCCGCATCAATCATAGTATCTAGAACCGTTTTATTACCGTCTAAATATTCGGCCTGATTCTGGGCAAAGTAACCTATTTGCACGTTATGCCCCAGCTTTAAATCACCTTCATACTTTATATCTCCAACAATAATTTTCGCCAGTGTTGATTTTCCTTGTCCGTTTTGTCCAACAAAAGCTGTTTTACCGTCACGCTCTATCAACAAATCGATATGTTTAAGAACGTTTTTTTCACCATAGCTTTTCGAAATACCCGTCGTCTCTACAACAACCTTTCCCGGGGTAATAGACACCGGAAAATTTAAGGTCATCACACTGCTATCATCTTCATCGACTTCAATACGATCAATTTTATCAAGCTTTTTAATAAGCGACTGGGCCATGGTAGCTTTTGAAGCCTTGGCGCGAAACTTCTCAATAAGCTTTTCGGTATGCTCTATTTGCTTTTGCTGATTCTTTTGAGAGGCCAGTTGCTGCTCTCTTATTTCTTCACGTAACACGAGGTATTTTGAATAGGGCTTTGGATAATCGTAAATTCTACCTAAAGAAATCTCTATGGTTCTATTGGTTACATTATCTAAAAACATCTTATCATGTGATACGATAACCACAGCCCCAGAATAGTTCTTTAAAAAGCTTTCTAACCATATAATAGATTCTATATCCAAATGGTTGGTAGGCTCATCCAACAATAGGATATCGTTATTCTGAAGAAGTAACTTAGCCAATTCAATACGCATACGCCACCCTCCGGAAAATGTATCGGTTAGCTTATCAAAATCTGATCGCTTAAACCCTAAACCCTGAAGAATTTTTTCGGTATCACCTTGATAATTATAACCTCCTAAAATCTCGTATTTATGCTGATATTCGTTTAAATCGATCATCAATTGATTATAACCTTCACTCTCATAATCTGTTCGCTCTGCCAATTGCGTATTGACGTTTTCCATTTTTGCCTCCAACTCCTTGATTTCGGTAAAGGCTTCATACGATTCCTCAAGCACGGTCCTTCCAAAAACAAAATCTATATCTTGTTTTAAAAAGCCTATTTTCAATTCTTTATCGGCTGCAATCTGTCCGCCATCTGGCTCCATCTCTTTGGATAAAATTTTAAGCATGGTAGATTTCCCTGCTCCATTCTTTCCAATGAGCCCCACTCTGTCTCCATTACCCAATTTAAAAGTAATATCTTCAAATAAATATTCCCCTTGAAATGAAATCGATAAATTATGAATATTCATCATAGTTCTGTAACTTATATTGCAGCTTTTTCGCTATTAAAAACTTATTTTTGTTATATGAATGCATGTCCAAAAAAGTATAGTTCCTTAAAATGATTATTTCCTTTTTATGACATCATTTATGCGCTTGCAAAAATACATTAAATTCTATCTATGTTAGGAAAAGGGACGAAATTATATAGCATTATAACCGGTGTTTGTCCTAAATGCCATGAGGAATCCATGTTTAAAAACAAAAATCCTTATATTTTATCTCAAGCTCTTAGCATGCATGAGCGTTGTAGTAACTGCAAAACCAAGTATAAAATTGAACCCTCTTTTTTCTATGGTTCTATGTATGTTAGCTATCCGGTTGGTATAGCATTTGCCACTGTGGCCTTTGTAATATCATTCTTTGTTTTTAAAGCAAGCATCCATATCGTATTTATTTCTATAATTGGGACTTTAATCTTATGCATGCCAATCATTTTAAGGCTTTCCAGAAATATCTGGATTAACTTTTTTATGAAGTATGACAAATCGTTATCTAAGACATGAATTGTTTTAGTTTCTGATTTGTTTGTCTTGCGGTTTGTGCTGAACTTGTTTTAGTAAGGCAAAACAAGTTTAAATTAAAGTGAGTTTGACGTAACTTTATTTGACTTTTCAACATGTATAGCACTGGTTTTTAGTACTATATCATTTAAACACCCGCCAGCCAGGCAGGCTGAGAAAGCGGAATGAGCCCTTCGGCTACGCTCAGGATAAACTTTCGAGAAATCTTAATTTAATATAGATTCTGCCTCATGCTTCGTCTGACAACGATTTTTACCAGATAAAATGTAAATCTATAATTATCCATAGCTTACATATCTCATTTATGCTAAATTAAGATGTAATCTTTACAAAGTAGATTCTTATTTTCACTCCGACTAAACTCGTAGGACACTCTGAAATGAGACGTGGCATTCGAAAAGCATTTCGTAACCAACTCACAATTTCAGGCAAAGCGATTTATATCAATGTCCCTTTCTAACGACTTGCCATGTTCTATGAAGTTATACAGTTGTTCTGCGACGTAAGGCCCTATCATAACACCTCGTGTTCCTAGACCATTAAGCACAAAAAGGTTTTTATACTTTGAATGTTGGCCAACGAGCGGACGTCTATCTTGAACTGTTGGCCGAATTCCTGTGAGCTGGCCAATCACCTTATATGAACATCCAATGATTTTTTTAAGCTTCTCTAAGAGCTCGTTTTTGGCTTTTTCGGTTGTTTTATTACTTAGATCCTTCCATTCGTAAGTCGCACCAACGATATAGCGATCATTTTCTAAAGGAATTAAAAATACACCTGACTTTAAAACATAATCTATCTTTAGATCGGGTGCCTCTATGATAATTAACTCTCCTTTTGCTGGTGCCAATGGTAGATTATTAAAGTACGGGTTCTGTTTTATACCATAACCTTCAGAAAACACTACATGAGATGCTTCAATGCCATTGTAAGTGACCTTACCATCATTAAACTCAATAGCATCGTAGTTAAACGCTTCTTCGAATAGCAATTTCGAGTTTAACAGGTCTTTTTTATACCGATCAATCAATGTTTTTACATCAATTCTGCCCGTTTTTAAAACTTCACCGAACCCAAAGTCGGCATCAATAGCGTCATTATTATTTTTAATAATTTCTCCCGAAAGGAACTCTGAAAGTGCTGGCTTGTCTGATGCGGTAAACCAGTCGTTTTGCTCTTCTATGGACGCAAATTTCCGATATACAGGAATTTTATAGTCTAGTTTTACCTGCAGCTTCTTTTCTAAACGTGCATAAAGTGCTAAGGCAACATCCAATTGGTCCTTGCTTTTCCAAACAGGTGTGAAGCGTTTCAATACAACAGGATTATATAAGCCTCCAGCAACCTTTGAAGACTGTTGCGAATTATTATCGAATACCACAAAGGTTTTATGGTGAGCCTTTAATTGTTCACAAAAACTCACACCGGCCAACCCTATTCCAACAACGATATAATCAACTTTCATCATGGTACGAAGATACCCAGAAAAATAGACCCACGGTATTTATAGCTAAATCAATATTAAATAACATCAATCTTCACCGAAAAGACTTGAAGTTTAAGGCGAAACATGTAGTCATAGCCTTAAACTTCAAGTTTGTTCTTGGCAAATCTAAAATGCCATTTAATATTGATTTAGCTATACAAGAATAAAAAACGCTCACCTAAATAAGTGAGCGTTTAAATATTTTTATGAATTTATGAGACTTAATACGTCCACATGTCTAATTCAAAATCTCTAATTTTGTTTTTAATTCTTTCAGATTCCAACAATTGCATTAGAGCGTTCTCTGATACGTATTCAGATATCTTTCTATCTCCGTATACATTTTCTTCTTTGAAAATATATCCGTGAAAACGTCTAGCATTTAAAATATGGTCGAAAGAATAAGGAATCGAACTATTCTCAGAATTAAAAGATTTAGCTTCATGTAAAATCTCTCTTGCGTCTGGGAAGAATACCCAAAATAATGGTACTAAATCCGGTTCTGGTTCATCGATAAAATTCACGTCTGGAGCTACAGGCGCTATTCCTAACAACCTGAATTTCATTTCAGCCTGACGCTTATCAAAATACCATAATCCTTTAATATGATACTCTTTAATATCGGCAGCAGTAATATCTCTTCTATTAATATACTCTGGAGATAATTGCTCACCGGCATTTAATTGCTCAATACCAAGTTCTGTGGTATCTATTTTAACTAAAGCTGCTTCAATATCTTTTAAAGTTCGCTTCGCTGTAAAATAAGAATCGTCATAAATGTTCTGGATTTTTCCATCTTTGACACCTTTCATAAGCACATCGTATAACGAACGTCTGTTTTTACCAATGTTGTTACTATCCACTGGATAATATAATGGTAAATTCGCACGTTCATCAAGGACAACTTTTTCCCATGTCATTTTAGAAAATAAAATATCCCTGTCGTCAACATAACCATACTCTAAAGGTTGATCGTTATCGACTGCCTTTTGTTCTTCTGTTCTTACCCCAATTTCTTCCGGGCTCCTGGCGTTCAATATATTTGCCTGCGCAAACATACCTGATACAGTACAAACAGTTGTAAGGGTTAATAAAAAACTTTTTAATTTCATGTGCTTATTTTTATTGTTTCTCAATCAATGGTTACACCCATCTGCCCTGAGGCAGATGTCATATCCATAACGAAAATTCGCTATGGATATTTCATCTTATTTATACGTTATCCTTATAAGGGTAACCAGTGGTTATCCTAATTATTCTAATTTGTTATCTCAACAAAAACAGGGGATACTTTTTTAAGTATTACGCTAACACCTTTGGCTCTAGCCTGGATATCAAATATCTGAACTCCAGATCCACGCTTCGCTTTACGTAAGGCTCCTTTTGCCCTACCGTCTAACTTGTTTCCATTTACTGTAATTGTTGGTTGACCAGGTACTTTAAATTTAAATCCTGTAACTCGTAATGGTAATTCAAAATCAAAATCATCAAACTTAGCACCAATTGTAGAAATTTGAAGTGAGGTTCTTTGCATTTTGATAGCTCCGTCCTCTCCTCTTACTGTTCCTGTTGGTTTTGGTAAATCTTTAATTCTAAATTTAGCTCGATCACCTACCTTTTGTCCTCCTGGTAACGTTCCGGTTACATTAATGGTTACTTCTCTACCTTTAATTCTGGTAGCGTCCATTATGTATTTACTTCCTCCAGATCTTGATAAACCTTGTGCGCTAGCTGTTACCTTGTTATCTGGAATACCAGCAAATGAAATCGTCATTGGGTTTTTAACACCACGATACACGACATTCATTTTATCGGCAGAAATCGTTGCAGCATTTGGTTTTGCAACCGTAGCAAAGCTCGATTTTACAGGTACTTCTACTTCTTCACCATCTTGAGCGAAAATTAAATTTCCTTCAAGCTTATGCTCTCCTACTCTTCCTGCACTAATCTTTAATTTAACTTTTCCTTCTTCAATAACGTACTGGTCTTCTTTAAGCTCTCTACCGTCTAATTTCAACTCAACTCTAGTTGGTTTTGTTGAAGCATCTTTACGTCCTAATACAATCTGTCCATCAAACTGCTCACCATTAAAATAAGCCGATTTTGTTGTTTCTAATAACGTTGTATAGTTCGTCATAGAGACCTGACTAGATAACTCTCCTTCTAACATCTTAGACAATACCTCAGATTCGGTTGTTTTAATATCTGCTTGAAGTTGGGTCATTTTAGTTAAAGAAGCCACTAAAGGAAATCCTTTGTAATGGTAATCTAACCAGTCTACTTTAATTCCGTCTCTATTTACTTCAGGTTCGGTATTAAATTTATCCTTTACTTCCTTAACAACATCTTCCATACCTTTTTCTCCTTCAAGAAGTGTTGCTACACCCTCTCTGAATTCATTGATATGATCTAAGAATTCCTGACCTTCAGACTTTAATTGGTCTCCTTTAAAGAAGTTTTGGTCTAGGTAATCTCCTTTGTCCATGATCTCATAATCTGTAGGATCATCAACGGTTGCTGTCATTTTACCTTTAAGTTCTGATAAATAAGTATCGAACTTTTTTGCTAAAACGTCCATTTGGTGAGCCTTCTCTTTTAAGGGCTCATACTTTTCTGGTTGATCTGTAGCTTTTTGATCTAAGTTGGCTACAAAACTCTCATTACGTAATGATGTAGCTTGATTAGATTCTGAAAGCTTTTCGTTCATTAATCCGAATGCAGAAAGAACTTCTTTCGACATATTTAATGCGAGCATCGCAATAAATATTAGATACATCAGATTAATCATTTTCTGTCTTGGTGATAAATTTCCTGCTGCCATGTTTAATTAGGTTTTGGTTAATTAATAATAATTTGGGAATACCCTAATTAGTTTTTCACCATAGCAGACAACATACCACCATAAACACCATTCAATGAAGATAAGTTAGATGCTAATGATTGCATTTGCTCTTTCAATTTCGCTGCATTTTCTACAGACTCTTCATTAATAGATGCTTGTTTATTAATACTTTCTAATTGTACTTTATACAAACTGTTTAATGATTCCATTTGTGCAGCTGCTAGAGACAACTCTTCACCATATTTCTTAGTAGCTTCAACAGAATCTACAGTAGATCCCATGTTTCTTGCAGCTCCTTCGAAGTTTCTAATGCTTTCTCCTAAACTAGCCATTAATTCGCCATCTATTTTAGCATCTTTTAATAACTCGTCTAACTTATTGGCCAACATGCCTTGTGGGTTCTTTTCTTCTTTAAAATCAGCTTGTCCCCCAGCTAATTCTGGATATACCAGAGACCAGTCTAGTTCATCATCTACAGGTTCGAAAGCAGATATTGCAAAAATAATTGCTTCTGTTACAAGCCCAATTGTTAACATTACATTACCCGTTAAAGGTCCTATTTCAAAGTGAATAATCTTGAATAAAGCTCCAACAATTACAATTGCTGCTCCTAATCCATAAGCCATATTCATGAATTTTTTACTTGCTTTTGACTTTGCCATAATTTTCGGTTTTTAATTTAAGTATGAATACTTAAGTAGGTTAATTAATAGTATTTATTATTGTTTTAATTGATTCTTAATTAATTTCCGCTAGAGTTTTTCGTCACTTTTGTCCCCATGTAATCTTGAACTGTTCTAAATCCAATATAACTTCTAGCTGAATCTGCATATTCGTAATCTCTGGAACTCACTTGTAGGAAGTATGCAACATCCTTCCAAGAACCTCCTCGTACTACTTTACGTGTATTGTCTGGATCGTTAACACTTGGGTTAATCGTAGAAGTATACGCATAAGACGATGGATCGTACGATGCATTTACCCATTCAGACACATTACCTGCCATATTATAAAGGTTGTAATCGTTAGGCTCGTAAGATTTAGCCTCTACGGTATAAAGCGCTTGATCTGCTGCATAATCCCCCCTTACAGGCTTAAAGTTTGCCATAAAACATCCTCTATCACTCTTCGTGTAAGGGCCACCCCATGGATATGTTGCTGCTTGAAGACCTCCTCTGGCGGCATATTCCCACTCAGACTCTGATGGTAATCTAAACCTGTTTACCATAGCAGATCCTTTTTTAGATTTTTGATATGAGTTTTTATTAATGGTTCTCCACTCACAAAACGCTTTGGCTTGCATCCATGTTACACCAACTACAGGGTAATCACTGTATGCATCATGCCAGAAATAATCGTTATGCATCGGTTCATTATAGGAATAAGCAAAATCTCTAATCCAAACGGTCGTGTCTGGGTATATTTCGATTTCCTCTTTTCTCAATACATCTTTACGTTTAACACCTCTGTTTCTTGCAGCTTCTTGAATATCCATATAACTGTATTGAAACTTAAATTTCTTCACGTCCCAAGTACGTTGTCCGTTATAAGACTCTTCAATAGGAAGGTACATGGTATCCATAACTTCCGTATAGTACTCATCAGGGTATTCGGACGTATTAAAAATTAAATCAACATCGTGATTAATTCTTCTTCCTTCATATCCTGTTGGTCCAAGACCTGTGTAATTTTCGAACATATATTTTTCGTAAACGGACATATTAGCGGTATCCGCATCCTTAAATGCATATTCTCCAATTCCGCCATCATCCGGAATTTTACCAACCTCATCTGCCAGAACAGCGAGTTTCATTCTAACTATTGAGTCTCTAACCCAATTAACAAATTGGCGATATTCGCTATTTGTTATTTCTGTCTCGTCCATATAAAAGGCCCTAACAGTAACTGTTCTCGCAGGTGCATCATGCACACCGGCAATGTCGTCGTCTGCTTTACCCATAATAAACGATCCACCAGGAATAAGCTGCATCCCATAAGGTTTTTCTGGGTGCCATTTTTTTCCTCCAGCACCCACCAGTTCGCCTCTATCTTTAGAACCACAACTAGTTAGCACTGTTATTACTGCGATTAATAAAATAAACTTTTTCATATCCATAGAAAACTCGAGGTTAATTAGTTTAAGCTTCAATTTTGAGAGCGTAAACATATTTATATATTTTTTAAAAAACAACTTTTTCGCTAAAAAAAATACATTTCATCGTGAAAAAACGGCATTTCACCGATAAAATAGGCTCAGGACGCACTTTTCCACTAAACACTATTCTTTTGAAATGCTTTGTACCAGCGGTCAGGAAGCTTATTATTACAAGCGTCAAGATAATCCTGATGCATGCAAGGTAATAACGTATGTCTTTTCAATTTATTATTTACTTCCGATAAAAAAGGAATTTCAATCCACCATCTACCGGTCTTATTACTCTTATAAAATATCAACTCCTGGGCGTCCACTAATGTGATATACTTCAGGTAGTTCCTGTCTTCAGAGAAATCATCATCGTTCACCCTGCAATTAACACCTTCTATAAAATACCATATAATTTGAGCTACCAACATGGAGGTAAGTTCGTCGTCATTTGAAGGCTTGTATTCGTAAATTCCAAAAGAAGATACCTTATTACTTATACCGGCATATCGAGAAATAGCACAAATCTCTTTTCCGTCCAATCCGTTTGGTGAATATCTTTGATTTCTACTAACTTCCGATCCTTTAATAGAGGTGAGATCTAAACTCACAATATTGGCATCTCTCAACACGGGTTCTACAATGGATATATCTCCCGATACATCTCCTAATCTATAGGACTCGAAATACAGATTATCCATTAAGTCTATTTCTTCCTGAGAATTGAAATAGGTTTGATAACCTATGGTGGCATAATTAAACAGGTTATAAGGTTGATCTAAAATGATCTTTCCAACAAAACTATTATTCTTTATAGGTTTTGCAGAATCTCCTAAATCGAACTTACTATCAACATTTACCACATTAACCATAGGAACAATAAAGTCGTAAGCCCTATAGTTGGCATAGGTAAGATCTTGACTTCCTCCCAATACAATTGGAATAATGCCCTTCTTTACGAGTATGCTTATCGCTGTTTTAAGCGCGAAATAGGTATCTTCCACACTCTCTCCTTTATTAATGTCACCTAAATCAACAATATTGGTGGTCCAACTTCCAGGAAAAAGGCCATATAGGGATTTACGAATTTCGTCTAGTTGAAATTCTGCCCCTAAATAATTAATATCGTTCCTATTTTCTAAAACCCCCAGTATAGCGATATTGGCATCATCTAAATCGGGAATGCCATGCTGTTCGGAATGTATATCCATTTTTCTACCCAGGGCCTGTGATGAAAGCAATTCGTTATGAGCGAGCACTAAATCTGAAACTGGAGATAGAAAATTAAAATTCATGAGAGGATGTGTCAACTTTTATTAGCAAATGTCATTGCCTATATGTTCTATGCATTTACGACTTCTTTTTAGCCGGTGCTTTTTTTCTTGTTGTTTTTTTCTTGGGTGTATTAGCTTCTATAATGCCTTTTGCTTCTTCTAAAGTCATTTCGGAAACATCAACTGTTTTGGCTAGCTCTACTTTTACCTTACCTTTTATAACATTGTGTCTACCCCATCGTGCTTTCTCCACACGAATACCTTCTTCTTCCCAATTATGAACAACCTTATCGATCTCTTTTTGAATCTTGGTTTCAATCAATTCAATAATATCTTCATCGGACAGGTTATCCCAATCATATTTTTTGTTAACGTTAATAAACATATTGTTCCATTTAATAAATGGTCCAAAACGCCCCTTACCTTTAATTACAGGTAAGTCCTTATACATATATATTGGTGCATCTGCTTTTTGCTTCTCTTTTATCAAAACAATGGCATCATCCAATTCCACACTTAAGGGGTCTACTCCTTTTGGTAATGACACAAAAGAGCTACCATGCTTAACATAGGGTCCAAAACGTCCATTGTTTACAACAACTTCTTCTCCTTCGTAATCTCCCAAATTCTTTGGAAGCTGGAATAAATCCATGGCCTCTTCATAGGTAATAGTATTTAACTGTTGGTCTGGACTTAAACTTGCAAATAGCGGCTTCTCTTCATCATCTACAGTACCAATTTGCACCATAGGCCCAAACCTACCCAAACGCACACTAACCTGTCTTCCGGTTTTTGGATCTACACCCAAAATACGTTCCCCAGATTCTCGTTCTGCATTTTCTTTTACGTCTTCTACTTTTGGATGGAAATCTTCATAAAATGACTTCATCATTTTAGTCCAATCTTCATTTCCTTCAGCAATGTTATCGAAATTCTCTTCTACCTTTGCTGTAAAATTATAATCTAAAATGGTTGCGAAATGATTCACCAAAAAGTCAGTTACAATCATTCCAATATCTGTGGGTACCAATTTACCTTTATCCGATCCTACTTTTTCAGTCAAAGTTTTATCAGTAATGGATCCTGCCTGAAGTTTTAATTGCGAATAATTCCTCTCAACACCTTCAACGGTACCTTTTTCTATATAGTTTCTGTTTTGAATGGTCGAAATTGTTGGTGCATATGTTGACGGACGTCCAATTCCTAACTCCTCCAATTTCTTAACCAGGGATGCCTCTGTGAATCTTGCGGGCGGACGTGTATAACGCTCTGTAGCCGAAATAAAGTTATTTAGAAGTGTTTCATTAATTTTCATGGCCGGCAACATACCTTCTTGCTCTACATCTTCATCATCTGTTCCTTCCAGATATACTTTTAAGAAACCATCAAATGTAATAACCTCTCCATTCGCACTAAAGGTTTCGCTATGCGTTGAAGCGCTCACCTTTACATTGGTTCGTTCTAATTCTGCTTCACTCATTTGCGAGGCGATAGCTCGTTTCCAGATCAAATCATATAATCTGGCTTGGTCTCTATCGATATTTACGGAGTGCGTTGCAAAATTTGTTGGACGAATCGCTTCGTGAGCTTCTTGTGCTCCTTTTGATTTTCCTGTATAGTTTCTTGGCTTGCTATATTTTGAGCCATATGCATTTTCTATCTCCTCTGCAGCACCCTTTCTAGCCTCATCAGACAGATTCACACTATCGGTTCTCATATAAGTAATTAAACCAGCTTCATATAAACGTTGCGCCATGGTCATGGTTTTACTTACCGAGAAATATAACTTACGAGACGCCTCTTGCTGTAAGGTAGAGGTTGTAAATGGCGGTGCCGGAGATTTCTTTGCTGGTTTCTTTTCTAAATCAGCTACTTTGAAATCTGCTCCGTTATTTTTCTCTAAAAACTTTAGCGCTTCTTCTTTGGTAGAAAAGTTTTTTGGAAGTTTTGCCTTAAACGTTTGCCCATCTTCATTCGAAAACTCGGCATCTATTCTATAAGACGCCACGGGCGTAAACCCTTCAATATCTCTTTCCTTTTCTACAATCAATCTCACTGAAACAGATTGCACACGCCCTGCGGAAAGTCCGCCTTTTACTTTTCGCCAAAGAACAGGAGACAATTCATACCCGACAATTCTATCTAATACACGACGAGCTTGTTGTGCATCTACCAAATCGTAATCGATACCTCTGGGGTTTTCAATAGCTTTCTTAATAGCCGTCTTGGTAATCTCGTGAAAGACGATACGCTTGGTCTTATCCTTATCGAGTTTTAATGCTTCTGCCAGATGCCATGCAATTGCTTCTCCCTCGCGATCTTCATCACTTGCTAACCAAACCTTTTCGGCTTTCTTAGCTAACTCTTTAAGCTTTTTTACAACTGCTTTTTTATCTTTTGAAATCTCATATTTTGGTTTAAAATCACCGTCTACGTTAACTCCTAACTCTTTGGAAGGTAAATCTGATATATGTCCGAAACTAGACTCTACCTTAAAATCCTTTCCTAAAAATTTTTCAATAGTTTTCGCTTTTGCCGGTGACTCTACGATCACTAAATTCTTCGCCATACTTCAATTTTTGAAGCTACAAATGTATGCGAAAAAAAGTTTATCTGCCGCATTTTATAGATTATCTGTACATTTTTAAACAAAAAAACCTGTTTTTTAGGTCTAAAAAACAGGCTTTTATCATTGAGGTTTTTGCTTACTCTGGCAGCACTCCTATTTGATCTACAGGACTTACTACATCAAAGCCAATAACATGTTTATAAATTAAATAAATGGGGTGATAGATAAATGATGCCGTAAAAATTATCCCTATCCCGCAAAGCATAATACCTACTATTTGAGATAAGGCCGATGCAACGAACATTAAACCAAAAGAGATTAACCAATTTTTAGTCCCTATTTTAAAACTAAGCTTTACGATCTCACCAACACTTAGCTCTGGATTGAATGCATATATAACAGCAAAAAATGACATAGGAACCATTACATAAAATATTGGAAAATAACATAGTAACAGTGCCGCTATTGCAATTCCAAAAGACGCCATCATAAGGACAAATATTTTACTTAAATATTTACCTTTTATAAAGTGAAAGAAATCTGAATTAGATACAGTTTCGCCGTGATCTAACTTCTTCAAAATTCTAAAAAAAGCAGCATTCATTGCTACGGAAAGTGTTCCTAACACAAATATCCCAACGAACATAAATAGGATATACAATATAGACATTCCAGCGAAAAACTCATTAAAAATCTGGAGCTCGGAATACCCACTGTCATCCATCGCGATAGCCATTGTAATCAAGGGAATATACATTATAATTATTAGCGGCAGTATAATTATGATAGTGAACAACTGTAACAAAAACCCCTGTAACCAGGATTTTTTAAACAATTCTACAGATTCACTAAAAATAGTTCCAAAATCTAAAACCGTATGTCGTTCTATTTTCTCTAACAGATTGTTAATCGTATGCATTGATATATGGTTAATTAATATTGAGAATCGTCTTCTTGTCCTATTTTTTCAATTTCGCTATGAGATTTAAACCCTATAACATCTTTGTATATTAAAAACACTGGTAAATACATTATGGACATGGTAAATAATAAACCTACTCCACAGGCTAATATTCCCAGCATAGCGATAATTCCCATAACAAACATGGTACCGAATGTTATTAGCCATTTTTTATTTCCCAAAGCGAAACTGGCTTTTATAATTTCGGTTTCACTTAAATCTGGATTAAAAGCGAAAACTATAGCAAAATAAGATAATGGCACGAAGACATAGATATAGGGAATAAAAAGTAACAACTGGGCCACTGTTGCTATTCCGGTATAAATAATCCCCAACATAAAAATCCTGGTAAAATACCCGTTGTTAAAAAAATAAAAATAATCATCATTACCTGTTTCTCCCTGTACTTCCCGTTTACATATGCGATAAAAAGCAGCTAAAAAACCAATGGTAGCGGTGCTTACCAAAATGGTTTGGGGGATACTATACAATATGTTCTCAGAATAAAATTCAGTAAGCGTTTCTAATTCAAATCCGTTATTAATGTCGAACCCACCTGGGGATAATCCTATAACTTGAAAGACTAAACTCAAAATAAAAGCAATCAGTATAATAAACAAAACAACCAAAAACCCTTTAAGCCAGACTTTTTTAAACAGGTCGAAGGAATTACTTATTATATCACCGAAATCTAGAGATCTGGCATTATTTATCTTTTGTTGAAGGGCGTTTAACGTATGCATTTTGATTGGGTATATTCATTATTAATTTAACGCAATATAGCACAATCAAAAAAAACTACCCGAAATTTCACCTTAGCAACTTAAGTTTACATAAAATAGTTTAGCCGCGAATTCACAAATAATTGTGAATTCGCGGCTAAATCATATTCAGATGATTCAAGCCATAAACTTTTTAGCCTATCAATAAAACCAAGGGCTTCAAAATCTATAGTGGGTTTATTTAAAACATCGTCGACACATTTTATCGCAATACAAATGAACTAATTAGCTCCACACCACCTTCATGATATTTATATTGGTACAACGTTTCACCTCCAATCATGAGTAAGCTATCTTCTAAAGGAATAACATCTTTAGATTGTACATTGTTATAGGTCTTTTTCAGTTCTACTTTTAAAGGATCTGTCTTATCAAATAGCTTTAGACCCGCTGTACCATCGCAAACAAATAATGTTTCTCCCTTTATTCCCAGTCCGTATGGATTTTCTAATGCGTACCGCCCCGCCAATGTTGGTGCAGATTTATCACTAATATCTATAACCTCCAAAACACTTTCTAACTGTCCACAGGCATTACCCCCACGCAATGTTAAATACGCATATTCTCCTTCTACCACAACGGGATCACAGCCTTCCCAATGGGTAAATTCTGAAACATATTCGGGTAATGACGGATTTTTTAAATTATAAATATACATCCCGTTAGTACTTCCCAAATACAAATAATCCTCTGCCTGAAACATCGTTTCAATATTCCACCCTGCATATTGTGTATTTTCCAGGAGCGGTGCTTCCAGGTTCTTAATATTAAAAATTGACATTTGGTAGCTTCCTACTGTGTACAGATAATCATCGACCACCTGAAACCGTGCTAAGGAACCTCCCTGGCCAGTAACCGATTCTGTAGCAGCTCTTAACTCACCACCCATAAAGATCTCCCCCGTAACAACATCTACATCCTCTTTTTTTCTCCATTCTGTGGTTAAGTTCCATCCAACAATAATATCTTCTTCAAAGTTAAATTTCTTATAATCCACCAAATTAGCCTCGACAGGAATCTGATAATCATAAATTGTAAATACATCTTTCAGCCTTTCCACTATCGATATGGCATGAATATCAGAGATATCAAAAACGACTAAGTCGGTAGCGCTATCGGCATATAAAAAGTCATCTTTTACCGAAATGTCTTCGTTACCAGGAATTTTAATATACTTAACCGTCTTTGGTTTAACTGGATTTGTATTATCTATAACATGCACACCTTTGTTAACATCGCTCACAAAAATGTAGTTTTTATAAGCATATATCTTACCTACGTTTTCTATGTCTTTCGGAACTGTAATCTCGACCGAACTTCTAAAGTCGGCTTTAGTCATAAACTCCGGTGTAGCCACCTGAACCTGTTCGTAATCAAGATCTTTCTTATCACAAGACCATATGCCTATAAAAACTAAGGACAAACAAAGGTATTTTAATTTCATAGCTAATGTTTTTAATATTTATATTGTAATGCGGGCTCTAATCCTTCTATATGTAATATTATTTCACGACTCCCTTCAACTCGAACAGGTTTTAAATCAAACGACACAGTACGTTTAAAAACCGCCTGGCACACTTCCGTATTGATCAATTGAAACTTCAAATAACGTTGTTCTGGAAACGATTCCGCAACAACTTCAGAATCTACCAGATTAAATTCCCAGGATTTACCATCGCAACCAGAGGCACTTAGTTCCATGAGCAAACAATCATCATTTATTTCAGCATTAACAATTGTAAAATGAGCAGAATCGAGATCATTATAAATCGTTTTGTCGACTATGGTTATTTGATCACAGGGCTTTAAAGGCTCTTCTTCAGACTCTTTATCACACTGCATATTCACACAACAAAGTACTAATATTAAAGCAAATGCAATTTTCTTTAGTATGACATTAAAGTTAATACTTTTATTATTTATAGATTTCATAGGGATTGATGTTAATTATTTTTTATTCATAGCTTAATACTAAGGTCCTTTTCCTTTCCCAATTCGTTTTCACCAAAATCGGGTAATTATCTTTATTATAGTTATATTCAGTAATGCAAGGACCGCAAGCCAAATCAAGATAACCCAAATAATCTTTATAACGCATTTCGGTTATGTTATTGTTTGTCCAGCTTAATGGATCTGAAATATGAATTGGAATACCCTTTTTATAGTTTATCTTATCATCATATTTATAGAAAAATTCATAGAGTAATTCGTCTTTTCCACTTCGGTACTCCACGCGCTCAATATTACCTCCATTCCAAAAGTAGTTTTCCATGGACGAATACTTTTGTGATCTCGCGAGATAAGATACTTTCTTCGCAAGCTTATTTTCATTATCATATTCGTATTCAAAAATCCATTGCAACGCTAAATCCGCTCCTGAATTAATTGAAAACTTATGAATCGCTTTAATCGATCCATTGTCATCATAAAGAATTGAATCCCGAAAAACAGGTGCTCGTTCATCCTTTTCATATATGTTATATTCTCTTAATTTAGAATTCTGATAGTCAATTTCATGTCTTCTTCCCGTCGGTCTGGAATCTTCTACAACAGATAGTGCTCCATTAGTCGAATATGAATAATTCTCCATCCAACTCTGGTTCGGATCTATATATTCGATAGACACCAACCTGACTCCAGAAGGTAGTTCATCCTCTTTATTATTTTTTGAACATGCGCACATGCAAATCACCAAGGCTATAATCGTTAAATATCTCATGGTAGGTCACTTAATATTTAAGAACAGGGTACCCATTTTGACATTCTAATCCTTTGGGCTCCAGTGGAACTTCACAGGTAGAAACGACATCCCATTTAGCATTATAGGCATGCTCCAGGTTTTTATATGTTTCTATCTTTTCAAGAAACACGTTTGTGTCTATGCTAGTTGAATATGCTAAATATCCTCGCGGTCCGCCACAAGCTTTAGAACCGTATGGTGTAAAAGCCCAATCACTTGCTTTGGTGCACGAAACGCTTTCTGCCATTTTGGTAATCTCATCAAAAAGATCCATTAATACTCTATGGTCTTTTTCTTGATCGGTCAACTCCTTTTTAACCACTAACTCGCTTGCGGTAAGTGATACAATTCGCCAGGTATAGTTGTTGGGATATTGCTTTTGCGTAATTGACACAATTGAATTATTTAACTGCCAGTCTCCTTTGGAATCAAAAAACACTAATGGTGGTGTAGCGCACCAACCAAAAGACCGTTCGACAAAAGTTCCATCTGTTTTAAATAAAATTCCGTAGGCGTCTTTTGGCAATTCGGTTGTTTTTTCAAAGGTTATGGTATCTCCATCGTAAACTGGACTTATCCATGACCCTATTAATAAATTATCGGAATCTACAGGGACACTATCATCATCAGAACATGTCATGTTTACAAAACAAAAAATTACAGAAACGGCAAATAAAGTCTTTTTCATAAATGAGGCTTTTTTAGAGTTATTTTTTTCTAAATAGATACTAAAAGCCTGTTTTGGTTGCGTAAGGCGTCAAAATTATGCTGAAAATCTGATAGAAATTTAAACTGCCACTTTGTCATAAAACGTAAATAAATTGTATCTTTGCACCTGCTCGAATATAGGCGGGCACGATAATTGACCGCTAGGAGTTTCGATATACTATGGAGAAAACAATAGATGAAAAAAAACAGGGTGAGACCCTTATTCTGGATCAAAAAGAAGGCAATAAACGAAAACTTTTTATAGAAAGTTATGGGTGTGCTATGAATTTTAGCGATAGCGAAATTGTAGCCTCGATTTTAACAGATCAAGGATTCAACACCACTCAGAATTTAGAGGACGCCGATTTGGTTTTGGTAAATACCTGTTCTATTCGGGATAAGGCAGAACAAACCGTCCGGAAACGTTTGGAAAAATATAACGCCGTAAAGAAAGCTCATAATCCGAATATGAAAGTGGGGGTTTTAGGCTGTATGGCAGAACGGTTAAAATCGAAATTCCTTGAGGAAGAAAAAATTGTCGATCTGGTTGTTGGCCCAGATGCTTATAAGGATTTACCAAACCTTTTAGCTGAAGTTGATGAAGGACGAGACGCCATTAATGTTATCCTTTCGAAAGAAGAGACCTATGGTGATGTTGCTCCAGTTCGATTAAATTCCAATGGTGTTACCGCATTTGTTTCTATTACCAGAGGTTGTGATAATATGTGTACGTTCTGCGTGGTTCCTTTTACACGGGGACGTGAACGAAGCAGAGACCCACAGAGTATTGTTGAAGAAATTAACGATTTATGGAACAAAGGCTATAAAGAAGTTACCCTTCTTGGTCAAAATGTAGATAGTTACCTTTGGTATGGAGGTGGTCTGAAAAAAGATTTTGATAGCGCAAGTGATTTACAAAAGGCTACAGCTGTAAACTTTTCAAAATTGTTGGAACTGTGTGCCCATGCACAACCAAAAATGCGTTTTCGCTTTTCGACTTCCAATCCTCAGGATATGACTTTAGATGTTATTAAAACCATGTCCAAATATAATAACATTTGCAACTATGTGCATTTACCAGTACAAAGTGGAAGTGATCGTATTCTAAAAAAAATGAATCGCTTACACACGAGGCACGAGTATTTTGAACTTATAGATAACATAAAGGCTATCATACCCGATTGCGCTATTAGTCATGATATGATTACTGGTTTCCCTACTGAAACTGAAGAAGACCATGAAGACACGCTTTCTTTAATGACCTATGTGAAGTATGACTTCGGATATATGTTTGCGTATTCTGAACGTCCGGGAACACTGGCAGAACGTAAAATGGAAGACGATGTTCCAGAAGCCACAAAAAAAAGAAGGCTTGCTGAAATTGTTGCACTTCAACAGGAACATAGCAAACTAAGAACCGAAGCCCAACTTAATAAAACCGTAGAGGTCTTAGTTGAAAAAGAATCCAAAAAATCAAAGGCACAATGGGCAGGACGTTCGCCCCAAAACACCATGGTTGTATTTCCTAAAGCTGAATATAAAATTGGTGATTTTGTCATGGTAAAAGTTACGAATTGTACCAGTGCAACGCTTATTGGTGAAGCCATTGGGTATTCTGAAAACAATTAAATACAGATAAAATGAAGGAATTCAATTTTAATCATAAGACATTTTCGTTAATCGAAAATTCTGAAAATGGAAAAGTTAATTCTGAAACTATCTTTAAATACAAGCAACAGGGCGATTTGGTAACAGCCGATTACTACGGGGGCACCATTAAATACGGAACAATAATCGCCAACCTAAAAAAGGATAAGCTTGACATGTTGTACCAATGTGTTACAACAAATAACGAATTGAAAGCAGGAAAGGCAATTGCCAATATAAGTTTAACGACGCATAACAAAATGAAGCTTACATTAAACTGGCAGTGGCTAAATGACAAGAAAGAAACTGGGGTTTCTGAGTATCTCGAACATTGAGGTTGAAATGAGAGGGCTTGTTAAAGCAATCAAAAGCAACCCACATAGCCATTTCAACATTCGAAGTTTTAATCGAAACGCTATGCAAAGAAATGCCCCAATTAATCAATGTTAAACAAAAACAAAGTCCTGGATCTATCATTAGACCTGGAACATAAGACATATGGAATCAGTTCAATCAATAAAACAACGCTTTGGGATCATTGGTAACACAGCATCATTAAACCGGGCTATCGAAAAATCAATCCAGGTCGCACCAACCGATATTTCGGTACTGGTTACTGGAGAAAGCGGTGTTGGAAAAGAAAGTATTCCTAAAATAATACACCAATTGTCACACCGGAAACACAACAAGTATATTGCTGTAAATTGTGGTGCAATTCCAGAAGGCACGATAGACAGTGAACTTTTCGGGCATGAAAAGGGCGCTTTTACCGGTGCAACACAAACCAGACAAGGGTATTTTGAGGTAGCCGATGGCGGTACCATTTTTTTAGACGAAGTTGGAGAGCTTCCGTTAACCACCCAGGTAAGACTCTTACGTGTTTTGGAAAACGGAGAGTTTATAAAAGTAGGATCCAGTAAAGTGCAAAAAACCAATGTTCGTATTGTAGCAGCAACTAACGTGAATATGTTTGAAGCCATTGAAAAAGAAAAGTTCCGTGAAGATTTATACTATAGACTGAGTACGGTAGATATCCATTTACCTCCCTTACGAGAACGTCGAGAAGACATTCACTTGTTATTCAGGAAATTTGCCAGCGATTTTGCCCTTAAGTATAAAATGCCAACCATTAAATTAACAGACTCTGCAGTTCAGGTATTAGCAAAACACCGTTGGAGCGGTAATGTGCGTCAGCTTCGAAATATAGCAGAACAACTGTCGGTATTAGAACAAAATCGTACTATAAGTGCATCAACACTTCAAGGTTACCTCCCTACTTCAGGCTCTAACTTACCGGCTGTTATAAAAACATCGAAATCTGATAGTGATTTTAGCAGTGAGCGTGAAATTTTGTATAAAGTCCTTTTTGATATGAAAAGTGACTTAAACGATCTTAAAAAACTTACCATGGAACTCATGAAAAGTGGGAATACCAAGGATGTTGAGAAAAATAATGAAAGCCTCATTCAAAAAATCTATGGAGAAGACGACAAAGAAGACATGCGAGTTGAAGAACCCATGCCTAGTAACGAGGTTATTTCTATTCCAGAACATACCAACAGCGAGATTGAAATAGTAAATATCGAGGACAAATATCATTTTGCAGAAGAAATTGAGGAAGAAGAAACACTATCGTTACATGATAAAGAATTAGAATTAATTAAAAAATCCCTTGAACGTCACAACGGAAAACGTAAATTAGCGGCGGCCGAACTGGGCATAAGTGAGCGCACATTGTATAGAAAGATTAAACAATACGACCTTTAACAGTGGTAGTGTTTCTAAACAGTTAAAATTACAACATTATAAAAAAGCTACCGTTTTAAATACTATTTTAGACTTTATCCAAAGTAAGAACAGATATAGCACATGAAATACGCAAAATATATTTTTTTATTCTTAGCCGTCTCAACATTTTCTGGTTGTGGTTTTTATTCGTTTACCGGAGCCTCTATCGCTCCAGATGTTAAAACCTATCAGGTTAACCATTTCGAAAACACAGCACTTTTGGTTGAACCCGGTTTGGAGCGAGATTTTAAAATCGCTCTGGAGGATTTAATACAGAATCAAACCAATCTTACTCTGGTAACCTCAAATGGTGACCTGGT
Organism: uncultured Flavobacteriaceae bacterium; assembly: GCA_947494695.1. Lineage (GTDB taxonomy): Bacteria > Bacteroidota > Bacteroidia > Flavobacteriales > Flavobacteriaceae > Flavivirga. The sequence continues at coordinate 29,863 of CANLWB010000013.1, read as the reverse complement.
TTATGAAGGTGAAATTAGTAATTACAGAATTTCGCCAACAACTGCCACATCGCAAAATACAGCGGCACAAAACCGATTAACCATTGGTGTAAAATTGCGGTTTTTCAATAGAAAAAACGAGGAGGATGATTTAGACCAAAGTTTTTCATTTTTCTATGATTATCCCGGAAGTTCACAGCTTGTTGGCGGGCAAAAAACCACGGCTCACGAAGAAATTATAGAACGTTTAACTCAAGATATTTTTAATGCTACATTAGCCAAATGGTAATCCAATGAATTCAAAAGATTTTGTAAACATATTACAACATCCTCAAACTATAACTCAGGAGCAAACCAGCTCCATTAAATCGGTTATAGATGAATTTCCCTATTTCCAATCGGCACGTGCGGCATATCTTAAAGGCCTTAAAAACCAAAGCAGCTACAAATACAATCAAGAACTTAAAACAACGGCTGCATACACGACAGACCGGAGTATTTTGTTCGATTTTATAACATCTGAGGCTTTTGTTCAAAACGAAATCTCACAATATATAAAGCAGAATACTGCCCATTTAAAAGACATTGAAGTCACTGTCGATGATATTTCTGTAAATAAGAACGTTAAGGAAGACGACACCTTAAAACAACAAATAAAAGATACTATAGGCGTATTAGATCCTTCGCTGTTCCAGCCCAAGGAAAAACGTCCCGAACATGCAGTTAATCCTACTCTAGAAGACTCAGTACCTGTCGAAAAGACGCCAGAAATACCGGAAGAAGCACCAAAAACACAAGAAGTTGATGATATAGGTAACATATTGGAACTGGGTAAACCGCTAGAATTCAACAAAAAAGAAACACACTCTTTTAACGAATGGTTGAAACTAACGAGCATAAGACCTATTGAACGCGAAGAAAACGAACCTGATGCCCCTGAGGATGACACTTTGAAATCTGAAATTCCTTTGCCCGAACCTCCTAAAACTGAAGAGCATAATACGTCTAACGTTTTAGATAAAGCTAAGAAATTTGAGCTGATCGATGAGTTTATTACAAAAAACCCAAAAATAAATCCTTTTAAAGCTGCCATTACCAAAAGAAACTTAGCGAAGGCTCAAATGATACAACCCGAAGCTTTAATGACTGAGACTTTGGCACGTATCTACGTCGAACAAAAAAATTACAAAAAGGCCATTCAATCTTATAAAATTTTAAGTTTGAAATATCCAGAAAAAAGTGGTTTCTTTGCAGACCAAATCAAGGCAGTAGAACAATTACAAGAACAAAATAAAACAGAATAATGAGTACGTTTACCATATTTTTAGCATTAATTGTGATAGTAGCATTTTTACTAATTGTAGTAATTATGGTTCAAAACCCTAAGGGTGGCGGATTATCATCTTCTTTTGGCGGCGGCGGTACACAACAGCTTGGCGGAGTGAAGAAGACGACCGACTTTTTAGATAAAAGTACATGGACCTTAGCAACACTGTTATTAGTTTTAATATTAGCTTCTAACTTAACAATTAACAGAGGTGGACAAAATGGAGATTCTAAAGCATTAGATGAAGACGCTGCAACAACGGCCCCTGCTCCATTACCTAATCCGACAACAACTGATGACGCTGCAACAGCAACTCCTGATGCAGACGCTACAGGAGAGTAATATAATCACTTAAAATAGAAACAAAAAATGCCAGCTTTAACAGTTGGCATTTTTTGTTCCCGCCTTGACGGTACAGGCCTGCAAGTTTGTCAGTTCTCAAGTATTGGCACATTTTTAGTATAACGCTTAAGCGTTAAAAACGTAATTAATTAATTAATTAAAAAACATTACATATGGCATTAAACATTAAACCGTTGGCAGATCGCGTTCTTATTGAGCCTGCCCCAGCCGAAACAACAACAGCATCGGGAATCATCATTCCAGATAACGCGAAGGAAAAACCACAAAGAGGGACAGTAGTTGCCGCTGGAAAAGGAACTAAAGACGAACCTATTACGGTAAAAGTTGGTGACACTGTTTTATACGGAAAGTATGCTGGAACCGAACTTAAACTAGAAGGCAAAGATTATCTAATCATGCGTGAAAGTGATATTTTAGCAATTATATAAATCCGTTATGTTATTCTTGCCCAGGCTAGAATTTCATCAATAAAAACTAATTTCTATTATAATAGATTCCTGTATGTTCAGGAATTATAAAAAAAATTAAAAAAATGGCAAAAGACATAAAATTTGATATTGAAGCACGTGACGGACTAAAAGCCGGAGTTGATGCTTTAGCCAATGCTGTAAAAGTAACTTTAGGGCCTAAAGGACGTAATGTAATTATAAGTAAATCTTTTGGAGCGCCACAGGTTACTAAAGATGGTGTTTCTGTAGCAAAAGAAATCGAGTTGGAAAACCCACATGAAAATATGGGCGCTCAAATGGTAAAAGAAGTCGCTTCTAAAACCAACGATCTAGCCGGAGACGGTACAACTACTGCTACAGTATTAGCACAGGCCATCGTAAAAGAAGGTTTAAAAAATGTTGCTGCGGGTGCAAATCCTATGGATTTAAAACGTGGTATCGACAAAGCCGTTGCTGCTATTACTGAGGATCTGGAAAAGCAATCTAAAGCTGTTGGCGATTCTTCTGAAAAAATCAAACAAGTTGCGGCTATATCTGCTAATAACGATGATACTATTGGCGAATTAATTGCTCAGGCATTTACTAAAGTAGGTAAAGAAGGCGTTATTACCGTTGAGGAAGCTAAAGGTATGGATACATACGTAGAGGTGGTTGAAGGTATGCAATTTGACAGAGGGTATTTATCTCCTTACTTTGTAACTGATGCTGATAAGATGATTGCCGATTTAGAAAATCCATACATTTTATTATTCGACAAGAAGATTTCTAACTTACAGGAAATCCTTCCAATCTTAGAACCAGTAGCACAATCTGGTCGTCCGCTATTAATTGTTGCAGAAGACGTAGACGGACAGGCACTAGCAACTTTAGTTGTAAATAAATTACGTGGTGGTCTTAAAATCGCAGCTGTTAAAGCTCCTGGTTTTGGTGACAGACGTAAAGCTATGTTAGAAGACATTGCTATCTTAACAGGTGGTACTGTAATTTCTGAAGAAAGAGGGTTTACTTTAGAAAATGCCGACCTAGACATGTTAGGTACTGCAGAAACCGTAACGATTGACAAAGACAATACGACTATTGTTAATGGTGCCGGAAATGCAGAGGATATTAAAGGTAGAGTAAACCAAATTAAATCTCAAATTGAAACAACAACTAGCGATTACGATAAAGAAAAATTACAAGAACGTTTGGCTAAATTAGCTGGAGGTGTTGCTGTTCTTTACGTTGGTGCTGCGAGTGAAGTTGAGATGAAAGAGAAAAAAGACCGTGTAGATGATGCGTTACACGCAACCAGAGCTGCTGTAGAAGAAGGTATTGTTGCCGGTGGTGGCGTTGCCCTAGTAAGAGCTAAATCTGTGTTAGAAAAGATTACTACCGAAAATCTTGATGAAGTTACAGGGATTCAAATTGTAGCACGTGCTATTGAGTCTCCTTTACGTACTATTGTAGAAAATGCAGGTGGTGAAGGTAGTGTTGTAACGGCTAAAGTTCTTGAAGGTAAAAAAGACTTTGGTTACGATGCTAAATCTGAAGCGTATGTAGATATGCTTAAAGCAGGTATTATCGATCCTAAGAAAGTAACACGTATTGCATTAGAAAATGCGGCTTCTGTTGCTGGAATGATCTTAACTACTGAGTGTGCTTTAATCGATATTAAAGAAGACGCTCCACCAGCTATGCCTCCAATGGGTGGCGGTGGCATGCCGGGCATGATGTAATCAAGAGCATTTATAGATCAAAGATATTAAGAGGGCGTCTAAAAAGATGTCATTCAGAACAACGTGAAGAATCTATTAAAAATTAAACGCTTATTTATTAAGGTTTTAAGATTTTTCGATTGCGTTCAAAATGACAATTTCAGAACTTTTTAGACGTCCTTTCTTTTATTCAATGTTTTACTTCAAAACTGCAAATCTCGAAGGGCTTTGGAAGCCATTTTTCTATAAGTATTACTGCTAAAAAGCGTTATGCATCCTTTTCAATGGGCTTAAACCCATCTATATTGGTAGCATAAGCCCAAACAAGCTCCTCGGAACCATCAAAATGAATTCGTAAAAGTCGTTCATCCTTTTCATAGACACTACCTGTTTGCGCTTTTCGTCTCAATATATAAACCATGGAAAACCCTATAATATGATCAGATTTGGCATTCTTAAACTTGTAAGTTGGATTAACCTCATCTGGAAGCGTCATGAGTTCAATAACATCATCTTTAGTCATCCCTCTTTCTAATTGATTCATATTCTCAAGTATTGTAGTTTCTCTTGTTTTAGATGACATATAAGGATAATCCTTAGTTTCCTGAAAAAGTTTTATATCTCTGGTATTCATGTTGGTTTTTATAATTTACAAAAACAATTAGCTCCATTAAATGTATAAATTCTTCAAACAATCTAATACAACTATAAGGCTTATACACTTCTTTTCACATAGCTATTGTTTAAAAAACTTTATTTTGGATTTGCCCAAAATGGATAGGACATAATAAGACCCCAAGTTTAAAAATTATGTAAACCTTATAGCAAGAATTCTAGACATTATTTCAAATAGGAATTATAATTATTGTTTTTCAACAAACTCCTTAAACTGCCTCATCCACTTTTCGACAGGTTTTCTATACATATCCGGAAATAGAATGGCCATTAATTTAGGCATCACCCAATTTATTCTGGTATATTCAAATTCGTATTCATATTTGGTTCGATAGTCATCCAATACTATAAATCTACACACCATAGTATTATCCATGTGTTTATGATGAAAGTTCGCTTCAAACACATCTGGTAATTGATTATTGGTTATCGTTTCGATCAATTCCATATCCTGTTTTCCATGTTTATAGTACATTTTGGATATAGCTCCTACTCGACCTTGTTCTCCGTTTATCAGTTCTTTTTTAACAAACCCATCTTGATATTTTCCAAGATAATTAGGATCTGCAAAGTACTTTACGACCTCACCTCTTGGTTTGTTAATGTTTATAAACCCTTTGATCTTCATAATTGTATCGTTTTAATTATGACCGAACCACATAGCCTCTAATCAATCTAAAGACTGCCATAACACTTTACTAATCATCCATGTATCCCCATACTTTACCATAAGTAAATAGTCAATGCCCCAATATAAGGTCAACTTTACACAAGCAATCTTATCCTGTGCATCCAAAATTTCAATTGTTTTTATGGCATTTTTTGGAGCGGCCCATTGCGGGTTTTCAGCCACATCACGTGCAAAACCAATGGCCTTACTATATGTCATAACATGCTCTTTAGCCCCTCTGCTTTTACTTCCATATCCGAGTTTAGATAAGTCTGGATGAATACTCCTTTTTATTTTGGTAGTATCTCCTTTATAAAAACCTTCAATATAGTCCAGAGCTGCCCGTTCTATTTTGCTTTTGTCCTGGCCATATGAATTCATACAGAAACAAATTATAAGAACAACTATTAAAATGTGTTTTTTCATCTTGTATGCTATTTAGATTTCACTTCGACTTACTTCGACTTACTTCGACTACGCTCAGTAACCAACGCTCAGTAACCAACGCTCAGTAACCAACGCTCAGTGACCAATACTTAGTGACCTTATGAGAATAACAATCTCGCCTGCTCACTTTAAACAAACCCAATAACCCCCTCCAATACGGCGTGCTAAAGCAGTCTTTTTGTTAAAACACAACAGAATTAGGTTTAAGACATTACTTGGAGAGTCCTCAAGAGCGTTTATCCACTATTGAGGCACCTCTAAAAATACAGGTTTTTAACAAGAAAGTAATCTAAATTGCCTATAAAAACACCTTCTTTAAACTATATGATTCACTTTTTGACTGGTTTTCCATCCGTACTTACATACCTCGTTTACCGTAGTTATTGGCATTCAGATTGTACCGTTTTGTTTTTCCATTGAATCCAATACTCCTGTAAGCCTTCGGGGGTCTTCTTTAAATCGCTTATCTTTAATTCGTGACCAGCCAATAGAACATGGCTTAATTCCTGCTTTCTTCGCTTTAGGGCAGGACTATGATTCCACCCTCCAACATGATCGAAAGATGTATAGGCCTCACACTTTTGAGCAACAGCAATAAAGGGAATTGATAAATGATAAAAAACCTCACCGCTTCCCATACCAACCGTAGTCATCTTAATTTTATCGAAATCTACCTTTCGATAATTCCCACTTTTATAAAGTGTCTTTAATTTATCTCCAACGGCACCGGACATAGTATTAGAAAATTGATGGGCGATGTCATCTCCGTCTACAAACTCTGGGCCTTTATAGGTTCCTTTACACCCTGTGTCATTGCATATAACATCTGTTTCCTGAAACGCATTATATACCTGGGTTTTATTCATCTGGTTGCAATTCACAAGATTTAGGTATACCATTAAAAAAGTGAGTAAATTTTTCATTATTATTGATTTTAACTTGCACTAAATTTTTTGTTTCGGCCATCAGTCGGCTGTTTGAGAAGTCATAAAACAGACATGTACTATCAAATGTAATTGTTTTGAAATTAATTTTGGTTAATGACTCTGGATTTGGAATGTTTTAAAAGCGATCTACTGTTAATAATGTAGATTACGATGCTGTGCGAAAAGGAAAGTTTGGGTTTGAAAATGAGAAACTGTTTAAAAACATTCTACAAAGCATGGTTGGCGCATTTCAAATTAAAAAAAATGCTACAATTCGTGGAATTAAAAGTTGTGATAGCTTATTATCTGTTTTAAACAACTGGTCTATTGTTTTCTCTTAAATTTTCATATTGAAATAGTTCTAATTTGAAGTATTTTGCTAATAGTAATTCGCGTATTAAAAATCGAATTTAAAATAACCCCATAGTATGAGTCCTTCTGGTTGTTAGTGAACTTTTACGGCATGATTAAAATATGAATTCCTATTCGTTCAATAAATCACCTACCAATAATCAATTACCAAAAAAACTCAAACACCTAAAACCCTAAATTAAAAAGGCTGTCTAAAATAACTTCAGACAGCCTTAAAATATTAATTCGTTTTATTATTAATACCCTGGATTCTGAGAAACATCCGGGTTGTTGTCTATCACGTTTTCTGGGATTGGCAAATAGTCCATAAAATTGGGGATTTGAAGCACATCTTGCGCTATGTCATGTCTTTTCATAAGTAAAAATGAATCCCCTTCGAGTTCAAGTTCTATTTCATATTGTTCTCGAATTATATACACATCAACACTACTTAGATCGGCCTCTCCCCGGCGTTGTTTTAACATATTCATATAATCTAAGGCCTGTGCGGTTGTTCCTGTTGCATAAGCCACCTCGGCAACAGATAGCACGGTTTCGGTATAACGCATTACAGGAACATAGTCCCCTTTAGTGAAAAACGCGTCAAATTCTTCATCGTTTTCTTTGACAAACCCCCAGAATATTTCAACATTATCTTTTGTAAAATCTGTTGTTGATGGGCTTAATGAATAGGCACCACTGTTTACAATCTCTTGATTCACCACCTGAGTATCTATATAATCTCCACCATACAGGTATATTCTGGACAAGGCTGCCTGAGTAAAAATTTTGGTGATCCGACTTACGGCCGAATCGGGCCAGGCCTCAGGAATATCAGGTTGTGCATTCTTAATATCATCTATAATCCATTGCAGAACCTCTTCACTAGCACTTCTTGCAGGTAATAAATCGTCTTCAAGTCCTTCTACAATTGGGAGGTCATTAAACCATTCTAAAAGTTTAAAACTGGTATAGGCTCTAACAACTTTTGCCTCTGCAATTATTTCTTTTTTAGAAGCCTCGTTAGAAACATACTCGGTTGCACTTAATATGATAACATTCATTTTATAAATAACGTCCCAGCCTTCATTCCATAACCTTTGAACTTTTGGATTGGAGGCCTTATGTGTATGGTTATAAATAGCTGACCAACTGTCGTTTGGTATGGAAGATTGATTCGAATAAACGGCATCGAATAAAAACTCAAACTGAATAAACTTGTTAAATGCCGGGTAGTAACTTAAAAGTGCTTCTTTAATCGCTGTTTCGTCTGTAATTAAACCACCTTCAATTGTACTTTCTATAGCTTCAAAAGAACCTCCACTAATTTCTATTTCTGTACCATCTGTTTCAGATTTTAGCACAGCTTTATACCCACCGGAATAAGAGGTATCATCTCTTGTCAAGGTTAATGTTCCCGAAAGCCCTTTGTATATATCCGTTCCGTTTGTATATTCAATATTGGCCTCGAATGTTGTAGGCGGCTTCACAGGCTGGCTAACCATACTATATTCTCCTTCTACAATATTGTTCGTAATAATTTTCACTTCCTTTGCACCACTTTTGAAAGTAATGATTAACTGCTCTCCAGAAATTTCAACGGAACTTTCGTCTGGAATAAATTCTACACCGTCAATAGCTGCTTTTTCTTCTTCTATTGGGATAGAATTGTCTCTATCGCAGGAACACATGAGGCCCGCAACTACAAAAAATAGTAAAAATCTAGATTTCATTTTTAATGTATTTAATATTAATCAATTGCTTTCAAATGTATAACTTAATAACACTTTTTGTTAAATTCAGACAAATTAGCTGTTCTAGTCGATCCCACAACATAAATCCTGTTTACAAGAGGGGAACCTGATTTTGCAATACACTCAAAAATAGGAAAACCAATACAGACCATCCTTATAAACAACACTATTCGACCAAAAGTAAAACCACAAATCGATAAATAGTAAACGATTAGCCCTCTTGTTGAGAAACTATTACAACCCGTTTCAACAGATGGCTGCTATCTTTTTTCACAAATTAGAAAGCACTCTCACCAATAAACTTGCCCCATTCTGTTGTTGATCTATACTGATATTCTCGCCAGCGTCTTATCTTTCCTTCCGAAATTTTAACAATAACAATGCCATGGGTTGATCTTCCTTTATATTCAAAGGTGTATTCGCCAGTCCCAATTTGGTTGTCTTCGTCAAAAATTAAATAATGCCAGGTCATTTTCATGGGATTTGTACGTCCGCGTTCACCCCCAAAGAAATCAAAGAGTTCTTTTCTTCCCTGATATAGTTGTTGATTGGGTGGCTCGATGTAAACGGCATCCTCAGAGAAGCAATTTGCTGCCGCTCTGGCGTTATTCGTATTCCATCCTTTTGCTACAGCATTTAAAAGTTTTTTGAATTGGTTTTTATCAAATTTATCCGAAATCAGTGCGGGTTGCGATTGACCTTGCTCACCTTTTTTGTCATGACATGCAACAAAAATTAAGGATGTAAGACTTAATACAATAAAGATACGTTTCATAGTTTAATTTTGGGGCTATTCATTATAGTATTCTCACATAGTAATACCATTTCTGATGTTAAATTACACATAAAAAAAATGATAGATTTTTGTGTCATACGAAAAATAAAAATGAGTCATAGCTTAAGCTACGGGTCTTTTTTCTTTTAATGTATGGTGCAAAAAGGCACATTTTTATTGAGTCATTTAACGTTAGAAATGGTATAACACCATAGTTAAAACTTGAGATGATCTCAAAAATAATTATAATCACTTTCGAGATCACCTTTTTTAACGTTATATTTTGTTAAATTACTGAACTAATTCGTGTAGAACGAAATCCTCCTAAATTTAAATTCTCTATTCACCTTTATGATCATCGACAATGTCATTATCGCGATATCTACAGCAAGGATGTACCGTATTATAGGCCTCGTCTGTTGCTTTCATGTCTTTAGTATCATGACCAACGGCTAAAATACTGGTCTGAATAGTTTTTAAATCTGTTTTACGCTCATCGTAAATTAGCTTTAATTCATGGGTTTTCACATTCCAAACTGCGGACTTAACGCCCTTTGTATTTAAACTTGCTTTTTCTATTCTTGTTTTACACATTAAACACACACCATCGACTTCCATAGACGCTCTGGCGTTTTTATTTTGCGCAAATGATGCGGTAGTTATTAATATTACTAATGCTGTTATTATTTTTTTCATGACTTGTACTTTTGTTTATTCCCATAAACTCGGGAATCTTTTAAATTCAAACTTTATTACTATAACGTGGATTCCTGTTTTCACAGGAATGACAAACTTGTTTTGTTTAATGAATCGAAACTCTTTTTAAGAGCTTATGATATTGGTGTGCTTCTCACGATGACGATTCATTTTAGTTACTTTATTTTAAACGGCGGGACACGTTTTAATGAGATTCCAGCCTTAGTGAAAATTTAAATCCGAAAACGTAATCCCATATAGTACATGCTCCCAAAAATAGGGCCATATACAAATGTGGTATCAAAATTCGCTCCAAACGGATCATCTGCTGCTAAAACCGGATTACTCTGTCTTACATTACCCATGTTTTCGCCTCCTAAATATACTTCAAATTTTGGAGAAAACACCTTGGTAACCTGTGCATTTAAGGTCGCTAGCGTTGGTGTTTCGTCGGGTAACTGATATGCTATCGGATTCCCTTGAGTGGACGAAAAACGTTGCTTCCCCAGCCAATTAAAAGTGGCATCAAACTTCCATTGCTGCCCCCCTTTCTGCCTTAAGGTTTCATAAGAAGCGTTTGCAAACAAACGATGCGCTGGTATTAGGGGTTTTGACAGCTTTCCGGAATTATAATCTGTTTTAACATCGTAGTATTTATAGGCCATTCGTAAATCGAAACGCTCGAACATATTATAATTTAATTCGATTTGAAAACTATTAGCGTAACTATCGCCTTCTAAATTATAAAAACGCACTTCCAAAGGGTTTTCATAATCTACCACAACCTGGTTCTTAAAATCGGTTCTATAAAAATCTAAAGTAACATCGGCCTTTCTTCCAAAAAGATTAAAGCCTTGTAAATAAGACACACCATAGTTCCAGGCAATCTCGGGATCGAGTCCATAGATATTTCCGTTCGTACTCACAATGTTAATAGTGCGTGATGTTGAAAACAGTTTTTGGTTTTCGGCAAATATATTAGCACTTCGTTTTCCGCGCCCAAAAGATGCCCGTAATGCCGATTTCTCCCAGGGCGTATACCGTAAATGAAAACGTGGCGTTACGAAAGTTCCTAACAAGTTATGATGGTCTATTCGTAGCCCGGCAGTTAGGTTTAACTTTTCTAAATTATCGTAATTGTATTCAAAAAACCCTCCAACAGAAGTTTCTGTTCTTTCATATGGCGTTAGATTAACCTGTTCGTCATAATGATCGTAAGTATAACTCACCCCTGTTTTTATTTTATGCCTTGAATCGCTAATTATAGAATTGTAAATGGCATTTGCATATAAACTATTGTGTGATATATCATATAGGTTTCGACCAAAATAGGAATCTTGCTTATGGCTGCTAAACGCGGTTTGAACTCCCAAACTTTGATAGGGAATCTCGGGGTTAACATAACCCAACTTGGCAGACACTTCATAACGTCTGGTATCGATCTCACTTCCCCACGCTTCGCTTTCGCTCGGCGATCCAATATTGCCTGGATTAAATGTATCGGGATTAAAATCAACTTGTCCAGCCTGTTTTTCATCATTTAAGAATTTCAGATTTATAAAACTCACAAAACCCTTTTCGGCATTGGTATATTGCCATCGGTTCATCACGTTAATTTGGTGGTACTTTGGCATATCTATAAAACCATCATGATTTACATCATGCTCTTTATTGTGCTGGTTTCCGTGCAGGTATAACCCAGTATCCCACCGGTCACTAACTTTGGTATTCACATGAGTGTTTAGTTCGATACGCTCGCTGGTGGCTCCGTAGAGATTTACAAACAATCTATCGTCTGTAGCAGGTTTCACCAATTCTGCGTTTATTTGTCCAGCAATACTTTCGTATCCATTAACAACACTTCCGGCTCCCTTGGTTATTTGGATGCTCTCTACCCAGGTTCCGGGGATAAAACTCAATCCGAATGCTTGAGAAGCCCCTCTAATTGATGGTATATTTTCGGTTGCTATTAAAATATAGGGACTCTCAAGTCCTAACATTTTTATTTGTCTGGTTCCTGTAACAGCATCGGCGAAATTTACATCAATGGATGGATTCGTTTCGAAACTCTCAGACAGGTTACAACATGCTGCTTTTAATAACTCATCACTACTTACCGTATATACATTGGCGGCTTTTAGGTACGATTTAGCTGTTGCCTGTTTTCTAGAGTTAACCGTTATTACATCTAAATCCTGGGTTCGTTGCAACCAGTGTTCAATAACCTTAGGTTTCTCTATCGCGATGGTATCTGTTTTAAACCCCACATAACTAATTACCAACTTAGTGTATTCTTGTTTGTAGGGTAGACTAAAAGCTCCATCAATATCGGTTACAACCCCAACAGATGTGTTTAACCAATGTAAGTTAGCTCCAGGCAACCCTATACGTTCGTTTTCGTTGTTCGATTCTAAAATAATGCCACTAACCCGGTCTTGAGAAAACACCAGCATTGGAAGCCACAATATGGAAAAAATTATGATTCTCATACTTAGTAGGTGTTAATAAGCATTATAATGGCCATAACAATCATAATACTATTCTCAATAAATGTTGCTTTGGTCATGGGAAGCTTAAGTGCTGTACCCAAACAGGCACATTGAATGGTCTTCTTACTTAAAAGTACTTTGGTAACTCCAACTGTCGTTATTCCTAATATGACCAAAGTAGCTATTAGGGCCATTGGAATCTCAAAGCGCATTAAAAACAAAAGCCCAAGAGCTAATTCTATAAACGGGTAGATCCAACCATAGACTGGCATGACTTTAGCCAGAGGATCGTACATTTTAAAAGATTGTGTAAACCCTTTTAGATCTAAAAATTTAAAAAAGCTAAAGACAATATAAAAGAGCCCCATAAAATCCAGCATAAAATGACTACTGTTCCAGAGTTTATAGTTTAATAAAATGGCCGTTACTGTTATGTATCCAAAAATTAAGAATAGCGGAAATAATTGTTTTAAATCCGATATTTCTTTGGCTTGAGTTTGCTCCTCCAAATTAGCCATATTGGGTTTATTTTTTTCGAATACAGCATACTTATCTGGTAGCACGCCTTGTAATTCTTTTGCAGAGCGATAACTTGACATTTCTAAAACAGCTTCAGCTTTTTCTAAATTCACTGAAGCCTTTAAAACGTCTTCAATAGCATTAAGTTTATCTTCTACTGAAGACCGACAACCATTGCAGGTCATTCCTGTAATTGTATATATATGTTTCATGTTTATTTTAATTTGAAATAATAATCTTCGAACGTGTTCTTGTAATCCCCTTGATACCCCTCTAGGGTGAGAACAAAATCGAGTTTGACCTCATCTTAGATGATAAGGTTTACTGTACTGAAACAGATTCAGCACGAGCGATACGATAGTAAATCAAATTAAAAAGACCTCATCCAACAGTTGTATGTCGGTGATCAAATTGGGTGGTGAATAATCCCTGTGAGGAATAGTTTGCTTAGGTAAACCTTCATAAAGGCCTAAGTAAGTATATGCAAAAGCGGTTAAAAACTGTTGTTGTTCGAAGTCTAAATCTTCAAATGAAGGCGATTTTAACTCATCCTGCCCTTGAATGACATCAATAACATCTTTACAACATGACTTTTTTGTGATTTTTTCCATAGCAACTTCATAAGCTTCCATAGCGCATTTATCCAATTCGGTAAAAATGGATACATCAATTAAAACATCTGCACAGAAATGTTTTTCAATCGTAAAAGATACCGTCGAAAACAAAACCAACACTGCTAAAAGCATGGAAAAACTCCTATGTAAAATTACTTTTATCACGATACAAAAGTACGAAAAAATGGGCTGGCTTATACATTTTTATTAAATGATTAACACTTAAGCCTTAAGTTTATGGTAATAAAAAGCTGGTAAAAGGAGTAGTAAAAAAATAGGCTGAATTAAAAAACGTCGCATATTAAAAAACAGATAATAGTCGTCTTGCTTTGGGTGAATCACAAAATATAAATACAACAAGATTAAAATAACATAAGCCAGTGCATAGATAACTATCGAGAACTTTATAATACTCCAATCTTTAAAAACCACATAGATGATTCCCAAAGAAATAAGTGTATTTAAGACATACCTTAGTGTTGTAAAACCCACCAATTTAAACACCTCTCGCCTGGGACTATCAATATACAGGTAATCATTCTTAAAAAATGTTAAATACGGATCGTAAAATAGGTCATTCTCAAAAATGCGAATTAAAACCAGTGCTCCAAAAAGCAAAACAAGTGCTATGTATTTAACTATTTTAGTCATGCATTGGTTTTAACTTAGAAAAACGATTCACCCAAAAAATCCATAACAAAAACATAAAACCATAAATAATCCCAGGAAAAACAACGGTATGTAGTAGTTCTTTTTGTCCTGGGTAGTGGTATAACCATATGGATAACAGTACTATTCGGATAATATTGGCAGCATAAATTAAAACACTTCCAGAAAGGATGTAAAAAAAAGTGGTCTTAGGGCGCCCAGAAAATGCCATAATAAAAGAGAAGAACAAAATAATAACACTAATAGAGTTACAGCCTTCAATAACGCGGGCCAAATACTGTCCTTCTAAAATCACTTTTAAAGAAGGCTCATTGGGATGTGGTTCTAATTTGGTATCGTAACCAATAGCATTCAACAGAGTTTCACTTTGTCTGGCAACCAAATTCGTAATATAATCCGGGTAAAATTTCGAATCCTCTGAAATATTTAAATACACATGATAGCACACCGAAAACGTCACATAAACCAATAAAAAGGTTAAAATAAAGCGTATAACGGATTTGTATTTTGCAAAAAGTGCTTTCATGAGATAACAAATATGATATTTATCGGTTAGACTTCATCTTTACAAAGAACTAAGTTAAAATTATGTAAAACCTAATATTCAAATTACGTCTTTTTAAATATTTTTGCCAAAACTTTTAATTTTATGATTTTTGAAGACCTTAAACCGCAAGTTGAAACTATTGTTTCCAATACCGAAAAAACAGTAGACGAGCGCCTTTTTAGTATTTGCGAGCTACTTGAGGCTCAAATAGCCTATTATAACTGGGTAGGATTCTATTTTAGACATGGCAATACAGAAGAATTGCACATTGGTCCATATGTTGGTGAACCTACAGACCATACGGTAATTCCTTTTGGAAAGGGGATTTGCGGACAGGTAGCTATTAGTAATAAAAACTTTGTTGTGCCCGATGTCTCGGCACAGGATAATTATATAGCTTGTAGTATTACTGTGAAGGCAGAAATCGTGATTCCAATTTTTGTAAACGGTGAAAATATCGGCCAGATCGATATCGATTCCAATACTCCTGACCCATTTACTGAGGCCGACGAACGATTTTTAGAATTTGTTTGTGCTCAAGTGGCAACTATTTTAAACTAAATTCTAAAATTCAAGTATCGAGTATCAAGTATCGAGTATCAAGTACGAAGTAGTAAGTAGTAAGTAGTAAGTAGTAAGTAGTAAGTAGTAAGTAGTAAGTAGTAAGTAGTAAGTAGTAAGTAGTAAAATTTAAATTCCAAAATTCCGCAAAACGAATTTCAAGTTCAAAAAATTTGGGTTTTGATATATTTGGAATTTGAATTTTGAACCCTATTTTTAGAGGTTTCGGGTTTCATATCTTAACGTTTTAGTTCAACCTGTTAACAATTTCTCATTTTAGTTAAAAAAAGACCTTCTTTTTAAGTCTAGTTAGGCCTTTTTTTTGTGTGAAATAATTACTTTTGCATTTTATTACAAATTTCGATATAACATATTGAAAAACAGCAAAAGTTTCAACCCTGCATAAGCAGGATTTAATAAAAGATAACAACTATAATGAGCAACGAAAAAACTATTAAATCTGCGTTAATCTCGGTATTTAGTAAAGACGGATTAGAACCTATTGTAAAAAAGCTAGATGAACAAGGTGTTACGATCTATTCTACTGGTGGTACTCAGAAATTTATAAACGATCTGGGCGTAGATGTAGTTCCTGTTGAAGACGTGACCTCCTATCCTTCTATTCTTGGTGGACGTGTAAAAACATTGCACCCAAAAGTTTTTGGTGGCATCTTAAACAGACAAAGCCATGATGGTGACGTTGCCGAGTTAGAAGCCTATGATATTCCTCAAATAGATGTAGTTATTGTTGACTTATACCCGTTTGAAAAAACAGTTGCTTCGGGTGCAAGTAACCAGGATATAATTGAAAAAATAGATATTGGTGGTATTTCTTTAATTCGTGCCGCTGCTAAAAACTATGCCGATGTTATCTGTGTGTCTTCTGTAGACGATTACGCTGAGTTTTTAGACCTGATTTCGAAAAACAACGGATCTATTTCTGAAGCAGACAGAAAACGTTTTGCTGGTAAAGCCTTTAACGTTTCTTCAAATTACGATACGGCTATTTTTAACTATTTCAATCAGGACAATGATGAGACTGCATTAAAAATTAGCAAAACCAAGGGCAAAGTATTGCGATATGGTGAAAACCCGCACCAAAAGGGATTCTTTTTTGGAGATTTCGATGAGTTATTCACTAAACTTCACGGAAAAGAGCTAAGTTACAACAACTTACTAGACGTAGACGCTGCTGTAAATTTAATGAACGAATTCAAAAACGATGCACCAACCTTTGCGATATTAAAACATAATAATGCCTGTGGTTTAGCACAGCGTGACTCTCTACACCAGGCCTATGTAGATGCTTTAGCTGGTGATCCGGTATCTGCTTTTGGAGGCGTTCTAATTAGTAACACTGAAATTGATGCTGCTACGGCAGAAGACATTCATAAATTATTCTGTGAAGTTGTTATTGCACCATCTTTCTCTGAGGACGCTTTAACGATTCTAAAAGGAAAGAAAAATAGAATTCTTTTGGCGCTTCATGATATTCCATTCCCGGAAACTCATGTTAGAAGTTGCTTAAATGGTATCTTGGTTCAAGATAGAAATACGATTACCGATACGATTGAAGGTTTAAATAATGTAACGAATTCTGCACCAAGCCCTAGTGAAATAGACGATTTAATATTTGCTTCAAAAATTTGTAAACACACAAAATCGAATACTATCGTACTTGCTAAAAATAAACAGTTATGTGCCAGTGGTACAGGGCAAACCAGTCGTGTTGATGCTTTAGATCAGGCCATACTTAAAGCCAAAACCTTTAATTTTGACCTGAACGGTGCGGCTATGGCCAGCGATGCGTTCTTCCCGTTTCCTGATTGTGTTGAAATTGCTAAAAATGCGGGAATTACTGCTGTTATTCAACCTGGAGGTTCCATAAAAGATCAATTAAGTATCGATTACTGTAACGAAAATGATCTTGCTATGGTATTTACCGGAACGCGTCATTTCAAACACTAAAAGATAATTCACTTTTAAGCATCTAAAAAACCTCCTGAGAACGTATAATTAACTTTATACTATTTTTTAATAAAATTTGGATCGTCTTAAAACTTATATATTTATTAACTTTTATTACATTTACGAAATTCGTTTTTTAAATCACTTAAATTTTTAATAGCACATGGGCTTTTTTGACTTCCTAACCGAAGAGATCGCGATAGACTTGGGTACAGCAAATACACTTATTATTCATAACGACAAGGTCGTTGTTGATTCACCTTCTATTGTGGCACGGGATAGGGTTACGGGAAAAATAACTCACGTTGGTCAGGAAGCCAGTTTAATGCAGGGGAAAACTCATGAAAACATAAAAACCATTCGCCCGCTAAAGGACGGCGTTATTGCAGACTTCGACGCATCAGAGCAAATGATAAGTATGTTTATAAGAAACATCCCTGCTTTAAAAAAGAAGTTCTTTACTCCGGCGCTTCGTATGGTTATTTGTATTCCTTCAGGAATTACAGAAGTGGAAATGCGGGCGGTAAAGGAGAGTGCAGAACGTGTAAATGGTAAAGAAGTATACTTAATACATGAGCCCATGGCAGCCGCTATTGGTATTGGTGTAGATATTATGCAACCTAAAGGCAATATGGTTGTAGATATAGGAGGAGGTACAACAGAAATTGCGGTGATCGCACTAGGGGGTATTGTTTGCGACAAGTCTGTTAAAATTGCGGGAGATGTATTTACTAACGATATTGTGTATTACATGCGTACACAGCACAACTTATATGTTGGAGAGCGTACTGCAGAAAAAATAAAGATTCAAATAGGAGCGGCTACAGAAGATTTAGAATTACCTCCAGAAGATATGAGTGTACAGGGGCGTGATTTGCTTACCGGAAAACCTAAACAGGTATCTATTTCGCATAGGGAAATAGCCAAAGCTTTAGACAAGTCCATCTTAAGAATTGAAGATGCCGTTATGGAAACCTTATCGCAAACACCACCAGAACTGGCAGCAGACATCTACAATACTGGTATTTATTTAGCCGGAGGAGGTTCTATGCTTAGAGGCCTGGATAAACGTCTTTCTCAAAAAACAGACCTTCCGGTTTATATTGCAGAAGATCCGTTAAGAGCCGTAGTTCGAGGAACTGGTATAACCCTTAAAAATCTACCTAAATACAAAAATGTATTGATTAAATAGCGTTAGAATAAGGAGCCATGCAGCAGATTATTAATTTCATAATAAGGAACAAAAACTTTTTGTTGTTCTTGTTGCTGTTTTGTATCGCAATTCTATTTACCATTCAATCGCATTCCTACCATAAAAGTAAGTTTATTAATTCTGCAAACTTCTTAACTGGAGGCGTTTACAATACAGCGAATCATATTAGTGAATACGTCGGTTTAAAATCGCAAAACCAGCTTTTAGTAGACGAGAACAGACGTTTAAAATCGATGCTCTACAACTTAAATGTTGACCCCGAGACCAATAGTTTAGATAGTATTCATAAGGCCTACTATTTTTCGAATGCCAAGATTATTAAAAATAGCTTTTCTAAATCCGACAATATTCTATTAATTAACAAAGGCACCAACGACAGTATACAACAGGACTTTGGCGTGATTACGACTGAAGGTATTGTAGGCATTATAGATAAAATTAGTGCTAACTATGCCACTGTAATATCTATATTAAATACAACAAGTTCCATTAGTGCTCAATTAAAAAAGACCGATCACTATGGTACTTTAAACTGGGATGCTAAAAATCCGGCTGTAGTGCAGCTTACAGATATTCCAAAAATCGCAAATGTTCTTGTTGGAGATACTATTGTAACATCTGGACGTTCTTCTATATTTCCAAAAGACGTCCCTATTGGTCTGGTTGAAAATTACAAGCTTGATGCTGCCGAGAATTATTACGAGATTAACGTGAGACTTTTTAATGATATGACCAATCTGGAGCATGTTTACATTATTGAAAACATTAACAAACCAGAAATTACAACATTACTAGATGAATAATTTGTTATCTGTAAATACCATTCGGTTTGTTGTATTAGTATTAATACAAGTGTTACTCTTTAACAACGTTAATTTTTTGGGATATATAAATCCCTACCCGTACATTATTTTTATTGCTTTTTTTCCGGCTAAAAGTAACCGAATTTTAATCATTCTTTCCAGTTTTTTATTGGGGTTGTTTATTGATATGTTTTTGGATACGGGAGGAATTCATGCTGCGGCCTGCGTATTTGTTGCCTATGTAAGACCCGTTATTTTAAAGTTTTCTTTTGGAACCATGTACGAGCATCACAATGTGAAATTTGGAGCAGTAGATTTTGGTTCCAAACTCACCTACATCACCTTACTGGTTATACTTCATCATATTATCATGTTTTCCCTGGAACTATTTAATATGTCGAAAATACTTTTAGTGCTTAAAAAAACGTTATTCTCAGGTATATTTACTATTTTATTAAGTTTTATCATTACTATTATTTTTAGTCGAAAACCCAAATGAGGCAATTATTACTTTTCGTTTCCATTATACTGGTTGGTCTTCTGTTTATATCGAGGCTCTTCTATCTTCAAATATATAGTTCGCATAAGCATAATTTGTTTGAGGATAATGCCATTAGGAAGGTCTACGATTATCCGAAACGCGGATTTGTTTACGACAGAAATGGCGAGCTTCTAGTTGCCAATCAGCCATCATACGATGTTATGGTTATTCCAAGGGAAGTAGAGCCTCTAGACACTATGGAGTTTTGTTCGTTACTAAAAATTGATAAGGAACAATTTCTTAAGACATTTCACAGGGCTAGACGATATTCACCAAGATTACCATCTGTTTTTTTATCACATTTATCTAAGGGGGATTATGCCGCACTTCAGGAAAAAATGCGAAAATTCGAAGGGTTCTATATTCAGAAAAGATCGTTACGACATTACCAAACGACTATTGGTGCTAACGTTTTAGGTGATATTGGAGAAGTAAACCACAAAGACATTAAAGAAAACCCTTATTATAGAATGGGGGATTTAAAAGGGAAGCAAGGTGTTGAAGCGTCTTACGAAGATATATTAAGAGGTGTAAAAGGCATTAAATTTATACAAAAGGATCGATTTAACAGGAATATTGGCCCGTATAAAGGTGGTGAGTTTGACACGATCCCAGAACAGGGTAAAGATATTACAATCACTATTGATGCTAAACTGCAAGCCTATGGCGAGCTACTCATGCAGAACAAACGCGGTGGTGTTATTGCTATAGAACCATCTTCTGGAGACATCCTGGCCATGGTAGCAGCTCCTTCCTATGACCCTAACTTGTTAGTAGGAAGAGAACGCTCTAAAAATTTCTCTAAACTATTCCTGGACTCCATATCGAAGCCTCTTTTTAACAGAAGTTTAAAAGGTGTTTACGAACCGGGCTCTCCTTTTAAATTAATGAATGCGCTTATTGGATTACAGGAGGGCGTTATAACACCAACCGATGCCGTTACCTGCTACGCAGGTTATAAATATGGAAACCGATTTATGAAATGCCACTGTTATCCTGGCAGGCGCAATAATTTAATCTCGGGGATACAAGAATCCTGTAATGCTTATTTTGCAACGACATATAGAAAAATTCTTGACAAGGAAGGTAATGCCTCAACGGGTATAGATACCTGGAGTAAGCATGCTAAGAGTTTTGGATTGGGGAACTATTTAAACAATGATTTATTTGTTGGTGCCAAAGGAAGAATTCCGAATAGGAATTATTACAAACATGTTTACCCAAAAACATTTTATTCTACATATACCATTTCTAATGCTATAGGACAGGGAGAAGTTGCAACAACTCCTATTCAATTAGCTAATATGATAGCTGCTATTGCCAACAGAGGACATTATTTTACACCTCATATTATCAAGTCTATTGAAGGAGATTCTATTCCAGAGAAGTTTATAAAACCAAAATACACCTCTATTGACAAGGATCATTTCGAACCTGTAATCGAAGGTATGTTACAAGTTTATAAAAGAGGTACGGCAGCTTCTTTACAAGTAAAGGACATAGATATATGTGGTAAAACGGGAACTGTAGAGAACTTTGCCATTATAGACAGTTTGAAAACACAACTTACCGATCACTCCATTTTTGTGGCCTTTGCGCCCAAAGACAATCCTAAAATAGCACTGGCTGTTTTTGTTGAAAACGGATACTGGGGAAGTCGCTTTGCGGGTAAAATTGCCAGTTTACTTATAGAAAAGCATATTAAAGGTCATATTACGAGAAAAGATTTGGAGGAGTGGATTCTAAGACATAGTCTTGAAAACGAGTATGCCAAACCATATTCCGGTGAGCCTTTTAGAATTAACCAGGGAACGACTTTACAATACGTGGATGAGTCTGAATACAAGCGATTAAAGCGACAATTGAGCGCATTGCAAAATCCATAGATGCATGATTAGAGAAACATCATATAAGTTTGATTGGATTACCATTATCCTGTTTTTATTAATCGTTGGGTTTGGTTGGGTAAATATCTTGTCGGCCTCACATACGGGTGGAGGCATGGACTATTTTAGCCTGTCTAATTCCTATGGAAAACAACTCGTATTTATAATTTTCACCTTCATTATAATTATTCTTTTACTGGCCATTGATGCTAAGTTTTACGAACGTTTTTCCAGTGTTATTTATATGCTTTCCATATTATCGCTTCTAGGGCTTTTTCTATTTGGTAAGAATGTAAATGGGGCTACATCCTGGTATGCCATAGGAGGAATGACATTACAACCCAGTGAGTTTGCTAAAGCAGCTACCGCATTGGCTGTAGCCAAACAAATTAGTGACCTAAATACCAATATAAATAACTTTAGAGATCAAATACAAACGTTTATCATCATCATTTTACCAGCTCTTTTGGTCCTGTTACAAAATGATACAGGAAGTACGATTGTTTATGGTGCTTTCTTTTTTGTATTGTATCGAGAAGGCTTACCAAAATACTACCTTACCATAGGTATTTCGGTGATTGTAATTTCGGTACTGGCCTTAAAATTTGGCCCGGCGATTGCATCGGTTATTGTCGGTATTCTTATTTTGGGATATTATGTTATTAGTAAAAAGAAAATCACCTTACTTCAATCTCTATTTGCTATAGCTCTAGCTATTGGTTTATCGTTTGCGGTAAAATTCTTTTACCAGAGTGTTTTGCCACCACACCAACAAGACAGGATAAGCCTTTGGTTGCGACTTGAAAAAGACCCGGCTAAACTGGAAGCTATGAAAAAAACCTTTGCTTATAACCTAAATGAATCTGAAAAGGCAATTAGGTCTGGCGGATTTAATGGTAAAGGGTTTATGGAAGGCACCCGTACTACCGGGAAATTTGTACCCGAACAGCACACCGATTATATTTTTAGTA
The DNA here is from genome assembly GCA_947494695.1 of uncultured Flavobacteriaceae bacterium. GTDB lineage: Bacteria > Bacteroidota > Bacteroidia > Flavobacteriales > Flavobacteriaceae > Flavivirga. The sequence goes on along the minus strand of CANLWB010000013.1, from coordinate 6,973 downwards.
CGGTAGGCGAAGAATGGGGCTTCTTAGGGTGTGCCCTTGTCGTAATCTTGTTTGTATTATTATTATTAAGAATTCTTCATTTAGCAGAATTACAAAAATCACAATTTAGTAGAGTGTATGGTTATGGTGTCGCTTCGATTATATTTATTCATTTCTTAATTAATATTGGCATGGTTATGGGGCTCATTCCAACTATTGGAATACCATTACCTCTGTTTAGCTATGGCGGATCTGGACTTTGGGCGTTTACTATTTTAATTTTTATCTTTATAAAGTTAGACTCCAATAGAATTAATGAATGGTAAACTCTCATGAAAAAAATAATCTTAGCCATTTCGGTATTTCTGGTCATTTTGGGTTGCTCTGGCACTAAGCTGTCGAGAGCGCATATCTTTTTTTCATCCAATGAAATTCATCTTATTAAAGATGCAGATAGCTCCACTCCAATGCGTATTTATAAAATAACGAATAAGGAAGACTCCCTCCTTCTTAGAACAAAAAGCGGTTATATTAAACCAGACGCTAACAATGCCATGCTTCAAACTTTTGTAAAGCGTTTATATGCCACTGTTAGAGACAGTTTGTCTATGGGGGTTGGTATTGCTGCACCGCAAGTGGGAGTTTTAAAAAACATTATTTGGGTACAGCGTTTTGATAAGGAAGGCTTTCCTTTTGAAGTCTATTTAAATCCAAAAATAGTTACATACTCTAAGGACAAACAAACCGTTAAGGAAGGTTGCCTTTCTATCCCTAACAGATCTGAAACATTATATAGCCGGTCGCAATCTATAGCCATTGTGTACGACACGATGGAAGAGACTCATAAAAGCGACACTATTGAAGGTTTTACATCGGTTATATTTCAACATGAAATCGATCATCTAAACGGTATTTTATACTTAGACCATCTTGAAAAAGAGCTTGGTGATACTAAACCTAAATCTCCAAAATCAAATTAAAAATTAATGTTTTCGGTCTATTAAAACAATTTTAAACGCTTAGATTGAAGTAACACCTAGCCATTTTATTCCCAAATGAACACTTTTTTGAAGAGATGTGACATCGCTAAGTCGTTATAAAAACAAAATGTGCGGGTAAAAAAATTTCACCACTTATTACAAAAAGCGTAAATCCTGTCATTAATACACTACGCACAAACACGTTATAAACCAAAACGTCACACTCTTCGTATATTAAGTGAACCAAAACCTCCCTACTTATGAGATCTTTATTAAAAACCATAGCCATATTGCCATTGTTATTGTTAAGCTGTAATAGTGACGACAGCCCCCTACAAGACCATCAAAACGATTTGGAATCTTTACCCAAAGATTTAGGAGGCCTCCAAAAAGCAAATGCTCTGGGAGTTAGCGATGCTAATTTTGGGCATTATATTTATACACCAAGTGCATATAGCAACGATTCTCAAGACTACCCTTTACTCATATTTTTACACGGGTCTGGTGAACGAGGCAATAGCCAAGCAGATCCCAATATTTTAAAAAAAGTATTAGTAAATGGGCCACCAAAACTTATAGAAAAAAACGAATGGTCTCCTAAATACCCTATGATTGTTGCTTCTCCCCAATTACCTTCAGGAAACTGGAAACCGGAAGACGTTCACAATTTTATAACGTATTTAATTGCCAATTATAATATAAATACAAAGCGCATCTATCTTACAGGCCTAAGCCTTGGAGCCTTTGGAACCTTCAACTATATTTCCAGCTATGGATCTGATGCTTATGCTGCTGCAATTATCCCCATTGCGGGTGGAGGAAACAAAAATTCTGGCGATAAATTTACTACAATTCCTGTTTGGGCCTTTCATGGCGATAATGATAATGTCGTTTCTCATAATAACTCTGTTAATATGATAGATGCCATTAATAAAGAACACCCCAATACCATAGCAAAACTAACCATATACCCCAATGTTGGACATAACTCATGGGCTAGAACTTATAACAATAGTGGTATGGGGGATGAAAGTAACGATTACGATGCTTTCGATATGAATATTTACGACTGGTTATTTTTATTTGACAAATAGCCCGATATGCTATTATTCGATTATATGGCAGATCGTATACGTACCTTTTCAGATCCAAGATTAAATTAAGTATAGCGTCGAAACTTAAACCCTACAGAGCTAAATGATGCTTTTTAAGCCTGTTGAAGCCCGAATATTATTCTATTCTTAAAGGATTAAAGAGCGCTTAAGTTATTGTATTGAGAAAACTCTTATTCAGTTCATTAATTTATAACACAACACCAAACAACTAGCGTTCCATATAGTCCTGCCATGTTACCAAGAGGTACTTTTCTTTTTTATTCTGCTTTAAATCCAGAAAGCCATATTCATAGCAGAAAAGATATACTTGTCCTTCTTTATTTTTCCAATAATGTGTGAAATAATTAGGATTAAAACCTTCTAATAACAGTTTTTTCTTGCGTACTGTAGATAAGCCCGATTTGTTATAGGCCTTGAGGAGTTTACGATTGGTCTTTAGCTGCTTATCTATTACATAATACAAGCCTTCCTCCTCTTTTCGTTTCGTATACTGGTAAGCGGACTTACAATGTACAGAACAATATTTCTTGTCTGATCTACCCGTAATTTCCATCTTACAATGTGGGCATATGTTCATAATTTTTTTAAATATATACTATTCGAATACTATTCGACTAATATACTGTTTTGTCTCTTTTTTACGACATTTTTACATTATGAATATTAGTAAACACATCACACTTAAGCATTTATTTATTGGTAATCAAAAAATGATCGGGATTCAATTCCTTCCAGATAAAGGCATTCAAGCGCTCATCAAAGCGCTTCCAAACCCCAAATGGAGCAAAGAATTTGGTATGGTTTATATTGTAAACAACAAAGACAACCTGGACTTAATCTTCAAGACATTTAAAGGGATAGCCTGGGTGAATGGCAATTTATTTTTTAAGGAAAAGATAGCACGAGATAACACGCCCCCAGATATTGAATGGTACCGTAACCGTAATAAAACTGTGTCCTTTAAATATGTACCTGAAGCGTTTCTATCTAAGTTAGAACTTAAGCGATATGCCCCGAATACCTGTAGAATCTATATTTTACAATTTGAAAAATTTATCAACCATTATCCAAACAAGAACCTTGTTGCTTTATCTGAACAAGAGATAAGAGCGTATCTACAATTTCTAATTAAACAAAACAAATCCAACAGTTATATCAACCAAGCTATTAACAGTATCAAATTCTATTATGAAGTCGTCATGGAGATGCCTAACAGGTTTTATAGCATAGAAAGGCCTAGAAAGGAACATAAGCTCCCTAAGGTACTTTCTAAAATAGAAATACGTTCCATAATTAATAGTACCAACAATCTAAAACATCGTTGCATCATTGGATTGTTATATTCTGCTGGTTTACGTAGAAGTGAATTATTGTCATTAAAATTAACAGATATTGATAGTAAAAGGATGGTTGTTTTTATTAGGAGTGCCAAGAACAATAAAGATCGATATTCTTTATTAGCTGAAACTATACTAAAAGATTTAAGGGCCTATTATAAGCAATGGAAACCTAAAGAGTATTTATTTGAAGGGGCACTTGGTTGCCAATATTCGGCTGAAAGCGTAGCTAAGATTGTTAGGAGAGCAAGTAACAAAGCTGGTATTAAAAGAAAAGTAACGCCTCATATGCTAAGGCATTCCTTTGCCACTCATCTTTTAGAAAACGGAACAGATATAAGGTATATACAAAATCTTTTAGGCCATAGTAGTACAAAAACAACAGAAATATATACTCAAGTTGCGGTAAATAATTTTAAGTTAATACGAAATCCTTTAGATTTGTAAAAACATAAATATAATGGATATATATGTACTGGTACATATACTCCGTTGTTAGCAAATATTAAAAATGACTATGAAATACTCTGCACAACCTGAAAATATTGGAGATTTTTATGTCACAAAAGACGAATGTATAACTTGTGGAGCTCCTGAAGCTGAAGCTCCTGATATTATAGAACATTCTGAAAAGAATGACGGACAATGCTTTTTTAAAAAACAACCAGAGACTGAAAATGAAATAGACCAAGCTATCAAAGCTATGATGATTTCCTGTATTGGAGCTTTGAGGTACGGAGGTAATGACCAAAAAATTATAAGACGCTTATATGAAAATGATATGGCTGACTTTTGTGATTATTCTCCAAATAAGAGTATTGAGCCAATTATTAGAGATAAAATGACTTTTAAATTTGATGATAAAGACAATGAACTATATCATCTTTTGATAAAAAAATATAATTCATTTCCTCCATATTACAGATTTGAACATTATCTCAGTAATGATGATAAGAAAATTGATATAATTAGAACTGTACAAAACGAAACATCAAAACTGAGAATTAGTTGTCAACTTATAAAAGATAATTTTTATGAACTTACAATTCAAATTCAGAATAGTGAGCAAAAGAATGATATCATTGGGTGGGCAATGCATTTACACGACTTTTCCAAAAACCATCTTCAAAATATAAAGTGGTATAGTTTTCAGGATAAGTATAATAAAGAATATACAAAGCCTTATTAAAAAACATTTGCTAACAAGGTATAAGAAAACATAGGGCATTTCGGCTTAAACAAAAGGTCTGTGTTTATTTACGAAGTCGCCAAATATAAAATTTGGCATTTACAAAAAATGATAAAAGCAAAATATTTATATTTGGCTTAGTGCCAACTCCAAACGTATCGCTTATTACCTGCCCTACGTTTCTTATACGGTACGTTAGCTGTAATCTGACCAAACAATCGAAAATGGGAATATTTGATTTTTTTAAAAGAAACAAAAAAGAACCTGAAAATACCACCGAAGAAATCCAAGTTTTGGAAAAACCAGATTTTACGGAAATTGACTTGGGAAAACTTGAGGATTATTACGATTGGACTTTAAAGTTTGGAAATAGAAAAATTAATTTGGATTTGAATTTTGAGACGGAATCAACAAATCAATCTGAATTAAATCAAATACTTGAATTCGTGAACAGAATACCTGAATTTGATAATCAAAATCGGAGGTATATAAAAGCTGACTTTGAACAAGAAGTAAGTATGACATCGGACTATTTGAATTTCTATCTTGACGAACTTGACGAAAGTGAATTAGATGGAATAATCGACTTGAAAAATCGTAAAAAATCAAGAAATAGTCTTTTAATGGAGCAACTGAAATTAATAAGAGTTGGAATTTATCCGCAAGCTTCTTATTTAGCAACTTTCGACTACTCAATTGATATAGATGGAGAACCTTGTAATCAGCTTTTAGTATTAAATATTAATCAAGATGGAACTTTGGATTATATAACGTGGGAAAGTTAAAAAAGACTACAGCTAACACGGTGTATAAAACATAGCTAATAAGTATTAAACCGAAGGGTTGTCTTTATTTGCTAAGACCGCCAAATTTTTAATTTGGCTTTAAAACTGAAAAGTTAAAACAAAATATAAAAAATTGGCTCTGTGCTAAACCGAAATATAGTGTATTTTTATACGCTACGATTTTATACACGAGCCGTTACCCAACATTTGAAAAACAGAAACAATAAATACTTGTAATTATAGAAATATGAAAATCTTTTATAAAATTCTTGCATTTATTTTTGGAATAATGGCAATCGGCGGAATCTCTGAATCATATAGAATTATGACTTCCTCTGCACCTGACATTGCACCCGAGAGAACTTATTTGACAATAATGTCTTTAGGAATGCTTGCTTTGTTTTTATTCTTAACAAGATATTTTTGGAGAAAAGGAAATAATTAAAAACTGTCATCTAAAGTTTGATAAAACTGTGAATGAACTTTACCCCGAATTAATCAATTATATTTTTGACCATTGCTGGCAATTTCGTTCTGAGCTTGAAAAAAAAGCCATAAATCATTATGTTGCTAAATTAAAATTTGGGAAACGGAAAAAGCTACATCCTAAATTAGTTGAGTTAAGAGATAGGAATTTAACAACTGATAAAAACGCTTTGAATTTATTAAAAAGTGGATATTCGAATTTTATAAAGAATACAGCAACTCGAATTTACAATGAACACAAACATGAATTGGAGTTTAATTTATGCCCAAAATGTGGAAAAATAGCTCGAACTCCTAAAGCAAAGCAATGTAGATTCTGTTCGCACGATTGGCATTGACAAAAGCTGAGATTAGGGGTATCAACTTTTCTTTAAAACTTGAATAACTCTCTTCATAGCAAAAACAACATTTTGTACCTCTTTTCTATCAGAAGTATTTTCCTCTATATAAAATAACATCTCAATTCCCTTATCCAAACATTCAACTAATTCCTCTGAAGAGATACAACTTGTATCGATAAACTCGGATAAGCACTCTTGTATTTCCATATTTAGCATTTGATTATAAACGATTATTTCAAATGTAGTAATTTTTTTCAAATAACTACTAATTAATAGTAACTTATTAATAGTGAACTTGATTTCTTTACTCAATGGATAAACCAGAAGAAATTAAGAAGCTAGCTAAACGAATTAAGTCATTGAGAATTAAAAAGGGCTATAGTAGTTACGAAAACTTTGCATTTGACAATAGAATTCATAGAGCTCAATATGGCAGATATGAAACTGGAACGGATTTACAATATACGAGTCTAGTTAAAATTGCTAGAGCTTTCGATATGACTCTTGAAGAATTTTTCAGCGAGGGATTTGATTAAAAACGTTGGGTAACAACGTATAAAATTAATTGCTTGGTAAGTGCCTACTTGGAAAATCCCTGCGGAATTTTCCGCTGGTAAGTATTTGTTTACTAAATTAGTTGCTCAACCACGCAACTAATCTTATACAAACCGTTGTAGAGCATAATGACCCGTCCTGAATAAAGGCTACATAATTTTAAACATTATGTATAAAAACGACAAAGTAATCAGACGGTATTCAGA
>CANLWB010000012.1 GCA_947494695.1 uncultured Flavobacteriaceae bacterium | reverse complement strand
GCCTATTAAGGAATGACAAAATAAAGTCTAAGAATATTTGCAATCACCTGTCATTCCTGCGCAGGCAGGAATCTACTGGACTGTACTATACATTAAATTACCTTTTAATTTTTATGGAATCCTATTTTGTTCAGATTAGATGTACCGCAAAGGCAACAAACACATAATTTATAATGCTTTTTTTCTTAATTAATCAGTAAGGATTTTATTGGAATTGCATCCCTAACAAGTGGATTCTTGCCTATTAAGGAATAACAAAATAAAGTCTAAGAATATTTGCAATCACCTGTCATTCCTGCGCAGGCAGGAATCTACTAGACTGTACCATACATTAAATTACCTTTTAATTTTTATGGAAACCTATTTTGTTCAAATTAGATGTACTGCAAAGGCAACAAATACATAATTTATAATGCTTTTTTTCTTAATTAATCAGTAAGGATTTTATTGCAATTGCATCCCTAACAAGTGGATTCCTGCCTACGCAGGAATGACAGAAAATGCCTGTTCTGTTTATATAATTTGATGCGGCAGGACAGGAATGACAAAAACTCTTGTAAGGAGTGCTAAACTTGTTTAGGTAAAACAAGAGCCTATAACTTAAACCAATCTTTAGTTATTCCTTTTTCTATGTTATGATTTCCCCTATGAATAAACTCATTTTTGGCTGCATGGTATTTATAATCTTTACCCCAAGCTTCGTTGTTTTCCGCAACTTGCTTTATCGCATCACAGATGTAGTTAATATCATCATTAGTCATCGTGGGGTGAATGGACATTCTTATCCATCCCGGGCGTTCAATTAGACAGCCATCCAGTATTTTTTGTTCAATAGATTTAGAGGTTGGTTGATCTACATTTAGCAGATAATGCCCATAGGTTCCTGCACAGGAACACCCTCCTCTTGTTTGTACCCCAAAGCGATCATTAAGCAGTTTAACAATCAAATTATAGTGGACATCTTCTATAAAAAAAGAAAACACACCTAACCTGTCTTTATGCTCGGGGGCCAATATGGTTAAGTTGTCTATAGCGCCTAATTTCTCAAAAATAATAGCGTTTAGCTCATGTTCACGTTTTAAAATGTTTTGTACACCCATTTTCTCTTTGAGCTGAATGGAAAGTGCAATCTTAATGGCCTGCAAAAAACCTGGTGTTCCTCCATCTTCACGAGTTTCGATGTCATCTATATAGTCATGATCTCCCCATGGGTTGGTATAAGACACCGTTCCCCCTCCCGGATTATCTGGAACCATATTCTTGTATAATTTTTTATTAAAGATTAATACGCCAGATGCCCCAGGACCACCCAAAAATTTGTGCGGTGAAAATGTAATGGCATCCAGATACATCTCTTCATCTTCGGGATGCATATTGATATCTACATACGGCGCCGAACAGGCAAAATCGACAAAGCATAAACCATTATTCTGATGCATTATTTTGGCAATATCATGGTAATTGGTTCTAATACCTGTAACATTAGAACATCCTGTAATTGCAGCAATTTTGATCGGGCAGCTTCTATGTTTCTCAATAAGTTTTTCTAAATTGTCAAGGCATGGTAAGCCGGCTTCATTCGATGGAATAACCTCAACCCTCGCAATAGTTTCTAACCAAGAGGTCTGGTTAGAATGGTGCTCCATATGAGACACAAAAATGATTGGTCTTAATGCTTCTGGAACCTGCGTATGATCTTTTAAGTTTTCACTCAATTTTAAACCTAAAATACGTTGAAACTTGTTTATAGCTCCGGTCATTCCGGTTCCTACGGTAATAAGAACATCTTCCTCTGATGCGTTCACATGCCTTTTTATAATCTCTCTGGCATCATGATACGCTAGAGTCATTGCAGATCCTGTTATTGACGTTTCCGTATGCGTATTGGCCACAAAAGGCCCTATCTCATTAAGGAGCCTTTCCTCAATAGGTTTGTATAACCTGCCGCTGGCCGTCCAGTCGGCATAAATAATCTTCTTTTTTCCATAAGGAGACATAAAAGACTCTTCTCCCCCTACAATATTACTTCTAAAAGGTTGGAAATACGCTTCTAGCTCCGACACGTGAGACGGCTTCTCTTTCTTCTTAAACATTTTAATCATAACTTACATTATACCTATTCAACTTCATTTAAACTTTGAAACACCAGTTTCTAACCAACTAAAGTATTCGTCCACATCTGGGGTATATGCAACAGGGGCTATTAAATTATCTTCATTATGATCCATGAGTACATAAAAAGGCTGTGAATTTGTTTTGTATTTTATAGTCTGTAATTCACTCCATTTTTGTCCTATGTACTTTAACTTTTTTCCGGGTTTTAGTTTAGAATCTACAACTTCCTTCTCTTCTAATCTACGTTTGTCATCAACATAAAGAGAAATTAAAACGACCTTATTTTTTAAAACATCTAATACCTTTGGTTTTACCCAAACATTTTGTTCCATTTTTCTACAGTTAACACAGGCATGACCTGTAAAATCAATCATAACAGGCTTACCCACTTTTTTGGCATAATCCAAGCCCTTGTTATAGTCGTTAAACGCTAGAATATTGTGAGGAGGCATGAGGTGTGCTCCTTCAGGGACATCGCTATGAGCGTCTGTCGTACCTGAAACCGATCCTTGTTTCGCAAAACCAACTCCATAAGGAGACTCGCTATAATGCTGTGGTGGTGGGAAGGCACTTATTAGGTTTAATGGAGCTCCCCAAAGTCCGGGAATCATATATATAGTAAAAGACAGCACGATTAGACCAAGACTTAAACGTCCAACCGAGACATGGGTTACTGGTGAATCGTGTGGTAACTGTATCTTTCCAAACAGGTAGAACGCTAAAACTCCAAAAATCGCAATCCAGATCGCAATAAACACCTCGCGCTCTAACCAATGCAATTGTAATACTAAATCTGCATTCGACAAAAACTTAAATGCTAATGCCAACTCTAAAAATCCTAAAACTACTTTTACAGTATTGAGCCAACCTCCAGATTTAGGCAATGAGTTTAACCAACCGGGGAACGCCGCAAATAAAGCAAAAGGTAATGCTATGGCCAGGGAAAACCCTAACATGCCAACTACTGGACCTATCTGACTTCCTCCTGTAGCTGCTTCTACTAATAAGGTCCCTACAATGGGCCCGGTACACGAAAATGATACAATAGCCAAAGCTAGAGCCATGAAGAAAATACCTATTAGACCTCCCCTATCTGCCTGCCTATCTACTTTATTAGCCCAAGAATTGGGTAAAAGAAGCTCGAAAGCCCCGAGAAAAGAGGCCGCAAATATTATTAATAATAAGAAGAAAGCTAAATTAAACCAGACATTCGTGGATAATGCGTTAAGCGCATCTGGACCAAAAATCAAACTCACAAGACTTCCCAGTAAAACGTATATGATTATAATCGAAAGACCATACACAATCGCATTTTTAATGCCTACAGCTTTATTCTTACTTTGTTTTGTAAAGAAACTCACTGTCATTGGAATCATAGGAAACACACAAGGTGTTAAAAGCGCTGCAAAACCAGATAAAAAAGCAATAAAAAAAATGCCCCAAAGTCCTTTTTTACTCTTTTTGGGTTCTGAATTGGACAATGTCTTTGAATCCTTAACCTCCTGAGAAGATACCGCGCTCTCTTCGTGAATCTTATTTTCTACATTTTCATGATCTTCCGGAACTGCTGGTAATACCTCTTCAGCACCTTCTGTCGCTTCTGGTTTTAATTCTTCTGAAACTTTTTCTGCATGTTCTGAGCTGACAGAGATCTTGGACTCTTCATTTTTTTTTTCTGGCGTAGGCTTTGTAGTTGCTGGTAAGTTAAATACCAGCTCGACCTCTGTTGGAGGTAAACACCTGGTATCATCGCAAACCATAAACTCTACAGTTCCCCTAATGGTTTTTAGATCTCCTGTAACATTTACGTTTTGTTCAAATAATGCCGTATCCCCGAAAAACTTTATTTTCATTTCGAAAATAGGATCATCGACAACATGCCCTGCTTCCTCACTGGTTTTACCAATAACCTTAACAGCTCCTTTTTCGTCATTATATGTAAACGTAGTAGGTATAGGCCCACCTTCTGGAACCGTTTGAGAGTACAAATGCCAGCCAGATTCTATGGTGGCTTTAGACACTAATTTATATTCTGTATTAGATATTTTCTTCACCGATGTTGACCATTTTACTGGCTCCAAAATCTGAGAATTCCCAATAGTTAAAGAAAATAAGGCTAACAGGAGAATAAGTTTTTTCATCATATCAATTCATATATTTTTTAAAAGGGCTACTTTCTCAAATAACCCTTTACTATCTTTCTTTTCGATTTCAACGGACTAACCACTAATATAATTAACACAAAAACAAAAAAGGTTAAGAAAGATACTATTCTTTCATTCAAATATTTAATAAAGAATTTCTTAAAACGAACTATCCTAGAGGCAGAGCAGTAGAGATATGTCTTTGGTTATGTAAAACAGGTTTTGCTCGTTTATTTAGACCTGATTGTCAAAAACCGAAATTCTGTTATTTAGATTCCTGCTTCCGCCGGAATAACAATTTCAAAAAACGCTCTATACTTTAGGTTTGAACACGATTTCGTACGAATCGGCTCCCTTTAAAAGTTTTTTCGCAAAATTCTGAATATCTTTTGTTGTTATACTACTAATTATATGTTCAAAATTCTTAGGGTCGTTCATATTATAACTTTCACGGTAAAATTGCACTAACAAACTCATGTCATACTTGTTATAATCCTTTCGTTGTTTCCTTTCTTTTAAGTAGTTCGTTAATGTTTTATCTAAATCCACCTGAATAATATGTCCTTCGGCTATTTTATGTATTTCTTTATGTACTATTTTTATTAATGTTTCGACCTTATCTGGATTACAATCAAAATTAACAGAAACAAATGCTTTTTGCAAAGGTCTTTTTGATAAACTAGCGTGTGCACTAGCTCCATATGTTCCACCTTCTTCTTCTCTTAAGGTTTCTGTATATCTCAACTGCAGCATATCTCCAAATGCTCTGGCTATAAGAGCGTTCTTTAAACTGTATTTATAGTCATTTTTATAACTAATCCTTACAGCGCTTTTTGGATCTTCCATTTTAAGATAAATATCTTCATCAATATGGTCTTTTAACCATGATGTCGAGTTATCTTTCCAATCTTCCTTTTTATTTGACGTTGGTATACTTGCTATATACTTTTCCAATAAGGGTTTAAGAACGTCTTTTTCAATATCTCCAACAATAAAGAACTCAAAATCTGCTGCATTACCAAAGCGATCTTTATAAATACTCTTAATCTTATCATAAGAAATATCTTTTATAAAGGTATCATCAAACAGACGACGCTTCGGGTTATTTCTACCGTAAAGCGTTACTGTTATACTATCTCGCATTTTCTCATTGATATTATCTCGACGTCTAATTTTGTAATTTTCTACGTTTTCCATGATAACATCATACCCGTTTTTGTCAAAACGAGGTTTAGCAAAACGAAGGTATACCATTTGCAACATGCTCTCTGTATCTTTTGTTACAGATGCACCTGAAATACTTTCAGAAAGTTCTGAAATGTCTATGGATGTCTTTGCTGTTTTTCCCGCCAACACCTTAGGCAGGTCTGTTGAAGAATAATCTCCCAACCCCGAATATTGTATCACATTACCCAGTAAACCTGCGGAGGGCAAATCGGCATCATTAATTAATGACATTCCACCTTTACTAATGGCTCTTAACTGTACATCGTTTGCATTTTTATTGACATATTTATAGTGTACGGTGATTCCGTTATCTAAAGTAAATGTTATAGCTCCCAAATCTTTGTTTTCCACTTCAGAAACAATTTTCCCGCTATTAATGGTTAATCCTGAAATAAGTGTTTTCCCTGAAAAATCATCTTTATGGGCTTCAATGGTGGTATCGTTTTCAACGGAATTAATAATCCCCAAAGCATCGGCTCTGTTTAAATTAGTGTTCCCCGCTACACCAGTTACCAACATAAATCTATTTTTATCTGAATACAATGTTTTTAGGGCGTTATGAATGTCTTCTGGTTTTAAGCGACCAAAAATGGTTTTAACGATTTCAAACTCTTTCTTAATATCTGTAATTGCTACATGATTTAAATAATCTTCTTGTATGAGCTTAACTATATGTTTATGAGACCTATCGTTCAATTTACTAATCTGGGTTTCGTAATAACTTTTAAAATCAATAATAGTCCTGTCTATTTCTGCTTTTGTAAAACCAAATTTAACAGCCCTGTTTACTTCGGTAAGCACGGTTTTAAATGCGGAGTGCTGCTCATTGGGTTTTGGATACACAGAAATATAAAACGCTTTAGTCGATCTCGAATGGTCTGAGAAACTTGTTCGAGCAGCTAAAAAGGTAGCTTCCGGTTTTCTGGACAATTCTTTAATTCTGTTAGATAACATACTCGTTGCCATACTGTTTAATAAGGACGCTTTTAAACTCGCCACCGAATTTTCCTTTAAGGGCTTCGGGTGTCTTATCCCAAAACTTATACTGGATGTTGCAACTTCCTCATCCATAGCCATGGAATACAACATGGCACTATTATCGGGAATGCCAACCACGACACGTTCTTTTGGCTTCTTAACTGCGGGAATCTTTGAAAACAAGGCTTTAATCTTTTCTTCAATCTGATCGACATCGATATCTCCAATAACAGCAATAGCTTGCAAATCGGTTCTATACCAATCATGATAAAAATCTCGTAACGCTTTGTATTTAAAATTCTCAACAATATCCATTAAACCAATAGGCATACGTTGCGCATACTTGGAATGGTTAAACATGGTTCCAATATTCTTTTGAAAAATACGCATACCCCCATTCTGTCTGGTACGCCATTCTTCTTTAATAACCCCTCTTTCTGCATCAATCTCTTCATCCGTTAAAAGCAAATAGTTAGACCAATCATGCAACACTAGTAATCCGGTATCAATTAATTCGGGTGTTGTTGGAATGTTATTGATGTTATATACGGTTTCGTCAAACGAGGTATAGGCGTTAATATCTTTTCCGAAAACCAGACCGTGCTTTTGCATGGTATTTAAAATGCCTTTTCCTTCGAAATTTTTAGTACCGTTAAACGCCATGTGTTCTAAAAAATGTGCCAGTCCTTGTTGGTTATCATTTTCTAAAACCGAACCCACATTTTGAATGATGTAGTAGCTTGCAACGTTCTTAGTGACGTCTGTGTTTTTTAAATAATAGGTTAAACCATTCGGCAATACCCCTTTTCTAATACTTTCGTCTATGGGTAACATACCTTCTAGCTTTAGATTTTCAACTGAATTTTGCGCTTTTATATGTGCAGCAAAACCAGAAATACACAGTGAGAGAACAATGGTTTTAACCTTCCGCTTAATAATCATTTGGTTGTTGTTTTAATTTGTTTTAAATAAACGCTTTTCTTATAAATACGCCTTAATAACATATAAATTATTATAGCATAAATTTTTCATAAAAAAACTCTTTGAAACATCACGCTATAAGTGACACCTCGAAACTACAAATTAAGATCCAAGGTATTATAACTTTTCTATAACGTAGCTATATCGTACCACTTACATCCTAAATGCACTCAATACAATGTATCTTTTGCATCAATATGACATTATGAAAATAAACATGACTTCACTTTTTTCCGACCACGCTCAGTAATCGATGCTCTGCACAAGAAGTTACGTATAATCTTTATGCCTTATCTATTACAAAATCTATCATTTTATTTTTGAACAAATTTTAGAATGCAACTGATATAATTTAAAACAAATAAAACCCAAAATGGGTGGTATAAATATATATTTGTGCAGAATTTAACACAATAAACCTGTTTTTAAAAGATTTTTAACAATCTTCCATAAGTATAGGGTATTCAATAGCGTATTATGCGGTACATAATAACGTTTTTTCTAACGCTTTCTATAAAAGCGGAATTATAATATTAAAGGATAAAGGAAGTAGTTGTTTTTGAGAGACAGCATATTAAAAGTTATTTAGAGCGCTTTAGGTTTGTTTTTTTATTAGTGACGAACAGGACTTTGGGTACATGGGCAATTACTAATTCCACGCAAAAAGTCGAATCCAACGGTAACCATATGTGTTCCAGAATTAAAAGGAGAAAATGCATTAGCCGTTATTTGGTAGGAATACCCAAGGTAAAACATGGATTTTTTAAACCCTGCCATGGGACCAATATTAAGAGGCTTAAAGAACTGATCGTTAAGAAAACGATAGGATATTCCAGCCCAATAGTAATCTTCATTTCTGGCGAATTTTCTAAACTTAAAATTCACATCGGTACTTGACCTGCCATCCGAACTAAATAATTGATAATACATAGAGGGTTCAAATTCTAGTCCGCTCCTTTTGGGCCCTCTAAATGTGTATCCAGAATATATCTGGTAATTTAAAAGTAAATCCGGCTCTAAGGTTCTTATGATTTCATCAAAATTTTTAGGTAACACATTACTCGCATTAAAACTTAAATAAAGCCCCTTAAATCTGAATAAAAACCCGACATCAAAGTTATTGTTAATCGTTGTTCTGTCATCCTCAATATTACCTGGAATGAGTATGCCTGTTTCTTCCTGATAACGTCTAAGCTTTGGAACATCAATCCTAAAACTATTTAGGTTATATGAAATCCCGAACGACAGATACATTTTGGCATAATAATCCAGGATAAGATGATGTGCGAATGAAAATTTACCACCCGACTGCAAGGTGTTACCATTACTATCATTATATAAGGACAAGCCTATTCCGGATCGGTCTGCAATCCTAAAATCGGCATAGGCCGATTGATTTCGAGGCGCATCTCTAATACCTACCCATTGGGTTAGGCCGTTAGCTCTAACTTTTAAGTTATCTCCAATACCTGCATACGTTGGGGAAACAACAAAGTTATTCTCTGCCAAATATTGTGTAAAAACAGGTACATGAAGCTCTTGGCTATAGCTTTTAGCTATAACCAAGAGACATATATAAACAAACAGTCTTTGTATTTTAATTGTCTTTAAAATCATAATCACTCATTTTTATTATCTATAAAGAGTAAAGTGTCCAACAAACTCACGATCATCTTTTGGATCATTAAGCTTCACAACATACCAATAATCTCCAGTTGGTAACTCCACGCCATTATATTTACCATCCCACTTCTCACCAACTCGTAATGTTGCTATGGCACGTCCATATCTATCAAAAATATCAAGCGTTAATTCATCATATTGTGATGTACATCCAGGTCCCCATTCATCCAGGTCCCCATCTCCATTAGGTGTGAAGTAATTTGAAATACATACATCAATATATTCGAAGTATCTGGTAGCCGATGCCACACAACCATTTCTATCGGTAACAGTAACGGTATAGTCGCCTGACGCATAAATAATAAAGGTACTTTCACTACCATAAGACTCCCCATTAAGGGTGTACTCGTATGGTCCAACACCTCCGGTCGTTGTAGCCACGATTTCATTTAATTCACCATCATCAATAGCTATTGCTAACGGTTCGATTTGATCGATATCAAACGTTTCGGTCTGCTGAATACAACCATTGGTATGTCTTACATTAATGACATGATCTACTCCGGCAGGTACATCTACAAACACGTTACTCGGCTGGTAGGCGCCTCCGTTTAACGCGTAATCTACTTCAGCCATATCGGTAATACTGGCATCTATAGTCACAGTTACCGTATTGGTAGAGATGTTAGCCGTACAACCATATTCAACAGCAACTTCAGGGTTTAATGTTACAGAATCAGGGAAGTCAATAGGCCATACCGATTCACACCCAAGGGCGTCACGCACGTAAACCTCATGATCTCCACCACTTAATCCGGTGAAATCGAACCGAGTTTGAGTGGCTCCTCCTGTTGTATATGGGCCATCAACATCATCTATAGCTACACTGTATGGCAATACACCTCCAGTGATATCTACACTAAACTCACCATCCATATCTCCTGAACAAACCTCAGGAATTAAAGATGCGGTATCCACTGTTAATATAACTGAAACTGGTGCTTCTATCGTGAAATCATCGAATATAAAACATCCTAATTCATCTTGAATAACAACTTGATAGGTTCCTGCTGCAAGATTTTCAAACCTTGGTGTTTCAAAGAACTGATCCAGTCTAGGAGAAATCGCATATCTAATTAATCCGGTTCCTCCAGATGCTGAAATCTCTAAGACCCCATCGTCTGATCCCGGACATGATACCGGACTCGTATCTAAGGTAGCCTCTAATGGATTTGCAGGTTCTGTAATGGTAATAACAGGAGATGTTGTTAAACAATCTCCACTATCTACACGTACCTGGTATTGTCCTGCAGGAAGGTTGGTAAACACACCTGGACTGTCTTGCGTCACTGGTGTAATATTCGTTCCAGACGTATCCTGTAAGGTATAAATATAATTTCCTAAACCTCCAACTGCAGTTATAGTAATCGTTCCTGTGGTATCTCCCGTACAGTTAATAGCGACATTGGTAGACACCGGATTAGCCATTAGTGGTATAACAGGTTCTACAACAACTTCATTAGATATATTCGAGTTACAACCATTAGCATCTCTTACATAATAAGCATGTGTTCCTGGTGTTGCCGGGAAGGTTACAGATGCTGTAAACGAACCTAAGGTGGTAACGAAACTAGGTGTATCACTATAGGTGTATGATCCTGTTCCTCCGGTAGCACTTAAGGTAAGTGTCGCACTGTTTGAACATGTCGCCGTTGAAGCTGTAGATAACGTTACATCGATCTCCGTTGGCTCGTTTATAATCACATTTGGTGACGTAAATTCACAATTATATCCGTCTGTTACCGTAACAGTATACACACCTGCTCCAAGACCTGTAAACACTGGTGACACTTGAGGTCCAGATGAGGACGCCACAGGCGAAATGGTGTTCAAGGTATAGGTATAATTAGAACCTTGACCCCCAGTAACTGCGCTAACCGTGATTGAAGCATTTGTATCATCAAAACAATCTAATAATGTCGTACTTGGTGTTACTGTAGCATCAATTGGATCCGGCACACGAAGTGTAACAGCCATAGATTCAATACATCCTCCGGCATCTCTAACATTTACAACATAAGAACCTGCCGACAGGTTGCTAAACGTTCCGTTTATAGAATAAGGAACTGTTGCTGCTCCGGTTAATTCATATTCATATCCTGGTCTACCATCACTGGCAATCGCCGTAATAACTCCGGCATTATTATCACAAGTTACACTTGCGGTCTCTGTAGCCGATAATGTTAATGGCGCTGGTGGAGAATCTATAGTCACCACATTAGATGTTGTTGTACAGAATGGACTATTCGTTTCTGTTACCACTACGGTATAATTACCTCCGGTTAATCCTGTAACAGGTTCTGGGTTTGTAGAGGTGTTAGCCGCTGTAATGCCTCTAACTGAGGCTCCATTACTGTCTAATATGTCGTAGGTGTACGGTCCTGTGTACCCTGTAATATTAATTTCAAACGCACCATCTGTATCAGAGAAACAGGTTACTACCGATGTGGGTCTTAATTCGGCATCAATGGTATCGAAAGGTAAGACCTCAAACGGTGGCGTATCAATAGTACAGTTTGTCGTTAAGTCTATAACTCTGAAATGGTAAACGCCGGGAGCTGTGATACTAAAGTTATTCGATGCTTGTGGCGTTCCACTTGGTAACATTTGGAATTCAAAGTTACCAGAACCTCCTATTACATTAATGTCAACAGATCCTGTTCCATTACAATCAATAGGCGTTGCAATAACCACACTAGCGGCCGTCATTGTTGGTAATGGCGCAATGTTAACGGTATTGGTTTCAATACATGCATTAGCATCTCTCACAAATATATTTATAACCTGTGGGCTACCTGTATCTGCGATCTCAAACGTGTTCGTCGGGAAATAGTCTGTACCATTAATACTATATGCATATGGGCCTGTACCTCCACCTTCTGTAATAGTAAGTATTGATGTATTTACCGTATTGTCTGGTGCACAATCATAAGGTGTCGCCGTACCAGATACTGTTAAAAGTGCTGGCTCTCCAACGGTAGTACTTTCAGTATTCACACAACCTCTACCCGAGGTTACTTGTACCGTATAAGCTCCTGCTACTAAATCTGGGAATATATTCGAGTTCTGTGGACCTCTTGTAATGGGTCCAGCAATAATCTCGAACGTGTACACCGGATTATCGTTACTCGCTGGTAAATCGACTGTGATTTGACCATCATTTCCTCCATTACAACTAACGTCGTCTGGATCAAGCGTAAATGTTACTGGAGTTGCAGCATCTATAACGACTGTAACATCATTAGTACATGTTGTAATATTATCTGTTACAGTAATAGTATAAGTTCCTGCTGGTACTCCAGAGTACACATTAGTCGATAAACTTATTGATGGTGCGCTAGGGCTTATCGCAAGAGAATAACCTCCAGTACCTCCTGTTGTATCGACCGTAATTACGCCATCATCATTACTACATGATGGTAATGCCGTAATTGTTGGTGTAATACCTAGTGGCTCATAAATAGTTATTGTCGTTGGGCTTGTAAACTCACAGTTGTTTCTATCCCTTACTGTTACAGAATATGTTCCTGGTGCTGTTACAGTAAACGTTGTACTTGTCTGGAATCCAGATCCAATCGAATATTCTAAAGTACCAACTCCTGTACCCGTAACGGTAAAGGTAAACGGATCGCCAGTTAAGTTACACTGGTTCGCAGCTATCGTTGGAACGCTTACCATTGGTAGCGGATCTGTTGCAATGGTTACATCAATTTGGTCTGGACATCCATTGGCATCCAATACGTATACATCCCAATCTGTATTCACAGCTGGATCTAATACGGCACTGGCACTACCTGTATAATCGCTAGGCACTGGTGCGACACCATCCTCAACAAATGCGAACCTATACCCAGGTGTTCCTCCATTGGCTTCTACAGTCACCTGTGCATTAAAGTTACAGTTTGCATTTGTATTTATTGTTTCTGTAAGCGTTACTGCTGATGATGGTTCATTTACATCAACCGTAGCCGTAGCTGTACATCCAGTGGTTTCATCGGTAACAACAATAACCTGAGGTCCTGCAGATAATCCTGCTAATGGAATGCTTAAAGCAGATTGATTTGTAACTGCTGCTGCTCCATTTATTGAATAGCTATATGTTCCTGCAAAGTTTCCAACCGTAAATTCTACGGCTCCATCGGCTCCTGAAATACAACTTACATCATTAACTAAAATTCCTGACACTGTAATATTATCAACATCCTCTACTTCATACGCTTCTTCATAGGTACATCCATTAGCATCGGTTACTTCAAATACATAGATACCTGGTGTTAACCCTGTAAATATACCACTTGCCGCACCGGTAACATTGGTTGTCTCACTCGCTGGCGATAAAATAGCAAAAGACGGTGTGCCTACTCCATCTGTTGGAGTTAAAGTCACTGTACTTGTTGTCGCTATACATGTTACAGGTGTTGAAACAAAGACTAAATCCGTTGGTGGATCTAAAGCTGGTACGTCTTGTACAACCGGAGCACTTGGACATCCATTGTCATCTCTTACCACAATGGTAACAGGTCCTGCTGTTGTTGTTGTAAATGTATTGTTTGATGTAAAGTTTACTCCACCATCAAAACTAAAGAAATAATTTCCTGAGCCGCCTATCGCTGAAACCGTAATAACGGCTTCCTGAGTTGCGTTTCCTACACCACAGGTTAATCCTTGTGTTAAGGTAGGATTAGCCACCACTACATCAGGCTCAGCAATATTAACCGGCACTGCTGCAGACACACAATCTTTATCATCTCTTACCACGACATTATATGCTCCAGGAGCCAATGATCCAAAGGTATTAGATGTCTGGAATGTCGCTCCATTATTTATACTATATTCATATGGAGGGATTCCATTAGAGGCTGTAACCGTTATCGTTCCATCTGTATCTCCCAGACAGGTTACATCTGTATGTAATTCACTAGCGACTGGCGTTGTTCTTGGTGTTACTGGAATGACACCGGATACTGCCTGACAACCTTGACTGTCGGTTACTCTAAATACATAATCTCCATCTGCTGTGGCCGTATAAGGTGATCCTGCAATTCCCGCAAACGCACTTCCGTTAAAACTCACTTCAAATGTATATCCTCCAGATCCACCTGTTGGGGTTAAAACGATATTTCCATCAACTGCACAAGTTAAATCTTGCGTTAAATCGGCATCCAATAATAATGGTGGCTCCACAACATATGATATTGAAGCCACACAATTGTTACCATCCTGAACACTTAATGTATAGGTTCCCGCGGAACCAATGGTAAAGTTCGGACTGGTTTGATAAACACCATCAAGACCAAATCTTACTGGTGTAATAGCACTACCTGTTCCTTCTACCAAAGTAATATTAATAGGTGTCCCATCGAAACACTGTTGTGCTACTGGGTCTATTGTTGGTAGTGGATCTGTATTAATTGATTCTGATAATCTAAATGGACAACCATTAGTATCTATAACAAGAATTTCCCAGGTTGTTCGTATAGCAGGATCTAGTGTTAACACATTATTATTGCTTGGAGCAACTTCTCCGGTACCTGCAGTAAAACCAGCTGGGCCAGCTTCATAGGTATATGGTCCTGTACCTCCGGTAGCATTAACAGTCACTAAAGCTCCTGAATTACAATTCGCATTCGCATTTGCAATAACTGCTGCTGTAAGTGGTTGAGCAGGTTGCGTAATTTCAAAAGTAAATGTGTTAGAACATTGTGTTCCTGTTGCTTCGGTAACCTGTAAAATGTAATTACCTGCCGGTAACGTTGAAATAGTCGTTGATACCGGACCTCCTGCTGGACCTGATAAGGTTCCGTTTATTGGAGTTCCTAGTGGCAATAGTGTTAAGGCATCTAATACCACGTAATCAATATCTGTCACGGTTGCATCATAATTTTGTACTGTAAACGCCAATGTACCATCACTGTCCCCACTACAATTCACATCAGTTTCCGTTGTGGCAGCAATTTCTATACTGGATGGTGGTGGTGGCATCGTCGCTTCAAAAACAGAAATACAACCATTGGCATCTGTTACCTGAAAGAAATATGTAACGTTATGTCTTAATCCTGTAAATGTATATGTCGTGCTCGCTATTGACCCCGATGGTGGCACCGTACCTCCTAAAACAGAATAGGTATAGTTAGGTATCCCCCCAGTAGTTTCAACAGTATAATCTACTCCAGTCGCACAACTACTAGTGTCTACAAAACCGTTTACTTGTAGATCTGGTGGTGTATTTATTCTTAGTCTGGCACTGTTGAATTCACATCCATTAGCATCTACAATATTAATGTAATAATCTCCAAAGTTTAAACCTCCAAAGGTATAAACCGGAGTAACGGCAGCACTAGCTTCTGAGTATGTAGCAATGACATTAAAAGAATTATCCAATAAAGTATACTCGTAAGGTGCTGTACCTCCCGAAGTTACACTTACCTCAAAGCTTCCTGGTGAAGGTGTTCCTCCTGTACATGTAATTCCATTGATGTCAATATTAGGTACAATGGGATCTGGATTATTTAACGGTATCGTTCCTGTTTCCTCACATCCTTTACTATCTCTTACGACGTAGTTGTATGTGCCAGCAGATAATCCGCCAAATACATTGGTTCCCGAAGTTGTAGCCCCACCATCAATACTATATGTAAACGGTGGTGCTCCTGCTGTCGCATTTAAAGTAATTGTACCATCTGTATCTCCATTACAAGTTGGGTCTGTAAATGTATTAGACGTTGTTACCGGTACCGCAGCATTTGTTGTGACCTCATTCGTATCAACCGTACAACCGTTAGCATCAGTAATTCTAAATTGATGATCGTTCGCCACATTCGTTGAATATGTAAAGGTGGTTCCTACTACAGATGTCGATCCTGTGAATGCTCCTCCACCAACACTAACCGCATAAGTATAAGGTGCATTTCCTCCGGATATTGTGACATCGATAGTCGCTTCTGTTGGAATCGAACAGGTTATATCTTTGGTTATAATCGCTCCCGCAGTTACAGATGCAAATACTTCTGTATCCGTTGTACTTGTTGCGGTACAACCGTTAGCATCTCTAACAGTCACCGTATACGTTCCTGGTGTATTTACCGTAAATATGTTACTTAGTTGATATGAAATCCCACCATCTATACTAAACTCTAATGGTGCAACACCTCCAGATCCGGTTACTGTAAAGGTCCATCCTGTGGTTACCGCACATTGATTTGATGCTAAAGGCGGTGTTGTTACAGTTGGTACAGGATCATTAACAATCGTTACTGTTGTAGATTCCACGCAATCGTTAGCATCTCTAACATAGACATCCCAAACTAAATCTGCTCCCGAATTGGTATCAACCGTTATAATATTACTGCTACCATAGGCTCCAACTGCTGGAGCTGGATTACCCGATACAACAGCTGCAAATCTATAACCCGGTGTTCCGTTTAATGCCGTTACTGTAATTTGTGACTCATCATTACTACAGAATACATTGCTTGCTGTAGCAGACAGACTTAAAGCAGTCGCTGGCTCGCTGACAGGTACCGTGGTTGTAGCTGTACAACCTGTGGTTTCATCGGTCACTTCGATAACCTGATTACCGGCTGATAATCCTGTTAATGGAATGGTTGTTGCCGATTGTCCTGTAATTGCAGCACCTCCATTAATGGTGTAACTATAGGTTCCTGAAAAACCAGAAACCGAAAACGTTACGGCACCATCATTACCTCCAAAACAACTTACGTTATTTACTATGTTTCCTATAACCCCAATATTTTCAACAGGGTCTACAAAGTAGGTAACTTCATAATAACACCCATTGGCATCTGTAACTCTAAACGTATAGTTTACAGAAGGTGCCAATCCAGGGAAAATCCCCGTTGCATTGGTAGTTACCGATGCCGCAGGAGCTGTAATTTCATAGGTTAATGTTCCTACACCCGATCCTGCCGCCGGCGTTACTGTAACGGTACTCGTTGTTGTGTTACACGTTACATCTGTTCCCGTAATGGTACCCGGAGTTGGCGGATTAAGCGCCGTTACAACGACTGATCCATTAACGATACATCCTTGTGCATCTCTTACCGAATAGTTTATCGTTTGATCTGATCCATTATCGTTTACACTTAATGTATTCGTACCACTATAACCAGAACCATTAAAACTAAATTGATAAGGTGCTGTCCCTGTTCCTGGTGTTGCCGTAACTGTTACAGTTGCGGGTTGATTCACATTTGTTGGACTACAGCTCAATGGTGGTGCCACTGCTGCTGCAGCGACCAAGGCATCTGGCTCTGTTAAGGTCACCGATCCATTAAACGTACATTCATTGCTATCTCTTACGATGAAGGTATAGGTTCCGGCTCCTAAATTAGGGTATGATGATTGTGTTGTAAACGCACTTCCATTAAAACTAAAGGTATACCCTCCCGATCCATCTGATGGTATAATTTCTACTGATCCATTTGTAAGTCCATTACATGTTGGATTTAACTGATTCACGGCAGCTGTTGGATTCCCCGCCGCATTAACGGTAACAACTCCAGACTCTGTCTGGCATCCTGTATTATCAGTTATTCTAAATCTATAATCTCCCGGCGTTGCCGTTAAATAGGTGAAAGGATTCGCTATCACTGGTCCTCCTGGTAGGTATCCACCTCCATTTAGGGATACTTCGTAAGTATAAGGAGCTGTTCCTCCTACAATAGTCCCCGTTATCAAGGCATCTGGTGTAGCAGTACAATCTATATCTTTTGTGAGTGCTGCACTTAAGGTTAACTGCGGAGCTATAGTTTGCGCCGGTAAGGTAAACGTACATCCGTAGGCATCTCTTACTACAATGGTATATGTATTTGGAGTTAAATTAGCAAATGTATTGCCAGGTCCAAATGGCCCTCCATTAATACTAAATTCGTATGGTGTTTGTCCTCCAGTTGCATTAACAATAAGTGTCGCATCATCTACGCTATCAAAACATAAATCTGATGTTGCATCTATAGTTGCAGACGGTCCTGTTGGTGTACTTAAAGTAAAGGTATCTGTAACAGCACATCCGTTAGAGTCGGTTACACTGGCAGTATAAGTTCCCGTCTGAGATAAACCTGTAAATGAGTTACTTCCCTGAGGGCCTAAAACTGTGGCATCTGGTTGTGTAAGTGAATACGAATATCCGCCCCAACCTCCGGTTGCATTAATTGTAACACTACCGCCAACAAGACATGTAATTGGAGATGTATTTGTAGTAACTTGTAGTTCAGTAGGCGGTCCCTCAACTGTAACTGTTGTTGTATCGGTACAACCGGTACCTCTTTCGGTTACAGTTATTGTATAAGTTCCTGCTGGTAAATTATTTAATGGAATGGTAGGAGCCGTTTGCCTGGTATCTGAAAAATTTACCGGGCCTGTAACATTGTAGTCATAAACGTCGTTACCTCCTGTAAATGTTCCAATGACATTAAACTCGATCGATCCTGTCGCCGAACTGAAACAGTTTACATTACCAAGTACGGTTCCTGCAACAGCTATTGGCGGTTCAGGTGAAAGGCTGTAATCTTCTCGATAAGTACATCCATTTCTATCCGTCACTTCAAATGTGTACACACCGGCTGGTACTCCAGAATATTGACCATCTGCGTTTACTTGCGTTAAATAATTATAAAGTGGAGAACCAGGAATTATAGATGGTGGCAAGGCAACAATTTGAAATCGTATTGGAGGTAAGCCACCACCCCAGGATGGTAGATTAACATTAAAAGAAGACGTCTCATCATCACAATCAAAACCTCCATAAGTAAATGTTAAATCTGTTGGCGGGTTTAACGCATCAATATCGATTGGAGCCAATGCAACTGTACAACCGCTATCATCTCGTATAGTAACAGTATATGTTCCATCTGTTAATCCTGTAAATGTATTTCCAGGTTGAAAGGTTACGCCGTCAATACTAAACGAATAAGGAGCTGTTCCTCCCGAAACTCCCGAAACTGTTATCACACCATCTGTAGTACAGGTGTAAGGTGTTGTTAATGCTGCTGTTCCGTTAATTGCCGACAGTTGTAAAATTTCAATACTCTGTGCCGTGGTCAAACAAATGTCTGTTGGCTCTGCAGAATACTCAACAACAACTTGATACGTTCCAGCGGAAAGTCCTGTAAACACTGGCGAATTAGAAAACGTAGCACCATTGTCAATACTATATCTTAACGTATTTCCATTAGCATTTGTAACATTAATATTGATTTCTCCTTGATTACCTGAACCGGAACATAAAATATCTGTTTTTGCGACAGTAAAATCTGGAGGTAATATAGCATCTACGTCCAGAGACAAATCCACAAAACAGTTATTACCATCTACCACCCGAACATTATAAGTCCCTGGAGTGGTTACCGTGATATCTGGTGTGATTTGGAACACCGTTGAACTATTTACAAAAAAGGCATATGGAGGTGTTCCTCCTCTCGGATATACTGTAATTTCACCGTCTGTACAAGACAACGGACTTGTTAAGGCCATCGTTGCATCTAGCTCTGGCGGGTTAACGATATCGATCGTTCCAGAATAAGTACATCCATCATCTGTAGATACATTAATGGTATATGTTCTTCCTGCCGTTAAATTTGGGAATGTATAATCACTTTCATTAATTGGACCTACACTATTAATCAACGTTGCACCGTCGTAAATGGAGTAATAATACTGTGGACGTACATCGTTTGCAGCAACCAAAACACTTCCTTGTTCATCATGACATAAAGGCTGCGTTATATTGGTGGTTACTTCAAAATCTCTTTGTCTCACTTGAAGGTCGGGTACGGTGAAGATACATGGGTTTGGTGTCACACCAATCTGTCTTATATAAACCGTATATATATCTGGTGCTGTAATTGGAATAACATTACTAGGTTGAAAGTTTACACCATCAATACTGTACTCATATCCGCTAGGAACATCATTCACAGTAATCTCTCCAGGTGTTGTACAAATAATATCGGTGACATCTGCAGTTGGTAGTAGTACGTTTTCATAAACATTAAAATAATACAGATTAAAACAACCACCGTCGTAATTAAGTCTCACTCTATATTGTCCTGCGGTATCCACCAAGAAATCCGGTCCGGTATTTACGGTATTCCAGGTACACCCGGAATCTATATTCGGACAATTTATGTTGGTAACTGCGGTACAACTTGCTTCATCTAAACGTTGCCAAACGATCGTATCGGCATCTGTAATATTGGTATCTATTAATCTCGTATCACTGGCACCACACATATATATATTAGGTAATCGATATCCTCCGTTGGGGCAAATAACGATTTCATCTGCAAATGGTTCTACCGGATTTGGCACTCCGGCACCATACGTAATAACGTTAAAAATCTGATCGATCGATTGACAAGGTGCGGTAGCTGTGTTTCTTACATAATACGTCCCAGGTGTTGTTACTCTAAGGACTTGATCTCTTCCAATAACCGGAGTCCCCGAAGGGCTTGTAGACCAGGAATACGTATCGTACCCTCCCCCTGCTGTTAACTCAACCTCTGATCCACAAAGGATCACATCATCTTCAAACGTACAATTAATATCTGCTATAAAGTTTGTCGCTGCTGGGACTAATAAACATCCCGTATTTGAACTAAAACTCGGGTCGTCTGTCGTAAATACATTATTTACAACTCCCCTATACGTTGAAAATGCCTGGTTACTCACAATATTATCGCAGGCATTATTTAATAAGCTACATTCTCGAACCACCTCGGCTCTAAAACGAATTTCATATACAGGGTCGTTCTCTTGTACTAACAAGCTATCTATCTCAAATATAAGTTCTCGGGTTGCAGCGTTATAACTTTGTACAGTAATACCAGAGGGTAGTAATCCCATATCTGCGGGATAATTAAAAATAATATTATTAGGCAGTACATCTCGAATGGTAAAATCTCGAGCATCATCGTTACCTATATTTTGAAAACCAATGACATAGTTTAACTCATCCCCCAGTCCTACTAACTGATTACTAATATCATTTCCTACGGCGTCCTCTACAACTTTGGTAAGTACTATTTCGGGTGCAATAATATCTACAGCAAATGCGAAAAAATAAGGAAAGTATGTATCTTGATCTGTTTCCAAACGAATCACAGCAGACGTATCATTATTATCAATAACACTATTACTTGGATTAGGTACATCCACAATACCGGTATCAAATCCTAAGGTATTGGTACTTTGCGGTTCCCGGGAAGGCGGGCCACTTATCGTACTATTAAAAAAGTTATTACGGCCTCTACCTGTAGATTCTAATCGTGTTCCATTTATTCTTAGACGATCACCTGATAACGTTTTATCACCCTCTAAGGCTGCAAAAGCAAACTTCGCCCTAACAGGTCCGCTAGGAATGGTTCTAAAGCCTGAAATTGTAATATTGTCATTTTGGTTATTAAGCGCTGAAATTGCACTAAAACCATCAAAACTCGTAATGGATTTCCCTGTCAAAGTAGGATCTTCGTATACTATAAACAAAGACCATCCAGCAGAATTTCCCGTATAATTCCTACTAACAGAAGTCCGTCCCTGACGAGAGGACACATTGGCCACTGTATAATTTCCTTGATTAGTCCCTAACGCTCTTACGATGTTGGTTACATCAGCATAGCAGGCATAAGGAAAACTATGTCCTCCATCAACTGATGAGCTTCCAGCATCAAAAATAACCTCCGTTGCGTTAATATCTACATAGCCTCCTGTAGGGCCACGAAATTTGACCCGATCTATTGGAGCTTGTCCATTATCTACAGCACTCCAATACAGGCCGGCATATACAATTTGATAACACCCCGATGGACTGTTAATTGCAAGTTCTGCTATAGAGGAACTAAATGTTGTGGGGTCTGAGTCAACATCAATATACCTCATGTTTTCATCATCATTCGAGGCCGAATTGTCGTTGAAATTTCCATTTCCTGGTCCCAATATATTGTTACCAATTAAAATCATATCGCCCCTTATATCCTGATCAAATCTAGGAGGGCGCGTAGCGCTCGAAAAAGGAACAAAACTCTGGGCAAATAACTGTGTACCGAACAGAATCAGTAGCACAATTAAGGCATTCTTAACGTAAGTAGGTGTTTTCATAATAGTTTATATTTGGCACCTCCACCACTCGTGGGCTCAAGTAAATAGAGGATAGCTAGGATATTTCTAATTCTGTTACATAAATCTTTTAATTTTCAATTTTCACCATAGACATTTTACTGTTATACGGCTTATCTCCTTTAGACTGTAAAGCTCTTGTAGCCTGTTCCACACTACTAAACTTATCGTAGTAAATAAAATATTTACTCGTATTTTCATCGTAGAAGAAGTTAATATTAGACTGTCCAGCCGATACTGCCTGCTTCACGAATTCGTCTCTTTTATCTACATCGCCATGAACTGCTACCACTAAATAATAACCGTTCTCTGCGTTCTTAACATCCTTAACAATTCGAATGTTACCCGTTTGTTCTTCTCCAAAGTCGAAATCTCCTTCCTGAAGAGGTGTTGAACTTACCGGTGTATTTCGTTTAATGCGCTCTAGCGTAGCCATGTCTTTAGAATATCGATCATCTGCATTATCGTAGGCTGCACGCTTAATTCTTCGTTTTCTTTCTATTTCTGTTGCTATCTTAATTTTCTCTAAAGAAGCCATTAAATCTTTTCTGGAACTTAATGCTTGTACCTGTTCTCCTTTTAATCGTTCTATCATTTTTAACTTAAGAGGATCAAGCGAACCTTTATTTATTCTTTCTAACTCAGCAATTTGAGTCTGCCTTGTATTAATAACATTATCAAGTTCTAATTTAAGGGCTTCAAGCTTAGCATTTTCTGCTGTGATACTCTTAAATGGTTTTGGTGCTTTAAAGATTCCTTTTTCACCTAAATCATTTTCTTCTTTTAAATCTTTTAAATCCTGATCTCTACTCGCCACAGTGTTCTCTAATCTCGTTAATAAATCGTTCATCGATTTCGTAGAGTTCGCTACAGGCTCTGGCAGCGCTGCTAAGGCTTCCGCTTTTCTTCTGGCTTCTTCTTGTTCTGCTTTTGCTATGGCAGCTGCCTCGGCGGCGGCTTTTACTCTGGCTTCTTCTTGAGCAATACGTTGTGCTTCTAGTTCGGCGGCGGCTTCAGCTTGTTTTCTCGCTTCTTCTTCGGCCTTCGCTTTTGCGGCTGCCTCGGCGGCGGCTTTTACTCTGGCTTCTTCTTGAGCAATACGTTGTGCTTCTAGTTCGGCGGCGGCTTCAGCTTGTTTTCTCGCTTCTTCTTCGGCTTTCGCTTTTGCGGCTGCCTCGGCAGCGGCTTTTACTCTGGCTTCTTCTTGAGCAATACGTTGTGCTTCCAGTTCGGCGGCAGCTTCAGCTTGTTTTCTCGCTTCTTCTTCGGCCTTCGCTTTTGCGGCTGCCTCGGCAGCGGCTTTTACTCTGGCTTCTTCTTGAGCGATACGTTGTGCTTCTAGTTCGGCGGCGGCTTCAGCTTGTTTTCTCGCTTCTTCTTCGGCCTTCGCTTTTGCGGCTGCCTCGGCAGCGGCTTTTACTCTGGCTTCTTCTTGAGCAATACGTTGTGCTTCCAGTTCGGCGGCGGCTTCAGCTTGTTTTCTCGCTTCTTCTTCGGCTTTCGCTTTTGCGGCTGCCTCGGCAGCGGCTTTTGCTCTGGCTTCTTCTTGAGCAATACGTTGTCCTTCCAGTTCGGCGGCGGCTTCGGCTCGTTTTCTAGCGTCTTCTTCGGCCTTCGCTTTTGCGGCGGCCTCTGCGGCTGCTTTTGCTCTAGCTTCTTCTTGAGCGATACGCTGGGTTTCTAGTTCACCGGCTGCTTCAGCTCGTTTTCTAGCATCTTCTTCTGCTTTCGCTTTTGCGGCTGCCTCGGCAGCAGCTTTTGCTCTGGCTTCCTCTTGAGCGATACGTTGCGCTTCTTCTGCTCTGGCTTTTGCCGTTGCTGCAGCTTCTGCTCTTTGCTTAGCTCTTTCTTCGGCAGCTTTCACCCTGGCCTCTGCTGCTGCTTTTGCTTTCGCTCTTGCTTCTTCTCTTTGTTTAGCGGTCACTTTTGGACCAGAAGCTGTTCTTCGTCTTACGGAAGGACGTCTTGATTTTTTATCTGGAATAATAAGTGAACTTTCTTCATCATCTCCACTATATCTATACCTGTTTTGGTTTTTAAATCTGTATGCCAACGTTATGTCATGGGAATTTCCAAACCCAGATAAGTCTCCCATGGCCTTTTCATAGTTATATTCTATAGCTATTTGAGAACTAATATTTAGTCCTAAACCTCCAAATAAACCATATAATGTATTATACCCTGCCTGTGCCCAAATACCTTTTGGGATATTAATCATAGCGATTCCCGACAGGATGGTTTTTTCTTTTTTGAATTCCGAACGTACTAAACCTGTAAATTTACTCTCATCAAAAAAACCACGGGTATTAAAGTAGCCGGTGTACATGGCATGAGCCTGAATACTTTGCTCGGGATCGTCTTCCAGAATTTCCGATGTTTTTACATTGTAAGCCACAGCATTATTAACGGATAGTCCAAAATCAATAAATTCGGTACCATAATTGATTCCCGGATTTACTGTTAACAACATATTTGATGGTATATTTTCTAAAGAAGGGTCGGGGAAGTTCGTGACGACTTTTCCTTGATTTAGACCACTTCTATAAACTCCAATATTCATTCCAAAGGTTAGATTACTATATCTATCTAAACCTACGTTATAGGCAAAATTTAGAATACCGCCAAATGTGGTTAATACACCATAGTTTTGTTGAAACAGCCCTATTCCTACACCAATATCTTCATTAAACCTCCCGGAATAACCAAACAAATAGGTTTGTGGTGAATCGTCAAACTGTGTCCACTGCCTTTTGTTATTAAAACTAATGTATCGGTTTTGTTCTCTTACAAAACTAAAAGTAGGATTAATAATATATCTATTAAATTTTAATGAATTTCTAACAGGTATTACCAACGAAACAACACCATCCTCTTCTTGAGAATGGAATCCCTGTATCGTACAGAAAAATATAATGATATGTAATAAATATATCCTCATGCTATTTTATAACCGTTAACGATCCTTTTCTCGTCTTTTGGTCTTCGGTTGTAATTATATAATAATAAACAGGATTAATATCCTTAAACGTAATATCTTCTATGGGCCAATTATTCTGATAATCATTTGTTTGAAACACAATTTGTCCTTGAGCACTAAACAGTATAATCTCTGTATTTGTTCCACTGACATAGGACTGGGGTACTACCCAGGTATCGTTAACACCATCCCCATTTGGACTAATTACATTAGGAATCTTTTCAACATCTGGAAATGGCTCTTGTATTTCGAAAAGAATTTCTCGGGAAGAGACACAGCCAACGGTTTGTTTTACAACAACTTTATAGCTTCCCGTTTGGGTTGCCTCATAACTGTCTGTATCCTCATTGGGAATTAAACTATCATTTAAATACCATTCATATTCCGGACTTACGGCCGATGTTGAAACGGTCGCCATTAACGCCCCATCAACGGGTAATAAATTTACGGCAGGAGATACGTCTACGTCTATTTCGGCATTAAACTGATTCGCATCCAAATTAATTGAAGCACTTGTTGAACAGCTACCTAAATTAATATCTACGGAATATACCCCAGATTCGTCTGTTTCGTATGTTGGTCCTGTAACGCCTTCTATTTCTTGACCATCTTTAAACCACTTGTATTCACTCCCTCCACCAACAGATGTTAAAAGCGTTTTTCCTAAACTTGCGCAGTACGGGTTTCCTAAACTTGATTTTATCTCATTGGATCCTCCACCACCAGACTCGCTAATGGTTACTGTATTTGAAAACGATGGTGAATTAGCACCACAATCCCCATAATTTGTTCTTGCTAAATATGTACCTGGTGTATTTACGGATAAGCTGGGTCCCGTTCCTACAGGAACTTCGGTTGTAGAATTGATGACTTGAAACCAATTATATGTAAGCGTTGGAAAATCTAAAGGCGAGGTACCTCCTCCTACAGTGGGGTTGTCGATAGTTAACAAATAACTACCCCCAGAACAATACACGCCTGTTTCAACCAGACCATTAATTGTAAAACCCTCATTATGAATCTGGTAATATGCCGGAAAAGAATCTGTAGATGAACTCGTTGCTACTGGAGCTGTACTTTTTAGCCGAATTCTATAAGCATCTCCAGAAACATCGGTTGGCATGGACACATTAACTATTTTTGGTGACGATGTTATGGCATCCGCAGCCGACGTGAAAAGCACTACAGGATTAGAGAAATCACCAGTTTCATCAGATAATTCTAAAATAAATTGGTTACCTCCCTGTATTGAAGCTACGTTAAAAGATAGTGTTATATTATAGCTGTTAAAAGTAGGACTTGCACAAGCTTTATCCCATTTCCCTGCTGGTGTATTGTTACCTAGAGCAGGTTTGTTTAATATCTGTCCATTTACCTGTTGTCCTACAACTAGTAATAGAATAATAGCAACAACAGCATCAATAAAAGTAAAATTCCGCATCCGCATAACGATATTATTCTCTTTAGGTTAGTTAAAACCACCAAAAACAACAATTATCGATCTAATAACATCATCACTAGAATTAGAATAATTCAAAAACACTTTTAATTGTTGGTTGGTTAGTTTAGGTAAAAAGGGAACTTTTTGAATAGATTTTTTATATATGTTTATACTTTATTTAATCTTTGTTGTTGGCCGCGATTATTTTATTAATACGTAATCTAAAGTCTGGTCTTCTTGAGTTTTTCATATCTATGAACGTTTCAGAATTTTGACTCTTAGCATATACGTTATAAAATGATCTGTTACCGTACCAGTTTTCTAAGTCTTCGTTGTTAGAATTGTATTCTTTAAATATATTTCCATTACAGTTATTAAAATACATGTCCACGAACTTGATTTTTTCTAGATTTTCTTGATTAATGATAATTTTATCATCTAATATTACAGCTGGGTTAAACCCGGAAATAACACTTTTATTCATATCTAGTGAAGCACTTTCTCCAACAAAAACAGCTTCTTTGATTAAACCTAACTTAATATGAGAACTTAAATCCTCACTACTATTTAATAATGTTAAGTTTTTTGCAATTAAAGATGTCCCCGATTTCGTAAAGTCAACTTCTTCTTTTTTATCGTAAGATGACACATGTAAGGCTCTGGCTTTCTTACTACTTGTAGTATATGGAGACCTTATAGCTAAAGAATTATTTAACTGAGACTGTGCGCCATAGTTAAATTTAAAATCATTACTGTTAGATCTATAGGAAACGGCTTTTGCAATGTTAACACTACCACCAATAACTTCAAATGAATCTCCAGCACAGTAGCTTACCATAACATTTTCTATTGTAGTTCCACTTCCAACTCCAGCTAATAAAATACCGTCAAAATTGAATCCACCTCTCATTTTCTTTCCAGCATACTCAACGCGCACATATTTCAGCACTCCAGAACTACCAGTAGTATTTCCTCCACCAAAGTTAGTAAACGCATACGCTGAGGGATCTAAATTAGCATAAAGGGATGCTACCGAACCATTTCCAAATTTGTTTGTTGGAGCATCACCAAGAATAATGAGTCCTCCCCAATCACCTGCTTTTTTAACACTTCTGTTAGAGGTAAAAACGATTGGGTCTGTTTCTAATCCTTCTGCCATTATTTTAGCTCCTTTACCAATTGTTAATGATGCCTTCGATTCGAAGTCACCAATAATAACAGTTCCTGGCTCTATTGTAAGCGTAACACTATCTGTTACAAAAACATTACCCATTAATAGGTAAACATCTTTTTTAGACAACCTCATGTCTTTTGTAATATTACCAGTTAAAATTTGGTTTGGCTCACCGTAATCACCATTCTTAGGTTGAAAATCGGTCCAATTGTCTAACCAATTGTCTGTCCCAATTATTCCTTTTTCTTGCTGCCCATATACTGATCCCATCAGTAAAAGTAGGGTTCCTATGATTTGAGTAATTCTTTTCATAACAGATTAATTTAACACTTGTTTAGTTCGTAGTTCAAAACTACAATTATTTTACAACAAAATTCCATAAAAAGCGAATATATTCGATGAAATACACTTATATTTAAGATTTAGACTACAAAATTCTTCGACATAATGCATAAATCTTGCTTTTTAGTCTAAAAGAAAGATTTTTCTTTCATACATTTTGAATTGTGTCTTTACTTTTTAGACTTCTGGTTAGTAAAAATTATAGAGGGAAATTTATAACATAATACGATAGTGATTATTTACTAATCGCCGTCTTATTTAGCCAAAAATTAAATCGAATAATAATTCATTTAAGACCATAAATATCCAAGGCTTAACCTCTTGTTAAACCCAATAATATTATCACAACTGGAGCATACTAATAGCTATAATAGTCCAGAAAACAGCGAAGTCATAACTTCAAATAGTTGTAATAGAAAATACGTTCAATTAATGAAACTCACTGTATTGATGAAGTGATTTCATGGTATCTTCATAAAATATAATAGCAGCTATTAAGTTACTCTTATCAGAATATGGTAACATGGTCCTTTGGAAATTAAGAGTCGTCTCAAGGAATGCATCCGATGCTTCGAACTCTTCATCTAAAGTTTCCCTATTCGACTTTGTATTAGGTATTCCTAATGTAGACATGGTAACTCCAGGTTTTGTTGCAAACGCGATATAGGGTAACGTTTTTACCAGAAGCTTTATCCTTTCGATATAAAGCTCTAATAATTGACCTTTTTGCATACGGTCAAGCTCTTCTTTGTCGTGGTATTTCTTAATACCAACTTTTTCGCTAATGATACTTTTAGGGTTGTCCTTTTTCTGAGCAAAGGTAACTCCGGTCATTAAAAATAAACTTAGGCTTAAAAAAATAATTTTC
Source organism: uncultured Flavobacteriaceae bacterium (assembly GCA_947494695.1). Lineage (GTDB taxonomy): Bacteria > Bacteroidota > Bacteroidia > Flavobacteriales > Flavobacteriaceae > Flavivirga. Next base: position 179,978 of record CANLWB010000012.1, on the reverse strand, counting down.
ACTTTCATATTACAAAATTTCTTGATTATGAATAGCAAAACTATGTAATTTATCTTAAAAAACAACATTTTAACCGATTTTTTTGCATTTTATCCTAATTTTCATCTAAATAGGAAGTGTTAAAGTGAGTTGTGAATTATCAAAATTTAACAAAAACAACAATTAAAAGGGTGTTAATTTAAAAATTGTTTGATTTTTTTAGCAAAAATTGAATATTCATCTGTTTTTCATCAATTTTTCATTAAATCATTATTTATTTATTCCTTATAATGACTTTATATATAAGATTCTTACAAGACTAAAAGATAACAGATAACTTTCCTCGAAAGAAAAACGGACTTCCTGGCGTAAAATGAATTTCTTCGGTAGCATCAACCTCATTTAACAATCTACTTTCGGTGGCAAATTGAGTTTCATTCCATTCACTATCAAATAGATTTTCAATGACAATGCCAAGCGTCCAATTTTTATGATTGAAGTTTACATTGAGATCTGTTATAAAATATCCTTCAGCTACAATAGAATTATCTTCATTAGCAGGTCTGTCTTTTATATAACGATAATTAAAGCCTCCGGAAAACTTTCCAAGATCTCTAAAACTCAACCCTCCAGAAGATGTTAGGTCTAGCGCCAATGGTATATAATCTTGCCCTTTTGGCTCTTCGGTTGATCTCGCATGAGCATAATTAATATCGGTATTAAAAAATAATCCGTCAGTAATTTGATAACGTAACCCTAAATCAACACCATATCGAGCCGTTTTTCCACTTGGCTCCACAATACCAGCATCACCGACATAAACAAATTCCTGCTGCAGAAATAAACTCCATAGCGATGCATTTATAACTAATCTATCTATAGGTTTCATAATCGTTCCTAAATCGGCCCCAAAAGCTGTTGGTAAAACTTTCTTACCACTATTAGCCGTTACCACTCGAGAATCGTTAGAGTGATATCCCAAACCCGTTTTTACGAACAACTGCGTTTTTGGTGAGGCGGCATAAATAATGTTCAGTTTTGGACTTAGCAAAAATTTATCCTCACTCTTATTATCGTAAGTCGTGGTTAATAAATTTTCATAATCGAAAGAGAAATAATCTAAACGCAATCCCGGGTTAAATGTCCATTTATCTTTTTTATAAGTAAGATGCGCATAGGCAAACCCATTAAGTTCATCGACATTTCCAAATGCCAAACGTTCTAAAATAGTTTGTCTATTTAACGTTCTGGATAATTGTACATCGTTCACATCGTCGTATCTAAAACCGACACCTAAATTATATTTTAACTGTTCGCCATGATCCTTAAGGTGAAATGAATGCTCAAAATCTGTTTTTGCTCCCATAATGGTTCTATCTTCTTTTTGTTGAATTTGATCTCCATTGATAGGATCTTCTAAAAAGAATGTAAAGTTTGAAAACAATTCAAAATCATATTTTGATATATAGGCAGATGATTTTATTGACGAATGTTCATCCAGTTGTTTGTTATGGTTCATCCATAAGTTTGTTCTGCTGGTATTTCCGCCCTCGGTATCATCAATAGCTCCAAACCGTCCAATTACTCCTTGACTAACTGCTCTTTCTGGTATTTGCCCCGAAGCGTCCCATTTACTTTGAAAATGTGAAACCGTCAAATTAAGTTCCTGATCCTTATAATTATTATAATTGTAACGCCCCATGATATTTAACCGATTAAAGTTTTGAGGCGACTCGAAAACACCATCACTTAATACCATTTCACTGGCTATATAGGCGTTACTATTTGTTTCATCAACAATCTTAATCATACTTAAGGCCCGAAGTGCATTAAACTGACCTGCCTCTAAAGACATCATATTTTTATCGATTGACTTTTTAGTTTGTATATCGATGTAGCCCGCTGTATTAAAATTCCCTTTATTGGCATAATAGGTTCCCTTTCCAAAATCTAAATTATCTATGGTTTCTGGAATAATAAAATGCATATCGGCATAGCCTTGTCCGTGCGCGTGAGACACCATATTAACGGGCATACCATCAACATCTATAGAAATGTCTGTACCGTGATCTATATCGAATCCCCTTAAAAAAATCTGTTCTGCTTTTCCTCCCCCCGCATGCTGACCGATTATCAACCCAGGAACTTTTCTTAATATTTCCTGAGAAGACTTCACAGGACTCGTTTTTAAATCGACATTAACAAAATTACTTAAGGCATTAACTTTAGAGACTATGATAACCTGATCTAGGGATGCCGATGAAATCTTCAACTCTATATTAACAGTACTATCCAGATGCGTTTCATTAATTACAAGCTCATGTTTCTCATACCCTAAACTTGAAAAATAAATAATATCATTAACCGAAAGATCATCAAGCTCGAAATAACCAGAAACATTAGTATATGTATAGGCTCCAGTTGTTTTATTATATACACTAACGCTTTGCAATGGAATATTGCTTTCGTCTAATATAAGACCGTTTAAATCGTGAGCCTGTAAAACCCCATAGAACAGCATCAGTTTAAGGACGAAAATACATTTTAGATTAAATTTTTTAAGAGTCATTTTTCCCATAATATTTTTTTTAAAGTAATTCTAGAATAGTTTGCTCTATATGGCTAGCATAAGATTCTATGGTTGGTAAATCAAATACTTTATCTAAAGGAATTGTCATTTTCAATTCTTCGTTAATTCAGGAGGTTACTCGAATGGCTGCAAGAGCCTCCCCCCTCCCTAAGGATACAAAATTGTCGTATACTCCAATTTTATTTAGTCTTAAAACATCTTTCCAAATACGTTCTACCAAAGCTTCTATACCATCTCTTTGTGCAACATACGACGTTTCTTCTTTTTTGGTTTTTAAAACATGATTTTTTAACATTTTCTTATCTACCTTACCGTTTTTCGTCAAGGGGATTTCTTCCTAATATTCAAAGGTTACAGGAATCATATAAGATGGCACCTTCTTTACAAGACACCCTCTTAACTATTTTACAGTAAGCGATGAATCACCAGAACAGCAAGCAACTAACCTTTTTTCATCTTCAAATAAATCGGGTTCTTCATACCCTATCTCTTTCATAATGCGCTTAACTTCGGACTCGTGAATGTATTCGTTTGTTTCTTTTAAGGTTTCTTCACGGGTTTTATATTCCAATCTTACATTCCAACTGCAAGGAAACGAATAATTACTATATCCATTTTCCTTTTTATGAACGTAAACACAAACCTGATTTATTAAGCAGTTCGTTGACCTCCCTGTGCCTGCAGGCCTCACCCACCCTACCTTTTCTTCTAAAAACCGAAGCATCTCAGACAAACTCACATTTGAATACCTATAACAATCTATAAACTGTACTTTATCAAAGACTGTATCATTTTTCAAATGCCGAAACATCTAACAATTCTTTTACAGCATCGGGTTCCTTGTGATAAAATTTACGCACTTCCAGGATGGTATCGTTATTTTTTTCACATCCAGTTTGTCGTCCCTAAACAGCTCTAGCGCGGTGCAAGCCTTATCACGACGTTTCAATAGGAGACTTAAATATGATAGTTTCCCTTTCAGTTATCATATTTGGTTTAACAATGGGGTGATTAAAATCCTTTAGAAACGCATTAAAAATGGCTTTAAAATGGTGCGACGTAGATTTTAGTTTGTTAGAACCGACGGTGTTCTCATTAAAATCGAAAACCATCTTTAAATTTCCACTTTGGTTAAAATCACAGATATGAAAACGTAAAAGATAATCTGAATCGGCATGATTAGGATGAATCCATTCCACATCCGTCTTAAATCCTGAAAAATTTGAAAAGCCAGAAGGTATATAAGCAATACACAGGCAAACAATTGCCTTCCTATTTACAAAACAAATAGTATCTTGCTTATTAAAAATTGTATAAGATCATGAATGCAAGAGCTGCAGACAAACAAAAAGTCGAGGCGAATTACCCATTGAACACCATACATGAAGGCATTCTTCTCTATCATGTAATGACAGAAGACGACCAGGGTTTTCTAAATATTCAATGTGTTATTGAAGGTGGCCTGGATTTGAATCTACTCAAACAGTCCTGGGAACATGTTCTTCAAAGACATGCGGTACTGCGCACATCGGTGCATTGGGAAGACCTAAAAAAACCTGTACAGTTAGTTAGGCCACAGAGGACTGTGAATTGGATTGTCAAAAACCGGACAAACCTTAATGAGACAGCTTGTTTAGAAGCGCCAAATGCGTATAAAAAAGACCTCAAAACTAAAGGTCTGAATTTTAAAAAATCCCCCTTAACCAATATTCACATCTTACAAACTGAAAAAGAATCGTTTTACCCGGTATGGAGCTGCCATCACCCGCTACTTGATGGATGGTCTTCAAGTATCATCTTAAAAGATGTTTTTAGTATTTATGATGCTTTAATACAAAAAAAAGAGCCTTCCCCTCCTAAACGTCCCTCCTATAAATCATATTTAACTAGCTATGCGCTTTAAAGATAGACACAAACCACTACAAAGCAAACAGGTACATGTATGGTGTTTAAGTTTTAGAGAGCACACAGAACACGTCCCCAATTATTATGCGCTTCTCTCGGACGATGAAAAGATTAAGGCCTCAAAGTTTCATTTCGAAAAAGACAAAAATCAAAGTATTATCTCACGTGGAGCATTAAGACAGTTAAGTGCACTTTATCTGGATCGACCTATAGACGATATTGCCTTTACCTACGGTGAATATGGCAAACCTGAATATAGCTTTAAGTCGTATCTAAAATTTAACGTATCACATTCTGGAGACATGGCCATTATAGGTTTTGTAAAGGATCATGACATTGGTGTGGATATTGAACATATTAAAACTGATTTCGATGTTATGGATATTGCCGTAAATTACTTTTCGGAACTTGAAATCAAGACACTGAAAGCATTCCCTAAAAAAAAGCACATCGAAGGGTTTTATAGGTGCTGGACCCGTAAAGAGGCTTTTATAAAAGCTAAATCACAGGGCCTGTCATTTCCATTGAATGCCTTTTCGGTATCTATAGATTCAAACAACCATGCAAATCTTTTAGAAACAAAGTGGGATAAGAGAGAAGCGAAAGACTGGAAACTTTTTTCTTTTACCCCCAATAAAGATTATATTGGAGCGGTATCAATTAAGGGGGCTGTGAACGATCTTATTATCCTATAAAAAACGGTAAATCTCTAGAGGCTTAAATTTCTTGTAAAACCAATATCATCAATCATTATTTTCCCGTTCTAGTTTTATCAAACACAAAATATATGACTCTAATTGCAGAGGCATTGAAATTTTTGTTCTTTGTTATTATCGCATGAAGCGGAAAGGAAAAGGCTTGAAGCAAGAATCTATGGTGTTGTTAAGAATATCAACCTTCATAATAGCGACATCTAGAGGTTCTTGCAAATAGGAAAAATCACTTAGTAAAAACCGAATCTGTTACCTCGTACTGTCTTCCATAACGATGGAAAAATCAATCAAACCCCATGCGATAAGCATTTCTTTATGCCGTTCTTCCCAAACTAATAAATTGTGTCCTGGAAATATCATTTAAATATGTTGTCGACACCATTCGACTTAACAGACGCTCTATCCGTTTCATATGTTTTGGACGCTCTAAAACATTCAAACACCTTAAAACAAAAAAAAGAGACAAACTATTTTGTCTCTTTTTTAGAACTGGCCTAAACCAGTTTCATCTAAAAACTAATTATGAAATTTCTATGGTTCTTTTTTCCTGTGGTTTAGACTCCGGTTTTTTAGGGATTTTAATACCTAAAATACCATCATTATAACTGGCCTTGATTTCACTCTCATCTACCGTATCAGGCAAGGTAAATGCTCTTTTAAAAGATGCGTAACCAAACTCCCTGCGCGTATAATGATCGCTTTTCTCTTCTTTGCTATCTTTTTTTTCTGTTGAAATAGAAAGTACATTGTCGTCTATATTAATTTGGAAGTCGGATTTATTCATTCCTGGGACGGCCAGTTCGACCTCAAAGGCTCCATCGGTTTCTTTAACGTTCACTTTGGGTAACGATACCCCTGTGTTAATACCTGAAGAGGCAAACGATGGAAATTCATCCACAAATAAATCATCTAGCCATGTAGACAATGATGGAAAACTTGACAAAGTTCTATTTCTATTTTTAATCAAACTTCCGTTTTTCAATAATATTGGTAAACTGCTCATAATAATAAATGTTAAAAGTTAGACACGTATGTTTTAATTTATACCTTGTTTTAATCTATCTGTCTATCTTAAGACAAACAAAATACCAGAAATTAAAATGGCAGATTTTATAAGCTTTTTTTAACGAATTGTTCACATTTACGTGTCAATTTTGATCATATTTCGCTTAATAGTATGAAAAAATGTCAGCTATAAACAAAAACAACATGACAAAACGTCATTAAAAATATTCCTTTTTCCCTTCAAAAGCAACCAACTCCCCTTATGTCTGTGTATAGGAATTACAGCCTAAAACCTTTACATTTGGACGTAAACTAGCAGAAATATCTCAAATGAACGCCATTAAAATTATCCTATTAAATTTTTCAGAAATTAGAAGACGTAGCATCAAATTATGGAGTGGTATTCCTAATGAAGACCTAAATTGGAAACCAGACGACCAGGCATTCACTATCATTGAAATGATTAGACATGTTTTAGAAGGTGAACACTTATTTCATAAAATCATTGAAAATCGCGGAAATCTGGGGGACTATAAATCCCCATGGGAAGGACTGGGGTATCTTGATTTAGAAAATGAACTCCGTTTTGCAGAAAAATACCGAACCGATTTTATAACCATGATTGAGCAGTTAAAGGAGTCTGACTTAGAAACCATACGGATTGAAAGAAAGGAAGTTGGACAAAGTAAGTTGCTTGGAGATTATTTAAACCGAATTGCCTATCACGAATCTGTTCATACAGGACAAATGCTGGATTATTTAAGAAGGGCTGGAATCGACAGACCAAAAATTTGGGACTAGAGCATATAGCAGCTTCAGATATGTAAAAACCTGATAACACCAATAATCGATAACGATAAATCAGATTATAAACTTACTAAAGCATTATATTAAATAGCACAATTACATGAACGCATTCAGACTTAAAAACTATAGTTTTATCCTTTCTATTTTATTCCTTATTCATACACAATTAAACGCGCAAATCGTATTACTTGGCGAAAATGATCCTTACAAAAACATGAATGATGGGGATTTTAACACCGTGTGGGATTATTGGAGAAACGCGCGTCAGTCCCCCTTTTGGATCACAAAAGCCGTGAAAGGAGATAGCCCTATGGGCCTACATTACGGAACTCTATTTTGTAGTAATGAAGAAGGCATCGCAGAATCGAAAATTCTCGATACAAATCCAAACTATCAAGTACCTAAAGTGGGTGACGTTTTAAAATGGAGTTTTGGCGCCGATCTAGAATATATCTGTGATGCTTCTATTTCGGTAAGTCTTGTTTTTGGAAATCGTGAAAGTGTATTAGCTAAAAAGGTGAAGCTTATCGGTTCAGATAACACCGTAGAGCATTTCGAAGGCACCTATACTATTAGTAAAGAAGATGCACTTTCCGGATTACCGTTTGTGCGCGTGAGGTATTACTCTGAAAAAGACGTGAAAATATATCTGGACTATGTTAACATTAGTGTTATAAATACCCGGAAAAAACAAATTAAGCTCCTGGCCGAATTACAAACTAACGGTTTTTCACTTAGCTGGGACGATCCTGAATGGAATGATAAGCAGACATACAGCCTCTATAGCAAACCAAAAGACGATAAACACTTTATTAAAATACAGGATATTACCGGAAAATCATTTCTAGACACAACCACAGTCAATGGTATTGATTACACCTATATATTGACACGCATTAAGGATGGGGAGGTATCGAATAAAACGTCAATTCAGAAAAAAGATACCATGTCACCAGGTGCTCCTATTGACCTGAAAACCGAAATATTCGACACCGAAATTAAAATAAACTGGACGAAAAGTAACGAAAAGGATGTATCCTACTATTCCGTCTTTCGGGGTGATACAAATGGAACTAATTATAAGAAAGTAGGTGACCATATTAAAAATAGCTGGTTTGAAGACATTTTAGCGCCAAAAGGCATTGAAATATCATATGTTGTTTATGCCCATGATTACAGCGGAAATCGAAGCGCCGCCTCTAAATCAATAAAAGCAAAAACAAAAACGGTATTTGGAGCTTCCTTTAGTGATTTAATCCGTCCTATCCCCATACATAATGAATTGAAATCCGATTTATGGGGTGCTACTGGAGTCATTCCCCGAGATCCTGAAAATGGAGCTGAAGATCCGAATTGGTCCTACTGGGGTGGTCATCCGGTAAAAGATAAAGATAACGACTACCATATGTTGGTTGCGCGGTGGCCCGAAAACGGCCTTAAAGGTCATTGGGAATGGCCAAATTCCACAGTTGCCCATGTTGTTTCAAAAACGCCTACAGGGCCTTACATTGTTAAGGAAGACATCGCATATTCTTATAAAAACGGATTAGGGCATAACCCGGATATTATTTTATTAAACGATGGCACCTACGCTCTGTACTCGCTAATTGAATGGGAACCTACCATATTTACTTCGGCGTCCATGAATGGCCCATGGAAACGTAAAGGCGTTTTAGAAGTCGACATGGAAACGATAAACCCTAACGATGATAGAACATACCAGTACTTAAGAAACTTATCGGGCGTACAACTGGATGATGGACGCGTGCTGATTGTTTCTAAATTTGGATGCATGATGATTAGTGAAAATGGATTGCTAGGCCCGTATAAAATCGTATCTAAGATCATTAATGAAAATCAAACCATACCAGATCGATACCGTGAGTCTCGCTATGAAGACCCTGTAATGTGGCGAGACCATGTGCAATTTCATTTAATCATTAATGCGTTTCTTGATTACCGGGCGATTTACTTACGCTCTAAGGATGGTATTCATTGGAAATATGATCCCGGCTTGGCTTATACACCAGACTTTACCAAATATCAGGATGGCACTCAAACACATTGGTATAAACTGGAACGCCCGCATATTATTCAGGATGCATATGGTCGTGCAACACATTTATCTGTGGCAGTTATTGATGTTCCTAAAAAAGACGATTACGGTAATGACAATCATAATTCTAAAAACATGATCATTCCGTTAACCGTACCTAAACGGATTAAAATACTGAATAAACGCCCTCTTAATGCCAGCACCAAAACCATTAAAATATTGGTATTGGCCGAAGATAATTTCAACCCTCAAACAGATATTGATTTAAAAAGCTTAAGACTTGGAGCTTCAGAAGAGGTTAACTTAGGTCGTGGCTGTCAGGTCTTAGGGTTTAAGAACAAAGGGAAAGATTTAATTATAGAATTTAACGGACAAGGACACGGTATTAACAACAATAACTTTGTTTGTAAACTACTGGGTAAAACAAAAAAAGGCGCCCTTCTAATTGGATATTCCAAACTCCCCTACTCTAAATAAGTCTACTATGTTTTTTTAAAAAAATTACTGTAACAATAAAGTCCGTGGTTTCTCTATAAGTTAAAATAAAAGCCAACTATTTATGAAACTTACCATTGTAGCGTTAAGCACGGTCTTATTATTACTTTCCTGCGGCCAGCGTAATGAGAACCCTTTTAGAATCGGACAAAAGTCAGTATTATTAGTGGATGAATCACGGGACAGACCTTTGCACACCGAAATATGGTATCCCACTTTAGATTCATCAGAGAATAAAACATCTTCAAAAAAGCAAAAAGACATTTTCAAAACGATTGAAACCATTCCAAATGCTACTATTGCGAATGAAACATTTCCATTACTACTAGTTTCTCATGGAACGGGAGGAAATCGGTTTTCATTAACCTGGTTTATAGAACAGATGGTTAAAGCGGGGTATATTGTGGTTTCATTGGATCATTATGGAAATTCCACGTTTAATAAAATACCAAGGGAATTTGTTAAGTGGTGGGAACGGGCCATCGATGTTCAATTTGTACTTACACAAGTTCTTAATGATAAAACCATTGGAAAGCATATAGATCCTTCCAGAATTGGTGGAGCTGGTTTTTCACTAGGGGGATACACCAATATAGCACTAGCCGGAGGATATGTTGACAGATCCTTTATGAGTAACAATGCTGTAAAAAAAGAACTGCCGCCCGAATTTCCTAAGTCAGATGAGGTTATAGATTTAGTAAACGACAGCCTGATTATTTCATCATATAACCGTTACAAAGCCATGGTGAAAGACAATCGGATTAAGGCGTTTTTCACAATGGCGCCTGCCGTTGGTTTAGGGTTCCATTCTAAAAATCAAACAGATAACATTACAGCTCCTATTTTTATAGTAGCCGGCCGAGAAGACTCCAACACCCCCATAAAACAGAATGCTGAAAACTACCATGATTTAATTGAAACAAGCGAATTACACGTATTAAATGACAACGTAGGACATTATGTATTCCTAAACGAAGCTACGGCATTCGGGAAAGAGGTTGCTCCTGAAATTACAGTTGATAACGAAGGGGTTGATAGAAAACAAATTCATCAGACAGTATCTAAAATGGCCATTAATTTTTTTAATAAACACCTAAGGAGCTCATCAAAATAAATGAGATGTATTCATTAATGAAGTATCGATTTTTGGTAGAATATATATTAAAATCAACTAATTTAGTCTTAAGTCATTTATTTTACAACATACTTTATATCTCGTAATTATGAAACCCCTTACCCTCCTCATTGTTTTAACTTTATTTAGTCATATAATAGCCCACACACAAAGCACCTACAGGTATGCACAACCCAAAACGCTGAAGGATAATTTGCAAACCAACCATTTGAAGTCGATACATGCCGATACGACATTGGTTTATCGGCTGTTCAACCAATTGCAAACTAAGGAAAATAACATCCATAGTATACTCCTGGTCAAAAATGACGCGCTTATTATTGAAGAGTACTTCAATGGCCATTCGAATCATACTCCTCACGACCTTAGGTCGACGTCAAAAAGCATTCGTTCCATACTAATGGGAATCGCTATTGATAAAGGCTACATAGCCAACGTTAACGACCCAATATTTAAATACCTTAAAAACTCTACATCAAACAAAACTATTGATAAAAGAAAGGCAAAAATCACAATCAAACACCTTTTAACCATGTCTAGCGGACTAGATTGTAACGATTGGGATAAAAAATCTAAAGGACAGGAAGATAAGGTGTATAAGAAAAAGGATTGGCTTCAATATACGCTTGATCTTCCCATGATAAACGAGCCAGGAGAGGTCTCTAACTACTGCTCCATGGGTACTGTTTTAATTGCCGAAATTATTAGTCAGGCCTCAGGCATGACCATTCAGGAATTTGCACAACAACACCTGTTCGCCCCCCTGGGAATCTCCAATATAAATTGGGGACACACCTCAAACAAAAACGTTATTGCTTCTGGAAAACGGTTATATATGACGTCCCGTGATATGGCTAAAATTGGTATACTCATACTTCATAAAGGCATTTGGAATGAGAAACGAATTGTATCTGAAACATGGATTGAAGATGCCACAACACCAAAAACAAAAATTACAGGAATCGATTACGGTTATCTCTGGTGGAACATTCCGTTTCAAACCAATAATCATATACTAACATCTAAAGTAGCTACAGGGAACGGCGGACAATACATTATGATATTTCCAACGTTGGATATGATAGCCATTTTTACCGGAGGTGCCTATAACTCACAGGAAGATAAATTACCTTTTGCTATTGTAAAGGATATTTTTTTACCAGTTTTTTCTAATTTAAAATGATAAACTTAGATAGATTATTTATTTTATTTTTTAATATAATTTACTTCAAGCCAAAGTTATTTTTTACGCTTAAGAATTAGTTAAGATTTTATAAATATATTGCTCCATTTAATATAACAAGGTGTATGAAAATCTTAATTGCCGAAGACGAAATCATATTGCAGGAATCTATCGTTAAATTTTTAAAAAGAGATGCTCATATATGTGAAACTGCTTCAGATTATCATGAAGCAGCCTCTAAAGTTTCTATTTACGAATACGATCTTATCCTTTTGGATATTAATCTTGTAACTGGTTCTGGACTCGATTTACTGAAATTGGTTAAAAGGGAGGGGAAGAAAATCCCAATTATTATTATTTCGGCAAATAATTCGCTGGATGATAAGGTTGAAGGTTTAGACCTGGGCGCTGATGATTATTTAACCAAACCTTTCCATCTTACAGAGTTAAATTCTCGTATTAAAGCTGTAATGCGCAGAGGTAAGTACGATGGTGATGCTAACGTATCCTTCAAAGAAATTACAGTTAATACTGATGCCATGCAGGCTTACGTAAACAATAAATCCATACAATTAACAAAAAAAGAGTACGATTTATTAGTATACTTTATTACCAATAAAAATAGAGTACTTTCAAAAGAAGTCATTGCCGAACACCTTTGGGGTGACCATATTGATGCTGTTGATAATTTTGATTTTATCTATGTACACATTAATCACTTGAGAAAAAAACTAACAAAAGCTGCGGCTAATTACATTAAAACGGTTTATAGAATTGGATATAAATTTACAGACGAAGACCTATAAATAATGACCGAGAAAAAGAAGGTAAAATTATTAAAAAAAACATCTCGAAGTTTTTTTACTTACAGTATAACAGCTATGCTACTAAGTGTAGTTGCGCTCTTTTTTTTAACGCAATACACCCTAAAAGACGAAACCAAAGAATCTCTAAATTCTGCAGCATTTAGAATCGAAAAATCAATTAAAAAGGACGAACTCCTTATTAATATTCACCCTATAATTCATACAGAAAAAGTTGCAGGCTTAAAAGCACAACACATAAAGGACACCCTTTTATATGACCCAGCAGAAGATGAACTGGAACCTTATATGGAACTTACCAGATATAGAGAAGTACATGGTAATTTCTATAAAATTTCGGTACGAACAAAACTCGTGGAGCTACATGATGTCATGCAATCCATTGTTTTATCTTCAATTATATTTCTGTTGGTTTTTTTAGGCCTGTATTATTTGAATAAAAAAAATATAGAATCGGTATGGAAACCTTTTTTCGATAATCTTAAAAAGATTAAGGGGTTTTCTGTACAGTCTAATCAACCCATAACATTTGAAGATACAGATATTGAGGAGTTTTTTGAACTGAATACAGAGATGAGCGTATTAACCAATAAGGTTATTTCGGATTATGAAAACTTAAAGCATTTCACTGAAGATATCTCTCATGAAATTCAGACCCCCCTGGCCATTATTCAAGCGAAGATCGATAATTCTTTTGATGAAAATCAAATTAGCGAAAAACAATATAACTTATTAATTGAGATTTCTAATAATGCACGGCGATTAGCCACACTTAACAAAAAATTAATTTTACTGGCTAAGATTGAAAATCAACAGTTTAAGACTTCAGATAAAATTGATTTTACCGAGATCTTAAAAACATCTATAGAAAACTTCGATGGACTCAGTGAATTGCCTATTCTAATGAAAGATATGGTCCCGATTGAAATTTATTTTGATGAATATTTGGCACATATTATTGCCGATAATTTAATATCTAATGCCATAAAATATACGGCTTCCAATGGAGAAATCACCATAAGAGCAATTAACAATCAATTTATTATTTCAAATACAGGTAAATCATCAATTAAAAGCCCTGAAAAACTATATAACCGATTCTACAGCGAACATAAAACCAAGAAATCCCTTGGTCTTGGACTAGCTATTGTTAAGAAAATCTGCGATCGTTTTGGTTACACCATCCACTATACGTTTAATAACAACATGCATACCTTTAAATTAACGTTCAAGTAACCTAATGTGTATTTTTCCGTTAATTCGAGAATATAGATAAAATTTCATCAAGGGTTAAAAATGACGAAATAAGGTCGTTATGTATTCCTGTGCTCTAAAAAGAAATAAAAAATTTCTTGAAACGAACTATCCCCGAGGCAGAGCCATAGGGGTATACTTCGGCAGGCTCAGCACAGGTTTCACCCGTTTCATTTTGACCTTAAGGGGTCAAAATTCGAAATTTTGTATTTAGATTCCCATTTTCAGTTCGGCTACCTGTCCGGCCAGCCGGCGGACGCTCACTGACCACACAGGAATGACAATTTCAATGGAAACCCCGACGCAGAGCGTCGAGGAATTCTTTTTGATTAAAACAGGTTCTCAATACTCGATATTAACATACAGCACCATGTTTCAACTATAGTTTTACTTAAGGTTGTCTTAAGAACTACTTAAGATTTCCCATATACTTTCGTCTTTCATTAGAAAAACTGTGATGAACAATTTTATGAGTGAACCTACATGTAATCATTTTTCTTTAGTACTCGTTATCCCGTGTTATAATGAATCTGAGCGGCTACAACCCAAATTATTTTATTCCTTTTTACAGGAACATAAACATGTTGCTATTGTATTTTCTAACGATGGCTCCAATGATAATACGCTTCAGGTACTTCAGGGAACAAAAGAAAAAGCTTCGGACAATATCTTTATAAACCATATTAAAACTAACGCAGGTAAAGCTTCTGCGGTCCGTTCGGGCGTCTTATATGCTCAAAAACATTTAAATTTCAATAAAATTGCTTATTTAGATGCCGATTTATCGACCTCTTTGAGTGAGTGTCTAAAATTAAGCGAACTCATTGATTCCAAGGTCCTTTTTGTGTTCGGGTCCAGAATTTCTAAAATTGATAATATTATCAATAGAACATTTTTTAGGTTTTTTGTGGGACGGTTTATTGCAACCTTAATTTCAATGCAATTGGGACTTTCTGTTTATGACACACAATGTGGTTGCAAAATCTTTAGAACAGATTTGGCTCACCAGTTATTTAAAGCCCCATTTATTTCTAAATGGTTATTCGACGTTGAATTATTCCATCGTTTAATTCATCTTATAGGAAAAAACGGTATTAAAAATACAGTAAGAGAAATTCCTTTGCAATCCTGGATAGATACTAGCAATTCTAAGGTTAAGACATCCTATTTCTTTACACTGTGGTACGACTTTATTATCATTTCCAAAACATATAAAAAACAAACGCTACCTTCATGGAAAGTGATTCCTCAAAACAACTTTTAAAGCACCCTTTGTTTTATGCATGGAGCACCCTCGCCCTCTTAATTATAAGAGTTTTTATAAATGCGATGCTTCCGCTAATGGATAAAACCGAAGCGCGATATGCTGAAATAGCACGAATTATGTATGAGACGAATAATTGGATAACCCCCTATATAGACTACAATATTCCATTTTGGGCAAAACCACCTCTATCAACCTGGCTATCTGCCATAAGTATGAACATTTTTGGTGTTGATGAATTTGCTGTTAGACTCCCTGCTTTAATTCTTGCCATTTTAATAATTCTTTTAACAGGTAAGTATGCAAAAAGACAGGGTCTACCCTTCTTTTTGCCCGCTTTTATTCTACTATGCATTCCAGAATTTTTATTGCACGCGGGAGTGGTATCTACAGATATGACGCTTACCTTCTGTGTTGTTCTCACCATGCTCTCTTTTTGGGAAAGCCATAGAACGAAACAACGAACTATTTGGAATTACCTTTTCTTTGTCGGGATAGGATTAGGGCTTCTAGCAAAAGGCCCCATTATCTTAATTTTAACCATGCCTCCCCTAGTGCTTTGGTTGTTCTTTTTTAAAGAGCAAATTCAAACCATGAGGTCAATGCCCTGGTTAGCCGGTATTTTTATTGTGGTTGCACTCGGTTTTCCCTGGTATTACCTTGCTGAAAAAGCGACTCCTGGTTTTTTAGACTACTTTATTATAGGTGAGCATTTTAAGCGTTTTTTCGACTCTGGTTGGAGCGGTGACAAATATGGGTTCCCTAAATCCCAACCTATAGGCATGGTCTGGGTGTTCCTTATTTTATTTACACTCCCGTGGATACTCCTAATCATACGACAGGTATGGCGTGAACGATTCAATTTAAAGTCATACAAATGGCTGCTATTTTTGATTCTGTGGTTATTATGGACCCCTATTTTCTTTACACCATCAAAAAGCTTAATTCACCCATATATCATGCCCGTAATGGTGCCTCTAGCATTGTTGGTCGTTTATTGGTGGCCCTCTATAAAATGGAAAAAAACCTATGCAACACTTGGTTTTATAATCCCCATTGTTTTAACCATTATATTCTCCATATCGCTACTAAATCAAAGTATAACCTATTATAGCAAAACCGATAAATATTTATTAAAAAACACCTTAACAGAAAAGGTTCCTGTTTATCATTTATTTAAGACAAGTTATTCCAGCAGATTTTACTCTGAAGGCACTATTCAACATGTTAATACTGACCAATTAAATGATATCGTCCAGCGTAAAAGCCCGTTTTTAATTCTTATTTCACATCGTGATACAACCATTTTAAAAGAAACATTAAAAAGTAAACTAAAGAAAATCGAGATAAATAAATATAAAGGAATTTATTCTATGGAATAAAGCGTTTGGATTGGTAGCTTGTAGCTAGGGGTTTGAAATTTGGAGTATGGTGTTTGGTTTGGGGTAAACAAAACATGTAAAACGTTCCTTTACGAACTAATACGTGTTTTTAAAATTAAACCATGCTCCATTTTCTCAAACCTTAATCTTAGCGAAACAATCTTAAGGTTTTTATTAGTGCCCTCATCACACCAATAAAAGATATTTGTGCTGTAATAATAAAAAATTTCTTGAAACGAACTATCCCCGAGGCAGAGCCATAGGGGTATACTTCGGCAGGCTCAGCACAGGTTTCGCCCGTTTCATTTTGACCTTAAGGGGTCAAAATTCGAAATTTTGTATTTAGATTCCCGTTTTCAATTCGGCTACGCTCACTGACCACACGGGAATGACAATTTCAATGGAAACCCCGACGCAGAGCGTCGAGGAATTCTTTTTGATTAAGCAGTATGATTATATCTGGAATGAGTCGTTCAATAATTCCATGATGTTATATTTTCTAATATGTCGCTTTTTTGACTGACGAGTTGACCTCTAACTTAATTTCATATAGAGTCTATTTTGAGAATCTTTTTTTTGGTTTAAGACAAATTTTTATAAACCTCGACCTCTTCTATAGTAGCTTTAGCACCTACGTGCATGGCGTTTAACTCTAATACTTCTTTAAATAACTTTGAAGCTTTATCCATATTACCCAAACCTAATTCTGTAAGCCCAATTAAATACTTGTTTTCCCAACAGTTTCGTTGTTGTAAATCTTCTTCAAATACTAATAACAGCGGAAGTGAAGTTGCAAAATAATCTATCCTAACTGTTTCTTTTAATTTGCTTTCGGCATAAGCTTTTATGTTGGTTAACAAATCTGTAGCATCTTTAACACCCCCTAATTCTTTTAGTGATAATGCTGAATAATATGACAACTCTGAATAGGCACTTACAGCCATATCTACAAAATCCCCTTGCTCTGTGGCACTTTTCTTAAAACATGCTTCAGCCGCTTCTGTTCTTCCTAAAGCTTTTAAGGCTTTTCCTTGCCAATATTTTAAATGTGCTTTAGCCTGTAACGGATGGTATTTTTCACCGAGGTTATCCGGGGTATTTTCTGCATTACCAAAATACTTTAGAGCGTCTTCAAAATTGTTAGCTTCTAATGCTTCTTGTCCCTTTCTCAAACAGGTATATGTATACTGTCTGATGACCTGACCTTCACCGCCTTCCCATGGATGGAAGTTTTTGTTGGTCATCACTTCCATAGCCTTATCGTATTGTCCTGTAAAATTATAAAGCGCTGCTAGTTCTACACTAAAGTCATCACGCTCTAATATCGCTTCTAGTTGAGGTTCAATACATGTTAAACGTTCCTCTGGACTATCATTCAGTTTTTTGCGCAATTGGTCGTATTCAAAAAGAATACGCATATCGTATGGAGAAAGTGCTATGGCTTTTTCAAAAGCTTTGCGTGCTTTTTCACCATCTTGTTGGTTATTCCAATAGGCAATCCCCAGATTCCTATAAAGTGTACCGTATTGCATATCATTTTTTACTGCAATTTCCCAAGAGGCTATTGCTTCTTTATGGCATTTTTTATCTAATAAATAATTACCTAATCCGTAGGCTGCTAATGATGGATTTATATCTTGAGCTATAGCCCATTCTAACACAATTTGTTCATGTATTCTAGAAGGGAAACAATAGTCTGGATTCAGCACACTCGATTTAACTAAAATAAGTTTTGATTTCTCTGCTTGATTGTCTAGAGCATATAGCCAAGCTAAAACAAACCATGTGATAACTGATTGTTTTAAAGGGTTTGGTACTGCTGAATCTGGAATTAAATTCTCATGATGCAATTGAATTAATTCTATTGCCTCTTTGTAACACCCTGCGTCTGCATAATCGAAAGCAATATCTAGAATAGTTTGTGCATCGTTTCTTGAACGTTCTAAAAACACCTGATAATCACCCGATATTCTAGCGAGTTCATAATTAGCCCATTGGTCTAATGCATCCGTTTTTAATGCATCTTCCAGAATGCTTATCGCTTCTTCTTTTTTACCCATTTGATGCCATACAATCGCTTTTAAAATATAGGCCTTATTGTTTTGTCTGTTCGTATCTAAAGAGGCTTCAATATGATACAGTACAGAAGCTGTATTACCTTTTCTACTTTCAATATTTGCTAACAAATAATGTGATGCAGAGCGCCATTCGTAATTCCAAGTTGCTTTATACAACTTTGAATAGGCCATTTCTGGATTATTTTGATATAAATAGGCTAGCCCCGCAAAATAATGTGCCGCTCCTGTTTGTGGATTTGGATGATATGATGTTAGGGTGGTTATAGCCGAATTAAAGTATGTGAGCGCTTCATTAAAACGCCCTTGTTTCAATTTAGACTTTCCAAGTTCTATAGCTGCATTAGAATCGTTGGAGTTTCGTTCTAAAGCTGTTTTCCAATAGGCTTCAGGATATCTTGTAGGATGACGATATAGCTCTAAATGTTCACCAATAAGGTTTAATTCTGAATTGATCTCTACGTCTTTTGCTTCAACTGGTTCTTTGGCCGTTATACGATCTCTTGTTTTTGAAACCTCTTTTTGATGGTATGCCAATAATTCATTACCAGACTTATCAAAAACGGTTAACGAAACATCATTTTCTTCTCCTGAACGCATGGAATTTGAAATATCTTCCCAAGGGTTTTTAGGAGAAATATGCACATTGTTGATTTCTGTTATTTTATCACCAATCTTTAAAACAATTTGTATTCCTTCAATTTCTTTTGTCGATGCTACCCCTAAATCTAATTTATTATCTTGTTGCACTTTAAGTCGAATAGCTAAATCGTTATTAGCATTTTGAACAGGTCCCAGATTTTTATAACCCCACCAAAACTGGGAAAATGTTTTAGTTTCATAAGGTGCCAAATAACTAAAGTCCGGTTGATTATCGGTATAAACTCCAGCCATCAATTCAAAATACGGTCCACCTACATCGGTAAGCTCTCTATCCCAGGCTCTTCCAAATTCAGAATTGCCCCAGGTCCATTGTTTTTTCCCCGGTGCAATATGTCTATTGGCTACATGAATGAAACCTCCATTGGCTTTATGGTCGTAACCACCAAAAAAATCATAATTCGTTTCACAAACCATATAACTTGTTGGCACCGGTATATTTGTGTAACGTCTTAAATCGTTAGCACCTTTTCGTTGGTGATAAGGAATACCGTAATAATCGTTTTCTGCTAAAGGAAAACTACTTTGTGCTCTAACTGCATGGTCTGCCACATAATGCACATCGGTCGGGAAGAAACTTTCATATTCATCATGTACTTCTACCGCCACATTTGCCCACCATAAAAAGGTTTGTATAAACGGTGTTCTGTTAAACAGACGCGCCCGTAATTCTATAAGCGAACTATCCGGACGTAATCTTAAGCCATGCATTCCTTTTAGACGATTCAGCGGATCGTATTCAGACATCCAAACCGTTTTCGCTCCATCGCTTTCATGCTCTATATACATATCTGTTGGCAAATACGTCCCCGGTCTATGATGTTGTGGCCAGTTAAACTCCACACCTCCGCTTATCCAAGGCCCCGCTAATCCAACCAGAGCGGGTTTTATGACGTCTTGTTTATAGAAAAAATCATAATTACCGTTGGTTTTATCTTGAGCTTCAAAAATACGCCCTCCAATTTCTGGTAATATAGATAAGCGTACATACTCGTTTTCAAGTACGGCTTCTTTATAATTTTGATCAATTTTATGGTCGTATACTTTGTCAACGAAAGGTACTGGATATACTTTTCCATTAGAACCTTGATATACTCGCTTTTCAAAAAATACTGGATTTATTTCTGGTTTTCCCAACTTATAGGTTGGTATAATTCTATCGTGAATTTTAACGTCTACTTTTTTCATGCTTTATCTTAGCTCAACTGGGAATTTTGGCTATCTGTTTTTTGTTAATTCTTCTTCTATTTCTTCTAATGATTTCCCTTTGGTTTCTGGCAGTTTTTTAAACACGAACATGAATCCTAAAAAGCATATAATACCATACAACCAAAAAGTACCTGAAGTCCCGAAAGTTTTATTTAATATTGGAAATGTATAGGTCAACAAAAAACATGCTGACCACAGTGCTACTGTAGCTACTGCCATTGCTGCACCACGCACTCTATTTGGAAAGATTTCTGATAAAACCACCCAGGTTACAGGTGCTAAAGACATGGCATAACATCCAATGGCTATAAGTACTAATAGTAATAATGGCCAACCAGAAATACTGAAGTAATAAGCGAACCCCATAATGGTGTAGATACCTGCTAAACCTCCTGCTCCTATCAACATTAAGGCACGTCTACCTAATTTATCAACCGTATAAATAGCTACAAAAGTGAATATCAAGTTTACGCTTCCCGTTACCACTATATTAAAAAGGATATCTGACACGCCATAACCAGCTGCTTCAAAAATCTCTTCGGCATAATTAAAAATCACGTTTATACCGCACCACTGTTGAAACGCCGCCAATACTATACCTATAATTAATATGGGCCTCAACTCAGGTTTCAACAACTGCCTAGCTCCTACTTTTTTAACTGAAGATGTCAAGGTTTTTGCTACGGTAGATAACTCTATTTTAGCATATTCTATTCCGCCAATTTTTTCTAAAATTTTACCAGCTTTATCATCATACCCGTTTTGAACTAACCAGCGTGGACTTTCAGGCACAAAAAACATGAGAATAAAGAATAGTCCTGATGGGATAATTTCTGCCCAAAACATCCAACGCCACCCCCATTGTCCGTTCCATGAAGCCAATATTTCTGAATCTGTAGCTGTTGAAACCACAGGTTCTGCTATTAGTAGATTAACAATTTGTGCCAACAAAATACCAATAACTATCGTCAATTGATTTAACGATACAAACTTACCCCGCGTTTTTGCAGGAGCTACTTCTGCTATATACATAGGAGATAAATTTGAAGCTAATCCAATGCCTATTCCTCCCAAAATTCTATAAAAAATAAACAAATTGAAACTTGAAGTAGCACCAGTTCCAATGGCAGATGCCACAAACAATAGCGCAGAAAAGATAAGTAATCGTTTTCTACCAAATCTATCGCTAAAAACACCAGATGCAATTGCCCCGAAAAGACAGCCTATTAAAGCACAACTCATAGCCCAACCTTGAAGTGTTGGTGATTGAGATATTTCAAAAAACGTTTCGTAAAAAGGTTTTGCCCCACCAATTACCACCCAGTCATAACCAAAAAGCAATCCTCCCATGGCCGACACCATAGAAATGGCAAAAATGTATTTTGTATTTAGTTTCATTTCGTTTAGTATAATTGGTATAGTGTAAAATAAATGAAAAACTAAGGGATAAAAAATGGAGTTGTTTATTAATTTAATGGACTATCTTACTATATTTGGGTTATGATTAAACAAGAAGGTTTTTCAGGTCAGCGCTCAGTAATTATTCCCCAAATTATTCTAAATGAAATATCTCATCAACCAACGTGTCAACAGTTACACATTACAGATATAGGTTTTTATCCTAAGGCAAAATACCATAAACGCATTCGTAAAAATGGTGCAGATCAGTACATTTTAATTTATTGTATTCAAGGAAACGGATGGTTATCAATTAACGGTATTAGAAAACCCATTCATAAAAATCAATATTTTGTAATTCCTAAAAACCAAGCACATTCTTATGGGAGCAACACTAAGAATCCATGGTCCATTTATTGGGTACATTTTTCAGGGAAATTATCAGATGAATTCATAGATAGAAATGATTTTATAAAATCCATATCAGATTCGAACGAAGCTAGAATATCTGACAGAATTAAGTTATTTGAAGAGATTTTACAAATTCTTGAAATGGGATTTAACAAAGAAAACATCATATATGCCAATATTTGTTTGCTTCATTTTTTAGCCTCTATAAAGTATATAGATCAATTTAGGCAGTTGAAAAACACAAAGGTTACAGATAAGATTGATAAAGCAATTTTATTTATGCGCGAAAACATTAAAAAAGAATTAAGTTTAAAATCTATTGCAGACAAAGTAGGGTTATCGCATTCTCATTTTTCGTTTATTTTTAAACAAAGAACTGGAAGATCTCCAATGGATTATTTCATTAAACTAAAGATACAAACTGCATGTCAATATTTAGATCACACAAATATGAAGGTAAAAATGGTAGCTCATGAGGTAGGTATTGAAGACCAATATTATTTTTCGCGAATATTTAAAAAAACTATGGGGGATTCCCCTCAAAAGTACCGAAAAAGACTAAAAGGCTAAAAATCAAACAGTTTAAAAACAAGTGTTCGCGTTATTCTTCTTATCATATGCTTTTCTTGTTTTAGTTTTCCATATCGTTACTATCTATTTTAATTAACTCAATTTATTAGAAAAACATATTCATATACTTACTTTACCTTGTTATTCTGTTAAAGCTTCAGATTTTTTATAGATGTCTTTTAATTCTGATATGGTTTCTTCTGAAGGTGCTTTCCACATGCCTCTTTGAATCGCTTCTAGCATACGTTCAGACATATCTTTTAAAGCCCAGGGGTTATGTGCTTCTATGAAAGCTTTATTTTCATCATCAAACAAATACTTTTCGGTAATTTGCTCATACATAAAGTCCTCAATTAGATTAGTAGTGGCGTCATAAGCAAACAAATAGTCCATAGTAGCCGCCATTTCAAAAGCTCCCTTATAACCATGTTCGCGCATCCCTTGCATCCATTTTGGATTGACAACTCTAGAGCGAAATACTTTTAATAACTCTTCTTTTAAAGATTTCACTTTCGGATTATCAGGGCGAGAATGATCTCCAAAATACATGTCTGGTTGTGTGCCTTTTATTTTATTTACTGCAGCCGTCATACCGCCTTGAAATTGGTAATAATCATCCGAATCTAAAATATCGTGTTCTCTATTGTCCTGATTTTGCATGACGACCTCAATAGAAGACAAACGTTTTTCAAAAGTTTCATGAGCCGATGTGCCGCTGTTATTTTTCCCATAATACGCATAACCACTCCAATTGATATAGGCTTGGGCTAAATCGTCGGACGTTGCCCAATTCTTTTCATCAATTAATCCCTGTAAACCAGCACCGTAAGCTCCTGGTTTCGATCCAAACACACGATACAAAGCTCGTTCTTTAGCCTGATTTGCATCTAAGCCTTTGGCAATCCATTGTTCTCTTTCTTGCAAAACACGCTTTTTTATAGGGTTTTGCTCATCGGTTTCATCGAGTTCTGCAACTTTTTCGATAGCGGCATTAAATAGTGAGATTAAATCTGGAAAAGCATCTCTAAAGAAACCAGAAATACGGAGCATAACATCTATTCTAGGCCTTTTAAGCTTTAAGGTTGAAATAATTTCAAAGTCTTTAACCCGTCTATTACTTCCTTGCCAAATGGGTTTTACTCCAATTAAGGCCAAAGCCTGGGCAATATCGTCCCCACTGGTTCGCATCGTTGATGTTCCCCAAACGGACAAACCAATAGACGTTGGGTATTCACCATTTTCTTGCAAATAACGATCAATAATGTTCTGAGCACTTTTTTCACCCAATTGGTATGCGGTTTCGGAAGGCACTGTGCGAACGTCTACCGAATAAAAATTTCTTCCTGTGGGTAAGATATCCAATCGCCCTCGTGTAGGAGCGCCAGAACCACCCGCTGGGATGTATCTTCCGTTTAATCCATGAATTAAATGCGTTAATTCATGTCGTGTTTTGTTTAAAACAGGAATGGTGTGTTGCTGTATGTATTGCAGTAATTGTTGGGTGTGTTTCCCTATGTTTTTTGGTTCTTCTCCTTTTAATAATTGTTGAATAAGCCCCTTTGATTTATTTTCCAAAAGTTCAACGGCTTGACCAAATGTTCTGCATTCAATGCTAAAGATTTCTTTATTAAATGCATCGGAATAATGAACATGTAACGGATCAAAATTAAGCTGAAAATCTTCTGCTAAACATTGTGTGATCCCTTTTAAATTATTTTGAGGTAAGCGGTGTAATGCCACTATTAAATCTACTAATTTTTCATTTTCGGGAAGACACCCCAAAATATGTAAACCACCTCGTATTTGAGCCTCTTTTAATTCACACAAATAGCCATCAATCACTTCTAATAAGGCATCAATATCTTTTCCATCTTGATTTAAATCGGTTTTAAGATGGGTTTCATTTACCAAGTTTTCAATTTTAGTTTTAATGAGTGTTGCTCTTCTTTTATCGACTAAAGCAGACTCGTAAAATTCATCAATTAAAAGTTCTAACTTTAATAAATCACCATAGTTTTCGGCCCTTGTCATGGGAGGAATTAAATGATCGAGTATAATGGCTTGATTTCTTCTTTTGGCTTGTGTGCCTTCCCCAGGATCATTAATAATAAAAGGATAAAAATGTGGGATGGCTCCTAAAATTGCCGAAGGAAAGCAGGTTTCGTTACTTAATGCGACACTTTTCCCTGGTAGCCATTCTAAATTCCCATGTTTTCCAATATGCACTAAAGCATCTGCTTTAAAGTCGTGCTGTAACCAAATGTAGTAAGCCAAATAAGCGGGTGGAGGCGGTAAATCCGGGGAATGATAACTGGCTTGCAAATCTAAATTGTAACCTCTACTCGGTTGAATACTTACCAATACGTTTTCAGAAATAAATCCAGGAATTAAAAAATACCCTTGTTTATAATTGGGCGATTTATTTGGAGCGCCCCATTGTGCTTCCATTTTTGTCCGAAGTGTGTCAGAAAGTTGATTGTAGTAACGATAAAACACCGTTTCATCCAACTTAATGGCATGACGTTCATTTAATGAATTTATCGTTTCTAAACTGTTCGTAACCGTATTGGTTAACTTATCTATTAACGCATTTGTAGTTTTGGGATAATCTGGAGCTAGGGTGTAATTTTCATTAGCTAATTCTTTTAAAATTTGCAAAGTACTTTGAGGGGTGTCTAAGCCTACCCCATTTGCTAACCGACTATTTTTGTTAGGATAGTTAGGTATTACCAAGGCTATTTTTTTATGAGCATTGTCTTTTTGCTGTAAATGGATCCACCCTTTTGCCATTTGAGCCACAAACAAACAGCCTTCAGTATGTGGTACATAAGAAACCACTTCAGAATCTGTTATAGCATCTTTTTCCATAGACTCCTTAAAAGAAATCACTTTTGAAATAATTTTACCGTCAACCTCGGGCAAAGCAATATTCATAGCAATATCTGTGGGAGGCAAACCAAAATCACCCTCCAGCCAACTTTCATGGTTGCAACTCCCCATTATCGCTTGAATAACGGGAACATTAAATACATCAAACAGACTTTGTTCAGTATCATGAAACCCTTGAACACTAAACCCTGTCGTATTAATAATTATTTGAGGCTTTTCAATTTGATAGTATTTTAACAAATCGAAAACCTGTTGCTGTATATCTTTTTCGCGATAACTGGCAGCCATGAGTACCGTTGACGAAATGCCTTCTTCTTCTAAAGCATTAATTATAGCATGAACGGGCTCTAAATTATTAGATAAATAATAACTCCGATAACTAAAAATAAGGGCTTGTGATTTCCTTTCAACTCGTGGTGTTGTATTCCAAACACCGGTGTTGGGATGATATAAAAATAAATCTGGAATTGTAGCAATTTTTGAAGGGCTTAAATTAAACTCGCCGATTCTATTTATCAATAATTGTAATGCTGATTGACAATTTTCAACACCTCCAGATTGCATGTATTTCCATATAATATCTACTTCTTTTAGTGACATAGTAGACGAGCTCATTAACTCTAAATCAGGTTTGTTATCACCAGGCAAGAATATAAGCTGAATGTTATTTGTTTCACAACATTCCGTTATGGCTTCGCAGAGGTAATTGTAATATGCTTTTCCTCCTAAAAGTTTAAGTATGATAATTTTGGCAGCAGAAATGACTTCATCTACATACGTATCTATAGTCAGCTCTTGCTTAAAATAGGTAAGATTGGCAAAACGAAAAGAAGGGAGCCCATCTACAGCTTGATACAATAATTTATAGGCCGTATTCATCATAAATAGATCGGAATCTGCTGAAGACAAAAAAACAATGTCCCCAGGAGATTGATCGATGTAAAAAACACCTTCATCATTGGGGTTCCATCCACCAGGTATTGTAGAAATTAAATGCACTAAATTGAGTTTTCTGCTTTTAATTCTTCGATTCCCTTACCAATAACAACCAGTTTTGTTTTTCGGGTTTCATTCTCTTCCCATGGTCTTTCGAAATAATAATCGAAACGAGACCCTACGCCTTGTAAAACCATACGCATGGGTTTGTTAGGGATGTTAACAAATCCTTTTATGCGATAAATTTCATGATTTTGGACCAAGCCTTTTAAATCTGTAACTAAAGACTTAATATCTTCTGTTTCCGGATATTCCAGTAAGGCATTTTGAATATCATCATTGTGATGGTGGTGATGCCCATGTTTATGATGTTCTTCATGAATGGAATGACGATTGTCTACATCATTTTCCGCAGAAGCTTCCAGACCCAGTAATAAAGCGTTATCTAACTTGCCGTTTACAACAGGGATAATTTTAGTGTTTGGTCTTGCTTTATCTGTTATAATTTGATTGATTTCTTCAAATGTCTTATCATCAACCAAATCTCTTTTACTTACTAAAACTAAATCAGCACAAGTCAATTGGTCTAAAAATAGTTCTTCTATCGGCGTTTCATGATCTAAGGAATCATCTGCCAAACGCTGCGCTTGCACACGTACCCTATCACAAATTTCTCCAGTAGCAAGGCCTACAGCATCTACCACTGTAATAACAGAATCTATAGTAATATGAGGCTTTAAATCGGGCCAGTTTACTGCTTTCACCAAGGGCTTAGGCATCGACAATCCCGATGTTTCTATGACAATGTGGTCTATTTGATCTTTACGTTCTAATAATTGTAGCATAGAAGGTAAAAACTCTTCTTGTACAGTACAGCAAATGCAACCGTTTGGTAACTGGATTAAATCACAGTCATCATCCTCACATCCCGTAGAACCTATTAGTTGACCATCTACATCTACTTCTCCAAATTCATTCACTAAAACAGCAATACGCTTGCCATTGGCATTTTTTAGCATATTGTGAACTAAGGTCGTTTTTCCTACGCCCAAAAAACCTGTAACTATAGTAATTGGTATTTTATTCATTGTAATCGTTTTTATGAGTTTGTTTTTTTCTTTCTCTTGTATAAAAATAAATTCCACTTTTCCTCGGCAACGCCGTGTTTGTCCATTTCGGCTCTAGCCATTGTAAAAAATAAATCTGAGAGCCTATTTATATAGCTGGAAATATAATCGTGAACACATTCTGGGTCTTCTTGCATTAAAGTAACTAACTGCCTTTCTCCCCTTCTTATTTGAGTTCTGCAAACGTGACAAAGCGCAGATATTTCGTTTCCTCCAGGCAGTAAAAAATAGTCTGAAGGTGAGCTAATGCCGTCCTCTAATTCGTCTAACCAATTTTCGCAAAACTCAGCACCATCTTCTGGTTTTGGATTCGGGTTTTCTTTCTTAGAGTCTGACGGACGTGCTAAGTGTGACATCATGTTCATCATATCTTTTTGGATACGATGCAGATTGGGCTGCCATTCATGATCGTTTCCTAATTTGCTTCTCAGCAATCCTATGGTAGAATTAACTTCATCAAGTGTTCCTATACATTCAATTCGTGGGGCGTTTTTAAATTCTCTTTTGCCTCCAAAAACACCTGTTGTACCTTTATCTCCTTTGCGGGTATAAATTTTCATAAGCTGTGGTTTATTTCGTTTATCAATTGTGAAAGTCGTTCTGTAGTACCAAAATAATGATGCACGTAAGACCCCATTACATGCTGTTTTTTATAAATTCTCGTGGTTGTTTTAGTGCCTCTGGCATTTATAATATTTGCCTCCACACTGGTTTCGTTATCGTTTATTACACTTGAATAATGAAACTCATGGCCTTTAAAAACATGATTCTTAATTTCAGATGTACGATAGCCTAAATGCAATTTCGGATTGGCAATTGTAGATTCAAAATTAAAATAGTCCACCATGTTATAGGTTTCATTGTTTTCGGATAGAATCGATTTTCCCAAATACATCATCCCGCCACATTCTGCATATATTTTGCCGTTATTTTGAGCATATTTTTTAATGGCCAAAAGCATCTCTTTATTGCTAGACAATTCTTTTAAATAAAGCTCTGGGTAACCTCCTGGGAAATAAATAAAATCGCTATCGGGAATGTCTTGATCATGTATCGGACTAAAAAACTGTACCTCGCCTAATTGTTGCATCGCCTTAATGTTTTGAGGATAGATAAAATTAAAAGCCTCATCCTTAGCTACTGCAAACTTGATTTTGTTTTTCGACTTCGTTTCTTTTGTTGAATTTGGTATGGGTTCTATGTCTTTTGAAGCTTCTAAAATGGCTTCCCAGTTTACCGTTTCTTCTAGTTTATCTGCAATTTTGTCAATTACAATATCAAACTTTTTAATGTCTTCAATATTTAATCCTAAATGTCTTGAAGGTATAGCAATGTCTTTTATATTCTGAAGGTAACCAAACGACTTGACACCAATATCCTCGCAGGCTTCTTTTAAAAAAGTATAATGATTAGCCGACCCTACACGATTAAAAATAACGCCCATGATGTTAAGGTCTTTATCAAAGTTCACAAAACCTTGAATAAGCGGTGCTACTGAATATGCAACTGCCTTCGCATCAACGACCAATAACACAGGGGTCTGGAGTTTTTTTGCTAATTCTGCGGTACTCCCTTTATCTTTTTTTGCACCATCAAACAAGCCCATAACCCCTTCTATACAATTCACTTGTGCGTTTTTACCATAAAAATGCAAACTTGTATGGATGTCTTCTTGAGTCATCATATACAAATCAAGATTTACCCCAGTTTTACCACATGCCAATTGATGAAACTTAGGATCTATATAATCAGGACCTACCTTAAAAGGTTGAGGTACTATATTTTTTTGCCTAAACAAACGCAGTAACCCTAAAGTGATCGTGGTTTTTCCTGCATTACTGCTTGGTGCTGCTATGATAAATTGTTTTGTCATTTTTTTAAGCGGATTGGAATGTCTAAAACCATAAAATTTACTTTATTTGTTGTTTGAAGCTATGAGCGAAACTTACGAGGAGCCTGCCGGTAGACAGGCAGAGAATCTCATTCTTATGAGATGTCTCAAGTTTATCTTGAGCGGAGTCGAAAGGCTCATGCTTCGCTCTGTCGACATGACAAAACAATTATTCTGTTTCATTTTATGAATCATTCCCTGTTATTAAAACTTCGTATTCTGCTTGGATTCGTTTGGCAAGGTCTTGAGCGACCCCAATTTTTACGATGCCTTTTTCTGCATCGACAATTTGAGTTTTATGTATGCCTTTGCAATAGGTTTGAAACGCGAGTGTGACATCTTCCAAATGGCTATCTTCATTTAATTTTCCATCTGTAATAACATGAAGCACATGATGATAGTCCATATCTGAACATAACCCTTTTATTTGCTTAAAACCAGCAATTAAATTGGTCTTCCCTCCTGTTTTTATTTCTGCTAATGTTGTTTCAACAGTACTCAAAACAGTAGTGTTTCTTAAAATAATTTGAGCGTCTCCATCAAATAAAGAAACCATAGAAAATTGTGTACTTTGCGTTTTTGTTTGTTCTGCTATTTTATTTACGGCGCCTTTGGCGTAAGCTATAATTTGGTTTTTAAGCATCGACCCACTAGAGTCTATTAAAAAAATATGATGCTGTTTTAAAACAGTACTTTTGCGTTTGGTTTTTAGCTCAAATTTATCGGTTGCTAAATATTGGCTTACTGTTTTTTTTGTGTCTAATGCTGTAAGATTACCATCTAAACTTTGCGTTGAATACGTGCCGTTTTGAATGGTATTGGAGTTTACTTCCTTTGGTTTATGAAATGTATTTTCAGGTATTAAAATAGTGGCTTTTTCTTCTTTTGAAGTATTTGTATCTGGATCTGATTCTTGAGGCTGGTTGTTTTGCTTTTGGGATTGATCTTGTTGATCTGGCGTATTCAAGCTTCTGTGATTTAGCACAAAATCTGCAATGCTATCAACCTCCTTTGTGGTTACTTCTGCTATGTTTTTATAAGCCGCATATGCTCTCGCCGTTTTTATTAATAAAATATCAGCTCGCAAACCTTCTACTTGGTGTTGAATGGCTAATTCGCTACAATATTCAATAATACTATCGTCTATTTTTATGGATAACAACTTGCGCTTAGCGGTTTTAATTTGTGTTGCTATGCTTTCGTCTTTACTTTTGTGATTGCTTATGAATTGTGAAGGATCATCATCAAAAGCTAAGCGTTGTTTTATGATCATTTGACGTGTTTTAGCATCTTTAGGAGTTGAAATCATTACACTTAATCCGAAACGATCTTTTAGTTGCGGTCTTAAACTTCCTTCTTCAGGGTTCATAGACCCCACTAAACAAAACTGACTTTTAAAATAACGTGAAACGCCTTCTCTTTCTAAATAATAGTTACCAGAAGCTGCGGCATCTAACAAAATATCGGTAAGGTAATCTTGTAATAAATTAACTTCGTCTACATACAAAACACCTAGATGTGCTTGTGCCATTAATCCAAGATTAACCACTTCTTTTTTTGCATTAATCAATTGTTCTAAGTCGATGCTTCCAATAAGTCGATCTTCAGAGACTCCAATAGGTAAATTAACAAAAGGGTATTCCTTTTCTTCTCCCATTAAATTTGTTAAGGATCTAATTAAAGTGGTTTTTCCTGTGCCTTTATCTCCAATGGCTAATACGCCTCCAATTAATGGATCGACCAAATTTAAAATAAGCGCTAACTTAAAACGGTCTTGACCAATAACCGCTGAAAATGGGTAGCTAATCTGATTTTCGTCCTGTCTCATAATCCTGAAAATGCATTATACGTCCAGAAAATTCCTATAAGAATAGATGACAGTCCTGCCAGGCCATTCATCCATTTAAAAACCGATAAATTCCGTTCTAAAAACCGACTCATTACGGCAATTAGAACGTAACTATAAACCCCCATTGCTATAATAATCCCTAGAGATTCTATAGCTAAGACCAATAAAGCCTCGTTTACTGTACTGGAACTTAACACTAAAGCAGACGTTAATGCGCCGCCAGTTCCGGCCAAACCATGCATCATTCCAATCCAAAATGATTTATTCATAGGGTTTACTGCGATTTCTTCGCCTTTGGTTCCGTGAAGATGTATAGGGTTAGAAGTGTCATGCTCGTGTGGTTCAATTTTTTTATGATTTTGTACCATCTCATTAATGGCGTAATTTCTCTTAATTGCCGCAATCCCTAACCAGACCATAATAGGTCCAACAATACGTTCTGCCCAAAAAGAAACATCCTCAATAATCAAACTAGCCATACTTCTAAAAAGTAGTGCCGTAGCTCCAAAAAGTAAAAGTGTCACCGAATGTCCGAAGGCCCATTGAGAGGCTTTAAAAACGGTTTTGATATTGACCTTTTTTTTATTGATGGCATTTTCTGTTGCCAATACAGAAACTGCCGTAACATGATCGGGTTCAAAAGAATGTAAAATACCCGCCATTAAAGGTCTGATTAAAGAAGTTATTGTCATTTTTTATATTTAATAAGTGTTCCGTCTTTATGAATAAGGTAAATATCTAATGCTACCTGTTTAATTTTTACTTGGGTATGCTGGTAGCAATGTTTTAGCAATAGCTGGAAAAAAGCGGAGTTTTGATTAAAATCAAACAACTCAATTAATCGTCCGGCCATATTTAATGCTCTAATTTTTTCAGTGTCTTGAAATCCAATGTCTTCAGCTAATCGAACTACAAAATCTTTGTTCCAACTAGAAACACAACTATGCGTATCAGTAACTCCTCCTGCCAATTTTACCGCCTTCCCCAACATAATACCAATACTCACTTTTTTTATAGGCGACATATTTATTTTTGTTAGGGTTTCCCCAATCCAATTACCATAATGGATAAATGCATATTCTGGAAGATGGTTAAATTTTGTACGCAAATATTTTTCGCTTCTTGCTCCCGAATTAATAACCAATTCGTTGGTTTTATTGGCAACAGCAACGTCTATACCTTGTTCTATACTAGCGATATAAGATGAGGAAGAGAACGGTTTTACAATGCCTGTGGTCCCTAAAATTGAGAGGCCATTCATAATACCTACCCGTTCATTGAGTGTACGTTTTGCTATTCTTTTTCCATCAGTAACAAAAACGGTTATCGATACACCACATTCTAAATCGTAATCATGCAATAGTTTTTGAATGGCACTACGCATCATTTTTCTTGGAACGGGGTTTATGGCTGGTTCTCCAATAGCAAGTTCCAAGCCTTTAAGCGTAACCGTTCCCACACCTTCGCCTGCAAAAAACTGAATGTCTTTTTGTTGTGTTAATGTTACAATACATCCTATTTCTGCGCCATTAGTTACATCGGGATCATCGCCGGCATCTTTAATTACTGAACATTTGGCAGTATCTTCTGTGAACTCACAACAATGTATTGGCAACTCAACGACTTTATCAATTGGCAGATGTACCTTTACTTTTAAAGTCGCTTTTTGATGAATAATAGCTAGCAATCCAGCTTTTGCAGCAGCAGTGGCACAGGTTCCTGTTGTAAACCCTTCTCTTAACGGCCCTTTTGGAATTTTCCTTAAACTCATAGCAGACTCTTTTTAGAAATGACTAATTCCAATTCATCAACAGTATACACCACCTTAAAATAGCTGGGTATTTTAGGTTGATTGATGATGATAATCTGCGTATTTGTTTTTAAGGCAGCCTCAATTTTTGTAGATAAAAAACCACTGGTTCCGGTCTCTTTTGTTAGTATTACATCTATTTCACATGTTTTAAGTAAGGTGATTTCTTCTTCCAAATTTGCAGAAGGCAAACCTAATACCAATTGCTTTTCAGGAAAATCACTTTTTTGAGCAATCGCTAAGGACTCAGGTCTATTAAGGATTCTAAAATAGCTTGTGTTAGTTTGCCACCAAGGCTTTAATCTTTTGATGGATTGAACACCCGTTAGAGCCAATAGGGTTTGATTGCTTTTTAATAATTTTAAAGCATCATGATATGTATTTACATAAGATACAAGCGGATGAATTGTTTTAGAAAGTAATTGCCGTCCAAACCGTATAACTGGAATCTGCAATTTTTCAGCAACCTTTGCAATGGTTTGATGGAGTATTTCTGCAAAAGGATGGGATGCATTGATAATGATCTCAATATTCTTTTCTATAAGATAAGCTTCTAATTCTTTTTCATTTAACGCGCCATAGCGATAACTAGCAATCTCAGTTTCTTTAAAAGCTATGTTGGTTTTGGTAGAGTACACAAAAGGCATAGCGCTTCCTTGTAGCAGGTTTGCTACCTTTTTTCCTTCTGTTGTTCCGCCAAATACTAGTATCATTTTAACTTTAAAATGGTTTTACTCTGTTATTACAAATTTCTTATTGGTTCTAAAGATATGTTTCCATTCTGGGCTGTATAATTGCGATCTGTTTTTACGTGCTCCAATAGCATGGCCAACTACAATTAATACGGTTCTTGTTTTTTTACTGTCTTTTACAATTTGTGCCAGATTCTCTAATTTTCCTTCAAAAATTTCTTCATCTTTCCAAGTAATCCGATACATGACAGCCACCGGAGTTTCCGGATCAAAGTGTTCTAATAATTGTGCTTGCACTTTGGCGGCAATACCTACGCTTAAAAAGATGCACATGGTTGCATTGGTGGCTGCAAAGGCGGCAATACTTTCTTTTGGCGGCATGGGCGTTTTACCCTCTCCCCTGGTTAAAACAATAGATTGCACGACTTCTGGAATAGTAAATTCAGATTTTAAAACCGCCGCCGCTGCACTAAATGAAGAAATACCCGGTACAATAAAATAATCCATTCCCAACTCGTCAAAAATGGTCATTTGTTCTTGAATGGCACCATACAAAGACGGGTCACCACATTGTAAACGTACAATAGCATTCCCTTTTTTATAATGGTCTTGCATTAAAGAGACCTGTTCCTCGAGTGTCATCATTGCCGAATTACGAACTACGGCCCCTGCCTTACACCAATCGGTCATTTCTTCGGGAATTAAACTCCCTGCATATAACACGCAGTCGGCTTGCTCCAAATAGTATTTTCCCTTTACGGTGATGAGTTCTTCGTCACCGGGACCTGCTCCAATAATAGCAATAGATGTTTTTCGTTCTGCATTGGTATGTAAAGCAACCGAAAACGTAAATTTTTCATTGTTGTCTAAATGTATTTTTTGCTTTTCAACCAACACATTTTTATTTCCAGAGAGTAATATGGCACAGGATTCTGAAACCCCATCCACACCAATTTTAGATTGTACCACGGCACTTGGATTGGGTACAGAAACAGTTTTTATTTTTTCTGAAGTAAATGTGTGAAATGGAATCTTGTTTTTGGCACTAAAATCTAAGTAAGCCTGTTGCGCTGCTTTAATATCGATAGAGCCAAAATTTTTAATGGCAGAAAACCTTAACCCTCTTGTTTTTAGTTCTGATTTTAAGGTGTCTTGAAAAAGAATGGGGTCTAATTTTTTGGAACATCCCGATCCAACCGAAAGTACTTTTGGAATAAAAAACAAGCTTGGAATTGTGACCTCGTAAATCTTGTAGCTGACCGCGATGAATAATTCGAATTGAGAAAAATCAATAGCGCTTTCCTCATAAAAGACAGTCACAAAACCTGGAACTGTCTTTTCCAAATGTTCGGTGCCTTTGTCTTTAATATCTAAAAGTAAGGCGGTGGGTTTGTTGTTTGCAAATAAGGCCATGATGGTGTTCATGGATACGGAACTTTCTATTTGCCAATCAAATTGATTTCCAATGGTATCTAAAGCCCAAATTTCCTGAACGTCGCTTGAGGTCGATATAATAGCCTTTCCGCCTAAAATGGCGGCTGTTTTTAAACAAAAATCATTTGCACCTCCTTTATGACCGCTTAATACCGATTGTATATTTAATCCAAGATCATCAACAGAAATTACAGCAGGATCGGTATTTTTATCTTTAAGATGTGGTGCAATTAAACGCACACAAATACCTAAAGCGGTTACAAAGCATATACCATCTAACTTCGAAAAATTTTCGGATAGATAATCTGAAATAGATGTGATGGTTGATACATGATCGTTGTTGGATTGCAAGGTGGTAATAACCAATGATTTTGGAAATTCTTTCTGAATAACAAGCGCTTTTTCTATGCCTTTGTCAGTAACTGCTATAATGGCTATTTTTTTCATTTACTTCTTTTTTCTGCTGTGTGAATGCTAATTTTATTATGGGTGTTTACCTGAATGACAGTCGTGCTAATCTCATAATTCAATTTTGTAAACTCTTCTATAAAGGTGATGCTACTGCTTTCTCTTACGGCATTGGTAACGAAGCGTGCAGATGGATTTAACTGATAGACGGTACGAATTAATTCTTTTAGCCTACCGCCATGTCCGCCAATAAAAACGGCATCTGGAACAGGGTAATCTTTTAAATTTAAATTGAAAAAATCGTCTATAACAATCTCAATTCCTGGTGTAGAAAAATGTTCTGTGTTTTGTTGAATAATAGCTTCGCATGCTGTTCGTTTTTC
Organism: uncultured Flavobacteriaceae bacterium; assembly: GCA_947494695.1. GTDB lineage: Bacteria > Bacteroidota > Bacteroidia > Flavobacteriales > Flavobacteriaceae > Flavivirga. Next base: position 143,644 of record CANLWB010000012.1, on the reverse strand, counting down.
GAAAGCAATAATTTTTACATGTGAAAAGTGTTGCTTGGCTTCAATAGCGACAGACCCTGTACAAGATCCTACATCCCAAAACACCCCTTTATTTTGTAATTGCAAAGCGCTAACGGTAGTTAATCTAATGGGCATTTTGGTAATCATATTTGCACGATTCGGTAAGCCGACAAAAGCATGGTCTGGAATACCAAATGGTTTGTCTTTTGGTGTTATTTGCTTTAATAAAACACAGTTTAAGGGATCGTGTTCTTTTTGGGTACAAGCTAAAAGATCAAGTTGTTCAATATATTCATTGCTTCCATCTAAAGCTTCACCAATCGTTATTGAATAATTATCAAAACCATATTGCAGCATGCGTTTGGCTATTGCTGCCGGTGTTTTTTTAGCATCTGTTAACACGCCTATTAACTCACTTCTATCAATTAAAGCGCTGTCTAAAGCCGACCAATCTCTACCATGTACTGATACTGTTTTTAATGCATTGTAGTTGGTTTTTGTTTTATGGCAGAGTAACTGAATACTATTGAAATAGGGATATGCTTTTAGTTTTGCATGCGGTAATAAGCGTTGTAAAGTATTTCCAAAACCATAGAAGAAAGGGTCACCAGAAACAAATACGACTATGGGTAAATGAATTGTTTTATATTTTTGAATGAGGATTTCCATCTTCCCGGAAATTTCTATCCATGAATGATTTGGAGGCAAAAACGGTTTCACTAATTCGTAATGACGTTTTCCTCCTGAAAAGACAGAAGACTCTTGGATTAATGCATAAATAGCCTCATCCCACTTTGGAGTAGCATGATTCCCTATTCCTACCAGATAAAAATCGGTATGTCCTTGAGATACATTCATTTATTGGTACGATTCTTTTATTACCACATCATTGATATGTTTGCGTTTTTCCCATTGTAACTGCTCTAGTTCTGGATTTTCATAAAATTTATCGACGTGTCCTAAACATAAATACCCGATAAGCTGTCTATCTTCTGGTGCATTTAAAATGTTTTTAATTTTTTCAGCATTTAAAATACTTACCCATCCCAATCCTATATTTAAAGCACGTGCCATAAGCCACATATTTTGAATGGCACAGACTACGGAATATTCGCCTGCCTCCTTCATTGAGGTTTGCCCTAACACCGGGTGCTTACTGGGTTTATAAAAGACAGCGATATTGAGTGCCGATTCTATAATACCTTCTAATTTTAACTGTGTATATGCATCTGCCTTTTTTTCTTCAAAACGTTGTTTGCCTTTTTCATGCTCTTCAAAAAAGCTATCTCTTACTTTATTTCTAATTTTTAAGTCTTTAATAATCACAAACTCCCAAGGTTGAGAAAAACCAACTGAAGGTGCATTAACACCTGCAAATAGGATTTTGTCCAAATCCTTTTTGGTCATTTGCTTATCTATAAAACGATTTCCTCTCACGTCCCTTCGAGCCAATATTATTTGCTCCAATGTTTCAATATTTTCAGAAGTGAATTTGTTCATTGTTTAAGATTTAAAATAGTGTGAAGCTTCTTCTAAAGTAAAGGCAGCATTGGTAATCGCTGCAGCAACATTACTACCACCTCGGTTTCCTTCTATAAGTGCCCAATGGGTATTTTTGGTTTGAGACAGTTGCTCTTTAGCTTCTAAAACGTTAACAAACCCTACTGGAACCCCAATAATACCTGCTAGTTTAAACCTGTTATTTGCTCTTAGCTGTTCAATAATTTCAAATAATGCCGTGGGGGCGTTTCCAACAACATATAAGGCATTCGGGTATTGCGCAATGGCTTTTCTAATACCTGCCTGTGATCGGGTTATGTTTTCTGTTTTTGCTAATAACTGGGCATCTTCATCATTTAATAAACAATGTACTTTGGTGTTGTATTTTTTAATGAATGCTTTTGTAATTCCTGCTTTCACCATAGTAACATCTGTTACTATTTCTCCACCATTTTTAAGGTGATTGTGCCAGTTTTCTATAGCATTTGGTGTCGCCGCATAATGATTAAAATCTTCTAAAATTCCAGTGGTATGAATGATTCTGGTAATGGCCCATTTATCGGCAACAGAAAAGGAAAGGTCTTTAATATGTTCTGTTACAATCCGAAAACTTTCTTGTTGAATTTCTTTACCTGTATGTGGTTTTCTATTAAGATAGCCTCTTGGGGTAACTAAATAATTTTTAAACTGATAGGTCTGGGAATTACCAATCATCACTAAACAAAACATATCGACATCGTCTGGATTCAATGCTTCTAAAGTTGTGATTTTAATGGTTTCTTCTGGGCGTGTTACATGCCTAACAATGGCTACGGGTGTGGAAGGCGCACGTTCTTCTAAAAATAGTTTTTGTAATCGCCTCAATTGCCAATGTCTTTTTTTGCTTTTTGGATTGTATAAACTCGTCACAAAATCGCCCATAGCTGCTGCTCGAATTCTTTTTTCAATCATGTTCCAGGGCGTCATTAAATCGGATAAAGAAATACAGCAAAAATCGTGACCTAGCGGAGCACCTAATTTACTTCCTGCTGCTAAAAATGCCGAAACACCGGGAAGGGTTTCTAATTCAAGATCTTCTAATTCATGGCCTCCTTTAGAAACCATTTCATAAACAATACTTGCCATAGCATAAATACTGGCATCTCCAGAACCTATTACCACGACATTCTTACCTGTTTTTGCTTTTTTAATGGCAGCTTCGGCACGGCCCTCTTCTTGTCCTAATGGCATTGAAATTAATTCTGCATCCGTCTTTAAATACGGTTTTGCAAACTGAAAATAATAATCGTAACCAATAACCACTTCTGCTTGTTGTAATGCGCTTTGCACAACAGGCAATATGTAATCATTATCTCCTGGACCTAAGCCTGTAACGGTAATTTTCATTTAATAGATTTATTTTTTATGATTATTAGAGAAAAATAAGGCGTCTCCCTTTGCTTAATAATGTCCCAATGGTTTGTAATAAACTGCTCTTGTGTTCCTAAACGTTCGGCGTAGGTTATGTGATGCTTGTCTTCGTCTGTTGCGGATTCGATAATATCCATAACAGATTTTATTTTCATCAAAACAACAGTGTCAAAATGATTAATTGCTTCTTGTAGCTCTTCTTTGCTCTGCACACGAGGAATAACAACGACTTTCTCGTTTTGTAAGCATAAAGGCATGGCACTCTCTGCTGCCAAATGCAAATACGATGTAATGCCCGGAATTAAATTAATAGTTAATTGGTGGGCTTTAATTTTCTCTAATAGATAAGAAAACGAACTGTAGGTACTAATATCGCCTTCGCTAACAATAGCAATAGATAAGCCTTTGTCATAATCTGCTAAAATCTGTTGAAATGTGGTTTCATAAATGGTTTTAGCTTGTTCTCTTTCCAAGTCCATTTTTAAATAAAACCCTTCTAATTTCGCTGAATCTAATTCATAATGGTTTAGAATAGCGCGAGAATAACTCGCTTTTCTATCATTTTTAAATAAGGATCCGGGGTAATAAATTTTATCTACTTTATGCAGGATCTTTAACCCTTTTAAAGTAATGAGATCAGGGTCGCCTGGACCTAATGACACGCCATATATTTTGCCTTTTGTCATATACCTAATCCTTTTTTTATTTTTGAAAGCACAGTGTTTTTTTGCCCCACTTTTTCATCTTCTTCAAACAACACCCCTTTTACATTCAAGTGATGTCCAACTTGTTCTTTTCCTTGTTCAGATTCTACTCCAACAATCTGCTTACGGTACTTACATAATTGACAATTCATATTCGCAGTACCGTTAATGGCTTCGTCTAGACGTTCGTCAAAAGCCTTTAGAATGAGTTCATCGACTCCAAAAGCCTTTGTATATATGTATTGCAGCGGTGAAGTTTCATTAAAATCACGCACTTGTTTATAGATGCGTTCTAAAAGAATCCCTGTAAAAAAGAAAAAAGGAATGGCTATGGTTCGTTTAAATGCCATTTTACTTGTTAGCTCTAATCCTTGAGTAACATTAGGGTAAGCCGTACCACTGTATGACACCGTAGTAAATCCAAAGCCCATGCCCTCTCCTAACATACAAGCCAGTTTATGCACATCTGAATTGGCATCAGGGTCGGTTGTCCCCCTACCCACAACCATTAAACAGACGTCTTTTCTATCTATAGGTTCGTGTTTTTCTTCTTCTTCTAATATTCTTTTTTGGGCCAATTCTAATAAAAAGGAGTTTACTCCAAGATGCTTCCCCATTTTAATGGTCAAATCATCATAATATCCCTGTATAGTGTTCATTTCATATGGAATATCATTTTTAGCATGAGATCCTGCAAAAAGAATAATGGGTAAAGCGTAAATCTCTCGAATGCCTTTTTGGTACATCCGTTCTATGGATGCTTCGTAAACGGGGTGATTAAATTCTAGAAAACCATAATCTACTTCATAATCTGAATAGCGTTTTTGAAGAATACCAACCAATTCTTTAAATGCAGCGGTTCCTGTTTTGGTTCTACTACCATGTCCGCAAAGTAAAATTCCTTTTTTCATTGTTTTAATTAATTGGTTTTACGCCTATTAAAAACACTACCGGCATCTGTAATTCTTGCTTTTTCACATCGTCTTCAATGTTCCCCAAGGTTGATGAAAGCAACACCTCATTATCCCTTGAGACATTAGAAATGGCATTCACTGGGATATTAGGGTTTTTGCACACTTCCAGTAGTTTAGGTACAATTTTATCCAAGCTTTTTAAGCCCATATAAAGTGCTAATGTGTTCCCTGCGTTTAACATTTCGGCAATGCCGTTTAATTGTGCTGTAGAATAATCGGCAGTATGCGCCGTACAAATTAAAATGGCATTGGATTGTCCTCGCTCAGTAATGGGGATATTAACGGTATTTGCCGCGGCTAATGCTGCTGTAATTCCTGGGATTACCGTAAAAGGCAGTTTGTGCTGGCTTAAATAACGAACTTCTTCGGCTGCTCTACCGTAAATATAGGGGTCTCCAGATTTTAATCGAACAACACGTTTACCTTGCAGACAATGCATCTTCATTAATTCATTGATGTTATCCTGCCTCTTTTCCTGACTTTCTGCATCACCAAATTTCTTTCCCACATAAACCTGTTCCGCTTGGGTATTGATTTCTAAAATCTCATCTGAAACTAAATTATCATGTAATATGACTTCGGCATTTTGGATCGCATGAAACGCTTTTAGAGTCAATAAGTTTTTATTGCCGGGTCCCGCTCCTGCAATAGCTATTTCTGGTAACTTACTTTTTGAGAAAATCCACTCAGGATTTGAATATTCATACTCAAAATGAAGTGCTTTTTTTGATTTTGTATTGTCAACTAGCTTATAACTTTCATGTTCTGTGTCTTCAAAAACAGGAGCCGGCAGGTCCAGTTCTGAAGCTGCTTTTTCGTAAAAGGCTTTCCGTTTAGGATGTTTATCTGCACAGCCATTGATGATGTCTCCAAAATAATGCTGTTCTATAATGGACTCAATCAGCCCAATCGCATCTTTTTGATGGATTAGATTGACAGGAATATTTGGGTTTTTTAAATGTTTTTTGTTTGCCAAAAACCGTCCTGGATGACGTTGAGGTCCGATCAATCCTGCCAAACGCAAAATGGTTAAGTGACTCCCAAAATGTGCTTGCAATAGCTGCTCTGCTTTTAATACCCTTTTACCTGATGCTTTTTCTGGTTGGCAATGTTCTGTTTCATTTGTTAAACGATTTGTATTTTGATATACCGAAGTAGAGCTAACAAAAATGATTTTTATATGTTTGGGGGTATGCTTAATAATTTGTTTGATTTGAAGCGGATAAATGGTTTCTATATCTTCAATTCGCTTTGGAGGAAAATTAATGATTATGGTAGATGCTTCGTATATAAAAGCATCCCAATCGCCTATAATTTTATCCGATGTAACATGTATTCTTGTTGTAGGAAACGTATATTTTGCAAAGGTCTTTAGTTTGTCTAATGTTGAGACAGAACCACTAATTGAATACCCTTTTTTCTGTAGCTCTAAAGCAAGCGGTAAACCTAACCAACCTAAACCTAGTATAGAAATTTGATTCTTCATGATACGATTAGGTTTGTGTTTAGTAACTGAATTTTTGTACAGTAATTCCAGACATTACTTTCATTAGAATCGATGGAAATTTTTCCTAAAGTTTTTCCGAATTTATTCTTGAAACGTATCCCGGTTTGTTGGGTTTCTTTTTGATGAAAATACTCTGTTACAGAAATCTTTGATTGCTGTAATTCCTTATTATCTTTTGGAACTGCGGCGATTGTTAATGGAATACGATCTGTTTCTGTAATCAATTCAAGCCTGTGCTCTTTTGAATAGTCTACAGCACATATGTCTTCAAACGGAATTGAATCTTGATTGGGGATATGAAGTGTTATGCCTTGTGGGTTTTCGAACAGGTGTAAGAATAATGGATATAAGTATTGGTCTGAACTAAAGCCTTTAGTGATATAGCATTCGCCTAATTCTTCATCATGCTTTAATTCAAAAGGCTTGGGTTTTATTGGAGCTCTTTCATTGTTTGAAGCTTGCTTTTCCCAACCATTTCGATACAATAATTCGGTTTCAATTGGACATTCATTATCTATATGTCCTTTTACAATAGGATTGATTTTTTCTGGAGTCAGTTCTTTATACCAAAACTCCCCGGGGTGCACAATGCACGTAGGCGCATCTTCGCATCTCCCGTTACACCTGGTTTTAATGGTGTGTGTGTTGTTCCAAAGCTCATTGTTTCGCAAATATGCTCTAGCAGTTCTTACAACTTCTTCGCTTCCTGCTTTTTGGCATGATCCACCATCACAAAAGAAAAAGGTATGTGTAGTGTTGGCTATGTTCTTCCCCATCTTATTTTTATATAAAGAAATAAAAACGAAGAGTAAGGAGCCCAGAAATCTGGCTATCAAACACTTTAACTTTTATTCCCGAAAGTTTAAATTATGTTGTGCATTAGGCAGGTCTTCTGACTTACTCTACTTTTAACGTCTTCCCATTCTTTAAAACAGTGACTATAATGTTAAAAGTTTTTTTTAGAGCTTACAGCTGCGGGAACAGTTTTGGATTTACACCAAATTCCCTTTTAATTCTTAGTTTTAATTTAAAAAATAAGAAACCAAAAGCGCTACGAATGTATCATTTTTTTTTTGAACTATAGGATAAAATTCAAAATGAATTCAACTCTTTTTATAGGAGAGGTTTTAGAGAGCATGATAATATCAAACCCTCTTTTTTTATAATAATCTAAAAGAACCTTTTCTAATTTGAGGCAATAATCAAACTCTTGTAACCGCTGTCCGTCTTTGCAATAAATATCGAACCAGGTTGGAGCAAAAAATACTTTTTTCTCATAAGTTTCATGATAAGGAAATGTTTTTAAATAATCTGGAATTTCTTTTTTATCAACGGTTAAGTAGGCTTCTAAATCTAGTAAAGAACGATCACAAACAAGCGCTTTACTGTTTAACAACGCTTCGTTTGTTATGTTATAAACAAGATCTGTAAATCGATTAATGTCTTCCCAAGGCATGCCATGTCGCCCATGCTTTTGTTCATCAATAATTACTTTTCGAGACACCTCGTCCAGACAAGGGATAGTGTCTTTTAAGAGATTTATCAAAGTCGTTTTTCCAGTACCTGGAGCGCCAGTAATAATGTATTTTTTTTGAAGGTTATCCATTTAAAGCGCAAGAAATACAACAATAATTAATATACAAAACAACGTACTTACTACATAGTTAATTTGACTGACTACTTTAATTTCTTCGTGTTTAATCTCACGATCGTTGCTTCCTATAAATGGTTTATCAACCAATTTACCATGATAATAATTAGGACCACCAAATTGACAATTTAAAACATAGGCTAATGCTGCTTCCGGATAGCCTGCATTTGGACTACTGTGCTTTTTCCCTTCTTTTAAAATAAAGAAAATGCCTCTTAATTTAAACTTAACAATTACTATTAAAAAGGCAGTAATTCTAGCAGGAAGGTAATTAACAACATCATCTAGTTTTGCGGCAAATTTTCCGAATAGGATATAACGATCATTTTTGTATCCAATCATAGAATCTAATGTGTTGATCATTTTATAAGCCATAGCACCCGGGATTCCAAAAATTGCAAAATAAAACAAGGGAGCAATGACGCCATCACTTAAGTTTTCAGACATTGTTTCAAAAGTGGCTATTCGTATTTGTTGTTCATTTAAGTTCTTCGTTTCTCGTCCCACAATCCACGATAAACGTTTGCGTCCAGCATCTAAACCTTCATCTTTGAGCGTTTTAAAAACGGTCTTTCCTTCTTGTATTAATGTTTTGTTTGCTAAACAATAAAATAACATGATTATGGAAAATAAGACACTAAGAACAGTAAATCCTTTAGAATTTAGCCATTGTATCATTAATAATGGCACTACAAAAGCGAGGCTTATTAATACCATAGATAATAGCATGCCTTTTAGTAATTTACCACTGCCTTTGTTACCTATTTTTTCACCAAAAGCAATTGCCTTTCCATAGAAAACAATAAGATGTGGCATCCATTTAGGATCTCCCAAAAGCAGGTCTAAGCAAAAGGCACTAATTAATATGTAAATAGTATTTAGAGCCATTCTTTTAAGGCATGAATAAGTTTGATATTAGCTTCTTTACTTTGGGTAGCGACTCGGATATATTCGCCTTTTAATCGCGAAAAATTGGTGGCATCTCTAATAAGTATCTGATGTTTTTTTATCAGGAACGCCTTTAATGCTTTGGCTGGTTTATTTTGTAATCGAACTAAAAAATAGGATGTATTACTTTCACAAACTTTTAATCCTTCTAGTTGATCGAGTTCTTTTTTAAAAATAGCGGCTTCTATTAGTAATTCTGAAACGTTAAACTGAAGTGTTTCATAATTATTAAAAATAAATTCACCCGCTTTTATAGCCAATGAATTCACACTCCAAGGCATTTTTAAATTTAAGAGTTTTGGGATGTTTGAAGCACTTGAAACGATATAACCTAACCGTAACCCTGGCATTGTAAATGTCTTGGTTAAAGAGCGTACTACAATTAAATTACTGTAATTCTCAGTAAGTGACATGATAGAATCCATACTATTGGTAAACTCAATATAGGCTTCATCGATAACAAATGTGGTATTTGGTTTTTGCTTAAACAAACATTCTAATTCATTTTTTGAAAAAACAGTCCCATCAGGGTTATTAGGGTTGCAAATAAATGCAAGATCAGCATCTGTATTCCCTAAATCTGTGCGTGAAATTAATTTATAATTAAGTTTAAAAATTTTGCATGCATCTTCATATTCTGAAAACGTAGGAGACACAATAGCTGCTTTTTTATCAGAAAACAATTGAGCAATTAGATAAAAGGCTTCGGTTGCTCCATTGGTAAATAAAAATTGATCATCGCTTAGTTGAAATGTTTTAGCCGCCAACGCATTGAGCTCATTAGCAACGGGAGAAGGGTAATTTTGAATTTGATGAATATTGCTTGAAATGGCTTCAATTAATTCTGAGGGACATCCTTTATAATACACATTAGAACTAAAGTTATATTTTATTTTTCCTTCTATCAAATGAAGGTCATCACCATGTCCGTTTAACATTATTCCATGCTATTTTTTAAAATGGTTGCCATATCTAAATTTTCATTAATCCAATCTGCTAATTTGTCAAATTGCTTAGCTTTAAATGACTTGTAATTTCTCGCTTTAGCATCTGGATATTTTAGCTGAAGTAATTCAGTAACAACATCTTGATTATCAAAAACCCCATGAAGATAGGTTCCCCAGCTTCTATTTCCATCAAAAAAGCCTTCTACTTGGCCATCTACAACGTTTAAATGTTTGTTTTTTGGAACATTTGTTTCTCCCATATGAATTTCATAACCTTCACAAACCGCCTTTAAATCTTTAAATTTAAACTGGCGTTGTACGGTTTGTTTCGTTTTTGAAAGCGTGGTTTCTATATCAAAAATATTCAAGCCTTTTTCTAAAGTCGTATGACTTTCAACAGAAAAAGGATCAGCAACTGATTTTCCCAGCATTTGATAACCACCACAAATTCCAATAATAGGAATGTGTTTGTATAATTCTTTAATTACTGTTGCCAAACCATCAGATTTTAAGGCTATTAAATCTTCAATCGTATTTTTTGTACCCGGCAAAATAATGATATCCGCTTTTTTTAACTCTTCTGGATCTCTCGTAAAATAAAGGTTAATTAAAGGTTCTTGCTCTAAAGATTGAAAATCGGTGTAGTTAGACATATAATGAAGTTTTACTACAGCAATATTTAATTTATTCGCTCTGGAAGTTACCGCTCTTGAGCCAAGCGCAACGGAGTCCTCTTCTTCTATAACAATATCTGTAGCGTAAGGCATAATGCCTAAAACCGGCAAGCCTGTAATCTCTTCTAATTTTTTTTCACCTTCTATAAATAGTTTAGGATCTCCTCTAAATTTATTAATAATAATCCCTTTTACCAGTTTTCGTTCCCAATCTTCGAGTAACTCCATAGTACCATATACACTACCAAAAACACCACCTTTATCAATGTCTGCTACCAAATAAACACAGGCATTAGCCGCTTTTGCCATGCGCATATTTACAATGTCCCTATGTTTTAGGTTGAGTTCACTAATGCTCCCTGCTCCTTCCATTACAATAGGATTGTATTTTGCAGCTAATTGGTGAAACGCCTTTTTAGCTTCTTCGAAAAGGTGCTTTTTGTCCTCTCCTAAAAAGTACTCTTGCGCCGTTTGGTTGCCTATAGGTTTACCATGTAATACGACTTGTGATTTGTTTACCGATGAAGGTTTTAATAATATGGGATTCATCTCTACCGTTGGAGGAATTTCACATGCTTCTGCTTGTACTGCTTGCGCTCTTCCAATTTCAAGATTATCGGGTGTGGAGAAACTATTTAAGGACATATTTTGTGCCTTAAAAGGTGCAGGTTGATATCCTTCCTGTTTAAGCCATCTACAAATCCCTGTTGTTATCCAACTTTTACCAACATCTGAACCAGTTCCAACTAGCATTATAGGGTGTAGGTCCTGCATTTTAATTTTATACGTTTTACCGACAAAAATATTGAATTAGATATACTTATATGAGATTTTTAAGTAAAATTAAAACAGTTTAAAAGAAACAAAAGCTCATAAAATTTATTCTATTGATAATTATTGAGTTCTTTATAACTATTAATTTTACCAATAATAAGCTTGGCTGTTTTTTTACTTAAACTAATTTTTAATTTATTTGCCGATACAATGTGTAACTTTCCGTATTTCAAAAGAGTTAAGCAGTATGAGGTGTAAATATGACACAAAAAAATAGTTTCTGTTTTTTTAGTTTGGTAATATGTTCTTCATTTTCATTGTTAATAAATATAAAGTATTTAGTTAAACGTCAACTTTATATAATAGCGACAGGATTCGAACCTCATTTCTTATCTCATATATTTACTACACCTTTAATGTTTATTCTTGCAACTGTCGTCTCATTTGTTAACCTGTTTAGGTATGTTTTTGATTTTCGTTAAATACAAATTTGGAATAATACTTTAATCATCCTGAGAGGAATTAGATTATTCCAGTTTAAATGTTGTTCTTTGTATTAATTAGCGAAACTATTTCTTTAGCAAAGATTTTTATACTTCCATTTAACTCCTTTCTATTTTAATTTTTATTGCTGGCCAATATTACACGGTTATTAAGAGGTTTCAATATCTAGGTTATCATTCACGCTTATCACTATAATTTTCACCTCATATAGATAATAATAACACAAATCAAATTTTAAAATTATGAAAGAAGGAAAAGTAAAGTTCTTTAACAGAAATAAAGGATTTGGATTTATCACATCTACAGAAAGTGGAGAAGATATTTTTGTTCACGAATCCGGATTAATCGACCGAATTAACGAAAATGACAAAGTTCAATTCCAAGTCGAACACGGTCAAAAAGGCTTGAACGCTGTTAACGTTGAACTCATCAATTAATTGACACACCACAAGCATTTACAATTTAGAATAAGATAAGGATACTATTATAAATATTTAGCCCGGCGAAAGAATTGAAAGTAATACAAACGTAAAGTTAGAAACACTAAACTACTAAAGCAATCAAAGAGCAAAAGGTTTTTACCAAAAAAATCACTAATGAAGGAGAGAATAAATTGCTAAGACCAAATACAAGGAAGAATACAAATGGTTTCTGTTTAGTTTCCAATGGTAACAGTTTTACAAGACTGGCTGCTGTTAAACTAAGAGCAGCTGGAATGATTGTATATGGTCTTGGAGAGAAGAAACCCCCACCCCCATTTATAGTTACCTGTGATAAATTTATCTATTTAGAAATATTAAAAAAAGGGACTGAGCGGGAAACCAATAATACAACTCAAACTAGAGTACAAAAACCTAAAGTTGATAAAATTACGCCGGCAGTTGTGAAACTAATTAATGCTACAATTTCCGATTTAGAAGATGACGATGGTTGGTTTTTTTTAGGAGAGGTTAGTACCTTACTTCAAAAGAAACAACCAGATTTTGATCCAAGAAGTTATGGTTTTCAAAAATTAACCCAATTAATCAACTCGATAAGCAAATTCGAAATAGAATCAAGAAAACTTCCAAAAAGCAATCAAAAGCTTATTTATGTTAGAGTAATCTCATAACATGTCACAGATGAAATCCCTCTATATAAGTAAGCAAATCACTTTAAGAAATGATGAATCAATAGCTAAATATCTAGTTGAGATTGGTAGATTTAGTTTAATAACTGCTGAACGGGAAGCAGAATTAGCCACTTTAATAAGAAAAGGAAACCAAAAGGCTTTAAATGAATTAACCAAAGCCAATCTAAGATTTGTTGTGTCAGTGGCAAAACAATATCAAAATCAGGGATTGCCATTATCCGATCTAATAAATGAAGGTAATTTAGGTCTTCTCACAGCTGCTAAAAGATTTGACGAAACTCGCGGGTTTAAGTTTATTTCCTATGCTGTATGGTGGATAAGACAGAGTGTAATTCAAGCCTTGGCTCAAAACTCCAGGATGGTAAGATTACCATTAAATAAGATAGGTATCATAAATAAAATTAAAGAAGCCACTGCTTTTTTTGAACAAAGGCACAACCGAGCTCCATCTGCAGATGAAATATCGGATATTATTGAAGTTTCGGTCTTAGAAATAGAGCTTTGCATGAAAAACGTCAAGTATTCTGTTTCTATGGATGCACCACTGTCTGAGGATTCCAATTTAAGTTTACATGATAGGTTGAGAACAGATGAATTTGACACACCAGACAAATCATTATTAATTGATTCATTAAAAACTGATTTAGAAACTGTTATAAACACCCTTTCTGAGCGAGAATCAGAAGTAATTAAACTTCATTTTGGTATTTGTGGCGTTTCCACAATGTCCTTAAGTGAAATAGGTGAAAAACTAGGGATTACCAAAGAACGTGTTAGACAAGTTAAAGAGATATCTCTGAATAAGTTAAAAAAATCTGGAAGCTCCCATTTATTAAAATACTTGTGATTCTATGCTATATGAAGAGAATAACACATAAATACGCTTTATCAAAAAATGCATTTCACCTAGCCATTTTATTCGACCAAACTAAGTTTCCATATTAAAACCAATATACTTCATCGAAAATAAAAAACTATCTTTAGAAACACTTCTCCAATTAGATTTTAATACAATTATTTGGATTGCGGCCCCTATTATGTTTGCTCTAGTAGCACTTGAGTATTATCTTTCAATTAAACGACATAAGAAACTATATCGTGGAAAAGATTTTTTGGCCTCTTCTGCAATAGGTTTTGGCAATTTATTTGTTAACGCGTTTACAAAAGCTGGTATTTTTTATGTTGTTGTAGTTTGTTATAATCTTACCCCATGGAACATTCCTCACACGTGGTGGTCATATTTGCTATGCTTTATTTCGCTAGATTTTGTTAGATATTGGTCTCATAAAATATCGCATGAACAACGATTTTGGTGGTCTACGCATATTGTACATCATAGTTCAACCTATTTTAACCTGTCCACTTCATTTAGGTTGTCTTGGGTGCAAAATTTAAAGCTTGTATTTTTTATTCCTGTATTTATGCTAAGTTTTGACCCAACAGTTTTTATTATCATTCATCAACTCGAAATATTATATCAATTCTGGATACATACTGAACTGATACATAAATTACCAAAGCCCATAGAATATATTTTTGTTACACCATCCCATCATCGTGTACACCATTCTGTAAATGCCAATTATATTGATAAAAACTATGGTTCCACACTAATAATTTGGGATCGTATTTTTGGTACCTTTAAAGAAGAAAATGAGCAGCCCATTTACGGCATAACCAAACCTGTAAATTCGTTTAATCCAATATACTTGGTATTCCATGCTTGGGGCGATTTATTTAAGGATATATGTAAACGCCCTACTATGATTTGGAAGATACTATTTGGAAGCCCAACCATATGGGAACGAGAGCAAGTAAAAAAACAAAAGAATTAATCAGTAAATCGTGATGCTTTTAAATTCATTTTTTTTACAACAACAATTCTACATTTATTGCACTTAGGCCTTTTGTTTTTTTGCCTAAAAACAACTACGGTTTCTGTGTTTTGGCTAATGTTATTATTTGAAACCAAGCCAATGAATATTACTTTTTGATTAGTTTCCTTAATGTGCTGCTGCAACCAGACCTTTTCAGTCTTTAGGTTGACATACTCTATGTCTTTTTCTAACTCCCACGGTTTCATTTTATTCTAATATATTATAAACATGAAGTTTGTATAGCTTCAAAGTATTTATCTTTTAAACTTTAGCTTCTTTTCAATAGCCTCAATCATAATGTTGGCTATATCCATTCCTGTAGCATTTTCAATGCCTTCTAGACCCGGTGAAGAATTAACTTCAAGCAACAGAGGTCCTTTATTAGAGCGAATAATATCTACACCTGCTACTGGTAAGTTTAATATTTTTGCAGCTTTAATAGCTAGCTTTCTTTCTTCAGAGGTGATTTTTATTTTGGACGCCAATCCCCCTTGATGGATATTAGCTCTAAACTCTCCTTTTGCAGCCTGACGTTGCATTGAAGCCACCACTTTACCGTTTACAACAAAACACCTTATGTCCTGACCGTTAGCTTCTTTTATAAATTCCTGTACCAGTATGTTAGTTTTAACGCTCTTAAATGCATTAATAACACTTTCTGCTGCCTTATTGGTTTCAGCTAAAACAACGCCTTTTCCTTGCGTACTTTCTAACAGCTTGATGATTAGCGGTGCTCCGTTTACCATCTTGATTAAATCTTTAGTGTCCAACGGTGAATTTGCAAAACCAGTAGTAGGTATGTGAATATCATTTTTAGCGAACAATTGAGTGGCTAAAAGTTTATCTCTGGACTGTGTTATGGCTTCTGCCGAATTTAAACAATAAACACCCATAGCATCAAATTGCCGAATCAGGGCACAAGCATAAAAAGTCATTGATGGTTTTATACGCGGAATGATCGCATCAAAGGCATCAATAACATTCCCTCCCCGGTAACGAATCTGGGGTTCGGTTGCATCAAACTTCATATAGGCTTGTTGTGCATTTAAAAAGACCATCTCATGTCCTCTGGCTTTACCTGCTTCTATTATGCGCTTATTACTGAACAACTCAGGGTTACTTGCCAATAAGGCAATTTTCAGACCTGTTTTTTTGGGAATAAAAGAGAGGTATTTTTCATCTATTTCTTCCTTCGTGAAATTTATTTGTAAACTAGAGGATGCAGCATCAACAACATACCGTCCCGCTAAAGCCTCTCTTCCCAATAACATTCTAAACTCCATAGAATCTCTATTAGCCAATGTTAATTCGATATCAAAAGTATCTTCTCCCAAGGTTAAAGCGGTTGTTATAACAAAACGTTCCTCTGAAATACCAAGAGAACTTTTTACTGTTCTTTTTGCTATGATTTTAGCTTCGCATTTGATAACAATACTTCTATTTTCCTGAAGTGGGTTGACTTCAAACTTTACCCACCCCTCTCCTCTCTTCTGGAAAGGTTTTATATTATTGGCTTGTATTGATGATGTTTTGGCTCCGGAGTCTATGCGTGCTTTTATAGCAGGAATTCCAAATTCCCTAAAAACGCACCACTCCTCGCTGCCAACTACTTTATAGTTCATTGAGTTCAATTATTTATGTTTTGATTATTGATGATTTTTGACCTAGCTAAGTTTTAAAATGAACAGATCAATCACTTCTATAACAATTAAAATGATGATGATTAATTCCAATTTGCTACTTTCTTTATGGAACATGATATCCTTGAAGAGCTCAAGGTTCTCTTTTACAATGTCTACCTGATGATGAATAATATGGTGCCGATCTATAAGATCAAATTTTTTCTTTAGCTCCAAATTAAATTTATTTAAGTTCTTATCGTCACTGGCAATATCATGAGACTCAAAAATGTATAAATTCTCTGAAATTTTATTTTTTACGTTTAAAACTTTTCCAATGTATCGCTTTAGCTTTTTACCATTTATATTCAACCTCCCATTCTCTTCAAGAACAGTGGTATGTCTTCTTGTATCTTCCAAAATTTGTTCTGCAATGTTGTAATAAAAGTTTAATGCAACCGATTGTGACAGGTTGAGCATGATAAGTCTGATCGTTTCGGTATTACTGTCTTGTAATCTTATAACATCAAAATCAACGTTGGTTTCATTAGAATTGCATAAAACATCTATACTTTCCGAAACAGGACTTTTGATACCAGCATCTTTCATGGCAGGGGATATTTTACGTTTTAATTTATCAATTTCAACCGTTGAAAAATTATAAAAGCAAATAATCCCGTATTTAAAAGCGTAAAAATATTTTTCTTCTCCTAACCCATAAAATAATTCATCATTATCTGAAAACAATGGATCCTGATCAAAGACCGTTTTCAAATAATTAATGCTAATGCTTTCTGATACTTTAAAAGCGATAGTAATGATTTTGTTTGAACACATGGTTAGGACTCAAAAATTTCTTTTTTGTTTTTAAAGCTCTTAAATTCGATCATGTAGCCGTTGGGGTCTGTAATAAAAAAAGAAAGATGCTCTCCAACTTTATTTTCCATAAAAGTGGCCTCTGTGGTTACTTCTTGATTGGATTCCAATAGCTTTTTATACAACATGCCCCATGTTTCAATACTAACGATTACTCCAAAGTGAAAAGAAGGTAAAATGTTATCATCTAACTTGTAGTTTTTAAACTTAAAATCAAAAGAACCAGATTCTGTAAACGTAAGCTGATGGTTATGTAAGTTTACATCTACCCACTTGTCTGTCTGTCTTCCTAAAGTCATACCTAAAATTTCCGTATAAAACTTCTTTGTTTCATTTAAATCTTCACAGGGAAGTGCTAAGTGAAATTGTGATTTCATTTTAATTAAAATTTAAGTAATGTTTTTATTAAACTGCCCGAAATACAACTCTACAGCAAAACGGTCATCTTTGTCCAAATAGTCTAGTGCATCATACCAATGTGTCCATGATGCTGTTTTAAATTTGTGGTCTTCCAAAATTTTTATGTCATCTATCTTCAAGGTGGTAATAAAGTAATGCTTGTTTACTTCCTCATGATCCCTGGTTGTACTTTTTCTGGAAATAAAATAAACTAAATCTTCATTATCTAGTTGTACTCCTATCTCTTCATAAGTTTCTCTTAATAGAGATTCATAATCGGTTTCTTTCTTTTTCCTGATGCCTCCGGCAAGTGAGTACTTCCTTTTATGACCAACCTTTTCAAGAACTAATAGTTTATCATTGTTAAAGGCTAGCAATCTGGATTTATCAATTCTTTTCAAAATCTTATTCTTTGATACTTTAGTCTTCATTTTATATGGAACTTGTATCTAAGTCATCATTAATATCATTACTATCGTTGTCATCATCAGAATCAAAGTCTTCCATAGCTTGCACTAAACGCTTTCCTACTTTTACGAGATAAATTGTATCATTTGTTCTTATTTCAACTGCTTCAATAAACTCATTTTGTGCGTTTCGAAATGCGATGATATCTTTATCCGAATATCCGTCAGGAAATTTTTCTACAAGCAGATTTAAAAGTTCCTCATTTAGTTTTTGGTAATCTACAATTTTGCGTATCATTTCTTTCTGTATTTACATGTCTAACAAATAGGCAAAAATTAATGGAGCAACAATGGTGGCATCACTCTCAATAATAAATTTGGGTGTATCTATATCCAGCTTTCCCCAGGTAATCTTTTCATTCGGAACAGCTCCTGAATAAGAACCGTAGCTGGTAGTAGAATCTGAAATTTGACAAAAATAACTCCAAAATGGTATATCTGTTCGTTCCATATCCTGATACAGCATGGGCACTACACAAATGGGAAAATCGCCAGCAATACCACCGCCAATTTGAAAGAAACCAATACCGTTATCCGAATTGTTTGTGTACCAATCTGCTAAAAATGTCATATACTCTATTCCAGATTTCACAGTACTTGCTTTAAGGTCTCCTTTGAGCACATAACTGGCGAAAATGTTTCCTATAGTACTATCTTCCCAGCCAGGGCATACTATTGGCAGGTTCTTTTCTGCTGCTGCGTACATCCAGGAATCTTTTAAGTCTATCTCATAATATGCTTCCAAAACTCCAGATAATAAAAGTTTATACATAAACTCATGTGGTAAGTAGCGTTCTCCTTTATCGTTAGCTTCTTTCCAGAGCGCATAAATATGTACTTGTAATCGCCTAAAAGCCTCTTCTTCCGGAATGCAAGTGTCTGTAACACGATTCAAACCTCTCTCTAATAAATCCCATTCATCTTCCGGGGTTAAATCACGATAATCAGGTATGCGCTTATAATGAGAATGCGCTACTAAATTCATAATGTCTTCCTCTAGGTTTGCACCTGTACAGGAAATAATATGTACTTTATCCTGACGTATCATTTCTGCAAAAATTTTCCCCAATTCTGCAGTGCTCATAGCACCTGCTAAAGACACCAACATTTTTGAACCATTGTTTAACTGTGTTTCATAGGCTTTTGCAGCATCAACCACCGTGGCTGCATTGAAATGCAAATAATATTTTTCTATAAAATTTGAAACAGCACCTTTAGTATTCATCTTCTTCCTTAAATTTTAAATTGTTGTGGTTTAAACGATTTGATTCTTCGAAGGTATCCCCATAACTAGCTTCTAGTTCTTCATTTTGAAATTTATAACTCAGCATCTTATAGTATAATTTAGCTGCTAGAAAGTCTGAAGACTTTTCATTTACATGAGGACATAATTCGACAATATCAAAACCAACAACATTTTTTTCTTTAAACACCTGTTTTAAAAAATCCAAAGTTTCATACCAAAATAGTCCTCCCGGCTCTGGTGTGCCGGTACTAGGTAATATCGAGGGATCAAACGCATCTAAATCAAACGTTATAAATACATTCTCGGTCATTTGTTCAATGGCCGAATCCATCCAAGTGTCATCTATTACCATTTCATGAGCAAAATACGTTTTATCTAAATCCATTACAGATTTTTCAATAGCATCCATAGAACGAATACCAACTTGAATTAAATTGGTTTCCTGACTGGCTTCATAAACAGCACAGGCATGATTACAGGTACTTCCTTCATAGGATTTTCGTAAATCGGCATGTGCGTCAATATGCAACACGGTTAAATTATTAAACGCTTCATTAAAAGCCCTTATAGTGCCAATGGATATAGAATGTTCACCTCCAAAAATAGTTACAAACTTATTTTTCTTTATATAGCTTTTAACAACTTTATGCACAGTTTCTACCATCTTTTCAGGTGAATCATTCTCGGTTACTGCATTTGCTAAATAAATGCCTTCTTTATATACTTCTGAATTGGTTTCTATATCATATAGTTCCATGTTCTCAGAAGCTTCCAAAAAAGCTTCGGGGCCTTTATCTGCACCTTTTTGCCAGGTACTTGTTCCATCATAAGGAACTGGAATTAAAACAATTTTAGATTGGTCTAATTTGGCATATTGTCCTGCTATACCTGCGTATGTTTTAGTTTTCATTTTAGTTGTTTGCTAATTGCACAATGGTTTACTGTTTCTATAAATTTGATCATTTTCTTCTACCAATGGCTCTTTTGGGTAGCCCAAAATTTCTAGTAAATCTTCACTTTTTTGCTGTTTCTTAAAAAGTGTCATAATGATATTTCCCTGCTCATCTTTATCTATTAAGATGTGTTTCGGGTTTGGTATTAAACAATGTTGTAAGCCTCCAAACCCTCCAATAGTTTCCTGATATGCTCCGGTATTAAAAAAGCCAACATATAAAGGCTTATCCTTATCGAATTTTGGCAGATAAATGGCATTAACGTGCTGTTCACTGTTATAGTAATCATCACTATCACATGTAAGTCCTCCTAAAAGTACTCGTTCGTAAGAACTGTTCCATCTATTTATTGGAAGCATTACAAAGCGCTTATTTATCGCCCATGTATCTGGAAGTGTGGTAATAAATGATGAATTTATCATGTTCCATTTTTCCCTGTCATTTTGTTGCTTTTGATATAATACCTCATAGATAGCGCCTCCGCTTTCGCCCACCGTAAAACTTCCAAATTCCGTAAAGATATTTGGGACGTCTACGTCTTCTTCTTCACAGGCGAGTTTGATTTGATTTATAATTTCATCTACCATATATTCATAATCAAAATTGAATGCTAATGAGCTTTTTATAGGAAATCCTCCACCAATATTTAAACTGTCTAATGAAGGACAAATCTTTTTTAAACTAGTATACACTTTTAAACATTTTAAAAGCTCATTCCAATAATAGGCATTATCTCTTATACCTGTATTGATAAAAAAATGAAGCATTTTAAGCTGAACTTTGGGATTGTCTTTTATCTGCCTGTTATAAAACGGTACAATGTTTTTATAGCCAATGCCCAAACGAGATGTATAAAACTCAAATTTGGGTTCTTCTTCGGAAGCTATTCTAATACCAATATTGAAGTTATCTTCTATTTCATTGGCTAAAAGATTTATTTCTTCATAATTGTCTATAACCGGAATACAATTTTGGTGTCCGTTGTTTATCAATCTTGCAATATTAGCAACGTATTGCTCTCTTTTAAAACCATTGCAGATAACATAGGTATCTTTATTTATTTCACCTGTTTTCTTAAGATTTTCTACAATATCAATATCAAAAGCCGATGATGTTTCTATGTGAATATCATTTTTTAAAGCTTCATCTAAAACATGCTTGAAATGTGAACTTTTGGTGCAGTAACAATATTTGTAACGTCCTTGGTAATCATATTTTTTAAAAGCAATTTCGAACCACTTCTTTGCCCTGTTAATATTATTAGATATTTGTGGTAAATAGGTAAATTTTAAAGGTGCTCCATATACTTCGACTAACTTGTTTAAGTCAATATCATGGAAAAATAATTTATTTTTTTCCAAAGCAAACTCCGGCTGAGGAAAATCAAAAGTTTGATTGATTAAATCAATATATCTGGTATTCATATTAAATAAAATTCTATTTTGAAAAAATAATGTGTAGGGAGCTTAAGTAACGGACAAGCTCAACCAATAAAAAATCTCAAAAAAGAATTTCTATCAAATACGAATTTGATTTACTGTAGTAGGAATAAAACCAAATAAAATTTGGTTTAAATAAAGAAATGCTACGGAAGTTAGCTTTAAATTTCGGATACTTACACCATAAGCTGCCTTTGAATTTGACTTCCTAATTTTCAAAAGCCCGAACGTAAAAACAGTTTTCACTTTGTTCAGCTAAAAAGTTCCTATGATAAAAACTTTCTATTACAAATGAAATACAAAAAATTGAATAAAAAAAATTTAGTTGATTAATTTCTAAAAACAACACCTACACCATGTAAACAATTGATTATTAGTGAATTACAAGATTTTAACCAAAAAACCAAGTAAAACGGCTGTTTTTACTCAAAATTGCAAATCGCCTAAATAAAAAGCCTCTCTAAAGGAGGCTTAATACCTGACTACTTGCCGATTTAGAAAATAACAAACACTTTATTCATAAAGCTTCTGGTATTTCGAGTGGCAAATGAGTAACAAAAATTTGCTCTAAAAATGAAAAAATTGAACACTAAAACCTATTTTAACCACAAAAAAGTGACAAAAGATTAATTAAATACTATAACTTTTTAATTATTAGTTAATTAATAATATATATTTTTTATAATTCTACCTCTTCTATAAATAAATTTTCCAGTATAAAAGATTGATTATCTTAGTCCTTATATAGTAGATATATGATTGCTAAAGTAATCATATACAACCGTTATAGTGCATTTGAGAAAATCGATATTTTGAAAACAATCCGAATAACATTTTACATAGTTTTGTTCCTTTTCTTACTGGACGTTTTCGAGTTGTTTCAAACAAAAATCGGATTTTTAAAAGCTATTATATATTATGGAATTTTGATTTTACCAATTCCTTTACTCATATTGGAATTTAAGGCTAATCAGCATTTATCTGAACCAATTTTGAGAAAGGCAATCCCAATTTTGACCATTATTGGACTTATATACTTAAATCCAATGAAATTACTCTTTAATATAGCAACTTGGAAAACTCAAACCATTAGATTAATCAATGAAAACCATACAAATCATAAAGTAGAATTTCAAATGAAAGATGTTGGAGCATTAGGATACGCAAAACGGAATGCTGAAGTTTATTACATGACTGACTATTTCTATGTTGTACTCGCCGAAAAATGGGATGAAAGAAACTTTTTAGGAATTAAATGGAAATTGGTTGACCTCAATACAAATGAAAGTGGACTTAAATAAGAAAAAAAATGTCTGAACTAAAAATATAAAAACGCACTAAAACAAAGAACTGAGGTGAAAAAGACTGTTAAACCGATAAAGAACAAAGACGTATTTAACTGTAAATCAATCACATGTTAATGGTTTTAAAAGAATCTACTTCTGCATATAGAAAGTAACTTTATAGTATTTATATACTTTATTAATCAAGCGATACAAATTCAGTACAAAAAAAATCAAAATAGATTAAAATAGCAATCTTAAAAAAGTTTGATAATTCGATTCCTATTAGAACCTCATAATTAATTTATAAAATGTTGTGCTTCAACAGTCTTTTAATATTTCAAGTTAAATTTAGTCTTGAATATGATCTATATTAGGATTGACTTAGCTTTTCTCTAAAAAAGACTATCCCCTTAACTATTGAAAGTTATAAATATTGTCTATTTTTATAAAAACTTATTTGGCCAACCATACTTTAAAAACAAATAACTTATTTGAACTTTAAACCAAAATTTTTACCACCAAAGACATCAAGATGGAGAACAACCGCTACATTCTTTATGGCTGTTATTATTGGCTTGGGTTTATTTATGGCAAGAGAGTCTAGGATAATATCTTATATGTCTGATGACCCTCAAGCCTGTGTAAACTGCCATGTTATGACACCAGTTTATAATAGCTGGATGCACAGTTCGCATAGAGAATGGGCAAAATGTAATGACTGTCATGTACCTCATAACAATATTTTCAATAAATATTACTTTAAAGCAAAAGATGGTTTATACCACGCTTCAGTTTTTACAGCCCGTGCAGAACCCGATGTTATTGAAATGAAAAAAGCTTCACAAGAAGTTGTACAAAACAACTGTATCCGTTGCCATGTACAACAAGTTACACAAGTAAAATATGATGGTTGGCTAGAAGGCCATAAAGAAAATAGAACTGGCCGACAATGTTGGAGTTGCCATAAGCAGGTGCCTCATGGTAAAGTACATGGTTTAACCACTATAAAATTTAATGTTGCCCCATTACCTACTGATGAAGAAGATGAACTCGTCATTCCTTCTTGGATGAAAAAACAGATTAAAGATTAATAAAAATATACAGTATGAAAAACAAAGTATTATTTATCGTAACCATTATTGTCGTTTTTCTGCTAGGGCTTTTGGCATCTAGTATTGTAAATAGAAAGTCTGAAGCAAAGTATAAATATGTACCACAAGTAAATATTGTGGAAAATGAACCAAGAAATGCGGTTTGGGGAGAAAATTTCCCGTTAGAATACCAATCGTCTTTACAAACTTTAGATACTACATTTGCTTCTATGCAAGGTGGTTCTGCCATGAGAGATGTTCTTGAAGAAGACCCACGTTTAGTGGTACTATTTGCAGGTTATGGTTTCTCAAAAGATTACAACCAAGGGCGTGGACACTCCTATGCCATTGAAGATATCCATAATACCTTACGAACTGGAGGTCCAAAAGGAAAAGGAGATGGCCCCATGCCAGCTACCTGTTGGACTTGTAAAAGTCCAGATGTACCTCGTTTAATGAATGAAATTGGTATTGCAGAATTTTATAGCGGAAAATGGGCAGATAAAGGCGCAGAAATAGTAAACCCAATAGGTTGTGCCGATTGCCATAATCCTGAAACCATGAAGCTTCGT
This sequence comes from uncultured Flavobacteriaceae bacterium, assembly GCA_947494695.1. Classification (GTDB taxonomy): domain Bacteria; phylum Bacteroidota; class Bacteroidia; order Flavobacteriales; family Flavobacteriaceae; genus Flavivirga. The sequence goes on along the minus strand of CANLWB010000012.1, from coordinate 119,094 downwards.
ATAACAAGACCTGCTTTAGTGGAAGCTTTTGATGCCATGGGAAAAGATATTAATAAAGCTACGCATAATGAGATGCGCTCTCTTGTATGCGCACAATGCCATGTTGAGTATTACTTTGATAAAAAACTACCAGGAAAGGAAGGCGTTCCTTACTTAAAATTCCCTTGGAAGGGTGGTTTTACTGTTGAAGCCATGGAAGACTATTATGACAACATAGAGTTTTCAGATTGGACACATAAATTAAGTAAAACTCCCATGCTAAAAGCCCAGCATCCGGGTTATGAAACTTTTGTTACTGGTGTACATGCAGACCGAGGCGTATCATGTGCCGATTGTCATATGCCATATAAAAGTGAAGGAGGTCAAAAATTTACAGACCATCATATTCGCTCACCTTTATCAAATACATCTAATGCGTGCCAAGTTTGCCATAGAGAAGAATCTGACAAACTCATTGCCAATGTTTATGAAAGACAACGTAAAGCTACCGAGAATAGATTAAAATTAGAAGACCTTCTTGTAAAAGCACATTTAGAAGCTAAAAAATGTTGGGATTTAGGAGCAACTGAAACGCAGATGAAGCCCATATTAACAGACATCCGTCACGGACAATGGCGTTGGGATTATTCAGCCGCATCACATGGCGCATCTTTTCACTCACCTGTAGAAACGGCAAGAGTTATTGGTAGCGGATTGGTAATAGCTCAAGAAGCTCGCGTTAAACTAGCACGCTTATTAGCTGACTTAGGACATAATAAACCTATAGAAATGCCTGATATTTCTACGAAAGAAAAAGCACAGGAATTTATAGGTTTAGACATAGAAAAATTAAAAGCTGAAAAAGCGGAGTTCAAAAAAATACTATTACCAAAATGGCTCGAAGAAGCTAAAGCTCGTGAAGATAAAATGCCAATAAATGTAGTTCAATAGAAAACTAATTTATCTTCAAGATTACAATATCAAAGATACCTTATTAAGCAAACAGTAAGGTATCTTTTAATTTATACTCAAAACAATTACATGAATAAACTATTTCGCTTCTTCTCTTCTCCTATTTTAGCGGTATTATTCTTATTTACTTTCGCCATTTCTATGGGCGTAGCCACATTTATTGAAAACGATTTTGGTACAGCCACGGCTTGGAAACTTATTTATGATGCTTGGTGGTTTGAACTCGTTATGCTAGGACTAGGTATTTGTTTTATAATGAATATTTATAAATATAAACTTTGGCGTTTAGAAAAATGGGCCTTGCTTATGTTTCATTTGGCCTTTATTGTCATATTAATTGGCGCCAGTATTACACGCTACGCGTCTTATGGTGGGGTTATGAGAATTCGTGAAGGTGCATCGTCTAATATTATTGTATCCGACAATAATTACCTTCATGTGCATCTATCAGATGGTACGACTACAAAAACCATTAAAAAGCAGCTTAATTTTTCTCCATTAAGTGATAACGATTTTAGTATTACTACAGAATTCAACACTAGACCAATTAAAATCTCTTATAATGAATTTGTTGCAGATGCTATACCAGAAATAAAGGACGATGCTGAACATGGAAAGGCTATGATTCAAATGGTCGTTTCAGCAGGAAATGGAAGGGAAACTGTGTTTTTAGAAAAAGGAGAAGTTGAGGCCATTGGCGCGCATAAGCACAAAGTAGGCTTTGAAGTTGATGCACCTGATGTTATCAATATTATTGAAAACGATGGTGTTTTTAGCATTCTATCTCCTCGAAATTTAAACACGTTTGTGATGGCTACCGAAATAGCTGGAACCATAAAAAAAGATAGTTTACAAACCATGTCGTTACGAACATTATATCGTGATGGTGATGCGTCTTTTGTACCACTTTCTTATCATCCAAAAGCAGAAATAGCACTTGTAAGTGCCTCTGAAAAACCAAAAGATAACGATGAACAAAAAGATGATGCTTTAGTTGTAAATATTCAAGTAAACGAAACCCTAAAAAAAGCAACATTACTATATCGTGAAGGCTTTTTACCAACAACACACAATGTAGACATTGACAATATTAAAGTATCGCTATCCTATGGTGCAGAAGCTATAACTATACCTTTTTCAATTCATTTAGACGATTTTCAATTAGAGCGCTATCCTGGATCAACAAGTCCATCTGCATACGCAAGTGAGGTTAAAGTTCTTGATAATGACACAGAAACACCACATCGCATTTTCATGAATAATGTATTGGATTACAAAGGCTATCGTTTTTTTCAAGCCAGTTATGACACGGACGAATTAGGAACCGTATTAGCCGTTAATCATGATGCTATTGGCACAAATATTACTTATTTGGGTTATTTTTTAATGATGATAGGCATGTTTTTTACCCTCTTTGGAAAAGCATCTCGTTTCACATTAATCAATAAGAAATTAAAAAAACTGAAACTAAAAAATGCTCTAATACTCCTACTCTTCTTTAGCCTTTCAAATACCTCTTTTGCTCAAAATGAAAACAGTAAAACACTAAAAATTGATTTACAAACTATAGCCCAACAGCATATAGATGTACAACACGCAGAATTGTTTGGTCGTTTAATGGTTCAAGATTTAGACGGACGTATAAAACCAATGAATACTCTGGCCTCCGAGTTTTTAAGAAAACTATCACGTAAGCCTTATTTCAAATTTACACAAGATGGAGAAAGTATTCGTTTTAGTGCAAATCAGGCATTTTTGGCAATGCAATCTGCATCAAATGTTTGGCAATATATCCCGCTTATAAAAGTGGACCCTAAAAAAGGAGGCGAACTCTTCAAAGATTTAGAAATAAGTGAGGATGGTTTGGTCGCTTTTGTAGGTTTATTAGATGATAAAGGGAAGTATTTATTTGGACAAGCTGTTGAACAGGCTAATAAAAGGAAACCTGGAGAGCGGAGCGAATTGGATAAAGAGGTTTTAAAAGTAGATGAGCGTTTCAATATTCTTTACAACGTATTTTCTGGGAACTATTTAAAAGTATTTCCTAATAGCAATGATGAAAATAATAAATGGCATAGTCAGACACATCATTTTCAAGATTTCCCTGCTGAAGATGGTACATTTGCTAAACAAATTATACCAACCTATTTTAAAGATGTTACTACTAAAAATTGGGTAGATGCTAGTGAAAAATTAGGCTATATTAAAACATTCCAAGATGTTTTAGGAAAGGACATTATACCAAGTAGAAAGCGTATTGAAGCAGAATTATGGTATAATCAACTCAATCTAAACTTTTGGTTGTTTCAGGTGTTTTTTACTTTGGGAGCTATTCTTTTAGTTTTAGCTATAACTAAAATTTTCACTAAGAAAAAAGCAATTGAATTTCTTTGGAATAGCTTTATCATTATAACCCTTACTAGCTTCCTTCTATTTACAGGAAACATAATCCTAAGATGGTATATAGCACAACACGCACCTTGGAGTAACGGCTATGAAATGTTGGTATTTGTATCTTGGGTATTACTACTCTGTGGATTAATGACGTTTAGAAAATCTGATTTTGCATTACCACTTTCCACGCTGTTTTCAGGGGCTTTATTATTTGTAAGTTACTTAGATTGGTTAAGTCCAGAAATAACCAATTTAATGCCCGTATTAAAATCGTTTTGGTTAAAAATTCATGTAGCTACCATTGTAAGTAGTTATGCGCCTTTAGCACTTTCTGCTGTATTAGGTTTCATGGCATTATTGCTCATGATTTTTAAAACAGCAAAGACAAAGAAAGAAATTGATATCAGAATTAAAGAGCTTACGTATATCAACGAAATCTCAATGACCATCGGTTTATTCGTGTTAGCTGTAGGCACATTTTTAGGAGGTATATGGGCAAATGAATCTTGGGGGCGTTATTGGGCTTGGGACCCAAAAGAAACTTGGGCTTTAATTAGTATTATAATCTATGCTATTGTTTTACACCTTAGACTTATTCCGAAGTTAAAAAGCTCCTATGTACTAAATACGGCTAGTGTCTTCGCATTTGGCTCTATTATCATGACATCCTTTGGCGTTAATTATTATTTATCTGGTTTACATAGTTACGCTGCTGGAGACCCCTTACCCATACCAACATTCATTTACGTTTTAATTGTTATAGTAATCATTGTATCTGTGTTAGCTTATTACAGAAAGAAAGCTTTTTCTCTCAAATAACTCATACTCAATCTTCAGATTTCTACCTTTCTTTTAAAATCACAAATGGGTTACTTGAACTTTAAATACGGTTCACTTTCAATATAAAACACTTCACTTTAGATTTTAGTCGCTTCACTTAAAAAGTCATGATTCTGCCTTTAGGCGTGGTATACATTTGTATAAGAATTTAAACAATAACGTCATGAAAAAGTTAAAATCAATTCTAAAGAAATGGAGTTTTGTAAGACGGTTTTTAAACATAAAACATTCTAAAAATCATATCTCAACAAGATTAAATTTAATTAATAACGATACTACAAATAACACGCATATGTTTATATAAATACACTAGAAATCATGAAAACAATAAACAAAATTCTGAGCATATTAATACTAATTGTTATAGTTACAAGTTGTTCAACTGTCAAAGTTGTTAGTACTTGGAACCATTCAAAAGAGCTCAATTTAAGTGATAAGCGCATCATGGTAATAAGTAAAACGGATGACAATATTGTTAGAAGTCAGTTTGAGAGTGACCTTGTAAACAAATTAAGAGAACATGGTCTCAATTCTATGGAAAGCTTAACCGTTTTTCCAAAAATTGATACTGAGGTAAAACTTAACGAAAATGAAGTGCAAAAAATCGTTGAGGATTTGAAAAATAAAGGCGTAGACATAATTATTCTTAATACTTTAAAAGATACTCAAGAATATACCAGAACAGAAACAACTGGTGGTAGTTACTCAACACTTTATTTTCCCACATACTTTAGAGGGCCTAACGGTACATTCTATCGTTACTACAATAGTATTCATGTAAAATCTGAACCTGAAAACACCATTACATATACAGGTAAAAAATACATTCTCGAAACTGTAATTTACGATTTAACAAAAACTGATAGCGAACAATTAATATCAGTTATAATGACAGAGATTGACAACCCTAAGTCGTTAGGAACAATTTCTAAAGATTTTTCAAAACAAATAATAAAAAAATTGATAAAATAATTTTCATGCATAGTTAATTTGGTTGGTTAGTTTGACTACCAGAGATTATTGAAATACTCATACCCCGCTGGCAGTTTTTAATTTCATTCATAATCAGCTAAAATTATACAATTTACTTACATTAATTTTAACTATATTAGTTATGTTCTTCATCAATAACACTATAACCATTTTGACGACCAAATTTATAAAGCAAAACGTTTTACTAGGTATAGCATTTATTATATCAACACTTTTAACCTCTCCTAGAATCTTAATTATATTTGATATTGTAGATGACCTATCAACTGCTTTCACTACGGCTTCTGTAAAAGATATACTCTTTCGGTTTTTATGGTTTACCTTTTTTTCTTGGTTGTTATTAGAGTTTAATGCAAACACTAAATATTTTTATTCAAAATTTCAAAGCGTACTAAGAGGGTTAACAACTATCATAATTAATATTGCTTTATACTTCGCTTTATTACATTTATTCTTCTTTTTGTACCCAAGGTTAGTAGGAGAATCAATGGTTTCAGAAGAACAAGGGTTAACCTACTTCGTATATTTTATTATAGCAATAATAATCATATTTATCGCTAGAATTTTAAGGTATCAAATGAGCTTAAAAGAAAAATTGATAGAGCAAGAAGCTTTAAAACAACAAAGCTTACAAAATGAATTGATGGCATTAAAAAATCAAGTTAATCCCCACTTTTTATTCAATTCACTAAACTCATTAAGCGCTTTAGTCAAAGAAAACAAAGATGCGACCAACTTTATAAACAAACTCTCCTCCATGTATCGTTATATATTACAAAGTAGTGAACGAGATTTAGTATCTATAGAAGAAGAGCTTGAGTTTTTAAGTAGTTATATACATTTAATAAAAACAAGATATCGTAATCGTTTTAACATTACTTATAATATTCATGAAAAATGGATAAAAAAAGAAGTGCCCGTTTTAGCGCTTCAGTTGTTAGTTGAAAATGCCATTAAACACAATGAAATATCAGAAGAGAACCCACTTCAAGTTAATATATATTCCGAAGATGCGTTCATAATTATTGAAAATGAAATAAGACCCAGAAAAAGTTTAGCTACTGGAACAGGAAACGGTTTATCAAACCTTAATAAGCGGTATTATGCTCTAAAAAAGAAGCACATAACAATAAGTAACAAAAATAACACCTTTAAAGTCAAACTTTCTTTAAATTAATTACCATGAAAGTAGTTATTGTAGAAGATGAATTAGCAGCAAGTGAACAACTCACTTACTTAATAAATAATATAGATCCTAGCATAGAGATACTAACTGTTCTGGATTCTGTGAAATCGACCATCGATTATTTTTCTAATCCAAGTGAAGCCGTTTTAGTTTTTATGGATATACATCTTTCTGATGGTATTTCATTTGAAATTTTTGAACAGGTAACTATCAATATCCCCATAATATTCACAACAGCTTATGATCAATATGCTTTAAAAGCATTCAAGTTAAATAGCATTGATTATCTTTTAAAGCCAATTGATGAGGAAGAATTAAGTCACTCAATTAAAAAGTTTAAAACTAATGCCAAAATTGACACAATCTCTTATGATAACATCCAACAATTAGTACAATTAATGCAATCTAAAAATCAGGTTTTCAGAACTACATTTTTAGTACATCAGAGAGATGAATTAATTCCTGTTAAAGTAGAAGATATAGCCTATTTCTATATTGAAAGCAGTATTGTACAAGCTATGACATTTAAAAATCAAACTTACATAATAGATAAAAAACTAGAAGACATTGAAAACGAATTAGACCCGTATAATTTTCATAGAGCAAACAGGCAATTTATACTTAATAGAAATGCGATACAGAATATAAAATTCTACTTTAATGGAAAACTAATTATTAATGTAAATCCGCCATCTAAAGAGCGCATTTCAATAAGCAAAGCCAAATCTTCCGAAATAAAAAATTGGATAAATAATTAGGCTCACTAAAAACGCTTAACTATCAATGATTTAATTTGAAATCTAGACATTATAAAATATTACGGGATTATATCATAGGTTGGTTAATAGCGAGCCTCGTCTGGCAACTCCTTCGAGGATCTCAGGACGTTAACATCCCTTATATGGAGGATTCTTTCTCCAATATATTTTTTATATTCATTATAGCATGGATAACCCAAGGGTTACTTTACGGCACACTCCATATTTTCCTTGAAAAATTGGTTAGAAAACGTATTTCATTATCTAAGTTATTGGTATTTGCACTTATACTACAAATTATATCTGCTATTGGGTTTTATGTATTTATATTTTATTTATTTGTTAAGATTGAAATATTTGTAGACATTACTTTTAAATTATCAGAGTTTATTCAATTACCTGTCATTTGGGTAAGCTTTATCTATACTATAGCAGTTAACTTCTTTATAAGCCTTTTTCTCAATATTAATTTAATGCTAGGTGAAGGCAATTTGATTAAATTTATTTCAGGAGAATTCTATACTCCAAAAGAGAAAGAGCTTATTTTCATGTTTTTAGACCTTAGAAACTCTACCACAATTGCTGAAAAATTAGGGCATATAAAATATAGCAAACTCCTTCAAGACTGTTTTTATGATTTAGCTATAGTTAATAAATATAAAGCTTCTATTTATCAATATGTAGGAGATGAAGCGGTATTAACTTGGCCGTATAAAGAAGGCCTTAAAAACGCTAAAAGTATACTAGCTTTTTATGCTTTTAAAGACCAAATTAATAGTAGAACAGATTACTATATGAAAACTTATGGTTTAGTACCAGAATTTAAAGCAGGTATGAATTGTGGTGCCATAACTGTTGCAGAAGTTGGAGAATATAAACGTGAAATTGCATATCATGGTGATACTATAAATACAGCTTCAAGAATCCAAGACCAATGTAATCGATTAGGATTTGATTTACTTATTTCAGAGAAACTTTTAAAAGTCGTTGAAATTGACTCATGGACAACATCTGTACTTGAAGGCAATGTGCTTCTAAAAGGTAAACAAGGAACAGTAAATATCTATTCCGTAACACGTATTGAAGATACGCTTCAATATGAGTAGCATTTTTGAATTCTTATCCTTATAGTTAGCCCATCAAAACGAGCCCTTTTCTTCAACTCATATCACTTACCTCATACTAACATTTTAAGTTCACTTTCAAGTAGAATCACTTCACCTAATTATTTGGTCACTTCACTTAAATAGCTCCGATTTCCTCTGTTGCTTCAGGCTACATTTGTACTATAAATAATCATTAAACACAAATAGATATGAGAACTCAAAGCACAACAATTAACAACGCTCAATTCAACAAGAATTTTTATAGACCTATAATAGGAGAAATACCAACATATACAACGTTTGAAAAAGTTAAAATAGGTTTCAAAAACACTATCAAAGGGTTTGTCAAAACGCTAGAAGAATATGGAACAGCTGCAGGAGTAGCTATGAGACACTAAACACTAGAAGTTATGACTATTTTATTAGAATACGTGAAAATCATAGTATTAGTGTCGGCATTAATTCAAATAGGAGTTTTTGGATACACTAAAATAAGAGAGAAAATAAAATCAATATTATTAACCATTAAATACTTCAAATGAATCCATTAAAAATGTAAAGCGCGGGTACATTTGAATAGAATTAAAAATAAAACAAGATGAAAAGATTTAAGTATTTATTAATTATAATCGTTGTTCTTTCTATATCTGTATTATCATGCAGCAGCGACAACGATAACGACCACGACTACCACTTAGAGTATTCAGGTGTTATAAACGCAGAACTTCCTGATGGATTTAATTACGGGAGTACTTACCAAATTAATATAACCATATCGCTACCCAATAGTTGCTATTTTTACTATGACCAGTTTGATTACATTTATGATGGACCAACAAGACTTATTTACCCCATAGTACATGTAGATGATGGTATTGGTTGTAATGAAGTTATTACTGAAACAACATTTTCTATACCAGTAAGAGCATTACAAAAAGAAACTTACATTTTTAAATTTTATCAAGGCAAAGATTCTGATGGAGAAGATACGTTCTTAATTATTGAGGTTCCTGTTAACACTAGAAATCAAAAGGATATTGAAAATTTAAAAACAGGTGATGTTATATTTGAATAAAAAACAGATCTTAAAAAGAGGTGTGAAAATGTGAAACGCACCTCTTTTCATTTGAATAGACTTTAGTTTTAACTATTTTAGTCCAACTAATTTCTTTTTATAATCTATGCTTACACTTTTAATTATTTTGGGTATTACAATAGCACTCTTCGTTTGGGGTAAATTCACACCAGATATTGTAGCCCTTATGTCCATGTTAAGCCTGTTTTTATTTGGTATTTTAGATCTTTCTGAAACACTTAGCGGGTTTAGTAACCCTACAGTAATAATGATTGCCTCGCTATTTATTATTGGTGAAGGTCTATCTCAAACAGGGTGGACAGCATTAGCAGGACAAAAATTTGTAAAATGGGCTGGTAAGAGTGTTCCTAAACTATTAGTATTAGTCACATTAGGCTCTGGTATTTTGTCTGGTTTTGTAAGCAATACTGGAACTGTTGCCACATTACTACCAGTTACTGTATCTGCCTCATATAAAATGGGCACACTACCTTCTAAATTACTAATGCCTGTTGCTTTTGGGTCAAATACTGGTGGCTTATTAACATTAACAGGAACACCTCCAAATATTATTGCTAGTAATGCTTTAGTAGAAAATGGGTTCGAATCCTTTTCATTTTTTGAATTTGCCCTCATTGGCTTGCCATTACTCCTTATTTCAATTTTATATTTCCGTTTTATTGGTTATAAATTATTGCCAAAAAACACCTCTGAAAATCAGCCAATAAATATAGATTCTGAAATGCATCAATGGATTGAAAACTATAGCATTGATGAAAATATTTACCGCTTAAGAGTACGTTCAATGTCTCCTTTACTAAATACCACTATTGGTGAATGGGATTTTGATAATAAATACAATGTTTCAATAATTAGATTAAGAAGACGATTTCCCAATATAGTAAAAGGTGTAAAACCGTATATTGAATTTCCAACACCAGATACCATTTTACAATATCATGACATTATTACTGTAAAAGGAAACACGGAAGATGTGGATAAAATGATTCTGAAGTTTAAACTCAATTTGATTCCTTTTAAAAATAATAATGACGAGCTAAAGGATGAGTTTATAAATCAAGAAGTAGGTATGGCAGAAATGATTGTGACACCCAAATCGCTTTTTTTAGGACACAACATACCTATGGGATTGTATTTGGAACAAGCAGGCATTCAATTATTAGCTGCATCAAGAAATAACAAGCCTTTAAAAGATAAAAACGTAGCCGTAAAAGCTGGAGATGCCTTTATTATTAGAGGCACTTGGGAGCGTATAGAACATTTAAAAAGTGTTTATAAAAATTTAGTGATTTCTGGAAACCCAGAAAGCATGTCTAAGGATGTAAATACGTTAACCTATAAATCGTACATTTCATTAGCAATGTTGTTGCTAATGATTGCATTACTCGTATTTAAAGTTGTTCCTGGAGCCATTGCTGCTATGATTTCTGCGGGTGTTATTTTATTAACGGGATGTGTGCCCATGGCAAAAGCGTATAAAGGGATTAGTTGGATAAGTGTGGTGATGATTGCAGCAATGATTCCTATGGGTATTGCGCTTCAAAAAACGGGTGTTGCGGAACTTGCTGCCAATAGCTTGGTTACTAATTTGGGAAGTATACACCCTATTGTTCTATTAGGTGGTATCTTTTTATTAACTACTGGTTTTAGTCAAGCCATTAATAATTCAGCAACTGCTGTTTTAATGGCACCAATAGCCATATTAGCCGCCACGTCTTTAAATATTTCGCCCGAGCCATTTATGATTGTTGTTGCCATTAGTGCATCTACTGCTTTTTTAACCCCTGTTGGTACAACTACCAATGCGATGGTTATGGCTGCAGGCGATTATAAATTTATGGATTATGTAAAAGTTGGTGCGCCTTTACTCTTATTGTTTTTTATTTTGTCTTTGATTTTAGTGCCTTTGATTTGGCCTTTTTGATTCAAGATTTATTTCTTGAAATTTACTATTCATATTTTAAAGCTTATTTTTAACAAAAACCATATCTCTAATAGCTATGAAAAAAATAATTAGATTAATTCTAATATGCTTATTTACCATACATTATACTAATGCCCAAGACCTATCTTCTATTTATGAAAGGGTAAGTCCAGCCGTTGTTGCTATTTACACTCAAGAAAGCAATATTGCCACCTCTCAAAATAATGTTTCTCAGACAGTTACAAATTCTGGGTTAGGCTCAGGTTTTATGATATCAAATAAACTTGTTGTAACAGCTGCTCATGTTGTAAAAGTACCCGATACTTTAGTTGTACAGTTTTCAGATGGAGAAACTATACCAGCTAAAGTAATTACTTCCTATGATAGTGCAGACATCGCTTTATTAGAATTATCAAGACAAAAAATAAATACTACCGTTTTAAGGTTCGGCGATTCAGACCGAATGAAAGTTGGACAACGCGTATTTATTATTGGTGTGCCACTTGGTGTTGGTTTATCTCTATCTTCAGGTTATATTAGTGCTTTTAAAAAACAATTTTTAGGGAGAAACCCTTTTACTAATACGGAGTTTATTCAAACAGATGCTGCTATAAATCAAGGTAACTCTGGAGGTCCAATGTTCAACTTAGAAGGTGATGTTATAGGTATTGTAAGTCACATAAAATCACTATCAGGGGGTTCTGATGGTATTGGTTATGCCTCAACGTCTAATTTAGCTGCCAAACTCCTTTTAAATAATAAAATGCCTTGGTTTGGTGCTGAGTTATATTCCTTATCTGAAAAAGAAGCTAAACTGTTTAATCTGCCTCAAACAAGTGGTTTATTAGTGCAACGTATTGCTTCTGGGTCTTTATTTGATAAAATGGGCGTAAAAGAAGGGGATACTGAGGTAACTGTTGGTAATAAAAAACTAATTTTGGGCGGTGATATTATATTGGCTTTTAATGATATAAAGTACGATGTTACAGACTACACCTTATTGAAGATTGCTGATTTTGCAAATAGCTTAGAAAAAAATCCAAAATTTGAACTAACAGTTTTACGTGAAGGAAAAATTGTTACTTTACAAAATAAGTAAGGGTTAATTAATTTTAATAATTTGAAAAAAACAAGACGTAATATATGTATAGCCGCAGCTATTTTTTTAATCTGCAATATATCTGCGCAAACGACCGATAGTTTAGAAACAGCGTTTAGAAAAGGGCGGTTTCTTACGGGGTTATCAGGCAGTATTAGCTCTACTACAACAGATGCAGGTAACTTAAATTCAAAAGCTACCTCTAATAATTTTGGTATAAACATACAAAGCGGAAAGTTCTTCAAAAATCGTCTTTTAATTGGAGGTATATTTCAAGCCAATAAAATCAGTAATTCTGGCGCTTTTACAAAAACAACTGAAACATTTTATATAGGCCCATTTTCTAATTATTATTTTATGGATAATAAAACGGGGTCTTTATTTACTAGTTTATCATTAGGCTATGTTAGGTATAAAGACAAAACAGAGCTAGAGGGAATTGAACCTTTAATAAATCAAGCTACGCAGCAACTTTCTGAAGGTGGTGGTTTAGGGAGTATCATAGGTTTTGGCTATTCATATACTATAAACGATTTTATAGCTTTTGATTTAGGTGTGAATGTGAACTTATTTTGGGTTGACATAGAACAAAAGTTACTACCAAACCAAACAATAACAAATACTAGTATTTCTTCGAATGATGTTTCTTTTTCTTTTGGATTTAACGTTATATTGGATGATTTCTTTTTTTAGATGAAAAAAACAACCCTATACATCCTTTTAATATTCTTTTCGTTTACTGCACTAGCGCAAAGAAAAGACGAAAACAATCTAGTTAAAATAGATACTATTTCAACTACAAAAAACTATCAACTTATAGCAATACCTATTGCGTTTTATACACCTGAAACGGGTTTTGGATTTGGAGGAGGTGGACAACTTTTCTTTCTAAATAAAAAAAACACATTTAAAAACAGATTATCCAACGTTCTTTTTAGCGGTATATATACATTGAACAAACAGATTATGTTTGAAATTACGCCTCAAATTTATTTTGGCTCAGGAAACTATTTTATTGATGCACATTATTTATTAGAAGTGTATCCCAATCTATTTTGGGGCATTGGAAACAATACATCAGACGAAAATGAAGAAGTGTATAATCAAACAACTCATGCGCTTAATATTTCGTTTTTAAAACGTCTACCTCCCGATCTTAATTTTGGTTTTCAATTTATATTTAAAAATCATGAAGTAACAGAAATTGCTAAAGGAGGTATTTTAGACACACAAAATGTAATAGGAAGCAAACGTACTGTAATTGCTGGGTTAGGAGCTGTTTTTAATTATGATACTAGAGATAATACAGGATCTCCAAACAAAGGGTTTTACTATCAGGCAAAAGCACAGTTTTCTAGCGAACTTTTTGGTGCAACTTCTGGTTTTAATAAATTTATTTTAGACTTAAGAGAATATCAACCTTTAAGTAGCCGTAGCCTTTTAGCTTTTCAATTATATATAGAAAATAATTATGGTGATGTACCTTTTCAAGCTTTGGCCAGTTATGGAGGTGGTAATCGTGCTAGGGGCTATTTTTTTGGTCGCTTTCTTGATAAACAAATGTATGTATCTCAAATAGAATATCGCTGGCGCTTTAAACCTAGATGGACAATAAATGCATTTGGCTTGTTTGGAGAAGTAGCTGAAAAACCTGAAGACTTTTTTAGCATTAATAATTTAAAACCATCTTTTGGATTTGGAACAAGATATAAAATATTTAAAGACAAGGACACCTGGTTACGCTTTGATATCGGTTCTGGTATAGATGGTAATTCTGGTATTTATTTTGGTATCAATGAAGCTTTTTAAATAGAAGCTTATAATGCTTTTATAATTACATCATAATATTCTTGATACCATCCTTATAGTCCTCTAATGTTAAACCATTGTTTACATTAAACATATCTAAAGATTTACCCACAATATATTTAACATTACTTGGGTCAAACCCAATTGCAATTGCCACTCTATTTAACCATTTCGTTTTTGCGGCTTTTGATAAATTATCTACGTCGACAATTTGTGTGATTTTGTATAAACTTTCTAAACGCTGATTATACAGGTAAGGTGCTTTTATTTCATACTTCATATACATATTGTCATCAATCAACTCGAAATACTCCGAGCTTGTAACACCTAATTTTTTGCCAAAATGTTGTAAAAAGGCCTTTTCCTCATCTGTAGCATCATTATCTCTTAAAGTAATCTTCATGATAGATGCAAAAGCCTCAAAATAAACACTTCTTGAATTACTCATATTTTATACCTATTCTTTTTGATTAAATAAACTTGTTTTTCTACTTACACTATATATTATTCTATTAAAAGTTTCAAGATGAATAACGTATTGTTCTGGTTTTAATAACGTCTTCATTTTTTCATTCATTTTAAAATGCAAAGTATTAAATTTTTCTAAAATTTCTGATTGCGTATAGCCTTTATCCTTATCATCAAGTCTAGACATACTATGGGTGTAAAACAATAAAGTACTATAATATTCGTCCCTTTCTTCTTCAGATAATTTCATTTTATCTACTTCTTCTGCATAGAAGTCTTGTAAATTATCTTTTTCTTCTGGTGTATAAAGTTCAACTTTATTATTTTCCTTTTCTTTCTGTTCCTGAGTTTTCCGTTGTGAAAACCCATTTATAGTTACTAAAATTAAGCTAAGTGTTAACAACGATTTAATTGGGCTCATAATCATCTATTTTTTAAATTGTTTTGAAATTAATGTTGCGAATTTATTTAATACTTGTTTTCCTGATGAAGGATCGGTTGCTTCTATTTCGAATACACCCACTAATTGTTCCTTTTTTGCCAAAGCTAAATCATAAACAACAGCTTCAAGAATATAAGTAGCTGAAGATAGATGAGTTACTAAATCTTGATTATCATTATATACAGGCTTTAGGCCTCTACTTATATATTCTATGGAATGTACATTATAATAATCGGTAAAACTAATCCCATATTTACCAATATTAGCTGTAGAAATGTAATTATTAGAATTGCTTTGAGGTTGAGACTCTTCAACTTTTGTGTCTTTTAGTGCAGTTAATATAATTGCATTAATACCTTTGGATTTAAAATTTTTAACGATGGCATCAATCTCTTCTTGACTTCTATTTTTATTTTCCTTTAAATCAGGAAATAGTTCATATGCAGCAACGACATCAACACCTTCTTCCTTTAATTTTGAAACCATAGCGTTTTCATAAGAAGTTCTTACATCCATATCATTATCTCTTGCAACAACTAAAATCTTTCTAGCTTTAGTGGTATCGAAGTTTTCAGAATTCCATGAATTTGCGAGCTTTACTGATGCACAATTAGTTATAAACATCACTAAAACTACTAATAGGGTTACTTTTTTTATTTCTTTCAAATCTTTAAAATTAAAGGTTATTTTATTGCAAGATACATCTATTTTTAAATTTATTAATCGTTAAAAATAAATTCGCATCTATCTTTTATAGCTTACTTAGAGGATTGATTAATGTACTTTCCAACTACTATAGCCGTAATTACCACTAAGTATATTTGTCCCATTAAACCAATTAAAATAGCTGCTTTATGTGCTAATGCACTTATGGGTAAAATATCGCCATACCCAATAGTTAATAATGTGATATAGCTGTAATACATTAAATTTTCTGTAATTGAAATCCCCTCTATTAATCCTGAAAACGAATTGGGATAAGCCATTTCTATGCTCAAACAAATAAAAAAGCCAATTAAACCAAGAGAAATATATCCGCTAACCAGTCCAAATATTACATTTTTACTTACTTTTTTTGCTTGCCATACTTGCTTTATAATTTCCGATGTTACTACAACATAAAACAAAAAGTAAGTCCCCATTTCAATAAGCCCTACTAAAGCGTCATTAGTCGTTTCTATCAAATTTGAACCTAATAACAAAGCACTAATAACAAGTAATAGTACTAAAAACCACATGGTTTTTTTCTGCTTTGATAAAAGCACCATTCCTGCTAATAGATTCAATAGAAATAATGCAGGAGATAAAAACGTTTCAAAAATAATTGATGGTACAATTAAAGAACCAAATAAAATAGCCACCTGACTAAAAAAGAATATCTCAAAACGGTATGGATATAAACGCTTTAGCATTACTAGTCTAAAAGGTTATCATTAAACTCGTAACCCTTATAATTCACTTTATACATCACACTATAAAAAGCAGGTATAAATAATAAAGTTATTACAGTTCCAAACAATAGACCAATCATGATGGTTACCGCCATAGGTTCCCACATTTCGCCTCCACCAAGATATAAAGGCACTAAACCTAAAACGGTGGTAAAAGTTGCTAACAAAATAGGCCTAAAACGTTGTAAACATGCTGCTATTATAGCATCTTGTGGTTTACGTTTTAATTCCGATTCTTCGATCTCAATTCTATCTACTAAAACGATGGCATTATTGATAACAATACCTGCAAGGGAAATAACGCCTAAAAACGCCATAAACCCAAAAGGCACACCGAATAGTAAAAGCCCTAAAACCATCCCAATAACTCCCAACGGAATGGTACAAACAATCATCACCATTTTTCTAAAAGAATTAAATTGAATGATTAATAGCATTACAATAATGAAAGCTGAAAGTGGTAAATAGCTGGCAACTGCCCCCATGTTTTCGGCAGAACTTTTAGCATCTCCACCTAATTCATAAGTATAGTCTTTACCCCAAATTTCTTTCTGCTCATCAAGCCAAGGTGTTATGGCTTGTGTTACCTCGGAAGCATTACCCGTAGTTGTTAATTCACTTGATACTTTAATTG
This sequence comes from uncultured Flavobacteriaceae bacterium, assembly GCA_947494695.1. GTDB lineage: Bacteria > Bacteroidota > Bacteroidia > Flavobacteriales > Flavobacteriaceae > Flavivirga. Next base: position 101,943 of record CANLWB010000012.1, on the reverse strand, counting down.
TTCTAGTTAAATCAACACGTTTTATTTTTGAATATTGCCATTGAGGAATTATAGATGCTACTTGAAGTAGAGGCACACTTTTTCCAGAACTTTGTGCATATATATTTAAGCTTTCTAATGAAGATAAGGATTGCTGTTTACTTTGATTACTCTTCATTACAATAGGGATAGATTTATCGCCTTCGCGATATTCCCCTGCTTGAAAACCATCTAAAACAGTTTGTAGAGACGTTGCAATATCTTGATTGGTAATACCAGCAGTTTGTGCTTTATTAGGGTCTATATCTATAACAAACTTTTTCCCTTTGGGTCCCCAATCGTCTTTAATATTTTTTGTCCCAGAAATGGTAAACAACTTCGCTTTAATAGCTTCGGAGATACTTGCTAATTTATCGGGGTCATCTCCAGAAACTTCAATTTCAACAGGTGTTCCACCTCCACCTGAACCTAGCAAACCAACTTTAATATCGGCATTAGGAAAGTTTTCAAAACTGAAGGCATCTAATTTTTCAATCATGTTATTATTCACCAAAAAAGAAGACGTATTAATTAAAATATGGGCATAATTGGAATTTGCTTCATCGGCATTATAACCTAAATCGTAAGCTGAAGGACCTTCACCAATGTAGGCCGACCAATCTACAATACCATCTGGTTTATCTTCGGTAACTTTCAGCTCTTTCTGCATAAAGTCTTCAAGTGCTAAAACCACAGATGTTGTGTTCTCAATTTTAGTATTCTCTGGTAAATTGATATCAACCGTTATCATATTACGGTCACTATCTGGGAAGAACACAAAGCCTAAAAGTCCAAATCCGAAAATGGATAAAAAGAACATAAAAACAATAAGTACTAAAACCGATTTTTTCCAATTAAGAGCTAATAAAATTAAATTTTTATACTTGAGTTTTAAGCCATTAATGAGTCTATCTAAGAAGCTTACTTTTCCTGCTTCTTTTGGTTTTACTTTTAAAAAGAAGACACAGAATAGCGTAATGATACTCAATGCGATAATCCATGACGATAAAAGCGCAATGGTAATTACCACGAAAATAGGCCCCATAATATCACCCATAACAGATTCTGCCATAAAGAATGCTAAAAAGGCAGCAGATGTTGTTAATGTTGAAATTAATAATGGCATAAATAATTCTGAACATGAATCAATTGCAGCTTTCTTAACGGGAATACCTGCTTCCATTTTTACCATGACAGATTCCGCAACAACAATAGCGTTATCAACCATCATTCCTAGAGCCATAATTAAAGCTGCTAGCGAAATTTGATTCAGCCCCACATCTATTAATCCCATAACCATCAACGTTGTTATAGTAACTATTGGAATTAAACTGGCTATAACCAATCCTGTTCTTAGTCCTAAAAAGAAAAGCATAACTGCTAATACGATGGCAATAGCCTGTAATAGGTTGCCAATAAAATCACTAATTTTTAAATCGATGTATTTGTCAATTGATGCTAAACGAGATACTTCTAAACCAACTGGTAATTTATCTTGCCACTCCCCAAGTAACACATCAATTTCCTCACCTAACTTAATAATATTAGCACCTTCTTTTAAAGATACATGTAATGAAATGGCATCCATACCATTGATGCGTACCTTTTGTTTTGGTGGATTAATATACCCTTTTTTCACTGTAGTAATATCTTCAAGAGCTATAACTTGTCCATTTTCTCCAACGGGGACTAACATCTCCTGTATGGACTTTAAATCATTGAAATTACCTGTGGGTTCCAAAATAATACGTTCAGCTTCAACATTAATAGTTCCTCCAGAGCTAAGTATATTAGTGCTGCCTATAATGTTTTTTAATCTGCTCGATGTTAGTCCGTAGGTTTTTAATTTGGTGTTTTCAAACTCAACAAAAACACGTTCTTCTTGCGCACCATTCAATTCAACTTTAGCAGCATCTTCAAGTTTTATTAAATCATCTCTCAAGTCATCTGCATAATCTTTCATTTCGGCATAGTCATAACCATCAGAAATTAAACCAACAGCAATACCAAATACTTCACCAATACCATCATCCTGTAATTGAGGGCTCACATTACTTGGTAAGCCCTGAATGGTGCTTAATTTTCTGCGAAGTCTATCCCAAACAGGTTGTAGTTCTTCTGGCTTAACTTCCATTTTAAGTTCTACCTGAACGACTGAAAGTCCTGTACGAGATGTACTTTTTACTACTTTTAATTCGGGTAATTCCTGTGCTACTTTTTCAATTTTGTCACTAACTAATTCTTCAACACGTTCTGGACTTGCCCCAGGGAAAGATGATACAATTGATGCTACTCGTATGGTATAAGGTGGCATACTATCTCTTGACAATGAGGCATAAAATAACATACCCATGACCATAACCACAGCCAAAATACTTAATACAACACGATTACGATTTATTGAAAATTCAGTAAGATTCATAAGGTTCGTTTTTTAGTTATTATAATCTTACTTTTTGTCCATCTAACAAGGTCTGCAAGCCAGCAGTAGCTATTTTATCACCAGAATTTAAACCTTTTTTTACTTCAAATCCAGATGGTGTTAATTCACCAATCTCAATTTGTTGTTTTTTTACAGTTCCCGTTATCCCATCGCTTGATTCTACTATAAATACAAAATTACCGTTACCATCTTCTCCTACAGACTTAACAGGCACAACCAATGTATCATTTGCAATAGTTTCATCTTTTACAAAATCAAAAATGACATTTGTTGCCATGCCTGATTTAATTTCTGGAATAGGATTAATTATTGCTACTGCCGTAATATATGTAGACGAATTAGGGTCTATACTTGGTGATACTTCAAAAACCCTACCTTCAAAAACTTTGCCCTCAATAGCCGAGAACTCAATCTTGGTAGGCATATCTACTTTCACTTTATTAATGACTGCTTCTGGCAAACCAACCTCTACCTTCATACCTTTACCTGCATTTAATTCTGCAAATTGATGCCCTGCTGAAACCTGCTCATTAACTGCGCCATCTGTCCAAACGATTACACCATCCTTTGGGGCTCTGATAATACCATAACTTAATTGGGTAGCTTGTATGCTTTTATTGCGTTTTGCAGATTCAAATTGGTCTAAAGCAGATTGATAGGAGTTTTTTGCTTGTTCATAGTCACTCAATGAATTACTTCCTTTTTCATATAGCGACTTAATTCTATCTAAACTCGACTTAGCAGTATTCATGGCAGATTTAGCGGCATTTAAGGATGACACAGATTGCTCATAAGCTAAGTTTGCCTCAACATTATCTAACCTTGCAATAATAGCTCCTTTTTTAACCTGTGCACCTTTCCAATGGTTTACTTTAGTGATGATTCCACCACTTCTAAAACTTAATCCAATGGCGTTACTAGATTTTGCTGTTCCGCTATATGTTCTTGTGCCTTGAACATTTGGAGTTCCAACAACTTCATATTTAACAGGTCTCAATACTTCTTCTTTAACCTCTACTTTATCCTTGCAGGAAGAAAGGTTTATAACTAAAGCTAAAATTGACAATTTGTATATGTGTAATTTCATAATGGATTAGTTTTTATTTAAAATATATTGGTTGGCTCTTTGAATAAATGCTTGATTGTTATCTTCAGAATGGGTTAAAAAGAAGTACCCTATAGCGCGTTCTAATTGCATAGACGTGATTAAATAGTTATAGTTAGCAGTGGACCTTGCTAACTGCGCTTGCAAATAATTGGTCTGTGCATCAATTAACTGAATAATGGGAACTGCGCCCTGTTGATAAGCATTTTGCGTGAGGTCTAAACTTTCTTTTGCTGTCTCTTCCGATACTTTAGAAATTTCGATATTCGCTATTTGATTAATCAAATCCAGTACCACATCATTAACATTTTTTTCAATATTTAATTCAATATTTTGTCTTTCAAAGCCTAATTGTTCTTCCTGAATCAATGCCGATTGTCTATTAATATTTCTTTGGTTCTGGTTGAATATTGGCAATGAAACATTTAATCCAACATTATAAGTGCCGTCTGGTGCTATTGGAATTCCAGATGGAATAGTAGAACCTTTTCCTGACTGAGAAATTGCCAGATTGTATTGCCCCTGTAAAGCAACTGTTGGTATAAAACGACCATAATCGTTTAAGTCATAGGTTCGTTTTGTAACATTTAAATTATAATCTATATTCTTTAACTCAGGTGAGTTCGTTTTTGCTTCTTGCACCAAAAATTCAACTAAAGCAGGTTGTAATTTAGGGTCGTCTAGAATCTTGTAAAAGTCATCATATTTATAATTCTTAAAAACACCTTCGGAAAGTTCAGCATCCAGAATATCAATGTCTTTATTAATAGATACATTCATCAATTGATTAATAGTGAAAAACGCTTGTTGCAATTGATTTCTAGCTTCTATAAGGCTTTGCATATTTTGAGCTAATTGACTTCTAAAACGTAATACATCTGATTTCCCAGATTCACCTGCTTCAAAGTTTTGTTCTGCTATTTCTAAATTACGCTTAGTAACTTGTAGGTTCTGATTCTGGATACTTGTATTGGTCTTTAAAATCAAGGCATTAAAATAAGCTACGGTAGCATTCAATAAAGCATCCAGTTCGTTTGTATCATAAATGGCTTGTTCTGCTTTTTGTAATTCTTTCCTAATATCGATATTGGCAGAAGCACTTTCTGAATAGATGAGTTGTTCTAAAACAACATTTCCAGATGTTGAGAACTCTGGATTTGCGCCATTTGAAATCTCAGCAACTCTAGGATCTAGATAAACCCCACTTACACCAGCAGATACATTGGGCAAATAACCACTTTTAGCTGTTTTAATATCCTGTCCGCTTAATTCGACACTCTTTTCACTAGAAGATAGACTTAAATTCTTATCAAGAACACCATTCATAATATCCAATATAGACATCATGTTTTCAGTATTTGGTTCTAATTGGCCTCCAATAAAATCTGCAGTTCCCAACATAGCATAACGCAATGGAAAATCAATTTGTTTAGCTGTATTATAATTGATGGTTAGTTTGTTTTTATACTCTAACAACAAGGGTAGTTCTGAGGCGTTAGTCCCATTTGTAATAGCTTCAATATTTAATGCAATACGCCTGAAAAACTGATTTAAATTTGTTTGGGGTTGGTTAGTAGCCAATATACCACGTTCAACATCCTTAACTCTGTTTGCTGAAAATGATGGTAATTTTTTAGAATTAATAACTGAAGTTAATTTGTCAAATTGAGTATCGGTAAATTCAAAACCACCTGCTAAGTAAACTGCATCAAGACCTTCCAAATCAGATGCACTAATACCATTTTCAGATAAAGGTACTAAACGGTACTTTTTTCCTTCCTTCTGAAAATATGGGTCAAATATCGTTTCTAGAGGCAATGCATCAATAATGTACTGCTCTATTAAAACCCCAACATTCTTATAATCGTAAATTGTTTTAAAAGCGTCCAAGTCCTTTTTGTAAGACAAAGGCGCTATAATGTATGTGATGTTATTTATTTCTGATGTTTTGCGTTCTGGGGGTAGATTTATAAAATCTGAATTAATCGAACCGAAAACAATAACAGGCTTGGTGTAGTTTTCTTGTTGGCTTAAAACAATATTATCCATGACCCCAAAAGCGAGAATAATATCTGCATTACCATTAACTAAGGATTGATAGTTTTCTTTAGCTTTCCCTAAACTAAAATCATTTGAAAGTACCTTTTGGAAGTTAACTGTTTTATCTTGACCTAAAACGGCTTTGATTTCAGTTTTTAACTGTTCTAACAAAGGTTGAACTTCTGGTGAGTCTTTATCTGTTAAAAGACCTATATTTATGTTTTGGGAATAACTTAATTGCAAAAACAATACAACGAAAACTATAAGGGATTTTTTCATTTTGGCGAGTTATTTTTTTATAAAAATAACACTTTTATGTAGTATTCAATCACGAAAATGATATTTTAAAGTACTAAGCTTATGAAGCTAAAGTTTTAAATATGCTCTTGAATACTTACTAGTATACAAAAACACATAATCACATTTATAAAATGAAGATGCATACAAAATGTTTATACTAGTGTACTAAGATCGAAGCGTAAAATAATAAGTTAATGGAAGATCCACAGAATAATAATTATATATCAAAACGCATAGTTACTTCCCGATACAAAAATTAGCAAAAATATTGCCCAATAAGTCATCGTTAGTAATCTCTCCGGTAATTTCACCAAAGTGGTAAAGTGCCTGACGGATATCTATAGCCAATAAATCTCCCGATAAACCAGTATCTAAACCTTGTTGTACTTTTTGAATCTCTTCAAAGGCCTTTAGTAAGGCATCATAATGACGAGAGTTGGTAACAATGGTTTCATCATTACGTAAAGCCCCCGTATTTATAAGATTGGAGAGGGTTATTTTTAAATCTTCAATACCCTTTTTCTGTTTGGCAGAAATTAACTTGATATCAGGAATCTTGTCGGTGAGTTTTTGAAACTCTGTTTCACTAATAGCATCTATTTTGTTGGCAATAACGATTAGTGGTTTTTGAGGATATTTATTCTTTATTTTTTCAATTTCATTAATAATAGTATCCATAGCCGATTTATGAGAAAAGATGGCTTCCGCATCAAACAAATATACAACCACTTGCGCCTGAGCAATTTTTTCAAAAGTCTTTTTTATACCAATACTCTCTACAACATCCTCAGTTTCCCTAATCCCGGCCGTATCAATAAACCGAAAGCCTATACCTCCAATATTAATCTCATCTTCAATGGCATCCCGAGTCGTTCCTGCTATTTCGCTCACTATGGCACGCTCCTCATTTAAAAGTGCATTTAAAAGTGTCGATTTCCCCACATTAGGCTCCCCTACAATGGCCACCGGAATCCCATTTTTAATTACATTTCCTACGGCAAACGAATCTATTAAACGCTTTAAAACAAATGTAATACGTGCTATTAAATCTTTAAACTGACTTCTGTCTGCAAACTCAACATCTTCTTCTGCAAAGTCCAATTCCAACTCGATTAAAGACGCAAAGTTTAAAAGTTCTTCTCTTAACCTGGCTATTTCTGATGAGAAACCACCACGCATCTGTTGCATGGCAATTTGATGTGAGGCCTCATTATCACTAGATATTAAATCTGCCACGGCCTCTGCCTGACTTAAATCCAACTTACCGTTTAAAAATGCGCGCAAAGTAAACTCTCCAGCCGATGCCATTCTACATCCTTTACGTAAAAACAATTGTATAATTTCCTGCTGAATATAATTTGACCCATGACATGAAATCTCAACGACATCCTCTCCCGTATACGAATTAGGGTTTTTAAAAACAGATACTAATACCTCATCCAGCGTTCGGTCATCATCAATAATATGCCCAAGATGTATCGTATGAGTGGGTTGTTTTTTTAACTGCTTTCCTGAAACCGATTTAAATTGCTTCTCTACTAAATCTATAGAAAACTTGCCAGATAAGCGTATAATGGCAATGGCCCCCGCTCCTGAAGGTGTCGCTAAAGCAACTATGGTATCTTGATTAATCATGCGACAAAAATACTAAATTTAAGGAGCCTTTTATGATATTTCGTATTGATAACGATTCATTTTTAAACTAAGAAAATCGCAAAAAAACATAATGATTTATCAACTTTCTATAAACACAGATAAAAAAAACACAATACAATCTTAAAAATTCAGAATTATTCACAATAATCTTGCTTAGAATTATTTTGACTTGACAATATAATACACACATATTATATTTGTGAATATCGTTTAATAGCACGATGATATAAAAGAACTTCCAATCTCTCAAACTCGAACAAAAGAAGATTAATTAATAGCGTATGAAAATTGTAGAATCTGATTTTTCAAGTCACATTGTTAAATCTGTAAAAAAAGAATTAGGAAACATTTTCTTTTTTAAACACATTGCGGTCATAGAATTCCATGAAGGTGTGCATATTGACATAGAGAATTCTTCCAAGATTTTTGATGAACTGATTTCCTATTTTGGTCGCTCCAGACCATTTGGAATTATAGCAAACAGAACAAATTCGTATTCGGTAAAATTATTAGATGCTGATTTATTCAGAAGAAAAATTAGCAAACTCTGCTATTATGCTGTTGTAGGGCATAACAAAGCTAGTAAGATGAATGCAGAAATTGAAGATCAGTTTTTTTGTACTGCAAATAAAATTTGTTTCGACAGTATTCATGATGCCATGAATAATGTTTATAGCAAAGTAAAAAACGATATATTATTGTCGTTGCACTAAATAAATACCATCTGGTTTTATTTCTATTTGCCGTTGCTTGTATAGGCTACCTATGGCCTTCTTGAAATTTTTCTTACTCATTTGAAGCGTTTCTTTTATAACCTCCGGACTGGTTTTGTCTGTTAGTTTTAAGAAACCATCATCATCCTGTAGTCGCTGTAAAATGTAATCAGCATTAGGTTCTATATTTCTATAGCCCACTTTTCCCAGGGTGATATCGAGCTTATTTCCAGGACGTATTTTTTTTACAATTCCCTTTAGTTTATCTCCTACACTAAGATCTGTAAAAATCGCGTCCCTATAGATTAGTCCAGAATGTATCTCATTCACAATAACATTCATCCCTATATCCGAAGGATGAGAAACAATTAAATCCACTTCATCAAACTCTTTTACAGTAAGTTCTTTATTATCCAGAAACCTATTTGTTTTACTAGAAGCCACTAACCTATTGCTTTTCTCATCCAAATAACAATGTACAAAGTACCAACCTCCCGGTTTCATTTTAAATGCTTGTTCTTTAAACGGACAAAATAATTCTTTCACGAGCCCCCAATCTAAAAATGCACCGTAATCTGTTATTTGGTTACAACGTAATAATGCAAACTCATCACGTTTAACATACGGAATATCTGTAGTTGCCACAGGACGTTCCTCATTATCTAAATACACAAAAACCTCCAGCTTGTCCCAAATTCTATAATCGGCCGGTACGTATCTGTTTGGTAATAAAACCTGATTGTCCTCTCCATCAACCAAGTATATCCCGTGATCGGTTTCACGAAGTATTTCAAGGGTGTTTATTTGTCCTAAATCTATCATGCGGCAAAGGTAATAATATTAGATTGAGTTTAAGTCTAAAGACCTTGTAAATAAGACCGCTTAAAAAACGGGGCATTGCGAAAAGTTTTTTCGACTTACCTCCGCCTTTTCATCAAAATCCCACACATAGAGCATCCATAAATTATTCTTAATGAAACAGATTGTAACAACTTTCGCAACCGCTCACAAATCAAAATATTAAAAATTCTCAGGATAGGTATTTAGTAAATTGCTTCTTTTTGAAAATGCTTTGTTAGCAAATAATAGACCACAACACGGTACTTATTACGATTAGACCGTCCATATTTCCCCATAACTGTTCTAATACCTTCATCTAAATGAGCGCCATCTTCTAAACCTAACTTTTTAATTAAAAAGTTATGCTTTACTGTGGCAAGCTCAGATTCATCCGAACTGGAAACCGTTGAAGAATCGGCATTATAAATGGAAGGACCACAACCAACTGTTATTTTGGTAAGTAATTCCATATCAGCATCTACGTCAAATTTTTCTTTTAAATCTGCAGCGTATTTGACAATAAGTGCGTCTCTTTTATTCATGATATAATGTTTAATGTATTTGTAACTACCCTATAAATAATTGTACCAGTTCAATGACTAGTTTAAATATAACTATTTTTTAGACATGAAAATTTAGAGTTTGTTACACATATGTTAACTAATACATCGAAAATAATTTAAAAGGACCTCATCATTAAGGTTTTTAGGCGTGAAAACCTCCAATAATTTCGGTTGGCCTCCGTTTGAATAAAATGTTTCTAAGGCTTGTTCCAAATCGGTTTCAGATGAAACAGCTTTGTATTCAAAACCATACATCTTACATAAATGTTCTGCCGTAAGTTGATGATTAGTTTCAAAATAAGTATCGAAGTTTTCGGTATCCTTATGTCCTGGAAGAATCCTAAAAATACCGCCACCTTGATTATTAATGACTATAATCCTAAAGTTTTTGGGAATGTAGTTGTTCCATAAGGCATTACTATCGTATATAAAACTTAAATCTCCCGATATTAATGTGGTTTGTTTATCGCTTACCACAGCATAACCAATGGCCGTAGCCGTAGATCCGTCAATGCCACTGGTACCACGGTTACAAAATACGTCTAAAGATTCATTTAAATCGAATAACTGCGCATAACGCACAGTAGAACTATTACCTAATTGTAAAACGGTATGATCTGGCAACGCCTTTAAAAGTGCATCAAAGACCTTTAGATCGCAAAAATCTATACCATCTAAATATGCCTTGTGTTTACTATCTCTATAAACTTTTATATGATTCCAATATGGTTTATAATCGCTATTTACGCGTTTAACTTCTGGAAAGAATTTTGAAAAAAAGTAATTGGGGGTCGTTTCTATAAAATTATTTAAACTAAAAAAAGTATCATTGGCCTTCTTTAAATCAATATGCCAGTGCTGTTTTGGTTTATATTTTCTTAAAAATGCTTTTATTTTTTTAGAAACTATTAACCCACCAAAAGTTAATAAAATTTCAGGTTGAAGTTTGCTAAGCTCATCATGGTCTAAAGGTGCAATTATTTTATCAATACTTGGAAAAAAACCTTCATGATACAGATTCGAAGTTGTTTCCGTAAAAACAATAACACTATCATCTGCGGCTAGCATATCCAACCAACGTTTTTCTATATGGTTAGGTTGCTTAACACCAACCAGAACCATCTTTCTTTTGGCGGTATTCCAATCTTGAATACAACTGGTTAAAACAGAATCATCAATGTGTAATGGCTTATCCTTCATTGGTACCGACTGTGGATTCACCGATAATTCCCTTACCATATCGTATAAAGGCTCATCAAACGGGACATTGATATGCACCGGTCCATTTTGAAGAAGTGACACATTAATAGCTTCATTTATGGCTTCTTCATTATATTCCTCGATGGATGTCTTCAAACCTAAAAGTGTTTCCACTTTATTTTCCAGATTTTTAAAAATTGGAAGTTCTTCCTCTTCGAAAGTATCCACTTCCTTCAAATCCAGTTTCAAGTTCGCAGAATATAAAATATGGTTTTTAAAAACATGCTTTTGATTAATGGTTTGTCCATCACCAATACCTATTAAATGTTTAGGTCTATCGGCCGATAGAACAATCAAGGGAATATCACTGTAAAAGGCCTCCGCAACTGCCGGATAATAATTGAGTAAGGCACTCCCCGATGTACAAACAAGGGCAGTAGGTTGTTGTGTTTTCTGAGCAATTCCTAAAGCAAAAAAAGCAGCACAACGTTCATCTACAATACTATAACATTTAAAATAATTGTTGTTTGTAAACCCTATGGTTAGTGGTGCATTTCTACTACCGGGAGAGATGACAATATGTTTAACTCCCTTAGATTTACACAATTGCGTAACCGTTTGTGCTAGTGGGATTTTAGAATAAATCATTTAGTAATAAGTCTTCAGACAAAAATAAGAAATAGTAGCCACACTTAACTACAAAACAGTTTTTATTACTAAAGACTTAGACACCGTTTCCAGCCATTCTTTTTCAGGATTAGAGTATTTTGTTATGCCACCTCCAACATAAATAATGGCTGCATCCTGCTCCAATTGCATACACCTTAAATTAACATATAAGCGTGTAGCATTTCTGTTCATTGTATAAGCCCTATTTTCTATATTTCGTTTTGCAGATCTCGACTCTAATCGACTTTCCAGATTTAACTCTCCTAAAAAGCCCGTATAAAAGGCTCTGTTATAAGATTCATTTTCTAAAATAAATGTTTTGGCCTCTAACTTGGGCATACCGCAAACAGCGGGGGTTGGGTGTAAAACGGAAATGATATTTTTTAAATTGGATTCTGACTTTAACTGAGCAGAAATCATCGTTTTAAGGTGTAACAGGTTTCCAGCTTTTACGGTTTCTACATCAGATATTTTAAAGCGTTCTACCAAAGGTTTTAGGTTCTCAACTATAAAATCGGTGACAAACTGCTGTTCTTCTTTTTCCTTATTCTGCCATTCTACATCGAGAGTTCCCTTATAATCCTGAGTACCGGCTAAAGCCATAATCGAGAAACGATTTCCTTGAATCTTAATAAGTGTTTCTGGTGTAGCACCTAACCATAATCCAACTTTAGGATGGTACCAACAATACACAAAAGCCGACGGATACGTACTTAAAAGCCTCTTAAAAATAAGGATTGGATTGGCTTCTGAAACTTTTACAGATTCTTGCCTTGAAAGTACAACCTTTTTAAACCTATGCTTAGAAATGGCTTCAACGCATTTTTTAACGAGCTCAATATGGGACTGCCTTGCATTCATATCTGCTATGTCATGGTGATCTTCAACTCCTTTTCCACCTATTAACGACTCATCTATGACCGCATCGATATTTAAGTGTTCAGATTGTTCTAAAGGAATTAAAACCGTTTTCTCTATATCGTCGAAAGGAGAAAACACAAAACCTTTTTCAGAAAAATTATGAGCGAAACATAAGGCATCCGTTTGTTGTAAAAGGGTATTTACTTTATGTTCATTTGGTTTTCTATAAACAACAAAAGGCAATTTACTATGATACTGCGTTTCTATACGCTCTAAAAAAAAATCTAAAGTCATTAACTATTTCTTTTTGGTAAAGCAATAGTCGATAATTTACATATTGAAATTAAATTATCCCCCTCATCTGTAATTCGTATATCCAATAGTTGTGTGGTACGTCCCTTATGCACAAAAGTAGCACGGGCGTAAACGAACCCTTCCCGTACACTTTTCAAGTGATTAGCTGTAATTTCAATACCACGGACAAAGAATTTTTCGGTATCAATAAAAATATGTGTAGCAAAACTACCAACACTTTCGGCCAAAGCGGCAGTCGCTCCACCATGCAACACACCGTCTGGCTGGTGTACTCTGGAATTTACAGGCATTCTGGCCACTAAAAAATCTTCTCCATAATCTACAACCTCAATGTTTAAGGTTTCCATCAAAGTATTTTTACAAGCAGCGTTCGTCTGTTTCAGAACGTTTTCCTTAGGTAATTGCATAGAAAGAATTATTTTTAAAAAGTGAAACAAAAATACAAAACGAGTTTAACAAATGAATTCTAACGAAAAAGAAATATCCTATCATACAACAAATACATATTCTACCTTAAATACGTTAACCAATAAAACAAAACATGTTTGGCTAGTTTGTCATGGTATGGGGTATTTAAGCAAATACTTCATAAGATACTTTAAAGAGCTTAATGCCGAAGAAAACTATATTATAGCACCGCAAGCCAGTAGTAAATACTATCTAAAATCGGATTTTAAGCATATTGGCGCCAATTGGTTAACCAGAGAAAATACAGCAGTAGAAACCGAAAACATTATGCGATATATCGATGCCGTTTTAGAGAAAGAGCATATTCCGAAGAACAAGACATTAATTGTTTTAGGATATTCTCAGGGTGTGAGTATAGCGGCCAGATACGTAGCTAAACGAAAATTGCCATGTCATCAACTGGTTCTACATTCTGGTGGTATTCCTAAAGAACTATCTTCTGTTGATTTTAATTTTTTAAATGCTAAGGTATCGCTAGTATACGGAAAGAACGATGCTTACCTAAATAAAGATCGTATAGCCTTAGAAATTGATAAAGGATACAAATTATTTGGAGAGAACTTGAGAATTATACCCTTTGATGGTATTCATGAGGTACATGTCCCATTCATCAAAAGTTTGGTATAAATTACTTAGGACGTAAAAAACGTCCTTTAGCTTAATGGTAAACCCCTAAAACAGATTCTTTTTAGACCTCTTAAATTCCACAGATGAAAAGCTTTGAATCTAAGAGTGAAGTGAAAACTAAATCAATAAAGCACATCATTTCGTAATGTGGGATTATTTGATTCGTTTTAAGTCATATAACAAAGTGATAATTTTAGAAATAATTCTGACGGTATTTTAAATACAAAAAGCTATTCCTCAATTGGTATTGGAGATTTGGATGGTATCGCAGAAAGTAGATTGGAAATAAACTTCTTATGCATGGTTTTATTTTTCAATTTGGCTATAGGTTTAATTCCATACCTACCGGAAATATTTTTGTTAGATATGTCTTTAACAATTAAAACACCAACTTCTGAATTTGAAGATGATTTTCTTAAATGAGCGACTCTTGTTTTTACTGTACTTTTACTTATTTTCTTTTTATATATTGTCATAACTAATTACAATTTATACAGTTTCTTTTAATTCTGCAAGATTTATACCAAATATTTCAACCATATCGTCGTATAATTCGAACAAATGATAAATTATATCCGCGTACGACTTCAAAGCTTCTACCCCTATTTTATTATCCAGTCCCCCATTTTTGTTATCAATCATAGGAAAACATATTTTGAAATAAAAAGCAATAATAATACAAGATTCCACATTTAATATAGCGATATCGTCTAAAAGTGAATCCAGCAAGATTGGAAAAGTCTATCCCTATTCTTATAAATATATTTGTGATCCTGATACTTAAAAACATATGAAACACGAGTGGAGAAAAAAAGAAAAAACGGTTTATTTACCTAAAGAAGCCCCCCAGTTAATTCACATTCCAGAATATAATTTTATAACCATAAGTGGTGAAGGCAACCCCAATAGCAAGTTCTTTGCAGAATGCATAGGCGTTTTATATAGTGTTTCTTATGCTATAAAAATGAACCTTAAAACAATAGACAAAAAGCCTTCAAACTATTATGATTGGACGGTTTACCCTCTTGAAGGTGTTTGGGATATTTCGGAAAAGGCTAAAACAAATTTTACGGGACAAATAAACAAAGACGAGTTGGTTTTTGATTTAATGATTCGTCAACCAAATTTTATTGATGACAACTTTTTTCATGAGATGCTTGAATTCACGAAAAAGAAAAAACCTCATATCCTTTTAAACAACGTAGCGTATAAGAAAATAACCGACGGAAAATGTATTCAAATGTTGCACATAGGGAGTTACGATAATGAAGCGGAATCATTTAAAAAAATGGAAGCATTTGCCAATAGTCAAGGATTACATCGTCAATCTAAAATCCATCGTGAAATTTACCTCAACGACTTCAGAAAAGTACCAGAGGAAAAATTAAAAACGTTATTACGCTTTCAATTAGACATTTAAAAATAAGAAGGATACTATTAAAGTTTTATATAGAATTTTGAAAGAATGTCTATATTTATTTCATCATTTTAGCCAACTTAAGCAAATCGCAAAACATTAAAAATAAAAGACTTCAATGTATATAAGCAAAGAAACACTGGAAGAAACAGAACAAAGGTTATTGAAAGTGCTTAGAAGCGCTTCTCTAAAAATTTTTGAAGAGCCTTATTTCTATAAGGAAAGTAAAATTACTGATTTTAATTTTGATCCTAAAGCCCTAGCAATGGTCAAAGACAATGACGTTTGGAGCTATTTGATTCCTTCAGAAAGCGATAAAACCGAAAATTTCAAAATGTTTAGTTTTCATTTCAAGGATGGTTTAGACAATAGTGGATTTGTTGGTTGGCTGGCAAGTAAAATAAAAAAAGATTTAGGCTCCGGTTTGTTTGTAGTCTGCGGACAAAACTCTAAAAAAGGTGGAATTTTTGACTATTGGGGATGTCCTATTGAAATAGCAGATGAAGTTTTAATGTATTTAAAAGAGCTTATCGGATAAAAAGGGGCTACAACAAGAAAAGCTATAAGTATTTGCTTGTTCTTGTCTACTCCTGAAAACCCTATCAGATTTACATTTTGGTAGGGGTTTGCAAAGTTAAGTACGCCTTCATAGTCGAGGCCTATATATCTACTCAATAATACCATAAAAGTGGAATCGAAACAAACTAATAAAGCTTTTTACAAACAAAAACTAAATATTATCATAGAATACATTCATAATAATTTAGATCGTAAAATAGACATAAAAACGCTAGCCGAGCTCTCTAACCTTTCATTATTTCATTTTCATCGTATTAGCAGAGCACTCCTGGGAGAACCCATTGGAGCCTACATTTCCAGGGCACGCCTGGAGACCGCCGCCAAAATGATTCGATATACCTCGTTAGATATTGAAAGTATCGCTTACAATGTGGGATTTGAAACGCCTTCATCCTTATCTAAACAGTTTAAAGCACGATTTGGAATATCACCGTCCGCGTATAGAAAAGACAAATCCTTTACAATTAAAAAAACAGAAAGCATGCTAACGCTATTCAAAAGAGACAAAACACTAAACATTAAAAAACCTAAAATTCTTAATATTGAAGATAAAAAATGTATTTATACGCGTCTGCAAGGGGGGTACAAAACGTTAGACTATATTTCTGCTTATGAAACGCTTTGGCAAGAAGTAAAGGCGCAAAAGCTTTTTACAGCCGGCATTGAACATCTGGGGCTTCCTTACGACGACCCCCAAGTTACAGAATCCGATAAAATTAGATACGACGCTAGTTTAATAATTAAAAAAGACGCTGTTCCAAACGGAGACATAGGGGTAAAAACCCTTAAAGGAGGGAAATTTGCCGTGTTTTTATACCAGGGAAGTTACAATTTTTTTCAGGATGTATACAACTATATTTTTAACGATTGGTTCCTTAACAGCAGCTATGAATTACGAGAGCAAGTTATTAGAGAAAAATACATTAGCAACCCACAACGTGTAACGCCCTATAAACTTAAAACCGAGATTTATATTCCTATAAAATAAACTTAATATCTAATTTCTCGTTCTAAAGCCAAAAGGTGAGTTAATTGACCGTTGTTATCCTTTAGAGGATACACTTCAATATGGCAATTATATACCTCTCCGGTCTTTCGATAATTAATTAGTGTTTCTTTAAAGGGCTCTTCTTTCTTTAAATAGCCTCTAATGTTGTCTAAAGCCCGGGGAGACGTAAGTTCTCCTTGTAAAAATACAGGGGTCTTTCCTTTCGCATATTTAAATGTGTAACCTGTCATTTTGGTAAAACCATTATTAACCCATTGAATTTCCCGAAACGGATTGGTAAGTATTAAGGCCTCAAATTTATTATTACGAAGCAGGCTATCTAGATCTAAACACCAGTTAAATTTCCTTTTATAAACCTTTAAAGTGGCCAGATCCTCTTCTCTTGAAAAATTAACTGCTTGTTCTGTCAAATGCATTGCATACATATCCCAGCTTTTTAAGGGACCATGTAAACGTGATGGTTTTGTTTTCATAGCTTCTTATGTTTTATACAAAGCGAAAGAAGCAAGACACCAAATTAAGGCATAAAATGTCTTCTTGGAAAGGTAGATATTTCCTGACCCGGCTTCAAATCGCGAAAGCACATTCGTCTGTTTTAAAGGAAAGTATCTGGCTTATAATAATCTATATTACTTACAGTTGCGCGACAGCTTGTGATTTTCACACAATTCCTTATTATCTGGCATAATGCCCAACCTTTAAAACATATTGAAATTCAAATATATTATTTTTTAAACAAACGATAACTAAATATGTCTTTGGATCTTACAGGTCTTTTTGGTAACGTTTAACCATATCTGCTCTAGATTCGGGAGCCTCTGTAGATTCTAGTTGATCTTTTAGCATTTGTCCCATGGTAGGAAATGCATCCTTATTCACTTGAGACGTTTCATCCCACAATTTAGAACGCATAAAGGCCTTAGCACAATGCAGAAACACTTCCTCAATAGTAACCACAATACATGTCTTGGGTGGATTTGTTTCTTCTGTAAATAGCGCCATATACTTTGGATCGGTTGTAATTTGAGCCCGTCCATTAATACGTAAAGTTTCGTCTATCCCAGGAATCAAAAATAACAAGCCCACTGTGCCAGTTTCTAAAATATTGGTCAGGCTGTCAACAATATTATTCCCCTTTGCATCTGGGATAACAACTTCCGTTTCATGAACCACTTTAACAAATCCAGGAACTCCACCTCTGGGCGACGCATCTAATTTGTTTTCTTTGTTACAGGTAGACATCATCAAAAACGGTGACTGTGAAATAAAATAAATCGCATGTTTTTCCAAGCTAGAAAGTACTTTATCTTTAGACCTACCCTTTGGAAAACCATATAAATCCCGAAGTTGTGATTCTGTCTTAATTTGCATAATTCGACCTTACTTTAAAGTATCAAAAATAGTAATTATACCTACAAAAACCCTCCTATAATCAAATAAAACTGTAGTTCATCAAATAATTACCACTACTGTACTAGATATTCTATAAAATTACATTCAAAACACTAAAACAGAATTATTTACAATGAGATTTTTTGTCTTTATTCTAATATTATCTTTTACAGGCCTATGTGGTGCACAAACTATTTCTGCAGACGATAAATTACACTTTGGAGCAGGTGCTTTAATTTCGGCATCTACATATACTGTGGTTTATGTGACCACAAAAAATAAGAAAAAAGCATTTTGGTACAGTTTAGGAGCTTCTGCACTAGCTGGACTTGCTAAAGAGGTTTATGATAGCGGTAAAGAACATAATCGTTTCGACACGGGCGAATGGGGTGCCACTACTCTTGGTGGTTTAACCGCCAGTACAACAATTAACTTGTTTGTTGGAAATAAGAAAAAAAGAAGAACCGCTAAAATCGCTTTGGTTAACTAACCAGGCGATGAATGATTTCTTTAGTCGATAAAATGGCTTTAGTATGTTCTATACTTGGACCCGCGACCCAAACCGTTTTGTAAGTGGCTTTTGTAGCTGCCTTTTTGGTGGCATGCATTCCAATAGAAAAACGCACCATTTTGACCCATTTTTTAAGTGTTCTATTTTTATTTAAGATAGATTCCAACCAGGTTTGTTTGGTGCCTATTTTCTTAACGTATGGTGTATTTATTACGGTACATGGCGTTCCCGAAATACGTTCTGTCATAACAATATCTTCGGCTCCATAATCTACACAAGCTTGTTTGTACTCATCGGTGACATTGGCTTCTACAGATGCTATAAACGGACTTCCCACAGAAACACCATCGGCTCCATAACTTAACATTTGATCTAAATCAGACTTACGCCCCACACCACCGGCAGAGATAACAGGAATACTGCAATTCGCTTTTAATTCTTTTATAAGATGCTCTGGAGATGCATCTCCACGGTGGCCCCCTGCTCGATTATTTACGGCAATAATGGCATCGGCACCAAGTTGTTCTACTTTCCGGGCAAATTTTAAGTCAACGACATCACAAAATACTTTTATACCAACATGATGTGCACGCTTAATCGTTTCTTCCGGGCTTCCCAAAGAGGTGATAATAAAATCGCAGCCCTCTTCACAAAGCACCTCTAATTGCCCCTTGTATTTAATATTCGACTTATTTACAATTAAATTAAACCCAAAAGCGCCTCCTTCTACTTTGTTTTGTTTCAATTCCTTTACAGCCCACCGCAACTCTTCCAGTGTTCTATAATTTAGAGCCGGAATGCAACCTGCAATACCGCCTTTCATGGCCTGGGTGACCATAGCAACATTAGAAACTAAAAACATAGGAGCCTGAATAACGGGATATTTAATATTTAAAAGTTCTTTGAGCTTTGCCGCCATGAATTGTGAATTTTAACAAATATAATAAATATTATGCATGCATAATAAAATAATTATAATGAATGTGTAAAATTAAAGTTGTGAATGGTAGGTGTTTAATACCTCTTTTCTTTTCCCTGAAGACAATAAAGGGATTTCATTCACATACACTATTTTAATGTTGGCATCAGCACCAAAATATTCCTTGAATTCATTCAACACGGCAAACTCGTCTATTTTTTTATCGGTGTTTAGCCTAATACTATAATCTCTTTCTCCTGTTTGAATTAACTGAAACTGTTTGTAATTACCATATTTACAAAGCTTATAAGAAACATGTGACGGTACGATCTTTCCTTTGGTATTATAAATCAAATCCATTTTTCTACCTTCAATGGACTCCAAATATGGTATGCCTCTTGCATCTCGACTAATAGTACCGACATCGCCAGTATCGTACCTTATTAAGGGCATGGCGTAATTGTGTAAATCGGTCACAACAATTCGTCCCAGTTCTCCATTTGGAACAGGTATATCCCTATTCATATCAAAAACCTCAAGAAAATAACTAGCTTCATTGATCACATACTTCGCACTACCACTACTATCTTCTTGAGCTATGATACCATGTTCATTATTAGAGTATCTCGATACTGGCGTTGCGCCAAAATAATACGCCATCTTCTCTCGGGTATAGGTATTCATAGATTCGGACATAGCAATAACCGAAATCGTATTACACGGGATATGATCAGACTTTATCTCATCTAAATATCTACAAATCCTTTCGAACGCCGAAGGATACCCTAAGAAACTCTTCTTTTTAGAACAGTTTTTTAAACGTCTAATAAGAGCTTTTATATCTTTATCTTTCAGATTAAAAACACTTTGAGGGTGAATGTTTTTAATCCATAATTGAGAAAATGGTGTATTCTTTTTATGATCAGGCCAAATTTTAATATAAATTAGCTTTTGACCAATCTTATACCCAGCTCGTTCTGAAAAGTAAATGTTATCTGCTTTACTTCTTCTACTTTTATCCGGATCATGTAATACAGAGAATGGTGCGCCAGTCGATCCGCTGGTAGAAACCACTTGACAATCCTTTGCCTGAAAACTTGAAGAACAGAACTTCTCAAAGTTGTCTCTTACCAGATTCTTATCAATTACCGGGAAATCGGAAATCGAACTAAAATCGCGATAAACGCTATAAAAATTGGTGGTTTTCGTTGCATGCTCTAAAAGTTCTTTTAGATATTTTTCTCTTTTCTCATGTCTAAACTCAGAATATTCAATAATATCCTTAACATCTCGATAATGTTTTCTCATCGTGCCGCCTCTCAATACATCAAGAAACCAAAAGGCACGTTCCCTTAATAATTGTAACATACGCATCTACAATATTTAGTTAAATCGGTTGATTTTATCAGCGATTTAAACAATTTATAATGATCAAAAAAAACTAGTTGAAAGGAATAGCGTATATAAATTATACTTTTTTATAAACGTATCATAGAAGATGGGTTCTGCCGTTAATATTTTCGTTAATCGGCACTATAATAGCCACATTTTAAGTAAGATCCCTCAGAAAAACCAATGGGATGATCAGTGTCGTGGTATGTATTTAGAATAGTACTAAACGGCCTTGGTTGGTTCTTTAATGTCTGAATATTTATATCAAAAAAAGCCTGAGTCGAAACCCTTGAAGAACAGGAAGCCAGAACTAAAAGTCCGTTCTGTGCCACCAATTTCGCCCCCAACTCTGCCAATTGTGCATATTTTCTTTTTGCCAGATCAATTTCAGATTGTTGCTTAGCAAAACTTGGTGGATCAATAACAACCACATCAAAGGTTTGCCCCTTTTTTATCAAGTTTTTAAGTTCAACAAAAGCATCACCTGCAATGGTATTGTGTTTTCCTTTATAGGTATTAAGCCTTCCATTTTGAATAGCAATTTCTAAAGCCTGTTTACTAATATCTAAGCTTGTTACCGATTTGGCTCCATGATACAAAGCGTGAACAGAAAATCCACCTGCATAAGAGAACACATCTAAAACAGTCTTGTCTTTACTAAGCTCTCCCACCCGTTTTCTATTGTGTCTGTGATCTAAAAAATATCCGGTTTTATGCCCTTTAATCACATTGGCCGAGAATGACACACCGTGCTCAACAAAACGTACAACCTCATCTTCTAATACCCCATAAACAACGTCCCCATCACTTAAATTATGCCGCTTAGATTGCTGTAAACCTCGGCTTAGTCTCACTACAATGGTCTTAGCCCCCGATACCCTTTGTAAACTCTCCAAGATAGTTTCCAGATAAGGCAACCAGATCTCGGAGTACAGTTTTACAACCAAAACGGTACTATAAACATCGGCTATAAATCCGGGGAAGCTATCATTTTCCCCAAATAATAAACGGTAACTAGTCGTATTCGTTTTTAATAATTCAGCTCTCTTTTCGAAAGCCACCTTGATTTTTTTATAAAAAAATGCATCGTTGATATCAACTTTACTCATCTCACAATGAAGCATTTTAATACGAATTGGGGAATTCGCATCATACAAACCCAGACCAATCACTTTATTCTTATTTTTACTAAACACAATGGCCAAATCCCCTGTTTTAGCATCATCACTAATCTTTGTAATACTGTTAGAAAATACCCAGGGATGCTTTTTTATGACAAATTGTTCGCCCTTAGCATTTAGCTTTATGGCCAACCGCTTGGGGTGATAGTCACTTTTTATACGTTCTGAAAATGGCATGAAAACAAGTCTTCGGTATGAATTTATTCAGCTCGCAAAGTACAAAAACGAATACAATATGTTATCAACAGCATGCGCTTAAAAGAAAACTTTCAAAGAATTAATAGTTTTTAAATGCTTCTTTCTTTAATGTAAAAAATCATATCGAAAAGTCTCCTCTTTTTAGTAAAATTAAGCGCCATAGAGTATCTTTGCAATACCTAATTTTAAAGCTTACTTTATGGATAATTTAGATGCCGCAAGACTACAAATGGCCTTTACTTTAATTTTTCATATTGTATTTGCTTGTATTGGTATGGTTATGCCGTTCTTTATGGTAGTCGCTCATAAAAAATGGTTAAATACTAAAAATCCTATTTACCTAACACTCACCAAGTCCTGGCAAAAAGGTGTTGCTATCTTTTTTGTTACTGGAGCTGTGTCCGGTACCGCGCTTTCTTTTGAACTTGGTTTACTTTGGCCAGAATTTATGAAACACGCAGGTCCTATTATAGGTATGCCCTTTTCTTTGGAAGGTGCTGCGTTTTTTGTTGAAGCTATAGCGCTAGGATTCTATTTATATGGATGGAACAGGCTTCCAAAAAAATTCCACTGGTTTACAGGCATTATTGTGGGTATTGCCGGAGTGGCATCTGGTATTTTGGTAGTTTCTGCAAATGGGTGGATGAATGCTCCTTCCGGATTTGATTATGTAAACGGTGAATTTTTAAACATAGACCCGATTAAAGCTCTATTTAACCCAGGCTGGTTTACTCAGGCTCTACATATGACATTAGCGGCTTTCACCGCCACGGGTTTCGCCGTTGCAGGTGTTCATGCCTTTCAGGTTTATAAAAAGAAACACAAGGAGCTCCATATGAAGGCGTTTAAAATAGCCCTAACATTTGGAGCTCTTGCAGCTATCTTACAACCCATAAGCGGTGATATTTCGGCTAAAGACATTGCTAAAAGACAACCTGTAAAATTAGCCGCTATGGAAGCGCACTACCATACGCAAAAGGGTGCGCCTTTATATATTGGTGGTATTGTTGATAATGAAAACCAAACTGTTTCTTATAAAATCGAAATACCTAAAGCACTGTCTTTTCTTGCTTTTGGTGATTTTGATGCTGAAGTAAAAGGACTTAATGACTTTCCTGAAGATGTGCGCCCTAAAAATATAGCTCTGGTACATTATGCTTTTCAAATTATGGTAGGTATTGGCTCCCTCTTGTTAATTGTTGGTCTTTTGTTTTTTATTAGTTTTAAAAAACAAATTTGGTGGCAAAAGAAGTGGTTTTGGATCTTATTTGCAGTACTGGCCCCAACGGGATTTATTGCTCTGGAAGCCGGGTGGATCGTTACTGAAGTTGGACGACAGCCATGGATTATTCACAATATTATGAAAACCAAGGATGCCGTAACGCCCATGCCAGGCATGGTATACAGTTTTTATATGTATATCGTTTTATATACTGTACTGACCGTAGCCGTAACATGGCTTATGACCAGGCAAATAAAATTTTTAAATAACTCCAAAACCGTATAAACATGCTGTACGTTGTTCTGTTTTTCTTAGCCATATCATTATTACTTTATGTGATTTTAGCAGGGGCCGACTTTGGAGCTGGAATCGTTGAATTATTTTCTTCTGATCAAAATCAACAGATCACAAAAAAGACGGTTTATAGAGTTATGGGGCCCGTTTGGGAGGCAAATCATATCTGGATTATCATTATACTTGTTATTCTATGGGTTGGGTTTCCAGAGTTTTATAATGTTCTCGTTTTATATCTTCATATTCCAATAACCCTTGTTTTATTGGGGATCACCTTAAGAGGTGTTGCCTTTGTTTTTAGACACTATGATGCGTTTAAGGACAAATCGCAAATTTTATACGATTGGATGTTTAGAATATCAAGTTTCGTAACCCCTATTTTTTTGGGAATGACTTTTGGAGCGATGCTATCAGGACATATTATCATTCCGGAACATATAGAATCTCAAAGCTTTTATAACCTTTTTATCGCACCTTGGTTTAATGGTTTCTCAGTGTTTGTTGGGCTGTTTTTTGCTGCGCTTTGTGCCTTTTTAGCTAGTATTCTACTAATTGGTGAAGCCAGTGATGAGGAACGGCCTATTTATGTAAGGAAATCAAGAATCGCTACAGTCACCGTTATTATTATGGGGTTTCTAGTACTGTGTTTTAGCTATCTATACGACATAAGGTTCCTCTCCAATTTCGTGAAAAACCCTTATGCCCTTACATTAGTAGCAATATCAGCTTTATTGATTTTCCCTTTGTTAAGAAGCATCAAATTGGCTCGTAAAATTACGACAAGAACATTTACTGGTGTTCAGGTTGTTCTAATTTTAATTGCGGCACTCATTGCACAATATCCTAATCTAATAATAACTTCAGATGCAAGTATTAATATTCTTAAAACTGCCGCTCCAGACAAGGTTATTAATGTACTTGGAATATCCCTTATTGTTGGAGGTTGTATTATACTTCCAGGACTATATCATCTATTCAGATCTTTTAAAATGATTAAGATTTTTGAACGCTAAAGTTATAACTTGATTCAAATTACACATTCCGAAGATTTAATAAAACGTTTAGGAAGTATTATTTAGGAATGAAATAAAGATTTCCACCTCCCTTGTCTGAAGCAATATAAAATTTATCGTTATGAATGTATGCAACGCCTAAAAACTTAATCGGACATGAGGCTACCAATTTGGTATTTTCATTGGGTTTAAAATACTATTGCTTTTCAAAGGTGACTACAATGGTGGTTATATTTCTAAGTTCGGCTACTCCCAAATCAAACCACTCCTCTTCTACTTTTTCTAAAACCAGTTTAGAATTGGTTAGTTCAAGAATCTTCATACTTACCTCTCGATCATCATGAGTTGTTTTAAGTTCACTTTTATGTGCAACCCAAGTACCATCATCGATAATTTTCAGATGTTCTAAACGACTTTTTTCGTTCTCACTTCCCATAGCTTTGCTTAAATCAATACTATAAGTCCCAATAGATTCTATATGATTAGGATCTTCTTCAAAAATCAATGAATGATCCATATCAAAAGCATGACCTGCACCCCAGGTTGTAGTAATCTTATCTTTAATTTTACGATGTTCCTTCGTAAGATAATCAATAGATACTGCTTTCCAGGTTCCTAAAATGTTACCGGATATGTTAGCATCGTCATCTTTAGAGCAGGCCGTAAATACAATGGAATATGTGATAAATAAAATGCATAACTTTTTCATGTGTATCTCTATATTTGGGGTATTATGCAAAATTAAAACATCGAAATTAAAAATTTGTCTAAAGGAAAAAAAATACAAAAACTTTGACGTTGTCCTATAAAATTCAGCTATAAAACAAAGAGGCCTGAAAAGTGTTATTCAGAATGAAACAAACCTATCTGCTAAACAAACAAATTGGCCAAAGTCTCAAAATGACACCATTACAAACCTTTCAAACCTCTTCATTAGAGTTACGTTGTATTTTATTGTTTTTCGAAAGTTATAGTAGTCGTTTTTCTCGTTTTAATAACACGTCGACCTATAGTTAATTCTTCTTTCTCTAATTTCTCCAAAATAAGTTCAGAATCTGATAGCTTAACAATCTTTAATGACGTGTTTTTACCAAAGTGAGCTATTTCAAGCTCGGCATTAGTTTTAGCCCATGTTCCGTTATCAACAAGCTTCTGATTGCCTAAATTTTGTTTTGTTTCTTCTCCATTGGTAACTCTAGTCTCTTTGACACTGTATTTCCCTTGAGATGTTAAATCATTCGGAGTCTCGCTAAAAGTTAGCTCGTAGTTCATCTTATAACCTTTGCCTGTAATCGTCGTTTCTGTGACTGCATCTCGAACTGTATGGGTTTCAGTTCCAGAATAATCTACAGATACGGCTTTCCAGGTTCCTACAAGATCGCCAGAGGTGTCTGGAGCATCATCTTTGGAACAAGACGAGAATACTATTGCAAATGCCATACATAAGATACTTAAATTTTTCATAGTTATAAAGATTTAGATTTAAGGGGCGAAAATAATTTGTTGGAATTTAAAACTTCACAAATATGAAAGGGATTACAACAACTTTAACGTGAATCGTTAATAAAACTATAAAACAAAAAACGCAACCATTTAGGTTGCGTTTTTATACATCTTGCTGTGGTCTTGTAACTTACAGCTTATTATTTCACTTCTTCGAAGTCTACATCTTCTACGTCACTTCCTTGCTCTCCTTCACCACCTTGTGCTGCATCTGGTCCGGGAGCAGCTCCACCAGCATCTCCTTGTTGTGCTTCGGCTGCCTGAGCTTTATAAATCTCTTCGCTTGCAGCTTTCCAAATCTCATTCATGTTATCTAAAGCCGGCTGAATTGTAGCTAGATCTTTCGTTTCAAAAGCTTTCTTTAATTCTTCTAATGCACCTTCTATCTTCGACTTATTATCCGCTGATAATTTGTCTCCTGACTCTTCTAATAATTTTTCCGTTTGGAAAATCATAGAATCTGCTTCGTTTAATTTCTGTGCATTTTCAGCAGCTGCTTTATCTGATTCAGCATTCGCTTCAGCATCAGCTTTCATTTTCTCGATTTCTTCCTCTGTCAATCCTGAAGATGCTTCAATTCTAATATCCTGCTTCTTACCGGTCGCTTTATCTTCAGCACCTACTTTAATAATACCATTGGCATCAATATCGAAAGTCACTTCAATTTGCGGTGTACCACGTCTTGCCGGTGGAATACCATCTAGGTGAAAACGTCCAATAGTTTTATTATCTGCGGCCATAGCTCGCTCTCCTTGCAATACATGGATCTCTACCGATGGCTGATTATCTGCCGCCGTTGAGAATACCTGCGATTTTTTAGTTGGAATCGTTGTATTTGCTTCAATAAGCTTAGTAAATACATTACCCATAGTTTCAATACCAAGAGATAGTGGTGTTACATCTAATAATAAAACATCCTTAACATCTCCTGTTAAAACACCTCCTTGAATACCAGCTCCTAAAGATACCACCTCGTCTGGGTTAACACCTTTACTTGGTGCTTTTCCAAAGAAATCCTCTACGGCCTTCTGTACAGCAGGGATACGTGTTGACCCCCCTACTAATATAATCTCGTCTATATCACTTTTGCTTAATCCTGCAGCTTTTAAAGCCGACTCACAAGGTTCGATAGTACGTTTTACTAAATCGTCAATTAATTGCTCGAATTTAGAACGTGTTAATGTACGTACTAAGTGTTTTGGTCCGCTCGCAGTTGCTGTAATATAAGGTAAGTTAATCTCTGTTTGAGCAGAAGATGACAACTCTATCTTAGCTTTTTCCGCAGCTTCTTTTAAACGCTGTAAAGACATTGGATCTTGTCTTAAATCCATCGACTCCTCTGCGTTAAACTCATCTGCCAACCAGCTGATAATTTTTTCATCTACATCGTCACCTCCAAGGTGTGTATCTCCATCTGTAGACAATACTTCAAAAACACCATCCCCTAACTCAAGAATAGATACATCATGCGTACCACCTCCAAAATCGAATACTACTATTTTTTGATCTTGTCCTTTTTTATCTAAACCATATGCTAATGCTGCAGCTGTAGGTTCATTAATAATTCTTTCTACTTTTAATCCGGCAATTTCTCCGGCCTCTTTAGTCGCTTGACGCTGAGAATCATTAAAATAAGCTGGTACCGTGATTACAGCACGGCTTACGTCTTGTCCTAAATAATCTTCAGCAGTTTTTTTCATCTTTTGAAGAATCATTGCCGATAATTCCTGTGGTGTGTATAAACGACCATCAATATCAACTCTTGGTGTATCGTTATCTCCTTTTACAACAGTATATGGCACACGCTCGGCTTCTTTCTTTGACTCCGAATATTTATTCCCCATAAAACGCTTAATAGAATAAACCGTTTTCACTGGGTTAGTCACAGCCTGACGTTTTGCAGGATCACCAACTTTGATCTCTCCTCCTTCCACAAATGCTATAACAGATGGCGTAGTACGCTTACCTTCTGCATTTGGAATAACAACAGGTTCGTTACCCTCCATTACAGAAACGCAAGAGTTGGTTGTTCCTAAATCGATTCCAATAATTTTACTCATAATATTTTATACTTTAAATATAGTTGAATGTTCTTTTCTTTTTACTCGATTTGTAATAGTCAATCATTATGCCAACTAAAAAATGCTGACACCTTGTCATAATCTTAAATTAAAACCAGCATTAAAATCTCTTCGATGTATTATTTCTGTCAAAAAGGTACGTAACAAACGGACAATCCCCCCTAATATCAAATATTTAATACCCGTTACATTTTAAATATACACGCAATACACCGCTGTTAGCCTAACAAAAGGTTACATTCGAATAAAAATTTTTAAGATAAGGGATTTGACTTTTAAGACAAATAATAAAACGTCTTAGTTAAATTAGCCTCTTACATTCTGTTTATTTTCGTAATACTAATTTAAACACCATAAAAAGTAATCATTCAAGTATTCTAATACTGTCTGTACTGGTACTGATTACTTTTAATTCATCATTTAAGGTTTAAACGAAAAAAGACAGATTAACCCAATTAAACAAGAAACCTATGGTTCATTAAAAATTAAGACATGGAATTAAAAATCTAAAGGGTGCTCGTTCACCCTTTTTACATTATTAATCTTTATCGCAGGTAGATTTACGCCGCGTATCAATCAAATAAATAATCTTCCAGGACTCCCCTTCTTTAAATAACTGAAACGAATTCACGCCACAATGACTAAACTTGTCATTAAACCAAAATTCATAAGGAGTCCAGGCATTGGCCATATTACCATCAACCTGAATGTTATAACTTAGCAAACGCTCATCCCATTTCTGGTCACTCGGTCTGTTCCCAATAGCATCCATAAGTTTTTGAACCTGATCTGTTACCAGAACATCATCCCCTTTTTTATTTTTAAAGGCAGTTTGCAAGATTATCTTATCTGCCATTACAGACTTCATAATTAGAGTATCCCCCTTATGGAACCCCTCAAAAAAACGATCCACAGTGGTCTTAACCTCTACTTCCCGATTGTTTTGACCATATAACATAGAGGTCATTAAAACGAATAAATAAAATATAATGCGAACCATAATACCATAATTTGAAATAAATTTAGAACAACATACCCAATGTATGCCCAACTTAAAGAAAAGTTTAACAAAAACTCATCTTTTAAATTTGAAACCCATGTTTCATGCTACGTCCGGATACTTAAAAAAATACGAACTCTAATAGGTTTCCAACACCCCTACTAAAAGACCTCAAGACAATGTTATGCCACGTTAGCATATAAAATCAAAATGTAACACGGGTATCTTTTCTTAATCCATTATTCACTACTTTTACATACTTTTTAAAAAACTAGAAAATTATTATGTCTGTAGCTAAAAAAGAATATAAGCGCATTACCGTAAAAACCCTGGTTGATATGAAGGCTCATGGTGAAAAAATATCCATGCTAACAGCCTACGATTATACCATGGCTAAAATTGTTGATGAAGCCGGTGTAGATGTTATACTTGTAGGAGATTCTGCAAGTAATGTCATGGCTGGACATGAAACGACGCTACCCATTACATTGGATCAAATGATCTATCATGCATCTTCGGTGATTCGCGCTATAGACCGTGCATTGGTTATTGTAGACTTACCTTTTGGAAGCTATCAAAGTGACCCAAAAGAAGCCTTGCGGTCTGCCATTAGAATCATGAAAGAAAGCGGAGCACATTCGGTTAAACTAGAAGGTGGTAAAGAAGTAAAGGATTCTATTAAACGTATACTGCATGCTGGAATTCCAGTGATGGGACATTTAGGACTTACCCCTCAATCTATATATAAATTCGGAACCTATACTGTTAGAGCCAAAGAAGAAGAAGAAGCAAAAAAATTAATAGAGGATGCTAAAATGCTAGAGCGCATAGGTTGCTTTGGTATTGTTCTTGAAAAAATACCCGCCAAACTGGCAAAAGAGGTTGCAGATAGCGTGAGCATTCCTATTATAGGTATTGGTGCCGGAAATGGTGTTGATGGACAGGTACTCGTATTACATGATATGCTTGGAATGACTCACGAATTTAATCCACGGTTTTTACGTCGTTATATGAATTTATATGAAGATATGACCAAATCCATTTCTCAATATGTTGATGATGTCAAGTCGGCTGATTTCCCAAGTGAAAAGGAGCAGTATTGAAGCTTGAAATGTCGGTGATCAGTGGGCAGTGTTCAGTAGTCAGTGGGCAGTATTCGGTGGTCAGTGGGCAGTGGGCAGTGTTCAAAATTCTGGATTTTGGGCTTTGAAGTGTGAAGCTTGGAGTTGAAAGTCAATGTTCGGAATTTGGATTTTGAGTTTTGGGTTTTAATTTTCTGAATAACGATTTTGGATTTACGATTTGGTGATAGAAGTTTGACGCATGAAACGGGGAGTCAACGTTTGGAATTTGAATTGGAATGTTGCGCTTAATATTTTTATTTTGAAATGTCACCTCCTCACAGTCTAAGCTCTAATATCTAACAGTCTAAATATACAAACACCTAACATCCAATTTAGCAATAGTGCATAAAAAACTTCTTTCCAATAAAAACAACCTTCAGGTTTTATACGAAGACAACCATATTATTGTGGTGAACAAGCGTGCTGGAGATATTGTACAGGGCGACAAAACGGGAGACAAGCCCTTAAGTGATGTTGTGAAGGAGTATATTAAGGACAAATACAATAAGCCGGGACATGTATATTTAGGGGTTGTGCATCGCTTAGACAGGCCTACAAGTGGACTGGTAATGTTTGCAAAAACCAGTAAGGCTCTCCCTAGATTAAACAAATTATTTCTCACCAAAGACGTCAAAAAAACCTATTGGGCTGTTGTAAAAAACAAACCTCAAAGTCATGAAGGCACCCTAATAAACTGGTTAAAAAAGAATCCGAAAAACAATAAATCTACGGCTTATCCTAAGGAAGTAAAAGACAGTAAAAAGGCTGTGCTTCATTACAAATTACTAAAGGCTCTGGATCGTTATTATTTACTTGAAATTAACCTGGAAACCGGTAGACACCATCAAATACGCTCACAATTATCCAATATAGGAAGCCCGATCAAAGGGGACTTAAAATATGGCTTCGACCGAAGTAATAACGACGGAAGTATTTCTTTACATGCCAGATTTATAGAATTTATCCATCCGGTTAAAAAAGAACCAATTAAAATCTCAGCTCCACCTCCAAAAGATGTTATTTGGGATGCTTGTTTAGCATAATTTAAATATCTTTATAAAAAACACATTTGAATAACATCCCTGAAATAGTTGCTAGACAGCGTGCTTTTTTTAAATCTCAGGCCAGTAAAAGTGTCTCTTACAGACTATCCCTCTTAAAGACGTTAAGGCATGAAATTTTATCTAACGAACACGCCATTTATGATGCCCTAAAGCACGACTTTAATAAATCTAAATTTGAAACATTTATTAGTGAATTCGGATTGGTTCTGTCTGAACTAAACCTCGTTATTAAGAAACTTAACAAATGGACCAAGCCCAAACGGGTAAGATCGTCCCTTCTCACATTCCCGTCCCGGGAATATATCTATAAAGAGCCTTACGGAAACGTCCTGATTATAGCCCCCTGGAACTACCCATTCTTATTGTCCATAGAGCCACTAATTATGGCTATTGCTGCCGGAAACACAGTGGTTTTAAAACCTAGTGAGCTTACAACACATACCTCTCAACTCATAACTCATATGATTGAAAAGGTATTTCCTTCGTCCCTGGCTGCATCCGTTGAGGGTGGTGTAGATGTGGCTACAGCATTACTTGACCAAAAATGGGACTATATATTTTTCACGGGGAGTGTTCCTGTTGGTAACATTGTAGCACAGGCGGCGGCCAAACATTTAACCCCCGTTACACTCGAACTTGGAGGAAAATCCCCTTGTATTATCGATGAAACCGTTAACCTAAAACTCGCCGCCAGACGTATTTCCTGGGGCAAGTTTTTAAATGCCGGACAAACTTGTATTGCTCCCGATTACATTATTATAAAATCAAACATCAAAGATCAATTTGTTAAGCTTTTAAAGGCTGAAATCCATAAAAGATATGGTACCAATCCCAAAATGTCTCCAGATTTACCTCGTATTATTAATAAAAAACATGCTTTGAGAATGGCAGACCTGCTCGAAGGTGCCGAAATACTATTTGGAGGAGAAGTGGATATCGACCTCCGCTACGTTGCTCCTACTCTTGTGGATTCCCCTGACCTCAATAGCAAACTGATGCGCGATGAGATTTTCGGCCCCATACTCCCCATTTTAAGCTACCACACCGAAAAAGATTTAGAAACCATTATAAGCAACTACAGCAAACCGCTAGCCTTTTATATCTTTTCAAATAATAAAGCCTTCGTAGAACGTACCCTTAAAACCTATAGTTTTGGAGGTGGAGTCGTGAACGACCTGCTTATCCATTTCGGAAATCACCGATTACCCTTTGGAGGTATTGGAACCAGTGGTATGGGAGCCTACCATGGCAAAACAGGTTTTGACACATTCTCCCATAACAAATCCATATCAAAACGTGGGAATTGGGCCGACCCCGGAGTACGATACGCCCCGTATAAAGGTAAATTAGAACTTTTAAAAAAGATGTTTAGGTACTTTTCGTAATTAGTGCTGAGTGTTCTGTGTTCTGTGTTCTGTGTTCTGTGTTCTGTGTTCAAAACAAACATTTAACAATAAGTAAACAAAATAATCTGTTACAGTCTCAATATCCGGTCTCAGCCTTAAAATATCTCTTTGCGCTTGTCCGAGCAACTTCTAGTGTTCAATACCCAATTCTTCGTCAATCCAAAACCTTAATACTCAAGACCAAACACTTAATACTCCATACTTAATACTTAATACCTAATACTTAATACCTAATACTCCATACTTAATACTCCATACCTAATACTCCATACTAAATCCCCACCCCATTAACCGGATACATCAAAACCAGCTTCACTCCTTCATTAGGCTTAGAGAACAGTTCCATATCGGCATGAACTAGCGACGCCCTACTTTTCATATTAATCAAGCCCGCACCCTTTTCCACATTATCCATATCAAAGCCTTTACCATCATCTTCAGCAGTAATTTTTAAACGATTGTCTAGATATTCTATGGTAACAATTAGACTTTCCGCTCCCGAATATTTCACAGAATTCGACATAAACTCCTGTAAAATTCTAAAAATAATGATTTCGTGTTTTAGGTTTGTAAAGTCGATTTTATCTCCAAAGGTTCTGAGTTCTGCCGTCTTAAATTTTAATTTTTTAATTCGGTTTAGTTCGTTGGTAATGGACTGCTCGAAACCTATATTCAAAATCACTTCGTTATTTAGGGTTTTAGAGAGTGCTCGAACTTCAGATAAACTGTTTTTTATGGCATCGCTGGTATCTGTAAACTTCTCCTTTAGTTTATCTGCCACTTCCATCTTTAAAATACTCAATTGCATATTGGCAAACGATAGTAACTGCCCTACATTATCATGAAGCTCCCACCCTATATTTTTAAGGGTTTGTTCTTGTATTTCGGTTTGCGCCCGTGCGATCTCTTCTTCAAAAGCCTGTTGTTGCTTTATTCTTTCAAGTAGTAATTTATTTTTTCTTTTTTGGAATACAATGAAAAAGACCACCACCAAAGATGTTATAATCACCAAAACAGCGACCATATAAATCAATAAATAGCGTTCTGCGGCCGTACTGGCTAATCGTTCTCCGGTTTGCACCATATTAATGCGAAGGTATATGTTAAATACATAAAAATGTTAGAAAATAAATAAATTTCTCGTCTTAATATTACAAAATCCCAATCTTTAAAAGATTTTTCGATATCATAAGAATAATATACATCGTAAAATACAATTGGTGTAATAATAAGCCACCAAATAAATATTGCCAAACTAATATAAAAATTCATTGATTTGTAAAAAGTTAATATCTTATCACTCCGCAATATTTCAATAAAATAAAACACTGCACATTGGAATATTATAATCGCTCCAAGTATACTAATTATTGGAAAAAACCTGACAAAAAACTCCTCCTTGTTTAATGCAATATAGATCAATGAAAATATTAAAAAGATATAAGTACTTATTTTAATAAATTTTTTAAATCCATTTCCTTTTAGTATTTTATTGTAAAAAAAAGAAAAGAATAAGATCGCCCCAATATTCCAATAAGATGTGGCCCACCAATAATTTTTCTCAAAAACTGTTCCTTCTAGAAAATCTAAAATTTCATCGGGTTTTACAAATAATGTATAGAGGTTAATAAAATCACAGACGGAAAGATATATTAGAAATAGAATAAAATATTTGACAGCTGTTAATCTATACTTTTCATAAAAAATTAGACCTACTACAGCTGCCAAAAATTCTACTCCATGAGCTATAAAACCGTAGTTCTGTTTTATAAACTCATCCATGGTTATTAGTTTGGATAACCTCCTGAACCTCCTGAACTATTATTCATAGGAGGAATAGGAATATCTGTATCACCTCCGGCAAAATTAAAAGGAATCATACTAGCTTTCTGGTTGCCTTTCTTATGTCCTCTCGGTACCATAAACATGGTCGTTGTTAACTTTTTATTATCAGGCTCATTTTCATCTCCATAAACCCCTAAATAAAAACGTACGCCAGTCATTTTATACCCTAATTTTCTAGATTCGTACCTGGAGTAAGCCAAATATTGTCTTAGATCTTTTATAGACCATTCAGCCCAACGGTTGTCATGTCCCTTTTGGCCATTGGTTTGAACTTTTATACAACTATCTACAGCCTTACATCTGTATTGTGACCAGTTGTTGTTTAATTTCTTAGCCTCCTCTATGGAGATAATATTTTTCGGTTTAAAGCCTTTTTCTGCCAGTTCTGAAGTAGCTTCAGACGGATCCACCCCTGGGTTTCCAGGACTAAAATAATAGGTAATCACAGCTCCAATAATAAAGCCCAAGATTATGTAACTTAATTTCTTCATGTTTTCAGAAAATTGTTATGGTTAATAAATAGCTGGCCAAAAATAAGAAAAAGATTTAATTCTGTAGTCTTTTTATGTATTTGTTAGGATTTCAGGAGGTTTAAGCTGGAAAGCCTAGCATCCCACCCATCCCTACCGTGAATAACCAACACCCGTAAATCGCATGTTCTATAGATACCAAAATGGTCGATTTTGTTTTTTTATAAGTCATTGAAAATAAAAGCCCTCCCAGAAATGTAAGAAGTATTACCAAGGCATTTTTAAAGAAAATGTGTCCAAGAGAAAACACGATAGCATTTACAAAAATAAATAGCTTTTCATTCTTAAAAAGGGGCTGATAACGTTCAAAATAAAAGGTTCTATAAATAATTTCCTGGGGATACACCGAAAAGAAACTATAAACAAATAATATAACCACCCACAGCTTCGGTTTATGTAATACGACATGAAAAAGCGCCTCGCTATGCGTTAACCAAACAAACACGGTAGTTAATAACGCTATAACACCCAATTTTAAAATTGTATACTTCCAAAACATAGGCCATTTAAGATTTGGCGCTACTTTAAAAGGGAGCTTCTCCACCTTTAATAAAACGAAAATAATATATAAAAACCCAACAATACCAATGACCATTTTTAGTTTTATGGAATAATCGATCGTAAAACTTATGGGAAATATTATAAATATGATTAAAAACTCAATACCCTTATATATGGTTGTTTTCATATGACATGGTTATAGCTGTGGTGTGTTTTACTTCATTAATAACAAACATACTATGCGTACTACCAATATGATTAATGGTTGTTAACTTCTTAACCATAAACTCACGAAACGCCTGCATGTCTTTTACCAGTACTTTTAATAAATAGTCGTAATCACCACTAATATGATAACATTCTAAGACTTCTTTTAAATTGGTTACCTCTTTTTCAAACTTAATAACATACTCCTGACTATGCTGTAACAACCTAACATGACAAAACGTAACAAAACCTTTGTCTACGTTTTCTTTATTTACCAGCGCTACATATTTATCAATATAACCACCTCGCTCCAACTTTTTTATACGCTCATAAACCGCGGTAACCGAAAGATTGAGCTTATTAGACAGCTCTTTATTGGTCTGCTTACTATCATGCTGTAGGTACTCTAGTAACCTTTTATCAATATCGTCTAGCACCATATTTGAAAAATTTTCTTCAAGATACGTAAAAACGAACAAAACACAGATATATAAACTAAAATATTGAATAATTGTAGCTTTATTTTCCTTTAAAATGAATATATATTGATTTTTAATCTAAAAATAATGATTTTTGTTATATACTAAACATAAACACTATGGCCTTTAAACCAGCAAACAACATACAGGACTTACAATATTTTGGTGAATTTGGCGGGGTTAACCCTTCAATTTCAGATGCTTCTACCTATACCTTTCTTTCAGCAAAAACCATGTTTGATACCTTTGAAGGTAATGCCGATGGTTGTTATTTGTATTCACGTCATTCCTCCCCTTCAAACTTATATTTAGGAGAAGCTTTAGCGGCCATGGAAGGAACCGAAACAGCCAATGTTTCTGCCTCCGGGATGGGTGCCATAACTCCCGTATTATTACAATTATGCGGTGCGGGCGATCATGTGGTTTCCAGCAGAACGATTTATGGAGGTACTTACGCTTTCTTAAAAAATTTCGCGCCCCGGTTTCAGGTGAATACCTCGTTTGTAGATATCACTAATTTAGAGGCTGTTGAAAACGCGATAACCAAAGACACCAAGGTATTATATTGCGAATCTGTGAGCAATCCGTTACTCGAAGTGGCAGATATCAAAGGATTGGCAAAGATTGCTAAAAGACACCACTTAAAATTGGTCGTAGACAATACCTTCTCACCACTAACCATCTCCCCTGCAATATTGGGCGCCGATGTGGTTTTACACAGTTTAACAAAATTTATTAATGGATCGAGTGACACCGTAGGCGGTGTTGTTTGCGGAACGCAACAGTTTATAGATGATTTACGTAATGTGAATAACGGTGCATCCATGCTATTGGGGTCTACAATGGACAGCCTAAGAGCATCCTCTGTACTAAAAAACCTGAGAACACTGCACATTAGAATACAACAACATAGTCGCAATGCGATGTATCTGGCTAAAAAATTTGAAGAGGATGGTCTAAAAACGGTGTATCCCGGACTAACATCGCATCCGTCTCACGAATTATTTAAAAGCATGATGAATGAAACATACGGCTTTGGTGGGATGCTCACTGTTGATGTCGGTTCATTAGACAAAGCAAACGACCTCATGGAAATGATGCAAGGCAAAAACCTGGGATACCTGGCGGTAAGTCTTGGTTTTTACAAAACGCTGTTTAGCGCACCTGGAACCTCCACATCATCCGAAATTCCAGAGGAAGAACAACAAGACATGGGCTTAAGCGACGGACTTATACGTTTTTCCATAGGATTAGATGCCGATATTGAACGTACCTACCAAATGATGCGATCTTGTATGGAGAATCTTGATATTTTGGACTTGGAGTTAGGATGTAAGACGCAACACTAAACACTTAACATTTCAGAATTAAGACTCAATACCTAATACCTAATACTCAATACTTAATACCTAATACCTAATACTCAATACTTAATACTTAATACTCAATACTTAATACTTAATACTTAATACTTAATACTCAATACTCAATACTTAATACTTAATACTTAATACTTAATACACCAACAAACTAAATCCCCTTAACCCGCTCCCACAATTTCGAGAATACATGCTCTACATCATCAACTTTGGGTTCAAAAGGTTTTATGTTTAAGCGTCCGTTGTCCTTGAAAAGTGTTAAGCTAAATACAGAGGAATTCGGATCATTTTCATCTAATATAGGATAGCGTAAATCGTTGTAGTGATACTCATTACCATGACGTTTGTAAACACTGTAATACTCATTACTAAACCATGCCAAATCTTTAATATCTTTAAATTCATCGGGGCTTAGATCACGTTTTTTAGGTAACGCTCTAAAGTTTAAAAATCGGGTTTCCCTATCCAGTAATGAATAATTAGAAACGAAATAAAGAGAATCTGTTTCCACAATACCATACCATAGCACATTATTTAATATGGCTGGCTGCGTACTGTAACGTTTAAACTTAATATTATTCTCTACTAACGATTTTTTAAATAAGGCGTTGATATAAATCTTATTAATAATAGTCAAAATCATATACACAGAACTGATCCCCACACCTAATTTCAGCCATAATCGTCTTCGGTTAGATGCCCTTCTAAAAAACATCAAAACAATCATACAAATAAGAAATGGAAGTGTATAAACCGGATCGGCCACCGCAATATTATTAAACGCTACCCGATAATTACTAAATGGTGCAAATAATTGTGTCCCATAAGGTGTGAAGCAATCTAAAATGGGATGTGTAAATAAAGACCAGAAAAACAAACCGATCCAATCTTTTGTCGTGGTGGTCCCAAGACGCTTTCCCCAGTTGTAAAGTTTATGGGTAAGCCATCCCAAAATAAAGGCCGCAACCACAGAGAATACAATGGAATGCATAAAACCTCGATGAAAGAGCATGGCATCAATCTCATTATTGTAAAGCAGGCTACCAATATAAACATCCAAATCTGGAATGGTACCACCAATGGCCCCAAACAACAGTGCTTTGTTTCCTATTTTCTTTCCCAGAACAGCTTCACCGCAAGCAGCTCCTAAAACAATTTGAGTTAATGAATCCATAATAGCGCACTAAAATACAATATATACCTGAAGTGATTTAAACTTTTTTGATGGATGCGAAAAGGTTTAAATTATTTCAATATTATTAAACGCTATGATTCTAATTTATCTTGTGAAATTTTATAGGAATTTATCTTTTCAGTAGTTCTTATAATATGCTCCTGAATGTCAACTTTAAAGTTTAAAAGTTCTTCGAAACCTTTAATTTGATGCTTTTTTTCGTAATCGGTCTC
Source organism: uncultured Flavobacteriaceae bacterium (assembly GCA_947494695.1). Taxonomy (GTDB): domain Bacteria; phylum Bacteroidota; class Bacteroidia; order Flavobacteriales; family Flavobacteriaceae; genus Flavivirga. The sequence continues at coordinate 62,472 of CANLWB010000012.1, read as the reverse complement.
AATCATATAAATATATTCCAGTGTTTTTAAACTCCGGGATAAGGCTTGATTAAGTTTTTCGATTTTTAATTTTGTTTCATGGCACGGTTCTACGTTGTATTTCATTGCTATTAATCTGGTTGGTTCATTTAAGCCATAACATTAGGGTTTGCGATTAAACTTAAATGGTTTAGGTTAATTTGTTAAAGAGAAAAATGTAAATTAATTGGTATCAAATTAAAAAAAAATCACTTAAAACAAAACCAAAATCATAAATTATCGTGTTTTTTTTTGCGATATGCTTAAAAAAATTCCCTATCTCACTATAAGACACTGATTTAGCAAAAAAGTCACATAAATTCAGAAATTTCTGTACAAATTATAGCAAACATTTAAAAATTGAAGTTTAACAATTTGCTAAAAAATAAGGATTATCGTAACATTACACGACTAAAAATATTTTAAATGCAAGACGAAAACAACCTCTCTGAAATTAAAATCGACGATCAAAAAATTATGGATAACAAAACCCTGAGCATATGGGAAGCACAGGTTCCTGTAATAGCCTTGGTCGGAATGCTTGCCTATAACATATATGTTTATGGTGATGATGCTTTAAGCGGAAGCAATCAATTTGTATTGCTCTTAGGTGCCGCTGTGGCTGCTATTGTTGGTTTTAGAAACAAGGTGTCCTACAAACGAATGATTGAAGAGGTTTCAGAAAATATAAAGTCCACCACCGGAGCCCTGTTAATACTACTTATGGTTGGCTCGCTCGCAGGAACATGGCTTATAAGTGGCATCATACCAACCATGATTTACTATGGGTTACAAATACTAAACCCCACTATATTTTTGGCCGCTTGCGTTATTATATGTTCTATCATTTCCATTGCAACGGGAAGCTCATGGACCACCTCTGCAACGGTTGGGATTGCCTTAGTTGGTATTGGAGAGACTTTAGGGATATCGGTTGGAATGACAGCGGGAGCTGTTCTATCGGGTGCCTATTTTGGAGATAAAATGTCTCCGCTAAGTGACACCACGAATCTGGCTCCAGCCATGGCAGGAAGTGAACTCTTTAGTCATATAAAATATATGGCATTCACTACAGTTCCTACCATTGTAATAACACTCATCATTTTTATAATTCTTGGATTTAGCATAGATGTTACGGGCACTCCACAAATAGACGATAAACTAGCAGCTATTAATGGAGCCTTTAACATAAGTCCCTGGCTATTTACGGTGCCAGTTATAGTCATCATCATGATTGTAAAGAAAACACCACCACTCATTGCCTTGCTTATCGGATCCTTACTTGGTGGTGCTGCGGCGCTCATCGCTCAGCCCGATATTGTGGCAAAAATTGCCGGAGCAGAGACCTTAACCTTTCAATCGGCCTATCAAGGTATTATGAATGCTCTAACCGTAGATACAGCAGTAGAAACCTCGAGTGCCGAACTAAACGATTTGTTCACATCTGGCGGAATGCATGGCATGTTAGGCACCATTTGGCTTATTGTTTGCGCCATGGTTTTTGGAGGGGTAATGGATGCGATTGGTGCCCTATCAAGAATTACCAAAGCATTATTAAGTATGGCAACTACAGTATTTGGTCTGTTTGCCAGTACAGTAGCAAGCTGTCTAGCCTTAAATCTAACGGCTTCAGACCAATATTTGGCCTTGGTTATCCCTGGAAAAATGTTTAAACAAGCTTATAAAGACCGTGGACTGGCCCCCGAAAATTTAAGCAGAACCCTTGAAGATTCTGGTACGGTAACCTCCGTTCTTATTCCATGGAATACCTGTGGAGCCTATCATTCTAAAGTATTATTTGGTTATGCCGGGGCTACAGCGTACATCCCATATGTATTCTTTAGTATTCTTAGTCCGTTTATGACTTTGTTGTTTGCGGCTTTTTCAATCAAAATAAAACAATTGGCTACAAAACAATAACGTAACCACCTCATTTTCAACAACAATAAACAAATGCTATAACTCAATAAGTATTTAAAATTTTATATGTGTTTTATTTTCAGTGTGTATGAATTATTTTTGCCAACTGAAAGTAAATATTAATTATAAAAACTTAAATACAAATGGCATTAGTAGGAAAAAAATTTCCAGATTTAAATGTTGACGCAATGAACGATATGGGCGATACTTACAAAGTAAACGTTCTTGAAGAAGCTGTTAACAACAAGAAAAAAGTAGTTTTATTTTGGTACCCAAAAGACTTTACATTTGTATGCCCTACCGAACTACATGCATTTCAAGCTGCCTTACCTGAATTCGAAAAACGTAATACCATTGTAATCGGAGCGTCTTGCGATACTCCAGAAGTTCACTTTGCTTGGTTAAATGTTGCGAAAGATGAAGGTGGTATCGAAGGTGTTACTTACCCAATTTTAGCAGATTCTAACAGAAATTTAGCATCTACTTTAGGTATTTTAGATATTACAAACGAACAATATAACGACGAAACTGGTGTTGTCACTGTAGAAGGTGATAATGTAACATACAGAGCAACATACATTATTGATGAAGAAGGTGTTGTGCAACACGAAAGTGTAAATAACATGCCATTAGGAAGAAACGTAAACGAGTACATTCGTTTAGTTGATGCTTTAACGCACGTACAGGAAAAAGGAGAAGTTTGCCCTGCAAACTGGGAAGAAGGAAAAGAAGCGATGAATGCCGATAGAAATTCTACTGCAGAATATTTAGCGGCTCATGTAAACTAGTCATTCATGATTACAGAATTAAGTCAAGATAATTTAAGCGAACTTGTAACCAATAACAAAACCGTTGTTGTACAATACTCTGCAACGTGGTGTGGTAATTGCCGAATCATGAAACCAAAAATGAAAAAATTGGCTTCGGAATTTGACAATATTACGTTTGTTGTTGCTGACGCGGAAAAATTTCCAAATTCAAGACAATTGGCAACAGTTGACAATTTACCAACATTTGCCGTCTTTAAAAATGGAACATTTGTAAACCAGGTTCAAACCAATAAGTTTGAAGTTTTAAAAGATTTAGTCCATGAGGTTACCAATAATTAAGCATCTTACAGATTTTATCGAAGAAAACGATGAAGATTTTTTAGTTGAAAGCATTGAGACTTTAGAGGCTTTAACTGAAGTTTCTTCCTTAAAAGATGAAGAGTTAGACGTTATTGGCGAGTTAATCTCGAATATGTACGGTGCTATTGAAGTACATAAAATGACTAAAACTGGCACTTCGAAGAAGGACGCATTGAATACATTCATGCAGCGTGTTATGGGTTCGATTGACACATAATTTGAAAAGAAAAATTAGTTCTAAAAACCATCTTGCCAAGCAAGATGGTTTTTTGTTTTCAGAAATATTTGCTTTTGAAAAAAAATGAATTAATTTCATATAAATATAGGTTTCAAAACGAATTGATAGCGATAACATTTAAATTTTAGCCAACCACATAATAATCCCGAAAATTTACACATATTTGAACACCAAAACGTACTAAAATCATATATGATTTCTCTCATTTTAAAGAAAAAGACAGAAACAAAATTCTTAATTTCCTGTCGGATTATCCATTTGCATTTATAACCGGTAGCTTCACTTCCGGAAAGCAAGTCGCAACTCAGATTCCGGTTTTAATTGAAGAGCGACAGGGTAAATTGTACCTTCAAGGTCATATTATGAAAAATACCGATCATCACAAGGCCTTTATAGAAAACCCTCAGGCACTGGCCGTTTTTACGGGTCCGCATACTTATGTAAGTGCTTCCTGGTATTCGAATAAAAAATCAGGTTCTACATGGAACTATATGAGTGTACACGTGACTGGCGAGATGCATTTCATGTCTAACGAAGAACTGGTTGAATTTATGAGAAGGTTTACCTTAAAATTTGAAGGCGATAATCATGAATCGCCTACCATTTACGATAACCTTCCGGAAGCCTATCTTAATAAAATGATGACTGGTATTGTTGGCTTTGAAATTAAAGCAGAACACATCGAAAGTGTATTTAAACTAAGCCAGGATAAAGACGAGGATACTTATCTCAACATCATTTCACACCTTGAACAACAAGGAGCTAACGGTAGTCTGATTGCTAAGGAAATGAAAAAACGAAAGGATCAATTATTTCCTCCTAAAATGAGTTAACCTCTCACCTCACCCATTATCGTATACATAAAAACAAATCATTAATATGTAACCTCAAAAAGCTCCAATACCGTTTTAAACCCTTTTTCCTGAGCGTGATCAATTGCGGTTTTACCTTCATTACCTGCGCTGTTTTTGCCTAATTTCAGGACATTTAGCTTGTAAAGATTCCCTTTGGAGACACGTTCACTAGGTTAGAAATACGAGAACAATTTTCTTAGTAATCTTTCTTGTCTTGCATAATACAAAATAAGTAATTTCTGTATATTTACATAGTAGTTGAGCAACAGACACAACGCATAAAAATAATTACTTGGTTCTAGACTCATCCAAACAAAAAAAGAGAAATGAGCGTAAAAGCAAAAATTATAATAGACGAAAAAGAAATAAATGTGCTTTCTTTTAACTTTGGATTTAATCAAAGTGCAGATACCAATGGCAGACCTTCTCAAAAACCGGTATTTGCTGGACTACAATTAGTGATTGAAACCAGAAAAGACTTAAATCTTGCCGATTGGTCTTTTACTGCGAATCAAACTAAACAATTGGAATTGCATATCTATCCTGTAATCATGGGAGGCAAAACCAGAAAACTCTATTTCTATGATTGTCATCTAATTCATTGGAATAATCATTTTTCATCTATGGGAAACCAGCCAATGTCTGAAACACTTCAAATTTCTGCGGCTGGTGTTAAAGATTCTAATTCTAGTTCTGAATATTCTGCTTATTGGAGAGAAACCTTTAAAGAAGATACTATTGTCCCAACAGTTTTAGAAGAATCTGCACCTAACATTACTAACATAAACTGGATACATCCAGAAACTAAAGAGCACATAAAAGAAACCACATATACAGAAAGTGTAGCATTAACTGCACAAATAGAAAATCAAGACAGTGATTCGGCAACTATAACAATTACCAAAGAAGACGGAACAGAATTTGAAAACGGGGAAAAAGAACTCACTTTTGAAGAAGCAATAAACGATGATGGAACAATAGAATTATCTTCATTAGAGATTAAAGAACAATGGCAAGACTTTAAAACGACCGATGTTAATAAATTAGTTGCCAAACTAAGTCATAGTGGAATAAACAGAAAAAGTAAACCTTTACAAATCGTACCACCTCCTAAAGTAATTGTAGATTTTAGACCTAGTAAAAATTATAGTGGTGAATATGGCTTTGATTATATGCGCCATCAAATAGATAAAAATGACAAACTTACCTACAAAGACATTTTAGGCACTAATTATGAGTACGACAAAACAAAGAAAAAATGGATAGAGAAGTTTAAAAAGTATACTACCGACACCAAATACAATGATTTAAAAGATACTCATTACAAAACAATTACATTTCCCTGGCACAAAGATAGTGCTGGAAAAGAAATTGAATACATACAAAGTTGGCTAACCATTTACCCAAAAGAAACGCAAACCTTGAGTTTGCAAATAGAAACAATTGAAAATCCTAAAAACCTTAACCTTTCTTTTGAGTATGACAAAACACTTTTTAAACTCAACACTGATACAATACCAGGCCAAAATAAAGGAAAAAAACGCCTAAAAGACCACTTAACTATCGAATGCCTAAAAGCGTTTAATACAGATGAGACTATAAAGGTACTCTACAAAAAACAACAATTAGGGCAACTTAATCTTTTGGCTAATGCTAAAAATAAACGTAAAAAATTAGAGGTCGTTTTTGTGGAGGTTGAAACAGAATTAGTCATAGGAACTCCAAAAACGGGTAGTGCCACAGGTAAGAAGGCATTTTTAATCAAATACTTACAGCAAGCCTTTATAAAACCAGCCATTGTCGTTGAATCGTTAGACTTAAAAACCGACAAAACCTTTAACAAAAAATTTGACCCAAAAACAAAAGGATACATCGGCAACAGAACAGGCTTACATGATTATTTAAATACTAAACTAGACAAAAAGTACAAAAACTATTTAAAAGTTTATTTTATTGGTGACAAGTGTCCTGGTTCTTTCAGTAAAACAGGGAGAATTATGAGTACAGTTAGTGGTCAAGCTAAAGGTATAAATTCAGATGCAGTAGTTTTATTTCAAGGTCATAATACATCCACCACAGCTCATGAGGCATTACATGCCCTAGGTTTGTATCATACGTTTTCACCTAATAGAAACCATCCATATAGCTACAAAAAAGGTGCAACCTATAATATTATGGATTATTCCCATCAACCAAGTTATGGTAGTAAAAACCGAATTATAACATGGCTTTGGCAATGGAAAAAATTGTGGAATAATCCACTTGTAAAACCTGAATAACATGAAAAGTTTACTTTTAATTACGCTAACAATATTATTTACCTCGTGTAAGGCTCAAAAAATAACAACAATGAAAAAATTCGATATAGAAACTTTCAATAGAAATAAAACTCACTTAAATAGGCATATTGACACTCTTAACAATGGAACTATTATCAAACAGAGTGAATCATCTGATTTTTATGATGAGATTATAAAAACAGAAAAGTCTTATTTTCATAAGATTAATCGATATTACAAAAATGGTAACCTAAAGCTAACAGGAGAATACCTATACAATAGCTACAAAAAAGGTATTTGGAAAGAATACAACGAAGACGGAAAACTAATAAAAGAAACCGATTACGACAAAGGTTTTAACTATACTTGGCAAGATTTATTAAAAGTACTTGAAGAACGCGAAGTAGATATAAAAGACAAACATACTTATATTCAAAAAGAAGAAGGAAATTGGCGTATTTGGTATGTAAAAGGTATTTACATTCATGATGTAACCATAAATGGTAAAACTGGAAAAATAATTGATGACTCTAAAAACGAATTTGATGAAGGTTCATAAAAATTATTTCCTCCTAAAAACAACCTGATTTTTTTCATCCGTTGTCTATTATCTGATCTATCAAAACCATCAGTTATTACTCAACCTCAAAAAGCTCCAATACCGTTTTAAACCCTTTTTCCTGAGCGTGGTCAATTGCGGTTTTACCTTCATTATCTGCTCCACTTTTGTCTGCTCCATTTTTAAGCAGTAGCTCCACCATATCATGCTTATTATACATAGATGCAAAAATTAAAGAGGTTGTTCCTTTTGTATTTTTTGCATTAATATTTGCTCCCTGACTTATCAGATAACCAGATAGTTCTGTATTTCCTTTAAACGACACTCCTATTAAAGCTGTATTCCCAGAGGCATCTGTATCATCAATAGGGGCATTATTTTCAATGAGTGTTCGCACGATATCTGTTTTATCAAAGTACGCTGCAAAGATTAAAGGAGTAAAGCCCCTTGAATCTCTGGTTTTAACCAAGTGCGGGTTTCGTTCCAGTAACGTCTTTACTTTTTGATTATCTCCGGATTGAATAGCCTGAAAAAAATCACCTATATTATCATTCATATACTTATAGCTTAAATACAATTGGCACAAATACCAGAAAGGTCTCTGTGCCAATTCTTACCCTTAAAACTAGTTAATTTATTTTAAATCAAAACGATCCAAATTCATCACTTTTACCCAGGCCTTTATAAAATCATTTACAAACTTTTCCTGAGCATCATCGGAACCGTATACTTCAGCGATAGCACGAAGCTCGGTATTAGAACCAAAAATTAAATCGGCACGTGTTCCAGTAAATGTAACTTCTCCGGTTCTTCTATCACGGCCTTCAAATAAGATATCGCTTTCTGAAGTCGCTTCCCATGTATAGGTAAAATCCAAAATATGGGCAAAGAAATCATTGGTAAGATTCCCTACGTGACTTGTAAACACACCATATTCGGAACCATCATAATTGGCTCCCAATACACGTAACCCACCGACTAATACAGTCATTTCGGGTACAGTAAGTGTTAGCAAATTAGCCCGATCGACCAACAGATCTTCTGCCGATACCTGTAACCCTTCTTTAATGTAATTCCTAAAACCATCTGCTTGAGGTTCTAAATGTGCAAAAGACTCTTCATCAGTTTGCTCTTGCGTAGCATCTCCTCTACCTGCAATAAAGGGTACTTCCATATCATATCCTGCATTTCGAGCGCCTTCTTCAACACCCACTGAGCCTCCCAAGACAATCAAATCTGCCATAGAAATAGTGCCTTTAAATTCATTTTGAATGCCTTCATAAATCTTAAGGGTTTTAGCTAGTTCTTCAGGATTGTTCACATTCCAATCTTTTTGAGGAGATAACCTAATGCGACCACCGTTGGCACCTCCGCGCATATCGGAACCTCTAAACGTTGATGCCGAGGCCCAGGCAGTAGTTACCAATTGAGATATGGTTAACCCCGAGGCTAAAATCATATTTTTAAGCGTATCGATATCAGAAGCACTTAGCTTATAATCAACCTTTGGAATTGGATCCTGCCACAATAAGGCCTCTTGAGGGACTTCCGGACCTAAATAACGGGATACTGGTCCCATATCACGATGTGTTAGTTTAAACCAGGCACGAGCGAATGCATCCTCAAATGCTTTTTGGTCTTCGTGAAAGCGTTTTGAGATTTCCAAATATGCGGGATCCATTTTTAGAGCCATATCTGCATCGGTCATCATGAGTGCTTGTTCCTTAGAAGCGTTTCCTGCTGCGGGAGCCATTCGCGCCTGCGATTCTTTTGTTGGTGTCCACTGGTTTGCTCCTGCCGGGCTTTTTGTTTGTTCCCAGTCGTATTTCAATAAAACATCAAAATAGTCATGATCCCATTGTGTCGGATTTGGTGTCCATGCACCTTCCAGACCACTCGTAATGGCATCGTCTAACACACCCGTACCGTAAGTATTTTTCCACCCGGTACTCATTTGTTCTATTGTCGCCCCTGCCGGCTCTGCTCCTACATATTCATCTGGATTTGCCGCTCCGTGGGCCTTACCAAAGGTGTGTCCGCCCGCCGTTAAAGCTACAGTTTCTTCGTCGTTCATGGCCATACGTCCAAACGTCTCTTTCATCAGTTTGGCAGTTTCTAATGGGTTGGAGTTTCCGTTAGGTCCCTCCGGATTCACATAAATCAGACCCATATGCGCTGCCCCCAAGTGTCCTTCTATATTATCTCCATTTTCAAATCGTTCCTTATTACCTAACCATTCTGTTTCAGATCCCCAATAAATGTCTTGTTCCGGCTCCCAAATATCTTCTCTTCCTGCAGCAAAACCAAAGGTTTTAAACCCCATAGACTCTAAAGCACAGTTTCCTGCTAAAATTAAGAGATCTGCCCAGGAAATTTTCTTTCCATATTTCTTTTTTATAGGCCAAAGTAACAAACGTGCCTTATCCAGATTTCCATTATCCGGCCAACTGTTTAATGGTGCAAAACGTTGGTTTCCTGTCGATCCTCCTCCGCGTCCATCCCCCACTCTATACGTCCCGGCACTGTGCCAGGCCATGCGAATCATAAAAGGTCCATAATGTCCATAATCTGCCGGCCACCAGTCTTGAGAATCGGTCATTAAGTCTATAACGTCCTGTTTAAGTTTTGGAAAGTCCAGACTATTAAATGCCTCGGGATAACTAAAGTCCTGCTCCATAGGATTGGACTTTCTACTGTTTTGCCTTAGTATACTTAATGCAAGTTCATTGGGCCACCAGTCACGATTTTTTGTTCCACTGCCTGCTGCTTCCCGCTGTGCTCCTCCCATAAAAGGACACTTACCTATGTCTCCGTCTTTTGTTTCCATATTACTTAATTTTTAGTTCGTTTGTATTCATTCTCTCAAATTTACCTTTTTATTACTAAAATTGCTCGTGTTTTTTATATCTATATATTATAAATTCATAATCAAAACTTATCCATCAATCGTTATTCATAGTTTTTAGCAATACCTATAATATTTTCATAAATTAGTATTCAAAACAACTTTATATGCTTACTTTTAAATTTTAATAAAACTTACATTTATGGCTAAAATAACTTTGGGTGGAACGCCTGTAGAGACATCTGGAAACCTACCTGAAATAGGATCTCAAACTCCTGATTTTAAATTAGTAGCAACAGATTTATCTATCAAATCCTTAGAGGATTTTAAAGGGAGCAAACTGGTTTTAAATATTTTCCCCAGTGTTAATACAGGGGTTTGCGCGACGTCTGTTAGAACGTTTAATACAGAAGCTAGCAAATTAGAAAACACAAAAGTTTTATGTATCTCTAGAGACTTACCCTTTGCCATGGATCAATTCTGTGCCGCTGAAGGCCTGGAAGACGTTGTGATGCTTTCAGATTTTAAGGCTGGTGCCTTTGGAAGTGATTATGGCTTAATTATGGTCAATGGTGCTTTTGATGGTTTGCTTTCTCGATCTGTTATTACCGTTGATGCTCATGGCAAAGTCCTTTATACCGAACAAGTATCTGAAACCGGAGAGGAACCAAATTACAAGGCTGCACTTGAGTCTTTGTAATTAATTTTCGGACTTATATATGTCTAAAAAAGAACCTTTCATTATAAATCGCTTAAAGAGCGTTGGTTATGCCTTTAAAGGTGCATTACTTCTTTTAAAAACTGAAGCAAGCATAAAGATTCAATTTACTATTGCAGTTATCATGATAGTGGCTGGAATATATTATGACATTTCTTTGACGGAATGGATGATTCAACTATTATGCATGGGTTTAGTGATGAGTATTGAAGGGGTTAATACAGCTATTGAGGCTATCGCCGATTTTATTCACCCGGAGCACCACCATAAAATAGGTTTCATAAAGGATATTGCTGCTGGTGCCGTATTTATTGCCTCGGTTTTTGCTGTAATTATAGGTCTGATTATTTACATTCCGAAGATTTTTTAAAATACTAATCCATTAGGATAAACGTTAGTAATTTGTATTTTTGTTTAAACTAACAACGCTAATGGCGAAGAGAAAAACTAAAACCAAAAAACCACCTAAAAAACCAGTAAAAAAACTAAAATTTGAACTATCAAGTCAGCAAAGACTGGTTTTTGGCAGTCTATTGGTTATTTGTGGTATTTGGTTGTGTATAGCCTTTGTGTCTTATTTCTTCACAGGTGAAGCAGACCAAAGTCTTATAAACACATTTCCGTCCAGAAACTCCAAGACCCAAAACTGGGTAAGTCAATTTGGAGCCTGGTTTGGTGATTTCTTTATTCAACGAGGTTTTGGTGTTGCATCTTTTATGCTTTCCGGACTAGTTTTCTTATCTGGAGTTTTTGTATTGATGAACCTAAACAAGGCCAAATTAAGAAAACATTGGTTCTGGGGCATCTTAATTACCATATGGTTATCGATTTTGTTAGGTTTTTTTAGTGACAAAACCGATGTACTCGGAGGTACAATTGGTTTTGAGATTAATTCATATCTACAAGATTATATAGGAAGTATTGGAACTGCCCTGCTCCTTTTATTCGGATTCATTACCTATCTCGCTATGCGTTTTGGTCTTACTTTTGAAAGCATTGCAAACCTCTTTAAATCTGCCAAGAAAGATCTTCAAAATGAGATGTCTAATCTTGATGATCTGGTTGTGCCCTTGGATAACAACTTATCTGATGAAGCAGAACAAATAAAATCTGCATTGGATATTTCTATTCAAAACGAGGAACCTGTCCTAGTACAGGATGACCCTGTTAAGGTAAATGAAAGTGCTACATCTACTGCGGAAGACACGACGTCTATGGAGGTTAAGGTTGTAGTCAATGAGGAAGAGGTTGCTGAAGAGGAACTTGAAATGAAAGTTGAACATGTTACCGAAGAACTTTCAGAAAAGAACAATTTAGCAGATAAACTCGTTGAAGACTTTGGCTTGTTCGATCCAACACTAGAATTATCAAACTACATATTTCCGCCTTTAGACCTTCTTAAAAGGTATGATTCGGAAAGCATTACCATAAATCAGGAAGAACTAGAAGAGAATAAAAATAAAATTGTAGAGACCTTAAATAACTACAAAATTGGTATTGCCAGTATTAAGGCAACCATTGGTCCTACAGTTACTTTATACGAAATAGTGCCCGAAGCAGGCGTTCGTATTTCAAAAATCAAGAATTTAGAAGACGATATTGCTTTATCATTATCTGCCCTTGGAATACGTATTATTGCACCCATTCCGGGTAAGGGAACTATTGGTATCGAGGTTCCTAATAAGAACTCAACCATTGTATCCATGCGATCGGTTATTGCTTCCAAAAAGTTTCAGTCTTCCGAAATGCAGCTTCCTATTGCACTTGGAAAAACAATTAGCAATGAAACCTTTGTGGTCGATCTGGCAAAAATGCCTCACTTACTAATGGCTGGTGCCACCGGACAGGGTAAATCTGTAGGATTAAATGCGGTATTAACATCCTTACTTTATAAAAAACACCCAGCGGAAGTTAAATTTATTTTGGTCGACCCAAAGAAAGTAGAGCTTACACTTTTTAACAAAATAGAACGTCATTATCTGGCCAAGTTACCAGATAGCGAAGATGCTATTATTACAGACAACACTAAGGTTATCAACACATTAAATTCATTATGTATTGAAATGGATAACCGTTACGAGCTTCTAAAAAATGCGATGTGTAGAAACATTGCCGAATACAACACGAAATTTAAAGCCCGTAAACTAAATCCGAACGACGGACACCAGTTTTTACCATACATCGTTTTGGTGGTGGATGAATTCGCGGATTTAATCATGACCGCCGGTAAGGAGGTAGAAACTCCAATAGCACGTCTGGCACAGCTAGCAAGGGCTATTGGTATTCATTTAATTATAGCAACCCAGCGTCCGTCTGTAAACGTTATTACTGGTATTATAAAAGCGAATTTCCCAGCACGTATTGCGTTTAGAGTAACATCTAAAATAGATTCTAGAACGATTTTAGATGGCTCGGGTGCCGATCAATTAATTGGGCGAGGAGACTTGCTATTTACACAGGGGAATGATGTTATTCGTATTCAATGTGCCTTTGTGGATACTCCAGAAGTTGAAAAAATTACTGATTATATTGGCTCTCAAAAGGCGTACCCGGATGCTTATCTCCTTCCGGAATATGTTGGCGAAGAGAATGGCACGGGTGTTGATATAGATATAGCAGACAGGGACAAACTATTTAAAGACGCTGCTGTTGTTATCGTTACAGCACAACAAGGTTCGGCCTCCTTATTACAGCGAAAACTAAAGCTGGGATATAACAGAGCAGGACGACTAATAGACCAATTAGAAGCAGCGGGAATAGTTGGCCCATTTGAAGGTAGTAAAGCAAGACAGGTTTTAATTACAGACCTGGCCGCTTTAGACCAACATTTAGAAAACGAGATATAATTAAAAAATGAAAATGAAACATCTTATTACCATCTTATTTGTGGCTTTGACTATGAATAGCTTTGCACAAAATCAGGCAAAATCCATGCTAAATGAAGTCTCTCAAAAGGCTAAAAGCTATGACAATATTTCTATAAATTTTAAATACACATTAGAAAATAAAGCAGAAAATATAAAACAAGAAACACGTGGGGATGTTGTTATGAAAGGCGACAAATACAGGTTAAACATTCTTGGTATTATGCGTATTTTTAATGGAAAAACACTTTATACCATTAGTCCCGAAGATGAAGAAGTCACTATTTCTTCTGAAGGTGAAGACGAAGAAGGTAGCATTACACCAAGTAAAATGCTCTCTTTTTACGAAGACGGGTACACCTATTCTATGGATATAGAACAAAATATTAAAGGTCGAAAAATACAATATATTAAATTAACACCTATAGATTCAAATTCTGAAATAACGTATATTCTTCTGGGTGTTGATACGCAAACCAAACATGTATACAATTTAATTGAAATTGGAAAAAACAGTACAAAAACAACCTTAACTGTAAATTCTTTTAAAACAAACGAGCCTTTGTCCGAAACCTTATTTACCTTTGATGCTAATAAATATAAAGATTATTACATCAATAAATTAGATTAGGTAAATACTCGTGAAAATATTAGATCGTTACATACTAACCTCCTACTTAAGAACTTTTATCAGCGTGTTTGTTATACTCATGCTGATCTTTGTTTTACAAACCATTTGGCTTTACATTAAAGAGCTTGCTGGAAAAGATCTGGATATCGTTGTTATTGCTAAATTTCTCATTTATTTCATGCCAAAGTTAATTCCTCTGGTATTGCCACTTACCATATTATTATCTTCTATTATGGTTTTTGGAGCTTTTGCGGAGAATTATGAGTTTGCTGCGATGAAATCAACAGGTATTTCTCTTCAGCGGGCTATGTCCAGTCTAAGTGTTTTTATTGTTATATTGGGTACGATTACGTTTTTCTTTTCTAACAATGTTATTCCCTGGGCAGAACTTAATTCGTTTAACCTCCGTACGAATATTGCCAAATTAAAACCGGCTATGTTATTGGCCGAAGGGCAGTTTAACGATGTTGGTACTTACAATATCAAGTTCACGGATAAACACGGAGACAGAGATCAATATTTAAATGATATTACCATACATATCAAAGGAGCAAATAATAGAACAAATGCCACCACGATCAAAGCAAAGACAGGAGAGCTTGCCAGTAAGAAAGAGTCCAATGTTTTAAAGCTGATATTGTTTGATGGTAACTATTATACCGATATTACACCTAAAAAATCTAAAGCCAAAGAAAAAAAACCCTTTGCAAAGAGTACTTTTGAAAAGTATATCATCAATATCGATCTATCCAAACTCAATAAAGTGGATTTTGACGAAAAATCACAAACGGATAAATACAACATGTTGAGCGTTATTGGTTTAAATAAAACCATAGATTCACTTTCTAAAAAAGAAGAACGCGATTACCAATCTTTCTCAAGGAACTTGTTTCAACGCTCTACTGTTGCTAAGAAGATTAACACCAAATTACCTGAAAAGGATGTTAATATTCAGGCCTATACAGGAAACCTTTTACATCTTTTCAATGCGCCCAAAAAGTATGAACTGATAGAGATTACGGATAAGTCTATTACCAGTGCAGAGCAAATCATTGTGTCTAAAAACAAGACTCGAGAAAATTCAAAAATCTGGCTTAACAAACATGTTATTTCTCTTCATGAGAAATTTGCTTTAGGTTTTGCTTGTATTATCCTATTTTTTGTTGGAGCTCCGTTAGGCGCGCTTATTCGCAAAGGGGGGATTGGACTTCCTATGGTTATTGCTATACTCCTATTTTTAACGTATCACTTTATAGGGATTTTTGCTACCAATAGCGCAAAAAGCGGCAACCTTAATCCTATTTTAGCAAGCTGGTTTTCAACCTTAACCATGCTTCCTCTAGGCGTGTTTTTAACAAGAAGAGCTACGGCCGATAAGGGTGTCTTTGAACTTGGCAATATTATAGTCCCTCTAAAGAAAGTGTTTAATGTTAAGGAAAAAGATGCAGTTGACTATAAATTTCTTGCTCCATATAAAAACGAAGAACTTCTAAATGTTATTTCGAATTATAAGACTCTTGGACATGGAGAAGACATTCGTTACGAAGCCGTCAAGCGCTTACAAGAACGCGGGCTATCTATAGACCAGATTCAAGAATCGGGAATAAACTTTGACAATGATTATGCGCAATCTGATGACTTCGCAAGGACCTACAAGCGCCGTGCTAAATTGGCTATGATCCTTTACGGTATTGGAGTTATACTTTTAGTGTTATTCCTTATCTGTAAAAATAACAAATTACCTTCCGTAGCATCGATTTCTTTAAAACTTAGTATCGTCGCGTTTTCGGTATTTGTATTTTATTATTTACGATCATTATTTGGTTCTTTTAAATTCTATAGACACAACAAAAAGAGAAGTAAAAGACCAAACGTATTCTCTTTAATTATTGGACTTCCTTTATATATGTTTGCATACCCATTTCTAAATGTAAAAATAAAGGAAGACTTAAAACAAAATTGTTTATTTTCCTTAAAATAAGCAATATCTTTGCATTATGATAGCGGACCGTATGACACCAACACCAAAAGAAACAAATCCCAAGTTCAAACTAAATACAATAAACGAGGCTATTGATGACATTAGAAACGGAAAGGTTATTATTGTTGTTGATGACGAAAATCGTGAAAATGAAGGCGACTTTTTAGCTGCTGCCGATATGGTAACACCTCAAATGATCAATTTTATGGCCACGCATGGCAGAGGCCTTATATGTACTCCTCTTACAGAAACCCGATGTAACGAACTGGAATTAAACATGATGGTTCGAAATAATACAGATCCAATGGAAACGGCTTTTACTGTATCTGTGGACTTAAGGGGTGGTAATGTAACTACTGGAATTTCGGCAAGTGACAGGGCGGAGACTATTAAAGCGTTAATCGATCCTGATACCAAACCGTTTGAATTGGCACGTCCGGGTCATATTTTCCCGTTAGTCGCTAAAGAAGGTGGTGTTTTAAGAAGAACAGGACATACAGAAGCGGCTATAGATTTTGCAAGGCTAGCCGGCCTAAAACCAGCTGGAGTCATTGTAGAAATCATGAATGAAGATGGTACTATGGCACGTTTGCCTCAACTGGTTGAAGTTGCTAAAAAACTGGATCTCAAAATTGTTTCTATAGAAGATTTAGTTGCTTATCGTATGCAACACGACTCATTAATTGATAAAAAAGAGGATTTTCAAATAGAAACCAGATTTGGAAGTTTTAGATTAAGAGCCTACAAGCAAACAACTAATAATCAAGTACATATAGCTTTAACAAAAGGACACTGGAAAAATAATGAAGAGGTTCCTACCAGAATTAATTCAACACTTGTTAATAATGATATTTTAGGTACCCTAACTAATCAGGTTGATAAACAACTGGCTAATATGTTTGAAGTGATTAATAAAGCTGGAAAAGGTGCCATTATATTTATTAATCAGGAATCTCAATCTATGAATATTTTAAAGCGCCTCTCTGTTTTAAAAGAAAATCAAAATGATGGTCAAGTATATAAGGCTCCCAGAATAAATATGGATACCAGAGATTTTGGTATTGGTGCACAAATATTACACGACCTGAATATTCACAAACTAAAACTAATCTCTAATGCCGAAGCCCACGCAAAACGTGTTGGATTAATAGGCTATGGTTTAGAAATTGTGGATTACGTGAAGTATTAATACTTTATAAACTTCTTGGTTAAAACGCCTTGGTTTGAGTAAATTCTTAGCAAATAAACTCCGGAGCTCACATTAGAAATATCAAAAATACGATCTGGTCTTTCTTTACTCATCACCACATTTCCAACAAGATTGTAGATTTCAATTTTATCTATGTCCTCAACAGTATCTATATGGATTACATCTAATACTGGGTTTGGATACATAACAAATTTTTGTTCAGAATTTTCATCAATATTTAATGGATCATTTTGGAAAACTCTAACATAATCAATTATCATACGGCTCTCGGTAAAAGCCGGATCTATAGTTCCTGCCACTCCTCCCATCGCTATATTTAATAGTATGTATTGATCTTCAAAAAAAGGCCATGTACTGGCATTTTTAACTGACGGATTGTATGTATAAAAGCCAATGCCATCCAACAGGAATGTAATTTGATCGGGTGACCAATTGACAGAGTAAATATGAAAATCACTGGCCACATCTGAGGCCATAACCGTTCCTTTATTAGGACTTCCGCCATGACAACATGGGGTATGAAGTGCACTGGAAACTTCATTTAATGCCCCCAACCCATGCTCCATAATATCAATCTCCCCACAAGCGGGCCAACCAACAGCATCAAACCCTTGATCATCCCAATAGGCTCCATCTTCATTTATGTTTTTACCTAAAGTCCAAATCGCTGGCCAGGTACCGGCTCCTTCAGGCAATTTGGCTCTAACATCTACGCGTCCATAAGTAAATGCAAATTTTGAGTTTAATCGCGCAGAAGTATAACTTTTACTTAGTCCCTGGTCTGTATAATTTTCCTTTTTTGCAACAATGTTCAAAAACCCACCATCGACGAAAGAATTATCAATTCGATTAGTATAATGTTGCACTTCACCATTGGCCCATCCTACACCGGGAACAATAACTTGTGTTTGATGATGCCAGTTTTCAGGATTCACGGTACCATCTTCATCAAACTCATCTGCCCAAACGAGGTTATTATAAATAACATCTAGGGCATTCACGTCTATAAATCTAGAACCATCATTAATATCATCTATCAAATATGTTCCAGACACCATGACACCACCATCAATAAAAATAGTTAGCCTATTATATATTCCGGTAGCCACAACGGCGTTATGGTCCGAACTAAAAACTGCATTAGAGAAATCGAATTCTATGTTCTTGATCCAACCCGATGAGGATACAGTTTTCATAACTTGCACATCTGGGTTTGTACCATGTTCTAATTTCAAAACTATATTATGAGCATTAGAATCAAAAGCATAAAACGACAGGCTTATTGTTTTTTGAAAATCCAAATCAATTTCACGTAACAAGTCTATGGTTATTCCCTGCCAAGAATTTGTTCCATTATTGTAAATCCGACCTACATCATTACCAGAATCGGTTAAGTCTGTCCCAAAAGAAAAACTACTCCCTCCAAATGAGCTGAAATTATCTGCTACATCAGAAAAGTCAATGGGCATTTGCTGAGCATTGACATATTTTGACAAGATCAACACTAAAAAAAACAGAATTAAAGGTTTAAAATTCATCACTTTACCTTATGATTTCGTAAAGCTAAGTACAAATCTTTAAAAACCGCATTTTTTAACCCCTACAAAAACAATACATCAAACAAATTCTTTGATGATCTCGGCCATCTTGTTAGCTCGCTCTCTTACCTCGTCTTCGGTCCATGATAGCTTTATTAGACAGGATATATTTCTAGCTATATACTGGTCTGATTGGGAAAACTCCTTTGTTTTAAGATATTCCAATCCTTTTTTAACTTCCTCCGAAATAGGGAATAAGGACTTTAAATTCGTTAAATGTTCCCATTTCCTTATGTAATGCCAATTGTTATCGTAGTAATGAAAACAAGCATCGACTCCATGTTCTTTAAAGGCCTTAGATACGTTTTGTGCAACCTCCAAATCGGGTAGAAAGAAGTTTAAAAACGCATAACTTTCTTCTCCACCTTCGGGAACGGTTCTAAATGTCACCTCTGGAATTTGAGATAAAGCTTCGCGGATTATAGTAAAGTTTTTCTTTTGAATTTCTATGAACTCCGGCAATCGTTTTATTTGAGCCAATCCTACGGCTGCATGTAATTCTGAAATTCTAAAATTATAGCCCAGGAAAGGATGGGTCTCTGCTCCCCTATCATTCCCTACATGATCATGACCATGATCACTATAATGGTCTGCATGGGTGTAGTATTTCTGTTTGTTCGTAATTACTGCCCCACCTTCCCCACAGGTAATGGTTTTTACAAAATCGAAAGAGAAGCACCCCAAATCACCAATGCTACCAAGGGGCTGTCCATTGTAACTTCCTCCAATGGCCTGGCAGGCATCTTCAATAAGTAGTAAGTTATGGGTCTCACAAATGGCTTTTAAAGCTTTCATGTCTCCCATGCTTCCACACATTTGTACGACCATAACAGCTTTTGTCTTTGAAGTAATGGCTGCTTCTACGGCTTTGGGGTCTAGTGCAAGAGTATCATCAATATCAACTAATATAGGCGTTGCTCCTAGCATCATAATAGCTTCAAAACTGGCTACAAAAGTAAATGAAGGCATAATAACCTCGTCTCCTGCGCCAACACCTGCAGCCGCCAATGCTACAGAAACGGCTGCCGTTCCA
This sequence comes from uncultured Flavobacteriaceae bacterium, assembly GCA_947494695.1. GTDB lineage: Bacteria > Bacteroidota > Bacteroidia > Flavobacteriales > Flavobacteriaceae > Flavivirga. The sequence goes on along the minus strand of CANLWB010000012.1, from coordinate 42,594 downwards.
CTAGACACGAGTTGTACATGATTGGTTTCAAACGATTGGCATAAAGCAGCTTCCAATTCTTTCGATTTCCAGTGCCCATTACGCATGCCGTCAAAACCATAGCGCATTAAGACACCATTGTCTAATACATCATTAACTTCTTTACGTTCTAATTCTCCAAATAATTCAAATCCTGGCATAAATAATATATTGTATTTTGATTTATAATTCTATAATGGTGTCGTCCAACGACTTTCTTACTTTTTCAAATTCCGAAAACATATCATCATTGGCCCTGTAACCCACAGGTAATAGTAGTACTGACTTCAATTTTAACTTGTCTAAACCCAATGTTTTATCGTAAGCTTTTGGTAAAAACCCCTCCATTGGACAGGAATCTATTCCTTCCATGGCACATACGGTCATTAAGTTGCCCAAAGCAATGTAAGCCTGGTTCTTAGACCATTGTAAACGCTCTTCTACAGACTTGTTTTCCATCGTATTAACAAGGTCTAATCGATATGGTTCCAAGATGTCCTCTGATGTATTTCTAATGTTTTTAATGTTATCATAATAAGCATTTACATCCCCTTCACTAATGTTATCCTGAATGCAAATGACCAATAAATGCGAAGCCTCTAAAACCTGTCTTTGATGAAATGAATGTTCGACCAAAGATTCCCTTAACGTATTATTTTCAATAACAACGAGTTTAACAGTTTGTAACCCGAAAGACGTCGCTGTTAAATTAAATGCTTCCTTCAGTATGCTTAATTTTTCATTGGAAAGTTTCCTGGTGTTATCAAATTTCTTTGTTGCATAGCGCCATTGCAACTGTTTTATAGTATCCATGTCACGTTAGTATATCTGCAAAAATAAGGTTTGAAATTTTCTTTTAGCCAATATTGGACCATAAAATAGACGTATACAGACCTGTTAAAATTATTTTTTAAAAAGTTTGCTTTTTATTTGAAAGAATTAAAAAAGCGTTCTATATTTGCACCCGCCTACGGGAAAAGAATTTCCCTCCGGCGGGCAAGCCCGCTAAAGGTAAACGCAAAAGACACTGGAGAAATGGCAGAGTGGTCGAATGCGGCAGTCTTGAAAACTGTTGAGGGTCACACCTCCGGGGGTTCGAATCCCTCTTTCTCCGCTGAGAATTTACTAAATTCTACCAAAAGCCTGTAAACATTACGTTTATGGGCTTTTTAAATTTTATTTGATATCAAATAATAGCAAAAAATCACAAATAAAAAGGGGCTAATTAGGAGTCACTTACAAGGCATTTCAACTGACCCCTAATTAAATATAATCATCTAAAAATAAGACAATTACAACTCATTTCCTTTGTTTTATTTTTTGTAAATTCATAGTAATTAATAACTAATTACTATGAATAATTCTTTTTCTCTTCTTTTTTATATCAAAAAGTGTAAAGCCGACAACTATGGTAAAGCAAATATCTATCTGAGAATTACACTGAACGGAGAACGTGCAGAATTAAGTATTCGTAGAAAAGTATTAGTTGATAATTGGGACACAAATTCGAACTTAGCCAAGGGAAACTCTAAGGAGTCCCACGAAATCAATCGTTATATAACTACTATTAAAAATAAGATATATAATATTGAACAACAATATTTATCTCAAGGCAAGCCTTTAACAGCAGTTTCTCTTAGAGATTCATATTTAGGTAAAGACTCCAGTAAAAAAATGCTTCTTGAAATCTTCGAAGACCATAATAAAAGAGTAAATAAACTTGTTGGTAGTGATTTTGCCGCAGGAACGGCGGAACGCTATAGAACAGCAAAAAAGCATGTATCAGAGTATATTCAAAAAGAATACGGAGCTAAAGATATTTTAGTCAAAGATGTTAACCATAAATTTATAACTGGTTTTGAATACTATTTAAAAACAGAGCGAAATTGTAGCCATAATACTGCTATTAAATACATTACTAATTTTAAAAAAATAATTCGCATTGCATTTGCTAATGATTGGATTGATAAGGATCCATTTCTTCATTGGAAAGCAAAGCTAAAAACTGTAGACAGAGAGTTTTTGACAGAAGAAGAAATCCAAAAAATGGTGGAAAAGGAATTACACACTGAACGTTTGGACCAGGTAAAAGACATCTTTATTTTTTGTTGCTTTACAGGGTTAGCTTATGTCGATGTTCAAAAACTCTCAAAAAATGATATCGTTATTGGTATAGATGGTGAACGCTGGATTAAAACCAAAAGAGCCAAAACAGATACCAGAAGCAATATTCCAATTCTACCGATTGCTGATGCCATCCTAAAAAAATACGGTGACCATTCTGATATCGTAAATAGTGACAAAGTTTTACCTATTCTAAGTAATCAAAAAATGAACGCCTATTTAAAAGAAATAGCGGATTTATGTGAAATAAAGAAAAACCAATTCCGTGGATTATGGAATTTGAAGATGTGACTGATGTTAAAACAAAATTGCAAAAGAAATTGTTAAATGAACTTGCTGAAGTTTTTTTAATAAAAAAAATGCGATTTGACACTGTAATTAATGCATTAAATAAAATATTAGATGGCTTTACCGAGGAAGAGCAAAACAAAGCTTTAAAGAAAATTAATATTACAAAAGAATTTCCAGAGATAAATGAAAAATTAATAGAACTCGAAACTAAACTTAAAGAATCTAACACAAAGTTGGATTCAACTAAAACAACTCAAAAGAAAGAACGAGCTAAACTAACAGAAGAGATAGAAAATTGAGTTTATCCAAAATTTTGTGTTTTTGAAAAATAATTTCAAAATTCATAGGTTAAAAGTTTGTTTATTATAACCTGTTAGGGAAACAAATATACAATTGGTTGTAAATTTGCGCCCATTTAAATCGAGTTTTCTTCCATTTTTTACTAATTCCTTGAGCAGCTAGATATATGGATTTTAAAGCTGCATCATCATTAGGAAACACTTTTTTGTTACGAGTGTATTTGCGTAAACTAGCATTGAAACTTTCAATGATATTGGTAGTATAAATGAGTTTCCTAATCTCTTTTGGGTAGTTTAAAAAAGCCATTAAATTATCCCAGTTATTTTCCCAAGATTGTACGGCTGATAAATATTTACCTTCCCAATTTTGCTTAAATATTTCGAGAGCTTCTAATGCCAGATGTTCATTATCTGCTCCATAAATGCATTTAATATCGGCCATTATTGCTTTGCGGTCTTTATAGCTTACATATTTCAGAGAGTTTCTAATTTGGTGCACAATACATATTTGTCTTATACTGTCTGGAAAAATGGCTTCTACGGCTTTGTCTAGCCCAGAGAGATTATCCGAACATAAAAAGAAGATGTCTTTTACCCCACGTGTACGCAAGTCATCTAAAATAGACATCCAGGCAGATGCTTTTTCGGATTCAACAATGTTCATACTTAAAATATCTTGTTGCCCTTCGGTATTGACTCCTAAAACAATCATACAAGCTTTAGAGACGACTTTGCCTTCGTGGCGTATTTTATAATGAATGGCATCAATCCAGATTATGGGATAGACATCCTCCAATGGCCTATGCTGCCAAAGTTTAATATCTTCCAATAACTGGTTGGTAATGAGTGACACTTGTGATGTTGAATAGTTGACCCCGTAAGTGTGCTTTATGAAGTCTATGATATCACTATTACTCATGCCTTTGGCGTAAAGCAATTGAATACAGTCCTCTAATTCTTGACTTATGGATTGATGTTTGGGAACAATCACAGGATCGAAACTCGATGCTCTATCTCTAGGGATTTTTATACGCTGTTCGCCATTTTGAGTTTTTAAGGTCTTCTGGGAGAAACCATTGCGCTGGTTATCTGTTAATGTTGGATCTCCTTTTGAATAACCTAAATGAGCGGTCATTTCTGCCTGCAATAGTGATTCTATACCTCGCTTAAGTAATTGTTCTTTTACTTGATCAAAGTCTTCTTTGTTTGTGATTTTGCCTATTAAGGCTTCTAATTGTTTTTCTAGTTCTGGATTCATAAAATAAAAATTTATAAGTAAATTTTTTGCCTATGAATTTCAAAATCATTTTTCAACTAAATAAATGACAAAACACAAAATATTTTATTATCCCAGAAAATTTAAAATTAATCAAAAAATTAACTTTACACACTTAGTGAGATACTACCAGAAATATTTTGCGGGATAGTGTCACCATTTTGTTTTTTGCATCTATATTGTATGCTATGGATTCATCAAAAGCTCCTATGTTGGTTATATTAATCAATTCAGGTACTAAATCTGTATTATTATCTATAATATAGCGTTGTATAATAATATCTGTTCTCTAATGATTTTACAATGCCAAACCCTATATGTGAAAAGTTACCTTCTATAACTTCTCTATGTGCATCACTTTTTAACCAAGCCTTTACAACTGTTTCTGCAGAACTGTAGCCGTAGGCTATATTTTCACTTACCGCCATTGCTCCTTTTTCTTTTAGCGCTTTACTTCTGATAAAAAAATTATTGTGATTTACACTGTTAGTAGTTATCATATATTTACTATGCTGAACAGCATAAGCCGTTGCATAAGATGAATCTTTAGCCATTATATTCTTTCCAAGATTTACTCGATGTACGTTTATAAGATTTAAAATATCATTGGATAAATCCCATTCATTTTCATTTAATAAGGCTAAGTCTATTTTTTCCTGTAATATATTTTGTTCTATATCATTTGTTGAACAAGAAAGTAAACCAAAAAGTAAGAGTATTGTAGTTTGTAATAGTTGTCTAAATAATTTCATTCTTCTCCTTTTATTTCAAAACAACATCTAACGCTTTTAAAAAGAAAGTAAAATGTTTCGGTTATAGGAAAACAAGGGATAAACTATATATATTAAGGGATTTAGAGATTTGAAGAAGTTTCTTGTACTGGCTTTATCTATATTTAGTTTAACTTTTCCCTCTTTTAATTCCATGATTTAGAATAATCATCATCTTTAAATAATTCGCCCAAGCCTTTGAATTGCTTTAATCTTAGTACTTCATCTGCATCCATCCCCAGAGCATCCATAATTTTTGCAGATGACCACCCATTTTCTGATAATGTTTTTACTACTTCACCTATTTCTCCTATTTGGTGGCGCCCACGAGCCCTATTGTGTCTTACAGTGGCTACTATTTGGTTTTTAGTTGATACATTTAATACAACCACAGGAACCTTATGGTTTAACCTATTACTAAGTTCCTTACTTTTTTTAATAATGCTCCAACGGTGGTAACCATCTATCAATACGTATTGTTGGTTTTTTTCGGGTCCCACCACCAAAGGCTGCGTTATACCGTGCTCTAACATGGAACGGTGCAACAAACGTTTTTCTGGAACAGCCATTTTATTAGGATTATAGACATTTGGTACAATAGTGTTTAAAGGGATCCACAACACTTCTGAAATTGGTATACAAAATCTTCGAATTCCATTCCATATTTAAAAAAAGGATACTGTTCTGTGTTTGAAATTACCTAAGAATGTTGTGGCATGGGACGAATCCATAGGCTGGATAGCTCTGGATCCCAACAGCGCCAATGTGGTTGAAAAACACTGACCGAATTTCTAAGATTTAAAGGCAAACAGACCCAGTGCAAGTTAATTTCTTTAGAGTTTAAAGCTACTCTGTATTGTTGTATTGTATTGGCCTTCTAAGTCAACAAATAACACATTAAGAGGCAAACAGTTTTCTAATTTTGCTACCTCAAGTGCCAAATGCAACATAACGGTACTGTCTTTTCCTCCACTAAAGGCTATGTATGTTTTTGGAAACGTGTTAAAAATGTCTTGCATACGTTTTCTAGCTGCGGTATAGACATTTTCGTTTAAATAGTTTTTGGGCATGTTTTATTTATTAATACTTTTTGAGATTGCTTCGTTACTCCCACAATGACATGGTCTGTTTGATTTGTTATTATTTATTCTACCATGATATAGAAAATACGACTGCTCCATTTTCCTGCAACAAGGGATTATTGGTAATAAGTCCTTTCTGATAGCCACTAGAATCACCATAAAACTGGTCTTTCTGGTCTTCTCTATAGTCCGTCCATAATCTGGTTCCAATGTAATATTTGGTTTTAGCATAAAATTTTGATAGCCTTATATCAAAACCTACAGCACCACCAACCATAGGAAAAGGGCTTGTTTCCCTCCAGATTATACCCAGGCGTGCCCCACTGTAATATCTAATTATATCATTATTAAACAGATTGAAATTAATACCTAGTGTCCCTATTAGGTCTGTATAAGCTACCTCAAAGCCATTATAGGTAGAAGCGGCTATCGAAGCATATCCCCAATGCATGATTTTTTGAATTTCACCACCTATCTGGAAACCATAATCTGTAACTGTTGGGTCTAAAAACATGCTTATCTGCGTGTAATCTTTATCTATAAATTGGGCATTGGCTATTGAGCTTATTACCAACAATAGTGCTATTATTATTTTTTTAATAGTCTTCATTTATCTCTTTACTATTGTTTTAATGCCAGTTATCAGATTCTATCACTCCACAATAAAACATTATGACTATTACCATTATCACTACTATTTTCATAATACTATACTTAATTTTAAAACTTATGAATGCACGATTAATGTTATTACAAATAACACTGTACACATAGTGAGTACAACCATTACAGCACATAAAGCATATAATTTTTCTTCCTGATATTTCATTTTAAAGTTTTGTTAATTATTAATCTATATATTACTCTATTTAAGATGTGGTTTATCTCCATTCATAATTATGCCTTCTACGTTGACACCTAGTTCTTTGGCTATACATAAAACTCCAATTACAATGATGATAATTACTATTATGCGTTTTATTGTTTTTTCCATGTTATTTTTTAAATCCTTTTAAACTTTTTAATTGGCTGTAAAACTTAGTTTTTACAGTTTTTCTCTTTTTCATTATAATTCCAATTCACTGTATGTTTTTGACTAAACATAGGTACCGCATTTGAAATGTCTAATTTGTATTTATTTGCTATTACTGGCCGGAAACTATTTAGTCCTTTGATATACACTCTATTGCCTACTACCTTATATATTTTGTCTATATTGATAATTACAGACCTGTTTATTCTTAAAAAATTGTTTGGTAAAATTTCTAATACTGATTGGAGTGTTTCTCGTATTAAATGCTTCCCGTTAGATAAGTATACCGTGATGTAATTACGGTCACTCTCTAAGCATAAGACCTCATTTAAGTTAAATTTAATAAGTGAATAGCCTTCCTTTAAGAAAAAAGTATCTTTTTTTAGATGTAATGCTTTTTCAGTTCCCGACACTCCACCTAATGTATTCTCCTCTATGTCAATTACCTGTTCATTTTTTATAGCATTTTTTATCAGGTTATCAAAATCTACAAATGGCTTAAAAAATATTCTATATAAATCTATAGCTACATTACCTTTTTGGGTTTTCACTTTATGAGAAATATTGCTGTAAAAGGTTATTTTGAATTTATATTTATGGAAAAGGTGATATACTACAATATCATCTCTAAATATATCAAAGAAGCAATAATCAATTAGTACAAAATCATATTCGTTTTTTTGCTCTGATAACCACATATCCTTCCAAGAGAAAAAGACCTCACTTCTGCTTACACCACTTAGCTTTAAGTCTTCTAATAAGGATGTACACTCCGATTTACTCTTAGCTAAAATTGCTACTTTTTCTTTCATTAACTTACTAGCTCTTTTTATTGTTTTTTTAATATCAATAGCTTCATAACAAGATTAAAATAAGCGTGCCGATTGAAGTTAGAAATTGCTTCTCAATTTAACCCAAACGTGAACGACACGCCTATCGCTATTAATGCTATTTCATGGACAAAACTATCTTCATTCTATGCTCTAAAACATGGATAATTCTCTATTTGACATGGATAATTTACTTTACAGTCGTTTTTATATTGTTTATTTGTATTTAAACCTGTTTTAGATTTATGTATAGATGTTAATTTCTATAATGCCTACCCCTGCTCTTTTTATCTTTTTATAATTTTCAAACACGATAAACATAATTTTAAAGCTAAGATTCATCCTATTTAACTACTCTAATAAAAAATGTGTTTAAGCCTGTTAAAATGAGGACTAAAAAGTGGTTTTATGGGATTTAAAAAATTAGATTTCGGGTAATTTTAAGGTATCTGAAGTTGTTTATTCTTTTTGTTTGAGGCGTAAACAATGAACAAAAAAAGAGAGACCCAAACAGTAGTTATTTATTTTGGTATACTCAAGAAAAATCAAGCCCAAAATGTCTCGTTGCTACACCTCTTCTTTATATAATGCGCCTTGATAATGACACTTTTTTTATATTATTTCAAATAAAAAACAGGTATACATTGTAACCACACCATTCCTAACTTTTAAGATTAATGAAAAAAAATGATGCCACCATGAAACAAGTTCAGGATGACATCATCATATTGATAATTAGCAAAGGGGGAGGTATTTAATAAGCGCTTATTTTAATGTGAGTTCGATATAAGTTCATATGTAAAAATCTGACTTTAAATTGATTATTGTTGTCATTCCAAACACTATCGAAAACAAAATATATTTTGTTTAAAGATATAAGCGAAGCTTTTGAGGGGAATCTCATTATTCTGAGATTTCTCGTCGCTCACTTCGACCATGCTCAGCGCATCGCATTATTCACTCTGTCGAAATGACAAACATCTAAAAATCAATATTTTATATTTACAAGCACTTAATTTACTATTGCTTTATAATTTTTTTAGTGGCTGTTAGCCCTTCTTTATTTCTAATTTTTAAAATATACATTCCAGAGGATAGCTTGCTAGTATTTACTGTGGTGTTAGTAGTACTTAATATTTGTTTACCTAATATGTTATAAAGTGTAGCTTCTTTTAGCTCAAAGCCAGCAGGCCCATTAATTGTTAATACATTAGTTACTGGGTTAGTTACTTTTATAGCGTTACTAAATACTTCATTATTATCAGTAGAGAGAGTAGGACATTCTGAAATTTCTGTACCGTTAATGGTCCAGCCTTTAGCTTCCAGATTACTTATGGCTATTGCCGCTGAAGCAGCATAATCTCTAACATTGAGAACGAAGGCTCCAGAAGCGATATTAGGGTTATTACCCCACCCTTCAATAATGGCTGTACCGTTACTACAATCTAGGCTATTAGCACCTTGAAACATATTATGAATGTTAGCATCATCTAGACTTTGAAGGTTCCAGTTGCCAATAGATGTATTAAATCTTGTGCCTGAAAATATCCTAGAAAATTTTTGAACATTGCTCACGCCCCAACTGTTCATATTAGTTTGTTGTCCAGTAAACTTAGTAGCACCAAAAAACATGCCCCACATTTGGGTTACTTGGTCTAAATTAGGCGCATCATGGGCATAAACATCAAAATTACTACATCCAGAAAAGGCATTCTGCATGGATAACCATTGTATATTACCCCATTGCTCTACAGTTCGTATCTTGTCTTTGTCTCCACTATCGTTAAAATAAATAGCAGGAAACCTTCCAGTAATGGTCACCGTATAGGCACCTGCATTTGTGTATTCATGGGTAAGGTCTGTATTAGATGAATTATTGGTAACAAAGTCTGTTGTACTACCATCTCCCCACTCTACGGTAAAGTTGTAGTTATATATATCACTATTACTAATATTAGTGTTAGTGTTAGTGTTATTAATTCTAATAGGAATGGTAATGGACTCACCGTCTTTAACTTGCCATGTGGTAATAAAAGCACCATTTTCTACTTTTGTAACATCTACTCCATCTACCCAGTTAGAAGTGCCTGTATCTATTAAGGAAAAATTAGCTAAATTACCATGATAATCATTTCCCGAGTAATCCAATAATAAGATTTTACCTGTATTGTCTTCATTGGCAATACCATGATTAAAAGGATAATAGGCCAATAAACCAGTTTCGTTATTTAATGCTTTTGAGTGCATTTGCCCTTGAATATCTTCCTGGGTTCTGGCATAATTCCAAACTCTTAGTTCGTCTAAGCTGCCATAGAAGTCATTACCCAAACCACCAGCCCAACTACCAATTCTAAGCTTATCAGTTTTATCTTCGGTGTAATTGGCAGTTCCTTTTCCTATTTGTTCTCCATCAAAGTAAAGAGTTATATCATAGCCTTGATCATTAGCGTTGGGTAATCCAGTAGAACCGTTTTTTGCTCTAACAACGGCAACATGGTGCCACTTATTATCGGTTGTAATAGGAGAACCTACGTATCTGTAATGAGGATCATCAGAGCTCCATGCCGCATATATCAGATCTGTTAAGTTGCCACTATTATTTGTTTCAAGTATTATTTCAGTACCAGTACCAATACCACCATTACCATCCTTCAACCAACTAACTACATGTCGTCTAGTAGACGTAACCAAACTACTTGTTGTTTTATCATGCATCCAAAATTCTACGGTAAACTCATCTGGCACTTCAAAATGTTCCAAATCTACATAATCATTATCCCCATCAAAATCTAAAGCGTTATCATTATTAACGTCAAGCTGTAAATCTACAACATCGCTTCCGGCAAGACTTTCTATAAAATTAGATGTGTTAGTGTTGTCTGCCAAGGAGAAATTTTCCAAGGTGTTATTATTACTACCTACTTCATTAATTAATGTGGTTATACTCGTATTGTCTGTTCCAGCATCTCCTTCATTAAATTTAAAATAAGCTACTAACTTATTGTAATTATATTCATTACCCATTAATTCTTTATTTATTTGAATTTGAATTTCATCTGCGGTTTTTGGGTAATTCCAAACTCTTAACTCATCCAGTGCACCACCAAAAAATTCAGAAATAATCGGATTCCCAGCATTAGTAGCTCCTAAGATAACCGTACTATTGCTATTAGAAACCTCATTACTATTAGAGATGATTTGTCCTTTAATATTTCCATCAATATAAAGATGTATATTTTCTCCATCTTTAACAACGGCAACATGATGCCACTCATTACTTGGAAGCGGAAAACCTATTTGTCTCACGTCTGTATGACCATCACCCCCTCTCGCTACATAAAACACATGATTCTGCGACGTAAGAATCCAACTCACAAAGTCGGCATTCCCAACCCAAGATAATATACTAAAATTTTGATCTTCAATAACACGTTCATTATATATCCAAAATTCTACAGTAAAATTATCAGGTCTTGCAAAATCATTAAGTTCTACGTAATCATTTTGCCCATCGAAATGTAAGGCACTACCAAATCCCTGACTATGTGTGGCTAACGTAAAAAACCATAATAGTATGGCGAGATGCTGTCTTAGTTGTAATTGTTTTTTCATGCTTTTATTTATTTGTCGTTTTTATTTAACTATATATTTAAGAGTATATAGGTTACTTACTAACTTATCCTTATGCCTCCCTACACCTTCTTTTCACGTATTATCCTTCATTATAATATGCTTGGATTATTTTTATCAATTGAATATTGTTTTTGGTAATTTTATATCAAAATTCGAATCTATTTAGTTACTCTTATAAAAAATGTGCTTAAGCGTGTTAAAATGGGGACTAATAAGTGGTTTTATGAGATTTTATATAGCGCTACCGTTGACACTATTTTATAATTTACTGATTTAGATTTGCTTGTCATTCAGAGCGACCTGTGCTGAGCCTGTCGAAGTAAGCGAAGAATCTCTACTAAATTTCTGGAGATTCTTCTGTCGTTCCTCATTTCGACAGGCTCAATGCATCGCCTTCAGAATGACACGCTGTAATATCATTTTGTACGCTTGATAAAATTATTGTCTACTGGCTTTTCTTAAAATAGTTAGTCACACAAAAACATTACCATAAGAAGTATAGCCAGAACCTATAGATAATTCAGTTATGGTAATCTCATCATTTTAAAGTGAAATCATGTGATCATCATCAAAAAAGCAAATCCCTAAATACATGTATTTTGTCCCATAGTTTAATGTAATGGTAACATTACGCTTCATTTTTAATATGGTTAAACGTTGTTTTGAAACAAAAGAAGATATAAGTATGCAATGTTTTACTTCCTATTATTTTAACCTTAATTACAAAACTCTAATAAGTAATGGAGCACTTATGCTGTTTTTATGCCTGTTTGGTTACGGTAGCTTACAAGCACAGCATTTAATGAAAAAAGTGCCATTAAAAGAACAGATTACTAATTCTAGCCTAGTCGTAGAGGGAGAAGTAGTTGCCAAAGCGTCTGTTTGGGATGATAATCATTCTAAAATTTATACGGTTAATACCCTAAAAGTTTATAAAGTTTTTAAAGGCAACCTTGTAAAAGACATTTACGTTGTAACACAAGGCGGGGTTGTTGGTTTAGAAGCCATGAAGGTTTTTCCTTGTTTAAACCTTACTATAGGAGATATAGGGGTATTTACTTTAAGAAAAAGTGACGTTACTTTTACTGAACAACCACAATCATATTCTAACCTGTTTAAACCTTATGCTTCAGCACAAAGTCTGTTTAAGTATGACCTTGAGCATGATAAAGTTTTTAATACTTACAACACTAATTCTGGTATAGAAAAAACATTATACACTGCTATTACAGAAATTACTAAAAAGCCATATGTTGCTATAGTCCCGTTTAGTGTATTTGCAGAATCATCATTAAAAAAACAAAGTAGTAAAAACTCCCTCGCGTCTCTACCTCCCAGTAACATTACCTTTTTGCCTACACATATTAGTGGAGGTACCAGATCTGTTTTAACTATTACAGGCACTGGTTTTGGCGCTACCAAAGGCAAAGTGGGGTTTGCAAATGCAGATGATGGAGGTGCATCTATGGTTAACGCGCTAGACTCTCAAGTATTAACCTGGAATAATACCAGAATCACGGTAGAAGTTCCTTCTAATGTGAGTTTCTCTGAAGCTAAAACGGCTGGGAGCGGAAAAATAAGAATTACAAATGCCAACAGATCTAGTGGGGAATCTTTAAACGATTTAATTATAACATTTTCTGAGTTAAACGTACCCAGTAATATTACAGGTACGCTTATTGCTTATCCAGTACAGCATGTAGATACTAATAGCTATGGAGGCATTACCTTTGAAATGTTTACACCTTTTTTTTATGATACAGAAGTAACTGGAGCAAGAGCTGCTTTTGAGCGTTCTTTTAATAAATGGATTTGCACCACCGGTATTAACTGGACCATTAGTAATACTGCTACATCTATAGATAAAGTAGAATCTGACGACGTAAACATTATAAGATTTGATAATGGCAACGAATTAGGTGCTGGCGTTCTTGGTTCCTGCATTAGTTATTTTTCAAGGTGTAATACAGAGGATAATGTATTCTGGTATGTTAGCGAAATAGATATAACATTTAATAATGCTACCAATTGGTATACAGGTATGGGTGTTCCTGCATCAAACCAAATAGATTTTGAAAGTGTATCATTGCACGAGCTAGGACATGGGCATCAACTACAACACGTTATAGACCGTACTGTCAACGGAAATAATTTAGATGATGTGATGCATTTTGCTGCATCTTATGGAACGTTTCAAAGGGTTTTAAACAGTAATAATATAGCTGGAGCAAATAATGTACAATCTAGGAGCACTAGGAGTACTGTTTGTAATAAATCTATTATGACAGGAGTTTCCTGTGATTCTTTAAGTTTAGAAAATGTAGAGCTAAATAAAGCTATTAGCATTTTTCCAAATCCTACATCGAGAAAATTTTCTATTGAAAAAAATCTATCATCAATTAATTTAGATAAGCTAGAAGTTTATGATATTAACGGACGATTGGTATTTAAAGACAATTTCTCCAGCTCTAGAATTAAAACTGTCGAGATTAAAAATGCATCTTCTGGTCTTTATTTAGTAAAAATATATTCTGAGTCTGGTACGGTCGTTAAAAAAGTACTTATTAAGTAGGCTAGGCTAGGATTACACCTTATTTTATACCTAGCTATCTATAAGCTCCTATTGAGAGAATTATGAATAAAAAAATGGAGGTAAAAACCTCCATTTTTCATGTGTAAGAATGTAATTCTCCAATAAAAAATTTCTTACCCCCACCTTTTATCTAGCCCCATAGGGGTATTTCTATTTTTCTGGCTTTATTTTGTTTGACTTTAGAGTTTAAATACTGTAGTTTAGATTGCCGTTTTATACACTAATATATTTTTAATTTAGTATTTCATGAATCCAGAATTTCACAGGAATGATAATTTAAATGCCCAGACGCAAGATCGGGGAATTCTTTTCATAAACAATTTATTCTCAGTTTTTTTATTTTAATTTTAGTTTCGTGAATTTAGGATTTTAGTGAGTAAGAGTATTACCACCCCTTTGTTATGATCACTCATTCTACTACCACTAATTTATTCAATACTCCTATTTTTTATCTTTTTTATAAATAAATTCTCTAACCTGTTCATTACTATCACTATCTATAAATGTATATATAAGCTTAATAGTTTGATCATCTTCCAACAACATTTTGAGACCCGAAATATTTCTAAGTACTATCGTTTTTTCGTCTTTTACAATATACTCTAAAGTACTGGTTTTAGTAAATTGACATTCTGCACTAGTATCAAAAACAACCATATTATTACCTTTAGTCACTGTTGCTTTAATACTTTCTGGTAAAGGGTAACTTACACTAACATTATAGTCTAGCAAATCGCTACGATTAAAGCTTTTTTTATGTTGTATAAACTCAAAAACACTTTGAGGTTTAAATTCTATTGTATTTTTTTGAAGACAATCTTGGTCAGAGTCAATTTTCCACTTTCCCAATATTTTTTGAATTACTTCAGTTCCATAAAAAGTGTTGTCATCATTATCATCTGTTTCCTCGCCATCTGTTTCTACCTCGTCTCTTTCCTCTTCAGACTCTTCTTCTAATTCCGTATTGTCCTTTCTAATAAAAACATCTACCTGATCTTGTTCCTCTTCACCATTGGTGATTTTAGAAGTAATTTGTAGTGTATCATCGATTAACTTGATTTCTGAATTAAAATTGAAAAAAGTAACCTTGTTTAGACCAGTAACCATATAAGTTCCAGATTGTGTACTAGTTTTAGAACAGAGGTCTGTAGAACCACTTCCAAGTTTTAAAAACGTTAGTTCATATGTACCATCTTGATTAAAAGTAGCTGTTGAATTTTTTAAGCATTTAAATTCTGATGATGACACATTTTTATTATCGATAGTACTACTTACTAATTTCCAATCTCCAACTAATTTTTCTTTAGTGGCCCTTATTTCTTCACTATCTTCTCCATTAGAATCATTATTAGAACTACATGCAAAAAGCGCTATAGTAAACAGCAAAAACAATAAAGGTTTAAACGTTTTTATTTGTATCATTTTCTTATTCATTTTATATATAATTTGGGTTTATATTACCATAACTCTCTTTTTTGGTTTTCATTGTGGTTATATGAAAAAACCTAAATATTCTCATTTTACCACTCCAGAAGTTACAGTACAACTATAGAAGATGTTTTCATTCCGAACGACGAGACATCTTATATACGTGAGAGATGTCTCGTCGCTCATACTTCGCTTTGTCGACATGATAAACTTTTGTTTTTCAAAATTAATACACAACAATCATTAATCTTACCTAGTAACTAAAATTTGGTTTATACTTGTCTCCTATTCTTATTTTTATGATTGTGTCTTACCTGAAATTGAGTAGATTGGAAACTTTCAATATTATTTCGTGGTTTCCCCTTCTATAATTGCTTACAGCAGTTATTGAACTGTCATAAGCATATCCTATTTCTAGACTATTTGTCATTTTAAAAAATACGATTGTACTAATAGATTCCTTTAGTCTATAACTGAGACCAAATTCTACCAAATCGTATACATCTAATGTTCCGCTAATATCCATAGAGAATGGCACATCACTTATGAGTCTTGTTAAAAAAGAAGGCGTAAACGTAATCTCTTTATTCAAAGGAAAATGATACCCTGCACCAGCAAAAAATTGCATTTTGTCTGTGGCATGTGTTACAATGCCCGACTTCTTTTCGTATCTTTTAGTTCTTAGAAGTGCAGGTGCCGACATATTTATAAAAAAGTTCTTTCCCTTTAAAAAGGCTCCTACTCCAACATTAGGATTAAATACACTCACATTTTCTGAAAAAAGCGGATCATTATCAAGCCCTATATCGGCGAGATTTATATTCACAAAAGCGCCTCCTGCTTTAAGCCCCAAGAATAGCTCTAATGTTTCATCTAATTTTAATTTATATGAAAAATCAGCAAAAACATCTGTTTCATTAAGTACAAATACACTACTGTTAGTAATGGAAAGCCCCAATCCCACTTTTTCATTTGTTGGACTACTCAATGAAAAACTCTGGGTCTTTGGTGCACCATCCAGCCCCTGCCACTGGGTTCTAAAGTTGGAGGTAAGCTCTAATGTTTCACCAGTGCCTGCATAAGCAGGATTGATGATATTCATATTGTAATTATACATGGTGAATGTTACATCTTGTTGCGCATAAGATTGTATACTCCACATAGAGATATAGATTATGCTAAAAAAATATAATTTATAATTGTTCATTTTATTGCTTTTAATGAAGGTTAAATAGCTTCCCTCTTCCTATTAATTCAATGGATTGTCTAATTAATAATTGCTTTTAATAAGAAAAAGGGGTAAACCTGTGTATTTAATAATTAACGTATATCATTTTTACTTCGTTGGCTATATGTGACTCGTTGAAATCTATCACACATACATAAGAGCCTACAGGTACCCTTTTACCTCTATGCGTGCCGTTCCAAGCATTGCTTGGTCCATTATAATGCCCACTGAACAGCAATCTCTGGCTTAGATTATAAATTTTAACAACGTTGTTCTTAAATTTTTCAAGACCTTTTATTTCTAAAGTATCTGCAATACCATCGCCATTAGGAGAGAACCCTGAATTTACATTTACAAGCCCACCAGATTTACAATTGTTGGCATCTTTTACGGTTACCATAGCTGTTGCAATAGCTGTTAGAGCTCCAGAAGTGGCGGTAAGTTCAACCTCTACTGGAGCTCCTACGTCTGCACAAGTAAAGGTGTCTTGGTTTAGGCTAAACGTAATGACTCCTGAGGTACCGCTACATTTAAAATTAGAACCATTATCTATATCCTCTGGTAAAATGGTTACTTCCCCATTGGTATCTAACTCTACTGTAATATCTTGAGCTACTGCTATAAGGCTATTTACAGTATTCTCTACGGTTACCATAGCTGTTGCAGTAGCTGTTAAAGCACCTGAAGTGGCGGTAAGTTCAACCTCTACTGGAGTTCCTATATCTGCACAAGTAAAGGTGTCTTGGTTTAGGCTAAGCGTAATGGCGCTTGCTACCCCACTACAGTTAAAATTAGAACCATTATCTATATCTTCTGGTAAAATGGTTACTTCCCCATTGGTATCTAACTCTACTGTAATATCTTGAGCTACTGCTATAAGGCTATTTACAGTATTCTCTACGGTTACCATAGCTGTTGCAGTAGCTGTTAAAGCACCTGAAGTGGCGGTAAGTTCAACCTCTACTGGAGTTCCTATATCTGCACAAGTAAAGGTGTCTTGGTTTAGGCTAAGCGTAATGGCGCTTGCTACCCCACTACAGTTAAAATTAGAACCATTATCTATATCTTCTGGTAAAATGGTTACTTCCCCATTGGTATCTAACTCTACTGTTATATCTTGAGTAACTGCTATAAGGTTATTTATAGTATTCTCTACGGTTACCATAGCAGTTGCCGTAGCTGTTAGAGTTCCAGAAGTGGCGGTAAGTTCAACCTCTACTGGAGCTCCTACGTCTGTACAAGTAAAGGTGTCTTTGTCTAGACTAAGCGTAATACCCCCTGCAACTGTACTACAGCTAAAAAAAGACCCATTGTCAATATCTTCTGGTGAGATTCTTACTTCTCCATTGGTATCTAACTGTACGGTAATATTTTTAGCCACTGCCACTGGCCCAGGTGCTGTTTTTACAACTACCTCTTTAGAGGCTAAATTGGGTAAACCTGAATCTACATTTAATGCTGCACCTTCGGCCACACTTATGGTAATATCATCATCATTACTACATATAGAGGTTGGTACAATGTTAGCAGTATACGTTAATGCATCAACCACTTCAAAATCTGTTACAGAGGCATTGGTTATAACTATATCTTCCTCACTAAAACCTGTAACACTTTTATTAAATTTAAAAGTTACCCCAAAAGCATCTGTGCTACTTACCGTTACTGGTGCACCTTCAATATTTACATCACTTATGCCAATGTTAAACATTCTGATCCTCCCTCTAGATATCCTCACAGATGCTCCATTACTTGGTCTTATCTCTATACCATAAAATGGAGCTCCCAAAGCTATCACCGTGCCATCTGGAGACACACTTAAACTATTGTCTTGACCTAAACGATGACCTACATGTTCTCCTGTAAAATAATCATCTGAAACCTCAACCATCTGCCAATTACCGTTAGTATTATCTGGATTGTACTTGTAGACATGAACACTTCCTGCACTGCCTATATTATTAATCCTTGCAAATGCTTTTCCAACTATCAAAGTATTTGCATCATCTGATAAAGCAATACTTTCTATGCCTTCTTCTTTTAGTACATTTCCTCTTAAACTCCAATTATTATTGGTATCTCTGGTATATACACGTACAGTTTCATCTGCAACTGAATTTATTGCAAGGGTGTTACCGCTACTCGTAAGACGTATTTGCCCTCTTTTATTCTTATTATTAACATTCACAACGCCTTCATTACTTATAACATCATTAATTATAAAATCATTACTTATAAAATCACCTATCTGAACCCAATTGTTATTCCTGTTTTCATACACTCTGGTTACTAAACCTTTAGTTTTATATACTCTTCCTAAATTGTCTCCAAGATTAAGTCCAGCTATAGCTAAAATATTTCCATTTTGGGAAATACTTACACTGGTGCCAAAATGTTCAGTTTTTGATTGCCCCTTAATAGCATCACCAATCTGCACCCAATTATTATCAGCGCTTCTCTTGTATACGCTTACCTGCCCCGCATCTTCAAGATCATTATTAATATCAAAACCTTGAGCCCCTATGGCAACTACGTTACCATCACCAGATAAACTCACCGAAAAACCTGAAAAGCTGTTCTCTTGGGTACCATCAATATCATTACCTATTTGCTGCCATTTAAAACCACCAGGTGACGATGTATCTTTCAATTTTCCATATACACGTACATGTCCTGTATTTATGCCAGCACCATCATTTCCACTGGCTCCTATGGCCAAAATTGTTCCATCATCAGACAGGCTTAAGTCCCTTCCAAACTCTTCTCCATCATCTAATCCAGCAATGTTGGTTTCTGCCAATATAAAATCACCCACCTGCTCCCAATGAACACCCGCGACACTAGAAGTCTTTTTAGTATACACACGCACCTGACCATTATTGCCATGAACACCAATATTACGTATAGCTGCTTCTGCTAGATTATACCTACCTGAAGCCCAACATCCTACAGCAACCGTATTACCATCTGCAGAGAGACATGTGGCTGCCCCTAACCCCAAACGCCAATATCCTTCTATATCGTTTCCTATCTGTTTTTGAGCATAACTATTTAAGCTTATTAAACCAAAGAGGACGACTCCAATTTTTAATCGTTTTTTCATCTATTTATATTTTTATGATTTTTTAATTGAATAAAGCAGTTCTAACCAGTATTATCAAACCAAAAAGAATGGCACTTACCTGTACAAACACCACCACATATAACAGGTGTAGTGCTTTTATCTTTACCAATTTTTGTGAGGTTTTAAATAATGTGTTATTGTGTGTAATCTTTCTTTCATATCTTTAAAATTTTTAGATTTTTATTTAACTATTTTTTAGGTGGTATATAGGCTGCTCACTAATAAGGCCCCAACTTATTATGCAGAAAATCTTACTTATTTAATTAACCTACTTCAATACTTCAATAAATAAGATTGTATTGGAGCAACCTACACCTCTCTTCTTATACCACCTTTAATCTTTATATTTGCATGTTTGCCCATATATTTGAGCTCTCTTTAAATCTATACATGCGCACATAACTTATATTTGGGGTTTGCTTGTTCTTATTATTTTCTTCTTCATAGGCTCCTATAAGCGTTATCGTACTATCATTAGCAAGATTTATATTGTTAAACATCCCAGACAGGTTATACCCCATTACTTTACCATCTATATCTGCACCTTGCTGTGCCCAGGTATTGGATTTGTTTTGATATGTACGGACGTAGGCATATCTTTTCTTCTTCTTATTATTATATGCTGCTATGGCTACGGTAGTACCATTATTAGACAAGCTTATATTCCATCCTGAGAAATCTCCTGTTGACTCGCCTACAATATCTTTACCTATTTGCACCCAACGCCCCGATATATTTTTATAGACACTTACGTAACCTGAAGGCACTCCGCCCTGATGTGCTCCTACAGCCAACATATTGCCATTACCAGACAAACTGACGCTAGCCCCGAAATAATCTTTTTCTGCTTTACCGTTTATATTTCCCCCTACCTGAATCCATTTTCCTGAATTATTCTTATACACCCTCACATGCCCAGAACACGAACCATTACTACTACTAAGCACAGCTCCTATAGCTACGGTATCACCATCTTGAGATAAGCTCACACTGTAACCAGACCAGCCTCCTTGGGCTTCACCATCGATATCTCCTCCTACTTGTTTCCAAACTCCTGACTCGTTTCTATACACACGTACATGTCCTGAATTTACACCGTTGCGCCCATGGTTACGTATAGCCCCTATAGCTACTGTAGTACCATTGCCCGATAGACTCACACTATAGCCTGACCAATCTCCTACTGTTTCTCCATTGATGTCATTACCTATTTGACTCCACCCCTCTGAATTCTTTTTATATATGCGTACTCGTCCTGATTTTGTACTGGTGTTATTGGCTTGGTGCGTTCCTATAGCTAAAGTTGTAGTATCATCTGACAAACTCACACTATAACTTGACAGATTACCTACAACCTTGCTTGTATTGCTAGTTATTTGAGCCTTGGCACTACCTGTTATACTTAGCAAGCCAAAAAGGATTACCTGATGTATGAATTGCTGTAATTTCATCTTTATCTTAATTTTTATAGCGAAGATTCACCGTATTTAGCTACTCTAATAAAAAAAGTGCTGAAGTATATTGAAATGAGGACTAAAAAGGAATTTTATGGGATTTTATAAAATTGTATTTTGGTGTTCTTTTTTTTTGTGTAAAATTGTCCATGTGTAAGTCTCAGAAATCCATTCCATGATCTTCTCTTTAGTATCAAATTTGCAGTATTATAAATTGTTAATCTATTGAAAACAAAAATCCTAATTATGTGTTTAGGGTTTTCAATTAATTATTTTCTAACTCCAAAAACAATAATTTTATGAAACACGCAAAGAAAGAAACCATTGGTTTATTAGTAACAATGAAGGCTAAAGCAGGAAAAGAACAGGAAGTTAAAAACTTCTTATTTAGTGGATTACCACTCGTTCTCCAAGAGCCTAAAACAGTATCATGGTTTGGTTTCCAAATTGATGATAATACCTTTGGGATCTTCGATACTTTTGAATTAGAAGAAGGACGAAAAACTCATTTAAAAGGCGAAGTTGCCAAAGCTTTGTTAAGTAATGCAGAGCACTTATTAGAAAATTTTGATGCGAACGTAAGCATTGAATTTGTTAACGTGATAGCGTCTAACCATAAATATGGTACACAAACCAATGGCTTATTAGTTATTATGAACGCCAAAGCAGGAAAATCTGAAGCAGTAGAACAATTTTTAAAGGCAGGTAGGCAATTAATTGATGATGAACCCGAAACCTTATCATGGTACGCCATAAAAATAGATGATACTACTTATGGTATATTTGACACCTTTAATGATAACCATGGAAGAGATGCACACTTAAATGGTAAAGTAGCTGCTGCACTATTAGAAAATGCACCAGTTTTATTGCATGATTTTAAGGCAACTGCTATTCAAAAAATAGATATTTTAGCTTGTAAATAATTCGATATAATATGAAAAAAGGAGCTTCTTAAGTGATACTCCTTTTTTTTGATTTATATAGGCTTATTTAAAACTTTATAGAAGACCAGCTTGTAACTTTTCTAGTTTAGCAAATCCAACTGTTTTTCTATAAATATCTGGCGAAACACCTACTTTCTTTTTAAAAAATCGGCTAAAATAAAATTCGTCATCATATCCCAATGCTGCAGCGATTTGCTTTACTGGCTTTGATGTTAAATACAACTCTCTTTTAGCTGCTATTATAATTCTGTTGGTTATTAAAGATGTTAGGGTTTGGTTTAAATATTTCTTTACTATTCCGGCTAAAGTTCTAGAACTTACGCATAGCATATCTGCATATTCCTGAGGCGTGTGTAATGTAGTATAATTGCTTTCTATAGCATCTGCCAAATTTTGTAAAATCTCTGATTGTCTGTCTGTAAATTTAAGTACGGCATCTTTATCGAATTTCTTTTTTAACCTTACAGATTCAATAAGAAATACTTTTAAAAAAGCTACCAGGACTTCGTGTTGTGCTATGGAATCTTTATTCATTTCTCTAGAAATTTGGTCTCTAAGGTTAAAAAACAAGTCCTCTTCTGATAATTTGAAAAAAGGTAAGCCATGAAAATTACCAAAAAGCACCCCCTCGGTTTCAATTTCATTTTGATGACGGTAAGTACAAAAAAAATCGGGATGAAAACTCAATATAAACCCTGAGGATTCTTCTTTAGAAGTTATCATAAACGGTTGGTAGGGTGATAAGCAAATAATATGATTTTCATTGAGTTGATATTCTGAAAAGTCCACCTTCAAATTAAAACTATTACTTTTTAATAGGATAACGGAATAATAGTTTTTTCTCTGTAAATGATCAAACTGATCTAGGTTATTGAACTGTTCTAGCCTAAATGCCAATTCGTTGTTTTGCTTATTTATAATAGTTTGTACCATACTACTTACCTTGGTTTTAACTTAGTAAATTTAATGCTTCTTGTGCAAATGCCGTACTAAGTTCCCTACTTCCAAAATAGGTATTGGATCTTGGCGCTATAAAAAGTCCATACATAGGCCAACCACCATCTGCCAATTGACTATTTAATAGTTTTAAAAAATCTACTCTATTAACAATTCCTAGCTTTTTTAATGCTATAACTCTTAAAGCGCGTTCTAATGCAAAAGGCGAACAATTTACACGTGCAATAAGAATTTCCGTAAGTGGTTTACGAAATTTTTCAAACTTATTCGGGAAGTCAACCACCAATCTCGAAAGAAAAAATAAAAAGACATCTGGTGCGGGATAATATCGTGTCCCCTTAAGGTATTCTTTACTCATTAAAAATTCATATATAAATGCCTCTGTTTCTTTTAATTCGTTTCTTTCTCCATAACCTATTTGGTACATTAAATACAACACATTTATAGCTACTATAGCATCTATTCTAGGTCTATTATCATCAAAATACACTTGTATGATGCCATCTTCATTTCTGTTATTTATCATTTGTTCTGCAACGGGCACTGTATCATCTATATTGAGTTTGTTATTACTTAATAGAAAAGATAACACCATGGATGTTGTATCTAAATCATCTGGAAATTTTTCTGGCCTAGCTTCATTTTTGTAAAAGCACCAACGCAATTTGTTCTGTCCGTCATGGTTAAGTATCTCTTGAGCCATGGATTCAATAATGTCATTAGGCAGTGACGTATAGGAGTGTAAAATAACCGCAGTAGAAAATATTTCTTTAGAAAAATCTTCACTTCCTAGTAATTCCACGCCATTACTTACAAAACTCTTGCAAAAAGGAAATTTACGTAGTCTATCATTTAAATAGATTTCTCCGAGTTCTTTCTTTTGTCTTACTTCTTTATTTATAACTTCATGGTTAAGTACCCCTCTTTTTACTGGTGTATATTCAAAGTTATCTTTAGTATACTTTACCGTACTTATCCCTAAGTTAGCTGCTTGTTGTAAATTTTCAGATTTATCATCTATAAATACTGCATTTTTAGTATTTATAGATGCGCTTGAGATGATATATCGAAAAATATCCGAATCTGGCTTTCTAAATTGTAATAAGGCTGATACATATATATCATCAAAATATTTCCAATAATCAAAATTAGAATATAAATAACTAAAGGACTCTAAATCTACATTAGAAAGGCAGTATATTTTTTTCCCTCTATTACGTAAGGCCTTAAGCACTTCTAGCATGGGTTCGTTTACCTGTAAACTAGCCACACTTAATTCAAGTAATTCTTTTAGTTTACTATAAGGTGTTTGAAGCTCACAACTTAGCATTGTAAGTGCTTGCTCCCTATTTATTAAACCTTTTTCTAAATCTTGCCAAATAGGATGTTTCACCATTTTTCTAACATCATCTATTCCTTTGGTTTCTGTTGTAAAGTGAATAGAATCCCAATTTAGAAGCACATCTCCGAGGTCGAAAATAATGGTGTCATAGGTATCTAATCTTTCTAATAATTCGTGAAAACTGGTAATAGGTTCTTGGGCTAAAACTTCTTTCATCTGTTTAAATTTTTATTGTTTTACATAGGTCAGATGTAATTCGCCATTAAACATTTTGGTGGGTATTACCATTCAGTTATTCTGGCTCATTTCATACTATTTTAATTTTTATTGATTGAATTTGTAAATGAAGAGGGCTTCTTAACCTTTTATTCAAAAAAAGATATAGTTAAGATTCATTTATTAACAGAGTATGGTATTACCTTTTTCTTTGAACGGTAAATTTTGCAAGATCTTCTAAAACCGTTACGCTTTCTTTTTCAAATCCGTCTAAACAGTCTATTGCCTTTTCTGATAATTTGTTAGCTTCGATTTGCGCATTTTCAACAGAACCAAAGAGTGATGGATAGGTTAGCTTATTTTCGTCTGCCTCTTCTCCTGCTTGTTTGCCTAATGATTGAGGGGTTTCTGTCTTACTAAGAATATCATCTTTGGCTTGAAATGCAAGACCTAAATAATATCCATAGTCCAGTAGTTTACTGGTTTGTTGTTCTGTCAATTTACTAGAAATACATCCTCCTAAAATAGCTATCTGTATTAAAGCACTTGTTTTTCCTGAGTGTATGAATTGTAAATGTTGTAATGATAACATGTCTTCTCCCCATGATTCAGCATTTAAATCTGCACATTGACCTTTATGTAATTGATTATTTAATTCTCGAAAAAGCTCTATGTTTTCACAATATTTGTGAAATGGATACAACCCTTCTTCAAAAAGCCTTGAAGCTGCCAAGGTAGCAGTATTGACATCAAATTTTATATGGCATGTTGGTGCATTTCTTCTCATAATATCACCATCTTGAATATCGTCTATAATTAATGTATAGGTATGAATGAACTCTACTGCTTTTGCAAATTCAAAAGCTTGTTGCTCATCTCCATTAAATGCTTCTGAGATTGCATGAACAATTGCGGGTCTAATTCTTTTACCTCCATCTCCTAAATTTAGCATATAATGCATTGCTTCATTAGTAGACTCCAGTACATTACTATCAGGAAATTTTATGTTTTTAAAAGCGGCATCAATTTTTAATTTTGTTCTCGTTAGAGTAGATTTTAGTTTTTCCATCTTAGGTTAAGTTTTAGATTTGTTTATAAAGATTTTCGGTACATAGCATTTTAATTTATCCTATTTGACTAACAATCTTTGTATTGTGTAAATTATTTACGTACAAAACTATCTTTTTAGATGTATTGTAATACATGGATATTTTTCCATTAAACATGGACTATTTTACAACATTGTTGAAGTTTAAACATATGATTCTAAATAAAAGTTAGATTCTCAATAAATAAATTTTATGAAATAGAAAGCAAACCTTATTTAATTTCTGTTATAAATGAAAGCAGGGCTAAATTATTTAAAATTCAACCCTGCTTTTTTCATAATCCAAACTAACTAATTAACTATTGTTTCTCTTTTTCTTTAAACAAATAACTATGTTCAATCTTAATTTGAAAGGATAATAAGGCTAAATAAATTGCAAGTTCTTTTTCTTTATCACTAATTGCTCCAGAGTGCAAAATTTCCATAATTTTTGTTGAAATTGTTGAAGCTTCTTTTTGTATATCTACCGATAAAAAATCTTCTCTATTAAGCAATTGTAAATGAAAAGCTCTTCTGAAGGCATTATGCCAATTATTAACTGAAAGTTTATCAAAAATAAATCGTTCCATATCAGCATGAGCTCTCATATTATTAAAGCTTAATTTTTTAGCAATATCCTTCTTTTTTACTCCTTGATATGATAGACTCAGATAGGTTAATTCTTTATCATTAAATAATTTTAGCATTTGAGACTGTATCATTTTAAAGCAATTTTCATTTGTTTTAATGTATTCGTAACTGTATAATCAAAATCAAGTAATGTACTCTGAGGAAGTTTATAGTCGTAGGGTACATCTTTAAAATCATTAATGATTTTTGACGCATACTCTAAGGCTATTTTTTTTACAGTTGAATCAACATAATCTTGTTCTTTCAAAATTCCAAGTTCAAAGGCTTTCTGTATTAAAGTGACCCAATCTTTAGTATTGAACTTTATTTTTAAGGTCTTTTTTATTTGACTTAAATCTTTCTTTCTAAGCGACAGAAAATCTGTAATATATTGATTATCTAAATTGAGAACTGACAATCTTAAAAAGTACTTTTCTGCATTTGTCAATTCAATTGTAGTACATTCCATAATTTATATTTTTTACTCAGACTTGTTTGAGCCAAAGATTAATTTCTAATATAAATTTTTCTAAAAAAAGTGTCGAATTTGATTAAAAATGGGACGAATAAAGGGATATATGCAATTACAAATGATAGCAAAATAGTCCAAATTCAATAAAAATGTTAAATTATAGTTAAAAAGGGACTATATCGGTGTCACTAGATTTTCATACCTCTTTTAGAGCCTATAAAACCTAATAAAATTAACTTTGTAGATAGTTCCTCTTTCTCCGCAAAAAGCCTTGCAATCGTAAGATTAGCAAGGCTTTTGTTTTTTGGGTGGTCATAATCTGGATTGATGCCATTCATTATAAAATACGCCACGAAGGTAAGGTCATCTCTAAAGCCTGTATGATTGTCTTAGGGATCAATACGGAAGGGCAATAAGACATTTTAAGTATGAATATTGTTGAATCTGAAAAAGCATCTGCTTGGATGTCTATTTTAGATGACCTGCGCACACGTGGGGTAAAGAACATCTTCTTTTTATGTTCTAACAACTATGTGTCCTACATCAAATTAGAAACTCTCTCAAATGTGTGAACTATAAAAACCGAAAGGCAATAATGGCCGATATTAAGGGTATCTATCAAGCGGATAATGAACACCTGACATTGGAAGCCCTCGAAGTATTTAAGCAAAATTGGGAAGACAAATACTTATCTGCTGTACAATCCTGGGAAAATAACTGGGATAATTTATTCGTCACCGAATTAGTTGCTTTTTAACCTAGAATTCAGCTTCATGCTATTAATAAGTTTCATGCTTCACTTATTATCATTTTTTAGTTTGAATTTCTTATTATTCAAGGACCAAGGCCATTACTTTTTAGCCCCCCTACCCTCTGGATGTTTATTAATACTCCCCATACCCTGAGCAAAATATACGTCTGGTTTATGCCATACTCCAGTGTTTTTAAATGCAGGTTCATCGTAATCTAAACTCAGGTCGCAGTCAAATCTTGCAATGATGGAATAGCCTTTGTTGGCAGTTCCTGCATTAATAAAATGAGATAGTCCCCATGTAAATCCTCTACCGTTTTTGGTGTCTGTAAATGCATCTGCAACAAATGGTGCTGCCGCAGTTGGAGTCAACGAAACGCATGACGCTATTTTAAAATTTACACCGTCTTCTGAATATTGTATGGTCTCACGTTCATTTCCATCTTTTATAGCTAAAGTTGCAATACCTCCTTTATACGGCCAATAGGTTGTTTCATGACCTGATTGCATGATAGGATTTAATGGATGTTTTGTATACGGACCTAAAGGGTCTTCTGCTATAACTAAACCATGACCAACGGCATAATTAGATCTGTTATCTGGCCATTTATTATAAGCGGCTTTGTAATACACATATATTTTTCCGTTGTGAACTATTGGGTGTGGATCATGCGTTGCGTTTCTATCCCATTCATTTTCTTTTCCAAAGGGAATGACTTGATCACCACCATGAGTCCAAGGCCCATCAGGAGAGTCTGCATACGAAATAGATACAGGACATAAATCTCCTCGTAAACCACTAGGTTCATTAAAGGCTTGATAGTACAAATAATATTTACCTTTCCAAACTAAAATGTCTGGTGTAGCTACAGAGCGCCATCCCGATTTTGGTTTTTCTGGCCTTGATACAGCCACACCTTGCTCTTCCCATGTCATACCGTCTTCGCTAGTAGCGTACCAAATATCACATAGATCCCAATCTGTTGAAGGTATTTCATCTGTCGCTTCGGCAGCCCTATTCCAACCTATTGGCGGCACTTTGGTATGGCGCTTTGTATACCAAACGTAATATTTTCCGTTAACAAGTATAGGTCTTGATGGGTCTCTACGAGATACTGTTCCGTCTCCATTACTATAATCAAAGCCTTTTAAACGTGTATATTTAAATTGTGAAAAAAGTTCATTATCCTGAACTCTTGGAGTCGGGTAATCGAACATACGCTCTGAAGCCGTACTTAAAGGTATATTAGGTTTTTCTGTTGGCATCTTAAAAGGAAATACACCTTCTTTATTTTCTTTTGTTTCCTGCACAACTTCTCCTTTATTTTGTTTAGTCTGTTCACAAGAAACCAATGTGACACATAATAGGAATAAAAAGCTTGTTCCTAACATTTGTTTTATTAAACTCATATGCTTACTTTTTTTAGATTATTTTCAATTTCACTTTATTTCTTGTTTTCAAGTAGCTCCTTAGTACTCCAATAATAATATATTTCTTTAAGTTGTTTATAGGCTTCTTTTTTATTTCTTTTTTCATCAACAATACCCCATTCTCTAAATCCAGATTCTGGTGTACCACGATAATTACTTCTGTAATCGTTATAACTCCAAAGCGATACGCCTGTTACATATGGTAAATCTTTAAGTTCTTTTAAATACCCTACAAGCTCATCAGTTAGTTTTCCTTCAGGCGCTGGTCCAATTTGCCCAATACCAATTTCGGAGATAAAAATTGGTTTTCCTGGAAATTTATCATGAGTTTTTTTAGCGAGCTCCACTGCACTTCCATAAGAATTCATTGATATAAAATCTACTTTTTCATAGGGTTCGCTTCCTATTTCACCTTTTCTATATGTGGTAATAGTTACGTATGTTTTTAATCTTGAAGGGTCCAATTTCTCAACATAATCTAACATGGATTTTACGTAATCGTATTGATTCTTGGTCATCTTTTTTTCTGGCCAAGTTGCTGTAATTGAATCATTCTCTCGTAACTCATTACCGACACTCCAAGCAACCACAGATGGGTGATTATGATCACGTTCTATCATTTCTTTCATCCACTTTTTAGTTAGAGGGTTATCAGGAAACGTTTGCGGGTCATCATCTCCCCAAACTGGAATTTCTTCTACTAATAAAAAGCCAATACTATCACACACTTTTATTAAGTTTTCAGAGAGTGGTGCATGCATTAAACGTGAAAAATTGCATCCTAAAGATTTAATATCTAACATATCTCTTAAAACTAAATCATCAGGCTCTGTATTACCATACTCTGGGTGGTCATGAACACGATTAATACCATGCATTCTTACGGCCTCATTATTTAGAAAGAATTGCTCGCCTTTAACTTCAAATTTTCTTATCCCAAATTTATCTGAAGCTGTATCAACTTCATTAGTATTAATAGAAATTGTACTATTCAGTTCATAAAGATTAGGAGAGTTAAAGTGCCAAAGCTTGACATCTGAAAGTGGTTTTTTAAATTTTAAATATGAGACCGCCGTTGATACTTTTTCAACTGTTAAAGACACAGAATCTTTATGAATCCCTTCAATCTCAGAATATATGTTAGCTGAAGCAGATGTACTTCCATTATTTTCAACTTTATACTTAATTGTAAAATCTACGGTTTGTTTTTCAAAATCTGGAACCGAAGTAATATGTTGATAAACTAATCTTACATCATCATTAGCCATCAAAGTCACATCTCTACTAATACCTCCCCATGCCCACCAAGCTCCACGTTTATAGGTGTTGTTTGCAACAATTACGACAGAATTGGGTTTATCAAAAACAACTTTATCAGTAATATTAAATTCAAAAGGGGTGTATCCACCAACATGCACTCCTAATTCTTGTCCGTTAAGCCATACTTTTGAAGTTTCATATACGGCATCAAATTTTAATCTAACTTGTTTTCCATTCCAGTTTTGAGGTAAATTAAATTCTTTTTGATAATACCCTTTCCCTACATATTCTGAATAACGCTCGCGTGTATCCCAATTCCCTGGTACCTTAATAGTGTCCCATTGATTAAATGACTCTAAAAAAAGTGCTTCTTCATCTATGTCATTAGAAGCTAAGAATTGCCAAGTACCATTAAGTGAAATTGGAACTAATTCTTCTTTCGGTATATCTTTATTACATGCATAACATGTTATTAGAAATACAAATAAGTATAATGTATTCTTCATGTCCTTTATTTTTGATGTTTTGTTATTTTTAATGGTATTTGGATATTAAATGAATGACGAATATTATTCATATCAATAGAATCTGCTGCACACAAAAGCGCTACTGGTTCACCATCCTCAATAAATACTTGCGGACGTTCCAGGTGGTCAAATTTAATTTTTCTACCATCTGTAAACATTACTGTTCTGTCAGATATTTCAAAATATTCACTCTGTTTCCAATGTATTCCATCTTCAGAATCATAATGTACCAATGAAAACGCATTACTTTTTCCTTCATGATTCATACGCTTAACAATAGCCCGGTATTTTCCATCTTGGTACCATATATAAGGATCTTCAGCAGGAAAGCGTTCACCTTTAAAAGTAAAAATAGGGTCTGGGTATTTTTTAAATGGGCCTGTTGGCGAATCTGCTATGGCTACCATATGCACAACGGGACCACCGGCGGGTAGTTTAAACTTTTTTCCAACGGCTTTATAAACCATTAATATTTTACCATCGGCCATTTGGCATACAGATGGATTTGATGTCATTAATGCATCATGAGCTAACACATCATTTTCGGTAATGTCTAAAACAGGTTTATCAAAACGTTTCCATGCTCCGTTGGGGTTATCTGCCACGGCTACCCCAATACGCTGGTTATTTCTATGCACCCAGTTTATTTCTGCTTTTCTAGGGGTACTCATAATTTTCTTATCTCCAAAATTCCCCATATAATACAGGTAATATTTGCCGTTAAATTTGTGTATTGTTGGGTTATGCGTTGTGGAACCATCCCAAAATTCGGATCCTCGATCTGGTAAAACATCATTTTTATGTTCAAAAGGTCCAAATGGTGAATCTGAAACAGCGTGTGAAATCATGGAATAGTTAACCCATTCCCAACCCAATTTTTTTGGCCAAACGGAATAAAACATGTGGTACAAACCATCTGCACCTTTCACCAACGATCCACCCCAAATACTCATACTGTCATTTACAAATACCGATTTAGGGGATACTTTGCCCAATTCAATTTGATAATCTATAACTTCTTCTTTCACATTGTTCAACGCCTCTTTTTTGTCCTTTTTGCCTGAACATGCAATTAATAAGGTGATTACTCCAATTATTAATGAAAGGGTATACTTCATTTATGATTTTGTTTTAGTTGCTTTTACCTTCATGTAATTTGAACCTTCATCATAAATGGTATGAAATTTCCAATGTCCATTTAGTGAAAGCACAGCATTACCAGAGGTCTCTTCCCTAGAACTACAGGCCCCAAGCGACAATGCAATCAGAAATAAAAAACTGTTTTTTATGTGATAAGGCATACTTACTGACATAAAATCTCAAAAATGGCTGCAGGAACATCTTTTGATGGATGCTCTGCTTCAATTGTAAACCCTTTTAACTTCAAAGGTGATTTAGGTTTAAAAACATTTATGGTTTGGTAATTATCTTCAACTTGATAAAGCACTTGGTCCTCTAAATCTTTGATCACATAATTACGAACACAGAACGGTACGACTTCTTCGGGATGTCCCATAAGAGTTGATTCCATAGGGTGATCATAATCAGGATCTAAAAACAGCTTGATTTCTGAAATTGTTTTTGCTTCATCCCATCCAATTTTTAATGTTGGAGTTTCATCACTTAAATTGGCTACCCAGGCATTCGTTCCTCCCCAAGGGCGTACATAACCATTTCCTATATTACGACTTTCAAAAGATTGGATGGCTGGATAGATTTTCATGGCTATATTTTTTCCTTCCGGCCTGCGATGTGGTGTCCAAAACTCAAACTCATCTACTCCAATATCTGCTGGGGGTACTTGTTTTCCATTATTAGACACTGCTTTATTCACCCCATTAAATACAGAAAGTACTCCTGTATATCGATTGTTGCTTGTTTTTAAGCTTACCCTATCATTCGATAAAAATGTAATAAAAGCATATTGATCCTTTTGTACAGTATGGATGAACTCAACAGTTATATACTGCTCCCCTTGTTTTAGATTGAAGACCTGTTTTTCTAATATCACTTCAGGTGTGTAATTTTTTGTTTTTTTTGAAGTACGCAACTGAACGGTCAATTGTGTTGGTTCCTCTGCTTTCACCAATACTTTAAATTGATAGCTCTGATTTGCCTTAAATGGTAATAATTGTGCTGCAGAAATATTCAATAAAAACCATGTACCATCAAATGGAATTTCAGAAATCTCTAATTCTGAAGATGCTTCAACAGTTGCTTCACTAATGAGGTTTGATTTTGAGTTTATTGGAATATTAGGAATACTCTGCCCCACAACATTTAACTCATTTTGAAGCGTTCCTATATTTCCATTTTTCAAAATATCTGCGGGGTTCATCCCTTTTTCGATACATAAAGCTCCGGCCATACCAACCGCTTGCCCACATAACCCCGTTGTAGCCATAACGCGAGTAGACCCGAAAGCCACATGAGTTGCACTTATAATTCTACCTGCTAAAAACAGGTTATCTATGTCTTTACTTACAAACGAACGATATGGAATTTGATACACCCCCTTTGAATGCCATTGTGTACAAGCCGATAATTTACTGTAAACACCATCGGCTGGATGTAAATCGATAGCCCAACCACCATGAGCTATGGCATCGTCAAATTCTTGTTGATTAACTACATCCTGTTGTTTCATCATATAAAGTCCTTCAAATCGGCGACTTTCCCTTTTCCCCGGAATGGTTCCTACCCACTCCAAAGTCATGTTATCTACATCATCAAATTCACCAGAATTTTTAATATAATCCCAAACGCCGTAGATCACTTTCCAAAGTTCATATTTTATATGCTCTGTATCGTGAATGGTATCATGGCGCCCGCCATATTCAAACCACCAGAATCGACATCCTCTATCATCTTTTCCTATCCCCTTATATCGCGGTATCTGCTTAATATCCTTTAAAGCAAACTCTGGTGCTTTAAATTTAACTGGCTTGTCTGTGTTTTTACTATAGAAATACATAGAGTGCCCCAATAATTCACCATAAGATTTGTCTGGTGCAAACAACTCTCCAAATTCTTCTTTGGATTCTGCTCCCATTCTAAACGAAGCTCCAGCTTTAAACGCTACAATACCATCTCCTGACGCATCACAAAACAAGGGGGCCTCCACGATATACTCTGTTGAATTTTGAGAGTTAAAAGCCTTTAAAGATTCTATTTTAGTGTCATTAGACTTTGTAACGTCGTAAACACTCGTATTTAAAAGCAGTGTAATATGTTCTTCATTCAACACTTTTTCAAGTAAAATCGTATCAAAAATAACGGCATTTCCTTCTCTGTTTCGGTAGAGGTTCTCTACCAAAATCTCATCTATAACACCGCCTTCGCGAGACCAGCGGTTATTATTACCCATATGAGATGTAGCTCCTAAAATCCACAGCCTAACCTCTGAAGAAGCATTACCTCCCAACACAGGTCTATCTTGAATTAATACAACTTTAATGCCTTTTCTGGCTGCTGTAATGGCAGCACACACTCCTGCAGTTCCTCCTCCTGTAATGCTTAAATCACAAGTTAATTCAACTGTTTTACTTTCTCTTTTTCCTTTATTGAATGTATTTACAATCATTAAAACACAATTTTTTATCTTAAACTATTTAGATTTTTTTATAATGAACAATCCTAAAAGCAAAATAGCTATTCCCATACCACTAACTAGCAATTTTGCAGAACCTGCCATAAATGACAGAATGATTATTAAGATTCCTGTTGAAGCTACTCCAACGCCTATTACCCTAATACCTTTCTTATTGTTACTAACTTCCTCTTCTTTATCATTAGTAGTTTCTTTAGAACTAGCAATTGTTAAATATTTGGTGTATTGAGATGTATCACTTTTAGATTGAATAAAGTACAATTCTAAAATACCCATTAGAATAATTGGGGTTCCCATACCAACAACCATTTCCATAGCACGATCTAGCGTAATACCTATTGAATCTGGAGCTAAAAATTTGAAAAAGGCATTAATGGCTAAAGAAATAACAGTAACTGCCAATACAGATTTCCCCGTTTGATGTTTTGAAAACAATCCCCATAGTGGAGGTAAAAACATGGCTCCTCCCGTTAATGCAGCTACACTCATAACCACCTCAACGATACCTCCAAAATATGGAACCAATAATGCAATTATTATGGTAAGACCCCCTAAAGATACTGTTGCTGTTCTTCCCACTCTTACCAAACCTTGGTTGGTCGTTTTTGGAAACATATTTTTATAAATATCGTTGGCTAGTACTCCTGCAGAAATATTTAAAGTAGTATTTACAGAGCTGGATGTTGCAAATACCATTCCTCCTAACATTAACCCTAACATACCTACAGGTAACACTTCTTTACACATTAAAAGGTAAGCGCCTTCATCTGCTAAATTTCCTAAGTCCGGATTTAATACCCTGTATATCATAGGAGGTAACATCCATACTAAAGGGCTAATCGTATAAAGCGCTCCAAATAACCAACCTACTTTTTTAGCGTCCTTTGGTGTAGCAACACTTGTATACCGTTGTATATAAGCCCAATTCCCTGCAATAAAAAATAAATTATATAGTCCAAAAGCTACCATAAAAACTCCTGAGTATTCAGAGTTGGTAAATTCAAAAAAATGTTCAGGTGCATTCGCTATAAAATTATTAATACCTCCAATTTTATCAAAAGAGAGCGGTAAAACAATCAATACCGCTGCTGTAAGCACAATAAACTGCAAAACATCAGTCACAATAACAGCCCACAAACCTCCTACTGCAGTATAAATAAGTATGAGAACCCCCAAAATAATAATACTAGTTGTGATAGGAACACCTGTTGAAACTTCAACAATTTTTGCTACTGGGTATAAAAATGCTCCCGTTGTAAAAATTGATATGAACAAAAATAGATACGTATATATTTTTTGAATGGATACCCCAAATCTATCCGCAATAAATTCTGCTGCGGTTAAAGCTTTGGTTTTTTGCCATTTAGGAGCAATAAAAAAACCTATGATAACTCCTGCAATACACATAGTCCATTGAATACTAACTGCTACCCAACCACTAGAATATGCTATAGCCCCCCAAACCACAAATGTACCTGCAGAGAAGAAACTCATAAATAAAGAAAGGCCACTCATCCACCAGGGTAAGGCTCCACCTGCCGCAAAAAAGGATTTCATGTTTTTACCTGCTTTAGAAAAACTCATGCCACAGATAAAAACCAGTGCTGTAAACACCAAAATGACAATTATATCAATATTATTCATTAAAGATTTTTTTAATTCTTTTAAAGATACTACAACCTTATAATTGAATTAAAATAATATTGTTTTTACCCTCCGAAAGCGATACCGAAACCAAAAAAAATTACCGAAAACGCTTCCGAAAAATTCACTAATTTAGCTTCATTACAAATTTTAAATGAAGCATTTTACAATAAAAGACATCGCTGATAAGTTGAACGTATCTATTTCTACTGTATCCAGAGCGTTTAACAATAAATATGATATAAAAGAGGAAACTAAAGCGCTTATTTTAAAGACGGCTAAAGACATGGGATATCACCCTAATCCAATAGCCAAATCATTAAGTAAAAAACGTTCTTCAAATATCGGTGTCGTGGTACCCGAATTTATCAATGAATATTATTCTGAAATTGTAATAGCACTCCAAAACTTTTTAATTTCTAAAGGCTATCAAATCTTGGTAATGCAATCTGATGAGGATGAAGAGCAGGAATTAATGAATGTACAAACCTTGATTAATAATATGGTTGATGGCTTAATTATAGCTCCAACTATAGGTCGTAAGAACATACAATACTACCAAAGCAAAGTTAAGGAGGGATATCCCATAGTATTTTTAAATAGAATTGAAGCCTCTATTCCTGTTTCTAAGGTTATTTTTAACAACGTGAAGTGGAGTTTTTTCGCTACAGAACATCTAATTAGACAGGGGTATAAAAAAATCTATCACCTGTCAGGGTATAAAGATTTATCTGTTTCTTATGAACGTATTCAGGGGTTTAAAAAAGCTATGAAAAAACACCATATTATAGAAGATAATTACAAAATTATTGAAACTGGATTGTTAGCAAAAGAAGGTATGGAAGTTATTGAAGATTTAATCTTTCATCATGACATACCCGATGCTTTTTTTTGTGTGAATGATATGGTAGCACTGGGAGCCATTAAAAAACTAAAAGATAATGGTTATAGAGTACCTGAAGATGTTGCTTTTGTTGGATTTACAGAAACACGAATAGCAGAACTGGTAACCCCTCAACTAAGTAGTGTTAAACAACCTACATGCGAAATGGCTAAAAAAGCTGGAGAAATGTTATTGAATAGGATAAACAATCCTAATGCAGAAACGGAAACAATTGTTTTTAATGGAGAGTTTAATATAAGAAAATCATCAGTTAAGGATGCTTCGATACCACCGATATAACACCAGTTCTACCATAACATGAGGTGTAAATTATTTGAATTGTTCTTTTAGGAGTTCAAATACTTAAAAATCTGGCATAGCCAGAATTATGGTTTGTTTATATAATGAAGAAACCATAAAAAAGAAACGAATTATACGTCGGATGTTATCTTAGAATTGGGTGCGGACAAAATTTACAGACGTTTTTAAGTTCTGAAAACAGGTGTAAAATGAGAATTTATTGAATTCTACCAAAACCTTCAAGCACATAAGGTTTATGTTTTTAATTCACATTAATATCTGTCCCCAATACGCAAAGATTGAACTAATTTTAACAAGACGCTCTTATCTGCATAAAACATAATCTGTCTTCTTAAAATTAGTTCAATCTCTTTGTATAATAAGTGTAAAGTGTGGGTTTCGGGCTAAGCCGATCTTCTAAGGTAGAGGAAAAATCAAGTTCTATTACTTTTCAAATAGGCTAAAACACTATAAATAATAAAAGCTAAAGAGGTAAAAATAAAAATGTGATCTACTGAAATAGAATCCCCCATAATCCCAAATATAACAAAACCAACCAAATTTGCAACACCAGAGAATATTTGAATGATACTAAATATTCTACCTAAATAATTGGATTCTATATGTTCTTGTAGTATACCTATAGTGATGCTGTTTGAAAATGATATAAAAAAGCTAATAATAAACATTGCAATTAGAATGACACTAAAAAATGGCAGAGAAAGGAAAAAACAAAAAACCCCTATCATTAGAAAAGAAAAACAAACAAGGTTATAATTGTTCATCTCAAATTTTTTCAAACTAATAACAATACCTCCAGTTATACCTCCAATACCAAATAACATCTCACTAAGAGAAAGTCTCCACACGTCATCTTCAAAAAGTCTCGCTATTTTTAGAGGAGTAAGCAGTATCATTGGTACTGCCAAAAAAAACACGACGAGATATAATAAAAGAAATTTTTTAGCAATCACATTTTGCTTTAAATATTTTAAACTTTCCAAAAACTCTTTATAATATGAAGTTTTCTCTGAAAGCACGTCTTCTCCTGTATTTGAAAATTTAATTTGTGACAAAGCGGCAACACCTATAATTGCTGTAAAAACATCAATAAATGCGATAATATCCAAGCTATAATACGTTAATATAAGCCCTCCGGCTGCAGGCGACAATATTGCTATTACAGAATCCACTGTTGTACTTATTCCATTAACTCTAATGAGTTCCTTCGATGGCACCAACATAGGTATAATTGCCTTACTTACTGGAGTTTGAATTCCGGTACAAATGGAGCGTATTCCTAAAATCAAATATATGATCCAAACATGAGTATATCCGAAATAAAACAGTATCCCAAAAACAAGGGTTACAGCAGCAATCATTAAATCTGAACAGATTAATAATAACTTTCTGTTATATCGATCGGCCCATACTCCTGAGTAAAATGATATTAATATTTTAGGCACAAATACGCAAACCATCGCTATGGCCATTAATACTGATGACTTGGTCTCCATAACGATATACCAAATGATTGAATAATCAACCAGAGAAGACCCTAATTGAGTAATCGCCTGACTGACAATATATGTGCCTATATTTTTTTTCCAGTTAATCTGTTTATTTTTTCTGGTCATTTTTACAATCTTTAAAATGCATATTAATAGATTAATTGTGTATTCTTTACATGCTCAACAATTAATGCATCTTTAATTAAATTATCATGACTAGAATATTTTAAATCAACGACTTCTAAATTTGATGTATTCATCACAACATTCTCTATATTATTATACTTTAAACTTTTAAGTATTGTTTTTAAATCTTCGCTATAACTGGGATCCATAATTTGTGCTTTAAATAAAGTAACTTTTGTTTTTTGTAATTTTCTTGATATTTTTTGAGAAAAAATTTCCATTTCAGATTCGTATATGTCTTTATTGGTTTCTATTTTTTGAAGTTCTTCTTTTCTCTGAGCTAAAATGAGCGATTCCAGTTTAAGGTTGTCATTCATTAACAAGGTATCAAGTAAGAATACATTAATATTTTCTGCTCCTTTAGATTCTAGAATTGAAGCTATTTGAAGTGCTATTTGCCCTCCTAACGACCACCCTAAAAAGTAAAAAGGTTCATGGCTATCTACTTTTTGAATTTCTAAAATGGTTTTCAAGTATATTTCTGATAATTTCTGAAGACTCGTGATCTTTTCATTGTGATATAAATTATAGTTGTCAATACCATAGCAGTTAAAAACGTCGCTTAGCTGATTGGCTATATCTTGGTATACATGACAATCCACCCCTCCCGGATGAATCATAAAAAAATTATTTATTGTTTCCATCATTAAATTTTATTAGTGGGTTAAAAGATTTTTGGTTTGATAATAATTCGCTTTCTATTTTTTTAATCGTCGGTTTTTGATATAACACATTGATTTTCATTTGTTTTTTTGAAGTTTTATTGAGTTTATTAACTAATTTTATTGCCAGAATACTATTTCCTCCTAGTTTAAAAAAGTCATCATCGATACCTATATGAGAGGCATCTAACCCCAGTACTTCTCCATAAATAGCACAGATCGCTTCCTGGGTCTGGCTTTCCGGGGCCACATAAGTGTCTGTAACTGTTAATTCGGGTTCTGGCAATGCTTTGCGGTCCAGTTTCCCATTAATGGTAAGGGGTAAACTTTCCAGATGGGTAAATGAGGTGGGACACATATAATCGGGGAGCCTCTCACTGACATAACTCCTGAGATCGTCTGCTTCTATAACCGATTCTGAAACATAATAAGCAACCAGATATTTGTTCCCCGTTGTGCTTTCTTTTGCCAGAACGACCGCATTCTTAATGCCATCATATCCACCTAAACAGGATTCTATTTCTCCTAACTCTATTCGATAGCCTCTAATCTTTACCTGAAAATCATTACGGCCAATATATTCCAGATTTCCATCTGGTAAATAGCGGACTAAATCTCCAGTCTTATAAATACGCTCATTGATGCCCCGCTCCTTTTCTAAAGCGGTTTGATAGGGGTTTACAATAAAACGATCTTCCGTTAAGTCTTTTAGATTCAAATATCCTCTGGAAACGCCCGATCCTCCAATGTATAACTCGCCTACGGCTCCAATAGGAACAGCCTGTAAAAAGGCATTTAAAACATACACCGTAGTATTTGGTATGGGGCGGCCTATAACAGTATTGCTACTCTTGTCTGTATAATGATGTAACGTTGCACAAACTGTAATCTCGGTAGGGCCGTAAGCATTAATGACTTTAATGTTTTGATCTTGATAATGCTTTATAACCTCTGGAGGCGTAACATCTCCTCCTACAAGTAATGTTTTTAACCCCAGGGTTTGCTCCTTATTAAGTAAAACTGGTGGTATTAATGCGATATCTATTTGATGTAAAGCGATATAAGCTTTTAAATCTTCTAGATTTGTTCGAAGGTTTTCTGAAGCGACAAATATCTTATGTCCATGAATAATATATGGGAACAAGTCCATCACATGGGCATCAAAAACATAATTGGCAAACCATAGACATGATTTTTGCTCATTCACAGTATTCATCTCGAAAGCTTCCGAAAGGCCAATAGCCAAATTCACCACCCCTTTATGTTCTATCATCACGCCTTTTGGTTTCCCTGTTGTTCCACTGGTGTATATCACATAAGCCATGTGATCTGGAGTTATCGTAAGCTCCGGGTTACTATCTGGGGAGTCTTTCCATACCCCTTCATCCTCTACAACTAAAACTTCGGTATCTGAAAATTCAGCCTCATGTGCATTTAAAACATCACGATTGGTTATAACAACCTTTGAGTTGATATCCTTTAGAATATAGTCTATCCGCTCTTTTGGGTATTCTGGACTGATTGGAACATAGCCACCACCTGACTTTAAAACCGATAAGATCGAAATGATCATATACTCCGAGCGTTCTAAAAACAACCCAATTAAATCATCGGGCTTAATATCATACATCTCTCGAAGGTAATGACCAAGTTTGTTAGCTTGAGCATTAACCTCCCGATAGCTAAGGGAAACATCTTCAAAGACTATTGCAGTAGCTTCTGGGGTAGCTCTTACCTGATTTTCAAACAACTCGACAATGGTCTTATCTTCTGGATACAACTGATAGGTCGTGTTCCAACTAAGAAGGTCCTGGTTTTGATCTGGTAACAGATAATTTAAGGACGAAGCAGCCATAGAGGGATGCTCTAAAATCTGATCCAACAACAAATCAATACCTGATACTATTGATGTGATAATGTCTTCTATAAAGATTTCTGAGGCATACCTTACTGTAAACACCAAACTCTCGCCTTCTTCCCACACTATAACTCCCAAAGGATAATCTAGTTTCTCTTTGGACCCTAAAAACTCGATCCCTAAAAAATCATCCACCGCTTCATCTTCAGAAACTGGGTAGTTTTCATAAATAAATAAACTATTAAAAATACGTCTACCTTCGCGTTGTAAGGAGGCTAGATTAACATGACTTCGACTATTAATTTCATTAATTTGATCCTGTAAGTCTCTAATTTGAGAAATAATACATTCTGAATTATGACTTAAAACAACAGGTAATGTGTTTATATATAATCCTATCGATTCTTCAATGCCATCAATTGGAAGATTTCTTCCTGATGCAACTGTCCCTACAACTGTAGTTTCCTGATGACTATAAAGACTTAATTCTTTATGCCAACAATATTGTAATAAGGCATTTACGGTAAAGCCATGGGATTTACACAGCGCCTTTATTTTTAAACTTCTAGAAGACTCAAATGTAAGACGCTTCTCTTTTGGAATTTTTATATGTTTATAGTTGGATAAAACAACCTGTGAGCGTAAGTCCGGTTTTAATAATGCGCTTAAATCTTCATGGTCTGTTAACTTATCCAGTTGATCTTCCCAGTATGAAAGGTGTTCTAATCCATGGTTTTGTAGATATTCCTGAGATGCACTGTAAACCTTGTTGACCCTACTATCTACCTTTTCTTTGGATAGTATGTTTTTATAAGTCTTATGAATATAGTCTAGTAAAACGGGATTACTCCAACCATCTAAAATGGCATGATGACTACTTAGTATACAGCGGTAATGATTCTCGGATTGTTTTAGTAAATAGACTCTAAATAATGATCCTGATTGCAAATCAAAACGCTCCAATCTATCGGTTTTAATTAATTCTTCAACATAAGCTTTCCTATCTGATTCATTCTGGGAACTAAAATCTTGATAATTCCATTGTAAGGAACCCTGGCTGTCTATAATTTGAAGTAATTCTTCTTCCCAGGAAAACCGCAAACGCAAGGCTTCGAACTTGTCAAGCGCATACTCCCA
>CANLWB010000011.1 GCA_947494695.1 uncultured Flavobacteriaceae bacterium | reverse complement strand
ATAAAACACCTAATATGGTATATAAATTAACAGCGTAAATCAATTATTAACCTGTAGCCATATTTCAGGACAAGACATTTGGTTCGTGCTGAAATTGAACATTTGAACTAAAAAAGTCAACCGCACAAACAGCACATTTGGTTTTTTGCCGACACATAAGCCAACGCTAAAAAAACAAAAGAGCTGTTTCTTTGCCTCTGCCCTCAGATATCGAATTCCAATAAACTTTTTAAAAGTTGATGTAAAATTCGCAAATTATAATTACATTTGCTAAAATTAGGTCAACTTGACCTTAAAATAAATAAAATGGCAGGTTTCGGACAATTCATTAAGAACGAGCGAGAAAAACGAGATTGGACACAAACTGAATTTGGTAATCAAATTGGCATAAATACAAGTGCAATTTGCCGTATTGAAAATGGAACCCAAAAGTTCAGTATTTCAAAACTCGAAAAACTTTCTAAAATCTTAAAAATTGACAATCAAAAAATTAATGACTTATTTTTTGCTGACAAATTTGCAAAAGAAGCTTTAAAATATAAATGCTCTGAATCAGTTTTTTCAGTTGCAGAAAACAATGCCACTTATTTCAGAAATACTAACGTAAAACAAGCAAAATTAAATTTTGAAAATGAATAGAAAATTAACCGCAATCGACTTATTCTCTGGATGCGGAGGATTCTCTTATGGATTCCAGCAAGCTGGATTCCACGTTATTTTAGGTGTAGATAATACAGAAATAGCTTTAAAAACATTTGAGCAAAACCACAACGATTCTAAAACACTTCTTTTAGACTTGCACGAAGACGACTCAATAGATAAAATCGTAGAGTCAAAAGGAGAACATAAAGTAGATGTTATAATTGCTGGACCACCTTGTCAAGGTTTCTCATTGACTGGAGCAAGAAATGAAAATGATGAAAGAAATACACTTTTTAATGCTGTATTTAAACTTGCTAAAAGGGTAAATCCAAAAGCTATCATCATTGAGAATGTTCCAGGATTACTCAATTTATACAAAGGAAAAGCTAAAAAAGAGATTATTGAATTGTGTGAAGAAATGGGATACAACTGTAATCCTAAACTTTTATATGCACCAGATTATGGAGTTCCACAAATAAGAAAACGAGTATTTTTTGTAGCAATAAAAAAAGAATTAGGCGTTTTTGAATTTCCAGAAAAAACTCATAAACCAGAAGAATATATTGGTTGTAAAGATGCAATTGGGGACTTACCAAATTTAGTCAGCGATTTAGGAAATGAAGAATTATCGTATGACAAAAAAGCTTCTAGTCAATATCAAAAAACAATGCGGAATGGTAACAAAGTTTTAAAAAACCATCTTGGGACAAAACATACTGAACACGTTATAAATGTTATTTCACAAGTTCCAGAAGGCGGAAATCATAAAGATTTGCCACCAGGAGTTGGAGATTCTAGAAAATTTAATGAAGCTTGGACTAGATATCACAGTAAAAGACCATCTAAAACTATAGATACAGGTCATAGAAATCACTTTCATTATAAATGGAATAGAGTTCCTAGCGTTAGAGAAAATGCGAGATTACAATCCTTTCCTGATGAATTTGTTTTTTTGGGTAATAAAACTCAACAATACAGACAAGTTGGAAATGCTGTTCCACCATTGCTAGGTAAAGTTCTTGGTACTCACTTGA
Source organism: uncultured Flavobacteriaceae bacterium (assembly GCA_947494695.1). Classification (GTDB taxonomy): domain Bacteria; phylum Bacteroidota; class Bacteroidia; order Flavobacteriales; family Flavobacteriaceae; genus Flavivirga. Next base: position 222,352 of record CANLWB010000011.1, on the reverse strand, counting down.
TAAACTATTTGAAAGATGAAAATTAATGTAATTGACTTATTCGCTGGTTGTGGTGGATTAACAGACGGATTCCTTCAAACAGGAAAATACAATACTTTAGCCGCTGTTGATTGGGAATTTCCAACTGTTCAAACTCTTAAAAAGAGATTGAGCACAAAATGGAATTATGATTTAGACCGCAATAACATATTACATTTCGATATTCAAAGAACAGAAGAATTAATCAATGGCTTTGATGATTCAAAATTTGGAAAAAGTGAAGGACTTGATAAAATCGTTGGAGACAAAAATGTTGACCTAATTGTTGGAGGCCCACCTTGTCAAGCATATTCAATGGCTGGAAGAGTTAGAGATGAAAATGGTATGCAAGACGATTATCGTAACTTCTTATTTGAGAGTTATGTAAAAATGGTTAACCACTATGAACCTAATGCATTTGTTTTTGAAAATGTAGAAGGTATTCTTTCTGCAAAACCAGGCGGAATATCTATTGTCAAAAGAGTTAGAAAAGCTTTTGAGGAAATCGGTTATGAAATAACTGACAACTTAAGAGAAAATGCTCTGTTTGACACATCATACTATAATGTCCCTCAAAAAAGAAAAAGAGTCATCATTTTTGGAGTGCAAAAAAGCGAAAATAGCACAAAACAAGTTCGTAGATTTTATTCACTTATGAAAGAAAAAGCAAGCAAAGAACCCTTAAACTCTAAAGTTGCTTTCGAAAATTTACCTAAAATATATCCTTCAAAATTAAATCCAAAACATTCACATTCGGTAAAATTAAATGGTGTGGCTTTACCAAATAACCACGAACCAAGAATGCACAGCGAAAGAGATATTGAAATCTTTAAGATGCTAACAGAGGATATTTTGAGTGGAACTGAAAAATACACTTCGAGTAAAGCTCTAATTCAATTATATAAAGAAAAAACTGGCAAAGATTCAAAATTTCATAAATACCACGTTATACGAGAGGATAAACCGAGCAATACAATTCCTGCACATTTATATAAAGATGGTTTAAGACATATTCATCCAGACCCAAACCAAGCTCGTACAATTACAGTAAGAGAAGCTGCAAGAATACAAACTTTTGATGATGATTTTGAATTTCTAGGTTCAAGAGGAGACCAGTATAAAATGATTGGTAATGCTGTTCCGCCACAATTTTCTAAAGTAATTGCAGAAACAGTTATTGAAATATTAAATAATAAAACTAAATCAGTAGAATTATGCCAGACATTACACTTTTAACTAAAACAGGCAGAATGCATAATACTGGAGGTCTGAATTGGGGCTCAAATGCATTAAATCATACGAGACCTTATGATTCATATATTCCAATACATATTGGAACTATTCGAGCAAATCCTGGTCTTTTCGATAGAAAACCAGCACAACAGGTAATAATGAACTTTCATTGGGATGACGGAACAGTTATGCAAGGAATCTTTGGAGGTAACGGTCCAGATGGATATCCAAAACAATTAGAATCAAAACCTAGTAAAGATGTTTTAGGAATATACTTAAGAAATAGGTTAGGATTACCAACAAACAGAAGGATTTCAATGCAAGACCTCTTGAATTATGGTAGAACAACTGTTACAATTGATAGAATTGATAACACAAATTATAGACTAGACTTTAGCTAAAATATGTATTATATCAAAAAACTAAAGTTCCAAGAACTTGGCAGTCCGAAACCAGATGGCAGTATATCTAGAGGAAGATATATGCTCATTTCAAAAAAGAATGAAGCCTTTTTTCCACCACTTTCAACAACAGAATTAAATGACGCAATTCTTTTGCCAATAATTCCACCAGAATTAAACGAAAAAGTTTATTGCACTTTTGTATATCATAATGATAAATATCACGGAAGTTTAGCAAAGCAACCAAGAGATGAATTTAGGCTCTATATGAATAATCAAATAGACCCAAACCGTTCATATTTTAAGCCAAACGATATTATTGTTTTTCAAAAATTTCAAACAGAGGATTTGACAAATCTTTATAAAATGCATCTTTTTAATGCAGATAGTGAGCATTACAATTTTTTGAATACAATCGTGGATGAATCTGAATTGCGTGGTGGACACGCAGTTTACGAAAATGAATTAGATTTTATTGACGCTAATCAAGTCGATTTAGAAAATTTAGAAACAGTTATTCCAGAAGAGGTAAAAAAAGAAGCTGACAAAAGACAAAATCAAGCTAAAGAAGATGAAAAATCTGAATTAGAAGAAACTAAAGGAGCAAACCTCTTCAATTCGGTTAGTTTTAGAGACTTTGTTTTACTTGGTTACCAAAACAAATGTGCAGTAACTGGAGAATCCATATTTTATAAAAAGCTAATTAATTTAGAAGCAGCACACATAAAACCAAAATCACACTCTGGCTCATTCCTTCCTTGTAATGGAATCGCAATGTCAAGGGATATTCATTGGGCTTTTGATAGAGGTATGTTTACGATTGACGAAAACTATTGTGTAAAAGTACACGAGGATGTGAAAGACACTTTATTGGCTGAATATGATGAAAAGAAAATAAATATTCCCATTGAGGACTTTTTTAAACCTGAAAAGTCATTTTTAGACTACCATAAGAAAAATATCTTTGGACTATTTAAATATGCAGGTGTAATGAGAAGCCCAAGCTAAAGCCATACACATTTGCAATTCGCATCAGCCAAAGCTACGCCAAAAATTGCAAAAGAGTATGTCTGCCAACGCTCACATTTGAACTAAATAACAAACATCGGAAAACAAGTAGAACGTGAAAAGCACTACTTACAACAACGGTAATCGTTGCACAAGCCAATAAATCACAAAAAACAGACTTTTATAACTGCCTTTTAAGGCTGTTTCTTTTTTTAGATTGCTTTATAATCAGCTATTTTAAGGTTCCTTAAAAATAACTTTTCGAGCTTATACACAGTATTTTTTACTAAAAATAATAAAGCAAGCATTCCTGCTCCACTTTTCACTCGTTTTTGGGTGAATTTTAGATACTTTTTCAGGTTATAAGCTATGGCTGATAGATGCATTACTTTATTTGCTTGCTCAATGCCTATGGTATTGATTTTTCTAAGCCCTAAAAACTGGGTAAGCGTTCCAAATACTGGTTCTACCGTACTTTGTCGTTTACCTTTCATGTAGCTGCCTCTCGGGCTGTTTACTCGCCCATTGTTACGTTCGTACTCTTCTACATAATAGGTAATAGTAATACGCTTTTCTTGGCTCTTCTTTAAACAGCTACTCCTTAAGGGACAGTCGGTACAAATTTTCTTTGAGGCTCGATATTCTTTCTTTTTATTGTTATTTGTTCCTTCATAAAAAACCTTTTTAAAGGGGATGATCTTTCCTTGAGGGCATAGATAATGATCCAATTCTTTAATATACTTAAATCCCTCTGTACCTCCTTTGTAAGTGCCATGGGGAGGAATATAACTACGTAAGCCCTTTTCTTCTAAAAAAGCATAGTTCTCCCCACTACTATAGCCCGTATCTGCAATACAATTATGCCATAACAGTCCCTGTTTATGCAAGCGTTTTTCTAAGCGGTTACAGATATCGGGTAAATACAGGCTGTCCTTGCCATCTGCATGATACGCCTTGATATCCGTAATGACATGATGCCCTGTGTCTACACTTAATTGACTCATATAATTAAGCTTTCTTGCCTTGCCGGGTTTTACACTTATTCGTGCATCGGGATCGGTTGGACTATAATGGGTTTTGTTTGAAGTATATTTAGAGCCTTTGTTACCTGCTCCTGGTCGCTGGTCTTGGTCTTTACGCCATTTTTTGTTTCTGCTTTTTATGGCTTGTAACTCACTTGTCCTTGCACTTATTGCTTGTTGTGATTTAGAAGCTTTATTCTATTTTGATTGTCGTATTGGAGCTCTTTCTTTATCCATAGTACTAATATGGCGGATACGATGCAAGTGCATCTCTAAATCTTCCTTGGGGACTTTCAGTTCTAAAGTATCCATAGAAGCATTTGCTTTTACAGGTGCGGAATCGATCGCTTGAGTGTGACCGCTTACCATACCTTTTTCTACACACATACTTAGCACCTTGGTAAACACATCTTCAAATACCGACTCTGGATATAATCCACGGGTTCGGCTAATAGTGGAATGCCAGGGTAATTCCTCATCTATATCATAACCCAAAAAATAAAGGATGTCCAAGCGCATACTGCTATGCTCGATCAATTGTCTATCGCTAATGATGTTTTCTAAATAACCCACCAAACACAATTTAAAGAAAACTACAGGATCGATGCTTTTTTGTCCGCTACTTCCATAATAATCTCTGGTAAGTCCATAAAGAAAATCTAAATCCAAAACTTCTTTTAATCTCCGATAAAAATTGTTCTTGGGAATCCGCTCACTGAGTTGGAATTGTGCAAATAATTTTTCTTGATAATCTTTCTTGCCTTGCATATAACAAGATACGAATTTTCTGTATCTTTACATAGGGCTTGTGCAACAGGCACAACGTGTATAATTAATTACTTCTGATTTTTCTATCGGAAAATCCTCGCACTTTTGCTATCTTCGTTTCTTAATCTGAAAATCCCTACGGATTTTCATGCAACAAATCATACACGAACCATTGAATTAATTAACCAAAAATATGAAAAACCATAACTTTTTTTTAGTACTGATTGCCTTATTATTACTAGTTAACTGTAATACAAGTGAACAGTCCGAACAATCCGAACAATCGATAAATAATCAACCAAGTATAGTCCAAAATATAACCTATGAAATTGATTTCCCTAACATTACGTTTAATTGGGATGAATCTATCGATCCAGATGGTGACAATATAAAATACTTAGTTTCAATAGTAAATTGGATTAACGCTGGTTTAAATGATGATTATGTTTTAGATGTATATCCTAAAGACCCAACTTATGAAACAAATAATAATTCATTAACTATTACACTTGATGAAATTGGAGTTTTAAAAAACAGTTTACATAAACTTAGGATAGTCGTCTTTTCGGTTGAAGAAAATTTTTCTGATTATACTTTGCTTTATTCGGAATCCGGTTACTTTGGAGGAGATTATTTTCTAGACAACTATTTAGATTTTGTTCCTTTGAGTAAAGGTATTCATAACGGTAATTTAATAATTACAGACCATCTTCATTTAGAATGGTTAAAAGATAGTAAAATAGAAACACTGAATGGGGATTTGATTTTGAACCGTTACTGCACAACTGAATCATATCGCCCATATGACATTAACAATTTAAAGAATCTCAAAGGATTGAAAACTATAAATGGCAACTTAATTATTGGTCTTGAAGCAGGCTATGGCAATACGATTAATATAGAGTTAGCTAAACAATATGATTGCCATAGACTTACAAATAATTTTAGTTTTAATAATTTAGAAGGGTTAGAAGGTTTGGAAAATATTAATGGAGACTTATTAGTAGCGGGAACTTACATAACAAATCTAAATGATTTTAAAAGCTTAATAGGAGTTGAGGGTAGGATTGGCTTTTATAATAATTTAGATTTAGGAAATTTCTGTAGTTTATCTGACCTTTTTAAACTGGATAATTTTGAAATATATAATAATGATTATAATCCTAATTTGACTGATTTTTTAAATGGAAACTGTAACAACTAATGCCAACAACGGTAATCGTTGCACAAGGCTCTAAATAACATAAAATATCACTCAAAAGCTTCTTTTTAAGGGCTTTTGTTTTTTAGAGATATCCATTTTCTATTAAATATTCAAGGCTGCTAACAGTCTTATTTGAAGTCTAATTATGGCTTTTAACCGCCAAAGCAAATGGTCTTTTGCTTTGGCAGCACTTTTCACCGTTTTTGCAATAAATTTCAGGTACTTCTTAAGATTATAGCCCATGGCTGATAGATGCATAACTTTGTTGGCTTGCTCTATCCCAATGGTATTGATTTTCCTAAGCCCCATAAACTGCGTGAGTGTTCCAAATACAGGTTCTACTGTACTTTGCCGTTTGCCTTTCATATAATACCCTCGGGGACTGTTAACTCGTGCATTGTTTTGTACATACTCGGCTCTATAAAATGTAACCGAAAACCTCTTTTCTTGTGCCGATTTGCCCAGACATTGTGTGCGTATAGGACAGTCTATGCAAACACGCTTTGATGCCCTGTACTCCTGCTTCTTTGTGGTATTCTTTTTCCCTATAAATACTTTTTTAAAAGGAATGGTCTTGCCTTTCGGACAGGTGTAATGGTCGTGTGATTTATCGTATGTAAATCCATCCGGTCCGCCCTTATAAATACCATGTGGAGGTATAAAGCTATCTAAACCTTCTCTTTCTAAAAAGGCATAATTCTCGCCACTGCTATAACCGGTATCCGCTAAACAGTTGCGCCATACTAATCCTTGCTCATCCAATCGTTTTTTTAATCGCCCTCTGATATCCTGTAAATACTGATTGTCTTTCTTCTCGCCATGGTAGGCCTTGATGTCAGTTATTACATGATGATCTGTATCTACACTGAGTTGGCTCAGGTAATTGAGCTTTCTGGCTTTGCCTGGTTTTACACTGATTCGCACATCGGGATCCGTGGGACTGTAATGGGTCTTGTTGGATGTGTATTTACTGCCCTTGTTTCCTGATCCGGGTCGTTGGTCTTCGTCTTGTGACCATTTCTTAGTTCTCGATGCTATCGCTTGTATTTCTTTGGAACTTGCTGTAAGACTCTGAGTCTTTTTACTTGCATTATTCTTCTTTGACCTTCTTATTGGAGTTTTTTTTATCCAGGGCACTAATGTGACGAATATTATGTAAATGGCTTTCCAGATCTTCCTTGGGCACCTTTAGCTCCAGACTGTCCATAGAGGCATTAGCCTTTATAGGTGCGGAATCGATCGCTTGAGTGTGACCGTTTACCATACCTTTTTCTACACACATAACAAATACTCTAGTAAAAACAGCTTCAAATACGGTTTCTGGATACAATTGACGCGTTCGACTTATCGTGGAATGCCAGGGCAGCTCATCATCTATATCATACCAAAAAAATAAAGGATGTCCAAGCGCATACTGCTATGCTCGATCAATTGTCTATCGCTAATGATGTTTTCCAGATAGCCTACCAAACACAACTTAAAGAAAACAACAGGGTCGATGCTCTTTTGACCACTACTTCCATAATAATCTCTGGTAAGTCCATAAAGAAAATCTAAATCCAAAACCTCCTTTAACCTACGATAAAAATTCTCATTGGGAATACGTTCACTCAATTGGAATTGTGCTAACAGTTTTTCTTGATATTCTTTTTTGCCTTGCTTATAACAAGATAAGCATTTTCTGTATATTTACATAGGGCTGGTGCAACAGGCACAATATATAACCGCAATTACGGCGGATTCGACTATCCCGAGACAAGCTCGGGACAGGCCGTCCGAATCCACTCGGAATTGCTAAAGTCTGTGTTAAACCGAAAATAATCACTAATTTAACCCGTAACTGACGGTTATACCAGACGTTGTGAACCATTTTGGATAGTCTAGATGTATGTTATAAAAATAAAAGCTATGAAATTTAATCAAGTATTCAAACCCGTATTAGCCATACTCATCGCTTTACTTGTTACTTGTTGCTCTGATCAAGAAATTGAAAGAAATGATGTACTACGAATAAATGCCAAAAATGACGAAGAATATATTCTTGATTTAGGACTACAGAAAACGTTTGATCGCCCTAATGGAGTGACTGACGCTATTATTATTGTTCAAGCAAATCATTTTAGAAAAAGCGAAATAGAATTCGAAGTTACAGGTTTAGGTTTGTATGATAAGGTTCTTTTCAAATATCTGGCAGTAGAAAACTATGTGGGAAAAGATTATGTAGAAATTAGAGTTTGTAAATCATCTGAATGCCGGAATATTGATTCTGAAATAGAAATCATAAAAGTCGAATTTAGTATTACTAAATAATCCAATAACGGCACACAACAAAACCTATGAATGAATGGGGTTTTATCGGTCAGGATATATTCGTGGAGATTGGAAAGTCCGCCACAATTAATAATTTTAAATCAAGGCGTGGCTATTTGCAAGACGAGAGGTTAGTGCTTTCTAATCCCCACTCAGCATAGCTAAACGTTACCCAACATTTGAACTAACAACAAACAATTGATAATATTCATATATATAATTGGTGGAATTGGAGCGATATTCTTTATCTATTATTTTTTTTCTGTATATAAGCAGTCAAATTCTGCCGAACACAAAGAATATAAACGAAAGTTAAAAGAAAGTTTGTCAGATGAATTCATTATTGACCCAGAAACTGGAACCAAAATCACATTGGAAGAAGCTGAATCCGGACATTGGGTTGCTCATGATAACGAATTCAGAACTGTACCTGAAACTGATTTGGAAAAACGACTCACTGAAGACGAAAAACAAGCCGAAATCGCACTTAATTATTTAAAAGAAAACAAAGATTATAGAAGAACTGAACTAACAGACGAACAATTTGATGTTTTTGACAATACCAAAACTTTAAATAATTACGATGATTGGTCTTACTCAAACCCTTTCTCTTTTGAGAATGGAATTTTAATTTTACCTGCACCTGAACTTCACGGAATGACTTATTATCAAGACGATTATAAAGAATCACATTTAATGTTCTGGAAAAAAATTAAGAATACCAATGGACATTATTATTTAAGAGAAAAATCTACTGCCGAAAAAATATTTGACAAATTTAGAAACGACGATGATTTACGATTAAAGGACTATGAGTCATTTACTTTTAAAAGAAGTTATGATTTGATAAAAATTAACAAACTTCTTGAAAATTTTGAGAATCAAAAAGGTCTGGAAATTGAAATCAATGATGATAACATTTTTATAAAAATATTAAAATTAATCAGTTTAGAGGATATTAAACGGATTGAAAAAATATTAAAAACGTTGGGCAACAACGGTGGCTGTTGCGCAACTACAAATTTTCATAATTTATTTCTTTTTTCAAGAGTACTATTTTTTTAAAACGTAAAATATCAAGGGTTTTAGTTTTTAATTATTTAAATAATTAAATGATACAAAAAAACAAATAAATGTAGAAGAGTTAATGAATGATGATATTGAAAATATTCCTTTTTTACGCTTTGCTAAGCAAGATATTCCATTTGAACTAATTTCGATTAGGGAACTCTATCAACGAGTATCTGAACAAAATTTTGACTTATCCAAACCACACAGAATCGATTTTCATGCACTGATTATTGTATTTGGTGGAAAAAGTAAACACACTATCGATTTTAAAGAAGAAGCAATATCTACAGGAACTATTCTACCTATAAAAAGAGGACAAATTCATTCATTCAATAAGCAAGAGACTGTAAAAGGATACGTCATAGGCTTTGAAGATGCATTTATTACACAAAATATTAACGATAAAAACCTATTCCACTTTCTCCAAATATTTTATACTCCAAATATTCAAATAGGTAAAAAAAGTATAAACTCCATAGAATCTATTTTATTACTAATTGAAAGATTAGTAGAAGATGGGGACACGAATTTAAAAGCAGAAATTATCTGTTCCTCTTTTATGACTCTTCTTTTTCAAATCAAAAGGCTTGCTTGTAAACAACATATTTTCTTTGAGACAGAAAGGTTAAAAAACTTTTATCTATTCAAAGAATCTATCATAAAAAATTATAATAAACTTCATAGTGCTAAAGATTATGCAAAGAAATTAAATGTTTCTTATAATTACCTAAACAATATTTGTAAAGAAATCACAAACAAAACAGCTAAAGAGTTTATAGATGGCTGGTTATTATTAGAAATAAAAAGAAACATTTCTGAAAACAAATATACCTCGCAAGAAATAGCTTTTAAAATGGGATTTAAAGAACCCTCTAACTTTAATCGATTCTTTAAAAAACATACTAAAATAACTCCTCTTCAGTTTCTAGAGAACTTAAAAAAAAACAACTCGATTTGAGATTGACTATCCTAAGGTTTAGATTGATAATCCATATATAAGACCATACTTTGATATTTGCATCAAATAAAATTTATATAATTAAAATCTAAAAAAGATGAGTCTATTAAACAATAAAATAGCAGTTATCACAGGCGGTAATAGTGGCATTGGATATTCAACAGCGAAAAAATTTAAGGCAGAAGGTGCAAACGTTATTATAATTGGTAGGTCTACCGAAAAAGTGAATTTAGCTGCCCAGGAACTTGGTATAAAAGGTATTACAGCTGATGTATCTGAGCTTTCCGCTATAGACAATGCGGTAAATCAAATAGAAAGCGAATTTGGAAAAATTGATATTTTATTTGTAAACGCAGGTGTGTTTTCCCCTGTTCCTGTAGGTCAAATTTCTGAAAAAACATTTGACAATCTAATGGATATTAATTTTAAGGGAGCTGTATTCACAATAGAAAAGTTCTTACCAATTATAAACAAAGGTGGAAACATTATTAATCTATCTTCAATTAATGCCTATACAGGAATGCCAAATACAGCTGTTTATAGTGCTTCCAAAGCGGCTTTGAATGCATACACCAGAACAGCAGCTACAGAATTAGCTCCTGCAAAAATTAGAATAAATGTTGTGAATCCTGGACCAATTGCTACACCTATTTTTGGTAAAACAGGAATGTCAGAAGAACAACTTAAAAGTTTAGGAGATATGATGCAGAATAGAATCCCTCTGAAAAGATATGGACAACCTGAAGAAATTGCTGAAATGGTGACATTCCTTGCTTCAGATAAAGCCTCTTTTATTACTGGTGCTGAATACAATGTAGATGGTGGAACCAATATTAATCCTTTGTTATTAGCTTAAATCATTTTAAAAGATGAAACAGAGAATAAATATTTACGACACGGAACCTAAAGCCTAACAAGGAATGTTTGCTTTAGAGGATTACTTAAACAAGTCACCATTAAGTAAAAGTCAAATTTCATTAATAAAAATGAGAGCTTCTCAAATTAATGGTTGTGCTTATTGTATTAACATGTATATGAATGAAGCTCTTAAAACAAATGAAACGCATCAACGTTTACACTTACTTAATGCATGGAGCGAATCGGAACTTTTCTCAAAAGAAGAAAAAGTAATACTTAAAATGACTGAAGAAATAACGCTTGTTAGTCAAAAAGGACTAAATGATAATACAAACAAGCATTAGAACTATTTGATTAAAAAACTATTGTTGCAATTGTCATGACTTTTCTAACAGACCATTCCCTGAAAAAACACCAAATTTTCGCTATGACACTAACTACAAAATCCTAAAAGTAACTAAAAGTGGAGCTGTAAGATGGAAGTCATATTACTGGGTATATGTAGCGGCTGCTTTAAGAGGAAAACATGTCGCTATTGAAGATATTGGTAACGGTATTTGGAAAGTCTTTTTTAGAAATGTATTTTTAGGGTTCTTTGATGAAAAACATCCTAGAAATAAACAACAATCCACAAGATTAGAAATTAATTTAGTGTAAACCTTAATCTTCAACTTGTGTAAACCATGTCCCTTTACGAACATTAATAAACACAATGTATAAAAAAGTAAATCTATTAATTGTTTTAATTCTTATATCACTGTATTCCTATGGACAACAATCCAATGAAAAAATAGGCTTTATTGATACCAATAAAATTGATTCAAAATATTTAGATGAAAAAAGAGCTATCGAGATATACCTACCGCCTAGTTATCAAAAATTAGAGACAAAAAGATACCCTGTGATGTATGTAATGGATGGACAAGAATATTTTTTACATCCAGTTGCCTATCAAAGAATGTTAAGATTCAAAGATAAATCGCCAGAACTTATTGTTGTTGGCATAAACACTGATAGAAGAAAAAGAAGAAAGTTATTATATGAAGATGCAAATAAGTTCATTAGCTTTTTAACTAAAGAACTAATACCACATATAGACAAAAATTATAGAACTTTAAAAGAAAAAGAGCGTTCATACTTTGGTTGGGAAATGGCTGGAGGACTTGGATTAGAAATTTTTGCCCTTCATCAAAATACATTTAATGCCTTCTTTATTGCAAGTCCAACGCATTTGACTGAAGAGAGAATTTCAGCTTTAGATACAAATATTGTAAAAAATAGATCAAATAAAACCTATCTATATTTTTCTAGAGCACCAGAAGAAACTTATATAGAACAATCATTAAATAAAACTGATAGTATTCTAAAAATCCACAATTCTTCAAATATTATATGGGAAATTGATAATCTATTAAATGAAGATCATTATACAACACCTTTAAAAACAATAAACAATGGATTAAAAGTTCATTTTCAAGACTATAATACTTTACGCTTTTATAGTTTAAAAGAGTTTGATCAATTAGGAAACTTAGACTATATAAAGAAGTACTATCAACATCGAGGTGATCGCTACGGTATTTCTTCTGACGTGCATAAAACGACTCGACATTTTTTACTTTTTAATGCAATGAAAGAAAATAATTTTGAAAGGTTTAAAGTATATGCAAACGTGTTTAAAGAGCATTTTCAAAACCCAACACTGGAAATATGGGTCATTAGATTTGGAGATTATTTTGCAAAAAATGGAAAGAAAAAAGAAGCATTAGATGTTTATAATTCTGGTTTAAAAAAGTTTCCCAAATCAGCTGCTATTTATAATGCTATGGGAACATTTTACAAAAAAAACGGGAATAGAGAAAAAGCAAAAACACATTATAAGAAAGCGATTGAATTGACAAATAAAAGCGAAACAGGAAAATTGGAAAAATATCAAAATGATTTAGAAAAATTATAAAACGAGTACTAACAACGCCTATAGTTAATAGTGTTAGTGTGTAAAGGCTACTCGAGAAATCCTAGCGGATTTCCTAAACGTTCTTACCTTTTTGTTATCTTACTACCAAACACCACAAACCATACACGAACACGTTGTACAACATTTGAAAAAAGTCCTGAACATATTATTAACTATTGCTTTAATTGGCGTTTTATGTCTATTTGGATTTCTTGTTGCTGGAATTTTGGTTATTCAAGACAAATATGAACCCGAACCTAAACAACATGAAATTGAAATTACTGAATATGAAATAGAACCTTTTATAAATAAAAAAATGATTGAATTCCTTGAAAACCCGATAGATTTAAATGAATATAAATCAATTAAAGGGCAATCTTTAAGCAGTGTAACTAACGGAACAAAATACTATTTCACACCTCAAATAAAAGATTCAATATACTATCACTACACAACTTTTCCGAACAATTCATTATGGAGTGAAATTGCACCTTTCGATGTAGTTGTTTTCAAATACGGAAAAAACAAACATACTTGGAAAGATAAAACTGAAATCCTTATTGAGTTCACTGTTTCTGGAAAGGACAGTGATTTGAAATAAGCAAATCTTGCTGGACTGACTAAAGCAGAACTTGAATCTGATTTTGGGACTGAGTATGAAGTTTTTGACAACCGAATAGTCTATTCATATAAAAATAAAGCATTGATTATAGAATTGCAAGACTCAAAAGTGGAATGGTTTAAATTTATAAAATTGGGCACTGAAAACATTGATAGTGAATTAATTAAAAAAATAACAAAAAACGCTGTACAACAACGTGATGATTAATTGCTTGTTCTGTGTGTACTCAGAAAATCCTACGGATTTTCCTCTGGTTCGTTTTCTTTTGCTAACTTAGTTCTCGCCAACGCAACTAACCATACACGTTACCCATAATAAAAACCAACATTTCGGAATAAATGGAATTTAAAAAGTTTAACTCAATAGAAAATTCATATCAAAAAGAGTTTGTTCAATCAATATTTGACAGAGGATTTGCTGAGATAGATTACGTTGTACAGGAAAAAGCACATGGTGCTAATTTTAGTTTTATCACAAATGGAAAAGATTTAAAATCAGCCAAAAGAACCGAATTGATAGCGAATGATGAAAACTTTTATAATTCAAAAATAGTTCTTGAAAAATATAAAAACAATGTATTTGAGCTTTTTGAATACCTAAAAAAAGATTTTGACTTAAATACTTTGACAGTTTTTGGTGAATTAATTGGTGGCGGTTATCCGCACAAGGATGTGCCTATAAAGAAAGATGTGAAATTGGTACAAAGAGGAATTTATTACAGTCCGGAGAATGATTTTTTTGCATTTGATATAATGCTTAATGGTGAACAGTATCTTGATATAGAATTAGCGAATAATCTTTTTGAAAAATTTGGTTTTATCTATGCAGATACTCTTTTCAAAGGCAGTCTAAGAAAGTGTTTAGAATATCCAAATAAGTTTAAAAGTACTTTACCTCTAAAATTTGGATTGCCAGAGCTTGACGGCAACCTTTGTGAAGGTGTGGTTATTCGACCAATCGAGCCATTGTTTTTCAACAGCGGTTCAAGAATATTAATCAAAAACAAAAACGAGGATTGGTCTGAAAATAACAATTATATTGATAAGCAAATATTGAGGCAACTTCTACACAACGACGAAGAATTAAGTGAGGAGGCAGAAAATTTATGTCAAGAAGCTTATAAATACATTTCTTCAAACCGATTAAACAATGTAATTAGCAAGATAGGTGAAGTGAACCCAAAAAGAGATTTCGGAAAAGTACTGGGAATGTTCAATAAAGATATTCTGACTGATTTTATCAAAGATAATAGAGCTGAATATGATGCTTTAGAAAAACACGAAAGTAAAACTGTCAATAAATTCGTGAATAAGCACGCCAGTCAATTGGTAACTGAATTCTTTGCATAAAAGTACTATGGGTAACAATTTGTATATTGCATGTGCCGTCTTCGGCAGGCAAACGCAACATACAAGAGACGTTACCTGCAATTTGAAAATAAAGAATCCAGAAGAATTTATTAAATCTTATGAAACAGCTTTAGGAACTCAGGATTGGAAATTAGTTAAGCCTCTAGTTTCCGAAAATGTAAGTGTTACATTTTCTGATGGAACAATTCACATTGGAAAAGAAAATATTCAAAAAGCATTTGAGAGAAATTTTCATACAACTAAGAATGAAAAATATGCTGTTGAAAATATTAAATGGTTAGTAAAGGATAAAAAGTATGCGGTCTATTTATTCGAATTTAATTGGACTGGAATCATAAATGGAAAACCAGTTTCTGGAAATGGAATTAGGACTTCTGTTTTGATAAAAGAAGATGCTACATGGAAATTATTGACTGAGCATTTGGGAAGAAAACCAAAACGAATTTGAGTAGAAAAAGCAGGTAACAACGTGTCCTAAAAATAATGCTTAGGTTTAATGCTAAATCAAAAGGTTAGTGCATATTTGGTCTCTCTGATTTTCCTGCGGAAAATCCTCGGACACAAAACCGCACTATTCTTATACAAACTGTTGTACAACAGCTGAAAAAAATCAAGATACAATGAAAAAGACATTATATGATTTAACCAAAGAAGATTGGAATACACTTTTCCCGATTAAATTGGTCGACCATAACCGTGATTGGAAAAACATATATGAAAACGAAAAACAACGGATTTTGGATAAAGTCGGGAAAGAAAAAATATTACGGATTGAACATTTTGGCAGCTCATCAATTACTTCGATAAAACCCAAGCCTTATATCGATTTAATGATTGAAATTCCCAAAGAACTGTTATTTGACGAAAAACTAATCGAAGAATTCACGGAATTGGGGTACTCTCATTTTAAAGTTCCAGCGAGGGAAAATATAGAGGAATATTCAACGTTCGGAAAAGGATACAATATTGATGGAACGAAAGAACAGATTTTCCATATTCACATGTGCCCAAAAGATAATGTAATGTGGAAACAAATAGACTTTCGAGATTATTTAAATGGAAATAAAGAACGAGCGAAAGAATATGAAGATTTAAAGATTGAACTGGCATCTAAGTTTAAAAACGATAGAGGTTCGTATGTACTTGGAAAAACAGATTTTGTCAAGGAAACATTAGAATTAATAGAAAAAAAGCCAACGCACAGCAAAGTAGAAAAATAATTGCTTGGTTCTAGCCTACTCGGAAAATCCTGTGGATTTTCCTTTGGTTCGTTCTATTTTTATTAAGTTAGTTGCTAAATCACGCAACTATCCTTACACAAATCGTTAGCTGTAAACCATGTCCCTTTACGAACATCTTGACCGACATCACGCCATGAACAAACTCTTCCACATATTCAAAATAGATGTAAAAGAAGCACAAAGAATATCGGAATTACCCAATGAACCTCATAATCACAATTTCGAGGAATTACTTATTGGAATAGAGGGAGAGTTAGAACACTTTATAGATTTTAAAACCAACAAAATTAAAGCACCTTTTGTAAGCTTCATTACCAAAGGGAAGGTACATAAAGTAGAACCGAAAACCTTAAATGGAAAATGCGATATTTGGGGAATTCGGTTTAAAAGTGAATTTATTCCGGAAACCACATTTCAATTGTATTCGCTCTACCATAATCAAGCAAATATTGCATTACAAAAAGACACCTGCTTTCAACGATTGGTTAGCATTTGTGAAATGATATATGACGAAACCCAAGAGGAAAATGCGGATTACGCCATTATTAGACAATTATTGAGTCTTCTTTTAACAATGATAGAGGCTGAAAGGAAAAAAACACTTCCAATAGTAAACTCAACCCAAAAAACCCAACACATTTCATTCGGTAACTTTTTGAGTATTTTGGAAGAAAATTTTCGAAGACCTGTTGGCGTAGAATTTTATTCCGAGAAATTGTTTATGTCTTCACGTAACCTAAACATCATTTGTCAAAATATCTTGGAACAAAGCGTTTCGGAAATTATAGAAACGAGAAAATTGATTGAAGCCAAGAACTTGTTGATTTCCACCGGTAAAACTATTTCTGAAATTGCTTACGAATTGGGATATAATGAAAATTCATATTTCTCGAAAGTCTTCAAAAAGAAAACAGGACAAGCACCAAGTGAGTTTAGGGAAGAAATGAAAAACAACCTGATTTCCTGAAATTACCATACGACTTCCTAAAAGTGTAAACAGGTAACCTGCCTATCTTCTCATCTTTGCAATGTAAAATTTAATGAACAATTAAAAATAATAAAAGATGAAAGCAATATTTAAAAATCCAAGCAGAATCATTGTAATGTTAACCATGTTAATCGAACTTGCATCAAGTTGTTCCAGTCCTAACATGTCTGACTTGTAAACCAATGCCAATTGGAGAGGGGAAAACAATTCCACCAACAGGAAAAAAAATTCAAACTTCGCATGGCTACCATCGCACATTGGCACGGAACAAAAATGACAGAAGAGTATTTGTTCTACGACAATCAATCTTTTATGAAGCAAATTGTTTTTATTCAATAAGTTAAGCTATAAATGAACCGAAAAGATTTTATAAAATCAATGGCACTTTTGCCGTTAGTAACTTCAAGCATGAAGTTAAAAGAATTAGATAAGATGACAGCATCAATGAGCAGCACAAGCAAAATGCCTGTGTTGTTTTTAGGGCACGGAAGCCCAATGAATGCTATTGAAGAAAACGAGTTTGTTGCTGGGTTTAGAAAAATAGGGAAAGAAATAACAAAGCCCAATGCCATTTTATGTATTTCGGCTCATTGGGAAACACGAGGTACCTATGTAACTGCAATGCAAAACCCACTAACTATTCACGATTTTGGTGGATTTCCAAAAGCCTTGTTCGATGTACAATATCCGGCACCAGGAAGTCCAGAATTGGCAGAACAAACTAAACACCTAATCTCGAAAACAGAAGTTGGATTGGACGATAAATGGGGACTTGACCACGGAGCTTGGAGTGTTATAAAACATCTATATCCAAATGCTGACATTCCTGTGATTCAAATGAGCATTGACTATACACAACCTGCTCGTTATCATTACGAATTGGCAAAACAAATTAGTAGTCTTCGACAAAAAGGCGTACTAATTATAGGAAGTGGAAATATGGTACATAACCTACGGATGGTTGCTTGGAGTAAAATCAACGAAGAATTTGCCTTTGATTGGGCAGCAGAAGCTAACGAAAAAATGAAAAGCCATATTTTAAGTGGCGATTTTCAACCCTTGATTGATTTCAAATCGCAAGGCAATGCTTTTGATTTGGCTATTCCTACACCAGAACACTATTTGCCACTACTCTACACCTTGGCTTTAAAGGAAGAAAACGAAAAAGTAACATTATTCAACGATAAACCTGTTGGAGGTTCTTTAACAATGACATCAGTTAAAATTGAACCAAATTAAAAAGGCAGCAGCTAACAACGGTGCCTGTTGCACAATACCTAAAAAGCATGCGGTGTGGTACCTGTAAATTTAAAACTGTTCTCAAATGTATTCTGTATCTTTAAGAACATGAGGTTAACAGAAAGTCCGCACGACCTCTTAGCCTGAAGCGTTAGCACACATGCCACTCAACCCATAAAAAGTAAATCACTCAAAGCGGTTTAAAACATAGCTCGGATCTTCTTACTCAAACGATTTCTGACTAAAGCAAACCGCAAGTATTATCTACGACTGCCCCTCACTCAAACCTAAAATTTCTAACCAACATAAAACGCAACCAAACTCTTGCAACGCACACCAACTCAAACGAAAAATATCCAAACAAGACCCTAAAACCTATCTCTTGTAAATAATATATACGTGTGCTAACAATACGTACAGAAAATGCTTATTTTAGTACCTATTTGTTACGTTTGATTTTCCTAGCGGAAAATCAGCCTCGGTCAAATACGCACTTTCTATACATTAAGCGTTGTAGGACATTACAAAATGATGATTAAAAGAAAATACAAGGCTGTTAAAGAAAATATAGTAGGTGATTTCTATGTGCAAGACGGATGTTGTACAATGTGCGGAGTTCCTCAAGTTATAGCTCCTAAATTATTTGATGGATTTAACTAAAAAGGTGAAGCTATGCACGGGCAATGTTTTGTAAAAAAACAACCTGAAAATAATCAAGAATTAGGAGTAATGATTAATGTAATGGCTACTCAAGATCTTGATTGTATTAGATATTGCGGGCAAGGCAATGAAATTAAGAAAAAAATAAAATCCGTAGGGAAACAAAATCAAATTGACTGGTAAATGAAAATCAATCTTCTTGTAATACGAACAGATAATCCCGAAGTTTTAAAATCCCAATATGAGAAAATTGGATTTAAATTTGATTATCACCAACACGGAAATGGTCCTTTTCATTATGCTTCAGAACAAGATGGATTTGTATTTGAAATTTATCCTTTAACAAAATCAATGAATAAACCTGATGGTAATCTTAGACTTGGTTTTGATATTTCCGATTTGAGTGTAGTTATTGATAGATTAAAAAGTACCGATTGGATTATAAAATCTGACATTAAAGAGACTGAATGGGGAACGATTGCTGTTATCCAAGATTTAGATGGACGTAAGGTTGAACTTAAAAACAAATAAACACCCCACAATACTATATATAGCAAATAGAGTCATTAGTGTTTAACCCAAAAGCTATTGTCTATTTGCAAAGTCGCCAAATCTTTTGATTTGGTATTAAAAGAAAAAATTAAACAAAATACAAAAGATTTGGTTTGTAGATAAACCTTAATCTTTAACTTGTGTAAACCATGTCCCTCTACGAACATTAAAGAAAGCTACCTTGTTAACAGAATATTCAATTTCAGATATTATCACATCTAATCCTAAAGAAAAAAGGTATTATGTTGGAACTTTTGAGGAAACTGATAATCCAAAAGTAGATTGGCCACATAGGCACGATTATTATTCCCTTGTATGGTTTATTAAAGGTTCAGGAAATAATATTATCGATTTTGAAGATTATGAAATCAAAAATAATAGACTTTTCTTAATGCAACCAAAGCAGGTTCACAATTGGTCCTATTCAAAAGGAACAAACGGTTTTATTATTGTTTTAGATTCATTTTTTAATACCATTTTTCCCATAGAACTAATAAACATTACCTATATAGATTTAAACAAAGCCAATAGTGATTTTTTTATTCCATTTTTCAATAATTTGATTCAGGAATGCAAAAAAAATGATAAACTGGGCGAAAAAGTAGTAATAAACGGGATACGTTTTTTATTTTCTCAATTATCAAGATTGTCAGCCAATTCACAAAATAATAAATTAATTAAACCGAAGATACTAGTTCAATTTTCTAAGTTAATTTCGAATGAAATTTCGAACAATATTTCTGTTCAACAACATGCGAACGATCTCCATATTACAGTAGAAAAACTAAATGAACTCTGCAAGGAATATTATGAACAAAGCCCAAAACAAATTATTCTAAATACTAAAATAACCGAAGCTAAACGTTTGCTCTATTTCACAGATTTATCTGTTAAAGAAATTGCATATGCAACGGGATTTGAAGACAGTTCATATTTTTCTCGAATATTTAAACAAAAAACAAAACACTCGCCTTCCGAATTCAAAAGTACCCGATAATCCGTAAAAAGTCCTGCTCACAATTACATTTACCCATTAATTTTGTCAAAAAATAATTTCAAATGAAGTATCTAATAATTCTAGCATGCACGCTTCTTACAACAAGCGGGTATGGGCAAAAACAAATAAAAGTGGATAGTAGTAAAACAGAACGTTACAACAAAGGCTGGAATAAATTAAAAGAAATTGATGGAGAAGCGGGAATCAATGTCATTGAAAGCTTAAAAAATATATCTCCCGACTTAGGAAAATATATTATTGAATATGGTTTTGGAGACATTTATAGTAGAAACACTTTGGATAATCGAACAAAGGAAATTGCCGTTGTGGCAGCTTTAACCGCAATGGGGAATGTGGAACCACAATTGCGAGTGCATATTAATGCAGCTCTGAACGTAGGTGTAACATCACAGGAAATATCGGAAGTTATGATTTTGATGTCATTATATGCAGGTTTTCCTTCTGCTTTAAACGGAACTTTTGCATTGAAAGAAGTACTTAAAGAACGAGCATCGGAAAAATAACTGCTTACAATAATGTAAAATAATTGCTCAATTTTGGGCTTAACCAAAGGTAGTTGCAAGTTTACTGCGTATGATTTTCTTGTCGAAAATCCTCGCACTTAAACCTGCAACTATTCTTATACTAGACGTTAGCACACATGCCACTCAACCCTATAAAAAAGCAAATCACTCGAAGCGGCTTAAAACATAGTTTCGGATCTTCTTACTCAAACGATTTCAGACCGATATAAAACGCAATCAAACTGTTACAACCGACACCAACTCAAACGAAAAATACCCAAACAATATCCTAAAACATATCACTCGTAAATAATATATACGTGTGCTAACAATACGTACAGAAAATGCTTATTTTAGTACCTTAAAGAATGTAAAGGTATAGAAGGAACAAAATTGGAAAACTTGGGAAGAAGCACTTATGATAGAATTAAAAATATTATTACAGACCCAAATAAAGTTCTGACTCATTTACATATCCCTAAAGGATCAGAAGAAAATGTCAAAACTTTAAAATCTCGTTTTAAAGAGATTTTCAACACTGAAATTAATCCTGAACTTTTATCATTTTATCAATGTTTTGACGGATTTGAACTACGCTATATAGATCCAAGAAAAGCTTGGAAAGAAATTGAGAAAGAAGAAATAGATGTTGATTGGGAGGAATTGAATGTTTCTCCAGAAGAACTTGTTTACGATGATATTTATAAAAAAGAATATGAAGAAATTAAATTAGCTTTTTTTTCCTCATTAATTTAGAAGATAACCAGTCATCGTTTGATCGATTATCCGATAAGAATAAATTAAACGATTTTTTATTTTATGGCGAAAATATAGAGGAGGAAGACTATGGTGTTAAAACGTTAATTCCTCCGGCTAACTTTTTCCTTTCTGATAAAAATAAGGTAAAAGTTGATGAGATTAATAGTTCTTTATTCTATTTTAATTTCCATGCTAGTTTTAGACAAAGAGTATATGGAACTCATAATGACTCATTAGGGGTTTACATTGCGACAGATGCCGCAGCTGAAATAACTAAAGATCAAGGTAATGATATGCAGATTTACTTTAAAAAATATTTAATTAGAACAGAGTAAACGATTTGTAACAAGAATAATCGTTGCACAAGGCTCTAAAAACACAGAATTTAACTCAAAAGCTCCTTTTTAAAGGAGTTTATCCTCTGCTGTACGTTTCTTACAATAACCATTGGCAAACATTAACCAATATGAGAAATATATGAATCTATCGCTTCCAAAACCTATAACACGTAATTTAGAAAATCAGATAAAATGGCGTTGGAAAACCTTCTGGTTCTTATTGACAATATTCGTTGTAGGTGCCATCGCTAACATACCTCATTCAAAAGCAGTAAAAGAGTTATCAGCAAAAACCATTGAACTAGAAAATTATTCAACTCTACAATCCATAATTTCAAATGGAATTACTGCTCTTATAGTAGGTTCTATCTTCATTTGGATTGGGTTATGGATATCTGCTAAAGCTGGTCTTGGAGCACCTCTAATTTCGGAAAAATTATCTGGAAAACCATTTTCTAAAGTTTTTGATAAAAATATTGTTGTTATAAGTCTTTTTTCTGGTATTATTTTGGGAGCATTAATCCTTGGACTGCTAAAAATTCAAGAGTTTATACTTCCAATTGGAACTGCTAAAGCTAACCATCCTTCAGCAATTCCAAGTCTATTCGCTTCTTTCTCAGCTGGAATTACCGAAGAAATAATATTCCGTCTAGGAATTATGTCTTTGTTAATTACTATAATCCAATTTTTAGTTAAGTTAAAAACTGCATCTAATAGAATAATATGGATTGGGAATATATTAACTGCATTGTCGTTTGGACTTGTACATATTCCGATGTCACATAATTATTTTGACCAAACACCAATTGTAATCGGAACTATAATATTGGGAAATGTAATAACAGGAACAACATTTGGTTGGATATTTTGGCGTTATG
Organism: uncultured Flavobacteriaceae bacterium; assembly: GCA_947494695.1. GTDB lineage: Bacteria > Bacteroidota > Bacteroidia > Flavobacteriales > Flavobacteriaceae > Flavivirga. The sequence goes on along the minus strand of CANLWB010000011.1, from coordinate 199,376 downwards.
GCTTAATAATGGCAATGCTAGTACATTTTATTTCGGATGTTGTTCTTCACGTAATTGGTTCGCCATTCGGATAAACAATTACTGAAAATTGAAAAATAACAGATACAAACTTAGGATGGCTATAAGTAATTGCGTGTTCTTGTCTACTTCTGAAAATCCTCGCGGATTTTCAATTCGGTTTTTATTTGCTAAATTAGGTTCTTAAACATGCCACTAATTATACAAACACGTTGTAAAACATTGAAAAACATACTGATGAGATTATTTTTTTTTACTCTAATTTTAATTACAAACTTGAACTTATTTTCTCAATCAAATAGCTTTGATGGTGATTATTATCGCTCACTCGGGAAAAAAGGAACTCATTTTATTGAATACAAATTGACCTTAAATCAAGATGGAACATTCATCTTCCATTCTTATTCAAATAATAAACAAGGAGTTCCACCAGAAGGAAATAAATACGGAAAAGGAAATTGGGTTGCTCAAGGTAACGTGGTTACTTTCTCTTCAAATAAACAAAAAGACTTTGATGAAAAATACACTTTAGATTTTAATAACTCTAAAGCTAGATTTGTAACCAAGCATCCGAGAGATAAAACTGACCGAATGATTAAAACAAAACTTCAGTTTTTTCAGTCTGAAATCTTTTGGATAGAGACCATTGATATGTTTAAAATATAAAACGTAAGACAACAAAGAACTGAGTTAAAAAACAAGCACTATTAAGCTAATTTAGAAACAAAGCCGATTGAATTAACGGAACCCTAAATGAAAAGCTAAAAAACAACGACATGGTAACAAAGATGTATACAAAAAATAGCGGCTTTAGTGCTTAAACAACAATGAATTTTATAAATTTAAATTTTGTTATAATCCGAAAAATTAGTGTATAAAACCCACTACGTTTCATGTACAAGACCACTGTGCCATTTGATTAAATCGAGTGAATTACCAGGAAAAACATACTGAAGGATTTATTTCTAACTTTATAAAGAGTTTTTGGGAGTTTGAAACTTTCGATAAACAATGCAACTATGAAATCCTTCCAGACGGATTTTTTGACTTGATATTTGAAATCAAAAATGGGCAAATCACCAAAGTATCACTGACTGGAGTTTGGACAAACCAAATTCAAGTAACGATTCCGAAACACACAAAATTGATTGGAATTCGCTTCAAATTAATTTCTGCCGAATATATTTTAAGGCAATCAATCAAAGAAATTAAAAATTCAGAAACTGAATTACCAACGACTTTTTTAGGCTTTGAAAATTTTGACTTTACCGACTTTGAGAAAGTTACAAATTCAATAATTGAAAAATTACAGTACGGACTCAAAAATTTAAAAGAGATTGATCGCAGAAAGTTTGAACTATTCAAAATTATTTATGAACAACAAGGGGACATTTCAATCAAGAAACTATCAGAAAGGATTTTTTGGAACAGTCGACAAATCAACAGGTATTTTAACAGCAGATTTGGCTTCTCACTAAAAACATTCTGTAATATTTTAAAATGCCATTCTTCTCTCAAGCATATTGCAAAAGGGATTTTTTTTCCTGAGAACGACTATTACGACCAAGCCCATTTTATAAAGCAGATAAAACAAATTACAGGAGAAACACCAACAAATTTACATTTGAATAAAAACGACCGATTTTTACAATTGACCACGATTAAGGCAACCTAAATTTGTGCAATCATTAAAATTTAATAAAATGAAAGCAAATAAATTAACGCCTAACTTCGAAGTAAAAGATATCAGAAAAACCGTAGGATTTTATCAATCTGTTTTAGGATTTTCACTTGTAATGGCTGTTCCAGATACGCAAGATGGAATCGAACAGTCGTTCGATGATGATAAAGAATATGTTTACGCATTAGTTAGCAAAGACAATGTAGAAATGATGTTTCAACGAACTGAAAGTTTCAAAAGAGATGTACCTCTTGCCAAAGACCTTTCAATGTCGGCAAGTGTTTCGTTCTATATGGAAATAGAGGGAGTCGATAGCTTTTACGAGCATATCAAAAACCAAGGACTTAATCCAACTGAATTGAAAACAGCCTGGTATGGAATGCGAGAATTTTACCTGGCCGATAATAACGGTTACATCCTTGGTTTTGCAGAAAAAAGCGAATAATAACACTAAAAAATGGCATACAACACGGTATCTTTACTACTAATAAACGCCATCCATAACCCTCAAAATTACAATGAACATAATACCCATAGCAGCCTGCTTCGTAGACTGTGGGTACATGATCTGGATAATATTTATCTGCATAATCCCGTAACAGTTCTGGTTTAGAAGGTATGGTAAAGGTCTTGCCAGAAAACAATGCTGTAGCACGGTGGATTTTCCAGCTGCGTTTGTGAATGTCGATACCAATATATAACTTTGATTGAGCAGAATGTGGTGTATCCATAAATTTATAGTTTTGATGAACTCTAAAAGTACTCGACGTTCTCCTTTTTCATTGGTGCTAACAGCAACTATGGCGGGTTCAACTATCCCGAGACAAGCTTGGGACAGGCCGTCCGAATCCACTCAGAATTGCTAACAATAGTGCCAAATCGAAAAATAGTAACTTAAAACCCGTAACTAATGGTTATACGAGATCACTCCGTGTAATAAATCAAAGCGTATAAATAATCATGAGTAAGCTTTTAATAGAATATTTCACGCAATACAAATCTCTGGACATAGAGGAAATTAGAATTATTGAAGAAAACTGTTTAATTAAAAGTCACAAAAAAGGAACTATTTTATTGAAAGAAGGTGAATACGCTAAGGAAAGTTACCTTGTTTTAAAAGGCTGTGTACGCAGCTATTTCTTAGTTGATGGGGAAGAAAAAAATACAGATTTTTTTTTAGAGAATGAACCAATCGTTCCCGTTAGTTATATAAAAAAACAACCTTCTGAATATTATATCGAGTGTCTTGAAGACTGTGTATTCTCAATAGGTAGAACCGAACGAACAGAACATTTTTTAAAAAAACATCCACAATTTATTCCGCTTTACAGAAAAATTAGCGACGATTTTACCACTAACCAATTAATTTCGGCAAATAAATTTAGAAACCTTTCTCCAGAAGAGCACTATTTAGAATTAAGGAAGTACAGGCCAGATTTGTTTAGAAGAGTGCCTCAATACCATTTGGCCAGTTACCTTGGTATTAAACCCCAATCTTTAAGCAGAATACGTAAACGTATTGCCCACCAAAAATAATGACTCACCTTTTATTTACCAATATCACCGAAATTAACCTGGGTGAATGAATTCCGACACCAGGAAGAATAGTTTTGTTGCTCACTAAAAAAGTATGTTATGAGAACAAAATTATCATTCCTATGGGTATTTGTACTACTCAATATCATCGTTAAAGACATTCATGACTTGTTTAGACCCGCTCTGCTTGAAGAAATGCAAAGCGGAATAGTAAATGGAAATACGATTACAGAAGAGCTTATACTCATTGGAGGTATCTTGCTTGAGTTTCCTATTTTAATGATAATACTTTCTCAATTTCTGCCGCCTAAGGCTAACAAATGGTCAAATATTGGTGTAGCTCTCATATCCATAATTACACTGTTTATGAATCCACCTAAAGATTTGGATGACACCTTTTTCCTGATTATAACAACTCTAGGGTTATTCATAATTATAATTTTTGCAGGGAATAATAAAGAAGTTTCGGTGATTAACAAATAAAAAACCGGTATATGGAGATTTTAAAAAATAAAATTGCTCTTATAACGGGTGCGACTAGTGGAATTGGATTAGCCTCGGCAAAATCTTTAGCTAAAATGGGAGCCGAATTATATTTAGTTGGTCGGAATGCTCAAAAAGGAGAAAAAGTTATACAGGACATAAAATCCGAAACGGGAAATAAAAATATTCATTTGTTATTGGGAGACCTGTCTTCTCTAGCTGAAGTACGAATAATTGCTCAAACTTTTTTAAGTTATAACAAACCATTACACATTCTCTTAAATAATGCGGGAGTATATAATTCAACTCGAAAACTCACCATAGATGGCCATGAAGAAATGTTTGCCGTTAACCACCTTTCTCATTTCTTATTAACCGATTTATTAATTGAGCGCATAAAATTAAGTGGTTCTGCACGAATCGTAAACATAGCATCAGGTGCACATATACTTGTTAAAAAAATAAATTTTGAAGATTTAAATTTTTATAATGGCTTTAAATCTTTAAAGGTGTACAGCCATTCAAAGTTAGCAAACGTTCTTTTCACCTTTGAATTAGCGAATATACTTAAGGGCAGTAATATAACGGTTAATTCTGTCGACCCAGGAGAAGTAGGCACCAATTTAGGATCTCAAAATGGCCTATTGGGTAGAATTATTTCAATCCTTATGAAACTGTTTTTACAGTCCCCAGAAGCAGGAGCAAAAACGTCTATCTATATGTGTTCGTCTTCCGAGGTTCATGAGGTTTCAGGCAAAAATTTCAGAAATTGTAAAGAGAAAAAGCCTAAACCCTGGGCTACCAACAAAGAAACTGCCAAAAAGCTTTGGGTCATTAGTAAAAGATTGGTTCAGCTAAAATAAAAGCGTCCTACAACACAGGTAACATCTTTAACTTGGATAAAGCAGGTCTCGAACCATACCGACTCAATCTAGTCCTAAATAAATTAGAACGATAAATTCCTCTATATCAAATCCCATGGCATTCGAATATTACACCAACGCCATTAAGCCATATTAGAAAAAAACTTTAGCATTTATCAACCTATGTAATTGGAATCGGAGCTACGTTCACAATGGATTCCTATTCGTTTATTTTAAAACTATTTGGAATAAAAGGACTTGATTATAGATTTCTTGGGCGTTGGATTGGATATACGTTTAATGGGAAGTATTATCACAATAAAATCATGGATTCAACCCCTATTAAGCACGAACTAATTATTGGGCAAATTGCTCATTATGCTATTGGGATTACTTTTGCCTTTTTATTAGTGATGTTATTTGGAAAAAAATGGTTGAATAATCCGTCGCTTTTCCCGGCTTTGATGATTGGATTACTAACAACAGTTGCTCCATTTTTTATAATGCAACCCGCATTTGGGTTTGGTATTGCGGGTTCAAATTTACCGCATCCGAACCAAGCTAGATTAATGAGTCTTATTATTCACTGTGTATACGGTTTTGGTTTGTTTGTAACTGCACTAATAGTGCATAGGATTGAACTGCATAGCAATTAAAGTACGAGTGCGCAACAAGGGTATGTCTTGCCTGGCATACTGAAGGTTTTGAAAGAAACCCAATCAAGATTTACCCAAAGAACTTCTTTCTCTTCCAATTCTAAAGCATTGAGAGTTATGCTAAACAAATTTTCAATTGAAAAACTATTTATATTAAGTGGCTTACAGGCACAAAACGATACCCAAACTAAAACGTATTGCAAGGAATATACAGTAAACCTATTTTGAAATATCTTGTCCAACACATAACCTCTAGACTAATTGTTTAAAGGTTTCAATTTAAAATTACTGTGTTTTTAATGGATAATTTTAAGTAAAATTAGGCATACGTCATATGTCATACCTATTACGAGTTCTTATCGCAATACATATGAACAAATCGTCATCTAAATAAAAGGTAAAAACAGTATCAGAACCCGTACCCGAGTTTAAATTAAGATTTTTTCAGCTCTAGTTTTTCCGCAAAATAATCACAGAAATCCTTCATGGTAGCTGTCATTTTTTCGTCCTGCGTCGCGCGATTAAATGTATTACTCATAGCTACTAATGTTTGATGAAAAAACACTTTCATTTCATCTACCGGCATATCTTTGGTCCATAGATCAATACGTAATGTTTCCTGGGTCTTAGAATCCCAAACCGAAAGCATCATAGCCTTTGCTTCCTCATTAGTTATCCCTCCGTCTTCGGCAGACCATCGTAACTTCTCCGGCACCCTGTTTTCATCCAGTTCTACATTTAATTCTATTTTAGAAGTTATATTCTTCGACATTATTTTCGTGGTTTAAACTTTGAATTATTAAAAATCTCCTGGGTATCGGCTATTAGCATATCCTTAAGGCTTACTGTATTTTGATCCATGTACGCTCTTATGATTTGCCATCCTATATATTGTCCTAAACGTCCGGGAGATTCGGCATCCACACCCTCCAAATAAAACTTAGAAAATGGCGCTGGATTAATAAATCTACCTACAAGCTTAGAATCTGTACTAAATAGTAATTCACGCTCAACAAAATAACGCCAAACTTCGCTTTCATTAGCAATAGCCCAATCTAATTGTTCCTGTGAATAACCAATCCGTTCGGCATCTGTCTTAAACGGAATCACTACATCCTTAAAATATAATAACTTCCCAAAATATATCATTTCGTCGAGCAAGGTTTTTTTAGTCCCCTGATAAACGAATTTCCTTCCATATTCTTCTGCCAGATCGACCGTAATTTGTTCCTTTCTTAAATTATCACTTATGTATTTAGGGATATTTTCGTAGAATTCATGATCTGCCCCTAAATAGGTATCTAACGCCAGAATAGCAATGCTATCGGTTACTATCACCCTGTTTCTATAATCCACATCGCTCGTGGTCGTAATAACCCTTGGTAGATTAAACTCAGGAAAGTAATAGGCAAGGTGATTAAATAGAGATTCTATTTCGAGTTCCTCATTTTTAAAGTCATCAAACACGCCATTCACAGCTTTAAACAATTCTACCTGTATGGTATCTGCTCTTTTTGCTACCCAAAATGAGTCCTTATATTTCTCAGAAAACATAAAGGCATAGTCTTTTTTTAACTCTGGTAATTTCTCAGAAGTTACACCAGCAAACAATAAATCGAAACGTTCTACTTCAATGTTCGTCTTAACATTCGCTATTTCAAGCTCTAAGCTATTTTTATTTTTACATGATGTATTAAGAATCAATAATATGATAAAGCATAATAGATTCTTGATATAAAACTTAACCGACATAAATTTTTATTAATTGTGTGTTTCGATTATTTTTGTTTGCAAAGGTACTATTCTTAGAATTAAATTCATTTAATATGCAAACAGAAAAAGTTGTCGACCACATTGTTAACTGGTTAAAAGATTACGCAATACATGCAGGTGTTAATGGCTTTGTCGTTGGCATTTCTGGAGGCATCGATTCTGCAGTTACTTCGACCCTGTGTGCTAACACAGGCTTAAATGTACTTTGTATAGAAATGCCTATTCATCAGGCCGAAAGCCATGTAACTAGAGCACAGGAACATATAAAACAATTATCTGATCGGTTTGACAACGTAAGCGACACTCGAACCGACTTAACTCCTGTTTTTGAAGAATTCAAAACCGAGGTATTCTTTGATAGCGATCAGGCCACTATAGATATGGCATTGGCAAATACCAGAGCTCGATTGCGAATGACTACACTTTATTATTATGCAGGACTTTATAAATTATTAGTTGCCGGAACTGGGAACAAAGTTGAAGATTTTGGTGTTGGTTTTTACACAAAATATGGTGATGGAGGTGTCGATTTGAGTCCAATTGCCGACTTATTGAAGTCTCAAGTCTACAAATTAGGAGAATTTTTACAGGTACCAGAATCCATAATGAAGGCTGCTCCAAGCGATGGTTTATTTGGAGATGCCAGAAGTGACGAAGATCAAATTGGTGCTTCGTACCCAGAGCTTGAATGGGCAATGAAAATGGACAACGAGGGAAAAAACATGGACGATTTTTCTGGCAGAAAATTAGACGTTTTTAAAATTTATAAGCGTTTTAATAATGCTAATAAACACAAGATGACGCCTATTCCGATTTGTAAAATTCCCAACAATTTTATCTAGAAATTGTAGATTGTTCAAAAAATCATTACATTTACACCAAGCTTACTCTCTCAATTATAATACGAATCTCTAACTAAATATTATAAAAGCTTAAATTATGATTAAATTATTAATAGCGGATAATCACCCGATCACAAGGAAAGGGCTAGAAGTTCTTTTTTCTGCATCACCCAACATTAAGGTAGTTGGAAGTGTTGACGATGGCGAGGCCATCTTAGAATTTATTAAAAAAAATCCTGTAGACATTATTTTAACAGAAGCTGATTTCCCAAAGTTAAATGGGTTAACAGTGTTACGTTATTTAAAGAATGACTACCCGGATATTAAGACTATTATCTTTAGTAGTCAACCAGAAGAGGTTTATGCCATTAATGCTATAAAAGCAGGTGCTTCTGGATACCTTAACAAATCTGTTAATGTTATAAGCATTAATGAGGCCATTTTGAAAGTGTATGACGGCGGCATTCACTTAAGCAATGAGTTAACCCAACAACTCGCATTTGGTAACAGAGTTAATAAAAGTGGAACTTTTTACAAAAAACTATCGACGAGAGAAGCTGAAGTTTTAAAACTATTAACTGTTGGTAGAAAGAATAAGGAAATTTCCAAAGAACTTGATATTAACGAAAAAACTGTTAGTACTTACAAAGCCAGATTAATGCGAAAGTTAAAGGTTACTAACCTTGTTGACTTGGTAAATCAAGCCAAGCTCAGCGAGCAGCTATAAAACGCGATTCAATTTTCTGGATAACAGCATTTTTAAACCTGAATAGTCTTTGACTTCCTCGAGAATATTGCGATTAACATCTGTTTTGTTTTGTAATGTTTTTTGTTGAAATTCTTTGACCTTCATATCTATTAAAAAGCACCTTAGACTTAAAATCGTTTCACTAACTAATTGTGCAACGCTATGTGTTTTTTCTTTTGGAAAAATACTCATGCGTTGCCAATCATCAAGCGTATAACGTTCATCATCCATTAATATGGATGTAATCTCATTAGACGTTTGGTTATCAACTGTGTTTATAAACGATTTAAGTTTAAAATCCGGATTTTGATTTAGCGCATCTATGATACTGTAGTACAGCGTCTTAAATTGCGCATTAGAAAATTCCATTTCATCATCCTGAAGGTCTAGAAATACTTTTTCGTAGACCTTAGCTTGATGGATTACGGGTTCTAAAATAAGTTCTCCTTTTTCATTTTCTTTTAAGACCAAATCCTCAAAATCTTCTACCCGATTTCCATAAAGCAGTAAAATTTCAATAATTTTTCGCTCTAGAACATATTGTACATCAACTTTTTCTACAGGCTCCTTATGTTTAATAACCTCGAATGCCTTGTGACTCTTTTTAAGTTGTTTGTTTTCCTCATCCTCTTCTTTTTTATTTATCTGAGCTAGGGTTGTAAAGAGTACTTCCTCACTAATATCCATGATTCGAGCACATTCCTGGATATAAATTTCTCTTTTTATACGATCGGGGATTTTAGAAATACTATTTACAATATCCCTTACCGTATCTGCTTTTTTAATAGGATCGTTCTTGGTTTCTTCAAATAATAACGAGGCTTTAAATTGAATAAAGTCCTTAGCGTTATCATTTAAATACTCCATAAGCTCGTCCAGGGTATTTTGCCTTGCAAAACTATCAGGGTCTTCCCCTTCTGGAAACGAGCAAACTTTAACGTTCATCCCCTGCTCCAGTATAAGATCTATGCCTCGAATAGATGCCCGCATACCTGCTGCATCACCATCAAAAAGCACCGTAATATTCTTCGTTAATCTATTTACAAGTCGTATTTGCTCTGCTGTTAATGCTGTCCCAGAAGATGACACAACATTCTTCACTCCAGTTTGATGAAATTGAATAACATCGGTATACCCCTCTACCAAATAACAATTATCTTCCTTAGCAATGCTCTGCTTGGCGTGATAAATACCGTATAACACATTGCTCTTATGATAAATATCACTTTCTGGGGAGTTTAAATATTTTGCCGCTTTCTTATCGTTAGTTAGTATACGTCCGCCAAATCCTAAAACCCGACCACTCATACTTTTTATAGGAAACATAACACGCCCTTTAAACCTATCGAAGCGTTTTTCATCCTTTACGATAGTGAGCCCTGTTTTTTCTAGATATTCAATATTATAACCCTGCTTTAAAGCCTCATCTGTAAAGACGCGCCATTCATCGAGTGAATATCCCAGGTCAAACTTCTCTATAGTTTCAATGCTAAACCCACGTTCTTTAAAATAACTCAATCCAATGGATTTTCCCGGATCTGTTTTATGCAATATCTTTTGAAAATAGCTGTTCGCAAACTCACTAACCAAGTACAAACTTTCCCGCTCATCAGCACGTTCCTTTTGCTCGTTAGACTGTTCGGTTTCCTCGAACTCAATATTATATTTTTTTGCCAGATATTTTATGGCTTCCGGATAAGTAAAATGCTCATGCTCCATTAAAAAAGACACCGCAGTCCCTCCTTTTCCCGTAGAAAAGTCCTTCCAGATCTGTTTGGTAGGCGATACCATAAAACTTGCTGTTCGCTCGTCACTAAACGGACTTAACCCTTTATAATTAGTTCCCGATTTTTTAAGGTTGACAAAGTCACCTATAACCTCTTCAATTCGGCTAGCATCAAATACTTGATCTATGGTTGATTGTGATATCAAAGTGTTTTATTATATGTTTTGCTTTAGTTAACTCTCTAGTTAACTCTTTACTTAAATTCTTACCCTTATATGTACGGCATACATTTTAAACCAAGGAGCCTGTAAAAATAATACAAACGATCTAGTTTTTCCGAATTTAACAATAGAATCGAATATTTTGAGATGTTTCGGGTCAATAACCCATTACAAAATTGAAAAAGCTTACAACTTCTAAAATAAAACTACACCAAAAAAATGAATTTAAAAGATTCAATAGAGGACTGGTTTAAAAAACAGGAACAGAACGCTTCCTGAATTTACCATACATGAAATAAATTTGAAAACCATAGTTTTAATTAATAGACGCAAGCTCACTTCATGACATGACTCATAACACTTACAGGATAATAGAAACAATACCACAAGTCACTATCATTCAAAGAAATAAAAAATAATTCACAAATCAATATCTTAAAATTTTCAAGCTACAGAGATGACAATCTATAAGATTTTAAGGTCTTCTTTATATTAAATTCTATAAGATTTTGCCATAAACCATTCTTTTTTTACCTAAATTGGATTCCCTACCAAACAAAAAGTCAAAAACCCTAAAAGAAAATGAAAACCACCTTTGACAAAAAAAAATCGATGGCAAATACCGCTTTGTCACAACAGATTGCTAATAAACAAGCGCTTCAATTTGCAGATAATCGGCCTGAAGCAATCACACAGAGAAAATTTCAAAACATAGCAAACAACAGTTCAAGAACCGAGCAAATAGCTCAATTGCAAACAACGGCAAATGAACATTCCAATCAGCAACAGCCAATTCAAAAGCAGAAAAACAACACCGGTTTACCAGATAATTTAAAGTCTGGAATTGAAAATCTCTCCGGTTACTCAATGGACGATGTCAAGGTACATTTCAATTCAGATAAACCCGCACAATTAAATGCGCACGCCTATGCTCAAGGCACCAATATTCATATGGCATCCGGCCAGGAAAAACACCTACCACATGAAGCCTGGCATGTTGTTCAGCAAAAGCAAGGACGTGTAAAACCTACTATGCAAATGAAAGGCAAGGTTAATATAAACGATGACCAACATTTAGAAAAAGAAGCCGATGTGATGGGAGCTAAAGCTAATAGTATGCCTGCAAGATCTACAGTCGATTTTTCTCAATTCGATGGAGGTCTTTTAGTAGATTTATATAACTCCGGGAATAATCAGAATTCCACACAAAGGCAAGAAATTATACAACGTATTATTGTTGTAGAAAAATCTCAATTGGACTTTAACCAATTTGTAGGTATATACCAAATGCTTATCAACGGTATTGATGATAGGGTTACTTTGCTATCTATTTTGGGCAAATCGGACATAAAAGATGAACAAATAGGCCTTCGAGGACATGGGTATGGTCAGAGAGGTAGTTATGCTGGTATGAGCGCCAAAAAACTTGCTAGTCTTTTAATGGCTTCAGGAGTCAACGAAACCAATGAGGTTATAGACTTGCTATCCTGTAAATCGGGAAGAGGAGGCTCGGCATCGTATGCCGAAGAACTTGCCAAAGAATTGGGTCATTCTACAACTGTATACTCTAATAGAGGGCTTGGAGTTTTGATGGACGATGGGTATTCATATTCCAAAAGAGATCGAACAGCAGAAGAAACTGTAGAATACAAAGCTATTTTTACCGATTGTAAACTAGAGCTTGCAGCAGCTAAGGACGTTGCCAAAGAAGGAGAAGCTTTACTACTTGCTGCCGATATCAATGAAGCTAAAGTGAAGGACATCTTCCTTGAATATGGGGCTAAAGTATTGAAGGTTGCCGGCACTTTATATCAAAAGCTTTATGCACATCAAAGAAAACTTATTGCCGACAATGACGACCCTCAAAATGGTCTGTATGTATCGCCAAAAAAATAATATATGCGATTATAAAGATAGGATAAAACCAAATTGATGACCAGATAAAATCAAACGAATTTTGTAAACTTTTTAAGTATTAAAATAATTCGATCACCGGAGCGCGTTAAGCAAACGACACATTCTGAAGTAAAAAGGCTGGGCTGAGTGGACGTAACCTTCATAAAACATACTTAAGACAGGATGCGTAAAAAATATTTCACATTTAAAATCGTTAATATCATGTAATCTAACGATTAAGCCCCATGAAAAAACAACTACTCGTCCTTTTAAGTATAACCGTTATTTCTGTTTCCTGTGGTAAAAAGGAATACCCAACCATTACATTAAACGAACTTGACCCTATTTTAAAAGAGAAAGGTGAACTCATCACAACAGACTTTTTTAATCTGGCAAAAACTTTCGATGGTCTTCAGGAATTTCGTCAAAAAGAATATATCACACCACTGGCCCATGGATCTTTGGCTCACCCTAAAAGTCCTTATTTTTCTTCTCCTTTAATCTTTGGTGATTTAGGAAAAATCTATTCCCATAATCTATATAAAGTGGTTAACCAGGGCGTGGTGACATCCTTGAGATACAAAATTAATTGTGAGCATAGACCTAAAGAATCTGTTGAATTTAGAATAGATGTAAACCTACAACACAAACTATCTAAAATGTATTTGTTCTTATATGATAGTATAGCGCAAAGAAAAATAAATGTATTTGCCGGAGCCTACATAAAACTATGAATTGAAATTTGGTATTAACTCTGATATACAAAACGCTTTAAGGTCTCAGGAAAACGGATTTGATTTAGGTCTGTTTGAGTTTAAATTTTGATCTTAAAAACCTATACTTTAAAGAAGGATAATCGTAATGAGACTTTTGGACTTTTTTAGAAAGTTATAATCATTATAGGTTTTTATTTTTACGCTATGATTTTAGAAGAAAGCACCATTAGTTTTCAAGAAAAACCATTGTTTCAACGAATCAAGTTTAAGACCCCACTTCAAGTATCGGGTAAAATGGATAATAAAGCTTGCTTTTTTTATACGATTAAAGGGGCTTTTGATACTTTTGACTCACATGGAGCAGTGAATATCGGACCAAAGGAAGGTCTTATTAAAAAATGTGGAAATTACGTTTCTCATCTTCAGGAAGGCAATTGGGATGGTTTGGTTATTTACTTTTATCCCGATGTACTCCATGAAATTTATAAATATCAAACACCAAAATTTCTAGAAGAGCAAACACAAACTATGTCGTCTGGTAAACAGATTGGCAATAAACTTCTCGACAAGTTTGTTGATAATTTGACTATCTATTTTGAGAATCCCAATTTAATGGACGAAACACTGGCGTTATTAAAAATAAAAGAATTTATTTTAATTCTGTTAAAATCAGAAAAACATAAAACCACTCAGCAATTCATAGCCGATCTGTTTACTCCAGATAAACTTCATTTTACTTCTGTGATAGAAAGCAACATATTTAGTAGCATAAACATGCAGGAATTAGCTTTTATTTGCAACAAAAGCCTATCCTCTTTTAAGCGTGAGTTTAAGAAAATTTACAACGATACGCCTTCACATTATATAAAGAATAAGCGATTAGAGTATGCAGCCAAACTTTTATGTTCAACGCAAAAAACCATATCCAATATTGCTTTTGAAGTAGGGTTTCAAGATATCACTACATTTTCTGCTTCTTTTAGACAAAAATTCAATAATTCTCCTTCTGGTTATCGTTTGAACCAAAACAGAAAGTAGTTGAGCTAAATCAGAAAGTTGTTCTTTGCCACATTCCCAACCTTTGTGCTATCGTTTAAATATTTAATCATGAACAAAATAATAGCATTGATAGTAGTTTCAATTACATTTAATTTAACAGTTATGGCACAGAAAAAAAAGTACAAGGAAATCAGAATCACACATACCAGTGAAATAATCAATGTATCGGCAGATTCGCTTTGGAATATTGTTAGAGAGTTTCAGGATGTTGGTGTTTGGCTTTCGGGTATAGATAAGGCCATAGGTTCGGGAACACCTGAGTTTGAAGGTGCCTCGTGTAGTGAACGGGTTTGTCATGTAAACGTTAAAGGGTTCAATGTACTACATGAAAAATTAACTTTGTTTAATGACACCACCAGAGAACTTGCCTACGAATTAACCGAGGGTGGCCCTGGCTTTGTTGTATTTGTTGGTAACCATTGGAGCGTTTCAGAAATTGGTGCAAATCAGTCTATCCTAAAAATGGAAGCCACCATGCACCTTAAAAAATTTATAGGGTTTTTGTTTGGAGGCAAAATTAGAAGAACCGTTAAAAAAGGACTTCCAGAAGCTCTAAGCGAAATAAAGATATATGCTGAAACCGGTAATGTTTCTGAAGCAAAAAAAGTACGTATTGAGAAACTAAAGAGACAAGACAAGAGGTAAAATCACACCGCAATGGTGATCAACAGATATCAAAACAAAAGGCATTATTATTGATGAAAGGGACGGGATACTCCCCCCTGAAATCTAAAACTGTTGACCTCTTGATCTTTTATTGAAGTCTTAGAACTTCAGAAAATTTCTATTGACAATGGTAAGTTTAATACCCTTTTTAAAATAATCTCACCAATGATGTTACACATGTCGCCTTAACCGTCTGTCTGCCGAACAGACCGGTGGTTAAGGCGACCTTTAATAGCATTTAACTCTGTTTATTCTGCAAGAAACTGCTCAGGTAAATTCGTCGGCATTATTGGGTCCCAAAAACAAAATATGCCTTTCGTTATTTTTAACAATAGTATTATTATCTGGAAAACCGAAAATTAAAAATGCAATTTTTAACTTAACCTTTGTAGTACTATGAGAAGCAATTAGTAATCCCCGTGTTCTTAAAAATAAAACCCAAAGGTACCAGTAACTCCAAACTTTCTGGCATCGGGGTACTGGGTCTCATTTAAGTAATTACCTCTAAAGTTAAAGTCTATTCTAAACACTTTAAAAATATTACCTACTCCTAAACTATACTCGTAATAGGGCATATCTGATGGTGCTACTAATGGAATCTCATTAGGGTTACCTGTAGTATTTAATAAAATATTCTCGTCGGAGATTTCACCCCAAACACCACGAACACTTACAATCTCACGAAGATTTAATTTCCTTAAAAGTGGAATTCTTGAAAAAATACGTCCATTGAAATTATGTTCTAAATGCAATGAAGCATAGGTATCTGATACAAATTCATAAAAGTCTAATTGCGAGAAAGTATTATAAATAGAGAAATAGGTTTGATTTCCTGGAATCACACTTAATAAACCTAATGGCACTTCTCCAAATGTTTTACCCACCTCTATCGTAGTTGTTAACTTACCAAAGCCACCTACCTGCCAAGGTTGGATGTACGAGCCCTGTACTTTGGTATAATCGAAATCACTATCAAACCAAGTTTTATCGCCTCTGGTGACCTGAGCAAATATACGAGCAAAACCATCATTCGCCTCACGGCGTTCTACTCCAAATCCGGTCATTTTACGCTTTGGAAAAAGCGATACCGAAAACGATGTTTCAAACTGCTCAATCGTAGATTCAATACCATCTGGTGTATTATAATCTAAGCTGAACGTTGGTGATGCCGATTCTAATGTTCTATAATTTCCGCTAAGTCTAAAAATAAGGTTTCGCCAAGGCTCTGCTTCAATAGCCAAACTCGTAAGATTTATTGATGTTAACTTATCGTTTGCACCAGTTCCAACTACCGAAGACGATGCCAAACTTCGACCCAAGACATCTGTAGATGTTGTTAAACTCGCTCCTATTTGCTCTACGTCCCTGCGATTCCCTCCAGAAATAATAAGCCTGCTCTTCTTATCCAACAGCCACTTACCTGAAATACCATATTTAAACTTATCATCCTTAAAACCATAAGCTAAAAACCCTTCCAGGCGCCAAAGATCATTCCTTCCAAAATAAGTACGCCCCCCTGCTCTTAAACGTGTGCCTTCTACATCGTTAAACCCAAGAGTGGAAAAAATAGGACCATAATCTAAAGGAAGCCTATTAAACTCAATATATCCAGATGCCAAAATGCTGCCTAAACTATATAATTGTTTAAACTTTTTAACGGTCTTTAAGGTGTCTAACATTTTGTAAATACCCTTCTCATCTTTATTCAAAGACTCCAGACGATTTTCTACCCAAAAGGCATCTTCTCTATGATACACATCCTTATCATAATTATATACTTCTTTGTCGTAGAACTTCTTATCCAGTTCCTTGTCAAACTCATAATTATCGTATAAGGTGGTACGCTTTCCATATACACCTCGTGATTTTTCCTTTTTATTTAGAGCAAAATCAGACATCATATAGTCGCGCTTAACAAGAAACAGAGAATCGTTTAATACCTCGAATTCCTGTTCTATATAAATCTCTTTTACCCAGTTAATATTGGCACTTTTAGATGCTTGCAGGTTAATTTCTTTGATGGCATATGTGGTATCGGCCACCCAAAAATCGCCCTTAAAAGTCAATTCGTTCTTACGCCTTGGGTAGTAAATAATGTTATAACACCATTTATTATCTATGAATGAACTATCAGACAACACATAGTTGTATGTACTAATTCCGGTTCTGGAAAGCGGACTTACAAAACTCTTATCGAAAAACTTTAAATAATTATCGTAAACGTTATAATCGGAATACAAGTCATCCACAAAATCAATAACCACCTGATTATCGCTAAATCCTGAGTTTCTATTTCCTCTTAAAACCTCTTTCTCCTTGTCTAAAATATTATCGCCATAAACCTTAGAAACGGCCTCGTTAATAAACATGGGTAAGTAGGTCTTACCTGTTACTCGTGAGGTGTCTACTTCATTAAAAACAAACTCCATGCCTCTAAAAAGCTTACTCTTAATAAGCGCGCTGTCTATGGTATTGATATCGAATTCTACTTTCTCGTACTTATCGTATTGATACTGTTTATATAAGTTTAGCCCGTTTTTACGCTTATGTTCCCAAATTTTCCTAAGTAGATCGATCGCTGGATTATTCTTTTTTGATTGTTTTCCAGTGGTAATAACCACCTGATCCAACTGTGCGTTTTCTTCCTTAAGCACAAATTTCATGTTGTAATTCACCTTTTTACTTAAAGGCACTTTCAAGGTTTCATAACCAATAAAAGACACGGTTAAAGCACTCCAGGTTTCATCAGATTCCAGATAAAACTTACCATTCTCGTTTGTAATGGTACCAATTGTAGATCCTTTAAAAATAACGTTCGCAAAGGATACCGGTTCGTTAAATTCGTCGTAAACATAGCCACTAACTTTGGTTTGAGCTATGGCAGAAGTAATTCCGCAGAAAATAGAAACAATAAGTAGCGTTTTATTCATAATACAAAAAACTTCATCAACAATCGTGCTAATGAAGTCTATATAACGTAAAAAAAAATAAATTATTTATACAATACCTTCTTTACAGCTTTAATAACATCGTTACTATTTGGTAACCACTCTTCTAATAAAACTGGAGAATATGGAGCAGGTGTATCTGCGGTATTGATTTTTATGATTGGGGCATCTAAATAATCAAAAGCTTCACTTTGCACTAAGTATGTAATCTCGGTAGATACATTTCCAAACGGCCAAGCTTCTTCTAAAATCACCAATCTATTTGTCTTTTTAACAGACTCTAGAATGGCTTTTCTATCCATTGGGCGAACCGTACGTAAATCGATAATCTCACAAGAAATACCTTCTTTCTCTAATTCATCTGCCGCTTTATAAGCTTCCTTAATTATTTTTCCAAAGGATACAATCGTTACATCGTTTCCTTCTCTTTTTATATCGGCAACACCTAATGGTAATATATACTCCCCTTCAGGCACTTCACCTTTATCTCCATACATTTGCTCGCTTTCCATGAAAATAACCGGATCGTCATCACGAATCGCAGCCTTTAATAAGCCTTTAGCATCATAGGGATTTGATGGTACAACAACTTTTAGTCCTGGAGTATTAGCAAACCAGTTTTCAAAAGCCTGTGAGTGTGTCGCACCTAACTGACCAGCAGATGCTGTTGGTCCACGGAATACAATCGGACACTTAAACTGTCCGCCAGACATCTGTCTAATCTTTGCTGCGTTATTTATAATTTGATCAATTCCAACTAAAGAAAAGTTAAATGTCATATATTCAACAATAGGCCTGTTGCCAGTCATCGTAGAACCAATAGCTATACCGGCAAAACCAAGCTCTGCAATGGGTGTATCAATAACACGCTTTGGCCCAAACTCATCCAACATACCTTTTGATGCTTTATAAGCACCATTATATTCTGCTACTTCTTCACCCATTAAATAAACGCTCTCATCCTTGCGCATTTCTTCGCTCATGGCTTCGCAAACAGCCTCTCTAAATTGAATTGTCTTCATTAAATATATTTTAAATCGAGACGCAAAAATAGGAATTATTGCTTATACTTTGATATAAAAACCATCTGTAAAATGATCGATTGGGGAAAATTGATAATTTTATAGAAATTGCATAAGAATAATGAAGATTTGTCACTTTAAATTCCTTCTAATTCTTTTATTTATTCTTCAGTTAATCAATTAAAGTGTTATTGATTCGCAAATAAATATTAGCAATTACCCTTATTTTGTTAATTAATGGCATTTATTTACTATGCATGCATAACAAATAATCGAAATAAAATAACTACCTTCGTAAACTTAAAAAATGAGTCAATAGTTATGTGGTTTAAACTATTGTTTTTCAATCGATAGTTCCTTAAAATCGATCTGCTACTGACCAAAAAAATAAAATAAACAATTAAACTGTTGTAATATGAAAATATTGGTGTGCATTAGTCATGTTCCTGATACGACATCGAAAATTAATTTCAGTGAAAATGACACAAAATTTGACACAAACGGGGTGCAGTTTGTAATCAATCCAAACGATGAATTTGGCTTAACTCGTGCCATGTGGTTTAAAGAAAAACAAGGTGCAAATGTGACTGTTGTAAATGTTGGTAGTCCCGATACAGAACCTACATTACGTAAGGCATTAGCCATTGGTGCAGACGCTGCTATAAGAGTAAATGCCGAAGCTACAGATGGTTTTTCTGTTGCTAAACACTTAGCCAAAGTTATTGAAGATGGAGGATATGATTTGGTTATTGCTGGTCGCGAATCTATTGACTATAATGGAGGCATGGTTCCAGGTATGGTAGCCGGATTAACTGGTGCAAATTTTGTGAATAATTGTATTGGTTTAGAGATAGATGGTACTGCAGCCAAGGCCATAAGAGAGATTGATGGAGGAAAAGAAACGGTTTCCACTTCACTTCCATTAGTTATTGGAGGGCAAAAAGGATTGGTTGAAGAAAGCGATCTTAGAATTCCAAATATGAGAGGTATTATGATGGCCCGTCAAAAGCCATTGACTGTTGCAGACGCTATTGATATCGCGGCAGAAACAACATCGGTTAAATTTGAAAAGCCTGCGCCAAAGGGTGCTGTAAAATTGGTTTCAGCAGAGAATTTAGATGAGTTGGTAGACTTACTTCACAATGAAGCTAAGGTAATTTAATTGCCGATTAAATCACCGAGATCAAACAAGCAAACAAACAAAATAATAATATAGGATCCTGAAACAAGTTCAGGGTCAAAAAATAAAATTTTCATGTCAGTTTTAGTATATACAGAATCAGAACAAGGATCTTTTAAAAAAGTAGCTTTTGAAGTTGCTTCATATGCCAAAGCCGTAGCAGATCAATTGGGGACTTCGGTAACCGCTGTGACCATAAATGTCGATGACACTTCAGAATTGGGCAATTATGGTGTGGACAACGTTCTAAAAATATCTAATGATGCTTTACAGTCTTTTAATGCTAAAGGCTATGCCGAAGTAATCAAACAGGCTGCCGAGAAAGAAGCAGCTAAAGTTGTTATTGTGAGTTCAAGTGCAGACAGCAAATATTTAGCACCATTATTGGCGGTTGGCTTAAATGCCGGGTATGCTTCTAATGTAATCGAAGCTCCAACAAACACAGCACCTTTTACAGTAAAGCGTACTGCCTTTACCAATAAAGCTTTTGAAACATCGCAAATTAATACCGATATAAAAATAGTTGGAGTTTCTAACAATTCTTTTGGATTGGTAGAACATAGTAGCAGTGCTTCTGCTGAAGACTTCTCGCCTACAATAGCAGAATTGGGTGTTAAAGTAGAATCGATAGATAAAGCTACAGACAAAGTGACCATCGCCGATGCCGATATTGTTGTATCTGGTGGTCGTGGACTAAAAGGTCCAGAAAACTGGGGTCTGGTGGAAGAATTAGCCAGTGTCTTAGGTGCGGCTACAGCCTGTTCTAAACCTGTTTCAGATTTAGGATGGCGCCCCCACAGTGAACACGTTGGACAAACAGGTAAACCAGTAGCTTCCAATTTATATATTGCTATCGGAATTTCGGGAGCTATCCAGCATTTGGCCGGGATTAATGCTTCAAAAGTTAAAGTTGTCATTAATACCGACCCTGAAGCTCCATTCTTTAAAGCAGCCGATTATGGTGTTGTTGGAGATGCCTTTGAAGTGATTCCTCAGCTTACCGAAAAATTAAAAGCTTTTAAAGCTCAACAATAAATTATTTTTTATAAATTGTATAGTTTACGGGACTGTTTAAATTTGCACTAAATACTTAATTCTATCTTAGTCAGTTGGTAAAGTCATAATTTAAACAGTTCTTTGCCTTTCTATAAATGTATGTATGAGTTTAGTAAGACTAAATATAAAAGGAATATCCTACAGCCAAACTCAAAATGGTGCCTATGCATTGATTTTGAACGAATTAGATGGAGATCGAAAGCTCCCAATCGTTATTGGAGCCTTTGAAGCTCAATCCATCGCCATCGCTTTAGAAAAAGAAATTAGGCCACCTAGGCCATTAACTCACGACTTATTTAAGAACTTCGCGGATCGTTTCGATATTGTGGTAAAACAAGTCATTATTCATAAACTCGTCGATGGTGTTTTTTACTCAAGCTTAATTTGCGAACGCGATAAAATTGAAGAAATTATAGATGCCAGAACAAGTGATGCCATCGCTTTAGCACTTCGCTTTGATGCACCCATTTTCACCTATAAGAATATTCTGGATAAAGCTGGAATTTATCTTAAAGTGAATCCTAAAGAAGATGAAGAACAAGAGGATAGTATCCTGGTAGACGATGCTATTTCTAATGAGTTAGAAATTGGTGAACCTCGTGAAAATCTTACGGGAAAAAGCATCGAAGAACTAAATAGTCTGTTAAATGATGCGGTTACCAACGAAGATTACGAAAGAGCTGCGTATATTCGTGATGAGATTTCAAAAAGACAATAATTTCACTTCTTAATTTAATATGAAACAGCTTTCCTGGTTTTTTGTTGCTATGCTATGTTTGATAACCTCATCATCAATAGCACAAGAAGAAACAAATGGAGTGAGAACGTTAGATTCTGTTCATAGTAAAACTATCGTCCCCCTGCAATCTGCACTTGAGGTTAATGCTTCCGACACATTAAAGGCTAGCGATGACTTCACGTATACCAAAGAGTTATCAACAAAAAACCATATCAATTCAAACCCTATACGCCCTAGCCAGGGGTTTACTTTTAAAAGTTTATGGAGAGGCGTACTTGGTATGTTCGCTTTAGTTTTTATAGCCTTTCTTTTTAGCAGCAATCGAAAAGCCATTAATTGGAAAATTGTTGGTATCGGACTGGCGTTTCAGCTATTAATAGCCGTTGGTGTTCTAAAAGTTGCTTTTATTAAAGCACTTTTTGAATTCGTTGGTGGGCTTTTCGTTGAAATACTGGAATATACAAGAGCCGGTAGTAAGTTTTTGTTTGAAGGACTGGTTGTTGACATGGACACCTTTGGTTTTATTTTTGCATTTCAGGTACTCCCTACTATTATATTTTTTTCTGCACTTACTTCGGTACTGTTCTATTTAGGAATTATTCAAAAAGTTGTGAAAGCAATGGCGTGGTTGTTGTCTAAGGCCTTGCAAATATCGGGTGCTGAAAGTTTAAGTGTTGCAGGAAATATATTTTTAGGACAAACGGAAGCCCCTTTACTTATAAAGGCTTATTTGGAAAAAATGAATAAGTCTGAAATACTTCTGGTCATGATTGGTGGTATGGCAACCGTTGCAGGTGCTGTGCTTGCCGCTTACATTGGATTTCTAGGAGGTGAAGATGAAGTGTTACGTCTATTTTATGCTAAGCACCTTCTGGCTGCATCGGTTATGGCCGCTCCGGGAGCCATTGTTATTTCGAAAATCTTGTATCCGCAGACCGAGTCTATTAATACCGATGTTAAGGTATCTCAGGAAAAAATTGGAGCTAATTTTTTAGATGCCATCGCCAACGGAACCACCGAAGGTTTAAAACTTGCCGTAAATGTTGGAGCCATGCTTTTAGTGTTTGTAGCATTTATTGCCATGTTTAATGGTATCCTGGGTTGGATTGGTGATATGAGTTCAATAAATCCATGGATTGCAAACAATACTCCTTACGACAGTTTATCACTTGAATTAATCCTGGGCTACGTTTTCGCACCACTCATGTGGCTCATTGGAGTAGCTCAAGAAGATATGGCCTTAATGGGACAACTCCTTGGGATTAAAATAGCCGCTAGTGAATTTATTGGATATATTCAATTAGCCGATTTAAAAAATGCATCCAACGCTGTTCATCTTACTTACGAAAAGTCGGTGATCATGGCGACTTATATGCTATGTGGTTTTGCAAACTTTGCGTCCATAGGCATCCAAATTGGTGGTATTGGCTCTTTAGCACCTGGACAACGTAAAACCTTGTCTCGATTTGGAATGAAAGCCCTTTTGGGAGGAACCATCGCCTCTCTAATTTCGGCTACCATTGCAGGGATGATTATAGGTTAGTTCTGGACCATCATACTGCGTTTGTAGATTATCTAACAGTTAATAACTTTGTGATATGTATTAAAGTAGGATATATAAAAACTTGGAGGCTTTTATTATTTTTACCCACAGTATTTCAGCTATTTTGAGTACAGTTGAAGCATCTTTAATTAGAAGATTTTAACTACATTCTCAGTCTATTTTTAATTAAAAAGATTCCTGCCTTGGCAGAAAGATGTTATGAAGCAATATCACGACCTGGTAAAACATGTTATAGAAAACGGAAATGAAAAAGGAGACCGTACTGGTACAGGTACTAAAAGTGTTTTCGGATACCAAATGCGATTCGATTTAAGTGAAGGGTTCCCTATGGTGACCACCAAAAAACTTCATTTAAAGTCAATCATTTACGAACTACTTTGGTTTTTAAAAGGCGATACGAATATAAAATACTTAACAGAAAATGGCGTGCGTATATGGAATGAGTGGGCCGATGAAAACGGAGACCTGGGGCCAGTTTACGGACACCAATGGCGCAACTGGAACAGTGATGAGATCGATCAGATTAAAGACGTTATTAAAACACTAAAACATAGCCCAAATAGTCGCAGAATGTTAGTTTCTGCCTGGAACCCTTCAGTATTACCAGACACCTCAAAATCCTTTAGCGAAAATGTAGCGCATGGAAAAGCTGCGCTTCCACCCTGTCATGCTTTTTTTCAGTTTTATGTGGCCAATGGAAAACTATCGTGCCAGCTATATCAACGAAGTGCCGATATCTTTTTGGGCGTCCCATTTAATATTGCTTCTTATGCCTTATTTACAATGATGATGGCCCAGGTTTGTGGTTACGAAGCCGGTGATTTTATCCATACATTTGGAGATGCTCATATTTACAGCAACCATTACGAGCAACTGGAACTGCAACTCAGCAGAACACCAAGACCATTGCCAAAAATGATACTAAATCCGGAGGTAAAAGATATTTTCGACTTTACTTTTGATGACTTTACTTTAACAGGCTACGATCCGCATCCGCATATTAAAGGTGTTGTTGCCGTTTAAACTAAAAAAGCACTATAGTAATATAAATCTACATCTTCATTGGGTAGAGCAATTTAAAGAAGCTAACGTTTAAGAAAGCTTCTTTAAAAATTTGGTTGGATTTAACTAAACGTTTAAGACGCCATTTTCTGCCGATGCATAATCGTTCCATGCATAAGCATCTGCTTGTTCGTCATTAATGTAGGAACCGTCTATAATATATCTAAACTCATAACTTGTATCTTTCTTTAGATCGACAGTACCTTTAAACGTTCCATTCTTAAGTTTTTTAAGTGTTGTAGATTTGGTGTTCCACGCGTTAAACGAACCTACCACAGTAACTTCATTTGCCTCTTTAGCTGGCACAGTAAAAGTAACTTTGCAAATTGGTTTACTTTTTAGGTATTGTTTTGAAATTGCCATAATTTTAATTTTTTGTGTGTTGTATGTACAGTAAATTTATAAAACAATTCGTCTCGTTTTTACACATTGTATGGTAAACCCAAAATAATTATCAATTTGTTAAATATGAGTTCACAATAATTTAAACTACGCAAAATCCCTGTGCCTCAATTGTTAAATCTCTAGATTTTAGTTTTATATTTCAAGAAAAAATCACAGGATCGATAGAAAAATTGATTCAGCCTTCAATAAATAAAGAATTTCTTAAACGCAAACTACAGGGCAAAGTCTTAAGGAATTCTTTTCGATTAAAAAGTCCATAAAATATTATAACTTTACATCTATTATCATATGACTTTATGTTTGGAAAAAAGAAAGAACAGCCTCAAATAGATAAAGAGCAACTGGAATTAATTAGAAATGCTCAAAAACGGATTAGACAAAAAAAACGCCTATATATTCACTTCGTTATTTTCTTAATTGGTGCCGTTTTTTTAATTGTTGCAAATACGGTTTTAGGTATTGGTAAAGATTTTAGAATATTGGATAAAGAATGGTTTCTATTCGCCATTTTTATCTGGCTATTCTTTTTAATCTATCATATCTTTAATGTGTTTGTGACGCACAAATTTATGGGCAAGGCTTGGGAACAAAAACAATTAGATAAACTTATAGCGCAACAGCAAATTAAAATAGAACAGCTTAAAACCGAACTTAAAAAAGAAGCTTCTGTTATTGCAGAAAGTGAGGTTTACAATGAATCTTTAAAAGAAAAAGAGAAAACCTCCACACTAACTATCATTGGTGCCGCCGCCGAAAATAATGCCATAGGCATGGATAATAAACTCATATGGCATTTAAGTGATGACCTAAAACGTTTTAAGAATCTTACCAATGGTCATCATATCATTATGGGAAGAAAAACGTTTGAAAGTTTTCCAAAACCACTACCAAACAGAACGCATATTGTAATTTCCAGACAAACCGACTATCAGGTTCCTGAAGGTGTTATTGTAGTGAATAGCTTGGAAGACGCCATTGACGCTGCAAAAAATGACTCACAACCCTTTATTATTGGTGGTGGTGAAATATACCAACAAGCCTTATCGATTGCCGATAAAATTGAATTAACACGTGTTCACGATACCTTTGAGGGCGATGCGTTCTTCCCAGAAATCGATCTTTCGATTTGGAAGGAAACCGCTAATATCTTTCACACCAAAGATGCCAAACACGATTATGAATTTTCGTTTTTGACATATGAGAGGAAATAAGCTTATTTTTTAGGGAATGAACAACTCGTCCATTCAGAAAGTAAAATTCTGCAATCAGGTATTTGGTATTAGCATTCATAAAACAATGTAATTATGCATGAAAAACCCCCGATTCAGACTCAGCTCAAAAAGTTCCAGAACTTTATACATAGGTAAACATCTCATATCTAAACATCTTTCATACCGCTTTAAATTTGTTGTAGGATTTATAAAATAAACAACCTAATTTTGAAAGTAAAATAAGCAATATACGGACGTTTATACTGTTATTGAATTTAGTTTTAAACGCAAATGCCACATAAGCACCATACCTTAAAAACAGAAAGGCTAATTCTAAATGAGCTAAAACCAATAGATATTCCACAAATTGTGAAATACGCTGGTAATAAAAACATAGCTAAAAACACGCTTAATATTCCACACCCTTATGCTGAAAAAGATGCAGAGTTTTGGATACATAGTGCTAAAAAAGGACGTGACCGTGGAACACAGTTTACATTTGCAATTAGATTAATACCTAAAAATGAATTTATTGGTGGTATCGGACTTAAAGTTGAACGTAGATTCGATCGTGCCGAAATGGGATATTAGATTGCAGAAAAATTCTGGAACCAAGGTTTGGCCACGGAAGCGGTAAAAATTATACTAAACTATGGATTTAATACGCTACAATTAAATAAAATAATAGCTACTCATTTGGTAGAGAATTTAGCCTCTGGACATGTCATGATAAAAAACAATATGAAAAAAGAAGGTGAATTAAAAGAACACACCAAAAAAAACGGTATCTATCACAGTCTTGTACAATATAGATTAACCAAAAGCGAATATATAGAAGCTACTTGTAATAACATATCTTAACAATGCTCACTACAATGAAACCTGCAATACTTATATTAATTTTAGCAAACATTCCTTGTTACAGCATACTCTTTTTGCTTAACCATAATAAACCTTATAAAATTATAACATGAAAAAAACATCCCAAATCTTACTGATTATTAGCATCTTATTAAGCCTCAAACTAACTGCACAAACTGAATTTAAACGTATTCATAGTACACTTATGAAATACATAGAGGGTACAGCTAATGGTAATCCGGACAAACTAAGAGAAGCTTTTCAAAAAGATTTTAAACTATTTCTAATTGATGGCGACTCTCTAAAGACCTTAGATGGCGCAGGCTATATTAATAGGGTCGAGAAAGGAAAAAAATATAACAGGATTGGAAGAATCGTATCGATTGATTATGAAAACGATGCTGCATCTGCAAAAATTGAAGTTTACTTTCCAGAAAGAAAAAAAATAGCTACCGACTACCTTCTTCTATTAAAAATTAAGGGGCAATGGAAAATAATACATAAGCTTATTAACCTTAAAAATTACAAAGAAATAAACGATTTAGTATCGACCGAAAAAATGGGAATTGACGATATTAACCAGACCCTTACTCATTATATTGAAGGCACAGCAAATAGTGAGCCTAAAAGACTAAAAAGAGCCTTCCATAAAGATTTCAATCTTTATTATGTAAAAAATGACACTTTAAGCGTGATCCCAGGAAGAAAATATATTGGAAACTTTAAGAAGGGAAAAAAGAATAACAGAATTGGAAAAGTTTTATCATTAGATCATGAAAATAATGCAGGATTGGGAAAGATACAGGTTCTAATGCCTGGCCGCAATAGAATTGCGATTGATTATTTATTACTATTAAAAATAAAAGGTGAGTGGAAAATCATTCACAAATCATTCACCTCAAAATCCTACGAAAATTAAAGCATTTGCAGAGATAAAGATAGCTGTCATTCTATGCTTAACTATTTATAAGTTAAGCATAGCCTATGTGGTTATAGGAATTGCATTTTTAAATACCTGTATTTGAAAGTAAACGACTTGATAAAACTGGTATGATAGCTATAGAATCCAAAAGATTAACACTTGGACAATGGCTATATCCTGATTATGAATTATTCCTAAAAGTTGTATTCTTTAGAAGATCACACTCATTATGTTGAAGAAATAAAATGTTTATGGAATTCTGGTGACTAATGGAGGCTTATTAACATGACATCCGTCGATATAAATAAACGTGGTATAAGGGCTGTTGAAAGGCTACGAAAACATAGTCAATACTATACATTGAATTAAATAACAACGATGAGAGAAACAATTTGGTATCCGCTAATCCTCTATTGATTCATCTTAATACTGTTTATCTAAAGCTAACATAGTCTTTTTTAATCGAACAACAAACTCCCTGATCTCGGTTTCATTATACCTGGCAAACCCCATTCGTATAGCATTGTGTTTTATCCCTGCCATATCATAACGACGCCATTCCGGTATCACTAACCTTTGCTGTTTAGCAGCCTCTGCCACAGCACTCCACGAATAACTCTTATTCAAAACCACCCATAATGCCATACCTCCTTTTGGCATTTTGAAAGACAAGTAATCCCTCAACTCTTCTTTTAAAAGCTTACAGAACAAATCCCGACGTCCCTTATAATGTTTGACTGCTTTTTTAATGTGTCTGTCTAAACTCCCTTCCCTAATAAAACTGGAAAATGTAAGTTCTAAAATGGCGTCTCCCTGTCTATCTACAAACCGTCTTAATTTTGCACATTCATCTACAAATGCCTTTGAGGCTATCAAATAACCAACTCTATAAACAGGAGCCACAGTCTTGCAAATGGATCCTACATAAATAACATTTCCATAGGTATCGTGACTGGCCAATGGCAAGATGGGCGCATGATTATAATGAAAGTCGTAATCATAATCGTCTTCAATAATCGCAAAACCGTAGGCTTTCGCCAAATTTAAAAGATGCATTCTCCGTTTTGCTGAAAGCGTTACCGTAGTTGGGTGGTGGTGGTGGGGTGTCGTGTACACCGCTTTAACATGATACTTTTTACAACACGTTTCGATAGCTTCGGTATCCAACCCATTCTCATCAACTCCAACCCTCAATAGTTTCGCATTTGCATATTCAAACGTTGTATCGGCAGAACTATAATTGGTTTCCCCAATCACAATATATTCATTGTTTTCGATTAATAATTGAGATGCCAGAAACATTCCCATTTGACTCCCCCGTGTTATAAGAATATTGTCTTTAGTAATATTCAGCCCCCTGGTATCATTTAAATAATACACCAAAGTTTCTCTCAACTCCAAATTCCCATAAGTGGTTCCATAATTCAAATACTTAAGTGTATGCTTTTTGTTAGCTATTTTTCTATACAGGATAGATAATTCCTTTGTTGGTGCTAACCTTTCATCCGAAACCCCATCATTAACATACATATACCCTGCTTCATAATCCTGAGGAAACGCCCTATCCAATGCAGAATTCCTTTTAAAAGAGAACCCTGGTTTGTCCTCCTGTCCAGGCAACATCTTCCCTGTCCATTTTTGCTGCCTTAGTATCGGAATATCTTTATGTACAAAGGTTCCTTTTTTAGGAACACTCTCTATCCACCCTTGTAATTCAAGTTCTTCATAGCAAGCGACCACTGTTTTTCTATGCAATCCGATTAGGTCTGACAATGTTCTCGTTCCCGGTAATTTTGCTTGCGGCAACAAAGTTCCTTCCTTAATTAAGTCGATAAATTGATTGGTAAGCTGAATATAGACTGGTTGCTTGTCAGTCCTGTCTATTTTAATAATGGTTTTATAAGGAATCATATCTGGACTATTTAAAAAATGATTTCTGGACGAATTGAACAATCCATAAATCTACTAATTTTGTCTTAATTAACAAACATCATTCAAATCGAACAGTTATGTCGACTTATAAAATATCAGCATTAAATCAGGTAAAAAGAGGTTCCAAAAGAGCCACTTACAATGTCGAACAAATAAATCAAATTCTAGATGCCGGATTTATAGGCTATGTGAGCTACAACTACCATGGTAAAGCTATGAGCATACCTATGGCTTATGGGAGACTAGATAATAAGATTTACCTTCATGGTTCTCTTAAAAACAGAATGTTATTAGCACTTTTGGAAGCCGGAGAAGCCAGTATGACTGTTATGCATCTAGATGGGCTTATCTTAGCACGTTCAGGGTTTCATCACTCTGTAAATTACAGATCGGCTACATTATTTACAAATGTTACTAAAGTGGTTGACCCCATACTAAAAGAAACCGCATTAAAATGTGTTGTTGACTATATGATTCCAGATAGGTGGGAAGCCTTAAGACCGATGAGTCTTAAAGAATTTAATGCTACATTAGTTGTCGAGATGGAAATACAAACGGCTTCTGCCAAGATTAGAGATGTAGGAGTTCTTGACGAAGCCAGCGATATGGAGCTCCCCATTTGGGCTGGAGTTGTACCAATAAAACAAATAGCCGAACGTCCTGTTAGCGATGAATCATTGCCAAAACGGGTAAACGTTCCAAAACACGTTATAAATTACTATAAAAAACACAAAGCATGAGAAAGTCCGACTTAAAATTTATGCCAGAGTACTTCGAAAGATATATCAATCTGGTAGAAGACCATGTTAGTCTCGTAGAAGAATTAAAACAAAGCGAAACCATTTTTGAAAACATATCTGAAAAACTAATCGATTTTCAAGATTATCGATATGATACTGGCAAATGGACACCAAAAGAGGTGCTTCAACACATTATTGATGCCGAGCGTATTTTTGCATATCGGGCATTATGTGTTTCCAGATTGGAGCCACAAGCTCTACTAGGTTTTGATGAAAATGCCTATGCAAACAACTCAAACGCCAATAACAGATCTATTGAAAATCTGCTAAAAGAGTTTAAACTCGTAAGACAGTCTACCATTATATTATTTGAAAGTTTTAATGATGACATGCTTCATCTCAGTGGCATAAGTTCTCATATTAAAATTAGTTCGCTTGCCATAGGGTTTACCATTATTGGACATGCCAAACACCATTTGAATATCCTAGAAGAACGTTACTTTATATCCTAATCAGTACTATATTGAGTCCAATCTTTTAGTCACCTGTTTCAACTTAAATTTTGTTTTTCCTTTCGTCATTGCAATTTTTTTAATGTATCGAGATACATTAAAAAAATTGCAATGACCTGTACTTGATGCTTTCCCTGAAAATAAATCATCGATTATACGTAATAATTAATCGATTAAAAGCATACCTTTAATTAAATTTATAATCAATTACTTACAATTAAAAAATAAAAACTTAGTTTAGTTTAACAAAGAAACGCACTTAAAAAAGAAATCTATTTTGTACTTAAAAACGTATATCTTAGCTCACCCCCAAAACTCTAAGTATTATGAAAAAAAGTATTTTAATGCTTTCGTTTTTACTGTTAAACGTCATATCGTATGCACAGCTAAACAGCGAAGGTTGGACTATTTTGAATCCGTCAAGCGCAGATCGTTTTATTTATGTAAGTGCCTCGTCTGGAAATGACAGCACTGCAGAAATATACACGAGTAGCTCTTCTGAAATAGGAGCAGATCCAATTCACCCTTCAGGAACCGTAAAAGCTTACCAAACTATTGCTGCCGCGGCTGCAAACATATCGGCTAATGATGCCATATGGATTTTATTAAAACGAGGTGATGTCTTCTATGAAACATTAGCTCGAGGAGCTTCCATTGGGCAATCGGCAACGCGTCCCATTGTTTTTACATCTTATGGAGATTCACTGGAATCACCTCTTTTAAAAACTGGAACTGAAAATGCCATTAACTACTGTTGTGGAACGACTCGAAACCTGTCTATAATTGGGTTATCATTTTATGCGCATACCAGAAACCCTTCAGATCCAGACTATATAAATGGTGAGGGAGAAAATACTGGATTTAACTTTTATACTAATGGCGCTGGTAGTCTTGAAAATATCCTTATCGAAGGCTGTACATTTAGATTCTATACGGGTAACGTTGTTCAAGGAGATGGCCCCATTCTAAATATTAAACTGCGAAGAAACATGATTTTTGATAACTATTCAATAAGCAAACATTCGCAAGGACTGTATACAGCGAATTTAGATAGCTTTCTTCTAGAGGAAAATATTTTCGATCATAATGGTTGGTACAGACAATCTAATAGTGGTGGTCCTAGTCAAGGTCAAGGCACCATATATAACCACAACACGTATTTTGCCGAAAGTCAAAACACAACGTTTACAGGAAACTCTTTCCATAGACCTAGTAGTATTGGTACTAAATGGACCTCAAATAGCGCTACAACTAAAGTAGAGAATATAACTATAACAAATAACCTTTACAACGATTGTGAAGTCGCCTTATCGGTAGGTGGTAATGACAGAATAGCCCAGTACAGATGGCAAAATATTAAAATTAATGAAAACGTCATAGTTTCAGGTGGTATGTCCCGTCCAACAAATAGATCCTTAGCCTATGGCGTGGAAATTGAAAATTGGGATGGAGGAATCGTTGAAAACAACTATATCTTACACCAAAATAATCCTAGTTTCTTTGGGTTTGGCATCTCCTTTAACGGTGATAGTAAAGATGTTACAATTAAAAGAAACATCATTTACAATATAGAAGGTTCAGACGGCATAAGTTCTGGTCTTAATAGTGGTAACTCTGGGTATAATTTCCCTTCCGACCTTATCAACATAAAAATTGAAGATAATGAAATGAACCTAAACCTTTCTACCAATACTCATTTCTCAAGAATATCTCAAACAAATCCCGACATCTCTTATTCAAATAATAAATTTAAGAACACCAATGGCGATCCAAATAGCCTATTTAGTACCGGAGGCACACATTATAATTTTGCTAATTGGTCGAATGTCGCTAGCGATTCAGGATCTCAAATAGTTAGCTCTTTTAATTACTCTGAACCCGAAAGGAGTCTGGATATGTATATAACAGATATTCTTGGCTTAGCAAATAGAGATGCTTTTTATGTGGAATTGAGAAATCAATCTTATTTAAACTGGAGGCCAGAATATACGGCCATCAATATTAATGCCTGGATAAAAGAGGGCTTTAACCAAGACGAAATCATCCTTTCTAATGGTAATTTTGATACCGATGAACATTCATTAATTATAGGTCCAAATCCTGGTAAAGGCGTGGCGTTTATAAGTGCCTCAAAAGACTTAGACCGATACGAAGTTTTTTCATTCTCTGGTCAAAAAATAAAAGAAGGAAGCTTCTTAAATGAGAAAGAGATCGATTTATCTAATATGTCAGCAGCCATGTATATTATAAAAATTTACGATACAAAAAATAATTTACTGTCTACCGAAAAATATATAAAAGAATAATTTTATATCAGATTTTTCAGAATAAAAAATCCTGTTTCATATTATGAAACGGGATCTTTTTTTAATATCTATTTTAAAAACAGCACTATATAAAACGATTCTTTTAAAAAATCTTCTCTTAAATTTGAGTAATTTTACCGCATGGTAAAAGAGATTCAGCTTCGTATTTCTCTAAAAGACGAAGAGCGCAGTGATATCCTAATCACAAAAGCGGCTAATGCTTTAGACATTGAAAAAGGAACTATTACAGGTATAAAAATACTTCGAAAATCAATCGATGCAAGAAAGCCTAAAATCATTTTCAATTATAAAGTTGCTGTTTATATAGGGGAAACTGTTCCTGAACATTCTGAATATAAATTTGACTATAAAGACGTTTCTAAAGCGAAACCTGTTCATATAATTGGCTTCGGCCCTGCCGGGATGTATGCCGCTTTGCGTTGTATTGAATTGGGTTATAAACCCATTGTGTTAGAACGTGGTAAAAACGTTCAGGACAGACGACGCGACCTTAAGGCCATAAATCAAGACCATCATGTTAATGAAGATTCCAACTATTGCTTTGGTGAAGGCGGCGCAGGGACTTATAGTGACGGCAAACTATATACACGAAGTTTAAAACGTGGTGATGTTAGACGTATATTTGAGAACCTGGTGTTTCATGGTGCAACCGATCAAATTCTCGTAGACGCTCATCCACACATAGGAACTAACAAATTACCTAAAGTGGTTCAAAACATTCGGGAAACCATTTTAAAATATGGTGGAGAGGTTCATTTTGAAACACGAGTTGTTGACTTTATCGTAAAGAACAATACGATTCAAGCCCTACAACTCCAGAATGATAAGGACATGACTGTAAACAGGGTGATTTTGGCCACAGGGCATTCAGCACGCGATATCTTCTACCTATTGCATAAAAAGAAGGTCGCCTTAGAAGCAAAATCGTTCGCTATGGGCGTTCGGGTAGAGCACCCACAGCACATTATAGATTCAATTCAATACCATTGCGATAGTAAACGTCATGAATTGCTACCAGCAGCTTCCTATAGCCTGGTAAATCAAGTTAACAACAGGGGCGTCTATTCATTTTGTATGTGTCCCGGAGGCTTTATAGTCCCTGCGGCTACTGCAAATGGTGAAGTTGTTGTAAATGGTATGTCACCGTCCAAACGAAATAACCTCTATGCCAATTCGGGAATTGTTGTAGAAATTAATGTAGATGCCGACCTTCATAAATATGAAACATTCGGTGTTTTAAAGGGCCTTGAATATCAAAAAAACTTGGAAAGACTGGCCTTTACATCAGGAGGCAGAAGTCAGGTAGCCCCCGCACAAAAACTCACCGATTTTGTTGAAGGCCGCCTATCCAATACGTTAAATCCAACCTCTTATCAACCCGGATTGAAATCTGCCCCTCTTCATTCTTTACTCCCTAAATTAATAGGTAGCAGGCTTAGACAAGGATTTCAGGCCTTCGGAAAAAAAATGAAAGGCTACTATACTTCTGAAGCTAATATTGTTGGAGTGGAGTCCAGAACATCCTCACCAGTTTGTATTCCCCGAAACGAGCATTTGGCACACCCCGAACTATCCAATTTATTCCCTTGTGGTGAAGGTGGTGGTTATGCCGGTGGTATTATTTCTGCGGCTATGGATGGGGAACGCTGTGCGGAAGCTGCTGTGGTTAATCTTTAGAATTAATCGTATTTGGAATTAAACATCTAGACTCATGATTTTCGATACGCAGTCTTTGTTCTCGATTTTAAATGCCAGGCTCATTACAGATTTTATTTATACTTTTGCAGCACTAAAAAAACAAACTAACACGTAATACTGATAATATTACATTTTACTACGAAGTAAGTAGGCTAAATTTTTATAACAATAATTGACTAACACATGAAAGCATATATATTTCCGGGCCAGGGGGCTCAATTTTCGGGAATGGGTTTAGATTTGTATGAAAACTCACCTTTAGCTCAAGAACTTTTTGAAAAAGCGGATAGTATTCTTGGATTTAATATTACAGATATCATGTTCGAAGGAAGCGCAGAAGATCTTAAAGAGACTAAAGTAACTCAACCAGCCATCTTTTTACACTCGGTAATTTTAGCCAAAACTTTAGGGGATGATTTTACACCTGAAATGGTTGCCGGACATTCTCTTGGTGAATTTTCTGCTCTGGTAGCAAATGGCACTTTAAACTTTGAAGACGCCTTAAAACTAGTCTCTCAAAGAGCTTTAGCCATGCAAAAAGCATGCGAATTACAACCCAGTACTATGGCTGCCGTTTTAGGTTTGGATGATGATGTTGTTGAAAAAGTATGTGGCTTAACCGAAGGAGTTGTGGTCGCCGCCAATTACAATTGTCCAGGACAACTGGTAATATCTGGAGAGGTTAACGCTATAAATACAGCATGTGAAACCCTAAAAGAGGAAGGCGCCCGTCGCGCCTTAGTATTACCTGTTGGGGGGGCATTTCACTCGCCATTAATGGAGCCGGCAAGAGAAGAGCTTGCAGCAGCTATTGAAAATACAACATTCAACAAACCTAACTGTCCAATTTATCAAAACGTAACAGCACATGCAGTTCATGATGAAACGGCAATAAAAACGAACTTAATTTCTCAATTAACGGCTCCAGTGCGATGGACGCAGTCGGTACAGCAAATGATTGCTGATGGTGCAAGCTCATTTACTGAAGTTGGACCAGGTAAAGTACTTCAAGGTCTTGTAAAGAAAATTAATAGAGAATCTGAGACAGCATCTGCGTCTTTTCAAACGGTTTAATACATGAAATTATCTAAACGATCCATTTTCATTTTATTAGTTATTATACTAACCATTGCTGTCGATCAAATTTCAAAAGTACTCATTCGATCTTACGTAGACCTTCGCACTTTTACACAGCCAGGAGAACGTATATCACTAATAGGTGACGCATTTATAATGATGAATGTGGAAAATGAAGGTGCATTTTTAGGCATGGGAAGTGATTTAAATCCTGTACTTAAAATTATCCTATTGCTTATTTTACCTATTGTTGTGCTAGGCATGGTATTGCGTCACGTTTTTAACGATAAAAGCCTGGACAGGTTATCGCTTTTCGCATTTGCAAGTATCATTGGGGGTGGTCTGGCCAATATTTATGATCGGATCGTTTATGGAAAAGTAACCGATTTTCTCTTTATAGATTTAGGTGGTGTCTTTAAAACGGGTGTTTTTAACATGGCCGATTTATCTGTAACAACTGGCATGATCATTTTAATCTTTGCCAACGTTTTTAAGAAAAAGAAACCTTTGGAAACAGAATAGTTTTAGAGAATTATAAAAGATATTATAAGCAGTCGAGAGGCTTTAATAAGATCTCGGCTTAGCTTGTTTTGGTCACTTTAACAAAGACATAGACCAAAACCGAAAAACGCAATCAGACATGACCTTGTTTTATGCGTATGGTAGATTTTTTTCTATACTCTCGAAATAGCACCTTGAAACCTTAAACAAAATTCACATTAATTTAGGCCTGAAAAGTAATTAAGCCGGAAAGTAAACGTTCCGGCTTAAAACATGTTCATAATACGTATGAATTATTGATTTATATTTTCCGGCATATTAGGATTAGCATCAATCTCCGATTGTGGAATATTTAAATAAAATAATTCACTATCTGCAGGAACATCAACCACCACCCTATGTATGGCGTCTCTGTTAATTGGTCGACTAAGTCGCTTAGCATCAAACCACTCTACACCTATTTCTCCGTATAGTTCTTTACGTCTTTCTAACAAAATTTCTTCTAAGAGTGCATTTCCCGAACTAACAGATAAGGTGGCATTGGCATCTCTTTCTTTTTGTAATGCAAAAAGTAAATTTCTGGCCTCTGGTTCGTTTCCTAAATTATACTGTGCTTCGGCATCGATTAATACCATTTCAGACTTTCGCATTAATGGCACATCTGAAGCAAATGTAAATTCAAATTTAGTAGTAACAAACTCTCTGTATGGTGTCGTAGAACTATAAATATCTGAAAACAATTTTCTAACATCACTATCGGCAAACTCATCCCTAAAATTTGTATTTACGTAAGTTGCTTGAAAGGATAATGTTAAATGATCCATAAATACAAATGGTGCCATCCAGAAAAAATTAGTTTCATTGGAACCATCCTGAAAATGCCCCCACAACCAGTCTTGATCGGATAAATCATCGAAGCCGGTCCCCCAGGCAGAAGATACAACCGCAGCAGCAGCATCACCTCCATATGCTGCCCTTGCAGCCGAGGATGCTAGACTCCAATTATCTTGAGTTACTAGCAGTACTCGAGCTAAAATTCCATTAGCTACCGATCTATTGATATAACTTTTACCAAGTCTGTCTTCTGTTAAATCTGGAATGGCTTCATTTAGATCTGATAAAATCAAATCATAGACGTTAGATAACGAACTGGGAGCGCGACCTTCTGAATCCACCGTTGTCGCTTCTGTATAAATAGGAAGCCGTGCTACACTTCTATCGTTATTATAATTTGGTGCAAACTCTAAAGCCAATTGAAAATAATGAAAGGCCCTTAACGTTTTAGCCACCGCTGTAAATTCTCTTTTAGTAGCATCATCCAAACTTGTACTTTCTGCAAGACCTTCAATTAAAACATTGGCATAGTTTATAATCTCATAGTTAAACGTCCAGGTAAAACTTGTTCTTCTAAAACTCGCGCCTCTGTTTTCATGGGCATAATCAAACAAAAACCAGGAAGGTGCCTGTATTAAATCATTCCCTTTTACCGTTCTTGCAAAGTACATCGCGTATAAGCCACCAGTATCTGCATTGGAATTATTTCCATTAACAAGATTATCATCGGTTAAATCATCATCCCATTGCCCTTTATACCTAGCATAAATACCCGTTATAAAAGCCTGAACGGCGTCTCTGTCTGAAAAAACGATTTCTTCTGAAATACCCCCAGTATTTTTAGGCTCATCCAAAAATTCTTCAGCACAACCGGTCAAAAAAGCCACTACCAAAACCAATAGAAGCTTAATATGTAATGTATTATATATTTTCATTTTGATTCTTTTTTTTGATTAAAACTCTAAAACAATTCCCGAAGTAATCGTTTTCGACAATGGCGACCTTCTATTGGTAAGACCATTAAACGCCTGTTCTGGATCAATGCCTTTATGAGATTGCCAGGTTAATATGTTGTCTGCCTGTAAAAAGAGCCTCACTTTACTTAACCCTATTCTACTGATGGTACGTTCAGGAAGATTGTACCCAAGGGTCAAACTTTTCAGCCTGATATAATCATTCCCAAATAAGAATCTTGTAGACCGCGATGCATGGTCATTATTACTGGCCAATAATAATGGAAAATCACTAGCATCTCCGGGGTTTTGCCAAGCGTTAAAGTTATCGGGGTGTGCGCTTCCTCCAGGGCTTTCAAAAGGATTAATCAATCCGGAATAATCGGTATCTAATAAATGTGCTCCAAAACTAAAATTGAACAATACATTTAAATCAAATTGTTTATATCTAACAAAAGATGTGAATCCTCCTTCAATATCTGGTAACGACGATTTTCCCTGGTCATATCGCGTCGCTTGATCATAATCTTTTGTTGTGACTTTATCTGTAACATTACCGTTGGCATCTAACACATCCATATACCACATACCGCGACCATCTGTTGGATCTACACCAGCCCACTCCCTAATGAAAAAATCAAAAATAGAACTTCCCACGACATAGCGTTTAGAACCATCTAAAATTTCATCTTGTGGGAGTTTGGTCCATTCATTCTTATTTAGAGCAAAGTTTATTCCTGTGGTCCATGTAAAATCATCTGTATTGAAATTTAAAGACCTTAAAGAAGCTTCCCAACCAAAGTTTTTAATCGACCCTATGTTAGTAACTACTTTATTAATCCCCAATGAACGCGGTTTGGGCCTGTCCATTATTAAGTCTACCGACTCTTTATTATAATACTCTAAAGCGCCAGATAACGCTCCATTAAATAATTCGAAATCGACTCCAATATTTAGAGATTCGACCTTCTCCCATTGTAAATTTAGATCAGATACCCCTTCTAGTAGAACTCCAGGATTCCCCTCGTTTACCGAACCTGTTTGGAATACAGACTGGTAAGGAAAACGACTTGTCGTTCTGTTGTTTCCTAATTCACCATAAGATCCTCTAAGTTTTAAAAAAGTAAGAGCTTGGCTTCCTTTTAAAAAGTCTTCTCTAGAAATCACCCAACTCGCACCACCGGCAAGGAAATTACCCCACCGCGTATCTTGATTAAAGCGTGTTGATCCGTCGCGCCTTATTGAAAATTCTCCGTAATACTTTTCAGAAAAATTATAGTTAACTCTCCCGAGGTAACTATTAATTCTGGATGTAATCATATTTCCTCCAACGGCCTCCGGAGTAGTACTACCGCTTAAATTATCTACTCCCGGTAAAAACCCAGTCCCTTGTGCTAATAAATTATCCTGTGTATTGGTGTACGCTTCTGTTATGGCGTCTATAGATAGATTATGATTGCCGAAACGTTTTGTATAATTTAAAGATTGAATGGCGTTAAGTGTTGTTGTAAGGTCTCTGTTATGTGATACACGACCACTTACTTCTGAGGCTACTCCAATTTTATCATCATCAAAGCTAAACGAATCAAACAAGTAATTTTCATAACTCAGTTGTGTTTTAAAACTTAAGTCTTTGAAAATATTTACCTGCGCGAAAAAGTTTGCCAGATAATTGGTTCTTACTCGTCTTTCTTTTCCTAAAGTCAAGGTTGCTAGCAGGTTTTCACCATTAAAAACGGGTCTAGTACTATTAACCGATTGTCCTGTTACAAGTCCATTACCCAAATCGAAGATACGTTCCCCAAAAGAATCTCTTATAAGTGTTCCATTGGCATCACGCGCATAGATTGGATATATACTGGACAACCCATAGATCCATGTAATGGCCTGTATTGTACTTCCACTGGTTTGATCGGGATTGTTGGAACTGGAACGTGAAAAACTGGTATTGAGCCCTAATTTGAACCAATCGTTTACCTGCGTTTCTAGATTTAATCTGGATGATACCCTTTCAAAATCAGAAGGGGTTACCGGCCCCTCTTCATCTAAATAATCCAAAGACATAAAATATCTGGTTTTTTCACTCCCTCCCGATACGCTTACATTATGATTTAGTCTTAAGTAATTTTCTCTAATGACTTCTTCCTCCCAATTAGAATTCCATAATAAATTGGCTCCTGCAACTAAATTACCGCTGGTATCAATTGGGTTTGCCACACTAAACGGATTATAGCCCAAATGATCTATTAATCCATTTGTTGCATTTTGAGCGGCATCTGTAGCCGTTTGACCGTTTTCATATTGATTTGTGTTTCTTAAGGCTTGCCAGGTTAGTTTTAAATAATCTTCCGGGTTTGCCAAATTATGAATTCCTATAGTTGGGTTAGAAATTCCTATTTGAGATCTTAAGGTAATCTTAGGTGCCGAATTAATATGTCCTTTTTTCGTGGTAATTAAAATAACACCTCCCGAAGCTCTGGAACCATATAAGGCAGACGACGATGCATCTTTTAATACGGAAACCGATGCTATTTGGTCCTGACTTATTGTACTCAAGTTCCCATTAAATGGGGCGCCATCTACAACGATTAAAGGTCCTCTTGCCAAACTCTGACTTGATATCCCTCGAATTCTAATAATAGGGTTATTCCCTGGTTGCCCCCCGGCAGTTAGTAAACTAACCCCTGGAACAGCTCCTTGTAAAGCTCTTAAAGGAGAGGTTACCTGCTGCGTTTCAATAGTTGCACTGGAGACAACACCTACCGCTCCTACAATAGATTCTCTTGTTTGCGAACCATAGGCTACCACCACCACTTCTTCCAATGATGTTGCATCC
This sequence comes from uncultured Flavobacteriaceae bacterium, assembly GCA_947494695.1. GTDB lineage: Bacteria > Bacteroidota > Bacteroidia > Flavobacteriales > Flavobacteriaceae > Flavivirga. Next base: position 158,112 of record CANLWB010000011.1, on the reverse strand, counting down.
TCCTGCAGAGTGATATTAATGGTATTGGAAGCTCCAACTGTAACTTCCTTATTAACATATCCAACAAAGCGAAATTCCAGAACCTCTCCGGCACTCACATTGATTGAATAATTTCCGTCAAAATCTGTAGATGCCCCTCTGGTGGTATTTTTTATCACGACAGAAGTCCCGGGTAAAGGTAAATTGTTAGTGTCCACAACCCTACCAGAAACTTTTTTTTCTTGCGCAAATGATGATAATAGCCCAAACACCATAAGCACGAATACTAAGTAATAGTTTCTTACTTTCATAAATAATTAAATTAAACGTTTTTGAGTTAGTCAATGCAGATTGAGATAAGGAAGGCAGTAAAGACGTTTTTTTAAGTGACTAATTCAAAAAAATTATACTTTACTAAATGAAATTAAAAGCTTAGTAGAATCTAATATATTTTTAAGCAAAGCTCTTTAGCTGCCTCACCTTAATTACAATTGCAAAGTCAAAAGAAAGAATAAAGCTATACTTTGAAGGAAAATCTTATAATACATTACCCTTCCGAAGATAATTTACCTCGATTTTACCCGTAAACGTTCTTTTTGAACTGTGAGTTAATAAATTCTGAAGGGGTTAATGATGTTTCTTTTTTAAAGGCTTTATTAAAGGTCACCTTATTATTGTAACCTACTTCGTAAGCGATATCAATAATATTCAAGCTGCCATGCACATCGGCCTTAAGCATATTAATTGCTTCTTGTATTCTAAATTTATTAACAAGCTCAAAAAAGTTCATATTAAAATGCTCGTTAATAATTTGAGACGTATTGTGTCTTGTGGTATTTAATCGTTTTGATAATACTTCAAGATTTATATTGTTTTCTTTATAAATTTTGTTTTCCACAAATAACTTGACCAGATTTTCCTTAAGTTCTTTTGAAAGCGCCTCGGTGAGTCCGGATTTTTGATACTTTTCAAGTCCTCCACTTTCATTAGAAAGCACCTTATCATTTTTAAAAACACCTGGCCTTACATAAGCCATAAAGGCAACATAAATAATCATAACAGACATGGCTCCTATTTGAATATGATAGACAATGGTCGAAATACCTCCTAATACCCCCATTGCAGACAATCCATAAACAAAATAGGAGAACACATAGGTTAAGTGAATTCTATAAATGGTTCTTTTCCATTTATTTTGAACTATAAGGTTCGCGTTCCTCGATTGATTGTCTATCTTTTTTACAAATTTTAGTCTACCTATCAGTATAGCATAAATCGATAATGATAACAATTTCAATATAAAAACTAAAGTACCATGGCTTTTAACTGGAATATAAATGGACAACAACATTCTTAACTTGTCCTGCCCAGATAGCGAATATATAGGTATTAATAAAATCAAAAGTGCCAATGTTGGTAACAGATGAAGCCAATCAATCGCTTTTATCTTATAGTCACGGGTGACACTTTTAAAATAAAAATACAACAACGGACCATACAACAATGCAAATGCAGAGGACATTCTATAGGTATGTGGGAAAGCATACTGCATATTTGAAGTGTACAACACAAATTCCAATATGAATATGGAATGTACACCAACAAAACTCCCTATAAATAGTTTTGCTTTTTTATTTGCCCCTTTGGTGAAATTTATAATTATAGCAAAGAAAAAACCAATAAGCGCAGCATAAAAATAAAGGAATACCAGGAGGTCTATTTTTATTAAATACCTTTCTTTTAAATATTTATACTCGTCGGTACCTTCAAGAAAACCGTAAGCACTATCATTTAAAATGGAGAGATCTAGTGTATTATTAATATACTTCTCTGTAAAAAGTAAGGCATCTTCAGGTTGTTCAAGATCGGCATTCAATATTGCTAATTTCCCAAATATATTAATGGAATCTAAATGTTTTTCTTTTAGCGCGTCATGATAAAGCACCAACAATTCCAGCTGAGTCATATCATTACTGATATTTTTCTGCTTAATTAAACTGTCTATCTGCAGCGTTACAAATGTTGGAGGTACGCGCCATTCAAGCGCGACCACAAATTTGTTGGACGCAACAAATAGGCAAAAAACAAAAAACCATGTTTTTGGGGTAAATGACATTGGTGTATTGGTTGAGATTGGCTGTTATTAAGTTTCGGTCTATAGCAAAAAACGTACCATGAAGTTATGAATAAAGCCTATCAATATTCTTAAAAAAAACTTAAAAAGGTAAAACCCGATAATAATACACCCACTATCTCACTAAAAATCATTGTTTAGAGAAATGGGGATAATTCTAAAAAAAAAAGGTGAATTTGTGCTTTTTATTAGTAAATCAACATGAATTATGGATAATAAAATTTACGTTCGTTCAAATAATCCCAATCTAACGCCATTGCATTAGAGACTCATTTAAGAGTAAAAGGTGGCTCTAATAGTAGAAATAATACGTATCAACTAGTGATTTCGACTGCGCTCAATCACCACATAAAAAGTAACATCCAACCGATGGCTGAGCGGAGCCGAAGCCACAAACAAAACACGAAACACCTAAAAGTTATAAGAAAATCACCTGTAAGGCTTGTGATTTCGACTACGCTCAATCACCACATAAAAAGTAACACCCAACCGGTGGCTGAGCGGAGCCGAAGCCACAAAACAAAACACGAAATCCCTAAAAGTTATAAGAAAATCACTTGAAAACTAGATATTTACACAACCCTCAATCACCACATAAAAAGCAACACCCAACCGCTGGCTGAACGGAGCCGAAGCCACAAAACAAAACACGAAATCCCTAAAAATTATAAGAAAATCACCTGTAAGGCTTGTGATTTCGACTACGCTCAATCACCACACAAAAAGTAACACCCAACCGGTGGCTGAGCGGAGCCGAAGCCACAAAACAAAACACGAAACACCTAAATGTTATAAGAAAATCACCTGTAAGGCTTGTGATTTCAACTACCCTCAATCACCACATAAAAAGCAACATCCAACCGGTGGCTGAGCGGAGCCGAAGCCACAAAACAGAACACGAAATCCCTAAAAGTTATAAGAAAAAAACTTGAAAACTAGCGATCTCGACTACCCTCAATCACCACATAAAAAGTAACACCCAACCGGTGGCTGAGCGGAGCCGAAGCCACAAAACAAAACACGAAACACCTAAAAGCTATAAGAAAAACACTTGAAAACTAGTGATTTCGACTACGCTCAATCACCGCGTAAAAAGTAACACCCAACCGGTGGCTGAGCGGAGCCGAAGCCACAAAACAAAACACGAAATCCCTAAATGTTATAAGAAAATCACTTGAAAACTAGATATTTACACAACCCTCAATCACCACACAAAAAGTAACACCCAACCGGTGGCTGAGCGGAGCCGAAGCCACAAACAAAACACGAAATCCCTAAATGTTATAAGAAAAACACTTGAAAACTAGCGATCTCGACTACCCTCAATCACCACATAAAAAGTAACACCCAACCGCTGGCTGAGCGGAGCCGAAGCCACAAAACAAAACACCTGAAAATTAGTGATTTTGAAGAGGCCTATTTGCTTCCCCTAACTTTTTGTTCCCATTTCCATGCAGAACTCATAGCCTCGTCTAATGATAGCTCCGTTTTCCAACCCAATTCATCATTAGCCTTGTTCGTATCGGCATATGCAGAAATTACATCGCCTTCCCTTCTATCAACAATCTTATAATTTAATTTTTCTCCTGAAACACGCTCGAAAGACTCAACAACCTCTAAAACAGAACTCCCTTTTCCAGTTCCTAAATTAAAGGTCTCATAATTAGCCTTATTTCTGTTTTTAAGTAAGCGTCCTAACGCTATAACATGAGCTTTTGCGAGATCTACAACATGAATATAGTCCCGAATACATGTACCATCTGGAGTTGGGTAATCGTCACCAAACACAGACAACTGCTCCCGCAATCCTATCGCTGTTTGCGTAATAAAAGGAACCAGGTTTTGAGGCACTCCAATTGGCAATTCGCCAATCATTCCCGATTCGTGTGCTCCAATTGGGTTAAAATAGCGCAGTGCAATCGCTTTTAAGCTAGAAACCACCTTACAGGTATCTCTAATAATTTCTTCGCCAATTTGTTTTGTATTACCATAGGGAGACTCCGCTTGTTTAACTGGAGCACTCTCGGTAATTGGTAATTCATCTGCCTGGCCATATACCGTACATGACGAACTAAATATAAAACTCGCTGATGGCAATTTTTTCAACTCCTTTAAAATATATACCAAGGTGCCTATGTTGTTCTCATAATATAATAACGGCTCATTGACACTTTCACCAACCGCCTTACTCGCGGCAAAATGAATCACTCCCTTTATATCATTATGTTTTCTAAAGAAGGTTTCAACACCATCCTTTTCTTTTAAATCTAACTTCTCAAAGCGTGGTTTTTTACCAGTTATAGCCGTTATTCCGTCTAAAACCTCGAACGAAGAGTTTGATAAATCATCAATAATAACAACTTCATAGCCTTCATTCTGCAATTCAACAACGGTATGAGACCCAATAAACCCTAAACCTCCTGTAACTAGTATTTTATCCATTTATAAATTTAATAATTGTTGATGTTATATATTCTATTTGTTCGTCATCTAACACCGTATGCATTGGTAACGAAATCACCTCTTTGATTAATTGATTGGTTACTACAAAATCTTCTTCATGATATCGTTTATCTAAATAGGCCTTTTGTCTATGCAATGGAATGGGATAATAAACACCACAAGGAATACCCTTTTCATTCAAATGTTTAGCCAAAGCGTCCCTGTCTGCATCTTTAATTCTCAATGTATACTGATGAAATACATGGCAATCTGAAGCATCAGCATCACCATTTAATACTTTCGGAGTGATCACTTTATCTTGCCCTTCGAAAGCTTTATCATATTTCTTTGCTGCAATTTGCCTGGCTCTGTTATAATCATCTAATCGAGGCAATTTTGCGTTTAAAACAGCCGCCTGTATACTATCAAGACGGGAATTTACCCCCACTACATCGTGATGGTAACGCTCGTACATACCATGATTTACAATACCTCTTATGGTATGGGCCAGATCATCGTTATTCGTAAAAATAGCTCCACCGTCTCCATAACAGCCTAAATTCTTCGAAGGAAAAAAAGAAGTAGACGCCACATGGCCTATAGCTCCAGCTTTTATCTTAGTACCGTTCTCATAAGTGTAAGACGCTCCAATAGCCTGTGCATTATCTTCAATTACAAATAGATCGTGTGCTTCAGCAATTTCCATGATAGCCTCCATATTAGCACATTGTCCAAACAAATGCACCGGAACAATAGCTCTCGTTTTTGGCGTAATCGCCTTTTTAATGGCTTCAATATTTATATTAAAATCGTCTTGGTTAACATCTACTAAAACCGGAGTTAACTGCAACAGAGCAATAACCTCAACTGTCGCTGCAAACGTAAAGTCGGCAGTAATCACCTCGTCTCCAGGTTTAAGACCAAGTCCCATCATGGCAATTTGTAAAGCATCTGTTCCATTTGCACATGGAATCACATGTTTAACTCCTAAATATTCCTCTAAATTTTTCTGAAACTCATGAACTTTAGGACCGTTTATAAATGCAGTATTATCTATAACTTCCTGAATCGACGGATTAACGATGTCTTTTATATCGTTATACTGACCTTTAAGGTCAACCATTTGAATTTTCCTCATCTAAAAAACATTGTAGTCTCTTAATTATTATATCACTCAACTAATAAAGACCAATTTTTAATGAATACCCCGTAAAGGTTAATTGGCTACGAAATTACAAAATTCATTTAGGCTAACCAATGAATTTGTTTCAAAGAAATGTATTTTAGCGGCAAAGAAAAAAATTGAGTTTTATTTACAACATAGGTATTCATTTAGCACATTTTGGACTAAAATGCGCGTCTCTCTTCAATGAAAAAATTAAAAAGGGTGTTGTTGGTCGTCAACAGACCGTTAATATTCTTAAAAAGAACCTAAGTCCAACAGATAAAACCCTATGGTTTCATTGCGCTTCTTTAGGCGAATATGAACAAGGTTTACCGGTTTTTAAAGTATTGAGGCAGTACTATAACACCCACAAAATTGTGCTTAGTTTCTTCTCGCCATCGGGATATGAAATTCGCAAAAACTCACCTATCGCGGACATCGTTGTTTATCTTCCCTTAGACAGTAAAAACAATGCGAGACAATTTACAGATATTGTTAATCCTGAACTCACCATTTTTGTTAAATACGATATTTGGCCTAATCTTTTAAACGCTCTTAAGCAGAAAAAATGTCGTACTATATTAATTTCGGCAGCTTTTAGAAAAAATCAGTCTTATTTTAAGTTTTACGGAGGGCAATTAAAACGTGCTTTATTTACGTTTGAACATATTTTTACCCAAAATGAAGACTCAAAAACACTGCTTGAATCGATTGGTTATCATAGGATAACTGTGAGTGGCGACACCCGTTTCGATCGTGTTTCGAGTCAGCTAGAATTAGATAACACCTTAGACTTTATAGAAACCTTCAAGGACAACAAATTATGCGTGGTCGCAGGAAGTACTTGGCCAGAGGGAGAGGAACTACTCGTTAATTTTATCAATTCAACCCATCACAATGTAAAATTTATAATTGCCCCACATCATATAAAACCAACCCAAATAGAGCATATTTTAAAGGGACTGAATGTTAAATCTGTCTTATTTTCTAAAAAAAGCAGAGAAGATTTAACGAATTCTCAAGTATTTATAATTGATACTGTTGGTATTTTGTCGAAAATTTATAGTTACGCCGATATTTCTTATGTTGGTGGCGCCATGGGTAATACCGGATTGCACAATACACTTGAACCGGCTGTTTTTGGAATTCCAATTATTATTGGTCCAAATCACCAGAAGTTTCCTGAAGCTAAAGCCATGATAACTCTTAACGGTATGTTTTCCATTTCCAACCAAAATGAGTTCAATAGTGTTCTAAATGAACTCATTGAAAATACGGAAAAACGTCTTCTTTACGGAAAAAACAACCGTAATTACATTAAGAAAAACAAGGGTGCTGTCATCCAAATTATGGATTATCTGCGTATATAAGGTAATTTTAGATATAAAAAACCAAAAAAATTAACATAACATTCTGAGAATCTAGTAAAAGTTATTACATTCGTAATTAGCATTTTAACACTCAAATAATTAACACTAAAACAAAGAACAATGAAAAAAGTCCTATTAAGTACCGCTTTATTACTAGTACTGAGTTTATCTTTCACTTCATGTAGAGATAATAAGAAAGCAGAAGACACTGAAGACGCTATCGAAGCTACAACAGATGCTGTCGAAGCTGCTGCTGATGATGCCACTGAAGCCGCTAGTGACGCTGTGGAAGCTACTGAAGAAGCTGTAGAAGCCGCTGCTGATGCTGCAGGAGAAGCTGCCGAAAAAGCTGCTGACGCTGCTGGTGAAGCCGTTGACAAAGCTGCTGATGCAGTAAAGGAAAAAGTTGACGAGGTAAAGAAAGAAGCTGGTCACTAAATACCACGATATTTTTAAAACCGAAAAAGGCTGCTATATGCAGCCTTTTTTAGTATATCATATAATTTAAATGAGACTAATACCGTAAAACCTTAAGAGTCTTATTATTAACACCAACCAATAAACCATTCGACCAACTCCCAGACATGGTATTTCCAAACTTAATACGTTTCAGCGTTTTTACGTTTTCAGGTAAAAAAACACCACTATAATTGGGCCCTAGTGGTTTAAATTTCAAACCGTCTTTACCCTCCATAAACAATCCAATAGAAGCATCGGCGGGAGTCGTTTCTATTTCTACATTAAACTTATTTCCTGCAAGTAAAATATCATGCACTTCGTCCTTATTAAAATCGCTCACAATAACATCTTGTATTGTAGAAAACTGGCAATAAAACCATATTAAATAAGTGAATTTCTTAATTAGAACTAACCTCAATAAACTTGAGGGTATCGTTATTATTTGCAGCTATAATGAACTGCTTCGTCCCTACCCGTATCAACGCCAAATCCTTAACATCTTTAGGCATATAAATACCACTTTTTTCAACGGAATACGGCACAAATTCCCCAAAACCATTTCCAGCCATAAATACGCCCGTTCCGGCATCGTTTCTAGGGGTTTCAATTTCAGACCCATACAAGTTTCCGGCAGCCACAAAATCCAGATAATCATCTTTATTGAAATCCTTTACCAGTATTTGGTTTATACTAGACAATTGCAAGGCATTAGGCAATTCATGCAACACAAAAGCTCCTTCTTTATTTTCGATATATGATGTCGCAAATGTATTTACCTGATAGTGTAGAGATTCTTCCAGTTCATCTTCACCATAGACATCAACCAATGTCGCTTCGGCAAATTCATTATAGGTTTTAAACTTCTCTTTAATTTCCCCAACCTGCGAGGATGAACACGAACGTCCTCTAACTGGATATTTTTTTCCCTCGTTGTAATAACTTAATACAATATCTTTCTTATTGTTATTATCAAAATCGTTGAAATAAATATCGAAGGTCTCATCTTCGAAGGATTTATATTTGTAATTAAGTCCGAGGTTTCCAGCGATAAAATCCATATCACCATCGCGGTCAAAATCACCACTAGCCACACTAAACCACCACCCGGTAGTATTTGCTAAACCCAACTTTTCTGAAATATCTTCAAAGGCCTTCCCCTTGTTATTTTTAAATACTCGAATTGGCATCCATTCGCCAACCACCACTATATCCATCCAACCATCATTATCTATATCTTCAATACTCGCAGAAGTAGCTAGTCCTAGCTTATTGAATTCCGGAACCAGTGCATTGGTAACATCTAAAAATTTAATGATTTGAGATGTGCTTACATTTTCTAAAATATAAGTTTTTGCAGGGGCAGGATAATTTCCGGGAATAAGTCTACCACAAATAAGTAAATCCTGATCTCCGTCTTTATCATAATCAAAATTATAAACACGTGATCCACTGGTAATCATTTCGGGAAGTGCATCTCCAGACAAAGATAAATTACCAGAACCATCGTTGGTATACAACCTATCCTGCAACAATTTCGAATTGGGCTCAAATTCATTCCCTCCGCTCACTACGTATAAATCTAAATCCCCATCGTTATCTGCATCGAACATTAAAGACCCCATATCTTCACATTTTTTTTCAGCTTCGAATGTGAACCATTGCTTATCGAACATCCCTTCTTTATTCTGATAGAACAATCCTCCAACTTGATTTGATGCTCCGCTTACATAAAAGTCGTCTAAACCATCATTATTTAAATCTCCAACCGACACATAGGGACCAAATGTTGATGTTTTATGAGGTAGTAGTATTTCTTTTTTATAATCGTCGTACTCATTTTCAATATGAATAAAAAGGGAATCCAATACCCGCGCTTTAGAAACAAAAAGAGTCGCTTTCTTCATCTTGTTTTCTACCTTTTTTAATTGCGCATCAGATGTCTTAAGCACTAGTTTTTGGTTAACCGAAACTTGAGTGAGCATTTGACTTTTACCGTCCGGCCATTCTACTTTTAAGGTATCAATAAGGGCGTCTTTTCCTAAACCAAAATGAAGTATGGGTGCCATAGAAGATATATATCCATGCTCACGACTTAATTCTTGAAATTGCTTTTTACCATGTGTTATGAGCGTACATTTTGCGCCTATACCATCTGGATTTAATGAATCTCCTTCAAATTGAATAGTTAGGTAATTATTATTTTCGCTGTTGTTATTTCTAAATACAGCAGCCTGGTCATCAATGTTGTTTAATATAATTTCAAGGTCACCGTCATTATCTAAATCGGCATAAGCAACGCCATTTGAAAATCCTTTAAATTCCAGACCCCATGCTTTATTTATTTTCTCAAATGTAAGATCTCCCGAATTTCTAAAGACAAAATTATCTGTCTTCTCCGATGGCATCTTAAGTGAATTTTCAAGGCTTTTATCTTCTTTTTTATCGCCAAAAGGATTCCTTGCTTTTTTAATTGCATTAAAGAAATCGGTATTATTAATTTCTCTGCGTGTTCCATTAGACACGTATAAATCTTTCCATCCGTCATTATCTAAATCTGCAAAAACCGGGCCCCAGCTCCAGTCGGTACTAGAGGTATTGGAAATTCTTGAAACATTATTAAACTGCGGAATATCTCCAGTTCCCAAAACCCCAGTATTTAACTGCAAACAATTGTGCATATACTGATAATACAGTCCCGAATCATAGGTATCCCAAAACACTTTTGGGTTCATACTGGCCATATTTGCTTTAGAACGTTTGTTTGTAGAAGCATCCATATCTGCTTGAAAAATATCCAGAAAACCATCATTATTAAAATCAGCAATATCGGCTCCCATACCATATAGGGCTGTGTGTTTTACAGATTCTTCAATGGTGTTTTTAAAAGTTCCATCCCCATTATTTATATAACAAAAATCTGCACTGGCAAAATCATTACTTACATAAATATCTTTATAACCATCGTTATTTAAATCACTAATACTGGCACTTAACGTTAGACTGTAGGACAGGACTCCAGCTTCTTTGGTAACATCTTTAAACTTACCATTACCTTCGTTTTTATACAAATGATTTGAATGCCCTGGTAGCGCATGCTCAATAAGTTGTTTATAGATATATGGAGGCGTATTAAATGATGTCATGGGATAATTAGCTACATAAAGATCGAGATCTCCATCATTATCATAATCAAAAAACGCACTTTGAGTACTATGTCCACGGTCTGCTATACCATATACTTCAGCCTCTTCCTTAAAGGTTATTCGCCCTTCACTATTCACTCCTTGATTTACAAGTAGTTTATTAGGGCAATGTTTCGCCCTTCCAGACACACTTAAATAGATATCCAACCAACCATCATTATTAATATCGACTGTAGTTACCCCCAAAAACCAGTCCTTATGGGACAATCCTGCTTTTGCCTCCTTTGTAACATCTTCAAAAACCAAAGCTCCTTGGTTGAGGTACAATTTATTCTCAACCATATTACCAGTAAAATATAAATCCTGCAGACCGTCGTTATCAAAATCCCCCACGGCTATTCCCCCTCCCATATAGATATATGGATAATTAAAATAATTTAACGTATCTGACTCTGTTAAGGTATTTTCAAAATTAATTCCGGTATCCCTAGAGGCCAATAAAGTAAATTGTTTTTTCTTCATGTCTTTTGAACATGAAAATATAAAAACAGCTAGTAAAAGACATTTACATAATTTCATATTGAAACTAATTTTATAAGGTGTAACGAATATAGGAAATCCCACATACTAAGTATGCGGGATCACCAATAAATCAAATTAATATATAAAAACTAAACTTCTACTTGTGCTTATAAATTAGTATTCCCCTGCAACTCCACATTGGGTATTGGTAATAAATAGGAGTCACCATCAAATCGCTGTAAATCTAACCATCTTGACTGCTCTCCTGCCAATTCTACCCAACGCTCATGTTTGATAGCATCTAAGATCGCCTGAGTGCCGGATACATTAACATCTGGCAAAGAAACAGATGGCCGAGATCGAACTTGATTTATAAAGTCAAGTGCAGCTGTTTCAGATCCTCCAGAGCGTATTTCTGCTTCAGCCTGCATTAGTAATACATCGGCATAACGAAGTACTCTTGCATTAATACCACTGCTAACCGTTTCGGATTCTCGATCGTCTAAATTTTGATACTTTCTCCAAGCCGGATTGTCATCTGGTCCAATTTCACCAGACACAAAAGTGGAGTTTCCTTTATTAAATGTGTTAGTCATGGTTCCATTGTCACTATCATCAATAGAATAGAAATTAGCAGCATAGCGCGTATCACCATCTTCGTATTCATCTAATAGTTCTTGACTTGGCTTCACATTGTACCACCCACTATATTCTTGAGCTCTAAAGGTTGTCTCGGAATTTCCTTGACCATTTTGATTCCATGAATCGCCTTCTCCAGTGGATTCATCATAAAAAACCTCAAATATAGATTCGTCATTTTTTGCTATCTCCCCGGCAACAGTAAAGTTCGTTCTATAATCATCCACTAAACTATACCCTGTCACATTGGCCAATGCCGATTTTGCTCCAGCAGCATCTCCATTTTGTAATAAAACCTTACCTAATAATGCCCAGGCAGCTCCAGATGTTGGTCTACCAACTTCTTGTGTTCCTTTCGCGGGCAAATTAGTTGTTGCAAACTGCAAATCTGCCACAATAGCAGCGTAAATATCAGACACTGGGGTTTTAGGCCTACCTCCAGCTACATTTTCTAAATCAAGAACCAAAGGAATATCTCCATATTTCGTTACTAAATGAAAATAAAAAAGCCCTCTTAAGAAACGAACCTCTCCCAATCTGGCGGCTATTTCCTCGGCTGCAATGTTTTCGAAGTTTTCTTCATTAGCAATAACAAAATTACAACGCCCAATTCCTTGATAGTTATGTTGCCAAAATTGAATATTGCCATTATTCGCTTCATCTACATCTCTATTAATCATCTGTACTTTATCGGCCTCCAAATTACCTGCTGCATAATTTTCTCCTCCAATATTATCATTAATATAATATTGATATCTCCCATAGTTACCTACCTCTTGGAGGTACGTATAAGCTGCGGTTACGGCCGACTCTAACTGTGCGCTAGATTTAAAGTATGTTTCTGCAGATAGCTGGTTTGGATTCTTTAATTCGATTTCCGATTCATTGCAGGAAATAAAAACTCCAATCACTACTGCTATACCAGTAAATAAGAATTTAATTTTTTTCATGTTTCTTTATATTATCTAATAAATATATTTTAAAATGCTAGTTGAACTCCAAAAATAAACGATCTTGGTTGTGGATAGACCCCTCTATCTATACCAATACCCGCCACTGCAGATTGTTGTCCTGGCGTTACTGTGGTGCTTCCTCCAATTTCCGGATCGTAACCCGAATAATTCGTTATTGTAAATAAGTTCTGCACTGTTGCGTATAGTCTTAATTTAGAAAACACACCATTTGCAAGTGATCCTAATGAAGTGTCGGACAGGCTATATCCTATAGTTAAGTTTCTAAGTTTAGCATAAGAGCCATCTTCTATAAAACGATCGGATCGGTTCACGTTATCGGAATGCTCAGCTACAAATCTTGGTACAGACGTATTCGTATTTGTAGGTGTCCATCTGTTTAAAACTGACGTTCCTGCATTAAACACACGTGTCATTCCTTCTAGGTCGTATATATTCGTATTGTATATATCATTCCCACTAACACCACTAAAGAACACTGTGGCATCCCAGTTTTTGTAGTTAGCAGATAAGTTTAAACCGTATGTGAAATCTGGAAACGGATCACCTATTTTCACGTTATCATCATTATCTATAACACCATCGTCATTTTGATCTATAAACCGAATATCTCCTGGTCCCGTATCTGCATTTTGAGTGGCATGATTATCAACTTCTTGTTGCGATTGAAAGATCCCGTCTGTTTGAAGTCCGTAAAAGTAATATATCGACTCACCTTTGGTGATTCTGGATAAATTCTCTCCCTCAAATACAGAGCTCTCAATAAACGGTAAATCATCACTTAATTCGGTCACCTCATTTTTTGAAGTTCCCAGATTCAAATTAGCAGACCAACTAAAATCTTCTCCGCCATTGTGATTATAACCAATGTTAAATTCAACACCTTTAGTATTCATCGATGCTCCATTGCGTTGCGTAAAGGTCGCAGCTAAACCCTCTGACGTTACATTAGGAATTGGCACAATAATATCATCTGCATCGTTATTATAGTATTCAAAAGATAAGCTAAGCGCGTTGTTAAAAAGTCCCAAGTCCAAACCTATGTTTGTCATCGTTGACTCTTCCCATTTTAAGTTGGCATTAGGAGCTCCAAAATTTGAAACACCAACGTTATTAGCTAAACCGACATATCCATAAGTTGATATTAACCCTGCTTCAAAGACATAATCTGTAGATCCATCATTACCAGTTTTACCCCAAGACCCTCTAAGTTTCATATTACTAATGGTACTGGAATCTTTCAGGAAATCTTCTTCGCTTAATATCCATCCCACAGACACTGCGGGGAAGGTTCCCCATCTGTTATTACTACCAAATCTTGACGAACCGTCGCGACGAATTGAAGCCGATAATAAATACTTACTATTGTAGTTATAGTTAATTCTACCGATATAAGAGATCAATCCATACTCAAAAAGTTGATTAGTCACGGTTATCTGATCGTTACCTTGAATTACAGGTACGAAGTCAGTTAATGGATTTGTAGCCTGAGCGCGGTTATTTCTGGCCTCCGTTTCAAATTTTTCTGCAACCAGTAGTAAATCTAAATTATGAACCTCGTTGAAAGACTTTGAATAGGTTAATGAGCTCGTGAAAGTATTGGAGTTAAAAATATTTATGCTTTGATCTAATTGTGCTGCGTCACGCTGATTGACACCTTCATCAAAAGACGGTCTGTGAACATTGGTTGATGCCGATGTTCTTTCGAAACCATATTGAAACTTATATTCTAAATCATCAAAAAGTTCGTAAGATGCATAAACCGCCCCCAATACTTTGGTAACATCGGTAATATTACTACTTATTGTTTGAAGCCTAACCGGATTCTCTGCATCCGATCCATTATCTAAAGTTGTATCGGTTCCACCAAAACCTCCAGGATTATTCGGGTTAAAAACAGGGGTATATGGTAAAGATTTAATCATATGCTCGATTAATGTTCTATCTCCATTCTGCTCTTCATTTTTCATTTCGGTGTCTGCTATAGCAAGCGTTTCACCAATTTTAAACTTTTCTCCAAGTTTAAACTCACTATTAACTCTTAAAGAGGCTCTATTAAATCCAGTGTTTATGATAATACCTTCCTGATCTATATAACCTGTAGATAAATTAAATACTGCGGTATCATTTCCACCAGAAACACCTACATTGGTATTATGAACAAAGGCCGCTCGAAATACCTCATCCTGCCAATCTGTATTAAGCCTAGTAGACGCTTCATCTGTGGTATATCTATTTGTTAGACCATAAGTACCTTCTAAATACTGTCTAAATTGATTTGTATCCAGCAAGTCTAATGTTTGCGGTGTACTTTGGGTTGACACATAGGAATCGAAAGTGACTTTAGTTTTCCCAGACTTTCCTTTTTTAGTCGTTATAATAACAACACCATTAGATGCTCTTGATCCATAAATAGCTGCTGTAGAAGCATCTTTAAGTACATCAATAGTTTCAATATCGTTTGGATTAATCTCATTAATTCCTCCTGAAACAATACCATCAATAACATACAAAGGCTGATTATTACCAAACGTTCCCAAACCACGTATTTGAACTTGAGGCGCTGTACCAGGGGTTCCACTATTAATAATAGTTACACCAGGCGCTTGCCCCTGTAATGCCTGGTCTGCTGAAATTACTGGTGTTTTAACAATATCTTCTGATTTCACAGAAGACACTGCACCTGTAACTAATCGTCTTGATGTTTTTCCGTATCCTACTACTACAATTTCACTTAATGCACCAGTATCTTCTACGAGAATCACATCAACTACCGATTTTCCATTAACAGGTACTTCTTGAGTTTTGTAACCAACATAGCTAAAAACTAATATTGCGTTGTTGTCTACATTAGAAAGATTATACTTTCCATCAAAATCTGCCCCAGTTCCATTTGAGGTTCCCTTTACTATAACATTAGCTCCAGGCAAGGGGCCACTCGAGTCAGAAATAGTACCAGTTACATTTTGAGAATACGTAGAAACACTCAAAATAAAGACTAGTAAAAAAATAATTTTTTTAAATAGTTTTTTTTTCATAAGTTACTGTAAATTAGTTTATTAAAAAATAATTTTTAATAATTTCATTAAATAGAGTAAATTTGTAACGAGTGAAAATTACATCCTAACACTTATTAATGAATAGTTAATATTTAGTTTGCCATACAAATTTAGCGCCAAAACAAACACTCATATAATATGATTTTATCAAATAATAATATATATTTCTCACAATATCGCAAAAAACACACCCCATGCTAGACAACATTCATCGAGAAATAACACAACTTACTCCAGAAGATAGTTTCCTGGTTTTTGACCGTGTAAAGGACGATTTTGATTTTCCCATTCACTTTCATCCGGAATACGAGCTAAACTTTATTCAAAACGGAAAAGGGGTTAGAAGAATTGTAGGGGATAGCATTGAAGAGATTGATGATATAGAACTTGTTTTCGTTGGATCGAATCTTGTACATGGTTGGGAACTCCATAAATGTCAAAGCAAAAGAATCCACGAAATAACCGTTCATATCAATTACGATTTGCTTGACGACAAATTATTAGCAAGAAACATATTCAAACCCATAAAGGTGATGATCGAAAAAGCTGCTCATGGCATATTATTTTCGAAAAAGGTTTCTACAGAAATGGCTCCAAGACTCATAAAACTCACTAAAACAGACGGTATAGACTACTATTTAGAGTTTATCTCCATACTTTATGACTTAGCAAATTCGAGAAATCAGCGCATGCTATCAAACTCTACCACACAGAAAAGAAGTTTCGAAAACAGTTCGAAAATAAAAAAGGTATACGATTATATCCAGAGTAATTTTGACAAAAAAATATCATTGGATGAAATATCTGAACTTATAAATATGACTCCGGTTTCTTTTAACAGATTTATAAAGAAACGAACAGGAAAAACTTTTGTTTCATATGTAAATAGTACACGTATAAGTCAGGCCAGTAAATTACTTCTGGAAACAGATCTAAGTATTGCAGAAATAAGTTTCAAATGTGGATTTAATAATATTGCCAATTTTAATCGTATTTTTAAAAAAGAGAAAAATGCTACACCAAGTGAGTTTAGAGACGATTTTAACACCTGTATTAAACGTGTCCTATAACTCCCCATCACCTACCCCTCTTCCAAAAACTACAATACCTACTTTTAAATAAATAAAATAGTATCATCAATTGATTATAAAAGACAATTTAATCCGTATGAATACATATATTTTTGTAAAAGATATTCGTAAACAGAATTGTCTAAGTTTCTATTTTGCAGTCCAAAAACAATTAAAAACCTAGTACCAATTGATATTTACACTATTCGAACATTAAAAAATAAAAAGTAATCAAACAGAATAGA
The DNA here is from genome assembly GCA_947494695.1 of uncultured Flavobacteriaceae bacterium. Lineage (GTDB taxonomy): Bacteria > Bacteroidota > Bacteroidia > Flavobacteriales > Flavobacteriaceae > Flavivirga. The sequence continues at coordinate 140,914 of CANLWB010000011.1, read as the reverse complement.
TCATATAGCATTGCATGATTATTTTCAATCACATATATGAAAAAATAATATCATAGAAAATATAAAATAACATATATTTTTAATCTTAATTATGTCTCTCAACACAACCCTATTGGCCTATCAGCAAAGTATTAACAAAGCACCTTTATTATGAATATTGGCTTTAAACTAAATATATATACAGCAGTAACAATATTACTTATGGCTTGCACCGATAACCAAAACAGCAATACTATAACCTATTCTAAAGTAGACCAAACGAATAAAAAAGTAGATTCTCTCATAAAAATAATGACCCTTAAGGAGAAAATTGGGCAGATGAATCAATACAACGGATTCTGGGATGCCACGGGCCCAGTTCCGGAAGGTGGTGATGCGGAAAAAAAATATGAACATCTAAAAAACGGTCTTGTCGGCTCTATGCTTTCCGTTAGAGGGACAAAAGCCGTAAAAGCTGTCCAAAAGATTGTTGTTGAAGAGTCTAGACTAGGAATTCCATTAATTATTGGTTTCGATGTTATTCATGGATACAAAACACTAAGCCCGATACCTCTAGCGGAGGCTGCCAGCTGGGACCTTGAGGCCATAGAAAAGTCTGCTCAAGTTGCAGCCGATGAAGCGTCTGCAGCTGGAATAAACTGGACATTTGCTCCTATGGTAGATATCTCCAGAGATCCAAGATGGGGACGCGTTATGGAAGGCGCCGGAGAAGACCCCTATTTGGGAAGTAAAATTGCAACAGCCAGAGTTAAAGGGTTTCAAGGAGACGATCTGTCTGCCGTAAATACCATAGCGGCCTGCGCAAAACATTTTGCTGCTTATGGATTTTCTGAAGCAGGAAAAGAATACAACACTGTAGATATAGGTTACTCTACACTTCACAATATAGTCCTACCTCCATTTAAAGCAGCCGTAAACGCCGATGTAAAAACACTAATGAACGCGTTTAACGAATATGACGGCGTACCTGCGACAGGAAACACATATCTTCTTAGAGACATCCTAAAAAATAAATGGGACTTTAAAGGGTTTGTGATTTCAGATTGGGCTTCGATAAAGGAGATGGTCGTTTGGGGCTATGCAAAAGACCGCAGAGATGCTGCTAAACTAGCCGCAATTGCGGGTTCGGATATGGATATGGAAAGCCATGCTTACATTAACGAATTGGAACAACTGGTACTCGATGGCATTATTGATGAAGCAATTATTGATGAGGCGGTTAGAAGAATTTTAACTGTTAAGTTTGAATTAGGGTTATTTGACGACCCTTACAGATATTGTGACGAAGCGCGAGAAAAAGACGTTATAAACAATCCAAAACACAAGGATGCCGTCTTGGATATGGCAAAAAAGTCTATCGTTTTACTTAAAAACGAAAACAATTTATTGCCACTTAATAAAAAAGGCATGAACCTTGTTTTAATAGGAGCCTTGGCCGATGAAGACAACAGCCCCTTAGGAAGTTGGAGAATTGCATCAAAAGACCATACAGCTGTATCGGTATTAGAAGGTATGCAGCAATATGAAGGAAATAATTTAGTATACAAAAAAGGTGCAGATGTTTCTATTGGAGACACCGAGTTTACTAACGAGCTTAAAATAAATACAGCTGATAAAAGCGATTTTAAGGAAGCTGTCGATGCAGCTTCAATGGCCGACGTCGTTGTGATGGTTTTGGGCGAACATGGTTTTCAAAGTGGAGAAGGAAGAAGCAGGACCGATATAGATTTACCAGGAGTACAGCAAGAATTATTGGAGGAAGTTTACAAAGTAAATAAAAACATTGTTTTAGTCTTAAATAATGGAAGACCTCTAACGATAAATTGGGCAGATGAGCACATTCCCGCTATAGTAGAAGCTTGGCAACTTGGTACACAATCAGGACATGCCATTGCAGAAGTGTTGTATGGTGACTATAATCCCAGTGGAAAACTCCCTATGACATTCCCTAGAAACATTGGGCAAATCCCAATATATTATAACCACAAAAACACTGGCAGACCGGTTAGTGACACTAAGAATCCTAATCTCGTTTTTTGGTCGCATTATTCTGATTCTGAAAGCACTCCCCTATATCCTTTTGGCCACGGATTAAGCTATACAACATTTGAATACAAGAATTTAAAACTTGATAAAGACGTATATAACTCCGATGAGAATATTAACATTACCGTTGACATAACCAACACTGGAAAAGTAACGGGCAAAGAAGTGGTTCAACTTTACATTAGAGATCTGGCAGCGAGTATTAGTCGGCCAGTAAAAGAACTTAAAGGCTTTAAATTAACTGAATTACAAGCTGGAGAAACTAAAACGATACACTTCATTTTAAATAAGGATGGTTTAGGGTTTTATAATAACCAGGGAGATTTTATTCTGGAACCAGGAACATTCAAAATTTTTGTTGGAGGAAGCTCTTACACAGCTTTAGATGCACAATTCGAACTGCAATAGACCTGCATCTAAAATATGGTTCGAAAGCGGCTTTTAATAAAATTTAGGTGGTCTTTTTAATTTGTACGGTTTAGGTTGGGTTATTTGTAGAAAGCTTACTAAAATGCTTAAATATTGTCACCAGAAGAACATCTAAACGAAACACCGGGAGCTGTTTGTAGCTTGCTTCGAATTTATAATGAAAAGATTGTTACCGTTGCATTCGCCTTCGTAGATAGTTAGGCAGGCATCATCTCACAACAATGTTATTATTGATAGTTTTTCAAAAATCTTCCTAAGAAACGCTTGAAGTACGACTCAAACCGAGCCTTTCAACATTACTTAAAATAAACTAGAAATCGAGACATGAAAACCCGTTTGTTGGTTACTTCAACATAACCGAACACATAACAAAGAGATTGTCACGACCATTTGACCTCAGCTCTGCCCATAGCCCCTCCTCTGTCGTTTCATTTACCACTTTATTGCTACAGAAAACCGTATCGCTCATTTTAACACCTCCCGCTCTAAGCGTTCTAAGACAAAAAATATTTAGGCAGCTAAAGCTAATTTCACAAAAGATCTGTTTCTTTTAGCTACCGCGAATATTCTTAGTACAATTTTGCTCAACTCAACTTACTATTCAGATGCTCTTCTGGCATTTAGCTCCAAAGTCACCTCATCTAATGTCTTCTGTTTTAGTGGATATAACATCATAACCCCAGCGGCAACTAAAGCAACAATAGCGGGAATCCAACTCATTAACATTTTTATACCAGGAATCGCTCCGTTAATAGCTACAGCATCTTGCCCGTCATAATTAAATCTTGCCAAAACAAAACCTATGATAGCTCCAGCAAGACCACCCCCAAATTTTGTAGCAAAAGACCCCGCAGAGTAAATAAGACCTGTAGCACGTCTACCGTTTTTAAACTCTGAATAATCGGCCGCATCACCAAGCATCACAAAGAATAATGTTGGCAACATAGCTGCAAACAATTCCGAAACAATTCCGATAGTGAATATCGCTTCTATATCTTCAGAACTACAGAAAATAATTAAGATATTCACCAAACCAGACAAAATCAAAGCATATACGAATAGGTTTCGTTTACCAAACTTTTTACTCAAATAGGTTGTCATAATAGCACCAACTATAGAAGCTAACATTAACCCAACTAAAAAACTAGCAGCCAACAACTGATTGTTTAAATAATGAGTGAAATAGATCACAACAATACCTTGTTTTATTGAATTGTAAGTATTGAACAACAATCCCATTCCCAACAAAATCAACCATGGCTTGTTAGTCACCAAATCTTTTAAATCTTTTACCAGATCACTTTTTTGATCTTTTGGTGGTAACACACGTTCTCTGGTGGTGTAAAATGTGATAAACATAAACAAGGCCAAAAACACCGAAAGAATATACATGGAGTTACCATAACCTTTCTTCTGATCGATTATGGAAATTTTATCAGCATCAATATTCGCTTCCCCATCAACAATAAATGCATAGGATTTGTTAGCTTCAACCGAAAAGCTTTTAGAATGGGTCGGTGTGTTTTCTTCTTTTGTTTTAGAATCATCATCCCACGTAAACATAGCCATTCCATCTTCCGTTTTAATATTAACGTTTGAAACATCTACGGGTGCCGACACTTCTACTCTAAATTTGGTTTCATCAAGTTTATCTACACCAATATCTGGGTTAATATTACCAAAATATGCGACTAAAAAAAGTAATACACCCTGCACCAACATGCCGCCTCCAAAAGCCCCCACCATTCTAAACGACCCAATACTGGTTCTCACCTTATCATCACCTGTCATTACAGCCATTAGTGCCCCATAGGGTATATTATTTGCCGTGTAGATAAGGGTAAATAAAATATAAGTCGCGTATGCGTAAATAATTTTTCCGGTGTCGTTAAAATCAGGACTTGTAAAAAGCAGAGAAAGAATGGCTGCCAGAGGAATAGCCGTCCATAAAATCCAGGGTCGAAACTTTCCAAATTTCGATTTGGTCCTATCCCCTATAACTCCCATAACGATATCACTAATACCGTCACTCGATCGAGCCACTAAAAACAGCACCCCAACGGTAGCCGGATCTAACCCAAAAACATCTGTATAAAAAATAAACAAAAATGTTGCAACGCCCCGCCAGGCAATATTGGCCGCTCCATCCCCTAAAGCATACCCAATTTTTTCAGTAATCGAGACTTTATCTTTCATCATAAAATTTAGAATGTATCATATAATTTACCTCCCAAAGCTAAACAGGCTTATTAGCTTTACATGTATTATTAATTAAAGGTCAAATTAGTTATTTCATAGCATGAAGTTAAATACTTTTTCCTTCAAATCCGATATTATTCTTTCATTTAACTTACCAAATTAGAGGCAGTCTATGCGACAAATTCTTAAATATGTATAACACAGGGGTTATATTTTTTTTTGCTTTAAATAATTATCTTAAATTCCATTTTTAATTTAAATGAATGAATGACCCCGTTCTTATTAGACATATTAAAACACTATCACATTTTTGGGTTACTAAACCTATTTTTACTATACGTCCTACTGCTTTCATATTCAGATAAAAAATTAGCACTATGGCATAGCACCTTTATACTATCTGTGGTTTTGGACCTCTTCAACTACGTAGGTCTCTATCATTTATTCTTTTACTCCCCCAATTTCACATTGGCTTATCTCCCTTGGCTAGCGTTTACACCAATTGCATTGTACAAATCAACCTTAATCTCATTTCACATCAATACGTCATTTCACAAAAACGCCTTTCGATTACTACTACTCGCCTTTTGTATTGTATTTTGCTATTTTTTCATTAAATCCTATTACATTTTATTAGGAGACCTAACTGTTAGAGATCAATATTTTATTACCAAAAACGCCTTTGCTCTTAGCGAATATTGGATGGTTAAAATCTTCATAGTTACCGTTCTCATTATTGGATTAGTTTTAAATTATTCTCTTTTAAAACAGCACCCTTTCTCATCCAACAAGGATACCTATTATCCTTTCATCATGCTTATTTGCGTAACACTTCTTTATACCGCACAAATCGCGATGGATGCATACACAATCCCCAATAACTTATTGTCTCATCCCAATAACCTATACCTAACAATAGTTACTACTTTGGGATTAGTTATTGCGTATCGTAAAATAATTGGAATTGATTCTGAAAAAAGAAAAAGACCACAAACCTCATCTCATAGCAAAACGTACGGACTGAATCTTGAACGCCTTAAAAGCATTGAAGAAAAAATCACCCTTGCAATGACAGAAAAGCAACTTTATAAAAACGGAAAACTACAATTAAAAGATTTGAGTAAGGAAATTTCCACTTCGGAAAATCACATATCTGAGGTTTTAACAAAACACCTTCACACCAATTATTATGATTTTGTAAATACATACAGAGTTGAAGAGGTAAAAAGACTTATGAACTCTCATTCTCATAAAGACTATAAATTAATAGCTATTGCACTAGAAGCCGGTTTTAACTCGAAAACAACTTTTAATACAGCATTTAAAAAAAATACTGGACAAACGCCTTCTGAATACAGAAAAAGCATCCCAACTCAACGTTAAGCACGTACGCCTGAGCCTAAACGAACGTCTTTTTATTTAAATCACCCTCCTACCGGCTATCTCTTTCCCTAATTAAGAAAGCCCTTTATACATTTGGATCTCATTAAAATAGTAAAGTATGTTATTATCTAATCTGGATCTTGTTGTTTTATTCGTTTACTTGTTAGGAATTATGGGTTATGGCCTTTGGATGTCACGGTCTAAATATAGAAATGCGTCCGATTATTTTTTAGCAAGTAAGTCGTTACCATGGTGGATTGTAGGAGGTTCTCTTATTGCCTCTAATATTTCGGCCGAACAAATTTTAGGAACAAACGGATCTGGATATGCCATTGGACTAGCCATAGGAGGCTATGAACTCATGTCTGCTCTAACCCTTATTTTAGTTGCAAAATACTTACTTCCTGTTTTTCTTGAGAAAAATATTTATTCCATTCCTCAATTTCTAAAGAACAGATTCGATAATCGCGTTCGGATTTGCTTTAGTTTTATCCTTGTCATTCTTTATGTCTTTGTTAATATATCTTCCATTTTTTATTTAGGCGGCCTGGCTATTGAAAATCTAACCGGGTTACCCATCTTGGCAGGAGTTTTCGGTTTAGTAATATACTCGGCTTCATTTTCCATTTTTGGCGGCCTGAAAGCCGTAGTCCGAACAGATGTCATTCAAGCCGTGATATTATTACTAGGCGGACTCATTGCCGCCGGAGCAGCCCTTGTTACACTAGGTGATGGCAGTATTGTTAAAGGAATTTCCAATTTGTACGCATATGCTCCAGAAAGGTTTGATATGATTCTTGATAAAAATCACCAGTTCTTTAATAGTGTTCCGGGAATTAGTGTCCTGGTTGGAGGTATGTGGATTACCAATATATATTACTGGGGGGCTAACCAATTCATCATTCAGCGAGCATTAGCATCCAAAAACATTAAGGAGGCACAAAAAGGAGTCGCTTCTGCTGCTCTGTTAAAAATATTAATGCCTGTAATTGCTGTTATTCCAGGAATGGCCGCATTTGCATTGCAAGCGGACATAGGAAAACCGGATGAGGCTTTCCCCTGGGTCCTTGGACAATTGGTTCCAATAGGTATTAAAGGATTGGTTTTTGCCGCTCTGGTGGCCGCCATAGGGAGCTCCATTAGCTCATTAGTAAATAGCGTTTCTACTATTACCACATTAGATTTATACAAACCCATTTTTAAGAAAAAGGCATCCGAGAAACACCTGGTTAAAGTTGGAAAAATAACAGCGGCCGCTGCCTTGTTAGTCGGTATGCTATCTGCTCCATTTTTAGGGATGTTAGAATTAGATCAGGCTTTTCAATTTATTCAGGAGTTTACAGGTTTTATTAGTCCAGGCGCTTTCGTTGCCATCATATTTGGTATCTTCTGGAAACGTACCAGCTCCAGAGCCGCCTTATGGGTTGCTTTGCTATGCGTTCCACTATCTATAGGCCTTTTTATAATGAGTGATATTCCTTTTTTCTATAGAATGACTATATCTTGTATAGTATTATCAACCTTAATTGTGATCTTATCCTATCTGGATACGCCCTATAGCACAGACAAAAAAACAGACTCAAGGCCTGCTTATATTATTCTTGGAACCATGCTGATCACCTCAATACCCTTTATCATTAGAATTTTCGCAAAGGATATTCAACTTCCAATCTGGATAGGCGGAATATTTCTATTTATGAATATTATATGTTTGTATTTTATCTTCACCAACAAAACGAACGACCGCAAAGCCATTTCTTTAGGCTCACAAATTTTTAAAACTGATACACCTTTTAATATCATGGCGTATGCTATCATAGTTATACTAATTTGCGTCTACGGATTTTTATGGTAGAAAGCGATGGTGGTTAATCAATTAGTGCTGATAACATCTGCCACTTGCATTTTTCGTCTTTCGTTTACAGCGTGTACCAGATTTTGTTTTTCCCGTACATTGTGTGGATGTTCCTTTTCTAATGACTTTATTATCTTCATTGTAATTCGTTAAGGATCTAGAGTCTTTTGAACTTGTTTCTTTGTTATCCGCTACTGGTTTGCAAACCAAACATGGTCTATAGCCTAAACCACTTAATTTCTCTAAGCTAATTTCTTTTTTAGAATACCTAAGATACCTGCAATTTTCTTTATGATACTTAGAGCCTGTCTTGGTAATATAAACGGTCTGTGCCTGCACACCAACCGTTAAAAAAAGAACAACAGAGATAACTTTTAAAACTTTCATTTTTTTGCTCTTTTCTTTTTATAATCTCTCCACACCCACGGTGCTATAGCATTTTCATCTTTCCAAAGCCCCTCCTTCTTTAGCCTGGCTTGATCTTCAAGGTTTTGTAAGATGGTATCCTTCGAATATTTTACGTAGTGCCAAGCCAGACCATATTTTAATAGCTCATGACTTAAGTTAAGCGAATCGTTATAAACGACATTAGAAATATAACGGCCATACCTGTCTTTTTTTAAAACATGAATTATAACGGATTTATCAAATATAGCATCGGACACAAATTGCTTAGCCCTTTTAGAAAAGGGCTGCTTTCTCTCGGGGCAATCTATATTTGCAACTCTTACCCTAACGAGAAGAGAGTCTTTTGTTAGCAACTTAAAGGTGTCTCCATCTGTAATTGCTACAACTTTACCTTTTATTAACTCTTTAGTTTTTGTTGTATAGCTACCCCCTAACAAAGGAAAGATGAAAAACAAAATGAAGCCCCCTAACTTACACATTTACTAAATTTTATAAGTTTAAAAAACCAATGTAGTGAAAATTTTACTACTTAATTCATGTAGAAATTAACTGTATCTAAAAGTTGGTCTTCAAAAAGATAGATATCATCAACGGACTGGATGGCTTCTCTTGTCTCTTTTTTATCTCTATCTATCAACCCTATATATTTGGTATTAGCATTTAAATGCAACCTGCATAAAGGTTTTCGGTTATTATCGTCTAATAAAATCCCAAAATAGGATTGCGTATCCCTATGCGTTATTCTGCTCACAGACAGTTTACGTCTCAAAATAGCTACAACAATTCTAAACCCCTCCAATTCTTCTTCTGTTGTAATTATTTTATTTTCTTCACTATCCTTATCCACCATATCTTCTTGTTGCTTTTCGGACTCCTTATTAAGTGCTGAATTGAGACGACTATTTACTTTATCGCTAATCGTTTGATTAAATGCCTTATGGACTAAGTCCGTAAATTCATCCATAATTTTTTCTGTAAGCCTACCGGGGTAAACCTTATTAGCAAATAATTTCACAAATTGCTTTGACGGCTGAGCTAATTCTTCCGAAATACTCTTCTTAATCCCTTTTGTGTACTTTAATGAACTGGCGTTATTTACAATTTTAGCGACATCGAAGTTGGATTTATGAAATTTCGATATCTCATGTATTTCATTGTCTTTTATACTCGTAATATCAAACTCTAAAAACGGTTTTTCATCCATTTTATTTGCTTGCTCCAAATCTGTATAAAATCGATAATTAACGCCATTGGTTAACAATGCAAAACGGGTCTTGGTCGCGTGAAAATATCTAAAAAGCTGAGAATTATGATTATCTAAATTCTCTTTCCAAATTTTGCATTCAACAATTAAAATTGGTGTACCGTCCTGAAAAATGGCATAATCTACTTTTTCTCCTTTTTTAAGCCCCAGATCTGCGGTAAATTCTGGTACAACCTCCATAGGATTAAATGTATCAAATCCTAATATATTTATAAACGGTAATACAAACGCATGCTTTGTTGATTCTTCCGTATCTATTCGGTCCTTTAGCTTATTTATTTTTTCCGCTAAAACTTTTAGTTGGTTTTGTAGCTCCATTTTTATACTCATTTTTTAGACGCAGCGATCATAGCCATATTTCTTGAATGATTTTCTTCTTTTTCACTCTTCTCAATTTCTTCAATTTGACTACTTATAAGCATATTACACTTATTAACTTTTGATGGAATATGAAACAAATCAATAATCATCCACACCCCTAAGCCCCCAAGGGTTAGCCAATATAAAAATTGCACACCCCATTTGCCTAGGTATGCGTAGTGACACCCTAAAAAGAACCAACATAAATATGCAGTTCCTGTTGATTTCATTTTTGACATTAAATAATGCTTATTCATTTCTTTAAGATTTAAAATTGAACACCTCAAACTTAAACCCCTTAAAAAACAAAACCTTACGGAATTCCGTAAGGTTTTAAAAATCAATTTAATCCCGTGCCAAAACTGACTATCTTTCCAAACTAAGGTTAAAGGTCTTTGTTTAGACTATGAGTTTTATAAAAAAAAGAAAATTATTTAAAACTAAATAGGGAATCATCGTTCTCAATATTCACCTATCTTAAAGGCTCATTAAATAAGTACGCAAACATCTTCTGTGCACCAGTACTTTTAATAACAATCTGGCAATTAGAATTATCACACTAAATCTTAACTAGTACAACTAGTTTTATTTCTAATATCGGTGCAGAACTTATGTTATAACTTTTAGCCTCAAAACTACCTATTCAACATCAAATCTTCCACCTCATTTCTTTAACAAATACATTCATACCCCTTTTTCGGTTCAACATTAGCTTTCACGAACGATCCATAACAACATAAATCCCTCTAAAACAAATAATTACCCTTTTCAAATAAGTTTCATTTGATACCTTTATTTAGCTTACAAACTATTCTGTTAACAAATAACATAAAAGTTTGTAATACTTGCAAAACATTTACCAGACCAACTTAACGATCTAACCCTTTCTAAAACAGAAGCTTAAAACACAAACATATTAAAAGTGCTTATCACAAATGAATATGAAAATAATCACATTACTCAAAAATACACCTCCTAATGACTCAAAAAAAACTTTACATATTTCTTTTAGTCTCTACTATTAGCAGTATAGGGTTTATTACGCTCTTATTCATTTTAACACAAAAGGAACTGCAAAGAGACTATAGTTTTAAGCGTGAATTTCTTTATAAGTTCCCAAAGAAGATCAATGAATTAAATCTCGAATACAAAGCCTTTTATATTGCTGGAACAGATAATGACAAAATTTACCTAGGGAATCCAAAGTCTCCTTCATTTATAACAGTCTTAGACACGGCCTTAAAAAAGAGATCAACAATCCGCTTAAGTATAGACAAAGACAGCATACTACTTCGCTCACCTCAACTTAGAATAACTCCTCCTTTTTTTTTCTTAATAGATGGTACCGTACCGTATATCTTTAGAGGCAGTACAAAAGATTGGAAAGGATATTCCATATTAGAAACTCCACTTTATTTTAACAATGTCCAAGTCATAGATTCCATCACTTTAGCAATAAAAGCTCTAAGCAGTAAAACTAATGAATACGCATTGGGAACTATACACCTTTCAGCCCCTCCAACCATGACACTTTCCCATAAACTTTTACAAAAACAAGTAGATGGCGTTTTTTGTGTTGATGGTACCCTACAATTCAATAAACAATTACAACAGCTCATATACACCTATCGTTATCGCAACCAATATATAGTTGCTACTAAGAACCTCAAATTACATCAACTAGGAAAAACCATAGATACTATTAGCCAAGCTCAATTAAAAGTAGGCATTATCAAAAACGAACAAAAACTAGTGGCTCCCGCCCTAATGGTAAACAAGTACAGTGCTACATTTGGAAATTATCTTTTTGTGAACTCAAAACGACTTGGGCGCAAAGAATCCATTCCTTTATGGGAAAAATCATCTGTTATAGATGTTTATGATATCTCAAAAAACCAATATGAGTTTAGTTTTTATGTCGAAGACATTGGAAAAAGCAAATTAAAAACATTTTGTGTACTTCATAATAAGTTTTTTGGGCTTATTGGGAATCATATAGTTATTTATAAGCTTGACAATCGCTTCAAAACACTAAAATAACAGGAACGAGCACTAATATGCAAAATACATGTATCCATAGAACGGATACCCAAACAAAACTGTAGTCAGGTCTAAGACCGAAAACCTGTAAAAAAGAAGCGGTCATTAATCTTTAAATCTATAAATTATGAAATCTAAAATTTTTAAAATCGTTCCCTCTGCTTTTGCTTTAACACTTGCCATGATTGTCTCACTTGCTTTTAACTCTAATGAGCATGTTACTATTGGAGAGTATGAAGAGATAAACTTAACAACTCAAGAAATGGCCTGTCCTGCTGTCCATGGGCTTACCAACGATTGTGAGTTTTCGGGTATTGTTCAATGCACTCAATCGATATTAGGCATTGATCGAAAAGTTTTTAGACTAAACTCCCAATGTACAATTCCATTATTTAAAAGCGAAGAATAATCTATTAAACTTTGTGAAAGGCATCCAAAACAGGGTGCCTTTTAAAACGTATCATCTCTTAAAAACTAAACCTTAAAAGGAAACTCAAAAATCCAAATTGCACTTTTTCCTTTCTTTCTTTTTGCGATGGGAAGATAATTTCGATAACATCGAAATTAAAGAGCGTTATAACCTGAGTTTCTATGTTAAAAAACAAATAGAAACTTAACTCAGGTTTACATATAATTACAGTGATTTTTTTAGGGAATTTAAATTTATATGATACAGTTGAGAGGCTGAGATCTATCTCATTATGGGAGAAATCATCTATTATTGATGTTTATGATCTAATAAAAACATTTATCCGCAAAATATACACACAAACAAAACTGTAGTCAGGTCTAAGACCGAAAACCTGTAAAAAAGAAGCGGTCATTAATCTTTAAATCTATAAATTATGAAATCTAAAATTTTTAAAATCGTTCCCTCTGCTTTTGCTTTAACACTTGCCATGATTGTCTCACTTGCTTTTAACTCTAATGAGCATGTTACTATTGGAGAGTATGAAGAGATAAACTTAACAACTCAAGAAATACAATGTTATGAAGTCCGTGGGCTTACCAATGACTGTGAGTTTTCGGGCTTTATTCAATGCACACAATCGATACTAGGCATTGACAAAGAAGTTTTTAAACTAAATTCTTTTTGTACACTTCAATTATTTAAAAGCGAAGAATAGTCTATTAAATCTTTTAAAAGGTATCCAAAAGTGGGTACCTTTTTTTTAAAGCATAGCTTCTAAAAAGATTAACAAACAAGGAATTGGATTATAAAACTTTTGTAAGCGCCTTTTGTTTTACACTTAACCCATTTAAGGCTAACATTCTTAAACCCTATCCCTCCTCGGCCTTCTTTTACATTTTATTTATGACATCTAAGGTGACACACTCATGATGTAAAATTAGGTTCATTATTTTAATCTTATCTTCATTTTTAACCTTATTTACTTCTTTTCGAGAGTAAAAAACCACGTATCAATACCCATTATTTTGCGGCAACAAATTTGGATTTATTAAAATTTCTGATTCGGGAATAGGTAATAACATATTTCTTTTTTGCCAATTCGGTTTTATAGGAGCCATAACTTCCTCGAGTTTTTTTAGTCGTTTTAAATCAAACCAACGGTGACCATATTCTGTAAATAGTTCTACCCGTCGCTCTTGATGGATAGCTTCTATCAACTGACTACTTGTAATTGCTGTTGTATTCGACAAACCTGCCCGACGTCTTATCACATTTAAATCTGCCTGAGCATTAGATATATTACCCTGTCGCGCTCTAGCTTCAGCTCGAATTAAATATTGCTCCGCTAATCGAAATATAATGGGATATTCCAATGATGTTAGTACTTCTTCATTCTCGCTATTTAATGTAAAACTTGTATTTCTTTCTTTGTATTTAAAAGCATAATAATAAGTGGTTGTTCCATCTGAAGTGTTTCCTACCCAGTTTGATTGACGCTGGTCTCCTGTTTCAAAAGCATTTAACACAAAGTCCTCCCTCAAAAATGGAGAAACACGAGGACTACCATTAAAAATAAACCAGGAGGCATCTTGTGTATTTTCACCTTCTGAGTTTGGTTTAAATTGCCATATGGTTCCTGATGAATGTTTTAAAAACACCTTGCTCAAATCAGACTCTAACACATAGTTACCTATAACATGAGAGGCCATTTCCTCAGCGTGCTCCCATTGTTCAGTATACAAATAGATTCTTGCTAGTAAAGCTTCCACAACTGATTTATAAGGGCGCACACGTTCGCCAGATATATCGTCTCCAAGTAAATTTGAAGACTCTATTAAATCACTTATGATATGGCTATATACCTTATCAATTGACATGCGAGATACCGTTGCATTAGCTATAAAATTAGTAGTGGATATATATGGAATATCCCCATATAGATCAACTAGTAGAGAGTGAAGATAAGCCCTAATAAATAAGGCCTCTCCTTTTAATTGGTTTTTATCAACCAAACCTAATGAATTAGAACGCTCAACGCCTTCAATAACCGCGTTGGCTTCATAAATTAAGTTATAGGCATTTCTCCACCAATCGGACACCTGAGAATTGGATGCTAATATTGTATGATCGTAAAAGGAGTTTTGAATATTTAACTGATCCAATTCATCGACATACAAACCCATCCAAAAACTTAAGTTTGCTGCTAGACCTCCGCTTCGCATCTCCGCATAAACTCTTTTTAGAACTGCTGTTGCCGAAGAGACATCTTCAAAAACAATCTCTGAATTTAATTGATCTTTTGGAAGATCAACGTCTACAAAATCATCGCAGCCTGTGCCTAAACATATAAATAGTGATAAAAATATCTTAAAACCGTTTACACGAATACATCTGCTTTTTATAAAAGAAAGCAAAACTTCAATAGTATATCGGTTTAAACTTTTAAATTTCATACATATTTTTTAAGATTAGAAACTTATATTTACACCCATGGTCAATTGACGTAGCGGGGGTAAAATACTAGGAGTTCTTATTTCTGGATCGGCCCCATCATATGGTGTGATTACAAAAATATTTTGTCCTTGTAAAAAAATATTTAAATCCATCCCTTTAGTATATGTTTTAGGAACTGTATAATTCAGCGATATATTTCGCAATCGAATAAAAGAGATATCCCCTATAACCGCATTACTCGATGCAAAATCCCCCCATGCTTTTAACACCTCATCATTAGTTCTAGAATAACGCTGAATTGGCTTTTGGTCACCTATCTGTTGCCAACGATCTAATACGGAAGTTATATTGGCTCTTGAGAACCCCGGCGTTAAACCTTTATGACCTATATACTTTTCTCCCATTTGTTTTTGGAACTGGAAAAAGACATCCAACTGAAACCCCTTATAACTTATCGTATTCCCTAATCCTCCAAAATATTTAGGGGTAAGATCGACAATCCTTTGACGATCATTAAAATCAATGACTCCATCATTATTGTAATCTTCAAATTGCGCTATTCCAGTCTCTGGGTTTACCCCAAGAAAATGATAGCGCCTTGTAAGCATTAAAGGTTGCCCAATCATAAGTTGATTCTTAAAGGAAGACGTCTCTAAACTAGGAAATGCGACCAGTTTATTTTTATTAGTTGAAAGATTAAAAGTTGTACTCCACATAAAATGGTTGGTTTGTATATTTACCGCACGCAAATCAAACTCAAAACCTATATTTTGTACAATGGCATCCAAATTAACATGCACACCAGTAAACCCTGTAGTAGAAGGCAAAGGCTGATCTAATAACTGGTTAGACGAACGGTTACGGTACCATACTCCATTAAGAAAAATACGATTGTTTAAAAAACCTAGCTCTAATGCAACTTCTAGTTTTTTAGTTTCCTCCCATGTAAAATACGGATTAAATAAGCGTATAGACCTTAGGACTGAACCATTATAATTATAACTGTTATCCTCTTCAAATGCATCCAAGAACGCATAATCTGTTGAGGCATCGTTCCCCGTAATACCATAACTTGCGCGTAATTTACCAAAATTCAAAAAAGCACTTTCTTTTAAGATGTTTTCCTCTGAAAATAACCACGCGCTACCTATAGCTCCAAAATAGCCAAATTGTTTTCCAGGACCAAAACGAGAAGAACCATCTCTGCGACCGGTTAAGTTTAAAATATACTTGCGTTTCCAATTCAAATTAATCCGACCAAAAAAAGCCTGATATTTATATTCGGATTCCCTATCAACATCGGTTCTTTGGATTGATGCCTGAGACAAATCCAATAGCAGATCATTACTCGAGAACCCCATTCCAAATAGACCTAATTGTTGCTCTTTGTTTTGTTGAAAACTAGCCCCTAAAAGACATTTTAAACGCATATCTCCCCAATCATATTTCCAGTGAACTTGAGGTTCTAAAATCCAAGATTGACGATCTCCTTTATTTGTTCTGGTCAACGACGCACTACTTGTATTATTTTTGGTTGGAGGATTTCTGGTATGAGGATTTGCTG
The DNA here is from genome assembly GCA_947494695.1 of uncultured Flavobacteriaceae bacterium. Taxonomy (GTDB): domain Bacteria; phylum Bacteroidota; class Bacteroidia; order Flavobacteriales; family Flavobacteriaceae; genus Flavivirga. The sequence continues at coordinate 124,500 of CANLWB010000011.1, read as the reverse complement.
CGTACGAATTTAACTGATAATTATTGTAACCAAAATTGGCTTTAAACTCTAAAGAAGGCATTAGCCAATAGGACAGCACGGTATTAATTATAAGATTATCTGCTTTAGCGTTGTATTTTGTTTCTAAATACCCTAAAGGGTTAAACCAGGTATTATTTTCCCAATTCAAACGACCTTCGCTATCATAGAGTGCTGGAGCATTCGGAGCTAACGACGTTGCATATCCTATGAAGTCTCTGGTTGGCAAATTATTGGAATCTGTAACATAATTCGTCGAAACATTTAATTTAAAACGCTCATTAACAGATTGATGATTAATATTAACCATCACAGAAGCCCTATTATATTTTGAATCCCCAGGAAATACTGTGGTTTCACGAGACAATCCACCACTTAATAAAAATTGAGTATATCTACCCCCTTTCGAATAAGAAAGATATCCATTTTGTCTATAAGCTGCACCTCCAATAAGTTCTTTTTGCCAATCTGTATATCTATTTGAATCCCATAAGTATAATTCAGGTGTACCATTTTTATAGATAGCTGGTAATGTTTCTATAGTATATCCATCATTTTCTATAGCCTCTTGCAGCCCTTCCAAATATTGTTCTGTATTCAATAAATCTACAAAGCCAGTAACTCTACTTATGGTCGTACTTACATTGGCCTTGATTTGCGTCGTACCTTCTTTGCCTCTTTTGGTAGTAATAAGCACGACCCCATTCGCACCTCGAGAACCATAAATAGCTGTAGCATCTGCATCCTTAAGCACTTCTATACGCTCAATATCTATTGGGTTTATACTATTTAACGGACTTACACCTCCATTTATAATTCCACCGAGAACATCGGTTGATTCCAATGATTGAGAGACATAAGGCACCCCGTTCACGACATACAAAGGGTTGTTGGAAATACCCAACAACTGGTTTTCTTTATCTATGAAATTTTGTCCTCGAATTTGAATGCGATAATTTCCTCCTGGAAGACCTGTACTCTGAGTAATATTTACACCAGGTAAATGCCCTTGCATTGCTGCTAAAGGATTATTTACCGGTTGTTTTTCAATAATTTTGGCTTCAATTTTACTAATATTCCCCGTTCTTTCTCGTTCGGTTGTGCTATAATAGCCTGCGTTAATGGTAACAACTTCTAATTTACCGATGTCTTCCTTAAGACTAACACTAAAGGTCGTTTGATTACCAACAGCAACCTCTTTCGTCTTAAAACCTAGCGATCTAAAGACAAGTATATTATTAGTAGGTTCCCGTATTTTTATTGTGAACTTACCATCTAAGTCTGTAATCCCCCCCCTATTAGTGCCTTTTATTACAACATGAACACCAGAAATCGGCATTCCAGATTGGTCAGTAACCACTCCAAAAATATTGTGCCGTTGTACTTTGAAATCACTTTCGTTTTCTTTCGAAGGCATTTCTTTAACATGTAACAAAGTAATATTTGCATTCCTGGATATCACATTATTAATGAATAATTCCTTTGACCTCTCCCTTTTATTCAGATATGCATCAGGAAAATACTTACAAACATTACCATGAGACATGAAAGCATAATTTATATGATCTTTAATTGTACTGAATACCTTATCTATAGATACCTCAACATTAAACTTCATTATAATCTCTTTATTTTGAGGTATATAATCTTTTGAGCTCAAGCCAAAAAAGGGAATACAGTAAAAAAAAATAAAAGTTTGAATTAAAGGATGTTTTATGTTTTTTCTTAAATAAAAAAAACATTTTAATAATTCAATTTTCTTAATTTTAAGATTCATTGGTTAGTTTGTTTTTCGGATAAAGTCATAACCTTCTTTAATCATGACACACCTGCTGCAAGTAATGTAGGTATCGTTCTGGAAATTTTTTAAATATAGGAATTATATTACAAAAATATAACATACTCTTAAAACTTATTAAGAAAAAATACAGTAAAGGCATAACAGTAAAGCCCTTTCAAGCATTTCGTCCTCATTTAACCCCATAAACACTCATAATCAATTAATTAAACTTAACAAAAAACATATCATTATGGTCTTGATTTCGACTATATTTAAGGGAGCAGTGTACATGTTTTCATTTCAGAGATTATTAAAACACTATTTTTGAGAAGACTTTAATCGTATTCAAAATAATACACCAAATCTAAAATTTTTGCAACTCCTATTCTTAAGACAACCCAAAAATGTCACAAACAAAAGTATTTTTTAAAGCATACTTCTATCCTGCTTAGGCTGTTGTTAATAGCTAGACAAAATATAACTGGAAATCTGCGTTTTATTGAAAACTTTTCGGGCTACCTACAAGTATTTAGGCAAGTTTTCAATATAATCGTGATAAAAATTGGATCCATTCAGACCGACGAAAATTCTCTTATCCCAAACTCATATTAAATTAACCCTCTATCTATTGCAATAGCGACCAATTGTTCAGATGTATTGGCATCAAACAGAACCTTGAGTTTATTGAGACGTTTCTCAATACTACTTAAACTTCCCGCTGGAAAATCTTTTTCTTTAAAATATAAAGCGATTTGATCTCTTTTTAAACCTTTAGCCAATAATTGCAGTAACAACTCGTCATATTTGTCCGTTTGAGATATATCATCTGCATTTCGAAGCAATTGGGTTAGACTATGTGAATGATATGACCTTCCTTCCAACACATTGTGAATCGCTTTTACAATTTCTTTAGATTCCTCCCTCCCTTTTTCTACATAAGCATCTACCTTAAAAATCTCTAATAAGTTTTTAATCTTACCTATACGGTGTTCTACCGAAAATACAATGACTTTTAACTCCGGCTGAATCATTCTAACCGTAGTTATTAATTCTTCTCCAGATCTTAATGTTCTATCACGATGATCTTCTTTAAAAGATAAATCCGTGATCAAAAGATCGAAAGGACTTTCGGCTTTTAAAGATGCTTTTATTTTTAAGAGTGCATCATCACAATACTGAACAGTAACTACTTCTTTAATTTCTATATTTTTAAGTGTGTTTTCCAGACCTTTATGAATTGAATTCTGATCTTCTGCAATTAAAACCTTTTTAAACATAGTAGAATAATTAACCTTTAAACTTTAATATAGCTTTAAAACCGTGTCCTTCAGACGTTCTAAAATTAATACTTCCTTTAATCCCTTTAATACGGGATTCCACATTTAACAACCCATTAAGCTGTACTCTTTCTATTGCAAAACCTTTTCCATCGTCTGAATATAAAATTTCTTTTTTTCGGCCATGCTCCTTAAATACAATACTTACAACCTTAGCTTCACTGTGTTTTTTCATATTGACAAGCAACTCCTGAATGCATCTAAAAACAGCCATTTTCTTATAGTCAGACACTTTAGTCCAGCTAATTGTGTTAATATCATTCGTTATCATCTTTGTGCCGTTACGATTATGTTGCATCAAAAGGTATCGAAGACTTTCTGAAAAGTTGATAACATCAATATTCGCTGCTTGTGTTGAGATATCTCGGGTACGTATATAAAGATCATCTAATGCATTTAATAGTATCGTTTTCTGGTGTTCCGGCAATTCCTGGTTATTTTCCACAAAACTCATAAGACCGGACATATCATTCGCTACTTCATCGTGAACTTTTTTAGAAATTCTTCTTTCTGTATTATAAACTTGTTTAACCTTTTCTTTTTTGTGCCTGTTCCTTAAAATTACTATTCGTAGAACGGCCATTAACAAAACGAATAAACCTGAGAATAAATAAATTAATTTTAACTTCTTTTGTCGCTCTTTTTGAAGCTGAGCCTCAAAAGTTCGGAATTGCTCTTTTTCGAGGTTATATTTTGCACTCGAATATTTTTCATCAATTAAAAGCCGTTCTTTTGTCAGACTATCGTTCATTTTAACATATTCTAAAACTAATTTATCCTCACTAAGCTCTAGCAAACGAGGCAAAGCATCTTTCAAGAAGGGCTGCCTATATAAACTAGCAGCTTCATAGGCCAGGTTTGCATATTTTTTAGCTTCTTCAAGGTTTCCTATATCTTTATAATATTCGGTTAAATGCTTATAGCTTGTATAATAATACCCCACATCTTTGTCTTCAACCCTAATTTTAAGCGCCTCAAACATCCTCTCTACCCCCTTCTCATTTCCTAGCTTCCATTGTACCGATCCCAAATTATCTAATGCCTTTGCAAGCATTTGTCTATTTCCTGTTTTTAATCTTTCCCTATATACTATAAGATATTCTTTTTCTGCTCGCTGATGGTTTCCAAGATCCTTATAAACACTCCCCTTATTATTATGTAATGGTATAATAGCACCTTTCTCTTTGGCTATATCCAATGCCTTATTATATATAGCAATAGCCTTATCATATCTTCTCGTCGTCCTATATACCATCCCTAAGTCATTAAATAACGCCAATTTATCTTTTATTAAAGGCTTGCCTAATGCTTCCTGATTGTCTATTAGTTTTAGCGCTTCTATAATAGATGACTCAGCTTCGCGATTCAAGCCCAAATCAATTTGCGCTATCACTATCATTCTTAAACTGAAAATGGCTTTACCTTCATCCTTATCCTTTAAGTTTTGCTCTTTTCGATTTCTAAAAAAAACATATCCTGATAGTAAAGAATCTTTGGATTTAGAACTTAAAACCATTTTATAATAATAAGTTGTACTATCAGTTACCTTTTGTCCATTAACCGGACTAACCGCAAAAAAAAGAATGCTAACAAGCTGACAATAAAAAAAGAGGAATGAAACTGTAAGTCTTTTCATTCCCCTAAAGTATTAATTAGTCTTTAATAAATCAACCTCCATTTCCGTCAGGTGGCGGTGGTGGTATATGGTCATCTTCACCACAACAGGCTTGTGGGATTGTATCCTCACTTGACAAACTTTGCGGTGAACATGAAAAAGCCACCACATTAAGGAAAACCGTAAACACTATTAAAATTATTTTCTTCATTTTATTTGGTTATTAAAATTTAACAATAGTGTTGCCGTCTGGTTTTCACCAGATTGTATTATCGGCAACACACTAAAAAATGAAGAGACGTCTCTCTTTTGGGAAGTCTTTTGGGAAAGGATAAAGCTGAAAAACGACTTCCCAGATCGTTCTAAACTTTACCCTTACCCTAGAAAAGAATTGATATTCGTAAACCTTATTACGACTAAGGCGGTTACCAATTCTTTAGCAAATGAATAAAAACAAACAAAAAAAGCGTGGAAAACAATTGGAAGTTCTTTAGAAAGTTTTTTAGACATAATTTCAATACTTTTTCCAAAAAAACGACTACATTAAACAACTAAAAACCAACCCACTAATGCACAATCTATTACTTGTAAAAGCGTTTGAAAAAGCCAAAAAACAGGAACAGGAAAAAGGAATTAAAAAACCGTCCGATCATAGTTTGGCAAAAATTATATCGGAGTTCATTTCAAATGAAAAAACAGCTATAGGAGAAAAAAGGTTAAGTCAATATTATAAATCGGCTCTAAACAAAACTGAAGACATTAATATTCCACAATTAGGAGTAATTCTTGGTTTATGTAATTTTTTAGGTTATGATAGCTACGAAGATTTTATTGAAAACAACCGAAAAAAAGATAAAAAGGAAAACAATATATTGTTCTTTTTTCAGAGTCAAAAAATCAAAATCTCTATTAGTATTATAGTATTAGCCGTTATTTTTATTATCGTTTCGATTAATCAACAACGCTGGATGGTTTGGAAAGATAACCACTATATAGAAGTGAAATTTGATACAGAAAAATTCAATGTGGAACAACTTAAATTATACAAAGAAGATCGTATTAAATATTTTAGAAAAGTAGAGGTAGATTGTAACACGCAATTCTTTAACGAAAGTGGTAATGTTAAAATTTGGTATGGAAAAAACCATAAAAAAGAATTAGAATATTTCACGGACTTAGGACTTCATCCAGAAACAGGAAAATCGCTAAACCCAATTACAAAATATATGATTAAGAAATATATATGTAAATCTTATTGATAACTTGGTTAATGTTTTAATACCCACCAAACCCTGAAACCAATTTAAAATTATATCCCCCTATTCTGCCACGTACCATCATTTTTAAAAGATTAGCACAAAGCATGAGTTCATTCTATTGAAATAAAAAAAGCCTTTACAAGAAAACATGTAAAGGCTTTGTACTGAAGGCGGGACTTGAACCCGCACGGCCCAAGGGCCATTGGATTTTAAGTCCAACGTGTCTACCAATTCCACCACTTCAGCTTACTTCGGTTATATGAACCGAAATTGGTATATTTTAAGAAAGTATCAGAGCGAAAGACGGGATTTGAACCCGCGACCCCCACCTTGGCAAGGTGATGCTCTACCCCTGAGCTACTTTCGCAGTTTTTAATGAACTTGCCTGCAAAACGCAGGAGGCAATATCGCTATTGCGGATGCAAATTTAAAATATTTCTAGGAATTGCAAAGCCTTTTGGCAAAATAAATGAAATTTATTTTATGCATGCTTTTTTTTGCTCAACATTCGCTTAATTTCATTGAGTTTCATAAGCGCCTCAACCGGTGTAAGTGTATCAATATTCGTGTGTAATATCTCTTCCTTGATATTTTCCAATAGCGGATCGTCTAAATTGAAAAAACTAAGTTGCATCTCATCGTCTATCGATTTAACCTTATCTGTTAGTTCCTCACTAGAATGAGACTTCTCTAATTTCTTTAAAATCTTATTAGCACGATGTAGAACCTGTTGGGGCATCCCCGCCATTTTAGCAACATGAATTCCAAAACTATGCTCACTTCCACCCTCTACCAGTTTTCTTAAAAAAAGCACATTGTCCTTTAACTCTTTAACCGATACATTAAAGTTTTTTATGCGTTCGAAAGTTTCTGTCATTTCGTTTAACTCGTGGTAGTGTGTCGCGAACAGGGTTTTAGGCCTCGCCGGATGTTCGTGCAAATACTCACTAATAGCCCAGGCGATAGAAATACCATCATAAGTACTAGTTCCACGGCCTATTTCATCCAACAACACCAGACTTCTCTCGGATATATTATTAAGAATAGAAGCCGTTTCATTCATTTCTACCATAAATGTAGATTCCCCCATGGAAATATTATCACTAGCTCCTACTCTGGTAAAAATCTTATCAACTAAACCAATACGTGCTTCTTTTGCAGGCACAAAACTTCCTATTTGTGCTAATAAAACAATTAAAGCGGTTTGCCTAAGAATGGCAGACTTACCAGACATGTTGGGCCCTGTAATCATAATGATCTGCTGAGACTGCCTGTCTAAGAATACATCATTAGCAATATAAGCCTCACCAATAGGCAACTGCTTTTCTATTACAGGGTGACGGCCATCCTTGATCTCTAAATCAAACGAATCGTCAATAGTAGGATAGACATAACTATTTTCATTAGCCAATTGTGCGAACCCGCACAAACAATCCAATTGACCAACGAGATAAGCATTTTTCTGCACATCTTTTATGAACTGACTCATCCATATGACAAGTTCCGAAAATAAGTCCTGCTCAATCACATGAATTCGCTCCTCAGCACCTAAGATTTTAGCTTCGTATTCTTTTAATTCTTCTGTAATATACCGCTCTGCACTTACCAGTGTTTGCTTTCTAATCCAATCTTCCGGAACTTTATTTTTGTGTGTATTTCGTACTTCAATATAGTACCCAAACACATTATTAGATGCTATTTTTAGAGAAGGGATACCGGTGCGTTCACTCTCGCGCTCCAACATACTGTCTAAATAATCTTTCCCTGATTTGGATAGGTTTCTCAGCTCGTCCAATTCAGCAGAAAAACCAACAGCAATAGCACCCCCTTTAGATATGTTTACAGGAGCTTCTTCATTTAGCGTTTCCTTAATCTTTTCTCGAAGTGCATCACAATCCTGTAATGCATCACCTATAATTTTAAGGGATTCATTTTTAGAATTAGAGGTTAGTGATTTTATAGGGACAATAGCTTCCAAAGAGTTTTTAAGCTGAATGACTTCTCGTGGATTCACCTTCCCGGTTGCAATCTTTGAAATAAGGCGTTCTAAATCACCTATATGTTTTATATGACTCTGAATCTCTTCCTGAGCATGACCTTCTTCTGTTAAAAAACGCACCACCTCGTGACGCTTCCTTATCTTATCAACATGCTTTAAAGGCAATGCCAACCAGCGCTTAAGCAACCTTCCGCCCATTGGCGAAATCGTTTTATCGATAACATTTAATAAGGTGACTGCATTATTATTGGTCGAATTATAGAGTTCCAGGTTTCGAATGGTAAATTTATCCATCCACACATAATCGTCTTCAGCAATCCTGGAAATCGATGTAATATGTTCGAGTTTGTTATGTTGCGTTTCAGATAAATAATGAAGTACAGAACCTGAAGCTATAATACCTTCATGCAGATCTTCAATTCCAAATCCCTTTAACGTTTTAGTATCAAAATGCTTGGTTAGAGTTTCGTGAGCATAATCGGTTTGATACACCCAGTCTTCAATATAAAACGTATGAAAGTCATTTCCAAAGGTATCATTAAACTCAGCACGTTTTTGTTTCGAAACGAGGACTTCGCTGGGTTTAAAATTTTGCAGTAATTTATCAATATATTCTGCATTCCCTTGCGATGTTAAAAACTCTCCTGTGGAAATGTCCAAAAACGACACCCCTATATATTTTTTATCGAAATAAACCGAGCACAAAAAATTATTCGACTTAGACACCAACACCTCATCATTCAAGGCGACTCCTGGAGTTACCAATTCGGTTACCCCCCGTTTTACAATTTTCTTTGTTAGTTTTGGGTCTTCCAACTGGTCGCAAATAGCAACGCGTTCTCCAGCCTTAACCAATTTAGGCAAATAGGTATTTAAAGAATGGTGCGGGAACCCAGCCAATTCGGTTTCGCTTTCACTTCCGGCACCGCGTTTGGTTAAAATAATACCCAGTATACCCGCAGTCTTTACAGCGTCTTCACCAAAGGTTTCATAAAAATCCCCTACCCGAAACAGCAGTAAAGCATCTGGGTATTTCGCTTTAATAGCGTTATATTGTTTCATTAACGGGGTCTCTTTTTTCACTTTCGTAGCCAAGGTAAAGTAGTTTTGTTTTTGTTATTTTGCAACTATTAGCAAAGGATGCTAATGTAAGATTATTTTGTTTTTTTGTAAAATCGAAATATTAGAAGTTATCTATAATTGTTAACACCTGCAACATGCGAAAACTTAAAAATAGCGAACTTGATAGATTAAGCGTAAGTGATTTTAAAAATGCGAAAAAAACACCTTTAATTATTATACTTGATAATATACGAAGTCTTAATAATATTGGCTCCATCTTTAGAACGAGTGATGCTTTTTTAATAGAAAAAATCTACCTGTGTGGCATCACGGCCACCCCACCCAACAAGGACATCCATAAAACAGCTTTAGGGAGCACCGATACAGTGCACTGGGAATATGCCAAAAACACTATGGATGTTATTAAACACTTAAAGCAAAATGGTGTAAAAATCTGTTCTGTCGAACAAGCCGAACACGCCACCATGTTAAATGATTTTAAGCCCGAACCTCAGGCAGCATACGCCTTAGTTTTTGGTAACGAAGTGAAAGGCGTAGATCAAGACGTGGTTACAGCAAGTGATCTGGTCATTGAAATCCCTCAATTTGGCACCAAACATTCTTTAAACATTTCGGTAAGTGCCGGAGTCGTTATTTGGGATGTTTTTAGTAAATTATCTTTATAGAAAGGACGAGATCCTGGTATTAATTATCATCGAAACAACAGATTATTATCAAAAACGAAAGAAACCAAATCTTTTCCAACCAAAGATCCAACATGTATTAAACTATAAAGTTCAAAGGAGCATATGTTACACTAATTTGACCATATGTTACACGTCTTAACCTATAAAGTCCAACTAATAATTCATACATTTACGTTTAACTTTTTTTAAACTAATAATGGCATTTAAGCAACTTTTTGTAATTATTCTCCTGATTTCTTTTTTTAAAATTAATGCACAAATTTCATTTGTAAAATCCAGAGAACATATTAAACTTACCGATTGGACCTTTAAAAAAGGGAACACCTATAAAGTTCAACATTTAAATGAAACTCCAACTGACTGGGCTTCTATTACAGTACCTCACACCTATTCTATGGATGCCATAGAGGAAAATGGTTATTATCGTGGTGTGGCCTGGTATAGAAATAAAACTGTTATTCCGAATACAATGATTGGAAAGCAAATTTTTATTCGATTTGAAGCCGTGGGTCGTGAGGCTACGGTATATGTAAATGGCAAAAATGTTGGAAAACATGCCGGTGGTTACTCTGCATTTTGTTTTGATATTACCAAATTTGCAAATGTAGGTGCAGAAAATAATATCGCTGTAAAAGTTACAAATAGACCAAACTTTAAAATAATACCTGTTACAGACAACTTATTTAATGTATATGGAGGTATTTATCGTCCGGTACAAATATTTGCCACTCCTAAATCTCACATCTCTCCGATACATTTTGCTTCTTCAGGGGTATTCGTTAAGCAACAAGAGGTAACTAAAGACTTTGCAAAATTAACTCTTGAAACCCATTTACAGGGAACTGCCAATCAAGAAGCAGACCTAAAATATACGGTAAAGGATGAAAAAGGAACTACAGTTCTGAAAAAAACAAAAAGTATAACCTTTACTTCAAATTCTGAAATTATTGAAAGCCCTTTAGAAATTAAATCACCTATTCTATGGAATGGACGAAAAAACCCTCACATATATACTGTTGAAATTGAACTAAAAACCGAAAATTCTTCAGATAAAATCACCCAAACCTTTGGGATAAAAACATATGATGTAAATCCTAAAACCGGATTTAGCTTGAATGGAGCTGCTTATCACTTACATGGCGTAGCTATGCACCAAGAATGGAAACAATTTGGGCCTGCGCTTACTAAAAACCATCACCAACAGGATCTAGATATTATCGATGAAATTGGAGCTACAACGTTACGTTTATCCCATTATCAACATTCGGAATCCACCTATGAGATCGCAGATAAAAAAGGGATTTTGGTATGGAGTGAAATTCCTTTTGTGCACGATTATAGTGGTCGTGAATTTGAGAATGCCAAACAACAGTTAACCGAATTAATTCTCCAAAACTACAACCATCCTAGCATTTTTGTTTGGGGATTATGGAATGAAGTCCGTGCCTGGAAAAGTCCAGACGAACCATGTGTACAACTGACTAAAGAATTAAACGACCTGGCTCACGAACTGGATAATAGCCGTTTAACAATATCGGCAAGTGATCGTGGTGTTACATCGAATATGGGAGGTATTTCAGACCTGCAAGCCTGGAATAAGTATTTTGGTTGGTATTACGGTGATTATAAAGATTTAGCCAAATGGCTGGACAAATCAAATAAAGCCAAACCCGAAATTGGCATTAGTATTAGTGAATATGGTGCAGGCGGTAATATTTTTCAGCAAGACATCACAAAACTAGATAAGCCTTTTGGAGGATTTTTCCCCGAACAGGATCAAACACGATGTCATGAGGTGTCATGGAAGATCATTAAAGATCGTCCTTTTGTATGGAGTTCGTATGTATGGAATATATTTGATTTTTCGGTAGGCAATTGGAATCGCGGCGGCATTCCTTACACCAATCACAAAGGATTGGTTACTTTTGACAGAAAAACTAAAAAAGACGCCTTCTATTTCTACAAGGCAAATTGGTCTAAAACGCCTGTACTATACATTGCAGAAAGAAGGCACAATGAACGCACAGCTAGTAATACTACTGTAAAAGTGTATACTAATCAATCTAAAGTAGTCCTTTATGTAAATGGCAAAAAAATATCTAAAAAGACATGTTCCTCAGATATCAATATCCTTACTTTCGAAAACATTACACTTAAAAAAGGAACAAATCAAATTGAAGTCAAGGCGGGAAAAACTTTGTCGGACAAGATCAATTGGACCTTGAAATAATTCCCTTAATTAATATTAACTAAATATGAGAATACTACTAACTTTAATTATTAGCATATTACTTCTTTCATGTCAGCATGAGGAAAAAGCACCCGCAAAACAAACAAAAAAGCAATCAGAAAAAGCTTTTCCTTTATTTATTAAAGACTTAGATCCTAATAGAGAGCTAAGCAGTGCGATGAAACGTAGTTTTGAGCATTACGAAGCGCCTCGTTTTTTGGATAATGAACTGTACTCAAATTTTAGATATACAGAACTGGAAGGTTTTAATTATAACAATGGAGATGGTACGATTACGCGTAGAGACCCTTCAAAAATAGTTTTCGAAAATGGAAAATACTATGTTTGGTATACTTACCGAAATACACCTACAAAACCTATGGGCTACGCTAAATGTAATGACACCATCCCTTCTGCGGATTGGGATTTATGTGATATTTGGTACGCAACCAGCACCGATGGATTCACGTGGAAAGAACAGGGTGTTGCTATTCCCAGGCCCGAAAAACCAAATCCAGGTTGGCGCTCTGTGTCTACCACTGATGTTCTAAAATGGAAAGACAAATACTATCTATATTACCAGGCATTTAGTGCACCCAGCGGCAAACCGTCTAGCGGTGGTGCAACCGACAAATGCCCTGTAGCTATGTCTTATGCCGATTCTCCAGATGGCCCCTGGATACCACTTAACAAAGTTGTTATTGATTTTGGAGCAGAGGACGAGTGGGATCACCGTGTTATCCACGATCCCTACCCTTTAGTACATAATGGAAAAATATATGTGTATTATAAATCTGGAATGGACAGTAGAGATGCCAACAGAAAACACTGGGATGGCTGGGGCGTTGCTATAGCAGAGTCTCCAAACGGCCCCTATATTAAGCACCCATTAAACCCTGTAATGAATTCTGGTCACGAAACCATATTATTCCCTTTCAAAGAAGGGGTTGCAGCCATCGTAACCACCGATGGTATTGAACATTATACCATACAATATGCCAAAGATTGGGTAAACTTCGAAATTGCATCGGTTGGTAAAATGCTTCCCGTTGCTGGCGGCCCGTTTTCTCCTGATGCCTTTACCGATTCTAAAAATGCCGATGGGATCACCTGGGGATTATCTCATTTTATTAATGCTGGCAATAACTGGGATAAGATGTATACAAAACTGGGGCGTTTTGATTGCGACTTAAGTCAAAAAACTAACGATCCAAGCATGAAAAAATCCAATTTACTTTATCCTAACGATCTCTATTTTAAATATGGATTATCGAAGGAGCAACGCGAACGAATAACTCAAGAAAATAAAACTTTTACAACAGGAAAATAAGATTTACATAAGGTTATAAAACGTTTAAATATTGTCATTTTGAGTACTTCGACATCTGCCCGTTGATCAAGTAATTTTAATTATTTGGACTTTTATAAGTCGCTCTTAATGACAATTTTTAAATAGTCCTGGATGTACAACATTCAGCTGTAAATTCATAATTTAGTATAATTTTGAATTCAACAACGACTGAACATATGGAAATAAGAACAACCCCCGAAGTCAAGCTGGTTTACGATAAGTATCCTAATTCGGTTAAAAAGCAAATGATAGCCTTGCGGGAGTTAATTATAGAAACTGCTAATAACATAGAAGATATTGTTCTTCTGGAAGAAACTCTAAAATGGGGAGAACCTAGCTACCTAACTAAAAAAGGCAGTACTTTGAGAATCGACTGGAAAGCAAAAACTCCAAATCAATATGCTTTGTACTTCCAATGCACCAGCCGATTGGTTGAAACTTTTAGATTAGTCTACAAAAACACGCTTAAATTTGAAGGCAAACGTGCCATCATTCTTCAACTTGATGAGGATCTACCTAAAGCTGCTTTAAAAAGCTGTATTACTGCTACACTCACCTATCACAAGGTAAAACACTTACCTTTATTAGGTATGTAAACAAGATAGCCGGAACATTGTGAGAAAATTTAAGGTATTACAAGTAAAATTCACCGAATTCAAGGCAGTTTATCTAAGGAGATATCCTGTAAATTTGCAGTAGTAAATTTATGCACACGGAATATAAGAGGAGCATATCTTTTGTATTATTGCTAGCCATAATTTTAAGATAACTCAAATTCGATAAGCAGCAAAGAAGTAAATTATTAACATGTTGATAATTGTAATTGATGTACTTTCAATTCAATTATTTAGTTCCCACGATAACTATTCAACAACAACTAAGCACCTAGAAAATACCACATGATAAAAAAATCAAACCCAGTCGTTTATTTTGAAATTCCGGTCAACGACATCGAAAGAGCAATAAAATTTTATAAAGAAGTTTTCAAGTTTGACTTCGAAAAAGAAAATATTGACAATAACGACATGGCATTGTTTCCATTTTCAGATGAAAATTCAGGAATTTCAGGTGCCCTGGCAAAGGGAGACATATATAAACCAACAAATGACGGTGTCGTTATTTACTTTGGTGCAGAAAACATTGATACCATATTAGAACTGGCTACTGCAAAGGGAGGACAAATTTTGTACCCTAAAAAAAACATTGGAATTGGACTGGTAGCAGAGTTTGAAGATAGCGAGGGAAATAGAATAGCATTGTTCCAATCAAAATAGGGACATCATGAAAAATGAAGATGTTATATCTAAATAAATTTTAGGCAGATAGTTTAAAAAACGGTTTACCACTTTAAACGGAGGTCAGTACGCTTCTCCAGACAAAAAATGCACTGTTGAGGTTAAGGCATTTGAAAAAAATCACGCTATAAGCGTTCTTTATTCAGCATGGTAAACCATGGATACCCAGAATGGTATGGAACGGGCTTTATTATATTAAAATCTAGATCAATAGCCTTCCCTTTTAAATTAGAGGTTTTTGAAAAAAAATCAAAAAACATGGATACAGGGATTAGTTTGTACTACCCAATAATTGAAGACTCCGAAAAAGACTTGATTTTTGTTAAATCTGGTCAAAAAAAGAATAGAGCGTCGAAAGATTACTTCGGTCTATATATTTTACGTACCAAAGATTTTGTTAACCATCACTAAAATGTATTAAAACGACTTTTAATCTTAATTGATAGTCCTTAAATTAAAATTACTCCGCACAAATCTCACCTAAAAGCCATAGGTAATCCTGTCTGTGTTCGATAAAATCTTTATCAGAAACATCAATAATTTTCACATTAAAATCAGATTGTGATTTTAAAAAATCCAAATATCCGGTATTAATTTTTTCAAGGTAATTACTATCAATATTCTGTTCAAAATCGCGTCCTCTCTTTTTTATGTTTTCAAGTAATCTTTCGGTATTTTGATACAAATACACATACAAGTCGGGTTTGGCTATATCTTTATACATTAAGTAAAACAACTTTCTGTACAATTTAAACTCGTCTTCCTGTAACGTAATTTTCGAAAAAATAAGTGATTTAAAGACATCATAATCACTTACAATAAAATCTTTAAAGAGATCGAGTTGCGCGAGGTCATCAGAAATTTGCTGATAACGCTCAGCTAAAAAGGACATCTCTAAAGGAAAAGCGTAACGAGACGCATCGTTATAGAATTTCGGCAGAAACGGATTGTCAGCAAATTGTTCTAAGATCAGCTTGGCATTAAAATCGTTGGCAATTTTATTAGCCAAACTGGTTTTTCCAGCACCTATATTACCCTCGATAGCCAAGTAATTATACTTTGAAAAATTAAAGGCTTTCCTTGGATTCTTCAACCAAATATTAATAGGCTCCAGAATACTATCGTCTCTACATTCTTTCAATAACAACGACACCTCCTTATTTAGTTGTGGATGTTTTATTTTAGAAGCAATATCGTTAAGCGGTAACAACACAAATCGTCGTTTTTCCATTTCCGGATGTGGGACATGCAGTACTTCAGTATTTAACACCATATCTCCGGCAAAAATAATATCTAAATCTATAACACGTGATTCATAACCATCAGAATGAGATCGCACGCGCCCCATATCCGACTCAATAGCCAATAGTGTTTTTAATAATTCCTGGGGAGTCAAATAACTCTCTAAAATCAAACACGCATTAAAAAACTCCTCACCTTCAAACCCAAATGCAGGAGACTTGTATATTCTGGAGATTAATTTTACATTACCTGCCTTAACATGTATTTGGTCAATAGCATCCTGTAAGTTCTTAAACCGATCTCCTTTATTACTTCCTAAAGCTATATGAAATGTTTCTTGTAGATTCATAAGTCATTAACGCACTTCTACTTACACATAACGATGTGTCATGCGCAAATTAACTAAAACAATTTTTAATCCTTTATATTTATAAGGTGATATTTATTCACAAATTATCCCCGGTTGTTAGGTTTTTTCACATAACAGAATTTAAATCTATAATGTCTATCCTTTAAGTATGTGTGGATTTTATTTATAAAGACATAAATTTACTATGTTTATATATTAAAACCTGTTTCGTTACATTCGAACAGTTTAACGTGTTATTACTCACAAACTACAACGATGAATTTAAAAGACAAACTAGCTGCCCAACGTATTTACATTCTTTTGGGGGCTCTATTTATAACCTCTCTGGTTGTATCTAACCTTATTTTTCAAAAATTTTTCTACTGGTACCCTTTCGATATTGAAATCTTTGGCAGCAAGCTTTTTGAAATCTCTGTTGGTATATTACCATATCCCATCACTTTTTTAATTACGGATTTAATTAGTGAGATTTATGGCAAAAAGCGCGCCAATGATGTCGTTGTTACCGGAATTTTTGCTTCTCTTTTTTCTCTTTTAATTATTTTGGTGGCAGATATCGTTCCGGCTACCTCATGGTCTTATGTAAAAGACGATATGTTTGGTACCGTTTTTGGGAATTCCATCATTGCTGTATTTTCAAGCATGCTTACCTACCTGTTTGCTCAGTTTGTGGACATTCAAATTTATCATTTCTGGAAACGACTTACCAAAGGAAAGCATCTTTGGTTACGTAATAATTTCTCAACCTGGTTCTCGCAATTTGTCGATACATTTACAATTGTCTTCCTCTTGTGCTCTTTTGGCATTATTGATTGGTCTAACTTTAAGGGGTTATTGGTAAGCGGATTTCTATTTAAAGTTTTTGTAGCCATTCTGGATACGCCATTATTGTATTTAGGTGTTTATCTGTTTAGAAAACGTTTTAACCTAAAAGTTAACGAAGAAATCGATCTTCTTTTTAAAAATTAACATTTATTAAAATTAGTTTTATTCCTATAATGCCATTTTTACGTATATTCACTGTGCTAATTCGTAACACCCTATAAAATAAAATTCTGATAAGAATTAAATAGCAAAAAACCTACACTATGAAAAAAACCCTAAAGATAGTGGGCATTGTTATGCTCGTTATTATCATTCTATTAATAGCCCTTCCATTTGCGTTTAAATCGCAGATAAAAGATATGGTGAAACGCACCATAAACGAAAATTTAAATGCCCAAGTTGAATTTAGCGACGTAAGCTTAAGTTTTTTTAAAAGTTTCCCAAAAGCACATGTTTCCGTAACAGACTTGGTAATAACGAATTTCGAACCGTTTAAAGGAGAAACTCTCATTACCTCTAAAAACATTGCTTTGTCCATGTCAATAAAGGAATTGTTTAAAACTTCGGGCGATGAACCTATCGTAGTTAATTCGATTGCTGTAGATGAAACCCTGGTAACACTCAAGACCGATAAGTTCGGGAATACCAATTTTGATATTGCTAAAAGTGATGAAAACAAACCGGTAGCAGATACCGATACAGAATCTGGTAATTTTTCTTTTGATATAGAAAATTACAGGATCAATAACAGTTCTTTGGCGTATATTGATGAAGCTGCAAACATGGCCATTTATATTTCTGAACTTAATCATGAAGGACAAGGAATTTTTTCTGCTGAAACATCGGAATTGGACACAAAAACATCTGCCAACATTAGTTTTACTATGGATAGCACCAACTATCTAAACAACAATCATATTAAATTGGATGCTATAATCGGACTGGATTTAGAACAAAGTATATATACCTTTAAAGACAACAAAGCCTCAATAAACGATCTACCTCTTGAATTTCATGGTTATGTAAAATTACTCGAAGAAGGTCAGGAAATAGATATCGATTTTGAAAACCCTGAAACATCCTTTAAAAGCTTTTTGGCCTTAATTCCAGAAGCATATACCAAGAGTATTGCTAATGTTAAAACTACCGGTGATTTTACAGTTAAAGGTATTGTTAAAGGAATTCATTCTGAAAAAACCATCCCAACATTAGACATTAGTATTGTTTCTCATAATGGATCTTTTAAATACCCCGATTTACCAAAAGGTATTGAAAATATAACCATTAATACAACCATAAAAAATACAACCGGGAACATAGATGACACTTACATCGATATTAAAGCGCTTAATTTTAAAATTGACGAAGATGTATTTAAATCGTCTGCCTCTTTAAAAAACATTACAAAAAATATGTTGGTAAATGCCAATGTTTCAGGTGTTTTAAATTTGGCTAATATAACCAAAGCCTATCCGGTTGATATGGAACAGACATTAACCGGTGTTTTAAAAGGAAGTATCAATACGTCTTTCGATATGAAAGCCATCGAAACCAATGCTTTAGAACGTATAAAAAATACAGGAGCGGTAAGCATTAATGATTTTGTGTTTTCTTCAGAAGACCTTATGAATCCTATTCATATTTCTGAAGCCAATATGACTTTTAACCCTAAAACGATATCACTTAACTCCTTTAAAGCCAGAACAGGTAGTAGTGACTTAAATGCTACAGGAACCATAAAAAACATCATGGGCTTTTTGTTAAGTGATAATACACTTCAAGGTAATTTCAACTTAAATTCTACATTTTTAAAAGTCAACGATTTTATGTCTGAGGAAGAATCCATTTCGGAAGACAAGGACATTACTCAAGACACCGAATCACTAAAAATACCTGCTTTTTTAGATTGTACTGTTAATGCCAATGCAAAAACAGTAGTGTACGACCATTTTAATTTAAAGGATGTCAAGGGAACGCTTTTTATTAAGGATCAAAAAGTGACACTTAAAGATTTAACATCGCATATTTTCGATGGAACTCTGGCAGTTTCGGGAGATGTTTCTACCAAAGGAGAAACCCCAACCTTTAATTTTAACATGGGCATAGATAGTTTCGATATTCCGCAGTCGTTTAAGAATATTGAATTTTTAAGAAACCTGGCCCCCATAGCAAAGTTGCTTCAGGGAAAGCTTAATACGGATTTGAACTTATCTGGTAATTTGGACGAAGAGTTACTTCCAAAACTTAGTACACTCTCAGGAAGTGGATTAACGGAATTATTAGCTACAAAAGTCGATGCGAATAGAAGTGAATTATTTAACAAGCTGGAAGGTTCTATGGATTTTATTGATTTTAATAAACTGAGCCTAAAAGACCTTAAAACAAAACTAGACTTTGCAAATGGAAAGGTTAGTGTAAAACCATTTCAGCTTACGTACGAAGATATTACTATTGATGTTTCAGGCTCACATGGTTTCGATAAAAATCTGGAATATAGTGCTGTTTTTAATGTCCCTGCAAAATATTTGGGCAGTGAAGTTAATCAGTTAATTAGAAAAATTGATAGCAAAGATGCCAAAAACATTAATGTTCCTGTCACTGCTAATATTGGAGGAAGTTATACAAACCCCTCTGTTAAAACCGATTTAGCCAGTGGCGTTAAAACCCTTACTAATCAACTTATTGAAATTGAAAAACAAAAGTTGCTTAATAAAGGAAAGGGAAAGGTCTCTGATTTGCTTAGTGGTGTTATTGGAGGTAATAAATCTAAAAGTGATTCTCTTAAAAAAGAGCAAAACAATAGTGTAAAAGACGTTCTAGGCGACATGTTAAAAGGTAACAAAACCAAAACAGATTCTGCAAAGACCAACACAACGGAAGATGCCGTTAAAAATGCACTTGGAGGCTTATTTGGCAAAAAGAAAAAATCAAAATAAAGAGTTTCTTAGAACGATCCTCGAGACAAAGCTCTAAGAAATTCTATTCGATTAAGCTGCAAGCACGATAATTCGGTTTTGCAGCTTTTTTGATTTAACGGAAAAACTTGTAAGCTTTAATACACTATACCTACCAAAGCTTTATGATTGTAATGTATTTACTTATAGGTATATTAACCACTATTCTTGGGGCGTTACCATTAGGGGCTTCTAATATTGCTGTGATTAATACCACGCTAAGGCAAAATGCAAAAAAGGCTTTTAAAATTGCTATAACAGCAGGTATGGCTGAGGTTATGTTATCGTATTACGCACTACATTACAATATAACAGTTAGAAATTTTTTTAATGATCATTCCTGGGTACAACTGCTAATGGCCTTGCTTTTGCTAGCAGTAGGAGTTTATCTATTCTTGAAAAAACAATCTGAAAAACCTAAAAAGAAAAAAATAATACAATCTAAATATATAACAGGCTTTTTTCTTGGCATTGTAAACCCTCCCGTTTTAATTTATTGGGTGATTGCCTTTGGTTTTTTGAATAAGAACGACATCATGCTATCCTTACAGTCGTCGCTTTCGGTATTATTTCTGTTTTTTTCTGGTGTATACATTGGAAAATTACTTACCCTATACAGTTACAGTAGATTTAGCTTATTAATTAAATCCAGGATTCAAAACATATCAAATATCATTAATAAAATTACAGGAGTTTTATTGATAATTATCGCTTTCGTACAGGCTATGAAATTGTATGTTGCATAATTCCCAAGCAAGCAGGAATCTACTAACTAACATGAGTTTTCTATGTTAAAAACCAAGTAAAAAAGGTATCATTCAGAACGTCCTCTAATTAATCGAGATATTCACGACAAGGCCTTCGTTAGCACGAATATTAAAAACAGTCTCATCCTCAAATATAAGATACTGTCCTTTTATACCAGCTAATTTACCTGAATACTCCTGTTGTTTAACAATATTTAAACTTTTCGGTTTTTCGGGATATTTTTGAACTGGAAATTCTAAACTCGTTTCACCATTAGTTTCTATAAAATAATCAATAACCTCGGCAGGAACAAATGGCTTTAAACGATCACGCCATTCGGTTAGATTTTCATCTTCAATATCATTTTTAAGCATTTTTCGCCAATTGGTTTTATCTGCGACATGATCCTTTAATGCGACCTCTGTAATCCCAGCCAAATACCGGTTTGGAACCTCAACAATTTCTATAGCTTCATGCGCTCCCTGATCTATCCAACGGGTTGGCACCTGGCTTTTTCTGGTCACACCTACTTTTACATTACTGGAGTTTGCCAAGTATACGATATGAGGTTGCAACTGTGCTTTTTTCTCAAATTCCAAATCCCTGTCCTCCTGATCAAGATGCGCCTTACTTAACTCGGGACGCATAATCCAATCGGCTGCCTGAGGGACTTTGTAAAAACACTGTTTATCAAACCCTTGTCTATAAATAGGTTTATCTAAACCACAATTCAAACATTGATATTTTACAAATTGAATGGTTATATGCTTGTTAAGCAACTGATTCATATTTAAAAAATCGTTCTCAAACACTAAGTAATACTGAATCGGACTAGCATACTCCGTTTCCATTTTAGTTAGAACCCCTTGGTAAGTCATAAAAAAAAATGTTATTTTTAAAATCTTAAAGATAAAATAAATATGCCAATACCTATAGTAAATTCGATTGCTTCTTGGTTTCTAAAAAAAAGGTTTCATCAAATAGAACTCTTTTTAAAATACCCCAATGAAGTACAAAATGAATTACTATTAACCCTTATAGATATTGCAAAGGATACTGAAATTGGTAAAAAATACGACTTCGCTTCCATTAAGAATTATAGAATGTTTTCTGAACGGGTCCCCATAAAAAACTATGATGGGTGGCAAGACATTATTGAACGTTCCCGAAAAGGCGAAAGTAATATCTTTTGGCCTAGCCCTATAAAATGGTTTGCCAAGTCAAGCGGAACCACCAGATCTAAAAGTAAATTTATTCCGGTAAGTGCAGAATCACTCGAAGACTGTCACTATGCTGCCAGTAAAGATTTGTTGTGCATGTACCTTAATAATAATGAAGATTCGCAACTATTCACAGGAAAGAGTCTACGATTAGGAGGCAGCAAGGAACTGTATAAAGAAAATGGTACCGTATTTGGTGATTTATCTGCCATTTTAATTGATAATATGCCTTTCTGGGCAGAGTTTAGCAGTACCCCAGGTAGTAAAGTCTCTCTTATGAGTGATTGGGAATATAAAATGCAAGCTATTGTTGATGAAACCATAAAAGAAAATGTTACTAGCCTGGCAGGTGTACCTTCCTGGATGCTTGTTTTACTTAACAATGTTTTGGAGACTACAAAAAATCGAAGCTTACACGAGGTATGGCCTAATTTGGAGGTCTATTTTCATGGAGGTGTTAGTTTCACACCTTATAAAGACCAATACAAAAAAATCCTTCCCTCCACCGATTTTAAATATTACGAGATTTACAATGCCTCTGAAGGTTTTTTCGCTATTCAGGATCAAAATAACTGCAACGAATTGCTATTGATGCTTGATTATGGCATTTTCTACGAATTCATTCCAATGGATGTTTACGATACGTCCGAGGAAAGAGCAATCCCTTTAAGTGAGGTTAAGCTTAATCAGAATTACGCCGTAATCATTACCACCAATGCAGGATTGTGGCGCTATAAGATTGGTGACACCATTAGATTCACCTCCTTAAGCCCTTATAGACTCAAAGTTTCTGGCAGAACCAGGCACCATATCAATGTTTTTGGAGAAGAACTTATTATCGAAAATGCCGAGAATGCACTAAAAAAAGTATGCAAACGCACGAATGCCGAAATTGTAGATTTTACGGCTGCTCCAATTTTTATGAAAGGCAAAAAAAAGGGAGCTCATGAATGGTTAATTGAATTCAAAACCCCACCCAGAGATATTGATTATTTCAATGAACTACTTGACAATGCATTAAAAGCCTTAAATTCAGACTACGAAGCCAAACGTTATAACAACATCACACTAAACAAACCCAAAATTAATATTGCTAGGCCATGTTTGTTTCATGATTGGTTAAAACAAAATAATAAACTTGGTGGTCAACATAAAATTCCTCGTCTGTCAAATACACGCGTCTATATGGATGAGTTACTCGGTTTGAACCGGTAAACATGTAGGTTTACCTTTCAAAATACTGTATTTCAACGAATAATATTGCATTTTAACCTCTAAGATTATACTTTTGCATTTTAAAATTCGTTAATAGCGAAGTAAACGACCAACCCCCTAAAGATGAAAGCTTATCTAAAGATTTTTGTATGGCTTCAGTCTCTCGTATTATTCAGTCAAACGGATATTGGAACAAACGGATTTCAATTTGAAGTTTCAGACACAGATATTAACACTGAATATTCCGAGATTGGAACCGGTTTTTTTAGAGATAAATTAATTCTGGTATCTTCTAAAAAAATTGGTGCATTAGCCAAAATAGACCCCAACACCAATGAAGCTTACAAAGAGCTGTATTGTCTTGATACACTTGGTAGTGGAAACTTATCTAAACCTATATTATTTTCTAGAATTTTAAACACAGGCGATAGTGAAGGACAAGTGTCGTTCTCACCAGACGAACAAACCGTATATTACACACGAAGTAATCGGGTAAAATCCTTGGAATATAAACTTTACAGAGCCAGCTTTGAGGAAGGCTCTCACGGTAATTGGATGAACGAAGAATTGTTAAGTTTTAATAGTGACAATGTATCTATAGAAAACCCTTTCGTAAATGCTCGGGGTGATAAGTTATATTTTTCGGCTAACATGCCCGATGCCCTGGGCGGCTTCGATATTTATTCTGTAAATATTAACCCTGACGGCACTCTAGGTATACCTGAAAATTTAGGAGAAAAAATAAATACAACTGAAGACGACAAACACCCATATATTTCTGCTGACGACGAATATCTATTTTTTGCTTCCAATGGCCATGAGGGCATGGGAGGGTTTGACTTTTTTGCCAGTAAAATATCAAATAACGAATATCGTACACCTAAAAATATGGGTAACACTATTAACACCACTTTTGATGAAATTGCCTATTTTAATGCAAACGATAGCTCAGGATATTTTTCATCAAATAGAAACGAGGGAAACAGCTACGATCTTCATTATTTTACGTTCAAACATATTGAACAAACTGTAAAGGGGAAGGTTTTAGATATAACCACTAACAACGTGATAGCCGGTGCTGTTGTTGTTCTAAGAGACAAAAACCAAAGAGAAATAGAGCAAGTAGTAACCGATAATGACGGCTCTTACAGCTTCGATGTATCTCCATTGGAGGCTTATACAATTACTACTCAGAAAAGCGGTTATGATACTGGAGTTTTTGATTTTAGATCTTATAAAAATGAAGACACAACATACGCTCAAGATTTAGCAATAATGTCTACCGAACCTGTGATCGCAGAAGTAGATAATGAACTTAGAATTATTGTTGAGAATATATACTTCGACTATGGTCAACACAGCATAAAAGAAGAATCGAATTTGGCTCTGGACAAAATAGTAAAGGTCCTTAACGAGCACCCTAAAATAAAACTAGTCATTAATGCTCATACAGATAATGTTGGTTCTTATTCTTATAATTTAAGGTTATCTAAAAAACGGGCAAAGTCCACCCTAAATTATTTAATCGAAAATGGTATTGATAAGAATAGATTACTATCTAAAGGTTATGGAGAACAAAAACCGCTAATTGATTGTAAACGCAAATGTACCAATAAAGAAGCGCAAGCTAACAGGCGTGTTGAGTTTGTGATTTTAAATGCTACCCCAGAGAACACATTAAACATGACAGACCAAATCGGGAATTATCATGTCATAGCTGGTTCTTTTAATTCTGAAAAGAATGGGATTAAACTGGTAGAACAATTAAAAGCAGATGGGTTTGTTAACGCCAGAAGTATTGGAAAAAATAATAACGGTTTATTACAAGTGGCATATGCTAGTTATAAAAGTAAACCTGAAGCAATAAGAGCTCTAGAAACCATTAGAATAATTAATAATGAACAAGCTTGGTTGGCCTACAAAAGACTCCATTAAATATCCTTATGTTTTAAATTTAGTATGCAGAAAACCTAAAAGATGTGAACAGGCCTTAATTAACGTCCATGCGCCAAAAAAACAACATTCAAACGTTTCAAGTTCTTATCACAAAAACAATAAATCTCACCTGTATTTAACCTTAATTTTTGGTTAAATTTAAAGAATAAAAACATGCTTTTTTAAGACATTTCTCTTATCGGCCCAAGGTAAACGAATTAAACAGCTATTCATCTAAGAAATTTTTTCAAAATCTCGCATAAAGACTATATTTACGCCCAAATTAATCCTAATCTCTCAAACACCCTTAAGTATGAGAACTAAAGTGTATTTTTTCGTATTCCTTATATCTAATCTTGTAATTGGTCAAGGAACTTCAAATTCAATAGCCTTTAATAACTATTCAGTCGACAACAATTTCCATGCATCATCAAATACCGTTGGTGCTAATGGCTTTCAATTCGAGCTTTTAGATGCTGGCGTAAACACCAGATTTTCTGAAATAGGCTCTGGCTTTTTTAGAAATAAACTTATTATGGTTTCTTCTAAAAAGTTAGGGGGTTTAGCAAAAATAGATCCGAATACAAATGAAGCTTACAAAGATTTGTTTTGCCTGGATATTAGTAAAAATGGACAATTAAGTTTACCATTATTATTCTCCAGAATACTAAACACCAGTAATAGTGAAGATCAATTGACCTTCTCTCCAGATCAAAAAACGGTTTACTATACAAGAAGTAACAAAGAGAACTCAACAGAGTTTAAACTATACAAAGCCGATCTAGAAGAGAACTCCCATGGTAACTGGATTAACCAAGAGTTATTAAGCATTAACCAAAATGGTGTTTCGATAGAAAATCCATTTATGAGTCCTAAGGGCGATAAATTGTATTTTGCTTCTAATATGCCTGAATCTATTGGTGGTTACGACATTTATGCTGCTAAGATAAATGATGACGGTTCGTTAGGTACTCCAGAAAATTTGGGACCTGCTATTAATACAAGCTCAGATGAAAAATATCCATCGTTATCTCTAGATTCTAAATATTTATACTTCTCTTCTAAGGGGCATAATAGTATTGGTGGTTTCGATCTTTTTACTAGTCGAATACTTTCCGACAGATATAAAGCTCCAAGAAATATGGGTAATACCATTAATTCTGAATACGATGAAATTGCGTATTTCCTGGCAGCTAAAAACAAAGGATATGTGTCTTCCAACAGACCCAATGGAAAAGGGAGTTTAGATATTTATACGGCTACAAACGACGAAGTTATTCAAACAGTAAAAGGTCGTATTGTAGATTTGGAAACACAAATAAAGCTTCCTAATACCTTAGTTATCCTAAAAGATGAAGATGGTATTGAGGTTGCGAGACAAACTACTAGCGACATTGCAACTTTCAACTTTAATGTAGCGCCCTTTGAAAATTACAGTATTACAACACTAAAAGATGGGTTTGAACCAGGTCATTTTAAATTCGAAGCGACCAGAGGTTTCAACACATCTTATAAAAAAGATTTAGAATTACTCTCAACCGAAGCTGTTATAGAAAAAGTTGATGATGAACTCATGATTGTTCTTGAAAATATCTATTTTGACTTTAACAAGTATCATGTAAAAGAGGAATCTACCATTTCTTTAAATAAAGTTATTAAAATACTTAAAGAGCATCCCGAAATGACTTTAGCCGTTAATGCGCATACAGATAATAAGGGTAGAGCATCTTACAATTTAAATCTGTCTAAAAAACGTGCAGCGTCTGTTCTACGCTACTTAGTTAAAAATGGTATTGAGAAAAGTCGTTTGGAGCCTAAGGGACATGGAGAAAATGATCCTATAGTCGACTGTGCAGACAATTGTACAGAAGAAAATTTACAGGCAAACAGACGAGTAGAATTTGTTATTCTAAACTAGAATAAAAGGTCTTTAACACCGATTAAGTACGAAGGGAAAAGTCTTTAAACGAGTATTTCGTCTCATCGTCTAAAAGGCACAAAAAACTTTTGTAGGGTCTTTAATTAAGCCTAATTTTACTTCAGTGTTAAAGACAAATAGACAATGTTCATAATGTCTTTTATTAATTAAAATATCCATAAAAAACAAAACCACGCCATGGCGTGGTTTTGTTTTTTATGGATAACTCTTCTTATTAAGAAACCGCTTTTAGTTTCTTTAATGTCGTTTTAGTTAACTTATCTTCAGCGTATACTTTCGTTACATTCAATTTCTTCTCATTACTACTTGGAAGCTCGAACATCGCATCTGTTAATATTTCTTCACAAAGGGAACGTAATCCCCTTGCTCCTAATTTATATTCAATAGCTTTATTAACAATAAAATCCAGAGCACCATCGGTAATATTAAAAGCAATTTCGTCCATCGCAAAAAGCTTCTTATATTGCTTAATGATGGCATTTTTTGGTTCTGTCAATATCGCTCTTAATGTACCAGCATCTAAGGGATCCATATAGGTAAGAACAGGTAATCGACCAATAATTTCAGGAATTAAACCAAAATCCTTTAAGTCCTTTGGAATAATGTACTGAAGTAAGTGATCTTGATCTACCACCTCATCAGACATTGATGCGCTGTACCCTACCGCCTGCATATTTAGACGCTTGGAAATAATACGGTCAATACCATCAAATGCTCCTCCTGCAATAAAAAGGATATTCTCTGTATTAACTTCGATAAACTTTTGATCTGGATGTTTACGCCCTCCCTTTGGTGGAACATTAACGACAGTACCTTCAAGAAGCTTTAACAACGCCTGCTGTACTCCTTCACCAGAAACATCTCTGGTAATAGAAGGATTATCACTCTTACGAGCAATTTTATCTATTTCGTCTATAAAAACAATTCCCTTTTCTGCTTTTTCCAGATTGTAATCTGCCGCCTGCAATAAACGTGTTAAAATACTCTCAACATCTTCACCTACGTAACCGGCTTCCGTTAACACCGTTGCATCTACAATGGCCAATGGTACATTAAGCATTCTCGCCACAGTTTTTGCCATCAAGGTTTTACCGGTACCTGTTTGTCCAACCATTACAATATTACTTTTTTGAATATCAACATCGTCTTTGGAAGGTGGTTGCAATAAACGCTTATAGTGGTTATACACCGCTACAGACATCACCTTTTTTGTCATTCCCTGACCAATAATGTATTCATCAAGAAACTCCTTTATTTGTTGGGGTTTACGAAGTTTTAATTCAGCAGATAAATCGCTACTATCATTTTGTTTAGATTCCTCAATTACAATACCATGAGCCTGCTCAATACATCTGTCACATATATGAGCATCTAAACCTGCGATTAATAAATTCGTCTCTGGTTTTTTTCTACCACAAAACGAACACTCTAATTCTTCCTTTGCCATTAATCTTTATTTTTTTGTATGAGTTAACCATAAACCACTCAATAACAACATATTAAAATTACGAATTTTTTAATTAACTACGTGCTAAAATTTCATCAATCATACCATATTCTTTAGCCTTATCGGCTTTCATCCAAAAGTCTCTATCACTATCTTCATATACTTTGTCGTAATCCTGACCTGAATGTTTACTAATAATTTTATAAAGCTCTTCTTTTAAGGTCAAAATTTCTCTCGCCGTAATTTCTATATCACTGGCTTGTCCCTGCGCACCACCTAATGGTTGATGTATCATAACGCGCGAATGTGTTAAACCGCTACGTTTTCCTTTTTCGCCTGCGCAAAGAAGAACAGCTCCCATAGAAGCCGCCATTCCCGTACAAATCGTCGCCACATCTGGCTTAATAAACTGCATGGTATCATATATTCCTAAACCAGCATATACGCTCCCTCCGGGCGAATTAATATAAATTTGAATATCCTTCGAGGCATCTACACTCTCTAAGAATAAAAGTTGCGCCTGGATAATATTGGCAACCTGATCGTTAATCGCTGTTCCCAGAAAAATAATACGATCCATCATTAAACGTGAAAAAACGTCGAAAATAGCAATATTCATTTGGCGTTCTTCAATAATATTCGGTGTTAAACCGGTTGGATACATACTACTTAGTATTTGATTGTAATATGTACTGCTAATGCCTTGATCTTTTATAGCGAATTTTTCAAACTCTTTAGCGTAATCCATAGTTTACTTAATATTTTATTTAACTAATCGCCTGACTTACAGTTTAATGGCGAAAAATCTGTCTTTTAAAATTATCTTTTTTTAATAAAAAACGCTTAAATCATATGATTTAAGCGCTTAAATATAAGGAATTATTATTTACTTATTTGTCACCATAAACTTCTTTTACAAACTTTTCGTAACTCAATTCTTTAACCTTAACATTTGCTTTTTCTTTGTAAATCGCTAATAGTTTTTGACTTATCAACTGCTCAGAAATCCTACGAGCCTCATCCTGATTGGATAAAACACGTGCCGCAATATCGTCTAACTCTTTATCTGAGGCATTCATTTGTCCAAACTGTGCCATTTGAGCCTTAATCATATCTCTTGCATGATCTTTAATATCGTCTATAGTTACTTGAATGTCGTTATCTGTTATCAGTTTCCCTTCTATCAACTGATATCTTAATCCCTTTTCAGACTTTTCATATTCCTCTCTGGCTTGTACTTCATCTAATTCTTTTTCTCCCGCTGTACGCATCCACTTGGTTAAAAAATCAACAGGAAGATCGAACTTTGTGCTTTCAACTAAATACTCGGTAACATCATTTAAAAGCTTTTGGTCTGCTTGTTGTACGAATTGTTTTTCGGCGTCTTCCTTTATTTTATCTCTTAATTCAGTAACCGTCTTAACCGTATCTTTTCCAAAAAGTTTATCGAACAACTCTTGGTCTAAATCTGCTAGCTCACGCTTATTAATTTCAGTTATGGTAAAAGTCACTTCAATATCTAAACCATCTACATCATCTTTACCTAATTTTAAAGCATGCATTAATTCATGCTCATCATCGTAAAGACCTTTAGTTTTTAAGGCAATAACATCACCTGGTTTCGCACCAATAAATTTCTTCTCGGTAGCTTTCCCTTTAAACTTATCCAAGGTTAAGCTAACCGTATTATCTATTTCTCTTTCTTCATTCTTGAAGGCTCCAGTAATTTCACTGTCCTTTTCAACGTCTTCCTGCGAAACTAACTTTCCATATTGCTTTTGAATACGCTCTATCTGCTCATCAATCATCTTATCGTCTGCAACAATATGGTAATGTGTAATGGCTTTTTTACCTTTTAATTTTACCTCGAATTCTGGAGCTAAACCTAACTCGAATTCAAAAGAAAACCCGTCAGCATCCCAGTTTATATCATCTTGTGGTTTTGGTAAAGGTTGTCCTAATACATCTAGTTTTTCTTCTGTAAGATACTTGTTCAATGCATCCTGAAGCAATTTATTTACTTCATCTACCAATACGGCTTTTCCATATTGCTTCTTCACCATTCCCATTGGCACATGTCCTTTTCTAAAACCAGGAATATTAGCTGTTTTACGATAATCTGATAAGATTTTCTCAACTTTTTCGCTATAATCTTCTTTAGCGATGTCTACCTTTACAACAGCATTTAATGCGTCAACGTTTTCTCTTGTAATATTCATTTTAAATTTTATAAAGCCTTCTATCCGGCATTTAACAATAAGTCTTAAAAAAACTAAATTTCCTTAACCAAAATTGGGATGCAAAAATATAACATTTTTACATCCCAACAAAGTTTTTAACAGCTTCATTTAACACGCGCTTATTTATTGATTTTCAAAGGTGATATGGGATTCTTTATTAAAAATATTCAGACTTAAAATGCTTCAAAAATGGAGGTTCATGTTACACTATTTTTTTTCATCTTTTAAAAAAGAGTGCAGTACAGATTGTAAGACAGATAGTAAGATACTAAACACAACAGCTGTCCAAATACTACTTACAGAAAAACCATCAATTAGTTTGTCGGCAAACACTATAATTAAAGCATTAATAATTAATAGAAACAGTCCTAAGGTTACGATTGTAATTGGTAAAGTTAAAATTACCAATACTGGTTTCACAAAAAGATTTAATATAGACAGAACGACCGCAACTATGAGAGCCGTCACATAATTATCTACATCAACTCCATTTAAAAAATTGGCAATTACAAATACAGCGATCGCATTTAATAGAAGTTTAACGACGAGTTTCATTATATACCTGTATTTATTTCATCTAATAAGACGCTAAAACATAATAAATGTTTCATTTTATATTGAAAACTTAATTTAGTCCAATGAATACTAAGATTTCTTAAATATTATAATAACTTTTAGCTCCGGCAGAAGACCCTGTATAAATAAGCCCTCTAGGAGGCACATACTTATGCGTTCTGCCTGAAATTCTATCAAACAGATCTAAGGGCAGGCTATACAATCTGTGAAAAAGAAACCTTTGTTAAATGTTAATCTGTACCAAAAACCCCTTGCTTCTTTTAATTTTCCCTTACAACTGTTAAAATTATAAATTTCTTATTTAGGATACAAACTCAACTACAGCCTCAAAAAACGCCATTGGATTCTCAGCATGCAGCCAGTGTCCCGAATTAGAAACGGTCACGATATTGGCTTTTGAAAAATGACTAGAAATAATCGCTTCATCTTCCAATCCAATATACTCCGATCGATCTCCTTTTAAGAACAACGTATCTTTTTCAAATTTAGAATACGATGGCAGCGCTTCACCGACCTCTCCCACTTCTTCTTTTAATACCTCAAGATTTATACGCAACCCCAGTTTACCTTTTTCAACCCAATATAGGTTTTTTAGTAAAAACTGACGCGTACCTAAATCGGTCACATAACTGCTTAGCATTTTGTCTGCAGCCCCTCTACTCTCAATCTCATTGAAATTCAATTGAGACAACCCTTCTAAAATGGCATCATGATGAATAGGATAAAAACGTGGGGAAATATCTGCAACTAATAATTTTGAAACCAAATCGGGATGTTGTGATGCAAATAACATCGCTGTTTTTCCCCCCATAGAGTGCCCGAGCAACACAATATCTTTAAGGTTATGAATATCGCAATAGTGTTTTAAGTCTTCCACAAGCACCTCATAATTAAAGTCATCATCCCAAAAGCTACGACCATGATTTCTCTGATCAACCAAATGAACCTGAAATCCTTTATCACTAAATTGACGTCCAAGGGTTTTCCAATTATCACTCATCCCTAAAAAACCATGAAGAATTACAAATGGATGCCCTTCTCCTATTATATTTGAATGTAATAACATGTAATGAATTACCGTTTTTGATTTACAAATTGCGATTTACGATTACTTCATACTAAAATTGAATATTAAACCATAAACTACGCACTAAACACTGTCCTTAAGCCTCCCCAAATACATTTGGATTACATTTTCCACCCCCATATAAATACTTTCAGTAATCAAAGCATGGCCGATGGATACTTCTAATAAATTTGGAATATTTTCCTTAAAGAACTTAATATTATCCAATGACAAATCATGTCCGGCGTTAATCCCCAGACCTAGACTATTCGCCAACTTAGCACTCTCTGTATAAGGTACAACACCAGCTTTGTTTCCAAGTCCGTACTGATGTGCAAAAGCTTCTGTATAAAGTTCAATCCGATCTGTACCGGTTGCTTTGGCGCCTTCGATTTGTTCTAAAACAGGATCTACAAAGATAGACGTTCGAATGCCGTTCTGTTGAAACTCCTTAATCACATCCACTAAAAAATCTTTATGGACAATAGTATCCCATCCCGCATTACTCGTAATAGCATCTTCAGCATCCGGCACTAACGTTACCTGAGTAGGCTTGACCTCCAAAACCAACTCCATAAACGATGTTACCGGATTTCCCTCAATATTATATTCTGTATGGACTTCCGATTTCAAATCGCGAGCATCCTGGTAACGTATATGACGTTCATCTGGCCTTGGGTGAATCGTTATTCCCTCTGCTCCAAAACGCTGTGCATCCTTTGCAAATTGTAAAAGATTTGGCACATCCCCACCCCGCGAATTTCGTAGTGTGGCTATCTTATTAATGTTTACACTTAATTTTGTCATGTATCGAATTTGAAAAACGTCATTTACACTTCTTTGAGAAAAGTTTAAATAAGTTCTGCAAAAATACAAACTAGAACAAGCTTAAATACTATTTTTTTAATTAATTTGCATACTCATAAAGTGGGCCAATGAAACTTTCAGAATACATCATCAACGATATTAAACCCTTCACCAGCAGTTCTAAAATAGGTGATTTGCAACTATTATTTAATCAATTAACGTATTCTCATATTCCAATAAAAAATGAGGATGGTGTTTTTTTAGGATCCATTTTCGAAACAGACGTTCATTGTTACGAAAGTGATCAGCCTATTAGCGAATATCTTTATTCAATTGAAGATTTTTACGTAAGAGATACAACACTCTGGCTAGATGTACTGGAAGCTTTTGCTCAAAATTCGACCAACATCATGCCCGTTTTAGACGACAAAAATAATTACCTGGGGTACTATGAACTTAATGACATTATTAGTCTCTTTAGTGAGTCACCATTCTTTTTTGAAGCAGGTGGTGTTCTAGTCGTTGAAAAAGGGATTAACGACTATTCATTTAGTGAGATAAGTCAGATTGTAGAGTCCAACAATGGTAAGCTCCTGGGTGCTTTTATTTCTAAAAGTAAAAATGATGTGGTACAGATTACTATTAAAATTGGTAATACTGGGCTTAACGACATTATTCAAACATTTCGAAGATATAGCTATAATATCATATCTGGACATGAAGAAGACAGTTATATTGAAAGTTTAAAAGAACGATCAGATTATTTGGATAAATATTTAAATATATAAATGACTACTCCTCCATAATGTTGTGCTCTATGAAAGCATACAGCCTGAAACATGAAATGCCCCATATAAAAAATATAAAGACAAACGCATGAAAGTTGCTATTTTCGGACGATTCTACAATAAAACGACCTCCATCTCTGTAGAAACTCTTTTTAACTACCTGTTGAAAAAAAATATCGATGCTTACATTGAAACAGAGTTTTTTAATATTATTCTAGATGAATCTCCAAACATTAAAGGCTTTTCCTCCTTTAAAACATTCGATTCATTAGATACCTCATTCGATTTTCTTGTGAGTGTTGGTGGTGATGGTACCATCCTTAGAGCCATTACCTTTGTTAAAGATATTGGCATTCCAATTATTGGTATTAACACCGGTCGGTTAGGGTTTCTGGCTACGATTCAAGTAGACGCTATCGAACATGCCATTCAACATATTCTGGATGGGCGTTATAAAATTTCCGAGCGTAGCTTACTATCGATTGAAACGTCTCCTGAAAATGACGACATCACCTCACTAAACTTTGCGCTTAACGAAATAGCTGTGAGCAGAAAAAATACAACCTCAATGATTACAGTTGAAACACATTTAGATGGAGAATACCTCACATCTTATTGGAGCGACGGACTTATCGTTTCTACACCAACCGGATCTACCGGTTATTCACTGAGTTGCGGAGGCCCAGTTATTACACCAGGCACTAACAGTTTTGTAATTACTCCTATTGCGCCCCATAATTTAAGCGCTCGACCACTTATAATTCCAGATTCTACAGAAATACAACTACGAGTTGATGGTCGCGAAGAAAGCCATTTAGTATCTTTAGACTCAAGAATTGCCACTTTAGCTAATGGTACCATTATTAAAATTAAAAAAGCTGACTTTAAAATTAAAATGATCGATCTTCTTGATGAAAGTTTCTTAGATACACTTAGAAAAAAACTGCTTTGGGGGGAAGACAAACGCAATTAGGCAATAATTCTTGACATTTCCTGTTTTAGACTAGTACAATTTGTTCTTTTTAAATTTTAAAATAGTGTATACCCAATTAATGGATCGCTTTTTGCATATATTGTTAACAACTTGTAATTATAACACAGATTACATGATTTTTTTGAAGGATATAAAAAAAGTAGTGAATTATATACAGTGTTTTAGCGTTTAATTGGCATTGGGCTAATCTTATTTATTATATTTGCAAACTTTTGAATATTTATGAGGCATTTAACCGTATTGATATTAAGCATTTTAAGCATTCATTTTTCATACTCCCAAATCAATGAAATTGGTATTTTTGCGGGAGGAAGTAATTTTATTGGAGATGTAGGTGCCACCAATTATATTTCCCCAAATCAATTGGCTATAGGGGGTATTTATAAATGGAACAGAAGTAAAAGACATTCTTATAGAGCTTCAATAATTTATAGCGAACTAGCAGGTAAAGATTCAAAATCAGATGACCCTCGCCGTGTTCAAAGAGGGTATGAATTTTCCAGTGGTATTTTGGAACTTTCAGCAGGATTGGAATTTACGTTTTTAGATTTTGACTTACATTCGGGCGATAGGATAGCAACACCCTATTTATATACCGGTATAAGTGCCGCAAAACATGACAACCATTATTTCTTAAATGGTATTCAAACTCCTGAAAGCGGAAGTAGCTGGGCATATGGTATCCCTATGGTATTAGGTTTTAAAGCGTCCTTTATGGACAACATAGTCATGGGAATAGAAGTTGGTGCCCGTTATACATTTTCCGACCATCTCGATGGAAGCCTTCCAAAAGAAGCATCTCGAAGACCCCTGTATAGATTTGGAAACATTAACAATAACGACTGGTATGTGTTCTCGGGTATTACCCTAACCTATACTTTCGGAGAAAATCCCTGTTACTGCCCAGGCAGCAATTAAAATGAGTTTAAAAGAAGATATTAACAACAAAAAACTACCAAAACACATAGCCATTATCATGGATGGTAATGGACGTTGGGCCAAACAAAAAGGAATGATTCGCGCTTTTGGTCATGAAAATGGGACAAAAGCTGTACGTCGTACTGTGGAAACATGTGCAGAATTAGGTGTTAAAAATTTAACACTTTACGCCTTTTCAACAGAAAACTGGAACAGGCCTAAATTGGAAGTCCAAACGTTAATGAAACTCTTAATTTCCAGTCTAAAAAAAGAGATTAAAACGCTTCAGGATAACAACATAAAACTTACTGCTATTGGAAGCCTGAAAACTTTACCTGAAAAGGTTTACAAGGAGCTTCAAGATGTTATCAACCTTACTAAGGACAACGAAAGGATGACCCTTACCCTCGCCTTAAGCTATGGTTCTAGAGAGGAAATACTAAACACTGTTAAAGAAATTAGTTTTAAAGTTAAAAATAACCTAATTTCGCCCGAAAATATAGATGAATCAATTATTAATGAGCATCTTTACACGCAAAATTTACCAGATGTAGATTTATTGATCAGGACCAGTGGGGAACAGCGCATAAGCAATTTTTTGCTGTGGCAAATAGCATACGCAGAGTTATATTTCACCAATGTGTTGTGGCCTGATTTCACAAAGGAACATCTGTATGAAGCTATTATTGAATATCAAAAAAGAGAACGAAGATTTGGGAAAACAAGCGAACAACTTAGCTAGCAATTCATTCTTGGCCATATATACAAAACTATTCATCGCCATAGTACTTTTTGTAATCAGCCCCAAAGTCCAGGGACAAAACACACTTTATAAGGATGGTGAAAAATACACCATTGCAGACATCTCGGTTTCCGGCAATACCTCTTTTAGTGAACAAACCATTATCACATATTCCGGCTTAAGCAAAGGAAAAGAAATAAGCATTCCTGGTGAAGATATTAGTAAGGCCATAAAGAAGCTATGGAACTCAAAATTATTTGGAGACATAGAAATTTTTGTTACAAAAATTGAGGATAAAAGTGCTTTTTTAGAAATTAAACTACACGATTTACCTCAGCTTAATGAGGTGAAAATAAATGGGGTGAAGAATTCCAAAAAGGAAGCCATTATAAAAGATAATAAGCTAAGAAAGGGAACCAAAGTAACCGAAAACCTAATTACTACAACAAAAAACTTTTTAGCTACAAAATACAAGAAAGAAGGATATTTAAACACCAAAATACATATTAATACTATTGAGGTCAAAGACTCTATAAAAGTGGCTCGTGTTAATATGGTACTAAATATTGATAAAGGCGAAAAGGTAAAAATTAAAGACATTGTCTTTGATGGCAATCAAGTTCTAAGTGATAAAAAGCTTAGAAAAAGCATGAAAAGCACGAAGAAAATAAATCGCTTAAGAATATTTAAGCGCTCTAAATTTATAGATTCTGCATATCAGGCAGATTTGAGTAGTGTTATCGAGAAATACAAAGAAAATGGCTATAGAGATGCTCGTATATTGTCTGATAGTGTAATCATTAATAACGACAAAACCATTTCCCTTAAAATCGACGTAAACGAAGGTGAACTTTATACCTTCGGAGATATCACATTTATCGGGAATACCGTATACACAAATGAACAATTAAACAGGCTGCTTCGTATTAGAAAAGGAGATACCTACAATGGTGTTTTACTTCAAAAAAGAATTGCCGATGATTCTAAGCCCGATGCTTTCGATATCACCAACGAATATCAAAACAATGGCTATTTATTCTCTACAATAAACCCTGTAGAAGTAAGTGCCGATAATAATGTTATCGATTTAGAAATACGAATTGTAGAAGGAAAACCAGCTTATTTTAATAGTGTAACTGTCGTGGGAAATGATAAGACAAATGACCACGTTGTTTACCGTGAAATTAGAACAAGACCCGGTCAATTATATAGAAAAGCCAATGTCGTTCGTACCGTTCGGGAACTTGGTCAATTAGGATTCTTCGATGCTCAGGAAATATCTCCTAATTTTTTAAACCCGAACCCAAATGAAGGTACTATAGATATGGAGTATTCTGTAAAAGAAACAGGATCCAGTCAAATAGAATTGCAAGGAGGTTATGGTGGTGGTGGCTTTATTGGAACCCTTGGGTTATCCTTTAACAACTTTTCAATAAAAGACATTTTTAAAAAGGACGCCTATAGGCCAATTCCAATGGGTGACGGACAAAAACTTGCTTTGAGATTACAAGCAAGTAGATTCTATCAAACCTATAGCTTTTCGTTCTCTGAGCCTTGGTTAGGAGGTAAAAGACCTGTTCAGTTTTCGGCTTCACTATCCCACTCCAAACAATTTAGATTCAATCCGCAAACACGAAATGCTGATAGAAGTCAAAGCTTTAACATTACAGGAATTACATTTGGTTTAGCAAAACGTTTATCGGTACCGGATGATTATTTCACCCTGTCCCAAGCCGTAAGTTATCAACGTTATGATTTAAACAATTTCAATACCTCTTTATTTACATTTGGTAACGGATATTCAAATAATTTGTCTTACACCATTGGTTTAAGCAGAAATAATACCAGCGTCGACCCTATTTTCCCAACAGCCGGTTCTAATTTTAGTGCCACTGCTAAACTTTCATTTCCTTACTCTTTAGTAAATGGTGTCGATTATGAGGCCTTAAAAGCAGAACGTGATGATAACTCAGATATTATAAATGATGCTAACAGCTCAGATGTAGCGCGTAATGATGCACGAGACAGAGTTTCAGAGATAGATCAAGAACGCTATAAGTGGTTAGAGTTCTATAAAGTGAAGTTTAAAGGCGATTGGTATGCTCAAATTGTAAAAGACCTGGTACTAAGACCAAGTATAGAATTTGGGTTCTTAGGGGCCTACAATAATTTTAGAGGCACCATTCCTTTCGAACGCTTCTTTGTTGGTGGTACCGGACTAGGAAACTACAGTTTGGATGGTAGAGAGGCTGTTCAATTACGTGGTTACCCCGATCAATCCTTATCAGATCAAGACGGTGGAACTATTTATAATAAATTCTCTCTAGAACTTCGTTATCCAATAACCTTAAAAGCTTCTGCAAAAATTTATGCTTTAGGGTTTTTAGAAGGTGGAGCTTCTTTTAATAATTTTAGAGATTACAATCCATTTAATGTAAATCGATCTGCCGGTTTAGGGGTTAGAATCTTTATGCCCGCCTTTGGATTATTGGGTATCGATTTTGGTCATGGATTCGATCCATTACCAGGTCAAACTACGAAACATGGATGGGAAACTCACTTCATTATTGGACAACAGTTTTAAGCATGATATTTATTTTGGCACGATATTTTCTAATAACTTAATATGATTTGCATGAGAATTAAAATTTTTAAGATTAAAATTCGTTAATTTTGAAGATACAATTCGAAAAACGCAAAACATAAAATTCATTTGTCGTTTTAGAATTTATAAGTCAATAAATTAAAATATATACGGATGAAAAATAGAGTTCTTTTTTTACTGACATTAACGTTAATGATAAGCTCATTCATACATGCTCAACGGGGTGTAAGAGTAGCTTATATAGACACTGAATATATTTTAGAAAATGTTCCAGAATATCAGGAAGCTTCGGCACAGTTAAATCAGAAAGCAGATAAGTGGAAAAATGAAATCGGAGCCAAATTATCTACTATTGAACAAAAAAGAAAAGCTTTAAATAATGAAAAAGCACTTTTAACAAAAGAACTCATTGACGAGCGTGAAGAAGATATTTCTTTTGAAGAAAAAGAAATTCTAGATTATCAACAAAAGCGTTTTGGACCGAATGGTGATTTGTTCATTCAGAAAAAACAGTTGATGCAGCCTATACAGGATCAGATTTTTGCAGCTGTTCAAGATTTGGCCTCTAGCAGAAAATATGATTTTGTTTTCGACAAATCATACGATGCTGTTATGTTATTCTCTGCAAAACGATTTGACTTAAGCGATCAAATCGTAAGAAGTATCACGAGAGCCGCAAAACGTAAACAAGCGAAATCTAAAGCAGAACGTAAGGCCGCTAAAGAAGAGGAACTTGTTCCGGAAATTAATTATGAATTAGAAGCGCGTCAAAAAGCGCTCGATGAGAAAAAAGCCGTTCGTGACAGTGCCGTAGAAAAAAGAAGGCAAGAAATACTAGACGCTCGCGAAGCAAAGAAAAAAGAAGCCGAAACGAGAAGACAAAAAATAATGGAGGATCGAGAAAAAGCAAGACAAGCTAAACTAGACGCCAGAAAAAAAGCTCTCAGCGGAGAGCATACAGAAACGAAACAGGAGGAGGTTGAAGCTTCACAAGCATCAGACGCTAAAGCATCCACTGGTTCAACTAAGACGAAAGCTGAGTTAATTGAAGAAAACAGACAGAGAAAACTAAAAGAAAGAGAAGCTAGAAAAAAAGCTTTAGAAGAACGAAAAAAGCAGATCTTAGAAGATCGCAAAAAAACTAAAGACAGTACCAAACAAAACTAAATAATAATCTATAACACACTAATATTTATAAAATGAAACAATTAAGAACTTTTTTATTTGCAACTGCATTATGCCTGGGGACTATAAGTTTTGCTACAGCACAAAGTAAAGTTGCTCATATAAATACTCAAGAGTTAATCTCTGCTATGCCAGAAGCTAAAACAGCTCAAGCTGAGCTTGAAACTTTAGGTAAAACATATCAAACGGATATGCAGGCTATGGCAACAGAGTATCAAAATACTGTAAAACAATATGAAGCTGAGGCGAGCACTAAAACCGATGAGGAAAATCAGAAAAGAGGATTAGAGCTTCAGGAAAAGCAACAACGTATCCAACAATTTAGAATTGATGCGCAACAAGATTTAGCTAAAAAAGAAGCTGAATTATTTAAGCCTATTCAAGAAAAAGCATTTGCTGCAATAAATAAAGTTTCCAAAAGTTTAGGATACGAATATGTTTTAGAAAGAACAACATTAATTGTTGCTGAAGGAAAAGACATTCTAGGTGAAGTAAAAAAAGAATTAGGTATCTAAAAAATTACCTAAACACATATGTTATTAAAAGCTGTTCGAAATCGAACAGCTTTTTTATTAGTGAACTATACGTTACACTGGAATCTTATCTTGTATTTCGATTGAATTATTTACTTTTACGCCAATCATAATGATATGAATACACAGCCTATAGGCATTTTCGATTCAGGTATTGGCGGCACATCCATATGGAAAGAGATTCATAACCTTCTGCCGAACGAAGACACTATATATTTAGCAGATAGTGCTAATGCCCCCTATGGGCCAAAGGGTAGAGAGAATATTTTAGCGCTAAGTATTAAAAATACCGAATACCTCCTAAAAAAAGGATGTAAACTCATTGTTGTAGCCTGTAACACGGCTACCACAAACGCGATAGATTATCTTAGACATACCTACCCTGTTCCTTTTATAGGCATAGAACCAGCTATTAAACCTGCTGCGCTACAAACAAAACACCACGCCGTAGGCATCTTGGCCACCAAAGGGACTTTAAGCAGTGCTTTGTTTTCTAAAACATCAGGGGAATTTGCCAGTCACGTAAACGTTATTGAGCAAGTTGGAGAAGGCCTGGTTGAACTCATAGAAAGTGGTAAAGTGCAATCTGAAGATATGCGCAACCTATTAAAAGGTTACCTAAAACCTATGATTGATGCCCATATAGACCATCTGGTTTTAGGGTGTACGCATTACCCTTACTTAATTCCATTATTAACAGAATTGCTCCCCAAGCATGTTAAAATTATAGATTCCGGTGAAGCCGTTGCCAGACAAACAAAAGCTATTCTTAATCAGCATGGTTTAATAAACAAGGCAACCACAAACGGTAAACATCATTTCTTCACAAATGGTAATCCCGACATTATGAAATCCCTATTAAATTCAACCTCTACTGTTGAGTTTTTGGATTTCTAATTCCAATTCCTACGAAGGCAGGAATGTCTTAATTTTGAGGCTTTAAATGGACAACATTGACACATACCTCTTAACATACAAGTAGATTCCTGCTTTCGCAGGAATGACAAGCCTCGTTTCGTCTCGTTCAAGTGATTTCTGCTTAAGCTAATTTTAAGAGCTAGTAGATAGACAAGAATCCCCTACTCCTTAAACCAACCAGAATACTTAATATAGTTATTAGCAATTCTATCTATCTCTCCAGAAATAAGTTCTTCACTAATATCTTTAACCTTTTTAGCAGGAACACCCGCATAAATACTCCCTGCTTCGACTCTGGTATTTTTAGTTACGACTGCTCCAGCAGCAATAATACTATTGCTTTCCACGACGCAGTCGTCCATAACGATAGCCCCCATACCAATTAAAACATTATCATGAATGGTGCATCCATGCACCAGAGCATTATGTCCAATAGATACATTATTGCCAATAGTTGTTGGAGATGTCTCAAAAGTCCCATGAATAACAGCGCCATCCTGAACATTTACTTTATTGCCCATTTTAATAAAGTTTACATCCCCCCTAACAACAGCACTAAACCAAACACTACATTGTTTTCCCATATTAACTTCACCTACAATGGTCGCATTTTCTGCAACAAAACAATCTTCTGGTATCTGGGGTGATTTTCCTCTTACTGATTTTATAACTGGCATAATACATTCATTTGAAAAAAGGACCCCTCGTCATATTTCATACCGATCCCTTTTATATATTAATATTTAATTTCTTTCGCGAGATTCTAGATTCACTTACATGTTATTTAAAACGGTAAAATTATGTAACGCCCTTTATGTAATTCCTGTCTATACTTCAACTTATTCCGAATAAGCAACCAACAATCCGTTTATTACATTGGAATGTATTACTTAAAATATGATAGTAAATCTGATTTTTTAGAAGCCGACACCATAATTTCCTTTCCATTACTTAATACCACACGTCCTCCTTTTCCTTTTACATACTTAACAACCTCATTTACATTCACTAAATAAGATTTATGTACTCGTGCAAAGCTAGTATTACTTAAGGCATCCTCAAAATACTTTAAAGTTTTACTTACTAATTTCTTCTTATTGGTATTGAGATAAATTTCAGTGTAATTATCATTTGCCTTACAGAATAAGATATCCGCTGTATTTATAACATCGAAACCATCTAACTGCGGAATTGTTATTTTGCCATCAACACTATTCGTTTTTGGCACCAAAACCTGATCTTGTAAAGCATCTTCCTTTGTTTTTATTTCGGTTACATAATCAACAGCCTTAATAAGTTCGTCAATAGAAATAGGTTTCATTAAATAGTACGAGGCGTGGGCATTAAGAGCATCCATCGCATAATGATTATAAGCGGTCACAAACACCGTTTCAAAATTAATATCGCCTACCCTGTCTAATAGATCGAAAGCATTACCGTATGGCATTTCCACATCCAAAAACACCAAATCCAAATCATTATTACGAATAAGCACCAGGGCCTCGTCTACATTAGCCGCTTCACCTAAAATCATAACATTAGGACAATACTTTTTTAGATAATTCTTAAGAATATCTCTACTGGTTTCTTCGTCTTCGACGACAATAGCATTTAGTTTCATATGTTCTTATTGTTGGACGTTAAAAGCTAGAAGTTGGAAGAACGTATGTCATCCCTCATCCTTCATACTTTTTAAAGTAACCGTAACCT
This sequence comes from uncultured Flavobacteriaceae bacterium, assembly GCA_947494695.1. Taxonomy (GTDB): domain Bacteria; phylum Bacteroidota; class Bacteroidia; order Flavobacteriales; family Flavobacteriaceae; genus Flavivirga. Next base: position 80,871 of record CANLWB010000011.1, on the reverse strand, counting down.
GTGTTCCAACATCTTCAGTATCTCGATAATCAGTAACAGTTACATCCACTTTATCCTTATACATGTTATTTAATATAGAGACGCGTTTTTTAATATTCCCCATCCCCTTAGAATTTTGTTTTTGCTGATTTTCGGTTTTCAAAGCTTTAGACTTTTCTCTACCCACCCCATCATCTGCAATAGTTATTGTGATTTCACTTGCTTTTGTCTGACTCACCCTAATATCTAAATAACCTTTAGTCTTTTTATACCGCAAGCCATGCCAAACCGCATTTTCAATATAAGGCTGCAATAGCATAGGAGGAATAACGAAATCTTTGACATTAATATGCTCGTCTATATTAATTTGGTAGTCAAATTTATCCTGAAATCTGAAATGCTCTAATTTGGTATATAACTCCAACAACTTTATTTCTTTCTCCAATGGGATAAAATCTTCCTCACTGTTTTCCAAAACAGCGCGCATGAGCAATGAAAAATCCGTCAGATATTTATTAGCAGTACGCTCATCATTAGACGCAATAAAACTATTTACAGAATTAAGTGCATTAAAAATAAAGTGTGGATTCATTTGACTACGTAAACTTTTCAATGCCAACAAATTATTAGCAAACTTCTGTTGCCGCATAGATTTAAACATTAAGAAAGCCGTTATTAACAATAACAGAACGCCACCTATAAGTGAATAAATAATTAGTTTTTGTCGCTTAGATTGTTCTGTAGTTAGTTTAAACTGACTTTCCGTTAACGCCTTGTCACTTTCTAAACTAGAGATTCGATTTTGTTTATTAGTAATATCCTTGCTGAATCTAGCTGCCTGTGATATTTCCTGCTCTTTAATGACATAAAGTTTGTCTACCAGTTCCACATAACTCTGGTAAGCAATAAGCGCTTTATCAAACTCTCCTGCATCCCTATAAACCTCCGATAATTTTCTGGTCGCATCCTTTTGTACAATTAAATCCGCTTTACTATCAGCCTCTTCAATACTCCTTTCCAGATATGGAATAGCATTTTTAAAATCATTCTGTAACGCAAACGCCTTTCCTATCTTATAATTCTGTTTTTGAGGGGTTAAAGGACTTTCATTATCTAAAACCTCACTTTCCTCAATATCATCAATGTCTTCTAAAACCTCTTGTCTTAATTCAATCTCACTAGTGTAATTACGATTCGTACTTTGAAAATCTGCCGCTCTAATCTTTTCTTCAACCGACCGCTTTTTGTTCTGCTTACTGGCAAGTTTCATGGACTTGTCAAAATACCCTTCGGCCTTTTGGGCTTCTCCTTTGGCATTATAAGCTTGAGCGATTTTAGAGTTTAAGTCCGTTACTTTAGGGGTAATTAAATGTTTTTGAGCGATTTTTAACCCATTCTGAAAATTATCTATTGAAGCCTGATACGTCTTTGTTAAAAAATATACATCACCAAGTCCTTCATACAATTCAACCAACTGCCAGTTAGATAGTGTTCCTTTTTTAATTCCCTTATACGTAGCAATACTTTCTTGATAATTACTATTTAATTTGTAAGCATTCGCTAGTTTTAATGTAACAGAATTCTTTTGTTCATTCTGGTTACTAATCCTGAAATTAGAAACCGCTAAATCGTATTGTTTCCAAAACATATGAATATCTCCCAGAACCTCATAGGATAAGGCATTATTTTTCACAGAATTACTTTCTAAAAGTGCCAATTCTATAAACTGAATACTGCGCTTGGCATCCTGTTTTAAATAAACTTTTGCAGAATCTATTAAGGATTCGAATCCTTGAGAGGTGGACCTCATGAGCTTTTTTGAAAGTTTCTTAGACCGATATTGTGTCTCATCTTCACTAGACTCAACTTCTACTATGATACGATCGTTACTTTCAACCGTATAATATACGGTTTCAAAATCCTTATGTCTTATAATGAGCTCGTCTCCTATACTGGCCTTAATTCTAAACGCACCAAGCCCATCAGTGGTTGCATAAGCTCCGCCACTAATTTGAACATTAACATTAGAAATCGGGTCTCTCGAATCACGCTCTATCACCGAGCCCCTAAGCGTAAAATCATCTTTTTCTCTTTCAGAAATATTGTACTCCTGAGCGCGTATATGTGTTGTACTAAGTATAACACATAAAAACCATATGTATTTAATCGCTATTCGCATGAGTGCATTAATAATAGATAAACTTACGTACTTTACCTGGTATAATAAAATGATGTTTTTATAAAAGAGACCTTTTAAAGCATCAAATAGGCTTGATTATAAATTGGGAACGACACTTTACTCAATCAAATCGACCATTCACGCATTCCTCTTTTTTTAAGATCTATGTTGGCCATAGATTTACGGTGTTAATCAAAAAACAAAATAAGATGAAAACAAATATCAAGACCTTCATATTAAGTATCGCATTGGTTGCCTTTTTAGCTTGCAAAGCCGATAACAAAAAAAACGATCAAGCCTTTAATTCAGTTAAAAAAACAGAACATAAACCTGATAAACAGTATATAAAAGTGGCACTCTTATTAGATACTAGTAATAGTATGGATGGCCTAATCGATCAGGCAAAAGCGCAACTTTGGGATATTGTAAACGAACTCTCCTATGCCAAATGCGGAACACATAAACCAGATCTGCAAATAGCGCTTTATGAATACGGTAATGACCGATTAAACAGTCGTGAAGGTTATATAAGACAGGTTTTATCCTTTAGTACCGATTTAGATGAAATCTCCAAAGAACTGTTTTCTCTAACCACAAATGGTGGTGAAGAATACTGCGGACAGGTTATTCAAACCTCTTTAAATCAACTAAGCTGGGGTAAAAATCCAGACGACCTAAAACTTATCTTTATTGCAGGTAATGAGCCATTTACCCAGGGTAAAATTAATTATAAAGATGCATCCTCAAATGCTAATGAAAAAGACGTTACTATAAACACAATTTTCTGTGGAAATTACAATCAAGGGATCTCTTCCAACTGGAAAGACGGTGCTCAATTGACCAACGGAGATTATATGGCTATCAATCAAAACAAAACGACCGTTCATATCGCCTCTCCTTACGATGATGAGATTTTAATTCTAAATCAGAAATTAAACAAAACTTATGTGATTTATGGAACCAGAGGTAGAGAAAAGTTGGCTATGCAAGCTGAGCAAGATATCAATGCAAGTAGTTATAGCAAAGCCAATGCTGTTAAAAGAACCGTAAGCAAAAGTTCACATCTGTATAAAAACAAAAGTTGGGACCTTGTTGATGCTGTCGAACAAGAAGAAGTTGCTATCGAAGACCTTAAGGACACCTCTTTACCCGAAGCGTTAAAAGGGAAAACTAAAAAAGAGATCGAAACATACGTATCTCAAAAAAGTAAAGAACGCGAAACGATAAAAAGAAAGATTCAGGAGTTAAACAAGAAGCGTAAATCTTATGTTATGGAACAGAAAAAAGAAGGGGCTAAAAACGGATTGGAAAATGCTATGGTAAAAGCCATTAAAGAGCAAGCTCAAAGGAAAAAATACAGTTGGAAATAACATCATGGGGTTTTTAATCTACCATACATACTTCTCAGTAATATTTATATCTAGGGTTTAACTTGAATTATGTTTGGTTTAAAAGGGTCTGCCTGTAATGGGTAGATTCTTTTTTAATTAACGGCAGGACATTTACACTCGAAACGTTGTCTTCTACAACCAAAATTATACCCCAATGTAAATTGATGGTACCCCCCATTAGAAAATACAACAGAGTTTGTTTGGTACGTATAGTTGTATGCAAACATAAACTGATTATAATTAAGACCTATTATAGGAGTAATTTGTTGTAGTTTTTGACTACGAATAGTGTTTGTAACGGTTAAATACTCGGCTCCATCAAAACTATTTCTGTAAGACAGGCCTCCCCAAAGTTGTCCAAATTCCATATCTCTATAAACTTTGGCATTTACGTCGATGGACGCTTCTTTTGTAGCATCTCTGTATTGAAGTAAAACAGACGGTTCATAACTCCAAGGGCTTCCAAGCTTATTGAAAACATATCCGGAAGACAACAAATAACGTCTTAAATTGTCTGTTTGATTTACAGGGTCTATATCGGTATTAACCCCTGTATTATTCAATACATTCTTTATGGTACCATGTGCATAAAAATTAAGATAGTGATAAGAAAACCCAAAATCTATATTGAAGTTTGTTCGGTTTTGAACAATACCTCCAATGGCAGGATCCGAAATAGGACTATCTAATAAAAAAGTCGTTTCATCCAATTGGTATTGAATAAACCCTGCACTCAACCCAAAAGACAGCATATTTAAATCCACCTCACTTCTGGAAAACATTAAATGATGCGCATAAGTTAAGTAAGCTCCTGTTTGTGAATGAAATCCATTTTTATCGGTGTATACGATACCACCATATGCAGATTGTGTATCACCAATTTTTCCGTTTAAACTTAACGTTAAAAGTTTAGGCGCATTTTCCTGACCAAACCACTGTTGTCTTCCCGTTAGTCTAACTTTAGAACAATTTGCCACACCGGCCATAGATGGATGAATTAAATAATAGTTATCGGTAAGATAATCGGTATAGATGGGCAACCCTTCCTGAGAAGTTGCTATATGGGTAAACGCCAACCCCAGAGCCAGCATTAAACTATGTTTTAATTTCGTAAATCTCATCCCAAGTAGGCTATAAAACTAATTATTTGATCCTAAAAATTTAAACATTAAAGGAAGATGCAAAATTACAATGCTCTATTAATTAAAAAATTAAGTCAGAAAACTCAAATATATGGATACTAAAGTTTTCTTTTAGTATTTTTGTAAAAAATTAGCTAAAATGAACACTTTCAAGGTTTCCGTGCAAGAAACGTCAAATAACGCCATTATAAAATTCGAATTAAATCAATTTATTACAAAACATCAAAGTTTTGAATTTAACAATATCGATGAAGCCAAATTGTCTCCTTTGGCGCAGCAGTTGTTTTATTTACCCTTTGTGAAGAAGGTCTATATTTCAGGAAATTTTGTGGCTATAGAACGTTATGACATTGTGCAATGGGCAGATGTTCAGGATGAAGTAGCGCAGCAAATCGAAACCTATCTTAACGATGGTGGAATTGTAATTGAAGCATCGGCCGAAGTCCAAAAGGTTCCAGTAACCGTTTATGCAGAAAGCACGCCCAACCCGTCTGTAATGAAATTTGTAACTAACAAAAAGATTGTAACCACTCTTTTTGAATTTACGTCCATCGACGAAGCCAAGTTGTCCCCTTTAGCGACCGAATTATTCCATTTCCCTTTCGTTAAAAGTGTTTTTATAGATGAAAACTATGTATCCATCACAAAATACGACATCGCCGAATGGCAGGATATCACTATTGAAATTCGTGAATACATAAAAACGTACATCGAAAACGGGAAAGATGTCGTACTCCCAAATGCTGCGGAATCATTACAAAAAACAACAGCTCAAGTAGACACTCAATTTGACAAACTGGATACCACATCACAAGAAATAGTCAACATCCTGGAACAATACGTAAAACCGGCTGTTGCCAGTGATGGTGGTAATATTCAATTTATATCTTACGATGAAAACACCAAAAATGTAAGCGTATTGCTTCAAGGTGCCTGTAGCGGTTGTCCATCCTCCACATTCACACTAAAAAGTGGTATAGAAAACATGTTAAAAGAAATGCTTCCTGGTAAAGTAGAGATGGTAGAAGCCATTAATGGGTGACTTTTTCAACAGACCTGTGTCTTAAGTTCATAATGACTCTAAAAGAGTCTGATTGTTAACTTAAAAAACAAACCATGTCTGTATTAAAAGTAATCGAAGTTTTATCAAATTCAGATAAAAGCTGGGAAGAGGCTACCAAAAAAGCAGTAGAGCAAGCCTCTAAAAGTGTAAAAAATATCCGTTCGGTCTACGTTCAGGATCAGAGCGCTATTGTAAACAATGGAAACCTAACCGAGTTTAGAGTAAATCTTAAAATCACTTTTGAGGTTAACTAACATAAATCTTGTTTAAGAATTAAACAATGTCACTTCAGTTCGAGAATATAGACAAGACTTTTATCAAGTGTATATAATGACGAAGTAAATTTGGGCAATAGGGGTTCTCGATATACCTGTCTAAAGAATCGGCAAGACCGGCTTCGACTAAAACGTCTCAACTCGTAGTGACATTGTAACATACTATTTAATAGTTGATATCAATCGAAAATCACTCAAACTGACATAAATTTTCTTATCCAAGATCCAAGTTATAATTAAATCCCTTTTTTTTGAGAGGCTACCTATAAGTTTATTCATTGTTGTTTTGATCCCTTAGAAACACTTTTACTTAGCAGATTATCCGAATTCATTTCTAAGATTCAACGCGACAACGTAAATTGCTATCACTTTTTAGGTAGCTTCTTTTTTATTTAAATTATCCCCGTTATGCTCTAAATTCATTCAAAAATAAAGTGATAGATTTTTTAGACAGATACGTCACACTTCATTGAATACATTAGCATATACATGGTACTAAACACGTTTTAAAAATTAAAAACCTGGTTTTGGTTTCAGCAAATTAAAAAGCAAGGGGTCTTGGCTTTTTTTTTTGGAAATAGAAAACAAGAAGATAAGTTCTATACCTAAATTTCGCTAACTTTGAGAAATGAAGCATTTACAACTCTTTTTATTCATAATTCTAATCATAAGCTGTAAAGGTCAGAACACAACACCCATGGAACATAAATATACCAACGACCTCATACATGAAACCAGTCCTTATTTATTGCAACACGCTCATAATCCGGTAAACTGGAATGCGTGGAATGAAAAGACCTTGGCAAAAGCCAAAGAGGAAAAAAAACTCTTATTAATTAGCATAGGTTACTCTGCTTGTCACTGGTGCCATGTCATGGAACATGAAAGTTTTGAAGACAGTCTTGTGGCTCAGGTTATGAATAAAAGCTTTATCAATATAAAAGTGGATAGAGAGGAGCGCCCAGATGTAGATCAGGTTTATATAAATGCCGTACAACTCATGACTGGAAGAGCCGGATGGCCATTAAATGCTATTGCCTTACCAGATGGAAGGCCTGTTTGGGGAGAAACCTATCTGCCTAAAAAACAATGGATAAGTGCTTTAGAGCAAATTACAAAACTATATAATGAGAAACCCGAAAAGCTTTATGAGTATGCCGACAAACTTGAACAGGGCTTAAAAACATTAGACATTGTAAAACTAAACACCGACACCCCTGTCTTTGAACCAAACTATATTCAAAGCGCAGTAAAAAAATGGTCCGTGAATTTCGATAATAATCATGGTGGTGCCAATCGCGCTCCTAAATTCATGAACCCAGATAACTATAAGTTTTTGCTTCGTTATGCCCATCAAACAAACGATAAAAAGCTCATGGATCATGTAAATCTAACGCTTAAAAAAATGGCCTATGGGGGTGTTTTCGATCAACTGGGAGGTGGTTTTTCGAGATACTCGGTTGATATCAAATGGCATGTACCTCACTTCGAAAAAATGCTATACGATAATGGGCAATTGGTAAGCCTTTACTCCGATGCCTACCTCATCACTAAAGATGAATTATATAAAGATATCGTTACCGAAACGTTAGACTATATAAAGACCGAAATGACTACAGAAAATGGAGCTTTCTATTCTTCTCTCGATGCCGATAGTAATACACCCGAGGGTGAATTGGAAGAAGGGGCCTTTTACGTTTGGCAAAAAGATAGTTTGAAAACTATTTTAAAGGATGACTACGAATTGTTTTCAGATTACTACAATATTAACAGCTATGGCCTTTGGGAACATGACAACTATGTTTTAATAAGAAAAGACGACGACGAAAACATTATTGAAAAACACGGATTGACCAAAGCATCGCTTTCAGAAAAGAAAAAGAGTTGGAAACAAACTTTGTTGACGATTCGCAATAAACGCTCTAAACCTCGCTTAGATGATAAGACGCTAACATCCTGGAATGCTTTAATGCTTAGAGGATACATTGACGCCTATCGCGTTTTTGGTAATGATTCGTATTTAGCTGCAGCTAAGAAGAATGCGCAATTCATTATTACTAATCAGTTACGGGAAGATGGTGGCTTAAACCACAATTATAAAGACGGAAAAAGCACTATTAACGGCTATTTAGAAGATTATGCAACTGCCATTGATGCGTTTCTGGCGCTTTATGAAATCACCTTGAATGAAACCTGGTTGACAACCTCCCGAGATCTGGCAAATTATGCCTTCGATCACTTTTTTGATGACACTAGCAAAATGTTTTATTTCACGTCTAATGAAGATGAATCTTTAGTATCCCGAAGTATCGAATATCGGGATAATGTGATTCCTGCCAGCAATTCCATAATGGCAAAGAATTTATTCAAGCTGTCTCACTATTTTGATAACGCACATTATCGAGAAACAACCGTAAGTATGCTTAACAATGTAAAACCTGAAATGCAAGAGTATCCTTCGGCATATTCTAATTGGTTCGATTTAATGCTTAATTATACCCATCCGTATTATGAAGTTGCTATCGTTGGAGCCGACGCCAAAACTAAAATCAACACATTAAACCAAACTTATATTCCTAATAAATTAATCGCAGGGAGTACATCAGAAAATAACCTGCCGTTGTTAGAAAATAGGTACACCCCTAATAACACCCTTATTTATGTATGCGTAAATAAAGTGTGTCAACTTCCTGTTTCCGAAGTCGATAAAGCTATTGATCTATTAAAAAAATGACCTTATTAACAATAATATTAGTCACCATAGTGGCCTTTGAGCATTTATATTTTCTAATTCTGGAAATGTTTCTTTGGACTAAACCCAAAGGTATTAAGGCCTTTGGATTAAAATCTAAAGCCTTTGCCGAAGACACTAAGGTACTAGCTGCCAACCAGGGGCTATACAACGGTTTTCTGGCGGCAGGCCTTATCTTTTCCCTAATACTAAGTAACCAAATCTTTGCCATTTTCTTTCTTATTTGTGTGACCATAGCAGGGAGCTATGGGTCTTATTCTACGAAGAAAGCAAAACTGTTTTATGTGCAGTCTGTACCGGCTATTTTAGCCTTACTAAGCTTCGTTTTTTAAGCAAATAACCCTTAATTTAAAAAAGTATTATGGATTTAGAAAAATGGATTGAAACTGGAGTAACATTCATCCAAAACTACGGCATTAAAGTCATTGGTGCCATTCTCATTTGGATCATTGGTTCCTGGATTATTAAAAGAATTAGTAAAATGATCGCGAAGGTCATGAGCAAGGCCGATTATGATAAAAGCCTGCAAAAGTTCCTGCTCAATTTAATTAGCTGGATCTTAAAGATTCTGTTATTCCTGGCTATTTTATCTCAACTGGGCGTGGAAACCACTTCTTTTGCCGCTATTCTAGCTGCTGCCGGTTTAGCTGTTGGTATGGCTCTACAAGGATCTTTAGGGAATTTTGCCGGAGGGGTGTTAATTATGATTTTTAAACCTATAAAAATTGGCGATTTAATTGAAGCTCAAGGTGAGTTAGGCGTAGTTAAACAGATTGAAATTTTCACCACTAAAATATTAACACCTACTAACAAGGAAGTTATTATTCCTAATGGTGCTTTATCCAATGGCAATATTACGAACTATTCCACTGAAGGAAAGCTACGCGTAGACCTAACCGTTGGCGTGAGTTATGATGCCGATATAAAGCAAACCAAAGATGTTTTATTGAAGGCCTTAACATCGAATCCTCAGGTACTGAAGGATCCAGCTCCAGAAGTGAATGTATCTGAATTAGCAGATAGCTCAGTTAATTTTGCCGTACGTCCGTGGTCTACGGTCGATGACTATTGGGATGTATACTTTGGAACGCTGGAAAAATGTAAAGAAGCTCTTGATGCCGCTGGTATTGAAATCCCGTATCCACATCAGGTAGAGATTCGTAAAGAGGCTTAAGTCAATTTAGACTTAGGTTTTATTGCCACAAAATCTTTTAAATAATATGGTTCAAAGTAGGCGACATCTTCGATGTCGTCTATTTTATATTTGTTAAAAGCCAAATGACTCATCTCGTTTGCCGATGGTAGCTTATCTTCAATAAAAACGGCGTTAGGATGCGTTATGAGTGTTTTTGCCTTTTCGACACCATTTCCTATAAAGTAAACAGTTCCCTTTTTCAAATAATCTTCAAAAGCATGTTCATCGAGAATTTGTGCTTCGGTAGCTCTTATTTGATTATAGTTTGCATCAAAAATAGCCGAATACACTTCCATTCTTCTGGCATCCAACATGGAAACAATAACACCATCATCGCACGCCACCTGATGCGCGAGAGACTCCAACGTAGAAACAGATATTAAAGGTTTATTTAAAGCATAGCAAAGTCCTTTTACTGCAGAAACACCTATTCTTAATCCGGTGTAAGATCCTGGACCTTTACTCACAGCTATTGCGGCTATATCTTCTTGTACGACTTTTGCTTGTTTTAAAACATCATCAATATACAAATGCAGTCTTTCAGCATGCGAATAATTCTTGTCGTAATCCTCCTTTAAAACAACAGTTTCACCGTCTTTAGACAGTGCTACAGAACAATTTGTTGTTGCGGTTTCTATGCTAAGTATTAATGAACTCATATTAATCCATATAAAGAATGCAAAACTAACGTTTTGTTTTTACACCACTCCATAAAAATTAAGTATATAGATTTTCGATCAATCTTTTTATTATGAGTTTTAAAGTTAAATTGAAGTATACAACAATCAGATTCCTACGTGGTGTTTCTGGTACTCCGCTGAATAACGCCTAAAAACAATCGATACGGTCATTGCTAGGCCGTGCCCATCGCTTCGCAGACAGACTCAGATTGATTGAAAAAATAAGCATTTGGAACACCTCAATTTTTAATTAGCCAAAGCTATTCCAAAATAAAATTCTAAAACCTTTAATTTAAAAATATAATCGTATTTAGTACGAACGACATCACTTTGAGCTTGCTCAAATCTTGATTGGGATTGACTGAAATCGAATGAATTTAATAGTCCTATTTTATATCGTTCTTTAGAATAATTAAATGCTTCTTCCCTTGCCTCAACCGTTTTAAGTGCGGCTTCATATGCTTTTAAAGCCGATTTCGAGTCGTTTAACGCTTGATAAACCTCTGTTTCAAGATCAAGTTTTGCCTGTTCTAATTGATTTTTAGAGCGCTCTAAATTAATACTATTTCTTTTAACATTATTTCTGGCAGAAAAACCATTAAAAATCGGAACATTTAAGCTCAATCCAAAAGAATGCCCATCGTTCAAACTAAACTGGTTAAATAAGGCATCGGGACCTCCAATAATGGGTGTGGAATCGAAATTTGGAGCAACAACGGCTTCTCCCGACCCTTCAACAAAACCAATAGGCGAGTTCGTTCCGTCAGGCGTGTTGTTAAAACCAAGAACCCGATCACTATAAGATGCTCTGGTATTATATCCGTAAAACGCAGAGAGCGTTGGTTGTAATCCTCCTTTAGCTAACTTCACATCATAATCGGCTAACTTAACATTGGCTTCTGCAATTTTTATATCATATCTATTCGCTTTGGCTTTTTCTATAATGACTTCTGCGGGTTCACTCATTATAGTCGTTAAAGGCACCTCATATTCATCTTCTGCTATGTCAAAATTTTGATAGTCATCAATAAGCAGTGTTTGGGCCAAATTTATTTTAGACAATAAAATGGCATTTTCGGCATTTACAATTTGTTGTTCCTGAGACGCTAATGTAGCCTTCAATTCTAAGACATCTCCTTGAGGTATAACTCCGGCTTCAACCAACTCGTTACTTCGCTTCAATTCTTCTTTGGTAACCTCGTATTGATTTTTTTGAACTTTTAATTGCTCTTTATTAAACAGTATTTGTAAAAATGAATTGGCAACCAGAAGAGCGACATCATCTTTCATGTCTGCAAGTTGATATTGACCTGCCAAAATTTCCAAATTGGCCCGGTGTAACTGATTAACATTTACTAATCCGTTATAAAGAACAACGTTAGAATTTACCCCTACAGATGTAAATTGCGTGGTTTGATTTTCTAGGAGTCCTGTTGTTATATTCTGATTGAGTCCAATATTCCAAGAGTGAGAACTGGAAGCACTAAGTGTTGGTAAAAAACTACCAATAGCGTCCTTCTTACTAAGTTCGCTTAGCTTCAAATTTAACTCATTTTGCTTTACGGAGATATTGTTCTCTAAAGCATAATTAACACATTCTTTAAGAGTCCACTTCCTGTCTTGTGCAAATAATACCGCGCTTATTAATAAAAATGCTGATACTAAAACATATTTTTTCATTTCGGGCAATTTAAATGTCATATTAATCTTCTTCTTCATTATCCTTATCCTCATTATCTTTAGAGGCCTTATTCCATACTTTAATTTTATCGCCTTCTTTTACACCGTCTGTAATTTCAACATTAATACCATCAGATAAACCAATCTTAACATTTTCTTTTTTAAACTTGTTATCTCCATTCATAATCTCTACAAAGGGTTTTTCGGTAATTCTGTTATACTGAAGCAAGGCTTCTCTAATAGCTAAGACACTGTCTTTACTTTCTATTTCTATTTCTGCATTCGCGCTATAACCAGCTCTAATATTAGTTGTAGAATCTATACTTACGTTTGCTTTAATAGTGAACTGAACAGCGCCGTTTTCTTCCTTACCTTTTGGTGCTACAAATGTTAACTTAGCCGGAAATTCCTTGTCGTTAATCGCTCCTAATATGACCTTTATTTCTTTACCTTCTTCCAGTTTCCCAACCTCTGCTTCATCTACCTTTCCTTCAAAAATCATAAGGCTCATATCTGCGATCGTAGCAATGGTTGTTCCGGCATTAAAATTATTACTCTGTATAACCTGATCTCCTTCTCTTACCGGAATCTCCAGAATGGTTCCTGGAATTTGGGCTATGATATTGGTATTGGCTGCATTTCCGCCAGAAATAGATCCTCTCCTTATAATTTGATAATCATTTTGGGCTTGTACTAAAGACTCTTTAGCTTGATTGTAAGACAGCTCACTGTTTTCGAAATCCTGTACAGAAATAACACCTTTATCAAATAATTTTTTATTTCTATCGAATAATACTTTGGCATTATCGAAAGACAGTTTTGAAGAGGCTATTCTACTCTTGGCACTTACTAAACTTTGCTCGTTTGGAACGACTCTAATTTTTGCAATAAGATCACCTTTCTTAACAATATCGCCTTCTTCTACTAAGATATCATCAACAATTCCTGAAATCTGTGGCTTTAGTTCAATCTCTTCTTCTGGATTTAATTTACCTGTTGCAACCGCTTTCATATTTATAGACGTATAAAACGGCTCTTCTAATTTGTAGTCTACAACATCTTTTGAATTGGCATCTTTAAAATACTTTAGTACCCATGCTAATAGTAAAAACGCTACTATTATTAAAATAATTCTTACTGTCTTATTCATTTTTTAGATTGTTTATTCTTCTCTTAATGCTTGTATTGGTTTTATACTTGTTGCTTTAAATGCAGGTATTAATCCTATTAAAGTCCCTAATGCAGTTAATAATAATAATGCTATAAACACCACGGCTATAGAAACCGAAGCATTTACAAGAGAGGCATCTGGCCCCTGACCATAAAGGGCATCTATCAAAATTAAAATCCAACCTCCCGATATAATGCCAACAACCCCTGCTACCAACGTTAAAAACACGGCCTCTACGACTATTTGTCTCTTAATCTCAAAAGGTGTTGCTCCTAAAGCTCTTCTTACCCCTATTTCTTTTGTTCGTTCTTTTATGGTTATAAGTAAAATGTTTCCAATAGCGAATACGCCAGCTATTAGTGTTGCGATACCAACGAACCAGGTTAGAAACTGCATCCCGGTTAAAAATCCTGTTATTTTCGAAAATTCTTTACCCAAATTAAAACTACCAAATGCACGTCCGTCCTTAGGATGGACTTTATTTAAATTCTTAAGTAACAGTTTGGTATCGGCCTCTATTTGTTTAATATCATATTCTGGCTTTCCAGTTATCATCATCCATCCAATACGATCTCCTCTGTTATATATTTGTTGAAATGTTGTAAAGGGGATATGCATATCGGTCGTTGGTCCCATATTAACATCTCCATTTTTGAAGATACCAATAACCTTAAAGTTCATACTATTAATTTGCACATACTCACCAATAGCCTTCTCGTCTTTTTCGAATAATTGTTTATAACAGTCTTCTGAAAGGAGTGCCACTTTTTTATTGTCGTCTATATCTGCCTGATTGATAAATCGTCCATGAATGAGTTTCTTCTTTTGCACGCGATCTAACAAAGGATAGTCTCCTGCCATTTGAAAAGCTCCTGAAAGAAATTTTCGGGTTACTGTGGCCTGTGATTGACTTCTTGGCACCACGAACTCGATGCCCTCTACATTCTCTTCTACTTTTTTAGCATCCGATAAGGTTAACTTCACCCATCTTCCCTTCTGGAACCCCTTGAAGGCTTTACTGGTAGATTCACCCCAAACAAAGACACTATTCGTCGCAAAATCACCAAATAAGCGGTTAAAGCTATTTTCCATGCCTCTTGCAGAACCAAGTAACACTATTAACAATAGTATGCCCCACCAAACACCAACCATAGTTAAAACCGACCTTAGTTTGTTCTTATTGAAGCTATCGAAAACTTCTTGCCAGGTATCTCTATCGAATAAAAACTTAAACATATTAATCGTTTCTTAGTGCTACAATAGGTTTTATCTTTGATGCTCGCTTTGCAGGGAAATAACCTGCAATTCCTCCAGCAATAATTATGGTAATGGTTGCTCCTATCACCAAACTTGTGCTTACAGAAGGGTCTTTTATAAAATAAGGTTTTAAAGCTGGTCCTGCCCACTCTAATACACCAACCCCTATTAATAATCCCATATACCCTGCAATAGCAGTGATAATGATGCTTTCTATTAAAATTATTGAAACAATAGATCTGGGAGAGGCTCCTAAAGCTTTGCGTATACCAATTTCTTTGGTACGCTCTTTTACAATAAAAATCATAATGTTACTTATACCAACTACTCCAGCTATAAGGGTTCCAAATCCTATGACAAAAATTATAATTCCGAGAACGAAACTAAATTGATTCACATTCTTAGAAGCTTCTGCCATATTTCGAATCCTAATGGCGCGTTGGTCGTTTTTGGCCACAGAAAAACGATCTTTTAAACTTTTGGTTAACTGATTTCCAAAAGCGATAGCTTTATCATAGTTCATTTCCGGATTATAAGTAAGGCTAATTTGGTCGATATAATCGTTATTACCATAAAGGCGTTGCGCCGTACTAACAGGCGTATAAATTTTACGTTCTTCTGTATCACCTCCGTCATCTGTAAAAATACCAACTACCTTATATTGTACTCCACTAAGGTTTAAATATTTCCCTAAGGCCTTCGTTTTAAGAAAAAGGTCTTCCTCGACCAACCTTCCTATAACCACAACTTTAGTTTTATTATTAATATCGTTTTGGTTAATGTATCTCCCTTCTTTTAATTTAGTTTTTTCCAAAAACTGATGATCGGGATGAACGGCTCTTAAATCGTAGGTGTTTTGCTCATTTTTAAAAGAGGCCGGAGTGTTTCTATAAATACGTGCTGTAATAAATTGTATATTATCACCAAACTCTTCCTTTACATAATCAAAATCTTTGTTTTTAAATCTAATACGTCTACCCGCCTGTAAGCCTTTGTGTGCTTTTGTTGTTGTTCCGGAATGGATAAAGATTGAATTGGTAGCGTCGTCTTTAAACGCCTCTTCAAATGTATTTTGCAAGCCATTGGAAATGCCAAATAAAATGGCAAATAACAATATTGCAAAAGTCACTGTGAAACCAGATAAGAGGCTTCGCGTTCTGTTCTTATTTATACTTTGAAATATTTCTCGCCAAAGGTCCAGATCAAACATACTGCTCGGCTCTTATTTGTTCTACTTTTGCGTCTTCCATTATCACGCCATCTCTCAGGCGTACAATCCGTTTGCACATACTTGCAATATCCTCCTCATGTGTTACCATTAAAATGGTTTTTCCTTCATCATTCAATTGCTGAATAAAAGCCATGATCTCATGCGAGGTCTTGGTATCCAGTGCCCCTGTTGGTTCATCGGCTAGCAATAATTTAGGATTTGCCGCTAAAGCCCTGGCTATGGCAACACGTTGATTTTGCCCTCCTGAAAGTTCTTTAGGTAAGTGTTGCGCCCAATCTGCTAATCCTACCTTCCCTAAATGAAACAATGCTTTTTCCTGTCGCTCTTTGCGTTTCATTCCCTGGTAATATAAAGGCAGTGCCACATTCTCTAATGCATTCTTATAATTAATAAGGTTGAAGGATTGAAAGATAAACCCCAGAAACTTATTTCTGTAAACAGCCGCCTTCTTTTCGTTAAGGTTTTCTATGGGTAATCCATCTAAGATATATTCTCCCTCATCGGCTTCATCTAACATACCTATTATATTAAGCAATGTCGATTTTCCCGACCCGGAAGACCCCATTATGGCCACCATTTCACCTTCTTCTACCTGAAGGTCTATTCCTTTTAAAACATGTAAGCTAGAATCTCCTATTGGATAGGATTTGTGAAGTCCTTTAATTTTTAACATCTCTTGATTGATTAGTTAAGCTATTAAACTTTACAATTAGACTTTAAAGCCCAAGAAATGTTACAAAAATTATTCTTAAAAATTTAATTATTTTTTTTCACAGCACCGAATTTCCTGTAAATGACATAGATAATCCCGCCCACGAGGATATAAGGAATCGCCATAAGATATACAATCCCATCATTTATACCTTCTGCTACAGATTGACTTTCATTACTTTCTAAAACAGCACGACACATAGCGCATTGGGCGTTTGTCTCTAGAAAAAAGAGACTTGAAAGTATAAAAAAGTGTATTCTTTTTTTCATTTTAAAACTTATAAATCCCGCCTTAGTTGGGATTAATTCGACCAGCTACTTTAAGGGGCAGTGTCTGCTTCTTAAAGTAGAAAGAAATATTACTTTTTTTGATCCCGCCCCGGCGGGATTAATTCGACCAACTAGTTTTAGTTCGCAGTGCTTGCTCCTAAAAATAGGGTCTCATTAATAGTACGGAGAGATCATAATATAAACGATAACTCCTGTAACTGCAACATATAACCACAAAGGGAATGTTATTTTTGCTATTTTTTTATGCTTCTCTATATTATTTGTAATGCCACGAACGTAAGTAATAAGTACAAACGGAATGACTGCAATCGATAATAAAATATGGGTCAACAATATAAAATAGTAAACATATTTAATCGCTCCTTCTCCACCATACTTTGTAGAATCGCTCGTCATATGATAAGCAACATACATAGCCAGAAACGATACTGAAAGCAAAATGGCCAGCTTCATCAATTTTTCATGTGTCGCTCTATGTCCTTTTTTTATTTGAAAGACAGCTAGTACTAATACTAACGCTGTTATCCCATTAACGCTTGCATAAATTGGTGGTAAAAAGGTTAAGGGCTCTACATTTGGGATTTTAACGCCAAATAAAATGGCCACCACAACCGGTATTAATATAGATAATACAATAATGAGCTTATTGTATTTTTTAGTATCTAAAGCGTCTTTTGAACTACTCATCAAGTAATTTTTTAATATCTTCTTTTAATGCACTTATTTCTTCTTCCACACCATCATCATCAACCTTTTCGGCTTCAGAGACAATCCCCCTGTAATAAATGATCGGATTTCCAAAACTGTCCTTTCTGGATCGAATGTATCCATTTTTATCTATGAGAGCGAAGTTACCAGAATGTTCGAAACCGCCTGCTGCATCTTCCTCCTCGGCCGAGTATAAATTAAACCCTTCATTAGAGAGTTTATAAATGGTTTCCTGATCTCCCGTCATTAAATGCCAATTAGGGTTTGAAACACCATATTTGTTAGCGTAGTCTTTAAGAACCTCTGGTGTATCATAATTCGGATTAATGGTAAATGAGGCCACGCCGAAGTTATCAAACGCTTTAAATGTATTTTGAATCTGAATGAGATTCGCATTCATTCTTGGACAAATCGTAGGGCAGGTCGTGAAAAAGAACTCAATCACATAAACCATGCCTTCGAAATCTGTATTAGTGATGGTTTTCCCATCCTGATTTGTAAATGAAAATGCGGGTACCTTTTTAGGCGCTCCGTTTATTTCGATAAAAGACAAATCTGATACCGTCGATTCTTTATCGTTTGCAAAATTACTTCTGCTTTCATTTCTCGTGATGTCTTCATTAGTAATCCTGTCCACTATTTTTGGTATAAATAAGATGCCAAAAACAAGAATAACAAAAGCGATTCCTATGTATGAATAATTTGTTTTTTTACTCATTTTTTTATTTTTATGATTCGATACATCTGCTGAATTTGTTCCAGTAAGACAGGAATCTCAATAATTCTAAATCAAAGCTCCATTTAAAATTGGATTCCTACCTTAGTTCATCTTAAACGAAAAGTAGGAAAGTCATGTAACTCACCTAATTGCCGATTCCTTTAAATCACTAGCTCTTCTGGTTTCGGAGTTAAATTCTCCTTTTCTTTTTTGTCTGTATTCGGTGAATAAAATGCGCATGTCTTCGCTCATTTTATTTTTTATTTCTGCTACTTCTATACAATCGTAGGACGCTAAACCGTACATTGGTTTCTTCTTCTCTAATTCATGATCTGTTCGATCATCAAGTCTTCCGCGTTGGTTTAAATCTTTATCTACAATGAAAACATGATCGGTATCTAAATCTTTAGAAAGTTCCATATCGTGTTTTAAACTCGAAAATAGGTTTTTAATGGTATGGGCATCACCAAAAATAAAATGCCAAAATCTAAGGTCTTCATAGGAATTAATCTCTGTTTTTAGTTGCTTTGCAGCCTCTTCTGTTCCTTTTGGCATTACAATAACCACCTGAAATCGTTTAAAGCCCTTAAACTTATCATAAACCAATTCTTTTAGGTTAGATGCCGTTGTCGCCTTATCTAACGGATGATTCCCCAAAAAGCCCAATACCGTAATATGATCAGCTAAAAGGATAGCGTCTTCTGAATCTGAAGTAAAGGCGTCCAAATCCTGTACCGATTCGTTAACAATATCTAAAGGGGTATAATTATGAGTTGCCGGATATAAAAACAATAAAAACGTTACAGGAAGAAAAAATAAAATTCCCAAAACGACATACCGACTTACTTTTTTGTAATCCATCAAACCACTGTATTTCTATAAAAAATGTATGTGCAAAAATACAAAAAAGACGGTCTAAAAACCGTCTTTTATATTGCTATTTAACACCTGAGTCTCGCTTCGACTGTGTCACTTCGACTACGCTCTGTGACCAATGAAACAAAATGTTAAAAATCTCTTTTTATATATCCGTTTTCGTATACCCTAAATACATATCCACCTTCTTGTAATAAAATAAAGATTAAGTATAGTATTAAGAATATGGCTGTCCATACTACGGCGCGTCTTAATCCCTTGGTTTCGTCTCGCATGTGCATGAAATCCCAGGTAATATAATATGCCTTAACAATGGTTAAAATAATAAATACCCAGTTTAAAAGTTTCATCCCTAAAACCACCGTCATAAAAGCTTCAGGCTTATAGATACCTAAAACAACCTCAATTGCTGTTACAAAAGTTAAGAATATTAAAACACCCCATATCTTTTGTGTATTGGACTTAAATTTCCAAAGTCCTCTAAATATTTCTAATTTATGTTCGTGTGCCATTTTTTAAATGCTTTTTAGATTTCCTTTTTCAAGGAAACAAATAATTAAACCAGGTAGAAGAATGTAAATACAAATACCCAAACTAAATCTACAAAGTGCCAGTATAATCCAACCTTTTCGACCATCTCATAATTCTTACGTCTTTCATAAGTCCCCAATACCACATTAAAGAAAATAATGATATTGATAACAACTCCTGAAAATACGTGGAATCCGTGGAATCCGGTAATAAAGAAAAAGAAATCGGCAAATAATGGTGAACCGTATTCATTAACGTGCAGATTAGCACCTTCTACCACTAACTTTCCGTTTTTCTCAATTTGTTTTATAGACTCTGCTCTTGATAGCACAGTTTTTTCACCAGCTTCATTTATAATCTGTGTTCTTACTAAAACATTCTCGTGAGATTTTAATCCTTTTAGGACTTCTTCTACTGTGTAGGCTGGCAACGTTCCTTCTGAAACAAACCATAAACCTTCTTTACGCTCATGCTGAACTCTATCTTTGTGACCGTCTGCAACCACAAAATCTCTTAAAGCCACTCGATGACCTTCGGCATCTACAAATTGTAAAATATTACCTCCTTTTGTTTGAACGGCACCATAATCTCCTTGAATAAATGTTGCCCATTCCCAGGCCTGAGAACCAACGAATATTAATCCGCCAATAATGGTTAAAAACATGTATAACGTCACTTTGGCCTTATTTAAGTGATGCCCGGCATCAACCGCCAGTACCATAGTAACCGATGACATAATAAGGACGAATGTCATAAAGGCCACATATATCATTGGTAATTCCTGTCCATGAAGAAAAGGTACGTGCGTAAAAACCTCATCGGCTATTGGCCATGCATCGATAAACTTAAATCTTGAAAATCCGTAGGCCGCTAAAAACCCGGAAAACGTTAAAGCATCAGAAACGATGAAAAACCACATCATCATTTTTCCATAACTCGCTTCAAGAGGTTTATTACCACCTCCCCAAGTTTTTCCTTCTGTTCCAGTACTCACAACTGTAGTGCTCATATATAATGGTTGTTTTTAAAAAGTTGCACAAAAATAATCAATTTATTCATCTAATAAAATATAAAAACAAAAAGAGATAAACCCATAGTATATCTATGAAATGCCAGAAGGTTGCTGCTAGTTCAAAACCAAGCAATTTCGTTGCTTCATACTTTTGTTTAAAATGATTATAAATTACTACCAACAAACATATTAGACCAACAACCACGTGCAATACATGCACAATAGCGATAAGATAAATGTAAGACATTGTAACATTACTAGTTGGCCCGGTAAAATTGTACCCGAGGTCTATGATTTGCTGAAAACCTTGAAATTGATTAAAAATAAAGACAATACCAAGAACAAGTGTTACTAATAACCAAAGTGTTGTGGTTTGTCTATTTCCATTTTTTAACGCTCTTTTCGCCAAAATGAAAGTTAAACTACTCATAATTATCACTATGGTACTTATTACAAAAGCATTTGGCAGTTCGAAATCCTTGAGCCAATCTGGTCTGGAGCTACTAACAATAAAAGCACTGGTCCACCCCATAAAAGACATAACCAGCGAAATAATACCAAACCACAGCATCATTTTTTTTGCTCTGTTACTTTTTTCTTCTTGTGTTCCTTGGGTTAAATCCATAAGTTGTTATATAAATTTATCTATGACGTATACGATTTGCACTAGCGTTATATAAGATACACTGGCCAGCATAAGTTGCTTTGCTGCTTTTTCGGTCATTTCTCGAAATAATCGAATGGCATAATACAACATCCCTAATCCCAGAATAAAAACGACAACAGCTCCAATTATCGATAATTGCAATTTCCCTGTAAATCCAAACACTGGTAAAATCGAAACTATTAGTGTCCATATCGTGTATGTAATGGTTTGTACTGCAGTTCCTCGGTCTTGTTTACCTGTTGGCAGCATAAAGAATCCTCCTTTTTTATAATCTTCGAACAAAAACCAACCAATAGCCCAGAAGTGTGGGAACTGCCAAAAAAACTGCAGTGCAAATAAGGTTCCGGGTTCAATACCAAAATCATCGGTAGCAGCCACCCAACCCAGCATAAACGGTATGGCTCCAGGAATGGCTCCAACAAAAACAGCTAGAGGTGTTTTTGTTTTTAACGGTGTATAAACACAGGTATATAAAAAAATGGATATCGCCCCAAACATGGCCGTTTGCTTGTTGATGGTATATAAAATAATAACACCAAGCAATGTAAATATAGAAGCAATAATAAAAGCAGTCGAAACAGACATACGTCCTCCTGGAATAGGCCTGTTTTTTGTTCGGTTCATCAATGCATCCAGGTCTTTTTCTATAATTTGATTAAACGCATTCGATGCGCCAACCATAAAGTAACCTCCAAATGCTAATAATGTGAGTATCTTAAAGTCGATCTGATCGACTCCCAATAAATACCCTGCTAACGAAGAAAAAACCACACTCAACGCAAGGCGCATTTTCGTTATCTCCTTAAAATCTGAAATCACAGAAGGTCTTGCTATTGAAGATTTTGTAGTGCTCAATGTTAAATTTTCTTTATGGCTTGTAATTGCGAGTGCAAAGATACTTATTAAAGCCTTTTAGACAATGCTTTTTATGCTTTATTTACGTATCTTATAAGGCATCAAAAATGACATACTTCCATTGTATGAAGCAACAATTCAGATATTTAATTATGAAAACTACAAGAATACTAACCCCATTTTTCGTTTTCTTAACCTGGACCGGTTTTTCTCAAAGTGAGACCGTTACTATAAAAACACATCAAGTCATAGAAAACATATATATGCTTGAAGGACGTGGCGGTAATATTGCTATTTCTACGGGAAACGATGGCGTTTTTATGATTGATAGTCAGTTTGCACCATTAACCCCCAAAATCATAAGGGCTATTAAACAGTTAAGTGACAAGGACATTAAATTTCTGGCAAACACCCATCATCACGGTGATCACACCGGTGGTAACGAAAACATTTCAAAACTGGGAACCCCTATCATCGCTCACGATAATGTTTTTAAACGCATAGCGTCTAACACAAAACAATCTCATGCGGCGCTGCCTGTAATTACTTTTAATGATAAATTAAGCTTACATATTAACGACGAAACTGTTATGATCTTTCATGTTAAACAGGCGCATTCCGACAGTGATAGCATGTTTTATTTTTCAAAAAATAACGTACTCCACACGGGGGATGTATATTTTAACGGACGTTATCCGTACATAGATCTAAAATCAGGAGGGAGTGTTAATGGCTATATTGAGGCTATAAAGAAAAGTCTCATACTATTAGATGATGATAGTAAAATAATTCCAGGACATGGTGCCTTATCCAATAAAGCAGAGTATGAATTTTTTTTAAATATGCTTGAAACGTTAAAATCTAAGGTCATGGCTGCAATTAAAAATGGTAAAACTGAAGAAGACGTCATTTCTGATAGTAGTATAACATCGACATACGATGTGCTTGGTTATGGCAATGCCTATATTAATAGTGAAAGAATAAGAAGAATCTTTTACCAAAGTTTAATGAATTAGAACCTACCTGTAATTTGATTTTTTTGAAGCTTAATTAAAATTGAAAATCAAAAAACAGGCCAGTTCTAATATCAAACTTAAAAAGATTATAAAAAATCTTTTTTTGGATTAACCAAATCCACGAATTAATGAAAATTATTGAAGTGCCACACCTTTGGTCTGACTATCTCCTTTACTATTTGAAACCTTCACATAGTATATTCCGGCAGGCCAAGCGGATCTATCGATGTTTATAGTTTCATTTTTTCTTTTGATTTGTTTGTATCTAACACTTCCATACATATCAACAATCTCTACGTCAAAAGGTTCCTCTATACTCGATAATGTTTGATCTCCTTTCGCTATGAGATCATTAGTAGAATCGTCGTGTATTATAATATTAAAATCTTCCCCTGGGGAATCGCTTTGCACACTAAAAAGTGTAGAAGAAAAAGGTGAAAAAGACCCCTTCAGGTCATAATGAAATGACTTCCATGGTGCCCAACCACATTCATTCTTCATACGTACTTTAAAATCAAGATCAAGATCAGAATCGAATACGGTTGAGTATACGTTTACTATATAACTAAACTGACCAGAATATTCAAAATCAGAATTATCCGCTAACTCAAACTGAAAATCACCATAACCAACCTCTGGTAATTGATCTGCGACATCTCTAAAGATGATTCCAAAAGATTGGAATCTCGTATATATTTTATCCTCGGCAGGGTCTTCACTTACTACAACTGGATTTGGAGTTCCCAACCAGAAATCATGCTGTATGGCCTTACCATCTACTGTAGCTTTTACCCAGGCAAATCTGTAATCGTTATAAGGATTATCTGGTGGTGTTAAATTCGATTTCACCAATATTTCTGAGTCATCAGATGAAATAAGGTCAACGTTATGCGAATACTCCCAGGTTACGGAAGCCCCTGGTTTAACACCTTCTAAAGTAAAGGCTTCCGGAGATAAGGCACAAATCGCTTTTGGCCCTGTAATAACCGTATTAACAAGGGTTTCCTGTGCGGCTAAAACCGCAGCATGGGCATCAATTAATCCATACCCCATTTCGTCATTCCAGGTACCATTTTCCTTTCCTTCAACCTCTTCAAACGTATAACCTGCAACTTTTTGAGCCGTCTGTCCCATGATATTCATGACTTCCTCACCTGTTAAATCTGGGTTAACAGATATAATTAGAGCTGCCACACCAGCAGCATGAGGTGATGCCATTGAGGTTCCACTTAATGTTCTTGTTCCATTACTGTTAGCAGTAGACAAAACCAATGAACCAGGTGCCACAATATCAAGTCCATCGCCGTAGTTTGAAAATGAAGAGCGAGAACCAGCAGATGTAATGGATCCAACAGCCAATATGTTAGGATTTGCGTTGGCAGGGTAGGCCACCGCTCCATAACTGTTTCCAGTTGCAAAAGCAATAATGGTACCTAACCCGTCTCTTCCGTTGGTTTGAGCATTTTCTATAGCATCGTCGATAACCTGGTATTTAATACCCGAACCCCATGAATTATTGATAATATCGGCTCCATTCTGCCAGGCCCAGTTGATACCGTCTGCTCGTGCTATTCTACTATTAGGTATTCCGCGCAAAGAATTACTAACAGACATTAATGTCGCCTGCGGCGCCACACCAACAACCTGCAAATCATTGTCTTTCACAGCTGCTACTGTTCCTGCAACATGAGTTCCGTGATATCCAAACATTTGAGCAGGTGAAGAATCTGATTCCGTATCATAACTTAGTGGTGATATATTATTTGATAAATCACCATGGGTCATCTCAATACCTTGATCTAGTATTGCCACGACAACACCGCTACCCTCAGTAATACCCCAGGCCGCACATGCATTAATATCTGCATCTGGATTTCCAACATTATCTAGACCCCACAAATCCCCAAAATCGGTATC
The DNA here is from genome assembly GCA_947494695.1 of uncultured Flavobacteriaceae bacterium. Taxonomy (GTDB): domain Bacteria; phylum Bacteroidota; class Bacteroidia; order Flavobacteriales; family Flavobacteriaceae; genus Flavivirga. Next base: position 55,574 of record CANLWB010000011.1, on the reverse strand, counting down.
ATTCGTGCATAATATTTCCCGGTCGTCATATAAAAAATCTGGAACGGCAGAGGCAAATAGTCCTGTTTCATAAAACTGATTTGCAATTTCCAGTGTATTGCTATTGGATTGTTTAGAGCATCTTAAGGTCACCCATAACGGCATGTATTTATTTTGTTCAATGAATTCAATATGGTTCTTCTTAACCAGTTGCTTTAACAGGTCCATATCTTCTACCGCTTTTAACTTGATATAGAAATAGTCGGACATACCCACCTCAAGACCTTCAACTGTTATATAATTAGGCATAACACTTCTTACATCTGGTGCGCCTTTAAGCGACTCTATTGTAGAATAGTATTCGACATCATTGAATGACTCTTTAAACTCTAGTTTTGAATATTTGCGGAGTTCGTTACTTTTAATCGGAATTTCATTCTCAAGTTTAAAGCTTTTGAAATCGGATGCGCCAATTGAGGACTTCTTAAAACTCTGAGATACACTAATGTTTAAACTCTTTTTGTTAAGGGTTAATGGAATCTTCTCCCCCTTATAATAGTAATAATCGTTCTGGGCATAAACGATAGACATCAAAAAACATAAGACCACGGTAAAGTTACTTTTCATTTTAAGTTCTTTTAAAAATTAATAAATAAATCCAATACATTATTACCGTACAAGAAGAGAGAGATAATAACGCAACAGTTGTAGTAGTCTTGAATTATATACACCTTGTTGATGGTGAATAAATCCAATATAAATGTAAGCGTAATATCTTACATTATGATGGATCTAAATGTAGAATTGTGGAAAAACAACATAGCTAAAAACCCAGGTATACTCAATGATAGAGCAGGTTTATGGCGCAACTATCAAAGTATAAATTAGTTAAGCAAAAAACATGTTTTTTAGCAGGTTAAATGATAGCTGAACGTTTTTTATCTTTAATTCGAAAAAAAACTGTGATTCATTTCAATGTAACACAAAGGATATAGATTGAATAACACTTTACAACTTATCCATATTACTATTTACTTTTCACATTTCGTTTGAATGCTACTAAAAATCAAAGTACCAATTAAACAAGTCGGTCCTTAATCCAAAGTTAATCCATACCGTATCATTCTTAAAAGTAGAGGTTGTTGTGGCATTTGGATCAAAGTTTCTAATTGTAATATCCGTAAATAATTTTAGATTAGATGCCGGGTTAATTACATAGCCTGCTTGCAGATTACCATAAAATGTTTTGGTCTTTATCCCCTGCCCTATTTCAACACCGGTGTCAAAAGGTCGGTCATTATAATCGCGGTAGACATCACCTCCATAACTAAAGTTATCGGTGCCATCATTAAAATCGAAACCGCGAACACCGTAGATGAGTTTAGCATCTGCAAACCAGCGTTTATATTTGTAACGTCCTATTAAAATAGCTTCGCTAAAGTTCGCACCCCAAAGATGGGCCATAGACTGATTGTTGTGGGCGTAATTCAATACAATAGTATTATGTGAGTAAGTATATGGCCGGACTCTATTGTATTCGAACTGCAACAATAAATTATTTACTTTAAAAGCGTTAAAATATTTCAACCCTAATTGATATCCATTTTTGTTCTTCCAGCTCTTTTCACCACCTTTCACATCACTAAGAGAAAACTCATCCAGAATAAACTGTCCGTAAACATTTAGATGATCATTAAATTTATATTTAGCCGAAGCTCCTAAAAGCGCATTACCTGCACCCTGTCCCGTTTCAAATTCTATGGCTCTGTAAAATATAATAGGGTTTAGATAGTTAAAATCGAAACCGCGATCGTTGGAGTTGGTCCAAACTACAGATTCGAACAACCCAATATTTAATCGTTTCGAAACATTCCAGCTTAAATAATGATTAGCCATGTATTTTGTTAAAAATGCTTTATCAGCCACAGCTTCGGGTCTTACATCTTTTAACCACATCCAGGTATTGGTATATTTTATCTTCCAAAACTTGGTATTTAGCTTAAAAAAGGTGTGCGGACTGGTAACATCACTCAAAAGCAGTGAACGATACCCATCTCCTATAAAATTCTTGGCATGTCCAAACTGAATATTAATAAAATCTGCTGGAGCAAATGATAAATAAGCTTCTGCTACCGGATAATCGTAAGCATCAGTTTTAAAACGTTTGGCAATACCTCGTCCCGGAATAAGGGCTGGATCAGGGCCAAATGCTTTTAAGCTTTCTGCATATTGGTTCACGTATTGAGCAAACCTACCCTGGCTTTCAAATACTGTGGTATAAAAATTAAAAGCCTTCCCTAAGCCTCCCTGAACTAAAAGTCCTCTGGTATTATTGAATGTTGTGTTAAAACTGGCATCGGTATCTTTACCTATCTGTAAATCGAATATGGGATCAATGGTAAACCAATAATCGTTCCCTTGAAGTTGTACTAAATGTTCATTCCATAGCTTTCTACCTGCCCATGTTTCAGCATTTTTTTGTAATTTTTCCTTTTCTGCTTTGAAATCGTAATACTTAGAAACGTCTTCGTATATAAATGGTTTAGAAGCTGTATGGCTGTTCGTTCCAACCAGATTCATTTGCCGATCGAATCTGGCATAGTCTGTATGCGTAAATGGAATATTTAACTGGCTGTGATACGCTTTGTCGTCAAACGACTTTAAATCGCTATTAACCTGATCAAACTCTGCTTTAGATCGTTGTTCTAATTTAGATACCTCTTTGGCCTTTTGAGAAGCCTCATTCATATTCTTGGCAGCTGAATCTATCAGTGGTATTTTAATGGCTACAGCATATTGCTTGTATGTTTTTCGGCTATTATAAGTCGCCGGCCTTACTTTTGGTAATGTTGAAAATACCTGCCTGGCTTCGTCTTCCAACTCTTCATACAAGGCATCTATATAAATAACTTTAAACTGCCCTGTAGTATCCACTTCAAAAAGAACCGCGACCTCTCCTTTATACTTTTCGTCTTTAACCTTTTGGGGGACTTTAAAATTGTTAAAAATGTGATCGAATAGACTTCTATCGAAACAGTTTTGTAAAGAATCAATAGCTACTGCATCACAACCTGGAAAAACCGGTGGTTTTTCATTTGAAAAGGTATCTTGAGAGTAACTGTGATATTGGACTAGTAGTAGGCATAGTACAATAAATCGCTTCATGTAAATAGATTAGATTGATTTTGTGCTGAAAGATACTATATTTTTAATAATGTTTATCCTTGCAAAAATCATGAACCTGTTTTTTGCATTAAAATATGAAATAAATGAGAGGGCGTCTAAAAAGACCTCATTCAGAACAACATAAAGAATCTAATAGAAATTAACTCCTTATTTATTAAGGTTTGAAGATTTTTAGGCTGTGCTCAAAATGACAATTCCAGAACGTTTTAGACGCCCTCTTAAAATTTCTAAAACTTGTAATGCTTCTGCATATTATTTTGCTTGAAATACAATGGGCAGATTGTAAATAACCCCTACATTCTTATCCCGCTGCTGCCCTGGTGTCATTTTAGGAATAAAATTGATCACACGTTCCGTTTCATCGGCCAATTTTGGATGCGGCGCCTGAATCTTGATATTGGTAATATGTCCGGTTTCATCAATTTTGAATTGCGTGTAAATTTTTTGTTTCCCCCTTAAACCATAATCTGAAGCAACATCATCCCCCCTAAATTTCTTTTGAATGAGTTTGGTAATTTTTTTTGACATGCATTTTTTCCTTTCCTCGTTATTTTTAGCCTTTTCGCATCCCGGATAAATGGGTACTATTTGAACAGCTTCGAATGGAACATCGGTAATCTCTGGTTCGTCAACCAGGTCTCCCATAGAATCAGGTGTCATAGGGTCTTCTGAACTTGTGTTTTGCTCAGCCGTTTCAATTTGTAAAGCTTTTTCAAGCTCATAGGTATTATCCACAACTTTTGGTTTTTTGGTTAATAATACCTTTTCCAATTTTTTAGGCTCGGGTTTTTCTATGCGCTTTTGCTCTACGTAAATTTTATACTTGTCATTGGTAATGGTAGGGACATCATCCTCAGGGATTTTCATGACATACACATCTGAACTTGTTGTCTCAACATGCATTTCAAGTAAGCTTAAGGCACCAAGTAAACATAGAATCAAACCAATTTGAAAGTAAAGGGTTGAGTTTTTTTGTAAATTTGCATCATGCTTTTGCGATTTTCTCGCGCTTTGCTCATTTTGCCGAATGAGTTCGCGAGTTTTCTTTTGATTTTTCATAATAGTTATAATGTAAATGTTAATATTATGATGAAATCACAAATAGCATACCAAAAAAGAAATCCCGTTACATTGTTGTAACGGGATTTCAATTTATTTGAAAATCTGAGTGTTCACCAATCGTCGGTTACTGAGTATCGACTATCGAGTGTCGGTTACTGAGCGTAGTCGAAGTAAACACCCCTTATATTATAGTATCTAATCCTGAACCTGGAAAATAATTGGTAATGAATATGGAACGTTTACTGGTTTTCCACGTTGCTTTCCTGGCTTCATTTTTGGCAATAAGCCGATAACACGAGTTGCTTCTTTTTCAAGACCCGGGTGCGGTGCTCTTGCACGAATACCTGTAATATTTCCGGTTTTGTCAATTTTAAAGATCACGTTAATACGTTGTCTTCCTGAAAGTCCTAAATCACTCGCTAATTCTGTATTGAATTTTCTATTTACAAATTGCGATATCTTTTTAGACATACAGTCTCTTTTCTTAGTATTATTCTTTTCTCTCTCACAACCAGGGAAAACCGGTACATTTTCAATTACAGAAAACGGCACATCGATATCCTCTTCAACCTCTTCTACCTCAACTTCTTCTACTTCAACAATTTCAGTTTCCTGATCCACCTCTGTAGACTCAATTACGGTCTCTTCAATCTCCACTTCATCTTCAACAATCTCGATAACTTCCGGAGCTGCTGGTGGCGGTGGCGGTGGCGGAGGTGTCTGTATTTGCTCCGTGATTGGGATTTCTTCGTCCAATTCTTCTTCCATATCCACCATTCCGATGTCGGTTTCAGCTTTGTCGTATGTTTTGTAATTGATAGCGTAGTTTGTTAAAAATAACATTAATGCTAAACCAATAGCGAAGTAAAGTGAACTGTTTCGTCCAACATTTGCTTTGGGATTTTTCTTAGGTTCCATAATTTATAATGTTTTTCAGGATTGCTAAAATAACTATTTATTTATAAAAAAAACAAGTGATCAAACGTTTTTAACGCCTAAATTGCTTTTCATCCATAATATTACTGATGCTAATACAGCTCCAAGGGTGTTTGCTATGGCATCGTAAACATCCAATGATCTGGATACGGTAACACTTCCCTGAAGTACCTCAATAATTATACCAAAAATAATGGCTAGTATGGCCGCAAAACGAATGGCCTTCTTGAATTCGTAACGATATGTATACAAAAACGTATAAAACCATAAAACCGTTAATACGAAATATGCAAAAAAATGAAAGATCTTATCTGCAAATGAAATCCCGAGATCGGGAACCCTCCCTAGCTTAATTAAGCTAGCCGTAATTAAAGCTAACGAGTATAATATGGTTGCTATAGGTACTAGCTTCTTAAGCACCTATTAATGCTTTGTAATCGTCTGAAGACATTAAACCGTCAGCTTGAGATAGATCAGAACACTTAACTTTTATCATCCAACCGTCACCGTAAGGATCACTATTTACCTTCTCAGGTTCATCTTCTAAAGACTCGTTAAATTCTACAATTTCTCCAGATAATGGCAAAAATAGGTCGGATACTGTTTTAACCGCTTCTACTGTTCCAAACACTTCATCGGCATCCAATGTCTCGTCGACCGTTTCTACTTCAACATAAACAATATCTCCCAATTCACTTTGAGCGAAATCTGTAATCCCAATCGTGGCCATATCGCCCTCGATTTTAACCCATTCGTGATCTTTGGTGTACTTTAATTCTGATGGAATATTCATTTTAACTGGTTTAAATTAAGTTTATTCGCAAAAGTATTTATTCAAAACTTAAATTCAAACAGATATTTGTTAATTCCCAAAATTATATCTGATGGTAAAACCAGATCGAATTGTAGTTTGTGGAAATGCTGTAGAAATCGCGTATTCCGAGAACGAATAATCAAAGTAAAAGATTCCTGTTAGATTCTTGCTAAATGCATAATCTGCAGAGTATTTAAGCCCCCAAATGGTTTGTCCGGAGGTTACCTGATTATTTTCTAAATCCAGGTACCTAATAATGGTTTTATTATCCCTCACAGAGATATCGGCTTTCATATTTAGGTCACTAACAACACGCTGTCTTGGCCCTGCTAATTTTGATTTAATTCGTAAGTCTTTAATTCTATACCCCAAACCAATAACATACTCGTTACCCTGCACTTCGGTCATTAAATTATTGTCAAAACTCAATGAAAGCATTCTATCTCTTTTGACTTCTGCCAAAATTTTCACAGAATTCTTCATTTCAAAATCAATCCTAACTAACGGGCTAAACATCTCTGCCAGGTTTATATTACTTAATAGCCTCTCATTTTTATAGTTTCCTCCCTGATCTTTGGTAGCATTGGCCTGGTTATCATAACTTAAAGTTGGATCGAAACCAACATAATCTAAATTAGATTGAAACTGATTTATGGTATATGTTGAACGGTATCCATGGGTTACAGAAAAACGTTTAAAGCGTTTTTTAAACCACTTAAATTTCATGAATCCGGTGTATTTCAAATCCCAATTAGGAATAGGAACGTCTCTAAATGCCCCTAATTTCACATCGTTCGCGTCCTTACCAGTGTAAGCTGCCAGGAATGCTGGTAATAATACGGCCTGACTACTCTTGCCATATCCTTTTGGAAATCCATCGGCATCCAGATCGTTTAAATTCACACCATCTCTTGCTGCTAATCGCCTTGCTATCGTTAATCGGTTTGCTCTAAAATCATCAAAAGGCTGAGAACTAACTTCATCACTTTTACTAAACGCTGTTTTTATTAAAATGGTCGAAATATTGAAATTACCGAATGTATTTGGTGTCAACGATGTGTACTCGTAAGTATTTGGATCTACTACAAAATTCTCATTATAATTTTCGTAATACGCGCGACTTCCAACTAAATCAATTTTTAAGCCTTTAAAGGGTTCTAAATTAGCCGATACATCAATTTGTTTGGTATGCGTGGTGGTATACTGCTGATTAAACTCTGGAAAAACGGTTAACCATCCTCGCCTCGCAGCCTCTTGCCTTATATCACTTTGGCTCCCAAATGTAAACCCTGCTGAAGGTTTTAATGTTCCTATAAAACCAGGAGTTTGTAAATATCCGGGTAAAAACGTACCGTTATTTTCAGAATAATTAAACTGAATCCTCTTAACGCTAGTTAAAACATCGATTCCGGCATTTATCAGTTTTCTTGCGGCTTTATTTTTTACTCTTTTTGGTTTTTTCTTTTTTCCATCTGGTCCTGGAGGCCCACCTGCAGCATCTGTGTTTGTAGTTCTTGACCGGACTCTTCTAACTGGTTTTTTTACCAATCCAATGTATTTGTATAATTTCTTCATATCTAAAGTTGAATTTAGATTATGAACATTAGAGTTTTGAATGGTATTTCCTAAGTCGTATGTCTGTCCGTCTAATTCTAAATCACCATACAAATCCGACCCCTTTTGCCATTGGAAATTACCAGTATATTGGTAAGTCGCATCCAGGAAACTAAATGTTGGAATTTTAGATATAGGTAGCTGATATGTAAGTCCGAGATTCTGACTTTGCCTATTCGGATCACCAAAATCTAAAAAGCCATCCCACACATCTAACGTTGGATCTTGCTCTCCATTAATAATATTGTCTTTAAAATAATTACGCACAATATTATTGTTGGCCGCTGTGAAATTTAGTTGTAGCGACTTCGTTAAATTATAATTAATGGTGTATTGAAAATCGAATGTATAATTCCTTCTGAACAATTCATCGATACCAATATTACCGCCACCAAGATCAATCTCCCTAAATTTTTGTCGGTTAAATTGTCGGTTAACATCTGTATTAACTGTAAAACTTGTTGGTAATAAATTAACATTGAGGTCTTTTAAAATTTTCCAGTATTTTCCTCTAAATATAGAATCGTTTTTCTTAAAAGGTTCTACAGCAATCGGGTTAAAGTTAAACGCATAATTGGCTCCCACTCTAACGGTTTTATTTACCGAATTTTCGATTTCAAAATCGCGATGTTCTACTTTGTTATACGAATAGTTTAATGTTAAATTCTCTACATCGTAAAAACGTGGAGTCGCATCGGTGGTTCTGGTCTTTCTAACACCAATAAAATTGATACTTTGCCTTCTGGTATAATCTTCAGACTGTTCTTTTATTTGATCTCTTTCTTCTTTAGAATTTGCAGCATCTAGCCTGGAATCTAAAGTTAAGTCTTTATAAAACTGATCGTATTTAGGCGTAATAAGTTCTTCACTTTGAGCATAATTAAACGGAAGTTGAACACCCCATTTTTTTGGTAATAACTGCCCAATATTCACATTAGTAACGACATCGTATTGCTGTACATCTTCTAAACTTCTTTGACTTGGTCCCTGTTCTATTGAACCAAAACCAGAAGTACTCTTTCTTCCGGTCGCACTAATGTTGGCAAAATCTGCAAGGTTAGTATCCATACTCAATACGGCAGCCCAACCACCTTCATTATCTAAATCGGATAAACGTAATTCGTTAAACCAAACCTCTGCACAAACATCATTTCTGTTTGTAGCATTTTTCACCCCAACCATAAGTGTTCTAATATCACCGAAATTTGGGTTTCCTTTTATTCCTATTCTATGTTGTCCGGCGGCATATCCTGAAAACGGATCACTAACTGGTAGCAGATCATTGCCTACGACATCAAAAAATGATGGGTCTTCATTCAATAAGGTTCCATCTGAAATACCAATCGCCTTAATATCACCAAGCAGTTTAATTGGAATATTAATCTCGTTATCTTCTGGCCAAAGCCCTTCTCTTGTGGTAGATGCTGAAACCTGTAATGGAATTTCTATTTGGTAATAGTTCTCTGTAAGGTCGTTACCCATTCTTATGAACCCAACTAGCTCATCACTAGAGATTCCTCCTGTTCCAGAATCACCATCTTCGGCATGCATAAACATTCTTAAACGTTTATACTGACGCATATCCAGATTTATATTTTTATATACAGCTTTCGCATCTTCAGTCTCTAAATCACAAACTTTTACAACTAACGACTGCTCATTTTGTTGAATCACCGTATTATTATTAAATAGCTCCTCTGGTTCAATCCCTGGAGGTCTTTGATAGCTTCCTTCATTCTCAAGTGTTCCAATAACACCAACAGAAAAATCCGTTTGAGGATCATCTGGAGTTGGATCATTTTTATCCAAAGCTTGAGTATAACGTCGCCAGTCACTTCTCACCAAATCCAGGGTTCCAAAACGGAATATAGTTTCTTCTACAAAATCCTTAAGATAAACTCTGGTAAAACGTACCGATCTTAAATCACTTATATTTCCAATAGGCGTCGCATGACTTCCCTGCACCGGAACTCTAAATTGGTACCATCTTACATTTCTGGTATCGCCATTTGGTAATTGACGTGGTCGTTCTTTATAATCTCTTAAAAAATCTCTTAAAGGATTCGTATCCGGAAGGTTATCGAAATCCGTTTGAGACGTTGGTAAATTTTGTCTTGTAATATCTAATTCATATTCAAAATAACTATCAATCGTATTCATGGTATTATCACGATTGATATCCTCTACATCTGGCTGTGTATTAGAGGCTCTATCTGTATTACTAAACGTATCTGGTGTGTTTCCTTCTACGCCATTGTATTTTTTATAACGTTCGAATACGTCTCCATCAGCATTCAAAAAATAGGAATAATTATCGTTTGAAGGATCGTCTAAGCCTCTAAATGGTGCATAAACTGAAGTTAATGCAGGGTCGCTTCCAACAACCGGGGCCTCATTGGCATCACTATATCCATCATAACCAACATCCTGGTTTGTTCGTTCTTGACCGTTAGTATCGAATGCGTAAATTAAGGACTGATTTTGAGGCACCACAGTTCCCCACCCTTGTGTTACCGGAAGTAAGTCGATATTACCATCTTGGGGTAATCCATTTTCGTAAAGTTTACGACCATCTTTTATAATATCCTCGGAAATGTTCCCTAAGTTAAAAACCAGTTTACCCCCAGGGTTTGCAGGATTTTCCTGGAACGGATCTTGCAACCAGAAATCAATATATTCTACATTTTGTTGTTCGAAATCTGTAGAGGTTAGTTGACGCGTAATCCCTGCCCAACTGTCCTGTGGATTATCTAAAATACCATCTTCTGCTCCTGGCTCAAAATTATATGGCCCTCTTTCTTGAGGATAATAGGCCAAATCTAGTGTGAATAATACCGAATTCTGACCTTGTACTAAATCTCGATCAGGGAATAATTCATTTATAAATACACGACTCGTATATAAACTCGACATATCTTCATCGGTAATACCACTAGGACGCCGACTACTATAAAATATGGGATCAATGGTATACCAGTTAAGCATGGCTCTTTGATATCCGTTTTGAATTCCATTGTCGTCTTCTGTCGGATTCGAAGGTACATTTAAATCTATGGGTCTACTGGATAAAAACCAGGATTGTTGTGATCTTAAATCTATAGCATTTTGGGTGCCTTCGAAATCATCAATATAGGATGTCGCTTCCCCATTAAGATTAGTTCGTTTAGGAGCTCCTGGTGCCAAATAAGCAAATTCTCCACGTACTGATAAATTCGACTCAACATCGGTATCAATATTTGGTAACTTGTTAACCAATCGGGTTAAAAACGGTACTTTGGTAGAATAGTTTCCATTAATTCCAAAAATGGTATTGTTTATAGATTCTGTACCAAAGTTAGCTTTTTGAGTAACGGGTCTTTCGTTAAGGTTTAAAAGGGTTCCTCCTAAAACAAAATTCTCATTGAACTTATGTTCTACATTAATTCCTGTAAAACGCCTTGTTTGCTGACCAAAAACAGCATTATTTTCTGTGGATACCTCAATGGGTGTATTTGATGCCTTTAACGCTTCATCTAAAATTTGCACACGCCCCAATTGATAATTCACAGTATAATCTATACCTTCAACCAATACACGCCCACCAGCCGTCACCCTAACCGATCCTCTGGGTACATTAAAGGCTCCAATTGGAATGCCATCGCCTCCAGAGGATTTATAGCGCCCTTTTAATTTGAATTTATTCTTTTCAACAGCTTCTAAAGCCGCTGTTTTGGTACTGTTATAAAGGACGTCGTATACGTACTTGCTTTGGTTCTCGTTATACGACACGGGATTGCTATAATCTCCACCTCCAAGGACATCAAAAAGGTGCTCTCCAAAAGGCTCGGCGGCGGTAAAGACTATTTTTCCATTTTGTGGAAGCACCGTGATTCCGGGTACAAAATCGAAGAACCCATCTCCCTTGGCCTGAGGATCATTATTAAAATTAAGTTTATCTAAATTAAATACTCTCAATAAGGGCACATTCTGTATCAAAAGATCATCCGGAGTACTTCCTGTAACCGGGTTTCCATTGATATCTAAATCGAAACCGGCACCACCTACTGGGGATATAAAGTTTAACGGAGAGGCTTCGTTATAGAAGATATTAAGTTTAAAATCATCCTGGCTCAAATTGAAAGCTCCGGTGTCGTAGACATTCTTCATCATTAAATCCCAAACCGGCTGATTTACATTGGTAATACTACTCTTTAATAATTTTAAAACCAGATTAGTATTTACAACCTGTGTTACCTGTTGGGAACTATTGGTTGTTACATCGGTAGCATCGACACCATCATTAGCAAATTCACCAACCTGATACACCTGTCCGCCCAACGTATACTGGAATGCAACGGCTAAGACCTCATCATTATTTAAACGCTGGTTTAACGATATGTATCCTAACTCGGTATTTAATGTATATTCCTGACCATTGGCTAATTTTCTGGCATTTTCGAGCTTGGCATAATCAAATCCCTCGGTTACACCAGGGACTAACATTCCCGATTGTACGGTTGCCACATCTCTCACGGCTTCAGTAAGCTGCGATCCTGCTCCTCCAATATTCGTAGGATCGAAGGCGTTGTTTGGGTTATTTGGTAATGCTCCGGGACTTAAAATATTAACGGCAGATCCTATCTGACCAGGGTTAGATTCTCCTAAATCCTGAACGGCTACAATATTTCTAACATTTTCGGTTCGGTTACTTCTATTGGTAACCCAAACTTCTAATCTCGTAATTTGTAACCCCTTATTATTTATAAAGGGATAATTTTCCAGTGCCGTATCGTATGTATCTCTAAAATACTGTGCCAGGAAGAAGTGCCTGTTCTCATCGTAATCTCTAATGAACAATTCAAACTCTTCAAGGGTACCTCCTCCTTGTGCGACAACTGTATTGGCTTGTGATTTTTGTTCTGAAAAGACTCCGGTAACCGTAGTTTTCCCAAACTGTAATTGTGCCTTTACACCAAACAAACTTTGTGCTCCCGTAATTAATGAGCTGTTTAAAGGCATACTAACATTACCAACTTCTATTTTTTGGATAATATCATCTTCTGTTGGGGTGTATTCTAATTTTATAAGGTTCTGAAAATCGAAAGTCGATTGCGTGTCATAATTCGCTGTGACCTGTAATCGGGTTCCAACTTTACCAAGAAGGCTTAGACTTATACGCTGACCAAAATCAAATGTAAAGTTATTTCTATTTCTTGGTGAAAAAGACGGATTATCTTGTTTAGAAAATAATATTCCTAAATCCATCTCAACCGATCCCTGTGGTATAACTTCAATCGTATTGCCTCCAAATATCGTTTCAAAAAGCCCCGATTTTATATAAAACTCTGGTAGCAGATTTTTTTGTTCATCTTTCGCACCAGCCTTCTTTCCATCAAAAGCATCAATCTTTTCCTTGTAATACGATCTTACATTTTCCTTAGCGACCAAATTGTAGTACTCTTTGGGCGTTAGAATAATAGGGTAATTTATATTGAACGCCCCTATTTTTTCTGTATAAATATATCTATTTGTTTCGGGGTCGTAGGTATATTTAGATTCTACACTGTTTGGATTTGGTAATTTTAAATTCCCAACGTTATATCCTTTCTTAATCGAATCCTGAACGGGCTCTTGAGACCATCCTACCACTGACAAAAACAGTGCGAAAAGTAAAAAGGTACTTCTTATGTACCAGCTGTAATAACTTTTTATTGATTTATAAAACGTATTAGTGCTAAATGGATTCAAATCTTTTATAAATTTTTTAATGCCTGCTTAATGATGGTTTCTACATTGGCTTCTGGTTGTGAAACTACAATCTTATCTACAACACGTTCGGCCTGTTTCTTTGCAAAACCTAGAACTTCTAATGCAGATAACGCTTCATCCTTGTTGGTATTGCCTTGAGAAACGGAAACTTCATCAATATCATAAATCTTTAAGATTTTATCTTTTAAATCTATGATTACGCGCTGGGCCGTTTTTGCTCCAATTCCCTTTATAGACTGAATTAAGGCGACATCGTTCGATGCAATTCCTTCTCGTACTTGTTTAGGGGTTAACGATGACAACATTGTTCTTGCTGTACTAGCTCCAATACCACTTACAGATATAAGGAGTCTAAAAATTTCACGTTCGGCCAATGACGAAAATCCGTAGAGTGTATGTGAATCTTCTTTAACCTGAAGATGTGTGTAGAGTTTTAAATTTTCATTATCTGGGATATGAGAAAAGGTATGCAATGAAATATTTATCATATACCCTACTCCGTTACAATCAATAACAACATGTGTTGGATTTTTTTCTGAGAGTTTCCCTTGAATATGTGTTATCATGTATTTAGTTCATTAACCGACCAAATGTAATAAATTTATTAAGACCAAGTTACTTCTTACCGGCATTTTCTAATTCCCATTTTTCCTTGTGTTGAGCATCAATAACCGCAATGGCAGTCATATTAACAATTTCATCTACACTAGCTCCTAACTGTAATATATGGGCTGGCTTTTTTAAGCCCATCATAATAGGCCCAATGGAATCAGCTTCATGTAATTCTTTTAACAGCTTATAAGTGATATTTGCCGAATCTAGATTTGGAAAAACCAGTGCATTTACTTTTTTTCCCACGAGTTTAGAAAACGGAAACTTCTCTCTTAGCATCTCATCGTTTAATGCAAAATCTGTTTGAAGCTCTCCATCTACATTCATATCTGGAAAATGACGATGCAGATAAGAGACTGCTTCTCTAATCTTGGAAGACATTGGGTGATCTGAAGATCCAAAGTTTGAATAAGACACCATAGCCAATACAGGATCTAACCCAAACATCTTGATGACTTTGGAAGTCATCTGGGTGATTTTTGCCAAATCTTTAGCTCCTGGGTCAATATTTATTGAGGTATCACTTAAGAATAAAGGACCTCTTTTGGTCATCATTAAATTGGTAGTAGCGATACGGGTTACACCATGCACCATTCCTATAAGTTCCAAAATAGGTTTTACTACAGTCGGGTAATTACGGGAATATCCCGATATGAGCGCATCGGCATCACCTTCATTCACCATCATTGCGGCAAAGTAATTGCGTTCTCTCATTAAACGTTGCGCCGAATAATAAGTAACCCCTCTTCGCTTACGTTGTTCCCAATATACTTTGGCGTATTTATTCTTCCGCGGATTTTCCGCCTCTGTTTTAGGGTCTATAATTGGAATATCGGCATCGAAGTCAATCTCTGCTTTTAGAGACTCTATCGTTTCTTTTCTTCCCAACAGAATAGGGTGTGCAATACCTTCTTCATATACAATTTGCGCTGCTTTTAAAACGTCCAATTGATCGGCTTCTGCAAACACCACGCGTTTTGGATTTAACTTGGCACGATTCAACAGTAATCTTACCAGTTTATTATCTGACCCCAAACGTTCTAATAGCAGGTCTTTATATTTATCCCAATCGGCAATAGGTTGCTCGGCTATTCCGCTTTCCATAGCGGCCTTGGCTACAGCTGGTGGCACTTCGGCAATTAATCGTGGATCGAAAGGCTTTGGAATAATATAATTTTTTCCGAAGGCCAATCTGGTTTCTCCATAGGCAACATTCACCTGTTCGGGAACGGGTTCTTTTGCTAATCTCGCCAGGGCTTTAACAGCAGCCATCTTCATAGCTTCATTAATCTTAGTTGCACGAACATCTAACGCTCCCCTAAATATAAACGGGAACCCTAAAACATTATTAACTTGATTCGGATGGTCACTACGGCCTGTTGCCATGATAATGTCTTTACGAGTTGCGATAGCAAGATCGTATTTAATTTCAGGGTCGGGATTCGCCATAGCAAAGACAATCGGATCTTTAGCCATAGACAGTAGCATCTCGGGAGATACTATATTAGCCATTGAAAGTCCGATAAAAACATCGGCATCTTTCATAGCTTCATCTAAGGTATCAATCTTTCTATGGGTTGCAAACTCGGCTTTTTCTTTAGTAAGATTTTCTCTATCGTCTCGTATAACACCTTTACTATCCAACATCACCATATGCTCTCGCCTGGCTCCACATTCTTGATATAAACGAGAGCAGGAAATAGCCGCCGCTCCAGCACCACTGATTACAATTTTTACATCTTCAAGCTTTTTATTAGCCAATTCTACAGCATTAAGTAGAGCTGCAGCCGAAATGATCGCTGTACCATGCTGGTCATCATGCATGACAGGAATATCTAATTCCTCTTTAAGTCGTCTTTCTATTTCAAAAGCTTCAGGAGCCTTGATATCTTCCAGATTAATCCCTCCGAAAGTAGGTGCTATATTTTTTACGGTTTCAATAAACTCATCAATATTTTCAGTATCTACTTCTATATCGAATACATCAATGTCGGCAAATATTTTAAATAGAAGCCCTTTTCCTTCCATAACTGGCTTAGACGCCTCAGGACCTATATTTCCCAATCCTAAAACGGCTGTCCCGTTAGAAATAACAGCTACCAGATTTCCTTTTGCTGTATATTTGTATACATTTTCTTTGTTCTTTTCAATCTCTAAGCAGGGTTCTGCTACTCCAGGAGAATATGCTAAAGATAGATCTCTTTGACTTGCATATTTTTTGGTAGGAACTACTTTTATTTTCCCCGGGCGCGGTTTCGCGTGGTATATAAGCGCCTCTCTTCGTTTGCTTTCTTCACTCATAACTATTACTAGATTAATTAAGAAGCTTACAAAGATAACAATCCTATTAAGTCAAACCGACATTCTTATAGAAAAATAACATTTCTTTTTAAAGCCAAAAACACCGTTGTGAGTTTTTAAGTCAAAACCTTAAATGTTTTCTTAAAACAGATCTTCTATAATCTTTTTCTTAACTTTTTAGATATTTCAAATACGTTTTATTTGACCATTTTAGTAAGTTCTCGTGTCCAACGTAGTTTGCCTTTTTTGGTATAACTTTCAGTTTTTACAATACCAACCCCCTTTACATACCATTCTACACCAGAACCTCTCAATTTAATAAAGCCCATAGTAAAAATATAGTCGAAAGTCATTTTATAAGCATTAAATGTTCCTGCTTGATTTTTGAACGAGGTATTTTGTAATACGTTTCGATTATAAATCTTCATATCTGCAAAAGAGGCTGTAGACGTACTTTCACTACTTCCTATTTTCAATTCTATGGTAGCGTCCTTTAATTCTAAACCTTCAGATATATTATCTGGAAATTCCACAAAGTCTCCCTCGGCCTTAACTTGTAAACTACTTTTTTGATCATCGTTTTGGTGCGCCAGATACCCCACCATATCTATATAAAAATTACCATCAACACATTTAAGGATATCCTTTCTTGGGGTTCCGTCTTTATTTTTATCGTTCTTTTGAGTAGACTCAATCTCAATTACAAGCTCACCATTTTCTGTAGCAACAGATTTAACAACATAACGATCTACAGATCTCACCTTACCTTTTTTATTGTAATTGGTATATTCTAAGCTCATGCCTTCGGTGTACGGGGAAATATCTTCGCAATTCTGAGAGGTTACAATCTGAATAATACAAACAAAAATGACTGTTAAAATATTCGTTTTCATAATATTGATTTTTTTTGAAGCGCCAAATATAATAATATTTAAGGTTTCAAAAATTGGATATTTCTTTTAAGCCCCGAAAATTTGGTTCGCTTTACGGCCGATTTCTTAAACACCTTCCTGAAAGTTTCTTCTGTGATGTCATCCCAATCTTTTTTGGTCATAGATAATAGTTCGGGGTGAGGATTAAATAAGGGTTCGTTATGTGGACTCGAAAACCGGTTCCAGGGACACACATCCTGGCATACATCGCAACCAAACATCCAATCGTTAAACTGTCCTTTAAATTCGGAGGGCATATTTTCTTTTAGTTCTATAGTAAAATAAGAAATGCATTTACTTCCGTCCACCACATGAGGTTCTGTAATAGCCTCTGTTGGGCAAGCATCTATACAGGCGGTACAAGTTCCACAGTGGTCCGTTACTGGTAAATCGTATTCTAGTTCCAGATCAATTATAAGCTCGGCTATAAAGTAAAACGAACCTACTTTTTGGGTTAATAAATTACTGTGTTTTCCAATCCACCCCAATCCACTTTTTGCAGCCCAGGCCTTATCCAGAACAGGTGCAGAATCCACAAAGGCCCTTCCATCAACCTCGCCTATTTCTTCATGAATAAAAGACAAAAGTGACTTTAGCTTATCCTTTATTACAAAATGATAATCCATACCATAAGCATATTTACTTATTTTGGGAGCTGTTTTATCTTGTTGAAATTCTGATGGGTAATAATTCAACAACAACGACACAACACTTTTAGAACCTTCTACAAGTTTTGTGGGGTCTAGACGCTTATCGAAATGGTTTTCCATATAGCGCATCTCTCCATGCATGTTCTTGTTCAACCAGCTTTCCAACCGTGGAGCTTCTTCTTCTAAAAACTCCGCTTTGCTTACTCCACATGATAAAAAACCAAGTCGTTTTGCTTCGGTTTTTATTAGGTTGGTATGTTTTAATTTTAGATTCATTTTTTTGGATTCAATCACTTGTCCAGTTGGTAGGTGTTCAGCTTGATCTTACAATTATTTTTTTAAGCTCAATCTAAGGACTAATCTTTTATATTAAACTTCAAAGTTACATCAACCGGTTTTAACGTAATTAGAGGGTTTACTTTTATAGGGGCGTTATCTGTTTCTATTTGAAATTTTTTTAATATGGCACTCACGGTTAAAATCATTTCGTACATGGCAAAATTATTTCCTATACATAATCTTGGCCCAGCTCCAAATGGCATGTAATAGGGTAATATTTTTTTTCTGTTTTTCTCAAAGAATCGGGACGGTTTAAACAATTCCGGACTGTCCCAATAGTTTTCGTTTCTATGTATTTCGTAGATTGATGCTCCAATAATAGTCCCTTTTTTTAGATGGTAGCGATCTATTAGATCATCTTGCATATTTACTCTATCTGTTATCCATGCTGGAGGATATAACCTCAGACTCTCTTCAATGCAACATTTGGTATAGTCAAGTTGGGAAAGTTCTTTTAACGGTGTTAGGTTTTTAGCTTCTGCCTCATTAATCTCTGTAACAGCTTTCGTTAGTGCATCTTTATTTTGGGCTAATAATTTTAAAACAAATGTTAAGGCATTCGCTGTGGTTTCGTGCCCTGCAACGAAAAGAATCAATATTTCATCTATTAACTGATCGTTCGTCATTCGTGTTCCGTCTTCATATTGAGCAGCGAGCAACATGTCTAAAAGGTCATCGTGTTCTTCATTAGAGGATTGCCTTTGCTCGATAATGGTATTAATAATACTTCGACTTTCTTTTACCAGTTTCATATGGTACCTTATTTCGCCATTGAGTGCATACCATAGTTTCTTATAAGGCAGCCTTAACTCCTTAACAATAAACAATTGTAATTTTTCAATGATAAATTGTAACCGCTTTAAAGCGTTCTTCTCTGCCGAAAAATTAAATAACGATTTCGCAACAACTTCGAATGCCAACTCATTCATTATAGGATATAATTCAACAAACCCATTGGGTGTTATACTCTCTACCTGTTCACGAATCGCGGTATTAATAATCCCGACAAGGTTTTGAATTTTCTCTTTATGAAATGCCGGCTGTATTAATCGTCTTTGTTGCAACCAGTAGTCTCCACTAGACGTTAATAATCCGTAGCCCACATATTTTGATAAATACAGGGTTTGAATTTTAGATTTATGATAGACCTTATGTTTCTTTTGAAGCATATGCCTGGCAACGGTTGCATCTCGTGATAAAATGATGTGTCCGTAGAACGGTGATTTCAATGCAAACGAATCGCCAACTTCATTAAACCATTTTTTATGATAGGCAATTGGGTTTTTGGCTATTGCTGTAGATCGTATTAGGAATTTATAGAATGGAATTTTATTGGGGTATTTGTATTTTGACATGCGTAACTGATTAAAATAATGTCAATTTCTATATAACTTATTCACAAAAACCATGTTAAAACAATACGTATCGATCACCTGTTATTTCTAAACCTAACAGGAAATCTCACAAGAATAACACGAGTACTAAAATAACCCGCCCTGAATATTTCCTTTTATTCTACCTAAATGTTTATAGGCTTCTTCGGTAACCTCTCTCCCCCTTGGTGTTCGCATTATAAATCCTTGCTGAATTAAAAAAGGTTCATAAACTTCTTCAATGGTTTCCGGACTTTCGCTAACAGCTGTTGCTATGGTCGAAATTCCAACAGGGCCACCTTTAAATTTATCTATAATTGTAGATAAAATTTTATTATCCATTTCATCGAGCCCGTGTGCATCTACATTTAAGGCTTCCAGTGCAAATTTTGCTATTTTAATATCTATAGTTCCATTTCCTTTTATTTGTGCAAAGTCACGTACACGTCGTAACAATGCATTGGCTATTCTTGGTGTTCCCCGACTTCTTCCTGCAATTTCTATGGCTGCTTCCATAGATATGGGTACATTTAAAATACTGGAACTTCGTTGAATGATAGTGGTTAGTAAGTCTGTTTTATAATACTGTAACCTACTTTGAATACCAAAACGCGCACGCATGGGAGAGGTTAACAATCCCGATCGTGTGGTTGCACCAACGAGTGTAAATGGATTCAGATTTATTTGTACGGTTCGCGCATTAGGCCCGGTCTCGATCATGATATCAATCTTGTAATCTTCCATGGCAGAGTACAGATACTCTTCTACAATAGGACTTAACCTGTGAATCTCATCAATAAATAGGACATCACGTTCTTCTAAATTGGTTAACAAACCTGCCAAATCTCCCGGTTTATCCAAAACAGGGCCTGAGGTGATTTTAATCCCAACATCTAACTCATTAGCCAAAATATGAGCCAGCGTAGTTTTACCCAATCCTGGAGGGCCATGAAATAAAGTATGATCCAAGGCCTCACTTCTAAGATTTGCAGCTTCCACAAAAATCTGAAGGTTTTCCAATACCTGATCCTGCCCGGTAAAATCATCGAAAGCCAGTGGCCTAAGTTTTTTTTCAACGTCTAACTCTTCAGGTGAGAAATTTTCGTTGGATGGATCTAGATTTTCGTTCATACTGTAAAGCCCTTTATTCTCCTGTACGTTCAGTGTTCAGTGAGTCCTCTGGGTGATATTTTGTTTCAATTTAAACAGATATAGCTAAATCAATATTAAATAACATCAATATTCACCGAAAAAACTTAAATTTTTTCGTTAAAAAGCCTCGTCTTAGCTAAGGCTAAGCCTGCATTTTTTGCCTTAAACTTTAAGTTTTTTCTTGGCAAATCTAAAATGCCATTTAATATTGATTTAGCTATATATGTCTTTATTATAAAGATACCGAAACGCATTCGGCATAGAACAAAGATAAAGAAAAAGCCTTTCCAGTAGGAAAGGCTCTAGCAAATAATTGGTTAAAATAATGGATAGTTATATATAATGGGTTGGTTAATTAATAATTGTGAATTCGCAGCGTCTATTAACATCATATTCTTCATCACTACAAATACCTTCTTTTATACACTTGTTAAGGGGTTGCATTTCACCGTAACCGATACTTTTTAATCGGTTTCTATCAATACCTTTGCTAACTAAATATTCTAAAGTAGACGCGGCTCTGTTTTTAGACAGACTTAAATTGTAGGCGTCATCACCTCTGGCATCTGTATGAGCAGATACTTCAACCTCCATTTTTGGGTATTTTTTCATTAAATCGACCAGTACATTTAAGGTTGTGGCGGCATCTTTACGAATGTCCGACATATCGAAATCGAAATAAATCTTATCCAATTGGATTTGAACGTCTCCTTTTTCATTCTGTTTAACACGGTCCTCAACATCGGTATACGCCTCTAGGGTTAAATAAATGTTGTGGCTAATTTTACCTTTTTCTCCGGTTGAAAACTCTACATCCTGAGGGATGTATGCTTTCTTCGTTCCCCTAACTTTATATTTTTTATTCGGTTCTATTTTAAACAGATAATTTGCTTGGTCCCCCACAATGGTGTCTTGAATTACTGTACCTGTTTCATCAAATAATGTCACCAAGGCCCCTACCAGTAATTGACTGCTTTTCTTGTCTTGTACAATACCTTCTACCAGATATTTGGTTAAAATATTCTCTTCTCTGGCAAAGCCATACAGTCGATCGTAACCACTTCGGTTTGAGGATACATATCCTTTATTATTCTTTTCTCTTATCGTATACGCAAAATCGTCTAAATTACTATTTATTGAACCTCCAAGGTTTACAGGTTTATCAAATTGACTATTGACTAAATTGCTTCTAAACACATCTAAACCGCCATAACCTAAATGCCCATCGGACGAAAAATACAATACGTCAATATCGCTTATAAATGGAAATTGTTCGCGATGTTTGGTGTTTATTTTATCTCCTAGATTTACTGGCTCTCCAAAACTACCATCTTCATTAATGGCAACTTTGAAAATATCGAAACCACCAAGAGTTCCTGGCATGTCACTTGCAAAGTACAACGTTTTACCATCTTTACTAAGACTTGGATGTTCACAACTATATGCTGTTGAATTGAACGGAAGAGCTGTTACGTTTGTCCATTTATCATCTACCTGTTCGGCTTTAAAAATTTTAACTTGAGCGACTTTAGCTTCTCCGGTTTTAGTACGTGTACTGCTGGTTCTATTAAAATACATCGTTTTTCCGTCTCTACTAAAGGTCGCATTACTCTCATGAGAGTTTGTGTTTATTTCATCTGAAAACGGCAAAACATCCTTAAGGGTGCCTTCATCTGTTATTGTAGCACTATACAAATCTAAATACGGTTGCTTATTCCATGCAAAGGATGGATTTTTAGTATTTCTTGATGAGGCGAAAGCCACGTTATTATCTCCGTAAAACGTTAGACCAAAGTCGCTGGTAGATTCCGTACCCCCTATTTTCTTTAAATTGAACGTATGTGGTGTTGTTTTCTCAAGATTCTCAATAAAGGCAGAGGTATTTACTTTTCGATTAAAATATCTCGTTAAGTGAAAATCGGCATCTTTATAATTTTTAGCACCTTTTAAGGCCTGCGCGTATCTAAAATGAAACTCAATATCTATGGAGTCTCCATAAGTTACAAACAGTTCTCGATACGTTTTAATCGCTTTTTGCAAATTTGCGTTATAATAATAGCTATCTGCTAAATTTTGAAGGACTTCCTGAGTACGCTCTTTCTTTTCGTATATCTCGGCAGCCTCAATATAAGCTCTCATTTCGAATAGCTTATTGGCTTTTTTTATGTTCCCTTTTTGCGCTAATGCCATTCCACTAACGAATAAAAGGCTTGCAAATATGTATGTATGTTTTTTCATAATTGTAATCATTTTTTTGCTAGAAGAATCTTGGTGAACGGTCGTATCCTATGCTCAATCCGAATAAATCAATATCGAACAGAATAAAGATTTCATGTGACCCTGAATTAAAATTACTCAGATTGGTGGTTGTATAATCGTAAGCGTATCCTATTTTTAGTTCTGGTGTTATTCTAAAACTTACCAGTCCGCTAACAGCATCATCTAATCTATAGGCTAAACCTGCTTCCAGTTTTTCATTAATAAGCACATTTGCAGTAAGATCGATTGCCAACGGCGCTCCTCTTACAGATTTTGCCATAAAAGCGGGTTTAAACTTCAAATCTCTGTTAACATCGAAAACATACCCTCCCGTTAAGAAATAATGGATATCCTGAACCCCGGTAGATGCAATTCCGTTTTCGGTTTCTATATGCTTTGAAGTTAAAAGATTGGGGGCTGATAAACCGAGATAGTAATTGTCATTAAAGAAAAAGGCTCCTATTCCCAAATTTGGAAAGGACTTGTTTATGTTTTGATTAAAAGCAACATCTGAAGACGCATCACCCGATTGTAAATTAAAACCATCGAAATTCACATCGAATAAGGTTACTCCTGCTTTAATTCCCAGAGATAATTTCGATTCAATCCCTACGGGAAGGATATATGCAAAGTCTGCATAGATATTGTTTTCGCTAACAATATCCCCTATATCATCATTGGTAAACGAAATACCCATTTCTACACGTTCACTTAATGGGGTGTGCGCAAAAAAGCTTCCAGTTTTTGGGGCGCCTTCAACACCTACCCATTGTGTTCTATACAAGCCTCCTAGATTTAGTATCCCTTCTTCTGCGGTCGCATAAGCTGGGTTAATCACACTCATATTATACATATACTGCGTAAACTGAGGGTCTTGTTGTGCTATACTTTGTAATGACAAGAACGTCAAACTTATCAAAGCAGCTATTTTATGATATATATTTAAATGTTTCATCTTTTTAAACTTTACTTTATATAAATTATCTGCTTAAGTATAAGCGTCCTTGTTCTGGTTTGTTTTGTCCGTCATTGAAATAGAAAATATAATAGTAGACACCTACTGGTAAATCTCCACTTCCAATAGTTCTTGATTGGTTGGAGGTACCATTAAATCTTGGGGTACTACCATTTCCTTTGTAAACAATATTTCCATAACGATTAAAGATCTCCATGACGAAGTTTGGATATAGAATATCCAGATTATCATAATCGTAGGTATCATTGGTACCATCACCATTTGGTGAGAAGCCATCGGGTAATATCAATTTACCGCAAGAGGTTAGATCTGTAGTTAGGGCAAATCGAATACTACTTTCACAGCCTGTAACAGCGTCTACGAGGGCAGCATAATAGGTGGTATTGTGATTTAAAATTGAATTCTGTGAAATAACCGATCCTCCTATTTCGGCATCATACCAGACGATATTGTCCTCAGAAGCACTATACTCGGTAATATTCAATGATAGGTCATTAATAGTAGGACCGTCGTTTATACAATATTCTGCCGCGGGATCCAATAGTGTTGGCGTTGGTGTATCGTTAACAACAACATCAACCCGAACATTTATTGAAGATTCGCAGCCTGAACCGGTAGTTTGAGTGGCATAGTAATCCTCTCCATCTATTAGTGCATCTGTTGTATTTAACGGTGTTGTTAGCGTAGTATCATCATACCACGTGATTGTTCCTGTTATTATTAGAGAGGCATCTAAATCTGCAACGGTCGGATTATCTACCAGGCAAAACTCTGGATTCAAATTATCTACTCCAGGCTCAGTGCTATCTCCAATGGTCACTGTTATATCTGCTGAAGCATCTGTTAAACAAGGTGCCGTAGCCATGACGGTGTATGTATATGTTCCTGAGTTATCCACCAGAGGATCTAAAACCCCAGTACCACTAGCCAATGCGGGTGACCATGTCCCTCCTGTATCGGCTGTTCCCAGGAAAGCGAATAAATCTGTTGGGCCATCAATAACACAAATTAGAACGGCATTATCGGATCCTGCATTTGGCGCCTGAGTAACGGTTACAACAACGTCACTACTTGAAGTTCCACAAGCATTGGTGAGTGTATACGTATATGTTCCACTTGCATCTGCCAGCGGATCGAAGACTCCGGTTCCACTCGTCAACGCCGGCGTCCATGTCCCTCCAGTGTCTGCCCCTCCCAATAATGGAAAGAGGTCTGTTGTTCCGTTATCGCTACAAATATCTAAAGTATTGTCTGTTCCAGCATTTAATGGCTCGTCAATGGTTACCGATATTGTGGTACTGGAATCGACACATGGTGCCGTTGCGGTTACCAAATAGGTAAATTGATAGGTCCCGGAGGACACACCTGTAGCGTTAAAAATATTGCCTACAAGGGATCCTACACCATCGTCATTTTGCCATGTACCTCCAGTATCTTCGGTTCCGTCGAGGCCTGTAAAAAGATCGACGTTGTTATTGGTGTTGCATGCCGATATTGGTGTTGCATTTAACCCTCCCGAGTTTGGCGTTACGTATATGGTTGCGGTTACTAAAGTTCGTGTTGAGGACTCACATCCTGTAACGGCATTGGTTTGTGTAGCATAATAAGTTTCACCATCTGTCAATACAGTTGTTCCTGCTAATGGCGCTCCTCCTGTGGCATCATCATACCATTGTATGGTCGTTCCTGTGGCTGCTAAATCTGCTACGGTTGCGGCATCTATATCACAGAATTCCTGGATGGCTGTTGCCGTTGGTGCAGTTGTGTCGTTAATGGTTATGGATACCGTTACATTTACATCATCACAAGTCCCAATAATATCGACATCGTATGTGAAATCGTATGTCCCAGGTGCCAGACCATCAATGGTTACCTCATTTCCAGATAAAGCTCCAGTGGCATCATCATCGTTCCAGTTTCCTACTGGATCTTCACCACTTAATAAATCAAATAAATTTACGGTTTGAGCTGGCGTAATATTTAGCACGCAAAATTCGGGGAATGGTAATACAGGTGTTCCAGATTCTGGAGCGTCATTGACTGTTACGGGAACTGTAGAGCTATTAGTACAGCCGTTAGCATCTGTTATCCTGTATGTAAAATTGTATGACCCTATGGCTAGTATTGTTAAATCCACATTGCTACCGCTTAATGCTCCCGATGTATCATCGTCTGTCCAGCTTCCTCCAATATCTTCCCCTGCAAGTTGACCAAATAGATCTAAAGGTGAGTTAGCGACTAATTCATCTTCACAGAAAATGGCTGGTGTTGGTGTACCTGTATTTGGTAATGGGTTGATTATAATGGATACGGTTACATTGGGGTCATCACAGACTCCAATGGCATCAACATCGAATGTAAAATCGTACCTTCCTGCTATAAGACCTCCGATAGTCACTTCGTTTCCAGCCAAAGCTCCTGAGGCATCATCATCATTCCAAGTTCCTGTTTGGTTTTCTCCTGTGAGTAAATCAAATAAGTCTATGGTTTGAACGGTACCTTGACAGAACTCGGGAAACGGTAATACCGGTGTTCCAGACTCTGGAGCTGACAAGACGGTTAAAGTTATGGTTTCGGTATCTGAGCATGTTCCATTGTCTATGGTATAATTAAAGATATAAGGACCTCCTGCTACAGTTAAACCTGTAATATTTATGGGGTTGGTTACAGGTGTCATAGTTGCATCAGTCCATGTACCTCCATTGTTGTCTTGAGAACCATCGAGAGCATTAAACAAATCGTATGGCGAATTGGCGGACAATTCATTTTCACAAAATAAATCATTTACTGCTGTTCCCGCATTCGGATCAGCCAATACCACAACCTGAACAGTTGTAGATTGATCTGCACAGGGTGTTGTCAAATTCTGAAAATAGGTGAAATTATAAGTTCCCGGGGTGTACGCTCCACTTGATAAATCAATGGGAGAACTTACAGCCGGATCTGTACTTAATGTTCCTTGAGTCCATAAACCTCCCGAATCTTCATTATCCAATAGGGAAAATAGATCAAATGAGGTTGGTAATCCCGCTTCACAAAACGAAGCCGGACTAGCTACCGATGGTACTCCTGAAGAAAGAACAGGAGCAATATTAATGGTTATTGTTGAAATACCGGGAGGACACGCTCCGTTGCCGGGAATCGTATATGTAAATACGTGAACCCCTGCAATTAGTGTTGAAATGTTTACGGTCCCTAAATGACCATTAGAAGTAGCCAATGGTCCTGTCCAACTACCTGTTGTTTGCGGAAAACCTCCAAGTTCATCAAATAAATTGAAATCTGCACCCGGAATATTATCTTCACAATATGTTGGCATAATTGCTGAAGAACCAGCATCAACATCTGTATCTACGTTAACAGTTACCGGTACGGGGTTACTTCCACAAAAGAAGTTATCTATTTGTATATAATATGTATTTCCGTCTACCAATGGGGTTGTTAATGGTAGGGATGGTAAAATTGGATTCCCTAAACCATCAATGTTCGCGTACCATCTAAAATTAGTCGCCAATGTGCCCGGATCTACATCTGCCAACGTCGGGTTGGAGCTGGCACAAAAATCCTGAGGACTTGGCGGTGTCGGATCGGAAGGGTTGTTAAAAACAGCAATTGGTCCAATTTCTATCTGGCTTCTACATGATCCACTGTCAATAAATATCATAAATAGATTAGACGGTCCTAATGGTAACGCATCGGTTGGGTTCGCAGTGCTAGTTAAAGTAAAATCATAATAAACTTCAACAGATCCTCCCGGAGGAATTGCTACTTGTAGAACTTCGTCCAGATAGGTTTGAATTGTTGGATTTTCATTACTACAATAAATACCATCGAGATTCTGTCCCGTTGGATCTACTGAAAAATCAATAACGATCATTGGTCTGGCCACGCAGTTTCCAGAGTCATTATCGGCGTAGTACGTTCCTTCTAGCACTATTTGCGCGGGGTCAAAAGCAACACCTCCTGTCGCCATATCGTACCATACGATACCATCGCCGCCATCTACCGCGTAGGCGTTTAAGTCACCAAATGTAAATCCATCGGCATTACAAATTGCCGGTGGGTTGGGATCTGGTATGGTTGGGCATTGTGCAAAAGCCGACGATGCCATACAGCATAGTGTTAGCATGTAAAATATATTTTTCAGCACACCTCTTGAAACTAATATATGTTTCATAATTGATAATTTAGATTCATATCTTCATAGCTTTGATTAAATGCGTTAAAATTTTGTCAAGAATTTTAACATAAAGTTTTAAACAAATCTATTTGGTGTGCAATTTAGCTGATTTTTTTGTATTTCATCGATGTTTTAAAGATATTTTTACGCTTTATCGATAAAATCTGTATTTAAGCGGCTTCAGAGGTTATTTAGAAGTCGTTTTATGCACTAAAGTATTAGAAACAAAGGTGGTTGCGAAAGAAAAAGACTACTTGAAAAATCGAAAACGTTATAAATTATAAAGCAAAACCCTTTCTGATTTAGAAAGGGTTTTGCTTTATATTAAGTTGATAAATAACAAATTACATACTATACTCTAGTGTTGCAATTCTTCTTCACCGTCTTTTAAAGGTATATTTTGAGGAATAAAATCCACATCATGTCCAGGCTTATTATAATCGTAAGCCCAACGATGTACATGAGGAATTTCTCCCGGCCAGTTTCCGTGCATATGTTCTACAGGGGTTGTCCATTCTAATGTCGTTGCCTTCCACGGGTTTTGAGGTGCCTTTTTTCCAAAGAAAATACTAGCAAAGAAATTGTATAAATAAACAATTTGAACCACACCTCCAATTAAAGCAAACACGGTAATAATAACATTTACATTTGCTAAATCATCAAATAATGGGAAGTTACTATTTGTATAATAACGACGTGGTAAACCTGCCATTCCAATAAAGTGCATCGGAAAGAAAACTCCATAGGCACAAATTGCGGTTATCCAAAAGTGAATGTATCCCAGATTTTTATTAATCATTCTACCATACATTTTTGGATACCAGTGATAAATACCGGCAAACATACCATATAGTGCAGATATTCCCATTACCAAGTGGAAATGTGCTACCACAAAATAAGTATCATGTACATTAATATCTAAGGCACTATCTCCAAGTATGATTCCAGTTAATCCTCCTGTTATGAAGGTAGATACGAAACCTATGGAAAACAACATAGCTGGATTCATCTGTAAATTACCTTTCCAGAGTGTCGTTATCCAGTTAAATGCTTTTACCGCTGAAGGTATCGCAATTAATAATGTCGTAAATGTAAATACCGATCCCAAAAATGGGTTCATACCCGACACGAACATGTGGTGTCCCCATACAATTGTAGATAAAAATGCAATAGCTAAAATAGAAGCAATCATCGCGCGGTAACCAAAGATTGGTTTACGTGAGTTGGTTGCCATAATTTCGGAAACCAGTCCCATAGCTGGTAATATAACGATATATACTTCCGGGTGTCCTAAGAACCAAAATAAGTGTTCAAACAATACTGGTGACCCCCCTTGATAATGCAATACTTCACCTTGAATAAATATGTCTGACAGGAAAAATGAGGTTCCAAAACTTCTATCCATTATTAATAATAACGCAGCCGATAATAATACAGGGAACGAAATCACACCGATAACGGCTGTAATAAAGAACGCCCAAATGGTTAATGGAAGTCTTGTCATAGACATTCCCTTTGTTCGTAAGTTAAGCACAGTAACAATATAGTTAAGTGATCCTAATAGCGACGATGCAATAAATATCGCCATAGATACTAACCATAATGTCATACCTGTACCAGAGCCTCCTTGCGCCATAGGTAAAGCACTTAGCGGTGGATAAATAGTCCATCCTGCTGCTGCCGGTCCTGCTTCAACAAATAAAGAGATTACCATGATCACACTTGACAGGAAAAATAACCAGTAGGATACCATGTTTAGGAATCCTGAAGCCATATCTCGTGCACCAATTTGTAAGGGTATTAAGAGATTACTAAAGGTACCACTCAAACCTGCCGTTAATACAAAGAATACCATAATGGTACCATGAATTGTTACCAATGCCAGATAAATATCTGCATCCATAACACCTTCTGGAGCCCATTTACCTAATAGTGCTTCAAATAACACATTAGGTTCTTCTGGCCATGCAATTTGCATACGAAACATCATAGACATTAGTACACCTATAACGCCCATGATAGTACCTGTAACCAGGTACTGCTTGGCAATCATCTTGTGGTCCTGACTAAATATATATTTAGTTACAAACGTTTCTTTATGATGATGTCCGTGGTCGTCGTCGTGTGCGTGAGTATCTGCGTGTGCTGACATAATCTTATATCGTTTTTATCTTTTAAAATATTAGTTAATTAGAGAGTTTTTAAATGCCTTCTGTTCTTTGATCCAGGCATCGTATTCTTCTTGAGTTTCTACAACAATTTTCATTTGCATATTGTAGTGAGACTTACCACAAATTTTATTACATATTAATAAGTAATCAAACGTATAAGGCTCTAAAGCTTCTTCTCCTTTGGCTAAAAGAGGTTTGCTATTCTCAACTCTAATATCATTAATCCTTTTAACTTTCTCCACCATTTCAGGTGTTTCTCTCATATCTACCGTTGTAACTGTTGGTGTAAAACCAAATTGGGTAATCATTCCTGGTACACAGTTCATCTGCGCTCTAAAGTGAGGCATATAAGCCGAGTGTAATACATCCTGAGAACGCATTTTGAACAATACAGGTCGTCCTACCGGTAAATGTAATTCTGTAGTAATAATATCGTCTTGGGCATTAGGGTCAGACTCATCTAAACCTAAAATATTAGCACGGTCTATATCAATTAAACGTACATTCGATTTTCCTAAAGTATTATCTGCACCGCCGTATCTTGCTTTCCAGTTAAATTGTTGCGCATATAATTCAACTACTAAAGGATCGTCACTTTCATCAACACCCATAATATTAATCCAGGTATTCAAACCGTAGATAATCAAACCTGCCAAAACAATTACAGGAATAATCGTCCAAATAGCCTCCAGTTTGTTATTATCTGCAAAGAATAAGGCCTTCTTACCTTTTTCTCCTTTGTATTTAAATGCAAAATAATGCA
The DNA here is from genome assembly GCA_947494695.1 of uncultured Flavobacteriaceae bacterium. GTDB lineage: Bacteria > Bacteroidota > Bacteroidia > Flavobacteriales > Flavobacteriaceae > Flavivirga. The sequence goes on along the minus strand of CANLWB010000011.1, from coordinate 24,527 downwards.
GCAAGAACTGAGTTAGTGTTTGTACAAAAAAGATGATCACTAAAGAGATGATCATTAAGTTATCTATCGTGGGACCATGAGCGGAAGCCGAATTCGATAATAACGGTAAATCTCCCCATAGTACACAACACACAATGGTAATGACATAAATGAAAGCTAAAAAGCCCATCATTAAATACCCATTTAATGTATTATCCTTATCTGTAGCAACCTGCGTATTTTCATTCTTAGTAGCCAGAGCTAAATCGAATATCTTAACCATTTGCCAAATGGCAATTAAAATAAATACTAAAACTATAATTGTTAATAAAGCAGTCATTTGTATCGTTCGTCTTTATTTATACCTTAATTAATAATGAAATTCTTCGCTCTCTTTTCTAAATGGATATCTTTTTACTAGTAACGGAGCTTTTGTTAAAGCTGTAAATACTATGAATATAAATAACCCGGCAAATAATAAGATCGAGCTGATTTCCGGAATTCCTATAGACCATCTGTCTCCAACTGTAGCCGGCATAATCATATTGAAAATATCAATGTAGTGTCCAGCTAATATCACCAATCCTGCCATAACAACAAACCATGGAACACGTTTGTAATCGGCATTCATTAACATTAATATCGGGAACACAAAGTTCATAACTACCATACCTAAGAACGGTAATTTGTAATCGCTAAATCGCGTTACAAAATAAGTTACTTCTTCTGGGATATTCGAGTACCAAATTAACATGAACTGAGAGAACCACAAATAGGTCCAGAAAATACTAAAGGCAAACATAAACTTAGCCACATCATGTAAATGATTTTCATTTACAAATTCTAATTGTCCTTTAGTTTTTAAATATAAAGTAATTAATGCCAATACTGTAATTGCACTTACAAACATACTAGCAAACACATACCATCCAAACAATGTAGAGAACCAGTGGGGATCTACACTCATAATCCAATCCCAGGACATCATAGATTCTGTATAAATAAAGAATACTAAGAATCCTGCTGTAATTCTGAATGACTTCTTAAAGTTACTATTATCCTCTGCTGTATCTTGAGCAATTGAAAATTTACGGGCAAAATGACGGTATAAACTCCAACCTCCTATAAAGATTAAACCACGGATAATAAAACCTGTTTTGTTCAACCATCCAGATTTACCGGCTACGAGCTTATCGAAGTGTTCACTTTCCGGATTTACCATATCTGGGTTCATCCAAACAAATAAATGATCTCCTGCAAAAACGGCAATTGCCAGTACAATTAACGCTCCTGGTAATAAATAAGCCGACATCCCCTCCATGACTCTAAAGAGTACCGGGGACCAACCTGCTTGCGATGCAATTTGAATGGCATAAAACGCCAAAATACCCAGAGCGATCATCATAAAGAAGAAGGCCGCAACATATAGTGCCGACCAAGGTCTGTTATGAATTTGATGCATGACGTGTTCCACATGCTCTTTGTGAGCATCTGCTCCAGCATGTGCATCACTACCATGAGCGTCTCCGTGTGAATCGGCTTTAGCATGAGTATCATGATCTGCTGCCTCACCGTGTCCACCATGATGGGCTGCTTCTGCCTCCAATAAGTGTTCTACGTCTTCAAAAGATTTATGAGATGATATAAAACCATATCCTACACCTAACAATCCTAAAACCATTAGAACGAAGGAAAATGTCTTTAATTTATTTGAAAATGTGTACATATCTATAATAATCTTATCAATCTTACTTTTCTAAATCTGCTTTTAACTTTAAAACGTAAGACACTACTTGCCAACGTTCTTCTTCGTTCAACTGGTTAGCATAAGAACCCATTGCATTCTTACCATAATAAACGGTATGGTAAATACTACCGGCTGTTATTGCTCTACCTGCGTCGTCGTAACTTGGTATACCCAGAATTTTTTCACGCTTTACAAGCTTTCCCTGTCCCTTACCTTTGTTACCGTGACAAATGGCACAATATATCTCGTATAGGGCTTTTCCTTTATCCAAATCTACCGCAGTAGAATCTAGAGGACTCATTAAAGTCGTTTTTGCAAGTTCGTAACCTTCTGTTGTATTTTCGATATCGAAAGGAATATGTCCTCTGGCAACAGATCCTTCTGCCGGTAACTGTGCTTCTATACCATCACGAAACGCTGCTTCTCCATAAGTTTCATATCCTGCAGATTCATACATATTAGGCATGAATTGATAGTTTGGTGCTGTATCCTTTTTACAAGATACTGCCACTAAAACCACTGCTACTACTACTATTTTAACTAAGCTTTTCATATGATCAAATTAATGCGCTTCTTTATCTACTAATTTAACTTCTACCGCACCTGTCTCGGCTAATAAACTTTGTAATTCTTGTTCGTTTCCATGAACAGCTATTTCCATTAAGAAATGATCGTCAGTAGTTCTTGGATCTGGATTTTCTGCCTTTTTAAATGGCCACATTCTACTACGCAAATAAAATGTAATCACCATTAAGTGCGCTGCAAAAAACACCGTTAATTCAAACATAATAGGTACAAATGCAGGCATATTTTCTAAATAGCTAAAGCTTGGTTTACCACCAATATTCTGAGGCCAGTCTTCAATCATAATAAAATTCATCATTGTGATTGCTACTGTTAAACCTACCAAACCATACATAAACGCTGTGATAGCAATACGTGTTGGCTCTAAGCCCATAGCTTTATCTAGCCCGTGCACCGGAAATGGTGTATATATTTCTTCTATATGATGTTTTTCTGTCTTTACCTTCTTAACAGCCGACATTAATACATCATCATCTGTATAAATAGCGTGAATTACTTTTGAAGCTTCCATATGCTACTTTTAGTTGTTTTGTGTTTCTTTATTATTATCTCCAGAAGTTCTAGCATCTGTACCAGTTCCTACCAAACTCTCTCCTGCTTCTCTTAACTTCTTATATCTTTCTCCAGAAGATTTTAAAATTGTTTTTACCTCTGCCTGTGCAATTACAGGGAATGTTCTTGAGTATAACAAGAATAGAACAAAGAAGAATCCAATAGTTCCAATAAAAATACCGATATCTACAAATGTTGGTGAGAACATCGTCCATGATGATGGTAAGTAATCTCTATGTAACGATGTTACAATGATTACAAAACGCTCAAACCACATTCCAATATTTACCACAATAGAGATAAAGAATGAGAACATAATACTTGTTCTTAATTTCTTGAACCACATAAATTGCGGAGAAAATACATTACAAGTCATCATTGCCCAATACGCCCACCAGTAAGGTCCTGTTGCTCTGTTTAAGAATGCATATTGTTCGTATTCTACACCAGAATACCATGCGATGAATAACTCTGTTATATAAGCCACACCAACTATAGACCCCGTAATCATAATAACGATGTTCATAAGCTCAATGTGCTGTACTGTAATATAATCTTCAAGGTTACACACTTTTCTCATAATAATAAGAAGGGTGTTTACCATAGCAAATCCAGAAAATACCGCTCCAGCAACGAAATACGGAGGGAAAATGGTCGTATGCCATCCCGGAATTACCGATGTTGCGAAGTCAAAGGATACAATGGTATGTACAGAAAGTACTAATGGTGTTGCTAAACCTGCAAGAACTAAAGATACTTCCTCAAAACGTTGCCAGTCTTTAGCACGTCCAGACCATCCAAAACTTAGCAATGCATATATTTTCTTTTGGAATGGCTTAATGGCTCTATCACGTAACATAGCGAAATCGGGTAATAAACCAGTCCACCAGAATACTAAGGATACAGATAAATATGTAGAGATCGCAAATACGTCCCAAAGTAATGGCGAGTTAAAGTTCACCCAAAGTGACCCGAATTGATTTGGAATTGGTAATACCCAGTATCCTAACCACGGACGTCCCATGTGAATAATTGGGAACAGTCCCGCTTGAACCACCGAGAAAATGGTCATAGCCTCTGCAGAACGGTTAATAGCCATTCTCCATTTTTGACGGAACAATAATAGTACTGCAGAGATAAGTGTTCCTGCATGACCAATACCTACCCACCAAACAAAGTTTGTAATATCCCAGGCCCAGCCTACGGTTTTATTTAAACCCCAGGTTCCAATACCTGTTGATATGGTATATAAAATACATCCAATTCCCCAAAGGAAAGCGACAAGTGAGATACTAAAAACTATCCACCATTGTTTATTTGCTTTTCCTTCTACAGGTTTTGCCACATCCACAGTAACATCATGGTATGATTTTTCTCCTGTAACTAAAGGTCTTCTAATAGGTGCTTCGTAATGAGACGCCATAATTATATAATTGATTCTTTAATTAGATTTATGCTTCTGTTGTATTTCTCACTTTGGTTTGATACATGACATTAGGTTTGGTACCTACATGCTCCAATAAGTGATACATACGATTATCTTCCTTAAGTTTTGCAACTTTACTATCCTTATCATTGATATCTCCAAATGTCATTGCTCCACTACTACAAGCTGCAGAACAAGCTGTTTGGAACTCATCTTTTCCAACTCTACGTCCATCACGCTTAGCATCAAGAATAGTCTTCTGTGTCATTTGAATACACATAGAACATTTTTCCATAACACCACGTGAACGTACAACCACATCAGGGTTTAATACCATACGTCCGAGATCATCGTTCATATGATAATCAAACTCATCGTTTCCATTGTATAAGAACCAGTTAAAACGACGCACTTTATAAGGACAGTTGTTAGCACAGTATCTTGTACCTACACAACGGTTGTAAGCCATATGGTTTTGTCCTTGACGACCATGTGATGTTGCAGCAACTGGACATACAGTTTCACAAGGTGCATGATTACAATGCTGACACATTACCGGTTGGAATGCTACCTGAGGGTTCTCTGATGCATTTTCCATTTCACCAAACTCACTTAATGAGCTCCCTAAACCGGAAATATTATCTTTCTTATCGTTATCGCCTTCAAACGATTCTTCAGAAGAGTAGTATCTATCAATTCGTAACCAGTGCATATCACGGCTACGACGCACTTCTGTTTTTCCTACTACAGGAACGTTATTCTCTGCATGACAAGCAATCACACAGGCTCCACACCCTGTACAGGCATTTAGGTCTATAGATAAATTAAAGTGATGCCCTATAGAGCGATCAAACTCATCCCATAAGTCCACATCCGGAGATGTTACTGGTGTTTCTTTATGATTTAAAGATACTACAGGAATGGCATTCCAATGCTTTTTATCTTTAGTGTTAAATATCTCAAGTGTTGTTTCTTTAACAATATCACCACGCCCCATTAGGGTGTTGTGTAATTGTACACATGCAAACTCGTGTTCTCCAGCGGCTGGCTCGATAGTCACTGTTTGCACATTGTTAAAGTTTTGATACAATGAATACGCATTAACACCGGTTTGCATTTCTGTTTTTAAACCTAATGTCTTTCCATATCCAAATGCTAAACCGACAGAGCCTTTGGCCTGACCTGGTTGAATAATAACCGGTGCGGTAAGTGTTACGCCATTAACAGTAACATTAGCGTAACTACCGTTTAATGCTCCGTTAGCAACATGTTTATTTATTAAACCTTTTTCATCAGCATCTGCTTTAGAAATGGTTAAATAATTATCCCAGGATGTCCTTGTAATTGGGTCTGGGAACTCTTGTAACCATGGGTTATTGGCTTGTTGCCCATCACCCATACCTACTTTGGTATATAATGTTAATTCTAATCCCTCACTTTTTGCAGATGCAGCTAAAGTTCTTGCAGCATGTCCTGAAGGTGCTGCTGTTTCAGCTGTTTCTTCAGTAGAATCTGAACTTTCCTGACTAGTATCTTCTGTAGTATCAACAGTTTCTGTAGCAATGGTTCCTACAAATACTCCATCATGCAAAGCTTTATTGAAAGAACTTCCTCCTAAAATATTGGTTCCCCAAGCTTCTTTGATATAATCGTGGTAAGATGCATCATTTTCAGTCCACTTTAATAAAGCTTCCTGAAATTGTCTTGTATCAAACAACGGACGAATCGTAGGTTGTGTTAATCCGTAATATCCTTTTTTAATCTCAACATCACCCCAGGCTTCCAAGTAGTGTGGTGCCGCAGCTAAGTAGTTCACTTTTGTAGATGTTTCATCTTCTTTCATAGAAAATGCCACCGACAAATCCACTTTTCCTAATCCTTCAACAAAATCTGCTGCATTTGGTAATGTATAAACTGGGTTAACACCACTCATAATTAGTGCGCCAATTTTACCGGCTTTCATGTCTGCAACTAATTTAGTTACATCACCAGCTTTACCTTGTCTTATTTTTATTGGTGTTTTAGGATCGAAAGCCTTGCTTGCCAAAGCTTCGTTTATTTCTAAAACTACGGTCTGTGCATTGACGTCCTGAATTCCAGTAACAACAACACCATTACTACCAGCTTTTTTCAATTGAGATGCTGCATTTTTAACAGCTGCATCAACGTGTTCTGGAAGTCCGCTTACAGAAACATTGTTTCCGGTAACCAAACTATATAATTTAGCTAAAACTAATTTCTGCTGCGTTGGTGTAAGTGGTATACGCTTGTCTGCATTTGCTCCGGTTAGAGACATATTGGACTCAAACTGAACGTGGCGTGACATTTTACCGTGATCTGGCACTCTGTTTTTAGCGTAGCCCGTATCGAAACCTCCACCTTGCCAATCTCCTAAGAAATCAGCTCCAACGGAAACAATCGTTTGTGTCTTAGTAAAATCGTAATCTGCTAATCCACGCTCTCCATATTTCGCTTGGTATGCATCTAATGCGGCCGACTCTGAAACTGCATCGTAAACCACATGACGAACATGACCATATTTTTCTTTAAATTCTGAAATCAGCTTACTTACAGAAGGACTTGCAAATGTTTGGGTTAACAATACAATCTCTTTATTGGCAGCTGCAGCATTTGCTAATGCTTTGCTAGTTTCAGTATCAAAAGCGCTCCAAGATATAGATTCACCACCTTTCTTAGGCCCTTGAACTCTTAAACTGTCATACAAACCTAAAACTGAAGCGTTGACTCTGGCATTAGCACTACCGTTAGCAGCAGCCATAGTATTGTTTTCAATTTTAATTGGACGACCTTCACGTGTTTTAACTAAAACACTTGCAAAATCAAAACCATCGGCTACCGTTGTTGCATAATAATTTGCAACTCCTGGAATAATCTCTTTTGGTTGAACCACATAGGGAATGGACTTTTTAACCGGCCCTTCACAAGCAGCTAATGATGCAGCCGCTGTACTAAACCCAACGTATTTTAAGAAATCGCGTCGTGTTGTAGAAGTTAACTCTAATGTATCTTTATCACCTAAAAATTCATCAGTAGGAATTTCTTCTACAAACTCGTTTTGTTTTAGCGTCTCAACAATAGAGCTATTTTCGTTTAGCTCTTCAACACTTTTCCAGTATTTCTTGTTTGATGACATAGTGTATATATTCGATTTTTGATCTTTGAACTACGATTTTAATTTACAGATCTTCAATTTAGCTAATCTTCATTCGTTAATCGTAATTCTAAAAAATTAATCTATTTAATATTCATTTTATTATTCCAATTATATGTTCAAACATATAATTAAATTTTCACCCGATTAGTAATGACATTTACCACATTCCAGACCACCCATTTGAGCAGCTGTCAACTTATCTACACCATACTTCTTAGATAACTCTTCATGAATTTTGGTGTAATAGGCATTGTCTTTTACGCTCACATTTGTAGTTCTGTGACATTCAATACACCATCCCATAGTAAGTGGTGCATGCTGATACATAACCTCCATTTCTTCAACCGGACCGTGACACGTTTGACACTCAACACCTGCCACAGACACGTGCTGTGAGTGATTGAAATAAACAAAATCTGGCAGATTGTGAATTCTAATCCATTTTACAGGTTGCGAATTTCCGGTATATTTTTGCTCTGCATCATCCCATCCAGCCGCAGCATATAATTTTTTAATCTCTTCATTGTAATCTACACCAATCGCCTTTCCTTCAGCTAATGTTTCAGGAGCTACTTCATAAATGGATTTATGACAGTTCATACAAACGTTTAATGAAGGAATCCCTGACGTTTTACTAACTCTGGCGGACGAGTGACAGTACTTACAATCTATGCCGTTATCTCCAGCGTGTATTCTATGTGAATAGTGAATTGGCTGTACAGGCTCGTATCCTTGATCCACACCGATTTGCATGAAGTACCCAAAAAGAAAATAAGCACTCGCCAATAAAAAGAATATGGCTGTTACAAGCATTAAGAATTGATTCTTAACAAATGCTTTCCAAAGTGGAGGTCTTTTAGTCGTTTCTGGCAACTCAATATTCTGCGCTTCTGCAAAGCGTCGTAATGTTTTGTTCACCACGTACAAACCAGCAGCTAATAACACAAACAGGATCGCAAGAGCCCCTAAAATAATTTCGTTTGAAATACTACCGCCGGAAGCAGCTGCCGTACCACCAGTTGCCGTTGCAGCAGGAACGGCTGGAGCCGCTTTTTCCTGAGCTGTATACGCTAGTATATTATTTAAATCTTCATCAGATAATTGCGGAAAAGCCGTCATTGCGGCGCCAGCAAATTCATTGTAAATTTTATTGGCGTAAGCATCACCCGATTTAATAATACCCGAACTGTTACGAATCCATGCATAGATCCAATCTCTATCCAAACCTTGCTCATCTGATAGTCGCTGTTCAACTTTACGCAGAGCAGGACCAGTCATTTTTTTATCTAATTGATGACAGGCAGCACAATTGGCATTGAATAATGATTTTCCTTTTGCTGGATCTCCTTCTTGAGCTGAAAGAGAAAATGTAGACATTAATAAAAAAATTAAGCCTAAACGAAGAACGTTTTTCCCTAATTTACGGCGAATCACCTTTTCCATATTGTTAGTTAAATTAACTTCTAAATTTTGGTATGATTTTTTCTTGTAGTTACTAAAAAAAACACTTTTATAAAATCTCAGGCAAAAGTAACACTTATAGTCGATTTTAGAAATGTTCCAGAACGCTAATTCTTAATTTAGAAGTATTCTAAATAATAAAAATAGCCGCAATTTAGTTAATATAACATACATTTGTAGAAATACCTTTTAAAATATGAAATTACCAAATCTAAAAATTCACTTCATTGGTGTTATTTGCCTTACATTAACTTCAACGTTTTGTTTGGCTCAGGAGGGTCATGTCTCAGTAAATCAGGACAAAAATATTGCTGTTTTGTTAAATCATAAGAAAAAGATGAACAGAAATAGCAACAGTCCAATGCGATATAAAATACAAATTTATTCCGGAAGTCGCGCTCGTGCTAAAAGTGCTCAAAACGAGTTTAGTAACACGTTTACTGAATGGCGTCCAACAATTCAATATGAACCACCAAATTTTAAAATTTGGGTAGGTAATTTTAGAACCCGTTTGGAAGCCGATAGGGCGTTAAGAAAAATTAAGAAAACATTTCCTTCTGCCTTTATTTTTAAACCTAAAAAGAAGAACAGTTAAAATCTTGAAGGGCAAATAGCCATGACATCATGTATGTAATTCCAATATTAAGGTGGGCGTGCGGTATTAAAATCGCAGTCCTCTTCGTTACCCATAACTTTTACATTACGTGCTCAGGATAGTTAGTTTTTTTGTCTATGTCATGCATTCCTTTAAAAATACAATGTTCATCACCTTCTCTTTCTTCCTATTCGTTTGAATTAAACTAGATTTTGTTTCTTATGCCAAGGCATTTTACCTCTTAAATAACTACAGCATATTCACAAACATAGATGAATAGAATCTCATAATCTAAAAGAGGCCTCACAAGTACAGGACTCATAACGCATAAAACCACGTGTGTTTGTAAATTATGGCATTCAATATGAACACGCATAAGACATTACAAAGATTGCGATCAAAGGTTCTGTATAAAGTAAAAAACCTTTACAGAACTGACGCTACTTCGAGTACTCTTCATAGAAAAATACGCTACTATTAAACTAAAAATTAAGACAAATTATGATGATAGCCGAGCTCATGCATTAGCCCCATGCCCATAAGCATATTACATACATAACATAAAATATTGCACCTGTAAAGAATATGGCCATTCCTGTTTTAAATAGTTCTAAAAATCTACTTGTAAAATCGCCCTTACTCTGGTAGCTAGTTTTAATAGGTTTCATTATTTCGAGTGGTTTATTGGTTAGTTTTCAAAATTAACGAAAAAAACCCTATTATCATAATACGTAACACCGTACATATTAAGAATATACTTAGTCATCATCTTGGATTGTCAAAAAAAAGAAGCGACCTATATCGGTCGCTTCTTTTTTAACACTTCTTTTTGAAAGTATTCTAATGTCTCGTTAGAATATATTTGTACTTCTATTTAAGTTTCTTTTTAACCTCAACTTCATGGAAGGCTTCGATAATATCTCCTTCTTTAATATCGTTGTAGTTCTTAACTTGCATACCACAGTCGTAACCTTTTGATACTTCCTTAGCATCATCTTTAAATCGTTTTAATGAAGCTAATTCGCCAGTATAAACAACCACTCCATCTCGAATAATACGAACGCTTGATGTTCTAAGAATCTTACCATTAGTTACCATACATCCAGCAATACTTCCAATTTTAGATACTTTAAAAATTTCTCTAATTTCGGCAGTACCGGTAACTTCCTCTTTAAGCTCTGGTGACAACATCCCTTCCATCGCATCTTTAAGGTCGTTAATGGCATCGTAAATAATAGAGTATGTTCTAATATCGATTTCTTCTTTATCGGCGATCATTCTTGCATTTCCAACCGGACGCACATTAAATCCAACAATAATGGCATCTGATGCTGAAGCTAGTAACACATCACTTTCGGTAATGGCTCCAACTCCTTTATGAAGAATGTTAACCTGAATTTCCTCGGTAGTAAGTTTCTGGAACGAATCTGTTAACGCTTCAACAGAACCATCCACATCTCCTTTAAGAATAATATTAAGCTCTTTAAAGTCTCCTAAAGCAATACGACGTCCAATTTCATCTAGTGTTATATGACGTTGTGTTCTAACAGACTGTTCGCGTTGTAACTGGGCACGTTTTGCCGCTATTTGTTTTGCTTCACGCTCATCTTGGAAGACATTAAATTTATCTCCCGCTTGTGGTGCTCCATCTAAACCAAGGATAGATACCGGGGTTGATGGGCTAGCTGCTTCAACATCATTTCCACGTTCGTCATGCATGGCTTTAATCTTACCACTATGCTGACCGGCTAAGACGTAATCTCCAACTTTCAAGGTTCCTGCCTGCACCAAAATGGTCGACACATAGCCACGCCCTTTATCTAGGAACGCTTCTACAACCGTTCCAACGGCAGGTCTATCTGGATTTGCTTTTAACTCCAATAATTCGGCCTCGAGCAATACTTTTTCCAATAACTCTTGAATTCCTGTACCCACTTTAGCTGAAATATCGTGGGATTGAATCTTTCCTCCCCAATCTTCAACAAGTAAGTTCATATTTGCTAATCCTTCTTTAATCTTATCTGGATTCGCATCAGGTTTATCAATTTTGTTTATTGCAAAGACAATAGGTACTCCTGCAGCCTGAGCATGTGAGATGGCCTCTTTTGTCTGTGGCATGATATCATCGTCTGCCGCTGCTACAACAATAGCGATATCTGTTACTTGTGCTCCACGTGCACGCATTGCTGTAAACGCCTCGTGACCTGGTGTATCTAAAAACGCAATTTTTTGTCCGTTTTCAAGCTCCACTCCGTAAGCTCCAATGTGCTGTGTAATTCCTCCAGACTCACCGGCAATTACATTTTCTTTACGTATATAATCCAGAAGCGATGTCTTACCATGATCTACGTGACCCATTACAGTAACAATTGGCGCTCTTGGTTTTAAGTCTTCTGCTTTATCTTCTACTTCTTCTATAGATTCCTCTATATCGGCTGTTACAAATTCAACCTGATAGCCAAACTCTTCTGCAACGATCGATAAGGTTTCAGCATCTAAACGCTGATTCATCGTTACCATCATCCCTAAAGACATACATGCAGAAATAATCTGTGTCACAGATACGTCCATCATGGTTGCAACCTCACTCGCAGTAACGAACTCGGTAACCTTAAGGATTTTGCTTTCTGCAGCCTCCATTTGCTGATCAAGCTCTGTTTGTTCTCTATGCTGATCTCTTTTATCTCTTCTGTATTTGGCACCTTTTCCTTTTGAAGATTTCCCCTGAAGTTTTTCAAGTGTTTCACGCACTTGTTTTTTCACATCTTCTTCACTAGGCTCTTCCTTGACGATATTACGACGTCCCTGTCCTGGTCCTGGCTTTTTAAATCTATCACCAGACCTTCCGCCATGTCTTTGGCCGTTTCCTCCTGGTCTTGATTGACCATTTCCTCCTTGACCACCAACTTTACTAATCCGTCTACGCTTCTTTTTATTCGCAGTTGCGTCGTCTCCTTTCTTGGCGTCAGGCTTTTTCTCTTCTTTCTTTTTCTTTGGCTTGTTAAATTGAGACAAGTCAATTTTGTCTCCGGCAATTTTTGGTCCTGTAAGCTTTTTATATTGCGTCTTTACTCGCTCATCTGGAATAAGTTCTCCTGCTTCATTAACAATATGTTTCGTAGGTGTCTTTTCTTTTTCTTCCTTTTTCTCTTCTACCTCCTTTTTCTCTTCCACCTGCTTTTTCTCTTCCACCTGCTTTTTTGGAGTTTCTTTGGCCACGACCTCTTCCTTTACAGGTTCGATCTTGACCTCTTTCTTTTCTTCCTTTTTAACAGGCTCTAATTTAACCTCTTCTTTTACAGGCTCTTTAACAGGTTGCTTTTCCTCCTCAACAGGTTTAGAAACAGGCTCCACGACTTTCTTCTTCTTAGGCTCTAAATCAATCTTACCCACTTGCTTTGGCCCCGAAAGCGCCGCAGCAGCTTTGACTATTTCTCCTCGCTTGGCTGTCTTTTGCTTTTCTTCAAGCTCACGCTCTCGCTGCTCACGCAACACTTCTTTCTCTTTTATCTTAGCTTCACCAACTTCTTTAGAGGCTACCTTTTTGCTAGCATCTGTTTGAAATTCATCAGAAAGAACACCATATGTTTCCTCTGAAATTTTTGTAGTGGGTCGCTTTTCTATTTCGATGCCTTTAGAATCCAAAAATTCCACAGCTCGATCTAAAGAGATATTAAGCTCGCGTAATACTTTATTTAATCTAATTGTTTCAGCCATAAATCGCCTTTAAAATACCAAATATAGTTATTCTTCGAATTCTTCTTTTAAAATTCTTATAACTTCATTAATTGTTTCTTCTTCTAAATCGGTTCTTTTTACCAAATCGCCTACCTCTTGCTCTAAAATACTCTTAGCAGTATCTAATCCAGCTTTACTAAACTCTTCAATAATCCACCCTTCTATTTCATCAGAGAATTCACTTAATTCCACATCTTCTTCTGCGCCTTCTCTGTACACATCAATCTCATATCCTGTTAATTGACCAGCCAATCGAATATTATGTCCACCTCGACCAATCGCTTTACTTACTTCCTCAGGTTTTAATAGGACCTCTGCTCTTTTATTTTCTTCGTCTAATTTTATCGACGATACTCGGGCAGGGCTTAATGCTCTCGTAATATACAACTGTAAATTGTTTGTATAATTGATTACATCAATATTTTCGTTTCCTAACTCACGAACGATACCATGAATTCTTGATCCTTTCATACCTACACAAGCTCCAACTGGGTCAATTCTATCATCATAAGAATCTACCGCTACTTTCGCTTTTTCACCAGGGATTCTAACAACGTTTTTAATGGTAATTAATCCATCAAAAACCTCGGGAATCTCCTGTTCAAATAACTTTTCCAAAAATACAGGAGCACTCCTTGACATGATAATCGTTGGTTTTGCTCCTTTAAGTTCAACTGCATCAATAACGCCTCTTACATTATCTCCTTTTCTAAAGAAGTCTGATGGAATTTGCCTATCTTTTGGTAATACAATCTCATTACCTTCATCGTCTAATAGAATAACTGCTCTGTGGCGAATGTGGTGTACCTCTGCTGTATAAATTTCGCCAACTAAATCTTTAAATTGTTTATAGATTATGGTATTGTCATGTTCATGAATTTTAGAAATAAGATTTTGTCGTAATGCTAAAATAGCTCTTCTTCCCAGATCGATAAGCTTTACTTCCTCAGATACATCTTCCCCAACTTCGAAATCAGGCTCTATTTTGCGAGCCTCAGACAATGAAATTTCCTGATTAGGTTCTTCAACTTCTCCATCTGCAACTACAATTCTATTTCTCCATATTTCCAAATCACCCTTATCTGGGTTTACAATAATATCAAAATTATCATCATCGCCGTACTTCTTTTTTAAGGCACTTCTAAACACATCTTCCAAAATTGCCATTAACGTTACTCTATCAATTAGCTTATCGTCTTTGAATTCAGAAAAAGATTCAATTAACGCGACATTTTCCATAACTCTTTTGAATTAAAATTTAATCATAACTTTAGCTTCTACAATATTTTCGTAAGCGATATTCGCTTCTTTGTTTACAGTTATTTTTCCTTTACCTATTGGTTTAGGCTCTCTAACCTTCCATTTCAGTTTAATATCATTATCTGTTGTCTCGGTAAGAGTTCCTTCTAAAGTCTCTGAAGTTGTCTTTACCTTTAACACTCTATTTAAATTCTTTTTATACTGTCTTTTATGAACCAAAGGTGATGCTGCTCCTGCTGAAGCAACTTCTAGAGAAAAATCATGTTCTTCTCTATCCAGATTATGTTCTATAGCTCTGCTAATAAATACACAGTCTTCTACCAAAACACCTTTATCACCATCTAAAATGACTTTAATTTGGTTATCTCCCTGTATAGAAAAGTCTATTAGAAATAAATCAGTCCTTTCTGCCAAAGCGGCCTCCAACAAATCTGTAACAGTGGTTTTAAACATTTCTTAGTATAAAAAGAGGGGACTTTTTGTCCCCTCACTACTTAAACTTCGTCTTACAACGGTGCAAATATATAACATTTTATTGATTTTTAAAGGAATATTCCATAAATTTAGATACAACCATACCCGCAACAAAGATGAAAAAAATACTCGTTCCAACCGACTTTTCATTACAAGCCGAAAATGCATTAAAAGTAGCGGCTCAAATAGCACGAACATACGACTGTGAAATCTATTTACTACACATATTGGAAATACCAATACAACAAGTCGATCCTATGAGCTCTTATAACAATTTACCAGAGGCCGTCTATTTTATGAAACTCGCTCATAACCGCTTTTTGAAACTGAAGGAAAAGAAATTCCTCAAAGGCTTAAAAATGCACGAGACGGTCGAACTGCATGAGATTTTTAAAAGTGTTTTTCATTCCTGCAAAAAACATGATATCGATTTAATCGTTATGGGGTCTAATGGTGTCAGTGGACTTAAAGAAATGCTTATCGGCAGTAATACTGAAAAAGTCGTTCGCACTTCTGAAACCCCTGTTCTGGTAATTAAAAATGAACATAAAAAATTTAAAGTCAAAGATTTTGTATTCGCTTCAGATTTTAAAAACGACAATAAATCGACATACAAAAAGGCCATTGATTTTGCAAAAATACTGAAAGCAAAAATGCATATGCTTATGGTAAATACACCTAACAAGTTTATAACATCTGCCAAATCAAAAAAAAGAATGAAAGCCTTTGCTGAGGCCTTCGACTTTTCAAATTATACGATGAATATTTACAACGATTTGAGTATTGAAAAGGGTATTATGAATTTTTCACAGTCTATTAGTGCCGATCTTATTGGTATGAGTACCCATGGAAGACAGGGCATTTCTCATTTTTTTAATGGCAGTATTAGTGAAGATTTGGTGAATCATGCGAAACGGCCTGTGATTACGTTTAAAATATAATTTTTAGATACTTGATCGCTACGTTACTAGAACGTACACTTGATTCAAACCTCGCTAACCCCTAGCTTCTAACCTTCTATGTTCTAGATTCTTTTCCCTTAGTAATTCTGAATTAGGAACTTGATGTTAGACCGATATGCTTCTATAATGAAGACCTAAAACAAACTAATAAAGCACCACTTAATGCCAATCCCCTTAACGCTCTTAACTAAAAAAAGATCAATTTTGCTGATGTCTATTCATAACAACCAACAAAATTGATCTTTACAAAATCCTCCTATAATTTAAAGTGTTAGCTTACAACTTCACAAAACGCTTTACCCCATGATCTGTGGTTTTTATAATATAGATTCCAGACGTTAATCCAGATACATTTAAAGTGTTTTTTTCTTTAAACGCACTCACTTCCTGTCCGTTGATATTATAAATACGACCAGATAATGTTTTATTGAATTTTAAATCTGATTGAATCAATGGATTTGGATACATTTTGAAATCGTTTTTTGAAACCACTTCACTAATACTTAATGCTTCTTCTCCAATTTGAATAATCCCTAACGACCCGCTTACCTCGTATCCTACGAGAAGTAAATTTTTGGAATTCGGACTATCTGCTGCAGAGACGAATTTTATAATTTCTGGAGCGGTATCATCCGTTGCTCTATTGTATTTGTAGTAGGTTATAAACTCTACATCTCTCGGATCTGTGATATCATACATTAAAATAGAACTTTGTCTTTCTAAACCTATAAACGCATAGGTTTTACCGTCGATAGTTCCTATAGCAACAGCTTCTGGCTCCCCACCTTTATCGTCAGATCTGTCATCAAATTCTCCTTCATCCTCATTGAATAAAGCAGCTTCTTCTTCTTTAATTTTTTGTCCAAAGTCATCAGCACTATCAAACACTAAATTTCCATATTCATCAAAGATTGAAAACGATCTGGCTCCGTAAGAATAGATTTGCTCAATGACACCATCACTATTATAATCTCCAGTCGCTGTTGTTGTTTTTAATCTACCCAAATTTTCACTTTCCTGAAGTGATGCAGCATTCGGGTAATAATTTGAGTTTAACGATAAATCTTTAACCCGTTCTTCTTCCGAGTATCCATCATAATCTCTGGCATCTCCCTCATTAGCCGTTACGATGTAGTTTACACCATCGACCTTATATGATGAAATAGCATCGGGCATAAACATACCTAGTGTAGGATGCTCTGTAATATTAATTTCATCGTCCTTATTTGAAGCATCAAAACCGTAGTTATCTGCAAAAGAAATAATTCCAAGCACACTTGAATCGGTAATTCCAGCTCCGGCTAAACCAAAATCGTTATCGTTTATTATTGCAATTTCATTGTTTGGCAATAGTGCAATACCCTCTGCTTTATCAGATCCCTGATACCCAACAGATGGTAAATTAATCACTTTAGTTTTGTGAACAGGTCTAATGTTTTTCGCTACAATTTCATCTGCTGTGAGCTCCTCTAATTCTTTACCTCCAGTAATTGTTTCATTTAGAATGTTTGTGGCAAAATTAATATCTATTTCATATACATATTTTTTTCCCACTGAGACTGTAGGTCCTTCCGAATCTCTTTCAATCACTAAAAATTTACCATTTCCAGTATAAACGGCGTCTCCAATTTTATCGACTCTTGAAGAAGCATAACCTTCATCTTTATTTCTCTCTAATATATACACGTACTCTTCAACAGGAGTTCCATTGTCACAGTCAATTCCAAGAATTCTAATCACATCTGAATTGTTCTTAGTAACACTTGAAGGGTTGTATAATGGTGACTGAATAAAAGCATAGATAACATGCTTGGTCTCATCGTAAGCAATGGCTTCAAAACCACGGTTAGCACGTCTTTTAGAATAGACTTCAGGTAATGTTTCTTCTCCATAAGTTCCTTCTACCTGTGGTGTTGTTCCTAATAAAGATGTTCCGTCTGGCACATAACGCTCAATGAGTTCACCCATAGCATTGAAATTATAAATGGCCGGTCTATACTCGTCGCACATCCAGAAGTTTTCATTTTTATCAATCAAAATACCTTCAAAATCTCCGCCATACTCATCATAAGACAAGGCATGATATTCTTCAGATGACCCGTCAACATAATCTACGTTCGGATATACAGTTGAAGCATCCGTATAGGTTACAGGAACCTCATCGAAACCAGGAATGTTCCCTTTCCCCGTAATGGGTGTTATGCCATCTTTTCGGGTTAACATAATTTGGTCATCTAATGTCACTTTACCGGTTTTTCCATTTACGGTAAATTTGGTAATTCTTCCCTGGTAATTTGGTAATTTAAATGGTCTCAAGTTTTGTGAGGATAAAGGTGTTACACTTGATTTATTAACCGCAGCATCATTTGGCCCTCGGTCTGGCACTGCATAAAACGTAAGAGCTTTGTCTGTTGAATTTGTTGCATCGTAATATAAACCTGAAAATCCACCCAACATAACTGGTGACTGACCTCCATCATAAACGGGTGTTCCTAGCTCTGGCCAATTGGTGACCAATTCATTTATTGCATAACTCGTAACAGAAGGTGTTCCTAAAAGGTGGTTTTTAAAACCTAATGGTAAAATATCAAGAAGGGTATTATTGGTTAAATCTATAACAACTAAAGCATTGTTTTCCTGGCAATTTACATATGCTTTTGAACCATCTTCAAGTATTGTAATAAATTCTGGTTCTAAGTCCTGTGACACGCTAGAAGCACCATCGTTTCCAAAAATGCGAACCCCTTTATTTAATAAGGATGCTTTCTTATCGTTGTAACCATTAAAATTGATCGTGCTTGTTGAAGCAGACATAACACCAGAGCTTAAATCGATAACTGTGATTGTTCCCTCAGGATCGTTAGTATAGTCATCTGATGGTTCCCCCTCATTGGCTACCAACACTTTGGTTCCATCTGGAGTAAAGGCTAACATATCTGGTAAGGCTCCAGCAGTCACTTCTTTAATAAAATCCCCATCTAAATCGAAAAACACAACTTTTCCTGGGTCTTGTTTTGGATCTGCCTCCACGGCAATCGCGACAAGGTCTTCATAAATAGCAATTGAGTTTGGCCCTGCTCCGTAAGAAGATAAATCTACATTTTTAACCAAAGTAGGCGTTTCTGGTGAGCTAATATCAACAATAGTAAAGCTATTATTTTCGGAATTCGTAAGAAATGCTTGCTGATTTGTTTTATCATGAGCTACCGTTTCTGCAAAGCCTTCTGTATTAACACTGTAACTCGCCAAGTGTTGAAGTGGGTTTTGACCATGAATGGCCACAAAAATAAGTACCAGGAAACTGGTAATGAGAGTATTTTTTTTCATTTTACTTAAAAAATAGGGTTAATTAATTTTTATAAAGAAATGACTTTCAACAATCTTTAATATTACCCTATAATTATATTGATGTAAAATATGTGGCCTAAATAAATACTTTCGTGCTATCGGAATATTAAGAATGTTAAGTCCTTATTAAGCCTGGACTTAACTGAAATACAAATACTTATAAATTCACATTGTAAAACCTACCTGTTAGACCATAATAACCTCTGGAAAAACTCAAATTTATCCAAGCCTCATAAGCATATAAATTAAATGCCGCATTAGCGGCATTTAACAATCAACTTTAGATAAAAATACAAACTACCAAATCACATAGTTTTACTGAATGAACAAGTTTGTTTAAACCTGTTCAACTATCTTTTTATAAATCGATTTTTGTAATGGTTAGCATTTTGATCTTTTGCCATAATTATATAAGCCCCACTTGATAAATCTGAAACATCGATAGGATTCATAATGCCATGATTAGTAAAGCTTTTTATTTTCTTTCCTGTCATATCAAAAATGTTAATTTCATTAAAAAGACTTATCCCCATATCTTTTCCGCCTAAGAATAATAAATTCGTAGTTGGATTTGGGTGCGGAGCAACATGCTTTTCTAAAGTAGGATCATCAACACCAAGGGTGCAAAAATCCCAATCGCCAAAATTTAAGGTAATAAAACTTTCTAAAACCTCGCAGTTATTTGGACAATATTCAGTACAGGCGTAAAACCCATAAGTACCACTTTCGGTTACTGTTATTGAAGCCCCTCTTTCGTCTGGAATAATCGCCGGATCCTCTTTAACTGGTGGTATTGTTGAAGGATAGTCATTGTACCAAATATGCTTACCATACAATACATCGAAAAAATTTGAAAGCTGAACTTTAGTACCGTTACATACATTATAAACACCAGCGTCGGGATTCTCGTAAGCACCGACTTCAAACTCTGCAACTATTGATGGAATCGCATACGCAAAACCATCTATTAAAACCATTTCACTCTCCGCAGTGCATGCTCCTTTGGTAACTACGACTTTAAAATGATGTAACATATCATCTAAACCTCCAGCTAATAATGTTGAAGACGTCGCCCCTTGAACAGGTTCAAAAGTAGTGTCAGTAAAATATTTTTTATACCATTGATAAGTATCAAAATTATCTGACAATGATAATAATTCCGTGTCGGTTGTTTCATTACATAGCACTACGCCTTTAGGAGCAAAATCCCATACTCCCAGTCGAGGGCTTTTAATTGTAACGACACAATCTTGCGCATTAATGGTTATACTAAAAATAAATAATAGAACTAGAACTGTAATTTTTTTCATTGGGTTTAATTTTTTATTAATTTTTCTTTCACCCAATGATACTGAGGTTATCTTACAATACGATGTTTTCAATAACTACAAATCGTGACAAACTATGTGACATCTTGTGACATTCTTAATGAATTTGTGAAAAGTGCTGATACAAAGAGATTTCAGAACTCAGACTTAATTTCTTTTTAAGCCGTTCTTTTCTTTTACGACAGGCTTCCGACGTTATATTCAATACCGATGCTATTTCTTTATTGTTTAAGTTTAAGTAAATGTAGGAGATGAACCGAATGTCATTCGCGTTCAAATGCGGATGTTTTTCTTTTAAAGCTTTAATAAAGGTACTATTAATATTTTCAAAAGAAGATGAAAACTCATTCCATTTTACGCTATCTTTTAAATGTCGCTTCAAGCTAAAAACTGCTTTTTTAAGAGCTTCACTTTTCGGTATTTCATTAATTTTAGATATGGCTTCTACAACCTCTTCGACAAGTTCATTTTGAGTTGATTGAAAAAGTACCTTATTATATAATTCCTTATTCTTTTCTTCAATTTCATGTTTTAACTTTAGAACTTTAGCTTTCACTAAAGCAACCTTTAACTGCCGTTTTTCAAGCTCTTTATTCAACAATAACGACGCGTTTTTTTCATGACTTAATTCTAATTTGTTTAGTCTTAAATTATTCTCGGCAATAATTCTTTTTTGATTCAAAATTTCCTTCTTCTTATATAGCAACCAAATTAAAAGCAACGTCATTAATAAAATAAAACATGTGAAAATTAAATACGTTCGCTTTTGATTATTGGAGACTATTTTACTTATCTTTAAGTCATTTTGAGATTGTTTTAACTCAAACCGTAACTTCGAATTTTTAAGAATCTGTTTTTCCTCTTTATTATAAACAAGATTAGTGAACTCAATAATACTGTCTTTTGAGGCCATCGCTTTTTCCAAATCGCCTAACTGATACGCTATCTTTGATTGCAGATTAAACATCTCGATTTTTTTATCATCATTATCACAGTCTTTTAATGCATTTTCCAAATATTTATTTGCTAAATCCCATTCTTTTAACTCTGAATGTATCGTTGCCAACAAAAAATTTATTTCGTTAATTAGGTTTAACTCAACACGCAATAATGTGTTTTGATCCAAATCGGCTGCTTTAACCAGAAGTCTTTTAAGGCTCTTAATAGCATTACGATAATCACCTTTCTTCCATAAAATGGAATATTTAACAATTGATGCGTTTAGATGTGCATAAGGAACTTTTTCTAAGCACGATAAAGCCTCAATTATATATTTTTCGGCTAGATCTAAGTTGTTTTCACTTAAACTAACATCTGCCAAATTTGTAGCATAAAACCCTCTTCTAACATTATTCTTAACTTTCTTAGCAATATTATAAGCACGTTTTAAATATGCTTTAGATTTTTCGCGATCTTCATCTTTAATGTATACCAAAGCTATATTATTTAGTACCGTCATTTTTTCCTCGTCCGAATTGTTTTCCAGAGCAACCTCATAAGCTTCTAAATAATACTTTATAGCATGGTTATAATCGGACATTTTAAAATAAATAAGCCCAATATTATTATAGGACAAAAACTCCTCTCTCTTAAACCCCCTTTTCTTAGCAATATCTCTCGCCTCAAAAAGATAATCTAGTCGTTTTGTATAATCATTTTCGAGTGAATTCTCTAGAGAACTACCTATCAAAACTTTACATTTTTCAATTTCAGAATTTTGAGAAAAAGTAATATTAATAAAAAGAAGATATAGGATATAGGGTTTCAATTTGGGGATGTTTAAGTATTTATGAATAAAGTACGCGTTTCTATTTTAAGGCTTTTATTTTTAAAAAGCCAGTATACTCTATTTTTTTGGTTAGCCGCTAAATCACATATCTTGGAATTCTGTGCATTAACCCTATATACTTCTCAATAGATAGAGGCTACTTTCTATTACACACCAAGAGTTTCTGTTTTTAGAAAAACGACATCAAGACGTTTTGATCCCTTATTCGCTCTCTCAATAAAACGTCCTTTTTTGTTTTTAGTATGCCAAGATCAAAGAATACACTCCTCACTGACCACGGTTTACTGCATTTAACTTGAATTTAAAAAGGAACTAATAATGCCATTACATCTAAAATCACTCCACAAAAAACCTCTCCTGCGCCGCATATCGTTACAAAAATATAAAAGGATATATTATTGAGAGCTTACCATCTAAAATTTAACTACATTATCCTGGATTTTATAAATCTGATATTGGTTTTTAACACGCCATGATTAACTGCTAAATGCTCCCACTTTTGAAGTGCTGTTTTGGTTTGCTCAATAATCTCTTTAATTTTGATTGGCTTTAAATTAGCCTCCTGTCCCAGTCGCATTAAATCGTTAAGAGATGGAGATTGCCCTTCACCCATAACCATGGTACTTTGGTGCCCTCTTGGGCCAGACGAAAAGGTCAAATCATAAGCAGGTGCATATGTCCATTCCCCTCTTTTACTCATTAAAAATGAAAAGTTCTTGCCATGGTCATCACGGTTATGAGACATGACATTAAAAACAGCAAGTCTGTACATTTTTTCAATCTCCCGAACATCTTGAGTGAGCACACCAGTAAGCGTGATTAAATCTTCATAATCTAACGAAGGGGTTCTAAAGTTTGAATGCAGCAATCCACTTGCAGTATGCACATGAAGCCGCTGCCCTTTTTGTCTATCAAATCGCTTAGTAGCAAAATACCCAGCACCTTTTACAGCTTCAAATAAATGTACTGGTGCCATATCTATACCCGCCTCTTTGGCCATAAGTGCATAGACATACTCGATAGCCCCCGCATCGGGTCCATCATTGTTGTTAGCAAATTTCACCAACCAATGTTCATAATCATCACTTAAAATATCCTTACCCGAAACAATATGTTGCTTTGATGGTTCCAAACCAATCAATGCTTTAGGGCGTGCTCCGGCTGAAGATCCGTTTAAATCAATAAGTTCCTTCAAAACATCATTGGACTCACCCTCCAATACATCTTGTGTTTGTTGCGAAAGCACGTCAAGATCAATCATTCCCTGTCGCTTCTCCATACCATAATCGGGTTCATACACGAGCGCACCAAGTCCCATCATGCCAACATGAGCCAGACGGTCTAAAGTTGTAAAATCATCGGGTAATAAATTTTGACTTCTCAGATACCTATCAAAAAGCAATCTTCCCCAACCATCAGGCAAACTGTCGTTAAAAACACCAGGGAGCCCTTCAAAAAGTTGATAATTGAAAACTTGCAAACCTGTATTCAAGGGAAGTTTAAGAGGTGATATATCTAGTCCTAACTCAAGAAAATCCCGATCATATTCAAAATATGTCTTATGGTCTCTTGTTGCCAAACGCCCAACAGATATCACATCCCTGTCAAACTGAAGTCCTACCTTTAACTTCTCTATTGAAACATAAGCACTCATTTACGCCAGCCTCTTTTAGGTTTCTTTTCTTCTTTTTTCTTTAACACCTCATCTATGGATGAAAACGCATTTTCATCAGGTTGTGTTGCTCCAACAAGTTTTTCTAAACACCCGAGCACCATAGCGAGCTTAAAAAAGGATTCTAGCGAGATCATTCCTGTTTGTTCAAACTTTCTCAAAGAGGCGTAACTAACGCCAGAACGCTCAGATAGTCCTTTTTGTGTAAATCCCTTTTCAAGACGCAAGGCTTTTAGATTTTTAGTAACTTTCTTTTGTGCTTTTTTAGATGTTATAAGTGATATCATAATAGCATTTACATGTAAATATACGAAATAATTGCTATAATAATAGCATTTAATAATTGGTATTAAGAATAAAACACCACTTGAAACAAAAAATCCCGACCTATTTTCAAGATCAGGATTTGCATTTTTGTTGGCCTACTAGGGCTCAC
>CANLWB010000010.1 GCA_947494695.1 uncultured Flavobacteriaceae bacterium | reverse complement strand
ACAATGATATCATTGTTCAGCTTTAATTTATAAATTTAATCCTTTAATAACATGTATCGGTTATTTAGGACTAGACAATTCTAAAAAGTTAAAAATCATGTGACTATATATTCTTTTTGGTGTCTAAATTTCAAAACCCTCAAAAACCGTATATAAAATCATGGCGTTATTTTCATTCACTAAACATGCAGGAGACACAGTTTTCGGAATTGACGAAGCTGAAAAAAAAGATTATTGCGAAGGAATATCTGATGAATTCGAATTGCAAAAAATAGCCGAAAAAAAACTTAAGGATACCATTTCAAACTTACAATTGCAGATTGAAAACTTGAACATCTATATTGATGAAGACATCGCTCTTATTTCTGGAACAGCAGACAATCAGGCTGAAAAAGAGAAAGCAGTTCTTGTCGTTGGGAACACCAAGGGAATCACTATTGTTGACGATCAATTAACAGTAAAGAATAACCAACCGGAAGCTCAATTTTATTCGGTGAACACCGGGGATACTTTAGGAAAGATAGCAAAGGAATTTTATGGTGATGCCACGAAGTACACCTTAATATTTGAGGCCAACAAGCCCATGTTAACACTTCCTGATAACATATACCCCGGACAATTATTGCGTATTCCGGTTGTGTAATTGCTAACCCGCTATTTTTAAAACAAGAGGGGCATCTAAAAAGCGAATTTAACGTTAAATAACGTTTCTTAATTAAGGCCATTATGAGGAGAAGAGCGACGTAATAATCTTTTTAATTATGACCATATCTTTAAAAAGATTGTCACGACTTTTGCAAAGTCTCACAACGAATTAAACTTTTTAAATCCCCTCTTGTTTTTCTTTGAATAATCGAATCGTATAATCCAGTAGTTCAGTTCCCCCATGTTCCCCATGCCCGGGAACGACTACTTTTAAATCGGAAATATCTTTTTTTATCTGCTCTACCGTACTAGACCACTCAGCCGTATTCGCATCACCCAAATAACCTTTACTTGCATTTACAGATTTAACTAAGCAACCACCAAACAGCGTCTTTTCACTAGGAATATGCCCTACAATATTATCAACAGTATGCCCCTCTCCAAAGAACTTTAAAAAAACAGATTCGCCTCCCACCTTAAGTTCAATCTCATTTTCGAAACTATTTTTTGGTACAGCCAGATCACTATCTTGGGTTATAAACGCTATGGTTTTATTACTGGCATAAGATTTAATATCCTTGTCATGAAATGCTTGTAGGCCTCCAACGCAATCGTCATGGTAATGGGTTGCTACGATTCCAACAATACGTTTTTTTTGCGTCTCTTCAATCCAATCTATGAGTTCATTTGACACCTCATCATTGATAGGGGTATCAAAAACAAAAGCTTCTTTTTCGCTAAAGTAAATCATGCCATTGCAGGCCACTTTGCCAAAATCGTCTGTTTCAAGATAAGTAACGTGCAAAAAAACACGATCGCTAATGGGTTTAATTTTTAAGGTTTCAGATTCGTAACCATCGGGTGTTGACTTGTTGGACACACAATTACAAAACGTTGTAAAGATTATGATTAAAATGTAAAACGTTTTCATTATAATATTTGATTAGACAACTATTATTTGTAAAAATTCATCTCATCTAAATACTCCCAAACATGCTGAGGCAGCATAGGTTGTACATTTTTGCCTTCTTTAATAGCATAACGTATCATTGTAGAAGACAATTCCATAATAGGAGCATCTATGGCATGAATCTTATCATGATTATCGAACTGTGTTTCTATCTGGCCGTCTGAAATACGCGGGTACACATATATATGGTGATTCTCTAAAATCACGTCATAATTTTTCCACTTGTGAAAGCTCTTAAGGTTATCCTGTCCCATGATTAAGGAAAACTCATAATCGGGATACTTCTCTTGTAGATAAACCAGCGTATTTATGGTATAATTGGGCTGTGGTAAGCTAAATTCGATATCGCAAGGTTTAAGTTTTGTATAGTCCTTGGTCGCACGGTATACCATTTCCAAACGCTGATAATTGTCCAATAAACTGCGTTTTTTTTTAAAAGGACTGTGCGGGGTCACTACAAACCAAACTTGATCTAAATCGCTGTGTTCTGCCAAATGATTAGCAATAACCAAATGCCCAATATGAATGGGATTGAAAGAACCAAAATATAAACCAACTTTCATCGGGATGCTTTTAAGATTTTATAAAATCACCTACCAGTTTATGCGCATCTTCCAGAGCACTTTCTAAATTTTCATTTATGACCATAACATCGAATAGAGGTGCTGTAGCCAATTCTGCTGAAGCTTTAGCAACACGCATGTTAATTTTATCCTCACTTTCTGTTTTGCGCTTCTTTAATCTAATTTTTAACTCGTCTATACTTGGAGGCTTTACAAAAACAGCAAGAGTCTCCTCAGGGAACTTTCTTTTAATACGTAAACCTCCCGAAACATCAATGTCGAAAATAACATGCTTTCCCATGGCCCAAATACGTTCTACTTCCGTTTTTAAAGTTCCATAAAAATTATCACGATAGACCTCTTCCCATTCCAGAAATTCGTCGTTTTTAATTTTGGATTTAAATGCTTTAGCAGACAAAAAGTAATAATCCTTTCCATCGACTTCTTCTCCTCGTTTTTCTCTGGAAGTTGCAGATATTGAAAATTCTAAATTTAAATCTTCAATTCCTAATAAATGTCTAACTATGGTTGTTTTTCCCGAACCAGATGGCGCAGAAAATACGATAAGTTTGCCTTTGCTCAATGTTTATAGATTTATAGCACGTTTAGTAATTGTTCTTTTATCTTTTCGAGTTCATCTTTCATCTGAACCACTAATTGTTGCATGGGTGCATAATTACTTTTAGAACCAATGGTATTTATTTCTCTTCCCATTTCTTGACTTATAAACCCAAGCTTTTTACCATTTGAATTTTCAGAATTAATATTCTCGGTAAAATAGTCCAGGTGATTTTTTAAACGCACCTTTTCTTCAGTAATATCAAACTTTTCAATATAATATACCAACTCTTGCTCAAAGCGGTTTTCATCATATTTTTCTTTTAATTCATCAATACCTTTGCGTAAACGCTCACGAACACCCTCAATACGCTCAGGATCCATAGTAATAACCTGCTCAAGAATAGTTCCAATCTTGGATACACGGCTATGAAAATCCTGTTCCAGCGCTTGCCCTTCACTTAACCTATGATCAATTAAATCATTAGTAGCCGTATTAAGGTGCGCTTCTATCGATTTCCATTCGTCTTCATTTATTTCCTCGCGAATGGTATTCAATGCATCTGGAAATCTAACCGCCATTTTAAGATGCTCAATAGGGTCTCCATTCACAACGCCTTGTAACTGTTCAATGTATTGTTTAACAACAGGCATATTTATTTGAGTAGATGTATCTTCGGCTGTAGCCTCTACATAAATGGAGAAGTCAATTTTACCACGTTCTAATTTTGAAGCGAGAAATTTCCTAACAGATAACTCCTTCTCTCTATAAATAGAAGGCATTCTAACATTTAAATCTAAATTTTTACTATTAAGAGATTTAAGTTCTATCGTTATTTTCTTAGTGGGTAATTGCAATACAGATTTTCCGTAACCTGTCATTGAATATATCATAATATAAGTATTAAGTGTTGCAAAGGTAGTTAAAACATAAAAGGATAGAAAATCGATGATTATTTGCATACAAATAACACATTAACTCGTTTTTGTATCGAGACAATATCTAATAGAATTCTGTTTAAAAAATCAATTTAAACCCAAATTTCATTTTTCTGAAAAACGACAAAGCGTCGCTATCAAACGTCCAAAAGTATCATTCACTTATGCCATGATCCTTACTTCAAACCTCTTAAAACCAAAACAGGGATACGACTTGAAAAATCTTTTTTCAGAATAACATTCTTTTCCCATTTTTTGGTAAAGAATCCTCTTTTACGTCTTACCACACAAAGTATATCGGGGTTAAAAGCTCCTAAATGCTGAAGTACGCCCTGGAAGGTTGTGGCGTTTTCTGTTTTTGTAATGTTATCTACAGATTCTAACAAGCCTGTTTCTACATTGAAGTCACCCTCCTTATAATATGGTGTCTTTACTAACAATAAATTTGTGGCTGCTTTGAAGTTGTTTTTAACACTTAATAACGGATCTAAGGCGTTTTTCTTTTTTATGATGGCCGACTTAACTGCCATCAAAATATTACTAAACGGTTTAAAAGTATATCCTTCTGGCACAATTAAAGCCGGAATTTGAGTTTGTTTTATAATTTTACCTGATGTTTTCCCCAAGAATACCTCATCTCTTATAGAATTTGTACGAGGTTCTATCATAATCAAATCTATTTCGGCTTTCTTACTGGCTAATTCTAGCGTATCGACCAATTTTCCTTTTAAGGTTTTGGCCACCACCTCAACATTTTTGGTATCTACATTAGAGATCAAATCCTTTAAAAAGGCCTTGCTTTCTCGTTCTATAATGTCGTCTACTCGAATCATAGTTCCAGCTTTAGTATAAACGTTATACACCTGAACAACAAAAAGTTTTGCTCCAAAAGCTTCTGCAAAATCTATCGCATATTGTAAGTGACTTTGAGCGTTCTTAGATGATCCTACAGGAACCAAAATATTCTTCATAATAAATGTAGTTTATAGACTAACTTTGTATCGAATTCTATGCAAAAGTATAACAATTAAATGATTCGTAAAGAAACACCTACTAATATTCGTAATATCCCCCAAAAGAATACAGATATTAGCTTTAAACACATAAACAAACTAGCTATTCCGGCTTTAATCTCTGGGGTTTCCGAACCGATCTTATCGTTAACCGATGCAGCGATTGTAGGGAATATAAACGTACACGCAACCGAATCTTTGGCAGCAGTTGGTATTGTTACTACATTCTTGTCTATGCTTATTTGGATATTGGGTCAAACCCGCAGCGCCATATCGTCTATTGTTTCGCAATATCTTGGAGCCAACCAACTGGATAAAATAAAAAACCTACCGGCACAGGCTATTTTTATCATTACTTCATTAAGTATTTTAATTATACTGGGCACCTATCCCTTCGCAAGAGGTATTTTTAAACTTTATAATGCTTCCGATCTGATCCTAGAATACAGCATTGATTATTACAAAATTCGGGTTTTAGGGTTTCCTTTTACACTATTTACTATTGCTGTTTTTGGAGCTTTTAGAGGCCTTCAAAACACATTTTACCCAATGATTATTGCCATTATTGGAGCTTCAGTTAACATCGTTTTAGATCTCGTTTTGGTTTATGGTATTCCAAATGTAATCCCAGCAATGCATATAGAGGGTGCGGCCTATGCCAGCATAATAGCTCAATTAATTATGGCCGTCTTTTCTACATATTATTTGCTTAAAAAAACGCCGATTCCCCTAAAAATAAGCTTTCCGTTTAACAAAGAAATGAATCGTTTTGCACTCATGATTCTTAATCTCTTTGTAAGAACCATTGCTCTTAATGTTACGCTATATTATGCCAGTGCATTTGCAACAAGCTATGGTGCAGAGTATATTGCCGCTTATACCATTGCGATTAACCTTTGGTTTCTCGGAGCTTTTATTGTTGATGGTTATTCAAGTGCAGGTAATATTCTATCTGGTAAACTCTTTGGTGCCAAACACTATAAAACGCTTATTACCTTAAGCAATACGCTAATTAAATACGGTATTACTCTAGGCATTGTAATTGCTGTTCTTGGAGGTATGCTATACTACCCTTTGGGTAATCTTTTCACCAACGACCCCAAGGTACTCCACGCATTTTATAATATCTTCTGGATCGTTTTAGCCATGCAACCTTTGTGTGCCCTAGCATTTATTTTTGATGGTATCTTTAAAGGTCTTGGAAAAATGGGCATTTTAAGAAACTTACTGTTAGTAGCTACGTTTCTGGTTTTTATACCTATGCTCTTCTGGTTAGACCACCTGGGTTATAAGCTATACGGAATCTTTATAGCACTTACTTTTTGGATTTTGGCACGCGGGTTTCCGCTTATTATAAAATTCAGGAAAATATTTATTCCTCTAGCTAAAAACAGTTAACTTTGCCTCTTGAAATAAAGCAAAACTAACCTGCGTATCATGGATATCTCGCCATTTTTAGGCGAAAACGGATTATTTCTGTTACTGGCTCTGGTTTTATTGTTTATGCTGAAAATAGAAGAAAGCGAAGATAATGAGCAAAAACATTCGTATAACAAAACAATTTTCTTTTGAAGCGGGCCATGCATTGTATGGTTACGATGGCAAATGTAAAAACATACACGGACATAGCTACAAACTGTCTGTAACCGTTATAGGAAAACCTATATCGGATAATACCAATGTAAAATTTGGTATGGTGATCGATTTTACGGATTTAAAAAAGATTGTAAAACAAGAAATCGTTAATGTATTCGATCATGCAACCGTGTTCAACAAGAACACGCCTCATCTTGAGCTTGCCATGGATTTAAAAAATCGGGGACACAACGTTTTATTGGTAGACTATCAACCTACCAGTGAAATGATGGTGATCGATTTCGCAGAAAAAATTAAAAAACACCTTCCAGATCATATTTCCTTACATTCCTTAAAATTACAGGAAACAGACACTTCTTTTGCCGAATGGTATGCATCTGAGAACTAGTTTATGTCTAGCAGGTAGTATTCAGAGCGTTTTCAAATGGCTTAGTAAAGATTAAATTTTGAGATTCCTGCTAGGGTTTGTTTTGAACACAGACGAAGGCAAGAATTTATATTATATTTACAGCATGCAAATTGAAATTCCTGAAGGTAAAAAAATATACTTTGCTTCCGATAATCATTTAGGAGCGCCCACCATAGAAGCGTCACTTCCAAGAGAGAAAAAATTTGTAGCTTGGTTAGATGAAGTCAAGCAGGATGCTGCTGCTATTTTTCTTCTGGGTGATTTATTTGACTTTTGGATGGACTATAAAAAAGTGGTTCCGAAAGGGTTTACAAGAACCCTTGGAAAACTGGCGGAAATCTCTGATTCTGGAATTCCTATTCATTATTTTGTCGGTAATCATGACCTTTGGATGAATGGTTATTTTGAAGAAGAACTTAATATTCCTGTATACCATAAACCAAAGGAATTTACTTTTAATAACACCACCTTCTTTATTGGTCATGGTGACGGACTGGGCCCTGGAGATAAAGGATATAAACGTATGAAAAAAGTGTTTACAAATTCGTTTTGTAAATGGCTATTCAGGTGGTTGCATCCGGATTTAGGTGTAAAAATGGCCCAATACCTGTCTGTAAAAAACAAACTTATTTCAGGCGAGGAAGACGCTAAATTCTTGGGTGAAGACAACGAATGGCTTGTACAATACTGCAAACGAAAATTAGAAGACAAACATCGTGATTATTTTGTATTCGGACATCGCCATCTACCTTTAAACATTGACCTTAAAGACAATTCGAAGTATATTAACCTGGGGGACTGGATTACATATTTCACCTATGGTGTTTTCGATGGAAAATCCTTAGTGTTAAAAGAATACAAATGATCTCCGAATAAGTTAGAATACTTGCTAAATAAAAGGAAGCAATTATTTTAATCATTAAATTTACATGTGACCATTAAAAAATTACACCTTTAATCACATGAAAAAAGTTATTTTATTCCTTTTGTCCTCAACAACATTTTTAGGGTCTGCTCAGGAAACATTGAATGGCGCGATGATTCACGATAATGTAGAACGTATTCATAAAATTTATGTTCCAGATTCATATACAAAAGAAAAGCCAGCTCCTTTATTGCTTTTAATTCATGGTTATAGTGAACCCGCTGGTTGGATTTTAGAGTATACTAAGTTTCAGCCTCTCGCCGAAAAATATGGATTTATTATAGCCTGTCCTGAGGGAAAAATTAACAGAGCAAAAGTACCTGCTTGGGATTTTTCAAAAACCAATAAAAATGGAGAAATTACAGATGTAGATTATATAAATTCCTTTATCGACAAGGTAATAAGTGATTATTCAGTAGATGAAAAAAGAATTTACATCACCGGTTTTTCTCAAGGAGGCTATATGAGTTTTATAGTTGGTTGTCTCCTAAATAATAGAATTGCTGCAATCGCTCCGGTATCTGGTGCTATGCCAAATTCAAATGTATTTAAATGCGCTCCAGAACATAGTACGCCTGCTTTAGTTATTAATGGCGATAATGATAATGCTGTTCCATATAATGGGAATCGGTTTGGGAAATCGGTAGATCAGTCTTTAAAATTTTGGGTTGACTATAATGCATGTGACAAAACACCAGTAATCACTGCAGTTACAGATAAAAACCCTAATGATGAACAAACTATAGAAAAACATGAATTCCTTAACGGCTCAAATCACTCAAAAATCGTGCATTATAAAATTATTGGGGGAACACATTTATGGCCGGGTAGAGAAGGAAATACTAGCTTTGAGGCTACACCGGCAATCTGGGAATTCTTATCTCAATTTAAATTAAAATAGCATTTACATAATATGATTATTACTGAATTTAGAAGGTAGTGCTAATCTTCGTGCTCGTGAGCTTCAACATCCTTTGTTAGATCTAAATCTCTAAGTACCGGATTTTTAACACCTATAGTAAATACCGTAATTAAAGTCATGGTTCCTCCAAAAACTACGGCAGCCACAGGCCCCATAATTTTTGCTGTCAAACCACTTTCGAAAGCCCCTAATTCATTTGAGGAGCCTACAAACATAGAGTTGACAGACGACACCCTACCTCGCATTTCGTCTGGGGTTTTTAATTGTAATATGGTTTGACGAATCACCATAGAAATACCATCAGCAGCACCACTAATAAACAACAATAAAACACTTACCCAGAATAAGGAAGATAAGCCAAAACCAATAATACAAATGCCAAATATAAATACAGCAATAAGTAGCTTTCTACCCGTATTTTTATTTATGGGAAGATAGGTTGTTGCAAACATGGTAACAATGCTTCCCAGGGAAATCGATGCATTTAACACACCAAAACCTTTAGAACCCACATGCAAAATATCCTGAGCAAAAACAGAAAGTATAGCTACAACCCCACCGAACAGTACAGCGATCATATCTAGAGTTAAAGCTCCTAAAATGGCTTTATTTTTAAAAACAAAATCAACACCAACTTTAAGGCTCTGCATCACGGGCTCTCCAATATTCTTATTTAAAATCGGTTTCTTTTTAATAAAAAAGACCAGAAAAAGAGATAACATTACCAAGCCAAATACCAAGCATAATGTATTATCTACTTCTATCCAGCTAATGGAAAATCCAGCAAAAAGAGCTCCTAAAACTGCTGCCGTTTTCCATGTGCTTGTACTCCAGGTAGCAGCATTGGGATATATTTTTTTAGGAACAATTAAGGCTACCAAAGAAAAAATAGTCGGCCCAAAGAAGGAACGCAAAAAACCTCCAAAAAAGACCAAGGCATAAATTCCAATTAAAATACTATTCATAGACCATTTAGCAACAGTCTCTTCTCTGGTTAAATAAAACAGTCCCAGGCTTATCAATGAAAATGCTGCAATACATATGGCCAGTAAGTTTCGTTTTTCCTTTTGATCTACAATGTGGCCCGCAAATAACGCCATGGTAAACGCCGGAATAATTTCCGCCAGGCCAATAAGTCCTAAATATAATTCATCTTTAGTGATCGTATAAATTTGCCATTCAATGACAATAAACTGCATAGACCAACCAAAAACAAGCAAAAAGCGCATTAATAAAAAAACATTAAATTCTCTTATTCGTAAGGCTGCATAGGGATCATTTTTTGCCATAAACTAAGCTTTAATATCTTTTAATTTAAGCTGTAGTGACACGTTTCCCTGCCACTCGTTTTCATCCACCGAATACACAGCTCTAAATGGTTTCTTATTTGAGATTAACTCTAGCTTGTCTCCCAAACCAAAACCAATAGCGACTATACGATTTGATTTCGACTGGGTTGCTGTTAACCTTAGATGTGTTTTATCCTCTCCTACGCACTTTCCGTATCCGGTATCGGTTAAGTTCTCCGTTAGAAATACTGGGGCCATATTATTCGGTCCAAAGGGAGCGAATTGTTTTAGGACTCTGTAAAACTTAGGCGTAATCTCACTTAAATTTATTTCGATATCGGCCGCTATCTCCGGTACCAATAAATTTTTATCAATGGTTTTGGCCACAACCTCTTCGAAGGCCTGTTTGAAATCCTCATATTTTTCTTTTTTCAAGGTCAGCCC
Source organism: uncultured Flavobacteriaceae bacterium (assembly GCA_947494695.1). Lineage (GTDB taxonomy): Bacteria > Bacteroidota > Bacteroidia > Flavobacteriales > Flavobacteriaceae > Flavivirga. Next base: position 214,301 of record CANLWB010000010.1, on the reverse strand, counting down.
TGCGGCATACTTATGTCCACCAAATTGCTCGATATGTTCACTACATGCACCTAACGCATTATAAACATCGAATCCCTTTACCGAACGCGCCGAGGCAGCTAGTTTCTCTCCACTTTTTGTAAAAACCAAGGTAGGCCTGTAATAGGTCTCTGTTAATCGAGAAGCCACAATACCAATAACACCTTTATGCCAAGTTTCGTCGCAAACAACAGTAGTAAAACGTTCCTGTTCTTTTTGTTCTTCAATTTGACTAAGAGCTTCTTCTGTAATTCGTTTATCTGTTTCACGTCTATCAAGATTATAGTCATTAATTTCAGATGCATACTTTAGCGCCATATCCTCCTCTTCTTCGGCCAACAAGGTTACAGCATAGTTGCCGTGCTTCATACGGCCTGCTGCATTAATTCTTGGTGCTACAATAAAAACCACATCTGTAATGGTTAATTCTTTCTTTTTAACCTGGTTAAGAATGGCTTTAATTCCGGGACGAGGTCGGGTATTAATGACCATCAGTCCATAATATGCCAGTATCCTGTTCTCACCAGTTATCGGTACGATATCTGCCCCAATGGCTGTCGCCACCAAATCTAAATATTCGGTTAGGTCATCAAGTGTTTTCCCTTCTTTTTCTGCCAGGGCTTGTATGAGTTTAAACCCGACACCACATCCGCATAATTCTTTATACGGATATTCGCAATCTTCGCGTTTTGGATCTAAAACAGCTGCTGCTTTAGGAATTTCCTTTCCAGGCCTGTGATGGTCACAAATAACAAAATCAATACCTTGTTCTTTAGCAAAGGCAATCTTTTCAGTTGCTTTAATACCGCAATCTAAGGCTATAATAAGTGTAAAATTATTTTCTAAAGCAAAATTGATCCCCTTATAAGATATCCCATATCCTTCATCATATCTATTTGGAATGTAGGTATGAATTAAACTATAACGCGTTTTCAAATATGTAGACATTAGTGCCACTGAAGTCGTTCCGTCTACATCGTAATCCCCATAAACGAGTATATTTTCATTGTTAGCGATGGCTTGTTCAATACGGGCCACGGCTTTATCCATATCTTTCATTAAATATGGATTGTGTAAGTCGTCTAAACTCGGTCTAAAGAATGCTTTTGCTTCATCGAAAGTTTCGATACCACGTTGTAACAACAGAGTTGCCAATATGGGATCTATTTGGAGGGCCTTTTGTAACGCTTGTATCTTAGAAGTTTGGGGTTTCGGTTTTAGTGTCCAACGCATGGATTAACAACGTTTTATATTTAAAAGCTACTCGCCTTTATCCTTATGAAAATGAATCTCTGTCTCTACGTCCGAAAATTTTCGGAACATTTCCATAACACCGCAATATTTTTCAACAGATAAATCAACAGCTCTTTGAAGTTTTTTTTCATCCAGATTAGGGCCATAAAAATGAAAATGCATAGCGACTTTATCGTAATAGGTAGGATGTTCTTCGGTAAGGTTGGCATCAGTATCAATCTTAAAACCCTCTACCTCCAATTTCATTTTCTTAATTAAAGATGCTACATCTAATCCGGAACAACCCGCTAAAGCAGATAACATCAAGGCTTTAGGGCGATACCCTTCACTCTTACCGCCATTCTCTTCTCCTGCATCAATAAACAGATTGTGCCCCGACGGATTTGTACTTTCAAACTTCATGTCCCCAAGCCAGGTTGTTGATATATGATTTGCCATTTTAATACATTATTTTTGTTTATTGTAGCATCAAAAATACTATTAAAAAATAACAATATGCCTTTAGTAACACCATTATCTGCAGATCATGATTTAGAGACCAAAGAACTCGCAAAATTCTTTAATGAAACATTGGGGTTTTGCCCAAATTCTGTGTTAACCATGCAACACCGTCCCGCCATTAGTAAAGCTTTTATTAATCTTAATAAGGCTGTAATGACTAACGAGGGACGTGTAAGCTCTGCTTTAAAGCGTATGATTGCCTGGGTAAGCAGTAATTCTACCGGATGTAGGTATTGTCAGGCACATGCCATTCGTGCGGCAGAGCGCTATGGTGCAGAGCAGGAACAATTGGATAATATTTGGGAGTATCGTACCCATCCAGCCTTTAGTGAGGCAGAGCGGGCAGCTCTCGATTTTTCTTTACAGGCATCTCAAATCCCAAATAATGTTGACGAAACCATTAAGGAACGACTTTATAAATACTGGGATGAAGGTGAAGTTGTAGAGATGCTCGGCGTGATCGCATTGTTCGGATACTTAAACCGTTGGAACGATTCTATGGGTACTTCTATAGAGGATGGAGCAGTAGAAAGCGGTGAAAAATATCTTGGAAAACATGGGTGGGAAAAAGGTAAGCATAAATAAAATCCAACTAATTACTTGGTGGTTAGATAATTATTGTTTATGTTAGCCCCAACTATTATAACCCAAATATTATGAAATTACCTACAACAACCGCTTGCGTGCTGCTATTCTGCGCACTTTTCGGTCTTTTTAGTTGCAATAATAAAGCAAAGAAAGACCATTCCGAACCTAATTACATTCCAAGAAACTGGTATTTTGTGGACTCCTATAACGGTGTAAAAGTCTATAGAGATAACATTTCTAGAGAACCTCTAGATGGTTACTTTATCGTTGGGGACGAAATGACAAAATGGGAAGAATTCCATATTAAAGAAGGTCTCTTATATGGAGATTATGTCTTCTATCATCAAAATGGACAGAAATTTATGCACTCAACGTATAATAATGGAAAGCTCCATGGTGAAGAAAGAACGTATTTTCCTTCCGGAAAAATTAAAAAACTAAGTACCTATACAAATGGTATCCTTAATGGAAAAGTTGTTTCTTACTTCGAAAACGGTAAAGTTCTTTCTGAGTCTCAACTTAAAGACAATAAACCCGTTACCTCTATAACCTATAACGATGCAGGGGAAGTAGAGTCTAAAATGTTTATTGAGGACGGTAAAAGTATAACACAATCACTTAAAAACGGTAAAGTGTTTAAAGAACAAATTACATCTACGTACGATAGTTTTAAGGGTGTTAAATTTTACAATGACGACAACTCTATGAAAATATATTTACAGATGATTGATGAGGGACAAGATACTTATTTAGTTGAGTTAAACGAGGAAGGTCAAGAAATTAAACGTATTAATTTCGCCGATAATCCAAAGGAAATCTCAAAGTATAGAAAATATATAAGTTCTCTATAAAGAAGCATTTATATTAATTTTTAATAAATTTTAATTAGGCCCCGCTTTTAGCGGGGTTTTTGCTTTTTTAGATCTTAAATCTATCTTCAAAAGCGGCAATAAAAGCGGAACCAGATACCTGAATAGCAGTTGAGGCTGGCTTTGTTAAAATAAAATAATAATACCTTTTTTACTTGGTTTTTAACATAGAAAGTTCATCAAAAACCTAATGATTTTGTCATTCAGATTGGAGAGAAGTGACATGAAGAATCTACTATATAATGATCTATGGGATTCCCTGCCGATAAGCATGGGGGGCCTTTGTTGAAATTGTAAAAAATAGTGTCATAAAGGAAACGGATATTCAAAATAAAATTCGCGCTAATTACAAGCTAGATACAAATGCCCCTGCCTGAAGATAATCGCCGGTAAATTCCTGAAAAATATTAAATTGAAATCTGCTAAATAAGCGCTTTAACCCTTTCCCGCAACACCGGTAAAACATCCGTATCAAACCAAGAGTTTTTAGTCAACCAAAACCTATTTCTGGGTGATGGATGCGGTAGGGGGAGGTACTTTTGAGAACTATACTCGGCATAATTAGCAACCGTTTCTGTTAAGGTCTTTTTAGCGCCTTTTTTTAAGTAATATTTTTGGGAATACATTCCTATTAAAACCGTCAACTCTATATTAGGTAGAGCTTTTAACAATAATTCATGCCATTGTGGAGCGCATTCTGGCCGTGGAGGCAAGTCTCCTGTTTTTCCCTTACCTGGGTAACAAAACCCCATAGGAATAAGAGCTATTTTAGTTTCATCGTAAAACTGTTCGTCTGTAACTCCTAACCATTTTCGCAGTTGTCTCCCACTGGGATCATCCCAGGGGATACCCGTTTTATGAACTTTGGTTCCAGGCGCCTGACCTATTATAACAATTCTGGCATCGGGATGTGCGGTTACCACAGGACGTGGACCTAAAGGCAAATGAGATTTACATATGGTGCATTGTTTAATGTCATGTAGTAACCCGTCCATAGTCACAAACTATTTTTTGCTTAAAGGAGCTTCCCCAAAAGAAAGGCCATCAAAACCCGTTCTCATAAAGTTCCTAATATTTTGATGTCCAGATCCATCCGGATCTTTTAAAACCTCTTCAAAATAAAATTTACCAAAACACGCTAACGTTTCTTCTTTTGTTAAACCCAAATCCTTGGCAAACGCAAATAACTTGCAAGAACCTGAATTCTCTCCATTTTGGTTTTCAACAGCACCGTTTGTAAAAGCCGTTGGTTTAAAATCATAATTCGCCTCAATAACCTCCATGGTTTCAGCGAACTCGATGGATTCTGGTTCGTGTTTAAGTTTATGCTTAAAGTTCTCTATAGTCATTCTTCTTATTTTTTACCCCCAACAACAATCACAATTTCGCCTTTTGGTGGTTTCTTTGTATAATATTCTAATATCTCTTTAGCCGTTCCTCTCATTGTCTCTTCATAGAGTTTTGTAAGTTCTCTGGAAACGGACACCTGTCGGTTCTCACCAAAATACTCACAAAAATGCCCAAGGGTTTTAATCAGTTTATGCGGGCTCTCATAAAAAATCATCGTTCGAGTTTCTTCTGCTAATAATAATAACCGCGTTTGTCGCCCTTTTTTAACTGGTAAAAAGCCTTCAAAAACAAACTTATCGTTTGGCAGTCCAGAATTCACTAGTGCCGGAACAAAAGCTGTAGCTCCGGGAAGACATTCAATCTCAATATGGTTCTCTACACATGATCTGGTGAGTAGGAACCCTGGATCTGATATAGCAGGTGTTCCAGCATCACTTATAAGCGCAACTGTTGTTCCGCTTTTTAATCTTTGAATCACATGTTCAACCGTCTTATGCTCATTATGCATATGGTGCGACTGCATGGGTGTTGTTATTTCAAAGTGTTTTAAAAGTTTCCCTGATGTTCTGGTATCTTCAGCAAGAATTAAATCTGCTTCTTTTAAAACCTCAACAGCCCTAAACGTCATATCCTTTAAATTACCAATAGGTGTTGGTACAATATAGAGTTTCCCCATTAATCTCTAATTTTCTTTCCCAAAAAGTAAGACGGAAAAATTAATATTAACCCGTACAAAGAAAAGCCAACAACACCATGTCCAGCATAATGGTGAGCAGCTGTTGCTAGGACAAGATCGAAGAAAAAACCAGAATAGGCCCATTCTGTTAACCATGTACTTTTTCGCCATAAAATCATGATAATGCCCAACACTTTTAGTACGGCCAGCGGAATTACAATATAAGTAGGATAGTTGAAACTCTCGAAAAAGCCTTTAATCATTTCTGTACTTGTAAAATACATGGCAGCCGAATATGACATTAATAAGCACAACAAGGCTGTACTTATCCAATACATGGTTTTATTTATTTTCATGAAGTTATGGTCGGAAATCTTTATTTGAACTTACTTTCAACAATTTGCATGAATCGCTCTTCGAACTCTTCTTTTTCTACCCAATTGTTATAGTCTGGTTTTATAATATCCTCAATTAAATATTTAGCATCGTTAAGACTCTCGGCTGTATTCAACTGTGATATCACACGGTCATAATCTTCACTTTTCCCCTCAAACAAATGCTTTATAAAAGCAATCTTATCATTAAGACCTATATTTAAACCGTTTGTTTTTAATGTATCATTCAATGTCTTCTTTTCATCCTCCTTATCACTTTGGGTTCTAGATACAGGTTCAAAAACTGGCGATTCTTCAAAACCTTCCGCTAAATCTTCCAAATTCGTTTTCTTTCGACGGGTTTTCTCTAAAGGTTCTTTCTTAGGAATGGCTTCTTCAAAAATAGTATCGATCTCCTGAGTTTCATGCGGCATTTGTGCCACCATATCTTTAATAGTCTCTATAGCAGGTTCCATAATATTGTCGTCTTCAACCTCATCTAAGTTGATGTAGATTTTATCTTCTATTTCAATATTATCACTAACTTTATTATTAAACGCCTTATCTAGCATACCAAAAAAAGACGAATCACTCCCAATTGTAGGTATACCATCTTCAAAACTCTCATGTGCAAATTTTAGTACCGATAGCTTCTCATAAAGTGCAGACACCTCAGCATGCATTTTAGTAATATCTTCCTTTCCTTTCAATTTAAGAATTCTATGTGCTATACTAATGAGTTCAGACTCCAGCTTCTTCTTCATTATTTATAATTTTTAAATTAATGCTATTTTGGTTTTTGTTTTTAATAAATTTGCGTCACCTTTATAATCGCTTTCTTTTAGTGTTAAAATTACGAAATGTTTCTCGAAAATACAGTAAATCATAAAGAACAATTTGGTTGGATTGAAGTTATCTGCGGTTCCATGTTTTCTGGAAAAACAGAAGAGCTTATTCGAAGACTAAAACGCGCTCAATTTGCAAAGCAAAAAGTAGAGATTTTTAAACCCACTGTTGATGTGCGCTATAATGAAGATATGGTCGTCTCTCATGACGCTAACGAAATTCGTTCCACACCTGTTCCAGCAGCTGCAAACATCCCTATTTTAGCCGATGGTTGTGATGTTATTGGTATTGATGAAGCACAGTTTTTCGATGATGAAATCGTAAGGGTTTGTAATGATTTGGCAAATAAAGGCATTCGTGTTATTGTTGCTGGACTCGATATGGACTTTAAAGGAAATCCCTTTGGCCCCATGCCTTATCTCATGGCTACAGCAGATTATGTTACAAAAGTACATGCTGTTTGTACCAGAACTGGTAACCTAGCTCAATATAGTTATCGTAAAGCTAAAAGTGATAATTTAGTACTTCTCGGTGAGGTTGATGAATATGAACCCTTAAGTAGAGCCGCATATTATAAGGCCATGCTACGTGATAAGGTTAGAAATATGAATGTGAATGAAGCCGAAGAAGTGACACCTAAACCTAAAGATTCCAATGCCTAAAGCGCAAGATACTGTTCTTGAAATTAATTTAAAAGCCCTTAAACATAATTTTGAGCATTTAAAATCCAAAGTAAAAGACCACACTAAATTCCTGGCCGTTGTTAAAGCTTTTGGCTATGGTAGTGATGCCTGTAGGGTCGCAGAATATCTACAAGAATTGGATGTCGATTATTTCGCCGTGGCTTATGTTAATGGAGGTGTTGCATTACGCCAGGCAGGTATTACGAAGCCGATTTTAGTATTGCATCCGCAGATCGCAAATTTAAAAACATTAATAAAGCACGCATTAGAACCTAATTTGTATAACGCAAAGGTTTTAAAGGAGTTTATTAATCTTGCTTCTATTGAAAAACAGGACAATTACCCCGTCCATATAAAGTTCAATACGGGCTTAAACCGGCTTGGCTTTAACAAGGAAGCTATTAATGATATTGTTGCAGAACTCAAGAAGACTTCGGTCGTAAAAGTAGCATCTGTCTTTTCACATCTGGTAGCCAGCGAAGACCTTAATGAAAAGGCGTTCTCTTTAAATCAAATTTCCAGTTTCGATGCGATTTTCAAAGTATTCGCAAACGAATTAGGTTATCAACCTATACAGCATATGTGTAATACCTCTGGCATATTAAACTACCCAGAAGCACATTTCGATATGGTAAGAAGTGGAATTGGCCTTTATGGGTTTGGTAATTCTCCTGATGAGAATAAGCATCTCATACCGGTAGCATCTTTAAAAACCATTATCTCTCAAATACATAATATTAAAAAAGGCGAATCTGTTGGATACAATAGAGCTTTTAAAGCTGAATCTTCCATAAAAACGGCTACACTTCCTCTGGGTCACGCCGATGGTATTGGCAGGCAATATGGTCATGGAAAAGGGTTTGTAACAATTCACGGGCAGAAAGCTCCTATTGTTGGAAATGTATGTATGGATATGATTATGGTCGATATTTCAAACATAGATTGTAAGGAAGGTGACGACGTTATTGTTTTTGGAGAAGGTACAACAGCCGAACAATTGGCAGAAACAACAAATACCATTTCATACGAACTCATTACTTCTGTTTCTCAAAGAGTTAAGCGTATTTTTTTGAAATAAGACATTTATCAAATGTTAATCTTTTAACATTTTTTATCTATTTTAGTCATTCGATAACCATTAACTATAAAATTATGCTTAAAGAATTCAAAGAATTTGCCATGAAAGGCAATCTTGTAGATATTGCCGTAGGTTTCGTAATGGGTGCGGCTTTTAAACAAGTTGTAACCTCATTTACAGGAGGCATCGTCTCGCCACTTATCGGATTGATTTTTAATACGGATTTCAAAGATGTAAAATGGATCATTAGAGAAGGGGTTGCGAATGCAGAAGGTGCTATAGAAGGAGAAGTAGCTGTTTTAATTGGGGAGTTCGCTACCCATGTTATAGACTTTATTATTGTAGCCTTTGTTATGTTTATGATTGTTAAAGGCATAAACAAAATGAAGAAAAAAGAAGAGCCTGCTCCAGAGGAACCTACAGGTCCATCTCAAGAAGACCTTCTAACAGAAATAAGAGACTTATTGAAAAAATAACAAATTGTTATATATATAACACCGCGTTATTTGTTGTTAAAAAGCCCTCATTTTGAGAAAATGAGGGCTTTTTTAGATTCTAAAATGGAATTAATCTTTAATTTTGTCCTCCAGAATAATAAAATTTAAACGAAATGAAAGTAGCAGTTGTTGGAGCCACAGGAATGGTTGGCGAAGTGATGTTAAAAGTATTAGAAGAACGCAACTTCCCCGTTACGGAATTATTAGTTGTTGCATCAGAACGCTCGGTTGGAAAGACATTAACCTATAAAAATGAAGCACATACTGTAATTGGTTTAGCAGATGCCGTAGCAGCCAAACCAGATATTGCTATTTTTTCTGCTGGTGGAGACACGTCTGTAGAATGGGCTCCTAAATTTGCAGAGGCTGGTACGACTGTAGTAGATAATTCTTCAGCATGGAGAATGGATCCTACTAAAAAATTAGTCGTTCCAGAAATAAATGCTAATGAATTAACAAAAGACGATAAGATTATTGCCAACCCTAACTGCTCTACTATTCAAATGGTTATGGCTCTGGCACCATTACACAAAAAATACAAAATGAAACGTGTTATCGTTTCCACCTACCAGTCTGTTTCTGGTACAGGTGTAAAAGCTGTTCAACAATTAGAGAATGAAATTGCAGGTATTGACGGTGAAATGGCGTACCCTTATCCTATTGGAAGAAATGCATTGCCCCATTGCGATGTATTTATGGAAAACGGATACACCAAAGAAGAGATGAAATTAGCCAGAGAACCACAAAAGATCTTTAACGATAAAACGTTTTCTGTAACGGCCACTGCTGTTAGAATTCCAACTGCTGGCGGACATTCTGAAGCCGTCAATGTTGAGTTTGAAAATGACTTTGACCTAGCCGATGTGCGCAAAATGCTTCATGAAACTCCTGGTGTGGTTGTACAGGATAATACAGATACTAACACCTATCCAATGCCCATTTATGCCCATGATAAGGACGAGGTTTTTGTGGGTAGAATTCGTAGAGACGAAACCCAGCCTAACACATTAAACATGTGGATAGTTGCCGACAATTTACGCAAAGGTGCAGCAACCAATACAGTGCAAATTGCAGAATATTTGGTTGAAAATAATTTAGTGTAAGGCCTTTTCCTTTTTAAAGACTATTTAAAAGCCTCTGTCTCAGAGGCTTTTTTTGCTTATTTTTGATTTTCATAAACTTCCAAAACATGAAAAACTTAATAACCACACTCTTTTCATTATTAATTTTAGTTGCCTGTAAAAATGATATAACTGTGAAGTATCCCGAAACAAAAACTGTAGACAGTACCAATACTTACTTTGGTGTAGAAGTGAAAGACCCTTATCGCTGGTTAGAAGATGATAGAAGCGAGGACACCGAAAATTGGGTTGAAACCCAAAATAAATCAACTTTCGGCTATCTGGATAATATTCCGTTTAGAGAAGCGCTTAAAGAACGCCTTTCGAGCTTATGGAACTACGAAAAAATAAGCGCGCCTTTTGTTGAAGGGGATTATACTTATTTCTATAAAAATGATGGCTTACAAAATCAATATGTCATCTACAGAAAAAAGGACAACGAGGACGTCGAAATCTTTTTAGATCCTAATACCTTTTCTAAAGACGGCACCGTTTCTCTTGGTGCTGCAAGCTTTTCTAAAGATGGAAGTATCCTGGCATATTCTATTTCTGAAGGCGGTAGTGATTGGAGAAAGATTCTTATTATGGATACTGAAACCAAAGACATCATTGAAGACACTCTTGTAGATGTGAAATTCACGCAAATCTCCTGGTATAAAAACGAAGGTTTCTACTATTCAAGCTACGATAAGCCCGAAGGAAGTGAATTATCTGCAAAAACAGATCAACACAAGGTATATTACCATAAGTTGGGAACACCGCAAAAAGAGGACGCGTTAATTTACGGAGGCACTTCAGAAGAAAAACATCGTTACATTTATGCTCAGGTTACCGAAGACGATCATTACCTGATTGTCACACCACGTGTTTCCACTTCAGGAAACAAGTTATACATAAAAGACCTTTCCAAACCCAATAGTGAATTCATTACCATTTTAGACCATACCCATAGCGACACTTACGTTATTGATAATGTAGATAGCAAATTATTTTTGGTTACCAACCTGGAAGCGCCAAACAAAAAAATTGTTACGGTTGATGTCGCAAACCCAACTCCTGAGCATTGGACAGACCTTATCCCAGAGACCAAAAATGTTTTGAACCCCTCAAAAACCGGAGGGTATTTCTTTGCCGAATACATGGTCGATGCCATTTCTAAAGTCAAGCAATTTGATTATGATGGGACATTGATTAGAGATATTGAATTACCTGGTGTTGGTAATGTTAATGGTTTTGGAGGTAAAAAGGATGATAAAACAGACTACTATTCTTTTACAAACTACAATACCCCCACCAGTATATACAAACTAAATATAGAAACCGGTGTATCTGAGCTATACTGGAAACCAAGCATCGAATTTGATAGCGATTATTACGAAAGTAAACAGGTATTCTATGCGTCCAAAGATGGCACTAAAGTACCCATGATCATAACGCATAAAAAGGGTCTTGAGTTAAACGGGAAAAACCCAACCATCCTTTATGGTTATGGTGGGTTTAATATTAGCTTAAACCCGTCATTTAGCATCGCTAACGCTGTATGGATGGAACAAGGGGGGGTATTTGCTGTTCCAAACCTTCGTGGTGGTGGCGAGTATGGTAAAGTATGGCACAATGCCGGAACGAAAATGCAAAAACAAAATGTATTTGACGACTTTATTGCAGCTGGTGAATATTTAATTGATAATAAATATACTTCTTCCGACTATTTGGCAATACGTGGTGGATCTAACGGCGGACTTTTAGTTGGAGCAACTATGACACAGCGCCCAAATTTAGCTAAAGTCGCTTTACCGGCGGTTGGTGTGTTGGACATGTTACGATACCATACCTTTACGGCAGGAGCTGGCTGGGCTTACGATTACGGAACGGCAGAACAAAGCAAAGACATGTTCGAATATTTGAAAGGATATTCACCAGTACACAATGTAAAAGCAGGCACGCAGTACCCAGCAACACTTATCACCACTGGAGATCATGATGACCGCGTCGTGCCAGCACACAGCTTTAAGTTTGCAGCCGAATTACAAAACAAACAAACTGGAAGCAACCCAACATTGATACGTATAGAAACAGATGCTGGACACGGCGCCGGAACACCTGTTAGCAAAATCATAGAACAATATGCCGACATCTTCGGATTCACATTGTATAATATGGGCTATCGTGTACTTCCTTATAAGACCAAAGAAAACATAAAAGATTAAACAACAAAAGCCCTTCGAATCCAAGTTCTTAGGGCTTTTTACTTCTCTGTAGTTTTTAATAATGATTCATAAAAAAGCTTACTTCATCATACCACTTCTTTAGCAAAATATGGCGTGGAGTACGCAAATCACCTGTAACATTTTGTGGTTCAAGCCGTCATATTTGGAAAAAGACCACTTATGTTAAAACTATCAAAATTCAGGTTACATCTCCTACGCGCGATGTATTTGTTTATATCAACGGGCTTGATATTAACTATTTGGCCTGATATTATATTTCCCGATCAGAGATTAGCTAATCAGGATTCAGTGATTCAGGCATTATTAGGAGCATTAGCGTTAGTGTCTTTATTAGGAATTCGATATCCATTAAAGATGCTTCCTATTTTAATCTTTGAGTTGATTTGGAAATTGATTTGGGCATTCGGGTTTGCACTACCAATCTGGATGGATACCGGTCTGGACATATACGCCAGTGAAACGCTTTTTGCGTGCTTAATAGGTGTTGTATTGGTCCCCATTGCTATTCCTTGGCGTCATGCCCATGCTTATTACCTAAAAGCTAAAACAACATAATACCGTTCACTTTCTGATTAAGTTTAATAACATATAAAAACGATAAAAAAGAATAATCTATTTTATTTGGTTATCTCTAAAAGGTTCTATGATATTAAAAAAACGGACTAAAACGTCGTCAACCTGAATTTGCAACCAAAAAAATGCAACATCTCCTCCAAATTTGCTTCAAAAACACATATAAAACATCTACATTTGAATGACAAACAAACCCTTAAGGTATATTGACACTATTGTTTGGCGATATACCAAAAAGTGAATACGTGTTTAAGTAGCATTTAAAACCAACCTTATCATTAACCTATGAAAAAGATTTTTACAAGTATACTTCTAATTACAATTCTTTCATGTAATTCAGGAAACAAAGCGAACAATGACGCTGAAAAAGACAATGCATCAACTACTAAAACTGAAACGAAAACGAGTTCTGAGTCAGATATTGTTTCTAAATTCTTAGTCGACACCAGAACACTAGAGAGCATTAAGGATAATAATCCTATTAGTTTATTTCAAAAATTGGCTGAAACCAAAGCTAGCGAGGTATTGACAGTCTCTAAGGATAATATCAAAGCTGTACTATCTTCTGCAAAAGAATACCGTAACTGTGTAATCATCACAGGAGACCACACTATTGTTAAGGTAACCAACATAAGCAATTGCAAACCATCTGCATCGTGGGGAGTTTGCATGCCTTTTGCTGGCGGATATATCAAAAAAGGAGAACTCGTTTTTAAGGAAGACTACATGAATAACATTATTGGTATTCCAGATTCGCAAGTGAGAAAAGCGTATCTTTTCAACTAAAACTTAGTCTCAAAATCTTGTTAAAGCCGCTCCTGCAACGCAAATTATTTTGAGTGCGCTGAAAAAACGCAATAACCAAATTAAAATGAGTGGAATAGAAAACTATTTAGGGTTTATTATTGCTGGAATTATTATGAATTTAACCCCTGGAGCGGATACAATTTATATCATTACAAGGAGTGTTGCACAAGGTAGAAAAGCAGGTATTTATTCCGTTCTCGGGATTGGTAGTGGCGCGATAATTCACGTAATTTTGGCTGCGTTTGGACTTTCGGCGATTTTAGCTAAATCAATCATGGCTTTTAATATTATAAAATGGACTGGAGCCATTTACTTGATATATTTAGGTGTAAACATGCTATTTGATAAATCTAAACTGTTTTCCAACAACCAGACAAAATTTGAAAAACCTAATTTATTGCGTATTTACCGCCAAGGGTTTTGGACAAATTTGTTAAATCCAAAAGTGGCAATTTTCTTTTTGTCTTTGTTACCTCAATTTATTAAACCTGAATATGTAAACAACTCAATGCCTTTTATAATCCTTGGGGTAACGTTTATGACTACGGGAACAATTTGGTGTTTATTCTTGGCATACTTTGCATCATTTATGACTAATACATTACGAAACAATGACCGAACAGGAAAAATAATGAAACGAATAAGTGGATTTGTATGTATAGGTTTAGGGCTTCAATTATTAGTTAAACGAAATTGATCTAGAAGAAAGCCAACTCACAACAACCTGTTGAGCAAAATTAAACACAGGCCAAATTAACCATCAAAACTATTGTTATTAACTTTTCTAGTCTCCTGCCATAACTACCAGAACATAAATTAATTAATTCTAAACCTAAAAAGATCAAAATTAACTACTAGTCATTTCCCTATACGAGTAACAGGAAGTTATTTCATTATTAATAATGACTCAGCTCACTCAATACCGTTAACATCGAGGTTTAAAACCAGCCTGCACAGACATGCTATACTTACAATCACCTGCATAATAAAAACAACATTTCACGGAATACAGGGTAATGAAACCACAGCTGTATCTATAGTTTTGTTTTAAATTATAAATCGGATAACAATTAACCAAAAGCAAGTTTGATCAAAAAATGGACAGCAAAGAGAGCATTATTAAAGCGGTTAAAGCATACGAATGGGATAATGTGGATCTTGTAATAAAATCAATAATACCCAATATAATTTTTTCTGTAGGTGAAAGTAAATCTGAAACTAATGCATTAGATTCAAGATTTGGTGGATGCCCGGTAACACCAAAAGATTTTAGTTGGCCTCTACAATCGAAGTCCGGAAATTCGCCTTTAGCTTTTTTCTTTCAACTCAATTTCGAACAGATAAAACCTTTCGACCTTGATAATGTCTTACCCAATCATGGCATACTCTTATGCTTTGCTTCGGTAACAGATGACCTTATGTGGGAACCTGAAATAACCGATGCATTTAAAATCTATTACTTCGAAGATACAGAAGGGCTTTCTTTGGTCGAGATTCCTAAAAACATCCCTTTAGAACAACAATTGAATCCAAGAACTATTCATTATAAAACCAGTTTTCAACTTCCGCGATATCCGTTTAATTTTACATTAGAGGAACTAACAGGAGATGATGCACATAGTATTAGCGATATAGCTGATACTATGTTTGACGACGCCTATAACATGTCAATGCGCATGGAACTAGCCAAAAGTGTTGGCATATCAATGCCTGCACCTAAGGACAATTTCCACACTCTTTTTAGTCACAATTTAATACTTGGAGTTCCGTTTTCGGTACAGCCTTTTATAGCCGAAGAATGGAGTGAAATCTACTCAGGAGATCTTTATGAAGAACGCAAAAACTATGTTAACCTCATGTCTTTTGAAATGAAAGAACGCGACGGTTATGGTTTTAGTGATGATGGAGCGCATCTTTATTTATGCATACACAAAGACGATTTAAAAAATAAAGCATTTTCAAAAACCGTATGCATTGTTCAAAATACTTAAAACAGTAGGTGGGTTGTAAACTCCGAATATCAAAGGAAAAAGCATGCCATGAATATAACTAGAGGTCTCAAGTCTGCTATTATCAACTTTACCGGTTTAGAACAACAACTTATAACTAAGGTTGCAGAGAAATTAGAAGCGAACGGATTTCCAATCCACCAATTAACAAGGGTGCATCTCAAAAAAAGAATTACCGATCCAGATGAGTATTACACCTATAATGAAATTATATTTCTTATTAACCCAGGAATTTATACTGCTGATGGCTTTCAATGGGGTATCGAAAGCATAGGCGTAAACTGGGAAGACCCTTTTGCTATAAGAACTCAAGAAGGCGGAATTGAATCTACTATTGGTAACAAAGTTAAGCCTGAAATGCTTGAAATGGTTCTTTCTGGTCTACAAGACTCATATGCTTACACGACATGTCTCCAGAATAGCACAGTTGTATTAAATGAAATAAATAAGATTCTATTATCAAGTGATTTACATGAGATTCGCTATTTTGCTTTAATAGGAATACCTAAATTGATTAAAAACTATCTGATTGTTTTAACCACTAATAAGCCAAATGAGGGCATCTATGACATGGCTATAAGAAGGCTAAATGAGCCTATAATAGATTCTAAATACTTTAGCGAGCTTTTTCTGCAATATCGTTTAAGAATACATTTAAAAACGTTTAAGATAGAGGTTTTAGATCGTTTTGATCCAACTTTGTTCCCAACGCCTTATGCTAGTGATCCCAATTTCTAAAAACGGCATTATAAAACATCAATTTACAAACCCCTGTTTTAATATAATTTCGCATCAAAATAGCTATTTAAAAAAGCTAAAGTTTTCTTTAGACATCTACTTATATCTTTTTCGATTCCTATACTAGCCCATTTTTGAATTTGCAATGATTTAACAATGATTTCAAAAGACAGCCCAGGAATTATTTCAAAAACATATGGGTTAATATCCCACATATTTTTTGCGCATAGCGAGCATTAGTACTACTCGACTACACTTTTGCATCTCTGGTGGGTAGTAGCCGGACGGTGCAAGTCCATCCGGGCTGTACTTCTGATCATAACTGGTCGCCCTCAACGACCAGCAAATGACGTTAAAAAGGAGGTGAGATTATTCTATATTATTCCCATGATGAAAGACCAATGATTTCTCCATTTGGCCCTACAAAAAAGGTGTACTTGTCGCGAGCATAGTTCTCATTTTCCAACTCATACCCTTCTTCTTTCAACTTATCCCCAATTGGAGTAATGTCATTAACCTTAAGCATGAAATGGTTGTGGTTGGTATTTCCGATTGGTCCTACGGTATGCATAAATTCTGGTGCAGTAACCGATAGGCCAATTGTTAAATCATCTGTCTTAAGCTTCATAACCAACATACCTTCAAGTCCTGGACCATGAAGCACCTCGGCCTCGGCCATTTTAAAACCAAGAATCTCACGGTATAGCTTTAGAGATTTTTCAAGATCGAGTACATGTACAGTAATGTACCTCAACCCGGTAACCCTAGCCTCTTGTTTACCAGTATCGACTGCAGCTGGTGAATCTGCATTCTGAGCGGAACCGTAATTAGTACCTGCGAGAATGAACACTGCAAGCAAGCAGCATCTCCAAATAAGGTTTGACATGGTGTTGTTTTCTTTTTTGCTCTTATTACTATTAACTTTCATAAAAAATATCGTTTTCGTAAAGCTATAATATTTAACTATAGTTATAAACTCTATATCCCTAGACAAAAACTGAACATGCAGAATATTAAAAATAACACCCTCAAACCCTATGAGTTAACACATGAATAAAAACTAAACAATTGATTTAAACTCGTTAATCAAGACTTGTGGAGCTCCCTATTTTTGTAATATTACATCTCCTGGACTTTAAGTAAAGACCTCAACATTCGGTCTTTCACTTCATAACATCACTTAGAGCACCTAATAAATCTCTGCTTGATGTAAGTAAACTTTAAAAAAAATAATTATGAAAACTCACCTATTTCTAGCTTGTAGCTTAGTAATCGCACTTATTGCTTGTTCATCGAATTCGAACGATCCTGAAGATATCATGGATCCAATAGAAGAAGAAGATAAAGTCGAACCCTTTGAACTTTCAGATCTGGATTCGAACTTACCTTCCTTTGTTTCTCTTGACGATACCACACCAGACGGTATGGAATGGGTAAAAGTAGAAGCCATGTCTGACGAATTCGAATTCTGGGATGATGATAAGTGGTTTAATTCTTTTTGGAATTATGGAAACACTCCTGTATGGATGCGGGAAGATAATTCCTTTGTAGAAGATGGCAAATTATGTATTAAAGCCACGCTTCATGACCATCCTGTAAATTGGTTTCAAACGGCAAGGGTACATTCAAAAACACAAATAAGCTATCCCATGTATACCGAATGCAGCATGAAGACCTCTAATATATCCGCATTCAACACATTTTGGCTGAATAATGGCGATATAGACAATAGAGACGAGATCGATATTGTGGAAAACAATGCTAACCCGACTCCGGAATGTAGTGACCAATCAACCAAACCTGGTGACTTCCCCTGGACGCCTTGGGATTTCCCTACACAGATGAATTCTCAATATTTTATCGCCAAATCTGGCATCACAGAGCGACATGAAGATAATTTCGACACAAGAATGCTATCAGACGCAAATCCTAACAAGGGCAAGACCTGGGATGAAACATACCATATTGTTGGCGCCTGGTGGAAAGATGCAAGAACCGTACAATTCTATTTAAATGGCGAGGAAGCTGGAACAGTTTCCACAAATCAAAACTTTACAAGAGAATTAGAACTCATATTTGATTTATGGACTTCTGAGGAGTGCTATTTAGGAGGTTTACCTCAAAAAGAAGAGCTGAGCGACGATTCCAAAAACACCATGCGAGTGGATTGGGTTCGTACTTGGAAATTGGAGTCAAAATAATTTAGACACAAATAAATAGCATCTTAAATAACAATGATTAATAGCACTAATTAGTCCTCAAAATTATACTATGAGGTTTTGGTTATGGCAAAAGAATAAATAAAAGCGCTTCAATTTTAAGATACTTTTTCCTTGAAGTCTTTAATTAATAAAAACCTAAATAAATCCTCAACACCAGAACGTTATAACGAATTTAAAGTTGAGGGCATTACTTAAGGTTTACAACCTGTATTACAAGCATGGGTATTAAGTAATAATGATAGATTACTTAAACAAATCGGGTTGTTTACACCTATAAAGTAAATCATAATTTTAATTGTGAGTATGTTTTAGTTTAGTTTCAGTTTGGGGCATGGTTAACACCATGCCCCTTACCATATCCAGTAATTACTAACTATAGCGTAACTCTAAACCTGCTTATCGCACATCTCTATACGGTTGTTTATCACATATTACAGCAATCTGGTTGTTCTTAAGATAACCTCGAAACCGCCACTGGTTGGTACTTTTGGAATACCAACACCGAATTAGCATTTACCTTTTTCTTTAATTGTAGTACAGAAATCTATCTTTACATACAATCTCTTTTATAGCTATAACAAATCTTTCTTTATTAGAAAACCTCATATATACCTTATCACCAACATTTACCGAGCTTCACAACACTCGTTTACTGCTTCACGAAGTTAATATTCATAAATAAGCACATGATATTCCTGACTCGCCCGTAACGTATTTAAGTTTTATTATGATAAAAAATTCGTCGTTTTTAATGGGATTTAATCTCGTTTAAACTATAGATTTTTACAACATTTTACTCTAAATTTATTAGTCCAATTATTCTATATTCTAAAACTTCCAACAAAAAATGTTTTAATACGAATGTATAAGAAACATATTTTCGAATTCAGTTTTTTAATCTTAATTGCTTCCTTACTTTTAACTAGATATATGGGTAATTTTTTACCAAAGGTTTTGATTTAAAAAATCAAATATTTTTAGTATATTGATAAACTGAGTGCTATTATTTTAATAAATATGTATTATATACCATACAAATTCCTATTTTTTTAATGAATAAAAACTGAACATCTCCAAAAAATCTATCAATTTCATCAACTTCTTACTAAGCAAGTGTTATATTTAAAATGATTTGAACACCATACAATATGTTCAGTATTAAATTGTACGGTGTCTAGTTTAAAAAATTAATCTGTAGATACGATTTTAGAAAATGGAGAAGCGTTTGATTTTGCAAAGAATACTTGGAGCTATTATGTTTATAATGTGTTTATGTGTAGATGCACAAGAACCCTATGGCACCAATAAATATATTGATAAAGCGAACGTACTAACGGCTAAAAATTTAGACAGTGCTATTTATTACCTAAAAATGGGTATCGATTATTATTCTACAGAAAAAGACACCATAAACCTTATAAATAGCTTGTGTCAACTTTCTGCATTGTATGATAATGTACTGGATTATGGAAAGTCATATGATGGCTACTGGGATGCCTTAATTCTAGCCGACCTATCGAATGATAATATTTCTAAAGCCAGAATTTACCAGGAATTGGGATGGCTTTACAATTCCTATAGAAGAGAAGAAGAATCGCTACGCTATTTCAATATGTCCCTTAAACTTAAGAAAGCTTTAGTTGAACAAGAAAAAATTACTGGTGATTATTTGTTTAGTAACTATTTTGCTATTGTGAACTGTTATCGCGTAAATAACGACCTAACTATGACTAAGGTCTATTTGGATAGTTGTCAGGTAGCTCTAAACAAAATGAGACCTAATAATAATAATGAGATCTCTAATGAGACATCGCACTATATGGAGTCTGAGAGGGCTTATTATAATGCCGCGGTGGGTGGAGATCATGATGGTGCCCTTAACAAGTTAAATGAGGCTGAAGCATTTTTCCAAACAACTGATCCATCATACTTAACTGTAATCTATTATTTAATTGGTGAGGTATACAAACTGAAAGGTAACTTTGATGAGAGTGTGAAACATTACAAAGAATCGCTTAAATTTTCGGAAATGTACAACAAACATTTGGGGTATAAGCAATTTAATTACGAGGTATTATCTCAGTTATACTATAATAACGGTGATTACAAAGAAGCCTTTCACTATAAAAATAGTGCGCAAGAGTTAAACGAAAAAATATTTGGACGGAGTAGCAAAAACAACAAGCATTTAATCGAGATAAAAGACAGCTATAGACTTCAGAAAGAAAAAGAAAAAGCGCTACTTAAAGAGTCCCGAATTGAAAAGCTCGAAAATCAAAAAAGAATAGGCGTTTTACAAAATATTTTGATGGGAGTTGTTGTTGTTTTTATGCTCATGTATGGTATTCTTTTCTTTAGAAATTTAAGAAGAAAACACCAATTGGAAAAAGAAAAGACCAATGAGGTTATGAAGCTTAAAAACCGAGAACTTACTGCTTCTGCCTTGCAATTGATCGAAAAAGAAAAATTCATAGTTAAACTCAAAGAAAGTATTTCTAAAAGTGACACCATCGATGAACGGGCCATCCAGAATATGATTAATGGCTTTCAAAATTCTCCCGGTGGTAATTGGAAAGAGTTTGAGGCTAGATTTACTTCTGTAAATCAAAGCTTTTATGATAAAATTCGAACTAAATACCCCGATTTAGGCCAAACAGACTTAAAACTATGTGCATTGGTTAAACTAGGCTTTTCTAGTAAAGAGATGGCTTCTTTATTGGGTATCACAATAGAGAGTGCACATACATCTAGATACAGGTTAAGAAAAAAACTAAAATTAAAAAAGGGAATGAACCTTGTCGACTTTATGTCAGCGATTTAGAGGGCCTATAAAGAGACAAAGTCAACTTACATTACATCCATAATCATCAAAAAACAAATAGTATTCAATTTACGCTATTAATACCATTTTTCATTTAAAATAATCTATTGAAAACATCAATATAATTATGGTTTACTCCAATAGATTTAATTAGCTCTTCTTTCGTACCATGGCTTATATAGTGTAACCAATTTAAGTTCCTTCATGTTCGTGAAGTATTTCTTTCTAAAGCGATACTTATCCCATATACATCCTAAATTTACTCAATAAAATGTGCTTTTTTTGCACTATACCCATCATTTTCGTTTTGAGTAAATTTAGAACATAATCTGTAATACATAGTTTGTTTTCCATTACACTTTGAATTTAGTGTAACGCTATTTCAGGATGAGACATATTTTTAATAAAAAAACCTGTCTACAATTATAGACAGGCCTTTTTTAACTAAACTAAAATAATATTTTTAAGGTCTTAATTCAACTGCAGCTAAGAAAAAGTCATCTAAGTATAACTTAAGCGGATTAGCATTATTTTCATTATTACCCCTAATTAACCAAGTAATCTCGGCATCCGTGGTAGATTTAATATAGAACTTTTGGTAAATCCATTCTCCTGTTGGAAACGAGGGATCTAAGTTACTAATACCCAAATCTGCCATAGCCCAATTTGAAGCATAGAATCTAATGTCTGAAGTTGCAGTACCAGTAGGTGCACCACTTAAATCACTATCAACATATACCCAATAGCCCAATTCGTATTCTTGACCAACAACTAATTGGAAATTACCACTACCTCCAAGAATCCATCCTCCGTTAGGTCTCATAGTAATTTCCATACTTTGCGCACCCGAATGTGGTAGATTAGAGTTTATGTCGATATCATATTCGCCCCAGTTACCGCCCCAATTTTGATAAGGCCAGTCTCCGTCACCATTATTTTGTGCTGTAGTGGATTCACATCCAAAGTCAAAATTAGTAGACTCATAGAGGTTTGTGTTAAATGGTACAGATTCAATATCAGTAAATTCATCGGCATCAACTTGATCGGCAGTCTTAAGACTTCCAGGGTTATAAGATACAAATGCAACATCATCATCATACATACGCTCAGCATCTAATTCAAGTAGTACAATATTGTTTTCGTCTTCATCCAAGATAACATTGGCTACTGTTGAACTAATAGGGCTACCCTCATGCTCAAGCCTCACAGTAAAGTTGGAAGCATCTAAACTGATTGGATCCATATCTCTACTAAACTGTAACGCAACAAAACCATCTTTTTCAAATACGCCTTCCAAAACTACAGGTTCCGTAGAAGGAATAACCTTTATGATTTTTTCAAACGAAAGGGTATCTGCATCACGGGGACGAAATCTTGAAGCTAAAAAGTCTAAGTCCCAAGAACCTAATTTATTAAATCGCATATCCACCTCGTTTTCCTCCGTTTGGATTCTATCTGGTTTCCCACCATTTGAAGTCCAGGTAACATTATCTGGCTCGCCT
Source organism: uncultured Flavobacteriaceae bacterium (assembly GCA_947494695.1). GTDB lineage: Bacteria > Bacteroidota > Bacteroidia > Flavobacteriales > Flavobacteriaceae > Flavivirga. Next base: position 191,546 of record CANLWB010000010.1, on the reverse strand, counting down.
GCAGCAGTAAATGTAAGCCTTACCGATTTACTTGCTGTAAGTTCATTTTCCGCGTTATCTGCCAAAAGCAGCTCATCGCCAGTAGTCCCATCTTCATTTATGTAATACAATTTAAGATTCGCTCGTAAAGAATCTAGAACGGTAACCACAATTGTCGTATCCAGTTCCCTACCATTAATTGGTTCTGCACTATCATCATTCGGGAAAACATTCCCACCAAAAGTTTGGCTTAAAGTAACGTTATATTCACCTGGCTTATAGAACAAAGCTTTAATAACGTTTTTGCTAGAGGTATTTCCATCTTCACCCCAAATCTTTGCAATACTCGGGTCGTTTGGTACAGCCCATGTTCTTGTTACAACACCTCTAGAAATATCACCGAAATCAATGTGACCCGCAATAGCCACTTTATTTTCGTAATCCATTTCAGAAGTTACAATTATTCTATGGTTTGTGTCTTGTGTATCTGTTGCGAGATCTTCCGCACAACTTACAACAAGTAAGGTTGTTATGAAGATCGCAATTATATAATTTATTTTTTTCATCTTAAGCACTTTTTTAATTATCTATTGAATACCTCATTTGATTGTATTTCTGTACTCGGGATCGGGAAATAATCATGTTGGTTAGGGTCATAAACACGCTGAGCAACAGTGTAATCGGGTCTAATGTGTCCGTTAATTCTAATAGGCTGCCCTGGAGCACCTTCACCAATTGTAGTAAAGTTATCTTGACGCCACATTTCATCGTTTCTCATTTCGTCAAATACGTCTTTCACAATTCCCCATCTAACTAAATCTTTCCATCTATGTCCTTCATAACATAGTTCTAATGGTCTTTCAACACGTTGAATATGTGTTAACACAGTTGCAGAACTAGGCGCAACCATGGTCCATTCACCATATCTTTGGAAGCTTCGATGTAACTGAGGGAACATACCACCATTCATGTCCATGTATTGTTGTAAGGTGTACACACCGGCACGACTTCTTACCATATCAATGTACTCCATAGCAGTCATGAAGTCGCCACTAGCATTGATAATAGCTTCTGCGTACATTAATAAGACATCTGCATAACGTATTTGTCTGAAATTGATACCGCCACGTCCTTCTGCTGGCTCGGCAGGAAGATGGTACCAGTTAGAATGCTTTTTAACGTAAGCACTTTGTCCGCCACCCCATCCTCCGATGGTGCCATAAGGTTCTAGATACCATAAACCTTCACCATTTTGAGGTGCAATAGAGGCATTCATTCTTCTTGATTCAACATTATCATCGTTTATTGGATTGTCTGGATCTACTTCATCAAAGACAAACATTTCATGAAGATTGTATGTTGGAAGTACCGTGTTGAATCCACCTGCACCCAAACGACCAATTTCCGTAGAAAGCGTTGTAGATTCAGACCCCGTATTAAAAGGTGTATCATCTATAGGGAAACCTGAGTTACCAGGGTTAATATCAAAAGAATAATTTACCTCGAGAATAGACTCCTCATTAAACTCGTTTTCATGCCAAAAGTTATCTGTAATATCTCTTGTAAGAGCATAAATACCAGAATCGATTACTTCCTTGAATAGTCCCGCAGCTTCAGACCAGTTTTCATCAAAAAGATGTACTTTACCTAACATAGTAGTTGCCGCACCCCAAGTAATTCTTCCTACGTCCACTCCGTCCCATCTTTCTGGAAGGTTGTCTATAGCAATTTGTAAATCTGGAATGATGATCGTATTTGTTACTTCTTCCATACTAGAAAGAGGCTCACTGAAATCCTCAGTAGTACGAGCAATATCCGTATGTATTACTGCCTCTCCATAAGAATGGACTAATTGCCAATAAAAGAACGCTCTTAAAAAACGAGCTTGGCCTTCTATAAGAGCTTTGGCCTCGTCATCAATAACTTCCTCATCTGCGGCTTCAAGGTTAACGATAACTTGATTTGCTCTAAAAATCCCCACGTAACATTCTTCCCATTTGTCAACGACATGGAGAATACCATCATTAAATGCAAGATTTCTAAAAGCAGAAGGTCTATACCAAGATTCTGTACCACCTATATCTCCTAACACAAATTCCTGTACTAACTCTGCTCCACTAATGGAACGGTATTGCAAAGCGCCATATACTGTGGCAAGAGCTGACTGAAATTGTCCTTCATTCTTCCAAAATCTCTCTGGTGTGATAGAATTTGGATTCTTTTCGTCTAAAAATACACTTTCGTTACATCCTGTTAAAACAAATGCAAAAAGTAGTGTAAGCTTTATTAAGTTGTTTTTAATTTTCTTCATAATAGTCATTTTTTTAAAAACTTAATTGGAATCCCATCATAAATTGACGTGATACCGGGTAATTACCGAAATCTATCCCTCTATTAGTTAAACCATTACCTCCTACTTCAGGATCATATCCATTGTATTTAGTAAAAGTAAATGGGTTTAATGAGTTTAAATACACTCTAAATTTCTCAATTCCAATCTTTTCCGTTCCTGGAACCGTATAACCTATAGAAAGTGTTCGAACTCTAAGGTACGTACCGTCTTCTAACCAAAAATCTGATGCCGGCTTAATATTAGAATGGCCAGATGTTTCTCTAAATGTTGGAATATCAGAATTCGGATTTTGAGGTGTCCATTGAAATACCTGATCTTGATGACGTCCAAAAGTGTAAGCAATGTTCTTACCGCCGTTATAAATTTCTGCCCCGTAAGAATAAAACATTTGACATGCCAAATCCCAGTTTTTGTAATTCAGGTTAAAGTTTAATCCCACATCAAATTCTGGAATACCTGATCCCGAATACACTCTATCATCTTCAGTTAAAGCCCCGTCACCATTGGTGTCTTTATAGCGCATATCACCAACTTGCGGTGCACTTACAACCCCACTTGAAAAATCTAATTGTTGATACTCTAATAATTCCTCGGTCGACTTAATTACCCCATCATGTTGAAATAGGAAAAAAGCATAAGCCTCACGTCCTACCTCAAGAAATGTAGTGGCCTCTCCTGTTGGACGATTTACGTTTATAAAACCATTTGCAAACCCTCGTGTAACACCAGCTAGTTCTGTAACTTCATTTTCATTCTTAGAGAACACCCCAGCTATGCTGTATTTAAAATCTTCACCTATTTGATCGTTAAAGTTTATTGCTAATTCAATCCCTCTATTAACCATGTTTCCTGCATTAACTGGGATTGTATTATACGCGCCTTCAGCAAATGGTTGCCATGTACCGGTAGATGGTGCTAAACGTTGGTTAATCAACATGTCTACCTTATCATTTTCATACACGTCTGCCGTGATGTTTAATTTATTGTTAAAAAGTCCTATTTCAACACCAATATTTCTGGAAATCGTAGTTTCCCAAGCCACATCTGGATTGCTGTATTGTCTTTGAACTTGACCGAATACAACATCTTCATTAGATCCAAAAGGATAATTTACCCCTGTTTCAATAAGCTGTTGGAATCTATAGTCTCCAATACCATTAAACCCTGTCTCTGCAATACTTCCTCTAAGTTTTAAGGTGTTTATGCCTTCAACATTAAACCAATCTTCATCACTTACATTCCAACCTGCAGATACCCCAAAGAAATCAGCATACCTGTTATTACTAGGGAATCTTGAAGAGCCATCTCTCCTGTAACTTGCCGATAACAGGTATTTACCATCATAATTATACTGAACCCTTGCTAGTTTACCTGCAATGGTATTTTTAAAATTAACACCTGTAGGTTTAATTCCGTCTGCCCCGTTTGATAATACTTGAACGTCATTAGAAGCTATATCGTCAAACAATACGCCCACAGAAATATTCCTATTTTCAAACCTTTCATAAGAAGCAACCGCTAAAAGGTCTAAGTTATGCTTACCAAATGATTTCTTATAATTTAAGATATGTTCAATGGTTTCTCTTTTGGCGAAATTGTAAAATTCCTGTAAAGACGCATTGAGTCTGGAAGCCGATTCATTAAGCTCTCCATTTCTATCAACAGCTAAATATTGTGGTTGAAAGAACTTTCTAAAAAAGTTAAATTGGTTACGCCCCATATTTAACTTGTACTTTAACCCATTTGCAATTTCATATTCTAGGTTAAGCGCCAAACTATAATTATCGTTTTCTCTTTCATCTACATTATCCAATTGCCTGGATAAGAAACTAAAAAACACTTCGTTTTCAGCATCCAGCACGACGGCATTACCTCGAGACTCTATTTCACCAAACGGTCTAGTATGAGGTAATTGACCAACTCCAAGTTGATAAAAATTGAAAGGTTCTTGGTTTCTATTTTCTTGAGTCATACTTATAGATCCGAAAGCTTTGAATTTCCCTTTAGTAAATTGCCCCGTTAATCTATTGGTTAATCTATCGAAGTCTGAACCTTTAATTACACCATCTTGTTTAAAATAATTGGTGTTAAAATTAAATGTCAAATTCTCAGCACCACCAGAGATATTGGCAGTGACATTTTGAATTATAGCATTATTATTTGTTACTTCTTCCACAAAATTCGTATCCCAATCTAATGCATTAGCATCTAGGAAAAATGTGATTGGCTCACCCCCAGCTGCTTCAGCCGTTGTTTCTCTAATGTAAAGGTGATCTGCTGTATTTGCCAGCGCTGGTCCAGAAGTAATGTTTTGGATACCAGTATACGTAGAAATATCCACTTGCATTTTTCCAGCTTTACCTCGTTTAGTGGTAATTAAGATTACACCACCAGCAGCTCGTACACCATAAACAGAAGCCGAAGCACCATCCTTTAAGATGTCTATGGACTCAATCTGCTCGGGTGCAATATTAGGATTACCTTCTTGAGGAATATTATCCACAACATATAGTGGTTCGCCTCCCTCTCCGCTTAGCGTTAGTAATCCACGAATTTGAATATTCGCCGCCTCTCCAGGGCGACCACTGGCAGCTTGAACGTTAACACCAGCAACTCGACCTTGAAGTGCCGCAACAACATCTGATACCGGCGACTCAGCAATCTCTGCTGCGGTAACTTTGGCGACAGCTCCTGTGACTTCTTTCTTCTTTTGTGTTCCATAACCCACGACTACAACTTCGCTCAAAATTTGTGAGTCTTCCTCCAGTAGCACGTTTATGGTGTTGTTGTTTGCAGTAACAACCCGCTTTACACTTTTAAAGCCCAGATATGAAAACAATAAGGTTTCGCCAGCCGCTGCAGAAATGGAATATTTACCATCAAAATCTGTCACCGTCCCTTTTTTGGTACCTTGAACAATAATGGAAACTCCCCCTAAGGGCATTTTTTGCTCATCTGAAACCATACCTGAAATAGCTTCTTGTGCATGCGCCCAGCCCATCCCAAAAGTTAGGAATAGCAGCAAGGCGTTTACTTTAATCAATCTTAGTTTTTGTCCTTTCATAATAATGAATTAGGTAGTTAGTATTTTAATATCAGTAAGAATATGATATCAAAACAGGTTTAATATTTAGTTTTTAATAATTATGCAGAGATAAAATTATCAAATTACCAATCATAGCTAGCAAAACACACCCTCAATAAAAACTGGACACAAAACTTTTTGTTTCGTTCATCTGGCCTTTATCATTAGAGCATAGATGTTCATTCATGTATTTCATCAAGTATTATTTTTTATTAAAAAAATTTATTATGTTAAGTTTTTATTATCATTATAAATTTCTGGTATTGTCAATAATTACAGCATTTAATAGAATTTCAGTGGAATTACCAAAATTCGAAGAAGATCGTCTGGTCTATTAAATAAAAAGGCGTGTTCAGTTTTTGTTTAGCATCTTATTTTTTAAAAAAGAGCTTTCTCTCTCTTATAATTCTAGCCCATCGACATGACAATGAATTTCGATATTTATTGAGAATCACATAACCAAAACTGTTAAATACAACCCGTTTTTTTACATAAATGGGCTTAATTTAGATTTTGATATCGATCTCAACATCTTAGAAGGGAGGCAAAGTAGTGGTAAACCCGCGTAATTGGGAGACCGTATTTAATTAGTTTCCATTGATAAGTAGCTTAATATTCTCAACAAGGCGGAGTAACACAATGGACATAGAAAGCTAAATAAAAATTCTACCCATTTATATATGAATATCTTAATAAATAGGTTTTGATAACGATCAAATTTTGATACCTCAGAGCCCTATCAACAACGCGAGTCACAGCCATTTTCATTTAAAATAATAAGCAAAACTATGCCTAAAAACATAACTTCTTATGTTATTTGATGATTTTGTGGTTGTTAGTTTGTTTTTTTAAAACCTATTAGAACTACCTAACATTAATATTAGTTTAACATAACCATTCACCATATGGAACACTATTTGTAATGACATCTTAGTTCTATAACTTTTAAAAACACACAATGCATTATCAGGAACACTTTGACCTTTCATGCAAAAAAAGAGAAACATTTTGGAAATCGATTGGAGAATTATATCCCGATGTCATTTCAAATTTAATTAACCCCACATTCATGGGAGGACCTAAATGGCCGTCACTAAGACAAGCCCATATAGGAATAAAAACAAATACGCATACCATTATTGCCACCGATGGCTTAAGTGATCCCTATGATGATTTCGATTCGAATGAAGACAATCAAAAATACAACGGATTGGGTCTGGAGTTATATACAATAACCCCAAATAAATACCATGACATTCCCTCTATAATAGATTCATGGGAGTTTAAACTACTTCAACAGGTAAGTAGCACCGCAGCGTCAAACCCCAATGTAATAGGCACGTTAAACAAATATCGGTACATATCTCTAACTGTTGATGGGAACGGTATTCCTAAAAGTTTTATCGACCAAAACGGAGCTTGTTGCGTGTTATTAGGCTTAGAAAACCGTATCGTGCCAAAAGATCTCGAACTCAGTATTGAAAACATTCTAATGGTTAATGTTATTTTGTTAAAACCTGAAGAACTGGAATATATTATGGAACATGGTGCTAAAGGCAGAATAGAAGTCGCAGAGAAACTTTTAGAACAAACAAACTATAATATATTACAAAACGACAGGACTTCTGTAATTAAAGGCATACATGATGAACGTATTTAAGGAAACTTTTAAAATTCAGACCAATGCAATTCCCGCTCCCAATAACGTAATTAAAGCGTATAAGGAAAAAGTGCCTAAACTAATGATTGACCTCTGGACATCTGATGGATTTGGAAAGTATAATGACGGATTATTTGAAACTGTCAACCCAAAGGATTTTGAGTCTGTGCTTTGGACCTGGCTAGGGCAAACTGTCGAACATTATGTCCCCTTTGCCATTTCGGGATTTGGCGAATTGTTTTATTATCGAAAACTGAGTGAAACAGACGAGGACGTTTGTATGATCGATATTCAATACCGAAAAACTGAAACCGTCGCGTGGAGCCTGGAATCCTTCTTCGAAAGGTTTCTTACTTCACCTAAGGAAAGAGAATTTTGGCTAAGAGAATCTTTGTTTAAACAAGTCATTATTGAACAAGGCGTTCTACCCCATAACGATATATTTACATTTGCACCTATTCTGGGTTTAGGTGGTGCCGAAGCCCTTGAATATTTAAAGAAAGGACATGCTCAGACATACCAAAGTTTAGTATTTGAAATGACTTCTTAAAACAAATAAAAGTATAAATGCAGTGATATATTTCGAAATAAAGATGTATCTGAAGACGCAAGCATATATTTTTATATCATTAGAGGTTTTTATAAATTATGGGAACGATATTGGAGTTGGGCTTGGAGCACCCGATTTGATGGTACTTAGAAAAGCCCAGTTCAACCATCCTATGGCTATGATGCATGAAGGGCGTTTTAATATCCCAATTGGAATAGCAATTCAGGATGCTAATTATATTGGTAAAACGCGAAAAAGCAAAGTGACTTTACTTTATGGGTTTGCAAAAAACTTTTTAAAGGTAGATTATTTATTTTGGGTCAATCAAGAACCTTATTTAAAAGAAAATGTTCTATCCTGCTTTGTCATCGAATAGCTCCCAGATACATTTTGAGAACACAATAAAAGAAAAAAATTAATCGCAATAGCGGTTATAAATATCGATTTCAATCCGGGGAGATTTTTTATGCTATTTTTGCATTTCGAAAAGAATCGTGCTTCAAGTAAAAAACATATCATTTCGTTATAAAAAGCAAGCCATTTTAAGGAACATAAGCTTTGATGTTGCCGCAGGAGCACATTTTTCAATTATAGGAGAAAGTGGATCTGGGAAAAGTACCCTTTTAAAGTTACTTTATGGGACTTACGATTTAGATGAAGGTCATATTTTCTGGAAAGACTCCAAAATTTTGGGGCCCAAATATAATCTCATTATCGGTCCAGACTTTATGAAGTATGTAGCCCAGGAGTTCGATCTCATGCCTTTCACAACTGTTGCCGAAAACATAGGAACCTTTCTTTCTAACTTCTTTCCAGAAGAAAAACAGGAACGTATTAACGAATTATTAGATGTTGTAGAACTAAGGCCTTTTGCTAATATTAAAGTAAAGGAGTTAAGCGGCGGACAAAAACAACGTGTTGCCTTAGCCAAAGCCATTGCGAGGCAACCTGAAATTATTTTACTGGATGAGCCTTTTAGTCATATCGATAATTTTAAAAAGCAGTCACTACGTCGAAATCTCTTCAAGTACCTAAAAGAAAAAAACATCACCTGTATTGTGGCTACCCATGATAAAGACGATGTGTTGTCCTTCTCAGATGACATGATCGTACTTCATGACCATAACATATTAGTCAACGCTGCACCCCAGCATTTATACAATCATCCGAAGCATAAATTAGTAGCTTCATTTTTTGGAGAATTTAATGAGATCCCTAATCACGGTATTGTTTATGCTCATCAAATCAAATTAGACGATAGCTCCAGCTTAAAGGCAACCGTAAAACGATCATATTACAAAGGTTACTACTATTTAATTGAAGCCGATTTGAATGGAGACATGATATTCTTTGAAAATGATACTTCAATTCCTTTAGAAGACATCGTCTCGTTAAGCATTGTGAAATAATTTATATATCTTTGCTCAAGTTCATTGAAAAGGTTCTTTTATACATTTTAAAGGCTATGTAAGATAATAGTGTCTTACATAATGTTTAAAATTATATATAATGAATTGGAAAATTCAAAAACTACAACATGGTGAAACCATTGTTTCAAAAGAACCTGGTAATTCTATGTTACCTCTGCTAAAGTCTAAACAACCTGTTAAACTAAAGCCCATTACGTGGGAAGACTGTGAAGTGGGAGATCTTGTTTATTGTAAAGTTAGGGGCCGTTGTTTTACACATCTTGTGAAAGGAAAAAATAACAAACGTGGATTGTTAATTGGTAATAATCACGGTAGAATTAACGGATGGACTAAACATGTTTATGGAAAAGTAATAGAGATATTACCAATGTCATAGACATTCTTCAAACTTAACATCATAAAATTTTTAAATAATTTCATTGAGCAATATCCTCTGCCCTCTAAATTCTATCGTATCACCAACACTTTTCCCAAGCAATAATTTGCCAATTGGGGTATTGGGAGAAATGGCATAAAATTTACGGCTTTCAGCTATTAATTCTCCAGTACTCACCGCAATAAAATAATTGGCTTGCGATGTATAGATCAAACTTCCCAAACCGACTACATTTAAAGTTTTAGAAACGTCTATTTTAGATAAAACCTCTATTATTTTTTGAATTTCGGCCAACTGATTACCGGCTTTTTCCCGTTCTAATTGCAACATAGCTCGTCCGGTTTCATGCTTGTCTCCAGCAGTACTTTTGGTTTCCGAAAGTAACGACTCCTGAATTTCTTTCATGGTACGTTGCACCGTTTCAAATCTATTATTTACAGCATCCTGACATTGTAAATACAGATGTTTCTTAATTTCCAGAAGGTTCTCTTTCATGAGTATTTGTATAATCTAAGGGTCCAAAATAACCCATTTGTCTAACAATCCAAGTTTTTCTAGATTCAATGTATTCCGATGCCGGATTAGCTCTATACTTTCTAGGATTTGGTAAAATAGCTGCAATAGCTGCGGCTTCAAATTTTGATAGGTTTCCCGCCGATTGTTTAAACCAGTATTCTGCCGCCGCGTCGGCCCCGTAAATAGCATCACCCATTTCAATACTGTTTAAATACACTTCCATAATGCGCTCTTTAGACCAAATTTGCTCAATTAAGAACGTAAAATAAGCTTCCAACCCTTTACGGAACCAGCTACGTTCTGGCCATAAAAAAACATTTTTAACCGTTTGCTGAGATATCGTACTAGCACCTCTTAATTTTTGACCATTTTTGTTATGCTTAAGTGCTTTTTCTATGGCTTTCATATCAAACCCTTTGTGATTTAAAAAGTTTTGATCTTCGCTACAAATAACGGCTAGCTGTAAATTCACAGAAATTTCTTCGATTGGCACCCAACTATGTTTCCACTTTACATCCTTGACACCGCCTTTGCTTTGAGAACTACGTATAAACATGAGCGGTGTGACCGGTACTGCTATCCATTTATAAGCAAACACCCAGATTACGGATAAAATAACAAACCACAGTGTGATTTTAAATATGAATTTTAGAAACCTCCTTATCAATCTAAATAATTTACACTTTAAATCTACTTGTACCTTTCTCTACAGCTAAAATGTCCCATACATTTTTCACGAGATTAAGATTCCCAAAACCTTAAATCATCAATGATGCTATTTAGAGTAATAGCATAGGAATATATAGTATTTCTCGCCCTGTCACCCTAATGCAATATACCTTTTTTTAAAATAAAAACGTGAGATCGTAAACGTTTAAATGTTATCATTATTGAGTCTCTCTATTTGAAGATAAGTCTGAATAAAAAACGCCATGAGGGACAGGTCACGCTTAAACTAGTAATCATTTCCAGGCATAAATCTAAACAACAATTAAGTTTCAAAGTGATTTAAAACAAAAAACTCCGAAATTGCTTTCGGAGTTCTTCATTATTCTTCTTCTACTTCTTTTTCTATAACGAAGTCTTCCATGAACTTAGTCGTATAATTACCTGCTAAATAATCAGGGTGATCCATAAGTTGTCTATGGAAAGGAATCGTTGTATTAATACCTTCTATAACAAACTCATCTAAAGCGCGTTTCATTTTATTGATAGCCTCTTCTCTGGTTTGAGCTGTTGTAATTAGTTTAGCAATCATAGAATCGTAGTTAGGAGGTATTGCATAACCTGCATATACATGAGTATCTAGACGTACACCATGACCTCCGGGAGCATGCAAGGTAGTAATCACGCCTGGTGATGGTCTAAATCCGTTAAACGGATCTTCCGCATTAATACGACATTCTATAGAGTGTAATTTAGGCGTATAGTTCTTTCCTGAAATTGGCACGCCTGCTGCTACTAGTATTTGCTCACGAATTAAGTCGAAATCGATCACCTGCTCTGTAATGGGGTGTTCAACTTGAATACGTGTATTCATTTCCATGAAATAGAAATTACGGTGTTTATCTACCAGGAACTCAACCGTTCCAGCACCTTCGTATTTAATATATTCTGCCGCTTTAACTGCAGCTTCTCCCATATCTTTACGAAGCTTATTGGTCATAAAAGGAGATGGTGTTTCTTCTGTAAGCTTTTGGTGGCGACGTTGTACAGAACAATCTCTTTCAGATAAATGACAAGCTTTACCACGAGAATCTCCAACAACCTGAATTTCGATATGTCTTGGCTCTTCAATAAGCTTTTCCATATACATATCATCATTTCCAAAAGCAGCTTTACTTTCTTGTTTTGCAGAATCCCAGGCATCTTTTAGATCTTCTGGTTTCCATACCGCTCGCATACCTTTACCTCCACCACCGGCAGACGCTTTTAGCATGACCGGATACCCAGTTTCTACTGCTATTTTTTCACATTCTTCGAAGGACTCTATAATCCCTTCACTTCCGGGGACACACGGAACACCGGCCGCCTTCATAGTAGCCTTGGCATTCGATTTATCTCCCATTCTATCGATCATCTCCGAAGAGGCTCCAATAAACTTTATCCCGTGTTCATCGCAAATTTTGGAAAACTTAGCATTTTCAGATAAGAATCCATATCCTGGATGAATTGCATCCGCATTCGTTATTTCTGCTGCTGCAATAATATTTGACATTTTCAAATAGGACTCACTGCTCGCTGCAGGACCAATACAAACTGCTTCATCTGCAAACTTCACATGTAAACTTTCCTGGTCTACTGTCGAATAAACCGCCACTGTTCGAATACCCATTTCTTTACAGGTTCTAATAACACGTAGCGCTATTTCGCCTCTATTGGCAATCAATATTTTTTTGAACATAACTTGTTGAATTAAAAATTACAAATTCCAATCGCCAAATTCCAAACATTGGATTTTGAGATTTGTATCTTGGAATTTTTAATAGGTTATGACGGGTCTACTAAAAATAATGGTTGATCAAATTCTACAGGTGAAGAATCGTCAACCAACACTTTTACTACCTTTCCAGAAACTTCAGATTCGATTTCATTGAAAAGTTTCATAGCTTCGATAATACATAGTACATCTCCTTCTGCAATTGTTTGTCCAACCTCAACAAATAATGGTTTATCTGGAGAAGGTTTTCTATAGAATGTTCCGATTATAGGAGATTTTATTGTAATATATTTTGACTCATCGGATGCCGCTGGCTGACCTGTTTCTGCTTTAATCTCTGTTACAACCGGAGCCTGTGGAGCAACCGGAGCAGCAGCTTGTGGTATAGCAGCAGGAACCTGGTGTACAATAGTTGTATCGGATTCTGATCCCGTTCTAATCGTGATCTTAATATCATCCATTTCTAGTTTAACCTCACTTGCACCAGATTTGGCTACAAACTTGATTAAGTTTTGAATCTCTTTTATATCCATAATTTGCTAATTAGTTAATGGTTAGTTTACTGAATTATATGCCCATTTCAAGTAAATGGACCCCCAATTAAATCCGCCTCCAAAGGCCGCGAAAATTAAGTTGTCTCCTTTTTTTAGTTTTGATTCGTAATCGTGTAAGAGTAAAGGTAAGGTCGCAGAGGTTGTGTTACCGTACTTTTGGATATTCATCATAACCTTTTCCTCTGCTAAATCTATGCGTTGCGCTGTAGCATCAATAATACGTTTGTTTGCCTGGTGTGCTACTAACCAGGAAACGGTATCTTTATTTAAGTTATTTCTTTCTAACACCTTAGCTGTGGCATCTGCCATATTGAAGACTGCATTTTTAAATACGGTCTTTCCTTCCTGATGCGCATACTGTCCGCCTTTCTCCATAGACTCTGGCGTTAAAGGGTATAACGATCCTCCATAGGTCGCTTGTAAAAACTCTCTACCTGTACCGTCACTTCTCAAATATTCGTCTATTAGGCCTAAATTCTCATCATTCGGCTCGAACAACACAGCTCCTGCACCGTCTCCAAAGATGATACAAGTAGCTCTATCTTTATAATTTATAATTGAAGACATCTTATCTGCCCCAATTAATAAAACATTTTTATACCTTCCAGATTCGATATAACCGGCTGCTACAGACATCCCAAACAAGAAACTTGAGCATGCGGCATCCATATCGAATGAAAACGCATTCACTGCTCCAATTTCCGAGGCTGTGTAAGCTGCAGTTGAAGCCGCTTTCATATCAGGAGTTGCTGTCGCAACAATAATAAGTTCAATATCTTTGGGATCTATACCTTTTTTGTTAATAAGGTCCTGGGCTGCTTTAATTGCTAAATAAGAGGTTCCTTTTCCTTCGTCTTTAAGAATTCTGCGCTCTTTAATCCCTGTTCGTGTGGTAATCCATTCATCATTAGTATCAACCATAGTCTCAAGGATTTGATTGGTTAATACATAATCTGGCACGTATGCGCCGACAGCCGTAATCGCTGCTGAAATTTTACTCATAACTTTATAGTTAATTCGACCAAAAAATCATTAAAATCGGACAAAAACGCTCGAAATTTGGTGAAAACTACTAAATTTTCACTTAATAACACACATTTTTAGTTGTTTTTGTCTTTGAAAAAACATGTTATAAAAAAAACGCTCACAGGTGAGCGTTTCTATAAGTGCATGTATGCTATTATGCTACGTTTTCTACTTCGGTATTGTCAATTAAAACTTGACCTCTGTAATACAACTTTCCTTCGTGCCAATGTGCTCTGTGATATAAATGAGCTTCTCCTGTTGTAGGACATGTAGCAATCTGTGGCGCAGTTGCTTTATAATGAGTTCTTCTCTTATCTCTCCTCGTTTTAGATATTTTTCTCTTAGGATGTGCCATGTTATATGTTATTTATCCGTTAATAGTTTTTTTAATGTATTCCAACGAGGATCAATATCCTCTTTTTCTTTATTTTCTTTAAGCTCGGGGCTTAATTCTTCTAGTTTTTTAAGTATGTCTGAATCTAAAGTTCCATCTTCAACACCTGGATGAACTCGTTTCGTTGGAACAGCCAGCACGATCAATTCGTAAATGTATTGTTGTATATTGACTTCATGACTTCCATGGGGAATAATCAAGATATCAATATGCTCATCGTTAAATTCATCTCCAAACTTCACTACCAAATCAAACTTATTTTCTATAGCTTGATTAAAGGGTTCGTTTGTTAAATCGCAATGAATGTTAACCCATCCGGAAACTTTAAAATGTAATTCCAGTAATGTTGTCTTTTTTTCAAGCTCAACATTTACATCGATGTTTACATCATTAAACTCGGTATACTCAAAATGTTCAAAGAACGCTTCTTCTATCTTATACTCAAAATGATGCTTTCCTATTTTTAACCCTGTAAAAGGTATATTAAACGCTTTCAATGGCTTCATTCCTCATCTATTTTGAGCCTGCAAATATATGAATTTTTATTTACGCAACATATTTATAAACATTTTTTTGTTCATATCTATTTGGCCATCTTTTTTAGCGGATTTGAAGTAAGTTCTTCATAATCACACCTATTTCTATATATCTGCATGGCTGTAAAAATGGCTTCCTTAAACGACCCTTCATCGGCTTGGCCTTTTCCAGCTATTTCATAAGCGGTACCATGGTCTGGAGAAGTTCTTATTCCGTTTAACCCTGCCGTAAAATTAACCCCCTTACCAAACGACAACGTTTTAAAAGGAATTAAACCCTGGTCATGGTAAGTCGCTATAATGGCATCGAAGTTCTTATAGTTGTTAGAACCAAAAAAGCTATCTGCTGCATATGGGCCAAAAACCAATGTCCCTTCTTCTCTAATTTTCTTAATGGTTGGTCTTAATACAACATCATCTTCATTGCCAATCACGCCATTATCTCCAGTATGCGGATTAATTCCCAACATAGCTATTTTGGGTTTACTAATTCTAAAATCTCTTTTAAGAGACTGGTAAACCGTATTTACTTTTTTAGTTATAAGGTCTTCTGAAATCTGTTCCACAATATCTTTTACGGGAACATGGTCTGTTAACAAACCAACTCTTAAAGATTCGGTTACCATAAACATCAAACTCTCTCCTTCCAACTCCTGAGCCAGATAATCGGTATGCCCTGGAAACTTAAATGCTTCAGATTGAATGTTATGTTTATTTATTGGTGCCGTAACCAAAACATCTATATTCTTATGTTTTAATGCTTCTGTTGCCGCTTCCAAAGATTTTATGGCATACTCGCCTATTTTAGTATCCTCTTTACCAAACTCAATCTTAACGGGATTATTCCAACAATTAAAAACATTAACTTTCCCCTTTGCCAATTGCTTTATATTATTGGCATTATGAAAGTTGATTTCGGACTTAAAATGTGTTTTAAAAAAATTCATTGTTTTCGCCGAAGCAAAGATTACCGGAGTACAAAAGTCAAGAATCCTAGCGTCTTCAAATGCTTTTAGAACAATTTCACCACCTATTCCGTTTAAATCACCTATGGATATCCCAACTATTATATTATCTGCTTTCATCTTTAAAATAACAACTTTTGTTTGTAATTTTGGTATTGCAAATTTAACTAAATAAACAGACAATAATATGTTTACAGGAATAATTGAAGATATAGGAGTTGTAACGCATTTAAATAAAGAGTTAGATAATCTTCACATATCAATAAAAAGCAACGTAACAAGCGCATTAAAAATTGACCAGAGTGTTGCACATAATGGTGTTTGTTTAACAGTAGTTCATATTAATAATGACGAATATACGGTTACTGCTATAAAAGAAACTCTTGATAAAACGAGTCTTGGAACTTTAAAAGTTAACGACAGGGTAAATCTGGAGCGCGCTATGAAACTTGGCGATAGATTGGATGGACATATTGTACAGGGGCATGTGGATCAAACGGCAACCTGCACAAATATTGAAGAAGCTAATGGCAGCTGGATCTTTACTTTTAACTACGATACATCCCTTAACAATATAACCATAGAAAAAGGATCTATCACGGTAAATGGAACGAGTCTAACCGTTGTCAACTCTAAAAAAGACACATTTAGTGTTGCTATAATACCATATACCTACGACCATACAAACTTTAATACCTTTGAAATAGGTACAACAGTAAATTTAGAATTTGATGTTTTAGGAAAGTACGTTGCCAGACTAGTAGAGTTGAATAAACAGGCCTAACGCTATTCACTCTTGGTTAATTTCTTTACTCCATAATATAAAGCGAAAACAATACCAAATAAAAGACCTCCGTCAATAGGAAGTCCTGGAGCTGGCGGTCCAGGTGGTGGCGGACCTTGAGCCACACAAATACAGCTTATTAAGATAAATAATACTGAGGCAAATATGCTTTTGTTTCCTATCTTCATGGGGTCACAAATGTATTAAAAAAAGTGAGCCAACAAAAAAAAATTGCAATTATTCATAAAAAAACATCTACGAAGCGACTTAAATTGTCGACGAAACACGAAATTATGTTAAAAATTCTTAAATAATTACATTATTCATTGTTCAAACACAATATATGTATTCAACCCCTAAAATAGTATATAAAATACAGGTTTCGTTCTATGTCATATTAAAATTATATTATTAACCTGTTGTGTGCTTTTATAAAACGCTGTTAATGGCAGTTAGTGAATCTTAAGATTGAAATGAATAAAATTAGTATCTCGGCTTAGGTTTATGTTGAACGAAGCTGATGCATGGGACATTTTTCGTATTACAATTTCATAAAGAACCTCAATACTTCTCACATTTACTTCATCACTTTATATGCTTGACAAAGGTTTTTGTTTTATTCTTCACCCGATTTCTCTAATAACTTTTCGACCAGAAACGTAAGTTTTTTGTTTTTAGTTTCTAAATTTTCAATCCGTTTTTCCTGATTAATAGTATATAAAGTTAATTCTTCGATCTTCTCAAGTAGTTTTAAATTCATTTCTTTAAGATTTAAGCCTGCTTCTGCCATTTCTTTTGCTGATGGGATATTCGGCAAATGACCTTCTTTTAAAATATAGTTTTCGACCTCATCTAATGTTTTTAAGTCATAGTCCTTATAAAAAACATAGTCTGGAGCAACTGACTCTAATAGCTCTACTTTAACTTCTTCTGTGTGTATTTTACCTTTAACAGTGAGTTTTGCATCGGGTGTGATCGTTCCAATCCCTACATTTCCAGTTTCAACGTAAACATCATTTTCGAAACTCGTTTTAAACTTGTTTATTAAACCATAGCCTAACCCTTTTTTATATTCTCCCCATTCGCCAACAACTATTGTCGAATTTTGATAAGGCATGTGCATAAAATTAGTTGGTTCGGTATCCCCGGATAATATTGCAGAACTAAGTTTTATTGACTCCCTGTCTATATTATCAAGTCTAAGTTGTCGAATTGACAAGCTATTATTATAGTGTCCTGGATCAGGCTTACATACCATAGAAACACCATTCTTTCCATTATCTGCACGATAAACTCCTACAAATCCACCGCCCTCAAAATTGCCATCTAAATCAATCGTTTTATTATTGGTTGGTGCATATATTTTATGGTTTGTACTAGTATTAATCTCTGTTCTCGCTCCACTTGGGTCTCCAATTAACAAGTTACCTGTATACCTTCCTGTACCATTTACATCCAATTTATATGTTGGTGCCGTATTTCCTATTCCAACATTAGTACCGGTATCGGTTATAATTTGTGAAAACCCTAAATGGCTAAATATTAAACTTAAAATGATTGTTGCTTTTTTCATGGGGACTATATTAATTATTTTACATATAAAATAAAGACAACTGTTTCTGAGTGTCAATCTGTGATTTAAAGATAAAGTTGATTTACAACCTACGATGATTAAGGCTAAAACAGTTATCAACAAGAGATATCTCAACATATTATTCGCTGAAATTTTCGTAAACAAATATATTCTTACTTTTCGTGTTAAAAGTAAGGTTTTGCCTTATTATATGTAGGGTGTTTCTATAATTTTCAAAATATGCAAAGGCATCCATTATCGGTCTTGTTTATCAATATTCAAAACAAAAAAATAATGATTTAATAGTTCTACCTGAACAAATTGTACACCAATTAGGACAAAACAGCTAACCTACGAGACGTTAATCTACTGTAAATTATACACCTAACATCATTACTAAGACATATGAAAAAAACAAATACTAAACTTTCTAATCATTCCATTATGTTTTTGCATGACTAGCCTATTTGGTACCACTACAGATTCGAGCAAAAAGGAATACAACTATAATCTTGAAGCTGATACATTAGAAGCAAGACGGCATAATCAGAATAAAATACCATTAGCCGATGTTGTTGTAAACATAAATAGAAGCAGATATGATTACGACTTGGGGACAGCAACGTCTCCAGTTTTAAACGGATGGACACGTATATCTCCAGAAACAACTGGAGATATTTCTTGGAGCATACAACCTAATGCAACCGACAGGGGTACCGCATCCCGAACAAACGATAACAATCGTGATTTTTGTCATAGCAGTGTCACAACCACCTTTAGACATAAAATAAAAAATGGCGATTGGGACGTTATTATGAACATGGGAGATAGAACAACGGTCCATGATAATACGGTGGTAGTTGCAGAAGGGATTACACTTACTAGTGGTTTGTATTCTCCTGCTGGATCTTACCCCTATGTAAGAGGAACTGTAACGGTAACTGGCGGAGAATTGACCATAGAATTAAGCGATAATGGCGGAACAAATCCAGAATGGGTATGGAATCGTTTAACTATTGAAAGACAAGGTGTTTTAAAGGGAACTTTAAAGGATAAATATGATGAAAACCTTAGAGCAGCTCCCATGACATTTGCAAAGAGATATCCAGGGCCCTTAATTTATGCCCAAGATATAAATACCTGGTGGGCTTTAAAAGATAACCATTACAACGCGGTGAGACTAAACTGGGTTGGAGCACTTAAATCGTTGCAACCTCATTTAGATGTTTGGACCTGGGATGAATTGGGTGTTGAAAAGGATAAAGTCGTTGCCAATGCAGTCGCTACGGGTATGACTGTTATTATTGACTACCATAATGTTGGAGAACAAGACCCTACTAAAGGAGGCGGAACCGATTATACCATGAATTGGCTGGAGCAATTTTGGACACACATTGCTCCTCGCTATAAAGACAACGACCATGTTATTTATGAGCTTCAGAATGAACCTTGTTTTTCTTTAAGCAGATACCTCACAACATCCTGTAAATCAAGGTTTTTAGAAATTTATAATATGGTAAGAATCCTTACCCCTAACAAGCAACTTATTGTATTTAGTGCTCCACATCACAATTATATGGACGAGTTAATAACAAATTACGAAGGTGATTTAGATTGGGATTATACTTCGGCTGGGCATCATTTATACGGTAGTGGTACATCTAACAACATAAAATCTGCAGCAAGTAAACATTACTACTATTGAATTAAATATAGGGGATCATAAAGCATTTAAAAAAATCGCGTTAAAAAAAAAGTAAAAAACACTAAAAACAAAAACTTAAGGGGCCAGGCAAAGTGAAAATCATATTTGTTCTTGCCCCTTTAGCTTTTAATTGGTTTATATGTTAAAGCAATTTAAGCTTTCAAAATTGGCTGCAAAATTCTCTTTTACCCTATTATTTTGCCGTTTTATTAAGCCACAGAGACAACACCTAACTATCAATCAGACGGGTACCCTTCAAAATTGGCTTTATTTGGGAATAAAATTGCTATTTTTTACCTTAACCAAAGAAGTTTAAATCACTTCGTTAATTAAATTTTGTATGTTTAGTTTATTTTTATAAGCCTCAATACATGAAAAAATGCCTCTTTATCGTAGCTTTTATATACACTACATTTTTCAGTTCACAACCGATTCATTTCGGTAATCGCTCTACAACAGGTTATATAAAAACCAATGATACCGTTCCAAATAAAAGTCGTTTAATAACCAGATATAATCAAGATTCGTCTGATGCTATTCAAAATGACAGCCGCCGTATTATTGGCTATATCACAGACCGTGGTATTGTCCAAAATAGAAGTCGAAGTATTATGGGCTACATTACAGATCATGGAACCATTCAAAATAGCCGCAGACATACTATGGGTTATATTAAAAGCAATGTGACTATTCAAGATAGTGATGTCATTATTGCTGGTTATATTACAGATCATATGATTATTCAAAATAGCAGTAAAACGACCATTGGTTATATTAAAAAAGATGGCACCGTTCAAAACAGTAGTCGAAGTACTATGGGCTATATTGAAGATGACGGCACCATTCTAAATAGCCACAGAAGCATCATTGGCTATGCTAAAGACATTAAAAAAGAATGGGCTGTCATTACTTTTTTCTTTTTCGATTTTAAAAGTTAGACTTGACAAAGCGTGGCATATAGAGCATATGGCAAGTGTAATTTATCGCATACTATTAGATGTTTCTTTGAATAAATATAGTAACCTTAACGATTCAAAGGAACATACACCAAGCTACTTTTCAATTTTTACTTTGATTCGAAGCGGTATCAAACCGACTTTAATCGCTGTCTAATATCGGCTAAAGACTCGTCAATTATAAGTTTTCCATCTCTAAAAACCTCTTTTAGCTCCCCCTGTTCTTCTTCAGCCCAAGTTACCTGGTCTATAAGCTCATAGACACCATTTGTCTTGACAACTTTTAAAAGTCCTTTTGCTGACTTTTTTGTACCATCATCGGTAATAGGATCTTTAAATATTTCACGTCCTTCACCATCCACTTCTCCATACGTGGCCTTCATAGCAAAACCAAATGTATCCCTTGTATTATACTGGTAAGTAAAAGAACCTATCCCTAAAACCACGTTTGTAGAAGCAAAGCCTTTTTGTTTTAAACGTTCGCAAATTTGAACGGCTCTCTCTAAAGTGATACTATCTCCATAAATAGCTCCAATATGCGAGTCTAACTCCTTATACCCCTTATTGTTTCTCGTACCACCAAAGACTTCCCATAATAGTTCTATGACACCCTTTTGCTCTTTTGCCGTTTTGCCATTAGGATTACCACAAATAATATCTACTGGGTCTCCACTATCTGGGCGAATAACGACTTTCCCATCTCTATTTAGAACCTCTTCTTTCAGGTTAGGCAAGTACTCGGTTAAGACTTTCCATAAATCCCAAGTATCTGAAACAATAGAAACAATACCACCGGGATAAACTTCTGTTATCAATCGTTTAAAGGTGTCTTGCTCACCTGAGTCTGTCCCCATACACATCACAGAATGTTCTGTAGCCGCAACCGAGCCTCCTATCAGTTCAGAATCTGAGTTCGCATTGTAATAGGTCTCTAAAAAGTCTATTGCAGGAATGGTGTCTGTACCTGTAAAGCTTAATAAATGTCCAGTTGCACTAAGTTTAGCGGCTTCTAATCCGGCCATACCTCGCATAGAGAAGTCGTGTCCTTGCCAATCTACAAATTCTGGCATTGATGATGTTTCTTTAGCATATTCGTCTAAAATCACTCGATATTGCTTAGCTATGGTTGCGGAATTACATGGTAACCAAACTGTTGTAGACAATAAGGTTTCAAAATAATTCGTGAGCCAGAAAAATTCAGCTTTTGTATTATACATGGTAAACATGGGTACACGAACAGGCACGGATACGCCTTCGGGTAATGCCTTTATAACCATAGGTAAATATCCTAAATCATGCAGATCTGAAATATGTTGAACACCCACCTTATTTTCTCCCAAATAGTTATTAATACGTCGAGCATATCTTTCGCATACAGCATCCTTTGGCTGATTAAAAAAATTATCTTGAAAGTCTTCAATCATATATTTTTTAATGAAATATTGCAATCCGAAAAATACAACCTCATCAATATGATCGATTCTGCTCTTTCTAGGGGTCCAGTTGGAATAAACTAACGTTGTGTTTTCGGGATACTGTCTCCTGTGGTCTACCTTATAACCGTCTGTAAATAATAGTGGGTTCATGGTGTTATTGGTGTTATTGATTTAGATTTGCGTTATTATTACACAAATATAGAAAGTAAATTTGATTTCGCAAATTAATTTGCGTATTTTTTACACAAATATATTTTTTATAAAAGTGAGAACTATATGTTTAATACTTTAAACGTATTTGATTCGGGGCTATAAGAACCATAAATGCTGTCAAAATTGTTTTTCAATTTGCGCCAATCAACAGCCGGCTCAAACTGGTCTAAACACGTTATTACAATATGACTCTTTTTTGAGATATTATAAATTTGATCTGTTTCTTTAGCATGTAATAATAGATCAAGATCCAGTTTCCCAAACCTTAAACCCTTCTGAAACTCATTATAAACGCACGTCTCTTCCTCATTATTCTTTAGTTTAATTTCGCTTTCGTTTAGCATCCAGCCGCTCCCATGTCTAGTTGCATAGGATCTCGAAACATAAAACGTTTCTACATCTTCTATATCGAGCTCTTTGCAAATTTCAATAGCATGCTTTGATGTTGTATTGGCATAAGTAACATTTGGAAATATACCATGATCCATATCCAACAAAACCCCTTGACTACCTTCAAATATAAAGGTCTCATACGTTTTTAAAAACGAATAGTCCCTTATTTTCCAGTTTAGCTTATCGATACATTCTAAAAAATAATCGACTTCATTTCGTAGTTCGTCCGTATTAGATACGCCATAGTAGTTCGCAATACCTTTTAATTTTTCAATACGTATAGCCTCAGGCGCTAATAGATCTATCGCGTACAACTTATAAACCCCTTCATTTCTTTTCATGGTTGCCCCAATACCTTTACCGCAGCTCCCATGTTCCAGGTTTTTATTGTCCTTACGATTGTGCCAAACATCAAAAGGTGTTGCCACTTTGGTTAGTGGGTGAATAAACAGCTCTGTATTACCATTTTTTTTCTCTAACTCTTTTTTTTCATTATACAGAAAGGAAGGGTGTATTATGCAGTGCTCACTAAAGTAAGACGGTATTCCTCTTAACGCACCACTACAAAAACTAGCATGTATGTGTTTCTTACCATTTAACAATACGGTATGCGCTGCCTGATGCCCTCCAGAAAAGCGTACAACGATAGCTTCAGGGTATTGGCTGCATAGAAAATCGGTGGTAATACCTTTGCCTTCATCGCCAAACCCTAAACCTATAACAATTTTAGCTGATTTCATTCTTTATAACATATCAATGTTATCATAGCTTGTTTCTGAAGAGCCTGTATTCAAATCCTTATTCGTTTTATATTTTTCGCATACCAAATTTTTCACAACCTCTGGTATGGTTTTATAATCGCTTACAGAAATACAGTTATTTCCCAACACGTCTTTCCAGCCTTTTTCTGCTTCAACGGCTCTTGGAGAATGCGTAACACTCACATGAAATACCTCGTACTTCTTTTGGGCTTCTTCCAGCAATTCTATATCGGAATATGTTTGCTGCCCCGCACCCATAATTTCTTTAATTGCAGAAGCGGGCAATGACTTTAAATTAGGCTCATCACCAATGGTAATCAATACACCTTTCTGTTTTCTTTTTTCAAAGGCATCTGTTCTTGTATGAAAAGCTGCAAAATACCAGGCCAGCAAGTAGCTTTCCCCTGCGTTTCCTCCACCTCCGGATTCTATATAAGTGCGGGTAAGCCACATATCTAATTCCTCATCTCCAGATTCAAACTGACCTACTTGCAACGGATACCCATCACATTCATGGTCACCAATTCCCAGAAAAAGCAACGCCGTATCTGGAACGCCATCCTGAATAATTCCGCCCATCAATTTTGGTAAACCTTCTTTAATTAAATCATGGGGTATGTGTCCCATACTTCCCGTAACATCTAAGGCCAAAATAACAGGAAATGAGTTAGGGTGCCCTTCTGAATCCCTTGCTTCTCTATATTCAATATTCTTTGGAATCATTGAATTGTGAGCTCTTCGTTCCCTGTTTTGTATGAAAATATCATTCACAGATTTACTGGCGTAACCGGCCTTTTTTGCTCTTAAAAACCTATCATCAATATTATATTTTGCTCCTCCCATAATTAGTATTTTTTTCCAAATAAGTATTCGTATCTATTTTTAGTGATCTCAAACTGAATTTTCAGGTTTCTTATTTTTAAAGAAATTTCAATATCTTTTTCAACAAAACTGTCAGGATTGAAATCTGCAAAAGTCAAGCTGTTTTTATCCAAAGGACTTATATCTATCGCACTTTCTTGCTCTCTGCTTAAACGCTTAATTTTAAGCTCTATATCTTCTATTCTCCTTCTGTAAATTAATTCAGAATCTTCGGCTATAACTTTAGCCCGGTCTTCTCTAATTTGATCATTGTTTCTTCGTAAAGCATCAACGAATCGCGGTTTTAAATCTTCACTCATTTTATTTGTTTTTATTTATTATTGGGGTTCTATATAAAAACTCCCGGAAGCGCGTTATTTTAACTTAAGGTAAACTTATGTAAATATTTATAATTATTTATTACCCCTGTCCTTCATTCTTATCCATACCATCCATTCATCCGATTATTCTAATGTTGAACTGGTTTAAACTCAATAAATTTTAGGGGAATATGATCGGTTAACCAAACACCATTTTCGGACTTAAAAAACAGATGCCCTTCATTTTGCATATCCATTGCCCTAACACCCAGTATAATTGGTTTTCCTCTTCTTGAACCCACTTTTATAGCTGTATCTTTATCCTTACTTAAATGCACATGTTGACGACTCATTTTTTTTAGTCCATGTAATTTTATGGCAGGCATAAACTTTGTTACCGTACCATGATATAAAAACGGTGGTGGCGTTTGAGGCTTCAAGTTTAAATCAACTGTTTTTAATGAATGCCCCTGGTTTGCTCTTATTTTTGTTTTATCGGCATTAAATGAGAATCGTTGTTTATCACTTGTAACGACTACTTCCTCCAATTCTTCAAACGTAAATCGTAATTTCGATTTCTCAAAGATCTCATGAATTACAGCCCACCCATTTTCATCTAGCTTTAGTCCAATTGTTTCAGGTTGATGCCTTAATATCAAACTTAGAAATTTACTTATTTGTTTTTTTCGTTGTTCTGTCATGTTCATGCTTATTCAATATGATTTTATTACCATTAGAACTGGGTTGCGTTGCATCTCCCTGCTTATAAATAATATTGCCTATCTAATTTAACTTTGGTGGAAATTTTTAAATCCGATTTCAATACTTAGAACAAGTTCCTTTTCTTCTATTGACCTATATCTAATGTATTCGTTTTCAATTGATCTCGCACCTCCATTAAAGCAAAACCTAAAAGATTTTCTCCTTTCCACAAATTTGGATTTTCAACATTTTTATGGTCTGAAGCTAAACCAATTCCCCAAATAGGATCGACTGGACTCGCCTCTACAAGCACTCTATCATTAGTTCTAATCAAAAAATCTTTTAAATCATCATTTTGTAAGAACTTGTATAAATTCCCTTTTTTAACAATCTCGTACTTAGTATTATCCCATTCTTCAGGAATAAACCCTGTTACTTTTCTACCCCATTTTTTTGCTTCAGCAGGTGTTTTACATTTTATTATTTCATCTACCATATCATCATTATCAAACAATCGTGCTTTTTCTGCCATCATCCAATGCTCTGCTGTTTTATAAGTTATTCCTTCTACTTCAAAAGGCGCTACCCACCATTGACTAAAACAACTTTTACCAATGCTACCATCTTTATTGGGGGTATGTCCCCAAAAGAATAGATATTTAATTTTTCTTTGTTTTTCAAACTCTGTTATAAGCTGTTTTCTACTATATGTCATTGTTACTTATCTCTTTTAATTCAATTTGCTTAAACCGCTCTGTACTTTCAATACTTCTAAACGAATCTGTGGAATATATTTTATCAAAACAAGAACTAAGCTCGGTTAAACCCTTGCTAAAAACACCATGACTAACGGCTAAGTATAATTGTCCTGCGTGCTTATTTTTAAGCTCTTTTGCCAGCCCCATAAAAGTTCCACCACCGTCGCATATATCATCAACTATTAAACACGGTTTTCCTTTTAAATCTTCAGCATATACTTTAAAATCTGATATTTGCCCGGTCTTTACGTCTCGTGATTTTGAGCATTCTACAACATCTATCCCGCCCAATGCACTGGATAATTTGTAAATTTTCTTTAAAGCTCCTCCGTCTGGTGAAATAAGGATGATCTCTTTATCAATATCCTTGATCACGTCTTTAATAAAATTATAATTTGAAACTACCTTACAGTTATTCAAAAGTGCTGGGGTTACCTCTGAATGCGGATCATAAACTGTGACACGATTCAAATTCAAGTTGTTTAATAGCTCTGCATATACCTTCACAGATAACGATTCTCCCGGCACCATAACCCGATCCTGTCTAGCGGCAGGAAAATAAGGAATTAGCACATCTATGGTTTTAACTCCCACTCTCTGCAAGGCATCAATAGCTAATAATAAAAGCCCAAAATCATTAAAAGACTGGATTCTGTGTGTTACCGTCACACTTAGATCTTCATGTATGGAAGTTAAAATCTTGATATGAGGTTCACCTCCCGAAAACGTGAAGCTTTCAAATTCAATACTTTCATCTTTGCCGAATGGATTAAAACTGGGGTCTAGATTCAAAATCATATTGCGTATATTTTACACAAATGTATAAAGACAAAATGATATAACAAAATTTTGTGTAATTTTTACACAAACTTTATTTCAAAATGGAAATCATTTACAGTAAGTTGTTTGAATTTCTTTTTATTGAATTTAAAAAGTTTTGCCGGACGACCACTACCAATTTTTTCTATTTTATTGGTTTCTTCAATAATACCAAAGCTTAGCATTTTTTTTCTGAAATTCCTTCGGTCTATTTCTTTCCCTAAAATGGTCATATATAAATGCTCTAAGTCTGAGAATGGAAACTCGTCATTTAGCAAGTCAAAGCCAATGGGTTCATAGCTCAATTTTGCTTTGAGGCGTTGATGTGCCATATCCAAAATTTCCTGATGATCGAAAGCCAATTTTGGCAATTCACTTAAATGAAACCATTGCACATCGGCTGCATCGGTATCCGCTTTAATTTTGAAATGATTGGGTTTTACCAAACCAAAATAGCTCACGGCCAGTACTCTATTTCGGGGATCTCTATTCGGCGAACCAAATGTATATAACTGCTCTAAATAATCTATAGTTATTCCGGTTTCCTCTTTAAGTTCTCGTTCAACAGCATCTTCTAACGATTCATCATTTAAAACCAAGCCTCCGGGTAAAGCCCATTCATTCTTAAAAGGTTCAATTCCTCTTTTAATTAATAAAACAGAAAGATTGTTCTTAGACTCATAGCCAAAAACAACCGCATCAACTGCTACCTTTATCTCTTGTCTGACTTTCATTTATGCGTATGTTTAACACAAAGATACAATACTGAAAAATCAAATAAAGAATTTCTTAAACAAACTGTCCTCAAAATAGAGTTATTGAGATAGGCTTCGCCTATTAGTTTTCCCTAAGTACTATGACGACCCTCAGCAGCGGCATTTCGGCTTCATACAATGATCCATATAGGAATAACAATTTCGATTAACGGCCTTTCCTATATGATGATGTTAACGAAGATGCTTATTATCATACAGTTTAATCGCATCTTCCCTATTAGTTACCTGAAGTTTTTCATAGATATTTTTAATATGAGTTTTTACAGTATTTATGCTGATGAATAAAGTTTCTGAAATCGAGGCATAACTTTTAACTTTTGATAATTTCGACAGGGTGAAGCATGAGTGACGAGAAATCTCAGTAAGATGAGATTCCTCCTCATGCTTCGATCGGAATGAACATACAAATTTCAAACATTATTTCTAATTAACTGATAGTCAGTTTTTTTTAATAAATTACATTGCGTCGAACTAACATTATTAAAATATCCTTTTGGTTGTGAGCAATCAAAATTGACAATTCAATTTTATTGAGTGAAAATAGCCAAATACCAAGCCTCCGAAAAAAAGGAGGCTTTTTAGTATACTTTTAAAGCTTCCTACTTTTTTTCGTATGCTTTTCGCTCCTTACGTAGCTTTCATCTAAAGGAGCTTCTTTAAGCTCAACAGATCCCGCTTCTTTCATTTTATCAACAATAATAGATAAATCTTCGTTTTCCAAAATCGCTTTAATCTCATGGAATTCGTCGCACCAAACCTCTTCTTGATTTTTATCGAGACTCGGCGTTCTTTCATTTTTTCTGTTTTCATCGGCAATAACCCTTGCTTGAATGCGACTTAAATTTTTGGGACTCATAAATTCTACACCATAAAGAGCGTTTTTTGCTTTTTTTACCACTAAACGTCCATTCTCCACCCAAGCGGTTTCCATACCATCATTAACCTCATAACCAGTATCTTTCAATGCTTTTTTAATGGCTTTTCGCCTAGTTTCAGTAATAATTCTTTGAGATTCTTCGTCGTATAGCCTAGTTGCCTTTTCTAATGCATTTTGTAAATCGGTTAAGTTATCGGATTGAAGTAACGCTTTCCATTTATTTATAAACTGAATTTTTAGTTCTAATGTTTCCAATTGAGCAATTATATGCTCTAAACTTTCCTTAATTTCTCTAAGCTCTAATTGTTCTTTATAAAACGTTGCCGCCTCTATAGTTAGTGAATCTAATAAGAGAGAATAATTAGTATCGCTACTGTTAAGTTCATTACAGCGCTGTATAAATTCCTGAATTTTACCTTGAGAAACATCCGTAACATACATTTCTTTTAAAGTGTTTTCTAGCTTCTTAAGTCTTGTTATAACTTTAGGACGATTTGATTTCCATTTTTCAACAGAAAGTAAACTATCGCCTGAGGATAAACGCTTCTGAATTTCTACCTGTTCGCCTGTTAGTTTTTGTTCATTAAAAGTAGCATTTTTTAAGATGGTATATAAAGCATCAATATGTTTACTGTATGTTTTTATCTGTTCTTCAGAAATTATTGATGGCGCATCAAAGTCATTAAATTTTATATTTTTATTTTTTAGCAAAAACCTCAACTCGTTATGTGCGCTCTTTAGGTTTTTATATGTTTCCCATTTTGAAGCTCTTTCTTTTACAACTTTTTTAACTAAGTTTTTCTTTTCTGTTTCCAGAAATTTGATTTGATTAGGTATTTCTCTTTCTATTCTTGAGTAATCGTCTTCTGAAATATTTTGATAATGATTTAGTGTTTTTTGTAATGCAGTTTTCAAATCGTCATTAAGCGTATTATGTTTTAAAGCATATGATTCTACATTAGCAATTTTACTTTTTAATCTGCTAATCCATTTTTGCTTAATTATTCTTCGTTCTTCTGGAGTTACAATTCTTACAACTTTAGGGCCACTCATCTATTTTGTATTTAGTACATTTTCTATTGTTCTTTTTAATCTGTTTTTCTCCCCGTCTTCATCCTGAAGCCACCTATAAGAAGTAGTTCTATGTATCACAGGAATAGATTTTTTAAGTATCAATGGACGCCATAATTCTCTATATCTAGCATTTGCCAGTAACTCATTATTTGGCACATCACATTCAATACCAATAACAAATCTGCCAGTTTCTTTATCCTCAATTGCCAAATCCAGATAAAATACATTGTAGTCGTTATTTTCTACCACATTGTAACCAATACTTTCAATATAATTTTTAACCGTATTTTTAAAACCATCATTTTTTATAATTGTGTCTTGATACGTGCTGTTTGCTGATAGTTTTTTTATTTGCTTATCGGCTATTTCAATGTGCGTATTAGAGTGATTTTCGGCATAATTCAAATAACTCTGTATATAATCTCTCGGTTTGGATGGTGATCTTCCTGTTGATAACATATCTGAAATATCTCTAATAGGCATTGAAGTAGCAATAACAATTTTATAACGGGCTCTGGTAATCGCTACATTTAAGCGTCTTTCTCCTCCACGATGACCTAAGACTCCAAAATTACGACGAAAAACCCCGTGATTGTTGTACCCAAAAGTGGTACTAAATAGAATCATATCCCGTTCATCTCCCTGAACGTTTTCTACATTTTTCACAAAAAAGCCCATATCTTCACCCTCTTGTTGTCTGTTGCGTTCTCTGGTCAAAATTGCCATGAAACCTTCATCACCAAGAGCTCTTTCTTCTATTTTTTCTTCAATAAGTTCTGATTGCTTTTTATTGAAAGTAACAATACCTGTACTTAGTCTTTCGGTTTCGGGCAACTGCCAATGGTTGCACAAATATTCAATTAAGCTATCAGCCTCACCTTCATTAGCCTGTTCATTGTAAACTGAATTTACTCGAATTACTTCAAGAGGTTTAGCCTTTTCTATTTCATTTAGAGGGTGATAAGCTGGAATATGTAATTGCCCGCTATAAAAGGCATGATTAGAAAAATTAATTAAAGCCTTAAATTGAGAGCGATAGTGAATTTGAAGCGTTGTTGTTGGCAATACCGTTTTAGCCAAGGTTAATAAATCTGGGCAATCTTTTACCTCTTGTTTATTCCAGGCATCTTGTAAACTTACTAATTCTTCTTCGGAATTGTCTTCACTTAATTCAGTATTCGTTACATCATCATCGGTTTCTATTTTATGAGCAAAGAAATCTGCAGGAGGCATTTGTTTTTCATCGCCACTTATAATTACCCTTTTGGCTCTATATAAAGAAGGAATAGCATGATCTATTAGCATTTGAGAAGCTTCATCAAAAATAACCACATCAAACATACCTGCTTGTAGCGGCAATGCTTGCGAAACCACCTCGGGACTCATTAACCATATTGGTCTTAAGTTTAATAATCCTATTTCTTCTCCTAAATGGATAAATTCGCGAAGCTTTTTATAATTCTTTCCTCGTAATCTGGTAATTGCACTCCAATCCGATTTGGGTCCAATTTCATTAAAGTTATAATTAAGATTTAGTAATTTCTTATTTAACCCTTTAACTTCAGTCAAAGATTTATCTAACGACTTAATATTTTGCGCTATGTTGTTCTCTGCCATAAGTAAGGCAGGCGATTCTTTTTCTATTCGTTGTTTCCATCCAAGCAAACCTTCGCGCCTAATCGTTTTTGCTATAAGCTCATTCCAACTACCAATGGGAAACTCATTTATTTTATGATCATATTTTCTAACTAGTGCCAATAGTTTTAATGTATCATCAACGAGTTTGTCATCTCCTAATCTTATTCTAAATTTCTGATAAGGTATATAGTAAACCATATCAGCTATCATCATTTTTAGAAGCTCTAAACTAGTATTGTTATTCCTAATGTTCTCTTCAAATTTAGCAAAACTAACAGGGGTAAGCCATTGCTTTAACGCATTGATTTTTTTATTAGATTTTTGCCTAATCTTAAACCTATCACTAGCATCTTTTAAATCCTGAGTAAACTGCTGATACTCTTTCTTTGCTCCTGTCTTTAATAAATTTCTGGCTTCATTCTTTAAAGGGCAACTTTTCAGAGCCTGCGCCAATTCAATGGATGAAGAAAGATCATTAAGTTGACTACCAATTTTTACTGTCAGAAGTTTTGTTTCAAAAATCGGATCAAAACTAATGTTTAACTTCTTTAACTGAAGTTTAAATTGATTTCGATAATCTCTAAAGGTAGACTCATAACCCAATGCTATTTTTAATTGATTTGCATTCTCATGGTTTAATTTTAATTGATGAATTCCTAAAACTTTTTTAAGTCTATAATCGTAAACCCAAGAAAAGGGATTAAGTACCCTGAATTTTGACTTTCTTAAATAACTATCACAGGCTTTTTTGGTTTTATACAATAAATCATCTGAGGTTTGGATTACCCATTCAGAAAACGCCTCATTTCTACTCCCTTCGAGTAACGCTAATGTGTTTTTTGATAATTGAAGCAGATTCTCTGAAATATCCTCAGCTATTGATTTTTCATTGAATTCATCATAGATTAAATCAGACCAATTACTGGCATTGCTTGCTTCTACATCAGTAATTTTCAGTAGTGTCTTCTCATTTTCAATCAACCATTTCTCATAAAATTGAGCTTTTTCATTATCAAAAACCTTTGAGGTTTGCTTAATACAGATAACTCTTTTTTCTTCAATTTCATAAAAGTCTTTTAAGTCATTACTAATAGTATTTTGTGTAACTTCATCTGGTTGTAATACTTTAAGATGAGCAAGTGCATTTTCTTCATATTTTGAGGGTAACCAATCATTAATTAACGCTCTAGTTTGTTCTTCTATAACATTTAGTTCGTTTGCAGCGGTATTCTCTAAAATGCCTCTAACTTCTGGAACATCGATATATGTTTCAGATTGAATTTGAATGAGTTCGGATAATATATTTCGATAACTTAGGCCTGCGGTATGGTCTAATACATGTATTTTATCAGATAATACATTTAGTTTTCTCTCTATTCTATCTATTTGCCCAGTTAAATTGTTTCGCCTATATTGAAGTTCTTCAAGTGCGTTTTGTTGCTCTGTTTTTTTAAGATGATGGGAAACATGCTCTCGTACATTTTTAATAATACTTTGACGATCCTTGGTGATATCTGTAATTGTTAAAGTTCTTTTTTCTAAACCAGCAGCTTCCAGACGCTTTAAAATCACCTGAATAGCAGCTCTTTTTTGAGATACGACAAGCACCTTTTCATTTCTACCCAAACAGTCTGAAATAATGTTCACTATGGTCTGGCTTTTACCCGTACCGGGAGGCCCTTCTACTACAATACCAGGGCTTAATCTGCTGTGCATTACTGCTTTCTCTTGTGATGGGTCTACAGGTACTACAGTGTATCTGTCGTTTTCAGAAGTTATAGGGTTATACTCAGGAATTTCAGGAATATTTATCTTTAAAACAGGCTCCATTGCTGTACCTGTATGTGGTAACTTTTGCAATAAGCGTAAATCTTCGCTAATTGCCTGCCCCGTAAAATTAGCGTTAAAAATTACTGCGGAACAATGAATTTGTACTCCCAAATCTTTCATCTTATAAATACTTTCGGGATGAGGGCTAAGTTTTGAAGTATTCAATTCAAAAAAAGAACCAAATGCATTTATTACATCTGAGACACTTAATGTTTGTCTTCCAAGGATTTCGCGATAGATCTGTTTGATTTTTTTATATTCGTCAACCTCCAAAGTACTGGCAAGCGCAGGATTTAACCGTATTTCTTCACGAATTTTATCAAATTCTAGTTCTAATGCTGGCGCCGATCTATTCTTTAATTCTAACGCTACAGGCCATAAAAGTATAGGCAATATTCGTGGTCTGTGTGTTGTTTTGGCTTGATTAATTAAAAACGGAAATCCCATATACAATGAATCTAAACCGGTGTCTCGCTTATGGTTTGCCGTTTTTAATAGCATACGCCTAGTTCTGTACTGCAAAATTGGGTTTTCACTAAAAACCCTTGGGTCTACAGCCTCTGCGCCAGCATACCGATTGATGATTTTAAGTAGTAATTTTTCTGAAGGTTTTAGAGAAGTACCCAGCTCATTTAAGTCGAGACGTGGAGAATGTTTTGAAATAATTAACCTAACCAAAGGCCCTCTTGAAGAGGCATAAACTATTTTCTTTTCAAAAAACTGCAATAAGCTAGACGCATATTCGTGTTTTGGCGGGGTAATCCACTTATCTTTAGGTAATGACAAACATAAAACCGATTTTAACAACGAAAGTCTTTTTTCAATTCTAAAACGATCTGCCCAACGATTTAAAGATTCGTTACTCGTATTGGAAAAACCTTCTAAATGTGAATTTAGAAGTTTGTAAATATCAATTATTGGCCTTATAAGCAGGTCTCTATAAAAATTTACGTCTACATCAATTTTGATTTTTTTTGCTAAATCGGTCGCTTTTTTTACCAATTCGTCTAATGGTATAAACTGTCTGCTATCTGCACTTAGTATGAGTATTAAGTCTTCTTCATTTAGTCTAATATCGCCCATTAAGCCGGATAAGCCTTCATTATTAGCATCAGGATAAATTTGACGGAGTAAATCTATTTCAGATTTTAGCCTTACTCTCGAAGTGCTAAGTACATTTATCTCAAATTTATTCTTATCTATATCAATGTCTAACTTTTTCGCTTTTTCTACTATATTTTGTTTTCGGGCTTTTAGGTTAACCAGCCATTTTTCTCGATTAATTTGACCTAAATAATTAGGAATTTCCCCGTCTATTAATTTTGAAGCAGCGATAGGGTTTCCCAATAACCAAGCGGGAATGATTATTTGCCCTCTCCAGGTTAAAGGCAGTGCTTCATTTAAATGCATTAATGCTAAGGAAAAACGCCACTCTAAATCAATATCCTCTTTGGTACGTAAATTTTTAATGGAAGAACTTATCTTATCTTCTCCTAGAATTTCATTTACCCAGTTTGAAAGTGCTCCCGATGTAAATAAGGAAAGCCCTTCTTCCCAGTTTTTTTCCTCGGCTGCGGCAAGAGCAAAATAATTGATATTGGTATACGTTTCTCCTCCTAAAACAATCTTTTTTTCCTTTCCTTGGTTTGGGGCTACCCAAGTTTCTATGGGAGGAGCTACATATTCTTTATTTAACCATTTATTTACCTGTTCCCAATTCCAACGTTTTAAGGGGTCTCTACATAATAGGCCTTTTAGCAATAGTAAGATCCTTTCGTCTAGATTCGTTGGTAATTCAACTCCTCTAGTTACTAAATGAATCATAAAAGCCTTATCATTTATGTTCTTAAAAAACTCCCCATTAGTAGCTTGCTCCAAAATAATCATACCTAGACTCCACCAGTCTGAAGCCGGACTAACACCACCTATAATCGCTTCTGGAGCTGTATATTTTGTTAATTCTAAAGGGGTATCGGTATCTAAATCATAATCGGATAAACGAGCAGAGCTCAAATCAATAATTACCAGATCAAAATTTTGATTATTTCTAATAAGTATATTCCAAGGACATAAGTCGCGATGACGCAATCCTGCTTCTGAAAAATCGTGAAGCGCTCTTCCAATTTCGTCAACTAACTTCTCTAGTTGATCTTCATTGAGATAATCAAGTGTATCTAATGACCCTCCTTTTATTTGTTCGGTAACCTCAAAAAAGCGATCATTCCAATATCCTGTTTTAATTAGTTCTGCGACATGGTCTACATCTGCCTTTCTTAAAACATTGTAAATTGCTTTATCGGGTTCGCAATTTTCATGATATAGCGTTAAAAAATAAACCGTTTCTTTATCGTCCTTAACCAGAAAGCATTCTTTGGTTACTTGTGCCGTTTGTATAGATTCTATAACGGTATATTCATCTATAAGCTGTATCTTTTCTTCTGCGGCTATCTCTTCTTTTATATCAGCTCCACATTCCATACACATAAAGTCAGATTCTCCCACTTCATGGCCCATTTCACAGTAGCGTTTGTTTTCCTCTAGAGTTGTATGTACGTCTACATTGCCGCCTACTAGTGTTTGTTTAACGTTCATGAGAAGCCAACTACATGCTGTATCTTCAACAACATTCTTACAATACATTTCGCTTACAGGTCTTTCGCTATTACAAGCTGGGCAAAGTCTTATATACTTCATTATTCTTTCTTTATTACAGCTTGAGTACTTTTAATGTGAACTCCGTTTTGGTTAAACGCTTTAGATATTTTTTCCATTCCAGATATTGGAATTCCTGCCATCCATACCTCATTAGAATCAAACTGTACATCTAGTGTTTTTTCTGGTGCTTTTTCAGCATAAGCCGAAAAGGACTCTTTTCCTAAGGTAGATAGGAAATGTATTTTTTGGTTATCACTACCCAATAACGCTTTGGTTTGTGTTTTTTTATAATCGTATGGTTCTGATATTAAAACATCTATTAGATTCAGAATTTCTTTTTGCTTTTGAAGTTTTTGAAATGAATAACCACTATAAACCAAGACCGATAAATTATATGATCTTAGAAAACCAAGCAATTCAAATAGTGCTGGTTGTTGATCAAAAGGTTCTCCTCCCGAAATGGTTATCCCTTCTGCTTTTGGCAACCACTTTTTTAGCATTTTCTTCACTTCTTCTAAATCCACCAAATTCGTATTAAACTGCCAGGTATCTGCAGAGATACAACCTTCGCAATGAATGGAACAGCCTTGAAACCAAATGCCTATTCTTTTTCCTGGGCCAAGTGTTGAGACTGGAAAATGTAAACGAGAAATAGCAATTTTCATAGTCTATTTTCTAATCAAATTAATCGTAGTACTTCTATGTTCTAATAAAATACTTGAAGCTTCTACCTCATCACCTTTAGCTGGATTTAATGAAAATAGAGCTCTGGAAATAGGTGAAATAAAGTGGTATTCTATTTTATTTCTAATGCCTCTACCACCATTATTTAAATCGGCAATAGATAATTCCCTAAGCGTTTGCATCACTTCTTGCTGAAGATGAAGTGAAATGCCCAGTTGTTTTTGAATGGCATTGATATGATTTTCCATCATCATATCAAAAATCATTTTGCCAACATCATTTCTTATGAAATCAAAAACAATAATATTATCCCCAATTCTATTCAGTAGTTCGGGACGATTTAAATCCAACTTAAAATACCGTTCAATTTCGTGTTTCACTTTCTTTTCTACAGTTTCAAATGTATCTTCAAAGGTCACATTTGGAAACCGCTCTCCTGTTGGCGATTTTTTATAAATTCCTAAGTTGGAAGTGAAAATAATTAGAGTTTCAGAAAAATAAACCTTGTCGCCTCTTCCACTTGTAAGTACACCATCATCTAAAATCTGTAGAAATTTATCTAATATTCTGGGATGTGCTTTTTCAATTTCGTCAAACAATACCACGCTAAAAGGTTTTTCCCTTACTGCATTGGTAAGTTCACCACCAACATCATACCCTACATAGCCTGGAGGTGCTCCAATAAGTCTTTGGTCGGAATGTTCAGCACTAAACTCAGACATATCAAACCTAATATATGCGCTTTCATCACCAAATAAAAGACTAGTGAGTGTTTTGGCTAACTCTGTTTTTCCCACACCCGTTGGCCCTGCTAAGAAAACAACACCTCTGGGACGATTATTTCTTTTTGAAGAACCAACACCTGTTATGGCTCTTTTTACAATATCCATGATATGTTGAACCGAATGATTCTGCCCTTTTACCCGCTTTCTTATAAAAGTTTCTCCGTTCTTTATTTTTTCTCTATCAATTTTAACCCAGGGGTCTTCGGTTACACCTACTTTATATCTTCTCACTGCATCGGCAATAAACAAAATTGGAATGGACTCTGCTCTGGCCAATTCTATAATTGCTACCAAATCTAACAATAATAACCCTTCGGTTTCATCGACAAAATCTGTAACTATCTTGCTTACTTCAGCATTATTTTGAGACAGGTTTTCAACAATAGGTTCAACCAATCTTCTTCGAGCAATGTAGTCTGGCTTACCTATAGGGATATGTCTTATTTTAGGATTATTGACAATCATCCAATCTGGCAAATCCCCTTCCTTGTCTACAATCCAAATAACCGTATTATAAAATGGGCTAGGTGGGTTTCCATAGGGTCTGGTTTCTGTAGTTTGTGATAGAATATGCGCTAAACTAAAGGTGTCATGTTCTGTTTTAATTAAATTTTCAGCATTCATTAAAAATTGAGAAGCAAAATCCACAATTAAAGCAATAGGCTCATCAGGATGGTTAACTATAGATTGTAGTACCTTATTAAAGGTTTCTAAATTATGGTAAATTGTATCCTGCTGAAGTGGAATATGTAATTTTTGAAATAATGCCTTTTTTTCTTCGGGGGTTCCTGAATAAAATGGAATGTCAAAACCATCTAGAGGGTTATAATAGGCAATGTGTTTGTATCCTATATTTTTTAATTCGACATCAATGGCATTTTCTAGTCTGTGCCAACTAAAACCGCCAAAATCATTTTTAATTAACTGAAAATCTTTAATGTTACCTGATAGAATAAATTGACTTTTTAAAGGAAGGAATCTTCTGAAATCCTGTAACCATCTCACCTTGGTGTCATTCATTGTTTGTAATTAATTTTAAAAAGTAGGATCTAAAATTCTTTATGTCCTCTCAAATATAATTGATTCTACAGACTTTAATACGAATTTGATTCATTTTGAATATTGGTAATTAATACAATTAAAAAGAATAGTTATATAAAAAGCTTTCAGCAAGATTAATCAAAAGTGTATTTGAGACTTGCTTTTAATTAGTCATAGTTTACACAAGAAGAATACTAATATTATTAAGACATATAGAGCACTAATAGAAACTTAAAATATCTATTTAGCTTGAGTATATATTTTGAAGTGTATAAAAAAGTCCTGAGTAATCGAATGACCATTAACACTTTATCAATCTATTAAAAGTAGTTGCGCTTGGGCTCACCTCGACTGCACTCGATACAGACTTCTCACCCAAAATATTTTAAACAAAAAACCCTTCTTTT
The DNA here is from genome assembly GCA_947494695.1 of uncultured Flavobacteriaceae bacterium. Classification (GTDB taxonomy): domain Bacteria; phylum Bacteroidota; class Bacteroidia; order Flavobacteriales; family Flavobacteriaceae; genus Flavivirga. The sequence continues at coordinate 152,634 of CANLWB010000010.1, read as the reverse complement.
TAGAAGGGTTTTAAGTGTGGTCCCACTTGTTCTACATGTAGTTACAGCAATGGAGAGTATTACGCAGTAACATAAAGCTTTCACTCCAATAAAGCCTCAAAGGAATGGTTATATGGAATATAATAGATTTATAAAGGTTTGAGTATCAAAACTTATTCCATCGTGTAAAACAATTCTAATCTACTAATTCAAAATCATCCTGAATAACATAGAAAACCTCATCTGCTTTGGCAGTTACTGTCAATTCTGCAATATTACCTCCGTCTACCAGGGTAATCGGGTTCCTTTTGGTTCCGGCTTCAGAAAATGACATACTATATAAGGCACCATTTATGGTATATTCTACCTTAGATACACTGGTTGTTCCATTACTATTTCTTGTGGTTGTAATCTGAATTGCATAAGCTTCATTAGGAGAAATACAATCCCCGGCTATGATATCGGTTCCATCATCATGAACAAATTTGATATCTACAGGGTCAAAGCTTTCAACTTCAATAGGTGGAGGTGCTGTTGCATCATCATTCTTGGAGCAACTTATAATGAAACATAAACACATCCCCATTATGTAATAATATTTAGTTTTCATATCTATTCTTTTAAATTAATACTAATAGGTTTTTCGAACCCGTTAACACGAACCACATAATCTCCTGCTTGTAAGCTATTAAAAACAACTTCTCCATTTACGAGAGTTTGAGCCGCCTGTGCGACCTGATTTTTAAACAAAACAACTTCACTTCCGTTTTCAGTAGATAATACCTTTATGGCGCCCCCACTATAACATACAGCATCTTTTTTATAAAAGGTTAAATTCCCTATTACGGCATTGTATCGTACTATAATCTCCCATGTATTTCGGGTCGATTCATCTTCAGATAAAACCTCAACCAAGACCGGTTTTTCAAAATCTAAAACACTGCTATTCGAGATCAGTTCTGCTCCATTATAAAGTAACTTTGCCCCTATGCTTAATTCGAAAACAGGTGTTAAGGCTGAAACGTTAAGTCCATTATCAACAAACAAGGTCATAGTATTGCCGTTAATCCCTTTATTGGTAATAGTCACATCTTTAAAATTAAAATTCACTAATTCTGCATCATTATTTAACGCGGGACTGGCAAAACTAAAAGCCCTGGATAGATCCCCATAAAGCGCGTTGATTTCAAAATTGACTGTTTTTACAATATCTACGACCCTGTTATTTGTTGAATCATATACTTTAAAACTTAAAGTTTCTCCGTTCGTGTTCGAAAACACATTAAAATAAGCATAGTATCGGTCCTTGTTTGCTATATAAATTAAATTGGCGACCCCGCGGCATTCATCATTCACAAAAGCCGCGACTTGATCATTCGTACTGGTTAATGTGATTCCATCAACGTTCAAAAAAGCTACAAACGACATAGTATATTCAAAATCATTTTCATTAACAGACCATGTCGGTGCTTGTCCGTAACCATAGATTCCTATCAAAAAGAATGCTATTAAGTTTATTGTTATCCTTTTCATGGTTTTAGTTTTTAATTACTTTATAAGTTGTACTTGTCATGTTAAGGCCTGCTTTCAGGAAGTAAACCCCTTTACTAATATCCGGAGTCAACGTTATGATATTTTGGCCTTTATCAATTGTGTATTCTTTAGAGTATACTAATTGCCCTACCATATTGAATAGTTTTACGTCTAATGCATCCGCTTTATTTGAACCAATCTGCAATGTTAACTCGTTATTAAATGGATTTGGATACATCTTAAAACTTTCTGAAGTTTCTAATTCCAGCACAACAGGATTAGCCACTGTACCGAGAATATGATTTCCTTTGAACGTGAATACATTTTGTGATGATTTTTGTGTGATGCCATCGCCCACATAAAAAGTTAGTGGCGTTTCAAATTCTCCATAGATGGTAATAAAACTAAGCTCCTTGTCTCCGACAGCCTGATTTATCGCGCGACCTTTTATTACACCATCTTCATCATAAACAAAGAGTTCGTTATAGCCCGATGGCAGTTGAACCACCGCATTCATATTATCCGAATATTTGGTAAATGCCGGTTCTGTTCGTTGCTGCTGACCTGTAGTGCTATTATCTCCAGACTTCTTCTTATTGGAGGATTTACTAAAAAGGTTAGCATATTTAAAAGTTTGGTCTTTACTAGACTTCACCATATAACCTCTACCTTCTTCCAGGTAATTTAGTGTACCGCTCCATCCGTTTATAGGATCGTAAATCGCAAACTGATTTTGAGATTTTATAATGTCCCCATCTTCGGCATCAAATGTTGACAAAGCTTCATTAACAGATACATTTTTACTTAAAGGATATGGTAACCAATTCCAGTTTTGTTTGATTAGAAAACTCCAAGCACTTACATCTACCTTACTACCCTTAACGACTAGTTTTTGTCCTTGCGTGAATTTCATCTTATACATAAAGTTTGTACTTAATCCGCCATTAGATGTAATGGTTCCGCTCCAGGTACTATTCCGGGGTGAGTTCTCATCTTTGAAATAGGTATCTAAAAGTGCCGGCGCATGACTTAATATACGATCTGAGGTTTCCAAATTCGTATTTGATATGAGTGCATTTAAATTTGAAAAATTAGTGTCGTTTACATTAAATGACACCCAGGTCCAGCCTTCGTTTAAATCTACTTCCTGCTCGACAACATTGGTATTTTCAAATAGGGATGGATTCGTTAAAGTTCCCAACACACTGTTATCTGTAAAGGTTATCGAACTATTTCCATCCATGGTTGCCTGCACAATCTGTCCGGTTGTAGCATCCCAGATATTAAAGCTTAAAGGATCACCCGAAACCCTGTTACTGTATACTGTTAGGAATACGAAATATTCCTGGTAAGCTTCGTCATAAATAACATTTGCCACTCCTCTTAAGTCTCCATTTGAAAAGGCAGCGACTTTATCAAATAGATCATCTGAAAACACACCATCTATACTAATACGCCCTATAATATTCATACTAAAATCAAAATCATTCGGGTCGATAGTCCATTCAGGTTCTTCATCCAGTACTCTAACATCTAACTGTAGCTTTTCATCCAAACCAAAATCAGTTTGTAAATACAGATTTTCAATATATTCCCCGGCAGATAAGCTTGCATCGATTGTAGCTGTAATCGTTACTTTACTATCTGGTGCAAGGCTTCCCGATGTGCTGCTCAATGATAACCAATTAGGTACTCCGGCAATATTATATGGTTGAATTATACCTCCTTTGTTAATAATGGTGATTTCAAATGAAGGAGATTCATTCCCTGTTTTAATAATATCTACGGTTTCATTAAAGCCTTCTACAAACCAATCCATTTCATTTCTCTGAACAAAGGCTGTCCAGGTAATGGGTGATTGCTGGATATTGTTTGAAGCATCAAACATGCGATGTACTGTGATATCGAGAATCTGACCTTCTAATGCAGCCCAATCGGAAATAACAGGTTCGATAATCATATCATCTTCGTTAATGACATGATTTACCTGGAATTTAATCAGTTTACGTGCCGGTTTAATAGCCGGTACATCATCTGAGTAATTAAGGCTGCCCGTATTCAATACAGCATTTGAAGGAATTACACTTTGATTCGTAAAGGCATGATAGTATCGTGGTCCGTTAGATGTAACCGGATCTGGCGCATTCATTCTTGCATATAATAATAACCCGATACTTTCAACATCCATTTCATTAAAACGGTCTCTGGAAATCTGATCTACATTCCTTAAAGTATTCCACAAACGGAATTCATCAATTCTACCTGTGAACACCCTGTCTACTGTTTCTGCACCACCCTGATCTTTAAATCCTCGAGCGCCTATCCAAGCTTGATTTCCTGAGAAACCACCAATGTCTGCAATAGGATTAGACGATACTTGTTGGGCATCAACATAGGTTCTTAAAGACCCATTACGATTGAATAGTAGGGCCACATGATGCCAATTATTATCGGCTACATTCTCAGCCGTTAATACATATTCATTTTCTTCACTTGCAAAGGATAAGGCTCCCGAACTGTTCATATTAATGGCCCATTTATTGGAAAATCCATTCGACTGTACTGGATCGTTTGTTTGAGGGGTACCACCGCCTTTTCCTCTTCCGTTAGAAAAGATAGTAGCTTCTTGAGGCGTATCCGTTTTAATCCAGAAAGATATGGTCGCATCCATCGCGTTGGTTAATTGTACAAACCCTACATTATCGAGTTCTAAATACTGTCCTCCGGCAAACTCATACGATGTGCCTTTAGGTTTTATATCCCAATCTGCTAATACCGCTGCATGTTTAAATCGTGCCAAATCATTAGCAATATTACCACGTCCTTCGTTCATGGGCCAATACCCAATTAGGTTTCTTTCGTTTCCTAGTAGTTTGGTAAACATATTGGCAAAGGCTTCTCCCAGACTAACTGATTTTGTCCACAATCTTAAGTCATGAAGGTTTCCTATAAAGGTGTTACCTCCAACTAATAAAGGATTGTTATTGGTGAATTGGGTATTTGCTGTTCCTGTTCCGCCTCCAATATCACGATCGTCTTCATATATACTAAGACTCCCTGTAGTATTATCATGTGTGATGGTATAATGGTGAAATAAACCATCGTTAGCAATAGGTGCGTTGGCATTAATATCTCCAAGAGCGGTATACAGCTCTCCATTTTCCAATCTGATATTTAAGCCATTTTGTTGATTAATAATCGTTGCTGTTGATGCTGAAGTAGCATTATTCATCCAGAACTCTATGGTTAAGTCTCCAGATATCAATCTTGGACTTTCAATAGTCATTGTATTATTAGTCCCTTCAAAACGTAAAGAAACGCTGTGGTCTATTGGTAATTGATTCGTTTCACCTTTTATCTCAATGGCGCTTACTGCACCGTTGTAAAAGACATTTTCGTTAAAACTTACGCGCAAGTCTTCTCCTGGGCCTAAAATACCGTCAGTAGGTAATGGTGTGCCAAATTGTTGTGGTGATTTTAAATCAACACTTCCTGAAATGACTTCAGATATAAACTCAGTGCCATTAGTACAACTACTGCGTGCCCGTATTTCATAATTACCATCTTGCAATTGCAGTTCGGCGATATCAAATGGGAATATAACTTCGGCCGACTCGATTAAAGATATTTCAGACTCACTATTGGCAACTGCCTCATCATAAAAGTCTTGAGTATTGTAATACGTGTGTAAGCGTGTCCAATTAGGAGACGTTGCCAAACGGTATTCCAAATCAATTTTCTCAAAATTATCAAACGCTTGATTGTATTCTGATAGATTGATAGATAATGGATTTGTAGAACCGTCATTATTAAATGCTGCATCTACATTGTAAACCCAATTATCTAATGGTGCTTTTACAGCTACCTGGGAACAAGACGGTACAAAATGTGCTGAAATTAAAACGTCATCGAATACATTTACGGGGTCGCATCGAGATTGTAAAATAACACGTATATCCTCATAGTCATTAACATCTGATACCGACTTACCCAGTGTTAGCGTATACTCCACAGTTTGTCCATAAGGCACAAATACAACCGTACCATTCTGACTCACGTTTATTAGAGCATTATTGGGATTGGTGGTATTATCTACAATAAGTTCAAAATAGTTAAAACTGGCAGCGTCACTTGTGGCATCTGTTAAATTTTGAAACTTTAATTTAAATTCTGCTTTATTGCTTTCAGGAATATTAAAAATCTCGGCAACCTCAACTGTAATTTTAGGGTCTTCTGCTCTTTCTGTTGCCAAACTTAAGGTTTCTCTTTTATCATCAGCCAGCACTACCGGTACAAACTCAGGTCTGTCGCCTACTTGAGGCACAGTAGACTCATAATCAATTACCTGTTGTAAAAAGACATCATAATCTTGTTTATTATAAAACAACGACTTTTCTTCACCTTCATAAGGACAAGAGGTCCTACCTCCTTTGGTGGAAAATATGGGACCATACCCATCAAAATAATTGAATATATCGACACTTAAAACATTTGTAGGGTCATTATCCTTTAACGTATAGCTAATATTGGTCGTCTTTGTTTCTTCTTCTGTTAAAGACGCATTAAATGCCTGTTGTGCAAACACTCTAGTATCTGAACGTATACCTATTTTATTCACACTAAATCCAAGTGATAACTGCAGACTTTCTTCTAACTCAATATCAAACTCTATGGATGAAGAATTTACAACTGCGGTTTCTACACTACGCGATACTTCGCCCACACCTGCATCGAAGGTAATATTATCACTGGCTTGAGATAATACCAGGTTTCTTTGAGCTTCAGCTAATTCTAGTTTTTCTCGTAATAACTCCTGGTAAGGTGAGCCAACTTGTGTATTATTAATTTCAGTTTCTAATTCTGCAATAAAACCATCTAAATTTTGTGACGCTTTATTAACAACCGCTTGCGGATTATTTAATGCTTCGTACTTTTTTTGTTCGTTTTGTAAAATGATGGTACGCCATAAATCGATTTGACGCACATACCAGTCTACAGGTTTGGCATTAGTCACAGAACCTCCATTATTTATAGTCTCCACAATGGTTTGATACTCGGGGATTAAATCGTCTAAAATGAATTTTTGCGAGTATATAAAGAAAGTACTGGTGGGTTCTTCACCTAAGTTAAACCCTTTCTGGTCAAACAAATACACAGATTCATTATTGACATTGGTGAGCTGATGGTTATCTGCCAGATCACCTACAGGCTGTAACGCCACTTTAAATTCATCCCAGGTGCTTTTAGAATAGTTTTTAGAATTTCCAATGTATAAATCACCATCAGCACCAACAAATTCGGGGTCATCACTCGTTGAAATGGTTTGATTGAAGGTATAGGTTTTTGTAATACTTTCACCATCTTTTGACGATGCCGCTACCGAGATATCTCCTGTAAGACTATTGGTAACTTCTGTATCTATGATGAGTCCTGCTCCCGGAGGCCCAACAACAATGGATTGTTCCCCACCCAAACTTAAGGTGACACTTTGACTACCGCCACCTCCGTTCGTGAAACTGGAATTGGTTGTAAAACTTATACTTTGACCTTTCTCTATGGAAGCAAAGCTATTGGTTCCCGGAGGGTCTCTAAGAATAATATCGGGGATATCTGGTGCATCCGTTAATGGGGGTGCTGCACTGTTATCTGGTGCCCCTCCAAGTATAATACCATCTGGCACATAGTTTTCTGCATTATAAGGTACGCCATTAATAACATATTGTATATTGATATTACGCGTATATGGAAAGAAAATATTCGCTAAACCACCTTTAAATGTGTATCTGGTAATACTGGCATCATTAGGATCTTGTTCTGTTACTTCCGATCCATTTAAAGCTAAATTATTAGTAATGCTTAGTGTGCCATCCACTATAGGTACAATATCTTCTATGATATTATTGATATCATCATTATTTTCATAACGTTCAAATGTTCTTAAAACAATTTCATAATCGTTGGCTAGTCTGTAAATCTTGACATCACTATTACTCCCATCCGGGTGTTCAAACCCTGTGGTACTTATGAGTTGCTCTATACCATTTTCATCCACTAATTCTATCACCTCTTCAGACGTTTGCTCCTCAACACGAAGCACAGGTGTAGAACGGTACACAAAACTTTTTTCGAAATGGTAAGGCGCGCCTTGTATAATAGTATTATCGGGACTTTGAAATTCTGGTATACTCTCCGGAGGAATACTTGAAAAATTAAGGGTTTCTTTAGTTCCAGAAGCTATAATACTAGTATTAATACCAGAATTACTGGTTACTTGCAATCCGGTACCTCCCACAATTTCATAATTCAGAGGCATAATATCGATACGATATTCCCCGGAATCATTATTCGTTTGAAAGTTAAATCGTGTGTAATCTGTAACACTGCCTTGTGTAGGAGTATAGTCTAAAGTAATATTAGACACGCCAATATTATTTTTAGAACTCACCACTACTGTTTTAGTATTGCCTTGATTATCTTCATAGGACACCTCAAACAGGCCATTTTCTCCAAATCCGATCGCTTTTTGTGATTCTACCGAACCTCCAACAACGCGCCCTACTGCGGTTACGCGCGTTTCATCTATAAAAACAACTTGTTCTTGAGCATCTTCAAAAAACTCATAAAAGGTCCCCGATTCGGCTGGAAAACGTCCATTATAGGTAAAAGAATGCCCGTTTTGCTCAACACGAATAAAATGATTCCCTATCGGTACGCTGATATCAAAATTACCTTGATCATCAGATGTTACAGGAAGATTATTTTCATCTAAAACAATGGTTCCATCTATATAAATATGAGCCCCTGCTACAGGAATACTTGCATAAAGGTCCAGACGGTCGTCTGATTTATCGGATGGTGTTCCTAAGTCATTAAGCCAATATTGAGCTTTGTTATAAAAGGTTCCATTTATTTCGTATTGATTGTAAGTTTCATCAACAATGGCCGCTCCTCCGGGTATCGTATTTCCATTACCTGTATTTTGGTCTGCTTCTGCGAATGACGGAAATACACCTCTGGTATCATACAAAATTTTACCTTTGAAAATAAATGAGGAAATGTCGGTAAAATCTATTTTATTTACCACTTCTGAGCCTTCTCCTAAAAAGACGAGTTGCTGACTCGGTTCAAATTTATGCTGCCCAAATACTGGTGTGATTTTAAAGGATTCTCCTGTACCCGTATAAGGAATAGCATTGATTTCGTAATTTCCATTGGCATCGGTAACCCCTAAAATACCCAATTGGCTGGATGACGGAATATTCCCAGCTCCAGATACAAAAGCAATATCGTTGCTAATGTTCTGAATGTTTAGATTTCCGTGATTTTTATTGTAGTTGAATCCGTTTCTGGAAGCGTCATAAACGTAATTACCAGTATTTTCGTTAGCACTTAAATAGGCTATTAAATCTGGATCATTACCGCTAATATAACGCTTATAATCCGTACGAATATCGGAAGCTGCCTCTATACTCTTCCACACCCGAATCTCATCAATTATTGCGGTGTTCCCACCACCTATATGAACATTGGTCCAGCTGCCAGTACCCACATTAAAATTAGTGGTCTGTGTGGGCATGGTAATTTCCAGATAGGGCGATGTATTCATGGGGTCATCCTCAGCTCTAATATCGTGTATCTCATCCCTGTAAGCCACTGTCATTGGGCGTCCATTAATGAATAACGATGGCACTGTGTTATCCTCCATTTGTACGGTAATATGCGTGAAATTAGTATTGAAATCCGATACGGAAATCATAACATCATCGCCGCGCGTATTTACATCTCCGGAAGGATATACATTTTCAATAACAAACAAACTCCCAGCTATATCAATTTCAAGAGTTTTTGATGCTTCCTTTAAATTAATGGTAACATCAAGATTATTACTGTTCTTTTCGCTTAACCGGAATAATCGAATGGCATTTCCATTATCGCTTGTATATGGCGAATCAGGTCTAACCCAGGCTTGTAAAGTAGTCGTGGTAGCTATGAGTTTATTTAGGTTATTAACTTCTAATTGATTGGATGCCGGAATTATGAGTGCGCTACCATAGCTTGAAACGCTACCGTCGGATTCTGCAATGACGGTTACATTCTTTACCGGATTGCCCCCTTTAAAGTTAACATTTCCGGTAACTATAGCTGTTGGGTTTCTAAATCCTATACCCGTAATAAAATTGGTATATCGTGTTTCGGTCTGGCTTACGCCTTTTGCCAGCACTTTATATTCATATAGGACACCGCCATCAACATATTTATCTTCATATTGGGTATCGTTAGGCCCAACACTACCAATAAATTGAAAGGTACCAGTGCTTCCCAGTTCTCGACGGGATATTTCTATAGAGGTAATTAAATTAAAATTGTTTCTGATTTCCCATTGTAATAGCACCTTATCGCCAAAGAACCCCTTGGAGATATCGAAGGAATCTTCGGAAAAAGTTCCGAAGATATAAAATACGTCCCATGGAAAACGCATATCGGTAGGTGTGACATTATTGTCTGTTCCCAAATAGGGTACCCCCACCTGGATGGTGTAGTTATTGCTGTTTACGGTTTCCTGTATGGCCTGTGAGGTGGTAACCATCTTAGCACCATCATCTTGTTGTGCCCAGAGCCCCGAAACCAGAAGACCTAGGCACAGCGTTAGTAGTTTTGTTCTCATCATCCTAAGCTTTTATAGTTTAATGATATAGTTTACCCCATAGTTTATTGGGCGGGACTCTGTGCCTTCCGTAGAAACCGTTCCGGAAATAGTATGCGAGTGGTTTCCTCCAAAATTTGTGACAACCGTAGATGTACCGGCTGTTGCAGTTCCAACTGTAAATGCTGTTGGATTTTGACCAAGATTCCCTGCGGCCACATTAACATTTTTAAAGTTCATAGCATGAATATGCCCACCAGCCGCATTCGTAGCTAAACTACCCGCTGCATGATTATGTGCTAAATTATCGTCTTGCTGCCTGTTATTTAATGTTGGCCCTGAGTTAGTTGTATAACCGCTAACCCCACTAGCACCTGCACCTCTTAAAAAGAACCCTCTTAAATCAGGGGCATTATTATTGCCTAATAAAGCTATTAAATTATCAGAACCATTAATGCCGGTTAAGGAACGCCCATCACACAATACCCAACCTGTTGGAGCCGTTACTCCCACAAAAGGCATAATGGCTCCTGTTGGTACACCGTTATTGGCAGCAACGGCATAAGGCACGTGCTTTAGTTTTTCATCAGATATGGGTGTGTTCCCTTCACTAATTCTTAAATAGAGTTGGTGGTTTGCGAAAAATGCACCGTTCGTAGCCGCTGGACTTAACACGTGCGAAAACACCCCAAAAGCATCTGTAGCCACACTCACCGTTTCTAAATTACCAACTCGAACTTCGGCATTACCATTATTGGCATCTAAATAATACAACTCAAAGGTTAAATTGATATTGGTGTTTGCTCTTGCCGTGTTATTATTATCTCTAGCGATTCCTTGTACAGCAATATCGGCTATTTCTGCTGATGTTTGTGCGTGATTTATAGCCGATATAAGGAATATTATAAGGCTTAAAAATGTAAATTTTGTTCTCATGGGTATAATGTTTTATGTCAATAAATCGTTAATAATTAGCAATTTGAGCGCAAGTTACATGCACACCGATTTTATAACAATACGTAACCATTGCAAATACTACGTAGGGTTACGTAGTGATTGCAGAAGAAAAATTTTTAGAAATTTTAAATAGAAAGTATAAGTTCTTTGTGTTCTATTGCCCAGGTAGTAAGCGCATCCATTTCGGGAGAGAGATCCAGTTTAGAAATTATATTAGATCGGTGTTTCTCGACCGTTCTGCTTGATATACTAAGCAACTCTCCTATTTCCTTAGATGAGTTTCCTTGCGCTACCAATCGCACGATGGTACGCTCTGAGGGGCTTAAAAATTTTATTTTCTCAACCTCTGGTGATACTTGATCTTGAAGTATTTTGGTAAATTCAGAACTAAAATATGTACCGCCCTTAACGACTTCCTGAATGCATTTATGAAGTTCTACGGCAGGTTCGTCTTTTAAAATATAGCCTTGAATATTGAGCTTTTTCGCCTTTAAAACAAAGCCTTTCTCTTTATGTGAAGTTAGGATGATAAATTTTGTTTTCAGCGCTTTTTCAATACATTTTTGAATGACCTCAAATCCAGAAAGTAAGGGCATTTCAATATCTAAAAGTGCTACAGTAGGTTGCAATTCTATAATTTTATCCAAAGCCTGTGCCCCGTTGCCAACTGATGCAACTACATTATAATTGTAATTATGTAATTCGTCAACAAGTCCTTTTAATAACATGGGGTGATCGTCTGCTGCCACAATTGAAATATCTCCGTACATTCTAAACAGGTATTTGAGCCAGCACTGTTGTGCCCTGCCCTTTTTTACTTTTCAAAGTTAATGTTCCTTTTAATATTTTAATTCGCTCTTCTATTGTTTTTAGCCCAAGACTATTTTGTTTAAGCGACTCTGCATTGTTAAAACCAACACCATTGTCCTTTATAATTGTTTTAATTATGTCCTTCTCTTTGCTAATATTTACCGTAAGCGTCTTTGCTTGTGAATGTTTTAAAGCATTACTCACAGATTCTTGAATAAACCTATAAAAATTAAGTGTCTCATCCTCATTTAAATACGCATCAATGTTATCTATTTCAACTGAAAAAAACATATCGGTTTCATTATCTAAATCAAATAGCAACTGCTCAATACTCTCAGATACTCCCAATTGTTTTAAAGTTGCGGGAAAGAGACCTCTCGATATACTTCTAACCTCTTCTAAAGCTGTATTGGTAAGCTCTGATAATTCACCTTGTTCCAAATTTTGTGCTTTCTTCTTAATAAGTGTAAGCTGTTGTCCCACACTATCATGCAGATCTTTAGAGATACGTGTGCGCTCTTCCTCTTGAGCCTGAATAAGATCATGAGAAAAGTGTTCCTGAAGTTCTTGTCGCTTCCTGGCAGTATTCCTCGAACGCCATAATAAAACGATTCCAAATACTCCCAAAAGACCTAAACCACCAAATAGTAACCACTGATTCTTTACTTTGTTCTTCTCATCCAATAATGCGATGTCCGTCTCCTGGGCTTTAATTTTTAAATCACGTTTCTCTGTTTCATAGCGTGTTTGATACAAGGACAGCGTCTTGGTATTTTGCACATTGGTTATCGAATCCTTTATCTTATAATGATTAATCAGATGCTTTTTAGAGTTAGCTTCGTCGTTTAGTTTATTATAAACATCAGACAAAAACTTTTCAGCATTCATTATCTCTACAAATCCCTGATATTGCTTTTTTAAGCTCAAATGCTCTTTCCCATATTTTAGGGCATTTTCATAATTCTTTTTTGCAAAAGATATCTGTTTTAAGGTTTCAATACGCATCTCTTTACCCATTCCTTCGGAATAGGTATCCGGATCGTTTTCGACTTGTTTAAAATACGTTAAAGCTTGCTCCAAACTATCATTTTCCGCCAGAGCAATTATCAAATCACATAAAATAACCGGGTGATAAATCTCTCGGCGATCCGAGTTGTTATTTTTAAGAGCCAACTTCAAATTGGCAACCCGTTTGTCCTGCACATTTATCATTCGATAATCTGCCGCCGCATTAAAATATAATAACGCTATACTGGGAACTCCTCCTTTAACTGTATTTGCAAGTTCTATAGCTTCTCCACGCTCTTTTTCGGCTTCTTTATAAAAAGCATGCTGACTATACAGAATGGAAATATCATTTTTCGCATCGATAAGCTTTAAAGTATCCTTTTGTTTAGAGAACATTCTTATGGCTTCCTGTAATAACTGTGATGCTTCATCAGATACCCCCATCTCCATATTAACACTTCCCATTCTTAAAGCTAAAGTTGCAAGCAGTTTTTCATTCCCTGTTTTTAAGGCATTCTCTTTTGATAAGTTGTAATACTTAAGAGCATCTTCCAACTCATACATATCATCATAACAGAATGCACCATGCATATAAAACAATGACTTTGTTTTATAATCCCCCACGCGTTCAATGGAATCCAAAAAGCCATTAAATACCCCAAGAGCCTCCTTGGTTTTTCCTAAAATATTATTGTTGTAATAAATAAGCTGATGTGTATTCCGGCCAGCAACTTCTAAATTATCAAGTTCCAGAGCCAGTTTTATAGTTCCGTTGGCAATAGAATCGTAATGATATACATCTTTAAATTCTATTACAGCAGATAAACTGTCCATCCACTTTAAATGCTCTTTCTTTTCAGATTGTTTGATTTTTGAATTTAAATCAGATATGATTTTTTCTATTTCTAACTGCTGAGAATTTACAGAAAACCCTATGAAAAGTAATAAAATGGTCTGATATTTAATAAGATGCATGCGACTAAAATACACTTTTCGACTTAAAATAAAACCTTCAACCGAAAAAATTATGAAGTTACTTGTTTAAGTATCTATTTGAACTTAAAAAAAGCTCAAACTAGAAATAATACAGGCTTTATAAGGTGGGCGCACCTCGACTGCACTCGATACAGGCTTCTCGCCCAAAATATTTTCAAACAAAAAACCCTTCTTGTAAGAAGGGTTTTAAGTGTGGTCCCACTTGGGCTCGAACCAAGGACCACCTGATTATGAGTCAGGTGCTCTAACCAACTGAGCTATGGGACCCAAATTGGAGTGCAATATTACTACATATTTTAATTCTTAGCAAGAAACGGGTGGTAATAAATTTAAATTTTCAAAATTAAAATGTGTGATATACTATTCTTTTATCTCCTGGCATAACTCGATTAAAACACCATTTGTAGATTTAGGATGTAAAAAAGCGACGAGCTTATTATCTGCTCCCTTTTTAGGTATTTCATTTAAAACGATAAACCCTTCCTTTTTGAGGCGTTCTATTTCCGATTCAATATCCGAAACATCAAAAGCAATATGATGAATCCCTTCTCCTTTTTTGTCAATAAATTTGGCTATTGGACTATCCTCTTTTGTAGCTTCCAACAATTCTATCTTATTTTCTCCAACCTTAAAAAAAGAGGTTTTTACACCTTCACTTTCAACATCCTCTATTTTGTAATGTGGTTCTCCAAATAGTTTAGAAAACAATTCATTAGACGCGCTTAAGCTTTTAACGGCAATTCCTATGTGTTCAATTTTATTCATTACTAATACATTTAAATTATACCTGTTATAGTCTTAAGTTCATTTTAAAACATGACGAATTTTGTGATAGATGAGACACATTTATTGGGTAAATTTAAGGCGTAAATGCTTTTATATAAAGCAAAAGTAAGATAATCTTTAAATATCCGTTATTTTTGCAACATGGAAGAAAGTCAAAGACAAAAAAAAGTAGGATCTGTTTTACAGCGCGATTTAGTTGAGGTACTTCAAGGTGCTGCAACGCAAGGAGGCATGCAGGGTATTTTAATATCAGTAACCAAGGTAAAAGTCACGGTAGACTTATCGGAAGCCAAAGTCTATTTAAGTATTTTTCCTAACGATAAAGGTAAAACGCTTCTGGAGGGTATTACATCTAATAAACCTTTAATTAAACATGAATTGGCGCAACGTACCAAGAACCAATTACGACGTATGCCTAATTTGGAGTTTTTTATAGATGATTCTTTAGAATATATTGACCAAATTGAACAGTCTCTTAAAAGAAAGGAGAACCCCATTAAAGATCCTGATATTCTAAATAAAAGAAAAAAGTCTTAGTTCGTTCAAAAAAGTCATGTACTTTTAAAACAAAAACTTAGTTTCACCACCTCATACTGGCATGCACTTCACCCTATACATAGCAAAACGTTATTTACGCTCTAAAAGCAGTAATAATGCTATTAATTTTATAACCATAATTGCTATTATTGGGGTCATACTGGGTGCCGCATCACTGTTTATTGTTTTATCTGGATTTGCTGGATTAAAGGATTTTACTCTTGAGTTTTCAAGCATTGTTGATCCCGATTTAAAAGCGCAGCCAGCCGTAGGTAAATCGTTTGTTTTGACTGAAGACGACATGTCCGAACTAAACCATATTGAAGACATCGTATTATACTCTAAAATTGTTGAAGATCGTGTTGCCATTGCCTCTGATGATAAAAACTACCTGGCTACCATTAAAGGTGTAGATGAGCACTATGAGCATGTGGTCAATATAAAATCTAAAATCGATCACGGTGATTGGTTAGAACAAAAATCTAATCAAATCGTTGTGGGCTGGGGGGTTTCTAACAATCTATCTCTTGGTCTTTTAGATTTCACAAAATCCATTAACATTTATGTTCCAAAACCTGGAACAGGACAGATAAAATCTACCAAAAATGCTTTCAGCATGGTGAGTGCTGTAAATGTTGGTGTGTTTTACATCAATGAAACACTTAACGACACCTACGTATATGCTTCGGTAGATTTAGCCAGAAAGCTTCTTAATTACAAACCTAACCAGGTATCCTCTATAGAATTTAAACTCAAGGAAGATGTTAATGAAACGCTTGTTAAGCAAAAAATTCAACACGTTTTAGGAGATCAGGTTATTTTAAAAAACCGGGCTCAACTTAATGATGCCCTTTACAAAATGTTAAATACTGAAAACCTGGCGGTGTACTTAATATTTACTTTGGTACTCATCATTGCTTTCTTCAATGTTATAGGCTCATTAATTATGATGATGCTGGACAAGAAACGAAGTCTAAGCACACTTTTTAATATGGGAGCCACGATAAAAGATATTCGTAAAATTTTCTTTTTACAGGGTAGTTTAATGAGTATTATTGGAGGTTTTATTGGTTTGGCCGTAGCCTTAGTGATTACAGGCCTTCAAAAAGGATTCGACCTCGTCATGATCACACCGTCATTACCTTACCCCATGACCATTAAAATTGAAAATTTCTTTGTCGTTTTTGTAACCATTTCCGTTTTAGGAGTGATTGCTTCAAAAATTGCTTCCGTAAGAATTTCAAAATCCTTGGTAAAAACCTACTAGCACCCCCCTGTACCTTATTCCGTAAACTGATAATCTGAAAACTTCTCCAACACCTCATCAAAAGCTGCGAATACATCTTCAGAATGATCACTGGTCACCATTTTCATGCGGTACTCCTTGAAGTGCGGAATACCTTTGAAGTAATTTGTATAGTGTCGTCGTGTTTCAAATACACCAAGAACTTCGCCTTTCCAGTCAATAGACATTTGTAAATGTCTACGAGCCGCCTCAACACGCTCGGCCAACGAAATTGGTGCCAAATGCTCTCCGGTTTCAAAATAATGCTTCACTTGCTTAAAAAACCAGGGGTTTCCTATTGTGGCACGACCAATCATCGCTCCGTCCAAACCGTAACTATCTCTCATTTCAGCTGCTTTTTCTGGAGTATCCACATCGCCATTTCCAAAAACAGGAATATGCATCCGCGGATTGTTCTTTACAGCTGCAATAGGCTTCCAATCTGCATTACCTTTATACATTTGCGCACGTGTACGTCCGTGAATGGCAATAGCTTTACAGCCTACATCCTGCAACCTTTCGGCGACCTCAACAATTCTAATCGAGTCATGATCCCAACCCAAACGGGTCTTTACTGTAATGGGAATATTGGTACGCTTAACCATTTCGGCAGTAAGCTTTTCCATGAGGCAGATATCTTTTAAGATTCCCGCTCCAGCACCTTTACTCACCACTTTTTTTACAGGACAGCCAAAATTAATATCGATAATATCCGGTTTTGATGCCGAAACAATATCAATAGTCTGTAGCATGCTATCCAGATTCGCTCCAAAAATCTGAATCCCTACAGGGCGTTCCTTTTCATAAATATCCAACTTCATCACACTTTTAGCAGCATTACGAATTAAACCTTCGCTGGATACGAATTCGGTATAAACAACATCGGCCCCCTGTTCTTTGCACAAAGCACGAAACGGCGGATCACTAACATCTTCCATGGGAGCTAAAAGCAATGGGAATTTTGGAAGTTCGATATGATCTATTTTTACCACGTTGAAAATTTTGGGCAAAATTACTGTTTTTTAATGAATTTAAGCATTCACTCCAATATTGTTGTATTTTTAGATTCAAATTTTACAACTTTTTGAACATTCCTTACGAACCCATTCTTTTCGGATACACCATAAACATCCACCTTATTCTAGAATACCTCGCATTCTTTATTGCGTTTCGGTATTATGTCATCCTTAGAAGAAAAAACAACGACATCATTTCATCCAGAAACAGGCTTTCTATCATTTTAGGAGCAGCTCTGGGTGCACTTATTGGCTCCAGAGTTATTGGGGTTTTAGAAAATCCTTTAGTTGATATCTCACAAGAAAATATTATTGAGTTACTTAACACAAAAACTATTATGGGTGGCTTATTTGGAGGACTCCTGGGAGTTGAAATCGCAAAAAAACGCATTGGAGAAACACAATCCTCCGGAGATTTATTTGTATTTCCAATCCTACTAGGTATAAGTATTGGACGAGTTGGGTGTTTTCTATCTGGAATAAACGAATTTACCTATGGAAAAGAAACATCTTCGATTTTTGGTATGGACCTAGGTGACGGACTGTTGCGTCACCCTGTGGCTTTATATGAACTCGTGTTTTTAGGTATCCTATTTCAAAGTTTAAGGTATATCAAGCTTAAAAAAACTTTAGAAAATGGCGATTTATTTAAATGGTTTATGATATCCTATTTTTTGTTTCGGTTCTTTATTGAGTTTCTAAAACCCAATACATTTTATATTCTTTGGCTTAGTACAATTCAAATATTATGTATAATTTGTCTGCTTTACTATTACAAAACCATTTTAAACGCTTTAAAATATGCCCGTTAGAAAATATACCTATTATGATTTTACTTTAAGTCTTTGTCCAGAATGCCTAAAACGGGTTGATGCCAAAATCGTATTTGAAAACGGTAACGTTTATATGCTAAAGCGTTGTCCAGAACATGGGAATTCTAAGGTCTTAATTGCAGACGACATCGCCTATTACAAAAACATTAGAAATTACAATAAACCATCAGAAACACCCTATAAATTCAATACTAAAACCGATTATGGTTGTCCGTACGATTGTGGTTTATGCCCAGACCATGAACAGCATTCCTGTCTCACAGTGGTCGAAGTTACAGACCGTTGTAATTTAACCTGTCCCACCTGTTATGCCGGTTCATCACCTAGCTACGGAAGACATCGTACTTTAGAAGAGGTAAAAACCATGCTGGATACTATTGTTGAGAATGAAAAAGAACCCGATGTCGTTCAAATTAGTGGTGGAGAGCCTACTATTCATCCGCAATTCTTCGACATTTTAGATTACGCCAAGTCCTTACCTATAAGGCATTTAATGTTAAATACAAATGGTATTAAAATTGCCAAAGATTTCGCTTTCGCGGAACGGCTTAAAAGCTATGCCCCAGATTTTGAAATCTACCTTCAATTTGATTCTTTTGATAATACCGTTTTACAGGAACTTCGGGGTGCCGACTTAAACGATATTAGAAGCCAGGCTATTGAGAACCTCAATAGGTTAAATCTTTCTACCACACTGGTTGTAACACTTCAAAAAGGTTTAAACGATCATGAAATTGGTAAAATTATAGATTTTGCATTAAAGCAAAAGTGTCTTCGTGGCGTCACCTTTCAGCCCACTCAAATAGCAGGACGATTAGATCACTTTAATCCGGAAACAGATCGAATGACCCTTACCGAAGTACGACGAAAGATTTTAGAGCAGACTTCTATTTTTAATCCAGACGACCTTCTTCCTGTACCTTGCAACCCAGATGCTCTGGTTATGGGATATGCCCTTAAACTTGGAGAAGATGTATTTCCATTAACCCGATATATAAACCCTAACGATTTACTGGATAATAGTAAAAATACGATCATTTACGAACAGGATGAAAACATAAAAGGGAAAATGATAGAACTATTTAGTACTGGGAATTCTGTCGAAGTTGCTGAAGAAAATCTAAAGTCCATTATGTGCTGTCTCCCAAATATAGATGCACCAAATTTGGGTTACGATAATCTGTTTAGGGTTATAATCATGCAATTTATAGACGCCTATAATTTTGATGTTCGTGCTATTAAAAAATCCTGTGTACATATTGTAGACAAAGACAACAAGATCATTCCTTTCGAAACTATGAATCTCTTTTATCGGGATGATAAAAAAGTACGATTAGAAGCACTTAGACAGGATATATCATGATTACACTTCTAAGTAAAGGTGGTAATTACACCGCCGTTATATTATTTTTTTTTATTTTTATTCTTTGATATTCCAGTTATCACTGGAATTATCACCCTGGTTTTAAGGCAAAAAAACTTAAAGGCAGATAAATTTTCGGGTATTATAACCTCAATTTATTTAACAATTCGTCTCAGATCTTGAGGCATTATAACGCTATGATATTTTTAGAAGCAAATATGAATTTTGATGGCTTGATTATACTCATTCTAGCTATCATGTTTGGTCCGGCCATTTTACTGGCTATCATTGGACTTGCCGTACGTGGCAACAATAAAAAAGCATCGAAGGTGCTATTTATTTTAGCCACGGTTTATGTTTTAATTAGCCTAGGTATTTGCGGGAGCATGATGACTTAAATAAGTAGCTTTTCAGGAGAAAAAGCTCATTTAAATCATCTATATTTGCACAATCTTTTCTACAGAGATTTTTGACTATGAAGCACATTAGAAACTTTTGCATTATTGCACATATAGATCACGGTAAGAGTACACTCGCAGATCGTTTATTGGATTATACGGGTTCTGTGACTGCCAGAGAAAAGCAAGATCAGCTTCTGGATAATATGGATTTAGAGCGTGAGCGTGGAATCACCATAAAATCACATGCCATACAAATGGAATATGTCCATGAAGGTGAGGAATATGTTTTAAACCTTATTGACACTCCCGGCCATGTTGATTTCTCTTATGAAGTTTCTCGATCTATTGCAGCTTGCGAAGGCGCTTTACTTATTGTTGATGCCGCGCAAAGTATTCAGGCGCAGACCATCTCTAATTTGTATTTAGCTCTGGAAAATGATTTAGAAATTATTCCAGTACTTAACAAAGTTGATTTACCAAGTGCCAATCCGGAAGAGGTTACAGACGACATCGTAGACCTTTTAGGTTGTGACCCTGAAGAAGTCATACATGCCAGTGGAAAAACCGGTTTTGGAGTTGATAATATTTTAAAAGCCATTATTGAACGCATTCCGGCACCAGAAGGAAATATAGATGAACCTTTACAAGCCTTGATCTTTGACTCTGTTTACAACCCATTTCGAGGTGTAGAAACGTACTTTAGAGTGATTAATGGTACGATTAAAAAAGGGCAGAGCATCAAGTTCATTGCAACCAATAAAAGTTATTTTGCAGACGAGGTTGGTACACTAAAACTTAAACAGCAACCAAAACAAGACATAAAAGCCGGAGATGTTGGCTATGTTATTACTGGTATTAAAGAAGCCAAAGAAGTAAAAGTTGGAGATACCATTACAGATTCTAAGAACCCCACGACCAATGCTATTGCAGGTTTTGAAGATGTAAAACCTATGGTTTTCGCCGGTATTTACCCGGTTGACACCGATGATTACGAGGAGTTAAGAGCTTCTATGGAAAAACTTCAACTTAATGACGCCTCATTGGTCTTCGCTCCAGAAAGTTCTGCTGCATTAGGATTTGGTTTCCGTTGTGGTTTTTTGGGTATGTTACACATGGAAATTATACAAGAACGTTTAGAACGTGAGTTCAATATGACTGTAATTACAACGGTTCCTAACGTATCTTACCATGCATTTACAAAAAAACACCCTGATGAAATCATCATTGTAAACAATCCATCAGATTTGCCAGACCCTTCAACTATGGATCGTGTGGAAGAACCATATATTAAAGCAACCATCATTACGAAAGCCGATTTTGTAGGCAACGTGATGTCACTTTGTATTGAAAAACGAGGTCAGATCACCAATCAAACCTACTTAACAACAGAGCGTGTTGAGTTAACATTTGACATGCCATTGGCAGAAATTGTATTCGACTTTTACGACCGTCTAAAAACGGTTTCTAAAGGATATGCCTCCTTCGATTATCATCCAATGGGCATGAAGCAATCTAAATTGGTTCGTGTAGATATTCTGTTAAATGCACAACCTGTAGATGCGCTTTCTGCATTAATACATGCCGATAATGCCGCTATTATTGGTAAAAAAATGTGCGAGAAATTAAAAGAACTTATTCCTCGTCAGCAATTTGATATCCCTATTCAAGCAGCCATTGGTGCTAAAATTATTTCTAGAGAAACCACCAAAGCACTGCGTAAAGATGTAACTGCAAAATGTTACGGAGGCGATATTTCTCGTAAACGAAAGCTTCTTGAAAAGCAGAAAAAAGGTAAAAAACGTATGCGTCAGGTAGGAAATGTAGAAATTCCGCAAGAAGCATTTATGGCCGTATTAAAACTAAACGATTAAATAAACCCTTTTTTCTCTGCAGCATCAAGTAAATCTCTATCGCTTTTTTTATCAACGTTAAAAAGCTCTTTGAGTAATCGCTTTCTTTTTTCTAAAGCAGCTTTAGATAGTGGAATTATTTCAGGTAACTCACTCATTTTTGAGCCCCGAGATAACTCAAATAGTAATTTTCGATCAATCTCATCAATCATTAAATTATTAGACGTTTGTTTGCGCATCAATTCAACAACAGATTTACTATAATACGGCGTGTTATCTACTATTTTTTCAATGGCAAGAATCAATTCTTTTGGGTTTAAATCATTTTTAATTAAAAATCCATCAGGGTTTAGGCTTTTAAAAATACTGTTAACTCGATAGTTGTCGTTATAGGTTGTAGATATTACTATTTTAGCTTTTGGTAAAAGAGCTCTTATTCGCAACCCCAAGTCCTCTCCCGAAATAATATCTCTATTTTTAGATGGTGGTAATTTAATATCTAAAAATACGAGATCAATACGTTCTGTTTTTCGAGCGTTTGTTATTCTTAGATAGGCATCATCGCAGTTTGTAACGACTTCAATTTTAAATTTTAAATTTTGGTTTTTAGATTCTACCAGTTTTAATGTGTTTTCGTACGCGTTGCTAATTAATGGGTGATCTTCTACTATCAAAATATTCATAAACGTGGGATTCTTTATTTATAGGTATCTGTATTAATAATTTTGTTCCCTCATTTATGGTTGAGGAAATCTCAAAGCCCCCTTCGATTTTCGCTACCCTTGATGCCAAATTTTTTAGACCAATGCCATTATAATTTTTATTCGCATCAAAGCCTATGCCATCATCCTCTATCTCCATACACAAAACAGTCTCTTTCCAAAAAAAAGACACCCAAACATGTTTTGCACGGGCATGTTTTACTATATTTTGTATGGATTCCTGGATAATACGGTAAATTTCTACTCTTACATTATCATCGATCACTTCAAAATCAACACCGGGTTCTATTTTAATTTCAAATTCAAAATTACCTATGCGCCCTTGGTTTTCCAGGTAATCATTTATAACCGAATAAAAGTTGGTTTTCGATACCAGGTTTTCTGTTTTCAAGGTATGGGACACGTCACGAATATCCTTTTCAATATCTTGCATCTCATTGATAAACGACTCAAGCTTTTCTAAGGTTTCTTTGTCTCCTTTCAGGTCTAAAAACCCCATACCCATTCTGGTACCAAATAACCTTGTAAGCACACCATCGTGCAAATCTTCTGCAATCCGATGTCGTTCCAGAAGCCGGCCCTCTTCCTCTTTTACCTGCTGCTGCAGCATTAACTTATAAATTTCCTGATTTGTCTTTTCTTGTTCTCTTTCAAAAGCCAGGTCACGATTTTTAGAACGTTGAATCCTGATAAAATATAAAAGCCCTAATACCAATATGGATATACCACCAATAACAGAAATTAATATGTTTTGTGTGTTTAAACGCTTTGTTTCTTTTATATACTGATTCGTTTCAAATTGGATTCGGGCATATTTGTTTCTTTTCAAACGTTCTTCTCTATGAATACTATCGTTTAAACGTATGTAAGCGTCATAATGCTTTACGGCAATACTCTCTTCTTCGATTTTTGATAATACCAGAATAGATTTTAACAAATCGTCCTTATAAAATTGCTCTGAAAGTTCTTTAGCCTTGTAGCCATGATAAAGAGCAGAGTCCATTTGATTGTAATCATGATAATATGTGGCCAAATGTTGATGGATAATTATAGATCTGTAATCATTCTTAGTTCTGTGACATAAATCTAAAGCTTCTAAATAAAGTTTTGGAAGTTGCTCGTGGTTTTCAGATAGATAAAGTGTTTCCGCATAATTATCCAAAACAATGGCATATGTAATTAAATTTCTATTAATGAAATCTTTGTCATTTAAAACCTTATTATAAATTTTTATAGCTTTATCATATTGGCCAGAAAACTTAAAAATATTTCCTAAATTATTGTAAGTAGCATAAATAGATGACTTATTCACAAATTTTAACTCCCTTTTTAATTTCAACGAAAAATTATAATATTCGATGGATTTTTCATATTGTTTTAACTGACCCAAAACCATTCCTAAATTATTATATGTAAATGATTTAAATCGCTTTACATCATCGGTTTCATACAATGATTCCATTAGAGATATTGCCTCAATAGATGTTAGTTCACTCCCTATTAAATCCCTTTCATTTTTTTGAATTACTGCTAAACCGTACAAAACCAGAGCTATTTTATAAACTTTTCTTTTTCGTTGATAAAACCTTTTCGCTTTGAAGTAGTGATAATACGCACTATCATAGGTAAAACGATATCTGTAAAATTCACCCATATAATAATGGCTTCTAGCTAGGCTTAAGGAGTCATTGGTCTTTTCAGCTATTTTAAGACTTTTATAAGAAAGCATTTTTAGGCTATTAAAATCCTTCTTTCTCCAATAAAGTTCCTGTAGTCTTTCGTTTGAGTGCAAAATTGTGGTATCCTTACCGACTTCATAAGACAACTCACAAGCCTTCTCTGCATATCTTACCCTAGTCTCAATATCCAAATCATGATTTTTAGATAAGACCCTCAATTCCCGAATACTATCGAGTCGTTTCTTAAAAGTATCACTCTGAGCATTTATGTTTAAAAATAAGAGAAGATAGCAAGCTAGAGAGAAACAACTTTTAAACATATTTAAGAACTGTTTTTTAACAGCAAAGCAAATATATGATTTCTGTCCAATTAAATTCGGGCTTTTTCCTCTTAAAAGGCGAAATTTAGATATTGAGTATTTAATTGTAATCATAGAAGAATTACAACAAATTTCTCATTTTTTTATGACTTTATCACGGATAAACCCAATTAATATAGTATTTACTTCAATTTCTTTAAAAATAAAAAACCCTTAAAAAATTTAGGCATTTATTTTGTAAGTTTATGTAATACGCAGACATATATGAATCTAGTACACATAAGCGCAGAGTGCTATCCCATTGCTAAAGTAGGAGGTTTAGCAGATGTCGTTGGAGCATTACCTAAATATCAAAACAGTGCCGCAACTACATCTCAGGTTATCATGCCTTTTTATGATAATACTTTTACCAGAGTTAACGCTTTTAAAATTATTTATGAGTCGCAGTTAACCCTGGGAGACACCTCATACGACTTTAAAATATTAACCCTTAAAAAGCCCCTTTTGGACTTCGATATCTTCTTTGTGGATGTCCCTGACTTACTATTTAAAGACTATGTGTATTCTATGGATGACACCGAGCGTTTTTTAGCCTTTCAAATTGCAACATTGGATTGGCTACTTTCATGGGAGACTATTCCAGATTACATCCATTGTCATGATCATCATACCGGACTCATCCCATTTATGCTTCAAGAGAGTTTTAAATATGAGCGTTTTAGAGAGACACCAAATGTTTTAACCATTCATAATGCTCAATACCAGGGCTGGTTTTCTCACGACAAGGTAAATCTCATACCTGAATTCGATTTCGATAAGGTAGGACTCTTAGATTGGGGTGGTAGTATAAATCCCTTAGCTGCAGCTATAAAATGTGCCTGGAGGGTTAATACAGTATCTCCTGGTTATATGGAAGAACTAAAGATATCTGCCAACGGATTGGAACACCTGTTAAGCAATGAAAGCACTAAATGTACGGGCATCTTAAATGGCATCGATTGGAAGGTATGGGACCCCGAAACAGATCATTTCCTAATCTCCAATTACTCTGATAAAACCATTATTTCAGGAAAAAAAACCAATAAAAAACACCTGTGTGATACTTTTAATTTAGATATCAATAAACCACTTTTCGCCTTCATTGGTAGATTGGTTGGAGAAAAGGGTTCAGACCTGTTTCCCGATGCATTTAGAGCTATTCTCCAAAAAGAAGAGGTTTCTATCCTGTTACTAGGTTCGGGACAGCCTCAAGTTGAACATCAATTAGAACTACTTAAAGGTGATTTTGAAGGATCATACAACAACTTTATAGGATACGACGAAGCCCTGTCTCATGTTATTTATGCAGGAGCCGACTTTTTACTCATGCCCTCACGAGTAGAACCTTGCGGACTTAACCAAATGTATGCTTTAAGATATGGCACCATTCCAATAGTACGACGTATTGGAGGACTTAAAGATACTGTTATTGATATTTCTGAAACTAACGGATTTGGTATTTGCCATGATGATGTTACTGTTTCAGACATAATACATGCCATAAATAGAGGTTTGTCTCTTTATAAAGACCAAAGTGCTTACAGAAAACTGGGTAAGTACATTATGAAGATTGATCATTCCTGGGACGCCTCAGCAAAAGAATATATTAAATTATATAACTCTATAAAACAAAACACATGATTAACGATAAAGTTTTAGCCATTATTCTTGGTGGGGGTCAAGGTTCTAGATTATATCCATTAACAGAAACCAGATCGAAACCCGCAGTTCCTATAGCAGGAAAATACAGATTAGTAGATATTCCTATTTCAAACTGTATCAATTCAAACATAAAGCGCATGTTTGTATTAACGCAGTTTAATTCGGCTTCCTTAAATCGTCATATCAAGAACACCTACCATTTTAGTTTTTTTAGCTCTGCCTTTGTAGATGTTTTGGCAGCAGAACAAACACCCGATAACAAAACCTGGTTTCAAGGCACTGCAGATGCTGTTCGACAAAGTATGCATCATGTTGTGAGGCATAGTTTTGATTATGTATTAATACTTTCTGGTGATCAATTATACCAAATGGACTACGAATTAATGATTGAAGGCCATATAAAAAGCAAGGCCAAAATATCTATTGCCACCATTCCCGTAAATGCAAAAGACGCCACGTCGTTTGGTATTCTAAAAGCCAACGATAAAGATGTGATTACCTCCTTTATTGAAAAACCCGATGCCAGTTTATTACCAGACTGGAAGTCAGAGGTAAGCAAGGACATGAAAAAGGAGGGGAGAAATTATCTAGCTTCCATGGGAATTTATATTTTTAATCGGGACTTATTAATTGAATTAATGAGCGACCCCAACACCATTGATTTTGGTAAGGAAATCATTCCACAAAGTGTTGGCAAGCACAAAACACTAAGCTATCAATACGAAGGCTATTGGACCGATATAGGGAATATAGATTCGTTCTTCGACGCTAATATTGGTCTCACGAAAAGTATTCCGGATTTCGATTTATACGATAAGTCCAAACGTATTTATAGCAGAGCTCGAATGCTTCCTGCTACAAAGATTTCGGGAACGACACTCAATAAAACTGTCATCGCAGAAGGCTGTATTATTAGTGCTGCAAAAATTGAAAAATCGGTAATAGGGATTCGTTCCAGGATTGGAGATCAATCCACAATAATTAATACCTATATGATGGGTAACGACCATTACCAAACGCTAAAAGATATTGAAAACCCTCAAATAAATACGATAGGAATAGGCGCGCGTTGCTTTATAAAAAATGCTATTTTGGACAAAAATTGTAGCATAGGTGATGACGTTAGAATTAATGGAGGGACACACTTGACTCCTGACGAAACAGACTCTTACGCCATTAAAGATGGTATAGTGGTCATTAAAAAAGGCGCAGTTATTCCTAATGGTTTTATATTATAATATATGGCAAAAGTAAAACCTTATAGTTTATTTACAGATTTTGATATTAGTCTTTTTAAAACAGGAAAACATTATCGTCTTTACGAGAAATTTGGATCTCACTTAACCATTATTGACGGTGTAGAAGGGACGTATTTTGCAGTTTGGGCTCCCAGTGCTAAATCGGTTTCTGTAATTGGCGATTTTAATTATTGGACGGCTGGTGAACATAAACTTCATGTGCGTTGGGACTCTAGTGGTATTTGGGAGGGCTTTATTCCTCTTATTGGAAAAGGAAACATCTATAAATACCACATTGAAAGTTATCACGATAATGTGTCCGCTGAAAAAGCCGATCCTTATGGCCGACGTTCTGAACACCCACCCGCTACAGCATCCATAATTTGGGATGACAATTACTCTTGGAAGGATGCCAAATGGATGGAAAAACGTAAAAAGCACAATGCCATAGACGCACCATTTTCTGTTTATGAGGTACACTTAGGGTCCTGGAAAAGACACGTTGAAGAACATCGGTTTTTATCCTATTTCGAATTAGCAAATGAGCTTGTTAATTACGTAAAAGACATGAATTTCACACATGTAGAATTCATGCCTATCATGGAGTATCCTTACGATCCCTCCTGGGGATATCAATTAACGGGTTACTTTGCACCAACATCTCGTTTCGGGTATCCCGAAGAATTTAAATATTTGGTTGATAAGTTACACCAAAGTAATATAGGTGTTATCCTGGATTGGGTGCCGTCACACTTCCCCGATGACGCTCATGGCCTTGGCTTTTTTGACGGCTCAAATTTATACGAGCATCCCGATAAAAGAAAGGGATATCATCAAGACTGGAAAAGTTTAATTTTTAATTACGAACGCAGTGAGGTTAAGTCTTTCCTTATAAGTAATGCTATCTTTTGGCTGGAGCAGTTCCATGCCGATGGATTGCGGGTAGATGCCGTGGCATCTATGCTATTTTTAGATTACTCGCGCGAGGATGGCGAATGGGAGCCTAATATTTATGGCGGCCGTGAGAACCTAGCTGCTATTAGTTTCTTAAAAGAGCTTAATGAAGAGGTCTACAGATCATTTCCCGATGTACAAACCATTGCCGAAGAATCTACAGCTTTCCCTATGGTTTCCAAGCCCGTTTTTTCGGGAGGTTTAGGCTTTGGAATGAAATGGATGATGGGATGGATGCATGATACCCTGGAGTATTTCGCAAAGGATCCTATTCATAGAAAATATCACCAGAACGTTATCACTTTTAGTCTCGCCTATGCCTTCACCGAAAATTTCATGTTACCGCTATCTCATGATGAGGTGGTTTATGGAAAAAAATCCATTCTAGGGAGAATGCCAGGCGATGAATGGCAACGTTTTGCTAATCTTCGCTTATTATATGGCTATATGTTTACCCATCCGGGAACCAAACTATTATTTATGGGAGGTGAATTTGGTCAGTATGAGGAATGGAACTTCGAGGAGAGTCTAGATTGGAATCTATTGGAATTCGAACCCCATAAGAATCTTCAAAATTATTACAGAGCACTTAATAAACTCTATAAAGGTTCGCCTGCCTTATACGAAAAAGGGTTTAGCGGCGAAGGTTTCGAATGGATAAGTTACGAAGATCATAACAATAGTGTAATATCTTTTATAAGAAAAGGATACGATTCCAAAAACAATGTTTTGGTAGTTTGTAATTTCACGCCAAGCACATGGGAAAAATATATGGTTGGTGTTTCAACAAAAACAAAGATTAAAGAAATATTTAATAGTGACGCCAAGGAATTTGGAGGAAGTGGTATAATAAATAAAAGGCAGATAACTGCTAAGAAAAAACCATGGAACGGTAAAGATTATTCGGTAGAAATAGCGCTTCCACCTCTGGGAATGACGGTTTTTCAGTTTAAATAAAACCCGATTAAGGTTTCTTTAATTTTCATATCGAATATTTATGTTTAATCAAATTATCTTAATGTATTTTTAATAAAAACGGGGGCTTAATGCCTCCTAAATTTAGTAACTTGGGCACTAAATAAATTGCTAGTACATTATGATTTTAAATACCGAGTTAGAGCATAAGGGGAACCTATTCCCTTCAAAAATAATCTCATACGAAAAAAACCTAAACGTACTTTCTTTTACTACAGAAAATGGTGTTATACTGGAGGTGACTGTACGTCGAGACAGTATTCTTAGGTTTAGATATACAACAACAGGTATTTTTGAAAACGACTTCTCTTATGCTATAACCAAATACGCAACAAGTGGTTATAATCATCTTGAAGTTACAGAAAATCATGATAGCTATATTATAACCACAGCCAAGCTCGTTTGTTATATATCGAAATTAGATTTACGTACCTCTATTTTCGATGTGAAGGATAATACTTTAGTTTGTCAGGACGAACTTGGGTTCCATTGGGAAGAAAGTTATCAGCATGGTGGTGACATTGTAAAAATGTCTAAAGTATCTCAGCCAGGAGAGAGTTATTACGGCTTGGGAGATAAACCTGTGGATAATAACCTAAAAGGAAAACGTTTCGAAAATTGGGTTACAGATTCTTATGCCTATGGCAGAGGTACCGACCCTATTTATAAGGCCATTCCTTTTTATACTGCACTACACGACAAGAAGTCTTATGGTATATTTTTCGATAATACTTTCCGTTCGTTTTTTGATTTCTCTAATGAACGTCGAAACATCACGAGTTTTTGGGCTCAGGGAGGGGAAATGAATTATTATTTCATTTATGGTCCAGAAATGTCTGAAGTCGTTGCTAATTACACAGACCTAACTGGAAAACCTCATGAGTTGCCGGCACTTTGGGCCCTGGGATACCACCAATGTAAATGGAGCTATTATCCAGAATCTAACGTAAAAGAAATTACCTCGAAGTTTAGAGAACTGAAAATTCCATGTGACGCCATCTATTTAGATATTGATTACATGGAGGGTTTTAGGTGTTTTACCTGGAGTAAAGACTATTTCCCAGACCCTAAACGCATGGTAAAGGAATTGGCAGACGACGGTTTTAAAACCATTGTAATTATAGATCCGGGTATTAAAATAGATATGGATTACTCCGTTTTTAAGGAAGGCCTTGAAAATGACTATTTCTGTAAACGTGCCGACGGCCCTTATATGAAAGGTAAAGTATGGCCGGGAGAATGTTACTTCCCCGATTTTACAAAACCAGAGGTACGGGACTGGTGGGCCGGATTGTTTAAAGAACTTATAGAAGATATTGGTGTAAAAGGTGTTTGGAACGATATGAATGAACCAGCCGTTATGGATGTTCCTGGAAAGACATTTCCTCCAGATGTGCGTCATGACTACGACGGCAACCCCTGTAGCCACCAAAAAGCACATAATATTTATGGCATGCAGATGGCTAGAGCAACCTATCAGGGACTTAAAAAATTCGCATACCCAAAACGACCATTCGTAATAACCCGAGCAGCTTATTCTGGGACACAACGTTATACTTCCAGTTGGACTGGTGATAATGTTGCTACCTGGGATCACCTTAATATTGCAAACCTTCAGGCGCAACGTATGTGCATGTCGGGGTTCTCATTTGTAGGGTCCGATATTGGTGGATTTGCCGAACAACCTAATGGCGAATTATATGCTCGTTGGATTCAGCTAGGTATTTTCCATCCCTTCTGTAGAACTCATTCCTCGGGAGATCACGGAGATCAGGAACCTTGGGCTTTTGGAGACACAATAACCGATGTGGTTCGAAAATTTATTGAATTAAGGTATCAGCTCTTACCCTATTTGTATACGGCCTTTTGGAGGTACGCCGAAGAGGGGATCCCTATTCTAAAATCACTGGTACTCTACGATCAAGAAGACTCACAAACGCACTACAGAAACGATGAGTTTGTTTTTGGTGAAAAAATAGTGGTTTGCCCTGTAACTGGTCCTAACCAAAAAGGAAGACGTATGTATATACCAAGAGGCAACTGGTATAATTTCTGGTCTGACGAGGTAGTAAATGGGGGACAGGAAATATGGGTAGATGCCGATCTGGACAGTATGCCAATATTTGTAAAAGAAGGCGCGATTATCCCTAAGTATCCCATCCAGCAGTACGTAGGTGAAAAGGTTATCGACGAGTTATTACTCGATGTGTATTACAAAATTGGCAAAGAAGATTCTATTGTCTATGAAGATGCTCATGATGGCTTCGATTACCTAAAAGGGCGTTATAGCCTAAGAAACTTCAGATTACATGGTAAGGAAAACGATTTAATTATTCAACAACATAAATCGGGTAAGTATGTTACTCCATACAAAACCTTTAAACTAAGATTACACGGTCTACCGTTTAAAATATTGAAGGTTCAGGTGGATAACGAAGAAATTCTATTTAAGGATATTAAGCTTAATGGTGATAATACATTAGTTATTAACAAGGAGTTTACAGAGTTGCATATTATGGCATAAGATATCCTGAGTTTACTTATCAATCGAAGCTAAGCGTAGCAAAAGCGTGTGTCGTTGGAATCTGTTTTATAAATAATTTAACGTGGGTTTCTATGTTAATTTAAATTCTCAATGAGCTGATTATTGAGGTAATTTGTCTTTGACTTCGCTATTAGATTAGCTTTTTTACATTACAAACTACCCTAAAGGCCTACCTAGGTATACGAGTTTATATCCTTTTTCAACCTTATCTATCGCTTTATTGTGAGATGATATAATTTCCAGGATGCCACTTCGATCTTTAACCAGTAAGGGGACAACCTCAGAATCCTTATTGGTAACTTCGATGAGCTCTTCGTAATGCTCTCTACTTTTAATTTTTATTTCCTGAATCTCCGGATACTTACGTGCCACTTCCGTAAGGCTAATAAAGTCGTCTGTATCTGAAAATAAGCCCTCTTTGGGAGTATTATTGATAGAGCCATTCATTTCTTCCGGTGTAATAAGTCTAAAAGAGCCATTTTCACCAAATTGATTGGAGAATTTATCAATAGCATAATTGTTTATGTCGGCACTTCCGGTTAGAGCCATTAAGAACCCAACGTCATTCAACTCTATATTATCCTCTAAATTCACAGAATAAATATCTGTATTTATAGCCTCAAGCCCCAATTCTTGTGCCATTTGAATATTGGTCTGGTTACTATCAATTAAAACAACATGACGCTGATTGTCTACCAAATACTTACCAATTAATCTGGACACCTGGGAAGCGCCAAGAATTAAAATACCTTCTGATTTTTTCAAAAATACTCCGGTTACTTTAGCAAAAAGCCTGGCTGTGGTAGCATTTAATAACACGG
The DNA here is from genome assembly GCA_947494695.1 of uncultured Flavobacteriaceae bacterium. Classification (GTDB taxonomy): domain Bacteria; phylum Bacteroidota; class Bacteroidia; order Flavobacteriales; family Flavobacteriaceae; genus Flavivirga. The sequence continues at coordinate 119,681 of CANLWB010000010.1, read as the reverse complement.
TTCCAAGAACAATCATAAATACCAATGGTGTAATATATTCGGCGCCTTCAACTCCCTGCTTTACAAGTTTACTACCAAAGAGAGATGCAATCCCTGCTGCCACAATACCTCTCGGACCTACCCAACTTATGAACATTTTCTCGTTTGTTCTTAATTTAGATTGCGTTGTACTTAACAGCACTGCCAACGGCCTAAGAACGAAGACAACGGCAGCAAAAAGTAAAGCCGTTTTCCAATTGTAAAGTAATATTAAATCTTCAATATTTATATTCGCCGCAAGCAAAATGAAAAGAATCGAAATGAGTAAAACACTTAAAGATTCCTTAAAATAAAGTAGTTCCTTAATATTTTCCAGTTTACTATTTCCTAAAACCATTCCCATAACCACTACAGCGAGCAGACCGGACTCGTGGGCAAAAATTTCGGACTCAACAAAAACCAGTAGCACCGTAGAAAGCGACACCACGTTAAGTAAATAATGTGGAATCAATTTCTTATTAATGGCAAATGCCAGTGCATGGGCAAAGGTAAAACCAAAGGTTGTTCCAAAAAGCAGAATTTTTCCAAACTCAATAAGAGCAGTCTTTGTAAACCCACTATCACCTTCAACACTTATAAATTCGAATACCAATACAGCAACAAGCGCTCCAATAGGATCTATTAAAATGCCCTCCCACTTTAAAACGGCAGAAATATCTTTTTTAAGTGGAATGTTTCTTAAAATAGGCGTAATTACTGTTGGTCCGGTAACAATGATAAGCCCAGAGAACAGAAATGACAAATCCCAGGCCAGGTCAAAAATCAAGTGTGCCAATATACCACCACCTATAAACGTTACCGCAGACCCCAGTGTAATTAGCTTAGAGATCACGGGTCCCACGTTTTTTATTTCAGAACGTTTCAGGGTTAATCCACCTTCAAAAAGAATAATACTTATGGCCAGAGACACAAAATAATACAATCCCTCTCCTGGAAACAAGCCTTTCGTTCCATTCCAGATAGGTTCTATCCACTTACTGCCATCATCACTTAAAAATTCGGCAGCAATCGGCCCAACTAGGAGTCCGATTAAAATTAAAGGTAAAATCGCCGGAATCTTAAATTTCCAGGCCACCCATTGCGCTAAAATTCCCAAAATAATTATACCAGCAAGTTCTAACATAGTTTTTTGTTTTGTAAATGACTAATTTAATTAAAAACTGATGATTTCATGTTTTAAAAAAATGCTATCTTTCTACTCTTGTTAATTTAAAACTAAAAAGTAGCCCTTGCAACCTTTTAAAAGTATTGGTATTGGCGTCGCGTTTTCGCCTAATTTAAAAGCAAATCTCCATGAGGCTGCCCGGCTGTCTCTCTTTTTTAAGTCTAAGTTGGTTCTTATTCATGTTGGAGAAGCATCTGACGACAAAGTCAAGGTTCTCAAGGTTTTCCTAAAGCCTTTCATTGTTAAAAACTTAGATTATGAGGTTGTTTACAAAACTGGAAATCCGGTAGATGTTATTTTATCGACCACTGAAGAAAAAGAGATAGACCTTTTGGTTTTAGGTGCTGTACAGCGTGAACGTTTTTTAAAATACTATGTGGGTTCCATTGCCCGAAAAATTACACGTCAGGCAAAGTGTTCGGTTTTGTTGTTAATTAAGCCTTCGGTGGAGCGCGTAGCCTGTGAGCATATTGTTGTAAACGGCCTTGAAGACCCAAAAACGGAGCAAACCATTAAAACCGCTTTTTATGTTGCCCATAAACTTGACGCCGAAAAAATCACTATTGTAGAGGAAATTAAGCAGGAAGAGGTATCGGTAAAGGTAGATGATGATAAATCCTTACGAAAGGCCAATATTATAAAAGAGCGTTTAAAACATAGAGAAAACTGCAGAATAAAAGATATTATGGGGCATATTCCCGAAAAACACACTAAAGATATTGTAACAAAACTGCAACCCATCTTTGGTAAACAAGGTTATTCCATTGGCCATTATGCCCAGGTTTCCAGAGCAGATTTATTGGTTATGAACGCACCAAGTAAAATGACCTTTTGGGATCGTTTATTTCCGCACGATATAGAACATATTTTAACAGAACTTCCAACAGATGTTTTAATCCTTCAATGAGTCCGAAAAAAAACAAAATAAAAGATTTTATTAGCGCCCTACCAAAGAACATATTCTCTGGTTTTGTCGTGAGTCTTATTGCCCTACCATTGGGGTTAGGACTGGCCATGGCTAGTGAGGCACCTCCTATTGCCGGTATTATTGCTGCAGTGGTTGGGGGTATTGTGGTATCTATTTTTGGTGGAAGTCATGTCACCATTGCTGGCCCTGGTAATGGCTTGGTTGGCGTACTTCTAGTAGCCTTTGCATCCTTAGGTTTAGAAAACGCTTATGCGGCTATTATCTGTTCTGGGATATTAATTATGTTACTTGGTTTTTTTAGAATGGGAAAATTGGCAGATTTCTTTCCGTCGTCTGCCATTCAGGGTATGTTAGCGGCTATTGGACTTATTATTTTGGGTAAACAGTTTCATATTATGTTTGCTCACAAGATTAAGCGAGAAGACACTTTAGATTATCTTTTCGATATACCTTTCACAATCAATGATGCTTTGCACTACGAAAGAGACGGCCTTATCTACGCGGCTGGTGCTGGAATTTTAAGCCTCGCCATTATGGTATTTTATCCTAAAATTAGAAATAAATATCTACAGCTTATACCGGCTCCTATGTGGATAGTTCTTCTTTCCATTTGTTTTAGTTATTATTTCGAACTGGTACTGCATGAAGACAATCCCATTGCGACGGAATATATGATTTCGGGAATACCCAGCATACAAACCATTATTGCCAATATGCAATGGCCTAATTTCTCGGGATTGGTAAGCTTTCCATTTTGGTCTAGCGTACTGGCCATCACATTAATTGCCAGTATAGAATCCCTCTTAAGTATAAAGGCAGTAGATAAATTAGACCCTGAAAAAAGACGTTCTAATGTAAACCGCGATTTAAAAGCTCTTGGACTGGCCACTATGGGAAGTGGTTTCTTAGGCGGACTTAATGTTGTTACAGTAATAGCACGCAGCTCTGTAAATGTGAATAATGGTGCCAGCAACAGATCGGCCAACTTTTTTCACGCTACGTTTTTAGTTTTGTTTATTGTGCTTTTTAGCACACAGCTCACTCGTATCCCCTTACCGGCACTTATGGCCATTTTAGTATTTACAGGCTACAAATTGGCATCGCCCAATATCGTAAAAAAGATATTCTCCATAGGAAAAGAGCAGCTTATTATATTCTTTGTCACCCTACTAACTACTTTAAAAATTGGATTAATTACCGGTATTTTGGCCGGGGTTGTGGCTACATTTATTATTCATGTGATTTTAAATAGAACCTTTGCCCTGTTTTTTAGAAATGTTTTAAAACCCAATGTTTTAATGTATCAGGAAGAAGGACAGGATAGTTATTATATCAGTGTGAAGCATTTTTGCAGCTTTTTAAACTATTACAAGCTTAAAAATAAGTTGGAGGCCGTACCAGAGGACAAAGATATTATTGTCGATTTTTCACTGTGTAGTTTTGTGGACCATACGGTTATGGAAAATATGCATAACTACCAGGAGTTGTTTAAAAAACGTGATGGACATTTCGATGTGATTGGTTTAGATATGCACGATACGGACTCTGAACATCCATTTGCTTTAAGACGCCTGCTACCAGTTCCTGGGATTATAAAAAAGAACCTGACACGACGCCAAACCAGTATGGAAGATCTGGCCACAGATTATGATTTAAACTACATGTTTGACAAGCAAAGACAGGTTGGTTTTTTAAATCGGTTTTTATTTTTTAATACCAAGCACGTTAACCACATCTATAATCGTTTGTCTTATCAAAACAACACGATTAGTTTGTTTGATATCGAATTCTATGAAGGTGAGTTTATAGCTAAAGAGGTGGTAAGGTCCACCATGCTACACATACGGTTAGACCATGCCATACCAGAATTTACCCTAGACCGCGAAGGCTTTTTAGAAAAAGTGTATGCCTTTGCCGGGTTTAAAGATATTCCTATTCAAAACCACTCCGATTTCTCCAACCGTTTTTACCTTCTGGGTGATAACGAAGAGGCTATTATAGCCTTCTTTAACGACGAATTGGTTCATTTCTTTGAAAGCAACCCGTATTACCATATTGAGTCCAATGGTGAGGCGCTTTTAATCTTTGGCAAGGAACGCCTGGCCAGTATAAAGGAGATCAAAGCACTTTTGGACTTTGGTAAGCGTTTGAAGGAGGTTGTTGAGGTTGATAGAGTTGGTATCTAAGCTCTTTGATATTGCTCCTATACAAACTTTGCATCAAAATTAAGCCACAAAAAAATCTCCAAAACATATTGATAATGCATTTGGAGATTTTTACTAGTAAGCAAATTATGATTTCTAAATATAGAAAACCCTCGAAGTTTAAATACCTGGTCTGCAGGAGTTCATGCTAAAATCTTATATCGCAATTTTTCTACGTATCATACCCTTGTCAAATACCAGTTCAAGGATATATACTCCATTAGACAAATTAGTAATGTTTATATTTTTTTCGTTACCACTACCCATTTTGGAACCTGTAATACTATAAATAGTATAGTTTTTTAAACGCGTCGTGTTGTTTATTACATGTATGCTATTATCAAGCACGACCAGTTGTGTATCTGTATCTGCATCTAAGCTTTCTGTGCTTAGGCTAACATCTTCGGTTATCGATTTAAAACCTGTCCAGCCGGCAGCAATATAATCGGCTCTGGTTCCTGGAGGAATTCTTAAATCTATTGTATTACGATTAGTAAACGAAGTATTCTCAATAGTTGCAGGGGTTATACCTTCTGCTACAACACTGGTTACTGGGTCATCAGCAAAAGCTCCATTACCAATGGATGTAACACTATCTGGAATACTAATGTTCGTTAATAGGTTGTATGCGAAGGCTTCATCACCAATAAAAGTAACACTATCTGGAATACTAATGCTTGCCAATTGATTCGTAGAAAAAGCAGCATGTCCGATAATAGTAACGCTATCGGGAATAGTAACACTTGTTAATTGATTTGCTTCGAAAGCAGCCGTCCCAATAGAAACTGCACTACTGGGAATCGTAACACTCGTTAATTGATTGTTTTTAAAAGCTTCTGATTCAATAGAAGTAATACTGTTAGGAATCGTAACACTGGTTAATTGATTATTATAAAAAGTACGTGATTCAATAGAAGTAATACTATTCGGAATCGTAACACTGGCTAATTGATTATCTCTAAAAGCCTCACTTCCAACAGAAACAACACTATTGGGGATTGTAACACTTTCTAATAGATTGTCTTCAAAGGCATCTCTTCCAATAGATGTAACACTATTAGGAATTGTTACACTGGTTAAGAGGTTATCTTTAAAAACATTATTATTAAGAGAAGTAACACTATTAGAAATGGTAACGCTTGTTAATTGATTATCTTCAAAAGCTGAATAACCTAATGAAGTGACACTATTTGGAATAACGACACCGGTTAATTGATTCTCTTTAAAGGCTGAATTATCTATTGAAGTGACACTATTCGGAATAACAACACTTACTAGTTGATTCGCTCTAAAAGCGTTTTCTCCAATAGATGTAACACTACTGGGGATGGTAACGCTTGTTAGTTGATTAGCACTAAAAACGCCATAATCAATAGAAGTAATACTATTAGGAATGGTTACACTCGTTAACTGATTTGCTGAAAAAGCCGATCGACCAATAGAAACAACGCTACCGGGAATGGTAATACTGGTTAATTGATTTCCTGAAAAAGCAGACGACCCAATTGAAGTAACACTGTTAGGAATAGTAATACTTGTTAATTGATTCTTAAAAAAAACTAAACCATCAATAGAAGTAACACTGTTAGGAATGGTAACACTCGTTAATTGATTCTCTCTAAAAGCAGAATGTTCCAATACAGTGATGCTATTCGGAATTATAACACTGGTCAATTCATTTTTTGAAAAAGCGTTTTGACCAATGGACACAACACTATTAGGAATTACAACACTAGTTAATTGATTCTCTCCAAAAGCATAATTTTCCAATACAGTGACACTGTTAGGAATCGTAACACTCGTTAATTCATTTTTAAAAAAAGCACCTTGACCAATGGCAACAATACTATTAGGAATTACAACACTGGTTAATTCATTTTCTCTAAAAGCAAAATCACCTACTTCAGTGACTCCATAATCTATCCCACTATCTGTAACCATATCGGGTATTGTTATCGCTCCTGTATTTGTATTATCTGTTATTGTTACAGTATTAGGGCTTATAGAAGTAACCTCGTACGTGATATTATTTACTGTAAAACTTTGTGAAAATCCTACTAAAGAACATAGCAGTACAGTAATCAAAAATAATTTTTTTTTCATTTTTTTCAATTTAAGGCTTAATATGTATGTGTTTAAAATTCAGCACCAAAGAACCTAAATTTAATTCTCACTATTTGGTCAATTTAAATCACGAATCAATCAATTTTAAAATCCAACACATACATATATAATAATAGACAATCACAAATCGGTCAAAAGAGTCACTAACGGGTCATTGTGTAGTTTTAGTAGCATAACGGAAGGTTTTGTCTGCTATATTTGATTGATCAAAAGATGAAACATTATTAAATAAAGCATAAACAGATTTCTGTACTTTATTTAGAGTCTATACCATTGAGAATATAGTTAGATAACACAGAAAATGGATTGAGGAAGATAACACTGTTATTTGTATTGATCTTAATTATTATGGTTTCATCTCAACCTGGGAATACATGTATTTTTAAATTTAATGCAAAAAAAAAGCCTCATTTACATGAAGCTTTTTTAAAAATTATATTTTTTTAACTGCTTAACCCTTTTAATATTTTTAATTCCTTAGCTATTTGTCTACCAATAAAAAATACCAGAACACATAAGGTCGCGATGCCAGATACTTGAATGTAAGTATAAAAACCTGTTGACATCCCTTGTTTAAAAAACGGCATTAGAATAACAAAACCTGTTACGTATAATACGATTAAAACGGGCGTAATAACATAATGTGTGTTTATACGCGATTTATAGTAATGAACCATCCTTTGTTTAAACGTTATGTTATTCGTGGTAACATCTAGTTTATAAAGTTTTTTAATACTTAATCGTTCTACCAGTATTCTCACTATTAGCGCACCAAACATGAGCAAAAGTGCTATCGACGCTTTCGTATTATTATATGCTGCAATGTAAAAGAAGAACCCAAACAGAACTATAGCAGTTATGCTCAATACTATATTTGTTATGCGCTGCTTTTTTTTAAGAAAAGTCATTTTATTAATAATTATTTTAGATCCGTTTTCCGGTATTGTTAATTCTGTTTGGTTGTCCCATTGGGATTTTAAGTTTTCAAAAGTTGTCATAGTTTAACGCATTTAGTTAATTCATTTTTGATTCTATGGACTCTCACTCTTACGGCTTCATGGCTAAAACCCATAATCTCTGCAATTTCTTTTTGAGGTAATCCTTCTAATTCTAATAGTATAAGACTCTTATTGTCTTTATTTAATGTATTGATACAGCGATATAGCTGTTTTAATTTAAACTCTTTATTCGCTTCTTTAGGGGAATCGTCGGTATTTTCCAGATACTTTAAATGTTCTGAAACGTCAACAGTCTTTTTATTTCTCAGACTTATTAAACATGTGTTTACAGTAATTCTATAAATCCAGGTAGATATGCTTGATTCGTTTCTAAATGACTTTAAATTTTCCCAAACCTTTATAAAAACGTCTTGAGCTAAATCTTTAGCCAACATATCGTCGCCATTAGAATACCCCAGGCATAAACGAATGACCTTTGGATAATTAGTAGTATAAATTGTATCAAATTTAGATTCTAAACCTTCCATCTGCTTATTCTAATTCTAATTTAATCGTTTTTATAAGGTATTCTGGTTGATCGTACATAATAAAATGGGCTGAATCCTTAATGTATTCAATACGATAATTACTTAGTTTTTTATATTGTTCTGTATAGGTTCGTTTGGCATTCTCTTCCCCAAAAGGGTGGGTTGCTCCTAAAATAAATACTGGGGATTTTATTTTAGCGATAGCTTCTCTAAGGTCTAATTTCATTAAATCGGTATAGCCATAAACATAAGTTTTTCGGTCTGCTTCCATAATCCACGTTTTAATTTGGTCATGCTTTTCTTTATTCAAAGACATTCCAGTAGCAAATTGCATGGCTAACTTTTCAAAGTTTTCGGCATCCATTTCCAGCATTTGTTTATTCTGGGGGTTGTCGTAAACAATATACTCGCTCTTAAAATTAGGCATCATTAATGCCCCTACAGAAGGAAGTGCATCTAATACAACAATTTTTTTGAAACTAAATTGATCTTCGGTGGCAAGCCATAAAGCTAACGATCCGCCTAAACTATGCCCAATTAAAGTCGCTTTTTCTAAATTGTTTTTAGAAATATACGCTTCTAAGCCTTCTTTAATCTTTGGTAACCAAGGTTTTTCTATTGCCGGCACACCTCCAAACCCTGCAAAGGTAAAAATATGACATGCTTTGGTTTTGGACAATTCGCTAACAACATCATTCCACACATCACCCGTGCATGTAAATCCAGGGAATAATAAAACAGGCTCCCCTTTACCTATAACATCTACCTTAAATGTTTTGTCTTGCGCATGTAGAGAGATTGTAAATAAAATAATGGTTAGTAATACTAGGTTTTTAATGGTCTTCATGATATACATTTTTTTATTGTTTTCCCTTTAGATTCAAAACTCAAAAAATGTTACATAAAAATTTAAAAAATGTGTAAATTATTAGATATTAGACCTCCAGAACTCGCACTTTTAAATTTTATTAAGCCGCAACAAATAACCAAAAGATAAAGTTTACGATCTCGTCAATATGCATCTCCAGACCATCAATTTTAAAATTTGTGACTATACACATCAAAAAGTGTTACAAATTATTCAGCGGCTCTTTTTTGAAACCCGAACACTTAAAAAGGAAAAACTATGAAAAGAAAGAGTGAAAAAATTTAAAAGCTGTCTGATTGAATTTTATACTATCAATTCTAGTTGCAACTAAGAAGTCTTAAAACAACAAGTGCGCTTCCAAACTTTGTTTAATATCCACGGGTAGGAAACGAAATAATAGGAATAGACACGCGTTTTTGTATTTTACAACCATGATAGCCAAGTCTCAATTTTAGAACGGTAATATAGCTCCATAATGTTCCGTAGAGAAAAAGTAACCAATAGGATATGGATTAAAAATCTTCAAAGCGATTATACTATTTACAGATTAACTTAAAAAACTTTAGCACTTTTAGGCATTAAACTATAATTACAATAGCCGAAGGTTTAAAATAATGAATACCCAAATATTACGGATACTGTATTATAATCAGAGGTCCAAAACAAATGAGAGCTCAGCAACTCTCTTGCTGTCTGATATCGCAATTCTACGCTATACTTGTCCTTATGTTTATAACCAACACCAAATGCCACATTAGTCCTTGTGTTGATGTCTAAATTTGTGCCGAACTCATATTCAACAGCCGAGTTACTAGCAAAATCAAGAACAAATGAACCATTTGAAAAAAGTTTTGAATCTTCATTTAGAAAAAAATAATGTCTTATTCCTATGGGTAATTCTATGGACTTATAGTCGGCCACAACATTCTGGGTTCTTATCATCTTTTCCGACTTAAAATACTGGTATGTTGGTTCTAGTATCACCGCCCATTTATTCTTATTAAACGGCATGATTAATTCAACCTCTATTCCAAGTCTAAATGCCAGCTCACCATCAAAATCGATATCTCGAAAATCTGAAAGTGTTCTATCTAATGAAAGTGTAGAAACATTTAAACCAGGACGAATGTTTAAATTAATCAGGTCTTTATTTCTTTTTTCTTCAAAATTGACAAATTTTTGATCATTGCAGGCATTATATTTTGTAAAATACTTGATCAATTCCTTTTGTTTGTAATCAACATTTTCAACATTACCTATAGAAGAATTTGAACATTTTAAATGGTTACGTAATTGTTGTTTATATCTACTATTCTCAGCAATTTTATTACTCGTCGTTAAATAGTATTTAAATACCAGTTGTTCTATTTCTGCATGGTCTTTATTATAAAAATATCGCTTTAAATTGCCATCTTCAAAAGAATATAGGTTGGCCTTTCCCTCTATTAATACTTTTAAAAAAAGGGTTTCTTCTTTAAAGATAGGCTGCCTTTGATTACTCATTTTACTGATATCTTTTTTCGATCTATCAATCTTAACTGTAAATCTGCGGTATTTAGATATATCGGAAATACCAAACTCCTTAACGGTTTTTATTGTCGCTATTTTTTTATCTGAATGATCTGAGAGCTTATATTCAAATTCAGTTGGGTTATTCTTCCAATCGATGTTTTTAATTAAACAATCCATTTTTTGTCCTGAATCGTTAATAAAATATCCTTTTTCAAAAGAAATTTGTGAATTGCTGTTAACACCTAGAATTGCTATTATAAAAAAAAGTAGTTGTCTTTTCATATGATTATAAGGGTTAGCATTTATTCAAATCGCTTTAACCACCACTAAGCATAAAAATTATATGATGTTTTTTATACCATGTAGCACATAAAGTGTTGATAATAAAAGTAATTAATAAATGTTAAAATAAAACATTTAAAAATAGGGAATGATCAGTTAGAACTATGTCTTGACATGTATTTATCCATAAGCTGTGAACTATTGTTTTTAGATCATGTTTTATAAATAAAAAATTTCTTGAAACGAACTATCCCCGAGGCAGAGCCATAGGGGTATACTTCGGCAGGCTCAGCACAGGTTTCGCCCGTTTCATTTTGACCTTAAGGGGTCAAAATTCGAAATTTTGTATTTAGATTCCCGTTTTCAGTTCGGCTACCTGTCCAGCCGGCCGGCGGACGCTCACTGACCACAAGGGAATGACAATTTCAATGGAAACCCCGACGCAGAGCGTCGAGGAATTCTTTTTGATTAAACAAAAATAAATGGAACAAATACGCTTTTTAACCCATGTAAGCTAAGATTATGGTAGAAACTATGATACCTCAGGAGTTGTTGTAAATAAAAATAGGTTTTATCTGTTACCCCTTTCTAACTTCGTCAAATTCGTGCGAATACATTAAAAAATAATGATATAATACATCGAAGTTATAACTACGGACAACGCCCTTTAAAATTAACAAAACCCCTCTTCATTAAGCTATCGACATACCACTAAACCTTCCATGCTAAAAACCAAAAAAGCCTTGCAGTAGCAAGGCTTTTTTTAAGTTCCCTCAATCTCTTGAAGGATAAACGTTGTACGTTTAATATGTTTAGTTGTTCAAGGCTTCTGCACCACCCACAATCTCGAGGATTTCGTTGGTAATCGCTGCCTGACGCGCTTTATTATACGTTAATTTAAGCTGATCTCTTAACTCGGTAGCATTATCGGTTGCCTTGTGCATGGCCGTCATACGCGCTCCGTGTTCGCTCGCAAAAGAATCTCTAATACCTTTATATAACTGAGTCTTTAAAGACTTAGGGATTAATTGCTCTACGATCTCTACTTTTGACGGTTCGAAGATATAATCACCATTATTATTCGTATCTCCTTCTACAGGAACAATGGGTAAAAACTGCTCGGTCGTCACAATTTGAGTCGCTGCATTTTTAAACTTGTTATAAACAATTTCAATTTTATCAACCTCACCTGCAACAAATTTATCCATTAATAATTCTGCAATCGTTGCAACATTATCAAACGTTAAATCATCGAAAACCTCACTTTTATTAGCAATAACATTGCCTTGTTTAACAAAAGCATCGTTCGTCTTTTTTCCAATGGCTATTATAGACACATTTTTATCTGCATAAACATTATCAATTAAATGTTGTGTTTGTTTGATAATATTCGAGTTAAAAGCACCGCATAATCCTCTATTAGAAGTGATAGGAACAACCAACACGTTCTTTATACCCCGCTGTGTTGCATATTTGCTTCCAGAATCCGCATCTAAAGTCGCACTTAAACTTTGCAAAAGCTCAGTTAGTTTGTCTGCGTACGGACGCATTGCCGTAATAGCATCTTGAGCTTTCTTTAACTTGGCAGCAGATACCATTTTCATGGCACTGGTAATCTGCATGGTTGAAGATACCGATGATATTCTATTACGTATTTCCTTTAAATTTGCCATTTCTTAAGTTATGAGTTATGATAAATGAGTTAGGCTATAAGTTATAATAACTCTAAACTTATAACGCTGAACTCTAAAACTTACTAAGCACTAAACTTAGCAGATAAATCTTTGGCTACAGCCGTTAATGTATCTGTAACTTCGTCTGTTAATTTACCAGATTTTAAAGTATCTAAAACACCTCTGTGCTTAGCATTTAAAAATTCAATAAAATCTCTTTCAAATTCTTTTACTCGTTCTACCGGTACGTCTCTTAATAGGTTTTTAGATCCGGCATAGATAATAGCAACCTGATCTTCTACGGTAAACGGATCGTTTTGCGCCTGCTTTAAAATCTCAACATTACGCTTACCTTTTTCAATAACATTTAGTGTTGCTGCATCAAGATCCGATCCAAACTTGGCAAATGCCTCTAACTCACGGAACTGCGCCTGGTCTAATTTTAATGTACCAGATACTTTCTTCATCGATTTAATCTGTGCATTACCACCAACACGAGATACCGAGATACCTACATTAATTGCTGGACGTACACCAGAGTTAAATAAATCTGATTCCAAGAAGATTTGTCCATCTGTAATCGAAATTACGTTTGTTGGAATATATGCAGATACATCTCCCGCCTGCGTTTCAATAATTGGCAGTGCTGTTAATGACCCTCCACCTTTCACCAATGGTTTTAGAGACTCTGGAAGATCATTCATATCTTTAGCAATACTATCATCGTTAATTACCTTTGCAGAACGTTCTAATAATCTTGAGTGTAAGTAGAAAACATCTCCAGGATACGCCTCACGTCCTGGTGGACGACGTAATAATAACGACACCTCTCTATAGGCAACTGCTTGCTTAGATAAGTCATCGTAAATAATTAAAGCCGGACGCCCTGTATCTCTAAAATACTCACCAATAGCAGCACCTGCCATTGGAGCGTATACCTGCATTGGAGCAGGGTCTGATGCGTTTGCCGCTACGATAGTCGTATATGCTAATGCACCTCTATCTTCTAACGTTTTGGCAATATTTGCTACTGTAGATGCTTTTTGACCTATGGCAACATATATACAATATACAGGCTCACCTGCATCGTAAAATTCTTTTTGATTTAAGATGGTATCAATACAAACAGTGGTTTTACCCGTTTGACGGTCACCAATAACTAACTCACGTTGTCCACGTCCAACAGGAATCATGGCGTCGATAGACTTAATACCAGTTTGTAATGGCTCTGTTACCGGCTCACGAAAGACAACACCTGGAGCTTTGCGCTCTAATGGCATTTCGTAAGTTTCACCAGAGATAGGCCCCTTACCATCGATCGGGTTACCTAAAGTATCTACAACACGTCCAACAATACCTTCTCCAACATTAATTGAAGCAATACGTCCTGTACGCTTTACAGTAGACCCTTCCTTAATACCTGCAGAAGCACCTAATAATACAATACCTACGTTATCTTCTTCAAGATTAAGTACAATACCTTCCAAGCTTCCGTCGAATTCTACTAATTCACCATATTGTGCATTAGCCAATCCGTAAGCACGTACAATACCATCTCCTACGGTTAAGACTGTTCCTACTTCATCTAATGAAGCTCCCGCTTCAAAACCTGAAAGTTGTTGTTTTAAGATTGCTGATATTTCAGCTGGTTTTACTTCTGCCATCTTAGTTATTTATTTATTTTCCTCGTATTAAATCACTTCGCCTGCACTAAACACAGCTGCTTGGTGAACAAATAAAAGTTAGTTTAATGTAAATTCTCTTTTTAATTTATTTAGTTGATTGGCAATACTCGCGTTGTATTGTACATCTCCTATTCTTAAAATGAAACCACCTAAAATGCTTTCATCAATAATATTTTCTATCTCAACATCTTTACCAGAAAGTTCTTTAGCTTTTGCCAAGACCTTTGTCTTTAAATCTGCTGTTAAAGCAACTGCTGTTGTAACGGTTGCTAGTTCTATACCTTTAGACGCATCGAATAGTTGACTATATTTTAACGCAACCTGTCTTAAAATATCGATTCGGTTATTACTAACTAAAGTATCAATTAGGCCTAAAGTTGTTTTATCTGTATTCTTAAAAACTTCTAATAAAACAGCCTTTTTTACCGAAGAACTAATTATAGGACTTTGAAGCGCCTCGTTCAAGTCTTCACTTCCTGAAATAGTATCTGCAATCAACTTCATATCAGCATTTACAGCATCTGCCGATTTTTGGTCTGAAGCCAAACTTAATACTGCCTTTGCGTAACGTATTGCTGCTCTTGCTCCTGCCATTATTATGCTTCTGTTAATGATTCTTCACCCAACATTTTCTCTACTAACTCTAACTGCTTGTCTTTGTTAGATAACTCATCACGAACTACTTTTTCAGCAATTTCTAGTGATAAACCTGCCACGTGATTTTTAAGTTCAGACATGGCCGCTTTCTTTTCACTTTTAATGGCCTCCTGAGCTTGCTTAATTATTTTATTAGCTTGATCTTCGGCTTCGCCTTTAGCATCTTCAATCATTTTATTTTTCATCTCACGGGCTTCTTTCAACATCGTTTCACGCTCTGCTCTGGCTTCTTTTAATAATTTTTGATTATCAGCCTGAAGGTTTTCCATTTCCAGTTTTGCCTTTTCTGCCGCATCCAATGCACTCTGAATTCCTTCTTCTCTATCATTTAATGAATTAAGAATGGGTTTCCAGGCAAACTTTACCATTAAAAGTATTAATCCTAACAATAAGATGGTTTGCACTACAAATAAACCTGGTGAAAAATCGTTTAATAATTGTTCCATGTTTTAGTCTGTTACTTTTATTTCTTTGTGTTTAATTTTTTAACATATTCTGCAACCAACCGTTACAGAATATGTTATACTTGTCTGTATTCGGATTATTTTCCTAAGAATAATGCACCGAATGCTAAACCTTCTAATAGTGCGGCGATAATAATCATCGCTGTTTGTATTTTGTTAGTTGCTTCTGGTTGACGAGCAATACCTTCCATTGCGCTTCCACCAATTTTACCTAAACCAATACCAGCTCCAATTACGATTAAACCAGCACCTACTAAATTTGGAATTGTCATTACAATTAAATTTAAAAATTAAACAAATTCTTATATTAATGATGTTCGTGTTCTTCTACTGCCATACCAATAAACAATGCCGATAACATTGTAAAAATATAAGCCTGTAGAAATGCCACTAACACCTCTATTAATGTTATAAAAAACGACAGTAATAATGATAATGCCGTGGCACCACCAACTGTTAAATCTTTCTTTAATGTGAACATGATAGCGATTAAGCTCATAACCACAATGTGACCTGCCGATATATTTGCAAATAAACGTACAAGCAGCGAAAAGGGTTTAATTAACAATGCTCCCGCCAATTCTATTATTGCTAAAACCGGACGTATTAATACAGGAACACCAGGCATCCAAAAAATATGCCCCCAATAGTGCTTATTACCGCTAAATGAATAAATAATTAAAGTGAATATTGCCAAACAAGCTGTTACCGCTAACTGTCCTGTAACATTAAAACCTAATGGTGTTAAACCAACAAGGTTTAATATCCAGATAAAGAAAAATACGGTCAATAAGTATCCCGTAAATTTTCTATAATTCTTCGCACCAATATTAGGTTTGGCGATTTCATCTCTAACATATATTACCAATGGTTCTAAAACACGTCCAAAACCAGTAGGTATTTTTTTTGTTTTATATTGTCTTGCTAAAGAAGAAAACCAAAACAACATTAACAATCCAATTATCAATATCCCCACAACACTTTTAGTTATCGAAATATCGAAAACTTTATGAGCGTTTGTAGCATGATGAAGATCATCAAAACTAACTTCAGTTGCTTCTTGATCAAGTTCAAATATTTTGCCATGAATTTTAGCAAGCTTAACGCCGTTTTTTTCAACAATAACATGACCATCATCATTATGATGAAATTCAGAAGACATAAAAGCTGTAAATCCTTTACTAGTCCATAGCATTATTGGTAAAGGAAACCCAAAATGCTTTCTTTCTCCCTCTGAATTTGTATAAGAAAAAAGAGAAAAATCGTGAGAATCTTTAAGGTGATGAAGGATATAAGCTTCTACCTCTTCTTTGGTATCTACCTGTCCGCCATCATGCTGTTGATGATCTTGTTTTTCACCTCCGTCCAAAGCGAAGGAATTTGCGGAAAATAGCGCTACTAAAAGGAGCGCGATCAATGGATTAGACTTGTAAGTAATCTTCATTGTAAAATTACGGTTTCTAAATTTGCGCAAAAGTACGCAAATAAATGAAATTACAACCACTTTTTTTACTTTAATATTATCTCTTTGTGTAGTTTAAGATTTTGGCAATAAAATATACCTCCACCAGCAAGAAAACAAATATTGGAATAAGTAAATTAAAGCTTTCTTTTTTAGATAAGTCTGGTAAATCCAGAATGGAAGTTTTAAATAGTAATACAAAGAAAAATATTTTAATAACCAGGGTTGATAAGTAAATAAACCCCAACTGATCCTTTGTTTTTTCTACCGTCAATAAAACTCTAAAAACAACACAAATTAGTATTGAAAATGAAGCGAAAAAAAGGTATAAAGGTCTTAGGTTGAACCTTAATTGAAGTGCATTTATATCCAAGATATATTGATGCAGATAATTTGCAGTCAATAAAACCGCAATAAACACTATTAAATAGGTTAATAATGTTTTTATCATTTGTTATTCGAAATTTTTATAACCTGCGCAATAACCATATACATGGCTGCAAAAACAGCCAGTAAGGTTATTGCAGATTCCCAGAATGTTTTGTTAAACTTAATGTCTAACCATTTGCCTAACTCATTGCCCAAAAATATGGTTAACCCCATTTGGAATGCAACAGTAGTAAATCTTATGTATGGATTAGGCTGTTTTTTCGGTTTGTGGTTTTGGTTGTTGCCCACCTTTATTTATCTCTTTTACGGTACCTTTCATAACACAGGTTACATTAAAAGTAGCTCCAGGTTCTACAGCCAGTTTGCCAGCTATCACTTCACCTTCAATAAACGCTGAATCTTTTAATGTTAATGTACCTGATAATTCTAATTTTCCGGAAAATTTACCTTCAAAATAAGCATCTGTACCATTTAAGTTTCCTTTTACGAAACCGCTTTTACCTACAACGACTTTACCCGAAGTTTTAATATTTCCTTCAATTATACCATCTATTCTAAAATCACCTTCACTACTTAAGTCACCAACCATTTTAGTGCCTTGAGAGATAATGTTTTGACTTGGTTTTCCTTCCATAGTTTGTTTTTCTTTTTTAGTATCGGAGAACATATTGCTATTATTAATGGTTATCTAAATTCAAATATGCATCTAAGTTTTTATGTATTTGAACAATTTGGTAGTTCTTAGACGCAATTGGAAAATAGGGTTCTTTTATTTTGGGTTTATCTTCTTTTGTAAATAACTGATCAAAAGCTTCTGCCATCTGTGCATTTTTAAGTCCATGAACCACGACAAGAACCGTTGTTGCATTGTATACATCTAGAGAAGATCTTAAATTGTAATATCTAATATTTTCTAAAGCTTCATCCAGAGTTTTTTGAAAATCTGCCACCTGATCATTTTCTGGGTTCTCAAATTTAAAAATAACTTTATAAGTATTCTTTATACCTGTTCCAATACTATCACGAATAAACGCTTTATTTTGCATTTTAACTAAAACATTGCCCTCAATATTTTGAGCTTGCTTTCCTTCTGGCGTGTTGGCATAAGTAACAGCGACATAGTTTATCGCTTTCTTATAAGCATCATAACCATGCAGTCTTCCCATGGCTGTAGCCTTTAATAATTCAAATTTTGGCACCATAACTTCGCCATCAAACATCTTTATATATGCTTCACATTTATCAATGACCAATGCATAGTTTTGTTTTTGATGCTGCCTATAAAGTCCTTCGTATAAACTTTCCGGACTGTTTTCATCACGCTCTGATGCTAATTCCGGACTGGTTAATATGGTAGCATATCTAGAATCTGGATATTTGGATATAATTTCATTTTTAGCAATTTCGGCCTCTCCATGCGCTCCCAAAAGCTCATAAATCTTATAGAGATTATATTTAGAAGGCAGTATTAAACGCTCTTCCGGGTCACTCTTAAGCAAGTCTTGAAATTTGCTCTTAGCCAACAGGTATTCCTTGAATTTCTCTTTATAAATTAAACCAAGTTGATAATACGCATAATTGCGTTCTTTTGAAATACTATCAATGTCTTTCTCATTGGTAGGTATTTTAGAAATATAGAATTGAGGATCGTATAGCTCTTCCTCGGTCGCAGAAGCCAAAATACCGGCGGTCGCATCAGTATCGGCTCCTCCTGAAATCCTTCTATTAGACCATCTCCAATCATCCTCCAAATTTCTATCTCCCCAGATTTTCACAAATTCATTTTTACCATAAGCCACTGTAGTTGGGTTATAAAAATAAAATACAGCGCCTTGAGTCGGGTTATTTAAAGCGTTTCTTCCTCCTATTTGATTATTCACTGTAGCCAAACCTGAATTACGCTGCGCAGCCTCTTCTCTTTTTTTCCTTTCTTCTTCTTCGGCCGCTTTAGCTTTTAGCTTTTCAATAAACGATTCGAAGTAAGCCACTCGGTCTTCATCAGACGAATTTACAAGCTTTAAAACACTATCGTTAACATGAGCAATGGCCTCATAATAAATAACGTCTTCCAGATTATCTCTTTTACGCTTAATGATTCGATAAGGTTTCGAGTTTAAAACCAGATTATTTAACGTACTATCGTAGTACTGACCGGCTATTTTATAAATGGACTTATCGAAATTCATATCACCAAGAATCTCATAATTCCTGGCTCTTAATATCTTATCTTTAGAATTAGTTCGCAGGGACTTATTATAATAAGCCACGGCCAAACTATCGGATTCATTATTTAAGTGATACTCGCCTATCTGGTGATAAATCTTATCTAAAAACGGACGATTTTCCCTGTTCTCCTCCAACGCTGTCAAAAGTTCGGTTAACTCCAGTTTATTTCCCTGTTCATAATCGAAATTTTTAATCTTTTCTATATGCGCGCTTATCATATAAATTCTGGGCGTCCTACGATTAAGCTCTATCACTCTATCAAAAGCATAATTCGCACTATCTTTTATACCCAATTTATTATAAAGCTGCCCTTGTATAAAACGGTATCGACCACGTTCGTCATTACTTTTAGTGGCACTCGAAGCAATTTCAAGTTGTGTAATGGCGCTATCAAGAGACTTTGTGTTTACATAGGCCTGAGCCAACATAGACGTTGCATCTGCCAAATCCTGACCCTTTAATTCTTCCTGGTATAAAAGGCGTTTTAAATTTTTAATCGCCAAGTCGTCATTATCTAAACGAATATTCGTTTTTTCACGCCATACTTTTGCCTGATTAATGTTATCACTAGCCGGGTACTTATAAAGCACATAATTAAAGGCTTCTAAAGCTGGAATAAAACGTTGATCGAAGTATCTGGATTTTCCTAATAATAAGTATGCCTCATCCATCTGCGGGTTTTTTTCTTTCCCATCGATGTTCATACTATGCTTCTGAATCGCTTTGACTGCTTTTTCCTCCGCCCTGGTGAAATCATCATTTTTAGATTGTCCCGGAAGAACGACCTCTTCAAATATCTGCATACGTTCTATGGGCAGTATATCCCAATAATTATCGGTATACGCCGTATTAAGACCTTGTCTTCCCTGTTCAAGTGCATTATAACCGTTATATAGTGTGTTAAACTCTGTAGTAACGGCATGAAAATTTCGGCTGATAAACTTGTCCTTTTTTCTGGAGCAGCTAGCAACCAATAAAGTGACACATAAAGAGGTTAATATCGCTTTAGAAGATTTTTTCAATTCTGGTGTTTTTAGCCTAGTAATAGATAACTACAATATTCCGTATATATTATCCACGCAGGTAAAAATAAACATCTTTTTCGATTAACCTATAAAATTAGCGGACTTTTGAGTTAAAAAACAGGGAAATAAATGATCGTATTGGTTTTCATTTTAATTTTAAAAACTGTTTTAAGGTCTACACGTTAAAAGAAGCTCCAAATTCAATAAGCTAAATAAGCGACTAACCTAGAGATAGGCCATTGGGAAGGCACTGTACTACAAAGACAAAATACGAATCAAAATATCCTAGTATTTACCTAACATGATTTAGCAAATACTAACCACCAAACACGGCTTTCTAAACACCATTTACTCCTCACTAAGTACTGTTCCTGCAAAATGCTTTTCAAGTTCCTTCAAGGTTGCATCGCTGGTTTTTAGATCTTTTATGATCTCTCCCTTTTCAAGTACTACAATACGTTCGCAAACATCTGTTACATGCATTAAATCATGACTAGATATTAAAACCGTGATGCCTTGTTTCTCTGCCAAATCTTTAATAATACCTTTGAGACGAATTTGAGTCGTTGGGTCTAAATTCGCAAAGGGTTCATCCAGAATAATAACCTCTGGATTTCCAATAAGCGCTGCAACGATTCCTACCTTTTTCTGATTTCCTTTACTGAGGTCTCTCAGATATTTTTTTTGATTCAATATTTCCCCATGAAAAAAGTCTTCGAATTGAGCGACTAACGCATCTACATCTGCTTTGTTTTGGCCTCGCAATTCCCCAATAAAATAAAAATACTCCTCTGGAGTTAAATACCCAATCAAAAAGCTTTCATCTATAAAAGCAGATGTAAACGGCTTCCAGTCTTCACTTTTATTTACGGTAACTTCATTATTTTTAATGTACCCCGATGACGGTTGTATTAAATCTAATAGCAAACTAAAATAGGTCGTCTTACCAGCTCCATTGTTACCAACTAAACCAAAACTTTGACCCTTTGGAATATCCAATGACTCTATATTCAAAACTTCCTTTCCACTATATGTTTTTGATAAATTCGATGTTGTTATCATAATTCTTTTTATTAATTATCCTCACTAAAGGCTTCAATCATTTTATATTTAGATTCTAAATACTTTTTGGTAATGGTTTTCATTAATTTTTGATGAAAAATGATGCCAATCACTCCCAAAATCGCCAGAACCAAACAGGCTATTTCAAAACCTATAAAAAAGTAAAATATAGCAAAGACCCCCATTGGCACAAACAACAGTGGTATACCTATAAGCCACTGTACGGCGCCCGTACCCTGATAATTAAAGGCTGCTTTTTGATTTAAATCGATTTTCTTTCTATTAAAGGCTCCTGTAAATAAAATAACATGTGTGTTAACACCAAGATTATAAACGGCTGCAGCCAAATGAGCTAATAGTATTTTCCATCCAAAGTATACATAAGGGATACTCAGCACAAATAATATGATAACACTTATGGACATAAGTGTAAATTTAGACTTTAGATACTGTTCATATTTAATATTTTGACTCATAAGCAACTTATAATAGCCACTATCCCAGGCCGGAATAAACTGCCCGAAGTTGATCAAAAAAATACCCGTCACAAAAATACCAATAAAAGCAAAAAACCAGGGCAAACCTTGATATGTTGATTGTGGATAAAAAAACAACCCATAAAATAGTCCTATTAGAAGAATCCAAATTGAAGACTTTGTACGTTTATTTCTCCAAAGCAACTTTAAATCCAGTTGCATAAATGGGGCAATATCTCCAAAGTTTTTGGTCCACTCCATACTAGACGTATTTACCTCTTTAATTTCTTTTTTTAAGCCTCCGCTATCTAAAAACAAGGCACCTCTTAGCAACTTAAAATTAAATAGATAAAGCCCTGCTAAAACAATTACAGGTATAACAACTAAACCAGGTGTTTCGTAAATAGCATTGAACCCTTGAGCAACGACATTGGTTAAGGAAATAACATTAAAATAGTTCAATAAAAATGTTCCTCCAGTTAGCGCAATTACTGGTAAAAATGATAATTCTTTCTGTGCCGAAAAACTCTCAATTATAAAGTTCAAAAAATTAATACAAAGTGTTATCAATATAACTGTTAACATCCAAACCAATACTGAGTCTACTGGGTAACCGTTTGCTATCAAAATAGAACCAAACGGCACAAAAGCAAATAGTGGGAGGACATTAAAAAAGGATATGATAGACTTTCCTAAAATATAATTTACAATTTTTCTTCTTTTAACAGGTAAAATCAACAAGGGCTTTACACTCATTACCGGTAACTTTTGAAAGAAAAATCTAAAAACAAGATCCCCTATAACCCAGTAAAAAAGATAATTATTAACTATTAATAATGGATTTTGATCTGGAAATTCCTTTTTAAGCAGCCAATACATACCGAAGCCCATAGATAAAAACATAAGTATAAAATAAAGCCCAAAAAAGCCCATTAATACCTTTATGGCCATGCTTTTACCAAAGGACGCAGATCGAAAAGACGCCTTCCACTCTAAACTTAAAAAGTTTTTAATTTTCATTTCATTCTAATTTGAATGTTTTTGTGCTATTCCCTGTACTTCCATAGCCCAGGATTGACCATAAGACATTGCCTTTTGAGCTAAATCCATTTGTTTGCTTGCCAGTTTTTTCCCTAAATCACTCTTATAAAAGTCTGTTAATGACTTAATTTCCTCTTTAGTAAATTCACTCATGTAAAGCTCGGCTATTTTATCATATAAAGCACCTAAAGTTCCTTTGGCTTCTTTTGTATACGCCTCTTTATTAGCTTCGGGAACACTTAAGCCAATTTGATTAATGCCCTGATCGAACGCATCACCAGTACCAGTAAGTTTAATAAATTCAATGGTTAATATTTTGAATTCTGAGTTGTCCTGAGCATTAACTGTAAGTGTTAACATAAGTAAGCATACGAATAAGATTTTTTTCATGTGTTGAATAGTTATTTGGTTAATGATTACAAAATTCTAAGTATTAGTGAGACTTTTACAAGATTTGTTACAGCCAAAGTTAAAATTAACTCATTAACTTTATTATTTTTGCCAAAAAATTCATAGCATGTCTTCATTTCATAAACTGGTTATTAATAAAATACAAAGAGAAACTAACGCATCTATTAGCATTTCTTTTGTTGTTCCCGAGAATTTAAAAGAAACATTTACTTTTAAAGCAGGACAGTATGTAACGCTTAAAGCTATAATAAATAGTAATGAAGTACGACGCGATTATTCGTTATGCGTTTCTCCAAAAAGCGGAGAACTAAAAATAGCGGTTAAAACAGTAAAAGACGGCACATTTTCGTCTTATGCCAATAAAGAACTTCAAGCTGGCGATACGCTTGAGGTTGCCCCTCCAAAAGGACGGTTTATTTTTGAACCGAACGACCACAAAACAAAAAATATCGCTGTATTTGCTGCAGGGAGTGGCATTACACCAGTTTTAAGTATTATAAAATGTGCGTTAGAGGAGGAAGTATACAGTAAGGTTATTTTGGTATATGGCAATAAGACGACTTCAGACACCATGTTTCTAAACGAACTTCTGGAACTTCAACATACATATAAAGATCGATTCTCGATACAATTTGTCTTTAGTCAACAAGACAAAGAAGATGCTATTTTTGGTCGTATTGAAAAGAGTACCGTCAATTATATCATGAAAAACAAACATAAACACGTCGATATTGATGCTTTTTATCTTTGTGGCCCAGAGGGTATGATTCATACAGTGAAAAACGTTTTAACAAGTCATGATATAAACGAGGATCGCATACACTTCGAACTTTTTAAAGCCGCCAAACCTGCCGAGGTAGAAGACAAAGGAACTATAGTCCCTAATGGAAAAACCAAAATAACCGTTGTTGTAGATGAGGAGGAGGCCACATTCGAAATGTCCCAAAAACAAACGATCCTAGAAGCCGCGCTGGACGAAGATTTAGATGCTCCATATTCTTGTCAGGGCGGGATTTGCAGCAGTTGCTTGGCTCGAATTAAAGAGGGTAATGCCACTATGAGGCAAAACAATATTCTTACTGAAAATGAAGTCGCAGAGGGATTAATCCTGACCTGTCAAGCACATCCTACGACTCCAACTCTTGTTGTTGATTATGATGATGTCTAATAACATCATTAGCATTCTAAATTTGAGACATATATCAATTTGAATAAAATTTAGATCATAACTCGTATAAAACCAGAAGAAATTCCTTTTTAGAACAATTCTTTTTTCAATTCATCTATACAAAAAAAGAATAACTTCACACCTATAATACCATACGTGCTCCGCTTCACGTTATTGCACGTAATTTGAACATCTGTTTCACAAATTGATTACATTATTTAAAACATAAATAATTAAAAATAAGATAGTTATAAATAACACACGTTGTTTTAGTAGGTATTTTACTACACGTGTTTTATCCTCTAGTACTAAGGATTTGCACATATGAAACACCCTTCCCTTTATTGTTTGATTAGTTTTCAAAACTAATTAAATAAACTAATAAGGCGTATGAAATTATTAAAACTACTTAAGCAAAAATGCCAACCTCGCATTTTCATGTTATCAATGGTTTTGTTAACAGGAATTGGGATTGGACATTCTCAAAACCAAACCATTACGGGTACTGTAAAAGACCAAACCAATCAGCCATTAGCTGGTGCTAATGTAATTATTAAAGGCTCTTCAACTGGAGCACAATCAGACTTCGATGGACTCTATTCCATTTCCGCTCCTAGTAATGCTACACTCATTGTAAGCTATTTAGGTTTCTTTACTCAAGAAGTTGAAGTAAACGGAAGAACCAATGTAGACATTATCCTAGTTGAGGATGCTAGTGAATTAGACGAAATCGTTGTAATTGGTTATGGTGCTCAAAAGAAAAGAGATGTTACCGGTGCCGTTGCAACGGTAAGTAGTAAGGATATTGAACGATATACTTATACAGACCCTGCTCAAGCATTACAGGGAAAAATGGCGGGTGTTAATGTACAAGCTCAAGGAGGTTCACCAGGTGCTACTTCTATAATTACAATTCGAGGTGCTGGTACTCTAGGAGATGCCGGACCACTATTTGTAATAGATGGTGTTATTACAGGGAATATGAATTCCATTAACCCTGGTGATATTGAGTCCATATCTGTATTAAAAGATGCCTCTTCCACAGCGATCTATGGTTCGAGAGCAGCTAATGGTGTAATAATCGTGACCACCAAAAAAGGAAAAAAAGGTCAATTATCAATTGACTTAGACACCAGCTACGGTTTCAATAGCACCATTAATGAGCTTGGCTGGGCCAATGCAAGACAATATGCAGATATTGTGAATCGTGCAGATGATAACGATGGAATTGCAAGACAACCTGCTAACGACGCACAGTTTAATCCAAACAACACTAGCAACCTTTACAAATCATCTTTTAGAACTTCTAGTGTAATAAACACTAACCTGAGACTTTCTGGTGGAAGCGACGACATTTTGTATAGTTTATCCTTAAGTCAATTTGATAATGAAGGTATTATCAAATTTTCAGATTTCAAGAGAACCACGGTTAGAGCCAATGGAAGCTTTACAAAAGGAAAATTCAAACTGGAAAGTACGATTGGATTAACACGAACCGTTGATAACCCAAACCCATACTTTAACAGGGAGCGAAATTTAATCCCTACCATTCGTCTAACAGATGATAATGGAGACTGGAGTTCTTCTGACCTTCCAGATGGTGAGGCTCTAGCTCTTTTCTATGGCCCAGGTACAAGCATTAACGAGTTAGGTCTTGCAGCATTACAAGACAGAACTTCTAAACGAAATACTGTTTTAGGAAACCTGTCTGCTTCTTATGAAATTATAGACGGACTTACCTACAAATTAGGTTTAAACCTGGAGTCTTATTCAGATAACTATTTTGAATTCACTCCAGACGATCAAATTTTTAAAGATGCAAACCTTAAGCAGTTCTCAGAGTTAAGGGAAAGAAACACGAATTATTTATCGACTTTAATTGAGCACACTTTAAACTATAAGAAAACATTTGGAAAACATTCTCTCGACCTTCTGGCTGGTTTTACAGAACAGGAAAACAACACCAGAAGATTAGGGGTTACTGCCGCAAGGTTTCCATCTAACGATATTCGTGTAGCATCGGCTGCAGAAGAAATTCAGGAAGCACCATCATTCGACAGAACATCAACCATTCAATCTTACCTCGGAAGGTTAAATTATGCTTTCGATGGCAGATATCTTATAACAGCCTCAATTCGTCGAGATGGTTCCTCATTATTTAGAGAAGATTTAAGATGGGGTACATTTCCGTCTATGGCTCTAGCCTGGAATTTAAGTAATGAAACATTCATGGAAGATTTCGAGGCACTAACAAACATTAAAATAAGGGCCAGTTATGGAGAAATTGGATCCAATAATGTAGATATATACGCTATCGACCCTGAACTTAATCTATTTAGTGAATATGTACTTGGAGACTCTCCGGAAAGAGTTACAGGATATTCTATCACCAAAGGAGTAAATCCAGCTATTTTCTGGGAAACTACAAAAACAACCGATATAGGGCTTGATTTTAATGCATTTAACAATAAGTTAAGTGTCACAATGGACTACTTCATTAAAGAGTCTGAAGATATTCTGGTAAACATCCAATTACCATTATATACTGGATTTACCAATGCTATCCCTTTCAATGCGGCAAGTGTAGAAAATAAAGGTTTCGAATTTGTAGCGAGTTACGCAGATCAACTTAGCGATGATCTTTCGTTTAATGCTTCTGTTAATTTCTCTACATTAGATAATGTTGTCACCGACCTAGGAGAGTCCACACCAATCCGTCAGGGCTCATTTACATCAAATACAATAAACAGTACATTAACAGATGTAGGACAACCTATTGGATCGTTCTTCGGATATGTTGTTGAAGGTATATATCAATCAGATGCTGAAGCAGCAGCAGCTAACGACACATCTGGTAACTCTGGTGCTGGTGATTTTAAGTTTAAAGACTTAGATGGTGACGGTGATGTTGATGTTGATGATCAAACCTATCTGGGAAGCCCTATTCCAACGTTCGAATATGGAGTAAGTCTTGGAGTTAACTACAAGCAATTTGACTTAAATCTATTCTTTAATGGAGTTTCCGGAAACTCCATACTAAATGGTACAAAATATCGCGGATATTTCGATACAGAAGGTAACTATTTTGCCGATGCTCTAAATGCTTGGACACCAACAAACACCAACACGAATATCCCAAGAAATACGAAAACGGATAATGGAAACAATAGAAGGATGTCTAGTTTCTATATTGAAGATGGTGCCTATTTTAGATTAAGAAATGCACAACTAGGATATAATTTCTCGGATGCAATTTTAGATAAACTGAAATTAAGCAAACTAAGATTGTACGTAACAGGTAGTAACATATTTACCATTACAGGGTATACTGGTTACTATCCCGAAGTAGGAAGAAACAATAGAGGAGGAAGCAGAAAGATTTTTAATGCTGGTGTTGATGAAGGCACCTACCCAACTCCCAGAACCTATCAACTTGGATTACAAGTTTCTTTTTAACAAAAAAAATTAGAAAAATGAAAAACGTAAAAAAATATTTTAAAATCATTTTAACATTACTACTCATTTTCGTTTTTAACGTGAATTGTGATGAAGATATTTTAAATCAGACTAATCCAAATGCAGTAACACCAGAATCTTTCTGGAAAACAAAAGAAGATGCAAAGAAAGGAATTTTTGGAGCTTATAGTCCATTTACCAATATTCTATATTATTCAAGATTCGAAATTTTCTTATCAGATTATAGAGACGATGTTATTAATGGAATTGGAACATCAGATAGAACTCAGGTAGGTTATTTTAACACCGACCCGGCCGGAAACCCGGTAAAGTGGGTATGGCAAGCCATGTACCAAGGGGTAACAAGAGCTAACGAGGTCCTATTTAGGGTTCCCGGTATAGAAGACCCCTTTTTCAGTCAAGAAGAAAAGGACAATATTCTTGGTGAAGCACATTTTATAAGAGCATTCAACTATTTCAATTTATTGAATAACTGGAGAAATATTCCCTTACTTCAGATACCATTCACTGAAATTGAAGACCCCTTATCTATTGTTCAGGCATCTCCAGAAGAAGTTTGGGCATTAATAGAATCGGATCTTAGAAATGCACAATCTTTACTACCAACATCGTGGCCATCTGATTATGTAGGAAGAGTAACATCTGGAGCTGCTACAGGCTATTTAGGAAAAGTACTTTTATATCAAAACAAGTATGCCGAAGCCAAGACCGAGTTTGCTAAAATAATGGGAGGTAGTTACCAACTAATGGACAACTACGCTCATAATTTCACCGAAGAGTTTGAAAATAATACCGAATCTTTATTCGAAATTCAATTAATCTCCGATGGTCAAAGCGGTTGGGGTGGTGATGCCTCAGGAAGAGGAAAAGGTTCTGGTTTTCAACCAGATTTGGCACCAGCAGGTTTCACCAATCAGGATGGTATGACAGTTAATCAATGGGCCATAGATTTATTCCTGGACGAAAGAACCATTAATAATGAAATTGACCCAAGAACATATGCAACATTCTTCTTCAATACAACAGAAACAACAACATACGAAGGCGAAGTACTTACTTCAAAAACATATGGAGACCAAAGTTATGAAGACGTATATGGAGCTGCTATAACGGCGACTTATGGAAATAAATATGCAGATTGGGCATTTAACGGAAAATCGGAATCACTAGACGGTGGCTGGCACAGTGCTGGTAACAACTTAAGAATGTTACGATATGCCGATGTTTTATTAATGTTTGCTGAAGCAGAATTTATGCTTAACGGATCTACGAGCGAAGCATTAGATGCCATTAACCAGATTAGAGCACGTGTTGACATGCCCGCATTTACCAGCATCACAATGCAGGACATTGAAGATGAAAGAGTTAAAGAGCTTACTTTTGAACGTACAAGATACTTCGATTTACTACGTTGGGGAAAAGTTGTTGATAAAATCGTTAACAACCCCGACTTAAAATCTAACAGTGGTGGAACAAGTGCCTATAAACCGGGAAGGGAATACGTTGCTATTCCTCAAAACGAGTTGGATCAAAACCCAAACCTCGATCAAAACCCTGGATACTAAAAGTTTAAGTTTAATTTGTTTGAAAGGCCATCAATTCATAGTTTTGGATTGGTGGCCATTCCTAAAATTATATGATGCGTTTAAATAACATAATACTTGTTCTTACTACTATTATATTTGTTTTCTCATGCTCTAAAAAAAACGTTCAGAAGAACCTTATCACATTCACACCTCTAGATAAAGAACACTCACAAGTTTTTTTTTCTAATACTATTATTGAAAACGATACACTTAATTACTTCAACTACCCTTTCCTTTATCTAGGTAGTGGCGTATCTTCTGGAGATATCAACAATGATGGGTTGCCTGACCTCTATTTCACAGGCAATTTAGTATCAAACAAACTGTATCTAAATAAAGGAGACCTAACCTTTGAGGACATTACACACTCGGCAGGTGTAGCTGGAGATTCCAGATGGTACTCTGGCACTACGATGGCAGATGTTAATAATGATGGTTTGTTAGATATTTACCTAAGTGTCTCGGGAAAATCTGGAAATAGTGCCAATCAGTTATTTATAAATAATGGAGACAATACATTTTCGGAACAAGCCGAATCTTACGGTGTAGCCGACAAAAGTAAATCTATACAGTCTACTTTTTTCGATTATAACAACGATGGTTTGTTAGATCTTTTTGTCGCCAATTACCCCAACGTACTAGTAAGTATGGGGAATATGTATTACAAGAGCAAAATGGACTTAAACCGGTTTGAGGATTCGGGCCATTTATATAAAAATAACGGAAATGGCTCTTTTGAAGATGTAACCACAACAGCAGGTGTACAACGTTTTGGACTTACGCTTGGTATTGTTGCTTCAGATTTCAATAACGATGGTTATAAAGATTTGTACCTCTCCAACGATTTTAATGTCCCGGACTACATGTATCTAAACAATGGAGACGGCACCTTTAATGAAGTTTCCAACAAAATATCACGACACACCTCAATGTTTGGAATGGGTATAGATGCATCAGACTTTAATAATGACGGACTAACAGATCTACTGCAGGTAGATATGACTGCAGAAGATTACAGCCGATCCAAAACCAATATGGCCAGTATGAGCCCGGAAACCTTCTACCAGGCAGTCGACCTAGGTTTTAATCATCAATACATGCAAAATTCATTGCAATTAAACAATGGTATAAATAAGGATAACCTACCTATTCTTAGCGATATTTCAAGATTTGCAGGAATGGCCACTACAGACTGGAGTTGGGGGGCTATATTTTGTGATTTTGATAATGACGGTTGGAAAGATGTATTTATTAGCAATGGTGTAAAACGAGACGTGAACAACAACGATGTTAATGCCGAGTATAACATGGAAAAACACTTTGGTAATAAAAAACAGCTCGACTTTAAACGATTACCAAGCACCCCAATTTCTAACTATGCCTACAAAAACAATGGAGATTTTACATTCTCTAAAACCACAAAAGACTGGAGACTTGATGAAAAAGGGTTTTCAAATGGGTTTACCTGTGCAGATTTAGATAACGATGGTGACATGGATCTTGTTATAAATAACATGGACAGTCCGGCATCTATTTACGTTAACGAAGCGCAAAAACTACAACGGAATTACATAAAAATAAAGCTCAATGGCCCTTCCAAAAATCCTTTTGGCCTTGGCACTAAAGTTCGTCTTAAAACACCCGGTTTAGAACAAACGCAAGAACTAACAACAACCAGAGGCTATCAATCTAGCACCGAAACTATACTTCATTTCGGAGTTGGTAAAAACAATATAATTGATACACTAAATATTATCTGGCCAGACGGAAGTAAACAAATTTTAAAGCAACTTAAAACCAATACATTAATTCAAGTTGACTATAAAAATGCCGTTTCTAAGCCAAACAAAAGCATTACTAAAAACAAATTTAAAGATATAACAGAGGCTTCTGGAATTACTTTCTTTCATAAAGAAGACCTTTATAACGATTTTAAATATGAAACTCTTCTACCTCATAAATATTCGCAATGTGGCCCCGCCCTTACTGTGGGCGATGTCAACAACGACGGATTAGAAGATTTTTTTATTGGGAATGCAACAGGACACTCAGCTGCCCTATATCTTCAGAATGATGACCGTACATTTAACGTTTTCGATGGACCTTGGACAAAAGACGCATCTTATGAAGATACGGGCGCCCTGTTGTTTGATGCCGATAATGATAACGATTTGGATCTGTACGTTGTAAGTGGTGGTAACGACAAAAATAAATCAATTGAGACCTACCAGGATAGGCTATATGTAAATACTCCTAACGGTTTTATTAAAACCAATACGTCTTTACCCACAATAAAAGCAAGCGGACAAAGTATCGAATTTGGGGATTACGACAACGATGGAGACCTCGACCTATTTGTTGGAGGCCGCATAACACCAGGACACTACCCATACCCTGCCCAAAGTTATATTTTAAGAAACGACGGAGGAAAGGATACTACCATTAAATATACCAATGTAACCACAGCACTGGCTCCAGATTTAAACAAGGCAGGTCTAGTAACCAGTGCCGTTTGGGATGATTACAATAAAGATGGTCATTTGGACCTAATACTAACCGGAGAATGGATGCCCATAAGATTTTTTAAAAACACGGGAACCGGGTTTGAAGAAGAAA
Organism: uncultured Flavobacteriaceae bacterium; assembly: GCA_947494695.1. Taxonomy (GTDB): domain Bacteria; phylum Bacteroidota; class Bacteroidia; order Flavobacteriales; family Flavobacteriaceae; genus Flavivirga. Next base: position 87,654 of record CANLWB010000010.1, on the reverse strand, counting down.
CTAACAGGCTCGGGCTCGAAGATTATACAGGGTGGTGGTATAGCCTTAAAAAGTTAGATGTGGATAACGATGGTGACATGGACTATCTCGCCGGGAATCTGGGATTAAATTACAAGTACAAAGCTAGTAAAACGAACCCTTTCGAGGTGTATGCTAATGATTTCGATGAAAATGGTGCTTCAGATATTGTTTTGAGCTACGAAAAAAACGGAACCAAACTCCCATTAAGGGGGCGCGAGTGTTCATCACAACAAGTGCCTGCAATAAAAGCAAGATTCAAAACTTTTGAATCCTTTGCTAATGCAGATTTGATAGATATTTATGGAGAAGGCATGCTAAAAGGGTCTTTAAACTATAAAGCCCAAACATTTGCACATCATCTTATAAAAAATAATGGAGATGGAACATTTGAGCTAGAAAAACTTCCAAATCGGTCTCAATTCTCTTCTATAAATAAATTTGTTAACTTTGACTATAACGGTGATGAATACCCCGATCTTCTAATAGGAGGCAACCTATATGGTTCAGAAGTAGAAACTCCTCGCAACGACGCCAGCCTAACAACCGTTCTTAAAGGAAGCCCTAATGGGTTTACTGTTTTAAGTTCTAGCGATACAGGTTTGTTTGTCAATGGCGAAATTAGAGATATCAAACCAATTCATTTAGGGAAAGACAAAGTCCCCGCTTACCTAATTGCTCCAAATAATAACAAATTAAGGTTATTGATACTTAATAAAGGTTGATTCCGAATATGATAATTATAAGAGGCAAAAAAATAAAACTTATCATTACAAAAACAAAGACATGTATTGGTATCTACATTTTTATGCTCTGTTTCTCCTATCAAACTATAAGTAGTTCTCAAAGCCTGGGGTACTTCGAACGCATTAATACCAATAATGGTTTATCTCAAAGTGACATCAATAAAATCCATCAAGATAGAGATGGGTTTATGTGGTTTGCTACCCACGACGGACTCAACAAATACGATGGCTATTCGTTTAAAATATTTAACCTAGACCCCAACAAACCTGGTAGTATTACAAGTAATTTGATTTTCGATCTTGCTGAAGACAAAGATGGAAATTTTTGGATAGCTACCACTGGTGGGGGGCTCTTGTTTTTCGATAGATCTACCGAAGAATTTACCACATATAAATACGAAAAGGACAATATAAAAAGCATAAATAGTGATTATATCGCTGCCGTTTATAGAGATAAAGAAAATCGATTATGGATTGGAACCAATAAGGGATTAAATATGCTGGATCTGGAAAAAGGCAGAGACTCTGTGGAGTTTCAGCGTTTCAAAGCACAACAGGAACCTTATATAATTGGTCACAATATTCAATCTGTTAACACCATATACGAAGATAGTAAAGGTCAATTATGGACCGGAGGTTATAGAGGGCTTTATAAGCTTTCAAGGGAACCAAACGGAGATATGTATTTTCGTTTTGTTAATAACGACCTTGATCTGCCAGCCAGATCGGTGCATTGTATTGGAGAAGATAAGGACGGACGTTTAATTATTGCAACACAGGCAGGGCTCTACTATCAATCAAAGAGAACAGACAAACTAGAAATCAAAAAGATTGTAGATGACGTTGCCAACTCTTTTATAATCGATAATAACAATGACATTTGGGTTGGAACAGAAAACGGACTATTACATTTAAAATATAATCCTAACTCAGAATTCCCCCAAATAAACGAGAGGTTCACCTACGACCCCAGAAAACCTAATAGTATTAGCAAAAACAATATTAACTTCTTATACAAAGATCGAACCGGTATTATTTGGGCCGGAACAAAGGGAGGTGGTGTTAATAAACTCGACCTGGAAAGGAAGCAATTTCAACATGTTAGAAAAACGTTAGACAACAATAGTTTAAGCCATGATAATGTCAAGTATTTTCATGAAGATAGTCATGGCAATATGTGGGTTGGAACAGAAGGCGGCGGACTAAATATGATTAGAAACAACGGCACATACAAAGATTTCGTGAATTTTAACTCCATCCCAAAAGTATTTACAATTACAGAAATAGAAAGGAGAAATAAAAAGATTCTTCTTTTTGGTGGAGAAAACTCCATTGGGTTATATGAAATGGATATTACGAACCTTAATAAGATAGAAAAATCGAAAATTGTTCCAATACCCGAAATAAGTTCAAGTGTCTTTTCACTTGTTAGTGGTCAAAATGGAACCATTTGGATTGGAACCTATAGTGATGGACTTTACAGGTGGATAGCATCAGAATATAATGAGAACTATATAAAAGACAATTTCAGCTTCGACCAAAACAACCCTAAAAGTATTTCAAACGACATTATACGCGATATTTGCGAAGACAGTAAGGGTAATTTATGGTTTGGTACAGCAGATGGTCTAAGCTACCTTTCTAAAAACGAAGCTTCCAAAAAATATCCAAAATTCGAAGTTTACAAAAACATTTATGGAGATAGCACATCGTTAAGTCATAATTACATCTTACCCATTTTTGAAAGCAGTAAAGGAGACATCTGGTTGGGAACCTTTGGTGGTGGACTAAACAAAGTTGTCCAAGAATCTGGAAGTGGTATCTTTACGTTTAAAAGATATTCGGAAAAAGACGGCTTACCTAATAAGGTTGTAAAAGGCATTCTTGAAGATGAAGAAGGAAACCTCTGGTTATCAACAAATAAAGGGCTTTCGAAATTCAATCCCGAAACCGAAACCTTTAAAAATTACAATGTTAACGACGGCCTTCAAAGCAATGAATTTCAGGAACTATCATGCATTAGAAGGAGGAACGGAGAAATGCTCTTTGGCGGAATCAATGGTTTCAATGTTTTTTTTCCAAAAAACCTAATTGAAAATACCTTCGAACCGGAAACAATCATTACCAGGTTTTTAATATCCAACAAACCTGTTTCTGTTAGAGATAAAATTAACAACAGGATTCTCTTAAAAAAAACAGTAAGTAAAACCCAAGAAATTGACCTCAAATATTTCGAAAATAATATCTCGTTCGAGTTTTCCTCCCTACACTATGCTGCTTCACAAAAAAACCAGTTCTCCTATAAATTAGATGGCTTCGAAACACATTGGGAACAAACAACATCAAATAAACGTTTTGCGTCCTATACGAACCTTGAACCAGGAACATATACATTTTTTGTAAAGGCTACTAACAATGATGGATTGTGGGACCAAACCCCCGCTCAAATTAAAATCAACATAAGCCCTCCTTTTTGGCTTTCTAACGCAGCTTATTTTCTGTATTCTTTAGTACTTGTTGGTCTTTTAATTGCTTTTAGAAAATACACCATAATAAACACAACCAAAAAGCATCAATTAGAATTAGAACATCTGGAAAAAGAAAAAAACGAAGAGTTACAACAGCTTAAAATAGAATTCTTCACGAACATATCACATGAAATTCGAACGCCATTAACCTTGATTAAAGGCCCGCTGGAATACCTTAGACAATCTTATGTCCAATTAGACAAAAAAGTTGTGTTACAGCAACTCAGTCTCATGCAGAAGAATACAGATTCGCTGCTACGCCTGGTTAATCAATTGCTTGGTTTCAGAAGAATGGATAAAGGCAAAATGACATTAACACTCTATAAGAGTAGTATTATAGAATTTATAAACGAACTTATAGAACCATTTCAGTTTTTAAGTAAAAAGCGACATATAACTATTGAAATTCATCAATATAATGATACTATTAAGACTTGGTTCGACCCCAACGCAGTCGAAAGAATACTAAACAACCTTTTGTCCAATGCTATCAAGTTTACGCCAAATCATGGGGTTATTGTTATTGAAATACTCAGTAGTTTAGAAAACATTAATGGAGCTCCTGGTATAAAAAAGCATTTAATCATTAAAGTAAAAGATTCCGGTCCTGGCATTAATCCAGATAAAATTAAACATATATTCGAGCGTTTTTATATAGATAAAAAACTTTCGGAAAGACAGCCCAATGAAGGGACAGGCATTGGACTCGCATACTCAAAAAAACTAGCACAATTACATCAAGGTTCTCTTGAAGTAGAAAGTGAACATAAAAAAGGAAGTACTTTTATTTTTAAAATCCCAATGAATAAAGAGGATTACTTAAATATTCCCAATATAAGCTTTGAGTCCGAGGATAAAACACTCGGTTTTATGATGCCCAATAACGTTAGCAGCTATCAACGCGACATCAATGACGAGATTATTGATAAAATATTCTCTAAGCGAAGGTCGAAACTACCAATACTTCTTGTGGTCGATGATCACAATGAAATAAGAGACTTTATATCCCAGACCCTAAACGCGTACTATAACATTTATCATGCAGAAAACGGAAAAGAAGGCCTGGAAGCGGCAAAATATTTACAACCTAATATCGTCCTTACAGATATTTTTATGCCCGTTATGGATGGCTTTGAATTTTGCAAACAGCTCAAAACAAGACAGGAAACTAGCCACATTCCCGTGATGATGATAACCGCCAAAGCTTCGGAAGAAAACGAACTAGAAGGCTTCACAAATGGTGCAGACGACTATATTAGAAAGCCTTTTAACATAGACTTACTAAAATTAAAACTGTCGAATATTCTTGAACATAGAGAACAACTAAGAAAACGTTTTAATAGAAAAATAATATCTCAGCCCAATGAAGTCACTGTAACATCCACCGATGAAAAATTCCTGCAACAGGCTATAGAAATAATTGAAAAAAACATGATGAATACTGAGTTCAATGTAAAGGTTCTGGTTAAAGAAATGAATTTTAGCCGTTCGAATATCTTCATGAAATTTAAAGAATTAACAGGACTTTCATCGGGTGAGTTCATTAGAAATATTCGTTTAAAACGTGCTATGCAGCTTTTGGAAACCAGTGATTTATCTGTGAAAGAAATCATGTATATGACTGGTTTTAATACCGCCTCTTATTTTTCGAAATGCTTTAAAAAACAATTTGGCGTGCTACCAAGCGAGTATATCAAGAAAATGAAATCTAAAGACAAAATCAATCAAATATTTGACAAATAAAACACGAAGTCAAATTGTCCTGTACAAATCCTTTAAATCTGAACTTTACATCTGGGGATACACCTCTAAAGCAGGTTCTTAAAATAATAGTCCCGTTATGAATTGGAACATCGAACATAAAATTTAACTCGACCATTAAATAGGACCTACTATGTTCTAAGTTTGCATAAACATAAAAAAACTGGTTTTTGTGATAGATAAGACGCAAAAAGACATATTTTATAGAGTACATTTAGAGTGTAAATGGAATAAGCTTGGGTTTTGGAAATATTGTTTTTAAATTGATTATATATTAATATGTCTTTTAAAACCCAAACACGAGATAGCAAGTAATTAAAATAGTTTATAAGTGAATTTTAAAAATCTTCCACGAATCGTAACAACACTGTTCCTAATATTCTTTTTAAGTATAATGGATACAAATGCCGTGCAGCACGATTCTATAACCTCATCTGTTGTAGATAATCTTAAAATCGCAAAAGACATTAGGTACGAAAACCCCAATATATCCATTAATCTATTAAAAAACACACATAATCAGTTTTTAAAAATAGGAGATACACTTCACGCCATAGATGCCCTTTTAGAACTAGCCGATATTTATGGAAATCAGGCTCAATATGCCAGTGCTTACGACGAATTTTGGAATGCCTTAATATTATCTGAAAAAATCGAAAATACAGCACTGGAAGCTTCAATTTACTTGGAAATAGGAAGAATCTATAGCTTTTACAAGCGAACAAAATATGCTTTTAAATACTTAAATGCTTCATTAGACCTCACAAAAAAACTTATAAAAAGTGACCAGTTAGCTCAAGAGCATATTGTAAAAAACTATCTCGCATTTACTAGTACATATAGGGAAATAAACAATCTAGAAATGGCAAAAAAGTACTTAGATAGCTGTTATTTGTTCAGTAAAGGAGATCTTCTCAAACAAACAAACTTATCTTATTTAAAATTTGAAAAGGCTTATGTTCTAAATAAGGAAAAAAAACACCAGGAAGCTTCGAGCTTAATGGAAGACATCGAACCCTGGTTTCTTAAGAATGATCCTTCCTATTTAGTACTTGTTTATAGTTATTGGGGAGATATTAAAAAAGATGATTTAGATATTGATAGCAGCCATAACTTTTACAAAAAAGCATTAGACATATCAAAAAAATACAACGGCCATATTGACTTTTCACCTCTGATATATCAAAAACTTTCCAAGCTTTATGTCATGAAGGGAGATTATAAATCTGCTTATGAAAACGCACTTATGGAAAAAAATCTGGATGCACAATTTTTTGATAGTCGTAGCGAAAACAACTCTAATATTTTGGAAATCAAGGATAAATATATTCTTGAAAGAAAAAATCGCGCTAAGCACATGCAACAACAACAATTTAAAGAATTAAAGCAAGCAGATAAAATACTAACATTACAACGTGTGATTCTGTTAGTAACAATAGCTCTAATTGTTATTATTGGGCTGTTCTGTTTTACTTACCTACGATCTAAACATAATGTAGAAAAAGAACTTATAAAGCGTAACAAAGAGTTCCAAATACAGGAAGCCAATGCACTCCTAGATAAAAAAGATAAAGAAATAACAACATCTGCACTTCAATTAGTAAGAAAAGACGAGTTCTTAAAAAAGCTAGAAATCCAGCTTAAACAAATGGAAGGAGGCATCAAGTCTTCTGAAATAAACAAAATCTTAAAATCTGTTTCATTCACGAGCGTTGATCTTTGGGATGAATTCAAATTACGATTTTCTTCAATAAATAATAAATTCTACAAAAACCTAAGCGATAACTTTCCCGATTTAAGCAAAAACGAACAACGTTTATGTACCCTCATTAAGCTCAATTTTAATAGTAAAGACATTTCTAAACTCTTAGGCGTTTCGGTTCAATCGGTTCACACAAGTAGATATCGACTGAGGAAAAAACTCAACTTATCAAAAGATACAAGTTTGGAGAAATTTTTATCAAAATTTTAAAAAACTAACAGGATTAAATAAAGAAATTTTAAAATTTAATCTGAACTTTGTCTAGATTAGACATTACTTTGTACTAAATTTTAAACATCTGCGAAAAATATTCTGACGAAAAATCATTTTTCAAAAAAGCGCTAAAAATAGCACAAAACACCCTTAAAATCTTCTGAAAATTAACCTGATAAGGATTTAAAACAAAAAAACTCCTTCGAAAATAATCTTTATCAAGTGCTCTTAAAAATTTATTCAAATCACAATGTCTAGTATTAGTCTAGGATAAAAAAATAACATAAAATCCGTCTTTCTTTAATTTTGATAGATTCGTTCTTCTATGTTTCATTGTACGTATTGTACTATGTAAATTAACTAAACAAGAAAAAATTATGAAAAAACAATTTACTAAACTAGTAAGGTTTGGCCTACTCTCAGGTGTCCTTCTGTTTTTGATGGCTTTTAGCGAAGCTAAGGCACAACAAACCGTAAATGGTATTGTTGTAGATCAGTCTGGTATTGGTATACCGGGCGCGAATGTTATTGTTAAAGGCTCACCTAAAGGAGCTATCACAAATTTTGATGGTAAATTCACTATTAATGCGTCATCAAACGACGTCCTCGAAATTTCGTTCATTGGGTACAAAACACAATCCATTACTGTGGGAAGTCAATCCTCCATTACGGTTACATTAATCGAAGACGCCGCAGAATTAGATCAAGTCGTGGTTATTGGTTATGGTACTGCAAAAAAGAGTGATCTAACAGGTTCTGTCTCACAAGTATCCTCAAAATCATTTGAGAGACAACCACTTACCAGAGTGGAAGATGCCTTACAAGGTAGAGCTTCTGGTGTTGCCGTATCAAGAGCTGGTGGAGCCCCTGGTTCGGCCGTAAAAGTTCGTATTAGAGGGGTTAACTCGATTAATGGAGATAACAGCCCATTAGTGGTTGTAGATGGTATTATTGGTGGAGATCTAAGTACTATAAACCCAAATGATATTTCCAGCATGGAAGTTCTAAAAGACGCATCTGCCACTGCCATTTATGGTTCCAGAGGTTCTAACGGTGTTATTTTAGTTAGTACAAAAAAGGGATCTGGAAAAGCTAAAATTGATGTTGACTTTTTTACAACAATCTCTACGGTTCCAGAACTGCTCCCTGTTTTAGGCGCTGCAGATTTTGCAAGATTAGAGAATGCTAGAAGAACTCGCGTGGGTTCAGCAGAAGTTTTTACGTCTGCCGAAATACAAGCACTCCAACAAAATGGTGGATCAAATGCTCAGGACGAGCTTTTCCAAACAGGGGTTTCTAACACAGCGCAATTATCTATAAGTGGAGCCGAAGGTAAAACAAGATATTTTATATCTGGTAACTATACCGATCAAGAGGGTGTGATTGTTAATACTGGATATGAAAGATATTCTATTCGCGCTAACTTAAGTACTGAAATTAATGAAAAGCTAAAGATAGACCTTAGACTAGATGCCAACCGCGCATCCACATTAAACGATTTATCAATATTAAACAGATACGAAGGAACGTTAATAACAAAAGCACTAACATGGGATCCAACAACGCCATTAAGGCAGGAAAATGGTCTATATAACAGATTTTCTTTAAAAGGATTAGCAACGCTAAACTTAAACCCGATTGAAAATATTAATACCACTAAAATCGACCAAATAAAAGATCGCTTAAACACCAATTTAACCATAAGCTATGACATTTTAGAAAATCTTAATTATACGTTGGTTGCAGGTGCATCAACGTTTAACGGTACCTCAGAAGAATATAAAACAGATCATCCCTTAAATGATGTTAAATATGCCGCATCTAAAAACACGACACATCAGGTAAGTAACATTTTGAACTGGCAAAAAACATTTAATGATAAACATGATGTTAAGCTAACCGGAGTTTATGAATTTTCTGGAATAGAAAGCAGATATAACTCTTATAATGGTCAGGATGTTATAATCCCTAATGGTTTCTATCTAGGAGAGTTTGCCTCTGGACAAACTCTAGAGAACAACTTCTCAAAATCTGCAATCGAATCGTTAATGGCACGTGCAGAATACATCCTTAGTGATGCCTTTTTCTTAACTGGTACTATTCGTCGCGACGCATCTTCGAAATTTCGCAAAGATAATCGTGTTGGCTATTTCCCATCTGTATCGGCTGCCTACAGTTTTAACAACACAAGCCTTGTTCAAAACAGTAATTTTCTAAGTAACTTTAAATTTAGAGCGGGTTGGGGACAAGTTGGTAACGAAAACATAAAACCTTATACAACCTTTCCAAATGTAAAAACGGATAGTCGATATGCTTTTGATGGTTCCGCAGTTTCTCCAGGCTCTGCTCCTGATAAATATGGTAATCCTGATTTAACGTGGGAAACTACAACCCAAACAAACCTGGGTGTTGATCTTGGATTATTTGGAGGAAGAGCAAATTTCTCTGTTGATGTTTATAAGAAAAACACAACCGACTTATTATTAGATGTGCCTATTCCAGATACCAACGGTGGCGGTACGATTACCAAAAACGTAGGCGAAGTTGAAAACTCAGGTATCGACCTTTCCTTATCTGGCGATATTATTCGAACTGATGATTTTAACTGGAACTCAGCGCTAACTTTTTCTTACTCGAAAAACAAAGTGGTTGATTTGGGTGGTGATGAAGAAATACAAGGAACATTCGTGAGTGTTGATGGGCAAAATAGACGATGGAATGTTATTCAACTAGGACAACCTCTTGGCCAATTTAACGGCTCAACATTTCTTGGAACATGGAAATCAACAGACAATATTCCTTTAAATGACGTTGGAAACCCCATTGCCGCTCCCGGTGATGCTAAATACTTAAGAGATGCCGATGGTAATCGTGTTATAGGTGCTATTGGAAACGGAACGCCTACAACGTTTTGGGGTTTCAACAATACGTTAACTTACAAAAACTGGGATTTAAACATTTTCTTTCAAGGTGTACATGATTTTGATGTCCTTAATGCCGTACAAGGTATTATTGTAGGTAATACTGGTAACCAAAGAAGTTTTCTAGCTCCTGAGCAAGTCAACCAATGGACGCCAACCAATGAAACCGATATTCCTGCTGGTGGATTAAACGATGCTGGTTCTACTAGGTATGTTGAAAAAGGAGATTTTATAAGACTTAGCAACTTATCTCTGGGATATACCATTAAGGATCTTACTGAAGGCATTCGCTATTTAAAGGTTTATGCTTCCGGTCAAAACCTATTGTTAATTACCGATTATAGTGGTTATGACCCGGAGCACACTTCGAAACCGGCTGACGATGAAAACGCAGGTAATGTAGATATTGCAGCAGGTATTAACACTGGTGCGTATCCTAACCCAAGAACTGTATCATTAGGTTTGAAAATTGGGTTTTAAAAAATTGTTAACGAAATAAAATATAAATTATGAAAAACATAAAATTTTTCAGCTTGCTTAAACCAACTTTGATGGTTACTGCAATTATATGTTCTACCCTTTCATTACATAATTGTGCAGATTTAGACGAAGATCCTCTTGTTGCAAATTTAATTCCATTAAGTTACTCCAATACAGCTGAGTTAGGAGTTAGTGTTACTGGTATCTATTCCAGACTGAGAGAGGCCTCACAGTGGTCTACATTTTTTGTAAATGGGTGGTCTGGTGACGATATAACTACACATAAAGTAAGTAATAAAGCCGATTTTAGAGAATTTGACCAACGTTCAATAACCAATGAAAATTCTCGAATTTCAGGAAACTGGCGCGACATATATGCCATGATTCGAGCTGCCAATACCACATTGGAAAATGCAGTTGCATTGGAAGCTTTAGTAGATCCTGAACAAATCGAAATAAGAGACCGATTGTTAGGTGAGGTATACTTTTTAAGAGGTGCTATGTTTTATCATCTAGCCAGAGTACATGGAAGAATCCCTTTACCACTAACTTCAGAACCAGAATTAGACATAAGCCTTTCTAGTATTGAAGAGGTATACACCCAAATCGAATCTGATTTATTAAAAGCCGAATCTATGTTACCTGAACTCTATCCCAAAACCCCTCTTGGAGCACCAAGACCAAACTCAGGTTCTGCAAGAGCCATTTTGGCGCGTCTATATTTAGATTGGGCAGGCTTCCCTGCAAACGATAACTCCAAATATGTAGACGCTGCAGCAAGTGCTAAACAGGTTATGGATAATGCAGGCAATCATAATTTCGGATTAGTCGAAAACCTAGAAGACCTATGGACTCTTGAGAATAGGTTTAATAGTGAAAGCACATGGACCATTGCCTATAGTGTTCCCAATGAGCTTCACAACCGCAAATATGGAAAACTAGGAAACCCATCAGATCTTGACGGTTGGGCAGAAACATTCGCTGAAATTAGATTTTTCGAAGACTTTCCTGAAGGCGCAAGAAAAGAAGCTACCTACAGAACAGATCATGATTGGGAAAACTTTAAAGATCAGGCAGCCCCAGTATTCAAAAAGATTGTTGGCCCAGCCGGAGATATTCCCCTTACAGACTTTAACACCAACAGAAACGATTTTTATCTGAGATATGCTGAAGTTCTGTTAATTTATTCTGAGGCCTCGGCACGTTCTGGAAACACCAATACTGATGCCTGGGAAGCATTAAATAAAGTTAGAAGAAGAGCGGCAGGATTACCATATAACAACACGTATCCTACACCAGTTCCTCAACGTATACTAAATGCAAGTGGCATTTGGGAAAACCATCCTACCTTGATGTACTCTGATGTTACTAGTGGGGATTTAGCCGAACTAACGTTTACAGAACGTAAATGGGAACTTGCCGGAGAGTGGCTTAGATGGAACGATTTAGTACGTATGGAACGTGTAGATCAGGCATTATCTAACAGAGACCCACAAGTCTCAAGGAATGCTAATGGTGATTTATTACCTGTTCAAAATGCCATAATGGGATCTTTAGGAACGGACAATTACTTTGCCCCAATACCGAAAAGAGAAATTGATTTAAATCCAAACCTAGCTAATTAACAGCTTTTTAGTTTAGTTTAGTAATAAAGGCGGTAAGGTTCTGGTGAAACCTTACCGCTTTTTTCTTATAAACAATCTTATAAAAATGTCTTTTAAGTAACGCATCTATTTTAAATCATTCTATTTAAAGACTTTAATATTAATACTAAAAACGGTACCTTAGTTATCTTCAAAACCCCATTAAATATGTCGTCAAAATTTAACGATTTAAGCTTTGTATTCACCCTTTTTATTTGCCTAATTTTTTTACACTCCTGTTCTGAAGAACAGTCCATTGTAATTAAAAAAGAACAAAAATTGTTCTCTATAGTACCCTCTAAAACATCTGGCATTAAGTTCATAAACCAATTAACTGAAACTGTTGACTATAATTATTATCAATACAATTATACTTATATCGGCGGAGGCGTAGCCGCAGCAGATTTTAACAATGATGGCTTAAAAGATCTGTTTTTCATTTCTAATAATAAAGCGCATAAATTTTATTTAAATCAAGGGAACTTTAAGTTTAAAGATATCACTTCTGCTTCAGGTATAAAAAAAAGAGCAGGCTTTGATACCGGTGTTGCAGTAGCTGATGTAAACAACGATGGATTCTTAGACCTTTATATCTCTAGAGGTGGTTCTAAAAACGAAAACAACTCATTTGCCAATATGTTGTATATCAATAATGGCGATCTAACGTTTACCGAGAAAGCGGAAGAACTAGGTTTAGCCGATGCTAACAGAACGATACAAGCCACATTTTTTGACTATGATAATGATAACGACCTGGATGTTTACATTTCTAATACACCGGATCTAACAGGAAAAGCAAAAGTTTTGGACCTAAAACAAGTCTTAAGTGATCCCAAGACAATAAATTCTAAAGGGTGTGATAGATTATACAATAATGATGGTACGGGTCATTTCTCGGACGTTTCCGAAAAAGCAGGTATTTTATACGATATAGGTTTCGGGCTAAATCCCCAGGTAGGAGACATAAATAACGACGGTTATCTGGACATCTACATCTGTAATGATTTTAACTTCCCCGATCTTGTGTATCTCAATAATGGCAATGGGACGTTTTCTGAAAGCCGGAACAATACCGTTAACCACATGTCTTTCAATAGCATGGGGAGCGACATGGCAGATATGAATAATGATGGGCATCTGGACATTATGACTTTAGATATGAATCCGGAAGACTATGTACGCTCTAAAACCACTATGGCCATGACCTCTGTTGATCAATTTGAATTAATGGTGAACAAAGATCATCATTATCAGTACATGCATAATATGTTACAACTTAATAATGGCAATGGGACTTTTAGTGAAATTGGTAACATGTCGGGTATAGCAAATACAGATTGGAGCTGGTCCCTATTATCTGCCGATTTTGATTTAGATGGTTTAAATGATGTCTATATAACAAATGGCGTTTTTAGAGACGTTATGGATCGCGATATCCTTAATAAAACTCTTGATATTCTAAGAGAAAATAACGGAAAGCCAACACATGAAGATTTTTTAAAGTTTGCTAAAATGCTACCTCAACAAAAGCTTAACAATTACTTTTTTAGAAATAATGGTAATCTCACTTTTGAAAACACCTCTCGTAAATGGGTCGACTCCACACCAACCTTCTCAAACGGTGCTGTTTATGCAGATCTCGATAATGACGGCGATTTAGATATTGTTGTTAATAATATTAACGACGAAGCCACAGTATTAAAAAATAACGCATTCGAATCTGAATTAGGAAACTATCTAAAAATTGAGCTCACGGGACCAAAAAACAATATTAATGGTATTGGAGCCACTATTAAATTGCATCAAAATGATGGACGTGTACAAATACGACAGCTAGTAAATACGAGAGGTTTTCTATCTTCCGTCTCTAACACCATTCATTTTGGAATTCCTAAAAACGTTACCATTAAAGAACTTGAGATACATTGGTTAGACAACAAGCATCAAACATTACAACATGTAAAGCCTAATCAACTTTTAAATATTTCTTACACAGATGCAAATTCCAATACCAATGATGCCCTTGAAAAAACTGAACCTTTATTTTCTCAGGTGTCCTCACAGTTTAAGCATGAAGACCCCTATTTCAACGATTATAGTCTTCAAGTACTGCTTCCTCATAAACTTTCGCAAACCGGTCCTGGACTAGCTAAAGGAGATGTGAATAGCGACGGGCTGGAAGACATTTACATAGGAGGAGGCCATAACCAGCCAGGACAACTTTTAATAGGTCTAATTAACGGTGGTTTTAAGGCTAAATCCATATTAACATTTACAAAAGATAAATTATTTGAAGACCAAAGCGCTTGCTTCTTTGATGTCGATAATGATGGCGACTTGGATTTGTATGTCGCGAGCGGCAGTTACGAATTTTCTAATAAGGCCGACTTACTTTTAGATAGACTTTATATCAATAATGGAAACAGTAATTTTACAAGATCGACTAACCAATTACCTGAAATCTTGTCTTCGAGTTCTGTTGTTGTTCCTGGTGATTTTGACAAGGATGGGGACATCGATTTATTTATTGGAGGGCGCGTTATTCCGGGAAAATACCCCAATTCGCCGCAAAGCAGCTTATTAGTTAATACCAATGGTACCTTCTCTTTAAAAACCAGAGACATCGCACCCGAACTAGAACATGTAGGCATGGTAACAGATGCAACCTGGATCGACATAAACAGCGACCAGCAATTAGATCTTATTGTTACAGGAGAATGGATGGGCATTGAGATATTTATAAACCAAAATAATACATTGGTTAAAAGCAAAGATTATGAAAATCTATCACACACTATTGGATGGTGGAATAAAATTTTGGTGTGCGATATAGACCATGATGGGGATAAGGATATCGTAGCTGGCAATTTAGGATTAAATTACAAATTTAAAGCGTCTAACGAGAAACCTTTTCATGTGTATACCACAGATTTTGATTTCAACGGTACAGAAGATATTATTCTTGCGAAGCACTACAAAGGTGAAGAAGTTCCCATACGAGGAAAAACCTGTATGACACAACAGATACCTCATTTAGAAAGAAAAATTCCCAATTACAATGATTTTGCTAGCAGAAACCTTGAAGGTATTTTAGGGAGTCGCATAAAAAATGCACTTCATTACGAAGCAAACGAGTTTCGTTCGGGCATATTTATTAATACAAACGGCAAATTTCGTTTTTCCCCATTCGAGAATACCATACAGAGAGCTCCAATAAATAGTATCATTTTTGATGATTTAGATTCTGATGGACATAAGGATCTCATTTTGGCTGGAAACAATTATCAATCTGAAGTCGAAACAACACGTGCCGATGCCGGAACGGGACATGTATTAATGGGTAACGGCAAAGGTAGTTTTAAAGTTCTTGCTCTTTCGAAGTCCGGGTTCTTTTCCAATAAAGATGTTAGGCACCTAGCTCTAATTAATAGTAAACATAACAAACTGCTGTTTGTAGCCAACAATAACAGTTATCATGATATTTTCAAGCTTAAAAAGTAGCTTTTTAAGACCCTTTTAGAAGGGTTTTAGTCTTGGCTATAATATCGTTGGGTAATATACTTCCAGAAGCTTCTACGTAGTGATCAGGGTATGTATTTCCATAAATAGACGTTGGAATTTGGGGAAACAAATCTCTATTAGCCAACATAGCATAATGGTCGGGCTGATTAAAGGGCTTAAAACCGGCATACGGATGTGTAACACCCCAAATGGTTATTACTTTCACACCGAGCATAGCTGCTATGTGTGCATTCCCAGAATCCATTGAAATCATAACTTCTAAATTAGAAATAATATCCAATTCTTCATTCAGTGATAATTTACCAGCAACATTTATAACATGGTCTATGTTACTTTCCAGTTTGTTCAAAATATCGATCTCCTTCTTTCCTCCTCCAAATAAAACGATTTTGAAATCTTTTGAAAGTTGGGTAATGACCTCCTCCATCAGGTTTAAAGGGTATTGTTTCCCTTCGTGTGCCGCAAAAGGAGCAATACCCAACACCGGTCTTGAATCTAACTCTATAAGTCTATGAAGTTTTTTATTTAAAGTAACTTTTTTGGGAAATATAGGACTAGATAAATTTATTTTTAAACCAAGATGATCCAAAACATCGGCATATCTTTGATGTGTTGTCTTTAACTGCTGAAATGCTTTCCCTGAAATTAACGCTTTTTTTTCTGGTCGTCCTTTATCTATTTGACAAAACGTTATAGAAGAAAGAAAAAACTTTAATATATTACTCCTTAAAACATTATGCATGTCGGCAATAGCATCAATACCTAAAGCCTTTAATGCTGTGGAAAGCTTAAAAAGCCCTAATATTCCTTTATGTTTGCCTCTAACATCGGCAGGAAAAACGGTAACATGCTCCAAATCCCTAAAAAAGGGAGCAAAAAAGGCACGAGTAAGTAACGTTACCTTAACTCCTGGATATTGAGCATTCAATGCCCTCAATATCGGAACTATCATGGCGACATCACCCATTGCCGAAAGTCGGATTACCAGAATATGTTTTGGCTGTTTTGACATTGCATTCAGCAAAGGTTAAAAAACACTGAAACAAGTCCAGGAAGACAACACCTTATTTTTGTCCTCTTAGTACTGGATTTAATTCGTCGTCATTATACATTTTCATTTGCTTATACACCTTCATATATTTATCTCCCTTTTCAATATCGCTTAAAAGCGTGTCGATTGCAGTAGACAAATCTATGCGCTGCTCTAATAAAATGTTTAATTTTTTCTGACAGGCAGCTTTATGATCTACTGAAGCATCAGATCTTGTGGCTTCTTCATTCATATGATAAATCTTTAAAGCTAGAATTGACAATCTATCTACTCCCCATGCAGGACTTTCTGTATTAATGGTCGCATCAGATTTCGCTTCAACCCCTTTGTATTTGTCAAGAAAATAACCATCGATATATTCAACCATATCGGTTCTGTCTTGATTTGAAGCATCAATCTGCCGTTTTAATTTTAAGGCTGCTACAGGATCTATTTCTGGATCTCTAATAATATCCTCGTAATGCCATTGAACAGTATCTATCCAACATTTTCTGTATAGCAAATGCTCTAATAAATCACTCTTGTTATATGCATTTTCAAAAGGTTGATCTACAGTATCAATAATGTGGTATTTTTCGATAACCTCTTGAAATATTTTGTTAGCTTTTTCTGTAAACATGTTGTCTTATTTTAAAGTACAAACCTACGAAAATTATATAGAACAAGCGCCTATTTCTATTTACGTCGGGAAGCTCTTTTGGTTGCACTAAAATACATGTTAAAACCTTAAGATAGCTTATATTTAATTAACTTTACTATCTACAAAAAGACATAAACCATTATGCACATTCATAACATCTCTAAAGAAAACTCTGTATTAAATTCGTTTCTTTCTGAAATAAGAAACACCCAAATTCAAAAAGACCGTATGCGATTTCGCAGAAATATTGAGCGTATAGGAGAAATATTGGGGTACGAAATGAGCAAATTCTTTAATTATAAGACCGTTTCTATTGAAACCCCTCTTGGTCATTGCGATATTAATGTATCAACAAATGATATCGTATTATGTTCCATCCTAAGAGCTGGTGTTCCTTTGCACAACGGCCTACTTAATTATTTCGATACGGCGGAAAACGCATTTATTTCAGCTTATAGGCATCATAAAGACTCACCAGAACGTTTCGAAATTATTGTGGAGTATTTGGCATGCCCGAATTTAGAAAACAAAACCTTGATTTTAGCCGATCCCATGCTTGCCACCGGACAATCTATGGTAGCGACTTTCGAAGCTTTAAAACCCTTCGGAACACCAAAAGACGTTCATCTCATTGGTGTTATTGGAGCTAAGGAAGGTGTTGAGTTCATTGAAAATTATTTCGATAATACGACTCACTTGTGGATTGCCGCAATAGATAAGGAGTTAAATGACAAAGGTTATATTATTCCGGGACTCGGTGATGCTGGTGATCTAGCTTTTGGAGAAAAGCTACAACAATAATGTAATAAACGGTACAATGATAAGCAATGAAAAAAAGATCTCTTTAAACCAATGCTCGCGAATAATTTCAATATAATTTGTAATGATTATTGCCAGTGGCGCGAACAAAAACAAAAACTCGCTTCCATCCTTATCAGGAGCTTGAATAACAATTAAAAATGCAATTAAAGCAGCTACGATAATAATCTTAAATGATGCTCGAAAAGCCCTTTTCTTCTTTTTAATATTATTTAGATAAAATATGGACGACCATATACCGAAAGACATGAGTAATGTTATAGCAACTAAATACGGTGCGGAGTTATAGCTACTAAAATCATAACTCATTCTTGGTAATGTCCTAAATACTTTCAAAAAGTCATCGTATACAATCACAGACACCCCCACGGCAATTACAAAAACAGTTACAACTCCAACAAAAGGTATTATCCAATTTCTCAATTTTTTATCCGTATATAAGACTAAAGAAACAAGTATCAATGGAAAAAAAAGAATGGCCCAGAAATAGCACAATGATGCTATCGAAATCCAAAAAGCAGCATCAAAGAGCTTCTTTTTTACCGATGTTTGAGAGCGTATACTCATAATACGCCTAAGTCCTAGTAGAACGAAAAAATTGGACAAAATGATGTCAGAATTACTGGTAGTAGGGGAGATGAGTAACAAGAATAAGCTAAACAATAAAATTTCGTAGTTATTCTTCAGCGTTAAACTATTCTTTATAGCTATAAAACTTAAAAGCAATATAAAGACACAACACACTACGAGCAGGACTATTTGTTTCAATATCAACTCTATTGGCATGGGTTCATTTACCAGTTTCAGTCTGGCCATTGCAAAAGCCAAAAGCGTGATGGAAAAAACAATGATAAAATTTATTGATTTAGATTTACTAAAAATGCTTGTTATCATTAACTCTTTTTGTATTTTTGCTTCGTAAATATACTAACTATAAAACGGTTAGAAAACATTAAAAATAATCACATAGGACATTCGTTAATAAACTATCTGTTACAAAGATATGATTAAATGAATGTTACTTAAAACAACAATAGAAACTCATGAAAGATTTCTTTTACGCAATACAGGACCTATTTGTAAACGTTCTTTTTGCTCCTTACGACGCTTTAAGAGAACTTGAATTAGAAAACTGGTTTGCTGCCAATACAATTTCCTGGATTTTTCTACTTATAGGTTTTGTTGCCACAGCCTACTGGATGAAAAAACTTAAAATATTTAACGATAATAACGAAGAAGATAAAAGTGTTTCTTCGCATTCGTTTTTATAATCCTGGTTTATAAATCGAATCCAATATCTTTACGATAATTCATCTTATCAAAATGTAGTTTTTCTATATTTTGATAAGATTTTTTTATAGCTTCCTGGTACGTATCTCCATAAGAGGTAATGGCCATAACACGACCTCCAGAAGTCACTATCTTACCATCATTTAATATCGCTCCAGCATGAAATGGAATGGAATCCTGAATCTGCTCCACCCCTGTAATTTCCTTTCCTTTCTCGTAAGCTTCTGGATAACCGCCGGAAACTAACATAACGGTTGTTGCGGCACGTTCGTCTATGTCAATATTAATTGTATCTAATGTTCCATTAGACATGGTCTCTAATATTTCGACAAGATCATTTTTTAATCTTGGTAGCACGACTTCGGTTTCTGGATCCCCCATTCGAACATTATACTCGATAACCTTAGGGTCATCTCCAACTTTAATCAATCCGATAAACACAAATCCTACGTAAGGTAAATTATCCTTTTTAAAACCGTCAATAGTGGGTTTTACAATGCGGTCTTCAATCTTATTAAGAAACTCATCTGTTGCAAATGGCACTGGAGAAATAGCCCCCATACCTCCAGTATTGAGCCCTGTATCCCCTTCTCCAATACGTTTATAATCTTTAGCGGTTGGCAAGATTTTATAGTTTTCCCCATCGGTTAGCACAAAACAGCTCAATTCGATGCCATCTAAAAACTCTTCAATAACAACTTTAGTGCTCGCCTTTCCAAATTTTGCATCTACCAGCATCCGTGTTAACTCTGCTTTAGCTTCCTCCAGATCATTCAGAATAACAACACCTTTCCCCGCTGCTAAGCCATCGGCTTTCAACACATAAGGAGCGTTCAATGTCTCTAAAAATGCATACCCTTTTTCAACCGTTTCTTTGGTAAAACTCTCGTATGCTGCAGTAGGAATGTTGTGTCTATACATAAATTCCTTGGCAAACTCTTTACTTCCTTCTAGCTCTGCTGCTATTTTTTTAGGACCAATAACGGCAACATGCTTAATAGCTTCATCATTTAAAAAATAATCATGAATACCATTTACCAGCGGATCTTCCGGCCCTACAACAACCATACTAATAGCCTCTTTTAAAACCAGTTCTTTAATAGCCTCAAAATCATTCACACCAATATTTACATTAGTTGCTACTTCTGCCGTTCCAGAATTTCCTGGAGCTACGAATAATTGTTTACATTTAGGGCTTTGAGCAATTTTCCAGGCAAATGTATGTTCTCTACCTCCAGAACCAAGAATTAAGATATTCATATGTTATGTTGTATTTTTAGATTCTCGTATATGATAAAATACGATTATTCAAAAGTAATTTTCTAGAATGCAAAAATAATGGCTTTTTAGATTTTGTCACGAATTGTTGCAGGTTTTTTTCTTATAATTATTTAAAAAACAGTATTTATCTTTAGCTTTGTTTTATAGTCACTTAAAAATCTTTTTTTGCTAAATTTATTCGATCTTTCCTTAAAATTAAAAGGCTTTCCAATAAGAAAGGCTAAATTCATTCTAAAGGACATCCAACAACAAAGTGATTCGGAATTCAATACCTATGTTAAGACCCGAAAGCATGACATTGTTTCTTACCACTTAAAAAACAATTCGTTTTATAAAAAGTTTGCACAACATGCCAATGTAAATAATTGGGATACCATTCCAGTTATGCAAAAAAAAGACCTGCAACAACCATTGGAAACACTATTATCCAATGGGTTTACAACAAAATCAATCTATATTGACAAAACTTCGGGAGCTTCAGGTCATCCTTTTATTTTCTCGAAAGATAAATTGGCTCATGCGCTCACATGGCGTGTTATAATGGATCGGTTTTCGTGGTTTGATCTCAATTTTAACACCACTAAACAAGCGCGTTTTTATGGCATTCCATTAGATAAAAAAGGATATTATATTGAAAAACTAAAAGATTTTATTAGTAATAGGTACCGTTTTAATGTTTTCGATTTAAGCAACGAAGCCCTTGAAAATTGGTTAACCGATTTCGGCAAAAAACCTTTTGTTTATATGAATGGTTATACTAGCCCCATGGTTCAATTTGCAAAATATCTTAATACGAAAAATATTGTACTTAATTCTGTTTGCCCTACTTTGAAAGCTTGCGTTGTGACATCTGAAATGCTTTTTGAAGACGACAAAAAACTCATGGAAAATCAATTTGGTGCACCTGTAATTAACGAATACGGCGCTTCTGAATTAGACTTAATTGCATTTGAAAATACATCGGGTGAATGGGTGGTAAATAGTGAAACACTTTTTGTAGAGGTTTTAGACGAGAAGGATAATATTTTACCTCACGGGGAACCCGGTCGTTTAGTCATTACGTCTTTATATAATAGAGCTCAACCATTTATAAGATACGATCTTGGTGATGTGGGGATCCTATCAAAACATAGCACTCTAAGAAAACCTATTTTAGAAAAGCTTATAGGTAGAACCAATGATATTGCGGTGTTGCCAAGTGGAAAAAGAGCTGCTGGTCTAACATTTTATTACATAACAAAAAGTATTATTGAGAATGATGGAAACGTTAAAGAGTTTGTTATTGAGCAATTACAACGAGATACTTTCAAAATTTACTATGTTAGCAACCTAGACATCACGCTAGATAAAACAGAGCTAATAAAAAAAGAAATGGAAAACTATTTAGAAAGCGGACTCACCGTACTATTTGAAAGACAATCGATATTAAAACGTTCGAAAAGTGGTAAACTGAAGCAGTTTTCATCATTAATACCCACCAAAGAATGAATATTACTCTAGTTGCCGGAGCCAGGCCTAATTTTATGAAAATAGCTCCTATAGTTCATGCTATTGAAGATAAAAAGAAAGAAGGCGTTGATATTAATTACAGGCTTGTACACACGGGGCAGCATTATGACAAAAATCTAAGTGATACTTTTTTCGAAGAGTTAAACATTCCGTTCCCAGACATTAATCTTGATGTTAAAAGTGGTACCCAGGCAGAACAAACTGCTGCCATTATGATAAGTTTCGAAAAAGAGCTGCAACAAAACCCTTGTGATTTGGTTATGGTCGTTGGAGATGTTACCTCCACCATGGCCTGTACCATTGTTGCTAAAAAAGCCCATATAAATGTTGCTCATGTAGAAGCTGGTATTCGTTCTGGTGATATGAAAATGCCTGAGGAAATCAATAGAATTGTTACCGATAGCTTAACTGATTATTTCTTTACGACATCCACCTATGCTAACGAGAATTTAGTTAAGCTCGGAGTGTCCAAATCAAATATCTTTTTTGTTGGTAATGTGATGATTGATACGTTAAGAACAAATGAAGATCGTTTAAAGCAACCAGAATTATGGAAAACACTTCATTTATCCAATAAAAACTATTTGATCATGACGCTTCACAGGCCGAGTAATGTGGATGAGGAAATATCCCTTAAAAAACTAATCACCAAAATTGTGGATTTAAGTGAGACATATCCCATTATTTTTCCAGTTCATCCCAGAACCAAGAAGCTTTTGAGTGGTCTTGACCTAAATTTCAAGAATCTTCACTATATAAACCCATTGGGCTATTTAGAATTTAACTATTTAGTGAAACATGCCTTTGCTGTACTTACCGATTCGGGAGGTATTACTGAAGAAACAACCATGATGAATGTGCCTTGTATAACCCTTAGAGATTCCACAGAGCGTCCTGAAACTTGTGATATTGGAACCAATGTTTTAGTTGGAAACGATTCCGAAAAAATTGAAAAAGCTTTCCATGAATTACGTTCTAAAAACTGGAAACAAGGCGCTATTCCAGAATTGTGGGATGGGAACGCAGCAAAAAGAATTATTAACCACTTGATTGACCTCCATAAGCTAGAATGAAGGATATCCTCATCATAACGAATTATTTCCCTCCAGAAACAGGAGCAGCCTCTAATCGTATTTATCATTTGGCTAATGGACTACAAAAACACGATTTTAAGGTCTCTGTATTAACCCCCTTACCCAATTACCCCAAAGGAAAGGTTTTTGATGATTACAGGGGAAAATTCAAGCATTATTCTATAGAGAACTATATTAAGATTCATCGTCTGTGGATTTATGCCAGTAATTCTAAAAATAAACTGCTACGTTTAATAGCTATGTTATCCTATAGCTTTAGTTTAATCTGGTTTTTTGCCTGGAATAATATCCCGAAAACGGTTGTTATACAATCACCTCCTTTGTTGGTTGCATTTACTTCAATGCTCTTTTTACGTCTTAGAAAACGAAAACTTATCTTAAACATAAGTGATTTATGGCCTATTGCAGGCCTAGAACTGGGTGCTTTCAAGAAGAAGAATTTTAGCTATAAAATGCTTGAAAAAATAGAGCGTTTTAATTACAAGCACGCCGACCTTATTTTAGGACAAAGTAATGAGATTCTTAGTCACGTAAATTCCCTATTTCCAAACAAATACACCTTTCTTTATCGTAATTATCCAGATTTTGAAATTCCAAAATTACATCCGAGAAAGCAAGAAACCGAAAAACTAAACATTGTCTATGCAGGTTTACTCGGTATTGCTCAAGGTATTTATAAGCTATGTCAGGAATTAGATTATACTCATATTCAATTCCATATTTATGGTGCCGGTGCAGAACAGGAAAAAATTCAAACGTTAATATCGACTCATCCTGAATTGGATATTGTATATCATGGCGAGGTTTCCAGAACTAAGCTCCATGAGATTCTTTTAGAATACGATTTAACCATTATTCCGCTACTAAACAGGATTTATGGTTCTGTACCCTCAAAAATATTTGAATATGCGAGATTAGGCCTCCCAATGATCTATTTTGGGGGTGGAGAAGGTGAAAGTATAATAGAAGAGTACAATCTAGGCTGGGTTGCTAAAGCAGCCGATTATGATCACCTAAATACCGTTATTTCTAAAATTAAGCCTTCCGAGATACAATTGGAAGACCGAGAACGAATAGTTAAAGTTGCAAATGAGCATTTTGGTTTTAGTGGACAGCTTAATGCACTGATCAAGATAATCTAATAAGCTTTCTCTTCCCCTTTTAAAGCATTGATAAAGGTTTGAAACATGATTTTTAAATCCAACAACAACGACCAGTTTTCTATATAGAAAATATCGTATTTAACGCGATTAATAATATCTTTTTCTTTTTCTATTTCCCCTCTAAATCCACTTATTTGAGCCAGTCCAGTGATTCCCGGCTTTACAAAGTGACGTACCATAAATTTATCCACTCTTTGGGCATACATATTGGTGTGACTAACCATATGCGGTCGAGGACCAACCACAGACATATTACCAAACAGTACGTTGAAAAACTGTGGTAATTCGTCTATACTTGTTTTACGAAGAAATGCTCCAATTTTGGTAATGCGTTGATCCCCTTTCGTAGCCTGATGCAAATTAGCCTTCTTATTTGGCCGCATGGATCTAAACTTATAACAATCGAATTCTTCGTAGTTAAATCCGTTTCGTGATTGTTTAAAAAATACTGGGCCTTTAGATTCCAGTTTTATTAAAATTGCTAAAATAGGTGTTAACCATGATAACACAAATATTATAATAAATGAAGAAAACAGGATATCAAACAGTCGTTTAAGAAATTTGTTTAATGATTCTTGCAACGGAATTTCTCGTATTGATAGAATTGGAATATAATCGTAATATTCATATTTCAGTCTTCTAGAAAAAATATCCTTATTGTCAGGAATAAATTTTAACTCTCTTAAATTATTGTCCGCGAAGTCAATCAATTGATTAATTTGTTTATTAGATAAGGTAGATACTGAGAAATATATTTCATCGATATCGTTGTCTATAATAAACCTTAAACATTTTTCTAATGAAAAATCGCCCTCCTTAACACTAAAACTCCCCTTAAACCTATAGCCAAAGTCAAGTCTTTTTTGAAATGTTTTAATTAATTGTCTGGTTTTTTCATTATCACCAATAATAATAACATTTCTAATATTACCGCTTAAAACGGATCTATATTTTTTTAGCAGGAAAAACACTAATATTTTAAAAGCAGATACAAATATTAATGTTGTTACTAAGTAATTACCAAGAGCTAATCTACTTATGCTAGGTTGTTTGAAAAAACCGATAAAAGCGTATAATACAATTGAATAAAAAACCAGTTGCCTAAATAGCAGTGGTATAATTTGAATTATTCTCGTATGACGCTGAACTTCGTAAAATTGATTTATAAAAGAAATGATAAGCCAAAGAAGTGAAATATAAATGCAAAACACGTAAGTGTTTAATAGGTTTATTGGAAATAAAAAAACAGTAAAATTTATTATACACAGATCAATGATACCAAATAATGGTTTCATTAGACTCGAATATCTACCTTGTTTGTAACCCACTTTACTTTTTTATATGATTCTTAAAATCTTTATGCTCACTTTTTAGAAGATCTTCTTCCGATAACGACCTAAAATATTCAAATGTAACTTTCATTCCTTCAGCTCTGTCTACTTTAGGCTCCCATTTTAAAAGTCTCTTAGCTAAAGAAATATCAGGCTGACGTTGCAAGGGGTCATTCACTGGTAGATCTTTATAAATTATTTTCTGATTCGTACCAGTTAGTTTAATTATTTCTTCTGCAAAATCTTTAATAGTAATTTCGTGAGGATTTCCAATATTAACAGGCTCAGTATAATTACTAAGCAGAAGTCTATAAATACCTTCAACCTGATCTTCTACATAACAGAACGATCTGGTTTGAGAACCATCACCAAAAACAGTCAAATCCTCTCCTCGAAGTGCCTGTCCCATAAATGCAGGGATAACTCTCCCATCATTTAAGCGCATTCTTGGACCATAGGTGTTAAATATACGAACAATACGGGTTTCTAGCCCATGAAACCTATGATAAGCCATGGTTATTGATTCCTGAAAGCGTTTAGCTTCATCATAAACGCCTCTCGGACCAATGGTATTTACATTTCCATAGTATTCCTCTGTTTGTGGGTGAACCAATGGATCTCCATAAACCTCGGAAGTTGATGCTATCAGTATTCTTGCCCTTTTCGCTTTTGCTAAACCAAGCAAGTTATGTGTCCCTAAGGAACCTACTTTTAAAGTTTGAATCGGAATTTTCAAATAATCGATAGGACTCGCCGGAGAGGCAAAATGCAGAATATAATCAAGCTCTCCATCAATCTTAACATATTCGGTAATATCATGTTCAATAAATTCGAAATTTGGGTTCTCACTTAGATGAGCTAAGTTTTTTTTATCTCCTGTTATGAAATTGTCCATTCCAATAACATTAAACCCTTCCGAGATAAATCGGTCACATAAATGTGATCCCAGGAAACCGGCAGCACCAGTCACTAATACAGTCTTCATAATTGCTATTTTGAGGTTATTACTTCCCTACCTATCGAATAATATGATAAATTCTCCTTTTTAATATCTTCTAAATCATATAAATTCCTTCCATCGAAGATAACATTTCCATTCATGGCTTCCTTCAGTCTATCAAAATTCAATGTTCTAAAAATGCTCCACTCTGTGCAGATTACTAATGCGTCTACATTTTCTAAGGCTTCATACATAGATGTAGCAAACTTAATTTTATCCCCATATTTCTTACTTACATTCTCAGCTGCTTCCGGGTCAAACGCTATAATATTTACTCCTAGTTTTAATAATTCATCAATCATATACAAAGAAGGTGCCTCTCTTATATCATCAGTTTCCGGTTTAAAAGCTAAACCCCATATCGCGATAGACTTCCCTTGCAATTTGTTACTAAAATGTGTTATAATTTTTGGAAGTAATGCTACTTTTTGTTTTTGATTTATTTTTACCACCGAGTCTAAGATTTCAAAATCATAAGAAACTTCCTTTCCTGACTTATATAAAGCCTTTACATCCTTTGGAAAGCATGATCCACCATAACCTATTCCTGGAAACAAAAACCGTTTGCCAATTCTTGAATCTGTTCCCATTCCTATTCGAACCTTGTCAACATCAGCACCAACTCGCTCACAGTAGTTCGCGATCTCATTCATAAATGTGATTTTCGTTGCCAGAAAAGAATTAGCGGCATATTTAGTAAGCTCGGCTGACTTCTCATCCATTACAAGAATAGGGTTTCCAGATCTCACGAAAGGTTTGTATAATTTTCGCATGATTTCAATGGCTCGCTCAGAAATCGACCCAATAATAATACGTTCAGGCTTTAAAAAGTCATCTACTGCGAAGCCTTCTCGTAAAAATTCCGGGTTGGATACTACATCAAAGTCAATATCTGTTTCTCTTGATATTACCTCTGTAACTTTTTTGGCAGTACCCACAGGTACGGTACTTTTATCAACGATAACTTTATAATCGCTAATTTTATTACCAATTTCCTTTGCTACTCCTAAAACATAAGATAAATCGGCAGAGCCATCTTCACCTTCAGGTGTTGGTAAGGCTAGAAAAATAACGCCTCCATGTTCCAGACCTTCTTCTAACGAATTAGTAAACTTTAATCTATTAGCTTTTATGTTCCTTTCAAATAATACATCAAGATGGGGCTCATATATTGGAACAACACCGTTCTGCATTCTCCTGACTTTGTTATCATCAATATCTACACATAAAACGTCATTACCTGTTTCTGCTAAACAGGTTCCTGTTACAAGCCCGACATATCCGGTGCCTACAATTGTTATTTTCATTTTTGTTTTTATTTAAAATCGGAAGGTGATATTTCTTTCCAATGTTTTAAAGAAGCTTTAAAGTTATACTTGAATTGAAAACCATTATCAATCAAGTATTTTGGTTTGATATTAGTAGGAAAACCAGCTTTCTTAACCCTAACAGGGTGTATATCTGAGGTTTTCCCAATCGTTTTAAATATCATCTGAACAAAAAAAGCAATAAAAGCCAGAACGTTCAAAGGAACCTGAAGGGTTGGTTTAGAGTAACCCAACTCTTTCTTTACCTCTTTAGTCATTTCTTTAAGGCTTACAATGGGGTTTTCTGCATAGTTATAGACAATAAGGGAGGCTTTCTTTTTCATAGTAAACGAAATACTTTCAATTAACCCATAAACATATCCATATGCTTTGGTTATTTCACCATTTCCCGGAATAATAAAGGTTCCTTTTTTCAAAGCTTTTATCATTCTGAATACGTTTCCTGGATCTTCAGGGCCGTATATTACACTTGGTCTTACAATAACGAGCCTTCTTGATTTTTCGTCTATATTCAACCAATTTTGATGTATTAACTCGGCCATTCCTTTGGAAATACCGTATGGAGTCTCCGGGTATAATTCGGAAAGTTCAGTTCTCTGGTGTAAAGATCGACCATATGGAGCAATACTACTTGTGAAAAAAATATTGGAAATGCCTAAGCTTTCTGCAAATGCGTTTATATTTTTAGCTCCGTTAACATTGGTATCAAAATATTCGTGAAGTTGATGCCCGGGCTCCCTATGAACAGCAGCAAAATTGTATATCCAAGATTTTTTTGTGTCTAATTCAAGTTTTGGTACCTGAATAGACTTTCTAACATCTGTATGGATAAAACTAATCGTTCCATTCTTTAATTCCTTCTTGAATCCCTTTAAATTTTTGATATCATACACATAATATCTATCAAATTCATTTTCTTCAATTAATTTTTTTAACAAAAATTTAGCAATATAACCAGACCCACCAAATAAAAATGCTGCTTTCATTTAAAATTTTAAACATATAACAGCAAAAATAGTTTTAATTTTGTTCTTATGAAAAAAATAAAGGTACTTCATATTTCGGAAACTTTCGCAGCCGGAGTATATACATACATTAAAGATATTAATCAATTTTTTAAAGACATTCCCGAAGTAGATTCATATGTGATTTATAGCGGAAACCGAAAGGATACTGATAGAGATAAATTTAATACTGACTTTCCAAAATCCACAAAACTTATTGAGGTTAGTATGACCAGGGAAATATCCCCTCTTAAAGATTTAAAGAGTATAGTAAAACTTTTTAAAGAGATTAGAAAAATAAAACCAGATGTAATTCACCTACACTCTTCGAAAGCAGGGGTAATCGGAAGAATTGCCTCAAAATCATGCCCTTCAGCCAAATTATATTATACTCCAAACGGATATTCTTTTTTAAGGGAAGACGTTTCAAACTTTAGAAAAAATATTTATCGTTTCATTGAAAAGTATAGTAATAAAATATTTGGAGGCGTTACAATCGCCTGTGGTGATACGGAATTTGAGTATGCAAAAAAAATGGGGAACGCATTTTTGGTGAGAAATGGTGTTGAGATAAGTTCCGTATATAAATTTAAAAACTATAATGAATCTAATAAGGAAGCGTTTTTTGTTGGTACTATGGGAAGACTTAGTCCTCAAAAGAACCCTTCTTTGTTTAACGAGATCGCTCTAAGATTGCCTAATATCCATTTTATCTGGATAGGAGATGGCGAATTATATAACCAAATCACCGCTGAAAATGTTACTATTACAGGTTGGATGGAGAGAGAAAAGGCATTGGAGAATGTAAATAAGTTTGATTTGTACATTCAAACATCCTTATGGGAAGGCCTGCCCTTTACCATTATTGAAGCAATGATTCTTGAAAAACCAATTGTGGCAAATAATGTTATAGGCAATAAAGATGCCGTTAAACATGGATACAATGGTTTTTTGTGCGATTCTCTAGAGGAGTTTGTGAAATACATAGATAAATTACGTAATAACTCAACCATGACGAAAGAAATGGAAACTAACTCAAATATAAGAGCCAAAGAGCTCTTTGACAGGGATAAAAATTTTGAAACTCTGTATGAAATTTATTTATCATAAATATACAATTATAAAGAATTTTTTTTATCGTCTCTTTATAGTTTTTTATCATTGTAAAACCTTTTTTTAGAGTAAAAATTAGCTACGAATATCTTCAGTTTTACCGCGCATTTTGATAGCGAAGAATCTTGTCGCCTACATTTTAAATCGGAAAGAGATAAGATTGGTGTAAAATGCCAGCGATGTGGTCTCATGATAAGCACTTTTGGATAAAAGCTGTCTGGAGCTACGAGTGTAAGTCATGCAGAGGTCGCACTTCTCTTCGTAGCGGCACAATTATACAGAGTTCAAACTTATCTTTTATGACCTGGTATAAAACAATGTTTTTAATGACCACTATTAAGAAAGGCTTTTCATCCAAAGAAATCCAAAAGCAATTAGGTTTAAAAAGGTATGAGCCAGTTTGAGCCATGGTTCATAAACTTCGAAAAGCTATGGGTAATCGAGATGCCCGTTATACATTGGAGGGTATGATTGAAATGGATGAAGGTTATTTTACTGCTGGATCTTCTGAAATAGAGCAACAAAAAGGTAAAAGAGGTCGTGGAGCAGCAGGGAAGCAGAATGTGATGATTATGGCAGAATCAACACCTTTAGAAAATCCTCAAACTGGCAAGATAGAAAGACAATGCCGTTATTTTAAAGCCAAAGTACTAGATGACCACAAAGCAGAAGGAGTTAATGATACAATTGCAACTTCTTTAGATGATCAAAGTATTGTTTTTACTGATAAAAGTACATCGTATGTTGACATTGCTGATTTTGTAGAGCTTCATATTACTGAAAAATCAGATAAGGAAACGACAAAAGAGACCTTAAAATGGGTTCATATCACTATTAGCAATGCCAAACGAAAATACCTCCAATTATATCTAAACGAGTTCGTTTATAAGCTTAATCGAAGGTATTTTGAAGAAAAACTCTTCGATAGGCTTGTTATTGCAGGAATTACAGGTTATGAGTGAAAACGGATATTCAAAAAATTAGTAATGATGATGGAAATAGTTGAAAAAAGGAAAGGAAAATTGCCTGTCCTTTACAAAAAAATAGAAACTACTGAAAAAACAAATTACAAAAGAAAGAGATACCCGTTTAGAAATTAGTTTTAGTAAGAAAAAAACAACATTTCTGAAAGTCAAATCCAAAAAAGAAGCAGTCTCAAAGCCTTAAGGTTCCTTAGGAATGCTTACTGCTAAAGGCTTTTGAGATAGGAGAAGAACACAAACCTCCATAAAGTAGCTAAAAAAGCACATATAGTTAAATCATTATAATATGTCATAATATTTTTGTGCCTTTCGATATGTCATATTCATAAGGTCTCAAACACCTAGTATTTAAGGTAAAGCCAAAAGAGTAGTTGACTTTTCAGGAGGTCAGCGATCGATTTAGAATTCTTATTCACACCCTCTATAGATGGCAAAATCGCATAGAGCCAAAAACGAAAGAAACTAGCAAGTAAACTAGACATAGATACATTATGCAAAGATGTAGAAGACTACCCTGATCTTTATCAACATGAAGGTGCTAAGAAATTTGGTGTTGACCAAAATACCATATTCTAACGTGAGTTCGACGTAAGAAACCTTGTTTTTAACTATGAACAAAGCAGAATATTTAGTAAATTAAAGTGCTGAATTTTAATCAAATAACTAAATTTTCTGTTCTATTGACGATTTTTGCAATGATTTTATCCCTTTATTCGAACAAAGGCTGATCGGAAGGGGTAAAAAACGCAAGAAACCTTCAAAATTATCTCTATCAGAAGTAATGACCATTCAGATACTGTTTCATTTAAGTGGTGTGAGAACTTTTAAAAAGTTTTACCAAGACTATGTGGGTTTGCATTTAAAAAGCTATTTCCCCAGAACTGTTAGTTATAACAAGATGGTCGAACTTTGCTCGGAGAGCATGCTACCTCTTTTGGCATATCTGAAAACACAGGGAGTAGGTATGTGCTCCGGTATCAGTTTTATAGACTCCACTCCCCTTAGAGTGTGCCACAACAGACGTATCCATAGTCATAAGGTCTTTCAAGGTCTGGCAAAAAGAGGGCAATGCTCTATTGGATGGTTCTTTGGTTTTAAACTCCATATAGTCACTAATGATAGTGGGGGAGATTATTGACCTGCTCATTACCTCGGGTAATAAAGACGATAGAACGCCTTTAAGAACAAAGAACTTTGCAATGTATGATGTAATTATGCTTAGAAAAAGAGCTATTGTGGAAACCATAATCGATCAACTCAAAAACATATTCCAGATAGAACACTCAAGGTATAGAAGCCCTCTGAATTTCTTTACAAATGTATTCTCCGGACTCATTGCTTATAATTTTACTGAAAAAAAACCTAGCCTGAATATCAATTTCGTCAAAACTCATCAACTCGGTCTTAACTTATAGCTACGTCGAACTCACGTTATTTTAAGTCTATTCTCTAAGCTAATTAGCGCGAAAAAAACCGCAAAAAGAGCAACACCTTTTTGTCTTTCCAACATAGACTCTGTAAAAAAAGAAATTATTATAATTAATACTATAAAGACGTTTAAAAATGATTTTGCTGTAAAAGATTGATATAGAAAAAATGTGAATATATAAATTAATATGAGAAGTCCTAAAGCACCATTATTTAAAAGTGTTGTTAAATACTGGTTATGAGAATTAAGCTCTTTTAGCTCCAAATATTCCTGCTCATTATAAATTTCATTTAATTGTTCTCTTGATCCTTGCGCGCCATAACCCAATATAATATTGGGGCTTTTTTCTAATGCAATCACCGATGATTTCCATAATTTTTGTCTCAAACTAAGATTATGGTAATCCTCTCCGATCTCTGAAACATATTGAGACGTATTAAAGCCAATTTTGTTAAGAGTATCAAAAAACTTATCATTAACATATCGACTACTTTTTATTAAAAACAGACCAAAAATCAAAATAGTAATTAAAGTTATAACTGATTTAAAGTTCAAATACTTTTTTACATTGAGCAATACATGGAAAGTTAGAATTAGCCCATAACAAAAAAATCCCACCCTAACCCCTGACAATAAGATGAAAACAAAAAACAAAAAACTAAACCAAGCTGTATATTTTTTAAAAGAATCATCAAACAATACTATAATTGTAGCAACATTTATGTATAAAGCATCATAAGGAAAATGAAAATGATACATAGATCTTTGCATAAAATTATAATTTAATCTATGCTCATAATTAATAAAAAAATTAAATAATAACGATATTAATGCTATGGCGCAGAAAATAACACATACTAAAACAAAAATTTGCTTTGCTTTTTTAATTTGTTCTAACGTCAAATTAAACCCAGTTAAAATTATCGGTATAATTAAAATAGGTAATTGTAGGGATATTTTCTCTAAATCTATTCCTGGACTATTTTCTAAAAATAATCCAAAAACATGTACGAGATAAAATCCAATGAGTAAAACAATGCCTTGTTGTTTACTAATTACTTTTATTATGTTTTTTTTGTTTTGAAAAAACAAAAAGATTATCAAAAGTATAATAAGGGAAATTGGGAAAAATATAAGTTTAAATGGTAATACAGCTACTAACAAATACAAACTTAATGCCGTCAATTGATTTTTTTCAAAAAAACTATTCATGGTGGAGAGTCTTGTTTAATTTGATTATTTTAAGCTGTTTATACACTAAACACAGACAAACAAACAATACTGGAATTATTAGTTTGTTAAAATACGCCATGGTATATGCAAAACTAACCCAGGTTAGTAGTTGAAAAAAGACAATACTAATAATATAAGACCCTTTTTTAATAAAAAGAGATAAAAGCGTTTGTATTAAAGAAACAAAAGACATTAAAAAGAAATTCGCAACTATAGCCAAACCTAAAGGGAATATTCTAATTAAAATTGCAGGATAAGCATTTGTCCAATTTACACCTCGTGAAGTCACTGAGACTAAATGTTCTACCTTCCAGGGCCAAAACTCTTTCATTAACACTTGCATTCCGTTCCACAATTCGGAAATATCCCATGATGAAGGTTTACCTAAATAAACATATTGCTCAGTTGTTCCCCAAAAGACATGTGCTTGTAACCCGAAAGCTCTATAAAAAATGGACTCAAATGGGGTTAATCCTAAATATTTGTATGGGTTATCCTTTGAATAATTATAATAAATCAACAAGAAAAGTGATCCTGATATAAGCACTATATATTTATTGAAAATCCATTTATACTTAAAAACGATCTTCTTTTCAAATGAATAATATATCGCCAATGACACCCCAAAACAACCAATAACTAATCCGGAAAATTTTTGTCCTATTAGTATTAAATATATAAAGTATATTATTAATAAAGAAATGGATATCTTTTTGTTATAACGATACAATAAAGCAGATCCAAATGCTACAAAGCCCATAATATTACCTATTATACCTTTTAAAAAGGGGAATTTTGCATGTTCCCAAAAATTAAACCTTGTAACTCCATCAGAAAACATTGGAACCGGTGAAGACATTAAATTAACTAATGCTAAACCGAAAACAATCAATATAACTATTAAAGACAGTTTTTCCTCCTTAATCTTGACGAATTTAAAACGGATGGTTTTAATATTTTTAAAAACACTTAAAAATATTTTTTTAAAAAAAACAAGAGCTATTATCGTTGTAACATAAAAACAAAACAAAACAAAACTACTATAAACAAAATAACCGCTTCTACCTTGCTCATTAATATATATACCTGATTCTATAACAATTAAAGAAAAAAACATCCAGATATATTGTAGTAATATTGTAAAAGATAATAAAAAAAGACCTAGATCTTTTTTTAATAAATACAACAATATCAAGATTGCAAAAATCGCGATTAAAATATTTGAAAAAATAATCATCGATAAATTTTAAATTTAAATTTTTTAAATATTGATTCGAGAACAATGTTATATTTCATCAAAACATTGAACTTTATCTTCTGTCTTGTATTAAGACATGATTCTATATATATATTTAATAATGCACTTGAATCAAAAGAATAAATATGTTTAGATTTTATTTTATTAAAGTAAATATCTTCCAGCCCTTCATCAGAATCTAAAATCACCAAATTCTTACCTAAAAAGATTTCTTGTACTTTTTCATAATTTATTCTTTTACCATGCCTATGTGGTTTGTAATAAATTATTTTAATATTCTCATAAAAAGTTTCACTTTTAATCACATCAAATAAACGATTCAGTGCTTCTAAATAACTATCTAATCCATACATATTTATATATGGTTCTTGCCCGACAATCAGTATCGTTTTAGATAGTTCTATTTCTTTTTCAGAATAAGGAATTAATACTGATTTTTCAGGGAAAAGAGTTAACTTAGGTATTCTTACATATTGCTTTAATACGTGCCGATATTCTATTCCACTTGAATGTCCCTGATAAATTTTATACCTTAAAAACATTATGTTACTAAAAAACCATTTTAAATATCTTTTCTTAACAGGAATGTTTTTAATTGTGTGCGAATAGTAATTTAACATTCCATCTTCAACAACAATTCCTTTTAAGTTTTTATTGAATGATAGCAACAAATAGTTACTCAGAATATCTTCAATAAAAGAAAAGTAAAGCGTAACATTTTGTGTGTTTTTGTACTTCTTAAGCTGGAATACAATTTTTTTGTATTCCTTGATTTTATCACAAATAATTTTTAAAGAAGATAGAATGTTTTTTGGTTGATTGTTAAAAGTTTTGTCAGAAAGAATTATTTCGTCCCATAAATCACTTTTTATAATTAAAGTTTTATTAGAAACTAGAACGTTATGATCATTCTTATTATTTCCAGTTTCCAGAATAAGCTCACAATTAGCAATTTGATTATTTGATAAGCCTATATATATATTAATCATAAATTTATTTTATTTGCTTCCTTTTTTCTAAAATAAAACATAACTAAGCCAGAAAGCACAAATGCCGAAGCACTGCCATATAAACCATAAAAATGTGTTCCTATTATTGCCAGGAATAAACTTATAACACTACTAAGAATCATTATTTTGAAGATACTTAAATCTTTATGAAAGATATATAGTTTAAAATGATATATCAAAGAATAATTCATAAGGCCTACTCCTATAATCATAAAAAATATTAAAGGTAAATAACTCTCAAAGATTGGCTTATTTTGCCATATTAATAATGGTTTAATTATTATAAGCAACAACAACGATGCAACACATAATTGAATAAAAATAGATTTTTTGAATTTCTTTAACAACCCAAAAATCTTATCGGTTTTAGCAAAAGATATTAATAACGGTAATTCGTAAGAAAGAACCATGGTATTAATATATACTGTTATTAGTATACTAATACTTGAATAAAATGTAAAAATTCCAGCTAACTCTTTTCCCAAATAATAATCTACTATAAATCTATTTGCATACTCAATGCTTTTTAAAGCAATGGTAGCAATGAAAAATAAGTAACAAATTCTTAATCCTTTTTTAACCCAAGAAAAGTCTAATTTTATTTCCCTAAAATATTTATAATTTTTAAAACACTGATTAATGACAACATAAAAAATAGTTAATAAATTAGTGCCAAGCCATAATTTAAAAATCAAATCAAGTGTAATTTCAATATTAACTATTACATAATAAAATATTATAAGAGACCAGCCCATAGTCCTAACAAACAATAAAATATTTGCTAATAATACCTTTTTAAACCCTATTAGCAATCTATATATTTCTTGTGAAAGATGTTCTGTAATACAAAGTAATATAATAAGCCATTTATACGGCTTTATATATTCAATACTTGAAAAAAGTTTATAGGCACAAAAGATAAAAAAAACATATATAAAACCATATACTACAAACGTAGTATATATCTTAGATCTTACTTCTATAAGGCTTGACGTAGCCAGAATATCTCTTATGCTAAAATTGTAAAAGTCCAAACCAAGTACAAAGATTAATATAGTAATTATTGAAATAATTAAACTATAATCTCCGAAAACATTACCCTCTAAATACTTAGACATTAAGGTAAAAATTAAAAACTTACTCCCCATGCCTCCAATCCTTAGAGCCACATTTACTAATTTTAATACAAAAGTGTCTTCTGTTCTTTTACTCAAAAGAGTTTTATTAAATGGTGTTATGTATAGATTAACTTTTTATATATTCATTCTTGAGTAAAGAAATCAATAAAGAGTCCCAATATTTTCCTTCTTCAAAACAATTTTGTCTAAGCAAGCCGTCTTGTTTAAAATTGAATTTTTTTGTAAAAAATTGAATTTTTTTAGTATCATATTCATATAACTCCATCCAAATTTTATTTAAATTTAAATTATTAAAACCATATTCAATTAATAATTTTGCGGCCTCTATTGAATAATCACTTTCATCCACATATATCTCATCTTTACCTATATAAAACGAAAAATCTGCGGATCTATTAATCCAGTTTATATACAGTAGTCCAACAGCTCCTATAGCTTCATTGGTAGATAATTCCACCACTATAAACATAAAATTTATATGCTTTGAATTTTGAAGACTTTCAAACCATTTTTCTTGATCACTTATAGATAGTTCTCTTGATTCTCTAAAATGTTTTCTAAAGCTCGAAATATTTCTCCAGTCCCTAAGTAACTTCAAGTCTTCCTTTTCTAACGCTCTTAGCCCTACCTTGTGTCCTTTTATCATAGTAAGCTTTCTTTTGAAAAATGGTCTCCCATTTTTATCTCTGTTTTTAACTTTTTTCCGATTAATTCTTCCATTTGAAACGGTTGATATGCCCCTTCTCCAATTGGTCTTAACGGTTCTAAATCTGACCTAGTAATTATATGGTTTACTTTTAAGTCTGATGCCGCACGAATACATCTTCTTTGAACTATATAAGCCTGTTTTTCATTATCTTCAACACGTTTTAAGCCGTCTCCTAAAGCTCTTAATAACTCATAAGATCTATCAACCATCTCTCTCCACGTATTTGGGTTCATCGCAAATGCGTGATCTGGTCCAACTTGGTTATTATCATTAGTAAAATGTTTTTCAATAACGCGTGCTCCTAAAGCAACACTTCCTAAAACTGTAGCGTGACCTGGAGTGTGATCTGACAGTCCCAAAACTGTATTAGGATACATTCGCTTATAAGTCTTTAAAACATTTAAATTACAGTAATTAAAATTCTCTAAGCTTCCGGTATAATTTGTGTTACATTGCATTAAAACGACCTGGTCTGTTTTATTTAAAGCAAGTTTCATCATTCTTTCAACATCATCTAAATCACATGCTCCGGTCGCCAACAATGTTGGCTTTCCTTTGCTTAGCACATAGTCTATTATTTCTAACCAAGAAGCATCTCCTGAGCCAATTTTATACAAGTCTACATATGGATCAACCAAATCTACAGATTCAAAATCATAGGGGCTAGTAAAATAGTCCAAACCCAACTTATCACACTCTGTTTTTAAAATAGAGGTCCAATCTTTATTGATGCTCGCATCTTCATAAACTTCGTAGACAGATTTATCCCACTCGGATTGATGAGAGACGTTTCCTTTTATATTTTCAAAACCCAATTTACTCACTATTTTTTTTGCCGAAAAATTCTGAAATTTCGCGGCATCCCCTCCTGCTTCCTTCACCAAATGAATTAACTCTATTGCTTTTTCTAAAGACCCATCGTGATTTGCCCCAATATCAGCAATAAAATATAAAGAATTTTCATCAACTACTTTTCTTCCTAGTTTTATATTATTCATAGTAATTTTGTTTTATAGAACTTATAGTTTTTTCAAGATTTGGAAGTATTCTTTGAAATTTGTTCTGGTAGTAACTAACGTTTAATGTTTGATCTGTACAACGCTTAGCTCTATCTTTAAACGATTTTATCGAGCCTTTTCTTGTATTAATTTTGCTTAGTTCTAATTCTGTCAAAAGTTCTGTGCCGAACTTATATTTTGTTATAATTTCACTGCCAGAAATATGTAATGTTTCACTTGGTAATTCTTTTAATGAAATTAAATATTTTATCTCTTCAGATAAATCCCAAATTGAAATTGGAGTAAATAGTACATCATCAAAAAGTTTTATTTCTTCATTCTTTTTAGCTGAATTAATAATCCATTCAACAAAACCACTTTTTTTGGAGTTTACATTTAATCCAACAATTGTTGTACGAACAATACAAAATTCTCTATTGCTTTGATTCACAAAAAACTCACCTAGTTCTTTAGATTTTCCATATACATTTTCTGGAAAAACACAATCTGTTTCTTTAGCTAAATGAAGTTTTGATGGAAATACGGCATCAGTAGATATATATATGATTTTCACCTTTTGATTTGTAGCATTTAGAAATTTATTTACTGAAACACCATTAACGTCCATTGCCTCATTTGGGTTTTCGCTACAATAATTTCCATTGGTTAAAGCACCAGAGAGTATAATTAAATCCGGGTTAGACCATTTAATCAATTTATCATATTTATTTGATTTTAGATCAAAAACCATATAATTATCTGGTTCCTCAGAAAAGCTTGAGTTTCCTGTTGAATATACTTCATTATTCTCAGATAAAGCTTTGCTCAAATTAGAGCCTAGCATTCCTGAAACTCCAGTTACTAAAATTCTCATTTAATTTTATGTAAATATTTAAACTTAAATTCTGCAATCTCCCAATCGTCTAATGTATCGATATCATGCGACTCAATTTCTCTTAACTCAACGCAACCTGTATTGACAGTCCACAGTCTATTGCTCGAAATAATTTCGCTAGTTTTAAAAAAATAAAACTGTCCTAAGTCATGATAAGACGGTTCAAAATCTTGTGTTCTAATTTGCATGTTTTTAGGTTCAATCATTTCTATCTTACCTCCTATAGTTTTTTTCAATGCCCTTTGTATTGGGTGACCATATTTTATTAAAGGAAAAACGCAATCCAAATTCTCAACTTCTAACTTAAAGAAACTCCTTATTAATAAATCTTTTGTTACAAAAGGCGCACATGAATAAATACAACAAGTATATTCAAAAACTTGCCCTATTTGTTTATATTTATCAATAACTTCAGCTATAACATCTACTGTAGTTGCGACATCGTTAGAATTTACATCACTCCTAAAAAACGGAACCTTTGCTCCATGTTTTTTGGCTATTCTTGCTATTTCCTCATCATCTGTAGAAACCATAACCTCATCAAATAAATTAGAGCTTATCGCTGCTTGTATAGAATAAGAAATAATAGGTTCTCCTAAAAACAGTTTGATGTTTTTTCTTGGAATTCTCTTGCTCCCACCTCTAGCAGGAATAATGGCTAGTTTTTTCATTTAAACGATAAACTCAGAATCGACATGCGCTTTTATAAGTTTTCTTAAGGTCTCGATTGTTTCCCAATCTTCATTTTCTCCAGAATTGTAACTAAAACCTAAAGACACCTTTTTAGCTTTAAATGTCGTTAAAAAATCTTCGAGTTTCCACATAGGCGTATTGGGTAAAATTGCGTAATACTTGCCCAAATCGTAAGTATAAAATGAATCTGAGGGTGTAATCATTTCTTCATGTACCTTTTCTCCCGGTCTAATACCTACAATAGGTTTTTCACAATCAGGTCCAATAGCATTTGCTACATCCATAATTTTATAGGATGGTATTTTTGGAACAAACAATTCGCCTCCCCAGGCATGTTCTAAGGCATGCATAACCATATCAACACCTCCTTGTAAGGAAATATTAAAACGAGTCATATTGGGATCTGTAATTGGCAATACTCCTTCTTTTTTCTTATTGATAAAAAACGGAATGACAGACCCATTAGACCCCATAACATTTCCATATCTAACTACAGAAAATTTAATGGGATTCTCTCCTTTTATATTATTAGCTGCCACAAAAAGCTTATCCGATGTAAGTTTTGTTGCTCCATAAAGGTTTATAGGTGCACAAGCCTTATCTGTGGATAAAGCAACCACCCTAGTAACTTTTGTTTTAAAACATGCATCTACCACATTTTCGGCCCCACCAATGTTCGTTTTAATGCATTCATCCGGATTATATTCAGCTATATGCACGTGTTTCATGGCCGCCGCATGAATAACATAATCAATATGTTGAAACGCTCTGATTAAACGTTCTTTATCTCTTACATCTCCAATAAAAAATCGTATTTGGGGATATTTATTAATGGGAAATTCCTGTGCCATCTGAAACTGCTTCTGTTCATCTCTTGAGAAAATTACAAGCTTTTTTATTTCAGGATATTTACTTAAAATATGCTTTGTTAATGCTTTGCCTAGGGATCCTGTCCCTCCGGTTATTAATAATGATTTTCCTTTTAAATCAAACATATATGTTTATTTGCTATTTAATAAAATTGATTGCTTTGGTCTCTGTGCAAAAGTAAAGTATTTCTTTGCTATAGCAAGTCTTATTTTACCTTCTAAATCATTCTCTTCTAAAATTTGTTTTGCAAATGAAAACCATGTCATATCGTTCTCATCGCAGTAATGCTTTATGCCATATTTAACTGACTTTATTTTAACTAGTTCATAAATGTACTTTGAAAGATTAACTGTATCAGTAGGGCAACCTCTCTGTTCATTTGTAACGAACAGTTCTGTTTCAGTTTTTATTTTCTTTAAAATAGTTTTGTAAAAATTATGCCCATACTTTTTACTGTATAACCAAGATGTTCTTATAATAAAATATCGCTTCAAAATATCCTGAATATATTGTTCTCCATACAACTTTGATTTCCCATATTCATTAATAGGGTTCGGTATATCATCTACTGTGTAAGAATCTTCCTTTTTACCATCAAATACATAATCGGTAGAAACGTGAATTAATATGGTTCCATTTTCTTTACATACTTCGGCCAAATTTTTTACTCCTTCAGCATTCACTTTAAAAGCAATACCTGGTGTTTTTTCTGCCTGTTCAACATTTGTATAGGCAGCACAATTTATACAATAATCAAAATTCTTGTTATCAAAAAGCTGCTTTATATCTATTTTTTTCGTAATATCCAATGCTGTTTTCGAAACAAAAGTAAAATCAAGATCATCCTGATTATCGGCATATAATTCTTCAATCGTTTTTCCCAATTGTCCACCAGCTCCAGTTACTAAAACCTTAATAATCATTCGCAAAGTCTTTAAATAAAGGTAATCGTCTATCTTTTTCCGATACTATTAGTTTATCAAAAGAAAAACCCCATTCTATATTTAAATCTTTATCATCAAATAAAATACCTGACTCCGATTCTTTATTGTAAAAATTATCACACTTGTAAGAGAAAATTGTGTCATCCTCCAAAACCAGAAAACCATGTGCAAACCCCCTGGGTATATAAACTTGTTTATGCTCAATATCGTCTAAAACAACGGAGAAGTGTTTACCAAAGGTTGGAGACTCTTTTCTAAAATCAACACAAACATCTAGGACTTTCCCTTTCACAACTTGTATTAGTTTGGCCTGAGCATGTTCTCCCGTTTGAAAATGCATGCCTCTTAATACGCCTCTTGAGGATTTTGATTGATTATCTTGTACAAAATCAACAGTAATCCCTGTCTCTGATTTAAAAGTGTTTTTATTAAAACTTTCAAAAAAAAAGCCTCGCTCATCTTTGAATACATCCGGTGTTAAAACAAAGCATCCTTTTAAATATGTTTCTTCAACTATCATTAACGCATCAGTATTATATTAATTGTTGAAGATATTGGCCATAACCACTTTTAAGCAACGGTTCTGCAAGTATATTAAGTTGTGCGCTATCTATATACCCCATTTTATATGCCATTTCTTCAATACAACCTATTTTTAAGCCTTGGCGCTCTTCGATTACCTGAACAAATTGAGATGCTTGCATAAGTGAATTAAACGTCCCTGTATCCAACCATGCTGTACCTTTATCCAGAATTTCAACGCTAAGAATCCCTTTTTCCAGATAAACCTTATTAACATCTGTTATTTCTAGCTCGCCACGGGTACTGGGCTCAATGTACTTCGCTATATTAACCACCTCATTATCATAGAAATAAATCCCAGGCACAGCAAAATTAGACTTTGGTTTTTCCGGCTTCTCTTCAATTGAGACAGCTTTATTATTTTCATCAAATTCAACAACCCCATAACGTTGAGGATCCAAAACATGATACGCAAAAATAACACCACCCTCCGGATTCGTATTAGCTTTTAACGTTTGTTCTAGACCGGATCCATAAAAGATATTATCCCCTAAAACTAAAGCCACACTATCATTTCCGATAAAATCTTCTCCAATTAAGAACGCTTCAGCTAATCCATTTGGAGCTTCTTGAATCGCATAAGAAAATGTGCAGCCATAATCACTGCCATTACCCAATAAGTCACTAAACCTTGGTATATCTTTTGAAGTAGAAATTATCAAAATCTCTGTGATTCCTGCCGACATCAATGTTGTTATAGGATAATATATCATCGGCTTGTCGTAAACAGGCATTAGTTGCTTACTTACAACCTTAGTAAGTGGGTGTAAACGAGTTCCAGAACCTCCGGCCAATACAATTCCTTTCATCTAATTTCTATACTTTTTAATGTACCAATCAATGGTCTTCCTTATTCCCGTTTCAAACGTTTCTTTTGCCCTCCACCCAAGTTCTTGTTCAATTTTAGAAGCATCTATGGCATATCTAAAATCATGTCCTGGTCTGTCTTTAACAAATGTTATCTGTTCCTTATATGATTTGTCCTTAGGTAGTTTCTTATCCAAAATATCACAAATTGTATTAGCAATATATAAATTATCACGCTCATTTCCCCCTCCAATATTGTACGTTTCACCAGAAAGCCCCTCATTAAATGCTTTCTCAATTCCTTTACAATGATCTAGGACATACAACCAATCCCTTACGTTTTGTCCATTCCCATAAATAGGAATTTCATCTCCCAAAAGTGCTTTTTGGATTATTATCGGAATTAAT
Source organism: uncultured Flavobacteriaceae bacterium (assembly GCA_947494695.1). Classification (GTDB taxonomy): domain Bacteria; phylum Bacteroidota; class Bacteroidia; order Flavobacteriales; family Flavobacteriaceae; genus Flavivirga. Next base: position 43,479 of record CANLWB010000010.1, on the reverse strand, counting down.
TTCTCATCATGTTGCTTCGGCCCATAATTATTAGAACAGTTTGTCGTAACAACATTCATCCCATAGGTATGAAAATAACTCCTAACAATAAAATCTGAAGAAGCCTTAGAAGCACTATAGGGACTATTTGGAGCATATGCTGTTTGTTCAGTAAACAAACCATCCTGCCCTAAAGAGCCATAAACCTCATCGGTCGAAATATGATGAAATCTTGATGTTGCATGTCTGTTTTTCACTTTATTTGGAGCTTCCATCCAATGGTTTTTAGCGGCGTCTATTAAATTAAATGTTCCTAATACATTCGTCTTAATAAACGCATCGGGTGCTTTTATAGAATTATCCACATGAGATTCGGCAGCAAAATGAATAACACCCTGAAAATCATACTTTTTAAACAAATTTTTTATTAAGTTCTGATCACAAATATCTCCTTGAACAAATTCGTAATTCTGATTGTTTTCAACATCACTTACATTCGCTAAATCCCCAGCGTAAGTAAGCCTGTCTATATTTACAATTTTAATATGGGTGTTGTGTTTTAAAAAATAAACGATAAAGTTAGACCCTATAAAACCAGCACCTCCCGTTACTAAAATAGTCATATTATACTTTATGTTTATAACGCTCTAAAAACTTAACAAACCTAAAAATGAGTAATGTTAAAAAAGTAAGCCCGGTCAAAATAATACCATAGAATAACTTAGGACTCACCTTTTTACCGAAAAGTTCTTTTTTATCATCAATGGTTCCACTATCCTGCTTGCTGGAAGTGATTTCAATGATATGCGCTTTATCAGCAATTTCCCTTTCAATTTCCGATAATTCCTGTTTTAATTCCAGATGCTTATTATAAAGTTCGAACTCTTTGGTTGAACTAATTTTCCCATTATCTGATGTAATTGTAATTTTGGATTCAAAATCATTCTTATTTTCGGCAGACGTTACTATGGCTTTTTGATATACAGCAAGCAATGTATCAGATTTTATAAGCGATTCCGAAATAGCGGAAGCCTGATCTCTTAATTCTTTTAAATCTTTTTCCTGTTCCCTTTTAAAATACACATTAGAATTAATGTTATCAATAATCTTTCGAAACACTGTTTTAAAATTGTTTCTTTCTTTGGCTTTGATAGTTATTTGCTGATATTGATGATGATAATCTTCAGAGTTTTTTAAGAACGTTTTATACTCTACAGTTCTTGCGATTGATGTATCTAATGTTTGAAGGTACGCATCAAATTCTTGAAGCCTTTGATTTTCGCTAATTACAGGCTCCATTTCAAAATATAAAATAGACATTGCTTCCTCATATTTAACCCCTAAAACATTTTCTATAGCAGTTATATCACCTTGTTTTAATAAATCATTATAATAACCAATTGTATTATACAAATTCTCTCCGGTCTCGTAATTTTGCTTTACCGTTATATAAGACTTGTATACGGGTTCAGATGTTTTTTCTAATACTGTCCCTAAAATAACACCAACAACACCTGATATAGCCAATTTCAACGCATGTCTTTTAATAAAAAACACTAACCAAACGAATGCTAAAAAGAGTTTTTTAAAAAAGCTTCCAATATAGCTAAACACGCTAGTAAACCCTTTTCCTATTAACTTAAAAAGTTGCCCTAAATCTACTTCTTCAGATTGCTGTTTTTGTGGCAAATCGTTACTCATAATTATTATATGTTAATTTAGTATTTGTTGTAATAACGTTCTTGTAATTAAATATGTTGGCCTTACTCCAGAAGTACCTAAACCTCCTGAAGCTAATGTAGCTCCTGTTTCTAATGGATTATCGCTGGCGTAATATGCATATCTCACCTTTACATCCTGACTAATACTCGCTCTAACCTTTGAAGCCGCCTGTATAGCTTTTTGGTAATGAGCTCCCTCCATTTCTAAACCAATGACCTGCCAGGTTGAGTTATGAAAAAACTTTAAAATATCTTTATTCTGCAATGACGTCCCTAAAACGGTTATCATCGAACCTTCAAATACATCTACACCCTGCCCCTCAAGATCTTCTCTTTTAAGTTCATTCGCAAAAGGATAATTGTCGGCAGTTCCTTCAAAAATATGAGCCGAAGGTATCATAATATCTCCTTTGCCTCCTTCAAGAATGCCTGCTTTACCCATTATAGATATGGATTCTATATTCAAATAGTTTTTTTTATCCTCTCCTACATAAGGTTTCAGGAGTTCATCAATAGTTTCGTAAGCCTGTTCTCCGAAAGCATAATCCATAACCAATATAACAGGTTTTTCTTTTTCTATTACGTCTTCTTTTACATCTAAATCTACCTTAGAAAGATTCATTTTGCAAGTATCGAAAATCTGCACATCAATATTTGTTCCCGATGTATCCTTAATATAAATCATCCCCTGATTTAACGCCTCTTTAACTACTTTGTTTCGAAGCGATTCATTTTCTTTATTACTTAAAGACTCATATACTTCGAAAATATCTTTCTTTGGTGTTTTAGGTTTTAAGACACTCGAAAAAAGCGTGTTCATTACACTATGCATATTGGCGCTAATTATATGGATAGGCCTTTCTAGCAAATTATTTTTAAACAGAGTTTCCTTTATTGTATCTGCCCAAATTTCTCCATGTATATGATGCCCAATACGCTCCCTTAAAACCGGACTAAAAGTTATTGTTCTTTTTTTATTGTTAACCTGTTCTTCTATAGCTAATTTTCCCAACCAATAAACAATATGGAGCAATCTTTCCCGGTGGGAAGTTGTAGAAAAATCATCATAAACAGTTCGAAGCTCATTAAACGTTCTTCCCAAAATATTAGCCACATGTGTTATGGCTACTTCACGCTCGTCCTGAGAAAGCTTTTTCTTAGATAATACGGCCTTTTCCAGTTTTATCCAATCTCTTGTGGTTACGCCTTCCTCGTTTATTAAAACACGATTGCTAATTTTATGAGATTCTATAAAAAGAAACGTGAGATGCGTTAAGATATCGTAGATTTCAGATCGTCCACGAGTAATCTCAATATTCATTTGCTCGTCATCAATCCTGTAGCAATTTCTCCGTCTTTTTTCAGGTATTATGGGTTTAAAATGAGAATTCCCATAACCTTCATCACTCGTTAAATTAATAAACGTACACTCTTCAATTCCAGAGGGAAGCCTGTCAATAACATAAAGCAACCCTTCTAATTCGGCTTTTTCTTCACCAATGGAACCATAAATTTCCGGACGTAAAAGTAATAAAGATTGTCTTAAGGTCTCTCCAGAAATTCCCATGGGTTTATAAAAGCCCCTATTGAATAGGTGGCGCATAGTAATATACATCCTTTCAATAGCATTGGAGCTTTCTTGTGCTCTTGTTCTGGAATGATGTTTTTTGTTATTACTCATGTATACTTTTAACCTCCTGCCAAAGATAGTATTATTTGCGTTAATTGTTGTAAGAGAACTTATCAACTATTTTCCTGTCATTTGAAAGTCTTGGTAATTTGTTTTGTCCTCCTAACTTCCCTATAGATTTCATGTAGTCCTGAAACCCTCCTTTTTTAACCTTTGTTATTTTTAACGTCTGCAACACTTTACCATCAATTAAATCGAAATAGTATGAATTTTGCTTTTGAAGAGACAGGTCAATTTTTTTTGCTAGTTCTAAGACATCATTGGGCTCTTTCTCAAATTCGATAAACCATTCATGATAAGGCAACCCCTCTTTAGGGTTTATTTGAGGAGCCACAGTAAATTCAGAAACACTTACATCTGAATCGAAAAGCGCCTCTTCCAAAGCTTGCTCCACCTCTTTACCAATAACGTGCTCTCCAAAAGCCGAAATAAAGTGTTTTATACGCCCTGAAACAATCACGCGATAGGGCTTGGTTGAAGTAAACTGAACCGTATCACCAATATTATATGCCCAAAGTCCGGCATTGGTTGAAATTATCATAACATAATTTACACCAACCTCAACATCTTTAACTGTTATTCTTTTAGGGTTTTCTTCGAAAAATTCATCTGCTTTTACGAACTCATAAAAAATTCCAGAATTTAACAACAATAACATCCCTTTTTCCTTTTGTGAGTCCTGAAAAGCAAAAAAGCCTTCACTTGCCGGGTATAACTCAATGCTATCCACACGCCTTCCAATCAGATTTTCAAACTTGGCTCTATAAGGTTCGTAATTAACACCCCCAAAAATAAATAAATTAAAATTTTTAAATATGTCACCAACCTTTTTATTGGTCTTTTGCTGAAGCTTTTCAAAATACATCTGCACCCAGGAAGGAATCCCAGAGATTATAGTCATATTCTCGGATAAGGTTTCTTCTACTATGGCATCTACCTTTGCTTCCCAATCTTCAATACAATTCGTTTCCCAGGAGGGCATTCTATTTTTCTGAAGGTATTTGGGAACATAATGCGCTACTATACCCGAAAGCCTTCCTAATTTAACGCCGTTCTGTTCGTTTAAAATCGGACTTCCCTGTAGAAAAATCATTTTTCCATCAACAAACTTCGAATTTCCCGTTTCATGAATATACATTAAAATGGCATTTCGTGCGGCTTCTACATGTGCAGGCATGCTCTCTTTAGTAAGCGGAATATATTTCGCTCCGGAAGTGGTACCAGATGTTTTGGCAAAATAAAGAGGTTTTCCCTTCCAAAGAATATTCTCTTCGCCGGCTACTACTAAGTCGACATAAGACTTTAGCCCTTCATAATCTCTAATAGGAACATGGTTAACAAAGTCGTTGTACGATTGTATATTTTTAAAATCGTGATCCACTCCAAATTTCGTTCTTTTAGCACTAGAGATTAAGTCCTTAAAAACCTTTTCTTGGGTTTCTACAGGATTATTCGACCACTTCTTAATAGTTTTATAAATACGTCTTGCAAATGGTTTTGCAAGAGCCGATTTTAATGATATCATTATTTGAAATCTATAAAATTTGTTGGATTAATTGGATAACCGTCATTCCAGAGTTCAAAATGCAAATGAGGTCCTGTAGACAACTCTCCCGTATTCCCTGCCGTAGCAATAACTTCTCCCGCTTTAACCAGGTCGCCTTGTTTTTTTGTTAACGCCGCATTGTGTTTGTAAACAGAAATTAACCCGTAACTGTGCTCTATAATAATAACATATCCGGTACTTACCGTCCATTCTGCAAAAATCACTATACCATCAGCAGTAGCTTTAATTGGAGTGTTTTTAGGCAATACAATATCAACCGCATAGTGTTTTTCCTCAGCGTTATAGGTTTCACTTATCGGGCCATTTGCTGGAGGGAATAACACAAAATTAGTTGAGGACGTTGCAGATTCGAATAAATTATACTTATCTTCTTTATCTACTTTACTTCTTAAAATAGAATCTTCGTCAATAGGAGTAAAGTCAACTTCGCTTGCCTCTAGCCGAACAGCTTCTGTTATGGAATCTTTGTTGAAATCGTTTGCACTTATATCTCCTTTTAAAACCTTCTTAATCGAAGCATAATAAAGCTCGTTCATAGCAATAACACGTTGCAGAGAATCTGTCTTATAATTTAATTCTGTAGCCTGCTTTTTTAAAGCTGTAGATGAGTATCCTGGGATATACTCTCTAAGAGGCGTAAAGGCTATTATCATGTAAGTAAAGGCTATTAACAAAACGGCTAACGAAGACCCCAAAACAAAAACGTTTAATCGCGTTAATTTAAAAGATAAACGTTCTTCAAATGTATTTTCATTAAGAATTACAAGACGGTATTTGGCTAATAATTTCCGCTTTATTTTCTTAGGTTTTTTGTTTTCTTCCATTTAAAACAAAATTAAATAAAATTATAACAAGACCTATTTGTCTTTGTGCTAAAGTTACACCTAAAACGATATTATTAAACATTAATTATTAACTTTGTAACATAAAATAGATATTATGAGTTTATATATGTTACCATTGGCAATTGGACCATGGCAAATAGCATTAATTGTAGTTGTTGTTTTGCTATTGTTTGGTGGAAAGAAAATACCAGAATTAATGCGCGGATTAGGTAGTGGTATTAAAGAATTTAAAGACGCTAGTAAAGAAGAGGAATCTCAGGAAAATAACAATGAGTAATTTGTATTACTTATTTTGAAAAAAAAGATCCTTTTTAAGTTAAGGATCTTTTCGTTTTATATAGCCTTTTAAAATGACCTAATCTATCTTTAACGACCTAATAATAGCTTCTAATTCTAACATGTAATTACGTTTGTCTACAGATGGGGCAAAAGTAAACCCCTCTACGACCACCCATCTCTTATTAATTTTATCTTCGACGGTATAGTTAATAAAAGGGCCTCCCATAAAGGCATTCTTAACATCCCATAGCCCCCTAGTTTCAAAAGCAGGCTTATTGTCAAGTATTGTTTCCGTATAAAAAGGAGTATATGCATTTTCAGTAGTCATATAAGAACCTTCCAACGGGCCTTCTATATAAGTCTTGCCAATAGAGTCTCTTATTTTAATGATTTGATTTACTATACTATCATTTCGTTCAAAAGCATCTAATGGTAACTCATAAATCATCAAATTATTGGTTCCTGTTGTAATGTCTTTACGAATCCAAAAAAAGTTATCGGTTTCCTTGGCAATGCGATATATGGATTGAAACTTAATATCCAATCCTAATTTCTCCTTTATGGTTTTACTTCTATAAGGAGACTTCGCCATTTGACGTTGTCTTTCGGCTATTTCTTGATTCTTGAACGTTTCAATTATTTTTTCCTCATTCTCTTTTAGTACATTAATAATATCCTTCCTGGTTTTTCCCGAAATAGTAATAACTTTTTGCGGTTTAGCATAAACGTCTTTTACTATTTCAATTCCGGCTTCATGATTCGGTTCTATTTTTAATACCGTTCGGTTTCGGGTAACAAACCCTGAGAAAACTGCCGGAGGAATCTGGCTAAGTGTAAACATAGGTTCATCTTGTGGTAAACCATAAACTGGCTTGGCCAACACCGACCTAATAGCTTCTCCCACATTTCCTTTCCACAGTTCATTATCAACAATAACAGAAACATTATTAATATTGCCCGAGGAATCTAAAAGAAGCTTCTCTTTATCCGATTTATTCTTCTCGCAAGAAACAAAGCATAATAGCCATGCTAAAAAAAGAATATGTCTTATCATAATTTTTCGTTTTGTTTAATTGAAGTGGCTTGAAAACCCTCTTTTATCCTTTAGATATTTTAAGTTTCATTCCCGGTTGTAATTTATTACCACTAATATCATTCCAATCTTTAATATTTTGAACAGAAACTCCTGGAAATTTTTGTGAGATACTCCATAAAGAGTCTCCACTTTCAACAACATAAGTAACAATATTCCCAGTAAGGGGTTTAACTGATGTTGTTTTTTTTACAGATGTATTAGTAGGAGAAATATACGGTTTTCTCGGATAAATTGTTAAACGTTGTCCTATCTTTAAATTATTACTTCTTAACCCATTCCATCGTTTTATCTGACTTACCCTTACCCCAAATCTTCTGGCAATCTTACCCAGATAATCCCCAGATCTTACTTTATATCGAGTTCTATCGGTCACCTTTAAAAATTGAGGCAATGGTTTTTCTCTCTTGTCAAATTCGGCTTTTGCAAAAGCGTAAATCTTATCTTCATTATTTACAAAATCACCAATAACATCAACAGGTAATCTTAGCACATAATTCTCTCCTTTAATAACAGGTATAATATCTAATTTATACGACGGATTTAAAAATTGAAGTTTTTCAATTGGTGTTCCAGTCACCTCAGACACTTGGTCTAAAGTAATCATTTGCTTCACCCTAACGGTGTCGGTTTCAAAAAGGGCCATTTCCGGCTTATATTTCTTAAAACCATGAGCTTCGGCATATTCAAAAATATACATATTAGCCAAAAAAGCGGGCAAATACCCAGCCGTTTCTCTAGGTAAATGATGCCTTATATTCCAATAATTTTGGTACCCTCCCGAACGCCTTATGGCCTTGGTCACATTTCCGGGTCCGGAATTATACGCCGCTAAAGCCAAATCCCAATCTCCAAAAATTTCGTAAAGTTTGGATAAAAATTTTGCCGCAGCTTCTGTAGATTTAATTGGATCACTACGTTCATCTACATAACTACTCACATCTAATCCATACATTTTACCTGTACTAAACATAAACTGCCATAAACCAGTAGCGCCTACTCTGGATTTTGCTCGAGGTCTCAGTGCCGATTCTACTATAGACAGGTACTTTATCTCTAGAGGAATATTGTTATTATCAAGTTCAGTTTCGAACATTGGAAAGTAAAATGCACTTAAGGTGATTAACTTTTGAAGTGACTTTCTTCTATGCTTTAAATAGGATTTAATAACGCTCTCTAATGCTGGATTATACTCTACATTAAACGGCGTTCTGGCATTTAACTCCTCAAGACGGGCTTTAAGGGTGTCTGTTGGAAGTTCTGGGTAATCAACGTCCTTAAAATTTAACTCTATAACAGATTTATAAATCGTATCGAACAAATTGTTGTTATAGAGTTCGTCCATCCATTTCTCGTCCAATTTAGCCGCCAAAGGATGATCTTTAAGTTTTTTTTCAGATAAACTATCTAATTGCGCCTCTATAGATTTTGCAAAGGTTGATTTACCATCAGAGTCTTTAACCACTGCTCCTTGAGATGCACCCGAATTTTTAACCTGAGAAAAGCAGATTCCTACATTTATAAATAATATGATCGTAAAAAAACGAAAAGCCATAGATAATTCTCTTAATAATTGAACATTTCTATGGCTAAAGTCGTATATTTTAAGCTAAAGTAAAAGCTTAATTAAATTTTATTCTAAAATGGCAGCTATCCCAGGCAAGGTTTTACCCTCTAAACTTTCAAGCATAGCACCTCCACCAGTACTTACATAACTTACTTTATCCTGGAAACCAAATTGCTTCACGGCTGCAACAGAATCTCCGCCTCCAACTAAAGAAAATGCACTATTTTTAGTGGACTCTGCAATCGAATTCCCTAATTCGATAGTTCCTCCGGCAAAGTTTTCCATTTCAAAAACACCTAAAGGACCATTCCAGAGTATGGTTTTAGATTGCATAACGACATCGTGGAATTGTATTCTCGATTTTGGTCCGGCGTCTACACCTTCCCAACCATCAGGAATATCGTTTATATCAACTGTTTGCGTGTTAGCGTCATTACTAAAATCGTCTGCAGCAATCACATCTACAGGAATATGCACTTGTACATTTTTCGCTTCTGCCTGTTTTAAAATATCTAAAGCTAAAGGCATTTTATCATCTTCGCAAATCGAGTTTCCTATCTTTCCTCCTTGGGCTTTAATAAAGGTAAAGGCCATACCTCCACCAATAATCAAATGATCTACCTTATCTAAAATATTCTCTATAATGGTAATTTTAGACGACACTTTAGCGCCGCCAAGAATAGCCAAAATTGGTTTTTCTCCAGTTTCCATAACTTTTTTAATACTGTCTATCTCTTGAGCTAATAAGCTCCCAAAACATTTATTGCTTGGGAAAAACTGGGCAACCACTGTTGTTGAAGCATGAGCTCTGTGCGCTGTACCAAAGGCATCATTTACATAGACATCTCCCAATTTAGAAAGTTTCTCGGCAAAACCCTGATCTCCAGCCGTTTCTTCCTTATAATAGCGTAAGTTCTCCAATAACAGCACCTGTCCGGCTTCTAAGTTTGCTGCTGCGGCCTCAACATCTTCTCCAATGCAGTCTTTAACAAACTTTACTTCAACACCCAAAACATCTTCTACTTTTGCTACAATATGACCTAACGAAAACTCGTCCTGAAATCCTTTAGGACGTCCTAAGTGAGACATTAAAATGCAACTTCCCCCATCTTCAAGAATTTTAATTATGGTTGGTTTCGCAGATATAATTCTCGTAGCATCGGTAACATTAAAACTCTCGTCTAAAGGAACATTAAAGTCTACACGAATTAATGCTTTTTTATTTTCAAAATTAAAATCGTTAAGCGTTTTCATTTGTATGTTTTTATTGTTTTTAACTAATTGGTTCACAAATGTAACTAATTAAAACCTGCAATAAAACCCGTTTTTTCCACGAAAACGATATAGCTCTGCAAGATTCTAAGTAAATTAATTATTTACAGATTCTTTTAAAGAAAACCCGGAGTCTATTAGTTGAATAAGTTCTTCAATATTTCTAGGAATTATACTTTTTATGTTCTTCTTCATGAAAGGTTTCATAAGGATTCCAAATGGTTTAAAATCTGCAAAAACTTCAACGCGTAGGGAGGTATATCCTTCATTGGTTTCTTCTAATACGAAATAATTATTCATGCGTTTGGTAAAAGGAACTTTAAGCGTCGACTCACCGTAAACCAACTGGTTTTCCTTTACAGCCTTAGAAACGGTTATTTGCTCAATTTCCTGATTCTTATTTACCAAACACCTATGTTTTGCACCAGCCCGATTCACCTTGTTTTTATCATACTCTATTTTATTGACTCCCCTTGCCCATAACAACCTGTAATCGAAATTACTAATAACCTCGTAGAGTTCTAATGCCGGAAGTTTCACTACATATACTTCGTCAAATAACTTATGTTTTGGAACATCATTTGGAATAGGTTCGATCTCCGGAAGTGATTCTTTTAAATGTGATAACGAAGTATAGTTAAATGTTATGGATCCGAAATCATATGTAGCAACAAGTTTATTGTCCTCCTTTACCGGTTGAACATTCTCTGTAAAAATAGCGTACTCATCTAAAGGGACTTCATTCTTAAGTAAACGGTGAATTTGTATCACATGACTTCCATAGGGCTTTTTGGAGTCTTTAATTTCTATAAACTCAATATCGCCATAATGTACAACGAACTTAATTTTTAGATTATACGCTGAAGAACATGCTCCACATTGACAAATACGTTGATATTCATATCTTTTAATATGCGTATGAAAGGCCAAATACATAGTTTCTATCTGCTTTTCGATAGTTCGAACATCAATTCGATCTTCAACCTTATATAAAAATAGGGCATCGCCCTCAATTTCGGCTAACTCCAAATTCATCATATTAGCATCTATAAGTAACTCCAATAACTCAGAGATAATATGTTTACTATGACTTATGTCGGTATGATGTACAAACTCGGTAAACCCGGAAATATCGGGAATAAAAAGAATAGCATTTTTTGTCACTTTGATCGATATCTATTTGTTAAACGTTTAAAAATAAGTCTATTTACATTGTGATTGTTACAATATAATGTTAAACATTTTAATAGAAGAACTTAGGTTTTGTAAAAAATATTTTTAGGGGTTCTTCTTATCCTTTTCTCGCTTTAACATCTAATAAAAAATGTGTAGGTTTGTTTCATGCTTTTTGAAGATGTTTTAGGTCAGGATCACATTAAAAATCATTTAACACAAAGTGTTGATAATGGTAGAATTCCCCATGCACAGTTATTCGTTGGAAACGAAGGTACAGGGGCATTACCCATGGCACTGGCCTATGCACAATACGTGCTATGTTCAAATACCGGTGGTGATAACACAACTGGTAACGAAGCCTGTAATGTAAAGTTCAAGAATTTTTCGCATCCTGATTTACACTTTGCTTTTCCGGTAACTACCAGTAGCAAGGCTAAAAGTCATCCTGTATCAAGCCATTATCTTGAAGAGTGGCGACAATTATTAAAAGAGCAACCTTACGGAAACCTTTTCGACTGGTATAAGCTTCTTGGTGTAGATAATAAACAGGGACAAATAGGTGTCGATGAGGCTCATGATATTGTAAAATCTCTGACTTTAAAATCTTATGAAGGCGGTTATAAAGTCATGCTTATATGGATGGCCGAAAAAATGAATACGGCTTGCGCCAATAAGCTTTTAAAACTTATTGAGGAACCACCTAACAAAACCATTTTTATTCTTATTGCAGAAGACGACGAACAAATCATTAATACCATTCGGTCCCGTTGTCAAATACTGCATTTTCCGCCTTTAGCAGAAGAGGTTATTAAGGACGCTTTAATCAAAAAATACAGTTTAGAACTTCCGGTTGCTACCAAAATAGCACATCAGTCTAATGGAAATTATAACAAAGCATGCGATCTGGTATATCAGGACTCTGAAGACTTACAATTTGAAGAATGGTTCGTTTTCTGGATTCGAAGTGCATTTAAAGCAAAGGGAAACAAAGCAGCCATACTCGATCTTATCTCCTGGAGTGAAGATATAGCAAAAACAGGAAGAGAAACGCAAAAACAGTTTTTACATTTTTGTTTAGACTTTTTTAGACAAGCCCTCATGCTAAATTATAATGCGACAGATTTGGTATATATTGAGCCTAAATCCCCAAAGTTTAAACTCGAAAACTTTGCACCTTATGTACATGGGAATAATGTTTTAGAAATTAGCGACGAACTCCAGGATGCTATTTATCATATTGAGCGTAATGGTAATTCTAAAATTATTTTAACCGACCTGTCCATTAAACTAACCCGATTGCTTCACAAAAAACCTTAAACCCTTTTTAAGTTTTAGTCAAATTGGGATTGCTTCATGATTATGGAACAACATTTCTATAATACATTCTCTTAAAGAAACTTTACAAAAGCTAATACCTGTTTTAGCGAAAAAAACAGGTCTGTCTTTTTTGTCTAGCCACATTAAGCAACTAAGGGGGTAAGTAACTCAAAAAAAGTATAAAATCTTAGTAAACAAACAACATAATTAAACAAAAAGAGGGTTTTTATATGTATGATCGTTCTTATAAGGAAATACGATTTTACAGATAACATTATGAGAATAAAACTACCACTAATTTTACTCATCCCTGTTTTTAGTTTTTGTCAAACACAAATAGGCTCCACTATTTTTGGTCTTGCAGATGATCAAGAAGTAGGCTATAGCGTATCTATGTCTTCAAACGGTGAGGTAGTCGCTATTGGGGCGCTTACAAGTGATAGTCCAACAGGCCAAAATGATTCTGGACATGTGGAAATCTACAAAAGAACACTTTCCGGATGGGACAAAATGGGTTCTAATATTTATGGTGAAGGAGACGATGATTTCTCTGGACAAAGCGTATCTCTATCCAGAGATGGTTCTGTTGTAGCTATTGGAGCGCTTTATAACAATGGTCATGGTCATGTGAGGGTTTACGAGTTTAACGATAGCACCTTAAATTGGGAGCAAATAGGACAAGATATCGATGGTGAAGCGGCAGGAGACAACTCTGGCTATAGCGTATCTCTCTCTTCCGAGGGAACCATTGTAGCGGTTGGAGCTCCTTATAATAATGGAAATGGAACTGGTGATTATACGGGTCATGTAAAAGTTTATTTAAGAACATCTACCGGTTGGGTACAATTAGGACAGGAACTTACAGGTAAAACACAAGGAGATCAATTTGGGACAAGTGTATCACTCTCTTATGAAGGCTCTACATTAGCCGTTGGAGCCCCTTATAATAATGGAAATACCGGCTATACCACAGTATATGAGTTAAATGGAGACACATGGACATCTAAAGGTGACATTCCAGGTAAAGATATTGATGATTACGCCGGATACAGTGTGTCACTTTCTTTTGATGGATCTGCTGTAGCCATTGGAGCCCCAGGTAAATATAATAATGCAACTAATGCAGGTCATGTGCGCATTTACAAAAACGAGTCAGATACATGGACAATAAGTGGTAACGATATTGAAGGGGTTTCTTTAAATGACCGATTTGGCACCAGCGTATCGCTTTCTGCTAATGGATCAACGGTTGCCATTGGAGCTCCTTTTAGCAATGATGGATATGCTGGTATCGTACAAGTTTATAAAAATACGTCGAACGTTTGGACACAGATAGGCAACAGTTTATATGGAACCGCAGATAGTAACGACCAGTTGGGTACCAGTGTATCTATTGATGGAGGTGGTAATATCTTTGCCATGGGAGCACCTTATAACGGGAATCGCTCAGGATTTGTAAAGGTTTATAATTTAAGTTCAGTATTATCAATAAAACCTGTTACTTTATTTGGTTATGGTATATCTCCAAACCCAGCAACTCATAACTTTACAATTACACTAAACGAAGGGGAAACTCTAAAAACTGCCAATATTTACGACGGTACTGGAAGATTTATAAAAGCCTCTAACAAAACAACAATACCAACAACAGGTTTATCCACCGGTCTTTATTACATTCATGTTACTACTAGTAAAGGAGAGGCCTCAGAGAAGCTCATCATTCAATAGTATAATGACTTCTTAAGGAAATAAGCACTAATCATGATGAATCAATTCCTTATTAACACCTTTCAAATTACAGAAGACGAAGCCCAAATTCTCTCGTCTTCTTTTCATGTAAAAAACTATTTAAAAGGGGAGGTGTATATCAAAAGTGGAGAGGTTTGTAACCATATTGGATTTGTTAAAAAAGGAACACTTAAGTCTATTTTGGTTGGCAAGCAAAAAGAGCTTATCGATCATTTTATATTCGAAAACCAATTCGTTTCAGACTACAGGAGTTATTTATCAAAAAAAGAGTCTATAAAAACAATTACCTGTTTAGAAAACTGCACCATACTCATTATCTCTCGAGAAAGACTAGATAAACTAGCATGCCAGTATGATTTTGTTAAAAACATCGAGAAAAAAGTTGCCGAAAAACTATACACTCTAACAGAAGAAAAACTTAATGATTTAAGACTTTTAAGTGCAAAAGAACGCTATTTAAAATTACTTCGATCCAATAAAAAAGTGATGTGTAAAATTCCACAATACGAAATCGCTTCATACCTAAATATAAGCCCTGAAACAGTGAGTAGAATAAGAAAGATACTGGCAGAACATGTATGATATGCCTTAAAAACAGCATCATTTTAATAAAATAAAACTATAAAATCAGATCATTTATTCAATCTTAAATAATGTAATAAATAATAATTAAAGCCAAAACAATCATGAAAAAAATTTTACTTGCAATTTTACTTATTCCCTTATTTGGGCTTAGTCAAACCCAAATCGGTTCAGATATTGATGTACAAGGTATGTTAGGTGCATCTGGTCATAATTTGTCTCTATCTTCAGATGGTTCAATTTTGGCCATTGGAGCACCTCTTAATAATAGTAATGGAAATGATGCCGGTCTTGTAGAAGTTTACAAGAACACTCCAACCGGTTGGGTAAAAACGGCTCATATTGAAGGCGAAAATGCCGAAGACAAATTAGGTTCTAGTGTGTCACTTTCTTCAGATGGTTCTACACTGGCCATTGGAGCCCCCTTCTATGATGGCATAAGCGGAGACGATTCAGGATATGTTCTTGTCTATAAATATGATGCGTCATTAGACTCATGGGATAAAGCAGGTAACAATTTTGAAGGAAAAGCGGCAGGAGATAAGCTAGGCCATAGTGTATCACTCGCTTCAGATGGCTCTATAATTGCCATTGGTTCTCCAGAAAATAGTGCAAATGACTATAAGCATGGACTTGTTCAGGTTTTCGAACAGCGACCTGGTGGTTGGACACAACTAGGTAGAGACATTTTCGGTGAAGCATCGAGTGATACATCAGGTTGGAGTGTATCGCTTTCTGGCGACGGCTCTATTGTAGCTATTGGTGCAAGAAGTAATCGTGGAGATGTTAATAATTCCGACCTTAGCAAAGGCCATGTGCGTGTTTATAAATACAATACCAATGCTTCACAAGCAGATTGGACGTTATTGGGCAGGGATATAGATGGGTTAGGAAGTTTCAATCATTTCGGTTCCAGTATTTCATTATCATCAAACGGTTCTGTATTAGCTGCTGGTGCTCCATTCCTTTTTTCGCAAGGCTATGCTACAGTTCATGAAAATATTGGTAATAACTGGACACAAATTGGAAGTGTTCTAGAGGGTGCGGCTCCCAAAGATGAATTTGGTAGTAGTGTATCGCTTTCTGGAGATGGTTCAATCCTGGCTATAGGTGGCCCCTACTATGACAAAGGTGTTGATGATGATTCCGGTCATGTGAAAATTTATAAAAATACATCTGGTACATGGACTACAATAGGCGATATAGAAGGCCCAACTATTAGTGCCTATTTCGGAACTTGTGTATCACTATCTCAAGATGGTAGAATTGTAGCGATAGGCTCATCTGGAAAAGTTAGGGTTTTCAACTTAAATGGTGTTTTATCTACAAACGACTCTGTTTTAGAGTATTCAAATGTAAAATTATCTCCCAACCCTGCTATTGATCATGTTACCATATCATTACAAAAAGGCGCCCTTTTAAAAACAATTCATGTTTACAACAGCCTAGGGCAGTTTATAAAATCAACAGAACAAGAAGATATAAACACCTCTAACTGGTCCTCTGGTCTTTATTACCTCGAAATTATTAGTGACAAAGGGAAAAGTACCAAAAAGCTCATTAAGGCAGTAAAAAATTAACCCTTAAATACAAAATCAGGTGAATCTTCAAAAAGGATTCACCCGATTTAATTCCAAATTTTTAGATACTATGAAAAAAATCTACATTTTAACGGCTTTTATTATTTTAAACTGTATCACGCTTACAGCTCAAATCGACATCGTTTCAGGGCTCAACACACCTCTATCACTTTTAAGTAACGGCAATGATCTATATATTGGAGAAGAAGGTATGATCTCTAAAATAGACCTAACACAATCAAACCCAACAACCGAAGAAGTATGCTATGCAAACGCTCCCTTTGGATTAGTTCTTAAGGACGGTATCTTATACTTTACACAAAGAGATAGGATTTCTAAAATAAATCTTCGAGCCGTATCACCAATAGTTGAGGATATAACAACTGGATTAAATGCCCCCTACGACATAGCCCTTAAAGGCAATGACCTCTATTTTTCTCAAGGCCAGAAAATCTCAAAAATAGATATTTCGGCAGCAACTCCTACTGTCATAGATCTAGTACAAGGCATTGGTTTTCCTACTGGTATTGCCATTAAAGATAACGATCTTTACTATGGTAAAAACGACAATATTTATGTAATAGATCTAAACAACCCCGAGCCTCCAACAAACCCAGTAATATCTGGATTAGATAACGTCTTAGATTTCGTTTTTAATGGAAATGATCTCTTTATTTCACAATACAATAAAATTTCTAAGCTTGACCTTAACGACCCAACACATACAATTACAGATCTATTTAATGGAGTAACCTATCCATGGGGAATAGCAATTAGTGGAGATGATTTATATTTTACTGATGAGGATAATGATAAAGTTTCCAAAATAAATATCAGCACACTTTCAATAGACAAAACACCAGATGCTCCAAACGCTACTTTATATCCTGTACCTTCATCGGGTTCTATTCGAATTTCAGAATTAACCAAAACTGAGCATTATACCATTTATAACAGCCTCGGGAAAAAAATTAATTCAGGCGTTATTTCCTCCAATCAAAACATTGATATACAGAACTTTTATATAGGGATATACTATCTAAAGCTTAATTCTGGTAGTGCTTTTAAGTTTATTAAGAAATAAATTTACTTATTACCACCTTCTTTACGATGCATTCTTTAAAGAAACCCAAAACATGTCATCTCAAAGAAAACATGACACCAATCGAAAATTTAGTGACCTGTTTCACGTAACCTAATTTACGGCCTGTGGTGGCCATATACACTCATCTCGACAACCAACTATAAAGAAAATCAATAAGGAAGATATACGGCATTTTGACTGATCGTTTTGGGTTCTTTTTTAAAAAAGGGCACATATGTTTTTTAGATTAATTTTCTTACATTTGATTTACTAAAACCTTGTAAATCATGATTAAAACTCTAACCTTTATCCTATTTCCTGTACTTCTTTTTAGTCAAACCCAAATTGGAAGCGATATTAATGGAGAAGCAGCAGGAGATCAATCAGGAACCAGTATAAGCCTATCTTCAAACGGAAGTATTATTGCCATAGGCGCCAAAAAAAATGGGACATCGGGACATGTGCGTGTTTACGAAAACCAAACTGGAACATGGACGCAAATTGGTAACGACATCGATGGAGAATCTACTAACGATAACTCTGGATCCAGTGTTAGTTTATCCTCTAATGGGAATATTCTGGCTATTGGTGCTACAGACAATGACGGAAACGGTGGAAATAACAATGGTCATGTTCGCGTATTTCAGTTTAATGGCACAGATACCTGGAATCAAATGGGTAACGATATCGACGGCGAGGCACCTGGAGATGGCTCTGGTTTTAAAATTAGCCTATCTGCTAATGGTAACATATTAGCGATAAGTGCCAGAACCAATGATGCCAACGGAGGAAACAACAATGGACATGTTCGTGTATTTGAATATAATGGTGTAGACACCTGGAATCAAATCGGTAACGATATAGATGGAGCCGCCAATAGTGACCAGTTTGGGGAGAGTCTCGATATATCTTCAAATGGAACTATTGTCGCTATAGGATCTGCGTTTCACGATGGTTTTAGAGGTCACGTGCGAATATTCGAGTACAACGGTGTAGATACCTGGAATCAAATTGGAAGCGATATAGACGGTGAAGTAGCCAGCGAACAATCGGGGACCAGCTTAAGTTTATCCTCAAACGGCAACTTCGTAGCTATTGGAGCACCCCTATCTGGAACATTTTCAAATGGGCGTGTAAGAGTTTATGAAAACCAATCGGGTACCTGGACCAAAATTGGAAGCGATATCGTGGGGGGTAGTTTTCACCAATTAGGAAGTAGCTTAAGTATCTCCTCAGATGGTAATAGCATTACAATCGGGGCCGTGGGTCAAACGGGGCGCGTATTATCTTATAAAAACATAGCCGGGGCTTGGACACAAACCGGAAACACCATAAACGGTGATGCCTCTGGCGATTTATTTGCGGGAGCTGTGAGCTCCTCATCAGACGGTAGCATCGTTGCTATTGGAGCAAGTAAGGATGATGACGGGGGTATCGATTCTGGCAACGTTACTGTTCATAGTTATGGCAACGTTTTATCTCAAATCCATTTCGAAAAACAAGGCTTTTCAATGTCCCATAACAGCATTCTAGGCATTTTAAGTATTAAGTTAAAACAGGGCAACACACTAAAGAACGTTAATCTATACAATAATTTAGGACAACATATTAGATCCTCTAAAAAACCGACATTGCAAACGCTTAGTTTAGAAAAAGGTGTGTATTTCGTTGAGTTGGAAACCAACAAAGGAAAATCTGTTAAAAAAATTGTTTTAGAATAAAAACAAGCATCAAAAAACACAATCATTGCGTTACATGCGAATCTAAATTTAAGATGGTTAAACCAAAACAACTGCATTGAAGTTAATGGCCTTCCACCCTTAATCTTATACAAAAATCAATAACCAAAATCATGTAATGTTCTTAAAATTAAAGATTAAAAAACATAGGTTTAATATTAAAACCGTAGCTTTGTAAAAAATAAATAGCTTATCTTCTCCTACCAAGGGCTATTTTATAACAAAATTTCCAATACCTAGGGAAATTGAAAATGACTACAAAATTTAAATGACAAGAAAGAAAAGAAGGAAATCGCAAAAAGGAATTTCCAACCTAACAAATACAATTCTTAGTATTTTAAGAAAAGACAGAAATCAATCATTCAACTATAAACAAATTGCTGCCAAAATTGGTGTTAATGATGCCAGTAGCAGAAATCAAATTATAAAAGCCCTGGCAAAACTTGCTGCCAAAAAAGAGATCGCTCAAGCAGAACGCGGAAAGTTTAAAGCCATTATTAATACCGAATACCATACGGGTATTTTAGACATGTCGGCCAAAGGTTCCGGCTATATTATTTGCGATGATTTTGATGACGATGTGTTTATCGCCTCCAATAATATTAACAGAGCATTACATGGTGATGAAGTCGAGTTCTATGTTTATAAACGTAGAAAACGAGGAAAAATAGAAGGTGAGATTACCGGAATTATAAAACGAGAAAAGAGCGAATATGTTGGTGTTATTCAAATACACAGCAACTATGCTTTTGTAATTGCCGATCATGGTAAAATGCACAAGGATATCTTTGTCCCAATCAATAAAACGTTTAAGGCCGAAGATGGCGATAAAGTATTGGTAAAGCTCGAAGACTGGCCCGAAAAGGCCGATTCCCCTTATGGAAAGGTCATACAAGTACTTGGTAAACCCGGAGAGCATCACACCGAAATTCATGCGATCCTGGCAGAATATGGTTTACCTCACGAATTTCCTGAAGAGGTTGAAACCTATGCTAACAAATTAGATACATCGATTACTACAGAAGAAATTGCCAAGCGTCGCGATATGCGTAAAGATTTAACCTTCACCATAGATCCAAAGGACGCTAAAGATTTTGATGATGCCCTATCTTTTGAAGTTCTGGACAACGGACTATATGAGGTTGGTATACACATCGCCGATGTCTCCCACTATTTAAAGGAAGGTACGGTTTTAGACGACGAAGCATACGAGCGTGCCACGTCGGTTTATCTTGTAGATCGCGTGGTACCTATGTTGCCCGAAGTACTATCTAATAAGGCCTGTTCTTTACGCCCACATGAAGAAAAGTACACCTTTTCGGCAGTGTTTCAAATGAATGATGCCTGTGAAATTAAAAACGAATGGTATGGCCGTACAGTAACGTACAGCGATGCCCGTTACGCTTATGAAGAAGCGCAGGCTATTATTGAAAATAATACTGGGCTCGTCCTTCCTGAGCGGTCGTTGAGCAAAATTGAAACGACCACAGGACTTCAAAATATGGCCATAAATACCACCATACCAGAAGACGTATCCCTTACAGGAAAAGCATACAATACTCCAAAAGAAATTGCCTATGCCATCTTAAAAATGGATAAACTTGCCAAAACCATGCGTGGCAAACGTATGTCTTCTGGCGCTATTTCTTTTGATAAAGTCGAGGTTAAATTTCACTTGAACGAAGACCATAACCCAACAGGTGTTTTCTTTAAAACCAGTAAAGATGCCAACAAGCTTATCGAGGAGTTTATGTTACTTGCCAATAGAAAAGTGTCGGAATTTATTGGTAAGAAAGACCCAAAAAAGACCTTTGTATATCGTGTGCACGACGAGCCCGATGATAGCAAATTAGCTAACCTTCAAGGTATTATTTCCAAATTTGGTTATAAACTCAATTTAAAAGATCGCAAATCCACATCGGCATCCCTTAATAACTTACTCAAAGAAGTCAATGGTAAAAAGGAGCAAAACCTTGTGGATACCCTGGCGGTTCGAAGTATGAGTAAAGCCGAGTATACCACTCGAAACATTGGTCATTATGGCCTCGCTTTCGACTACTACAGCCATTTTACTTCTCCCATACGTCGTTACCCTGATGTGATGGCACATCGCCTATTACAGCATTATTTAGACGGAGGAAAATCTGCAAATGAAGAGGTCTACGAAGATAAGTGTAACCACTCCAGTTCCATGGAAAACCTAGCAACCAGGGCAGAGCGTGACTCCATAAAATACATGCAAATTAAGTTTATGCAAGACCATAAAGACGAAGAATTTGCCGGCGTTATCTCTGGAGTAACCGATTGGGGTATCTATGTTGAAATTATATCCAATAAATGTGAAGGTATGGTTAGTGTACGCGATATGAAGGACGATCAATACGCCTTCGATCAAGATCTATACGCCATGGTTGGAAGACATACAAAAAAGACATACCAACTCGGTGATGAGGTTATGGTAAAAGTTAAAAACGCAGACTTGGTAAAAAAACACCTGGACTTCACTTTAGTGGATTAAATAGGTGCTATTTACTTGAGTTTAATCTTTATAACACCACCAGCACCGCGAGCCCCGTATAAACTGGATTTTGTTCGCTCTACCGATATGCTCTTAATGTTTACAGGTGCAATATTTGCTATGTTGTTTACCATAGAACCATTTACAATATACAGTGGTTTATAGCGCCCACCAGTACCCGTAAGTCTTGCTCCTGTACCTTTTATAAAAACATCCTGCCCAACTACCTCTGTATTGGGGAATTTGGCTCGAAATAACTGAAAAATATCTGGATAACCCGAGTAATCCACACTACCATTAGAAGATCCATAACCTAACTCTGCAAATTGTTTTTTAGTAAGCAAGGGGCTATCTTTTGGAAACACAAAATTAATCTTGTTTTGTCCTGTATAGTCGATATCAATAAGCCCATGTTTAACCGAAAAAGCTGTAATAAGTTTACTCTTTGGAGATAAACTAATGTTGTACAACCCGGCCTTATCTGTTTTTACTTTAGTTTTAACAGAGTCTACAAAAATACGCACACCTTTAATGGGTTTATTATCGTAATCGGTAATCAAACCACTTAGCTCTGCGTTTTTTTCAATGGCCTCCTGAGCAGTTAAGGATAAGGTAAGGGAAATAAAAAAAATAAGAGCAAGGGAAACAGTCCGATTCATAATATAAAAGTTTAGTTTAGTACGTCATTGTAATCAAATTTAATAAAAATGTTTAAACATGTAATACCTATTACGTTGGTATACACACTATAATACATCTTATAAAAGACCGAAAACACTTAAATAATGTAACAAAAACCGCATGTTTCCTACTAATAAAAAAATAAATCACTCTGGATTTAAAAATCCATTATTTTATTGACAAACCGCAAATCTACTTTGCGAAACACCTTATAACATTCATGAAACAAAACTAATATAATCGCAATGAATGTAGAGTTTCAATCTTTAACGTGATATTAAAATTATGATTCTAACAACAACACAATCTATCGAAGGACACAAAATTGAGGACTATTTGGGCATCGTTTCTGGAGTTAACCTAAAAATGCCTAAGCTCTCATTATCTTTTAATATGAATAAATATTATAATTCATACGAAAAAACTCTTAATGAGGTTAAAGAAGGAGCTTTTCAAAAATTAAAAGAACATGCGCTTAACTTAAAAGCAAACGCCGTTGTTGGCATTCATATTGATGTGGAAGCCAATTCTCAATCAGGAACCGTCATCATTTCAATTACTGGGACAGCAGTAAAAGTGGTTTAATTTTTAAAAAAGGAATAATTATTGATAATTTTACGTTGAGATGTCGTTTAAACTTTTATTATGAGTTGAAAATTCTCTTTACCACCAATAATAAAAGTTTTAAGCACCTTTAAATCAAAAAACAAAACATATTAAATATGAGATCTTTAATCGTAATTTTAACAATCCTCATTTCTTCTGCAAGCTTTGCACAAAAATCCATTGAAAAATCCATTGGAGAATTTAAAACATTAAAGGTATACGACCGAATCGACCTGAAACTCATTAAGTCCAAAAGTGACCGAATCGAGATCACTGGAAAAAATAGTGAGGATGTTCTTGTAAATAACAAAAATGGTACACTAAAAATAAAAATGAAATTGGAAGAAGCCTTCGATGGTGAAGATACCAAAGTGAAATTGTATTACTCGGCGTTAGATGTTATAGATGTTAACGAAGGGGCTAAAGTCTATTCAGATGATACCATCAAACAATTCGAAATAGATCTAAACGCGCAGGAAGGTGGAAAAATTGAAGTAAACTTAGATGTGAGTTATGCAAATATTAGATCTGTTACAGGTTCTAATATTAAGACTAAAGGAAAAGCCAAACACCAAGATATATCTATATATACTGGCGGCGTTTATGACGGTGAAGACCTTAAAACTGAATTTACAGATGTTTCTATTCGAATTGCCGGAGAAGCTCATGTAAATGCTAAAACCTTAGTAAATGCAAAAATAAGAGCAGGAGGCGATGTATATATCTATGGAAACCCCGAACGCGTGGATGAAAGTAAAGTCCTTGGAGGTCGAATAAAACGTGTAGACTAAACTTTTCTTACCCTAAAAAAGTATAAAGTATCAAAAAAACATCCAGAGTTTCTAAATACTAAATGGTTTAGAAACCCTGGATGTCTCCTTCATGGTTAGTATTCTTCAACAATACCTTAATAACATAGAACGTAATTCTGGGAGTAACTTATTAACCAATGAAAATTGGTTGATGCTCCACTATTCACCTTACAATGACCTATACTTGAGACAGAGCGATAGAAGCATCGCTTAGACCATACATGAATCTAAAGACAAAAAGGTCTTCACAAGTTTCACTCATTTCTTTTCGAATGCACTCGGTATGACCCAGAACGTGTTTAAATTAAACCTTTTGGTTTTTCTTAAGTCTTACAGTAAAATCAAATCTAAAAAAGCTATGAAACATGTATTAATTTTATTTTTTGCATTAAGTACAATGAGTCTAACGTCTTGTGTCACTCGAACACGTGTCGTAACAAAACCTGCACCTGCTAATGTAACAATTGTAAAGACTGCTCCAAGACACTATAAAATAGTTACGGTTAGAGGGAAACGTTACTACTTTTGGAACGGGAAACACTACAGAAAAACCAGAAAAGGTTATGTTTTTGTTAGAGTATAATAAACCCTTAAACAAAACAAATATGAGATCCTGAAACGAGTTTCAGGATCTCTTTTTTTTAAATCCAGCCTTTTGGCTTTTCTTGTCCAGATAAATCGAATATATTCTTAAGTCCTTTTTCGTATTAATTCAAATCAACCGATCGATCTATTAGAGTTCAATCGTTGAATCAATGAAAATGAAATACGGCTTCCGGCATTGCTAAATTTGACTGTAATATTTTTCTAGTTGTTCATATTCGATGTAACTATAAAAATTATCACATTGAATATCAAAGCGTAAGACCAAAAGCTTTTCGCCTTTAGTTCATACTTAACATATTCGAGGCCATAAGGTCGTATCTAACCCTATTAAACAGGATTATCATTAAAATATTCTCGTTTTAGAAACTCATGTTATATTACTTCCTTTGGATCACGATAAGAACTAATTTATTCCTATATTTAATCTACTTTAAAACGTTATAGATATATCATCATAAAAAATTAAAATACTGAATAAAATGAAGAACGTTATTTCAACAATATACTTTGTCTTGATTGTTAACACATCTCTACTGGCACAGTGGGTTCAAAATGGTGGTCCATATGGTGGGTATACTTATGAGATCGTTAATCTTGAATCTTCATTGTTCGTTTCTACCGGTGGTGGTGGTGTTTACAAATCCATAGATAATGGAACGTCCTGGGTTAAAAAAAGTTCTGGTTTACCCTTAGGAGAAAATGTTGAAGATTTGGTTGCTCATAATGGCATGCTATACGCCTCTATGTCCAGATCTGGACTTTACCTATCTGTAAATGAAGGTGAAAGTTGGACGCCAATCAATTCGAGTATTGATGATTTAACCTTTTATAATATCGCAGTTTCCGAAACCGATATTTTTGCAGGTAATGCCAATGGTGGTATTTTCTACTCATCCAATAACGGAGACAATTGGGTTGAAAAAAGTGAGGGGGTTTCTGATATTCAATTTCAAGATTTTGCTTTTTTCAATTCTCAAATCTATGCTGGGGGCAGAACGCTATTTAAATCCAATAACTCTGGTGATACATGGGAAGAAGTAAACGTGACTGGGATGGGGTCAAATGGTGTGAGATCCATGGCCGCAACTCAAAACACTTTATACCTAAGTAATGATGGAAATGTATTTACTTCATCAGATGGTACGTCCTGGGCAAAATCAAATATAAACGTAAACTCCACCATAGTAAATATGGGAGTTTCAGCAGATAGCATTTATTTCACAACACACCCAGGAAAATTATATTATACCAAAGATGAAGGTCTTAACTGGACACTTATCCAAAATCAAGAAACCGATTATACTGCAAATGATGTTATTTTATTAAACGATAAAATAATAATGAGCACAGGGGAAGGACTTTATCACTCAACCAATAATGGGGTTAGTTGGTTTAAAAATGATGATGGGATTGCTGCCTTACCAATAACATCTTTTGCATCTAATGATTCTAACTTATTTGTAGGCACTCAATATCAAGGCCTATATAGGTCTGATTTGTTAGGAAATTGGACCAAAATTAGTCTAGAATCTGGTGCATCAGATGCAAAAGTAATTCATGACATAAAAATTATCGAAGACAAAATAATTATTGGATCGGATGATTTATATGCATCCTCTAACGATGGTAATACATGGGATTTATTATTTGACCCTGGTATTAATAAGTCTATACAAACACTCGATTATGATAATGGAACCCTCGTATGTGGTGTCAATGGATCTGGTGTATATTTATCTATTGATAACGGTGAAACATGGACCCTAGCAGATACTACGACTTTAAATACAAATACGAGCTATGAAAGCATTATAATTAAGGATGACACTATCGTGTTAAGCACACACGGTGGAGAAATTTTCATTTCCCAAGATTTAGGAGTCTCCTGGTCTGATATTTCAATTGCTGGTAGTTTTCACTTTACTTATGATCTAAAACTTGTTGACGGTAAGCTATATGCCGGCACGGCTAAAGGCTTACTGGTTAGTGAAGATTTAGGGAATAACTGGACATTGTTTAATAATAGTATAATGTCAATTACTGACATTATTGTAACAGGTGATAACATATATGCTGCCAGCTTCCAAGGTGTATATGCCGCATCCCAAAGCAATAAAGCATGGCGCGACATAAGTGATGACATTGGAAATATACCTGTTAACGAGCTTTTTATTCTTGGTGATAAAATCTATATAGGAACATCTTCTTCAAGTGTTTGGGAAAGGTCTCTTAGCGATATTAATATCCAACTGAGTTTGGACAACAACCTGACAAAAAATGACTTTTCTATTTTCCCTAATCCTGTTAAAGATAAATTAAACATAAAAACTGATAAATTATATAACTCTTTTCATATCAATATATTTAACTTAAATGGCAAACGCGTTTATTCTGATGATTTTACCAGTGATAAAATTCAATCTCTTGACGTAAGTTCAATGACTAAGGGTTTTTACTTCGTTCAGGTAACCAGTAAAAACCAAGCAAAAACCCTAAAATTATTAAAGGAATAATGGTTAACTTGAAGAATAACTAAAATGCTTGTATTCGAATAAGAAAGTTAAAGTATAAACATTATAAAACTATCTTATAACGCTGTCGTGTTACATCTTATAAATCCAGGAAGCGGGATTTTCAGTTTTTGTCCCTTTAGAGATCGTAAAACTTAAAATACTTTCTCCATTGGAAGGATTTGTAAACACCTCACCAATGGTCTGCTTAGTTGATACTTTATCCCCTTTTTTAACAGAAACGTTGGTCAAGTTTTTATAGATGGTTAAGTAGTTCCCATGCCGAATCATAACAATAGGGTTTACATTTTTCATTCTAAGTATTTCACTAACCTCACCATTAAACACAGCTCGAACTTTAGCACCTTTTTGAGTCGCAATTCGAACACCGTGGCTTTTAATCGTTAAAGATTTATCTATGGGGTGTCGCTGCGTACCATAACCTAACCTTACTACACCTCGCTCCACTGGCCATGGTAATTTCCCCCTGTTTGAAATAAACTTGGTTGCCAGTGTTTTCTCCTCGGCAGTCAAAGCAAAGCTTTTAGAACTTGTCGCCTTGCCTGCCTTTTTATTGGACCTAGCAATAGCAGCTTTAATAATACGATCGATTTCACGATCAATTTTGGCTGCCTCACGCTGTTTGCGTTTTATCTGAGAGGTGTACAATGACAGATTATTTTGAATCACCTTCATTAAAGCCTGGTGCTGCCCTCGTTCAGTTTCCAAAGATTTCTGAATCTCTTTATTATCCGCAATCAGTCGTTTTTTATCCTCTTTCTTATTTTGTAAATCTTTATTAACCTCCTGAAGTTCGAAGGTTTTGGTTTTTATCGTTTCGCCTTGTTGCTTCTGATAGTCTGAGTACTGTTTAATATACTGCAAACGCTTATAGGCTTGCTTAAAGTTATTTGATGATAGCAAAAACATGATTCTGCTTTGCGTATTTTTACTTTTATATGCCTTGACTAACATGGCAGCATAATCTGCCTTTAGTTGCTTTAATTCGCCTCTAAGTGCGGTTATTTTCTTTTGATTGGAACCAATTTGCCTCGTGATTAAATTCGCTTGCTGGTTTGTAACCTTAATAAGGTTTGACAGTACACTTATCTTATAGTTAAAATCTTCAATTAAGCTAACTTGCGATTTCACTTTGGATTTATTTTGGGCACGCAATTCATTTATCTTCTGAATTTCCCTGCGCAGCTCCTGTCGGCGAGATTCCAACTGTTTTTGTTTATTACCCTGAGAAAATGCCAGAGTCCCGCATAGTATAAATGCCAGAAGAAAAAGAATGTTATGTGATGGTCTGCTATTTGGCATTAAAGTTTAATCTCTTTGTATCCTGATGGTATTTTAAATGGAAACCTAAGCTCTTCGTTTAGACTCACATTTTTAAACTCTAAATTTATAATCGTTTCTTCGTTAGTTTCTAAAGCAATGACTTTAATCTTTTCTGGAAGTATTTGTTTTTCAACCTCCTGATGTGTTAAATAATCTACCTGTAGATGTCTAAACTCTTTAGGTTGTGATATTTGCTGCGACTTTACTTTAAAATGAGACGGATCCAAGAGAAAGAAAATCTCAAAAAGATCGCGTTGCTTTCTGGGTTGTAACACATAAGTGCTATCCTGCACAGAAACCTTATAATGATCGTCTTTTAAATTATAAATCGTTTCTCCCAACAATAAATTTTGAACCTTTTGAAAATCCAACTCGGTGCCCAATAAGTCGCTTAAATACTTATAATCACCATCAAAATAGGTGTTATCCAGTTTATTATAAAAGCTCACTTTCTCTGGTGTAACTAGAGCTTTCACAATAGAAAATGTTGCACTCATCCACAACATCTCATCTTTTTTAGCTCTAAAGCTTACAGAATGAGATTGTGAACCTCCATCTTTTGTATAGGTAATTTTAAGTGTAGATTTTAACGTTTTAAAATCTGGCTCCTGTTTCGTGTTTTCCTTTATTAATTGCTTGCTGGAAAGCCTATAATTTGCCTGACCACCGGCAATCGTTCTGGACGACTTACAATGAAACAATGTGAAGGCCAAACAGGCTAAAATGATTTGAGAACGTACTTTCATTAATTCGAACTTTCTAATTGTTTTGCTTTATCACTAAACGTTTTCGCTTTGACCGTATTGTTTAATAGGGTATAAGCCCTACTTAACTGCTTATAAAAATCTATTTCCATTTTAGGGTCGTCTATAATATAATCTAATCCGACTTCTAAGGTTTCAATAGCACTTTTAGGATCGTTTAGCTCATTTAAAGCAACACCATTTACCAAATAAAACAAGGGTTGCGATGGAAATTTTTGCAGGGCCTTATCACTGCGCTCTTTAGCTTGATCAAATTTTTCCAAATCGATATACAACAAAAGTACATTGCGTAATATACTAAAGTTATTAGATTCTAATTTCAAGGCCGATTCGAAATACTCTAACGCTTTTGCTTTGTTCTTTCTAGCTAAATAATACTGACCTAATTCTAAAAGCGTTTTACTATTATTACCACTTACCAGAGCTGTAGCCTCCACTAAATCCGACTCATATTCTGGATGTTTTCCAACAAAACTCACAAAATCGGTTAGTACCTTTAGTTTGGCCTTTGGTTTTATCTCATTGCTTTTAACCACGGCTTTCATCGATTCAATGGCCTTTTCTGCATTGTCATCATCCAGATAGAACTTGTATAATGCCAAATGTACCAACTGCGAATTTGGATTGATTTTTAGCAATTCCTTAGCCGTTTCAAAAGCCTTCTCTTTCTCGTTATTTTCACTGTAACGAAAAATTAAAGCCAGATAGTTAGATTCCTTTTTCGGGTGACTCTCAACGCGCTTTTCAAGATTCTCTATTTGATCTTTTTTTCTACCTGTAGCTTCATAAATTTTATTACGCATCCTATCCCGAGTGACAGAAATGCCAAATTTTGAATCTAACTCATCTAACAATTCCAAAGCATCATCATATTTTTTAGATCGAAGATATAGGGACGCCAAGTCCTCCTTATAATCAGGGTGATACTTAACCAATTGCTGAACGGTCTTTATAGCATTATCATAATCGTTTTGAGAAACATAAAACCCATATAATTCATCTAAATACCATTCGTTATCTGGATCTTTATTAACCGCTTTTTTAAAAGCTTCTTCGGCTTGAGCAAAGTTTTTAAGTTTGAAGTAGTTCTTCCCCAATTCAAAATACAACACCGGTACGGACTTATCCAGCTCAACACACTTTAAAAGCGCTTCAACTGATCTATCATAGTTTTCAATACCTTTTTGCTTTAAGGCCTCATAGAAAAACTCCTGAAACTTATCTTCCACATGACCTAAATCATCATCGGGGCGCTTGTTAAAATCAACCTGGGCGTAGTTCGCCTGAGAAATGAATAACATGCCTAAAATGATGTAAAGTATGTAGATCTTGTTTTTCATATAATGCCTGTTCTAACAGATATCTTATTCTTTTATGCTAACTTATACTCAAATTTAAACATAAACCATTCCAAATCGATTCATTTTCATTTGTTACTCCAACGCAACTGACTGCATTGGGTTATTTGACATGTCATTAACATACCAAAGTTTATCTCTCCTTTTATTGTGAGATTTCTGCTTTCACTTTGTTCACACTTAGCGCGACACTCAGGAATTACTCGAGTATCGAGTAATCTCCAATGCTTATTGATGTGTAGTCACCATTATATTTCACATGATTTCCAATCATAGCATGATCTAATTTAGCATTTTTAATGCTAGTATGGGTCTGAATTAAACTATTCTTAACAGTTGAATTCTCGACAACCGTATTATTTCCAATAGAGACATACGGACCAACGGTACTGTCTACCAAAACCACATTATCCCCAATAAAACATGGTTCTATAATAGTTGCGTTTTCAAGTTTTACAGAATCTGATACCAATGTCTCTTCGCCATCTGCTTTTAAAAAGCCAAGCATTTTTTCGTTTGTCTCTATAGTTATAGACTTGTTACCACAGTCCATCCATTCATCTACTGTTCCTGTTTTAAAAACCTTGCCTTCGGCCATCATCCGTTTAATACCATCGTTAATCTGGTATTCACCACCATTCATAACGTTTTCATCTAAAACATCTTGTAACTTCCCTTTTAAAACGGCTACATCTTTAAAATAATATATGCCAATAACAGCTTGATCGCTTACAAACGTTTCTGGTTTTTCAACCAGCTCTGAAATTTCATTATTTTCATTTAGTTTAACAACACCATAGGCTTCAGGGTTATCAACACGTTTTGTCCAAATCACACTATCGGCCGTTGGATCTAAATCAAACTCCGCTCTAATCAAGGTATCTGCATAAGCAATTACCGCAGGGCCAGATAAAGATGGTTCGGCACACATAATGGCATGACCGGTTCCTAGTGGTTTGTCCTGACGATAAATAGAGGCTTTAGCTCCTAAGTTTTTCGCTAAATCTTGGAGGCTGGACACCACATCATCGCCAAACCAGGCGGGATCTCCTAAAACAAACGCAATCTCATCGACGGGTTGCTTTAAAACTTTAGCAATATCTTTTACTAACCTATGAACTATGGGTTGTCCTGCTACCGGAATTAATGGTTTTGGAACTGTTAAACTGTGCGGACGTAAACGAGAGCCACGTCCCGCCATTGGTACTATTATTTTCATGGGCTTGTCTGTATTATAACAGGTGTTTTTTTATATTATTTATTCTTGTGGTCACAAAGGGCTTTTCACTTTTAGCCTATGCTCAGCAATGTAACCTCTTTTCAAATATCGTTAATCATAGGTTGTCAATCACTTAATCCCTGTACTTCCAAAGCCACCCTCACCTCTTGAGGTTTCTGTTAGTGCTTCGACTTCAATCCATTCTGCACGTTCATGTTTTGCTATCACCAATTGTGCTACGCGTTCACCGTTTTCAACGGTAAAATCGTCATTGGAGAGATTCACCAAAATCACACCTATTTCGCCTCTATAATCTGCATCAATGGTTCCGGGAGCATTTAAAACAGTAATTCCTTTTTTTGCTGCCAATCCGCTACGAGGGCGTACCTGTGCTTCAAATCCAACTGGAAGCTCAATAAACAGTCCTGTCTTAACGATGGTGCGCTCCAGAGGTTTCAGTATTATGGGTTCCAAAATATTTGCTCTCAAATCCATTCCTGCCGAGGCCATAGTCTCATAATTTGGAAGGGCATGATTCGATTTATTTATTATTCTAATTTGCATGTTGTCTTTTTAATAATTGTCTTATTTGTTTCTTTTCCAGTATAACTACCGCAATTAAAAACAGACACAAAAATACAGTTCCTATAATAATATCTCTTTCAAAAAGATAAAAACTTATAAACGATAATAATGTACTAAATCCGAGGTAAAACCCTATGCGTCCAATGGCATATGGAACCTTATAGTGTCGTCTTCCAATAAGGTAAGAAAGACTCATCATTAAACCATAAGCTAAAAGCGTCGCATAAGCACAAGCCATAAAGCCAATAACGGGAATATATACCACATTAAAAACAATAGTAACCACGGCACCCACTAAAGAAATATACATTCCATATTGTGTTTTATCAGTAAGCTTATACCATACCGACAAATTATGATAAATACCTAAACAAAGGTTAGCCAGCAAAACAACAGGAACGATATTTATGGCAACCAAATAGCTTTCCTTTTTTATAAAAACAGGACGTAACCAGTCAATATAAACGGTTACCATTAACAAACCCAACGCCCCTACAATGGTAAAATATTTTAGAATAACGGCGTAGGTTTCTTTCGCGTTCTCGGCTTTTGAATGGTTAAAGAAAAACGGTTCGGCTCCCATTCTAAAGGCCTGAATAAATAAAGTCATAAACACAGCCAGTTTATAGCAGGCACTATAGGCACCATTTATGTATTCTCCTTCATAATTTGGCAATAGCCACTTATCTAAATTTTCATTGATAACAAAAGCCAAACCTGCAACCATAATAGGCCATCCATAATTAAGCAATTGTTTTAATATGTTGATATCGAACTGTAACTTGTTTTTAAAATAATATGGAAATACCAGCAACAATACGCTTACACTGGCTATAACGTTGGCAATAAATATATATTCTACTTTATCGCTTACATCAAATAAATTCTGAAGCGTTTTAACTCCATACGATGTCGATAGAAACAAAATATTAAGCACAACAATTATCAACACATTAATAAGTTTAATAGACGCGAACCTAAGCGGTCTGCCCGTTACCCTTAAATAGGCAAAAGGCACAACAATTAAGGTGTCTACCAGGGTAATGGCAACAAGCAAGGTATAGAAACTTGTATTTATATGAAGTACCTCAGATATGGGTGTTCTAAATACGAATAATGCGATACCTAGAATGATCGTACTTAAGACTATAGAAA
Organism: uncultured Flavobacteriaceae bacterium; assembly: GCA_947494695.1. Lineage (GTDB taxonomy): Bacteria > Bacteroidota > Bacteroidia > Flavobacteriales > Flavobacteriaceae > Flavivirga. The sequence goes on along the minus strand of CANLWB010000010.1, from coordinate 10,081 downwards.
TTATGGCAGTTGATAGAACCTGTTCTTTGTTTTTATTATTGCTAAAAAACCTAAAAAAAGCGGTTTCCATCCCATAGGTTAGAATCACATTAAAAAAAGCCGCAACGACATAAAACTCGGTGTTTTCTGAATAGGCTTCATTAGGAAGCACATCGGTGTGTAATCGAACCAGAAGAAAATTTATAAGGCGCGGCAACACAATGGCCAAGCCATATATAACTGTATCTTTAAAAAAAGTTTTGAGTACACCCAAGGGGTTCATTTTTTATTCGGCTAAAAATACGCTTTTAGCTAATGCAAACCAAAAGATAGAACTAGCTCTTTGGTGGTGTTTTTGGGTATTTATAAGACGATTTTTTAGTAACGTTTGAAATTTTGAAATATAACGTCTTCTTGCCCTTTTTATAACTAACAAGACATTCAGAATCATTTAACTTCATGGATTGGGGTGTGGATATATTGGGAACGGGGTTACCATATTCTGCCACAGGATCACTGCTCATTATAACATCATGTCTTTGGTTCGCCTTAGTTTTAAAGTGTCCCACATAAAGCGACGCACTCTTTAATTCCAATTTTACCCACTTTCCCTTGAAAAAAAGACTATCCAGGACAATTTTTTTAGGATTCGATTTTACTGGAACATAAAGATTATATCCAGAGCCACCACCTTGAACTCCGGCTACCCAACTTTGTTGATAAACCTCTCCTAGTTCCAAGGGCACTACATCTTCTAGTTTAACAGCACTGGCACATTGAGAAAAACTCATCGTTACCAGAGCGGTTAAACATAACCATATGGTTTGCTTTAATAATTTCATGTTATCTAACTTGATCTTACAAAGATACATTTTGCAAAATGGATGCCATAGTTTCTCATATTGTAAAAATTGAAAAATTATCGATATTAAGCCACGAATACACGAATCTCATAAACCATACTCGTCATTCAATCTTCCAGTCAATATTTAACCGCTCGAAACCTAAACAACTGGTCGCTCTCTTTTTCTCTTCTTTAAAACCTCAACCCCAACAATAGCCAAAACACTCACTCCAAACAAAGGAAATATAATGCCAAGCAACACGATTAAAACCAAAATGCCATACCCTGCTTTAAACTGCGTGGGAACCTTTGGAGTTCCCCATTTGCCTTTTGGTTTACGTTTCATATAGGATATTAAGGCTGCAAGCGCCATAAAAGCCAACAACAGAGACACAAAAATCATAACCACAAAGTTCCAGGTACCAAATTGCCCCTGATGGAAGGCCATAAACCACATACGACCTCGCATTAATATACCAACATCAGCCCAGTCATGTTTTACCAATTGCTTTCCGGAATATTGATCGAAATGAAAACGCTTTTGGGCATCCAAATCAAATGTTGCATTAGAAATGCTATAGACCCCGGTTTTATGTTTTGGTAGGCCTATACTTAGCACACCCTTTAAGTTCATAGACGTTCCCAGACTCACCATATCATCCAGGGGAATGGCTTCTCCATTTACACTTGACTTTAAACCTCGAGCATTCCAGGTTTTAGGAAAACCGGTATTTGTAACACCTTGAAGCCATTTAAAATTGGCTCCAAAAACATCGGTCCAGGGCATACCTCCGGCTAAGGTCATTAGTAACAACACCGAGATCCAAAACCCTAAAACCGTATGTAAATCTCTAAAAAGAATACGCTTTCCCTGCTTAAAACGAACGGTAAAAAACCCTTTAAGACCTTGCTTTTTAGTTGGCCAAAATACATAAATACCTGTAATAATTAACACAAAGAGCCAACTCGCAATAAGCTCAATAATTTTAGTGCCGAAAGCACCTAAAAGCAGTTCGCCATGAAGCTTTCTAACGGTATACATGTTGGAGTCCTTCGGACTTATACGCCCGGTAACCTCTCCTGTATACGGATTAATATAAACACTTTGTTTATGGCTAAACCTCCCAATACTAAACACGGTTGCCTGGTTCGCTTTTGTAGGAACGACCATGGTATTAGGTGCTTTTTTTAAAGCCTCCTTTGCCAACTTCCATTGTGCTTGATAGGACAACTTCGTTTTACCAATTTCAATCGTTTTTATATGTTCTTGTTTTGGAGCCTCGTAATTATCCTTAAACAAATAAACACCTCCGGTAATGGCCAAAAGTAATACAATGGGTAAGGAAATAAGTCCAGCAATGACATGCCATTTCCAAAGCCATTGATTTAATTTATGATCTTTTTTGAACATGGTTTATACATGGATTTGTTGGGAATGCCGCTCCTACCTTTCGACTTCGCTCAAGATAAACGATGTCGAAACGCAGGAATGACATCACCTGAATTAAAATTTGTACTTCACACCAAAATGAAAAGCTCTTGGGTTTCCAATAGTGTAACTATTCTCACTACGAAATCTATTGTAGCTTGCTCTGGCAGCATACAACTCATCAAAAACATTTAATGCATGTGCCCAAACTTCAAATGATTTTGAGCTATACGAAACCAAGGTGTTAAACACATGATGTCCGTCGTAAACAGCCGTATCGAATGTGCCATCACCATTATCTAGCTGGTTTTCAAAACTGGTATTATACTTACCAACCATTTCGTGGGTCACACTTAGCAACAATCCTTTAATGGCTTGAGGCTTGTAACTCATCTTCGACGTTCCTAACAGTTGCGGGGCTGTAGCCCTATCAGTATCGGAGTAATCCACACCGCGATCGAAGAAGTTAACATACCTGTGCTTGGCAAAGCTTCCATTATGGCTTATACTTAATTCCTTAATTGGAGTATATTTAATCCCATATTCCACACCGTAGGAACGTGTTTTCCCTGCATTGGCGTTAAAGAATTCGTCATTTTCATCACGTAATGTTACCAGAGTATTTTTTCCTTCCAAAATATAAATGGCCACATCGGCTTTAAGCGTATTAGACATTCTAAAATAGGATCCAATTTCATAGTTATCGTAACTGCTAGGTTTTAAATCGAAGACATCGCCGCCTACACCAACAAAACTGTTTCGGTACAAGGTAGAGGTCTGTGGCGGTGTAAATCCGTTTGAGTAGTTCGCATAAAGTCCCAATTGATCGGAAACATTATAATTAACACCTAATTTTGGAGACACATTATTATACGTGTTTTTAGAATCCCTAGGGCCGGCAATACCATCAACCAAATTGTTATAGTCGTACTCGAAACCATCGTAACGCAATGATGCGCTAACTTTTAGGTTTTCAATTGGATCTATTTCATACTGAAAATATCCTGCATAGTTTAAAATACTAGCATCGTAATTTAGAATGTACTCACCACTATTTAACGTGTACCCTATGTTTTGTCCGGTACTGGTATCAACCGTTACGCCTATGGTTTCAGCTTCGTAATCTTGTGGTGAATAATCCATAGAAGCTCCTATAATTAATGATGAATTGGCAAAATCGAAATCAATTTTGTGCTGCACAAGATTCACCAAACTATAAAACGCATTTTCATTAACCTCACCACGTCCAAAACCTGTTAATTGGCCACTTTCTCTCAATTGTCTAATGCGATAAGATGGGATCTGTGCCATAACATTATTTCTATAAATAAAGTTAAAAACCGTTTTGTTTTTGTTGCTCCATCTTTTATCAAGAGTACTTCTAAATCTAAAAGAAAATGCGTCACGCTCTGTAAAGGTTTGATCGCTCTCATAATTTCCGCCCTGGTAATCGGACTCACTAATAGAACCCGCCATATCCGATCGATAATCAATAATATCGAATACATTGGTCCATTGTAAAGATGGTGAAAGGTGGTTTACATTTTTAAAGGTCAAAGCAAATTTTTCGTAATCACTATGTTGTACAGGTCCATCTACACGATGCACGTAATGAGTTCCGAGATAAAAACCAACATGTTCACTGGCATACTGTGATAGCTCAAGTTCGTAACGTTTTAGTCCCATGTCGTTAATTTGAAACCCCAGCTGCCCAGTAAAATCTTTGGTAGGTGTTTTTGTAATAAAGTTAAAACTACCACCAACAGCCTCACTTCCGTAGATACTCGATGATGGTCCTTTTAAAACCTCCAAACGATCAAAGGCCACATCATTCATTTCTAAAAGTGCATTATGGTTAAAAACAGCTGTTGGACGAATGGGTAATCCATCTTCAACGTATAAAAACAAAGACCTTGTAGATATGGGAGAGCGCACCGACATAAAATGTTGTTCGTTACTAGCGACTCTAGATGTCGACATGAGTACCCCTGGAACATCATTCACCAACTGATCTATTCCCAAAGCTTTTGTTTCTTGAATATTCTTAGACGAGATCACCGAAATAGACGCTGGTACTTCCTTTCGCTCCTGTGTTTCCCGACTTGCCGAAATAACAACTTCATCCAAAATTTCATCATCAAAGGGTAGTACAATTATGTTTTGTCCGCTTGAAAGCATTTTTGTAACTGTTTGATGACCTATATATTTTACAATAACCAATGGGTTTCCTTCTATCTTAATTGAAAATGCTCCGTCACGATCTGTAACTATAGCATGTTGTAAGTTAGATTTCGACTGTATTGTAGCTTGTTCTAATGGTTGATTGTTACTATCTACAACCTTTCCGCTGTATGTACTTTGTGCATACATGCATACGCCAGCCAATAACATAGCAAGCACTATTATTTTTTTCATTTATATTATTAATTACTCTATGAGAAATGGAGTATTATCAAACCATGATTCTTGATTCGTATGCGTTGGATTTGTAATTCTGAGAACCTCTTAAAAAAGGCTCAAATTTAGGTAGATTGCAACAGCCGTTTTTCTTCGACTACGCTCAGACATCACCGTTCATGAAAAGATGAGTCTCATTCATGAGATTCCTGTCTTCGCATACATCCAACCCACAACTATCAACCAAAGTTGCAATACCAAGAAAATTTAATTTATAACATAGTTCATCATATCCAAAAAGCGGATACGCCATGTTACCAAAAAAAGAGAGTTATACCTGTGGAGGTGGACTAACAATATCTCTAAAGAGTGATGAAAAACAAGTATTATAGTTCCAATTGTTTTCAATTGGTAACATGTATTGCTTAAAATAATCGAGAACAGGATGCTCTTGAAAATATACAGGAACAAAAGCTTCGAATAAGGAATTTACATAGGAAGAAGGTTCGGTATCATCAATGGGTGTTGTATTAAGCTGATTTGCCAAATGACATTTCCCGTTACACAGCATCTCTGGTTTTTCCTTATTTATACAGTAAGTCTCTATAATATAATCTATATTCAACTGGAAATAGGCCACATAACCCATATTATAAAGGGGTCTTATAGCAAGCGCAAAAAACAAAATATATGCGATAAACGATTTCAACGAATGTGACTAGTTAAATATTAAGGCGCAAAATTAACACAAAACAAGTTCTCCTATAAACTATTTTATAAAAATTTTCTTAATAAATTCATAACAAATCTGGGTTTTTATTGCGATTTGTTTAATTTTACGCTCTATGAACTTATTTCCAATACATGCCGGGAATCTTAAGCTGGATGGGGGTGCTATGTTTGGTGTTGTGCCTAAATCTTTATGGCAAAAAACAAACCCATCCGATGCTAATAATATGATCGATATTGCAACACGTTGCTTACTCATTGAAGATGGCAATAGATTAATACTTATCGATAATGGCATGGGAGACAAACAGTCTGAAAAATTTTTTAGCTACTACTATCCCTGGGGGGATCACACTCTAGATGGTTCTCTGAAAGCCTGCGGATTTCATCGTGATGATATTACCGATGTTTTTCTAACACACTTGCATTTCGATCATTGTGGAGGCAGCATTCAATGGAATAAAGATAAAACAGGTTACGAGCCTGCTTTTAAAAATGCTCATTTTTGGAGTAATGAAGACCATTGGCAATGGGCCACTAAACCCAATAGAAGAGAACGCGCTTCTTTTCTCAAAGAGAATATTACCCCAATGGAAGAAAGTGGACAACTAAAATTTACCTCACTACCTAAAGACCCTATTCTTAACAATTCTGAACTTGGTTTTGACATTTTTTTTGCAAATGGACATACCGATAAGCAAATGATTCCACTTATTAAATATAAGGACAAAACCATTGCTTTTATGGCAGACCTACTTCCCACTGCCGGACATTTACCACTTCCCTACGTTATGGGCTACGATACCAGACCTTTATTAACACTGAGCGAAAAAGAAAAATTTCTTAACCTCGCTGCGGATAATAATTTTTATCTGTTCCTGGAACACGATGCTTATAATGAAATTATCACTGTAAAACGAACTGAAAAAGGTGTTAGACTAAAGGAAACGTTTAACACTATGGATATATTTAACTAATTCAAATTTAAGACTAAAATTATTAAAGACAGTATGAGAACAATTAAAACAATAACAGCCTCTGCTTTTGCGGCTATATTATTATCTGGATGTGGTGGTGCAGCAATACTATCTACTCCAATCGAGAATGTTGATAGCGCACCATTAAAAGTATCTGATTTAACAGAAGCAGAAAAACATAACTGGGGACATTTAGACTTGGTGAAAGACACCATCCCAGGAATGAGTGTAGACAAGGCTTATGCAGAAATTATTAAGAACAAGAAAGGAAAAAAAGTTATTGTTGCTGTTATTGATTCTGGAATCGATATAGACCATGAAGATTTAAATGATGTGCTTTGGACCAATACCAAGGAAAAACCGGGTAATGGAAAGGACGATGATAACAACGGTTATGTGGACGATATTCACGGATGGAATTTCCTGGGTGATGCCTACGATGAGCAGTTAGAGTTTGTTAGAATTTTAGCCAGTGGTGATACTAATAATCCGGATTATGACAGAGCGCAATCTGAGTACAACAAAGAGCATCAAAAATACTCAAATTACAAAGGAAATTATGAGCAAATATTTCAGCAAATAAAATCGGCTGATGATGCATTATCAAAGCACCTTGGGAAAAAAGACTATACCAAAGAAGAGGTCAATGCCATAAAAACTGAAGACCCTACGCTTCAACAAGCTGTGCAAGTTGCTAAATACATGTACAGTAATGATATGGAGTCTTTAAGTGATGCTAAAAAAGAAATCTCTAATGGCTTAGAAAGCATCAATGAACGCTTAAATTATAACCTTAGTAAAACCTTTAAAGGACGTAAAACTGGTGATGATCCAAACGACTTCTCTGTTAAGTCATATGGAAACGGAAATGTAAAACCGGTTAAGAAAAGTGAGAGTCATGGAACACACGTTGCTGGAATTATTGCAGCCGAGCGCAATAACGGGAAGGGTGCCAATGGTGTTGCTAATAACGTTGCCCTTATGAGTATAAGAACGGTTCCTAATGGTGATGAGTATGATAAAGATGTGGCTTTAGCTATTAGATATGCTGTAGATAATGGCGCACAGGTTATTAATGGTAGTTTTGGAAAAAGCTTTTCACCACACAGTGATAAAGTAAGAGATGCTATCGCTTACGCCTCTAAAAACGATGTGGTTTTTGTTCATGCCGCAGGAAACGATAGTAAAGATGTTGATGTAAAGCCGAACTTCCCGGATGATAACGTAAACGGAAAAGAAGTTTCAGATTCGTACATTAGAGTAGGTGCTTTAGCTCCAAAATATGGTTCGGGGCTGCTTGCAGGTTTCTCTAACTACGGGAAACAAAATGTGGATGTATTTGCACCAGGAGCAAAGGTTTATTCTACAACTCCCGAAAACGAATACGATACTAAAGGAGGAACGTCTATGGCCGCTCCAGCCGTAGCCGGTGTCGCTGCTTTAATTCGTTCTTACTATCCGCAGTTAAGTGCTGCACAGGTAAAACAAATTATTATGGATTCTGGTTTGCCACTAAAAACAAAAGTTGTTGTTGGAGGTAATACAGAAGATGTGAGGCCTTTTGCAGACGTATGTAAATCGGCAAAAATAGTTAATGCCTATAATGCATTAATTATGGCATCTAAAATGTCTAAATAATATATTTAACAAACAGCAGACTGTCTGGATACCTAATTACAGTTTTATTTATTTGCCGGGTTAACCACTCGATTCCATGTAGTGATTAACCCGATAATATAAATTGATAAGGCGTCTAAGACAGTCTTTTTTTTATTTATTTTTATAGTATGAAACGATTTATAATTTCCGTTTTAAGCTTAAGTGTGTTTATTTCTTGTAGCAGTTCAAAAAATATGTCAACGCAGAAAGCATCTACTAAAACGACCCCTCAAACTCAAACTGCTCAGACAACATCGAACTCTACTTATTGGCAACAGCACGTAGATTATAACATGAACATTGATATGGACGTGAATACATATCAATATAAAGGAAATCAAACTCTGATATACACCAATAATTCGCCCGATGTTTTAAACAGGGTGTATTATCATTTGTATTTTAACGCTTTTCAACCGGGCAGTGAAATGGACATACGTTCCAGAACGATTGCAGACCCAGACTCTCGTGTGGGAGACAGAATTAGTAAACTACAGCCTAATGAAATTGGCTATATTAAGGTTCAATCTTTAAAGCAAAACGGAACAGACTTAACATACGAAACCGTTGGGACTGTTTTAGAAGTTGATTTGGCTAAGCCCATTCAACCGGGAGAACGTGTCACTTTTAAAATGGTTTTTAACGCTCAGGTTCCTCTTCAAATACGCAGGTCGGGGAGAAATAATAAAGAGGGTGTAGCACTCTCTATGACACAGTGGTACCCTAAACTAGCCGAATACGATTTTGAAGGATGGCATGCCGATCCATACATTGGACGTGAATTTCATGGTGTTTGGGGAGACTTTGATCTAAAGCTAACCATCGATGAAAACTATGTTGTTGGTGGTACAGGATATTTACAGAATCCAGATGCAGCAACTACCAATGGGAAGAAAACCTGGCATTTCGTAGCCCCAAAAGTACATGATTTTACATGGGCGGCAGATCCCGATTACAATCATGACGTGATACAGGTACCCGAAGGCCCGTTATTACACTTCTATTATAAAAATACCCTGCCTGCCGATAAGCTGAATAACTGGAAAAAACTCCAACCTAAAACGGTAGAGTTGATGCAGTATTTTGGGAAACACATTGGTAAATACCCTTATAAACAATATTCTGTTATTCAAGGCGGCGATGGCGGTATGGAGTATGCTATGTGTACACTTATTACTGGAAACCGTAGCTATGGAAGTCTGTTTGGTGTAACGGCTCACGAGATGGCGCATACCTGGTTTCAGTTTTTATTAGCAACCAATGAGGCTAAACACGAATGGATGGACGAAGGGTTTACAACTTACATTAGTGAACTGGCCGAAAATGAGCTTATGGGACATAATAAAAAGAATCCTCTAGCCGGTTCATACGGTAACTATATCTACCTGGCAAATTCGGGTAACGAGCAACCGCTTACCACTCACGCCGATCGTTACAAATACAATCAGGCTTATGGTATTGCTGCCTATAGTAAAGGCTCTGTATTTTTAGCACAGTTAGGGTATGTTATTGGAGAGGAGAATTTAAGGAAAACTATTAAAAAATACTTTAATGATTTTGCCTTTAAGCATCCAACCCCAAATAGTATTATCCGCTCAGCGGAAAAGGTATCTGGTTTAGAACTAGACTGGTACTTAATGGACTTCGCACAAACGACCAACACCATTGACTACAGTATAAAAAGTGTTGATGATAAAACCGTTACTTTAGAGCGCATTGGTTTAATGCCAATGCCTATAGATCTTAGAATCACTTATACAGATAACACTACTGAAGACTTTTATATCCCATTGCAAATGATGCGTGGTGAAAAACCAACCTCAGCAACTTTAAAAGCCGATTGGGCCTGGACACATCCAACATACACTTTTGAAGCTTCAAAAGCCGTTAAAAGTGTTCAAATCGACCCTTCGGGGATGATGGCTGATGTGGATAAGAAAAATAATAAGATCCAGCTATAGGTGAACTAACTCTCAAATTTTAAAGAGCCTGTCTAGTCCTAAATAACCGATACATGTTATTAAAGGATTAAATTTATAAATTAAAGCTGAACAATGATATCATTGT
>CANLWB010000009.1 GCA_947494695.1 uncultured Flavobacteriaceae bacterium | reverse complement strand
TTTGAATCCCGATTCTTTATTGAGTCGGGATTTTTTGTTTTATAGATATCTCAAGAGTCACGCCAGGGCGTGATTAAGTGGAGTCGAAGACAGCAGATTCTTTATTGAATGAGCCTATAACGGGCTTAACTTACATGGTCATGCCTGCCAGGGCAGGAATCCAACAGTTAACTTTCATTTATAAAGAGCGAGCGAATTATTAGTACCGTTTGCAAGTTTTATTAAGGAAATTATGGCATCTCAGAGTACGAACAAGAAAGAGTATAAAATCATCTAAATTATTTAATCACTTCACTTTAATACTCGTAGAGGGTTTCTTATCTTTAGTTCAGTTTTATAATATAAGCAGTGAAAGACAATAAAGAACTCGACTTAGCCTGGAATTTTGTTAACAATACCGATAGAAACATATTCTTAACGGGGAAGGCCGGTACTGGCAAAACAACCTTCTTACATAAACTTAAAAGACGGTCATTAAAGCGCATGGTAGTGGTAGCTCCAACAGGTGTGGCAGCTATTAATGCGAAAGGAGTAACGATACATTCCTTTTTTCAGATGCCGTTTGGGCCGCTATTACCCGATACAAACCTTAATAATACGGCGTCTGGATTTAATCGGAAATTTAATAAGACTAAAATCAATATCATTAAGTCTCTTGATTTATTGGTAATCGATGAAATTAGTATGGTACGCGCTGATCTTTTAGATGGTATAGATCGGGTTTTAAGACGTTATAAGAACAGAAATAAAGTCTTTGGCGGAGTACAGTTATTAATGATAGGGGATTTACAACAATTGTCACCCATTATTAAAGAAGACGAGTGGGAACTCTTAAAGCCATATTATAAGAATGGATTCTTTTTTAGCAGTCAGGCGTATATACAATGCCAAGCTATTACCATTGAATTGAGGCATATCTATAGACAAGATAACCCCGAATTCGTAAATATCCTTAATGAAATAAGAACAAATACCCTCACACAAGTATCGGCCGATCGCTTAAATGAACGTTATCAGCCCGATTTTATACCTAAAGAGGAAGCAGGTTATATTTCCTTAACAACGCACAATCATAAAGCAGAACAAACCAATAAAAAGGAACTTGAACAGTTAAAAACTAAATCGGGTACCTATGATGCGATTGTTGAGGGAAAATTTCCAGAATATGCATATCCCAATAAAGAGGCCCTTACTTTAAAAGTAGGTGCTCAGGTCATGTTTATTAAAAACGATAGTTCACCTGAAAAACGATATTTTAATGGTAAGATTGGACGTGTAGTGCACTTGGATAAGGGGGAAGTCGTTGTGCATTGCCCAGAAGACGATTTTAACATCATTACAACGCCAGAAATTTGGGAAAACATAAATTATACGGTAGATAAAGAAACTAAGGCCATTTCTGAAGATAAAATAGGTTCCTATACCCAGATGCCTCTTAGACTGGCCTGGTCAATAACAATTCATAAAAGTCAGGGCCTAACCTTTGAAAGAGCCATTATAGATGCGCAGGGGGCTTTTGCGCATGGACAAACTTATGTCGCACTGAGCCGTTGTAAATCTCTAGAAGGTCTAGTGCTTAAAAGTAAAATTCACGCTAGTCAGATTATTAGTGATAGTAACGTGTTATCGTTTAATAAAACGGCCGAAGAGAATCAACCCGATGAAGCAATTTTACAGGCGTCAAAGTCTGAATTTCAATTGAATCTCATCGCGGAAATTTTTGATTTTTATGGTTTTATACGTCCAATCGATCGACTTTTAGATATTTATTATAAAAATAGGACAAGTATAGAGGGACAAATAGAAACCCCTTTAAATACAATCAAATCCTGTGTAACTAATTTGTTGAAAGTTGCAAAAAGTTTTAAGGCACAATTAGCGGTGCTATGCGAAGTTCCTAACGAACCCGAAACCAATGAATCACTTCAAGAACGATTTAAGAAAGCCATTCATTATTTTGGAGAACAGACGAAGCAAACTATAAGTCCGTCTATAAAAGATTTTGGATTTACGACCGATAATCAAACGATAGAAAAAGATCTTCACAAGCAATTTGATAGTTTAGAAGAACTATTAGCGGCTAAACAACTATATTTTGAAGGCCTTAAAGGTGGGTTTTACACTGCGGTATTTTTAGAGTTACGTGCAAAATCTGCATTTCTGGCTAAGGAAAAACCAAAAAAGAAGCGAAAAACGGTTATCGATGGTACCACAAACCTGGAGTTGTTTGAATTGTTACGTGAGTTACGCAATCAGTTGGCAAAAGAGGAAGACTTGATACACTATCAAGTGTTTACGCAAAAAGCCTTGTTCGACATGTGCGAAACATTGCCAACCAACAAGCAGGAGCTTTTACAGGTAAATGGGATGGGAAAAGTACGGGTTGAGAAATATGGAACAGCTATTTTAGAAGTCATTAGAGATTATTGTGACGAACATGATATTGAGACGTCTCAGGCTAGTGAAATAGTGTTTAAGGAACCGCCAAAGCCGAAACGTAAAAAGGGAGATACTAAAAAGATTTCCTTAGATCTTTTTAAAGCTGGAAAATCGCCAGATGCGATTGCTTTAGAACGTGATTTAAATGTTAACACGATTATAGGGCATTTAGCAAGTTTTATAGCCTCTGGAGACGTGAAAATAACCGACTTAATGTCTGAAAAACACTATGACGAGTTAAAAACGATCATCCCAAAAACAAAGTTTGAAAACCTCTCTGATCTCAAACATCAAATTGATGATAAGTATTCCTTTGGGGAATTGCGTTTGGTTGTAGAAGATTTGACCAGATAGGAGGCTTAAAACAAAATAAGACTATCTCAAAAACAAAAGTAGCGTCTTGAATTAAACTCCAACACATCACTTTTAAAATAGTCTCATTGATTTAGATCGATCTCGAAAAGCATATCATATCCAACGGTAATAGAGGTATCGTATTTAGCTCCTACTTTAAAAACTTGGCTTCAAATTCTATACCAATGGTTGTAGAAGTATTTACGGTATTTGAGGTGGTTACAGGTATAGACTTTTCAGATAGAATATCATTTAAACCGGTTTGTTTGTTACTTCAATCCCTCTCCGTAGACCTGTAAACACCGTGCTCTCGCCAATTTGTGATCCACCAAAGGTCTTGGATAACTTAGTTCCTGAAGTTCTGGCACCCATTTTTTAATATAATCTAAGGCTTTATCAAATTTTTGTACTTGGGAGGTCGGATTAAAAATTCTAAAATAAGGTGCCGCATCGGTACCACAACCGGCAACCCATTGCCAGTTACCCACATTGCTAGACATATCGTAGTCCAGTAGTTTTTCTGCAAAGTAAGCTTCGCCCCAGCGCCAGTTAATTAATAAATGCTTGCATAAAAAGCTGGCAGTAACCATTCTTACCCTGTTATGCATATGTCCGGTAGCATTAAGTTCACGCATACCGGCATCCACTAAAGGATACCCGGTTTCACCTTTGCACCACAAGTAGAATTCCTGTTCGTTATTACGCCAAACAATTCTATCGTATTTTGGTTTAAAAGCTTTGGTCGTAGTATGAGGAAAGTGCCATAATATTTGCATAAAGAACTCACGCCAGATTAACTCTTTTAGAAAGGTATTATTTTGTCGTTTTCGCGCTTGCAAAACAATATCTCTAGTGCTTACGGTTCCAAAACGCAGGTGAATGCCCAATTTAGAACTACCATCTCGTGCAGGGAAGTCTCGGGTACTTTCATAGGCATCGATAAATTCGGGACTCAATGTGTAATTCGGGACGTTTATTGGAGATTTTTTAAAACCAAGATCTTGTAATGACAAAAAGGGAATTTCCTTAAGTTTGGCTAAGTGTTCGAGATTTTTTTCAGATGGATAGGTTGAAATACCATCATGATTTAAGGTTTCCAACCATTTTTTAGAGTATGGTGTGTAGACTTTATAAGGAGAACCATCTTGCTTTACAATATCATCCCGCTCAAAAATAACTTGATCCTTAAAAGTTTCAAATGGAATGTTGTTAGAACGTAATAACGCCTTGATTTTACCATCACGATGTATAGCGTAAGGTTCGTAATCTCGATTGGTATAAACTGCGACAATACGATATTCTGAAATTAAAGTGTTAAATACGGTTTCAGGAGTTCCGTAAAAGCTAGCCAAACCACTTCCCAAGGCTTTTAGTCTTAGGTTAATGTTTTCCAGTTGCTTATGAATAAAGGTCAGGCGTGCATCATCCTCAGTTAGTTTTTCAAGAATATTGGCATCGAAGATAAAAATAGGCAAGATTGGTATGCCTGAGATTAGTGCTTTATAAAACCCCGTATTGTCATGGAGTCTAAGGTCTCTTCTAAACCAGAATATGGACATGGTGTTCTTTGTCATTTATTTAATATTTAGTGTTGATAGTCCACCATCTATGCCGATAATTTGCCCGGTGATCCATGAACTATGACCTCCTAATAAAAATATAACCATGTTTGCAATGTCTTCCGCTTCACCTGTACGTTTCATGGGGTGGCGTTCTCTCATTATCTCTTTCTTTTTGTCATTGTTTAATAGTTTAGCAGATAGCGGTGTATCTACTAAAGAAGGCGCAATAACATTGACACGTACTTTAGGTGCGTACTCTGCAGCTAAAGACTTCGCGAAACCTTCAATAGCACCCTTTGATGCTGCGACACTCGTATGAAAAGGCATACCAGTTCGAACGGCAATCGTACTAAAAAACACCATGCTGGAACCGTGGTTCATTCGTGGCATGACGCCTTTTAGAACTTTAATCAAGCCGAAGAAATTAATATGCATGTCTGTTTCAAACGTATCCAATTTCAGCATTTTAAATGGTTTCAGATTAATTGTTCCAGGGCAATATATGAAACCGTCCAAGTGCTCTGGTAATCTACTAATATCAAGTTCATCTTTACTAACATCAAAAGGCAGATGTACAATATTCGGGTGTTTTAAAGATTCATTTGTACGTGATGCTACAAATAATTTATGAGTGTCCTGCAAGGATTTAACAATACAGAGACCAATGCCATACGATCCACCAATGAGTAATATACGTTCCATTTAAATAGATTTTAAGGTAAATGTATTTGAAATGCCGGGCAACGCTCCAAAAAGCGCGCTTAGTTTTTTAGCTCTGTAATGAAATATGCTTTTGAGTTGTCTTTTCACGATAATAGGATGACTAATTTGTCCTAGAATACCAAAAGGTAATTTATAATCAATGAGATCTTCCATCTCAACACCTCCATGTGTTTTTTTTATAAAATGTTTATGGTGCCATAAAGCATAAGGGCCAAAACGCTGTTCATCAATAAAATATTCTCCTTCCTTAACTTGAGTAATCTCGGTAACCCATTTGGTTGTGTATCCTGGAAAAGGAGATACCTTATATTGAATAATCTGACCGGGAAACATAGGCCGATCTGCTCCCGATAAGATATGAAACTTCATATGATCTGGAGTAATCACTTTTAGGTTTGAAGGATTAGAAAAAAAGTCCCAGGCTTGTTGTAAAGATATAGGAAGTGCTTGTTTTGTATGTAATTGATAAAGCTTCATAGGATTGCTTTTAGTTGTAAATTAAAATATACAGGTTAAGAGATATTGCAATACAAAGCCAACCAGCATAAGGTGCAATAAAAAGGGTATGTACTTTAAGATCATTAAAATACCGAAAGAAAAAATAAAAGATAGTGAGTGTAAGCAATATTAAATTGATCAATCCCAGAGTAATTAAATGCTGATTGAAAAAGAGGTAATTCCAGCTTACATTTAACAAAAATTGAATAGAGAACAATAGTGCAATCTTGAAGGATGCCAATTTAAAATAGAGATGCATCATGTAAAATGAAAAACAGACCATTATAGTTGTCCACGCAGCTCCAAACATCCACCCAGGAGGTGTCCATGGAGCCTTATCCAAGCTTAAATACCAAGCTGTTTCTGGTCCGTTTTGCATGAGTAGAGTACCCAAGCCTAATGCCGAGAAATTGATAACAATAAATATTAGCAATACGAACAATTTTTTCATTTATAAAAGATTTTAATCAGGCGGCTAACCTATTAATCATGCCGTTAAAAATAAAACCATGAAAGGGGAGTACTGAATACCAATATATGCGTCCCCATAAGCCTTTTGGTCTAAAAGTGGCTCGTTGAATAAGAGTATGGTTATCTATTCTGAATTCTAGCCAGGCCTCGCCAGGCAATTTCATTTCCGCAAACAATAATAACCGCTTTTCATGATGATTAGCATAGAGCACCCGCCAAAAGTCCAGAGCATCACCAACTTGTAGTTCCTCAGGGTGTCTTCTACCTCTACGCAAACCAATACCGCCCACTGCTTTATCAATAAAACCTCTTAATTTCCATAGTGCGGTGCCGTAATACCATCCGTTATTCCCTCCAATGGACCAAATACGTTTCATAGCTTGCCCTTCGTTTTTAATACTTCTGGTTTTAATATCCTTGAAACAGCCAAATTTGGGAACTTCAATATATTGGGATATTTTTTTGCTAAAGCGTCCACTTACCAAAGCGTCTTTCCAACTGGAAACAATGCTGTTCTGCTCAATGTTCTGAAATGCTTTTTCTACTGCCTGTTTATAATCAATTGGAGTTACTTTCAATATGTGGTTAATATTACTAGGTTTTCCTATCACTTCAACTTTCATGCTATCCACTAAAGAGACTGCTAATTTGTATGATGTTGCGGTAATGAAGTATAACCAGTAAGACGACAGTTTTGGTGTCATAACAGGAACGGTTAGAATATATCGTTTTAGCTTTCTAACCTCAGAAAACTGTAACATCATTTGTTTATAAGAGAGGATGTCTGGACCTGTAATGTCGAAAGATTTATTCATAACTTCAGGACGATTGATGCCTTTTGATAAAAATGAAAGCACATCCCGAATGGCTATAGGTTGACATTTGGTTTTTACCCATTTCGGGGTAATCATGAGAGGTAGTTTTTCGACTAAATCTCGTATTATTTCGAAGGAAGCACTGCCGCTACCAACAATGATACCAGCTCTAAACGTAGTAAGTGCATAGTTCGATGATTGCAATAGTTTTTCTACCTGATACCGGGACTGTAAATGTTTGGATAACTGGGTATCGTTAACGATACCGCTTAAATAGATGACCTGTTTTACGCTGGTCTGTTTCAGACATGTCTTGAAATTTAGGGCACACTGCTTTTCTAGAGATTCAAAGATCTCAACACTGGAGGACATAGAATGTATGAGGTAATAAGCGATATCAATGTTCCTGGGAATGCGGTTTAATGTATTTTTTTTCAGGAAATCGGTTTCAATAAAGGAGATCTTCGCATGTTTTTTTAGTGCTTGAGGTACGCGGTTAATATCCCGAACGCAACAAACAAGTTCATGTCCGAGTTCCAATAGTATTGGTATGAGTCGTTTACCAATATAACCTGTAGTACCTGTTACTAATATTTTCATTTTAAATGGCTGTTTGTCATACAAATATAATGATAATTTTATTTTTTGTTTAATGTTTTAGGTGAAAGGTTGAACAGTATGGTTGATTTGTATGTTTTGTTTCGTTATTCGTTTCTCAACCGATGAAGTGTACGACAGTGTTAAAAAAATGTAAAATAATAGTAATACTTTCACTTTTTAATAGTAATACTATTATATTTGTAAAATAAACGATGAATAGGATAGAAGTATATATGAACATTAACCCGGATCTTTATAAGAAGAATCCGGAATCTACAAACCTTGGTAAGCGCATTGTCTCCAAGAGTGTGGAAATGATTCATGATATGGGGTTTGAGGATTTTACGTTTAAGAAGCTAGGAGCGGAAATAGGTTCTAACGAGAGTTCTATATATCGTTATTTTGAAAGTAAACATGTGCTGCTTATCTTCCTTATAAACTGGTATTGGAGTTGGTTAGAGTATAAATTAGCTTTTCAGGTTCAGGACGTAAAGTCTGCCGAGGAAAAGTTGAAAACCGCAATAGAGTTGCTAACCAAAGAAGTAACAAATGATAATAATTCTTCAAGTATAGATGCTATTTTGCTGCATAAAATAATAGTAGACGAATCCTCTAAAGGCTATCACACCAAGTCTGTTGATGCTGAAAATGAAAAAGGCTTTTTTAAATCTTATAAACGCGTTGTACAGCACATAAGTGATCTTGCTTTAGAGTGTAATCCGCAGTTTGAGTTTCCTCATATGTTAGTTTCGACTGTGATCGAAGGAGCACATCAACAACGTTACTTTTCGCAGCACCTACCATCGTTAACAGATTTTGAACAAGGAAAAAATAATATTGTAAGGTTTTATACAAACTTAGTTTTTAAAGTATTAGGTATATCATGATTCCCAAATCTCAAATACATAAACTGATAAACCTGTTTGTCGCTGTGATAATGTCATCTTATTTCATTGGACAGGTATCTATTCAAAATTATTTCATTGAGTTGAAAACTGAGATCGTTTCTTCAGAATGGGACTCCGAAAGCGACACTCAAGGTGAAGATTCTAATGAGGAATCAAAAGAAGAATATAAAAAATTTCATATACCTGAAGTGTATGATGTTTTGCTTTACAGTCTTAAAGAGAATTTTACGTATTATACAGAATCTGCTGAGACTCAACTTAGCTTCGATATTTTAAACCCGCCACCCGAACGGAGTTAAATTTCTTTACCAAAGGACTATGCCTTGAACCTACTGTAAACTTGATATGATCTGCTAAATTTTATAAGTCGTTATACATCTATGTGTAGCTTCCCTTTTTCAGATAAACGCGCTTACGGTCTCAGTTTCTAAAAATTTTGAAGGCTGTCCCCAACTACGTCAACATTTATTCAATAAAACAATATTAAGCGCTGGTTTGAGTGCATAATTCATATGAAAGAAGAAAAATTAACACCCTGGAGGAGGTTTGTAGGGCTATTACAGCTTGATAAAAAGGATATTAGACAAATCTTTTACTATGCCATTTTTGCTGGTATTGTTGCCTTGTCATTGCCCTTGGGGATTCAAGCAATAATCAATTTTATTCAAAGTGCCCAAGTGTCCACCTCTTGGGTGATACTTGTAATTTTGGTAACCCTTGGTGTGGCATTCCAAGGCGTGTTACAACTCATGCAAATTCGAATCTTAGAGAACATTCAGCAAAAGATTTTTACCAGGTCTTCTTTTGAGTTTGCCTATAGGTTCCCAAAGATTAAAATGAGCGAATTAAGAGATTTTTACCCACCAGAACTGGCTAATCGATTCTTCGATACCTTAACAGTGCAAAAAGGATTGTCCAAAATTTTAATTGACTTTCCAGCAGCATTGTTACAAATAATATTGGGGCTGTTGTTATTATCGCTGTATCACCCCTTCTTTATTATTTATGGTATTTTACTTATTGTTCTGGTTTACATCTTGTTTAAATCCACAGCTCAAAAAGGACTTGAAACAAGCCTTAAAGAATCTAAAAATAAATATAGAGTTGCACACTGGATACAGGAGATTGCCAGATCCTTAATCAGCTTTAAGTTATCAGGAAAGAGTCAATTGGCGATGGATAGAAATGATGTGTTAACCGCAGATTATCTTTCGGCCCGGGAAAGTCATTTTAAAATTTTGTTAACCCAATTCATTCAAATGATTGGTTTTAAAGTACTCGTAACCGCCGGATTATTATTAATAGGGGGGATGCTTGTCCTCAATCAGCAGATGAATATTGGCCAATTTGTGGCCGCAGAAATCATTATCCTACTTTTAATAAGCTCGGTAGAAAAGGTAATCACCGGCTTAGAGTCTTTTTATGATGTACTGACGTCTTTAGAGAAAATAGGCCAAATTGTAGATAAAGAATTAGAAAAGCAGGAGGGGATAGATCCTTTTGAAAGAAAGAAGGGTATTACTCTGGAATTAGATGACATCACATATAATACTCAAGAAGGAGAGAAGATTCTTAAAAGAATCAATTTTTCGATATCATCTAAAGATAGAATTCACTTGAGTGGAGCAGCGGGGTCCGGTAAAACGACTTTACTTAAAATAATTTCGGGTTTAATCGAGCCGGAAGGAGGAGCTATATACGTTAACGATGTGTCCTTAAAAGCAGTGTGGCCAAGTCTTTATAGAGCTAACATTGGTCAGGTATTACCAGAACAAACGCCTTTTGAGGGTACTATTCTTGAAAATATTACGTTCAAAGGCAATAGTTATACACAAGAACGATTACATGAAGTTTTAAAGGCAGTAGGCTTGTTAGATTTTATTAAAAAGCAACCAAATGGCTTGATGTCTATGATTTATCCGGAAGGACAGCGAATTCCATATACCGTTTCAAAACGTATTGTGTTGGCGCGAGCTATTATTCATAACCCCAAATTGTTAGTACTTAAAGATCCTTTAGAACATTTTGAAGAAGAAGAGGTGAATCGCATTGTGGATTACTTACTTTCTCCAGAGCGAGACTGGGCACTTATTATTTCCAGTAGAAACCAGGTGTGGAGTGATAAGTGCAATAGAACGATTACATTAAAAAAAGGTGCACTAATTAACAAAAACGACTAATCATGCTCAATATATCTCACAATCAACTAAGTAAAAAAGTCACACTAAAGGGGTATAGATCTCATGATAAGATATTTCAAAGAAAACATTATAAGTTGTTTAACAGGTTTTTAGGAGTGTTTTCTATTGTAGGGCTCATTATCTTGTTTTTACCCTGGACACAAAATGTAACCGCAGACGGCTATGTAACAACCTTAACACCTGGGCAACGACCTCAAACGATACAATCTCCAATACCTGGAAGGATAGAGGAATGGTACATTAAGGAAGGAGACATTGTAAATAAGGGGGATACGATACTTCGTATTTCGGAAATTAAGACGGAGTATCAAGATCCGAAACTCGTAGAACGAACAAAAATTCAAAGAGATGCGAAAAGTAATTCGGTGTTATCCTATAAAGAAAAAATAAAAGCTTTAGAGAATCAAATACATGCTATTTCTAGCGAAAGACGGTTAAAGCTTTCTCAGGCTGAAAACAAGTTGAAGCAAGCCTTTTTTAAAGTAAAAAGCGATAGCATAGACCTAGAGGCGGCTAAGACAAATTACAAAATAGCCAATACGCAATTAGAACGTGTTATAACCCTCCAAAAAGAGGGGTTAAAGCCCATGACGGCTGTTGAAGCTAAACGTTTAAAAATGCAGGAATCGCAGGCCAAGTTGATTTCTCAGGAAAACAAATTGTTGTCAAGCAAAAATGATGTGATAAATTCCAGGTTGGAAATGAATAGAATTACGGCTGAATATGCCAATAAACTTGCTAAAACACAAAGTAATAAATTTACCGCACGGTCTAATCAATTTGAGGCCGAAGCAGAAACATCAAAGCTAGAAAACCAAACGTCGAATTACGAACTTAGAAACGCACTTTATTACATCACAGCACCTCAGGATGGTTATATAAATAAGGCCGTTCGTGCAGGGATCGGAGAAACATTTAAAGAAGGGGAAGCCCTGGTGGGTATTATGCCTGCGAATTATGATTTAGCGGTAGAAACCTTCGTAGAACCTATAGACTTACCATTAATACACACTGGGGAGAAAGTAAGAATTCAGTTTGATGGATGGCCGGCAATTTTCTTTAGTGGATGGCCAAATGCATCATTTGGAACCTTTGGGGGTAAAGTGGTTGCGATTGAAACTTTTATTAGTGATAATGGGAAGTTTCGAGTGCTTATTGCACCCGATAAGAACGGTCACATATGGCCTCCAAATATACGGGTTGGCTCTGGGGCCTATACCATGGCACTTCTTGAGGACGTACCCATTTGGTTTGAGGTATGGCGGAAGTTAAATGGTTTTCCTCCTAACTATTATAAACCGGCAATACGTAAAGACAAGGGTAAAATCGTAAAAAAATAAGATGATGAAGTTATTTTTTAACTGTTATATATTACTTTTTAGTATTTCGGTGTTGGGCCAGTCTGTGGTTAAGGATTCACTGTCTTTCCATGAGTATATGGGGTATGTGAAACAGCATCATCCTTTAGTTAAGCAGGCGAATTTAATCTTAAATATAGGAGAAGCCAATCTTTTAAAAGCAAGAGGCGGGTTTGATCCGAAAATTGAAGTCGATTTCAACCGGAAGAAGTTTAAGAACACCGAATATTATGACGAGTTAAATACCACATTCAAGATTCCAACATGGTACGGCGTAGAATTTAAAGCCAGTTTTGAGCAAAACTCCGGAGCTTTTTTAAATCCGAATCTAACGGTGCCAGATGATGGATTATACAGTGCTGGTGTATCTCTGTCTCTAGCACAAGGGCTTTTAATTAATGAAAGAATGGCATCACTTAGAAAAGCAAAATTCTTTAGAGAGCAATCGAAAGCAGATAGAGATTTATTAGTTAATCAAGTGTTGTTCGAAGCAGGAAAGGCCTATTTAGAATGGTTGGAAGCAGCAAATGAAGAACACATTTTTGAGAGTTTCTTAACCAATGCAAATACGCGTTTTCTAGCGGTAAAGCGTGGTGTAGAAACAGGTGATAAAGCGGCAATCGATTCAACGGAAGCTAAAATTACGTTTCAAAATAGACAATTAAGTTTTGAAGCTGCCAAGCTTAAACGAATAAAAGCAGCTTTAAAAGCAAGTAATTATTTATGGGTACAAAACATTCCACTGGAGATTGAAGATACCGTTTTTCCTTCTAAACCATCTGTAGACGATTTGGACATGGCGCTAATGATGAAACAACGTTTAACGGATTCCCTGGAGTTAGGCAACCATCCAAAATTAAGATCATTAGATAACAAGATGGCTGCGCTAAAAGTTGATAGAAATTTAAAAATGAATAAATTATTGCCTAAGCTTGATTTACAATATAATTTTTTATCTGAAGATTATGAACCGTTTCAAAGTTTTAACACTGCAAATTACAAAGCATTTGTGAATTTTAGTATTCCAGTTTTTCTGCGTAAAGAGCGCGGAGATTTAAAGCTAGCCAGGCTAAAATTACAAGATATTGATTATGAAAGAACCTCTCAAGCGCTTACCATAAGAAACAAAGTTAGCGCGATTAGTAGTGAAATTAAATCATTAGAAAAGCAAGAGCAATTGGCAACTCGTGTGGTTGCAAACTATAAAATACTACTACAAGGGGAAGAGCGTAAGTTCTCTTTAGGTGAAAGCTCACTATTTCTTATCAATTCTCGTGAACGAAGCCTTATAAATGCTCAATTAAAAGAGAATAATATTATCATAAAGCGTTTGGAGTCTGGTATGCGATTTTTCAATACTGTGGGAACAAATCCATTGGATTATGTGAACTAATATTGGGGGATATTAAATATAGATCATAATAAGCTAACATGAGGCGGCTTATTTTAAGCATAAGATCGTTTTTGACTTATTAGTCCTTATTAAATGAACGCATTTACTCCCTTTGAGTATGAAATTAAAAGTAATTTTATACCTGCTAAGGTAATATGGTTTGAGCGTAAGCCGTATTTAAGCTTAGTTTAATTTGTAAGTTGTTGTTAAGTTAACGGAAGTTGATTTACAGAATTCAAAAGTTTAAAATATTTTTGAGTTTGGTTTAGTTAATAAAAGGGTGGGGAATTTTGGACGCACCCTTTTTTAGTTGGTAATCATACCAACTTTGTATAAAGTATATTTTGTCACCTTTAATACATAAGTATGTTTTCAAAGTTATTTATAATGGTTGTGGTTATTTCATGTTCCGTTTGGAGTTCTAGAGCACAAGAAACCACCCTTTGGGAAAACTTTGAACAAGCAAAAACGGCTAATTTGGAACCCATATTACCCGATTTCTCTTATGCTGGTTATAAATTTAGTGAAGTTGAAATTCCTCATACAGATTATAAAATATTTGATGTTACGAAGTACGGGGCTAACCCTAATGATGAAATTTCCGATAAGAACGCCATTAAAGAAGCGATTAAAGCAGCATCAAAGCATGGAAGTGGCGTGATCTATTTCCCAAAAGGGAAATATTATATCAATACTAATAATGATGATCAAAGCATTGTTAAAATAACATCATCTAATATTGTGTTTAGAGGAGAAGATAAAAACAGTACTACTTTATTTTTTGATAAGGATTTACCGCCCACCGATCCCAAAAAGTTATGGACATGCCCCCAGGCTATTCAGGCCATGTGTTTAAAAAGAGGGACTTTTATAACTAAGATTATTTCAGATTCAAAAAGAGAATCTCATAAAATAAAAGTAGATGATGCGTCTAAAATTAAAAAGGGAGATTGGATTATCTTAAAAGTTTTAAACAATAGCAAGGAACTGGTGAACTACGACTTAGGAGGTCTGAAGTCAGATAAGGCATGGACTTCTATATTGGAGAAGGGCGTCAAAGTAAATGAATATCACGAGGTCGCATCTGTTACAGGGAATACGATCGAGACCGTAGCTTCAATACATTATGATATCAAAGCAAAACATCATTGGGAAGTGTATAGTTTTTCCCATATAGATCATATAGGATTTGAAAATTTGACATTCGAGGGACATTGGACAAAAAAGTTTGTTCACCATAGGTCTGCACAAGATGATGGTGGGTGGAGTATTTTAAAGATGTCCCAAGTTGTTAATTCGTGGGTTAAAAATTGTACATTCAGAAATGTGAGCAGTGCCGTTAGTTTTTCTCAATCGGCCTATTCTACAGCTTTAAACAATACTATAGACGGAAACCTGGGGCATAGTGCTATACATGCAGCGCGCTCTACAGGTATTTTGATAGCGAATTGTGTAGATAGAGCGGGAATGCATCATTCATTTGGAGTGGATGGTCACGCTACAGGTACCGTTATATGGCGCTCTAATTATGCTGCTCATTCTTCGTTCGAATCTCATGCATCACAACCTCGATGTACGCTTTTCGATAAGGTGGAAGGCGGGTTTTTTCAAGGTAGAGCTGGAGGGGCTCGATTTAATTTACCTAATCATGGAAGATATCTGGTGCTCTGGAATTTTAAGGAAATTGATGAACCGGAAGAAAACTTCCGATTTGTGGCTACCGATACTTGGTTCTGGCGAATTTCGCCTCCCATTATTGTTGGATTTCATGGAGCGGGAACAACATTTAAAAAAGATGAGGTTCAAATTTTAGAAAGTTTAGGAACACCTGTTAACCCTGAATCTTTATTTGAAGCACAGTTAAAATTAAGACTTGGAAACCTCCCTAAATGGATAAAGGATATAAAAAAGAAGTAAAGATGTGCGTTTCCTTCTGAACTAAATATTAACTATAAAGAGACATTTCTACCCATAGGATACGCCTTAAATTCTAATATTTGTGTTTAGGCTAAATTCTATCCAAAACGGATTATAAACCCACCCAAAAAGAGTTGGGTGAATTTTAAAAACTTAGAAGAATTTAAGGGTAAAAAAGTATTTGGTACAGCAGAATTTAAACGGAGAAGCTATATATGGTACAAGACCCTGGATTACGTATGGAGAAGGTCCTACACAAATAAAAACTGGGTTTGATACAGAATCCTCGAAAGAATGGAGCAGTAAGGATATTCGTTTTACTACAAAAGAGGATGTTTTATAAGCTATAGCACTAGATTGGCCTTTTGAAAAAACAATGACAATTAAGATACTATCCACCAATCAATCCAATCTATCCATACATCAATAGAATGCGTTTTTTCGTGACTTCGTATCCCGTGTAAACATCTTTCTAATTTTAGATGCCTAGTTGGTTCATGTTCCGCAAAGTTGGAAGACTTTGCGAAGCGTTAAGCACAACTTTTACTCATGATCCTTAAATAGTGTTAAGCGAGGCTATAACAGGTCGGATGATGTTTAAATGGTGGTTCTTATTTTAAGAATAGAGGTGTTAGTACATGTGTTTACAAGAGGTCAATACTTAAATATAAAAGCATGCAATATTAGTATTCCGGGATATGTTAGAGAGAAGGTGAACAGAAAGTCGTTTAAGCCTAGTAATATGGCTGTGAAAAAATGAAATATGAGTATCCCCAGCAGGGTAACAATTAAAGGGTACTGGTAAGGGATAAAAAAGCATACTGGTATGGCCAGCAGAGTAGCTACTGTTAAACGCGATAAAAACTTTTCAAAGGAAGGGGATTTTTTTAAGAAAATAGTAGTTCTGGATATCCCATAAGAATAGGTACTTAGAATGTTAGTTAAAATATTCTCACTTTTCCAGTTTTTAGAAAATGCTTTTGAAAGCCCAGATGTGGTGTATGAAATTAATGATTGAACCCCCAGGGAACCAATGGTTATTATTTTTCCGGTTTCATTATCCAATACCATACAAAGGATAAAAGAGAAGTAAGCTAAAACGCGAATTTGATCCGAACTGTCTTTTGTTGTTTTCTTTACGGAATATAGATAAATAACACCTATAGCAGCGATATAAAAAAAGAATTTGAAAAACATACTTGCTTTGCACATGAATGAAATTCCTGAAAAAAAGGAACATACCATAATGACATAGTTAAGCAGTTTCCATTCCAATTCTTTATATTTTGTATGTCTTCCCGAAAACGCAAAGTCTACATAGAGAGACGATATAATTAAGAGTTCTAATCTGGATACGACGGTAGAAATAATTAAAATAGAAAGGCTAATCGTATAGGCGTGATCTAAAGTTAATATTCCCATGTCGAATAATTTGATTTGGACGCTTAAAGTTTATAAAAAGATCTAAAAATCATCGTAGTTTACATTGAATTTATCTTGAGTCTTTCGACTCCGCTCAAGGCAAGACTTGTCAAAATTTATATTAATTAATAGCGGTCTGAAAACATCTTGACAAAGTACGGGCTGTGCGCAGTCGAAGCACTCAACATAATAAGGTGTTTATGTTTAATATAACCTTGTACAAATTTGTAATAAAATAAGGTGCCGTATATAAAAATATACATAAACGAGGTAAATGATGTTACGAGTGGCTCGTTTTTAATGACAAGCGCATCTTTACTTTTTTGCGTGGTAATATGTTACTTTAAAATAGAATGATTTTGAAGAAATTTCTTTTTATAACGGTCACTAATAGTAACATGGGAACCAGAATTTAGATAAACCGTGTTTTCGGATAAATTCAATGATTTAACCCTATTTAAATTCACTAAAATTTTTCTATGTATTTGTATGAATTTTTTCTGATACAAGATGTCCTTTATTTTAGTTAGCGAAAGTCTGACCATGTGCTTTTCCGCTTTACTGCACAGCATACAATAGTTTTCTTCAACCTCTACATATTCAATATCGTCGATAACCACTTTAAATATTTTACCTTGTTTTTTTACAAAGACGTAATCTGTCGTTAAAATACCTTCTTGGCTTAAAACCGGTTTGTTTTCATTTTGGAAGTGCTTTTCAATAGCAAGCTCAATAGCATATTGTAATTCTATAATATTGAAGGGCTTTAGAAGATAAGTAAATGGTAAGGTAAGTTTAGCTTCTTCGAAAGTCGCTCTGCTTTGTGTTGCCGTTAGAAACAAAAATGGTATGGGAGACGCTAACGATTGTATGTGCTTTGCAAGTTCGATACCATCAGGCTTGCCGTTAATGCTAATGTCCAGAATAGCAAGGTCGAAATGCGTAGATTCCAGTATGTTTTTTCCCTTATGTAAGGAGTTAACCGTTGTGATGGTATAGTTTTCAGATAATACATTCATTATTTGTTGTAAATCATGAATGTCATCTTCAAGCAAGAGTATGTGCAGGGGCCTCATTTTCAGACATTTTTAAAGGTGCTCCCAAGGTAATTATTATTCCCTTATTGTCGTTGTTTTTTATCTTAAAAATGCCCTTGTTTTTGTGCATTAACACTTTACTTAGAAGTAAACCTAGCCCAAGCCCTTTAGAGCGATCAATTTTTTCTATGGTTAGGGTTTCGTAGGTATTGATGGTATCAAGAATATCTTGAGGCATTCCCGGACCATTATCTTTTATTTCAATAAAGCATGTATGGTCTGAAATAGACATGTCTACAGTTATTTTGCCATGCTCTGGTGTATATTTAATAGCATTGTCAATTAAATTCCTAAACGTAATTTTAAACAACTCCTGATCTAAAAACACTTGTGTATGTGTATTTTGAAAGTTTGATGCCAGATCAATATTTTTAATAGCAGCCAATGGGGTATAATCAAACAAGACCGATTCTATTAGGATGCCTATGTTATGGACATCAGGATAAAACAATAATTGATCATTTTGCTCAAGTGCCCAGTTTAGAATGTTGTTTAGTAGGTGAGACGTGTTTTTAGAAATCGTTATGTTTTCATTATTTAGTTGTAATGCTTTCTGAGAGTCGTTATGGGTTAATGCATGATGTAGCGTTTCATTATTATAATTGATGGAATTGAGTGGAGATCTTAAGTCATGAGAGATTACAGACAGCAAATAGTTTTTTGTGTTATTTAATGTTTCTAATTGTTTTTTCTGAGCGGTGATCGTTCTGTTTTGTTGGGTCTTAATGTTATAGAAATAAAGTAACATCCCGAACAGCAGGAAGAACACGATACCACCTCCTAAAAACCAATGGCTTCGTTGTTTTTGAAATTTAACATGCTCTTTTTGAATTTGAACTTCCTTTTCTTTTAAAGCTACAATTTGTTGTTTGTCTTTTTCTAGTAGCAATGAAATTTTGTCCTTATTCCATAGGGAATCTTTCAACTCTATACTTTCTTCAAAATATTCGACACTTTTTTTATAGTTATTTCTGTTTTTCTCTACTACAGCCATATTTTGAGTTGTAATTTGTTTTGTGGCTAAATCCTCCTGAGTTTTCCCTAAATGATAAGCTTCTTCAAATAAAGCTATAGCTTGGCTGTCCTTATATTGCTCGTAGTATACATTGCCCAGATCTAATTTCGCGTATAACAGGCCTAAGGTGTCTTTATCCAATTTAGCGATCTCAATTTCTTTTTTTAAAAAGGTTTCAGCCCTATTATAATTTTTCAAGTGTAAGTGGCAAATACCAATATTGTGGTAAGCAATTTTTAGCTTAGTATTACTTTTAATTTTATTATTGTTCAGAGCTTTGTTATAATATATTAAAGCTTCTTTAAATTTTTGGGATTCTACGGAAATACCCGCTAGGTTAAAATTGACGAGATGTTGAAAAGGGAATTCAGGACTTATATTGTCAAGTTTGTTTTTTGCAATAGAATCAAATTTCTTTTTATAAGCACTTACCCCATATATCAAATTTAAAAAATCGTTTATTTCATCTCTTTTTCTTAAGTGAGAGGCTCTACTACTATATAAATATGCAGAGTCCATGTCTTGTTTAAAATAGAATAGATGGGCTTTGTGAAAGTTAGGGGATTTTCCCCGGCAAACAGTTTCAATGGCTCGTTTTAATTGGATGTCATCAATATTGTTTTGAGAAAACAGACTTATTGGAATCCATAAAAAAACGAACCATTTCATTATTATCTTCTAACAGTCGTAATAGTTCCTCTGGAAGTCTTCGGATCTAAGTTTTCACTTAAGACAAAAATAGCTTCTGCATTAACACTATGTGCTCTTACCGAATAGTTGAATGAAATTCTGTATAAATTAGGGTATTTAGTAGCTTCTTCCTGAGACTCGAAAACCACTTCGAACGTTCTGCAAAGTACAGTTCCACTAGGTTGATTGGGTATTGGCGTAGGGATATTTGCTAGCCCGTTGTATTGTAACCATATTTTGTTGGATACCTTGGCAGCACTTTCTACATGCTCTAAGTCAATGAGATTGTCGGGTAAATAGGCAAAAATATTGACGTGATATTTGTCGCCCATCTCAATAACGTTGGCTAGAGGCTCTGGAACGACATTAGTGTGGTGAGCAGGAGCAGGTGTTGTTGGTTCTAATTTTTCCAGAAGAATAGGCGTGTCTATTGCTATTCCTCCAAGTTGTAATGGTGTACTCATGTTTTAATGATTTAGGGTGTTAATCTTCTTTAAATGAGGGGTAAGTTAATACTTATAAATAAAAAAAACCTCAAATATCCTCGAAATTTTTGACCGTTAAATTTTTAAAACAATTTAATATGAAATCTAATCAGGCAATACAAATGAAATTTATAGAACATGGTAACCAAGGTAAGAACTATGAAGTTTAAGATTGAAAGTGGTATGGATACTTTTTAATGGCTTAAAGCCATTAAAATGGCTCGTTTTAATTGGATGTCATCAATATTGTTTTGAGAAAACAGACTTATTTGGAGTCCATAAAAAAACGAACCATTTCATTATTATCGTCTAATGGTTGTTACGGTTCCTCTTGAAGTTTCCGGGTCTAAATTTTCGGTTTGTACAAAAAGAGCTTCGGCATTAACACTATCTGCCGTTACAGCATAACTAAATGATATTCT
The DNA here is from genome assembly GCA_947494695.1 of uncultured Flavobacteriaceae bacterium. Classification (GTDB taxonomy): domain Bacteria; phylum Bacteroidota; class Bacteroidia; order Flavobacteriales; family Flavobacteriaceae; genus Flavivirga. Next base: position 237,708 of record CANLWB010000009.1, on the reverse strand, counting down.
GTATAAATCAGGATATGGTTGGGGATCTGGTACATCAGAATTAAAAACTACTTTAAAAGCTCTACAAAGTACAGTACCACTGGGGGCATTAGGTATTGGTGTAGGGATATTTACAAGTCCATTAAATTGAAGCCATATGTCTTTAGTGATTTCTATAGCACTTTCAACCTGTTCTACTTCAACTAAATGATTTGGTAAATAAGCGAAAATATTGACGTAGTTTTTGTCGTCTTTTTCTATGACATTTGTCGCGGGCTCAGGAATTGAAGTTTCGGGCTCAATAATTGGAGATGTTGATGGGGTTAATTTTTCAAGGAGAATAGGGATATCTATAATAATACCTCCAATTTGCATCTGTGTGCTCATGTTTTTTAGATTTAAGGGGTTAATTTTATTTAATTAGTATATAAGATAATACATGCAAATAAAAGCCTTAAACTTTTTTGATATTTTTAACTGTTAAATTTTTATTTGAATGTCCGTTTTGTATCATAAACACATGCTTTGTGTCATTCCTAAACAGCAGTGAAGAATCTTATAATGGTAATATTTAGCAGTTTAAACCTAAAATTTAAACACCTCCAGATTGACAAAATTCTATTATGACAAATTACAGACAATCAGAAATTTTTAAAACAGTTTAATCTAAAATCCAAGCAGGCAATACTAATGAAATCTCTGGAAATAAAGTAACCACAGCCAGAACTATAAAGCTAACGATTAAAAATGGAAATCCAGCTTTGCTAACTTTTGCGATAGATACTTTTCCAATACTTGAAGAAATAAACAAACACACACCAACAGGAGGTGTTGTTAAGCCAATAATGAGATTTAGTACTGCAATTACCGCAAAATGGATAGGGTCTATATCTACAGAAATAGCCAGTTTGAGTAAAATAGGGAAAAGGATTAATAGAGCTGCAATGGTTTCCATAAATGTGCCTACAAAAATGAGTAGGATGTTTATCATAAGTAATACCATATACTTATTTGTGGAAATCCCTAGAATTTCGGATGAAATGAGCTGAGGTACTTGTTCGGTGATTAGAATCCAGCCAAATAAATTAGCAAAACCAACTAATAGCATGAGCGATGCCGAGGTTTTCATAGAATCTAAAACGATGATTTGAACTTTTTTAAAGTTTAGCTTTTTATAAACGAAAGCACCAATTAATAACGCATAAATCACAGCAATAATAGAGGCTTCGGTTGGTGTGAAAACACCCCCAATAATTCCAAAGAGAATGATAAACGTCATTAATAGAGACCAAAACGTGTCTTTAAAGCTATGCAATACTTGTTTTAAACTACTTTTTGGGTGCTTGGGATATTTCTTCTTTTTAGATATAAAATATGCAGTGGCCATTAAACCACCACCTAATAATAGTCCTGGAAGTGCTCCAGCGAGAAAAAGCCTTCCAACAGAAAGTCCGCTTAAAGTGGCTGCAATAATCATGGGAATGCTTGGCGGTATTATTGGCCCCATAGTGGATGAAGCAGCCGTTACTGCACATGAAAAGTCGGCATCATAACCTTCTTTTTTCATAGCAGGAATCATAATAGAGCCCATACTGGCGGTATCTGAAACCGCAGTACCAGAAATACCTGCAAATAACATGGATGCTCCAATATTTACTAAAGATAAACCACCTGTGATATGTCCCATTAGGTGGTTGCAGAAATTGACAATCTTTTCTGTAAGTCCGCCATAATTCATCAAATTTCCGGCCATGATAAAACCAGGGATGCTTAATAAAACAAAGACGTCAATCCCCGAATAGAGTTTCATAGGGATAACCACTATAGGAATGCCATTTAAAACAATATAAACCAGACACGATAACCCTAATGAAAATGCAATAGGAAAACGCAGTATTAAGCATACTACAAAAACAATAAACAAGACTAATATCATGATTGTGATTTTTTAAGTTGTTTTAATAGCTTTAAGCCTATAAAATAGCACATAGCAATTCCTAAAATAAGCATGCTGGAAAATACAATTCCCATTTTAATACCCATACTTGGAGAGTGCTCTGTGAAGCCCATAACTACAAATTCAAAGGCCCCAATGGTAAGTACCAAAAAAAGCAAAAAGACAGCGATTAAAATGATGATGTTAACTCTTTTTTGCCAGTTTTTCTTCAACATATTAAAAAACACGTCCAAATGGATATAATAATTTGATTTTAATGCCAGGGCTGATGCAAAAGCTACAGAAAAAATAAAAAATAGTCGGGATACTTCTTCGGTCCATGACGGTGCTTGCTCTAAAAAAAATCGAGCAAATATTTGTAATAGTACAGACCCAATCAACAGGAAAACACTCCAAATAGTGCCAATTTTTAAAAACTTTTCAATGTATTTTTTCACAAGTTCGATTTTTAATACGTTATTTATGTACCTGTCTTTAATCCTGTTTTTTTAACTCCCGATAAACCGCTTGCATATCTTCTGATAAACTGTTGTATATGGCTTTCTCACTTTTTTTAATAAAGGCTTCCTTGTCCACTTCAATAAACTCCATACCCTTAGATTTTAATTCCGCAATAATCTTAGACTCGTTTTCCAGGAATAATTTATGTTCGTAGGCCTGCATGTCTTTGGCAGCTTCTAATAAAATAGCTTTTAGATCTTCGGGTAGTTTTTGAAATTGTTTTTCACCAATCACGGGGTAACCAAAACCTAAAACATGTCCTGTTAGATTAATATAGTCTTGAACTTCATAAAATCCGGCATTTTTAATAAAGGCAAACGGGTTTTCTTGTGCTTCAATAGTCCCTTGTTGCAGGGAGGTAAATACTTCTGAAAATGCCATTGGTGTTGGTTTCGCACCCAAAGCTTCCCAGGTCGTTACAAATGAAGGTACGTTAGGAACCCTTACAATTAAGCCCTGTAAATCATCGGGGTGTTTTATGGGTTTATTTGAAGTGAGATGTCTTGCTCCTCTTTGAAAATATCCCAATGGTCTTAACCCGGTAATGTTTATCATTTGGTCTTCCATACGCTGGCCTACGGGACCTTTTATAAAGTTTTGAACTTCGGTCGTGTCCTTAAAAAAGAAAGGGAGTTCGCAAAATACAGCAGTCTCAAACCAATTGTTTAATAAAGAACTTGTAACCGTCATATCAATCACTTCCGCCTGAATAAGCCGAATGGCTTCAATTTCTTTTGCCAGTTGTTCTGAAGGGTATACCTGAAGTTTCATTCTACCATTCGAACGTTCTTCTAAAATCTTACTGAAATATTCGAAACCCTTAAAAACCGTGTGATCTTCATTTACCAAAAGACTAGCTCGAAAAAGGTAAACGTCCTGGTTTTTACTTTTGCAATTGGTGAGCATTAAAAAACATAAAGCAAATACTAAAAGCTGCATGGCATATAGCTTCTTAATTCTACTTTTTTTGTTGATACTCATTTTTTTACGGATTGATTCATGTGTTGTTACAATGTTCTTTTTAGATGAGGCAAGTAAGTTATTAAATTTCCTAGCCTACTTTTATTTCAATGCGTTGAGCATTAAAGGCATTGAAGATATAACATTTTTTTTATTCTTTATTCTTGAGGTTGAAACTAATAAAGATTCTGTCTGTTATGTTATTGATAATGTTATAATTTTAATGTTTTTCTGGGAAAATACTATTAAAATCAAGGGTTACATGTCTTCCGCTATACTCAAACAGGCATTTTACCTTAACTTGAAAATATGAGCTGGCCAGTTGGATCACGAAGCATCTTATTTTCTAATACATTGAATGTTAATGTCATAAAGGATAGCACTTTTGAAACCATATTATTATGGACGAGGTTAATTTTTAGAGTAAGCGTTTTTGTATCTCATTAGGGCTTCAACATAATAGTAATCTGCGTAAGCTAATGGGACATCGATTTCATTGTTATGAGGAATACTCCCCACGCCATGTTTTAAAATAAAGTTATTATTTTCACCATGTTTAGCCAAATATGTATTGGAAGATAAAGCATACATTAATTTTTCTATTTTAGAGAAATAAGCATGTTGTGTATATGCGTCTAATTCAATTAAGGCTGATAATGTAATTGAAGCAGCCGATACATCTTTGAATTCATCTGGAATATTAGGCGCATTATAATCCCAAAACGGAACGAGGTCTTCTGGAGCATTATTTAGAATATAATCTGCAATTTTTTTAGCCTGAATTAAATATTTTTCATCTTTTGTAAACCTGTAGCAAATCGTAAAACCATAGAGTCCCCAGGCCTGTCCTCTCGCCCAGGAGCTTTCGTTAGAAAAACCTTGTGCGGTTTCCTTATGTCTTACGGTTCCGGTTAATGGATCATAATCCACGACATGATATGAGCTATAATCTTGTCTAAAGTGATGCTCTAATGTCGTATTGGCATGCTTAATAGCCGCATTTTTATACTTTGAATCATTGGTAAACTCACTTACTTTGAATAATAATTCAAGATTCATCATATTATCTATAATTACAGGAAACTGCCAGTTTCTTTTAGATTGCCAACCTTTATCTACATTCCAACTTTTAATGCATCCTACTTTTGGACTAAATCGTGTGAGTAAAGAATCGGCAGCAGTAATTAATGTTGCTTTGTACGCTTCATTTTTGGTTAATCTATACCCATTTCCATATGAACAATTAAAAACAAACCCCAGATCATGATTGTTCGTGACATGTTTATGACTTTCGAATAAAGCTTGTAATTCTTGTGCTCCGTTTTTCCATTTGTCATCTTTGGTATGTTCATATAAATACCAAAGTGTACCAGGGAAAAAGCCTTCCGTCCAATCGAAATTGGAATTTGTCCAGCGAATTTCTTTATTCAATTTAACCGTTCTAGGGATCTTTTTTATGGCTATAGCGGTATCAAGCAGACCTGATATTTGCATTTTGGATAGATTCAACTGCTCTTCGACAAGCGACGTAGTGGAATTTGGTTTTGAGCTATTGCTATTGCAGGAAAAGACAAGACATAGGATGATTAAAGTAAGGTTGGTATGAATAATTTTCATTTTATAATTTTAGGTTTATCTAGGATTCGTGTTAACTAAATGTAAAAGGTTAATTATCTTGTGTATAGAAAAACAAATGTCCTGAGATGCTATTTGTTTGTGGGGTATTTTTGATTGAAATAAGGGGGGGAAATTAATCTATACCTAATTTATTTGGAAGAACTGTTTAAGACATGCATATTTAATCGGGTTTTATCTAAGTTGTTATGGTGTAAATATGTCTTTCTGAGTAGAAAGGGCGTTTGAAATCCTAACATTTTATGATCTGGGTCATGTTAAAAACCCTATAATTTTAGTGTGAATATTTTGGTTTCTATACATGTATGAGTCACAAATACATGGCCTGTTAACCTATGAATTTGATGAGACTACTTCGCGAAGCTGGCATCATTCGGTCTGTCAATTAAAACGATGGATTTTAACCCTATAAAGGTTTGTTTACTTTTGGGAATCTATGTCTTGTAATTGGGATTTCCTGTATTGTGATGGTGTTTGCTCAAAGGCCTTTTTAAAACACCTTCTAAAGTATTTAAGGTCATTAAAGCCTACTTCATAGGCGATTTCTGCAATACTTAGGTTTGTTTGTAGTAGTAATTGGCTTGCTCTTTTGATTCTAATGGTTCTAATAAATTCTGAAATAGATTGTCCTGTTAGAACTTTTAGTTTTCTATATAAGACAGATTGACTCATATGCATTTTTTCTATTAACGTAGAAGCCATAAATGTGGATTCGGATAAATTGTCTTCTACAACTTTTAATAGTTTATTAAGTAGAATTTCATCGGGAGATTCCAGTTTGAGTTCTGATGGTTCCAGAATTATATTTTTTTTGAATTTTTCAATGAGCTTTTTTCTTGAATTTATGAGGTTTTGAACTTGCATTTTAAGCAAGTCTGCATCAAAAGGTTTTGTAATATAGGCATCTGCTCCCTTGTTATATCCTTGTTGTTTGGTTTTGGTAGATGTTCTTGCTGTTAAAAGGACAACCGGGATATGACTTGTTGTTATATCTGTTTTTATTTCGCTACAAAACTTTAAGCCATCCATTTCAGGCATCATAATGTCACTAATAATGAGGTCTATAGACTTGGATTGGGCAATGGAAATAGCCTCATAGCCATTTTTTGCCTCAAATACATTGTACATACCTTCAAAAATATCCTTAATAAAGCTTCGTACTTCGATATTATCTTCGACAATTAAAATTGAAGATAAGGTATCATTTATAAATACCTCTGAAGTTTCATCTACATTAGTCCAACCTATATTGACAACAGAAGATGTGTCATATTGAGGGAAGTGACTCATTTCGGATTCCAGATTGTTTTCATGAGGAACCATTTGATTTTCAGATAAGTGACTGTGACCCTTGGGAAGCAATATCGTAAACTGAGTGCCTCGCCCTTCTTCACTTTTTACAAAAATTTCTCCATTGTGAAGTAATACGATGTCTTTAGCAAGAGCTAAACCAACTCCAGTACCCGATCTTAACTCGTGATGCTGACCGAGCTGAAAATATCTGTCGAAAATATATGGAATATCCTGTTCTCTGATACCTTTTCCATTATCCTGAATAACGATTTTTAGCTTGTTAGAATCTGACGTATTTGACTTGACGTTAGAGATCGATAAGGATATTTGACCTTCTTTAGGAGTGAATTTAAAGGCATTGGATAGAATATTTAAGATAACCTTTTTCATTTCAATTTTATCGAACCAAATATCGTATTGGTTCTTATCTGACTTAAATAGGTAATCTATATTTCTTTCAAGTGCCAGTTCTTCAAAGGAAAGCTTAATGTTTTCAAGAAAAGGAACAATATTTCTTTTACTGGCAGATAGCTTTAATTTACCTGCTTCACTTTTTCTAAAATCAAGTAACTGATTAATAAGTTGCAAGAGTATTGTGGCATTTCTATACATACCTGCAAGTTGCTTTTGAATACTACCATTGCCCTCATTTTTATCGATAAGCCGTTTTAATGGCCCTAAAATAAGGGTTAACGGGGTACGGAAGTCGTGAGAAATATTAGTGAATAGTTGCAGTTTTAGTCTATTCATTTCTTCTATTTTTTCTCTATCCAGGCGTTCTTGCTTTAATTGCCTGCGATCCTTAACACGTAATAAGCTATATTTCCTAATGGTTAACGTAAGAATGATAAAAATTAAAACATACCCTAAATAGGCCCACCAATTTTTCCAGAAAGGTGATTTTATAAAGAGATGAACTTTTTTTACATCTTTGCTCCAACTGCCATCTGCACTAGCTGTTTTAACCAAAAAAGTATATTTACCCGGATTTATATTCGTGTAAGTGGCGGTTCTTTTATTACCAATGTAATTCCAATCGCTATCAAAACCTTCTAATTTGTAGGCATATTGATTTTTGTTTGGGTGGGCATACCCCAGAGCAACAAAATCAAAACTAAAATCATTTTGATTATGAACAAGCTGGAGTTCTTCAATAGAATCAACTTTTTTAATAAAAGGCTTATTTCTTACTTTAAAACCTGTAATTTGAATGGGAGGGATATAAGAATCAACTTCAATGATATTATTTGGATCGAAGATTGTTAAACCGGATGTGCCTCCAAAAATTAATTTGCCTTTTCTGGTTTTTAGGCAGGCTCCGTAATTAAATTCATTTCCTTGAAGTCCATCGGTTTCATCGAAATTCTTAATTTGTTTTGAATCCAGGTTTAATCGGCTAATACCTTTATTTGAGCTCACCCAGATGTTATTCTTATCATCTGGCAAAATACCATAAATAATTTCATTAGGTAGGCCTTCGTTTAATCCGTAACTTTTACTTTCTTTTGTTTTCAGGTTATAGTTATACAGACCATCTCCTTCTGTACCAATCCATAAATTACTGTCTGATGTGGCATAAATACTTATGACTTCATTAACAGAAAAATTTCCCTGAGGTTTATCTCGAAAGTCTATTTTTTGAAGTTTTTTTGAACTAATATCAATACTGGCGAGCCCATATTGACCACCAACAAATAGGGTTTTTTCATTCGAGGATTTTAAAATTGTAAAGATGGATTTTCCAAGAATGTTATTAGGATCATCAATTGTGGAGAATTTTTTTAAGTGGGTGTCATAAAAATTCACACCGCCTTCGTTTGTTCCAATCCAAATATTACTGTTGCTGTCTTCTTCTAGAGCGGTAACCTTGTTATCGTTTAAGCTATTAATATTGCCTTGAATATTAACGAAATGCTTAAATGTCATGGGGCGATTATTCGAGTCAATAAAATGCAAACCTCCTTCATGAGTTCCAACCCACAAGTTGCCATCCCGACTCTTTATAATGTCTTTTACGTTATTCGTATTTAGGCTGTTTATATTCTTGGGATCGTGCGTGTAATACGTAAATTGGCGATTTTTAGAGTCATAAAAATTTAACCCCCCTCCTTCTGTACCAATCCATAAGTCTCCTGTCTCATTTTCTACAATAGAACTAACTACTTTATAATTAAGGTGTTTGCGGTTGGGGCCAACCGTGAAGGTTAAGAAATTGTTTGAGTTTCTATCTAAATAGTTAATACCGCCAGCCCAAGTTCCTATCCATAAGTCTCCTTTGGCATCTTCTATAATGCTGTAAATAGAATTTTGACTTAAGGTTTTGGAATCGTTTACATTATGTTTGAAGGTGTCAATTGATTTATTGTCAATGTTAATCCTGTGTAACCCCGAATAGCTTCCAACCCAAAAAACGCCTTCCCGATCCTGGCAAATGTTCCTAACGGGGCTGTTGATTGCTTTTTTTGAGTTCAGTTTATAATCTTCAAAAGTTTTGGTTACTCTGTTAAAAAAAGCTAAACCACCAAAATAACCTAGCCAAATGTTGCCATCTTTATCTTCAAATAGTTTTGTTGTATAATTTTTCACCATATCCGGTGCACCATGTTCTGGATAATCAAAAGATTTTAAAGCTTTGGAATCTTTATCAAAAAAATCTATTTTTTTAGCTGTACAAATCCAAAGCGCATCGTTTTTATCTTCGATTAATGACGTTATGTTGTTTGAGCTTAATTTTTTGGAAATGGCATCGGTTGTTTTTGAGATTTTTCCGGTTCTGGTATTGAATTTGTCTAAACCGTTTTCTGTAGCTATTAAAACATGGGATGAGTCTATAGACACCAAATCCCGTATACTTTTAGTGTAGTATTTTTCTCTGTCGGGATCTATTTTTACTCGAACAAAATTATCATTTTTGGTATTTAATACATTTAATCCTCTTCTGGTGCCTATTAAGATTTGACCTTGATCATCTTGAGTTAAGCATGTAATCCAATTATGGGTTAAACTATTTTGGTCTTCCGAATTATAATTGTAATTCTTAAAAGTGCTTCCATCGTATTTATTAAGACCATATCTCGTACCAAACCATAAAAAACCTTGTTTGTCTTGTAGTATGGTTATAACAGATCTTTGGGAAAGCCCTTCTTTGGTGGAGATGTGTTTGAAGTTAAGGTTGTTGTAAAACATGTTGTCTTCCTGACAAAAAACAATTTGTGAGAAAGCGCACAAGAATATCAATAACAGGCAAAGAGATTTTATATTCAAGCCGCTATTTTTTGTTTGCGAAAATGGGTGTTTATGTCCCTTCATACCTACTTATTTTAAACTTATAGCCTGTAAAAAACAACCTTAATAAGATATCATCAAAAAATGATATTTCCAACTAAAAATAACGGTCATGCAATTTTAAGGAAAAACCAGTTTATAAATGGTTTAAATGAGTTCAATGTTAAAATTCCCTGTTCCAAAATAGAACAGGGAATAAAAACTAAAAATAAACTCAAACAATAAACGTCCTTAATGATTTTTAAAATTGTTATTATTGAGTCTCAATTCACATCAAAAACTTAATATCCCGGATTCTGAGGTAGTAGATTTGGATTCTTCTCAATTTCACTTTGAGGAATAGGGAAAAGATCAAATCGTTCAAAATATACGGTTGTTGGTCTAAAATCAATAGGAAAACGTTCTAATTCCATTTCTCCTGTTGTTGGATCGACGCTTAAAACTTTCATTCCTGTAAAATTGTTTCCATTTAATACATCAACACCCATTTTCCAACGTTTTAAATCCCAAAAACGATGTCCTTCTAGAGCTAATTCTATTTTGCGTTCATGTACAATTCTATCAAACATTTGAGGTTGAGTAAGACCTGCAGGTAAATCGGGTTGCCCAGCTCTGGAACGTACCATATTAATGGCCGCATACACAGAGGCATCTGGGCCAGTGGCTTCGTTTTGAGCTTCGGCAAAATTAAGTAGCACTTCGGCTAATCTCATTTCAATCCAACTTTGTTTACTTTCACCAAATCCAACTCCAAAAGGAGCACTTTGATCCATGAATTTTCTAATGTAATATCCTGTAATTGAATGGAGTCCTGTTCTTAGTGGTGCGTCAAGACCATCAGGGAATATAACATCCAACGGTCTTCCCATAAATTCAGATCCCTGATATAAAACGGTGGCATGAAATCTGGAGTCCCTTCCTTCATATGGTCTTAAAGGGTCATATCCAGAAGTAGGATCGGTAATTGGTAGTCCATTAGTCATTTCGTAGCTATCCACAAATTCCTGAGTAGGGTTACATTGAGAACCCCAGTCTGATCTATAGCTAAATGGTAGCATGATTCGATCCATACCATGACCTTTAGTTATGCCATCAAAAAGTACTTCGAAAATAGCTTCCGGATCACCACCATAGGTTTGAAATAATGCTTCATAGTCTGGTGCTAATGTGTGATTTCCAGAGTCCATTACCAGTTTAGATAGCTCTGCTGAACGCGTATAGTTTTTCGCAAATAGCTGCGCTCTACCATTAAAAGCCCAGGCGGCTTCTTTAGTTGCTCTACCAACTTCTGAATCAGGTAAATCTGCTTTTGAAGGCAAATCTGCTGCTGCCGCCGTGAATTCTTCATCAACATAGGCATACACTTCACTTACTGGGTCTCTTGATACTAATAAGTCACCGTCTAACGACTGTATTTCTTTAATTATGGGAACATCACCATAGCGTCTGGCCAGATCGAAGTATTGAAACGCTTTTACAAATCTTACTTCTGCAATTATTCTGGATTTGAAGTCTTCATCCAGCTCGGCATCTTGAAGATTTGATAGCATGAGATTCGCAAGATAAATCCCCTCATAAAGATCTCCCCAGTTATCTAAAGGGTTATTGGTTGGTGTAATGTTTCCTGATCTAATATGTCTCCAAGACTCTATCCAACCACTTTTGGTCATGGCAATATCGGTGTTGTTATCTAAAATGGACGTAAAACCATTAGATCTTACACCTGGCTGTTGTTCTTCGCCATCTTTTTTTCCAACTTGTCCACGTCCTGGGTAACCTATAGGCATATAGTTATAAAGTCTGAATAACACGGCTTTTACATACCCTTCATCACCATAAACAGCGGAATCATTAATTTTATCCAGAGCATCTCTTTCTAAGAAGTCTTCATCGCAGGACATTACAACTACAAAAACCGCGATTAAAGCTAAAAATATTTTTATCCTTTTCATTATTCTTAAATTTTTTAAAAGTTAACATTAAAACCAAAGTTCACACGACTTAACTGCGGATAGTAAAGTATGTTAGCATCGCCTTGAGAAGGTCTTTCTGGGTCGAAGAAATCATATTTTGAGATGGTTAACAGGTTGTTTCCAGAAACAAAAAACCTACAAGTGGAAAGTCCAAGTTTTTCAAGTACTGTTTTGGGTAACGTGTATCCTATTTCAACGTTTCTTAATTTTACATAAGATCCATCGATCATCCAAAAGGTAGATGTTCTTGTGTTATTAGGAGGGTCATTAAAATACGTTCTAGGGTAGGGGGCATTCTCGTTACCTTCTCTAAAGGCATTCACGACCCGTTCTTTGATGGCGTTACTACCAAGTCCGAAAGCACCTAAGAAAGCATACGAGTTAAATTCTGTAGCACCCTGGAAACTTGCGCTAAAATCAAGGTTTTTATAGTTTGCAGAAAGGTTTAAACCAAATATAATTTCTGGTATCACACTTTTACCTATATGACTTATGTCTTCTCCATCAATAATACCATCATTATTTAAATCAACATACTTTATGTCTCCTGTGTTTATAGATGCATTGCCCTGGCCATCTTGATCGGCCCAATTATCTATTTCTGCCTGTGTTTTAAAAAGTCCTGCATCTGTAAAACCAAATATTTGATTGAAAGGTCTCCCCGTTCTTTTTATTCGATCTGGTACGTCATCGGCTTCTGCGCGAAATATAACCTCATTTTGCGCTCTGGTAATATTTGGAGAGATTGTAAAGTTAAAGTCTTTACCAATTTGATCTTTATAGGTTAAGACAACTTCAAAACCTTTGTTCTCAGTAATAGCCTGATTCGTGTCTGGTAAAGCACCTCCAAACGTTTCCGGGATTTTTCCTGTTAAGGGGAGTAGAATATCTTCTGTGCGTTTATTGAATACATTGAATTCCCCAGATAAACGACCACTGAATAAACTAAAATCTACCCCCAGGTTTTTGTCGGTTGCCGTTTCCCAGGTAATATTTGGATTTGGAACACCCGTATCTCTAATTCCTGGATTAAAAGCCCCTCCAATTACAGAACCAAGTCTAAACTCGTATGCAGATAAATATTGGAAAGCACTAACTCTGTCATTACCAAATTTACCCCAGGATGCTCTAACTTTCAAGGATTGAATAAAGTTTACATTTTTTAAGAAGTTTTCTTCAGATATTTTCCAAGCGGCCGAAAATGCGGGAAATGTACCCCATCTACCATTTTTAGGGAAAATATTGGATCCATCATGCCTAACATTGGCTTGAAATAAATACCTGTCTGCATAGCTATAGGTAAACCTTCCTATATACCCTTGTCTGGCTTCTTCAAATCCACCACCATCAGATGATTCTATGGATCCACCAGCAAGTAATTGATCTAATGCCGGAGAAATGAATCCTTCTCTTCTAGCTTTTATATTATTTCTACTAAAATCTACCTGCTCAAACACAAATAATCCACCAATTTTATGTTTTCCAAAGTCTTTATTATACTTTAGAAAAAACTGAGTGGTTTGCCTAATGGGTTGCTCGTATCGCTCTTCTAAAGTAATGTTAGTAAGGCTTGGAAAGGCATTATATATATCATTGACAGGATCGAAAACATAAAATGTATAAGGTCTTTCGAAATCTTTATCGGTTCTAAAAGAGTGGTCATAACTATATTTAAAGGTAGTAGATAAGCCGTCAATAGGAATATCATAATCTAATTTTAAGTTTCCTTGAAATACGGCCCAGTTCGTTCTATTATAACCTGAACGAAGCGCCTCTCCAATAGGGCTAATATTAACACCATTATAATTTAAGCCTCCTGGTTCAACACTATCGGGAACATAGGCAGGAGATGTAGGTTGTGCATTTAATAAAGAACCAAACGGTTCATTACTAGAATCGCTAATTTCTTCTCTTCTTCCTGCTAAATCGATTGCGAAGGTAAGCCTGTTTGTTATATCAACGTCAATATTAGCTCGTACGTTATACCTTTTAAACGAAGACGTTTCATAAAGCCCTTTTTGGTCTAACATACCTAAACTAGTGAAATATCGCACTTTTTGGCCTCCACCACTAACTGTAAGACCGTATTGTTGAATTGGAGCCGATTTGCGAATAACTTCGTCCCACCAATTTGTGCTTGGTAATGTGCCGTCCTGGTACTGTCTTACTTGCTCATCAGTAAAAGCAGGGGTGTCTCCAATATTAGCTCTGGCTTCATTATAAAATTCGGCGAATTGTCCTGCATTTAAAACTTCAGGAACATTGGCGGCAGATTGAAATCCAAAAGTGCTATTAAATGAAATACTTGGAGCTCCAGTAGCTCCACGTTTTGTGGTTACTAACACAACACCATTTGCAGCTCGGGCTCCGTAAATGGCAGCAGAGGCAGCATCTTTTAATATCGTAATACTTTCAATGGCATTGGGGTCAATTCTATCAATACTTCTTTCAATCCCATCTACAAGTATAAGCGCACTGTTGTTGCCAAAAGTACTTTGACCACGAATTAAAAATTCATTATCGTTATCGCCCGCAGGGTTCCCAGAAACTTGCCTGGTAATAACACCGGTTAACTTACCTGATAAGTTTTGGGTAAGGTTTGGTGTTGGAGCAATGTTAACAGCATCTCCTTTCACTACCGATACTGCACCGGTTAGGTCACTCTTCCTTTGTGTACCATATCCAACAACTACAACTTCATCTAAGGATTGTGTGTCTTCCTGTAGAATAACATTCATAGTTGTTTGATTGCCCATTGTGATCTCCTGAGTTACAAATCCTATAAAACTAAATACCAATATATCGGTACTAGATATGTTATTTAAACTATATTTTCCATCAAAATCAGTTTGTGTTCCATTGCTCGTTCCTTTTACCATGATATTAACTCCTGGCAAGGGTCCGTTTTTATCTGAAACCATACCATTAATTGTATTTTGCGCTATTGCGGACATACTTGTAAAAAGTAACATAAAACAGAGTAAAGCTTTACCATATTTTAATTGTTTTAATTTGGTTTTTTCCATAAAAGTCTTAGTTATTTAGTTTAATTTGTCAAATATCAAAAGAAGAAAATGTCTTTAAGGGTAAAATAGCAGTCTATGAAAGGGGGTAAATAATTCTGCTCGTTAATGTTAGCGATATTTGAAAAATTGTATTAAAACATCTCCTACATTTGCGCTAAAAACTTTGAAACTGGATAGGTGATCTATTATAACATTTCTAACATTAAATTACTCAATAAAAAGAATAGATGTGTTGATTTAATTTTTAATAAAAGAATTAATAAACCAATCGTGTTCTGATATTGTTAGTTTTCGGGGTTTGCGTTTCTACTAACAATTTTTAAACAGCCCTTAAAGTACAGTTTAGAGGTGTGACAGTAGAATTGTTTAATACCAAATGGTTTACTTCGAGTTTGTTACAAGTATGTTTGACCGTAATGTGTGTATAAGATTAGTTATTTCGTTTGGTGCTTAATTTTACAAGTATCGATTTACCAAGGAGTTTTTAGGATTGGGGTGGTATATATGTAAGTTGGTAAAACATGACCATAAATTGTTTTTATTCAAGAAAAAAGTCAAAGGGATTAGAGTGCCATACTTTGCCAGTATTATCAACTCCACTAAATTGAATTTGATAGTGTCCTCTTCTATAAGTATCTCTGTTTAATGAGAATTGAATTGAATTAATTAAATGTTCCATACCCACTACTGGATCGGAAATATTTTCATAAGCACGATACTGTTCTAAGTCACAAACCCAACCATTTTCATTTTCAGATCTGGGGGCTAAAGCGTTATAGTCAAGAATGCTTAGTTGTTCATTGCTTGTAGATTCATTCCTTTTAATGGAGATAGAGATTTCTTCATATTTATTCTCTTGGCTATCGCTCCAGATGGATGCTTTTTGTTTTCCAAAGCCTCCGTGAATACTGAATCTAATTTTGGAAATACCATCACAGGTATATTCTTGTAAAAAGGGGCTATAGAGTAGAATTTTGTCAATAAATGGTACTTTGTTGTAAAGCGTAAAATGGTGATCATGTTTAATTAAAAACTTAGAATTATCTTCTAAAACAGATTCGGTTATTTCTATATAATAATCACCACTAAACAAACCAATGCTAAATTCTTTTCTAATAACATGTTCTGAATCTTTTTCGAAAAAATATTGGGTGTCTTGGGGTAGCGTTATTCTGAATGATCCATAACTAGTCGGTTCAATTTTTTCTAGTTCCAAACTATCTTGACCAACCTTTAAGTAGCCTCTTAATTCGGGAGCTTTTTTATAGTTAAAAGATCCTGATTGATCGGAAATAGAGTATATTCTATTCTCGTAGTCTAATACTCTTCCAATTAATAAATTAGATTCAAAGCCTAAGGTGATAAAACTCAATTCCTCTGATGCTTTCTGTTTGCCACCTATTTCGATTACTGCTTTGATTAAATATTTTTTACCAGGTTTTAAATTGGTTATAAGACCTTCATTGGCTTCTGTGTAACTATCATCAGTTGGAAGCTTATATAAGATTTTTTTGAGAATGTCTATTGTGTTTGGTCCTGAAAATTGATAATTGATGTTGGTGTATACTTCAGAGGTTTTTATATTGTAAAAATCTAAAACTATATTAGATACATCATTTATGTAAATAGATTGATCTTCCCCATCATCCTTACTACAAGAAAAAAAAATTAGGGATAATAGCAAAAGTTTTATAGGAGTTAGAGTGTTGGTTTTAAAGGAGGTCATGTTCGGGTATTCTAATTTAGAAGTTTAAGGTTTTAACACTTATTGAGCGTGTTTTTTTGATGATTGACAATTGGTATTTAGTAGGCTCTACTGATTCAAATATATAAAAGTTGTTTTTTATAACTAGCTAATTTTAAGATTTTTAAAAAAAATGGCTTCATTGATTGTTTTTAATCGATAAAATAATATTTAGTAAAACGTTCTTTTCGATGTTTTGTCTTAGACTATGGAATTGGTATTTGGAAGTAAAAGGATTCCAAACAATTCTATAATCTTATTGTATTGTAATACCTTCATTGTTTTTTATTCGAAGCTAAGCTAGCAGATAAAAGAACAATGTGTTTGACTAAGGGTTTACTAGATTTTTGGAGTAGTTCGGCTATTTTGCAGTTCGCTTTTTTTATTATAAAAGTTGTTCGGGGTATGGTTGTAAACCCGATAGAAAACCCATGAGGGCTTTTATAACTAGACCTACATCAGCGATTGATTTTAGGATATGTTGTTGGCTGTTCATTTTATTTATGTTATAAATAATTATTCGAGATCTATAATAATCTGTACCCAATCTTCCCAAGATTTCTGTTCTAAATCACTTTCAACTGCATTAGGATATAAACCAATCCACCAATTTTTTATTTCAGAATACTCCTTGGTCTTAAGTTCAAACGGTTTCCAATGATCCATTCTTTCGTCTTGGTCGCAAGGGTCATTTCCTTTAAGAAGGAATTCATTTAGGAGTTTTCTTGTAGGAAAGAAGCCCGAATCGGAAATAATACCAAATATACCATATAATACAGCTGCGTTTTCGTTTAAAATTCCCTTAGTTTTCTCTACAAAATTCATCATTGGTATTGGATGGTGTTCCATTGTCAAATGTAAAACAGACCCTTGGTTTGTCTTCTATAATGTCTTTGATTTTTCGTTTTTTTCGATTGGTTTTTCAGATTTGTCGAGTGTTGAATTTTTTGCATTCAAAAAAAATACTGGAAGCAAGAAAATTATAGCTTGAATTCGTTTCATTAATTTTTTTTAAATGGATACTAACAGCATGTTTATGGTTAGTTTCGAGGTTAAGAAGCTAAGTTAGAAAACAAGAGCAAATCTAAAAAGAACTGATGAAATTTTATAAATAAAAGCTTAGCCAAAGCAATTAGTTTTGGTAGATATTGTTATCACCTGTTTTATATCCGGAGTTTCGTTTTCCTTTTTTTTGGTAAACACTAGCTTTAAAGTTTATCTTTCTTGAAGCACCCTTCTAGAATATATGAAAAGTTTTATACTCTATTTTTTAAGTGTTGCTTGTTAATAATTTAACTGCTATAAGTTATTATGACAATAAAGAGGTTGAAAACTATTACTATTCAGGAGTATAAACTCATTTAAACGATTAGATAAGGGGTTTATAGAAAATTCTGTTTTAATTGATAGAACTTCTTTATGTTTGAAGAACCATAACATAAGTAGGTTAAGTTCATGGTAGATTTGGGGCAAAAAAGGTGAACGTTAGTTCACCTTTTTTATTAGAGCTATTGAGCTCTGGTTATTTGTTCATTTGTTCATTTAGAAATTTTTCTACATCCTCTCCTAATTCGTCCTTAACCAACATGAGAAAATCGGAAGTTTTCTTTATATTTTTCTGATGTACAATTCTAAGAAAAGTAGAAAATTTTTCACGCCCAATTTTAGTTTCAAGTAGATAAAGCAAATACGCTCCTTTGTATGTAATAGAACTTTGGTTTTTTGTGTTTTCTTTTTTTAGTTTATACAGCGATGGTAAATCTTTAATTCTATGTTCTAAAGTTCTTATGTTTTTGTCGAAATTTTCATCTCCATATGTATTCCTTAATATTAAAATAGAAGAATATTCGGCAAACCCTTCATTCAACCAATCTTCCCAGTTACTAACTGATACCTTATTCCACCACAGGTGTCCGATTTCGTGGGCAAGTATTTGTTCATCCTTAATACTAAATGAATTTCTAACTGTGAGGGAAATAAAGCCTTTTCGGGCGTACGACATCGGACGGTTAAATTGATTAACGGCCAGGGTGAGATTAGTCGTACTGGACTTTCCTAAGGTTTTGTTTAGAAAGTCATAATGTGAATTGGTAGCATTTTCTATAGCTTTTTCGGTTTCTGAATTTAAATCTATATGGTGAATTTTAATGCTCTCCTGTGCAACCGATATAGATTTAAATTGAGGCGAGATAATGATTGGTATATCAAAGGATGGCGACTTTTGATTGATTTGCCAAAACCCCCTGTTATTAGATACGGTTCCAGAACTTACTAGTTTATAATTCTCTGGGATTTGAGCACTAATACTGTATTCAAAGCGACCATATTCCATATTGAGTGGAAACCATGCGGTATATAGATTGAGTTCATGCCAGTTTTCATTGAATTGAAAATTTTCATTCTCAATACGATCTAAACTATGGGAGTATGCTATTGTTAATTTTTTATTTCTAATGTCTTCTGGGCTAATTTCAATGGCTTTATCTTCTTCTTGAAATTGTTCACTGAGTTCCTTGTACTCAATAGTATTAGAATTGGAAGAGATTCTAGCAATATTTGCTGATTGATGTATAAATAATTTTATGGTATCATCCTGTGGTAATGTATTAAACGTGATTTCGAAAGTGGCCCGAATTTTTCGCTGGTTGATATCGACGTTTATGTGTCCATCGTATGCCTTTATGCTTTGGGAAAAAACGATAATACAATTGAGTAAACTAATAGCACTTAATAAAATCTTTGTTTTTTGATCTTTATAATTCATTTGATAATAAGGGGGTTAGGTTTATAATGTTACAGTTTCTTTTAGCCTGTGGTTAAAGACTTCTTCTAAGATGTTGTTACTTTTTTGAAGTCAGTTTTTCAATGCCTTCTTCTATTGAGCTAACAAAATTTATTCGTTTTAGCCTATTGCTTTCATATATAAAATCCTTTAAGCTCTTACGCTCTAAATTGTTGAAGTCTCCAATAATCGCTAGTTTCGAATCATAGGTTGAAAATTTCTGCAAAATTTCACCGGCTATTTTTGTTTTTAACTCGAAGAAATCCTTGTTCAAATTCTTTTCTGAGATAATAATGCTTTGAGCGCCTTGATATCTACAGTTCATTAGTATTTCAACAGCATCTTGCGGGTTGTTAATTTCTATGTTATCGGATAATAATTTTGCTATTTTAATGCCATTGTTTTCAATAATTTCGATGTCCATTTTACTATTTTTTCGGTTTTGTGTTCGGGGCGTTCATGATCTTTATACTTATGATGTTTCATCATATTATCAATACTATGGGGTGATTTTATAATCTTATTTCCGAATGATTGACTCATTGCGGTATTCCAGTTGGTGGGGTATGTTTGCATCTATTTCTTCAGAGTCTTATCAGCTTTAGTATTTATTCTTCAAATAAGACTTCATTTGAGGCGTCACAAGCATCTATTTTTTTTCTTTGATTCTTTTCTAAATTGCTTTTTAGTCCATTTCTGCATACATTCCACAAGTCTCCATAAACGGATTTATAACAGATTTCAACACTAAAATTGTTAGCTCTCTCGTAAATAAATCGAGCAAGTTTTTTATTAAATGACCAATTAACTAATATGAAATCCTCATTAGGCGAAATAATTCTATTGTAAAGAATATCATTGCCATGACCAGTTCGTATAGAGTCTGGGGCATGTAGTAATTCATAAAACTCAGTCCAATTCTTAAAAGATACCCCATTATATTTAATAATAGTTTGTTCAATTATAGCTGGACCTGTTCCTCTATTTGAGATTTCAACACTAAATCTATTAATTCCATTTTTTTGAAATCCTTTGTGCATTTCAATACTCAGGCTTGGCCAGGCGTTTAATTTAGATTGTTCTAAGAGGACTTCAGTTTGTTCGTTCATTATAGATGCCTGTTTCATAGAAACGATTAAAGTCCCAAAACTTGCAATTAGGACACCAATGGCTATCAATAAATTGGGGTCAATTTTTAATGTTATTCTCTTTTTACTCATCTTTTTGGTTCATTAGGGCTAGCGTTTCTGCTAAGAAATTGTTGTGTTGGTTTTAATACGACTTTCGAGCTTGCTTAAACGTGTATTTGTCTACTGTGGGTTCCAAAAGGGAAAACCTGTTAGTAACGTTTTTGGGCATTGAGTCTGTTATACGATTATAGTCACAAAACTAGTATATTTTATGTTTTCTAGAGTACGAATGAAAAAAACTTGAAAATCGAAAGATCGAATTATTGGTTCATTGCCATTTCATGGTCGTACTGGCAACAACCTGGTAAAACTTTATACGCTTCTTCACTACCAGCTACTTTTTCGGTATCGTAACCTGAAGCTGCTATTGCTTTATGAATTGCCATTGCATCAGTTTTAGAATCATCAAAAGTTACATCAATTTTCTTTTTATCTACATCCCAAGTTGCTTTAGCAACACCATCTATACTATTGGCTGCTTTTTCAATTGTCTTTTTACACATACCACAATTTCCTCTTACCCCAAAAGACAAATCTGCCATTGCCATTTCTTGTGCAACTTCAGCAGTTGTATCTGTTTTCTGTTTTGTCTCATTTTTACAGCTAATGAAACTAATAGCTGCAATTACTACTAAACCTAAAATTACTTTTCTCATTTTTAAAAATTTAATTATTATTTGTTTTTGTTTATTCTATTATTTGTCTGACTTCTCCACATTTAAGCATGGCATCCCCAAAATATGGATTAAGAATTTTTTCTTCTTTACTTAACCAATAGGCTCCTTTGTTATTATCTGCCATTGGACAAAACTGTACAAATAGCTTATGGCTAATCTTATCAAAGTTTCTTACCATTTCAATGAGTTTATCTGAAATCATTTGAAACTGTTTACGCTGATGCTCTAAACTCACATTTTCATTTATCCCTTTAGATGTTTTATGTAGAATAGACCAATAATTACGTGTTTGCTTTCTTTTACCGACAGGTATTTCTTCTAATACCTTTCTGAATACTTTACTTTCATGGGATGCCAACAATACATCAGACTTAATTAAAGCATCTTTGAGACTTATATAAGCTTCAATTACTGGTTGAAATGATTTTTCAACGTTACTATTAAAATCAATTTTTTCAACCTTATCATCCATAACATGCCCTTCATGACCAGTCATTGCCTTGCCACCTTCTTTATTCATCATGGATTTCTTACCTTGCAATTGAGCAGCAGCATCTACAGTAAACGTGCCGTTAGTTACAATTTCATCTCCATCATTAATACCTTCTAATACTTGGTAGCTTTCTCCAGTTCTATTACCCAGAGTTACTTCTTGTAATTCAAATAAGGGTTCGTTAGGATTCTTCTTTAGGTACACTACAGAGCGTTTTCCTGTCCACAAAACAGCACTTGAAGGAATAACAAGTGTCTGTTCAGTCATAGCATTAACGGGCTCTATATTACCCTCTATAAACATGCCCGGCTTGAACAAATCTGCTCCGTTATCTAACACAGTTCTTAATTTCATAGTCCTTGTTTTTACATCGAGGGTTGGGTCTATAAAAGATACTTTTGATTTAAACGTTTTATTAGGATAGGCATTGGTTTTAATTGAAATTTCCTGTCCTACCTTAAACAAGTCTATTTGATTTTCATAGACATCTAAATTTGCCCAAACAGTGTTTAGGTTTGCAATTTTTAATAAAGGTTGCCCTTGTTTGATATACTCACCTTGTTCTACTAATTTTTTAGATACCGTACCCGATACAGTAGCGAAAACGGAGAAATTCTCTTTCACTTTACCAGATGCTTCAATTCGGTTTATTTGGGCATCTGATAGCTTCCAAAGTTTTAGTTTATTACGAACCGCCTGATATAGTTCTGGCTGAGATTCTTTTAAAGAAGATGCTGTAATAAGTTCTTGTTGGGCTGCAAATAATTCCGGAGAATATATAGTTGCTAGTAATTGTCCCTTTCTTACTTTTTCCCCAGTATAGCTAACGTTCAGTTTTTCTATTCTACCAGAAAAGTAACTTACCTGAACTACGTTTGACTCTTCATTTTCAACTATTTTTCCTGAAAGTTTTATCGTATTCCCTTCGACTTTACTCTTACCAACAACAGATGTTTGGATGTTGGCCAAAGCCATTGCATTTTTAGTTAATTTAAATTGGTCTGCCGTTAATCCGTTAGCTCCACTTTCTACAGGAATTAAATCCATACCGCATATTGGACAATCTCCTGATTCCGGTTGCATAATTTTCGGATGCATAGAACACGTCCATATTTGACTATCTGAAGCCATTTCAGAATGATTATGCTCCGTTTGTTCATTGGAAGAATCATCAAACAACAACCAGCCTAAAAGTAAACCAGCTATTAATATTCCTATATAAATTACATACGTTTTCATTTCTATTTATTTACTTAGTTTCATTATTCGTAATGCCCCTTGTACCACCAATAAAAAAACAATGATACCTACTACTAAATCTGGAATATTAGAGTTTGTCCAATAAACGAGAACTCCTGCAACGATTACTCCAAGATTTATGATAATATCGTTTGATGTAAAAATCATACTTGCTCGCATGTGAGCCTCTTTACTTTTCGATTTTTGTAATATGAAAAGACAAATACTATTGGCTATCAAAGCAAAGATTGAAACTATAATCATTGTTGTAAAAACAGGTAAAGCTTCAAAACCTAAAAACCTTCTAATAACTTCAACAATTCCTATTAGTGCGAGAAGTATTTGAAAATATCCAGCATACTTTGCAATACGTTTCTTTTTTATAACCGTTCCTCCAACTGCTAAAAGGCTCAAACCATACACAAAAGAATCAGCAAGCATATCTAAACTATCAGCAATTAAGCCCATCGATTTGGAAATAATTCCAGTTGCAACTTCTACAATAAAAAATATAAAATTGATAATTAAAACCGTCCAAAGTAACTTTGATTGGTCTGATACATCTTTATTAATAACAATATCTGTCTCTTCTGTACTTAATATAGTTTCATTAAGATTTAATTCTTTTAAAGCATAATGGATAGAGTCAACATTGCCTATATGAAATACAGTCAAATTTCTTTTCTCCAAATCAAAATCGAGCTGATTTATACCTTCAATTTCAGATAACTTTAATCTAATCAGGTTTTCCTCTGAAGGACAGTCCATTTTTGATATTTTAAATACTGTTTTATACATGATTAATAAAATAACATAAATATAGCCATCACAATCATAATGGCATTTTCAATGAATGTGGCTTCTGTCATAGGCAATTTTAACGCAGTCCCAAGACAAGCACATTTAATAGATTTTTTATCAAATAAAGTTTTAGTAACTCCAATTGTAGTTATACCCAATATTACCAGTGTAATAATAAGGGCAATATTCACTTCAATTCGTATCAAGAACATCAAACCTAAAGCTGTTTCTATAAATGGATAAATTTTACCGTAAATAGGCAGTCTTTTAGCTAATGGGTCGTACATGCTAAAGGATTTAGGAAACCCCTTTAAATCCAGCATTTTAAAGAAACTAAATACGATATAGAACAATCCCATAAAATCGAGCATAAAAGAACTCCAAGACCAGTTTTTATAGTGGAGCAGAATACTTGCTGACACTATATAAAAGATAATAAGCAATAAAGGCTTTAATTGTTTTAGTTTGCTTTTTTCTTGTTCTATTTCTAAGCTTGATTGTGGTGCTGAAGTAAATACATTTTTTTCTGAAAGTGTATATTTTTCAGGCAAGGCATTTTGTAGCTCTTTAGTATCAATATGCGCTTTCATTTCTATTTCTGCTTCTCCTTTTTCAAGGTTTACAACTACGCTGGTAACATCATTTAATTCGTTTAAATATTTCTCTACTGAAGCTTTGCATCCTCCACAAGTCATTCCTTCAATTTTATATGTGTGTTTCATTTTTTTAAATTTTAGAATTAACTCCCAAAACTATATTTACCTTGAACTTGTTGTTTTTCTAATTATGATTAATTTTTATACAATTTTGTCCAATTCTTTTCTATTCCAATCTTGTAACTTTTTGTATTGTGACATTGACATGCCTGTTACAGATTTAAACTGCTTAGCTAAATGGCTACTATTATTATAATTGAGGCTATAAGCTATTTCCGAAAAGTTCAACTGATTTATTTGAATATATTCTTTTACTTTTTCAATTTTTAAATTAATAAGGTATTTCTCAAGTGTCATCCCTTCTGATTTACTAAAGTATCTGCTCAATACAGCATAGCTCTTTCCAAATTCTTTTGGTAATTCAGAAAGTATATTCTCTACATCATTTTTCTCCATCTTTTGAATCATCGATATTTTAATTTTTTCAATTAGTACTTCTGAAGCGTTATTAATAAGTTCAAAACCTTCAGCTTTCAATAATTCTTCGAGTTTTATAAAATCAAACTCTTTATCTCCTTTAACAACTACCTTTCCAAGTTCAATGGATTCAACTTCAAAGCCTTCTCTTTTAAATTGTTGTTCAATAATTGTTTTACAACGATTACACACCATATTCTTTATACTTAATGTATGTTTCATAATTATTCTGTCAAATAGTTAATAACAATTGATTGCACATAATAGTTCCTAACAGATTCTATCTGATTAATTTGAAACTTTAATTGTAATTCTTGGATGTCCAATACATCATTAAAATCAATCGTTCCGGTTTCATAACTCTTTATTAAAATTTCTTCTGCGTCTTTTGCCTGCTTTAAATTTTTAGCTTGTGTATCGTAAGTTATCCGTGAAGCAATTCTGTTATTAATTGCTTTAGACAAAGCTGTTTCTAAAATGTTCTCCCTTTCTTGTTTCTGAAATGTAATCTCCTTTAGCTTTAATTCATTTTGTCTGGTTTGTGACTTGTTTTTCTTATTGAAAATTGGAATTGAAAGCGATACCATTGGCATTACAATATCCTTCCCATTATCACTAAAATTCATATTGGGTCGTTCTGAAACCGAAACATAATCTAGTCCAAAACCAATCATTGGCTGACTATCTTTTTGATTTAATAGCTCGGATTGTTCTACAGATTGAAACAACTTATCATACTTTGTCAATTCAGGATGCAATGCTAAATCTCCTGAATCATTTACAGCATCATTTAACGGTATAGTCAATGCGTTTACTAAATCAATTTCAACAGACTTTTCTCTATTTAAAAGCTTATTGAATGTTGTCTGTTCTGCCAAATATAATTGCGCTAATACTTGCTTAGATTGTTCCAGTTCATTCTGTCTCATTTGCAATCGTAATACATCAACGGCTGAAGCTTTACCAACTTCAAGAGACGATAAAGCCAACGTTTCATAAGTTTTGAGAAGAGCTATATTCTCATCAAAAACCTTTTGTTTTGTTTTAAGCGCATAAAGATTATAGTAAGATTGCGACACGGAGGCAACTAATTTTCGTTTCGCTATGGTAATATCTTCATATTTAGCATCAGCTAACGAGCTAACGTAATTCTCTCTGGCAGTAATGGAACCAAACCAGGGTATCATTTGTTTGGCAGAAATCTTAAAACGCTGTGCGCCTGTTCTTGTTTCAGGTTCACTTACAAAATAGCCCACTCCAAATTCCGTGTTTGGAATAGTGTTGACCTCGTTCACCTTTTCTGAAGCTATGTTATATTGTAATTCAAACTTCTGGATTTCTGGATTGTTGGCTAAGGCTTCGTTGATTAATATTTCCAACTGTTGTGCATTACCTTTTAGAAAAAAGAATAAAGACAAAAGAGCAAAGATTATTGAAGCATTCTTTTCTAAGTATTTCATTTTACTACTTTTTTAAGTTGTAACTCTGCTTTCCAACTGTATAAAACTGGAACAACAAATAGTGTAATCAAGGCAATGAGCATACCTCCAAAACTTGGAATTGCCATTGGAATCATAATATCGCTACCACGACCTGTTGAAGTCAATACTGGCAATAATGCCAATATGGTAGTTGCTGTGGTCATTAAACAAGGTCTAATACGTTTTTCTCCTGCTTCCACTACCGAAGCTCTTATAGCCTTTTTATTTGTTGGCTTATTTCTATCAAATATTTGAGTAAGGTATGTTGCCATTACAACGCCATCATCTGTTGCAATACCGAATAGGGCTATAAAACCGACCCAAACGGCTACACTCAAATTAATGGGGTGCATCTGAAACAAATCCCTCAGGTTTTCTCCAAAGAAGTTGAAGTTTAAAAACCAGTTTTGACCATATAACCAAATCATGATAAAACCACCTGCAAAGGCAACAGCTATACCTGTAAATACCATAAAAGATGTGGCGACTGAACGGAACTGAAAATATAGAATTAAGAAGATAATTAATAGTGCTAGAGGTACTACAACCGACAAGGTTTTTTCTGCTCGTAATTGATTCTCGTATGTTCCTGTAAACTGATAATTAATCCCTTTTGGAACTACTAATTCTCCTGAATCAATTTTCTGTTGAATTAGTGCCTGTGCATTTTCAACAACATTAACCT
This sequence comes from uncultured Flavobacteriaceae bacterium, assembly GCA_947494695.1. Lineage (GTDB taxonomy): Bacteria > Bacteroidota > Bacteroidia > Flavobacteriales > Flavobacteriaceae > Flavivirga. The sequence continues at coordinate 210,874 of CANLWB010000009.1, read as the reverse complement.
CTGCATATCCATCTAATTTATCGAAAAGCACATAGCCCACTAAAAAAGTATCTTCGCTCTTAATGACTTGCGCTCCTTGTTCGTAACGAATGGTTGCCAATTCACTCAGTGGTACTGGACTTCCTTTTTCTACTGGAACATAAATATTTTCCAAATCTGTAGGATTACCACGTAGTTCTCTGGGATACCGCACCCTAATGCCGTAACGTTCCCTGCCTTCAACAGTTTGTGTTAACACCATACCTCCAACAGCTACTTTTAAAACATTTTGAACGTCCTCAATAGAGATACCATAACGCGCTATTTTTTCTCTGTCTATATCAATTAACAAGTATGGTTTGCCAACAATTCTATCGGCAAATACAGCGTCAACTTTAACACCTTCGACTTGCTTTAAAATGTCCTCTAACTGAATGCCAAAGCCTTCAATTCCCTTTAAATCTGGCCCTTTCACTTTAATGCCCATTGAAGCACGCATACCTGTTTGTAACATGACTAAACGTGTTTCTATGGGCTGTAATTTAGGGGCTGATGTAACACCTGGTAATTTGGTGACACGAACAATCTCCTTCCAAATGTCATTTGGATTTTTTATTTCTGGTCTCCAGTTTCTATAAAATTCTCCGCTATTATCTTTAATTAATTGTTCTTTAACTATACCAGAATTAAGTGGAATGTTTTCGGATGTGTTATTAGGGTTTCCTGCAAAACTTCCATCCTTCAACTCAAAATAACCTTTTTCATTAACCTTGTAACGTTGACGTTCTCCATATAGATTTAACATGTATTCAGGTTTATATTGAATCACGTTTTCATACATTGATAAAGGGGCTGGGTCTAAGGCAGATTCTGTGCGTCCAGCTTTCCCAACTACTGTTTTAATCTCTGGAATGTTTGCCACGGCCATATCTAATAGCTGAAGTACTCGTTTATTCTCTTCCACGCCAGAATGAGGCATCGATGTTGGCATTAAAAGAAAAGATCCCTCATTTAATGATGGCATAAATTCTTTTCCGGTATTTTTCATAATAAAGAAGCCTCCAGTAACAATGAGTGTAGGAATGGATAGAAATAAAACTTTATTGGCTAAAGCCCATTGCAAAATGTGAGTATAATATCTTCTAAATAATCTAAAGCCCCCTAATAAACCAAAACATATTAAGCCCACAAAAAGGAGATTCCAAAAAATACTCTTATCAACTCCTAAAGGCCTCCAATATTCTGCAAGAAGAAACACTATGGCAAGAGCCGAAATAACAATATTTATGAAGTTTGTTCTCTTTTCCGAAAGTTGCTTATTTAATTTTAGTAGTGCAGTTATACCAAATGCAATCAATATAAGTCCGAGCCAATATCCAAAGATTATACCCACAACGCCAGAAAAAATTAAAAGTCCGTTTATCACATAATTGAATGTCTTTTTTACTTCCTTCGACTTAAATAGAAATGCTGCCAAAGGTGGTATTAAAAACAGGGCGACAATTATTGAAGCCGTTAAAGCAAAGGTTTTTGTAAATGCCAGAGGTCTAAATAGTTTTCCTTCTGCACCTATCATTGTAAATACAGGAATGAAACTTATGATGGTAGTCATAACCGCTGTAACAATGGCACCTGAAACTTCAGCAGTTGCATTATAGACTATTGTATTAATTGGTAATTTGTCTTTAATTTCATCTAAGTGTCTTATTATGTTCTCGGAAAGAATAACACCTACATCTACCATTGTACCGATGGCGATAGCTATACCCGACAAAGCAACAATATTAGCATCTACCTCAAAGAGCTTCATCGCAATAAATACCATTAAAACCGCCACAGGTAATAGACCAGAAATAAGTGCCGAAACTTGCAAGTTGAACACCATAATAATGATGACTAAAATGGTAATCAATATCTCTAAAGTTAAGGCTTCATTAAGTGTTCCCAATGTTTCTTGAATTAATTCGGTTCTATCATAAAAGGGAACTATTGTAAGTTGCGATGTTCTACCATCACTTAAAACTTTTGAAGGTAATCCTGAACTTAACTCGCTTATTTTCTCTTTTACCTTTGTGATAACCTCCATTGGATTTGCTCCATAACGAGCTACAATAACTCCTCCAACCACTTCAGCACCTTCTTTATCTAAAATCCCCCTTCTTGTAGTAGCTCCTAAAGACACCTTTCCAATATCTTTAATTCTAATGGCTGTATAGTCCTTAGATGTAACGACGGCGTTTTCTATATCTGCAATGGATTTTATATACCCCAAACCTCTGACTAAATATTCGACTTGATTAATCTCTAAGGTTTGTGCTCCAATGTCTTTATTGCTTTCTTTTACTGCTTTTACAATATGGTGTAAACCAATATTGTATTGTCTCATTAATTCAGGATTAACGTCTACTTGGTATTCTTGAATATAGCCTCCTATGGATGCAACTTCGGAAACACCGCTTGTCGATGACAGGGCATACTTTACATAGAAATCTTGAATACTTCTCAATTCATGCAAATCCCAACCTCCAGTTACATTGCCATTTTCATCTCTTCCTTCAAGCGTGTACCAAAATATTTGACCTAAACCTGTTGCATCTGGCCCCAAAGCTGGATTCGCTCCTTCTGGAAGTAATCCACTCGGTAATGAGTTTAATTTTTCAAGAATCCGACTTCGACTCCAATAAAACTCTACATCTTCTTCAAAAATGATATAGATACTGGAAAAGCCAAACATGGAAGAACTACGAATCGTTTTTACTCCTGGTATTCCTAATAAAGATGTTGTTAACGGATATGTAATTTGGTCTTCAATATCTTGTGGGGAACGACCATCCCATTTGGTGAAAACAATTTGTTGATTCTCTCCAATATCTGGGATGGCATCAACGGCCACTGGATCACTTGGTAAAAAATCAATATCCCAATTAAATGGAGCGTTTACAGTTCCCCATCCTATAAAAAGAGCGAGCAATAAAACAGCTACAAGTTTATTTTCTATTAAAAATTTTATGCTTTTGTTTAGCATTATAAATGATTATTAAACGGTTAGACATTGATGTTACGATAACACCGAATACAGCAAATTATCCTTATAACATTTGCTATAGGATAAACAGTCTAATGTTTAAAAATCAAATTAAGTAAGTCTCGTCAATCTTGTAGATTTGCCTAATGACGAGTGGTGGTTCGTATTCTTCGTAAGAAGTTACACTTTTATTTAAACCTTCAAAAAGGTTGATGTAAGCGTAAACAAATGAAGCAACAAAAGCTTGTTGGTTGAAAGTGAGTTTATTAAATGATATTTTTAACTCATCCTGACCTTCAATAGTAATTTGTTTATCTGTACAACATTTCTTTTTAGTAGGAGAACAATCTGAAGTCTCTTCAGGTTTTTGCATATCCATACCACACGTATGTGCCCTACTAAAAACAGAAGTATCAACTAAAGTATCTCCACAATAGTGCATATCTATTGTAAATGACATTGTAGAAAATAAGACTACAAAAGCCATCAAAAATGACATTATTTTGCTGAATACCTGCTTCATAATATATACAAAGATATAAAACCCCTTTACATCCCAACTTGTTTTAACTTATATTTAATAGTATAAGAATGAGACTATTTGAAATAATTTAAATCAAGAAAGATATTTGACCATGTTTAAGAGCGGTAACTAAAAAATCTTTGAAAATCAACTGATAATTAAGGGTTTGTGGGGTTTGAAAGTGGAGCCTCCAGTAGCTTGCCATAATGTATTCGTATATACCTGTATATATTTATTTGCGCTTTTGTAGTATTCTTTTAATTAGTAAATGTATTTGTGTGGTTTGATGCACAATTGAGTATTCGAGAGCATATTTAAGACTGACATTATTTTTTGATAATCGAGTTCTATTAGAAATTTACAGATTTTGTATGTTACAACCGATACAAGTATCAAGGAATTCTTAGGGTTTAAACTTCAATTTTTAGGGAATTAGTTTTTTTACCTGAAATTCATTAGGGATTTTTATAAGGTATGTTGTTGTTACATTTTTTGAGTTGGTAAATACAAGTTTAGCTAAATTCAATGAGAAGTTTCTGAACGAAATTATTTAGGTGATGGGCAATACTCCATAGTATTGTATATATAAACCGTTAAAAACAAAATATTATGACTTTATTTGAAAATGCTCAAAAATTCTTTCACAATTGTGAATCTGCAAAAGGTTGGGAAGCCTGTGCAGCATATGTAGATGGTAATGGTAAATTTGATTGTCAATCCCAAGCACTAGCCAATGTTAATGACATTAAAAGTTATGTTGATTGGGTATATGGCTTGAGTAATGTGACAATGCCCGGAAGTAAATATGAGGTTCATGCTTCTGCTTATGATGAAGAAACCAATACTGCTATTTTTTTCTCAACATTTATTGGAACACATACTGGTGAAGGAGGGCCTATTCCACCAACTCAAAAAACTACAAATACCGATTATGTCTATGCCATAAAAATGGATAACAATGGCAAAGTATCGAGTATGACCAAAATCTGGAATGCACCATGGGCATTACGTGAATTAGGTTGGATAGGCTAAACTCTGAAGTGTTAAAACAATAGAAAAGCAGGGTTCTGCAATACCTGCTTTTTTGATGTTTTTAACAAAACGTATGTGTCTTCATTATTCAATAAGATTAAAGAACGAATCAATGTAGACGATAAGTTCACTACTCTGTTTATAATGTAGAAGTAGATTTAATCCAAACATTAATCCTACTAACATTTCTACAAACTCAGGTATTTTGTTGATGTCTTTAATTCCTCCAGCTTTATAGGTGTTATGCAGTGCAGCACTATAGGAGTTTCTCATGTTTTTAAGAAATTGGTTATACACTGGACTGAGGATTTTTAGCTCTTGTTTTAGCTCCAATGCAATATTCATGAGCATGCAAGTACAAGGGTCGTCATTAAAATTGGAATTTGCTACTTCATGATAAACGTCTCTTATTGCTTCAACGCCTTTCTCGCTATGTTCAATAAAGTGAAATACAGGATCAATATTTTCCGATAGGTAACTGTCTATACTATCCAATAAAAGTTGTTCTTTTCCCCAATGATTGTAGAGAAAAGATTTGCTTATTCCCATCCCTTCGGCAAGCTCTTTATATGAAACTGCCCTATAGCCATTCTCCCAAAATATAGGAACAGCTTTTTTAATCAGTTGTTCCTGGTCTATGTGTTTATACATTTGGTGATTAAGTTTAAATTATTTTGAATATACCTCTCTGCTTCTTTATGTGAAAAAATCACATACATACCCATACTTGTACAATAGAAAGTAGTTAGTTGCTGCGACGTTATCTTTAACGTATCAATACTAAGCGTTAATTTTTCTTTGAGTAGTTGCTTGAACCTGTCTTTTAGAAAATCCAAGTACGTATTGAAAAATGATTGCATTTCATGAGTTTCTCTAAGTTCCATTGCCATAGAGGAAATATAGCATCCAATGGGATTATTATTGTTCTTGGATGGGTTAAAAAAACTCATGTAAAATTGAAATAATCTCTGCTCAATTGATATAGGTTGAGACAATAGCTCCCAGTCAATATGCCTCTTTTTATATAATTCTAGAGAAGCAAGTAATATGCCTTCTTTGTTTCCAAATTCTTCATAAAGTGAATATCTATTTACATTAGTTCGATCAACTATTTCTTGAATACCAGTTCCGTTATACCCTGCTTTCCAAAAGAGAGTTAAGCACTTTTCTAAAACATTGTTTCTACTAAATTCTTTAGGTCTCATATATAACAAACTCTAGTTGTCTTTTTAAGTTCGAATAAGGGGGGCAATATCCACTCAAAAATACAACTACAAGTTAAGCATTGTTTTTAAGCTGATAATTGGCTATGTGAAATTTATTCTCTTAGTTCAAACATGATGTCAACTATTTCAACCGAGGGTGGTTCTATAGCTTGATAAGCCTTTGGGATTGAAGCTTCCAAATCAGATTCTTTAAACTTTTTCAATGATTCCATAGAATCCCAAATATATACACCTCCATAATAGCCAGATTCGTTCATTTTTACATAATATTTCTGTATTTATGCCATGAATTGCTTTAAACTCTGGCTCACGCTCTTTTGCAATTTTGAACATGTTATCTTCAGATAGTTTTGTTTTAATTTTTACAATCTGCATTATTGAACCTTTAGTTTTTTTATCCATATGCTAAAATTTTATATTTTCTCCTAATCCGGCAAATACATAATCTTCTCCAAAATAATCTTGTAAGATTTTAAGAGCTAAATGGCCTGTACAATGCGTAGGGGCTACTTTATTAACTTTCAAATTATTTTTTAACCTTTTGGCTAAATCTATTAGCACAGTTTTATCATAAGGAAGAAGGTGGTAACCTCCATAAACCATTTCAATATTGTTATTGGTAAATTCTTTTGATTCAGAAATAATTTTTTCAATGGTACTATGAGAGCAACCTACAAATAATATTTCTCCTTTATCAGATTTTAGTGACAGGGAAATTTCTTTAAGTCCATTGAATTTAGCGTTATGAGTTTCACAATTTTCACATGCATCAAGACCAGGGTATTTGTTAAAATAGCCCATATATTCAGAAGACGTAGTAATTAACTTTATGCCTGGCTCAATTTCTGTATTCTCTTTAATAAATTTAATATTAGCATTCCAAAACCGTCCTGTTTGATTAAAATGATAATTTTTGTAATTTCCTTCAAAATATTGCATTCTTTTATCCAGGGAATCTGTTGCCGTGGAATCTGTACCAGAAATATCAAAAGGAATATTGGCTCCCCAAAATAAGTCAAACGGAAAATAGATTTTAACATTAGGGTTAATTTTCAGGAGGTAATCAAAACCATTGATGTGATCAAAATGAGAATGTGAAGCTACAGCAAAATCAATTTGAGATAAATCTATATTCAATGCTTCTACATTATTTTTAAAAATGTCGGCATTTGTACCACTATCAAATAATATTGTTTTGCCCTTATATTTAATTATGCATGAAAACCCAAAGTCTTTAGTCAAGCCTTCTTTATTATCCCCAAATGCATCATATAGATTGATAATAGTGTTTTCATCTAATTTTTTATAGCTATTTTTTGAGCATCCTATAAGAATAAATAAAATAAAGATTAACAAAACTTTAGACATAGAATTTTTAATAATTTCATATATGGTTTGTAACTAAGATAATAAAAAGTAAGTAATATGCTGTTTTATAATAGTTTAATCACTAAGGGGGCTAACCAGTAGAGAGGATGAAAATTACTATTATTTAGTAGATTAAACTCATTTAAACGATTAGATAAGAGGTTTGTAGAAAATTCTATTTTAATTTATAGAACTTATTTATGTTTGAGTCACCATAACATAAGTAGGTTAAGTTCATGGTAGATTTGGGGCAAAAAAGGTGAGTTAATACTCGCCTTTTTTATAAAATATATTTATCTAAATCTAAGAGAGCGTTAACATATGTTTATCAAATTGCACTAAATATTGTGTACCTTGTTAAGATCCAATATTTTGTTGATGTGTCTTAATGTTAGACTTATTCTTTAAAGAGAATATTTAAGGTCGCATAAAAGTCACTTCTTAGATGGCTTTTTTTCTTTTTTTTGAATATTTAAAAGAGCGTATTTTATCGAAAAGTTTGCTAGGAATTAGATTTGTTTTGAGGTAGATGTTATTTTTGTAATTATCTGTAAAAAAGAGAATTATGAGTGTTAAGTGTTTGAAATCTGTTTTAGGAACCGTATTAACTATTATGGCACTATTATTAGTGGTTAATTGTGATAGTGGTAATAGTAATAAAAGTGAAACAGCAAGGGTTCAATTAAAATTAGTAGACGAGCCAGGAGATTATGAAGAAGTAAATATTGAAATAATTGACATTCAATATCAATCTGAAGAAGAAAAGAGCTGGGAAAGCTTTACTCCTAATGTAGGATACCCTATTAATGTTGATATTACTGAACTTATTGCAGGTAATAGTTTGTTGTTAACTGATGAAGTAGTTCAAGTTGGTGTGTTAAAACAAGTAAGATTGGTTTTAAGTGATAATAACACGCTTAAAATAGAAGGGGAAGATGAGTTAATCCCATTAGATACCCCAAGTGCAGAGCAATCGGGTTTAAAACTTAATTTATATGAAGAATTGGAAGCAGGGTTTGTGTATACGTTTGTTTTAGATTGGAGCGTTCAAAAATCTATTGTTAAAGCAGGTAATTCTGGAAAGTATATTTTAAAACCAGTAATTAAAGTTAATGCTGAAGTTAGTTCAGGTTCTATAGATGGTAAAGTAGTAGAAAATATTGAAGAAGCTGAAACAGCAATTGCTAATCAAGTAGTAGAAGTTTATACTACAGATGACATATTAGTTAAAGATACATTAACGGATGACAAAGGCAATTTTACGGTACAAGGGCTTGAAGCTGGAAATTATATTTTAAAAATCACTAGAGAAGGTTATGTTGATTATACTTCGGCTGAAGTAAGTGTTGCAGTTGGTAATACAGAATCAGTTGGAACTATAACATTGGAGCTAGAGTAAAAGCCAAAACAAGGTGTTTACATACTTGGTGAGATACTACCAATATTAGTTTGAACTAACTTTATTAGCGGGCTTCAACAAGATACCAGAAGAATGACTACTGCCTTCTTTCACTAAACCTTGACAATATTCGTTGAGTTTTGCCAATGAGCTACCATAGAATTGTACAAAACTTTTCTTTTTAAATAGATTATAAAATGTTTTTTTAATAGGGTTTTTCTTTTGTAATACAGTTAAATTAACTCTTGTTAAACGATTTCCAATACGTCTAAGAGTTATCAATAGATCAGATTTTGCTGTATGATTTGTATCTATCCAAGTGATTAGGTCTTTTGAGATTTCAAAATTACGAGAAGTAAGAAAAGGGTCATTTTCGTCTCCATTCATAACACATCTGTGTGTGCTGCCATTTTTTGTAATTTTACCATTTGTTTTATCACTTCCTTTTACATGAAGTACCCAGAGGTGTTTTGCATGAGTATCAGAAACAACATCAAAGACTAACTCGATAGGCGCATTTATTACAGATTCTACAGAGAGAATTTTACTCATTTTAGAGTCAGATGTGTAATTTTCAATAGTAGGTTGAGGAATATGCGACTCTAAAGGGGCTAGCGATAAATAACAATATTTAATATTCCCAAAGTCATATTTACCATTTCCTTGATTTGGTTTTTCCCAAGCAATATGATCTATTTCTATCCATGTGGAGCATGCATTTATAAGTTGATGTGTAATTAAAACATATTCTTTAAGGGAAATATCATTTTTCATGAGTCGATGTGCTACAATTAGATCTTTTCCAAATAGCTTTGAACTGGATTTAACTTGATTAATTGATATATTTCCATAATGTATAATGAACTTTAGAGCTAAACTATTAGCTTTTATGCAGGCACCACATTGACATATTCTTTGTGAATCATATTTTCGAAGACTTGCGTGAAATTTAGTATACATTCTTTGTACTTGAGCAAGGGTTTCAACGGCAGTGGGTTTTCTACCCGTTCTGTAAAAAAGAACAGCATCTCCCTCAATTTCCGAAACTTGAAGTTCCATTTCGTTAGCATCTATAAGCGCCTCTAACAACTCTTTAATGATATGTTCACTATGAGATATTTCAGTTTCATGAACAAACTTGGTAAAACCACTTATATCAGGAATGAAAATAAGCGTTGGTTGTGCAGTGGATTCATTTGATGATTTCATGGCTTAGAATCTTTAAAAATTAGTTAGTACTACTATATAACTAAATACCGTGTATACAAAGCCTCTCAATTTGAGAGACTTTGTGCTTATTATTTAAGTATTTAAATAAGTTTCTAAATTGTCAATGATTACATTATAGAAACCTTCAAATAAATCTTTCATGTCTTCCTGAACTTCTAATGATGAATCAAAATCACATTCCCAAGTAACGTTACTGTTAGCATTGTCAACTGCGGTTACTTTCACATCACTAACATAATTAGTAACGGGAAAAGGGCCGTCAGTTATAATATATTGCATTTCCATTTTATCATCATCTACAAAATTTAACATTTCATTAATTTTTGCACCATCGGGCATAACACAGGTTCTGGTTGCTCCCTTGCCCTCTCCAGAAGTTGTAGAACCTGCTATTGGTGAATAATTTTCAATTCCTTTAAATGAAGACAATGCAGCCCAAGCTTTTTTTGCAGGAACTTTAATTTGTTTGCTTACGCTTACTTTATTCATAACTTGCTGTTTTAAATTTATATATCAAATCTAAACACAGACTAAGCGGAATAAAAAAATGGCGTTCAGTTATTTTCTAAACTATATTATAAAGGAAAGTTGTTCGTCGATATATTTACGCAATTCTGGAACATCATTTAGCTTATATAGAATACTCATGCTAAAAATGATACCTAATAAAAAATCAGCATAATTATCAATACATTCCTTTTTTTTGAATTGCCCTAATTTATAAGATTTTTTAAGAACAACTATATAGCTGTCTTTTAAGACTTCCAGATATGAGTCATATCTATCAACAACTTCTCGGTTTTCGTTTCTTAACTCAACAATGGTGTTAACCATTAAACAACTTTTAGGAAATGTTTTATTCTTTAAAGCGTCTATTAGCTCATAAAAAAATAGTTTTAAAGATTCTAAACCTTTGTTTGATGCTCTTAGTTGACTTAGAAACGGATCGGAATATGTATTTGTATAATAGTCTAAAGATCCTGTGAATAACATATCTTTAGAATACTTATTATACAAAACAGATTGACTTACTTCTAGATATTTAGATAGTTCTTGTACAGAAAGTCCTTTATACCCTTTAATCCAAAATATTTCTTGGGCGCGTTCGATTAAATCGTTATATGATGCGTTTAGTACTCTAGCCATGATTAGATAAGATTAATTGAATGCCGTTTAACAAATATTTTTTCTGCTCTTCTCTGGTATGAATAAGACAGAAGCTCATAGCTGTACAATACAATCCTATAAAGTGTTTTGAAAGAAAATTAGATTTGATTTCTGAATAACCATGCCTTACCAGTAATTTTGAGAATAGACTTTCTATGTCTTTTAAGTAACTTTTGAGATTTTCTTTTACCACCATATCGGTATCTGCTAATTCTGTGCCTACATGAATAATATAGCAGCCAGAAATAGGATTGCTATTGTTTAAGAAGGATATATAAAACTCAAACAGAACTTGAATTAATTTGCCTTCTCCGTCTAGTATCGAAAACTTGCTTTTACAAAATCGATCTCGATACAAATCAAATGAAGCGTAAAGTATACCTAGCTTGTTATCAAACTCGTTGTATAATGAAAATCTATTAACACCAGTGTATTCAACTAAATCATTAATAGAACACCCGTTAACACCATTTTTCCAAAATAACTCAATTGCTTTTTCTAAAACTTTATTTGGATTATATTCTTTATATCTCATTAAAAACAAAGATACAAAGTTTGTGAAATTTTATGGCGATGTTTTTGCTTAAGTTGTTCACAAACAGTGATATATGTCATAAGAATAAGCGTAAGGCTTAAAAAGATTATCTGACTTTTGTTTTTATTAAAGTAAGGCGAGAATAAAATAGAGTAACGATTTACTCAGCAATCAAAACCATATTTAAGATCTTAAATATTTAGATGTTTTGAGATTGATCCGCATTAACTATAGATCAATATTAAATTACTTTATAAACAGAAGTACTAACGCTTCTGCTGAATCTTTCAATGCTAAAATTAAAGCTTTCAGAGCACAATTCAGAGGGGTCAAAAATATAGAATTCTTCCTCTTCAGACTAACACAAATTTTTCCATAAACACAACTTTTAGTCATGATCCGAGATTGATCCCAATTTTTTACGCCACAAAAAAACCCTTGAAAATCGAAAGATAATCAAGGGTTTCTAATTTTAGTTGTGGTACCTCCAGGAATCGAACCAGGGACACAAGGATTTTCAGTCCTTTGCTCTACCAACTGAGCTAAGGTACCTCGCTAAAGCGGATGCAAATATAAATTCATTTTTATTATTACCAAAGAAAATTATAAAAAATAACATCCTTTTTCTTTATATGCTTGATTAGGCATAATATAAAGTTAAATAAAAATATAATTATGCGTCATTTTGTAAATTTACCCTTTTAATGAATTTATGAATTTAGTAATAGATGTAGGTAATTCTTTCGTTAAACTGGCCGTTTTTAAATCGAGTACGTTGGAATACAAAGAAGTAGTCGCTGTAGATGATATAATAACGAACATAAATGCTTTAAAAGAAAGATATCCTTCTGTAAAAAGAGCCATAATCTCTTCGGTGGGAACATTGAGAAAAGAAGATGTAGAGACCATTAAAGCGTCTTTCGATGTCATGATTTTAGATACTAAGGTCAAGTTACCATTCAAGAATCTGTACGCTACACCAAAAACGTTAGGAGTAGACAGAATCGCTTTAGTATGTGCTTCGGTTGATCAGTTCAAAGATCATAATGTACTCATTATTGATGCAGGAACGTGTATTACTTACGACTTTATTACAAAAAATAACGAATACATGGGAGGTGCTATTTCGCCAGGTCTTCGTATGCGTTATAAATCATTAAATAATTTAACAGCGAATTTACCGTTATTAGAATCTGAAATCCCTGAAAACATTGTTGGTAATTCAACAAACACATCTATACATTCTGGGGTGGTATATGGTATTTTAAAAGAAATAGATGGTGTTATCGATGAATATAACACGAAATACCAAGGTTTAACAGTAATTTTAACAGGAGGTGACGCTAATTTTTTGTCAAAACAATTAAAAAGTAGCATATTTGCGAATTCTAATTTTCTTTTAGAGGGATTAAATTATATGTTACAATATAACTCAAGCGAATGATAAAAAAACTTGTATTAGTTTTTATTGCAGTTTTAGCAATTCAAAGTTACGGTCAGGAAGGTACGGCTTCACCTTATTCTTTTTATGGTATTGGAAGTCTTAAATTTAAGGGAACCGTTGAGAATAGGAGTATGGGAGGGCTTAGTATCTATAGTGATAGTATTCACATTAATTTACGAAATCCGGCTTCATATGCTGGAAAAAATATTTTTGAAGGAGAAAGCAGACCCGTTAAGTTTACGGTAGGGGGAAGTTATTCCAGCATTGGACTAAAAAGTGACACCAGCGAAGATAGGACATCGTCTTCTACCTTCGATTATCTGGCTGTATCGGTTCCTATAGGGAAATTTGGAGCGACTTTCGGGTTGTTACCATATACCGCAGTTGGCTATAAATTACAGGCATTAAATTCAGATGGAGCCATAGAAAATAAATTTAGAGGAGAAGGAGGCGTAAATAAAGCATTTCTGGGCTTAGGGTATCAAATTATTGACGGATTAAGTATTGGAGTGGATGTACAATATAACTTTGGAAATATTCAAAACAGTACGGTTGCGTTCGCTTATGATGAGGATGGGGTACCGATTCAATCCCAATCGCGAGAGGATAACAGATCCGATTTAAGTGGTCTAAACTATAATATCGGGCTGGCTTATAAGAGAATGATCACAGATAAACTAGAACTTTCTGTGGGCGCAACTTATACACCAAAAAGTGATCTGGTATCTAAAAATGAAAGGTCATTTTCTAACGTTGTGACGAATTTTACTACCGGAGGAGAGCTTGTAGGAAACACGGTAGAAGTCGATTTAGAAGCACTTAATCTGCTAGAAACCGATTTAACATTACCTTCGAAATTCTCTGTAGGAGCTGGGATAGGGCAACCAAGACATTGGTTTGTTGGTGCAGAGTATACAGCAGAAAAAACGAGTGATTTCTCAAATCAATTATATACTGGTATTTCAACGTCCTATGAGGATGCCTCGACGATCGCTTTAGGAGGGTTTTATATACCCCAATATAATTCATTCACCAGCTACCTTAAGCGCACAGTTTACAGAGCTGGTGTGCGTTACGAAAAAACAGGATTAAATATAAATAATGAATCGATTAACGAGTTTGGCATATCTTTTGGAGTAGGATTACCACTGGGAAACTTTCTGTCTAATGCAAATATTGGTGTTGAGATTGGAAAACGTGGAACTACGAATAGTAATCTTATTCAAGAAGACTTTGTTAATTTACGGATAAGTTTATCTTTAAATGACAGATGGTTTCAAAAAAGAAAGTATGACTAACAGCATAAAATTATTATCATGAAAACGAAAATTACATTATTATTTACATTACTATTTGTTGCTTTAAATATTGGTTTTGCGCAACAGGATGAAGAGTGTATGACGAAGCTTTCTATTTTTCACGAGTATGCGAAAGCTAAGAATTACGATGCGGCTTTTGAGCCATGGATGGCGGTGCGAAATAAATGTCCGAAGTTTAATAATGCTATTTATATTGACGGAGAGAAAATTTTAAACCATAAGATTAAAAAATCAACAGGGACAGAGCAGGTAAACTATATTAACGATCTGTTAAAACTTTGGGAACAAAGAGCCCTTCACTTTGCCAGTAAGACTAAAAAAGGAGAATATGCAGCCAAAGCCTGTCAATTAAAGTACGACAACCGAAAAGTTTTAAACATATCTAAAGAAGAGCTTTATGAATGCTTTGATGCGGCTTATAAATTAGATAAAAAAACGTTTACAAATCCTAAGAGTTTATACACTTATTTCTCTTTAATGGTAGATTTGTACGATGCCAAGAAGAAGCCAGCAAAAGATTTATTTAATAAGTATGATGATGTTGTAGAGAAAGTTGAAGAAGAAGTTAAGAATTATTCAGAAAAGCTTAATAAACTAATTGCAAAAGAAGACGGTGGTACGACATTATCGGGGAAAGAAGGACGTTATAAGAAGTTTTATTCGAGTTATTTAAATGCTTATGATAAAATTTCAGGGAGTATCGATCAGAAATTAGGAGATAGAGCAAATTGTGAAAATCTAATTCCGTTGTATAAGAAAGATTTTGATGCGCATAAAAAGGATGCGGTTTGGTTGCAAAGAGCTGCCGGAAAAATGTCTGAAAAAGAATGTACAGACGACCCATTATTCTTCCAGTTAGTAAATGCTTACCATGAGTTAAGTCCATCGGCTAACTCCGCGTATTATTTAGGGATCTTAAAAGATAAAGAGAAGAAAACTAACGAGGCTATCAAATTTTACGAACAAGCCCTTAGTTTAGAAAAGGATAACTTTAAGAAAGCAAAACTTTACAATAGAATTGCTTTAAAGTTAAAGAAGAAACACAGATATGGTAAAGCTAGAAATTACTTTAGACAAGCCTTGAAATTGAATCCTTCAAACGGGCGTCCATATTTATCAATTGCAGCCATGTATGCGGCAAGTGCTAATAATTGTGGAACCAGTAACTTTGATAAAAGAGCGGTGTATTGGTTAGCAGCAGCAGAAGCTAAAAAAGCGGGCAGAGTAGACCCTACGCAAAAGAAAAACTCTGCTAAATCGGTTGCCAATTACAAAGCTAAAGCTCCTCAGAAGTCCGAAATATTTAGTTCTGGAAGATCAGGAGAAGTTATTAAAATTGGATGTTGGATTGGGGCTTCAGTTACTGTGCCAAAAATCTAATGAACAAAAGAAAATATATAAATACAATAAACATAGTCACAGCTTTTATCGCTGTGGCTATGTTTTTTTCATGTAATGATAACTACAAACAGGTTCAGAAAATTGGTATTTCAGAAAATGAACCCATAGGAGTTGCCGAAAATATAAATTTAAAATATACAGACTCAGGAAGAGTAACGGCAAACCTTTTAAGTGCTAAAATGTACGATTATTCAAATAGAGATTTCCCTTTTAATGAGTTTAAAGGAGGGTTAACCCTATATGTGTACGACAATGAAAACAAAAAGAGTACGATTGTTTCCGATTATGGCATTGTATACGATGAGACCGATCTCATAGATTTACAGGGAAACGTGATCATTACAACACACGATGGTAATGTCTTAAAGAGTGAACAATTGTATTACGACCAAAAGAGAGAGTGGTTGTTTACCAATGTGCCTGTAACGTTTACCACAGAGCAGGATATTATTCATGGTAACGGTTTCGATTCTGACTCCAAATTCAAGAATGCAGAGGTATTAGAGGTCACAGGAATTATTTCGCTAGAGGAATAAGTATACCTTCACAGAATTCTTGTTTCGAATTTATTATCTTTGTTATAATAAACTAACGATTGTTATTTAATGAAATATTCAAAGATTTTTCAATACGCCTATTTGGGGTTTGCAGGGCTATTTATTTATGATGCCATTGCAAAATATACCAGTACAGGCGAAATTGCCTATCCTTCTATATTACTTGCTGCCCTCGCAATTTTTATGTTTTTCTTTAGAAGGAAGTTTAGTAAAAAGTTCGAAAAGAAAGGTAATACCAACTAAATGAGCATATATGTAATTATTATAATTGCATCATTGATGCTTTCTGCTTTTTTCTCGGGAATGGAGATTGCCTATGTATCTTCAAACAAAATTCATATAGAAATTGAAAAAAAGCAAGAGAGTATTTTTGCGAAAGTGCTAAGTAGACTTACAGCCAAACCTTCCAAGTTTATTGCGACCATGCTTATTGGGAACAATATAGCACTGGTAATTTATGGGTTTTTTATGGGCGATGTATTGGTGAAATGGTTTCAAGGCATATTACCAACCTCGTATAGTTTTATAAACTATATGCTTACCGATTTAAGTTTGCTTTCTCAAACGTTAATATCGACATTCATTATCTTAATTACTGCAGAATTTTTGCCTAAGGTGTTTTTTCAGATCTATTCGAATACCCTCATAAAAGCATTGGCAATTCCGGCCTATGCATTTTATCTTTTGTTCACATTCATCTCAGATTTTGTTATCTGGATTTCAGACTTTGTGCTTAAACATCTGTTTAAGACGGAAGGAGACCAGATACAGCTTGCGTTTACAAAAGTAGAGCTCGGAAACTACATCAGTGAACAAATGGAAGCTGTGGAAGCTCATGAAGAGATTGATACCGAAATTCAGATTTTTCAAAATGCTCTGGAATTTTCAGAAGTTAAGGCCCGGGAGGTTATGGTGCCACGTACTGAAATTATTGCGGTAGAAATTAACGATTCTATTAAATCACTTAACAATTTGTTTATTGAATCGGGGTGTACCAAAATATTGGTTTATAAGGATACTATGGATGATATTTTGGGGTATGTACATTCTTTTGAATTGTTTAAGAAACCCAGGGATATTAAATCCATGATGCTACCCGTAGAGTTTGTTCCAGAAACAGTATTGGTTAAAGATGTGCTAGGCGTATTGACCAAAAAGCGTAGAAGTATAGCTGTAGTTTTAGATGAATACGGAGGAACATCTGGTATAATGACTGTTGAAGATATTGTAGAAGAATTATTTGGTGAAATTGAGGATGAACATGATACTGTAGATCTTATTGAAGATGTTATAGATGAAGATACGTATTGTTTTTCTGCACGTTTAGAGGTAGATTATCTAAATGAAACCTATAAAATAAACTTGCCCGAAAGTGAGAATTATGAAACACTTGGAGGGCTTATTGTAAACCATACCGAAGGAATTCCCAACCAGGATGATATCGTTAAAATAGAAACATTTCAGTTTAAAATATTAGAAGTTTCTAATACGAAAATTGACCTGGTGGAATTGAGACGTTTAGAAGAAGATTGATGGTAAAAAAGTTACGGTTAGATTTTTACTAAAGATTGATCTGCTACCGTTATTTATAAGAAAGCGAGAATCTATGCGTTTAATATAATTAATGCGTCTTTCTACTTTTATTATTAAATAGAAAATGGTATTTTCGCGCACGATATTTTGTCAATTCGAATGAAATTGACAACTAACTTAACCAGTTAAATCCTAACACGGATTTTTAAAATTTAAATTACAAAATGGCAGTTTTAAATAAGATTAGACAACGCTCACTATTTTTAATATTAATTATAGCATTGGCGTTATTTTCTTTTGTATTAGCAGATTTATTTAAAAATAGTGATGCGCTTTCTTCAAAATCGCAAAACATCGTTGCTACTATAAATGGTACAGATATAACACGTGAAGATTTCCTGGAGAAGGTAGAACGCGCACAAAGACAATCCGGGCCAAATGCTACAAATACACAAGTGATGAACATGGTATGGGAGCAAGAGGTGAGAAGAGCTGTTATGCAGACTCAGTATGACGAGCTAGGTATTTCTGTTGAGAAAGATCAAATGAGAGATTTGTTAAAGACCTCTCTGGCTACAAGCCCAGAGTTTTTAAACGAAGCCGGTATTTTTGATGAAAATAAGTTAAATGAGTATATCGCTAACTTAAAAGAAACATCGCAACAAGCTTATGCTAGCTGGATTAATTACGAGCAGTCTATAGCGGCAAACGGATTACAGCAAAACTACTTTAACATGGTGAAAGCCGGATTAACCGGAACATTGGCAGAAGGTGAATTAGAGCATAAGTTAGCAGGCGATAAAGTTGATATAAAATATGTTCAGGTTGCTTATTCTACTATTAAGGATAGTTTAGTAGAAGTTTCTAAATCTGAGATAGCAGGTTATATTAATGAAAATAAAAAAGCTTACGAAGTTGAAGCTTCAAGAGATATTAAATTTGTACAGTTTAGTGAAGTGGCGTCTGTAGAAGATGAAAACGCATTAAAAGCCGATCTTAATGTCTTTTTAAAAGGACGTTTTGTTGATGACAGAGGAAGAAAAGATACCATCCACGCATTTTCTCAAGTTAAGGATAATGAGGATTATATCAACTCAAACTCAGATATTAAGTTTGATAAGCGTTTTGTATTTAAATCAAGTTTACCTACTACTGCAGCAGATAGTATTTACAATTTAGAAGCATCTGGAGTTTACGGACCATATAAAGATAACGGGTATTTTAAGATTACTAAAGTTATTGCTGTAAAGCAGGTTCCAGATTCGGCTAAAGTAAGACATATTTTAATTCCATTTAAAGGTGCTCAAAGTGCAGGTCCAGATGTAACTCAAACAGAAGCAGAGGCTAAAGTTACTTCAGATAGTTTACTAACCGTAATAAAATCAGATCGTTCTAAATTCCCGGATTTAGTAAAAGAATTTTCATCAGATCAAGGAAGCGTTAACAACGAAGGACGTTACGATTGGCATCCATATAATAGAATGGTTCCAGAGTTTAATGATTTTGAATTCGAAGGTGAAGTAGGGGATATCGGAGTAGTGAAAACAGTTTTTGGATTTCACATTATTGAGATTGAAGGTCAGAAGAATAAAACAAAAGCCGTTCAGGTAGGAACTATAGCAAGAAAAATAGAACCTTCTGAAGCAACTACAGCAGAATTATTTAGAGACGCTTCTAATTTTGAAATCAAAGCAAGCGAAGGAGATTTCGAAGCTATGTCTAAAGAAAATTCATTTACAGTACGACCAGTAAATGGGATAAAAGTATTAGATGAGAACATCCCTGGAGTAGGGAACCAAAGGCCAATTGTGCGTTGGGCATTTAATAAAGATACAGAAATTGGAGCTGTAAAACGTTTTAACATTCCTAACGGTTATGTTGTGGCACAGTTAGTTGCTAAGCATAAAGAAGGACTAATGTCTGTAGAAGATGCTACAGCTAAAGTATTGCCTTTAGTAAGAAAAGAAAAGAAGGCTAAGATGATAAGAGATAGAGTCTCTGCTACAACATTGGAGGATTTAGCTGCTGCAGAAAATACAACTGTAAGATCGGCATCAGCTCTTAATATGAAAAGCCCAACCATTTCTGGAGCAGGAAGAGAGCCTATGGTAGTTGGTGCTGCATTTGGATTGAAAGAAGGAGAGACCTCAAAACTAGTAGATGGCGAAAAGGGAGTATACCTAATTCAAGTTACTAAAGTAACTCCAGCTGTAAAACTAGATAACTATCAGGCGGCTGCAAACAGAGTAGAGCAACAAAAAATGAGTACAGTAAATACAAAACTGTATCAGGCTTTAAAAGAAGCAGCAGAAATCGAAGATAACAGAGCCGAAACTCAGGTTCAGTAAGAACACAAAGAAATAAAGTATTTAAAAGGTCTCGTCTTAACGAGGCCTTTTTTTATAAGACCATATCACTATAACGAATTACGGTCTCAAACCCTTTATCCTTAAAATAGGTGATTGGGTTGTTCTTAGTGGTAGCCAGGACAAAATCGCCTCCCCAGGCGCCAAGGCTTTTAATACTGCCTTTAAAATCACTAAAGAGACGTGTCTTAACAGGGGCTTGCCTGGTTAGTTTAGATATGATGGTTTCATGTTTATCTATCAAGGTTTCAAAATGCTCCAGGTTGGCTGTATTAATCACCTCAGAAGTAATCTTGTTAATATCTTCAAGAACGGATTTTAAATTAGTCTTATTGGCATTATAATGCCTTATGCCATCTCGGCTGTTCTGTTTTTTGTTTAGATATACAAAGTATAGATGATCTATAAAAACTGGGTTAAAATCTACCAATTTTACAAAAGGTTTGTTGTGTTCTAATTGATAAAGGATAGAAGAGTCATGCTGTGCACATGCAATATCGTACCCACTGCCACCAAAGGTCAGCTCTAAGAGCTTGTAAGCATCAATATTGGCCCATTGAGCAATATTGTTTATTAATGTCGAAGAGGTGCCTAACCCCCAATGTCTTGGGAAATCCAGTTTGGTAGAAACATTATAACCACGACCATCACTTAAAAAGTCGGGATTAAGCTTTTTAGCAGCTCCTAAAATTTGAATAAGCCGATCTGTATACTCGTGATTGGTTACGGTATTCGAATTAATATGTTCCACAGAAATATCGGTTTCAAACCAAATAGCATCGTTTTCATCCAAACTTTTCCATATTATTTGGGGAACGTCGATGGCCTCGACCGATAAGGACTGTCCGAATTTAGTAGGCACGGCTAAAGACAGTGCACCATCAAGGACAGCGTATTCTCCAGTGAGTAAAAGTTTTCCATTACTATAAATAGGGTTCCTCATGATTTCGTGTGGCTTTGTGAGTTTGGTTTTGGTATGTGTTCTTTCGGGTTATGGCTTCGACTTCCTGCCCGTCCGGCAGGCGGGCGCTCAGCCACCGGTTTAGTATTAATTTTTGTGCGGTGATTGAGCGTAGTCGAACGGTGATTGAGCGTAGTCGAAATCACTGATTGTTGTATGTTGCCAATATTTTTTAGAGATTCCGTCATTGTTTTGTGGCTTCGACTTCGCTCAGCCACCGGTTTAGAGTTATTTGTTGTGTGGTGATTGAGCGTTGTCGAAATAAGTATTGACAGGTCTTTATTTCTGATCTTCATTTTTTTTATGATCTGCGGTGGCTGAGCGTAGTCGAAGCCACTCTTTATAATGACTATCATTCATGCATTCAGCATATTTTTTTAATTCATCAAAATTGTTTTCGATGAGTGCTTGTTTCTTTTTTCTGCTCCATCCCTGAATTTGTTTCTCTCTATAGAAAGCCTCATCAATCCTTGGGAATTTCTGAATATATACCAGCTCAACCGGAAGTCTTTTCTTTGTATGATTAGCTCCCTGACCATTTTGATGTTCCGCTAATCTTTTATCCAAATCAATGGTGCTACCCGTGTAAAAGGTGCCATCTGAACATTCTAATATATATACAAAACCTTTAGGCATATGCTGTTAAATTGATGTGGCTTCGGCTGCGCTCAGCCACCAGTGTGGTATTACTTTTTGTGCGGTGATTGAGCGTAGTCGAACGGTGATTGAGCGTAGTCGAAATCACTGATTGTTGTATGTTGCTAATATTTTTTAGAGATTCCGTCATTGTTTTGTAGCTTCGACTTCGCTCAGCCACCGGTGTGGTATTACTTTTTGTGCGGTGATTGAGCGTAGTCGAACGGTGATTGAGCGTAGTCGAAATCACTGATTGTCGTATGTTGCTAATATTTTTTAGAGATTCCGTCATTGTTTTGTAGCTTCGGCTGCGCTCAGCCACCGGTGTGGTATTAATTTTTGTGCGGTGATTGAGCGTAGTCGAAATCACTGATTGTTGTATGTTGCCAATATTTTTTAGAGGTTCCGTCATTGTTTTGTAGCTTCGACTACTTGCCCGTGCGGCAGGCCGGCACTTAGTCACCGGTAATACATTATAAATATTTTTACCTAATAACCCAATCCTACTCCCTCAACTTATTAATGGCTTCAACAACGGCACTATGTGTTACGGTATTCGTCTTAAAGTATGCGGTAATCCTTTCCTTTTCCTCGTTATTTGCATCGAATTGATTAAGAATATTCATTAAATGCATTTTCATATGTCCCTGCTGAATTCCCGTTGTGATGAGTGAACGAATAGCTGCGAAATTTTGAGCCAAACCGGCAACAGCAACGATTTGCATAAGTTCCTTAGCAGATGGTTTATGTAATAACTCTAATGCTAATTTTACTAACGGATGTAAACCCGTAAGTCCGCCAACAGTACCCAGTGCTAATGGAATATCCATCCAAAAAGAGAAGATTCCGTTTTCAATTTTAGCATGAGTTAGGCTGCTGTATGTGCCTTTTCTGGACGCATAGGCATGCACGCCCGCTTCAACAGCTCTAAAATCATTTCCAGTAGCCAAAACAACGGCATCTATGCCATTCATGATCCCTTTATTATGAGTAACGGCTCGGTAAGGCTCTACTTCAGCAATATTAATGGCCTGTACAAACTTTTTCGCAAATGCCTCTCCAGATATGGAGTCGCTTTCGCTTAAGTCCTCAACCTTACAGTTTACTTCGGCACGCACTAAGCAATCTGGAACATAATTAGATAAAATACTCATGACAATATCTATTTGCTTTTCAGCTTCAGTGAAAGCATAAAATTCAAGAGCTTCTCTTTTAAAAGTTGTAGCAAACTGTTCCAGGCAGGAATTTATAAAATTAGCACCCATAGCATCTAGGGTTTCAAATGATGCGTGAAGTTGGTAGTAATGATCTATGTCCTTAGTCTTATCTCGCAATTCAATATCTAAAATTCCACCGCCACGTTTTTCCATATTGGACGTAATCGATTTGGAATCCTCAATAAGTTTAGACTTTATGACGCTAAAAAACTGACTTAATTTATTAAAATCACCTTTATATATAAAATGGACCTGACCAATTTTGGTGGTCGAAACAACTCGTGTTTTAAATCCGCCGCGATCTAACCAGAATTTTGCAGCTTTACTCGCCGCAGCAACTACCGAACTTTCTTCAATAGCCATAGGAATCGTGTAAAGCCTATCGTTAATTAAAAAATTAGGAGCCACACCCAAAGGCAGGTAATAGTTGGTTATCGTATTTTCAATAAACTCATCATGGAGTTGTTGCAGTTTTTCATCTGTATTCCAATATTGGATTAAAACACGTTTAGCTTCTTCCGTATTTGAAAAATAAGTGTCAACAATCCAATCGATTTTTTTTGATTTGGTTAGTTTAGAAAAACCCGAGATAGATTTACTCATAAAATGTTCGTTTGCAGTACAAAGATACTACTCTTGGTATGAATATTAAATACCTCAATTTGCAGGAAATTATTTAAGTGTTAATAAAACTGGTTTTTTGAAGAATTTTTAGTAAACTTGACGTCCTTTTACGAAATAAATATTTTTTTTAATGAAACACCTAAAATTGTCTGTTTTCTTTTGTTTGTTAACAACGTTTTTCTTAACTGCACAAACAAAAGAAATTACACTCGAATCCATTTGGAATGGCGCTTTTAGAACGGAAAGAATGGATGTATTGCATTCCATGGCAAATGGACAACAATATTCCGTTTTAGGTTTTAATAGAGCAGCAAGAACAACAACTATAGATGTTTACGATTATAAGACCCTGGAAAAGGTTAAAACCCTTGTAAATTCAGGAACTCTCGACGCTATACCATATTTTACAGATTACGCCTTTAGTGCCGATGAGAACAAAGTGATTTTAGCAACGAACGAAGAAGCCATTTTTCGTCGTTCAAGTCTTGGTAACTACTATGTCTATAATGTGGATGATAAATCTATAACGTTAATTGATGAAGATAAGATTCAGGAACCTACATTTTCTCCAGATGGAAGTCAGGTCGCTTTTGCAAAAAACAATAATCTATATGTTAAAAATTTAGAATCCGGAGAAACCAATCAAATAACACAGGATGGTAAAAAGAATGTTATCATAAATGGTATAACCGATTGGGTTTACGAAGAGGAGTTTTCTTTTGTACGTGCTTTCGAGTGGAATACCGAAGGCAATAAAATAGCCTTTATACGATTTGATGAATCTAAGGTGCCAGAGTTTTCTATGGATGTTTATGGAAAAGAGCTCTACCAAACACAACATGTATTCAAATATCCAAAAGCAGGAGAAGCAAATTCAGAAGTGTCTTTACATATATATGACTTAGAAACTAATGAAATTCGTGAGGTAAAAGTAAACAAGACTTATAGTGATTTCTATATTCCAAGAATTGAATGGACCAATGATCCTAATATTTTGAGTGCTCATTATATGAATAGACATCAAAACGAGTTGGATTTATGGTTGATAAACGCAAAAAGCAATACCTCTAATTTAGTTTTAGCCGAAAAAGATAAGGCTTATATAGATGTAACAGACAACCTAACCTTTTTGAAAGACAATAGTTTTATCTGGACTAGCGAAAAAGATGGATTTAACCATATTTATCATTACGATAAAAACGGAAAACTTATTAATCAAATAACCAAAGGAAATTGGGAGGTAACCAGATATTATGGTTATGACAAAAACTCGAACCGAATTTTTTATCAATCAGTAGAAAATGGTTCTATTAACAGAGATGTGTATTCCATAAAGCTAAACGGACGGGGTAAAACCAGGCTAACGAAAAGTGATGGTACAAACAATGCGGCTTTTAGTGCCGATTTCTCATACTTTATCAATACCTTTTCAAGTGCCACTACACCTCCAGAGTATACCTTAAATAGCTCGGCCTCGGGGAATTTAATTAAAAGCATAAAAGATAATGACGTACTAGCTCAAAAGCTTTCAGATTATAAAACTTCTAAGAAGGAATTTAGTACGATCCATGTGAATGGTAATGATCTTAATATGTGGATGATCAAACCAGCCAATTTTGACGCATCAAAGCAATACCCATTATTCATGACACAATATTCCGGACCAGGATCTCAATCGGTTTCCAACAAATGGAACAGCGCTAACGATTATTGGTTTCAACACCTGGCACAACAGGGCTACGTGGTGGTATGTGTGGATGGTCGAGGGACCGGATTAAAAGGAGCTACCTTTAAAAAAGTGACTCAAAATGAATTAGGGAAATACGAGGTGGAAGACCAGATTGCCGCAGCACAACAACTAGGTGCATTGCCATATATCGATGCTTCAAGAATAGGCATTTGGGGATGGAGTTATGGTGGTTTTATGAGTAGTAATTGCCTGTTTAAGGGAAATGATGTGTTTAAAATGGCTATTGCAGTCGCACCAGTGAGCAGTTGGCGTTTTTATGATACCATTTATACAGAAAGATATATGACCACTCCACAGGAGAACGCTAGTGGTTACGATGATAATTCTCCAATAAACCATGTAGATAAACTAAAAGGAGACTTTCTGTTAGTGCATGGGTCGGGAGACGATAATGTGCATTTGCAGAATACGATGCGATTGGCCGAAGCTTTAATTCAGGCAGATAAGCAATTCGACTGGGCTGTGTATCCAGATAAAAACCATGGAATCTATGGCGGAAATACGAGACTTCATCTTTACAAAAAAATGACTCGTTTTATCAATAACACCTTGGGAGATAAGATTGTAAAG
Organism: uncultured Flavobacteriaceae bacterium; assembly: GCA_947494695.1. GTDB lineage: Bacteria > Bacteroidota > Bacteroidia > Flavobacteriales > Flavobacteriaceae > Flavivirga. Next base: position 185,012 of record CANLWB010000009.1, on the reverse strand, counting down.
GAAAAAGAAGAGGACAAAATGAAAGAAACAAACATTAAGGGTTAATATATAATAATAATTTTATGTCAAATACATCTACAATAAAGCAAAAAGAACTATTTGGGCATCCGATAGGATTGTATGTTCTGTTTTTTACAGAAATGTGGGAACGCTTTTCGTATTACGGAATGAGAGCCATTTTGGTATTATATCTGGTCGCTGAAACACAGGCAGGGAATGCCGGATTAGGGTGGACACGAGGAGATGCCTTATCTCTATACGGAACGTATACCATGATGGTTTATGTAATGTCTATTCCCGGAGGTTGGATCGCAGATAAATTCTTAGGACAGAAAAAATCGGTACTCTATGGAGGGTTGTTACTCGTGGCAGGGCACAGCATATTGGCAGTGGAGGAACTTTGGGCTTTTTACACCGGTTTGGCTTTAATTGTTGCTGGAGTAGGGATGTTAAAACCAAATATTTCAACAATGGTTGGAGGCTTGTATCAACAAGGAGACATTAGAAGAGATAAAGGATTTACCATTTTCTATATAGGTATAAATATAGGAGCCTTTTTGTCGAGTTTAATTGTAGGATATGTAGGAGAAGTACATGGTTGGCATTATGGTTTCGGATTAGCCGGAATTGGTATGGCTTTGGGCTTAATTCAGTATTTATTAGGACAAAAACACTTAAAGCATGTTGGTAATTTCCTTGGAGCATCTGAAAATAAAGAAGAGAAAGAGGCAATGAAAAAACCTTTGACCAGTGTAGAAAAAGATAGGGTAGTGGTATTGTTTATATCGTTCTTATTGGTAATTGTATTCTGGGGAGCTTTCGAGCAAGCAGGAGGTCTAATGAATTTATATGCTAAGGAAAACACCAATAGAATGTTAATGGGGTGGGAAGTTCCGGCATCCTGGTTCCAATCTTTAAACGCTATGTTTATTATATTCTTAGGAACATCGGTAGCATTGTTTTGGGCCAATAGAAAACTGAAAGGAAAAATCTCTACATCTTTGTTTAAAATGATTGTGGGATTAATAATCATGGGAACAGGGTTCTTCTTCATGTCGGCCGCTGCCGCAGAATTTAATAGTACAGGAGCATCAGCTATGTACTGGTTGGTTTTAGCTTACCTATTTCATACAGTGGGAGAACTATGTATCTCTCCTGTTGCACTATCGTATATAACAAAATTAGCTCCGTTAAAATATGCCTCGTTAATGATGGGAGTCTATTTCGCAATGACAGGTTTTGGTAATAAACTTGCCGGACTATTAGGCGAGTCTGCCGAAGGTTTTGGTGAATTTAAGGTCTTTACAGGAATTGCAATATTTTGTGTTATGTTTGGAGGTTTAGTTATGATATTTCGTAATAAGTTGGAAAAGCTTACCCATAAAGCAGAAGATAACGAACGTGAGATAAAATATGATGAAGCAGAAGGATTTGAACTTGCTGAAAACTAAACTATAACATTATGACTGAAAACTCAACCGATCAATTTTTTAAAAGTACCGTATTAGGACATCCATCAGGATTATTCGTCTTGTTTTTTACCGAAATGTGGGAGCGTTTTTCATACTATGGAATGCGTGCGTTATTAGTATTGTTTTTAACAACGTCGCTACTAGATGAAGGATGGGGCTGGCCCCGAGAACATGCCATGGCCTTGTTTGGTTCTTATGTAGGATTGGTATATCTCTCAACAATGATGGGAGGGTATTTTGCCGATAAAATAATTGGCTTTAGATATGCCGTTCTTGTAGGTGCTTTGTTAATGACTTTAGGGCATGCTTCAATGGCTATTGAAACACAATGGTCTATTTATTTAGGACTTGGCCTTTTAGTGATAGGGAATGGTTTTTTTAAGCCCAATATGACCTCCATTATCTCCGAAATGTACAAAGACAGACCAGAGAAGAAAGACGGAGCCTATACCATTTTTTATATGGGCGTAAACGCCGGTGCATTCATAGGAATTATTCTTTGTGGGTATTTAGGAGAGCAGGTTGGATGGAGTTTTGGATTTGGATTAGCAGGTATTTTTATGCTTTTTGGGTTGGTTCAATTTTGGCTAGCTCAGAACATTTTTGGAAATATAGGGTTGAAACCTAAAAAAGATGATGCTAATTCTATTGAAGCCTTAGATAATGATAAGCGCGTACCTTTTACGTCCTGGCAATTGGGTATGATATTAGTTATGGTAGCATTGGGATTATTATGGATCATTAATGCACCGGCTACAACAATTTCTGAAGGCCGTGTAAATATCTTTTCCTTTTTAGGGGATCATGGTAATAATCTCGCCATTTTTACGGCCTTAGGACTGTTTCTCATCCTATTAATTTATAGATTCACGCAGTATTCTTTAATTACCAGAGATAAGCTAATCGCCGTGTCGTTTTTTGCGCTGTTGTCCATTTTCTTCTGGGCCATTTTCGAGCAGGCTCCAGGGTCATTAACTATTTTTGCGAATGACTATACCGATAGAACTTTAGATGGGACATCGGCCAATATTTTTAGAATTGTTAACACCTGTATGGTAGTTGTACCACTGGCCATTATTTCATGGGTACTTTATTTATTATTCAAGCAAACATTCGGAAATTATAAATGGTCGAATATTGTATTGAGTTTAAGTTTTATTATTGTTTGGGGTATCGCAATCTGGATGTTAAAAAATCAGTTTAACGATGATAATTTAGAAATACCAGCCTCGTGGTTTGCAAGTTTAAACTCGTTGTTTATCATCACTCTGGCTCCGTTATTTTCCAAATGGTGGGAAAGCAAGTATAATCCATCTGCAAACGGGAAGTATGGCATAGGTATGTTTTTATTAGCCTTGGGTATGGCTTGTGTGGCCTTTGGAGCTATGGGCATTGAGCCTGGAGCAAAAACGGCTTCCGTAAGTATTATATGGCTTATTCTGGTGTATCTGTTTCATACCATGGGAGAATTGTGTATTTCTCCAGTAGGATTATCTTATGTGAGTAAATTAGTACCAGCAAGAATGATTGCTTTTATGTTTGGTGTGTGGTATTTGGCTATTGCTATTGGAATGAAAGGAGCTGGTGTATTTGGCGAGAATGTTGATAAAATAGCGAATGAAAAGGGAATTAGCCACTTTTTCTGGATATTAACCGTTATTTCTGTGGTAGTTGGAGTCTTTTCTCTTATTATGCAACCCATAATTAAAAAGCTTATGCACGGTGTCCGTTAATCGAAAAACCGTTAAATTATATTCAAAATGCTCCATTTTTGGAGCATTTTTTGTAAGTTCGGTACACGTTTTGCAACAAACAAAAGTATGAAAAAGGTAATTTACATATGCTTAATAGGTCTATTTTCAACGGTTTATACGAGCGCTCAGGAGCTAGTTTGGTATACCGATATGGCTCAGGCATCTGAATATGCAGCCAAAGAAAAGAAACCATTGTTAATGTTCTTTACCGGATCGGACTGGTGTGGTTGGTGCATTCGCTTACAGAAAGAAGTTTTTAAAACCGGTGAATTTAAAAGATGGGCCAGTGAGAATGTGATATTGGTGGAATTAGATTTTCCTAGACGAACGCCAATAGATCAGAAATTAAAAGCACAAAACTATCAATTACAAAGTATGTTTCAAGTGCGGGGGTATCCAACTATTTGGTTTGCGAATCCTCATGTGAATGATCAAAAACAGATAAATTTAACCCGTCTAGGAAGCTTAGGATATGTAGCAGGAGGTCCAGGGAAATGGATAAGCAAAGCCTCAGCAATGCTATAATTAAAAGAATGCATGTTATGAAAAAGAAAATGTTGTTATTATTAGCGGTTTTAGCCATTGGGTATATGTCGGCTCAAGAGATTAAATGGGTGACGTTAGAAAAGGCTGTTGAGCTTCAAAAAAAAGATCCAAAAAAAATTATGATGGATGTTTATACCAGTTGGTGTGGGCCATGTAAACTTTTGGACAAACGAACATTTCATAATAAAGATGTTATTAAATATGTAAATGAGAACTATTATGCCGTAAAATTTAATGCAGAAGGAAACGAAAAGGTTAATTATAAAGGAAAAGTATATGCGAACCCTAATTATAATCCCTCTTTAGCGAACAGGCGTAATTCTGCACATGAATTGTCAAGATATTTACAGGTACAAGCATATCCTACCATCGTCTTTTTAGATGAGAAAGGTGATGTTATCGCACCCATAAAAGGATTTCAAACACCACCACAGTTAGAGCTCTATCTAAAAATGTTTCACCAAGATGACCATAAAGAGATTGATACTCAGGAAAAGTTTAACGTGTATTATAAAGCATTTAAACCCGAGTTTCAGGGGTAGCGTATAAGGAAGGTGGTTCATTATTTCAACCCCCTTATCGAGAAGTAAACTAATACCTAATAATAAAGGCACCCTGTTTGTCAGTTTGGTGAAATGGAAGTTTTCTCTTTTTACAAATACCTTTCCAGGTTTCTATATACGATTTGTAATTACTTCCATCTGCAATAACATATTTCGGAGTTATTGAGTCGATAAGTCGATTTAGATTTATTTTTGGAGATTGCCTAAGCAAAACATAATCCGGCTCAAACGATTTGATATTATAAATCCCCAGGCTGTCTACAACTAACAGTTTTTTATTGTTAAAGAGGTAAATAGATTGTAGCGAATCGTTTTCAACAACTTCAATGTGATTATTCACAATGTAATCTCGTATTATACCATGCTCTGAAGTATTAGGGGGCTCGAGGTCATGACTAATAACTATTTTATGATGTGTGGTATGGCCAATGAGGCTATGCCTGTTTTTATGAAAAATAATGAACGCATTGTCTTGTTTAACGAAATTGTTATAGACTAAAATACCCTGGAATATTGCCACTGTGAATAATACATATCTCAGATTAGAATAATGCCATTTTTTTAGAAGTTTTATCAGGCCGATAATAATAAGATAAACGGCAAGAAGGTTTAAAATGGAGAAGGGAATGTCTTTAAAAAGAAAGGTTTCTTGTTTAGAGACCCAACCAGCAAATACTTTCATAAAAGCAATAATATACTCGTAAGCATCTGCAATAAATTGAGGGAGCCAGTTTAATAATGCCAAAGCTATTACGAGAATCCCAAAACCTAAAACGACGCCAAGACATGGTATAATAACCATGTTGGATATAAAAAACAAGCCTGGAAATTGATGAAAGTAAAACAAGCTTAAAGGGAGAATTCCCAATTGAGCAGAAACGGTAACAGTAAACGTGTGCCAGTAGAAATCAACGAGCTTTGATTTTGGTTTCCAACGTTTATAGATAAGCGGGTCTAGAGTAACGATAGCTAATACAGCGAGATAACTCAGTTGAAATCCAACATCAAATAAAGCGAGTGGTTTAAATAACAAAATTAAGAACATCGATATGGCTAAAGTATTGTAAATATGAGTTGGTCTTTTTAAATTCATTGCAACGGTAAGGATGCTAAACATAGTCACAGCCCTGGTTACAGAGGGCGATAGTCCAGCAATAAGTGCGAAGCACCATAAGAGGATTACAATAATGATTGTCGTTATCAGGTTTCCGTATGCCATACGCTTAAAAGGAGAAAGCATAACATTTAGAATCATTAAAATAATACCAACGTGTAAACCCGATACAGCCAAAATATGAATGGCTCCGGCATTAACGAAATTGGAATAAATGTCCTTGTCAATATCGTGACGTTGCCCTAAAAGTAATGCATTGATAATGGCAAGTTCATCAGGTTTAAAATTGTAGTGTTTAAGTTTTTGGTTGATATGATTTCGAATATTGTCGGCCCACCCATATAAAGTATGCCGTTCTGAACTTCTCTTGAAAAGAGCTTCATTTGAAGTGAATAGCTGATGGTAAATGTATTTTTTATTCAGGTAGTTTTTATAATTGAATTGATTTGGGTTTAATGGTGGAGTAATGGCTTTAAAAGCCATTTTACAAGTAAAAATATCATCAACTCTTAATGGGGTTTTTGTGGAATCCTTTTCAATGCTTAAAAGTGACTTGCCGTTCACTTGGTTTTCGTTAATTTTTAGTAAATCAATAACATATTTGTCATGAAAAATTCCAGGCTTTAAAACCTCTTTTATTCGAAAAGTGATGACATTTAGGGCGTCGTTTTCAACAGAAATTTGATTTGTGTAATGTTTGAGGCTGTTTTTGTTGTCATGAATGTTTACTACGAGAACACCAATACTTAGCATACTTACCAAAGAAACGATACCAAACCAACCATTTTGAACAAAAGGTTTTCGAGCAATAACATAGCAAAACGATAATATGACGGAGAGAGAGGCTGTTATACCTAAAGACAGAGGAAGGGAAATGGTGTATGTTGAGCCAATAACAATGCCAATAATAAGGCAGGTTGTTAATTTAATAAAGGCAAAATTTAGTAAATGCATAAAAATGCAATATACGAAATAACTTACAAAATTCTACGAGCTTCAACGAAAGCAGATTTCCAATATTTTTCCGAAAAATTAGATATAATAACGCCTCTGCTGTTCGTGGCGTGAATAAAACTAATGGTTCCGGACTTTGAATTTAAGACCAGTCCCACATGGTTAATTCGGTGTCGCCCTCTTTTTCCCGTTTTAAAAAAAAGTAAATCACCTTTTTGTACTTGCCTTAATGCAATTTTATTTCCTTTTCTGGCAATATCTCTTGAAATTCTTGGAAGTGTAATATCATGGGCATCAAATGATCTATAAACAAGTCCGGAGCAGTCCATGCCAGATTTTGTAGTACCTCCCCACTTATAACGTACCCCTTGAAACTGTTTGGCATAAGTTGCAATTTTATCTGCTTTACTTACTTTGCCTTTACCTTTTCGAACTTTTTTACTATTTTTTTTGGGAGCTCCTATCACATAGGTTGTTTCTTTTTTAGGCTTCACACGTTTAGAGGATTTACAACTAGCGAAGCTTAAAATGACTAATAGAATAATGATTACTCTTTGCATGTATTTACTAAAGTAGGTTAGGGTTACTAAGAAATCATTTAAACTTTTTTAATTGAAGGGAAAAAGTTCAAAAGGACTTCTACTTGTAAATTTAATATAAAATAACATACAATTGTTTTTTATTTTCGGTAGTCGTGCTTATCGATGCTGTTTTGTCCTTTACTTTCAATTGATTTTTAAGAACATAGTCAGCTTATTTTATTAGCATAAAAAATGGAATTGAAGGTTGTTTTGCGGGAAATAAAATGAACAGTGTCAATAGATAAAGATGATTTACTGAAAAAAACATAAAGTAATTGTAACATGTTTTGAACATTAAATACTAATGGGGAAGTGAGAAAATAATTATGAATATATGTGTTGGATGAAAAAAACAAAGCCTTTTAATAGAGTCCTTTATTTTATTGTTTTAGTTTGTATTGTCCTAATTTTAGGATTAGGTTATGCCTATTTGAGAACAATTCTTGGCCGATTTTCTGTACTAGCAATCATCGTTCCGGCACTATTAATCAGAGCTTTTAGTCATTATATAATAACCAGTAATTTGATGCAACAAAACTATTGGATTGCTCTTCTCATAATCCCATTATTGGGTGTATTCTTCATTGATGTGTATTTTATGAATATATTGGATTGGTACTCGAATAGGGCTTCTACATTACTCTATGTCTGGTTTTTGATTACTCATTTTTATTCAAGATATAAGTTAAAGGTCCCATTAAAGTCGTAATCCCTGTGTTAATTGGCTTATGTCATTTACAGATATAACAGAGTACAGTTTTTTGGTAAAGACATAGAATCTTACCCAAACATATGTGAATTAGCACGTGTGTTCTCAGATACTAGTTTAGGCCTTTATATATGAGTTTAGCAGTCTTTTCACTGGCGCCTCTACCACCAAGAGCTTTTTCCAGATCGTAGTAATCTAAGAAAAACCGGTTTCGAAGGTCCGAATCCAGAATTTTGTCAAGTTCCTCTCGAAGTCTTTTGTCATTAAAATCATGTTGAATAAGCTCTGTAACAACTTCCTTGTCCATGATTAAATTAACCAGAGAAATGAACTTTAAGGTAATAATTCGTTTTGCTATTTGATAAGAGAGATTACCTCCCTTATAGCATACCACCTGAGGTACTTTAAATAAGGCAGTTTCAAGTGTTGCTGTCCCCGAAGTTACTAGCGCAGCAAAGGAAACACTCAATAAATCGTAAGTTTTATTCGAAATAAACTTAACGTTCTCAGACGTTATAAAAGAGCTGTAGAAATTATAATCCTGACTAGGGGCTCCTGCAATTACAAATTGATAGTTAGAATAGCTTTCAACCAGACTTAGCATGACCGAAAGCATTTTGGTGATTTCTTGTTTCCTACTTCCTGGTAATAGCGCAATAATGGGCTTCTCGTTTAAGTCATGTTCTTTTCTAAACCTTAATTCGTCGACCTGTTTTCTATGGCTAATGGCATCAATTAAAGGATGGCCTACAAAGGTAACATTATAATCATATTTTTTATAAAAGCGTTCTACGAAAGGCAGGATAACATACATGGCGTCAATGTCACGTTTTATGGCTTTAACCCGGCCAGCCCTAGATGCCCAAACCTGCGGAGAAATATAATAGTTGGTTTTAAAGTTATGTTGTTTCGCCCACTTGGCAATTCGCAAATTGAACCCCGAATTATCTATAAAAATAATAACATCGGGATGAAATGCTTTAATGTCGCTTTTGCAAAAAGAAATGAGTTTAAAGATTTTAGAAAGGTTCATAATCACTTCGGTAAACCCCATAAACGCTCTTTCCTTATAGTGCTTTACCAAAGTTCCTCCCGCAGCTTGCATGAGGTCACCTCCCCAAAATCTAATGTTAGCATTAACATCTTCTTTGAGCAATGCTTTTATTAAATTAGAACCATGTAAATCGCCGGATGCTTCTCCAGCCAAAATGTAATATTTCATCTGCCTAAAATTGCCTCGTAAAGGTAATGAGATATTAGATAAACTATCTAAAAAAGTTTAAAAACAAATGTAAATACAGCAACAAAAACAGTAATCAGCAAAACTCCTCTGGCTCTGTAATCTTGTTTCTTTTTAATAAAGATAAAAAAGGCTATTAAATTCAAAATAGCTCCCAGGCTAATTAATTTACCTAAAAAGCCTTCTTGAGCTGCGGCTTTAATAACCGTCACAAAATCTTCTCCTTGTCCTAAGGCGGTAGCAGAGAAAAATAAGCCAATAGCATTCGCTATTAAGCCAACACATATTCCTATAAAAATGTCTTTTTTAATCATTCAATTTCCAGGTATTTAGGTCTTTTATGTACTGGTGTGCCGTTAAGTCAAATTGAATTGGAACCACCGAAATATATCCTTGTTCCAAAGCCCATTCATCAGTATCCTCACCACCATCTAAATTCACGAATTTACCGGTAAGCCAATAATAATCCTTGCCTTGTGGGCTTTTACGTTTGTCAAATTCTTCTACCCAGTTTGCTCTGGCCTGCCTACAAACCTTAATGCCCTTAATGTCGTCTTTGGGGATATTGGGAATATTAACATTCAACACAACACCATTAGGTAAGCGGTTTTGTAAAATTTGTTGAGTAACGGTTTTTACGAACTCCTGTGAGGGTTCAAAGTTGGCATTCCAGGTATAATCCAGAAGCGAAAAACCAACGGCAGGAATACCCTCAATTCCAGCTTCGATTGCTGCACTCATGGTTCCCGAATAAATCACATTTATAGAAGAATTAGACCCGTGGTTAATACCCGAAACACAGAGATCTGGTTTACGATCTAACAATTCTCTAATGGCTAACTTTACACAATCTGCCGGTGTGCCAGAACAGCTATATTCAATTTGAGGTCCGTCATCCATATACACCCGTTCTGCGTAAAGTGTGGAGTCTAATGTAATGGCATGACCCATTCCACTTTGAGGACTATCGGGAGCAACGACCACAACCTCCCCAATAGTATTCATAATAGAAACTAAGGTTCTAATACCCGGAGCATTAATACCATCGTCGTTCGTGACTAAAATAAGTGGTTTTTCTGTCATTTTTTTCCTTTAAACATCGCTAAAATACACAATTTCGGGAGTTAAATGTTAATTTATTAGGTTTAACAAAAAATTAGGTGCGATTGTCTTTATTGGCATGATATTTTCTTTATTTTAGTGAAAAATATATTGTATTTTAGATAGAATATTAAAAGATTAATAGATGAGAAATATTATGAAAAGGAATTATAAAATCTTGTCACTTCTTCTGTTATTGGCGTTCGGATCATGCAGTTTTACAACGAAGAAGTTTAGTAACCCAGATAAGGATAAATTATTAGTTCAAATTATAACATTCGTTTTAGAGCAGGGACATTTTGATCCTATAGCTATGAATGATGAATTTTCTGCAAATTTATTCGCTGATTATGTCGAGATTTTAGATCCTGTTAAGAGATATTTTTATGAGTCTGATTATAAGGATTTTGAAAAGTATAAATTCTTTTTGGACAACCAACTTAAATCTACGGAGATTACATTTTTTAATCTGGTAAATGAGCGATTGCTTGCCAGAATATCGGAGGCCAAAGAGATCTACAAAGACGTTTTGTCTAAGCCTTTCGATTACACAAAAGATGAACAATTTGATACGAACTATGAAAACACCGAATTTGTATCTACCAAGAGAGAGATGAAGGAACGTTGGAGAAAGCAACTAAAATTCTCAACTATTTCTAATTACGATGACATTCTTTCTGAAGAAAAGGCAGCAAAAGAAAATGATCCGTCGTATGTGATGAAAACCGAAGCGGTTATAGAAAGAGAGGCGAGAGAAGCAACTTTAAAATCTTTAGACATCTATTTTAATGATAATATTGACGATTTACAACGTGAAGATTGGTTTGCAATTTATGTAAATACCATAGTTGAAGAATTCGATCCACATACGTACTATTTAGCACCGAAGGGAAAAGAAGATTTCGATCAACGTATGTCTGGTAAATTGGAAGGGATTGGCGCCAGATTACAAAAAAGAATGGATTACATCAAAATAGTTGAGCTTATTTCAGGAGGTCCTGCCTGGAGAAGTAAGGAATTGGAAGTAGAAGATGTCATTTTAAAAGTAAAACAAGAAGACGAAGAATATCCAATAAATATTGTTGGTATGCGTATAAACGATGCCATAAAATATATTAAAGGGCCAAAAGGAACCAAAGTAACATTAACCGTTAAGAAAGTAGATGGAAGTATTAAAGACATTGAAATAACAAGGGATGTCGTTGAGTTGGTTGAAACGTATGCCAAGTCTTCTGTCGTTAATAAAGGAGGAAAAATGTTTGGCGTTATTAATCTACCCGCATTTTATGTTGACTTTAAAGATTATAAAAATGTCAATGCCGCTAAAGATGTAAAGCATGAAATTGAGCGTTTAAAAGAAGAAGGTATTGAAGGGATTGTTTTAGACTTAAGAAATAATGGCGGAGGGTCTTTACCAGCTGTTGTTGATATGGCCGGATTATTTATTAAAGAAGGACCTGTAGTACAGGTGCGATCTACTGGTGAGGCTAAAGAGGTTTTAAAGGATATGGATAAGTCTATTGCTTGGGATGGACCATTAGTTGTTTTGGTTAATGAGATATCAGCATCTGCATCTGAAATTATGGCAGCAGCCATGCAAGATTACAAGCGAGCTATCATTATAGGAAGTAAGCAGACTTACGGCAAAGGAACAGTACAGAATGTAATAAACCTTAATAAAATGCTTAGAAGTAATACCAGTGGAGATTTAGGAGCGTTAGCTTTAACAACCCAAAAGTATTACAGAATTAACGGAGGTTCGGTACAGCTTGAAGGTGTGAAAAGTGATGTAAAGGTGCCAGGGAGATTCAGTTTTATTGATGTAGGAGAAAAAGATAAAGAAAACCCATTACCATGGGATGAAATAGATGCCGCTGAGTATACGCCATGGGAATCTTACTTTGATTATAATGAAACCATAAAAAGAAGTAAAGCACGTATGGTAAACAATGAGCAATTAAAGCTTATTGAAGAAAATGCTAAGTGGGCAAAACGCAAAATAGACGAACGTGTATTTTCTTTAAATTATAATAAGTATAAAGCGCAGATGGAGCGTAATAAACAGGAGTCTAAAAAGTTTGATGCCATTTCGAAATATCAAACAGATTTAGTGTTTCAGTCTCATGGCTATGAACGATCGCTATTCAAAAAAGATACAACAGACTTAAAAGAAAAGCGTAAGCGTTGGCACAAGAGTTTAAGCAAAGACGTTTATATAGAAGAAGCGTTAAATGTTCTTCAAGATTTAAAAATATCTTACCCCATTAAAAAAGTAGCAACGGTAAGAAAGTAACCACCATATATGAGTCATAAATCAAACTCATTAAAACATGTCGCGCTCCAAAAATTTAAAACGAATTTTTGGGGCGTTTTTAGTTTTTATTTTATTGTATTTGTAGGTGTAATTTCAGTGTTTGCCTATATTCTCGCTCCAGATAACTCGCAATCTGCGAATCAAATGCATTTGTCTATTCATTCTAAGAAGCCGGGTTTTAATGTAACCATGCTTACCATACCATCTCAAATAATAAATGATCAAAGTGTATGGCGTAAGGTGTTCTTCGGAAAGCGTAATACAGATACCGAGGTACCAATCTCTGAATATGCGATTACAGGTAATTCATTAACCTATCAGGAGTATGCGGTAGATGGTCTTAAAGGTGTTGAAAAAACAATTGCGTTAAATGTATTTCCGAACGCAGATGCAGCCTCTTATATAAGCGATAGAACCTTTCTTTTTGGTACCGATAAATACGGGCGGGATTTGTTAAGTCGTATTCTGGTGGGGGCAAGGATATCATTTTTCATAGGGTTTGTTGCTGTTTTTATTTCATTACTCATAGGTGTTTTTATGGGGAGTATGGCGGGCTATTTTGGAGGCAAGGTGGATGCCGTCATTATGTGGATTATTAATGTAACATGGTCTATCCCTACACTATTACTTGTTATTGCCATTACACTGGCTCTTGGTAAAGGGTTTTGGCAGGTGTTTATTGCCGTTGGACTCACCATGTGGGTTGAGGTGGCTAGGGTGGTACGCGGACAAATAATTAGTGTTAAAGAGATGCAGTATGTAACAGCCTCAAGAGCATTAGGCTTTGGTAATATGAGAATTATTACCAGACATATTTTGCCCAATATTATGGCACCAGTTATCGTTATTTCAGCTGCTAATTTTGCAGGTGCTATTCTTATAGAAAGCGGACTTAGTTTTCTGGGAATTGGAGCACAACCACCAATGGCTAGTTGGGGAGCTATGGTTAAAGATCACTACAACTATATTATACTAGGTAAACCTTATTTAGCCATTATACCGGGACTTTGTATTATGAGTTTGGTAATGGCTTTTATGTTGATTGGAAATGCGTTAAGGGATGCTCTGGATGTTAAAAGTTAACTTACTTAACATAGAAACTCACGTTACTTAGATTTGAATATCAATATTGATTTTTAGGGGTGCAATGGTTGCTTTTTTAAATCGGTCATTTTTGTGTAGAGTTTTTCATTTCCGTTGTTGGTCAGTTTTAGAAAAACACCCATCGATTCTTCAGTTTCTCCTATAAAATTATTCTCTATGATATATTGCCATGTCCCATGCGAGAATAGAAAATGATAGCCGCCAGCGGTTCCCTGTTTTTCAATACTACCACTCAAAAGTATTAAGTCAGGTTCGTTCGTTGTAGTTTTGGGTTTATTCCATGAGATATATCTAACATCTCCATTTTTTAATCGATCTATCTTGATTGTGAACTTCTCATTTTTACAATGAATTAAATTTACCTCGACACTAGATTCAAAATTGATAGTTTTTTCATTTTCAATGGGTTTTTCAATGTCTGTTTCAATCTTTTTTTCTTCGGTTAACAGATTACTTTTCTTTTCTGAATTTTGACATGCAAAAAGTATCGTAATTAATAAGCTTAGTGTAAAAGTTTTTTTCATGTTGTAGGTTATGTTTTGATTGCAATAAGAGGTTTTGACTTAGGGTAATAATGACTGTAAATGGTTTTAATGCAATTCCATATTGGAATTCAAACCATCTATATAGCCCAAAACGTCGTCCTTTCCAATAGTTTTTGAAGATGAGGTTATAAAGTAGTTGGGCATCTCTTCCCAGGTTTCTAAAAGAATATTTTTATAGTCTTCAATATGGTTTTCAATAGCTTTAGGTCTTAGCTTGTCTGCTTTTGTGAAAATAATGGAAAACGGAATCCCATGTTCACCTAACCATTGCATGAAATCCAAATCTATGGGTTGCGGTTGGTGTCTAATATCTACTAAAACAAAGGCGGAAACTAATTGCTGGCGATGTTCAAAATACTGAGTAATAAACTTTTGAAATGTTTTTTTAGAGCTCTTAGAAACACGTGCATAACCGTAACCCGGTAAATCAACCAGATGCCAATTCTTATTAATTAAAAAATGATTTATAAGTTGGGTTTTTCCGGGTTTCCCGGAAGTTTTAGCTAAGCTTTTCCGACTAGTAATCATATTTATAAGCGATGACTTACCTACATTACTTCGGCCTATAAACGCATATTCCGGCAACATGCTTTTTGGGCATTTGGCAACATCAGAATTGCTTATTACGAATTCGGCGGATTTAATCTTCATTTTTATTGTTATTCCTTCGAAGGCGGGAATCTTTTTAATCGAAAATTTGTTTTTTACGGATTTCTAGAACCCTCTTTTATTTAACCACATATGAAGGATTTCATTGAATTCCTCGGGGTGTTCCATCATGGCGGCGTGCCCACATTTATCAATCCAATATAAATCAGAATCCGGCAAAAGCGTATTGAATTCCTCGGCAACATCCGGGGGTGTTACATTATCGTTTTTACCCCAAATAATACATGTTGGTGTATTCATATTGGGTAAATCTTTTGCCATATTGTGTCTAATTGCACTTTTGGCAATGGCTAGTGTTTTTATAAGTTTATTTCGATCATTTACAGTTTCGTAAACTTCATCTACAATGTCTTTAGTGGCGACTTCAGGATCATAAAAAACCTCTTGAGCTTTCTTCTTAATCACTTCGTAATCACTACGCTTTGTGTAACCTCCACCCATGGCGCTTTCGTAAAGTCCTGAACTACCTGTTATTACAAGTCCTTTTACCTTTTTAGGGTATAGTTTAGTGTGGTACAGGCCAATGTGTCCGCCGAGTGAATTTCCAAGTAGGATCACTTCGTTGAAGCCTTTAAACTCTATAAAGTTATGCAAATAGTTAGCAAAGCTTTTTACATTGGTTTTTAACAAAGACATGGTGTATATAGGGAGTTCTGGAATGACAATTTTGTAGCCCCTTGTGCTAAAAAAATCCGATACGGCATTGAAGTTACTTAGCCCTCCCATAAGGCCGTGCAAGACTATTATTGGCTTGCCTTCTCCTGCTTCAAAGTAATTGAATTCTTTTTCCTTTTTTAAACGATACATCATGATTTGTTGGTCACTTCATTAAAAACAAATATAACTAATTCATTCATATTTCAACCATTAATTTTTTTGGCAAAATTAAAACTTTCTAATGGGAATGTTGATAAAAATTTTGCCACTAATTTTTAGTTCATAACACCTTGTTGCTAAGCGATGCGTGTGTTTTTTTGCGGTTGAAAACGCAATTAATCTTCATTTAGTCGAAAAATTATCAACAAAGTGGTATAAAGTGGTAAAATGTGGTGTTTTTTTCAATATATTTGAAACTTAAACGTTAAAATTTCAGCGAACCGTTTTGGACTTGTTAACAGGAACATACGACTGTAAAGTTGATGCCAAGGGAAGGCTGATGATGCCTGCTACGCTAAAAAAGCAGTTATCATCCATTCTTGCCGATGGTTTTGTGTTACGTCGTTCTGTGTTTCAAAAATGTTTGGAATTATATCCAATGGGAGAGTGGCAGATTTTGATGCAAAAAATGAACAAACTTAATAAGTTTAAAAAGAAAAACAACGACTTTATTCGCAGGTTCACTGCGGGGGCAAAGATAGTTGAGGTCGATATTAATGGGCGTTTATTGATACCCAAGGACTTGACTGTTTTTGCGGATATTTCGAAAAATATTGTGGTGGCTTCGGCTATTAATATTATCGAAATATGGGATAAGGATTTATACGAACAGGCTATTGATGAAGCTGCAATAGATTTTGCAGATTTAGCTGAAGAAGTAATGGGACAAGACGATGATGAACATGGAATATCATAATCCGGTATTGTTAAAAGAGACTGTCGATGGGCTAGATATTAAAGCTGATGGTGTTTACGTAGATGTAACATTCGGTGGTGGTGGTCATAGCAAGGAAATATTGAATAGGCTTGGTGAGCACGGCAGGCTGTTTGCGTTTGATCAAGATCCGGATGCTTTAGAAAACGTTTTGGATGATCCGCGGTTTACCTTGATTCATGAGAATTTTAGGTATGTTAAGCGTTTTTTGCGCTTTCATGGCGTGAAGCAAGTGGATGGGGTTCTGGCAGATTTTGGAGTGTCGTCTCATCAGTTTGATGTTGCAGAGCGTGGGTTTTCTACACGTTTTGAAGCAGACCTGGATATGCGAATGAATCAAAAAAATAAATTGTCTGCCTTTCATGTGGTTAACGAATATGATGAAGAACAGTTAAGGCAGGTGTTTTTGCATTACGGTGAATTACGAGCTGCACCGGCTATGGCAAGATTGATTGTGGAATATAGAAGAGAGCAGCCTATAAAGACCAGTGGGCAGTTAAAAACTGTGCTAAAAAAGTTTTTACCGCCGCGTCATGAAAATAAAGTGTTGGCTCAGATTTACCAGGCGATTCGAATTGAGGTGAATCAAGAGATTGAAGTTTTAAAGGAGTTTTTAGAGCAGACACCGGAGATTTTAATAAAAGGAGGGCGCTTAAGTTTTATATCCTATCATTCGTTAGAAGATCGATTGGTGAAGCGTTTTATTAGAAATGGAATGTTTGAGGGAGAGCCGGAACGAGATGTGTATGGGAATTTTGAAGTGCCACTCAAAAAAGTGAGTAGTTTGATTGTGCCAACACCTGAAGAGGTGAAAGCGAATAGCAGGGCCCGAAGTGCGAAACTAAGAATTGCAGAAAAGCTATGATGAAGAAAAATATCTATAACATATTAAAGGGTACTTTTTTAGTTAGTGATGATTCTTTTAAAAATTGGAGGTTCATCATTTTTGTTTCAGCACTAGCCTTAATCATGATAGCGAGTTCTCATAGTGCCGATAAAAAGGTTTATGAAATTGCCAGATTAAAAAATGAAGTTAAGGAAATGCGTTCGGCATTTGTAGATGGGCGTTCTCGACTTATGAAGCTTAAAATGGAGTCGGCAGTGATCAACAGATTAAAAGATAAAGGGTTGTATACATCGGTGATACCACCAAAAAAAATAAAAGTTAAATCTCAAAAATAAGTAAGCTCTTGGCGGTTAACGAAAAAGGCATATTAAATCGATTGTATTTTCTAGCTGGATGCATGTTCGTCTTTGGGGTTGCTGTGATGTTTAAATTGTTTAGCATTCAGTTTTTGCAGGGAGATGAATATCGGGCTCTGGTTGATTCACGGGATATTAAAAATGTGACTATACCAGCCAATAGAGGAAACGTTTATGCGAACGACGGTAGTTTGCTAGCAACATCTATACCTAAATATAATATTGCTATTGATGCCTTGACATCTAAGTCTGGTAATTTTGAAGCGAACATAAAACCTTTATGTGATTCTTTGTCGGGTTATTTAGGAAAGTCGTCGGCCTATTACCAAAGGGAAATAAGAAAAGCGCGGTTAAATAAAAACCAGTACTATTTATTGGTTAAAAATATTAATTATTCGGACTATATCCGATTTAGAAACTTTCCATTATTGGAGCTCGGGGCTATTTCAGGAGGATTAATTGTTGAGCAAAAAACAAAGCGCGAATTCCCTATGGGGAGTATTGCTCGAAGAACAATTGGTTATGAGCGATTTGATGATGAAGGGAATGTTACCCGTCCAGGTATTGATGGTGCATTTGGGGTACGATATTTACGAGGAACGGACGGATTAAGAAAAAAACAAAAGATCGGTAATGGTAAATGGAAACCTATGACCGATTATAATCAGGTGGAGCCTAAAGATGGTTACGATGTGTATACCACCATAGATGTGAATATTCAGGATATAGCTCATCATGCGCTTTTAAAGCAACTGGAGTATTATAAAGCAGAACATGGTTGTGTGGTGGTGATGGAAGTGAAAACTGGTGAAATTAGAGCCATATCAAATTTGGGAAGAACAAGCAAAGGTGTGTATTATGAAAAGCTGAATTATGCTGTGGGTGAAAGTCATGAGCCGGGTTCTACATTTAAAGTGATGGCTTTTATGGCTGCTTTAGAAGATAAAGTGATAGATACGTCTACAGTTGTAGATACTCAAAATGGTAGGAAGCGTTTTTACGGACGATTTATACATGATTCGCGATATGGCGGATATGGAAAAATATCAGCCGCGAGAGCGTTAGAGGTGTCTTCAAACATTGGTTTGGCAACTTTGATAGATAAGCATTATGGGTCCAACCCGAAGAAGTTTATAAAAAGGCTTAAGGAGTGGCGATTAGATAAAAAGTTAGATGTTCCAATTATTGGAGAAGGGGAGCCCGATATTCCAGAACCTGGTAGTGACAAATGGAGTCGGAATGCTTTACCATCTATGGCCTATGGCTATAATCTAGAGCTAACACCGCTTCAAACCTTAACCTTTTATAATGCTATAGCTAATAAGGGAGAGCTTATTAGGCCGAGGTTTTTAAAAGCTGTAAAGGAATTTGATAAGGATATCGAGGTCTTCGATAAGGATGTGGTTAAAAGGAGGATATGTTCCGATGAAACTTTAAATAAGGTACGTGAGGTTTTAAAAAATGTGGTGATTCGAGGTACAGGTGAAAAGTTGTATTCAAAAAATTTCTCAATGGCCGGAAAAACAGGTACGGCAAGAACCGAATATTGGAAAAAGGGTTGGGAAAAGAATAAGAAGTACGTGTCTTCTTTTGCTGGGTACTTTCCAGTAGAGAATCCTAAGTATTCATGCATTGTGGTTATTCATAAGCCAAGTACAAAAATTGGGTTTTATGGGGCAGATGTTACTGGGCCGGTATTTAAAAGAATTGCTCAAAAAATATACACAGATACGCCTATGATAGACGAGGTGGAGTCCTTAAATGTTAGGGTGGCTTCGGCCGAAAAAGAGTATGAAGCCTTTTATGAGACGTCATCGACCTACAGAACCATTATGCCCAATGTAGTAGGCTTACCTGCTATGGATGCTTTGGCACTTCTAGAGAATATGGATGTGAATATAAGTGTGAAACTTAACGGAAGTGGTGTTGTAACATCGCAATCGGTAAATAAAAACGAAAAATTAAATAACAAACAAATAGTTGTATTGCAAGCCTCATGATGCTATTAAAAGACATATTATATAAAGTCACCATTAATGCTGTGGTAGGAGATACAGGTGTTCGTGTAAAGGCCATAGATTTCGATTCTCGAAACGTTAAAAAGGGAGATTTGTTTGTTGCGGTTCATGGTACGCTTGCAGACGGCCATGATTATATCGATACCGCTATAAAAAATGGTGCTACGGCTGTTGTTTGTGAAATATTACCCAAAGACCTAGTTGAAGGTATTACTTATGTAGAGGTAGGGAATTCGGGTAAAGCCCTGGCTATTCTTGCTTCAAACTATTATGATACACCTTCTGGGAATTTAAGACTTATTGGTGTTACCGGTACGAATGGAAAAACAACTGTTGCAAGTTTATTATATCAATTGTTTAAGAAGGCGGGTTATAAAGTTGGATTGCTGTCTACAGTAAAAATAATGGTAGATAATACCATGTATAAGGCAACGCATACCACTCCGGATTCATTAACGATTAATAAATATTTAAAGGATATGAACGAGGTGGGGGTAGAGTTTTGCTTTATGGAAGTAAGTTCGCACGGCATCCATCAGTATAGAACGGAAGGGCTTCATTTTGAAGGCGGTATTTTTACGAATCTGTCTCACGATCATCTGGATTATCACAAAACATTTGCAGAATATCGGGATGTAAAGAAAATATTCTTTGATCAGCTTCCCGAAAAAGCGTTTTCATTGGTTAATGTAGATGATAAAAATGGGCTGGTTATGTTGCAAAATACAAAAGCCCGAAAGTTTACTTATGCCTTAAAGGGCTATGCAGATTATAAAGCGCAGATTTTAGAGAATCAGTTTAGTGGTTTGCTGCTAAAAGTAAACGAAAGTGAAGTTTGGACAAGGCTTATAGGGGATTTTAATGCTTACAATGTGTTGGCTATTTATGCCACAGCGGACTTATTGGGTCTCGAAAAGGATGAGATATTACGTCTGATAAGTGAGATAGATAGTGTGAGTGGTCGGTTTCAGTATTTTATTTCCAAAAAGAAAGTGACTGCTATTATAGATTATGCACATACACCCGACGCTTTAAAAAATGTATTAGAAACGATTAATAGTATTCGTACTAAAAATGAAGAGCTAATTACCGTTGTTGGTTGTGGTGGGGATAGAGATAAAACCAAGCGACCAAAAATGGGGCATATAGCATCGGCTTTAAGTACAAAAGTCATTTTTACAAGTGATAATCCGCGAAGTGAAGCTCCTGAAGATATCCTTAAAGATATTGAAGACGGTGTCGAGCCTCTTAATTATAAAAAAACATTAACAATTTCAGATAGAAAACAGGCTATAAAAACGGCTTGTCAACTAGCGCAACCTAACGATATCATATTGATAGCAGGGAAAGGCCATGAAACATATCAGGAGATTAAAGGAGAGCGCTTTGATTTCAATGATTTTAAAATAGTACAGGAATTTTTAAAGCAAATACAAAAATAGGATGTTGTATTACTTATTTGATTATTTAGAAAAACAGTTTCAGTTTCCTGGAGCAACACTATTTGGGTTCTTAACCTTTAGAGCTGCTTTGGCCATGATTTTGTCTCTGCTCATATCGACAATCTACGGTAAGCGAATTATCCACTTCTTACAAAGAAAGCAAGTTGGAGAGACGATTAGAGATCTAGGGCTGAAAGGGCAACAAGAAAAGGCTGGCACCCCAACCATGGGAGGAGTCATTATTATCCTGGCTACCTTGATTCCGGTACTGCTATTGGCAAAACTTGAAAATATTTACATCATTTTATTGATCATTACCACGCTTTGGATGGGTATTATTGGTTTTATCGATGATTATATTAAAAAGTTTAAAAATGATAAAGAAGGGTTAAAAGGGAAATTTAAAGTTTTGGGCCAGGTAGGACTTGGTATTATCGTAGGAGCTACCTTGTTTTTTCACTCAGAGGTAACCATTAAGGAAAAGCTGCCATTAGAAGCACAGCAAGAAATTATGGCATCAAACACAAGTGTGGAACAATCTGAGCTTTTCAAGGATGAAACAAAGTCAACTAAAACGACGATTCCTTTTGTAAAAGGGAACGAGTTTGATTATGCAAAGCTAATTACCTGGATAAGTCCGAATTTAGAAAAGTATGCCTGGATTATATTCATATTGATAAGCATTATTATTGTGACAGGGGTATCAAATGGAGCAAATCTAACAGATGGTATCGATGGATTGGCAGCAGGAACATCGGCTATTATAGCTCTTACACTGGGGATTTTTGCCTGGGTGTCTGGTAATATTATTTTTTCAGATTATCTCAATATCATGTATATACCCAGGGTTGAGGAGATAACTATTTATATAGCCGCATTTGTTGGTGCCTTGGTAGGATTCTTATGGTACAATACGTTTCCTGCTCAGGTTTTTATGGGAGATACAGGTAGTTTAACTATTGGTGGGATTATAGCGGTAATTGCTATTGCTGTTCGTAAGGAATGGTTAATTCCGGTGCTATGCGGCATCTTTTTAGCTGAAAATTTATCGGTGATTATGCAGGTGAGCTGGTTTAAATATACTAAGAAAAAATATGGAGAAGGGCGTCGCATTTTTAGAATGTCACCATTGCATCATCACTATCAGAAAAAAGGGTATCATGAAAGCAAAATAGTAACTCGGTTTTGGATTGTAGGAATTCTGCTAGCTATTCTTTCAATAGTAACATTGAAAATTAGATAATTGTCATTCCTGCGAAGGCAGGAATCTTATGAAGTGAAACGGAATGATAAATCAAAAATCAAAAATGAAGAGGCTTGTCATATTAGGAGGAGGAGAAAGCGGTATAGGGACTGCGCTTTTAGGAAGGGATAAGGGTTATGAGGTATTTGTTTCGGATAAAGGAGTCATTAAAGAAAAGAATAAACAGGTTCTTAAACATCATGAGATTGAATGGGAGGATGAAAGGCATTCTGAAGAGAAAATTCTGAATGCAGATATCGTTATGAAGAGTCCTGGAATTCCAGATAAAGTTCCTCTGGTGAAACAAATTCGAGAGCAAGGCATATTAGTGGTGTCTGAGATTGAATTTGCTTCAGGATTTACAGAGGCAACCATTGTGGGAGTTACGGGGAGCAACGGTAAAACGACGACAGTGTCGTTAACACATCATATCCTAAAACAAGAATTAAATGTTGGGTTAGCAGGTAATATAGGAGATAGTTTTGCTAAACAGCTTTTAGAGGAAGATTTTGAAAACTACGTATTGGAAATTAGTAGTTTTCAGTTAGACGATATAATAGATTTTAAACCACATATAGCGGTTATAACCAATATAACACCAGATCATCTGGATAGATATGATTATCAGTTTGAAAAATATGTTGCCTCAAAGTTTAGGATAGCTATGAATCAAACACAGCAGGATTACCTAATCTATGATGCAGATGACGAGGTTATCGTAAATCATTTAAGAAATAATCCGGTTCAATCGACATTACTACCGTTTTCATTAGTTAAAAGCATTGAAAGCCTACCCGAAGGTAGTAATGGAGGAGCTTGTTTAGAAGGAAATAATATTAAAATAATAGTAAATAACAACCAAATAATTATGCCAACAACAAATTTAAAGTTAGAAGGAAAACACAACATAAAAAATGCGATGGCAGCATCGACGGTCTCGCATTTGTTGAAAATTAGAAAACAAACAATACGTGAAAGTTTGGAGAATTTTCAAGGTGTAGAGCATCGTTTAGAACATGTTTTGAAAATCAACAAGGTTCAATACATAAACGATTCTAAAGCAACCAATGTAAATGCTACGTACTATGCCTTAGAAAGTGTAGATACACCTACAGTTTGGATTGTTGGTGGAGAAGATAAAGGAAATAGTTATGAAGAATTATTTCAGTTTGTAAATGAAAAAGTGAAAGCTGTTATTTGTTTGGGGCTTGATAACGAAAAGCTTATGAAGACTTTTGGAGGTATGGTCGATGTTATTGTGGAAACACAATTTATGGCGGAAGCCGTGAAGATTGCTTATAAGATTGCAGAGGCTGGAGATAGTGTATTGTTATCGCCCGCTTGCGCAAGTTTTGATTTGTTCGAAAATTACGAAGACAGAGGGCGTCAGTTTAAAAACGCCGTAAGAAACCTTTAAATATAATTGATGATTTGATGTCATGCCGAGCTTGTCGGAGCATTTCATTGAAGTAACGAGGTAAAAGAATACATGCAAAAAGTATTTAGAAACATAAAAGGAGATAGGTTAATTTGGGCTATAGTGGCGTTGTTGACTATTGCTTCATTTCTGCCCGTATATAGTGCTGCCAGTGACTTAGCATACGATAAGTATAACGGCAATACGTTTATCTCTTTTGTAAAGCATTTTATGCATTTATTTTTAGGGTTTGCTATTATGTACGGAGTGCATAAAATTCCGTATCGATACTTTAAAGGTTTGTCTTTGGTGGCCATTCCGATTGTATTAGTGTTGTTGGTGGTTACCATGCTACAAGGGACGGTAATGGGAGGTGCAACAGCCAGTAGATGGATTAAAATACCCATAGTGGGGATGTCTTTTCAAACATCAACATTCGCATCAGTGGTGCTAATGGTTTATGTGGCGAGGTATATGTCTAAAATTAAGGATGTGAATGTGACATTCAAACAATCCGTTATGCCTCTGTGGATACCTGTATTTACAGTGTTGGCACTTATTTTACCGTCAAACTTTTCAACAGCGGCTATTATTTTTCTAATGGTGTTGTTTTTGGTTTTTCTCGGCGGTTATCCTATCCGTTATTTGGGAGTGATTATAGGTTCCGGTCTTATCGCTTTAGTGTTCTTTGTTATGTTTGCAAAGCTTACAACTGGTCCATTGCATGTTAAAGTAACGACTTGGGAAAACAGGATAAAAAATTACTCCAACAATAAAGATACGGAAGCCGATTATCAGATAGAAAAGGCTAAAATAGCTATTGCTTCAGGGAAAGTTTTTGGAGTTGGACCGGGTAAAAGTATTCAAAAACATGCTTTGCCTCAGTCGTCATCAGATTTCATTTTTGCAATTATTATAGAGGAATACGGATTATTAGGAGGGGGTACAATTATGATTTTGTATCTCTGGTTGTTATTTAGAATTGTTATTGTATCACAAAAATCCGACACCATATTTGGTAAGCTTCTAGTATTGGGTGTGGGATTGCCTATAGTATTTCAGGCATTAATTAATATGGGGGTTGCTGTGGAACTCTTTCCTGTAACAGGGCAAACATTACCATTAATTAGTAGTGGAGGAACTTCAATTTGGATGACCTGTCTCGCTATAGGAATCATATTAAGTGTGAGTGCCAAACGAGAAGAAATAAAAGAACAAGAAACCAAGGAAGACAATCCGTTAGAGATTTTGAGTGAAGCTATATGATTTTGGAGGTTTGGTTTTTGGGGTGGTGTATGCATGTAATGGATGGAGTTAAGAATTAAGTAGATGAAGTAGGGGGAGAAGATGGAAAATAGAAAATAGAGAATAGAGAATAGGCGATTAAAGAATTAAGTAGATAGTAAAAAGTGTTAAGATGAAGTATGGTGGTGTTGCGATTGGGATTTGGGATTTAATTTTTTAGATTTTTAAAACGTATTGGTGACTAAAAAAGAAACATATAAGGTTATTTTATCCGGAGGCGGAACAGGGGGGCATATATATCCTGCTATAGCTATTGCGAATGAGTTAAAGTCGCGCTTTCCGGATGCTGAATTTTTGTTTGTTGGAGCAAAAGACAGAATGGAGATGGAGAAGGTGCCGCAAGCTGGATATGGTATTGAAGGGCTTTGGATTTCTGGGATTCAGCGAAAGCTATCTTTAAAGAATCTTGCCTTTCCTTTTAAGTTGTTAAGTAGTATATGGAGAGCGCGAAGTATTGTAAAATCCTTTAGACCCGATGTTGCTATAGGTACGGGGGGCTTTGCTAGTGGTCCGTTGCTTTATGTGGCATCATCAAAGCGTATTCCCAGCCTCATACAAGAACAAAATTCTTATCCTGGGATTACTAATAAATTATTGTCAAAGAAAGCTCAGAAAATATGTGTGGCTTACGATGGATTAGAGCGTTTCTTCCCAAAGGAAAAAATTATAAAGACAGGAAACCCTGTGCGTCAGGACTTGCTAGATATAGATTCTAAAACGGTTGAAGCCAAAAATCATTTTAATCTTAAGCATGGAAAATATACGCTGCTAGTGTTAGGGGGGAGTTTGGGATCGGCACGTATAAATGAGCTCATAGAAGATAAGCTGGATTTTCTGGATACACAGAACGTTCAAATTATCTGGCAGAGCGGAAAGCTGTATTATCAGCAATACAAAATTTATAATAATACGAATAATGTTCAGGTTTACGAGTTTTTAAATAATATGGACTTTGCATATGCTACGGCAGATATTATTATATCCCGGGCAGGAGCGAGTTCTGTTTCAGAATTATGCATTGTAGGTAAGCCGGTTATTTTTATTCCTTCTCCCAATGTGGCAGAAGATCATCAAACAAAAAATGCAAAAGCTATTGTAGATAATGATGCTGCCATGATGATAAAAGAAGCAGACTTAGATGTGGATTTTGAAAATAGGTTTTCGCAACTCATTGCTTCGCAGGACAAACAGAAACAATTGGGTGAACAAATAAAAAAGATGGCATTGGTAAATGCTACAACCGAAATCGTGGATGAGGTTGAAAAGCTACTGAAGAGAAATAAATGAATTTAAATAGGGTACATAACGTTTATTTTGTAGGCATTGGAGGTATTGGAATGAGTGCCTTGGCACGCTATTTTAATGCGAGCAATACGCATGTTGCCGGATATGATAGGGTGCAAACCGATACGACAAATAGTTTGCAAGCTCTAGGGATTGATGTGAATTTCGAAGATTCGATTGATGGTATTCCTGTTTCTTTTTTAGATAAAGAAAAAACGTTAATTGTTTACACACCGGCAATTCCTAAGAGTCATTTACAGCTAGAATATTTTAATGCGAATGGATATCAAGTTTTAAAACGTTCTCAGGTTTTAGGACTTATCACCGAAAATACGTTTTGCCTGGCTGTAGCTGGTACACATGGGAAAACTACAACGACAAGTATTTTGGGGCATTTGTTAAACACATGTCATGTGCCATTAACTGCGTTTTTAGGAGGGATAAGTGAAAACTATAATTCGAACTTAATACTTAATGGAACGGAGGTTTCGGTAGTAGAGGCAGATGAATTCGATCGTTCTTTCCTAACATTGTCGCCAGATATGGCTTGCATTACTTCTATGGATGCAGATCATTTGGATATCTATGGAGAGGCCGACGAACTCAAGAGAACATTCAAAGATTTTTCTAATCGGTTAAAACCTAATGGGAAATTATTTGTTAAAAATGGACTGCCACTGGAGGGGATAACGTATGGTATAGAGGATGATGCCGATTATTCTGTTCATAACATAAGTATAGAACAAGGAACCTATATTTTCGATATAAAAACTCCGAAAACGGTACTCGAAAATCTAAGATTTGATCTACCCGGCAGGCACAACTTGTCGAATGCCTTAATAGCTATGGCTATGGCTTTAGAATATGGTTGTTCGTATGATCGGTTAGTCAGTGCTCTGGCATCATATAAAGGTGTGAAACGTAGATTTACCTATCATATAAAAACGGATAATCTGGTTTTTATTGATGATTATGCCCATCATCCAGAAGAAATAAACGCCGTATATCAGGCTGTAAGAGAAATGTATGGAAATAAAAAGGTGCTGGCTGTTTTTCAACCACACTTATACACCAGAACCCGTGATTTCATAGATGGATTTGCCGAAAGCCTATCTCAGTTTGATGAACTCATTTTACTAGATATATATCCAGCAAGAGAGCGTCCTATAGAAGGCGTGACTTCTGCATGGTTATTAGATAAAGTAACGAATATGAATAAACGATTAGTAAGTAAAGAAGAACTTTTGCCTGCTATTCACGATTGTAAGGCACAAATTATATTAACTATAGGTGCCGGAGATATAGGGGAAGAAGTAAAACGAATAAAAAAGGAATTTAGCATTGCGAGTTAATTGGGGATATATAAAGATAATTGTTTTGCTGGGACTGGTAGGTTTTTTGTTTGCGTTTGCGTCTCAAAGAAATGCGATTCGAAAAGTTTCGGCTCCCGAAGTGACGTTTATCGGTGAAAATAACCTTTTTGTCACGAATGAAACTGTTAGTAAATTGTTAATACAAAAATACGGAGCGGTTAAAAATGTAGCTAAAGAAATTTTAGATTTGAATAATCTGGAAAACGCCCTAAAATCTAATCCTATGATTAAAGCGGCAGAAGTGTATGTTACTGTAAATGGCACACTTAAAGCCGAAATTGAACAAAAAACGCCCATAGCACGAGTTAATACGAATGCCTCTTATTATATTGATGAGGAAGGTTCCTATATGCCTTTGTCATCTAATTATTCGGCAAGAGTACCTCTGGTTACTGGTTATGTTGAAAAGAACAATTTAGAAGGTATTTATAAGGTTGCAAGTAAAATTATAAATGATGAATTTTTAAAAAAAAATGTTATAGAGATTCGTCAAAATATAGGTGGAGATATTTATTTGAAGTTAAGACAATGCAATTTTATAGTGCAATTAGGAGATGTTAACTCTTTAGATAAGAAGATTAATAATTTTAAAGTGTTTTATAAAAAAACACTTAAAGAGAAAACACTCAAGAATTACAGTAAAGTTAGTTTACAGTTTGAGAATCAAGTTGTATGTACCAAAACATAAACCATGGAGCATAATTTAGCAGTAGGATTAGACATAGGAACCACAAAGATTGTGGCCATGATTGGGCGTAAAAATGAATACGGAAAAGTTGAAATTTTAGGTATAGGTAAGTCCAAGAGTTTAGGGGTACACCGAGGTGTGGTTAATAATATAACTCAGACGATACAGTCTATACAGCAAGCTGTTCAGGAGGCCGAAATGTCTTCAGAGATTAAGATAGAAGAGGTAACGGTTGGTATTGCAGGTCAGCATATTAGAAGTTTACAACACAGTGATTATATAACAAGGCCTAATTCAGAGCACGTTATAGATGATGAGGATATAGAGCGATTAATAAACCAGGTGCATAAATTGGTCATGCTTCCGGGTGAAGAAATTATTCATGTATTACCACAGGAGTACAAGGTTGACGGACAAGCAGAAATTAAGGAGCCCATTGGAATGTATGGAGGGCGTTTAGAAGCCAATTTCCATGTTGTTGTTGGTCAAGTTTCTTCAATAAGAAACATTGGACGTTGTGTGCAAAGTGCTGGTTTAAATCTGGAAGGTATTACGTTAGAACCGTTAGCTTCTGCTAATGCGGTTTTAAGTCAGGAAGAAAAAGAAGCAGGTGTTGCATTGATCGATATAGGTGGTGGAACAACCGATTTGGCCATTTTTAGAGATGGTATTATCCGGCATACAGCTGTTATTCCTTTTGGAGGTAATGTCATTACAGAAGATATAAAAGAAGGCTGTTCGATTATAGAAAAACAAGCCGAATTATTAAAAATAAAATTTGGTTCGGCATGGCCGGGAGAAAATAAGGATAACGAAATCGTGTCCATACCGGGATTACGAGGTAGAGAACCAAAAGAAATAACATTAAAAAATCTCTCTAAGATTATTCATGCCCGGGTGGTAGAAATTGTGGAGCAAGTTTATGCCGAGATTAAAAACTATGGGCACGAAGAACAAAAGAAAAAATTAATTGCAGGTATTGTTTTAACAGGAGGAGGCAGCCAGTTAAAACATTTAAAACAGCTGGTAGAGTATATTACTGGAATGGATACCAGGATAGGGTATCCAAACGAGCATTTGGCAGGTGATAGTGATGGAGATATCACAAGTCCGCTTTACGCAACAGCTGTCGGTTTGGTTTTAGACGGATTAAAACGTCAGGAACGAAGAAAACTAGAACAAAAGGGTATTACTCATGTTGAGGGAGAAGAAGGGGGAGAAGAAGAGTCAATTGAAGAAGTTGAAGAAAAGCCCGTGAAAGAACGTCGCTCATTTTTAGATAAGTTGACGGAACGCGTTAAAGATTTTTTAGATAACGCGGAATAACGAGATCCATTGAATAAAAAAAAGAAATAAAACCTCAGTAAAACAGAATTTATGGGCAGCAAAGAAGAATTCGAAAGTATATCATTTGATTTACCTAAAAACCAATCGAATGTTATCAAAGTTATTGGTGTTGGAGGCGGAGGCAGTAATGCTATTAATCACATGTTCCAACAAGGTATTAAAGGTGTTGACTTTTACGTTTGCAATACCGATGCACAGGCACTTCAAAATAGTGGAGTAACAAATAAAATCCAGTTGGGATTGAATCTCACAGAGGGATTAGGAGCGGGAGCCAACCCGGATATTGGAGAACAATCGGCCGTTGAAAGTTTTGATGAAATTTCACGTATGCTGGACACCAATACCAAAATGGTATTTATTACCGCCGGAATGGGCGGAGGTACAGGAACTGGGGCTGCACCTATAATCGCTAAAATGGCGAAGGATAAAGATATCTTAACGGTAGGTATTGTAACTATGCCGTTTCAGTTTGAGGGAAGAATGCGTATTGAGCAATCTCAAAAAGGTATTGAAAAATTAAGAGACGTTGTAGATTCCTTAATTGTAATAAACAATAACAAACTTCGTGAAGTTTATGGCAATCTTGGTTTTAAAGCAGGGTTTTCTAAAGCAGATGAAGTGCTATCAACTGCTGCTCGTGGTATAGCCGAAGTTATTACACATCACTATACACAAAATATTGACTTACGTGATGCCAAGACTGTATTAAGTAATAGTGGAACTGCCATTATGGGGTCTGCTTTAGCATCGGGTCAAAACCGTGCTCAAGATGCTATTAGCAAGGCTTTAGACTCCCCTCTATTAAACGATAATAAGATTACCGGAGCTAAGAACGTATTATTATTAATAGTTTCAGGTTCTCATGAAATCACAATTGATGAGATAGGTGAGATTAATGACCATATCCAGAACGAAGCAGGTAATGGTGCAAATATTATCATGGGTGTTGGTGAAGATGACGCTCTGGAAGAATCGATTGCAGTTACTATTATAGCAACGGGGTTTAATTTAGAGCAACAGGACGAAATTTCGAATACGGAGACTAAGAAAGTTGTACACTCGCTTAGTGAAGATCAGGATTTAAATACAAATGATAAGGAGCCCGTTATTATCGCTCCGGTCATTGAGTTAGAGAAGAAAAAGGCTCCCCCTATTGTCCGTCATACATTAGATTTAGACTCTGAAGACGAGGTAACCAATAGATTTGAAGAAAAGAAGTTTGTTAAGAAACAAGAAGTAAAGAAACCGGTTGAGGATATTGATTTAATACCAACATCGGAACTTATTAAAAATATTGATGTTGTTTACAATGAGGTGGTGACTGGAATAGATGATGAAGAAGAGTTTATTATTAAGCCGGTTACAAGAATGTCTGATGATGTTGAAGATATTAAGGATGTCGAGATTATATCAGATCATATCGAAGAAGAACAGCAGATTACATTGACTTTTGACTTACCGCTTTCTCCCGATAAAAAAGATCCTGAAGATAACAAAGAAGATGTTATTTCTCATGAGCTGATAGATGATGAGGAAGTCAAGAAAATTCCTGTAAACGATTATGTAGAGCTCATTACTGTAACAGAAACGAATGAAGATGGAGATATTCGTTATGCACTTGATGATTATGTTGAAGTTGAATCTTCCATGAATACAAAGCAGCAAAAATCTAAAGAGGTTTTAGAAGAAGAGAATGATGTTGTATTTGAAAAAAAGATTGTAAACGAGCCAGCTTCAGGTGGCGATGATGTCGATACAGTTGATCCAATGAATAGTCCGATTTCAGATTTACTTAAAGAGCGTGCAGAAGAGCGCAGGCGTAAGATGAAGGATTTTAACTATAAATTCAATAATGCTAAAATTGATGATATAGAAAAAGAGCCGGCTTATAAACGTCAGGGTGTTAATCTGGATGAATCGAAACATTCTTCAGAAACAGACATCTCTCGAACGAGCGTTGGATTGGATGACGACGATAATATTCAATTAAGGAGTAATAATTCCTTTTTACATGATAATGTAGATTAGACAATACACTAGACTTACTTTGTTATGAATCCCGAAGAGCGCCCCTCAGCTTTTCGGGTTTTTTTTATTGATTTATTTTAATCATTATTTCTAAGGCAAGAATCTATTTTTTATATTCGCGTTTAAATAGAATTACCATGAGTTTACAACAAGATGTTATGTCTGCTTTAAAAGAAGCAATGAAAGCTAAGGATCAAACGGCTTTAACGGCTTTACGGGCTGTTAAATCGGCTATTTTATTAGCACAAACCGAGAGTGGAGCTAAAGAAGATTTAACAGAGGAGCAGGAGCTTAAAATACTTCAAAAGCAGGTAAAACAGCGTAAGGATAGTGCTGCGGTATTCATGGAACAGGGACGAGAAGATTTAGCGGCCCCCGAATTAGCCGAGGCAGATATTATAGGTCAGTTTTTACCAGAAGCCTTGAGTGAAGAAGAGATAGAAAAGGTTGTAGTCATGACTATTGATGAGGTAGGAGCAGAAGGAATGAAAGACATGGGTAAGGTGATGGGAATTGTAAGCAAGGAGCTTGCAGGACGCGCTGATGGGAAGACGATTTCGAATATTGTAAGACAGAAGTTAGCATAAATTAACAGCACCAATTATGATGACTAATTTGTCATTCCGAACGAAGTATGAGGAGGAATCTCTTAATTGCAAGATTTCTCAAGTTTATAATGACAACTAATAAAAAATTAAAAAATTCCTGCTTTAGCAGGGAATAATGGCTGCGTAGTTCAACTGGATACCTGCCTGCCGGCAGGCAGGGAATATCAGATTTCGGTTTAAATTATATAAAAATGTATTATGTTTACGTTTTAGAAAGTAGTATTGATAATCGATTATATAAGGGTCAGACACAAGATTTAGAAAATCGTTTGCATGAACATAATTCAGGTAAAGTTAAATCAACAAAAGGCTATCTCCCATGGATATTAAGGTACTATGAGACCGTCGAAACAAGGGAAGCGGCAGTAAAAAGAGAAAAATATTTCAAAACAGGCTCAGGAAGAGAATTTTTAAAGAGTAAAATAATGGCTGCGTAGTTCAACTGGATACCTGCCTGCCGGCAGGCAGGGAATATCAGATTTCGGTTTAAATTGTATAAAAATGTATTATGTTTACGTCTTAGAAAGTAGTATTGATAATCGATTATATAAGGGTCAGACACAAGATTTAGAAAACCGTTTGCATGAACATAATTCAGGCAAAGTTAAATCAACAAAAGGCTATCTCCCATGGATATTAAGGTACTATGAGACCTTCGAAACAAGGGAAGTGGCATTAAAAAGAGAAAAATATTTCAAAACAGGCTCAGGAAGAGAATTTTTAAAGAGTAAAATAATGGCTGCGTAGTTCAACTGGATACCTGCCTGCCGGCAGGCAGGGAATATCAGATTTCGGTTTAAATTGTATAAAAATGTATTATGTTTACGTTTTAGAAAGTAGTATTGATAATCGATTATATAAGGGTCAGACACAAGATTTAGAAAACCGTTTGCATGAACATAATTCAGGTAAAGTTAGATCAACAAAAGGCTATCTCCCATGGATATTAAGGTACTATGAGACCTTCGAAACAAGGGAAGTGGCAGTAAAAAGAGAAAAATATTTCAAAACAGGCTCAGGAAGAGAATTTTTAAAGAGTAAAATAATGGCTGCGTAGTTCAACTGGATAGAATATCAGATTTCGGCTCTGAGGGTTGGGGGTTCGAATCCCTTCGCGGTCACGAATAAAAGAAAAAACCATACGTCAAATCAAGCTTGCTTGAATTTGTAAGTATGGTTTTTTCTTTTTCAAAGCGGAGCATTGAGGGATCACCGCAGGTAATCCCATTATCACTATTAGTGACTTGTTAGTCAAATCAAGCTTGCTTGAATTTAATTCACTTTTAGGGTACTGGCTGCTTCATTCTTATAACTCATTCTTATAAAACGTATAATCCTGCCCCGGAAAGTCTCCTGATTTAGCAAAAAATGTGCATTTTTATGTTATTATAGGCAATCAAACCTACTATGGCGAGTCTAACAAGTATCTACATAAAATAAATACAACGGTTTTCTTTTACCTATCCAAACCATCCTTCAAAACATTCTGTATCCCTTCCAAATGCTCGCTAAACTGCATCATTTGGGCGAGTACTTGTGCCATTTCATTTTGGTTACCAAAACCTTTGAGCTTGTTGTTTTTTACAAACGTATCTTTAATGGTTTGCCAGCGTTCAATTTCGGTATCTTTTAAGGTTTCAGTAAGTTCTTTGTATTTCAACAAATTGGCTTCGGCTGCATTAGTAAGGGTTTGTGATTCGTTTTCGTAATGCGATAATAGCAAGGTTTGCAGTTCCTGAGCATTCATAATAGGGACGATCTTAGCAACTAATTTGTTCATATCACGGTAAGACCCTTGTAGTTTGAACGAGGGCTCGGTGCGGTAATTGTCGTCCATAGCTGCAGATTTAATGTAGGTTTCATTAACCATTAATACTGTATTCCGAATGGTAACCACCTTATCTAATACTGCCAAATAATCCTGAGTTTCCTGTTTTGTATGGTTGCCTTTAAGGGTTAGGTTATTGCGATTTCCAGATTCTACAGCTTCTATTAATTGATAGATATCCTCAAAATGCTTACTACTTAATTGGTGCAGAATCGGGTTAGAGGTTAGGGCATTTTCAATTAAACTAAGTTTGAATAAATCGGCCGAATCTCCAATGACATCACCTAAATTATAAATGTCGGCTCGGTTGGCTAACATATCAGGGATTTGAAATTTTTCACCACTTTCCGTATAGGGGTTCCCAGCCATAATGACACAAAACTTCTTGCTGCGTAAATCGTAAGTTTTTGGCTTTCCGTTATAAATACCTTCTATTTTACGTGTACCATCGGCAAGAGATATGAATTTTTGTAAAAACTCTGGATTACAATGTTGTATATCATCTAAATAGAGCATCACATTATTACCCATTTCAAAAGCTAGATTTAGCTTGTTAAGTTCTTCACGAGCTGCGGAGTTATTTGCTGTTAGCGGGTCTACGGAAGTCACTTCATGACCAATAGCGGGGCCGTTTATTTTCATAAATATAAGTCCCAAACGATTGGCCATATACTCCATTAGGGTCGTTTTACCATAACCAGGAGGCGAAATTAGTAACAGCATCCCCATACGATCTGTACGTTTGGTATCGCCTGCACTTCCTAATTGTTTGGATAAGTTATCTCCAAACAGGGGTAAATAGACCTGATCTATAAGTTTATTTCTAACAAAAGAAGATAGCACTCTTGGTTTAAATTCCTGAAGCTTTAGTTGATTTTTTAAAGTTTCGGTAACCGAATGTTTTGCTTCGCGATAGGCATTAAATGAGGGGACTTCAACGGCATGGAAGTGTTGTAGCTGATTCACAAAATGATGATAATTAAATTCAAAAAGGCCTTCTCTAATGGATGTATGGCTTCCTTTTAAATTTTTAATAACTAAAGCAGGGGTTACTTGAATAATTTTAGAGGTTGCTTCACTTTTAAAGAGTATCAGGGCAACCACTTCATATACGTATTCAATATATTCGGGAGCTTCCAATTTTATAAAAGAGCCTACCCATTGTATGGCTAATTGTAAAGCATCTAAAGTGATACTTTCATCATTTAAAGCGGTTTTAAGAGATGTTTTAAATGCAGTAGTTGCCTCTTTGGCTTCTAGAGCTTTTAGGAAATTGTCTAATAGTTCCTGTGCTGTCTGACTAATGCAAAAGGTGTTATCGCTTTGTAGCTCATCGAACAAATATGACGCGGTATTGAGTTCGAGTGTATCTGTTTCTCCTTTTGAATGTTTTGAGATAAGACCATGACATGTAGAGGCTTGCAATTCATGACTTAAGGCATGTATAACAACATCGTATTCTTCACTGTTAGGAAAGGCAGATAAAACTTCACCTGAAGCTTTTATTTTTTGATTCCAATTGGCTTTACTAGTGCCATCTAATGAATTCCAAAAAAATTGTCCGTAAGCTCGAACTATAGGTTCATAACGTAACAAACCCAAATCGTGATGTTTGCTAATTAGAGCTTTTAAAATTTTAGTAGCGTCTTCATCATGAACCCCTTTAATATACCCTTCGGAGTAGTTTTTGTTACTTTCGTTTTTTACAAGTTGAAGTAATTCTGTGTCATTAATATGGTTCGTATCAAATAACGCGTTTGAAAATAATTTATAGGCCAGATAAGCCGATCGATATATGGTTTCATTTTCTGATACTAATTCCTGATTCCAGTATTTTTGAGACTTAATTAACGTGTCGTCCTCGATGGTTTGATAAAAATCGGTACCTGTTAGGTGATATTTTAAAGTATCGTTTTTATAAACAATGGTAAGGTCTAAAGGTTGTTTGTTAACTGCAAATCTGTGTTTTCCAAGTTTGATTATGTTTTCACCATCCTCATATAAATCCTGAGTGTCTTTTAACTTTCTAATAGCATCCTCTTTGGCGACTTTTAATCCGGTTTCAATGGCTTCGGCTTTTCCGGCGTCATCTAAATCTTTAAGGTCTGTAACGATATCCCGGAGTTTATTAATCATTAAGTCGGATGCAAAATATCCGTTAATTTCAACAGTCGTTTTGAAGGTTAAAGCTTTCTTTATAACCCCTTTTAGAATACGATTGGCAGAAGTTTCCAGGGCGATAGCCTTTTTATTTCTAGCTTCAATCAGGCTGTTTTTTCTGCCCTCGAAAGCATTGTATACTTCCTCTCTTTTTTCAATAATTTGAGAGATGAAATCCTCAAAATCTGCAAACCTACCTTCTAAATCTTCCAATTGTACAGAAATCTTATTTAAAAGCTCGTCTGTTTTTTCTGGTGAGGTAGCAATATCCAGGTAATTAATGATACTCTGGTCTACAAGTTTAAGTTGCGCTGTAAACTCGGCAGATGCTTCTTGCTCTCCTAGCGTTTTTAGTTTGTTTTTTAATCCAGCTTTTAGTTGATTGATGGTAGCAAAAATTAATGAAATGTTATCAATAATTTTAGTAGAGTGCGAAGCGTCTTCTATTTCTAAGTTAGAGACAATATCAATGAGCATCTCTAAATCACTGGCGATTTGATTGACTTCGTCCTCTAGTTTTTTTGCATCTACAGCTTTCTTAATATGATCTAGAGCTGTTTCTTTTTCTACCACACGATTATGGTAGGGGATAAGGGCTTTGTCGTTTAATAAAAACTGTACGCAACGTTGAGAGATTTTATCGTTTTGTACTATGATCTCCTCTTCGAGAGTGGTTATAAAGGTGGTGTCGACATAGCGAATATCATTTAAACCAATAACTTCACCTCTAAGTGTTCTTAGTTGAGACAGGGTGGCAACAAAATCTTCAATGGATTTAAACGTACTGCTCTTAATTTTTCCAAAAATACCATCGGCTTTAGCTTGTATATCCTTGATCGCGTCTGTAGCTGTTTTACGAAGCTGTACGACTTTTTCAAATTCGTCAATTGCTGCGTTGGCGGCTTCGTTTAACTCTTTTAGTGGTTCATTGATGAGAAACGTTTCCGGCTCGGTTATCCAATAATAACTGTTTAAAATATCATTAGACAGTTTAGCGATATCATCGTATAAACCATCATAACTGTCTTCTTTGGTTAATAAGATGATTAAAGCCTGGCACTCTGCCATAGCCTTTACAATATCTTTATTACCTATTTTATATAGGAGAGTGTCGGTATGTTCAGAAGGAATGACATCTCCTTTAATAAATGGCGTTTGCCATATTTGGATAACGTGATGTTTTGTTTGTTCGTCTTCGGTTTTAAAATAACAAAGTTCCCCGTCGTTAAGAATGGTGAAACCATTGCAAATAATAGGCGTTTTTACTTGCTGTTCTATAACATTATAAGACATGAGTATATACAGGCCTTTTTTACTTTCATAAAACACATAGAGGAAATCTTCTCCGTTTGGAGAGCTCACTTTCTTTTTAAATTTAACCTTAGAAACTCCGTTCTCGAATAATTTAAAATCTCCAGATTGTAAATAATAACCGTCTGCAAAAATAATACCCTGATCATCGGGTAATACCAAACATGCATCTGCGATGCTTGGGATTTTTTTTACTTCCTGTATTTTGTGATTGTATACAAAATATCTTGGATCTTCTTGAAATGGCTTAATTTCTAAAGTAATTAAATTGCCTAAGTCTGCATACCTGTATTGGCCATCATCTAAGGTTTGATCGGAGTGCTCTACAGGCTCGTTGTAAATACCTTTACCATCGTTGGTATTATCTTCTATTTTAATGGTTAAGTCGCCTCCAATGGTTTCTACAAATACTTTGTCTAAAATGGATATGTGCGGGTGTGTGCCATAGACATGATTATCTCTGCTTGGCTCTAACCAATTGAAGTCATGTTGGTTAGGAAATTTAAACTCATGTTCACTTCGATTATCGATGTACTCCAGTTTCCCGTCATTAACTAACCACTTAAAGGTTTTTATGTCTGTAATACTCTCGCTTAACTGAAATACCATATGAAGGTAATTCCCAACGATGGCAAATTTTGAGAAGACCGTATTTCTGTAATATTTATAGAGATTGGTAAAGTCGTTTATAAAGGTGCTATCTTCTAAAAGATCCAGGGGCTGAATCGTAAAATGATCGTTATCATAAACATAAATGCTAAATACATCGGCAAGGGTGATCTCGGTACGAAGTCCGAAGTGCACATTATAACCAAACAAGCAAATATCTCCTATGGTAATAATATCTCTGGCTATACAGTTGTTTTCTGTATTAATGCGGTTATTGGCAATAAGTTTGGTTTCAACATTGCCAAAAACATTTTTACGCGCATCGTTTAATTGTGATAATCTTGAAAGTAGTTCGCTCTTTTGTTTTTGCAAACGCCATTGAATAATCTCATACGTGCCTCCGTCAAGTTCTATAGTATTATCTGTATTGGTTTGTTCCATAGTAGATCCTATTGGATTGGCTATTTCTAAAGTCTAAGAATAACGCATGATAAGTTGAAGGCGATCCATTCAATATGATACATTCTGAACATCGGAATCAACTAAAAACCTTCAAAACGGTACGTTTTTCTTATAGAAATATAATAGATGGTTAAATATTTAGCAGCTTATAAATCATAATTTTAATGCACTCATTTATTCAGATGACATAAATGAGTGCATTAAAGTATATTACCCTAATTTTTTATCAGATAAACCTAAGCCTTTAGCAAGGTTAGCCAGATTGTCGAATAGGGTGGACTCACTGGAATCCATTGTTTTAGACTTTAAATCCATTAACAAATTAGCAACCGTTAGGTTTTTAATGTCTTCTGAAGAGATGCCATATTTAGTGGCAAAATCTTTGACTTTATCTAATAGATTCCCCTTAACGTCATCACTTCCCAGAATGGCATCTTTAACCTCTGTAATGTTGTTTGAGTGATTTACAAGACGGTCGATACCCTTAGATTTAGTAATTTGACCAATAATTTGATCGAAGAACATAGTTTCCCCTCCAACAATATCAATATTAGCAGCTTTTAGAGCTTCCCCAATCACTTCGGCTTGAGCGTCGGCAATTTCTTTTTGAATACTAATTTCAGCTAAATCGACTTTTAATTCTTTATCCAGGCGTAATTTAAACTCTTCATGCTCCTTACCAACACCATCTAATTTTTTCATAGCATTAGCTTTTTCTTCAATACCAGTGGCTTCGGCTAAAGCCTGTTCTTTGATTACCTCGGCTTCGGCTACACCTTGTTCTTTTACAGCTTCGGCCTTTGCCAAAATACCAGCAGCTTCGGCCTTAGCTTTTTCTTCAATAATAGAGGCTTCCACAAGACCCTGACGTTCGTTGGCATCGGCTTTTGCATGCATAACCTGTGCTTCAGACATGCCAACGGTGGCTTCTTCTTTAGCCTTAGCTTCAGCTAATGTTTTTCTGGCCTGAGCTTCTTTTTCACTAGCTTGTTTCTTCGCTTCAGCTTCAATATTAATTTCTTCAGCTTTTTGTTTTGCAGCTTCTTTATCGGCTTCAGCAGCTTTTATGGTTTTAATGAGTTCTTCTTGTGCGTTTGCTTCGGCTATAGTAATTTTTACCTGCTTTTGTCGATCGGCAGTTTTAAAGGCTTCAATATCTTTCATGTTTTCCTGCTCGGAGATCACCCCTTTTTCCAGCATAACTCTGTCGCGAATAACATCTTGAATGTTTTTCTTTTCAACTTCAACGACTTTTTCTTTTTCAATTTGAGCCAGGGTAACAATACGTTCTCTTTCGGTAGCTTCCAGCATTCTGTCTTTTTCAACACGTTCTGTTTCTACCGCATCGGTGCGTTGTTTGTTTTTGGCAGCTACTATAATTTGACGTGCCATATTTTCTTCAGCGACTTTTACTTTTTCTTCTGTAGAAATTCTGGCGCTTTCAGATTTTAAACGCTCTTCTTCGGCTACTTTTAAGATTTCGGCATCTTCACGGGCCTTAATATTCGCGATCTCTCGTTTTTGTTGTTCTTCTTTTTCGGCTAATTGCTTGTCTAATTCTAAAATGGCCTCACGAGCTTCTACGTCTTGCTTACGAATTACTTTTTCCTCATCACGTTTAATAAGGTTTGCTTTCATGTTTTGTTCTGCGGTGAGTTCTGTGATTTTTTTGATCCCTTCGGCATCAAGAATATTATCCGATTTTAAAAACTCAACCGGTGTTTGCTCCAGATAATCGATGGCACAGTCTTCAAGGGTATACCCATTAAGGTCGGTACCAATAATATCAACAATTTCATCACGAAATTCTCTTCGCGCTTCATATAACTCTACAAAATTGAACTTTTTTCCAACTGTTTTTAAGGCTTCAGAGAATTTGGCTTCGAAAAGTTCTTCTAAGGTTGAAATATCTGAGGCTCTTTCGCAACCTACGGTTTGCGCTACTTTTTTAATAAAATCTACTTCATTGTTCACTCTCACAAAAAAAGCAACCTTAATATCGGCTCTCATATTGTCTTTACATAATAGGCCATTATCTCCAATGCGCTCAATTTGGATTTTCTTTACCGAAATATCCATTATTTCTACTTTATGAAATACAGGTACCACATACAAACCTTTGTCTGTAGCAACTTTAGTACCCTTAAAGCCCGTTCTTACCAAGGCCTCTCCTTGAGGGACTTTTTTATAGAATAAGGCAATAATTGCAAAATAAGTGATGATTAAGAAGAGGAGAAGTCCAACTCCTATTCCAATAAATTGAGAGATGTGTTCCATAGTTAACATTTGGTTTTTAATTTATACGATATATGTTAGAATTCGATGCCGTCAATATTCAATGTGTTTTCGTCCCCATCTTCATAAGGAGATACCCAATAGAAATTTGTATCATCAGATTTTCTTACTATTAAAATAGGCTGCTTGTAATTAATGGGTTTACCATCTACAGATTTTGCATAAATAGACATGGGGTTACCATCGGCCAATACTTCTGCTGAACCCATTTTATCTCCAGAAATTTTTGAAAGCATAATACCTTTTCTGCCATTCAAGTTTGTTGGTAAATCTCCATCCTGATTTAAGTTTTTAAAAAAACGTTTAAACGGTGTGGTGAAAATTTTGGTTAAAATTAAAGACGGTAATATCCCTGCCAGCAGTAGAGTATACCCGAAATTATTATTATAAGAAGCTGTAATACTGGTTGAAATTACATTACATAACCACCAAATAAAAATCCAACATGTAAAGGTGAACATAAATGGTAATCCCACAAAGTTGAAGTAAATAAGTACAATCTGCCACCACTCCAGGTTTTTTCTTTTGGTTCTTAGAACATCTTCTTTATTAATTTCTGCATTGGCCAGATCGGTTAGCGTTGAAGTTCCACTATCGAGGCTCGCATCAACGTCTACATCCACATCTGCATCAATATCGACGTCGATGTCTAAGTCGAAATCAATACCAGAAATCATATTGAACAACCAGTATATAATAAGTAAAATAACAAGTAGAGTTAGTACAATATTTACAGATGAAAAGGCAATTTCAATAACGGTGTTCAATGGGATTTGGTTTTTTAGGGTGTTGGGTTTTTGGTTTGCAATTACTTATAAACAATATTAGGTATTTTTTTTTAAATTTTGTCGGGTAAATTCTTGCAAGATTATAGATTGTTATGACAAGAAATCTATAGTATAGGTGTCTTAACAGTAATAGATGTTACAGTAAACCGTAATTTATTTGCTTAAATGGTACATTTTGTTACGATAAAATCGAAGTTCGTATAAATGTGAAACCTTTTGTTTGTAAGTGTTTTAAGGTGAAGGTTATTTGTAGAACTGTGGGTTTAAAAAATTTCTTTGCAAGGCCCAATACATAAAAAAACACATACCTCAAATCAAGTTTACTTGAATTTGTACGTATGTGTTTTGTTTTTAAAAGGGAGCTTCGAGGGGGCATCGAAGAATCCCTATTTAAATTTAAATATCTAAGAATCAAAAAAGGGCTGCCATTGTAGACAGCCTCTTGAGTTAAAACATATTATTTTTTAATAATGACTTTATTAAAATTTGTATGTTCTCCATGTCCTTTTAGGAGGTACATTCCAGCGGAAAGACTTTCTAGATTAATGCTATTAGCATTGTTAGAGGCTTTTAGTTTTTTCCCCTCCATAGTGTAAACTTCTAACAGTTGCATAGGTTCTTCTGCATTAACATGTAGTGTTGATGGTGTTGGATTGGGGAATACAGTTACAGCTGTAGCTCCTTTAGTTTTAGGTGCTGTTGAAAGTCTATTTTGATTAAAAATACATTTTGTTACAGCATCATATTTTGGAGTATGTTCCTCGTCCATGTATTCTTTTATTCCCCAACTACCAAATTTACCATAAGGTTGATGAGATGAATATAAGGTTAATTGTCCTGCTTGAGCGACGTTATACCAATGATTAAAATACTGGCAATACATATCTTCCATTCTAGGGTGTCTATTTGCTGCGGTTAGTTTAGATGTTAGTACACTGTTGTGTCTGTAGGGATCTTTACTGGCTACCAAATGCTGACCACCTTCATAAGCTATAAGTTCCAGATTATTAGTATTGGCAAGGGTTTTGTTGTTATCCATCGAATTAAAAGATGAGGCTAATTTTTCTTCTAACAAATCTAAAATTTCAGAGATGGTAATAGTATCTATTTGCCCATTATCTCCAATAGTATTAGCAACACCATTGCCAAAATATGGCGCAATGGCAAGGGCATCAGCAGTGACTTGGTTTGGATTGTAAAGGGGGTCTTTGAAATATGTAATGAGTTGATTGTTAGCAAATGTTCCGGTTCTACCTGGAATAACTTTTACAAGTCGATTAGTATTTGGAAAAACAGTTTCAAAGATATGGAACGTATCTGCAGATCGTTTGGCTGTATATTTTCTGGCTCTTTCCCATTCTGTGCCGGTATAGCCTAAATCTTGAGCAAAAGCCGCAGTTTCTCTATACTGTATAAAGTTGGTATTCCAGGTCTCATTACTATATTCAATATAAATTTTAAGATTAGGATCTAAGTTATCTCTAAAAAGCATTGCTAATTCAGATATATAGTTGTCATCTGCTCTATGAGGAATATTTATCCATGCATTTTTTTGTGTTTTATTGCATAAATCAATAACATATTCCCAGGCTACTCCAAATTCACCAGATTGGGTTACATCGCCTTTGGTTGTTCGTTTTGACCAATCTTCGTTTTTTGCATAGCCAATTTTTAACCAGTTCATAAAACGAATGGTTTGAAAGTCACTTAAAAAATCACGAATCTCCTTTGTGAATTCCTCCGTTTGGTAATTGTTGACATAATTGGGAAAAATAAATTTGATATCGTGTATAGGGTTTTCTTTAAGAGATTCTTCAATCTCAATAAAAACTCTACCTTCGCTAGGGTCTACAGGAACCAGAACATCCACAGGAGCGGTATATGTCGTGCTGGTTGTAGCTCCCCAGACCCTAATTTGTCCAGATCCAGAAACTTTTAAACGGTAGTTGCCAGATGGATAGCGACCATTACCATTTGTGAATAAAATACCTCTCACGATTTGTGGTCGATCTACGCCATTGTCATAAGGGATTTCAATGGGGTATCCATTTTC
Organism: uncultured Flavobacteriaceae bacterium; assembly: GCA_947494695.1. Classification (GTDB taxonomy): domain Bacteria; phylum Bacteroidota; class Bacteroidia; order Flavobacteriales; family Flavobacteriaceae; genus Flavivirga. Next base: position 141,293 of record CANLWB010000009.1, on the reverse strand, counting down.
ACTAACAGGAATATCAACACCACTATTCCATTGAGATGATTGAACCGCATCATGTGGAATCCATGTTCTTGCTTGTTTAAATGCATCGGTGAAGATATATTCTGTAGAATAATAATTCACAGATACTAAGTTAATACCTGATGGCCTTTGTGTTTGTGCATGGCAGATACTTGCACACACTAATAAAAATAAAATAATTGTTTTGGGTTTCATAATATAAAAAGTAGGTTTAATAATGCACGCGAAATTAGATTGAAGTTTTAAAAAAAGCTTAGCATATTGTTTCAGAAATAAGTACTATTGTTTCAAAAGTCACGAATAGCATACTGTTTAACTCGTTTTTTTAACCCACTTCTTATGCTTTACGTGTATTAAAGTTCTTGGAATATTGACTAATTTGATATCGTTATAAGCTCGATAACCTTTTGTTAAATTAGACTATTAAAAAAGGCTCTTCTTTATGAAGAACCTTAATTTTATCACTGAATTGGTTGCTTTTTAACTTAGAATTCGGTCTCTTGAGTTAAAATATTATTTTTTAATAATGACTTTATTAAAAGTTGTATGTTCTCCATGCCCTTTTAAGAGGTACATTCCAGCGGAAAGACTTTCTAGATTAATACTATTGGCGTTTTTAGAGGTTATTAGTTTTTTTCCCTCCATGGTATAAACTTCTAACTGTTGCATAGATTCTTCTGTATTAACATGTATTGTTGATGGCGTTGGATTAGGGAACACAGTTACAGCTACAGCTTCTTTAGTTTTAGGTGCTGTTGAAAGTCTATTTTGGTTAAATATACAGTTTGTTACAGCATCATATTTTGGGGTATGTTCCTCGTCCATGTATTCTTTCATTCCCCAACTACCATATTTGTCATAAGGTCTATGAGATGAATATAGCGTTAATTGTCCCGCTTGAGCGACGTTATACCAATGATCAAAATACTGACAATACATATCTTCCATTCTAGGGTGTCTATTTGCTGCGGTTAGTTTAGATGTTAGTACACTGTTGTTTCTATAAGCATCTTTACTGGCTACCAAATGTTGACCACCTTCATAAGTTAGAAGTTCGAGGTTATAAGTATTGGCAAGGGTTTTGTTGTTATCCATTGAATCAAAGGATACGGCTAATCTGCCTTCTAGTAAGTCTAAAATTTCAGAGATTGTAATGGTATTTATTTGCCCATTGTCTCCAATGGTATTAGCAACACCATTGCCAAAATATGGCGCAATGGCAAGAGCATCAGCAGTGACTTGATTTGGATTATAAAAGGGATCTTCGAAATACGTAATGAGTCGAGTATTAGCGTTTGTTCCATTTCTACCTGGAATAACTTTTACAAATCGATTAGTATTTGGAAAAACAGTTTCAAAGATATGGAACGTGTCTGCAGATCGTTTGGCTGTATATTTTCTGGCTCTTTCCCATTCTGTGCCTGTATAGCCTAAATCTTGAGCATAAGCAGCGGTTTCATTATACTGAAAGAAATTAGTATTCCAGGTCTCATTACTATATTCAATATAAATTTTAAGATTAGGATCTAGGTTATCTCTAAAAAGCGTTGCTAATTCAGTGATATAGTGGTCATCTGCTCTATGAGGAATATTTATCCATGCATTTTTTTGTGTTTTATTGCATAAATCAATAACATATTCCCAGGCTACTCCAAATTCACCAGATTGGGTTACATCGCCTTTAGTAGTTCTGTTTTCCCAAAGTTCATTTTCAGCGCGGTTAATTTTTAACCAGTTCATAAAACGAATGGTTTGAAAGCCACTTAAAAAATCGCGGATCTCCTTTGTGAATTCTTCCGTCTGGTAATTGTTGACATAATCGGGAAAAATAAATTTGATATCATGTATCGGGTTTTCTTTTAGGGATTCTTCAATCTCAATAAAAACTCTATCTTGGGCAGAATTTACAGGGACCAGGACATCCACAGGAGCTGTATATTCTGTACTGGTTGTGGCTCCCCAGACTCTAACTTTTCCAGTACCAGAAACTTTTAAACGGTAGTTGCCCGATGGATAATGACCAATACCATTTGTGAATAAAATACCTCTCACTATTTGTGGTGGATCTATACCGTTATCATAAGGAATTTCAGTGGGATATCCATTTTCGCCCACAGGAACGTTAACACCACTATTCCATTGAGATGATGGGGCTGCATCATGCGGAATCCATGTTCTGGCTTGTTTAAATGCATCGGTGAAGATATATTCTGTAGAATGATAATCTACAGCGACTAAATTAATACCTGCTGGCCTTTGTGTTTGTGCATGACAGATACTTGCACACACTAATAAAAATAAAATAATTGTTTTTGTTTTCATAATATTAATAAGTAGGTTTTGTAATAATGCGAAATTAGATTGGAATTTTAAAGGCTGCATAACATATTGTTTCAGAAGTATATACTATTGTCTCAAAAGCACGAATAGAGTGCGGTTAGCCTCGTTTTTTTAACCCACTTCTTATACTTTGATGGCATTAAATTAGCTCTTGCGTGACATAGCCTAACCACTTATTGCAGTTTCATCCATTATAGTCTAAGAAAAGCAGGATTTGTATTATTGTTTCAATTGCACGATCTATTGTTTCAAGAGTTTATAATAATTAACTGTTAATGTGCTTATCTCGAAAAGAAGTGGGGGATACACCAGTATTCTTTTTAAAAGCTCTGGAAAAATAAGTAGGCGATTCAAAACCTGTTTCATAAGCTATTTCACTAATATGTAGTGATGTCGTTACAAGAATTTCTTTAGCCTTTTCAATACGGATGAAATTTATGTAATTTGTTATAGATTGTCCGGTTAAAGCTTTAATTTTTCTATGTAATTGTGATCTACTCGTTGATAATTGTTTTGCTAATTCATCAATGGTTAAATTTAACTCCTTATTTAAGGCATACTCCTGAATTTCTTTGATAAAATCTATATCAAGAGCACTAATATCTGAATCTTTTTTATTGCCTTCTTTCAATTGCAATAGCTTACTGAAATGATCTATGCTACTTTGTTGTTTTTTTAATAGATTTTTAATAATTAAAAGAAGTTCATCTTCATTAAAAGGCTTAAACAAGTAGGCATCTATACCTAATTTATAACCTTTTAATTTATCTTCTACCTGTGTCCTGGCACTTATTATAATAAATGGAATGTGTGAGGTTTTGAGGTTCCCTTTTATATATTCGCAAAATTCAAAACCATTCATTTTAGGCATCATAATATCACTAATAATGAAATCAATTTTTTTATTTTCGGCCACGATTATACCTTCTTCGCCATTTTTAGCGGTATATATAATATAGAATGCTCCTAAGAGTTCTTTAACATAATTTCTTATTTGGTTATTGTTTTCAACTATTAGAATGGTATATTTTACTTTTTTGGAGTATGCATGTTGTTCCTCATTATCAGGTTCAAAATGTCTTTCTTCAATAAATGGTAATGCGTAATTTAATTCTTCTTGTATTTTAATATGATTATGTATTGGAAGTTGAATACAAAATTGACTCCCCTTATTTAATTGACTCGTAACATCTATATGACCGCCCATTAGCTGCACTAATTCTTTCGTTAGAGACAAGCCAATGCCACTTCCTAAATTTTCATCTAGATCTAGTGTCTTATGATAACGACTAAAAATATGGGAGAAGTCTTCTGGTTTAATACCTTTTCCAGTATCTGAGACCATAATCTTTAACCCTTTGTTTTGTTGCGTAACGGTTACGTTTATAGCACCCCTTTCTGGTGTGAATTTTAATGCGTTTGACAATATGTTGTTTAAGACTTTTTGCAATTTATCATCATCAAAATCCATGTTTACAGATGTGGCATGTGAGATGAATTTTAATTGTATCTGTTTTGATTCTGCCAATGGTACGAATAGATCGGTTGTTTTTCTTAAAAAACTAATAATGTCCCCGTTTTTATAAGAAAGCTCCATCTCTTTTGCATCGAGAGAAACCAAGTCAAGCATTTGGTTAACCAAGTGCAATAATTGATCGCTATTTTTTTCTATATTTTTTACTTTACTGTCTACATCTTTATCTAATCCATAATTTCCTATATTTTTAGAAAGGCCTTTTATAATGGTTATGGGAGTTCTAAATTCATGTGAAATATTAGCATACATTTTAGACTGTAGCTCGTTAATTTCTTTTGTTTTTTGAGTTCTTAATTCGGCAATTTTACTTTTTATAAAGAGATATTGCACTAATGTAATACCAAATATGATAATAAAAGAATATAAAATAAACGCTAGAATAGTTTTATACCATGGTGGCGAAATATGAACAATAATTTCAAGTGTGTTAGCTTTATTATAGGTGTCTAAATACCCATAGTAAACGGGTTTTACTCTTAAAATATGTTTTCCATAAGGTATATTCGAGAAGTAGGCTATTTGGCTATCGGTAATTTTCCACTTGTCATCTCCCAGTTTATACGCATAATTGACGTTTGAAATATGATTGTAGTCGAAGTTCGAAAATCGAAGTGCAAAATCATTCTCTAAATGAGACAATGTTATTCTATCTTCGAAAGGCGCTTTAAAACTAGCCAAGTAATTTTTACGTTTGCCATTCACTAATATATCGGTTACAATAGGTTTTGGCTTCTCATTATAGAAAGGGTGTTGCTTCACATTAATGTTTTGAACACCGCCATCTCCTCCAAAATATAGGGATTCATTTTTTACGTCGTAACATGCAGACGTAAATAAATACGAATTAGACGCAAGCCCATCACTAGTTTTATAATGAGTTAATCGTTTTGTTAATTGATTATAAACATAAACTCCGTCATTAATGGTAGACATCCAAATATTATCTTCTAAATCGCACCTTACCGCCATGATATTTTTATCGAAAATCTGATTATCAATGCGTAATCGAATAAAATTATTCTCTTTTTCACTATATTTTGCGATACCACTTTCTGTAGCAATCCAAATATTTTCTTTATTATCCTGGGTTAGAGAAGAAACGATATCAGAGTTTAATGAATGCGTATCTGAACTTGTATATGCGAAATGTCTAAAAGGAAGAGGTTGAGTATATAAATTTTGACTAGATACGTTAGGCAACATAAACACGCCATAGGTTGCAGTAACAATCCAAAGACGATCCTTAGTATCAATTAGCATTTTTATAATTTTGGATTCTCCTATATTTGAATCTGTTGGGAGTTTTACATGTTTAATCACGTTTAGATTGTCATCCATAATGTGTATACCGGAAGACCAGGTTCCTACCCAAAGTCTATGTTGTTTATCTTGTTCTAAGTCGTAAATTTTAAAGTGATTAGAATCAGATTCTTTTAATGAGATCTGTTTATAAATTCGATCATTTTTAATCTTAAACAAATCCCCTTGCGTATTGGCAGCCCATAACCAACCTCCTAAATTGCGTAAAGCTAAAACATGATCATTAATTACGGTTGAATGATCATTTACCTTATATAACCCCTTAGGCCCTCCTAAGTATATGGATTCATTATATTTTTCAATGGTTCTGGCCAAGAAGGGTATTGGAGCTTTTTTAAATAGAGAGAGTTTTAGCGATTCTTTATAAATCCCTTTGGATGTACCGAGCCATAAATTATTTTGATTGTCAATAAATAGGGCGTTAATGTTAATCGCCTCCGTTTTTATACCCGTGTTAACTTTAACGAGTTTATTTTTTTTTGAATTAACGGTATATAAATGATGCTTAGAAGCAACATAAACAGAACTGTCTTTTTGTGAAGCGTAGTGTATGGTTTCTTCAATAGGCATTTCCCTATAAATGTCATTATCCTTAAAAAAAAGTAGTTTATTATGAAGTGATAAAACCAGATTTTCCTGCACAACGCTTATCATCTTAATAGTGCTGTTAAAGGTTTTAGAGCATTGTATTTGGTTGTCTAGAATACTATATTTATACAGTGTTTTTCTATTGGAGTACCATAAATAGTTGCCATTTACAGCAATTAGGCTTGTAGTAGCCCCTTTATCTATTTTTTTAAAACGTTTTGTACTACTATTAAAAATATAAACACCTTCATCTGTAACCATGGCAAGCAAATTCGAAGATATTTTTTGTATCCTAAAGATTAAAGGGGGATTATCATCGCTAATCAAATTTTTAATCTCTTTCTTTTCGGGGTTAAAAAGATTTAAACCACCTCCTTGAGTAGCTATCCAATATCCATTATTGGAATACGCCTCAACTTGATTAATTCCGTTAGCAGAAAGCGAATTTTTATTATCAATTGCACGACGCAGGATATCAAATTTATATCCATCGTATCTGAAAAGTCCATTGTGAGTTCCAATCCAAATGAATCCATTATCATCCTGTGTAATTGAAGTAATGTATTCGTTATTTATATCGTCTACTTTTTGAAAACGTTTTTTATTTTGAGATACTCCTGTTAGAGTGATTAAAAAGATTAAAAAGAATAAAAAGGAAGTTAAAATATTATGGCATATTTTAAAGTTAGGAGGCATATTTTAAAGTAGGTTACTTGTTTATTTGGGATATTTAAAGATATATTAACGTTAAAAGTAAAATATAATTTTAAAGTCTACTTAAAAATATATTTGCATGTCCGTTTTGTATCATAAAATATATTTACCATATTGGATTTTTAAGGTAGGTTTTGGTGTTTGTGTGATTTTAATACAAAAAAACAAAAACCCCTTAAAAAGGAGCTTTTGAGTTAAAACTAAACAAGGTATTCTATATAAGTGGTTTTTCTACACTTTTTTTAAAGTAACCCAGGTTCTGATAAAAGAGCGTTTATGAAGCTCATTTGTCCCAGGTTTTTTCATTTCTTTAAGAACATTCTGGTTTTCGTTTCGGGCCTCAAGGGTACTATTTTTTCGACGTCTGTTCTTTCCTATTACACATGATTTAGTTGTTTGTTCATTTGTCCTGTATTGGCCTAAACGACCAGTTATTTTCTGCTCCGTCCAATCAGTTTTGTCAATAGCATCTAAAAGTTTTTTATTAATCGATTTATCGGAGCCAGATTGTAGAAAATCATAAAATGAATTTATAGTTTTTAAATCTTTATGGTCAATATGTCCAAATTCAGAGATTATTAGGAAGGCTTCGTACAATTTAATAAATGATTGACGGTCCTTTTTATCGTACTTGTAATTAGGTGCAATAAAATAATTCAAAAGGTTTGTAACCATGTCTTTGTTAAAGCTTTCTCTAGGAAGTGCCGCCGGCGTCGAGTGCCAAATCAATTCATTAATGAATGAAACATACCCGAAGGGCTCTAATATTGAACTTTCCCAATACCCCTTTCCATGTTTATTGTCTTGTATAGTTTTCATAGACTCTCTTGCTTTTTCTAACTGTGAAACTAGCTCTTCGGGGAGTACGTCATTTAATATCGCATTCCATTCATGATCCCGTTCTAAATCATCTAATGTCCATTCGGTTCCTAATATTCTAGTCGTATTATCAAAAATCAAGTTTACAAAAAGGTTTTTACAGTATCGGTCTTTATGTGCAGCAAGTTTATTTGAATCTTTCTGAAAATCACGGTTTGGATAAAAGTTAATATCAACTACAATTTTCCATTTTTCATTCTTAAACCATTCACTGTTTGCAATATATTCGAGCTGACCATTTTTAGACATAAAATCTTTGATGAATTTATGAGTTTTATTAATAGTTTCACCTCCTTCAATTTCAGAATTTATACTACTCAAGGTAATCTCTAAAGGATCCATTATATATAAATCCTCCCTGTTTTTTTCGGGTCTTTTTTGACAGAGAGTGACTATGTCATTAGCCAAATCTCGCCAACGCCTAACAACGTCTTTTTCGTTCTTATACATGTCATTTAAATCACCAGATTTTATCCATAGTTCTCTGTCAATGATATCATTATTATCCGTTTTTTGCTTTTTTCTAGGGTCGTTTTCGTTATTTGCAAATTTTCTTTTATTACTTTTCATATTCCATACATTTTAATTAAACAATCGTTCTATTTTATCAAACAAAAAGCCCCTGCTCAATACGTAATATTTTATTTGATAAAGCTAAAATTAGAGGAAAACAAAGGGGAGGATAAAAAAAACCACAAGAGCGGAGATATTAGAGGTATGTCTGGTTTCTAAATAGACATGAGTGGCTAAACATAAAAAACGACATACTAAATACTAAAGGTTCCACTTAAGAGATGGTAGTATAATTAATGACTACCCACCCTGAAGGTGAAAAACAACTATAGTCCGTTCAGTTATACTTTGGTCTTTGGAGCTTTGCTTTTGGAATTTAATAATCCCTTTTACTTAAATACTTTATAATGTTTTAAAAACGTCTCTTTATATCTACGACTTAGTATTATTTTTTCGTTATCTGTTAGTAGAATTAAATTGTCTTTGGGATAAATAGTTTTAATCTTTTTAGTATTCACCAGATAGTTGCGATGTGTTTTTAAAAATTGATGATCGGGCAATTCCTCAATACATTTGCTTAATGAAACCTGAAGAATGTAAGTGCCTTTATCTGTAATCATATGGCAATAAGGCCCGTCCACCTTGATATATTGAATGTCATCTGGACTCAATTTTACCAAAGAATGTCCGTCCTTTACAAAAAAAGAATCGGTAATGAAAACAGGTTCTTTATTATTAAAAGCACCTTCGTTTTTTGCAAATTGTTCCAATGCCAATTCAATCGCAAATAATAACTCTGGTGTATTAAAAGGTTTTATAAGATAATTGTAGGGAGCTGTGAGCTTTGCTTTTTTAAATATATCCTTGTCAATAGAGCTGGTTAAAAAAATAAAAGGTTTGGGATGGTTTGAAGAACTAATTTGATTGGCAAAGGTTATTCCAACAGGTTTGGCATGTAAAAATATGTCGATAATAACAATATCAATACTTAAGCTATTATAGAGGTTTAATCCATCGTTAAGCGTATGAGCTACTCCCGCAACTTCAAATGTGTTGGTGGGAAGAACAGCTAGTAAGGCCTCGACGTCATCGTTGTTGTCCTCTAGTACCAAAATTTGTATTTTTTTCATGAGTTTCTTAGTTTTTTATAATGGGTATGGTAAGAATGACTTCGGTACCTTTTTTTACTTGGCTTACAATGGTTAGGGCTCCTTTATTTTTTTGAATCAATTCCCTGCAGAGTTGTAGCCCCAGTCCTGTACCTGTTTTACCATCGGTGTCCGGGGTAGACGATAGTACAAAATGGTTTTTGTTCGTGGTTTCTTTGTTTTCAAACCCTTTACCTTCATCCTTAATGTGTAACAGGCATTTATCTGCTTTTATGGTGACATCCAGGAGAATGGTGCCTTTAGGAAAAGAAAACTTGATGGCATTGTCTAGAACATTCCTAATAATAATCTTTAAGGAATTGAGATCGGCGTAAACCATTATCCTGGAGTTGATATTACAAGTTAATTGTATCTCTTTTTCTTTGAGTACCGGGATATAATTATGCACTACTTGATTGACAACCGATGCCAATGTTAACTTTTGTTGATTAAAAAGAAGTTGATTTTTGCTTTCCAATACCCAGTGCAACGTATTATCCATGAGCAATGCTGTTTTTTTTGAAATTTGATAGCTCTCTAAGACCATTTTCCTAAACGTATCTTGATTAAACACCTGGTGTTCGCTTTCGTGTATAATCGCATACAATTTGTTTTGAAGAAATTGCATAGGAGTTTTTAAATCGTGAGTGAGTACCGAAAATAATTTGTCTTTGGTGGCATTCAGTTGGGTAATCTCTTTTTTCTGTTTAATCACTTTTAATGTTACATAACCGCCACCAATAATTAGGATTAAAAAAATCCTGTTAAGGTAGCATATAATTGCTTTTTTAAGATCTCAGCTTCCAGCATTTCTTCTTTTACCGCAATGGCTATTTCTTTTTCATTTTCTGCCAGTTGAAATATTTTATCCCGATTCCAGATACTGTCCTTTACGCTTTCGTAAGCTTTTCGATACTCAAGTGCTTTATCGAAGTCCTTTTTATTTTCATGTACCACAGCAAGATTAAGATTAGCATTAGATAGCACGTCGAGATCGTTAGCTCGTTTGGCATAGTCCAACCCTTTTATAAAATAAGTATATGCCAGATCATCTTTGTATTGTGTATAATAAAGATTTGCAATATCAAGGTAGGATTTGGCCATCTCTAAAGTATCTTTTGCTTTACTATTTAGTTCGTAGGCTATGAATAGATTTTCTTCTGCCTTATCATATGCTTTTAAAAACATGTAACAGAGACCGAGGTTATGAAAGTTTGTATGCGCATTTGCATCATGAGCCGGGTTCGATAGCAATGATTTCCAGTTCTCAAGAATATCCACCGCTTCGGGGAATGCTTCCTGTATGATGTAAATTTCAGCTATGCTAGAATATAAAGTTGCCAAATATTGATCACGATTAGAGGAATCAATGTCTATAGCTATGTTAAAATGCTTTAGTGCAGCATTATATAATTTTTTATCTCTGAAAATTTTACCTTTCAGGGTATATAATACCAGGTTAAATTGAGGGTCGGTATACCTTTGTTGTGCGATTAGTTTAGAAACAAGATCGAAGGATGTGTCGATATCATCAGTGTAATAGTAAACATGCGCCTTGTGAAAATCGTAGGACTCAAGTTGTTTGAATTCATCTGGGTTCTGAATACAAACCGGGCAAGTAGCCAGGATTTTCTCTTCTAGGGTCTTGAAATGGGTTGCTTGCTGTGCATCTGAGATACTAACAACAAGAAATAGCAGGCAAACAACGTTTACCTGCTTTAAGCTGGGGGTAAAAAAAGACATAATAGACTGTGGTTACATTATTCGGTTGGTTTAGAAGTTGTTACGACAGTTCCCCTGTTTGTTTCGGGTACACCAAGTGGCGGAATAGGGTTTTCAAACTTTACAAATATTCTTTCATCATCCAGATTTAGTGCTCCGCTTATCGTATACTTTATCTCGATCCAATAGGCATGAATGGTTTGTTCCGGATTTTCATGACAAGATTCTTGTGGAGCTTCAATACAAACTTCGTAACCCATAATAGGCGCGTCTCTATCTTTAACTTCCAATTCTTTCATTTCCGTGTCAAATCTTACACGGTCTTTTGTAATGGTATACGGTACAATGGCTATAATTTGTAAAGTAAAATCGCATCCGTCCGAAGAAAATGTAACTAAGGGAACCGTATTAGGGTAGCTACTTAGATTAACGGCCATTAAATTTACGGTTTTCGAATTAATTGTTAGTTCTCTCATGTTTTGTTTAAGATTTGGTAATTAGAATGAATAAAAAATATTGTTTGAGTGTCAAGACATCTGAATACATAGGATAAGTTTTAGGAATACGACCGGAAAATCATAAACCCCTCTTATTAAATTATAAAATACACATAGATAGGTACTATCATGCTAGACGTTCAATTTATAATAACAGGTGAGGGTAATCTTGTCTAATAAAGTCAAGCTTTGGTGGCTCTTTAGCATCATTTTCTTGAATAGTATCTTTTTAGGATCGAATTATTGTGCTTTTGATCTGTTAACATAGTACGCTAGTTTTTAGGGGTTTTACAAAGACATTTAGGGCATGTTACAAAATGAACCATTCGTAACTGTTTTTTTACCACTTGTAGGTAAAATATATCCGTTTAGTAAAGATAAAAAAATAATTACAAACTCTATCTCCAATTTTGCTATAGAAATTTAAACAAACACAGCGGTAAGCACTGAATATCGCAAAGCAAAATAGAAATAGAAAGAATGAAATTCACAACAGAACAATTACAAGAGGTCTTAAAGAAAAAGAAGTATCGTTTTTTTGATACTGGATTAAACATCATTGGTATAAGAAGTCATCAAAAAGAGGCCAATGCATTTGATGATTGGTTGTATTTAGTATATCCAGATCATACCGGAAAAATATTAACTAAGGTATTTCCAATAACTACAGACCCGGGAACATATTGGCTTAAGAACCCTATGCATGTTAGTGGCACGGCCATATTGATTCCTGGTCAATATATAGATTCACATACCATAGGCTTACACCAAAAAAAATATGAAGCCCTTGTACAGCAAGGTCAATTAAGGGTTTGGCGAGATAAAAACAGCGATAATATCATCGATACTGGTGGAGAAATCTATACAGATGCCAGCGGTATTAACATACATCGTAGCAACGCCAAAACAGAATCATCTGTAGTTGAAAAATGGTCTGCAGGCTGTCAGGTATTTAAGAAAGTTGCGGACTTTAATGTCTTCATGGATATCTGTAAAACATCTGGACAAAAGCATTTTACCTATACACTTTTAGAGGAGGGCGATTTTTAATTGAAAAGAATGCCTTAACATTTACGTTGGGGTTTCCATTGAACCTGCCTGCCGGCAGGCAGGATTGTCATTCCCATGAAATCGAAGATTCATGAATTTGAAATAAGATCGAATGAATAAAATGAGAATCCAAATAATAATCAAAACTATAATTTAAAAAAACAAGATTATGCAAAATTCAATCAAAAGTCCATTAGAAGTTCTTCAGGACTTTACACAAGTTCAGTTTAGAGAAGAGAATGACATAGGAATACCCATTCTGGAAGAAGGTTTGTGGTCTAGACAATCAGTAGCACAGAATCACACTTTATTGGATGAAGACCAAACCATATTATCTTTTTTTAAAAACCAACCAGACCTGTTAGAAGGTTTAAAAATTAATGGCCCACTTAGGTTACATACCAGAGAAAAGATAAAAAAGGACATTCGCGAAGTATATTATAAAAATGCATTTTACCGCGGAGATTTAAAAGATGTTGTGAAGTATGTCAAAAGCAAGTCCGAGTTTGATACAGAAATAGAAGTTCCTGTATTAGAAGATGAAGAAGAAGCAGTAGATTATATATTTAGATATGATGATTACATTTTAGGATTAGATCCCTTTACCTCTACGATTCCAAAAATGCAGTTTAAAAAAATACCAGAGGATAAAATAGCAAAAGCAACTTCCAGAGGGCAAGACAGCAGAAATCATTTACGTGGCAAAAAATTTGGACAAGGCTATATTGGGTATGCCGGATTGTTAGACTTGTCTTATTATGATTCTTCAAGTAACAAACATGAAGAATGGTTCACTCGATTAAAACAGGGGACAGAGTATACAGACTATTCTGAAAAGAAAGATCTTCAGGAACCTATTTTTGTAGTTGCCGTATTCCAGGATAAAAACTTCTATCTATATGGAGAAAAGGAATGGGGTGGTTTGAAATGGCAGGATGTCATGACAGCTGAAATGTTTAAAAAACTAGCCAGTACTGTTGGGAATAGTGGAAAATAAGATACGACAGCGCAGTAGTACTTGTGAAATCAAAGAGAAAATCAGTCCAGGAGCCTTCATTAAAAGAAGGATGTGAAATCATTTTGATTCCTTTAGAGACAGGGCATTCGAGCTTTATTTATAAGCACTTAAACCATAAAAAAATTGCGAATACCTACCCAATTTCTCTTCCCTATACCCTTAAGGATGCGCAGTTGTATGTAGCACATGAAATTAGGTCTAGACAACGAGAAACAGGATATGCATTTGCCATAGCCTTAGACAATCAATTTGTGGGAGTATGTGCCTTGTACGATGTCAATAAATTAGTAGGTGAGGCTAAATTATACTACTGGGTGGCGGTCGCATTTTGGAACAGAGGTATAGCCACTCACGCCTTAAAAAAGCTTATGGTGTTTGCAAAAAATGAGTTGAAAATATCATGTTTAAAAACGGGAGTTTTAGAGCGCAATATGGCCTCCAGAAGAGTTCTCGAAAAAAATGGATTTATACTGGAAGATACCTTGAAAAATATAACAGAGTACCATGCCAAATTCATTGGAGAACAAATTTTAGAAATAAAGGTGGATTTACAAGAACAAAAGGCATAGGTGAACACGAATGCGTATAAGTAAAACACTAAGAAAAATAGTATTAACATTAAAACGAAGATAAACAATGTCAGTATTTACCATTTATTTTTGCGGTACCGGATCGAATAGCTGGGACGCAACGTACAACGAATTATATCACTCAGGAGAACTAATTTCCACGTTAGCCACCAATAATGAGGGGAGTGAATTTGTCGATTGGGTCGTGATCGACGGACCTGGAAGTGGCAATCTACAGGAAGACCAGAAATGGACAGAACCAGGTAATTATTATGACTGGAAAGGAAAGGCCTTTGGAAGCGGCTGGGAAGAAAATGTCGAGCATGCTATGGCCATGATTAAGGGAGAGTTCTCATGGAAGCGTAAAAAGTTGACTAAAAAGGAATATGAGCAATTAAAAAAAGAAGGGATTCCAATTGATGATGCCTCAGTAAGCGGTTATATTTGGAGAACATATGAATATCCCGACAGGAAGGTAACCCCACAGGAATTACAAGCTAAGAAGGTAGAAGTAATGCGAAAGGGAAAGCTTCCAGAAAAGGTCAATATTATTGGCTGGAGTCGGGGAGGAGTTACTTGCCATATGTTGGCAAATGCCATGGCAAAAGATTCCAAATTAAAAAATATTCCTGTCAATATCATTGCGATAGACCCGGTTCCCGGTTCTGGACAATTTCAAAAGCATCGCATAACCATACCTAAAAATGTAGAAAATTATGTAGCAGTTTATGCCAGAGACGAAAGGTCTAAAGGGTTCGCCTGTGTTATTCCTGATTTTCAACAATCAAATAAACCTATTGTAATTCCAATGCCAGGTAGACACGCCACGGTAGTCGGGAATGCAGCATCTAACGGCGTTAGTGGAGACCATGATTTAAAAGCTTCCGGTAATATTGTTAGAGATATTGCAGAAAAATACCTTACTGAATGGGGAACGTCTTTAAATAAGACACTTAACCTCTCTAAAGATGATCTTTTAACGAACTACGAGCAGTTAATAACCGATAACGACAAGTATGTAGCCATGCGAAATCAGGTGTATACCATTGTAGAAAAGTCGGGAGACGACCGTTCTGTTTGTAAGGGTAGTAAGTGGAAAAAGTTTTCAGAAATGAAAGGAAAAGACTATCAGCATGAAAGTGGTTTAAATCCGGTAGACGAATTTATAAATTGGCATCACAAGTCTATTAGTGAATAAAGCCATAGTCGCTTATAAGAAGATATGCAGTATTGCCAGTGGTCGATGAAATTTTAAAGAATACTTCACAGCAAATTTAGAAGACGTCAACTACCGGTTCATCAAACATCCACAATTCAATTATTAATACATTTTAAATTATGTCAAATCAAATTCAATTTATTGGGTACGGCATCCATACCGGCCTTAAAGAAGAAAATGGAAATACAGTTGCTTTGGGGCTGGATACAGAGATCCTAACCCGGGCTCAAGGCGAAGAAAAAGATTATAAAGCCAGAATAGCATTATTAAAAGAAGCGCTAACCAAAGCTAAAGGTCGAAGTGATATCGAGAAAGATGCCCAAAAAATATTTACAGTTCCCGATTTTTTCTTTAAAGGAAAAAGAAACGGTTATTTACAGGAAACATTTTTTGGTGATGCCGATGGTAAAACAGGGTTGATACATGCCATACAAGATCTTGTAAAAGGTGACGAATGGAAAGGCTGGACATTGATTATTGGTGCTAATTTGGTCTATACCTTACCATGCAAGAAAAAGGAAATCACTGTAGATAGTATAAAAATTCCATTTTTTAAACCTAAAAACAGTAAAGAATCCACTTTAAAGAAACCAGTTAATCTTAAAAACCTAACTATAGTAGACGCTATTAATCTGGAGATTCTTACTGAAAAATTAAAAGAAGCTTTTGAAGCAGACGATAAGATAAAGGCCGAGATAGATAATATTAATTCTTTGGCAACAGAGGTTGCTTATAACCTTATTGAAGACCCTTCATATACAGGTTATGAAGATAACTCAAAATTAAAAGTGGTTAGTACACTGGCTAAAAAAATAAATAAAGAGGTAAATGCCTTACTAAAAAAGATAAAAACAGAAGAACAAATAGAAGCATTAGAAGAGCAATATCAATACGAATGGGAAAAAGCATTAGATCCTGGAGGGAAAGAAGACATTTTTTATACAACCCTTGTTATACAGGGCGGACATACTACCGAAGACGAAGCTTTAGGTGGCACCGAAATTATAATGAAACCTTATTACGATAACGGGGTAACGTCCACCGAAGAACCTGTCGAAGCGTCTGGCGAAGCTTTAAAAGAAGAACCCGTAGAAGGCTATAAGAAAAAAGATGAAACATATATGCTGTCAAATCTAGTCGCGGAACAGCCGGATGAAGATAATACGTGCATCGATCCGTGGGAACTAATATATGTAGATGGCACGCTTAACGAGGACAAAATAGCACGTATTAAAAAGAATAAAAAATATGGATCCCCCATATTAGATGGATGGATTGGTAAAGTTGTAAACCCCATACATCTGGATATTAATTCTCATGGTATTTTTAAAATTGAAGAACTCACCTTTGCTGTAGATTCTGGTATTGATCATGCAAGTCAAATTAAGAAAAAACTCATTTTAGCCATGAAAAGTTCTTCCATAAAATCTATTAGCGATAAAATTTTGAATGACGAAGAGAAGGCCCTTTTTAAGAGTATTGTGAAAGGTGTTGATGTGCATGTCATTACGTCTTGTGGCTCAAAAATTCATGAGGAAAGCGCTGTAGCTAAAAAAGGCGGTTGGGTATTTAACTGTGATGGTTTAGGAACAATGAGAAATTGGGAAAAAGGTAAGCTGGTTTGTGATGACCGCAACCTTATTGAAGATGAACTCGGGTATAGAAATGCATGCCTGGATGAAAAAACGGGATTGGGTAATGCGCACACTGGACTTATGAGAACCACGGGCTTGAATATGCAACAGGATGGAGAAAGCACGCTTATACCTTACGGTAAAAAAGCCAAAATAGAACGATCGAGCGTTACAGAATTAGATGTTCAATATGTCACAGTAAACTCAGAAAAAATTAAAATTTCCGATCTCTTTTGGAATGGTGCTTCAGAGACTTTAGAGGTCTCCACACAACAAGGTACATCGTTACGTGTTACTAACGATGGTCCTATAGGAGGAGCTATAATTGTATACGATGAAATTATAATGAACATATAACCCCAACAAAAGCGATACACCCCGGAGCGCATGCGATTTATTTTTACAATACCTTCTTCATAAGTAAACATAGATCAATTCTTCAGATGGTTAAAGGGGGCAGGGTACTTCAACTATAATGTTACTTCTAACTAAAATTTATACACAAGCAGCCTACATGTCTTAATGAGGTTAAAACACAGTTTGTTTAACATAAAAGAAAGGAGGTAACTGTAAGACATATGTAAAAATAACAATCAAACTCTAACACATAACATACCTAAACGAAAAATATGGGTTGTTTAATCTTCTGTAAGACAGTTAGATGTGTTTTTTTAAATAATTAAATAAAAAATAAAATTATGAGTATAGCAAGTTCTTTTTCTTCATTACCCATTAGGGAATTAATAGCGAATCCGTTTAAGGCCGCTTGTCAGTCGCAGGTGTTATTGGCCGATGAGTTCTTAAACTATGTAGACATGTTGGCCTTTGAGGATGACGGATCTACAAGAATTTTAGATTTCAAACTAGATCAGACTGTTAAAGATGGTACAACAGGACAAATATCTGTCATGCCAATAACGGTGAGGGCTCCTATTTTAGGATTGGTACCAATTCCTTCATTACTAATTGATAGTGTAACGGTAGATTTCACAATGTCTGTTACCATGTCAGATACACAAACGAACACAAGTTCCAGAGAAGCTTCAGTAGGGGTTACTGGTTCTTATTTTGGAACAAGTGTAGCTTTTAAAGGCAGTGTGAAAAGTAGTGAAGAACGTACACGTAGTACAGATCAATCGGCTACATATACCATAAATGTAGCAGCTTCTCAGCAAGAGCCAGCAGAAGGTATGAGTAAACTCATGGATATTATAGCCAGTTGTATTACCCCAATTGAAGGGGGAGCACAAACCGCTTCAGTCTAAATTAACTCTAAACTGAGGAGTTCATATATGCTCCTCAGTTTTTAAAGATACACACGGTATGCAAATTGAAAAAAACAAAGAAATAAAACTACAAAACCTGTTATCCTGCAGAAAAAAGGTGAAGGAAAATGAGATCGATAATGAATTCGCTTTAATGGGAGCGTTTATTAACGAAAAACAGTTAAATCAAATAGGAGGCGTTATTACTGCGGTATACCATATGGATCAAAGTAGCGGTTTGATGGATATGGAGATTATGATTCCTATAGAGCATCAAACAGACGACCTAAAGGCCTATACCATAAAACCGATATTTCATTTAATACATGCCCTCCATCTAAGCTACCAGGGCCCCTCAACAAATTTAGTAGAAGCTCACAACAAAATATACACTTATGTAAGAGATAATAAGTTGCAGCCCATTACGCCTTTATATAATTTTTATAACAGTACACATGGAGATTCTGGAGATACAGATGAAGCTTTAAAAGTAGATTTATTAATAGGGATTAATCCATCAATTCTATAGCTATGCGATTTTGGCCATCCAGGAAACATATCACGACTATAGAAGAACTTCTTGGGGTGGTATATGAAAATCAATCCATTTTTAAACAGTTGGAAACCTTAGAAATAGCATTTAAAAAGGAACGAGTTAATAACTATTTGAACCAAAACAACAAGCCTGACAAAAGGGAAGTGGTAAGCAAACAAATTGTAACAGGTTTTTTATCAAACGCTTATATGTTAGAGCATCTTCATGTCACGATTCCCATTAAAAAATATGCACTTAAACAAGTTTCTAAGAAAGACCTGGAAATATTGGAACAAAGTAAAACTGTTGAATTTTCAATGCAATGCGAACCTATAAATAAGACTACCGTGTCTCTCTTTCTTGCGCACCATAGAAGAGATACCCCGGAAGATGTATTAGATTATACAAAAGCATACACCAACTGTTTCCTTGAAAAAAAATTGTCGTTGTGGCAAAAACTATGGATTCAGATAAAAAGGGTATTGCGATTAGAAAGGGAATTAAAAAAAAATAAAGCTGTAGATAAATAATTAAAATATTATGGAAAACCAAAATAAACCGATACAGGGAGTTATGAAGCCCATGGCTATTGAAAAAATGGTAGCTGCCCCTATTGTTGCAACAGTTAAAGCACAGTCGTTATTATATGATCAAATGATTGATTTTTTTGATAATGTAGCGCTAGACAACAAAGGAAATGTTCGAGTACTTCCCTTTTCCTATGAATCTAATCAATTAGATTCTGAAGGGAAACCAACAGGGAAAACAAGTAAAATGTCTTTAAATGTACCATTTCTAACACTAATGGAACCGCCATCATTAGCCATAGAAACAGTTGAGGTTTCTTTCGATTTAAGAATACATACCTCAAATAACTATACTGAGACCAAATATATTAAAGACGCTCGCGGAAGAAGAAAAAGAATAGAAAAGGAAAAAGTAGACATAGAAACCAGTCTAACAAATCAGACCTCAGGAGAACGTAAGTCAGATACCAGTGCCAGATATAAATTTAAGATCATGGCCAAGAAACAGGAACGCCCTGAATCTCTAAATCGGATATTAGATATTCTTAATGAATCTAGTGTCGTACCAAAGGTATCATAGTAAATAACCATTCATAATAACAAACCACAATACAAATGAGTACAAAAAAAAATACAGGACAAACATTAACAGATATCGCTAAAGGTGTTCAGTATAGTGTAAATGCGGCCCAGGATGTCGTGGAAAAATTTTACATCGGTTTATTAGATCGCTATTTCGACGAGGAGAATAACCCCATTACCATGGCCATGAATATATCTCCAGGTGTAACCATCGATGTCCCATTGATAACACTTGTAACACCCACGGGATTGGAATTAGAAGAACTTGATGTCGAGATGAGTCTTCGTGTAGATGGTGTAGAAACCAAGCAGGAACTTACCAGGGCAGGCGATGAGGTAAAGCGGGCAAGTCTGGATATTTCTTTCTCTAACGGAACCAATAAACCAGGTAAAGACCCTAATATGATTGATTTAAAAATGAAGTTCAAGAAAGGCGATGCACCAGAAGGCATCCAACGTATTATAGAAAATTTCACAACGAACGTAATTCCTAAAGAACATTAACTATGGAGCATATAGAAAATCAAATGAGTCAATTGCCAATAAGAGACCTTATAGGCGCACCATTTAGAGCCGTCATGGAATCGCAGGTGGCTCTGGCCTTAGGTACACACGAATTTATAGAATTAGTAGGGTTTACCGATCAAGGCAGCCTTAAAACCATCGATTTTGATGTACCCATAGCAGATACTGTAGAAGATGGTATTACCACATATAAAAATGAGACTATAAAAGCACCTATACTGTCCTTGGTTCCAATCCCGTCATTAATGATCGACAAAGTAAGTGTCGATTTTCAATTACAGGTAAGCACCACAGTTGAGAATTACGATAAATCGAGTATTACCGACGAAGAACAGAACAAAAGATTAAAGCTCTTTTCGCTTCAAAAGGTAGAGATGTTGGGGAAACTTACAGAGTCAAGAGAAAATACCAGAAAGGAAAATCAAGGTGCTAAATACAACTTTCATATTGAGGCCAAAATGCAAGATAAACCGGAAGGCTTACAAAAAATGCTGGATCTTATTATCGCCAGGATGACACCTTGATACGGTTTACATAATTTCAAAGATGTTAAAGGTCAGTAAATCACATGAATACTTAAAACTATAATACATGAAAAATAAAGGAAAACAACTCATCATATTTATCCCTTATCCCGATAAAAGCACACGACGGTTTGGTGAGGATTGTATTGCTAATAGCCGAGAGCTTTTTGATGTTGTAAAAAAGTGTTTCAGCATTAAGAAAGACGTTAGGTTGGATGGGCAGCTTATTACAAGTGCGTCATTAATATACACCAATACTATGAAAACGGCAGATATAGCAGATGACAGTATTTTTATAATGCATACGTATGGTGGTGAGGCTAATGCAAGTTTATGGGATGATAACCAAGGAAGATTAACTGTCAAAGAAGCACTGAAACTACTTGAAACATTAGAAGGCATAGCAACGGCATCTGAGTTTCATTTTTCAATTTGTTATTCTGGACTCAATGGACATATCGCCCCATTATGGAAAGAAAAATACCCCGATATGAAAGTATTTGGAATGACAAAAGGATTTGAAGGGGAACTCTACCTGGAAACAGAAAATAGATTAGACGTAAATACACAAACAGACAAGGACATAAAAATTAGTAAAAGAAGGCCATAAGGCTTATACCTCACGATAATTACCATTGTCTGTAAATATCATAAAACTCTCTTTACATATTCTATTTGGATAAGTTCAAGGCACTAAGCCAAATTATTTTGATTGTTTGCTGCATGTAGTCTTTCCAATTGTGATGCGACACGTGTTTCAATCCTTATTGTAGGTCTGCTTGAGAACATGATCACACCTTTGTCTTCCAAAGGCTAGATTACTTATGCCATGTTATCAACAAAATCAATGCATCCAAAATAGCATGCTAAAGAGAGTTTTTATTAAAAAACAACTTATACCCATACCATGAAAAGAGAACTTAGACTATTAGGTTTCATCATATTTTATACGCTATCTAATGTGGTAACGGCACAGAACATAGATCGTTTAATTAAGAAACAGCAGTTAATGGAGTACTTCCACCATTTTTATACTGTAGAAGAACTGGAAAAACTCAAGCTGCAATCTAAAAAAGAGGCAGGCTCCAATCCCATTGCGAAACATAATATGAATTTCGAAGTGTTAGCTACAACTAATTATATTTGGAGAGATGTTGTATACAATTACCCGGCTATCCAGCCCAGCACCAATTATACATTTGGTGACAGTGGGTTGTCATTAAACCTCTTTAGTAGTTTCGGAGTAAATTATGATACCAATGATTTAGAAATATCTCCTACGCTTCGTTACAATTATCCTATTTCCAAGCATATTAATATCTCATTAGGTGGCGCCTATTACTATGCACCAACTATAGAAGGTATCGAAAATTCTAATTTCGGAGAAGCATTCGCAACTATGGTATGTCCCACGACTTTATTACGTCCCAATGTTTCTGTATTTGTTAGTGATTCGGGTGCGTTCTATACCGCTCTTGCTCTGGAAAAGGAATTGTATAGCTGGAAAAACAATGGCATTAGCGTAACCGGTTCTTTAGGACATAGATGTAATGATATTAAAGAAACTACAGGATTACGTCATCTTAACCTTGGTGCTTCGGCATCATTTGAGTCTACTTATACAGCAATTAACATCTTTTTAAGTGCGACACAGCTTATCCAGCAAAATACAATTCACGTTCAGACGGGAGTAAACTTCATGTTAAAATAATGCATAATAAAAGTGCCACCGTGATTAATTCTTAATGCAACAACCTGCCATGTCGGATAGTAACAACCATACATTTTCTAAAACCATAGATGATAACCTGCTTCAAAAAGGGATGTCTGCATATGATGCCTTAAAAAAGATCCAGAAGGACTTGGAAGAAGATGGCTTAAAGAGCCATGATTTAGGCAGTTATACCACCATACAAATGCTTCCTGAAACAGAAGTATTAATTCATCAATCTATGGGAGTAAATATGGTGAATCAAAATGAATATCCAAAAACAACAGAGATTCATAACAATATGATTAAAACGATTGCTCATTTTTTACATGCTCCAGACCGCGATGACGTATTTGGTAGCTCCACGGCTGGTTCATCGGAGTCTATTTTTTTAGCCATCCTGGCAGCAAAATGGGCGTGGAAAAAAAAGAGAATTCATGGAAAACCAAACATCGTATTTTGTAGTAATGCTCATTTATGCTGGTATAAGTTTTCGAAGTATTTGGACATCGAAATTCGAGAAATTGCATTGGAGGCCCCTAATACATATCCGATGGATCGTGTTATTGAAAACATAGATCAGAATTCCATAAGTATTGTAGCCGTTTTGGGATGTACACAATTAGGAACTAGTGATCCAATAGGTGCATTAAATAAAAGATTAGAGGCGGTTAATCAAAAAAATAATTGGGATGTAGGAATCCATGTTGATGCCGCTATAGGAGGTTTTGTCGCGCCTTTTTTAGAGGCATCTGTATTTGGCTCATGGGATTTTGAATGTCCCCTGGTACGATCGATAAATCTGTCGGGACATAAATTCGGATTGGTTTATCCTGGTTTGGGATGGATACTGTTTAGACATAAGCGTTACTTTCATCGCGAATTGCGTGTCAAGTCTAACTATCTATGTGGGATTTCAGAATCATTTACGATAAATTTTTCCAGATCGTCCTCGTTAGTCATCGCCCAATATTTCAACTTTCTTCATTATGGTTTTGAAGGGTATCAAAAAGCCATCAAACAGTGCATAGAAAACGCAAGACTCTTATCCAAATTACTAACGAACCATGACGTGTTCGAGATGCTTTCCGATGGTAAAATACCGGTTGTCGTATTTCGATTCAAAGACACAATACGCGTTGATATTAGTGCATTTACAGCACGATTACGAGAAAAAAAATGGATGCTTCCATATTATAAACTTTCCGGCCAAATGGATATTACGGTGAT
The DNA here is from genome assembly GCA_947494695.1 of uncultured Flavobacteriaceae bacterium. Classification (GTDB taxonomy): domain Bacteria; phylum Bacteroidota; class Bacteroidia; order Flavobacteriales; family Flavobacteriaceae; genus Flavivirga. The sequence continues at coordinate 117,628 of CANLWB010000009.1, read as the reverse complement.
GCGGATTGTTGTACGGCATGATATGAAACCGCCTTTTCTAATTCAATTGGTCAATGACCTTTTTGAGTGCTACGAAGCACTTACTACAAAACATAAATCTTAAAATAATCATGAAAATTTTATACATATATATAACCGCTTGGATCGCTACTGTTTTGCTTCCTATAAATGAATTTAATGCCACTTTTTTCAATAGTTTTTATGCCTCAAATCATGATACAATTCCGGCTATTTTACCTAAAACAGAGCATGTGTTTGAACACCATGAGCAAAACAGAGATCTATTGGCTCCATGCCTGGAGATGTTTATCGAAGAACCTGGCGAAATAGAGGGCTATTATGTGGGAGATGCCTATGAGTTTAGCATTGTAGTGTCAAAAATCACTGAAATTGATGATATAGAAGGGATCGATATCGTTGTGAACATTCCACCGGGATTAGATCTTATATTAGATCCTGACGATGATACGTTTATAGTAAACGAAGATCATACCAAGATTACCTGGAATGATATACGTATGGATTTTAGGGATGATTTTAAAGAATTTATCTTTAACGCTGTACTTAACTTCCCGACAGGAGATCCCAATGAATACAATATTACAGGTGAAATAGCTGAAATTGGGGAACCAGCGAACTGCGACTTTCCAGTTGAAGCTGCATTAGAATTACCTATTTATGATTTAAGTATAGATTTAAAATTAATCTCTGATTGCAAATTTCCAGATATCGGAGATGAATTTCAGTTTGAACTTGAAGTTAAGAATAGCGGTAATAGTCCTGTGGATATCGCAACAATTCAAATGAGTCTTTTTTCTACAGCATGGGAACTAGTTTCTATTAATGGTAGCACGCCATCAGCTCCAAATAATGATGTTCAATTTAACGATATTCAGCCTTTTACTTCTAAAATAGTGTCATTTACAATGAGAATTATTAGTACATTGAATGAAGGGGAGTATTATGCTCTGGGTGCTCAGGTTATTAATTCAAATAAGGATGATGTTGATTCTAATCCGAATAATTATGATTTTGTACCTAAGGAAGACGACGAAGCTGTATTAATTATACCATTTTTTGATATTGATTTAGGACAACCCAATCATATCTATTCATGCGATATTGGTGGGGGTGTTGCATCTTTTGATACTTCAGGGGTTTTAGAAACTATCGAGAATGGGCAAATTGATCTGGAGGTTATCTTTTTTAATGAGGATGGAACTGAAATTAGTGGTGGATTGCCAAACACATATATATCACATTCACAAACGATTACGGTTAAGTCTGTAGGTTCATCATTGGTCTGTAAAGCGTTTAGTACAGACGATTTTCAGCTAAATAATGAAGCTAAAATAATAGATGAAACTAATACCGTTCAATTAACTTCAGATCTCCCGGGGAAAAACGGAAGTGCATGGGCCAAAATGGAACTGGATTTAACGGGGGATTTTTATATTGAAAGCGAAATGTATTTTGGTAATAAGGATTTCTTAGGAGCAGATGGCATTGCGTTTGTATTACAGCCATTAGGTGTCAATGCGGGTTCCTCTGGTGGAGGTATTGGATATGAGGGTATTGCTCCCTCTTTAGCCGTGGAGTTTGACACGTTTTATAATATTACCGATCCAACTTCAGTAGATCATGTGGCTGTAATAGCAAATGGTAAGACAGAAAATATAGAAGCACACCGTGAATTTACTCATTATAGTGAAATTCCCAATATCGAGGATGGTAAGTGGCATAAAGTTAATTTCCGTTGGACAGCTGCATCAAAAAAGCTCATAGTGGAATTGGATGGTGAAAGCGTTGTTGAGGATACGATAGATATTGTAGAAGAGATTTTTAATAAAAACCCTTTAGTTCATTGGGGATTTACTGCATCAACAGGAGGGTTGTATAATACACAAAGGATTCGTGTTCCCGGATATTGTATTTCTCAAAGAGATGTTATATGTGGTTCTAGTGTTGATTTCAGTTTGATTGTTAATAATGTTCCAGAAATGACCCCTCCTATAGACCTTGAAGCATGCCGCATTAATGGAACAGCAAGCTTTAACCTGGAGGAGCAAACTATTCATATTATAGGAAATCAAAATACAACATTTCGGGTGGATTACTACAATACCAAAGATGATGCGGAAAATAATGTCAATGCATTAAATGGTTTAGAACCTTATGAAGCCAGTCGCACAAAAACAATGTATTTGAGATATGAAAATATCGAATCGAATTGTTTTAGTATCGGAGATTTTCAGTTGATTGTTAATAATGTTCCAGAAATGACCCCTCCTATAGACCTTGAAGCATGCCGCATTAATGGAACAGCAAGCTTTAACCTGGAGGAACAAACTATTCATATTATAGGAAATCAAAATACAACATTTCGGGTGGATTACTACAATACCGAAGATGATGCGGAAAATAATGTCAATGCATTAAATGGTTTAGAACCTTATGAAGCCAGTCGCACAAAAACAATGTATTTGAGATATGAAAATATCGAATCGAATTGTTTTAGTATCGGAGATTTTCAGTTGATTGTTAATAATGTTCCAGAAATGACCCCTCCTATAGACCTTGAAGCATGCCGCATTAATGGAGCAGCAAGCTTTAACCTGGAGGAACAAACTATTCATATTATAGGAAATCAAAATACAACATTTCGGGTGGATTACTACAATACCGAAGATGATGCGGAAAATAATGTGAATGCATTAAATGGTTTAGAACCTTATGAAGCCAGTCGCACAAAAACAATGTATTTGAGATATGAAAATATCGAATCGAATTGTTTTAGTATCGGAGATTTTCAGTTGGTCGTTCATGATGTTCCAGAAATAACCCCACCTATAAACCTTGAAGAATGCCTTGTTAATGAGGCGGCAATGTTTGATCTCAGCACGCAAACACCGACGATTTTGGGAAATCAAAATCCCGATATGTTTACCGTATCTTATTATGACAATATTGAGGATGCTACTACGGGTACAAGCCTTATAATTTCGCCCTATAGGAATACTATTAATCTACAAACTATGTATGTCAGGGTTGAAAATAACAAGACAAATTGTTATACAATAGGGACTTTTCAATTGATTAATACAGAATGTCTGAAAATTTATAACATGTTCTCACCAAATGGTGATGGGACTAACGATTTTTTCTATGTCTCAGGTATTTTAAAATATCCGAGTAATAAACTCACAATCTACAACCGCTGGGGCACTTTAGTGTATCAAAAAACACCGTATGACAATACCTGGGATGGTACGTCTAACAGTAAAGGCGTCTTTGCCAAAAATAATAACCTTCCAGTAGGCACTTATTATTACATCCTGGATCCGGGAAATGGATCTAAAGCAAAAGTAGGATGGCTATATCTCAACAGATAAAATAAGGAAGACAAATAAAAAAACAGAAATATGAATAATTCTATAATAAAGATATTATGGCTCATAGTTGTGTGTATTACACAGCATACTATGGCACAACAAGACCCTCAATTTACGCAATACATGTATAATACAATGGGTATTAATCCCGCTTATTCCGGATCCAGAGGGCATTTAACCTTTACAGGAATTCACCGTTCACAATGGATCGCCATCGAAGGGGCACCTAAGACCCAGACTTTTGGATTAGATACGCCTATTGGTAAGAATACGGGAATGGGCGTATCGATAATTAATGATGAGATAGGGCCTTCTGATGAGTTCTATATGGACTTAAACTTTTCATATACCGTAAAAGCTTCAAATCGTTATAAGTTATCCTTTGGCCTCAAAGCAGGAGGTCGGTTCCTTAATCTTGATTGGACAAAAGGGCAAACGCAATTTCCAGATCAAGCTTTTAATCAAAACATTAACAACCGCTTGCTACCTACTGTGGGAGCCGGTATATATTTACATGGAGAAAAGCATTATATAGGGCTGTCGGTACCCAATTTTTTCCAGGACCGGCATTATGATGACATTCAGCAATTAGTGGCTTCAGAGCGCATGCACTTTTTTTTAATAGGAGGTTTGGTATTCGATCTAAGCAAAGCCATAAAGTTTAAGCCTGCATGTTTAATCAAATCTGTTAAAGGCGCTCCTTTGTCTACAGATGTGTCGGCTAATTTTATGTTTGATGAGAAACTCACCTTAGGAGCGTCTTACAGATGGGAAGATGCTGTGAGTGCTTTGGTTGGTTTTAGAATAACACCTGGTTTGACTGTAGGGTATTCTTATGACTATACGACCTCTAAAATTCAAAAATTCACAACAGGAAGCCATGAGATCCTGCTGCGCTATGAATTGACATCAAAAACCAAACAATTAAAATCACCAAGATTCTTTTAAACCCAGTAATTATGAACAAGTTTATAACATTAAGTTTCGCTATGATAACATGTTTTGGACATGCCCAAAAAGCATATGAAAAAGCAGATAATCTCTTTGCTAAAATGTGGTATATAGATGCCGCCAAAGCCTATGAGTCTTCGATTAATGCAGGTGATCGGTCTAAGGCATTGTTTCAGAAAGCTGGAGATGCCTATTATTTTAACGTAGATATGGAAAATGCATATCGCTGGTACCATGGGTTGGTTACCTTATATCCCGATGAGGTCGAAGCCACATATTTGTTTAGATACGCACATACTTTAAAAGGTATTGGAGCTTATAATAGGGCAAAAAAATGGATGAAAACATATACCGAAAAATTTAATCCTTTAGATCATAGCGGCAACACGTTTTCTCAAAAACAACAAAAGCTCGATCAAATTATAAACCAACCTCCACAATTTGTTCTTAAAAACCTGTCCATTAATACCCCGTTTTCAGACTTTGGAGCGATGTACTATAACGGAGAATTGATTTATGCTTCTGCCAACAAATCATCGCATTATCATACCAGGACGTATCATTGGAATAATCAATCTTTTCTAAACCTTTATAAAGGGACTATAACATCAAACCAATGGGATGTGATTCCCATGGGAGCGTTTTCAAAAATAATAAACACAAAACACCATGAGGCCACCGTATCCTTTTCTCCAGATAAAAAGACCATGTATTTTACAAGAAATAATCATGACAAGAAATTAACTCGTGACGCTAAAGGGATAAATCATTTAACACTCTACAGCGCCACAGAAATTAAAGGAAAACACAAGCAAACACGTTGGGGACATATTAAAAAATTGCCTTTTAATAGTAAAGACTATTCCGTAGGCCATCCCGCTGTATCTAAAGATGGAAAACAATTGTATTTCGTGTCCGATATGCCAGGGACTATAGGGGGTACAGATATTTTTGTGGTCGACATTTTAGAAAATGATCACTATTCAAGCCCTCGTAATTTGGGGCCGGCGATTAATACCTTTGGAAGAGAAATGTTTCCTTACATCACGGATAAAGCCTTGTATTTTTCTTCAGATGGACATTTAGGGTTAGGTAGTTTGGATGTTTTTGAAAGTAAAATAACTAATAACCGTTTTGCAACACCCCAAAACCTGGGAAAACCACTTAATAGCAATCTGGATGACTTTGCTTTTATTATTGATGAGCATACCAATACAGGTTTTATGAGTTCAAATCGTAAATCGGGAAAGGGCGATGATGATATTTATGCTTTTAAAAGGGAACCATTAAAACCCTGTAAACATCTCATAAAAGGGAACGTTAAGGATGCAATAACAGGAAAATCGATACCTCATGCTACCGTTAGCCTTTTTAGTGAAAATAATACTGAAATTGCAAGTATAAAAACCAATGAAAAAGGCCATTTTTTCTATAAACATATTGTTTTTTGTGATAACAACTACACCATAACAGCTCAAAAGTCAAACTATAAGAAAGCAGAAAAAAAAGTTTATACCTCTTCTGAAACCGGTGAAACTGAAGTGCCATTAGTCATGGAATTTCAGGATAAATTCATCGTAGAAGAAAAAAATACGTCAAAAATAAACATTAGAAATATTCATTTTGATTTTGACAAATCAACTATTAGAAATGATGCCGCGCTCGAACTCGATAACATTGTAGCTTTAATGCGTAAATACCCTAAAATGGTTATTAAAATTGAATCGCATACCGATTCCAGAGGTGTTGATGCCTATAACGTATCACTATCTCGTCGTAGAGCAAAATCCACTAAAAACTACCTGATAAAAAAGGGGATAGCCGAAGCGCGAATAGAAGATGCCATGGGGTATGGAGAATCCAGATTGATTAATAATTGTGCTAACGATATACCCTGTTCTAAAGTAGCTCATGAGATTAATAGAAGATCTGAGTTTATCATCGTAACCGAACAATAAAGTTAAGATTTAATCAATAACCCAATAATCGTTAAACGTATGAAACTTATGTATATAGGCATGGTCATTTTACTTTATAATTTTTCGGGGTTTGCGAAAAATTATAATACCGAGGTTTTACTTTCTAATAGCCAAAAAAATGGTGCACATTATTTAGACACTTTAGCCCCCATAAAAATAACCCCAAAAATCCAAATTAATAAAATATATGATATTAATACCTTACATGAAACCTATGTCGTAGACGGTTATTTTGTAGCCACTTGGTTAGATGAAAGGAACTTTGATACCATAAATAATGCTAAACAAGACATTGTTATTTATGAAAATCAGATGGCCGATGAAAAAATAGGCAAAGAGGTATGGGTCCCTGCTTTTGAGTTTATCAATGTTGTAGGTAACCGAAATATAGTTAATAAACAGCTTATTATCAGGCCAGATGGTAACGTGACTTATAATGAGCGGTTTAATGCTGTTTTTACAACACTTATGGATTTTAAAAAATTTCCATTCGATGAACAGTGCTTTTCCATTCAATTGGAAGCTTTCTCTTATGATAATAAGTCTCTTGTTTTTTTAGAAAATAACGAGACTTCAATGTCTATAAATAAAGAAATGCCGGAAGATTGGTTAGTAGGTAAAGAACAGAAATATATAAGTACAAAAGAATATTCGCATTTAAGTACAGATGGAGTACCTATCGAGTTTTCCAGATACAATTTAGAAATTACAGCGAAGCGAAAAATCAGGTACTATTTATGGCAATTTATATTTCCTCTTTTCCTTATCATTTCCATTTCCTGGTCTGTGTTCTGGATGCCGGATTTATCAGATCAGTTAACAACAAATTTCACACTTATGCTTACTGTGGTGGCTTTTAATTTCCACACCTCCAATATATTACCCAATTTACCTTACAGTACCTTTATTGAGTCTTTAATCACTATGGGGTACCTGAGTATTTTTATAAGCATTATTGTTATAATACTGGGGTATTCTTTAATCAAGAATAATAAAAGAATACACAATCAAAAATTAATGAAACACTGCAAATATCTCTTTCCTGGCGGGTTTCTATTAACGAATGCTATTCAGGCAGTTTTATTTTTCGGATAGAAAATCATAAAAGAAGACTTGAAGCTAATAATCCTTATTACAGATACATATGCACAGGGGTGATCCCTCGAAGTACGTCTGATTATTTATAAGGTCAAGATTATTTAATGGCCGGAATTTGATTATCTAAATACACCGTGAAAAAAAATAAATTAAATAAAAAAAGGAATCTCTTTCGTAGGTCTATAACTCCAAAAATAGAAGCTATTATAACAGCATTTATTGCCATAGCTCTTATATTTTTTTCTACCTACTTGCTGTATATAAAGTCTGTAGATTCCTTAGAGGAGGAAATAAAAATTGGGTTGCAATCAAATGTTTCGGCTGCGGCATCCATAATAAATGGTGATTTGCACCAAATGTTTACTAAAGATTTTAAAAGAGAAGACTCTCTTTACATATCCCAAATTGTACCTCTGGAAAATATTAGAAAAGCGGCAAAGGACATACGCTACATATACACTAATATTCTCATTGATGATAAGGTGTATTTTATACTGAATCCCAGTCCCCAAAATGATAATAATAATGACGGGTTACCAGATGTACCTCCGGCATTGATGGACGAGTATAAAAATCCGGCCCCCGCACTTTTAAAAGCACTAAAAGGGCAAAAGAACATGGTGTCTGGGATCTATACGGACGAATGGGGTGTTTTTATAAGTAGTTATGCCCCTTTTTATGATTCAAATGGGCAATTTGTAGGAACCTTGGGAATGGATTTGGAGCTGAATAATTTTTATGAAAGATTACGTCCCATTGAAATTGCTTTCGAAAAAACGGTAATCATTATAATTTTTATTGGACTCGTTATAGGGCTACTCATCTGGTATATCCGTAAGTACACACAAAGACTTTTGGCGATTAAAGATAAAAGCGATGAACTTCAACAAACCTTTCAAAAATCTCGGGAGAATACTTCTAAAGAACATATACAAATTGTAAAAAAAATTAAAAACAATTTAGCATACCTCGGGCCTTCCAATATTATTTTTTATGAAGACTTTAAAACCTGGATAACACATGTGATCGCTTATCAAAAAAGTAAGATAACCCATCAAAATAACCCTCTTGAAGATTTCCGAATTAGTGATGTTATCCATGGCGTTAAACAGAATATGGCAAGAGAAGGTATTACATTAAATGTAGAAAAAAAAGAATTCATTTCTCCGGTCTCATTAGGCCCACCTTCATCATTGGTTATAAACCTCATCTCTATCCTCGTGTTTTTTATAAAAAAAACAACACAATGTGATACTGTAGATATGATGGCCAGGCAATTAGATGAAAGCATCAATCACATGATAATAGAGCTAAAACTTTCTGGAATAAGACATCATAAGTTCGAGGAAAAGTTCTTAGAACAATTGTGTCCAGAAATCAATTTTACTCAAAAGTTCTTGGATTTCAAACCGTATAAGATGGCTACGGCAATTAATCTGATAGAGACCTACCAATCTAAAGTCATTAGTTATTCAAATCTACAGCATTCTGGTGTTTACATCCATATAAGGCTGTGTAAGTATCCGGAAACCAACTAGAGTACGCATGAAAAAAATGATTCCCATTCTTATCATAATAACGACATTGTGTATACAAATAAGTTCTGGTATAAACTATGTTATTGTTCCTCTTACTATACAAACACAGGGGTATAGTAAAACAATAATAGGCTTGGTCATGTCTTTTGAGATTTTAGCGACCATTCTATTATTTAAGCATATTTCACTGGTTGTAAAACGTTTGGGTGTTGTGCAAACTATAGTTGGAACGTCCCTTTTAAGAGGCCTGGTTATCTATTTACTAAGTTTTAATGAGTATCTGGTTTTTTGGTTTGCAGGTATCTTTGTTTATGGGGTATCAACCAGTATGCTGTTGGTTGTTATTCAAACCTGGTTAAATCTTACAAAAACCGGAAAACTAAAAGGACTTTTCATAGGGCTGTATTCATCTTCACTGTCATTGGGAATTGCTCTAGGGCCTGTACTGTTACAGGTTATACCCTCTGGTAGATTTCAATTTGTAATCAATGCTATAATGACCTTGTTACCGTGTGCAGTTTTGTCGATTATTTTTAGATATAGGCCAACATTGACTACAAATAAAGATATTCGGATAGGCTTTGTTTTTAAACATGCAAAAATCATCATGCTGTCTGCGTTGGTTGGTGGGGTTTGTTTTTTTGGTCTGCCATCGTTTCTTACGCTTTATGGAATGGCAAATGGATTATTACCTAATGAAGGCGCACTGTTACTCACGACGTTTATGATTGGTAGTGTGAGTATTGGAGCTCTTATTAGTTCCTTGTCGGCTTTTATAGATCGCGTACTCATTATATACATCTGTGTATGCTTCTCTGTTGTTTGTGCTGTATTTCTATCACTGGCAGTCTACGCGCATTTAGGAATAGCGCTAACCTTGCTTGTTATTTGGGGTGGATGCATGGGCGGTATTTATGCAACCGGGCTGGCTTTTATTGGAGAAACATTTAGAAAAGAAGATCAGATTTCTGCAAATATGTCTTTCATGTTTATGGACGCACTTGGCGGATTTTTAGGCTTGTTTATTATTGGAGTAAGCATGGATCTTATTGGCAACGAGGGGCTAACATATACTATTGTTGTGGCCTCTACCTGTTATCTTATTTTCATCACTAAACGGCTTATCGCCAGATTACGGTAGACGTTTTATACCACCTCCCGGAATTTGAATCATACCATTATTAATCAATAGCTATTAAAACTATGAAAACACAACAAACTAGAGTAAAACCATATGAACGAGTTCATTAAGACATAAAACATAACATTTAAATATAAAAACTATGGCTAAAAAAATTCAACCTATTGGGCTTGGAATCCGAACATTACCAGACCCAAAAAATAAAAACTTTAAAAGTCTATTTGACCAAACGAAAGATTATGAAGCACGAGTGGCATTATTGAAGATGTACTTAAACAAGCTTTGGGAAAATAAAGAGATACAGAAAAATGCCATTAAAGTGGTAACACTCCCTCAATTTTTTTTCAGAGGCAGACAGGGAGCCTATTCCATACATACGATTATTGGTGATGGTGTGTCAGATAAAAACCCCGATGGGTTATTAGGTTGCCTGCAAATGTTGGTAATGGATAAAAAATGGAAAAACTGGATTTTTAATTTTGGAACGATTATCGGTTATAATGAAGACCTGGAAGAAGAAGATACCCAAGATGAGAAAACAACTAAAGGAAAAAAGGATATGAAGGGTAAGGGTTATGACGAAGATAAGGAAGAGCAAGCATCTACAAGTGATAGTATTGAAGAATTGTTACGAAAAGCAGCGCATAATGAAAAGGTAAGAGAAAAAGAAAAAGGAGAAAATGGTGACGTAGACGACCAGGGTATTGATGAAACATCGATAAAAGAAAATATAAAGAAAGCCTTTAATAAAGTAAAGGAAAGTCTAATGTTGAAAAGACAGACCAAAACAGAGGCAAGTGAAGATAAACAGGAAAGTAATGAAATAGAAATAGCGCATAATAAAAAAGATGTTTTAGAATTTTCGAAAAAGAAAGATAACCGGAAAGACAACAACGATGATGAAGGACGAAAAACGAGTTGTAATCACAATGACAAAATCGATACAAGGCATGATGACAGTGAAGACGATACAGATATTGAGATTAAAGACGCTTTTCAAATGTGTATTCTTATCAATGGAGGCTTTGTAACGCAAAAAAAGGCAACGGTTTCTACAACACTAATTACAACGCCTTATAAAGCAGTCCTTGATATCGCAGAAGCGGATACTATGGATTTGAATGTGATTGATCTTGTCGATGATAAAGCGGATTACACTTTAGATGATGATAGCGCTATTGACCATTGGGGATTTATTCTTGGAGATGGTTCGATTGATGAAAAGAAAGTAAAGGCATTAAAAAAGGATACCAAAACCAATCATTATATCGCATTGCAAAATAAACTTAGAAAAGTGTCAGGAAAAAAAACGCCTTCTATCCCAGCTACAGTTGTTCCTATCGGTATTGTTGAGATGAACAGGATCTTTTTTGCCTTTGATCATTGTTTTGATAATGACTATCAAATGGCTAAAAAAATACTTTTCGGACTTACAGATAGAAAGATGAAGCTTGATTTAAAAGATTACCTTCCAAAAGTAGTATTGTCTTCCTTTAAGAAGGTTTTTAAAAGTGGCGTGCACATCCATTTTGTGTCCTCTTACGGGACCACCATTAATAAAAAAGCAATTATAGCAGAGTCTAAGGGGTGGGTTGTTAATGCCATTCCATTGGCTGGGGGAGCAGGAGCTCCTTTAGAAATACGACAGGTGAAGACATTATCCATGAAAAAAGATATAGAAAGTACATGGGAGGAAGACGAGAACCGCGATGAGGTTGAAAAATTAGTTTTAGAAGAAAATACTATGGTGATCAATGGTGATAAAATAGCTGTTGATGCGTTGTTTTGGATTTCGGAAGATGATGACAGGGGAGAGGTTGAAAAAAATAATGAGCTTGATGATAAAGCAGATGATTTGGTTCAGAAACCAAGCCCAGGAAAAGCAGCTTTCTATATTCATAAAAGCATTACGGTATAATGGCAAGCTAAATGCTTGATAAATCTGTTTCTTCCATAAAACTCTAAAAAAACAATGAAGCCTGAGCGAGCGATCAAAATTGATAATACTGCATATAGAATGTCTGAAGTTATGAAGCTTATAAAAACCATGAATCCAGATATTTCCATAGATAGTTCTGCAAATTTCGTAGCCGATATTTGGATGGGTAATAACGCTTTAAAAGATGTCCATAGCCTTGATGCTTTATGGAAAAACTACCAAAATAAAATCATTATAAAAGGAAGTTATCATGTCTTATGCGATATAGAACAGGCAGAAAAACAAACCGATCTTAAAACACAGCCTTATTATAAAAACCTACAGCATACGGCTTTAATACAGGCCGCTCTTAAAAATAAAGGGTTTAGCCCACGGGTCTACAGTATTTATAGATATTTAGACCTGTGGGAAACCTTATTCCAATTCAACAAAGAAGGTTTGTTGATGGCAAATATAGAGATGATAAAAAAAGCCCATGGAGATGGAAGCTATACGACTCAGGACATTGTATTAAATCAAAAGAAATACCAAAACTGGTTGTGGGAGACATTTAATGGAGATGAAAAGGTGATCATGTCGTGCCATAGAAGTGTAGGATTTGAGTACGAATTTGCCACATATAACCTCATAGAGATGGAAGGTGAAAAATCACTCCCTGTACATACAGTAATTGGTCAGACGAAAGGGTATAGTAAATTATTTAAAATACCTTTTACCTTAGAAACAGATACCCATAATGAGTTAGAGTTAGGGTTTCCTCCATTTTTATTTGTTAATTATAATACTAAAATCAATAAACAAAGTATAGGAAACACATGGCGGTTGTTTAAACAAACCATGCATCAGGTGTACTTAGAATCTAAGGGAGACTTTGTATCTGGGTTAATAAATCGGCTACAACATTATCAATTGGGACATCAATGGTATATGAGCCATGTCTCTAAAACGTTGAAAATAGGGAAACGCAAAAAACATTGGGAAAAAGAAGCGCAAGTATATACCCAGGTGAACCTATCGTTAACAGTGAGAGAAATCGCTGTATATATTGAAAATTATGGGATGAGCAGTTATAAATCTGAACGTTATGAATATTTTGATGAAACTTATCGCCAACTATATGCTGCTTTTAAACCCTTTGTTAAAACCTTAGAAGGGCGTGTGGCTATGGTACATTTGTGTAAGGGGATATCTGGATTATTGGCCATACCCAGTTTATTATTGTTAAAAGAGAACCCGGAACACCTTCAAAATAATCGTGGTGTATACTCTTCGGTGAAAGAAGTATACGGTGTATGGGTGAAAGACAGTATTCCGAATTTAGTTGATGCCAGCCTGAGAAGTAAAGTCTCTAGAGATGAAATGAAACAGGCCATTAAAAATTTGACCGCGCAAATAGAAACTATTATGGAACGCCAGATACAAAAAGCTTTCGAAATTATACAAAATATACCAGGGGCCATACCGGAACAAAAAAAAGCCGCTATTTTAGAATACAAGAACACTGTTAAAGCAATACATGACAGATTGAAAACCGATCACCCTCTTTTATTAAAACATAAAGAGGAAACCATTTATAAAGCCGAAACTTTTCCATCAAAAGGAGCGGGTGTTCGTAAAGAGACTTTCATATCGCTTGTAGCGCCCGAAGATAAATATTTCCATCTGGCCGAGTTTAGAAACGATAGAGCTTTCGAGCTTTTTTTAAACATATGATTTTAAAATATTACCACTTAATACACCCATGGTGAGATCCTACCAAAATAAATAAACTTTTAACAAAAAAACTCCTCGATACTAACTTCTCCAGAATTTAATTAGAAGTAATATTTTGATAAGCCTGTGACGTTTAAGAAAATGAATTTTTAGTTAGCCATAGCAACAGGAAAAAATACTGAGGGTGTACTTCATGGTTTATAAGATAAGTTCATGAAAAAAATGGGGGATATACACTAAGAAGCCTTAATAAATTCCTCTATAAAAATCGAGCACTTTAACACGTAGCAAGTACTCATATTTCGCTCTATTCAAATTAAGTCTGGAATTATCCAAGTTGTTTTTACTCACTATGTAGTTTACGATATTGGACACGCCACTATTAAATCTAACCTCGTTTATACGATATGATTCTTCAAATGCAGCCACTTGATCCAATAAAATATGATATCTGCTAAAGGCGGCTTCCATAGTGTTATGCGCCTGTTTTATGGATTGCTTAAAGAGTAGTTTTGTGTTTTGGAGTTCTAATTTGGTTTCTTCCAATTGAATTTTTTTAAGTTTCACATCGTTTTTTGCTCTAAACCCATTAAATAATGGCATTTGCACCGATACACCTACAACGGTATTTAGGTTATTATCAAACTGATCCATGTAGTTTATTTTATGGCCTTCAAATTCTGTTTTATTTTGAAGTACTGGAAAATCTTGATTGTTAATGGTTACAAAATCCCCGGTTTCTAAGATGTTGGAACCCGTTTCTGTAAATGTTTCTGCCAAACTTGAATAATTGGTGTTTAACTGTCCGAAAAGCGACACCTCCGGTAAATAATTCGCTCTAGCCACTTTTATACCTTTATGAGCAGCATCAATCCTTAACTGTCTGGATTTGAAAGTCGCCAGGTTTTGTAGGGCGTCATGATAGACATCGCTTGCCGAAAGTTGATACTTTTCAGAATTGATTAGGCCTGAGATGTTGTTAAACTGTTTTTCCGATTGGTCTTTCAGGTTTAACAACCTTGCGAAATCCAATACGGCCGATTTAAAATTGTTTTCAGCTTCAATGATTGCCGATTGATCCAAAGCGTATTGACCTTTCATGTCTGTGTAATCGGCAGGGTTTCCAACGCCCTCTTTGTAATTGGTTTCTAGTCGCTTTAATTGGACTTTGGTAGTATTCAGTCTGGTTTTTAAAAGTGCGATCCGATCTCGACTATTTAATATTTGTATATATCCAATCGTTACGTCTAAAATTAGGTTTTGTTTGGCTTCCTCGGCTTCCATTTCGGCGGCCTTCATATTAAACTTATTCTGCTTAATACTATTTAAAACTCTAAAGCCACTAAAAACAGTGAGTCGCAAGTCCATCCCAAAGTTAGAAAACGTTAATTCTCTATTTATATAGCTATTGGTAAAAGGGTCTATACTACGCCCATCATTAACACCCAAATTGTAATTTGCATTTAGATTTGGCAGTAATGCGTTTACAGATTGTTTATAGTTTATTTTGGACGATCGCTTTCTTAATTCGGCACCTTTTAAGTCTAAGTTGTTTTCAATAGCCATTGCAATACATGCCTCTAAAGTAAATTTTGGTTGTACCTCGTCTTGACTAAACCCTAAGCATGTATATAGTCCCCAAACACTTAATAGTAGTATTCTTTTAATCATAAGTATGTTTCGAAATCAATTATTGACTATCAAACCATCTTTAAGATGGATGGTTCGTGAACCGTAAGTTGCATTGGATTCAGAATGCGTAACTTGAATAATGGTAACGCCTTCTTCATTCAGCTTTTTAAACAATTGCATAATCTCTTCGCCTTGTGCTGAATTTAGATTACCAGTTGGTTCGTCTGCCAATATGAGTTTTGGACTGGAAACCAAAGCTCTTGCTATGCCTACCAATTGTTGTTGCCCACCACTTAATTGCGACGGAAACAAATCTTTCTTGCCTACAATATTAAATCGATCTAACATATCGGCGACCATAGCTTTTCGTTCAGACCTACTGTGTTTCTTATATAATAAAGGCGTTTCTATGTTTTCATAAACTGTCAACTCATCAATTAAATGATAAGACTGAAATACAAACCCGATGTATTCTTTATATAAATTAGCTCTATGTTTTTCTTTTAAGTCATGTACAGATTCATCTAAAAACGTATACTCACCTTCATTGAAATTATCCAACATGCCGATAACATTGAGCAATGTAGTTTTACCAGAACCCGATGGTCCCATGATAGAAATAAATTCTCCTTCATTAACGGTAAAATCTATATCATTTAATAGGAACACCCTATTTCCACCAGAGTTCACCCATTTAAATATATTTTTGAGTTGTAATATCATTATTTATGTGTTTTATTTAAATTGTCTTTAATATCGTGCCATTATTTAATAGTCTGATAAATAGGTGTTTATGGTAGAGTTTGCATGCTGGTGTGTTCGAAATTGATACAGCACTGTTCTATAATAGAACACTTTATATCTTAGGTTTTATTCGGTTCTTAAACTCTTTATAGGGTTCGCAACAGCCACTTTTATAGCTTGAAAACTTACCGTTAACAATGTAATGCCTATGGCACCTATACAAGCTATGGCAAAAACCCACCAAGATACCTCGGTTCTGTATGTGTAATTGTTCAACCATTGGCTAACACCATAATAAGCAAGAGGTGTTGCCACCAAAATGGCAAGCACTACCAGCTTTACAAAACCTTTAGACAATAACTGCCATAGGCTAAATACCGACGCACCTACGACTTTCCGAATTCCAATTTCTTTGGTACGCTGTTCTGCAATAAAAGAAGCCAAACCAAAGAGCCCTAGACAACTAATGAAAATGGCAAAAATTGCAAATATGGTTGATAGCTTTCTAATACGTTCTACAGCCTCAAATTTTTCTGCAAAGGTGTTATCAACAAACTGGTATTCAAACGGAACATTGGGAGCATGTTTTGATAAAATGGTTTTTATGGTTGCTAAAGATGTAGATGTACTTTGGCTTGGATGGAGTTTTAAATTTATCCAATTGGTATTGAAATACTTAATCATGTAAACGGTTGGTAGCACGGGCTCAAAAGGCGATACGGCTAAAATATCTTTAACCGTTCCAATGACTTGATGTTCTTGATTATTCCATCTAATTATTTTACCTATGGGGGTTTTTAAATCCATATATTTCACGGCAGTTTCATTAAGAATGAAAGCTGTAGAATCGGTTGCAAATGTTCTCGAAAAATCACGCCCTTCTACTACATCCCAATCTATCGTTTTTCCATAATCGTGTGAAACAGAAACCGTGGCTATGTTTGTAATAAAATCGGGTGATTTGCCTTCCCATTCAAATCCGCTATTTGTACTCCAAACATCTGTTAAAGGACTTGAGGATTCTGCCATGTCTACTACGGCTCCACTACTTATAAGGTCATTGCGCATGATATTGTATTTACCTTCATAATCCTCAGTGGTTTTTTCAATCATTACCAGACCATTCATTTCATAACCAATGGGTCTGTTTTTAGAATAATCTATTTGTTTTTCAACAACTATAGTCCCTATAACCAATATGACAGAAACCGTAAATTGAACCACTACCAATGCTTGTCTAAATGATGTCGTTGATTTTCCCGATTTAAAAGTACCTTTTAGAACTTTAACAGGACGAAAAGCCGACAAATACAACGCAGGATAGCTCCCTGCCAAAAGACTCGTGATCGTTATAAAAACGAGACTAGCTAACCAAAAAGTGACACTCTTAAACGGGAATACAATTTGTTTATCTGCCATGTCATTAAACGATGGCATCGCTAAAAACACCAAACATGCTGCTAATACAAACGCCATGAGTACCACTAAAAATGATTCGCTTAAAAACTGATTGATCAATTGATATTTAGAGGAGCCTACTGTTTTTCTTATCCCAACTTCTTTAGCCCGTTTTTCCGACTGTGCCGTACTTAGATTCATAAAATTAATACAAGCCAAAAGCAGTACAAACAACCCGACCACACCAAATAACCATACATATTGAATAAAGCCTCCAGCATTAAACCCATCTTTCCAGTCTGATCGCAAATGCCAATCCTTCATTGGGTGCAACACAAGTTCCGGCTTCTCTCTCTTGCCGTATTCTGGGATGTTGTTTAATATGGTATTTTTAATGGTATTTGTAACGGCAGTCATTGTTTTTCCTTCAGCTATTTGTACAAATAATTGATAAGAATTATTGCCCCACAGGTTGTTGTCTTTAGCTTCTTTTACCCATGGAAAAGACAAAGCGTATAAAGCCCATGGCACTATAAAATCAAGATCCTTAAAAGTTGTATTATAAGGCATATCTTTATAGACACCCGTTACTAAAACATCAAGTTTATTAGCTATTCTCATGGTGTTGCCTAGCGGATTATCTTCTCCGAAAAACGACTTGGCAGTCGATTCGGAAATCACAATAGAATTCGGATCATTTAAGCCTTCCCAATCACCGTAAATCATATCTAATGAAAGCATACTAAGCGCTCCAGGTTCCATAAACCCACCGCGTCTGGAAAGTTTTTTATCGTCTATAGCCAAAACATTATCCCCATGAAACGAACTCATGACCACATGCTTAAAATCCTCCCCATATTTTGCTCTTAATTCGTCACCTATCGGATAAGGCATAGCGTAACGAATGGCTTTTTTACCGTTACGTGTTTTGCGGGACATAACCTGGGCTATGTCGTTATAATTATCATGGCTTTGATTAAAAGTGAGCTCATCATATACCCACAAACTTATAAGAAGTACTATGGCCATTCCTAGGGCTAATCCACCTATATTTATCAAAGTATACCCTTTGCTCTTTAAAAGGTTTCTCCAGGCTATTTTGAAATAATTTTTAATCATAGTGTTAGTGTTTTGACATTGCATTATTCTTCACGAATTATGACTGCCGGATTTAACTTTAAAACTTTTAATACATAATACATGATGTTACACACGGCTACCATGAGTATTAATAAAACAGCACTCGCAAAAACAACACCTTGAATTTCTATTCTATAAGCAAAATTGTTAAGCCATTTCATCAGGAAATACCAGGTTAGTGGAATGGCAATAGCCGCCGCAATTATTATGAGCATGATATACCCTTTAGACATGAGCATAAAAACGGCTTTGTCGTTCGCTCCTAATACACGTCGTATAGCTATAGCTTTTAAATTCTCTAGAGTTGTTAAAGAGACCATAGCAAGAAGTCCTAGGTTAGCTATTAAAATGGCCAATATGGTAAGGGCGTTAAAAATATGACCAAACTGTTTGTATTGACTGTATTGTTGATTGAAAAAACTATCGGAAAAATGACCCAAAAATGGATCTTCGGGATACATACTATTCCATTTGGATTCAATAAAGTCCATTTGGGTCTTAAGGTTTTGAGGACTTAGCTTTACCAAATAATGCCCAAATGCAAAGGGGTGTCTATTTGCATAAAAAGTAGGCACTATGGGATCTGATAAAGATTTCATATGAAAATCTGCCACAACAGCTTTTATTTTCCATAGATCTTCTTCCAGGAAAACGTCTTGTCCGATAGCATCTTCTGGGGATTCTAACCCGATTAACGCCATTGCTTTTTCATTAATTATGATCTCATTTTTTCGCTGAGTAGGGTCTATTTTGAAATTTTCTCCAGCCAGAATTTTTGCCTCATACAGTGGAAAGAAATTTTCGTCTATAAGGCGTTCTTCGACTTCAGTTTGTATTGGTTCTCCACTACTTTTAAGCCTTACGCTATGCCTTAAAAGTTCTGCTTCTTCTCCAGGTATGCTATAGCATGAGGCCACTTCCTGTAATGCCGAATTTTGTAAAAGTTGCTGTCTAAATACATTGTACTTATCATTTTTAACAGCTATTTCATCATAAGAGTGCCAACCACCTGCATTTAAACTTGTGGGAGCTTGTAACACAAGTACTTGATTTGTGTTAATGCCCAAATCGTAGTTTTGCATGAAGTCTACTTGTTGATATACGACATAGGCAGCTATGGTAAGAAATATAGATGCACAAAATTGTACGACTAAAAGCCCCTGTTTGATGTAAGCGTGACTTGTTCTTCCCTTTATTATTTTTCCCTTAATGGCAGTATTAACGTCTATTGAAGTTAAAACAAACGCAGGGTAAAAACTAACAGCTAATACGCATATACCAAAAATTAAAATTCCTAAAAACCAAAATGATAGTTTAGAAAGGACTTTAAAACTAAGGGAGACATTAAAGTAACTTTCTATAAATGACATACTAACTAACACAATGATTATAGCAATGATTAATGCAGTAATATTTAATAAAAAAGCTTCAAGAAAATATTGACCTTTTAATTGTACAGCAGATGCTCCAAGGGTTTTTCTAACTCCAGTATCTTTTGATCTGCGTAGAGAAAGTGTTGTACTTAAGTTGATAAAATTGATAAAGACAATAATTAAAATAGCGATACCAATTCCCATAATAATATACACTTGACTTTTACTTCCATTGGCTTCTAGCTCATCATTATAATTTGAGGTTAAATGAATATCTTTTATGGGTTGAAGCTCAAATTCTATTTTTTTTCCTTCACTTTTTTCAGGATTGACGTGTAAAAGGCTGAGGCTATTTAATGCCTTTTCTATATGATCTTTCGACCCTTGGTTTGCAACGGAGATATAATTTTGACTAAAATTCCATCGCCAATCACCTTCTTTTGGAATCCAACCGTAGTGCACCCAGGTATCTAGAGTCGCTAAATATTCATATTTAAAATGGGTATTTAATGGCGGATCTTTTACGACACCTGTCACTCGAAAAGGCATGCCTTCATTTACTTTGACTTCCTTACCTATAGGGTCTTGATTACCAAAAAGGGCATATGCTCTAGACGCCGTAAGCACCATTTTTAAAGGGGCATCTAAGGCGGTGTCAGGGTTTCCTGAAATGAGTATCCCTTTAAACACTTTAAGAAAGTCTTTATCTACCCAATATATCTTTTGTTTGGCATATTTTTTATCCTCCGTTCTAACTAAGCAAGGTTCAAAATAGGCTCTTGTAGCATGTTCTATATTTGGTATTTCTGCAGGAGCAATTTGCTCTAGTATTGATGGTCCTTTGGTCCCTTCAAACACTTTTTTACCGTGCACATATCTGGTTGTGGCGACCCTATAAACGGTATCGGCATTTTCAATGTGTTTTTCATAAGAAAACTCAAAGGTTACATACCCCAAAATAAGAATACATACAGCAAAGCCCAGAGCTAAACCTCCAATATTTATAGCAGTAAAAAATTTTTCTCGCCCAAATACTCTTAATGCAAACTTTAAATTATTCTTAAACATAGCGTTCTATTTTTTATAATTCGGATAAATAAATTTCAATCCGTCGTAAATGGTTTTTAACAAAATAGTAATGTGCGTTTCATTTTTATAAGCTATGCCTTTCCAATAGAGGTTATTAGGTGAACTCTCTTTTAAAACGTGTTCTATAGCTTCAATACCCATACCTCTGTACGGCATACCTTCTCGACCACTTATAAACAGTTTTGCATCTAAATTTAACAGATTAGGCAAGGTTTCTTTTGCCTGTTTAATGACATACCTTTCATCCCACCACAGCGATGGATCTGCTGCTATATAAGCGCTAAACAGATTGGGAGCTTTTAACATGCTGTAAATAGTGAAGGTGCCACCATGAGAGTGCCCAAAAAGTATATTGCGATCTGATGTTGCATATGTTTTATTAATATGAGGCATTAATTCCTCTTTTATAAATTTTATGTAATTATCTGCCTTTCCAGATAGAGGAGCGCGTTTGTCGTGTGTTGGCAATAGATCTCTGTCACGCATCACTATGCCATCATTAAACTTATTATCTATTCCAACAATGATACATCTTGGAATCACTCCCCAATCGGATGCAATTTTGTGAGTTGGAGACACCACATTAACAACCGTTTCACCATCTAAGACATAAATAACATCATGTTTTTTATCCGAAGTTGGGTAATAATCAGCAGGTAAAATGACTCTGTAATTTCTATGTTCATTCAATGTTTTAGAAAAAATGGAGTCTTTAACTTCATACTTATTTTGCTGAGCTGTTGCCATATAAGATACGCTTAAAAGCGTTACGGTTATAAAACATAAAAGTCTTTTGTAGTTGTGCATAATAATTATTGTTTTGAAAGATCTATTTTGATTTTTTTTTTTTTATTCTGAACGCAAAATTTTTGCAGGGTTAATAATTGCCGATTTTAGGGCGTGATAACTTATCGTTACCAAAGCTATGGTCATGGCTATAATACCTGCAACGGCAAAAACAGACCAAGACATATCTATTCTATATTCATAGTCTTGCAACCACGTTTGCATTAAATAGTAAGCAATTGGAATTGCAATACATAGTGCAATTATAATAAGTGCCAAAAAGTTTTTTGTAAGTAATTTAAAAATGGTTTGCACAGAAGCTCCAAGTACTTTTCGGATACTCATTTCTTTGTTACGCTGTTCTACCATGTAAGCTGAAAGCGCTAGTAAACCTAAACAAGCTACCAATATGGCTAAAATGGCAAAGGCTGTAAATATGGATTTTATTCTGTTTACGTTATCATACATTTTAGAAAAAGACGCATCCATAAATTCGTATCTAAATGCCATATTAGGAACAAACGCCTTCCATTTTGCTTCCATTGATGATAATACTGCTGAGACATTTGATGTATTTATTTTTACGGAAGTTATGGAGGGGCTTATTCCGCTAAAAAAACAAAGTGGTCTCACCGATGTTTTCATCGTATCAAAATTAAAATCTTCTACAACGCCTATAACTTCGTAAAGCTCACCATATCTAGAGATTCGTTTACCAACAGGCTTATCAAGATTTAATTCTTTTGCCATGGCTTGATTTATTATAAGTGCTTGTTCATCTGAAGCACGCCCTGGAATAAAATTACGACCATCTACCAACTTCATCCCCATAGTTTCAATATAATCTTCATCTATTACCCAGGCCTGTCCAGGTATATTTTCGTCAATACCATCTTTCCCTTCGTTTACAAAACTATTTCCATTTCTTTTGGTGCCTTCAATGGGTAAATAATCGCTAATAGAAACACTGCTAACACCTGGTAATTTTTTAAGTTCTTCTTTAAAGGTTTCAACACGTTCATTTAAAATATTAGTGCTATATAGTTGTACAACTTGATCTTTTTCAAATCCAACTTTAGAATTTAAAATAAAGTCCATTTGTTGGTTTACAATTAATGTTCCTACAATTAAAATGATTGAAATTGTAAATTGGAAAACTACCAGGCTACTTCTCAATCCAGATGATTTGCTCCCTGAGCTTAATTTGCCTTTAAGCACATTAATAGGATTAAAGTTTGAGAGGTAAAACGACGGATATAAACCTGCCAGAATACCTACAAAAATTGATGTCATTAAAATAGTTGGAATAAACCCAAAATCAGACCAAGGCATTATTAAATCAATACCAGACATACTCCTAAAAAGAGGCATTAATAAAGCAGATAAGGCTATTCCAACAATAAAAGCAATAAGTGAAATAAGAATGGATTCTGCCAAAAACTGACCAATGAGTTGTGAACGTGTAGAGCCTACCACTTTTCTAAGACCTACTTCCTTTGCACGATTAGCAGATTTTGCTGTTGACAAATTAACAAAATTAATGCTTGCAATAATTAGAATAAACAAGGCTACAATACCAAAAATCCATATGATTTTAATATCATTTCTGGAACTAGATTCAAAATCTATATGCGCAGAATACAAATTAATGTCTGTAAGAGGTTGTAAGTACATTTTAATCCGCTCATGCATTTGTTCCCAACCTGCAAATCCTGCAGACTGGAAAGCTGGTTTTATATACTTTTCTATTAAAGTAGTGCCCATCTTTTTTTCAAAAGTGGCAACATCAGTACCCGATTTTAAAACTATATAAGTGAAATAGTTATTTTGAATCCATCTTGTTTGTTCGCCCTCACCAAACTCTACATCTTTTAATGTGATTAAAAAATCATAGTCTAAATGAGAATTACTCGCAAAATCTTCCATCACTCCAGTAATTTCAAATGGATCTTCATTATTACCATTTAGGTACATAATGCGCCCTACAGGATTTTCGCTCTTAAAATATTTTGTGGCAATACGTTGTGAAATCACCATTGTTTTTGGTTTAGTGAGTGCTGTTGTTACATCCCCATAAACCATATTAATCCCCATAATATCAATCATGGATTGATCAGCATACGTAAAGCCTTCTTCATGGTGTTGCATATCTTCTCCATCAAACCGTATCTCATTGCTACCAGCTCTATAAAAAAGCTGATTAGCCATTAATCTACCTGAGTTTTCCACTTCTTCAAAGTCCTTCAAAACAGTGCTGGCTGTATTTGCTGAAAAGTGAATACCATTGTTAACACGACTATCCTCAATATATTGACCTGTCATTCTATATACATTCTCAGAATTTGGAACACTACTGTCATAGCTGCTCTCATGAAGTATATAAAGGGTTATTAAAATACAAGCAGCTACTCCTATGCTCAATCCAAAAATGTTGATAAACGAGAAGCTTTTATTCTTCAATAGGTTTCGCCATGCAATTTTAAAATAGTTACGTATCATGACTATTCGTTTTTTGATGATATTATTCCGTTCTTAAACTTTTTATAGGGTTAGTAATGGCAGCTTTTATAGCTTGAAAACTTACTGTAACCAATGTTATAGCTAGCACGGTAATGCCTACAATTACAAAAACAGACCAATTGACATCAATACTATATGCAAATCCCTGTAACCATTTATTCATAACCCACCAAGCAATTGGAAAGGCAAATAATGTGGAGATTGACACTAGTTTTATAAAATCTTTTGAAATTATCCCCACTATATTAATGACATTAGCTCCCATTATTTTTCGAATACCAATTTCTGCTATACGTTTAGCAACTATTAAAGTTGTTAAGCCAAACAAACCCATACATGCTATAAAAACAGCCAGTAGAGAAGCAATATTTACGATTGATTTGGATTGTTTCTCGCTTTGGTATTGAGCAAATAAAGTTTCATCTAAAAAAGAATATTCAAATTCTTGTGAAGGATTAATTTTCTCCCAGATGTCTTTTAACAAAGTCATACCCGCAGTCATATTTTTAGTATCTAGTTTTACCGAAATCCTGGGTTGAGAGCTATATCGAGAAGTTAAATTCTCGGCTAGACTTAAAATAGGTTCAGAATTTATTGAAAGCATTAATGGAGCAACAGCATGATTGAGCGATTCGTAGTTGAAATCATTCATGACTCCAAGAATTTTTATGTTGAATTTGTCATAAGTATTCCCTACCGGATTTTCGAGTTGAAATGCTTTTACAAATGCCTCATTAACAAGAACTCCATGTTGTGCATCACTAGCATGTCCTTCTTGAAAATTTCTCCCTTCTTTAATCTGAATATCATGTGTTTTCAAAAAACTAGCATCTATCATATTGTAATTAAACTCCTGATATATATTTTTACTATCAGTAAAGCCTAATTCAATCCATTTGTTTTCTATAAAACTGAACATTGATTTGGAAGCTTCTTGAATTTTAGATTGTTTTTTGAGTTCGGCAATATAGAGACTTGCAAAAACATCAGCTTCATTCCCCGACATATTGGTAGGCACAATTACAAGTGCATCTTTTTCATAACCAAGATCCTTATTGGTTAAATAGTTTATTTGACGACCAATTACTAAAGTTGCTATTAACATTACGATCGACACAGTAAATTGGAATACTAATAAAGTTTTTCCCAAGATTCCCAGAGAAGTTCCTTTACCTGTTTTTCTTCTTAAAACCTCTATTGGATTAAATTTTGAAAGTACTATAGAAGGATAGAAACCAGCAACAAGAGCAATAAACACTATTAAGCTAAAATTAATTATCCAAAAACTGATATCAAAAGATATACTCAATTGCTTTCCAATTAAACCGCAAAACGGGCCTAGAAAAATAAATGAAAGTATAATACCCGCAAATACAGCAATAAGGGTAACTAATAGAGCCTCACTCCAAAACTGATACGTAACTTGTTTGCGAAATGCTCCTAACACCTTACGTACCCCAACCTCGGTTGCTCTAGAAAACGAACGGCCTACCTCTAGGGTCACAAAATTAATACAAGCCAAAAGGAGCACTAAAAACCCAATCGCAGCCATTATATAAACATGTTTTATGTTGGTAACCGGCTCAAAACCTGGAGGTAAAGATGTGTCAAAATGTATATCGGTAAGTGGTTGTAAATGCAAGAAAAATGTACCTTCCTTGTAACGATCTCCCAACTGTTGTTTGATTACAGTAGGGAATTTGCCTTCCAATTTCGATGCAGATTGGTTTTCGTGTAACGATACATAAGACTCAACAATAACATTAAGCCAGCTATTTCTTGCTCTTTCGCTAAAAAATAAAGCTTCATTTTTAAGCGAAACCAACATTTCAAATTGAATACTGGATGCTTCAGGAACATCTGCCGCAATCGCAGATACTTTAAATAATTTTACTTCTTCGTTAAATTCCAATGTTAAAGATTTCCCTATTGGGTCTTCATCTCCAAAATATTTCTCTGCTGAAGATTCACTTAATACAATAGCATTGGCGTTTGTAAATGGATTGGTCTTATTTCCTTTTATAATATTGAAATCAAATATTTGAAAAAAGCCAGAGTCCACAGCTCGCACTTCTTCGTTAAACTCATTGCCCCTTCGTTTCACTAAACTATTAAACCGAAAAACTCTACTTCCGTCCTCGATTTCGGAAAAATTGGCTTTAAGAACCTTTAGCATCGACACGGGCGTTGTAGTATTTACAAAATCTTCTTTTGGCCCATAATTCTCATGTTGCCAAACTCTATAAATTCTATCTGCTTTAGAATGAAATCGATCATAGCTAAATTCACTTTTAACAAGAAGACCGATTAATATAAAACAACATACACCTACCGCCAGTCCAAATACATTTATAATGGTATATCTTTTGTTTTTTAAAAGATTTCGCCAAGCGATTTTAAAATAATTTCGTATCATTATTGTTCGTTTTTTGTACTGAATTTATTTCAGTATCTATTGATGATTTATTCTGTTCTCAAACTCTTTATAGGGTTTGCTAATGCCGATTTTACAGATTGAAATCCTACGGTTAAAAAGGTAATCGCAAAAGCAAAACCTCCTGCCAATAAAAACACCCACCACTGAATGTCTATTCTGTATTTAAAATCTGCTAACCACTGTTCCATAAAATAATAAGCGATTGGAGTAGCTATTATAAAAGCAATGGCCACCAATATGATATAATCTCTGGTCATCAATTTAACTACAGTACGAATACTTGCTCCTAATACTTTTCTAATGCCTATTTCTTTTTTCTTTTGCTCTGCAATAAAAGAGACCAAACCAAAAAGTCCCAGACAGCTAATAAGTATGGCTAGAAATGTAAATAATGATGATATTTTACTTAGACGCCGTTCCTCTTTAAATAGTTTTCCCACTTCACTATCGACAAATGTATATACGAATGGCGTGTTTGGATTTACGGTGTTCCATGTGCCTTCCATTCGAGTGATTAAAGATTCTAAATCGGCCGACTTTGTTTTGGCTATTAACCAATCTGGCGTAGCATCATAAGTTATAACCATGGGGTTAATGGTTTCTTTTAAAGAAGCAAAGAGGTAATTTTCTATAACACCTACAATTTCAAATTCATTAGGCTGTTCATTGTTGATTCCGACAATTTTTGAACTAACGGCATGTTCTAAAGGAATATTAAACGCTTTTAAGGTCGCTTCATTGACAATAACTTTACTTTGCATGCCATCACCAGCACGCAAATCTCGACCACTGAGTATTTTTGTTCCTACAGTATTAAAATAATTATCCTTAGCCCCATTAATGTAAACCAGTGTTTGGTTGGTAGGATCTTGACCTGGAAGATGAAATCCCATATCGTTCCTAACAGGTAACGAAGGGTAGTTATTGCTTCCCGAAACACCTAACACTCCTGGGACAGTTGATAGTTTTGTTCTTAATGGTTCAAATTTTGTCATCGATTTATCTGTTCCCATGTCTATAGCGATGAGGTTCTCTTTATCAAACCCCATATCTATATTTTGAGCATATTTTAGTTGTTGTGTAATAATGGTAACAGCTATAACCAGTGTTATAGAAACGACAAATTGAAATACGACCAACCCCCTACGAAGATTACCATTATTTGGTTGTAGGTTAAAAATACCTTTAAGTACTTTTACAGGCTTTATAGCCGATAAAATAACTGCTGGATAGGCTCCTGCCAATAATCCTGTAGAAATCCCAAGAATAACAAAGAACATTAAAATTTTAAAGTTAAAAAGATGTGATATCGTTAAATCACTTTGGGTAATATCGTTTATAAAGGGCAATAACAACATCACTATAGGAATACTTATAACAACAGCAAACAGAGATAGAAGTAGTGATTCACCTAGAAACTGACTTACTAAAGCTCCTTTACTAGCTCCTACAACTTTACGAACACCTATTTCTTTGGATCGTTTACTAGTTCTGGCCGTACTTAGATTAATGAAATTAATACAGGCCACCAATAGAATGATCCCTCCTAAGATAAACATGACGTAAAGGTTTTCTATACTTGATACGGTTTCAATTGGATTACTAATACCTTTAGAGTATAAATGAATATCTTTTATAGGCTGTAATAAAAGCGTTTTTTCAAAACCCATAGCAGCAATTTGTTTAGCACCTCTGGTATTTAAAAAATCAGGTAATTTTTTTTCTAAATGCGCTGCATTTACTCCTTTTTTTAACTTAACATAGCTGTATACAAAATTTTGTGTTGCAAAATTTTGAGCCTGGGCCACAAAATTACCAACACCTTGGGATTGCATACCTATGATATAATTGGGATTTAAATGTGTTTTTCCGTAATCTTCATCAAATACGCCTGTTATTGTATACCTTGCTTCAAGGTATCTATTACCTACAACCAGCGTTTTGTTTAAGGGGTCTTCCTTTTTAAAAAGCTTCTTAGCTAGTCTGGAAGATAATACAACAGTATTGGGGCCATTTAAAGCCTTTTTTGTTCCCTTTATCAATGGGTAATCAAATACTTTGAAAAATGTAGAGTCCGCCACATAACCTCTTGATTCGTAGTGCCCTTCTTCGCTTCCAAGTACTTTTAAAAGCGAAGCTCCGTTTTCTCCAAAATATACAATACGGCACATTTCAGATACTTCGGGAAAGTCTTCTTTCATTGCGGGTGCTATAGGTGGGCTAGCACATGCGAAATCTTCATTTAAACTGTTATTCTTTATGGTCTTAATCTTTGTTCTAAGTCTATAAATAGATTCTGCATCCGCGTAATGACTATCGTAACCAAATTGTGCTGTAACATAAATAATGATGGCTAAACAACTTACCATACCTATGGTAAGACCAAACAAATTGATACTGGTTTGAAGCTTATCTTTAATAAGGTTTCGCCAAGCTATTTTAAAATAATTTCGTATCATGATTACACTAATTGGTTATTTTCTATCTTTAATTATGGTTAAACTTTTAAACCGTCCAAAGGCATTGTTTCCTGTCCATAATCCTATTTTATCAGACTCTGATACAGCTAATCTTTCCACAACTAAATCGGGTTTTTCTTTGTTTTCGTTTACAAACACTTTAACCGATTTTTCACTTAGCATTATTTTTACATGAAACCAATCGTTAGGTTTTGGTGGTTGTGTTAATTCATTTTCAAATTGGTCGGTTCTTTCTTTTCTTAGTTTATGCCAAGTATGTTCGGGATGACTTATATACTGTACCATATGGCTTTTTCTTATTTGTTGTTCTGCCATAAAATTGAAGGGACGAAAATAAACAGCTTCATAGGTTGAATCGTTCTTTATATTGAACGCAATCCCTACAAAACTTCTGCCAGGCAAATCTTTTCCAGCGATGTCTATTTCGATAGAACCTTTTGAAAATGATAGGCTTTTAAGTACCCCTAAACCATCTCCTTTTTTGGCATTCATGAATAATGCATTAGACTCTGTAGAATCAATCGAGATCTGTCTATTTATAGTTTTGATTTCGTTAGCTTTAAAAGCCTCTATAAGATTATATTTTTGCGCATAGGAAGCTCCTTGTATGCATAGAAAAAGTAGAAGTGAGTTAAAAGTAAGATACGTTTTCATAACTAATTAATTTTCTTAATCTTGGCTTCTCCTAATATAATGCCTTTAGTGACTTCCGGACTTCCTTTATAGTTCACAATAGCTTCTCCATAAGCTGTTACTTTGAGGTAGTCTGAAACATTTAAATTATAGGTTCCCTCACCAAATGCCGTTACCTTTGAATCTGCATTTTTAATACCATCAATATGTATTTTACACGCTCCATAACACTTCATCTTGTGCTTAATGACACTACCTTTTTTTATTTCTAAATAACTTTCACCGTATAAGGTTGTATTTAAATGTTCTATGTCCACATGGTTAAAATATGTTTTAGACTCACCATAAATTTTTAACCTTAAGAGGTCACTTTCGAAGGGATCTTTAAAAACGTAGGTCTCATCACCTCTTAGCGAAAGGTCATAAATTGATTTATAGGTTACCGTTGCAGTAACAATGGTACCTTGATACACGGAACGCTTCCGATTCCGATGCTCATCGTTATACTTTTTAGATTTTGAAATGACCTTCGCACCATCCAAATACATGTGGAGTGTTTGTCCTACTACCTCGATATTTAACTTGTCATTGGAGACTTTATTAGATACAACAGTTACAGATTCTGCGTCGCCCTCTACAAAAGTGACTTGTATATGTGGGCTGATGATTACTTTTTCGAAGTGGTCTATAGCAATAGCTTTTGATTGCCCCAGTGCGCTCATTCCTATTAAGACTAAGCATGTAAATACCATGTTTTTTAGGCTTCTAACTACCGGTTTTTTTAATAATCTTGTTGATTTCATTGTTCTTGAGTTTGATTGATGATGTTTTTTTGATTTATTCTGTTCGTAAACTCTTTATAGGGTTTACTATGGCTGCTTTTATACTTTGAAAGCTTATGGTTATGATTGAAATACTGAGGGCTAAAGTGACTGCCAGAGCAAATACACCCCAACCCATGGTCATGCTATATTCAAAATCTTCTAACCATTTATGCATGGCATACCAGGCTAATGGCAATGCTATTACAATGGAGATGCCTACTAATTTTAAAAAATCTATAGAAAGTTTGTAGGTGATCTGGCCCACGCTGGCCCCCAGAACCTTTCGAACGCCTATTTCTTTAGAGCGTTTTTCGGCACTAAAGGCTGCCAATCCAAATAGTCCAAGGCAAGCAATTAAAATGGATAGTATCGTAAAGGTTATAAATATGCGTCCTAGGCGTTGTTCGGCTTGATAGGTGTTGTTAAAAGAGTCTTCCATAAAGTAATGGTTAAACGATTGCCCTCGTGCCATTTCACCCCATATGTTCTCGATATTAGCTACGGTGGTCGCATAATCACCAGCATTAATTTTCACTGCCAAATCGTTGGCATTTCCAGAAATGGACATACTTAATGCACTGATATCATTTCGTAAGGTCTCAAAATGAAAATCTTTTACTACTCCAATAACAGTGTAAAACCTGGGGTTTTCTTCGCCTAAATCGTGTGTTAGTCGCTTATTTAGAGCTTCTTCTGGTGTGATACCCAATACTTTTACGGCTGCTTCGTTTATTATGATACTAAGCGAATCCCTTCCAAATTTTTTATTAAAATCCCTCCCGGCTATAAGCTTTAAATCTAATGTTGACAAATAATCTATATCAACATCCCAACTCTGCATTTGTACTGCATTCTCTGGGTTTATAGCGCCTTCTTCATAAAAACCGCGATCTCGTCTATAAGATGGAATAGGTAAATAACTGCTTAAAGTTGCTTGTTTTACACTTGCCAGTTGTTTCACTTGTTGCTTAAAAGCCTGTTGTTGACTGCTCAAAATCCCAACATCTTGTATGACTAAAACCTGATCCTTTGCGTACCCAACATCTTTATTTTGAATGTATTGTAACTGCTGAAAAACAACTAAAGTGCTAATCATTAAAAACACAGAAATGGCAAATTGAAATACGACCAATGAACTTCGAACTGTTCCGCCTTTGGAGCTGCCATTAACACTTCCTTTAAGCACATCTATAGGGGTGAAACGAGACATGAAAAAGGCTGGGTATATGCCTGAAAAAAGACCAAGTACTGCGGTACATAAAATTAAAACCAACCAGAAAACAGGGGAACCATAAGGGATTTCCATGGTCTTATCGGACAATGCATTAAAAAAGGGGAGGGTCAAAGCAGCCACTCCAATGGCCACTAAAAGTGCGATACCTGTTATTAACCCCGATTCTGCTAAAAACTGACGCACCAAAGCAGGTTTACCAGAGCCTAAAGTTTTTCTAATACCTACTTCCTTAGCACGTTTAAGAGAATGTGCTGTAGATAAATTCATGAAATTAACACTTGCTAATACAATAAGAAAGAGCCCTATAAATGATAAAATATAAATATTTTGAATACTACCATTAGCACTCATTTCTGGGAATCTATTAGAATGCAAATGAATATCCTGTAGCTCAATAGTACTGAAATTATAATAATTCCCAGATGCTAAAAATTGCTCTTCTGTAATACCAGGCATATAAGGTTGCGCAAATGGAATAAAATATTTCTTAAAGAATCCATTTAAGGCGGTTTGAACGTCTTCAATCTTTGCAGAAGGTAATAGTTTTATAAATGTTGGAAAGTTATTGCTTCCCCAATTTTTATTTTTTGCTTCTTGATTGCCAGCCATAGCCAAAAATACACTATGGTTTCGTAAAAGAGAATTCTTTGGCAAATCCTCAATGACTCCTGTTACAACATAAGTATCACCATTATTTAAAATAAGACTTTGCCCTACGGCTTCCTCTATTTTGAAGTGTTTTTCTGCGGCCGTTTTGGTTAAAACCAGTGTGTTTGGCTCATTTAAAGCAGATGTGCTATCTCCAAATAATACATCAACCCCAAACATTTTGAAAAAACTTGAATCAACATAACTCACCAGCATTTCCTTTACATTTATATCGGTTTCATGCTTCTTTATTAGCATATTACCGCTGTTTCGAAAACGTGTGATTAATTCGATTTGAGGTACATCACTTTCTAAAACTTCAGCTACAGGACTAGAAACTTCAGCAAAATTAGCTACATCTCCACCAAACTTGACATCCAAATTAATACGGTGTATCCGATTTGCATCTGGAAACATGTTATCATAGTTCAATTCGTCATAAATATATAGCGCTATTAATAAACTTCCTGCCATGCCAATGGTAAGTCCAAAGATGTTCAGAAATGTAAAAAACGGTTGTTTTTTGAGGTTTCGCCACGCGATTTTAAAATAGTTACGTATCATGATTATTCGTTTTTTGCACTAAATTTATTTCAGTACCTATTGATGATTTTATTCCGTTCTTAAAGCTTTAGCAGGGTCAATTAAAGCCGATTTAATAGCATGGTAGCTTATCGTTAATAAAGCAATAACTACTGCTGAAATTCCAGCAATAGCAAATACAGACCATGACATGCCTATTCTATATTCATAATCTTTTAGCCACTCTTGCATAAGGTAATAAGACGTAGGAATGGCAATAAAAAGCGCTATAACAACCAGGGATAAAAAGTTTTTAGTAAGTAAGACAAATATGGTTTGTACGGAGGCCCCCAATATTTTACGAACACTTATTTCTTTATTTCGTTGTTCTACCATATATGCTGAAAGCGCTACCAACCCAAGGCAAGCGATCAATATGGCTAGAATAGCAAACATTGTGAATATTGTTTTTACCCGACTTACGCCATCATACATTTTAGCAAAAGAAGCATCCATAAATTCATGACGAAATGCCACATTTGGTACAAACGTGTTCCATTTCGCTTCTAAGCCATCTAAAACTCTCGAAACATCTTTAGTATTAATTTTAACCGATGTTATATAAGGACTTTTGCCTTTAAAAAAGCAAAGGGGTTGTACCGAAGTTTTCATGGTATCATAGTTAAAATCCTTCACTACCCCAACGATCTCATAAAGGTGTATTGTATTAGTAATGCGCTTACCAATTGGATCATTTAAATGCAAACTTTCAGCCATGGCCTGATTAATAATTACGGTTTGCTTATCTGAATCCTCCCCGGACATAAAATTTCTCCCTTCTACTAAAGTCATACCCATAGTTTCAATATAATCTTCATCAATGAGCCAAACCTGTCCAAAAACCATGTTATCTGAACCTATTTTGCCTTCAATAGCAAAAACATTGACATTGCGCTTTGCATCTTCAATAGGTAAGTAATCACTAATACTTGCATTGCTTACTCCTGGTATTTTTTTGAGTTCCCCTTTAAAAGTTTCAATACGTTGGTCTAACATGTCGGTGCCATAAATTTGGACAACCTGCTCTTTTTTAAAGCCTACTTTTGAATTTAGAATGAAGTTTATTTGCTCATTAATTATTAATGAAACGACAATTAATATTATAGAAATTGTAAACTGAAATACAACCAGACTACTTCTTAGCCCTTTTGATTTGTTTCCTGAACTAAATTTACCTTTTAGAACATTAACTGGGTTAAATTTTGAAAGGTAGAACGAAGGATATAGCCCTGCTAATATACCAACCAGTAAAGACATTACTAAGATTGAGGGTATAAATGCAAAACTGGACCATGGTATTGTTAAATCAATATCAGAAATTTTTCTAAACAGAGGCATGAAAAGTGCTGCTAAAGCCGTTCCTATTGTAAATGCAATGAGTACAATTAGTACAGATTCTGATAAAAACTGATTAATAAGCTGGGGTCTTGTGGATCCCACCGCTTTTCTAAGTCCGACCTCTTTCGCTCTATTAATAGACTTAGCAGTAGATAGGTTCACAAAATTAATACTGGCTATAACAAGAATAAATAAAGCTACAATACCAAAAATCCAGATAATTCTAATATCATTTCTAATGTTTTTTTCAAAATCTATGTGTGATGAATATAAATTTATATCAGTTATCGGTTGCAACGCCAATGTTACTTCCGTAGTTTCTCCTATGTAAACTCCAACCTCTTTATAGTCAGGTTTATAATAGTTTTTTACCAAATCATGACTCATCTTTCTTTCGAAAGTGGCAACATCTGTTTGAGGTTTTAATTTTACATAGGTGAAATATTGAGATTCATACCATTTAATCTGCCTTTTTGTACTAAGTTCTATGTTTTTAAAAGTGACCAGAAAATCATAGTTTAAATGTGAATTACTTTTAAAATCCTTCATAACACCATTGATTTTGAATAGTGTGGTTTTATTATTGTCTAAATATAAATTACGACCTATTGGGTTTTGGTCTTTAAAATACTTATTAGCAATAGTTTCCGAAATGACTATGGTATTAGGACTTGATAAGGCCATTTTAGAATCGCCATAGACCATCTGTATATCCAAAATATCAATGATGGATTGGTCGGCATAAGCGAAATTTTCTTCATAATGTTGGGTGTCCTCGCCTTCAAGGCGTATGTGTTTATTTCCAACGTGCTGAATTCTTCCAGAACCCTCCACCTCATCATAATTTTTTATAAGAGTTGGAGCTGTATTGGAAGAAAAGTGTATCGTTGGGATTATTTTTCCATCCTTGATGAACTTCCCAGTCATTCTGAATATGTTTTCAGAATTTGGGATATGCTTATCATAACTACTTTCATGAAGTACGTATGTGGTTATTAAAATACAGGCCGCTACACCGATACTTAAACCAAAGATGTTTATAAACGAAAAACTCTTATTTTTTAATAAGTTTCGCCACGCGATTTTAAAATAATTAAGAATCATAGTTTCAAATATTTTCTATTCTTGCTTTAGTGATTTTACTGGATTTACCAAAGCTGCGTTAATTGTTTTTACACTTATTGAAAACATAACAAGTACCATAACCAATAATACTGGCACTGCAAACAGCCATAAGTTTAGGGATATTCTGGTGGCAAAGTTTTCCAGCCAATTATTTGCCAATACATAGGCTATAGGTGCCCCAATTAACATAGATACCAACACCGTTTTTACAAAGTTTTTTGATAGTAGCACCAAAATATTTGTGACGCTTGCACCTATTACTTTTCGAATTCCTATTTCCTTTTTTCGTTTTAAAACGGTAAAAGAAGCCAAACCAAATAATCCCAAACATGCAATTAATATAGCAAAGCCTGTAAGCACATTAAATACAGCCTGAAAACGTCTGTCTGCTTTAAATTGTTTGTCAAACTCGGTATCCATGAAAAAGTATGAAAACGGTGCTTCTGGAAATACTGACTTATAAACTGCTTCTAATTGCGCTAATTGTTCTTTAGCGTTACCGTTGTGAAATTTAACTGTTGCTAAACCATCGAAGGAATTTGAAAATCGATGAATAATGGGAACAAATGGTACTTTGGCAGACTCTTGGTGGTAATCTTTAAGGACACCTTTTATTGTCCATTCTGCTTCCCACATCTTTATTTTTTTTCCAATGACCGATTCGTAATCACGAACACCCCAAAGGCTAAGAGCTCTTTCATTAACAATAATTTCTTTCCTTTCCGATGTACTGGTTGCATCAAAATTTGAACCTGACAATAACTCCATATTCATTAGCGGAATAAAGTTTTCATCAATAGTAGTAATGTAAAAATTATGGTTATGTTCTTCGGAAGATTCCGAAAGATTAATTCCAGTAGTTGTACTCATTTCATTAGCCAATTCTCCAGGTACAGCTCCAGATAAGGATACATTCTCTATATTGGCGTTTGCCAATAATTGCTGTTTAAACACAGCATACTTCTCTCCTAAATTACTTTGTATTGGGGCTTCAACGATTATGGTATTTTCTGTTTCAATACCCAATTCCATATCTCTCAAAAAACTCAATTGTTCTGTAATGGTAAACACCAATATTAGCAAGACAATAGTTACGCTAAACTGAAATACAACCAATGATTTACGTAACAACACACCTTTAAATGAATGCGTAAAGTTTCCTTTTAAAATGAGTGAAGGCTTAAAAGACGATAACACCAAAGCTGGATATACACCAGAAAACAAGACACCTAATATTAAAAATACTCCAAGAATCCCCCAGAAAAACACATCTGAAAAAACACTAAAACGTATAGGTAATCCAGCTATCTCGATAAAGCGTTCTTTAACAAAAAAGATAATAACCAAAGCACACAACGCAGCTAACAGGTTCATTAATAGCGATTCTGTTAAAAACTGAACTCTTAACTGGCTTTTCGTTGAACCTACTACTTTTCTAACGCCTACTTCTTTAGCTCTGTCTAAAGCTTTAGACGTTGCCAAATTCACATAGTTTACAAAGGCACTAATTATCACTAAAAAAGCAACACCTAATAAGAAAAATACCGTAGAAGCACTTCCGTTGGGTTCTGGTTCAAAAGGTTTATTAGAATATAAATGAATGTCTTTTATGTTTTGACCAATCACTCTATCGGTTAGCATCTTGTCTTCAAGTCTCAATCTTTCATTAAACCCTACCAGGTTATCTGTAAAATTTTTGTAAGCTGCTTTTTCGTTCAATAATGCATAAGTATAGGTGTTATTCCCACTCCAGTTATCTTCTCTTTCTCCATAAAAAGCTTGCATAATAGGGTCTTTTAACATGGTAGAATAAGACATCAACATATCAAACTTTAGATGCGTGTTTGATGGACTGTCTTTTACAACACCAACAATATCTAACAACATTTCCTTTCCTGCTGCTGGTAATACAATTGTTTCTCCAATTACATTTTTCCGGTTAAAATATTTTAATGCCGTAGATTCTGTAACAACAGCTTGATTGGGTTTTTTAAAAAGATGGGCATCATTACCATAGAGTAAAGGGTATGTAAATACATCAAAGAAAGCAGCGTCTGCAGCATACACTTTCTCTACAATAAACTGTTTATTATCAACCTTTATAGTTACCGTTGGTTCACCTATTTGATAGGCTCTTGTATAGTTTTCAACTTCGGCTAATTCTCTTTTTAACCGAGCTCCTAATGGTGGGTTTGTTTCACAGTCTTGCGAACTTACTGTTTCACCATCCATGATATCATAAGTCAACCTTACGATTCTATCGGCTTTTTTATGTGTGTTTTCATAGCTCAATTCAAACCTTACATATTGAATAATTAATAAGGCTATGGCAAATCCTGTTGCTAGCCCTAATAAGTTAATGGTTGTAAAACTTTTATCTTTTATAAAACTTCGCCAAGCGATTTTAAAATAGTTTAATACCATGATCTGTTCATTTTTTGATGAATGCGCTCTATTCTGTCCGTAAACTTTTAATAGGATTGGTCATTGCAACTTTTACTGTTTGATAACTTATGGTTATGAGCGTGATTAACATTACAGCAACAATAGCAATGGCAAAGTACCACCAGTGTATTTTAGTTCTATATACATACTCTTGTAACCATTGTTCTGTTAAATACCAGGAGATTGGTGTAGCTATGACCCCTGCTATTAATATAAGCTTGAGAAAATCTACAGAGAACAAACTCAATATATGACTTATGCTACTGCCTAGAACTTTTCGGATGCCAACTTCTTTAATACGTTGATGTGCAAAAAAGAGTATCAACCCATATATACCTAAACAACCTATTAATATGGCTAATCCTGAAAATACCTTTGATAGAAAAAGATAGTGTTGCTCTGTTCTATACTGTCGGTTAATACTATCATCTAAAAAGCGGTAATCAAAAATATGATTCGGGAACACTTGAGACCACTCTCTTTCAATATTAGCTATAGTGCTTTTAGTGTCTAAAGGGCTTATTTTTAGTGATATTTCTCTATACCAATCAACATTAGGGGTAATGACTATAGCACTTATACCATTGGTGAATTTTTCATTATGAAAATCTTTGATTACCCCAACTATGTTTCCAGTAACGTCATATAGACTTAACTTTTTACCTAAGATTGTCTCAGAAGTCTCTCCCATTTTTTTAACAAATTGCTCATTCACAATCATTTCATCTGAGTGTTCTTTTTTGAAAAAGTTTCTACCAGCAACAAAAGAGACATCATACAATTTCAAATAATCTTCATCTCCAGCCTTTAATGAAATCTGAAATTTTTCTGCTTCAGGCCTATTATCGTATACAACAGTTGAATACCAACTGTTAGTTGCTGCACCAGGACTACTTAAGCACATAGAGACGTCTTCAACACCTGAAATATTTTTTAAACGCTGTTTTAAACTTTTCTGTTTAACATCATCAATAGTTTTAGGAAGGCTTAACATGACAACCTGATCTTTATCAAATCCCAAATCACTATTTACAGCATAATCAATTTGTTTAGAGATAACTATGGTGGCTACAATAAGAATTATTGATATTGAAAACTGTGTTACAACAAGAACTTTTCGTGTAGATATGCCTTTTGTGTTTTTTTGAAGAAACGATCCTTTTAAGGCTAATACTGGTAAAATACGGGATATTAAAATACCTGGATAGGAACCCGATAAAAATGTAACTACTCCTAAAAGTAGTAGCAACATACTTAAAAACTGAACATTTATAAGTGTTTTTAAAGATAATTCAAGGTCGAATAATGAGTTAAATGCTGGAAGAAAAATGACCGTCATTAATAATCCTAATAGAACTGCCATTAAAGTGATTAAAAAAGTTTCAACAATAAATTGCCAGAACAGATGTTGCTTAATACTGCCTAATACTTTGCGAATACCTATTTCCCTGGAACGATAGGTAGATAAAGCTGTTGATATATTTATAAAATTTATGGCAGCAATTCCTATTAAAAACAAGCCTATAATTCCAAATAGAATGAGAAACGTAGTATCTACACCTCCATAATCTTTAATAAAGTGAATATCATTTAAGGCATGTAACTTATAAATGTGTTTGGTTGTAGGATCTTCAGATCTATATTTTTTTGGAAATTCTAAAAGAGCAGTTGCTAAAGCTTCTTTTTTTACATCTGGCTTTAAAAGTGCAAAACACTTAAGACTTCCAGATATTCCATACCAACTCTCACCAGCTTCAAAGGCGTTAAAACTATTAAGGTTTTCAAAAGCAACAAAAACATCGGTTCTTAAAAAAGTAGATTTAGGCAAATCTTTTAAAACCCCTACTATCTCTATGACTTTATCATTATCAAGTTTAAAAACTTCTCCCACGACATCTCGTCTTCCAAACATTTTTAGCGCCTTTTTTTCGGTTATTACCGCTGTATTTGGTCGTGAAAGACTAGGTTTGTCTCCTCCTATTGTAGGGTAACTAAAAATATCAAAAAAACCGTCTTCAACAAAAGCCACCTCTTCTTTATACTTAGCCTTGTTAGTATTTCTTGTAATACTTACTATTAAATTTTCTTTCCAAACAATTTTGGCAACTTGTTCTGCATAATCGTAATCTTCTCTTAACGTATTTGCCAGACCTGGAGGGACACTTGCTATGTGATTTACAGTTCCTCTTGTTTCTTCTGTGTCTATTCTATAAATTCTATCTGCATTGCCATGAAAATTTTCAAAAGAAAAATGATAGTTTAAAAACAGATAAATTATAATACTACTACCAAAACCTATGGCGAGCCCCAGAATATTAATAGCTGAAAAGACTTTTCTTCTTGTTAAGTTTCGCCAGGCGATTTTAAAATAGTTTCGTATCATGGTTTTTTTGATTGATGATGATTTACTCTGCTCTTAAACTATTTGCCGGATTAGTTATAGCTGCTTTCATTGATTGATAACTCACGGTTACAGAGGCAATACACAGTATTAAAAAGGCCGATATAGCAAATACCCACCAGGACATAGTTATTCTATAGGTAAAAGTCTCTAACCATCGATTCATAAAGTGCCATGCCAGTGGAAACCCGACAATAAAAGCAACGATTATAGGTTTTAAAAACTCCTTAGTAAGTAAGTATGAAATATGACTAATGGAAGCCCCCAATATTTTTCTAACACCTATTTCCTTAGTTCTATTTTGGGCCATATAACTTGCTAAACCAAATAACCCTAAACATGAAATAATAATAGTAAGCAAGGTTAAAATGCTAACCAGGTTTTCCATTTTCTTTAGGTCATCAAATTTTTTTGCATAGGCCTTATCAATAAATTGATAATCAAAAGGGTATTCTGAATTAAACCTCTTGAATATGGTTTCTGTTTTAGATAAATTCTCTGATAGTGTATGGATGGTGGCAAACTTGACATGAATAACATTAAAAAAGCCTTTTGCTCCCTCAATAACCATAGGAGCCACATCCTGAAAAGGAGATTGCAATACAAAATCTTTAACCACCCCAATAACGTGCCAGTCCATACCATTATCTTTTATAATTTGACCAATAGGAGTCTTAAACCCCATAAGCTTTACTGCTGCTTCATTAATAATTACCGCTGAAGAATCTGTAGGATACATGTTTAAGTCGAAATCGCGACCGGTAATGAGCTTTAAACCAGCTGTTTTTATAATGGCCTCATCTGCAACAAACCTTTGCACCAGTGTTTTGTTATTAGGATCTTTTCCTTTCCATGTAAAGTCCCATGAATTACTCCAACCCTCTGTTAGTGGAGCACTGGTTTTGGTAACAGACGTGGCTATATTAGCGGCCAACAATTCGTTTTTAATAAGCGAATAATTCTTTTCAATATCGCCTTCTATGTTAATGTAAACCAGGTTGTCCTTAGAATATCCAGATTGTCTGTTTTGAACTTTTTCCATCTGTTGTCTAATCGTTAAGGTAGCTGTAACAAGTATTATAGCTATTGAAAACTGTACCACAACCAATACTTTTCTTGGAGTTATTAAGGCATTTACCTTGTTAAAAGTTTTTTTTAGTATAGAAGACGGTTTGAACCCAGAAAGATATAGGGCCGGATAACTTCCCGCTAGTAATCCAGTAAATAATATAATGCCGATAACAAAAAGCCAAAACCAATTATTTGAAACATTTAAGGATAAACTGGTATTAGTAAAAGCACTAAACGAAGGAAGTACTAACAAAACGATTAAAAAAGCAACTATGGCAGCTATAAATGTTATAAGCATAGATTCTCCCAGAAATTGAAAAACGAGCATGTTTCTTTTTGCTCCGGCCACTTTTCGTATACCTACTTCTTTAGACCGCTTTTCGCTTTGTGCGGTACTTAAATTCATAAAGTTAATACAGGCAATAATAAGAATGATGAATGCAATAAAACCAATGATCCTGATCGTATCAATTTTTCCCCCAGTTTCCACACCATTTTCAAACTCCGAGTATAGATGTGTACGCGAAAAGGGGTAGAGATAGGTGACCATTTCTGGAGAGGCTTTGTCATACTTTTTGCGAAGATTTTTAATTTTATTTGAAAACCTGGAATAATCTACACCTGCTTTTAGTTTGGCGTAGGTCGTGATGCAGTTATTGCTCCAATTCACTTCATTCCAGCCTTTTTGAACTAAATAAGACCATGGTAATAAAAAATCGAACTTAAAATCTGTATTTTGGGGTAAGTCTTTTAGAACACCAGTTATGGTAAAAGTATCGGTATTATCAATTTTTAAGACTTGTCCGATCGGGTTATCTTTATCGAAAAGTTTGTTTGCTAAGTCTTGAGTGATCACAACCGAATTCACCCCGTTTAAAGCCCTTGTTTTATCACCTTCTAATAATGGAAAGCTAAACACCTTTAAAAAATCTTCATCAACAATGGTACCCGATGTTTTTATTTTTTTGTCTCCTATTGAAAATAGAAACGAAATCTCATCAAAATATCTAACTGTGTTTTCTACTTCTGGGTAATCTTTTTTAATCACCGATGCCATTATTTTAGGAGTAGAATTCCAGGTCCAGATATCTCCATCTACTAGTTCTTGATTATTTACCTCATAAATACGAGTTTTGTTTTCATGAAATTGATCGTAACTAACCTCGAAACTAATCCATATTGCAACCAGGATTACAATTGCTAGGCCTATAGAAAGACCAGCAATATTTAATAAGGAAAAACTCTTGTTTTTAATCAAATTTCGCCATGCGATTTTAAAATAGTTTCGTATCATAACTGTACGTTTTCTTGTACCGGATCAAGGGTTGAGTTTATTTCAATACTGTTTCAGTTTCTATTGATGAATTCATTCTTCTTTAAGAGCTTCAACAGGGTTATTTGTTGCAGCCTTATAACTTTGCCAGCTTACACTTGCAAGTGCTATGGTTATGGCTAGTAAACCAGCAAAACCATATACCCACCAGCTCATGTTTGTTCTATAAGCAAAGTCTTCTAACCATCTATTTATAGTATACCAGGACATGGGTAATGCAATAATGTAAGCCATGATAACCCACTTTAAAAAATCTATATTTAGTAGTACTATAATCTGACTTACGGTAGCTCCGCTTACCTTTCTGATTCCTATTTCTTTTACACGTTTCTTGATATTAAACAATGCCATACCAAGCAATCCTAAACAAGAAATTAAAAGCGCCAAACATGCGGAGTAGGTTAAAATTTGATTGAATTTTTGGTCTCTTGCATATTGGGTTGCAAAAGAGGCCTCTGAAAAATTATAAATAAATTCTTCTTTAGGATATAAGGCGTTCCATATTTGGGTAATCTGAGACATGGTTTTGTCTATGTCCTTAATACTCAATTGAAATGAATAATATCCCACACTATGATTCCAATGTAGGTTTTGAGTATATATACTTGGTTTTATTGGCGTATGTAACGATGCATGGTGATAATCTTCAATAACACCTACTATGGTGCAGTTTTTATTTCCAACAGTTATTACTTGGCCTATAGCATCTACGGCATTTGCTATTCCCATAGCAGGTAATGCCGTTTCATTGATTAAAATGTCATCCGATATCCAATCATTTTGAACACTCAAATTTTTACCTGCTTTCAAATGAATACCATAAGTTTTTATATAATTATCATCAATACTTATTTCACTAAAAGAGGTAGGAAACGGCTCTGCAACGCCTAACGGTCTTATTTGATTGTTTAGACGACTTACTTTTTGCCCCGGTATACTAGAACTTACCGAAAAGGAGCTTACGTCGCTTAAGGCGTCTAATTTATTTCTAAACGTTCTTAGTTTATTTGGTATATCTGGGTGCTGGTTCATGGTCATAGGGGAGAAGCTATACAAGGTTTGCTGTCCATTAAACCCCAAATCTGATGCCATCATAAACTGCATTTGCTTGTAAATTCCAGTAGTGCAAATAATTAATATAATGGTTATTGAAAATTGAGCAGTCACCATGACCCTTTGAGACTTCCATTTTTGACTTATTTTTTGCTTGCCTATTTTTAATCCTGAGGCAAAACCATTTTTGACCACTGATAAAAAAGGAATGAGAGCAGCTATAACAGACACCAAGACAACAATAGCCACAACAGATAAAAATA
Organism: uncultured Flavobacteriaceae bacterium; assembly: GCA_947494695.1. Classification (GTDB taxonomy): domain Bacteria; phylum Bacteroidota; class Bacteroidia; order Flavobacteriales; family Flavobacteriaceae; genus Flavivirga. Next base: position 73,328 of record CANLWB010000009.1, on the reverse strand, counting down.
TGTAGGGGGCTACTTTGGTCGAGGGTAGTTCTGCAATAATTAAAACATAAGCTAAGGGCAATGCTATAAATAAAGCAATACCATTAAAAATAAAGCTTTCTGCTAATATCATTTGGAAAATTTGCCAGTAAGTAGACCCGTTGAATATGCGAATGGAATAGTTTTTTAACTGTTCTATATTCGAAATGGTATTTAGGTTTATAAAATTGATCACACATACAAATAAAACTACGGCTATAATGATATAAAGAAATAGGATTTGCTTTGTGTTCCCATTGGCGGATTGCTCATGGCTTAAATTTGACTTTAAATGAATATCATGAATGGGCTGAAACTTAAATTTCATATCACCCTTTTTTAACCTATAAGGCAATGGTACTTTACTAAGTAAACCTGCAACTTTAGATTCAACCGCTTGTATGGGTGTCCCTTTTTTCAATTTTATGTAAGAGTATGGTCTGTATTGTACTGGTGTATTCCAACGTCTTTGGCTATAAGGATCTGGTTTATGGTATTGGTAATTCGGGTTTTTGATTAGGACTTGACGGGTATTGTCAAAATTCTGCATGTAATAGAAAAGTGACTTATAAGCAGCCACAACATCTACTTTCATATGGCTATGACTTGGAATATCTTCAAAAACGGCATCTACAACAAATTTCCAACCTTCATTAATCGTAAGTTCTTTATTGATAGGGTCTTCATTTCCAAATAACTTTTTGGCAAAGGATTCAGAAATCGCAACACCATGAATGTTTTCTAAAAGTTTGGTGCTTTCAGATTTTATAATCTTCCTTTTAAAAACATCAAAAAACGTAGGGTCGGTATAGATAAAATTTACATCTTGTATTTTTTGTTTTGAACCGTTAAAAATAGTTACGACGTCTTTACCTAAATTACAATAACTAATAACTTCTGGTAATTCTAAATCTAATAGCTCTGAAGCACCACCAAAGTTTTTAGCGGATAAAACTTCTTCACCATTGGCATATTTGACATCTAATGCAACTCTATAAACATCTTCGGAATCTATCCAAAACTCATCATAACTGTTCTCATACTGAATTTTTACTGTTAAAAATATAAAAACAGCAAACCCTAGCGCAAGTCCCGAAATTTTAGCCAGTGACAAAAACGTCTTGTTTATAATGCTTCTCATTATAGATTTTAGAAAATGCGATTTCATATGTTAGATATGATAGTTGTGGTTAAAAATTATTTGTGATACATTTCAATAGAAAATGTTAAACTAGTTCTTTATACTAAAGTGTTTTCTGCTACTTTTTGTCCATCCAACATCCTAATAATACGATGTGTAAATTTGGCATCGTGTTCACTATGCGTTACCATAACTATGGTCGTACCTTGAGAATTTAACTCCGTTAGCAAGTCCATAACCTCATTACCATTACTGCTATCTAAGTTTCCCGTAGGCTCATCTGCGAGTATTAACTTCGGATTATTTACCACGGCTCTTGCTACGGCTACACGTTGTTGCTGTCCTCCCGATAATTGTTGCGGAAAGTGCTTGCGTCTGTGCATAATCTGCATTTTTTCTAACACCTCTTCCACACGTTTTTTGCGCTCTCCTTTTTTTACCCCGGTGTATATTAATGGCAGCTCTACATTTTCGAAAACAGACAATTGATCTATTAGATTAAAGCTTTGAAATACAAAACCGATGTTATGCTTGCGAATATTGGCACGTTTACGCTCATTATAATCGATAACTTCTTCTCCATTAAAGATAAAGCTACCGCCATCTGAATCGTCTAGCATACCTAAAATATTAAGCAAGGTAGATTTTCCACACCCCGAAGGCCCCATAATAGCAACAAATTCCCCTTCTTTAACCTCAAAGGACAACTTGTTAAGCGCTATGGTTTGCAATTCATCCGTTTTATAATATTTTTCTAAATCTGTTATTTTTATCATTGTTGAATCTTTTTAATTTTTTATCATTACAAGGAGGAGCACGGTAGCAATCTATATTTTTTTGAATTATTAATGTAATGCCATTGTGTTGGTTAGGTTTCCTTTATAATGATGGTATATATATCTATTTGTTACTTTAAAACTAATTCTTGTTTATCTCCAAAATTATCATAGCTAGAAGTTATGACTTTATCTCCGGGTGACAAGCCCTCTAAAACTTCGTAATATTGCGTGTTTTTTGTTCCCAATTGAATATCTACTTTATATGCCAATGTACCCTCCTCATTTAATTTAAAAATCCAATTCCCTCCGGTTTTTTGGAAAAAACCACCTTTAGGCACTAAAACGGCTTGTTTTTCCTGACTTAAAGCTAAGCGAATTTGTAAGGACTGTCCACGACGAATACCTTCTACTTTTTTGTCAAACAACATATCAACCTGAAACCTGCCATTGGTAACTTGAGTAAATACTTTTTTAATGGTTAAAACATGTGTTTGACCATTGAATTCAAAAGTACCTTGCTGTCCTGTGTAAATTCTTGAAATATAATGTTCATCAATATCAGCACGTACTTTAAAACCACTTAGCACATCTATTTGTCCCAGGCGCTCTCCTTTAGTTTTTGACTGGCCAATTTCTGCATCAAGTGATGTTAATTGCCCATCTACAGGAGCCCTCACAACTAAATCGCCTACTTTTTTTCGCATTAATTTTAACGCACTTTGTGTTCTTGCAAAAGAGCTTTTTATTTGATTTGTTTCTTGTTTTACTGCAATGGAATCTTCAATAAGAATTTGTTCTGCCAACTCCATTTGTTGTTTTTGGTTATTGTAATTATTCTCAGACTCTTTGAATTCCTGTGTCCCAATAGCGTTTTGCGCTTGCAATTTTTTATTTAGCTCGTAAACACGCTCAGCCTCAATCAAAGCGTTTTTTACATCGGTCATTCTAGTTAACTTATTAATCGTATTTTGTCTTGCCGCGTTTTGTGAAATTTGCATTTGCGTTAATAAATTATAAACTGAGGTTTCCTGATTTACCAAGCTTAATTCTAAGTCCGTATTAGAAAGACGTAGAATAGGCTCTCCTTGTTTCATTATAGCACCGTCTTCAACAAATTTTTCATCTACACGCCCACCTTCAAGGGCATCTAAATAAATGGTGGTAATTGGCATAACAACTCCGGTAACTGGAATGTTTTCTTGAAAAACCCCGCGTTTAATCTCACTAATCGAAATACGTTCGGCCTCAACGTTTAACTTAGATTTTCCACCCGTGGAAACCATAACAAAAATAATTAATGCTATAATTAAGGTGATGCCAACAATAAGACTTATCGTTTTCTTGTTAAATCGCTTCTTTTCTAAAGGTATGTCCATGTACTGTTCTATATTTTGCTATTATTATATAGATTACCGTGCCATTAATGTAAGTATTTAAAAGTCAATCACTTAAAAAGAATAGCATTCTTTTAGGTGTTCGAAAACGATACAGTTATGTGCGCTATTAAAACACTTTTAAAGGTTCAAATATTTGTAGTTCAATAATTTCTAAGAAGCATGATAATATCGTAATATTGTAATTATGCTGTTAAAGAATGCTAACATATTAGTTGTAGATGATGATGCCGATGTGCTAACTGCTATGCGTTTATTGCTAAAATCGAGAGCTAGAAATGTTATAGTCGAGCAGAATCCTGGCAATATTACATCACTCATTCAAAGTCAAAAATTTGATATCATTATTCTGGATATGAACTTCACAAGTGTCATTCATACTGGAAATGAAGGCGTTTTTTGGTTAAAAAAAATTAAAGAAATTGATAAAGAAGTTGCAGTAATTTTGATTACAGCTTACGGCGATTTAGATTTAGCCATTAGATCGTTAAAAGAAGGGGCCTCAGATTTTTTAGTAAAGCCCTGGAAAAATGATAAGCTCATTGAGGCTATTGGTGAAATTCTGGACAAGAAAAAATCTAAAAGAGCTAAAGCACAAGAAGGTTTAATTGTTAAATCTGAAATTCTAGGAGAAAGTGTTAGCATGAAAGATGTGTTTTTTAAGATAAAAAAAATAGCACCTACAGATGCTAATATTTTGATTTTAGGAGAAAATGGTACTGGTAAAGATCTTATTGCTAAGGCTATTCATGACAATTCTTTAAGAAAAAACAAACCTTTTGTAAAAGTGGACGTTGGTGCATTAACCGAAACACTTTTTGAAAGTGAATTGTTTGGCTATAAAAAAGGTGCTTTTACTGATGCTAAAGCAGATAGAAAAGGACGGTTTGAAGCTGCTGAAGGCGGTACTCTTTTTTTAGATGAAATAGGTAATATAAGCTTACAGCAACAAGCTCGATTATTAACCGTACTACAAAACAGACAGGTCACGCCTTTAGGCTCTAACCAACCTATTCCCATAAATATTAGACTTATTTGCGCGACTAATCTCGATATTAGTGCTTTGGCTAACGAGAATAAATTTAGAAAAGATTTAATTTACAGAATTAATACGGTAGAAATTATTATTCCACCTTTACGAGAACGAGACAGTGATGTGGTGCTTTTAGCTAAACATTTTATCGATCTTTATGCTGATAAATATTTAAAACAACCTTTTAGTATTGATCATGGTTTTACCAACAAATTAAAGAACTATCATTTTCCAGGCAATGTAAGAGAGCTTCAATATGCTTTAGAACGTGCCGTAATTATGTCTGATAATAATATATTAAATGAAGAAGATTTAGTTTTTTCTCCAATAGAAAACAACACCATGAGTTCGGCCTCGAAGGATTTGAAACTTGAAACTATAGAAAAAAATACCATTTTAAAGGTCATTGAAAAGAATAATGGTAACATATCAAAATCTGCTAAAGAACTTGGTATAACACGTACTGCACTTTACAGAAGGATTAATAAGTATGACTTATAAAAAATATAAATGGGCTTTAATTGTTAGAGTTCTTGTTTTATTTTTTGCGCTCACTGGATTAGCGATATGTATAAGTACGCTCAATTTTAAATTAAATGTGACTTATAAGGTCATCATAATCATTCCTTTTATTGTTTTAGCAGTATTTAGTTTTTTTATGCTTTATAAGTTTATTTCCAGACGATTTTTAGAGATAGACGATTTTTTCGAATCGGTAAAATATCGTGATTTTTCCCGTTGGTATAATGAAAAATCGGGGGCAGAAGATGTGAAAGAACTGCACAAAGGTTTTAATGAAGTAAACAGAACGGTACTGGAAATAAATAAGGAAAAAGAAACCCAACACCTATATTTAAAAAAGATTTTAGAACTCATTCAAACTGGAATTGTAGCTTATAACATAAAGTCCGGAGACATTTTATGGGTAAATGAGGCTTTTAAAAGGCAGTTAAATATTCCATCCTTAAAAAACATTCAGTTTATTGAAAATAGAGCCCCCAAACTCTACAGTACCATTTTTTTGGAAAGTTATGCAACCAATGATACAATTAATATTCAAATCAATGGTGAAAAAACACAGGTCTTAATAGCAAGTTCTGTCTTTGAAATAGAAGCCGATACCTTCAAATTGATTATCCTTCAAAATATAGAAGAGACCTTGAATAAGAATGAATCTGAAGCCTGGAAAAAATTATTGAGTGTTATGACTCATGAAATCATGAATTCTATAGCACCAATTTCCTCATTGGCTGAAACGTTACAATCTAAGGTCGCATTATCTATTCAAAATTCTAATGAGTATCCACTAGATATGAGCGATCTAGATATTGGTATTGAGAGCATAAAAAAGAGAAGTGAGGGACTTTTAAAGTTTGCCAAAACCTATCGTAGCTTGAATAAAATCACCAAACTTAATTTAAGTACGATTCAAGTGAAGGAACTTTTTGGTAATATTAAAACCTTAATGTTACCTTCTCTAAAAGGGAAAAATATTGAACTCGTTTTTGAAAATGAAAACCCATCCTTAGAGGTAGAAATTGACACCGCGCTGATTGAACAGGTACTCATTAATTTAATATTGAATGCTGTTGAAGCTTGCAAAGAAATTGAGAACCCTAAAATTATTTTAAAAGCCCAAAAAACGATTGAAGGACAGTCTGTATTGAATATTGTAGATAATGGAAAAGGGATTCCTGATGAAATTATTGAAAACGTTTTTGTACCCTTTTTTACAACTAAAAAAACAGGAAGTGGTATTGGTTTAAGCTTATGTAAACAGATTATGATGCTTCACAAAGGCAAAATACAGGTTAAGAGCCGTGAAGGAGTTGGGACTAGCATCAGCCTGATTTTTTAACTTCACAAAGCAAGCTTATATACTAAATACTTCTAATATCACCATAGGTCTGACCATTTGTTCTATATATTGTTTAATCTGTACTATGATTTTCTTTTTTTATAGACTTCGCACGTGGCTATAGCTTCTATATTTGAAGCCTGATTAATTAATATAGCATTTGGGTATTTCTCCCAGATATGCTCCATGAATTGAAAAATAATAGCAATGACCAAAACACACACAACAAGAACCAGATACGGTGTTCTTGCAATGATCTTTACAACCGTAGTAATTAATTATTTAGACAGAACAAATATATCGGTAGCAGCTTTTGCGCTTCGAAAAGAACTAGGGATAGACACAGTTCGAATGGGATACGTGTTTTCTGTTTTCGGGATATTTTATGCAGGCCTTCAAATACCTGGAGGGATTATAGCAGATAAGATAAAATCAAGATTTCTTTATACGTTTCTTTTGGTTTTTTGGTCAATAGCAACATTATTGCAAGGTTTAATCAGTTCTTTTGTTGCTCTGTTAGGTTTACGAGCGAGCATTGGGGTTTTTGAAGCACCATCCTATCCCATAAATAATTTAGTAGTAAGCAGGTGGTTTCCCGAAAAAGAAAGGGCCTCGGCTATTGCTGTATATACCTCTGGTCAGTTTTTAGGTCTGGCTTTTTTAATACCGCTGCTAACACTTATACAAGAAGCCTTAGGTTGGCGGGGATTATTTATAGTATCTGGTATAATAGGAATTGTTTGGGCCATAGTATGGTATATGTTCTATAGGGACCCGAGAGATCATAAAGGAGTTAGTGAATCAGAATTAGAATATATAGAAAAGGGCGGCGGCCTAGTGGGGTCCGCAGATAAAGAACGCGAAAAGAAAAAGTTCAAATGGACCGATTTTATACAGGCATTTATTTATAGAAAATTATGGGGTATCTATATAGGACAGTTTTGTTTAGGGGCAATAACGATGTTTTTTTTAACGTGGTTTCCAACCTATTTAGTGGAGTTTAGAGGTTTAGATTTCGTCAAGTCGGGATTCTATGCTTCGGTGCCTTACTTAGCAGCATTTAGCGGTGTGCTATTATCAGGATTCATGTCCGATTTCTTAATTAAAAAAGGATATTCAGCAGAAATCTCTAGAAAACTACCAATCCTGGTAGGTATGTTGCTATCAACATGTATTGTTGGTGCAAACTATACAAACGATACCTTTTTTGTTATATTTTTTCTTGGACTCGCTGGGTTTGGAATGGGATTAGCAAGTATAGCCTGGGTATTTGTATCGTTAATTGCTCCGAAAGAAAACTTGGGATTAGTGGGGGGTACATTTAATTTTATAGGAGGCTTGTCAAGTGTGATTGTGCCAACAGCTATTGGGTTTTTAGTTCAGGATGGGGATTTTAGTCCTGCACTTATCTTTATATCCGTAATAGCACTTCTAGGCTTTTTTTCCTATATCTTTTTAGTAGGAAAGGTAGAGCGTATTGTACCCAAATAAATCATACTAACAAGGCCGTATTACTATAATTTTTAATTTGAAGTAAAACAATGTATTTGGGGTTTGTTTTTTTAGTAGAAGACAGAGCTAGGGTGTATCTCTATTTTTAAGCTGTTATCCCTATAAATTTAATTCATGTTGGACATGATTATTTTTTAAATGCTGAGAAGCTGTCAATGCCCTACAATATACCATGAATATATGAATCCTGGGAATGTTCATATCTAATTAAAGATGTGACAGACTATAAAGAATATTTTACATCCTTGTTTTAAAAGCCCCGAATACTTTACATGCTTATTTCGTTGTTTTAATTGCCTGATAGGCTAAGGCTATTTTACGTTTTCTTTTTGGTTTAGACAAAACATGTTGTGTTTTAGTTGAGTAATTTCAAATCAAAACAGGTCGTAGAATATCAAAGCAGATTTGGTTTTTTGAATGAAATTCTATGTGCTTTTTCGCTTCTATAAACCTGTAATATTAATGGTTGTGGTATTTAGAGTAATTTCAGGTCAAGTCTCTTCCTTTACTGGCTTCCCTAATGGTTTATAATTATCGATATTATATATTTAAGTTTTACTATTCAATACAAAATCAGGTAACCAAATGAGTAATAAGTCAGTAAAATCCGAAACAGGAAAACGATACGGCGTTCTAGCAATGATCTTCATAACTGTAGTAATTAATTATTTAGACAGAACCAATATATCGGTCGCAGCTTTTGCCCTTCGGAAGGATTTAGGAATAGATACGGTTCAAATGGGGTATGTGTTTTCGGCTTTTGGGATATTTTATGCAAGTCTTCAAATTCCGGGTGGTATTATAGCCGATAGGATAAAGTCAAGGTTCCTGTATACATTTCTTTTGATTTTTTGGTCAATTGCTACCTTATTACAAGGTTTGGTTAATTCATTAACAGCTTTAATAGGACTAAGAGCGAGCATTGGTATTTTTGAAGCTCCATCATACCCTATTAATAATTTAGTAGTAAGCAGATGGTTTCCAGAACGCGAAAGAGCTTCGGCTATTGCTGTATATACTTCTGGTCAATTTTTAGGCCTGGCTTTTTTAATACCTTTATTAACACTTATTCAAGATGCTGTAGGTTGGAGAGGCTTATTTATAATTTCCGGGATTATAGGGATTATTTGGGCCGTAGTTTGGTATATGTTTTACCGGGATCCAAGAGACCATAAGAGGATTAGTGACTCTGAATTGGAGTATATTGAAAAAGGAGGAGGCTTAATTGGCTCTAAAAAGAAGGACGAGGTTAAGAAAAAGTTCGAATGGTCAGATTTTATACAAGCATTTATTTATAGAAAACTTTGGGGAATTTATATAGGTCAGTTTTGTTTAGGAGCAATTACCATGTTCTTCCTAACTTGGTTCCCAACATATCTCGTGGAGTTTAGGGGATTTGATTTTGTAGAATCTGGTTTTTATGCATCGGTTCCTTATTTGGCGGCATTTTGCGGCATTTTATTATCTGGTTTCACATCCGATTTTTTAATTAAAAAAGGGTATTCGGCAGAAATTTCAAGAAAATTACCAGTTCTGGTTGGGATGCTACTATCTATCTGTATTATTGGAGCCAACTATACCGATGATACATTTTTTGTAGTGTTTTTTCTTGCTATTGCAGGTTTTGGAATGGGGCTAGCTAGTATTGCCTGGGTGTTTGTTTCATTAATAGCGCCTAAAGAAAATTTAGGTTTAGTAGGAGGGGCATTCAATTTCATTGGAGGCTTATCTAGTATAATCGTACCAACCGTTATTGGGTTTTTAGTGCAGGATGGGGATTTTAGCCCTGCGTTACTCTTTATTGCTGTTATCGCTTTTCTGGGCTTTTTCTCATATATATTCCTGGTAGGAAAGGTAGAACGTATAGTACCAAAGAAATAGCACGGAGCTTGCGAATTATGGTTGAAGATAAATGCCTTCAACTTATGTTGAATTGTACAGAAAATCAATGCTTTGTTGAAATAAGATAATCTCTGTTTAAAGGAACGGGGCTGACATCTATAACTATAGATTTTAAATATTTTGATATAATTCAGACGAAAAATCGAGATCGCTAGCATTCATGTCAACTGGATTTCATTAAAAAACAGTATATGGCGTTGTCTGTTCGAGCTGAGGCGTTTTAGCTGAAGAATCGCGAACCATTTCATCATGGTTTCATGAAAAGTCTCAATACAAAAGTCTCAAGTTTATATCCTCATTTTAGCCGCTTGATAACTTATTAGTCGTCTCAAGCTGAGATCAATGTTCTTATACAAGATGCATGTCAGATTAGAGTGTGTAAGTTATGTTTACTAAGAATTAAGCACGAGATTACTGTGTAACAGGTTTAGAGAAATAGATTTAGGAACGTTTACGAATGTATCCAACTTAAGTATTTGTAAAGCACTAGCTTTTTAAAACAAGTTTTCCGGTCCAGGTTTTATCGTCGAGTTTAATTTGATAAATATATAAGCCAGAAGGACAATGATGTCCATTTGAACTCTCTCCATACCATTTTTCAGACCATTCTCCAGTGGGAGTAGAATCTCTGCTGAGATTCCAGATTTGGAGCCCAGAAATAGAGTAAATATGTATTTCTAATGATGTTTGAGATGTGGTATTGAATTTAAATTCTGTAAATATAGAAAATGGGTTAGGAGCTGCTAAAAGGCTTATTTGTTCAGATTCAGATTCAGGTGCAGGGGTTTCTTCTTCGATTTCTTCCTCTTGTTCGGTGTCTTCAAAAGTTTTTCCCTCTGTCATGCCCTGACCTTCAACTACAGTGATTTTTTGATTTTTATCAATATCGTAAATGGTTTCTTTTACACCGTTAGGCCATTTTACAATAAGACTATCTACTTTTTTAGTTTCCCCAAGTCCGAAATGAATGGGTTTGATACTTTGTCCCATAATTGTAGCACCATGGTGGAGTCTATGAACAGCTTTGCCTTCAGAAAACGCCGATAGGCTAGCTCCAAACGCATTTCTGTTTACTGTAATCCCCTGAAGGTTTACCTGAAGCCAGGAGTTTGAGGAGCCAGTAATATTTTCATATAAATATGGGAAATTATTTGTGTTGCTTACTAAAATATCTAAATCACCATCATTATCGAAATCAAAAACCTCGGCTCCCATACCATTGGCAAAACCATCTGCTTTTGATTTTTCTGACCAATCTTCGAAATGATTAGAGCCTTCACTTCTTAAGTTTTTAAAGAACACATTTTTATAATGTAGGTCGTTATCGCCATTAACCACATAGATGTCTTGATCACCGTCATTATCCGCATCAAAAAGTCGTGTACCCCAACCAAAATGTCCGTTTCCAACTTTTTCGATCTCCGTTTTATTTTCAAAAGGCGCACCGGGTGTTCCCATGAAGAGCGGGTTGCTTTTATCTTCTGCAATGTTGGTTACGTAGATATCAAAGAAACCATCATTATTGTAATCACCAATGTCTGAACCCATGCCACAGCCAAGATTTGCCAGGTTATAGGTCTTGGTAGACTCAACAAAAGACTTGCCTTCCTGGCTTAAGTAAAACTTACTTAAACCAAAATCGTTTACCACGTATAAATCCATCCACCCATCATAATTCACATCAATTGGAAGGCAAGACCATGTTCTATTGCTATCATCAAGGTTGAGGGCACCATCTACTTCTGTAAAAGAGCCGTCGCTATTATTAGTAAATAATCTATTTGCAGCATTTAAATATTGAAGGTAAAGATCGAGGTCGCCGTCATTATCATAATCCCACCAAAGTCCTCCGGTATTAATACAATTGTTATCGCAAGATGTGATGTTGGTTTGCAGACTAACATCTGTAAATTTACCGTTACCCATATTTTTATAAAGCTGTGTGCCATTTTGGTGAGCGAGTAATAAATCTGGGTAGCCATCATTATTATAATCACCCCATGCAGCACCAAGCTTTAAATCGGGTTTACTGGCATGCGTATGTTGGATTGCAAACCCTGCATCTTCGGTGGCATCTTCAAAGCGTCCGCCTTTATTATTTAAAAGTCGGCTCCAGGTGCTGGAGTTATTTTTATCGAAAGAATTATATGCTACAATAAAAACATCCAGGTCGCCATCCAGATCGTAGTCGGCCACAGCATTTCCATAATTAATACCCATTTCGTAAAACGTAGAAACCTGCTTTTCGGAAAACCTTTGGGCATTTGCAGCAGTAACACCGAATATTAAAAAAAAGACTAATATTTTAAAAGTATGCAAAACATGTCATTTTAGTTACACTAAAATTAAAATATACATAGCTTTTAAAAGAGTAAACTCAAATCAAATAGAAGTAAATTTGAGTTTATATGATGTGAAAAAAAGGTGGACGAACTAATATTCGAACACCTGTACGCTGTCATTATTATTACCAATTAAAATAGCATTGGCGCCCTTAATTTTAATTTTCACCATGGATTTTGCATTATTTGGTGAGTAAAATCCACTTTTGGTTGCAGGAACACTTTTAAAGTTGCCGTTACCATCTCCTTTTAAATATAGACCTATACCTGCATCATTCCTGGGAGTTTCTATTTCAGAGCCATACAAATTCCCTGATATTAGAATATCTGTATGACCATCAGAATCAAAATCATCAACAATAATATTGTTAATACTGGATATTTGCGCCGATTGGGGTAGTTTATGACGTTTAAAATCTCTTCCTTCTATATTTTCGATATAATATGAAGCAAAGTCATAGGCCTTAAAATGTAAGGCGTTATCTAAGTTACTCCCATAGATGTCTTTCAAATTAGAGTTTCCAAACGATTCGAAATTAGGGAATTTCTTTTCTAAAGAAGGGATTTGTTCTAATGAACAGGATCTACCACGCACGGGATATACCTGACCATGATCATAATAACTTAAAACAATATCATTCAATCCATTGTTATCAAAATCGTAACTATGCACTTGAAATGGATTGTCTTGTGTGGCTTTATATTTGTAATTGAGGCCTAAATTACCAACAATAAGATCGTTATCACCGTCATGATCCATATCTGCACTAGTAACTTGAAAGTGCCACCCTTCGGTATTTTTGAGTCCTTCGAATGGTGTTTTAGCAAATAAACCATCTTTGTTTATAAAAATGGTGATTGGCATCCATTCACCCACAACAACCAGGTCTAACGAATCATCATTATTGATGTCAACCCAGGTCGCAGATGTAACTAAGCCTAGTTTGTTCAGGTCGGGGATTACTGTAGACGTCACATCTATAAAGGTGCCATTTCTATTTTCCAGTAGTTTGCTGGTCGCAGGGTGTGGATATTTTTGGGGTGTCAATCTGCCTCCAATAAAAAGGTCAAGGTCACCATCATTGTCATAATCTCCTTGTTTAACCACAGAGCTACTAATATGGTATTTGGGGACGCTTGCTTTATCTTTTTTAAAGATACCCGAGCCATTGTTTATGTATAATCTATCTTGAAAGAGTTTATGGTTTTCAGGGAATTCATTCCCTCCACTAGTTACAAACAAATCTAAATCACCATCATTATCTACGTCCAAGAATGTACTTCCGGCATCTTCGGCTTCTTTATCTTGCTGCCATGGGCCATCTTGTTTTTCTAAAAAAGTACCATCTTCTTTTTGCAAAAATAAGGTTCCAGAATATCCCGAAGAACCACCAATGAAAAAGTCTTCTAGGGAATCACCGTTAACATCCCCGACAGAAATGTATGGGCCGAATTGAGACATTTTATGGGGTAATAAGACCTCTCTTACATAGTCGTTATATGTGTTTTCTTTGTGTTTGTATAAAAGCTTGGTGTCCGGAATAATATCTTTAAAAATCAAATTACGTTTAGCCTGTTCAAAGTCAGACTGACGCATAGTTGCATGTTTAGATGAAACTTGAATGGTTTGGTTAGCTTTAATATCTTCCAGCAAAGTGGTTTTACCGTTAGGCCATTTAATTTCAATTTTTTCAACCCGATTGGCATTACCAATTCCAAAATGTGCAATATCTTCACTTTTGGACATGTAACCCCGATTATTTGTGAGTTCTACGATTTGCCATAAAGAATCAGCTTTGAATACGCTAATTCTTGCACCGTATATGTTGGAGTTGTTATGTGATTTTAATTGAAACCTTATAAAATTACCAATGTTTCTTTCGATAGTGTTATTTCTATAAATAAATGCCTCGCTATCTATGTTGCTCACGATAATATCTAAATCACCATCTAGGTCTAAATCGGCATAGCTGGCACCATTTGATAGGGTTGGTAGATCGAAACCCCAATCCTTAATTTTGTTTTCAAAGGTTAAATCTCCCTTATTTTGATAGATGTAATTATTGAGTTTGTCTTCTGGAGCCATTTGTGCTAAAGACAAAACATTAACAATATCTTGAAATCTTTTATTCTGTTGCTTTGCTTCAACCTCAACACTATCTAAAATGATTTCATATTTGTTATTAACGTCACTGTAGCGCATATTTCTTTTAATGCCGTTAGTAACAAAAATATCTTTGAGTCCATCATTGTCAAAATCGGCAATTAATGGTCCCCAACTCCAATCTGTGTTTGAAACCCCGGCAAATTGGGCGAGATCACTAAACGTACTGTTACCATTATTTTTGTGTAAGGTGTTAAACATATATTGGTGGTGCCATCCTTTATCAACAATGGCCCAGAAATCCTCAGGATTCATACCTCCCATGTTTGTCTTTATACGTTTGTGGTCTTCAGCAACCATATCCACAACCATAATGTCCAGGTGGCCGTCATTGTCGAAATCGGCGATATCACTTCCCATACTAAAATTAGAAATGTGTTTAAACGATTCGTTAATAGCATTTCTAAAAGTCTTGTCACCATTATTTACATATAAATAATCAGGCTTATCATAGTCGTTAGTAATATATATATCTGGCCAGCTGTCGTTGTTAATGTCTCCAATACTTGCCGATAGTCCATGAGCTAAATTTTTAGTGCCTGCCATGTGAGATACTTCCACAAAACCTTTGTTTGCGCCCAGATTTAGAAAAAGTTTGTCACTATAGCGCGGATTTGCATATTTTAATGGTGTTTGTCCACTGGATCTGTTACCGTATCCCGGAGGTTGATTAACCAGATATAAATCCACCCAACCATCTTTGTTGAAGTCGAAAAAGTTGGCCTGAATGGAATGTCCTGGGTCATTGATTCGATATGCTTTGGCACTTTCGGTAAAGCTTAAATCGCCATTGTTTATATAAAGCAGATTGTTACTGCCCACACCTCTTTTTTGATTAACATTTTTACAAACGTAAATGTCCTCATAACCATCTGCATTCACATCGGCGAAGGTGACGCCAGTAGACCACGAATTAATATCGTCTATTCCAGATTTTAGAGAAATATCCTCGAAAGTTAAATGGCCTTTATTTAGATATAGTTTATCCTTAACCTGATTTCCCGAAAAATAGATGTCGGGCAACCCATCATTATTAATATCTCCAATAGCAACACCGGCTCCGGTTACGAAATTTTCATTAATGAGGTGATTCTCCTTTTCACTTTCAGTAAGTGTATTTGAAAATGTAATTCCCGTATGATTTGAGCTAATTAAACTAAAATGTTTGTCTGTTTCATTCAAAACAGGTTGGTGCGTTTTAGTACAAGAACCCATACTTAGCACAACCAAAATTATAGTGCCATAAATTTTTTTCAACATGAAAAATTTAGATGTTTTTCTTTAAAAATATACCAGGTGGTCAATCGCCTAAATAATTAGGGGTTAAGAGTTGTATTTTGAAATATTTAAAATACCTCTTAAAAAAAGAGCAAGTTAATAATTATTTGCTCATTAATTGATAAATATGGAATCCTGAGCGGTTTTTGATTGATTTTTACCCGTAGTTGAATTCCGTTTACTCACCTCTAAGTATGCTTAAGATGTAATTTGCGTACCTATATTCTAATTGATTTGTGTTATATGCCTTTTGTTAAAATTGGTAGTAATACTTCTAAACAATCATGCAAAACTAATTTATTAACTAAACTAAAATTATGAGGAAAATTTATTTTTTTAAATGCCTATTAACCAAATTTGGTTTTTTAGGTAAAAAGAAAGGAATCTTGTTGTTCTTTCTTTTCAGTGCTTTTTTGCTACAGGCACAAACAGTTAATGTAACTGGGGTTATTTCAGATGAATCTAATCAACCTTTAATAGGTGCCAATGTTGTGGTGAAAGGAACTAGTAGAGGTGCGTATACAGATTTTGACGGTAAATATACCATTGAAGCAAGTGCAGGAGAAACTCTGGTGTTCTCTTATACTGGATTTGAAAGAAAAGAAATTCTGGTTGGTGCTAATACTACAATTAATGTGGTTTTAGTTGAAGATGCTGAATCTTTAAATGAAGTTATCTTAATTGGATACGGTAGCAGAAAAAAAGCAGATATCGTTAGTGCTGTGAGTACAGTAGATAAAGATTTCTTAGAACAGCAACCTTCTTCAGATGCTACAAGAGCCTTACAAGGTAGTGCTTCTGGTGTAACCGTTGTTGCTTCGGCAAGACCTGGTCAACAGGCACAAGTTAGAATTCGTGGTCTGGGAAGTATTAATGGAAACTCACCATTATTTATTGTAGATGGTGTAACTGGAGGTACTGTGCCACCACCAGATCAAATTGAGTCTATACAAGTATTAAAGGATGCATCGTCGACTGCTATTTATGGAGCAAGAGGTGCTAGTGGTGTAATTTTGGTTACAACAAAAACAGGAAGAAAAGGACAGGCAGCTAAAGTTCAATTTAATGTTAGAACCGGTATGGGTAGAAACAATGCCAAGTATGATTTGGTTACCGATCCTAATTTAATTGGACAAATGTTGTGGTTAGAGCAAACCAATGATGGTATTGCTCCAAATCATCCACATTTTCAATTTGATCCAAATGACATTATGGGGACGAGGGTAAACGACTATTTATTCCCTAATGGAGCGTCTATTGGAGATCCTTCTACAGACCCTTCTTTATATGAAGAAAGAAATTATCCTATTACATTAACGAATCAAAATGGTACAGATTGGTTAGATGAGTTGTATAGAACTGCACTATTACAGGATTACAACTTAAGTGTAACTGGAGGTTCAGAAAAAACAACATATGCATTAAATGCTAGTTTTTTCAACGAAGAAGGTGTTTTTAAATATAATGGATTTAAGCGATATGCTTTTAGATCTAATATTGATTCAGAACTTACAGATTGGTTAAGAATTGGACAAAGATTAGGAGCTACACTAAGTGAAAGTAGCGGTAATACGGTAGGTTTTAATGCTATTGCAGAAACAAGTCCGTTAATTCCAGTATTTGATATCGCCGGAAATTGGGCTGGAGGTATTGTTGGTGGTAACTTAAATGATGGTCCAAACCCATTAGGAAACAACTTCCGTGAGCGTAAAGATTTAAGAACAACCTTAAACGTACAAGGTAATTTCTATATCGAAATTAGTCCTTTAAAAGATTTAAAACTTAAATCATTGTTTGGTTATAATATGAACTGGTTTAATGGTAAAGACCCTAGATTTGGAGATCCAGAAAATACGAATGGTTCGTTTACCAATACATTAAATGAAACTAGAAATAATAGTTTAATTTGGAACTTTACCAATACGTTAAATTATTCGAAGACATTTTCAGACGTTCATACTTTAGACGTTTTGGTAGGAATGGAGTCTACCAAATCTAATTTTGATATTATAACAGCTGGACGAGCAGGTTTCATTTCAACAGATGATGAATTCTACTTTTTAAGTTCTGGAGCTGGTGCAGTAACTAACGGTTCGCAGACGGCCTTTGCTAGTCCTTTTAATTGGTCTTTATTCTCTTTATTCTCTAGAGCATTTTACTCTTATGATGACAAGTACATCTTAGAAGGTACAATTCGTCGCGATGGTTCATCACGATTCGGAGCTAACAACCGTTACGGATATTTCCCTGCGGCTTCTGCCGGATGGGTGATTTCTAAAGAAGATTTTATGGGTGGAACTGCCAATTGGTTAGGACAATTAAAATTAAGAGCTGGATGGGGATTATCTGGTAACGATCAAATTGGTAACTATAATGGGTTTACAACATTTGGTTCTGGTTTAGGAAACTCTTACTATGGTATTACTGGAGGTGATAACACCATATCACTTGGTTACCAGTCTACAGCTTTTGGTAACCCAGATGCGAAGTGGGAAACTACAGAATCGATAAACTTTGGTCTTGATGCTGCTATTAATGGTGGTTTATTTGTAAGTGTTGATTTTTGGAAAAAAACAACAAGAGATATGTTGTTTAGAACAACTATACCGTCAATTGTAGGACAGGCTACCGCTCCTTTTGTAAATGTAGGTACCATGGATAACACAGGTCTTGATGTGGAAATTACATACAACAAGAGTATTAATGAAGATTTAAGCTTTAATGTTGGACTTAATGTGTCAACATACAAAAATGAAGTTACTCAGTTATCAGGAGAAGATGGTGACCGACTTATAGGAAGAAGTGAAAGAGGACAAACGTACACAAGAGCAGAAAGCGGAAGAGCTTTCCCTGAGTTTTATGGGTATGTTGTAGATGGTATTTTCCAAACACAGGCAGAAGCAGATGCACATCCAGTTAATGGAGATTATAATGAACCAGGTAACCTGAAAATAAGAGATGTTGATGGAGACGGTGAAATTACTCCAGACGATCGTACTTGGATTGGTAACCCTCATCCAGATTTTACAGCAGGTTTAAACATTGGAGTTAAGTATAAAGACTTCGATTTAAATACAATTTGGTATGCAAGTGTTGGTAACGATCTGTTAAATTATTATAACCGTTTTACGCGTTACGGTCTTTTCCAGGGACCAAAGGCTGCAGACCGTTTATTCCGCTCTTGGGGAAGTCCGTATTTAGCTAATAATGCAGATGCAGTATTACCTAAAGCATCCAGTACAACAAGTTTTGAGCAAAATACAAATTCTGATATGATAGAAGATGGTTCTTTCTTAAGACTGAAATCCATTCAGTTAGGTTATAACGTACCGTCTAAGGTATTGGATAAATTTGGTTTATCTAATATGAGATTATATGTTATGGGAACTAACTTAATTACTTTGTTTGATACGTATTCCGGATTAGATGTAGAGGTGTCACCTGCTACTGAGATAAATAGAGGTTTTGATTTTGGAACATGGCCACAACCAAAACAATTTATATTTGGAGTAAATATTGGTATATAAAATAAAAAAATAGAAAATGAAAAGATTAAAAATAACAATTAGTCTATTAGTAATTCTAGGAATTACTCTTAGTTCTTGTAAAGAAGAGTTTTTGGAAGAGTTCCCTATAGGGCAGGTTACAGAAGAAACTCTTGCTGATGAGCAAGGGGTAAACCTTCTCTTAATAGGAGCTTATTCTTTAATTGATGGTTTCTCAGCTGGAGGACCTGGTGGATCTGGAGAGGCATCTGCTACCAATTGGGTTTGGGGAGATGTACCATCTGATGATATGCACCGTGGAGACCAAACAGGTGGATGGAGTGCGATTAACTTAATTGAAAGATTTGAAGTCGATGCTACCAACCCTTGGGTTGAAGGTTTATGGGCAGCAAACTATGACGGTGTTGCCAGAGCAAATGATGCCATACGAGTACTTAGAAGAGCAGGAGATGTTGTTCCAGAAGCAAGTGCAAGGCAATTGGAAGCAGAAGCAAGATGGTTACGTGCATGGTTTCATTTCCAACTACGAACTAAAGTTGAAAAAATATCATATATCACTGAAGATGTAGATGCTGCTGAGGTTCCTAATGATAGAGAAGTTTGGGATGATATCGAAGCAGATTTACAATGGGGTATCGATAATAATATGGCAGAAACGCCTGCAGACGTTGGACGTGCTTCTCGTTGGGCAGCAAAAGCCTTAAAAGCTAGAGTACATCTGTTTCAAAATGAATTTGCTCAAGCAAAACCTCTTTTAGATGATATAATTAACAATGGACCTTTCGTTTTAATGGATCATTTTTATGATAATCATGATGAGGAAAAACAAAACAATGCTGAAAGTATTTTTGAAGTACAGTATACTGTAAATGATGGTACTGGAGATGGAGAGAATTCTGGTTCAGATCACAGAACATTATTCCCAAGAGGATCAGATGTTGGGTTATGTTGTGCGTATAGTGCGCCAAGTTTCGATTTATTTAATGCTTTTAAGGTAGATGCTAATGGTTTACCATTATTAGATACATTTCGAGATGACCTATTATTAGAAGATTATGGTAGACTGGATACTGAGGCATTTACACCAACAGACGTTGATCTTGACCCTAGAGTGGATTGGACGATTGGTAGACGTGGTATCCCATTTTTAGATTGGGGCCCAATGAGTGGTGGAGATTGGATGCTAGATCAAGCCGGTATGGGACCATTTATGAACAAAAAGATCATGTTCTATAAAAGAAACTTTCAAACCATATCTATTAATACACCAACCTGGTCTGCAGGTTTAAATGGTAATAACTGGAGATTGTTGAGATTGAGTCACATTATCTTATGGCGTGCAGAAGTTGCAGTTGAAGAGAATGATTTAGGAACAGCAATGACACTGGTAAACAGAATTAGAGAAAGAGCACAGGACGACATCGTAATGGGTAGAGTAGCTAATACTACTTTTGCTGCAGATGACGACATTGTGATTGATGAAGATCAACCAGCTGCAAATTATAACCTTGGACTGTATACAACTTTCCCAGACCAAGATTATGCAAGAAAAGCAGTTCGTCATGAAACACGTTTAGAGTTCGCACTAGAAGGTATGCGTTTCCAGGATCTGGTACGTTGGGGAATAGATGGAGAAACCATAGGAGGATATTTACAGTCTGAATTATCTGATGGTAAATTACCTTGGATACAAGGAGCTTCTTATGTTTCTGGGAAAAATGATCATTTCCCTGTTCCACAATCTCAGATTGATTTACAACCTGGTATTTTAACTCAGGACCCACAATATTAATGCTAGTTTGAATTAGTCACAATTATTTTTAATTGTTTAGTGGTAAACGGCGATTATTCTATAACAGATAATTGCCGTTTTACTTTCATAGTGAGCAGAGAATATGAGTTGTTAAGAATTATTTCTTTAGAGTTGTTAGCTTGAAATAATGTGAATCTTTAATACCAAAACTTATGACAGTTTGAGTGATTCTGAGATGTATCGGAATCATTCAAACTGACATTCTTGAATTTGAAGAAAATTCACGTTAAACAAATCTTTTTTTTTAACTTGTATGATGCCTCATTATTGATTTACAAACAATTGGATCATGATCTCCTTTTGAAAACTAAATTGATTCGTTGTAGTTATGAATAAAAACAATGTTTTAGGGTTAATAACAAGTAGGTATATACTGTTAATGCTAATTGTTATGAGCATTAGCAATACATGGGTTTTACACGCTCAAAATGTCGATTTAAAGTTTGAACACTTTATTGATGAGAAAGGGTTTACCCAAAATTCTGTAATGAAGGTCATTCAGGATTTAGATGGTTACATTTGGTTAGGAACACTTAATGGACTATATAAGTATGATGGGCAACGATTCACGGTGTTCAGGCATCAGCTTAATAATCCGAATAGTCTAGTGAGTAACTCTGTCTATGAGTTGGCTCTTGATTCAGATGGAAACATATTAATAGGAACAGGAAAGGGTGTAAGTAAATACAATAGGCTTACTCAAACATTTTCAAACTATCCCATAGTTTTACAAAACGCAAGAATTACTGCAATTTACCCCGAATTAAATGGAGGATTATGGGTAGGTACCTTGCACTCTGGTTTACATTATTTTGATGTAAGTGACTTTCAGGGAAGCAATTCCATAAGTTATTTGCATAAGCCAAATCACGAAACCAGTATAAGTAGTAATCAGATACATTCTATTGTTAAAGATAGGTCTGGTAGTTTATGGGTAGGAACTTTAAAAGGGCTAAATAAAGTAGTTTTTAAAAATGGAATTGCCGAATTTATTCGTTTTGAAAATATAAAAGAAAGTATCAAATTACTATTTGTAGATAAAGAAGGTACTCTTTGGGTTTCTAAAGTGGGGCATAGTCTCATAAAAATTGACAACCCGGAAGCATTTACAGCAAAAAATCAAAAAGACTTCCAGGAATTCAACTTCAACACAACCAAATTGGATACCGATGAATCTGGTGGTTTAATTTCAATGTTCGAAGTAGGAAATGGAAATTTATTGTTTGGTATTCATGGTTTCGGACTCTATATTTTTAATCCTAAAACAGGTGAGTATAGTAAATATGTACATGATCCCTCCAAGCCTGAAAGTATAAGTAGTAATAATATAGAATCTATATTAATTGACAATACAAACGTACTTTGGGTGGGAACCGAAGAAGGCGGCATAAATAAATGTGACCTGAAACAAAAGGAATTCCTTTTTTTTAATGAAAATGTGCTTTCTAAGAATTCTTTAAGTAACTCGTCTGTTAATGTCATTGCTAAAGAAAAAGACAATTGTTTCTGGGTAGGAACACAGGATGGGTTAAATAAGATGACCTTTAAAAATGGTGATTATAAAGATCCCGTATTTGAACATTTTTATTTTAATAAAGATAATACTAAGTCAAATCAGAGACCCCAGGAGCACATATGGTCTGTATTAAAAGATAATGATGAAGATTATTGGATAGGTACGACGGATGGGATTGTTCATATGCGCCAAAACTCACGATCGAATACCATCTCATCGTATTTAACAGAGCTCAATACGTTGGAGGTTTATTCTTCTTTACAAGACAAAGACGGTGTTTTGTGGTTTGGGTCGTTGATAAGCGGACTAGTAAAATGGGAGAAAAATAAAAAACCTGGAACCAATGAATTCGATTTTTCCAACATCGTACATTATTTACCAGATAGTAACGATAAATACAGCATTAGTGGAAAGGAAATTAGTTGCCTTTACGAAGATAGCATTGGCAATATCTGGGTTGGAACCTTGCAAGGAGGCTTGAATTTAATTGTACCGGGTGAAGGTAACGAACCCGATCAATTTGTGTCCTATCAGCATGAACCAAATAACCCCAGCTCACTAAGTCATAATTCGGTTTTTTCCATACATGAAGATCGAGAAGGTCATTTTTGGATCGGTACTTTTGGAGGTGGATTAAACAAAATTAGCTGGCCTCCCAGAGGGAATTCTGAGCCCATTTTTAAGCATTATACCGAAGATGATGGATTGGCAAATAATGCCATTTACGGAATTTTAGAGGATAATAATGGCGATTTATGGATAAGTACAGATAATGGAATTTCCCATTTTAATCCTAAAACAGAGAGGTTTCAAAATTTTAGTAAGAACGACGGGTTACAGAGTAATAACTTTAGGATGAACGCCCACTATAAAAATAATGACGGTTATTTGTTTTTTGGAGGGCTAAGAGGATTGAATATATTTAACCCAAATCATTTAAGAGAGAACGATTTTCCCGCACCTGTAAAATTAACAGGGTTTAAAATTAAAAATGAAGATGTAAAGATAGGTGAGGCATATAACGGAAGAGTCTTATTAGATAAGGCCTTATCCTTAATTTCGAAACCCATAGATTTAAAATACCATGAAAATACATTAACATTCGAATTTGCAGCGTTGCATTACGCGGCGCCAGAGAAAAATAGATTTAAATTTAAATTGGAAGGGTTTGACAAGGATTGGGTTGACTCTAAAAAATTGCCCTTTGCCCACTATACAAATCTATCCCCTGGATATTATACATTTAAGGTTAAAGCATCTAATAATGATGCCTTATGGAATGAAAATTCTGCAGAAATAAAGCTAAGAATACATGCCCCTTTTTGGTTAACCTGGTGGGCTTATTTACTCTATAGCTTTATCATTTTTGGTGTGTTATGGGGCATACAATCTTATCTGGATTTGCGCTCTCAACAACGCGCAGCACTTCGAGTACAAAGAGAAATTGAAGAGGTAAACAAATTAAAACTTCAGTTTTTTACAAATATATCTCATGAGCTTAAAACGCCAATAACGCTTATCATAAACCCTATAGAAGAACTTTTAGAATCCATAGAAGATAATGCTTTAATGCAGTCCAAGCTAAAAGTCGTGCAACGCAATGCTAATTCATTATTAAGGCTGGTTCACCAACTTATGGAATTTAGAAAGATAGAAGTAGGAGAGACTAAATTAGGAACGACAAAAGCTAATATTATAAGCTTTATACGGGAAATTACGTTTTCTTTTCGAGCCTCGGCAAGGAAAAACGATATTAACTTGTCTTTCGAGAGTGAGCTATATTCTGCCGATGCCTGGTTCGATTGGGATAAGCTGGAGAAAATCCTCAATAATTTAATATATAATGCGATTAAATTCACACAACGCGGAGGGCAGGTTACGGTTAGGGTGAGTAAACCCAGAGATAATGACGAGATGTATATTGTAGATAGAGACGTAAAAACACAATATCTGCAAATAGAGGTAAGAGATAATGGTGAAGGGATAGATAAAAATCAGTTACCCTATGTTTTCCAGCGTTTTTATCAAGTAAACAAACCAAATAGAAAAGCATCTAATAAAGGATCGGGTATAGGTCTGGCCATAACTAAAGATTTAGTAGATTTACATCATGGTGTTATAGAAGTCGAATCTGAAAAAGATCAAGGAACATGCTTTACTATAAAGTTACCATTAGGTGATTCTCATTTACTCCCCGAAGAAATCATTGAGATGACCGTGCCGACTTTAAGTGAAAATGATATAGATTTAGATTATCTGGAAGAGCATGAAAACGAAGATGGATCCCAACAAGAAATGACATATAGTAATAGTATGTTAGTTGTGGACGATAATGAGGAAATAAGGGAATTAATAAAAGAAGGGTTTTCCAAATCATTCAAAATATTTGAAGCAGAAAACGGTAAAGAAGCCCTAAACATAGCCCTAAAAGAAATGCCCGATATCGTGGTTAGTGATGTATTAATGCCTGAGATGGACGGTGTTGAATTTTGTTATAGTCTTAAAAACAAAATCAGAACAAGCCATATTCCGGTCATTTTGCTTACAGCTTTAAACTCTGTAGAACATCGTATAAAGGGGTTAGAGTCTGGAGCAGATGCCTATATTCCGAAGCCTTTTAAAATGAAATTACTATCGGTGCGTGTTGAAAAGTTAATAGCTTCCAGAGATATCATACGTAAGCGTTTTCAAACAGAAAAAGAGTTAACTCCAGAAAAGGTAACATTAAATTCTATAGATGAAGCCTTCCTAAAGAAAATTATGTATTTTATGGAAGTTAATATGGGGAGAGAATCTTATTGGGTTGACGAATTGGCTTCAGATATGAATACAAGTCGTTCAACCTTTTTTAGAAAACTTAAGAAATTAACTGGGCAGGGACCAAATGATTTTATGAGAATGATACGCTTAAAGCGTGCCGTGCAACTTTTGGAGCAAAATGAATTAACCATATCTCAAGTGAGTTATATGGTTGGTTTTAACGACCCGAACTATTTTGGAAAATGTTTTAGAAAGTTCTATGGAGACACCCCTTCTAATTATATCAAGTCAAAACTTGAAGAGAAAAAGAAAAATTAATTAAAAACATAATAATATTAAATATAGATTGTGAAAATAACAGATATCAAAACATATCCAATTAATATTGGAACTTCTGGTGTTCAGTTGGTCGTGAAGGTAGAAACAGATTCAGGTATTTATGGCTGGGGAGCTTCCGGGCTTTCTGGTAGGGAACTGGCAGTTGTTGGTTTAATAAAACATTTTAAAACCTTTTTAATAGGAAAAGACCCAGGACAAATTGGAGCGATATGGCAAGAGCTATACCGAGGACAATATTTTGAAGGAGGACGTGTTTTTACGGCGGCTATATCTGCTATAGATATTGCTTTGTACGACATTAAGGGCAAGGCACTAGGGGTACCGGTGTACGAATTATTAGGAGGTAAACAAAGAGATTATGTCGAATGTTTTGCATCGGTAAGGTTCGCGACAAAAGAGGAATTGTTAGATTATTCTAAAACCTGTGTAGAAGCGGGGTGGACCGTTTTAAGGTTGGCTCCTGCCGAATTTGAATCTCAAGAAGATACAGGCAGATTCGATCCCAGAGAGTCTATTGCCAAATTATCTAAATGGGTTACCGAACTCAGAAAAGAAGTAGGGCCAGATATTACCATTGGAATCGATTACCATACGCGGTTATCTATTGCCGAAACCTATTCGTTTATACAGCGCATGCCACCAGGGACCATAGATTTTATAGAAGAACCTATTCGAGATGAAAACCCAGAAGCTTATCAAAGTTTAAGAAGCATGATAGATGTTCCTTTTGCGATAGGAGAGGAGTTTTCAAGCAAATGGCAATTCATGCCTTTTTTAGAAAAAAATATTACACAATTTGCACGTATTGATGTTTGCAATGTTGGAGGGATTACAGAAGCTATGAAAGTTGCCGCCATGGCAGAAGCTCATTATATAGATTTGATGCCTCATAATCCGTTAGGGCCTATTTGTACAGCAGCAACCATTCATTTGGCTGCGGCATGTCCTAATTTTAGCTATCTGGAAGAAGTTAACACGCATGCACAGTATATGGGAACCGATGCACCCGAGTTTTATACGGTAAGGCCGCAACTTGATGGAACAAGATATGCCGTGACCGATGCCCCGGGATTGGGGGTTGAGTTTAATGAAGCATTGGCTATAGAGCGGGAATTTGTTCCGGTAGACATTCCCCGATTAAGAAGAAATGACGGATCATTAACAAATTGGTAAAATAGGTATGAGTTATACAACTTTTGGAGAAATTATGCTACGCCTAACTCCAGATGAACACGCAGGGAAGATAAATTCAGCTCAAAATTTCGGAGTACATTTTGCAGGCTCAGAATCCAATGTAGCGAGCTCGTTAGCCATTTTAAAAAATCAAGTGCAATTTGTAACTAAATTGCCGGAAAATGCTATAGGAGACGGTGCAATAAGGTCGCTCCAGAGCTTTGGCATCTCAACAGGAAATATTGCAAGAGGCGGTAATAGAATGGGGACTTATTTTATAGAAATAGGATCATCTATAAGGCCTTCCAGTGTTGTTTACGATCGTGCGCATTCTGCTATAAGCGAGATAACGACAGGAGAATTAGATTGGGAAGCCATATTAAAAAATCAAAAATGGCTATTCATCTCGGGCATTACACCCGCTTTATCTAAATCATGCGCTGAAGAAACCTTGCGGGTAGCAAAAGTGGCAAGAAAAATGGGGGTTAAAGTCAGTTTTGATATGAATTTTAGAAGAACACTTTGGAACGATAAAAAGGATGCCAGAATAATATTTGACGATATCCTGGAACATACCGACTTGCTTTTTGGAAATACAGGAGTTCTCAAAGATGTTTACGACATGGATGCTAGCGGAACAAATGCAACAGATAAAACCATTAATACCATGGAACGGGCAAAAGATATGTTTGATTTAAAGGGGTTGGCATTTACAGTAAGAGAACACCATTCGGCCAGTTCAAATAAATTATCGGGAGCCTCTATTTTTGAAGGGGATACAGCCATTTCCAGTAGTTATAATGTTGAGATTTTAGATCGTTTTGGAACGGGAGATGCTTTTGCAGCAGGTTTTTTACACGGTTTGGGTCAAGAATGGGATCTAGATAAAACAGTTGGCTTTGCTACGGCCGCTTTTGCATTAAAGCATACTATAAGAGGCGACCAACATACCAGTACAGAAGAAGAAATTCTTTCAATTTTTAAAGGAAATATAACAGGACACGTAATACGATGAATAGAGAAGAGATAGTCAATAAAATTAAAGCAGAAAAATTAGTCGTAATCATTAGACTGAAGCAGCAAAAATATGTGCCAGAAGTTGTGAAGGCTTTGGTGACTGGAGGTGTTAAAGTGTTAGAAATCACTTCAAATACTCCTGGGTATTTAGAGGAAATAAAACGTGTTCGAGAGATGTACCCTAATATCCTTGTGGGTGCAGGAACCATAAAAAATACAACTTTGGCAACCGAAGCACTTAATGCCGGAGCCCAATTTTTGGTTACACCCAATACAAATGTCGATGTCATTCCAGTAGCTCACGAAAAAGATGCACCTGTATTAATGGGGTCTGTGACACCAACAGAGATTTGTAATGCTGTTGAAGAGGGCGCAGATATTGTAAAACTTTTTCCAAGTGCGGCCATGGGAATTGACTATTTTAAAGCTGTAAAAGGGCCACTAGACAGCGTTTCTTTCTTTGCTGTTGGGGGTATTGGGGTTGATAGTATTCAAGAATGGAAGGATGCCGGTACTGCAGGTTTTGGTTTGGGAGGAAATTTGGTAAAACCTATTGAGAGCGAGAACGATTTTAATGATATAGCCGAGCTGGCAGAACGTACATTAAAAATCATTCATTCTTAAATATTTTAGCCAATTGATATGATTTATCTATTGAACTTTATATTGCGTTCAAATTAATCCATAACGTGAATCTTGGATAAGACAATTTATGTCATTTTGAGACCTTATCCAGGATTTACGTTCAATACACTTTAGGTATGAATATTACAATAAAACAGGCTTTAAGCTTATTAATTATTTCGGGTATTTTTTTAACGTCTTGCAAGCAAGAAAAGAAGAGCAGTGTTGTAAACGAAGAACATACCAAGACCGTAACACATAGTATAGAAGCCCTTAAAGCGCAAGCTGCCAGTTGGACACCAAGAACTAAAGAAGACATGGTGTCTATGTTTAAAATAGAAATCTTAGATGCCGAAGCTTTAAATATTATCGATCCTAATTCGAAAATAGAAATTCTGGCGAGTGGATTCAAATGGACAGAAGGTCCGGTTTGGGTAAAAGATGGTGATTATTTGCTATTTTCTGATATTCCAAATAATAAGGTTTACAAATTAGATGCTCAAAGAGATACTATTACCTATTTACACTCTTCAGGATTACCCGAAAGTAAGTTTACAGGTTCAGAGCCCGGATCTAACGGTTTATTGCTTAATAATAAAGGGGAGTTGGTATTAATGCAACATGGTAATAGAACTGTTGGTAAAATGAAGACACCGACGTCTAATCCGATATCAGATTACGACGTTTTGGTCGATCGCTATGAAGGAAAAAGACTTAATAGTCCAAATGATGGTACTTTCGATAAAGCGGGCAACCTTTATTTTACAGATCCACCATATGGATTATCATTAGGCTTAGAAGACCCGAATAAGGAGTTAGATTTTCAAGGTGTCTATTGTTTGCTTACCACGGGCGAATTAGTGTTGCTTGATGATACTTTAAAATATCCCAACGGACTTTGTCTTTCGCCAGACAATTCTAAGCTTTATGTGGCTGTTTCTAACGTAGAAAATGCAGCTTGGTATGTGTACGATATTGTTGAACCAGGTAAAGTAACGAATAAAAAGAAGTTCTATGATGTTAACCCTTTTTTACAAAAGGAAGGATACGGAGGACTTCCAGATGGACTTAAAATCACACAAAAGAATTACATGCTGGCCACAGGCCCAGGAGGTATTTTTATTTTTAATCTTCAGGGAAAACTACTGGCACGAATTTATACCGGACAACTTACTGCTAATTGTGCTTTAGGAAAAGATGAGAAGCATTTATACATGACAGCTCATAATTTTATTTTATCGGTTGATCTAAAATAGGATTTGAATTATAAATAGACGTATTTTGTTTTTTTAAGAGTTAAACACAGCTCTCCATATATAATGTCCCAATAAAAAGCGTTAAGCAAAGTATGTCGCTTATTTTAGTAGTAGAAAAATACACTTTAGGTAGTAAAATAATTCTTGGAATTCTTTTTGCTATTCTGCTTTCTATCCTTTTAAGATATGCGTTTAAATTGATCGAAATGGCTTATGTGCTTAAGATTAGGCGCCCTTTGTATAATCATTTATACTTTCATCTAAGACGGTTAAGTAAGGATCAAAAGGGCATTCTAGAAAACAAGTTCTCATTCTATTCAAAGTTGAGTTCAAAGGAGAAAAAGTATTTTGAACACCGGGTGGCGTCGTTCATAATAGATAAAGATTTTATTGGTAGAAATGGTTTGGTCGTTACCGATGAGATCAAGGTACTTATCTCTGCTACTGCCGTGATGCTAACTTTTGGTTTTCGGGATTTTTACGTGCCCATTCTTTCAAAAATTGTGATATACCCTTCAAACTTCTATTCTAGAATAAATAAGGCCTACCATAAGGGAGAATTTAATCCAAAGTTACAAACGTTGGTTATATCCTGGGAGGGATTTTTACAAGGTTTTGATGACGAAAATGACAATTTAAATTTAGGTATTCATGAGCTTACCCATGCCATTCACTTTAATAGTATTAAAGAACGCGATGTGAGCTCGGTTATTTTTAGTGATACACTTAAAGAACTTTCGGCGTTATTATCGACAGATTCTTCTTTACGTGATAGACTTAAAACATCAGATTATTTTAGAAAATACGCTTTTACCAATCAGTTTGAATTTTTAGCTGTTGTTATTGAGAACTTTATAGAAACACCTTTGGAATTCAAATCTCAATTTCCTCACATTTACAACAAAGTGAAACAAATGCTTAATTTTAGAATTAAAGGGTATTAGTTTTAATTGTTCTATGTCTTCTTTTAGGGCTTTGATGTGTTCGTATAATGGCCTTGTAACGTCCTCAATCTAGAATAAAAGGAATTCATGATTTTTAAGATATAAATTAAATCTGGAGTGATGCAGTTTTGTGCCCCACCCATTCATTTCATTTGGTAATAAGATTGCCTTGAATCACAGAACAGACAGGTCTGGTTGTTGATATCCCTATATTTCAATGTTTCGTATTTTGAAATGATT
This sequence comes from uncultured Flavobacteriaceae bacterium, assembly GCA_947494695.1. GTDB lineage: Bacteria > Bacteroidota > Bacteroidia > Flavobacteriales > Flavobacteriaceae > Flavivirga. Next base: position 42,719 of record CANLWB010000009.1, on the reverse strand, counting down.
TTTATCATAATTTTTGTTCATGTTGGTGTTTAACTTTAATCTGGAATTTAAAACCTAAAGTCATGAAAAAAAGGACTCCCGTTTCAGAAATAATGAGCACAGAGATTATTGCTCTAAGACGATCAGATACTTTAGAAAGTGCCGAAGCGCTTTTTAAAAAACATAAAATTAGACATATCCCTGTGGTTAGTGGTGAATCTATTATTGGTATGCTAAGCTATACTGATTTACTTCGAATTAGCTTCGCCGATGCCACAGAGGATGAACACAATGTAGATACCGTAGTTTACAATATGTTTACCATTGAGCAGGTTATGACAAAAAATTTGGTTAGTGTTTCGAGTAATACGACGATTAAAGAGGTGGCAGAAATCCTGGCCAAGAAGGAATTTCATGCGCTACCGGTTGTTGATCATTCTATTCTTGTTGGGATTGTAACGACGACAGATTTAATTAATTATCTGCTCGAACAGTTTTAAGCGTTTACCAGTGCTTTTAAATCTTTTATGGTGTTAATCTGGTCGTTGCTTTTAAACACGTAGCTTCCAGCTACTAATACGTCTGCACCTGCATCGACAAGTGCTTTGGCATTTTGGTTAGTTACACCACCATCAATTTCAATACGTGTAGATGCACCTTTACGCTCAATTAATTCTTTTAATTGAACAACTTTGTTGTACGTGTTCTCTATAAAACTCTGTCCGCCAAAACCTGGGTTAACGCTCATAAGGCATACCAGATCAATATCGTTAATAGTATCTTCTAAAACGTTTATATTGGTGTGAGGATTTAGTGCTACACCGGCTTTCATGTGTTCAACTTTAATCGCTTGTAGTGTTCTGTGCAGGTGTGTACAGGCTTCGTAATGTACGGTAAGGATATCACTACCTAGTTCTGCAAATGTTTTTATGTACCGGTCTGGGTCAACAATCATGAGGTGTACATCGATTGTTTTTTTTGCATGTTTGGCAATGGCTTGCAAAACAGGCATTCCAAAAGAAATATTGGGTACAAATACACCGTCCATAATATCAATGTGAAACCAATCTGCCTCACTTTGGTTTACCATTTCTATATCACGCTGTAAATTAGCAAAATCTGCGGCTAAAACCGATGGTGCAATTAATTTAGAACTCATTAAAATTTAATTTATTCGGCAAAAATAAGTCTTTACTCAATGTTTATCTATTTTTTGAGCAATAAAATTTCATACAACGCTAACAACCCGATTGTTTAGTTTGTTAGCGGTCTTTTTTTTACCATTCGAGATATACGTTTAGCTGTAGGATTCCATATTGCGGTCTTCAACATGATGATGTTGAATATTTACGTCTTAAAATAAGTAGAAATTGAAAGATTTGGAAGTATATAAAAAATGAACCTCCGGTAATCAGCCGGAGGTTCTTTCATCAATCAAAAAACGAACAGTTATGTGTAACTGTTTGTTACTTTACTTAGTCGTAAACGTTTACGAAACTAAATGTATTTTTAAACTTGTCACTTCGACGATGCGCCATGACCATTTTTAGGACTCAAACTACGCAACCGGTAGCCGAGCAAAGCCAAAGCTATCCTAAATACGTTTTCAATATTTTACTTCTAGACGTATGTTTAAGTCGTCTAATCGCTTTTTCTTTAATTTGTCTTACACGCTCACGCGTTAAATCGAATGTTTCTCCAATTTCTTCTAGAGTCATAGGATGTTGATTTCCTAAACCAAAATATAGACGAATAACATCAGCTTCACGAGGGGTTAATGTTTCCAGAGCACGCTCAATTTCTGTGCGTAAGGATTCGTGCAATAACTCTCTGTCCGGATTTGGAGATTCACCACTATTAAGTACATCGTATAAATTAGAATCTTCTCCTTCCACCAATGGTGCATCCATACTTACGTGACGTCCCGAGTTTTTCATAGACTCTTTAACATCATTAATCGTCATGTCTAATTCCTTGGCAATTTCTTCAGCACTTGGCGGACGCTCATGACTTTGCTCTAAAAATGCAAACGTCTTATTAATTTTATTAATCGAACCAATTTTATTAAGTGGTAAACGTACAATACGAGATTGCTCCGCTAATGCTTGTAAAATGGATTGACGAATCCACCAAACAGCGTATGATATAAATTTGAATCCACGAGTTTCATCAAAACGTTGTGCTGCTTTAATTAGCCCTAAATTACCTTCGTTAATTAAATCTGGTAATGTTAAACCCTGGTTTTGGTATTGCTTAGCCACCGATACTACAAAACGCAAGTTAGCCTTTGTTAATTTTTCTAAAGCTACTTGATCGCCGGCTTTAATACGTTGTGCTAACTCCACTTCTTCATCGGCAGTAATCAAGTCTACCTTTCCAATTTCCTGTAGATATTTATCTAACGAAGCAGTTTCTCTATTGGTAACCTGCTTCGTAATTTTAAGTTGTCTCATCTAAAGTTCTCCTGTGATTTTTTTTATTGAATTATTCGGGCATTCAGTGGTTATACGTATATAGGTCGTAGAATGTTACAAAAAGTTTCAAATTATTTTTTCATATCCATTATTTAGACCCCGAAAAGTTGGAAAAGTCACATTTTTACATTTCTAATCATGTTATTATGTATTAAGACATCACGTATATTTGTTCAGATAAACGATGTGACGCATCAATTAATGAGTTGCGTTCTTTTTCTTCAGTGGTATTTAATAGTTGAGAGTTTTGTAATTGCTTGTTGAAAAAACCTCGGCCTCATTACAAGTTTACGCATCAGCGGTTTTGTATTAGGACAACAATTTAAAAGGAATATATAACATCTTAGATTGTTGGGTACTAACCAAAGTGTTATTGTGCATTACATGTAATTCGTTAAGGTATAATTTAAATTCGTGACTTTTATGTATGAGTTCGGCGATTGGAATCTCCGAGATATCCAACAATCACAGAAATCCATTTTATAATGGTGATAAAGATGGTAAAGATGAAGTTGTTATTTGTACCTGGAATTGAATGGTCTCATAAATTTTTCTCAGCAAGCTAAATTCACGTTAGGATTGGATTTACGATATGCGCCTTGCAAGATTGAAGGCGCTTTAAGGGAAGGCATTGGTTAAATCGCAATGATTCCTATCGTATATGTTTTGATTTATTCCATGAAACCTCTCTGGCTTTAATCTTTTATATTGAAAATCTCAAATTACTTTTTTTCTGCCAGTCCGCGTGTTAACCACCCTCTTTTATTGGCAGTCGCAATGGCGTAAGGGGTAATCCAGAATAAACTAAAGGTGTATAAAATGCTATAGGTATAGGCCCAAAGGGAATCTTTGGTTTCATATCTGTTAGCATAGAATATTACGGAAAACGTAGATAATATTAGAATACTTAAAAATGTAGAACTTAGAAATAAAATAGGGTGTGTAACCACAAAAAATAACATGAATATTAAGAATGGGTAACTCATTATTATGTTTAGCGATTGACTTATAAAAAGAAGACGAGGACCTACTTTAGAGCCTTCTCTAAAATTTTTAAAGACATATTTTGACATTTCAATACTCTCACGAACATTACTTCTTCCCCAGCGAATAAACATTTTATACAGGCCAGAATACTTTTCGGGTACGTTTGTGAATGCGTAGGCATTTCTTTGGAACAAGACACTATAGCCCTGCTTTAAAATCATGTTTGTCATGGCTCTGTCTTCACCAATATCTGAAGGTTGCCCCATAAAAGTTTGATTAATCCATTCTGGAAGACAAGCGAAAACGGCTTCTCTTTTATAGGCAGCCAGGGCTCCAGGAGTACACAAAACAGAGTTTAAGCTACTTTCTGCTGAGCGTACAAATTCAAAACTTAAAACAAAACTTACGTCCAACATTTTTGGTAATAACCGCTTCTCTGTATTCAATACACGAATATTTCCAGCAACAGCGCCACAGTTTTCATTCGTTATAAATGGACTCACTAAATTCCTTAATGTATCTGGTTTTACAATGGAATCGCTATCAACAGTTACAAAAACATCTCCGGTTCCTTGATTAAATCCTCTGTATAGCGCATGACGTTTACCTTTGTTTTTAGGCTGCTGGTATATTTCCAGACGATTGCCTAATTGTTTTTTTGCATCCAACATCCATTTCCAGGTGTCGTCTAAACTTCCATCATCAATGGCAATGAGTTGTAGTTTTTCTTCTGGATAATCGCTTTTAGTTAAGCTCATTAAAGTGTCCCAAACCTGTTTCCCTTCGTTATATGCCGGTACAATAACTGTACATGTTGGTAGTTCTTCATTTGATACCGAGTTTATGTGCTTATATTTAAAATAGCGATATAAATTATAAAAGAAGAAACTGGCTTTAAACAAAAATAAAAGACCAGATGCAATCATGAATAAAAAACCTAAGGTTGTGCTCATACGTTCTGTATTGAACTGTACATATTCTTTTTGTAGAACAACTCCTAAATAAATGGCATCAACCATGAGTAAAAATGTACAGGTTAAAACCAGAATTTCCCAGATGCTTGTTTTTTTCATTTTATCAGTAGCGGTAGATGGCGATTGATAAAAGGTATGCTTTTTAAATAGTTTTGATACGTTATAAGCGATCTCCCGGATTTTCATGAATTTTAATTTTTTGGATTAATCATTTTATATTTTTACGTAGGAAAAATTGATTCAGATTTTATTTTAGTAATTATTTAAGAAAGTAATCGTAATTGTATCCACGAACGACATAAATCCCAAAAAAAGTGGTAAAAAAAGGATTTTTAATAAAAGGGGATTTAATTTGGTAATAAAGAGAAGCTGTCTTTGGTAATATTAATCAAAACATGAACTTTAAACGCTTTATGTTAAGAGGTATAGATAAGGTAAATGTAGAAATAGCGCTTATTGCAATGGCGCATAACCTTAAAAAGTTCAGCCTAACACTCCAGAGAAACTTTAAGTACTATTTTTACTCCTACTTTGAACTCTAAGAAAGAAAGCTGCCTTAAATTTAATAGCATAAAAAAAGAAATCGCCTAAAAATTACGTTCTAGGCGACCTCTACTGATTTGTTGCTTCTAAAAGAACGATTATAGTTTTTAGAGAAGCTTAAAAGATTAAAAACTAATCTTTAATTGTCTTCTTTTGGTTTTCTATCGTCACGACGGTTATTACTACGTCCGCGATTATCCTTACCTCTGTTATTTCTGTTGTCGCGCCCGCCATTGTCTCTTGGAGGTCTTGCTACATAACCTTCCGGTTTTGGTAAAACAGCTTTACGAGATACTTTTTCTTTACGTGTTCTTTGATCAATTCCAAAGTATTTCACATCAAAAACATCTCCCATATTTACAACATCGGATACATTTTCTGTACGTTCCCAGGCCAATTCACTTACGTGTAATAATACCTCATTACCCGGAGCTTCTATGTACTCTACAACGGCACCAAAATCAAGCATTTTAATAACCTTTACTTCGTAAACGCTGCCTACTTCAGGCTTAAACATTAAAGCATCTATTTTTGCTAAAACAGCATCAATACCTTCTTGTCCCGTTCCAAGGATTTCAACAATACCTTCTTCGGTAACCGGATCTTCATTAATAACGATTGTTGTATTCGTTTCTTTTTGTAACTCCTGAATAACTTTTCCACCTGGACCAATTAAAGCGCCTATGAATTCATTAGGAATCACTCGTGTCACCATCTTAGGTGCATGTGATTTCACGTCACTATTAGGTGCAGAAATCGCATCGGTTAATTTACCTAAGATATGTAAACGACCGTCACAAGCTTGTTTTAAAGCATTAACAAGAATTTCGTAAGACAACCCTTTTACTTTAATATCCATTTGGCAAGCTGTAATACCATCGGCGGTACCCGTTACCTTAAAGTCCATATCTCCTAGGTGATCTTCATCCCCTAAAATATCAGATAATACCGCATAATTTCCTGTATCGGCATCAGAAATGAGTCCCATAGCAATACCGGAAACAGGTTTTTTAAGTTGTACACCAGCATCCATAAGTGCCATAGTACCAGAACATACAGTAGCCATAGAAGACGAACCGTTAGACTCTAGCACTTCACTAACAACACGAACCGTATAAGGGCAATCTTCAGGAACCATACCTTTTAGAGCACGTTGCGCTAAATTACCATGTCCTACCTCACGTCTGGAAGTTCCTCTAATAGGTCTGGCTTCACCCGTTGAGAACGGTGGGAAGTTATAATGTAGATAGAAGCGCTCTTCACCGGCATAAGACGGCATGTCTATCATATTGGCTTCTCTCGATGTCCCTAATGTAACGGTTGCTAAAGCCTGAGTTTCTCCACGTGTAAAAATAGCAGATCCATGTGTAGAAGGCAAATAATCTACTTCACACCAAATTGGTCTGATGTCTGTAGTTTTACGGCCATCTAAACGTAAACCTTCATTGAGTGTAAGGTCACGAACAGCAGCTTTCTCGGCTTTGCTATAGTATTTAGATACTAAACCTCCAATATCTTCTAGTTCTTCTTCGGTATACGATTCTAGAACCTCTTCTTTAATGGCTTCAAATGCTGCACCTCTTTCATGTTTAGAGGATCCTGCTTTTGCTACAGCATATACTTTATCGTAAACCAGGTCATGAATTTTCTGAGCAAGCGCTTCGTCTTCTCTTTCTGATTCATATTCACGTGTTTCTTTTTGTCCAAATGCTTCAGCCAATTTTAATTGAGCAGCACATTGTACTTTAATAGCTTCATGAGCAAACTTGATAGCCTCGGTCATTTCTTCTTCAGAAATCTCGTCCATCTCACCTTCAACCATCATCACTGAGTCGGCAGAAGCACCAATCATCATATCGATGTCAGATTCTTCTAATTGAGCTCTAGTTGGGTTGATAATGAATTCACCATTTACACGACCAACTCTAGCCTCAGAGATGGCACATTCAAAAGGAAAATCAGACAGCATAATAGCTGCTGAAGCGGCTAGTCCAGCCATAGCATCTGGCATGACATTCTCGTCGTGAGACATTAACTGAATCATGACCTGAGTCTCACTGTGATAATCTTTTGGAAACAACGGACGCAACACACGGTCTACAAGACGCATGGTTAATACTTCTCCATCACTAGGTCGAGCTTCTCTTTTAAAGAATCCTCCAGGGTAACGCCCTGCAGCGGCAAACTTTTCTCTGTAGTCTACCGTAAGTGGTAAAAAGTCTACATCGGAAGCTTTATAATTGGAAACAACAGTACATAATAGCATACAGTTTCCTGATTGCACAACAACGCTACCATGAGCTTGTTTTGCTAATTTTCCGGTTTCGATAGAAATTTCTCTACCATCACCAAGGTCTATGACCTCTTTAAAAACTTGTGGAATCATAAAATTTTTAATTCTAATTAAACAATGGTCGTTGTGTTGTTGTGGTTGTAGTAGTTGTTGGTGACCAATGAAAAACTATAATTAGCTTCTTCTAGATGTAGGTATTACGAACTACATCTTAATTATTTTTTGATGTTGGCAATTGTCTTTAATCTTATGATTAAGATTGCCACATTTAAACTGCATCTCGTGCAGACAAGTTACAGGAATCGCAATATTGTAACTATAATATATAACAAAAAAGAGGCTGTTCAGCCTCTTTTTATTATTTTCTTAAACCTAACTCCTTAACTATGGCACGATATCTTAAGATATCCTTTTTAGTTAAGTAATCTAGTAAAGCACGACGCTTTCCTACCAGTTTTACTAAAGAGCGTTCTGTGTTATAATCTTTACGATTATTTTTTAAGTGCTCAGTTAGGTGATTAATTCTGTAAGTAAACAATGCAATTTGTCCTTCTGCAGAACCCGTGTCTTTTACATCTTTGCCATGTTTTTTAAAAATGGCTTCTTTTTCTTTTTGATCTAAATACATGCTAATATTTCTGTAAATAATTGTTATGTAATTGAAAGTCCTTCTTTCAAGCGGCAAATATAGTAATTTTTAATGATTTGCAAGAGCTTCTATTAAAAAGAAAAGACTGACTAAAGTTTTTAATTTATCTGTTTTTGAGTCGTTCAACTGTGAGCCTTAAAATAGATAGGGTTATGTTAAAAATCTCAATATTATAATAAGCATATGCTTAAACTTTAAGAGATCCTTTATAACCTGTCCATTGGATGCGGAGTTAAAACCTATATACTATGCTCTTAAAGGTTGGTTAGATATTAAGTCAATATACTTGTTTACTTTGTTTTTTAACTCTTTTCTTACCGTGATAAAATCCAGGAAGCCATGTTCCAGTAAAAATTCGGCAGTTTGAAAACCTTCCGGTAACTCCTTTCCTGTAGTATCTCTTACAATTCGAGGTCCGGCAAATCCTATTAAGGCTCCCGGCTCACTAATATTAATATCTCCTAACATGGCGAAAGACGCCGTAGTTCCTCCAGTCGTTGGATCTGTACATAACGAAATATAGGGTATTTTGGCCTCAGCTAAGCGAGCCAGCTTTGCAGAGGTCTTAGCCAATTGCATTAAGGATAATGCAGCTTCCATCATTCTGGCTCCTCCCGATTTAGAGATAACCATTAACGGAATGTTTTTTTGTAAAGCATGGTCTGCCGCCCGGGCTATTTTCTCACCAACAACACTTCCCATAGATCCTCCAATAAAAGAAAAATCCATACAGGCCACAACTAAATCTTTTCCTTTAGATTTTCCAACGGCAGTTCGCACGGCCTCTTTTAAGTTGGTTTTTTCTTGAGCTGCTTTTATACGTTCGGGATATTTTTTAGTATCAACAAATTTTAGGGGGTCTTTAGATTCTAAATTCGTATCTAGCTCCTCAAATGTATTGTCGTCAAATAATATTTCGAAATATTCTTTACTTCCTATACGTACGTGATAACCATCTTCCGGACTTACGTAGAAGTTTTTTTCTAATTCTTCTGCGTCTACAATTTTACCGGTAGGAGATTTGTACCAAAGTCCTTTCGGAGTGTCTTTTTTCTCCTCTGTTGTAGTCGTTATTCCTTTTGTTTTTCTTTTAAACCAAGACATAGTAATTCGTTATTTGGAATTCCCTTATAAAAGGGAGTCTTTTAAAAATTAGTTAGCACTTTAAGATTCCTGCATTTGCAGAAACAACATTGGTAATATGTATTCAGACATATTATGAAGCTATTACATTTTAATGGAATAGCGACAGCCTAAACACAGAGTACAAAATTAAACCTTTTTTTAGTATTGTGGTAACACCGTATTGATTTTGTTAGGTTTGTGGTGTTAATTTGTTGGTTTTTAGTTTTGTGTAATGAAAAAAGCCCTGTAAAACCAGGGCTTTTTAAGTATATTTTTACAGTAAGTTTACCTATAATTATAAGGTGTCTACATTGTTTAAATCTTCGAACGCCTTTTTTAAACGCTCTACAAAAGTTTGCTCACCCTTACGTAACCAAACGCGTGGATCGTAGAATTTTTTGTTAGGCACATCGTCACCATCAGGATTTCCTATTTGAGACTTTAAGTAATCTGATTTTTCACCCATGTAATCACGAATACCACTCATAAAGGCATATTGTAAATCGGTATCGATGTTCATTTTAATAACCCCGTAGCTAATGCCTTCACGAATTTCTTCAACTGAAGAACCAGAACCACCATGGAATACAAAATCGATGTGATTTTCACCTACACCATATTTTTCAGAAATATGCACTTGTGAATTTTTTAAGATTTTTGGAGTCAATTTCACGTTTCCTGGTTTGTAAACACCATGTACATTACCAAAAGCTGCGGCTATAGTGAATTGATCACTTACTTTGCTTAACTCTTCGTATGCATAAGCGACTTCTTCTGGTTGCGTATATAGTTTAGAATCGTCTACATCGGTATTATCAACACCGTCTTCTTCACCACCTGTAATTCCAAGTTCTATTTCTAATGTCATCCCCATTTTGCTCATACGCTCTAAATAGGTTTTACATATGTCTATATTTTCTTCGATGGGCTCTTCAGAAAGGTCAATCATATGTGAACTGAAAAGTGACTTTCCTGTTTCCTCAAAATGTTTCTCACTAGCATCTAATAAACCATCAATCCAAGGTAGTAGTTTCTTTGCACAGTGGTCTGTATGTAAAATTACAGGAACGCCATAAGCTTCTGCCATAGTATGTACATGTTTTGCACCTGCAATAGCACCAGCAATAGCAGATTTCTGACCGTCATTACTTAAGCCCTTACCTGCATTAAATTGGGCACCTCCATTTGAAAACTGTATAATAACCGGAGCGTTTAAGGCTGCTGCAGTTTCTAAAACACCATTAATTGTATCTGAACCTATTACATTAACTGCTGGTAAAGCAAACCCTTTTTCTTTTGCAAGTTTAAAAATTTCCTGTACTTCGTATCCTGTAGCAACTCCTGGTTTTATATTATGTCCCATTTTCTAATAATTTATTTACTTGATTAATTGCGCCAAAAGTAATGATTTTTATAGATTCTATGTTAATGAATTAAATTGAAATTACAATTTGAAGGCTAAAACGTTGTAGTTTATGAGTACCTTAAGGTAGATACTTAAAATGCTATATAAGGTCTTACGTGCTTTTACAAAGGGCGTTATGTCTTACTAAAATTATAAAAATAGTCATGCTTTTATAAATACAATTAAAAGGGATAGTTTATACCTATATTATAGACTGCGTTAGAGAAGTTATAGTCGTTAAACCAACGCGTTCCCTGATTGTATGAGGGATCGTATGTTTTAAACCCAATGTCAAATCGAAATACAAAAAAGCTAAAGTCATATCGTAATCCAAAACCCGAACCCACAGCAATGTCTTTTAATGATTTTAAATTTGTGAACGTCGCTTTGTCATCTTCTACATTGTCCAAAACATTCCAAATGTTTCCTGTATCGACAAAGATGGCACCATTAAGGCTTTCAAACACATTGAAACGTTGCTCTACGCTAAAAGCAATTTTTAGGTTGGCTTCGTTGAACTCATTTATAGTTTCAGAACTTCCGGGTCCTAAGTTATAGGCAGTCCAGGCACGATTGTCATTAGGCCCTCCTCCGAAGAAACTTTTTGAGAACGGGATACTTGTAGAGTTTCCGTAGGGGATGGCAATACCAAAGAAGCTTCTCATAGCCAATACGTTTTTTTTTCCCAAATCCCAGTGTTTGGTATAATCAAACTCAGTTTTTAAATATTGAGAATATGCTACATTGAAGATTTCATACCTGTCGTTACTATTCTTTTTTAAACCTAATAGTTTCGATGTATTAGCCAATAAATTCCCAGCCAATTCTAATTTAAAACGAAATATGGAGAAATCATCATCAAAAAGATTAGTACGTTCGTCATTAATAAAACTAAAGCTGGAAGATAGAATTAAGTTGTTTTCTGTTAATCTGTTTTTACGTTCGTTAATACCATTTATTGTGGCCAGCTGAATATCTGAAATTTCATTTGGCGTATTATTCGAATCCAAAGCGTAATTTAAAAACGCATCAGTTTCCGAAGGAAAGGATAAGTTATTACTGGAATCGATATAATTAATGTCTTTAGCAATCTGATTTAACAAGTCGTAAGAGTTTTGGTAGACCCCGAAATAATTACCAACATTAAGGTTTCTAACATATTGTGCATTAAACAAATCAAGTCGATTACTTACTTTTTTATTGGGAAACCAGTTATAATTGAAAGTACCGCTAAATGTTTGCTTGTCCAGTCCAATATTCGTTTGTCCCGTTGTAGATATGCTAATTCTTGTAGAAGGAGACATGTATTTTGGGATGATGCCTTCTGTATTAAAGGGAGAAAATAACCGTGGAATTGTTAACTTGAGATCCATACCAATCTCATTAATATCGAAAAACGGATCGTCAAAATTATTCCTGTCTTTTGAAGCTCCAATAGACCCAATAGCAGAGATTTCGAAGGTTTCGGCACCTCTAAAAATATTTCTGATTAGTAGGCTCGGATTCAGGGAAAATCCAACCGTTTGTATATTACTCTGTGAGGCATCGGTATTAAAAGCCAGGCTAAACTTTTTTAAAGGAGTGAGATTTATCGTGGTATTAAGCTCGTTACTGGAATTTGTAATGGTATCGTACTTTATATCTGGATATTTAAAGGTGCGTAGCTCGTTTAAGTGTCGGTATGTACGAGTTCGGTCAATGTCTCTAAAAACAGATCCGGAATGTACAAACACAGCATCGGTAAGAGCTTCTGGTCTAAATCGTATTTTGTTATAGCCGTAAAGCTTGTACCCGTCATAAATTATGGAGTCTTGAAAGGGTTTGTTTCTGTTTTCGAATGTATAATCTGTGACAATATTAACATCTTTTATTTTAAAAATTTTAAAAGGAATGTGTTTGAGTGAATCCTGTGTTCTAATGGCTCTATTCAAAATTTGAACCCCCACATTAACTTTTTTATTGGTTCCTACAGTATCTATTTCGAATTTAATGTAATCAGATTCAAAATGATACAATCCAGAGTTTCTCAATTCACTTGAAATCCTATCACGTTCTTGTTGAAAATTTGAAGTTTTATATTGCTCGTTAGATTTAACTAAGGCCTCTTTTTTAATGTGTTGATACAGTGAATCGATTACTGGAGACTTTATACTTTCGGAGATGGAATCCAGTATAAAAGCAGGTCCTGTGTTAACATGATATCGAACACTAGCACGTTTATCCTCCGTTTTGTCAATACTATAATCGGTTTCTACATCAAACCAACCATTATTTATGTAATAATCCCGAAGACGTTTTGCCGATTTTTCGGTTCTGTCTTCATTTATAAGTACTGGTGGTTCTCCGGTATTTTTTAACCAGTTATTAAGCCCGAGAGCAGAGATTTTTAACTTGTCTAACTGCTTTTTCGATAATTTTTTAGTTAACCGTGCTTTGCGTTTTGGGTTTTTATCCAACCAGGCATCAAATAGGGAGTCTCTATCGTTTCTCGCTAAATTGTAAATATATAATCGTAACGGTATTCCAGCAATCTTTCTATTAGGCCTTTGGTAGAGTAAATCGTTTATGGTTTCTGTGTTATCTCTTTTCTCATTTACAAAAACGGCAGCTTTAGTGAGTAAATGCTCATTTTCAGCCACTCTTTTTACGCTATCGCAGGATGAAAAGTATCCAAATACTATAAGAAAAACTAATATTTTCGAAAGCCGTTTTTTCAAATGCTGTTTAAATTAATACGGGTTATAATTTTAAGAATTGTCTTTAAATAAAAGAAATAATGTTTATTATGGCTCAAAAGTACATTTTTTCATGTGTTTATTGTTATTTTTTTCAAGGTCTCCCTGAAACTTTTATTCTAAAACAAATTTTTCTGAACCAGGATTCCCTATTCTTGATTTCTTGCAGAAAAAAATTAAATAATTTTAGTACGGAATAGCCGATTTTTTATTTCTTTATCCAAATTTCAATATAAATATTATGTCAATTTAGATTATGCTCTCCAAAAGTCATATAAAATTAATAACGAGTCTAAAACAGAAAAAATATAGACTACAGCATAACCTTTTTGTTGTTGAAGGGGTTAAAACAATAAAAGAGCTACTGGCTTCGCAATTAATATTACATGCTCTATATACGACCGAATCTTTCAATATTGATGCCAAAAATGAAATTTTAATTAGTGAATCTGAATTAAAGCGTATAAGTTTTTTGACAACTCCCAACGCGGCACTAGCGGTTTTTAAAATTCCAGAGGCTCAACCAATTAAAGAGGACGGACTTATTTTGGCATTAGATACGGTTAGAGATCCAGGTAATATGGGAACTATTATTAGGTTGTGCGACTGGTTTGGTATAAAGGACCTGGTATGCAGCAAGGAATCGGTAGATTGTTTTAATCCTAAGGTCATTCAGGCGACTATGGGGTCTATAACCCGTGTGAATATTAGTTATACGGATTTAAATTCATTTTTAGAGCAGACCAAACTACCTGTTTTTGGTGCTTTTATGAATGGAGAAACGGTTTATAAGGCGGAACTGCCCAAAGAAGGTGTTTTGATTATGGGAAATGAGGCTAATGGCATATCGAAAGAGATCGAAGCTCTTGTAAATACAAAAATTTCCATTCCAAGATTTGGAGATTTACAGGCTACTGAAAGTTTAAATGTCGCTACTGCAACGGCTATTTTGCTAAATGAGTTTAGACGGGGTTAGTTTGTAGAGGTGAGGAAGGTGAATGGTTTTTGGTATTCAGTGTTCGGTGTTCGGTGAGTAGTGTTGAGGTTTTTTTTAAGTGGTGTTTGATGGGAGTGAGGTAACCGAATTCAATTGTTATAGCTAATTAAAATTATAGAATGAAAAAAATAACTTCATTAATTATAGTTTGTTTGGGGTTTATCTTAAACATATATTCTCAAACAAAAACTCATGAGCTTTGGGAGTATACTGAAATAGGTTCTTTGGTAGTGTATTTTTCTTTAGAAGAGGCTTTAAAGCATCCGGAAAAAGTTAGGGGGTTGCAAATAAGAGATAAAGGTCTTGAAAAAATACCAGAAGATATTGCCAAATTAATTAACCTTGAATATTTAAGAATACATCATAACAGGATTGAAAGCATCCCTAATTTCATCTTTAAAATGAAGACGCTTAGGGTTTTAGAAATAGGAGGGAATAAATTAGGTGTAATACCCGAAGAAATAGGTGAAATGAAACAACTTGAACACTTAGGTCTTAAAGCTAATGGCTTAACAAGCTTGCCCGAATCAATAGGGGATTTAATAAACTTAAAGTCTCTTGATTTAAATTTTAATTATTTTGAATCACTCCCCGAGTCTATAAAAAACTTAACTAAACTAGAAGAGCTTTTATTATTAAGAAACGATACTTTTACAAGAGCAGAAAAAGCAAAAATAAGTAAGCTATTGCCTAATTGCTCTGTTCGATAAAAATAAAGCATTTGATTATGGTAAAAACTGGCTATACCGCTATATATAGCAAATAGGGCAATTAGTGTGTAATCAAAAAATCATGGTCTATTTACAGAGTCGCCAAATCTTTTAATTTGGTATTAATTTGCCATAATTATTAAGATTCGAACTTTTCCAGATAGTTATTGATTAGGTGATCGTCCCATACCTGTGCTTCAATATATCTGTCATATTTCAGGTTTTCTTGAGATGACCATTTATCTTCAGACGGAATTCCATACTGGTTTAATAATTCCTGCATTTCATTTAATAAGTACACCTGTCCATTACAAGCTTTTTTATATTTAACGAGTTTGGGCTCATCGTAAAACTGAAAAGACACCATACTATCTGGGTATGTGAAACTTATTTGTTCAGGTTTAATGTTTTTTAAAGGGATTTTTATAACACCAGGTACTTTATAGCAAGACTTCATCCATTCACATGCACCCAAGGTAAAATAAAAAGGGTCGTTTCTTGTAGGTTTGCCCCCTTTAGCGACGAAGTTTTCTTTTAACCTTTTTTCTAAAGCAAATCTTAATTCGATGTAATTAGGAGGTCTTTTGCTGTTAAAACCAACAGATATGTTGTTTTGAATTTTTTTAGCCTCTTCAAATCCGTTTTGAGTAATATTTAGGAATGGACCCTGTTCCATTTCGTAATAGTGATACAAAAACTCAGGAACCTTCATAAAGTACTTATGGTTAAGAAGTTAGCTTTAGATTACTGAAAGGTGAAATTAACAAACACCCCTCTGGTCTTCATACCGGCAATATTGCTGGTCCATGGACTATTTGGATCATTGTCTCTTACAAGTTCGTCTTTCAAGCTAAAAAGTCCACGAATAGAAGGTGTGAATTTAAAATTATACAGATATAAGTCTACACCAAACCCCAACTCGTAATACAAGCCATTTTTCTTTACCCTAAACTGTCCGCTACTGTTGTCCTCTGGATTATTCTCGTTACTCGATAAGTTTATTGCAGTGGAGAAACCACCAAGGATGAAAGGTTTAAAATTATTGACACGTTTTGTAGATATTTTTACCAACAATGGGAAGTGTATGTACGTCGACTTAACTTCTCTGGTTAAATCTGAAGTTCTAAAAGCGGTACCTGTAAAATAGGTCTGACTATAATATAATTCTCTGGTTGTAATTAATAAACCAGGTTCAAAACGTAAATCGATAAAACTGTTAACACGTAAATTACCAATTAAACCAACATTAAAACCGGGGCTCTTTTTTACATAAATATCACGAAGGTCTGCTTGGTTACCAAAATCATAATCAAAATTATAATCGTAACTGTTAAATCCTAAGAAATACCCCCATCGTAATAACCTATTATCGGTTGATCCTCTTCCTTGATTGGCGTCATAGGTGACTTTTTCCTTACTGAAAAGTTGCGCGTTAGACGCTTGTATTGTGAGTAGAAATAATATTACTGCAAAAAATCGCTTCATGTTATTACTTAGATGATTTATAAATTGTTGCCACGCCAAAGGTTTGTGGAAAATCTTCAACATTAATAAACCCAATTTTACGTAAAATATTGTTTAAAGCTTCGCCGTGAGGAAAAATAGATGCAGATTCACATAAATATTTATAGGCACTTCGATCCTTGGAAAACAGCTTTCCTATAAGTGGTAAAATATACTTGGTGTACAGCGTATAGCCTTGTTTATATGGGGTTTTGGTAGGGACTGAAGTTTCCAGAATAACAAAAGTCCCATGAGGTTTTAATACCCTGAAAATCTCTTTTAATCCGTTTTCTAAAGTTTCAAAATTTCTTACTCCAAAAGCAACAGTGACGGCATCAAAAGAATTATCTTCAAAGGGCATCTGTTCACTATCCCCTAAAATCATGTCTATTCTGGACTCTAAAGATTTCTTTTTAATCTTTTCCTTGCCAATTTCCAACATACCACTACTAATGTCCAGGCCGACAATTTTGGAAGCATTAGTTTCTGCCAAATTAATAGCTAAATCCCCCGTTCCTGTGGCGATATCGAGAATGGTTTCAGGAGCTCCGTCCTTAATAATCTTTACTACTTTTTTTCGCCATTTAATGTCTATTCCAAAAGAAATAACACGATTTAAACCATCATAGTCTCCAGAAATAGTATCAAACATTTTTGTGACCTGCTCCTTTTTGCCTAAATCACTGTTCTTGTAGGGTTTAATTTTTGACAATGCTATAAATTTTTGCAAACCTACATAATTTATTTCTACTTTAATATATTTAATTCAAGGCAAAATAAATTATAAGGGATATCATGTTTGGAAATGGATGAATTTGACTTTAAAAAGCCCCCTTCTAACACACTAACTAAATGAGGCTTTAATATTATATTTATGTTTATCCCATGTGACCATATGTATTTTATAGTATATTTGTTCTACTTTTTATGATAATCGAATAATGAAAATAATCATTGCTGGTGCTGGTGAAGTTGGATTTCATTTAGCCAAGTTATTGTCTTACGAATCTCAGGAAATAACCTTAATAGATATAGATAAAGAGGGCTTAGCATATGCCGATGCTCATTTAGACATTAAAGTTATTAAAGGAGATGCCACCTCCATAGCCATTTTAAAAGAAGCCCGGATAAATAATTGTGATTTATTTATTGCTGTAACAGCTATTGAAACCACAAATATAACAGTGTGCGTATTGGCAAAGCAGCTAGGGGCTAAACGAACTATTGCGAGAATTTCGAATACCGAATTTATTAATTACAAGGATGAAATAGGATTTACCAAGTTTGGTATTGATGAGTTAATTTCTCCTGAGGCATTGGCGGCAGCCGAGATTAAATTATCTCTAAAACAGTCATCCTTTAATGAAACTTACGAGTTTGAAGGAGGTGCCCTTACTATGGTTGGTTTAACACTTTCCAGATCGGCATCTTTTGTTGGTAAGACGGTGAAAGAAGCCGCCAAAATTTTCTCTGAAATACATTTTATTCCTATTGCCATACAACGCTTTGGAACCCAATATACAATTATTCCAAGAGGCAATACCGAATTTAAAAGAGGGGATAATGTCGTATTTGTAACGTCTGAAGGAGGAGGAGAAGAGCTATGTCGACTTACAGGAAAATCTAACCGTGAGATAAAGAATGTGATGATTTTGGGTGGGAGTCAGATTGGTTATAAAGCGGCTAGAGATTTAAGTGATAAAGGGTTTAATGTAAAACTTTTTGAGCAGGATAAAGAGCGCGCCTTTGAAATTGCCGATGATTTACCAAATGTTCTGGTGATTCACAGTGATGGACGTAACGTAGACTTGTTGGATGAAGAAAATATTAGCGAAATGGATGCTTTTATTGCCGTAGCTGGTAATTCTGAAACCAACATCATGTCTTGTTTGGTAGCCAAATCTAAAGGTGTAAAAAAAACGGTGGCATTGGTTGAGAATATGGATTATTTCGAATTATCACATTCTGTTGGTATAGAAACCCTAATTAATAAAAAGCTACTTGCCGCAAACAATATTTTTAGATACATAAGAAAAGGAGAAGTCGTGGCTATGACGAAACTTAGTAATATGAATGCTGAGTTGTTGGAGTTTGAAGTGAAGTCGACCTCTGCGATTTGTAATAAGCACATAAAGGATATTGATTTTCCTAGATCGGCCATTATAGGTGGTGTTATTAGAAATGGTTTGGGTGTTATTGCCCTGGGAGATTTTAAAATTAAAGCAGGCGATCGTGTTGTTGTTTGCAGCCTTCTTAAGTCTATAAAAGGTGTCGAAAAAATGTTTCGTTAACATAACACGCTAGGATGAAATTAAATTACAAAATAATTTTTCACTTTTTAGGGCTGTTGTTGCTGTTTAACGGCGGATTTATGCTACTATCAACGTTGGTGAGTTTAATGTATGAAGATGGTGTGACATTTCAGTTATTCATTTCAGGTATTTTGACGCTCATAGCGGGGCTTTTGGCAATGGTATTTACCAGGAAGCATAAAAAGGAAATGAATAAGCGAGAGGGGTATATTGTGGTATCTTTTGGATGGATCATTATGGCGCTATCGGGGGCTTTACCTTATGTCTTAACAGAAAGTATCCCAAGCTTTACAAATGCCTTTTTTGAGACCATGTCTGGTTATACAACAACTGGAGCAACGATATTAAATGATATTGAATCCGTACCTAAAGGAGTGCTATTTTGGCGAAGTTTAACACACTGGATTGGAGGTATGGGAATTATCGTTTTGGCTATAGCGATATTACCGTTATTAGGTATTGGAGGAATGCAGCTTTTTGCTGCTGAGGCTCCTGGACCGAGTGCCGATAAACTACATCCAAGAATTACCGATACAGCTAAGCGTTTATGGCTTATTTATTTTGGTTATACGGCCGCTGAAACCTTGTTGTTAAGTGTTTCAGGAATGTCCTTTTTTGATGCCATAAACCATTCGCTATGTACATTGTCTACTGGTGGTTTTTCTACTAAAAATGCGAGTGTTGCACATTGGAACGGAGACCCCATTATACAGTATATCATCATATTATTTATGTTTTTGGCGGGGACCAACTTCGTGTTGAGCTATTTTGCTTTTAAAGGAAAGGTACAAAAAGCTATTCAAGACGAAGAGTTTAAATTATACTTTAAGTTCATTGCCATCTTTACAATAATTGTGGCAGCGATTATCTATTTTAGAGCCGATATAACAGCATCTTCTATTGCGCACCCTATGATTTGGGGGGAAGCAGAAAGTGCCTTTAGGCATGCCTTGTTTCAAGTGCTGGCGATTATCACAACAACCGGTTTCGTAACGGCAGATTATACCATGTGGACCCCTTTTTTAGTGGTGTTCTTTTTTGGTATTATGTTCCTGGGCGGATCGGCAGGAAGTACCTCCGGTGGTGTTAAGGTTGTTCGTCATCTCATATTGATAAAAAATGGGTTTTTGGAGTTTAAACGTACATTACATCCTAATGCTATTTTGCCAGTACGGTATAATAAAAGAGCAATTTCGGGAGATATCGTATTTAATATTTTAGGATTTTTTATCCTTTATATGCTGTCCTTTATTATTGGAGCTCTGGTGTTTTCAATGTTTGAAATAGATTTTAAATCGGCTATAGGTCTGGCGGCCTCTAGTCTGGGCAATGTAGGACCGGCGTTAGGAGACTTCGGACCAGTAAATAACTATGCTGCTCTTCCTCCGTTAGCACAGTGGTGGGCCTCTTTTTTAATGCTTATAGGGCGTTTAGAACTCTTTACTGTACTTATCTTATTCACTCCTTTTTTCTGGCGTAACAGGTAGTTATATAAAGCCTAATTTTTTAGCTTCTTTAACCAAATTAAAGTTTTTGTTGTTTTTGGGATCCAACAGGTTTTTTAACTTGGTCTTTCTTACCTCAATAGCACGTGTTGATAAGGGAATAAAATTTGACAAGTCTTTTGTTTTTTCGCCCATAGATAAATGATACAAAATTTGCCTGTCAAAATCGTCTATCGTTATTTTGTTGGCAAATGTTTTGCGCGTAAACCCTTCAATAGTTTTGCTGTAATATATCTTCCCTTTTATAGCACTTATTATAGCATTTTTAAGATCAATACCATCGATATCGGCTTTAATCATAAAACCTTCTGGACGTATTTCATTAATGATATTTTGAATTCTAGTTTGGTCTGCGACCGACGTCAACACGAGTATTTTTGTGTCCGGTGATTCTTTTCGTATTAAAACACCAAGATCCTCTCCACAAATAAATCGTTCGTTTTTAGAAGTGGGAAGTTGAAGATCTAATATAACAACCTGAGTTTTAATTCGTTGTATTTTATGAATAGCCTCGTCGCAGTTTTTAGCAAAGGTGACATTGAAGGTCATATCAACGATCTCGCCAAGAATATGTTTATAAGCATTGGCTATAATAGTAGAGTCTTCTATAATAAGTAGGTTAATGCCTATTCTGTTCATTCTTTTGGCTATTTATTTTTAGTTGTACCTTAAAAATATAGATTGTTTTTTGTAGTCTGATTTAATATAATCAAAAATTGTGGAAAAACCACAATAAGTTAATAAATAAAAACTATTCATTTGTATTTTGTTTCTTTAATGGTTTAAGGGCTATTATATTGATTTCCATTATTTAAACAAAAAGGTTGTTATAAAAGCCATCGAGACATCGGTGGCTTTTTGTATAACGTAAAATGTTCTCTCGAATTATTTCTGAAATGGGGTATTTTCCTGAGGTGTTTGTTTGGTTAATTTTAATGATGAGTGTAACAATTTTATAGATAGGTCGTCGTAATTATATAAACCAATTAAAATATAGTATCATGGAATTACCATTATTAACAGATCAAGATTTAGAGCCTTTACCTGAACCTGGAGTATTCAATACGTCCAACCAGCCTGGAGGTTTGCTATGCTCCACATACAAAACTATTGTAGCAAAAAACTTAAAACACATGGCTTCTAAGTCCCTTTTTGGTGTTAAGCACCGTTTAAAAATGAGACGTTACCGATTTACTTCAGGTGCCGAAGTTCTTTTAAAAGTATCTCTTTTTACGGCTATTATTGTTGCTGTATTTTCCTAATATATTTATCAAAATTGTAACATTTTGATAAAAACCCATACTCATATTATAAAGCAGCTTTTTGGATTGTTAACTGATGATCTTTTGAGTACTTCGACTGCGTTCTGCATGAGTTAACCTCAAAAATTAATCTTTTATATCTTTTGGAATTGCATTCAATAGCCTCATGTTATTGAACAGGCAGTTTATTACAAAATTTAAAGTGTATTGAAATCTAATCAATACTGTATAACTCTAAATTACTTTATAATATGGGAGGAGAAGGCGCTATGATGGCCGCAAACAATGTCTTGAAAAATAATAGAAACCTTGTATCAAAACGGAAAGAAAAAAGGGCTCTGGAAGGGAGCTATGCCAATATTGAATTGGGAGCTTTTCCTAAGGCTACCCCAGGGCAGCTAAAAGAAATTAAAGAAAGACTTCGCAAGGAAAACAAAAAGGCCCGGGTCGTGCAAATCATCTTATTTGCAGTCATATTTTTAATTTTTGTTTCAGGTATTTTTTATCTATTTCAAATGTTGTGAACAAAAAAGAGAACGTCTAAAAAGTTCTGGAATTGTCATTTTGAGCACAGTAGAAAAATCTTAAAACCTTAATAAATAAGAGTTTAATTTCTAATAGATTCTTCACTTTGTTCTGAATGACATCTTTTTAGACGCCCTCTTTACTTTATAAGTTTGCTGTTTAACTAGCTTACAGCTTCTTTTATTCTTTTGATGGCTTCGATGATTTGTTCTTGAGATGCTGCATAGGAAATACGAATACAGTTAGGGTTGCCAAAGGCATCACCTGTTACGGTTGCTACTAAAGCTTCTTCTAATAAATACAGAGAGAAATCTGTAGCGTTTTTAATCGTTTTTCCGCGTAATGTCTTTCCGAAGTAATAAGAAATATCTGGAAATACATAAAAAGCACCTTCAGGAGTGTTCGATTTGAACCCTTCAACATCTTTTAATAAATTTAGTACCAAATCACGACGTACCTTAAATTCGTCAATCATGTACTTCACGTTATCAGGTGATGCATTTAAAGCGGTAATCACGGCTTGTTGTGCTATACAGTTGGCACCACTTGTAATTTGTCCCTGCATTTTGTTGCAGGCACGTGCTATTTTTTCAGGAGCACCAATAAAACCAATACGCCATCCAGTCATTGCGAAGGCTTTAGAGACACCATTTACAGTAATGGTACGATCGTACATATCCTCAAATTCAGCGATACTGGCGTGTCCACTACCGTAGTTTATGTGCTCATAAATTTCATCAGAAACGACATAAATATTGGGATACTTCACTAATACATCGGCTAAGGCCCTTAATTCCTCCTTACTGTATACAGAACCGCTTGGGTTACAGGGAGAACTAAACCAAATCATTTTAGTTTTTGGAGTAATGGCCGCTTCGAGTTGCTCTGCAGTCATTTTAAAATCGGTATCGATAGACGTTTTTACCTCTACCGGAACACCTTCATTTAATTTAACAATGTCAGAATAGCTAACCCAGTAAGGACATGGTAAAATAACTTCATCGCCGCTATTAAGCATGACACTTGCAATATTGGCCAAACATTGTTTAGCACCTGTCGAAACCACGATTTGTGGTAAGGTATATGTTAAATTGTTATCACGTTTAAATTTAGTAATAATAGCTTCTTTTAACTCAGCATATCCGTCAACTGGAGTATAAGAGTTATAATTATCATTAATAGCCTGAATAGCCGCATCCTTAATGAAATCCGGAGTGTTAAAATCCGGTTCTCCAAGGCTTAGGCCTATAATATCTTTTCCTTCTCCTCTAAGCTCTCTTGCTTTCGCCGCCATTGCCAATGTAGCAGATGTCGACATGTTTAAAATTCTATCAGACAGTAAGTTCATTTTTTTTTATGTGTGTTGTAGTAAATATAAATGTTTAGGCCAGTGAAGGTTTTTTTCCTAATGCTTTTAATTGGTTGTAATGTTCTGCAATAGCTTTCCAAATGGTATCGTATTCATTGTATGGTAAGCTAAATTCTTTTGCAGTTTCTTTAACGATCCTGGCAATTCTATTGTAGTGTATATGGCTTATTTGAGCAAATAAATGGTGTTCTACCTGACGGTTTAACCCACCAGTATAAAACTCCACCAACCAACTTTTGGGTGAAAAGTTTGATGTTGTAAATAATTGGTGAATCGCCCAGGTGTTCTTCATGTTACCATTTTCATCTGGTAAAGGCATCTCTGTATTAGGCATAACGTGTGCTAGCTGGAAAATGACACTTAGAATAATTCCAGCGGTATAATGCATAATAAAGAAGCCTATTAGAACTTGCCACCAGGTAAACCCAAGACTTAATGGTAAAACAATCCAAATCGTGTAGTATACAATTTTACCAATAATAAGTTTGGTCCACTGCACGGCCGGATTAGGAAACTTACCGTAAGATAGTTTTCTTTTCAGGTACGCAAATGATTGTTTAAAATCGGTCATAATAGCCCAGTTCGCCGTTAATAACCCATATAAAAAGAAGGCATAAAATCTTTGGTATTTATGAATTTTAAGCCACTTAGCATGTTTTGAGAAACGAATAATATTGCTAGCATCGATATCTTCGTCGTGCCCCTGTATGTTCGTGTATGTATGATGAAGGACATTATGCTGTACTTTCCAGTTGTAATCATTACCTGCTAAAATGTAGATGCTGCTTCCCATAAGTTTGTTAACCCATTTTTTAGAAGAAAAGGAACCGTGATTAGCGTCGTGCATAACATTCATACCTACACCTGCCATACCTATACCAACAATCATCATAAAAATAATCTGCACCCAGGTAGGAAGGTCTTCAATGGTAAAGATTAACACAACCGGGGCGATAAGTAGTGTAAACATTATAATCGCTTTTGAATATAATTTCCAGTTTCCGGTACGTTTTATATTATTGTCTTTAAAGTAGGCATTTACGCGAGAATTAAGTGTTTTAAAAAACTTAGCAGAATCGGTTCTTGAAAATGTTAATGTCGGTTTACTCATTATTTAGCAAAAATAAAGGAGATAAAATCCCCATAATTACATATTTGGCAAAGATACATATAAACGAACTTAAGTAATAATGTTTTTTTGTAAAAATATGGATGGAAAAAGTATATTTTTGTTGAAAATTTAACATTTATGGAGCTTATTTTAAAGTACTTTCCCGAGCTTACGGAACGGCAGATTTCCCAATTCGAAAAGCTTGAAACGCTTTATCAGGACTGGAATTTAAAAATTAATGTCGTATCTAGAAAGGACATTGATGAGCTGTACTTAAGGCATGTTTTACATTCTTTGGCCATTGCTAAGGTTCTAAAATTTAAAGCCGGAAGTAAGATTCTTGATGTTGGAACCGGAGGCGGGTTTCCCGGGGTGCCTTTGGCTATATTGTTTCCGGAGTGCTCTTTTCATTTAGTAGACAGTATTGCTAAAAAATTAAAAGTGGTTCATGAGGTGGTAGAAGGCGCAGAATTAACCAATGTGAATACCACCCATAGCAGAGTAGAGGATATTAAAGGGACGTACGATTTTATTGTAAGTCGTGCCGTTGCAGCCATGCCTACCTTTGTACATTGGGTTAAAGGCAAGATTGCCAAAGAACAAAATCACGATCTTAAAAACGGTATTTTGTATTTAAAAGGAGGGGATTTAAATGAAGAATTAAAAGCATATAAGACCGCTTCCATTTATAATCTAAACGATTTTTATACCGAGAGTTTTTTTGAAACTAAAAAAGTGGTTCATCTCCCTTTAAAGTGGAAGTAAGGCTACAGTTCTAATAGCTTTTTAATATTATTAATAAAGTAGTAGTATTGATTCTGATACCAGTAGGTATTCGAAAAGAGCTCTGGAGATGCGTTATGTTCTATAGGAGATAATATAGATATGGCCTTTTGTAAATTCGATTTGGCCTTTTCAAGATCGCCCAATTTGTAATGGGTTAAAGCCAGGCCAAGTATGGCGTCGAAATCTGTGGAATCAAACTTTAAGGCGGTCGAAAAATCTAAAATAGCCTCGTTATTCTTCCCTAGAAATAAGTAAGAAGCACCTCTGTAAAAATAAGCAAAGGTATTGTTACGGTTAAGTGCCAATGCCGCCGTTAAATCCAAGTTAGCTTTTTGGTAATGGTTAATATCCAGATAGAAGATTCCTCTGTTGTAATAGGTATAGGCACTAGGCTCGGCTAAAATAGCTAATGAGTAATCCTTAAGTGCCTTTTTATGTTGTTTTAAGGCTTTGTATGCCGATGCTCTTAATATATAAGTTTTGGGCTGGTCGGGTACAAGCTTGATAACTTTACTAAAGTCTTTAATAGCGTCTTCATATTCTTCCAAATCATACTTTACACATCCCAGGCTATACAAGGCGTCTACGAAGGTGGAATCTATGTTGTAAGCCCTTCCGTAATCACTTTTTGCACCAATAAAATCTTTCTGGCTATATCTGGAATTGCCCCGGTTGTAGTAGGTGTCCGCATCGGGTTTTGCAACAATGATTTTGGAATAGTCTACAATAGCACCGTGATAATCTCCAAGGTCGTTTTTAGCAATCCCACGGTAAAAATAAGCGTCAAGGTTTTTGGAATCCAGTTCGATGGCCTGATTTAAAAGGTTGATTTTTTCTTTTAAATCGACCGTTCTTAAAGCTTTTCTAAAGAACTTGTTAGATTGTGAATATGTTAAAACAGGTATGAATACCAGTATGACTAAATAAATTCGTTTCATGCTGTGAGCAAGTGTTTTAGGGTGCTATTCTACTCAATAAAGTTAGTGATAATTTAAAATATAATATTATGTTTTATTTTTTGGATTAAAAATTAAATCCAGCAATAGGTCTAAGGGGTCTTATTTTCTGTCTTCTCAGTGATGTTAATGCACAAAATTCATTCCAAACTTTTTTATCAAAACCACCTTTTTAAAAGGTGTTGAATTTCATAAATGATACATTTAGGATCTGGTATTTTTAAGAAGATGATATGTTTTTGGTTTTTAGTAGTTAATTCCTGGAGTAAGAGAAGTTTGTTAAAATAAGACTAACCTTTGGCTAATAGTAGTACTCTTTTCTTGTTCTTTAAATATTTTTTTTCAAACTTATTATTCACCACATTTATGGCATTGTCTATTTGTTCAACAGCTTTTTTAAGATTGTTTATGGCAAAATAATAATCTGATAATGTGCCATAGTAGAGATAGGCTCTTTGCACAAAGTTATCGGGTTTAATTTGATCCAGGTAGTTTTTAGTCTTATCATAATCTTTGTTTTGCAGACAAACAACGGCCATAGTTAGTAAATGTGTTGGCATAGGCTGAATGGTATGAAGGCATTCGTACCAATGTAGAATTTTGTCCCAATTGGTGTCTTTAAAATGTCTGGCGCGCAAATGCTCAGCTGCTATGGCAGCTTCATAATGATAGCATGAGAATGTCGAAGACTCAACGGCCTTATTCATCATGGAGTTCCCTAATTTTATTAGAGGCCAATGCCATTGACTTCTATCCTGGGTTTTTAAGTCTAATATTTCATTTTGAGCATTGGTTTTAGTGTCTAGACGGGCAGAATGAAAACACATTAAAGCGAATAGGGCATAAACCTCTGGGGAACGGGTGGTTTTATTCTTTAAAAGCATTTTGCACAAACGCATAGCTTCACCACAAAGCTCTTTACGAATTAATGTTTCTTTTTTATTAGAATGAAACCCTTCGTTAAAAATAAGGTACAGCACTTCCATAACACTTTCTAATCGTTGAGGTAACGATTTACCTTGAGGAATCTTAAATTTTAACTGAGATTTTTGAATGGCCTTTCGGGCACGGGTGAGTCTTTTTTTTATACTGTCTTCTTTGATAAGTAGGGCAGAAGCGATTTCCTTAGAACTAAACCCGGAAACGGTTTTTAAAGCAAAAGCGATGCGGTCTCTAGGGTCGAGTTTTGGGTGGCATGCGGTAAAGATCATACGGAGCTGAGAGTCTTCAATTTCGGTATCTAAAAAGAGCTCGTTTATGGCAATAGCTTCGCTACCATAGGTAATTTGGGGGAGGTGTTTTTTTTCGGTGTTCAGTTTTCTGAAAATATCGAGAACACGATTTTTAGCTGCTTGTGTTAGCCAGGCTTCAGGATTATCAGGTTGTTTGGTACGCCAGGAGATACTGGCCTTTATAAAAGTGTCTTGAACAGCATCTTCGATAATTTCAAGGTGAGCTAATCCAAAAATCCTGGTTAAAACAGAGACCATTTTTCCGCTGTGATAGCGGAATAAATGATCTATAAGTTTTGTTTCCATTAGCGATCAAATACCATGATTTCACGAATTTCTACAGTGCCTCCGAGGTCGTAATCTGGGTAGTCTTCGGCTACTTTTTGAACAGCATCAAAATCGGCAGACTCCACAATATAATAACCGCCTACAATTTCTTTGACTTCAGCCGAAGTAAGATCGGTTACTGTTCTTTCGGCACCAACAACACGACGAATGGCCGGTGTTAAGGCATTGCCACCTTTAAGAATACCCGCTTTTTCCATTTTGTCATTCCAGGCAAACCATTTGCCCATTCTACCTTGAAGTTCTTCTGGTGATAAACCAAGGTCGGTGTAATCTGCACCTATGAAAATCATCATAAATTCTTTCATAATTATAATATTTTATTGTTTATATAGTTAAAACGTTTGTCGAATTTAAAAAGAGGACAGTTTTGATCAAATTTAACAAAAATTCCTGCCTTTAGGTTTTGCTCAATATATGTTATGAAGGAATCTTGCATTCGGAATAGGCCTAACCGATATAAGTTGAATGTTTTAGGTAAAGATTTACGGGTTGGTTTTAGTGAAGTAATTCTACTCTTTTTGTGATTTTTCAGGCTTTTTATATGTTATTATTTGGGGAGGCGATTGAATGTATGTATCTAAATACTTAAGTTTTGTTTCATAGATAACAATATACTTTCCCGGTGTCATATTTGAATGAAACAAACGCATTTTCGTGTTGCTATCCAGCTTTTCGATCTTGTGCTGATTGTC
Organism: uncultured Flavobacteriaceae bacterium; assembly: GCA_947494695.1. GTDB lineage: Bacteria > Bacteroidota > Bacteroidia > Flavobacteriales > Flavobacteriaceae > Flavivirga. The sequence continues at coordinate 14,247 of CANLWB010000009.1, read as the reverse complement.
CATTTGTTTAACGTAATTGTCGTCTAAAGGCGTGCCTATAGAATCTGTTATTTTTTTATAATTTTTCATCCATTCTACAACGTACATTTCATTTTCTTCGGAAATAAATACAACGCTTAAACTTTCAATAGGTAAAATAAGACCTATATCCCTTTTATTGGAAAAGCCACCACTGTGAAAGTATTCATAGTTCGGATGATCTATTTCAGAAAGTAAGTTGTCTAATGATACGTTGTTTTGGGCAATTATTTTATTTTGATAAGACTGTTTTAAGGAATCTATGACCGAAGTTTTGGAGGGATCATTATTAATTTGCTTGTTTATTTCGGCGATATCTGGGGTTTTTATCCATTCCAAATTGTAAGCATGAATATAGTCTTGATATATGTTTTGAGATAATTCTTCTCCTGCCTTCCAAGTATCGTTTTTATAAACTATGTACTGATTTTGAAATAAATCCGAATGTGTTAAGTTTCTTTTGTTTAAAATAGTGTCAATTGATCCTCTGTGAACGATTTTTTCGTTATGATACTTAATTTCATAATACAATTCTTTTTCTTGATGTTTGTTCCTAATTTTCATTATTTCGAGGCAATCTGAACAATCTGGTTTCCCGGTTACAACCTCAAGTGTGTCTAATGATGTAGGTATTGATCTAAATGTTAATGTATCTGGGTATTGATTAGTATCAAAACTTATGTCATAATTGTTTAAAATAAAGGGAACTCCAATGTATTCATGCTTGTCTCCATTCAAGAAAGTAGGGTATATGCGAAATGTTAAGTCTTCTAAGGAATACTTTGTAGAATCAGGCGGAATGATAGCTCCGTATTCGATAATATCATTTGAAGAATTCGTTTTCAATGTGTCATTTTCAATGCGTCTTAACGGTATGGTATCTTTTTCTATTAAATCATTATTCGTATTAGTATCTGAAATATTTTGAGAGGTACTTATGCTGTTATTGGATTCCTTTTTGCAGGAAAAAAGAAATAATAATAATAAAGAACAAAATAAAGTTTTGTTTATCATATCTACTTTAATTTTTATAGTTTGAGTTAACAAAATTATAGGCAACAAGTTACTTTTTAACCCCTGTTTGCAGTGAAATGAGTGTTTGATATTGGGTTTATAAGAAAAGGAGATTTTTTAGATATTAATGAGTTTTGATTATAAAAGTTTATAAAACACAAAATAGGCTATCTAAATTTTAGATAGCCTATTTGTAATAACTCTTTATTACGAGATTCTTGTTTTAGCTAAACATATATCCTGAATTTAGTTCAGAAAGATCAGTAGAGATCTCAAAAATTATTCTCCCAAAAACGGATAGCGATAATCTGTTGGAGTCACAAATGTTTCCTTTATCATTCTAGGTGATACCCAACGTAATAAGTTTTGAGCACTTCCTGCTTTATCATTTGTTCCCGATGCTCTGGCACCGCCAAAAGGTTGTTGCCCAACGACTGCTCCGGTTGGTTTATCGTTAATATAGAAGTTTCCAGCCGAGTTTTGTAAGGCTTCGGTAGCCTGCGTTACGGCATATCTGTCTTTAGAGATAATAGCACCGGTTAATGCATACTCGCTGGTTTCGTCTACTAACTTTAAAGTTTCAGCGTAAGCATCATCGTCGTAAACATAAATTGTGATAACTGGACCGAATAGCTCTGTACACATAGTCGTGTATTTTGGGTCTGTAGTCACAAGTACTGTTGGCTCTATAAAATAGCCTTTGCTCTTGTCGTAGTTTCCACCAGCAATAACTTCAACATTGTTATCGGCTTTTGCCTGGTCTAAGTATTTTGCGAGTTTATCAAAAGAACCTTCATGAATGACTGCCGTAATAAAATTACTCATATCTTCTGGAGATCCCATTTTGAAAGATTTAATGTCTTCTAAAACAAATTCCTTAACGGCGTTCCAGATACCTTGTGGAATGTAAGCTCTTGAAGCCGCACTACATTTTTGTCCCTGAAACTCGAAAGCTCCACGAGAAATTGCCGTGGCTACTTGCTTAGGGTTTGCAGATTTATGTGCAACAATAAAATCTTTACCTCCAGTTTCACCTACGATTCGCGGATAGGTTTTATAGTTATGGATGTTATTTCCTATTTGTTTCCAAAGTTCTTTAAAAATAAAGGTAGAACCTGTAAAGTGCAATCCTGAAAAATCAGGACTCGCTAAAACTGTATTTGTAATCATTACAGGATCACCAAAAACAACATTGATAACTCCCGGAGGAACACCCGCTTCTTCAAAAACGTCCATAATCACTTTGGCAGAGTATACCTGGCTATCACTAGGTTTCCAAACCACAACATTCCCCATTAAAGCCATACAAGCAGGTAAGTTTCCAGCAATGGCTGTAAAGTTAAACGGTGTAACTGCATAGGTGAATCCTTCAAGAGGTCTGTACTCAACTCTGTTCCATGCATCGCTTGTGCTTTCAGGTTGCTCCATGTAAATATCTGTCATAAACTGAACATTAAAGCGCAAAAAGTCCACAAACTCACAAGCCGCATCAATTTCAGCCTGGTGGATGGTCTTAGATTGAGCAATCATAGTTGCAGCATTTATTTTTGCACGGTAAGGACCGGCAATAAGTTCTGCTGCTTTCAAGAAAATACCTGCGCGTTGTTCCCAGGGCATTTGTGACCATGTTTTTCTAGCTTCCAAAGCTGTAGAAATGGCCTCATCGATATGCGCTTTTTCAGCCAAATGATACGTGCCAACAACATGTTGATGGTCATGTGGTGGTGTCATTGTTCTTGTATTCCCCGTTTCGATATATTTTCCGTTTATAAATAATGGAACGTCAATGTTGCTATTAAACATGTCTTTGTATGTGTTTAATACAGCTTCCCTTTCCGGAGACCCTGGCGCATAACTTTTAACAGGTTCATTGACAGCTATTGGCACATTAAAAAAGCCTTTTCCCATGATTTTCTTGTTTTTTATTATTGAATTTTCATTAAATGAGGTGCAAATTTACGAATATTTTAAAAACTTCAATGACTAGACATATTTAAAAAGGAGTTAAAATTTGTATATTTTTTGTAAGTTGCCACACCGTATTTAGACTACCAATTTATGTGTACAGTAACTATTATTCCAGTAACTAAAAATGAGTTTATTTTAACTTCAAACAGGGATGAGGCGCCAGACAGGCTTTCTATAAAGCCTGATTTTTATGATATTGAAGGTGTTACAACCTTATTTCCGAAAGATAAGATCGGGGGAGGGACCTGGATAGGCTTAAGCGATAAAAATAGAGTGGTTTGTGTGTTAAATGGTGGATTTGTAAAGCATGAACGTCAACCGAGTTACAGAAAAAGTAGAGGCGTAGTCGCTAAAGATTTTATGACTTGTCAGACCCTGGAAATAGAGGTTCAAGCATACAACCTTGATAATATAGAGCCTTTTACGATGATTATTATTGATTGGAGTGTGACTTTGAAATTTTACGAATTGGTTTGGGATGGTGTAACAAAACATTTTAAACAATTACCCGAGGAACCCCAAGTTTGGTCATCTTCCACGCTGTACAACGAAGCTATGAAGCGAGAAAGACAGAAATGGTTCGAGGCTTTTAAAAGTAAAAATGAGTTGAATGAAGCTTCTATTTTAGAGTTTCATACCACCGCCGGAGCTGGTAATAAAGATTATGGTGTTATTATGGACCGCGGCCCTGTGAAAACAACCAGTATGACTCAAATTATAAAGAAAGCAGATGCGGTTAAAATGAGATATGAGAGCTTTCAGGATGATTCAATTACATCAAAAACCTTCAATCTTCAGGACGTTGTAAATGAATAATACGGGGATTATTTTAATATTAGCCTACCCAGATACTATCGTGATGGTTTCCAAAGAATGGTTTTCTCCATTTTTAAGATTTCTTGGTGTTGGTAAAAAGAATTATGTAAGGGCTGGTCATGCCGCATTGGTGTTAATTGATAAAAGTACAGGGGAGCTGGAGTATCATGATTTCGGACGTTACATCACCCCAGAGCCAACAGGAAGAGTACGAGGGCGAGATACCGATAACGAATTGCACTTTCCAATAAAGGCAGACATAGAACATGGTCGGATTAAAAACCTCGATGCTATTTTGTCGTTTTTGGCCATACACCCTAAACTGACACATGGTGATGGAAAATTGGTGGCTTCTGTTTGTAATGCGGTGGATTACAGAAAGGCAAGAGCACATATTACAAGGATGCAGGAAAAGGCTTTTATTTATTATGCCGCGTTTAAAAAGAATGCTTGTAACTGTGCCCGTTTCGTAACTGATAGTCTGATTGCATCTGTTACAGATTTGAGTATTAAAAAAAAATTGGAGAACTCGAAATGGTTTACACCAAGTACAATAGGTAATGTGCTTTTGGCTAATACCGAAAAGCAGGCCTTCGAGGTAACGGAAACAGGTGTTATTTCCGAATTTAAGGGGACTCAAAAGAGTGAAAACATACGCTGCTTCTTAGATAAGCTTAAAGATTACAAACCTTCTTATGTTGGGACTTTAGAGCCTAGAGGTATTAAAGGGCTACATGAAAGTGCGCAGTGGTTATCGGGTATTGCTGCCGGGGCATGGTTTGAATTGTATGAGATGGAACATAATTTATATAGGTTTAGAAGAATTTCTCCATACGGGAATGTGGATGTGGATGCGTATTTTAATGTAGATGACACCAGATTCAATTATAAAGAGTCATACGAATTTGTACATGACTCCAATTGCAAATTTTTTAATGTAAAGCAGGGAGAAAAGGTGTTTAGATTTAACAGATCCGAAAAAATATAGGGCTTAATAAAATTGTTCTTTATCTAAGTCTTCTACCAGTCTTTGTGTAATACCGCTTTTCTCTGTTAGTACCCATAGTATTTCATAGGTTCCCGCGCCATCACTGTTGTGATTTTGAGATACGAAGTACGTATCTTTATTTTTATAAACCTCTATATTTTGGTTGCATTCAAATAAGTCGCTATATAAAACGCGATGAACTTCAATTTTTGTGTTCTTAACAAGGAACATCCCTTTCGAAATTTCTTTTTTGGGATAATTTCCGTCCGTTCCCCAAATCTTTCTACCATCAATCTTAGTAGCAATATATTCGTTACCATCGATAATATGGCTGGTTTTGTTAAAAACCTTTGACTCGAAATGTAATTGGACCTCCATAGGGAGAGCTTTTTCTAAGGCTTCTATTGGCAATAATCTGGATTTATGAATATACCCTTTAAGATACATGTCTTTTGAGTAATTTACACAAAATTTATCTTTAGGGATAAAAACGTTGATCCATTGTTTTTCATTTTGAAAATCATCATAATTGTACCAAAAGGCTTCATTTTCTAAAAGTTTATAAATGATTTCAGATTCAACGTCATCAAACTCGCGAACGTTTGTATATCCGTCTTTATCTTTTATTATTGCAATTTGCGAATAGGCGCATGTGAAAATTAAACCGATTAAAAGAGTTGATATTGTTTTCATGACGATTTGGTGTACTGATTTTGAAGATGATGAAATTAATAAAAAAAGGTGTAAAGTTAGTAGATACCTGGTATACATATGGTCCCGGTATTCAGTGAAAATTTATTAAAACGAATATAGCATGTCATATATATGCTTAATAAACTATGAGAGGTCTGTATTGAGACAAGAGCAGTTATGTATTGTATGCTCTAAATCGTGAATTAGTTAATTGCAAATGGAGCGCTTAGTTTAAACGTAGGGATGGTTACCTTAAACTTTTTTGTAGTCGTAAAGTTTACCATACTATAGTGGCCTTGCATCGCACCAAAAGGAGAGCCTAATAAACATCCTGAAGAATACGTATGAGATTCACCAGGCTTCAGTACTGGTTTTTTACCAATAACGCCATCGCCATCTACAATTTCAACATTATTTAAGGCATCTAAAATTTCCCAGTGTCGTGCATTAAGTTGCACCGAGTCTTTACTTTGATTTTCAATAGTTATGGTATATCCAAAGGCATATTGCATTTTATAATTTTTATAAAATGAGCCTTCAAAAGTGGTAATCACAGATATCTTTATACCGCTTGTAATTTGTTGTACCATAATGGTTATGAATATACAAAAGTATTTAATGGTTGCTAAAATAGTAAATATTAAGCTGTTAGAGACATGTTTTCGAGTGTTTAATCGAAAAACTAGTTAAAAAGCACAAATATTAGTTTGAAATGTTAATTGAGCTTCCTTCTCCTATACCAATAATTCTATCATAACGTCCGCCTAAATCCCTATAGTATACAATGACCTTATAATTATTTTCAGTTTGGTAAAAATTACCACCAATCGCACCCTCATTAATGCTGTTATCATGATTAACCACAACAAATTTGTAGTTATAAAACCCTTGTTTTAATAGCAAATCATTTGTATACGTATTGCTAGACGCATTAAATGTCATTTTCGTGCTGTCGTCAATCACATAATTATTAAAATTGCCATAAACATGAACCGTTGAGTTTATATCGAAATTGGGGTTGGGGAGTAAAGAAAAATGCATCCATACATAGTCGGCTTCAATGCTTGGGTTTTCAGCATCAATGTTTAGAATCACGTAATTACCATTAATGTCTGGGTTATAGGTATAAGGTCTGGAAGATCTTTGAATATTCGTGAAGAGGTAGTTGTGGTATAAGTCTTGTAAATCAATGTTTTGAATGCCTGTGTTTGCAGCTCGAACATCTTTGTTTTCAAAGAAAAAGTACTCATTACCTCCCCAAAAACTGGTTTCAGAGTCGTATTTGTAAATAAGTTGATTTCCAATGGTATACTGCGGTTTTATGTTAGAAATAGCCGTGTTTAAGTTATTGTTTTGAACGATAACGGCTTTTACATTTTGAATCGGATTGTTGAAAGTCATTGATTTTGAATCAATAACAATATCAATACGTTGTTTTTCTTCAATAAATTGGACATCGCGAGAACGTTTTATACTTACTCCCACATTGGCTTTGTCTTCATAAATCATAAACTTTCTTGAAAACACCAATTCATCATCACTATTAAAAATGGAAAGCATATAATTTCCTGAGACTTTCAGGCCTCTGGTTTGAGGGTTTGGAATGGTAAGCCGGTAATGGGAATAAATTTGATACGTGTTAAAAGAGTTCTCATAATTCCTAATACGTTGGTTGTCAAATCCATCCATGTACTCGGATTTCATGAGTACAGAAGGGGTCCAGTCCTGATTGAAATGTTCTACCTTGTAATAGTAATCTTCTTCGTCTCCATTAAGGGCATCAAATTCTAAAACGACATAGGCTCCAAGTTTTAAAATAGGCAGTTGTGTTTCTGGAGTATTTGCCTTAAAATTAATGGTCTTGATATAGTCTGGAGGATGTACTTCTTTTGTCTGGCTAAAGACCGTGCTAACGATTAAAATAACTGGAATACATGTAAGAAATTTAAACAACATTTTTAAGGCTTTTTTTGTAAATATAAGCAAATTTAATGCCTAAATGTTTTATATTATTTAGAATGAATATAAATAATTAATTACATTTTATTTGAATTATTTATATAGGTATTAATTCGTATTTTTGCACCGATTTTTAGACAACTAATTTCAATAAAAAAAATATGTCAAACGACATTCGCATTAAAAAAGGTCTAGACATTAAACTTAAGGGTGAAGCTGAAAAAACCATTGAAAAGGCAATAGTAAGCAACTTTTATACTTTAAGACCTGAAGACTTCCACAGCGTTATACCAAAATTAATTTCTAAAGTTGGAACCAAAGTAAAAGCAGGAGAGCCTGTTTTTTTTGATAAATCTAACGAAGCTATCAAGTTCGCTTCACCGGTTTCAGGTGAGGTTGTAGAGATTACTCGTGGTGAAAAACGTAAAATTCTAGCCATTAAAATTCATGCAGATAAGGCACAAGCTTATCAAGACAATGGTAAGTTTGATTTAGATACCGCGGATGCCGAAGGTATTAAATCTCATTTATTGGCATCGGGTTGCTGGCCGTTTGTAAAACAACGTCCGTACGATGTTATTGCTAACCCAGATAAGACGCCTAAGGCTATTTTTATTTCAGGTTATGCAAGTGCACCTTTGGCGGCCGATTTAGACTTTACACTTCAAGGTAAGGAAGCAGAATTACAAGCCGCTGTTAATGCTTTGGGAAAACTTACCACAGGAAAAGTACATATCTCCGTTGGTAAGCAAGGAAATTCTTCATTAGCAGGATTAAATGGTGTGACCTTACACAATGTTTCTGGTCCGCATCCTTCTGGTAATGTCGGTACTCTAATCAATAAAGTAGATCCAATAAATAAAGGCGAAATCGTTTGGACGGTAAGTGCTCAGGATTTAGTTATCATTGGAGAGCTTTTGTTAACCGGTAAATTTAACGCCGAGCGAATTGTGGCTTTCGTTGGATCTTCTGTTGAGAAGCCAAGGTACTTTGTTACCAAAATAGGAAGCGAAATTTCTACTATGATTTATGATAAAGGTATTCCAAAAGATGCCAATGTAAGAATCATTTCTGGTAATGTATTAAGTGGAAAAGAAGTGAATCCAGATGGAGAGTTAGATTATTACAGTAATGTAATTTCTGTTATTCCAGAAGGAGATGATTATGACTTATTTGGATGGAATAAACCTGTTTTTAATAAAATATCGACAACCAGAGCATTAACCTTTTCATGGTTAAATCCTAAGAAAAAATACGATTTAGACACGAATACCAATGGTGAACACAGAGCTTTTGTGGTTACAGGTGGGTATGAAGAAGTATTTCCTTTAGATATCTATCCGTTACAAATCTTAAAAGCATGTATGTATAAAGATTTAGACGAAATGGAAGCCCTTGGAATGTATGAAGTGGCTCCCGAGGATTTTGCGTTAACAGAGTTTATTTGTGTATCTAAACAACCGCATCAAGAAATAATTAGAAAAGGTTTAGACTTAATGCTTAAAGAGATTGGATAATCATGGGACTAAAAAGTAATTTACATAAATTAAAGAAGAAGTATGAAGGAACCAAAATGGCACCTTTGTTTAATGGTTTCCATACATTCTTATATACACCAGATGAGGTAACTCATGGTGGAACACATATAAAAGCCGTAGATGATTTAAAGCGTACCATGAACACCGTTATTATGGCGTTGGTACCTTGTTTAATCTTTGGTATGTTTAATGCCGGATATCAACATTATGTTCAATTAGGAGAGATTGAACGTGTTTCGGCTGGATTCTTTAGTTCGGAGTTCTGGACATTAAATAATTTCCTAATAGGAGCTATGAAGGTATTGCCTTTAGTTATTGTTTCTTATGGGGTTGGTTTAGCAATAGAATTTGTTTTCTGTATCATAAAAGGACACGAAATTGAAGAAGGTTATCTGGTAACGGGAATGTTAGTACCATTAATTGTTCCGGTTGATATTCCGTTATGGATGTTAGCGGTAGCCGTTGCGTTTGGTGTTGTAATAGGTAAAGAGGTTTTTGGAGGTACAGGGATGAATATCCTAAACCCTGCCTTAACGATTCGAGCATTTTTATTCTTCGCATATCCTACATGGATGTCTGGAGATAAAGTTTGGGTACATGGAGCAAGAGAACGCGCAGAAGAGATCGCTTCCGGAGCAAATCTGGATGCTATTTCAGGAGAAACCATTCTGGGTAGTTTAGCTCAAAACAGTGATGTTGGATACAGTGTTATGGATATGTTCTATGGGTTTATTCCTGGTTCGGTTGGAGAGACTTCAGCATTATTAATATTATTAGGAGGATTATTTTTAATCTTTACAAAAATTGGAAGTTGGAGAATCATGTTGTCTTCTGTAGTAGGAGCCTTGGTTATGGGACTTATATTTAATGGCGTTGCAGATATTATGCCTGCTAAATTCTATGGTTTAGCTAGTATGCCTTACTGGCATCACCTGTTAATTGGTGGTTTTGCCTTTGGTACCGTATTTATGGCAACAGACCCTGTAACGGCTTCTCAAACGAATAGAGGAAAATGGATTTATGGATTCCTAATTGGGTTTATTTCAATCATGATTCGTGTATTCAATCCGGCGTATCCAGAAGGTGTGATGTTGGCTATACTGTTAATGAACGTATTTGCTCCAACAATAGATCACTATATCGTGCAGGGGAATATCAAGACAAGAATGAAACGTTTAAAAGCTAAAACTGCTTAAGCCATGAGTAATAAAACAGATTCAAATTCATATACCATACTATTTGCCATTGGAATGGTATTAGTCGTAGGTGCATTATTGGCGTTTGTGGCATCATCATTAAGACCAAAAATTGATGAGAATAAGCGTATAGAGAAACAACAAAATATTCTTTACGCCATGGGTGTAAACGAAAATGATGAAAGTAGTGCTGTTTTTATTTCAGACAAAGAAGTTGGTGAAGTGTTTGGAAAATACATTACAAAACAATTAGTTATCACTAATGGGACGGAAGCAAAAGAAGACGAAGAGGCTTACCTAATTGATGTTAAAAAGGAACAGTCGAATGCCAAAGATGGAAAAGAAAGACGTCTGCCATTATTTGTTGGAGAGAAGGATGGCAAAACATATTACGTAGCACCCATAAGAGGTAAAGGACTTTGGGATGCTGTTTGGGCATATGTAGCGATGGATAATAATATGGTGGTTCAAGGCGCATACTTCGATCATAAAGGAGAAACTGCTGGTCTTGGAGCAAACATTAAGGAACGTTTCTTTATGGATGACTTTATTGGCGAGCACCTAAGGGATGCTTCGGGTAGTTTTGCAGGTATTGCTATTTCTAAAAGTAATGGTGATCCATTAAACAAAGATAAAACAGATAATGAGGTTGATGCTATTGCCGGAGCAACTATTACCGGAGATGGAGTAGCGGCTATGATTAAATCAGAGCTAAAGCTTTATGAGCCTTATTTTAAAACCTTAAAAACGAATTAATCGATGGGACTATTATCAAAAAAAGATCAAAAGCTAATATTAGATCCTTTAGCAGACGATAACCCGATTACCATTCAGGTACTTGGTATTTGTTCTGCGTTGGCAATTACGGCGCAATTAAAGGCATCTATCGTAATGACGGTTTCGGTAATATTTGTACTAGGACTAGGAAATGTTGTGATATCACTAATTAGAAATATCATCCCATCAAAGATTAGAATTATTGTTCAGTTAACGGTAGTTGCTGCTTTGGTAATTATTGTAGACCAGGTATTAAAAGCCTTTTCTTATCAATTAAGTAAAGAACTTGGTGCTTTTATCGGGTTAATTATTACGAACTGTATCATTATGGGACGTTTTGAAGCCTTTGCTTTAGGTAATGGCCCTTGGAAATCATTTTTAGATGGTGTAGGAAACGCACTGGGTTATGGTGTGATTTTAATTATTGTAGGGTTCTTTAGAGAATTATTAGGATCGGGAACCTTATTAGGATTTAAAGTATTAGGAGACCCTATTGCTAAAACAGGATTATATGCTATTGGTTATGAAAATAACGGATTTATGTTATTAGCACCAATGGCCTTGATTGTGGTAGGAATTATTATTTGGGTGCAACGTACCAGAAATAAAGCATTAATCGAAGACTAAAATTAGTTTTCAGTTGGCAGTCACAGTGAATAGTCACTGAAAACTGAAAACTGAAAACTGAATACTAAGAAATATGGAATATATAGAATTATTTTTCAAATCAATATTTATAGATAATATGGTATTTGCCACGTTCCTGGGAATGTGTTCGTACCTGGCTGTATCTAAAAAAGTATCGACAGCAGTTGGTCTTGGAGCAGCAGTAATCTTTGTATTATTTGTAACGGTACCTGTAAACTGGTTATTAGATCAGTATATTTTACAACCAGGAGCTCTTGGTAAATGGTTAGGAGAGGAGTATGCGTCTTACGACTTAAGCTTCTTATCATTCATTATGTTTATTGCAACGATTGCAACAATGGTTCAGTTGGTTGAAATTATTGTTGAAAAGTTTGCGCCAGGATTATATAACTCACTTGGTATTTTCTTACCATTAATTGCTGTAAACTGTGCCATATTAGGAGGGTCGTTATTTATGCAATCTCGTGAAATACCAACCATTGGTTTAGCGACGGTTTATGGTTTTGGTTCCGGTATTGGATGGTTCTTAGCCATTTTAGCGATAGCGGCAATTCGTGAGAAAATAAGATATTCTAGTGTACCACCAGCTTTAAGAGGGCTTGGTATTACATTTATTATTACCGGTTTAATGGCCATAGGTTTTATGAGCTTTGGAGGTATGTTAACCGGAGGAGACGATGATAAGAAAGCAGAAGAGCAAACGGTGAAAGTTGAGGAAGATAAGGGGATGAATAAAGAGATTGCTGATAACACATTAAAAGTAGTAGAATAACATGATATTATTAGCTAGTACAACAGGAACAATTATAGCAACTGTAGCTGCGTTTTTAGTTTTAACATTAGCGTTGGTTGGTTTGTTATTATTTGTAAAACAAAAGTTAGCGCCATCTGGCCCCGTAAAAATTACGATCAACGGAGAAAAGGAAGTTGAAGTACCCTCTGGAGGTAGTTTATTATCAACTCTAGGTAACGAGAAGATATTTTTACCATCGGCTTGTGGTGGTGGTGGAACCTGTATCCAGTGTGAGTGTCATGTACATGACGGTGGAGGAGAAGCATTGCCAACAGAGACGCCTCACTTTACAAGAAAGGAATTACAGCATGGTGCACGTTTGGCTTGCCAGGTAAAGGTTAAGCAGGATATGGATATTAGCATCCCAGAAGAGGTATTTGGTATCAAGAAATGGGAAGCAGAAGTGGTTCGTAACTATAACGTGGCATCGTTTATTAAAGAGTTTGTAGTACGTATTCCTGAGGATATGAACTATAAAGCTGGTGGATATATTCAAATTGAGATTCCGCAGTGTGAGATTAAATATTCAGATATTGATATTACAGCACATCCAGAGGAACATGAAACACCGGATAAATTCCAGGCAGAGTGGGATAAATTTGGTCTTTGGCCTTTAGTGATGAAGAATTCTGAAACGGTTGAAAGAGCCTATTCTATGGCGTCTTTCCCTGCGGAAGGTCGAGATATTATGTTGAATGTACGTATTGCTACACCACCATGGGATAGAAACAAGAATGGGTGGATGGATGTAAACCCAGGGATCGCATCATCTTATATTTTTGCTCAGAAACCAGGAGATAAAGTGACCATTTCCGGACCTTACGGCGAGTTCTTTATTAATGAGTCTGAAAGCGAAATGTTGTATGTAGGTGGTGGAGCCGGAATGGCACCCATGCGTTCGCATTTATACCACTTGTTTAAAACATTAAGAACAGGAAGAAAGGTAACCTATTGGTACGGAGGTCGATCTAAGCGTGAGTTATTCTATTTAGAGCACTTCTATGAACTGGAAAGAGAGTTTCCTAACTTTAAATTTTACTTAGCATTATCAGAGCCTTTACCAGAAGATAACTGGAAAGTAAAGGAGAATATTGATGCACCCGGTGACGGATTTGTTGGATTTATTCACAATTGTGTGATCGATAACTATTTAAATCTCCATGAGACACCAGAAGATATCGAGTTATATTTCTGTGGACCTCCATTAATGAATAAAGCGGTTCAAAAAATGGGAGAGGATTTTGGTATCCCTGATGAACACATTAGATTTGATGATTTTGGTGGATAGGATAATCACCATATAACGATAAATTAAAAGCCAACTCTTTTCGAGTTGGTTTTTTTGTGAATTAAAGTTTATGTTTTTTATCGGGAGCCTTCGCGTTAGTCATGTCGAAATGTGGTCGTTGAGCGGAGTCGAAACGAGGTATGATTGAGACCTCACATAAAGCTATGTTATCATCTACGACTGTTATGCGATTTCTCACGCGTTCGAAAGGACTAGTGTTTGGTTAGTCATGTCGAACGCAGTGAGACATCACATAAAGCTATATTATTATCCACCACTGTTATGCGATTTCTCCTATCGTCGAAATGACTCGTGCTTGGTTAGTCATGTCGAACGCAGTGAGACATCACATGAAGTTATGTTATTATCTACCACTATTATGCGATTTCTCCTATCGTCGAAATGACTCGTGTTTGGTTAGTCATGTCGAACGCAGTGAGACATCACATCAGGCTATGCTATCGTCTACCACTGTTATGCGATTTCTCCTATCGTCGAAATGACTCGTGTTTGGTTAGTCATGTCGAACGCAGTGAGACATCACATCAGGC
>CANLWB010000008.1 GCA_947494695.1 uncultured Flavobacteriaceae bacterium | reverse complement strand
TAGTTGCGTGGTTTAAGCACCTAATTTAGCAAATACAAACCGAATAGAAAATCCGCGAGGATTTTCGTAAGTAGGCTTGCACTAGCAATTAATTTTATACGGTGTTGTGCGTATGTGCTTTTAAAGTTGTTCTGGTCTTGTAGCAGTAATAAAACGTATTATTCTACCTGCAATCCTTTTCTCATCAGCTCTTTCGACCATAACTAATTGTTTATTTATCAAGAGATATAAATCATTTGATAAATCATTATTATCAAGTGAAATTTCAAACTCTAACAACTTAGCAATTAATTTAAAATAGTTTAATGTTTTCTCAAATATTACATCTTCATTATCAGCATCAATAAACTTTGCAGAGATATTTCCAACCTTAATAGGCTCAACTTTATTTTCGTCAATATCAGGTATCGTTTTAAGAATCGTATTACCAAATTCCATCGGTGTTAGCCAATAACCACCCCAAGATTCACCAATTTTAAAAACAATATCAGACGAAAAAAGTATAAATTCAAAATAAGTTATTTCATCATTATTATTTATTTTTTCTAATATCTCTAAATACTCTTTAGAAAGTTCATTGATACTTTTCAACAATACTTTGTCAACAGAATAATCTCCTCTCTTTGAGTTAGGGAATAACCTTCGATATATTTTATCACTTTTCTTTTCATTCAGAATATCATTATCAATACATAATTCCGCATAATAAGATTGGAACATTTCATAATGTTTATAATAATTAGCAAAATTATTCTGCTGCATTAAAAGATTTATTTGCGTACTTAACTGAGAAGAACGATGCATTGTAGCGATTAATGCAGTTGCAGGAATAATTATGGCTAGAATGGAAATTGGAAATGCAAATTCGGTGAGGAAAAACCTGAATCCTTCTGGACTCCAATTGATATAATAATTTCCCTTAGTCCAAATTATTCCAATTAAAATTAGTGCAAATAGAAATAATATTCCATTAACAAGCCAAAACAACCATTGTTGAGTTAGAGTGTTTTCAGGGTTTAGTTTAAATATTTTCTTCATTTAAATTAATAAAAGGTCAGTTCCTGTCGTTTTCAGGCATTACGCACAACGTCTCGTATAAGAAACGTAGGGCGGGTGATAAGCAATACGTTTCGGATTGGTACTAAGCCAAATATAAATATTTTGCTTTTATCTTTTTTCTCGTAAACGCCAAATTTTATATTTGGCGACTTTGCAAATAAACACAGTCCATTCAATTAAGCCCAAAAGCCCTATGTTTTCTTATACATTGTTACCTGCTGGCTTTTACCATATAACGTTAATGTCGTTAAAGCTATTTGATGGAGTATATTTTTCATTTGATCCAAAATATATTTCTGATTCGTGATAGAACAATAAAGCCCAACTAAGAGATTCATCAATAACAGTTAAATCATCAGATCCGCTATAGTAAAAATCATCAAAATACTTAATTAAAATTTTCCAAGGAACTATCATTCCTTCATCAGGCTGCCAAGACAAGTAAACTTCCCTGTCAAACGGAAAACCTCTTTGGTAGAGCCATTTTTTAATTTCAGATTCATTACCATCAGATATTTTCGCTTTATCAATGGTTTTGAAAAAATTATTCTTGAATGGAGTGTCTTTGTGCAAATCAACCGTCATAATGTGATTCCACAAAAAATTAGAAGCGCCTTTATTTAAGGGCTTTAATTGTTTCAAGTGTTCATTAGGTAAAAGGTTATAATTTTTATCCGTGAATCTCCATTTCAAACGAAAATCATTTATATCAATTAAGTTATCTTTTATGTTATCAAATCCAATCATCTCTCTTGAAAATATTCATAAGCGTAACCTTCTATTTCTCCACTTAATTGATTTCCTTTTTCATCTTTTAAGTCATACATTTCTTGGATTCCTCCGATAGAAGCAGAACCATCTAAACCTAAAAGAATAGTATAAAAAATATCAGTCAAAGATGAGTTCAAGACTTTTTTCATTATTTCAGTCTGTTGTTCAGTCAGATTAAGAGACTTAATTAATTCTCCAACTTCGGTTTCCGATTTTTCAGATAGATATTCTTTTAGAAAATTCTGTTTTTCGGAATAAAATGCTTTTACGAATTCTTCTGTGTTCATTTTTTTTGCGCTTGCAGGTAACAATTGAATATATGTACCGGTACATATATTTCCATTATATTTTTTCTAAATCTAGTGGATTTCTAATTAATTTAAAATTATTTAGAGCAACTTGTGTGCAAATTCCTGTTATTATTATGCTACGATACCTTAACAAAGTTTGAATAGCCCCTTCTTTTCTTTTTTCAGCCCTGTCCTTACTGTACTTTGCGTAGTTTCTAGACCATTTAACAAACTTGCTACGGGGCATCTTTATCCCTAGATGTATATCACAGAAAAACCGATAATCAATAGTTGCTGTTAAGCGGTTCGATTAAACGTTTATTACTTTGGTAACAGTAATGTTTTAAAAACATCAAGGCTATGCTTCCTTTAGGGCTAAAGACTATTTTTGTGCCTCTAACAGATTCTTTTAATACAAAACCATTAACCAGAGCATCCCAGAAAATCGCTCTGTAAATTTTATCCAAATCACTTTCTATAAATCAAGCATAATAAGCATCCATATTTTCTCGAAGATAAAAACGAAAATTCATGTTGAAAGTCACTTATTCTTCGTGTTTTCATAAGTATGGAAAAATTTTGTGCCTAATTGGCCTTTTTCGGGGTTTTATATTGTTTAATGTGCTAAGAATTACTAAAAGTTATAAGACTTTGTCTATGTAATGAATGCGTCTAAATAAAAAATAGAGTTAACCGCTTTTGGTTAACTCTATTTTTTCAAAAAAGAATCAATCGACAGCTATTAATCTTCCAATTTGAACACCTTTTCGAGGGCAATCCACTTTTCACCGTCTTTTGCCCACGGGAGTTCTTGTTGGTAGTTCCACATAAGATTTTCCCATTCCTGTACCTTAGGATTGTTGGCATCCATTTTGGCTTTTTTAACAGGATCGAAAGTGTCATCTACTTCCATGATCATAAACATTCTGTTACCTGTTAAATAGATTTCCATATCAACAATACCAGCATCCTTTATGCTTTTGGTTATTTCGGGCCAGGCATTTCCAGCTGCATGATACGCCTTATACTCGGCTATAAGTTTGGAATCATCTTTTAAATCGCATGAATAACAATATCTTGTTGTACTCATTATTTTATTCTAATATTTTATTTGTTATACTTTTTATAAACGTTTCTTCCGTAAATCACAACAACTAGCAGGCATAAAAAAGAAAGGAAAAATGAGTATCTCATTTCCGATACTCCTAAAAATAACGTGTCCTCATACCCATCTCCCCCAAAGTCTAAAATATAACCTTTAAGGTATGGTAGTAGCGCGCCTCCTACAATGGCCATTACCAAGAATGCAGCTCCAAATTTGGCGTCTTCTCCCTGGCCTTCTAATGCGATACCGTAAATAGTAGGGAACATAATAGATAAGAAGAAAGAGGTGGCTACTAATGAATAAAGCCCTATCATTCCAGGTAAAAATATGGCACCTAAAATGGTGGTTAAAGCACCAATACCAAAATACATTAATAGTTTACCAGAGTCTATTTTCTTAAGAAGCGCTGTTCCTGCAGATCGTCCTGCTAAAAATACAATATAACCCGCCAGACCATAAGAAACGGCAGATTTACTGTCTATTCCTAAGGTCTCGGCGTATTGATATACATATGTCCAACACATAATTTGAGCACCCACATAAGTGGCTTGTGCAATAACCCCAAAGGCAAACTTAGGTTGTGACCATAACCTCTTTACAGACTCTTTAAATTTAACCTTTGCACCCTGGGTCTTATTTTCTGGCATTTTTAAAACACTAATCAACACTAAGAACACCAATACTACTATTCCTAACATAACGTATGGGTTTCTTATAATAGCAAGATCTGATGTGCGAATTGCAGCCTTTGCCGATTCAGAAAGTGTATCATAGAGTTCGACACCATTAGCGTCTACATCATCAGATTGTAAGGCTCCCAAAACAAAATTTTGAGCAATAAGCAATCCGGCAATAGATCCAACAGGGTTAAACATTTGGGCAAAGTTTAAACGTCTTGTAGCTGTCTCTTCTGCTCCCATAGATAGTATATAAGGATTGGCAGTCGTTTCTAAAAAAGCCAAACCAAAGGTTAAGATGTATAGTGCAGCCAAAAAGAATCCATAACTTTCAAGAGAAGCAGCAGGGTAGAATAGTAGTGCACCAATAGAATAAAGCGCTAAACCTACTAAAACACCTTTTTTATATGAAAATTTATTTACGAATAAAGCGGCTGGTATAGCCATAGTAAAATATCCGCCGTAAAAGGCCAATTGAACCAGAGATGCTTTTACATTAGAAAGTTCTAATACTTTTTGAAACCCCCGTACCATTGGATTAGTCATATCATTTGCCAACCCCCATAAAGCAAAGAGTGAGGTGATTAATACAAATGGGACAATAATAGATTTTGATACTACAGGAATTTTACTTTCTGAACTCATAAATTAGTGTTTTAGTGGTTGTTGTAAATATATGTTTTAAATAAAGGCGAATTAGAACAGATTGTTCAAAATGAGGCAACAAATGATTCATTTGATTCATTATTCCGTTAATAACGAACGGTCGAGATGTACGTAGCCACCATCACAGAAAATAAACTGACCCGTTGTATGTGATGACTTGTTTGATACCGTGAATAGACAAGTGTTTGCTATTTCTTCTGGAGTTGTCATCCTGTTTTCCAAAGGAATTTTCTTAACAATAGACTTTAGTTTTTCTTCACCATTGTCCAGTGTTTTTATCCAATTGTCGTACGCAGGTGTCCAACTTTCTGCAATAATGATGGCATTAACACGAATTTTATCTTTAACTAAGTCTACAGCCCATTCGCGTGTTAGCCCTAGTACACCACCTTTAGATGCCGCATAACCTGAAGTTCCTCCTTGACCCGTTAGCGCCACTTTAGAGCCTATATTAAGAATATTTCCCTGAGATTTTTTAAGAAACGGTAAAGCATGTTTTACGACCAGGAAATAGCTAATCATATTAAGCTTTAACGAATTCAAGAATTCCTCGTAAGAACTATCGAGCCCTGCACCATCATTTACACCAACATTATTAATAACAACATCAATTCTGCCGTATTTTTCAGCAATAGTATCCACAGCATGCTCTATTTGATCTGGTTGGGTGACATCGGTTTGACAAAATATAGCATCGACGCCTCTTTCTTGTAAGGCTTCAACATATGCAAAGCCTCTGGCATTTCTATCTATAACCGCGGGTATAGCACCTTCGTCTGCCAGTTTTTGTAAAATAGTTTCTCCTATACTGCCTTCAATTCCAGCAGCACCAGATATCACAACTACTTTTCCTTTTAATCCTAAATCCATTTTGTATATTTTTATTAGTGAAACTTAATTTTGAAAAGATGCGAAGCAAGGTCTTCAAAATTATAAGTCGAACTAATCCCGCTTCCTATGCTGAACTTGTTTCAGTATCGAGTGGGATCTTTGGGTTTAATACCCGAAGCTAGCTTCGGAATTTTTTAAATTATTTTTCTATATAAGGCCTCGTGAGCTTACTCCGAGGTCGTTTATTTTAAGCTGTAGAATTCAATAGCATTACCTCCCATAATGGCGTCCTGTTCCGTCGAACTCATTGCTGCTATAAATTCTGTTACTAATTCTTTTACACGTTTATAATTCCCTGCAACCAGGCAAACGGGCCAATCCGATCCGAACATGGTTCTTTTACTTCCAAAAGATTCTAAAACCAGATTCATGTAGGGGTGTATTTGAGTTGGCGTCCAGGTCGTATAATCGGCTTCGGTAATCATACCTGATAACTTACAATAGACATTTTCATGTGTCGCAATGTCTTTCATGAGTGAGGCCCATCCATCGTAAAAACCATCTTTTATATAGGGTTTTGCGATATGATCTATAACAAATTTATGATTCGGGAATTGGTTTACAAACTCTAAAACAGCACCTAACTGATGTGGAAACACCAGGATATCGTAGGTGTAGTTATATTTTTCTAAAGTAGAAATGCCCTTTAAAAAGTTAGGACGTAGTAAGAAATTATGATCTGGTTCTCCTTGTACTACATGTCTAAAACCTTTTAAAAGTTCATGTTCTTTGTAGTGTTCAAGAAGGCCTTCCAGGTTATCTGCTCTTAAATCCACCCAGCCAACAACACCCTTAATAAAGTTGTTCTTTGAAGCCAGGTCCAGCAGGAAATCGGTTTCAACCCGTGTTTGATCTGCCTGAACGGCAACACAGCCATCGACTCCCGTGTCCCGATATACCTTTTCTAAATCCGACGGTAGAAAATCTCTTCGTATAACAGCCATGTCATCGTCGATCCACTCGTGCTTTACTGGTTCGTAATTCCAAAAATGTTGATGCGCGTCTATGATCATATTATGATGAATTATAAAGAATTTAAGGCGTGCTTCATTCCGTGTGTTATAATGTTTTCCAAATGATTTGTTACAGTTTCCAGTAGCCCTTCAATTTGAGTTAAATCTGTTTCCCAGAAATCAATATTAGACAACGTTGCTTTTGCTATATCTCGAATATTCCCTGTAGCCCATTGTGCTGCGAAGAAATCTAACGCAGATTGATCATCCTTTAGAGTAATAGGCGCTCCGTCTCTATCTCCCCTATAAAAGGCAATTAAAGAAGCTAAAGAGAACAATAATCGATTTGGTAATTCATTTTTTCTTTTAATATATTCTAGTACAGATGGCAGTACCCTGGTTTTGTATTTCGATGTAGAATTAAGAGAAATACTTATTAAAGCATGTTCTAAGTACGGATTTCTAAATCGGTCTAAGACATCTTTAGAAAACTGATCCAATTCTTCTTTTGAAAGATCCAAGGTGGGACAAATTTCTTCAAAAATAGCATCTTTAAGGAAACCGCCAACAACAACATCTTCAATAGATTCGCGAACTTTATCAATACCATATAAATATCCAACTGGAACTAAAGAGGTGTGTGCACCATTTAAAATACGTACTTTACGTGTTCTATACGGTTCCATATTATTGGTAAAAACAATATTTAATCCACATGCCTCTGCCGGGATTTCTTCTTTTACGGCTTCTGGCCCTTCAATAACCCATAAATGAAATTGTTCACCCTCTACAACAAGGTTGTCCTTATATCCCAACTCAGCTGTAATGGCATCCATTTTATCTCTTGGGTATCCTGGAACAATTCTATCAACAAGGGTGTTACAAAAAATATTGTCTTCATTGATCCATTCTACAAAATCGCCTCCCAAATTCCAATTTGCAGCATATTGTAGAACAATTTTCTTCAGGTTATCACCGTTTTTGTCTATTAACTCACAAGGAATAACAATTAAACCTTTATCTGAAGCACCTCCAAACGTTTGGAATCGTTTATATAGTAAGGCAGTCAACTTCCCAGGAAAACTGGTTTGCGGAGTGTCTTTTAGCTTGTCGTCTGCATGGTAAGCAATTCCGGCTTCGGTTGTATTCGATATCACGAAACGTAAATCGGGATTTTCGGCATTCGCCAGGTAAGCTGTATAGTTTTCGTAGGGGTTAATGCTTCGTTGAATACAATCGATAACGTCGTGTTCGCTAATGGCTTGCCCGTTTTTAATACCGTTTAAATATAGGGTGTACAAACCATCCTGATCGTTTAGCAGCTTTACCAAACCCTGTTCTATCGGTTGTACTACCACGACACCGGCATCAAAATTGGCCTGTTTATTCATCTCATGAATCATCCAGTTTGCGAAGGCCCTTAAAAAGTTTCCCTCTCCAAATTGAATAATTCGTTCTGTATATGTATTGGCTTTTGTTGTATTTCTATTTAGTACATTCATGTTTTATTAGCTTTTGGCTATAATTTTTACTTTTGATTAAATTCCAAAACTCTAAACTCAGAATTCCGAATTTACAGCGAAACGCCACGTTTCCAGGGAATAAAATCGTTGTTTCCTTGCAAGACGGCTTTAGAGGGAATGTCTCCACTGGCGACCTTAATGATATGATCTAATATTTTTTCACCCATAGACGAAATAGTATCTTCACCGCTTATTACAGTTCCGGCATTAATATCTATGATGTCGTTCATTTTTTCATACAAATGTGTATTACTGGACATCTTTAGCACTGGTGCGACCGGGTTTCCGGTCGGTGTTCCAAGTCCAGTTGTAAATACGACGATATTACACCCCGATCCTACTAAACCAGTGGTGGACTCCACATCATTTCCAGGCGTACATAATAAGTTTAATCCAGGTTTGGTAACTTGCTCGGTATAATCTAAAACCTTAGTAACGGGGGAGGTACCACCTTTTTTTGCAGCTCCGGCAGATTTCATAGCATCTGTAATTAAACCATCCTTTATATTTCCAGGAGAAGGATTATTTTCAAATCCAGACCCCACAGCCACTGCCGCCGCAGAATAGGCTCTCATGAGATCGTAAAATTTCTTCGAGTCTTCTTCTGTTTCGCAACGGTTTATAATGTCTTGTTCGACGCCATTTAATTCTGGAAATTCAGCTAATACAGGACTACCGCCTAGTGCCACTAATAAATCTGACGCATATCCGAGTGCGGGATTTGCAGAAATTCCTGAAAACCCGTCAGACCCTCCACATTCTAAACCTAAAACCAATTTGCTTAGTGGTGCTGGTTGTCTTGTAATTTTATTGGCTTCTACGAGCCCAATGAAGGTGTGTTTAACAGCTTCCTCAATAAGTTTTCGTTCGCTTTCACTTTTTTGCTGTTCCAGATAATGAACAGGTTTATCTAAATTTGGATCAATGGCATCTAGTGCGCTTTGAAGCATCTCTATTTGTGCATTCTGGCATCCTAAACTAAATATTGTGGCACCTGCAACATTAGGATTGGTAATATATCCCGCCAGTAGTTTACACAGCACCTCAGAATCTTGTCTAATACCGCCACAGCCACCATCATGTTTTAAAAACTTAATACCATCTACATTTGGAAAGGTTCTGTTTTTAGACATGTCTTCCTTAGTCGTGATAATAGGTGTGTTAAAAATAGTGTCGTTAGACGCGCCTGCTTTATATTGATGGATTAAAGCATCGGTGTCAACCGCAAAATCCTTTTTAGTCTCATATCCTAATTTTTCGGAAAGTGCCCCCTCTAAAACATCGACGTTACGATTTTCACAAAATGTTAGTGGGATAACTAACCAGTAGTTTCCTGTACCAACTTTTCCATCTTTTCTATGGTACCCATTAAAGGTTCTCCCTTCAAATTTAGAAATATCGGGAGCATTCCATGTGAATTTTTCTTTGGTATCGTTATACTCGGCCGAAGCATGCTTGACATTATCTATTGTAATGGCACACCCTGCTTGTATTGGTTTTAAAGCTTTACCGATGAGTACACCGTACATGAAAATCTCATCGCCTATGGCGAAATCGTTTAAAGCAAATTTATGTTTTTGTTTAATATCTTCTTTTAAGGTCACTTGGGAGCCTTGAATAGTTGTAACAGTACCTTTTTCAAGAGGTGTTATGGCTACAATGATATTGTCTTTTGGATCGATTTGAACGTAATTCTTAGACATGGATCTTTTAATTAAAATTTACAGTTGCTTTAATAACCCCGGTTTCTGGTTTTAGCCAGCTATCGAAATTATTGATCATTTCTGTAAATGGGACATTATGTGTTATAAACGAGTCTGTTGGGAATTGGTCTAATACACTTATAACGTGCTCGAAATCTTCTGTAGTTGCATTTCTACTACACATTAATGTCATTTCTTTAGCGTGTACTGCCGGATGGTTATAGGTGAGTTCTCCTTTTGAAAGACCAACAAGAACAAACCTTCCACCGTGTGCCATATAGTTTGGTCCGGCTTCTAAAGCACCTTTATGACCTGAGGCGTCAAACACAGCAGTTGCCATGTCTCCATTGGTAATGTCGGAAATTTGCTTTACCGGATTATTACCTACATTAACCGTATAATCTACACCTATCTTATCTTTTGCATAGTTTAGGCGGTCGTCATTTAAGTCTAAAGCAATAACTTTAGCCCCTGCGATTTGCGCTAATTTCATGATGCCAATACCAATTGGCCCACAACCTACAACGACGATATATTCGTCTTTTTTAACTTGCGCTCTTCTAATAGCGTGTGCTCCAATTGCTAAAGGTTCAACGATGGCCATTTCATCATTAGAAAGATTATTAGCAGGAAGTAAAATATCTGCGGGTACGGTTATTTGCTCCTGCATACCTCCATCTCCATGAACTCCAAGTACGGTAATGTTTGTACAGCAGTTCGTTTTTCCTTGCTTACAGGCGATACATTTACCACAGCTGATATAAGGCATAACAACCACCTTGTCTCCTGCTTTTATCCCTCTGGGATTATCGCCTATCTCTATAACTTCAGAGGCTAATTCGTGTCCTAAAATCCTTGGATAAGTAAAAAAGGCCTGGTTACCGGAGTAAGCATGTAAATCTGTACCGCATATCCCCACTTTATTTATTTGCAATAATGCTTCATGCTCTTTCCTTACCGGAGCGTCTTTTTCTTTTAAAATAAACTCTCCGGGTTTTTCGCAAACGATGTATTTCATAAAAAATAGTATTAAGAATAACAAAATTAAGAGCATTATTTAATGAAATCTACCTCATAAAGGGCAATTTTCGATACTTTAATTGCATTTAAAGTGATATTTGGATTATTATTGCATTATATGATCAATTCAAGTAACCTATGAAACTTCATTTTATAGATAGGAGTGACCTGAGTAACAATACATTTAGTGTGGCTCACCATAATTATCCGTACTTTTTAAAAGTATGGCACCATCATCGTGAGTTAGAATTAGTGCTTTCCATAAAAAGTAAAGGAACCAGATTTGTGGGGGACAGTATTCTTAAATTTGATGAAGGCGATCTGGTACTAATCGGCAAAGATCTACCTCATATGTGGTTAAATGACGACGACTATTTTGAGCCGGGGTCACGGCTAAGGGCAGAAGCCATAGCCGTTCATTTCAAACACGATTTTCTGGGAAAGGCGTTTTTTGGTATTTATGAAATGAAGCCCATTACCGATTTATTGAACCGATCAAAGTATGGCATTAAATTCCTAAACATTGATACAGAATTAAAAGCTCAAATCAAAACACTTTCAACCCGAAATGGATTTGATAGGATTATGAGTTTTATAAACATACTACATGACCTGGCAAATTGTGAAACGTATGAACTGTTGGCAAGTGAAGGTTTTGTGAATTCCTTTAATAAAGTGAGTCATCGTAACCTGGATCGGGCTTACGAATACATATTTAATAATTTTAAAGAGCAAATAACACTTGTCGATGTAGCGAAGATTGCTTGTATGAATCCATCGTCATTTAGCAGGCTGTTTAAAAAAGTTAATGGGAAATCATTTTCTGAGTACTTAAATGAAGTCAGGATAGGTTATGCTTGCAAGCTTTTAATAGAACGAAAAAAGAACGTTTCCAAAATTTGCTATGAATCGGGATTCAATAATATTTCTAATTTTAACCGACGGTTTAAAGCGCTTATGGCGATGTCTCCTAAGGTTTACATTCAGCATTATAAAAAAGTATAATTGATATAATATCGAAATACGATTTTATAGTAGAAAGAGTGTTCCTAAAATTGAAACACTCTTTCTTTCTAAAACAAACAAAAAACTAAGTTAAATATAAATTTTGCATAATTATTAAATAGTTATTTCTAAAACAAATGCGTGATTACAGGGCTTTTCGACAGGCATTTCTACCTTTAAACCGGTATCATCCTGTGACCACTTAATCTTAGAATTGCTACCGAGCATTTTAACACCCGTAACTGCAGTTTTAGATTTTTTAACTGAAATAATATTAACGTTATTATTTTTAGGCCATGCCATCATAATGGCAAACAGTTTTCCGTCTTTTTGTGTAAAACGAATATCTTGCCCTGTAAATTCTTTATTTTTTCCTTCGGAGTGGTGTCCCTTTCCAACTTCAGTAGGGCCTTCACCAAATACGTCCCAGTATTTTGTATTATAAATAGCCTCACCATTAACAGATAACCAGTCTCCAATTTCTAACAGAATATCTTTTTGATCATTGGGAATCGTTCCATCTGCCTTTGGACCAACATTTAATAACAAGTTTCCATTTTTAGATACAATATCTACAAGATCATCAATTAACTGATTGGCCGTTTTAGACTCCCAATCGGTAACATGGCACCATGAGTTTTTACCAATAGATGTATCGGTTTGCCAAGGCAATTCTCTAATACCTGGCAGTTTACCTCGTTCCAGGTCATATATAACCGTTCCCTCGGGAAACGCATCATGATCGAAGTTCTTATCTTGTAGAACGACTTCTTTACCCCATTCGATACCTTTATTATAATAGTATGCTGCGATTTTAGGTCTGTACTCCTTAAAAGCAGGCTTGTCTAACATAAAGTCGAACCATAAAATGTCTGGTTGATAGTTGTCAATAAGATCAACTGTACGATTCCACCATTGTTCTTTAAATTCTTCAGAAACGGGTTCATTGGGATCTGTACCTTTTTTAGAGTATAAATCGGCAAACTCGGGATCGGTCGTATCAAAGGCGTCCTTCTTGTTATAGAAAGACCAGTTAAAGGCATAATGCGAGGAAGCTCCCATAATAAGACCTTTTCTTCTACCTTCTTTAAATAGTTCTCCTATAATATCTTTTTTTGGCCCCATATTCACACTATTCCATCGTGTTGTATTCGATTTATACATGGCGAATCCGTCATGATGATCGGCTACTGGAACTACATATTTGGCTCCCGATTTTTTAAAGAGATCAATCCATTCTGCTGCATTAAATTTTTCGGCTTTGAACAGCGGTACAAAGTCCTTATATCCAAATTCTTTAGGGTTGCCATAGGTCTTTACGTGATGTAAATGTTCTCGTGTTGCTCCCTTTTTTTCTACCTCCAATGTAGCACTTAGTCTGTCTTCATCCATGTACATATTACGTGGGTACCATTCAGACCCAAAAGCAGGAACGGCATAGACTCCCCAATGTATAAAGATTCCAAATTTTTGATTGTTGAACCACTCCGGGTCCTTATAATGTTTTTTTATAGATTCCCAATTTGGTTCATACACCATGGTAGAATCTTTTTCAACAACTTCCGCGACTTTTTTATCATTCTTCGACCCGCATGAGGTTAAAAAAATCAGCGCAAGAATAAATAATAAGTTGTTTTGCTTTAAAGCCATAAGGTTTTAATTTAAATAATTTTGGTTAGAACTTTATAAGTTATTCCCTCGTTAATTTACGCTGCTAAGGTCATATTTTATTGGATTTTCGAATATGTCGAATGTTGAAAATTATACAACAAATGGGTTTTTATTTCCTTGTAGGATTTTAAATAAGAACCATAATAATCCTTTATCCCAGTGTTTTACGGGTTTTATGGAGCAAGAGCAGTTACTAAACTGAGGTGTGAAAACATAGAAAAAAAAATTAAATAAGACATGTAGCGACCCTATTATAGAGTCTATAGTCTTTCAATTTAGCAATATGTTGCGTTTTATTAACTGTATGAGCGTATTAGCAAGTAACACATGTTCTTCTTTTTTAGGGTGTCCGGGTGAGTTTTTATAAGGGACAAAGCAAGTGTGAACTTTGTTGTCATGTAGCGCGTTCACGGCTTTTTGAACATATTCAGGCCACTTCGAACCTGGTTTTGTGATATCCATATTTCCCAGAAGACAAATTATATGGGCATTTGGGGTATTATTGCGAAGTGTTGATATAAAATCTCTATAAGCATTTATAATGTAACTTTCAGTAGGTTTTTGGTCATTCAATCGCCTTTTGTATTCAATATGTTCTGGTCTGTTTACTAACCAGGAATCATTTTGAAATAGGTTAACAACGATGATATCGGCTTGCTTTTCTGAAAAATCCCACTGACTATTTGCATCATTTGGGTTTAATCGATAAAACATTTCGGGCATGGTCATGTTAAACCAACTTACCATAATACCAATGCCACTTCTGGCTATACAGGAATATTCTGCATCAATATGGCGTGCCGTCATGGCAGCATATGTATTGTAATTGTTACTCACATGACCTTCAGAGGAGTCATTTTCAGAATAATCCTCATTGCCATGGCCTACTGTAATAGAATCCCCATAGAACTCAATAAAAATGGATTTCTTTTTATCAGCAGGTAAGACTTTAGAACCTGTGATTTCAAAACCATAAAAAAGTGTTGTGCCGTAAGTCCAGTCGTTTCTCTTCGTTATTTCGATAGCATGTGCTCCTAAAGGTAAATGTTCAGCTAGCGTATAGGTTTTTTTTCCTTGATCTAATTTTAATGTTTTAAACTCGGTGCCATCAATGATGATATTAAAATAATTGGATCCATTTTCGTCTTCTAAAATGGCTTTGGCGCTGGTGCCTTCAAAGTTTATTTTAATAGATGATCCCGACCAATATATTTCTGAAGCTGTATGGTTTTTATTGACACCTATTCTTCCCTGGTATATAATATTTTCGTTACTGTATTCTACCGAAAGTGGCTTAACACTTAAAATTGAATGTTTACAACCTGTAAACAGAAAAAAGATGACTGTATAGGTGAAAAGAAATCTCAATTTTTAATCCGTTTTAAGATAAAACCGTTTAGCCATAAATTACCTTTTTCAAGATTTTTAAACTCAAAAGAAACTGGTGTATTTCCATCAGATTTGAAAACCGATTTAATATGAAGCGGTTTGCGTTCTCCTACATTGTTATTTATGTAGTAGTCTACAATATGGTCGTCAGCCTTTTTAACCAATTCCCCCGAGGCATCCTTAATACGAACCTCAATATTATTGGCTAGTTTTGATTTATCGAGTCTGTTATGGTGATAGCTTTCTAAATGGTAATTACCAGCCTTAAGGTTAGAAATGGTTAATTTAAAATGACCATTTTCGTTGTATAGACCATCCGTTCCAACAAAACTTAAGTCCCCCAACATGGCGGTTTTATCACCTAACCACTTAATAGCACCATGATTTGTGTCAATGTTGACTACGGCATTGTAATCAGTAATGGTATATGTTAAGTCCTTGTCCAATCCACCCGTCCAGGCGTTCCATTCAAATTGAACCAATTGATCTATACCTCCAATATCAACTTTAGTTATAGGGTAATCGTAGATAGGTTTGGCCGAATTTTCGAGTTCATTGGAATGATATGTTTTGGTAGAAATTGAAGCTGTTCCAGACTTCAACCCTTTAGATTTAGCAGTAACGGTAATAGTTCCCGGATTGTTATTGGCTCTAACATAAATAGATGCGACACCATTGAGCGGGGCAGCTGGGTTTACATAAATCTTACCATTGTCTATGAATGCGCCTTCGCCAGAAATCGAAAATTTAATATGGTTTTTAGCACTTGTTATGGTTTCTCCATTTTTGTCAAGAATATAGGCATGGGCTAACCTGAGGTCTGATCCACCCGAATAAAAGGGTTGATCCGTAATATTAAATTTAACTTTTATCCGGTATGGGGCATCCTCTTTAGTTCGTGTATGCGAGGTTAGGATCTTACCATGGTTATAGCCAACGGCTTTTAATTCTCCATCTTTCCAGTTATAATTAAAAGTGAAAGAGGGGTGGTTTAAGCTCGATTTAATTAAATCGCTATCTGGTTTTTGTGAAGCAATAGGTTTGTTATTATGATATAATGTAACCTCTTGGCAGTTGCTAAAAACCCTAACCTTTCCGTTTGTTGAAGCCGTTTCGTCTCCAATATGAACAATGGGGCTCTCAACAAATTCAGACTGATACCAATAATATGCAGGTTTAGGCACTCTATAAGCCGATAACACGCCATAAGTGGTCATGAAGTCTCTCGGGTTTTCAGGGTTGGTTTTTCTTTGTAAATGGTTATAATCGGCGCCTACCCAGGCAATAGCAGCAATGTTATTTTTGCTGGCCTTGTATCGCGATATATGAAACTGATTTTTTTCTGAATTTGGGGAACTACCGTGTTCCATAACCATGGTGAAAGCCGTTTCCGGAAATTCTGTTCTTCTATAATCCATGGTGGCATGAATGTCTGATACACCCTCGTTTTTTACACCATTCCACGGACTTGAAGCCGAAGCTGTTAATCGAAACGGGTCTTCTTCTTTTGCCACAGTTTGCATTCGGGGAACAGGGCCTCTATGATTTATTCCAGCACCCCAGAATATTATAGAGGGATGGTTTCTGTGATTGCGAATCATAACCCTGGTGGCAGCATCTAGCTTATCAAACCAGGTCTTGTCTCCCCAATCTATCCAGGTAGAAACCTCTTCATAAATAATAATCCCTAACGCATCACAGGCTTTTATAAAGGCATCATCTTGGGTATAGTGTGATAATCTTATAATATTCATGCCTGCCTTTTTATATTGCATCGCCTCATTGTAATGGAATGAATTTGGTACAGCGTCTCCAATAATAGGGTAGTTTTGGTGTCTATTGGCCCCAACCAGGAAAATCGGTTCACCGTTTAACACAAAACCTTTTCCTTTTTGTAATGAAAATGTTCTGAAACCAAAGGTGTTTTCTACAAAGTCTACCGGATTATCATTATCATAGATTACAGAATACACTCTGTATAGATATGGTGAATCGGGGGACCATAAGTTATAATGGTCTTCGATCGTTGTCGTTTGTCTAAAGGTATAATGGGTATTTGGAGCCATATTGGTTTGACTCATTATTTTTTTGATTACATAGCCCTGTGAATCAATAATGCGGGTCTCTATTTTACACGATTTCACTTCAGAATGGTCGTTTGCAACTGTTGTTTTTACAGAAACCGTTCCGTTGTTTTTATTCACGGTTGGTGTGGTAATGTGCACTCCGGCATCAAATGCTTCCCAGTTAAAAGTAACATGCAATTTATTGGAAGTTACCAGATAAACATCTCGGTATAGACCTCCAAATTTGACGTAATCTGTGCGATGAGGATCTGGAGAAATCGTTTTGCTAAACCGATTATCGGCCTTAACAGCAATGCTATTCTCCTTACCAAATTCAACAAAATTTGTTATGTCGAAATGAAAAGGAATATAGCCGTTAATATCATGATTGCCTACTTTTTTACCATTTACCCAAAGCTCGGTGGCATTGTGGACGCCTTCAAATTCAATAAAGACTTTTTGGGAAGGATTTGCATCAATTTTAATCGATTTTCTATACCAGCCAATGTTTCTTAAATACGTTTCCTGTACATGAGATTCATATATGCTATCTATTTCATAGGATACCAATTCCAGAGTATGTGGAACAGAAACGTTTTTCCATTTTGAATCATCAAAATCAAGGCTTCCCGGGTTTCCTTCGGGCGACCCTAAATAAAACTTCCAACCTTGGTTAATATTGGTTTTTGTTCTTTCGGTATCTAAATAACCTTGTGGCAGGTTTGTATTATTTTGAGCGCTCAACAGCGTTGTGAAAAAGAGGGATAGACTAATTAATTTAAGTGTAGTCATGAGTAGGATACTTTAAATACTATTTGAAAGTTTACGAATCTAAATTATTTAAATTTTCGAAAAACTATTGATAAGATTGTTTTTTAATCTATATCAAATGGTTTTAAATTGTGAGTATGTCATGAAGTGGTTTAAATTTTTTATAATTGGCGACAAAATGCTCTTTTATCCCATGTTTTGTCTTTTTATTAGACCGTAGTAATAAGATATCCCTCATAAAGTCTTCATTTTGGAATAAAATTGCTAATTTTCGCATAGGTAAAAAAACAAACCACTTTAGTCTTTAAAAACATTTGATGTACAATACTGGACATATTTATCAACCTTTTTGTGGTATTATGTTTACATTTATTTTTATTTTAAATCAGTTCATAAAATAGTTAATGCTTAAAACCCAAATTATGATTAGCAAAAACCCAATTTTAATAGTACTTCTTTTGTTTGTTTTATCCTGTGGAGGATGCAAATACGATACATTTAAGATAGATAGGTCATGGACTTATGTAGAATCTAACAACGGCTCCACACCTGTAGCAAGGCACGAAGCTGCCTTTGTAAATGTTGGTGATAAATTTTATTTGTTAGGAGGACGGGGAATACGACCTGTTAGTATTTTTGATACCGAAAGCAAAACATGGACTCAGGGAAAGAGACCCCCTATTGAGTTTCATCATTTTCAACCTGTTGTGTTTCAGGATAAAGTATACATCATCGGCGCTTTAACCGGTAGATATCCAAGGGAAACACCTGTAGAACATGTTTATATTTACGATACTATAAATGATACCTGGATTAAAGGCGATCCAATACCCGAAGATCGACAGAGAGGGTCTACCGGTAACGTTATCAAAGGCGATATGGTGTATATATCCTGCGGAATAAGTAACGGGCATGTAAGTGGACATAAAAAGTGGTTGGACAGCTATAATATTTCAACCGGAGTTTGGGAGGTGCTTCCAGACGCTCCTAGAGCAAGAGATCATTTTCAGGCCGTAGAGCACGATAATAAGATTTATGTTCTGGCTGGACGATTATCCAAAGCTCCAAATGCAACCTTTAGCGAGACCATTGTAGAAGTTGATGTTTATGACATCGCACAGAAAAATTGGATAACACTGGATGACAACCTTCCTACGGAACGTGCCGGAAATATGGCAGTGATCTTTAACAACGATGTACTTGTTATTGGTGGAGAGTCTGCAAGCCAACCTAAAGCGCATAATGAAGTTGAAGCTTTAAATACAATAACACATACATGGAGAAGCTATCCTTCTTTAAATCGAGGTCGTCATGGTACAGGGGCGTTTGTATATAACAATAGCCTATATATAGCCTCAGGTTGTGGAAATAGAGGAGGTTCGCCAGAGTTAAATACTATGGAAAAATACTAACACCAAATATACTTTAATGAAGAGGTTAGGAATAGCCGCGTTAACATGTGCTTTTATACTTGTTGGTTGTAAAACCAAGAAAGAAGACGTGCAAAAAGGTATTAAAAAGCCTAATGTGATTCTGGTTATTACAGACGATCAGGGGTATGGAGATATTGGAGCACATGGAAACAACGTTATTAAAACACCAAATATTGATAGTTTTTATCGGGAAAGTTATCATTTAACAGATTTTCATGTGAATCCCACCTGCGCACCAACACGATCGGGTCTTATGACAGGGAGATTTGCTAACAGTACAGGGGTTTGGCATACCGTTGGAGGGAGATCCCTATTAAGAGAAGATGAAAAAACTATGGCCGATATGTTTACCGAAAATGGTTATGTAACAGGTGCTTTTGGTAAATGGCATATGGGAGATAATTATCCGTTTCGAGCTCATGACCGTGGTTTTCAAGAAACTGTTATGCATTACGGTGGTGGTGTGCAACAAACACCAGATTACTGGAATAACGATTATTTTGACGATACCTATTTTAAAAATGGAAAACCGGTTGCATATCAAGGGTATTGCACGGATGTGTTTTTTGAAGAAGCCATTAAATTTATTCAATCTAATAAAGAAACACCATTCTTCTGTTATATTTCAACCAATGCACCACATGGACCGTACAATGTGCCTTTAAAATATTATAACCTGTACAAGGATTTAAGCGACGTTATTTTAAACGATACCCAAAAACGTTTTTACGGTATGATTACCAATGTGGATGATAATTTTGGAAAACTAAGACGTACCCTTAAGGACATGAATATTGCCGATAATACCATCTTGATTTTTATGTCAGATAATGGGACATCGTCTGGTTATTATAATAAAAATGCGAAGGTTACCGGATTTAATGCGGGTATGCGTGGAATTAAAGGGAGTGAGTACGAAGGAGGGCACAGAGTGCCGTTTTTTATGCATTGGAAGGATGGAAACATAGCTGAAGCAAAAGATATTCATGAGCTAACAGCTCAAATAGATATTTTACCAACAATAGCAGAATTATGCGGTTTGAAACTTCCCTATAATCACTTGGAGATTCACGGACAGAGTTTGGTGCCTATGCTAGATGGAACGCAGAACTCTAATGATAGAATGCTGGTAACAGATTCGCAGCGCATGGAAATTCCGGTAAAATGGAAAAACTGCGCTGTGATGCAGAATACGTGGCGTTTAATAAATGGAACCGAGCTTTATAATATTGAAAATGATAAAGGCCAAGCGAACAACATAGCTGCTCAGCACCCCGAAAAGGTAAAGGCGATGCGTGATTTTTATGAGACCTGGTGGACGCGGATTTCAGGTAAATTCCATGAACAAATATTCTTTCAAATTGGTTTAGAAGACGAAAATCCGGTAACCTTGACAGCTCACGACGTGCATTCTTCAAAAGAAGACTATCCATGGAATCAACTTCAAATAAGGAAAGGAAAAGTAGGGTCGGGATATTGGAGTATTAATGTAAAGCAGGAAGGAGACTATGAGATTTCATTAAGAAGGTATCCCAAAGAATCTAATTTACCAATTAACGGCACAACACCTAAAATCACTGCTACAGATTTACCTGGATTACAATTCGATATTCCTGAAGGTGTTCATTTAAATGTTACTAAAGCCTCTATTAAGATTGGTGAAGATCTCACTCAGAGTATCGCTGTTTCGGAAACAGATAAATCGGCCAATTTCAAAGTATATCTGAAGCCGGGTAAAATGAATTTAACGGCCAATTTTATAACGACTCATGCTGCGCAACAGGTGGCCTACTATGTCTATGTCAGGAAATTATAAAACCCCCAATAATGATATCTAAACACCCCTCATTTTTTATTAGTTCTTTATGTGTGCTTTTTCTGTTAACTGCCTGCAAAGACCGTTCGAACGTTCCTGAAAAACAGGTTGTTGAGGAACGTCAGCCTGCCCTTGAAGAAAAAAATGTAAACCGCGATTTGTTTTACCATTATTCCATATGGTATGCCTTTGTGAATAAGGTTTTTGAAGGCGACTTAACCGTGGCTAAATTAAAGACAAAAGGCGACATTGGCCTTGGGTCGTATACGAAACTGGACGGCGAATTAATTATGCTTGATGGCGTGCCATATCGGGCAACAGAAGACGGGCTTGTCACTGTAGCAAAGGATGAAGACAAGATTGTTTATGTAAATACAACGTTTTTTGATGCCGATCTAACTTTTAAAATTACGAATCCAATGAACTACGATTCACTTAGAGTGGAGATTAACAAAAAATTACCCACTAAAAATATGTTTTATGGGTTTAAGATTCATGGTATGTTTAAAAATATAAAATGTGGAGGTCTTAATAAGCAAGAACCACCTTTTAAAGAAGGTTTGGATGTGTTAATCCCAAACAGGCCTATATTTAAAGCAGAGGCAATAGAGGGAACTATGGTTGGTTTTTATTGCCCGGAATTTATTGGAGATATTAATGTGGCTGGGTATCATTTGCATTTTATATCAGATGATAGAACCTTTGGAGGGCATGTGATGGCGTTTAATTCTGAATCCCTTGATGTTTCAATTGACGAGATGTATGAATATCAATTTGTTCTTCCCAATACCGATGCATATAGAAACGTTGGATTCGATAAACAATTTCAGTATAAGAAGAATTAAGTGAAAAAGAAAGTGTCTAAAAAGGCGTCATTCAGAGCGAATTGAAGAATTTATTAGAAATTAAACGCATACTGATTAAGGTTCTAAGATTTTTCTGCTGAGCTCAAAATGACAATTCTAAAACTTTTTAGACACGCTCTTTGACTTTGATGTGACGTCTACTTTTAATTCTAAGCGCACCGTTTTATTTTTTGTCTGCCCTTTTGTCTTCTTCATATGTTGTCATGTTTTGGGCAAATTCAATGTCTTTTTTTACAGCCTCTAATTGATTTTTCCAATCAAAAGTTCTTAACCGTGCAAAGTTTTGTCGCTTGTAACGAGGTACGTTAATGTTTGTGTATTTTTCCCAACTTGTAACCGCATGTTTTAAATGCGCAACAGCCTCGGCTTTTTGAGTGGTGTTGCCAGTATTTTTATAAAACTCCAGGGCAACAATAGCATTTATTTTATGCGCATAATATTCACCTAAAAACCCCATAGATTTAATATCTAACAAGGTTTGCTTTAATTCTTTAGATGTCGCATTAGTCATGAGTTGTTCGGCATTTCTAATAGCATTGGCCGAATAAGTCATTAGGTTTTTAACGACATCTTGCGGCGTCTTTAACGTTATACGTTCTTTGTTTAAAACCGCTTTAACGTAGTCATGAGCATTTAAAATACCACTGCCTTCCATGGTAGGGTTGGTTCTAAATTTATCGATGGGTTTTAGATCATTCCAGATATCCATAGAAGCTTCCGGTTGCCAGTGAAAATCCCAATCTCCCCATGCAAATCGAGTAACCTGAGGAATTATTTTAGAGGCTTCTGCCCAGGTAGAAAACAGAAGTGATGCATTGGTTTCGGGAAACTTAGAAGCTATAATGCGTTCGAACCTGTTGTTAGGAATGTCTGGATTATACCCTAATCTGCCCCAAAGCATAAATTTGTACCAATGCTTATCAATTTCCAATTGTCTGGGAGTTTCAGGTTGCTTACTGATAAATTCCCGTCCCCAAACATAACCGTCTGACCCCATGTGGTAGCCCGCTGTTTGCGCAATTGGTAAGTGCTTAATAAAACGACTCGCAAAATCGGGATCTCCCCAGCGGTGTATAAAAATATCATCATTTCTAAGGTTCCACCAGGACTTGAGGTTGTGTTGTTTCATCCAATCTGAAAAAGATTTATAAAATGGAGGATTTACGGCTGAATACATATGTGCTTTGGCATATTTAAAACTCATATCTAAAGGATCCGGATAATTTCCCCAATATTTATTGATGTATTTGAAGTCCGTCCACCAAAATCTATGTATAAAATTCACAGTTCTATCCGGCTGAAGTTTTTTG
This sequence comes from uncultured Flavobacteriaceae bacterium, assembly GCA_947494695.1. Taxonomy (GTDB): domain Bacteria; phylum Bacteroidota; class Bacteroidia; order Flavobacteriales; family Flavobacteriaceae; genus Flavivirga. Next base: position 294,762 of record CANLWB010000008.1, on the reverse strand, counting down.
GCGTCCAAAATCCCCAAGCCGTAGGTCTCCCAAAGCCATTTCTCTTTGTCGTCGTCGGTCATGGGCGTTCGCATATTTTCACCAGCAGTTACACCTATACCCGTAACATCGGGGTAATTTAAGAGAAACTGTTTTACAGATTTTCTTAAATAGTCCTTACTCGTTTCGTTTTTATAATCGTTTGTAATACCATATTTTCCAACCTGTCCTTCGTTTTCCCAGTTGGGCCCCGGCGGAGAAGCACCATTTAGACAGATATTCCAGGTTATAAAATAGATATCGATACCTCGGTTTTTAGCGTGTTTCATAACCTGCTGCCAAAAAACGATTTTCTCATCAATAGTCATTTTTTTAAGCACTTTTAAATGGGCAATGACTTTACTACTCGGCATTTCAGGAACATTCCAATAGTGACTATTCTCCTGAGGTTTTACAGTAGTACCGCAGACATCCTGTAAAGCAACGTCCGGATAATCCTCAAGTTTTACCATAGAAGAAAAAGGATGAGCATTCCAGTAAGAAATCATATTGTAACGGTGACGAGCCATGTTATCAAAGAATTGTTCCCAAAATTCTATATTCCACATATCCACAATGTTGTTTTGAGCAGAATCTCCCGAATCATCAAAACTCGAGGTTCTTACATCTAGGGGAATATTAAATTTAATCCCTCTTTTTTCAATATAAGGACTATCTGTTATTGTGGGAATATCGTTTAGATCTGTTCCAGTTTTTATTAACTCTGCTAGTTCTAAACCACCATACATCAAACCGATTTGGTCCATAGATTTTATCAGAATTTCCGAACCTGAAGTCTTTTCAATTTTAAAACCTTGTGGCTTACTGCTACCGGGATCGAGTTGAAATTTAATAACGACATTGGCATCATTAGATATTTGATACGATTTTAATTGAAGCGCTTCAGTTAAATCGGTAACTGCAAAATTAACCTGTGGAATGGATAAGTCATATTCTATGTTAACCGCTTTTTCTTTGGAGCAGGATGCTAAAATAAACAGACAGATAATGAGTAATGACGTATGTTTCATTTGAAGGATTCATTTTTGATTGAAATTTAAATGTATATAAATTAGAGCATACATTTCTGATAAAAATTGAAAGAAAAAACATTTGTTATAGTGAAAAGGACACCCTTTGTCTATTTCATTTGTGCAGAGGTGGGAATAGTGACTTTTTGGAATGTTGTTATACTCGAGATCCCCAATTTATAAACCCCAGATTCGACATTTTGTTTTTAGACTCATCATTATATGCAACCCTTTCTTTTCCATGCTGTCTATATGGGAGATTATTAATTTAAAAAAAAACATTATGAAAAGCCTCAATTTGAAAAAAGAAAACGTTTTAAGAAAAGCAATGAAATGGTCTTTGTGCACTTTAGTTATTTGTTTTTTTTCCTGTAAATCGGATGATGACGGAATAAAACCTCCACCTGAAGATGCGACACATGGGTTTTGGTTGATAGCCGATAAGGGCTATATCCTGGACATTAACAAAAAAGAAAATATTTTATATAATGTATCTTCAGCAGGATGCGCACTGGTAGAAAATGATTTCGACCTTGAAGAATCTGTTTATGACATAGAGATTGTTAACTCCAATGAACTCCTGGGGAATTCTCGGCTTGCCCTTTCCAAACTTAAGTTTACACGATTGCCAGATTTGGATGATCGCTGCCTTCCAGAACAAATTTTAAACACGAAAGACCCGAAGGTTAACTTTGACTATTTTTGGAATTTTTTTAACGATCATTATGCGTTTTTCAAACTAAGGGGTGTTCATTGGGCAGATTATAAAAATCTTGGCAGCACAGTTAACGAGGCTAATTTTTATGATGTTTTAGAAGATTTAGTGCATTTGTTTAAGGATAGACACGTGACTATTGAAGATGAAGAAAAAGATATATATATCGCTGCCGGTTTGCCTGATTTAATGGAAAGGTTAAATGCTAATTTAACAGGAGATCTTATTATTGAGGAGGAAGATGACTTTGATTTAATTATAGAACAAAAATCGACAATCATTGCAAAAGAGTACTTGGGAGGTGCGTTTGAAGCAGATGCTAACGATGCCATGGTGTGGGGGACTATAAATAATGATATTATGTATCTTAATATATTAGAAATGGATGGGTTTGGTACCGATATAAGTAATGAATTATCTTCATTAAATACGGCTATGGATGAAGTTATGAGGGATATTAAGATGTCCGGGGTGTCTAAGTTGATTATTGATATTCGCTTTAATGGTGGAGGAGTGGATAAGGTGTCATCTGAAATAGCATCACGTTTTACGAACCAGGAACGTGTAGCTTTCTCTAAAAAAGCAAGGTTAGGTGATGGATTTACAAAAGATCAGGTTATTTCGTTAAGCCCAAAAGGTGATTTTCAATTTACTCAAGATATTGTTTTATTGACCGGTCCATTAACAGCAAGCTCGGCCGAAATTTTTACACTTTACTTAAAAGATTTGCCTCATGTAACTATTGTAGGAGAGCGCACAAATGGTGTGCTTTCCGATGTTTTATTGCATACATTGCCTAACGGCGCTTCAGTAGGTCTTTCCAACGAAATTTATAGTGATTCAAAAGGAAAGGTGTATGAGGGCCTTGGAATAGGACCTGATACTGAAAATAGTGTTCCTTTTTTATCTAATGATGATATAATAAATAAAAAAGATAGCGGAATAGAAAGGGCTATCGAGGTACTTAATAAATAAAAACATTGTGAGGTTTATATAACTTTTTCAAAAAAAAGAGTCGTAAAAAATAATGAAAATCAGGGCGCCTAAGGTCGAAGTATTTATATGAAGAAATAGAGGGGAAATAGCGAAATATGTGGACTTGAATATAGATGAAGCCTTGTAAAAACATTTGTTGTATATAAAAAGACATGCTTATTTCATTTGACTAAATAGTTGGGGTGACTGATTTTCATTATTTTTTATTTTCGTGGACGTAGAAATAACGTTGAGCTGGCATGAATATGTTAAAACATTTATGCCATGTCAATGCATTCCAAAATTACTCAGTACATCTAGTTTTTGTTTAGAATGAAATGAAGTGAGTCGCAGATTAAGCCATCATACATGATATGTTGATATAGTAAAATATGCTCGAATAGCTAAAACCTGCGGTTACCATGATAATACCAATCTTTAGAATTTCAAATAAAAACGATGTAAGTTATTGATAATAAGCTTTAGAAAAGTCTTGAGAACCGTATGCATTGATGAGCTTACGGTCATTAATTTCGATCATACACAAAGAGAACTAATTTATTTTATAGTATTATGAAGCTTCCACCTAATTTTGCATTATTCGTTTACTTAAGTTTTTTTGGACTGTTAAATTCTAGTTGTGAAAAACAAGAGTCGTTAGCAGTTTTATATGTTGATACAGCAGGGCAAGATACTAATGAAGGTACCGAGGCAGCGCCATTTTTAACCATTGCCAGAGCCTTAAAAGAGTTTCGAAAAAGCAGTGGTGATAAAACCATTATCGTTAAGGAAGGGAAATATTTTAATGTGAATTTGGAGTTCGATAAGGAAGATTCTAATGTGACTTTGAAGTCGGAAGGAGGAACAGGTACCGTCTTATATGGAGGTCAAAAACTAACACATTTTAAAAAAGAAGGTCGGTTTATCTATGCCGATGTTATAGGAACCAGAGATAGAAGTTGGGATTTTAGAGTTCTTGAAGTTAATGGAGAAAGACGAGAGCGTGCGAGATTTCCAGAGGTAGGTGCTTTTACCCATTTAAATGCGTTCGACGTGAAATGGTTATCTTCTGAAGCTGGGGGGTGGGAGAGAAAACCAACAGACTTAGAGAAAACCACCTTAAAATACAAAGTTGAAGATCTTAGTGATTCCCTTGATATTAATAATGCCGAATTAACCATTTTTCACGAATGGGATGAGTCGCTGGTAGGTTTAAAAGGTCATGATAAAGAAAACAAGACCTTACTATTTGATAATGAAAGTCAGCACCCACCAGGAGCCTTTGCAGAAAGAAATGCTAATGCCCAAACATATGTTGTTTGGAATACTGTTGAAGGGATGACCAGACCCGGAACATGGTATTTGGATAGAACCAGAGAGCGATTGTACTATTGGCCTAAACCTGAAGAGTTGATCGAAGACCTGGACATTGTAGTACCTCGCCATCAAAATATTATTAAGTTTAATAATGGGGTTAAAAATGTCACCATATCGGGATTTACATTGGCCTCTACAACAACTAAATTAGTAACAGGAGGGTATGCTGCTCTCAAATTTGAAGGTGCAGTTAGCGGAAACGAGGTGCATAATATTTCTCTGGAAAATCTAAATATTAAAAATGTTGGAGGATGGGCTGTGAAAATGTCGGGAACCCATATAAACATAAAAGGATGTGACATCGCGACATGTGGTGCAGGAGCAATAAGCTATAAGGGAGATCAGGTAAATATTGTTAATAACCGATTACATGATATTGGGCTAGTATACAATAGTGCCGTGGGGATTTTTGGTAGTGGAGATCATAATACAATACAAAATAACGAGATATATAATATGCCTTATTGTGGTATAAATGGTATTGGACATAATTCGTTAGTCGAAAACAATATCATTCATAATATAAAAACCTTTATGCAGGATGGAGGAGCAATTTACATGTTTGGTCATAAAAATACGGTGGTTAGAAATAATGTGGTGCTTTCTAAATCAGATTCAGACATTAATGTATACGCTTATTACCTGGACGAAGGGTGTGAAAATTGTTTGGTAGAACAAAACGTGTCTTATAATGCCAAGGTGCCGGTACAGGCACATATGACACGAAATTGCAGGTATGAAAATAATGTGTTCCTTGATGAAGGTGAGCAGACAATTGCCTACGCAAATTCGTCAGATTTGAGTTTTAAAAGAAACATTCTAGTCGCTAAAGCGATTCATTTTAAAGGACCTGATAAAAGTTCACCAGAGTTCGTCAAAGAAGAATTAAATAAAGTAATGAAAGGGTATTCGGGAGCCATAGGAATTACGTCCTGGGATAATAATGTTCTTTATAGCGCTTCTAATGATATAATTTTAACTCAGTTGGCTCAATACGATTATGTTACAACGAAGCCTTTAGAAAAATTAGATGGAACCGTGTTTACCTCACCAGAGTTAAACGGAGCTTTACAAGGACGGTTTACTACTAATAATATAACCCTGATCGAATCAAAAGGCATTAAGTTGCTCGATTTTTCAAAAGCAGGTTGTAAATCAAATCTTCCCGAGTTAATTTCTCGATATTATAAAGACTAAGAAGATTAAATTATTACAGTTAAACTAGTCGATATAATTTTTTAATTGCAATTTTTGTACTGTTCGGGTAATTAGTACTTTATGCTTTTTAATGCAAATTAAGTTAAGGTTTTATAATGCTTAAACTTAAATTATAACTTAATATTTCTTGCAGATTTGGATATAAAAAAATATCTTGGTCTTTATATCCCTTTAATACGCTTTTTAATAGTAGTTTACATATTTAACCCTTAATGATATTTGTAAATATTATGACCCAGACTATTGATACGTTATTGATTGATGATCACCCTTTTATCGTTGATGCTTATATAAATCACTTAAAACAATACGAAGCCTTTAATCCAAAATTTAAATTTGAGATTTCTTTTGCTACAGATTCCGACAGAGCCATTGATGTTTTAAAAGCATCCAAGGAACCATTTGAATTGGTGTTTTTAGATATAAGAGTTCCAGAATCGGAAAATGGGAAAATTAAATCTGGGGAAGATATTGGTATTTACATAAGGAAGCATTATCCAAAGACTAAAATCATTATCATCACAGGACACTACAATTTACTCTTGTTAAGTGATGTGCTACAAAATATTAATCCAGAAGGATTACTTTATAAAAGTGATGTTGTGGGTGAAACGATTTCAGAAGTATTGAATAGTGTTCTTGAAAATATACCATTTTATAGTCCTACCATTTTAAAGTTACTCCGAAAAAAAATATCAAGTAAAATTATTTTGGATCGTATCGATAAGCAGTTGTTAAATGAGTTGTCAAAGGGTACCAAAACAAAAGACCTAACCAAGGCCTTACCTTTATCCCGAGCCGGAATTGAAAAAAGAAGACGCAATTTAAAAGAGCTTTTTGGAGTGACGAGTAACGATAGCGATGTCTTGATTAGTTCTGCTATTAAGAAGGGGTTTTTGTAGATGTTTTTAATATTAAAACAACATGTTGTTTGCGCATCACTTTAAGGTGTCAAACTGGCTTTTCAAGTTATCATCAACTTCGGATATCGCACGAATCCCTATTACCTTACTATACGGAAAGCTAAACACTATGGCTTGCATACGCGCTCCACAAAGTCTCACAACTTTGAGGACATTATTGTCTAAAAAGAGCCACACTTTTTTCGCCATGCGGAACCCCAACAACTAATTAACAATATCTTTTAAGACTTTCGTGTAAAGACATCTATCCACTCTATTGCTGTTGCAATAATGACCTGTGTTTTTTCTTGATCTCGTATAGTGTAATCTGCTTTTCAAATTTATACGTTTAGTTGGTTAATGTTTGGCTAAGTCTGGAGACTTAGCCAGAGAAATTTAAAAGACATATAAAATTTCTGCCGATTTTGGTTTACCATACGAAAGGATTCTTATGATAACATATTTTTACCCAACCAAAAAGCCACGTTTAATTTTTAAATAGTTTTTAACCGACATTAAAGATAGCATAAAGGTTATTTCGTTACTTTTTGTGATCTTATTGCTTACTAAAAGTAAGCGAAAAATATATTTTTAGTACGTGTAAATCATACACTTAGTATGCTTTTATTGCAGGTAGTTTTTGAATTTTTTCTTTAGATTGCTTTAGCTAAAATCAGCAGATGTTGGTGTGTTTTACACGTAGTAAGGTTTATGTGAATTGTATGACAACTTTTTAAAGTTCCTTAAATCTAGCAATTCCAATGTCTACAATGTTTCATAGTCAGACCTCAAGAATTACGCCGCTGTTAACTTTGGCCAAAGCATTAAACATTAATGAGTTACTTAAGATTATTGATATTACTTGCTGGTTTGATTTTGCTTCAAGGCAACCTTTATGCGTTGTCCTTGGAGAATGCATATACGTTTCAGCAAGACCCATCAGAGCTCAAAAAAGAAACTAAAAAACTTGGCTTTTTTAAAAAGTTATTTAAACATAACGATTCTTCAAAACTTGCTAAAAAGTTTATTCATCAACATCATAAAACCTTAAAAGATAATAAGACTCCTACATTTGCATCGGCTGCTGAAGATGTTGATATTAAAAGTGTTGCTTTTAAAGCGGAGACAGGTTTTGAATTAGGGTATGAAGTGTTTGGTTGGTATCCATATTGGGAGAATGACTATTACAAAAGCCTCAATTTTTCACTGCTCTCTACGGTGGCCTATTTTTCGTATGAGGTAAACCCGGCTAATGGTGAGGCTATCTCAACACATGATTGGGAAACAACACCATTAATAGATTCCATTAGAGCCTATCCTAACAAAAAAATACTCCTTACTGTTACCAATTTTGGACAAAGAAACAATAGGCGATTTTTAAAAAACTCTAAGTCCATTGATAAACTTATAGATAATCTTATTGAGCTTTTAACCAAAAGAAATGCAGATGGGGTTTGCATAGATTTTGAGGGCGTTCCAAAAAGCCAAAAAGATAACTATACGGGATTCTTATTAACACTATCTAGCCGACTAAAAAAGGCAAACAAGGATTATAAAATATATATCACGGTACCCAGCGTGAACCTGAGTTATGCTTTGGATTTTAAGTCCTTAGATCAGGCTATAGATAGGTTCGTCATAATGGGGTATGATTATTATGGTAAAACAAGTAGTATTGCAGGACCGGTAGCACCTTTGCTTAGTGGGAAAGACTGGGAGCCATTTAACCTTACAGAATCTGTAAAGTACTATTTAGATGAAGGTGTGACGAATTCTCAACTTATTCTGGCATTACCAACATATGGAAACTTATGGGAAACAGAGAGCCAAAGTTTGCAATCTAAGGCGAAAAAGTTTTTGGGAAGCAGAACCTATAGCTATATAAAATCTGAAATCGAAAAAAATGAGGCCGTGTATATAGATCCTATAAGTAAAAGTGCTTATAGTGCCTATAGAACTTCTGGAAGTAAAACGCAATATAGACAGTGTTGGTTTGAAAATGATTCGAGTTTTGTATACAAGACAAACCTTATCAAAAAAAATAAACTTGCTGGTTTGGGGCTTTGGGCCCTGGGTTACGATAAAGGGTACAATGATATCTGGAATGTGATATATACCGAATTATCACAAGAAAAGAAAGTAGAAGCAGACGCTTCGTCAAATGGAGGGTCAGGTAATGCCAATGGAGATGGAACCGCTCAGGGAGGGAGTGCTTCAAATGGTCAAGATAGTGGTTCAAGTTCCGGTATTTTGCAGAATATTTCAGAAAAACTTGGGCTTAATGATCCGAACAGCAAGGTGAATCAGGTCGAAACAAAATTAGCGAGCATTACCGATTACAAAACCATCCTTTTATACCTCATGTGGTTTGCACTGTTCTTTGCTTGCATAGGATTCGTGATTGCCATGACATCTCCCAATACCAGAGCTGGTTTTTTTAACAATGCCTCTTTAAAGAGATACTACTCTGCCTTTGTGCTGCTATTGCTTATTGTCATTTTTAGAATGCAACATTGGATAGACGATAATATTGTTATACTCATTATTGGTTTTATACTGGGAGGAGTAACCTACTACCTTGCAAATATGTATGTTGAACGCCGTAAAAAAGAATTGCCATGAGTGTTGTTTCAACCGGAGATACCAAAAAACTAAAAGCAGATGCAGGAAAACTAAAAAAGATTCTAGCAGCTGTAAAAAAGGCGCTGTCCAAGGAATTATTATGGTCGCTGTTTGTCGCTTTACTGGCGGTTCCGGTCACATTCATTCTTGCATATTTAATAGATATTTCGGCTATTGATTTAACCGAGGTATTCGATATTATCACAGGAAATCGGTATCCGCCATTTGTGGTGCTGTATATCATTAGCGTCTTAGGAATCTATTTTTCAAGAATCGTTGCTACGGCTATAAAAACGCAATTAGAAAGTAAAACACAATAGGTTCATGTTAGATAAAGTACTCACGTTTATAACCGATATTCTTAACAGGAATTTAAAAATGTCCTTCGGACTAACAAACGATATTGTGGCTCCTGGTAGCCTTATAAATCTCGATGGTAGTGTTACAGATAATATTGAGAATAAGGTTATTATTTCAATAATCAATTTAGAACATGAGCGAACTGTTAAGCATATGGGAGGTTATATTCCCGATAATCAAGGTGGGTTCAATAAGGTAAATCCTCCGGTACATCTTAATATATATCTGCTTATTTCGGCAAATTACAATTCGGATAACTATTTGGAGGCTTTAAAAATGCTTTCTGCAGTTATTAGTTTTTTTCAGGCTTCCAGAGTTTTTTCATCATCCGATTATCCGGATTTAGATCCATTAATTGATCGATTAACGTTTGAAATTTACAATGTTCCCATTCAGGAATTAAGTCATGTATGGAGCGGGATAGGAGCTAAATACGTGCCATCTATGGTGTATAAAGTGAGAATGGTTGGAATACAAAAAGGAGAAATTAAAGAAGAGGTACCAGCTGTAAGTGGATTAGGTGCAGATACTAAAAAAAGATAATATATGAATCTTCAACATTGGTTTACATTAGAGATGCTGCATGATTATTTTGAAAACGATGTTTGCTCTGTTTTTAAACTGCTTCCAATGTCCTCTACCCAACGGATCATGAAGAACTATAGTATCCAGATAAATACGATGGTCAATCAGTATCGTGGATACATAGGAACCGAATCATCATCATCAAACATATGGGAAGCACTTGAGACCATCGATGATCTCTATTTTCAACTTATTAATACCGATTCTTATTTCGATAATTATACAGATGTTCCCACGCCCAGGGAAGAAGACACCATACTTTATCTAACTACACCATTACATGTATCAGTAGATCAGAATTTACCAATTACGACGTATTTACCAGTTCAACCCTTAGTCTTTGAGGTAAAACTGTCATCAGATTCACCAGTTTCTGTGGTCATAAAGAACCATGCCGGGCAAGACATTTTTAATCAGTCATCACAGGAAAAACAGTCTGGTATGACTGTCGATATTAATGTGTTTGGTACAGGAGTCTATGAACTCTGGGTAGGCGGTACCTTATCTAAAACCTTTTTTGGGACTTCAGAACGTGTTGAAGACAACTGCTATGGCATATTGCATATGCAGATGACACCTATTGTCGAAGCGTTAAAAACGAATACTGCGCTATCGTTTAAAGTCAATTTTACAGCAAGGTCGTCGTATTGGCAATACGCCGTTGTTATTTCAAAAGACAAAAAAATAACGGTTGAAGACATAGGTATAGAAGGATTTAACAATGACATATATACCGGCCCCGAAAAGAAAATGTTAGGAACTCAAGAGGGGCGTTTATTTACCTCTCCAGCAACCATAAAACTTCAGCAAAGAGCCAGAGCAAGTCCCCTGTTAACGATGCTTTATAAGAATGATTTTTCGGATACCATCATAGAATTGGACATGAAAATGCCAGTGCCAGGTGTATCCAGAATAATCACCAAAAAACAAAATAATGAGAATATATTTTACTCTCAAACCATAATTTATGTATAACTATTAAACATTAAAAAGAATGTCAGTAACAGCAATGAAAACCCCAGGGGTTTATATCCAGGAACTGGATGCATTTGGAAATGCCGTTGTTCCTGTTCCTACCGCAATACCTGCTTTTATAGGGTATACGGGACAGACCAGTTACAATGGTAAAGATTTGGTAAATGAGCCTGTAAAGGTCACATCGTTGGCAGAGTTTAATGCCATTTTTGGAAGCATACCACCTCAAATTGAGTTTAGTGTGACGGCCGCGGCTGCTGCAAAAGCCAGTACAAAACCGCCAGCTCAGGGAGATGCCGCTAAAAAGAAGGCACCTGCAGCTGCTGGTGATGGAGATGGTACCGCTCCGGCTCCCGATTTTTATATTGGAACCGCAGGGTACACATTAAACACATCCACGGTAAATTATAGATTGCATAGCGCCATACGTTTCTTCTATGAAAACGGAGGAGGTACCTGCTATATCGTTTCAGTAGGAGGGTACGACTATGCATCTACAGGGTTAACAGATACGGAGCCTTTTCAAAATGCACTTACCGCGTTAGTTAAGGAAACCGAGCCAACCATGATCGTGATACCCGATGCCGTAGAGCTTTGTGATCCGACACAAACCGATTTAGCAAAAAAATATGCTTTATGTTACTCTTTACAAGGAGAGGTGATAAACCATTGTGGAATACAACAGTCCAGAGTAGCATTATTGGATGTGCCTGGAGGCTATAGTGAGCCACTGGTTGGAACCACGAGTGTTGAAGGTTTTAGAAACGCTGTAGAGCCAACCTTACCTAAGTTTAATAGTTATGCAGCAGTGTATTATCCGTGGTTAAATACAACAGTAAATCAATTGGGTGATATTTCATATCGCAATATAGCGGCAGCCAGTTATCCGGTGGTCCAAGCCTTGCTTAATGCAGAGTTTCCAGCGACTAAAGATCCCAAGACCAATGCCAGTACACCTAATCCTATAGCACCGTATATTACAGCTTTATTCGCAACGAAGCCCGCGGCCAATGGGATTACACAGGATAAGGCAGATTCGGTACTTAAAAATTTGAGTGCCAATTATAAGCTGTTATTAAATCACGTATTAGGAAAACTTAATTTAATGCCGCCAAGTGCTGCCATGGCAGGAATCTATACCATTGTAGATAATAATGAAGGTGTATGGGTTGCTCCGGCCAATGTAGGTGTGCAGAGTGTCGTATCACCATCGATTAAAATAGATCATCAAGCACAGGAAGACCTTAATGTACCTATTGATGGGAAATCTGTTTGTGCGATTAGATCATTCCCTGGTAAAGGTGTTTTAGTTTGGGGTGCGAGAACACTGGATGGAAATTCTAACGACTGGAGGTATATCAATGTTAGAAGAACATTAATATACATTGAACAGTCTGTAAAAGATGCAGCAATGGCTTATGTTTTTGCTCCTAATGATGCCAGTACATGGGTTTCTGTAAAAAGTATGATAAGCAACTTCCTTATCGGATTATGGAATCAGGGAGGTCTTGTTGGTTCTAAACCTGTAGATGCCTTTTCTGTGACTGTTGGACTTGGAAGTACAATGACTTCTGAGGATATTCTCGAAGGACGTATGATTGTTGCGGTGAAAGTAGCCGTATCACATCCTGCAGAATTCATAGAAATTACGTTCCAGCAGGAAATGCAAAAAGGATAAAATTATCAGAAAATAAATTAAGAATCATTTAAAAAAATACAATTATGGCAGATGATGGATCAGCACAAGGTGCAATTTGGCCGTTAACTAAATTTTATTTTAAAGTTAACCTGGGTTCTCAGGATAGCACGGCCTCTTTTCAGGAAGTATCTGGTTTAGATACAGAAACACAAGTGGTAGAATACAGGCATGGAGACAGTAAAACCTTTAGTACAATTAAGATGCCCGGTATCGCCAAATTTGGCAATGTCACCCTAAAAAAAGGAATTTTTGTTAAGGATAATAACTTTTGGAAGTGGTATGACGCGATTAAAATGAATACCATTAAAAGAGAAACAGTAGTTATTCAGTTGCTGGATCAAACTGGGGCACCAACGATGACTTGGACCTTAACAAATGCATGGCCAACAAAAATTACCGGAACAGATTTAAAATCAGATGGTAATGAAGTTGCTGTAGAAACCTTAGAATTAGCTCACGAAGGGCTAACAATTGCGAATGGATAGAATATGAGTGATTATCCATTAGTAGGTTTTTATTTCAGGCTTACATTTCCGTTGAGCTTAGGTGTAGTAGATACCTCGTTTAAGGAAGTTTCAGGCATGACTATGGAGATGGGAACTGAAGAAATTGCAGAAGGTGGGGAAAACCGGTTTAAACACCGGGTTCCTACTGGAGCAAAATATCAGAACCTTGTACTTAAACGGGGCATTACGTCGCTGGTTTCACCACTATCTTTATGGTGTGAAACTACTTTGGGTGGCGGTTTATCCTCAACACTAATAACCCAGACTGTTTTATTGAGTCTGCTCAATGAAAATGGACTCCCAATTAAAAATTGGAGTTTTATAAATGCATGGCCTGTAAAATGGGAATTCTCACCACTAAACTCAATGAATAATGAAATTCTTATTGAAACATTAGAATTATCCTATGATTATTCTATAGTAATATAATATGCCAATAGAAATAAGAGAGTTAGTTATAAAAGTAAAAGTAGAAGAATCGATTAATAAGCAATCTGAGACCATTGATATTAATATGATTAAGAAGACTATTGAATCTACTTGTCGAAAAGAAGTGAAAAAACAACTAGATAAACTAAAAGAGCGATAGTATGGGTAAGGATTTAATGGAAATAATCGCTTATGATAGTAATGAATATTCAGGTGCCGGAACCGCGACATGTACCGTACAAATAAATCCCGAATCGTATACACACGAACACACGGTAAATTACAACAATCAACAGGCACTGGGATCACCAGGAACAACGCTGTGGTTTAAAGGTATTCCTCCCGAAAAAGTGTCTTTTGATATCTATTTCGATGCCACCGGAGCCGTTAAATCCGGAGGTCTAGCTACGTTTGCCAAGCAGGCCACAGTGCAGGATCAAATAAAAACATTTAAGGACGTTTGTTTTACCTATAACGGGAGCATCCATGAATCTAATTACTTAATAATCTCTTGGGGAACCCTGGTCTTTAAATGTAAACTAACCTCTTTAAATATATCGTATACGCTTTTTAAAAATGACGGTACACCGCTGCGAGCCAAAGTCACGGCATCGTTTGAAGAAGCTATAGATGAGGGGCTTATTGCCAAAGAAGCCAATAATCAATCTCCCGATCTCACGCATCTGGTCGAAATAAAAGAAGGCGATACCTTGCCGCTCATTTGCTACAGAATTTATGGAGATAGTAGCTATTATATGGAAGTAGCAACGTTTAATAACATATTAAATTTTAGAGAAATTAAACCCGGAACAAAAATCTATTTACCTCCCTTAAAATAACTTAGGACATGGCAGATTCACCTTTAATAAAAGGAGATAATATAATATCTTATAAAATCACTTCAAATGGTGAAGAAATCCCCAATACTTATGGGGTTTTAAGCATATCCATATCTCAAGAAGTGAATGTGATATCTTCGGCACAAATCTCGATTAGAGATGGTAATGCGTCCGATCAATTATTCAAAATTACCGATGCTCAAACTTTCGAGCCCGGAGCCACAATCGAAATTAGCTTAGGTTATAATAACAATAACACCGATGTGTTTTCTGGGGTAGTAACCAAACAATCTATTAAAGTGGACGACTCTGGAACAGCATTACAAGTAACGTGTAAAGACACCATAGTAAAAGCTACAAAATCCAAATCCAAGCTTGTTATGGACAAGTCGCTGGATAGTGCCGCCATAGAACAAATAGCCGATAATCTGGGGATTGAAAAGGACGTAAGCGCATCGTCTGTAACTCAAGATACTATTGTACAATACAATGCTACCGATTGGGATTTTATAGTTAATAGGGCCGAATTAAATGGGATGGTCGTTACCACAGATATGGGAAAGCTGGTGGTAAGTGCCCCGCCTGTTGATAGCACACCCGAAATTGGTTTAATGTACGGAAGAGATATTCTAGAAATGGACACCGAAGTAGAGGCTTCAAACCAGTACGAATCCATAACAGGAAGCTATTGGGATCTTGATAGTCAGGAATTTGTTGAAGTCACAGCAGACGACGCTTCAGAAAATGACCAGGGAGATCTTTCAGATTCAGATTTAGATGATGTATTATCATCAACCGAGACATTAGATACTTCTGTGCCCATATCGCAGGAGGCCACACAAGCCTGGTTAGATGCAGCCATGCTTAAATCCAGATTATCTAAATTTAGAGGAAGCATAACATTTCAAGGTTCTGCACTCATCAAACCAAACGCATTAATTTCCCTGGAGGGACTGGGAGACCGTTTTAATGGAAACGCTTATGTTTCCAGTGTGTCCCATAATATGAGTGATGGGCAATGGCGAACAGAGATAAGTATAGGACTTTCTCCAGATTGGTTCAG
Source organism: uncultured Flavobacteriaceae bacterium (assembly GCA_947494695.1). Taxonomy (GTDB): domain Bacteria; phylum Bacteroidota; class Bacteroidia; order Flavobacteriales; family Flavobacteriaceae; genus Flavivirga. The sequence goes on along the minus strand of CANLWB010000008.1, from coordinate 279,448 downwards.
TGAAAAAACATCACCTTCTATGGGACCCACAGCGTCAGGAGCTTTAAAAGGTGTGAAAGGTCTACAAACAGCTACTGTTAAATCCATTTATGAATCCCCGAGCGACGATAATGAAGATCAGGAAAAAGAATATATGGTAGAACTGGAAATCCCGGTCATTAATAATGACTCGGAAACCGTATGGGCAAGACTATCTACCTTTTATGCCAGTAATAGCTTTGGAGCGTTTTTCTTTCCAGAGCAGGGTGATGAGGTTATTGTTGGGTTTATCAATGGAGATCCTAGATTTCCTATCATACTAGGTAGTGTTTATAGTAGTAAAAATGTACCACCTGTAACTATTGAAGATGATAACAATTATATAAAAACGCTTATGACTAAAAGTCAACTGGAAATTCAGTTTGATGATGAAAACATAGTCATGACCATACAAACTCCAAATAAAAATATTATAACCATTAGCGATCAAGATGAGGGGATTAGCATCGTTGATCAAAATAGTAATTCCATAAAAATGAATAGTGATGGTATTACTATGGAAAGTGCTTCCAGTATGACTATAAAGGCATCAGACGATTTAACTATTCAAGGGAAATCTGTAACTATTAAAGCAGATGAATCGGTTTCGATTAGTGGAGATAGTGGTTGTACTATGAGCAGTAGTAGCGGAGAAACGAATATAAGTGGAACTATGGTGAATTTAAATTAAAACACATGAAGGATAACTCATTTTTAGGTACAGGCTGGGCGTTTCCACCTACATTTCATAAAGATAGAAAGTCGGGTGTCGATATGGTTTCCAATGAAATCGATATCGAACAATCCCTTAGAATATTACTCAGTACCAAAGTCGGGGAACGTATTATGGAACCCAGATATGGCTGTGATCTGTATACCTATTTGTTTCAGTCCATTTCCAATTCCAGAGTACACCTTATTACAGAAGTTATAAGAACGGCCATTATAAAATTTGAACCACGTATTAAACTCATAGAGATTAATATGGACGAATCGGACTATTTGGATGGTGTGATACGAATTGGTCTCGATTATATCATTCCTTTAACCAATACCAGATTTAACCTGGTATTTCCTTATTACAAAGTGGAAGGAACCGATATCCCTTCTGTATTTAAAAAACAAGTGCGATCTCCTAAAGATTTTTCAGCTGTAGATATTGATACAGTACAAGATCAATAAGGTTAAATGAATCAACGACATATTAATGATAGAAAGAAGAATAGGTACCATACAATCTGAAAGAATAAATGAAGATTTGCTCAATCAAAAATTTAAGATTGATGACAGATCTTTCGAGGATCTCCTGGGGTATATTACCACCTATTTAGAATATGTAAACTTTTTCAATACCAATAATGTTATTGATGGTAACTGGCAAACCATTATAGAAAATGACCCAGTTATTTACATGGTAAAGATTATAAAAGCACCAGCTTATAAGGTGAATCTTCTTGATACGCCTTTAAATACCATGAACAGTTTGCTAGAGTGGTATAACAAGATAGAGCGATGGCACGCGAATTTAGTTCATTTTGAAGAAGATATTTTAGCTGATAAAATAGGTAATATTTTATTTGATCTGCTAGCGTCCAGAAAAGATGATATTCAAAATAGTATAGAAGATTTAAAGGATTCACCAGATTCTAATGCAGATTCCAATAGTTCCGAATATTATATAAATTCGTCTAAGGATAATAATAAAAAAGGCATAAGCTTAGACGAGGAGGTTAATACGTTTAAAGAACTCATTCTCCACATTCAGGACTTTACAAAAAACTATCTTAAGGCTTACATTTTCGAAAGAAATAACCATATGCCTAATAATGCCATGTACATCACCTTTGCATTGTTATACAGAAAGGTTCAGGAATCACTTAATGATCTGTCAAAAAGCCATTTAGATTTTTATTACAAAAACATACTTCAGCAAACGTTACGAAAAGGAAAACCAACACATGCTGTTTTGTGCTTTGAAGTTGACCCTAAGGTGAACATGACCTTGCTTCCGGAAAGTACTCAGTTTTCTGCAGGTAAGTTATTTGAAAGTAAAAAAGCGGTGTTGTTTGAAACCGATAGACCTGTAGTACTGTCGCCTGTAACATTGGATGCTGTGCAAACTTTGTTTTTTAATGAAAACCCATTTATCAAAATAGGAACCAATGTATCCCTCATTTCTAATGTGATAAAAAATAAGCTCATTAGCAAGGGGAAAAAGTTAGAAGGTGTAGAGAACTGGTCACTGTTTGGTGCGAATAAAAACACACTGATTAACTCTGGAATAACTCAAAGTACAATAACAGATATAGGTTTCATGATTGGATCTCCGGTTCTTTTTTTAGAGGAAGGAAAACGGGAGATTACCTTAACCTTTAAAATGGAAGAAAGCTCATCGAAGAACGTGTTTTGGAAATTGGTAAATGAAATCGTAGCTAATGAAGGCTTTCCATTGGATGTTGTTTTTAATATGGTTTTTGAACGAACGTTCATTATTTCATACACTTCAGAGAAAGGTTGGGAACCCGTAACGGCTTATAATCTTTTACTAGACGGAACCACCAACGAGGTTAGCATTAGTTTTATTCTGGAAAATACCAAACCCTCATTAACCACATTAAAAACTGAAGAGGAAAACACATCATGGCCACTTATTAAGGTTGTGTTTGATGAATACGCACCTATTTATGCCTATTCATTTTTTAAGGGCGTAGCCCTGGAATCAGTGACCATCGATGTTAATGTAACCGGAGCTAAAAATCTGTCGCTTTATAATAACGTAGGCAAAATGCCACTTGCCAAATCTTTCGACCTATTTGGACCCTTACCAGCAGTTGGAGACTATCTTATGGTAGGGAAAAGTGAACTATTTAAGAAAGAACTCCAAAACCTGGATATTCAAATAGATTGGGCAGCCGTTCCAGAAGATTATGGAGGGTTTGAAACCTATTACCAGGATTACGACACTAGTTTTAAGAATGACGCTTTTAAAGTAGAACTTACAGCATTATCCAACGGGTATTGGTTTCCAATGGAAGAACATCCACCAGAACCCATAAGTTTATATACAACAGAGCCAGCGACAACCCCAGAGGGATATAAAAGCGTGCTTGTGTCTAAAGACAGAACAATTACAATCAACGATTTTGAACCTTATAAACTGTCTCAGGATTATAACTTAAAGGATCCCATAAAATATGATATTCATACAGAGAATGGGTTTTTTAAACTAACTCTATGTGATCCTCGTTATGCATTTGGACAAAAAGCATATCAGGACACTTATGCAAAAGTCGTTAGAAATAATGCCCGTAACGACGAAAGTATGCCTTTGCCAAATAAACCTTTTGTTCCTAAAGTAAAAGAGGTGAAATTAAACTACAAGGCACAGGATGTTATCCATTTTAGCAGTACTATTTCGAATAGTGGTTCTGGTAAAATTACAGGAGATTATCTCCATATAACTCCTTCGGGTACTCGTAAGATAGTTGGCGATGGTCAGGTACTTGTAGATACCATGGTTTCAGATTATAAAGGAGAAGGATATATCTATATAAAGTTATCGGGTGTCCAACCCAATACCGCGATTTCGATGTTTTTCGATATGTTAAATAACGACCCGACTCACCCCGAAAAATCAGAAAATATTGTTTTTCAATATAAAAAATCAGGTTACTGGATAAGCTTACCAGAAAAATGTCTAATCTCTGATGGTACAAATCAATTTACCAAATCTGGAATCATAGAACTACAATTTCCATACGGAACACAGCCATTGGCAGATGGGGCTTACGAATTACGTTTTATGGCCAGACAGGATGCCTATACCTATCCTGTTATAAATGGGATATACCCAAACGCAGTGGCCGTTACTTGTATTTGTGAAGATGAAAATGTTATAGGAAGGCGTATTGAGGCACAACAGATCACAAAATCTGTAACCAAAATACCAGCACTCAAACAAATTTTGCAGCCGGCAACGTCTTATGGTGGGGAGACTCCGGGAACCCCCGAATTATTTTACACAGAAGTGAGTGAACGACTCCGACACAAGGATAGAGCCGTGACATTATGGGATTATGAACATTTAATTTTACAACACTTTGGAGACGTTATAGCGGCAAAATGCACCAATCTCGATGGGAATTTCAAACAAAAGCCGGGCAAAGTGACAGTGGTTGTGCTGAGTTCACTGTGGACTTACGAAAATCATCAGTACTTCAATGCTAACGACCTTGCTGCCATGACGACATTTTTGCAGAAACGAGCCAATTCATTTATTCGGATAAAAGTACAAAACCCAGAAGTAGAATGGTTGCTTGTTAATTGCATTTTAGAATTTGAAGAGGAAGGGGATAGTGGGTATTACATGACGCAATTAAATACCGTTATTAGTGATTACCTATCGCCATTATCTAATACCCGAACCGATAAATTAAAAGGGATAGGTACCGGAATTGTTCCCATCATGTTAATGAGTCATATAGAAAATTTACCCTACGTTAAATCGGTGAAAAGGTTAGATGTAGAGCATATTGTAGAGCATGGTCTCAATAATTTTTCGATGAATATCCATGAGAAAAACGAAGAAATCAAACCCACTAAACCATGGTCCATATTAGTACCCAAATTAAAACATAATATTCTCTTATCTGCTGTTCTTGAAGAAGAAACAATTGAAGAGGTGGAGATGCAGGATTTACAGATTGGAGTAGATTATATCATAGCCGGAGACAATGAATTTACAACACCTAAGGTGTCAGAAACAGCTATCGTTGATAAAAAGATAGAAAGAGAGAAACCAATACAGGAAGATACACAAGAAGCAAAACCGAAATTAAATACCATCCTCACCTTAAAAACTAAGTAACCCTTTTATAAGCACGTCGTATGAAAATCAAGTTATTAAACAGACAAAGTCTTAAAACATTATTTAAAGCAGGAGCAAGACCCAAGGAAAGTAACTTTTCAAGCTTGATAGATTCTACTATAAACAAGTTAGATGATGGCATTTCAAAAAATATGGAAGATGGGTTAATGCTATCTCCCGAGGGAAAAGAATCAGATCGTGTATTAAGTGTTTTTGAAAGTATAGAAGATGAACTTCCGCAATGGAGTGTAACTCTTGATGAAGAAGAAGACAAGGGGTTATCCATAATTGCACCGGTAACAAAGACAGAGGCTACCAATGTGATACATTTTCAAAAAACAGGACATGTAGGCATTGGGACAAAGACCCCAAAAACAACTTTAGAAGTTGACGGAGTTTTAGGTACAAATACGCGCATAGGAACCTATAAACTGGCATCGGTACCTGCAGATGGTAATTGGCATGACATCCTTACACATTTAGATGGTTGTGTGGCCTTTGAAGTGCTCGCCCAGGTAGGGAAAGAAAAGACTGGTAAATATGCATTATTACATGCGCATGCCTTAAGTACGTTTGGTAAATCTCACCATAAGATTCGAAAAACCCAGGCACATTACGGGTGGTTTTGGAACAAAATAGACATACGTTTTTCGGGAACAACATACAATTTTAAGTTGCAACTAAAAACACGATCTAATTATGGGAATTCGCAAGTGATACATTTTCATATTACCAAATTATGGGATAATGGCGTCCTGGATCTATTTAATCAATAGGAACTATATTTAATGAACAACATAAAAGGGTATATTAATAAAAAAAAGGAAGGCAGTGGACTTTACGAAACACTGCACCTGGAGGCTTTGGAGATTGTCCAAAAGTTGAGCAGCGGTATCTGGACCGATTACAACGAACATGACCCTGGAGTAACCATTTTAGAAAGCTTAGTATATGCCATTACAGAATTGGCACATAAGACACAGGCGCCTATTGAGGATATCTTAATTAAATCTAAGGGAGAAACATTACAATCGGGAGATAATGGCTTTTTTATTGCCTCAGATATTTTAACAACATGCCCTGTTTCCTTTTCCGATTATAGAAAAATATGGATCGATCAAATCGTAAATGTTAAAAATGTATGGGTTTATCCAGTAGATAATTATTCCAGAGATGTTAGCAATATTAAGGGGTTACTACATGTGTTTGTTGAAAAGTATCAGTATAAAACAGATGCCGACGAAGATGCGAATGATAATGAAAGAATTATCAAAGAATTAAAAGAGATCTATAATTCCAATAGAAATTTATGTGAAGATATTTACGATGTGGAAATTTACAAGCCACTACGACTTACCATGAGTTTAAATATTACACTTTCTAGTAGTGTGAATGGTGAGGAAGTTTTAGCACGAATTTTTAATAAGGTAAACGATTATCTTGCTCCCGATGTGAAGTACTATTCCTTATGGGAGCTTCAACAAAAAAATATACCAGTTAATACCATTTTTAATGGGCCAAAGCTGTTTCAGGGGTTTATTTTAGATGAAGATCTTAAGAATCCATTGGAGGAAATTGTAATTTCAGATATCCTAAAAATCATTACTCAAATAGCAGGCATAGTAAGTGTTAATGATTTCTTTTTGCAATATAAAACGTCTGATTCTGAAAAAACAGTCGAGATTCGCGACCGTTTTAAGGTGCCTAAAAATACGAACGTGATGGTCTCATTTCCCAAATCGAACAGACACATTATTTTTCAAAATTCCAATACGCTATTTCAACCCGATCTCAAGGAAACCAAGAAACAATTGGCATTTATAAGAGCTTTAAACTATGGTGGATTTAAAGAGGCTTCCGATGCTTTAAATAAGATAACCATTCCAGAAGGCGTTTATCTCGATATGGTCTCTTACTTTCCAGTAAGAAAGCAACTTCCAGAACTCTATGGCATAGGAGATCGAGGGCTGGGTAGTGAGGCTACAGAATTACGCCGAGCACAGGTAAAGCAGTTGCAGGCCTATTTAATGCCTTTCGATCAGGTTATGCTAAACTTTCTAACCCAGCTAAATAATATTTATACGCTGTATGATGTGAAAGATAACAATCAAGTGTCCTACTTTACAAAAGTGTTACCCGATGTAGAAGAACTGCAGGATTTAATAAAACCGGCAGAAAAAGATTTTGATTTGGAGATATGGAAACAAGTATTAGATACCATAAATAATACCTTCGATAATGAGGCCCTGGTACGATATGATCATATTGCGAATCATTTGTTGGCCAGGTTTAATGAAACCTTCCAAACATATGCGCTTCGAAAAATAAACAGTAATAGTTACGGTGCCATATTGGTGAATGAAGATTTTGAGAAAAAGTTATTGGCATCGAAACGCGAATTGGTTCGGGAATACGGATCTATTAGCTATGGACGGGCAAGGTCGTTCAATTATAATGAGTCAGAGGTCGGACAGGATATTCAGCTTATTCCAGGGATACTGCGCAAACTGGCTATCTTAATGGATATTCACGATTATAAAATCAAATCACTGGTACAGGGGGTTGAGGATTCCGAAATAAAAATTAGCCCCATAACCCTGGAAGTGCAGGTTAACATTAAAGCTATTTATATTCCCGAGGAGAACATCGAAACCATAGAGATTGAGGAAGTGATTGTTGATGAAACACTGGAAAAAGACCTTAGTAGTGCGATGCATTATATGGGAGATCGGGAGACGGTCTTCAAAGACGTACTAAAAAATGGAGTCATTGCCAGTAATTATGAAATTAAAAAAGGAACAGAGAAATATCAATACTACGTACTTTATAAGAATTCGAGTCAGGAATATAATATAGCCTTTCTTGCAAAAAGTCGCCATGGCGCATCTAAGGAAATTCAAAAAGCTGTAGAAACACTGGTGACATTAAATCAAGAAAGTGAAGGCTTTTTCATGGTGGAACACTTGTTACTATTACCACCGTATAAAGCAGCTCACTATGGGTTTCAAATAGACCTCTCAAGACTTCCGGTATTAGAATCAAACCTAAAACTTAAGCATAACCACTGGATGTCTTGTCAGGAACGAAACGATATCATTATCGGTTTTATAGATCAGTTGTCTCTCGGTACCTTGGAATATGCGATTATCCATAAAAATACAGGATATAGCTTAGAGATTAGTCTGATGGTAGAAACGATGACCGAAAAGAACGTACTGCTGGTTTCTGAAAATCAATACCAGTCTGAGGACGCACTTAAAAAAGAAATAGAAATTTTAAAGGGAATAGGTGCTAAGGTGGACATCGAAGAGCTGGAATCTATTGTTTGCTGTCATGTAAATTACGGAAACGGAAAACCAATAATCAATGAGGATTTCTTTTCGTTTCAATCAACATTTATCGCACCTTCCTGGCCCGTTCGTTTTCAAAGTGAAAACTTTAGAAGAATGTTCGAAAACACGATATACGAACAATTCCCCATTCATATTAAATACGATATTCATTGGTTGAACTATGAAAACCTTAAGACGTTCGAAATACATTATTTTAAATGGTTGGAGCAATTACCGGTTGATGGCGAGGACGAAAAGCTTATGGATCTTGCATACGAACTCGTCGTGATACTACAACGATTAATCGAGCAACAAGACAACGTGTGAAACATGCACAAACACATATTATTAAAAGTCAACGTTACGAAATTACGTTAGACCATAAAGAGGAAGCATATGCCTACCAATCTAAAGTGAGCAGGCTCCAGGAACACAGGATTCAACATGTTTTACAAAACGTGATGGATCGATTCGATAACATCGAATATTTAGATCAGTTTGATGAGGTTGTGTTAGATCTGGGAAGTGTTTCTAGTACTGGTTTTGAAAGAGAATTGGAATATAGGGTTGAAGAAGCATTAACTAATTTTTTTAGAAGCAGTAGTTATGAGGGTGGTGCCTTAAAAGTGGGAAAACGTAAAAAACTTTACGATAAGCGCATTGAGCAGTTTGAATTTTTTCTTAAAAACGGATATGTAGAATGGAATACTTCGATGTCTGATAAACCTATTGAACTATTTAAAGCGTTACTTCAAAAAAACAAAAAGGGATTAGTCGACCTGTTAAAGGACCTAGGGCGAAAAGAAACGATTCGTAAGCGTTTAATCACCCAGTTGGATGACGAGTTTTTAGAACATATAGTCGTTGCAACGGTAGAGAATGAGGCGACTCACATTAATCAATATCGCAAACATATTGTAGATCAGCAGAAGGCGTACAAGTTAATAGAAGTTGGCTCTGGGAGTTTTAGAAATGCCATTTGGGAAATCACTCTAGCCTATATATTCATTGAAGTAAGAAGTTATTCTAACCAAAAGAACTTTCTGCAATACCTGATTCGTAAAATAGCTCAGAAATATAGGTTAACATACAAAAGTTTATTGCATATGATGGTTTTGGGAGTTAAAAGTCGCCAAAATAAAGAATCTCGAATTATTGATTTCGAGAAGTTGCTAATCATGTTGCAGGAGGAGGAGGAAGAAGCGTATGTAAAGGCAGTTTCCGATTTTGAATTTGAAGAGAATAATCCTTTAAAGTTTATTGAACTTCTAAAACACTATTTAACGTATAATTCCTTGCCAGCGAATAACAAATGGGGGTCATACAAAGTGTTTTATGAAAATATTGAAGCTCATATTATGCAGAATTCAACAGCATTTTATGTTTTTTTTGATGCGCATATTTCTGATGTAGAGCATGTTGGTCTTTGGGTTGATAGGTTTCCAGATAGCGTGCTTAATCATATTGTGGTTAAATCTCCCAATAAAACTCTAAGAGCGTTTGCGCTTTTTCTTAAACAAATAGGGGCATTGGCAAATCGGGAGAATATAATCTCTTCGACTTTGCAAACCGCTGAAAAACGACTGGGTGAAATATGCCTAAGAGCATATCTTATGCGATCGAATACCCCTGTTAATAATCTTATAGCGTTTTTAAATGCTATTATAGAGCATACAGAAATAGATAAAGCCTTTGTTAAAGTGTTAGACATGTTTGAGCACAAAATAAGCTTAAACAATCAGGAAACGTTAAGGGCTTATATTAGAGAAATGAGTATGGTTTATACCGGCGAGTATTTAAGGCCAAAATCGCTACATATAGAGCCGTCTATTTTTAAATTATCAAAGAAGATTTATTTAGAACATCATAAAGGTCATACCATTACCCTATTAGAATTTCAACAATTCCTTCAAAGCATAGATATAAAAGAAGTATCGTTACAGATGGTGCTGTTGTTATTAAATGTTTGTACTTCAACGAAGGGGTATACGAAGCGGGACATTGTTCAATGGGTAGAAGAACGAAAAAAGGAACTTTCTGATAAAGCAGAACCTGTAGATTTAATAATGTCTCAGTTGGAGCACATCATGGACAAGTTGGGTGTTGATGGTGTTATTAAAGAGGGTATCAAAGAAGGTGTGAAAAAAACATACCATCTTTCAGAAGTCAAAAATAAACCGGATAAAAGTATTTCAAATTCCATATTATATGCCCTTATAGAACGTATATACGAACAGTTCCATAAACGAACGGGAAGTCGCTTGACCCAAAGTGTTTCGCAATTAATAGAAGTGTTTTCCAAGAAGCACGGTATGTCAAGGAAGTTAGTGTTGTCACAGTTACAAGATCAAATTCCATATGGGGAAGATTACAATATTTTAAAAGGCATTCTTAAAGATCAGGAATTTTATAAAAACGCAACAGTTGCTAATAAAAAGAGCAGAACCTACAAACGAGACGTTGTGCAGTACGTGTGCATTCATGGTAAATTACCGTGGTGGAATCACGGTGAATCTATAAAAGAACTTCGGGACTATTTTGCTGAAGTAATTGCTGCCTTTCCAGATCATTTTAAAACCTGGTTTCTTGAAGCAAAAGGTCAGGGAAAGCTTATTCGATTTATAGAGGACCCCGCTTATGAAATCCTTATTAAACAGATGTGTCCGACGCTAAGCACCTCAATAATTACCATTAAAACAATAATCGATGACTTAATCGAGAAGAGCATTTCGGGAATTCGTAGCGTGTCTTCACAACAGAAGTATGACATTCGATGTGTAATACTTAACGAGATACATAAAGACCAAGGGATAAGTGCGGTAGCATTAACAAGCCATTTAATAGAATACATGGCAAAAACATATCGATTGGACGCTTTAGATATTAAGGTTTTAATATGGGAAAAACTTAACGATGTTGATGCAAAATCACGCTTGGCAAAAGATGTATCACAGTGGTTAAGTAATGCTCTAAAATCAAATTTAAACGCTGCTAAAACGTTAAAAAAATTAGAACAGCTTACGAGCTATAAAAAAGATTGGGAGCAGGTCTTCAATGATACTTCCAAAAAAGAAGTTTTACCCGTTCTTAAGGCTATTTCGGTAAAAACTCCAAAAGCATTATACTTTTATTTAAAACGAACATCATTTAGAAAACAAATTATAGAAAGGTTGGATCATAAGGAACATATTGAATTTATCAGATGTTTTTTATCAGAAGCCGAACAATCGCGCTTTTCCAATATTCTAATTTTACTTGAAAAATTACGTAAACAATTTTCAGGATCTCAGTACCAAATCGTTTGGAAACATGTTGTTGAGTTTACATTGCTTAAAATAGCTATGGATAAACCAAAGCAGTGGATCACCAAAGATTGGAGTGTTATACTTTATAAAAGCATATCACAATTCCCCGAGACCATAGTTTCGGGTGCGTTTCGTGCAGATACATTAAATATTTCGAACGACACAACAGAAATAATTCAGGACGTAGAGCATCTTATGAACAATGATGAGGAGCACATTAAAAATGATGCTGCTGTTATAGAAGAAAAAGAAGAAGTTATAGGAGAATCTATTTATGTTTCTAATGCCGGAATGGTGATTTTAAGCCCTTTCATTCCTATGCTATTCGAGCGATTGGGGGTATTAGAAGATGGGAAATTTAAAGATGATAGTAGCGCTCAAAAAGCGGTGCACGTGTTGCAATATGCAGTAACTGGGAAGGAAGGAGCAGAGGAGCAAAATCTGGCGCTCAACAAAATTATTTGTGGCATGTCCATTCAGGACACCATTGAAAAACATATAGCAATAACCCCTGAAGAAAAGGAGCTGGTGGAGAGTCTTCTAAAAGCTGTAATTGCACAATGGAGTACTATTGGGAACACTTCGGTTGAAGGATTGCGAGAGACATTCCTTTGCCGAGACGGAAGTCTTAATATAGAAGAAGATAGTTACACATTGAGTGTCGAAGAAAAGACCTTTGATATGCTATTGGATCACATCCCCTGGGGTATTGGAACATTAAAATTAAGTTGGATGAAAAAGTTAATTCATGTGATATGGAGAAATTAATGGAACAACAAGACGTTATGCTGTTACAACAAGAAATAGCATGGTTGGAAGCGGTTATAGATACGGCCTTAATCTTGTATTTTGAAAATGAGTGCAATTATAGTGATGTAAGAGCATTAGAACCACCGGTATTAAGACATGAAGATTCGGGCTATGCAAAATTACTTAACAAATATAATTTCGAATTCGAAGAACGCATACTGCTGGCTCTTGCTCTGGCACCCTTAGTTAAACCGCAATGTTTAGATGTGTTTTTAATTAAAAACAAGAATTTAGATTGCGAGTTCTCAGAATTTGGAGGTGTTAAAACCGAAAAACAGTATGGGTTTGTCCCAACTTTAGAAACCGCCTGTTTTATATTGGGAGGCGCGAAAGATATACAAAAACGCCTCGCTTTTATAAAGGCCATGCGTAAACATCATATCCTTTACAAAGAAGGCATTTTATATTCTGATAATTACCCTGTTGGACTTCATGAAAAACTCAGATTATCCGAAGAATATTTAAGTAGCATTATTAGTGATGAACCTTATTTGCCGGCTTATAATTCTAAGTTCCCAGCCAAGGAAATTACAACCAAATTATCATGGGACGATCTTATTTTGGAAGATCAGATAAAGAATCAACTCAATGAAGTTCAATCCTGGCTTAAGCATAGCAATCTTATTTTGCACACATGGCAAATGGATAAAACCTTAAAACCTGGATATAAGGTGTTGTTCTATGGCGCTCCCGGAACTGGGAAAACCTTGGCCGCAACATTACTTGGGAAAGCCACGAATAAACCTGTTTTTAGAATAGACCTCTCTATGGTGGTCTCAAAATATATTGGAGAGACAGAAAAAAATCTGGGCAGGTTATTTGACGAAGCGACATCAAAGTCATGGATTTTATTTTTTGACGAAGCCGATGCCTTGTTTAGTAAGCGAACTCAAACAAACTCATCTAACGACCGTCATGCTAATCAGGAAGTTGCCTATTTACTACAACGGATTGAAGATTTTGACGGACTGGTGATTTTGGCTACCAATTTACAAACCAATATAGACGATGCTTTTTTAAGGCGTTTTCAAAATACCATCGATTTTCCAAAACCAAAATATAGAGAACGCAAACTGCTATGGAAAAAAATGATAGGCGAGGTTTTCGAAGTCAAAGAAGGTGCAGAAGCCCTGGATCAAATAGCCAGAGATTATGAGTTGTCTGGAGGGGAAATGATTAATGTACTCCGGTATTGTGCAGTGAAAGCTGCAAATGAAGGAGAAAAAAGAACTAGTGTAAACGATATTATTACCGGAATTAAGCGAGAATATCATAAATCAAATAAAACATTAAATTAAAATATTATGGGATTACAAGTATGCAGTGGAGCCGTGCTTTCATGTACATTTGGAGACGCGCCATCAGAATTAACCATATTACCAACCAATAAAGTGAATACAAGCGATATGCCGGCCGCCACGATTATGGATTATGTGCCTTTAGAAAATATCATGTCTTTTGGTATGTGTTCTTCACTTACAAATCCAGAGGTAGAAACAGCGACAACAGCAGCTCAGGGTGTTTTAACCCCTATGCCCTGTGTTCCCGCAACCACAACACCTTGGGAATCTGAAATTGAAGATGTGTCGATAAATAACATTACGGTAATAGATGCTAGTAGCACTTGCGAATGTATGTGGGAGGGCGAGATTTCTATTACTTCACCCGGACAGGAACAAACCAATGATGGTTAGAACGTTTTTGAGTAAAATTTGTCATTCCTTCTCGTTCCTCAAAGTCGGTAGACTTTGAGGACATTAGTCCTCGATACCTGCCTTGTCGGCAAGACAAGTATCCAGAACCCATTTTTAAAGGATTTCAATATGTCTTATTTTACTTCGCCATTTTATATACTATCACTATTCTTGAAATAACATGCTTTCGATAAGTCTCATAAGGGCATAACCCATGTCTTTAAGAAAGTCGAGCCTCAAAAAAGTAAATATTGGGCTAAGTATAATAAGGAAGCGAATCTACTGGGCTTGACCGCCGGCTTACAGCAAGTAACAAATACATTAGTGTTACGGTTTTTGTTTCCAAACGCGAAAATACTTCACATGGTATGTTCCATTCAGGCGATTATCATCAGGAAGGGCGCCAAACCACTTATTGGATTCACAATTAAAGTTAATTTCCAGAGGTTGGTGCCAATGGGTGTTTTTGGCCTCTCTAAATAAGATACCGTCTATATAGAAGCGAATAAATTTAGGAGTCCACTCTAGGCCCCACACGTGATAATTGGCTTGCAATTCTTTTGGGAAATAGTACTTTTTCGTCCTGGAAAAGTGTTTTTTTATATTCCCCTTATTCTTAGGGGCTCTAAACACATGAATATTAGAATTAAGATCATGCCTGTTATAATGCAAGCCTGGAGCATTTTCACAAATATCAATCTCAGTCCACCAATCCTGACCTACGTTGGTCATCCAAAACCCTGAAACCCAAGGAGCATCCATTAATTTAAGCTCGGCCTCAAAGTAACCATATAAAAACTTCTTTTTACTTTTTATAAAACCAGTGGAATGGGTATACTTCGCAGGTATCTTTTCGTTACCATGCTGGTTCACCCGTATTACAAGTTCACCTTGTTCCAGACTAACATTAGAACCATGAAAGTAAGTGGGAGGTCTACCTTTCCATTTTGGATTATTTGGATACCATGTTCTCTCATTTAACGTATTACCATCAAATTCGTCAGAGTATCTTTTTAATAATGTCCATTGTTTGGTATTCGATTGATCAGATAACGGGAATTTGGCGTTGTTCCTAACAACAGCTTTATCTATGTTAACAGAATCAACATAATTTTTTGGAGGAATAGTTAGATCCTGACCAAACATATAAGCGACTGAATAAAGGCTAACTAAGCATACTAATAAAGGTTTTTTCATACGACTAATCATTGTATTGTTTATAGGGAATTAAAGCTTTACCAATTAGAACTAATGTGTTTTTAAACGCTCCCATTCAGGTGCAAATAATTGTGCATTCAAAACTTGAAAACTCGACCTTAACAATAAAAGGAGGAATAAAGAAGTACTAATTCTTTTTCTCATAATGGAAGTTTATTTACGGCGGTAAAGGCATATAACCGTAAAAGTATACTGTTCTTATATGATAGAAGAAAACAAATGTTTAAATAGATACCACATATTGTATCTTAACATGGATTGTGAAGGAGTTTACAAAGTGTTCTATTGATGATGATTTTTGGTGCATTTATAGTTTAACCTAGTGTGCTGTTTTTATGTTTGAGACCTGAAACCATACAGCAATTACGATGTAAAGAACTTTGATGCCTGTTTAGTGAGTAATAAGAACAATTCAGCCGAAGCTTATTTCTATAAAGGGATATCATATAAGAGATTGAATAAGATGGATAGCGCGAGAATATGTTTTGAAAAGGCAAAGGCGCTTTTTGAACAGGGGTATAAAAATAAAAATGTTTATAATGAAGTTCAAGATGAACTATACTTGGCAGATATTTTATTGGAGATTAACAATATAGATGGATAGGGTTGTGGTTGAATTTGTTTCCAAAAGTGTTACGGAAGTGTTGAATTTGGTCATAAATGCTTTTATAATAAGATTTAAAACGATGAAGCGTCTAAATATTTACTTTTAAATAAGATTTTCTAAATACAAGCGGCGAACAATTCATGAATTTTTGAAATTGCTTGTAAAAGAAAGGTAGACTTTCATAACCGCACTCATATGCAATTTGTCCAACTTGCTTATTCGTTTCAGAAAGTAATTTGCAGGCCAAGTTTATGCGGTATTCATTTATAAAGGTGAAAAAGGATTTATCGAATGATTTTTTAAAGAAACGACAAAATGCTTCATCGCTCATAGAAACCAGATTTGATACATCACTGAGTTTTATTTTCTTATCATAATTATGTCTTACGAAATGATAAACGGTTTCAATTCTATTGGTTGCTTTTCTATTTAATATAGGGGTAAAGTTTGGCGAGCATAAGGTGTCGTATTCTTTAACTTGACTTAGTGTTTCTAAAAACTCTAAAAAATGAATCATTTTTTTAAACGGGGGCTGTTCTAAGATGTCTTTTAGTTTTTTTAAATAGTTTTCGGCCGTTTTTTGGTGAAACTTGATACCCTTTGAAGCCTTGTGTAGGAGTTTTTTAATTTCGAAAAATTCACGTTTTAAAATCCAATCCTTACCTAAGAGGTTTTCATCCCATTGAAAAATAATGGATTCCACAAGACCGTCATTGGTTTCTGTATTCTTCCAGCAATGTGGAAGGTTCGATCCTAAGAGGACAAAATCACCTTCCTCAAACTTTTGAATCGTGTTACCAACATACCGCATCCCTTTGCCTTTAACAATATAAGTGAGTTCAAATTCTGGGTGAAAATGCCAGGGCGCATCAAATCTGTTATTTTGATAAATAAAAGATTTAAACGAGTTTTCTAAAGGAGCTGCTATTTTTTCTAACTGTGCTTTCACTTATTGGATACTTTAAATATTCAATTCTGACTAGTATTTTGTTTAAAATAGTAAAAATAGTCAAAATACATTATTATTTGGTTAGAATACGTACTTTTTAAAAGGTGTATTATGCATAATTTTGAACCTATTATAAAAAAATGACAAGGGTATGAGTCTAAAATGCAAAGCAGCCATCGCTCACGGAGATGGTAGTTTTTCTATTGATACAATCGAAGTTCAGGAACCAAAAAGAGATGAGGTTCTAGTAGCTATAAAAGCAGCAGGGTTATGTCATACAGACCACGACTCGTTAACCTGGGGAAAGCCTATTATTATGGGACATGAAGGCGCGGGAATTGTAGAAGCTGTGGGAGCCGATATTACGAGTGTTAAGGTTGGTGATGCCGTTATATTAAACTGGGCAACACCATGCGGAACCTGTTTTCAATGCGAAAATGAGAACGAACACATCTGTGAAAATAATTCTCCTGTAGTAGCTGGTGCAAACGGTTATACAGAAGGACATGCACATATAGAAGGCGCAACTTTAAACGGTACTCCAATAGAACGCTCTTTTAATATAGGAACACTTGCAGAATACACACTGGTAAAAGAGTCCGCAGTGGTTAAAAACCCAATACAAGATATGTCTTTTAGTGCAGCAAGTATTGTAAGCTGTGGTGTTATGACGGGTTTTGGATCTGCGGTAAATACGGCTCGCGTAGCCGAGAACAGTTCGGCTGTTGTTTTAGGAACTGGAGGTGTAGGTCTCAATGTTATTCAAGGTATAAAAGTATCTAAAGCCTCTAAAATTATAGCGATAGATATTAATCAAACTCGACTAGATATGGCGGTAGAATTTGGTGCGACACACACCATCTTAGCCGATAAAAATGATAAGGGCTTACTAAAAGCTGCTGAAAAGGTAAAAGAAATGACCAACGGACGAGGCGCCGATTATGCTTTCGAGTGTACAGCAATTCCAGAGCTTGGAGCAGCACCATTAGCCATGGTTAGAAACGCAGGAACCGCAGTTCAGGTAAGTGGAATCGAACAAGAGGTCTTAATTAATATGGAATTGTTTGAGTGGGATAAAATATATATCAATCCGTTATATGGGAAATGCAATCCGCAAAAAGATTTTCCAAAAATCATTCAACACTACAAGGACGGTGATATCATGCTAGACGAAATGATCACCAGAACATATCCTTTGGAAAGTCTGCAACAGGCTTTTGATGATATGCTCTCTGGTAAAAACGCTAAGGGCGTTATTGTATTTGATTAAGAAAAGATAATTCATGTCAAAATTTAAAACCACAGAACTATCAGACCCTCGTTTTGAAGCAAACAATTTACGGCATATTACCGTAAAAAGTAAGCATTTAAAACATCGGGGAGATATTAGTGTTTATGTTCCACCTGGTGAAAATTTATCCGATTTACCTATTGTTATTCTATTACATGGGGTTTATGGAAGTCACTGGATTTGGTCGCAGAAAACCGGAATTCATTTAAAAATGAATGCGTGGATTGAAAATGGAGACATAAGACATATGATTGTAGCAATGCCCTCGGATGGTTTATGGGGAGATGGAAGTGCCTATCTACCCCATGAAAACTCCGATTTTGAGAAGTGGATTGTGGAAGATGTACCCAATGCCGTTATTGAACTCATTCCACAGGCAAGCAATGCCTCCAAATTGTGTATTGCTGGCTTGTCTATGGGAGGTTTTGGAGCGTTACGCCTGGGGATTAAATATCATGATAAGTTTTCCGGGGTTTCAGGACTGTCTTCCATTACAGTTGTTGACGAAATGGCCTTATTTGTTGAAGAAGAGATAACATCCTATAATCAGACTGAAAAAGAAAATGAATCCGTTATTGCAACCATACTAAAGCATAGAGAAAATCTACCGCCATTTAGGTTTGATTGTGGAAAGGATGATGAACTTATCGAAGGGAATAGAACCTTGCATCAGCAATTAAACGATTTAAATATTCCTCATATCTATAAAGAAAACCCAGGAAAACATGAGTGGATTTACTGGGAAACACACATAAAAGAAACTATTGTGTTTTTTAATGAGATTTTAAAACAATAAATATATACCTATGGAAAAGAGTGAGCTTCCAGATCCTTTTAAGGAGGTTAGAGAACTTAAGGGCTATGGAGAAATGGATGATCAAAACGATCCGGTTACCATGATTTTAGGGTTAAAAAATTTACGTAAATGTGCCCATAATTGGAAAACATTCCAATCAGGAGCAGAACCAGGTCGCATTGTCATACCTTCAGAAGTTAACATTCGTGATACCAGACAAATACCATTTGAGGTAGATCCGCCAGAACATAAAGATTTTCGAGCTTTAGTAGACCCCTGGTTTAAACGTCCGTTGGAAGAAGCATATAAAGCAACGTTAACACAGCAAATTAATGACATTGTTGATGAGGTATTAGCCCAAGACACTGTAGAAGTGGTTAGTGAATTTGCTTTGCGTTTACAATCGCGAGCTCTAACACTTTTATTAAATATCCCTTATGAAGAATCTGAAACTTGGATTTCCTGGGGAACCCATGTTTTTAGAAGTGAGGGAGAAGCTTTAGATGGAGATAAAGCCAATATACTTTACGATTATATTGATGAAAAAATAACAGAAGCTATTGAAAAACCTGGAGACGATTTATATTCCATGCTTTTGGCCGCTCAGGTAAACGGTAAAAAATTAACTCGTGAAGAGGTTAAGGGGGTTATGATTTTAACCTTTGCCGGAGGACGAGATACCGTAATTAATACCATAACAAATTCGGTTGCCTATTTCGCCGAACATCCCGAATCTCTTGATCGATTACTGGCAGAGCCGGAGATAACAACTAAAGCAGTAGAAGAATTAATTCGTTATTTCTCACCGTTAACGCAAATGGGGCGCGTTGTAACCGAAGATACCGAGGTCTGTGAACATGCTATAAAAGAAGATACCCGTATTTCATTATGCTGGGCATCCGCAAATAGAGATGAGAAGGTGTTTGAAAATCCAAATGATATTGTTTTAGATAGAAAAGTGAACCCGCATGTTGCTTTTGGATTTAGTCATCACAATTGTTTAGGGGCAACACATGCACGTCAGATTACCAATATCTTATTAACAACCCTGGCAAAGAAGGTGAAATCAATAGACATCATTGATTACAACGAAAATATTGAAGAATTAGGAGAGTTTAAACGTAAAGTAGGATTTAATAATCTTACTGTGAAATTTCATAAAAGGTAATCACCTAAGATCCCTTTTTATAAAGCATTTAAAATTTAAAGACTATGGCAAAGATAACATTTATAACAACCGATGATAAGACCATAACATTAGAAGGAACTACGGGTTCTGTAATGCAATTGGCAGTAGATAATAGTGTTCCTGGAATTGATGGAGATTGTGGAGGTGTTTGCTCCTGTGCAACCTGTCATGTACACGTTGATCCAGATCACCTGGAAAAGACAGGAGAGGCTAGTGAGATTGAAGAGGATATGTTGGATTTAAACGATTACTCGAACGAGCGCAGTCGTTTATGTTGTCAACTTGAAATTACTGAAAAACTTGATGGATTGGTACTTCAAGTAGCAGAATCAGATTAAGTTCCTAAACATATCTAATGGAAACTAATAATACAAAGGATCATATTTGTGTGGTCATTGGTGCGAGTCATGCTGGTGTTAACTTCGCATTTTCCCTACGAAAAGAAGGCTGGGAGGGTGATATTATACTATTTGATAAGGACCCTGAACTTCCGTACCATCGTCCTCCACTTTCAAAAGCATATCTTACCAGTGAAGATGGTATTGAGGCAAACCTGTTAAAATCTGCAGACAGCTATAAAAATGAGAACATCAACTTGAATTTAGGTCTTACTGTAAGCGCTATAAACCGCAATGATAAGACGGTTGTTTTGAGTGATGGCAATATGCAGAAATACGATAAATTAGTTCTGGCCACAGGGGCACGTCCCCTAATTCCACCAATACCGGGAATAGATAATGCGCGTCATGTGTATCCTTTGAGAACCGCTAACGATGTCGAAAATATTCGTCATGCCTATCGCGCGAGTTCCAATAAACGTATAGTCGTTATAGGTGGTGGTTATATAGGTTTGGAAACCGCCGCATCCTTAAAGAAGATGGGGGGTATTGTTACTGTGTTAGAACGGGAAGAACGTATTTTGGCCAGAGTCACCACTCCGGAAATGTCCAGCTTCTTTAAGCAACTACATGCTACAAATGGAGTAGACATATTAACAGGTAAAAATGTTGTAGGTATTAAGACCGAAGATCACGTTAATACTATTATCTGTGAAGACGGAGCTACTTTCGAAGCCGATATCATTGTTGTAGGTGTAGGTATTAAGGTTAATCTGGAATTAGCTAAAGAAGCCGGTTTGCACATTGAAAATGGTATAGCTGTAGATGAAACAGCATGTACCAATGATGAAAATATTTATGCTATTGGAGATTGTACATATCATTACAATCCACGCTACAAACGTCGTATACGATTAGAATCAGTGCAAAACGCCGTAGATCAGGCCAAGGTTGCTGCTGCGGCTATCTCTGGAAAAAAACCGACGTATAATTCCATACCATGGTTTTGGTCAGATCAATATGATGTGAAGTTACAAATGGTAGGTTTGTCTGAAGGCTATACTAGTATTTTACAGCGGGAGGAACCCGGTGAAGGTGTCAAATTTTCCATCTGGTATTTTAAAGATGATGAGTTATTAGCGGTTGATGCAGTTAACAATGCTAAAGCCTATGTTTTAGGAACAAAATTTATTAAAGACGCTACAACGATAGATAAGTCGAAGCTAGCCGATATTACCATACCCCTTAAGCCTAAAAACCTCTTAGTAGAAACGGTGTAGTTCATGACCTGCTGTTATTTTTATATCATTCATTTAAAATAAAATTATGAGAATTGTTTACCTTTTTGCCTTTTTGATAACTCTTGTTGCTTGCGGAGACAAGCAAACCGATACCGTTCGCGACATAGAAGATTTTAATCATGGTTGGAAATTTAGCCTTGTTAATGATGATACGGCTTCAAAACCAGATTTTAATGATTCTGAATGGAAAGCGGTAAAGGTGCCGCATGATTGGAGTATAGAAGAAGGCTATCAAAAAGAAAATACAGCAGCAAGTAGTGGTTTTGTACCAGGAGGTATCGGATGGTATCGAAAAGCATTCACGCTTTCTGAAGCTGATAAAGAGCGCGTCATTCAAGTGGTTTTTGATGGGGTTTATAACAATTCAAGTGTTTGGATAAATGGTCATTTTCTGGGAAAAAGACCCTATGGTTATAGCACATTCTCTTATAATTTGTCTAAACACTTAAAATTTGACGGCTCGAAAAATATTATAGCCGTAAAAGTAGATAGAACAGCTTATGTAGATTCTCGTTGGTATACAGGTTCAGGAATTTATAGAAAAGTACAGTTAATAAAAACCAATCCTCTACATATCAAACAGTGGGGTGTGCAGATTACAACACCAAAAGTTTCTCCCGAAGTAGCCGAGGTTAATGTGACCACGAAAGTTGAAAACCCAAGTGAGGCATTCATTGAAAAAGGGCAAATTAAATATACTATTATTGATGCAGATGGGAAGTTGGTTTCAGAAAAAACGATCTCTGTAAATTTAGAGACATCGAATAAAGACATTCTTCAAGTTAAAAATCCTAAATTGTGGGACTTAGATGTTCCGAACTTATACACTTTAGAAACTCAGTTATTTGTTGAAGATAGACTCATTGACGATGTATCGGAAGTCTTTGGAATTCGTACGTTTAATTTTGATGCGAATAAGGGCTTTTCTTTAAATGGTAAAAACTTTAAAATAAAAGGTGTCAATCTACATCATGATGCCGGTGCTGTTGGAGCTGCTGTTCCAAAAGCCATTTGGGAATATCGTATCGATCAGCTAAAAGCCATTGGAGTAAATGCAGTACGTATGGCTCATAACCCCCATGCTGTGGAATTGATGGAGGTTTGTGATGAAAAAGGCGTATTGGTTATGGCAGAGGCTTTCGACGAATGGAATAACCCAAAAGGGAAAAGCTTAGTCTATTTAGGCGATAATGCTGCATCCGAAGAAGCTTCCAAAGCGTATCCGGAAGAATTTAATACCTGGGCAGAACGCGATTTAAAAGATTTAATCTTACGTGATTTTAATCACCCTTCGGTAATTATGTGGAGTATAGGTAATGAAATAGAATGGACATTTCCGCATTATTCAAAAACATTTAATGATGTTAACGTAGAATCTAATGCAGACGGTTACGATTTTGTTCCAAATTACGACCCAGTGGCCATAAAAGAGGCCTTTGATAAAAATATAGAAGGCTCAGACCCATTAGCTACGACGGCTAAACAATTGGTTAATTGGGTTAAAGACATTGATACCAGTCGCCCTACAGTTTGCGGAAGTGTACTGCCCTCTGTTGGCATGGTTAGTGGCTATGGTACGGCTGTAGATGTTTTTGGTTTTAATTACAGAATGTCAGATTATGATGCAGCACATAAACAGTATCCCAATTTGAAGATTTTGGGTTCAGAGAACTGGGGGGCGTATGAAGAGTGGAAGGCGTGCGAAGAGCGCGACTTTGTTGCAGGAATCTTTGCCTGGACAGGTTTTGCGTATATGGGAGAAGCTGGACCCTGGCCTAGAAAAGGTCTGGAGATTTCGTTTTTCGATTATGCCGGTTTTAAAACACCTAGAGGTCACTTTTTTGAATGTCTATGGAAAGAAAATCCAAAAGTATATATGGTGACGACTCCGGCCGAAACATCAGAGTTTTCATTTACCGAAAAAGAAGGCTGGAAGTTCGATATACAATTAACCCCACCGCCTGTATGGAACAAATTGCGTTTGTGGGAATGGTATAAAGTGCATCCGAAATGGAATTATGAAGTCAATAAAGATATTGTTGTTCAGACATATACAAACTGTGAGGAAGCAGAATTGTTTTTAAATGGAGCGTCTCTTGGAATACAAAAACGTTCCGATTTTCAGGACGATAACATTATTAAATGGTTGGTGCCATACAAGGAAGGAGAGTTAAAAGTAGTCGGCTACAATAACGGTAAGCCCGTAGATGAATACACTTTAAAAAGTCAGGGCAAACTATCGAAAATTGCAATATCATCTAATAAACAAGACCTTAAAGCAGATGGCTATGACGTTGCAGTAGTAAGCATAGAACTTCTGGACGAAAATGAGGAGCTTATTACAGATGCCGAGGAAGACATAACGTTCAGCATAACAGGGGAAGCGGAAAATATAGGTGTGGACAATGGCTGGGAGAAAAATGTTTCTTCACATAAAACCAATAGCATAACAACGCACCACGGAAAGGCTGTCGTGTTCATTCAGTCGACCAATAAAAGTGGAGACATAGAGGTGAAAGCATCAAATGGGACATGGTCTACAGATGTCCTTGTTTTAAAGTCAAAGTAAGCGTATTTGGTTTATAAGGTGCAGTCTCTCTTTAAAATGCAGTATAAAAGCAGTTATTCAGAACAAAATGAATAAACACTTAGTTTAATTTTTGACGTTTAGTGCTTTTTTGACGGCTCATTTAAAACGTGGACAAAATAATAAAAAAGAGAGCTTATTTCTATTAAGAATAAGCGCTCTTTTAAAAATAAAAGAACCTTAATCAGGTTTTTGCTCAGTAAGTTTAAATGAATCTATGGCATGAAAATCTGATCTCGCAGCAATTTCTACCGTATATGTTTTGGCCTCATTGAAAGTCACGTAGATTTTATGGGCATTGTTATCTGAAGTGTTACTGGCTGTCGACCATGTATCCACTTGATTCATGTATACTTTGAAAAAACCATTCCCGCTTTCACCTGCTGGATTTGGGGTTTTTCCAGAACCTTTTGGGTAAATTGTACTACCATTTCTTACTGCAAAGAAATCATCCGCATCGGGAAACTTAAGCCAGCTATCATTATGCTCACTTCCAGGGTTCGAAGCAGCCTTTTTGGCGATATAAGATCTCCATTGAAATAAGTAAGTGCCGGCTCTGGGAACATCTATAGTATAGTTTAGTTTGCCAACGGCACCAATGTTGCCCTTCCAGGCTAGGCCAGGTCCTTCCCATACAATATATCCTTCACCTGAGTAATCGTTAATTGTGGTTTGCTTTTTCCAATCATCTGTTAAAGTGGCTATAGAAGCATCTACATCAAGAACTTTAGCAACAAATGCTTCACATTCGCAAGTGTCTGTATTTAAAATTAAATCATCGCTACATGTTTTATTACAGGCCTCCTCTTTCTCACATTCACAGGTATCCTTATTAAGTACAAAACCAGAATCACAGGTTTTAATACATTCCTCTGCTTTTGGATCAGGATTAGAGTCGTCTCCAGAACAGGATGAGACATAGGATGCGACTACAAAAAGTCCGCATAAATAGGTTAGCTTAGGTAAAATCCTTAACGTTTTCATATTCAAAGTTTAAATTTGGGGTTAACAATGGTTTTGAATGTTTTTAAATCGTCGAAATAGCTCGAAGATTTATGAGGTAAAATTATAAAAAAACAGAAGATAAATCATACAAACGTTTGTGTTAAATAGGGCGGTAAGTGTCTTTCGAATGTGTAAAAACTACAAATTAACTACCTATGAGTTGATTTATAGTATGTTGTGTTTTTTTTAAAGCTTTGAGTGTGGTTTCAATATCTACCTCACCTTCCAGGCTTGAAGAAAAAATAGAAATTGCTAAAACCGCATTGATATAGGAGTTTTTTGAGCCGAGGGGTACAGCTATATCTGTAACGCCACTGGTTAATTCACTTTTAGAGCATTTATAGCCATCCTTTTCTATGGCTTTTATAGTTGCTAAAAGGGTTTCTTTTTGCTTTTTGTTCCAAACTTTAAAGTGTTTGTCGCGAGCTAAAATGGTTTCCCTTTTTTCTTTTGAAAATGTAGATAACAAGGTTTTGCCTGAAGTTGTCATAGAAATAGGGAAATGCGTGCCTTCTTCTATAGATAACGATACTGGGCTCGGACTTCTCATCTGATAAATAACGAGTAGCTGATCGTTATTCATGATACTTAAATGACAGGATTGTCTAGTCGCTTCAGCCAATTGTTGCATCGGGTGATGTGCCACACGTCTTAATTCATCAAAAGGTGTATGTGTATGCGAAAGGTTATACATTTTTAGTGATAACCTGTATTTTCCTGCACTGGTTCCTCGTATCAAATAACCACGCTCTTCCAGACAAATGAGCATACGATATATTTCGCTAGGTGTTCTGTCTATGCCTTGTGCAATTTCTGCCTGGGTTAAAGGAACGCCTTCTTGTGATAGGTACTCTATGATATCCAGTCCTTTGTCCAGTGCAGGTGCGTTGTATTTTGTAGGTGTTGTTTTTGCCATATTATAAATATAATGCAATATTAATAAAAACTATTCGCTTCTTGTTTATTTCATATATAAAACATATTTTCGTATATGAAATTTTTATAACTAACTTTTAATCTAAATTAAATTATGGCAAATCCTATAATAGGTACCCTGGTTCATGGAGTTGGAGGTGTAGTAGCTTCTACATGTTATGTCCCTTTTCAAAAAGTAAAAAAATGGTCGTGGGACTCTTATTGGATTTTACAGGCATCTTTTGCCTGGTTTATTTTTCCCTTTTTATTTGGATTCTTAACGGTTCCGAATTTATGGGATGTATTTAGCGAGTCACCAACAGATGTTCTGGTAAACGCCACATTATTAGGGGCTGTTTATGGGTTTGGAGGGATGTGTTTTGGGTTTGCTATTAAACATATTGGATATTCATTAACCTATACAATTTCAATTGGTATTTCGGCTATTTTTGGAACTATTGTGCCACTAATTTTGGAAGGTGCTTTAATTAAAAAGTTTAATGAGCCAGGTGGAGAGATCATCTTTTTAGGGATGTTCATTGCACTCATAGGGATTGTAATTTGTGGCATGGCAGGTTACAAAAAAGAAAAAGATTTAAAAGCTGCGGGACCACATGAAGGCGAAGCGCTCACTTTTAATATGAAAAAAGGTTTAGTCTTAACAATAATTGCCGGGGTATTATCGGCTGTTTTTGGTATTTCGTTAACCGTAGGGGCTCCAGTTGCAGAGATTGCAGGTAATTATGGTGCGGGTAATTTTGAAGGTAATGCTAATTTAATTTTATCTACAGGAGGTGCTTTTATAACTAATTTTATTTGGTTTACAATATCTGGACTTAAAAATGGAACCTTAAAGGAGTTAGTAGATGTTAAAGGTATAGGGAAAAAGAGCTTTGCACTAAATTTCGGACTGTCTGTTCTAAGCGGAGCCTTATGGTATGGACAATTTTTCTTCTACGGAATCGGACATGTTCAAATGGGGGATTACGGTTATGCCAGTTGGGTCATACACATGTCTATGCTAATTTTCTTTAGCTACATAGTCGGTATTCTTATGAAAGAATGGTCCGCAGTATCCAAAAAAACATATTTAACACTAATTATAGCCTTAATTATATTGGTCATATCTTTTGTGATTATGGCATACGGAACCGTGTTAGGAGAAGACATAATAGCACACTAGCAAACATAAAATATAAAGATGAGTATAAAAAGAATACAATTAAAAGGAATTACTTGGAATCATAGTAGGGGGTTTACATCGATGGTTGCCACTGCGCAACGTTTTTCAGAATTGCATCCAAATGTAGATATAACCTGGGAAAAAAGATCGTTACAAGCTTTTGCAGATGAACCTATAAATAAACTGGCAGAGCGTTACGATTTGCTCATAATAGATCACCCTTGGGCAGGATTCGCAGGGAAAAACAATGTGATTTTACCATTGGATGAGCATTTACCCAAAGCGTTCTTGGATGATTTAGCAAAACATACTGTTGGGCGTTCTCATGAGAGCTATTCGTCAAATGGTCACCAGTGGGCCTTAGCAGTAGATGCTGCTACACCCGTGGCATCCAGTAGACCCGATATTTTCGAAGAAAAAGGTTTGGAACTGCCAAAAACATATGATGAATTACTGGCTTTGGCTAAAAAAGGATTAGTAATCATGCCGGGAATTCCTCAAGACACGTTAATGAATTTTTATATGATGTGTTGTAATTTAGGTGAAGAAGTTTGTACATCTAAAGAACATGTCGTTAGTGAAGACATAGGAGTAAAAGCGCTAAAAATGTTGCGTGCATTGGCGGTTGAAATGGATCCTCAAATGTACGATTGGAACCCAATTCAAATATATGAGGCGATGACTCTTACCGATAAATATGCCTATTGTCCATGGGCTTACGGATATACCAACTATAGTAGAAAAGGTTATGCTCGTAAACTGCTGTATTTTCATGATATGGTGGAAATTAATGGTGTTGGTGCAATTTCTACCCTTGGAGGAACCGGTTTAGCGGTTTCTGCAAAAACAAAAGAGAAAGACATGGTGATGAAATATGTTGAGTATGTAGGGTCAGAAGCATGTCAGAAAACCGTGTTCTTTGATAATGGTGGACAACCGGGGCACAGAAAAGCCTGGACAGATGAGTACACGAATAGTCAGACAGCAAATTTCTTTAAGAGTACATTACCGGGATTAGATCGTGCATTTCTTCGTCCTCGTTATAATGGTCATATGTATTTTCAAGATAGAGCAGGTACGCCTATTCGAGATTATTTAATGAACGGTGGTGATGAAAAAAGCATCTTGGCCGGATTAAATGAATTGTATAAAAAGTCATTAGATATTTAATATGAGGCCATTAGAAGGTATTCTGGTTCTGGAGTTTTGTCAGTTCATGGCTGGGCCATCTGCCGGATTAAGATTAGCAGATTTGGGAGCCAGAGTGATAAAAATAGAAAGGCCAAAGTATGGAGAGGGATGTAGACAAATTGCGATTAAGAATTTGTTTGTAGACGGGAGTAGTTTGGTTTTTCATACGGTTAACAGGAATAAAGAATCGTATGCAGCAAACTTAAAAGATGCAGACGATTTAAGCCGTGTAAAGAAATTAATAGAACAAGCCGATGTTATGACGCATAATTTTCGTCCTGGTGTGATGGAAAAAATTGGGTTAGACTATCTTACTGTTCAGAATATTAACCCCAAAATAATTTATGCAGCGGTTACCGGTTATGGTACCAAAGGACCCTGGGCCAAAAAGCCAGGTCAGGATTTATTGGTGCAGTGTATGTCTGGGCTGGTTAATTTAACCGGAAATAAAGATAATGAACCCGTTCCTATGGGACTTGCTACGGCAGATTTGGTCACCGGAACTCATTTAGTTCATGGCGTATTGGCGGCCATTATTAAACGAGGGAAAACACAAAAAGGTTCCCTGGTAGAGGTAAGTTTATTGGAGTCTATATTAGACTTTCAATTTGAAGTGATTACTACCTATTTAAACGATGGGAATAAACTACCTGAACGTGCAAAACAAGGTTCGGCGCATGCGTATTTGGGCGCCCCCTACGGAGTTTACAAAACTAAAGACGGCTATTTGTCTCTGGCCATGGGATCATTAATAAATCTTGCCAAAGTTTTAGAATGCAAGGATTTGGAAGCTTTTACTGATTCCAATTCCTGGTTTGAACGACGTGATGAGATCATGGATATTTTAAGAACCTTTCTGGTTAATAAAAATACAAGCGATTGGCTATTGATTTTAGAAGCGGCAGGTATTTGGTGTTCTGATGTTTATGATTATAAAACATTACTGAACCATGATGCTTATAAGGTTTTGGGAATGGATCAAAAAATACGATTACATACTGGAGAAGCTATACATACAACCCGATGTCCAATAAGATTGAACGATGAGAAGTTGTATGCTTCAAAAGGTGCTCCAAAAGTAGGGCAGGATACAGAAGCCATTATAGAAGAATTTAAACTTTAAAACATGCCAGAAAGCACACCCTTAGATTCGCACCAGGATATACCGGTATATCATACCGAAGATTGGTTTTATGAAGGTTTTGAAATTGGTAAAAAAAACCACTCCGTTAAGAGAATCATGTTAGAAGGGGAAGCCATGATGTTTAATAATGTGGTATTGTACTGTGAGCATCTGCAAACGGTGAAGTATAAAAATCAAAAAAGTTAAAAGGATGTTACCCTTAGAAGATATATTAATAGTTGATTTAAGTCAGTTCTTATCGGCGCCATCTGCAACCTTAAGAATGGCAGATTTAGGAGCTCGTGTTATAAAAGTTGAGCGTCCGGAGACCGGAGATATCTGTAGACAGTTATACGTGTCTAATGTGATATTAAATGGAGAGTCTTCAGTGTTTAGAGCTATAAACAGAAATAAAGAAAGTTTTCAGGCCGATTTAAAAGAGGATACCGATAAACATCGGGTTCTAAAGTTAATTGAAAAAGCCGATGTGTTGATTCATAATTTTAGGCCAGGCGTTATAGAACGTTTGGGCTTAGATTATGAGTCTGTAAAAAAAGTAAACCCTTCTATCGTTTACGGTAATATTACGGGGTACGGAGACGAAGGTCCCTGGAGGTCGAAACCAGGTCAGGATTTATTGTTACAATCATTGTCTGGACTCGCTTGGTTAAGTGGTAATGCAGATCAGGGTCCAGTTCCTATGGGATTAGCTATAGTGGATATTCTTTCGGGGTCTCACCTGGTTCAGGGGGTTTTGGCAGCTCTAATAAAAAGAGCTAAAACCGGAGAGGGATCTAAAGTATCTATCAGTATGCTGGAATCTGCTTTAGATTTTCAATTTGAAACCATCACAACCTATTATCATGATGGAGGACAACCAACCGAACGAACCAAAAACAATAACGCACACGCCTATCTGGGAGCGCCATATGGGGTGTATCAAACCAGTAATGGGTATTTGGCACTTGCCATGGGAGCCATTCCTGTATTGGGAGCGTTGTTAGATTGCGAAGCTCTTAAAAATTACCCAGAAGTAGCAAGTTGGTTCACACAACGTGATGAGATAAAAGACATTTTAGCCACACATTTAAAAACGGATACTACAGAAAAATGGTTATCGGTATTGGAGCCGGCAGATATTTGGTGTGCTAGTGTCATGAATTGGGATACCCTCTTTAAGCACGATGGGTTTAAAGTGTTGGATATGATTCAAAACGTGGTCATGGGAGATGGTTTTGAGTATGAGACAACAAGATGCCCCATTAGGATTGATGGGAACGTGTTAACATCAACCTTGGGCTCACCATCTTTGGGAGAGCATACGAATGCCATTGTAAAAGAACTAATAGCAGATTAATGAGACAAAACAAATTTAGAATAGCCGTCCGAAAATTTGATGCATTCGAATCTGCCATCGATAAAATCTGGACATCATTTTGTGAAGAAACCGGGTGTGATATGGAACTGGAAGCTGTAGCTCTGGATTTACATCCACTCTACGATACCATTTTAAAAGAAGATGGATTAGCGAACGGGACCTGGGATGTTTCTTTAATAAATACCGATTGGATTACCGAGGCTTATACCTCTAATGCCATAGAAGATTTAACACCCTATATCAATAAGAATGCTCCCAGTGATTTTCCAAACGGATGGTCCAGGTCGTTATTATATAAGCAAGAATTCGAAGATAAAATTGTCGCATTGCCTTTTCATGATGGTCCGGAGTGCTTAATTTATAGAAAAGATTTATTCGAATCTGCAGAAGAAAATGCTGCTTTTTATAAAGCATATGATAAATCACTAGAGATACCGAAAACCTGGGATGACCTAATACAGGTGGCCGAATTTTTCAACAGACCAGAAGATGATTTATATGGAACAACCTTTGCTGCTTATCCCGACGGGCATAATACGGTGTTCGATTTCTGCCTGCAGCTTTGGACGCGTGGAGGAGACTTATTTGATGAAAATAAAAGAATCAAGTTAAATTCGATTCAGGCTATTGAAGGCATGACATTCTATAGAAAAGCACTTCAAAATACGAATGCCATGCACCCCGAATCACGAGATTTTGACTCGGTTAAATCTGGGATGGCTTTCGCTAATGGAAACCTGGCTATGATGGTGAATTGGTTTGGATTTGCTTCCATGTGCGAATTTTTAGAAGATTCTAAAGTCAAAGGCAAGGTTGATATTGCCAATATTCCTGCAGGACCGAATGGGGAAGGGACTTCTCTAAACGCGTATTGGATGTATGTTATTGGTCGAGGTAGTAAAAACAAGGATATAGCCTACGATTTTATTCGATATGCAGTTAATGAAAAGAACGATAAACTACTTACCTTAGAGGGGGCTATAGGCTGTCGCAAATCGACTTGGCATGATGCCGATGTGAATAAGGAAGTACCGTATTATCACAAATTAGAAGAATTACATAAAAAAACACGATCACTCCCCAGAAAAAGCAATTGGTCAGAGATAGCAGATGTTATTGATCAGCTGGTTTTAGACGTTATTAATTCGTCGAAAGACATTAAAGCTATTTTAGACCATGCCCAGGATGAGGTGAATCGTATAGAAAATAAGCACTATGGAGTTAATTTATAAGCCCGAATTACCAAAAGAAAAACGTCCAATATATATCATTGGAGCTGGCGGTATTGTTCGTGATGCGCATTTACCAGCCTATAAAAGTGTAGGTTTTACAGTGGAAGGAATTACTAACCGAACGAAGCAAAGAGCTCTCGATTTGGCCGAATCATTTAATATTCCTCATGTTTACAATAATGTTGAGGACATGGTGAAAGCCGCTCCCGAAAATGCAGTATTCGATTTAACATTAATGCCAAACCAGTTTGTTAGCACGTTAGAGTTGCTGCCTGATGAAGCTGCTGTGTTGATTCAAAAACCAATGGGGGACTACTACGAGCAAACTCTTGAAATATTGGAAGTTTGCAGAAGGAAAAAGTTTAAAGCCGCTATTAACTGTCAAATGCGTTTTGCACCTTACGTTATGGCTGCAAAGTATTTAATCGACCAGGGGCATATAGGAGAACTTTACGATTTTGAAGTTCGATTAAGTATATTTACACCCTGGGAATATTTTCCAAATGTGGTAAATCATCCACGGTTGGAAATTCAGCAGCATAGTATTCATTATATCGATTTGATTCGTTCCTTCCTTGGGAATCCAAAGAAGGTCTATTCAAAAACGTTAAAGAATCCTGGGAAGACCATGTCGTCAACACGAACAACAACCATTATGGATTACAGCGATTCTATGCGCGCTATAATTAATACGAACCACGATCATAATTTTGGTGAAAAAAACCAGGAAAGTTTTGTGAAATGGGAAGGGACAAAAGGAGCGATAAAGGCAAGAATAGGGTTGTTATTAGACTATCCGAATGGAAAACCAGATTTGTTTCAATATTGTATCTTGAAGGAAGGGAAAGATCCAGAATGGATTGAGGTTGATTTGGAGGGATCATGGTTCCCGGATGCTTTCGTTGGTACCATGGCGAGTTTAATGCGTTATGTTGAGGGAACTTTAGAAGAGCTCCCAACAAACGTTGAGGATGTAGTACATTCCATGGCTATTGTCGAAGCTGCTTACCAATCCAATAATGAAGGTGGTGTGGCTCCGAATTACGATGTTTAAGACTAATATCTAAAAATAGTTAAGATTAGATATTAAAATGTATTGTTTTTGCTATTGTATAGTATTTGTCTAGTTGAATTATTCATGGGTTTTGTGCTCAAAACGATAATTTTGCGTTAAGTTAAATATTTAGGCCAGGAACAGGTGGGCATGTTAAAAAGTAACATTCAAAATTTGATGGTAGGCAAAGACTAATGATTTAATTCATATTACAGATAACATATTTACAAAACATATACATAATGAAAGCAACGCAATATGAAGGTAATAAAACCTTCAATGTCATCGAAAAAGAAGTAGAGCAACCAGCAACAGGAGAAGTTAGAATAAAAGTAGCTTATGTTGGGGTGTGTGGGACAGATGTACATATTTACCACGGAATGATGGATAAACGTGTTAATATTCCTGAAACGATTGGTCATGAAATGTCTGGAGTTATTGACGCCATTGGAGAAGGTGTTTCAGGTTACGCCATTGGAGATAAAGTGGTTGTTCGTCCGTTAGATGATAGAAAGGTAAAACCTTCAGATAAAGGATTCAATCACATTTGTGAAGAGCTAAAATTTATCGGAATAGATAGTCCGGGCGCTATGCAACAATATTGGAACGTTCCAGCATTTACATTACACAAACTTCAGGAGAGTACAGATCTGAGATTAGCTGCGTTAATAGAACCTTTATCGGTTGCGACACATGACGTTCGTTTAAGCGGATTAGTGGCAGGAGAAACAGCCGTTGTATTAGGAGGTGGACCCATTGGATTATTGGTGGCCATGGTGGCTAAAGAGCTTGGTGCAAACGTTATTATTTCTGAGGTTAATGAAAAACGTATTGCAAAAGCCAAAGACATGGGATTGAATGCTGTTAACCCAATGCATGTTAATTTGGTAGAGTACATAAAAGAACAAACAGAAGGACGTTTGGCAGATGTTGTTTTTGAAGTTGCTGGTGTACAACCGGCCCTTGACATTATGACTGAAATAGCTGGCATAAGAGGTAGAATCGTTATGGTTGCTATTCACGGACAAAAGAAAGAGGTTGATCTATTTAAATTTTTCTGGAAAGAACTTAAACTAATTGGAGCCCGTGTTTACGAAAAAGAGGATTACGAAAAGTCTATTGCGTTAATTACAGCGAATGAATTACCATTCGATGACATGATTACCGATGTGCAACCATTGAGCAATATTCAACAAGTCTTTGAAAATATTGATAATAACCCAGATGGGATGAAAGTACTAATGGACTGTCAATTATAGTGCAAATATCATCTTTAAGGGATACTATTTACAGATGGGGCTAATGCCAAAATAATGAAATTAAGTATTGATAGCGGCCTGCCTTGTTTTGTTTACAGCACGTAGCAATAAAGCAGGTACTATCGATATTCATGTTGAGGTTATTACAAAAGCGTGACCAAAATGATGAGTTTGGTTAAAAGTTCATAGTGAAGCTATTTATAAGTCAATCCTCAAAACGTGTTATTTTAAGGGAGAAAGCGATCACTTAGTTTGAGGCATACTGATGGTTTTTATTTTAAAATTAGAGATAATTGCCTTTATAGTACATAACCAGTGAGATTAAAGCCTAATAAAAAGACTTTTGCTGAAAATAGATGGAGATTACAAATTAAGATAACATCAGCAGAACGATTAAGGGATGCAAAAAGCATGATTTAGGCACGTCTTTCCGGGTAACTTTATTTAAATTCGCTTGAGAAAGTACCAATGTAAATGGTATGAAGTTTACAACGCAAAAATTAATATTAAAAATTATATAAATGAGTATTTTGAACAAATTTAGTTTAGAGGGAAAGACCGCACTTGTAACAGGTTGTAAAAGAGGTATAGGAAAGGCTATGGCAGTTGGTTTAGCCGAGGCAGGGGCAAATATTATTGGAGTATCGGCTTCGTTGGAATTGGAAGGTAGTGATGTAGAAAAGGCGGTATTAGCAACAGGGAAGAGTTTTAAAGCTTACCAATGTGATTTTTCAGATAGAAAAGCATTATATACATTCATAGAGGAAGCCAAAAAAGATAATCCAATCATCGATATTTTAGTAAACAATGCAGGAACTATTTTAAGAGCTCCAGCAGCAGAACATTCAGATGAGCTATGGGATAAGGTTATTGAAGTAAATCAAAATGCACAGTTTATTTTAACAAGAGAGTTTGGTAAAGAAATGATTGCCAGAGGATCGGGTAAAGTTATATTTACGGCATCATTATTAACCTTCCAGGGAGGAATAACGGTACCAGGATATGCTGCCAGTAAAGGTGCTATAGGACAATTAACTATGGCTTTTTCCAACGAATGGGCAGGAAAAGGTGTTAATGTAAATGCTATTGCACCGGGTTACATTTCTACAGATAATACGGAAGCCTTAAGAAACGATCCTGTAAGAGCAGAATCTATTCTATCACGTATTCCTGCTGGAAGATGGGGTGAAGCTGAGGACTTTGCCGGACCAACCGTATTTTTAGCTTCAGAAGCTGCGGCTTACATGAATGGATCTGTCGTTCTTGTTGACGGTGGATGGATGGGTAGATAATTACTAGGACTAACAAATTAGAACATGCATATTAAGTCGAGATTTTTTGAAGACTACGAATTAGAAAGTAAAAGAGAAACTTTAGGAAGAACCATTACGGAAACAGATTTTGTGGTTCATGCTGGACATACCGGCGACTTTTTTCCACATCATATGGATACCGAATGGTGCAAAACGCAGCCGTTTAAGCAGCGCATTGCTCATGGTACGTTAACATTCGCTGTAGGTATTGGTATGACGGCAACAGAGATTAATCCTGAAGCATTTTCTAAGGGATACGACAGACTACGTTTCGTAAAGCCTGTACACATCGGTGATACCATTAGAGTGGTTGTTACCATAAGTGAGAAGAAAGATTCCAAACATCCCCATTTAGGGCATGTTAACGAACATGTCGAAATATTTAATCAACACGATGAGTTGGTGTTGGTATGTGACCATATTTTGTTAGCCAAGAAAAAAGACTTTAAAGCTTAATTTTTTTATGACTGCCTAAAAAGCTATTTTTAGGCAGTCATTTATAAAAACTTAATTAGAATCTATGAAGACAGCTAAATTATCCATACTTATTAGAGCATCAATTTTTTCTTTAGTTCTTATTTCGTGTGCGTACACGAAAAAAAGAAACCAAAAAAACCTAATATTATTTTTATCATGACAGATGATCATACGGCCTGAGCTACAGGCCTGTATGGTGGTGGTCTGGCGCGTTTAAACCCACCACCTAATTTGGATAAATTAGTTGGTGAAGGCATGGTGTTTAATAATTGTTTTGTTACAAATTCTATTTGTACCCCAAGTAGAGCGTCTACCATGACCGGTTAATATAGTCAGACAAATGAGGTACTGGATTTGTGGAATGAATTAGGTCCCGAAAAGCAATATCTACCTCAGGAAATGAAAAAAATGGGGTATGAAACAGCCATGATTGGCAAGTGGCATTTGAGTATTGAACCTACAGCGTTCGATTATTATAAGGTATTGCCGGCTCAGGGTAAATATTTCGATCCGGTGTTTAGAGTTCGTGGAGAAAAGACATGGCCCAATAATACGGTGACTTATAAAGGGCATAGTTCAGATGTTATCACAGATCAGGTATTGGATTGGTTTGAACATGAAAAAGGCAACGAGAATCCGTTTTTCTTAATGTATCATTTTAAAGCTCCTCATGATATGTTTAAATTCAACCCCAAATATGCAAGCTATTTAGAAAATGACACCATTCCTGAGCCTAAGAGCTTATACGATCAATCGCAATGGGGTTCGGAAGCAACGCGGGGTAAAAATGACAGTTTATTACATGTTATAGGCTCTTCAATCTCTAAAAGACATACAAATCGTAATTATGTTAACATTTTAAAACTGGAGATCAACCTACCGAAAAAGAAGCAACCAGTGCGGCTTATCAAGAATATTTAAAGCGGTATTTAAGATGTGTAAAAGGAGTTGATGATAATTTAGGTCGATTTTTTGATTATTTAAAAAAGAAAGGGCTCTGGGACAATACAATTATTGTTTATACCTCAGATCAAGGTATGATTCTGGGCGAGCACGATTTTCAAGATAAACGATGGATGTATGAAGAATCTATACACATGCCATTAATTATTAGACATCCGGATAATGAAGCGGTAACACCGGGTTCACGAACCGATTTAATGGTGAATAATACCGATTTTGCACCGACCTTAATAGAGCTGGCAGGAGGAAAGGCACCAGATTATATGCAGGGAAGAAGTACCACAGAAATACTAAAGGGAAACCCTCCAAAAGACTGGAGGTCGAGTACGTATTATCGCTATTGGATGCAGATGGTTCATCATGATATTCCAGCACATTTCGGACTTAGAAGTAAAGATCATAAATTAATATTTTTTTATGGTAGATACCATAATTTAGAAAAAGAAGGCACCCTTTCCATGTACTGGAATGACGAAGCACATTCTAATAAGGTGGGGATTACGCCAGCAGCATGGGAGTTCTATGATTTAAAGCATGACCCTGAAGAAATGATAAATCAATATAATAATCCGGAATACAAAGAGATTATTAACGGTATGAAGGCGGAATTAAAGGAAACCCGAAAGGCGCTTAACGAAGAGGATCATGATTATCCGCACCTAAAAGAAATCATTGATACACATTGGGATGATTAACAAACATTCATAAAAACATTAAAAAAGGCATTCTCAACTAAGAGTAATGCCTTTTTTTAGTTAAAGTGGAGTGTGTATATTATTCGAATTTAATCCAATCCAGATTCATTAGATGTTCACCGGATCCTTCAAAGATCAGTTTGATGTTCTTAACACCTTTAATCTTTTCCTTAATTGGTGTTTCAACAGTTTTCCAGGTCGTCCAACTTCCAGTATTCCTCACGGCTGTAGATGCTATAAATCTGTTATCCAGAAAAAGTTTTATAGTACCTCCCTGGCTTCCGGATGAAACTCTATAAGTCACTTTTTTTAGCTTTTTTGACTCAAAATTAACAGCGTTGTAAGTAACGTAAGCACCAGGTTTAATATGATCTAACTGCCATCCAACAACACGTTCATCCTCCAGCCTGTTTACTTTTAAGTTGTGTGCCGAAGAAAAACGATCCATTTGAATGGGTTTGTCTATTTTGGTAATTCCAACACCTCTCAAAGTTGCCTTTCGCTTTTTAATTAATCCCGCTTTGTCGAAGAACAGGCTGTCTGCTCTCATAGACCTTAGGTGTTTATTTTTAGAGATATCATGATGGTGGTAAAAAATATACCACTGGTTTTTATATTCTACGATAGAATGGTGGTTTGTCCAACAGTTATCTTTCCAACGTTCTAGAATCATACCTTGGTATTCAAAAGGCCCTAAAGGGCTCTTGCCTGTTGCATATGAGATTTCTTCAGACCCCGATGGTGCGTGAGGAAATGTAAAGTAATAAGTGCCATTCTTTTTAAATACAAACGACCCTTCTTTGTATTTTCCAGGAAGTTTTTCAACAACTTTAGGCGTACCTTTTATGGATATCATATCGCTGTTTAGTTCCACGACCCAGAGGTTTTCTCCACCTCCATAGTATAAATAAGCGCGGCCATCGTCATCAATCAAAACATTGGGATCTATGCCTTTAACCCCTTCAATATAGTGTTTCTCTAAAGTATAAGGCCCTTCCGGAGATGTCGCAGTAGCCACACCAATTCTTCTAAAAGCACTTTTGTCTGCAGGTGGAGCCGGATAATAGTAGTAATACATACCCTCTTTTTTAACACAGTCGGGTGCCCACATTCCAAAACCGTCTTTTCGTCCCCAGGGAACATCGGTTTGGTCAATAACTTTTCCATGATCTGTCCAGGTCGATAAATCCGTTGTAGAGAACACATTATAAGAAGGCATACAAAATCCATTTTCTCCTTTTCCTTCTTCACATACAACATCCGTTGAAGGGAAGACATATAATGTATTATTAAAAACTCTGGCAGTTGGGTCTGCCGTATACATATGGGTAACTAAAGGGTTTTGGGATATACTCTGAAGGCTTATTAATAAGGCTATTAAACTAATGTGTATTTTAATTCTATTCATATTAGTACTGTAGGGACTTATAAGTTAGGGTTAAAGTTATGAATGAATGTTTATAATACATGATAGTATAATTAATCCATGAGGCTAAATTAAACATTAAGAGAAAGAAGGATAAAGTGAATTGGTTTTATTTATAGAACATATGTTTTATAATGAGGAACTTGCTTAAAAAAACCTGCAATACATTTATGCAGGTTTTCGTTGATATAAATTGGCAAATCAAATTTTTGATCAGATATTTTACGTTGTAATATGATCCTAGTTTGTTCGAACGATAAGAGGGTTTTTTACTTTTAAGGAAAATTGATTCAGATAATTTTCCCAGGACGCTTTCGTTTCGAATTGACCACTTTTTTTCCAACCGAATCCAGCATAATATTCAACCTTATGGTTTGAAACCTTCAGATTTGTGAAGGCATGACTTAAGTCTGTTTCTTCGGTGCTGTACTCGTAAGAATCTACAAAGTACGCTCCTGAAGAAACAATGGCTGTTCCAAGCTCGGAGTCCCCATGAGGTTGCCAGTAGCTCACCCAGTGGTTTTCTTTGTTATTGGTAATCGTTCCATCCTTTTCGTGCAACGTGATACCGGCTACAACCGTTTCTGTACCACGAAGGGATATGTCAAATTTTGTGAGGTTGCTACCATAATCCAGACTTACAATTCTAGATTCCCGGATAACCTGCCCATTGGCATCCCAATCCTCATATTTTAAATAAAAACTGGTTCTAATAGGCCCCGTACTAAGAGTCTTCCACGAGCTAAAATTTTTAGACACATAGTACGTACTGTCTTTTTTAACAGCGATACCTCCAATGCCTCTGCTTATTCCAACATGAAAATTGTCAAGTCCCTCTCCATCATCTTCATGATAAGATCCTTTTCCACTAGTAGTCTTTTCATACCATTTGTTAATAATAGGGTAATCCACACGCTTTAACCAGGCATCTACACCACTGGACAAGGTTCCGCCGGGTACACTATCTTCAATCATTTTTTGAGCTGTTGGCCCAAAAACACGAAAAGCAACTTTATTATTTTCCCAGGTGTAGTCATCTGTTCTTTCAGGAACAAAGCGCGAAAAGCAATACGCTAAGGGTTCCCGTTTGTCGGTTTCTAAAACCGGAACGATATGGTATGTTTTCTCAGAATTCGGAGCGACTTTAGGCTGGAAAATCAGTATATCATATAAGCCATCCTGATTGTTGTCTATGAGCTGAGAAACTAATAATTCACCAGAATCTTTATCTTTCACCCCCAGATTAGACAACGAATCCACCTTTAAGAATTCTTTCGTTAATTCAACAGTTTCAAAGACACGTTCAATATTTAAAGTGTTTTTTACTGTTATTGTTTTTTGTTCTTTTTTAGAACAGGAAAACAAAAGAGCGACGCACAAGTAAAGAAAATAGAGTTTGTTAACAGACATGACCGTATGATGCTTTGGAGTTATCTTAATTCGTTGATCTTACAAGTGTCCATATCACCGTAATCTAAATTTTCTCCAGCCATTCCCCAAATAAAGGTGTAATTGCTAGTTCCAGATCCGGAGTGGATAGACCATGGGGGAGAAATGACCGCTTCATTATCTGTCATCCATATATGTCTGGTTTCATCGGGTTGTCCCATAAAATGACATACAGCCTGATCTTTGGGAACTTCAATATAGAAATAAACCTCCATCCTTCTATCATGGACATGTGCCGGCATGGTATTCCAAACACTTCCTGGTTTTAAAGTAGTCATCCCCATTTGTAATTGACAGACATCTACAACGCTATTTACAATGTATTTTCTTAAGGTTCTTGCATTAGCAGTTTCGGGAGCCCCTAATTCCACAACTTCAACATCGTTGATCCCTATTTTTTTATTCGGAAAGGATTTGTGAGCAGGAGTAGAGTTTAAATAGAATTTAGCTGGATGGTCTGAGGACTGACTTGAAAAAACAACCTTTTTGTTTCCTTGCCCAAGATAAAGCGCTTCTTTATGATCAAGAATATATTCTGTACCGTCTACCGTTACCGTACCAGTATCTCCAATATTTATTATTCCCAATTCTCTTCGATCTAAAAAGTTTTCAGATTTTAATGGGTCAATAGATTCCAGTTCAATAGATTTTGTAACGGGAACAACACCACTTACCATAAACCTATCGTAATGAGAGTAAACCCATTTTAAATGGTCTATTTTCATGACATTTTCCACTAAAAACTCATTGCGGAGTGCTTGAGTATCGTAATGCTTTACTGCTTCGGGGCTTGAAGCGTATCTAACTTCGTAGTTGCTGTTCATTGCTATATGTGTTTGAAAATTTATGACTTGATTTGATTAACTTTTGCTAAAATACTATAAAGAGCATATTAATTAAATGTTGATTGACTCATTCTGTTAATTAAGACTTATATGCACATGTATTTAGACTAATATGTACCTCATGAGCATTTAGAGTCCAAAATCTTATTAATTTATTAAGAGTCCATATCGGTTTCGATCGTTTGTACACCAAGCAGAGCTCAAGCGCAATCACTAAGGGTCGACGAAATGTTTAGCTGGACAAATCAAATGACAATGATTTTTCAAACAGCCTCGTTTAAAATGTAGATCATAGTTTTACAACAGTTTTTTAAGCGTTACTTTGATTTTAAAAAATGATTAACTTAGTTGATGATCCAAATCATGGCCAGATATACACAGCGAAACATAGAATTTGAGGGCTAAAAATATATCTATTTTGATAAAATTACCATCTGTTTCTGTTTAGGGAATAAACCAAGTGTTTTTTTCTACGCAACAAATGTGTTTTTTCGGGAAATAGTGCGGTTTATTTTTTCTTCGGGTAAGGGGATAAATTATATTTACGATACACACCATTTAATATAAGATTTAATAAAGGCAT
Source organism: uncultured Flavobacteriaceae bacterium (assembly GCA_947494695.1). Classification (GTDB taxonomy): domain Bacteria; phylum Bacteroidota; class Bacteroidia; order Flavobacteriales; family Flavobacteriaceae; genus Flavivirga. The sequence goes on along the minus strand of CANLWB010000008.1, from coordinate 237,055 downwards.
ATGAGAGCTTTAAAACCATTTAGCGTAGCAGTTTTATTTTTATTAGTAGCTTCATTTTTTTCCTGTGAAGTTTCCAACCAGTCCGTGTCCGTGTTAGACGATCAAAACTTTAATAAGAACTGGCTTTTTTCTAAAGGTTCTTTTAAAGAAGGTTCGTCTATAGTTTTTGATGATTCTGCCTGGAGATCCTTGAATTTGCCTCATGATTGGGCTATTGAAGGACCATTTGATAAGAAATATAATGCCAGAACTGGTGGGCTTCCTGTGCATGGTGAGGCTTGGTATAGAAAACATTTTACCATATCGAAAGATCATCAAGGGAAGCGCATCTCTATAGAGTTTGATGGAGCCATGAACGAAGCTAAAGTTTGGCTAAATGGAGAGTATGTGGGAGAACGCCCGTACGGTTATATTGGTTTTGAACTCGATTTAACCAAACATATAAAGCTCGGAGAGGAGAACGTTATTGCCGTTCAATTATTTCCGAAAGATTTAGCTGCACGTTGGTATTCTGGAGCAGGAATCTATAGAAATGTAAGATTAAAAATTAATAACCCTATACATATTCCGCAATATGGAACCTACATAACGACACCCGAGGTTTCCAAAGAAAAGGCATTAGTGAATATTGCAACAACCATTGCCAACTTAAGCGGAGTAACATCTAAAGTGCATCTAAAAACACAAATAAAAGATGCAGCCGGAGCCGTTGTGGCAGAGCATAGTTCTGAAATTGACGTAAATACCGAATCTACAACGCCTATTCAAATCACAGTTGAAAATCCTAAACTTTGGGACATCAAAAACCCGGTATTATATAAAGCAGTAAGTACAGTAAGTGTTGATGGGCATGTGACTGATGAATATAATACAGATTTTGGAATTAGAACCATTGAATTTGATAGAGAAAACGGATTTTTATTAAATGGAAACTCGGTTGAATTGAATGGGGTTTGCATGCACCATGACCAGGGGCCATTGGGAGCTGCGATTAATTACAGAGCCAAGCAACGTCAAATGCAAATTATGCAAGATATGGGAGTGAATGCATTACGTACCAGTCATAACCCACCGTCTCCAGAAATACTGAAGGTTTGTGATGAATTGGGTATTGTGGTGATTGTTGAGGCCTTTGATGAATGGAAAATGGGCAAGGTAGAAAATGGTTACAATAAGTATTTTGATGAATGGCATGAAATCGATCTACGCGATATGATTAAACGTGATCGTAACCATCCATCTGTGATTATGTGGAGTATAGGTAATGAAATTTTGGAGCAGAGCAAAAAAGACGGATGGAAACTGGCCAAGCACTTAAATGATATTTGCCACGATGAAGATAATACCAGGCCAACCACAGTTGGATTTAATTATTTTCCAGCGCCGTTTGTAAATAAATTAGCAGATCAGGTGGATATTGTTGGTATGAACTATTGGCCGGAACGCTACAACGAAATTATGGAAGAGAACCCGAATATGATTGTTTATGGATCGGAAACGTCATCATTAACAAGTAGTCGAGGCGTTTACCATTTACCCATTGAATTTACGCAAAAACATGAAACCAATCATGTGAGCAGTTACGATGTTATTGTTGGGCCACCGTGGGCCTATGCACCAGATGTAGAGTTTGATGCGCAGGCAAAAGAGCCAAGGTCTTTAGGAGAGTTTATCTGGACAGGTTTCGATTACCTTGGAGAACCCACACCTTATGGCGGACGAGATAATTCAACAAATGGGTATTGGAATGACGATTGGCCATCGCGCTCGTCGTATTTCGCACCAGTAGATTTATGTGGTTTCCCTAAAGATAGATACTACTTGTATCAAAGTCAATGGACCGAAACTCCTATGGTACATGTGCTACCGCATTGGAATTGGGAAGGTAAAGAAGGAGAGAAAATTCCAGTATTTGCATATACTAATGCCGAAGAAGTAGAGCTCTTTGTAAATGGTAAATCTTATGGTAAAAAGGTAAAAGGTAAGGATTTGGTTGAAATTCCATCCGAGTATCACGACTTTAACAAAGCATTATATAAATCTAAATATCGTCTGTCATGGCAAGTGCCATATCAGCCTGGGACACTCAAAGTTGTTGCCTATAAGTCTGGAAAAGAGGTGGCAACGAAAGAAGTAAAAACGGCAGGAGCTCCTGCTAAGGTGAAATTGTTAGCAGATCGTCATAATATTAAGGCAAATGGTGAGGATTTATCATTTATAACCGTTCGCATAGAAGATGAAAGTGGAAATCTTTGTCCTAATGCCGATAACTTGTTAACTTTCAGCATTCAAGGGGAAGGTGTTTTGGCTGCAGTAGGTAGTGGCGACCAAACATCTCTTGAATCATTTCAATCAAACAAAAGAAAAGCTTTCAACGGTATGTGCCTGTTAGTAGTAAAATCATCAGAAGCTACAGGCGAAATTAAAATTGAAGCTTCATCTAATGGATTGACCTCAGAACGCCTGATAGTGAAAACAAATTAATTTATGAGCTCTTAGATGAATTTTAGGGGTTCATTCTATTGGTGAGCCCTTCTATTTGGGGTTTCATGCGCAAAAAGGTTCAATAATCAGAGGAAGTAGAAATATAATCATTAAAGGCTGATAAAGTCACAGACATCATGCCTAAATATTAAGTAGGTCGTAATATGAAGAACGGTAATAATTTAGTAACTCTTTTTGTTTTGGGGTTCTGTTTACAACTTTGTGCAACCGAATACAACGTTATATCATTCGGTGCCAAGGGTGATGGCATCTCCAAGGATACGAAGGCCGTTCAGGAGGCCATAAATACATGTTCTAAAAATGGAGGAGGTACCGTATTAATACCAGCCGGGAAAACCGTTGTTATTGGTACCATATACATGAAAGATTTTGTGACACTTCATGTTGAAAACGGTGCTGTTTTACTAGGGAGTCCAGATATTAAGGATTACACGACCGATACGCATAAGAATATGTATAAGAACGAGCCTCATATGGACCGTTGTTTAATTTTTGCTAAAAATGCAAAGTCTTTTGCTTTAGAAGGCTACGGGCTTATTGATGGTAACGGGCATCCCAAAAATTTCACAAAAAGAGATGGTCGCCCCATGCTGATGCGATTTATGAATTGCCACGACATACATTTAAAAGACTTAACTATTAAAAACCCTGCGGCCTGGACCTCTGCCTGGTTATACTGTGACGAGATTGTTGTACAGGGGATTAGAATTCACAGCCGTGTAAATCACAATGGCGATGGCTTAGATTTCGATGGTTGTACAAACGTTCGGGTATCTAATAGTTCCTTTGATACCAGTGACGATTCTATTTGTATTCAAGCATCACTTCTGGATACGCCAAGCAAAAATATTGTAGTAACCAATTGTACATTTAAAAGTAAATGGGCAGGAATGCGCATTGGATTATTGTCCAGAGGCGATATAGAGTCTGTGACGGTTAGCAATTGTACATTTAATGATATTCAGGACTCTGGTTTAAAAATTCAAATGAATGAAGGCGGAGAAATGAAAAACATGACCTTTTCAAATTTGGTGATGAATAATGTGCCAAGACCTGTTTTTATGACTTTTGCACAACAAAAAGCTTGTGTAGACGCTCCAGAAGCCATGTATCCCATGAAGGCTATGCACGGTTTTGTTTTCAAAGGTATGATTGTTGATAATTCAAAGTTGGATAAAAATTCGGCTATCTTTATTACAGGAATGCCAAAGCATTATATCACAGACATTCAGTTGTCTAATATAAAGTTTACGGTATCAGGAGGAGGTAGTGTCGAGGATGCTAACAAGAAAGACATAAAGGAATATACTTTGGAAACACTTAATGGATGGTGGCCGGAATTTCATTTAGTGGGAACTTTACCAGCTTATGGAATTTATGCAAGACACGTAGATGGATTGTTACTTAATGATATCCAAATCAATGTTGTTGGAAGCGATGCAAGGCCTACAATTGTATTTGATGATGTACTGAATGCCCACACGAACTCGGTTTATACTAACAGAAAGGTGATTTCAGAAAGCGATTTGATTAAACGATAATACGATGTTTATAAGGTCCAATGCATTATTCATAGTCTTTTTGGTTGCGTCCCTAATTGTTCAAGGGCAGCGACCTAATATGGTTTGGATTACATCTGAGGATAACTCAAAACATTATTTAAAACTATTCGACCAAAATGGTGTTGAGACTCCTCATATTGAACGTTTGGCAAACAAAGGAATTTTGTTTACCAGGGCCTTTTCAAATGCCCCCGTTTGCAGTGCTGCCAGATCTACACTAATTACATCTGTTTATGGACCCAAATTAGCGACACATTATCACAGAGCAGAGGAGAAGATAGTATTGCCGGAAGGTTTTGAAATGTTTCCAGCATACCTTAGACAAGCCGGATATTATACAACAAACAATGCCAAGGAGGATTATAATATAGTCAAGTCCGATTCCGTATGGGATGAATCTTCAAGACATGCATCCTGGCGAAATAGGAGCGATGGACAACCATTTTTTCATGTCCATAACATATATAATACACATGAAGGACAACTTCATTTTTCTAAAGAAGACATCGATACAGAACGATTGGCTGCAGAAGGAACTCACGCTTTTGTTCAGCCCAACCACCCACAAACGGACGTTTTTAGGTATACAAACCTCTTTTATAAGGATAAGATTCGGGCGATGGATAAAGAAGTGGGAGCTGTTATAGAAGAATTAAAAAAGGATGGACTTTTAGAGCAAACGATTATTTTTTACTTCTCAGATCATGGAGGCGTATTACCAGATAGTAAAGGGTATTTGAAAGAGACAGGATTACACGTCCCGCTGGTGGTTTATGTTCCTCCAAAATACCAGAGATTATCTAACTTCAAACCAGGATCGAAAACCGATTACTTTGTGAGTTTTGTAGATTTCGGAACTACGGTTTTAAGCATAGCCGGTATTGATATCCCCGAGTTCATGGATGGTCAACCATTTATGGGAAAATATGCCAAAAACAGGACTAAGAAGGCGCATGAAGAGGTTTTTGGATATGCCGATCGATTTGACGAGAAATATGATATGGTAAGAAGCATACGAAAAGGGAAGTATAAGTACATACGAAACTTTCAACCATGTCATGTTAATGGACTAATGAATGCTTACAGGTATAAACAATTAGCCTATACAGAATGGCAGCACTTATATCGCGATGGACACTTAAACGAAGAACAATCGCAGTTTTTCCAGCCTAAGCAACCCGAAGAATTATATAATGTTGAATTAGATCCTTATGAAATCAACGATCTGGCTAATGACCCTGATCACAATAGGATTTTAAAAGACATGAGAAAGGGCATGGACTCCAGATTAAAATCTATGCCAGATTTATCGTTTTATCCAGAGTTTTATATCCTACGTCATGCTAAAAATAATCCTGTCGAATTTGGTCAACAACATAAAAATGACATTGCCCAATATTTAAAGATTGCAAATCTATCGTTAGAAGACTTTGAAGGCGTCGCTTCAAAAATCAAGACATATTTAACATCGAAGGACCCATGGGAACGCTACTGGGCACTTACCGTATGTAGTGGCTTTGGGACATTGGCTAAAGACGCAACGCCTTTGATTCAAGATATAAGCCAGAATGATGCAGAACTAATTAATAAAGTGAAGGCAGCAGAGTATCTGGCAATTATAGGCGATCAAAACCCTGAAAACGTAATGTGCCAGGCATTGTATGCATCAAATCAGATTACAGAAGCACTTCAAATCTTAAATTCTATGGTGCTACTGAAAGATTTTTATAATAATAACACATTTCATATAAAATTAGAACAGATTCAGAAAACTATTAGAAGTAACAAACTTATAGTTGAACGTTTAAAATATTTAACCCTATTGTCCCCATGAGAAAAATCCTTAGCGCCGATCTTTATTTTAGTAGAAAGCTCCTTAATGGGAGATTAAATAGTACTTGTACCCTCTCAATAGGGATCATGGTCATTATACTTATAAGCTGTAATCAAAAAAAGCGAGAGTTTAAAGTTCAGGATTTTGGAGCCATTGGGGATAGCCTATTTGTAAATACAGAATCTATACAACGAGCCATTGATGAATGTTCTGCCACCGGGGGTGGAGAAGTTGTGATTTCTGATGGTATTTACGTTTCGGGAACCGTCATTTTAAAGGATAATGTAACGTTAAGAGTCGATAAAGGCGCCAAGCTGGTAGGAAGTTCGAACCCGGGTGATTATAAGAGTATTGATTCCTTTATTGATGCCACTGGGCAAACCAGAGGAAATTGCCTAATTGGAGCTAAAAAAGCAAAACATATTGCAATTAAAGGAGACGGTGTTATCGATGGGAATGGAGAAGCTTTTTTGGTTAAGAATTTACTTTTAAAAATGGAAGAACTAGGCATCCCTTTAAGTAAAAGGAAGGGCTTCGGAGCGAATCGTCCATTTTTATTAAGGTTTGTAGAGTCTTCAGATATTACATTACAAAACATTAATATTAGGCAGGCCGCAGCCTGGGCATGTCATTTTTATCAGTCTCACGATATTCATGTTGAAGGCATTTCTATATATAACCATGCTAATAAGAATAATGACGGGATCGACCTGGATTCCAGTCATGATATAAGCCTGAAAAATTGTAACATCAATACCGAAGATGATGCCATATGCATAAAATCTACGAGTGCTTTACCTACCTATGGTGTAACCGTAAAAAACTGTAAGCTTAAAAGTGATTGGGGAGCTATCAAGTTTGGAACCGAGTCCATGGGAGACTTTTACAATATTAAAATTAGTAACTGTAGCATTTATAATACTCGTGGAGGTGGAATTAAACTACTAAGTGTAGATGGAGCAAATATGCATGATGTGTCCATAAGTAATATAACCATGGATAATGTTGATATGCCTATCTTTATAAGGCTTGGAGAACGTCTTCGAACGTATAGAAATGCAGAAAGACAGACGGTAGGTTCTATACACAATGTGAGCATTAAAAATGTTACAGCGACAACACGGGATTTAAAGAATTCGAGGGTGTCTCCACCTTCAGGAATATTTATAACCGGTACCCCGAATCATAAAATTGGAAGCATTAAGCTATCCGATATAGCAGTAACACTTCCTGGAGGCTATAACAGTTTGGCCAGGATAGAAGTAGAAGAACAGGAAACAGCCTACCCCGAATTTAGTTTTTTTGGTGCATTACCTGCTTATGGTCTATATGGAAGACATATTGAAAATCTTGAATTGCATGATGTGAAATTCAATGTATTGTCTAAAGATTCTAGAGAAGACATAGTATTGAATGATGTTGATAAATCAAATTTATAAGTAAAAGCGTATGAGGAGTAGTAGAATTTTAAGAACGGTTAAATTAACACCTTTTATTATAGGAGTACTGTTTTTGGGGTGTAAAGAAAAATCGGTTGAAAATAAAGTAATTAAGGAGACTTCCGAGGGGTTTGAAGCGAGTTGGAATTCTCTGGAAAACGTTAATCCCTCACCAGATTGGTTCAAAGATGCCAAGTTTGGTATTTATGCACATTGGGGGCCGGTGTCTGGAGCTTTCGAGGGGGCAGACCCATCCAAATGGTATAATGGTTGGCATGGTATGACCATGTATAATGATGGTGAAAAGGTAGAGACTCGAAATGGGAAGCCTTCGAGCAACTTTTTACATCATAAAGAAAAGTATGGAGATCCGGCCAAGTTTGGATATACCCATATTATAGAACAGTTTAAACCAACAAAGTTCAATGCTAAGGAGTGGGCTGAGCTATTTAAAAAGTCGGGAGCTAAATTTGCCGGCCCAGTAGCTATGCATCACGATAATTTTGCGATGTGGGATAGTAAAGCTACCCGATGGAATGCCATGAATTATGGAGGTATCGATCCTTCGGCAGAACTTAAAAGGGAAATTGAAAGTAAGGGGATGAAATTTATGGGGTCTTTTCACCATGCCTTTACCTGGAAATATTTCGCTCCCGCTCATAGACATGGCGGTGTTGATCCTAAGGACTACGACCTATACACGAATCCGCATGACTTGGATTCTGATGAACCTGACAAAGATTTTTACGACCAGTGGTGGGCGAAATTAAAAGAGTTTATCGATGTGTATCAACCAGATATCATTTGGTTCGATTGGTGGTTAGAAAATATGACAGAGGAATCACGTCAGAAGTTTTTAGCATATTACTATAATAAAGGGGTAGAATGGGGAAAAGATGTTGTTGTTTGCTATAAAGAAACAACATTTCCCGAAAATGTAGCTGTTAGAGACTATGAAAGAGGTCGGCCAAATCAACCCAAGAATCAATTTTGGTTAACAGATACTTCTCCTGGTGCATGGTTTTACAGACCCGGTGCAATTTTTAAAACATCTAATGATATTGTAGATATTTTGGTCGATATCGTGAGTAAAAATGGTTCTATGCTTTTAAATGTTCCTCCAAATCCGGACGGGTCGATTCCACAGGAAATGAAAGACCTATTGATTGATATTGGAGCCTGGTTAGAGGTTAATGGCGAGGCTATTTATGGAACAAGGCCATGGACAATTTTTGGAGAAGGACCAACCAGATTAGCCGAAGGCGGACATAAAGTTGAAAAGCACAAGATCGCATACACCAATAAAGATATAAGGTTCACAAAAGCGTCAGATAAAGCGTTTTTTGCCATTGTTTTGGATAAACCCGGAAGTGAGATCGTTATTAAATCTTTAAGTACAGGATTAGGTGTCCTTAATTCTAAAATTGAAAACATTAAACTATTGGGAAGCGATGAGGGCATTGAATGGACAAGAGACGAACGGGGTTTAGTTATAAAAACACCAAAGGGTCTTGAAAACAGTGAAGCCTACACGTTTAAAATTGAAATAGAAGGGTATAGCGAGAATGATATAGGAGGAAATACAGCAGCCCACGAAGATTAAATTCCATAAAAATGATTTTATTACTACGAACTTTACCTAAAATTACACTTATATCGGCCTTTCTTTTAGTTTCCTGGAAGAGTTTGGCTCAGAAAATGCCCAAAAAACCTAACGTTCTCGTTATTTATACGGACGACCATCGTTTTTCGGGAGTTCATGCCCTTGGTGGTATGGATGTGAAAACGCCTCATATGGATGCGCTGGCAAACGATGGCATGGCCTTTACAAACACCTATTTAATGGGAGCATTTTCAGGAGCAACCTGTATTCCTAGCAGGGCTATGTTACATTCTGGACGGCATCTTTTTAGCCTGCAAGGACAGGGACACACCATTCCCGGTGCGCATGCAACTATGGGGGAGACTTTTAAAAATGCCGGCTACAATACGCATATTGTTGGAAAATGGCATAATGATAATCCATCATTGGTACGCTCTTTCGATTCAGGAGAAAAAATTATGGGACGGGGCGTGTACTTAACAGATCATTTTAGAATGCCTTTTCATGATTGGGATAATAAAGGCGCTTTTAAAAAAGAAGATGCTTATGTATTGACCTATGGTGATAAGGGGAAGGAAGTAAGAAGAGCTATAACTAAAGCCGATAAGAAGGGACCGTTTGGAACAGAACGCGATGGTCCGCATACATCGGAAGTTTTTGCAAGAGAAGCCGTTAAATACTTAAAAAAGGCTAAAAAGAAGACACCGTTTTTTATGTATGTAGCTTTTCATGCACCTCACGATCCCAGACAGGCTCCAAAGGAATATCGGGATATGTATGCCCCTGAAACGATAAGCTTGCCGCCTTCTTATATGGCTCAGCACCCTTTTGATAATGGTCATATGTTTTTAAGAGACGAAGCCTTGGCGCCGTGGCCAAGAACAGAAGAGGTTGCCAAGCAACATTTAGCTGATTATTATGCGATAATAACCCATTTAGATGACCAGATAGGGAAAATAATAGAGGCATTAAAGGAGAGCGGGGCTTACGACAATACCTTGATCGTTTTTGCCGGAGATAGTGGTCTTGCTGTTGGAAACCACGGTTTGTTAGGAAAGCAAAATGTTTATGATGAAGATGGAATTCACGTGCCGTTTATACTTTCTGGGAACCTGATTAAAGACAAGGGGAGAAAAGTGGATGCACTAAGTTATATTCATGATATTTTTCCAACAGTTTGTGAGTTGACTCGTGTTGAGGTGCCACAATCGGTAAATGGAAAGAGTTTATTGCCTGTAATCAAACATAAAACAGATCAGGTGAGAACCGCAACGTATCACGCCTACAAACAATTTCAAAGAGCGTATAGAAATGGGGATTATAAACTTGTCGAGTATGTAAGAGCTAATGATTTACATTGGAAATATGGTGAGCAAGTAAGGGGTTCAAGAGTCACGCAGCTTTTCAATATAAAAGATGATCCATGGGAAACTAGAGATCTTTCTTTTTTTCCTGAAAATAAGGTGCTTATGGACCGAATGAGACAAGAAATGAAGGCTAAGGCCATAGAGTTGGGGGATAAAAAAGAAAACATTAAAGGAGAAAAATACGATTTCTGGAATTTTTATTATTAAAACAGATTCAATTAATCAAAAGATTGAGGTTTTAAGTTTAAAACATTAAATATAAGTCGCTTGCCATTTCGATAGAGCAAGGAACGAGCCCTTTGGCTGCGCTCAGGATAAACTGTCGAGAAATCTCATAAACCTAAACAAATTATGAGATTCCCTGTCGTTTGGACAGGCGGACTTCTCGTTGGCTGCGCTAGGGGCTTTCAACCAAAATATATTTTGATTTCAGTAACGTTCTGAATGAACATTCTTAGCGATCGATTTAAAATACGGTATAAGTCGAAACTCCGACTTTTATTAGTTAAACAACAATTTAAAGACACATAATTTCTATGAAACAGATAGGGAATACCTTAATTATTGCGTTATTCATAACGGCATTTTCCTGGGCTCAAAACAAAAAGCTTAATATTATTTTTATAATGAGCGACGATCATACCTCTCAGGCTTTAGGAGCTTATGGCGGACGATTGGCAGGTCTTAATCCAACTCCTAATTTAGACAAACTGGCATCAGAGGGCATGTTATTTAACAATGCCTTTTGTACCAATTCCATATGTACTCCCAGTCGTGCAAATATTATAACCGGTCAATATTCTCAAACGAATGGCGTTCTGGATTTAGACATTGCATTAGATGAAGAAAAACAATATTTACCTCAAGAGCTAAAGAAACTAGGGTATACCACAGCTATTATAGGGAAATGGCATTTACATTCAGAGCCAAGCGGTTTCGATTATTATAAGATACTAGACGGTCAGGGGACATATTTTGATCCGGTGTTCATGGAAAAAGGACAAGGAAAATATCCTAATAATAAAATAAAAACCAAAGGACATTCCAGTGACGTCATTACCAATACGACTATAGACTACATTAAGACGGTTGATAAATCGAAACCGTTTTTCCTGATGCATCATTATAAGGCGCCTCATGATATGTTTGAATATGCTCCAAGGTATGCAGATTATTTAAAAAACACAGAAATTCCAGAGCCGGCAAGCATGTATAACCAACCCTATTTTGGCTCAGAGGGTACCCGAGGTAAAAACGATAGTTTAATGCATTATATAGGAACGTCGATAACCCCCAGAAACACAAATAGGAACGATCATAGTAATTATGCCGGGTTATTTTTTAAAGATACAAAAGACCCTAAATTAAGAACACATTTGGCATACCAAAAATACTTAAAGGACTATTTAAGGTGTGTAAAAGGGGTAGATGATAATTTGGGAAAACTGTTCAAATTTTTAAAAGAAGAGGGCCTTTGGGATAACACGGTGATTATCTATACAGGTGATCAGGGTATGATGCTTGGAGAGCATGATTATATAGATAAACGCTGGATGTACGACGAATCTATGAGAATGCCTTTTATTGTTCATTATCCAAAGGGTGTTGATAAAGGACAAGTAACAGATCTGTTAATAAACAACACCGATTATGCGCCTACAATGATCGAATTAGCAGGAGGTGAGACACCAGAATATATGCAGGGTAAAAGTTTTATAAAGACCCTTCAGGGAAAGCAGGAAGATCATTGGAGAGAAGCCACATATTACAGGTATTGGATGCATATCATTCATCATTACGTTCCTGCTCATTTCGGGGTAAGGACCAAAGACTATAAGCTCATTTTTTATTACGGCAAACACTATCTTCCTGAAGCAGAATTTGAATCACATTATTGGGCAACACAATATGAAGGAATCGAGAAGGAAACACCGCATACCTGGGAATTCTATGACTTAAAAAACGATCCAAAAGAGCTACACAATCGTTATAACGATCCTGCATTTAAAGACACTATAAAGAGGCTTAAAGTGGAGCTTCAAAAGCTTAGACAGGAACTTAACGAAACCGATATTAAATACCCGAAAATACAAACGATAGTTAATCAACATTGGAATGATTAGCCAAATCTCGGGCGAACAAAATGAAATGAACAGATCTATAAAATTAAAGGCGATTTAGAATGAAATGGATTAAGGGCATTGTAGGACTACTCGTTGTTTTTGGCTGTAGTCATTCTAACAAACGAATTTATATCGAAGATGTTGAAGCCATAGCTACAAAAACAGATGTTATCGAGTTACTTTCAGACAATGGTAAAGGAAGAATAGCGATTGCACCTGCCATTCAAGGGAAGGTTTTAACGACAACATATGATGGCCTACAAGGCGTAAGCAATGGCTGGATAAATAGATTGGCTATAGAAGGAGACCATCTGGACATTGCTGCAATAGGAGGAGAGGATCGCGTGTGGTTTGGACCTTTGGGAAGTCAGCATTCATTTTATTTTCAACAAATAAAACCTTTAGACGAAGGGCATTGGAACGTACCAGCAAGCTTAAGCTCGGAACCGTACCAGTTAAAGAAATTCATCTTAAAGGAAGTATTAATGGCCAAGACCATAAAACTTATAAACCATATAGGAACCGAGTTTAAGTTTGAAGTGCTAAGAAAAATAAAGCTTTTAGAAAAAGAAGACATTGAACAGAACCTTAACATTACATTTGATGAAAGTTTAGACTATGTCGCCTATGAGAGTGCTCATAGCGTTCAAAATAAGGGAGACCACGCCTGGAAAAAAGAAACGGGTCTCGTCTCTATTTGGAATGCCGGAATGTTTGAGGGTACAGACCATACCGTTGTTATAATACCTACGGAAAAGATGGCGTCTTTAGACAACGTTTATAAGTATTTGGGGCCATTGGATTCAGATAGACTTCAGTTAAAAAATGATGTCATGCTCTTTAAAACGGATGGGAAATACAGAAGCAAAATTGGAATTCCTCATGTTATGGCGCCAGATATTTACGGTTGCTATGCTCAAGAAAGAAACAGGCTTACCATTGTTCAGTATAGAAAAACTAAGGAAACCATGTATTCGAATTCTCATGTCACAGAACAAGAAAATCCTTATGAAGGGGAGATCATCCCCATTTACAATCATGGTACTATGGATTACTCGACAACTCATAAAACGAGTTTTTTTGAATTAGAGTCTACCTCTGCATTTGTTGAGCTTCCTCCAAACCGTCATATAGGCCACTATCATAGAGTGTATCATTTTTCCGGTAGTGAAAACGCACTTAATCAATTATCTGAAAGCCTTTTGAAAATAAGTTTAAAGGATTGTGTTTTGGAGTAAAGCAATCATTTGATTCCCTATAAAGTCGAAATACTTCTAATAAATTGCTGCATTTTAACTAGTATATGTTCCTTTGTCTGTTAAAATTCATTGAACTAACTGTAACTATATTCATAACATAAAAAAGCACAATACACGTTATAAATACCTGTATTGTGCTCTACGAATCTCTAACCTAAAATAGGTTAAGCAAAACTAATAAGCGATTTATATGTTTATTTTTTTGTAAGAGTCAATATGGTTTCTCCCATACCTTCCTCACTTTTAGAAAGGACGAGTTCTTTGCTGCCCGTACTAACAACGTTAAATGTTTCTTCTTTTCCATTATTACCAGATATACTAATGATTTTGTTATCGGAAGATAAAGACCATGTACCATTTTCAGTCTTATCTTCTCCACCCGATCCAAGGCCCTGCATTGTAATTTTAGAAGTTTTATCGGCGTTGAAGTCATAGTGAAATTTTCCAATAAACTCCTTCATCATTTCTTTAGCAAATTGAACCATTTTATCATCTTTACCGGCGTCTTCATCTACCTTTAATTCCATGTTAGATAATATCCAGTTTCCTACAACCATATCGGCAGTTGAAGCTTCTTTTTTAGGAGCCTCTACCTCTTCTTGTGGAGTTTCGATTTGAGACGTATCTCCTTTCGAACTGTCTTTACAGGATGTAAGGCTGGTATTAATAACTATAGCAAGAATTGTCAATAATAAAAATTTTGTTTTTTTCATAATAAATGGGGTGTTTTTAGTTAATTGTGGAGTGATAAACTCCGATTCAAAGTTAATTTATACGTTAAAATGTATAAACATACAAACATATGTATTTTTTTATGTTTTATCGAGAAGAGGAGAACTTTATTTTTTTAAACAAGTGATTTTTAAGAAAACACAATGGAGTTATTTTACATGTATAGTTGTAGTAACGCAAACAGGAGATAAAATATGGTTACTGCGATGATGTTCTATGAGTTCGCCATTTGATTGTATTCGATAAGAGATTACTTCATCTGAATCTTGTAAACAAGCAATAAGCCAGGAGCCGTTAAGGATAATATTAAATTCTCTTATGGTTTTACCTTGAGTGGATTGAAACGACTGCAATTCCAGTGCTTCACCATTTATTTTAAAAATTGTAATGGCGTCGAAGGTTCTGTTTGCAGCATATAGGTGGGTGCCATTGGGGTGAATTCTAATGGCGGAAGCACTTGGAGTTTCTTTGAAGGTATCGGGTAACGATTTGACTGATTTTAAAAACTCGAATCGATCCTGTGTTTGTTTTATAATAGAAATGTCTCCGGTAAGTTCATTGATGACGTAACCTAAATCCCCCGCTTGGTTAAACACCATGTGCCTGGGGCCACCGCCTTTGTTAACGGCAATATCATTTTCAGAAATTGCAGTCAATACAATATCGTTCAATTTATAAGCCTTGATCTTATCAATACCCAAATCTGGAACAAAAACATCGTTGCCATTAGGGTGTATCATAACTTGATGTGCATGAGGTGCTTCTTGCCGCGATACATTTATACTATGACCCTGGTGTTGATGGTTTTGGTTATGTGGTCGTATTTCGCCGTCCTCATTTAAAGGGAATAATAAAACATTACCAGAACCATAACAGGCTATTAATAAACACTTATTAGCATAAACGATATGGCATGGTAAGCTCCCATCTATGGCCTGCTCGTTTATAAATTTTAACGAATAATCCTCCTGTATTTTAAAGGCTTTAATTTTGGGATTTTCATAGTCGTGAACTTCGGTAAGTGCATATATGTGCGTATGGTCATCACTTAATGCCAGGTAAGCTGGGTTTGTCGAAGGAAAGGTGTGGAGAACTTTTAATTCACCTGTTTCATGATGTATCTGTACAGTATAGATACCATGGCCTTTACCTCCAAAATCTTCAGAGAGCATTTGTGTATAGCAACCAATGTAGAAAATAGCGTTCATTTCAATTTGGATTTCGTTGATCTAATAGACATAAAGCAACATACATCGCAAATTACTAAAATAGGTGTTATATGCACTAATTTTAATTGTAAAATTCACAAATTGACAACAGGTTAAAGCTCATGTTTTTATTCACACTGAAAAATTTTAATACGGTCGTAATACTTTAGAGAAACTGCTATTGGTAATTAAGAGGCTATTTTACTTTTTCATATGGTCTAAATGATGCTGAGGCTCATATTTAACCTACGGTTAATATGAGTTATTAGTTTTTTCAATTTTTTAAAACAGAAGAGCGATTAAATTCCGGTTTGTATGCAACAGGCTTTAATACTTTAAGAGGGTAAAACATGATAGAAAAAGTGTCATTGAAGCTATCATACTATATGTTCAAACTATGCAATCATGATATTATCAGTGTTTTATATGTGTGTTTAACTCTATGTGTGCAATGATGTACAACAGGACAGAACGTCGCTATTTTAGAAAGAGAAAAACCTGTTTAAAAACCAATGTACAAAACATGTCTAAAACCTATAAGATTGACCTAGGCTTGATTCTTAATGTAAAATTAACGATAACTGCGGCTATAATTATCATTACATCGGTTTCTTGCAGGTGAAAAAAGTGTGCAAAAACTTACAACCCCTATTGGAAGGTTTGGCTCATGTGCTAAATCTCTTAAACCCATAACCTACAAAACATTAGTAATCATATCAAACCTAAAACCCCAATTCAAAATGAAATGGCATGTATTCACCCTATTATCAATGTTATCCACTTTTATGGCCTTCCCTCAAACGAACGAGCTATTAGTACAACCTTATTTACAAGATGCGACGCCTACTTCGATTAAAATTATGTGGGAAACCGCGTCAAATGAAGAAAGTATTGTAGAATGGGGAAAGTCCAAAAAATTGGGGAAAGAAGCAACAGGTATAGCTTTTTTTGTAAACTCTGGTAGCTCACAAATTCATGAAGTAACTATAGAAGGGCTTAAACGTTTCACAAACTACTATTATAGAATAAAAACCGGAATACTAGTTTCTAAAATTTATCAGTTCAAAACACCGCCACTTGAAAAAGATAAAGAATCCTTTAGCATCATCGCTATAAATGGCTACGGCTCCAATAATCCAAAAAAGCTTTTTGAAGTGACAAATGCCGGTGTTATGGAGTATTTTAAAAATGAATTTGAAGAGGAGATTCCAGACAATCTGGCTTTGGTTATGATTCCTGGTGATCTTGCGAAAGAAAGGGAATCCTATAATAATTGGAAGAATCATTTTTTTAATCCAGCGCAAGAACTATTTGCCCGAGTACCCGTTTATCCCGTGTTAGATAAGTCAGCTAATGAATCGGCTAATTACTTTGATTATTTCAGTCTACCTGAAAATGGTAATCCATCATTTTCCGAACGGTGGTGGTATACAGATTATAACAATGCCAGAATAATTGGTTTGAACTCAAATCAAGACATTGGAGGTTCAAAAATTCAATTCGAGTGGTTAGAGAAGGTGCTTAACGACGCAGCAGAAAATGAAAACATAGACTTTGTTTTTGCACAATGGCATGGAATTCATCCACCCGATGTCTCAGGAGCAGGGTCAGGTTTTGAGGAAAAAGCTATTAAAGCCATTGAACAATTTACAGAAACTTCGGGGAAACCTAGTTTACACGTTTCAGGTCGTGCACAGGGGTACTCAAGAGGGCAGTCTAAGAATCAAAAACATATTTGGATACATTTTGAAAACATTAATAGCGAAGGAGATCACGTAGAATCGTTGAACAAAGGAGACCATGAATTTACGGTAACTCAAGACGAATATGGTTTTTTATTAATAGAAGTTGAAAATATCGGCGTTCCAAAGTTTACTACTAAATGGATAAGCCGCGGAAATAGAGATAGAATCAGGTATAATGAGTTAAGAGATAGTGTTAGCGTTTCTAAAAAGGAATATACACCTAGAACACCCCTGGTATTATTTCCAAATAATGGAACGGTTCCCAATACCAACGTCATTTTAAATGCCGGAGCGTTTAAAGGGCCTTATACACGTTCTAAGTCGATACATGCCGCTTCTCATTGGCAAATATCTGAAGGTAAAGATTTTAAAGACCTTGTTGTAGAGCGTTGGGAGCAGATTGAAAGTAAGACACTTAAACATGGAGAAAATAATAAAACACTTACCCATGAAAAAATAGAACAACTGGATACGTTTAAAACCTATTATTGGAGGGTTCGTTATCGGGATCAGAATCTAAATTGGAGTGACTGGTCTGATGTATTAAATTTTAGGACGAACTAACTAATCTGTAAAAAGGATTAAGTCAAGGAAAAACATTCTAGTTTTTAGAACATCCTCTTCTCTTAATCCTGTAAATTCTTTTTCTTGATTTTCACTAGAAAATAAAGGATCAAAGCCATTTCTTCTGTAATATCTCAATGCCTTGTGTTCATTATAAGAATCTACAACAATAAATCGGCATCCTGTTTTATTGGCGTCATCTATAAACCAGGACTTAATAAAATCCATTAATTGGTCTCCTGTCGAACTGTCCTCTCCTTCGATCATTCTATATTCTTCATTAACACCTAGTCTACCTATCAATACAGCGGGGTAACTCCTCATTCTTTTTTCTGAAGGCACTTGTTTAATTACTTTTTTGCGTCTTGATCCAGGAAGTTTTTTAGTTTTTATGCTATCATTTGAAACCGTAAATGCGCAAACTATTTTACTTGGGTTTTTATCTAAAGTAAAGCAATATGATTTACCTAGAAGTTCTCTAGACCAATTAATAGAATCATTCTTAAAAAAGTCATTTAAATCTTCATGACCACAATTAAATGAATCACAATCACAAATTGCTGACTCATTATAAGGTGTGAAAGTACACTTGTCTAAAAGAAATCCCAAAACTATTAAGATGTTATAGTTTGGCTTTGGCTAATATTTTTTCAGCAATAGAGCGTTCTTTTGAAAAATCAACAGTAGCCCTGTTTGCTGTATTTTCTTCAGCTCTTTTTTCAAAGTTTGAAGCAGCATTTTCAGTTAATACAGGTATTGATTTTATAGCAATTGCCATAGTTTAATTTTTTAAATTAATAATACTTTTGTGTTATTAATTCTTATGGGATGAATTATAAATGTCTCTGGACATAATATTCACAAGTACAATATTACGATAAACCTACCGAATCCATCCGAAATATTGTCTTTGAAATAAATAATTTAGACGCACTCTAGATTAATTTCGACGAAATGCATATTTCTTTAACATTTTTCACACCTAAATTTGTCGTGCGTACTGAAGAATACTTTTGTTACATACTGCTGCCACTTTAACTCAAATCATTAATGATGTATTCAACGTTTGGTAAAAGGGGACTGCAAAAAATAGCAAATCAGGTTCATTGAATTATTATTGTATTATACCTCTTTTGTATATAAATACTTTGCAGATCGTGGTATTCTTTAAAGAATATAACATAAAATAGGAGCAATTAAAATAGAGATTAGGATATCATCTAATTAATTGCCCCAGGTTTATGTGTTAGATTTATACGTCTCTACCTCATTGGGCTATTGTGTTCTAAATTCAAAGACTTGCGATTGTGAATTATTACCATGAGCATCCTTAGAAGTGACGCTCCAGTAGTATATGGTATCGGCATTTAAAGTCCCTGTGCCAAGGCTGGTATTGGTTGTGTTTTGCAACAGTGTGGTAGGCGGGTTTGCTGTGCCTAAATACACATCGTAAGACTCAATATCATTGTCAATATCGCTTCCATTCCATTTTAGAGTGGTTGAGGTCGAAGCCAATCCTCCCATAGCAGGCCCAACAAGCTCAGCAGGGAAGGGTGCATAGTTTTGTACCGCCACGCCAGCATTATAGAACTTCCAGGTCGGGCTATTAGCCGTTTTAGAGGACCCATTAGCCTTAGAGATGACGTACCATGAATAAGGTGTGCCTCTTAAAATAAGTTCCTCTTTAGAAGTCCCGTTAGCATTAATATTTCTGGTGGTATTATCTAAAAGATTGGTAATTACCAGAGTATAGCTATCGGCATCAGTAGCTTCGTTCCATTCAAAAGCAACTCTACTTTGAGAGTCAGATACTATTGTACCTTCATTACATTCAGAATTTTCAAGGGGAAATACGAGTACAGAGGGCTGAGGTGTTTTTTCCTCACCACCACCATTATCACCGCCACCACCACAGCTGGTAAGCATGATGATAGAAAAAAGAGCAAAAGAAAGTTTATTTATGATGTTATGACCAGATATCATTTCTTAATAATTTTAGATTTAAAGTTAGAGTTAGAGCTTGTTACATTCACGATATACATACCGGGAGTAAGATCTTTGGTGTCTACAAATACGTTTTGAGAATCTCTGTTCACAGTTTTGTTAATAACAACCTGTCCAGCAGAAGATACCACTTGGTAGCTTACAGCTTGTTTCACATGATCCGGGAAGGCTATAGTAAACTGATTACTAACTACGGTAGGGAAGATAGCTCCATCATTAAAAGCAAAGATATCTTCATTGTATTGCCCTTGGCAATCTTTATCTGTAGTCACAGCTAAACGGTTAGCGCCCTGACTTAGTTTTAGCGAGATTTGACTTTGGTCTGTAACTGTAATAGTTCCATTGAGGTTAATTCTATACAGGTGACCGCCATTAAGGTCTAAAGAAACTGTGTTTTTGGATGTATCTACTTTAGTAAAAACAGAAAGTGCTTCCGGTTCGGTAATCGTCACATCAAAACACTGCTTATAATCGGCATCTGCCGTTGTGGTAATACAAATGGTGTAATCACCAGCATTGAGATTGTCGAACGCCGTATTCGCATTAAAATCTTGCTGAGTACTAGTGCCCTCTATTGTAGCTGTAAACGTGTATGACGTTTCTTTGGAAGTGATGTTGATCGATCCATTATCACTACTCGCACAGGGTTCACTAGTGGTTCTAATACTAAAATTATCAGCTGGTAATGTAAAAATTGCACATCCTACAGCATTAACTGTTGACCCATCAGGTGTATCAGGGCATTGATCATGTTCGTCAGCTACACCGTCAAAATCCTGATCATTATCAGGTAATACGACACAATCTTCACCAGGTAATCCATAGCACCCCAGTCGTGCTGGGCCAAGTTGAGGATCCCAATCAATTCCAGCGGTCCAATTATTACCACCATTTTCATAAGCACCAACATCGGGATTGGCTCCAGTAAACCCATCGGTTATCCCGGCAATCTCTCGACCTTGATCTATGGGGCTTGCTCCGTTTTTTAAATTAAAGTTTCCATTGGCTTCATCTGCAAACACACTGGCATCAACCACCAGATTGTTTTGTTTATCAGATTGAGGTTCCCATTCGCTATTACTTCCCAGGTTATTCCAAACGCGTACATTAGTAAAGGCTGTACCGTCTTTGTGCCATGCACCCATAACCTCAGAACCATTCCATAATGTGTTATTAAAGATGTCGATATCTTTACCATCCCAGTTAATTTGAATACTGGTCCACTCGGTGTTCCACACAACATTGTGGTGAACAGAGAAGTCTTCGGCATCATTATCTAAATAAATCCCGGTTGCTTTTGACTTAGAGCCGCTTGAATAAGCATCGTGAAACCAGTTGTGATGAATTTCGGTATTTGTTTGTAAACCTACGGTATAAAACAAACCACAGTCGTCTGCAATTAGGTTACTTCGTGATATATCGTTAAAAGCAATTTCGTTATCAGTTCCGTTGTAGTTTATACCATCTCTTCCACCATTAAAAACAGTATTATATGAAAATTTTGAGCTGTTCATTCCTCTTAAAACTACAGGAGCGTCATAGGAGCCTATATAGTTAAAATCGTGAATTCTATTGTTTTTTATATCATGATTGTTACCTCTCACACGGATACCTGAAGCCGCTCCAAAGGCAATCTCACATTTTTCAATAACGTTGTTAGAACCTTCAATATTAATACTACTTGTGGCAGCACTAAAACTATTGGTGTATCCTACGGTATGTCCGCCATAAAATGACGATACACCGTAAATTAAATTGTTGGTTGTGTTGGAATTTGTTTGCCATCTCGTATCATCCTCAAGACTGATATACCCTCCAAACACAGCTAAGTTTCTTATTTCAATGTACTTTTTGTGTTTAAGGTCTATGGTTTTTTGGCGTCTTCTCATTTTAACATCACCATCGGCAGGAGCCACACCACCAGGTAGCTGTACAAATAACTCGTCTGTACTCTCATTATAAAACCATTCATACTGGTAATCGAGGGCTCCCATAGCACCTTCTAAATAAAAGTCACCAAGGTCTTGGGGAGCGTGAAATGTTCTAATCCATTCCTGACTTTTATTTAAGTCGAAATTCACGCGGCCACTGGAGCTGCTTGTTATTTTTTCTTTCCAGGCGAGCCATCCAGATCCCGGTTTGTCACCATAAAACCAAACATAACCGTCTGTCCAATCTATTCCAGGGATTGAGCTTTCGGTTAGGAAAGCGCCATTAGAAATGGCAGGAGCACTACCTCCGGTATTTCTAAGCGTATTTAGTTCGAAAGGATCTTCACTGGTTTTGTTTGGCCATCTTGCCAAATCCAAAGCACGTTCTTGATGCATCACAAAGTTTTCCTGCTCCAGAGAAGCAAAAGGAATCGTTATTTTGTAGATGGCACCACTATGTTGTGTCCATCCTGACAGGGTTTCCATGGCACTAATAATAACATGTTCTCCTGTATAGGATTGAAACACAATGGGGCTACCTGCAGTACCCGAATTTTGTGGCGTTAAGGTTTCTTCGTAAGTCCCTTCTCTGATGTAAACGGTGTCACCTGCCACAGCAATACTTGCGGCATGCGATATGGTTAAGAAAGGGTTGTCAATTGTTCCCGTATTTGAGTCATCTCCATCTTTTGCAACGTAGTAATCCGTTGCAGAAGCATTAAGACATATAAGCAAAATCGGGATGAGCGTGATTTTTTTTATAATATTCATAGCTGGTACTTTTACATTAGGTTATAAAAAATTGTTTAGTGGTTTTATTAATAATTGTTTCAAGTTATGTAGATTGGTTGGGGCCATTAAAATTGATCTAGTGATTTTTTGATTTATAAGATGTTATTCAGGTATTAAGGTATACGACCTAACCCAATCGTAATAGGTTGTGTTTTTAGAATCGTCTGCCAATTCTTCAGGGGTAGGAGGAGTCTCCCAGTAATAGGTTTCGGTTACCAAATGCATGTACATTTCCCTGTTAAATGGTTTGTCTCTAAAATGTGTACTGGGATTCATAGTAAATTGATATACGCCATCCAAGTATATTTTTACAGTATTGGCATCTATCCACCAACACCCATAGATATGATAAGCTTCGTTTGCCGGGGGATTTATATCGGTTACTTTACCACCGGCCGATTTTACTACTTTTTCTCCTTCACAATTGACATGAAAGATGTGGGTGTTGGAGTGAAGTTTGGTTCTAAAATCGAGCTCTCTTTTTTGATGTCCCACAACCTCTACAATATCAAGTTCCAATTGTTCGAAAGGACATTGGTTGGAAACGGGTTTGTTTTTTAACCAAAAGGTAGAGGACATGGAAATACTTGAAGCTTTCATTCGGGCTTCATAATACCCGTAAAAAGCATCTTTAGCTACAGAGGCGACCGCTCCACCAGCAATATTGTATTTTTTATCTCCTTTCAAAACAGAATTTTTAATTTGAAGATTTCCATCTTTAACAGATACCGAATAGGCTCTAAAGGTGGCGGGAGGTCTGCCATGAACCCAGTATGGCGATCTGTCGTACCACTTTGTTTTATCTAGTTTTTTTGTGTTAAATTCATCAGAGAACTTCTCGTTCTTTACCCATTTAAAGCCTTTAGGTGGTTTAGGAGGTTGTGCTTGGAGGGCATTGAACCCAAACAATATCATTAGAAAATAGCGTATATTTTTCATTGTATTTTAGTGTTATTGTGTTCTAAACTCAAAGACTTGCGATAGCGAGTTATTACCATGAGCATCCTTAGAAGTGACACTCCAGTAGTATATGGTATCGGCATTTAAAGTCCCTGTGCCAAGGCTGGTATTGGTGGTGTTTTGCAACAGTGTGGTAGGCGGGTTTGCTGTGCCTAAATACACATCGTAAGACTCAATATCATTGTCAATATCGCTTCCATTCCATTTTAGAGTTGTCGAAGTCGAAGCCAATCCTCCCATAGCAGGTCCAACAAGCTCGGCAGGGAAGGGTGCATAGTTTTGTACCGCCACGCCAGCATTATAGAACTTCCAGGTCGGGCTATTAGCCGTTTTAGACGACCCATTAGCCTTAGAGATGACGTACCATGAATAAGGCGTGCCTCTTAAAATAAGTTCCTCTTTAGAAGTCCCGTTAGCATTAATATTTCTGGTGGTATTATCTAAAAGATTGGTAATTACCAGAGTATAGCTATCGGCATCAGTAGCTTCGTTCCATTCAAAAGCAACTCTGCTTTGAGAGTCAGATACTATTGTACCTTCATTACATTCAGAATTTTCAAGGGGAAATACGAGTACAGAGGGCTGAGGTGTTTTTTCCTCACCACCACCATTATCACCGCCACCACCACAGCTGGTAAGCATGATGATAGAAAAAAGAGCAAAAGAAAGTTTATTTGTGATGTTAAGACCAGATATCATTTCTTAATAATTTTAAGTTTAAAGTTAGAATTGGGGCTTGTTTCATTTATAACGGGAGTAAGGTGTTTTGCTGTCCAAACCTGTTTCATATTTGGTTCTGTATAAACAGGACAAGTCTTCAATACATCGTGTACTGCATGTGTCTAATTGAACAGAATTGTTCTCCGTCTTAGTGGGGAAAAGAACTAAGAAACACTGAGCAAACAATGGCAGGGTCGTTTTTGAGTCGTATTTGTGCTTCATACCAATTTAGTCTAAATGTAACATGTACAAAATTACTTCAGAAGCGTTCTGTGGTGAGGGACATATGATTTAAATGGTAGAACGAATGTGTTTTTGTTCCCTGTTACATAGCTGTTTACAGCGTCTTAGACTCCTGTAACGTTCTGTGAATAAGGCTTTGTAATATATTTGGTGGGGTAATTAAAAGAAAAATCGCGCTATCAACAACAGGTTTATAGCACGATTTGTAATAGAGTAGAAAACTGACTAAATCTACTCCTTAGGTGTTATTTTAAACGAAAAAGCATGTTTTCCGGTTTGCTCTTTGGGTAACTTTATTTTTAGACCTTCGGCATCAGAGTTAAATTCTAACTGGCCTTCGTTGCCTAATAATTCAATAGAGGCGATTTCAGATTTAAATAAATCGTTCCCTGTCTTCAAAGTATGTATTACAAGTTCATCTCCTTTTGGCCAATCTAATGCAATAGCATATAGCGTGTTTCCTTTAGTTGTAAAACGAATATCTTTTGATGTATTGTCTGCGTTTTGATGCTCACTTAAATGTCCTTCTTTTACCTTGGCATCTCCTTCTCCGTATATTTTGAAAGTTCTTGTACCGTAGATGGCTTCTCCATTGGTTTTTAACCATGCTCCCATTTCTAAAAGACGTTCTTTTACGGGCTCTGGAATTTCACCATTTGCTTTTGGTGTAATGTTTAATAGTACGGCTCCGTTTTTACTAACAACGTCTACTAAAAAGTCGACAAGTCGGTTGGTAGATTTGTAATCTGGGTCACTAATATGAGACCATGCCTTCCAGTCAATCGAATCGTCTGTTAACCATGGGAAATCTTTCTTTTCACTCATTCTTGAACGCTCGAGATCCAGGACTGCCGTTCCGGTTTTAAAATCTTTAAACTTATAAGTAGCAACAACGTCTTTACCGCTTTTATCGGCGGTATTATAGTAATGTTGCAAGAACGCTTTTCTGTGTGCTTCGCTTACAACATCCATCTTATTATCAAACCATACTAAATCCGGATCGTACTTTTTAATAATTTCTTTCAGTCTTGCCAACCATTCATCATTAAATTTTTTGTCTGCTAAAGGATAATACCGTTCAACACCGTTTTCAATCTCGTGATTGCTGCGAGGCATTTGGTTATCTCCTTTCTTTAGTTTTGGACCATATAAACCAGCATATTTAGGGTCTGATGCGTCTGTAGTTTTATCCCAGGTAGGATACCATCCAAATAGCCACTGACGGTGATATGTTGCAATAAATTTCATGTCGCGTTTACGAATTTCTTTCGATAATTCGCCCATAACATCGCGTTTTGGCCCCATGTCTTTGGCATCCCACTCCGTAAGGTCACTATCCCACATGGCAAACCCATCGGCATGTTCGGAAACGGGACCTGCAAATTTAGCACCGGCCTTTTGAAACAAATCTGCCCATTCTGCGGCATTAAATTTTTCGGCCTTGAACATTGGAATGAAATCTTTATAGCCAAATTTATCAAGGGTACCATAGGTTTTTACATGATGCTCGTAGAATTTACTGGCTTTTCCATCTCTGGCTTCTGGGTTATCTTTATTTACATACATCCAGTGCGCATACCATTCATTTTCATATTCAGGCACCGAATATGGTCCCCAATGACAGTAAATACCAAATTTGGCATCTAAGAACCATTCTGGAGTTTCATGTTGTTTCAACGATTCCCAATCGGCAGTATATTTGTTTTCCTTATTTACTTCAACGATACTATCTTCCTTTGGTTTATTTTCTTTACAAGCCAAAACAGCACATGCTATAGAGAGCATGAAAGTTGCTTTTTTAATACATTTCATTTCGTATGTAATTAGTGTTTTAATATGATGCTAAAGTATTTATACAAGGTCATTCTCATTGAGTCATATGAATTATATTATATAACAAATGTTCAAAGCTTAAAAACATCCTTGTGGTCATGGGGGCTTTGAATAATACTTCAGACGTAATTATCTAAACATATTGATGAGTTTTGGTGATTTTTGTCTAGTTAAAGATAGAAAATATGTCATTTAATGGCCGTTATTTAGATATTAATAATTATTTCAGGAACGAATATGCGCTGTATCATTTTCTAAAGCCTTTGGGGAATGTTGTGATGTAGATTTTCAATTTGTTAATAAAGAGGGCGTCTAAAAAGGTCATTGAGAACGAAATGAAGAATCTATCAGAAATTAAAGGCCTATTTATTAGGGTTTCAAGATTTTTCGATTAAGCTAAAAATGACAATTTCAAAACGTTTTAGACGCCCTCTTTATTTTAAATTATGATCACTGCTAGAAGGTGTTTGCTTCTTTTTAAGTAGGACGGTGTAAGGTATTAAAATGTAACCGTAGTATTAATGGCTTCTGGCGCTCCTAATGTCTTACTTAATTCGGAAGGTAAAGCGCTTCCAACGTAAACGGTATATGTGCCATTTCTAATAACCTCTTCACCCTTTTCATTGAACTGATTAAAGGTGTTTTTAGACAGCTTAAAAGTTACAGATTGGGTTTCTCCTGCTTTTACAAAAACACGTTTAAATGATTTTAAATCATAAATAGGGTCTTTTCTACCGGCTAGAGGTGAGCTAATGTATAATTGAACAACTTCTTCGGAATCTATTTTACCGGTATTTGTAATTTGTACAGAGGCCGTATAGTTTTCATCTACCTTAAAGTCCTGGTATTTAAATGAGGTATAAGATAGTCCGAAGCCAAAAGGATAAAGAGGCTCTTCAGTCATATATTTATACGTTCTTCCTTTCATATTATAATCATGATATGGTGGGAGTTGTTCAACAGATTTAGGAAATGTTATGGGTAATTTCCCCGAGGGAGCAACATCACCAAATAACACATCGGCCACAGCATTTCCACCTTCTTCTCCGGGATACCAAACAAATAATATAGACTCCACGATATCGTGCAATTCTGGAATGGCAATAGGGCTTCCACCAGTTAAAACTAGTACCAGAGGTTTGTCTGTTTGACTTTTTATTTTCTTGATGTAGTCTATTTGGTTTTGAGGTAATTTAATATGTGTTCTATCTCCTTTTTCTCCTGAAGCAATGGCTTCGCCTTCTTCGCCTTCTAATAATGCCGAAATTCCCATAACGGCTATGCAAACATCTGACTTACCAGCTTCTCCTGTAGACCAATCTATGGGATTTACATTGTCTCTAAATGGTAATACTCCGGATTTATAGTTAATACTTGTTCCAGGACTTACTTTACTTACAATACCATCCAGAATGGTTTGTGTGTTACTGGTTAAACCGTAATAATTACCTAGTAAGACTTCTTCATTGGATGCATTTGGTCCTACAACATATACGGTACGAGTGTCCTTTTTAAGTGGTAGTAGATTGTTGTCGTTTTTGAGTAAGACGATGGATTTTTGAGCCGCTTCACGAGCTATTTTTCTGTGTGCTTCAGAGTCTACAACGTCTGCAGAGATATCATCATACGGATTTGAACCTGCCGGATCGAACATACCCAACTTAAATCTGGTAAGCAAGTTTTCTTTTAATCTTTTGTTTAGCAGTTCTTCGGAAATTAATCCTTGATTCAGGGCATTTTTTAAAACCCTATAAACATTTCCACAGTTAACATTTGTGCCACTATGTAAGGCTAATGCAGCAGATTCTTCAGGTGTTTTTGTGACTTTATGAAATCTATGAAAATCACTTATAGCACTGCAATCGGATACAATATATCCTTTAAACCCCCAGTCATTTCGAAGAATGTCCTGTAATAGATACGGGCTACCACAACAGGGCTCTCCTAATGTGCGATTGTAGGCTCCCATAACGCCTTCTACGTTAGCTTCCTGAACTAATGCTTTAAATGCAGGCAAGTACGTTTCGAACAAATCTTTTTTGTTGACTATGGCATCGAATTCATGGCGAAGTTCCTCTGGTCCACTATGTACGGCATAATGTTTAGCGCAAGCGGCTGCTTTAATATAATCGGGGTTATCTCCTTGAAGGCCCTTTACGAAGGAGATACCTATTCGGCTAGTTAAATATGGATCTTCTCCATAGGTTTCCTGCCCACGACCCCAACGCGGATCTCGAAATATATTTACATTAGGAGACCAAAATGTTAGACCAGCATACCTGCTTCGGTTATTAATTTTAATAGCTTCGTTGTATTTAGCACGAGCTTCACTAGAAATAGCATTTCCAACGCGCAAAATTAGCTCTTCGTCGAATGTAGCTCCCATAGCAATAGCTTGAGGAAATACAGTAGCTCTACCATTTCGGGCTACACCATGCAAGGCTTCATTCCACCAATTGTATTCTGGTATACCCAGGCGCTCAATAGGAGGGCAAACATCTAGCATTTGAGAACATTTTTCTTCAAGAGTCATCGAAGCCACTAAGGTATCTACTCTTTTATGTAATGAGAGGGATGTGTTTTCCCATGGATGTTTTGGTTTTGGTCTATCTTTTTTTGTGATAGTTTCTGTTGTTTCTGATTTCTTTTCACAATTATAGAAACTGAAAATACTGGTTGTTACAACAACAAAAAGTAATGTTCGAATTGTTTTCTTCATAACGTATTATTGGGTAATTGTTTAAATGGGTTAAGCTAGTCGTGCCAATGCTTATCAATGATTTTTTGAATATGCGGATACTTTTCACCGTCTTCTTCATTCAGTTCTTTTCGTTTCGCTACAAGCTGTTCTTTTAAATTGGCAATAATATCTTTATAAGCTGGATCTTTATAGGCATTATTCATTTCCTTGGGGTCTTTGGTTAAATCATAAAACTCCCATGCCGGAGGTGTATGCAACGTAAACCTATTACCCCAACTATCTTTATTCCATGTGGCTTCCGGGTCGTCGGTATCTACCCAATATCTGCCGTAGTAGAAGATGAGTTTATGTGTTTTGGTTCGAATACCAAAATGCGCCGGGTTGGCATGTGCATGCGCCATATGCATCCAATATCTGTAGTACGTAGATTGCTGCCAGTCTTCTGGCTCTTTACCAGTTTCTAAAACCTGTTTAAAACTATGACCTTGCATTTGCTCAGGGGGAGTTCCTCCAGCTAAGGTGATTAGTGTTGGAGCAAAATCGGTATTATTAATTATCGCATCTGTTCTAGTTCCAGCCTTTATTTTTTCAGGATATCTTACAAAGAATGGCATTCTCATAGCTTCATCATACATCCATCTTTTATCAACATAGTCATGCTCTCCCAGCATAAAACCCTGGTCACCTGTATAAACGATGATGGTGTTATCGTACAAACCTTCATCTTTTAAAAATTGTACCATTCTAGCAATGTTATCATCGACACCTTTTACACAGCGCAAGTAGCGTTTTAAATACTCCTGATACGTTGCATGTGTATATTCTTTTTCAGACATTAACTCATGGATGTTTTGAGATGGATTGAAATCGGGATTAGAATGCTTAAGAGATTCTTTATTCCAGGTTCTCATGCCTTTATTTCTTATAAGGTTCCTTCGAGAAACCGAAGAGCCAACCACTCTAAGAAGCTCGTCATTTTCACCACGAGTGGCTACAGATCCATTATTACCATTATGGTACATACTGGCCGGTTCTGGTATGTAGGTGTCTTCTAAATAGTCCTTATATCTGGGAGCAAACTCAAAATCATCGTGGGGTGCTTTAAAGTGGTACATTAGAAAGAACGGTTTGGTATCGTCTTTTTTGTTTTTAAGCCAGTCCATAGTGACATCTGTAATAACATCAGAACTGTGACCTTTGTATTGTTTGCCTTCGTAATTTTTATCTGAAGGGGGAGCATAATTCATGCCTGTTTCGGTCATCCATGGATCGAAATAGGAGCCTTGTTGTCCGTGATGCGTAAGTATATTATAGTAATCGAAATTAGGTTTCGATGTTAAATGGTATTTGCCTATAATGGCTGTTTGGTATCCCAATTTCTTCATTTCAATGGGGAGGTACTGGTTTTCTGTAGGAAGTACACCTTCCAGATCTAAGACGCCATTAGCCTGACTGTGTTGTCCTGTGAGTATGGCTGCTCTACTGGGGGTACAAATCGAATTATGAACAAAACAATTGTCAAAAATCATACCTTCATTGGCAATTTTATCCAGAGTAGGGGTAGGGTTTAATTTTGCGAGCCTGCTACCATATATCCCAAATGCCTGGGACGTATGATCGTCTGACATGATGAAAATAATGTTCGGTTTCTTTTGAGATTCGTTTTGAGATTCTTTTTTTGGAGCATTAGAACACGAATTGCATAGTGCAATTATTAGCAGAAGGCTAATGAGGGGTATTTTATTAATCATATGTTATAAAATCTTATGTCATTACAAAAATCGGTGATTTTTCTAATATGTATTATAACATATAGGGGATATTATACCACAAATGTTTTTCTTGGAATGTTTTTAAAAAAATAAAAAGCCTGCAACTAAAGTTGCAGACTTTTTACCATGAGTATATAAAGGTGATTAAATTTTAACAAATTTGGAAACTGTTCCCAGATTTGTTCTTAAAAGGTATAAGCCTTTGGAAAGGTTTGATACGTCCATATTCCCTACAGAGTTAAAACTTTTAACTTCTTTTCCGGCAATATCAAATATTTTGACCGATGTGATATCACCGTTTTTTGTGGAGAGACTAATTGTTCCAGACGTTGGATTAGGGAGAATGTTAATAGATTCTAATGATGTTTCCTTCGTAGACAACGATGGGGAAATATGAATGAAACTGGTAGCGGGATTACTTCCAGTAAAACCTGCGGTAGTTGCAACAGAGCTAACAATACCTCTAAGTTCGTAATAGTAATCTGTAGCAGATCCGTGGGCATTTGGGTCGGCAGCTAATAATTCGGCATCGGTCATTAAATTTCCCGAACCATTTAAAATGTCGCCTGGGATGGACCCTATTTCCATGGTCGCAACCATATCGGTTCCAGCTGGAAGCATTGTTGCATTTGTAGTGGATGCTCTCCATCCTTGTGACCATGGCACAGATATCGACCATAAGTGAAATTCAAAACTGTCTGCTGGTAAATCTACAGAAGAGGTATAGACAATATTGAAGGATAGTGTGGTTGACGCGTTGTAAGTGTCATCTGGGGTCTGAAAGGTTAAAGCATCCTGGGCCATCACAAATGTAGTCGCCATTAATGCCGCCATAAAAAGTAAATTTTTCATCATTTTAAATTATTTAAGAGTTAATTAAGTTGGATTAAATCTCGAAAAAAATACCAACTAGTATCTTAACATATGATTAATTTAATACGACAAATGGTTTTATCGATAAAAAACAGGTTTTTTTGAAGTATTTTCTTGTTAATTAGAAGGTTGAAAATAATTTTAGTTCACGGTTGTTTATTGCCGAAAGAATGCCAATTTCATTATTAGGTAATTTTATGCCTTGGATGTCTTTTACGTTAAAGGGAACAAAAAATCCACTTTCCAGATAATTTAAAGGTTTAAACATGCCGTTCTTTGTGCCGAGCATGAGAAGGCCTACAGAGGCATCTGCTCTTGTGGTCTCAACTTCTACTTCAAACTTATTTCCGGCAATGAGTATATCTGGAATACCATCCATATTAAAATCGTCGATAACAATACCATTGATGACTGAAAATTGAGCCGCGCTAGGGAGTTTTTCTATAGTTAATTGACCTCCATTGTTTCTCAAAATAACGCTTGCAAATTCTTTAGCCTCGTATTTTAAACCTTCGTTTACATTTTCAATGATTTGTGAAATATCTGCTTTTGCGAACTCTTGATAGGTTTTATATTTTTTTCCTATGCTGGGAAGTTGCTGTGATGTACACTCTTTTCCTCGAATAGGAACTTTTCTGTTTTTATAATGTTTTGCTAAGAATATATCGTTTGTTCCATTTTTATCGAAGTCGTTAGCATAAACAATAAAAGGTTTTTCTGGGCTGGCACTAAACTTATAATTAAGCCCCAGGTTGCCTACAACAAAATCGGTATCTCCGTCTTTATCGATGTCTGATGCTACAATTTTATTCCACCACCCATTGGTGTTTTCCAATCCATATTGTTCTGTAACATTTTTAAAACGATCACTTTCCAGCTTAAAAATGGTGATTGGCATCCATTCACCTACCAGAATAAGTTCATTGGTATGATTACCATCAATATCACTCCAAACTGCCGAAGTGACCATGCCAATATGAGATAATTCGGGAGCTACGGTTTCAGTAACATCTGTAAATTTACCGTTGTCATTTTCTAATAAAAAGCTTTTGGGAGCATATGGGTAGGTTTTTGGAATAAGGCGTCCACCAACGAATACATCCAGATCACCATCCTGGTCATAGTCTAATGGAATAACTACAGACCCACTTTCGGTTAACTGAGGTAAATTTGTAGATTTTGAAAACGTACCTCGGCCGTTGTTGATGTAAAGACGATCCTGAAGGGCTGGGCTATGAGCGTCGAATTCATTGCCTCCACTAACCACATACAAATCCAAGTCATGATCACCATCTGCATCAAAGAACGTCGCTCCGACATCCTCATGTTTGGCATCGTTTAAAAAGTCAGTCTGATGTCTTGCAGTAAATTTACCCTTAGCATTTTGAATATACAGAACACCACTTTGCTCACTGGCACCACCAATATAAAAATCTTCCATACCATCGCCGTTAATATCTCCAACAGCTAGACAAGGACCATTTTGCGATAATTTATGAGGAATAAGGATTTGATCTTTAAAATCATCAAAAACATTCTCCTTATGGGTAAAAGGGGATTTGAAAGAAGCTGTTGTGACTTCCGATAGCAATGGCTTATGTGTTTTTTGAACATTTTGAACATTTCCGGCATCGCTATAGTTAACCACTAATTGTTGATTCGTATGAACGTTATTCAATATGTTTTGTTTGCCATCTGGCCATGTAATACAAACGTTTCCAATCTTACTTGTTTTACCTAACCCAAAATGTATGACGGGTTCTACTGACGATAAATATCCGCGTACTGTTTTAAATTCATGATACTGTTGCTTGTCATCATACGTAAGAGCTATTTTAGTGCCTAGCCCGGTACTGTTATTTTTTGGGCCATTTAATTTAATTTTCAGATGGTTGTTGTTTAGCTTTTCAGACGTGTTTTTGTAGATAAAGGCAGCATCACCAATATTGTTTACTACAATGTCTAAATCGCCGTCATTGTCTAAATCGGCGACAGCCGCTCCACTTGAAAAACTATCGTGTTTTATGCCCCATTCGTCAATTTTCTTGGTAAAGGTTAAATCGCCATTATTTTTATATACGTAGTTTGGGATTTTGTTTTCGTTGAATAAGTTAACGATATACTGTGCATTTTGTTCATTGGTATTCATTCTTGCCTGTGGACTTCTCATAAACGCACTAAATTTAGCATTAGCGTCTTTGTCCCAAATGTCACGTTTAAACCCGTTTGTGATGTATAAATCTCTATAACCATCATTGTCAAAATCACTTCCAAGACAGGACCAGCTCCAATCGGTTTTGGATATACCCGAAAATTGAGCGATATCACTAAAAAAACCATTTCCCCTGTTTAGGTGGAGCATATTGTGCATATATTGATAATGGAATCCGTTCGATGTCATATCATCGAATAGCTTTGTATTCATTGAAGCCATGGTTGTTTTAGAGCGTTCATAATCTTCAGGAAGCATTTCCAGTTGGATGATATCTTCAAAACCATCATTGTTAAAATCTACAACATCTACCCCCATAGCATAAAAAGGGACGTGATTGAAATGTTGGGTGAGTTCATCTTTAAAAGTGTTGTTTCCTTGGTTAATGTAGAGATAATCTCTTTCCAGATAATCATTAGATACTAAAATATCTGCTTTATTGTCGTTGTTTATATCTGTGGTAGCAATGCCCAGGCCATAACCAAAGTTGTTTTTAATCCCGGCTGTTAAGCCAATCTCTTTAAACGTACCATTGTCGTTTTTAAATAGTTTATCTCTAAACAAATCATCTTGTCTGGTTTTACCTTCTAAAACTTGTTCGTATCCCAAAAAGAATTGGTTAGGTCTGTTTGTTACATAAAGATCGAGGTCGTTATCGTTATCCATATCGAAAAACGAAGCCATGAGGGAGTAACCCTTGTCGTTTAATCCAAAGTCTAACGCCTGCTCTTTAAACGTAAGGTCCCCCTGGTTTATATAAAGCAAGTTGCTTCTGTCTTTAGGAGCATCGTTATGGCCTCCTCGACATATGTAAAGATCTTGCAAGCCATCTCCATTGACATCGGCCATCACCACACCATTGTGCCAACCAGCACCACCAGATACTTTTGCGGTTTCTGTGATGTCTTCAAATTTAAAATCCCCTTTGTTAAGGTATAATTTGTTTGGGACATTATTTCCAACAAAGTAAATATCAGATAAGCCGTCATTGTTTATGTCTCCAACAGCAACTCCAGCACCATTATAGACATAGTTAAAGACGGCGAAGAAGTTTTGAAAGTTTTCCTCTATATGATTGTTGAATGTCACATGGCTAGAATTGGGATCTATTAATGTGAAGATTTTGGTGTCTTCTGATTCGCTGTTCGCAACTGGTGTTACTGTTTTGTCTGAATTATTACAACTGGCAAGAAAAACAAAAGTGAGAGCGCTAATGTAGAGAGTTTTCATTGTAAGGTTACTTATGGTAATTAGTTTTGGCGTAAAATGTCTTATAACACTTAACGTAAGTAAGTACAATGATATTGAGTTTAAAAAGCTTATTTATAATATAGTATGCTTTTTTATCTCAAAATGTGATTGGGGAGAATTTGTATAAAGATACTTTTTTTTATGTTTTTATTGAAAAAATGAGGAGCAAAAAATGGAATACTGTTAAGAATGAAAAAAACCTGTTTTGACATGTCAAAACAGGTTTTTAATGCTATAAAAAAGAATGTGTATTAATCAATTCTATATAGTGATACGTCGTCTAAATAAACAAAACTACCATCAGGCGAGTCATCAGGTCTAAGTACATGCCAGTAATTTCTACCCAGGTCGTCCGTAGTCGTAAATTCTGCATCGTATTTTACCCATTCTGTAGTGAGAGTTACCACTTCTCCGGAAGAACTAGCCCAACCTTCTGCTACAGATCTAAAATCTAAAAGAATTCCAGCTTCAGATGCCTTTGCCCAAACACTTAATCTGTATGTAGCACCTTCTACAATGGCTACGTGGGTGGTTTCAAGAGACCAGTCATTACTAATTCCTGTATTTAATGCAACTTGCAAGGAATTTGAACCACTGTGTTGATCGGTGTCTATTAATTCATAAACTTCAGGGTTGTTTCTTCCATTTTGACCATCCCAGTTACCCCATAAAGTAGGAAATCCACCAGCAGCATCATCTTCAAAACCTGGATTTTGATCTTTAAGAAGGTTCATAATGGTGTTTTCGATCAGAAGACCGCTGATCGTTCCTAAAAGTTCACCAGAAGGAGCAAAATCTGATCCATTATAAGATAGATTTACAGTTTGACCTTCTGCTACAGGAGTTGTAAGAGATACAACGAGTGTGTTAGGGTCTGAACCATGAGTCGCAACACCCGAGACAGGAGTAGCATCAGCACCATCTATACTTACAGAAAATGCGTCGGCATCTACAGCTCCAACAGGTACATCATAGGTTAAATGTATTTTAGAACCCAATTCTGCCAATCTTGTAGCTGCTGGAGAAATAACCTGAGCATCTACAATATTGATAAAATCCTGTTTTGTAATAATAGCTTTATGCTCTGGAGCTCTTCTGTAAAC
Organism: uncultured Flavobacteriaceae bacterium; assembly: GCA_947494695.1. GTDB lineage: Bacteria > Bacteroidota > Bacteroidia > Flavobacteriales > Flavobacteriaceae > Flavivirga. Next base: position 200,719 of record CANLWB010000008.1, on the reverse strand, counting down.
AGTTAACTTAACATCGTAAGTCCCTACATTAGGATATCTCACTACAGGATCTTTTTCTGTGCTTGTAGCAGGAACACCACCATCAAATTCCCAAAAGAAAGAGTCGTCTTCTATGTCTTCATTGTTAGTTTCAAAAGCAGACTCTGTATTTAATGAATTGTTTGTAAATGTTATTTCACTTCCAAAAAGTGCAGAGTTAGCGCTAGCGCTGAATTCTGGAACAATCAAAGGAAATACCTCAACATTGAAATTGTGATCTTTAACATTACCATCGCTATCGGTGATTTCTATTTCGGTAGAAAAAGTACCTTCGGTATCGTATGTAACATCTACAACTTCATCTGAAGAAGAAGCTATACTACCGCCTTCAAACGTCCATAGTCTAGACGCCACATTTTGTGATGAATCTGTATAAGTAATCACTTCATCAATATTAATGAGTGTGGTATTTGAAGTTGGTTTAAGTGTAATTGCTCTAATGCCATCGCGAACATTTGAGTCTTCACAACCTATGAGAAGAACCAGAACAGCTATTAGTGCAATAGGGTATTTAAAGTTAGTTTTATTTAGATATTTTTTCATAATCTGATATTATTTTATTGAATTAATAGCCTTCGTTTTGAACCAAATTCGGGTTAAGTTGCATTTCTGCATCTGGAATAGGCCATCTTATTTCATGATCCTGGTAGTTAGGTCCAGGGTTTCCAGATGTACTCCATCCAGCTTGATCAATAGCAAGAATGGTTTCTTTGTATTTACCAAATCTGATTAGGTCATGACGTCTCCAGCCTTCAAAACACAATTCTTTACGTCTTTCGCTTAATAGTTCATCGGCATTTTGAGATTGACTTCCTACTACCATATCCGGCACTGCTGTAGGGATAACTCGTGCTCTGGCTCTTAATCTGTTAACCGTAAGATCAAGATCTGTTTGAGTTAACGTTCCTTGTCCATTTTTAGCTTCTGCATACATTAATAATACATCGGCATAACGAATGTAAGGATTATCGAAAGGCGTATCGTTTGCATAGTTATTAGGGCTTGCAGCATGATGTTTCCATCCTCTCCATCCTGTTTTATCACCACTCCATGTATTTGGATCTACTTCTACGGCTTCTTCTGGAGTTGTATTGTTCGCATTATGTATAGCGATATTATTTCTTAAACGCCAGTCGTCTCTATCGTAACTAGACTCAAACTCCTGGTTGATGTAGCAAGTACCCCAGCCACCGCCGTTGTTTACACTACCATTTGGTCCGTAAAACGTACTTAAATTACCACCTTCATTAAGCCCTGGTCCTTCCATAGCTAAAGAGAATACCATTTCAACACTTTGTTCATGATCTAAGTCAAATACATGGGCATAGTTAGGCAATATGTCGTACACGCCACTATCTATAACATCTTGCAGTTGTTGCTCTGCTAGAGCGAACTTATCTGTTTGAAATAATGGGAATCCAGTCATTTGTAGATATACTTTACCTAATAAAGCTTGGGCAGCACCTTTGGTAGCACGCCCTCCGCCTTGTTCTGCAGTTAAAACAGCTGCAGCTTCTGTTAAGTCCTGAATGATGAAGTTATAAACGTCTTCGGGAGAAGATTGAGGCACTTCGATATTATCTAAACTGGTTGTTTCATTTTTAATTAAAGGAACATTCTCCCATGCCACAACCAATGAGAAATAGGTAGCTGCTCTAATGAATTTAGCTTGTGCAATAATATTTGCTTGCACATCGGCATCAATTTGATCGGCCGTCATAAGACCAACTCGGTCAATTACACTATTGGATTGATTTACAGCTTTATAAAGTTCTTTCCACAAGTCACTAACAGCAACTTCGGTTGGAGAAACCTGTTGTAAAAAAAGAATTTTTCGTGATCCTGCCCAACCAGGAATTACCACCTCGTCGGTTGCTACGGTTCCCCAGTGTATTTGATAAGGCTCTTTCCCATTACCTCCAGAACCCAATGTATTTTGAATGGCATCATAGGCGCCGGTTAAATATATTTGAGCACCTGTCTCATCCTGAATCAACTGGCTAGGTGAAGCAAAAATACTGGGGTTTTCAATTAATTTATCGTCATTACATGACGTCAGCATCAGTACTACAGCGAATGGTAGTATAAGACTTTTAAAAATTGTGTTTATTTTTTTCATTTTCTTTCCTTTTTTTTGTTTAAAATCCTACGTTTAGACCAACTCTAAACGTTCTTGCTCTAGGGTAAGAATCTGTGTCTAATCCAGGTGTTAATTGGTTGTTGCCTACACTAACATCGGGATCGAATCCTGAATAATTTGTAAATAGAAACGCGTTATCTACGGCAGCGTAAAATCTAAATGTTTTGATGCCAAATCGTTCTGTTAATTCTTTAGGTAAGGTATAGCCCAATGTAATATTTGAAATTCTTAGGTAAGACCCATCTTCTATATAAGTAGAGTAGGCGTCTGAACCGGTAGAGTTATCTCCAAATCCCCAGATACCTGCTACATCCGTATTAGGATTTTCTGGTGTCCAACGATCGGCTATAGTCGAATACTTATTAAAGAAAGGAATGGCCGTAGCTTCACCTTTATTTCTGTTTTTATTGTAAACATCGTTTCCATAAGACCACTGAGCCAATATGGATAGATCGAAGTTTTTATAGGTTAAATTGTTAGTGAAACCTCCAAAGTGCTCTGGAACGGTTTTACCAATAATGGTTCTGTCGTCGGAATTAACATGGCCATCACCATTTTGATCTACAAATCTAGGCATACCAGGTCTGTAGCTGTCTAAATCTGACACCCCAGAAGAGGTCACTACACCATCTCTTAAGGTGTACACAAGATCATAATAAGGAATACCTTGATCTTCGGCATCTTGTCTCATTTTTGAAGCAGCTTCCATATCACTTAACCCGTCGAACGCAGGGAAGTCTGCATAGTTATAAACACCATCAACTTCAATACCGTATACAGAACCTAAAGGCTCTCCAACTCGAACAATGTAATCGTTAGTAATTTGGTTGTCTCCAATGGATGTTACAAAAAACTCATTGGCATCACCCAAGTTCGTAATTTCGTTTTTATTGAAACTAATATTAAAATTAGAAGTCCAGGTGAAATTCTCAGTATCGATATTTACTGTATTTAGGGCAAATTCAAAACCTTTATTAGTCATGGAACCAATATTTTTTAGTGCCGTCTCAAATCCCGAACTTGAAGGAACAGGAACTAATAATAATAGGTCTGTTGTTTCTTTATTGTAGTAACCTGCTTCGATAGACACCCTGTTGTTGAATAATCCAAGAGAAAAACCGGCATCTAATTGAGCTGTTGTCTCCCATGTTAAATCTGCATTGTCCAAAGTATTTATAGCAGCACCGGTTGTAAGGTTACCTCCAAAGATGGCATTTGATAATTGGGTTTGAGATATAGACCCAAAGGTGCCAATACCTTGGTTACCAGTTTCACCATAACTTGCTTTTAGTTTTAAGTTGCTTATGGTGTTGTTGTTTTGTAAGAATTTCTCATTCGATACTTTCCAGGCTAAACCTGCAGATGGGAAGAACGCCCATTTTTTGTTCGAAGCAAATTTAGACGAACCGTCGTAACGACCACTTAAGTTTAGTACCCATTTATCTGAAAAATCATACTGAATTCTGGCTAAATACGATTTTAAGAAGCTTGGAGAAAAGGTTGATCGCGTTGGTAATGTAACTTCTGCAGATTGTAATAAATCAAGATTAACGCCAGGAATATTAAAGCCTGTTGCAGAACTTATAACGTTTTCAAAAGACGTTTCCTGTTGTTCGTATACCGCAGTAACATTAATAGAATGCTGTCCAAAAGACTTTCTGAAATTTAAGTTTTGCTCTGTTGTTAAACCTTTACCAAATGACGTACCAACAAATGCTCTACCATTGGCAGATCTACCCCAACCAAATTTTTCAGAGAAATAGCGTTGTCCTTTATTGCCATACATGTTAAGGCGAATAGAACTCTTAAATGATAGGCCAGGTGTAATTTGATATTGTAGGTATGCATTACCATACATATTATAGGATTTTCCTCTGTTGATGTCATTTTCTAATCCTAAAGTAGGGTTGATAACGTCTCCGGATCTAAGTGATATTAAACGTCCGTTTTCGTCGTATTCAGCATCATCATATTGCGTGATTCCTTGAACCGGACTAAATAGAATAGAATTTGTAATAATTCCCGATCTACCGTTTGCATTCTCATTAGCGGCAGAAATAACTCCTGAGTTTTGAGTAAATCCAACGTTTGCATTTACTCCAGCCTTTAATTTAGAAGAAATGTTTTGATCTAATCTTAAATTCGCACTGTATCTTTCAAAATTTGAAGTTTTTATGATACCCTCCTGATCTAAGTAAGAGAAGGAAGCAGAATAAGAACTGTTATCAGATCCACCAGTAGCAGATAGTTTGTAGTTGTTGCTAATGGCAACTCTTGTAATTTCATCTTGCCAGTCTGTAAGAACAACACGTGGATCGTTTAAGTCTAACGGATTGCCAAACGGGTCTCTGTAGGCTCCAACAAATTGACCACTAGGATTGGCCGGATCCCAAGGCGTATACTCCAATCTGTAGTCTACGAATTCTTGAGCTGTTAATAAATCTATTTTGTTTGAAATTGTAGAGAAACTTGTCCACATGTCGAAGTTTAGATTTGCTCTACCCTTTTTTCCTCTTTTCGTTGTAATGATAATAACACCATTGGCACCTCTTGAACCATAAATAGCGGTTGCAGATGCATCTTTTAAGATTTCTATAGACTCGATGTTACTTGGGTCGATAGCAGCTAATGGACTGGTATTACTGTTACCAAGTCCTAAAGCTGTGCTGGTTGGTCCACCATCAATAGCAAAACCATCGATAACGTAAAGAGGGTCGCTATTTGCAGTAATTGATGTACCACCACGAACACGAATTTTAAAACCTGCTCCCGGACCACCTTGAGAACTTACAACTTGTACCCCCGAAGCTTTCGCGGCAAGTGTTCCTTCAAAGGAAACCGGCTTTACTTTGTCAAGGTCAGCAGCTTTAAGGGAAACTACCGAACCTGTTAAATCTTTTCTTTTAACGCTTCCATAACCAATGATAACCACGTCATCGAGTTTGGAAACATTCTCAACAAGAGATACGTTTATTGTTGGGCTGGTTCCAACAGTAACCTCTTTGTCTACATAGCCTATGTAGGTAAATACCAAAACATCACCGGCTTTAGCACGTATTGAGTAGTTACCGTCAAAATCGGTAACCGCACCTTGGGAGGTGCCTTTAATAATCACGTTAGCACCAATTAGGGGTTCTCCTGCCGAACTAATGACCCCCTTAATGGTTTGTGACTGAGCTTGAGCAGCTCCAATTGTCATAAGGCTAATTAAAATTACGAGTAGTGATTTTAATCGCCAATGAAAATGTAAATTAAGCTTCATATTGTTTTCGATTTAAATTAGTATCACAAATGTTGTTATTTGATACTTAATAGATGACAACATATGTTTAAATTCAGAATACAAATGATTTATTCCTGTATAACACTGTTTTGTAGTATTTTACGCATTAATTGAAGTCTTGAACAGCTATAGTGGTTGTTTGTCTAAAAGGTGAATAAATGGGTGATTATAAATAATTTATGTAAATTATAAAATTGTCTAAAAGATGAAAATTATCTCTTTTGGATAGAAATGTATATGAGGTGTCTTTTTTTTGCTTATTGAACATTTGTACTCCTTATTGGTTCATTTGTGCTAATGAATCACATTTAATTTGTTAATCTTTGATGAGTTTTTTTAAAAAAATTTTATCCGTGATCAAATATTATCTTATACCATTTGTGGTACTTTTCCTGTCATGTAATTCTGAGAAAAAGGAGCCTAAAACAGAGAAGCCTAACATTGTTTTTATCTTTACCGACGACCAAACCTATTCTAGTATTCATGCATTGGGTAATAACGAAATTGTTACGCCTGCTTTGGATAAATTGGTAAATGAAGGAACGACATTTACACATGCTTACAATATGGGAGCTTGGAATGGAGCTGTTTGCGCTGCTTCCAGAGCCATGATTGTTTCAGGTAGATTTGTGTGGAGGGCCAATGAGTTTAGACAAAATTGGGTTAAAGGAGACTCGGCGAGTTTTCAAAAAAGCTGGCCCAAACTTATGGAATCTCAGGGGTATAAAACATACATGACTGGAAAATGGCATGTTGATGCACCAGCAAAAACGTTGTTTAATAATACCGTTCATATTCGGCCGGGAATGCCTGGAGATGCTTGGGATCACTCGTCTATGAAAGCTAAATTCGATTCCTTATCGAAATTAGAACATGCAAATACAGAAGATATTATGCCAAATGGCTATAATCGCCCGAAGAGTAAAAATGATACGACATGGTCACCTTTCGATACCTCTAAAGGAGGCTTTTGGAAGGGAGGAAAGCATTGGAGCGAAGTTGTTAAAGATGATGCTTTAAATTTTATAAATGACGCTAAAAGCCAGGATGACCCGTTTTTCATGTATTTAGCATTTAATGCTCCGCATGATCCGAGACAAGCACCAAAGGAGTTTGTCGATATGTATCCATTGGAAAATATTAGTGTTCCGAAGAGTTTTTTGCCAGAGTATCCATATAGGAAAGATATTGCTAATGGTAACAATCTAAGGGACGAGGCCTTGGCTCCATTCCCAAGAACAGAATATGCTATTAAGGTGCATAAACAGGAATATTATGCCAGTATAACGCATGTAGATAAACAAATTGGTTTAATAATTGATGCCTTAAAAGCATCGGGGAAAATGGATAATACCTATGTTTTTTTAACTTCCGATCACGGGTTAGCTATGGGAAGACATGGATTACTAGGAAAACAAACGTTATTTGATCACAGTATTCGCCCGCCGCTTATTGTGGCAGGTCCAAACATTCCTAAAGGTAAAAAGACAGATGCCGATGTGTATCTACAAGATGTTATGGCAACTTCACTGGATATAGCCGGGGTAGAAAAACCAAACTATGTCGAGTTTAATAGCTTTTTAGATATAGCAAAAGGAGAAGCAGATAAAAGTCACTACCCTTCCATATATGGTGCGTATTTGGACGTGCAACGTATGATAAGAAAAGATGGTTTCAAGTTGTTAGTGTATCCGGCAATAAAAAAGGTGTTGTTGTTTGATTTAAACAAGGACCCTGAAGAAATGAATGATATTGCAAATACACCATCACATAAAGAGAAAGTAAAACTGCTATTTAAAGATTTGATGGCGTTGCAAAAAGACATGGGAGATCCCCTTGATTTAGAAAGTATTTACGAATTATTATAAAACAAAGAAGGTTATGAGAAGCATTGTCTTTAGAGTTCTAATTTTAGTTTTTATTATCACAGTGGGTTGTCAGTCCAGTAAGGAGGCATCTAATGTACAGTCAGCAAAAACCGATAATACGGTTTTGAGAAATTCTGGGGTTGATGTATATCTTTCCGATATGTTAAGAAGAATTCCGGGGGTACATGTAAGAGGTAAAGGAGCAAATGCCGTGATACGGGTAAGAGGAGGCAGTGGATCGCTTGTAAGTTCTAATGATCCTTTATTCATTCTTGACGAACAAATCATTCAGGGCGGCTACGCTACAGTGGTTAATTCTATAGATCCCACTCAAGTAAAAAGCATTGAAGTGCTAAAAGATGCCGGTTCTCTTTCATCATATGGGTCTAGAGGGGCTAATGGGGTCATTAAAATAATGATGAAATAACTAAATATAAATTAATTAAAATCTATGACGATTAAAAACTACACACTTTCTATATTCTTATTAATAGCTCTCAACCTGGTACAGGGGCAGCGAAACGATTGGGAAAACCCAATGGTTAATCAAATTAACAGGTTGCCTGCTAAAGCCACATTTTATTCTTATGAAAGTGTAGACCTAGCAAAAGCGAATATTCGCGAGGATTCAAAATTATTCATGTCCTTAAATGGGGATTGGAAATTTAACTGGGTTGCGAAACCTGAAGATGCTTCCAATTCGTTTCACGACATTGGTTTTGATGCTACTGGCTGGAAAACTATTGATGTTCCATCAAATTGGGAAATGCGTGGTTACGGACGTGCTATATATACAAATTCTACGTATCCGTTTTTTAGTGATTTTCCTAATATAAACCATCACGATAACCCGGTGGGGCATTACATTAAAACATTTAATGTTGATGAGTCCTGGGGAGATAAAGATATCATCCTGCATTTTGGAGGTGTCTCATCTGCGTTCTACGTGTGGTTAAATGGAGAATTTGTTGGATACAGTGAAGATACACGATTACCATCTGAGTTCGACATTACAAAACTAGCTAAAAAAGGTGAAAATAAAATTGCTGTTAAGGTGTTTAGATGGTCTGATGGAAGTTATTTAGAAGCACAGGATCATTGGAGGTTAAGTGGAATAGAGCGTGAAGTTTATCTTCGTGCAGAGCCTAAAGTTAGGTTGTCTGATTTTGCCATTCGCACAGATCTCGATAATAACTACGAAAATGCGTTGCTACAAATAAGACCCGAATTTATTGCAAACATAAAGAACAAATATATAGAAAAGATTGGTCACTTTGGTGATGCACCCTTGCATACAACTGTGGACGACTGGACCTTATCGACTCAATTGATCGATGCCACTGGGAATACCATTGGTGATGAGCATATTATGAAGCTCGAAAAGTATTTTGGGGAGAAATATCCACAAAGAGATAACGTATATTTTGGTTTGATTGAAACTGAAGTAAAGTCCCCCAGAAAATGGTCTTCAGACGATCCGTATTTGTACACCGTATTGTTTACATTAAAAGATGCAAATGGCCAATTCGTACAAAGTACCAGTACGAAAGTTGGATTTAGAGAAGTTAAAATTAATGATCGCGGACAGTTTCTGGTAAACGGAAACCCCGTTAAACTAATTGGTGTAAACCGACATGATCATAGTAGCGTAAATGGAAAGACACTTACCAGAGCAGAGATGGAAAAAGATGTGCAGTTGTTAAAACAATTTAATTTTAATGCAGTACGTACATCTCACTATCCTAACGACCCATATTTTTACGATTTGTGTGATGCATATGGGCTTTATGTTATGGATGAGGCTAATCTGGAAAGTCATGGGTCGAGAGGTCAATTGTCTAATGTTCCAGAATGGGGTGGCGCCTACTTGGAAAGAGCAACCAGAATGGTTGAAAGAGATAAAAACCATACAAGTATTGTGATGTGGTCTTTGGGTAACGAATCTGGAACTGGTGCCAATCATGCTGCTATGGCTGGTTGGATTAAAGATTTCGACCCAACGAGATACTTGCACTATGAAGGAGCTCAAGGAAACCCAAAGCTAACCAAGGATAAAAATTATCAAGATCCGGACTATACCAGTTTGATAGATCTTCCCTGGGTAGATGTGATTAGTCGTATGTACCCAAGTGCGCAAGATTTACAGGATTTATTGGATAAAAGTGTTGATGATGGAAGGCCGGTTATGATGTGTGAATATGCACATTCTATGGGGAATTCTACCGGAAATATGAAAACATATTGGGATGTCATTTATCGTAACGACCGTGCTATTGGAGGTTACATTTGGGATTGGATCGATCAAGGAATTCTACAAAAAGATGAAAAAGGGAAGGCATTTTATGCTTATGGCGGTGATTTTGGAGATAAACCAAACTCGGGTAGTTTCTGTTTGAATGGGATCATAGCGTCGGATAGAACACCAAAACCAGAGATTTATGAGTGTAAAAAAGTAAATCAACCAGTGGTTATAACAACTTCAGATGCCACACAAGGTGAATTTAAAATCCTTAACAGACACCATGCTGTAGATTTATCCAGATATGATTTGAATTGGGTTATAATTGAAAGTGGTCGTGTAGTTCAAAAAGGAACCCTACCAACTTTAAGTACTGCACCTTACGCAACCGACGATTTTAAAGTAAAGTTTAAAACGCCCAAATTAAAAAGTGGACAGGAATACTTTATTAAAATTATGGGACGATTAAAAGAAAATACGCTTTGGGAGAAGAAGGGCTATGTCGTGTTTCAGGATCAATTTAAGCTAAATTATTCAATTCCTGAGACTAGCACTATGACTAGTGATACAGCACTAGTTGTTGATGATGCTGATAATATGGTAAGCATTAAAAATAACTTAGTGGGACTTAAAATAGATAAGTCAACCGGTTACATTAATTCTTATACATGTATAGGGGTTCGTGTATTGAGCGCGCCTTTAAAACTTAATTTTTGGAGAGCAGAAACAGAGAATGATGAAGCGTATAGACGTGCACTTGGATTATCAAAGGAACTGGATTGGATGAAAGCAGGAGACATGTTAAATGTTGAAAATATTGCTGTTAGCGAAGAAGGAAAAGGAAAGGTAGTCGTGCAAGTAGACGGACATATTGAGAGCCCTAAAACTGACGTTAGTTTGACATATACCATTTTAGGTAGTGGGGAAATAAAGGTTGATTACAATGTAACGATTGACGGTGGTGCGCCAGATGCACCTAGAGTAGGGATGACATTCGATATCTCTAATTCATACAGAAACCTGACGTATTATGGTAAAGGACCACAGGCCAATTATCAAGATAGAAATTACGCCGCAGAAGTTGGTTTGTATTCAGGGAATGCAAAGACCTTGAGCTATCACTATGCTTACCCTCAGGAATACGGAAATCACACAGGTACACGCTGGTTTAAGATTCAAAATACATCAGGAAAGGGTGTCTTAGTAAAGGGGGAAGAGCCGTTAAGTTTTAGCGTTGTTCCTCATGGTATAGAAAATCTTCAGGAGGCCAATCACATAAACGAGTTATCGGACAGAAAGGTCTTAACGGTTAATATTGATTTAAAGCAGATGGGTGTTGGAGGTGACGATAGCTGGAGTATGAAAGCACGATCTCATGAAGCTTATAGAATAAAGCCTGGAAATTATAAGTATTCTTTTTATCTGGTACCATTTACCGGATCTAAGGTAAAGGCAGAACGTATTAAATTTTAAAGTATAATATAGAATATTCGTCGTTAAGACGAATGTGCTTCTCTCTACTAGTTATGGTTGGAAGTGTTGACAAAGGCCACTTGAATCCCTATTCAAGTGGTTTTTTGATTTTGAAGTGATTTAAACTTTTATAATAGCGACCTAAATATAATTTGTACGTTTGTTTAATATCTTTTAATTCGTTGTGCATTTGGATAAAATTATGTCCGTTCGAGTGATGTCGATACATCGGGCTCGTATCGAGATCACTCGAATGGACGCTCAACTCATTATTTTAAACGCTAAATGCACATCGGGTTCTTTTAAATGTATTTGATCCTGTGTTTTGCAGCTCGTACAGGTGATTAAATGTTATGAAGAAGAAACAGCATAGTAGTAAAGGAGTAAAGGCACCCTGGCCAACAAGAGATGCGATGGAGCAGGTTTATGAAATGAAGCTTTGGGGTGCTAATAAATCTAAGTTTTATTCAGGAGAAGGTTCTCATAACCCAGAAATCGTTGGACCGTACTTAGATGCCGTCATATCTTTTTTGACGTCTTTTGAAAACCCACTCGTAGTTTGCGATTTGGGCTGTGGTGATTTTAACGTCGGTAGAGAACTGGTAAAGCATACCAAGAAGTACATTGCTGTAGATGTTGTAAAGCCGCTTATTGCCTATAATGCGCAGAAGTTTAAAGAAGAGCGTTTAGAATTCCATTGTTTGGATATCGCAATCGATGATTTCCCTTCTGGAGATTGTGCTTTATTGCGACAGGTCTTACAACATTTGTCAAATGCAGAAGTCCAAAGTATTTTAAATAAACTAGACGGTTTTAAGTATATTGTTTTAACAGAACATGTACCCCAGGGAGATTTTGTTCCGAATAAAGACATCATTTCTGGACAAGGCATTAGATTAAAAAAACAAAGCGGTTTAAGTGTTTTGACGCCACCATTTAATTTTAAGATAAAGGAAGAAAAGCAGCTTACGTCTACTGTTTTAAATGATAACAAAGGGATTATAGTAACGACACTATATGTTAAGTAGCTCACGTGTATACTCACATTTTTTGAACGCTATTTAATTTCTTGAATTTAAGTCATATGGGTCACGATTATATTTTAAATATTGAAAAGTCGTCTACATGAAGCCACGAATACATAAATTTCATCAATATTATAATGGTTTACCTATAGATTCAACAGACTGGAAAGCCTGATTCGTATTCATATGGAGTGCTATTGGTCATAACCATAAGAGATTCTTTCGCTATTATTTGAATATTCTAACTAAACTTATGGTTAAGGAAACCTGTTTTTCTAATAAATCTAATAGATATAAGGAGTCATACCCCGTACCGGAACCCCTTATTTTTCATTGTCCATGAGCATGGTGAAAACATACTATTGAAATTTTTACTGATAAAAATTTGCGTAACTAAACGATTACGTATATATTCGTAACCGAATAGTTACGTAAGTTATGAGAAGAGATGTTTTTCAGGCAATTGCCGACCCGATTAGACGAGATATTATTCAATTATTATCAACTCAAGAATTAACTATAAATGAAGTTGCAAATAAGTTTGATATTAGTAGACCTGCTATATCAAAGCATTTGAAAATTTTATATGAATGTGAACTAATTAAGTACAATCAAATTGGAAGAGAACGGCTATGCCTAATTCAACCAGAAAAACTAGTTCCTGCATTTTTATGGATAAAACAGTACAATGAATTATGGGAAGCCAGAATAGATTCCTTTGAAAATTATATTAATGAATTACAAACAAAAAAAGATAAAAATGAGTGATTTAACAAACAGAACGGTAACCATTGAAAAAACATTTAACGCACCAATAGAGTTGGTTTGGGAGGCCTGGACTCAACCAGAGCACATTTTAAAATGGTGGGCGCCTGCAGGAATGGATATAAAGGTTCTAGAGCACGAATTTAAAGTTGGCGGGAGATGGAAATACACCATGCTTATGCCAGATGGAAATGAATTCATTTCAGAAGGGATATATCAGGAAATTATTGAACTGAAGAAAATTGTCACTACGGCCGATTTTAAACCTATGACCGAAAATGTTGAATTGCAAACCTTTTTTGAAGCTGATGGTGAAAAAACAAAATTCAAGTTTAATGTCATTCACGCTACTGTCGAATATCGTAAACAACAAGAAGAAATGGGTCTTTACAATGGTTGGGGAGGTGCTTTTGAAAGATTAGCAAAGTTACTTGAAACATTAAACAAATAAACTATGCGTACTAAATCCAAAAATTATGTCTATCTGGTTGCAACTAGTTTGCTCACGTTAATGATGATTGCGACAATTGGAAATAGTATATTCAATCCCGAATTTGCAAAAAGATTTTCTGCAATCGGTTTTCCAACATACCTAATTACTCCATTAATGATAGCGAAAGCCCTTGGGCTGATTGCTATTTGGACAAATAAATCGCAATTACTAAAGGTGTATGCTTATCTGGGGTTTTTCTTTCTGTTCTTATTAGCTATGCTAGCCGAAATTAATGCTCCGGTTCCAGATTACTTTTCCCCTCCCATAGCTTTAATTTTACTTTTAACATCCTACATCTGCTGGGAAAACAAAACTGAAAAGAAAATAAAAGAGACTAACAATTTGTGATAATACATTGGGCGTTTGGAGCATAATCTGAACGCCTTTTCTATGTCTTCCCAGATCATTACGTGTCTTTTGTTAATGTCAATTCTGACGTAAATTATATTCAAAAAAATAAATTAATTTTTTGAAAAACAACTGTTTATTCATGTTGATACTTGTTAATCGGCTATGGAGTCCCGTATCTTTTAAGTTGCTACTCCTGTAGAATCTATTGTGGCTATGGCGAATAGTATTCCACATAAACACCAATCAGACGTTCTGGTTTATCAAACCCGCCGATTGACAAGGAAATCTCATGGTCATGGGAGGTCTCACTGTTCATACTTCACTCCATCAACATGACAAATCGTGGTCTTTAATCAAAATAAAAACGGTTATCTATTAAAATTTAAATTAATTTATAATAATTTTCCAGGATGCATCAGTACCTTTTAAAATATAAATTCCATCTGATACGTCTTGTATTGAAATGGTTGTAGTTCCCCGGTTTTCGGTAAAATATTGAGAGGTAGGAACTCGTCTTCCTAAAAGATCGAATAAATAAAATATACTATCAGGTTCTGTATTTAAAATCGTTAATTCTCCTTGATTTTCTAGTGGATTGGGGTAAAGAATCATGTCATTTGTAGGCAGAGGAGAGGCGGCGGCAGAGAAATAGGGTAGAGCAAAATCAACCACATTATTTCCAATTTTTTCTCCAATACGTCTTCCCGGAATATCATCTGCAGGGGGATGGATGCCACCCCAAATTCTTGATAAGCTACATTGGTCTGAAGCGTCTCGATACGTGGCCCATTGTAAAATTACATCCTGGCTAGGACCTTCTTCAAAAACAAGGAATTCATTTTTTTTAGCAATAAATTCACCTACACCACCAGGAAAAAACTCAGAGCCTGTGAGTCGGGTTAAAACTTCGGCAGCTGCTCTCGAGTAGGTTGAATGTCCTGAAACATAACCGGCAAAAGGTGGGGTAATAAATGAAGGTCTCTGATATGGCCACCAGCTTTCTGCCAAAATCCATCCTACTCCGGCCTCATCAACTTTGGGATCATCAATAAAATCGTGACCCTTCCAGGATCTAACCTTGATCTTGTTAACATGCTCTCCATTAGTTCCAGCAAGTGGATCGGTATCATGTACAAGTTCAATGTAATTATCGATTAAAGGGATGCCTTCTTCATGATAGTTTGGCAGGGATGGATTGGTACTTTGACCCTTTTCTGCCATATAACGGATAGCAGATATAGGGCGAATATAGTCATACCATCCTTTGATACCCCAGGCTGTTATAGCAGAATCATGCATAGCACCGCCAAGCATAAAATAAGATTTTACATCCCATTCTAAATTATCAACGACATCACCAGTACCTGTAATTTTCTTTTCGAGGAACGGACTGTCTCCAATATAGTTTAATAGAACAAACCAATGTCCGGGAGGTGTTTCAGAGTCGGGGCCATCTGCCCAAAATTCGGCTAAAACTCTGGTGTAGTCACCTCTGGGAACTAATTGCGTTTCGTAAGGCTGCCCCGTTATTGGGTTTACAGATCGACCAGTACCAATATCTCCACCCTCT
Organism: uncultured Flavobacteriaceae bacterium; assembly: GCA_947494695.1. GTDB lineage: Bacteria > Bacteroidota > Bacteroidia > Flavobacteriales > Flavobacteriaceae > Flavivirga. The sequence goes on along the minus strand of CANLWB010000008.1, from coordinate 185,473 downwards.
AAGGTGTTATAGAAGTTTGGGAAGTTTGCAAAATCGTCTGGTAATGCGGATAAAGGAATATGACCAATACCTTTTGGAGAGATATCCCATAAAACCCCGTCATGAGGAGATAAATGCGCTCCCCAAACCGAGACGAGGGAAAAGCCCCATTTATAATATTCGCTCGTAGACGCATCGTCCAGGTATGGTGGTGTACCAGGGTCGAAAAACACATTATAATTGTTGGAGTCTCTGTTATATGTAGTCAAATCATTTGTTGAAAGTGAAAACGGTGAGACGTTACCCCATTCCGGACCTAAAAATTCCGGCGTGTTTTCTCGAAGTACATTACCACTTTGATCAATAAAAACATCCAAAGTAAGCGGTTGCCATCTATTGGGAGCCGTAACTTGAGTACTGCCGTAGATATTGGGATCTAAAGGCGCATTAATGGGAGTGTAATGCGTGTTATCATATCCATCTGCTTCGTTAGACCCATCCTGAAGTCCATAATTTATTATAGTTTCAGCAATATAATTCCCAAGGGCAGCAGGATCTCCCTGTGAATAGTCTGTGGACGTCACATCAATATCATAATTGAGCAGTGCCATTAATTCATTAAACTTTGGTATCGTTTCTAAGACGCCCGGCGAGTTTCTAAAACGATGCATTAAAAGTCTGTAAGCAGCATAACTTATGGTTTTGTCCATACTGGCTGACGTTTCCTCTGTACTGGAAAAATCATTAAGCTGACTTTGGAATCCATGCACTGTATTTCCTATTAAATACGGGGCGGCTTCTGGATGGTATATCGCCCAGGCATCATACATGGCTATACTCGTATGAAAAAGGTTTCTGGCGTGAACGGTTGGTCTTGCAAAGTCGTTTCTAATGGCTTCCAAAAGGACTTCATTCCAAAGACGAGCGACAGAGAAGTTATTAGAGGTGTTATTGCTATTTGCTTCATCCAATGTGATTTGTAACGATGTTCTTTCGGTTTTACAAGTAGCGTTAGAATTAATACAGTTTACCGTACCGCTATCGGTAACATCCCATCTTACTGAAACACTTGAAGTGCCCTGGCCTTCTATAATTTCACCATGTTCAATCGACCACTCATATAGATTGCCAGAACCATTATTATAGGTGTATGTTTCGGTTGATAGTGGACTGGAGTTTGTATTTCCGCTAATGTCACCGGATGCCAAAAATGAACAAGAATTGTTATCTGCTGTGGCATTAGGATCATAATTACAAGCATCTGCATTTGTACATCCCGAAATTTTAACAGCGGTATTCAGGTCGGAAACGACGTATCCGTTATTTTCCGTGATTTCTACAATTTTATTTACAGGAATATCGGTGATGGTCTCTTGTAAACCCGATGGCCAGGTTACTTTTATACTGGTTATACTTGTGGCATTTCTTAATCCGAAATGAACCGGTTGCAACGATTGTGATTGGTAAGCAGAACCTTGATAAAACCGATGTTGTTTTAGGTTGGTGTCGTCAATAATCTCAATTTTCGAGCCCAGAGCATCGGGGTTTGATGTGGTGCCTGTTAATTTTATTTGAACCCACGTATTGGTCGGTTGGTTCTCATTGTTAAGGTTTATTGTCGTATTTTCATAAAAATAAACTGTCCCATCGAAATTGGAAGTGATTAAATCTAAGTCACCGTCATTGTCGTAGTCGAAAGACACTGCACTGCGACTAAAAGAGGTTTCATTATTTTCCAATTCAGAATTTACTTCTGTAAATACTCTGGAACCAGATTGCTCTACGTTTTTTAAGTATTTATTAAACTGTAGATCTCCGAAGCCGTTGGCAACAAAAAAATCTTCATATCCATCTAAATCAAAATCAGAAAAAACAGCTCCCCAGGCCCAGCCAGTCTCCTTAATTCCAGATATTTCGGCTATGTTTGTATAGTTTCCACCATTATCTACATATAACCCGTTGTTGTTTATGTTACCAACGAATAAATCAAATAACCCGTTGTTGTCGTAGTCACAGACTGCTAAACCCATACCGTTACGCGGGTCTTCTATGCCATAAGTAACAGCAGATTCTGTAAAACTACCATTTCTTTCATTTATATATAGAAAGTTGTTTTGATTGTAGTCGTTCGCAACATATAGGTCTAACCAACCATCGTTATTGGCATCTATGGAAATGGCAGAGAAACTGTTGGCCTTACCTCCTAAATTTGTGTCGGAAATGAGTTCGAAAGTCCCATCGCCCTTATTTCTGTAAAGTTTATTATCTGTATGATAGTTATAATCGCTTAGATATAAATCTAAAAAACCGTCATTGTTATAATCCCACCATAAGGCGCCAGCTAAATAGCATTCGGCACAAGAAGCTTCTAATCCGGCTTGTGTAGTTACATTAGAAAAGGTCCCATCACCATTGTTTCTATATAGCTGACTTTGAACAGCATTAGACAAGAAGATATCTGGATATCCGTCATTGTTATAATCTCCCCAGGAAACTCCCATCTTTTCTCCAAAAATGGTATTAGAATTTATTAAACTGCCAATAAAGGACATGGTAAAGGTCATGTCGTGATTAAACCCCTGAGCTAAACCTGCTTGTTGGGTAATATCTTCGAAGCTACCATCGTTGTTGTTTCTCAATAAACGACTCCAGGTATTGGGCTTGCGGCTATTATATGTATTTGTTCCAACAATGAAAATATCTAAATCATTATCCAGATCAAAGTCAGCAATGGCGATACCATTATTGTTTGAGATGTGACCAAGATTTGCCTGAGTCTCAATTCGTTTAAATTGTTGTGCGTTTAAAGATGGTATTAAGATTAGTAGAACAAAAGTTAAAAAACGATTGTTTAGAGTGTCTTTGTAATTCATGTTTCCCCCGGTTATCAATGTTGTAAATGTATTTTTTTAATAGCAACAATTAAGTACATTTTGTTTTAAATCATATAACAAATGATTTGGGGGCAAGTAGCTGTAAACGCTGCGTTTAACATAATTAATGTGAATCTAGTTTAAGTGTTTATGGCGTCATTTCGAGTCATTCCGACGGAAATAGGCATGGTATTGAGAAGCTTTTTTGATTATATACTCAAGCCAACACAAATTTTTCTTATACAATATTCAGATTAATTAAAAGCAAAGATAATGTTTGTTTTGTATGTTTAAAATTGTAATATTGTATTTTGTATACAAAATACAATATTATGATTGAACACACGAGTATTAGTGAGCCTATTTATTTGAGATTGAAGGAAATGATTCTTAATGGCGAGCTTAAACAGGGGGAAAAAATTGTGCAGGAAAAAATTGCGGAATTGCTCGGAGTAAGTAGAACACCTTTAATGAAAGCACTGCTGGCTTTAGAAAATGAATATTTGGTGAAAAGCATTCCAAGACGAGGTATGTATATACGTTCCTGGGATCAAAAAGAAATTATAGATATTTATGTGTGTAGAGAAGCTATCGAGGGCATGGCGGCACGTCTCCTGGCACAGGCAGGAGACAAAACAGTTGTGCAGCAGCTTAAAGATTGTTTCAGTCCTTTTCAAAATAGTGATCATATAGATATTGATGTTTATACGAAGGCAGACGAAAAATTCCATTCCCTATTAATTAAGCTTACAGGAAACGAGCCTTTAGATAAGATATATTTCTTCGGAAATATTCATGATAAAGTCATTGGTCATGGGTTGATTCGGCCACCAGAGGAAACTTTAGATGAGCACTTCAAAATTATTAAGGCCATAGAAAATGGAGATGCCAATGAAGCCGAAAAGGTTGCACGAGAGCATATTAAGAAATCGAGAGAATTATTATTTGATACATAAAAATTAAAAAAGTGAAAAATTATAATATTGCAGTAGTACCAGGAGATGGTATTGGAAATGAAATTGTACCGGAAGGTTATAAAGTATTAGAAGCTGTAGCAGAGAAACATGGTTTTGGTATAACTTCAGAAGTTTTTGACTGGGGAGCAGGCTATTACTTAAAAAACGGAAACTTTTTACCAGATGATGGTATAAATATCTTAAAGGCGTTCGATGCCGTTTATTTTGGATCGGTGGGGCTGCCTGAAGTTGATGATACGCTCCCTGCTAAAGATTATACCTTCAAAGTGCGTACTCATTTTGATCAATATGTTAATTACAGACCGGTAAGAACTTATCCGGGAGTTCAGCGTCCTTTAAGATCAGAGAAACATATCGATTTTGTAATTGTTAGAGAAAACACTGAGGGTGAGTTTGTTCAGGTTGGAAGTCAGTACCTGCCAGATTCTGAAAATGGAATGGGTGTAGACACCAGTATCTTTACCAGAAAAGGTATTGAGCGTGTGGCTCACTATGCATTTAAACTTGCCAGAACTAGAAGGCATAAAGTAACACACATAACAAAATCTAATACACTGATTAATAGTTTAACGTATTGGGATCGTGTTATTAAAGAGGTTGCTGCTGAATATCCTGATGTGGAACATGACCAAATGTATATCGATAATTCTACAGCCAGTTTTGTGTTAAAACCTGAGATTTTTGATGTTGTGCTAACAACAAACCTTTTTGGAGATATTTTGAGTGACCTGGGAGGTGCCATTATGGGAAGCCTTGGACTTGGAGGTAGTGGTAATATTAATCCGGAAAAAGATTTTCCATCGATGTTTGAACCTATTCATGGGTCGGCTCCAGATATTGCTGGTAAAAACATTGCGAATCCTTATGGACAAATATGGTCTGCGGCGATTATGCTAGAACACTTAGGAGAAACAGAAGCTGCTAAAAATATTATGGATGCTATTGATAAAAGTACTTCGGAAGGTGTACTTACTATAGATTTAGGGGGTAGTGCCAGTACTACGGAGGTTGCAGATGCCGTTATTAAAAATTTATAAGATAACATGAGTCGTATTATCGATCTTACATTAACATTTACCAACAGTTTTACGGGGTTTTCGAAAGCCCCTAGTAAAACTCTTGATGCAGATGGATGGAATGCCAGTACATTAACGTTTTACTCGCATTGTGGTACACATATGGATGCCCCCATACATTTTAATGTAAGTGAACAAACGATTGATAATATTCCGGTTACAGATTTTGTTGGAAGGGCCTGGGTGATTGATGTGAGATCTGTTGGAGCTAGAGGATTGATTCACCCTGAGGACATTCCGCAGAACATAAAAGATGCCTTTGTACCTGGGGATAGCCTTGTTTTTTGGACAGATTGGTCCCAATATGTAAATACACCAAAATATCGAGACGAATTACCAAGAATAAGTGAATCACTCGCGATATGGTGTGTCGATAACAAAGTGAAGATGCTTGGGGTAGAACCGCCGTCGGTAGCCGATGTTAATAATTTAGATGAGGTTACTAAAATTCATCAAATATTGTTGCAAGGGGTTGTGATTATTGAAGGGCTTACCAATTTAGAAGCCTTAGAAACAAATTGTGTCGAATTAATTGCTCTGCCATTAAAGATTAAAGAAGGAGATGGTGCTCCAGCCAGAGTCATCGCAATTGAAAGAAATTTATGAGTGTTCTATTATCTAATATCACAAAACAATTACCCTTAGAAGATACGTCTGATTACAGGGAACTAAACAAATCTCTTTTTAAAGATTTGGACAGAACTTGTGTGGTCATTGATGATGATCCTACAGGAAATCAAACGGTTTACGATGTACCGCTTTTAACCGAGTGGGATGTGGATACATTAACTAAGGAATTCAAAAATAAAACACCAATATTCTTTTTACTTACTAACTCAAGAAGTTTATCGAAAGAGCAATCAACAGAGATTTATAAAGACATTTCCAGAAATATTTTAAGAGCATCAGAACGTGTAGATAGAGCATTTACAGTTGTTAGCAGAAGTGATTCTACGTTACGAGGTCATTTTGAGGAAATTATTGTGGCAAAAAATACGCTTAATTTTAGTGATGCCATTACAGTATTCCTTCCTGTTATGTTTGAAGGGAATCGGGTTACAGTAAACGATGTACATTATATTTCCAATGGAGATACATTAGTCCCAGTAAATGAAACACCGTTTTCCTGCGATCATACCTTTGGATATACTAACGCTAATTTAAAGGCCTGGATTCAGGAGAAGACTTCGGGAAATGTGAGTTCATCAGATGTTTTTTCTTTACCGCTAGAAACCGTTAGAAACAAAACTGTTGAGTGGTTAAGCGAACACATCATCTCTTTGCAATCGGGTACATTCTGTATATCCAATGCCCTAAACTATTACGATTTAGATAAAATAACACAGGCTTTGTTGTTGGCAGAAAAACAGGGTAAACGCATTGTGTATCGCACGTCAAGTTCGTTTGTGCCTTCATACGTAGGTTTAAAACCAAGACCACTTTTAACTCTGGAAGACATACAAGATTCTGCTAATGAATTAGTAGGAGGTTTAACCATTGTAGGGTCTTATGTACCGAAGTCTTCCGAACAACTTAATTACGCCTTAAATCATTACAATGAAGCAACCATAATAGAAATAAATGTAGAGAAGATTCTAGAAGAAGCAAAGCCATATCTGGCAAAAATAGTTGCTAAAGTAGATAAGCAAATAGGAGAAGGTCATGATGTCATTGTGTTTACAAGTAGAACATTAATTACAGGCAAAACTACCCAATCTAATATAGATATCGCGTCTAAAGTATCCAATACTCTGGTTACTATAGTACGGGAAATGGAGGTACGCCCTAAATACCTGTTGGCTAAAGGTGGTATTACGTCACATGATTTGGCAACTAAAGGTTTAGGAATGAAACGATCTAAAGTATTAGGACAAATAGAACCAGGTATTCCGGTTTGGGAAATGGATGGGGGAACCAAATTTCCGGGATTACCATATATCGTGTTCCCAGGAAATGTGGGTGACGAAAAATCACTTTTAACTATAACTCAAAAATTATCATGATATGAGCAAATCAATACCATCCAAACGATACGGATTCTTCGCAGGATCTTTTTTAATTACATTGTTGTTATACATAGATCGTGTGTGTATCTCATCGGCTAAAGATTCTATAGGAACCGATTTAAATCTTACAGATATACAAATGGGATGGGTATTAAGTGCATTTGCACTGGGTTATGCTCTGTTTCAAGTGCCTGGAGGTGCTTTTGGAGATAAGTATGGTGTGCGCAAAGTCATGACGATCATTATGACATTGTGGTCTATATTTACCGCGTTAACAGGTTTCGCCTGGAATTATATATCGATGCTTTCCTTCAGATTTATTTTTGGAGTTGGAGAAGCAGGAGCATTTCCAAATATTTCCAGGGCAGCGTTTTCATGGGTGCCATTAAAAGAACGTGGTATATTCCAGGGTATTAATTTTTCAGGCTCAAGATTGGGAGCTGCGTTTGCACTGCCTTTGGTTGCTTATTTAATAGAAATTTGGGGCTGGCGCTCCATATTCTACTTTTTTGGTGCTATTGGCGTTGTGTGTTCTGTATTGTTTTATGGGCTATTTAGAAATAAACCGGAAGACCATAAAGGTATCTCTGATGCCGAAAAGGAATTTATCATAGAAAACAGACAAAAGGAAGATAAAACAGAAAAAAAAGAGTTGCCCATAAACCGAATTTTAAAGTCTAAAAATGTGATATTGGCCATGATTCAATATATAGGGAGCAATTTTATATTCTTTTTTATGCTCACCTGGTTATTTCCGTATATAAAATCTAAATATAACTTAAATCTCGTAACCACAGGATTTTATTCTATGCTTCCCTTGCTTGCGGGAGCCGTTGGTAATTGGGTTTCGGGTTATACCGTAGATGCCATTTATAAGAAGGGGAAGTGGAAGCAGTCTAGAAGAATTCCTGCTATTGTAGGGTTTTCCTTGGTTGTTGTAGGAATTATTGTTAGCTTGTATATGGAAACAGCACTTAGCGCTGTTCTCTGGTTATCGGTTGCAATTTTTGGAGCCGATATGACACTGAGCCCCTCATGGTCTTTCTGTATGGACATAGGAAAAGAAAATTCCGGAAAAGTTTCTGGGATGATGAATATGGCAGGTAATTTAGGATCCTTCTCTACCGCCTTGGCTTTTCCTTACCTCATGGCCTGGACGGGCTCTAACGAGCCATTCTTCTTCATTGCTGCAGGTTTAGGAGTCATTGCTATCGTTTGTTGGTTATTTATGGATTCTGCTAAAGAAATAAAATATGAAAGATAAATTAAAAGGAGTCGCTATAGGTGCGGGATATTTCAGCAAGTTTCAATACGAAGCCTGGTCCCGTATTCATGAGGTAGACATGGCGGCCCTTTGTAACTCTAATTTAGAAAAAGCAATAGGTATTATGAACGCCTATGGTATAAAGAAACATTATACCGATTATAAAGAAATGATCATAAAAGAAGCCCCCGATTTTATAGACATTATTACGCCCCCCGAGACACATCTTGAAATGTGTAAGTTCGCCGCAGATCATGGTGTGCATATTATTTGTCAAAAACCACTGGCTCCTACCTTCGAAGAATCTAAGGAAATCGTAGACTATGCCGCAGAAAAAGGCGTGCATTTTGTCATTCACGAGAACTTTAGATATCAACCATGGCATAGAGAGATAAAAAAGATTATCGATCATGGAGAGGTGGGAGACCTGTTTAGTTTAAATTTTAGATCCCGAATGGGAGATGGATGGGGAGATGATGCGTACTTGTCGAGGCAACCCTATTTTAGGGATTATAAGCAATTACTAATCTATGAAACCGGAGTACATTATATCGATACGTTCCGCTATCATGCCGGAGAGATTGATAGCGTATATGCAATTCTAAAACGTCTCAATCCGGTTATAAAAGGCGAAGATTCCGGATTAATGATTCTCAATTTTAAAAATGATGCCCATGCTATTTGGGATGCCAATAGATATAATGAGAGTCATTTTGAAAATGCCAGATATACCTTTGGAGAGTACTTAATTGATGGTTCGAAGGGAAGTCTCAGGTTATATCCAGATGGGACCATTACCATTCAGAAGTTAGGAGAAAAAGAGAAAACGCATTCGTACCGTCATAACAATATTGGTTTTGCCGGGGATTGCTGTTATATTTTTCAACGTGATTTTATAGATAATTTTCTTCTCAGAGGTACTTTTGAAACCAGTGGAGCGAATTATTTGAAGACCTTAAAAGCTCAAGATGCAGTGTACAAATCGGCTAAAACAAATAAGCCGGTATTTGTTTAAAGCTGCATATTTAATAATAAGTAATGCACCATGCATGAATTAAATTCATTAAGTAATGAAAAGAATAGTTGTTTTAGTTAGTTTATCGTTTTTAGTCTTTAGCCCCTTATTTTCACAAGAATCTAATGTGTCCATTGAAGGCGAATTAAAGAAATGGCACAAAGTAACGCTTAGTTTTACAGGAGAAGAATTGACCGAATATAGCAAGGACAATCCGTTTTTAGATTATCGCTTAAACGTTACCTTTAAAAATAATGGCAAAACCTATGTGATTCCTGGGTTTTATGCTGCAGACGGACGTGCGGCTGAAACGAGTGCAGATGCAGGCAAGATTTGGCAGGTAAGGTTTACACCAGATGCGGTTGGGGAATGGACGTATAGTGTATCCTTTAGAAAAGGAAAGGCTATAGCGGTAGACAGCGATCCAAATGCAGGAGAAGCGGTACAGTTTGATGGTACAAAAGGTCGTTTTACTATCGAGAAATCTGATAAAACTGGTGTTGATTTTAGAAGAAAAGGTCGCCTAAGTTATACGGATACGGGGTATTTGCAGTTTCAGGAAACTAAAGATTATTTTCTTAAGGGTGGGGCAGACAGTCCTGAAAGCTTTTTAGGATATTACGAATTTGATAACACAAAGGCGTCACATAAATATGAGGCCCATGCAAAGGATTGGAAAGCTGGTGATCCAACCTGGAAAAATGGAAAGGGTAAAAATATTATAGGAGCATTGAATTACCTGAACTCGAAAGGGATGAATGCCGTTTATTTCCTTACCATGAATATTCAAGGGGATGGTAAAGACGTATGGCCCTGGAACGATGTTAACGAGCGTTACAGGTTCGATTGTAGTAAGCTTGATCAATGGGAGATTGTTTTTGACCATATGGATAAGTTAGGGCTTATGCTTCATATTGTTACTCAGGAAACAGAAAATGAATTATTATTAGATATAGGGCAATTAGGTGTGCAACGAAAACTGTACTACAGAGAATTAATTGCACGATTTTCACACCATTTGGGCGTGACCTGGAATTTAGGAGAAGAAAACGGACCGCTACATTGGACCCCCAAAGGGCAAGATGATAAAGACAGAAAAGCGATGGCCAGGTATATTAAAACAGAGGACCCCTATAAAAATCTGGTGGTGTTGCATACGCATGCCGCAGACCAGGCTCAGGATGTATTTCTCGATCCGCTTTTAGGGTATGAGTATTTAGATGGGCCTTCCATGCAAACGCATCATCCTAAAGTGGTTCATGACCGAATCATTAAGTTTATTGATGCCTCCAAAAAATCGGGGAGAAGATGGGTTATTTGTCAGGATGAAATAGGACCAGCCGATACCGGAGCAAAACCCGATGCCGATGACCCAGAGCACAACGAGATTCGAGCTCAGGTATTATGGGGTAATTTAATGGCTGGAGGAGCCGGTGTGGAATGGTATTTTGGATATAGATATGCACATAACGATCTAAAGTGTGAAGATTGGCGTTCCAGAGATTTACTTTGGGACCAAACCAGACATGCTTTAGAATTTTTTCAAAATCATGTACCGTTCTCTAAGATGCAATCGGCAGATTATCTTACTAAAAATACTAATGATTATGTATTTGCAGATAACGGAAATACGTATGTTGTGTATTTACCACAAGTTGCAGAAACAAAACTCAATCTATATGGTTTTAATTCAAAATTCAATGTAAAGTGGTATAACCCCAGAACTGGTGGAAACTTGTTAAAAGGTAGTGTAAGAACTATAAAAGGAGGTGGTATGGTGTCTATTGGATTACCGCCTAATAAAGATAAAGATTGGGTCGCACTAATTACTGCGGCTAAAAAATCGGATTCAGGTAAACCCAGTAAAGCGGCCGTTGTAACATTAAATGCGTTTTCTGATTTTGAAATCGATAAAACGAGTGAGGCTGTTTATTATAAAGATCAGGGAAATGGTGTGTTATCGATAGATGCGTCTAATGCATCCCTAAGAGATAAGTTTGCAGGAGCAAAAACTATATTTAAAGGTGAAAGCGGACTTTATAGAGGTGTGCTAACGACTATGGCTGAAAATGATGGTGAGTCTGTTTACAAAATTAAAATAAATGGTAAAGCGGTTGAATCTCTGGTTAACCCAGAAACAACATCCTCTTTTTTAACAACAAAACATAAGATAGATCTCTATCTTCATAAAAACGATCTCATTGAAGTATTATCTAAGGCTGTAACGAATGGAAAGATTCCGGAAAACAATGAAACAGCTTGGTCCAGAGGTCGTTGGAGTTCTTTAGTTTTAACTCCGGATGCTATAGAAATGGCGAATGCCTTAAACGATGTTAAACCATTTGTTGAAATGGATGGATATTTGGAAGTAGAAGCAGAAGACTTTCATGAAAAGAGTAATAACGGTACGAAGCGAGGGTGGTATGTTCGATCTAATAATGACGATATTCCATTTTCGGGAGATACTATTGAAAATCATTCGGCCACGGCCAGTAAAAATGCGTACATAGAAGCCTTACCAGATACCAGAGTGACACATGATGATGCGCTTATTGCGGGGGAAAATTTCTTTCCAGTTTCGGGAACTGGTGGTATGGTTTCTTATAAAGTTCTAATAAATAACCCTGGAACCTATTATGTCTGGGTTTTGGCGTATTCGACAGGGACCGAGGATAATGGATTACATGTAGGTGTTAACGGCGAGTGGCCAGAGAGCGGTGCTCGTATTCAGTGGTGTGAAGGAAAAGATCGATGGACTTGGTCTTCTGCGCAGCGTGTTCCTGAAAACCATTGTGGTATACCACTAAAAATTACGCTAAACTTTGACAAAGCAGGAGATCATGTGGTTTCTTTCGCGATGCGAGAAGATGGTTTTGAAATGGATAAATGGATTTTAGTTAAAGACAAAGGCTTTAAGCCGGAATAATATGATTTTAAAGTGAGTTAGATGTATTTAGGATTGATAACCAGTTGTTTGTTTGCTTTATAAGCAAATGTTGCCATCCGAACGAGGTACAAGGAGGAATCTCATCTTTATGAGATGTTTCGTAACTCAGTCGATATGTCAAATCGCTGTGTTTTAGTGATATATTCCTTTTGTCTATTGGGATTTAAATCTAGCTCATGTCAATTTTAATAAGGGCATTAGCCCAAGAAAGGTATTTCAAATGATGTTTACATCATTTGTTATTTAGTTAGTGACTTTTTTAGAAAGAGGTCGTCTCATTTGAGACGGCCTCTTTTGATTGAAGTTCGAATCTTTTTGAACAGATTTATAAATAAGTTCAATAATATTGGCATTCAAAGGAGCGCCAAAGCGCGAGGAGAGAATCTGTTTGTTCATGATTTCCGATTAAAAGTAGAACTCACAATAAAGATATTGTTACAGTTGCAACTTCTTCACACCTACGTTTTAGTTTTTACTTTATTTTAATATCAACTTCTTAGATACATGATGGTTCCCAGAGCTAAAGTGCAACACATATACACCGCTTTTTAGTGCCGAAAGATCTAGTGTCCGATTAAAGAAACCCGGGTTTGATTTTAATGAGGCCTCAAATACGTTTTGTCCGGTAGCAGAGAAAACCGAGATGTTGTTTTTATCTGAATTAATTAGGTTCACATCGTAAACTAAATGGATTTTTTTATCTGATGAAGGGTTCGGAAACATACCAAAGGATACATTTTTAGAAACCTCTTCAATATCCAGGGCCGAAGTCACATTTTCGAACTTAAACGTTAAATCTCCAGTACTCGACCCCGAGAAATCAGTAAAGTATAATCGATAAATAGATTGATTGCTATTCTTAACATAAAATACTTTATCTGAATCTACGGTCCAGCCCGTTGTAAAATCAAAACTTTTCCAGTTGTAACCTATAGTATTGATTTCTGATGAGTAGGTTAGGCTAGGGGCCGCAGGCATACCACTTCCTGTTTCGTCATTTTCAGCAACTTCCAGACCATCATTAAATAATACTCCGGTTACCAAATATGGTGCCGTACCACCAGTACCATTAGGAACTTCTGTGATATATTTTGTGAATTTTAAATCCCAGTCTGTAGTAGCTGGCTCCGCAATAACTTCGGCGTTATTTGCAAAAGAATAATAGTTTCTGGTATGGTTAGGGTTTGTCGTATTTGGAATGGTTACGGTTTGGTCGGCACCCCAACTTGAAGCCCCACTATCCCAGGTGCTATATCTAAACGTGTAAGCTCCAAAGAAATCGTCATTAATGAATTTTCGGTACGTCCCGTCTGCATATTTAAGCACAAAAATAACGGTCCCTTCTACATGATGATTAGCAATATTGTATTCTCCCCAACCGTACGTAGCAGATCCGGTATCGAAGGCACCTTGATTCCATGCCGTATGGCTATTATATAATGCCGTCCAGTCGCCCTCATTGGCAATGTCTATGCTGCTCCAATCCCCTGGATTGTTCGAAGCTTCAAATACTTCAGTCCCGGGATGATCGTTTATTCTTATAGCAATAGCAAAACTATCGGTCCTTAACAAAGAGATGTCCCAGGAGTTTGCTGGATAAGAGGTCTCTGTTTGGGTGTCCAGTTTATAGTATAATTGATTAGCATATGCAGCCCCCATACTGGTATTTACGGTGATTTCTTGTGCCTGGACGAGCACACATGTGCATATTAAAACAATGAAATGATGTAATTTTGATGTCATGGTATTTATAGATTAAAATTGGTGTAAAATTTATTGTAAAAGTTTGTATTCGAATTCGGGATAACCACGCGCTCCATTGCTATTGGTCATACTTAAAAACTTGAGTTTGTACATGTTTCCATTGGGGTCTTTTATAATGTAAAACCTGTCTGAGAACGTATTTTTGTTAAAGACGTCCCTCCAATTGCTTCCAATGGTTGTATGGTCTTGGGAAAAATTAGCTTCTACTACATTCGATAATAAAAACGTGTCATAATTATAGTCTGAAGTATTTACCTGGTACGCCAAAGCATGCCCCTTTCTGTTATGAACTACAAAATCTGAAAAGCCATAACTCCCTGCTCCGGGAAGTATGTTGGTAAAAACGGTAAAACCAAGATCCCATTTTTCTTTTTGGGGTTCTATGGTTACCAATGTGTTGGTATTAAAACTAAAATGGTTAAAATTATAGTCCGAATCCTTGGTAATAGTAATTTCCTGGTGTGATGTATCGTTCAGATTAGCATATTGTAGTACGTAATTATCGTCTTGTTTCAATAGTCTTATTTTTTTCCAACCTCTTCGGTCTCCGGCGATGGCTACACTACCAATGTTTGGGGTTGACGTGCCAACTTCGTAACCCAGATTTAGGAGATAGACTGGGTTTTCGTCGTCATTTGCCGAGATTTCGGCGATCGCAGTTTCAAGAATATTACCATTAGGGGCATCAATGTAAGCAGCATGCGCCGGGTTAAATGTCCCAACAGCCACTTGCGATTTTAAAGCTGTAACATCGGCATCAGTAACGTCATCAATGTTTGTGGAGTTTAAGGCTTTCACAGCCATATACAGAGCACCATTAATTGTCACTCTAAAGGGCTCACCACAGTAAAATCCTAAATCCCAGGAATCGCGTCTCACCAGGGTTGTACGTTGTGTACTTAGATCTACAAATATCTGATTTTCCTGGTTAGGCCCACCAACTTCGGCAAGGATGCTTCCTCCTAATGCTGGTGACGCATCAATTACAAAACGACTATTGCCCTGTATGTTTGCATTGTTATAATCTATCGAGGAAATTGTAAATTCGATTTTTGTGGTTTCATCGAGTGTGGTGTTTAGCTTCTTAAAGGTGATGGCATTTTCTAATGCTCCATTCGAAACGGGGAGACTTATGCTATTGTTAATGGCCTCCGGGATGGTTATGAAATCTTGGCCATAAACAGCGTTTTCGACATTTATATAAACGTTAACCATACCATTTTCCAGCGCCATTTCAGAATACACCAAATCTATAGGCATGTCTTCATTAATATCTGTTAGGTTTTTAGATAAACTTTTAAAAGCAACAACAAACGGGGTGTTTTCTAAGTTCGGGTCTTCACTGCAAGCTAAAAAGCACACCAAGGATAGGCTAAAAGCTAAAGTATAATGTTTAAAATATCGAGTCATCGTAATTAAAGGTTTAAGTTATAGGCTAGTTTTAAGAAATACGATCTTCCATAACCCAACACTACATTAGTAGAAGGGCCATTATGAGTACCACCAGAAAATGCTGAAGTATTTACTGTAGTTACATCCAGTAGGTTTCTTATACCTAGACTGGCTTCTATGGTTTTATCGAGAAATGAGGTTTTAATCGTGGTATCCAGCCAATTGAAGGCATCTGTCGTACCCCTCTGAAACTCCTGCGCTCCCTGGGCATTGGTTTTTTCTACAAATTGTTGCTGTTTTCCAACGTGTTTAAAATACATGGCAATCGAAGTATTCCAGTTAGGAATCGTATAATTTATATTACCGTTTAGTTGGAAACTAAACAGAAAATCGTCTTTGGAGTTGGTATGGCTATCTAAGATTTTTGATATCCCTAAAACCGATGCACCAAGTTGAAATCTAAAATTGTTATGTTGTAAGGTATTCTCAGAAAAGAAACCAATAGACTTATAGGTGTCAATATTGTTGTACTGAAATGCCAAGGGACTTTGATTTACGACAATAAGTTCAATACGATCCTTTACATCGATATAAGATGTGCTTATCTTATGCTTAATTCTGGTGGTTTTGTTGGCTAAACCGTATTGCTTTTTTAGGTGAATGAAAGCCGATAAACCACGCTCAGGGTTTAAGCTGGGGTTACCCTGAACGTTATGGTTTACGTCAACAAAATAGGTAAAAAGTTCATCATAATTCGGAGTTCTATTGGCTGAGCCAACAATGGCTCTGAGTTCCAAATTATTGCCAAATAAATACTTGGAACTTAGTGAAAATGTATATTGATTTTCGAATAGGTTGGTAAATGAAGCCCGTGTGCCCGGACGTAGTGACAGCTTACTGGAAAGGTTTACTTCAGAAGATGCAAATACATCATAATTATCCAGACGTTGTTTCACGGCATTCTCATCTGGTGACACCGTAATGGCAAGAGGAGAGCCGTAACCACTTTCGTTAGTCAGGTCGTAACCCGCTTGCATCTTGAAATTTTCATTATCAATCAGGTTGCTAAACGTACCCCGAGATATAAAGGCACGCCGCGATAGGTACTCACCCTTTAACCTGTTATTTTTCTCATCTTTTCTTATGCGATAGGTATAGGTTTCCAGGTCTTTATTTTGCTCCTGATAAGACACAGAAACGTTATAATTAATATGTGCTTTTAATAAACCGGTAGCATTTAAATGATGGATAAACCGATGGTTGGTGTATAGTTCATCTAATGCTAAGGGATCGCTGGTTGCGGTTGCCGGATTTTCATTTAAATCTACCGCAGTATTGTATTTATTGATACTTTCATTGTAATAATCGAACTTATAAAACACCTTGAGATTATCGTTTTTATAATTTAGGAGAACTTTGGTGTTTTGTTGCTCCTTAGGAAGCCATATATGACCTCTAAGACCATCATTTTTATCATAAACTTCTCCCTGGTTTTTATCCCAAAACCCTCCAAAATCATTTCTTAAATAAGAGATTTTACCAAAAATATTTTTAGTAAAGTGATGTCCCATGCTTAGAGATTGAATGTGTCTTCCTTTACTAAACCATTCATATTCATTACCCACAGTTTCTTCCTGTAAAAACGTGCTGATTTGAGTGTTTTGTCTGGACGTTTTTTTTGTGATGATATTAATAACCCCCGATACGGCGTTGGCACCATATTGAACGCCCATAGAGCCCTCTACAATTTCTATTTGTTGGACATCATCAAGGTTTATAAGGGTTAAATCAACATTGTTTCCCACGCCTTCTTCGTTAATAACCGGAATATTGTCTATAAGGATTTTAAAATATTGAGCGTCCAGTCCAAATAGACTTACACCAGACTTTCCTGTGGATGGGTTTGGGGTGATGTTTATGTTGAGGTTCTGATTTAAAAGATCGGCCAGGTTATTAACCGCACGTTGTTCAATATCCTTGCTGGTAATGACTTTAACTTCGAATACAGATTTTTTTACCGATTGGGGATTGTACTGCCCGGTTAAAACAACTTCCTCAAGATTTTGGATGTTTACGGAATCTTTAGGAAGCGTTTCGTTTTGTTGAGCAGACAAATATTCTGCGAAAAAAATTGAAAAATAAATGAAGAAATATTTTTTATTTAGAATCATTCTTAATTAAATTTGCAGCAAATATATATTTTATTTTAATTCAGTCTAAATAAGAATAAGTGAATTTTTTGATTTTTTTTAACCTATAAATTTAAAAAACTAATAATGAAACAATTAACTGTTTGTTTGATATTAATTTTAACATTTTCGATACACGGAAATGCTCAAAACAAGAAAAAACAAGATGCTGAAGCCATTAAAAAAATGTGTGGTTGCTATGAGGTGACCTTTAACTTTGCAGAGACTTTTAATTACAGTAAAGACTCGCTTTACAAGCCATCTAAAACAAAAATTGCTAAAGGTTTGGAGTGGGCAGAGTTGGTTGAAGATGGTAAAGATAAAATCTCAATTCAGCATTTACTTCAGGTTGGGGACCCTTCAAAACCTCATATTGTAAAACACTGGAGGCAAGATTGGCTGTATGAGAACACCAATTTTTACATGTTTAACGGGGATAATACATGGAATTATATTTCTAAATCAAAACCAGCGGTGAAAGGGCAATGGACCCAGAAAGTATATCAGGTGGATGATAGTCCGCGATATGAAGGTTCGGCAACCTGGGTGCATGTAGATGGGAAAAGCTACTGGGAAAACATTACAGATGCCCCACTTCCAAGACGCGAGTATACCAAACGAAGTGATTATAATGTCACTGTGAGAGGCAATAGGCATGAGATTACGAACTATGGCTGGGTACACGACCAGGATAATACTAAAGTGATTCGGGAAACCGGAAAAGAAGATATTATTCTTGCCAAGGAAAAAGGTTATAATACTTATGTCAAGGTAGACGACAGTAGATGCCGTGCAGCCGTAGAGTGGTGGAACAAAAATCGTGAAAAATGGGCTTTAGTACGTCATAAATGGACTGAAGTTTATAACAGAAATCAAAATTTAGCCTTGGAATCGAAGGTCGATAATAAAGTACTTTTTAAATACTTGTTTTCTGAGGACTACACTAAAGCCACAGAAATTAATGAAGTGATTGAATCTTTTGTTATAAAATAAAGCCCGAATACCCAAACAATCTAATTATTAAACTATGAATAAAAGATTAACACTATGGTTAATGATCCTTTCGGTGTGTGCTTCCTATGGTCAAGCAACATTAAAGGGGCTTGTAAAAAACGAATCCAACGAAATTATTCCATTTGCCAGCGTATATCTGGAGGGAACCCAATTCGGAACATCTTCGAATAATGCTGGTAGGTTTACTATTGAAAACGTTCCGCTTTCAACATATAATATCATAGCCAGTGCCGTTGGATACAATAAAAGTTCTCTGAGTATTGAAGTGAATGGCGATATAGATACTATTGTTTTTCAACTTAGTACCAATACAGAATTGGAAGAAGTAGAACTTTTTGGAACACGAACAAAAAGAGCAGAAAAATTAGAAACATTAACCAGATTACCGTTGCCTCCCAACGAGCAGCTACAAAGTATATCTATACTATCTCATGCATTAATAGATAAGCAAAATGCTCTAACACTTAGAGATGTAACAAAAAACGTAGCGGGAGTGTACACCTTTGCAACTTATGGGAATACAAGGGAGAGTATGTCTCTACGTGGGTACAGAGGAATTCCTATTTTGAAAAATGGAGTTAGAATTAATTCCGATTTTAGGGGAATAGGTGTCATTACAGATATGGCTGGAGTTGATAATATTCAGGTATTAAAAGGTGTATCGGCTATTAGTCAGGGACTAGGAGGAGACCTTGGGTCTGCAGGGGGTGTTATTAATATTGCGACTAAAACACCCAAGTTTTACGAAGGGGGAGAAGTAAGTTTTAGGGCAGGAAGCTATGGCATGGTTCGTCCTGCGTTCGATTTTTACGGGCCTTTGGATAATAATGAAACCATTGCATTTAGAGTTGCAGGTGCTTACGATAGAGCCGATAGTTACAGGAGTCATGTGAATTCAGAACGCCTATATGTGAACCCGTCTTTAGCCTGGAAACCTAATGATAAGACACGTATTATTTTGGAAATGGATTATACCGATGATAGTGTAACTCCAGATCAGGGAACGGTCAATTTAGGCGATTATGCTACAAACCAAATTTATAGACTTCCAAATCATAATTTTTTAGGGTTTGATTCAGATAGAAGTAACTCGGTAAACACAACATATGCTATTAGATTTGAAAGAGAAATTAGTTCTAGTTTGAGTTTGAAAGCTGGACTCTTTTCATCTCATTTAGAGACTTACGAGGAGTCTGCTTATGTTTTTCAGGGCGGAGGTAGAACCAACCTGGATGTGCTTCCCGGCGGACAGCGATATAGAGAATATTATGCCGGTGGTCGAGCTGATAAAAATAGTGTTCTGCAAATCGACTTGTTGGGTAAAGATATTCAAACAGGATTCTTGAAACATACATTTCAGGTAGGAGTTGATTATAGAAATACAGAATTCGATAATACGGCTTATACAACGACCTACCCGGCAACCGATTCCTATGTTGATATTATCGATGTTACCCAGCCCATAGATAACATATTATCAGATGGTGTGAGCGTGATGTTAAATCCGGACAGAGCTACCGGATCTAACACAAAATCTTATGGATTTACCGTTCAGGATAAGATAACCTTAACCGAATGGGCAGACGTATTTCTAGGACTTCGCTACTCCTCATTAGAACGAACTAAAGGGAACTTTATAGGTAGAAGCCTATCGGGGGCTAAACGTGATGATGCTTTAAACCCCTTACTTGGGTTTAATATAAAACCTATAAAAAATATTATTGTATTTGGGTCTTATGCCAGTAGCTCTAACCCCATGACATCTTTTTATAGCGATATTAATGGTAACGAACTGGGAACCGAACGTTGGGATCAATATGAAACCGGAATTAAGTCCACCTGGTTGGACAATGCCTTAAGATTTAATGTTACGTACTTTTTAACTTCTAGCAAGAACTTAAATCTGGAAGCTTTGGACGGTAATGGTACATCCCTGGGGTATTATTTAAAAGGGGGAGAAGATACCAGAAATGGTGTTGAGGTAGAATTAATAGGTCGTGTTTTGCCTAACTTGGAGGTGATTGCCGGCTACTCGTACTTGGATGCCAGGTATAAAGATCATGTATCCTACTATTATAACTCCAGCCCATTAAATACACCTAGGCATACGGCTAACTTTTGGACGAGATATAGCTTTGAAAATACATTTGAGGGCTTATCGTTAGGTGCCGGAGTTTACTATTTAGGAGCGCGCCCACACAATGTATGGTCCAGAAATTATACCCATGCAGGCGTAGAACCCGGAATTAAACCATTCGATTTAAAGGCTTATACTACGGTGAATATTCAAATGTCTTATCAATTTAATTCAAGATTAGGGTTGGATGTTTTTGTAAATAATGCATTTAATGAATTAGGCTATAATGCCTATAGAACGGTGTATTTAAACAGAATATCACCTGTAACTTTTGGATCGACATTACGATATAAATTTTAGATATGAATATGAGAATTTTTAAGTGTTTCATAGTGTGTATAGTGTTTGTAAATCTATTACAGGCGCAGGAAAATATATTTTGGAAACGGGATTTCTGGAAAGCAAATCCAACAATCGAAATGATAGAGCAAAAGATAAAAGAAGGCCATAATATTTCAGAATTAAATTCTTTTGGGTTTGATGCTGTTGTATATGCGATTCTGGAAAAGGTACCAAATATGATCATTAAACACCTTCTTTCGAAAACAGGAAATGGTGTTAATAAGTTAACTCACGATAAACGAACTTATGTCTTTTGGGCGGCTTATAAGGATAATTTGGAACTGATGACGTATTTAATTACCAACAATGCCAGAATGGATTTAAAGGATTCTCATAATTTTTCGGTGTTGACATTTGCGGCAGCAGCTGGGATAACAAATACAGATATTTACGATTTATGCATAAAAAATGGCATCGATATAAAGTATGATAAGGATGAACATGGAGCGAATGCCCTGCTGTTATTAGTTCCATATCTTAAGAACTTTGAGCTGATTGAATACTTTGAAAAGAAAGGATTAAGCTTGGATAGCAAGGACAATCATGGTAATGGCATATTTAATTATACAGCCAGAGCGGGAAACAAAATAATGCTGAAAAAATTAATGACAAAGGGGTTTTTGGGTAACAAGCTCAATGGTAATGGAGGCAATGCGATGATACTAGCCTCTCAAGGCTCTAGAAGCGGATATAATTCTCTTGACTTTTTTAAGTATTTGGAAGGTTTGGGGGTGAGACCAGATATTACTAATAAAGATGGTATTACACCTCTGCATAATTTAGCTTACGACAATAAAGATTTAGAAACTATAAACTACTTTTTAAAGAAAGGGGCAGATGCTAATCAGGTTGATAGGCATGGTAACACGGCGTTAATGAATGCTTGTGGTAGAAACGCTTTAGAAATAATTGAATTACTAGCCAAGAACACCAAAAACATCAACCATATTAATAACAATGGACAATCTGCTCTTACTAAAGCTATGGGGAATGCCCCTTCAATCTCCAATTTTTTAGTGGAACGGGGAGCAGATGTTCATATTGTAGATGGAAAGGGACATAACCTTGCTTTTTATTTGTTTAAAACCTTTAATCCTAATAAACATAACGACTTTACACAAAAAATTAACATGTTAACAAGCCAAGGATTTAATGTAAAAAGGGTTCAGAATGATGGAAATACGTTGTTTCATCTGGCGGTTCATCAGGGTAGTATAGATTTGTTGGAGTATGTAAATTCCTTAGGAATTGATGTGAATACTAAAAATAAGGACGGACTTACCCCATTGCATGTGGCAGCAATGAAAGCAACTAGCCAGGACGTTTTAAAGTATTTATTATCAATTAAGGCAGATAAGACAATTAAAACCGACTTTGAAGAATCTGTTTACGATTTAGCGAAAGAAAATGAATTACTCAATGATAACCATATCGATATTAACTTTTTAAAATAACATGATGAAACATACAACTGCTTTTAAAATGATTCCTGTATTTATTCTCATTCTGGTTGTGTTATTTGGATTTAAGAACAAACGGACGGATGTGACCTCTTATAAATGCATGATCCAAATGACCAACTATGAAGGTGAAGGGGCGTATATCGCCATTTCATTATTAAATCCGAAGGGTGAATACGAAAAGACCTTATATGTTCAGGGAGATGATGATGAGTGGTATTTTGATATTACCGAATGGTGGAAATTTCAAGGGAAAACAAGAACGGATATAGATGCTATAACAGGGGCTACCATTAGTGGTGGCGGACGTACTATAAGTGTTGTTCAAATAGATAATGACAAGATAGATAAGGGGTACAAAATGCGTTTTGAATCTGCTGTTGAAGATCAGGAATATTATAAAGATGATGTTGAATTTGAATTAACATCAGAATCTGTAAAAAGTAAAGTAGAAGGTAATGGTTTTATACGCTATGTACGTATGATGCCTCAATAATTGTCACATGCCCATGACCATTTCTATATGGAGGTATAGTCATTTAACATTGGCCATATCATCGTCTATTTTTATTTTGTTAGCCACTTTAACTGGTATTGTTTTGGCATTCGAACCCATTTCAAATCAGTTAAAACCTTACGCTGTTAAACATGCTGAAGGTCTCTCTATTTATACAACTATAGAAGGTTTGAAGTCTGAATATGACGACATAATTAGTATAGAAATTGACAAAAACGACTTTGTATCCGCCTCGGTTATAACGAAAGCGGGGAAAAATGAAACCTTTTACATCGACCCATTTACTGCAAAAAAAATAGGCGATATTATTGAAAAAGCTCCAATTTTTAAGTTTGCAACTAATCTACACCGGTCTCTGTTTTTAAAATCTACCGGACGAATTATTGTCGGACTTGCGTCCCTTTTATTGTTTTTAATAGCTATTACAGGTGTGATTTTAGTTATGAAACGACAAGGGGGGAGCAAACGCTTCTTTTCAAGAGTCATTAAAGAAGATTTTAAACAGTATTATCATGTTACTATAGGTAGATATGCTTTAATTCCTATCCTTATAGTGACATTAACTGGAGTCTACTTGTCTCTGGAAAAGTTTTCGGTATTGCCTTCGGGAAAGGTTTCGCATTCCATACATGAAGCACCAGAAAAGCATACCACAAAAACGAATGGTGATGCTCCTAATCTTTTTGAAAATCTGACTCTAAGGGATGTTTTGAAAGTGGAATTTCCTTTTTCAGATGATGTTGAAGATTGCTTCTTTATAAAACTTAAGGATAGAGCGTTACTGGTTAATCAATATTCGGGAGAAGTAGTACGTGAAGAACTCTATGGCTTAACAGCATTGACCTCAAATTTGAGTTTGACATTACATACGGGGCAGGGGAACATATGGTGGTCCTTAATGTTATTGACTACCTGTGTCACAATTCTATTTTTTATGTACTCCGGGTTTGCCATAAGTATAGATCGTAAAAAGAATAAGGTTAGGCTAAAAAATAAGTATGACAAAGACTCTGTAGAGTTTATTATTTTGGTTGGGTCTGAGACAGGGCATACATTTAGTTTTGGAATGGCTTTATATAACGCCTTAACGGCAATAGGGAAGCGCGTTTTTATATCAGAATTAAATGCCTATTCAACATACCAAAAAGCACAACATGTCATTATTTTAACATCTACTTATGGGGACGGAGAACCTCCAGCAAACGCTAATAATTTTGAGAAGTTGGTGTCCCAAATTCAACCACAAAATACACTTGAATATGCTGTAGTTGGTTTTGGTTCTTTGGCCTATAAAGGGTTTTGCAACTATGCTATTGTCGTTGACTCCATGTTGCAGCTGCATCAAAAATTTGTGCCAAATTTATCACTTCATAAAATAAATAATCAATCTTTTAGAGCGTTTAAAGATTGGGCCAGGTCATGGGGGAAAGCTAAAGGTTTGTCCTTGAAAATAGAAGAACCGATTAGAACAGCGAATTTAAAAAACAGAACATTATTTAAAGTAGTAGGCCGATCTGCACTAAATCGAGATGATTCGTTTTTATTGGAGTTGGAACCTGCACAAAAATTGAAATTTACTTCGGGGGATTTGCTTAGCGTATATCCAAAGGGAGACACCGTGGAGCGCTTATATTCTATAGGGAAAATAAATGAAAACATGGTGTTGAGTATTAAAAAGCATAAGCATGGAATATGCTCCACGTATTTTAGTGAACTTAAAGAAAACGATATGATATTAGCAGATGTAAAGAGGAACAAAGACTTTCAATGTCCTACTTCTGCAAAAGAAGTTGTTATGATTGCCAACGGGACAGGAATAGGCCCGTTTTTGGGAATGCTTAATGATAAAAGCTTCAGAGAAGTGAAGACCTATTTGTTTTGGGGAGGCCGAACACAGGCATCGTTTCAAATATATTCGGGTTTGGTGGATCAAGCTTTTTATACTCATAATCTTTCTGGGCTTTATTTGAGTTTTTCAAAAGAAGAAAGTCAAAAGAAATATATACAGGATGCGGTTCTTGAAAATGAAGATTTAATTAGTCGCGTATTGAAAAATAATGGCGTTATCATGATATGTGGCTCTGTAGCTATGGAAAAAGAGGTTATTAAAACCATAGAATATATTGCACTGGAAAAATTGAAGATTTCTTTAAAAGATATAAAGACTAGTGGGCAACTCATTACAGATTGCTATTAAAACAATACCATATGTGTCATCAAACTCATACCATCGCCAAAAATTGTCACGGACAACTTTCTTATTGTGAAGGTTGTCAAATGTATCGTCTAACATTTAATAATATTTGTATTGAGTTAAACGAAGAGGAACTCGATTCGTTTCAAAAGTTTTTAAGAGCGATAGATGTTGATTATTGGGAAACAAAGTACGAGCGAACGGCAATGACACGTAAAATCCCAATTCAAACCGTACAACATAATCTTACCATAATGCTTAATAAGCAAGAATTGCAAGCATTAAAAGATTTAGTTTTACAAAACACGAAAAAACCTTTTAGCAAACTATCTGTACCAGACATTGATTACCTGTTTTTCTTAAATTGATTTCACTGCCATTTCAACATCGCACACGCCTCCTTGTACTATAAA
This sequence comes from uncultured Flavobacteriaceae bacterium, assembly GCA_947494695.1. Lineage (GTDB taxonomy): Bacteria > Bacteroidota > Bacteroidia > Flavobacteriales > Flavobacteriaceae > Flavivirga. The sequence goes on along the minus strand of CANLWB010000008.1, from coordinate 159,914 downwards.
TTCTAGTTGGCTCAGACTTTACTATGTTTAAAAATGTTTGAGTATTTAACTGGAATAATCCATATAAATCGTTCTTTTCTGTAAATACTCATCAACACCGTAAATACCATCTTCACCTCCAAGACCAGAAGTTTTATGTCCGGAATGGTACCCTTGAATGTATCCAACGATTTGTTTGTTTATAAAAATGGTTCCTACTTCTAATTGATCAATAGCCTTTTGATGGATCTTGTAATCGTTGGTAAATAAATAAGCAGATAAGCCTTCTTCTCTGGCGTTGGAATGTGCCATGGCTTCATCAAATCCAGAAACTTTCATAATAGGTAGTACCGGAGCAAATAATTCGTGTTTTGTTGTGGCATCTCCGTTTTTTACATTTGTAAGTATGGTTGGTGCGTACCAGTTTCCTTTTTCAAATTGGGAGCCATCTGGTCGTCCTCCACCTAATACCAATTCGGCTCCCTCGGCGATATTTTGTTGTACCAATTGGTTGACACGGTCTAAACCTAAAGTGCTTACATTAGGACCCATGTGAGTCGATTCATCAAATGGATTTCCAACTTGTATTTGTTTAACTCGCTTAATTAGTTTCTCTGTAAACTCATCTGCTATGCGTTCATCTACCATGACCATTTCGTTACAAATACATACCTGTCCGCAATTGGCATATCTGGAAATGGCCGCAGCTTCGACCGCTTTATCAATATCGGCATCATGACAAACAATAAAAGGGGCTTTTCCTCCTAATTCCAAAATCATTCCGGTAATATTATCGGCCGCGGCTCGATACATAGCACGTCCGGCGTTGGTACTTCCCGTTAAGCTAATTAACTTGGTTATTGGACTCTCTACCAAAAGCGATGCCGCCTGGGCATTTTTTGTAGATACCATATTGACAACACCTTTAGGGACTCCGGCGTCATGTACTAAACGACAAAATTCAGAGGCTGTAACTGGTGTTAGTTCATGTGGTTTTAATATAATGGAATTCCCCGTGGCTAAAGCAGGACCTAATTTACGTCCAATAAGTGCCAGTGGGTAATTGAAAGCACATAGAGCTACGGTTACACCATATGGAACTTTATGTATCGTTAAGCGTTCGTTAGGATTATCTGAAGGAAAGACAGCGCCTTGAATACGACGTGCTGCTTCTGCCGAATAGCTCATATATCGAATGGTGTCGTCGACTTCTCCCAAAGCTTCTGGGTAGGTCTTTCCTTGTTCCATGACCAATAATCTGGCAAAATGTTCACGTTCTGCTTTTAGTCTGTCACAAATGGCATAGATATAATTAGCACGCGTTTGTGCTGGTAATAAGCCCCAGCTTTTTTGTGACTTTTCTGAAGTTTCCAGAGCATATTGTACATCATCTACGGTACAAGCTGTTACCGTTGAAAATACATCGTTAGTTGCAGGGTCTTGTACCTCTATAACATCTCTTGAAGCACTATCTAACCATGCTCCATTTATGTAGCAGGGATAGTGTTTAACATCTTGTTTCATACTGTCATTTTTTTGGATTATTATTGGAATTTAGGATTACGTTTTTCAACAAAGGCATTAAAGCCTTCTTTAGCATCGAGAGTGTCGTACAAGCTATTTACAGACGCCGTTTCTGCATCTAAAGCTTGTTGTTTGTCCATCCCTTTGTGTTGTTGTACATATGTTTTAATGGCCGTCATGGCTGCTCCGGCTCCCGCTGCTAACTCATTAACATAGCTATTTACTTGAGAATCGAAATTTGTCGCATCATACAATTGGTTAAATAGCCCAAAATCGTATGCTTTTTGCGCGTCTATGGAATTTCCGGTGACTAACAGTTCCATAGCTCTACTGGCTCCTATTAGCTCTATAAGTCTTGGTGTGCCGCCATTCCCTGGCATTAACCCTAACTTTACTTCAGGTAACCCAACAAGATATTGCCCTTTAGCTGCCAGTCTAATATCACAAGCCATAACCATTTCTAATCCGCCACCGAGAACATGGCCTTTTATGGCAGCAACAACGATCTTATCACTATTAGAGATCGCTTCACTCACTTCTCGCGCTGCTTTTACCATATCCACATTCTGTGCTGGGGTATTAGATGCAAATATTTTAATGTCTGCTCCCGCACAAAAGAATTTTTCGGAGGTACTAGTAATCAAAATAACTTTTACCTGTGGATCCAGACTCATGTCGTTAATAATGGCACCTAATCGTTTTAAGAAATCGAAATAGTAACTATTAGCAGGAGGCCTGTTGAGGCTTATTGTTGCGATACGATGTTCTACGTTAACTAATATTTGAGTATCTAAATCTTGCATGGTCTGTTAATTTAACGAAAATTCATTACTTATTTTTTCGGTGTGTTCACCTAATAAAGGACTGCCTGTTTGAGAGGTTAACCAAGCACCATTTATTTGAATAGGACAACGTGTGGTTTTATAGGTGTAACCACTAGATCTATTGACTTCCTGTACCATTTCTAATACCTTGAATGCCTCGGTATCAAATAATGTTTTCCAGTCCATGACTTCGGCACACCAAATATCGGCCAGTTCTAATACGGCTAACCAATCTTTAGTGTCTTTCGTCTTTAAATGTTCTGCTAAAATTTGTTTGATTTCGTCTCGTTTGGTGAACCAACTTTCTGCTTCGGGATAGTTTGCTAAAGCAGTACACTCAATAAGTTCTCCAATAAAAGGAATAGAACCCATAGCCAATGCGATGGCTCCGTTTTTGGTGGCATATACACCGTAAGGAGCACCTAAATAGGCATGTGCCGAGTTGCTTTTGGGACGAATCGTAGGTTGCCCGCCATCTCTAAAAAAGCAGGTAATGGATTCAAATTGGTACTCCAGGGCAGATGCCAGCATACTGACTTCTACGGTTCCTCCAATACCTTTTATTTGTTTTCGGTATAAACAGGCTAAAAGACCTTGTGCCAGATGCGCCCCTGATAACATATCGATAACGGCAAGACCTATAGGTACAGGTCCGGCACCATCGTTCCCATTTAATTGGGTAATTCCGGAAATCGACTGAATCATTAAGTCTAACCCTGGTTTGTCTTTCCAAATGCCTTCTTTCCCGTACCCGGTAATATCACCATATATAATTTCGGGGTTTATGGCCTGAATTTGGGGATATTCAATGCCCAGTTTTTCGGCCACTCCGGGTCTAAAATTATGCATTAAAATATCGGCTTTCTTAATTAATTGATACACTTTTTCACGGTCGACCTGGTTTTTCATATCTGCTACATAGCTTTCCTTATTTCTATTGACCGCATGAAACAGGGAAGATTCACCATTCATGACGACATTCGAACAATACAAGGCTCGGCAATTGTCACCAGTAATTGGTTTTTCGATTTTTATCACTCTGGCTCCTAAATCGGCTAGTCGTAAACTTGCCGACGCACCCGATAAATATTGACTAAAATCAATAACTAATATGCCTTCTAATGGTTTTTTCATGAGTCACCTAAATTAAATTCTTTATTGATTGCAGCCGTGTTTTCTCCTACTTTAGGGGCCGATTTTTTATTGAAAATCCGTTTTCCATCAATGCGGATAGGGCATCGCGTTGTTTTCATGGAGATGCCATCGGAAGTTACAACATCCTGATCCATTTTTAATGCATGATACCCTTCATGGTTCAGTAGTGTTTTGTAGTCATAAACATCAGAAACCCTGAAATCTAGAGGTTCAAAAACATCTAGCCAATGTTGTGTTGTTTCTTTTACAAGGTAATCACTTAAAAATGCCATTATATCATCACGTTTTGAAAACCAGGTATTCTGGTCTAAAAATAAGTCTGGTAAAGTTAACCCCATGGCTTTCACTAAGGTATCCAGAGGTGTTAGGGCTATCGCAAGGTAGCCGTCTTTGGTTTTATAAATGCCATAAGGCGCTTCCATATAGGCATGAGCATGTCCTTGTTTGGTCCTTTCTGGTAGTAGATTTCCATCATTGAGATATGTGGTAAGTAACTCAAATTGGAGATCAAGGGTTGTTTCTAAGAGGCTAACCTCAATTTTTGCACCCTTACCAGTGTGGTTTCTTTCTATTAACGCTGCTAAAATACCTTGTACTAAATGTACGCCTGTAAAAATATCGGAAGTGGCTAAACCTGATGCGGTTGGCTCGTCTTCTTTATTTCCCGATAGGTTTACAAAGCCTGATAACGACTGGATAAGTAAGTCCTGTCCCGGCTTTTTTGCCCATGGACCTATGGGGCCGTAACCGGAGACTACGCCATAAATGATTCCTGGATTAATAGCCTGTACGGTGTTATAGTCCAGACCAATTTTTTCCATAACTCCAGGTCTGAAGTTATGAGTCATAACATCTGCCCGAGCAATTAATTGTTTTACACGTTCAAGATCCTGCGGGTCTTTTAAGTTCGCTGCATACGATTCTTTATTTCTATTTGCCGTATGAAATACCATACTGCTTTCATCAATAAATATATTTTTGAGTGCAATTTGCCTTCCGGCTTCTCCCGTTTTCGGACGTTCAATTTTAATAACACGAGCTCCTAAATCGGCAAACTTTAAACCGGCTGATGGCCCAGCCATAAACTGTGCAAATTCTAATACGGTAATTCCTTCTAATGGTAACATAGGAAATGATTATGGTTTAGTAATTTTAAGATATTCAATATGTTTAGAGTATTCTTTTTATACACAAATGTGCTTGATTATAGGTTATGAAATGGCCTAAAAAGCCATCTAAATTTAGATTAGTTGACTTTTTAGGCGATTTTATTGTTCACTATTTAGCGCTTAAAGGTATGTTTTAAAAACCAATTGCTCTGGGGGTTTGTGTACCACTTTCGTATTTCGCTCCATCTTGCCCGGTAAGTTCTTTAAAGAAATGATAATAAGAACCATAGGCTCCGTGCGCATTTTCTTGTTCGAGACGTTCTTGTTTCCATGCTCTAAACCGTTTAGTGGCTGCTGTCTGATCTCCTATTAAAAAGAAATAATCGTTAGCCGAAATCACTGCTCCTTTTTTATTTTTTAATTGCAATTCTACATAGAATTTACCCGTAACGTTACTTAATACATCTTCATTAATTTCAAAAAATGATTGGGCGCTGTTTTCTTCAACAGTATCTATTTTATATGTTTTTTCACTTAATACTTCTCCCTGCTCATTTTTTATTTTTAATTCAAGCGTGTTGTTCTTGAATGTTTTGTAATAATCATTGATTACCCAAATATTTCCAATAAAAGGCTCATTGTTATGCCATCTTCTTTTTTTGAATTCAAAATTTACTAAAAGTGGCTGATAGGCTTTTTTTACAAAGTCGAATGAACGTTTAGGTTTTTGATAATTATCTACGATGGCCCATTTCATGTCGGGGCCATAGGTTATGAAATGACATAATGCAATAGCACTTAAACTTGGTTTATCTCTTCTAAAGTGTTCGATGCCGTTTTGAAAAATAACCCCCTGAGCATCTTGGGTAGCGTTTACAAATTCTTCCAGAGATCCTTTCATTTCGCTTCCAAAAACATCCCAGTTTTGCATTCTTAATCGAATTAAGTCTGCCCAGTGATGTCCCCAGCTTAGTCCTGGAGGCCATAATTCTTCTTTGGGGATAAATTTTTTCAAACTTTCTACAGAGGGCACCGAAGTAATGGCAAATTCTGGTACAATTGGAAAGCCATCAGCTTTGGCTTGATACCAGTCTTCATGCAACCATTCTCCCATATCATAAAAATATCGTAAGGCATGCACGGCTTCTTTAGGTTTGAAACCTGCCTGTTGTGCCACATGATCTGTCATTGGAGAATCTGGAATATAGGGTAGTTTCGCGTAAGCCTGTAATGAATCTCCCAGGCGTTCCAGAAATTCTCTTCCAAATTTAGGATCGCGAGTTCTAAACATCATTTCTTCTCCACCTTCCATCATGATTAACGAGGGGTGATTTCTACGTTCTTTAATAACACGCACACCTTCATTAAAAATCTCTGCTAAATTCTTTTCATCTGATGGGATGTTTCCAGTACCTAATGGAATCATATCCTGCCAGATTGTAATCCCCATTTCGTCTGCAAATTGATAAAACTCCGGAATTTCGGGCGGATGCCATCCAAAAATTCGAATGTTGTTTAAATTCATTTCTTTTGCTAAACGAAACAGTTCTCTGTATTCTTCAACAGAAGTACGGCCAGTAAAAATATCTGGCGGTCCACCCCAGCAGGCGGATCTAATAAAGTGAAATTTATCGTTAATATATGTAGACCGGGGGAAACTAACATCTACACCTTTTTTGAAACCTGGATTCCATTTTGAAGTAACTTCACGAATACCAAAAACGATCTCGTTAATATCGAGATAACTTTTGTTTTCCTGTATGCTAACTTCAGCCTTGTAAAGGTTTGGCTTTCCTAGATCCCATGGCCACCACAGTTTGGCATGGTCAACTTTAATATGTTTGACCACTTTATTGACGCCTGGCTTGAGTGTTTGGTTGAATGTGACATCTAAAGGTTTCATTTTGAAGTTTTTTCCTGTTAGATTAGCTTTTAAAGTAACGTCCTTATTACTTTTACTGTGGTTTTCAATAGTCATTTCTAAATTAATATCTGCGCTACCATCCTTATTGATGGTGTTATTGGCGTAGACATCTGTAAACCGGGCTTTACCTGTTGTAACCATTTTTACGGGGCGCCAAATGCCTATAGGTGCTAAATCTCTCCAGTAATCACCAAACCAGGGTGTTTTTTTTCCAGCTACGAGAGCGTTTACCTGCGGTGGGGTATCTAACTTGATCATGAGCATATTTCTTCCTTTCAAAAAGTCATGTTTACTAATACGCAAGTACTCATTGACATGAAATGAAAACTTTGAGAAGGCGCCTTCATGCTTTCCGAGGTAATGTCCGTTCAACCAAACTTCACAAGAATAGTCCACACCTTCGAAAACGATATCTACTAGTTTTCCTGAAATATCTTCGGTGACGCTAAATTGCAATGAATACCACCATTCGTATTGCTGTACCCATTGTGCTTTTACGCTGTTTCTTCCAAAATACGGATCGTCAATAACACCGGCTCTCCATAAGTCTGTATACACATCACCAGGTACTTTTGCATTATTCCATACCAGGGTTTCGATATCTTCTGAAGGAAGTTTATGCAGTCCCTTCTTCACACCCTCTCCTGGCAGCATCATTTTCATTCGCCATTGCATTCCGCTTAAATCTCGAACTAATACGTCTTCTTTATGTTTTGAAAACGTGGTATTGGGTTGAGCAAATAATGAAACACAATGTATGAGCATTAAAATCAATAAAAGTTTTTTCATAATTGTCTTTTTAAATTATTACATCTTTATCGTTATGTCCTAGACAATAATCCTTAAAATGTTCTTCAAAGTTAAGCTATAATTGATGTGGCGCCTTGTGAAGCATATAGACTATATATAAATAATTCTCGAAAAAATATAGACAATGAATAAATTATTGTTTTTATAAAACGTTTGATACCTTTAGATTAAGAGCTATGTTTTTCATTGGAGGTGAAATAATGTTTAGACGTTTTAATAAGGCGGTAGTTATTTCAAGAAAACAGACGGTAAGTTGGACGCTTCCAAAACATGAGGTATGCAAGATTTTGTTTCAAACTAAAGCAAGGTAAATATATGGTAATGTTGAATCTGCCTGATCATTTAAGCAGTGATTATTCAGGTGAACTAACGAATTGAAATTAACGGCTTAATTAGAACTCATCAACAAAGGTTTTTCCTGTTTTTAAATCTTGGATGCGTATAAAATCTAACATACCAGTACCTTTAAAAATATTTTCTATACCCACAATCTTTCCGTTAGGTTCTGTATAATCAAAATGATAAATCAATTCATCATTAATGGTTATTTGCACATGCTTATTTTCTACAATCAACTGCAAAGTATTCCAACCTTCTATGTCGAAAGAAAAAGATGATAAATTTTCGTAGGTGCCTTCAATAATTTTATCACCCATTTTTACTCCCGAAAATTGTGAGCACCCTGATTCCATTAATTTTAAATAGTTAGATTTTTTTTCACATATAAGTGTCAATATAAAGTCATAACATGTAATGCCTCCTAAGCTTTTTGTGTTTTTAAACCGTGTCTTTAATTCAAAATTATCACCATCAATCTCAAAATCTGCATATAATCTATTGGTAACGTAGAATACAGTATTAATATCAAAACCATTTGCATGGAGAAGTTTAGGTGAAAAATATAAATATCCCGTAGTGTCTTTGCTATTAATTTGATTATCGATCCAATAGTTAGCTCTATTGGTTTCGTCAGCGACGTAACTATCCCACCCGTTTGATTTAGCCAATATTTTTTTTGAGGATAAAACCCGTGCTTGATCTAGTAAATCAATGGAGTAATATCCAGGAATTTGATACGTGAAATTATGTGTAGATCGATTCTTATCTATTTTTATAATTTGTTTTCCTCTAATGGGGTGACTAAAATCAAAATCTATATTTAGACTATCTGATTTGAAATTAGAGAGGTTATACTTAGCAGATACTGTAAAAGGTACGCTGCCAACTGAATTTATTACATCAAAAATATCGTCAGAGATCATGAAATTATTTTTACTACGTTGAGATGGCAATACAACACCAACCAAGATCAGTAGTAAAACAACACCAGCAACGAGAGTAAATCTGCTAAAAAGATTCTTTTTGATTTTGTAGTCTTTCTCAATAGGAATGATATCTCTTTTTTCGCTTTTAATTTTTGAAACAAAATGTTGCCAATTGTCATGATCTAAAAACTTAACCAATGCATCCTTAGTTGCTAGCTGGGGATTGTAGTATGTCTTATATTTTATTTTACCAAAAAGGCGCTTGAGCGTATGTGGACTTATTGAAATATTCGATTGATTTGAAATAATTTGGGAGAGTTTTACAAAGTCCGATTCTTTCCATAAATGAGATGGTTGCCATTGTAATTTTTCTTCAATTTTTTTAAGGCAATATGTTAGGTATTCCTGCTCTATCATAAACTATGTGCAAACTTTGTACAGACTTTGCATAGCAATTTAAATGTATTATTTATAAAATACAATATAATTTAGAAGACAGTAGAAACCTGAAATATTTAACGGCTGTTTCATTTTGCTTATTTTTAAAGGTATAGTATACCAATAATTGACTAACTCAAAGAAAATGAATGATTCAAAATCACATCTATTTTTAACCATATTCACAGTATGTATAGCATTTATTGTTACAGATAGTAGGGCTCAGGTAAAAATATATGAGGGAAGTGAAACGATTGCCACTTATAAACCTGGAAAGAATGAGATAAGTCCAATGTTTTATACAGGTAGGAGTGTGCAGGGAGCAGAAGGTCGTGTCTATCCTTATCCGTCACAAACAAACTTAGGAAGAACACTTACCGATAAAACGTATAACATGGTGTATTTAGAAAACGAATTTGTTAAGGTTAAAGTGTTGCCTGCTTTTGGAGGTCGTTTGTTTTCTGCTATCGACAAAACAAATGGTCATGAAATGTTTCATACTAACAGCGTTATAAAGCCTGATTTAATAGGAACTTTAGGAGCTTGGGTGTCTGGAGGTATAGAATGGTGTTTCCCACATCATCATAGAACCACAACCATGTTACCTAGTGATTATAGATTAGTGAAAAATGAAGATGGCAGTGCTACGATTTGGATTGGGGAAACCGAAAAAACCATGCGAGCTAGAGGCATTGTGGGCATGACATTGCATCCCGATAAGTCCTACATAGAAGTTGATTATCGTTTAAATAATACCAGTACAAAAACGAAAACCTTTCTGTTTTGGGCAAATGTAGCCATTACAGCAAATGAGAATTTTAGAACGTTTTGGCCACCAAGTCAAGAAATTGGTGTATATCATAATAACAGAAGTTTTATTCAATGGCCACTTTCAAATAGAACGGAGGATTATGGAAGAACGCGTTATGATAAAGATGTGGATTTAACCTGGTGGAAAAATCACCCGAACCCGGTTTCATTTTTTATGTGGGATATTGAAGAGGGGTTTATTGGGGGATATGATTATGGCGTGAGTGCAGGGACGGTTCATGTTGGAGATCCTCATGAAAATAATGCTTCAAAACTGTGGCAATTTGGTCCAGGCCTTCAAGGGCAAAATGCGAGACGTAAATTAACAGATGATGGTAAAGCCTATGTTGAACTTATGACAGGCACATTCTCAAATAATCAACCTGATTATAGTTGGATTTTACCGCATGCGGTGAAAGACGCTAAAAATTATTGGTATCCTATTCGAGAGTTAGAGGTTGTAAAGCATGCTAATATAGATGCGTCTGTGACGCTTCAAATGCGAAACTCTAAAACAGTATTTTATGGTTTTAATACGACACAAAACTTTAAGGATGCTAAATATGTATTAAAATATGGTGAAGAAATTATAGCTGATGGGGCGATCCATATAGGACCTGCAAAACCATTTACATCGACATACAAAGGAAAAAAAGTACTTGATGAATATCGCTTGAGCATTGAGCTTTTTGACAAAAATGGTAAGGCTTTGATTTCATATAAGCCCTACAAACCCCAACGACCAACATTGCCAAAATCTCAAGAACCTGTTAAGGCTGTTGAAGATATTAATTCTGTTGAAGATTTATATCTTACCGGTAGATTTGTGGAGCAATTTAACCGTCCTGGAAAAAATCCAGATGATTATTATTTAAAAGCCCTTGAAATTTCACCAAATGATTACCGAACGAATATTGCTCTAGGAATTAGAAGGGTCAATCAAACCCGATATAAAGATGCATTGAGATACTTTCAAACTGCGGCCAATAAATTAAAAATAAAGTATTACCAACCTAAGGAAGGCGAGCTGTACTACTATTTAGGGCTGGCACACAGAGGTCTTGGAAATCTGAACGAAGCGTATAAGAATTTTGCCAGAGCGACATGGTATTATCAATGGTTTTCTTCGGGAAATTATCAGTTAGCTCAAATGGAGAGTTTAAATGGGAATTATGAAAAAGCACTGCATTACATTTCAGAAGCCTATACCAGTAACAATAGGGATGGAAGAATAGTTGTGCTTTACAGTGCGCTTCTAAGAAAATTAAGGAAAACTGAAAAAGCGAAATCCTTAATAAACGAATTGGTGGCCTACGATCCTTTAAACTTTTCCGCTATTTACGAAAACGCGTTACTTAATGGTGAAAATTCAATACAGGCCTGGCATAAGAACATGCAGGATGTAGATAATAATTACCTAGACATTGCGACCCATTATATGAATGCCGGTTTGTACGATCAAGGTATCCAGTTGTTATCTTCAATAAACGACGTTAAAAACTCATTAGTTTATTACTATTTATCGTACTTCTATAGTCAATCTGGAGATGCCGACGCCGCATGGTCTGTTTTAAATAGGGCTAAAAGTATAGCATTAGATTATTGCTTTCCATATAGGGAAGAATCGGAAACAGTTCTAAAACACGCGATAAAATTAAATCCCAAAAACGTTGCGGCCTACTATTTACTGGGGAATCTGTTATATGATCATAGAAAAACAGAGGCTATTAAGGCATGGGAAAAAGCAAGTGAGTTTCATGATAATATCCCGATGGTATGGAGAAATTTGGCTTTTAGCGCTTACCATTATAACAAGGATATGCAACTTGCTATTACCTATATGTCTAAAGCCATAGCATTACAACATAATATTCCGTTATGGTATGCCGAATTATCTAAATATTATGATGGCTCTGGGGCCGATTATAGGGTATGTTTGGCTGTATTAGAAAAAAATATTGATATTGTAAAGCAGGATGTGAAAGCTCCCAAAACGTTGGTTGAACTATACAATTTGGATGGTTCTTATGATAAGGCTCTGGAATTTCTATCCAATCATCAGTTTAGAACCTGGGAAGGGGGAAGAGAAATATATTGGCATTATGTCAATACGAATGCGCTAAAGGCATTGGAATTGCTGGAAGCAAAACAATATGAAGAAGCTATACAATATTTAGATGCTGCCATGACGTATCCAGAGAATTTAGAGGTGGGTAAACCCACTCATGATGAAAAGAATGCCTTGATTCATTATTTAAAAGGTGAGGTTTACACTAAAATGGAAGATCGTAAAAATGCAAAGCGCAGCTATCAAAACAGTGTAAATTCCAATAACGAAGGGTTTATGTATGACCTTCTTTATTTTCAGGCAGAATCTTATAAGAGATTAGGTGATACTGGAAAAGCCAAAACCTTATTTGAATCCTTGATTAAAGAGGGAAAGGCTTATAGGGAAAAGGGTCGTAGTAAAACCTTGGTTGCTGTTGAAGAGGCAGCAGTTACAAATCATAAAGCCATATCATATTCATATTATTTAGAGGCATTAGGGAACAAAGGATTGGGCAAATCTAACGAAGCTCAACAATTATTTGAAAAGGCCTTAAGCGTTTATAAGAATAATTTATGGGCAAAGGTTATGAAAGACTATAACTAACGTGAGTTTCCATGTTAAGAGGTAGGCATTAATAAGTATTGCATAAAACAAAGGTAGCATATGGTCAATCTGTTGTTTTATACTTGATATTAATGTGAAAAGCTAATCTAATAATGCGATCGAAATGTGGTAATCTGTTTATGAATAATTAGATTGTCACATTTTATTTTAAAAAGATAAAGTTCCCACTTGTTATATACATTAAACGTCCAATTTCTAAACGTATAAAAACGATCTATACGTCGAGTTTCATGTTTGTTTTAGGTAATAGTTATAATAACTAACAAAGCACAGATTTAATCTTTAAATTAAATCTTTAAATGTCAATTTAATAGCTGTTTATTGTCTTTAAGGAAGTCTGTTAGGAAAAAAAGTATCCAATGTTTTTTTTGTAAGTAGTTGTTATTCAGTTGTATAATTGATGAAAATTCGTTAAAAGAACTCATTACCCCTTTTTTTGAACCGTTTTGTATCCCTTTTCTTATTTCTTTCGTAGTTATATTACGCAAATGTTACGATAACGTAATATTAACCTTAAATTACATGAATTATGAAAACAAAATTAAGATGTCTACTACATTGTTTTTTAGTAGTACTAATGTCCAATTTTTTACATGGACAAAGTTGGGAAGATGATTTTAGTTCACCCAATTTTAAAAGCAATTATGATTTTAATGCAGGGCAAAACTTTAGACACCTCACATCGGGTGGGTATAATAACAGTCCGTGTGTTGAAATTAAAATTAACAAAGGACAACATTATGGAGGTTCGATGCGCTATATGTTTAAGGAACAATGGGGGTTTGAACCTGAAGAAGTATATGCAGAATACCGAGTTCGTTATGATGCATCTATGGGGAATCAAAGTGCAGGATATGGTGGTAAGGCACCTGGATTTTCTGGGACCTATGACGAGGCCGGATGGGGAAATAGACCTGGTTACGGCGTAGAAGGGTGGTCTGCCCGTGGTACCATTAACTGCGATAACCAAAACTATGTTCAAAACAGATACTATTTGTACCATACGTACACAAACTATGATGCTCCGGTAAGACCTGGTACGACAAATTATAGGAATTATAATCCTAGAGCATATAGTGTGAGTAATCCTGGAGCTCAACCACATGCCAGTAAAAAAACGTTTGCATCAGCATTGAATTGGGGGTCCTGGAGTAAAAGAGATCCCAGTGATATGGATTTTAACAGATGGTATCACGTTAAGCAATATGTTAAAATGAATGATATTGGACAAAATAATGGAATACTCCGAGCTTGGGTAAATGGTGTGCAAGTATGTAATGTTACCAATATTAATTTCCGCAGGGTAGAAAAACTAAAAGTATATGCGTATTGGTTTAACTATTACAATGGTGGTCGAGACGTAGCCGATGGTGATGCCTACGTTCGAATTGATGACTTCAAAACCTACGTACCCGATGGAGGTGGTGGTGAAGAATCTAATTTTGTTCATATTACAAAAAGAAATGCTCCAAACTATGCACTTGATGGCGGAAATGGTGGCTCAAATAATCAAAATGTGAAATTATGGTCTGCAAATACCAATAATAGAAATCAGCAGTGGGAAGAAATTAGCCGAGGTAATGGATATTATTCTTATAAAAAAAGGAATACCAATTACTGTTTAGACGGTGGAAATGGAGGTTCTCACGGACAAAACCTCAAATTATGGGAATGTAGCAGCGGTAATCAAAATCAGCATTGGAAAAAAATTAGTGCAGGCTCTGGTCATTTCAGGTTACAAAAACGAAATGCTTCAGGTTATTCTATTGGAGGAGGAGCCGGTGGTTCAAATAATCAGAATGTGAAAATATGGAGATCCGGTTCATCAAATCAAAATCAACAATGGAAATTTTCAACCATAAGTTCTACATTATCAAGATTGTTCACTACAAAAATGGTGTCAGAAGAAATGGGGCTAAAAGATACGTTTATCTTTCCAAACCCATTTACTTCTAACATATCGATATCATTAGGAGATAAGGGTGGTTATAATAAGGTTGTCTTATATAGTGCTGCCAGTGGGAAAACTCTTTTTTCTAAGACTTTAGATGCTTCGAAAAGAGCATATTCATTATCGTTTGAAAACTTAAATTTAGCCCCTGGTTTTTATTTGCTTAAGCTCTCGGGACAGCAAAAAGAAACGAAGACATTTAAATTGCTTAAAAAGTAGTTAATTAACGATTATGTAAGGAGACTAAATTCTTTGTAGAATCGCATAGAATTTACCCGAAACATTTAGGCCTTTCATTAACTTGAAAGGTCTTTTTGTTAGAAATAGAGTAAGAATCTAAAGAAGAGAATGGCGTTTAAGCTAACAAAATCAATGCATTATTTTTTAGTCTAGAAGAAAGCTTCTTCTTTTCTTCACTTCTGTATTTGATTCTACAACTTCTTCTTTTACAAAAATATTAGAGTCTGATTTCTTTCCAATGTAATCCAGTTCGTTTAACTTTTTAAACAAAGACAACATGAGTTTGGTAAAAGACGATATTTTATATAATGAGGTATTAATATCTGTATGTACGTATTCTAGGTCTATCATGTCTATAAGTACATTTTCAAAAGCACCCTGGTTTAAGTCGCACCAATCTGTAAGATAGTTTAACAAATCTTCTTTTCCAGTGCCTATGTAAACATCTAAACTACTTTTTATAGTTCTGGCCAGGCTTACCTGCTTAGTGATCATAGCTATTGGAGGCTCATAAGTGTCTTTTAATCTGGATTCCGATATGTTATTGTTTAGATACTGCAAGGTTCTTTCGGCTAAATGCAACACCATATGCGCAAGTTCATTAGTCTGTTTTTTCTGATAAACTTTTTGTATAATGTGCATGGAATAAGCTTCCATTTGATTTAAAAACGCATTGAGCTCTATAAATGTGAATTTTAAATCGGGATGACTTTGTATAGAACTGCATGGTGGTATGAAATCTTCATATAAAACAGGTGCATTGTCCACTAAAACAATTTTACCAATTGTTAAATGGAATAAGCCTAGTTCTTTTTTAGATATTTGAGATTTAGGTAACACATCTAAAGTATATTCTGGTAATGTGTGCGGATGTCTTGGGGGTTCTTCTTCTGGATCCGCATTACCTACAGGGATATTTTTAAAGGGATCTACCTTAAGAACAATATACCATTCTGTGTCTTCTTGATTAATGGTATAACTATGTTTTAAAATATACCCCGATTGTTCTAATAACTCTTTTGTTTCTTTAGTGATATGTATAAGGTGCCCTCCTAAGGTAACACCTATACAGGTATTTAATACAACAGCTATTGAGTCCTGACCATCTATAGATATGGACACATCTATGGAGCTTTCGGCATCATTAAAACTTGGTAGAAGCCCAAAATTAATAGGTGTTATGTTTTTTTTAATCGCATTATTTAGAGTAGATAAAAGTGCGTTTTCAGATTCAATAAAATGACTTTTATTAATCTTCATACCATCAATCCAGTTTACTCTATAGTTTGTGTTAGAATCCATATTAATTACTGCTTATTTATAAAATACCAAATCTATTATGCTTTATTCCTATAGACTTAATACAATTGGAACCTTCTTCTCTGTAAATGGTTAATTGTTTAATTTTTAATCGTCTTCCTCTAATTTTTTCACAGAACAAAAGGAAAGATGTTTCTCTACCATTTACTATAACCGTTTTGTTAATGTTACCACAAAAATACTCTGAAAACGTATTGGCTGTGAGCTTGTTTTTAGATATTAACATTAACTTATTTTTAAATTGAGATTCATTAATAAGCGGAACGGCTATTAAATTACCTTGAGCGTCTGCCACACCCGTAGGATTTGCTTTTATATTATCTCTAATGTTTCTATTTGTTCCCGTAATTTGGGTTAAGTTATTATCTTTTTCTTCTTCTAAGGCAAATACCATAATTTGCTTTTCTGTAATATGATTGATATCGCCATTTACAATTAGGGAAATGGTTTTTAAGCCTGCTTTTTCATAGGTGTATTCTGCAGTTCTGCTGGTGGCGTTTGCATCGGCAGTTTCACCAAATCGCCATTCCCAGGTCGATGCGTTGTTTGTTTCGTCTTTAACGGTTAAGGTTTCTCCAACTTTAATAGTACGTGGAATGTTAAATACTGGAAGCTTAGTAGAATCTATAACAAATAATTTTTCCTTGATAGTAACGACTTTTGTTGCTTCACAAATATTATTGACAGTTAATGTTACCGTGTACTCTCCAGGACTTTTATAAAAATGTAAGGCTTCCTTATTTGTGGAAATTTCCGAATCATCACCAAAATCCCAAGCCCAGGACTTGGCATTTTCTGTATTGTCCAAAAACTTGATAAGTTCGTCTTGTCTATATGCTCTGGCGTTTATACTTAATTCAACATCCTGGCACGGAATATATTTAGTGTATCTATAAGCAAGTACAGATGCAGAAATTAAAAAGGATATTAAAAATAAGTAGATGACGCTCTTGTCTAAATGTTTTGATTTTTGCTTGCTCATTCTTTTTGTAAATAAAAACTCCTCTCAATTAAGGAATAGTATCATAAGGTAAATTTAAATATTTTAATAATTATTAGATTCATTTTAGAAAAAAAAGGAGGCTTAATCTGTAAATAATCTGTTTTTTTCCGATGAAAAGTATCTAACAAAGCTGGTTATTCTTAATTTAGATGCATTTATGTTATAAATTGGTTCCATTTGGGTGTACCATTAACAATTTAAATTAATTTGGCAGCAATGTTACCTTATAAGGAAACACACTTACCGAATGCTTTTCCAGATATAGTAATAAATTATTATTCAAAGCATCCCATTCGTGTTGTTCTGTAAGTGTTTCTTTATTAGGAGTTAGTTCGATGTTTATGCATTGAATAAGTCCTTTTTTCAGGTCGATATCTGTAGTATATCCTTTATTAACTGCTACGTTGGTAATTTTATCATTGTACATTTCATAACATAGTGCTTTTACATCTTCTTTGGTAACAATTCTATCTCTGGATAACAAAGCTCTTCTATAGCTGTTAAGCCGTTCGTTCATGCTCAGGTCATTTTTACCTGCATAAGTGGGGGTAATAAAAAAACTACTTTTTTGTTTAATTCCAATACCATTATATGCTCTTAGGGAACTGCCAGATTTAATGTTATTGGCATCCTCTCCATTTGTTGTCCAGTAGTCTATGAGCAATGTTTCATTTTTTCTAAAGGGTTTTAAAGAGACATAGCAAGTTTCTGTAACTTCATTGGTTATTTCAGATACTTTGTTTTCCAGTAATGAAATGAGTTGATTTAAATTCTTAAGGTTTTTATGTAAAAAGTCATTGTTAAAAAAAGAGAACGAAGCACTTTCATCTTTTAATAATTCAATTAAATGAGCAATATATTCTTTTGCTCCTTTGTGGTAAAGCTTTCCAGTGTTATCCGTTCTAACGGTAAATACGCCTTTTTCTGCTCCTGACGTGTTTTTGCTTTGTGACTTATAGATCTCTCCATTGGTGTTTGTTATCGATTTTATATCTAAAAACAGGTTTTCGGTTTTAATAGGAAGAATGTTAATATATTCTTTCATTTGATAAGAAAAACTATTCAGTGCCCGATTTATTACCGGGAACGCATTTAAGGAGCAAAATACATTTTCTAACAAGCTTGTATTAATAACTCTGGGGAATACAATTTTTATCCAAATAATACCATTTTCTATTTTAAGCCTATGTTCCGATATGATGTCATCCAACTCAGGAAAAGAAGCTGCTTTATAATTTGTTTTTTTAGATTTTACTGTAATGTAATGTCTGGAATAATTATTTCTTATTTGTTCGACAATATTGTTTGTTTTGTTGGAGGTATCATTAAAAATAGAATCCAAATCCAGCTCTGTTGTTTTCTTACTATTAAAAAAGCCTTCACAAGTATTTATTTTTTGGTCTCCAATAAACCATTCGGCGTTTTTTAAATGATGATAAAAAATGGCAGTATCTTCAACGTCTTGTAATTCAAAATAAAAAGAAATGTCATGTAATGAAATGTCTTTAAAGCTACTGGATATGCCTAAATAAAGGGACGATTCTTGAAGACCCGACTTTTTACCTGTTTTGAAAATGTTTTCCAATTGTTTTTTATCACCAATCTCGGATATGGAATTGCCCGTTGCTATATATTTAATAAAGCCGTTAGTAAGATTAAACTCTTGTAGCGGAGAGAAATAAATATCTTTAAAATTGACCGACGTATTTTTAAATGATGTTTTCTTTTTAAAAGAAAACATATACTCCGAATTTAAATTTAAAAAGGAGTCTATAGGTTCAGAATACAGAACGGCATGAGCAGGTTTGGGACCAAAAATAGAACTGGGAGTCATTAATTGTATAATTTTCTCAGTAATTCTGGTTCGGGATTCGTCTATTTCTCCAGAAATTTTTTCAATTTCCGCGGCACAAGCAGTTAGCAAAAGTGAAATTACAGGGTCGAAAGACATTTCAATTTCATTAGCAGGAACATTCCATAATGTTGCTGCTTTTTTTAGCATTCTGTTTTTTATTTGCTCTTTACTATTTTCGTTCATTGTACTTTTTCATTAACTGTAATTAGTAAGATAGTGGGCCGATATAGAAAAATTCCTTGTATAAAAAGTCTTCATCTGTTTTTCTAATCTTACCGGCTACTTTAATAGAAACCTTTTTTTTGATGATGTTAGAGGTTTTAGCATCGCTTATTTCCTCTTGTTTAATAAAAATGGTGACATCGACTTTTGTTAATCGCTTCTCGTGTTTCTTTAAAGAATCAATTAAGGAGTCTGTTATTAATGTTTTAATTCTATTGGTACTGGTTAAATTATCAAAATCCACATCCCAAATGGAACAACCGAAAGTTTCATCGAACGTACATTCGCCAAAATATGAGGTGTTTATCAAATGGATAAAATGAGCTATAGATTCTTTTATATCACATTTTTTATGCTCTTTATTGGTAATAATTTTTTCGGCATTAAATGGGAGCGTAAAGAATTGAGAATTCATGGTTAAATAAAATTGGTTAATCAAAAATAGATAAATATACTTAGTTTGATAATATACGAAGTTTGATATAACCGATTATGTGCTATTTTTTTGCAGTTCATCTATTTTAAGATAAAAACTTTAAGGTTTTTTGTAATAAAAGCAGATATTTCTTTTAATTTGTAGCCCTGAATCTACTATGACTATGAGAATATTCTTTTTTTTACTTTTAATTACTTGTTCAACAATTGTTTCGGCGCAGAATCTAAACTTCGAAAGTATGGTTCTGGAAAAAAGTACGTCAAAGCCCGTAGCGAACGCTATTGTAGCGATTGAAGGTACGACTTTAGCTGTTAAAACAGACGAAGAAGGTATCTTTAGATTTAAGGAAACAATTCCTAATGGAGAATACGTGGTTTCGGTTGCTAAACCCAACTATGTTACAGAGTATTTTTTGATAAACTCTGAAGAAGGCAAGCAGATTAGAGTTAAAAAAGTAAAAATTGGCATTACTAAAAAGGAAGCGGCCAGAAGAAGAAAGTTTGCGAGGGATTTGGCCAAAAAGGATGCTGAAAAAATAAAAGCAGCAAGAAAGAAAAAAGAAGCTCTCGATAAGAAAAAGCAGGAATTGAAGACAAAAAGTAACGTACATGTTATTTACGATTCTGTGCCTATTATTAAAAAACCAGAGGTTACATCTACAGCAACACAGCGTAAGTACGCTGAAATTATTGGAGTTCCTGCAGATAGCTTAACAAATAATGAGCTTTATGAGTTTATAGACGAATGGATGGGCGTGACGTATTTGATGGGGGGTGAGACTAAAGATGGGATTGACTGTTCATCCTTCACACAACGGTTGTACACTAAAGTATACGACATTTATATAGAGCGCACGGCAGAAAAACAATACAACTCGAAATACACCGATAAGTTTACGGTAAAAGAAAATTTGCGAGAAGGAGATCTTATGTTTTTTGAAGGTGTAGGGAGTAAAACTAATGCGATCACGCATGTGGGGATGTACCTTGGGAACAATAAATTTGTACACTCTACAAGTGTTAGAAACGGTGCCGAGAAAGGGGTTAAAATTAGTGATATCACCCATAGTTTCTGGAATAGACGATTTGTTTGCGGTGGACGCCGAATTTATACTGAATAAATTGCCTTTATAATTTGGAAACAGAAGAATTTATAAACGTTTTTGAAGAATTAACTTCGGTATATGAAAACCTGAAAGCAGAGGTTATTGTGTCTGAAGTTTTACGAAATTCGAACTCGGAAATTGATTTTCTAATTCATAATAGTAGTACGTTTTCCAGATCTTATAGAAGAGATGTTATTAACATAGAAAAATTAGAAGAAGAGCGTGCATTACTTTTAAATCTTTCCAGAAATGGAATTTATGATAGTTTGCCAGAGGGTGTATTTCACTCTAAAGGACAGTCAAAGGAAGATTCTTATACAGCGAAAAGGAAAAGATTTAAAAACGAGGAGAAGAGTGCCAGAACCTTTTTTAGTCCGATAGAAAATGAGCTTTTCCATCAGCGCTTAAACATTGAAAAGAAGGAAAGACATCTGCTAGAAAATTTTTATAGCTTAAAAGATGATTTGCTAATAGACTTTTGGAAGATAAACAAAGACATACCTAAAAGTTATATATTAAAACTTATTAAGCTATTGCCATATACGTATAAAATCGCTGGGGATTTAGAATTAACACGTTTAAGTTTAGAGAAGATTTTAAATGTCGATGTACAGTTTAATAAAAAATTAGAAAGTGAAGTTTCTGTTAAAAAACAGGAAAGAAAACAATTAGGTATAGATTTTGTGACGCAATCAAAAAACAGCTCAATTCTTCAGCCTTTTTTAGAAGTCGTAGTCGGCCCTATTAAAGAAGTGGAGATAGACGAGTACATAAAAAACGATGGTGTTTTAAAATTTATTAATGTTTTTTATGATTATTTCATTCCTTTAGAGTTAGATGTCATTACAAAGTTTTCGGTAGATAAAAAAGAAGGCTTTGTATTAAGTGAGGAGCGACATCCTACAATGGGAATATCAACAATTATATAATATAATAAAATGGGGTCAATAAATAGTATAATTCATGGAGACGCTTTTAAACTTAGTTTAGGGCTTTTTATTATAGGTTCATTAATGATGATATTAATGGGCAAGTTGCGCAAGTTATTCACAAAAAATAAAAAGAAGGCTATTATTTATGCTATTCTTATTTTAATAGCTTTTGCGCTTACTGGTTTGTTAAGTTCGGGAAAAGTTTTAAATGATACACCTTTAAATAGTTATATCGGGTTTCAAGTTGTTTTCCTAATTTTAGGAGGCGTACATATATATATACTAAGAAATTATTTTGAAGGCTTCTCAGAAGATGATAACTCTTTTTTTTCAGAGTTGTTATTTACAATCGCCATCATTTGTATCGGATTGATTGCCTTTTTTAATGTTGTAAATAAATTTAAAGAACCCTTTAAGTTTATTTATTTGGCCTCTACTTTTGCCTTTATAATTCCCTTTTTATTTTACCGGATGTACGAGTTTGCATTACTTATTCCAGTACCAGTATTTAAAGAGTGGTTGTATCCTCTGGGAGAACATATTAAAGACCCTTCGGCTAAAGAATTAAAAGATCCTTTAGTGATTAGTTTCGAGTTTCAAAAGAAGCAAAACAACGACGATGTGACTAATTTTAGAGTAAAAGCACCAGAGTCTATGGAGTTTGGTAAATTGTTTTACTTTTTTATTAATGATTATAACGAAAGACACCCTGAAAGTAAAATAGAGTTTTTAAATAATAAGAGTGAGGCACTTGGCTGGGTTTTCTATTTCAAACCAAATTGGTGGAGCGGTGTTAAACATATCAACTTTGCAAAGACCGTATTGGGAAATAATATAAAGGAAGATCACGTTATCGTCTGTAAACGAGTGAGTAACGATTAGCAGATTACGGTTTGTCGATATTTTGTGTTTTTTTTCCACACATTTCGTCTAAAAAGTACTAATTTTTTTGTTTGAATTTTCATGAATATATAACTTAGCTACATGCCATTAATGGCTTTATATATTTATTAATTATTTAAATTTTTATTTTATGTCTTTTAAAGCAAAATTAAAAGTAGCAGGAAAAGAGTACAACGTTTTAAGTTGTTCTTATGAGTTACACCAAGAAACAGACGCAACAGGAAGACCGTCTTCTATTACAAGAGGAGGGAAAGTTAAATTAACTGTAGAATCTACTGCAGATACAAGTCTTTCAGACTGGATGTTTAACAACTTTGAGCGTAGAGATGGTTCTATTGTATTCTTAAAAAGAGATACAGAAGCTACGGCTAAAGAACTTAACTTCTCTGAAGGTTACATGGTTAAATATTATGAGAATTTCGAATCTACAGGTAAGAACCCTATGGTAGAGTCTTTCGTGATTTCTGCAAGAGAAATTAGCGTTGGTAACGGAGTACACGTAAATGAATGGGCATCTTAGTATGGCTTTTCCTTATTAAAATAATTTACAAAGGAAGTGTTCTCAGCACTTCCTTTGTTGTTTAATACATAATAAATACTAAGAAGATGTCGTTTTTATCACAATTAACAATAGATGATGATACCATGAACGTATTAAAATGTTCTTTTTCTTTTGAACAAGGTGCAGATAATACAGGTAGACCATCACAAAAACCCCGAGGAGGTCAAGTAAATATTCTTATAGAATCTACGAATAAAACAGATTTTTTAGAGTGGATGATTTCTTCCAATATGGCAAAAGACGGAGAAGTTATTTTTTATAAAAGAGATAATATGTCCAGTCTTAAAA
This sequence comes from uncultured Flavobacteriaceae bacterium, assembly GCA_947494695.1. GTDB lineage: Bacteria > Bacteroidota > Bacteroidia > Flavobacteriales > Flavobacteriaceae > Flavivirga. Next base: position 136,585 of record CANLWB010000008.1, on the reverse strand, counting down.
CGATTAAATTTAAGGAGGCCTATTGTCTAAGTTACAACGAAGATTTTGATGCTGTAAGTGACGAGCCTCTAAAGACCCATATCGTTATATCTGCAAAAGAAATTAGCGTAAAGGGAACAACGTTCAAGAATCATTGGCCTGATAAGGCTTAAATCCGCTAATTAACATGGATCAGCCTAAGAAGTCTAAATCCAAATTACAGAGAAAGGCAGAGTTAGCCAAAGAATATAATGTGTATGTTAGTGCTTATGGAGGATATGCTAACGAAGAAAAGGAGAGACCTATCGTCGATATTGTCGAAAAAGTAGCGGCAAGGGTGAGTCTTAAACCCTCTTATTTATATACTATTGCTGTAGGTGAGGGGCTTGGTGAGTTGTATCTAGATTTAGATCATAATTACAAGAACAATAAACTCTTAACGGATAAAAAAATAAATGGATTTCAAACTTTAGGTTTAGATTTTTTTAGTTCTCCAAAGGAATATCCAAGGTTTAAAAAATATTTGCCAAAAGACTATAATATTCACGATGAATATGAACCTTATCTGGCTGAACGAAATGAGCGGAATGGAAAAGAAATTGTGCCTAGCGCGATATTCAAGGACCTTGAAAGTTCCATAGAGGCTATTGGAGCAGTTTTGGCACATCGAAGAGACTTATTTATAAAGTATCGAAAAGATTATGCTATTATTAAAAACCCGACAGAAGATGAAACAGCCTATTGGACCTATTATTTTTATCAGGCAGAAGATGATGCAAGGCGGCTTTTAAGAGATAATAAAAGCTTGAATATTTTTCATAGTAAAACCAAATCTAGAAAGTCTATACATATTAAAGCCTTAGAAAGAGTCGCTTCTTGGCATTACATTTTACATTATAATATTTTTTCAAGTTAAAAAGATGAGGCTATTATTACTTATTGGTGTTTTACTTTTTTTTTCATGTAAAAAAGAAAAACAGACCGATGATAATCTTAAAAATAAGGTAACCAAACATGAGGTTCAAATAGATACAACATATTGTGACGAACAACATAATAATGATATAAAAAGAGAAAAGATATCTCTGTATAATAAATCTTATGAATCTGTTGTGAAAACCTATAGTTTATTGGATAAAAAAATAACTCATGTCTCAGAAAATCATGTGACCATATGCTATCACAAAGCATGTAATATTGTGTTCTTGCAAGCTCAAGATTCAATCTTTAATCTAACCATAGATGCCCCTTTTATAGACAAGGAATATAGAGCATTTTGTGAACGTTATAAGGAGAAACAAATAGAAGGTATTTCTATTCTAAAACCTATAGAATATCTTAGCTTAGACTCTATTAGCTTAAATGGTGCAAGGAACAATTTTGTGTATTTTACATCATATCTAAAAGATTATAAAAGCAGTAAAAAATATAAAATGGATATTGGAATTGGTTACCTTAATGGAAAAGAAGGCGAGTATATTATCAATCAATTAGAAGAGAGAATAAATTAAAGTGACTTTATATGATATTAAATATTCATGAATACATCTATGTGTTACCTCGATTAGAGTCCTGAGGTTACTAGAATTAAAAACAAGATTGTTTAAGTATAAACAACTAACACCCTTTTATCATGGCATTACAATCAACAACAAATATATTTATAGACGGTAACGAAATAGCAACCTTTAAGAGGTTTATGTTGCATCAACAATTAGATGGGCATCATATACTGGAACTTGTATGCCGTATGGATGTTCTCGAAGATTTATCTACAGGTTTAGGTGAGTCGAGTAAAAACTTTTTAGGAGAAACACTTACCGTAGAAGTCAGCTCCCTGGATACCTATGAAGGCTACCAGGCTTTGGAATTTAAAGGTATTGTTACCCAAGTAAAAACCATAAAAGGCTTTGATGTCGGTTCGGGAGATGAAGTGGTTATAAAAGCACAAAGCCCTACCTTTTTATCTGATGATGGACCGCATTACGCATCACATAACGATACATCCTTATCGGAGATTTTAGATAAAACGTTTAGAGATTATGATGACTCTAAACTTGAATTGTTAATACAACCTAACAACGATAATCCGTTGCATTATTCGGTGCAACATAATGAAAGTGCTTACGATTATGCAAGTCGTTTAGCAGCACAGTATGGAGAATGGTTTTATTATAACGGGGCACAGTTGGTTTTTGGAACCCCAGATACCCAGGAGTTAGAATTAACCTATGGTGTAGATCTTAAAGAATACCATTTAAGTCTCATGCCACAATCACACAATTACAAATACTATACAAAGGATTATTTGTTGGACGAGGTGCATGAAAAAGATGCCAAAGACATTACCTCGGGCGCTAATGGTCATAACGGTTTTGTTGCAAACAAGGCCAATACAATATTTAATAAAGAAACCAAAGTATGGCACAATCTTTATAATGACCCACAGGCCAAACAGCGCCTGGATGCCAGTATAGAGGTACAGAAAAAAGCTATAGAAATAAAGCAGGTTAAGCTTAATGGTGTAAGTGATAATCCAGGAATAAAACTTGGAAGCATTGTGAAAATTGAAGGCGGAAGTTACCGCGTAACCAATATCACCCATACCAATAGCGAAAATGGGGATTATAAAAATCGTTTTGAAGCGATAACGGCAGAGTTTGATGCGTATCCAAATACGAATATACATGCCTTTCCTAAAAGTGAAACCCAAACCGCAGTGGTTATGGAAAATGCAGATCCAGAAGGATTGGGACGAATAAAAGTACAATTCCCTTGGCAACAGGTAGAGGGAGAAGTAACGCCTTGGATTCGTATTGCAACACCGCATGCCGGAGGTGATAAAGGGTTTCATTTTATCCCAGAAGTAGATGAAGAAGTCTTGATAGGTTTTGAAGGTGGTAATGCCGAACAACCTTACATGATGGGAAGTTTATATAATGGTAACGGAAAAGCAGAAGCGTTTCAAAGTGATGCCAACGATGTGAAAACCATTAGAACGAGAAGCGGACACACCATAGAGCTTAACGATAAAGACGGTGAGGAAAAAATAAATATTTACGATAACGAAGGCAGTATCATCACGTTCGATACACAGGCCAAATCGTTATTTGTGAGTGCCACAGAAAATATTGAGTTCGCAGCAAAAAATATTAAAATGGTTGCTGAAGAAAATATTGAAATCCAGGCACAGGGCGACATAAAATCAGCCTCAGAAGGCGATACCTCTGTATTATCTCAAGGCGCCACCAATTTACAGGCAGAAGGCGATACGTCAATAAGCAGTAGTGCCAATGTCACAGTAGAAGCTACAAGTAATGCCGAATTAAAAGGACAAAGCGTTACGGTAGAGGGGCAAACAGCAGCCGAATTAAAAGGGCAGCAAACCACAGTACAAGGTCAAATGACTGCAGTACAAGGAGCCAGTGGGAAAATAGATGTTATGTAATATGTAAAAAAGGAAAATTATGCCAGGACCAATAGCCACGGTAGGAAGTATGCACGTATGCCCGATGTGTTCGGGTACCGTACCACACGTAGGAGGTCCAGTTTCTGGACCAGGAGCCCCCAACGTACTTATAAATAATAAATCGGCAGCACTTATGGGCGATATGTGTGTTTGTGTGGGGCCACCAGACGTTATAGCGCAAGGCGCTCCAAACGTTTTTATAAATGGTGTTCCTGTTGCCTGTTTGGGGGATATGACGGCCCACGGCGGGGTAATCACAGCAGGAGAACCCAATGTGATTATTGGTAGTGCAACACCAACACCTTCGGTGACCATGCCAGTTAGTAAAATACCCTTTCCAAAAATTACCATTCCAGATAGAATTTTGGCAGCAGCCTCTGGTAATGGCGAGCAATTAAAAGAGGCTGAAGCCAATCAGAAGCAATTAAAAGAAGAGGAACAGGGAGAACCGCGTATTTTTAATTTGCAGTGGGTAAAAGAAGATCAGGTTATTAGAGAATCTAAAGTTTTGAAAGAAGTTACTTTAAGAGCCTATGTTCAAAACATTCCAGATGGGGAAAGCATCACATTTCAAGTCAAAAAACCTGTAGAATCCACAAACGAAAATGGCGAAGTAACAACCAGTGAAGACGATATTATCGAGTTAACAGGTACGGTACAGGATAAAATGGTGGAAGTGATTTGGGAAGTCGAAGATCCCAGCCAAAATGAAGCCTCGTCTTAATTTTAAAACCTACAAAAATGGCTAACGAAACCTTAGAAAAAAACCAGGCAGAAAGCTTTGATAGTATGGTTGCCAAATATTTTTTTACAGCTACAGGGGGAGGCGTTGTCGAACCCGTAAAAAGCCCAGAAAAAAAAGCATTAAAACCAGGAATACGATTGCACTTTCTTCGTTATGGATTATTCGACAGAAATGCAGATGGTAGCGATGAACAAGATGTTAATGGCCCTAGCTATACAGACGAGTCTAAGCAATGCCATGCCATATTTATAAAAGATAACAGCCCCGAGCATTTTACGGTTAAACAACAGAGTACCGATGAAAATACCGTCACATTAAACGAAGTTGAGGTCTTAAGTTTGGAAGAACTGCCTAATTTAGAAAACTTTCATGTGGCGCGTACCGCTGTAAACCCGGGATATATTTATTTGATAAATGATGAAGACCCCGATGATTACTACGAACTTCGTATTGATGAAAGCGGACAACTACAACATGTACTATGGGAATATAACAAAGATGAAAATGGCGAATATTTAGACCAACGGGAGCCATCTGGAGAAAAAAGTGACTATAAATTGGTTGAGCCTGGTAAAAAATTATGGATAGCCTACTCTCCGGTTCAATGGAGCAGACAATATCATCATGAGCTAAATACCAGTGCTGAAAAGCGTGAAAAGCGCATGAAACTTATTGATTGCAGTGGGATAAGAAAAGGCGAAGAAGATAATCATGAAAATGTAGTGCCCTTTAAAGATGTAAAAGCAGTGTTTCCTAAAGATCACCCCAGAGCTTTTGCACTTAAAGGTATGTTGCACCAAATTCATGCCGATGAAAAAAAGCAAGACAGCAGTGGCGATAATGAGGTATTCGAAGATATGTTTGTGAGTTTGCATGACCCGCTAGGCTGTGCTCTTGATGTTAGTGAGATTACAAGCGAAAAAACATTACAATTGCAGGCCACAATACAAGCCATACAATCTGGTGAAACGATACAGCAGGCTTACGGACGATTGCTAAAGGGAAATTTAGACGCTCCCAAACCCGATGAGGAGTACCAACAATTGTTTACATTAGCTCTAACCTGCTATCAAATGGTTTATAATGAAGATGATGCCATTTTAAAATACGATGGAGGATCGCCAGGGTGGTTTAATTTTAGTGACCGGCATTTTCACGATCCCAGACCCTTGCATACAACATACTATAACTCTACTTCAAATAGTTTATCAACAAGAGAAAATACCAAGCATATAGGTTATGGTTTAGATCCTGCCAAACTCAAAGGGATTTTAGGTGTTGAGGAGCGAAATAATGCCAGAAATAAAATGTTAAACTATAGGGAAGACCTGGGAAAAATGGTGAGCTGTAGTTACATTAGAAAATATTTAGATGACTATTTGGGGAATCACCCCGAACGGGTGTTAGAAGGCAGAAACGTGATGCTGGATATTATAGATAGCTTAAGTTACCATCCTTACAAGCACGATAGGCATCTTATGCTGCGAAGGGAGTATGTAGAAAAAGATAAATGGGTCCATTGGGTATATGAGGCGATAGACGATAACCCATCCGAAAATATTAAAAATAAGGAAGTAAAAAGTGAGTCCGAAAATTTTAAAGGGCTGGATCCCATGCTAGCCTTATTGGGCGCTCCACTTAATATTGAAGCGGTTTTGAGTAAAGCAAATCCTTTTAGCCAGCAGTTGGCCGGGGTTTACAAAAAACACCTCAAGCATCGCGCTAGCCAGGCAGCCGATTTAAAAGAAATTGATGGGAAGTTGTTTAGAAGCATTGCCGAAAAGCAAGATTTTGTTGTAAAAAAACTCAATAAAAATCTAAAGGTTTATAGACAAAAGATGTTCGAAATTGTAGATGGCGATATTTGGATGCGCCTGGAAGAGTTAGGTGTAGAACTCGACCCGGAGTATGTGAAAAGAGGAAAGTATACTGGGAAAAGGGAGGATATATTACGTATTTTAAAAGAAAGTCACCCTGAAGGATTTCAATATCGAACAGTAAAAAGAAAAAAGGGTACACATTATAATATCAAACTTAAAGTTCGAGAAGATAAAACTAGCGATGTTAAAGCGACTAAAAACTATAAAATTAGTAAGATTGTAAATGGTAGAGCCTTTAATGGGGTGTTTGCACTTTTGGAGGTTTATAATTTTAGTAATGCCTGTATTAAAGTTAGTAGCGAAGGGAGTACGGAAAAGGATGTGGTTTATGCCATGGGATCTGCTATTAAATTGGGTGATGCAGTTATGGGGTTTATAAAAACTGTTGTAAAAGCAGAAACGGCTAATTTAAAAATGTTTAAGGTTACATCTACTTCGTTAAGTATTATTGGAGGTGGGGTAACTGCCGCATGGTGTTTCTATGATAGTTTTGGAGCCATGGACGAAGGTGATATGGATGCTGGTTTTGCTTTAATGGGAGCGGGAGTAGCTTTTAGTGTGTCTGCAGCTGCATCTTTAGGTACTATTGCGATTTTAGGAGGTCCTGTCGGTTGGATCGCTGCTGCAGTTGGTGTAGGCTTGCTTATTCTAGGGTCATTATTAACCGATACGGAGTTGGAAACCTATTTTAAAAACTTTTTATTATGTGATAGGGAAGAAGTTCCTAAACCGGCCAACATGTCTCCCATGGAGTACACCCTAAAAATATTGGAAAAAAGGGAAGATTTGACGCATAAGGATTTTTTGGACAGTCTCATGAATCCTCTGGATGCCCAGGCAAAATTGTTCGATTATATCGTTTGTAAACAAATTGCTTTTAATCCAATTAATTCTAAAAAAGAGCGTTTTACTAACCCTGGCTTTGAACCAGGAATGGGACATATAACAACCTCTTTAGAAAGCGCCACACAGTTTAGTGCTAAAATGGTATTTAGCCGTTTTTTTAATCATCCAGACCAGGTAGAAGCTTATGCGTTTTTCTATCCGAAGGGTATTAAAAATAAGGGCGAGATTGCCATGCAAATGGGAATTCCTAATAAAATATACGATAGTAAAAATAGCGAGGCGCTAGAAGTTAAATTTTGGATTCCTAAGGCATACGAATCGAAAATCACTTTACAATCCGACATCGTATTCGCGGTACGTCTTAAGGTAGACGATAGTCAAAGCTTACATTTTCCTTATCCCTTAGGGGGTAAAGAACGTTTTTTAGGGGCTAAAATTAAAGCACGCACTTTAAGCGCAGGTTTGTATATTAGCACTTTAAAACAAAATAAAGAGGTGACTATCGCTCAATTAAACGAATTGAGAACTGAAAAACTATGGTAAAGGATTATACACGAAAAGTTACTCATCAAGATTACCGAAACCCAGATAGGCTAAAAAAGTATTATCATAGGGTTATAAAACAAATCCATATCTGCCCTGATAGGTTTGATAAAAACTATACAGAAAAGAAGTACACAGATTATATTCATTTTGATGACCAATTTTTGGTGTCTAAATCAGGAAATTGGATTGTTCCAATTTTAGCTGGAGGTATACCTTTTTTACTCATTTTAGGCTTAGTTTTTATACCTAAAGAGCCCTTGTCTGAAGGTGGTTTTGTTATGGTGATTATCTGCGGTTTAATTACAGTGTTATTTACGATTTATGGTTTTACAATGCCCAAAAAAGAAAGTATTTTAAATAGAAAAGATGGCTTAATAACTTTTACCGGTTTTATGTGGCAACCTAATATAACGATGGCTTTTAAAAAAGTAGAATTCGCATATAGTACAGGCGGAGAAGATGCAGTAGGAGCCTTTCAGTTACAAATTATACGTCCTAATAGATGGCAAACATTCGCAATTGCAGGTTATATTGGTCTTGAATGTTATTCAAATATGTCATTTATTACTTGGTATATGGATAAAAACCGCCCTCTACCTCCCGGAGAAGCCTTTGACGAGTTTAGACAAGCCGATTACGAGCGAAGAAAAACAGCGGGGTTCCCTAAACCCTTATATCGGAGTAATATCGCTACGCCAGAAGCTACAAAAGAACAGCGGGCGGAGCGCAAGCGTATTGGCGGTTGGTAACTAAAACACCGTGGTAAAGGACTATACTAAAAAAATTACCCATCAAGATTATCGAAATCCGGATAAGCTAAAAAAATATTACCATAGAGTAAAGAAGATAATTCATTCAAAACCCAAAATATATAAAAAAACTAAATATTCTAAAAAGGACTATAAATTAATAGATGATGATTTTATTGTGACTAGAACGGGTAGTATGGCTACACCTGTAACAGGAGGAGGTGTTTCTTTAATGTTCGTTTTAGGGTTGTTGTTAATCCCTACCAGTAAACCTTTATCTGAGGCTGGTTGGTTTATAGTTATATTATGCAGTATTCTTACCGTTTTTTTTATTATTTATGGTATTAGTATGCCAAAAAAAGAACATATTTTAAACCGAAGAGATGGCTTGATTACCATGACGGGCTTTTTATGGCAACCCAATATAACGATGGACTTTAACAAAGCAGAATTTGCCTATAGTACAGGAGGTGAAAATGCTGTTGGCGGTTTTATGTTGCAAGTTATTAGGCCGAATAAATGGCAAACCTTTGATCTTTTTACTGTATTTGGAGGTGACTGCTATGAAGATATGTCTTTTATTGTTTGGTATATGGATAGAAACCGCCCCTTGCCTCCTGAAGAAGCCTTTGACGAGTTTAGACAAGCTGATTATGAGAGAAGAAAAGCAGCAGGCTTTCCAAAGCCCTTATATCGGAGTAATATCGCTACCCCAGAAGCAACCAAGGAGCAACGTGCAGAACGTAAGCGTATTGGGGGGTGGTAACCAAAAAACATGATAGCGGACTATACTCGAAAAATAACCCATCAAGATTATCGAAATCCAGATAAGCTAAAAAAGTATTATCACAGGGTTATAAAACAAATCCATATCCGCCCTGATAGGTTTGATAAAAACTTTACTCGAGAAAAAGAATCGGCTTATATTCATTTTGATGACCAATTTTTGGTATCTAAATCTGGAAACTGGGTTGTCCCAGTTGTAGCGGGAAGTATGTCTTTTATTTTTATGCTAATATTTATTTTTCCTTTAGACGAAAGTCGAGATGGAATCGATTGGACATTTCTAACTATTGGAGCTTTATCTACTATTTTCTTTATTATTTATGGTTTTACAATGCCCAAAAAAGAAAGTATTTTAAATAGAAAAGATGGCTTAATAACTTTTACCGGTTTTATTTGGCAACCTAATATAACGATGGCTTTTAAAAAAGTAGAATTCGCATATAGTACAGGCGGAGAAGATGCAGTAGGAGCCTTTCAGTTACAAATTATACGTCCTAATAGATGGCAAACATTCGCAATTGCAGGTTATATTGGTCTTGAATGTTATTCAAATATGTCATTTATTACTTGGTATATGGATAAAAACCGTCCGCTACCACCTGGCGAAGCCTTTGACGCGTTTAGACAAGCCGATTACAAGAGAAGAAAAGCAGCAGGCTTCCCTAAACCCTTATACCGGAGTAATATCGCTACCCCAGAAGCAACAAAAGAACAGCGTGCAGAGCGCAAGCGTATTGGGGGCTGGTAAATCCCAAAAAAACACGAATTTTTTATAAATTAATGATTATGTATGAATACACTTTTATTAAAGATGCCAAAATTTTTAAACGAGAACCTTCGGTTAACATACAACTCTGTCTGTTTTTTTTAATAGCATGTATAGGTCTTCATTTTGTTTTTATTTTGAAGGGAGAAGACTCTAAAAACATATTGCTATATTTTAGTATTCCTCTAATTTTATTAATAATAATTGAATTAGTTAAAAGATATAAAAAAGGCTATATACAATATGTGTTTGACCGAGAAAAACAAACCATACATTACCCTAAAAGTATTAATAACGATAAAGAAAAAACATATAATTTTAAGAATCTTAGTTTTGATTTTAAAACCAAAGAAGTGTTTGAAAATAGAGAAGATGGTCAACATTATGTAGTTTATAACCTATTAGGACATAAAGAGGAAAAGTCTTTTGAAGACGATTGGAACTATTATATTTGGTATATGGATAAAAATCGCCCCTTACCCCTAAATAGGGAATTTGACCGGTTTAGACAAGCCGATTATGAGCGAAGAAAAGTAGCAGGCTTTCCAAAACCTTTGTATCCCAGTAATATTAAAACCCCGGAAGCCACAAAAGAACAACGTGCAGAGCGTAAACGTATAGGGGGCTGGTAATTCTGGTAAATAGTTTTTAGGAAAAAAGAATGTCTCATGTTTAAACACTTTAAAACACAAATAAAGCATTTTTTTGATGCGAAACTTCCGTTTGAAATTCTGGAAGAATTTCGGCCTATAGAAGAAAAAGACATAACTCATAAATTCAATTCATTTGAAAAGGTTAATGACCAAATTGTAGTTATAGATATTAAAGAAAAGACGAATTCTAAGGTTTCAGCAATAGTCATGTTTGTTTTTTTTATTTTTCTTATTTTATTAGGTTTTAAGGTAGAAGAAGGGTTTACGCATCCTGTAGCGGTTCTGCTTTTAACGATTACATTTATTTCTTGTGTTTATTTTTTTGTAAAGATTTTTATAAAGCAAAAAGCCTATATTATTTTAAATAGAGAAACGGGACTATTTACATTTCCTTATAGAATAAATAAGTACAAAAGCTATGTGCTACCTTTTAACGACGCTATTGTGTTTTGGGTAGGGACAGGAGGTGTGACTGGAAATTTAGGGATTGAATTGGTAGCGCAACATCCTGATAAAAAAATAGGAGGGTCGAGTTTAGAGGCGCATGAAACCAACTTTAGGAAAATATGGTCGTTCTACGTATGGTATATGGATAAAAATAGACCACTACCACCCGGTAGGGCTTTTGATGCTTACCGCCAGCAAGATTTTGAGCGTAGAAAAGCGGAAGGTTTTCCAAAACCTCTCTATAGAAGCCATATCCCGACACCGGAAGCTACAGAGGAGGAGCAAGCAGAACGGGATACTTATTGGAAAGAGGATTTAGAGGATTTCACCCGTGAGGCCGATTCGATGATGTACGATCCGGAGATTCACAAAGATTGGATTCATGTCCGCTTTATGAAATCTAAAGACACCCCAATAGCACATACCTACTATAGATTTGAGTTTGAAGATGGGCGAATCGTGTATATGAAAACAGATGAAAACGGACGCGGGTTTGAACCTCCCAAAACAGAAAAATTTACAGGCGAGGAAATTGAATTAACAGAATCTTGGTTTTAGCGTTAATATGACATGATTTAATCTATGCTAAAACACTTTATAACACAAATAAAGCATTTTTTTGATGCGAAACTTCCATTTGAAATTCTGGAAGAATTTAAACCTTTATCTCAAAGTATGATAGATGAAAAGGGAAGTTTTTTTGAAGAAGCTAATAGTACTGTTGTTAAGATTGATATAAAGGAGAAATCCAATGCCATTGTGTCTTTTATATTTCTGTTTATATTTTTGTTGCTATTTCTGTTTTTTGGTAAAGATATAGAAGAAGGGCTAGCTCATCCCGTGATGATATTGATAATATCAATTTTATCCGTCTCATGTATTTATTTTTTTGTAAAGATTTTTATAAAGCAAAAAGCCTATATTATTTTAAATAGAGAAACGGGACTATTTACATTTCCTTATAGAATAAATAAGTACAAAAGCTATGTGCTACCTTTTAACGACGCTATTGTGTTTTGGGTAGGGACAGGAGGTGTGACTGGAAATTTAGGGATTGAATTGGTAGCGCAACATCCTGATAAAAAAATAGGAGGGTCGAGTTTAGAGGCGCATGAAACCAACTTTAGGAAAATATGGTCGTTCTACGTATGGTATATGGATAAAAATAGACCACTACCACCCGGTACGGCTTTTGATGCTTACCGCCAGCAAGATTTTGAGCGTAGAAAAGCGGAAGGTTTTCCAAAACCTCTCTATAGAAGCCATATCCCGACACCGGAAGCCACAGAGGAGCAGCAAGCAGAACGGGATGCCTGTTGGAAAGAGGATTTAGAGGATTTTACACGTGAGGCCGATTCGATGATTTACGATCCAGAGATTCACAAAGACTGGATTCATGTCCGCTTTATGAAATCTAAAGACACCCCAATAGCACATACCTACTATAGATTTGAGTTTGAAGATGGGCGAATCGTATATGTGAAAACAGATGAAAACGGACGCGGGTTTGAACCTCCAAAAACTGAAAAATTCACAGGCGAGCAAATCGAATTAACCGAGTCTTGGTTTTAATGTTAATTTTAAAGAAACCTGAAATATACTATAGTGAAAGATTGCGGAGTCTTTGATGAATTTAGAGAAGCAGATTACGAAAGAAGAAAAGAAGCCTGTTTTCCGAAGCCATTATATTCCAGCACTATTGCTACACCAGAAGCAACCAAAGAACAACGTACAAAGCGTAAGCTTGGGGATGGTAATTACATTGAAACTCCAATACACTAGCTTAAATAACCTTAAACAATAAATAAAAATGATGTTTTCAATAGTATACATTTTTTCTATGCAGCGCATTAAAATCTTTTTACAGGTCTTTTTGTTGTCTGTTTATTCTTTTAATGCGCAGTCACGGCCAAGCCTTGAAGGGCAATGGAAGATTGTTGACATCACGATTATTGATAGTCATGGTAAAAACTGGAGTGAAGACATGGAAGAACTTGACATGATGTCGGATGAAAACTATGTGTCTTTTACTCATGATCAAAAAATTGAAGTTGTTGGAGCTAACCATAAAAATCCACTGGTTTATCTACAAAATACGAGTTGGGAAAGTTTAGATACAAAAAATAACGGGGTCATAGGTTTTAAGACCGACCAAAACGCAAAACACTATGATGAAATTTTTGAAATCGTATATTGGTCAAAAGACAAAGTTTTTTTGATTAGGGATGATTTTGTTATACAATTAAAGAAAATTAAAAACTTTGATCAGGGTAATACATTTATACTTGAACATGAGCCTTACCATAGTACCAAATCAAATGAATATAGTGCTAATGCATTTGAAACTTGCCGCTTCGAAGATTTGGACACTTTGCCATTACCCGAAATATGCTTCAACATCGAAAAGAAGAATTATCTGGAGTGTTTCTCATCTGTAACCAGGTTTTTTATATTGAGACATATAGACTATAGTTTAGTAAAAGGACATGTAGAAATTAATTTAGAGTTTTCAATAGATAAAGAGGGGAAGACGAAAAATGTAAAAGTCAACTCCAGTGTTTCAGATATAGACAAATTGATTAAAAGTGCTCTTGAAAACCAGCCTGTATTCAAACCAGGTATTAAAAATAATGTTGAGGTTGGAACGACTTATTCATCGTCGTTCAATTTGATCTCGCAATAGCATGTTTGTAGTTATACTGAACGCCTCCAGGTTCCTTGCTTATTAAAAAAACAGGGAATTTTACAGGAATAAAATATACGTCCATAAATTATGTATTTCGTTGTAAATAAAAGACTTAAGTTGAGTCGAAAAGTTGGTCATTGCACCTTACAGGAACTAAAAACAAAATTGTACCGGGTAACTTGATTTTACTTTCCTTTAAATCATTTATTATATTTATATTTACTTATAAAATTTAATCAACTGAAAGAATAGATGAAACCAAAAAATGTTAAAGAAAGGCGTAATAGTTTTTTAAAATTCTTATTACTTTTTTTAGTAACGGCAGGTACCATAGTTACTGCTGTGTATTTTAATTTTAAAGTCCCAAATAAAGAAAACGCCCTACTTAAAAATCAAGCTAAAGCCATAGAGAAAGAAATAGATTTTCAAAATGATTTTTCTGTGCAAATGGGAAGTATAAAGCGTATGATAGATTCTTTGGAAACACCAGGGGTAAACATACCTTTTCAAAATAATTTGATAAGTAAAAAATTAGTTAATCTACAGGAAAAAATTCCTGCGAAAGACTCTACATACCAATATGATATGTATGCCTCTATTGTAAGCTTATATGCAGAATTACAAGAGACAAAAGCTAAGTTAAGAGACTTAAAAGATGCAGAAACGACGATAAAAGAGTATAAGGAGGCTTTAGATAACTGTAAACAGGATTATAAGGATGTTCAGCGTGATTTAGATATTGCAAGACGATCTTCGAATTAGGTTTAAGCTATCATTATTTTACAACGACTATAAAAAAAGGATTTAACATTGTTCTGCTAAATCCTTTTTTTATATTTTATTGTTTGCAACGTCTATTTCTATTGTTGCTCATATTCAGCATCCCATTCATTACCATCATCTCCTTTTTGTCCATCCATTTTAATTAAAAAGTTTTTGGCAGGGAAATATGGTTTCATATGTACATCTAAATATACGCGATCTTTATGGTTAGGGTCTTGTTCAAACCGCTTTATGGAAAAGTCTTCAATTAATTTATCTGGACCAGTAACATCATCCAGGAATTTAACAATCTGTCCCATTAATTCTTTTCTGGTCTTAGCATTAAAGTTTTCGAAAGCACGACGGTTTAAGAAGTCCATTAATACTTTAGTCACATAATCGAATACACGTACTACAGAGTAGGTTTGAAGTCCTAAGTTATCTCCATTAAATAAGGTTTTTGCAGAAAATGCCATAACCTTACCATATTCGTTTACCATAGGAACCAGGCCTAGTTTTTCTAGCTGCGCAATTTCACTTTTTCTAAGGTCAAATCGAACCCCGTCAATTTCATTAATACCACCATGTTTTTTACCTGCGGTTACCTGAGACATTAAGGTGTTGTAAATTTTACCTGCCAAAGCTCCGGAAGGCGGTACGAATAAATCATCATCTTCTCCAACTTCATCGTGCTTACCACGGCCAACCAACCAGTTACAGGACATAATGACGTTAGATCGGTATTTATCTCCTCCGGTAAGGTTTGCTGCTTCAAACATTTCCATAACATCATCGGGCTCGTCTAAATGCTCAAAGTCGGTTATGAGCATGGCTTTATTTTCATAAGCAATTTTAGCCCATTTTTCTACCACTTTATTAGAGCCTAAATATCCAGGAATAACAAGTAATCCGTAATTTTCCCTTAAATCTAAACGGTCGTAGGTAGATTTTAATTCGTCGGAGATAGCGTCTATAAAACGTGTATTGTCCAAGTCCTTAACCTGATCTAATTCTGCGTTTACTATAGATACATTTTTTAGTTTATCTGATTCTGTGTTTTTATAGAATAACGCCATAGAACGATAGGAACGTTCCAGCTCTCTTGAAGCTTCTATGGCTCCTCCTAAGTTTTTCTTTAACATGTGTTGAGAGATCTCAGAACGCGTTTCGGATTCCTCAATCATCTCGGAAATGTCATCAGACTGCGATAAAACATTAGACCAAATTTCTAAGGTTTTCTTTAAGGTATCGCGTTCTTCTGTTTTAGTACTCTCTGTTAAAAATATTTTTTTTCTGGCTTTACGTTCAGGGTTCATATTTTGTACCCCTTCGATACAGGCTTCTAATAAATCAAAACCGCCATATTTTACTAATTTTTCGTTATTCTCTTTTAAATGCTGTGCAGGATTCTCAACTGGAGAAACTTGTTGCTGGGCTTGCTTAGATTTGGCCATGGTTTATTTTTTTTCTTCTATTTCAGTTATTAGGGCACGAATAGATTCCATTAAAGCCGCTTTAGCATCTGGATCTGTTAAAGCTGCTTTTAAAATTTTATTTGTTTTTAGCTGCTTTATAATCTTAACGTATTGCTCTTTTTCTGTATTTAAATCCTTTAAAAACTTGCTCTGTCTAGTGATACCATTTGCTCCAAAATCACCTAAATTACTAAAGTTTAAAGTTTCTTTTTTTGTGACACCATCAGCATCTTCAAAATCAATATCAACTTCCGGTTTAAAATGTTCAAAAACCTCTTCTACGGTTTTTAAACCTTTAACGACCTCTGGCTTTATGGGCTGGTTTTCTGTAAGTTTTTCTACTAATAAGGTTCTGTTTTGTGGAATATCCTGGATGGCTTCATTAGCCTCGCTTTGTATTTCTGTTCCACCTAATCCATAAGTATTATTACTCATAACAATTCGTAGTTTTAAAATGTGACAATTTTCATAAATATATAAACTTTTTTAATGAAAAAATTATAATCGTTAATATTTCCACCTCAGGCTGTTCCGTTCGTCGATATCTAGAAAAATATGGGTGTTTTTTTCGATTTTACCGGCTATAATAAGTTTTGATAACGGAGACCTTAAGTCGTTTCGTATAACACCTCGTAATGGTCTGGCACCATACTTGGGTGTAAATCCTTTTTTTGCTAAATGTACAATGGCTTCGTCTGAAAGTTCTAAGCGAATTCCTTGCTTTTCCAGTGCTTTTAATAAGTCTTTAAGCTGGATTTTAAAGATCTTGGCAATATGATCTTCGGTAATGGGGGAGAACGGAATAATCTCGGTTAATCGCCCTAAAAATTCCGGTCTAAAATGATGTCCCATCATCTCTAACAGATCACTGGATTTAGGAATGACACCGTTACCAAACGATTCGACGATGTGCTGACTTCCAATATTGGAAGTAAATAAGATGACAGCGTTTGAAAAATCACCTTCTTTACCCAGTCGGTCATGCAGTTTTCCTTCATCTAAAATTTGAAGAAAAATATCAAAAACTGAGGGGTGGGCCTTTTCGATTTCATCAAAAAGGACAATAGAATAAGGCTTTTGCCTAATTTTATTAACGAGTAGTCCGCCTTCTTCATAACCAACATACCCTGGAGGGGCTCCATATAATAGTGCAGCCGAGTGCTCTTCTTTAAACTCAGACATGTCAAACCTTATAATAGAGGTTTCGGTCTGAAATAAAAATTCGGCCAGCGCTTTAGCTAATTCTGTTTTACCGGTTCCTGTAGGACCGGAGAAAAAGAAGGAACCTATTGGTAAGCCAGGCTTACTTAAACCCGAACGTGATTCTAAAACCGCTTCAGTAATGACTTTAACAGCATGGTCTTGTCCGATAACACGTTTTTGTAACTCAGCTTCCATATTAAGCAGACGCTCTTTCTCATCACTTTGAAGCTTTCCCGTTGGAATTCCTGTCTTATTTGCTATGGTAGAAGCAATGTCTGCTTTGGTAATATTTGTTTTCTCTTTACCTGCCTTTTCATCAAGTAAGTCAAGCTGTTTTTCAAGCACTGTAAAGCCTGTTTCTGGTTCTTTAATGTTTTGATAGAGTAATTCTTCCGGGATGTCACTAAATAATAAGTAGCTTAGTTTATGCTTCATTTGAAGATTTAACCAGGCTTGTTCTGAAAGTAACTCGTTTGTTTCTAAATCGCTGTTTTTTAATGTGTCGAGTTCAAGTTTTAAAGTCGCTATTTCGGATTGCGATGTCTGGATCATGAATTTAGTGGCAGACATCGTTCGGTCTATTAAATCGATAGCCGAATCTGGTAAACTACGTTCCTTGTTATACCGTTTTGCTAAACGAATGGCTTCTTTAATACCGTCTTTATCTATATCTAATTGGTGGTGATTCGTATAATACGATATGGTGTTAGCGATCATTCTAAATGCTTCGTCCTCATTGGGTTCGTGCAAACGAATGATTTCAAATTGTCGTGATAAACCCTCGTCAGTTTCAATATGCTTTCTAAACGAATCGTTGGTAGACGTTCCAATAATGGTTAGATCACCTTTAACCAGTTCTGCTTTTAAGATATTTGCCAAACCTTGATTTCCAGAGTTTTTATCTGTTAAATTGTTTAACTCATCAATTAAAAGGATGGGGTTTTCAAAATGTTTTACCGCCTCAATGACTTTTTTTAATCGATCTTCGATCTCTCCTTTATAACCTGCACCAGAAACTAAATGAATAAAATCCAGTTCAAAAACGCTGGCATTTTTTAAGTGTTCGGGAATAGATGCACTAAGTGTTGTATAGGTTAATCCATTTAAAAGAACGGTTTTCCCTACGCCAGGATCTCCTAAAACTAAAACATTGGGTTTTGAGCGTCTTCCAAGAATTTCGGATATCATTTTAATTTCAGCGTCCCGACCTGAAATCTTTTCAAGAGATTCGCTTTTGGCGAGCGCAGTTTTGTCAATACAGTAGGTTTTTAAAATGGAATCGGCTGCTTCATTTTTACTGGCAACAGCATTATTAGAAATCATGTCATTAACCTCAATAGAAGTCTCTCCGTTTGCAGTTAAGTTATTAATAATCTCTGCAGGGGTGAGCGGCATAGTTTTTAGCTGTTCGAACGTAAAACCTACACCAGGTGTGCATAATGCAATTAAAATACAAAACTCATTGACATCTTCGACTCCAATTTTAAATTTAATGCTTTCTGCTTCGTAAAAAATAGCTTCTATTAAATGATCTCCACTAGGGTTTTCAGGGACTTTGGTTGTCCTTGGTAAGGACTCTAATCTTACTTCTGCCCATTCTTCAATATAATAGGCATCTTGACCAATACTTTCGATGTATTTTAACATCCCAATGCTTTTGTGTAAAAGCGCCTTTAATACGTGTGGTGATGAATATTCGGAATGGGAATACTCTTTTGCTATCGCCTGAGAGATATGTATGGTTTCTTCTAATTTTGGGGGCATTTGGTCTATCATCTTGACAATTAAAGATTATTTATAACTATAACCTGAATTCAATTTAAACACGTTCATTTTAAGCATCATATACTAACATGGTTATTTGTTACCTTATGTATTTTATCCATGTTTAGCATAAATTTAAGCTGAAAAGGGTAATAAAATCTACAAATTTTAAATAGACTTCAACTGCGCTAAATTTGTTTTTTGAATGCAATGTCTTGATTTTTAGGTCTGTACGATTTTGATTGAATCGGGCATAGTTTGTTATAAGCGTTAAATCTACTAAAAAAGATTGTTTTTAAGAATTTTATAGTAAAATTGGTGAGAAAAATTGAATTGGAGCGGGCGTTAATCTGTCGGTAAAAGATAGCAAATTCTTCTTTAAAAAAGATGGTCTATGACGTTCTAAATGATAAAAATAGTATGGTGAATACATACAGGTATTCTATGGTACTACGTTTTCTATAGTTTTTATCGTGACTTTTGCCATTGTCTAAGTTTTTTTTGAGCAGGAATTTCAACATATTTATAGGTCAAGTATGACGATCCAATTATTAATGCTAATAGTACGGACAGCCAAAGCATTTTATCTGATAAAGTAGGTATAACATTAGGATTTGTAGGTTTAAAATATAAATCTAACCACATCAACCAAAGGTATATCCACAATAAATGGATTAAATATGTTGAGTAAGAAATATTACCCAGGAAAAGTAATGGTCTTGAATTTAGTAATTTATATGGAACCCCTTGGTTAAGTGAAGCACAAAGAATGAAAGCTCCAAAAAATGGAATGGCTATTATATCGTATAGATTAAAATGCAGAACAGATAAAGCGCATAAAAGCATTATATAGAAGAACCAGTCTTTACTCCATATTGTTTTTTTATTGACCAACATGGCGTATAATTGATACACACCAATGCCTATTATAAAACCAAAAATACAACGAAGTGTACCTAATCCATAAAATTCGTCAAGTTTAAATTTTGGATTTTGACTTGCAATAAAAACGAATCCTAATAAGGCTAATATTGTAGAAATGATACTTATACGGTTACTGCGCTTGTTTAACAATGGGATAAGCCCAATTGCAAAAATGTATGTCCACCATTCTGCTGCAATTGACCACGATCCAACATTCCAAACAGGACGGTCAATAATTCCGCTAGTTTGTAAAAAAAACAAATGAATAAAGAAATCGGGTACAGTTCTACTCCATTTCCACTTTTCAGTTGCATAGTCAGGAAACATCTGAAATAATAAAACGGTTTGCAATACAAAAAGTAGCATTATGAAAACATATAAAGGGTAAAGTCGTGTGAATCTGGCCCACAAGTATTTTTTTATAGCAATTCTATTTCGGTTTTCTAATGTCTTACCATACACATGACAAATTACAAACCCACTTAGTATAAAAAAAAAGTCTACCCATAAATACCCATTAGTTATAATAGAGGAATATTCTGTGTTAATCAATCGAGGAAAACCACGTAACATTAACCAAACATCGTAATGGAATAGTACAACTAATAAAGCAGCTACACCTCTTAATGGCGTAAGAGAAGAAATGTAATTAACAGATTTAAGTTTCATAGTTTGGTTGTTATTTTGTATTGGAATATTTTTCAAATGTTTTGTAGTTACGGTCTGAGAGCGTCTTGGAAAGAAGGGATTATTAACAATGAAATGTATTCGTAATTGTTTGTCTTGTGATTCTTTACTTTTTTGATTTTACCGTGTTACTCGTTATTGTCAAATAATCTTTGCGATTTGAGCAAAAATTGCACTTGTATTTCGAAATATTAATAAAAAATGAATTTAATATGTTTCAGTAATATAGTCTTGTTTTTCATTGTTGAACTTGTTAATTCATTTACCATAAATTCATTTACGGTTTTGTGTCACGTAAATTACTTGAATGAAACTGACAAAAAAGTTGAACTTGTTCAACTGGGAAAAATCATTTTTAGTTTCTTAGATCTTACTTGAAACTTCGTTACTAAACGCGTACGAAAAATTTTCGTTTTGATTAAAACAGAAGCTTTAATTGTTGGATATTTCGTTTTCTCTTGGTACGTTTTTTTAGTGCCCACAATTCATTTTATAGGTGGTTCTGTAGTCTTCCCTTTTTTGTGGAAAGGGAATGGATTTGATGTTAATTAAATTTTTGGTGCTTTAGTGAGATCATTCAAGTATTCAATTTTTAACAAAAAAGACCTCCCGGATTAGTGGAAGGTCTTTAGGGTTTAGGGAAGTTCCTTTTAATTCTAACTTAGAATTCGGTATTTTTTATTAATTAACAGAACGGGTTAAAGTTTTATTACTTTGGTTGTGTTAGTTGATTTTCCTGTACCTATCTTTATAAAGTATAGTCCGGATTTTTTACCAGTAAGGTCTATGGTCACTTTATCTTGATTGTTAATTTTACCTTCTATAACGATGTTTCCATAAAAGTCACTTACGGTATAATTCCCTGTGTTTGCTTGCTTAAACTCGATAGTGAAAACACCATCATTAGGATTCGGGTAAACATTAAAAGGCAAGGGGTGATCTTCAATAATGTCTTGTTCTTTTTTAGCTACAATGACAAATTGTTCTCCGCCTTGAATGATCTCTTTTTCTGAATTTTCCTGTACAACATTTAGTATGTATCTTTCTCTTTCATCCATGTCATGAAATGGCTTAAACCTGAAAGTTAATGTAAATGTTTCGTTATACCTCAAGGGGAATTTTTTAAACATAGCTCTTCCCGATGATATCTGTACCAGATTATCATCTATAACTTTAATACCCTCTCCTTCTAATGCGCCATATTCCTTTAACCTTTCAAAAAGCTTGGGTTCTAATTCAAGTTCAAGAGTTCCAACTTGAAAGAACGGTTTTTCTACTTCATCGTACTTATCTAAGCCTCGATCGATAAAACGCAGGTTTACAAATCTATTTTCTCTAGCAACGCCTCTTAGATATAGATTATGTCCAGGATGAGGACGGTCTGTTGTTATTGTATTATATACATCTACATTTTTCCAAATAACATTATTATTGTTTTTAGCATTGACTCCAATATTCACATTGTTTTGTTCGTTGGCCATAGGGTCGTTCGGAGAAACAATACGAGCCGTTAGACAAAAGTGATGTGAAGGTCCACTTCCATAATCTGCAGGGTTAGGAGGGTACCAAGGTATTTCTACAATAGCAGATCCTCCGGGAGCAATAGCAGGAACAGGAGCACTGCCTATAAAATCTCCATTAAGCAAAGTGCCACTATAATTGTCTATAAAATGTTGTGGCCAGGTTAAGCCCGTTGCGGCTCTGGCAAAATAGACTTTAACTACAGCACAGTCTGATATTGTTGTGCCTCTATTTCTAACTTTAACGTAGACGCCATTAGGTGAGAATTCTTTATACTCCGGGTTTTGATGGCCTCCTGCGCCATTGCCATTTAGTGTCTGTCTTACCCACATATCCTGACTTGCTGAGAACCAGGCAGATGTTAGATTGGGTTCATTTCCTACATCATCAGGTCTGTCCTGAGCATATAGATCAAATGGTGTTGTTCCTCCTGCCGGGGTGTTTTGGGCTAAAGTAACAGCAGCTCCTGCATCTACTAAGCCATATCCTGTTTGATTATGCCATGTCCCATTTGGTCTTCCGGCTGTAGGAGCATAGCTATACAGGTCGGGGCGCACCTTTTGTGCCGTTTGTTCTATAATATCTTCTACCTGATTATGGGTTAGACACGGATTTTCGGCTAAGATTAAAGCTGCTACTCCTGCTACATGCGGGCAGGCAGAAGAGGTACCGTTAAACCATTTTGTATAGTCAAAATTAGCATAGTTCCCAGGAGCACCAAATGACCAAGGGTTATAGTCACCTGGATTTGAAGGGCTGTTATCGGGCAACACATTGCCTACTCTATCTGTTGTTGGTATTTTAACTCCAGGCGCCATAACATCGAGTTGAGCCCCATAATTGCCTCCCCAAAAGTTTTCTCCATCGCATGATGACGGGTTTTTTCGTTCACCACACATACTCATAGCACCTACAGCTAAAATATCCGGATTTGCGGCACTATTGGCAGGGTAAGAAACGCTACCATTATTATTTCCTGAAGCAAAAACAATAACGGTTCCTAATCCATTTCTTCCATTAGTAAACGCATTGGTTACGGCATTATCAAATAAGGCAGAAGGACCTCCTCCTCCCCATGAGTTGCTTATTACGTCGGCTCCATTCATCCATGCCCAATTAATACCATCTGCCAACTTAGCGTAGGTTGTAGAGCTAAAACGGATACTTATAGAGATCATACCAGTACGAGGGGCCACTCCAGATACTCCTATGTTGTTATTTTGAACGGCACCAACTATTCCGGCACAAGCGGTTCCATGTGGACCCCAAACTACAGATGGGGAAGTCCCTGTTTCGGTATCATAGCCGGTTCCAAAATTGTTCTGAAGTAAATCTGGGTGATTCATTTCATAACCTTCATCAAAAACAGCTACTTTAATATCTAAGGAGCCTTTGGTTTTTGTCCAGGCATTTTCAGCGTTAATATCAATTCCTGCGGTCCCCCCAAGTTGCCCGGTATTATTCAATCCCCATTGATCATTATAAAAAGTATCTGCAGAAAAAGGCACCGGTTTTTCCAGAGATGTCATAGGGTTAGATGTATCGCTATGCTGTAATTCAAAGATAAATGCGGGTTCAGCATGTGCAAATTTTCCAGAGTTATAAAAGGTATTAGCCATTGCCATAGCATTTATTTTATTATCAGGAGTAACACTAACAGTATACCATAAAGGCATAAATTTATTTTGTCCTACAATCCTGGTTTTTGTTTCCCTGGTAAAGTCTATTAACGCACTAAGTTCATTCTCGTTTCTTAACTTGACGTAATAGTATTGAGATAAAGCCATGCTGTTGCCCGTTTGATCATAAAAACAAGGGGAGGCCATGTCTATTCCTTTTACTTTCTTAAGTTTTTGTAATATTTCGCTATAGGTGTTATTTGATGAGCTTTTTTTAAGCAGTTTAATCTCTGCCCAGTTACTTTCAAAAGAGGTAGACCCTGTATTAATGGGATTTAAAGAGCGATGTGTGGTATTAGATTCAAATTTTTGAACCTCTCCAATTTCTTTGATTAATTCGTCTAACTGGTTTTTACTTTCTATGTGCTCATTTAGAATAAGGTATATGTGTTCCTTATTTATTTCAAGGTGTAATTTTTCACCCTGGTAATAGTAGTAGTTCTCCTGTGCTGTTGTATTAAATACAAAGAATAGCCATGCAAAAATAAAAAAGTAAGATTTTTTCATTTATGTTAAAAATTAAATTTACACCTACTCTGTTTTATCGGATTTTCGGTTTCCTCCATTTAAATGTTTTAACAAAATATTCAGGTTTTTTGCGCTATTAATCGAATGTATTTATGTCTATATTCACTTTGTGAGAATTAAAATGATTGTATGTAATCGTTTGATCCATAATAAATTTAGTGGTAAAAAAATGTCTAAAAAGGAAGTAGGCTTTCCTTAAAGGGATGTATTTATAGTTAAAGGTCCAAAGGAGGAATACAGGTGAGTGTAAGACATCGATTTTGAATTAGAGAAGGACAGTTTAAAATGGTAGGTGTTGCTTGTTTTTGGGAATAGTCCTATGCTAATGAAAGAAAACAAAAAGGGGAGGGGAAATATGTGAAATGGTTTTATGCCATATTCGAATATATAATACATGGATTTAAAGCGTTGTGTCGTTTTTCTTCTTTTGCGGAGTATTAAATGGTATTATACTTTATTCTTCGAGGTTCCTACAATCTAATCGGTTGCAATAACGAAACCAGTTTTTCGATTGTCCTCTTAGAATCTTTTTAGCAACCTTTAATCAATCTCTCTATGATAACTTTTACACGTTTTCTATTTATGTTTTACTAGGGTTGATAAAGTAAAAAGAGCACAAGAAAGTATTCGGCAGTTTTTAAAATAAGCATTGAATAAAATTTATAATAGTAACACTTTTAACGAAATAACGTTCTGTCATATTCATCTACTTACCTCAAATTACGAATTCATATAATTATAATCATTTTATTGGATATGTATTATTAATTATATATATTCGTGTTTCGCGATTCGCGAATCGCGAAATTGTAAAAACAAGAATTATGAAGCAGCACAATGGAATGCGACCACAAGATTTAGTTATCCTACTCAAGATTATAGCTAAAGGAAAGGAGGAATGGTTCATGAAAGATATCGCTTATGAGCTAGGAATAAGTAATAGCGAAGTTAGCGAGTCCCTCAACCGAAGCGTTATAGCTGGTTTAATTGCGAGTGATAAGAAAATGGTTATGAAATTAGCCTTATTAGAGTTTCTAAAATTCGGATTAAAATATGTTTATCCTCAAAGACCAACAGGATTAGTTCGTGGTGTTGTTACAGCACATAGTGCAGAACCTTTAGTTAATAGTATTCAAAGTGATGAGGTCTATGTATGGTCTTACGCTAAGGGGAAGAATAGAGGTTTTGCTATAGAACCGTTACACAGTAAGGTGCCAGAAGCAGCACTAAAAGATAGTATGTTACATGAATTATTAGCCTTGGTAGATTCTATACGTGTTGGAAATGTTAGAGAACAAAAAATAGCTATTGAGGAACTTGAAAAACATTTTAATTGAAAAACACAAAATATTTTATTATCCCTTATTTGTTGCATAATCAGAAAAAAAACTCGTAATTTTTTGTACGATTTTTTTTTGTATTCCTTAACCGTGTCTACGGATATGTTCATTTTTTCTGCTATCTCTTTATTTTTGTAATATTTAATACTTAATCGCATAGCTTCAGCACATCTCTTAGGCAGCAATTTGAGTACATTTTCAATAGTGGTAGAAGCTTCTATAATTGCAATTTCGGATATAAAGTGTGCTTCTGATTGTAAAATTTCAAGATCTTCTGTAGCATAAGCCTTAAAATCTTTTGAATATTTACTTTTTAGGAAATCCAACGATTTGTTTTTTACTGCTATATAAAAGAACGCATCTATCTTATCTTGATTTTCAAAAGAAAGCTTGTCCTCCCATACTTTTACAAAGACATCTTGGACGATATCTTGAGAGATATCTAAATCATTAACATATGTATTTGCAAAGAGACATAACGGTGTATATAGGCGATAGTAAATCTTTTCGAATTCGTTTAACGTTAGTTTCTGTGGCTTGGTTAGATTCATTGATGTCTTTAAAAGTTCTTATTAAACTCCGTTTATAAGAAGGCCTAGACATTTTTGGGGCAGTTAACATGATTAATCCGGGAAACTTGAAAATATATTTAGCATTTTTTCCGGAAAAAATCTAACAATAACAATAAGTACAATAACCCGTTGAAACATATATTTCATTACAAGAGACAAGTTGTTTGGCTCCTTTTTGTTTTAATAAATTTTAATCCGGGTTTAGAGAGATTGGGTGTGTATAATATAGAGTATCAACAATGAAGTTAGAGTGTGTCGATTATCTATATTATTTGACAAATAAAAGCATAATTTTTTAGGTAGTATCTCACTAAGTGTGTAAAACATATTATACTTCACAAAGATAATACCTGTTGTAACTTTATTTCCTCATTCTCACTTCTTAAAATATCAAAAGCGCTTGCAATCATCATTTTCTAATTATCAAATCAGGTTAACACATAGTTTGACAACTTTATATACACCTTTATTTAAGAACCATATTTCTTATAGTATTCATTCAATAGTAAATCGGCGGCATTATTTATTTCAGACATCCTTTTTGTAAACATTTTTTGATCACTGAGGTTCTTATCAGGATGATACTTTTTGCTTAAATATTTTCTCTTTTTCTCTACATCTTCTTTAGATGCCGTAAATGGAAGACCTAATATCGAGAAAGCATTTATGAAGTTTTCTTCGATATTCAATTTTTCCGCTAATCTTTCTGTCGCTCCGAGTAATGACTTTTCTATTATATTCAAAATTCTATCTTTATTAGATGAAGATATTTTTGGTTTTGCAATTCCTATGAATTTTTTAAAATTTCTTAGCAACCAATTTGGATTTGTAGCAACCAGCGCCATTTTATCAAAAGTTTTGTTTATTTTCTTGATAACTTTAATGAATGGTCTAAGGTTTTCATTATTAGATTTTATAGGAAAAGATTTATTCGAAAATAAATCTTGTAGTTTTTGTAGTTGCTTTAAGACACCATTAATATCAGTTTTATAAATATCATTAATTGCAAATAATATAAATGATTTAACTTCATCAATTTTTACTATTACCTCTTCTGGTGATCCTTCAGAAGTGGATATTGTAGGAAAAATAAATTTGCTATATATTTTATTCCAAAACTGTTTAATATACTGGATAGTATAATAGCCTTGTACCTTATCTTCAGTATTCTCGTTAATCTCATCCAAAGTAATTAGGCTATTGTGTCGTACTTTTTCTAAATCTGTTTGATTCATAATCTAGTATTTTAAAGTTCTAATTTCCAAACTAAGAGTTTATATATTTCCTTGAAACTAATTAATGTTACGAACATTATTTTTTGGGATACTGTTAACCATAAAGAACGTAACACACTCCCATTTAAATTAATAGTAGCCGCATCTGAGCTAAAATTTCTGCTTCCAGAGGAATTACTGTTTCCTGTTGAAATTTGAATGTCAATGTAATGTCATCCATAGTTTATTTAATGGTATTGCCATTATTATAGAGCTCCTGTTAAAAGCAAAAACAATTTGAATATTAACATCTTTAAAATCAAATCTTAATAATGCAAATAAAATTGTATTTTCTTTCATAATTGTGTTTTTACAGGTGATAAAATATCTTTAATATTTTCATTTATAAATGCCACATTCAAATCGTACTATTTTTACAATACTTTCTAATAGCATACTTTCGAAACTAAAGCCATTTTCTCTCCATAAAGTTTCATTATATACGTTTATTAAATTATTTAGTTTCGAGATTAAGGTTTAATTGCCTCTCTGAGTATCCATATAGTATTAAATATGTCTAATAGTTCAAATATTAATTTCACCTTCTAATTTATTTGGATTGGTAAGATTCCTGTAAAGCTCTAATGTTAAACCCCGTATCAAAGACCTAAACTTACCAGGATTACGAAATTCCTCGTACTTCGTTCCTTAATATGTTATACTCTACGAAACATCAAAAATAGACTTTGCCATAGCCCCGTTTCAATCGTCTGGTTTTTTAGCCGTCAAATGTTATCAAGTATTTTAACTAAGATTCAGAATTTAACCAGAATTTAGTTTTTTGACCAAAAATTTTTCGAAGTTTTTTATAGGCGTTTTTTTTATGCACTTTGACAGTTTGAACGGATAGTTGCATTTCACTCGCTATTTCTTTATTAGAGTAACCTTTAAGGCTCAATTTCATAACATAACCACATTTATTCGGTAATGAATTGATTGCATTATGAATAATAGTTGAAGTATCAACAATAAAAGTCTCTTTTAGGTTGTATTTTTCTGTTTGAAATATTTCTAAATTTTCAATAGGGTAGGCTTGAACATCTTTTGCGTATTTACTTCTTAAAAAATCAAGTGATTTATTTTTTACGATTGTATAAAACAACCCATCAACCTTTTTCATATCATGAAAAGAAATGGTATCATCCTCCCAAACTTTTATAAAAACATTTTGTACGATGTCTTCTGAGGTCTTAAAATCATTCACATATTTATAAGCAAAAAGACATAATGGGTTATTTAAACGGTCGAAAACCTTTTCAAATATGATCTTCTTCCTGTCAAACATGATCTTCTTCCAGGCTCTTTGTTTATTTAATTTATTTTCAAACTCTAAATATTCCATAATTTGGACTGGGTCGGTAACACAAAAGAGTATATCCTTTTTATCTTCTTCAGTAAGGATATCATAATTCCCTATTTTATCTTTCAATACCGAAACTGCAATCTCCTCTAAAAGAGATTTAATATCATTAGAATTTTCCATAAAATCATTAATAGTAATTGTATATAATAATAACGAAGGGAAACTAAAAAAGAGGTATGAAAATTTTTAAAAAATCACTTAATCACTAAAATGATTAAAAAATTCCTATAATTCACAACGGTTTAATCTGAAATTATGCGAATCTCTCAAATAAAAAGAAATTGAATCGTTTTGATTGTAATTGAATATTGGTGAGTTCATTTAAGGTCTATGTTAATTTAAAAATAGTCTAAGGGAACAGGAATGGTTTTAAGATTAATTTAGGTTAGAGCTGGTTAAGAGTTTACCCCCCTTTTTCTATTAGTAGTAATATTGTTACCAATAAATAAACTATAAGGATTAATCAATACCCTTATAATTCTTTGTTTTAATTATCACTTCTCCTAAGCTCATTAGCCTTTGCTTAGGCAAAAATAAAAGCAATTGCGAAGGGTTTAGTCTTGCTCAAAAGCTTCTGACAGATGTAAGTCTTTTTATCAAATTTTGCAATGTTAAAACTAAACTCAACAATTAATAACTATTGAAACTAAAGTAACATAACGAAGTTACCAGGATACAGCCGATTTGTAAATAAGGTAAATGCATAATTTGGATACTTAGGTTAAGAAATTGAATTTAAATAAAAAAGAAACAAGAATCAGGTATCTAAATACAAAAAAAGTATATATTTACGGACTCCCTTTTTAATTAATTACTCTAATCTTAAATTTTTAATGGAATTTCTGCATAAGGATATCTTATGTGAAATTTCGAATAACGGATAACTATTTATTATATGGTTTCAGAAGAAAGTAATTTGCCTATCAGGCCTACAAGTTCAATTCCTGAAATTACTAATGAGTCTTGGGAAAAGGCAAAAAAAGATCTTATGTTACATCTTGAAGATTTCGGTAATGATGGAGCATTATTTACTGAAAGCATAGCTTCAGACGCAATATTTGAAAATAAAAGCTTCGAAAGTCATAGTTTAAAACGTGTAGCTCTTAGTAATGTAACTTTTGTTAATTGTAGCTTTAAGAAAGCAGCGGGTACAGGTTCGGAATTTTCAAGTTGCAAATTTATTGACTGTAACTTTAATGGTTCAAATTTTCAATTTGCCGATTTTGAATCTTCTGCTTTCACTTCCAGTGATAAAAATGATGGAACGACATTTGTCGGAGCTAATTTAGGAGGAGCAAATTTCAGCCGATGTATTTTTAATAATACTTTTTTCGAAAGTACAAGCCTTAGTAATTGTTTATTCGAAAGTGCTAGTTTAAGTTCATGTACTATAAAGTCTTGTACTTTAGAAGGAGCTATATTCCGATATGCGACTTTGTATAAAATTGATTTAGGAAGAGTGAACATTGAATACGTTGACTTTGTTGATGCTATGTTTGACAACGTGAAAGTTCCAATAATGCAATTACCATATACTTTTGGGGGATTTTCAAATTACTTCACTTCACACGGTTTAGAAGTGACTAGTGATAAGGCCTCTAAACAAGGAAAAAGTATCAGTAAATATGAGTATAGAGAGTTGCTTTCTAGTATGGAAACTTACTTTATTAAGTTTAGTTCATACTTTCCATTGGCAAATTTATACCTATCTTTAAATAGAGCTGATGATTTTGACGCAGCCATCAGATTAGGTTTTTTTTTAGCCTTCGAGCGAAACAAGTTTCGAGAAATAAAATATTTAAGTAAGTTAGTTAGTGTCTCGAATATATATGAAAGTTCTCAATTACAAAATCTTTATGAACTAGTCGAGTCACTAAGGAAAAATAATGAAGATAATCCTATTTTTAGAAACAATTATGCTTTACATGCAGGAGAAATAGACCTTTACTTAAACAAAAAACAAGGTGATTGGGGACGAGCGAAGTTTGTGATTGGGGGAGACATCTCAAAAGCTCTCACTTGTACGAACAATATTTTTTTGACACTGGAACAGTGTAATGACTACCTTGAATTGGAAGGTTCGATAACCCATGTCTCTTTAAGAAAAAATTCTCCTATTGAAATTATCATGGAGTATGCAACTTCAGTTGAAGGAACTGTTACAACTTTCATGTTGGCAACTGGATACTTGTTAAAAGGAAGTTCAAAATTTTTAAAAGAACTTATTGAGTTGAGAGTTCAATTGAATAAAACGAAACAAGGTGGCCTTAAAAAAAAAATGAAAGAATTAAGAAAGGAAATTAAATTGTTAAATGTCCATATTACCAAATTAAAATTAGAGAAAAAATTATCTAAGGAAAAGCAAATAATACATAAAAAGAAAGGGAAAGGTTAGAATGAACCAGGTAAACTAATTGTATTATTTTGACAATAAATACATTCTGGTCCCAAAATCAAATTGTATTTTTCTGTGATCTCTTGACCTTTTTTCCAAAGCCATGTGATTTCATCTGGTGACGGAGAATAAAAGAATTCCATTTCTGTATTAGGTGTAGATCGAAACGACGACAGAATAGGCATAACTCCAAGTTTTGCTAGATACTGAATTCCATTTAAAGTATTTTTATAAGGTTCGATACCAGCTATAAGAATGCTTCTTACAGCTCCTTTATTACCCCAAATTGAAGTCGCATACTTAAATGCCTGTTCATATTGTTCAAAAGGTATCATTCCTTTTCCTGGCATAATTTGAGCAGCAAGTTTTCGATCAAAAAATTCAAGATTAAAACCAACTTGAGTTATACCAGCTTCTTTTAACTCATATAGCAATGACAAATCCTCTGGTGGTGTAACCATTAAATAAATATCTAAATTACAGCGTAAACGTATATGCTTTGCGATTTTTAGAATTAACTTCCACCCCGCTTTCCCAGCAGTCCCTCCTCCAATTAAAAAATGTCTTAACTGAACATCTTCACTGAGATAGGTATCTATCATTTCACAAATATCTTCTAATCTATATTTAGATTCAATATCAGCGTATCCAATGTCACAAAATTTACAAGCTAATTTGTTTTTTTTGTTGTATTTACATGTAGGAAAAGGAGATATGCGAAGTCTATCATTAATCATTTGTCCCATATGATTATATGGAACCCCATTATTAGTCTTTCTCATTGCTAATGGATGCGTTAGAGAAACATCTACACTAAAAATTTTTGAGTTATCTTTCCAAATAGTAAAGCCCTCCTTATTATTGTGATCAAGTATATAAGGACTTAAGTTTGAAAAGCGGCTCTTTACAGGAGCGTTTACATAAACTTTATCTGTTATTTTAATATCTATTGCATAGCCTATTGCGTATCTCATTTTTAATTCAATAGATTTATTCATGTAGTTTATTGCATCCGAACTTAATTGGACTCCTAATGTCAATAGCTCAAATTTTGCTTTAGATATGGGAGAAAGGGTTATATTATTTTGTCGATTTTCAAAACAATTAGATAATCTCAATAAATTCGGCTGTAATCGAAAGTGCCCTTCAATCGTCTTTCCCATTATCGGAAATTTAAATATACAAGAATAACCAGTTCCTCCAGCTTCTATTTCTATATCATTTGCAGAATTGATCACCTCATAAGTCTGATCAATTTTTTCATTATTCAAGTCAAAATCATTTGTTTCAAGATTCAAGTTATTTCTAATACCGTTTTTAACCTTAGAGGTCTTTTTATCAGATGATATAACATTTATGAAACTTGTTTCCATGTTGATTATAAATTCTGTTTCTGGAGATTTGATTTTAAATGCTTTCAGATGTAATTCCTGTAAGGTTATATTATAAGTTGAAATTAGTTCTCGGTTTAATAAAAAACTTGATGCTTGAAATCTGGAATTAATTTCGATAAACATCAAATTTTCGTTCTCATCAATTAAATAATCAATTCCTGCGACTCCTCTGTAATTACATTGTTGAAGTATTTCTGCTATTTTTTTAGTACTTTCATATATTTTATTTCTTATTTGACTTTTAAGCAATTTTGCAGAGCTATAATCACTCCCAAAAAAAATTAACTTTTCTAGATGGGGTTGTATTATTTGAATAGAAGGAGGAAATATTAAAGAATTATCTTGAAAAACAACTAAATGTTGATTGACACTTATTGATTTTTTGAAATATGGAGATACAATTAAATCTTTTGATTTGATCTTCTTTAGAACAATATTTTCTGAATGCTCTGAAAGAATATGGGTTCCATTTCCTCCAGATGAGCCAATTGCTTCTTGAAGTATGAATTGATCATTATTGGGAAACATATCTTTCAATGATGCAAGTGTAATTTCATGAAAGAAATTGATTGTAAAAGGGAGTACATTTATATATTTGGAAAGCAAACTACGCATGCGCATTTTGTCTTCAAGCATTGACAGAATTAATGAGTGATTTTGCCCTATAAAATAACTCTTTAATTCTTGTGTCAGACCTCTAGGAACTCTCCCGTAAGCCATGAATTTAGGGCTTTGGTAGTTTTTTATTATATTAATTATTTGGTCGCAAAAGAAGGTGTCAATTGCAGGAAAGTTTTGTCCATCATTGTGATTAACTCTTTTATTTGCATAATGCTCAAAAGAACGACATATAAAATTTGTTGAGGATTCTTCTTGCCCCATTATTACTATCGCTCCAGAAAATAGATGTTCTACGTGATCTAAATCAGATCTTCTGGGGCCAACCCAGAAAAGAGTTCTTTGAAACATAATAAATAGTTATCCGTTATTCGGATTCTAATTATTATTTAAATCGATATCAAATTTCGTGGATTCTTTAAAGTAAGGAGTTTAGTCTTTTTGCTTTCATTTACATGAGTATATATTTGTGTCACCATTATTGAACTGTGTCCCAATAAATGCTGAATATACCTTATATCTGCGTCCTCTTCTAACAACAAAGTAGCAAAAGAATGCCTAAATACATGAGGGGTAATATTACGTTTAATTTGTGCTTTCTGTGCTATTTTTTTAACTAATAACCTTACGGATTGTTCTGATAATGGATTACCAAAACGATTAATAAATAGATAGGATTGTTTTATAATGGATTGTTCGAAATTATTATAATTAGCTCTCAATGCATTTCGAGTTGCTTTATTAGTTATGGGAATAGTCCGCTCCTTATTTCCTTTACCCTGTATTTTAATTAAAGAAAAATCATGAGCAACATTCGATCTTTTTAGTGTACACAATTCAGATACCCTAATACCTGAGGCAAATAAAAGCTCTACAACAGCTATATTTCTAACAATTTCTTTGTAAGTATATGATTTGGTATCAGAAATCCTATTTTTTGCTTCATAAAGGATTTTTAAAATCTGCTCTATTTCTTTAACAGATAAAATTTTAGGCAATATCAAATCATTTTTGATTTTTATCCTTACTTTTCTAAAAGGGTTATTTTCTATAATTTCTTCAAATTCCAAATAAGAAAAAAAGGTTTTTAATGTAGCTATTTTTCGTTTAATCGTCTTCCTTGCGAATTTAGACAAGTACAAAAAGTAAGACTTTAGCTCCTCTTTACCGATATCTTTAGTGTCCTCAATGTCAATAAAATTTTCAAACTGTTTTAAATCTGTTTCATAAGCTTTGATTGTTTTTTCACTTAATTTCTTTTCTATTTTGCAATGGAAAATAAAGGTCAAAATGTGATCTTTCATTATTTAGGGAGTTTAAATTATTGGGTTTAATTGAAATCTGCCCAAAATACCTTTTATTTCTTAGTCTTGAATTAAAAAGATTTTTTACGTGTTTAGATCAAAAATAATTTTACAATTCATCTTAGAACCTTTTTTTGAACCGGACTTGTTGAATCTTAGGGAAAAGAACTATAAAATGGAATAGACCACATAATTAAAACACTTTTATATTACAAGAGTAGTGGTTACCCCAATCATTTAAACGTAGGTAAATTTTTACTATATTTATCCTTGTTAAAATAGCATAAGCAATAATTCCCTTTGTTTAAAAAGGCAAAATTTAATAGAAATACACCTTATAATAACTTACCATTATTACCACCTAAAACTATCGTTGTAGCTCATTTAAGCAAAAAATAAAGCTCAAAACACATTAACTAATGAGCTCAAAGCAGTATCTTTATGAGCTTAAAAGTGAAAAATGATTGATAATAGAAAACAACAGATAATTGATTTTGTAAAAACGAAAGGACAATGTTCATCTAAAGAGATTTTTGATGGAATTAGTGAATCTTTTAGCTATGCCACATTAAAACGGACCCTAACCAACTTGATATTAGACAATTATTTATTAACAAAAGGGCAAGGTAAAGGAACAAAATATCTTTTATCACCTGCTTATGAATTGATTCGTCCAATAGATATTGAAAAGTATTATGAAAAAGAAATTGATGAACGACAAATCATAGAAAATTTCAATTCAGAAGTAATAACAGTTTTATTAAAGAATTATAATTCGTTTACTGAAAGTGAATTGGATAAGTTGGCGTTATTGCATAAGGAGTATAAAAAAAACATATTCGGACTATCAGAATTTGAATATAAAAAGGAATTAGAAAGATTGGCGATTGATTTAAGCTGGAAGTCATCACAGATAGAAGGAAATACTTATACACTTTTAGAAACTGAACGACTATTAAAAGAAAAGGAAACAGCTTCCGGCAAAACTAAAGAAGAAGCTGTAATGCTATTGAATCATAAAGATGCCCTTGATTTCATAATTGAACATGATGATTATTTAAATCCATTAACTGTTCCGAAGATTGAGGATATTCACAGCATTCTGACAAAAGAATTGGAGGTTGAAAGGAATTTAAGAAAAAGGAGAGTCGGTATCTCGGGAACGAATTATAAACCACTTGATAATGAATTTCAAATCTTAGAGGCACTTAGGAATACTTGCGATGTGATTAACGACAAAGAAAGCATATTTGAAAAAGCATTACTCGCTTTGGTTCTGATTTCTTATATCCAGCCATTTATGGACGGTAATAAAAGAACGGCAAGAATTGTTAGTAATGCGATTTTATTGAATTATGGTTATTGCCCGTTATCTTTTAGGACAGTTGACTCAATTGATTACAAAAAAGCAATGTTATTATTCTACGAACAAAACAATATTTCAAACTTTAAAGAGATTTTTATTAATCAATTTGAGTTTGCTGTAAAGACATATTTTTAATTTAAAAGAAAGGCGTTCAACACAAGTATTTTAAGTGATGTAGAGAGCAAGAGTAATAATACATCTATTAATTTAGTTTTTTATTACATTTACCCTTGTTAAGTTCTTGTCTTTTGCAAAGTTTAAACTGTGAGTAATCAGATCAAGACTCAGGACAAAAAATTTTATCAAGCACATAAAATGTGTATCCATCCGACTAACAACATATTGATTATTACTCTTCTAGAAATTAGCCTTGTGGCATAGGAAAAGACGCAGCAAAGACTAAATATATTCTTTTCTAAAGACTTATGTAGCTATTGTAGATAAATGGATTTTGGTGGATAAATACATCTAGTAAATCTACCTGTGTTTGGAGTCCATAGCTTGTAGATTACGATTTTCAGTATGTTTGGCATATTTAATAGCTGGTTCATAGTATAAATACGAATGATTAGGGAGTTAAGGAATAGGTATTCCCTCTATTGTAAAGCTCTCAAAAATAATGGTTCTGGAAAACCTAGATTTGACACTAATGACCACATAGAAATCATTTTTTAATAGAGATTCCAATTAATCCAGAATTCAACGACCAAGTTAACGATCAAGTTAATAAACTAACTACAGAACAAATAAAAACTTCAAAATTAAAGTTTATACACATAATTTTTGCCCTATAGTAAGAGAAATTATTTAGAAAGAACAGTTCCTAATAAACATAGAAGTCCAAATCAAGAATATATTCTAGCAAATAAGAGTTTATCCAAAATTTTGTGTTTTTGAAAAATAATTTCAAAATTCATAGGTTAAAAGTTTGTTTATTATAACCTGTTAGGGAAACAAATATACAATTGGTTGTAAATTTGCGCCCATTTAAATCGAGTTTTCTTCCATTTTTTTCTAATTCCTTGAGCAGCTAGATATATGGATTTTAAAGCTGCATCATCATTAGGAAACACTTTTTTGTTACGAGTGTATTTGCGTAAACTAGCATTGAAACTTTCATTGATATTGGTAGTATAAATGAGTTTCCTAATCTCTTTTGGGTAGTTTAAAAAAGCCATTAAATTATCCCAGTTATTTTCCCAAGATTGTACGGCTGATAAATATTTACCTTCCCAATTTTGCTTAAATATTTCGAGAGCTTCTAATGCCAGATGTTCATTGTCTGCTCCATAAATACATTTAATATCGGCCATTATTGCTTTGCGGTCTTTATAGTTTACATATTTCAGAGAGTTTCTAATTTGGTGCACAATACATATTTGTCTTATACTGTCTGGAAAAATGGCTTCTACGGCTTTGTCTAGCCCAGAGAGATTATCCGAACATAAAAAGAAGATGTCTTTTACCCCACGTGTACGCAAGTCATCTAAAATAGACATCCAGGCAGATGCTTTTTCGGATTCAACAATGTTCATACTTAAAATATCTTGTTGCCCTTCGGTATTGACTCCTAAAACAATCATACAAGCTTTAGAGACGACTTTGCCTTCGTGGCGTATTTTATAATGAATGGCATCAATCCAGATTATGGGATAGACATCCTCCAACGGCCTATGCTGCCAAAGTTTAATATCTTCCAATAACTGGTTGGTAATGAGTGACACTTGTGATGTTGAATAGTTGACCCCGTAAGTGTGCTTTATGAAGTCTATGATATTACTATTACTCATGCCTTTGGCGTAAAGCAATTGAATACAGTCCTCTAATTCTTGACTTATGGATTGATGTTTGGGAACAATCACAGGATCGAAACTCGATGCTCTATCTCTAGGGATTTTTATACGCTGTTCGCCATTTTGAGTTTTTAAGGTCTTCTGGGAGAAACCATTGTGCTGGTTATCTGTTAATGTTGGATCTCCTTTTGAATAACCTAAATGAGCGGTCATTTCTGCCTGCAATAGTGATTCTATACCTCGCTTAAGTAATTGTTCTTTTACTTGATCAAAGTCTTCTTTGTTTGTGATTTTGCCTATTAAGGCTTCTAATTGTTTTTCTAGTTCTGGATTCATAAAATAAAAATTTATAAGTAAATTTTTTGCCTATGAATTTCAAAATCATTTTTCAACTAAATAAATGACAAAACACAAAATATTTTATTATCCCGTTTTTTAATACCGCAGAGCATTGCTATTTCTTTTAAATAGGCATTCGATTTCTGATTACTAAAGACAGGAATTAATCTTTCACTTTTTATCACTTGTGGGTGATATGCATAGCGATTTAGGATTTCTTTCGCAATTGGTAACAATGGAATGCTACTTCGTGTATTTGTTTTAATACGTTTGATATTGATCCATGGCTTACCATCAATTCCAATAGTGATATCCGATTTGGATAGTTTCTCCACATCAGAATATGCGAGACCTGTGTAGCATGAAAACACAAACATATCTCTTACTACTTTTAATCTGTCAAAATGTAATTCTTTTGAGTATAGTGTATCAACTTCTTCAGCTGTTAAATACGCTCGTTCTACAGGGGTAAATTTCACTTTATAGTTATAAAAAGGATCTCGATCCATCCATTGGTTAGCCAGAGCAATACGAATAATTTTCTTGAAATTATTAATATATTTTAAGGACGAATTATGATTGCAATGTCTAACAGTTTTTAAGAATAATTCAAACTTGGTAATGAAATGGTAGTTAATGTCTTTTAGTTTATAATCTTCTAATCGATATTCGACTTCTATGAATTGTTTAACATGGTCATAGCAAGTCCAATAACGTTTTGCCGTACTAATAGAAATGTCTTTACTCGCTAATAAATCAGTTTTTTTGTTATGTGCCTTAAACGTTTCTAAAATGAATCTAACTTTTTTACCATTGCCTTTCAAGATGTTCATCATAGATTTTGCAGATATAAATTGATCATCATCAATTAATCTTTGATGTATTTTATATAGCTTATGTTTGAGATTGTCAATGTGATTATTGATTTCAACAGCTTCACGATTTTATCCATAGCTTTTTGAGATTTTTTATTCCAATATTTGGGCACAATCATTCTGGTTATACTTTTTTCAACACGTTTATTATCAACGGTTGATCGTAAATTAATTCCTCATTATTAATATTGGAATTTGCAAGATGAAATGAATAGAAAAGTCTATTTTCATGAAAAGATAGATTTTAGGTCTCGCTAACGAACTTAGAAGTAGTGAGTTAATATTTGAAAACCAAGAGGTCTTGTTGTGTAAATAGCTGAAAACAGAAAAATAAATTGGTCAGCGAGACCTGTTCTAAGAACCTGAAAAGGGTCACCGAATTGGTCTCGATTAGGATGATTTTATATGATATTATTTGAAATTGAATAAAACATAAAACCCTGTAAGTTATAAATTTACAGGGTTTTTGTTGAGTTTTGATACTCAAAAAGTGGAGTCGGAGAGAATCGAACTCTCGTCCAAACAAGTAATCAAAGAGCTTTCTACACGTTTATTCTTTTCTTAGGTTTTCGATTATAAGCTGGTTAAAGACAACCTACTTATAACTTATCTTTTTTAGTTTCGAAAAGGCATCAAAGCACTACCCAATCTATGTTAACATTTACGATGCCTCAAAATGGAACGCCGTTAACAAAGGCTTTCCGGAGACATAAAGCTTGTACACCTTGTGTACCTAGGCTAATCCTACTATAATTCGGATTATGCAGCTAAAGCGTAATTATTTTCGCCGTTTAAAAGTTGACCTAGCCTTTAACGTGTTTCAATGTCATTACACGACGTGCTTACCGTTCAATTAATCTCGCTGTCAAAACCAGTCGACCCCAATATGAATTGAAAAGAATTCCTCGACGCTTGCGTCGGGATCTCCTTACTTTAGAACTTCAAGCCAATCTGCATTATATCGAGTATTTTCGAAATAAAGAAAATATAGCTCAAAGCGGGAATTAATCCCATTATCTATAGCTTTATAGCGAAGGTGTTTTTCCTTGATTCGCTTTAAGCGGACAGCAAAGGTATTAAAAAGTTTGTATAACCCTGCAATTCCTATTATTTTCGTGCAATAATTGTTCCACTGTTTATCGTATCAGTTCGATGTCCTGATTGTTAAGATACCCAGAGCAATCTAATAAGCAAAACAAACAAATTAATGAACATTCAATTTGCAATTATTAAAGAACGCAAAAATCCTCCAGATAGACGTGTGGTTTTTTCGCCATCTAAAATAACCGAAATACAACATGAATTTTCTGGAGCTACTTTTAAAATAGAATCTAGTGATATTCGCGTATTTAGCGATGAAGAATATAATATGGAAGGGTTGGATGTCGTTAATAATGTGGAGGATTGTGATGTGTTAATAGGAGTAAAGGAAGTGCCTATTGAGAATTTAATTCCGAATAAAACATATTTCTTTTTTTCTCATACTATAAAAAAACAACCTTATAACAGAGCATTACTAAGAGCTGTTCTGGAAAAGAATATTGAGTTGTACGACCATGAAACTATTGTAGGTAGTGATATGTTTCGTTTAATTGGTTTTGGTTATTATGCCGGATTGGTTGGTGCGTATAATGGTTTTAGAGCATTAGGGATAAGAGATAACCTGTTTAATCTCCCTCAAGTAGAAACTTTAGCCGATCTAAATGAGGTTAAATCTGAACTGGATAAGATCACATTACCAAATATTAAAATATTACTTTCTGGAGCAGGAAAGGTTGCTCGTGGAGCAAAAGAAATCCTTGACCATTTAAACATAAAGCAGGTTAACGACGCCTTATTTTTAACGGCTAAGTTTACCGAACCGGTTTATTGTGTTATAGACGTTATGGAATATAACAAACGTCGCGATGGTAAAGTTGGAAATATTGAAGCGTTCTATCAAGACCCATCAGGCTACGAAAGTAATTTTATGCCTTATGCGAAGGAAGCCGACTTTTATATTGCAGGTCATTTCTATGGAGATGGAGCGCCTTATTTGTTTACCAGAGAAGATGCAAAATCACCCGACTTCAATATTAATCTGGTTGCAGACATTAGTTGTGATGTGGATGGACCAGTAGCATCGACCATAAGGCCATCGACCATAGCAGATCCGTTTTACGGTTACGATGCACAATCTGAAAAAGAAGTCGCCTTTAATGCCGAGGGAGCAATTACAGTGATGGCGGTAGATAACCTCCCTTGTGAGCTTCCAAAAGATGCCAGTGAAGGCTTTGGAGAGCAGTTCTTAAAGCATGTCATTCCTGCCTTTTTTAATGATGATGACGATGGCATTTTAGAAAGAGCTAGAATAACAAAACATGGAAAATTAACAGAACGATTTTCTTATTTGCAAGATTATGTGAATGGTGAAGAGTGATTTTTAATGACTAAAATAAATGAAGACTAAAACAGCATTAGTGACTGGGGCCGCGTCGGGACTTGGATATGAATTGGCTTTATTACTAATAAAGGATGAATACAATCTTATTTTAGTCGATATTGACGAGTCGAAATTAAAGAAGGTAAAAGCGTATTTTAATGAAACTTATAAAAATGAGGTTCATTTATTAATAAAAGACCTGAGTCAACCCAATGTGGCTCAAGAAATTTTTAATGAAACAAAAGATATCGCTTTAATAGACGTACTCATAAATAATGCAGGATTTGGACTATTTGGAACTTTTGTAAATACAGACTGGAAACGTGAGTCTGATATGTTACATCTTCATATTTTAACTACAACACACTTAACGAAGCTGTTATTGCCAACGATGATTTCCAGAAAAACGGGTAAGGTTTTAAATATTTCATCTTTGGCAGCATTTCAACCAGGTCCTTTGATGTCAATGTATTACGCTTCAAAATCTTATATCCTGTCCTTTTCAGAAGCGATTGCTAATGAATTACGAGGTACGGGAGTAACCGTGACGGCATTATGTCCTGGGCCAACAAAAACCTTATTTCAAAAAACAGTTTCTAGCGGTTGTTCTGAGAATAAAATTAGCTTTAATATGGCCTGTGCTGATGACGTTGCAAGGTATGGATACAATGCCATGAAGAAAGGAAAAACAGTTGCAATTCCAGGTTTTTTTAATAAGTTTTTATCTACAATACCTCGTTTTGTTACCAGAAATATGGCAACTAAAATTGTTAGAAATATTCAGGAAAAGAACAGAGCCTTATAGCATTAAGGTTGTTGTAGTGTCTTAAACATCCAAAACCCAATACTTAGAAAGATACCAAAGAGAAACGTGAACAACCAGGCTTCTAAATGTTGACCTGGATGCAGGAGCATATGAAAAATATCGGCAAATAAACTTAAGGGGTTTTGAATAATTTCCCAGGAATTATAGCGCAAAAACCGCCCTAAATAAACGCCAAAGCCATTTAAAAAGAGTATGATTATAGAGATCATGTTTACCTGTTTTGGTTTAAAATACTGCCCCAAGATAACCTCCATATCTACTAAAGAGAGCACAAAAAGGAGTAGTCCATTTAGAGCAAATGAGCTAACAACCAGCACATCGAGCCATAAAAAACGATCCGGGCTTATTTTTATATGAAGTAAATCTGTAACAATATATGGGGCATTGGGCAAAAATGCCAGCCATGCCCCGAACCATAAAACGAGTAATAATTTGTTGATTTTTGATTTGTTAACCAGATATGTAGAAATGGCAAAGGGAATAACAGCCAAAAATAAGTTCCAAACGAGGAATATGTAAAAAAAGGAATGGGTTAGTTTCATTCTTATCATAAGCAGTACAATACTTAAAGCAATTGATGTGCTTAGTAAAGAGAGAATTTTAAATCGGTTAAATATAAATGCTTGTATGGTATTCATGATTTGTTTGTTTTTAAGTTTATTCGATCAAGGACATATTCGGTAACTAGAACGGTAAGAATACCTAATGTATAGGCTACCAGATCTGATATTCTGAATGTGCTACCAAAAATGAGTTTTAAGAGGTGATTATTATTCAGGTTTAATAGTTCTAATATGTTTATTAATTGTAGTACCTCTATGAAGAATGCGAAGATTAAAACCGGGATTGCAATAATAACCGGAACAGTGTCTATAAAACTTTTTAGAGCGGTATAAAGTAATATAACCACCAGATAATCGCCAAAGGTATAGCGTATAAAACCGTATTTGAAAAAGGTCGCAATAAGAATTTCTGTGATGAATAAAACGACAGCTACTATTAAGTATGTTTTGTTGAATTTTAGGGGCATGGGGTTTTGAATAAAATGTTAAAGTAGATTATAACTACAGGTATATTTGTAATGACCAGGCCACAAGTTTTGGCTAGCTCTAATTTGTTTCTTGTTCGTCCCAGCAAATAAAATATGAGCGCTACAAGCGATGCTAAATTAGTTGTGGTTGCACCTATAATAAATAAAAACCCAATAGTGATAAATTGAAGACCACCATGATATAATTGAGTAACACATAATATTGTGCCTATGATAAAGCTTAAAATGGCAATTGCTTTACTTGTTGCTATTAGACTATTCATAGTGTTTTTTATTTGTAAGATATCTTTTGAATACAAATGTTATACTGGAAAAAGGAGTAAACGATGTATTAAGCGTAACCCCGAATTCCTTCGGGGAAACGCCCAAAACAACATCAAAATAATCAACCATTACTCCAATCAATCTTTCTGGATATAAACATTACAGTGGCTAGAATTAGGAAAAGTCCAATGCTACCTACTAATAGTGCGTAGCTCTCTAGTTGTATGATCACATAAATAAATGTGTACAATGCACTTAGCGATAGCCCAATAAATAAAGGGAACTTGAATGTTTTTAGTATAGATTTTGAATACAAAGTAATAAGAGCGACTACCGAAATACCTGCGATTAGGTAGGCCTTTAAAAAGTTACTGTGTTCTGAAATAGAGACCAGGAGTGTGTAAAACATAATAAGTGCCAGTCCGATCATTAAATACTGAAAAGGATGAATGTGTATTTTGCTTAAGGTTTGAATTAAGAAGAATACAAGAAACGTTAAACCAATAACCAGGAACCCGTATT
The DNA here is from genome assembly GCA_947494695.1 of uncultured Flavobacteriaceae bacterium. Taxonomy (GTDB): domain Bacteria; phylum Bacteroidota; class Bacteroidia; order Flavobacteriales; family Flavobacteriaceae; genus Flavivirga. The sequence continues at coordinate 92,772 of CANLWB010000008.1, read as the reverse complement.
TGGCAGATCGTGTACTTTTTTGATACTCATCTACTGGAATCATAAAGTTTACTCCAAAGGCGAACTCGTTTAAATTTGGAATACCATTAAAGTGTTCCTGTGAGAAGGGCCTGTTTAAATCCAGAATTTTCCATTTGGCATCAAAACCGTTGTCATTTATTTTATTCTCATTATAGGGTAAAAAATCACCAAAAAAATTGGCTGTTTTCCAGTTGGACATGATTTGAGCTTCTGTTTGTTTTCCAGTTGGAATAAAGCGCAGTTGTTCACTGCCTTTTATATTAAAGTTGATGTGGAAGGCTAGGGGTTTTTGAAATTCCAGTAGTTCTTTACCAATGTTTTTACTTTCGAGAGTATGTAATGTGACTTCGGTATAGTCGTAACGCTTCTGACTATTGTATTTAGAGGTGAGCTCGAAACTCGTTTGATTTAATTTTAAGTCAGCTTCATTTACGCCTTTTACATTGGAAGACTGAATGATAATTTTTGCTTTCTTCCAAAGAACGTCTTCAGCATTAATTTCAATGTCACTAAAGTCAGGTTTTACAAAAGAACCAGTAATAGTCATTTTACTATTGTAAACGGCAGTGGTATAGATACCTCGTTTTTTTTCTTCAGGGTTAACGGTAGAATTAATGTTTAACTTTTCAGGAAAGAAATAGGCGTTTTTAATAACCTCTGTGTTTTCGGTATAAACGCGCTTCGTATTTTTATTAGTAACTGTTTTTTCCTGATAGGTTTTATATGGCACCTTTAGTATGGGACCGTAAATAAGAACTTCGTTACCCCACTGTTTATTAATTTCATTAATAACTTCGGTTTGTCTCTGTGAGCGTTCTCTTATGAGATCTTCAACAAAAAATAGAGGTATTAGCAGTATTAAGGTTAAAAAACCTATGACAAACATTCTTGCGGTAATTGAGGTTTTTAGCCAATTTCCGAATTTGCTTTGCGATTGTTTAGTTGTGTTCTCCATGCTTATGTATTTAAAGTACTTTGTATTTCAAAGTAAATAATTAAAAAAATTTGATTTCCTTTTTTTCGTTTCAACTTATGCCCTAAGAGGTGTTGACATTATTTTTTATTAATTAATTTTTCGAGTGCATCAATGTGCTTTTTAAATGCTGTTTCTCCTAATTTGGTTGTGCTATAACGTGTATTGGGTTTTCTACCAATAAACTGCTTTTCAACCTTGATATATTCTGCCTTTTCCAAGGCTTTGGTATGACTTGCCAGATTTCCATCGGTTGCTCCCAGGAGTTCTTTTAGCATGTTAAAATCGGCGTACTCATTCACCATCAAAATAGACATAATGCCTAACCTAATTCTATGATCGAATACTTTATTTATGTTATTAATGATGCTCATTTCTTAATTCCTGCGCTGTCGTTTTGGTTTAAGATAAACGTTATCGGGAATCTCATGATTTAATTTTTTATTTAAGTTCAAAATCGAACCTAAAAATGTTACTAACAGTTTAGTTTTTTAAGTCGTATTTAAAATGCATCCAGGTGCCATAAACAATATGCATAATTCCAAAACCCATGACCCAAAGCCAAAATCCGTACCCCGGATAAAGAGCGCAAATTAAGCCTAAAAATATTTGGATAAAACCCAAATAACGAATATCTCCAATGCTGTACTTAGAAGCATTGACTAAAGCCAACCCGTAAAATAATAACATTAAAGCTCCGGTTTGTCCGTATTTCTGCTGATTTAATATAATTAATATGTAAATACCACCGGCTACCAGTGGAATTAAAAAGTTTATAACCAGTCGCCTGGAGGAAGCGTCCCAAATATTGGCACCATTTTTTCTGGCTTTTTTGGTTGTCAAAATAACTCCCGTAACAACGCTGAATAGCGCTATTAAGAAGAGGTCTAGCATAACCAATTTAAAAACAGTTCCATCCAGCATCAAGGTTCCTCTACTATATTTAGAAACCAGCCAGTATGCAATTGCGGCACCAATGAGTGCATAAATCCCTGCCATGATACCAGATAGTCCGCTAAGAGATATAAAGCGAGATGATTTATTCATTAAATCTTTAATCTCACTAATGTCTTTTAAATAATCTTTTGACTCCATATAAAAGTACTTTGAAATACAAAGTAAGCAAAAAAAATTAAATCCATCATCATAAATTTTTGTTAAGTTTGAACGATTCAACTTTCATCCACCTAAATATTGAAGCCTGTAGACACGTATTTTTTAAATCAGAAAGAGCCTTATCAATCCATTATGTTATATGTTAGGAGTGTTATATTACATACGCTTCCTGAAGTAGAGGAGAAGTATAGTTATAGAATTCCATTTTATAATATTGGAAATAAGCCTATGCTATATCTTAATGTTTTAAAGGGTAAGGACTATGTCGATGTAGCCTTTGTGCAAGGCGTGTTACTGGAAAAGGAATTTCCGGTACTAAAAAATGACAATAAACGTAAACAAGTACGGTCTATTCAACTAAGAACTATTGAAGATTTAGATCATGAAAATTTTGTTGAGTTATTACATGAAGCTTCAAATTGTTTAAGTAAAAGTAAAAAAGCCTGGTTTATATAGTAAAAAGTGACGATTGTAGCGAATTCAATATTTTAAGCAAGTCTCATAATAATTTAAAAATCATGATTTTAAATCCTGAAAATACCACCAAAAGAAGCAACACGCTGAAAATAAAGGAAGTGTTGAGATGCTGTATGTTTTAGAGTGTTGTCAATATTATTTTTTTAAGTGAAACTGTATTGAGGTAAAGAACTTATAATAAAAACTATTGTAAGTTTAGTAGGTTGAATGTTCATTAATGCTTATGGATTGAAAAATGATTCTATAATGGAACGCATCTTTATTGCGTTAAAAAGATTTGGGGGTTTTGAATGATTATAAAAACACTACAGGGCTTGCACGGTTTTTCTAATAGTAACTAAATTGGTGAGTAATTTTTCTAAATTGTCTAAATGCAACATGTTAGCACCATCACTTTTTGCATTCGCAGGATCGAAATGAGTTTCAATGAATAACCCATCAACATGATTAACCACACCAGCTCTGGCTACGGTTTCAATCATATCTGGTCTACCTCCAGTTACACCTGCGGTCTGATTTGGTTGTTGTAAGGAGTGTGTAACATCTAAAACGGTCGGGGCATATTGGCGCATGGTAGGTATGCCACGAAAATCTACAATCATATCCTGATATCCAAACATGGTACCGCGATCTGTTATCCACGCTTTATCACTACCAGCATCTTTAACCTTTTGTACGGCATGCTTCATCGCTTCCGGACTCATAAATTGACCTTTTTTCAGGTTGACCACTTTCCCCGTTTTTGCGGCGGCCACAACCAAATCTGTTTGACGTACCAAAAACGCGGGAATTTGTAATACATCAACATATTGTGCGGCTAAATCAGCATCCGATGTTTCATGAATATCTGTAACCGTTGGTACATCAAACGTATCAGACACCTTCTTTAAAATTTTAAGAGCTTTTTCGCTTCCAATTCCTGTAAAACTGTCAATTCTACTTCGATTTGCTTTTTTAAAACTTCCTTTAAATACGTAAGGAATCTCTAACTTATCTGTAATTGAAACTACTTTTTCAGCAATACGAAGTGCCATGTCCTCACCTTCTATGGCACATGGGCCGCAAAGCAGGAAAAAATTGTTTGAATCGGTATGTTTTATTTTAGGAATACTTTGAATAGCCATAACTACTGTTTCGAAAAAATTTAAGGCAAAGATACTATTAAATGTTAGCATCTTTTGAATCGATTTCAAACATTTTTCTACATTGGTAATAATCAAATAAAATTATATTAATTAGTTTTCCGGTAATTATTAAGTACCTTTGCACGCTTAAAATAAGGTACTGTTATGGCTAGTATTAAAAATATTGCAATTATTGCTCACGTAGACCACGGTAAAACAACCCTGGTAGATAAGATTATGTATCACTGTCAGTTATTCCGTGAAAACGAAAACACAGGTGATTTAATTCTTGATAATAATGATTTAGAACGCGAACGAGGCATTACCATTACCTCTAAGAACGTATCGGTTTCGTACGGAGGGACAAAAATTAATATTATTGATACGCCTGGTCACGCCGATTTTGGAGGCGAGGTAGAACGTGTATTGAATATGGCCGATGGTGTACTACTATTGGTTGATGCTTTTGAAGGCCCAATGCCGCAAACACGTTTCGTATTACAAAAAGCGATAGATTTAGGGCTTAAGCCTTGTGTGGTTGTAAATAAAGTAGATAAGGAGAACTGTACACCAGATGAGGTGCATGAGAAAGTTTTCGACCTGATGTTCGAACTAGGAGCAGAGGAGTGGCAGCTAGATTTTCCTACCGTTTACGGTTCTGCAAAGAATAATTGGATGAGCGAAGATTGGCAAAAGGAAACCGATAACATCGAACCATTATTAGATATGGTTATTGAGCATATACCCGAGCCAAAAATTGAAACTGGTACCACCCAAATGTTGATTACGTCTTTAGACTTCTCTTCTTTTACTGGGAGAATAGCTATTGGGCGTCTAACTCGTGGGGAATTAAAAGTAGGACAGAACATTTCTTTAGTGAAACGCGATGGAAAGGTCGTGAAATCTAAAATAAAGGAACTCCACGTTTTTGAAGGTTTAGGAAGAAAGAAAGTTGAGGCTATTCAGGCCGGAGATATTTGTGCTATTGTAGGGCTTGAAGGTTTCGAGATTGGAGATACGGTAGCAGATTGGGAAAACCCGGAAGGTCTAAAAACCATAGCCATCGATGAGCCTACCATGAGTATGCTATTCACTATTAATGATTCGCCTTTCTTTGGTAAGGACGGAAAATATGTGACATCACGCCATATTAAAGAACGTTTAACAAAAGAACTTGAAAAGAATCTGGCATTACGTGTTCAGGAAACAGATAGTGCTGATAAATTTATGGTCTTTGGACGTGGTGTATTACACTTATCGGTTTTAATTGAAACCATGCGTCGTGAAGGTTATGAGTTACAAATTGGCCAGCCACAGGTAATTATTAAGGAGGTTGATGGCGTGAAATGCGAACCTGTGGAAGAAATGACTATCGATTTACCGGAAGAAGTTTCTGGTAAGGCCATCGAAATGGTCACACTTAGGAAAGGAGAGATGTTGAGTATGGAAGCTAAGGGAGATCGTATGGTTTGTGAGTTTATTGTACCATCTCGTGGTATTATTGGTTTACGAAACCAACTATTAACTGCCACAGCAGGAGAGGCGATTATGGCACACCGTTTCAAGGAATATCAGCCTATAAAAGGAGGAATTCCAGAAAGACAGAATGGTTCTTTAGTATCTATGGAAAACGGGCAAGCTATTCCTTATTCAATTGATAAACTACAGGAAAGAGGAAAGTTTTTTATAGATCCCGGTGAAGATATTTACGAAGGACAGGTTATTGGTGAAAATTCACGTGGTGATGATATGACCGTTAACGTTACAAAAACCAAAAAGTTAAGTAATGTTCGATCTTCAGGAGCCGATGATAAGGCTAAAATTGTACCGGCGATTAAGTTTTCTTTAGAGGAAGCTTTAGAATATATTCAGAAAGACGAATACGTTGAGGTTACACCTAATTATTTACGTTTACGTAAAATATTGTTAACAGAGGTCGAGCGAAAGCGAAATAAAGCGATTTAGTATGGAACTTTTCGGGGTATCCGCTGTCGACTGGATTGGATACGCCGCTATGGCAACCGTTTTAATTTCATTTATAATGAAATCGGTTAAAAAATTGCGAATAGTAAACTCGTTAGGATGTTTACTATTTGTGTTTTATGGCGTTATTTTAGATCCACTTTCTTTACCAATTATTATCACTAATACAGCTATTTTCTGTATAAATCTGTATTATTTATTACAGAAAAAAAAGGTGTAGTTGCATTTTTTTTATGGTAAGAAATAATTTCTTACAATTTTAATTGACAAAGACCAAAAAGTTAAATCATTTTGTATATTTGACTCTTTCTAAAAGTATTAGAGAATAATATGGGTTTTTTAACGTTTACAGTTCATGTAGTCAATTTATAAGGGATCAAAAACTACATTTAATTGAAGAAATTAATTGATTATATAAATAGTAAGGTTTTAGTTAAAGTTACTTCTCTTCAAACAACTTCTGTATTAACAAGAATTATTGCTGGATTATTAACTTCCAAGGCAATTGCTGTTTTTATCGGACCGGTTGGATTGGCATTAATAGGGAACTTGCAGAATTTTGTGAGCTCCTTCCAGACCATCTCTATTTTTGGTTTTTATAATGGGACTGTAAAATATATTTCAGAATTTAAAGATAATGTCGCTGAGTTAAGCAAGACCATATCTACCGTATTCTATGTCGGTTTTGTGTCGACCATTGTGGTGTCTCTTTTCTGTTATTTCAATGCAGGTTTGATTAACGACCTTATTTTTCCAGTGTATAATGACTATACTTACATCATTCAGGTGTTTGCGATAGTACTCCCTTTTTACGCTTTGAATATGCTGTCATTCTCAATAATGAATGGTTTTTCGAAGTATAAAATTTTAATCATTATTAACATTATTGGGCAAATCCTAAGTGTTTCTATTGCGTTGCTTTTAATATATCAAAAGAAGATTGATGGTGCCTTAGTATCTGTTGTTATTGCAGAAGCCATCATTTTTTTAATCACACTTGTCGGGATTATTAACCGGCGCAGTCTTGTATCGCTCATTCAAGTAAATCATGTAAGTCTTAACTTTTTAAAGAAAATAAGTTCTTATTCCTTAATGGCTTTATTTTCGGCTGTATTTTTACCTCTTATAGCCATTGCGATTAGATCCTATATTATAGATAATATTGGGTATAAAGACGCTGGTTTCTGGGAAGCTATGACCAGAATTTCAAAGTATTATTTAATGTTGGTTAGCTCTTTAATAACGTTGTATATCTTACCACGATTTTCTGAGATTGATGATGATAACGAGTTTAAAAAGGAAATCTTTAGTTTTTATAAAACAGTGATTCCTACCCTAGCTATTGGGTTATTTATTATATATTTATTGCGACAATTTATTGTTGTCTCCGTTTTTACGGTTGAATTTGAGCCAGTTGAAGATTTGTTTTTATGGCAGTTGTTGGGAGACTTTGTTAAAATTCTGTCCATTGTTATTGCCTATCAGTTTTTAGCAAAAAAAATGTTCTGGCATTATATTCTAACCGAGGCATTTTTAATCGTTACATTATACATAACTAGTATTTATTTCATAGATTTATTCGATGGCGTTAAAGGCGCAGTTGTAGCGCATTTTGTGAGTTATGTCATGTATTATGGTATTATTTTACTCATATTTGGAAGTTCACTTTTTGGAGTTGATACCGAGAAAAAATAATAGGTAAATTTCAATAACCTATTGTGAGTTAAAAGAAATTTGTTATTTTAACCAAAATTCAGTCGTATGCATTTTTTATATTTTGATCCAGGTCTGGGAGCTATGATTATTCAAGTAATTGTAGCAGGAGTAGCTGGTTTTTTTCTTTTTTCAAAAAATTTATTTTATAGAATTAAATTGTTCTTGGGTATCGCTAAAAATGATAAGAGTGATTTGTTTGATGATATCGATGTTAAAGAATCTGATGTAGAAACGAAGAATAATAGTGAAAAATAGTTCTCGGCATCCTTCATCATTTAGAGACCCTTCCGGAAACATTTTTGTTGAAGACGGGGTTATTCGACGTTATATTAGCCCTTTTTATTTTAAACAATACATGACATTAAGAGATAAGGGTTTTTTTAACAAATTGTTTAAAGCAGGTTTGTTAATTGAGCACAAGGAATTGACGAATACGGACTCTGCAATTATAATTGAACCCGAACAGATTTCATTTATTACCTATCCCTATGAGTGGAGTTTTAACCAGTATAAGGAGGCGGCATTATTAACTCTTAAGCTTCAGAAATACTGTTTGGAAAACAATTTTTCCCTTAAAGATGCCTCGGCTTTTAATGTGACTTTTCATAAAGGTCAGGCTATTTTTATAGATACGTTATCATTTGATTTTTATGAAAGAGATGTACCTTGGAGAGGATACAAACAATTTATATCCCATTTTTTAGGCCCATTAATTTTAGCACATTTCCATGGCGCACAGTCATTAAAGCTAATGAGTAATTTTATTGATGGAATACCAATAAAAATGCTTTCATCAATGCTTCCGTTGAAAACAAAGTTAAGTCCTTTTATATATTCAAATATTCATTTACTTGCAAGGTTTGAAGAAAAACATAGTGATGGAGTTGGTCAAAAAGTCTCCTCATTATCAAAAAAAGGACAATTAAATATCATAAAAAGTATATATGGTTACATTAAAAACCTTTCGCTGAATGAAACTAGTGAATGGGGAGATTATTATAGCAAGACCAACTATTCAAAACAAGCTTTTCAGCAAAAATCCAAAGTAATAAATACATGGATTGGTGAATTAGGCGCTAAGGTATTAATAGACATTGGCGGAAATGACGGAACGTTTGTTCGACAGATTGGTCATGAATTGGATGTGGCTCTAGTTTGTGATATCGATAATAATGCGATAGATGTTAATTATAGATTAATCAAAGAAAGGAGAGAGTCGAATATTCTGCCATTTGTTTTAGATGTTTTAAACCCTTCGGCATCTATTGGTTTTAATAATAATGAAAGGGCTTCTTTTTTAGAAAGAATAAAAAAGTTCGCTCCAGATGTTACTTTGGCTTTAGCTGTAATACACCATATGACTTTATCAGGTAACATTCCGTTTCAAATGTCTGCTCAGTTTTTTGCGTCTTTTTCCAAATATTTAATCATCGAGTTTCCAAAACGAAAAGATTCGTATGTAGAAAAATTGCTAGAATCAAAACGAGAGTTCAAAAATCATTTTGATTTTTATAACATTAAAAATTTCAACAGGGAGTATTCGACTTATTTCAAAACCATAGATAAACTCAATATTGGTGATTCGGAAAGAGTTTTATTTTTATTAAAGCGAAAAGATGATGTCTAAGATCAAAGATTATTTACATGAGTTTTTAAATAATAGCAAAGATTATCCTTTTATCTATGCCGTTGCGGTTGGTTTATATCCTATACTTTTTTATTATTCCAACAATTATACATTAGTTAATAGTTGGAGACATTTAGTTTATTTTATAATAATGTTTATAGGAATACCTATGATATTATTTTTTGTAATAAATAAGTTAACGAATCTTAAAACTTTTTTTAGATATAAGAAACATATTCTAACCCTTTTTAGTGTCTTTATTTTTCTTTTTTTGATGAAAATTTGCCTATTTGGTGATGTGCAAAAGAAGATATCTCTGGGGATTTTACTTATTTCAATGGTATTGGCTTTCTACTTAAATAAGCATATTAAGAGAATCGTTGTTATGCAGTTTATATTGGCTTTTATTGGAATATTTAGTCTTACAAAAACAATAATTAAGCAATATGGTTACTCATTTTATTGGATGAAACAACCTGATGATATAGCGCAAGTCGCTTTTAAAAAGAAACCTAATGTGTATTACATCCAACCAGATGGTTATGTGAGTTTTTCTGAATTAAAAAAAGGATTTTATGAGGTGGAAAACATCGATTTTCCGAATTTTTTAGTGGAAAATAACTTTACTTATTATGATGGTTTTAGAAGCAATTATGCGTTTACGTTATCATCTAATAGTTCTAGTTTAATGATGAAACATCACTATTATAACAATATTAATAGCTACTCGGAAGTACTAAATGACAGAGATATTATTATCTCAAAGAATACCGTTTTAGATGTATTTAAGAACAATAATTACAAAACCTATTTTATAACAGAAATGTCCTATCTTTTATTGAATAGACCAAAAATGGGATTTGATTATTGTAATGTGAGTTATGATGATATATCTTATATCGGGAGGGGTTTGGATGAAATGAAAGATGTGGTTGCTCCATTAAAAGCAGGAATAAACGAATCAATAGATAAACCAAAGTTCTTTTTTATTGAAATCTTAGCACCAAGTCATGTAAGTGGTAGTAAAATTCATTCTCGTGGTATTGAAAATGAAAGAAAGGAATGGTTAAAGAGATTAGATAGGGCCAATGAAAGATTAACCAAAACAATAAATTTAATAAAAGAAAATGACCCTAATGCTTTGATTTTGATTATGGCAGATCATGGTGGGTATGTAGGAATGGAGTATACACTCGAATCTTATGAGAAAACCAGTGATAGAGATAAAATATTTTCTATTTTTAGTGCGTTAATGGCTATACACTGGCCAAATGGAGAAATACCTGAATATGACGACAAACTCAAAACCTCAGTTAACACTTTTCGCATACTTTTTTCCTATTTAAGCGAAGACGAGAGTTATTTATCTAATTTGGAACCAGATGTTAGTTTAGCTATAGTAAATGAAGGCGCATTACCTGGAGTCTATAAATATATAGGTGAAAATGGTGAAATTATTTTTGAGAAAGTATCTCATTAATTTAGTTATAAATAAGCACTAAAACTGACTTAAAATTTACTCAGTAAAGAAATACAATAATAAAAGCAAAGCTGATTGGGATGAGTTTGTTGCGAATTCCAAGAATGCAACATTTCTTTTTTATAGAGATTTTATGGAATATCATCAGGATAGATTTGATGATTTTTCGCTGCTAATATTTAAAAAGAACAAATTGATCGCTTTGTTACCCGCTAACAAACAGGGAAATACGTTGTGTTCTCATCAAGGGCTAAGTTATGGAGGGCTCATATTACCGTCTAAATCGAATTTTGAAAATGTGCTTGAGGTGATGAAATCCATTTTGATCTTTTTGTCTAAAAACAAAATTGAAAAACTAAAAATTAAACAGTTACCTAAAATATATAACCAGAAAACCTCTGATGAATTAGATTATTTATTCTTTATTTTAAGGGCAGAGTCGTTTCGAAGAGATTTGTCAATGGCCATTAAATTAGAAGAGGTCGTCTCGTATTCCAAATTAAGAAGGCGGGAAATAAAGAAGGCTGAAAATTTAGGTTTGAGGTTTACTGAAAGCGATAATATGTCGTTATTTTGGAATTCGATCTTAATACCTAATTTAAAGGGACAACATGGGGTAAGTCCTGTCCATTCGATTGAAGAAATGACCTTGTTGAAGGATCGGTTTCCTAATTATATTAAGCAATTTAGTGTTTTCGATGGGGAAGAGATACTAGCGGGGTGTATTGTTTTTGAAACAAAAACCGTGGCACACTTACAGTATATTTCAACAAGACGAAATATTAAAATGGGTGCTTTAGATTACCTGATTCATATGTTGATAACGACTATTTACAGAGACAAGGCTTATATCGATTTTGGAATTTCGAACGAAAATCAGGGAAGAAATATAAATTTAGGTTTATTGAACTGGAAGCAAAGTTTTGGAGCATCATCAGTGGTCCACGATTTTTATGAAATAGAAGTTGCCAATTATAAACTACTAAAAGAAGTGTTTATATGATTAAATTTTTAGACTTAAAATTGATCAACAAGGGTTTTGAGGCTGAATTTAAAAAAGGATTTAAAGACTTTTTGAATTCAGGACATTATATTTTAGGGGAACAGGTTTCTAGTTTTGAGAATGAATTTTCTTCGTATTGTGGAACAGATTATTGCGTAGGAGTGAGTAATGGACTTGATGCGATTCGGTTAATTCTAGAGGCTTATAAGACGCTTGGGAAATTATCTGAAGGAGATGAAATTCTGGTGCCGGCTAATACGTATATTGCTTCTGTTTTAGCTATTAGTAATGCTGGTTTAAAACCGATTTTGGTAGAACCCAACCCCAACGTCCATAACATAGACATAACAAAAATTGAAGGAGCTTTAAGTACAAAAACTAAAGCTGTTTTGGGAGTACATCTTTATGGTCAGTTATATGATGTTGAAGGATTGGAACGTATTTGTAAGGAACATAATTTATTATTAATTGAAGATGCTGCGCAAGCGCACGGTGCGAGATTTATAGATGAACGTATGGCAGGAAATCTTTCAGATATTGCGGCATTTAGTTTTTATCCAACAAAAAATTTAGGAGCATTGGGAGATGCCGGTGCAATTACTACAAACAATAAAGATCTGGCAGATACCATTTTTAAATTAAGGAATTATGGAAGGGTGTCAACATATAAAAATGACTTAAAAGGATATAATTGCAGGTTGGATGAGCTACAGGCCTCTTTCTTAAGAAAAAAATTAAAAGTGTTAGATGCCTATAATAGTAAGAGGCGAGAAATTGCCAGAAATTATATTGACAATCTGGATAATACGAACGTTTTATCTCCCAATGTTAGAGACATGAATCAACATGTTTTTTATCTTTTCGTGATTAGATCTAAACATAGAAACGCTCTACAAGAATATTTACTAGCAAATGGTGTTGAAACCTTAATTCATTACCCCATAGCTGTTCATAAACAACGAGCTTATAAAGAATTTGAGAATAGGAAATTACCTGTTGCGGAGCAGCTTCAGGGCGAAGTATTGAGTCTTCCATTATATCCAGGTTTAAGAAAAGAAGATGTATCTAAGATTGTGACTTTAATTAATTCTTTTTAATTGAAATTGTTTAGAGAACATAAAGACCTATTCTTGCTAAAATTATTTTCGGTAAACTCTATTGGTGTTTTAGTAAGATCTCTATTAGGGCTAGTGTCTCAAAAGTTAATAGCTATATACATGGGACCTAGTGGATTGGCTTTGGTTGGTAACCTGAGAAATGCGCTGGCTTTATTTGGACTAGGAGCTACTTTTGGGATTGATCAAGGAGTGTTAAAATATCAGTCCGAATTGGAAGATCAGCCAGAGGAACTAGAAAAAATGTATGCCACTTCAGCGTTTTACGGTTTAATCGGGAGTGTTTTTATTTGTCTAATACTGTGTTTTGGAGCTTCATTTTGGAGTCAATTTCTCTTTAAAACCAAAGACTTCAATTATATTTTTATCATTTTGGCCTTTACAATGCCTTTTACCGCAGTTTATAATTTGAGTCTTGCTATTATTAATGGAAAATCGAATTATAAGAAAGCCACTATTATAACGTTTTCTACGTACACAATGGTCACATTACTGGTAATATTTTTAGTGTCTGTATATAAGCTTTCTGGAGTATTATTGGCTATTTCGTTAACTCCCGTGGCACAATTCCTAACACTCTTTTTTTTTTCAAAAAATAGCTTGAAACTATTTACCTCTTTAAAAATGCAGTTTCATTCGTTTTATAGAAATGCTCTTTTTACCTTTATAGTCATGTCATGTGCAGCTGTATTTTTGGGGAACATCGTAGACCTTCAACTAAGAAACCATTTAATTAATAATTTATCGGCTGAAGAAGCGGGCTATTGGACTTCCATGTCGGGGCTATCAAATTACTATTTATCTTTTATGACTGGTGTTTATTCGTTATACATACTGCCCAAGTATGCCAAAATAAATAAGCTCGAGTTTTTTATTCAGGAATTAAAGAAAATATACAAACTAATACTTCCAGTGTTTGGACTTGTATTTATTGTGCTATTCTGGTTTAGGGAATTAGTCATTAAGCTCCTATTCTCTGAAGATTTCCTGCCTATGGAAAGCTTATTTAAATGGCAGTTATTAGGAGATTTTGTTAAAATTATAGCTATGGTAATTGCCTATCAGTTTATTGCAAAGAATTTATGGAAACTTTTCATTTTAACAGAAGCATTGTCCTATATATTATTGTACGTTTTAGGGGTTTTCTTTATGGATAAAATGGGGGTAGAAGGAATTACATTCGCTCATTTTTTAAGATATATTATATATTTGATCATTGTAATTTTATCTGTTAAAAGGATATTTAAAAAAACAGAATTAAATGAAGCAGGTTAAAGTTGAAGATTTAAGTATAATTGATATTCCTAAAATTACCGATCCTAGAGGAAACCTTTCTGTTATTGAAAAAGATATTATACCTTTTGAAATAAAACGTGTTTATTACTTATTTGATGTTCCAAGCGGTTCGTACAGGGGAGGACATGCTCATAAAGAATTAAATCAATTCCTAATTGCCGTTAGTGGCAGTTTTGATGTTGTTGTTAAAGATGAAAAGAATGAAAGACGTATCACATTAAATAACCCCTCGAAAGGTCTGCTCATAACACCCGGGGTATGGAGAGAGCTTGAAAACTTTTCATCAGGAGCTATTTGTCTAGTGGTGGCTTCAGATGTATACCAAGCAGATGACTATATTCATGATTTTAATGCTTATCTAGCTTATAAAGCGCTTAATAGAAACTAATTTCCTGAACATTTTGCTTTGACTTGCCCAGTAGTGTACTAAATCTTTAACACGTGTTGATTTTAACTTTCTAAACATATCTTTTCCAAGTTCTTTTTTCTCGAAATAGCCCGCAAAGAATAGAAGTTCCCTGTTAGAATTTATATAGAACGCCTCAATAATATCCTTTGAGAACTCGTACTTATTCGAGAAATATTTAAATAAAAGTCTCATTTGATTGTTTAGAAAAAAATGACGCTCAAATGTCTTTTTATGAGAATAGGAGCTATCATGGACTCTGTATATCACTAACGATTCATGGATTCTTAGAAATTTCGTGTGCATGATCATATTTACTATAATGGGATAGTCTTCAATAGTTATTTTCATATCCATGTAAGTTTTAAAATCAACATACTTATATAGAAGTTCACGGTTATAACAAATTCCGATAGGAACTATACTCCCCAGTAAGGCGGCCTTCACATAATCTTTATCTGGAGCATGCAGTAATTCTTTATTTAAAAGCGCTTCCGTTTTACCGTTCTTATCGTTTAGTCTGTCTATACCACAATCTATAAAGCCTAATTCAGGATTATCATTAAAAACATTAACCATTTTTTGAAGACTAGTGTCACTTTTAAGCAAATCGTCTCCGGCAATATCGAAAACATACTTGCCAAGACATCTATCAAGCGTTGTTTTAAAGTTTTTTAAAATACCCAGTTGGACTTTATTTTGTTTTACCTTAAATAGGTCTGGATGCTTTAATGCATATCTATTAACAATCTCTAGTGTTTTGTCTGTAGAACAATCGTCTCCAATCACAATTTCATAGTCAAAATCAACCTTTTGTTTTAGAATGGATATTAAGGTTTCCTCAATGTATTTTTCACTATTGAAGGTTAAAAGATGAACGGATAAGAGAATCATTTGAATTAGATATTATTCGTAGTTGTAAATGTAATTTTTATATTTCAAAAATATTTTAAGTTAATAAAAATAAACAGTTATTTTTGACAAATTTCATAAGCAGGCGTATTGAATAAGAAAAAAATTGCATTAGTAGGGTATCGATTAAACAGAGGGGGGGCAGAGCGCGTTGCAGCTATTTTATCCGTTTTTTTTGATGAAAGAGGGTTGGACGTGCATAACATAATAATTATCGATGATATCGCCTATCCATATTCTGGTACTATTGAAAATTTAGGCAAGCTCAAAAATAAGACTAATGGTGTTTTTAATAAGATTAAACGACTAATTGCGTTAAGAAAATACTTGAATAAGCATAAGTTTGATTATATAATTGATTTTAGGTTTCGAATTAAGCCAATTCAGGAATTATTAGTTGCCCGATTTGTATATAATACGAAAACTATTTTTACAGTACACAGTGCC
Source organism: uncultured Flavobacteriaceae bacterium (assembly GCA_947494695.1). GTDB lineage: Bacteria > Bacteroidota > Bacteroidia > Flavobacteriales > Flavobacteriaceae > Flavivirga. The sequence goes on along the minus strand of CANLWB010000008.1, from coordinate 77,076 downwards.
AAACTTAATAGTTATATGCCCGATCAATCATATTTAACGAGGCTAATGTATTCCAACTCTTTTAAAGTGATTTCGATCACAAAGGATATGCAGAAAATGATTGAGGAAAGACATGGTTTACAGAATGTCATGACGATTTACAACCCTATTAATATTCAGGAAGTAGAGGGGAAAGCAATGGAAAAAGTTGCTTTGGAGGATTTTGAATTTATCATTGGCGTCGGACAGTATGATACCAATGTTAAACAATTTGATAAACTTATAGACGCTTATTCTAAATCCACTCTTCCCAAAAATAAGATAGCTCTTGTGATTCTTGGAGACGGATCCCTGAAAGATAATTTATTGGAGGTTGCAGAACGAAATGGTGTAGCTCACTTAGTTCATCTGTTGGGTTTCAAGAGTAACCCTTATAAATATATCAAAAAAGCAAAGTTTTTTGTTCTATCGAGCTCTCATGAAGGTATGCCAATGGTAATGCTGGAGGCTCTGGCATGTGGTACACCAGTAGTGTCTTTTAATTGCAAAACCGGACCGGGTGAGATTGTCATTCATAAAGAAAATGGCCTGCTTGTCGAAGATCAAAACCTTAAGGCTTTAACAAAAGCGATGGATTTATTTATTAAGGACGCTGAATTGTATATGCATTGTAAGTCTAATGCATCATCGAGTGTAGAAAAATTTTCTTTAGAACGAATTGGAGAACAATGGATGAAGCTAATGGGGATTTGATGTGCTAAAATTACTTTACATAGCAACTAACTTGAATACCTCTGGAGGAGTAGCCAGAGTATTGTCTGTTAAGCAAAATTACCTGATAAATGTATATGGTTACAATATTCATATAATAAATACTCATGGCGATACGAGTAAATTGTTTTTTCATTTTCATGACAGCATTACAATTCATCATTTAGAAAGAAAAGAACGTAAACTTCTAAACCTTGTTGATTATAAAACAAAACTCAATAAAAAAATTGATGCCATTAACCCTGATATTATTATTAATTGCGATAATGGACTAAAAGGTTCTCTACTTCCTTTTTTGTTGAAAAAAAGCACCATCCCTTTGGTTTATGAAAATCATAATAGTAAAAATGCCAGAGCAGCTAGTATTGTGGATAATATAAAGCTTAAGCTATCATTTTTCCTTTTTAATATGGGAGCGAGCAGGTATAGCCAGATTATTGTGTATCGCCTTCCCAAGAGACGCCGTAAGACAAAGAACTTCAAAGTAATTCCTAATCCTATCGGTTTTGAGACAAATAACATAAATATTTCTCTTGAAAATAATATTGTCATTGCTGTAGGGAGATTTTCATATCAAAAAGGATACGATACATTAATTAAAATCTGGTCCCTAGTATCTAAACGTCAACCCGGTTGGGTTCTAAAAATTTACGGAGCCGGGGATTATAAGGATCTGCTTGAGCTCACTCAAAAACTAAATATTGAATCTACCGTACAGTTTCTATCTCCTGTAAAAAATATTAGAGATGTGTATCTAAGCGGATCTATGTTATTAAACACGTCTCGATATGAACCCTTCGGACTAGCCGTTACAGAAGCCATGGCATGTGGAGTACCCGTGGTAGCTTTCGAGAATACGCAAGGCCCTAAAAGTTATATCGAAGATAAACAGAATGGATATCTTATTAAAAAAGACGATTTAGAAGGGTATGCAAATACAATCCATATGCTTATGGAAAATAAGAATGAGATGCAAAGAATTTCTCGAGCAGCAAAAGAAAGTATGGAAACTTATAATCTAGCTAAAATTATGAAGGTATGGCATGAAATGTTTCAATCTCTAAAAATACCAAACTAAATGAGTTTTTACTAATCTCGCAAATCAGAATAGCACATATAAGATATTTTGTAAAGCTGAAATATAGTTATAACGGGATATCTCCCCTCAAGGTTCTTTTCCATATAACTCCTGAACCATTTAAAGAAAAGTGAACCTAAAAAATTCAACTTAATTGATTTCAATAAAGTAAATTTCAATAGTAAATCATTTTCATGCAACTTGATTTTGTCTTTTCTATGGAGGTTGAGTAAGGTGTTTACAGCAAATTCGGTCTTTTTTAAATATTTTTTACTGTTTTCTAATCCTAGATGATAAATGGCATTATCTATATGTAGCACGGGAACTTTATTGAGCTTCAATTGAGGACCAAAAAAAATATCCATGCCGTAAGAGTTTCCAACCGAATCTAGACTAAACTGTTTATATAATGCCTTTTTGATCAATATGTTTGCAGCCGAAGTTACCTTATAAGGTCTTATATTACGTTTTTTGGCAGAAACCTCTTCACATTTTTTACCATACTTCCAACGGAGTAAACTATTTGTATCAGGCTTGCTAGTTTTATAACAAATACCTCCAAAAATAACATCGAAACCAGAATTGATAACACTTAAATAATTTGAAATAAATGCGTGGTCCTTCAATTCCATATCTGCGTCAATCAATAATATCCAATCGTATCTAGCAAAATCGCATAAATGTTGTCTGGTTATGGCAATTCCATTATTGTCTTTCGATTCTCGATAAGAAACGTTGTCCAAAGAATTAACCGATTCATTTCTCTTAATGATGTCTTTGTTCGACTTGTCGTCTAAACAAATTATTTCAAACTCTTTTTGAGTCAGTGTTACTTGTTCATGAATATTACGAACAAGGTCAACAATATTGTAATTATATACAGGAATTAATATGGAAAGCATAATTTATTTTAACGACTATTATAATCATATGTCTATAGTATGATGTAGGGGACTAAAATTTAGTTCAAAGCTAAAAGAATTATTGGAAAAACGACGTTGATTATACTATTTGTGACTTAGAAAATGATTTTGAATTATATGAGATTACGGTTTTATCTAATTTGAATTTACTGAAACGATAGGCTATTTTAAGAGCTTATAATTTTCTTTACCTAAAGAAAATATAATGTCTATAGCTTTTGTTCTAGCCTTTTGTAGATGGCTAAGATACTTATTGTCTTTTTATAGAGGGTGAAATTTAGAACTTATTAAGTCAAATTATATGCAGACTAGGCTGATTTTGTTTTTGAAAAAGATTACAATCTGTCTACATTCAATGAGGTTGAAACAATATAAACAAGAATTGACGTTTAATGGATATTCATGGTATAGAAGGAGTCGATAAAAATGGTATTGAAGTTGGAGAAGTGAATAAACTTTTATTACAAAAAATAGAGGAACTTACTTCGTATGCAATAGGTCTTAAAAAAGAAATAGAGATATTAAAAGGGAAATAAAATAAAATATAACTTGTAGGAATTTAAAAAACTGCTTGAGCAATCAGGCAGTTTTTAGTTTTTCCTCTGCACCACCTCATACACCTCATTCTCATCACACTTAAGTGTTTTACTAGGATACTTTAGAAGTAAAGCGTAGTCGTGAGTGGCCATTAAAATAGTATTTCCATTTTTATTAATGTCTTGAAGCACTTCCATAACTTCAACACTTGTTTGTGGATCTAAGTTCCCGGTTGGCTCATCTGCAAGAATAAGTTCCGGGTTATTTAGTAAAGCACGTGCAATGGCTACACGCTGTTGCTCACCACCCGAAAGTTCATGGGGAAACTTAAACCCTTTCGTTTTCATGTCTACCTTGTCCAATACTGCTTCAACACGAGCATCCATGTCTGTTTGGTCTTTCCACCCCGTCGCCTTAAGCACAAATAACAAATTGTCGTTAATCGTTCTATCCGTAAGCAACTTAAAATCCTGAAAAACAACACCCAGTTTTCGCCTTAAAAAGGGAATGTCTTTTTCTTGAAGATCTTTTAGATCATAGTCTACAATATGCCCTTCGCCTTTGGTTAATGGTAAATCCCCATAAAGCGTTTTCATGAAACTACTTTTTCCTGTACCCGTTTTTCCAATTAAATACACGAAATCTCCTTTGTTAACTTCAACATTAACATTCGAAAGAATAAGATTGTCGCCTTGAAAAATAGAGGCGTCTTTTAACTGTAAAATGGGTTTAGACATAAGTGAAAAAGTTTAACGCTACAAGTTTAAAGTTTAAAGTTTAACATAACAAACCGTAAGTTATAATTTTTATTGTTATGATGGTATTTTTTAAAATTTCTAGTTTCATTGCTCTCGTTTTTAACATTTGACAAGTCAGTTTATAATTATGGCACGATTATTTCGTTATAAGGGGTATATTGAATTATATTTGATTTTAAACAAAAACAATAGTTAATGACTAATAAAAACATTGTTTCCCTCCTGGTGTCTATTAGTTTTAGTATACACATGTTGGCTCAACAATCTGCCGTATACACCAGTAATTTGGTTGATTATCAAAAGGCATTATCTCTCTACAACAACCAACAATATCTTGCAGCACAAACCTTATTTGGTAATGTTAAGGAAATGACTAAAGAAGAAATTCTAGCGTCAGATTGCACCTATTATATCGCCAATTGTGCCGTGCGTTTAAATCAGCATAATGCCGATCAGTTAGTTGAAGATTTTGTGCAAGATTATCCAACAAGCACCAAGCGAAATACGGCTTATGTAGATGTGGCCGACTATTATTTTGACAATTCTAAATATGCACATGCTAGAAAATGGTATGATAAAGTAGATGAAAATGCATTGAGTAGGAAGGAAAAAGAGAAGTACAATTTCAATAACGGGTATTCGGCGTTTTCTTCTAAGCAATATAAAGAAGCCAAAAAATATTTATCCCGAGTGGAAACGTCTCAAGAGTTTGGTTCGCAAGCGAAATATTATATCGGATTTATGGCCTATCAAGGTGATGACTATGAGAAGGCTAACACCTATTTCGATCAGGTGAGTGATAAGGAGCAGTACAAAGAAAAACTCTCGTATTACCAGGCCGATTTAAATTTCAAATTAGGAAATTTTGAAAAGGCTATTGAATTGGCAACAGCACGTTTGAATGGTAGTGACGAAGAAGAAGAATCGGAACTTTCCAAAATAATTGGAGAAAGTCATTTTAATCTAAAACAATATGCCGAGGCTATTCCGTTTTTAAAAGCATACAAAGGAAAGAAAGGAAGACGAAGTGAAACCAGACAATGGAGTAATACCGATTATTATCAATTAGGATATGCTTACTACAAGCAAAAAGATTATGAAAGTGCTATTTCTGAATTTAATAAAATTATCGATGGGAAGAATGCCATTGCTCAAAATGCCTATTACCATTTAGGGGAGAGTTATATAAACCTGGATAAAAAACAAGAGGCGTTAAATGCTTTTAGATTTGCCTCGCAAATGGATTTTGATACAAAAATTCAGGAAGATGCCTGGTTAAACTACGCCAAGATAAGTTACGAAATTGGAAATCCATATCAGTCCGTTCCCCAAGTATTAGCCGGTTACCTGGAAAAATATCCAGAAACAAGTTATAAAGAAGAGGTTGAAACCCTATTAATAGATTCTTATATCACTTCAAAAAATTATAAAGAAGCCCTTGTACTGCTAGAAGGAAAAAACAGTTTTGAAAATAAAGTAGCTTATCAAAAAGTGGCTTTTTATAGAGGTCTAGAGCTTTATAATGAGAGTCATTATTTAGAGGCAGAATCTATGTTCGACCAGTCTTTAACAGAACCCAGAGAGGCCAAATTCACAGCTCGTGCTACATTTTGGAAAGCCGAAACGGATTATAATTTAACCAATTATGAGGATGCCTTGGTGGGGTTTAAGCAATTTCAACAAACAACAGAAGCTTCATCAGTACCAGAACATAAAAATATAAATTATAATCTGGCATATACTTACTTTAAGTTGAAGAACTATGAACAGTCGACGAGCTTTTTCGAGACGTTCATTACAAATGAAGAGGACGATAAAATCAGATTAAATGACGCCTATTTAAGACTTGGAGATGGGTATTTTGTGTCCAGTAAATACGAAAAAGCTATTAATGCCTATACCGATGCCATTAAATTAAACGAGATAGATTCCGATTATCCGTTTTTTCAAAAAGCAATTAGTATAGGACATTCAGGGAAACCTTCAAAAAAGATAAAAGAATTGGAAACCTTCATTTCCAAATATCCGAAGTCAAAACTAAGAGATGATGCCATGTATGAGCTTGGGAACTCCTATGTGAAAGCTAATGAAACGGATAAAGCCATGACAATTTATAACCGTTTAAATTCGGAATATAAAATGAGTTCGTTTGTCCCAAAGTCTTTATTGCGCCAAGGGTTGGTATATTATAATGGCAGTAATAATGAAAGTGCTTTAACCAAATTTAAAACCGTAGCAAGGGATTATCCCGGAACGCCAGAGGCTGTTCAGGCAGTGGGTACAGCCAAATTAATTTATATAGATTTAGGCCGCGTGGACGATTATGCATCCTGGGTTAGAACCCTGGATTATGTCGAGGTAACCGATACCGATTTGGACAATGCGACCTACGACGCAGCCGAGAAACAATACTTAGATGGTAATACAGATAAGGCCATTAAACAGTTTAATGGATATTTAACGCAATTTCCAAGTGGATTATATGCTTTACAGGCACATTTCTATGTCGCTCAACTTTACTATAAAAAAGGATTAACAGATAATGCGGCACCACATTATACATATATTGTAGAAGCACCACGAAGTGAATACACAGAAGAGGCGTTGTATCGTTTATCACAACATTTTCTGGAAAGCAAAAGCTGGAATAAAGCCATACCTTTATTGTTAAGACTTGAAGAAGAGGCCAATTTTCCTCAAAATGTTGTATTTGCTCAATCTAATCTTATGAAGGCGAATTATCAGCTCAAAGACTATAATAAGGCCGTAGATTATGCTGAAAAAGTTTTAGTAAGTTCAAAAATCGATAATAAGATTAAAAGTGATGCGCATATTATTATTGCCCGTTCAGCTATAGAAACAGGAGACGAAAACAAAGCTAAAGCAGCTTATGCTAAAGTAGAAAAAGTGGCTACTGGAGAAACTGCAGCCGAAGCATTGTATTATAACGCTTACTTCAAGAATAAAGATTCAAATTATGAAGCTTCCAATACATCCATTCAAAAGCTAGCAAAAGATTTTTCGGGATACAAATATTACAGTGCTAAAGGACTCGTGCTTATGGCGAAGAACTTTTATGCTTTAAATGATGCCTTTCAGGCCACCTATATCCTGGAGAGTGTTATTGAAAACTTTACCGAGTTTGGTGATGTTGTTTCAGAAGCAAAAGAAGAATTGAAAAAAATAAAAGTAGAAGAGTCTAAGACCAACTCATCAATACAATACCAGGAATAATTTAGTTTGTAGAATAAAATCAAGGGGACACGCTTAATGACTTGTTTGAAATTAAATTTAGGGAAGTTTAAAGCATTTCATCAATCATAAATCAAAAAAACAATATGCGAAAGCACATAAAAAATATATTGACTGTAGCGTTTGGGGTAATTGCTACAGTTGCATATTCACAAGATAGGGAAAATGATACCATAAATACGGGTGTCATCGACGTTGTGAAGCCATACACACCATCCATTTCTGACGCATTTAAAGTTAAAGAGGTACCATCATTAGAAGATGAAACTACAGAAACAAAAAAGGAAATTAAATACAATATTTTTTCATTTCCAGTAGCTTCAACCTTTACACCAGCCAAAGGAAAAGCGGCAGTTGTAGAAAAAAGAAAACCTATTAGATTGTTTGATAATTATGCAACACTAGGAGTTGGGACGTATACAACAATTTTAGGAGAAGTTTATTTAAATCATGCAATTAATAGAACAGAAAGCGTTGGAGGTTATGTGAGTCATCATTCATCACAGGGAAATATTGAAGGTGTTTCTTTCGATGATAATTTTTCCAACTCTGAAATCAATTTGAATTACTCAAGCCGATTAAGAGATTTGGCCTGGAATGTAGAAGGGGGTTTTAAACATCAAATCTATAATTGGTATGGTGTACCTGAATCTCAAATAACCAATGCCATGACTAACGGTATTGATGAAAAACATTCTTTTTTTGGCGCTCATTTTGGAGGTGATATCACTTTTGAAGATACCTATATTAATTCGGGGAGTTTCTTTTTTAGACGCTTTGGAGACAACCAGGGGTCTGGAGAAAATAGATTTATTGCAAGAGCAAAAATAGATATACCCATTAGAGATGTTGAGGTTTCCACAAAAATTAGATTCGATTATTTAGGAGGTACCTTTGACAAAGGTTTTGCCACCAACACCGAATTAAACTACGGAAACTTTCTGGCTGGAATAACGCCATCTTACGAGCTAAAACAGGATGATTTAACGGTAAACGTTGGCTTCTCTGCCTTCTATTTAAACGATAGAGAGTCCGGTGATAATAAGTTCTATGTATATCCTGCCATTACAGCAACCTATAGATTAGTGAATGATGTTCTTATTGCCTATGGAGGAATAGAAGGAGATTTAATTCAAAATTCGTATTACGATTTTGCTACAGAGAACCCCTTTGTGTCTCCAACCCTGTTTGTCATGCCAACGGATCAGCTATATAACGCGTATATAGGTTTAAAAGGGAAGTTGTCTAGCAATATGAGTTATAATATTAGCGGGCACTATATTGCAGATCGGAATAAAGCACTTTATAAAACTAATATTGTTAGAAATATCGCTCCCGAAAATGCTTATGATTATGGAAATTCTTTTGGAATGGTGTACGACGATGTGGATACCTTTGGAGTATCAGGAGAGATAAATGTAGACATCAACCGAAACTTTAAATTAGGGTTAAAAGCAGAATATTTTAATTATTCTATGGAAGACGAAGCAGAAGCGTGGAACTTACCCGATATAAAAGGGGCCTTATTTATGGATTATCAAATTGACGAACATTGGTTTACTGGTGCCAATTTGTTTTATGTAGGCGAACGTAAAGATGCGCTGTTATTAGAGGGGATTCTTATTCCTGATCCTGTGGGCACAACCGTTGTATTAGATAGTTATTTCGATGCCAATGCCCACCTAGGGTATCATATAAATGAAGAGTTTTCGGTATTTGCTAAAGCCAATAATATTGCAAATAAAGCATACCAACGTTGGCAAAATTTTCCAGTTCAGAGTATTCAGTTTTTAGCAGGTGCCACGTATAAGTTTGATTTTTGAGATTCCGATCTAAGCTAGAGTTATTCGTGCTAAATAATCAAAATGGGAGCCCTCAATAATCAAATGAGATGTTAACCCAACGGTTTCACATGCCAATTTTAAAGTATTAAAATCGAGGTAAAGCCATTTCATTGGAGCTTCTTTTTCTCCTTTATAAGAAATGAAGTAATCGAGCTCTCCATAATATGTGGCGTTCGTATCTACCCAAAAACCACCGTCTTCATCTTCGTACATGTATTTAATATCAGAAGAGTCGATTAAAATTTGTCCGCCCTGATTTAAGAGCCCTTTTAAGTGAGATAGATACTTTGAAACCTGAGAAAGCTCTTTAAAAATACCAGTGCCATTCATAAGAAGCAAAATGGTATCGAAAGTTTGAGTTTCATCGAGAAGTGCTTTTTCTTCAATATGAATAACACCGCGTTGTTTAGCAACTTCAGTAGCCCCCTGAGAAATGTCTATAGCCTTGACTTCAAACCCTTTTTCTTGAAGATAGATACTATGACTCCCGGCTCCACAACCAACATCGAGAATATGTCCCTTAGCCAATTTAAGAGCCTCTTGCTCTAACTTTGGCATGTCTTTAAACCCTCTAAACAGATATGGAAGCGGTAACACGTCTTCATCTGAAATACTCGTGGAAGTCATAATATCCTCAGTATAGTTTCCGTTTTGATAATCTAGTAAAGCGTTTCCGAAAAGGTCTTTCAAAAGTTATGTTTTTTGTCATCCTAATAATTGAGCTATTCTACGACGTTTAGAATGACTGGTTTGTTTAATCGAAAAAGAATGCTCCAAGGCTTTGCCTCAGGGTTTCCTTGAAATTGTCGGTCCCGTATAATCACTGAGCACAGCCGAAGTGAAAACGGGAATCTAAAATAACAGAATTTTTATTTTTCGACCATAAAGGTCAAAATAAAATGAGCGAAACCCATGCTAAACGCAACCGAAGCATACCTTTATAGCTCTACCTCGAGGATAGTTCATTTCAAGAAATTCTTTATTTTTGCAACATGCAAGACATCATTAATAATCTTCCAAGGCTCGCCAAAGATAAGCATAACGAAAGCAAAAAATTTTTCACAAGGTTAAAAAAGAAACCGCCAAAAGATTTAGATTATGTTATGCAAGAGTTACACGAAGAAGAATTCGAGGCAACGCATTGTTTAGAATGTGCTAATTGCTGTAAAACAACAGGTCCGTTATTTACAGATAAGGATATCGAACGAATTTCTAAACACTTTAGACAAAAGCCTCAGCAGTTTATAGATGACCATTTACGAATTGATGAAGACCATGATTACGTCCTACAGGGTGTACCCTGTACCTTTTTGGGAGCAGATAATTATTGCTCGATTTATGAGGTAAGGCCTAAAGCATGTCGAGAGTTTCCACATACCGATAGAAAAAAGTTTCAACAAATTTCTAACCTAACTTTAAAGAACGTAGCCATCTGTCCTGCAGCCTTTAACATCGTTGAGAAGATGAAACAAAGAATAAAATAGCTATATTTAAGGAAAAATGTATCCTTGGAAGCTATTTTAAACTATTTTGAAACCATTCCTTCGTTACATCGCGGAATTATTATAGTTGGCGGACTAACATTGTTCTGGATTATTGAAGGCATCTTACCTTTATTTGGAAACCATTATAAAAAATGGAGGCATGCTATTCCCAACATTTTTTTTACCATAACGACTGTATTGATAAACCTGCCTTTAGCTTTCATATTTTTAAAGTCCTCGGATTGGGTTGTGGCCAATAATTTTGGAATTATTAATTGGCTACCAGAGATGCCATTATGGTTATATACCATCATAGGAATCGTTTTAATTGACTGCATTGGTGCTTATCTCCCACATGTAATAGAGCATAAAGTAAAACCACTTTGGATGGTACATGTGGTACATCATTCAGATCACCATGTCGATACGACTACAGCTAACAGACATCATCCCCTTGAAAGCCTTATTCGTTATGCCTTTACCCTTATAGGGATCTTTGTTATTGGTACACCAATAGCTTTGGTCATGCTTTACCAATCCTTATCGGTCATGACAACTCAATTTAATCATGCTAATATCAAACTTCCTAAAGAACTGGATACATTTTTAAGTTATGTTATTGTATCACCAGACATGCATAAAGTTCACCACCACTATAAGTTACCGTATACCGATTCTAATTACGGAAACATCTTTTCCATTTGGGACCGACTCTTTGGAACCTATATGAAATTAAACACCGATAAAATTATATACGGTGTTGATGTATTTCCCGATGAAAAGGAAAATAGTAATATTAAAGATTTGTTAATACAACCATTTCAGAAATATAGAAAACCAACACAAACTCCAGAAGCCTAAATAAGGCCAGTGTAATTCTCTCTGCACTTTTCTTTTTGGTCAAACCTTCGTAAAGTAAGTCCACAGAAGGCTTTTAAAGATATAACGCTCGAAATTTTGACTTAGATTTTAATAGAACGTCCTATTATTAAAAACATTTGTTGCATAACAGGTTGGTTTTTAGTTCTATCATTGAACTTTAAAAAAACTATGTAATCATGAACATTAAAATAATTTCCATAGTAAGCTCATTAAGCGTGTTGCTTTTCTTTGTATCTATATTAAGTGTTGTTAAAGATAAAGGAGATTATCACTACTTAAAAACGCGATTGGAAACTACAAAATCCTATACCATCGATGTTATCAATACGATGCCAGAAGATGATTTTGGATTTCAACCGAGTGAGGAGCTTCGTTCCTTTAAAGCGCTGGCATGCCATACTATATATTCTATAGAATGGAATATGGAATTAATGAAAGAAAAACCAATTAAATGGGAGCCTGGTGATGAAAATCGTTATAGCAAAGAAGAATTGCTAAATTATGCTAACGAACAATTTATCTCGTTACAAACATTTATCGATAATGTAAAAGAAAATCCCGAATTAACCGATAAGATTATAGATGTTTTAAACCATAATGCCCATCACCGTGGACAAATGGTTACTTATTTACGTTTGAAAGATATCGTACCACCAGATTACAAATAGGTGAAGCAGGTAAAGAAAGGCATATTTATTTTAGGACTTTGCGCCTTGCAATGTGTATTTGGTCAAGGCTTAAAGCAACGATAGCATATAAATAAGTTAGGATAACAACTTACTTTAGATATATTATATTTTTATTTTTGTAAGCTTATTTATGAATTGTGAAGAATCAAGAACTGTTGATATCCAAGGCCATCGAGGATGCAGAGGCTTGCTACCCGAAAATACTATTGAGGCCTTCGAAAAAGCTATAGATTTAGGTGTTCATACGTTAGAGCTTGATGTTGCCATTTCAAGGGACGGCATTGTTGTTGTGTCTCATGAACCCTTTATGAGTAGAACATATTGTTTAGATAGTCATGGTAATGATATTCCGGAGGCTTTAGACAGAAAATATAACCTGTATCAAATGACTTTCGATAGTATCAAACAATTCGATTGCGGAACAAAAGTCCATCCAAGATTCCCTAATCAGCAAAAGATAAAAACATATAAACCTTCATTAGATGAGGTGATAAAAGTATCGAAACAAAAGAATCCGGATATAAAATTCAACATAGAATTAAAGGCTAGTCCAGAATATGACCATATTTTTACACCGGTTCCCAGAGCGTTTGTTGAGTTGGTTTTACAAGTTGTGCATTGTAACAAGGCTTCCAATAAAACGAACTTACAAAGTTTCGACCTTCGAATTTTAGAGGAAATTAAAAGACAATCGCCTGAAATGGTGGTAGCGTTGCTAGTTGATGAAGACGAACGCATTCAAAATAAAATGAATCAAATGTCTTATAAGCCAGAAATTGTTAGTCCATACTATAAACTTCTCGATAGTAAAACAGTGCGACAGCTTCAGGAAGAAGGCTTCAAAGTGATTCCCTGGACTATAAATGAGGTAGAGGATTTAAAAAAAATGATCGATTTTGAAGTCGATGGTATTATAACTGATTACCCAGATAGACTGGTTCGGCTTTTAAAGTAATTTATCTATAAAACTGAGATCATAATAATATTGATCATTTTGAATTCATTTTTTGAATGATGGGGGCCTTGGGGAGTATGGTTTTTTAGTCAAAGACTACCTCGTCAATCGAGAACTTATTTTGACCATCATTTTTCAAGGGATCTCAATAAGGCAATAGAAGACCCTCTAATTATAAATCAAATATTTTTCTCGAATTATCTTAAAGGCTTCTAAGTCGTCCTGCCACGTGGCTTTTATAGATGCCTCATCTAACCCTGCTTCAATTTGTTTTTGCAATGTAGCGGTTCCTGCATGTTTTGTAAAGTTATTGGTATTGAAAAACAGTGATTTATCATTCGAATTTTCGTAGGCTTCGATTACCCATTTAAGCGTCATAACACCATGAAGTCCTTCATCTCTTAAATCCTTGCCGTAGCAAAGCTTGTTTTTATGTTTCGGATATTTAGCGCCAAAATTGGCAACGGGAGTGTAGGTAAACTTTAAACTAGCTTTATTAAGGAAAGGTGCTCCAAATCTTTGAAATTGAAATTCTGTACCACGTCCGGCATTAATATTTGTGCCCTCGAAAAGCCCGAGGCTTGGATATAATGTAATGGACTGATCGTTGGGTAAGTTAGGTGAAGGACGTATAGGAAGACTATAAGATGTATTATGTGTGTAATGTTTTATGGGGATAATGGAGATGTCACATGTTAACTCATTTTTTAACCAGTTCTCACCATTAATCATTTGAGCATACTCACCAATAGTCATACCATGTACCAGAGGGATGGGGTGCATGCCCAAAAAGCTTTTATGTTCAATTTCTAAGGTAGGCCCATCGATGTAATGTCCGTTAGGGTTGGGTCTATCAAATATTAAAACCGGTATATTTTGTTCAGCACAGGCTTCCATAATATAATGGAGAGTCGAAATATAGGTGTAAAAACGAACGCCAACATCCTGTATATCGAAAATAACAACATCCAATCCATCAAGTTGTTCTTTAGAAGGCTTTTTATGTTTTCCGTAAAGCGATATAAGCGGTAATCCCGTTTTTGTATCTACCCCGTCTTTAACAAGTTCCCCCGCATCTACGCGGCCTCTAAATCCGTGTTCAGGGGAAAAGACTTTTTTAACATCGATATCTAGAGATAGCAAGGAATCTACCAGATGGATGTAATCTGGCTCTTGAGTTTCTTGGTGGGTGAAAATCACAGAAGTTTGGTTCGCTACAATACCTACACGTTTTCCTTGTAGAAGCGGTAGATAAAGATCGGCTCTGTTGGCGCCAACTATAATAGAGCTATCTATCTCTATAGGTATTTGGACTTCATTTTGAAGCTCTATTTTCCCCTTTGCCTTAGAAGCACAAGAAATCATTACTAAAACAAATAATAAAACTGTATTTTTGAAAACACTAAACCTCATTGAATAATTTGAATTACGAATTTTTTATAGCCAAACGAATTATTGGTAGTAAAGCGTATAAAAGTAGTATATCGGCGCCAATTATAAAAATAGGAATCGCTGCAATTACTATTGGAGTTGTCGTTATGATGATTGCCATAGCTACTGGTATTGGTTTACAACAAAAAATACGTGATAAAGTGGTGGCCTTTAATGGGCATGTAACTGTTACAAAATATGATAGTAACAAATCCCAGGAAAGCATTTCATCGATATCCAAAAAGCAAGAATTCTATCCCGAATTTAACAGTGTGGAAGGGGTAAGCCATATACAGGCTGTGATTTCCAAGTTCGGGGTGATACGCACAGAAACCGATTTTGAAGGTGTCTATTTAAAAGGTGTTGGAGCAGATTACAATTGGACATACTTTGAGGAATTCTTATTAGAAGGGCGATTACCAGATTATTCGAATAAGAGAAATGAAGATGTGCTAATGTCTCAGTATTTGGCTAATAGATTGAAATTTAAACTTAATGATAGGTTTCAAATGGTGTTTCGAAAAGACGACCCAGAAAAGTTGCCAAATATTATTACCTATCGCATTGTAGGGATTTACAATTCCGGATTTCAGGATTTTGATGCAAATTATCTCATAGGAGATATACGTCATTTACAAAGAATAAATAGATGGAAACCTGATGAGATAGGACATTTTGAAATCTTTATTAATGACTATGACCACTTACAGCAAAAGGGGGATGAAATATTTAAAAATATTCCCTCTGTTCTTGAAACTGAAACGATTACCGAAAAATATGCTTCTGTTTTCGATTGGATTAAGATTTTTGATACCAATATTTACGGCATTATAGGCATCATGATTCTTGTTGCCGGAATTAATATGATAACAGCACTGCTTGTATTAATATTAGAGCGTACCCAAATGATTGGTATACTAAAAGCTCTTGGAAGTAACAACTGGAGCATTCGAAAATTGTTTTTATATAATGCTACTTATTTAATTTTTCTGGGGTTGTTATGGGGGAATATTATTGGCTTGGGACTTCTTCTGGCCCAAAAGTATTTAAAGTTATTTCCGTTAGATCCAAGTGTGTATTATGTTACCGAAGCACCAGTATATATTAGTGTTGGCTATGTCGTGGCACTAAATGTTGGAACACTTTTACTGTGTTTACTCATGCTGTTGGTGCCCTCTTATATTATTACCAAAATATCTCCCGTAAAAGCGATTAGATTCGAGTAAATGACTTGCCTATACGCCATTTTTTAAACTATTGACATATAGTTGCCATGTCGAAATTAGGCGCGATCGGGGTATCTCTCAATGTTTTTGTTGTCAGTATTATAAGACGCGCTAACAGCTGTTCTCCTACCACCGGAGATGGCAAGGACATTCAATCTCAGTTTTACAGTCAGATCAAAAATAAGGTATGCTTGAGTCATCATATCAGGTTAAACCCTTCCTTTTCCCACTTTATTTAGGATTACATGTAGTTTTATGTCTATAAACCATGTAATTAAAGCCTTTCAAAACCGCAAAAGGTCAAGCTGTAGTTTATTTTTATCGGGAATAAATATTGAAAAGTCTAAAAACAAAATAAAATCACCGAAACAGGCATTTGATCTGGTTTCGATTTGGATTCAAGTTGTTTCAAATAACATGAGACTCAGATTTTTTTTTTAAGTGTACCACCCGGGTATATGTTTTTGTTGTATCGATAATATACCCTACCCAGAAACAAAGAGTATTCCGCTATTATATTCTATTTATGTAAAAAAATAAGGCCTCAGAACGTACTAGTTCGCACTTTATAATAGGATCATATTATAAGGAAAGGTGCCCGATGTTTATAATGAGATACTCATGTTAAGAAGATGTGTTTTTAAAGAAAAAATTACAAACCAATGATATATAAATTTAGGCGACTTGAATTGATACGTAGTATAAACAAAAACTTAAAAAAACTCTTAATTCGAATTGCTATAGCCGTGTTTTGCATACCTTCATTTAGTTTGGCTCCAAGCGATCTGCTATCTCAAAGCACCAAAATTATCATCGAAGCCGATACTCTGGTATCTATAGATGAGGTATTCCGGATTGTTAAAAGACAAACCGATTATACATTTGTCTACCACCAAGACTTATTTAAGCGTCTTCCTCACGTACACCTAAAAAAGGGCGTTATTAAATTAGAGGAACTTTTAGCGAATAGCTTGGCAGGAGGAGATATCGATGTAATTTTCTCTACAAATAACAAAATTCTTATTAAAGAAAAGAATATTCCCCCAACGTCCCAACAGTATAGGGTGTCTGGAACGGTTACCGATGAATCGGGGATGCCCATATCTGGTGTTACCGTACTAATTAAAGACATCAAGGAAGGTGCAGTTACAGATTTTGATGGTCATTACAGCATTGTCATAGGATATCCAATCGATGTGTTGGTATTGGTGTTTTCGTATTTAGGGTATAAAACGCAAGAATTTACAGTAGGGGAACAAAGGACTATAAATGTCGTACTTAAAGAAGAGATAGGGGAGTTAGAAGCGGTTACCATTAACGCTGGTTACTATAACACGACAGAGCGCGAACGAACAGGAAGTATTGTTACAATAGACGCAAAAACCATCGAAAAACAACCAGTTAATAATCCGTTGGCTGCGATGCAGGGGCATTTGTCCGGGGTTAATATTATTCAAAATAATGGGCTTCCAGGGGGAGGTTTTCGTGTTCAGGTCAGAGGTCAAAATTTTATTGATATAGACAAAGGCGGTATTTTTGGGAATACTAACGAACCTTTATATATTATCGATGGAGTGCCTTTTAATTCTGGGACTTTAGAGGATTTAGATTTAGCAGCTTCAGCTGTTGGGCCAGGAATGAGCCCTTTAAATGCCATAAACCCCGCAGATATTAAAAGCATAGAGGTGTTAAAGGATGCTGATGCCACGGCAATTTATGGATCTCGAGGAGCCAATGGTGTGGTCTTGATCACCACTAAAAAAGGAAAAGAAGGAAAAACACAAGTTAAACTTAATGTAAGTACCACCTTAAGTGAAGTTACTGGGTTTATAGATGTACTCAATACGGAAGAGTATTTAGAAATACGAAGAGAAGCCCTGACAAATGATAGGGAAACCTTGGAATTTGAGCCTCAATCCCAGATTAGGGATTTATTGTTTTGGGATGAAACCAGGGATACAGACTGGCAGGACGTACTCCTTGGAGGTACAGCCTATAGACAGAATGCACAACTTTCCTTTTCCGGAGGTTCTGCACAAACCCAATTTTTATTGAGCGGTGGGTATTCCACAGAAACGACAGTATTTCCAGGGAATTCGAAATACAATAAAACATCTATACTGACTAACATCAATCACCGGTCTGAAGACGACCGATTTGTGATAAGTTTTTCAGGGAGTTATAATGCAGATACTAATAATCTACCTACCGTAGATTTAACCAATCCAGCAAGGACGTTAGCTCCTAATGCTCCACCACTTTATAATGAAGAGGGTAATTTAAATTGGGAAAACTTTCAAGAAAACCCCTTAGCATTTCTAGAAACCAAGTACAATGCTACATCACAGAACCTTATAGCCAATACAACAATATCTTATCACCCCGTTCCTTCATTAGAATTAAAAACGAGTATGGGGTATATAGATTATCGTTTAAAATCGTACAGGGCAAGACCGCACACTTCATTATCTCCAGTAGGACAAACCTTTTACGATAGCCGAAATTCTCGTATCTCTACAAATGATTCAGAGCGTCAATCTTGGATAATAGAGCCTCAAATTAATTGGCGGCATAATTGGGGAGATACCAATGTGAAACTACTCTTTGGAGCCACGTTTCAACAAAATGGAGAACAACAAATTGGATTATCGGGAAGAGGGTTTTCCAGTAACAAACAATTGTTGGATGTATCGGCGGCTGATTTTAGAGATATTAGGCGTGACACAGAATCTGAATATAAATACCAATCTTTTTTTGGCAGGCTTAACCTCAACCATCGTGGTAAGTATATCGTAAACCTAACAGGAAGACGCGATGGATCTTCTAGGTTTGGTCCAGGAAAGCAATTTGGTTACTTTGGAGCTGTAGGAACAGCTTGGCTATTTTCAGAAGAAACGCTTTTTAAAGGCAATAGTATTTTAAGCTTTGGAAAATTACGAGCCAGCTACGGCATTACGGGAAGCGATAATATTGGAAATTATAATTTTTTAGATACCTATGAAACGGGCAGAACCTATATTGTTAGAGGTTTAAGCCCTACAAGACTATTTAATCCCGATTTTGCCTGGGAGGAAACTAAGAAATTAGAAGCGGCATTAGAGCTTGGGTTTTTTAATGATAGAATTCTTATTAATACAGCTTGGTATCGCAACCGTTCCTCAAACCAGATAATACAAACACCGTTGTCTGTAGTGACAGGTTTTAATGGAGTCAACAATAATTTTGATGCGATTGTTGAAAATTCAGGAATTGAAATTGATTTACGTACCACAAATGTTAAAAATGATCATTTCAAATGGCAAACCACGTTAAATATATCGGCCAATAGAAATAAATTGGTGGCATTTCCAGAGCTGGAAGGCTCGACTTTTGAAGAAAGACTTGTAATAGGCTACCCCTTAAGGGTAAGCCAAAGCTACCATTTTATTGGAGTAAACCCAGAGAGTGGAATTGCGCAATTTACAGACTTTAATAATGATGGACGGTTAAATCAAGACGATCGCAAGTTGTTGGATGATTTCACCCCTAAACATTTTGGAGGTTTAGGGAATACCTTCCAATATAAAGGTATTCAATTAGAGGTGTTTTTTCAGTTTGCAAAACAAAAAGCACTTAGTTATTTGTCCGTTATGGCTAGCCCTGGGCAAAACATTTCTAACCTACCAGTATCAACAATAGACCGATGGCGGCAGGTAAATGATCAAAGTGGCATTCAACGAGCAGTCATATCAGACCGAAAGGTGTTTGAAGCTTGGGATAATTATAAGCTTAGTAATGCCGCAATCATAGACGCCTCCTTTATCCGCTTACGTAACGTGTCTTTAAGTTATGCAGTTCCAAAAGCTATAACCAACGCGTTTGATTTAAATATTTATTTACAAGGCCAAAACCTATTTGTTATGACGACCTATGATGGGGCAGATCCCGAGGTTCGGTTTCGGCTCCCACCACTTCGTCAATTTACTTTAGGATTAAACTTGAGCTTTTAACATTTAAAGACTACTAAAATGCAACGTACTAAAATAAATACTATAAAAACACGAATTGGCTATACCAATACATTATTAAAAGTGATGCATTTATCTTTAATTTTGCTGATTTTTAATAGTTGTGATGATTTTGTAGGAGTAGAACTTCCCAAAAACCAATTAACCTCCCAGGCCGTTTTTGAAGACGTTTCCACGGCTACCGCAGCTCTTATGGACATTTATGCTAAAATGAGAGACGGTGGTTTGCTAGCTGCATCGGGATTGAGTTTTTCAATGGGAACTTATACAGATGAATTGATACCAGCTAATGGAGGTGTTTTTTTTAATCATACCTTATCTGCTGTAAACGCACCAAGCAACCTGTGGACTGATACATATAATATACTCTATGCCACCAATGCGGTTATAGAAGGCGTTGATGGTTCTAGTACAATTCTGGAAGAAGATAAACGCCAATTAATAGGCGAGGCTTTGTTTGTAAGAGGCTATATGCATTTCTTATTGACGGAACTTTGGGGTGATGTACCCTATATAACTACCACAAATTATGTCGAAAACACAACAGCATCGCGTACATCTGTAAGTGATATTTATGTCTATCTTATAGACGATTTACTGAAAGCGTCTGAATTCTTGGGAGATGATGTATTAGTAGATCCAGATGATGAGGATGTAAAGCGTATCCGTCTCCATAAAAAGGTTGTAGAAGCCTTATTGGCAAGAGTATACCTATATACAGAACAGTGGGGACCTGCCGAAGCTATGGCAACCAGAGTTATCGATGCTTTTACCTTAGAACAAGATATAACAAAAGTCTTTCTAAACACATCAAGAAGCACGATATGGCAATTCAAGCCTGTGGTAAAAGGCGTAAATACAAGTGAGGGAGCACTATTTGTTTTTGAGGGCACTCCTTCAACACAGCCTGTATTAACAGTCTCTTTGGCAGAGGACGCTTTTGAGGCGAATGATAAACGAGCCGAAGTATGGGTAAGAAAATTTGTTGATGGATCAAATACTTTTTATCATGCTTTTAAATATAAGGAGCAAACTAATACAGACCCCAAATCTCTTGAGTATTCTATTGTGTTTCGTTTAGCAGAACAATATTTAATACGTGCGGAAGCTAGAGCAGAACTGGGAGAGATACTGTTAGCACAACAAGATTTAAATGCGATTAGAAATAGAGCCGGGCTACCTAATACAACGGCAGCTACTATCGAAGCCTTTAGAAATGCTGTTCTAAAGGAAAGGCGTGCAGAACTATTTACAGAACATGGTCACCGTTGGTTCGACTTAAAGCGTATGGGGAAAGCTTCAGAAGTATTAAGCCCCATAAAATCGAATTGGCAAGATAACCATATATTATTACCCATTCCGGAGTCCGAAATTTTATTAAACCCAAAATTAACACAAAACAGCGGCTATTGAGTGTTGTAAAATTACAACACTCTTGTGTAAGAATTTTATAAAATTAGAGAGCATTAAATTTAAACAGATGAAAAAAATAATCGTAGTAATAATATTATGTTTATGCTGCATAAGTTCACAGGTACAAGCACAGTCTTTTACAAAGAATACAAATAATACTAAATTTACATCTAAACAAAACACATTTAAAAAAAAACATTTAACACCTAAAGACTATGATCTGTGGTATGAAATAAAGAATCACTCAATATCAGATAACGGAGAATGGTATACTTATTTTGAGAAAGGAAAAGATAGTACGACGCTATTCGTTGGTTCTACGAAAAACAAAATAAAGTATAATTTTCCTAATGGAGGAGTGTATTTTTTTAGTGCAGAAAATACTTGGTTTGCCTGTCTCATTCCAAAAAAGGCCTTAAGACTATTAAATTTGGAGACAGGGGAAATAAAATGGATTCCGAATGTTGCCAATGCTGAGTTTTCTTTAGATGGTAATTTTTTGATTTATAAAGAGATAGAGGGCGATAATATTTCAAATTTAGTCATTCATAATTTAAAAACATCCCAAAAGGATCATTTTACCAATATTAGTGATTATATAATGAGTCCAGACGGAAAGCAATTGGTTTATATCCAAAATGCGAAAGCCGAGAAAGTGGTGGGGATTATGAATTTAGATCAATCAAAACCTACTATCATTACCAAAAACAGTTTACATAATTATAAACATTTACTATGGAATGCTAATGGTAATTCATTGGCGTTTTTACAAGAACAAGTAGGTGTTAATGGGGAGCATCCTACATATAAAATATGCAATTATAAAATTGAAAAAGGTAGAACGATACTATATATTCTGAACCCTATTACTGATGCTACAGTATTTCCTGAAAAGGATATTGTATACAATGATTTAAAATTAAAATTTGCACCAAACGGATCGACACTTTATTTTGAGATCGGTGAAGTAGTGGATCAAGAAACTATTGGAGATACAGAAGGAGAAGTTGAAATTTGGAGAGCAAATAATAAAAAACTCTTATATCCATTATTCAATGCTAAAATGTATCAGCAATTAAAGCCCTATGTTCCAAGGCTAGCATCTTGGCATCCTGAGACAGGAAAGACCGTTGTATTAGAAAACGAAAACCTTCCAAAAGCCGCAATTGGTAATAAAGGAAGTTTTATGTTATCCTACAATCCTTTGGTGTATGAACCTAGTTTTGCAAAGAAAGGGAATAATGATATACATATAACGGATTTAAAAACAGGGATGTCTCATTTGCTATTAAAGGAGTATGCAGGAAATGTTTTTATGTCCCCTGAAGGTAATTATATCAATTATTTTCGAGATAAACACTGGTGGATTTATGATATAGATAAACAGGTACATGTCAATATTACCAAAGATTTACCATCAACTTGGTATAAATCCTCGTCAAAATATAGAGAGAAATACAAAAATGGTTTAAATCCTTATGGTTCACCAGGCTGGACTAAAGGTGATGAGGAATTAATCGTCTATGATAAATATGATGTTTGGTTAATATCACCAAAAGGAAAAGCCAAAAAGTTAACCGATGGGAAGGCATCTAAAATTAAATATCGTATCTATAAAAATATGGAATTGTATAAAGGTCAAATCAAATCTTCATTTGCCAATTATTTTAATGGTGGTGTCAATAAGATTTCAAAAGAAGTTAATTTTTCAGAAGATGTGATATTTAAGACTGAGGGAGCGAACAAGTCATCAGGATATTCTGTTTGGAAAAAAGGGAAAGGAATTGAAGTTTTGGTCTATAAGGATATGTTAGTTACAGACTTGAGAAAGTCCAAAAATAAAGACTCTTATACTTATGTAGAACAATCTTTTCAGACTTCTCCACGCATTGTATATTTAAAAAGAGAAGGCTCTGCTCCTAAAATTTTAAATGAAAGTAATTCTCATCAAAAGCAATTTCATTGGGGACGGTCTGAATTGGTTTATTATAAAGGGCCTAATGGTGAAGATCTTATGGGAGCCTTGTTTTATCCAGCAGATTATAGGCAGGGAGAAAAATACCCAATGATAGTACAGATTTATGAAAGTATGTCGGGAACTTTACATAAATATCGAAATCCCTCCAGGGAGATTAAAGGGAGAATTAATCCTACTAATTATACTGCTGAGGGATATCTAATATTTCATCCTGATATTGATTACACTTTTAATGACATAGGCGTATCTGCGATAGACTGTGTTGAGTTAGGTATTAAAAAAGTTATAGAAAAAGATGTTGTGGAGGTAGATCATATTGGTCTAATAGGACATTCTTTTGGAGGTTATGAGACTAATTTTATTATTACTCAAAGTGATCTTTTTGCGACTGCAGTTTCTGGGTCTGGAGTATCTGACTTAGTTAGTTGGTATCATGACTTCTCTGGTCCATATACAAATATAGGAACCAATACTTGGCGCTGTGAAGATTTACAGTTTGGTTTTAAAGGATCTTTTCATGAAATCCCGGAGGCATATATACGTAATTCGCCCATTCATCATATCACTAACATCAATACGCCTTTACTGTTATGGGCAGGAAAAAAAGATGATTCTGTAAGTTATAAGCAGAGTGTTGAAATGTACTTTGGCCTTCGTCGATTAAATAAGATCTGTGAATTATTATTATACCCTAATGAACGTCATATTATTCGAAATACTAAAAATCAGGTGGATTTAAGTAGGCGTATAAAGAGTTGGTTTGAAAAATACTTAAAGCCACTCTAAAACTGTTGCATGTAACCTTAGAAAAACATTAAATAATTAACACATGAAAAGCTTCATAAATAAAACAGGCTTAATCCTTTGTCTTATAGGTATGCAAATGTATGCTCAAAATATAAAGCCTTACCATGAGGTCATTACCTCGAAAGCGGTCACCCAGAAAGGGTTTTTAACAACACACCTGCTGGATAATAAACTTTATTTAGAAATCCCGGAAGCGATGTTAGGTAAAGACATGTTGTTTGTTGACCATAGCGACCTTGGTTTATATCCCCCACATCATATAAAGTTTATTAAAAAAGCAGATGATATCCATTTGATCATTCCGGAGATTACATCTAAAGTAGGGAATACCATTCCTCTTATAAAGATAGATGATGGCTATGGAGTAAGGCATAAATTAAATGTTAAAATAGCTCCAGCAGCCTTTCCTGTTTTAGCAATGGGGGCAACCCATTCGAGCTATATTATAGAGGTGAGTTCTTTGTTTTTACATACACCAAAGCCACTGCATGGTCACGATAAAACAGTATATAACAACTTGGCCTATATAAAACGGGTATGGGTATTCAATAATACCCTTGAGGTAAAAACCAATAAAACCATCGTTTCTAAATATGGTCCTTTAACAGAGGATATTGATTTTAGTCTCTTTTTACTTCCTGAAACGCCTATGAAACCAAGATTGTTTGATCATAGAATGGGGTTTTTTAGAGAAACAGATATTGGTTTGCACGATATGGTTAGAGCGGCTATTCAGCGATGGCGTTTAGAGAAGAAGGATAAAAACCAGGCACTAAGTGATCCTGTAAAACCTATTGTCTTGTATTTTGACCCAATTACTCCCGAGAAATGGAAACCGTATTTAAGAGCGGGGGTTGAAGCTTGGTTACCAGCGTTTGAAGCTGCAGGTTTTAAAAATGCGATAGTTGTAAAGGAACCGCCTGTTGATGATGAAAATTTTTCGGTGTATAGTATGCGGTACTCTATTATTCGTTGGACTGATAGAACGAATTACAGAGGATATGAAGGAGGAGGGACGGCAAATGGACTAGTTATATGGGATAGAAGAACCGGAGAGATTCTTAAGGGTGATTTACTAATAGGGGCTCCTTATGAGTTATTATCCGATCAATATTTTGTGAGATGCAGTCCCTTAGATAAGCGGGCCCAACAATACCCATTTCCAGATGATTTAATGGGGGACTTAATTCAAAGTGTTACATCTCATGAAGCCGGCCATGTTTTTGGATTAAGAGATGGTAATTTTGGAGAGTATACCTATCCTTTTGAAAAAATGCGAGATGCGAAGTGGTTAAAAAAGATGGGACATACGCCCAGTATTATGACTTATGCAAGAGCTAATGGCCTTGTACAGCCAGAAGATAATATACCAATATCATTATTGTTGCAAAAAGTAGGGCCTACCGACATCCATTCCATTCGTTGGGCATATACACCATTTCCTAATATAGAGACCCCAGATGATGAGTTGCCTTATTTAGATAAAATTATTAGCGAACAAGATGCTGTACCGTGGTATAAATTTAGTATGCCTCATGGTTTTTGGAATGGGCGTGGTTATGGTCCAGATGATACCGTGGAAGTTGTAGAGTGTGATGATCCTGTAAGAGCAAGCAGGCTTGCGATAAAGAACTTAAAGCGTGTAATAACCTTAATACCAAAAGCTGCAAAAGATGAAAGAGGCCATGGAACCCTAAAGCGTTTATACGAGGAAACACTTAAACAGTGGCGACGTCAAATGCATTTTGTTGCGTCTTTGGTGGGAGGGTGTACTACAGAACATAAAGCGGGCTATCAAGACCGTGTATTTCGAGCTATTCCAAAGGATGACCAAAAAGAAGCCGTTGCCTTTTTAATAAAAGAAGCCTTTCATCCGCCTTTGTGGTTGGAGTCTCCAGAGATTACCAGGAGGTATGAAATGAATGGGACACTAAAGACCATTTCTAAACATCAAAAATTTGTACTTAACGATTTGTTATATCCAAGGCGTCTAAACAATATGGAGGAGGTAGCGATCACATCTAAGGAAAGCTATACCCAGGAAGAGTTGTTTCAAGATTTGTATATAGGGCTTTGGCATGAGTTAGAAGAAAAAACGATAAAGATAGATCCATACCGGCAAGACATACAATGGGCGTATATAAACAGCTTAAAACTGCTTCTTGAAGCTCAAGGAATTAATAATAGCAATACTCGAGCCAATATGTTTAGCGCTTTAGCTCTTGTTAAAGAGTCTATAGGAAAAGTGGTTAGAGATGTTACAGATTTTTCTACCAGAGGCCATCTGGAATTATGCTTAAAAGCGTTAAATGAAATTTTGGAATGAAAAAACCTGGTAGTTTGCTAGTCTTAAGTTTTTGGGAGCTATAAACTATTTAAAAATATAGTTTTAAAGGTTTAATGTAAATCGATATGAAGGTAATCACATTCAAATATGATGCTTATACGAGGAGCTATAGATTGATCTAAAAATAATGATTTTTGTTGCTCCATTATAACAATTGTAAAGGGGATATAACCAAAGCGGCAATCTTTTTTAATTTTTAAAAACATATGTTTATAGTGTTGTAAAACAATATCTTGTCATGTTTATAGGGCAAAGCATGAGCGACAAGATATCTCTTTGTAATGAGATTTCTTGGTGGTCGGAAGGGCTCTTCGTTCAATGTCAAGATTAACTTTTAAAATATGAATTATCAGTTTCTAATCTTGAAATCACCTTAATTTAGAACTCAGTCTCAAACACAGTAACGAACTTTTAAAGCTTATTAGGCTTTTGCCCAAAGTGGAATAATACATGTTCCTTGACTCATATCGACAAACAATTGATAAGGCGTTCCAAGTATAGTTACGGTACATGGTATATACCCAAAAATATTACATTCCGTTTCTTCAATGACTATACCTGAACATAGCACAGGTGTCTCTTCATAATAGTATGTTTCCGGAGCATCAGCCGAATTACTTGTAAAAGCAAGCGAAGTAGTAATAGCAAACATTAACGTAAGCACAGGAAAACCGATTTTAAAAATTTTAGATGTCATAATATAGATATTTAAAAATTAGTGCCCTACTCTATTCACAGGTTTTCGGCCTTCTCCCTGACTGCAGGTTCTCTTATCATCATTTCAATAATTAATTTTTAGATTATTCTTATTTATTTTTAGTATCTATCTTAATTGAAAGTGGACTTGATCGGTTAGTTTTGTTATAACCTGTAAATTCTTGTTGCTTTCTTTAGGACAAGTAAATGTTTTTCCAAAAAGGGCATCTAAAGAGACGCCCTTTTATCACTTTTTAAGAACCTATTAAGGGTGTACTTCCCAAAGTGGCTTTATGCACTGTCCAGTGATTACGTCCTTTTCCATATATAACTGATATGGAGTTCCTAGTATAGAAACAGTACATGGAATCGTTCCTGATAATATGCAATCCACTTCTTCAATCACTATGGGTTGACATTTCCCAGCTAGATTTTCAAAATAGTATCTTTCTGGAGCGTCAGCCGAATTACTTGTAAAAGCAAGTGAAGCAGTAATGGCAAACATTAGTGTAAGTGCTGGTAAAACGATTTTAAAAATTTTAGATTTCATAATATAAATATTTAAAAATTAGTGACCTACTCTATTCACAGGTTTTCGGCCTTCTCCCTGACTGCAGGTTCTTTTATTGACATTTCTATGATTAGTTTTCGATCATTCTTAGCTTTTGAATTTTAATATTTATAGGTAGTTGGACTTTATAGAGTGTACCACAAAATTTTACAGTTTTCTTTAATATAACAAAGTGTATTTTAAAAAGGGTGTATCTTTGGACCTCCTTTTGAACTACCTTTTAAGAGCTTACTCTATTTCCCAAAGTGGAATTACGCATTTTGAAGAGATTTCATGCATACCTTCAAACAAATGATATGGTGTTCCAAGTATCTGTATTGTACATGGTATTGTTCCCAAACAACTACAGTTCTCTTCCTCAGTCACTATAGATGTACATTTCTTAGGTGATTCTTCATAATAGTATGTTTCCGGAGCATCAGTCGAATTACTTGTAAAGGCAAGTGAAGCTGTAATAGCAAACATTAACGTAAGTGCTGGTAAAACGATTTTAAAAATTTTAGATTTCATAATATAGATATTTAATTAATGACCAACTCTATTTTACAGGTTTTTGATCTTCTCCCTGACTGCAATATGTTATACCCATATTTAGGTGTTTATCTTTCGGTTATTTATAATGTTTTTGGATTTGAATACCTATTTTGGACTTTATATAGACTAGTTTTATTTATGACAAGTAAATACTTTTCTAAAAAGGGTGTCTTTGACACCCTTTCATCATCATCATTTGAATCTATTGAGCTAGTTTCCAAAGAGGCTTTATACACTCTCCAGTGATTACGAGCTTGTCAACATATAACTGAGTTGGAGTCCCTAGTATAGAAACTGTACATGGGATCTCAGATATTATTTCGGCGCAATTCACTTCTTCAATTACCACAGTTTGACACACCCCAGCTGTATCTTCGTAAAAATATGTTTCGGGAGCATCAGTTGAACTACTTGTAAAAGCAAGTGAAGCAACAACAGCAAACATTAACGTAAAAGCAGGTAAAACGATTTTAAAAATTTTAGATTTCATAATATAGATATTTAAAAATTAGCGACCTACTCTATTAACAGGTTTTCGGTCTTCTCCCTGACTGCAATATGTTATACCCATATTTAGGTGTTTATCTTTCGGTTATTTATAATGTTTTTGGATTTGAATACCTATTTTGGACTTTATAGACTAGTTTTATTTACGACAAGTAAATGCTTTTCTAAAAAGGGGGGCAAAGCCCCCCTTTCATCATCATCTTTTAAGAATCTATTGAGCTGGTATCCAAAGAGGCTTTATACACTCTCCAGTGATTACGAGCTTGTCAACATATAACTGACTTGGAGTCCCTAGTATAGAAACTGTACATGGGATCTCAGATATTATTTCGGTGCAATTCACTTCTTCAATTACCACAGTTTGACACACCCCAGCTGTATCTTCGTAAAAATATGTTTCGGGAGCATCAGTTGAACTACTTGTAAAAGCAAGTGAAGCAACAACAGCAAATAACGTGAAAGCTGATAAAACGATTTTAAAAATTTTAGATTTCATAATATAGATATTTAGAAATTAAGGACCTACTCTATTTTACAGGTTTTTGGTCTTCACATTGACAGCTGTATATTATACCCATATTTAGGTGTTTATCTTTCGGTTATTTATAATGTTTTTGGATTTGAATATCTATTTTGGACTTTATAGACTAGTTTTATTTACGACAAGTAAATGCTTTTCTAAAAAAGGGGGGCAAAGCCCCCCTTTCATCATCATCTTTTAAGAATCTATTGAGCTGGTATCCAAAGAGGCTTTATACACTCTCCAGTGATTACGAGCTTGTCAACATATAACTGACTTGGAGTCCCTAGTATAGAAACTGTACATGGGATCTCAGATATTATTTCGGTGCAATTCACTTCTTCAATTACCACAGTTTGACACACCCCAGCTGTATCTTCGTAAAAATATGTTTCGGGAGCATCAGTTGAACTACTTGTAAAAGCAAGTGAAGCAACAACAGCAAACATTAACGTAAAAGCAGGTAAAACGATTTTAAAAATTTTAGATTTCATAATATAGATATTTAAAAATTAGCGACCTACTCTATTAACAGGTTTTCGGTCTTCTCCCTGACTGCAGTATGTTATACCCATATTTAGGTATTTGTCTTTTGGTTATTTATAATGTTTTTAGAATTTGAGTTTGGTTTTTTTGATCTTGGAGCTTCACCGTTACAGGCTGTACCTCATTAAAAATATCTTTTAAGTGATAGGTAACTACATAATTTCCAATAAGGCCAACAAATGTGTTGTTAATAATAGAAAACGATCTTAATTTGCTATCATTTATATCTTCTACATAAAAGCTAAACCAATAGCTGTTATTTTTAATGTTATAGATATCGATTACAGAAGATTTTTTCCATAATACGAGAGGTTCTTTTCTGCCCAGAAGTTTTGAGTTTACAAAAAGATAGTTTCCATATGTAGTACTATATTTATTAACCATAAGAGCAGGAGCGGCCATTTTTTTTGCATTTTTAGAAGCTATAGACCCCACTTGTATTTGAGCCAGGCTTATGGTGTCTATAGTTTTTCCAAGGCGTTCTAATTCCAGGTTATCATTAGCAACGATATATTGGTTACGATAACGATAGGTATAAATGATTTGCTCTTTTTGTTGGTTGTATTGGAGGGTGCCGTCAACATCGAAAATTCCATCGACTTGCTTTTGTAAAAGTTTATGAGAAAGGGTCATGGTCGATGTGTCTCCCAAATGAATGGTCCCTAAAGCAAACTCGTGAGTTTTTCTACTCATAGCTTGAATCGCTAGGGTAACGGAGTCTATAGGTTCTACATAGGAAAAGTAAAGTGGATTCTTTAACATAGAATACGCTTTCCAGTCCTTAGTATGTCCTCTAAGGACATATGGAACCGTACCATCTATTACAAAGAAATACGGCGGCATTACTCGAACCCGTGGAGAGCGCATTAATAAACTATCCTGGTCCATAGATAGTTTAATCGTTTTTTTACCTTGTAGTGCCGAGTCTACCACTGTAAGCTGCAAAGGGGATCGAGGGTTTGCTAAATAAATGTTTTCCTTATCGGCACCAGCGATATAATAGCCGTTATATTCAAGATCCAGTTCATGGGTTTTATGTGGGGCATCATATAAAAAGTTACGTTTAAAGCTCATATCCCGTTCTGTACCCTTATGTGTAAAGGCAAACAAAAGACTTATAAAGCAGATGCCACCAAAAGCATGAATTAAAAGCGGTTTATAAAGCCTTTTTTGCGATACAAGAAAACCGGTTTTTGGATACAGTGATTTTTTTTGACCATTTAGTATATAGATTCCTATGGCAGCCAGAACAACAAAGGCAAGGTTAAAGAATAGGTGCTCTGTCCAACCTAATTTTTCAATAACACCACCGCAGGAGCAGGGAATATCATCACTAAAATTTAAAATAACAAAAATATAGACGGTAAACATCACCATAAGATTA
Source organism: uncultured Flavobacteriaceae bacterium (assembly GCA_947494695.1). Taxonomy (GTDB): domain Bacteria; phylum Bacteroidota; class Bacteroidia; order Flavobacteriales; family Flavobacteriaceae; genus Flavivirga. The sequence goes on along the minus strand of CANLWB010000008.1, from coordinate 45,957 downwards.
AAGGCGGCATACAGGCCTATTAACCTTAGTCTAGGAATAAGTAATAGTAAGGCGATTAAAATTTCAATAAAAGGAATTACCCAGGCGACAATATCGGCAACCGGAGTTAGCATAGCAGACTGTCCTATTTGGATTTTAAATTCATCGAAAACCGATAATTTGCTTACTGCGGCATATACAAACAGAAATAGGTAGAGCATGCAAATAATTTCAAGAAGAGCATTTTGGTACTTGGAGCGAATTTTCATAAGTTAAATAATTGAAACGTACATTAGCAATACAAAGGTGTGAGATAAAATTTACTTGTAATGGGTAAATAGTTATATGTAAGGGATTTATGTAGGGTGTTTGCTTGTGCTTTGTACTGTTTTGTGTTTTTTTAATGAGAAGTATCTTCTAAAGCTTTTAAGTATTAGGGATAAAATAAAAACAAGTCTCTAAACTATTTATGATATGGTAAAACATAGTCGTCGTTTTTAAATTTTATTGAAAAACCAAAGTAATCCTGCGGAATATAATAGTGTGTCGCAGTTATGTCGAAATGATGCACGGTTGAGATATCTCATAACGTTTTTTATTACTGTTGCGTGTTCTTTCCTTTTGACTAAATGATGGGGAATTCAAATATGGCGTCGTCGTCATATCGAAATGCGGCACGATTGAGATATCACATAACGTTTTTTATTACTGTTTTGTGATTTCTCCTTTTGACTAAATGACGGGGGAATTCAAATATGGCGTCGCAGTCATATCGAAATGAGGCACGATTGAGATATCATATGACGTATTTTATCACTGTTGTGTGTTCTTTCCTTTTGACTAAATGACGGGGGAATTCAAATATGATGTCGTAGTCATATCGAAATGAGGCACGATTGAGATATCACATAATGTTTTTTTATCACTGTTATGTGGTTTCTCCTTTTGTCGAAAAATGACGGGAAAATTCAAATATGGCGTCGTAGTCATATCGAAATGCGGCACGATTGAGATATCACATAACGTTTTTATTACTATTGCACGATTCTCCCTAACAATCAAGATGGATACTAAAAGAGCTCCCAACAATTGACGTTTGGCGGTCTAAACCATGTTCCTTCTAGTATTACCAAGTTACCTAAGATACATCTTAGGACATTTTGATAAGATATGTTTAGGATCATTACATGCCTTAAAACGAATCTTATGTTAACGTTTTAATAATTTATCGAGATATGATTGCGAATAATGCAATAAAAACTAACTTTAAGATTAAATTAATAAAGTAAAGTGAAGCATATGGAGTACGCAGAAAACATACTTGGAACCATAGGAAATACCCCTCTAGTAAAGCTCAATAAACTTGTTGAAGATTTACCGTGTTTGGTTCTGGCAAAATATGAGACTTTTAATCCTGGTAATTCAGTAAAAGATAGAATGGCGGTTAAAATGATTGAAGATGCTGAAGCAGATGGACGATTAAAACCCGGAGGTACCATTATAGAAGGAACTTCGGGGAATACAGGAATGGGATTAGCCCTTGCAGCTATAGTTAAAGGGTATAGGATGGTTTGTGTTATAAACGATAAACAGAGTAAGGAAAAGATCGACATTTTAAGAGCTGTAGGAAGCAAAGTTGTGGTATGTCCAACAAATGTAGAGCCAGATGATCCAAAGTCCTACTATTCCACATCAAAGCGACTCGCAGAAGAAACACCTAATTCCTGGTATGTAAACCAATATGATAACCCTAGTAATGCTGCCGCACACTACGAAAGTACAGGGCCCGAAATCTGGAAACAAACCAATGGTAAAGTAACACATTTTGTCGTTGGTGTTGGTACAGGAGGAACAATTTCTGGAGTTGGTAATTACCTTAAAGAACAAAATCCTAATGTGAAAATATGGGGGGTAGATACCTACGGATCGGTTTTTAAAAAATACCATGAAACCGGAGTGTTTGATGAAAATGAGATTTACCCATACATAACAGAAGGTATAGGAGAGGATATTTTACCTAAAAACGTCGATTTTAGCATCATTGATGGCTTTACCAAAGTGACCGATAAGGATGCTGCGATTTACACTCAAAAACTGTCAAAAGAAGAAGGTATGTTCCTGGGTAATTCTGCCGGAGCAGCTATTAAAGGGCTTTTGCAGTTAAAAGATGAGTTTGAGAAGGACGATGTTGTGGTGGTTTTATTTCATGATCATGGAAGCCGCTATGTCGCCAAAATGTACAATGATGAATGGATGCGGGATCGTGGATTTATAGAAGATGAACTAACAAGCGCGCAGGATATTGTAAAAAGTCATATGGAACGTCCCCTAATAACAGTAAAAACTGAAGAACTGGTATCTCATGCCATAGAACGGATGAAAACATACAAAATTTCTCAAATACCAGTAGAAGACTCAACCGGTTTTGTGGGAGCCGTTGACGAGGCCGACTTACTTCGAAAGTATATTGAGAATAAGGATATTTCAGGTTTACCTATTAAGGAGGTGATGCACAAACCATTTCCGATAGTTAGCAAAAATACCCCCATTGAAGAGGTTTCTAAATTAATAGATCGTGATAATGATGCCGTATTGGTAAAACTGGGAGATAATAAGCATCAAATAATCACTAAATACGATATTATAAGTGCATTATAGGGGAGCATAGAAACATATGTTATTTGAAAATCCCAAAAATATCCCATTTGGGATTTTTTGTACACTACACTTAAAAAATGTAGGTTTTTACGTCTTGTCATGGGGGTTTTTAGCGTTTTTTCTAGCATTCTCGTAAGTAAAAACTTTAATTAAAATTTTGATTATACCGATTTTTGTTATATTTTCGATGAAATGCATTAAAAAAACGACGAAATGCATTATATTGCTAACCTTTAAATGCGTCCGGTATGAAAGTTCAACAAATATCTCTGCAACAGGATAATTGGTATGAAAAGGCTTCCACATTAAATATTGAAGCTAGCCTGATATTACTTTTTGTTTCTCCAAACTTTACACCCAAGCAAGATGTCGTGAATCATGTCATTACAAAGTACCCCGAAGCTATCGTAATAGGGTGTTCTACAGCAGGTGAAATATCAGATATAACGGTAAAAGATGAGACGGTCTCGTTAACAGCGATACAATTAGACAAAGTAACTTGTCGAAAATCGTCAAGGGAGATTATAGATATGAACTGCAGTTACAAATCTGGCCAATATTTAGCTAAAGATCTTTGTACGAAAGGTTTAAAGCATGTGTTAGTATTAAGTGACGGTCTTAATGTGAATGGTGCCGATTTAGTTTCTGGTTTAAAATCAATGATCCCTAATGTTAGTATCACGGGCGGTCTGGCTGCAGATGGATCAGATTTTAATAAAACATTTGTTATTAACAATAACCAAATTGTAGATAAAACCATTATTGCTATAGGTTTTTATGGTGATAACTTAAAAGTAGGTTATAGTTCTAAAGGAGGTTGGGATAGTTTTGGAATAGAACGCCTTGTAACCAAATCGAACAAAAATGTACTCTATGAATTGGATGGGTTACCCGCCTTAGAACTCTATAAGTCCTTTTTAGGAGAGCAGGCTAATAATTTACCAAGTTCGGGGCTCTTGTTTCCATTAAGTATGAGGTTACATGAAGATTCGACTCCAATCGTTAGAACCATTTTAGCAGTAAATGAAAGTGACCAAAGTTTAACATTCGCAGGTAATATTCCAGAAGGTTCTTATGTGCGATTAATGAAGGCTAATATAGACAGACTTATAAATGGAGCAGCAGATTCTGCAGAAGGCGCTAAGAAAAAAGTAGAAGAACATACCGAATTAGCCATTCTTATAAGTTGCGTAGGGAGACGCCTCGTTTTAAAACAAATGGTAGAAGAGGAAGTAGAAGCTGTTAGAGACATATTGGGTGATAAGCCTAGTATAACTGGTTTTTATTCCTATGGTGAAATTGCACCTTTTGGAGAGTTTTCACCTTGCGAACTCCATAATCAAACGATGACCATTACAACGCTTTCAGAATGTTAAACAAAGATTATCATAGACTACTAAGGCGTCAGCTCAAAAAAACAGGGTTAGACATGTCCCAGAATTCTGGGTTTGTCCAGTTCTTAGATATGATCAATGATGCATATAAAAGTTTTGATAGTGACCTAAAACATGTCGAGAATATTCTTGAGGAAAGCTCCAAAGAGCTCTATGTGGCAAATAGGCAACTCATAAAAGAAAGAGACCAAACCAATAAGAAACTTGAAAATATTGTTGATAATATTGGAGGAGTTCTTTTTGAAACCAACCTGGATGGAAATTTTACTTTTTTAAATAATGCCTGGGCAGAATATTCTGGTATTCCGATTGAAGATGCTATAGGCAAAAGCTTCACGCAATTTCTGCATGGTGAAGATATTGATGGTTTTCCTAAGTTTAGTGAATTGTTCTCACGAGAAAAGAATCATATCAAATTTATATTCAAGTACGAGAAAAATGATGAATTCATGTGGTTTGAAGTGAAATCTAAACTCGTAAAAGATCGTAGGGGAGTCCCTCAGGGGTATATTGGAACTATTATAGATATTACAAACCTTAAAGAAACCGAAATAGAATTACAAAAGGCAAGCAAATCGAAAGATGAGTTTTTGTCAACCATGTCTCACGAAATACGAACACCATTAAATGCGGTCACTGGTTTAACTAATATTCTACTAATGGAAGAATACCTGCCGGATCAGTTAGAAAACTTGAAAGCGTTAAAGTATTCGGGGGAACATTTGTTAGGACTTATTAATGACTTGTTGGATTTTAGTAAAATAAAGTCAGGTAAATTAAAGCTGGTAGAGAAGGACTTTAGTCTTAACTATTTTCTGGAAAATATAAAATCTCACTTTAGTTTAAGAGCAGAAAAGAAAGGACTAATCTTCAATATTATTAAGGAAAATGATGTGCCAGATACTATTATTGGAGATAAGCTAAAACTAACCCAAATCATTAAAAACTTATTAAGTAACTCCTTAAAATTTACAGAGAAGGGATGTATAAATCTTACGATTCAAAACCTGGGGATTGTAGAAAATAAAGTAAAACTTCATTTTAAAGTAAAAGACACCGGAATAGGAATATCGAAAAGCAGACAAGTGTCCATTTTTGAGAGTTTTATGCAGGCAGACTCAGAGACCTCTGTTAAATATGGAGGCACTGGACTTGGTTTATCAATAAGTAAAAAACTCTTAAATCTTCAAGGAAGCGACTTAATCGTGAACAGTGAACTAGGCAAAGGTGCCGAATTTTCTTTTGAAATTACTTATAAAGTGAGTAACAGGCTTAATATTTTTGAGCCAGGAATGATTAAAATGCAGCCAGATTATCTCCCCATAGATATTAATGTGTTGGTGGCAGAAGATAATAAAATGAACGTGCTCATCCTTAAACGCTTTTTCAGTAAATGGAATGTTACATATACCGTTGCGGAAAATGGAGAAGAGGTCTTAGAACTTTTTGAAAAAAATGATTATGATCTCATTCTAATGGATCTTCAAATGCCCAAAATAAATGGTTATCAAGCCACCAAGATGATTAGAAAACTTGATAACGAGAAGAAAGCCAATATTCCCATAGTTGCTCTAACGGCCTTTGCTCAAACCGACATTAAAAAGAAAACAGAACGCTACAAAATGAACGGGTTTATGGGAAAACCGTTTAACCCCGAAGAACTATACCAATTGCTAAAGTCCTATAGTAATATTCAGGATAAAAAAGCGATATAGCTTGTTTAAATATGGGCTTTAAAAGAAACACACTGGCTATAAGGGATTTTCTGTTGTAATATAGTATTGTAAGTATTTTTATATATTTATACGAATTTACTTACGCATTTTATATTACTAACATGAAAGAGGACTTTTTACACTACATCTGGAAACACAAAAAAATCCAAACCAAGGGACTTAAAACAACTACAGGAGAAACAATTGAGGTTAGTTCCGTTGGGCAGCATAACCTAAATTCCGGCCCCGATTTTTTTAATGCACATATTGCCATTGATAAACAACTTTGGGCAGGGAATGTTGAGGTTCATGTAAAATCTTCAGACTGGTTTTTACATGGCCATGAGCAAGATAGGGCCTATGATAATGTCATTTTACATTTGGTCTGGGAACACGATATGGATGTCCTTCGAAAAGATAATACAGCAGTACCAACACTGCGATTAAAAGATTTTATAGGCCATGATATTTTAAATAAATATGAAACCCTATTTAAAGAAGAACAGCATGAAAAATGGATTAATTGTGAGCAAAACTTTTCTGGCGTAGATACCTTTGTACTTAATAATTGGTTAGAACGTTTGTACCTGGAACGTTTAGAACGAAAAACAAAAGTTATAGAAAAGCTTTTAGAAGCCTCTAAAAATGATTGGGAAGCTGTACTATTTGTAATGTTGGCAAAAAATTTTGGGCTTAAAGTAAATGGCGATTCGTTTTTTAGTTTGGCAAGATCTGTTGATTTTTCGATAATAAGAAAGGTGCAATCTAAGCAGCGCTCATTGGAAGCCCTATTATTTGGACAACTAGGATTATTAGAGGATGATGTCGAGGATGCCTACTATTTAGACCTGATCAAGGAATATAAATTTTTGAAACAAAAATTTAAACTGGAAAATAATCAAATAATACCTTGTCAATTTTTTAGACTTCGTCCCTCTAACTTTCCAACCATAAGAATATCCCAATTGGCCAGTTTGTATTATGAGCACCAAAACCTGTTTTCTAAAATAAGGGAAACAAATCATTTAAATGATTTTTATGAGCTATTTAAAGTCTCTACATCTCGGTTTTGGGAAACACATTATACATTTCAGAAGGAATCAACATACTTCAAAAAAACACTTACCAGATCGTTTATAGATTTAGTGTTAATCAACACCGTGCTACCTTTTAAGTTTTATTATGCAACCTACCATGGGAAAAATGTGGATGAAGACGTAATACAAATTGCAAGATCAATCGCTTCAGAAAACAATAGTATTATTGGTGCATTCAATAAATTAAAAAAGGTTTCAACCACTTCTTTAGATTCTCAGGCACTTATTCAGCTTAAAACCGAATATTGCGAAAAAAATAGGTGCTTACAATGTGCTATTGGTAATAGAATAATGAAGTGATTTAATCATGTTATAATAGGTTGTAAAATTCGCTCTTATCTCTATATGGTTTTTATTATTTTAGAGTGACGCTGCCCGTCCAGTAAACAGGTATTCTTCAAAAGATTTTCATTTGGTAATAAAATTACTATTTTTCATTTCAATTCCAAAAGAATACTAACCTGAAGACCTTCATTGAGAGCGATTAGTAATCAACAGTGAAATTCTAAAATTTTATATTTAAATTGCGGGATGAATTATATTTATAAGCCGCTAATTTTTTTTCAAAAGCATGGTTATTATGTGTGTCAGCGTATTGCCGATAGACTCGGTATTAGAGCCAAAGTGGTTAGAATTTCGTTTATGTACCTAACGTTTGCAACTGTAGGTTTTGGTTTTACTTTGTATTTGTTTCTGGCATTTTGGATGAAAATCAAAGATTTAATTTATACGAAGAGGTCGTCGGTTTTCGATTTATAATTGGTATAGTCTATGAATCCACTTATAAAGTTTTTTAGAAAAAAAGTATACACAGCCTTATTACTGCTCGTCGTTATTTTATTGATAGGTGTTATCGGGTATAGAATGATATCTGGATATTCCTTGATCGATGCGGTTTATATGACTGTTATTACCATGACTACAGTAGGGTTTAGAGAAGTAGTTCCGCTTGATCAAGAGTCAAAAATATTTACCATTTTCCTAATTTTAGCAAGTGTTGTGATTGTGGGGTATGCACTTTCTGTGATTACAGAATATATTTTAAGTAAAAATAACATTGATGAATTAATACATAAGAAGATGCAAAAAAAGATTGATAGGTTTAAAGGTCATATTGTTATTTGCGGTTATGGAAGAAATGGAAAGCAGGCCGCCAGAAAACTGGCTGCTCATGGTAAGCATTTTGTTGTTATAGAAAAGGACAAGGACATGGAAGAACGGTTACAAATAGACGACGTTCCTTATGTAATAGGTAATGCTAATGAAGATGAAACACTTATGCAGGCAGGAATAGATAAAGCATCCTGTCTGATATCTGCTTTACCAAATGATGCAGATAACTTGTTCGTCGTGCTATCAACAAGACAATTAAACGACTCCATAAACATTATAAGCCGAGCTTCATTTGAAACATCTTACAATAAATTAAAATTAGCCGGAGCAAATAATGTGATACTTCCAGATAAAATTGGAGGCGATCATATGGCATCTTTGGTCGTAATTCCAGATTTGATGGAATTCGTAGATAATTTATCAATTGTAGGGAAGTCGAACATCAATATAGAAGAAGTTGCCGTCGAAAAGTTGTACGATACCAAGGTAGCCAAAACAATAAGAGATTTAGATCTTCGTAAAAAAACAGGCTGTACTGTAATAGGTTATAAAAACGAAAGGGGAGAGTATCTTGTAAATCCAGAAGCCGAACAGGAGCTGGCATCCAATTCTAAAATAATTGTTTTAGGAAGACCGGAACAGATTGAAGCCTTGAATACAGCATATAATATAGGTTAGAGAATTTCGATTTTAACAGCTATTGTTTTAAAAAATCAAATTTTTTTAGCATCTTGCCGGCTTTTAGTACGAATTTTTCAATTAAATAAATTAATACGACTTCTTATGAAGAAATTTCTTCTTTCAATATTTACACTCATATTACCATTTTTAACATTTGCCCAGGAAGCTGCAGAAAAGGGATTAGATCAGCGTATTGATGAAGGTTTTAAACCGATTTCAGACTTTTTTAGTAGCGTAATCTTTTTTAAAGTATGGACAGATCCCGATATTCCGTTCGTATTGTTACTTTTGGTAGGTAGTGCCGCTTTCTTTACCATCTATTTTGGTTTTCCTAATTTTAAATACTTCGGAAAAGCCATTAATACGGTAAGGGGAAAATATGATGAAATAGAAGGAGGACACGCAGCAGCAGATACCTCTATGACTATCGATGGAGATATTCGAGATACCATTCGTGATGAGAGTCAGGAAGGGGAAGTTAGTCACTTTCAGGCTTTAGCAACTGCGGTTTCCGGAACCGTTGGTAATGGAAATATAGCAGGAGTAGCATTGGCAATCGCATTAGGAGGGCCTGGAGCTACGTTTTGGATGATTGTATGTGGCCTATTAGGAATGTCTACCAAATTTGTAGAATGTACCTTAGGTGTCCAATATAGGGATGTTGGAGAAGATGGTACTATATACGGAGGTCCTATGTACTATATTACAAAAGGACTTAAAGAAAAAGGCTTTGCCACACTGGGAAAAATTGCAGCTGTACTTTTTGCCATTTTCTGTATTGGAGGATCTTTTGGAGGTGGTAATGCCGCTCAATCCAATCAAGCAACCGTAGTAATTAAAGAACTTATGGGACTGGAAGGTACCAGTGCAGGAGCTTTAATAGGTTTATTAATGGCCATATTGGTTGGTGTTATCATAATAGGAGGTATTAAGAGAATTGCTTCGGTTACAGAGAAGGTTGTACCCTTAATGGCGGTACTTTATATTGTAGCTTGTTTATACATCATCTTAAGTAACTTTAGTCTAATTGATGATGCATTTGGAATGATCTTTAGTCAGGCCTTTAACCCAAGAGCTATGGGAGTTGGTGGTGTTATTGGTGTATTGCTTGTTGGTTTTAAACGCGCAGCATTCTCTAATGAAGCGGGTGCAGGTTCTGCCTCTATTGCACACGCTGCTGTGAAAACCAAGTATTCAGCATCAGAAGGATTGGTGGCGTTGTTAGAGCCATTTATTGATACGGTAGTCATTTGTACCATGACCGCTCTGGTTATTGTTATATTTAATTCAGGTGGTGTTTTCGAATACGGTGGCGATGGTACCGGAGGTGTACTTATCAATGGAATGCGTTATGAAGGTGCTGGAATAACATCTCAGGCATTTGCACAGTACATTCCTTATTCTAACGTGTTTTTAACAGTTGCCGTTGTGTTATTTGCCGTTTCTACAATGATTTCATGGTCTTACTACGGATTACAATCCTGGAAATTTTTATTCGGTAGAGGAAAAGTAGCCGATTTAATTTATAAACTTTTATTCCTATTGTTTATCATTATTGGAGCTGCGGCAAGTATGAAGTCTATCTGGGATTTCTCAGATGCGATGATCTTCGCCATGGTATTCCCGAATATGGTGGGATTATATTTCCTATTCCCGGTAGTTAAGAAACAATTGAAAAGGTACCTTGACGCTATTAAAGCGACTAAGTCTTAAAATAGTATATACCCTATAAATATGAAATCCCATTTTATGTTTTCTAAAGAACAAAGAAATGGGATTTTTTTATTGATCTTACTTATTATCGCCTTGCAATGCATTTATTTTTTTGTGGATTTCTCTCCCGCAAATGTTGTAGCAAAGACTCAAGAATTAGAAAAGTTTAATAAAGAACTGGACTCACTTAGGTTGGTGCAGTTAGAAAAAGAAAAACCTAAAATTTATCCTTTTAATCCCAATTATCTAACAGATTTTAAAGGCGCATCATTAGGACTGTCTAATGAAGAAATAGACAGATTATTGGCTTTTAGAAAACAAAATAAATGGATTAATTCACCCAAACAGTTTCAAGACGTAACTAAGGTGTCAGATACGCTATTAAGTAAAATTTCTCCCTACTTTAAATTTCCAGAATGGGTAAACAAACCAAAGACAAAATACACCTCCAATGGTTACAGGGGCAAGACGCAAAACATACCTAAAGAAAAGCGAGATCTCAATAAAATAACGGCTAAAGAATTACAGGAAGTTCATGGCATTGGGAAGGTGCTTTCCCAACGTATTGTTAGGTTTAGAAATAGATTTAAAGGAGGCTTTATTAGTGATGTGCAACTCCAGGATGTTTATGGTTTAACACCGGAGTTAATTAGTAAAGTAACCAATCGATTCACAGTGAAAACACCACGAAAAGTTCAAGGCATAAATATAAATCAAGCGACGGTAGAAAACCTCGTAACGATTCAGCATATAGATTATGATTTAGCCCACAAAATTATCGAGCATCGAAATTTGATAAATGAATATCATTCTTTTGATGAATTAATGAAAGTAAAGGACTTTCCTGTTAATAAAATTGATATAATTAAATTATATTTGTCGCTTGATTAAACAGTATTGATTCAGGACTTAAGAACAATACCGTTGCAGGTAATTCGAAACGTCATAAAGAATAATAAATATAAATAAATGGATAGTATGTACTTCACAGAAGAGCATAACCTTTTTAGGCAAAGTCTTCAGGATTTTCTAAAAAAGGAAGTGGTTCCTAATATCGAGAAATGGGAAAAAACAGGCGATATAGAAAGATTTATTTGGAAAAAGTTTGGTGACATGGGGTTTTTTGGGATCAACTATCCCGAAGCCTATGGAGGTTTAAATCTAGATTTGTTCTATACCGTTATTCTTCTTGAAGAACTTCAAAAAATAAATTCAGGTGGTTTTGCCGCTGCGATCTGGGCACATGCGTATTTGGCAATGACTCATTTAAATGCGGAAGGCGATGAAACTATAAAACAAAACTATTTAGTACCAAGTATTTCTGGAGATAAAATAGGGTGTCTTTGTATTACGGAACCTTTTGGTGGGAGTGATGTTGCTGGGATGAGAACCACGGCTGTAAAAGAAGGAGATCATTATATTATTAATGGTTCTAAAACATTTATTACAAACGGTGTATACAGTGATTACCTTGTAGTGGCTGCGAAGACAAATCCCGAACTTGGAAATAAAGGCATTAGCATATTTGTTATTGATAGAGAGAGCGAGGGTGTTTCCGCAACTAAACTAGATAAGTTAGGATGGAAAGCCTCAGATACTGGAGAAATAGCATTCGATAATGTTAAAATCCCGGAGGCTAATTTAATGGGAGAAGAAAACAAAGGTTTTGCTTATATATTACAGCACTTTTCTTTGGAGCGTTTGGTGATGGGGATTAATGCCCATGCCAGAGCAGAATACGCCTTAGAGTATGTATTAAAATATATGTCCGATCGGCAAGCCTTCGGAAAGTCTATTGATAGCTTTCAGGCCTTAAGACATAGCATTGCAGATTTACATGCAGAAATGGAGTTTTGTAAGACCTATAATTACGCCGTAGCTTATAGATTAAATAAAGGGGAGTATGTTGTTAAAGAAGCGTCCATGTCGAAATTAAAATCGACAAAAATGGCAGACGATGTCATTTACCAATGTCTTCAGTTTTTAGGAGGGTATGGCTACATGGAGGAATATCCAATGGCGAGACTCTTAAGAGATAGTAGGCTGGGGCCAATTGGTGGTGGTACTTCCGAAATTCTTAGGGAGATTATAGCCAAAATAATCATAGATAAAAAAGAATATAGACCGGCCGTAAGTTAGAATATCTACATTTTTTAAAAGAGGTCTGTAAATTTCAATACCTTATAAATTAAAGGGATAACTTTAAAAAGATGCTTCATGTCGTTTAAAGTGGCACTTTTTAACCTACTCGTTATGCAATTGCATAGACACGAGTTAGTTATTAGTGTAATGTCATGTTGCGAAAAGGATTATTTGGTAAAAGTTATTAACACGAAATCGATTTCGTCTTATTAGTGGTTTTTTGATAGGAAGTTTGTTTTATAATTTGAAGGAAATTAAAACTAAACAAGATGAGAAAACTTCAAAGACTATTAAAATTTATTTTACCAATATGCTTCCTGTTTATTGGTTGTTCTAAAGAAAAATTATTAGATGATCAGTCTTCTAATAAAGATGTCACAGATTCACAGTTCTTAAAAATTGAATCTTCTAAAACGGCTATAGCGAGTAACCTAAAACCAATAGGTTCTGGTGTTATGATGCAGGCCTTTTATTGGGATGTGCCAGCCGGTGGAAACTGGTGGAATACCGTGAGAGGGAAAGTTCAGGATTGGAGTAATGCAGGAATAGATGCCATCTGGTTGCCTCCTGCCTCTAAAGCACAAAACGGTCCTTTTTCTATGGGGTACGACCCATTTGATTACTTCGATTTTGGTCAATACGACCAAATGGGAAGCATAGAAACGCGCTTTGGTTCTACAAATGAGTTAAAAACGCTAATTACTTCGGCACATAATGCTCAGCTAAGTGTTATTGCAGATATCGTTATTAACCACAATAGTGGGGGAGATAGTGAAATAAACCCTGTTAACGGTCAAAGTAATTGGACTAAGTTCACACCATTATCAGGCAGGTTTAACAGGGATTTTAATGATTTTCATCCAAATTATAGTTATACCAGCGATACAGGTGTTTTTGGTGGGTTTCCAGATTTGTCCCATCATCAAGTAAGAGTACAAAATGAACTCTGGAAAAACTCGGGATCTGTTGCGAAGTACTATAAAAATGAGATGGGATTTGACGGTTGGAGATTTGATTACGTAAAAGGGTTCGAACCCTGGGTTGTTAAAGATTGGAAAAATGAAGTCGGTGGATTTACTGTTGGAGAATATTGGGATGGCAATGCTGGAACACTAGATTGGTGGACCGGGCAGGCCGAAGTAAGTGCTTTCGATTTTGCGTGTTATTATAAAATGAGAGATGCATTTGAAGGTAATGATTTGAACAAATTGAATGATGACATGTTGTGGAAGCGCAATGCCGCGAGAGCGGTAACTTTTGTTACTAATCATGATACAGATGAAATTTTTAATGGAAAAATGTTAGCTTATGCTTATATATTAACGCATGAAGGTTACCCAACCATCTTTTACAAAGATTATGAAGAATGGTTGGATAAGAACCGTTTAAATAATTTAATATGGATTCATAATAACTTAGCAGGAGGATCTACCAATATAGTATATACTGATGATAATGAGTATATCGCTAAAAGGAACGGGTATAATAATTCGGGATTGATGGTGTACATAAACAATGCAGATTATTGGCAGGAACGATGGGTGGAAACCAATTGGTCTAATACAGTTATAAAAGATTATACAGGGCATTCCGGGTGGGAGCAAACAACACAATTGGGACGCTGGGTGAAAATACAAGCACCTCCAAAAAGTTACTCGGTCTGGGCTCCAAAATAAAATTGAAAATTTAGTTGTTAATTGCTTATTTAAATTTATATTTGCAAACCGAAAATCTAAAAGAGAGGAGGTTAAGATACTATGTTAATAATACCAATTAAAGAAGGAGAAAATATAGATAGAGCGCTTAAGCGTTTTAAGAGAAAGTTTGATAAAACTGGAACGAAGCGTCAGCTACAATCACGTAAGCAGTTTACTAAGCCTTCAGTAGTGCGCAGAGCTCAAATTCAAAAAGCTCAATACATTCAGGCATTAAGAGATGCAGAAGATATATAATCTTTGAAATATATATAATAATATGGAATCCCGCTGTAAGGCGGGATTTTTTGTTTTAAAAAGGGTGAAACTATGTTGGCGCAGTCTAAAAATGACTTAATTAGGATGCTAGGAGGTATGAGGTTTTTAATTTATAGGAAAAAAGCTATTTTTATGAAAGAAATAACTTAATTTTGGAAACTAAATTGAACGTATTGGTGCATATATTCCATGGTTAGCAATAATTTGAAAAGGACAATTTATATATTGATATTTTTGATGTTATCTATCGGATTTATGAGAAACCCTGCCGATTTTGTTTTACCGATTGATGAGCTATCCTAGAATTAAAACAATGGGATTTGCAACCGAAAAGTATAATGTTGAAATCAAAGGAGTTTCAGACCGGACGGTTACGTATAAACTTGTTGGCTGCATTATAAATCATTTCAGCGAACAAATTTTTCAATATGAAGTTTTGAAGAATTTACTTCATTTCCCTAAATAAAATAATTATAACCCAAATCTGAACCTAATGAACCAAGCAATTAAACTATTTCTTTTATTAACTTTTGTTACCTCAATATCAGTTGGTCAAAATTCACCAGAAGTTACGGAGTATAAAGTGGTAAAAACGAATGTTGGAAAAAAAAGAAAATTAAGGTTTCAAAAATTTAAAGAAACCAAAACAATCTTCACATTTTCTAGCGTAATTGAAAGAGATGTATATGAAAAAATATTAAAGGAATGTTGGACAGTAACACCCTACGAAATTATCCCTATAGATAAATTCAATCTTGAAGATTATAGAAGTGATAAATATTCTTTTGGTAGAATTACTGGATATGTTAAGGATAAAACTACAAAAATGAGCAACATGGTTTCGTCCATTAGTGTAAGTTTTAGTTTTGATTATTTTGAAAAAAGAAAGAAAAACAATTTCAGAATGGTATATGCGACTAGCTTTGCATTGTATCCTAATGATCAATTTGTTAATAAAGCTCTTAAATCAGTTGATAATGCTTCAGAGGGAATGAATAAAGAAAATGTCTTTTACAATTATTCTCCTGGATTATTGAAAAATTATTTACAATATATCAACAAACGGATAGAAACAGAACAAGATTTTTTGCGTGAAGAAGAGTTAGGTAGAATGGTAAATAAAACGCTCTATCTTCCTTCTTATTTACAGGTAAGAGTTGATGCGTTTTCAGGAAAAGAAAACAAAGATATTGATAATGTCAATTCTGTATTCGAAAATTACAATTATCCCTATGAATTTATTGATAATAAAGAGTTAAGTGATAAGATCATGAATGGTGAGGATTTTTATTATTTAAGATATATAAGGTTAAATGCAAATCAAGTTTATGCTATTGTTAATTCCAAAACAGGAAATGTTATTTATAACGTGGGGCATTCAGGATTATCTTATAATATTAAAAGTAAACATTTAAAAGAATTGAATCACGCTATTAAGAAAGCCTCAAAATAGTTTTCTTTTAATTGTTTCTTTTTATCCTTTAATTACGGAGGTAATCACTTTTTACAACGCACCCTTATTAATTCTTGATTTACAGGGTGTTCGTATAAGGAAATGAAGTGCATAAAAAAGGAATTGTAGATAGGTATCATGGAATAATCGTCATACTTTTGCTTTGCGAAGTATGGGAAAAAACTTAAAAGGTGACCTCGTTTGAGATATTGAACTTTACTGGAAAATGACCTTTATAAAAACTTACCGAAAAGTAAAAAAGATTATCTAGACGTAGATTTTTCTGAAAGAACCTTCTAAATAAAAACACCAATTAAAGAGTGTAATTTAGTCCTTTATAATGAGTTTTGTAATCAACTTAGCAACTTGTAGAGTCACTTTTAAAAAGTAAACCCCTGTTGATGAGTTTATCGTTTTTTTAGAAGCTTTAGGATTGGTCGTTCCTTTTAATATTAACGCTTCGTTGGTTGGTAAGCTCCCAGTCTAACGAAGCCTCTATGCTATCTATAATAAAGCAAATCCTATAAGATTTGAGTAGGCATTTAAAATTGTTACTAAACTCGAAGCTGGCATTATAAGATGTATATATCTATATTTAGGAGACTCGAAATTAAAAAGAAAGACGTTGTAAAAAAAGAATACTTTTTTAAATTCCTATGCGTTTAAATATTAAGGACGTCTTAAATGTTAATAAACATAGTCTTAGAATATATTATTAACCTACGAATTATTAAAACATGAAACTCCTGCGATATAACTCCCAATCTTTCCTTGTGCTCATCTTATTGTGTTGTTTATGTCTCCAATTGTCTTGTACGAAAGAATCTGAAGTGCATGGGCCGAGCATCGATCTTAGCATTGGAGATTCTGAAGTAGAATCAAGATTAGTTACCTCGTTAGTCGGGCAATTACCTGATGGAGATGGTAACCCTGAAAATGTTTGTAATGATGGCGTTATGCAAGTTATGGCAGACGATCCTTATTGCGGATATGTAGATATTGGTGAATACGCTACAAATCGAATTAATGAATTTCGAGAACGCCATGGATTACCTCCATTTGTTAGAGCAACAGAATATGAATTATGCGCTGCACGAGAAGCACGACTGGCACTTGAAAACGGAACAGCACATTGGAGCGACGATTGTGGTTGGGTTGCGCAAGGCGCTGCTGGTGGAGGAAGAGGAGGAGATGAATCTGAAGGAACCGTTGAAAAATCAGTCTGGTGGGTTCCTAAACTTTTTTATGAAGAAGGACCTGAAGGTGGGCATTATCAAGGCATGATGACCGAAAGAAGTAGAGGTGTCACTGCAGGGTATTATGCTTTGGATCGTGATCGCCATGCTATCGTAATAAACTATTATGACGAACTTTAAAAAGAAATCATGCCCTCGACATATGTAACGCCTGGTTTAGTAGGCCCGGTGGTTGTTCAACTAGCAAAATTCTTTAAGGCTTATACCACGAGAGTTTCCAGTGCTAAAAAGATGGGGCTTGTGAAGTCGATTGAAATTTTGGTCTGTTCAGGAATGTTACCAGGAGGTAAAATGGTTAAAGCTTTGCTTTATCAAAACATTCCGAGCCCATTTATAGCATATCATCAATAGAGTACGACCTGTCTGTTAATACTAACAAAGCTAATGTGCTATGTAGTGATTAGAAGAGAAGGTTATCCCGAACATTGAACTAAAAGATATCGGTGATGGAACATTAAACATGGATAGTCGTGGTTTATCAGCTGGAACTTATTATACCTTGATATATAGATAACCGAAAGGTTGATAGGAACAGTAGTAATAGGTAAAAAACTATTTCAAAAGACTTAAAAAGCCTCGTGTATAAGCGAGACTTTTCTATTTTTAACCATGAATTTATTGAAAATGTCTTTTTTAGAGAGATACAGAGGTATGAAAACAAAGAAACGTAGTTGTATACTATTAGTTTTAATACATGGGATTATATCCTCATGTATTGGTCAGGATTTAAAGAAGATTGACTGGCTCAATGATTACAATGTCGTATGGAATGGTCAGAGTAAGAACTCGAGCGAATCTATGCCCTGTGGAGGGGGAGATATAGGCTTAAATGTTTGGGTTGAAAATGGAGACATTTTTTTTACATGGACCGAAGCGGTAATATTGATGAAAATGACCAACAAAGAAAAAGTGGACGGATTAGGATTAGTTTAACACCGAACCCCTTCGAAACGATTAAAAACCATTCGGTTTTTAAACAGGAGTTAGATTTAAAAACAGGAGCAGTAAATATTTATGGGCAATCAAAGGGTAAGGAAGCTAAAGTAAAGGTGTGGGTCGAGGTACATCGTCCACGTATCCATATTGAAGCACAGACTAATACGCCAAGTAAATTAAATGTTGCATACGAATCCTGGCGTACCCAAAAAGACTCTATTCCCAGGCATATTGGTAAAGGAAGGGATTATAATCGATGGGCCTGTTATAGTTACACGAAATATAATGGCGAAGTTTGGGCTTATCCTGACAGTGTTTCATTTGAAAATAATTGTTCTACTTTATTTTATCATCGTAACAACAATAAAGACCTTGTTTTTGATTATCATACTTACTATAATCAATATGTCTTGCGTTATATAACAGAACTGTTAAGAAAAAATAAATGAACCCATATATAAAAAGGATTAAAGATTTGTCTAACCGTTTAAATCCGGAGGTGCGCGCGGAAATGGAAAGTGGGTTTGCAGACAAGAAATTTTCGAAAGGAGCTTATTTACTTCAACCCGGACAAATATGCACATCGCATCTTCTTATTAAGGAGGGGGCTGCCAGAAAATTTTACAAGCATAATGAAAAGGAAATAACTACCGAACTATATTTTCATGATGACGTAGCCGTATCATTAGATAGTTACATCATGAGGAAACCCGCCGACGTTTATATACAAGCTTTAACCGAATTGGAAGTAACCATCATTGATTATAGTCAGTTTTATAAAGTCAAAAAGAAATATGTTGATGTCATGATGCTGGACAAAATGTTTATAGAGTATTATGCCGTATGGTTTGAGCAAAAACTTAAAGAATTTCAAACTATGGATGCTTCCCAAAGATATTTGAGTTTGTTCGAAAAAGAACCCAAAGTTATTCAGTTATTATCTGTAACGACAATTGCATCATATTTAAATGTATCTCTGGAAACCTTATCTCGAATTAGATCAAAAATTGTAGCCGGATAGTTATTTGACTTGTGTCAAATTTCGGCTTTATGCAATGCCTTTACTTTGTGTAAAAATATTTTAATTAATTATCACAAATGAAAGCAGTTGTATTTGAGAAATACGGAGAACCCGAAGTATTACGTATCACAGAAATTGAAAAACCTCTACCTGAACGTAATGAGGTACTTGTGAGAATTATGGCTACTTCGGTTACAGCAGAAGATCCTAAAATGAGAGGGTTTAATCACTCACCACTTTTAAAACTTCCTGTAGGATTGATGTTTGGTTTCAAAAAGCCAAAAAGACCAATATTAGGTGTTGAACTCTCAGGAATTATTGAAGAAGTAGGATTAGATGTGAAAAATTACAAAATTGGTGACCAGGTATTTGGATATACAGGAATAAGCTTTGGTGCATATTCAGAATATAAATGTATGTCTGAGGATGATCTGATTCATTTTAAACCAGAAAACCTATCCTTTCAAGAATCTGCTTGCATGGTCAATGGCCCGCTTTCCGCTTTGACTTATATGAAGAAAAAAGGTGGCATTAAAAAAGGCGACCATGTCTTGATATATGGAGCATCTGGTTCGGTAGGTACGGCGGCTGTTCAGCTAGCAAAATACTTTGAGGCGCATGTTACTGGAGTTTGTAGTACCAAAAATGTGAAGCTTGTGAAATCGATTGGAGCAGATGTAGTGATTGACTATACGAAGCAAGATTTTACTCAAAACCGTGAAACGTACGATCTTATATTTGATACGGTTGGTAAAACATCTATGAGAGATTGTCTGGAGGTATTGAATCCAAAAGGAAAATACCTAATCACCGAATTTGGATTTACCCATATCCTTTCCGCTATTTTCACGTCATTATTCAAACGTAGGAAAGTCATTGTTGCGTCTTCCAATTTCTATTGGAAAAAAGAAGACCTCATATTTTTAAAAGAAATTGCAGAAAAAGGATATTTTCAACCGGTTATTGATCGGGTTTTTCCGTTGGAAAAAATTGTTGATGCACATAAATATGTGGAACTGGGACGTAAAGTTGGCAATGTAGCTATTTTAGTTTAGTAATTAAATTTGGAGGGAGAAAAATGAAGTCCCCAAAACCCTTGCAGTTATAGGTTGTAATGGTCTGGTTATTTGCTGTAAAGATGTGGCTATTTTTTTAAAAACCGTATACCTGGTTCATCAATTCAGATTTATTTGCTTCTATTTTGAGTCTAATTGCTTGTTTATATTGTGGTTAGTGTTCCATCCCATGGTTTGTTAGCCATTTTAACAATTACATTTCTGGATTTATTAACTTTACCAAGTAGACAAGAACCTTTCTTATTGGTTTTCTGCGAATAACCAGACATAAATCTAACCTATTTAAAAACTTTTAAGGAAGACATTGATAAAATAATATATAAGGGGCATCCCGCTATTGAAGTCATGAAGGAACTAAGGTATTGCCTTAGTACATATCGCATTAAATAAAAACCCAAACAAAAAGCAAAAAAAGATACTAGAAAAACGAGTTGATGAATACAAAGACAGGAGTGCCGAATCGTTATGATGCCCATGCATGTTGTATTTAGTTTAAGCAAATGTTTACATCTTGAAAAGCGCCTCTCGTTTTAGTCAAAAATAATTCCGCTAGACAATGTTTAAAGAACGGTTCGTTTTAAGAAATTCTCTATATAATTTGTAATGGCGCATTTCAAAAAATAATTATTAGATATAATTAATTAAAACATACGATAACTAACAATACCCCTAAAAAAACTAGCCTCATATCTCAAACCCCTTGATTTGGCTTAAAATTAAAAAGATAAGATAAAAAAGCTTTGACTAAGTAATTTATTAAAAGTTGTTTGCTTTTGATTTACAAGCTTGTCATGGCTATGATATTACTGTAACTAAATTTTAAAGACAAACTTAACCATGAAACACAAAATAACTTTAAATATCGCTTCAAGTCAGGACATCATAAAAACGTTGGACTACTTAATGGATAATTATGATGAAATAGCTAAAGATTCGTATGAAGATTCAGGTCTTGAATTTTATGATAATTCGACCAATAATGTAATAGAATTAGATGCATCTATACATCCGGAAATCCCTAATTACAGTGAACTTGCTTTTTATTTAAACGTTGTAGATAACGAAGAGGTCTTAGAAAAGGTAGAGAAATTTACTCAAATGGTTATTGAAAAGAATAGTTCGAAATCAATTTGGATGAATGATGAGGTACAAATGGGACTCAGTGCCACTTTTGCATTGGCTTTCAAAGATAAAAGGTACATCTCAAATTTTGTAGATGTTTTAAGAACGTTTAACTTAAATCATGAGGTTTACGAACCTTTTTTTATAGAACTTCTGGTTGAAAAGTGGGGTATTTGTGATGAGACATTATTTCTTCTAGCCACAAGATCGGTAAGTATTGAAGGTCAATGGGGAATCGACGAATATGAGCTACCCGAGCTAAATAGTGAACAGAAAGATAAGTTTGTAACATACCTACTCAAGGATACTTTGAAAGCAAAAGTCGTTTTTAGTGATGTTCTTTTGGATACTATTGAGATTTTAGAAATCCCTGTAGATGCTAATAAATTTGAAAGCCTTTTTGAGTATGACAAGCCTCAATTTAATGAAGATAATATTCCCGATTTAAGTGATCTCCAATGAAACGTCTAAAGTAGATTGTATAAAGTTGTAATAATGTATCCGTATAAGGCGTTTAATATTTAGACGAAACTTTGTATTTTTAAAACGAAACAGTAGGAGGTACAAATGCAACTAAAACCATTTATAGATTATTTATTACTTGAAAGGAATTATTCTGCCTTAACGGTTAATGCCTATGAAAAGGATTTGGAGACTTTTTCAGAATTCATTAAAGCAGAATACGATTCGAGCATTATAGCCGATGTAAATTATTCACAAATTAGAAGCTGGATAGTTCAGATGGTAGAAAATGGTCTCTCTAACCGAAGTATTAATAGAAAAATTTCAGCATTAAATACCTATTATAAGTTTTTATTAAAAATAGGGGATGTAGATAAGAACCCCCTGTCAAAACATAGGGCCTTAAAAACAGCGAAAAAAATGCAGGTTCCATTTTCAGAATTAGAGATAATGACGGTATTGGATGATATGAATTTTGACGATGATTTTGAGAGCGTTCGAAATAAAGCGATCATTGAACTTTTCTATTCAACCGGTATTCGTAGAATAGAATTGGTAGAATTAACTGTATCTAGTATCGATTTTGAGAATAAAACGCTGAAGGTTCTTGGGAAGAGGAATAAAGAGCGAATTATTCCATTATTGGATAGTGTGACTAAAACTTTAAACCGCTATTTATCTTCAAGGAAGGAATTAGATGACATTACAGATAATGATCGTCTGTTTTTAACAAAAAAAGGGCTTAAAATTTATGAAACACTTGCTTACCGAGTAATAAATGATTATTTTAGTGAGGCATCAACAAAGGTGAAAAAGAGTCCGCATATTTTGCGTCATTCGTTTGCAACACATTTGTTAAACCAAGGTGCCGATTTAAATGCTGTTAAGGAACTTTTAGGGCATTCTAGCCTAGCTGCAACTCAGATATACACACATAATAGTATAGCAGAATTAAAAAAGGTGCATATCAAAGCACACCCTAGAAGTAAAAAATAGTATAGCGAATTTATTAACCAAAAACCCAAAAAGAATGAAAGTAAACACCCAATCAGTTAATTTTAACGCTGACCAAAAATTAATAGATTTTATTCAGAAGCGTATGGATAAATTAGATTTGTATTACGATAAAGTTATTAAATCCGATGTTTATTTGAAGGTGGAAAATACAAGTGAAAAAGAAAACAAAATTTTTGAAGCTAGGGTAAGTGTTCCCGGAGATAGTTTTGTGGTAAAGAAACAATGTAAAAGTTTTGAGGAAGGTGTAGACACAGCCGTATCATCGCTACAAAGACAGTTAAAAAAGAGAAAGGAAAAATTAAGATCACATTTATGATAAAAATTATCAAAAAATGTTTTGAATAAAGAAATAAATATATACATTTGCAGTCCGTTAGAAATAGCGGACTTTTTTATGCGTGAAAAAGTAGATAAAAAGCCGATATAGCTCAGCTGGCTAGAGCAGCTGATTTGTAATCAGCAGGTCGTGGGTTCGAGTCCCTCTATCGGCTCAAAAGAAAAGCGAATTAGGGATTCATTTTTTTGTTTGGAAAAAGCAATCAAGTTGAATGAAGAACGAAAAGTTTATCCTGAACGCCGTCGAAGGGGAAGAGGTTTCTCTATCGGCTTAAGTTCTTTAAAAGAATGAATAATTAAAATGGGAAGATACTCAAGCGGCCAACGAGGACAGACTGTAAATCTGTTGGTTTTTACCTTCGCAGGTTCGAATCCTGCTCTTCCCACAAATAATTTTAAATAAGGAGTTTTTAAAGGCTTTGTTTTGAAATTATCTGGATTGAATGTCAATCCTCTTTGAAATATTGAAGTTGTCAAGCTTTAAGCTTGTATAGAATGCGAGAGTAGCTCAGTTGGTAGAGCGTCAGCCTTCCAAGCTGAATGTCGCCGGTTCGAACCCGGTCTCTCGCTCGAAGCGAATGTTGTCACGCTGAAAAGCATCGTCTTTCGCTCTAAAGTTTTAAGCCGGTGTAGCTCAGGGGTAGAGCGTTTCCTTGGTAAGGAAGAGGTCACGGGTTCAACTCCCGTCATTGGCTCTAAAAAAAGCAAGTGGATTTAATTTTGCTTTGGTGAAATTAAAATTTAACGAGTGACCTTAGGTCACGCCTGCCTGCCGGCAGGCAGGGGTTCAACTCCCGTCATTGGCTCTATTTTAAAGACTGTATAGATTTAGAATACACTAATATTATTATATAACTAAGATTTAAATTATTTAAAAACATGGCAAAGGGAACTTTTGATCGTTCAAAACCACATCTAAATATAGGTACAATTGGACACGTAGATCACGGTAAAACGACTTTAACTGCTGCTATTACTAAAGTATTGGCTGATGCAGGTTTATCAGAAGCGAGAGATTTCGATCAGATCGATAACGCTCCTGAAGAGAAGGAAAGAGGTATTACAATTAATACGTCTCACGTTGAATATCAAACTGAAAATCGTCACTATGCCCACGTCGACTGTCCAGGTCACGCCGATTATGTGAAGAACATGGTAACTGGAGCAGCGCAAATGGATGGTGCAATTTTAGTTGTAGCCGCTACAGATGGTCCTATGCCACAAACTCGTGAGCACATCTTATTAGGTCGTCAGGTAGGTATTCCTCGTATAGTTGTTTTTTTAAACAAAGTTGATATGGTTGACGATGAAGAGCTTTTAGAGTTAGTAGACATGGAAGTTAGAGATTTATTAAGCTTCTATGAATATGATGGAGATAATGGTCCTGTAATTTCTGGTTCTGCTTTAGGTGCTTTAAATGGAGAGCAAAAATGGGTAGATACAGTGATGGAATTAATGGAAGCTTGTGATAACTGGATTGAAGAGCCAGTGAGAGATATGGATAAGCCTTTCTTAATGCCAATCGAAGATGTATTCTCTATTACAGGTCGTGGTACTGTGGCAACTGGTCGTATTGAGACTGGTGTAGCTAACACTGGAGATCCTGTTGAGATTATCGGTATGGGAGCTGAGAAGTTAACTTCTACAATTACTGGTATTGAGATGTTCCGTCAAATCTTAGATAGAGGTGAAGCTGGAGATAATGCAGGTATCTTATTAAGAGGTATTGAGAAAACTCAAATCTCAAGAGGTATGGTAATTACTAAGCCAGGTTCTGTAACACCACATGCTAAGTTTAAAGCTGAGGTTTATATCCTTAAGAAAGAAGAAGGTGGACGTCATACACCATTCCATAATAACTACCGTCCTCAGTTCTACGTACGTACAACTGATGTAACTGGAAACATTGGGCTTCCTGATGGAGTTGAAATGGTTATGCCTGGAGATAACTTAACGATCACTGTTGAATTAATTCAACCAATCGCAATGAATGTAGGTTTACGTTTTGCGATCCGTGAAGGTGGTAGAACAGTTGGTGCAGGTCAGGTAACTGAAATTTTAGACTAATACAGTCGAAACAGATAAAAAGTTAAGGTATTCCGGATATCGGAATACCTTGACTTATGTTTAAAGGTATATCTGCCTTTGGTAGGGGTAAGTTTCAAAATTTGAGCGTATACATTACTAAAAAAGATAATAATTAAAAATACGGGTTTAGCTCAGTTGGTAGAGCACTGGTCTCCAAAACCAGGTGTCGGGAGTTCGAGTCTCTCAACCCGTGCAATGTGGAAAGGATTGAGAGCGAGAAGTTTATGCTGAGCGTAGTCGAAGTGAGTCTCTCAACCCGTGCGATGTGAAAAGGATTGAGAGCGAGAAGTTTATGCTGAGCGTAGTCGAAGTGAGTCTCTCAACCCGTGCAATGTGGAAAGGATTGAGAGCGAGAAGTTTATGCTGAGCGTAGTCGAAGTAAGTCTCTCAACCCGTGCGATGTGAAGTATTAAGAGCGAGAAATTTATGCTGAGTGAGTGTACCTTGAACGTAGTCGTAAGATAATAGTAAATGTCTGGGTAAAGTGAAAAAGACCTCTTAATCTATGTTATCCTGGGGACAAAAAGTTTCTAAATTAAGTTTACATGAAGCCAAGCTTGTATAAAGTACAATAGAGGCGTAGTGTTAAAAAAAAATAATAAATGGCTGGATTTGTAAATTACGTAAGAGAATCATTTGGTGAACTTAAAAATAATGTAAGTTGGCCAACATGGGCCGAAGCACAGAGCTTAACAATTTTGGTTGCAGTGTTTTCAATCCTGTTCTCCTTAGCAATTTGGGGAGTAGATACAGTATTTAGCAAAGTAGTGAGTTTTTACTTTGATTTAATTACTAAATAATTAATGGTTGATTCTATGTCTGAAGTAAGCGAAAAAAAATGGTACGTTGTTAGAGCTGTAAGTGGTCAGGAAAATAAGATCAAGACTTACATCGAGAATGAAATTGCTCGATTAGGTCTTCAAGATTATGTAGACCAGGTATTAGTACCTACAGAACGCGTGATTCAAATAAGAAATGGAAAAAAGATACACAAAGAAAAAGTGTTTTTTCCAGGTTATATTATGATTCAGGCAAATCTAACGGGAGAGGTACCTCATATTATACGTTCGGTTACTAATGTTATTGGGTTTTTAGGAGAAACCAAAGGGGGAGACCCAGTGCCATTAAGACAATCTGAAGTAAACAGAATGTTAGGTAAGGTTGATGAGTTAACCGTTGAAGAAACAGCTAATGTAGCTATACCGTTCACGAAAGGAGAAACTGTGAAGGTAATTGATGGACCATTTAATGGATTCGATGGTACTATTGAAAAAATAAATGAAGAAAAGCGTAAACTTGAAGTGATGGTTAAGATTTTTGGAAGAAAGACACCATTAGAGTTAAGTTATATGCAAGTTGAGAAAATATAATAATTGTTACACTAGATAGAGATGCGTTCTTTTGCTTCCAACTTATAAGAAGCGTATCAAACTAAATTATTTAAAATGGCAAAAGAATTAGGCAAAGTAGTTAAGTTACAAGTTCGGGGAGGTGCTGCGAATCCGTCGCCACCGGTTGGACCCGCTTTAGGTGCTGCTGGAGTTAACATCATGGAGTTCTGTAAGCAATTTAATGCTAGAACCCAAGATAAACAAGGTAAAGTATTGCCTGTTGTTATCTCTGTTTACAAAGACAAGTCATTTGACTTTGTAATCAAAACTCCTCCAGCTGCAGTACAATTATTAGAAGCGGCCAAGGTGAAGAAAGGTTCAGGAGAACCAAACCGAAAGAAAGTAGCTAAAGTTTCTTGGGATCAGGTTAAGACCATTGCAGAAGACAAAATGCAGGATTTAAATGCATTTACTATCGAGTCTGCTATGAAAATGGTTGCTGGTACAGCAAGATCTATGGGAATAACCGTTACAGGGAAGTTTCCTAATTAATCTTTAAAAGACATTAAAAATGGCAAGATTAACAAAAAAGCAAAAAGAGGCTGCAGCAAAAATAGAAAAAGGAAAACTTTATTCTGTTGATGAAGCATCGGCATTAATAAAAGAAATTACAAGTACTAAATTTGATGCATCTATTGACTTAGCTGTGCGTTTAGGAGTAGATCCTAGAAAAGCAAATCAAATGGTAAGAGGTGTTGTATCTCTTCCACACGGTACTGGTAAAGATATGAAAGTATTGGCATTAGTAACTCCAGACAAAGAAGCAGAAGCTAAAGAAGCTGGGGCAGATTACGTTGGTTTAGACGAGTACCTTGATAAAATCAAGAGTGGTTGGACAGATGTAGACGTTATTATTACAATGCCAAGTGTTATGGGTAAATTAGGTCCATTAGGTCGTGTATTAGGTCCTCGTGGTTTAATGCCAAACCCAAAGACAGGAACAGTAACTATGGATGTGGCTAAAGCTGTAACAGAAGTAAAGGCTGGTAAAATTGACTTTAAAGTTGATAAAACTGGGATTGTACATGCTGCTATAGGAAAAGCATCATTTAGTGCTGATAAGATTGCAGGTAATGCAAACGAATTATTACAGACATTAATGAAATTGAAACCAACAACTGCAAAAGGGACCTATGTGAAAAGCATATTTATGTCTAGTACGATGAGTCCTAGTGTTGCTGTTGATCCTAAAATTGGTTAATCAGTTAAAATACTTTTATTATGACAAGAGAAGAAAAATCACAAGTAATTGAGGAGTTAACTGCGGAATTAGCTGATAGTTCAAATATTTATTTAACAGATATTTCGGGATTGAATGCAGGGGCAACCTCAGATTTACGTCGTGCTTGTTTTAAAGCCAACGTAAAAATGGCAGTGGTTAAGAATACATTGCTTGAAAAAGCTATGGAGGCATCAGACAAAGAATTTGGTGAGCTTCCATCAGTTTTAAAAGGAAATACATCTGTGATGTATTCTGAAACAGGTAATGCACCAGCAAAGCTTATAAAGAACTTCCGTAAGAAATCAGAGAAACCTTTATTAAAAGGAGCTTTTATTGAGGAAGCGGTTTATATTGGCGATGAGCAATTAGACGCGTTAGTTGATATCAAGTCTAAAGATGAATTAATTGGAGAAATTGTTTCATTATTACAATCTCCTGCTAAGAATGTTGTTTCTGCTCTTAAATCAGGTGGAGGAACTATTGCTGGTATTATTAAAACACTATCTGAAAAAGAAGGATAGTATTAAAGAGTACGCACTTATTACAATTATATCATTATTAAAAAAAATTATTAAAACGATAGAAAATGGCAGATTTAAAAGATTTCGCAGAACAATTAGTTAACTTAACTGTAAAAGAAGTTAATGAGTTAGCTACTATATTAAAAGATGAGTACGGTATTGAACCTGCTGCAGCTGCTGCAGTTGCTGTTGCTGGTCCTGCTGCAGGTGGTGGAGACGCTGCTGAAGAAAAAACTGAGTTTGATGTAATCTTAAAAGCAGCTGGTGGTTCTAAGTTAGCTGTTGTAAAATTAGTTAAGGAATTAACTGGTTTAGGATTAAAAGAAGCTAAAGGTTTAGTTGATGATGCACCAAGCCCAATTAAAGAAGGTGTTTCTAAAGACGAAGCAGAAGGATTAAAAGCATCTTTAGAAGAAGCTGGAGCTGAGGTTGAGCTTAAGTAAGCTTAACAACTCAAACACATAAAGGTTTAGGTCTGTCACGCCAAAAAGCGTGACAAGACCTAGACCATTTTGCGTATATAATGATTTGATACGCACACAACTATTTTTTTAATCATAATTCCGTCCATTGATGTTATTAACACAAGCTGAAAGATTAAATTTCTCCTCTATTGTAAATAGAACAGAATATCCTGACTTCCTGGATATTCAGATTAAATCCTTTCAGGATTTTTTCCAGTTAGAAACAAAATCTGAAGAAAGAGGTGATGAAGGTCTTTATAACACCTTCATGGAAAACTTCCCTATCACAGACTCCCGTAATCAATTCGTTTTAGAATTTTTAGATTACTTCGTAGACCCTCCCAGATATGCCATAGATGAATGTATAGAAAGAGGACTTACTTATAGTGTGCCCCTAAAAGCCAGGTTAAAGTTATATTGTACAGACCCTGAACATGAGGATTTCGAGACCATTGTTCAAGATGTGTACTTAGGAACGATACCTTATATGACACCTAGTGGTACATTTGTAATCAACGGAGCCGAACGTGTGGTTGTTTCCCAATTACACCGTTCACCAGGGGTGTTCTTCGGACAATCTTTCCATGCTAATGGAACAAAATTATATTCCGCTAGGGTTATCCCTTTCAAGGGATCCTGGATTGAATTTGCTACAGATATCAATCAGGTGATGTATGCTTACATTGATAGAAAGAAAAAGTTACCTGTAACAACTTTATTCAGAGCCATCGGTTTTGAACGTGATAAGGATATCTTAGAAATTTTTGATCTTGCTGAAGAGGTTAAAGTATCTAAATCCGGATTAAAGAAATATTTAGGTAGAAAATTAGCAGCTCGTGTATTAAACACATGGCACGAAGATTTCGTGGATGAGGATACAGGAGAGGTAGTATCTATCGAAAGAAATGAAATTGTATTGGATCGTGATACGATTTTAGATAAAGAAAATATAGAAGAAATTATTGAAGCCGATGTTAAGACCATTCTTTTACATAAAGAAAGTTCAGAGCAAGGGGATTACGCCATTATCCATAATACGCTTCAAAAGGATCCAACAAACTCTGAAAAAGAGGCTGTTGAACATATCTATAGACAATTGCGTAATGCTGAGCCGCCAGATGAGGAAACAGCACGTGGTATTATAGATAAGTTATTCTTCTCAGACCAACGTTACTCTTTAGGAGAAGTGGGACGTTATAGAATGAATAAAAAATTGGGTCTTGATATTGGTATGGATAAGCAAGTGCTTACCAAAGAAGATATCATTACCATTATAAAATATTTAATCGAGCTTATTAACTCTAAAGCAGAGATTGATGATATTGATCACTTATCAAACCGTCGTGTACGTACAGTAGGTGAACAGTTATCTCAACAGTTTGGAGTTGGATTAGCACGTATGGCACGTACCATTCGTGAGCGTATGAACGTTCGTGATAATGAAGTCTTTACACCAATCGATTTGATTAATGCAAAGACATTATCATCGGTAATTAACTCATTCTTTGGTACGAACCAGTTATCTCAGTTTATGGATCAAACAAATCCATTGGCAGAGATCACTCACAAACGTCGTTTATCAGCATTAGGACCAGGAGGTTTATCTCGTGAAAGAGCAGGTTTCGAGGTTCGTGATGTACACTATACACACTACGGACGTTTATGTCCAATTGAAACACCAGAGGGACCAAATATTGGTCTTATTTCTTCACTTTCTGTATATGCGAAGGTGAATTCAATGGGATTCATCGAAACCCCATATAGAAAAGTAACAGACGGTGTTGTAGATATTAAAAATGCACCTACTTATTTAAGTGCAGAAGAGGAAGAAGAGAAGCTAATCGCGCAGGCTACGGTAAAAGTAGATGACGATGGTAAAATTTTGCATGATAAGGTAATTGCTCGTATGGAAGGTGATTTTCCTGTAATCGATCCGGCATCTGTAAACTATACAGATGTGGCACCAAACCAGATATCATCTATTTCGGCATCATTAATTCCATTCTTAGAACATGATGATGCGAACCGTGCATTGATGGGATCAAACATGATGCGTCAGGCTGTACCTTTATTAAGACCAGATTCACCTATTGTAGGAACCGGTTTAGAACGTCAGGTAGCTTCAGATTCAAGAGTATTGGTAAATGCAGAAGGACATGGAGTTGTTGAGTACGTAGATTCAAATGAAATTAGAATCAAATACGATAGAACAGAAGACGAAGCTAAGGTAAGCTTTGATAGCGATATTAAAGTATACCAGTTAGTTAAATTTAGAAAAACAAACCAGGGAACGTCTATTAACCTGAAACCTATCGTTGTAAAAGGCGATAAAGTACAGAAGGGACAGGTATTATGTGAAGGATATGCTACACAAAAAGGAGAGCTAGCCCTTGGTAGAAATATGAAAGTGGCCTTCATGCCATGGAAAGGGTACAACTTTGAGGATGCGATTGTGATTTCTGAAAAAGTAGTGCGTGAAGATATCTTTACATCTATTCATATTGATGAATATTCTTTAGAAGTTAGAGATACCAAGTTAGGTAATGAAGAGTTAACGAACGATATTCCTAACGTTTCTGAAGAAGCTACTAAAGATTTAGACGAAAACGGAATGATCCGTGTTGGAGCCGAGGTTAAGCCTGGCGATATCTTAATTGGTAAGATTACACCTAAAGGAGAATCAGATCCAACACCAGAAGAAAAACTATTACGTGCAATCTTTGGAGATAAAGCAGGTGATGTAAAAGATGCGTCTTTGAAAGCTTCGCCATCGTTAAATGGTGTGGTTATTGAAAAGAAACTATTTGCAAGAGCTGTAAAAGATAAGCGAAAGAGAGCTCAAGATAAAGATGATATCTTACAATTAGAAGGGCTTTACGATGCGAAATTTGACGATTTAAAAAATATTTTAATCGATAAACTTTTCACCATTGTAAACGGAAAAACCGCTCAAGGAATATTTAATGATTTAGGAGAAGAAGTTTTACCAAAAGGTAAAAAGTTCACACTTAAAATGTTAAATGCCGTTGATGATTATGCTCACCTAGTGTCAGGTAAATGGACAACCGATGATCATACCAACCAATTAGTTGCAGATTTAATTCATAATTATAAAATTAAAGAGAACGATTTACAAGGATCTTTAAGACGTGAAAAGTTTACAATTTCAGTAGGGGATGAGTTACCGGCAGGAATTATCAAATTAGCTAAGGTTTATATCGCTAAGAAACGTAAGCTTAAAGTAGGAGATAAAATGGCAGGACGTCACGGTAACAAAGGTATTGTTGCAAGAATTGTTCGCCAGGAAGATATGCCGTTCTTGGAAGATGGAACACCTGTAGATATCGTATTGAATCCATTAGGAGTACCATCACGTATGAACATTGGTCAGATCTATGAAACTGTATTAGGATGGGCAGGACAGAAGTTAAACCGTAAGTTCGCGACACCTATCTTTGATGGAGCAAGTATCGATGAGATCAATGGTTTTACAGACGAAGCTGGAATTCCAAGATACGGACATACTTATTTATATGATGGAGGAACAGGTCAGCGTTTTGATCAACCCGCAACTGTAGGTGTGATCTACATGTTGAAACTAGGACATATGGTTGATGATAAAATGCACGCACGTTCAATAGGACCTTACTCATTAATTACACAACAACCATTAGGTGGTAAAGCACAATTTGGTGGTCAGCGTTTTGGAGAGATGGAAGTTTGGGCACTTGAAGCATATGGAGCATCGAGTACCTTACGTGAGATCCTGACAGTAAAATCTGATGATGTAATTGGTAGAGCAAAAACATACGAAAGTATTGTTAAAGGAGAACCAATGCCAGATCCGGGACTACCTGAATCTTTCAATGTACTTATGCACGAATTGAAAGGATTAGGATTAGATATTAGATTAGAGGAATAATAAAAATAGTTTGCAGTAATCAGTCGGCAGTTGGCACTGCGCACTGAAACACTGAACACTGAATAACTATACAAAGAAATGGCAAGAAAACAAGATAAGAATACGGTAAAGAGGTTTAATAAAATCTCAATAGGTTTAGCATCACCAGAATCTATTTTGGCGGAATCAAGAGGTGAAGTTTTAAAGCCGGAAACTATAAATTATCGAACTCATAAACCAGAACGTGATGGTTTGTTCTGTGAGCGTATTTTTGGTCCTGTAAAGGATTATGAATGTGCTTGTGGTAAATATAAAAGAATTCGCTATAAGGGAATCGTTTGTGACCGTTGTGGTGTAGAAGTAACAGAAAAGAAAGTACGTAGAGACAGAGTAGGTCACATTAATTTGGTTGTTCCTGTTGCTCACATTTGGTACTTCCGTTCGTTACCAAATAAAATAGGGTATTTATTAGGGTTGCCATCTAAGAAATTAGATATGATTATTTACTACGAACGTTATGTAGTAATTCAACCCGGTGGTGCCAAAAATGAAGAAGGGGAACCATTACAAAAGATGGATTTCTTAACAGAAGAAGAGTATTTAAATATTCTTGAAGCCCTTCCTCAGGAAAATCAATATTTAGACGATACCGATCCTGAAAAGTTCATTGCGAAAATGGGAGCGGAATGTCTTATTGAATTATTAGCTAGAATAGATTTAGAGTCTTTATCTTATGAGTTGCGTCATAAAGCAAATACAGAGACGTCTAAACAACGTAAAACTGAAGCTTTAAAGCGTTTACAAGTTGTAGAATCATTACGTGAATCTAATAACAATAGAGAAAATCGTCCAGAGTGGATGATCATGAAGGTTATTCCAATTATTCCACCAGAATTACGCCCGTTAGTGCCATTGGATGGTGGACGTTTTGCGACTTCTGATTTAAATGACTTGTACAGAAGGGTAATTATCCGTAACAACCGTCTTAAGAGATTGGTTGAGATAAAGGCCCCAGAAGTTATCTTGCGTAACGAAAAACGTATGCTACAAGAATCTGTAGATTCATTATTCGATAATACACGTAAGTCTTCAGCTGTAAAAACAGACTCTAATAGACCACTTAAATCGTTATCAGATTCCTTAAAAGGTAAGCAAGGACGTTTCCGTCAAAACTTACTTGGAAAACGTGTTGATTACTCGGCGCGTTCGGTAATTGTTGTAGGACCGGAATTAAAATTATTTGAGTGCGGTTTACCAAAGAATATGGCTGCAGAGCTTTACAAGCCTTTTGTAATTAGAAAATTAATAGAAAGAGGTATTGTTAAGACCGTAAAGTCAGCTAAAAAAATTATAGACAAAAGAGAGCCAGTGGTTTGGGATATCTTGGAAAATGTTCTTAAAGGACATCCAGTATTACTAAACCGTGCGCCTACCTTGCATAGATTAGGAATTCAAGCATTCCAGCCTAAATTAATTGAAGGGAAAGCCATTCAGTTACACCCATTAGTATGTACGGCATTTAATGCGGATTTCGATGGAGATCAAATGGCAGTACACTTACCATTAGGGCCAGAAGCGATATTAGAATGTCAGCTATTAATGTTGGCATCACATAATATTCTAAACCCTGCTAATGGATCACCGGTAACCGTACCTTCTCAGGATATGGTACTTGGTTTATATTATATGACCAAATTACGTAATTCGACTCCAGAATTAAGCATTAAAGGTGAAGGTTTAACATTCTACTCTTCAGAGGAGGTTGTTATTGCCTTTAATGAAAAGCGAGTAGACTTAAATGCAGGCATCAAGGTAAGAACCATAGATATAAACGAAGATGGAAAATTAGCTCCTACCATTGTTGAAACTACAGTTGGACGTGTATTATTTAATCAGAATGTACCGCAAGCAGCAGGTTATATTAACGAGGTGCTTACCAAAAAATCTTTAAGAGATATTATTGGAAGAATTCTTAAAGTAACCTCTGTTCCAGAAACGGCAGATTTCTTAGATGCTATTAGAACATTAGGATTTAAATTTGCCTTCCAAGGAGGATTATCATTCAGTTTAGGAGATATTATCATTCCACCGGAAAAACAAGGTATGATCGATAAAGCCAACGGTTTAGTTGATGGTATTATGGGTAATTATAACATGGGACTTATTACCAATAACGAGCGTTATAACCAGGTAATTGATATATGGACATCTACCAATGCCGAGTTAACCGAGTTATCTATGAAGCGTATTCGTGAAGATCAACAAGGGTTTAACTCAGTATTTATGATGCTTGATTCAGGAGCTCGTGGATCGAAAGAACAGATTCGTCAGCTTACTGGTATGCGTGGATTAATGGCCAAGCCTAAAAAATCTAACGCAGGTGGTGGAGAAATTATTGAAAACCCGATCCTTTCTAACTTTAAAGAAGGACTTTCAATTTTAGAATACTTTATCTCAACGCACGGTGCACGTAAAGGACTTGCAGATACGGCTCTTAAAACGGCAGATGCAGGTTACTTAACACGTCGTCTGGTAGATGTATCACAAGATGTTATTATTAACACAGATGATTGTGGTACACTAAGAGGGGTAGAAGTATCACCACTAAAGAAAAATGATGAAGTTGTTGAAACACTTGAAGAGAGAATCGTTGGACGTGTATCTCTAAATGATGTTTACAACCCACTAACAGAAGAATTGTTAGTGTCTACTGGTCAATTAATCGAAGATGACATCGCAAAAGCTATTGGTGATTCACCAATAGAAAGTATAGAAGTGCGTTCTGCATTAACATGTGAGGCGTTACAGGGAATTTGTGCGAAATGTTACGGACGTAATTTAGCGACTGGTAAGATGGTACAAAGAGGAGAAGCTGTTGGTGTGGTTGCCGCACAATCTATTGGAGAGCCAGGAACGCAGTTAACGCTTCGTACATTCCACGTAGGTGGTATTGCAGGTAACATTTCAGAAGAGAATAAATTAGCTGTTAAATTTGACGGTATTGCCGAAATAGAAGATTTAAAAACAGTTAAGGGAGAAGATGGAGATGGAAACGTTGTAGATATTGTAATCTCAAGAACATCTGAAATTAAACTTACAGATAAAAAGACCGGAATTGTATTAAGTACAAATAATATCCCTTACGGTTCATATATTTACATTAAGAATGGTGATCAATTAAGCAAAGGAGACGTTGTCTGTGCTTGGGATCCATATAACGGTGTTATTATTTCAGAATTTGCTGGAAAAGTTAAATATGAAAATATAGAACAAGGGATTACGTATCAAGTTGAAATTGATGAGCAAACAGGCTTCCAGGAAAAAGTAATTTCAGAATCTAGAAATAAGAAACTTATTCCAACACTACATATTGAAGATGCCAATGGAGAGACGATACGTTCTTATAACTTACCAGTAGGAGCCCACCTTATGATTGACGATGGTGATAAAATTAAAGTTGGTAAAGTTTTAGTGAAGATACCACGTAAGTCTGCCAAGGCTGGTGATATTACCGGAGGTCTACCTCGTGTAACAGAGTTATTCGAAGCACGTAACCCTTCAAACCCTGCAGTTGTTAGTGAGATTGATGGAGTTGTTTCTTTTGGGAAAATTAAAAGAGGTAACCGTGAAATTATTGTTGAATCTAAAGTTGGTGAGATTAAGAAATACCTCGTTAAGTTATCGAATCAAATTCTTGTACAAGAAAATGATTATGTAAAAGCAGGTATGCCACTTTCTGACGGTTCTATCACGCCAAACGATATTTTAAATATTAAAGGACCATCAGCAGTACAACAATACTTAGTAAACGAGGTGCAGGAAGTATACCGTTTACAAGGTGTAAAGATTAACGATAAACACTTCGAAGTTGTTGTAAGACAGATGATGCGTAAAGTACGAATTATTGATTCTGGAGATACGATCTTCTTAGAAGATCAATTGGCTCACAAAGCGGATTTCATTAAAGAAAATGACGACATTTTCGGAATGAAAGTCATTGAAGATGCCGGAGACTCAACGAGTTTAAAGGCAGGTCAAATTATTACGCCACGTGAATTAAGAGACGAGAATTCAATTCTACGTAGAGAAGACAAAGCACTTGTTGAAGCTAGAGACGCTAAGCCGGCTACAGCTACACCGATATTACAAGGTATTACAAGAGCATCACTTCAAACGAAATCATTTATTTCTGCAGCATCGTTCCAGGAAACGACTAAAGTGCTTAATGAAGCAGCAGTTGCAGGTAAAGTGGATAACTTAGAAGGATTGAAAGAAAATGTAATTGTAGGACATAGAATCCCTGCAGGAACCGGTATGAGAAATTATTCTGATATCATTGTAGGTTCTAAAGAGGAATTCGATGAAATGATGCAAGTAAAACAAGAATTGAATTATAATTAAAAATAAAGGCTTCAAAATTTGAAGCCTTTATTTTTAATGCTGAACTTGTTTCAGTATTCTAAATATTATAAAAGTAAATGAAGAATCCCGAAATACGTCGGGATTCTTTTTATATTAGATGATAAACTAAATTTTCCGCTTACCTCGGAAATAAAAATAATTTAAAAAGATGGCAGACGAAAAAGATCATTTAAAACAAGGTCAAATCAATATCGAATTAGACGAGAAAGTGGCAGAAGGAACGTATTCCAACTTGGCTATCATAAATCATTCGGTGTCCGAATTTGTTGTAGATTTTGTTAACATTATGCCTGGGATACCTAAAAGTAAGGTAAAATCAAGAATAATATTAACACCACAACATGCAAAACGTTTATTAAAAGCATTAGGCGAAAACGTGGCAAGATTTGAGAATGCTCATGGAGAAATTAAAGATTACGAGCAACCTCCAATACCATTGAATTTTGGACCAACAGGACAAGCATAAAAAACAAAAAAGCTCTTGAAATTTTCAAGAGCTTTTTTGTTACAATATTGTTTTTGAATTATCATGAACCATAAGTTCTCTTAGTTATAATTAATATTAACTAGGATTGATGTCAATATATAACTCCCAATTCATAAAGTATTATCTCATAAGTTCCAGTCAAGACTTTTATACTGGAGTAAATACCGCGAATATATTTAACTAGAGGATCCGAAAGGTATAAAAAACACCTCTTTTCTTCCATTTTACCGTATTTGTAACCACAGTGCAAATGTTGGTAACCACAGTGCAACACGCTTACTATAATATAAAATATCTTGCAACTCGTTAATAATGAGTGTGATGTATTCTTCTAATCAGGGAGTCTTTTCTCAGTGTCAAAAGTAGTAGTATGTCAGTTTATTAATACCGTAAAAATTACTTCCATTTCTGTCTCTCGAGTTGATGGAATTGTTCATGTACATTTCAGACCAGATATCAGTGAAGATAATGAAACTAAGATGACAGTTTCATGTGTTGAATTTATCAAATACAGAACGAAGTACAAGAGTGTAGTTTCAATCAATCAGTCTTTTTTCTTAGTCTCCATAATTTGAACCAGTTCGTGATACAAACAATTACAATGTTTAATTATAATAATTTTTAAAACCACACAATTATGAAAAAAATCAGAATCACTAGCATTATTTTAACCGTACTAAGTTTACTCGCTTGTGAGCAAACCGAAATACTTAGCGATGAAACCATACAACAATCTTCTAAGAATGATAAAAGAATTTCATCATTGGTATTAGAAAATCAAAACAAATTGTCTTTTATTAATTATGACAATGATGACATTTTTATACTTGAAGAAACTGACTGTTCTAGCTGTTCAGTTTTAGATAATATAATGTCACTTTCAAAGGAAGAATGGTCTGAGGCCGAAATTTTTTGGGCATTATCTAAAGAAGGAACAAAAGTTCCGGCGTTTTTACAATTAGATCAAAAAACGGGAAAAACGTTATCCAAACCTCAAGGATGGGCGAGAAATCAAGTACAGACGTCGGATAGCAAAGGTTTTGAAAACCCTCAACTAAGTACA
This sequence comes from uncultured Flavobacteriaceae bacterium, assembly GCA_947494695.1. Lineage (GTDB taxonomy): Bacteria > Bacteroidota > Bacteroidia > Flavobacteriales > Flavobacteriaceae > Flavivirga. The sequence continues at coordinate 7,254 of CANLWB010000008.1, read as the reverse complement.
ATAGTTGCTTGTGAGAACAGTAACTTTACCAGCTCAATTGCAGGGGGCTTTCTTGGAGACCCCGAATTTGTGAGGCTGGACAAGAAACCAATAAATTACTCCGCTTTTAAGGATGATTGCAGCAATCTATCTAGTGCCATGTGTCAAAAAGGAAAGAGGTACCGCTATACAGCTACCTTTAATAATATAAAAAAATGGCGAGGAAAGATCTGTGCAAAATCTGTTCAAAATTCAAATAATGATCACTATTTGGATAATATTTTATGTTTAGATCCGCCTTGCACAAGTTATCGAGGACCCAAATTATATTTTGAATTTAAAAAAGATGGTGTTTGGAAGTCCATTGGAAATGGGGAACAAGACGGAATAGAAATACAAGCAAATAAACGCCGTACTTATGGATTTTATAAAAACACTTCGAAAAAAAGATCCTTTAGAATTCGAGTAAAAAACGCCATGAAATTAGATGAGTTTGATTTTATGATGGATAAAGAGGCCGTTGAAGGTGGTGGATCTGTTCCCATTCCAGGTGGAGGAAATGGAGAAGATGTGATTCCAGATTACATCAGTCTTAACAATGTCGGTAAAATCATTGTGGATTTCACTAATATACCAGATGATTCTTCAACTCCGAATATTAGCATATATAGAAATACCTTAGTTAATAGCGGCTATTCTAATGATGAAGGGCACTTGATCCTTCCTAAAACCTTTTGTAAGATCAAAATAATCGGAGCAGGTAGTTTTAGCTGGTCGGATAAAATGGGAAATGTCGTAAACAACGACGTGTTCAATAAAGTAAATAACCTGGATAATTATGGGGAATATGGTCAAGAATATGCTTTAGGAGGCATAGAATTTAGAGGGCCTCTGGATAATTGTGAGGCTAATAATTCTAGCTGGTACTTTAATTTTCCGTTTACACATAATACCATTGGGCAACCAACAGTTTTTAAGAAGCCTCTTAAACTCGTTATAGAGGGAGTAGATTCAAGCTCCCAAGTTGTCTTTGAGTAAGATTGACTTTTTAAAAAAGCATTATTACTAATTATATCTGGACGAGTAAAGGAGATCACTGATGATTCCTGGTGTAAGGAATGTTAGGTCATTTATATAGGACAAAACCTTGAGGAAAATAGGCTTCAAGGTTTTGTTGTAAAGCTGTCTTTATAGATAATCACGAGCCTAGAACTTAATAGGCTAGATTAAGCGACTTCCTGATTTTCATTATGAAAATATTGTAAGGCTCCGGAGGGGCATCTTTTAATTTGTTTTATTATTTTTTCAGTTGATTCTCCATCAAGATCTATCCAGGGAATAACCGAATCTTGAAAAACATTTGAAAGTTCTCTGGCACATCGGTCGGAGTGTACACAGGCACACGGGTCGAAAGTTACAGTAATATCCGAATTACTGAAAACATTATCTTTTGTCTCCATAATAAGTAGGTTGTTTTTGGTTGTAATTTCATTTTAAATTTATCTAGGGTCAAATTTCAAATAGTGATAAAATCGATTAAATGTATGAAAATATCGATAAAAAACCAAAAAATCGATTAAATACGTTAAAATTATTTAAATTCAGAGGTGAAATGAAACTTAATACTAGGGTATTTTTGCTGAGTCATTTGTAAAGAAAATGAGGAATCTGCTAAGAATACCAACTGGTTTTGCTTGTCTTTAGCTAAAAAGCGTTGCTTTACTCTTACGAATTCCTTGTATTCTTCATCTTTAGAACCTTCTGGATCTACCCAACAGGCCTTATAAACATTTAAATTTTCATACGAGCATTTAGCGCCATATTCGTGTTCCAGTCTATACTGAATAACTTCATATTGTAGAGCACCAACGGTTCCAATAACCTTTCTGCCGTTCAGTTCTAAGGTAAACAACTGCGCAACCCCTTCATCCATTAATTGATCGATGCCCTTGAAAAGCTGTTTAGACTTTAACGGATCTGCATTATTAATATATCTAAAGTGCTCTGGAGAGAAACTCGGAATGCCTTTATAAGTAATAGTTTCTCCTTCGGTAAGGGTATCACCAATTTTAAAATTTCCGGTATCGTGCAAACCAACAATGTCCCCCGGATAAGAGATGTCTACAATTTCTTTTTTTTCAGCAAAAAATGCATTAGGACTAGAGAACTTTAGCTTTTTCTTGTTTCTAACATGAAGATATGGTGTATTTCTTTTAAAGGTACCAGACACAATTTTAATGAAGGCCAATCGGTCTCTATGATTTGGATCCATGTTGGCATGAATCTTAAACACAAACCCGGAGAATTTGTCCTCATCAGGTTTTACCAAACGCTCTTCACTTTGTTTCGCTCGAGGTTTGGGGGCTATTTCAACGAAACAATCTAACAATTCCCGAACTCCAAAGTTGTTTAAAGCAGAACCAAAAAATACCGGTTGTATCTCGCCAGCCTGGTAAGTTTCCGCATTAAATTCCGGATAAATACCTTCTACAAGTTCAATTTCTTCTCTTAAGGTCTGAGCAGCACTCTCACCAATAAGTGTATCTAATTCCGGAGAAGATAAATCATTAACCTCAATAGTTTCCTCAATATCTTTTCTACTGTCGCCACTAAACAGATTAATATTCTTTTCCCAGATATTATAAATACCTTTAAAATCATAACCCATCCCAATAGGAAAACTTAATGGGCTTACTTTCAATCCCAATTTTTGCTCAATTTCATCTAATAGGTCAAAAGCATCTTTTCCTTCTCTATCCATTTTATTGATAAAAACTATCATAGGAATGTTTCGCATTCTGCAAACCTCTACAAGTTTTTCCGTCTGCTCCTCCACACCTTTTGCAACATCAATGACCACAATAACACTATCTACAGCGGTAAGCGTTCTAAAGGTGTCCTCTGCAAAATCTTTATGCCCAGGCGTATCAAGAATATTAATTTTAATACCATTATACTCAAAAGCCAAAACGGATGTTGCCACAGAAATACCACGTTGGCGTTCAATTTCCATAAAGTCACTGGTAGCTCCTTTTTTTATCTTATTACTTTTCACAGCACCAGCTTCTTGAATAGCCCCTCCAAAGAGTAGTAACTTTTCAGTTAAGGTTGTTTTACCCGCATCTGGATGCGAAATAATACCAAAGGTTCGTCTACGTTTTATTTCCTCTAAAAAACTCATAAAATCTTTATGTCAAATGGGTTGCAAATATAAGATTTATTAAGTTGATTTTTACCGAAAAATTACATGTTGAATAAACATTTAATTAGACTTTTTTATGACATTTAAATGGGAGGGGTTTTGAGATTTTAGAGCATAAAAAATGGAAAAAACATAAAATTAAATCAACATTCCTCGAAATGTGATTAAAGATATAGCTGTGTTAAACAGTATGTTGGTGTTTTGTTCATCAATTTTTAATTAAAAAACGATTTAAAATTCTTACATTTTTTAAAATTTTCGACGAAAGTCATTTTTAAGTGTTTGAATGTCCAATTTGTTCTAGTTTGTTAGGTTTTTTACCGTTTAGGTTGGGGTGTAATGGTCTTTGAATACAATCATGCGTATAAAGTGAGTAGTTTGTTTATTCTTAATTGAAGGTTTTGTAAACGAGCATTTTTTACTTTTATCGATGAAATTAATTTTTTTGAAAGTTTTAAATGTATTACGAAGCTCATTTCTGAAATTTTTATAAGTAAAAAGAGATACGTGTAAATAGGGCTGTGTGTATATTTATCATGAAAATTTTATTAGTATTAAAATCATAAATATTTCGTTTAAAACTAAATTTTAAATTTATTATGTTCAGCCTTAAAATACATGATATTTTGTTTGTCAAACATTTAATCTTTGTTTTTAAGTAGTTAGAGTTTAGTTTTTGAAAAATTACTTTTTAATCTCAATTATTTATGAATGAATTTTTGTTTTATGATTTTTAGTTTAGATAAATTAATAAATGTTAAAAAAATAATTTCAGCTTGTGCGGATGTTATGAAATGACATGCATTTGCACTTAATGGATGAAAAAATGTATTTTATTCATCAAACCCAAAATTAAAATTTGTTAAATAACACTATTAAATCAACCTTAACCATACGCTCTCATGATTAGAACATTACTCTCAAAACTACAAATACATCACTATTCTGTAAAACTAAAATTTATAAAGTAGCGATATTATAATTCAGAAAAGACGAAGCTTCTACACAAATTAAAAAGCAATACGTATTTCATGCTTTAAATCTTGGATTTTTAGTTTGTTGCGGTGCCCTTTTTTGTCATTTCTTAATAAAATAACCAACCACGATTATGAATACTAAAATTACGTTTTTAAGGCTATTTGGCAATAGTCTTTTGAGATACCTATTACTACTAAGAACTACCATGGCTTTTTCTCAGCCGGGTAAAGATGGAAGATGGACTATTTCTGTCAGTAATACCGTTTTAAATCGGTATACCAGGATATGTATGCATTTCAATTTAGATAGGTATCTGTAAATAACTAAACAATTGGATTCAATTAGGTTTAAATACATTGTCTTTTGTCGATGTTTTGTGAATTTTAATTTTTTTATGAAGCAATCAATTCAAGAAACAATCTTACCAAAAAACTATAGTTATTCTCCATTTTGCTACTTTATTTTTAATGTTTGTGTTTAATTTCTTTCATTCATTATATGCTTTTGATTTCACTTCGTAGTTATTGATTTTATTATGGATTTGGAAGATTTAGGAAGTTTTAACTTTCTTTTGTTGAAGGTTATATATTACGTAATTAACAAATGTTTAAAAAAAGTTTTGCATTTATTTGGTTAAACATCTAAAAAACATATATTTGCATTTCATCGGATTAATTGATCATTTAAACGATGAAATTTTAATTTTTATTATTATAAAATGCTATTATCAACAAAAACTCTTGAGATTATGAATCGATTTATTAATTATTTGAAGGAAAAACCCATAATATTTTCTAACCGTACTACATTTAGTATCGGTTTTTAAATTTTCTTTTTCTGCAGATCACTTTTGCAGTTATTTTTCCTTTTAAGACACTTTCTATTATTGATGTAAAGAGTTCATAGAACGACTTAATTACTAACCCACACAATAACTCATCAAAGATGAAAACCTTCAACTTTTTATTAAAAAGTAAATATATTTTGCTTTTTAAAAACTTTAAATTCAAAAATAAACAGTTAAAGCATTATTGTTTGTTGGCATTTGCCAGTCTGTTATTTTCTTTTTCAGCCATGTCGCAAGGACCTACTTTTGGAGGTGCCCAAGGACCAACGCTTTTGTCAGGAACCCTAAATCAACAAGGGTCTAGATATTTGTATACAGATGTTGTCGTTAATGTTAATGGAACGACTTCAAATGCAGATGCTGTTGTTACTATTGTAGAATTAAATAATATAATAGTAAATAGTGTAGATACCGTTCTTGGGGTTGATAATAGATTTGAACCAACGACAACGACAACAGCTGCAGGCGGATATGCTGAATGGGAAATTGTGTTTGTTGAAGATGGAACAGCTAATGCTAGTACTAATGGAACTCCAATAGAGGTTGATTCATATACATTACAGGCAATTGATGTTGATGGAAATGAATTTTTTGAAGTATTAGTTGCTGATAGCTTTTTGCTAGAAGCTGGTACTACACCTCCTACTGGAACATGCCCGCAGGGATCTGGTGTAACCACTAATCTAATAGGATGTCCAACAGAATTAGTCGTTTCAGCAAATGGACCTTTTACTCGTTTTCAAAGTGGTTCCAATTTTGCATCGGGTGTTCATGTGGGAAGAACAGAATATATAGTATCTGTTGTTTATAGTAATGTAAGTACGGTTAGATTTAGAAATGGTCGTTCAACAAGTGGAAGCAGTAGGCTCAATTCAGTTAGTTTTTTAGGTGAAGTTAATTTTGTTAATGGAACAAGTGATCCCGATCCTACAAATGATCCGCCAGTTGTTGTTGATAATTTAGGGAATACTGTATTAGAAAACTCAGGAGCAAATGGACCTTATAACGTTTTAACCGGGGCTTCGGATGTAGATGGTAATTTAGATCCAACCACTGTAGTTTTAATAGATCCTAGCAACAGTTCTAATCTGGGTTATGTGGGAACGGATTTAGTGATTCCTGGAGTAGGAACTTATTCCGTTGATAATACGGGTAATGTAACTTTTACCCCAGATGCAAATCATTTAGGTAATGCCAATATAAATTTTGAAGTTTTAGATACATCAGCAGAGAGATCTAATACAGGCACATTAGGAATTACGGTGTTGCCTATATTAGATAGTGATAATGATGGTATTTTAGATTCAGACGAAGCAGGAGGTTCTTCATTCGATCCAAGCCTCGATGCAGATGGAGATGGTATAAAGAACTATTTAGATACCAGTGATTCTACGCCAGGATTTCCTGTATTCACAGATACTAATAGCGATGGCGTAAACGATTTATATGATAATGATGGTGATGGTGTTCCAGATTTTCTAGATTTAGATAGTGATAACGATGGGATTTATGATGTTATTGAAGCAGGTGGTGTCGATGGTGATAACGATGGACGTATTGGAACTGGCGCACTAGTTGATACAGACGGAGATGGCTGGTCCGATATCGTAGATCCTACTAATGGAGGGACGCCCTTACCTTTAACACAATCGGATGGAGATGGATCACCTGATTTCCTAGATGTTGATAGTGATGGAGATGGATGTTACGATGCTATTGAAGGAGCAGGTAGCTTTGTCGCGGGTGATTTAACAACTAGTAATAATTTAGCCGATGACGATGAAGGTACTGTAGATGGCAATGGGGTGCCAACAAATACAGGAAGCCCCCAAGCTACCAATGCGTTTGTAACAACGGCAGCCGCATTGGGAAGTATAACAACTCAGCCCACAGCGAGTTCAATTTGTGAAGGAAGTAGTGCAACATTTATCGTTGTAGATACAGGTAGTAATTTACGGTACCGTTGGCAAGAAAGAATTGGAGCTGGTTCATGGACAGACTTATCGAATACAGGAATTTATTCCGGAACAGATAGCGCAACTTTGAATTTAACCGTACCACCGATCGGTCATTCGGGTAGAGATTATAGAGTTATTATAACAAGCTTTACTAATGTCTGTAAAAATGTAACTTCTGATGAAGTTTCTATATCAATTCAGTCGCCTCCCAATGCCGGAAGTAACGGAACATTACAAATCTGCGCAGGCGAAACTGTCACTGCCGCAGAATTATTTACAAGTTTAGGAGG
>CANLWB010000007.1 GCA_947494695.1 uncultured Flavobacteriaceae bacterium | reverse complement strand
TTTGTTTTATAGATATCTCAAGAGTCACGCCAGGGCGTGATTAATTCGTTTTAGCCAATCGTACTGCGTACTCTTGGAAACTCATTAATAGGTCGTTGCCTTTTTTGAATCCCGATTCTTTATTGAATGAGCCTATAGCGGGCTTAACTTACATGGTCATGCCTGCCAGGGCAGGAATCCAATAGTTAACTTTCATTTATAAAGAGCACACGAATTGTTAGTACCGCTTTGCAAGTGCTATTAAAGAAATTGTGGCGCCTCAAAGTCCGAACATGGAAGAGTATAAAATCATGAGCTAATTTCTATAATATTAATCCTCGAAAATTAGTTGAGTTGTTTTAAAAACCTATGTAAGGATTTTAAGGTTATAAGACTAAATCAAAAATTAGACAGAATTAAAAATATTTAGCTAAATTAGTCTCCATGAACATTATTATTAAATCAACCCTCAATACATTACAAAAATCTCAAAACCTATTAAATAGCTTAAATGACGATATGCTTAGTAACACTTCTGTGTCTCCATATCATTCGAGTATAGGATCTCATTTAAGACATATTTTAGATTTTTATGATTGTATTCTAAACATAAAAGAAGGTTGTGTCGATCTAACAGCCAGGAAAAGAGATACGCAAATCGAAACGTGTTGTATTTCAGCCAAAGACTATTTAGATAACGTAATGACTAAGTTAACTGCATTCGAGGATAATCTTAATGAAACAGTTAATGTTATTGATGATTTAGGCATGGGAAAGACTAAAATAGTGTATACTCAAGCTGCATTATTGGCTCAAGCCAATAGCCATACTATTCATCATTACGCCATTATTAATTATATTTTGGATAGTCTTGGAATTAAAATGGAAGACGATAATTTTGGATATAATCCGACAACACCTAAAAAGGTGACTTATTAGTTTATGTATCTAGCTAAAGTGTAAAATGTTGTACTTTGAATTACTGTATTCTATAAGTTCTATGGAACTTGATGACTTGGGGTAAATTCGTTAATAAAACCCGTAGTTTAATTTTTAAATATGCTATCTATAATCGTATTAATCCCTTTAAAAGCCAAATACATGGCTAATCCACATATAATAATAGCTAAAACTAATATGGGGATATAGAGTGGTTTTTCCTGATTACTAAATGCAATATGAATGAGTACAGGGCCTAGAAATATAGTGCCAAGGGAAAGTCCCATAGTTTTAAGGCCTTTTATAAGAACTTTCCGATTTGTTTTTTTAGTTTCCATTGGTATAATTTTTAATTGCCAAACGCACACTGCCATATTGTGTTAGTAGCTCTTGAGCTTCTTGTTTTGATATATTGAGTTCGTTCATGATCATTCTTGTTCCACGGTCGACGAGTTTGTTATTACTAAGCTGCATGTCAACCATTTTGTTACCCTTTACATGACCCAGTTGAATCATACTAGTTGTTGTGATCATGTTGAGAACTAACTTCTGGGCAGTTCCGGCTTTCATTCTGGAACTTCCAGTGACAAACTCTGGGCCAACAACAACTTCAATAGGAAATTGCGCTACCTGAGACAACGGACTATTATAATTACATGTAATACATCCAGTAAGAATATTTTCTTTGTTACAGGCATCCAGAGCAGCTATAACATATGGGGTGGTGCCCGATGCAGCAATGCCTACCACAACGTCATTCGAATTTATACTATAAGCCTGAAGGTCTTCCCATCCCAGATTGGTAGAATCTTCAGCAAATTCAACGGCTTTTCTAATGGCTGTATCTCCGCCAGCAATTAAACCAATAACGAGGTCATGAGGCACACCAAAGGTTGGCGGACATTCAGAGGCATCTAAAATTCCCAAACGCCCACTAGTACCGGCTCCTATATAAAACAGACGACCGCCTAATTTTAATCGTTCTACAATGTGTTGCACCAGGTGTTCTATCTGAGGCAGTGCTTTTTCAACTGCCAAAGGAACTGTTTTGTCTTCGTTGTTAATACTGTTTAATAACTCACTAATGCTCATCTTTTCAAGATGATTGTAGTTCGAATCCTGCTCGGTTGTTTTAGTAAAACTCATGCATCAAAAGTACATAAATTTTAGCTCAGATAAGTCAATGTAACGTTATACGAAAACAAATTATTCAATAATATAGGTGAATTCCGAAGTTTCCGACAGTCTAAAATAGCCTAACGGATAATTAGTGCGATTAGTTTCATTTATACAATTGCCCCTTACTGCCGCCGGTTGTACATCAAAAGGGTCACCTCGGTCATCATCAGTTTGTTGAAGCAATATATTGAAGAATTCAAAATTACGTTGTGAAATTCCTGAGCTTCTTACAACTAATTGATCTCCTGTTTCGAGGTCTTCATCAGAATAAAAACCAAAAATTTGATTACCATCCGTAAATTCATCATCATAGACTTCCAGGCTTTGTATGTTTTTTGAGGCTATAATGAATTCAAATAAATAAAAATTAGCTTCATTTTCTGGATCCGTATAATACGCCTTTATTTCGGTTTCATCTCCAGCGAATCCCCCATCATTCTTTTGTTCAATAAATTCGATGGGAGAAACGGCTGTTAAAGTTTCTGAAGCCGTGTAAGTTTCATTATTATAAATAACGGTTAAGTTATAAGTATTACCAATAACAGGAGTGAAATTATTAGTCCTGTAAATCCCTGCATTACTGGTTTCAATGAAATTAAAAATAGTATTATCACTACCCGTTACGGTAATTGTAGCTCCGGTTGCAGGAGGAACTTTGTCTTGAAAAAAGGGAGCGGTAAGACTAAGTTTTATAATTTGATCTTGGCCTGTAGTACCCTTAAGCCAGGTAAGAGAAGCATCAATGACCAACTTAGGATCGGAGGTGTTTAAATTAACATCAATAACATCTTCGCAGGAAGCCAGTGTTATTAAACAAACGAAACATATATATTGTAATTTATGCATGGTCTTAGAATTTGAAATTATATGATACAGATGGTACGACTCCAAAAATGGATAATCTAGTGGCTTCGTTCTTACCAGTTGAAGTATTTTGGCCAAAGGAAATGGATGCGGCATTCCTGCGGTTATAAATATTGTAAATACCAAACACCCAATGACTTCTCCATGTCTTTTCTTTATTAGGTTTTGGGGTGTAATTAAATGAAATATCTAGCCTGTGATATGCAGATAATCTATCTGTATTTCTACCATTAAAGTTAGGAATATTTAGTCCGTTAAATTGATATTGTCCATTGGGAAATGTAGCCGGTTGACCTGTTTGAAACAAAAAATTAGCATTTAATCTCCATTTTTTATTTAGATCATAGTTCCCGGTAAACGATATATCGTGGGTTTTATCAAAAGGTGTTCTATACCAATTACCATGATTGATACCCAGTTCGGTAGGAGTTCTACCTGGTGTTTGCTGTTCAGATTTTGAAAGCGTATAGGCGACCCATCCCTTAAATTTGCCTTCGTTCTTGCGAACTAGCATTTCCAAACCATAGGCTCTAGCCCTTCCATTTAAAATAACCTGTTCTATAGCATTATTAGCAATTAAGTCGGCTCCATCAATATAATCAATTCTGTTTTTTACATTTTTATAAAAACTTTCAAGTTCAAGCGAATATTTGTTATCATTAAAGTTTTTAAAATATCCAATAGCATATTGATCGAGTAGCTGCGGTTTAACATATTTCCCACTGGGCGTCCAAATATCTAGCGGAGTAGGGGAATTGGTGTTTGAAAGCAGGTGTAAATACTGGCTCATTCGATTATAACTTAATTTTACGGAGCTTTCGGGAGCGAGCTGATATGCCAATGATGCTCTGGGTTCCAAGTTGAAAAAACTAGCAATAACATCACCTCTTTTAAAATTGTCGGTTCCGATAGGAGTTGCTTTCTCGTAAATTTGAAAGTTCTGATTGAATAGCACAGCCTCATTATTTTCATAAACGTTGAGTTCATCTTGTCCCAAGCGGTGAAATGTACTTAAGCGCAGACCATAAGATAATGCCAATTTATTTGATATCTTGTGTTGTGCATCCAAGTACAAGGCATTTTCGAAGGCATATTTATCAATTAATTTGAATGGATTGATACCAGAGGTTTCAACCGTTGGATTAATATCTCCTGGATTAAATTTATAGTAGATACTATTTAAACCGTATTGTAGTTTGATTTTATCACTAATGTAATGTTTAAAATCATATTTTAGATTGACATTCAAAATCCCGGAAACCCAGTCGAATTCAACAAAATTGAGTTTTAATTCATAGTCATAATCGGAATAGATTAGTGATAAGTTAGAGAACAATTTATCTGAAAATAGATGGTTCCATCTGAAGTTTAATACCGAATTTCCATAAGTATTTTCGAAGGTATCTTCAATTCTAAATACATCTCTCCCAAAATATCCAGATAAATAGATGTTGTTACGATCGTTTATTTTATAGCTTAATTTAGTGTTTAAGTCGTAGAAGTAAGCAATATTATCAACATCAAAAAGAGGTAGAAACAAATGCGCGTAACTCGATCTACCACCTAAAAGGAAAGCACCTTTTCCTTTTTTAAGTGGACCCTCTGCTAGTAGTCTGCTGGAGACAAGTCCGATACCTCCATTCATATGAAATTCGTTACTATTCCCTTCCTTTTGGTAGATATCTAGAACCGATGAAACCCGTCCACCATATCTGGCAGGGATGCCTCCTTTATAAAGACGTAGATCTTTTATGGCATCTGGATTGAAAACAGAGAAAAATCCAAATAAGTGGGAGGAATTATAAATGGTTGCTTCATCTAAAAGGATGAGATTCTGGTCTGCGGCGCCTCCGCGAACATTAAAGCCGGATGCTCCTTCTCCGGCATTTGTAACACCGGGTAGAAGGGTAATTGCTTTAATAATATCTGTTTCTCCTAGTACAACGGGAATATCTTTAATGGTACCCGACGCGAGTTTATTAATACTCATTTGGGGTGTTTTTATATTGAGTTTTTCAATGTTTTCTGTGATAACAATTTCGTCTAGATTTTCCAATTCATCTGATAGATTAAAATTTTTGGAAATGTTATCTGATAGTGTGATGGTTTCATATTTTGAAGAAAAACCTAAATAACTAAGCACAATATTATAGGTTCCTTCTGGAAGGGTAATAGAATAAAACCCATATTCATTTGTAGTGGTTCCTGTTTCAATTTCAGTAAAAATAATATTGACACCGATAAGAGTTTCGTTACTTTTCTCTTCGAATACAGTTCCACTTAATGTGAATTTTTTTTGAGCACGTGCTTGAAAAACAATGGCGCAGAATACAGTAAGAAGACATAAAAGGGATTTGTTCATCTCATAGCTTTTTTATAAAAATAAAAAAAGCTCCCGAAAAAGGAGCTTTTTTTAGTATAGTTTAGTCGTTACAATTAATTCAAAATGGTATTAAATGTTTCACTTGGCCTCATGACTTGATCAATGAGTAATTCTTGAGGTTCGTAATATCCTCCAATATCTGCAGACTTACCTTGTATATCGTTTAGTTCTTTTACAATGGCAGCTTCATTATCTACAAGTTGTTTGGCAATTGGAGTGAATTCGGCCCTTAAAGCTTCATCCTTTGTTTGATTTGCTAATTCTTGTGCCCAATACATGGCCAGATAAAAATGGCTTCCTCTATTATCTAATTCACCAGCTTTTCTGGAAGGCCCTTTTTTGTTTTCCAGTAATTTTTCGGTAGCGTCATCTAAGGTTTCACTCAGAATCTTAGCTTTTGCGTTATTATTTACTTCACTGAAGTGCTCTAAAGAGACCGCCAGGGCTAAAAATTCTCCCAGAGAATCCCAACGTAAGTGATTTTCTTCTAATAACTGTTGTACGTGTTTTGGAGCAGAGCCTCCAGCTCCGGTTTCGAATAAACCACCACCATTCATAAGGGGTACAATTGATAACATTTTAGCACTTGTACCAACTTCCAGTATAGGGAATAAATCTGTTAGGTAATCACGTAACACATTCCCAGATACCGAAATCGTATCTTTTCCGTCTTTTATTCTTTCGCATGTAAATATTGTAGCATCAACAGGAGATAGGATTCTTAAATCCAATCCGTTTGTATCATGATCTTTTAAGTACGTATTTACTTTTTTAATAAGCTCGGCATCATGCGCTCGGTTTTCATTTAACCAAAATACAGCGGGTGTTTGAGACGCTCTGGCACGTGTTACGGCAAGCTTAACCCAATCCTGAACAGGAGCATCTTTAGTTTGGCACATACGCCAAATATCTCCGGTTTCAACCGAATGTTCGATCAAAGTATTTTCGGCATCATCAATAACCTGAACTGTTCCGTTTGAAGCGATTTCAAAGGTTTTATCATGAGACCCGTATTCTTCTGCTTTTTGAGCCATAAGGCCAACATTAGGAACCGTTCCCATAGTTGTAGGATCGAAAGCACCGTGTTTTTTACAAAAATCTATAGTCGCTGCATAAACACCAGCATAACTGCTATCTGGAATGATTGCTTTTGTGTCTTGTAAGTTTCCTTCAGCATTCCACATTTGTCCCGATGTGCGTATCATAGCAGGCATAGAAGCATCAATAATAACATCACTAGGTACGTGTAAATTTGTAATACCTTTATCACTATTTACCATGGCAATGGATGGGCCATTTTTATAAGTGGCCTCTATGTCGCCTTCAATTTCTTTTCTTTTATCTTCTGGTAACTCATTAATACGTTCTAATAAATTACCCAGACCTGAATTTACATTAACGCCAAGGTCTTCAATAGTTTGTCCGTGTTTTTCAAAAACATCTTTAAAAAAGGCCTTTACAGCATGTCCGAAAATAATAGGATCACTTACCTTCATCATGGTACCTTTCATATGAAGTGAAAAGAGAATACCCTGGTCTCTGGCGTCGGCAACCTGTTCCTCAAGGAAATTTACAAGGGCCTTTTTATTCATCGCGGTGGCGTCAATAATTTCACCTTTTAACAACGGAAAACTATCTTTTAAAACGGTTTTGTTACCGTTAGAATCTGTATGTACTATTTTTATGTTGGTAGCCTCTACAAGCGTAAGCGATTTTTCGTTATGAGCAAAGTCCTTATCCTGCATTGTTGCAACATGTGTCTTAGAATCACTTGTCCATGTACCCATAGTATGTGGGTTCTTTTTGGCGTAATTCTTAACGGCTTTTGGAGCTCTTCTATCTGAGTTTCCTTCTCTTAATACAGGGTTTACAGCACTACCTTTAATTTTATCGTAACGTGCTTTGATATCTTTTTCAGTATCGTTTTCAGGTTCATTAGGATAATCTGGAATTTCAAACCCTTGAGATTGTAATTCTTTTATCGCGCCTTTTAACTGAGGAATTGAAGCACTTATATTGGGTAGCTTAATAATATTAGCTTCTGGTTTTTTTGCGAGTTCTCCCAGAAAAGCCAGGTCATCGGAGATGCGTTGATCTTCCTTTATAAAATCGGGAAAAACGGCTAAAATTCTAGCGGCTAAAGAAATGTCTTTAGTTTCAATATTAATCCCAGAAGACTTAACAAAAGCCTTTACAATAGGTAAAAATGAACGTGTAGCTAAAGCCGGAGCTTCATCTGTTTTTGTATAAATAATTTTAGACATTCGTGTCGTTTTTTATGAATAATAATAAAACTAAAAACCAGTGAATAAGTAGATTCGTTTTTAGCCTTGCGAATATACAAAAATGCATTATTATAAAAGAGGAAACATTCCACGAAAAACGACTAAAATTGAATAGTTTTAGCAGAACAGTAAAAAAGTTTAGAGTGAATAAGAATTTAATAAAAAAGAGCCGGGGAAGTTACCTAAATAACAAAAGCCATATCACGAAAGAATTAAATCTTCTTTGATATGGCTTTCTTTGAAATAGCATAACGTGACCTAATTAGTATTGCTACTAAATCAATTTAGACATATATCTAAATCTTTTCAATTCAAGTGCTGCTATTTCAACGAAACATACCTGGAATTTTCAAAATGTATTGACCTATTGCCAAATATGCTTCACATAATTGTTTTTCTTGATGCCTTGATTCTCATTTTTCGTTTTCACGTCTAATTAGTATCACGCATTGCTCTCATTACAACAGTTACTTTCGTTCACGCTGCTTTTCAAGCTTTCAATTACACCAGTTGCTAACTGCTTACACATTTAGGACTTTTTGTAATATCATGATTTTGCTGCTATCCACGCCTACACGTGGTTTTACAAAACCTCAAAAAACAATTAAAAAATAAAGAACGTTACCTTATTTTGTAAGAACCGTAAATTCATGTTACCATAAAACCAATCGTGAGATTGTCGTTTCTTATGGCTAAGATAGTATTGGTATTTTAAAATGCAAACTTTTTAAAGGATTAGATATCAAACATTTATTAACCGGAGTTATTAACTTTTGTTGATAAAAAAAAAGCCTTGAACAATTTCAAGGCTTTTAAACGATTGCTTTTGCAATATTGTATTTCTAGTGTCTACTTTCTTTAATTCTTGCTTTTTTACCAGTAAGACCTCTAAAGTAGAAGATTCTTGCTCTACGAACGCGACCACGTTTGTTAATTTCAATTTTTTGTAATGCTGGTAAGTTAACCGGGAAAATACGCTCAACTCCAATAGAACCAGACATTTTTCTAATTGTAAAAGTTTCTGTTGTTCCAGAACCTCTTCTTTGAATAACAACACCTCTAAAAAACTGAGTTCTTGTTTTGCTACCCTCTTTAATCTCGTAATACACAGTAATTGTATCTCCAGCAGAGAAATCTGGTAAATCTTTTCTTGTTACGAATTCGTCTTGTACAAATTTTACTAAAGACTCCATAATCTTTAAATGTTAAATAGTTAGTTCAGAATAACATTCGCGATTCTCGCCAGAGGTTAACCCGAAATTGGGTGCAAAGATAAATAAAAACTAATAAGTTGAAAGTAATAAGTTAAAAGTTTTTACTTTGGCTTGTTTCGATGATTTGGGCGACCTGCAGTTAAGGCATTCACTTCGGTTCTGTTTAGTGACTACAGGTCGACTACGTTTAGGAACTTGCAATCAGTAACCTACAATTAGGGACTGTATGAGAATGATAATCTTGTTTACCGTTTTTCAGTAAGTCCACACGGAGCCTAAGGTAGAGTCGTCTTTAGGAAATCTTATCTATTAAAGTTTCGTGTTTTCTTTTGCTAATTGCATAGAAAATAATATAAAACCAACGGCGAAAAGACTTAAAGACAAACCTATTAAAATAGAATTAATGCCTTGCATGCTTGTTATATCTGTGACTCCATATATATGTGGTAAGATAACGCCTAGAATAAGCGTTATAGTTTTTAAAATAGCACCAGTTAAAATGAGGTAAGTGGCTGTTTTTTTTATCTTCCCAACCAAAAAAATGCTGGCTATAAGTATTATAAAATGTGATACACTTGATAAAATCGTACCAACAGTAAAATAAATCATGTAGTTGTCTGTAAAAAATGAATTGCCCATAATCAAGTTGTTTTAGTCGTCTAATAAATCGGGTCTACGTTCTTTAGTTCGCAGATAGGCTTGTTCTTCCCGCCATTTTTCAATTTGAGGGAAGTTCCCACCAAAGAGTAATTCGGGAACTTTCCACCCTTTGTATTCACGGGGTTTAGTATAAATAGGAGGGGCTAAAAGGTTATCCTGAAATGAATCGGTTAGAGCAGAGGTCTCATTCCCCAATACTCCTGGTATTAAACGTATAACAGCATCGCAAAGTACTGCGGCTCCTAATTCTCCTCCAGATAGCACATAATCACCAATTGATATTTCACGAGTTATAAGATGATCGCGTACACGTTGATCTACACCTTTATAATGTCCGCAAAGAATAATAATATTTTCTTTTAATGATAATTGATTTGCTATACTTTGGTTTAAGGTTTCACCATCGGGAGTCATATAAATAATGTCATCATAATCTCTCTCGGATTTTAAGGCTGAAATACATTTATCGATTGGCTCGACCATCATAACCATACCAGCTCCACCACCAAACTGTGTATCATCTATAGATTTGTAGTTATCCGTTGTATAATCGCGAAGGTTATGAAAATGAACCTCCACCAAGCCAGCCTTTATAGCACGTTTTAGAATAGATGCTTCGAACGGACTTTTAAGTAATTCTGGTAAAACAGTAATGATGTCTATGCGCATGTTATGGTCTTAAGAGATACAAATATAAACCAAATGTGCCTATTCTTAAATTGAAAATTAAGATCACTTTGGCAACCTTAATAAGTAAGGATGTTGTTTTAAGCCTCTATAGGTTCCATTTTTTTAACAGAGGTTACCGGTTTTGGCTTTGTTTTAGGGGCTACAGATTGGAAGATCGTTTTTTCATCAATACTGGTTATTTTACTAAGACTTTCAATTTGTTTGGATGCATCTTCTATAATATGATTATAAAGCTCTAAAACTTCTGGATCGAAATCAGGAGTATTTTCTGCCGTAATTTTAAAAATATGCATCTGGTTGAGAAAGTTGTTTAATACATGATGAGAAGACATCAACATGGCTTTATAAATAACGAGTTTTTCATGTTCAATTTTATACTTTTTTTTTCTTTTACTCAAATTTAGAATTATGAATATAGAGAACACTAAAACTGGAATAATAAGCTCATGGATTTCATGACCTTTAATCTGGTTAAGATAGCCTAAAAAGCCTTGAAATAAATCAATATTATTGAGTGCAGCAAATGTGAACAGAATAATTGCAATAATTAATCCGATCAAAGAGAATTTATATCTATCAATTAGTCGAAAGGGGGCACTCATACAACCAAATATACAAGCATTCCCTTACTAAACAAATCGTTTTGTTAGTTTTTCGTTCAACTAAAAGAGGGTTAGTTTTGCATATTTAGTAAAGCTTTCATTTCCAATGTTTTTTAATTTTTCAAATACTCTATGAACTGCGTATGATTATTGGAAAATGATGTAAAAAAAAACTGTAATCTTATATTACAGTTTTTTTTAATGTTTTAAACGCCCTTTTGTTTGTTTATCTCGTCTTGCAATTGACGTCTTACTTTTTGTTCTCTTTCCAGAGCTACTTTTCGATGATCTTCGAATTCTTCTTCTATTTCGGCAAGTGCTCGTCTCGCTTCTTTAGTAATGGAATTACTGTTTTTAAATTTAAATATGAAGAAGAGAAGTAAGGCTAATAATCCAGCAATAATTGCCCACATAAGGATGTTGTAACTGGATTTACTCATTTGGACACCAAATAGAGCCATATTATCTTTTTCAGAATTAGTCTTATCTAAATCTATTTGCGTGTTGGAAAGGTTTGATTTTAAATCTGAAATTTCTTTTCCTTGCTGTTTTACAACTAGTTGAGTGTCTGAAAGGTCCTTGCGTACCGCTTTTAGTGTATCAATAGTATGAGCTTTTAATTGCGTTAACCAATGGTATTCAACGTTCTTGTAAACTTTTCCATTTCCTTTATAGGTATAAGATTTTTGAATCACAAACTCAAACTGATTGTCTATGGTACCACTATTTAAAGACAGCTTGTCTTTTGGCGTTTTTATTTGAGAAAAAGAAGAAAGGGAGCAGACAAAAAATAATATAATTAGTTGAGAGAATTGTTTAATGGAATTCATTTACTGTTGGTTTAATTAATTTCACGAAAATATAAAATATTGTTTACTTACCACTGGTGAAACCCTAAATAAAAAGCCTCATAGAATATGAGGCTAGTTTATATACGATTGATACTTCAATTTAGATGTTGTTTATATTAATAATATGTATAACGTCTAACTTTAGCTATATATTTTGCAAGTCTTATCACCTGATGGCTGTATCCATATTCATTGTCGTACCAAATATACAAAATAACATTTTTACCATCCTTCCGAACAACAGTTGCCTTACTGTCATAAATCGATGGCGCAGAGCTTCCCACAATATCGCTGGATACTAATTCATCACTCAATTCGAACTTAATTTGTTCCACAAGGTCACCTTCTAAAGCATATTTCTTTAAAATGGTATTAACACTGTTTAAAGATGTTTTTGTTTTTAGTTCCAGATTTAGAATGGCAAGAGAGCCATTTGGTACTGGTACGCGAATGGCATTAGAGGTAAGTTTTCCTTTAAGACTTGGCAGTGCTTTGGCAACGGCGTTACCAGCGCCTGTTTCTGTAATCACCATGTTTAACCCTGCAGCGCGTCCACGACGGTATTTTTTATGGAAGTTATCTACCAGATTCTGATCGTTAGTATAAGCGTGAATGGTTTCTAAATGACCAGATTTTACGCCAAACGAATCTTCCACAGCCTTTAAAACAGGTGTAATAGCATTGGTTGTACAGGATGCTGCTGAGAAAATTTTCACTTTATCGGGATCATTTTCAGTATGATTTACACCGTATACAATATTAGGTACTTCCTGGCCTGGAGCAGTTAGTAGTACTTTTTCTACGCCTTTAGATTTTAAGTGTCTGCTCAATGCTTTTTTATCTCTAAAAGCACCCGTATTATCAATGACCAGGGCCTTATTTATTTTATATTTAGTATAATCGATATCTTCTGGTGCATTGGCAGAAATAACGTGCACGGTAGTTCCGTTTATAATTAATGCTTTATTTTTTGGATCTACAGAAACAGTTCCCGAAAAATCCCCATGAACCGAGTCATTACGTAACAGGGAAGCACGCTTTTCAAGAATATTTTCGTCAATATCACCACGAGTTACTATGGCTCTTAAACGCAACTGACTACCTTTTCCGGTTCTGGTCATAAGTTCACGAGCAACCAGACGTCCTATTCTTCCGAAACCATATAGAACAACATCTTTTGGAAGAATTTCTCCATTTTTCTTGGCCTCCTTTAATTTATCCGAAACAAATGCAGTGGCGTTGTTATGTTTATTTTCTTCTAGATGAAACTCGTAAGTGAGTTTTCCAATATCCAATTTAGCCGGCGGTGTATCAAGGGTCTTAATAGCCTGAGCAATCTCTACAGAATCAAAAATAGAAATTGGCTTTTGGACAAATTTACCAGCGTATTCGTGAAGGTTCAAAATTTGACTCACATTTCTATCTATAAGTTGATTTCTAAAAATCACCAATTCGATAGATTTGTCGTACCAAAGGTCACTTACAATTTTAATAAATTCTACGGTTGCTCTTCGACGATCTGCCTGAAAAGCTAACTCATTTTCGTAAGCTTTGTTTAAGGACATAATAATATGATTTTTTGTTTGTTCAGTTTTGGCAAAAGTATCATATTTCAAACGTTTTCGTAGCGTATTTTAACGAAAAAATAAACCCATCAAAGAATTAATTCTCCAATGGGTTTAAAAAATATTTTCTGACAATTATTTTTATCTGAAAATGACCTCTTTTTTCTCTTTGTCCAAATTGATATATTCCAGTTTTTTGATCTTGCTCAAAACATCATCTCCATATTTTGCTTTCAAATCTGAAATGTCTTCAATACTTTTAATTTTTGTATCATTAATCCCGGTGATAATATATCCTTCTGTAAATCCGAGGTTAGAATATAACCATTTATTTTTGGTATTTACTACTACAACGCCATGTTCTATATTTAATTCTTTTTTATAGGCGTCTGGAATGTCCTGTAAATCCATTTTT
The DNA here is from genome assembly GCA_947494695.1 of uncultured Flavobacteriaceae bacterium. Taxonomy (GTDB): domain Bacteria; phylum Bacteroidota; class Bacteroidia; order Flavobacteriales; family Flavobacteriaceae; genus Flavivirga. The sequence goes on along the minus strand of CANLWB010000007.1, from coordinate 342,665 downwards.
ATGAAATTCACAGTAAAAGCATCGGTTTTAGAGAGCTTTACTTTAAGCGTTATTAACTCATCGTCCCTAAGTAACTCAACATTTACAAGATCATTTGGGCGTTTAGATTTTATATATCCACTTAAATCTTCAAATTTTGAGATTTCTATATTATCTAACTTTTTTATAATATCACCTTTTCTGATGCCCGCTTTTTCTGCTCCCGATTTTTTAATAACTTCTCCAACATAAACCCCTTTCGTGTAGTTAATCCCTATATCTTCAGCAACCTTACTGTTAAAAGTACTTCCTTTAATACCAAGAACACCGTTTTGTACATTACCGTATTCCATAATATCTTCTATAACCTTACGGGCAATGTTACTGGGTACTGCAAAAGAATATCCTATATAAGAGCCGGTTTGAGATGATATGGCCGTATTAATACCAATTAGTTCACCATTGGTATTGACTAGAGCGCCTCCAGAATTACCAGGATTTACAGCGGCATCGGTTTGAATAAAGGATTGTGAGCTGTTCCCCGATAAATCCCTGGCTTTCGCACTAATGATTCCGGCAGTAACCGTAGATGTCAAATTAAAAGGATTCCCAACAGCCAATACCCATTCTCCAATTTTGGCATGGTCTGAATCTCCAAAAGTCACATAGGGTAACTCTTCATCGGCATCAATCTTTAATAATGCAATATCTGTTTTGGGATCGGTACCAATGAGTTTAGCATCGTATGTTTGATTATTGTTTAATGTTACCGATAATTTATGTGCATTATTAATAACATGATTATTCGTAATGATATACCCATCTGCATTAATAATAACACCAGAACCAGTTCCCATTTGTGCGCGTTGTGGACGTCTTCCAAAGAATAAATCCTCAAAGGTCATTTGCCCAGAACTAATCGTTACATTTTTTACATGAACAACCGCATTAACAGTGTTTTCAGCAGCCAGAGCAAAGTCGGGTGCTTCTCCTACAGCATTATTCAATAATGTATTGACATGACTGGTGGGTAAAAAGTTTGGTGTTGTAGCAGATGATGGTGTTACAACGACTTGATTTTCCTTTTCTAAAAAGAGTTTATAAGCACTTAATGTTAGGGCACCCCCTAATGCCGAAACCAATACTAATGATAAAATCTTCTTCATAAGTTTTCAATTTAAGTTTCTTTTCAATTTTTAATACAATTTATCAACGACTAAAATTAACTATTTATTGAATTTTTAATCTTGATTTAACGATTTTTAACGCCGTATTTAACGACCATTTAACAATCGAAAATCTGGTTTAATTCAATACTATACTATGTCCTCTCATAAAATCGAAAGGGTTTCTTCAATACCATTTACATCCTAAATGTACTCAATAACATGCACCTTTTTGCACTATATATTGTTAGAAAAGTAAAACAAAACCTTGGTTATGCTTGATTTTTATGCCTTATCTATTACAAAAATCCATCATTTTATTTTTGAGTAAGTTTAGAACATATCTGGTGTAATATTGTCTTTTTCGTACTGGTCCAAATGGGTTCCAGCGCAAACGAGAAACAGAATAAACAACACTCATTTTAAATGATTAAGGTAAAAACCAAACAACAGCATATGTTTAGTTTTTGTACCGTTTGTTACATGTTTTAAGAAATTCTTTATTCATATATTTGTACCATATTATGGAGCATACTTTTTATAAATATCAAGGAACGGGAAACGATTTTGTGATGATTGATAATCGTCAACAAATATTCGACAAAAATAATACCAAACAGGTAGCTCATTTATGCAACCGACATTTTGGCATTGGTGCAGATGGACTAATTCTGTTGGAAAATCACGATAGTGTGGATTTTAAGATGGTTTATTATAATGCAGATGGTAATGAAAGTTCGATGTGTGGTAATGGTGGACGCTGTTTGGTAGCTTTTGCAAAACAATTGGGAGTTATCGAGAACGAGGCCGTTTTTGAAGCTATAGATGGTTTGCATCATGCGTCTATTGAAGGTGATATTGTAAAACTTAAAATGGTAGATGTTAATACGATTGAAAAACATGAAGGTCATGTGTTTTTAGACACCGGGTCACCTCACCATGTGCAGTTTGAAAACGACATAGAAACTCTGGATATTAGAACAAAAGGTGCTAAAATAAGATATGGTGCTCCTTATAATGAAGCGGGAAGCAATGTAAACTTTGTAAAAAAGTTAAGCGATAAAATTTTTGCTGTTAGAACCTACGAGCGTGGTGTGGAAGACGAAACCTTATCTTGTGGTACTGGTGCTACGGCTGTTGCAATTGCCATGCATGCCTTAAATGAAACTAGAGATAACCTGATAACACTAGAGGTGCCCGGGGGAGAACTGAAAGTATCTTTTGACGTTGAAAACGGACTGTATAAGAATGTCTGGTTAATAGGATCGGCTAAACTTGTCTTTAAAGGTAACATATGATTACTCTAAAAGGGGATACAATCTACTTACGGGCTTTAGAACCTGAAGATTTGGAGTTTATTCATACTATAGAAAATGATGAAACCATTTGGGAGATAAGTAATACGATAGCTCCATATTCTAAATATGTAATAAAGAAGTATTTAGAACAGGCTCACAAGGATATTTTTGAAGTTAAACAATTAAGGTTGGTGATTTCGAGTTATAAGGATGAACCTCTGGGAATGATCGATTTGTTTGATTTTGATTTTAAGAATAGTAGAGCCGGTGTAGGGATACTGGTTAAAGAAGAAAATGATAGGGGGAAAGGCTACGGTTATGAAGCACTTAAATTATTAGTTAATTATAGCTTTACGCATTTAGGATTACACCAATTATATTGTAATATCTCTGAAGAAAACGAAGCTAGTATGAGGCTTTTTAAAAGCCATGATTTTAAAAAGGTAGGACTTAAAAAAGAATGGATTCAGGTAAATGGATCTTATAAAAATGAATATTTATTTCAATTAATAAATGATTAAATGTATATAAAAAAGATACTTCTAGCTATTGTGTTGATAGGATTGGTAGTTGCGGCTTTCTTTGCAAACTTTGTATATAAGGCTATGCTAAAGCCGAATACCGCTTTTAATAATGAAATCGCCTATATTTTGGTGCCCAGTAATGCTACATATCAAGAAGTTAGGGAACAGTTGGAACCTTTGTTAGAGGATATTGATTCTTTTGATGATTTAGCAGAACAGAAAAAATATACAACTCATGTTAAGGCCGGTAAGTACGCTATTAAGAAAGGGATGACAAATAATGATATTATTAACTCCATTCGAAGTAAAAACATACCCATTAAAGTTTCTTTTAATAATCAGGAAACCCTTGAAAAGTTAGCCGGGCGCATTGCGAAACAAGTTGAAGCCGATAGTGTAACGTTATTAAAAGCAATGAAGGAGGGGGCTTTTTTAAATAAGCACGGTTTTAATGAAGTTACAGCTTTGGGGATGTATTTACCCAATAGTTATGAGTTTTTTTGGAATACTTCGGGAGAATCGTTTAGAGCGCGTATGTTAAAGGAGTATAACCGTTTTTGGAATGATACCCGAAAAAATAAGGCGAAAGCTCTTAACCTATCTCAAAATGAGGTCATCGCATTAGCATCTATTGTCTACGAAGAATCTAAAAAGGTAGCCGAGCAGCCCAGAATAGCAGGGGTGTACTTAAACAGGTTGAAGATAGGGATGCCACTTCAAGCAGACCCAACACTTAAATTCGCAGCATATAAGTTACCAAAATATAAGAATACGGTAATTAAGCGTGTTTTAAACATTCATAAAGACATAGAGTCTCCATATAATACGTATAAAAATACAGGTTTACCTCCGGGTTTAATCGCTATGCCAGATATCTCGGCCGTTGATGCGGTTTTGAACTACGAAAAACATAAATACTTATATTTTGCGGCAGATGCCAAGCGACTTGGGTTTCATAAGTTTGCTAAAACTTTGGCACAGCATAACGCGAATGCCAGGGAATATCACCGTTACTTATCATCTCAAGGCATAAGAAAATAGTGAGAGGGCATGCAGCAAAATATCTTCTTTTGGTCGTACTGCTATCTTCTTTTTCCTATTCTCAATCGAAGTTAGAGACATTCTTAACACCTAGCGATACACTTAATAAACCCAGGCGAAATGCTGTGGTTATTACCGAGGCGACTCTATCTGGTATAACCTTATTAGGCTTAAACCAACTTTGGTATTCAGATTTTGACCGATCCAAGTTTCACGTCATTAATGATAATAGTGAGTGGCTGCAAATGGATAAAGTTGGCCATGCCTTTACGGCTTACCAAATGGGAAAACATGGTGCACAATTACTAAACTGGAGTGGGGTGAATAAGAAAAACCAATTACTTTATGGAGCAACACTAGGGTTTGGCTTTTTAACAGCAGTAGAAGTTTTGGATGGATATTCCAGTGAATGGGGCTTTTCCTGGGGAGATATTGCTGCGAATGCGGCCGGTACAGGTTTGTATATTGGACAGGAATTACTTTGGAATGAACAAAGAATGACCTTAAAGTATTCATTCCATCAAACGAGGTACGCCGAATTGAATCCAGAAACGTTAGGGGAGAACTTTTTAGAGCAGATGTTGAAGGATTATAACGGGCAAACCTACTGGTTAAGCATTAATCTACATGCCTTCTTTAAAGCCAGTAAAATTCCAAAGTGGTTAAACGTTGCAGTGGGCTACGGAGGGGATGGTATGCTTTCTGAAACTAAAGTTGTTGACAGTCAGATGTTAACAAATATTTCAAGGGCAAGACAGTTCTATTTGAGTTTTGATGTAAATTTGAATGCGATTAGGACGAATTCAAAATTCTTGAGATCTGTTTTAGACGTTTTTAATATGGTAAAAATACCATTCCCTACATTGGAAATCAGTAGAAAAAGGGGTGTATTTCATCTATTCTACAACTAAAATTTGCATATAATCGATTAATTTTGAAAGTATTGAAAAAATACCTAATTTTGCACGCTCAAATTTTGGGGGTATTTCTCATTGAAAAATACCCTAAAAAAATTAGAAATTATGGTAAGAAATATTGCAAGTTTTATAACCCTCACACTTACAATATGTATTATTTTGAAAGTATCGTTTTCATCAGATGAGACGATAGATTTAGGTAAATATTCTACTAATGGATTAAACCTAAATTATACTGTGAGTGATGATGTAGATGTATTGACTCAAAATGAACCTGAGCAATTCTCTCCTTTTTTAGGTAAATCGTTTGTGGGATTTAAAGAAGCTGTTGCTTTTAAAGAATCCGGAGGAAATTATTTTTCTGTAAACACATTTGGTTATTTAGGAAAGTATCAATTTGGAACAGGAACTTTAAGAATGATTGGAATTAAGAATCCATCTCAATTTTTAAAGAATCCTAAACTACAGGAACGCGCTTTTGTGGCAAATGCAGAACGTAACAAATGGATTTTAAGACGTGACATCAAGAATTTTGTTGGAAAACGTATTAATGGAATCATTGTTACAGAGTCTGGTATTTTGGCTGCCGCACATTTAGCAGGTCCTGGTAGTGTGAAGAAGTATTTAAGAAGTTATGGGTTAGATAACTTCGCAGATGGGTATGGTACGACCGTTTATGATTATATGAAACGTTTTTCGGGATACGATACTTCTATTGTAGAGCCAAATAAGGAAGCTAAAGCGATCTAGCTTTTATGAATAATAAATATTGTAGGTCTCTTATGGAGGTCTACAATATTTTTTTTCCATTGATTTGCTGTTTGAGTTTTTATAAACTCAGAGTCTAATGTAATATCGCAGGCTACACATATGTCTGTGTTTTTTTCGAGCGTATGACTTAAATCTTCCAGCATTTTATTGTTTCTGTATGGTGTTTCTATGAACAGTTGAGACTGATTGTATTCAAAGGAAAGACGTTCCAAACGTTTAATTTCATTTTTACGTTCAGATTTATCTATAGGTAGATAGCCATTAAAAGCAAAATTTTGTCCATTCATTCCAGAACTCATTAGAGCCATTAAAATAGAAGAGGGGCCAACTAAAGGAACTACTTTGATGTTTTTTTGATGGGCCAACTTCACGATATCTGCACCGGGATCGGCAACACCGGGGCATCCAGCTTCAGAAAGGAGTCCAATATTGACGCCCTTGGAACACGTTTCCAAAAACTTAGGAAGCTCACTGGCATCGGTGCGCTTGTTAAGAAGAAATATATTTAAGGAAGGTTGTGACTTCTCTGGTGTTATTTTCTTTATAAAGCGTCTGGCAGTTTTTTCATTTTCTACAATGAAGGTATCTGTTTTTTCAATAATTTGTTTAACCGTTATAGGGAGTACCTCAAAAGGGTTGTTGTCTCCTAGTGTTGTAGGGATTAAATAGAGTTTGCCCTTAGCCGTATTCATTATTGTGATTTAAGTTAAAGTACTGGCAATAACGTTACAGGCTTCATCTAGCATCTTGTAAACGTTTTCGAAACCTTCGTCACCACCATAATAGGGGTCTGGTACATCATAATTCTGATTGGGATAGACTTCATTTAGTATGAATTTAACTTTTGCTTTATCTTTATCATGTCTCGCCAATGCCATAACATTGTTAAAATTAGAGTCATCCATTACATAAATATGATCGAACGTATCGAAATCTGACACCTTAAATTGTCGGCCACGTAATTTAGAAATATCTAATCCATATTTTCTCGCAACTGCAACAGAGCGGCTGTCTGGCGGACTTCCTGTATGGTAATTGGCGGTACCTGCTGAATCCACCTGAAATGCATTTGAAAGTTTCGACTTTAAGATACCTTCAGCCAGTGGAGAACGACAAATGTTTCCCAGGCATACCATCAGAATTTTAGTCATGTTGTCTAAGATTTAAACAGAAAGTTTTTTGGTAATATCTTCAACATACTTTCTAAACTGCTTATCTGTTGAAGATAAGTTGTCCACCGTTTTACAAGCGTGAAGTACAGTAGCATGATCACGTTTTCCAATTTGAGAACCAATACTGGCAAGAGATGCCTTTGTGAATTTCTTTGCAAAGAACATGGCTAATTGACGCGCTTGTACAATGTGGCGTTTTCTCGTTTTAGATTGTAACGTATCGATATCCATTTGAAAGTAGTCTGATACCACTTTTTGAATATAATCTATGGATACTTCACGTTTGGTGTTTTTAACGAATTTCTCAACAATAACTCTAGCGAGGTCAATAGTGACTTCTTTTTTATTGAATGAAGATTGAGCGATTAACGAAATAATAGCACCTTCAAGCTCTCTAACATTGGTTTTAATGTTTTTAGCTACATATTCAATAATGTCTTCGGGCATTTCAACACCATCGCGATACAGTTTATTCTTAAGAATAGAAACCCTGGTTTCAAAATCAGGTGTTTGTAATTCGGCAGAAAGGCCCCACTTAAAACGCGATAATAAACGTTGTTCAATATCCTGCATATCAACAGGAGCTTTATCACTGGTTAAAATAACCTGTTTACCGTTTTGGTGTAAGTGATTAAAAATATGAAAGAATACATCCTGAGTTCCTGTTTTACCAGAAAGGAATTGTACATCATCAATAATTAATACATCGATGATCTGATAGAAATGAATAAAGTCATTTCTATTATTTTTCTTTACGGCGTCTATATATTGTTGCGTGAATTTTTCAGCAGAAATATACAGTACTGTTTTTTCGGGATATTTATCTTTTATGTCAACACCAATGGCATGAGCCAGGTGTGTTTTTCCAAGGCCAACACCTCCGAAAATTAAAAGCGGATTAAAAGACGTGCCACCAGGTTTTGCAGAAACAGCTAATCCGGCACTTCGCGCCAGTCGGTTAGAATCTCCTTCTAAAAAGTTTTCGAAACTGTAATTAGGATTGAGTTGAGATTCTATCTTAACATTTCTAATTCCTGGAATAACAAATGGATTTCTTAATTCCGGACTTTTATTGTTCAAAGGAATATCGACATCTTGAGATTTCACAGATGTTCTATTCGAACTTGGGATTTTTTCAGTAAACGGTTGTTTGTTGCCATACGTGTTTTCCATTTTAATAATGTAAACAAGTTTGGCAGACTCACCGAGTTCTTTTGTTAGGGAAACTTTAAGAATTTTTACATAGTGCTCTTCGAGCCATTCGTAAAAGAATTTACTAGGTACCTGAATGCTTAAAGCGTTGTCAGTAAGTTTAACTGCTATTATAGGTTCAAACCATGTTTTGTAAGCTTGCGGTTGAATGTTATCCTTTATAAATTCCAGACAATTATTCCATACCGATTGCGCAGTTATACTCATTAGATTAGTTTAGCGGTTTTGTTAGTTAGTCGTTCTAAAAATACAAAGAGAAATAGTGTCCCCCTTGCCCCAATTTACATATGGCAAATATGTGAACAAAATTCTTAAAAAAAAAATGATTTTCTATTGAATTTCTAGAATTTTTTCCCCATGTTTATCCTTCTGCCGAAACTACAAAAAAAAAATACAAATCCCTATGAAAATCGATGAAATACAAATAAGAGTGAGATACGGTGAAACAGACCAAATGGGAGTGGTCTATCATGGCAATTATGCATTATACCTTGAAATGGGAAGGATAGAGTGGTTAAGGAAACTTGGGATTTCTTATAAAAGCATGGAAGAAAACGGTATAATGCTCCCTGTGGTTTCCATGAGTCTTAACTTTAAAAAGTCGGCGACATATGACGATGTGATTCGTGTAAAAACTAAACTTAAAAAAACACCTACAGCAAGGTTGGAATTTGAGTACGAAATCACTAATGAGAGGGGTGAAATTTTAACGTTAGCGTACACGACTTTAGTGTTCATTGATATGAAAACAAATAAACCCACTAGAGCACCTCAATATCTTTTAGAGGCCATAAATAATTAGAGCCGTTTTATATCTATTTCGAAAAGGTGATCGAAGGTCTCAAAAACAGATGTTGCATCTTTTTTTCTTACCGAAATAGTGATTTTACAATCCATTTCTAATTGTTGGTTGATGATGTTTAAGTGTTTCTCTTTAATAATACGCATCACCTTGTTCATATTTTTATAGTCGAACGAAACCACATAATCTATATTTATGGTTTTTTCAACAACATTTGATTGCTCCAACGCTAATTGGGCTGAAGTCCTATAGGCGTTAATTAGTCCACCAACTCCTAATTTAACACCACCAAAATACCGAACCACCACCACTAAAATATTGGTAACATCGAATGACTGTATTTGCCCATATATAGGCATTCCTGCAGAATTACTGGGCTCCCCATCGTCATTTGCGCGATAAGAAATTGTTTCCGTTCCTAATTGGTAAGCATAACACCAGTGCCTGGCGGCATGATGTCGTTTTTTTAGTTTTTCTAAATTTAGTTTAACATCACCTTCATTTTTAACGGGGAAGGCATATCCAAAAAATTTACTGTTTTTGTCTTTAAATAGGGCTTCTTTTGAAGCCTTTAGAATGGTTTTATAGGTGTCTTTAGTAGAATTCATCAGATTATAATATAAGTGATGTTTTATATCGGCATGAAAATATATAATATTTAGATTGGTACAAAACTAAATAGAGAACAGTTTACATATAATTACAGGAGATGAAGAACCACAGAGCATTTAGGTTTTAACGAAATTAAAGTTGCTGACATACAGATAAATAGGTGTTGGTGTCTTTTTTGTTCAGAAATGAACAAACCGTTCAAGAGAAATAAGTTCATTTGGTAAAGTAAAATCCTCTGTTCGTCTTCTTAAAAGTTTAGGGAATAAATCTCGGCAAAAGAGTACTGGTATTCTTGCTGCAAGCTCACCACCAACAACAGTAATGGATGTACTTGAATACGAAATTGGTGTAGAAATTGGATCCAGGTCTTTTTTTGGTAGTGCTTACAATGGAAATTTGGCTATAGCACAGGCTTCAGCACAATCTATAATTGGTCATTTAAACAGTCGTTTTCTTCATGGTTCTGGTGTCAAGTTTACACTTGGTACGGTAATCATTAGAACCAATGCCAGTACAGATCCGCTTAGAGATTTGGTTACAGGTACCGGAACTTCTCCAACGGCTAGCTCAAGTTTGGTAGCATTTAGAAATTATTGGAATAATAACCCTGGAGAAGTTGGTACCACTCATGATGTAGCGGTTTATCACGTAAAGGCAGCGACGTCTGGTTTGGCATATGTTAATAGGGTAGCTACTAGAATAATTTTAACTTATATAGAGACAGGGCCTTTAAGTGTAGATGATAATAATCTTAAAAATATGTTTTCAGTATACCCTAACCCTACAAACTCCATTTTGAATATCAAAATTAAAGATCATAAGAATGGAGTACTGTCGATAGTGGATATTCTTGGAAATAGTGTGTATTCAGAAGAAAAAACAGAAATTGGAGGAGTTGCTGTCGATATTAGTAACTGGTCTCATGGGGTTTACTTTGTGATATTTAAAATAGATAATCATAAAATTGTCAAAAAGATTATTGTTGACTAATCGTGAAAAAAAAAATTGATTGTCCGTAATCTGTCATCATTAAACGGTATCAATCTGAACGTGTTTCAGAGGCTAGACACGAACTACAGAACTTCCCCATCCGGCGGGCGTTCAGGAATGATGCAAGGAATATATTTATGATACAAAACGGACATTCATAAAAAATAATGTTATAGACCATTCCTCATAAAAACAAGTCTTTTTTTATGAGGAATAGGTCCGTAATATCGTCTGTTTTTGGAATGATGTTCCAAACATTAATACCTAGACTTTTAGCACTATTAATGTTATCTAAATTATCATCAATAAAAAGGCATGCCTCAGCTTTGAGTTCATTTTTGTTAAGTACAAACTCGAAAATGTCTTGATTAGGTTTTCTTAATTGAATATCATGCGAAAGATAAAAGGCGTCAAAAAGGCTTTTAAAGACCTCATAAAACGTAACATGTTCTTTTATCCAGTCTATATGAAGTTCGTTTGTGTTGCTCAACAATATGAGCTGATATTTTGAATCGGCCTTAAGCTGCTCAAGAAAATCCAAACGATGTTTTGGAAAGTCCTTCAGCATGAAATTCCAAATATCTATAAGTTGTTCCCTTGAAAGTTTTGGGAAATTACTTGTGTAAAACTCTAGAAACGCTTCCGTAGAAATAAGGCCTTGTTCGTACAGTGCATTAAAACCAATCATCTCTTCAGAAAGGGATTCTATTTCAAAAGCCTTAAGCATATTTTGTTCATGCCCATCTAGATCCAGGTTGATAAAAACATTACCAAAATCGAAAATAATAGTATTAATCATTATAATATATTTTGAGTATATCGGACAGGATGTTTTCCTCAGAAATCAATGTACCGGAAAAATTGGGTGCTTTAACCCCTTCTTTAAACTCAGAATTTCCAGTAAAAACACGAGCTTCGTCCCATAGATTATCATCGATAAATGTTTGGAGTGTTTTTTGCCCACCTTCAATAATTATTGATGTGATATTATTTTTGTGCAAAAGATCACAGATGTGTTGAGACGTGTTTTTGTTAAAGTCTATGATGTGCTCACTTATTATAATGGTTTCCGCTTCCTTATTAAAAATAGAGGAGGCCTTAGAGAGCTTTGAGGTTTTATCCAAAACGACTCGCGTAGGGTTTTGGCCGGTCCAATCTCGAACCGTTAAGCCAGGGTTGTCTTGTAGGACAGTATTAGTGCCTACTAGAATAGCTTGTTCTTCGGCACGCCACTTGTGAACCCATTGTCTTGAATATATATTGGTTATCCAGACCGGTTTTCGTTCGTTTTTACTTTTTGGTGCGATAAAACCATCTTTAGTTTCTGCCCATTTTAAGATGATATAGGGTCTTTTTTTATTGTGAAATGTGAAAAAGCGTTTAAGATGTGCTTTGCAATCTTTTTCCAGAACCCCTACCGTAACATCACACCCGGCATCTCTAAGTTTTTTAATGCCTTTACCTGCAACTTGCACGTTATCATCAATACACCCAATAACTACATTTGGAATCTTATGTTTAATAATTAGGTCGCTACAAGGTGGCGTTTTTCCAAAATGAGAGCAGGGCTCAAGCGTTACATAGATTGTGGATGCCTTTAAGAGCGCTTTATTTGTAACCGAGTTAATGGCATTAACCTCTGCGTGACTGCCGCCATACGGACTCGTGTAACCTTCTCCTATAATGTTGTTTTTATGAACAATAACACAGCCAACCATTGGATTTGGTCTGGCGGTTCCTAAACCGTTACCGCCAAGCTCAATACAGCGTCTTATATAGGTGTCGTGATTAGTCAATGTGTTATAGTTTGATTTTTACCTCCTGCGTTTCATCTATTGTATAAGTAAATGAGAATCCTAATGTTTTATATACAATATCTCCTTTGTACTGGACTTTAATTTTTTGAGTCAATAAACTGCCTAATAATCCGCTAATACTTTGATCACTAAAAAGACTATCGGTTAAAATATGAGCTTTTAAAGGCATTGAGAATTCTTTTTTTGCAGGTACTTTAAAGCTCTCGGTTGATACTATAGCCATTTCATTACTATTCACGAAAACTTTTATTTCATCGGTTTTTAATTCGCCACCAATATCGTTTGGGTTTACAAAAAATGCATCGGCCGTTAAGGTCAAGTGTTTGGAGGACGATTTTTCAACCTCTATGTTTTTGACATATAAAAATTCTGGTTTCTCTTTAACCTTGCAACTCAGTATAATTAGCGATATTGTTGATAAAATAATGATTTTCCTCATCTGGCTTCTTTTAGTTTTGAGTATCTTCACTTGTGTAAACCATAGCTATTAAAAGTGAGTAAAGATAACATAGTTATTCGAGAAATTAGACCGGGTGACAACGAACAATTAGAGCAGGTCATTAGGGACTGTTTTTACGAGTTTGAAATCCCTTTGGAAGGGACGGCATATTCTGATGATGAAACTTCCAAAATGTACGAGTCTTATCAAAATAGTAACGATATTTATTATGTTATTGATTCTGATGGAGACATTTTAGGAGGTGGAGGCGTAAAACCATTAACCGGTTTTGAAGATAAGGTTTGTGAGATTCAAAAAATGTACTTCTCTCCTAAAGTAAGAGGTCGGGGGTATGGAAAATTAATGTTCGAAAAATGTTTAGAATCTGCGAAACTATTAGGGTACAAGCAATGTTATTTGGAATCTGCTTCGCAATTGAAAGCAGCCATTCATATTTACGAAAGTTACGGTTTTAAACATTTAGAAAGAGCTATGGGAGGTACAGGTCATTATTCTTGTGGAGTATGGATGATAAAGAATTTATGAAATTAAGAGACATTCGAGATGTGTTTCACAAGGAATTGGATCACATTTATGGCAGGGAAGAAGTGGAAAGTTTCTTTTTTCTGCTCATTGAGTCTTATTACTCGGTAACCAGAATAAAGCTGGCCATGGAACCTGATTATGAAATTGATGATAACAAAGTCATTAAGGATGCGCTGCATCTTTTAAAAAGTCAGCACCCCATACAATACATTCTTGGTGAGACTGAGTTTTACGGATTACCTTTTAGAATCAATAACCATGTACTAATCCCCAGGCCGGAAACAGAAGAGTTGGTTGAGTGGACTTATAAATATGCCAGCCGCCAACCGAAAACAGATACCACAACCATCTTAGATATAGGTACAGGAAGTGGGTGCATCGCTATTTCTTTAGCCAAGTGTTTACCTAAAGTAAAGGTTTATGCGTTGGATGTGAGCAGGGATGCTCTTGACATTGCAAGAAGTAATGCAGCATTTAATGAGGTTTCCATTGAATTCATTGAAGGGAATATTTTAAATACAGATACTTTAAATACAAGTTTTGAAAACCTTGACTTTGATATTATCATCTCAAATCCTCCATATGTTAGGGAACAAGAAAAACCTTTTATGAAGCCTAATGTTATAGATAATGAGCCTCATCTTGCACTTTTCGTTGAGGATGAAGACCCGCTACTATTTTATAAAGCGATTACACAATTTGCGCAGGATAAATTAAAAGGTAATGGTGCATTGTTTTTTGAAATTAATGAGTATTTGGGTAATGACATGATTCAGTTATTAAAAAATAATAATTTTAATGGTATTGAATTAAAGCAGGACATTTTTAGAAAAGACAGAATGATTAAAGGACTTCTAAATTAACAAAATCATAACGAGTTTCCTTTCAAAAGAATTCCTTATGTTTTTTAGATGCTTTAGACTATGACTAATGTTCGAACGAAGTCGAAGTGCGGTCACTAAAACTTTCTGTTTTAGTTATGAACAGGAGGTTGTATAAAAACTGAATATTAGTATAATTTCTAGAGTTCAATTTAGTATCTTGGCACGTTAAATAACTTATTACTTTTTGATGACTATTAAAGAGACAATTGAGGCTCTTAGGGAAGAGTTGCGGAAGCATAATTACGATTACTACGTTTTAGATCATGCCACCATTTCGGATTATGAATTTGATAAAAAATTAAAAGAGCTTCAGGAGTTAGAAGCTAAACACCCCGAGTTTTTCGATTCTAATTCGCCAACACAACGTGTAGGAGGAGAAGTGACCAAGAATTTTGAAACCATTGTACATGAATATAGAATGTATTCTTTGGATAATTCATATTCAAAAGAAGATTTACAGGATTGGGAAACCCGTATTAAGAAATTAGTAGATGGAGATATTCAATATACCTGCGAATTAAAATATGATGGAGCTTCAATTAGTTTGACTTATGAACATGGTGAACTGGCTAGAGCTGTTACCAGGGGTGATGGATTTCAAGGGGATGATGTAACGGCAAATATAAGGACCATTAAGTCTGTTCCTCTACAGTTAAAAGGAAGTGATTATCCGGAAAAGTTCGATATTAGAGGAGAGATTATTTTACCTTTTGATGGTTTCAATAAAATGAACCAGGAACGTATCGAAATGGGAGAGGAGCCCTATAGAAACCCGAGAAATACGGCATCGGGCAGTTTAAAACTACAGGATAGTGCCGAGGTGGCCAAGCGCCCTTTAGAGTGTTTTTTATATAATATTACTGGCACTAATTTAAAAATTCAAACACAAATAGAGAGTCTAGAAAAAGCTAGAGCCTGGGGCTTTAAAGTACCACAGGTTGAAAAACTGGCTCATTCTATAGAAGCGGTACTGGAATTTGTTGCGTATTGGGATGAGAAACGACACGATTTACCTTATGAAACAGATGGGGTTGTTATAAAAGTAAATAATTTATATCAGCAGGAAGAACTAGGGTATACCTCTAAAGCGCCGAGATGGGCGATGGCTTACAAATTTAAAGCCGAGCAGGTTTCAACACGACTTAATAGCATATCCTACCAGGTAGGACGTACCGGAGCTATTACACCGGTGGCTAATTTAGAACCTGTGGAGTTGGCTGGAACTACTGTGAAAAGAGCGTCACTGCATAATGCCGATCAAATAGAAAAATTGGATGTAAGAGTTGGTGATGACGTGTATGTTGAAAAAGGTGGAGAAATCATCCCGAAAATTCTAGGTGTGGATTTAAGCAAGCGCTCGGAAACGTCGCAACCTACTATTTATATCTCAAAATGTCCAGAATGTGGAACCGAATTAGTGAGACGCGAAGGAGAGGCTCAACATTACTGTTCTAATTATAATGGTTGTAAGCCACAAATTATAGGAAGAATTCAACACTATATATCCAGAAAAGCAATGGATATAGAAGGCTTAGGAGGTGAAACTGTAGCACTGTTAGTAAATGAAGGCCTTATTTCTAATTATTCAGATTTATATGAGCTAACGAAGGAAGCTGTGATTCCTTTAGAGCGCATGGCAGAAAAAAGTGCAGAGAATTTAATTAAAGGTATTGAGCTTTCTAAGAATATTCCTTTTGAACGGGTGCTTTTTGCTTTGGGGATTCGTTATGTTGGGGAAACCGTTGCTAAAAAATTAGCTAAGCACTTTAAAGAGATTAATGCCATTGCAAGTGCAACCGAAGAGGATATGGTAAATGTAGATGAAATTGGGGTTAGAATTGCAGAAAGTGTAGGTGCATTTTTTAGTTCAGAAGTTAATCTACACATTATAGAAAGATTACAACAATTTGGAGTTCAGTTAGAATTATCTGAACAGCAATTACAGGGGCAAACAAATCTATTAGAAGGTGATATTGTTGTGGTGTCTGGAGTTTTTGAAATAGTCTCTAGAAATGAACTTAAAAAGCTTATTGAAGATAACGGAGGAAAGGTGAGTAGTTCTATTTCTTCTAAGACAAGTTACATTGTTGCAGGTGCTAATATGGGGCCAAGTAAAAAAGAAAAGGCTAACCATCTGGGAATCTCCATGTTAAGCGAAAATGAATTCTTACAAAAAGTGAAATTTTCAAATTAAAAAATCGACAAAATACATCTTTTATCGATAAAAAGATGTATTTTGTCGTTTAATTGCGAAAATATATCTATATTTGTTCGGTAACAAAAAGTCACTGATATGTACAAGTCGAAAGTCTTGGTTGGTTGTGTTTTATTAATCTATATTTTATTTGTCGTTTTTGAATTTAATGGCAATAATATGGCAGCCTTTACCCTGGATTTTCTTATTACACCGGTAATTGCATTATTATATTTATTTTTTGCACGAAAGAAGGATGTATTCTTTTCCTTATTTATGTTATTTTATTCTTTGTCGGACTTTATAGGAGCTATTATTTCTTATTTTTTTGATAAGAAAGACTCAAATGTATTAGGAATGCCTTTATCCGATTTTGATTATCTTATCGGAAATGGTCTGTTTATTTTGGCGTACCTTTTCTTAATTATAAAAATTATAAAGTCGCTCAATGTATTTTACGTTCTAAGAAACTTTAAGATTCATCTTATTGTATTAACCATTTTGAATATCTATCTGGTATATGTATTGCAGGTTATATTAGCTCCCAGTCTTAACTTAATAAGAGATTATTATTTAGAGATTACTTATAATATTATTATGCTTGTACTGTTATCTGTAGCCTTGTTAAACTATTTTTATAGAGATAACAAGAAATCACTTTATCTATTTATTGGGGCGCTTTGTATTGTGTTTTCCGAAGTTATGCAAGTGGCCTATTTTTATATTGCCGAAAGAAGCCTGCTCAATTTCCTATCTACAACACTTACGCTTATAGCTTTTTACTTCTTCTATCAACAAACGAGTCTTGTTGATGAGTCAAGTGAAGAAGAAAAGTACATGGTTATTGAATAAAATTTATTAAACCTTCTTATTTATAAAAGGAATATCTTTTCTATACATATAAAGGATCACTGCAGAGAGTATAAAGGTAACAAGAGCTGTAGTGAATAAAACGCCTCCATCGTTATTTACTTCTATTCCCAGTTGAGTAAGATGCATGAAAATGGCTCCCCCAATAACACCTAGAGTAAGAGTAGCCCCTAGCCATATAGTTTTGGGAATAATTAATAACATACCAGCAATAAGCTCTAAGATTCCAATACCGATTCTCCCATGAGGCTCAAGTCCAACCTGACTAAAGATATAAACACTGTCCGGATGTGCTGTGAATTTAAAACGTAGTGTTTGTATTAAAATAATGGCAACGATATACCTTAAGGTTAGTGGGAAATATTTCTTCATCTTTTATAGTTTTAATCGAGCTTTTGCTTTAGACGCGTTTTTTATCCATACTTATCAGAATCGCCCTTAATTTTATGGATAAACAGCATCTTTTTTACGAAAAAACCGATAAAAAGCACGATTTCATCGTTAAAATTGAAAAATATTTTTATATTTGAAATAACCTGCTAACCCAAGGCAACCATGAAAAATTCACTTAACCTAACGTTTAATAAGGTGTTTTTTTACGCTTTATTAGTATTATTGATCATTAGTTTTTTAGTAACTTTTATTGGAGATTCTTTGCTGCTCAAGACGGCAATGGCTCTATTTATACCTACTTTTTTAATATGTTATGTGTTAAATTATAAATCCCTAGGAGCTATATTTATTTCCTTCTTAATATTTTCCTTTCTGGGAGATTTATCGGTGAGTTTCTTTTCTGAAGAAACTTTAACCAAGGTGTCGAGTATATTATACTTCTTGAGCTATTTATACCTAATAGTTACTATAACTCCCAAATTTAAACTACCAGAAACGGATAAGTTGATAGGGGTATACCTCTTAGGTGTGTTTTTAATTAATGTGTTTTTCTTGTACACATTATATAGTGTTTTAAGCGTTATTATTCCAGATCGTACGGAAGTGTTATTATTTGGTTTAAAAAGTATGGCATTAATAGTTTTAGCATTTATTTCATTTGGTGTTTATCTAAACACACAATCGAAACAATCCATATTATTTTTGGTAGCTGTAATCTTTTTAGGGTTTTCAGCCATATTGAATTATGTAAACCTGTACTACCTATATCACTGGAGTTTTGAAATGTTACATCGTGTACTTTACGGAATTGGCCTTTATTTCATTTTTAAATATGTTATTGAAATTAACAGGCACAAACAACATGTTTTCGAATTGCGAAAAAGATACGCATCAAATAAAAAGTTAAGCTTAAACAATTATTGAAGTTCCGTTTGCTGATACATTGTTGTTAGAATCGAAGTAAAAGTCAATTTTTCCAAGATTTAAGCCATAGCATCCTACTTGATTTACCAGCATACGCTTTCCAACAATGTTTTTAACAACTGTGGGTTTTGGTAAAAAAGTATGAGTGTGTCCACCTATAATAAGATCAATATCTTTAGTCATGGCTGCCAGTTTTAGGTCGCTTATTTTGTCTGGGGTCTTTTCATAGTGATATCCCAGGTGAGATAAGCAAATAACTAGATCGCAGTGCTTTTCAGCCTTTAATATGCGCGACATATCTTGAGAGATCTCAACAGGATCTAAATATGTCGTTTCTTTAAACATCTCTTGGCTAACGAGTCCGTTTAGCTCAATCCCAATTCCGAAAACACCAATTTTAATGCCGTCTTTTACAAAGATCTCATATGGTTTGGTATGTGTATCCATGATGGTATTCGAGAAGTCATAATTTGCAGAAATAAATTTAAACTCGGCATGCTCTAATTGCGCATATAAGCCATCAATACCATTATCGAAATCATGATTACCAATGGTAGCGGCATCATATTTTAATTTACTCATAAGTTTAAATTCCAGTTCCCCGCCATAGTAATTAAAATAGGGGGTTCCTTGAAAAATATCACCAGCATCCAGTAAAAGTGTATTAGGGTTTTCTTTTCTAATGGTCTCAATTAAACTAGCTCTTCTGGCAACCCCACCTTTATTCGCATTTCTACCATCATCTGGTCCAAAAGCATCAATATGGCTATGTACATCGTTGGTGTGTAAAATTGTTATTTTTTTCGATGAGGTTGTTGCAAACGACTGTAAAACTGTGCCTCCAAGGGCAACTAATGCTGTTCCTGCCGTTGCCTGTTGTATAAAATCTCTACGTTTCATGGGGCTATTTTATTTGGATAAATCTGTCGTCAATAACAGGGTTAATAGTATCAATCTTTTTAAAGTTATCAATTAAGGCATTTCTAACTTTATAATCTAAAACGTATAAACTATCATTGGTTTTAAAAAAGTTCATACGATCACCTCCTTTGTATAAATAGTCATTAGTGGCTACATAATATGTGTTATCCGCTTTAATATCTTGACCCTTTATTTTGGCTTCAACGATGCGTTTGTTGTCATCTATAACGAGCTTAAGTTTAGATATAGGGTGTGCTCTCATGCCATGACATAAGTAATGTATCAGGCTATCTACTTGTTTGCCTTTCATAGCAACCACAACAATACTATTTTCAAACGGCATCAATTCAAAGGCGGTTCGTTTAGTAACAGGTCCTTTGGACAAAACAGATCTAATACCACCATGGTTAAGTAGTACCATATCAATATCGTGATCTGTACGGGATTTAAAAACCGGATTAGCTTCGTCGTAAATAGCATCGGCCATGTAATTCCCTATGGCGGTATTCAATTTACCATCTGATTTGGAAAATGTATTGGCAGCATAGGCCAAAACACTATCTAAATCTTTCTTAATGTGATCTCGATAAGGTTTTATATAGGCTTCAATTTCGGAATCACTTTGTAAGGTATCGGTGATCTGAATTTGCCTTCCCTCAATTTTTGTAAGTTCTGGTTTACGCTGTTTACAGTTAAACAGACAAAAAAAATATAACAAAAAAAATAAATGTGTTAACCTCATAAATTAAACGAAAATTTTGGATGTACTTTTGCTACCTTTGCGCAAAGTAAAGATAAATGATTTTAAAGGGTTTTAAAGAAAAATCGAATAAAAAGCACTTAAACAAATTGTTATCAGAAAGGCAAGTAAATGTTACTGATAAGAAGATTGTAAGCTTAGGAGTCGTTTTAAATCTAGACGAACTTGATGACTTTGATTTGTTTAGAAAATTCGCCGAGTTTTTAAAAATTCGTGATAATAAATTGAAGATCATTGCTTTTTCAGAAGACAATAAACATACGCTAACCACATGGGATACGTGTTTTAGTGCCAAAGACTTTGGTTGGAGCGGGAGTATAAATAATCCGGAACTAGAAACATTTTTGAACACCGAGTATGATGCACTCATTAGTTATTATGCAACCGATGTTTTAGAATTAAATCTAATCACGGCATCATCTAAGGCACGTTTGAAAATTGGTATCGCGCAAAGTGATGAACGCCTAAACGATCTCATTATAAAAACCCCATTAAAAGATTTTAACCTGTTTAAAGAAGAGACAATTAAATACCTAACTATATTAAATAAAATTTAGAATGAATAGTAAGTTTTTGGGAACCGGTGTTGCATTGGTTACACCTTTTAACTCAGATTTAAGTGTAGACCATAGAGCATTGGCTAATATTGTAAATTTCAATATTGACCATGGTGTTGAATATCTGGTAATTTGTGGTACAACGGGAGAAAGTGTAACACTTACTAAACAAGAGAAGAAAGAGGTAGTAGAAACGATTTCTAATGCTAATAATGGTCGTGTACCAATGGTTTTAGGAATAGGAGGAAATAATACAAGCCAGGTTATTGAAGAGATAAAAAACACCGATTTAAGTGATATTGATGCTATTTTATCGGTGTCGCCTTATTATAGCAAACCAACACAAGAAGGTATTTATCAGCATTTCAAAGCCATTTCAGAGGTTTCTCCGGTAGATATCATGTTATACAATGTTCCGGGAAGAACATCTAAGAATATGGAACCGGAAACAACTATTAGATTGGCTCAGGATTTTAAAAATATCATCGCTGTTAAAGAAGCGGGGAACAATGTGTCTCAGTACTTGGAATTAATTAGGAATAAGCCCGAGGACTTTTTAATTATTTCTGGAGACGATGATTTAGCTCTTAGTGTTGTTTTAGCTGGTGGAGCAGGAGTAATTTCTGTAATTGGACAAGGATTTCCCAAGGCATTTTCAGATATGATTCGTTTGGGATTAAAGGGAGCTCCTAAAGAAGCCTACGAGCTTCATTTTAAACTCATGGACGTTATTGGTTATATTTTTGAGGAGAACAATCCTGCTGGAATTAAGTCCGTATTCGAAGCTTTAAACTTATGTGGAGATACGGTAAGACTACCTTTGGTTCCGGCATCTAATGCCTTAAAAGAAAAGATCAAGACATTCATAAAAGAGTTTTAGGATTGTTAAATATTACTTAAACCTTATGAATGCTGACTTTTAGCATCTATTTTAGCGTTAAAATAATATTTTTAAAATCCATATTAATAACTTAATTTTGCATTCTGTTTAAAAATCTATTGAATAGACATTGTTAAAGTTTTCAATACATCTGAAAATGTTTGCAATACGGATTTACTTTGATCGTTTAAAACAGGAAAAATAATATATGAGAAAGCTTTTTTACGTATTAGTTCTAGTTACCGTTTTTAGTAGTTGTAGTGAATATCAAAAGGCATTGAAATCTGAAGATATCGCTGCCAAATTTAAATTGGGGGAAGAACTGTATAATGAAGGTAAATATTCAAAAGCTAATAGATTATTTGCTCAAATAGTGCCGAGTTACAGAGGGAAGCCGCAGGCAGAAAAACTCATGTACTTATACTCCAATTCATTTTATAAAATGAAGGATTACTATGTTGCAGGGTATCAGTTTGAGCGTTTTGCAACGAGCTACCCCAAGAGTGAAAAGTTAGAAGAAGCCTCTTTCTTTAGTGCAAAGAGTTATTATATGTTATCTCCTGTTTATAGTAAGGATCAAACAGAAACTAAGGAAGCCATTGAAAAACTTCAGGCATTTATCAATATGTTTCCAGAATCTGAACACCTTTCTGAAGCGAGCAAATTAGTACATGAATTAGATTTTAAACTGGAAAAGAAAGCATTCGAAATTGCCAAGCAATATGCTGCTATAGCACCTGGATTTACAAAGGATTTTAATTCGGCTATCAAGTCGTTTGATAATTTTCTTTTTGAGTTTCCAGGTTCTACATTACGAGAAGATGCTTTATTCTATAGATTCGATTCTGCTTATAAACTAGCTATTAATAGTAGAGAATTAAAGCGAACATTAGACGGAATTGTGCAATTAAGAAAAGATCGTCTTAACACAGCAAAAGAATATTACGTTTCATTTAAAAAGGCCTATGCCGATTCTAAACATATAGAAGAAGCTGATGAGATGGCAGTTACTTTAGATGAAGAATTAAAAAAATACAGCACTAAAAGTTAAATAATAATAACAATGGATTTAAAGAAAACCAATGCTCCGGTTAATACAGTAACGTACGACAGGAACCAGATTGACGAGCCAACAGAAAACATCTATGAGTCAATTTCTATAATTGCCAGACGTGCGGAACAAATTAATACAGAGATTAAAAAAGAACTTATCGATAAGTTAGAAGAATTTGCTACTTATAACGATAGTCTTGAAGAGATCTTTGAAAACAAAGAACAAATTGAGGTTTCTAAGTTCTACGAAAAGTTACCAAAGCCTCATGCTTTAGCCGTTCAAGAGTGGTTAACAGATAAAGTTTATTTTAGAAATACAGAAGACGATTCTCAGTAATACGTTTTAAAATGTCATAACTCCATAACAAATAGCTTTCAGGAGAATTTAACGCATTTATTTTCTTTTTATCAGAGCATAAATTTTCAGGCATAGTAAACGTTACGGTTGCAAATTTTAACGAAGAGAAGCGGGTAAAAACTATAAAAATTCTGAAAGCTATTTTTTATGAGTATACTAAGCGGCAAAAACATTCTATTAGGCATTAGTGCCGGTATTGCTGCCTATAAAACAGCTTCATTAGTAAGGTTATTTGTAAAAGCAGGCGCACAAGTAAAAGTTGTGATGACGCCATCTTCTAAAGCATTTATAACGCCTTTAACCTTATCTACACTTTCAAAACATCCAGTCCATTCGTCGTTCACCAATGAAGAAGACGAGCATGCCACATGGAATAACCACGTGGATTTGGGGCTTTGGGCAGATATTTTTATTATAGCTCCGGCCACAGCCAATACACTATCCAAAATGGCTTCGGGTTCTAGCGATAATTTGTTATTAGCAACATATCTGTCTGCTAAATGTTCGGTATACTTTGCTCCAGCTATGGACTTAGATATGTATAAGCATGAGAGTACCAAGGCGTCTTTTAAGACGTTGCAAGGGTATGGGAATATCATGATTCCAGCAACCAGTGGCGAATTGGCCAGCGGGTTGGTAGGTGAGGGGAGAATGGCAGAACCAGAGGATATTGTCGCCTTTATTGAAAATGATATCCTCAATGCATTACCATTAAAAGGAAAGAAGGTGCTTATCACGGCCGGACCAACTTACGAGGCTATAGATCCAGTACGTTTTATAGGAAACCATTCCAGTGGTAAGATGGGATTCGAAATAGCCAGAGCTGCGGCTAATTTGGGGGCTCAGGTAGTTTTAATAACCGGACCAACACATCAAAAAGTATCCCACGCTCTAATAAAAGTGATGCCTGTGGTTAGTGCTCAAGAGATGTATGATGTGGCGCATACGTACTTTAATGATGTAGATATTGCAGTACTTTCTGCTGCTGTTGCAGATTTTCGACCAAAAGAAGTGGCTACTCAAAAAATAAAAAAGCAGAAACCAACGTTAACCTTAGAGTTAGAAAAAACAAAAGACATTTTAGCGTCTTTGGGAGCCATTAAAGATCGTCAGTATTTAGTTGGATTTGCATTAGAAACTAATGATGAGATTGAAAATGCAAAAGGGAAATTAAAACGAAAGAATTTAAATTTAATTGTTTTAAATTCGTTGAACGATAAAGGAGCTGGTTTTAAAAACGACACCAATAAAGTTACTTTTATTGATGACAAAGACATTATTACAGAGTTTGAGCTAAAATCTAAAGCAGATGTGGCTCTAGACTTATTAAATAAAATTATAGAACAGATACATGCGTAATATTCTGGTTTTTTTAGTATTTATCCTTGGAGTTCATGGGTTTTCACAAGAACTTAATTGTGATGTTGTTGTAAATGCTCAACAAACAGGAAACGAGAACTTCCCCATTTTTAAAACCCTAGAAAAACAGCTAAAGGAGTTCATTAATAATACCAAGTGGACTAAAAAAGCATTTAAGTCTCAAGAACGTATTGACTGTAGTATGATTTTAAATATTACAGATTATAGTAGTGAGACATTTCAAGCTTCGATTCAGGTGCAGTCGTCGCGACCTATTTTTGACTCATCATTTAGTTCACCGGTTTATAATTTTAACGATAAAGATTTTAGTTTTAGATATTTAGAGTTTCAGAATTTAATTTTTAACCCAACGCAGTTTGAATCAAATCTAATTTCGGTTTTGACATATCATGTCTATATGATTTTGGCCATTGATGCTGATTCATTTTCAAGAAATGGTGGTGATGAATATTATAAGCAGGTTCAAACCATTACAAATTACTCTCAGCAATCTAATTTTGCAGGGTGGAAGATTGAGGATGGATTACAGAGTCGATTCGCTCTTATAGATAATGTGTTATCTCCTACTTTTAAAGAGTATAGGGAGGTCTTGTACAACTACCATAGAGAGGGCTTGGATATTATGAGTGAAAATACTAAAGGAGGAAAAGAAAAAATAGCGAGTGCTTTAGGGCTTTTAAAGAAGATGAATAGTCGTAGACCAAACTCTTTTTTACTGCGCACATTCTTCGATGCTAAAGCAGATGAGATTGAATTAATCTTTAGTGAAGGTCCAAAAGTAAACATTACAAGTGTTAAAGAAACACTTGAAAAAGTAGCACCAATGCATAATAACAAGTGGAGAAAGATTAAGTTTTAACCACTCAATATATTAAACGCTTTCATTATATTTATTCTCGTAAACCAAATACCCTAAAGTGCAT
The DNA here is from genome assembly GCA_947494695.1 of uncultured Flavobacteriaceae bacterium. GTDB lineage: Bacteria > Bacteroidota > Bacteroidia > Flavobacteriales > Flavobacteriaceae > Flavivirga. Next base: position 317,282 of record CANLWB010000007.1, on the reverse strand, counting down.
TGTTAACATCACTCTCAATAAAAAATTACGCATTAATAGATACACTTCATGTTGATTTTAATGATGGTTTTTCAATCATAACTGGTGAAACAGGAGCAGGTAAATCCATCCTTTTAGGAGGTTTGTCATTAATTCTTGGGAAACGCGCCGATTTAAGTAGTTTGAAAGACACATCTCAAAAATGTACCATTGAAGCGACTTTTGATATTTCAGATTATAAGCTAAAATCACTTTTTAAATCAGAAGATTTCGATTACGAATCGCAGACCATCATTCGTAGAGAGATATTACCCTCTGGGAAATCCAGAGCATTTGTAAACGACTCACCAGTTAATTTAAACAGTTTACAATTGTTAGGAGAACGTCTTATCGATATTCATTCTCAGCATCAAACTTTGGAGTTAACGAGTAATGAATTTCAGTTTCAGGTTATCGATGCGCTGGCTGGTAACGAGAAGACATTACAGCACTATATATTGGAGTTGAAAAGCTATAAAACCCTTCAAAAAGAGTTAAACGAGCTTTTAGATTTTCAGAAAGAAGCCATTAAAGAGCATGATTATAATTCATTTTTGTTGAATGAATTGGTTGAGGCTAAATTGGTCGATGGTGAGTTGGAATCGCTGGAAGAAGAATACGAAACCCTTAATAATATTGAAGGGATAAAAGAAAAATTAGATGAATCTCATCATTTATTAAGTGAGGAAGAAGTGGGCGTGTTAAGCACGTTAACTGCCTTAAAAAACACCTTTCAAAAGCTAACCGGGTTTTCTTCGAAGTATGAAGGTTTATTCCATAGAATACAAAGCGGTCTTATAGAAATGGACGATGTTTTTAATGAAGTAAATACCCTAAAAGATGGTTTAGAGGTAGATCCAGAAAGGCTTCAGACTGTAGATCAAAAATTAAAGACGCTTCATAATTTATTGCAAAAGCATGTGGTTAGCAAGGTTTCAGAACTCATAAAGATTAAAGAGGATTTGGAAGAAAGGGTTGCTGTAACCGAAAATTTAGATGATTCCATTCAGAAAAAACAGTCCGAAATAGATAGCAAAACCTCCGAGTTAAATGCTATTTCTAAAATCCTTCATGATAATAGAACTAAAGCTATTCCTAAATTAATCAAACAACTGGAAGCTATTTTATCTGGCTTAGGCATGCCGAATGCACAATTTAAAATAGAAGTGAATTATAGTGATTCCTTTTTTACCAATGGAAAGGATGATTTGCTGTTTTTGTTTTCTGCTAATAAGGGCGGGAACTTTAACGAACTCAAGAAAGCAGCTTCAGGTGGTGAATTATCAAGGATTATGCTAGCTATAAAATCTGTATTGTCCAAATATATAAAGTTACCTACCATTATGTTTGATGAAATTGATACGGGAGTTTCCGGTGAAATATCGAATAAAATGGGAGATATTATGCAGCAAATGAGCAAAACCATGCAGGTGTTTTCCATAACACATTTGCCTCAGATAGCTGCCAAAGGGCATGAACACTTCAAGGTTTATAAGGAAGACATAAACCATGTAACTCGAACGAATTTAGTGAAGTTAAGTCACGACGAGCGTGTGGTTGAAATTGCACAAATGTTAGGTGGTTTGGACATGTCATCTTCTGCCATTGCACATGCCAAAGAATTGCTGAATTAATTAGTATATTTGTCCGCCAGTAGAAATAGAACAATTAAAATATAAACCAATAAAATATGGCGCATAATTTATTAAAAGGAAAAAGAGGAATCATTTTTGGAGCATTAGATTCTAACTCAATTGCATGGAAAACAGCAGAGCGCGTACATGAAGAAGGTGGAACATTTGTGCTTACAAATGCACCAGTGGCCATGCGAATGGGACAAATTAATGAGCTAGCAGAAAAAACAGGTTCTCAAATTATTCCTGCCGATGCAACTTCTGAAGAAGATTTACAAAATCTAATTGAGAAATCCATGGAGATTCTTGGAGGAAAAATCGATTTTGTATTGCATTCTATTGGAATGTCTATAAATGTTAGAAAAGGAAAGCATTATACAGATCAGAATTACAGTTGGACTCAAAAAGGAACCGACGTTTCTGCGATGTCCTTTCATAAAGTGATGCAAACGCTTTACAAAGCAGATGCCATGAACGAGTGGGGAAGTATTGTTGCATTGACTTATATGGCTGCACAGCGTGTATTCCCCGATTATAATGATATGGCAGATAATAAGGCGTATTTAGAGAGTATAGCCCGTAGTTTTGGCTATTTCTTTGGTCGCGATAAAAATGTACGTGTCAATACCATTTCACAGTCACCAACACCAACAACGGCCGGAAGTGGGGTTAAGGGGTTTGACGGATTTATTGCTTACGCAGAAAAAATGTCACCTTTAGGAAATGCAACAGCATTAGACTGTGCAAATTATACCGTATCATTATTTAGTGACCTAACAAAACGTGTCACACTTCAAAACCTTTATAACGATGGAGGCTTTAGTAATATGGGAGTGAGCGATGCCGTTATGGAAACATTTATGAAAGAAGACTAAAATATTTTAAATATTAAAAACAGCCACCCGTAAAACGGTGGCTTTTTTGTTACATTTGTTTTATGCAGTTACAGTTTTCTTTTATCATTCCGGTTTATAATCGTCCGGACGAAGTACAGGAACTTTTGGAGAGTTTTGAAGCACTACAGGGCGATAAGTCGTTCGAGATTGTTCTGATAGAAGATGGGTCTTCCGTACCTTCTGAAGCCATAGCTAACCGCTATAAGGATAAGCTCAATATCTCATACTATTTTAAAGAGAACTCGGGACCGGGAGATTCCAGAAACTATGGAATGCAGCATGCCAAGGGGAATTATTTTATTATTTTAGATTCGGATTGCATTTTACCTGAAAACTATTTGGTTGAAGTAAAAAAGAGCTTAAACGAACACTATGTAGATTGTTTTGGTGGTCCAGATGCCGCTCACCAATCGTTTACCAATTTACAGAAAGCTATTAATTTTTCGATGACCTCTTTTATCACCACTGGGGGAATACGAGGACATAAAAAGAGTGTGGATACATTTCAGCCCAGGAGTTTTAATATGGGGCTTTCAAAGAAGGCTTTTATAGACTCCAAAGGCTTTGGGAATATTCATCCAGGCGAAGACCCCGATTTATCTATTAGATTATGGAATTTAGGCTATAAAACTAAATTAATACCAGAAGCTTTTGTCTATCATAAACGACGTATTTCCTGGAGTAAATTTTATAAGCAGGTGAATAAATTTGGATTGGTACGTCCAATTTTAAATGCATGGCATCCTTCAACTAAGAAAATAACCTACTGGTTTCCAACGTTATTCTGTTTAGGTTTTATACTGTCATTATTCTTAACTTTTTTTAATGTGAGGTGGGGAATTATGGTATATGCATCCTATTTTGTTATAGCTTTTGTGTTGGCCCTAGTAAACACAGGAAGTCTGGTGGTTTCAGTACAGGCATTGGTTGCTATAGCCATTCAATTTTTTGGATACGGTTATGGCTTTTTAAGGTCAACATTTGCTGTTTCAGTGCTTAATAAAGAACCGGAAACATATTTTCCGGGGTTATTTTTTAAATCGAAATGATAAGAAAATTAAAACTAGAAATATTAAAATCGATAAAGAACAAAAGAATTAATGTATTCTTTCTTTTTTTATTGTTTTCTTTTATTATTCTAATCTTCTCTAAGCTTTCTAAAGAGTATACAGATACTATTGTGTTTGGTATTGAAAAAACTAATTTACCAGAAGAATACATTATTCTTGAGGATACTATGTCTATAAGTATTACCTTGAAAACACACGGTTTTAAGTGGTTTCAATATTATATGGGCGACCCAAAAATTAAGATTGATTTTAGTAAAGACGTAGACAAAGAACAAAAGGTTTTTGTGTGGAACAAGTCTAAAGAGTTTTTAATGAATACTCAATTTGACGAACAGGTGGAATTGCTAAATATATTTCCAGCAGCTTTGACCTTTAGATATGATTCTAATATGATTAAAAAGGTTCCGGTACGGCTTAATACAAATATTGATTTTAAACCGGGCTATGATATTTCTGATGCTCTGGTTACAGACCCGGATACAATTGTCGTTATTGGCCCCAAGATACTAGTGTCAGAGATTAGCTATTTAGAGACTCATGAAGCCGTCTTAAGTGATGTTAAATCAGATCTGGAAGAAACAATTACCTTAAAACTGCCAGAGGAGCATGCATCAGACCTTAAATTCTCGGCTACTCATGTGATGTTAAGGGCAGACGTTGAAAAGTTTACGGAAGGCACATTAAAAATACCGGTTCGTGTTATAAACGTTCCCGAAGGTATTAAGCTCAAGTACTTCCCAAAAGACGTTCATGTATCGTATTATACGAGCCTGAGCAATTTTAATTCGGTTAAGGAGAATGACTTTGAAGTGGTTTGTGACTTTAAAAGAACCCAAGGGGATCAGTCATTTTTGATACCGCGACTAACCAAATTTCCTAAAACTGTGAAGCATATAAAAATTAATCAGCAACGTATAGAGTTTATAATTACAAAATGATCATTGTAGGGCTTACAGGTGGCATTGGGAGTGGAAAGACCACAGTTTCCAAACATTTTGAGAAACTGAATATCCCTGTTTATATCGCAGACATTGAAGCTAAAAACCTCATGAATACCTCAAAGGTTATTAAGAGGAAACTCATTCAGTTATTTGGTGAAAAGGCCTATGTAGACGATAAGTTAAACAGATCATTTATAGCTGATATTATTTTTAACGATAAAGATTCCTTACAAAAAATGAATGCCATCATTCATCCCAGAGTTGCCAGACACTTTGAGAAGTGGGTACTTAAGCAAAAGTCGCCTTATGTTATTAAAGAAGTCGCTATTTTATTTGAAAATGGGGGAGACAAAGCCTGCGACTATATTATTGCGGTTACGGCACCAAAAGATTTACGGATAGAGCGCTTATTAAAACGGGATAATACTACTAGAAATAAGGTTGAATCTATTATGAATAATCAGTGGTCTGATGCTGAAAAGGTGAAGCATTCTCATTATGTTATTGAAAATATTCATATTGAATCTATTGAGAATCAGGTTGTAAAAATTCACGAAGATCTTCTTAAAAGAACTTAAAAAATTAGCCATTTTAACATTTTTGTTAATGTAAGGTTAAAAGGGAAGTGTCATAAATGTTAAAATGTTAATTTTGGATAATGAGTAGAAGAATATTTACCCTATTGGTGCTTTTAATGAGCTTGTCTCTTATAGGAATTATATTCGTTCAGGCTTATTTTATAAACGACTCCGTCAAGAACGAGAAAAAGAGATTTAAATCGAGTGTGATTAAATCTTTATATGCAGTTTCAAATAGGGTTCAATCGGAAGAATTGGATACCCATTTTTCCAGATATCAGGAGTTAATTTCTAATGAGAAGGAGGTGGACTCTGTAGCGGTTTCTCAATTGTTTATTTATCAGCAAAATAATAATACAAATGAGACCCTTATTTATAGAAGCGGAATTTTAGAAGGAAATTATAAATTATCAGCATCGCTCTTTGACATTGGTTTAGATAGTCTTAATATTGAAAAAATTATAGGAACATCGGTTGTAGGTAGCTCGAATTTGGAGGTATATCGAGGTTCAGATTTTTCAGAAAAGGATATTGTAAAGAGCCCCATTGTAAATATCATGAATAGTGGCCGAATAAAAGAGGCTGAGAAAAATTATTTTGATAAAAACTTCAGAGCTTATACAAAGAAAATCCCAATTCATCAGCGCGTTTCCGAAGAGAAAATTAAAGAGCTAATTTCTAAAAAGCTTAGTGAAGATGATATAAACATAGATTTTGAATTTGCTATTTACAGTAATGATTTAGCAACAAAAGTTCAAAGTGATGGTTTCGAGTTTAATAAAAAATCACCTTTTAAGGTACCCATATTTTACGATGAGAACAATCGAAGTCCATACAAACTACACGTCAATTTTACGGACGATAAAACGTTTGTTTTATCGTCTATCATGGGCATGATACTGCTGTCAATTATTTTTACAGCGATTATTATTATAACGTATTTGAGTGCACTTTATCAGCTTATTAAACAACGTAAGATTTCAGAGATAAAGACCGATTTCATCAATAACATGACTCACGAGTTTAAGACACCTATTGCCACTATTAATTTAGCTCTAGATGCCATAAAAAACCCAAAAGTTATAGATGATGAAGAAAAAGTAAAACGTTATCTTTCCATGATAAAAGATGAAAATAAACGTATGCATGCTCAGGTTGAGAACGTTTTAAGGATATCTAAATTAGAAAAGAATGAGCTTAATATTAGTAAAGATAGAGTTAAGTTACATGATTTGGTTGAGGAAGCTATTACACATGTAAGCCTTATTGTTGAAAACCGACAGGGGTATATTAAAACGCGTTTTGAAGCTGAAAAATCTTCAATTTTAGCCAATGAGACACATTTTACTAATGTTATTGTTAATATATTAGACAATGCGATAAAGTATTCTACAGATGCCCCTAAAGTAGAGGTATACACAGAAAATGTAGGAACTAATATTTTATTAAAGATTAAAGATCACGGTATAGGCATGAGTAAAGCCGCCGTTAAAAAAGTATTTGAAAAGTTTTATAGAGAACATACTGGAAATATACATAATGTTAAAGGCCATGGCTTAGGACTGGCCTATGTAAAGCGTATTGTAGATGATCACCAGGGGTATGTTTCTGTTGAAAGCGAAAAAGAAAAAGGAAGTACATTCATCATAAAACTTCCTCTAATATCATAAATCATGGAAGAGCAAAAAAAAAGAATTTTATTAGTAGAAGACGATCCTAATTTCGGAACAGTCCTTAAGGACTATTTAATGATGAACGATTATGAGGTAACTCATGCCAAGAATGGTATGGAAGGTTTCGAAAAATTTAAAAAAGATGATTTCGATCTGTGCATTTTAGATGTTATGATGCCTTATAAAGATGGATTTACTTTAGCTAAAGAAATTAGGGATAAAAATACCGATGTTCCTATTATCTTTTTAACTGCAAAAACCATGAAGGAAGACGTTTTGCGCGGCTATAAGGTAGGTGCAGACGATTATTTAAACAAACCGTTCGATAGTGAGGTCTTGCTTATGAAGATTAAAGCCATTATTCAGCGTAAAGCAACCGAGACCATTTCAGATAGTAAACAATTTGAATTTAAAATAGGAAGTTTCGATTTAAATTCTAAGCTCAGGTTCCTAAGGTTTAAAGGTGGCGATCCTTTGAAGTTATCGCCAAAGGAAAATGAATTACTGCGTTTATTAGCGCTGCATGAAAATGATTTAATGCCTAGAGAATTGGCTCTTACCAAAATATGGCGTGATGATAATTATTTTACTTCCCGTAGTATGGATGTTTATATTGCCAAATTACGTAAGTACTTAAAACCAGATGAAAAGGTAGAAATCCTTAATATTCACGGCGAAGGCTTTAGATTAGTTGTGAATTCCTAATACCATATTCTTTATAACATAAAAATCTGGTTTAGATCAGATTTTTTGTTTTAACAGTGCTTTTCTAGAACCGGGGCTGGAGACTGTATGTCTATACTCGATGTATTATAAATAATTTCAAATCCATTAAAATTCCCTTAGATTTTGGAATAAATATGCGTAATATAACAGCAATTGCTGTTGTATTATTGTTGACATATATTAAGAACCAATAATACTCAAAATGAAATACTATAAATATAAATGGAATGAATCTCGTGGCGACCAATTTGATGATTGGGGATTTTCATTATGGTATTTTGAAGTTGGAGAAGATAATTATTATAAAAGACAGGTTACAATATTTGATAATGGAAGAGTCTTAAAATACTCGGAAGATAAATTAGAAGATGAATTTGGCGGATTAGGTGAAGGTAAGTTTGATGTATCAGAGTTTGATGGTATAGAATGCTCTAAAAATGAATTTGAAGAAAATTGGAATCAATAAATGACATAAAAAGAGATGCAACAAACCCGATAGGAAATGACAAAAAATTGATTGTTCATATCTGTAATGGCATTGGTGGTTGGGGAAAAGGATTTGTCTTAGCAAGATCTGAAAAATGGAAAAAACCAGAACAACAATATTGTGAATGGTTTAAATCACAAAATAAATTTGAATTAGGAGAAGTTCAATTCGTCGACATTGATTATGAATTAATTCCCGTACTAACACCATAGCCGAGATGTTGTAAATCAGGTCTCTTTGCGAACATAACTCAAAAAAACATAACCCTATTATGAGAAATTTATTTATTGTATTCTTTTTATTATCTATCTACACAAAATGTTCAAGTCAAACGAAGGCAGAAGCACTTTTATCTTTGAATGAAAAAATAGATATACATAAACTTTATGATAGCGAAAAAAATTACAACTATTTACTTGAAGAAGTTGAATTTAATCATAAAAAAACGATTAAATTTATACAATTCTGTACAGCTTTTAAGCGTTGTTCGACAGCATACTATTTGACTGCAAAAGAGTATTTAGAAATAATAGTCAAGCAAAAAGCAGATAGTCAATACATTCAAATATTTTTTCCCAATAATTCTATTGAGACCAAAAAGATTAACATAAAAACTGAAGAATATTTCAATGGAGAAAGCACATCTAGTATTACAATTTTTCTAGAAAAGAATGCACCACAGTCTGAAGTGAATAAAATAAAAAAGGGATTTGTTGATTTATTTAAAATGTATAATATTAAAAGAAAGGACATTTTGGACTAAAATCCAATTTGTTTATCAAAGCTGTTGTGTGGATGGACTTTATTCCGTTGAAAAAAGAAGAATTCAAGTGTGCTTGCCCAATGGTGTTCCTAGGGTTCACAACATCATGTATAATTCATTGCCTGGATTGATTTGAATTTGGAAAAGTTAGTGATTGGCTAAAAGTAAGCGACCATTTGCCAATTATTTATGAATTTAAAACTGAATAAAAATAGCAACACAACTCTACTTGTCATGCGTATTACGTTATTAGTAAATTCTAAATAAAAAATAAATAATGAAACAATCTTTAATTCTGACCCTATTACTGCTTTTAACTTTTTATGTTAAGGCACAAACCAAGCAAGACTCTTTAGATATTAGACGCGTTGCTTTGGACTATATAGAAGCTCAACACAATGCGAAGCCTGAACAATTTGAAAGAGCAGCCCATCCCAGAATGGTTAAAAGGACGTTTTGGACTCACAAGAAAACAGGAAGGGAATATTTAAGAGAATCTTTTACCGATTATATGGTTTTACTTTCAAAAACGTATAATCAGGACGGAGAGAGTTTTCCAAAAACACCTAAAAAGGAAGTTATTATACTCGATGTTTTTGACAAAACAGCTTCGGTGAAACTTATTGCAGATGGATGGATTGATTATATGCACATAGTAAAACTAAATGGAACATGGAAAATTGTAAATGTATTATGGCAGTTTAATGATTCTAAAAGGCACTGATATAAAAGACGATATACCAACAGTAAGTATTATATAAGGCAATAGAAATATAAATTATAACTTAAAAGCTCCATTCTAAGGAGCTTTTATTTCTTGTTTCGTATCGCGTTACAAAATGAACAAAGTATTGTTGGTCCTCTTTATACTAAAAAAGCAAATACTACGTTTAGAATAGAATTTAAATAAATAATAGACTAGCATATTACATTAATAAAAGGCGTTAAGAGAGAACATTCGAAAATTGAAATAAAAAAATGAAGAAAATAAATCGAATAATGACGAATATCTGTTCGGACAATTTAGCAGAAAGTCGAGATTTTTATACCAAACTATTTGATTTCAACGTGGATTATGAAAGTAATTGGTTCGTTCACTTAATCTCAAAGGACGAAAACTTAGAATTGGGAATAATAGACCGCACCAATGACATAGTACCAAAAGACTTTCAACAAAATCCTCAAGGGTTTTATGTGACATTCGTAGTGGATAATGCAGACGACATATTTATGATTGCGGAATCGGAAAAATTTAACATTATTAGTGAACCCACTGACACATTTTACGGACAAAGACGATTATTATTAAAAGACCCGAATGGGACTTTAGTAGATGTTTCTTCACCAATTAAAGGATTTGAGTTTTAAAAGGGGCGCTATGAAAACGCAATTTAAATGTTTTATACAAAGGTTTACTGAGCACAGAAAAGACCTTTTGGTGCAGATGAATTTATTTCATTAGAGAAATCTGGGTTACCAAATGAAGAGGTAGAAAATATAAAAGAACATTTTGAAGAATATGATGGCTATTCAAAAGATTCTATTTCTAAATTTAATTTACTTCTTAAATTTCAAGATCTAATAGTCGAAAATATCACGACAATTATTTCACATATAAAATTCCAAGACGTTAAAATTGAAGAGCTAATACATCAAAATCTTGATTTGTCTATAGTTGTTTCTGATGACAGAAAGCTATTTAACTTTTCACTAGATGAAAAGACAAACGGATCATATAAAAGTCGAATTTCGATAACGTATTACACTGCAGATTCTACACCACCGAGTCGAAAAAGTAAAGATGATCCTGAAATAATAAATCAACACCACGTTTTTAAGGGGGATGGATTTCATGGAATTTATTCAATAGAAACAGAAGAAGGAACGAAATACGTCCTTACAGGATATGTTAGAGGCTGTTCAAATAACATCATGTTGGTGAGCTTAAAAAATGGTGTATTTGAACAGGACTTTTCTTATTCTGTTAATTCCAGAAGTTGGGAAGAAGGTGTGCGATATAGTCCCAAGAATAAGATCATATCGGTGGATTATGTAACAGATGATTTAACGACCAACTGTAATTGTTCAAACCACGCTAAACTTAATAAAGAACAAGATTCAGATTTAGGTGATAATTAGCATGAACCAACTGCGAAAAGGTGCCATTGTACGTTCAAATTTAATGGATTGAATTTTGATTTAGTTCAGGGGAAGTAAGGAACAAATAAAAGAATAGGCATCAGACTTAACACGACATAAATCATAGCTGGTAAAGGTTTGCATATGAAAGTTCTCTTCTTTTAGGTATAAATGATAATTGCTTACTTTCGTTAAGAGTCATATTTATACGTACTATTGTAGCTAATAAACTTGCATTAAAGAACTTCTGCGTTATGAATGAATTTACAGAATATATAGCTTCAACGATTCCTAATTTGAGCAAACAAACGCTGGATATTCTGGGGAAATCATTTGTGAAGAAAGAAAAAAAGAAAGGAGACTTACTATTGAATCAAGGAGAGCTCTGTAAAAATTTATATTTTATTTCTAAAGGAATCTGTCGTTCATTTTCAGTAAAGGATAATAAGGAAATAACCACTTGGTTTGGTTTTAAAAATAACTTCATCACGTCTTTTATAAGTTTCTTTTCAAAAGAGCCAAGCTATGAAAATATTGAGATGTTAAGCGACGGTATATTATACCAAATTAGTAGCTATAAATTTTTTAATGCTCGGATATCATCGATTGAAATAGAACAGCTCATTAATCATTTTAACTTACTTTATACGATTCAACTAGAGAAGCGATTATTTATAATTCAAACATATTCGGCAATAGAGAAATACAAACAAATAATAACAGAAGAACCCCATTTAATTAAGCATATCCCTAATAAACAACTTGCCAGCTACCTTGGAATTACAAGGGAAACATTAAGTAGAATACGCGCTAGTATTAGTTGATATAGATCACAGAATTTTACTTTATTACTTTCTAATTTTACAAGAATTTATAATTGTAAAATATATCATGAGAGAACGTTTAAAAACACAAAAAACATTTAATAGCATTTTAAAAATTTTAGCCTTCTTTTCCAAAAGAAAATTCTTCGATAAATTGACCTTTTGGATGACTAAATCAAATGCGAAACTCAATATCCGTTTAAATAAACCAAAATATACAGATGATGTTCGTGAATTGGCAGAAACATGGAAGAAAATGATGCCTGCCGATGGACAGGAATTTTTCAAAATCGCAAAAATATCTGAAGATATAGCTTATACCGAAATACATCTTCATTGCCCTCTAAGAGGAACAGGGCATATTGAAGCATGCAATAAGCTTATGAATTACGATAGAACTTTAATGAGAGAAGTTGGCGGAGAATTGATTGTTTTAGAATCTCAATCAAATTCAGGCAAGAACTATTGTTCATTGGCAATTCGTAAAAAAGGTTCCGACCAGACTCCGCAAAGTTTCTCGACTTAGTGGAACATTAATGACCAGGAACGCAAGTTTTAAAATAATTTACATAGTAAAGGTTTAATTGAATTTGAAACTATAGGTAATCTACGAATCGATGTTTTAAAGACATCATTAACTTCAAAGTATAAGTCAGTATTAAAAATAAAAGTTTAGTGGGAGAGGGGGAATGATAATGTCTTCTCAAAGTCGGGAGACTTTACGAAGCTGAGTAAGAAATTGAGATGCGCAGCTATAGTGTATCAACCTGCATATTTGAATAACATACAGCTATGAAAAGGTTTTTACTTCGGATTTAGTACCAGCTAGAATGAATAATCATCGATTCAGTATTTCCCAAAATCAATCATAGAATGTGCATTGCTGTAAGATGCTTCATTTATGGTTTTGTTCTCGGTAGAATCGTAGTCAACCAATATTTTCCAGCGTTTATCTATCTTTTTTAAGATAACATGAAACTTTCCGTAGTATGATTTTTCATTTTCTGTACCAGGACTCCGTGTAAATTTATAAATGCCGCGCTCGGAAGCCATGCCGTCCTTTGAAATTCGCTCTAAAAACCTGAAAGAAATGGTTTCATTTAACTTGCCGCTATTCCAACGCTTTTTATAACCGTCTAAATAACCTGTTTTACCCTGTATGGATGTATAATCCCCGCCGTTCACCCGAATTAAATCGTCTGTATGCAAGCTTTCAAACAGCTCATAGTCCTGAGTTTCGAATGATTTGGTAAAATTATTCCAGATTTGAACATTGATATCATTTAAGTCCTCAAGATTCTGCGAAAATGCTGTGTTCCCTAATAGCAAAAGCAGACCCGCCACATATCTTAGTAATTGTCTCATTTTAGTCTTTTTTTATAACTAAAAGATACGAAAAAACTATTAGATATGGTTGTTAAGCCAGTTTTTAAGCTCGTAGAAATTCTGAGGAGCCACACCATGTCCAACAGGAAACTCTGAGTATTGATGTTTAATATTAAGCCCATCTAAAAAAGGTGTTGTTTGTCTTGCCCATTCTACCGGAATGACCTGATCAACACGTCCATGAGAGCAATAAAAATTAAGATGCGCGTAGTCTTTTGTATCTTTTAACGGTATAATTTCTTTGCTAACATAGCCACTTAAAGCAACAACATTTTTTACTTTTTCGGGGTAGGTTAGAGCCACGGCATAACTCAAAATACTCCCTTGGCTAAACCCTAAAAGTGATACATTGTTTTTATTAACAGGATAGGTCTCAAGAGCTTCATCAATGAATTTAGAGATTAAATCTCTCGATGCTCTGGCCTGGTCATTATCATTCCATTTTCCCTTTTCAGCATCAAAATTAATGGCATACCAGGCATTCCCAAAGGGTTGCATGGGGTAGGGGGCTTTAACAGAAATAATGAAGAGCTCTTCGGGTAATTCGCTGGCAAAGGAAAACAGGTCGTTTTCATCACTACCATAACCATGCATCATGATTAGTAACGGAGCGTTTTCTTTTAGCGAGGATTCACGAATAATATGATATAAAGAAAGTGTATTGTTAGTCATTTATCTACCAAGATTTGCAAATATTTTTTGATATAAGTTTCCAACCAGAGGTACAGCTAGAGCTTTTCCTCTAACGGCATTTATAAAACCGTAGATAAAAAGCACGACAAAGAACAAGTAAAAGCCAGAGGAGATGGCCCAACTATCGAAACTCCCTACAATATACCCGAGAGCAAAGAAGGTTAGCCATAAACCAAGAGCTTGCCTTATATGGAAGCTCGCAAATGTATTTTTAGTCTCATTGTTTAGGAAAAAGGCAATGATCGTCCCAAATATCGTTAGATAACTTACGATTGCATATGTTTTTCCTGCTTCAATTTCTTTTTCGGTCATTATTATGGGTTTAATGAAATTTTATTGTTCGCTACGATGCCATAAACTTTCCCTTTTAAGTTAGCTCCTTCGAAAATGGCGTTTTTGGATTTTGAAACCATATCGTTCTTACCAAAAGTATATGTTGTACTAGGGTTAAAAAGTGTGATATTGGCTTTGTTTCCAATATTAATAGGAGTTTGCTCTAAAGAAAATCGGGATTTTCCTTTTGTTAAGAGTTCTACGGTCTTTTTTGTGGTAAAAATATTTTGCAATGCTCCAAAAGCACTTTCCAGACCAATAGTACCATACGCTGCATGATCGAATTCTATCTTTTTTTGTTCAATATCAATAGGATTATGATCGCTGGTTACCATATCTATAGTACCGTCTTTAACACCCGCAATTAGCGCGTCTACATCCTCTTGAGTACGTAATGGGGGTAACACCTTAAAATCGGTATTAAAATCGGTTAGGACATCATCTGTATAACTTAAATTATGTATGGCAACACTACAGGTAATATCTAGTTTTTTCTTCTTGGCTTCTCTTATAAGTGCTACCGATTTCGCAGTAGATATGGTCGGGATATGTAATTTCCCGCCAGTGTATTCCAATAGAAACAAATCGCGAACGACTTGCAGTTCTTCCGCTAAAGCGGGATTCCCTTTTAGTCCTAATGATGTACTCATTATATTTTCATTCATAACACCCTTTCCCGAAATTTTACTTTCTTGAGGGAATGCACATACCAAACCATCAAAATTCCCGGCATATTGCAAGGCAATTTTCATAAGATTGGGGTTAGAGATCGGCTTTTTATAATCGTAAAAAGCTACAGCCCCGGCAGAGCTCATATCATAAAGTTCTGCTAAGTCAACACCCTTGCTCCCTAAAGTAAGTGAACCAATTGGTAATAAGGTAACGGCATGGTTATTAGATTTCGCATTTACGAAAGTTATATCTGAATTAGAATCTATTACCGGGTTTGTGTTCGCATTCAAAGCTACAGCCGTAAAACCTGAAGCAGCAGCAGTTTTAAGTCCGTTTTTAATAGTTTCACGCTCTTCAAACCCCGGTTCGCCAAAACATACGCTACTATCAAACCAACCCTGAGAAATATGAAGGTTTTCTAGTTTTATTTCCTTATACTTTTTAGTGTTTTTTATGCTGTTAGCAATCTTAGAAATCGCACCATTTTCAATTAAGATATCTTGAGTTGTATTGTGAAACTCACTTTTTGAATCTATAATGGTAGCAGATTTTATCAGTACGTTCATTTAAAGTATTTTAAGATCCCCATTTCAATAATCAGTAACGTCAGTGCAAAAATAACAAACCATTTCCATAGCGCATTAACTTTTGTATCACTTTTTAGAGTGTCGAAAATTTCAGTAATTGAATTACTAATAGTTACATGTTTAGACGCTGAAAGATTTCTGTAGATGAGCTGACTCTCACTTCTATCATAGTTATAACTTATATTTTCGATGTCTTCGTTTTTATTTTTAATGGTGTAAATATTGGCTACCGAAGGCTCGTTAGAGGTGCTTACTACCACTTTATTATTAAAATATTGTTGCCTTGGGATCATATTAATCTCGTTTTTAACGAGCGATAAAATATCATCTTGCTGTAGCTGGGTGTCAACATCGAATGTGTTTTCATATCCAATAACGTAATACAAGTTCGGACTTTTAAGACTTTGTTTACCAATATTATAAAGTGTTGGAACAATTAAGGGGGAATTCACGAAATTTGAATTTTCCTCGGCCAGAGCTGCCGTAAAAACATAAGTGTTTTTGGATTGGTGTAGAAAGGGGTGACCATCCTCAAACTGTAAAACGGAAGCGTTATTCGTAGACGAACGATAAAAACTCTGTACTTTGGGATATTGAAAATTAGTGACCTGCTTTTCAAATACACCATTGTTATACAAAGGGTGTGCATAATTAATGGTGGTTATGCGTTTTTCAGAATTAATTAAGGTTCCAAAATTAGAACCATAACTGGCTAATAAATCTCTATAAGATGATTTGTTTATTTGTGTTGATGGGATAACAACCAAAGAACCTCCTTGGCCTGTAAATTGTCTTAAGGCGGCAGAGAGGGCATTAGGAATAACATCCAGTTCATTTAATATGATAAGATGCTGCTGATCGATAATGTTATAGTTTAACTGATGTTCTGAAATTCCGGTATAATTGAATTCGTCCGTGGTATAAATACGTTTTAAAAAGGAGTCCTCCGCAGTATTTATAGCGAGTACGTTAACCTTAGTACCGTTGTTAATATTAAAGAATAGACTATTATCGAATTGCAGGTTGATATCATCAATTGTTATCTTCCCATTAACAATTTCATGTACAGGTATCGAGAACGTGGTCTCTACAGCATCCCCAATAGCAACCGAGGTTTTTGCAATTAATTTGTTATCACTAAACAAGGATACGGGTAAATTGTCAATGGAATTTCCGCTATTTTTTATAAGCACTTTCAATTCTAAAGAAGATGCTGTTTTTTTTGAAATATAAGCACTGTCTATAGTAATATTACTAGTGTTTACGGGTTGTAATTTTACCAAATGAATAGTCGTGAGTGAATCTGATTTTGGATTGAAATTCGATTCATCTTGCTGAAAATCTGAAATAAAAACCAAATGCTTTATTGTACCTTGATCTTTACTGAAAAACGTTTTGCTTTTTAATAAGGCCGCTTCGGCTGTCAGGTGGTTTGAAGAATAACCGAGTTGAAGCAAGTCGTTTTTAATAGCCTTTATATTGGTGTTTTTATAAGTATTATCGTTTGTTAGTAAGGATATATTATCAGTATCGGGAACATGACTTATAATATCCTGAACGGCTCGTTTTAACAATTCTCCCTGATTCCCTTTTGCCTGTAAACTAAAAGAATTATCTAAATAAATAACCGTTTCCTTTTTAGTTTTAAAAGTGTTGGATTTGGATGTAAATGGCTGAGCGAATGCAAAAACAATGGTCGCCAACAGCAATAACCTAGTGCATAAAATAAGCCATTTTTTTATTTGAGAACTTTTACGGGTTTGAATAGTAGCTTCCTTTAAAAAGGCTACATTGGTAAAAGGAACTTTTTGAAATTTGCGTAATTGAAATAGGTGAACAATTATCGGAATAAGGAGTAAAAATAAAGCGTAAAGAAGTTCAGGGTATTTAAAGTGCATTCATTTTTAGATTTGTCAAAACTACATATTTTTTTTCATTTTCAATGGTCGTATGAAAATGTATATAGCCCATATTAGAAAATTTTAACAAAAGAATGCATAATCCCGAATGTTTTTCAGGTGTAATGCATTCATATAATTTCTAATCTCTATTTGGGCTTCTTTATTGGCAACCGTCACGATACTTTGTGGATTTTCAATGGAGGCTAACGTATTAAAGGGGGCTAGTGTTACTCCATAAATATTTTTACCAATTTTATTAGGATTGTCACAAATCCAGATAAAAGGCATATTTTTTTCAATAAGGATTTGTGCCACTTTTTTACCTTTACCACCAGCTCCCCACACCACAAGTGATTTATTAGGGTTATAATCCAGCTCTAAAAAATAGCGCATTTTAATATCTAAAAAATGATTGGCGGCGTAATGCTCATGGGTTCTGGAGGTACGGGTGCTATAATCTCTCCAATCGTGTATAACATCGTGACAGGGAATACATTTGAAGTTGTGCTTATAAAACCGAAATGTTAGATCGTAATCTTCGGGGTATCGGTTCGGGTTAAATGCATCGCAAGCAATTAAATCCGTCCGGTTAATCATCCAACAGGGAGAAGGAACTACACATTCCTTATAAATATCATCATAATTGTTACCTGTTTTGGTTAAATCATTCAACCAGGTTTCATAGAGTTTATATCCCGCATTGATGCCACCTTCGCAGAAATAGCGTACCATTCCAATTGCAACATGTTGAGCACCATATTTTATGAGATTATTTGCCAACACTTCTAATTTATGGGACCTCATAATATCATCGCTGTCCATACGTGTAATAAATGTTCCCTTACTATGTTTAAAAGCTAATCGCAAGGCCTCTATAATACCGGAACCATTGTTCTTTAAAAGGGTAATTCTGCTATCTGTTTTAGCAAACGTTTCGACAATGTCGAAACTGGAATCTGTAGAACCATCGTCTACAATGATGAGTTCCCAATTTGTATACGTTTGATTCAAAATCGATACCAGACAAGCTTCTATATAGGTTTCTGTGTTTTTAAAAGGAATGAGTATACTAACTAAAGGATTTTGCATGAAGCGAATATAATTTAACTTTTTAACATATTCTTAAGAAAGGAGCCCGTAACATATTGGTATTTTGCGCGTCAATCTAAAAACAAACGTTAACTTAATGAAGACTAAAACTATAGCCGCTTTATTTTCAGGCATGTTACTAGCAAGTTGTAGCCCCACAAAAAACATAAAAAAAGATTTAGCTTTTAATTTACCTATAGAAACCTCAATAGATTTATCTGCTATCGATAATGATAAGGCTCCGGTGACCATTAATCCCGGACGTTTTACACTAGAAACGGTGACGTATCGCCTACCTAGAGTTGTACAGGGAACTTATGCCGTTAGTGATTTTGGTAAATATGTGGAAGGTTTAAAAGCATTTGATTACAACGGAAACGAAATGACTGTTAATAAGGTGGATACGAACTCATGGACCATTGAAAATGCCAAGCAGTTAGATAAAATTACTTATTTAGTCAACGATACTTACGACATTGAAGCTAGTGGAGGTATTGGAAAAGACACCCCTTTTTCTCCATCTGGAACCAATATAGAACCTAACAACTATGTGTTGAATCTACATGGTTTTATAGGGTACTTTGATTCGTTAAAAAATAATCAATACAAATTAGATATAACGGCTCCGGCAGACTTTGTTCGTACCTCAGCTTTGCAAAATACAGGATCGACAACTAGTGAAGATGGTAAGTTCATCACGACAAGTTATTTTGCGACCAGGTATTTTGAAATTACAGATAATCCAATGATGTATGGAAATTTGGATGTTGAAGTGTTTGAAGTGGGGAACATTAAAATAGTGTTGAGTGTTTATTCTCCTAATAAAGTACATTCTGCCAAGTCTTTAAAAGAGACGGTTTTTAAGATGATGCAGGCACAAAAAGCATATTTGGGAGATATCAATGCCACAGCACGCTACGATATTTATTTGTACTTATCGGAAGGGAAAGAGGATTCCCCAAAAGGATTTGGAGCCTTAGAACATCACACATCTACCGTTGTTGTATTGCCAGAATCTATGCCAGATGAAGCTCTTGCCGAAAGTATGACAGATGTCGTATCTCATGAGTTTTTTCATATCGTTACACCATTGAGTATTCACTCTGAGGATGTGCATTATTTCGATTATAATCAACCAACATTTTCTAAGCATTTATGGATGTATGAAGGGATAACGGAGTACTTTGCGAATTTGTTTCAGGTAGATCAAGGGCTTATTGATGAAGCAGAGTTTTATGGAAAAATCATGGATAAAATTCACCAGTCAAAACAGATGAATGATGCGATGAGTTTTACTATTATGAGTGAAAATGTTTTGAAAGCTCCTTATAAAGATCAATACATAAATGTATATCAAAAGGGAACTTTAATCGGTATGTGCATTGATATTTTATTAAGAGAGGAAAGTAAAGGAAACAGAGGTGTTTTATCATTAATGAAAGAACTCTCCAATAAATATGGCAAGAACAAACCTTTTGAAGATGATAAGCTAATTGATGAAATTGTTGCAATGACCTATCCGTCATTACGTAATTTCTTTGATACTCATGTTATTGGTGATATTCCAATTAATTATAATGACTTTTTCGAAAAAGTAGGATTGGAGATTGGCGAGGCAAAAATAGAGACGAACTACATCTTAATGAATGGCGCTCCAATTGTGACCGGAGACCCAGAAAGGGAAGCTATTTTTTTTACAGATATGGTGATGAAAAATAGCTTTTGGGTAGAGCAAGGTGTACAGGCTAACGATGTAATTAAATCCATTGATGGAGAAGCCTTAACCTTCCAAAATGCGAATAATCTTTTACAAAGTGTTTTTACCTGGAAACCCGGAAAAGATATTGAGGTTGTACTGGACAGAGCAGGAGAGGAGATTGTCGTAAAAGCAACAACAACAAAGACGTATACAACTGGTAAAGCGCTTGTGGAAAAAGAAGGCGCAACAGAAATTCAGAAAAAACTACGTAGTGCCTGGTTAAAAGGCTAGGTTACAAATACAATATTTAAAAAAACGATTGATATATTTCTCCTATCAATCGTTTTTTTATGCGTTTGTTTTAAGTTCATCTAGTATTTCGCAGACTTTCCTTGAGCTAATGCGTTTTTTATAAACGTTCTCAAATCATCATTTGCAGCTATTAAGTCATCATGACGAAGGTACATCATATGTCCACCTCTATAGCCTTTAAAGGTAAAACGATCTTTCATTTTTCCACTTGGATCTACCTGCCACATCGAATATTTGGCAGCAAAATACGTGGTTGCTCCATCGTAATACCCCGATTGAATTAGTACTTTTAAATAGGGGTTTTGAGCCATAGCTTTCCTTAGGTCATCACGTACGTTATTGTTTCTTCTGTCCCATACACCCACATCTCCAAACATATTGTATTTAACGTCTGTTTTAAAATTAAGATGATTTTTAATGTAATAGTTAATTGCTGGTGTAAAAGCATGTAACCATGATGTTAATTCGGCACTATAATCAGGGCCTTCTCCAGCTTCCGTTTTGTCGAGGCCTAAATATCTTGAATCTAATCGCCCGATCGTTTGCCCCGTTTTATTTCTAAGTAGTTCTTTCCAAAAAAAACGAGTAGGGATATCTAAGTTGTTCTGTAAAATTGCCGTTTTACTTAACCCCGAATAGTAGGCCATTTTTTTAGCGACCTCTTGTTTTTCTTTTTCCGAAATAAAACCACCTTTAGCAAGAGCGGGCATTAAGGTTTCAATAGCATAGGTCTCAGATTCTGGTAAAAGATCCAACAAATCTTTTTGTTGCAGATCTTGTGGCAATGCTTTATGGTACCATGCTGCTGCCGTAAAATAGGGTAGGTTTAAAGCGGAGTATATAGGTTGAGATGTTCTATAAAGCTTGTAGTCCGCCGGAGATACCAGGATAACACCATTTAAATACATCCATTGTTTACTTTGCAATGCGTTAGCTAATCCCATAACGCGTGTGCCACCGTAGCTTTCCCCTATAATGTATTTTGGAGATTCCCAACGGTTTTTTCGGCTTACAAAAGTATGTATCCATTCGGCTAAATACGCTATATCGGCATTAATGCCAAAAAAAGTTTCTTTATCCGGGAGATTTCCTTCCTTGTTGGCTACCATTCTAGAGTATCCCGTATTTACAGGGTTTACATATACAATATCGGCCACGTCGAGAATTGAATTGGGATTGTCTTTAACGCCATATGGTTGTATCGGGTATCCTTCATCATCAATATGTAATACCTTAGGTCCCGTATATGCAATATGCATCCAAACAGAAGCCGATCCCGGTCCGCCATTAAAAGAAATAATTTATGGCCTGTGTGCTCTGTCTTTCACATCATTACGTTCATAATAGGTGTAATATAACGTTGCAATAGGTTTGTCGCTTTTATTCCAAACAGGCTGTGTCCCTGTTGTGGCCGTATAAGATACACTCATCCCTTTTATGGTGGTGTTATGCGTTGTAACTACCATAGTGTCTATTGGAATTTTTCGCGTTTGAGAAAAGGAGAGTAATGTGAAAAATGAAAATAAGAAAAGTATGTATTTGCTCATTGTAATTATATTGAATTAGTCATGAACAAAGATACTGAAAACTCGTATTAAAAACCTTCAAAGACCCCTAACCCGAATAACGCAAAGTCGTATTTAACAGGATCGAGAGCGTCTAATGTTCTAAGGGAAGTATCTAACTCTAATAGCGCCTTGGCATCATTTTGTTTTCGTTGAAGTAATTCTAATTTTCTCGCCACATTTCCCGAATGAACATCTAATGGACAGGATAATGTTGATGAGGAAATACGTTTCCAAATACCAAAATCGACTCCCGCATTGTCGTTCCTAACCATCCAGCGTAAGAACATGTTGATACGTTTCGCTGCAGAGTTTTTCAAGGGGTCACTCACGTGTTTTTGCGTTCTACGTAAATGCTCTATTTCAAAGAAGGTTAATTTAAATTTTGAAATAGCGACTTGTAACGATGATTTTTCCTGATATTTAGAGAAAACATGTTCCAAACCGTTATGCTTGGTATAGATATGGTTTAAGGACTTTATAAATTGAATACAGTCTTCACCATTAAAGGTGCGATGTACATACGGAAGCAGCTTTTCTAAATCTGTTTCTGTATGATTTAGAACAAAGTCAAAAGGGGCATTGTCTAATAAATTCATGAGGCGGGTGGCATTGTTAATAATGCTTTTTCTGTTTCCCCAAGCTATGGTGGCCGTTAAAAAACCGGCTATTTCTATATCCTCTTTTTTTGTGAATCGATGTGGAATTTGAATGGGGTCACTTTCAATAAACTTAGGGTTATTGTACTGAAGAACTTTAGCATCCAAAAAGTCTTTGAGTTCTATTTTATTCAAAACTTTTCTTTTATATGTAAAATTATAAATTCTTAAACGATTATGGAGGTTTTGAGTATGTTATTATGTCAATTTTGGACTACATTATTTATGAAAATATCTCAACACCCTTTTAAACAGGTGGTTATGTGAATTAGATTAAAAGTTTATTTATTTTCAATCTAAATAAAAACAAAAAGTCAATGGCTACGGACTTTTACAGCTGCTACTTTAATTTGAGGCTCGATGAATGGTGAATAAAATAGGTTAAAAGTGGTTTTCGAATCATGTACTATAATGAAATTGAAACTTATAACGTTACTAGACCAAATAAATAATATAATTATGAGAAAAATTCTAGCCCCTATTCTTGCATTACTCTTAATGAGTTGTCAGGATGATGAAGTCAAACAGGATGTAGATAGTACTACGCCTCCAACATCTACAACGTCTGCTCTTGGAGCATTAACGGAGTATGCTGTAGTTAACAAAGTTTTTCAGGATTTAGGTAATAATGGAATAGATGCGCTATTAAGTGCACAAAATTCTATGACAGGAAAACCTGGTGAATCAAAAACAGAACAACCTATCATTACCATTGAGCCTAATGATGAAACAACTTTTCCTAAAACGATAACAGTAGATTATCAATCTGGTGTAGTGTTTCAAAACGGTATAACCCTTAAAGGAAAAATTACAATCGTTTCAACCGACTGGTACAAAAACCCAAATAGTGAGCATACAGCGACTTTTACAGACTTCTATCATGAAGATACGATGGTTGAAGGATTGCTTAAAGTGAAAAACTTAGGAAAAGATCAAGAAGGCAATGTACAGTATAATGTAGTTATTGAAAACGGAAAGATTACCACAAGTGAGGATACAATTATTCGCTACACTGAGGACTCTGTTAGAACCTGGGTAGAAGGTTCTGATACGCCATTAAATATTTGGGATGATGAGTACAAACTAGAAGGTGTTCAAACAGGAATAAGTTCTGACGGTTTAGAATACTCTTTAACTGTTATAGAACCGTTACATTTTGTCGTGTTATCACGTGGTGTTAAATCTGGTATTTTAGATATTGATGTTGGTGATATTGAAGACGTCAAGCTGAATTATAATGATTATACCATCACTATTTTTGGAAAAACGTATTCTTTTGGAGAATAATTAATTGATAATATCATTTTTTAAAAAAGGGCATCGAATCTTAGTATTTGGTGCCTTTTTGCTTGCTATGAAGTATAGTTAATGGAGAATGAATGGTTTAAACTACAATATTTCCATCAACCATAACTAATTTTCTGTCAGCCAGATTCGCCAGTTCTTTATTGTGTGTCACAATTACAAAAGTTTGTCCAAATTCATCACGCAGCTTAAAAAACAAACTATGTAGCATTTCGGCAGATTCGCTATCTAAATTCCCCGAAGGTTCATCGGCAAAAATTAGATCGGGATCATTTATTAATGCCCTTGCCACAGCAACACGTTGTTGTTCACCTCCCGATAGTTCATTCGGCTTATGGTCGTATCTATGAGACAAGCCTAAGAAATCTAGAAGTTCCATAGCACGTTTTTCAGCATCAGCTTTTTTAGTTCCTTTTATAAATGCCGGTAAACATACATTTTCAACGGCTGTAAATTCGGGAAGTAATTGATGAAACTGAAATATAAACCCAATATGTTCATTTCTAAACTTGGCCAGTTTTTTATCATTTAAAGATTTTACATCAATATTATTTATTAACAGTTCAAAACCTTCATTAGAAGCGGGAAAATCTAAAGTGCCTAATATTTGAAGCAATGTCGTCTTTCCAGCACCAGAAGCCCCTACAATAGAAACAACTTCACCTTTTTTTATGTGGAGATCTACACCTTTTAAGACATGTAAATCGTTGTAATATTTATGAATGTTTTTTGCTTTAATCATTATGAAATAATTGAAGGACTGAAAATACTACTTTAATGAGTTATGCACAACGATTAGGAGTCTCTTTTATTTTTAAAAATACTTTTTAGGTTGTTATAATCTAAAAAATAGATCAAACGAAGTGAAAATGTATGATCTATAGATTGGTCAAACAGGGTATTCAAACTGTTTATATAGGAATCTTTCGAGGCTGTGTCTTCATTAAATAATTGATTTCTATATAAGGCGATAATCTGGCTGCCGGGAGCGAATTGCCATGAATACCGTAAGTCTAAATTCCAGGTACTAAAGTTAATATTAGGATCGAAACCAATATTCTCTATTGTATAACCCGAATCTGTAGTTACTGTTCCATTTTCTAACAGGGAAAATAGTTCATAATCATAGTCTACTGTGGTCCAATAATTTCTAAACGTTAAGCTAAGTGCGTTTAGTGGTGAAAAATTATAACTCGCAGATAAACTATTCTCTATTTCAATTTGGTTACGCTCCCCATAAATAATGTCAATGTCATTATTGTCAACCCAACCACGTGAGCCGTTTCTAGAACTTTGCTTATATTCATAGTTTATTCTAAGTTTATCTGTAATCCGCCATGTGGGTTCAAACTCCAACCAATAGTTATATAAATCCCGACCTTTTTCAATAAGCCCTCCATTTCCCAGTTCTGCTCTTAAAGCCAGTGGTTTATTTCTATTTGTGAAAATCCAAATGGTTCCAGCAACAAAATTACTAAAAGTGAAGAACCGGTTATTTTCAATGTCTCTGGGGTCGAAATAATCATACTGTTTTCCAATGCGAGCGTTTATATTTCCTCCAATCCAGTGTAGCTTTTTATTTTGACCTCTAACATCGAGACGTATTCTATTTCCTGTGTACCTCCCAGGGTTATACAAACGGTTATATTTAGCCGTTAACCTCGCCCTAAAGTTATTTAACTTTTTAGTGGGCTCGAAAATACGATACGAAATTTCTCCATAAAGATTATTGTAATTATTTCTTAATTGGAGCCCTAAATCGTTAATGTCATATGTTCTATCTGCTAACTCATGACCTATATTATACCTGTAATTCCCGCTAATTTTACCAAACTCGAACATCGAACTCAAACCGGTGTCCACATGACTGTTTGAGTTTACATTACTCATTTTAAGCTCGCCAATATAATTATACTTGTTGTTCTTATCAATAATATTAAATAAGGCTCCTGTAACATTGGCATCTCTAAATTTACCGTTTCTGGTAACATTAGTATTAATTAAGCTCACAGATGAGTTTGAACCGAATTGCTGATCAACCACCAGAATATTATAGTTTGCCAAAGACTCGGTTTCTCGGTGTCTGTAAGACACAATACTATCGGTTATTTCACGTGTAGCAGTATCTCTTAGATATTCTGTAGTTTTTATTCTTGCTTGAGTTTTTTCGGTAATAGCATTAAAAAAGCCAATGCCTAATCCTTTTTTACTTCGTCCTGAGATTTTAAGCGCATTTAAAGTTTTGGTAATTTCAGGATTGTCTGCTATCTCTTCAGAAATATCATCGTTATTTAGCAGTTCGTCTTCAACATCACCGCTTTCCACAGGAGCACCACCAATACGCCTGGAAAAAAACAAGCGTCCTTTATTGAAGAGGTCAACCCCTTCTTTAAAGAACTGACGCTGTTCAGAAAACGTTTGTTCGAAGGGACCAAGGTTGAGACTTCGGTTATCGAAAGCAGCCTGACTAAAATCGGGTATAAGTGTGGCATCTAGAGTGAAATTTTCTGTAATACCATATTTTAAATCCAAACCAACATTAGTTTCATTATCCGTTTCACCTTCAGAACGGTTTGATATCCCTGAAATAAAGGGATAGAAAATTAATCGGGTAGGAGGTTCTATATCATGAATACCGTTTAGTTCTCCATGGTAAAGTCCAAAGTAGCCCTTCGATCTGTCAATAGGGTTCCAAGAATATTGAGAATTATCTAGTCTAAAACGTCTGTGAAACTGGAGCCCCCAGGTTTGTACCTTCTCATTAGAGAATCGCAAGGCTCTATATGGAATTTTCATCTCTACAATCCAACCATCCTCCACTATTTTTACAGCACTATCCCAAACGGCATTCCACCCAAAATCTTCCCAATCTTCCATACTTGGAGAAGCTATAGCATCTGCTTGCGTTCCGGAGCTGTAAACAAAAAATTCGGTATCGTTTTGTGAATCATTATTAGGGTTGAGTACCACGAGAAAAAAATCAGATTGCCCGAAATTATCACGACTCGTAAGTTGCCTTTGTATATCTTCGGGTTTATCTTTTAAGTAGGCACTAATATAAATAGCATTATCATCATAGGCCATTTTTACAATGGTTTTTTGATGATCTTTAGCTTGAACTCCCATTTCCGGTCTAAATTGTGTGAAATCGGTTGCAGTTTCTAAGGTATTTTGCCAGACGATATCATCAAGAACACCATCAATTTTTGGGGCGTTTGTTGTTCTGGAAATATTTAGTGTTTTTTTGTTTTGAGCATAAACTTGAGAGGTCGTTATACTCAAAACTATCATTGTTAGAGTGATATATTTCATTAGATAGTTGGTCAGACGATTGATAAAAGGGTAAACGCAATTAAATCTATCCTGTTTTTAAACGTTTTAGCAAAATTACTTTTGAGAACTTTTAATTTTACTAATTAAAAGTTAAAATTTATTTAACTTTAAAACTTTGAAGATTACAGCCATTGAAAGCGGGGAAAAAGAACATTACACACAGCGGATATGCCATACAGAAAATTTGAAGAATATAATATGCAGGTCACAGACGATGTTAGAGACAGGTATAAGAGCATTATTGAAGACCTCGGAGAGGATACAGAGCGCGACGGACTCTTAAAAACCCCGGAACGCGCGGCTAAGGCCATGCAATTTTTAACTCAAGGATACCATCAGGACCCCGTGGAGATTCTTAAAGGCGCTATGTTTAAAGAATCGTATAACGAAATGGTTATTGTTAAGGACATTGAATTGTATTCGCTTTGCGAGCATCATATTCTGCCATTCTTCGGGAAAGCACACATTGCCTATATTCCAAACGGACATATTGTCGGATTAAGTAAGCTACCCAGAATTGTGGATGTTTTTGCCAGACGACTGCAGGTACAGGAGCGTTTAACAGAACAAATATTAGATTGTATTAACGATACGCTAAAACCTCAGGGGGTTGCCGTAGTACTGGAAGCATCGCATATGTGTATGATGATGCGAGGGGTTCAAAAGCAAAATTCTATAACAACAACGTCTGGATTTAGAGGACAATTTGAAAAAATAGAAACCCGAAATGAGTTTTTGAAACTGATTGGCAAGTAGTTACCCTTGGTTTTGGTATGCTTCTTGTATATTTAGTTTTAACAAATACTACTAAATGAATAAATACAAAAAATTAGTTCTTGGAATTGTATTAGATGCCATGGGATATGTGTCTTTTTTAATTCCAGGAGTTGGGGAGTTTTCAGATATTGTTTGGGCTCCCGTTTCGGGTTGGTTAATGACTAAACTTTATAAAGGAAAACCTGGAAAAATAGCTGGAGTGATTACCTTTGTTGAAGAAGCATTACCCGGTTTAGATGTTATACCAACATTTACACTTATGTGGTTATACACTTATGTTTTCAAAAATGAAGACAAAAAACGTTTAAATAATGCTTAAAGCGGAATACGTATCACAATGGTCGTTCCCTTTTTAACTTCAGAGTGAATACTAACCCCACCATTGAGTTTGGACACTCGGGATCTTATATTCATTAAACCAATACCATTTGTGTCTTGATTTATATTAAAACCCATACCATTATCACTAATATCTAAACAAAGGTGCTTCTTGTCTAAAGAAAAACTAACAGTAATATAAGTCGCTTTGGCATGTTTAACCACATTGTGAATGGCTTCCTGAATGATTCTATATAAATTTACTTTTATTAGATCGTTGATGTCTTCCCAGTTTATATCTGCATTTCTGTTAATGCTATAGTGGAAATTATAAAGGTTACTTTGACTTTCAATATAATCTTTTAAGATGGTTATAAAATCCTTATCGGTGTCTAACTTAATATTTTTAAGTTCATGAGATAGATCCCGTATTTCTCTTTCAATGGCTTGAATTTCGTCAATATGAGGGCTGTATTGTGTTTTGTTTTGCTGATTCATAATTAGAAACTCCAAAGCCAATCGGGTTCCCAATAATCTGTTTAGAATCCCATCATGTAACTCCTCTGAAATACGATGACGCTCCAAAAGACGTCCTTCCTCAATTTTGGCCTGTTGCCTAATCATAAGGGTATAAATTTCCTCATTGGCCTTTTGCCGTTCACTTTCAAAGCGAAGAATTTTATTTTTGGTAATTTGAACCCTAATAGTAAAAACAAGCATAAAGATTAGAATAAGAATAAGTCCAATAACCACAATTAAAATGTTTTGAGCAGCCAACCGCTCGGTTTCGTTTTTGTAATTATCGGTTTCATATTGGATTCTGGCGAACTTGTTTCTGGCTGCTCGTTCAATGTCCAGAAGGCTATCATTAAGTCTGATATGTTCGTATAAATATTGTTTTCCAGCTTCACCTTCCTCTATTTTGGAAAGGGTTAAGAGGGCTCTGGAAACTTCGTAGTTGTTTCTAATTTGTTTACCAATTGTATATGATCTTTTAGAGAGAATACGAGCAGAATCTTTTTGGTTAATAGCCAGGTAAAACTCTGCCATATCGTTTCCTCCTGCTACTAATTCATAGTATGCATCTAAACTATCACTTATTTTGTAAGCCTCATTAAAAAGAGATTTGATATAATTTGTTTTTTTATTTTTAGACAGAAACAGTGTGTATGCCTTATTATTAATTATGATAAGATGGGTTAAGGGGGCTTTTTGCTGTAAGTCCTTATCTTTGAGTAATTCTTTATAAATAGATAAGGCTCTTTTGTGATTTTTTTTTTCTTTATATACTTCTGCCAAATTGAGTTTAGCACTTAGGTAGTTAAAATACTTGTTTATATTTTCATGTCCTTCAAAATTATAATCATACTTGTCAGGTAATTTGTTATTGATAATAAGGGACTTATTGAAATATTCAATGGCCTCTTCGTAAAGTTTTGAGTTTTTTGAGTTAAGTCCAATTTGATTATAATAGCCAATTAAATAATCAAGAATTGTATCGTCTTCAGGGAGTAATTTTAATAAATTAATAGCTTTTACGAGATTGGCATTACTATTAAGATAATCATGTTCATTTTTTTGTAAATCTGCTATATAGCTTAATGTGAGGCTTTCATTTTCTATATCTTTGAGTTTTCTATATAGAATCAGAGCTTTATTACTATATGCATAGGCACTATCAACATGAAATTGGGTATTTTGATGGTACCAAGCCAAATTACGATTAGCATGGGCTATTTCAATGGAGTCATTAAGTTTACTAGCTAACTTTAAGTTTTTAAAGTTAATATCTCTGTATATTTCCTGTTCACCCATAACGAGGTAAATCTCCATTAGACTTTTATTAGATTGTAAAATGGTTGTGTCAATTTCTCTTTTATGAGATAATTCGCTTGCTTTTAATGCAAATTTAAACCTGAAATCCAAATCAATGGATTCGTCTTTACATAATTTTCTTAACTCTTGAATGCTATCCAAAATCACATCAAAATCATCATTTTGAGCATAAATATTAAAAGAAAGAAGAAGGGATATGAAAAGAAAATAATAGTTGTTCAATGGAGATTACTTTGTTAGGTAGCTTCCAATATAAGTCTTTATTGTTCATAAAACTGTTAAATCCTAAACAAATGTTTATGATTTTATTGAGTTTTGAGCAAAAAAAATCCCTTTTATTTTAAAGGGATTTTTTGTTTTTATGTGGTGAATTCTATTACTGAACAGTCACATTAAAAGAGGCGCTAACGTCGGTTTCACCTTCGGCATTTGTAATATCACCATCTTTTACACCACTAGCCGTTTTATTAGGCTCATGTTTTAGGGTAATGGTAATAGTTCCTGTACCTGCACTTCCTGTTGTAAGCGTAAAGCTTAAACCAATTGGGTTACCGTCTCCGTCTTGATCACTATAAGTGAAGGTTGCGATGGAGTTTGTAGCTTGAAAAAAGAACTGGTGCTCCTCGTCTTTTTCTTCAATTTCTTCCGTAATGTCTTCAGCAGGAGATTCAGTTTCATTTAAAATCTCAATGCTACCTGTATAGGTCGTGTTAGCTGCTAAATTACCGGAAATGTCAAGAACAGGAGCATTTGGTCCGTCTTTCCCATCTAAATCGCGAGTTTGAAGCGTAATCGTTGTTCCACCTCCATTTGGTACCAATGTGGCAGTCATGGTTGTAATGACTTCTTCTTCAATAACTGGAACAGGAGTATCATCGTCATTAGAACAAGCCATAAAAAATAGTGCTAATAATGGTAAAATATAAATGTTTTTTAAGTTTTTCATTTTTGATTTTTTAATGATTAATAATTCAATTTTAATTGTAACATAACATTCCTTCCTAAGTCATCAGCAAAGTATCTTAATCTGTTAAGGTATTCTCTATAGGAAGTATTGAATATATTTTTAACGTTTAAGCTAACGTTTAATGTTGTTTTCTTCGATAAGTTTAATGTGATATCACTTTGAAAGTGTAGTAAATGATAAGTGGACGGTGGTGTACTTATATCTACCAGAACATATTCTCCTGTCGTTGGAATAAAGGCCTCGAAATTATTATCAGGATACTCATTTTGTCTCAATACCAATTCACTTTGTAATTCGGTATTAAGAAGCATCCATTTTTTATTAGAGAACTTTAATGCACTCACACTCTTAAACGAAGGCATTTCAATCAATGCTTGTTTTGCTTTGATATCTCTACCTTTTATTATCGAAGATTTGTTGTTTAAAGCCCAGTGCTCGTTATGAGTATAATTAGCAGAAAGGTCTAATCCTAATAATCTGGCATTGGTTTGTTGAAAATTCCAAACAGGAAAGGCTCCTCTTATAGTTTGTTCGGTTCCTGTTGGAACAATATAAATAAAATTGTTAATCTGATTATAAAAACCTTCCAGTACTAATGAAACATGATCACTTTTGTATTTATAAGTGGCTGAAAACCTGTTCGATGTTTCTTTGTCAGTTTGTAAATCTCCCAATTCTATTCTGGCGGCAGAATGATGCAAACCATCACTAAACAGCTCAGATGGGTTAGGAGGCCTTTGTGAAAAACCATAATTGAATATCACCGAATGTTTCTTATTAAAATCATGTGAAATTCCTGCTGAAACTGACATATTATGATAATCGAAAACCGGATTTGTTAATACCTGCGATGACAAACTTTCTATAACCAAATCGGGAAAAAGGGCATCGTAATTACGTTCTTCCCATCTACTTGTTAAATAGAATTTTTTGGCATCAATACGGCTGAAATCATAGCGTAATCCCAAATCCAAATTAGTAGTATTACCAAGCTTCATATTAGAGATTGCAAAAACACCTAGATCGAACTTGTCGTAATCTGGAATTAATCGTCTAACACCAGTATCGGGGTTCGCAAAATTAGTTTGATACGTCCCGTTTACACCAAAGTTATACTTAATATTTTCGAAGGCATCAACTTTAATACTGGATGTGATATTATGTGTTTTTAAGTTTAAGTCCAGTGCAGGCTTATCTCTATCATCTCCAACGCGTATATCGAACTCAAAACGTTGATTATTTTGATAATCGTACTGAAGTTCCCAACGCCCAAGTTTTTTAAACCGTTTATAAAGATCGATCATAAATACCTGATGTGTCACCTCTTGTCTTGGGTCATTGATATCCCGGTTAAATGGTTTAATAACATTTGGCTGTGAATCGTTTATTCCGTTCACCAAATCCTCAATATTTCCTATATGAGAGGCCCTTAAAATACCTATTTCATTATTAAGGTAATTGTAAGAAACATTAAATCCCTTTTCCAGAGTTTTGTATCCCGCTCCCAGTGAAAAACCCATACTGTTTAACCCGGTATTGGTTAAATTGTAATTTGGGGTTTTAAAATCGCCAAAGTCTTTTAAGGAAGTAGTTGCATTTATATACCATCCTTTTGTATAGGTTTTTGCAAGGGAAGAGTTAAAGCTAAAACCTCGTCCGTTGCTTTGTCCGTTTACAATAGATTTTCCATAAAGAGAATCCTTTAAAATTATTTTTAACGGATTTAAAACAACAACACCTCCAATGGCTCCACCTCCATATGCCAGAGCATTAGAACCTTTAATAACGCTAATATCTCCAACCGAACCCAAATCAACATTTGGTGCATGCTCTATACCCCATTCCTGATCCTGTAAACGAACTCCATTGGTTATAATAGCTATTCGACTACTATGTAAACCATTTATTATAGGTTTAACTATGGTATTACCGGTATTGATAGAAGACACGCCACTAACCTCTTTTAAGGCATCTCCAAGACTAAGCGAACTATAACGCTCAATCGTTTTTGCCTTTAAAAGTGTTTCCTGAGCGGTTTGAGTAACTTTATTTGGATTGTTTCCCTTTATTTCAACAACATGCAGCTCTTCAAAATGATGTTCTAAATTAATAGTTTTGTAAGTGTTTTTTTGAATATTAACATTTAGAATCTTGTCTTTACAACCTACATGTGAAACCACAATGTTAATTTCACCAGAGCACAGGTTTTCCATAACGAATTTACCACTAAGATCTGTAGTGGTATATTTGTCTATATTCTTTATGTAAATAGTTGCATTTACGATTGGTGAACCATCATGAAAATCATGAATTTCACCAGAAAATGTATAATCACACTCTTGTGCAAATGTGATATTCAGGGCACAATAGCATAGTATCAATAGATAGTCTTTCATTCATCGCCGACTTTAGTTTATTAAAAGATGTAAATAATTTTAAACTAAAGAGGGAGGGCCTCTTAAAGAGAAAGATAATTGCTGATGATTATTAAGGAATTTGTATGTTAAAGATAACGCCTTAAGATTTGATGGCGTGTATATATTGTAGTCATATTCTACGGTTAATAGGAAATGATTATTAAGTTGAAATTTATAAAACTCACAATCTACGTCGACTTTATGAAGGTGTGCAGACTTTTTTCCTAAACAAACTTCATGCGTATGATCATGGTGAGACAGAATGTGAGCAAATTTTACAGCAGTAGGTACAAGCAGTGTTATAACCAGCAAAAGGCTGGTTATTCTTAGTATGATATGCTGTTTCGTTTGATTCACTAGTCTACAAATCGTTTTAAACCAATTCTTCTAAGCATTTTCTTTTCGAAATTCCAAAAGAATTTAAACTGACCAAAAAGCCAGCCAAAAAAGACTAACATAAATTGATACATAACGAATAACAGAAGAATTCGTATAACCCAATATCCAACACCACCCATTATTTCTGAGGTAATATTAAGATAGTTTAAAATAGGCTTGCCAATGTAAGAGGCTGTTGATCCCGTAACGGCAAAGACGCATAAAATAACAATAATTTGCCAGTTATGTTCAATTCCCCAGCGCTCTTTTAACTTTTTCACTAATACAATTTTTAGCAAAAATAAGAAAAGCGTTTAAATTCTGGGAACAAATCCTGCTAATCGTTCATTATATGTTAATTGAAAATATATGAAGTAGTTAAACAACTTATAATTTACGTCGTAACCATAGTCGATGTTTGGCTGATAATCAATTTGTAATTCATATAAATTGGGATTGAAACGTCCCGGTTGGAGTACCCTCTGATTCCACTCCAGTACATAAAGATAATTTCTGTTTTCCAGATACTGTTGTGAATAAAAGCCTTCTGGCCGCGCCCTACTTAATAACCAGGTGTTAAAACCAGGTTCTATGATAATAATTTCGTATTCTAACTGATCATTAGCAATAACGACCGTGTCATTCTCAACCTGAGCCAGTTCCTTTTCTGAAGCTATCTCAGTTGTCTGTTTAGATGAAGGTTCTAAAGGAGCTCGTTTGGATGCGGTACAATTAAAAAGAAATAGGGCTAGTAAGAATATGTAAATGACTTTTTTCATAGCTAAAAAGGGATTTCGATTTCTTTTTCAAAAGTATATCACAAGTACCTATTTATAAAAACAGGAATGAGGTAACATGTATTCCCGATGAGTAAATAGAGCCTTTATCGTATCTGGTACTAACATACAATTTACAAAAATCGTACCTTAAATAGCTGTTTTATAATAATTTTAACAGAGTGGAGGGCTGTAAATAGTTACTGCATGTTATGTGAAACTTCATAAAAGTCGAAACAATCTACTTATTTAAATCTTCTAAATAAGTAGATTGTTACGTCAATTTTTTCTCTTTAATAACGTTTCGTTTGTTTCTCTATTTGCTTATAGAGTTTTGTCGTATCGTCACTTTGAGGCATGCTAAAGTGTGGTTGTGATCATTAGCGCAACCGAAGTGGAGGAATCGGTATAAATTTAGAATACATAACATAGAGGTGATTACGGTCGTTTGTCCTCGACTCAGACGATATCCCCTTAGCGAAACAAGTCGTTTTCTCCTCCTTCCTATATAGTCTAAAAAGAATTATTTCCCACCAAAAAG
Source organism: uncultured Flavobacteriaceae bacterium (assembly GCA_947494695.1). GTDB lineage: Bacteria > Bacteroidota > Bacteroidia > Flavobacteriales > Flavobacteriaceae > Flavivirga. The sequence continues at coordinate 281,989 of CANLWB010000007.1, read as the reverse complement.
GCCGCCCAGTAATCCGCCAAGACCACCTTTCTTTTTCTTATCACCACCTAATACCATACCAGCAACATCATCTATAACACTGCCATCGCCATCGGCGTCCAGAATAGATTCAATAAAGCTTTGTTCTTGTTTTTGAGAACTCCCACCAAGAAAGCCACCTAAGAGCCCATCAAGACCACTTGTGTTACTTACATTTTGTTGCTTACTTTGTTTTCCTAAAATCCCCATTAGTATTGGAGCGGCAATCTTTAATATTTGTGCGACAGAACCGGTGTCCATACCTGATTTCTGACTTAAAGCGTTTTCTACATGCTGTTGTTTTCCTCCAAGGACATGGCCAAGAATCTTTCCGCCATCATCTAGTACATTAGAATCTACGCCGCCACCAAAGAGCCCTCCAAGATTATCTAAGATGCTTCCGTCGTGTTTTCCGCTTAATGCTCCTAGTAAACCTTCAGCCCCCTGAGGCGTTGCCGAATTACGTTTCATAGCTTGCATCAATACTGGTAATGCCATAGTTAACACACTACTGGTTTTACTTTCATCTTGTCCGGTTTGACCCGCTACACCGGTAATAATACTTTTCCCCAAATCACTACCTAATAAGTCTAGAATTCCTTCCATAATCTAATATTGTTTAATTTAAAATTGGTTAGTCTAAATGAATGTTCAATGTACAAAAAAAGTCCTAACATATATGTTAGGACTCAATTTATGGTGTTTAGGTCACATTTAGTGCGAATTATTATAAAATACGCTTGTTATCAATAAATAATGATTAACATTTAAGTTTGGCATTTATTTTATAGTAACTTGAATAGTGTCTTGTTCCAGACCTTCTGCGTTTGCGATGATATCTACTGTTCCAGGCTTGTCTTTTGCCTGTATTATTAACAGAATTTTACCATTATAGGTCGTTCCTTTATTTGATTGGAATGTTTCAACACTATTTTTCCATCCATTATCTACACCTAATAGCGTTGCGTCTCCCTTAATAGTAAAGTTGATTTCTTTACGATCTGTCTTAACAGGATTTCCGTTGGCATCGAATAATTCTGCAACGATATGCACCGCATCTTCGTTATTAGCCTTAATAGATGTTGCATCAGCTGTTAAGGCAATTTTAGAAGCTTTTCTAGCGGTTACAACTTTAGATTCTATTAGTTTACCATCTTTGGTGCCTTTGGCAACCAATGTACCTTCTTGATAAGGAACTGCCCATTTAAAAATGTGTCCCACTGTTTCTGTAAGTTCTTGTTTTCCTAATGATTTTTCATTTAAGAACAACTCTACCGCATCGCAATTGGAATAAATTTCTACAACAACGGTATCTTCATTGTTATAATTCCAGTGTTCATTTACATCTTGCCATTCCCAAAGATAATACTTCCAACCATCTTCCTTTTTCTCTACCAGTTTATCCTTTTCAAGTTTATAAAGTGATTTTTCTAGTGTTTGTGTGGCAACATGTAACATTGGGGTGTCTGTCCATAAGGACTTCATCATATAATAAGACCCTTTTGGAAAACTAGCAGAATTTATCATTCCTGAAGGTTGAACACGGGTTGGCCAATTAGCACGAATTTCTCCCATATAATCTGCTCCAGTCCATAAAAAGGTTCCCGATATAAATGGTCGTTCCATAATGGCTTTCCATTCATGGTATTGCGCCACATTTTCTGTACCCATAATTGGTTTTTTAGGGTAGTTCTTATGTCCGTAATCATAAAGAACCCTTCTGTAACTATAACCAACAATATCTAAAGCATCAGCATATCCCGATAAGTGACTCGACGAAGGTAAGATGCAGTTTGCAATGACCGGCCTTGTAGTATCTATTGCTTTGGTCCACTTCGATAATTTTTGAGCGGTTTCACCAATATCATATTTTCCTCGAGGAAGCGTCTTCATTAAATGTTTGATTTTTTCTACCGAATGTGGAGGCTCTGACCAAAAGTAGTTTCCTTGCCAACTCATATTGTCGAAAAAACCTGTGGTAGCAGCATTTCGAGGGTATGTCCATTCAATTTCGTTACCAATACTCCATTGGAAAATAGAAGGGTGGTTACGATGACTTAACATAACATTGGTTAAATCTTTTTGAGCCCATTCCTGGAAATGTTCACCGTATCCTCTTGTTATGTAATCTGTGCTCTTTTCTTCCCATTTGTTATAGCGCTTATCTTTAGGGTTATCCCATTCATCAAAAAACTCATCCTGTACCAACATTCCCATTTCGTCACAAACATCCAGTAATACTTTTGATGCCGGATTATGAGAAACCCGAATGGCATTACAGCCTCCATCTTTCAATACTTGCAATCTTCTTTTCCAAACGTTTTTTGGTACCGCAGAACCTACTAAACCAACATCATGATGTAGACACACGCCTTTAATCTTCATGTTTTCTCCATTTAAGAAGAATCCCTTATTTGTATCAAATTTTATGCTCCTAATTCCAAAAGGAGTTTCATAAGAATCTATAAGCTTACCTGCTTTTTTTATGGTGGTAACAGCGGTATATAAATATGGGTTGTCTACGCCCCATAATTTTGGAGTCTCAATAGTTGTATTTTGAGAAACATTAGAGTTGCTTTCTTTTGCTATATCAACATTTTGGGACGTTTTGGCTACTTCCTTTTTATCTGCATCAAAGAAAGTTGTTGAAACTTCTATACTTTCGTCTTTAGCGGATGCATTTTCTAAAGAAACCTCTATTTTAACTGTTGCTTTTTCTTTTGAAACTTCGGGTGTTGTAACAAAAGTACCCCAAACAGGAATGTGTAACTTGTTATCTGTTATTAAGGCTACTTCTCTATAAATTCCGGCTCCGGTGTACCAACGACTATCGGCGAATCTGGAATGGTCTATTTGTACAGCGAGCACATTATTTTTACCGTCTTTGTTTAAATATTTAGAAATTTCGAAGTAAAAAGGCGAATACCCATAGGGGTGAAATCCTAATTCATGATCATTAATAAAAACAGTAGCATTATTATACACACCATCAAACAATACATAAACCAATTCGTCATTATTAATAGTTTTGTCAAATGTTTTGGTATAATAGCCATATCCTTTACTAGGTATATATCCTGTAGCCCAGGCATCTTGTCCTAAAGACTCATCAAATGCTCCTTCTACAACCCAATCATGAGGAATTTTTACTTTTTTATATTGATTGTCTTGAATCTGATTGAACTCTATTTCTTTTTCACTTAAGAAGAAATTCCAATCTAAATTAAAGTTCTCTTCTTGCACCGGGTTCTCGACTGTTGTCGAAACTGTTTTTTCACAAGATAAAATCAGGAAAAATATTATCCCTACTAATACATACTTTTTACTCATTTCTTAACATTTTTAATCAAAACAAATATGGACATTTTGCATTTAATACCTATATAAATCACCTAGACTTGTACTGTACAATCACGCCATAACGTGTATCTATTAAGGTTCTGTAGGGATAAGACGGGGATAGGGGCGTGGTCTGTTTGATTCCATTTTTCTTTTTGTACAGAATATATAAAGCATCATAATAGGCATGTTTTACCTGTATAAAGTGCCACTAAGAACTAAGGATCTTTTTAGCCAAGGCATTTTACGATACGAAACAGGATGATACGTTGATACCCGACCATTGTAATCTGGTAATAAAAATGTATTTGTCCCCGTTATGAATCTTGAATTCTACGGTCAAAATCAGTCTTAAAAATAGGAAATAGTGCAGTTTTAAACAAAAAAAGGTTGCCTTTTCAGACAACCTCTCCAATGTTTATTATGTTTAAGTTCTATTTTAAACTATTTCAAAAGGCTAATGATTTGTTCAGCCAATTCAGCTCCAATTCTATCCTGAGCCTCGTTAGTAGCAGCACCTGTATGAGGTGTTAAAGATAGAGCAGGGTTCATTAATAACTGAATTTCCGGTTTAGGCTCTTTTTCAAAAACATCTAAAGCAGCTCGTGCTATTTTTCCGCTTGAGATCGCTTCTACCAATGCCACTTCGTCGACAACACCACCACGAGCAGCATTAACTAGAATAGCACCATCTTTCATGATGTCTAACTCCGGCTTTCCAATCACATATTTATCTTGTGCAGGAACGTGTAATGTTAAGAAATCGGCTTGTTTTAAAACCTCCTCTTTAGAAATCGTTTTAATATTGAAGTTTAACTTTTGTCCGTCAAAGAAGTCTAATTCCAAATCGGCTTCATCTATAAAAGGATCAAAGGCGACAACTTTCATACCAGCACCAATAGCTACTTTAGCAGTGGCTCGACCAATACGTCCAAAGCCTAGAACCCCTAAAGTTTTTCCTTTTAATTCAGTTCCTTTAGCATAGGCTTTCTTTAAACCTTTAAAATTAGAATCTCCTTCTAAAGGCATTTCTCTGTTAGAGTTGTGTAAGAAACGTGCTAACCCGAATAAATGTCCAAATACTAATTCTGCAACCGAATGAGAAGATGCAGCAGGTGTATTAATAACGTTCAAGCCTTTTTCTCTGGCATATTCAACATCAATATTATCCATACCAACACCTCCGCGACCAATAAGTTTTAGACTGGCACAAGCATCAATTAAGTCCTTACGTACTTTAGTAGCACTACGTACTAATAAGGCAGAAATATCATTTTCGTTGATATAATTAATTAATTGCTCTTGGGCTACTGTGGTTGTGATGACTTCGAAACCACCTTTTTCTAAGGCGTCTATTCCGCTTTGTGAAATGCCATCGTTTGCTAATACTTTCATTTTTAAGTTTAAACTTTTGTTTGAGTTTGTATTATTTTCTTTGTGAGTGAGCGTTTGCCCACTAAATACCATCTACAGTAGCTAAACATCGCTTACCGAGATTGTATACTGTTTACTAATTATGCTTTGCTTTCCAATTCGCTCATAACCTCAACAAGTACTTTTACGCTGTCAAGAGGTAAGGCATTGTACATAGATGCTCTATATCCACCAACACTTCTGTGTCCGTTTAAACCATTAATTCCAGCTTCTTCAAGCATGGTTTCAAATGTTTCTTTTAGGTTCTCGTTTTCTAAGGTGAAGGTTGCATTCATAAGCGAACGGTCTTCCTTAGCTGCAAATCCTTTGAATAAAGGGTTTAAGTCAATTTCAGAATACATTAACCTGGCTTTCTTTTCATTTTCTTTTTCTATTCCAGCAATGCCACCAAGGCCTTTTAACCACTCTAAAGTCAACATCGAAGTGTAAACAGCAAATACAGGAGGTGTATTAAACATACTGCCTTTACTGATGTGAGTTTTATAATCCAACATAGACGGGATTTTACGAGACACCTTTCCTAATATATCTTCTTTAATAACAACTAAAGTTGTTCCTGCTGGCCCCATATTTTTTTGAGCTCCCGCATAGATTAAATCGAACTGTGAAAAGTCCAGAGTACGAGAAAAGATATCACTACTCATATCGCAAACTAAGGGAATATCACATTTTGGGAATGCTTGCATTTGTGTTCCAAAAATAGTATTGTTAGATGTACAGTGAAAGTAGTCGTATTCAGAAGGGATGTCGTAACCCTTTGGGATATAATTATAGTTCGCGTCTTTAGAAGAAGCCACTTCGTAAATATCATCATAAATTTGTGCTTCTTTAATGGCTTTGGCAGCCCAGGTACCAGCATTTAGGTATCCAGCTCTTTTTTCTAAAAGATTTAAAGCTACCATTAAGAATTGCGTACTGGCTCCACCTTGTAAAAACAAAGCTTTGTAACCTTTGCCTTCTAACCCAAGCAATTCCAAAGCTAACGCTCTGGCTTTTTCCATAATATCTACAAAAGCTTTACTCCTGTGAGATATTTCAATTAAGGATAAACCGCTGTTGTCAAGTTCGACTACAGCCTCAGAAGCTTTTTTAAGTACTTCCTGAGGTAAAATACATGGGCCCGCGCTAAAGTTGTGTTTCTTCATTTGTGTAGTTAAATTTAAGTTGCAAAGTTGCTAATTAATCGGGGATTTAGCGTTAAGAATTCAATAATTTTTTAATCAAATTGATAATAAAAATTCAATAGAATCAATACTATCCGCATAATCCCAAAGTTCCGGTTTTTGAGCTGCTCCGAAAGCAATTTCGTTTTCTATAAATCCGTTAGCAACAATGCATTGTATTCTGTCTTTTTCTATATTTAGTTTTTCTTTTAGTTGTTTTTTAGAGTCGTAATATTCATAAAAAACCGTCGCGATGGGAGAGGCATATCCAGGGTCTTTTTTAATCATTAAAAAACCGTTTTCCAGCATGTCAAATTCGCTCATTAAATATACGGCTTTATTGTAATCGTAATTATTGGCGTATTTTGCTTTTTCTATAATGGGATGCCAGTGGTACATGGCTTCAAAAAATGAATCAAAATTATAATCCTTTGGAACGAATAACTTAGAAACATTTCTGCAACCCAGACCGTAATATCTAAAAATGTCTTCAGACAATGATTTGAGGTCTTCTTTGGTTTCATTACCATTTAAAACGGCCACCGAATTTCGGTTGTTTCTTATAATGGAGGGCTTATTTTTAAAATAATATTCAAAATAACGTGCAGTGTTATCGCTTCCGGTAGCAATAACCGCATCGAAACCTTCAATTTTACCTGCTGTAAACGTAATTCGCCCTTTAAATTGAGGTTCTACAACTTCCAGATATTTGGCCAAATAGGGGAGTAGGTGTTTGTCGTTTGAAGATTGTTTTACCAAAACATGATGCCCAGAAATTAGTACCGATAAAAAATCGTGAAATCCAACTAAAGGAATATTACCTGCCATAATTATAGCGACCTGTTTTGGGGCAATTGCGTGTAATTTGTATGCCTTTAACCAGGTATTTAAATTAAGTTCGGTTAGAGACTCTGCCCAGCCCTTAAGAGAGAAGCTAATATGCTCTGGTGTAAACCATCCATTGTTTTCTTCGGTTAGTTTTAATTGATGCTTAAAACCATCGAAGAACAAATCGTTATGTTCAATATTATCTTTTTTTAGAATCACTTCATTGGAAAATTGACTTAAAAAATCTCCTAATTTTACAAAAGCGTTAATTCTTTCTTGTAATTTCATTCTCTATTTGGTTATGAATGGTTTTGGCTTTATTTTTGCAACTGCAAATTTAAGCAAACTCAAGAGAAAATAAGGTATGGCTATTATAATAACAGATGAATGTATAAATTGTGGTGCTTGCGAACCCGAGTGCCCAAATACAGCAATATATGAAGGCGCCGACGAATGGCGTTATAAAGATGGTACCAGTTTAGAAGGTGCTGTTGTTTTAACTAATGGGACCGAAGTTGATGCAGAAGAAGTCCAGGAACCTGTTAGCGATGAAGTCTATTATATTGTACCGGACAAGTGTACCGAATGTAAAGGGTTTCACGAGGAACCCCAGTGCGCAGCCGTTTGTCCTGTAGATTGTTGTGTGCCAGATGAAGATAATGTAGAGACTGAAGAGGAATTATTAGCTAAACAACGCTTTATGCACCCTGACAGTTAATAATATCTTATAGTAATATTAGTATATGAAGAATCCTGAGTTTTTTAGCTCAGGATTTTTATTACGCTTATTTTTAAGGTATATGGGGTATATTTGTGATTACCTAAGATAAGACGTAATGAAACATTATTTAGTTCTGGCGATTGGAGTTATCTCCTTTGGGATACACATCCAGGTATTTGCCCAACAAAAGCCTAATATTGTACTCATACTTTCAGATGATGCTGGTTATGCCGATTTTGGATTTCAAGGAAGTGAGATCATGAAAACTCCCAACCTGGATAAGTTAGCTGCTCAAGGGGTAATATTTAAGCAAGCCTATGTATCTGCAGCGGTTTGTGGCCCATCCAGAGCAGGCATATTAACTGGTAAATACCAACAGCGTTTTGGTTTTGAAGAAAACAATGTACCTGGTTATATGAGTAAATCGAGCATGCATGGAGACGATATGGGGCTCCCTTTAGACCAACAAACAATGGGGGATTATCTAAGATCCTTAGGCTACAAAACGGCTATTATTGGTAAATGGCATCAAGGGAATGCAGACAGATTTCATCCTTTAAAAAGAGGATTTGATGAATTTTATGGTTTTAGAGGAGGGGCGAGGAGTTATTATGAGTTTAATGAAGGTAATCCGAATAGAAGGAAAGAAGATCGGTTGGAACATGGTTTTGGTAATTTTTACGAGACTAAAGCATATTTAACGGATGCGTTTGCAGATAAGGCCATATCTTTTATTGAAGTAAACAAAGATGAACCGTTTTTTGTTTTCTTATCCTTTAATGCCGTACATACACCAATGGAACCCGATCATAAGGATGTATCTAAGTTTCCAAACCTTAAAGGAAAGCGTCAAAAATTAGCGGCTATGACATGGTCTATGGATCGTGCTTGTGGGAGGGTATTGCAAAAGCTAAAAGATTTAGGGTTGGAAGAAAATACATTGGTCATTTTTACAAATGATAATGGAGGCCCATCAGATACGAATGCCTCGGTAAATACACCTTTAAGTGGTACTAAGGCGAATCATCTCGAAGGCGGGATACGTGTGCCATTTTTAATGCGTTGGCCTGGCGTTATTTCAGCGAATAAGACTTACAGTTACCCCATTAGTACGCTTGATTTATTACCAACATTTTTTAAAGCTGCAGGAGGTGATATTAACAATTTGTTGGATATAGATGGTGTTAACTTATTACCATATGTTTTGGGAGAAAATAAAGAAAGGCCCCATGAAACTCTATATTGGAAAAAGGAAAATCGAGGTGCCATTCGTGAGAATGATTGGAAATTACTTCGTTTTCCAGATCGCCCGGCAGAACTTTATAATATGTCCGAAGATATTTCTGAAACAAACAATTTGGCATCCAAACACCCAAATAGAATGAAAGCTATGTATAAAAAGCTGTTTGAATGGGAATTGACTTTAGAGCGTCCTAAATGGCAACTGCTTAGGAAGTACGAAGGTAAAGCTATGATTCGCATGGATGCGTATCGAAAATAGATATGAGTCTGAATGGAAAAGTACGAATTAGATGGAGTTTGTCATATAAATCAACCTGATAAACTAAATCATAATGAATTTTAGGGACTCTTTTTATTTATAGGCTGAAAGTCTACGTCTTGAACACCATCCTAAAAGTTTTAAAAACTAAAGTGACCATAACGACAATGGCATTTCCGAGTTTAATCTTCAACTAGAAATACACCCTGGCAGGATTTGTAAATAATAAAAAGAGGTTGACGTAAAAGTTTTTTTTAAATTAAAGTTGTCACATTGAGAGCAGTCGAGATCTTTTGCAATTATAACCTTAAAAAATTCTAGACCTTTTATTTTTAGCCTACTTGAGAGAAATCGAAGGGCTAAGTTCAAACTTTAATTATTTACTTTTGGTCAACCTCATTTCGCTGATAATAAATTGTTTTACTGTTTAATTTCTATGGCATCACAGGTCCCTACAAAAGGTACACCGGTCGAATGGAAGGCATATGTAATGAGTCCAATGTAAACATTGTCGCCATACGTTGGTGCCGTACCAGGTAAATTACCGGTTTCGTTATAAAGGGTCCAGTTATCGGCAGTACCGTCTTCACTTAAATTTGGAAGCTGCCAATATACTGTGATGGTGTTATTTTCGTTACCTACTATGCGAATATCGGCTCGTCCATTGGGAGTCGTATTTGCACCTATATCGTTTACTGTAGAATCTCCGTTTAAAGTATTTTTACCTTCAATTGTGAAATTGGTGGGGCCCCTATGACCAACGACCACATGAGACGAATTAATAGAATTAAAATCTTCTACATGCACTTGAATTCCCGAAAAGATATATGGATTGTTGTCTGAATCTGGTGCTATCTGAGAATTGTTAACCGTTCCTATACCAATATTCCTTGCTATAAACTCAAAAGGGAATGCTACTAATTTAGCATCCAAACGCCCTTGATTCTCATTAAAATGCAATGTTTTATTGTTCGTATTGTCAGTTAGTACAGCATGGTATCTTCCCGATACTCTTGAAACATCGGCCAACATGATTGCGTTATTAGTTACAAAATCAATCAGAGGCCCCGTACCATCAAAACTATCAATAAAATTAGAGGTATCTGGGCTATCTTCATTTTGAGGAGATGAATCGTTTTGTAAAGGTGTCTCGTCTTGATTTTTTGAACACGCCATTACGATAAAAAATACAAACAATAATGAGCAGTATTTCATAGCAAAGTAGGTTTTTCTTTAGAGGGCGGTTAGTGCGTGTTTTGGGTAAATGTATAAAAAAAAAAGAATAGGATCTGCCTAAATTTTTAACATAGTTTTTGGTTATCCAGTCTAAAAAATGTGTCATTCATCGAATTTAAAGGGGGTTTACCGATAATTCATCATAGTGAATTTATATTTTTAAACATATTTTTCCTTCTGTTGAATAGCGTGTTTTCTTTCTTTTTAATAAGGAAACTTATCCATTTTATTTTGAGGCAATTAAAAATAATCTATCATTTTGCATGATATTACACTTATACCGTTTTAAATTCTAAATGCACAACGTGTGGTATGCTTTAAATGGAGTTTTTAAATGAATGTGCTTTTCTTTTCACTATAAAGTTCATAAATTGGTTTGCTATAATGGTATTAGAATATAAAACGGTTGATTTATTCGGTAAACCTCTTTTTACCTGGGTAAATATTAGAACTCCTGCCAGGATTGCGGCTCCTATGCCAGATAATGAAGCGTGTTTTACCTATGTTTTAGAAGGTGAAAACATATCGTATTCAGAATCTGAAGCCGTTGTAGCGTTCCAAGGACAAGCTATGTTATCGAAATGTGGTCATTATGTTGCCAAAATGCTTTCTAAAGAAAAGGAAGCCGTATTTAGCTCGGTCACCGTACATTTTCGCAAGGAGGTTTTAGAGATAATCTATAGTCATTCGTTTCCTTCTTTTTTAAAAAATGAATCGACCTCTGTTAAGCATACCTCGGCTAAAGTGGCGACGACCTCCCTGATAAAGAAATATTTTGAAGGTATACTCCTTTTGTTTACGCATAACGATCTGGTATCCGAGGAGATTTTAATCTTAAAGCTAAAGGAGATTATTGTATTGCTATTAAACACAGAAAATGCTCCGGTAATTAAAGACATTATGAGCAGTCTTTTTACTAAAAGAAGCTTTAAATTTAAGGAAGTGATAGAGGCTCATATTTGTTCTGGTATATCTATTAGCGAACTGGCACAGCTAACCAATAAAAGTTTGTCGGCGTTTAAAAAAGAGTTTTATAACGTCTATCAAGATACTCCCGGGCATTATATTATGAATCGAAAATTAGAAAAAGTAGCAGAATTACTCTTAGTCTCAGATAATTCGGTTCAAGATATAGCGTTCGATTGTGGCTTTAAATCGACCAGCCACTTATCTCGCAGTTTTAAAGATAAATATCATATGACACCTTCAAAATATCGAAATAACCTTGTATTAAAGTAATAGTGCCTCTTAGATAATTAATTCTGTTCATGATGTTCAGAATTTGCAAAAAAGTAAATCGATGAAAGTTTCTATTTGGTTTTGGATATCTAGTACTCTTGTTTCGTTGTTTTATTTGTCATTATTCGTTTGTCATGGTATATTAAAAATTTAACGACCAATTAACGAGGGCGACTGTTTGAAAAGGTGTTCTTAGCTTAGAAGCATGATTTAAGACAATCACAACTGTCTTTATTGGCTTCTAAACTGCTTCATCTCTTTTAAAGGTTCTAGAACCTCCTCATTCTGCCATGTCGATTTTTCAAACGCCTTATAGGTTTCGTAAGGCGCTACTTTTTTTTGTTCGATATTGGCAAAATTTTCAAGGGCTATAGTCTCGATATTGGTAAAAAGTAGTTCTTCTTTGTTACGACTATCCCCTTCAATTTTAATGCTAAAACCAACTTTGTTTTTCTCAGGAGTATTCTCAATAAACTTTAAATCTCTATTTAAATAAAAATAAGAACCCATAATGTTTTTAATATACTTTGGTTGATATTTATTCTCACTGTTTTTTTCATAGATATAGGTACCTTCACTAACATTTTGAATGAATTTAACCCCAAGGAGAAACCTTAAGTTAAGCTTTTCGCCATGACGTGATCCATAGTATTTATAATCGACTTTGGTAATGGCATAACTTTCATCAGCTATAAATAGTTTGCCAGTATATTTAGCTTTGCCTTTTCGCGGTTTGTAGCTAATAATATAAGTAAGTTCATTGTTGTTATACCCCATATCTTCATAGGTGTAATCATATAACTTTGGATCTAAAATTGTTTTTAATAAGGAGTTGCCCACGAACATCGAATGGCCAAGGAGTGAACCCGTTATGCTTTTTAAATCTGAGATATTATGTTCTTGTTTTCCAGTTCCTTTAAAGTTTTCGTCATCTAAAGACAAAGAATCTTCAATTTTAAAGATTCCGGTTTTTATCTTATACGTCTTGGTTGTATCCAGGTATTTTAAAATCAGAGATTGTGCTTTTTCCTGTACGGCATCAATAGAAAAATCGTTTTTATGATCGACAAGTTTGGTCGCCTTATTAACTACTAATTTACTGCTATCTCCATTAAGGGTTAGGAGTTCTCCTTTAAAATCAGAAAAATCGATGATGTTACTCATTCTTATATGCTTAGAGAGTGAATCCAAACTATAGTTAGCTCTCCTTATATTTTTTGATTTAACATGAGAGGCTTTTTCAATTTCGAAATCTAGGCTTTTAAAGTTGCTGTAATCGGTGCCTCGATAGAAAATACTATACTTTTTTAAGTTGATATCGTAATTCTCATCCAGTTTAGCTCTTACCCTGGCAATTATCGAATCGGCATTTGGTCTTTTATTACTTATATACACCTCATTAAGCGTATTAAGGGCTTCTTTTAGGGAAATAATGTAGTTAAGTTTTTTAATGGTTTCAAGATTAAGTGTCTTACTTTGATATCCCATGCAGGAAATGGTAATCAACTTATCATTAATGTCTGTGGAATTTAAGCTAAAATAACCTTCTTCATTGGAAATAACACCGCTATGTTTGCCTGTTTTAATCGTAGCATGGGGGATAGGAGTTTTATTGCTATGGTCTATGAGTTTAGCTGTAATGTTTTGTGAATTAATACTAGTAGTAATACACAAGAATGCGGTAAGTAAGATAAATGTTTTCAAGAGTGATTTGATATAATTCATGATTTATATGATTGACGAGCCAATTAAAATATTGTTACACAGAAATAGTATAGATTCCAATTTTGTTTGGATAACATCACATGCATTTTCATCCGTTTTCTCCCAAATTCTAATGCATGCATTTCAACGATATTTAGGTTACAGTCTGTTTGTTAGGTGTTTAGAAATGATTTTTCTCTTTATGTGAATATAAATCGATGAATGGCTTTAATGCGTGTTGATTTTCTTGCTTAAAAATTATAACTTCGCTTATAATATAGATATGAAAATTAGCGTGATTTTATATCGAGTTGTTCCAAATTATTTGATTCCCTCGAGCGCAAAAAATAAAAAGAAATACAAAAGCTATACGGTATGAGTTTCAAAGCAATATTAATTGTAGATGAACAAGAAGTCAATGTGTTAAACTTCAATATTGATTTTAAACAAGGAGCAGATATATCGGGAAGACCTGCTATAAACCCTATATTTAATGGTTTAAAACTGAAAATAGAAACAAGAAAAGACTTAAGCTTTGCCGAATGGTCTTTTGAGCCTAGTCAAACCAAACAAATAGAATTGCATATTCGTCCTAATATCTTAGGGGGAAGAACGCGAAAACTCTATTTCTATGATGCGCATCTTGTATTTTGGGAGAATCATTTCTCTTCTACAGGTAATCAGCCCATGTATGAAACCTTAGAAATTAAGGCAGCAGGTGTTGAAGACTCCACATCATCGGGGAAATATTCGGCCTATTGGAGAACTACTTTTCCACAACAGGCAACAGAACCTACGACTATAGAAAGTGAAGATGAAAAAGAATTCACAAGCTATTACTTAACAGATTTAGAAGGCCAGGAAGTAGATGAATATGAAGTTGGAGATAAAATCATACTGAATATAGAAACAAAGAATCGAATAGGAGATAAAGTTACCGTTCACCTGGAAGATAAAACCCATGATTTTATATATAGAGGACAGGTATTAGAAGATGATAAGTTGAAAAACTACATCATAAATGCTGATTTAGAAAAAATAGAATTAGAAGTAATTAAACAATCATCTTAAACATAAATTAATGGCTAATAAATTTAGAGTAGAATTTGAAGATGGAGCAACTAAGACAGTAAAGGCTAAAATTAAGCCACCAAAAGATATTATTCAGTTCGTAGCAGGAACCACAGACCCTATAAATACGCATGGTCTAAAGCATCAAGCCAATAAAGATTATTGGAGAGGCACAGATAATTTATGGGACAGTGTTAAAGATCTGAAGCCGCAATTTATGGATTTGCATATAGAAGATACGTTCTTTAGTTGGTCTGGAGATAATAATACAGATGAACGGACCAAAGCGGCCGAACGATTACTTGATTTACTATTAAGGCTATATGGGAATTGGACCAATAAGGAAGTTCACCTGCATTTAATTGGGCATTCTCACGGTGGGAACGTCATCAATCAATTTACAGAAGTTATTACGAAAAATGAAAATTTTCCTAAATATTGGACAATAAAGAGTATTACCTATTTGTCAACGCCTTTTTTTAAAGATCAGCACCAATTAAATCACGAAAAATTACATGATGCCTGTAAAATTATTAATGTGCATAATGAATATGATATAACGCAACGTTTTGTCGCCGATTTTACACTTAAAAACCTCGAGTATTTAATTGGTAATTTTTATGACAAGGATAAAATGGATGATGCTGTGAAAGCGATTAAAGCTATGGATTTAGGAGCTTATAATCATTTATCAGATATTGTTATTAATAATGATACCGAAGGTCCTGCAATTTGGGAAACGACACATAATCTTTTTGTAGAAATTGAAAAAATAACAAAGGTTATCGTGGACAATATTGCATTTATTGGAAATAAAAAAATAGTATCACCAGAAAAAGAGGAGTTTTTATCGATAGTCAATGCGTTACATGTCTATGCAGGCACGACGAAGAATCGCTTTAATCAAAATCAAAGAAATAGAGAAGATGGATACGGGCGATCAGAATTTGTAGAAGATTTAGACTTGGTTACTGTATTACCTATAGTAAATAGGATCATTGAGATTAGAAAAGATGAGAGCGATAGTTACTTATTGAATTTTTTAAATAACGTTTTTACTGAAGAAGATAATGGGCTTATATATAAAATAGATGATACCTCATGGTCTCCGGATAATCAAGTTCAGGGTAAATTTGAAATTAAAGATTTCAATATTACAGACCTGGATATTTATGACGAAAGAAAAAAGAAATCTAATTTTGAGAGCTTTGCCAAAGGTATAGAGGACGTTGTGAAAAGAAATGATGAAAATTCATTAAAAGAAATTGTAATGAGGCTTATAAGCCAATTTGTTATTCCGAGTGATTTAGAAAAAATAACAAGTGGGATTAATTGGTTAGAGTATATAATAACGGGCGAGTTGGATAGACAAATAAAAGAAGTACGAAGAAATCTAACGATTTATCATGGATTAGTTGAGAAATACCATGCAGATTTAATCACAAAAGAGGATGCTGAAAATGCTGACTTAAAGGTTAAACCGGGAAGTATTCCTTATTTAGCAATGAGTTCACATAGTCTAAGCCATACTGCTTTATTTGATGATTGTAAACATAATGTAAGAGATGCGCTTATAAGTTCTTTTTCTTCCGGAAAGAATCCTAATTTTAAATAAAATAAATAATACATAAAACGTTCTTAAAGGAAATGAATGACTTACTTTAACTTGTAATTTTAAGAATAATGAATACAAAAATTAAAATTTTACTTTGGAGTCTATCCATAATCTTTTTAAATGTTTTTGGAAGATATCTTTATATTGTTTTTTCGACAGAAGGTTATAGTTGGGTTAAGGATTTCTATATTATTATTGCAGGGGTTAATGCTGCACTTGTATCTATAATCATTTTTTTCGCGACCAACTATATTATAAATAAAAAAAGGGAAGAGCAAAAGTCGTTTTCATTTACCAGTGCACGTTTATTCATCATGGTTTTATCTATAGCCTTAGTTTACGCCGGGGAGAAAACATATTTATTCCTATCAGATTATCTTTTGTTTAACTAATAGCGGGAGAATTTTAAAATTAGAGATTGTGCTTTTCTAGCTGCAATATCAGTAAAAAGATGTCGTTTAATATAACGCTTTATACCACTTGGAACTTAAAACTATTCCCTAATAAAATTTGTCGTTTTTCACCTGATACTTTTAAATAAAACTTGACTGTAGTTTACAGCTATGTATGGTTGTGTTTTCTTTGAGGAATTTTAGATCAGAGCGCGGTTAACATATAGGTTAATGGTGTCCATCGAACGCAGGCGAAATGTTTAAAAGCCAAATCACTTCAATTTTTTACCCGCGTTCAATGGAAATATGTTATAAACTAAAATTAAGCCTTCCAAACACATAAGTCCCATCGGAACCCATTTGAACAGAATCTGCTAAGCCACCTTGATCTGTCCATCCATCGAATTGAGGTGTAGGATATGCGTTGAACAGGTTGTTAGCCCCTATAGTAAACTTGATTTTTTCTGTGAATTGATATCCTGCACTTAAGTCTACAACCAAGGCAGCTTCATAAATATCTGTGGCAACAGGAAAGAGGGCATCGGCCTCTGCCTGAGTAGTTGCTGGAGTATCTACCCATTGAAAATCCTGAAGGGTTACTTCACTAAACTGGGTAAGAGATGCGGTGGCGTCAAATTTTTTGCAAGAATACCCTAAATTGAGTCCAAATTTGTAATCGGGAGCAGCCGCTTCCAGATAGGCCTGCGAGAAAGGTCCGAAAAAGGTAAACTCATTTAGATTTCCGTTATTAATACGTTTTATTTCCAGATCGTTAAGGTTACCAATTAAACCAATTGTGGCTTTACCGTGTTCTCCAATACCGGTTTCGTATCCCAAAACAATGTCAAGTCCGTTGGTTCTGGTATCCACACCATTCGCAAAGAATTGCGCGGCATCCACGTTTAAAGGGCCTAAAATAGCTTGATCTGTGAAGTTGTCGGTTAAAATAATTCTATCATCTACAGTAATAGAGTAGGCATCTACGGTAGCGGTAAATCCACCTTTCTTATAAGTGAAACCAATGCTGGCGTTAACGGCTTTTTCTTCATTTAACTGACCAATACCAAAGGCTCTGGTAACGGTACTATTGTTGGCAGATAATAAAGATGGTACAGACGTTCCAGCAACAATATTGTTAAAGATAAGATTATAATATAACTGGGCTAAAGAAGGTGCTCTAAACCCTGTAGAAATAGAACCTCGTAACGAAAGGTCTTCAGTAACTTTAAGTCTTGTGGCCAATTTACCATTAAAAGTACTTCCAAAATCGCTATAGTTTTCAAACCTTACGGCCCCGGCAAGCATAAATTGTTCAGTAACATTAAGCTCTGTATCAAAATATGCACTGTAGTTGGAACGATTTCTATCCACTTCATTGTCTGGGCTATACCCTGGGAACCCTTGTGATCCTCCAGGTAACTCGTTCCCTAGTGGGGAGGTGGCAATACTTTGAGTTGCCGGGTTTGAAATTACAATGCCATTTTCATCGTAAAGCCCGTATGAAGGCTCATCACCGGCGAAAATTCCAAAATTTTCTGTTCTGTATTCAAAACCAAAGGCCAAACTTAATCCCGAAGCTACATAATCTAGGTACTTGCTGAAATCTAGTCCGGTCGTATTTTGAGCAAGAAAGTGTCCACCAGCGTCAAAATCGGTAGGAGAGCTCGTTCTCATTGAAGCATTATTACTGTCTTTTATAAAATAGTGGAAATTGTTCTTTCCGTAGGTATTATTAAAATCCACATTCCAACCATTAGCCATTTCATGTCTTACACCCACCGAAACCGAAACATCGGTAATATTGGACGTAATTCGAGGAGTAAAACCATTTGGATATATACTTGAGACCGTTCGAAGTTCTCCGTTTGCATCATCATCAAAGGCACCGCGTGAAAAAGCATAAGCATTGGTATCTCTAAAGTTTCTGCCGCCAAAGGCATATACCTCTGTATTATCGCCTACCGGTAAAGATGAATTGATCATAAAATTAAAACCGTCTACACCGGCACTACCATAGCCTTTTCTCCATGAGAATCCAGGTCTTAATGTGTTTTGTCTGGATAAGAATTCGGTAGTAAAGTTTGCAAATCCGCCATTATTACCTAAGGCAACACCGTAATTAGCATCTATTTTGATGGTTTCACCATCCCAACTTTTGTTATCGCCGTCTAGTCGGTTTTTACCTTCTACATTATAAAGTGTTTCTCCACTTTGGGCCTCCCAACCATCGCCAATAGCAGTACTGTAGGCTCCATAGGTAATACCACCTGAAAAACCATCGGTAAAATCTTTTAAAACGATATTAATCACCCCAGCAATAGCATCAGATCCATATTGAGCTGAGGCGCCGTCCCTTAACACTTCTATTCTTTTAATTGCACTGACAGGAATCGCATTAAGGTCGGTTCCTGAGTTTCCACGTCCACGGGTACCAAAAATGTTTACCAAAGAAGATTGGTGTCTTCGTTTTCCGTTTATTAAGACGAGTGTTTGATCGGGGCCTAATCCACGCAGCGAGGCAGGTACGATATGATCGGCTCCATCCGATCCCGATTGCTTACCAGCATTAAAGGATGGTGCTGCATATTGTAGTATGTCGTTAATCTCTACTTTACCGGTTTTAGAAGCAATGCTCGAAACATCAAGGACATCAACCGGAACAGGTGTGTCTGTAGCTGTTCGCTTAGGGCTTCTGGAACCTACTAAAACCACTGCATCCAGGCTTACACCATCTTTTAGAGTCACATTTATAACCGTTTGGTTATTTACTAGAATTTCTAGAGAATCATAACCAACATAGCTAAACACCAGGGTTGAGTTTCCTTGTGCAGAAATTATATATTTTCCGTCAAAATTTGAGATTACACCATTGGTTGTTCCTTTTTCTATAACGTTTACACCAGCAATTGTGGCTCCAGATGCGTCGGTAATGGTACCTGATATCTGTTGTTGAGAAAATAAAAAAATAGAGCTAAATAGGCTTAAGGCAAAAGTGAAAATACTTTTCATGTTTGTTTCATTTAAATTTGGGAGGAATAAATATACTAATAAATTTTGTTGGTTGTAGTTTTTGTCTTTGTAATCATGGTTGTAGGCTCTAAAGATTCAGCTCTGTCGTAAGGATTATATTGGGTTGAATACATATGTTTTGGATTAAACACCAATCGTTTTTATCCTTGTACATTGTACCTTAATGAAAAAGCGAAATGAAAATCACAAAGCAAACTTGTCCATTTAATATATGTTCCCTTAAATTAGTTATTGAAAACCAAAATGGTAAATAATTATGTTATACCAGGGAGAGATCAATGAAACACAAAGGTTAAACTTTTTGAAAAACACTGCCTGTAAATCTAAAAGAATATGGCTAACAGCGACTTAAAACCATGTCGTAGAATGTTTTTATTTGAAATGTAAATCTTAACTACGTAATCTACATATGTTAAAAATGCAAATCTATTTTCTTTTAAAAAAGGACTTCTTATTTTTGAATAAATTCTTGTAAGGTCAAGAATTTAAGCCTTTTTATCGTTAACAAATTAAGATATGTCAATAAGCAAAGAGTTTGAACTCCTAGGAATGAAAAAAGTAAGTGAAGTTGTTGGAATAACACTTAAACGAATGCGGGAATTTGCTTGGGTTGGTATGTCAACCAAGGAATTAGACGAGTACGGCAGTGAAATTTTGAAGAGTTATGGAGCTAAATCGGCTCCAAATGTAGCTTACGGATTTCCAGGTTATACCTGTATAAGCGTTAATGAAGAGGCCGCTCATGGGATACCTTCTCGTCAAAAGATTTTAAAGGAAGGCGATTTGGTAAATAAATTATAGAGTTAAAACTAACAGAGAAAGGTTTAAAAAAAATACCACGGTGGCGATTGAAACGTTTATATCTACCAAATCGACAATGGCAGTCGAACTTAATGATGGTTGGACCTTAGTAGGGAACAAAGGTGGATACGTAACCCAACATGAGCAAACCATATTAGTAACTAGTAACACTCCCATGGTTTTAACAGAGGCAAATGGTATTTGGAATTAATCAGTCAATGCACGCTTTTTGCTTTTTTGTTTTCCAATAAGACAATACATAAATTTAACCTAATAAAAAAACATGTTAAAATATTTTAATGCTAAAAACCCCCATGGAATTTCAGAGTTTCCAGAACGATTTAAACACTTTTACGAATCTGAAATAGAGAATTATTTACAATTCGATTATAAATTAGAAGAAGCACCTTATTTTTTTCCAGAATACCAGGAACCCTGGCTGGATTTTTCTGAAAAATCTGTAAAATACCTTATGGAAGCCCATGAAGAAATGATTACTACAGGATCTAAAAAAGATGGTAGAAAATATATACCATTGGCAAGTATAGAAGATACCATCGACTTTTTGGTTGTTGATGTAAATAACGAACTCTGTCCTGTATATTTCGGAGATTGTGAGGACGGAGGGTTTAATATAGAAAGTAAATCTTTAGACGATTTTTTAAAACATTCTATTATTAAAGATGAGTAATTTTATATCGTATTATAAACCATCTTAATGACAGATAGAACACGCGCTATTTAACCGAACCTGATGAAGTTTGGAAGCAAAACCTGAATAAAAATAATGATGCAATATTTGTTTAGTACTCATTTCCATAAAAATTATAAAATACTGGTAATATAATATATCTTTGCACTCGCTAAAACAAATTTTCAATGAAAGCAGGAATTGTAGGATTACCAAATGTAGGGAAGTCGACATTATTTAATTGTTTATCTAATGCTAAAGCGCAGAGTGCGAACTTTCCGTTTTGCACTATAGAACCTAATATAGGAGTCGTTAACGTCCCAGATCCAAGATTAGAAAAACTGGAATCTTTGGTAAGCCCAGAGCGCGTGCAACCTGCCACTGTAGAGATTGTAGATATAGCAGGGTTGGTAAAAGGAGCTAGTAAAGGAGAAGGTTTAGGAAACCAATTCCTGGGAAACATTAGAGAAACCGACGCGATTCTACATGTATTACGCTGTTTTGATAACGATAATATAGTACATGTTGATGGTTCTGTAGATCCATTAAGGGATAAAGAAACTATTGACATGGAATTACAACTTAAAGACCTGGAAACTGCAGAAAAAAAGCTGGATAAAGTAAAACGAGCAGCAAAAACAGGAAATAAAGAGGCTCAAAAGGAAGAGTCAATATTATTAGCCATTAAAGAAGGTCTGGAATCTGGAAAATCGGTACGAGCTTTAGAGTTTAATGACGAGGATTATAGTGAATTTGTAAAACCATTGCAACTTATAACAGATAAGCCAGTAATGTATGTCTGCAATGTAGATGAAGGTGCTGCAGTTTCTGGTAATGATTATGTTGAAAACGTAAAAGCAGCGGTGAAAGACGAAAAAGCAGAGGTTTTAGTACTTGCAGTTGGAACAGAAGCAGATATTAATGAGTTAGATGATTATGAAGAGCGCCAGATGTTCTTACAGGATATCGGATTGGAAGAACCAGGTTCTGCTAAACTTATTCGTTCTGCATACAAATTATTAAATCAACAAACGTATTTTACAGCGGGTGTTAAAGAAGTGCGTGCCTGGACTGTAGATATAGGTGCCAGTGCACCACAGGCAGCCGGTGTGATTCATACAGATTTTGAAAAAGGCTTTATTCGTGCAGAGGTGATAAGCTATGATGATTATGTGTCTTTTGGTAGTGAAGCCAAAGTGAAAGAAGCTGGAAAAATGCGCGTAGAAGGTAAGAACTATGAAGTTAAGGATGGCGATGTGATGCATTTCTTATTTAATGTTTAAGGCCTGCGTTTAAGAGTTGTGCGTTAGAGGGGGTTGTGGTTTTGAAACTAAGAATAAAAGCTTTGAAGCTGAATTCTAGAATCTAGACGGTTAGATTTTAGACCGAAAGCGGTGATGCATCCCGAATTATAGAATTCGAAATCATAAATCTGAAATTCCATTTGATTACCAAACACTACGACCGATAACGGAAAATGTCGCGCTAAGAGGCAAGGACGCTAAGACATATTTTAACGCTTCACCTGAGTACTGAATACGAAACAAAGGCCAAAAAGCTGAACGTCTCAAAATCAATAGATAAGGTATTCCTCTAAATACAATACCTAAGTAACAGATATAGTGGTTGAACGTCGTAATTCTTAAAACATCTAAAACAGTTACTCTGGTCAACAGTTCTACTTTCGTTTTATGCGAACCACAAAAACTTTTATATCCGGTATTATACTTGGCGTTTTAGGCGTTGTTTTGTTTTCTTCTAAAGCCGTTATGGTCAAATTGGCCTATCAGTATGACGTAGATGCCATTAGCATCCTATTACTTAGAATGGTATTTTCACTTCCGTTTTATATTGTAATAGCGTATAAATACCGACATCAAAATAAAGGTATCGAAGTAAGACAGACAGACCATGCCTGGCTAATTTTTTTTGGAGTCGTAGGCTATTATCTGGCCAGTTATTTTGACTTTGTTGGCCTTACTTATATCAAAGCCAGTTTAGAGCGTATAATTTTGTTTCTATACCCTACCATAGTTATACTGTTGAATACGTTGTTTTTTAAGCAACGTATCACAAAAGTACAGACAGGAGCTATTGTTTTAACTTATATTGGGATTGTAATCGCTTTTGGAGGAGAGCTCACCATTTCCGGAAAGAACTTATATTTAGGAGGTCTTTTTATTTTACTAAGTGCCATAACCTATGCGTCTTATTTGGTAGGTAGTGGATGGTTAATTCCGAAATTTGGAGTCATGAAATTTACAGCTCATGCTATGATCGTATCGTGTGTTTGCGTTTTTATTCATTATATAATAACAAGCCATGTTGATCTGTTTAGTTTTTCATGGGAGGTGTATGCTCTGGGGTTTCTAATAGCCATTTTTGCGACGGTAATCCCATCGTTTTTGGTTTCGGCTTCCATTAAAATGATCAGTTCATCGAATTTTGCTATTGTAGCAAGTGTAGGACCTATTTCAACCATCATTTTAGCTGTTATTTTTTTAAGTGAAAAATTAACATTATTACAATTTTTTGGAGCACTGGTAGTTATATGTGGAGTTATGTTGGTGTCTTTAAACAAGCCTAAAACAAAAGATTAGGTTCTCAACAAAAAACAATCCTATATTGTTAATTACTTTGTGGGATGGAGGTTTTATTTTTTATAGCGTTGTCTTATATTAGCGTTCTATCATTCTAACTTTTCTCATTTCTATGGCCGAACAATCCAATTATACCGAAGATAATATACGCTCGCTTGACTGGAAGGAACATATTCGAATGCGTCCTGGGATGTATATTGGTAAGCTTGGAGATGGGTCGTCTCCAGATGACGGTATTTACATCTTATTAAAAGAGGTTTTAGATAACTCCATTGACGAGTATGTTATGGGAGCTGGAAAAACCATCGAGATATCAATTAAAGATAGCAGGGTTACGGTTCGTGATTACGGACGTGGCATCCCGCTAGGAAAAGTGGTTGATGTCGTATCTAAAATGAATACTGGTGGTAAATACGACTCCAAGGCATTTAAAAAATCGGTAGGACTAAATGGTGTTGGTACCAAAGCGGTGAATGCGCTATCGTCTTATTTTAAGGTAGAGTCTACCAGAAATAATAAGTCAGCATCTGCCGAGTTTGAGCAAGGAAACCTTACCAATAAAGAGTCTTTAGATACAACAACAAGACGAAAAGGTACCAAGGTATCCTTTATTCCGGATGATCTTATTTTTAAGAATTATAAGTTTAGAAATGAGTACATCGTTAAGATGCTTAAAAACTATGTATATCTAAACCCAGGTTTAACCATAGTTTTTAATGGAGAAAAGTTTTATAGTGAAAATGGATTAAAAGATTTACTAAGTGAGAATATTAATGAGGCCGACAGGTTGTATCCCATTGTTCATTTACGTGGTGACGATATTGAAGTGGCCTTAACACATAGTAAAACACAATATAGTGAAGAGTATCATTCCTTTGTGAATGGACAAAACACCACACAGGGAGGAACCCATCTGAATGCATTTAGAGAAGCACTTGTAAAGACCCTTCGTGAATTTTATGGTAAGAATTACGATGCTTCCGATATTAGAAAATCTGTTGTGAGCGCTATAGCTATTAAGGTTATGGAACCCGTTTTTGAAAGTCAGACTAAAACAAAATTAGGGTCTACAGATATGGGAGGCGATCTTCCAACGGTAAGAACCTATATTAACGATTTTGTAAAAACACAGTTGGATAATTTCCTGCATAAAAACCAGGATACTGCCGAGGCAATTCAACGCAAAATATTACAGGCCGAACGCGAACGTAAGGAGCTTTCAGGAATTAGGAAATTAGCAAAAGACCGTGCTAAAAAAGCCAATTTACATAACAAGAAACTAAGAGATTGCAGAGTTCATTTTGGTGATACAAAAAACGAGCGTAATCTAGAAACTACATTGTTTATTACAGAGGGGGATTCGGCTTCAGGAAGTATTACAAAATCCCGCGATGTTAATACTCAGGCTGTTTTTAGTTTAAAAGGAAAACCCCTAAATTGTTATGGGTTGACTAAGAAGATTGTTTATGAAAATGAAGAGTTTAATCTTCTTCAAGCCGCATTAAATATAGAAGAATCTCTGGAAGATTTACGTTATAACAACGTTGTGATTGCAACAGATGCCGATGTAGATGGAATGCATATTCGCTTATTGCTTATAACTTTCTTCCTTCAGTTTTTTCCCGAAGTTATAAAAGAAGGACATTTATACATCTTACAAACCCCTTTATTTCGAGTAAGGAACAAAAAGGAAACCATTTATTGTTATACGGAGGAAGAGCGCGTTAATGCCATTGCTAAATTAAAGCCAAATCCCGAGATAACACGATTTAAAGGGCTTGGAGAAATTTCACCCGATGAATTCAAGCATTTTATTGGCGATGATATTCGACTAGATCCCATTATGTTAGATGATAATATGTCAATAGAAGAACTACTATCGTTCTACATGGGTAAAAACACACCATCAAGACAAGAATTTATTATTGACAACCTGAAGGTGGAAATGGATTTAATTGAGGCCAAAAAATAGTCAATAGCGTAAAAATATAAGTAAAATTCTCCTACTAGAATAAATATAACATGAGTGAAGACCTTAACGATGATTTAGTAAACGACCAAAACGAAGAACCTAAAGAAACCATTACCCGGATAACGGGAATGTATAAGGATTGGTTTCTGGATTACGCTTCATATGTTATTTTAGAACGTGCTGTACCGGCCATTGAAGATGGTTTTAAACCAGTACAACGTCGTATTATGCATGCTATGAAAGACCTGGACGATGGACGTTACAATAAGGTAGCTAACATTGTTGGTCATACGATGCAGTATCACCCACACGGTGATGCCAGTATAGCTGATGCGATGGTGCAGATTGGTCAGAAAGATTTGTTAATAGACACCCAGGGAAACTGGGGAAATATATTAACTGGAGATAGCGCTGCAGCTTCCCGTTATATCGAGGCCCGTGTTTCTAAATTCGGGTTGGACGTGGTATATAATCCGAAGATTACCGAATGGCAAGCCAGTTATGATGGGCGACGAAAAGAGCCTGTTAATTTACCCGTTATGTTTCCGTTGCTATTAGCGCAAGGAGGAGAAGGTATCGCAGTAGGATTATCAACAAAAATATTACCTCATAACTTCATAGAGATTATAGAGGCTTCTGTTAAACATTTACAAGGAAAACGTTTTACCATTGTACCGGACTTTCCAACGGGAGGTATTGCAGATTTCTCTAATTATAACGATGGGTTAAGAGGGGGAAAAGTACGCGTAAGAGCCAAAATTTCCCAGTTGGATAAAAACACATTGGTTATAACAGAAATTCCATTTGGAACGACAACCTCATCGCTTATAGATTCTATCTTAAAAGCCAATGACAAAGGAAAGATTAAAATTAAGAAGATAGAAGACAATACAGCGGCTGAAGTTGAAATTTTAGTGCACTTACCATCAGGATTGTCACCAGATAAAACTATAGATGCTCTGTATGCTTTCACCAATTGTGAATCCTCAATTTCACCTTTAGGATGCGTTATTGAAGATAATAAGCCATTATTTATTGGGGTTTCAGAAATGTTACGTCGTTCTACAGATAACACAGTTGAGCTTCTTAAAAGTGAATTGGAGATAAAACTGGGAGAATTTGAAGAACAGTGGCACTTTGCAAGTTTAGAGCGTATCTTTATAGAAAACAGAGTATATCACGATATAGAAGAAGAAGAGACCTGGGAAGGTGTTATTCAAGCTATAGATAAAGGATTAAAACCACATACTAAGCATTTAAAACGGGCCGTTACCGAAGACGATATTGTTAGGTTAACAGAAATTAGAATTAAGAGGATTTCAAAATTTGATATTGATAAAGCACAACAAAAAATAGAAGCTTTAGAAGATCAAATAGCAGAAATGAAACATCATTTAGAGCATCTTATTGATTATGCGATTGCTCATTTCAAAAGACTAAAAGATGTATATGGTGAAGGAAAAGAGCGAAAGACGGAAATTCGTATTTTCGATGATGTAGATGCTACAAAAGTAGTCATTAGAAATACAAAACTTTACGTTAATAGAGCTGAAGGTTTTATAGGAACGTCACTTCGAAGAGATGAATACGTTGGCGATTGTAGTGATATAGATGATATTATTGTTTTTACAAAAGAAGGTAAAATGGTGGTTACTAAAGTAGGTACCAAAACGTTTGTTGGTAAAGATATTATTCACATTGCTGTCTTTAAAAAGAAAGACAAACGTACCATTTATAATATGATCTATCGCGATGGTAAAAGTGGTCCTTCCTATATAAAAAGATTTGCAGTTACTGCAGTAACACGAGATCGCGAATACGATCTCACGAACGGAAATAAAGGCTCTACAACACTCTATTTTTCTGCTAATCCAAATGGAGAGGCCGAAGTTGTGACCATCTTATTAAGACAAGCCGGAAGCATTAAGAAGTTAAAGTGGGACATCAATTTTGCAGATATTTTAATAAAAGGAAGAGTGTCTAAAGGAAATCTTGTGACCAAATATCCTGTGAAACGTGTAGAGTTAAAAGAAAAAGGTGTTTCCACATTAAAACCTCGAAAGGTTTGGTTCGATGAAACTGTAAAACGTCTAAATGTTGATGGGAGGGGAGACCTAATAGGTGAATTTAGAGGCGAAGACAAACTGCTTATTATCAATCAATTTGGAACCGCAAAAACAGTAACTCCCGAGGTAACCATGCATTTTGATAATGACATGGTTGTTATTGAAAAGTGGGTGCCCAAAAAACCAATATCGGCTATTTACTATAACGGAGAAAAAGAGCTTTACTACGTAAAACGCTTCTTAATAGAAAATGAATCTAGAGAAGAAAACTTCATTTCAGACCATCCCAATTCACGGTTAGAAGTGGTTTCAACAGATTGGAAGCCAGTGGCCGAAATCGTTTTTGCTAAAGAACGCGGTAGGGACAGAAAACCTAATTTAGAGGTGAATCTGGAAGAATTTATCACGATTAAAGGCATTAGCGCTCTAGGGAACCAGTTAACAAGAGATAAAGTAAATCATGTGAATATATTGGAGTCTCTGCCTTATGAAGAACCAGAAGAAGTTCATGCGAACGATTTAGAGGTTGTTGATGAAACCGAAGTGATGAACGGTAGTGCAGAGCAAAATGGTACAGATGATTCGAATCCAGATGATGACACCAGGTTGTCGGAAGATGATTCTGATGATGGTCAGAAAACTCTGTTTTAGACCGAGAATTTGGACATCTAGAGGCTAGATACCCAGCCTCCAGTTTCGATGAAAAGTTATTCTATTGTTGAGTTTGTTACTGTAATAGGCGTGTCGGAATGCATAGATATACTTGTATGTACAGGATACCAGGAACCTCCTATATTATTTTGTATGACGGAATTATCTATGAAGATATCTCCTGAATGATCATTACTCACAAAGATAATAGATGAACCGAAGGAATTGACTTCGTTTTCTTCTATACGCGTTCCATAAACTCTTAAGGTCATGGTATTTCCATCATTATAAATGGCGCCACCACTACCACCACCAGGAGTACCCGCTTGCGCAGGATTTCCGCCGTTACCAATGGCACGGTTATGAGAAAATAAGCTGTTTATAATTGTCCATGAAACACCAATACTGCTAATACCACCACCATTGGATCCGACATTCCCATAGCCCTCGGCACCGCCAAAGGTGGTATTTGTGACATAAACAGGCTGATCGTTATACTGACTAAACACACGAATAGCAGCACCTCCAACATCCGGTCCAGTACCTTGGCAAACATTATTAAAAAAACGAGAGTTCACCACTTTAAATCGTCCACCACGAACCCAAATAGCACCACCACCAGTATATTCGGTCTCAGAAGTGGAATTACCATCGGCAAATGTAATATTCTGTACGGTTAACCTAGGGTGGTCCTGATTTTGACAATGAGATGTCGTCCATACCTGATCTTCATCGCAGGTATTCATATATAAAATACGCCGGTTTCCATCACCACTTAAGGTAATGAGTCCACCACCATCAATGATAATGTCTGGGTTAGCATTATTAAAAACTTTAGCCGTTTTATCCATTACAATGGTATGTGGATTAGGACCACAATCGAATACAATTTTTCCACCCTGTGCTACAGCCTCTACGACAGCTTCGCAAGTACAACTTTCTGGTGTGCCATCGCCAACAACAATATCGGGATTGGAAACATCTTCCAAGCTGGCTTCATTGGGTATTGCCGAATTACCATCTGGATTACCGGCTGCTGGGCCGTTTTCAGGATTTTCGAGCGGGTTATGAATTGAAGTGGGATTATCACTATCCTTTGAGCAGTTTAGTAAAGTGAAGGCAAGAATAACAACTAATGTACTCTTGATGGTCTTGTAGGTTAAGTTTGTCATCTATAATTTGTTTTAATTATATATATACGTTGAAAATGTCGGTTTTAGATTATTGGGGTGTTTGTTATTATTTATGCATTTTTGGCTAGCCTTTTAACTAGGAAACACGATTCATCTATATCTGTAAGTATAGCATGGCTGATTTGTAAAACAGACTTTTGTTAAAGCCTTAGTAGCTATTTACGACGTCCTATATGGATTGGTTTTGTAATGTCAATGGAGTGATTCTGATGTATTGGGGAAATCATTAAAAATTAAACTCAGAAACCCATTACCAACATTATGTAAATCATTTGAGAAAGGAAACCCAAATATGTTTAGGTTAGAATAGAGCATAAAAAAACAGGAACCTTTTAAAAACTTAAATATAATCAACACTTAAAAAGATTCCTGTTCTCTAGCAGGTTTTCTGCTAAATAAATTATGCTTTTTTTCCTTTGGTCTGGTTAACCTTAGATTTTTCTATTTGTCGTTTTATTTTTTTGATGGCAGACTCAATAGATTTTTCTGGTTCAATAATATTGTATACGCCCCAGAATTTCGGATCTGTAAAACCTGAAGTAGCATCAACTAAAATGGTGGTTGGACGCATCATTTTATTTCTGGGTCTTTCTATATCGGCATCCTGAATGTGCCAGTCAGTAACAGCCATTTCACTGTTAAGAGTAAAAACGTTATTAAACAGTTTTCTTTTCCAGTTTACTTTAAAACTTAATGAAATATTGCTATAGGCATATTGCCATTTACCATCTTTAGTTCTGTAGTTTACCCTGTAAGTGGCTTGAGTAGGGTATACAACAGCCGATCCAGGTTTTTTACGCACGTACATTTGGCTGGTAAGTCTTTTGTTCTCAACATTTAAATTATAAACGGCATTTGTAAGCGCTAAAGTATTTGAGTCAATATAAAGCTTACCATAATAAAGTGGTGTCGTAACTGCTGGTTTTTGCTTAAATTCTATAACATAAATTAAGTTATTATCTATGCGTGTTGAAGGCGCAAATTTGAAATCATAAAGCGGAATCTCCTCGTTGGTGAAAATGTATTCCGGGTATTTTATAATGTCTGTATACAAATTACTGAACGGACCTCCCTGTAATTTTAACGCCAGAGTATCAAGTCTATGATAATCTGTTTTCTTTCTGGATTTTATAAGCTCGATAGCATCTCTTTTATAACTGTCGTAAGGTCGTTTATGTATCTTTACAACGGCTTCAGATAGCGAGGCATTTCTCTTTCTCTTTTTTATAGACTCCCTGTAAAATGCAGTCATTACGGTATGACTATTATTATATAAGGCACTTTTGTTTTTTAACACGGTTTTTAATAGTGCCTGAGCATCTTTATAGGTGCCAATTTCAATAGCAGTAAGCTCTGTAACCGCTGGTTCCAGCGTTATTTTCACCTTGTTTTCTAAAGTGGAAATTTTAATTTCTTTTTTCTGATACCCAAGGTGAGACACAATTAAAACGCCGTTTAAAAGATTTTCAGGTATTTTTAATAGAAATTCACCATCGGTATTCGTAACGGTACTAATGTTAGAATTAGCAATGACAATGTCTGAAAAAACCAGATCATCTTTGGTTTTTTTGTCAATAACTTTTCCTTTTATCTCTTTTATGGCTTGTTCTTGCTGCGCGTGTAGGGTAGAAAAACAAAAAACCATAACGATAAGTAAGGTTTTTGTTGTTAGGTTGATAATTTTTTTCATGATAAAGGAATTTAATATGCTTAAGTTACAAAAAAAGGAGAAAATAACACTTGATTTTAAGGTTTTTAACACTGTATTTATGTATTTTGTCGGGAAAACGTTTTTTACATCTGTAAATACGTTCAAGTTTAAACTAACTGGGGTATCTATGTCTTTCCTTGTGTTTTATTGATCCGGTTTTAATTCTTTTATATAATCTAACCCCGAGTTGTAAAGCGGGTCGAAGATAACATAACGCCTAGCACCCTCTCTTAAGCCATAGGGGATAAATAATTTCCATTTTCCACTTATCATAGAAACCGCAATGGTCATGGGGCAATTTTCCTTTGAACAATTCATTTTGAAATTTTTTGAAAAAAGTTAGGCTTCCGCCAGTATCTAAATGAATTGTATATTCCTTATGAATGTATTGTATATTGTACTATGTTATCTGGTTTCTTGTTATTCCAAACATCGTTCATAAATGCTCTAAGGAAATGTGCTTTTGCTTTCATGTTATTTGGGGTAAACAGGAGTTAATAAAAAAGGGTGTTTTTATGGTTTAGTTCTTCCTCTGCTAAAGCTTGTAAGGCAGATAGCTCTTTAACATAATTAATGTTCTCATCTTCTTTTTCTTTTAAGGTATGTATAACTTTAAAGGTAAAATTGTCAGGCCCGTATGTATCCCATTCATTTTGAAGAGACTTGTTTCTGTGATTCCCAAATTTTAGTTCTATTTTATGTCTGTTTAATTTAGATGGAATATCCAAACTATTATCAATAAACACTTTATTATTTACTGTATTCTTTAAGATAAAAACTCCCATTTGAAATTTCATCTGTTTGTAAGCTTGTTTCTGCTCTTTCTTTGTTTTCATGTTAATCGGACTTAAATATGTTATTTAGCTGTTTGTCTGCAAGATTAAGGAAGGTTTTATAGTTGCCCGGATAATGTCTTTTTAAATAAGAAAGTAACAATCCGGGAATAACAACATTAATGTTCTCTTTAATATCCTCTACCTGAGTTTTATTGTAAATATCCTTTTCTATACACTGTTGCAGTACGTCTTCACTTAATTGTTTGAGGTAGTGTATAACAGACTGATTGGCTTCTTCATTAGACAGTCCGGAGATATAAAACAAATCAAATAACGACGGATATTCAACCAGGTAATCGATATACGCTTGTAGCATGGATTTTAACTTCTCCTTACCAGTGTGCTTTCCTTTTGTTTTTTCTAAAATATACGCAGAACAGTCCTGTTGAAAGTCCTTGATGCAAGCAGTAATTAATCCCGTGACTCCCTTAAAATAATTGTACAAAGTAGCATAAGAGTAGCCGGCCTTTTGTGCCACATTTCTAACGCTTAAAGCAGCAATTCCTTCTGATATTATGATGTCTTTTGCCGCATCTAAAAAGTATTTTTTTATGCGTTCTTCTTGGATAGGGTTTCTTGGCATGTAAACAATGTCATTATAATTAACAGTGTAAATATAATTAACACTGTTAATTTTTCAAAATTCAACGAGCTTTTTTATCCGTAATAGACAAATTTATATGCGAATTATGATAATACTATAGGCTTGTGTTTTTGTCTAAATGACTATCTGTTAGTGTGTTCATAAAAGCGATAATGGCCTGCATTTCTTCTTCGGTAAGATCTAAATTATCGAAAGGTAATGTTTGATGTGGCACATTGAAACCTAAGCCTGCTCCACCTCCTTTGTTATAAAAATCCATAACCTGGTCTAAAGTTTCGTAAGCTCCATTGTGCATATAGGGAGCTGTAAGCTCAATGTTTCTTATTGTTGGAGTTTTAAACATATTTCTGTGAATTTCCTCCTCAAAGACCCAATAAAATCCCTTATCATTATCTATACGAACATTTTTCTTAGATGCCGGCACACCAATAACTTCTTTTTCGGTTTCACTGAAATATGGAGGAACTGTACCATTTGTGAGTGGAATAAAATGACATGTAGCACAAAGAGCTTTACCCATATAAAGATTGAAACCCCTTTTTTCCTGTTCTGTAAAGCTATCTTCTTCATTTCGCATATTTCGGTCAAATTTGGAGCTTAATCCGTTTAGAGTAGATACGAATACAGAAATAGCCCTTACCGTTTCTTTATTAGTTTTTGGCACAAAACCGTAAGCCTCTTTAAATAAACGAATATAGGTGGTATCTTTTAGAATATTCTGTGAGAAACGATGAATATGGGTATTAAATTCTTTATCATTATTAAAAACAGAATTTATTTGATTCTCAATAGTAGCAGCTCTTCCATCCCAGAAAAAGGCTTTTTGGTAAATACTATTTATTAAAGTAGGCGTATTTCTAGACAGTAATTTTCCGTTGTTATCATTACTTAATTTGAGTCCATCTGCATAAGCTTTTTCTGGAAGGTGACAAGTAGCACAGGCTAAATTACCTTTTTGAGATAAATTTTCATCAAAGAATAATTTCTTACCCAGAGCTATTTTTTCATCAGATGGGTTTCTATCGTTGATATCAAGGAAAAAGTTGACGTTAAAACTATCTTCTTCAAAAAATGTTGGAGCATTAAAATTATAGGGGTAGGGTGAATCTTCGACATTCCACAAATTACTTGCCTGTCTGATCTCTACCCAATTCCTTGTGATTGGATTGAAGTAATCGCGAATAAAAGAAAACCGGTCAAAAGTTTTGAAGTCTGATGACCTATCAATAGCATTAATAGCTTTATCCAAATTAGCCTTAAAAGACCTGTCGAGTTCATAACTCTTTTCTTTTATGATAGGTTGAATAGAAAGTTTATAGACATCGTATAAACTTTGAAGCGAAATAGATATTTCCCGAATACTGTGTCCACTTACAGGAGTATCAAATCCGGCCAGGGACAAACTAACTATGCGCATTAATTGCTGGTGTGTACCAAGAAAAAACCGTTTAGGAGTTGGTGTCCTTTTGGCAATATTGTCTTTTAAATTTTTAAAGAATCCTTTTAAAAAATAGATATCTCTTTTGAAGTGTTTGATATTCTGTTCTTCTGCAAAAATTGTTTCTTCCAATTTCTGTAAACCAACAGGATCAATAACTTTACCACTATCATCTTTATAGACAGGTAAGTCCGGGCCGTTTGCACGATGTGTAACCTCTGGATTTAAAACCCCTGCATAGGGTTCAGCTTTTTTAAAGGCTTCTCTGATATCGAAAAACAATTGTTTAGATTTTGGATTTTCGATACTATACGTATCCAGAGAATCTAACAAATTAATGGCCAAATTAATATGCGCTAGATAGTAATTCTGGGTATGTTCCCAATTAACGTTGTTTATTTTAACCGAAGCGTATTCTTCCTTTTTAACCTCTTTACATGACACAAGCATTAGTATGCATAGAGTCAAAAACTTATAAACATTTTTATTCATGTATTTAACATTTAATATGCAAAAAGACCCTATAACCAAATCTTGGTTATAGGGGCCTTTTAAGTATGTATTTAAATCCAGATTTAAATTATCTTGGTAATCCTTTTAAAACGATAATTTGAGATCCCTCTAAGTACGGACTATCACTTAACCAAGGATGTTCTAAAGATTTCGTACCACCATCAACTCCGGCGAAATCCTGATTTTTCCAGTAGTGAGGCTGTACAGCAAGAATAAATACGTCTGATTCTCCAACTTTATCTGAAACATCAATTAAGGCTCCATATTCACCGCTCAACCCGGTAGATTTATCTTGTGCAAGATCACTTCTAACGACTAATTCCATTACGACTCTTGAGTTATCTCCGTTTAAGTCGGATTGATAAATGTAAGCAGAATGATTTCTTGAGAAAGAGTTAGGATCTTCCTGAGTATAGATATAATGCTCGGTTACACAGATGTTATCCGGACTTTGTAATTCAGGAAGGTTTCCATCCATATTATTGGTATCAGTATTTCCACTTATTACCTGAGTTAATTTACCAGCCAGTGGGTTATTAGAATCTAAAACCAATTTGTAAACAGTTCCCCAGTCGTTATATGTTCCTTTTCCTGGACCACGACCTGTTACAGCAAAGAAGACGTTTAATGCATTGGCATCGCTGCCTTTTTGGTAATCTACATCTTCAACACGCATGAATTGTGAAGCATATACATCATTACAAGCAGTTTCCATTTCGGACTTAGATAAGTTTTTTCCGTTTACGATCTCAACGAATTCTACATCATACTCTGTTTGGAAATCCAGATCACTCTCGTCGTATTGAGTATTGGCTGCAACAGCTTGAACACCACCAGCTCCGTCAGAAATTTGTTTGAGTCTTAATACATAGATTTTACCACCTGTTAAATCTGCATCACCAGCATCAGAATAATACATAGTTACCTGTCCTTCTGAATCACTGGAGTCATCATCTCCACCTATTATAACGGTTTTTCCTGAATACGTGTTTTTTGGTAGCGGTGTGGCGTTTTCCCATGAGAATTCTCCCAAAGCATCCAATCCAAAATCGGCAGTAGGAGTTGGAGTTTCTACCCAGGGATCGATTCCTTTAACGTGGTAGTTAAAAGCTTCAGAAGCAGATAAAAATAAATCTTTATCTCCACCGTGAATATCCTTTTCCCACGTCGTGGCAGAACATTGACGAGCGTAATCTGCAACGCTAGAATTTAGTAAATAAGCTGCATTGGTAATGTTGAAGTTAGCGTCTAAAGACAATCTTGCAACTGCAAAATGATCTTCGAAATTTACCACATATTCATAACCTTC
This sequence comes from uncultured Flavobacteriaceae bacterium, assembly GCA_947494695.1. Lineage (GTDB taxonomy): Bacteria > Bacteroidota > Bacteroidia > Flavobacteriales > Flavobacteriaceae > Flavivirga. Next base: position 246,313 of record CANLWB010000007.1, on the reverse strand, counting down.
TCCGTTTTTAAGGAAACCGGCACCATCAGCACCACCACCTATTCTAAAATTGGAACCGTTAAATTGTAATAAATCGCTCGAACTAACCAGGGAGTAGGCTTCTACGAAATTAAATTGGGAACTCATTGCTACCAGTGGTTTTAAGTCGGATTTATTTTCGAACATAGTAGGTTCACCAGTTAAATCCTGACCGTCCTCACCATTTTCACCATTTTGCCCATCAATACCATCAATACCATCTTTTCCATCTTTTCCGTCTTCAACATCACAGCCAGTTACAGTTAGTCCTGTAGTGGTAATAACTACTAGTAGTAAAAGAAGTTTAAATAATTTTTTCATGTCAATAAATATTATTTTTTTGGTTAAATAATTCGAATTCAAAATTATTGTTCACATCTTGAAAGTGCGTTATGGAATTAATGCTGTTTCATTAATATTGAGTTAGAATTAGGTTAATAAGGTTATGATAATATTATTGAAATGCGTGCTAATGTTATGTGTTGATTAATAGGTAATTGTTTTCGTTTTTTTTGTTGTGTTTAAAAACCTACACGCTCATTAAGAGTGCGGATGAATGAAATAGAACGATTAGTTTAAAAATTATTTTTAAGTACAAACTCTTAACGAATTTTTTAGATTTTCGAAATTGAATATCTCTATCTTTACACTTCTAATTTTTCAATGTTATTTATGGTATCAGATTGTATTTCGTTTAAAGACACGGGCTATTTTTCATCTCTTATTTGTGATTATTTGGAAGAAAACCCAAAATTAAATTCATTTTACCATCGCTTTCCCAGGCTTGAAAATTTTAAAGAACAAATAGAAGAAAAAGCATCATCTTTTAAAGGAGAATCGAGAAAAGTGCTTGTTGATAGCCTAAAACAGCACTATAAAAGTTTTGATACTTCAGATTTAACATTAGCCCATATTGATGCTTTAATTGAAGATAAAACATTTACCGTAACCACAGGACATCAATTGAATTTATTCACTGGTCCATTATATTTCCTTTATAAGATAGTTTCGGCCATTAACTTGGCGAAATCCTTGAAAGTATGTTATCCCGAATATAATTTTGTTCCGGTGTATTGGATGGCCACCGAAGATCATGATTTCGACGAGATTAACTATTTCAATTATAAGGGTAAAAAAGTACAATGGAGTAGATCGTCTCATGGAGCCGTAGGGGAATTGTCATTAGATGGTTTAGAAGCTATTTTTAATAGTTTCTCAAAAGAGTTAGGTATAGGTAAACATGCAGATGCTTTAAGAGATTTATTTAAGGATGCTTATTTGAAACATTCGAATTTAGCCGACGCCACCCACTATTTGGCTAATGAATTATTCAAGGATTATGGTTTGGTTATTATAGATGCGAATTCTAAGGAGTTAAAGCGGCAGTTTATTCCATTTGTGGAAGAAGAATTATTTAATCAAGTAGCATTTAAGAACGTTAGCGAGACTAATGAGATGCTTTCTAGTAGTTATAACATTCAAGTAAATCCTCGTGAAATCAATCTATTCTATTTAACAGAAAATTTACGAGAGCGCATCGTTTTTGAAGATGGCTTTTTTAAAGTGTTACATACAGACATTCAGTGGAATAAGGAAGATATTCAAAAAGAGCTTATGGCACATCCAGAGCGATTTTCTCCTAATGTGATTATGCGTCCCTTATACCAAGAAGTTATACTACCTAATTTATGCTATATAGGAGGCGGAGGCGAACTGGCATATTGGTTTCAACTGAAACAATTTTTCAATTCTGTAAATGTTCCATTTCCAATACTCCTATTAAGAAATTCGGCTTTAATTCAAACAAAACAACAGTTGAATAAATTGGAAAAATTAAATATTTCCAATGAAGAAATCTTCTTAAAACGTGATGCGTTTATAAATAAAAAGATTAGGGAAATTTCTAATATTAATATTGATTTTTCAAGACAGGAAGAACATCTAAAAACTCAATTTGAGGAGTTAATCGAGTTAGCAACGCAAACGGATAAATCTTTTCTAGGAGCTGTAAAGGCACAGGAGAAAAAACAATTAAATGGTTTAAAGAATCTAGAAAAGCGGTTGCTAAAAGCACAAAAGAAGACTCTTGCCGATCAGGTTGCCAGAATGGCTAGCATTCAGGAACAATTATTCCCCAGCCAAAGCTTACAGGAAAGGCGAGCTAATTTTTCAGAGTTCTATCTGGAATACGGAGAGCAGCTCATTCCAAACCTTATAGCCAATTTGGAACCCCTGGAGTTAAAGTTTTCAATCCTTACATTATAGAGCATTTAGGAAATATCGACAAAAGGTACTTTGCGCGTAAGCTGTTGTTTTATTGGTGTTAACGGGTGGTTTGTGACTCATTAATTTACCTTTGGGGTGTATGTTTTCAATATTTCGGTTAAAATATATGTTATATAATTTTAAATTTGAATTTTGTAATGCTAACCGGATAAAACATGCATGAAATAGATATTAAATTGGTTGAAATGACCTTAGATGTTATGAAATATGCCATTGAGAGAATATCAGCACCCAGGAATAAAATTGGTAAGCCTCAAAGCGAGAGCAAACTTAAAGAATTAGTAGGAGAGACTATTACAAAAGAAGGTATTGGAGGCGAGTATGCCTTTAATTTATGGAAAAAGTACCTAATGAAAGCTGTTGTGCCTATTGATCACCCCAGGCATTTGGCCTTTGTGCCTGCATCTCCAACGAGAGCCTCGGTTATGTTCGATTTGGTAACTTCGGCATCTAGTATTCATGGTGCATACTGGATGGAAGGAGCCGGTGGTATTTTTTGTGAAAACGAAGCCATGAAATGGATTGTTTCTTTAACAGGACTGCCAGAAGGCGCTTTTGGTGTTTTTACAAGTGGAGGTACAGCAGCGAATCTTTCGGCGATGGTAACGGCTCGCGAATATTGGCGAAAGAACAAAGCTTTTAAAAATGAAAAGGGCCTTATTATTACATCGATTGGGGCACATTCTTCGATCAAGTCAATGGCTAAAGTTATTGATGTCGACGTATTGTTTGTAGGTTCTGAAGAGAAATTACAGGGCGAAGAATTGCAGGAGGTTATTGATGGTTTGTCGGAAGATCAAATGAAACGTTTATTTGCCGTTGTGGGTACAGGTGGAACAACTAATGCGGGAATTATAGATGATTTAAAAGGTATTGCCAATATTTGTGAAAAAGAGAACTTATGGTTTCATGTAGATGCCGCTTATGGTGGTGGGGCTTTGGCTGCCGATTCCGTTAGACATTTGTTTGATGGTATTGAGAAGGCCGATAGTATAACTATAGATCCACACAAATGGATGTTTTCTCCTTACGACTGCGGGGCGGTTATTTATAAAGAACCTGAGTTGGCAAAAGAAGCGCACTCTCAAAAAGGATCTTATCTCGATATTTTTAAAGATGAAGGTGCTCAGGGTTTTAACCCTGCCGAGTATCAAATTCAGTTAACACGTCGCGTTAGAGGGCTACCTTTATGGTTTTCGCTGGCAACTCATGGAACAGATAGATATAAGCATGCTGTTGAGCGAGGTATTGAGTTGGCCCAGACAGCTGGTAAACTAATTTCTGAATCATCTTATTTGGAGTTAATAAGAGCACCCAGTTTATCCTGTGTGTTATTTAGAAGAATAGGCTGGAACCCCGAAGACTACACGAACTGGACCTATGAAAACCATAAAAAAGGGTTTGCATTGGTAACCCCAACAAAATGGGGGAGTGGAGATACTTTTGAAACCGTATCGCGGTTCTGTTTTATTAGTCCGCATACCACAGAATCTGATATCAGTGCGATTTTAGAATCCATGGAATAAAAGTTGAAAAAAATCGATACTCATAATTCGTCATTCTAAAATCAATTATTACTTTTGCGCATGCAACATGACAAGGTACTAATTTTAGACTTCGGATCGCAATATACACAACTTATTGCCCGTCGAGTTAGGGAACTCAACATTTACTCCGAAATACATCCATTTAATAAGATTCCGGAAAATTTAGAAACTTATAAAGCTGTTATTCTTTCGGGAAGTCCGTACTCGGTTAGAGGGGAAGAAGCATTACACCCGGATTTGTCTCAGATTCGTGGTGAAAAACCACTTTTAGGAGTGTGCTATGGCGCACAATATTTAGCTCATTTCTCAGGAGGAGAAGTGGCACCCTCTAGTACCAGGGAATATGGACGTGCAAATTTATCCTTTATAAAAGAAGAAGAAGTATTCTTTGAACAGGTTAATGAAGGGAGCCAGGTTTGGATGAGTCATAGTGATACGATCAAAGAATTACCAACGGGGAGTGTTCTAATAGCGAGTACGCATGATGTTAAAAACGCAGCTTATAAAATTGAAGGAGAGACAACATATGCGATTCAGTTTCACCCTGAAGTATATCATTCCACTGATGGAAAACAGATATTAGAAAACTTTTTAGTTAAGATTGCTGGGCTTAAACAGGATTGGACTCCAGATTCTTTTGTTGAAGAAACGGTAGAAGCCATTCAGGAAAAGGTAGGAGATGGTAAGGTGGTATTAGGGCTTTCTGGAGGTGTAGACTCTACTGTGGCTGCGGTATTACTAAATAAAGCTATAGGTAATAATCTGTATTGCATATTTGTAAATAATGGGTTGCTTCGTAAAAACGAGTTTGAAAACGTTTTAAACCAATATGAAGGCATGGGACTTAACGTGAAGGGGGTTGATGCCTCACAACGTTTTCTGGATGCTTTAAAAGGTATTGAGGACCCCGAGAAAAAGCGTAAAGCCATTGGAAATGCTTTTATTGAAGTTTTCGACGATGAAGCCCATAAGTTAGAAGATGTTAAGTGGTTAGCCCAAGGAACGATATATCCAGATGTTATAGAAAGTGTATCTGCCACAGGCGGACCTTCGGCTACCATTAAAAGTCATCATAATGTAGGTGGGTTACCTGATTTTATGAAATTAAAAATAGTGGAACCACTTCGAGCTATCTTTAAAGATGAGGTAAGACGGGTAGGGGCTACTTTAGGAATCGATCCCGAATTATTGGGACGTCATCCATTCCCAGGGCCAGGACTTGGAATTCGTATTTTAGGAGATATTACGGCAGAAAAAGTACGCATTCTTCAAGACGTTGATGCCATTTTTATTGATGGTTTAAAAACCTGGGGTTTATACGATAAAGTATGGCAGGCAGGAGCAATGCTACTTCCTGTTAATAGCGTTGGGGTGATGGGCGATGAGCGTACCTACGAAAAATGTGTAGCGCTTAGAGCTGTAGAAAGTACCGATGGAATGACTGCGGATTGGGTGAATTTACCATATGAATTTCTACAAAAAACATCAAACGACATAATAAATAAGGTAAAAGGCGTTAATAGAGTAGTTTACGATATTAGTTCTAAACCTCCGGCAACGATTGAGTGGGAATAACGAGCTTTTAAAGTAGGCGTCACTATTGTAATTACTATTTAAAATGATAATTACCGCTATTAAGTTGGATGTTATAATATTTGTAAGCTATATTTGATTTTAGAAATCATCTTGATTACAACCAATAACCGTATATAAATTAAGTAAGTAGGTTCGAAATATATTGTTAGTCAGTATACTTATGCTTTTATTTTTGGCATGCTATGTGCGATATAAAAAAAAGAAAGGCAAAAGTTTACGATAATAAATTGCGGAACCGTCCCAAAAATGCAATTAAAAACTGATTACATGAATAAACTCTTTTTCATTTTATGCTTGGCTTTATTTAGCTTTAGCACCGTTCAAGCTCAAAATTATAGCACTCATAAAGTTAAACAAGGAGAAACGATTGATGATATTGCGAAACAATATCATGTAACGCCATCAGATATTTATGTTTTAAATCCAGATGCTAAAAAAGAGTTACGGGTTAATTCGGTTTTAATCATTCCAAAGTCGAAGGCAAATCCACCAAAGATAACCATGGTTAAGGAGTTAGATGGTTTTAAGAAACATAAAACCAGAAAGCGGGAAACACTCTATAGTCTGTCCCAGAAATACAATATTACTATAGATGACATTAAGAAGCATAACACGTTTTTATATGCAGACCCACTAAGAAAAGGAGATAGACTTCAAATCCCAATATTTAAAGTTACAGAAGTCGAAGAAGAAAACAATCTTACCAAAGACTATAAGGTACTTCCTAAGGAAGGAAAATGGCGTATTGCCTATAAATTTGGAATAACAGTTAAAGAACTTGAAGAACTCAACCCCGAGATGGGAGACGTTTTACAGGAAGGACAAATCTTAAAAGTGCCAAATATTGATGGGGGCAAGGAAAAGGAAGTTGATGAAACGTACGGTTACTATAAAGTCCTGCCAAAAGAAGGCTTTTATAGATTGAAACTCAAATTAGGCCTGGAACAAGAGGCGCTGGAGACTTTAAATCCAATTCTTAAGGAAGGTGGTCTTAAAGCCGGAATGATTTTAAAGGTACCTTATGCTAATATAACTGGTGATATTTCAGAAGTTAATATTCAAAAAGTTAATCTTGTAGATAGTATTATTGATTTTGATACGAAGCATATCGCATTAATGCTACCGTTTAGACTAAATCGTGTAGATTTTGATACCGTTCCCGATATCACAAGAAGTATTAGAAAAGATCCATATTTAAATGCATCGTTAGACTTTCACTCTGGTGTTTTAATGGCACTAGATTCTTTAAAATCTTTAGGTATTTCATTAAAAGTTGATGTTTACGATACCAGAAATCAAACAAGCGAGGTAAAGCAGATTATTAAAGATAATGACTTCGAAAATGTGGATGCTGTTATCGGTCCGTTAACACCAAAAAGCTTTGAAGCAGCAGCCTCAGAATTGAAAGCATATAATGTGCCGATAATCTCTCCAATTGGAACAAATTTGAAGTTGTACGATAATGTATTTCAGTCAAGACCATCAGACGATTTATTAAAAAAGCGTATTGTAAACTTTGTTAAATCTGATACTTTAAACAATAATATTCTCATTATTGCTGATACCAAGAACGAAGCCATTTCAAATGATCTTAAACTAGAGTTTAATAGTGCTAAGCAGATCTATTCTAGAAAAGGTAAAGAAGGAGAAGACAAGTTCTTTGTAAGTAGGCCGGATATTGAAAAAGAAATAAAAGCAGGTAACAATATGGTGTTTTTAGAAACTGAGGATGCTGGATTTGTATCTAATGTCACCAGTATTTTGGCGGCTCTAATTCAAGAAGAAAATAGAGCAGAACGAAAGAAGGAGATTAATATAACGTTAGTAACGACAAATATAAATTCTGCTTTCGAAGGTGATGAGGTAGATTATACGCACTTGTCTGACCTAAACTTTCATTTTTCAACCACCACCAGAGATTACAGTGGAGACCGTAATAATGCCTTCGTGAGAAAATATAAGAAGACCTATAATGAAACACCCAATAACAGAGCTGTTAAAGGTTACGATCTGACTATGGATGTGGTATTACGTTTGGTGTCTTCTAAAGATTTATACATGTCGATTAATAAAGCACCTCTTACAGAATATGTGGAAAACAAGTTTGCTTATAAAAAGAAACTTTTTGGTGGTTACTATAATAATGCTGTGTATTTGGTGAAGTATGACAATTTAAATATTGTTGAGGTAAACCAATAAAGAACATCCTAATTATTTGTCTATGGGAGATACCATGGGACAAGGATGAAGCTTCGTAGGCTGGTAGAATCGAAGGATGACAATCTGTTTGCTATATATTTAAAGCTTTAATAAAAGTTAATCAGGTACAGCGTCTTATGTTTCGATTGTTCATCTGTTCGGTAAATAATTTCTAAGTATAAGCTGTGGTGTATTTGGACTTTACATAGTATAATGAGTTAATTTAATATTTCCAACCCTGTGATTAGAGTCTTTCTTATTTTATGTTGTTTTCTATGTGTTCAACAGGATGAACCTGCCATAGCCTGGAATACCTCCTATAAGTTATCCTGGACCGATTTTAAAGACAAGCCCAATCCAAAGATGAGTGCTGTGGCTGTTACAGCTTCTGGAATTACATTTGCCTTTTCGGTGAATACTTTAGATGATCAGGTAGTAAGTTTTACTTCAGAAGTACATGCGCATTTTTATCCTGAAAAATCCTGGTATAAAAAAGAAATGGCAGATACCCATGTATTAGAACACGAGCAGTTGCATTTTGATATTACCGAATTACATGCACGTAAGTTTAGACAGCGTATAGATCAGATTAAAATATCTAATCGCGTTCCAGATGAATTAAGAGCCATCCATGATAATATTAATAAAGCGCTTTCTCAAATGCAAAGAACGTACGATTCTGAAACCAATTATTCCAGAAATGTAGAGGCCCAGGCCAAATGGAAAATTTATGTTACCAAAGCATTGAAAACTTATTCCAAATATAAATTAGACCATTAATTTTATGCTACCAGACAAACAGTTTCTAATCGATTTAGCGCATATGAAAATGCCTTTTGGGAAATACAAAGACCGCTATTTAATTGATTTACCAGAATATTATCTGGTTTGGTATCATGGGAAAGGGTTTCCTAAGGGAAAGCTTGGAGATATGCTATTACAGGTTTACGAAGTGAAAATGAATGGTTTAGAAGATTTGATTCGTAATATTCGAAAACAGTACCCTAAAAAATAAAACGCTATAAACCTTCCTTATTTAGAGGCCTCTCAACCCAATCCGAAGTAACCATCTTCACCGTTATTTAGTTTAATAGGAGTTCAAATATGTTCTAGTTGTCCCTATCTCATATTTTTTCACTTAAAAGGGCCTGAAACCAATTAATTAGATCATGAATATTGATTTTTAAACCAACGACGGCATACATGGGAGTAGCATAATTTAAACGAAACATTTCCAGTTCTTATTAACCATTCTACAACTTGTAACTCTTGTGGGAATCATTTTTTTAATCCAACATAGGTGGCCGAATTTAGTTTTAAGATCTTAAAATATGCTTGTTTCATGTGTGATTCAAAACCTGTACCAGCCAGTTCTTCTACAATAGCTCTAACAATTCAAAAAAACAGTTGCTTTATAACCCGAAGCGTTATTTCAAACTATGAAATACACAACGGGCTAATGCAAATTTATATTCTTTTTTTAACGCTATGGTAGGAAGTTTTAATTGAAGACTGTTATATGGTTAATGCATCTTGCCCCTCTAATTTTAGACAAAAAATATGCTTTTGTTGTTCGAAGGTGTTTTTATAAATTATTGTTTTAGAACATGTTTTACACGGAATACAGGGGGCTATAAATAAAATAGTGCATTTATATTTGTTTCTGAAAATTGAAACACGAATTCATCTTGATTTTTTGAGAAAAACGGGAATTTGTGTTGCAAAATCTGGAGAATAATTAAAACAAATCTACTTATGAGAAAATTGACCTACTTATTAGCGGCATTTTTATGTAATGTATTAACCGCCCAAGATCATGCCGTATATTTTGTTGGGCATAGTTTAATTGCGCATACCATCCCCCAAATGATTGATGAACTGGCGAACGACGATCCGTCTGTAACTTATAGTTTTGGAAACCAGATAATTAATGGTTCGCCCTTATGGAATCAATGGAGAAATCCTGAAAATGGAGAAGGTGACTGGGATTACAGTATCGATCTGCCAACGGGGAATTACGATCGTTTGATTGTTACAGAGGCGGTACCTTTACAAAATCATTTAACATGGTCTGGTACACACGAGATGACGGCTAATTTTCATAACTTCTTTCATAGCCATGTCCCCAATGGACAGATGTATATTTATGAAACCTGGCACTGTATAAATAGTGGGCCTAGTTTAGAGGACTGTTCTTTTGATAATGATGATCATATTCCCTGGAGACAACGTTTAGATGATGATTTGGTTAAATGGGAAGGTATTGCAGATCATGCGAATTCCCTAAGTACACATCATGATGTGTTATTGATTCCTGCTGGACAGGCCATGGCTAGGTTGTATGATGCCATTGAGGATAATGCTCTAAGTGGTGTTAATTCAATAGAGTATTTTTACAAAGATGATATTCATCTTAACGAAATAGGCAGTTACTATGTAGCCTGTGTTATGTATGCAACCGTATATAAAAAATCACCTGTAGGCTTAACTGTAAATACCAACAATGTCTGGGGGATACCCTATAACTCTCCAGGTGAAACACTGGGAAGACAATTACAGGAAATGGCATGGGAAACCGTATGTGGATATTCCAGAAGTGGTGTGAATTGTGAATTGCTGGATGTGGCGGATTCATATACATCAAATATTAAGATTTATACGTCGTCATCGGAACTTGTCATTCAAAACATGGAAACCTCTGGACATGTAGTACTGTACGATATTAGTGGGCGAATGATGAATAAATTAAAAGTTAATGCACCAAATGATGCATTATCAATTCCAGTTGATGGCCTACAAGGACTCTATGTGGTATCTATTGTAGGTGAAAATGGTTCCAAAATCAATAAAAAAGTGATTTTATAAATGTTTTCATAGTTAAATAGATTATTTTTATTGAGGAGCGCATTTAAACTTTTTTGTTAAAAAAAATTACTGTTTTTTTAGTTCGGTTTTTGTCTTTTTTCCTTCCGTAACGCTCTTACCAGAACATATGGTAGATGGAAAACAATTCAATTCCGAATTTTCGGGACAACAGAACCAAAAAACTCTAATTTTCGCTTAAATCTGAAAAATTTAAATGCGTTCAAACTCTAAAAAGAGATGGTCTGAAAAGATGGTCTCTTTTTTTATTCTTTTTCCGGCTTAAATCATTGTTAAAAAATCGCTTAAACTTAATGCTTAATTAACTATTTTAATTTTGTAAATTTGCCTGCGTTTATAAGCGCAACATGACACAAGCAACAAAATATATTTTTGTAACCGGCGGGGTTACATCATCCTTAGGGAAAGGGATTATAGCAGCTTCACTAGCTAAATTATTACAAGCACAGGGATATCGGGTAACTATTCAAAAATTAGATCCATATATTAATGTGGACCCAGGAACCCTGAACCCTTATGAGCATGGCGAATGTTATGTGACGGAAGATGGTGCCGAGACCGATTTAGATTTAGGTCATTATGAACGTTTTTTAAACGTACCTACAAGTCAGGCCAATAACGTAACCACAGGTCGTATTTATCAAAGTGTCATTCAAAAAGAACGCCGTGGCGAGTTCCTTGGAAAAACAGTTCAGGTCATTCCTCATATTACAGATGAAATTAAGCGTCGCGTTCAGCTTTTAGGAAAATCAGGTAACTACGATATTGTTATTACCGAGATTGGTGGAACGGTTGGAGATATAGAATCCTTACCATATGTAGAGGCTGTACGCCAATTACGTTGGGATTTAGGGGAAAACAATTCGATTGTTATTCACTTAACACTAGTTCCCTTTTTGGCAGCTGCAGGAGAATTAAAAACAAAACCAACCCAACACAGTGTTAAAACACTTATGGAGAGTGGGGTACAGGCAGATGTGCTTGTTTGTAGAACAGAGCATAATTTACCAAAAGATTTACGTCGTAAACTCGCATTATTCTGTAATGTAAGAGAAGAAGCAGTGATTCAATCTCTAGATGCTTCTACCATTTACGATGTACCAAACTTAATGCTTGAAGAAGGTCTGGATAAGGTGGTTTTAAAGCGATTAGATTTAGAATGCACATCACCAGATATTACCAGATGGAACAGTTTTGTGCACCGACATAAAAATCCGAAGACCGATGTAACCATTGGTTTAATAGGAAAGTATGTCGAGTTACAAGATTCTTATAAATCTATTTTAGAAGCCTTTATTCATGCCGGAGCGGAGAATGAGGTTAAGGTCAATATAGAATCCATTCATTCAGAATATTTAAATGAAGATAATATTAAGCTTAAACTAGGTCATTTAGATGGTGTTTTGGTAGCACCTGGTTTTGGTGAGCGAGGTATCGAAGGAAAAATCACGGCAGTTAAATATGTTCGGGAAAATAATATTCCCTTTTTAGGAATTTGTTTAGGAATGCAAATGGCTGTTATAGAATTCGCACGTAACGTTTTAGGTCTTAAAGAAGCTAATTCTACCGAGATGAATGCAACGACCAAGAATCCAGTAATTGATCTCATGGAAGAGCAAAAAACCATTACAGACAAAGGAGGTACTATGCGATTAGGAGCTTGGGCCTGCGAACTTAGAAAAGACAGTATTGTTTACGATGTTTATAAGGCAGATGTTGTTAATGAACGTCACAGACACCGCTACGAATTTAATAGTACTTTTAAGGAAGATCTTGAAGAAAAAGGCATGATCGCAACGGGGTTAAACCCAGATACAAGCTTAGTCGAGATTATCGAAATAAAAAACCACCCTTGGTTTGTTGGTGTTCAATACCACCCTGAGTATAAAAGTACAGTTGCTAATCCACATCCGTTATTTGTGGCTTTTGTAAAAGCAGCTTTAAATCATAAAAAAAATCAAAAAGGTGTCAGTATGGCACAAAATTAAAATTGGATAGCTTATTGATTAGCTAATTCAAGTTCCTCGATAGGCTGGGACAGTATTTATATTTAAAATTAACGATAGCCTACTAACTGATACTATATTACATGGAAGAAAAAAAGTTAGATATTAATTCGGTCATTGGGTTTTTACTCATTTTCGGAATTTTAATGTATATGCTCTGGCAGAATCAACCAACGCCAGAAGAATTGGAAGCTCAGGAAAAAGAAAAGCAAGAGCAAATTGCTGTTGAGAAAAAAGCTTCAGAAAAAAACCAAACAAAAGTTACTACCGCTTCAGATTTTACTCCGGGCAAAGATTTAGATTCACTTCAACTAGTTAATTTAAAAAGCAAGTTTGGAGCTTTTGCCTATTCAGCAGCTAGAGCTTCAGAAGAAGAAACCGTTGTTGAAAGTGACCTATTGGCATTAAAGTTTAATAATAAGGGTGGGTATTTATCGGAAGTAAAATTAAAAGCGTTTGTAGATTTTAAAGAAGCTCCTATTTACTTGATAAAGGACGATAATGCTTCTTTCAATATTAACTTTGGAACCACCGATAGCAGAATACTTAATACCAAAGATTTATACTTTGAACCAACGGTAACAAAGAATGGAGAGAATACGATTGTTTCTATGAAACTTAAGGTGTCTGAAAGTAAGTTTCTTGAGTACCGTTACGAGTTGAACAATGGGGATTATATGATGGGGTTCACCATTCGCTCACAAGGTTTAAATGATGTTATTAATAGCTCGCAGGACGTAAATCTAGATTGGGATCTTAAAACGTATCGCCATGCTAAAAGTATTTCCTACGAAAATAGATATACCGAAGTTATTTATGAATATGAAGATGGTAAAGATGACTATTTAGGACAACAAGAGCAGGCGGAAGATACTGCCGAGGATGTTAGTTATGTAGCATTTAAGCAGCACTTTTTTACATCTGTATTATTAGCAGATGCTTCATTTAAAAAAGGATCTTTTGAGTCTAGAAATCTGGTGCAGGATGAAGAAGTTGACACCGTTTACACCAAAGCCTTTGCAGCCAAATTACCTTTGGAATTAGAAGGTGGAGAGATTAATAAAACATTGGATTGGTATTACGGGCCGAGTGATTACAGAATATTAAATGCATACGATAGGAATTTAGACGAAATTGTGCCTCTTGGTTGGGGGATTTTCGGATTTATTAACCGTTACGTTTTTATGCCTTTATTTGGATTCTTAGGAGGTTTAATGCCATATGGTATTGCTATTGTTGTCATGACGATTTTGGTTAAAATATTATTGTCATTTGTACAATACAAACAATTCTTGTCACAGGCAAAAATGAAGATTCTTAAACCTGAATTAGATGCGATTCGTGAGAAGCATAAAGATAATAAAATGAAGGCGCAACAGGAGACCATGGCCTTACAAACCAAAGCAGGCGCAAGTCCACTCGCGGGATGTTTACCGGCATTGATCCAGTTGCCCGTATTTTATGCCTTGTTCCAGTTCTTCCCTTCGGCTTTCGATTTAAGACAAAAGAGCTTCTTATGGGTTGAAGATTTATCGTCTTACGATACTGTAGCAAACCTTCCGTTTAGTATTCCGTTTTATGGGGACCATGTGAGTTTATTTCCGTTATTGGCTTCTATAGCGATATTCTTTTATATGCGTTTAACAACGGGACAACAAGTAAACGCGCAACCACAACAAGAAGGCATGCCAGATATGACGAAAATGATGAAGTATATGATGTATTTCTCGCCAATCATGATGCTATTCTTCTTTAATAACTATGCTTCTGGATTAAGTTTATATTATTTTATATCTAACTTGATTAGTATTGGAATTATCCTGGTTATAAAGAATTATATTCTTGACGAGGAAAAAATCCATGCTCAAATTCAAGAGAAGAAAAAGAAGCCTAGAAAGCAAAATAAATTTCAGGCCAGAATGCAGGAAATGATGGAGCAGGCAGAGAAGCAAAAACAAACGCAGCAGAAAAGAAAAAAATAAACGACACCTCTTAAAATAGAGTGAGGTGTTTTTAATTCAAAATTAAAAGAAAGAGGGCGTCTAAAAGGATGTCATTCTGAACAAAGTGAAGAATCTATAAAAATTAAACGCTTATTTATTAAGGTTTTAAGATTTTTCGGCTGCGCTCAAAATGACAATTCCAGAACTTTTTAGAGGCCCTCCTTTTTTGAAGTACAATTTGAAAATAATATTTTCGTTTACTTAAGTGTAATTTCGATAAATAAAGTTTTAAAAATTGAATATCTAAAATGAAAAGACTAATATTAATACTACTTATTTTATGCGTTTATAATGTAGGACTCTCTCAAAGTATTAATCAGTTTGATGAGCAGGGAAAACGTCATGGTATTTGGAAAAAGAAATTTAAAAATAGTGATCTTCTTCGCTATGAAGGAGAATTTTTTCATGGCAAAGAAATTGGAACCTTCAAGTTTTATAAGAAAAGAAGAACAACGGCGGTATTAACTGCAACGAGAACATTTAACGAACATAATGATAAAACTTATGTTAAGTTTTTTACTTCTCGGGGAAAAGTGATTAGCGAAGGAGAAATGAATGGTAAATTATATATTGGTGAATGGAAGTATTATCAAAAGTCTTCAGATAAGCTTTTAACCTTAGAGCATTATAATGATAAAGGGAGTTTACATGGAGAACGTCATGTTTATTACCCGAACGGACAAATAGCCGAGAAACAACATTATGTTGCGGGGAAGCTAGAGGGTGTTTCAACCTGGTATTCTACCAATAATGTGATTGTAAAAACTTATGTATATGCCGGAGGTGAATTACATGGTGACTCTAAATTTTATAATAAAGCTGGTGATTTGATCACTGAAGGCCGATATAAGAACGGAAAGAAACACGGTACCTGGAAATACTACGAAAATGGTGAACTCATTAATGAGACAAACTTTTCACCAGAGGGAAAGTATAAAAAGAATTAGGGAAAAGAGGTTGCTTATAACGTTTAATTTAGAGAGGTTTTTATCCTCTAATAACTACATTATAAACAGCCTCTTTAAAATACGAATAACCTGATTTTGATGTGTTTTAATAATCGATATCCTGGGCAAATAGGTAAAACAGTAATGTTATTTTTTAAGTAAGGCAATGAGCCGACTCATTTATTGGTAGACGAATATTAACGTAACAACACATTCAGTCATCGTAACTAGATTCGTTTAAATTGAACACTCTGGGCATATAAAAACATGACAAGAAGTGAGAAAACATGTTCCCTATTAAGGTGTCATAATTTCCAGGTCAAATACGATGAAATTTGATCTTGAGCGCTCATTACACGGAGAAACTTGATAAACAGAAGGTGTGATGGACCAGACCGCTCCACCAAGTTGTGTTACTATAGAATCAATCATGTTTTGAAGATCGTCTTCATAGTGATCACAGTTTACATCCCCATCACCATCTACGTAATACGAAATAGCACCTCTGGTAGTTATTATGTTGAAGCCTCCTGAAGACGGCAAGGTGAAATGAATACAGTTTCTTAAATAACGCATAAACTCGGCTGTTGATTGACTCGAGCACGAGGCGTCACCATGCAAACTACAAGAAGCCTTTGTAACTGTTGCTTTTTGAGATTGAAAGGCTTCAATGTCTTCGTTGGTAGCTGGTCTTTTTTCAGAGAACGTTCCAACTAGTGCTTGGATTTCAGGAGGCAAGGGAGCTCCTTTAATTTCGATGGATTGAGAATTATCAGAAGTTGATTCTGCATCATTCGTTTGAGTGTCCTGGTCGCAGGAAATTAAAGTAATTAGCAATGTCACTAAAGGAATAATTTTTTTTAACATGATATGTCAATTTTAGGGGTTAATATCTATTCCAAATATATCATTGTCTGTGATTAGTATACTAAGCTTTGAGGTTATGGATTATTTACTAATACGTGATTTTTGTATTAAAAACCCTCTGTTTTGTTGTTTTTTAATATAGAAATGATATTTTATATGAATTTGAACATCAAAAAGTTAGTAGAGGCATAAAAAAGGGCATAAAAAAAGACTCCACGGTTTTTACCGAGGAGCCCTCTTTTTCACAGGCAATTTTAATCCAAAAACGAATTGCCATCGTGAACAAATCAAACTAATTTGTTAAATCAGGAATAGCAACTTTATTGATAACATGAATAACTCCATTTCCGGCCTGCACATCAACTGCAATAATTCCAATGTCGGATGCACCAGATCCATCGGTAAGGTTTGCAATATTATCGCCAGAACCAGGTAATGTAATGGTCAAATTATCACCTTCTAAACTTGGGGCTGTTGTATCTCCGGGGTTATTTAAATCTCCCGAAGTAACGTTAAGCCCACCAATAACATGATGTTGTAATATACTCGTTAAAGTGGCCTCATCTGACGGGATAGTAATATCTCCAAAAGCATCATTTGTTGGAGCAAAAACGGTAAAAGGTGCGGGGTCTGTTCCATTTGGAGTAGATAGAACCGAAACAAAATCGGTAGCAGGGGTTAAGGTTGTTAAAGCGTCAACTAGCGTTGAGAATGTTGGATCTGCTGTTGCAAAAGTCACTACGGTAGGAATATCAATCACCGTATCTACAGCATGAATCACACCATTCGACGCAATAATATCTGGAAGTGCTACAGTAGACATACCATTAAGCATAACGCCACTATCTGTATTTATATATAAACTCAGGTTATTTGAGGTGTCTCCAAATGTTGCTGCTGTGTTTACATAGCTATTTGTTAATCCAGAAGACACTGCTGTAGCTCCTACAACAACGTGATTGGATAGAATATCATTTAGATCATTTCCATTTGGGTTAGAAAATGCTGTAAACGCATCATTTACCGGAGCAAATACTGTAAAATCACCAGGTGTAGATAGTAAATCGGTAAACGTGGTGTTTCCTCCATTCGTTAAGGCTTCTACGAGGCTTGTCAAATTTGGGTTTGCTAACGCATGATCCACAATATTTGGAAGCCCAATAACAGCATCAACAATATGAATCACCCCATTACTAACTTCGATATTAGGAGTATCAACATTAGAAATACCATTAAAAGTCACACCACTGGACGTGTCAAAAAACAAACTCATGTTATGACCTCCAGCGCCCATAGCCTCTGTTGATGTATACCCGGAACCCAGGGCAACCAGATCGGTAGATGTTAATTTTGACCCAGAAACAACATGATTCAATAGTATTTGTGCCAAGATATCTGTTGGGACATGGCCTAAGCTTGCAAATCCATTATCTGATAAGAATGCAGTAAAGGCATCATTATCAGGTGCTAGAACAGTAAATGGACCTACACCGTTTAAAACACTTACTAAATCACCATCGGCAGCTTGTAAGGCAGCTACCAAATTGCTTAGTAAAGGATTGTCCATGGCTGCTGCAACAATGTTAGGAGGTAGCTGTGGTAAAACCACTTTATTTATAACATGGATCACACCATTAGCGGCCTGTACATTAGTAACAATAATGTTACTTACTCTGCCGTTCGAATCGGTTAACGTTGCACCACCCGTTACATTAGCTGTGATGTCTCCGCCTAATGTCGTCACGGTCATATTATCACTCAAAGAAGCTGCCAAAACATTAGCACCTGCTACGGCATGTAAATCTAATGTGGCCTTTAAAGTTGGTTCATCTATCTCTGCTAAAGAAGCTGCTCCAAGTTCTGTTAATAGATCGGTAAAAGCATCATTAGTAGGTGCAAAAACGGTAAATGGAGCAGGAGCTGTTCCGTTTGGAGTTGATAGTGTAGTAACGTAATCAAAAGTTAAATCACTTCTAGTTAAAGCAGTGACTAATGTTGAAAAGGTATTATCTGCGAGAGCAAAATCTACTACGGTTGGCAAAGCAATAACCTTGTCAACGATATGAACTACGCCATTTGAAGCCTCCTGATTAGGAGAAGATACTTCAGAAATACCATTTAGTTTTACACCAGAAGCACTATCAATGTAAATACTTAAATTATTACTTGTTGTACTTTCGGTAGCCAAAGTACTTTTATATCCCGTTGTAAGGCTAGAGGAATTAAATTCTCCCTCAAGAACATGATTCAATAAAACCTGTGTTAAAACATCTACAGGTACATCTTCAAGGGATGCAAACCCATTATCGGATAAAAAAGTTTCAAATGCAGTATTGCTTGGAGCAAATACAGTATACGTTCCAGATTGCAGGGTTCCCGTTAAATTTGCACGTTGCAGGGCTGCGACTAAATTAGCAAGATCTGGTGTTGCCAGTGCCAATTCGACAATATTTAAGGTGCCGGGGTCAGGAATGTTAGCGTCATCATCATTATTACAAGATACCGCTAGCATTAAACCCAAAGCAAGCAATACGGTCTTCTTAAGGAGATTTAATGATTTCATGTTTATAATTTTTAGTTATTTTTGTTTAACAAATTTACTAAATAATTAAACAAAACTCCAAATTTTGTTTAATTATTTTTATTTTAAGTTAAACAAAATGTTCTTTAACCTTAGAGATGATAGCCTCTTCACGTACTAAAAAGATATCAATTTATATGTATCTTTGTACTCTAATTTTTTTGAATGAAACGCGTTATAATTGGACTTTCAGGAGGTGTAGACTCCAGTGTTGCAGCTTATTTGTTAAAAGAGCAGGGGTATGAAGTTATCGGTTTGTTTATGAAAAACTGGCATGACGATTCTGTGACTATTTCTAACGAGTGCCCTTGGCTAGATGATAGTAATGATGCTATGCTCGTTGCTGAAAAATTAGGAATACCTTTTCAAACAGTCGATTTAAGTGAGCAATATAAAGAGCGTATTGTAGACTACATGTTTAATGAATACGAAAAGGGGCGAACGCCAAACCCAGATGTGTTGTGTAATAGGGAAATAAAGTTTGATGTCTTTATGAAGATCGCTCTCGATCTTGGAGCCGATTTTGTAGCTACCGGACATTATTGTAGAAAGGGAACTATTGAAAAAGAAGGAGACGATGTATATCAATTGCTTGCAGGTGTCGATCTTAATAAAGATCAGTCTTACTTTTTATGTCAGCTGTCTCAGGAACAGTTGGCCAAATCATTATTTCCAATAGGAGAACTTACAAAACCGGAGGTTAGAGAGATTGCTACAAAGCTGGACCTGGTTACTGCTGAGAAGAAAGATTCGCAGGGATTGTGTTTTATTGGTAAGGTAAAATTACCCGATTTCCTTCAGCAACAATTAAAACCAAGAGAAGGGGTTATTGTTGAAATTCCTAAAGAACAGGAGGTTTTTAATCATGCCAAAACGGAGTTTAGCACGAAAGAAGATAAATTAAAGTATTTATCCAGAAAGATTCAGTATCAAGTAGATCAAGGACAAGTTGTTGGTAAGCACCAGGGTGCTCATTACTTTACAAAAGGTCAACGTAAAGGACTTGCTGTTGGGGGCACTGTAGAACCATTATTTGTAATTGATACCGATGTAGAAGAAAACGTGATTTATACAGGACAGGGAAAGGAGCATCCAGGATTATTGAAAAAAGCCTTGTATGTGTCTAACGAAGAACTGCATTGGATTCGCGAGGATTTAGAACTAGGGGTTGATGAGACTATGGAAGTCATGGCAAGAATTCGTTACAGGCAACCATTGCAAAAGGCCAGATTACACAAAGTAGTAAGTGGATTATATGTAGAATTTGAAGCTTTTCAATCGGCTATTACCGAAGGCCAATTTGTAGCCTGGTATTTACAGGATGAGCTAGTGGGTTCGGGAGTAATTTCTTAAATTGCATAAACTTTAAATGGTTTTGCTATGAAAAAACACCTACTATTTCTGGTACTATTGGGATGTCAACTAAACATGCTCTCGCAGGAAGACGCCTGGGTATACTTAAAGGATAAAGAAGATGTCGCCGCCGCTATTGCAAACCCAATTTCTATACTGACACAAAAAGCTATTGATAGAAAAAGTACCCATAATGTCTTAATTGATGAACGGGATGTACCAGTTAATGAGACTTATATTGCTCAGTTAAAGGGAGCCGTTGGAATTACTGTTATGGCAAAATCTAAATGGTTTAATGCGGTGCATGTTCGTGGTAGCGAAACCAATATCAATACTTTAGTTTCTATATTTTCTTTTGTAGATCGCATTGAATTTGCTAACAAAAACCTGAATACTTCAAAAGCAAAACAACCAAAAAAAGCCTCTAAGCTGGAAGGTGCTTCAACCGTCTTTAATTATGGCAATGCTGCAAATCAAATACAAATGATTCGTGGAGACAAGTTACACTTGGCAGATTATACCGGAACAGGAATGACGGTAGCTGTAATAGATGCTGGTTTCCCTGGAGTGAATACCATATCTGCCTTCCAAAGATTAAGAGATGCAGGGCTTATTTTAGATGATTATGATTTTGTGAATAGAGATGATGATGTTTATACAGGAGCAACCAGTAATCATGGTACCTTAGTATTAAGTACTATGGCTGGCTATGTTGAAAATAATTTTGTGGGAACGGCCCCAGATGCATCTTATTATTTATTTGTTACCGAGGATGCCCTTAGTGAAAACCCTGTAGAAGAGAGTTACTGGGTAGAAGCTGTTGAGCGGGCAGATAGTTTAGGTGTAGATGTTGTAAATACCTCATTAGGGTATACCACTTACGACAATCCAAATTATAGTTACACACCGTCTGATATGAATGGTCTAACGACCTTTATAACCAAAGGGGCGAATATCGCTTTTGAAAAAGGGATGTTACTGGTAAATTCGGCAGGAAATTCGGGAAGTGGTAGTTGGCAGATTGTTGGAGCTCCGGCAGATGCTCCTGGCGTTTTTAGTATTGGAGCAGTAAAGGCAGATGGTACACTCGCCGCTTTTAGTTCCAGAGGGAATAGTACACAACCTACTCAAAAACCCGATGTGGTCGCTCAGGGACAGGCCAGTGCTGTAATAAGAGAAAATAATACGATCTCAACCGCAAATGGTACGTCTTTTAGCTCCCCAATTATGGCGGGAGGTATTGTATGTCTGTGGCAGGCTTTACCCAATAAAACCAATGCAGAAATTATGCAGTTGGTAAGAGCATCAGCTTCACAATTTAATATGCCCGATTTCGAGCTGGGATACGGTATTCCAAACCTGGAAATGGCACTTATGTCGGCATTAAGCGCGACGAATACCGATGCGAATGATGAGGAATTAAGACTTTTACCTAATCCAACCAAGGGAGCACTCCGTTTGAGCGATGCATTTGAGGGGTATCCAGTATCTTTAAACGTTTTCGACATTTTTGGAAAGCTGGTGTTGGAAACTTCGGTTTCAGAAGGCCATAATCACATCGATATATCTTCATTCTCTAAAGGACTTTATATAGCTAAGATTCAATCGGAAAACAAGTCTAAAACAATAAAACTTATAAAGTACTAAATGAGCAATAAAATTACGAAACTATTTAATATAGAATATCCTATTATTCAAGCTGGAATGATTTGGAACAGCGGTTGGCGATTGGCATCGGCAGCAAGTAATTCGGGTATTTTAGGACTTATTGGAGCCGGTTCCATGTATCCCGATGTGTTAAGAGAACATATTCAAAAGTGTAAAAAAGCAACAGATAAGCCGTTTGGGATAAATGTCCCCATGTTGTATCCTAATATTGAGGATATCATGAATATTATTGTGGAAGAAGGAGTGAAGATTGTATTTACCTCGGCAGGGAACCCAAAAACCTGGACGCCCTGGTTGCAAGAACGCGGTATTACTGTGGTGCATGTGGTAAGCAGCGTGAAGTTTGCATTAAAAGCTCAGGAAGCGGGAGTAGATGCGGTAGTCGCTGAAGGGTTTGAAGCCGGAGGACATAATGGAAGAGACGAAACAACAACGTTAGCACTCATTCCTATGGTAAAGGAAAAGATTCATATCCCTTTAATTGCAGCCGGAGGTATTGCTACAGGCAAAGCGATGTTGGCTACTATGATTCTGGGAGCAGATGGCGTTCAAGTAGGGAGCAGGTTTGTGGCGAGTGAGGAGAGTTCTGCCCATAATGCCTTTAAACAGGTCGTTATAGATGCTAAAGAAGGGGACACGCAGTTAACACTTAAAGAATTGGCTCCTGTACGACTGATAAAGAATAAATTCTACCAGGACGTTCAGGATTTATATAAATCTTCACCATCAATAGAGGAGTTAAAGGCTTTATTAGGTAGGGCCAGAGCTAAAAAAGGGATGTTTGAAGGTGACCTGGAGGAAGGGGAACTGGAGATCGGACAAATCGCGGGGCTTATCCATGATATAAAACCGGTATCTCAAATTGTTGAAGAGATCGTACAGGAATTTCAAGCGGCAAAAAACGCTGTAAACTTCTTATAAACGCTATAAGAGTGTGATATCTTCAGAAAGAAATCTTGTCAGTTTTTTTGTAGCATAAATTTTACATTAAGATGATGTTTTATTAAAGTTCAACCCAGGCGTTTGGTCTGAAGTTTGGAATGCGATTAGCTTAACTTTAATAAAACATTTTAATGAAAACATTATTATTTATTACTGCCGTCATCTTTTACAGTACGGCATTTGGACAAGGAAATGAAAAAATTGCTATTAAAAAGGGAACTTTTAATATTGGAGGGAAAACGTCAATTGGTTTTTCAAATCATAAAGATGATGATGCTACTTATGAGACCGATATGTTTAATGTTGAAATTCTACCTAATTTTGGTTACACCATTAAAAAGAATTTGGTCATTGGACTAGGTATTGGCTATGGTTACGCGGAGTCTGATAGTTTTGAAATTAATAATTCTGATTTTGAAAACAGGAACTCAAGAACAAATAGATTTCATATCTTCTCTTATTTAAAGAAGTTTATACCAATGGGGCAGAAACTAGCCATGTATGTTCAGGGAGAGTGTAGATTTTCAGAAGGTAAAAGTGAAAATACTACTTCTGTTAATAGAGTAAATAGTAATAATAGCACGTCGAGAACTTTTTTTGCTGGATTTCGTCCTGGAGTAGCTTACTTTTTAAGTCAAGGGTTTGTTCTCGAAGCTAATTTGGGAACCTTAGGATATACATTGGTAAAGAATAAATATAATAGTAGAGGTGAAAACAATGGTTATAACAAATCAAATTATTTTAGCTTTTCATTAGATTCTTCACAATTACAATTTGGAGTTTCATATTTTTTCTAATAAAACTGTAATCAACGTTTAAAAAGTAGGGGCGCTATTTTTTACTTCCTGTTTAGAGTATTATTTATAGAAACTTTAATACAACCTACTTGATCCATTATCGTGCCCGTTAAATTCATTTTGGAAATCATTTATGGATAAGGAGGTATTAAGATCGGTTCTGGTATGATCCCATATATTTAGCGATCTCATTAATAATTTTAGAACTGTTAATCTAAAAAGTAGAACGCATAAAAAAGGAGGAATTTTAATTCCTCCCAGAAATAATAAAACTCGTAAGCTGTTATTTTTTATCCCTTATAAAATAAAACGCTATAATGTTTTAAATACTATTTCTTATTTAGTTTACTCAAAGCATTGCGAATGTATGAAATTACAAACAAAAACATGTTAAAAAGTTATATGCAATTGTAAAGACTCGTTAACAATTGTTAATATTTAACAATAATTAAAAGATGATTGAAAAAATCTTAAAAATATTTCGCTAAAGGTTATTTTTGTCCAATGCAATTAAAAAACTATACAAGGGAGTTTCGTTATAATTTAAAATTGGCAGCTCCTGTGATGTTGGGTATGTTAGGGCATACCTTTGTGAGTTTTATTGACAACATTATGGTTGGGCAATTGGGAACAGCACAATTGGCAGCCGTATCTCTGGGGAATAGTTTTATGTTTATTGCGATGTCTCTAGGCATTGGTTTTTCAACAGCCATAACACCATTGATCGCAGAGTCTGATGGTGCCAAAGACTTTATTCAGGGAAAATCATCCTTTAAACATGGTTTATTTCTTTGTACGATTTTAGGCGTCTTGTTATTCCTGTTGGTTTTCATTGCCAAGCCACTTATGTATTTGATGAAACAACCTCCCGAAGTGGTTAAGCTGGCCATTCCGTATTTAGACCTAGTAGCCATTTCTTTGATTCCATTGGTGGTTTTTCAGGCGTTCAAACAGTTTAGTGATGGGCTTTCCATGACAAAAGCCCCCATGTATGCAACATTATTGGGTAATATTGTAAATGTTGTTCTTAACTATGTACTAATATTTGGAACCTTTGGTTTTCCAAAACTGGGTATCGTTGGGGCAGCATATGGAACATTAGCATCTCGTGTTATTATGGTGTGGTACCTGTGGTATTTACTCAAAGGAAAAGAAAAATCGAAAGCATTTGTAACAAACATAAAATTGTTTGTTTTAAATAAGTTCATGCTAAAAAAAATAGTAAATCTGGGAGCGCCAAGTGCTATGCAGATGTTTTTCGAAGTAGCCATTTTTACAGCGGCCATCTGGTTAAGTGGATTATTAGGTAAGAACCCTCAGGCAGCTAATCAAATTGCCTTGAATTTATCGTCTATGGCCTTTATGATATTCACGGGTTTAAGTGTCGCTTCTATGATACGGGTGGGGAATCAAAAAGGATTAAAGGCATATCGGGAATTACGTCGAATAGCCTTTTCCCTATTTGCATTGGGAACTCTATTTGCTGTTAGTTTTGCGCTTATCTTTTTTGTATTTCATAATGAGCTGCCAAAACTCTATGTCGATTTTGATGATGTAAAAAATCTTGCAGATAATACCGAAGTCGTTGGCATTGCATCCAAGTTGCTCATAGTTGCCGCCATATTTCAAATAAGTGACGGCGTTCAGGTGGTGGTACTGGGAGCTTTACGTGGACTACAGGATGTTAAAATACCTACCATAATCACTTTTGTATCTTATTGGCTGGTTGGGTTTCCGGTGAGTTGGTTTTTAGGAAAAGAAGAGGCATACGGTAGTTTTGGTATTTGGTTGGGGCTGTTGGCTGGACTATCGACAGCAGCCGTCCTATTGTATTTACGATTTAATCATCTAACCCGAAAATTGATAAGACCGGATTAAAGAAAAGTCATACTTATTGGTAATAAGGTTTAAAAAACAGAAAAAAACGATTATGTTTGTCATTGAACTGGTTTAAAAATTTTTAATGAAGAAGAGACGTTAAACCAGCAGACTAGGGAATAAGAACCTAACCTATGCATTTATAATATTTTAAAGCTTTAAAAAATGACCCTTCCAAAATTTATATTAGGCGATAATACAGCATACCCTAATGCCATTTTTGTAATTCATACCGAATTCCCCAGGTTTATTATAAACTTAGAGAATGATGATGTGGAGTGGTTTGAAGATTTTGATGCAGAGGATCAAAAAGAACTTGCAGCCGAAACAGAAAATGCTATTACATTAGCCACCGAATTCTACGATAGCGAAATTGCAAAATACGAAGATTAGCACCTTTAAAAATGATTGAAACACTTCTTGAACGCGACACCGAATTATTTCTTTTTTTAAACAATTTAGGATCTGAGCCCTGGGATAATTTATGGTTAATTATTACGCATAAATTAACTTTTATTCCTTTGTATGCTATCTTATTGTTTTTACTCTATAAAAAATATGGGCTGAAATCATTACTCGTTTTTGTGGTAGTGGTGGCATTAATGATCACATTTACAGATCAAATCACAAACGTATTTAAACGGGGATTTCAACGTCCAAGACCTTGCGGAGAAGCTAATCTCATTGATCAAATGCGATTTATTGCTGTAAGATGTGGGAAATACGGATTCTTTTCAGGACACTCATCGAACTCCATGGCGGCGGCTGTTTTTGCAGGTTTAATGCTACGATCGTATTATAAAAAACTCATATTTATATTACTTTTCTGGAGTGCCGTAGTAGCCTATAGTCGTATTTATGTTGGCGTGCATTATCCGTTAGATATTGTTTGCGGATTAACATTTGGTGCCATCTCTGGCTTTATATTTTACAAACTTGGAACGTATCTTTTAAAGCGATTTGTTCCTTCCCCTAACTAATTCGGATATTAATTATAATATCCAATCTTGCTTTATTGGATAACTTACCATGCCTTTTGAATCATTCACCAATTTAAATGAATGACTCACCATTTTAATTTCTTTCATATGCTGTAAAATGATATATTGAAATAAAAAAACATGAAAAACCTTTTTAAGTGAGCATACTCCCGATAATAAGATTACTGCCGAATAATGTTCTAAATTTACCATTAACAATCTGTGTTGATGTTGTGACAAAACCCTATAACCCCTATCTACTTTTTAGAAAAATTCGGTAATAATCTTTAGGGGTATGTTATTGGTTTGAATTAAAGATGTCTTGGTATATAGCTTCAATAGTTATTATGTTTAAACATTTATAACTATTGTTTGTTTTACATGCTTTACTGATAGAAATAAATGGCGCTGATAAATACATTATTAATAAACTTAAATACCCAATAATCTAATAACCGTACACACTATATGAAAAAAAAACAGAAAAAGAGGCTTTAAGCTACCCATTGTTCCCCTAATTAATAGCACATAATTTAATTGCATTGGTATCTGCCAAAAACCAGATTTTATGACATATTAAGAATTAATATCATACCCGATTTTTGTTTTAAAAATACGAAGTAAGTAATCATGTGCCCATTCTCAAATTAATATATTAATAATAACCTGTTGTGCATTTAGAGTTTAAAATTGCTAGTTAGATGTTTGTTAGCGTAAATCCCGATTTATGGAGGCGTGTCGAGAATACATTTAGTAACTGGAATTGACATTTACGATAGCCTTATTAGGTACTTCGCTTTAGTTTGTCCTGAGTATTTCTATTGCGTGGGCATAAATTAAAGTCGAAAGACTAAATAACCAACACTTAGCATAAACTTAAGTTAAAGCGTTAATTGCATTCATTTCAATTGTAAAATTCACTCAAATTGATAGAGTTTCATCAAAATAAACAACGGGTTAATAATACTTCTTAAATTAACCATGAAGACAACAACCATTTTAAAGTTAAAAACCTACTTAATTTTTTTATTTACAACATGTGCCTTTACCCAGAATTTTGAATGGGCAAATAGCGCAGGATCTGCTGCTCACGACGAAGGAGAAGAAGTCGTCGTAGACCATGATGGTCATGTATACATCATGGGATATTTTAAAGACGAATTAGAATTTAATCAAACAAGTGTGCCTTCAATTAAATCAAATGGAGATCGAGATATTTTGATCCAGAAAATGGATGCTGACGGAAACATACTTTGGGCTAAACATATAGGAGGTCCAGGAGAAGACCTAGGAACGTCTATGATTATTGATAATGATAACAATCTATACCTAACAGGGTCTTTTGAAGGTACAGCGGATTTTAATCCAGGCCCAGAACAAACACTTCTATCTTCGAAGGGGGCTCAGGATAGTTTTGTTCTTAAATTAGACTCTAACGGTATCCTGTTATGGACAAATACCGTTGGAGGGAGCAAAAATGACTCGGGAAGAAGTTTGGCGTTAGATGCTACAGGTAACCTCTATCTAGCAGGTGAATTTAGTGGAACGGTCGATTTCGATTCTGGTCCAGATGAGGCAATTTTAACCGCTACATCCAATTTAGGAGTAGCATTCTTTATGCAAAAATTAGATGCCAATGGAGGTCTTGTTTGGGCTAAGGATATGGCACTTTCACCAACTTCGGGTATGGTCGTAGACCCTACAGGACATATATACAGAACAGGATACTTTAGTGAATCTGTAGATTTCGATCCAGGAACTGGAGAAACTATTCTAACGGCAACACCTTCTTCAGGTAGCCCATTTCCGCTTCCAGATGTTTATATTCAGAAATTAAATACCAATGGAGACTTACTTTGGGTAAGACGAATTGGAGGTCCCGGATTCGATGTAGGCGCTTCTATTGCTCT
Source organism: uncultured Flavobacteriaceae bacterium (assembly GCA_947494695.1). GTDB lineage: Bacteria > Bacteroidota > Bacteroidia > Flavobacteriales > Flavobacteriaceae > Flavivirga. Next base: position 217,852 of record CANLWB010000007.1, on the reverse strand, counting down.
TGATTCAGATAATAACCTAATTACAACAGGAGGGTTTGAAGGAACTTTAGATTTTGATCCTGGAGCAGGACAAATGCTTTTAACATCAAAAGAAGACAATCCATATCCATGGTTGCAAACAATATTCATGCAAAAGTTAGATGCTAATGGAAACACAATTTGGGCCAAAGCATTAGATGTGACACCAGATACATCTGTGAAGATAGATGCCGAAGGAAATATATACAGGGTAGGATACTTTTTAGGAACTCAAGATTTCGATCCAGGGCCTGGTGTCACAAACTTAGCATCTACAGGAGTATCAACAGGAGATATTTTTGATGCAGATACGTTTATTCAAAAACTAGATACCAATGGAAATTTTGTTTGGGCTTCGAGTACCGGTGGTAGCACAAACGATTTTGCTTATGCTATAGATTTAGATGAAAATGGAAATATGTATACAACTGGCTTTTTTGGAGGAACGGTAGATTTCGATCCTGGCACCGGTATATTTAACCTGTCATCTGAAGGTTCTGAAGATATATTTGTTAGGAAACTAAGCCAAACAGACCCAGGCAATGGGAATGACGATATAGATACAGTTGGGAATTCTCGGGTCATGCCCAATCCAGCCCATGATAAGATACACGTATACCTTGGACCGAAATTTAAAGGGGACCTTGATAATGTGAATATTACCATTTTAGATGGAGGGAGCGGAATGCCGGTTCCGTCATCATCTAGAAAATATCATAAACATTCATGTATAGATTTCGAAGTGAAATCTTTTCATTCCGGGTTGTACATTGTACGGGTGACATCCGGTGAAGAACAAAAAACGCTTAAGTTTATTAAGAAATAGCATTTGCATTAGCTAAATGGTAAGCCTCTTCTTTTTTGTTTTATCAAAGAGAAGAGGTTTTTTTATTGAATAGATTTAGTAAAATAAACAGGGGATATACGAAACTACATGAAAAACAAACGAATAAGGGGCCATAATTTGAAACTCTAAAAGTCAATTCACCATTTTTTTTAGTCTACTCACCAATCGAGATCGTTCATTTACCATATTAATTTTACTCAGCTACGGGTATCCCGTACTTTTGAAGTCAAAAGAAATAATATTATGAATAATTTATTTAAAGTAAGTATTTTTTTGTTAGTGGGTTTGTTAGCAGGGTGTAGCTCAGATGATGACAACACGACCCCTGATCAAGGAGATACTACAGTAGATTTAAACGAAGCGAAATTAGATGATTTCAAACTTTCGGAAGTAACCTATTTAGATATAAATATTGATCAGCCCATAATAGAGGATGGCGTTGAAACAAAACCAGGAAGAATTGTGGTTTCTGTTTCAGAGACTACAGATGTTCTTAGTTTAAGCTTAGCATCTGTTAATTTTGATGAAAGTAAATTTGAAATATCCCCTAAAGTTGGTGAGGTGGAGTCTTTTGAACCTGGAACGGTTATAGCTTATACTATAGTCTCTAAAGTAGATCCAGATAAAAGTATTAAGTATTTAGTGTCTGTAGCAAAGGAAGAAAGCACAGCAGTAAAGATTACTAATTTTAAATTTGAACAAAGTAAAAATGGATCTTTAAACAAAGATATTGAAGCAAAAGCAATTTCAGAATACCTTAACAATCGAGGGGCTATCTATATTTTGGTACCTCAGGGAACCGATATCGAAAACCTTGTTCCAACAATCGAATTTGAAGGAGAATCGTTAAAATACAAACAGGGAACAGGAGATTCTGCAGATTACCCAGAAACAGATTTGAGTTTTGATTTTACCAGCTCTTATAATATACAGGGAACTATGAATACTAATGAGCTTGTTTTATTAGTTGAGAACGCCGTAAATCTAATGAGATATAGAGTCATCGTAGATTTTGAAAACCCAATTGAATTTGAGCAAACAGAAATATCGACTCCGGATGTAACCCAGGGAGACACCAGACGGTTTTCATTTAAATGGACGCACAAAGGAAATCATTATATAGAACATAATATAAAAGCCAGGAATTATGTAGATAAGACTTCAGACGATAAAGGAAACATTTTTGAAGCGACCTTAGTTCCTTATAATATATCACAAGGAACCCTTATAAAACCAGGAGAAGAGGGACGAGTAATTATAGAAGTTAAGGCAGACGGTACGGTAGAAACAGGCAATTATGAAGTGGATATTGTATTTAACCCAAAATATGATTTATCTCGTGCCAGAATTAATAACAATGATCTTGTAGACAACACCAATCATTATGAAGATCTCTTTGATCCGTTTATCTTGAATGTTAAAACGACTGTGGTAAAATAAAACTTTAACAATTGTTAAATAAAATTGAATTTTATTTAATAAAAAGAGTTGATTTACAAATAAACTACATAATTATCATACTTTAAGAAGTAATTTAGCAAAAATAATACGGTTATATTGCTGAATTACTTCTTCTTAAGACTTCTTAGGGTATTAAATCTGACACAATATAAGGGGTTTTTTATAGTTTTGACGTTAACTATATTAGATAGTTCTCTCAAATCTTAAAAATGTTATGGTAGATAGTAGTAAAAAAGTACTTATAGTAGAAGATGAATTTTCTATTGCGTTAGATATTAAAATAAGTTTAGAAAAATTGGGATATTCCATTATTGGAATTGCAAGTAGTTACGACGAATCAATAAAATATGTAGATGAAATTGTTCCCGATGTGGCTGTTTTAGATATTAATATAACTGGGGACAAAAACGGTATTGTTACGGGGGCAGATATATACGACAAATATAATATCCCCATCGTTTTTCTTACAGCTTATGGAGACGATCGTACTTTTAAAGAAGCGTTACAATCCAGACCATTTGGGTTTTTATTAAAGCCCTTTAATATTAAAGAATTGTCCTTTGCGATTCAAATAGCGATGCAAAAGCATCATGAAGGGAGAGAACCAAAAATGGTAATGTCGAGTAGCCAAAAGGTATCCGAGACATTGTTTGTAAAGGATAAATCTCAATTAATTAGTGTAAAGGTTAATAATATTCTGTGGGTTGAAGCTATGGATAACTATACTCAAATTATTACTAATGATAGGAGGATTTTAGCTAATATGTTTCTAAAAGAACTTTACGAAAAGGTACCGCAGGATAAATTTTTGAGAATTCATAGATCTTATCTTGTAGCTCTGGACAAGATAGATAAAATAGAAAATCGCTTTGTTTTTATTAAAGAACATAAAATACCAATAAGCAAGGCCTATAAGAATCAATTATTGGAGCGTTTAGATATTTTGTAATATGGCAAGACTATTACTTTTTTTAAAAAAAATTACCTGTTTCTCTTTACTATGTTCTACCCTGTTTTTAACCGCCCAGATAGACAGTTTAGAACAAAAGTTATCTACAGCAAATAAAGAGGAAAAAATAAAGCTCTATGTAGAGTTAACCAATGCCTACGAAAAGGTTAAAATTGATAAAGCTATAGAATATGCGAAGTTAGGACTAGAGCTAACCAAGACCGATAACAGCAAGCATCGCGGTTTTTTTTATTTAAGACTGGGGAATTTATATAATGATAAAACAGAGCATGTCCAGGCCATGTACTATCATAAAAAGGCTTTGGAGGTGTCCGAGGAACTGAATTTCGATGTAGGAAAGGCCAAGTGCTATCAAAATATTGGAGTAACCCATGTAAAAATGGGTGAGTTTAGTAAAGCCCTGAATTATTACCTAAAAGCACTTAAAATTTATGAAGAGTACAATGAAGAAAATCTTGTAGTTGTATTAGTTGGTAATATTGGTTCTCTCTACTCTTGTAGGTTGGAAGATGATGAAAACGGTTCCTTATTTTATAACAGAGCGTTGGACTTATCAAAAAAAACCGGTAATGAATATTTTAGATCTCATATTTTGGGAGCGGTTTCTGAAATGTATATGAGGCAAAAAAAGTATGCAAAGGCAAAAGAGAGCCTGAAGGAATCCATTGAAATTTCAGAACGAGTAGATTTGCCGGAAATTCTTAGCACCGGATTAACAAATCTTTCAAATATTAGTATTGAGGAAAACAATTTAGACGATGCTTTGAGGTACTCGAATAGAGCACTACAATTGTGTATAGCATTAGGAATTTCTGAAGATGTTGTTTCAAACCATTTACTTTTGGCAACGGTTTACGAAAAAAAGGAGGATATTAAGAAAGCCGAATCACATTATAGCGAAGCGCTGTCTACAGCTTTAAAAATAGAAGCATTACCGCAATTGTCTAAGGTATATGAAGCACTTTACCAGTATAATGCCAGAAAAAAGGACTATAAAAAGAGCAACACGTATATTTTAAAATATCATGAAGTACAGGACTCTCTATTTTCAATAGAAAAGGATAGGCAGATAAAAGAAGTGCACGCTAAATACGATTTGGAAAGTAAAGATAAGGAGATTCAATTACTTACAAATGTAAATAAAATAAGCGCGTTGGAAAATGAAAATCAGCGTACCGTACAAATCATACTTATCACTGCTTTAGTGGCCCTCTTAATGATTTTATCATCTTTAATTTATGCTTATAAAAACAAGCAAATTAGTAATAAAAAGCTGGAAGAAAAGAATGGGGTTATATCTCAGGCTTTAAAAGACCGTGAAGTATTAATGAAAGAAGTTCATCACAGGGTTAAAAACAACTTACAAATTGTAGCAAGCTTATTTAGATTACAGCATAAGTTTGGTAACAATAAAAGTTCTTCGGAAATCTTGCAGGAAGTTCAGGATAAAATACAAGCCATGTCTTTTATACATGAAAGATTATATAAGTCTAACGATTTGTCTATGATTAACTTACAAACATATTTAGATAGTTTGCTAAATTATTTTGGAACCAGTTATAATCTTTCTGAACAGAATATAGAAATATCTACAGAAATAGATAATATAAAACTGGGTATGGATCGAATGGTACCTTGTGGTTTGATTGTAAATGAAATTATAGCCAACAGTATAAAATACGCTTTTGGTGGAAAAACTAGAGGAGAAATAAGTATTAAGGCATCTAAAGAAGAAGATCAATGTGTGCTCACCATTCAGGATTCTGGTGTAGGTTTTCCTGAAAATTTTAATGTCGAGAACAGTCAATCTTTAGGAATACAACTTATTCAGGGATTAACAAGGCAAATCAAAGGAACTTTAGAAATTATGTCCAACCCTGGGGCTTGTTATACCATTACCTTCAACCTTGCCAAATAACCAATAAAATTCTCTGCCATTTTTAGTACGTAATACGTCGATAATCTTTCCAGATTTATAAGTACACGTTTTAGAGTATGTCATTCAAATTTTTGAATATCAGTTTTTTGTGTTGTTATACATGATATTATCATTTTAGAGTATGAACCATTAAAACTATATTTTGGTTTACCCTGATTTTTAAGACATCCACCCTATAATTAGGGAGGTTCACCATATAAATTTAGACGTAATACAGTGCTTTTATAGGTTTGCGCTAAGTTTAAATCAAATTAATAAAAATGAAAAAAGGGATTAAATTAATCGGCATAGGAATTCTAATGTTTTCCTTATTGTTGATGGTAAATTGCGACTCAAGCGATGAAAACGAAACTATAAAAACAGAAGTAGATATTGAAGAAGCTCAACTCTCAAGCTTTCCTCTATTTGGAATAAATCCTGTTGGGGTTGAATTCACCCAACCCATTATTGTCGATAATAAAGAGGAAGTACCCGGTAGAATTGTAATAACAGTACCTTACACGATAAATTCATTAGATGATATGAGTACATCGATTACTTCCGAAGAGTTAAACTTAAGTAAATTCAGTGTCACCCCTGGAAATGATGCGCAGTTATCTTTTGAAGGTGGAAAAGAACATAGATTTACAATTGCAAGAGCAACAGGCGATAAGGAACCTCTCCTAAATTATGTGGTAAGTGTTGTAAAAGAAGCAGCCCCAGTTCCTGAAGTTTTAGAAATTACAGATATTAAATTTGAACAAAGTAAAAATAAGGACTTGCCTGGCGATATTACCATAACCAGAAGAGCAGAAGATGGTGCGTTTAACGAAAAGATATATCTTTTATTCCCAGATAACACAGATTTTAGCGATTTAGTACCAACCATAACTTACAAGGGAAATAAGCTATATTACAATCAAGATACATCTATAGCTCCAGTAAATGTGGATACGGAATATCCGACGGTTGACACGAGTTTTGACTTTAAATATCCAAAGCGCTTTTTCCTGGTCCTTAAAAGTGCAGATGAAGATGAATTAATTACCGCCGAGGTCATTTTAGACATTAAAAACCCGGTAAAGATGGAAGCAACATCCGTGACTACGCCTGATAAAGTAGCGGGTACTTCTGATTACTACACGAATATAACCAAATGGGTCAATCAAGGAAATCATAGAATAACTTTTCAAAAGGCAACGACTTACGAAGATGTAAGTCCGTCAGGTTCAGACGGAGCTCTTAGCGTTGATAGAAATATACCTAGTGGAGGACTAGCTCCAGGAGAAAGTGCAAATGTTAACGTGTCAGTATCTCAATATTTTCCAGCAGGAACATATAAAACTACCGCTGTTTTTTATACCAAAATATACCGGGATCGTGAGAGTGATGATTTATTTGAGCCCGCCAGGTTATCTGTAACCTCAAAAATTATTAGTGAATAAAAGTATTAGTATATAACTATTTAGGTTGATAGTTTGTTTAAGCTTGAATGATGGTATAATTATCATGGTTCAGGCTTTTCTTTTTTAGCTTGCTTATGGTGTAATACATCGATAATCTTTCAGGGTTTATAAGTGCGTTTTTTATAATATAAGATTTAAACAATTTAATACTAGTTATCTGTGTTGTTGCGTGCAACATTTTTATATTTAAAGTGTTAACCATTGAAACTACATTTTAGTTCACCCTTTTTTTAAAGACATCCACCATATAATTAGGGTGGTTCACCATATAAATTTAGAATTATTATAGTCCTTTTATAGGTTTGACCCAATTTAAATCAAATTAATAAAAAAATGAAAAAAGGGATTAAATTAATCAACTTAGGGATTTTAGTGCTTTCCTTATTGTTGATGGTAAATTGCGATTCAAGCGATGAAAACGAAACTATTAAAACAGAAGTCGATATTGAAGAAGCTCAACTCTCAAGCTTTCCTCTATTTGGAATAAATCCTGTTGGGGTTGAATTCACCCAACCCATTATTGTCGATAATAAAGAGGAAGTACCCGGTAGAATTGTAATAACAGTACCTTACACGATAAATTCATTAGATGATATTAGTACATCGATTACTTCCGAAGAATTAAACTTAAGTAAATTCAGTGTCATACCTGGAAATGATATAGAGTTATCTTTTGAAGGAGGAAAAGAACATAGATTTACGGTTTCAAAAGCAAGAGGAGATAAAGAGGTACTTCTAAATTATGTAGTCAGTGTTGTCAGAGAAACAGCTCCAGGTCCTGAAGTTTTGAAATTATAGATATTAAATTTGAACAAAGTAAAAATAACGACTTGCCTAATGACTGTTTACCATCACTTTTAAGATATCTACCATGTAATTAGGGAGGTTCGCCATATAAATTTAGAATTATTATAGTCCTTTTATAAGTTTGTCCCAAGTTTAAATTAAATAAAAGAATAAATGAAAAAAGGGATTAAATTAATGAGCTTAGGAATTCTAATGTTTTCCTTATTGCTTATGGTAAATTGCGATTCAAGTGATGAAAACCAAACCGTTGAAGCAGAAGTAGATATTGAAGAAGCTCAACTCTCAAGCTTTCCTCTATTTGGAATAAACCCTGTTGGAGTTGAAATTACACAACCTGTTATTGTTGATAATAAAGAAGAAACACCGGGAAGAATTGTAATAACAGTGCCTTACACGATAAACTCATTAGATGATATGAGTACATCGATTACTTCCGAGGAGTTAAACTTAAGTAAATTCAATGTCACCCCTGGAAATGATGCACAGTTATCTTTTGAAGGTGGAAAAGAGCATAGATTTACAATTACAAGAGCAACAGGTGATAAGGCACCTCTCCTAAATTACGTGGTAAGTGTTGTAAAAGAAGCAGCCCCAGTTCCTGAAGTTTTAGAAATTACAGATATTAAATTCGAGAAAAGTAAAAACCGAGACTTACCTAACGATATTGTTATAACCAGAAGAGTAGAAACAGGTTTTAACAGAGAGAGAATATATCTTTTATTCCCGGTTGGAACCGATTTTTCAAGCTTAGTACCTACCATTACTTATGAAGGCACTAGGTTATACTACACCCAGGATTCATCTGACGTTCTGGAAGATCTGAATGTTGAGTTTCCAACGGTTGATACGAGTTTTGATTTTAAATACCCAAAGCGATTTTTCCTGGCGTTAAAAAATAACGATGAGGACAAAATTGTTACAGCAGAAATTATTCTGGATGTGGTGAAACCCGTAAAAATGGAAACGACATCGATTACAACTCCAGATGGAGTTCATGGGACATCGAGAAGTGCTTTTTCTGGTGTGACGAAATGGATTAATCAAGGAAACCAGAGTCTCACTGCTACTGCTCAAAGAATTCCTTCTTATGAAAATATTAGTCCTGTCATCGATCCTCCTTATAATGTAATAACGGCAGGGTTACAAGTGCCTGCCTTTGGGTTGAAGCCTGGAGAAAGTGCAGATGTGAATGTATTTGTGGAAAATCGTTTTCCAGAACTAACTTATAAAACAACAGCAGTTTTTTACACCAGGATCAATGATGATTATAACAGTGAAGATCTATTTGAGCCAACGAAACTAGACATTACATCACGAATTATTAGTAATTAGAATAATAAAAGCAATTAATAATCGTGTAAGCCTATATATAAGGTTGATAATTTGTAAAGCCTGAATTGTGATATTTGTTGCATGGTTCGGGCTTTTTTCTGTTCAGAAATTAAGCCAGTAAACTTAGAAGATAATCTGCAGCAGCAAAGGGTGTGGTTTGATTTGTGTCTATAAGTTGTAATTGCTGCTCTAGTTCTTTTTTAATTTTTGGACGGTTAAAGAAATCGGACTTTAGCTGGTCTTCTATCGTTTGAATAAGCCAGAATTTATTCTGCTCATTTCGTTTTTTATTAAAAAAGTGGTTTTTAGTCGTTACATCGACATACTCTAAAATTAACTCCCAAACAGCATCAATTCCCTCATTTTTTAAAGCACTGCATATCATAACCCTGGGAGACCAGTTTGAATCTTTTTCGGGGTAGAGGTGAAGCGCTCTGTTAAATTCTACCTTAGCCAGTTTAGCACGTTTTAAATTATCACCATCGGCCTTATTAATGACAATAGCATCTGCCATTTCAACAATTCCTCGTTTTATGCCTTGCAGTTCGTCTCCTGCTCCGGCCAGTTTTAATAATAAAAAGAAATCCACCATGCTGTGAACGGTAGTTTCACTTTGACCAACCCCTACAGTTTCTATAAGAATCACATCGAAACCGGCAGCTTCGCATAAAATAATGGTTTCTCGTGTTTTCCTTGCCACACCACCTAAAGAATCTCCTGAAGCAGACGGACGAATATAGGCATGATCATCTTTTACCAATTCTTCCATTCGGGTCTTATCACCTAAAATGCTGCCTTTTGTAAGTGAGCTGCTGGGGTCTATAGCCAGAACAGCAATACGTTTACCAAGGGAAGTTAGGTGCTTACCAAAAGTTTCAATAAACGTGCTTTTACCAACCCCCGGAACCCCTGTAATACCAATTCGAATAGATTTGTTAGCATGAGGTAAACAAGCTTTTATAATGGTGTTGGCCTTCTCTAAATGCGCTCTGTTTTTGCTTTCAACCAAGGTAATGGCTCGACTCAAAGCTGTTATGTCTTTATTTAAAATAGCAGAAACGAGGGTCTCAGTATTTATTTTGGACCTACGTTTTTCCTGAATGGTTTTTATAGAAGATGCGTTGGTGATTTCAGAAATAGAAATACCTTTTTTCTCTTCAAGTGCAGATTTCTTTTGTTTTGCCACAACTAAACAAGTGTTTGTCTAAATGTATTACTTTTTTTTTAACCGCATGTACAACGCCCTATTAAGCCTATTTAAGAGGAACGGCAACCTTAACATTATCCCAAGCCATGGTTAAGAACAAATTATCGGTAGAGTTATCAAAAGCTATGGTAAATTGTTCTACTGTAGCAGATAGCTTCTGTACAGGTACTTCAATACTTAAAACATCATAATTGGGATCCCACAAGGGCTTCATTTCAGAGTCAACACCCCAGGTATATTGTTTAGAATTAAACATAACGTCCCAGACTGAGTCTTTGGGAACGGTCCAAAGTGTATATTTACCAATGGGTAAAGATTTTCCCAGTACGTCCAGTGGTTGGTTGGTTTCAAATGTAGTCGCCTCATTAGCTCCCGTACGCCATACCCTATCAAACGGAACCAAGGCACCAAAGATTTCCCTGTCCTTTTTATAAGGTCTGTTATAAAACACCTCAAGTTTTAAATCATTAAGTTTAAATTCTACAGTATCTTTAGGACTCAAACGTTTTGAAAAAATATTTTCAACGAAAAAAGAATAAAGAAATAGTCCTATAGCAACTACAAACAAGAGGATCAACATGCGTTTTAAAAAGGTATTCATAAGAGGTTTTTTATTCGGTTATAAATATACTTTAAAAGTAAACAGGTCTTATATTGTAAACGTAGATTTTTTAATTTTTTTAACGTAGATTTTAACTTTTTGCAACACTGCATTTTTTTTATCGTCTTTAAAACGAACTAACTTAAAACCAAAAGTAGTATCAGTATGTTTCAAGTTGACATTATTGAACAATGTAAACAGAACAATCGTAAAGCGCAATTGCAGTTATACAACCAGTACTGCGATGGTATGTATATTGTCGCTAAACGATTTCTTAAAGATAATGCCGAAGCAGAAGATGTGGTACAAGAAGCTTTTATAAAGGCTTTTACCAAGTTACACCAATATAAGGCAGAGGTTACTTTTGGTGCCTGGTTAAAACGTATTGTTATTAATAAAAGTATTGATTTTTTGAAATCTAAGAAACAAGAACTTGTTGAGTTAGATGAAAAGCACTTAAAGGTTATTGATACTTCATATGATAGCAAATGGTTGGTAGACGATGCTATAACATTAAACGATGTAAAAGACGCCATAGATAAACTGCCCTCAAAGTATCAATACGTAGTGATGCTCTATTTAATTGAGGGATACGATCATCAAGAAATTTCAGAGATCTTAAGTATTTCTGAAGTGGCATCAAGAACGCAATTATCAAGAGGCAGAATTAAATTACAAGAACTGTTAACACTTAAAAAAGATGGCACGAGATATTAAAGAGTTGTTTAAAGATGATAAAAAAGCACCTGAAAAGATGCCTGAAAATCATCAGGAAAGGTTTCTCGAAAAATTAGACAAAGCAATGCCTGTAACAACTAAATCCAAATTTTCATGGATGCATATAGCGGCTGGTATCGTGTTGCTTATAGGTTTAAGTTTTGGAGCTTTTAAGTATATTCAACCACAAGGAGGTAAGCTTATAGAGGAAGAGGTGGTATCTATAGAAAAGGATGAAACTAAAACTCTGGGAGATATATCTCCAGGACTTAAGAAAGTTGAAGATTATTATATGGCAAGTATTAATTTAGAATTATCTAAAATTAAATATACACCAGAAACTAAAGATCTTTTCGATGGTTATTTATCACAACTCGACGAACTTGACAAAGAATACAAGCGTTTATCGGTTGAATTAACAGAGTCGGGGCCAAGTGAGTTAACAGTGAATGCTTTAATTGATAATTTGAAGTTTCGTTTAAATCTTTTGTACCGCTTAAGAGCGCAATTAAAAGAATTAAATACCTCTGAGGCTATAACCAATGAGGTAGGATAATAATCCATTTAAAATCAAAAAATGAACAAAATAATTATAAAAATCAAATGGTTTGCTTTATGCTTTCTCCTGGCAGGAGGTTTAATGGCTCAACAAAGGCTTACAAAGGTATCGCAATCCATAAAAGTAGATAAAGATGTTACAATAGACCTAAATACCAGTCATTGTAATATTATTATAGATACCTGGAACAAGGATGTCGTTGAAATTGAAGCTTATATTGAAGGAGATAAAATAAGTGAAGAGGCCCTGGAGAATGCTTTAAAAATCTGGGATGTGGATATTGACGCTTCTCGTAGTCAAGTAGAAATTGATACTAAGGGAGTAGATGGTAGAACGTGGGTATATCATATAGATTCGGGTGATAATGAAGCTGTTCGTGCTGTGTTTGATGAGTTAAAGTTTGAACTTGCAGATGTTCCTGAAATATCGGATTTCGACTTCAATATTGATGTACCTCATGTTATGGTTTTACCTGAAATTCCGGAGTTACCAGAATTACCCCCATTACCCCCATTACCAGAAGGTACTGATAAGGTGCATTTTGATTATAAGGCGTATAAGAAAGATGGTGAAAAATACCTGGAGGAATACAGTCGGGAATTTGAGTCTAAATATGGAAAAGAATATTCGGGAAAAATGGAGGCCTGGGGTGAAGAATTTAGCAAGTTATGGGAAGAAAAGTATGGTAAGGAAATACAAGAATGGGCTAAGGAGTTTAGTGAAGAATGGCAGGAAAAAAATGCAGAACGCTTAAAGGAATGGGAAGAGCAGTTTACAAAAAACATGGAAAAACGAGCGACTCATAACGAAGCACGAGCCAGGCATATGGAAAAGCGAGCAGCCCATGAGCAGGAAAGAGCCAAACAAATGGAAAAGAGAAATGCACACATGGAAGAACGGCAGAAAAATAGGGAAAAATTGCGAGAAAGAATAGCTCTTGAACGCGAGAAACATCATCATAAAAGAGAAAAATTAGCACAAAAAAGAAAGGTACTTATTAATAAGCTAGTCGGTAAGGAATCGAATTCTAAGGTTAAGAAGACCATTAAAATAAAAATGCCGAAAAAAGCGAAATTAAAGGTCAATGTTAGACATGGCGAAATAGAGTTTGCTACAAATGTAGAGAACCTTAATGCCGATTTATCGCATGCCAAATTAACAGCATATAGCATTAACGGAAGTTCGACTTCCGTTAATGCTTCTTACTCGCCCATTTATGTGAATTATTGGAATCTTGGAGAGTTAAATTTACGTTATACAGATAAGGCCCAATTAAAGCATGTAAAACAATTGGTGCTTAACTCAAACTCATCTAATACCACCATAGATCATTTATCTGGCAATGCGGTAATTGATGGTAATATAGGCGATTTGAAGATTTTGAAGATCGACGATGCGTTTTCAAATCTAAATATTATCATTCAAAATAGTAATGCTGTTATATCACTTCCTAAAGTGGATCATAATTTAAAGTATAGCGGAACGCATTCACAAGTAAATTACCCCAAAAAACAACTTAACCGTAGTAACACGTCTCATTTTTCCTCAGGGAGTCTGTCAAGCGGGAAGAGCATTCTTGTAAATGCGAAGTATAGTATTGTGACTATGCGCTAATGATTTCCCTGGTTTAGCTGTTTGTTAAAGGTTATTTACTTTTAATTTTCCAAAAGCTAAGCGTTCTTCGAAGGGAGAATCCTAATTTTTTATACAATTGAATAGGCCCAAGATTGGTTTGGTCTACATGTAAAAACGGAATTTTATTTTTCTTAAATACAGTATTAGCCGTGTGAGTAATGAGTTGTTTAGCATAACCATTACCTGTATAATCGGGGTGTGTTACCACAGCACTAATTTCTACAAAATCATTGGTCTGCATACGTTCTCCTGTTACAGCAACCAGTTTATTATCTTTGTAGATACCGTAATATTGACCAAGCTCCTTGGTTTTTGATTTAAAGTATTCCGGATATACAAGCTTAATTAAACCAATTAGGTCATCGTAATGAGCGTCTGTTAACGCTACTATAGACTCGGTGATAGGGAGGTCTATCTTTTCATAAACAATCATTTGTAAACCAGTATACTCTGTAGGAGGGGGGAAGTGTGCTGGCATAGTAGGTTTGTCTCCTACAATAAAAAACTCTTTAATTAATCTAGCATGCTTCTCTATGGCAGCCGCGGTATCTGTATTGTTTATAAAAGCTCCAAAGGGGCCATAATCCGGGTGATAAAATTTTACGTCACCATAATCAATGGTCATGTCATTATGCATATCGGTTAGTGCGTACCAAACCGGGTTATCTAAGGGAGTTTCAGATAGTGTCATTACTTTACTAAATATGTTGTTTTATTTTACTAATAATGTCTTCAACAGGGGTTGTATAATCAAACCAAAGGGTGTCTTCGTTCTTTTTAAACCAGGTGAGTTGACGCTTAGCAAAACGTCGTGTATTCTTTTTTATTTCGGAAACAGCAAAATCAAGAGGCCATTCGTCGTCCAAATAATTAAATAACTCCTTATAGCCAACTGTTTTTAAGGCATTAAGATGTTTAAAAGACACCAAATTTTTAACTTCTTCTAGCAGACCTTCCTGCATCATAATGTCCACCCGTCTGTTAATACGGTCGTAGATAATGTGACGTTCTGCTGTTAGTCCGACATAAATCGATTTAAAGTTTCGTTTAATCGTTCCTTTCTTTAAAAATGAGGAATAAGGTTTCCCGGTACCAATACAAATTTCCAGGGCTCTAATAACACGATGCGGGTTGTCTATAGCAATGGTATTGTAAGCGGTTAGATCAAGTACCTTTAAACGGTCTTGCAAAAAGGAAAGCCCTTTAGTTTTTATATCGTTATTAAGCGTTTCTCTTATATTGCTATCCACATCTGGAAAATCATCCAGCCCGTTATTAACAGCGTCAACATATAATCCGGAACCTCCAACCATCACTACTATATCTGTTGTTTTAAAAAGCGTATCTATTGTACTTATAGCTTCTCTCTCAAAGGCACCGACGTTGTAATGGTCTTCAATAGATTTGTGATGAATAAAATGATGTTTGGCGGCCGCCAATTCCTCGTTAGTAGGAGCAGCAGTGCCAATTTGCATGTCTTTGAAAAATTGTCGCGAATCTGCAGATATAATCTCCGTATTAAAATGATTCGCTAATTTTATGCTTAAAGCCGTTTTTCCAATGGCAGTGGGACCAACAATAGAGACAAGTATCTTATTCATCATGTAAATTATGACCACATTTATAGCAAAATTCTGCATCATCCCTATGTTTTTCTGTCATGCAATTTACACAGGATTGTGAATTGAGAGGGATATATTTCTCTGTTTTCCTTTTGGATTTGCTCTGTGACGTGTATTCTGCAGAAACGATCCCCGTTGGAACAGCAATGATACCATAGCCCAAAATCATAATTAAAGAGGCTATAAACTGTCCTAATGGCGTTATTGGTGAGATATCTCCATATCCAACAGTGGTGAGGGTTACAATACACCAATAAACACTGGTTGGAATACTTGTAAAACCGGCTTCATCGCCTTCTACTAAATACATAATGGTTCCTAAAATAATGGCAACTATAATAACAGCAAAGAGAAAAACAGATATTTTTACCCGACTTGCTTTTAATGCTTTAATCAGGGTATTGGATGCACCTAAATATCGCGCTAATTTCAAAATCCGGAAAATTCTTAATAAACGCAAAGCACGTAGCGCTGCCAGGGCATGAACACCACCAAAAATAAGAGATACATATTTTGGAATGGTTGCCAGAAAATCGATAACTCCATAAAAGCTCATAACGTATTTATAAGGCTTTTTTACCGTAATCATTCGGGCAATATACTCTAAAGTAAAAAGTATGGTAATAACCCATTCCGAAATGTTTAGGAAATTATGGTATTTAGCATCGAAAGCCTTAACACTTTCAAGCATAACGAGAATAATACTTGCAATAATGGTTACAAATAGAATAATGTCAAACAATTTCCCGACAGGTGTATCGGCTTCATAAATCATTTCATGAAGTCTTATTTTCCAATGCCTTTTTTTGGTTTTATCCATGAATTCAAAATTAAGAAAGATAGATTACTTTTTCTTTAAAAGTACAAGAGAATTCGTTTGAATATTAACAATTTCATTCATAAACTCCTTTAGGTAGGGGTAATATTCCGGATTATAAATCGATTTGTTAAAATCTATTCTGATAGATATAAAAATATGATTTCCAAGTGTTTTTGAGGAGAACATGACTCTGCCTGCTTTATTGGGTAAAGCAAGGTTTTTTGTTTTTGGATGTTCGATGATATCATATTTAGTGTTGTCAAATTGAAGTTTAAAAGAATAGTAGTAAGAGTCTTTAAAACCAAAATCAATAGGATATGTTCTTTCCTGAAGTTTAAAGGGGTTTTCGTTAAAAAAAACGACGAAAAACGGATTCAAATAAATGTGATCTCCGGTGTCTTCATAATTATATGTAATCGTATAGGTTTCCTTAAAGTCGGGGCTGGTCACTCCGTCGCTGTTAACTTTGAAATCAGAAATATCAATGTACGGAAATTCATTTTCAAGTTTTAGAAGGTAGGCTTCGCTGTTCGGGTAATATTTTTTCTTGCGTTTTAAAGCATGGTAGCCCGTGCGTTTTGAGATGATTTTTCCAGAAATAATGTCATTCTCGTTTAAGTTTAACGTTGCACTATAAAGAACGGTCGAAGGCCTACGAGGTTCTATGTCTATCCATTCACTACCATTTTTAAAATCCATTAACCTGCCATAGTGATTTAAGCATCTAAACGGAACATCACCGAAGCTTAGGTATTTATCGGTAGCATCGAGATAATAAACATTGTCATGTATAGTAGCTTGAACAATGAGATAGTTAAACTCTGAGATGACCGGAAAAACTTTTGTTGCAAACCCATTATTTCGGGTGGAGAGCAATACCGGTTTCACCTCTATATTCGCTGCTTTTAATACATTATGAAGCAAAATGTTTATAGATGATACGTTCCCCGATTTATTTTTTATTAAGTCTTTTACAGACACATCTTTAAAGATTCTATAGTTTCCATTCCATGTATAATTTTTTTGGATATGACTGTAAATGGCTTTGGCTTTTTTTAATACATCTTCTTCGATTATAGTACTAGCGGGCAATACATCCTCAATTTTGAGTGATTTGTTTAATTGCTTTCCAATATCTTTATCTGTTTTAAATTCTCGATCTACTGTTTTCCATGTTTTTGCATAATTATTCACAATGCCATCAAAGCTTTTAAAGGTTTGTAATTCATATTCAACCCTAGCCAAATAGTTGCTTTTAGATGTCATATGATCTTCTTCTATAAAAGCAGGAATATCTTTCATGGCATAAACATGATTTGCACAATTTGCAGTTCCACCTCCTGAGCTTCTTAAACAATCTTTTTCAATCTCAGATGTATTTGTCGTGAGTTTTTTACCCCCTATGAGTTTAATATTATAATACCAGTTTCCAGGAATACTTGTTTTGTATTCGTTGTATAGGGTTGGGATGTCACTTTGAAAATCCCAACCTTTATAATTAAACATAAAAGGAGAGATGAGTGTATAGCTATAAGTGATTACAGAGCCTTCTTTTATATTTGGCAATGTGAATTTTACAAAAGTATGATTGTCATCGTACTTCTCTCTGAAAATATCTTTTTTCTGTAAATTGGTTTTAATAACTTTTCCGTTCTCGAGATTATAAGTCGTAGCTATAATGTCTGTAGCTTTTTCCCTTCTGCTGCCGTTATTATATAAATGAATTGAAATTTCTGTTTTATTAAAACCTTCCTTTTTCAGTATTTTTATTTTCTCTTGTACTTTGGTTCTTAAATCGTATTCGGCTCTGTCTACAAAACTATTTCCGGCCTTGTATATTATTAAGGCGTTAGCTGTAGAGTCTTTCTCGAAAGCATTCGTTTTAAGATCACCAAGAGTTACTCTGTAAGAAGCAGCATTAAATTGTGATTGAGCAAGCAGGTTTAGATTAGAGATTAGGAATAGAATTAGAATAATTTTCCTCATACTTTATCAAATACTATTTGTTTTACTTTTTTGTTTTTACGTAAGTAGCTTTGTATGATATGTTGGGTATCTCGGTCGTTATTCATGGGCGTGATAATGGACTCCAAAACCTCGATATTATTTATTTGATAGTTAAGATTAAAGAAACCTAAGCCTTTAAAAATCCCATCTTCTATAAGAATGGCACTGCGCTCATCTACATCTCGACCTTTGTCTATAATAACCATGTTTTTATTCGCATAACTATTTTTAGATAGTAGTTGTCGTACGCGTTCATTATAAGATTCAGGTGGTTCTTCCTGTATACAGGCCCCATTACAACTTTTTATATCGTAATTAAAACAACTGTTTTGTGTTTTGTATATACCAGTTAGTTTTTGACATAGATTATATTCATCTATGGCTTTAACCATAAAACTTTTACCACTTTGTTTATTACTAAACGTGGTGATTGGATTTTTTCTTCCGTCGGCTTTATCAATTTTTAAATTTATATAATGGTTTTCATCGACAAAACTATATAAAGCATAAGTAAAGATGGTTCTTCGTAAAGCTCTGTTAAACATGGGTTTAACTCGTTTTATTTCTTCACTTTCTTTTAAAAGAGCAACTAGCTCACTACCAGTGGTTTCGTAAGTTACGGCAGTCACTTGAGCCTGAATTTTTTTGGCCTTTTGATTCGTGCTGGTAAAGTGTTGATTAATACGTTTTTTTATATTGTTGCTTTTTCCAATGTAAATAATATCCCCATTGGCTTTATGAATGTAATAAACACCAGTTGCCGCGGGTAAATTTTTAATGATATCAATATGTTTGGGCTCCAATTGGTGCTTGGGGTTTACACTAATAGACTCTTGAATAATGGTTTTGGCGGTATCTTTATCCAATAGTCTTTTAAACAATCTTACAGTTGCCATAGCATCCCCAGAAGCTCGGTGCCTGTCTGCTACCGGAATACCCAGAGATCTAACAAGTTTGCCTAAGCTATATGAAGGTTGACCTGGGATTAATTTTTTTGAAAGCTCGACAGTACAAAGCGATTTTCTTTCATATTCGAATCCTAAACGGTCGAACTCGGTTTGTAAAATTCTATAATCAAATTGCGCGTTATGTGCTACGATAATACAATCGTTGGTAATTTCTACCACGCGTTTGGCAATTTCATAAAATTTGGGTGCATTGCGGAGCATATTGCTGTTAATGCCCGTCAGGTTTACTACAAATGGTTGAATCTCTCGTTCCGGATTAATAAGACTGATAAATTGGTCTATGATATCATGCCCATCGTATTTGTAGATTGCAATTTCCGTAATGCCTTCCTCGTTATACTTGCCCCCGGTAGTTTCTATGTCTAGTATTGCGTACAAAAATGTTTATGTGTTTTTCTTTTTTTACTAGTTAAGCCTTCTTAAACCTTCAGATTAACAATAAATCTGTAAGACGAAAACTTTACTTAAAACATATTTTACACCCCTCTAGAAATATGCTTAATGATAATTTCGTGCTCCAAATATACTACTTCCAACTCGAATCATGGTACTTCCACAAGCAATAGCTAACTGATAATCACCACTCATGCCCATACTAATGGTATTTAAATGGTAGTTAGGCGATTCTGTTTTTATCTGTTTTAGAGTCTCAAACGTACGTTTTAGATATTTGAATTCTCCTTCGATTTGATTGATATCACTGGTGAATGTCGCCATTCCCATTACCCCCACAACTCTAATGTTTTTCAATTCAGAAAAAGATTCAGACGTTATCATGTCGATAGTGTCATTAGGACTCATCCCAAATTTAGAATCTTCTGAAGCAATTTTTATTTGAAGCAAACAATCAATAACTCTATTATGTTTTAAGGCCTGTTTGTTTATTTCTTTTAAAAGCTTCAAATTGTCGACACCATGAATTAAACGCACAAAGGACGCCATATATTTTACTTTGTTACTTTGAACATGCCCGATCATATGCCATTCCACATCTTTTGGCATGTCTTCGTGCTTGTTGGCCATTTCCTGAATTTTATTTTCTCCAAAAATACGCTGACCGGCATTGTAGGCCTCCATTAAATCACTAATGGGTTTTGTTTTAGAAACGGCGACTAGAGTAACGTGTTCGGGTAATGATGATTTTATGCTTTGAAGGTTTTGCGGTATGCTCATCTTATATGTTTGGTGCTTTTGTCTGTTGGAGTTGTTCAATGGGTTAATGGGGAACAAAATAATAACTTTTTTTTAAAACTCGTAAATTGTAACACCACTTCGTAGTTTAGGTTCAATAAAAGTGCTTTTAGGGGGCATAGTTAAATGGTTATTGGCGATGGCTTTCATTTCATCTATGGTTATGGGAACTAAACCGAAGCCTACTTTAAATTCACCGCTATCTACCTTGCTTTTTATAGTTACCAGATCGTTTTTCCCATGAGAATAATCGATGCGCTTGTCATTACGCAAATCTGAAATCCCCAAAATGGGCTCCAAAATAGTTTTATAGAGAATTTGGGTATCTAAAGCGTCTAAAGGGTTTTCGAAGGTATAATTACTTTTTCTTAGATAAAGTGAATAGAACTCTCCATCTAAATACATGCAAAAGTGATGTTTTCCATTGGGCTTATATAATTCGTTTCCTCTATTTTCAATGCGATACATGGCATCTAGCTTAATTAAGAATGCTTCTTTGCTCAGTCCGTTTAAATCTTTAATCAACCTGTTAAACTCATGAATTCTTAAGTCGGACTCCGGAATTAAATAGGTCATAAAATAATTATAAGGTTCGTTTCCGGTGTGTTCATTGTTTTCAGATTTCGAATCTTTAGCCAGTAAGTATGAAGATGCCGATCTGTGGTGTCCATCTGCAATATAAATGGTATCGATACTTTCGAATTCATTTTGTAGCACATCGATTAATTTAGAATCATCGAGTTTCCATAAATAATGCGTGTCTCTATATGTTGTTGTAAACTCGTATTCTGCTCTGTCTTTTTGAATTTCAGAAATGATGTTAGCAACCACATCATTGTCCGGATAAGTTAGAAGTACCGGTTCTGCATTAAAGCGAACTGATTTTAAGTAATCCTTAAAGACATTTTCCCGATACTCAATAGTATCTTCGTGTTTTTTAATAAGGTCTTTTTCGTAATCTTCGGCACTAGCCGCCGCAACAATTCCCGAAAAAGCAGTGCCTTCTCTATTAACAATTTTATAGATGTAATAGCAGGGGATTTCATCCTGCATAAAAATTCGGTCTTCTTTAAATTCCAGATAACGGTTTCTCACTAGTTTATATCTGTCTTGCCCCGAAATATCCTTGTGATATTTGTATCCAGGGTTAATAATATGCAAAAACGAAAATGGATTGTAACTCATTCTAGATTCGCGCTCTGCTAAGGTGTATGTTTGGTAGGAACGTGCAGCAACTAAACTGACTTTATCTCGTGTTGGCCTTACTGCCTTAAAGGGGATGATTTTTGCCATGTTTATTGTGTGTAGTTTTTAGTAATCGGTATTTAGTAATCAGTATTCAGTAAACGGTGTTTTGTTTGTAGTGATCAGTTTTATTTTTTGCGTTTTAATGTCTTTGTGAGAAAGTTTTAGTGTTCAGTATTCAGTGAGCAGTGCTCAGTATGTAGTGATCGATAAGCGATATATAATGTGTTCAATTTTATTCTTCAAGTCTTGGTGCCTTTGCGAGAAAATATTAATGCTCAGTGCAACATATAGTAATCAATATTTTTTAAACAGTTTTGCTATTTTGAACCAAATTTCCCTGGGTTTTGAATCATATAATTAATTAGCTTACCAACTTCAATACTTTCATCCATTAGTGTGGTGAAGGTTTCTTTTGAGATATATTCAGAATGTAATGAAAACTCTAACCACGTTTGTGTTTCCGAATTCTCAGCATCACTATCTGTTAATTTACTTATGAAATGTTTAGGATATCGTCTTTTACGGTAAGCTTCAGAAATATTGGTAGATACACTTCTTGAGGATCTTCTAATCTGATCGGTTAAAGAATATGTTTCTTCTTTAGGAAAACGTTTTGATAGATGAAAAGTTTTCATAGCCAAATCGAACGATTTTCTATAAGCTAATAAATCCTGAAATCTCATTATAAAACTCTTAATTTTTAATTTAACAACTGCTATCTATTACGCACGACCCACTGAATACTGCTCACTGAACACTGAATACTGATTACTGCTCACTGAATACTGCTCACCAAACACCACAAACTATATTCACCTCAAAAACTGCCCAGCCACAATCTCGGCTTTTCTGCTTTCCGAATAATCGTAAAACCCTTCCCCAGATTTCACTCCTAATTTACCTGCCATTACCATATTTACCAGTAAGGGACAGGGTGCATATTTTGGATTTTTAAATCCGTTGTACATCACATTAAGAATAGATAAACAAACGTCTAAACCAATAAAATCGGCTAACTGTAATGGCCCCATTGGGTGTGCCATACCTAATTTCATAACGGTATCAATCTCATGCACTCCGGCTACACCATTATAAAGCGTTTCGATAGATTCGTTAATCATTGGCATTAAAATACGATTTGCCACGAAACCAGGATAATCATTAACTTCTACGGGTGTTTTTCCCAGGGTAACGGACATGTCCATAATACTTTTGGTTACCTCGTCACTCGTGCTGTATCCGCGTATAATTTCAACCAATTTCATGATAGGCACGGGGTTCATAAAGTGCATCCCAATAACTTTATCCGGTCTGGATGTCGTAGCAGCTATTTGAGTGATAGAAATAGAAGAAGTATTAGAGGCTAAAATGGTATCTTTTGAGCAAACGTCGTCCAGTTGCTTGAAAATTTTAAGTTTTAGGTCTACATTTTCGGTAGCCGCTTCAACAACTAAATCTGATGTTTTTACACCATCCTCTATGCTTGTAAATGTTGCAATGTTTGATAAAGTTTCAGATTTATCGGCTTCAGAAATTTTCTCCTTGGCCACCATTCTATCCAGGTTTCTGGTGATGGTATCTATACCTTTTTTAAGAGATGTTTCACTTATATCTATAAGTTGAACTTTAAAACCTTTTTGTGCAAAGGTGTGAGCGATACCATTACCCATAGTACCTGCTCCAATAACAGCAATATTAGTCATACAATTATTTTTAAAAACAATTTATTATTTGAGTCGCTACTCTTAGTGCTTCTG
Source organism: uncultured Flavobacteriaceae bacterium (assembly GCA_947494695.1). Classification (GTDB taxonomy): domain Bacteria; phylum Bacteroidota; class Bacteroidia; order Flavobacteriales; family Flavobacteriaceae; genus Flavivirga. The sequence goes on along the minus strand of CANLWB010000007.1, from coordinate 194,701 downwards.
TACCGTCGTGAAGCGTTACAATAGGGGAGATATTGTTATTTATTGCATCTGCAAATGTTTCTAACTCGTCAAGTATGGCGTTGTTTTCAGATATATTGGGGTTATCGAAGTATATTTGTTTTTTAATGCCTTCGGCATTCTGAAGTATCATATCGAAATCACCCGGATTTTCGGGGGCATCTTTCATTTTTACGACTTCACATTTTTTCTCTAAAAAGTCGACCGATATGTAGGCGTCTTTTTGAAAGAAACGGGCCTTACGCATTTTCTTTAAGGATATTCTACTGGCTGTTAGGTTTGCTACACAACCATTTTCAAATTCGATTCTTGCGTTTGCGATGTCTGGTGTATCGCTTATTACAGAAACACCGCTTGCAGAGACATTCTTTACCTTAGATTTCACAACACTTAAAATGATATCAATATCATGAATCATAAGGTCTAAAACCACAGGCACATCGGTTCCTCTAGGGTTAAATTCTGCCAAACGATGAGATTCAATGAACATGGGGGCATTAATATCGTTTTTCACAGCAGTAAACGCCGGATTAAAACGCTCTACGTGTCCCACCTGGCCTCTAAGGTTGTGCTCTGCTAGTAATGCTCTAATATGCTCGGCCTCTTCTACAGTGTTGGTAATTGGCTTTTCAATAAAGATGTGTTTACCTTTTGAAATGGCTTGTTTTGCACAGTCGTAATGCGAAAGTGTTGGTGTTACGATATCGACAACATCTACAGCATCAATAAGAGCTTCTATAGAGTTGAAAAACGTGTAGCCAAACTCTTTTTCGACCTTATCGGCGTTTGTTTGGTCGGCATCATAAAAGCCTACAAGGTTATATTTTTCAGATTGATTAAGAAGTCTTAAATGAATTTTTCCTAAGTGGCCAGCACCCAGAACACCAACTTTGAGCATATAGTTTACGTTTTCCACAAAAATAAGATATTTCGAACATCAATTTGATTATTTATAGCTAATTTTTTTGCTTATTCATCGTTAGAAATAAATTTTAGAGATTTTGTTTTCTTCTTAAAAAGTTTAATTAATTTTATCATTGATAAACTTCCCTAACATTGAAAGATACTTTTAAACATAAAGGATTACGCCAAAAATTAGTTAATGTTTTAAAGGACAAAGGAATAACAGATATAAATGTTTTAAATGCTATCGGAAAGATTCCCAGGCATTTGTTTATGGATTCCGGTTTTTTAGATCATGCTTATCAGGATAAAGCTTTTCCTATTGGAGCAGACCAAACCATTTCGCAACCCTATACCGTAGCATTTCAGAGTGAGTTGCTACAGGTGAAAAGGGAAGATAAAATACTAGAAATAGGAACGGGTAGCGGTTATCAAACGGCCGTACTGTGCGAATTAGGTGCTAAAGTATATAGTATCGAGCGCCAGCAGGAGTTGTTTAAGAAAACCAGTAAGTTTTTACCTAAACTAGGTTATCGTGCCAGAAAATTTGTTTTTGGTGACGGCTATAAAGGTATGGTTGATGAAGCACCTTTTGATAGTGTTATTGTAACAGCAGGTGCTCCATTTGTTCCAAAACCTTTGCTTGGTCAGTTAAAAATAGGAGGTAGGTTGGTAATTCCAGTAGGGGACAATGTTCAAATTATGACCCTTTTTATTAGAAAAGGCTCTAAGGAATTTGAGAAGCATGAGTTTGGTGAATTTCGTTTTGTACCACTACTTGAGAATAAAAACTAATTTATGGCTTGATTTTTAAGAACTGTAGCGGCTTGTACCAAATGTCTTTCATTATGATAGATAACGATTCTAAAGGTATCACCGAGTTTAAGTGTCATTAATTTAGTAATGCTAATCGCTGTTTTGGTTTTATTCAGGCTTACGCCTCTGGCTTTGTCTAAAAGTTCGAGCATCGTTTCTTGTTGTACCAGAAAGTGATCTAAGCAGGTTTTATCCAAATGACTACCAATGGGGTTTTTGTCCTTAAACGTTTTCATTTTGTTTAAAGGAGTTTTAGGTAACATGCTTTTAGCAAAGTAATTTCCTAGGGTTCCCGATTTAAAGATAGGTTCTGGTTTATGCAAACTTGAATGGATGCGTTGTTCAATTTCCAGATTGTAAAAATCACCATAGCGATTTAAATGCTCAACACACTCCAGAGCACTCCAGGAATCGTTATTGGCCTTCCAATTGAGTTTCTCAAGAGGTTTCAAGTTTAGAGCCTCAACCTGATTGATATTTTGGCGTGTTTTCTCTATAAGTTCTGTTATTAATGTTTCTGATGTGACCTTCATAATATTTTTTTACAAAGGTTTTAATTAAAACAGATATAAATATTGATTGAAATTAAGATTTTTTAATTCTTGAAAGTGTTTCTGGGGTCATTCTCAAATACGAAGCAATATATTTATTAGGAATTTCCTGAAAGAGTTGTGGACTCCGCTTTAAAACACGATTATAGCGTTCTAAAGGCGAGGTTGTTAGTATATCTCGCTCGCGTTCCATTTGTTGGAGGGCGAAGCTCTCTAAAATCTGTTGCCATAATGTTGTGTTTTCTATCGAAGACGACACAAAATTCATATACGTTTTTTTATCAATGACCTTTAAAGAACTGTATTTTAGGGCCTGAATATAAAACTCGGAAGGCTTTTCATTTAAAAAAGAGTCGAGTGCTGCTATGAGGTTGTTTTGGTAGCCAAATCTTATAGTGTGTTCCTCAAATTCATCAATAACAAAAATTCTTAAGGCGCCTTTTTCAACGAGATACAAATTGGTATCAATGCTTCCTTTTACCTTTAGATATTCATTACGTTTTAATTCCAACGACTTTTGCCATAGATTTTTGTGATTTAGCCTTTCTATAAGGGTTGAAATTGGGTTCATTTTTAGTGGTTATGTATTAGGGGTCTAGTTACCTAAAAGCTTCGGATCAATTCGAATATAATGAGAACCCCCATTATCTAAGAATACTATTCTTTTTAATGATTGCACACTCGCATGTGATGTCTCCTTAAGTCGACCTGACAGTTCAGATTAATCAAAGGCTTCTGGTCCTCCAACCACGGGCAACACCAAATGTGTTCCATCCAAATCAACCGTCAACTCGGTACCGGCTTTAGGGTGAATGGTGAACTCCTTATCGCTTGAAAAAATCATAAGTCCAATTTGCTGTCCGGCTTTTATAATTTGATCATCTGGCATGAGGTCAAAAGATACTTCATAGAATTTCCCAGGCTTTAATGGCCTGCTTGATGATAGGGACTTATAGTTTTGGGGGTCTGCCCAACCACGGGTAATAATATTGTCGGTAATTGGAGCATCGCTTAACTCATTCCAGGGGAGAGAAACCAACCAAACCGTTAGATTTGCTGCGGGTTTATTACTGGCTAGTTTCACTGTGACCTTTGGAACGCCCGATATATGAATGTCTTTCATTAACTTGGGAGTTACATATAGTAGTCGGTGCTTTGAGTTTTGTGCGGTTGCCAGGTCCTTACCTGAAAACGAAAAGTTGTCAACTAAAGTTTCGGCACCTTGTTTTTTGCTTTTACTGGTGCTTAATCTGCCTGATTCATCTCCGCCGGAAGCGAGATATAATTTAACCATGGACGCTTCAGGATTCGGATAATCTTTATAAGCAGTTGGCTTGGAGATGTCATCATTTTCGCGAACAATCCACGCCTTATTATCATTTTCAACACCATTTTCTATCCCATGTAAATAACGTGTAAACCAACGATTCATTAACTTAATAGGAGGAGGTCCTCCATGTCCGTTTTGGTGATAGAATATTTGAGATGGCACACCATTGTCTTTTACTTTTTTGTAAAGTAAGTAGCTATGTTCGGTCATGACATTCCAATCGTTAAAACCATGAGACATGAATAATGCTGCTTTTATATTTTTTGCTTTGTTTAAAAAATTTCTCTTGTCCCAAAAGTCATTGTAATCACCAGTAAGTCTGTCCAAACCGTTTTTCATTTCAGTATCTCTTACGGTTTTATTGTTATACGGACGGTTCTTTTCGGCACCACTGTGGATAAAATCGTAAAGCACATCAACATCTTCTCCTAAATATCCTCCAGGAGACCTTACCAAACCATTTGATCTATAATAATTGTAAAATGAAGTCACTGGGGCAATGGGGATAATGGCTTCCAGACCTTCAACTCCGGTGGTTGCGGCCGCCACGGGTAGTGTTCCATTGTAAGATGCTCCAGTCATTCCCACTTTTCCAGTAGACCAATGGGCTGTAACCGTTTCATTTCCATCAATGGATTTATACCCTTTTATACGTCCACAGAGCCAGTCAATAACAGCTTTTGGAGCCAGAGCTTCGTTCTTACCTCCAACCGTTGGGGCGCCTTGCGATAACCCAGTGCCTGGAGAGGACGAATGTACAACAATATAGCCCCGGGGAACCCATTTTTTTATATGAGAATTAGATATAATAGGACGTTGCCCCACTCGTGTTACTTCTACTTTGGTTCGCGCTTTGGAGGCTTCACCAAGCTCGTGTTTTACATCCCAAAACAATCCAGGAACGTTGGGTGCTACACCAGCAAAATACGGACTGGAAACATAAATAACGGGAAGTTTTAAGCCTTCAGTTTCGGTTTGTTTCGGTCTGGTAACCGCAACATGCATGCGGTCTGGTTTACCATCTCCATCAGTATCATTAATCGTTTCAACCCATAGGTCATGTCTAATCCATGCATTAGGATCACTAAACCCTTCAACAATTTGCGCCTCACCGTCTTTAAACGAGGGAACTGTTTTGGTTGCAGAATCTTGTCCGAAACAAGTAACGACAGTCATACCAAATAAGGCACCACTTAGTACAATATTCCTTAGTTTACGATTATTATTCATAGTCTTGTTTGTATGATTTATTAATTGGGAAGATAGTCCTCTGGAATTGGATGTTCTTGAGTTTCCTGGGTCCAGTAAATATTGATGATCCACCAGCGCTCGCCATCGTTTAAAAGCTGAATACTATTGATGCCTCTCATAAAGGGGGTGTCGTCCGATTCACTTTTAAAAGCTTCATAAGTACTAAATACCTGAGCAATATTACCAAACGCATCTACTTTTCGATGTATTTCTTTCTCGAAAAAACCATGATCTACTAACCATTTTCCGGAGCTTTTAACATAATCGTCCGGGGACATGTAGTGTACTTTAAGGTTGCCTGCTTTAGTTTTTCCTGAGGGGATGAGTTTGGCATCGGGTTTAAATAAAAACTTAAACAACGTCCAATCTCTTGCAGAGCCTTTTTCACCTGAGATTACATGATATAATGTGTTTATGGTGCTATCTAACGTTTTTACTTTTTCTGAATGGTCTACGGGGTCTTCTTGAGCTTGCACAGGTATGAGTACTGTACATAATAACAAAATACAAATGATTTTTTTCATCTTGATATGGTATATCTTAATAGGGTAACAAAATAAAGCAATTGTTGGTTTGAAAGCGTTAATGCTTTCTTAAATTTAAAATTTTTTGATTTATGCAAGTCATTAGAAATCTTAATTATAAAGAAATGAAAGGTGTTTAATATGATTGGTTGTCTTAACAAACAATACCACTGAAAACCGTGACAAAAAGTTTTATAACCCATGGTATTTTGCAATACTATTAATTTGAACATTTAGATAAATTCAAAACATGAAAACAAAACTACTTTTAACTGTATTATTTATAATAAATTTTGCAGGACTCTCTCAAACGACTACAATCCCAGATTCTAATTTTGAGCAAGCATTAATTGACCTTGGGTATGATACTGGAGCTGTGGATGGATTTGTCCCTACAGCTAATATTAATATGATTACAGAATTAGACGTTTCAGATAGAAATATTGGGGACTTAACAGGAATAGAAGATTTTACGGCATTGCTTGCACTAACTTGTCATAGTAACCCATTGGTAAGTATAGATGTTAGTGAAAATATAAGATTAACCAGATTACATTGTCAGGGAACTCAATTAACAAGTTTAGATGTTAGTAAAAATGTAGCGTTGACTGAGTTGGCCTGTTTTTCTAATCCACTAACAAGTATAGACCTAAGTAAAAATGTAGTATTAGAGCGATTTATGGCTCAAGGATGCCAATTTACAGGTCTGGACTTAAGTAAAAATATAGCTTTGAGAACTCTAAATCTTCAGTTTAATCAATTAATAAGCTTAGATGTAAGTCAAAATGTTGGTTTAGTTAGCCTGGTTTGTTATAATAACCAATTAACAAGTCTGGATTTGAGTCAAAACGTAGTATTAAATGTTTTGGATTGTCAAAATAATCGGTTAGCACGTTTGAATGTCGCAAGCATAAATTTGAGAAGAATAGATTGCTCGAATAACAAATTGGAAAGCCTGGATGTGACTCAAAGTATAGGTTTGTTCCGTTTGAATTGTAGGTACAACAAAATAACAAATTTGGATGTGAGTCAAAATGTGGATTTAACCCATTTGTTTTGCGGAAACAACGAACTAAACTCCTTAGATGTGAGTAATAATGCGCTTTTAACTGAGTTGGGATTTGACAACAACCAATTAACAGATATAAGCGTAACGCGCAATGTGTTGTTAAAAAGACTTTTATGTAGTGGCAATCCATTAGCAAATCTAGGTGTGAGTCAAAATATAGCGTTAACGGAGTTACGATGTAGAGAGAATCAATTAACAAATTTGGATGTGAGTCGAAATACAGCATTGACTAAGTTGCAATGTGGAGAGAATCAATTAATGAATCTAGACGTGAGTCAAAATATAGCATTGACACAGTTGCGATGTGAGGAGAATCAATTAACAAATCTGGATGCGAGTCAAAACATCGCTTTAATAGACTTATCTTGTGGTAGTAACCCACTAACCAGTCTAAATGTTAAAAATGGAAATAACACTAATTTTACAGAGTTTTCAAGCTCTAATTGTCCGAACCTAACGTGTATCGAGGTGGATGATCCTAGGTATTCTGCAAGAAACTGGAGAGGAAGTATTGATCCTTCGCATACCTTTCAAGAAGATTGTGGTGTCTTAAGTACCAAAGATTATAATAAATCTAATCTAAGTTTGTATCCTAACCCCGTTGTGAATCGGTTTACTATTGTATTTAATGGAAAAGCCGATTATCAATTAACCCATGTAAATGGTCAGGTATTACAAAAAGGTAAATTAACAAATGGAAACAATGTGATCGATACGTCCCATCTACCTCAGGGGGTATACTATGTATCTATACATACGGATACCGAATTTATTTGTGAAAAAATAATTAAAAAATAAGAGTTTACATTTTGAATAATCATCTGGTAATATGTAACATATTTAAAGGAAAGACTATACATTGATTTTCGGGATTGAATAATTAATTATTTAATCCCTTTTTTTTCATTTTTAGAAAGAGAAGGAGGTATTACACTTAATTAATTGGTACTATTTAAAGTTTTTCTTAATCCGATCCAAATCACGCTTATTGTCACGATCCTTGATGGTCTCTCGCTTGTCGTATAGCTTTTTACCTTTTGCTAAGGCGATATTTAATTTGGCATAGCCTTTATCGTTAATAAAAAGTCGAAGCGGGATAATGGTAAGTCCCTTGTCTTGGGAGTCTTTTAGTAATTTTTTGAGTTCCTTTTTGTTTAAAAGAAGTTTTCGTTCTGCTTTTGGACGATGGTTATAATAGTTTCCAAAGGCATACTCCTCGATGGTCATATTAATAACAAAAAGTTCTCCACGATCGTTAAACTCACAAAAACTTTCGGCTATAGAGGCTTTACTACTGCGTATGGATTTAATTTCTGTTCCGGTAAGCACAATACCAGCTGTATACTTATCTAAAATCTCATATAGAAAGCGGGCCTTTTTATTTTGTATGTTTATGTTTTTTTGCATGGAGCACAAAACTACATAAATTTGTGAATTTATTGACTTACCTACTTAATGAAAACCAAATTTACTAGTTAAAGAATTGCTAATAGCGTATGCTATTAATTAAATACAGCTATTTTAGCGTATACAATTTACCCAGGAATATGCAAAAAGCCATATTGTTATTGTTAGTTTTTGGAGTTTTAGTGTCTTGTAAAAGTATTAAAACCCATAATGAACAAATTACCAAATTACATAGTGTATCCAATATACATGAAGATATTAATAAAGTATATGGTCAGCTAAAAAGGCATCACCCTAAATTATACCAATACACACCAAAGCCCGTTCTGGATTTTAAGTTTGACAGTTTAAAGACTTCTATTACGTCACCTATTAACTCTCGTGAATTTTACAGAAGATTGGCGCCAGTGGTCGCTCAGGTTAGACAAGGCCATATTTCTTTGGGTTCTGCTAATCTCTGGTATACAAAGAAAGAACGCAAACAATTACGAAAGCGCAAACTTGAATTTTTTGCACTCGATTTTGAACATTTGGATGGCAAACTTTGGGTTAAGAGAACACGAGGTAAAGATTCCAGTGTGGTTGGTGCCGAAGTCGTTAAAATAGATAATGATTCCGTATCCCGCCTGGTGGAGACCTTTAAAACCCGTTTTGCCTCAGATGGTTATAATACCACATTACATAATCGGTTTGTTGCAAAGCAATTTTCTAATTTTTATTATAAAGATAAAGGGTATGTGGATAGTTTAACGATGGTCTTTAAAAAGAAAGATTCCTTGTTTGTTAAGATTTTTAGAAGAGCGCAGAAGAAAAAAATAACTAAAAAGAAAGCCACTAAAAAGAAAGAAAAAGATACTACAAAAGTAAAAAAGCGGGAAAGGTTAACATCAGATCAGAAAAAAGCACGGCGTATAGCAGCTAAAAAAAGAAAAAAGTATAACAGAACGCATGGTTATAATAAGGGGAGAAGAGAATATACGCGCAATTTTAATATCATGAAGGGCAATAAAGATGTTGCCTATATGAAGTTAAGAAGCTTTACCAATGGTCGATATAAGAGGTTTTATAAAGAAAGTTTTACTAAACTGGATTCGGCAAAAACAAAATACCTCATTTTGGACTTACGAGATAACGGTGGAGGTCGAATTGCGGAAATAGATTATTTGTATTCCTATTTGGCCAAAGAGCCGTTTAAGTTTATTAATGATAGCGAAGTCAATAGCCGGATACCCTTTTTAAAGTTTTTAATGAGTAAGACCACACCTAATAGTCTCAAATTATTGTCTGGTATGCTGTCACCGTTTATTGTTGCACAAAATTTAATACAGACAAGAAAACGTGATGGAAAGTTATACTACAGATTCAGGCATACCAAGGTTAAAGCTCCTAAACCGTTACGTTTTGGAGGTGATATTTATGTGCTTATTAATGGGAATTCGTTTTCGGCATCTTCACTCATTTCAACACACCTTAAAGCCACAAAAAGAGCCATCTTTGTGGGAGAAGAAACTGGAGGCGCCTATAATGGTACAGTGGCAGGTATCTATAAAATTTATGAACTGCCAAATACCAAGTTAAAAATACGAATGGGTATGATGCAAATTGAGGCTCCTCAAAAGCAGAATCCGGACGGGTACGGTGTAATGCCAGATGTTGAAATTTTACCCACAATTATTGATAGAAATGTAAAAAAAGACCCTGAGTTAGAATGGGTTTTAAAAGATATAGAGGATAAGCGATAAGAGTCGCATTTTTCATTGCCTTCCCGTAAAACATTTGTATTTTTGTGTTTCGATATTTTATTAAAAAAGCAAATAAATTTTATGAATTCATACGATGTAGCCGTTATCGGTTCAGGTCCCGGAGGATACGTTGCAGCAATACGTTGTGCACAATTAGGAATGAAAACTGCCATTATTGAAAAATACGCAACACTAGGTGGTACGTGCTTAAACGTTGGTTGTATACCAAGTAAAGCACTTTTAGACTCTTCTCATCACTATGAGGATGCTGTAAAGCATTTTGAAGAGCATGGTATTGAAATCCCTGGTGAGATTAAAGTGAATTTAGAAAAAATGATTGGCCGTAAACAGGCTGTTGTAGATCAAACTATTGGTGGAGTTGATTTCTTGATGAAGAAAAATAATATCGATGTTTATCAGGGACTGGGAAGCTTTAAAGATGCCACTCATATCACCATAGTTGGAGAAGAAACAACTGAAATTGAAACAAAAAACACCATTATAGCTACTGGAAGTAAACCTTCAAGTCTGCCATTTATAAATATTGATAAAGAGCGCATTATAACATCTACAGAAGCCTTAAAACTTAAAGAAGTGCCAAAACATTTAATTGTTATTGGAGGTGGTGTTATAGGTCTAGAATTGGGACAGGTGTATAAGCGATTGGGAGCAGAAGTTTCTGTGGTGGAGTACATGGATCGTATTATTCCAACTATGGACGCCGGTTTGTCTAAAGAACTTAATAAAGTTTTAAAGAAACAGAAGTTTAAAATTAACGCCTCTCATAAAGTGAAGTCTGTGGAGCGTGTAGGAGATGAAGTGATTGTAAAAGCAGACAATAAAAAAGGAGAAGAGGTCGAGTTTAAAGGCGATTACTGTTTAGTATCTGTGGGACGTCGTCCGTATACAGAGGGCTTAAATGCCGAAGCTGCAGGTGTAAAACTTAACGAAAGAGGACAGGTTGAAGTGAACGAGCATTTACAAACCAGTGCTTCTAATATTTACGCGATAGGAGATGTGGTACAAGGTGCAATGCTTGCTCACAAGGCAGAAGAAGAAGGTGTGCTTGTTGCAGAAACTTTAGCAGGACAAAAACCACATATCGATTATAACTTAATTCCGGGAGTTGTTTACACCTGGCCAGAAGTTGCCGCTGTAGGTAAGACCGAAGAACAGCTTAAAGAAGCCGGTGTCGATTATAAAAAAGGACAATTCCCAATGCGTGCTTTAGGTAGAAGTAGAGCTAGTATGGATTTAGACGGGTTTGTAAAAGTTCTTGCCGATAAAAATACAGATGAAATTTTAGGGGTTCATATGATTGGTGCTCGTGCTGCCGATATGATCGCAGAGGCCGTTGTAGCGATGGAGTACAGAGCATCTGCTGAAGATGTATCTCGTATGTCTCATGCGCATCCAACATTTACAGAAGCAATAAAAGAAGCTGCTTTAGCCGCGACAGACGATAGAGCGCTACACGCGTAACCTGAAAAAAAATAAATTTTAAAAAGCGCCTGTTTCGGGCGCTTTTTTTATGAATCATTTTCACGTTAAATAATCCCTTTAATAAAGGTGTTTATCCTTTACAACAATGTTTTAATGGCTATTTTAAAAGGAACGATAGTAACTATCGCTGTCAGGGCTAAGGTTGAAAACCTGTAGAAAAGAGTAGACCATTAATTTTAAAAGTCTAAAAGTTTATGAAGATTAATTTATTAAGAATCATCTTTCCGTTATTAGCTTTAACATTGGCGATCACCTCGTCTTTAGCATTTTCCTCTTCCGAAGATCGTTTAAACCAAGAGGATATGGTTATTAAAGGTTACTATCATGGTAAATTTGCACTGGGTTGTCTTGATTCCCCGGAGGTTGAGTGTAGGCTTTCAGGGTCAGAGATTTGTACAATCAACATTCTCGGGCCAGAGCCTCCGTATATATTTAAAACCGAGGTATATTATGATAAAAATTGTATGATTCTTTTATACAAATCAGAATAACTTACAATTAATAACATAGAACGTTTTAAAAGAATCTTCCTGGTTCTTCTGTTTAAAAAGCGAGCTCTTAAAGTTCGCTTTTTATTGCTATTTTTGATATATGCAGGATATCCCCGTAAACGTTAATATTATAGGCTTACTAATCTTTGTAGGTATTTGTTTTGGCTTTTTTATTTCAGGGTTTTTAATAAGGAAATCCATAAGAAGGAAATCGCCTAATATGTATATGGGAATTCTAATTTTAGCCTTATCCCTTATAATGTTGGAGGGATGGCTTAACTATACCAGTTACATATTTAAAGTCTTATGGCTAACTAATTTTTCAGAACCTTTAAATTTTGTAATAGCTCCGCTTATTTTTTTATTTATGACGTCTCAATTAGGCGATAAAATAGGCAAGAAAGATTGGCTACATTTTGTTCCATTCGTATTATGGTTTGGTTATTGTCTCTTATTCTTTTTCCAGGAAGATGTTGTTAAATACAACGATAATATCAATGTCATGCAATTGAATATTTCTGAGGCTGTAATAACGGGGAGTTCTAAAGGAGATCCATTGGATATTCGTAACTATGTTAATCTCGCAACAATCATTCATATCCTTATTTATATAACCATTATTGCTTATCGTTTGTTGCGATCGACAAAAGAAAGAGGAGAATCCATTTTTAAGACGACAGATAAGACATTGAAATCTTTAAGGAATTCATTTTATCACTTTCTGGTAATTACGGTTATCTTGATTTTTGTTAAGATGACTTTTGAAAGTGATGTGGGCGACTACTTGATCTTTTTATATATCTCTTTTATGATTTTTCTAACAGCTTTTCAAATCATGAATACCTCATCCTATTATATGGAAGTGTCTTCATTTTTAGAAGGCCCGGTTTTAAAATACAAAAAGTCTTCGTTGATAGAGTCTCAAAAAGACTTAATATTAAAGCGTATAATTAGCCAAATGAAACAGGAGAAATTTTATGTTAGCAGTTCGGCATCTCTGTCAGGTTTGGCCAAAGCAATAAATGAAAGTTCTCATCATGTATCTCAGGTTATAAATGAACGATTGAACCAATCGTTTTTTGAAATGCTAGCAGCCTATAGAATTGAAGAGGCTAAGACCATTTTAAAAACCGATTTAGGTAAAAAACTAACAATTGAAGAGGTTTCAGAACGAGTGGGGTATAACTCGAAATCAGCTTTTAATTCGGCATTTAAAAAAATAACCTCATTAACTCCTTCGCAATTCAGGGACTTGTAACTATCTCATTATGAGTATTTATTTGTGCGTCCCTATAAATTCGTACTACTTACTTATAGGCAAACTCGTTAATGTATATAGACGGTCTATACTTTTGGCTCAAATCAAAAAAACTAATAGTTATGAGCACGCAACCAAAAGGAACAAAACAAAGGCAGTATTTTATAGATTGGTTAAGAATAGGTCTTATTGTAAGTGTGTTTTTTTTTCATGTAGGCATGATTTTTAGGCCAGAACAATGGCATGTAAATAGTGCGAAATCCTTCGAATTTTTAGACCCTATTATGAGGTGGTTACATTTATGGAGAATGCCTTTGTTGTTTTTAGTATCTGGTATTGGTACGTTTTATGCGATTGGACACCGAACACCTTTACAATATGTAAAAGAACGTATAAGAAGGCTCTGTATTCCGTTTATTTTTGGTTTTTTTACTTTGGTACCCTTAATGGTGTATATTGAACGGATTGACAATTATAGTTCCCTTTTAGACTTTATGCCTCACATGTTCGAGGGAGGGCCATATCCTGTTGGCAATATCACATGGCACCACCTCTGGTTTATCCTATATTTATTGATTATTTCTTTATTAATTGCGCCATTTTTAAATTATACGAAAACCAGGCATTACAATATGCTTCGGGATAAATTAATAGCTATTATGTCTATAAGAATGGGGCTAAATGTATTACTTCCAGGTATTCTATTATCTCAAATAATTTTAAGACAGTATTTTCCAAATAGCACACATGCACTGTACAACGATTGGGCATATTTTGCTTATTACTTATTATTCTTTTTAAGCGGATTCATGTTGTTTACAAGTAACAGGGTCATTAATCGTTTAACAAAAGACAGGAGACTGTATTTGTATCAAACTATCACTTTTACAATACTTTTATTCTCACGGCCTCATATTTTTGAGAAACTCCCAATAATTCAAAATGATTCCAGAAATATTACAGAAATGATCATTTCATTGTCATGTGGGTTAACAGTGATAGGTTACTTTAAAATGTATTTTAACAAAGAACGCAAATACAGGAAAGTACTTAACGAAGCCATATATCCTTTTTATTTATTGCATCAACCGGTTTTAATTTGTGTTGGTTACATTGTTTTGAGAAAAGAAATATCCTATGCTATGCAAGCTTTTTGGATCATAGTACTCTCACTATTATTAATTATTGTTTGCTACATGATTATTACAAGGTTTAGTATTCTAAGAATTGCTTTTGGAATGAAAATGAAACCAAAGGAAATCACTAAAGATCGAATTACTAAAAGAGTTTTTGTTCTAAGAAAATAATTATAAGGAATTGAATGTCTGTTTTGTATCATAAATATATTCCTGGTGTCATTCAGAACGAATGTGAGGAATCTCATAATCATGGTACTCGGTAGTTTGTGTCTATATTCTGAAGCAAGTTTAGATTGACAAAATTTGATTATGACAAATTACGAACAATCAGAAAAGGAATAAATCATTTGAAAATCTAAATGCTGTTTTGTTAGTTGTTTGTAGTCAGCTAAATACATTGAAAAAGTAACAACTTTTGGAGTGCTTTGAATTTTAAATTGATTACGCTAATAATGGTTTCGATGATTCATTTCCATATATAAATAACGACTATTAGTGTTGCAGAAAATCCAAAGGATAAGATTTGTTTTAAATAATGTTTGTATAATGGATGTAGGGACATAGTTTAAATACGTGTAAAGAAATGTAAATGGTTTCGGTATTATAATTATTTCTAAAATAGGCGTTAATATTGATTTAATATAATAAAAATGAAAATATTCTGTTACTTTGTTTAGACATAAACTAAATGAGTGTTTTTCATACCTGGCATACTTATCGCGGCTTTTCTTTCGCTTCTTTTAATCGTTAAAAAGAACAAATCTCGTGCAGATAAAATTCTAATATTATGGTTAATTCTAATATCTGTAAGTCAGATATTTAATTATTTAAATATTAAAAAGATCACTTACCAATACCCGGATTGGTTAGGAGTAGATTTCGGAATGCCTATATTAATTGGTGTTTTTTTGTTTTTTTATGTACGGGAGATTACCGGAACCCCGTTAAATAATATTTGGGAAATAGCTTTACATGCATTACCAACCATATTAATATACATTCAGGCCATTCCATTTTATGGGCTTTCTGGGGTTGAAAAAGTATGCGTTTATGAGAATGAGGGGGTAGGTTATGAGTGGTTTGTCGTTATTAATAATCTTACGATAGCCATTTCGGGTTTAGGGTATGCCATTTGGTCTATTATCCTTATAAATAAATACAGAATAGAAATTCGAGATAATTTTTCCAATACAGATAGGAAAGAATTACAATGGCTTTGGATATTGTCTTTTGGACTTGCAACCATTTGGGTGTTTTCGGCCTTTTTTGATAATCACATCATCTATTCGATTGTTACCGTTTTTGTCTTAAGCATTGGCATATTTGGAATTAATCGATTAAACATATTTAATTCCAATTTAAAACCGGAAACGATTAAAACAAAAAGCGTTAGCCCCAAAACAAATAATGATAATTCCAACAGTTTAAAAAAGAGTGTTGTACGTGAAAAGTATGCCAAGTCGGGTTTAAATGAATCTCTAGCCTCAGAAATTTATGCAAACTTAAATAAAGTGATGAATGATAAGGCTTTTTATGAGAACGAAAATCTAACACTTGTAGAATTGTCAAAGGAATTGCAGATCCACCCTAATCACTTATCACAGGTTATTAATGAAATGGAAGGAAAGAACTTTTATAATTACATTAATGCATTCCGAATTGAAAAGTTTATTGAAATAGCCTCATTACCAGAAAATAAAAAATATACAATGATAGCCTTGGCTTACGAATGTGGCTTCAGTTCGAAATCCACATTCAATAAACATTTCAAATTATACACAGGTACGACACCAACAGAATATTTTCGTGTTTAAATTTTGAAATGTTCCACTTTTATTCCTGAATATGCACACTTTATTTTTATATGAGCTCATACGTGTAAACCTTTCGTTTTGTTAGGATTAAGTGTGCGCCCCTATAAGCTCGCACCTCTTTTAATTTAGCGCCTGAAAACATAAACCTCTATCTAGAGAAAAAGATTCAACTTTGCCCAAAAGTGATACTTATGATAGTGATAGAAGGGGACTGCATTAGATTCTAAATATGTTATTATAAAGTTAAAAAACACAAAAGTAATGGAGAGGATGCAACCTTTTGTTTTTTAGTATGTCCATAGTAGAAGTTCAACACGTAAAAATAAAGTCATCATCAAAAAACAAACATTAATTATGAAATTAATTATGAAAAATGAAAACAAAACAAGTTCCGGAAAGTCGTTAAATCTTCTTTTGGGTTTGGCCGGAGTACCACTAAAAATGTGGTCACAAACGATGATTAAACCGGAATTAATTTAATGAATTGCATCAAATCAAAATTTTAAAAATCATTAATCAAAACAAATGAAGAGATTACTATTAGTACTTATGTTATGTACTGCCGCTTTATCGGCACAAGAAAAGTATACTGTTAGTGGTATAGTTAAAGAAGTGAAAAATGGAGAAACCGCCTTTGGAGCCTCTGTGTTTTTAAAAGGAACTTCGATTGGTTCTATTACAAACGAGTATGGATTCTTTTCTATTACAGCACCAAAAGGGACCTATACTTTGATTGTTTCCTATATGGGCTTCGAAAACATGACTAAAGAAATAACTTTAGATCAAAATCAAAAAGTAAATTTTGAAATTAAAGAAGAGTCAACCCGGTTGGATGAGGTTGTTGTAATTGCCGAGGAAACCGAGCGGGTTAGTCTTAAGAAACCAGAGATGAGTGTTTCTAAATTAAATATAAAAACGGTGAAACAAATGCCTGTAGTTCTTGGAGAGGTAGATATTATAAAATCTTTACAAATGCTTCCTGGAGTTACCAAAAATGGAGAAGGAACAGGAGGTTTTCATGTTAGGGGAGGTTCTGTAGATCAAAATTTAGTATTGTTAGATGAGGCCATTATTTATAACACGTCACATATGTTAGGGTTCTTTTCTGTATTTAATGCAGACGCCATTAAGGATATCAAATTGTATAAAGGCGGAATTCCTGCGCGTTTTGGAGGTAGAACATCGTCTGTGTTGGACATACGTCAAAAAGATGGAAATAGTAAAAACCTCGCTTTTACAGGAGGGGTAGGTCTAATTTCAAGCAGACTTGCCGTTGAGGGGCCTGTGTTTAGTGATAAAGGGTCTTTTTTAGTAGCAGGAAGAAGCTCCTATATTAATTTATTTCTAAAGGCAGCAAACGAAAAGGACAGGCTTGGCTTTTATGATTTAAATCTTAAAACGAATTACAGGCTAAGTGAGAGCAATAGATTATATCTTTCCGGGTATTTTGGTAGAGATTCATTTAAGTTTGGAGATAGCTTTAAAAGTAGCTACGGTAATGCCTCGGGGAATTTAAGATGGAACCATATCTTTAACGATCGTTTATTCTCAAACTTATCGTTAATTTATAGTAAGTATGACTACGATTTAGAAATTTTGGACACTGAATTTGATTGGATTTCTTCAATTAGCAATTACAATGTAAAGTACGATCTTAAATATTATGCTAATGATGCCTTTAAATTGGATTTTGGAATTAGCGGAATCTATTATGATTTTGATCCTGGACAAGTAAAGCCTACGTCACCTACCTCTGCTATAAACCCTTTGTCGTTAGATAGAAAAAAAGCGTTTGAAAGCGCTCTGTATGCTAACGCCGAACATAAAATAACAGACGCGTTAACTTTGCAATATGGACTGAGGTATAGTGGTTTTAGTCGATTAGGAGGACAGGCGATGGTAAATTATGCGAACAACCAACCTGTTGTATACAATAGCACTTTAGATATTTACGAGCGCGGTACAGAGATAGGGGAGACCCCTTACAAAGAAGGAGAAACTATTAAAACATATGGTAATTTAGAGCCAAGAGCTTCTTTGGCCTACCAGTTAAACGAAGTATCTTCTATTAAAGCAGGCTATTCAAGGTCTGCTCAGTATATTCATTTATTATCCAATACATCATCGGTAACACCTTTAGATGTTTGGACTCCCAGTGGGAAATATATTAAACCACAGGTATCCGATCAATATGCAATTGGCTATTTTAGAAATTTTAACAATAAAAAATATTCATTAGAGGTTGAAGGGTATTATAAAACAACGAGTGATAGGATAGATTACATTGATGGATCGTACCTCATTGGACAGAATACCATAGAAACCGAAATTTTAAGTGGTGATGCCAGGGCGTATGGTTTAGAGCTTTTAATACGCAAAAATGAAGGCAGATTAACGGGGTGGATTGCTTATACATTATCTAAAGCAGAACAACGTGCTCTGGGAGGAATTGCTGGAGGACCTGGAATTAATAATGGAGATTGGTATAATTCTTCTTTTGACAGAACACATGACATATCGATTACGGGAGCCTATGCGTTAAATGATAAATGGACTTTTGGAGGTAATTTTGTTTTTCAAACCGGAAGACCGGTCACATATCCTAACGGGCAATATCAATATGAAGGTCAATCTATAGCTGGTTATTCTGCTAGAAATTCAGATAGATTACCTGCTTATCATCGACTGGATCTCTCTGCAACTTATAAGCCAAAAGGAAATCCAAATACAAAATGGGAAGGCGAATGGGTTTTTGGTATCTATAACGTCTATAGTAAAAAGAATGCCGCATCAATTTCTTTTGCACAAAATGAAGGTTCTGGTATTAACGAAGCCACCAGAACAGCCATTTTCCCCATGGTACCATCTGTAGCGTATAACTTTAAATTTTAATACAATGAAAAGCTTAATGATAGAGTTATATACTATTACAGAAAAAATAAATAAAAACAAACACATGAAAACATATTTTAAACTGGCAATCCTTTTTTTAACGATGTCGCTAACATCATGTGATGATGTTATAGATGTAGACGTACAAAAAGGGCCTAGCAGACTAGTTATTGAAGCTTCAATTGACTGGGAAAAAGGAACCTCGGGTAGCGATCAAACTATAAAATTAAGTAAATCGACACCTTATTTTGATCAGAATACTAATGCAGCTGTTACAAATGCTTCTGTAAGGGTTGTTAAAGATGATGATGATACCGAGTTTATTTTTACACATCAAAACGATGGTACATATACAAATACCGGGTTTGTTCCCGTAATAGGACAATCTTATACTTTAGAAGTGATTCATGAGGGGGAAACCTATACCGCAAATGAAACATTAACGGCAGTTACCGATATAACAGAAGTTAATCAATCTAAAGAAAAAGAAGATGAAGATTTACTTGAAATAAATATCTTTTTTCCAGATCCGGAAACAGAAGAAAATTATTATTTACTTAAAATTCAAAGACAAGGCGATTTATTGCCAACACTTATAGATTTTGATGATGAATTTACAGATGGAAATCTAATTCCGTTTTGGTATGAGATAGAAGAAGATGATGAAGATAGTGCAACAAGGGAACCTTTCAAATCGGGAGACATTGTTGACATTTCACTTTTTGGTATTTCTGAAGCTTATTCAAAATATATGCAAATTCTTATAGAACAATCTGAAGGCGCAGGTCTTTTTAGTTCTACACCGGTACCTTTAAAGGGAAACTGTATAAACACGACAACTCCCAATAATTATCCATTTGGATATTTTAGGTTAACGCAGGTTGTAAAAATAAGCTATACATTTCAATAATTATTTGGGTTAGATTAATAGCAACCCTCTGTCAGTTCGAGTATTCCAACTTGAAATCGGAATGTATCGAGAACCCTGTTCTAATCGGAATTCGATACGTCACGCCATACGTGGCACTCGACCTGACTTTAAATGTTTGGCCTAAAGAGGGCGTCTAAAGCGTTATCGAATTGTCATTTTTGGTGCCTGTCTGCCGAACGATCAGGTAGTCAAAAAATCTTAAAACTTAAATACATAAGTATGTGATTTCTGGTAGATTCTTCACTTCGTTCTAACGACACCTTTTTAGACCTTTTGTATTTGATCGTCAATTACAATTCAAAATCGGCGTGTTTCCAGCTATTCCGGAATAATTCATCATAATGATTGATCTTTTCCTGATCATCAAGTGCTTCATATGCCGTTTTTAGTCCATGATAGGCCCAGCCGTTTTTAGGCAAATGTTTCAAATCTTCAAGATACAGCGCTATAGCCTGTTTTTCCTGCTTGTTTTTAATATAAACGGGGCCTAAATGATGTCGAATTGAGAAAAACCAATCTGGTGGTTCATTGTAATTCAAAGCATCTTCCATGGCTATGGCTTCCTTTAAAAGACTTATGCTCTTTTTGAGATGCCCTTCATGAGCCAAAATTTCAGCTTTTAGAACCTTTTCGGCTATTTTAACAAGCTCATAAACGGAGTTAATATCCCAAACCGTGATGTCGGCGATAGTTTGATCTTCTGCTAAAGTTTGAAGCTTCTGTAATTCGGCTTTAGCGCCATCCACATTATGCTTTCCAAGGTGTGCCATTCCTTCTGCATAGTGCCTAATAGCTTTAGGGTATTTTAAATTATAGAAGTTTAATTTCATAGCTAGAATACTATCCCACTGTTTAAACTTTACAGCGACATAATAAGGAATGGTGTAGTAATGTTGTAACGTACCCCAACCTGGTTCTTTCATAATTTCAGGATGCACATGCTCAGACACTTTACGGGCTCCAATCATGGCCCAATAGCTGTTTCCCTCTAACGTAGCAGTAGCCGCCAAAAAATGATAATTATGAGGGTAATAGGCAAGAGGATAAGCCCCCTGGGCATGACATGTGGTTACATAAACACTATCTGCCTTAACAGCAGCGATGTTCGATAGTGTTCCCTTATGGTATTCCCCGGTTCTTATATACGTATGAGAAGGCATATGCAACAGGTGTCCCGAGCCGGGAACCAGGCCTTCATCGAAAACCTTAGCCGAACCATTAGAGCGCTCT
The DNA here is from genome assembly GCA_947494695.1 of uncultured Flavobacteriaceae bacterium. GTDB lineage: Bacteria > Bacteroidota > Bacteroidia > Flavobacteriales > Flavobacteriaceae > Flavivirga. Next base: position 173,832 of record CANLWB010000007.1, on the reverse strand, counting down.
GGCGTGCTCGAAGCTTCAACCGCGTGAATATAAAAATGATGTGCCCCCGGGTGTTTTGGATTTTGGCTTATGAGTTTTTCTAAAAGAGCTACAAGTTCAACCGTCCATGGTTTCTCTGTGCCGTCCTTTTCATTTAAATCCCAGGGATGTAGATTCATAAGAGATTCTGCATATAAAGCGCTAATTTCTGTATCGTCGGGATACTGGTCATACAGAGCTTTCATGGCCTTAGCATACTGCGTGTCTAATGGCATTCTATCCTCTGGAGGCTCAGCCGCATAGCGTAATGCCATGGCATCTATAAAACGTTGCTCTTTTTCTGTTGCATGTTTAGAAAGTATTTTGGCCTTTTGAATGGCTTCGTATGCCCGCTCGTAGTTATCATTTTCCATGCCGGCATTATAGTTTGGACCTAAAACATAGGCGTACCCCCAGAAGGCCATAGCACAGTTGGGATCTAATTTTGTAGCATAATAAAAAGAACGCGCAGCTTCGGCATGATTAAAGGCATAGGCCAAAGTCATCCCTTGGTTAAAATATTGCTGTACCAGCGTGTTTTGAGTTGTAATGGGATAGTTAACCGCATCGTATCCTTTTAAAAGCGGTGCGATATTATCCTTTTCATACCATGCAGCATCAGTTACCTGAGGAATACAAGCATATTTGGATGATACCGTGGTTTTTGCAATAAATTCTTCTTCTTTAGGTTGTTTATTGGGCTTTTTACAAGAAAAAAATAAATTTAGGGCTATGATTAGTAATATACCTCTTTTCATGAGTTTGTATGTATTGATTCTTAATTGTAACACATAACCTTTGATGGTTAAAGTAATCTTTTCAGAATGTAACTAGAAATCATTTTAATCATCGTTAGTTTCATTTTATGAAATTTTGTGTCTTAAAAAAATGGTTGTTTTACAAATTACTAAACTTTTTGAATGTTTATATATAAAATACATTGTTTTTTTGTTTAATTTGATGATTTACAGTGTTGTATGAACTGGTTTTTGTAAGTGAGGACTCTTGTAGAGCATTGTAGGTTATGAATACAAATGATCCAAATCAAGGCATGGTCTAAAGTAGAAGTGTGAATAAATAAAACATGTCGGCATGAACAAATAAAGGTATTAAAGTGTTTTTTTGCTTAAACGAACTCATAAAGTTTAAACTCCAGATCACATGTCATAGAGCCAACCAGAAAATTGAAAGCATCGTTTTTTCTAAATCTTTCTTGCTACCTTTTAGGGAATAAGTTCTTATAATTTTTAATTTTGGACGCATATACTATTTTATAGTAAGAAAAATATTCATAATTTTGAAGATAACCTCTTTAATCAACTTGTAATTACAAAGATTGCAAAATCATGAATAAAACGAGTCATTTAATTAATCTTATGTTTTTAATGTATTTATATTTAATATGTTAATAGCTAAAATAGCGAAGCGCTACACTTGAAAACCCTCGAAGAAATTAATAATCTGTCTGATGAAGATCTGGTAAGAGCAATTGTTAAGGACAATAACACGTTGCTTTTTGAGGTTTTATATGATCGGTATTCAAAGTTGGTGTATAATAAGTGTTTTGGTTTTTCAAAAGATGAAGATGAAGCCCAAGACTTAACCCAAGATGTGTTCCTAAAGCTTTTTGTTAAATTGGGAAGTTTTAAGGAAAAATCTAAGTTTTCGACCTGGTTATATGCTTTTACATATAATCATTGTGTGAATTATGTAACCAGAAATACGGCCAAGAAATTTGAAAAACAATCTGTAGATTATAAGGATATTGAAAACCTTTCAGATGTCGACGATGATGATTATAGCTTCGTCGATATGAAGGTTGATAAGCTCAAAGAAGCTTTGGAACTAATTTCTCCCGATGAGAAAATGATTTTATTACTAAAATACCAGGATTTTCTTAGTATTAAGGATATTGAAAGTGTTTTAGAAATTGGAGAAAGCGCGGTTAAAATGCGAATTAAACGTGCTAAAGATAAGTTGATAACAGTGTATAACGATAATCTTAAGTAATGGAGTATAATCCTTTTAAAGACATAAACAGACCGCTTAAGGAAGTACCAAAAGAACTTAAGTCTAAGGTTATGAGTGATATTGCTATGGCTAAATTACTTATGGATTTGGCTGCATTGTTTTCATACAATATTGGAGACTTGATTGAATCTGTGATCAAGCAACGAAAGAATGAAAAATAAGTAAAAAACCAACTATAATTTATATAATAACAATGGAAAGAGTAGCAGAATGGAAAAATAAAGCTTGGGAATCTTTAGCCAATATGTGGCCCGAAGTCATTAAGATACTTCTTAATTTACTGGTGGTGCTTATCGTATTGTTCGTTGGATGGTTAGTCACAAAAATAGTCGTTAAAATTATAAAGAAGTCTTTAAAACTTGCCAGGGCCAACAAATTGGATAACCTTTTAAACGATATAGAAATTGTAGAAGGTAAAAATCTAAATTTTGATACCATTAAGATTGTTTCAAATTTTGGGAAATGGGTCATGTATATTATGTTAATCATTGTGATATCCGATATCATGAATTTAACCATGATTTCAGAACAGATTAACAACCTGTTAGGTTATTTACCGCAGTTGTTTGCTGCTCTGGTCATCTTTACAGTTGGATTAGTTTTAGCAAATGTTATTAAAAAAGGAATCAAAGGCTTTTTTGAGTCTATGGACTTATCTGGCGCAAAAATTATTAGCCAGGTCGTGTTCTTCATCATATTAATTTTTACATCCATAACAGCTTTAAATCAAGCAGGAGTTAATACCGAGATTATTACCAGTAACTTAACCATGATTTTAGCAGCATTGCTATTGGCTTTTACTCTGGCCTTTGGGTTTGGAGCACAAAAAGTAGTTGGTGATGTTTTAAAAGCTTTTTACGCAAGAAAACTCTACGAAATCGGACAGGTTATCGAATTTAACAATATTAAAGGAGAAGTCGATGCAATAGATAGTATAACGGTTACGTTAAAGACTACAGAAGGAAAAATTGTTATACCTATAAAAGATATCGTAGAGAGCCAAGTAAAAATAATGGATTAACTTTAGTTAGGGTTAAAGTTTTGGTTGGTTACTTTTCCGAATTTTTAGCAACTCTCTATATGGCCCCTTTTCATTTGGGAATGAAAAGGGGTGTCTTTTTTAGAACCTCTCCAAAATGTTTAAGACTTCCTGTTTATAGCTTCTGCTTATAGGTAAGGATGTGTTGTTAATCACAATCTCCTCGTTGGTGAAAGAGGTGATGTTTTTTATAGAAATGATGTACGATCTGTGAATTCGCATGAAGTTTTTAACAGGTAGTTTAGCCTCTACAGCACTAATAGTTTCTCGAGTTACAATAGTTTGTTTTTCTAAATGAATTTTTATGTAATCACTATAACTTTCAATATAGATCACAGCATCAAAATCTATTTTAATCATGCGTCTGTTTGCTCGAACAAACATAAAATCGTTGCTGTTTGACTTTTCAAGGGGTGTATTTTTCTGTTTACTATATATATCATAGTAATTGTTAATAGCTTTCAATAGACGATCAAAAGAAATGGGTTTTAATAAATAATCTACCGCTTGCAACTCAAAGCCTTCTACAGCATAATCCCGGTATGCTGTCGTGAAAATAATTTTGATGTTTTTGTTAATGGATTTAGCAAAAGAGATTCCAGATATTTCGGGCATGTTTATATCCAAAAAAACTAAATCGATACTGTGGTTTCTTATATAGCCAAATGCCTCAATGGCACTCTGACAGCTACCAATTATTTTTATATTTGATATGCTTTTTAGATGTGTTTCTATAACTTCTCTGGCGATAGGCTCATCATCTACAATTAGGCATGATATGTCTTTGTTCTGCAACAATTAATCTACTGTGTTTAATATAAGGTTTACTTTAAAAAAAGCATTTTTGTTAATAAGGTTTAGTGTGTAATTATCTTTGTATAATAAATCAAGTCGCTTTTGTATGTTTTCTAATCCAATACCGTTTTTGTGAGGTTTAGATAGTTTGTTTGTGTTTTCAATACTAAAATGGATGTTTTTGTCTTTACAAGTTAGGTGTATTTTAATTGATAACAAACCATTTTTTATAGAGCCGTGTTTAAAGCTATTTTCAATGAAAGGCAGTAATAGCATAGGAGCGACCTGAATATCTTTTGGAATATATCCTATTATAAAAGTAATGTCTAAAGTTTCATTAAAGCGCATTTTTTCTAATTCAATATAATCTTTTATATGGTCGATATCGTCTGTAAGTAAAACAAAAGGTTTGTCAACTTTATAAAGCAGGTAGTCCAATAAATTAGAAAGTTTTAAAATCATTTCTGGTGCTTCATCTGCTTTCTTTAGAGCAAATCCATACATGGTATTTAGTGTGTTAAACAAAAAATGAGGGTGAATTTGCATCTTTAAATAATTAAGTTGCTGTTCCTTTAGTTTAAGCTGGGTTTCTAGGATTTTGGTTTCGAGTTTACTCTTTTGTTCGACATGCTTTAAGTTGAGTTTTATCAATTTAAAAGCACTAACAACAATCGTAACAAGATATACTCCCGATGCTACTAAAATTATGTTTTTGGTTACAGGGTTCATCGCGTCGTATTGAAACCCGGCTAGATAAACAAGGCTGAAAAAGATAGATATCATGATTAAATACACAGATATAATAAAGGTGTACAGCGTGTAGACAATAAATAGGAAATAGCGTTTAGTAATGAGGTAATCAGGTATCAATTTATAAATAGAAACATAGGTGATGGCTATAGTAATAGGCATTAAAAATAAAGAAAACGAAAGCGTATCACTATAGTTATTGCTTTCAGCACCAAAGAAATACGTGAAAAATAGCAGGACTAAGAACCAAAACAAAAGGTGTAGAAAAAACTGTCCTAATTTTTTTAAAATAAATTTCTTTTTCAACATGGTTTGTGAATAGTATTACAATAATACTATATTTTTATAGGGAATTAATATTTTGTAGATGAATGACTGATTTAACGCGGGTTTTTGCAAATTGTTAAATCCTATTCTAATCCTGTCGTTTATCGTAATTTGAATTTTTTAGAGGAAATCTTAACTAAGTTTGAAGCATATTAATTTAAAAAACGATTAGTTATGTGTTTATTATCAATACCACTTACATTAAAATCAATATTTATTTTAAATCCTTTTGTTAATAGGTTTCATGAGGGCGGTCCGTTCTTTATGACATTAATTCTTATATGTTTTTTGCTATCGATTTTCTTTATAGTCAGAGGTTTTTTGATTCTTAAAAAGGATCATATTCTTTCAGAAAAGATGCTTCGACTTACAGTAGATAGTAGTCTTTTGGGGCTCGTATTAGGATTTTTAGGTTCTGTAATTGGGTTAATTTCGGCCTTCGATTCTTTTGAGGCCGCGGGGAACCCGAGTCCGGTTCTTTTTGCAGGTGGACTTAAAGTTTCTTTATTAACTGCAACATTTGGCTTGTTTGCGTTTGTTGTAGCGAGAATAGGGATTTTGGTTTTAAGAGCCTTGCATAAACATTAGAGTTGGTAATTTAGTTTGTTTGCACGTGAAGCCTTTATTCTCCTGTGGAGAGTAAAGGCTTTCAATTACATTTTAGTTGCTAGTCGTCCTTAAGGTAGATTGAGATTTTGTTTTTTTACTAAAAAAAATTACAACATCACATTTGAGTACATAGAAATATAGTACAACAGAAAAAGATTACATTCTTCATTGGAGTATAAAACACTTTTTGAAATAGAAAAAGAATTTTACCGAATTAAAAATGTAGAATAGGTCTTAAAAAATTTGTCCGAGGTTTTGTTGAAAGTTCAGTTATTCCTTCGTAACAACGAATTTTGAACTTCATACCGCAAACTGTTACCGAATACTGTCACTACTTCCGTTTATTCCGTTTATTGTAATTCTTATCGCCTTTTGTTTTAGGTTTCTTGTACTTCTTAGCCATTTTAAATTTATAAGAACCTCCTAAGTTTTGCTTTTGGTTTTTGTCTTTCTTTTCGTGAAAAGCTGCTCCGGGTTCGTCTTCAGTATGTCGTTTTGTGGGGTTGTTTCGTTCTTTTATTTGTGGACGCTCTTCTTCAATTAACTCTTTAGAAATTTCAATCGTTTCGGGAAGTTCCAACAAAGGAATCTCCATTCGCATTAAAGCTTCTATATGTTCTATAGAGTCTTGTTCCTTTTCAGTAGAAAAAACGATCGATTTACCTTCACGCTCTGCACGTCCGGTTCTACCAATACGGTGCATATAGTTTTCAGGGTATATAGGCGTATCGAAATTAATAACATGCGATACATTGTCAATATCTAATCCACGTGCCATCACATCGGTGGCTATTAAAATACGGTTGTCTCCATTTCGAAATTGCTCAATACTCCGTAGTCTGTAATTTTGTGTTTTATTGGAATGAATTACGCAGAGTTCATCATGAAATATCTCATCTAATTTGTCAAACAAACGATCTGCCATACGTTTGTAAGCCACAAAAACTAAAACCTTATTATATATTTCTCTATCCTTCAGGAGATGCGTTAACACGTTAACTTTGGTATAAAAATTAGGAATGTTGTAACGTGTTTGGGAAATATTTTCTAGAGGCGTTCCCGAAACAGCAATAGACACACGTTCAGGACGTTTAAAGAAATCATTAATTAACGCATCGACATCTTCTGTCATGGTTGCAGAAAACATAATGTTTTGTCTGCGCTCTGGAAGGATGTCAAAAATATTGATGAGCTGGTGTCTAAATCCTAAATCTAACATCACATCGACCTCGTCTATCACCAATTTTTGTATCGATTTAAGTTGTAATACTCGACTTAGAGCCAAATCGTAAAGTCTGCCTGGCGTTGCTACTATAATGTCTAAACCTTCGGCTACGGCTCGCTTTTGAGTATTAATATTGGTGCCACCATAAACACCTAAAACCCGATTATTAATGTATTTGGAGAGTTTTTCAATTTCCTCAACCACCTGCACCACCAGTTCTCGGGTGGGCACTAAAACCAAAACCCGTGGGTTTTCCTGGGTTGAATGTTTTAAATTTTTAAGAATAGGAAGCATATAGGCAAAAGTCTTACCCGTTCCCGTTTGAGCAATCCCTACCACATCTTTACCGGAACTAACAACATTAAATGCTTGTTCTTGAATGGGAGTTGGTGTGGTAAACCCCAAATCGTTTAATGCGTTGTAAAGTGGGGTGTTTAAATTTAAATCTTCAAAAGTCAAAATAACCAGGTTTAGCTAGCAAAGTTACATTTAAAATTACAAATGACTATGGTGTATTTCAATGCAATAAACAGCTTCAAATGTTTCCAAAGGTTTCAGGTTTAAAATACCTTCTTTATCCTGTAATTTCTGGTTGGTGTCTTCGCGATCTGCGATACCCAACCAGGGCTCAATACAAACGTAATCACCTGCAGGTTTGGCCCAAATGCCCAAATATGGAAAATCCTGATAACGAACGGTTAGAATCTTGCCATGAGACCTACTGGTTAAACTTACACTTCGGGATTTTAAGTCTTTAAAAACCAGAGCATCTTCGTTAAATAAATCATGTTCGAGATTAAGAATGTTTGTGTTGTTAAAAACAGGTTTGGTCTTGTTTGAGATCAAACCATTCTCCATGTTTATAAGGTGCGTACTGGAGTTTTCTGCATGTTCAAACTCTAAAAAATAATCGTTATAAGCGTCGGTATCATAAACAGGACATTTAAAGGCAGGATGGCCTCCAAGCGAAAAGTACATCACTCTGTCATCAAGGTTTTTAATCGTATGAGTTATGGTAAGTATATTATCATTTAGCTTATAAGTGATTAAAAATTCAAATTTAAATGGATACATTTTTAACGTATTCTCATCATAATCTAATTTAAAACTTAATGTATCATCATGCTGTTTCTGAACGACCAGGGACGCATTGTTTCTAATGAAACCATGTTTAGTTAGATCGTATTTTTTATTTTCAAAATAGTAGCTGTTATCCTTTAATGCCCCTATAATAGGGAAGAGGTTGGGTGCATGACTTCCCCATATTTCCGGGTTACCGTCCCAAATAAAATCAATATGGTTTGTAACTGAAGTGATTTTACATAATTCAGCTCCGGTTTGTTTAACACCTATTTTTAATTTTTCGTTTTCTAATGTGAGCATACTAAAGGAATATTTTAACTAATAAACTGATTTGAATACACAAAACTTATAATTTTTTAAGGATTCTAACTAACTTTACACATTAAATTTTATTATTGAGGACAACACAGATTCACAGTTTGGCAGATGCTGAACGGTTTAAGGGGCAATTATTACTTTGGAGTCAGCAGTTTGATGATGTCGTATGGTTAGATTCCAATAACTATGAACAAAACCATTTAAGGTATGATGCCGTATTGGCAGTAGATGCCTTTACCAGTATTCAAACGAATTTTGAGGGGAGTTTCGATAGGCTTAAAGAATATCAATCGAATGTAAATGATTGGATCTTTGGGTATTTGACGTACGATCTAAAAAATGATATTGAGGATTTACAATCCAACAATTTTGATAGTCTTCAGTTTCCGGATTTATACTTCTTTCAGCCTAAAAAACTGTTCTTGTTTAAAGGTGATAAGGTTGAAATACAGTATCTAAATTGTGTAAATGATGCGTTTGAAGACGACCTAAAAGCTATACAGGATACTAAGAAGGGCCAGTATGACCGTCCTTCACACGAAGAAAGTCAGGTCAAAATAAAACTGCGTATTCATAAGGATGAGTATTTTAAAAAAGTAACAAAGATGTTAGCCCATATCCATAGAGGGGATATTTACGAGGCTAATTTTTGTCAGGAGTTTTATGCTGAAAATACGAGTATTGATCCGATGGAGTGCTATTTGAAGCTTAATAGTATCTCCAAACCACCGTTTGCTACATTTTTAAAATTTGGAGATAAGTATTTACTGTCTTCTTCTCCAGAACGTTATTTAAAAAAAGACGGACAAACCATGGTGTCACAGCCTATTAAAGGAACGGCAAAACGATCTGAAAATGTATTGGAAGATGAGGCGCTTAGGGTAGCCTTATCTCTGGATACAAAAGAGCGTAGTGAAAATATTATGATTGTCGATTTAGTTCGCAACGACCTGGCTAAAACAGCTATTAAAGGTAGTGTAAAGGTTGAGGAGTTGGCCAGGGTTTATACTTTCGATCAAGTACATCAAATGATTTCAACAGTGACATCAACTATTGAAAGAGATACGCATCCTGTGGATATTATAAAAAGTACCTTTCCAATGGGAAGTATGACTGGTGCTCCTAAAATATCGGCCATGAGAATCATTGAAAACCTTGAAGAAACAAAACGGGGATTGTATTCGGGCTCGGTTGGTTATTTTTCTCCCGAAGGTGATTTCGATTTTAATGTAGTTATTAGAAGTATTCTGTATAACGACACTAAAAAATATGTGTCCTATTCGGTGGGAGGGGCCATTACCGCAAAGAGCGACCCATTAAAGGAATATGAGGAATGTCTTGTGAAGGCCAAGGCGATGCGCACGGTTTTAGAAGGGTGATTTAGTGATTAGTGTTCAGTCTCGATTGGCGGTGGAATGGTGATTGAGGTTAGCTTTGCGTTTTAATAGCTTAGGAGCTGAAACCAACAATTCCTACTTGCCGGCAGGCAGGCAGACAGGTTTTAGCCAAATAAAAAATTTCTTGAAACGAACTATCCCCGAGACAGAGCCATAGGGGGATTTCGCCCGTTTCATTTTGACCTTAAGGGGTCAAAATTCGAAATTTTGTATTTAGATTCCCGTTTTCAGTTCGGCTACGCTCACTGACCACACGGGAATGACAATTTCAATGGAAACCCCGACGCAGAGCGTCGAGGAATTCTTTTTGATTAAAAAAGTTTAAATGAGTTCATTATTTTTGATAGATGTTTAACATTTGCATTTATATGATTTTTAAAGTTAAAGAAAGGATATAAAGTAGCAAAAATTTGAAGTTCATACGTATGAAAAAAATAGCCTGTGTTGTATTGATTGGTTTACTGGTTTTTAGTTGTAAAAAAGCAACCAACGTTCCATTGTCTTTTGATTATGGTTCGATAAAGGATGGTGTTTATGATAACACATTTTTTAAATTTAAATTCCCTGTAAATACCGATTGGTATGTATTAAATAATGAAGAAGCCAATCAGCTTTATGAAGTTGGGAACGATGTCGCGGCCGGAGATAAAGAAGCACTAAAAAAGACCTTAGAAGCATCGGCGATTAACATGGCTAAGCTCTTTAGCGCCTTTAAATATAAACCAGGAGCGAATACCGATTTTAATCCATCACTCCTAATAAATGCCGAAAATCTGAAGGATGCTCCAGAAGTGGATACCCCTGAAAAATACCTGATCGAGGCCAAAAAAATTCTTAATGAAACCGCTATGGATATTGAGTATGTTGAGGAAAAGCATAAGGTAAAAATAGGGTCACAAAATTTTGAGTTTATAAAACTGAAAAATAAGGGCTACGGATATGACATTACTCAAGATTACTACGTGACTGTAAAGAGAGGGTTCGCGATTTCATTTATTATGTCTTATACGACAGAAGCGGATAAGGAAACCGTATATAAAATGTTTGATAAACTTAAAATTTAAGAACATAGACCATTTTAAAAATCATATTTTCCAGAATTTACCTTTTTTAAAAGAAAGTAGGCTTCTTATTGCTATTTCGGGAGGTTTAGACAGTGTGGTTTTAACGCATTTGTGCCATCGGTTACACTTGAATATAACTCTGGCACATTGTAATTTTAAGTTGCGTGGTGAGGAAAGTGATGCCGATAAAGATTTCGTATCACAACTGGCAGAACATTTAAATCTGGAGGTTTTTATTGAAAGTTTTGATACACGAAACCATGCCGAACGCTATAATATGTCTATTCAAATGGCTGCTCGGGAACTGCGCTATAACTGGTTTGAGACATTAGCTACCCAATTAAAATTTGACTACATTTTAACGGCGCATCATGCCGATGATAATCTGGAAACCTTTTTAATTAATTTATCAAGAGGTACGGGGCTAGAAGGACTAATGGGAATTCCCCAGGTTAATGATAAGGTTGTAAGACCATTATTGCCCTATTCCCGAGACACTTTAGAGCAGTATGCCAGGGAGCATAATATGGATTGGCGTGAAGATAGTAGCAATGCATCGACCAAATATTTAAGGAATAAGCTAAGGCATGATGTTATTCCTGTTTTAAAGGAGATTAATCCGCAATTATTACAGAATTTTAAAAAGACGCTGGGACATTTAAACGATTCACAAGGTATTATTAAAGAAAGCGTTCAGGACGTGTTAAAATATGCTCAAAAGGTTGAAGAACATCAGATTATATATGATATTTCCGAATTTGAAAAATTAGAGAACCCCAAAGCCTATTTGTACGAAATATTTAAGGGGTATGGCTTTACGGCATGGAAGGATGTAGCGAATCTCCTCAATGCCCAATCTGGAAAACAGTTGTATTCCTCGACCCACCGCCTAATTAAAGATAGGAAGCATCTTTTACTGGTTGAAATTCATGCTGAAGAAGATAGGGGGCAATCTATAATTTCTAAAAATGACTTAGAAGTTAAAACAGATTCGGGGACGCTTTCCTTTGCTAAGGTAGATCAAATCCAGGAAACCAATACATCGATTATTTATGTAGATGCAGACGTATTGGAATATCCATTAACCATAAGAACACGCGAAGAAGGTGATGTTTTTTACCCTTTAGGAATGGTGGGTAAAAAGAAACTGAGCAAGTATTTTAAAGATGAGAAATTGTCTTTATTCCAAAAAGAACACGTACAACTTTTGTGTTCCAATAACCAGATTGTTTGGGTTATAGGCAGGCGCGCTGATAACCGCTTTAAAGTCACCGAAAAAACAAAACAAATACTAAAAATAGAATGGCGTTAAGCCTATCCTTTTTCAAATTATTTTAGAATTATATGACCATACAAGGTAACGTAGTAGACATTATAAACCAACGTATTTACAAAGGGGAAGTTACGGTTTCTGAAGGCAGGATTGTTTCTGTTCTGGAAAAGGAGCATAGCAATACCTCCTATATTCTTCCTGGATTTATAGATGCTCATATCCATATTGAAAGTTCCATGCTGGTTCCTAGTGAATTTGCGAAACTAGCGGTTAAACATGGAACGGTTGCAACGGTTTCCGATCCCCATGAAATAGCCAATGTACTGGGGGTGGAAGGTGTTGAATTTATGATTAACAATGGTAAGCAGGTGCCATTTAAATTCAATTTTGGAGCACCGTCCTGTGTCCCTGCCACGCACTTTGAATCGGCTGGTGCAGTTATAGATTCAGAAGATATTAAAAGCCTTTTAGAACGTCCGGATATTAAATATTTGGCCGAAATGATGAATTACCCTGGGGTCTTGTTTAAAGATGAGGAGGTTCTTAAAAAATTAGCCTGGGCGAGGCATTATAACAAACCCGTAGATGGTCATGCTCCGGGCTTAAGGGGAGACGACGTTACGGCATACATAGAAGCCGGGATTTCTACCGATCATGAGTGTTTTACCTACAATGAAGCCCTGGAGAAGTTAGAAAAAGGCATGAAAATATTGATTAGAGAAGGAAGTGCTGCCAAGAATTTTGAAGCCTTAATCGATTTGCTTCCCGATCATTATGAAAATATCATGTTTTGTAGTGATGATAAACATCCCGATGACTTGCTACTACATCATATTAATGCGCTGTGCGCCAGAGCCATCGCAAAAGGTATGGATCTCTTTAAAGTACTAAAAGCGGCATGTATCAATCCTATAGAACACTATAATTTAGATGTTGGGGTACTTAAAGCAGGTGATGCGGCCGATTTTATTGTTGTGGAAGACCTCGTTCATTTTAAAACACTTCAAACATATATTGATGGAACTTTGATTTTCGATAAAGGGATTTCGCTTATTAAGTCCGTAGCTTTTAAAAATCTAAATAATTTCCATTGTGATAAAAAGAAGACCTCAGATTTTAGATTTGAATCATCATCAAAACATATTCGTGTTATAGAAGCGTTAGAAGGACAATTAGTGACCAACGCGCTTATAGAAGAAAGTTGCATCGAACACGGGAATTTAGTATCCAATATAGAGGCAGATATTCTTAAAATGACGGTGGTTAACAGGTATCAAAATCAAAAGCCAGCCCTTGCTTTTATTAAGAATTTCGGACTTAAAGAAGGTGCTATAGCGTCGTCTGTAGGCCATGACTCTCATAATATTATAGCGGTTGGTGTTAACGACGAAGCACTATGCAGAGCTGTTAATTTGCTTATAGAACATAAGGGGGGAATTTGTGCCATTTCAGGTTCTAAGGAGCGGGTCGTACCGTTACCAGTAGCTGGCATTATGAGTGATCAGGATGGAGAAACCATTGGAAAGGCCTATGCCGAATTAGACCAAATGGCAAAAGATTTGGGAAGTCAGCTTTATGCACCTTATATGACCTTGTCTTTTATGGCCTTATTGGTGATTCCATCACTAAAATTAAGTGATAAAGGCTTGTTTGATGGTACAGAATTTAAGTTTACGCCTTTGGAGGTTAGTTAGTTAAATTTTATGAACACAGAACATTGCGATTGAAAATAGAAGGTTGCTCGCAAAGACAAAAAGACGCAAAGGGATATGTTAACACTGCAATTGAACACTGGTTACTGAACACTGAATACGAAACAACGAATAACAAGCACCAAAATATGCCTATTATAGACTCCAAATACGAGCCAACTTTTGTTTTTAGAAATGGATTTGTTTCAACCGTATATTCCGGTTTGGCAAGACGCGTTCATGGTATCGAGCAGGAACGCGAGCGCATAACCTTATTTGATGGTGATTTTATAGATTTGGATTGGAGTTTTTCGAATTCAAAAACCAATAAACTTATCATCCTGTTGCATGGGCTTGAGGGAAACGGACAACGCCCCTATATGACGGCTCCAGCAAAGCTTTTCAATTCGAATGGTATCGATGCGGTTTGCGTGAATTTTAGAGGATGCAGTGGCGAGGATAACTTGAAGTTTCGCAGTTATCATTCAGGAGCAACCGAGGACTTGGAGGCTGTTATAGATCATATTATTTCAGAAAAACATTATACGGAAATTTACTTGAGTGGTATTAGTCTGGGCGCTAATATGATTTTAAAATATTTGGGAGAACGACATGATGTACCCAAGCAAATAAAGGCTGCTGCTACGGCATCGGTGCCTTGTTATTTACACGGTTCGGCTAAAGCACTACATACCTTTAAGAACAAACTTTATCATGATAGATTTTTGAAATACCTGGTAGACCGATTAAAAATCAAACAACAAACATTTCAGGACGATTTGAGTTTAGAAGACATCAAGTCTATTAAAACCTTACTGGATTTTGATACAATTTATACGTCGAAAGCACATGGTTTTAAAGATGCATTAGATTATTATGAACAATGCAGTTGTTTACAGTTTCTTCCAAACATTACCATTCCAACTTTAATAATCAATGCCTTAAACGATTCGTTTTTATCCCCAGAATGTTACCCGGTGAAAGCAGCAAAAGTGCATTCGAATCTTTTCTTAGAAATGCCTAAATATGGAGGGCATGTGGGTTTCGTAGATAAAAAAAATATTTATTATAATGAAAAACGTGCTTTGGAGTTTGTTAAAGATGTAGGAGCACAGTAATCCTATCTTTTAGGAGACATTGTATGTCACAAATATATTCAACACATTTAGACATCGGTATACTATAACGGTTAGAAATAACAAGCAAACTATCTAAAAAACGACGGGGTCTTAGGTTTTTATTATTATATATCTTAAAGACGTCAAATACTCATTTTACCTGAAAACAGGGGGTAAACCATAGAACGTAGTGTGTACTTTTGCATAGTAAGTCAAATTTGTATTTGCTATAATTAAAAACAACATAAAGTTTATGAGTAAGGTAAAAAAGTGTCTACAAATGTTTGAGCAGAAGGGTAAATATAGATTTAGAGATGACCCAGAAGGTAATCCATTTGAGGGTGTTTCTTTTTTAGATATAGCATTGGGAGAAGACTGTTCTGAGAAAGATTTTGTAGACATTATTAAAAATAAGACAGATACATATCTATATTTCGAAGTTTCTTCTTTTGCTAGTGAACTTTATGAATACGAAGGGTTTAAAAAATTAAGTAAAAAAACACAGCATCTCGTCGTACTTAATGAATACAATATTGAGATCGATCACGTTGTAGCTTATAATGACATCGCTATTAAACCATTTATCAATTATTGGACGAGCTATGAAGGAGACTTGTTAGCTCCAGATGCTAATAGATATATTGATGATTCGGAAGAGACTTATTATTTGGATGACTATACTAAAATCACGAATTGGTTATTAAACCATAATGATTTTAAACCTAACCTCCCCAAAAGCCATCCTATTGTAAAATGGGCAACAAGACTTTCTAAATCAGATGCACATGCCTATGCAAAACAAGGTGAGATGTTATTGGAGAAATTAGGGATGTTAGAATCCAATAAAATGGATTTGTCCAATATGGGTTGGATGGAGTTAATGGAGCATAAGCTTAATGATAGATGCAAGGATTTTATAATGACTAAAGCAAATAAGGTACATGGATTGATTCTTTATTTTTATCAAGATATGTTTTCGTGTTGGTGTGATTACAAAGAAAAGGAAGGACTGTCTTTACAAGATACAGATGATTGGGGTAATGATTTAGATAAAGAAGAACTCGCTATAGATTTTTATATTGATGACTTGCCATTTGATGAGGATGACCAAACAGTGAGCGATATAGGATATTTAATGGTATCAATAATAATGACCAAGGTTGTGATTAATCTGAAAAAAGACACAAAATTGAATCCTTATTTTTCTGAAAATTTGAAAATTGGTATAAGCCTGGAGGAGAGTAATCACAAGCCTACATTTCATGGTCGCTACTTTGGGAGGTATGCCCCAAACTCTAAAGTTGTAAAAAACTTAATAAAAGAATATGTTTCCAGTAAAGAAAACGAAGAGCTAATTACAGATCTTATAAGAAAACAACCTACAGGTGCTGGATTAGAGCTTTGGAATGAATTGACAATTGAGGATTAGGTCTATAAAAAGTATAAATTTTAATGAAAGATTATTTTACAATAGCAAGGTTTACTTACCCAGGAGAATTAGCGATAGTCAAATCTTTACTTTAAGCCAATGGGGTAGCATGTTTTGTTCGTGATGAGCTAACGGTTCAAGTTCATAACTTCTACTCTAATGCAATAGGAGGAATTAAGCTAGAAGTGCCTCAAAAACAATTTGAGTTGGCTCAAAAAATAATTATTGAAAATGGATTTGAAAATCATATCTCTATAGATTTTGACAGTGAGAATGAGGAAAATTCTAAAAAGTCTATATTTAAAATTATAAAAATAGGTGTACTTTTTTTAGTTATTGCAACATTTGTTTTTCTTATAACGGTTATTTGGGATATATTTGGATGAAATAAATGCTCTTTTACAGAGGTAATGACATCTCAAAGTTCATTTGCCGTGTTGTACAAATTCATCCCCTTAACGGAATGCGATTAAGTAAATTAGCCGGATTATCTTGGAGCATCCATTATTCGATGTATGGACCAAGCCACTTTCTTATTTTTAATTTTTTTTATTATGACGAGCATGACTCCATATTATCCGAGTTTCAAATTAAAGGGATAAAGGCAGAATGGCTATAAGCAACTCTAAATTTGGTGTCAAATATAAAACTCCGAAGAATTCTTAATATCCTTTAAAACAAATGTACTGTTAAGAACCCCAATATTTTCAATTTTAGAAAGCTTGTATTTCACAAAATTATGATAATCTTCCAGGCCTTTCGTGTTAATTTTTAATATAAAATCGACCTGTCCTGCCATATGGTAACATTCCTGAACCTCATCTAAATTTTGAATTTGTTCCTCAAAATTTTCTATAAAAGCTTCGCTGTGGTAACGCATGGATACCTGGCATATGGTTGTAACCGGTCTGTCCAATAATTTTTTGTCTAGTATAGCGACATATTTCTTTATAAAACCTTGTTTTTCAAGCCTTCGAATACGTTCGTAAACAGGGGAAGGTGTCAGATTCAGGATTTTAGCAATCTCTTTTGCCGTCTTTTTAGAATCCTTTTGTAACATTCTAAGTATTTTAATATCAGTCTGATCCAGATTTTCCATAATCAAGTGAAATAAAAATTGTTGCAAATCGTAATTATTCGCTATTTAAAAAGTGAATATAGTGGTTTTTTTGCAAATAAATAGTAATTATTACTTAGTTTATTGTGTTTTTGTTTTTTAAACATGGTATTTGTTAATTTTGTTAGTAATTAATGCTTTTTATTATGGAGACAAAAATTTTAGTGATAGGAGCTAACGGACAGGTAGGACGTGTACTAACCAAAGCACTACAGGATAGGTATGGGATAGAAAACATTATTGCTTCCGATTTACAAAAGGGAGAAGATTCAGAAGGCGTTTTTGAAGTGGTCGATGCCATGAATATAGATAGAATTAAAGAGGTGGTTGTAAAACATCGAATCACTCAAATCTATCATTTGGCAGCTATATTATCTGCAAGGGGAGAAGAAAACCCGCTAAAAACCTGGAATATTAATGTGAAAACCTGGTTGAATGTTCTGGAAGTTGCCAGAACAGAGCAGGTGAAAAAAGTCTTTTACCCAAGCTCTATAGCCGTATTTGGAAGAGGAGCTTCTAAGAATAACACCCCTAACGATGCGTATTTAGATCCATCAACGGTATATGGAATTAGTAAGGTAGATGGGGAAAACTGGGCACAGTATTATTACTTAAAATATGGGGTGGATGTTAGGTCTATTCGTTATCCCGGAATTATTGGCTACCAGTCGTTACCAGGGGGGGGGACAACGGATTATGCTGTAGATATCTATCACAAAGCAGTTTTAAACGAAACGTTCACTTGTTTTTTAAAGGAGGATGCTGCCTTGCCAATGATTTTTATAGATGACGCTATACGTGCTACGATAGAGGTTATGGAAGCCCCTGCGGAAAACATAAAAGTAAGAACCTCCTATAATCTTGGAGGCATAAGTTTTTCTCCTGGTGAAATAGTTGCAGAAATTCGTGAATTATATCCGGAATTTAAAGTAAATTATAAACCCGATTTTAGACAAGATATTGCCGAGAATTGGCCAAAATCTATTGATGACTCTGAAGCTCGCATGGATTGGAGCTGGAAACCTAAATATGACCTATGGTCCATCACAGAAACCATGGTAAATAAATTAAAAAAACAATACGAACTAACTATTTAAAAGTTTAATAGTAAAAAATAAGATTATGTACTCTAATATAAAGCATGACCTTCAAAATGAAATTGAAGATATAAAAGCCGCTGGATTGTATAAGTCTGAAAGGATTATTACAACCCCTCAAGGCTCGGAAATAAAAACAACAGCCTCACCAGAAGTATTGAATTTTTGCGCAAACAACTATTTGGGTTTATCATCTCATCCAGATGTTATTGAGGCAGGTAAAAAGGCCATCGATTCGCATGGATATGGCTTATCTTCTGTACGTTTTATTTGCGGAACACAGGATATTCATAAAGAATTAGAGAGAAAGACCGCTAAGTTTTTAGGTATGGAGGACTGTATTTTGTATGCAGCAGCCTTTGATGCTAATGGCGGAGTATTCGAACCTATTTTAACTGCGGAAGATGCCATCATTTCAGATGCGCTAAATCATGCCTCTATTATTGACGGGATTCGTTTGTGCAAAGCCAAACGCTTTAGATATGCCCATAATGATATGACCGATTTGGAAACTCAACTTATCCAGGCCCAGGATGCACGAAGAAAGTTAATCGTCACCGATGGCTCTTTCTCTATGGATGGTACTATTGCCCAGTTGGATAAGATCTGCGATCTGGCTGAAAAATACGGAGCTATGGTCATGGTAGATGAGTGTCATTCTACTGGTTTTATAGGGAAGACTGGTCGTGGAACGCACGAATACAGAGATGTTATGGGCCGCGTAGATATTATAACCGGAACCTATGGTAAAGCTTTAGGAGGAGCTTCCGGAGGGTTCACAGCAGCCAGAACAGAAATTGTTGAACTCTTAAGACAGCGTTCAAGACCGTATTTGTTTTCCAATACGGTAGCGCCTTCCATTGTTGGAGCTTCCATAAAAGTTTTGGATATATTAAGTGATTCAACAGCACTTCGCGATAAATTAGAAGAGAATACCAAATACTTTAGAAAAGAAATGACAGCAGCAGGTTTTGATATCGTTCCAGGAGACCATCCTATAGTACCTGTGATGTTATACGAAGCGACATTGGCCCAGGAATTTGCATCGAAATTGTTGGAAGAAGGTATTTACGTTATAGGGTTTTTCTACCCGGTAGTTCCTAAAGGAAAAGCAAGAATTCGGGTGCAAATATCTGCCGGACATGAGCGTCATCATCTGGACAAAGCTATTGAGGCTTTTTCTAAAATAGGTAAGGAATTGAAGGTCATTAATAGAGTTAATGCTATTTGAGTTAACTCCTTCTCCATACTAAAAACGTTTAAAAATAAGTATCTAAAAAAACCTTGCGATTATGAATCGGTAAGGTTTTTTGTGTTTTGTAATTTGATTTTGCTAAAAGGATGAGCAGTTTTAGTATTGTGGCCCTCGCGTTTTAAGGTTTTTGTTCATTTTATAATCTTAATCAAAGACAACATCTCAAATTAGGTTTTGTTTGTTTTTGAGCGATATTATTTACGCTTCACCGATGAATTTCGTAGCAGTCACCAAGTAAACGAATAGATTCACCAAATTAATTATGGCCAGAGATTCTAAAAATATAGTTTAGGGTAAATTTTAAAAATTATTCCCATGAAAAACAATTTATTTTTAGTTATGGCTTTGTTAAGCCTTAGTATTGTGACTGCACAAGATTTTATAGTAGATAATATTGGCTATAATATCATATCAGGAACAACGAACGTAGAAGTTACGAAAAAGACAGAATGTTATAGTGGATCTGTAATCATACCAAGCACAGTGAATTACAATTCTACAGATTATGCCGTAACGACTATTGGAGAAGCAGCGTTCAATATGTGTACTGATTTAACAGGTGTAAATATTCCAAATTCGGTGACCTCTATTAATAAAATAGCTTTTGCTGGATGTAATGGTTTGACAGCAGTAGATTTGCCTGATTCATTGATCACAATTGGAATAGGGGCATTTAGTAGATGCCAGAATTTAAATTCAATAAGTATACCAGATTCAGTTGTTTCTATTGAATTAGGAGCTTTTATGTTTTGTAATAATTTAAGCTCTGTATCTATGGGAAACACTGTGAATTCAATTGGAAATATTGCATTTAGAGGTTGTACGTCCCTAACTTCATTAGACATTCCCGATTCAGTAACTTCTATTGGTGAAAATTCTTTTGCTCAATGTACATCATTAAGTACGATCGTTATTGGGAAATCTGTGAATCAAATAGGCAACCTTGCATTTTTTGGATGTACTGGTTTAACATCTGTAACGGTAAAGCAAGAAACGCCCTTAATAATAAACAGCACTATTTTCCTCTTCTTGGATTTATCGTCAGTAACCTTATATGTTCCATTTGGTAGTGAGTCTGCATACGAGGCAACCAGGTTTTGGCAAGACTTTAATCCTATTACAAGCGTTTCAAACCCTTTAAGCAAAACATTAAGCAAAACTTTAAGTGAAGACGATATTGTGGTGTATCCTGTTCCAGCAAATAGTACTTTAAACATAAGTCAAAAAACATCTGCTAAATTAGAGCAAGCAACGTTGTTAAACTTTAAGGGAGAAATTGTTGGTGAGAGTAAAAGTAATACCGTAAACATATCAAAATTAAACCAAGGATTATATACTTTAAAAATTGATACAGATCAAGGAGTTATTACTAAAAAGGTAGTAAAAAATTAAACGTTAAAAAGAGCAAACTCTACTATGCTTAAGCCTTATCGATGTATTAATCGATAAGGCTTTTTTTATGTTTAAATGTTAAGTTGTTATTTGACTTAAGTTGTGTTATCATCTTATTTTTAAGTAGTTATGTGTTGCTTGAGATCTGTTGGAACACGTATACTTCAAAACACCGATGAGGCTTCTGGAAAATGTTCCGACAAAACTTCTGGAAGAATTAGTTTTTAAAAAATAAAAACATACCAATTAGTATGTTTTACCTTGGTTTTCGTTTCATTCACCATAAATATGAATAAGCTCACCAAATAAATTTGATAGGGGGTAGCAAGGCATATATTTTCGCTCAAGATAATAAATGAAACCCACAAACATGAAAAGACCTATTTTTTTATTATGGCTTTATTAAGCCTGAGTATGGCCTCTGCACAAGATTTTGAGGTAGATGATATTGCCTATAATATCATATCGGGAACCACCACAGTTGAAGTTACCAAAAAAAACAGACTGTTATAGTGGAGCCATAACGATACCCGAAACAGTAAACTATAATGCTGTAGATTATAATGTTACTACTATTGCCGAAGAGGCGTTCCTTAATTGTACCGGATTAACTTCAATAGCTATTCCAGACTCTATAGTGTCTATGGGGAGATTAGCATTTTCAAGTTGTAGCGGATTAACTTCGGTAGCCATTCCAAATGGAGTAACCTCTATCGAACAGGCTACGTTTGCTACCTGTACTAATTTAACAACAGTAGATTTACCAGATTCTTTAACCTTTATAGGAGTAGCAGCATTTGGAGAATCTACAAATTTAACAACCATCGACATTCCAGATTCTGTAGTGACCATAGAAAGACAAGCATTTTTTGGTTGTGAAAGCTTAAGCGATGTAAACCTTGGAAGTTCATTAACATCTACAGGTGAAATTGCATTTAAAGGATGTAAGTCTCTAAGCTCAATAGCTATTCCAGATTCTGTAATTACTATAGGAGAACAAGCGTTTATGAATTGTGCAGATGTAAGTACAATAAGTATTGAAAGTTCAGTGACTTCTGTTGGTAATGGTGCCTTTAGGGGATGTGAAAGCTTAACTGCTGTAAGGGTGAAACATACAACTCCAGTACGAATAACTGAAAGTGTATTTTTTAACTTAGATTTATCGTCAATAGCGTTATATGTTCCAAGTGGTAGTGAGGCCGCATACAGAGCTGCTAGATTTTGGCAAAATTTTAACCCTATTAATGGTACATTAAGTATTGACAATAAAAATGCTTTGAAGGATAACGATCTTACCATATATCCAATACCAGCTCAAAACACCTTAAATATAGCACTAAAAACCTCTGTGAACTTGCAAACTGTTAGCATATTAAATTTACAGGGAAAAGTGGTGAAAACCACCACAGAAAGTACTGTAAACATATCCGACTTACAAAGTGGGATGTATATTTTAAAATTAAATACAAGCCAAGGTGTTATCACTAAAAAAGTGATAAAAAGTTAATATGTAAGTAAGAGAATCTCTTTCTTTTATTAAATAAAACCTTGTTGATTAAAATTGACAAGGTTTTTTTATTTGTACAAATAAGCAAAAGTAACCTCTAAGAAAAGAATATTAATTCTATGCTATTTAGAGTGAAAATCACCTAAAATAGGTGTAGCGATGTATCCCTTTTTTTAGGAGATATGGGGTTATTGAAACTTTGGTTAATATTCGAGATTAATACATGCAATGATTGGTCTAGAATAACCTTTTTCTAAGTGTAATGTGTTTATCCCTTAATTATTACGATATTTTGAAAAAGAAGCTGATAAGCTCTGTTTTAAATTTTTGAGTTCTTGCTTTAGGTGTTGGTTATCGTTTAGATACCTTGTAAAAAGAACGTTTTTTTACTTGACCACCTAAATGAGTAGACTCGCCATATTAATTTTTAGAGTGCTGTTAAACATTATATTTTTGGGTTCTTTATAACAGTAAACCTCAAAAACCAATAAAAGAAACTATGCCTATAATTATGACTTTCTTAAGTCTTAATGAGGTCTATTGAATCATTTGCGTTTTCAAGGCTTTATCATTAAAAAAGTGATAAAAAGCGAGTGTGTAAGTAAAAAACCTCCTTTTTTTGATTTGGACAGGCAAGCAAAAGTAAAACCATAAGAAAAGCATACTAATTTCATGTTGTTCGTAGTAAAAATACCTAAAAAGAGGTATTAGAACCTATACCTTTTTTTAGGTATTAAGAGTTCTTGAAACTTGGATCTAATATGAGTTATTCATACATGCAATGATTGGTCTGGAGTAGCTTTGGTTTAGGTGTAATTTTTATAATTTAAACTAATTGTCCGTAATTTTTCATAATAGAATTTTGTCAATCTGAAGGTGTTTCAAATTTTAGGTTTAAACTGTTTAATATTAGTGTCATAATATTTGTAAATGCCGTTCGGAATGACACAAAGCACGTATTTGTAATACAAAACGGAATTGAAATGGTTTAAAATTACCACGTTGTTAAAAAAAGAAATTAGGAAATCTGGTTTTATGCTTTTGAGTCCAGGTTTTAAGTATTCGTTGTCGTTTTTATACCCTATTTGAAAGAACATATTTTTTTAGTTCACCATGTAAATAGGTAGGCTCACCATATTAATTTTAGGAGGGCTATTAAACATTATAATTTTGAGGTATTAATAATTTAAACCCAAAATAAAATACCAATGAAAAAAAGTATGTTTTTAATTACGGCTTTCTTAAGCCTAAGTATTGCCACAGCACAGGACTTTGTAGTAGATGATATTGCTTACCATGTGATTCCTGGAACAACAAATGTTGAAGTCGCTAAGAAAACAGACTGTTATACTGGTGCGGTAGCCATACCAGAAACAGTGACTTACAATGCATCAACCTATACTGTATCTCGTATAGGCTATTTAGCATTCGAAGATTGTTCAGAGTTAACGTCTGTAAGTCTTTCTAACTCAATAACCCGTATTAAGGTAGGGGCTTTTACTAATTGTTCAGGGTTGACTTCAGTAGATTTTTCAGATGCTTTGACATTTGTAGGAGTTAGTGCATTTGAAGGTTGTGAAAGTTTAACATCTGTAGAGTTTCCCAATTCATTAAAAACCATTAGTCGAAGTGGATTTGCTAGTTGCAAGAGTTTAACTTCTGTTTCCTTAGGAGAATCTTTAGTAGCTATAGCAGATAATGCATTTAGTGGGTGCGAGTCATTAGTTTCTATAGATATCCCGGATTCTGTTTACTACATTGGAGATAATGCTTTTCGTCAATGTAGAGCATTAACATCAGTTACTTTGGGTAATTCGGTGGACACTATAGATCACTCTGCATTTTCAGGTTGTGATAATTTAGCTTCGGTGACTTTAAAACGATCAACACCAATTTTTATTTTTGAGACTGTTTTTGATTTTGGTGGTACAAGTTTAGCAGAAATAGATTTACATGTTCCCGTAGATAGCGAGTTAGATTATGGAGAAGCAAGAGTTTGGAAAGATTTTAATATTGTAGCGTCATCTCCCCTTTCAAGTTCTAAAATTGTAGAACCAGAAGATGGTATAATTACAGTATTCCCAATTCCTGCAAACAATAGGTTAAACCTTAAAGAACATAGTACAGCTAAATTAGAGCAGGCCACACTTTTCAGCATTAATGGAGAAGTTGTTAAAACGAGTAATGCCCATAGTATTGATGTATCAAGTTTAAATCAAGGACTTTACACCTTAAAAATTGAGACAACAGAAGGTGTGATTACCAAAAAAGTAATCAAGAAATAAAGATTTAGAAATTAAATCTACAAATTCAACGAAACCCTATCGATTTATTATCGGTAGGGTTTTTGTCTTAGAAAACTCACGTTACATATTTACCAGTTATGTTCTAAATTTTCCAAAACTAAAATGATGGCTTTTGTGATGATACATGGTGCAAAACGTTACATTTTATTGAAATGTAGTGAGCTCTATAAGTGATGACGTCTTTAGATGGTGAAAGAATGG
Source organism: uncultured Flavobacteriaceae bacterium (assembly GCA_947494695.1). Lineage (GTDB taxonomy): Bacteria > Bacteroidota > Bacteroidia > Flavobacteriales > Flavobacteriaceae > Flavivirga. Next base: position 148,790 of record CANLWB010000007.1, on the reverse strand, counting down.
TTTTTAGTTAGTAGTATTGTCATTAATCGCTTTACTTACGTATACAAGTCGCAAATAAATTGGTTTAAGAGGCTACCAGTGCATGGCAATATTATACCTTATTAACAGGATATTGAACTGTTAATGATAAAAACATCTTGAATGTATTACTAAAAACACTGTAAACTTACAAATGTGTTAGCACATAACACTTACACGAAAATGTGCTAAAAACTATAGGAGGGAACACCATACTATCCATTTTAAAATCGATATTGATTTTGTTTTAGTATTATATTTCCTACTTAAAAAGGGTGTTTTTAAAATAACCCTTTTTGGCCACTCACCCTAAGTTTAGAAACAGTCACCAAGTATTCCTAAAAACTCACCAAATTAATTGTGCATTGCTTCCTAACAGATGTAGTTTGGCCAAAACTTTTAAAATTTACCCCATGAAAAAAAATCTATTTTTTGTAATGGCTTTATTAAGCCTAAGTATCGCAACCGCTCAAGATTTTATAGCAGATCATATTGCCTATAAGATCATACCAGGAACAACAACGGTAGAGGTTGCGAAAAAAGACGGATGCTATAACGGATCTGTCGTTATTCCAGAAACAGTGACCAATAATGCTACGGATTATACAGTAGCTTATGTTGGGAAGTCGGCTTTTGCCGGGTGTTCAGCAGTAACCGCTGTAAGTCTTCCTAATTCAGTAGTTGCTATCAAGACCTTGGCTTTTAGTGGCTGTACGGGGTTGACTGCAATAGAACTACCAGACGCATTAACAAGCATTGGATTTAGTTCATTTCTAGGATGTACAGGTTTAACATCTTTGGAAATTCCAAATTCGGTAACTTCAATTAATGATAACGCATTTCGTAATTGTAATGGTTTAACGTCTGTTTCTTTAGGAGAATCATTAGTTGTTTTAGGAGATAAGTCATTTGAGAACTGTTCTTCGTTAACTTCAATAAGTATTCCCGATTCTGTTTATTACATCGGAGATTCTGCCTTTTCCGATTGTGGCGCTTTAACTTCAGCGACTCTAGGAAACTCTGTAGTAATTATAGGGCAGCTTTTGTTTAACTTTTGCCCGAATTTAGATTCAATAACTGTGAAGCAATCTGTACCATTTTCAATTTTTGAATTCGCCTTTGGTTTTATAGATCTTTCAGAAATAGATTTATATGTTCCGGCAGGTAGCGAACTAGCTTATAAAGACGCTGACGTTTGGAAAGATTTCAATATTGTAGGAGCAAACCCGATTGCAGCTTTTAGAATGGAAGATTCTTCAGAAGAAGGGAGCATCACTGTATTTCCTCTTCCGGCGAACAACAGATTAAACATTAAAGAACATGGTACCGCTAAATTAGAGCAGGCCACACTTTTAGACTTTAATGGCGACATTGTTAAAACAAGTAAAGCACAAAGTATGGATGTTTCAAGTTTAAACAAGGGACTTTATACCTTAAAACTAGAGACAACAGAAGGTGTGATTACCAAAAAAGTAATCAAGAAATAAAGGTTTAAAAAATAAACCTACAAAAGCAACGAAACCCTAGCGATTTCTTATCGGTAGGGTTTTTAACAAAGAAAATTAAATTAAATATTATACCAGTTATGTCCTAAATCTACTCAATAAATGCATGACATGGCGTACCTGTTTTTTCTTGTATAAAGATTAACTTTTGTATGTATTCCAAATGCCGTTAGCTCAATAGACGGCTCAGCCTTTACATAGTGGAAGCATGTTTTTTAGTAAATACTTATTGTTATTAGTAGCATGAAGCTTACAGGGTGGAAGTGAATAGGCTTAGCGGGCTATTTGTACATGGCAAATTCCTAAAAACTCACCAAATTAATTGTGCATTGCTTCTTAACAGATGTAGTTTGGTCAAAACTTTTAAAATTTACCCCATGAAAAAAAATCTATTTTTTGTAATGGCTTTGTTAAGCCTAAGTATTGCCTCAGCACAGGACTTTGTAAGCAATAATATTGCTTACCATGTGATTCCTGGAACGACAAACGTTGAAGTCGTTAAGAAAGCAGACTGTTATACTGGTGCAGTAACCATACCAGAAACGGTAACCTATAATACTGAAAACTATGATGTTACTACCATTGGCATAGGAGCATTTCGTAGTTGTACCGGGTTAACTTCAATAGCTATTCCAGATTCGGTAGTTTCTATAGGAAAATTAGCATTTGTAGGTTGTGCAGGATTGACTTCAGTGGCCATTCCAAACGGCGTAACATCTATCGAGCAAGCTACCTTTGCCTCCTGTGTTAATTTAGAAACGGTAGACTTGCCAGATTCATTAACCTTTATAGGAGTTGCCGCATTTGGAGAATGCGAGAATTTAACAACTATCAATATTCCAGATTCTGTAGTCGCCATAGAAAGACAAGCATTTTATTATTGTGAAAGCTTAAGTGAGGTTAACCTGGGAAGTTCATTAACTTCCATAGGAGAAATTGCATTTAAAGGATGTAAGTCTCTGAGCACAATAGATATTCCAGATTCTGTAATCACCCTGGGAGAACAAGCGTTTATGAACTGTAAAGGAGCGAAAACAATACGTATAGGAAGCTCGGTAACGTCTATTGGTCAAGGTGCTTTTAGAAAATGTAAAGATTTAACTGCTGTAACGGTAAAACATGCAACACCAGTACGAATAACTGAAAGCGTATTTTTTAACTTAGATTTATCGTCAATAACGTTATATGTTCCAAGAGGTAGTGAGGTTGCATATAGAGCAGCTAGATTCTGGAAAAATTTTAACCCGATTACGAGTAGAGAAATAAGTGATTTAGAAAGCTCCTTGACGAAGGAAGATGTAAAGTTATATCCTATACCTGCAAATAATGTATTGCACATAGAGCAAAAGAAATCTGTTATTTTAGAAGAAGCTACGTTATTAAACCTGAATGGTGATATTGTTAAAACAACTACAGGGAATACTATAGATATCTCAAATTTGGCTGGAGGTATTTATACTTTAAAACTTAATACAGATCGCGGAGTTGTTACTAAAAAAGTGGTAATAAAATAAACGATAATACGATTGTTTAAATTTAAAAAGAAGCATGTAACTTACCAATTAGGTTAATTACTAAGTTTCTTTATTGGATAAAAAACTTAGTTGTGATTAGGTGATTTGTGGATTCATTTTGGGTTAGAATTTGAATTCAATTAAACATATACCGTTCGGTATTTATTCACCTTGTTTTTTGTTTCATTGACCATTAATATGAGCACGTTCGCCAAATAAATTTGATAGCGAATAGCAAAGAATATAGATTCGCCAAAGACATGAATAAACCCCCACAAACATGAAAAAACATATTTTTTTAATTATGGCTTTATTAAGCCTTAGTATTTCCACAGCACAAGATTTTATAGTAGATAACATTGCCTATAACATTGTATCAGGAACATCCAATGTCGCTGTAACGAACAAAGCAGGGTATTATAGCGGATCTGTAACTGTACCGGAAACCGTGACTAATGGTGCAACAACTTATAATGTAACCGCTATTGAAGCAAGAGCATTTTTGTCAAGTACTGATTTAACAGCCGTAACAATACCAAATTCAATACGCTCTATTGGCTATCAGGCATTTTATGCTACAGGCTTGCGTACAGTAAGTATTCCAAATTCAATAACGACTATTGAAAGAGCTACATTTTCTAACTGTGCAAGCTTGGAAACAGTAGACTTACCAGATTCATTAACGTCTCTTGAGTCATCTGCGTTTGATACGTGTTTAAAATTAAAAACTATAACCCTGCCAAATTCATTAATTTCAATAGGCGCAAATGCTTTTAGAGCTTGTTTTGATTTAGAAACTGTAAATTTTGGAAATTCACTAATGGTTATAGGAGAAAACGCATTTAAGAGATGTATAGAACTTAAATCTATAAGTCTTCCCGATTCTGTGACAACTATAGAAGAAGAGGCATTTGCCTTATGTTTTGTACTAAAAACAATAGATATTGGACGTGGAGTGACCTCTATTGGAGATGATGCATTTAATAGCTGTAGTAATTTAAGTTCTGTAACCATAGATGTGGTAACACCAATAGCTATAAGCGAAAGCGTTTTTGATATAATAGATTTGAGGCTAGTCGCTTTAAATGTACCAGTTGCTAGTGAATCAGCTTACAGAGCAGCCCGTGTATGGCAAGATTTTAATCCTATTAACGGAACATTAAGTGCTATTGATAAAAACACTTTGAAAGATGATGATATTACCATATATCCTATGCCTGCTAAAAACACCTTGAATATATCACTAAAAAACTCTATGGACTTACAAGATGTTAGTGTATTAAATTTACAAGGAAAAGTAGTGAAAACCACCACAGAAAGTGATGTAAATATATCGAATTTACAAAGTGGGATGTACATTTTAAGATTAAATACAAGCCAAGGCGTTATCACTAAAAAAGTGATAAAGCAATAAACCTTTTAAAGGAATAAAACAATCAAGTTATTTTAAACCCTATTGATGTCAAATCGATAGGGTTTTTGTATTTGTATTGTATTTCTTATTTAAAAAAGGTGATTTAAAAATCGCTCTTTTTAGACATTCACCTTAAGTTTAGATGCAGTCCCAACTATTCTAAGAAACTCACTAAATTAATTGTGTATTGCTTCTTAATAGATGTCGTTTGGTTTACAAGAAATAAAGGTTTAAAAAATAAACCTACAAAAGAAACGAAACCCTATCGATTGGACATCGGTGGGGTTTTTGCTTCAATGCTAAATACCTTTTTTTAATGATTTATCTGTAGTTTTTGATAATTACCATCTATTTAGAAACAGTCACCAAATATTCTAAGAAGCTCACCAAGTTAATTGGGTATTGCTTCTTAGCCTCTGTAGTTTGGCCTAAACTTTTAAAAATTATCTCATGAAAAAAAATTTATTTTTTGTAATGGCTTTGTTAAGCCTAAGTATTGTTTCAGCTCAGGACTTTGTAACCGATGATATCGCATACCATGTGATTCCTGGAACAACAAACGTTGAAGTTGACAGTAAATCAGGTTGTTATACTGGTGCAGTAACCATACCAGAAACGGTCACCTATAATGCGTCAACCTATACCGTAACTAGTGTTGGCTTTTTAGCATTTAGAGGGTGTTCAGACTTAACATCTGTAAGCCTTTCTTCATCAATAACCAGTATTGAAACAGGAGCTTTTCTTAATTGTTCAGGATTGACTTCGGTAGATTTTTCAGATGCTGTAATATCTATAGGAGAAAGTGCATTTTCAGGTTGTGAAAGTTTAACATCTGTAGAGCTTCCCAATTCATTAAAAACCATTAGCGAAAATGCATTTGTTGGTTGCGACGGTTTAACTTCTGTTGCCTTAGGAGAATCTTTAGTAGTTATAGCAAAGAGTGCATTTAATGGTTGCGAGTCATTAGTTTCCCTGGATATCCCGGATTCTGTTTACTACATTGGACCAACTGCTTTTCGTAAATGTGAAGCGTTAACATCAGTTACTTTGGGTAATTCGGTGTCCATTCTAGATCACTCTGCATTTTCTCTTTGTGAAAATTTAGCTTCGGTGACTTTAAAACGACCGACACCCATTTTTATTTATGAAACTGTTTTTGGTAATATAAATCTAGCAGAGGTAGATTTACATGTTCCAGCAGGTAGTGAGTTGGCTTATGGAGAGGCAGGAGTTTGGAAAGATTTTAATATTGTAACAGCAAACCCTATTGTAGCCTCTAAAATAGAAGATCCCGAAGATGGTATTATCACCGTATTTCCTCTTCCTGCAAATGACAGATTAAACATTAAAGAACATGGAGCTGCTAAATTAGAGGAAGCTACATTATTTGATTTCAACTCAAATGAAGTTAAGAAGAGTACGGAAAATACAATGGATATTTCCAATTTAAGTAAAGGACTCTATACACTGAAGGTAAAAACAGATCAAGGTGTAATCACCAAAAAAGTGTTAAAGAACTAAACATTTAAACAGTACAATTAAAAGTAACAAGAATACTGGATAAGAAGATTTATGTCAGTTTGAGTCATACCTGTTTTTATTGGGATCGTATCGAAAATCTGCATGCAAGCTGGCATCACACTAAAAGACATGGTACTCGAAAAGACATTTTGAATGCTTAAACTTCATTTAGGTTAAAGCATATTAAAAACCTTACCGATTTATAATTGGTAAGGTTTTTTGTGTTTTAACATTCCAAAAGTAATATGCTGAATTAGGTAATCTTAACAAAGGTATTGTTTGCCGTGTATATAAATAAGTAACTTTTTAGTAGTGCATATATTCACAAAATAAAAGGAGATTAAGAAATTTAACATGTATTAAACATCTAAATTTTAGAATTTTAAGTTAAGATTACTATATTTAAGCAAAATTTTTAACTTAACCCTCTCTAACAATTATGATTATTTTTGGAACCCGAGGCGTCCGGTCTACGAAAGCAACCGGAACGTTCGATTGCCCCCAATGTGAAGCCAACAGAGGCTACAGACACCGAAAAGTAACTCGATTTTTTACCTTATATTTTATTCCATTAATTCCCTTAGGAAGTAAAGGGGAGTACATTGAATGCGATCACTGTAAAGGTACGTTTATTACCAAAGTTATAAACAACGAGACATCCAATGATAAAGGACAGTTTATGGCGATGTATGAGCAGGCCATACGCCATGTCATGGTTAAAATCATGTTGGCAGATGGTGTTATTGATGATAACGAAAAGGTGAAAGTTTTAGAGATCATTAATAAATATGGTCATAACGATATGACGTCCTCTCAGTTAGAGGATTATATTAAAGATGTACAGGCAGATTCTGGCGATATCTCAACGTATTTAAAAGGTGTAGGCCCAGCTTTAAATGAGCACGGTAAAGAGCTTTTAATAAAATGTGCACTTGATGTTGCATATGCCGATGGGCACTTCGATGAATCGGAACGTACATTGATTTTTGAAATGGGAGTCATCATGGAAATGTCATCTGCACATATTAAAGGTATTATAGCTGAATTTGTGGAGCACCTTAATTAAAAGTTTCTTCATAGCAATACCTTAAAAAATTCCTAACCACACATAACTTATTGTTTCATGAAATATGCTTTCAAGGAGCGCCTAAACTATAAAGCAGAACGCTTTTTAAGTAAGGGAGGCGCCTCTATATTCAAAAGTCTTTTAGTCTTATTTATAGCCGTTTTTATTGTGTTAATAGCCTTGCGAGTGCTACTTGTAAAATTATTTCCGAGTTTAGATTATACCGGAAATATTTTTAAAGACATTTGGATAACCTTCTTAGAAATGACCGATCCTGGAAATATGAACCAGGATAATAAAGCACCAACATTCCTTAAAGTTTTAACCATACTTTCTGGTTTAACAGGAGTGATCTTATTATCTATGCTTATTGGTTTTATTACCACGGCTTTAGACACGATGCTCTACGATTTTAGGAAAGGTAGAGGAAAGGTTATGGAAGAGAATCATACCCTAATCTTAGGATGGAATGAACGTGTAGTCGATGTTATAAGAGAGCTTATTTTAGCCAATGAAAGTGAGGCTAAAGCTTCGGTCGTTATATTATCTCGGGAAGATAAGGAGGTTATGGATAATTTGATTACAAAACGTCTTTTAGATACCTTGACCACAGAAGTAATTACAACCCAGGGGGATTATGCAAATATTAACGAATTAAAACGCGTCAACCTGGAATCTGTGCGCTCTATAATTATATTGGCAAATTGTTCTGAAAGTGCGACCACAGATAAAAAAATAGCCAGTGATGTACAATCTGTTAAATCTATATTGGCTATTGCAGCATGCCAGGATGGTAAAAATAAATTACCAATTATAGCTGAAATTTTCACAAAAGAAAAACGCGATATTATAGGCTTCTTTGAAGATGATAATATTATTGCTATAGACAGCTGGGATATTATGGGGAAACTGCTTATTCAGACCTCATTAACAAGTGGGTTAGATACGGTGTACAAAGAAATTTTATCCTTCGATGGATGTGAAATCTATTTTTATGAGGACGATTGGAATAATACCAAATTTTACGAATTAGGGTATTATATGAAAGATGGGATTCCTTTGGGAATTCATACAGAAGAGAAAGGTTTGGTACTGCGACCACCAACCGATACGGTTCTTAAAAATGGAGATACTGTGGTTGTCCTGGCAGAAGATGACTCAACAATTGCTTTTGATAATAAGCAATATGTCTTCCCTGATACCTCCAAAACCATTATCGATAATCGTTTAAAACAGGAAAGAAAACGTATTCTTATTTTGGGATGGCACAAAGTGGCCGAAGTTTTTATAGATGAAGCTACCGATTATTTACTAGAAGGATCAGATTTCGATATCTTGTTCGATTCACCTACAGAAGAATTAGAAGGTATTATTGAGAATATGAAATCGGATTATGAAAGTTTCAATATAACACTGCATAATTCAAGCCCTTTAGATATAGAAAACCTGCAAAAGGTGAATCCAGAAAGCTACAATACTGTGGTGATACTATCTCAAAGTATGGAAGAGCAGTCGGCAGATAAGATTGATTCCGATACATTGATTATCTTGTTACTTCTAAGAAAGATATTGAAAGAAAATAGCGGATTACACATTATAACACAGGTTTTAAATTCTGAAAATCAAGAAATTATAACACAAACCAATGTAGATGATTTCATTATTAGTAATAAGCTAATAACCATGATTCTCGCACAATTGAGTGAAGAGACCTTAATGAAGCGTTTTTATGACGACATTTTCTCGGAAGATGGCAGTGAAATCTATGTGAAACCTGCAACCTTGTATTTCGATACATTCCCACAAAAAATAACCTTTGCCGATGCTATTTTTTGTGCACATCAACGTGATGAAATATGCCTTGGTATAAGACAGGGAGATTTAAGCAAATCCTTAGACGATAATTTTGGAATAAAACTAAATCCGGACAAAAACATGACCATTGACTTAAAAGAAAATGATTTTCTGGTGGTTTTGAGTGAGGATGAACTTTAAAAAGAGGCATCTACTGGGGCATCAAATGTTAGACGATCACCTGAAAAGCATAGGCCTAAATTAGATATAGGGATACAGATGATCAAAAATCGTCAATTCGAGTGATTTTTTGGAGTAAAACAAAACATATCAAGAATCGATTTTTCATCAGCAAGCAGCTGTTCTTGATACATTCCGAATCAAGTTCTGAATATTCAAACTGACGAGATTTTCTTATATCGAACTCGGATTAAATTATGAATTTCAGGATGAGCAGCTCAAACCCAAAACACGAGTTAGTAAAAAGAAGTAAACCAATTGGACATTGCGAGTAGTGCATCCGATATGTCCTTAATTACAGGAAGATCACTGCTAATGCCTTTTCCAATAGAGTAGCTAACAAAGAGAATATATAATAGAAGTAGTAGTTTGGCATGAATGCGTTTAATTCCCTTTTTCGCAAATACGAAAATCAGGAAGACCAAAATTGTTGAAATTAAAAGCAAAACACGCAGTTGCCCCACATTTTCAATAGTTTCATGGCTCATTTCAATTGGACCATAAATAAGCGTAAAAAGAAATAAAGGAAATCCAAGGGCGAAACACACATCAAAAATATTACTTCCCAGAGCATTGGCCACAGCATCATCGTAGTTGCCTTTCATGGCGTCTTTATAGGAGATAATGGTATCGGGAACACTGGTCGCGGCAGAGGCCAATACAACCGAAACAAAATAAATAGGCATTCCAATAGCAGTTCCAAATTTCTCACAGGCTTCAACCAGCCAAAAACAGGCAACCCCAATAAAGAAAACCGAAAGTATTAACAACAAAATAGCCTTGAGTTTATTGATTTTAGAATCACCTAAAATAACAGTGGACAAATCCCCTTTAAATAAAGCGATTGCACGATTACCTCCATCTGCCGAATCTTCATAATCATGTTCAACATCTCCTGCGCCCTGACTTTTCAGCATATAAACCACGTAAATGATGTATAAAACCATTAATATAAGACCATGAATCCAGTCTAGAGATGGTCCGGTGATTACAAAGATTAAAGCTAATTCTGCCAGAATTAACGAGATACCATCTCGTAATATCACCTTTCTGGAAATTTCAATTTTAGAAGAAATACCTTTTCCAATAACAACTAAGATAACAACCGCTGGAATAATCATGGCATTAAAAACGGCACTTCCTGCAGTGGTACCAATACCTCCAGAGAATCCATCCTTGTCCTTTAATACAAATAAGAAAAAAAGTGTAGTAAATAGTTCCGGTAAGCTACTCCCAATGGCGTTTATCGTTGCTCCCTTGATACCTTCTTTCATATTTCGACCTAGATAATTTGAAGCCATTTCAAATCCGTCACAGGCACGCCAAATAATGATACAGGTCATTAAAATAAGTCCAAGGGAAGAAATTATAGCCATAAGTAGTTATTGTATTTGGCAAATCTAAAAAAAATTAATTCTTAATTATATGTTGGCGAATTTTTATAAATTAATATGATATATTTATAATCTAAAAGCTAAACAGTTAAAAAGCTGATACTTCTTACAATAAATATCTTGAATTATTAAAACAATGTTAAATCAAGAAGTAATAGTTTAACGAATTTTGCTTTTTTTGTACTTTTAGGATGACTCACTAAATTCACTCTTTATATATGGCAACTTTTAGTTTAGAAATTAATAAAAAAACACACACAGTAGATGCAGATGCAGATACGCCCTTACTTTGGGTTTTAAGAGATCAAATCGATTTAGTTGGCACTAAATTTGGTTGTGGTGTAGGTATGTGCGGAGCTTGTACTGTGCACCTTGATGGAACGGCGATGAGAAGTTGTTTACTTCCGGTTTCGCAGGCAGAAGGAAAGCAAATTACAACCATTGAAGGCCTCTCTGAAGATGGCTCACACCCTGTACAGGAAGCCTGGAAGGAAATTGATGTGCCGCAGTGTGGCTATTGTCAGTCAGGGCAAATTATGACAGCTTCGGCATTTTTGGATCAGAATTCAAATCCAAGCAATACAGAAATTAGAGATGCTATGCATGGTAATATATGTCGTTGTGCATCCTATAACAGTATAGAAAAGGCCGTGAAAGTAGCAGCAGAAAAAATAAGATAACCTCAATATTAACAGAAAATGAATCTTTCAAATAACCAAAAACAATCATTTAGTAGAAGATCATTCTTAAAAACTTCGGCTTTAGCCAGTGGGGGAATGCTTATTAGCTTTAATCTGTTTACAGCATGTAAATCCGATATAAAGCCACCAGTAGATATTAGTCAGTTAAACTTCAATGATTTTAACGCATTTATTAAAATTTCAGATGAAGGTAAGGTTACTATATTTTCACCAAACCCGGAAATTGGACAAGGCGTAAAAACGTCTATGCCCATGCTTATTGCAGAAGAATTGGATGTTTCCTGGGAAGATGTTTATGTAGAACAAGGAAAACTTGACACCAAAAACTATACACGCCAGGTTGCCGGAGGTAGTCAGTCCGTTCGTTTTGGCTGGGAGCCATTACGTCAAACCGGTGCAACGGCTAAACAAATGCTCATAAATGCGGCAGCTGCCAAATGGGGTGTTTCGGCATCAGAATGTACGGCTTCACAAGGCGTTATTACAAACTCACAAGGAGAAAAGTTAGGCTATGGAGATGTTGTAAAGGAAGCCGCTTTGTTAGAAGTCCCTGAAGAAGTTAAACTTAAGGACCCAAAAGATTTTACCATTATTGGTAAAAATATCAGCAATGTTGATATCGATAAAATTATCACAGGAAAACCACTGTTTGGTCTGGACTATAAGGCAGAAGGTATGGTATATGCCTCGGTTTTAAGGCCACCCGTATTTGGACAGGTTTTGGAATCGTTTGATGATACAGAAACAAGAGCTGTTGGAGGAGTTGTTGATGTGGTTAAGTTTGGAAATAAAATAGCCGTTTTAGCAGTAAATACCTGGACGGCAATGAAAGGGAAAAAAGCTTTAAAAGCAGAGTGGAAGCAGGATTCTAAACCAGAAAGTACAGCGTTGCACGATGCCGAACTATTTAAAATACTAAATGGTAATAAGTTTGATACACGTAGAAAAGATGGTAATGTAAAGAAAGCCTTTGCTGAAGCCGATAAGGTTTTAGAACGTGTTTACGAATCACCATTTTTACCTCATAATTGTATGGAACCCATGAATTTCTATGCGGATGTTACTAGCGAAAAAATTCATTTGGTAGGACCAATTCAAACTCCGGCAGGTACGGCAGGTCGGGTGGCAAATCTTTTAGAAAGAGACGAAAAAGATGTGCTTTTAGAAATGACGAGAATGGGAGGTGGCTTTGGTAGAAGGCTATATGGAGATTTTGTTCTGGAAGCTGCCGAAATTTCAAGTTTGGCAAAAAAACCGGTGAAAGTTGTGTTTTCCAGAGAAGATGATATGACAGCGGGAACTTACAGACCAGCCATAAAATATAAAATTGCAGCTTCAATTAAAGACAAAAAGGTCACGGGATACCACTTAAAAGAGGCATGTATTAATGATAATATGTATGGTTTGATTCCGCATTTCTTTCCCGCAGGTGCTGTAGAAAATTATCAGGTAGATACCGCCAATTACAAAAGTAATATAACAACAGGAGCCTGGAGAGCACCGTATACCAATTTTTTGGCTAGTGCAGAACAGAGCTTTTTTGATGAATTGGCAGAAGTTTTGGAAGTAGATCGTGTGCAATTACATTTAGATTTATTGGAAAATGTAAAGAATAATCCAGAGCCTAATGTCGAATATAGCCCGGAACGTTTACAAGGGGTTTTAAAAAAGGTTGTAGATAAATCAAATTGGGGAAAAACAGAAGCAGACGTATATCAAGGACTTGCCGTTTATTATTGCCATAATACTCACGTAGCAGAAGTTGCCGATATCGTTATGGAAAATGGCAACCCAGTGGTTAAAAAAGTAACCTGTGTTGTAGATTGTGGAATTGTAGTCAATCCGCTAGGAGCATTAAACCAGATAAAAGGAGGAATTATTGATGGTATTGGCCATGCGTTGTATGGAGAATTAACATTTCAGGATGGCAAACCGCAATCAAATAATTTTAATACCTATCAATTAATTAGAATGGGACAAACACCACCAGAGGTAGATGTTCATTTTATAGAAAATAATCTCGCTCCAACAGGCTTGGGAGAGCCTACATTACCTCCAATAGGAGGTGCGGTTGCTAATGCTATTTATAAAGCTACAGGAAAGCGATTGACCAAACAGCCATATTTAAGCAATATGGATGTAGAGAAGGTTATTGGCTAATTAAGGTTTATGACTCACGAATTTAAAGACATCGTCTATCAGGCAGATAAGGCCAGAGAAAAAGGGCTAAAATCTGTGTTGGCATCGGTTGTGGCACTAGATGGTTCGTCCTATAGGAAGCCTGGCGTTCGTATGCTTATTCAGGAAGATGGAAGCATGGTTGGAGCCGTTAGTGGAGGTTGTGTTGAAAAAGAAATTTTACTACAATCTGAATCCGTTTTTAAAACGGGAACATCAAAAATAATGACCTACGATGGTCGATATCGATTGGGCTGTGAAGGTGTTTTATATATTTTAATAGAACTATTTGAGCCGGAGCCTGGGTTTCAAGACGCATTTTCGAAATGCCTTGAAACTCGGCAATCTTTCGATATTTGGTCGTACTACGATAAACAGGTTGGAAGCATTCCAGGACTAGGGTCTAGTGTGAAAATTGGTGAGACTTTTTTTTCGCTGCAAGACCGTAAGCATGAGACTAATAATGCCCCGTTAGTATTTAAACAACATATGTCACCGTGTTTTAAATTAGTTATCATAGGAGCAGAACATGATGCCGTACAATTGTGTAAGTATGCTAGTTTAACGGGGTGGGAGGTTGGTATTGTTTCTGGACCATCAGATTCTAAGTCAATCACAAATTTCCCTGGAGCTTTGAGTTTTCATGCCGTTTCCCCAGAGGATATGGAAGTATCGGCTATTGACGATCAAACAGCAGTAGTTCTTATGACGCATAATTTTGCAAGTGATTTGAGATATTTGGTGCAATTAAAAGATACCAATCCAATCTATATTGGACTTCTCGGACCAGTAAAGCGGCGGGACGATTTGTTAATGCAGTTTACAGAGTATTGCCCCGATATTGATCATGCTTTTTTAGACTGTATTCATGGACCAGCCGGTTTAAATATAGGGTCGGAAACACCACAAGAAATCGCAGTTTCAATAGTTTCAGAAATATTAACAATATCAAGGAAAAAAGAACCGATCTCTCTGAGTAAAAAAACGGGTAAGATACACTCGTAAGATTCGATTTTATGGTATCTAAGCATACTTTAAATATTCCCATAGTAATTCTAGCCGCAGGAGCTTCAGAACGCATGGGAACTGCCAAGCAGTTACTTCCATGGGGAAACCATACGCTTTTGGGACATAGTATGGAAATGGCACTAAAGCTTGAAGACAATGATGTTTATGTGGTATTAGGAGCAAACTTCCCAATTATTAAAAAGGAAGCAAGTAAATTTCCAGTTACTATAATTGAAAATAAAGCCTGGGAATTAGGTTTAGGAACGTCTATTGCATGCGCTATGAATTACCTTTTAGGTATAGATTCTAAAGTAGACGGTGTTCTTATTTGTTTGGCCGATCAACCGTTTATTAGCTCAAACTTTCTAAATACCTTGCTTCAAAATTTCACAGCAAATAAAAATGAGATTATAGCAACTTCTTATAAAGATGGCCTTCATGGCGTGCCTGTTATTTTTGATAAAAAATATATGAAAGAATTATCGATGTTATCAAGTGATAAAGGAGCGAAGATAGTGCTTGAGAAGTATAATACTTTGGTGAAGGCCATAATGCCCAATTTTGAAAATATCGATATCGATAATAGAGAAGAATATGAAAAATGGTATAGGTTGAATTTTAAAACTTAGTCTTAATACATTTTATTTACTGGGGCTCAGAGATATCTATAATAGAAGAGTTTGAAATAGCTGAAAAAATTAAAAAAAAATCAGAAAGCACATAGAACGCTTTCCGATTTATTTATGATTTTAAGTTAAACGTGATAAACTAAAACCAAAACAAATATATATAAAAGTTAGATTAAAACCATAAATTTTTAACGCGACATACTGTTAAAATTTAAAAGAAATATAGCGTTAATACTGTATGTTTTTAGGACTCTGTGATTTAGCATAAAACCATACCAATTAAAGAGATTCCATCGGTTTGACTAAAAATTAACGATTTCCTTTTAAAATTGAAGTATCTTCGCGTTAGTTAGTCAACGTCCAATTATTGAAAATGAGTAGATCTTCAACAGATAAAGCAAGCACATCTGAAAAATTCACGACATTAAAAATAACAAAACCAGCAACAAACACAGGTGGTTTTAATGCATTAAAGTCGGCATTTAGCCACGCTTCCAAATATATGAAGCCTTCACAGGCCATTAAAATTTCAACAAAAATAAATCAAAAAGGAGGTTTCGATTGTCCGGGTTGTGCCTGGCCCGACCCCGATGATGAACGATCATCTCTTGGTGAGTATTGCGAGAATGGAATGAAGGCCATGTCTGAGGAAATGCAAAAAACGACCATAGGCCATGATTTTTTTAAGAAACATTCGGTTGAAGAACTTTCTGAACTATCAGATTTTGAGATTGGTAAATCGGGACGTTTATCCGAGCCCATGTTTTTGGCTGAAGGTGCGACGCATTACGAACCTTTATCATGGAACGCTGCTTTCGAAAAAGTTGGCGCCCATTTAAACGCGCTTAATAATCCCGATGAAGCGGTATTTTATACCTCAGGAAGAACCACTAACGAAGCTGCATTTTTATACCAGTTGTTTGCTAGGGAGTATGGAACAGCTAATCTTCCAGATTGTTCCAATATGTGTCATGAAGCAAGTGGTAGTGCGCTCTCACAAACATTAGGAATAGGGAAGGGCTCTGTGACCCTCGATGATTTATATAAAGCAGAATTGGTTATGGTTATTGGTCAGAACCCAGCAACAAATCATCCAAGAATGCTATCGGCTTTAGAAAAATGTAAAAATAATGGCGGTAAAATTGTGGCTATAAACCCGTTACCGGAGGCTGGACTTATGAAGTTTACAAACCCTCAAAGTCCGATCAAAATGTTAACTGGAGGCACTAAATTAGCCGATGTATTTGTGCCCATAATGATAAATGGGGACGTGGCTTTTATGAAAGCCATATTGCTTAAATTATTAGAAAAAGAAGAGCAGGAAGGCGGGGTGTTTGATAGCACATTTATTGAAACACATACACATGGCTACGATGCCTTTATTGAAGACTTAAAACGTTTCAATTTCGATGAATGTCTTGCGTTATCTGGAGTAGATAGACCTACTTTCGATGCTGTTTTTGAATTGGTTTTAAATAAAAAGAAAATTATTGTGTGCTGGGCCATGGGATTGACGCAACATGAGAACGCCGTAGATAATATTCGTGAATTGGTAAATATGCTATTATTGAAAGGCAGCATAGGAAAAGAAGGAGCAGGAACCTGTCCCGTTCGAGGTCACTCCAACGTGCAGGGAGATAGAACCGTTGGGATATGGGAGGCGGCTCCCCAGGCATTTTTAGATAAAATTGAGAATAAGTATGGCTTCAAGCCTACAACCAAGCATGGGTATTCTGTTATAGACGCTATAAAAGCCATGTATGAAAAAAAGGCCAAAGTATTTTTTGGATTGGGAGGGAATTTTATCTCTGCCGTTCCCGATACAAATTATTCAGCCCAAGCTTTAGCGAACTGTAACCTTACGGTACACGTAAGTACCAAGCTAAATCGTTCACATCTGGTAACCGGTAAAGAAGCACTAATATTACCATGTTTAGGACGTGCGGAAAAAGATTATCAAAGAACTGGTGTACAGGTACAAAGTGTAGAGAATTCAATGGGTGTGGTGTCATCAACAAAGGGTATTTTAGAACCGTGTTCAGATAAATTACTAAGCGAAGTTGCCGTAGTTTGCAATATTGCAAATGCCACATTAGAAGGACGCTCGAAGATTAATTGGCTTGCATACAAAGATGATTATAGTTTGGTTCGTGATGACATTCAGGAGGTTGTCGAAGGCTTTCAGGATTATAACAAAAGACTAGGTCAACCATCCGGGTTTTATCTTCCAAATGGTCCCAGGGTACGCAAGTTTAATACAAAAACCGGGAAGGCCAATTTCACAGTTAACAAGCTTCCAGAATGGAAACTCAAAGCATCAGAACTGGTTATGATGACCATACGCAGTCATGATCAATTCAACACAACGATTTATGGATTAGACGATCGTTACCGGGGTATTTTTAATGAACGACGTGTCATTCTAATGAATCGGGAAGACATGAAAGCAAGAAATCTCGAAGAACATCAGGTGGTAAATATAAAGTCAGAATTTAAAGGAAAAACCAGAAGAGCGAATAATTTTAAAGTTGTAGCTTACGATATTCCAAAACAGTGCTGTGCCACATATTTTCCCGAGGCTAATGTACTAGTTCCTATCGATAATTATGCGCATACAGCTAAGACGCCAGCATCAAAAAGTGTTATTGTTACGGTGGTTCCAAGCACATAGTAATGTGTAATTCAAACTACGATTTTTTGTCTTATAAATAATTATGAGGCTCCGAATTTGAGAAATCTTTAATAATTATCAATTCGTGCACAATTTACTTCGTACAGCTATTTAAATTACGTATAATTACTTAGTTTTGTAATTAAAATACGTAGATATGAAGAAAGTCATTGTAGTTGGTAATGGTATGGTTGGATACAAGTTTTGCGAGAAATTTGTAGCCCAAGAGAACTCAAAGGATTTTAAAGTTACAATCTTTGGAGAAGAACCTAGACCAGCATACGATAGAGTCCACTTAAGCGAATTTTTTGATAATCAAGATGCTAAAGCCCTGGAAATGGCTCCAGCAGAATGGTACGCAGAGCATGGGATCGATTTAATTATTGACGAACGTGTTTCAGATATTGATAGAAAAAACAAAACCATAACAACGGCGAAAGATCGTAGTTTTTCGTACGATTACCTGGTCCTGGCTACGGGGTCTTCAGCATTTGTGCCTCCTATTAAAGGCGTTGAGAAAGAAGGGGTTTTTGTATATCGAACCATAGAGGATTTAGAAGGCATGTTGGCTTATGCGGCGAAACTTAAAGAGAAAAATCCAAATGCAAGAGCAGCAGTACTTGGAGGAGGACTTTTAGGTTTAGAAGCAGGTAAAGCTGTTATGGACATGGGCTTAGAACCTCATATTGTTGAATTTGCACCTAAATTAATGCCCAGACAATTAGATTCCAGAAGTAGTCAGGTATTACAGTTAAAATTAGAATCTATTGGATTAAATATTCATTTAAGCAAAGCAACAAACCAAATTTTAGGAGACAAGCGTATTACAGGAATGGAGTTTGGAGAAGATGACATTTTAGATGTAGATATGTTGGTGGTTTCTGCAGGTATACGCCCACGTGATGAGTTAGGAAAAAGCTGTGGATTAGAAGTTGGTGTTCGCGGAGGTATTGTTGTAGATAATAAAATGTTGACATCGGATGAAAGTATTTATGCCATAGGAGAGATTGCTTTATATAATCAAATGATTTATGGTTTAGTCGCTCCCGGCTATGACATGGCGGGTATTGCGGTTGAGCAAATTTTGGGGCGTACCGATGTGGTTATGCCAGAAGAAATCGATATGTCAACGAAATTGAAGTTGATAGGGGTTGACGTTGCCAGTTTTGGAGAACCTTTTATGCCAGCATCAAAGGGACATTCTATTATTTTTGAAAATAAAACACAACATTTATATAAGCGTATAAACGTTAGTCTTGATGGTAAGTCCTTATTGGGAGGAATTCTAGTAGGAGATGCTGCAGACTATAATATGCTACATCAAATCTATTTAAATGGTATGGACATTCCGGAGGATCCGGCTCAATTAATTCTACCAGCTAGTGAAGGTGGGTCTTCATTTGGAAGCGCCATGGATTTACCGGATGATGCACAAATATGTTCTTGTGAAAATGTGACTAAAGGACAGATTTGTGGAGCAATTACCGAAGGAGATTGTGAAGATTTAGCCTCGGTAGCTAAACATACTAAGGCAAGTACAAGCTGCGGTGGGTGTAAACCTATGGTAGCAGATTTGGTTAATGAAACCTTAAAATCGTTAGGAAAAGAAGTTAAAGAAACGATTTGTGAGCACTTTGATTTTAATAGACAAGAGCTCTACGATCTCATAAAAATTAATAAGGTAAAAGATTATCAGGAAACCCTGGACCTATTTGGCGAGGGGCATGGATGCGAAGTTTGTAAACCCCTGATAGCATCAATTTTTGCCAGTATCAACATGGAGACTCCCAATAGACAAGTAGGGATTCAAGATACTAACGACAGGTTTTTGGCAAATATTCAACGTAACGGAACCTATTCTGTAGTACCAAGAATTCCGGGAGGTGAAATAACACCAGATAAACTTATTGTTATTGGTGAGGTAGCAAAAAAATATGACCTGTACACCAAAGTAACCGGAGGACAGCGTATCGATTTATTTGGTGCTCAACTACACGAATTACCACTTATATGGAAAGAGCTCATTGATGCAGGCTTTGAGAGTGGCCATGCCTATGGTAAGTCGCTACGAACTGTTAAAAGTTGTGTAGGATCTACATGGTGTCGCTACGGTATGCATGAAAGTGTGACGTTTGCCATAGAAATTGAAAACCGATATAGAGGTTTACGTTCACCTCACAAATTAAAAGGCGGGGTGTCTGGATGTATTCGTGAGTGTGCGGAGGCCAGAGGAAAAGACTTTGGGCTTATTGCTGTTGAGGGGGGATGGAATCTATATGTTTGCGGAAATGGAGGAGCCACACCAAAACACGCCATTTTATTGGCCGAGCAACTAGACGACGAAACAGCTGTTAAGTATTTAGATAGATTCTTAATGTTTTACATTCGTACGGCGGGACCTTTAGTTAGAACCGCACCGTGGTTAGATAAACTAGAAGGAGGTATTGACTATTTAAAGCAAGTTGTCATTGAAGATTCTTTAGGTATAGCTGAAGATCTGGAATTAGAAATGCAAGGACTGGTGGATAAGTATGAGTGTGAATGGAAGCAGGCCATTGAAGATCCAAAGATGATGAAACGTTTCAAACATTTTGTTAACTCTGATGACACCGACGATAACTTGGTATTTGTGCCAATGCGTGATCAAAAAATGCCAAAAGCCTGGGGGTAATTCAGGTAGGTTGAAGTTGTTAAGTTCAGAGTTTGGAATTTAAAGTTTGGAATTTATAAATAAAGAAATAGAATAAACGATATAATAATGCAAGATATACTGAGTCAATACGAAACGGTTTTAGAGGCAGATGTACAAACATGGTTTAATGTAGGGGTGGTATCCGATTTTCCAGAAAACAGCGGCGCCTGTATTAAATATAAAAGCAAGCAAATAGCAGTTTACAATTTTGCGAGAACATCGAAATGGTATGCTACCCAAAATTTATGTCCGCATAAAATGGAAATGGTATTATCTCTTGGTATGATTGGTGATAAAGATGACATTCCAAAAGTGGCCTGCCCAATGCATAAAAAGAATTTTTCTCTGAAAGATGGGACAAGTCTTGGAGACGAAGATTTAAAAATTGCGACATATCCTGTTAAAATTGAGGATGGAAATGTGTATATTGGCTTTTCGGACTAATAATGACCAGTATAATACATGAAACCAACAAGATTTGAGGCAGCAATAGCCTTGATAGATGAAAAAAATTCAGAAGACATAAATACCTACCAAGTTTTTGGTATAGATTACCCCAAAGAATTGCTGTATTCGCAACGCATGACCAGAAAACTTCTGCAGTTTGAACCCAATGCTTCTAAAGCATTACAGATAGCAGCCAGAGCCCAGCATATTTGTCGGTGGAAAATAGCCAGAGACGAGTATCCAATGGATAGAACTGGTTATTTAAAATGGCGTGAAACCTTAAAAAAAATGCATGCCAGTCTAACCGCAGAACTTCTAAATCAAGTAGGGTATGATGCAGAATTTATAGATCGAATAACAGCACTTATAAATAAAAAACGCATTAAGAAGAATGAGGAATCCCAAACTTTAGAGGACACAGTTTGTTTGGTGTTTTTAGACTATTATTTTGAAGAGTTTGCTGCTAAGCACGATGATGAAAAGGTCATTGATATTCTTAAAAAAACATGGGCAAAAATGTCTGAAAACGGACACGAAGCCGCATTAAAACTTAACTTATCTGAAAAAAGTTTGTCTTTAATAAAACAAGCCTTAGCTTAAGGTATAATGCATGACTAAAAATGGCAGTACATTAGATCAACGTACTTTCGAGCGGTTGAGTCGCTTGTATATTATTGCTTTAAGTACCATTGCCGTTTCAGTTATTATTAGTCAGATTCTCATTCGAAAACATTTAAATGACCAACAAAGTGATTCTACGGTCATTAATGTAGCAGGAAGACAACGTATGTTAAGTCAGAAGCTCACCAAAGAGGTTTTATCCATTTCAATAGAAGATAATTACAATACACGAATTGATTTAAAAACGGGACTTAAAACGACGTTGGAGCTTTGGCAAGTCTCACATGATGCACTTCAGAAGGGAAACGATAGTCTTAGATTACCAGGAAACAATAGTGATGCTGTAGTGGCTATGTTTAATGATGTTAGTGTATATTTTAATCAGATAGATAAGGCAGCATCCAGTATCATTAAAAAAATAGAAGAAAAACCATTGGTTCCGGCTTCTACATTTTCAAAAGAAATTGATGTTATTCGTGAAAATGAGCATGCTTTTTTAGAATTAATGGATCAAATTGTAAATCAATTCGATTTAGAAGCAGAAGAAAAAGTATCCTGGTTGCGTAAATTAGAAATGGTTCTTATGGCCGTAACGCTGCTTTTACTATTGGGAGAGTTTCTCTTTATATTCTGGCCAACGGCTAAAACGGTTAAAAATAGCCTTTCTGAACTTTTAGAAGCAGAGAAAAAGGCAAAAACAATGGCTTTTAATGCAGATGCCCTTAGTGAGGCAAAGGAGAAGTCTATAAAAGAATTGAGGGCATTGAGTCAGGCAGTCGATGAAACTTTATTATTTGCAAGAATTGAGCCCAATGGAATGATTTCTCATATGGGAAAGAGGTTTTCTCGATTGTTTAAGTTTAACAAACTTCAAACTAATGTTCTTTTTTGGCGTGCACTTTCTATTCATGAACATGAGCAGACACTTATAGAAGATATCGTTTCGAATCATAAAAAAACAGGCTGGCAGGGCGAGGTGAGTGCCACTACAAAAAATGGAGAAAAGGTATGGTTAGAGATGTCTATTATTCCCTTTAGTCCAACAAATGATAAATCTGAATTACTCATTATAGCATCAGATGTCACGTCTAAAAAAGCAGGACTCTTAGAAATTGAAAGGCTTACCAAAGAGAGTTTTGAAGAGCGCATGAGCCAACAAAAAACCATTTCCAGTAAGATTATCGAGAATCAGGAAAAAGAACAAAACCGAATCGCTAAAGATGTACACGATGGTATTGGGCAGATGCTTACAGGGTTGAAGTATAATCTAGAAAGTATTGATATTGAAGATATTGATAAGACAGCCGAAAAAGTCGAATACCTTAAGGAGTTGACGGCCAATATTATAAAAGGCGTTCGAACGGCTACCTTTAATTTAACCCCTCCGGAATTAGCAGATTATGGTGTTGTGCCTGCTATTGCAAAATTAACCCAGGAGCTATCCAAACTCACAGGAAAAGATATTGTGCTTTATAATAAGACCGATTTTGCGCAGCGACTAGATTCATTAGCCGAAATTAATGTTTATCGCATTGTACAGGAAGCCATAAATAATGCTATAAAATATGCAGATTCTAGTCATATCATTGTGTCTCTATCTCATAGCAAAGAGATCTTAAGTATTGTTATAGACGATGATGGAAAGGGATTTGACCCTAATAAAATAACGAACGTAAAGACTGGAGAAGGAGGGATGGGAATGACCTTCATGAAAGAGCGCATTACGTATATAAATGGACGATTATTTCTCAATTCAAAAGAAGGAAAAGGAACCAGAGTAACTTTGAATATCCCTTTGGACTCATAGCAGGGAGGTCGTTCTATTATTTATGTTGAGGACTGGAACGCGTTGCATTCCGTTTTCCCAATAAAAAAGAAGGACTATTTATGTTTTTCTATGGCTTCTCAATAATCTCGACCTCAAACAATTTATCCCAATGTTTTCCTGTCACAAAAATGGTCTTTGTTTTTGGATTATAGGCGATGCCATTAAGTACATCTAAGGTTTCGTGCTGTTTTACAAGCTTTTTAAGTGGAGAAAAGTTAATAACGCCAATTACGGCGCCATTTTTCGGATTAATAATGGCTACCCCGTCCTTTTGGTAACGATTGGCGTATATTTCACCATTAATCCATTCCATTTCGTTGATACCAATGATCTTTCCTTTATTAGTAAATACTTGAATATAGGATTCTTCAGTTAAAGCGTCAGGATTTAAAAGCCATATTTTCTCTGTACCATCGCTTTTGTAAATAGCATTATCGTTATGGCATAATCCCCAACCTTCTTTACTATTTCCGTATTTAAAACTTCCCGTTTTGTTTAATGAATTCACATCGTAAACAAGTCCGGTACCTTCTTTCCAGGTTAATTGATAGATCTTATCATTAAAAATGGTTAATCCTTCACCAAAATATTCATTAGCCAGGTCAATATTCTTAACGACTTCCCCTGTTTTGTAATCCACTTTTCTAAGTTTCGATTTTTTATATTGCCCGGTACTTTCATAAAGCGTATCATTATAAAACTCGAGTCCCTGCGTATAAGAAGTGATATCATGAGGATACTCATTTATAATTTTGTAATCGTAAACCTTTGGAGGTTCATTATTAAGTATTGTAACAGCCGTATTAACAGTTTGCTTTTCCGTATTATTAAAATATACAGTGGCTTCAACAGTCTGTTTCCCCAATTTAAAATCGTTTAATACGACATGCTCATTAACCTTTGTGCCATCAAGTGTATAAAATACCGAATCGATAGTATGCGCCTTTTTGTTTTCCAAAGACAATTTTAAAGCTTCATTATTAAAAATATTGCCCTTTTTAGCATTAGTTTTTATCTCAAAAGCATTTTTAATTTTGCCAGAATTAGAACCACAGGAAATAATTAATGACCCTAAAAATATGATTGATAGATATTTAAGAATGTTCATTGCCAGATTTTATTTTTAAGCAAGATATTTATTTAAAATCAGTTTAAAAAATCATTGTTAAAATTTTAAAAGATTGTATCTTTGCAGCCGGCAAGTCCTACACAACCAGCTCCTGTTGAATCCTCCAGGTCGGGAACGAAGCAAAGGTAAATGGTCGTAGCGGTGTGATGTAGGTAGCTTGCCTTTTTTTGTACAATAAACTTAAATCTTGAAAGCATAAGCTAATCAGGATTTTTTTGTTTAATACATCCCTGTGAAGATGGGAATCGTTTAATTTTAATTGTATTTTTAGAACTTCAATTGTTTAAAAAATGTCTAAAGTTATTTTAATTACCGGAGGATCCTCGGGAATAGGAAAATCCATTGGAGAGTTTTTAACTCAAAAAGAATATACTGTTTATGGTACCAGTAGGAATCCTGATAAATACCCAGATAGTAAATTTCCTATTATAGCTTTAGATGTTAAACACTATGAGACTATACTAAAGGCGGTACATATCGTTATAGAAAAAGAGGGAAGGTTAGATATCCTTGTTAATAATGCAGGAGCGGGTATTACAGGGCCCATAGAAGAGACTCCAGAAGCTCATATTAAGGATAATTTTGAAACGAATTTTTTTGGACCTATTAATGTTATTAAAGCGGTGTTACCGCAAATGCGTAAACAACGTTCAGGATTGATTATAAACATCACCTCAATTGCCGGGTATATGGGACTGCCGTATCGCGGGATATACAGTGCAAGTAAAGGAGCACTAGAGCTATTAACAGAAGCCTTTAGGATGGAGCTTAAAGCGTTTAATGTTAAAATGACTAACGTAGCTCCCGGGGACTTCGCCACAAACATTGCCGCGGGACGTTATCATGCGCCACTTCTTGATGATTCGCCTTATAAAGAACCTTACGGGAATACATTAAATCTAATGGACGAACATGTTGATAGTGGAAGTGATCCAAATCTAATGGCACAGGCGATTTATAAAATTATAAATACAAAGAACCCCAAGGTGCATTATAAGGTAGGGGAATTTATGCAAAAGTTTTCGATTGTGCTAAAACGAATACTTCCAGATAAAGTTTATGAAAGGCTATTAATGAATCATTATAAGCTTTAAAACATTTCGGCATGTTATTTGATAATTATTGTTTCAAAAATACCTTAGATTATGAAACGACAGTTACTTCTTCTTCTTTTATCTGTTTTGGCATTTAGCAGTTGCGACGATGTTTTAGATTGTGTTATTAATGTAAGACCTGAATTGCATGAAAAATCCCTGGCAGTTGGTTTTGTAAGTGAGTATTACTCTGAAATAATTACTGCCGAAATTAAAAACGAACCAAACGATGATGATTACGATTATTATTTCGATGTTACTGGTCGATTACCGGAAGGTATCATAGTATCTTATAACAGATATAGAGAAGTTGTATTAAAGGGGATACCTATAGAATCAGGGCGTTTTACTATCGAAGTATTTCTGGAAGCCAGACCTGAGGATGATTACTACGGACGCATTAATGGACCGATGTGTTCTGACCATACCTCAAGAACCTATGTTCTAACCATTAAATAAAGCGATGTATTAACAATTATTTTTCGAGTAAGCCGTGCAATTGTTTTTCGAATTTTCTGGAAAAAATATTGGTATGGCTATTTACAATCTTTTTGTCTTTATCAAGAATAAACGCTTTCGTCATTGGGTGAATGACTAAAGCTTTACGGGCTTCTTCAGGATTTTTAAAGATATACTCGTTTTTAACAGGTAGTTTGTACTTCCTAAGCGATTTTTTAGACTTTTCAAGACCATAATTGTCAGTGTTAATGACAATAAAAGTAATTTCGGGGTATTTCTTTCTTAATTTTTCTATTTTTTTATGACTATCCTTAAAATGTTGGTGATAAGTATGCGACCAAAAACTTATAACTACAGGCGAATTTAGAATACTACTAATCGTTAATTCATTATTATTATAATCGAGAAGTCTGATGTCTGGAAAATCATCGCCTTCCCTTAACGTGCTTAGAGAGTTTGTGAAACTTGTCAGCTTCATTTTATGTTTTTCACTTTCACTTTTCTCCAGGAAAGAATTTAAAATAGTCTTGTTCCGGTCTATATCTTTGTTTTTAGAAATATAACCTATAACAAATTCGTACAGTAGATCATCCTTGACCTTAGAATCTAAAATGAGACTATCAATTAGTTTTAATCTGGCCAAATTATAATGCACAGAATATCGGTCGAAGTATTTATCATTAGAATTCGCATTATGCTCATTAAGAGCCATATTACTAAATGAATATTTTAAAAACTTGCTGTATTTATAATAATTACTGGATGAATTATTGTTATAATTAACATCTTTACGATAAGCATAAAAATCATCAGGTAGAGATTTTAAAATGGTTCTTTTATCTTTTCCGTAATGCACAAAAGGATATACCTCTTTACTGGAATAGTAATCATAATCAATATTTGTTTGTGCTATTTTCTCGAATAAAGTAGACGTTTCATGTTTCTTTTTAAAGGATGCAAATTTTGTCATTTTAACAGCTTTTAGCGAGTCGATGCGCTTTTCATAAATGGAAGGTGTTAATTGACAAAGTTTAAAAATATACTTTTCTTCGATTTCGTTTTCTAAGTACTCGTTTATTAAATAGTTATTCTTTTTAGCGCCATGTCCTGTAAAAACGAGAGATTCATCAAAATCCAGAGTATTTAACCTAAACATAATACTATCTTTAGGCTCTAAAAGGATGGTTTGGTATTCTGAACCGTGGGTAAAAGTATATAAGCCTTCATTCAAATTATCAATTTTATATAGAAATCGGTTTCTCCCATCAAGTTTCACTGTATCAATAACAGTTTCACGCTTAAACAAAACCACATAATCCGTAGTTGGATTAATAACTTCTCCTCCAACATACGCGTATTTATCCTCTGTTTCAGAATATTTATCCTTACAGCACAGAAGTGTTAGAAACATCAATAATATTGAAACATGTAATCTCATAAATCCCCTCAAATTGTACTCATAATCGAGTACATAATTATTATACAAAAATATGGGTTGTATTAATAAGGAGCTGTTAATGCGTTGTTAAATGTTAATATAGCATAGAAAATGAAATTTTTAACTAAAAGAGAACCTTAGGTTTCTTAGTGCCGTTTGAATTTTCTACTTTTGCAAAAACTTACGAATTAGGCAATGAAAGTGAATAAAATCACCTAAATAGTAGGTTTTAAATAAACAAAATTAAGCCAAAGCGTAAATAAGATTACCCTATGTTAACAGTATCAAACCTTTCAGTTCAGTTTGGAAAACGTGTTCTTTTCGACGAAGTAAATACAACTTTTACCACGGGTAATTGTTATGGGATTATTGGAGCCAACGGTTCTGGTAAGTCTACGTTTTTAAAGATTTTATCAGGAAAGCAGGAAGCGACATCTGGTCATGTTGCCCTGGAGTCAGGAAAACGCATGTCCGTATTAGAACAAAACCATAACCTATACGATGAGCATACCGTTTTAGAAACTGTTTTAATGGGAAATAAGCCTTTATTTAAGATTAAATCTGAAATCGATGCGCTATATGCTGATTATACAGATGAGAATGCCGAAAAAATAGGGGAACTCCAGGTAACGTTTGAAGAAATGAATGGTTGGAATGCCGACAGTGATGCGGCTGCGATGTTATCGAACCTAGGGATAAAGGAGGAGTTTCATTACACATTAATGCGTGATTTGGATGGTAAGCAAAAAGTAAGGGTGCTATTAGCACAGGCTTTATTTGGGAACCCAGACGTTCTAATAATGGATGAGCCTACCAATGACCTGGATTATGAAACCATTGCCTGGCTGGAACATTTCCTGGCGAATTACGATAACTGTGTTATTGTGGTATCTCACGACCGTCACTTTTTAGATGCTGTTTGTACGCACATTTCTGATATTGACTTTGGAAAGATTAATAACTACTCTGGAAACTACACGTTTTGGTATGAGTCTTCTCAATTAGCAGCTCGCCAACGGGCACAGCAAAATAAAAAGGCCGAGGAAAAGAAGAAAGAATTAGAGGAATTTATAAGACGTTTTTCTGCTAATGTTGCAAAAAGCAAACAAGCTACGAGTAGAAAGAAGATGATCGATAAGTTAAATATTAACGATATAAGACCTACATCCCGTAGATATCCAGCTATTATTTTTGAACGTGACCGAGAAGCCGGAGACCAAATACTTAATGTAGAAGGTCTTGCAGCATCTATAGATGGAGAGGTTTTGTTTAAAAACATTGATTTAAATTTGGCGAAAGGGGATAAGGTTGTTGTGTTTTCAAGAGACTCAAGAGCTACTACAGCTTTTTATCAAATATTAAATAACAAGGAAGAGGCCGAGGCCGGTAAATTGGCCTGGGGGGTTACTACAACACAGTCCTATTTGCCATTAGATAACAGCGAGTTTTTTGATAATGAATTAAACCTGATCGATTGGTTACGCCAATGGGCGCAGACCGAAGAAGAAAGGGAGGAAGTTAATATTCGTGGCTTTTTAGGCAAGATGATCTTTAGTGGAGAGGAAGCGTTTAAAAAATCTTCGGTACTATCGGGAGGAGAAAAAGTGCGTTGTATGTTATCTAAGATGATGATGACAAGAGCCAATGTACTTCAATTAGACGAGCCAACGAACCACTTGGATCTGGAAAGTATTACAGCGTTTAATAATTCTTTAAAAAACTTTAAAGGTACCGTATTGTTTACAACACATGATCATGAGTTTGCGCAAACGGTAGCCAATAGAGTTGTAGAGTTAACACCAAATGGTGTTATTGATAGATACACGACGTTCGATGAGTACATGCAAAACCCTAAAATAAAGGAATTGCGAAATAAAATGTATTCGGTTGTTGTCTAGATTAGGTATTGAAAGTTGATTTTTAGAAGGGAGAACATGTTTATGCTCTTAGCTCTGATGTTATACTCTCAACAATATGAATAGCTTTGTCCAATTCATTTATATTTACAAATATTTCCTGAAACCCTGGTAATATACCTCCACCAAAACCAGCTAAACGAGCAGACTCTGTTGGGTCTTTAACGACAGCATTTATATTAATGGTTTTTAGCTGTCCAATGATACGTTGAACAATAAAAAAGTCTCCGGTAAATATTCTAATATAATTTGAAGTTTTCATAAGCAAATAAGATTTAAGAGTGTTTCCTTAAGATACGACTTTTTCATGAAAATTCAAAGCGTAATAGCATTTAAGTTTTGAGCTTTGTTCGTTACGTTTTTTGTAACCGGAAACATCAAGGTAAGCCTTTATATCTGTATATTTTGGTCTTTACCTTTATAGAAATTTATTAGAATGTCCCAACAACACCAATTTTATTTCCCGAGAAACGTAATTTCCAGGAGATTCGATTTTTGTTCTTCGAATATTCATAAGCCTTAGTTTTAAAGAAAAACTTATCTACAGAATCTACAACAACGATACTAATTATGGTTCCAAGTGCTACATCTGTAAGCCAATGCGCACCTATAAATAGTCTGGACGTGGGAACGACGGCACCTAAAGTGTAAATCGCCACTTTAGACCATGGATTTTTAAACTGTTTTGCTATGGCATGCGTCATGGTCATTGATAAAACAGTGTGACCTGATGGAAATGAATGGAATGCTGCTTCATGCGACCAAAATCGAAATTCGGTACTTTTATAACCATTTCCAGGTCGAACCCTACCAAAAGCAGTTTTACTGAAGCTTTGTATTAATCCAGTAGTAAATGAGGAGGAAATAATTAAAACACTGGCTTTTCTAATTTTTTCGTTTTTGGTTAACAACCCAAAACCATATAAACCAGCATTGGCAATAAAATAGACTTGCGGACTTCCAAAACGTGTACCAGCTTCCATAAATATATTGGGAACATCGGGTTCTTGACGAACAAAGAAAGCGCTACCCTCGTCATCTATCGTGGAAAGCATTAAAAGTCCTGAAGTTATGGCTCCTAGGGTTGCGAAGTCCTTCTTTTTCCAATGTAATGGCCTGGTAAATACATGCTTGACACCCAGAGCAGCCTGCTTAAGGTCGTAACCAGCCAATTTAGCAATAGACATGGTGTCTTTTGCTTTTATGGTTTCCAAAGTTACATCCTGAGCATTAAGATTTAGAGATACCAGAAGTATAACGATAAAAGAATAAAGGTTTCGTAAGGCCATATGCTATCTCAGCTCAGCACCAAGTTGCTTCTCAAAATTGGTCTGTAACTTAGTCATTATCTTATCGATTTGTTTATCGGTAAGTGTTTTATTATCATCCAGCAAGGTAAAACTAACGGCATAACTCTTTTTACCCTTCGGTAAGTTCTTACCTTGATAAACGTCGAAAAGATTAACCTGTTTTAATAGCTGTTTTTCACTTTGCTTTGCTATGTTGTAAATGGATTCGAAAGTCACTGTATCATCCAATAATAAGGCAAAATCACGTCGCACTTCCGGGTATTTAGGAATGGGTTTAAACTTCGTCTTATTATGTTTTACTAAATCTAAAACAACGTCCCAGTTAAAGTTAGCAAATAACACGTCTTGTGAGATATCAAAATGCTTTAATATAGACTTTTTAATCAACCCGAAATCTACCAGTTTGTTTTTTCCCTGGCTAAATTCAAGTCCTTCGCTAAAGAAGTCATTCTTTACAGGGGTTTCATTAAACCTTGAAATACCCAGGCGTTCCAGAATGGAAATGATAGACCCTTTAAGAAAAAAGAAATCACTTGCTTTACCAGTTCCTGTCCAGCTTTCTGATGCCTTGTTACCGGTAACAAAAAGTGACAAGTGCTTAAATTCTTCTCTTTTATCTCCAAAATCATGGTAAGTCTTACCAAATTCAAATAGTTTAAGATCGGAACGTTTTCTATTAATATTAAAAGAAACAGCCTCTAAACCAGAAAATAATAAAGATTGTCTTAAAACCGATAAATCATTGCTTAATGCATTTAAGATATTAACGTGATGTTCTTCTTTTAATTGATCACTTAAAGCAGTATAATTTGCTGTTGTTAACGAATTGGACATGATTTCATAGAACCCTTGAGCTACCAATTGGTCACCAGCAATATTTTGTATTTTATAATCTTCAAATTTTGACGTCCCTGCAATAGACGCATTTAATTTTTTAGTTGTACCTATATTATTATATCCATACACACGTAAGATCTCCTCAATAACATCTGCTTCACGTTGCACATCATTTCTATACGCTGGAACTGTTAAACCAACACCAGTTTCGGTAACGTTATTTACTTTAATATCTAGTGATGTTAAAATACGTTTGATAATTTCTGCTGGAATTTCCTCACCAATTAGTTTTTTGGCGTTTTCGAAACTCAATCGAACTTCAAAATCCTTAATTTTAGTAGGGTACAGATCGATTAAGTCACTGGTAATCTCTCCTCCTGCAATTTCCTGAATTAATAGTGCTGCGCGTTTTAAAGCATATTCAGTGATATTAGGATCGATACCTCGTTCGAACCTAAAAGAGGCATCGGTATTCAAACCATGTCTTTTGGCTGTTTTACGAATACTAACCGGATTAAAGTACGCACTTTCTAAAAAGATGCTTGTAGTGGCTTGGGTAACTCCAGAATCAATACCTCCAAATACCCCAGCGATACACATTGGTTTTTCGGCATCACAAATCATTAAATCATCCTCATGCAGTTCACGTTCCACGCCATCCAATGTTGTAAACTTTGTACCTTTATCTAAGGTTTTTACTAAAACTTTGTTGCCCGAAATTTTCACGGCGTCAAAAGCATGTAAGGGTTGCCCCAATTCATGTAAGACATAGTTTGTTGCATCGACCACATTATTTATAGGACTTAAACCTATAGCTTTTAGTCTGTGCTGTAGCCAGGCAGGAGATTCCTTTACTTTTAAATTGGATATGGTTACCCCACAGTAACGTGGGGCTAGATCTTTATTTTCTACATTGATATCGATTTTAAGCATGCGGTTATCTATGCGAAAAGCACTAACTGATGGCGTAATAAGTTCTAAGATGATATCTTTTTCAACCAAACCGGCTTTAAGATCGCGAGCTGTACCTAAATGACTCATGGCATCTGCTCTGTTTGGTGTAAGCCCGATTTCGAACACCTGATCTATTTCAATATCAAATAGATCTGAAGCCAATGTCCCTACCTTAACAGACTTATTTAGAACCATGATACCGTCATGAGATTTTCCTAGTCCCAATTCATCTTCAGCACAGATCATACCATGACTTTCTTCACCACGAATTTTTCCTTTTTTAATGGTCCAGGCTTCGCCTTCTTCGGTATATAATGTTGTTCCAATAGTCGCTACAGGTACTTTTTGTCCGGCAGCCACATTTGGAGCCCCGCAAACTATTTGTAAGGGAGAGTCCCCTCCAATATTTACGGTTGTTAATTTGAGTTTATCGGCGTTTGGATGTTTTTCACAAGTTAAGACTTCTCCAATAACAACACCTTCAAGTCCGCCTTTAACAGATTGGTATGTTTCAACACCTTCAATTTCTAGCCCTAAATCTGTGAGTAATTCACTCGTCTGTTCCGGTGCCCAGTCAGTTTTTAAAAACTGTTTTAACCAATTGTAAGAAATTTTCATAAAAAATTTGCTATTTAAGTTTGCAAAGATAAAATATTGATCCAAGCATTCAAACATTGATTCTAATTTGTGTTAGGAAAAAGAGTGATTATTCTCTTTTATTTGCTAGTATTGTGTTGTTATTTCTAACAGAGCTCATTTTGACATTTGTGTTTGACTGAAAAGTCAAGATGAGTTCATAATGCAACCCAAACTATATACTATGAAACATATCGTTTTAACTTTATTCGTTCTTTTAGTTATTTCTTGTAAAACCGAAACTAAAACCACTACACTTGAAACTGGAACATACCGTGCTCAATTAAAAGTAAATGATACCGAGGATTTGCCTTTTATTTTTGAAGTAGTTTCAAAAAATAAATGGCATATTTTCAATGCGGAAGAGGTTATCGAAGTAGACGAGATTACATATAAAAACGATTCCGTTCATGTTAAAATGCCTGTTTTTGAAGGGGTTTTAGTTGCCAAAGTGAACCATAACAAATTAAATGGACACTTTATAAAAGCAGGTTTGGATCGGGTTATGAAATTTTCGGCGAAAAAAAACACAACGAGATTTGATACTTCAAATAAAGCAAAATATGACGTATCGGGCAATTGGGAGGCTGTTTTTAGTCCTGATTCTGAAGAGGATCGATATGTCGCTAAGGGAATTTTTACGCAGCAAGGGGGAGTTGTGACAGGAACATTTAGAACGACGACCGGAGACTATCGCTATTTGGAAGGGGTATTAGACGGAGACAAGCTTAAATTATCAACGTTCGACGGCGCTCATGCATTTCTTTTCACTGGACAGGTCACAGATAGCACTATTGATGGAACGTTCTTTTCAGGTAACCACTTTAAGGAACCTTTTAAAGCTAAAAGAAATGAAGTTTACAAGTTACCAGATGCAAATAGCTTAACCTTTTTAAAGGAAGGGTATGATGGGATTGAATTTTCATTTCCTGATGAAGCTGGCAATATGATATCCTTAAATGATGAACGTTTTAAAGAAAAGGTTGTTTTGGTGCAGATTATGGGAACCTGGTGTCCCAATTGTTTGGATGAAAGTAAATACTATGCTCAATTTTATAAGGACAATAAAAATAAAGGTATAGAAGTGATCGCTTTGGCTTTTGAATATGTCAAAACAGAGGAAGCCGCCTTTAAAAATATTAAGCGATTAAAAGAAAGAACAGGTATATCGTACCCCATTTTATTGGCACAATATGGTTCTTCTAGTAAAGTTAAGGCCAATGAAAAACTACCTATGTTGAATCATGTATTATCATATCCAACCACAATTTATATTGATAAAAAAGGAAAAGTTAGAAAGATTCATACTGGATTTGATGGACCTGCCACGGGTGATAAGTATGTGGCCTTTAAGCAAGAGTTTGAGGTGTTTGTTAGTGAATTATTGAGTGAATAACGAAGCCATTTAGTACCTCGTCTGCATTTATTTTAAACGTTTTATAACATGTGTTTTTTCAATGTAAAACGTATCGACACACAAAAAAATAGTCAATCATCTTAATTTGTCATGTAGTTATATGGACGGATGCCCATAATTCCTTGGGTCTTGCTTATTAATATAGCCTATCTTCTATAATCAACTCTATAAGCTCAATGCCTTCTTTTAGAGGTTTATTTTGTATGCAGTTAATGTTGTTTTTCCAATGACTATTAATAGATCCTTAAATGGCATAGGTGTTGCAAGGCAACCGAATTCGTGAAGTGGTTCAAAAAGGTATCAATGACATACTTTATGCCTATCTATTTCCATTAGAATTGATTGATGAAATTATAATAAAGTGCATTTTGTCGATAAAATTTGCATTTCATGGATTGTAATTGTAGATTTGGGACGCTATTATTAACAATCACTTAACATGAAAAACTATTTTACAATATTTTGGGCCCTTCTCATGCTCATTTATAATGCAGGGGCCCAACAAGAGGAAAACATAATCGAACAGAATGAATGGTTAAAGCATTGGACAGAATTTAAACCAAATTTAGCTGAGAATAATGAACCTTCACAAATATTAGCGGGAGAGATTTTAGAAGATGTCACACTGAATAAAAGAGAAACATACCTGCTAATGGGACATGTTTTTGTAACAGCAGGTGTCACCCTTACTATTGAGCCGGGTACCGTAATAATTGGAGATTATAAAACAAAAGCATCTTTAACTATTGCTAAAGGCGGAAGACTTATTGCCGATGGTTTAGAAACAGATCCTATTGTTTTTACATCAAATCAAAGTGTTAAAAAAGCTGGAGATTGGGGAGGTATTGTTTTTTTAGGGGATGCTCCCACAAATAAATTTGGAAGAGGTTCTGTGGCTACTCTGTATTCAAAGTTAGAGTCTAAGTTTTATAAAAACACCAATTATAGCGGCCAGGATATTACGAGTGCCTCTGGTATTTTAAGATTCGTAAGAATCGAATATGCGGGTAAAAAAGAATACTCTTCAAATGGAAGTTTTGCCGGTTTATTATTAGCAGGTGTAGGTAATGAAACCATTATTGAAAACGTAATGGTGAGTTATTCTGCAGGAGATTCTTTTAAAATGTGGGGCGGAGAAGTCAATTTTAAAAATCTTGTGTCTTACCGGTCTAGTGGAGATGATTTTAGTCTTAATTTTGGTGCTAAATCTAAATTGGTTAATTCATTAGCAATTAGATTTCCTTATACCTCAAACAGTAGAGGGGCAAGATGTTTAAACATAAAGTCCTATGACAAAAAGGAAAATGTTGACTTTTCTAAAAAAGGAACTAGTCTAGTTGCAGAGAATTTAAAATTAATTAACAACAGTAGAGATTTAGACTTTGATATTCAAGCAGGTTTGATAAAAGAGGGGATTTATGTAGGTCATCACGCTATGGTTAGCATGAATAAAAGTGTTATTTCTGGATTTAAGCCAGCGATCGTTTTAGAGGATAAAATTCAGGTAGATCAAGAAAATTTAGAGAAGATTAAAATTTCAGATATATATTTTAAAAATTGTGTCGGGTATGTGCAGTCAAAAGATCATTCTAATAATGCGGCTCTAGAAAACTGGTATTCTAATAAAGACTTTTTAAACATGTTTTCTAGAGGGAATCAATCTAAAATATACATTGCAGATGCCCAAAAAGCCCAAATTAAGAAGGAAGTTGCTAAAAATGAAGCGGTAATAGATAAAGATGTTACTGTACCTTTTGATCTTCTTGATCGTGCTCCTATCTATCCGGGATGCGGAAGGACAGAAGGGGAAGAATCTAAAGCTTGTTTTAAAAAGAAAATACGATCTCATATAGCTAAAAATTTTCGTTACCCAGAACAGGCACAGGAGAATAATATAGAAGGACGTGTGATCGCGTTGTTTTATGTAGATTTAAATGGTAACGTTAATAATATTCAGTTAAGAGGACCGGATAAACTTTTAGAAGATGAGGCAGAGCGTATCATTAGCCTATTACCTAAAATGGAGCCTGCAAAAAAGCAAGGTCAAACAGTTAAGACGTCTTATGGCATACCTATTACTTTTAAAAAATTATAAGGTCTCTCCCTTTTCTAATAGTTATTACTATTAAATGGGGTTCTATAAGGGCTGTTCAAGTTACTGGTTCTCGATAACAAAATTAGTTGTCAGACTAGTGCTGGCTTGTGCATTGCTGTATCTTAATATCGTCTATGTTAATTGTTAGCTATATGTTTTTAAGGTTGCTAATCATATTTTTATGGTGTTTTAAATAGATTAGCTTTTTTGAATATATAGCTAAATAGTGTAGTTTGATGAATAATTAACATCACCAGTTTACTGTAAATCTTCTAAAATCGCATTATAATCATACTGCAAATCTTCATGCAATTTTGAAATGATCTTTTTAGAAAGTAGTAGCTGTCTGTTAAACATATTTTGTAGCTGAGTACTTCTTTTAATGCTAGGGGTGAAGTCTTTTAATGTTCTACAGAAATAGAGTAGGAGCTCTACCTCTGTTTCCTTGTTTTGCGAGTAGCGAATGTACTTTTTCACATTCCTCAAAATCTTTCTAACACTTTTTCTAATATAGAAGTAGCTATCTCTATTAATCAACTCAAATTCTTCGTCCATATACATTTTTACACGTTCTATATATCCCGATTCGTTTTGGGATTCAAACAAGAGATAGGTGAGGAGTTCTTTGTTTTCTTTCTTAAATCTTGCTAACCTCAGGCAGAGTTCCTGTATGTCCTGAGGTGATCGTGTATTTAATTCATTTTTAATTTCTCTTAGGGATACGGCTTTCATTTAATTTCCTTTTAATAAATTAACGCTCACTGTAGCTAACTCACTTTTAGGAAACGTTGTAAAATAGTTTAAATCTGGAGATAACCCGGCATCTGTTGCCACTTTATTAAAGACATCGACTTCCAGAATATATTGATCGCTGTAACCATGTGTCGCATCATAAGCCGTAGCCGCTGTTTTTCCCAGATTGTTAGCTGTTAATTGGGGAGCGATGGTATGTAATTCTATGATCAATAAGCCAAATCGTTCTACATAGGGCTTCCATTTTTGCAAATGTTCAAGTAGGGAGCTTTCTACCAAGTTATTGCCGATTCGTGCTCCTTGAAAACTATAAGCCCCGGAAGATTTGCTAACGAGTTTTATAACATGTAAAGGCGTTTCCCAAATACGATTATGATCTAAAAAGGTTCTAACATTTAATAAATCCTTCAATTCAATATTATAGTCTTCTCTTAGGTCTTTGGCCAACAAGTCTGGCCTACCAATATTGCCCCAAATAACTTTTGCCCAAATATCAGCCTTAATCAAATTAGCGCGGGTGACCTTTAAAGCGGCTTGATTAAAATCGGCTCCAACTAACAATAAAGGATATTCGTCCAGCATTTTTCCTCTTAGGGTTTTAAATTCTATAACATCAAAGACATGCTGTAAAAAAGCGCCATTGCCGCACCCCATATCCAGTATGCCTTTTGGTTGTTCTTCTATAGGTTTATTAAACAGTTTAATAATAATATCGTCTATTATTTTAAAATATGTGTTATGCGCACCGCCACTGCCCCAAACGTTCATTTCTCTATCGACATGTTTTTCCTTTTCATCCTTAGACCTGGTTTTTAATACTAATGGATTGCCAAAAATAAGTTCGTCCAGTTTTACGAATGTTGGCAAATACGAAATAGTAACACCATAGGCACTGGCTCGTTTTGCAAAAAAGAGGCCTTTATCTGTGAACTGATAGGTGTCTTTTTTTCTGGAAAACCACCCTAAATGCGCGAAAAAATCCAGTACTTTTTTAAAACTTTCAGGATCTTTGTGATATTCTTCCGCTCTAAACGATGCTTCCATAAAGTATTTATGAAAAAAACCGTTAAGTCCTAACAAAACAATAATAGGTGCGGCTATGACACCTTCGATATGCTTTAAGACTTGATGTTCAATGGTGTTTTCATCATTGACAGTAAGTCCAAAATGACGTTTGTATTTAATAAATAGTTTTTCTAAAACATGGAATGCATCTGGACCAATACCTTCATCGGAAAACTTAACGGCGTAATTTAATAAGTTTACGGCATCGGCATATATAGGAACCAGTTTGAAAGCTTTTTCACTTTTTGTATTTGTTTGGTAGTATACGTTGTTCTTATGGTTGTCAATATTCATGTCTAGCCACCCCTGCGAAGACAATACGCGTAGCCCTACGTTTAAATAGCCTTCGTTGGCATTGAATTCTTTGGAAAGGTCCCCAATGCTTGTTTTTTTAGTGTTTAGCAGATATTCCAGTATCCCTTTTTTATGAAGTGCGTACGCTGTGGTAGCAGTCGCTATACCATCCAAATGTCTAAATATAGTACCTCTAAATTGTTCTTTGTCCTGTTTTGTTAGCATACCTTGGATATTTGGTATATAAATATAAAAAAAACCTTTCCAATTAGATAGAGAAAGGTTTTTGAAATATTATTTTGTTTGATGATTTATCTAAGTTTTGGAAACTGCGAAGGATTTAATTCATGCATCACATCGTAAACGGCTTCATAGATATCCTCTTCAGAAGGTTTAGAGAAGTAATCTCCGTCATTACCATAGGCCGGTCTGTGCGCATTTGCAGTTAGCGTTTTTGGTTGACTATCTAAATACTGATAAGCATTTTGCGTATTCAATATTTCATTTAAGATATAAGCCGAGGCTCCTCCAGGAACATCTTCATCAATAATCATAACACGGTTTGTTTTGGCTATACTTTTCACAATATCATGATTAATATCGAATGGTAATAATGATTGAATATCTATGACCTCGGCATCTATACCAGCAGCCATTAGGTCTTTTGCTGTCTGTTCTACGATTCGTAATGTAGACCCGTAGGAAACCAATGTAATATCATGACCTTCTTTCACAGTTTCTACAACGCCAATAGGAGTTCTAAGATCCTTTAAATTGTTTGGCATCTTTTCTTTTAACCTGTAACCATTAAGGCATTCAATAACAATAGCAGGATCATCACCTTGTAATAGCGTATTGTAGAAACCTGCAGCTTTAGTCATATTTCTAGGCACTAAAAGATTAACACCTCTAACCAGGTTTAAAATACCGCCCATTTGCGAACCGGAATGCCAAATACCTTCTAATCTGTGACCTCTGGTTCTTATAATTAACGGTGCTTTTTGTTTGCCTTTGGTTCTATAATGCAATGTAGCTAAGTCGTCACTAATAATTTGTATAGCGTATAAGATATAATCGAGATATTGAATTTCTGCGATAGGTCGTAATCCCCGAAGAGACATTCCAATACCTTGTCCAAGAATGGTTGCTTCTCGAATACCTGTATCTGCCACACGCAATTCACCATACTTGTTTTGTAAACCTTCTAATCCCTGATTTACATCCCCAATGTTTCCAGTATCTTCACCAAAAACCAAAGCCTCGGGGTGGTTGCTGAAAATAGCATCGAAATTATCGCGAATAATGATACGTGCATCTACGAGAGCAGCATCATTATCGTAAGTTGGTTTTACTTCTTTTACAAGCAGGTTAGAACCATTTGTTTCACAGTATAAATGCGAACTAAATTCAGGTTGCATTTTTTCAAAGAGACCATCAATCCAGTCTTTAAGCTGTTGCTTTGCTACAGATGATTCTTTTAGAACATATCTTAAAATCGTTCTGGCACCAGATAGAAGATCCTTTCTGGTAGGCTCATCAATAGGGACTAAACCGTCTTTAATTTTAGAAATAAAAACTTTATTAGGACTAGATGCTTCTAATTGACCTATTAAGTTGATTAATTCTTGTTTTTCTTTTAGAATGGGTTTTAAAAAGGCATTCCATGCATTTTTCTTTGCTTCCCGAACTTCTCTTTTTATGGATCTTTCAATCTCGGTAAGTGCTTCATTTGTTGCGATACCAGTTTCTATCATCCATTCACGCATTTTTACATTGCAATCGTTCTTGTTTTCCCATTCCAAACGTTTAGCATCTTTATATCTTTCGTGAGAACCCGAAGTAGAGTGGCCTTGAGGCTGGGTTAGCTCGGTGACATGAATTAATACCGGTACATGTTCTTCTCTTGCAATTTTAGAAGCCTCCTGATATGTTTCTATGAGGTTGGCATAATCCCAACCTTTAACTCGGAGTATTTCGTACCCTTTATGTTCTTCATCTCTTTGGAATCCCTTTAGAATTTCCGAGATATTTTCTTTTGTTGTTTGATGTTTTGCGTGCACTGAGATGCCATATTCATCGTCCCAAACACTAATAACCATTGGTACCTGTAAAACACCCGCAGCATTAATAGTTTCGAAAAATAATCCTTCACTGGTACTTGCATTTCCAATAGTTCCCCAGGCTACCTCGTTTCCATTAACTGAAAAATTGGTGGTATTTATGCCTTCTACATTTCTGAAAACTTTTGATGCTTGAGCTAAGCCTAATAAACGCGGCATTTGTCCGGCTGTAGGGGAGATGTCTGAACTTGAATTATATTGTTTTGTTAAGTCTTTCCAACTTCCATCTTCATTTAAACTATGGGTAACAAAATGTCCGCCCATTTGACGACCAGCAGACATGGGCTCGAATTTCAAGTTGGTATTGGCGTATAGGCCTGCAAAAAACTGTTCTGTTGTTAATCCACCAATAGCCATCATGAAGGTTTGATCCCGGTAATAACCCGACCTCCAATCGCCTTTCAAAAAGGCTTTAGCCATAGCCAATTGCGGGACTTCTTTTCCGTCTCCAAAAATTCCAAACTTGGCTTTACCTGTTAATACTTCACGCCTGCCCAATAAGCTACATTCGCGGCTTCTAACGGCAATTTTGAAGTCGTTTATCACCTCAGTTTTAAAATCATCAAAAGAAATATCATTTTTTAAGTTCGGAATAGTTTGCATGTAGTCAGTGCGTTTTGCTGATGCAAAAGTAGTTAAACTTTGTCGTTTTTGCAATTATTTCTGTCTCTAAATAATTATGATATTGTTAAAAATTGCCAAAAAAATAAAAATAAAATGATAATTATTCAATAAAAACAGACTTAAAATGGTGATTTTTCAAAAAATTAGTACCATCTTCTTCTGAAAAGACCTAGAAGTATCTGAGGATCTACTGTAAATTTAAACCTAATTTTCTCATCATAATCTGGTTGACCTATTTCCCAGCCAAGATTCGAATATACAGGGAAATATATTTCAAAATAGTCTGTAACCAGATTAATTCTAACTCCGGAGTCGTATACAAAACGTGGATCACTAAACTTATTTTTGACAAACCCAATATCTCCATAGGCTAAGACATATTTCCAAAGGGTTGTACTCACGTTTAGAGTGCTTATCCTTTGATTTGCGAAGGGCGTGTCAAGCTTAGATTTAAATCCGCCTTCGGCATCTATATATTGCTGACTAAAGATACCGGTGTCTTCAGATCGTCCTAAATATGGGTAATCGAAAAGGTAGTCGGTTGGTCGGTCTAAGGCAAAGCTAAAGAAGTCAGAATCAAAATCCGTTTTATTTTTTAGGAAGGTACCTGTAAACAAGCGTAGGTTGAGCTGCCTGTTACTTTCAAACAGTCTCCTGTATTCATAATTGAAGGATAACTTAATGAATTTTTTTTCAATTTGAAAATCGGTAATCCATTTACTGAAATTAATCAAATTATCATTAGAGTTTCTATATTGAAGATTAAAAAGCTTGTAGTTCGGTCTAAAGCTAGAGGAGGTATTGTTAACATCTTCATCCCGTTTAATGTCTAAATATCTGATTTTTAAGGTTTGTCTCATATTAGACCTCAGATCGCTATTCTTTCTAAAATAAAATGTTAGAGAGGGTTTGATTTGCCTAACAAATAAATCTTCGGCATAAGAACTATAGCTCCCTACAATTCCGTAGTTAATAGCGAATAGATCATTATTGAAATAATGGGTTTTTGACAGTACAGC
The DNA here is from genome assembly GCA_947494695.1 of uncultured Flavobacteriaceae bacterium. GTDB lineage: Bacteria > Bacteroidota > Bacteroidia > Flavobacteriales > Flavobacteriaceae > Flavivirga. Next base: position 106,389 of record CANLWB010000007.1, on the reverse strand, counting down.
CGAGCCTGTTAGAGATTTTGAACTGAAAGCATAAGACGGTTCAATTTTATAATTAAACAGTTTTCTTAAAACCGTTGTATTATATGCGCGCATGCCTAGCGTAAATCCATCATAAATATTGTTAAACTCTGCCACTGGTAGCAGAAAGACCTGATTGTAATGCGGGTCTTCTATATCCTTGAAAAGTCTAAATTGTAAAGGTTTATTATTAAAAAAGAATCCTTTTAAGGATTTCCAGTTATCTCTTAAATTGATTTCTGGAACGAATTTCTCATAGTTTAAAACGAGTTTATCTGCATTATTCCTAGGAATAGTAAGTGTTTTGATTTTTGTAATGTTTTCAATCCATTGTTTAGAAATAATACTGTCGTTTTTTAGGGTGTATAAGGAAATAGGCATTGTGTTATCTCGCTTATTTTTAATAGTAATGGTTATAGAGTCTTCCGTTTTTGTAACCTTTTTTATTTTAAAATCGATTTGTTTTCTCGTCTTGAGGTAATCTTCGAAAAACCAGTTGATATCCTTATTGGTTTTAGATTTTACATACGCTTCAAAATCTTTGGTACTGGTTTGTTTTAGCTTATTTTCCATTAAAAAAGAGGTGATAGACTTTTCCAGTACATTGTCATTGATAAAATCATCCAGATATTTAAGTCCAATACCTGCTTTATATTTATTTGCAATATTAGAGTTAAACTTGAGAAGAGAATCTTTTGATAAGGTTAACTCCTGATCTCTATTTGTTCTTGCAGCAGACATGGCCGCCAGCATATATTTGTCGTTGAATTTCATATCTGATATATGAAAAGACTTTAGCCCCCAAAAATTGGCCAGAGAACCCAGAAATTTCATGTCTGGATAGTGCTGTTCAACATATTTAATTAAGTAATAGATTTGAACACCATCTAATAACCATTGTTCTTTATTGGGATTTACCAATAGCGTATTTTCTAAATAGTTGTGCAGGGCATTTTTTAATAACTTTAACTCATATTGAAAGTGACTTGGGTATGTTTTAATGAATTTTGGTAAAAAGTTAACGCCGTATACGGGATCCTTCACATTATCAATATCGCTTAATAAAAGTCTTTTATGAGGGTACTTTCCAAAGTTTTTAAAGATAAAATTTGTGACTTTTTCTGTGATGATCACCTTATCTATAATTTCTAAGCCCTCGTCTTTTATGTTAGAAATTATGGAAAAATCTCCGGTTTGAATAGTTTTAAAATTAGAGCCTTTACCTAAAAACAGTTTGTTATTCACCCTATGTTTTCCTTCTAGATTAACTATTTGTTTGTTTGGTAATTGCGTTTTGTTGATTACATCTAATTCCGAAGTTAACACATAACCATTAGGATATTCGATTTCAAGCGTGACATCTGATTTGGGTATAAACAAATCATCTAAATTTTTATTGCTGCTATATTGCCATTTACCATTATAGACCGCTGGAGTAATATACCAATATCTTAAATTTAGATTCCCTTCATTGGTGACTCCGTAACTTGTAAATTTAGAATTAGGAATTTGTACGATATATTCAAGATCGATGGTATAAGACCCCTGAGGTTTTAGAGGTGTTTTTAACTCAACTTTAATGACATCAATTTGATCTTTTAGTGGTTCGTATTTTAAGTCCTCTCCATGTTGTTTTATCGAGGTAATGGCTGTAAACCCTCTATCGTTATTTTTTGCCAGATGAAAATGGTTCTTATATTCATCGGCGATACGAATAGCGAGTGGTGTCTTTTTTGTGGAAAAACTATTACTCCAATCACTTAAATAAATCTCTAGCAGTTCGTCTTGAGTATGGTTAAAATATTGAATGGTTTGCGAAATTTTAATCTGCTTTTTTTCAATATCAAAACGTGCCTTTAAATCAATTTTATTTTGACCAAAGCCGCATATACAGAGCATTAAAAAAATAATACAATTTAAACGGTACAATTTCAATTTAATATTAAACATGTATTGTGTTAATAATTGATAATAAGGCATTTCAATATAATAAATATAGGATTTTCATTTCCTATTATTGTTTATAGAGCTTTTATTATAAGGTGAAAAACGTGTAAATAGTTTAGAAATTAGGACTCAATTCCGATTCTTTATAGAACGAGTCCAAAATAGCTATGACTTCTTCTTCTGTATCGACCAAGTGAATTAAATCCATGTCATTTGGACTAATATTTGAAAAAGAATCTAGTAAGGTCTTTTTAATCCAATCTAACAGACCCTCCCAGAATTCTGTTCCTACAAGAATAATTGGGAACGTTCCAATTTTACGAGTTTGTATAAGTGTTAAGGCTTCGAAAAGCTCATCTAAAGTGCCAAATCCTCCTGGCATGACAACAAAACCCTGAGAGTATTTCACGAACATGACTTTACGAACAAAGAAATAAGCAAAATCTAAACTTTTATCCGGATCTATATAAGGGTTATCATGTTGTTCGAAGGGTAAAACAATATTTAAACCAACAGAGGTGCCTCCTGCAAGGTGCGCTCCCTTGTTTCCAGCTTCCATAATTCCAGGACCACCACCTGTTATAACACCATATCCCGCATCAACAATTCTTTGAGCTACTTTTTCGGCTAACTGATAATATTTTTCATCAGGTTTTGTTCTTGCCGATCCAAAAATGGATACGCAAGGGCCTATTTTACTCATTTTCTCAAATCCATTAACAAACTCACCCATTATTTTGAAAATAGCCCAGGAATCGTTTGTTTTGATTTCATTCCATCCTTTATGGTGCTGTTCTTTTCTCATATATGTAAATTTTTTTTCACTAATTTAATTCTTTTTTTAAGAACTTGGCGGTATAACTTTTCTTATGTTTAATAATCTCTTCAGGCGTGCCTTCAACAATTATTTGTCCGCCACCTCGTCCGCCTTCATATCCAATATCAATAATATGGTCAACGGTTTTGATAACATCTAAATTGTGTTCAATGATGAGCACGGTATTTCCCTTGTTTGCTAATTTATTGAGTACCAGCATAAGGACTCTAATATCTTCGAAATGAAGCCCTGTTGTAGGTTCATCAAGAATGTAAAAGGTGTTTCCAGTATCTCGCTTACTTAGTTCTGTGGCCAGTTTGATACGCTGTGCTTCACCACCAGAAAGCGTCGTACTCTGTTGTCCAAGGGTAATATAGCCTAAACCTACGTCTTGAATAGTTTTCAATTTCTTGTAAATTTTTGGAATATGTTCGAAGAATTTAACCGCTTCGTTAATGGTCATATTCAAAACATCGCTAATTGACTTTCCTTTATAACGAATTTCCAGGGTTTCTCTATTAAAGCGTTTACCCTGACAGGTTTCACATTCTACATATACATCTGGCAAAAAGTTCATTTCTATAACGCGCAACCCACCACCCTGACAGGTTTCGCAACGTCCACCTTTTACATTAAAACTAAAGCGTCCGGCCTTATACCCGCGAATCATGGATTCGGGAGTTTTTGCATACAAGGCTCTTATTTCACTAAACGTACCAGTGTAAGTTACTGGGTTACTTCGAGGGGTTCTACCAATTGGAGATTGGTTGATGTCAATAACTTTATCGATATGCTCCAACCCTTTAATGCTTTTGTAAGGCATTGGTTTTTTTACACCATTAAAATAGTATGCATTTAAAATTGGATAAAGTGTTTCGTTAATGAGTGTAGATTTTCCACTGCCGGAAACACCCGTAACGCCAATCATTTTTCCCAAAGGGAATTTTACCGATACATTTTTTAGGTTATTGCCTGTGCAGCCTTTTAATTCAAGATTCTTACCATTACCTTTTCTGCGCTTTTTAGGGATTTCAATTTCTTTATTCCCGTTTAGATAATCGGCTGTTAAGGTTTCATGGGTTTTTAGTTCATCTGGATTGCCTATACTAATTATTTCACCACCATGCTTTCCAGCTTTAGGCCCAATATCAATCACATAATCGGCACGCTCTATCATATCCTTATCATGTTCTACAACGATAACAGAATTGCCTATGTCGCGCAGAGATATTAAGGAATTTATAAGTTTTTCGTTATCACGTTGATGTAATCCTATACTAGGCTCATCAAGAATATATAAGACACCTACCAGTTGTGAACCTATTTGCGTGGCTAGTCGAATGCGTTGTGCTTCTCCTCCAGAAAGGGATTTTGAACTTCTGTTTAAGGACAGGTAATTCAGGCCAACATCTAACAAAAATTGCAGTCTAGCCTTTATTTCTTTTAAAATCTCTTCGCCAATCTTGAATTGTTTTTCAGATAGATGCTCATGTAGGATTTCAAACCATTTTGCCAGTTCTATGATATCTGTATTAGCAAGTTCGGCTATATTTTTATTATTGATTTTGAAATAAAGCGACTCCTTTTTTAGCCTTGAACCTTCACATTCTGGACATTTAATTTTGTCCATATAATCTTTAGCCCAACGTTTTAAGGAGGTAGAATCGGCAGTCTTATATTGGTTTTCAATAAAGTTGGCAACACCTTCAAAATCTATCTTATAATCTCGAGTTACACCCAGAGATTTACTTTCTATAGAAAACTTTTCATTCCCTCCGTATAAGATCATCTGCTTAGCCGCATTAGGAATATCTTTGTAAGGGTCGGTTAATTTGAAATCAAAGCGTTGCGCAATAGTTTCCAATTGTTTAAAGATCCAGCTTTTCTTTTCAGGTCCGTGTGGTGCCAAAGCTCCAGCGCTTATAGACAGACTATCATCTGGAATTATCTTATTTACATTTACTTGATATAATTCTCCTATACCATTACAGTTAGGACAGGCTCCTTTAGGCGAATTAAAAGAGAAATTATTAGGTTCGGGGTTAGGGTATGAGATTCCAGAAGTGGGACACATGAGGTTTCTACTAAAATAGCGGGTTTCATTAGTGTCCTGGTCTATAACAAGTAACACATCCTCACCATGATACATGGCTGTGTTAATGGTTTCTGTAAGGCGCTTATCGTTGTCCGTCGAGTCATTAATCACTAATCTATCGATAACGATTTCAATATCATGGGTCTTATAACGATCCAGCTTCATGCCTTTTACTAGATCTGTTATTTCACCATCGGTTCTTACCTTAACAAACCCTTGTTTTGCTATTTGTTCAAACAATTCACGATAATGCCCCTTACGAGATCGTATTACCGGTGCCAGTATATTGATACGTTTACCTTTAAAATCATTTATGATGAGCTCTTTTATTTGCTCGTCATTGTAACTCACCATTTTGTCACCCGTGTTATAACTGTAGGCATCACTTGCCCGTGCAAACAGCAGACGCATAAAATCATAAATCTCGGTAATGGTACCAACGGTAGAGCGTGGGGATTTACTTGTTGTTTTTTGTTCGATAGCAATAACGGGCGAGAGGCCATCAATTTTGTCAACGTCGGGTCTTTCCAAACCTCCAAGAAACTGTCTGGCATATGCAGAAAATGTTTCTATATAGCGGCGTTGCCCTTCGGCATAAATGGTATCGAAAGCCAAAGACGATTTTCCACTACCAGACAACCCCGTTATAACAACAAGTTTTTCTCGAGGTATGGATACATCTATATTTTTAAGGTTGTGCGCGCGAGCACCTTTAACTTCTATAAAATCTTCAATTTGGCTCATAAAATCGTAAAATTGCGAAGTTACGACTTTAGAAGTTAAATTTTTGTAAAGATTTGTCGCTCTTCATGAACATTTTAGAACCAATAAAAAAAACAAATCTGTTGAATACATCTAAAATTTGTTTAAAGTAACAAGGCTGAGATTAGTTTAAATATTATTAAGGGTAATGGAGCTATCTCTGCAGAAGAGGTAGGACTGTGTAGGTTATGAATGACTTTACGATTATAGTTCCAGCAATTCGCCCGATTTTATAGATTCATTGTAATTTGCCTTAACCTGAGTGATATAACCAAAAAATTTCTCTCTATTCTTTTTTTCAATAAGCACATAGGTTTTGCTGCCTTTATAGATAACTTGTCGTACAACAACTTTATTACCATATACACTTTTATAGTTTGCAGGTTTTCCTTTTTTAACCAAAAAATTAAGTCTTGGAAAGCTTATATGATTATAGTGAATTCCTTTTGGAGAATTTATAACAAGTTCATCTCCAATTTTTGGGGAGCTTTGAGCGTTTAAAAAAAGGTGAAATCCTAAAAAGAATGCTGTAAGTATCAAAGCCTTCATAGTATGTACTTGTAAATGATATTTCATACAAATATAAGCCTTGTTTTAGGATTAATCGTGATGATTTTTAGTGTGTTATGGTTTTAATAAGGGCTGAAAAAGAACAACGACGTCTTGAAAATAAGGGGAGACGTTTTGTATATATGTGAATTAAATAAATGAAGGGGGTTTTATACAACGTTCCTTGTCAAATAAATCGTTATTTTCGTTCGACTACTATCTCTTAATAAGGGGTGTTTGAAAATCATTAAAAATCCCATTTTAACAAAAATTTATGATAAAATTTACCATATTTGGCTCACGGATTTTAAAGAATAGACTTTGCTGGAATGTTCTTCCTTAGAAGTTTAAGCTAGCAGTAACTAAAAAATATTATTTATGAAATTATTAGGAATAGGATCAAGAATTAATCATCCAGAATATGGTAAAGGTGTTGTCACTAATGTGACTTCACAACACTATTGGGTAACGTTTATTGAAGGCGGTCTTGAAACCATAGATTTAGACAGTGCGTTCGATGTTATTGAAGCAGCCGATGGAGATGTAGATACGGTTAGCTTTTTTGATGTTGAAAAGAGCCTGGTGAATATTTTAAAAAAATGGAGTGATGTAAGTGAGATAGTACCTATTGCTGATAAATATAAAGGAGGCAAATTAATATTAGAACCAGCCGAAGCCGGTCTGAAACCTTATGAATTACCTATTGACACGTTTTTTCATAAAATAACCATGGTGAGAGATCGATTACGTGTTATGGAACAGCGCATAAACTCTAGCGACCTTTCAGAGCAAGGAAAAATGGATTTACAACAATATATAACCCGGATTTATGGGAGTTTAACCAGTTTTAATGTCCTGTTTAAATCAAAGAGTCATAATTTTGTAGGACAGCGTAGTAAGTAAGGTACAGGGATTGTAAAATAATGAACGTTTTAAAAGTTCATTCTGAATATCTGACTGCGAATAGGGTCGGAATCTAACCCATTTAGAAGATAAGAATCTTTATAAATATTAATCTGTAGATATATAGATTAACAAGAATCTTTAATACATTCAGAATGAACATGTCTCTTTAAGTTTAGTTTTATTTATGAGGTTACAGTAACCGTCTTGCTTACTGGACCACTACAGGGGTTACCTTGATAGTATGCCGATACAATATATGTTCCAGGAGGGACATTAAATGTTTTCGAAAAGTATGGACTCGAACCATAAGTCTCGTCGATGGTATTACCATCGAGATCACGAAGTGTATAATCATGCAATGTTACCGATGAAGGACTTCCATATAAGTCATTAATAACAACAAAAGGGATACTTCCTCCCTGTGAAATGGTATCAAATGGAGACTGAAGGGAGTGGGGGGGCGCTAAAATTTGATTCGGAGGCGTTTAACGTGCTCAATAGTAATGCCATGCTCGTTGCAGATTGCATCTGAATACCAGAGGAACAGACAAACAATACGAACAACATAACCGATTTTAAACCGAAGGTTTTAATAAAACCTTATTCTTGAATGCCTTTAATATGGCTAATCTCAATTCCTAGCACCAGTATTTTGTGAAATGTAGGGAGTTGCGCACCACTTTCTGTAGTTGTCCAGTCGCTCCAGGATGCTTTTATACCGTCAATAGGAAGCTCAGAGGTCCACATTTTAAATGCCGTAGGTTTTCCTGTGTCATCCAATAACCACAGATAAGAGTCTCCGGGGTTATAAGCGTTTTCTGTATGTGTAATTAAAAGCCCCTTATCTCCATTTTTTAGAGTTACGATTCTTCGTTCCATGTCTTCATCAAAGACTCTATATGGCGCCACCAACCAAAACGAATCAGTATTGTAATATTTTAAGGCCTTTTTTATGAGGTCTTGAGCCAAATCACTTTCTACATTAAAACTGTGTACAAATGCTTTGCTTTTGGAATGATCGCTTAGATCCAGACTAACTTTAAACTCTTTCCAAAACACATCACATATATTTTTTTCTCTGTCCCATTCATAATGGTGTCGTTTTTTGAAGGACCATTCAATATAATTCGTGTTTTTAAAAGCGTCATAATCCAAAGCTTCAAGCATTTTATAAGCAAGGGCATCAGCTTCTTTACCTTGAGTACCATAGGGTAGTTCTTCATTGTATTTAAAGAATAAAAAACAAAAAAGTAGTAAGCTGGGCAAGGTTAAAAATATAACTAACCCACTAACTATTTTTACTATTTTTTTAGACTTTTTTGCCATAAAACCTTTATACGGTTATTAATCTTTAACGTCTAAATTATTAAATAGTATTTTGTTGGAGAAGGAAAAAAGTTAAAAACCGACAGCGGTATCATCCCCTCGATAATCCGCACCACCCTCTAACGATTGATCATCTAAAACAAGTATTCCATCGACTTTGCCAATGACTGGAGAATCTTTCTCGTTTATGGGATACCCCAGTTTTTCAAGCTCAAGAATAAGGAGATCACCAAATGAATTTGGTTCCATTCTAATCTCATCTGGTAACCATTGGTGATGAAAACGAGGAGCGTCTACAGCTTCTTGCATGGTCATTCCATATTCATGAACATTTAATATCGTTTGTAGGACAGAAGTTATAATGGTAGAACCTCCCGGCGTACCAACCACCATAAAAAGCGCTCCATTTTTTTCTACAATGGTAGGAGTCATGGCGCTTAGCATACGTTTTTCGGGAAGTATGCTATTTGCTTCGCCTCCTATAAGTCCAAACATATTTGGTACCCCCGGTTTACTGCTAAAATCATCCATTTCGTTATTTAAAAAGAACCCCAGCTCCGAACAATAGAGTTTTGAACCATAAGCTCCATTTATAGTTGTGGTAACAGATACCGCATTTCCAAAGGGATCGATAATAGAGTAGTGGGTGGTCTCGTCACTTTCTATAACCTGAACATTGCCGTAGGATAACGCTTTAGAATTGGTGGCTTTTTCAAAAGTAAAACTTTGCATTCTGTTTTTTAAATAGGAGGTGCTTATTAGTGTGTCCCCTGGAATATTAACAAAATCCGGATCGCCTAAATAAAAGCTCCTATCGGCATAGGCACGGCGTTCTGCCTCGGTGATGACTTGTATGGATTTTACAGAGTTATGCCCTAACTTATCCAGGTCGTACGGCTCTACCATTTTCATGATTTGAGCCAGACAAATTCCCCCGCTAGAGGGAGGTGGCATAGAAATAATTTTCAGGTCATCGTAAGTGAAGACCGTTGGTTTTCGCCATTTAACCTCATATTTTTCTAAATCTTCTTCGGTGACAATACCACCTTGACCCTGAAGGAATTTAACCAAACGCTTTGCGGTTTCACCTTTATAAAATTCGTCTTTCCCATGTTTTAGAAGACGTTCTAATGTTGCTGCAAATTCTGGGTTTTTTATGGTATCTCCAGCTTTCCAGGCTTTGCTGAATAGAATGGAATCTCTATTGGCTTTTTTAAAAATAGGTTGGTATTTTTTTATTCTGGATTCCTGCTTTTTAGTTACAATAACACCTTTGTACGCGAGTTCAATCGATGGTGATATAATGTCCTCGATGGGAAGAGAACCAAATTTTTCGTGAACGGCAAAAATTCCAGCAACAGATCCGGGAACCCCTACAGATAGAGCCCCTAGGGTACTCTTTTCGGGAACTACTTCGCCATGTTCATCAAGATACATATCCTTTGTGGCTTTTAAAGGGGCCTTTTCTCTAAAGTCTAGCGACCCTATATTACCGTTAGATTCTCTGTACACCATAAAACCACCACCGCCAACATTTCCGGCATAAGGGTAGGCAACGGCCAGAGCCAGATGTGTTGCCGCCATCGCATCAAAGGCGTTACCGCCTTTTTTTAGAATATCATTACCAATGTTGGAAGCCTCTACTCGTGCAGAAACGACCATGGCATTTTGGGAGATTAAACCCATTTTACTTGGAGTAGCCTCTTTTTTACAAGAAAAGCCAAAAAGGAGTAAGGCCGTATATAATGTGTATTTCATAGTTTAACTAATGGTTAAATCTTTAAGTTTTTGTTTCGAAAAAGCGATAAGCTCAGTAAAGAACGCTGTAAATTCACTTTCAAATTCCTCGTAGAAAGTTTCTAGCTCAATAACGGCTTTATGCATTCCGGATTTGTTTTTGGTTCTTCTGTTCATACCCTCCAAAACCTTAGATATACCTGCAATGGATGCATAACTTAGCAACCAGTTATCGGCGATCATATAAGGCATCATTTTTTGTATTCTAGGTGGAAGCAGGGCGTAATGTTCTTCAAGCGCATCGTAAAATTTATCTGTGTACTCATCCAAAGGCATGGCACTATAAGATTCCCAGTTTTTGGCTAGAAAGTGATCGTATAAGATGTCGACAATAATCCCAGAATAATGTCCGTATTTCTCGTGAAGCCTTTTGGTGCTTATTCTAACAGTTTTATGTGAATCTGTAAAGGTGTCAATATGCCTATGCAATAAAATACCCACTTGAATATCTTTTGAGTATTTTTTATAGTCTTTTCCTTTTATTCCATCTGCAATAAAATTTCCAATGGTAACTAAATCGTTATCTCCCGAAAGATAAATATGAGCTAAGTAATTCATTCGTGAAATTTACGAATTCCGATTTAAGATTTACAATTTTGGAATTGTATATTTGCGTTTTAACCTGAAAACTAACATATGACATTAATAAAATCGATATCGGGCATTAGAGGTACTATTGGAGGACAGGTAGGAGATAATCTAACGCCTATTGATGCCGTAAAATTTGCCGCTGCTTATGGTGTTTGGCTCAAGACGAACAGAGAAAAAGAAAACTACCGTGTCGTAATTGGTAGAGATGCTCGTATTTCTGGAAAGATGATTCAGAACCTGGTCATGAATACTCTAGTAGGCATGGGGATTCATGTTATAGATGTAGGACTTTCGACAACCCCAACGGTAGAAGTTGCAGTGCCTATGGAACATGCAGACGGTGGCATTATTTTAACAGCAAGTCATAACCCTAAACAATGGAATGCGTTAAAGCTTCTAAACGAAAAAGGAGAGTTTTTAGATGCTGTTGAAGGTGCTAAAATATTAGAAATAGCAGAAAGTGATCAAATGATGTTTGCCGATGTTGATAGTTTAGGAAAAATCACAAAGAATAAAGCATATATTGACTTACATATCATTGAGGTTTTAGACCTGTCACTTGTCACAGTTAAACCTATTGAAGAATCTCGGTTTAAAGTAGTTGTAGATGGTGTTAATTCTACAGGAGGTATCGCTATTCCATTACTTTTAGAGCGTTTGGGAGTAGATGTTGTGAAATTGTATTGTGATCCTACTGGGCATTTCCCTCACAACCCAGAGCCTTTAAAAGAACATTTGTCAGAGTTATCTAAGAAAGTCGTTGAAGAAAAAGCAGATTTTGGTATCGTTGTAGATCCCGATGTTGATCGTTTGGCTTTTATGGATGAGAACGGAGAGATGTTTGGTGAAGAATATACATTGGTAGCCTGTGCAGATTATGTATTAAGTAAAACACCAGGAAACACAGTGAGTAATATGAGTTCTACAAGAGCGTTAAGGGATGTCACTGAAAAGCATGGAGGAACTTATGAAGCAAGTGCTGTAGGAGAGGTCAATGTGGTAAAACTAATGAAAAAGAATAAGGTCGTTATTGGGGGCGAAGGTAATGGAGGTATTATTTATCCAGATGCACATTACGGACGGGATGCCCTAGTGGGAGTTGCTTTATTTTTGAGTTTATTGGCAGAAAAGAAGATGACAGTTAGTGAGCTTAGAAAAACCTACCCAAATTATTTTATGAGCAAGAAGAAAATTCAACTAACACCAGACCTCGATGTTGATGGTATTTTAAAGACTATGGAGGATCGTTATAAAAATGAACGGTTAACCACTATAGATGGTGTTAAAATTGATTTTTCTGAAAGTTGGGTACACCTGCGTAAAAGTAACACAGAACCCATTATTAGGATATACACCGAGGCTAAATCTCAAGTAGAAGCAGATGGTTTGGCAGATAAATTTATTGAGGAGATTGGAGCTATAGCCAAAGGCTAATCCATTCAATTTATATAGTTTAATCGAAAAGAGTTCTTTGAGAGATCTACTTTAAGATGAGGCTATAAAAAAATTTTATTTAAGGTCTAGAAAGTGATATTGTAAACTTTTTAGACCTTTAGTTTTTAATTAGAAACGTTGTTAAGTAACCGGGCAATTAACTAATAATATATGTCTTCAAACTCTACAGTTATATGGAAACAGAATTTAGAACGTAATTAACGGTCAAATACACGTCGTTAATGGTCATTTAATATGTTGAAAGTTCAAAGTATAAACTGGAATTATTAGATTAGAGGTACTAAATATTTATTAAGATGCGCTTTATGAAGTATTTTCTAATTATAGTCGTATTTCTGTTGGCTTTCGCGACTTCTTATAAGTTAAAAAAAGAAGTGGAAAATGAAGTTACAGTTAATACTAATGAAAAGCCTAATATTGTTTTAATTATTGCCGATGATGTGAGTTGGAGTGATATTGCGGTAAATGGACATCCAAATATTAAAACGCCCAACCTGGATAAATTGGCTAAAGACGGTATGCGTTTCAATGAGGCGTTTTTAACAACAAGTTCTTGTAGTCCGAGTAGAACCAGTATTATCTCTGGTCTTTATCCGCACAATACAGATGCAGAACAATTGTCATGGCCATTACCAGAAGGGAAACATACTTTTGTGCAACAGTTAAAAAATGCTGGGTATTGGACTGGTTTGGCTGGTAAATACCATTTGGGAGATCCTGTTAGAGACGATTTTGATGCATTATTGGAAATGCAATGGAAAGATGCTCCTATTGGTCTAGACAGAAGATTAGTTGGAGATGGGAGTGGCTGTGATGAGTGGATTAAGTTATTGAAAAGTAGGCCAAAGGGAAAACCGTTCTTTACCTGGTTGGCATCATTTGATGCACATAGACCGTTTTATGAAAACATTTCAGATACTCCATATAAGCCTGAAGACGCTGTAATACCTCCTTATATACCCAAAACAGAGGCTGTTAAAAAGGATTTCGCACTTTATTATGATGAAATAACAAGAATGGACGATTACATAGGTAAAGTGATTGCCGAACTAGATCAACAAGGTGTTACAGACAATACTTTGGTCTTATTTATATCGGATAACGGTCGAGCTTTCCCAAGAGACAAAACAACATTATATGATGGTGGAATAAAAACACCGTGGATTGTTAAGTGGCCCTCTAAAATCGAGTCAGGACGTATAAGTAATCATTTGGTGAGTTCTGTGGATATAGCTTCAACATTTATGAGTATTGCTGGTTTAAAACCGCTAGAAGAATTTGACGGTAAGGATATTAGTCCTTTATTATTAGGAGACCCCAAAGTTATACATGAAGAAATTTATGCAGAGGATCATTTTCATGATTTTGAAGATTATACGCGTGCCGTTAGAACACAACGGTATAAGTATATTAAGAATTTTTATCCCGATTTGCCCAATACACCTTCTGCAGATGTATTAAGGGATAGGAGCTGGAAAAGTATGCTTGAAGAACATGAGGCGGGACGTTTAAATGTTGCTCAAAAACGTTGTTTTGAAATTCCGAGACCAACGGAAGAACTTTTCGATATTGTGGTAGACCCTTTTGAGCTCATTAATCTAGCTCAAAATAAGGATTATATAAATGTTTTGAATGATATGCGTGCCAGGCTAAAACGTATTAGGAAACATACGAATGATTATTTGCCAACAGAGCGTACGCCGGATGATTTTTTTAGGGAAACAGGACTGCCTACCAAATATCGTATTAGGCCCAGGCCATCAAAGGCTGTTTATATGAAAGCCCGTAAAGCGGGTAACGTGTTAACTAATCCAGATTTTAAAGAGTAAGGAAAGCGTTCGTGTGTCTTGTCTAGTCTTACTTTTTTTTGTGTTTCCAACGCTTATGTGTCCAAAAGTAATACTCGGGAGCTTCATGAATTTGTTTTTCCACTTCTTTTAGAAACAGGTCCGTTAACTCATAGTTTTTATAGGTATTGGAGTCTTCGGCAAGAGTTATAATTTCAGCGTTATAAAACCCGCGCTTTACTTTGGTAACTTTTAAATAGGCCGTAGACAAATCTAATTTTTTTGCCAGGCGTTCTGCACCAGTAAAACAAGGGACATCAATTCCCATAAAATTGCCCCAATAGACCTCTTTGCCCAGTCTTGGAGACTGGTCACTCAAAAAACCAGTGATACTCTTAATGCCTTCGGACTCGTTTTGGTTTATAATGCTAGTGGTCTCTTTAGTGGATATAAGAGTGGTGTTAAATTTAGAACGAATATCCCGAACTAACTTATCAAAATGAGGGTTTGCTAGTTTTTTATAAACGGCTAAACCTCTAAAATTTATATAATTTTGAAGGACTATGGACCATTCCCAACTGGCGTAATGCCCAAATATTAAAATAATACTTTTATTTAAGGATTCTAAACGTTTAAATTCTTCTGGATTGGTAATTTTAAAGCGTTTTTCCATTTCTTTTTTAGAAATAGACATGGTCTTTGCCATTTCTAAAAACATATCGCATAAATGTTTGTAGAATTTTTTTCTAATAGTTGCAATTTCTTTATCCGTTTTGTCTGGAAAAACAAGTTTTAAATTAGCATTAACTACTTTTTTTCTATAACCTACAACATGATAAAGTAAGACATATAATCCATCTGAAACTGCGTATAACAATCTAAACGGAAGTCTGGATATCGCCCATAAAAAAGGATAAATAATAATATAAATTAGAAATTGCATTAATTAGTTTTAGATTTGCAACGACAAATATATATTAAATAGATTTTAAACGTTTAGAGTCCATGGATAAAATAAACATGATCACCATAGTTATTATAGCTGCAAATGTTATGATCTCATACAAAGGGTTTGGAGACTATGGTTTTTTTGATCGTTATAAGTTTCATGTTGGTGGTGTTAAAAGAGGGGAGCAGATTAGATTATTTAGTTCTGGTTTTTTACATGTAGATACTCAGCATTTACTGTTTAATATGTTAACCTTGTATTTTTTTGCTCCTGTAGTTATTCGGCTCTTAAGTCCATTTAGTTTTGTAATGGTTTATATTGGAAGCTTACTGTTGGGAAGTCTGCTTTCATATCAGTTTCATAAAAATGAATATCATTACAGTGCCGTGGGAGCCAGTGGTGCAGTAACAGGGATTCTATATTCAGCTATTTTATTAAGACCAGATATGAGTCTGTATTTCTTTTTTATACCCATTCCAATACCCGCTTATGTTTTTGGTATATGTTATTTGTTATACTCTATTTACGGTATGAAAAACAGAATTGGTAATATAGGGCACGATGCTCATTTTGGTGGTGCAGTAGGAGGTTATATAATTACGTTGATTATTGCTCCTTATTTATTTCAGGCAAACTTGTTAATGGTTTGTCTATTGGCAGTACCTATTGTTTTGTTATTCGTTTTAAAACGAATGGGAAAGGTTTAATCTAACCGAACCCTTAGCTTAACAGAGCTCTTGTTTTGCGAATGATGTTGTGTTGTGGTTAGAAGTTGCCTGAAGATCCTAAGGGATAATATTACATGATCAACGTGAAATACATGATCGATGATTAAAAAAATAAAATTCATTGGTTGTTTGAAATTTAAAACTAATTAATACGACAGAAGTAAACCTTTTGGGCTAAGGTTTATTTTTTTTGCATAAAACTTTTAATAACAAATTTCTAATATGGCACAGCAATTGAATTACATATTTAAAGCGGGTATATTTAAGTTTTTATAAAGCGCTGATATACATGTTATTAATGTTTTGTTGAATTATTATAATAAATGATCACTTCTGTTTTAATGACAGAATGACCTAAATATATACATGAAGAAATCAAATTTTATTACCCTTGACAGTTTGTCATTGCAGGAATTCGATGAAAATTCAGAGTTAATTCCATTAATGACTCCGGAAGATGAAGAAGCTATAAATAATGAAGAGTTGCCGGAAACGTTACCCATTCTTTCATTAAGGAACACCGTATTGTTTCCAGGGGTGGTTATTCCTATAACGGCCGGACGTGACAAATCGATTAAGTTGATTAATGATGCAAACAAGGGCGGAAAAGTAATTGGAGTTGTCTCGCAAAAAGATGAGTCTTTAGAGAACCCAACAGCGCGCGATATTAATGATACAGGAACTGTTGCCAGGATTCTTAGAGTTTTAAAAATGCCTGATGGTAATGTCACGGTGATTATTCAAGGTAAAAAGCGTTTTAAAATTGATGAGGTTCTTTCTGAAGAACCTTACATGAATGCCACTATTAAGGGTATAGCAGAGGCCAAGCCAGCATTAAATAATAAAGAGTTTACGGCTATTATTGACTCTATAAAAGATCTGGCGTTAGAAATTATTAAAGAAAGCCCGAATATTCCAAGTGAAGCATCATTTGCTATTAAAAATATTGAGAGCAACTCTTTTTTAATAAATTTCGTGTCTTCGAATATGAACATTTCGGTGGCCGAAAAGCAAGAACTTCTTGAGATGAATGATCTTAAGAAACGTGCTATGGCGACTCTTAAATTTATGAATGTTGAATTTCAGAAATTAGAACTTAAGAATGATATTCAGTCTAAGGTTCAGATGGATATGAGTCAGCAACAACGTGAATATTTTCTGCATCAACAAATGAAAACCATCCAGGAAGAATTGGGAGGTGTTAGTCATGATGAGGAAGTTGAAGATATGAAACAACGCGCCAAGGGGAAAACATGGGATAAAGAAGTTGCTAAGCATTTTGATAAAGAAATAGCTAAAATGCAACGCATGAATCCTCAGGTGGCAGAGTACTCTATTCAACGTAATTATTTGGAACTATTTCTTGATTTACCATGGAATGAGTTTAGCACCGATAAATTTGACTTGAAATACGCTAAAAAAGTACTTGATAGAGATCATTTTGGGTTAGAAGATGTTAAACGTAGAATTATAGAATATTTAGCGGTACTGAAATTACGTAACGATATGAAGTCTCCTATTTTATGTTTGTATGGTCCTCCGGGAGTTGGTAAAACATCACTAGGTAAGTCTATTGCAGAAGCTTTAGGTAGGGAGTATGTTCGTATTTCGTTAGGAGGCCTTAGAGATGAAGCCGAGATAAGAGGACATCGAAAAACGTATATTGGAGCCATGCCCGGACGTATCATTCAAAGCTTAAAGAAAGCAGGAACGTCCAACCCTGTGTTTGTTTTAGATGAAATTGATAAGTTGTCGAATTCCAACCAGGGAGACCCATCATCGGCTATGTTAGAAGTTTTAGACCCTGAACAGAATAATGAATTTTACGATAACTTTCTGGAAATGGGGTACGACCTGTCAAAAGTTATGTTTATTGCAACTTCTAATAGCTTGTCTACCATTCAACCCGCATTGCTTGATCGTATGGAGATTATTAATGTAACTGGATATACTATTGAAGAAAAGGTAGAAATTGCTAAGCGACATTTGTTGCCTAAACAATTAAAAGAGCATGGGCTGTCTACAAATCACTTAAAAATTGGAAAACCACAACTTGAAAAGGTTGTAGAGGGATACACGCGTGAGTCTGGTGTTCGGGGATTAGAGAAACAAATAGCTAAAATGGTACGTTATGCTGCTAAGAATATTGCAATGGAAGAGGATTACAATGTTAAAGTAACTAACGAAGATGTTATAGAAGTTTTAGGAGGCGCAAAATTAGAACGCGATAAATATGAGAATAATAATGTAGCTGGAGTTGTAACAGGCTTGGCCTGGACACGAGTTGGTGGAGATATTTTATTTATTGAATCCATACTGTCTAAAGGTAAAGGACAACTCACCATTACCGGTAATTTAGGTAAGGTCATGAAAGAGTCTGCAACGATAGCTATGGAATATATTAAGTCCAATGCTGACACGTTTGGAATTGATTCGGCTGTGTTCGATAAATATAATGTACATATTCATGTACCAGAAGGAGCCACTCCAAAAGATGGGCCCAGTGCAGGTGTTACCATGTTAACGTCTTTAGTGTCTTTATTTAGTCAAAAGAAAGTGAAGAAGAGCCTGGCCATGACAGGAGAAATTACACTTCGAGGAAAGGTATTACCCGTTGGCGGTATAAAAGAAAAGATACTTGCAGCGAAACGTGCACGAATAAAAGAAATTTTATTGTGTGAAGAAAACCGACGAGATATAGAAGAAATTAAAGAGGAGTACCTGAAAGGGTTAACCTTTCATTACGTGACAGATATGAGTGATGTCATAGATATTGCGGTTACAAATCAGAAAGTCAAGAACGCTAAAAAGCTTTAAAATATAACCTCGATGTAAGTCGAGGTTTTTTTATTTTTTAAAATAAATAATTCTTACCACCGTTTTAAGATAGATTTATTTACTTTGTAATGTAAATATGCTTAAGAAAATTATTACACTATGCTTTTTGTCTTTTGGTAGTTTGTCCATCGCGCAAGTGGGAGGAGAAACAACGTACCAATTTCTTAACCTGGTGTCCTCTCCCAGGCAGGCAGCGTTAGGAGGTAAAATACTAACAAATGTAGATTACGACGTTACACAAGCGCTTTTTAACCCCGCGACTATAAATGTTGATATGGATAATCAACTCGCGGTAAATTATACAAGTTATCTTGGTGGGATTGGTTACGGAACGGCTTCTTATGCCTATACCTTCGATAGACGTACACAAACATTTCATACTGGAATTACTTATATTAATTATGGCTCCTTCGATGGTTATGATGAAAATGGAAATAGCACCGGGTCGTTTACGGGAAATGAAACGGCATTGTCATTAGGGTATGCGCTTCAATTAGGGACTTCCGATTTTTATGCTGGTGCCAATGTTAAACTCATTACATCTAAGTTAGAACAATATAATTCATTTGGAGCGGCCACAGACCTAGGGATCATCTATATCAATGAAGATATTGATTTTAATGCCGCTCTGGTCGTTAGAAATTTAGGTACACAAATAACAACCTATGCGGGACTTCATGAACCGCTACCTTTTGAAGTAGCGTTTGGTATGTCTCAACGTTTGGAAAACGTTCCAATTCGATGGCATGTGACTTTAGAAAACCTTCAAAAATGGCCAATAGCCAAGTCTAACCCGGCTCGTACGGTTAGCGATTTAGAAGGGAATCAGAGTGATGAAAAGATCGGTTTTCTAGGACAGGCTATAAGACATGCCATTATAGGCGCAGAAATTTTCCCCGAAGGTGCTTTTAATATCAGACTGGGATATAATTTTAGAAGGGGAGAGGAGTTACGTATTGTAGACCAACGTAATTTCTCTGGATTATCTGCTGGAATTTCGATAAAGATGAATAAAATGCGTTTTAGTTATACGCATGCGAAATATACCAGTGCAGCGAACTCTAATTTTTTTGGTTTGCAAATAGATTTACAATAAGATTTATCTAAACAAGATGAGTTCTATGTTAAAAGAAGCAGGAGTTTTACATTGGAGTCAGTTTGAATTCGATACATCTAGTTTTTTTTTTAACAGCTAAAGACTATTTTTGTCCCTTATTATACTTTATGAATAAAATCACAATTGCTATAGATGGATTTTCCTCAACTGGGAAAAGTACCGTGGCAAAACAACTGGCAAAGCATTTTGGTTATGCATACATAGACACAGGAGCTATGTATAGAGCCGTAACATGGTATGCTATGGAAAATGGACTTATTAATGAGAATGCTTTTAAGGTAGAGGCATTAATCCATCAGTTACCTAACATAAACATAAGTTTTAAGTTTAATGAAGCTCTCGGCTTTGCAGAGGTCCATTTAAATGGTGTTCATATAGAAAAAGATATTAGGACCTTGAAAGTTTCTAGTTTTGTTAGTAAAATAGCTGCCATATCCCAGGTGCGTCATAAATTGGTGGAACAACAGCAAAGTATGGGGAAAGGTAAGGGCGTAGTTATGGATGGCAGGGATATTGGTACGGTTGTTTTTCCTGATGCTGAACTTAAATTATTTATGACAGCTTCTGCCGAAACAAGAGCTATAAGACGTTATGAAGAACTCATTGGTCGTGGCGAGAATGTTATTTATAAGGATGTTTTAAAGAATGTTCAAGAACGCGATCACATTGATACAACACGTAAAGACTCTCCTCTAAAAAAAGCTAAAGGTGCTATAGAAATTGATAATTCAAATCTTAGTTTGGAAGAACAATTCGATAAAATTTTGCAATTGGCAAAAATGGCTATTGCAGGCATAGAATAAAAAACGACCCGGTCACTGAGCGTAGTCGAATTGCGGGTCGTTTTTTAATTAAATCGATTCTTAAATTTATAAATTAGGAATAATTAATTCTTGATCCGGGTGAATTAAATCCGGATTCTTTAAAATATCGGAGTTCGCTTTAAAGATATCCTGGTATTTAGAAGCATTACCATAATATTTTAAGGCTATTTTTCCAAGAGTTTCTCCACTTTGAACAGTGTGTCTATGAAAAACACTTTCGTCAGCAACTTTAATATCCGCCATGATATCCGATGGGTTTTCTCCTCCAATTTCCTTTATTTTGTCCCAAAGAAGGTTTTTTTCGTACGGGGTGTTAGCGGTTCCCCAAACTTTTAAAACGCCATTTTCTTCTTTTATATCCCCGTTTTGTATGTTTAAAGATTCTCCTAAATCTAATACAGATTGATATTTTGCTTTCATAGTCATAAGTGTAATTTTAATTGTTTTTAACTGGTTTACAATATAATAAATTTCTCAAATGAAATTTATGTATTTACTAGATTAAGTTATTAACCTTTAATTTAGACACGAATTAGGTCGGAAAGTCACATGATAGTTTGTTTGTTAATAATTAGGCAGATGTCATTAAAATTTGTATTTTTGCACTCCTTTTTAGTGAATTGTAGGAAAGATAAAAAGGACAGATAAAGAAATATTTATAACACTTCTGTGTGTGAATCACTTAAAACTTCCCTAAACATGCAGAATACAAATTTTATCAGCACAATGGCTGAAGAAGCAAAAAAAGCTGAAGTTGAAACAACAGAAGCTCCTAAAAAAGAAGCTCCTGTAGCATCAGAAGCTCAGGCAAATCCAGAAAAATTCTTAAAAGAGTTCAATTGGCATAATTACCAGGAAGGTATTGATGAGGTTGACGATAAGCAACTTAAAGAATTTGAAAAACTAGTAGCAGAAAATTTCGTTGACACACTTAATGATGAGGTTGTAGAAGGTACTGTAGTTCACATTTCAGATAGAGATGCGATTATTGATATCAATGCAAAATCTGAAGGTGTTATTTCGTTAAACGAATTTCGTTATAACCCTGGTTTAGCAGTTGGAGACAAAGTAGAAGTATTAATTGATGTTCGTGAAGATGCAACAGGACAATTAGTATTATCTCACAGAAAAGCTCGTGTTATTAAGGCATGGGATCGTGTTAATGCTGCCCACACTAGTGGAGAGATCGTTAATGGTTTTGTAAAATGCAGAACTAAAGGAGGTATGATTGTAGATGTTTTTGGAATTGAAGCATTCTTACCAGGTTCTCAAATTGATGTTAAACCAATTAGAGATTACGATCAGTATGTAAATAAAACTATGGAATTCAAAGTTGTTAAAATCAACCACGAATTCAAAAACGTAGTTGTATCTCATAAAGCTTTAATCGAGGCAGATATTGAAATACAGAAGAAAGAAATTATTGGTCAATTAGAAAAAGGTCAGGTATTAGAAGGTGTTGTTAAAAACATTACATCTTACGGTGTATTTATTGATCTTGGTGGCGTTGATGGTTTAGTTCATATTACAGACTTATCATGGTCTAGAATTAATCATCCAAATGAAATCGTTGAATTAGACCAAAAACTTAATGTTGTAATCCTTGATTTTGATGAGAACAAATCAAGAATCCAATTAGGATTAAAACAATTGAGCAAACACCCATGGGAAGCTCTTGCAGAAGAGGTGAAAGTGGGAGATAAAGTAAAAGGTAAGGTCGTTGTAATTGCAGATTACGGTGCGTTTATTGAGGTGGCAGATGGTGTTGAAGGATTAATCCACGTCTCTGAAATGTCATGGTCTACACACTTACGTTCGGCTCAAGATTTCGTTTCTGTAGGAGATGAAGTAGACGCGGTTATCTTAACATTAGATAGAGAAGATCGTAAAATGTCTCTTGGTATCAAACAATTATCACCAGATCCATGGACAGACATCACAACGAAGTACCCATTAGGTTCTAAGCATACTGGTGTTGTACGTAACTTTACGAACTTTGGTGTATTTGTTGAATTAGAAGAAGGTATTGACGGGTTAATTTATATCTCTGATTTATCATGGACTAAGAAAATCAAGCACCCATCTGAGTTCTGCGCGGTAGGAGATAAATTAGACGTTATTGTATTAGAGTTAGATGTTGATGGACGTAAACTAAGTTTAGGTCACAAACAAACTACAGATAACCCTTGGGATAAGTATGAAACTGAGTTCGCTTTAGAAACAGTACATACAGCAGCGATCGCTGAGATCGTTGACAAAGGGGCAACTATAGAATTTAACGAAGATATCGTAGCATTTGTACCTTCTCGTCACCTTGAAAAAGAAGACGGAGGAAAACTTAAGAAAGGTGAAACTGCAGAATTCAAAATTATTGAATTTAACAAAGAGTTTAAGCGCGTTGTAGCATCTCATACTGCTATTTATAAAGCAGAAGAAGCAGCAAACGTTAAAGCAGCAGCTAAGAAAGCTGCCAATGCAGCGGCAGAAGCAAAACCAACTTTAGGTGATGCTAATGATGCTTTACAGGCTCTTAAAGATAAAATGGACGGAAAAATATAACCTTTTTCCTAAATTATTAGAATTTAAAGAGGACGTATTCTTTGTTTTTTAACTTAGAATTCGTCCTCTTTTTTTGTACGGTTGTTTTTAGAGATACCTTGACATAAAAATAACTTTATGAAAGCTATAATAGAACACATCATGCAAAGTCATGAAACAGCATAAGAATGGCATTCTACTGTTGTATGGGATATAAGATTTTATTCAAACGTATTGTAATAGGCATGAACTAGTGGCATTCCGCCTGTATGTATGAAAACGATAGTATCATCGTTTTTTACTTTGTTTTTTTCAATATAATCTATTAAACCTGCCATGGCCTTACCAGTGTAAACTGGACAGAGAAAGAGGCCTTCCAATTCGGCTAACATACGTATTGCTTTTTTTCCACTTTCGGTCGTAGCTCCATAGGCATCTCCTACAAAATTCGTATCCAATTCAAAATTGGCTTCAATGTTTGAGTTAGGTTTAACAGAGGTAATTATTTCTGCAGTAAGGTTAGTTACAATATTTTTAATGGTTTCGTCTTTATGAAGCACACTAAAACCAATAACCTTAGTTGACATGTTTTCAATTGCAAAGCCAGCAACTAATCCAGCCATTGTTCCTCCACTACCAGTGGGGGTAACAATATAGTCTGGTGATTTTCCCGCTATGCTACCGAATTGTTCAATAATCTCATTTGCACAATCTAGATAGCCTAAAGCACCTAATAAGTTGGAGCCACCAAAAGGAATTATATAGGGCAGATGTCCACTTTTAATAACATCCTTAGCAACCTTTTCCATTTCAGCTTGAAAGTCATCATGCGTGCTAATGGGAACGATTTTAGCATTCATCAATTTCAGCAGAAGTGCGTTTCCGTTTTGATTAAATGTTGGGTTTTGTTCGGGGATCATGTCTTTACAAACAACAATAGACTTAAGTCCAAGTTGACATGCCGCTCCAACAAGTTCACGGGCTGCGTTAGATTGATAATGACCTGCAATAATTAATGTGTCTGCCTTTTTATCTATAGCGTCGGCAATAATACGTTCGTACTTTCTCAATTTATTTCCTCCACCGCCACGGCCTCCTTCATCATCTCTCTTAATAAAAATTTTAGGACCCAATTTTGCCGACAGATTTGGCAGAAATTCTAAAGAAGATGCTCCATTTAGTAATTTAACTTTATGCATTTGGTTTTTTTTTGGGGGATTTGGTATAGAAAAAGTAGCTGTCTTTATGTGCTAAAGTGGTTTAATAATGACTTAACAGTTGTCTTCTATATGTTGTTATTATGGTACTGTTTATATTTTATTTGTGCTAAACGTCGCTTTTTTGGAGTAAAGATATAAAACTTTTAATTATTGCAATTGAATCGCATTAAAAACAATTTAAATAGAAGAATTCATATAGTGAGTTTAGAAGGATTGGTGAATAATTTTTTCAATATTCTGATAGGTTAGTCAATTAAAGTGAGTTTTATATCCCTCAATTTATAAGTTTAGTTATTGACATACCGTAATGTAATCTACAACTATTGGACGTTCAACAAAAAGAGGATCGATATCCAGTTTTATTACAATATTCAATAATAATGAGCATCTTTCACCTCCTTCATGTTAACTATATGAGTTACCAGGGGTTTAAAAACACAAGAGGCGATAAGTACCATAGACCTTATCACCAATTTTAAATTTTGTGATATGATTGCCGATAGCTACAACTTGTTCGGCTATATCTAAACCGGGTATGATAGGAAAATTTTCGCCTAAAAGAGGGGATAAATACATGGCTCTTAAATAGAGGTCATGAGGGGTGAGCTGTAGCATAGTTTTCTATGAGTACTTGATTTTTGTTTAAGGTTGGAACTTTTGCATCGGTTACCAATTTTAGAACTTCTGCGCCTCCAAATTTTTCGATTCATTTCAAAAGTTTTACAATACATGGCTATGTGAACCAATTTGCATATTCATTTTGTTGAAAAACAATGATTTATTGGTTTTTTTACTTTTCAGAAGGGCTTTACCTATTTGAGCGCGATACATGGGTAACCAATTATCCTTTTTGTGAGTTCCAAAATAAGACGTTACAATTTCAAAGTATGATCTTATTATTTTAAATCAATTCCATTATTAGATGGCTTCTTACCAGTTAAAAGTACTCATGTCTATATAGAAATAATGCCATGGTTGTTTATGACGCAAAGGGACTCTATATTTATGTTTCTACTTCTAAATTTTTGCATTATCTTTGTTCTCCAAACACGTTTGGATACTATATGAGTCAGAAAGTTTTACTTAACGCAAAAGAGGTAAACATCATTCTTCACCGATTGGCTTGTCAACTTATTGAAAAACACACCAATTTTTCTAATACGGTTCTTATAGGTTTACAACCAAGAGGGATTTATTTAGCCGACAGATTGACCAAAATCTTAAAGGAAGATTATAAGGTTAAGAATATCGAATTGGGATATCTTGATATTACTTTTTTTAGAGATGATTTTCGTAGAGGAGAAAAAACACTTGAAGCGAATACAACAGATATAGATTTTTTGGTAGAGGGAAAAAATATAGTCCTTGTTGATGATGTGTTATATACTGGTCGCAGCATTAGAGCGGCTCTAACAGCCATTCAATCTTTTGGAAGGCCTAATGAGATTGAGTTATTAACGCTCATAGATAGACGCTTTAGCAGACATTTACCTATACAACCAGACTATAGAGGCAGACAGGTGGATGTTATAAATGAAGAAAAGGTAAAGGTGAACTGGGAAGAGAATGATCATGAAGATTCTGTTTATTTGATAGAGAAATAGGACGGAAGTTAAAAGATTGGAATTTAGATTTTGGAGTTTTAAAAGAACCGGCAACTATAAAATTACTAATAGAATATTAAAACAATATGAGCGAATTAAGTGTGAACCACTTATTAGGAATTAAGTATCTTAAAGAACAAGATATTCAACTTATTTTTGAAACTGCCGATCACTTTAAAGAAGTGATCAATAGGCCTATAAAAAAAGTGCCTTCGCTTAGAGATATTACCATAGCTAACCTTTTTTTTGAAAACTCAACGCGGACAAAATTATCGTTTGAATTAGCCGAGAAACGCCTATCTGCAGATGTTATCAACTTTTCATCAGGTCAGTCGTCGGTTAAAAAAGGAGAAACCCTTATAGATACGGTTAATAACATTTTGTCTATGAAGGTAGATATGGTTGTTATGAGGCACCCTAACCCTGGAGCAGGTGTGTTCTTATCGAAACACATTGATGCCAGTATCGTAAATGCAGGCGACGGTGCTCATGAGCATCCTACCCAGGCACTCCTGGATTCTTATTCCATACGAGAAAAATTAGGAGATGTAAGCGGGAAAAAAGTGGTTATTGTTGGAGATATTCTTCATAGCCGAGTGGCTCTTTCGAATATTTACGCATTGCAACTTCAAGGTGCTCAAGTTATGGTATGCGGTCCCAAGACGCTGTTGCCCAAGTATATTAATGATCTTGGGGTGAAAGTTGAAACAAATATACGTAAAGCGCTGAATTGGTGTGATGTGGCCAATATGTTAAGGGTTCAAAATGAACGAATGGATATTAGTTATTTCCCGTCTACTAGAGAATATACACAACAATTTGGTGTTAATAAAGAATTATTAGACTCTTTAGATAGAGATATTACGATCATGCATCCAGGACCTATTAACAGAGGCGTGGAAATAACCAGTGATGTTGCAGATTCTAAACAATCCATTATTTTAGATCAGGTTCAAAATGGGGTTGCCATTAGAATGGCAGTTATCTATTTACTAGCATCCAAAATTAAACAGTAGATCTATGATTTTAGACCAAAACGGAAATACTTCTATAGTCACTCAAGAGAAAGCCACGATTATAGAATTAGTTAAAAAACTTCAGGCTTTATACCCGAAATTTAAAAACAACAATATTATCGTTGTTTTAACGACCTTAAATAAAATAAGCGAACAAGATATTGTCGAGTTTTTAGATATATCGAATACCCATCGTACATCAGGACAATCATTCGTTATAGTCACAGATAAGGTTGATATTATGAATGTACCATATGAAATTATTGTTGTTCCTACACTTCAGGAAGCTTACGATATTATTGAAATGGAAGAATTAGAGCGAGATTTATATTCTGAGGATGAGTGAATTGTACTTAGCACAAATTAACATTGCCAAGCGTCTTGCTCCCATGGATGATCCTATTATGAAAGATTTTGTAGATAACCTGGATAGGGTAAATGCATTGGCTGATGATAGCGAAGGTTTTATTTGGCGCATGAAGGACGAGGATAAGGAGCTAGGTGCAAGAATTTTTAAGGATGATACGCTGCTTATAAATATGTCTGTTTGGGATAGTATGAAAGCGCTGTTTAACTATACCTATAAGTCTGGACATGTTGAAGTCTTTAAACGAAAAAAAGAATGGTTTAGCAAAATGAAAATGGTGCACATGGCCTTTTGGTATGTGTCGAGAGGGTACGAACCTACATTTCAGGATGCTAAAGACCGATTAGATTATTTAAACAAGCACGGAGAAACTCCGTATGCTTTTACCTTTAAAAGTAAATTTACGGCATCAGATTCGTTAAATTACGCCCCACTATTGTAATATGAAGCTCACAATTCTAGGTTGTTATAGTGCTACACCACGAACGTTAAACAATACAACATCTCAAGTACTGGAACTTGGCAATCATATGTTTTTAATAGATTGCGGTGAAGGAACTCAAGTGCAACTTCGAAAACATAAAATCAAATTTAATCGAATAAAGCATATTTTTATATCGCATTTGCATGGCGATCATTTCTTTGGATTGGTAGGGCTAATATCGACGTTTAGGTTACTTACCAGGGAAACAGATTTACATATTTATGGTCCAAAAGGAATTAAAGAAGTCGTTACACTACAAATGAAATTGGCAGATTCCTGGACCAATTATAACCTTATATTTCATGAGTTAACATCTCATGCCTCAGAATTGATCTTTGAAGATGAAAAAATAGAAGTTCATACAATCCCATTAGATCATAGAATATATACAAACGGGTATCTTTTTAGAGAAAAAGAAGGCCCGAGAAAATTGCTTATACATGCGGTAGAGGAAGCAAATATCGATGTTGCCTATTATCGGAAATTAACACAGGGGTTCGATGTTGAGAATGAAGATGGTATCACCATTAAAAATGAATTGGTAACAAAAGCTGGACCTAAGCCCAAGAGTTATGCATTTTGTAGTGATACCATGTATAAAGAAGAGATTGTTCCTATAATTAAAGATACCGATGTCTTGTATCATGAATCTACTTTTTTGGAAAAACATGCACATTTAGGACCAAAAACAAAGCACGCCACGGCCAAAGAAGCGGCTAAAATTGCCAAAATGGCCAACGTTGGCACATTGTTACTTGGACATTATTCAACGCGATACAAAGGCTTAAATGAGTTTAAAGAGGAAGCTCAGGAAGTTTTTGAGAATGTTGAATTATGCGATGATGGCAAAGTGTTCGAGTTTTAACTTGCACCACCTTGTTTCATCATCCATTCTAGTGCTTCATCCAGAGATTTACAAGGACGAATATTAAGATCGGCGAACATGTTTTCTAAAGAGACATTTAAAAAAGTGTTTTGATTGTAGAATACTATGGCGCAACCCAAAATTAATTCTTTTTTTTGAAACTCTTCAATTTTTAACCACGACTGTGGGTCCATAGAATAGGAGTTTATCCTATTGGAAATATAACCAAGTTTAGTGCCTTTATTATAAAACGTTAAAACCTCTTTTGCTGCTTGCAGGAGCTTATTCCAATCGAAGTGTATACCTTCATGTAGTTCGGAAACTATAAATTTTTCGCATAGAAAGAAATTACCAAAGGGCATTTCCAATTTGTAGTAGTCAAATTTTTGACTATAAGAAGAGTCTTCAAATTTCATAAAAGTTCTTATTGAGGGAAAAAATGTAGCTAATTTACGATCTTTCGAGAAAATTTTCTACTTAGTGAAACATTATTTTTGTTATTTTGTGTTGAAATGGAGAAGGATTTAAGTAATTATAGGAAGTCTTATGAAAAGTACGAATTGCTTTTGAAAGACATATCGGATAACCCTATGGAGTTGTTTCAGAAGTGGTTTTATGAGGTTGATAAGTTTTTTGTTGAAGATGAAACCAATGCCATGACTGTATCTACAATAGGATTGGATGGTTTCCCAAAAAACAGAGTGGTTTTGCTAAAGCGATTTACCTACGAAGGATTTATTTTTTACACTAATTATAATAGTGAAAAGGGGAAGGCTATTGCCAAAAACCCTAATGTGTGTTTGTCCTTTTTTTGGCATGGAGCAGAACGGCAGGTTATTATAAAAGGAAAGGCAGAAAAAGTTGCTGAAAACCTAAGTGATGGATATTTTGAATCTAGACCCAGGGGGAGCCAGTTAGGAGCAATGTCTTCCAATCAAAGCGAAGTCGTTAAGAGTCGGGAAGACCTTGAAAAAAAACTTTTGAGAGTTGAGAAGGAGTTTGAAGGGAAAGATATTCCTAGGCCAGTGCATTGGGGGGGATACATTGTAAAGCCTGTTGAAATAGAGTTTTGGCAGGGAAGACCTAATAGATTACATGACCGGATACGGTTTTTACTTGAAGACGATTATAACTGGAAAATAGAACGTCTAGCTCCATAATATTTAAACGATTTATTGTCTTATTTTTATTACATTGCGTATTTCATCGATGAAAAGCTATATATCGCGATAAAATACCTGTTTTTAGTCGATTTTAACATTTCTTTAACACTTTTTTCAAGATAGGCGATTAATTTTACTATTGCCTAATCTAAATAACCTACTTATGGACACTTTAACTAAGTTGCCTATACTGGCATTGTTAGCTGTGTTGGCGTTTACCTCATGCTCAACAAACAGCGTCGAAGATACTGCAGATTCGATTGAATTAGATCTTATTGCATTAGAAGCCAAAGACATAGAGATTGAGATACTTAATCGTATTAACGATTATAGGCAATCATTGGATTTAAGCACTTTAAATGATATGTCTGTTGTTAAATCTGTTGCCTATAGTCATACCGATTATATGGTTGACAACAATAAGGTATCACATGATCATTTTTATACCAGAAGCAACTTTCTAAAGCAAAATGCTGGTGCAATAAAAGTATCAGAAAATGTGGCATATGGATATAGTTCAGCGAAGACGGTTGTTGAGGCCTGGATAAGAAGCGAAGGTCACAGAGGTACAATTGAGGGCGATTTTACATACTTTGATGTTTCTGCCGAAAAGAATGAAAAGGGACGTTGGTATTTTACCAACATTTTTATAAAAAAATAAATAGCTTTTAAGCAAATAAAGAGATTAAACTCATAGCCATGTTTGATTAGAAGATATTGCACTGCTTAGCTTGCAATTATAAACGGTCAAACTGGTTATTTTACGGTAACTTAATTGTTATTGAATTTAGCTTTAGGTAAAAAATCCTCTCAGAGATGAGAGGATTTTTGTAGCTATTTAAAAACCGTCAAAAGGAGAGCTTCTGACGGATTTTAGATGCACTACATGTTTTGAATTTAGCTAATATTATTCTGCAGTAACCACAATAAATTGTGTACGTCTATTTTCTTGATGTTGTTCTTCTGTACAATTTTTAGTATCATCACAATCGTTAGCAAGTTTTTGCTTACCATAGCCTTTGTATTCTACAATTCTGGTAGGATCGACTCCTTTGTCTATTAGGTAGTTATAAGTGGCTTTTGCTCTTTCGAAGGAGAGTTTATCGTTGTATCTCGCAGAACCTCTGGAGTCTGTATGTGATTCAATTTTAATGACCATATTAGGATATTCGTTAAGCATAAGATTAACTATTCTATCCAATTCTACCGTACCATCGCTTCTAATATCAAACCTATTAAAGTCGAAATAGATCGGGTATAGTTCGGTAATAGGAGTTACTTTTATAACATGATTTAAGTTAAAGTCTTGAGTAATACGCTTTACTTTGTTCTCTATGCCTTTCGATGTTACTGGTCGAGTATCCTTTATAAAGTCTTCTTTTTCTATAGTTAATATGAAATCTGTGTCACGATCGATGTTTATTTCGTAATACCCGTTTTCGTCTGTTTCAAGTTGAGCTATTTGTTTGTTATTACTATCAAATAGAGTTACAAGAGCATTTGGAATAGGGGCATTTGTGGTAACATCGGTAATCGTTCCTTCAATATTTAGTAGAGGGATTCTATCGTACGCGTAAATATCATCACTTCCAACACCTCCATTTCGGTTAGATGCAAAGTATCCGGATAATCCATCTTCACTCATGAAAAATGAAAAATCATCTTTACTAGAGTTTACCGGAACTCCTAAATTTAGTACACTTACAATGTCGTTGTTTTTATCTGAAACGGTTCCAAAAATATCTAACAGCCCTAATCCTGGATGCCCATCGGAGGCAAAGAAAAGCACGCCTTCACTATTTACAAAAGGGAACCTCTCATTTTTATCAGTATTTACAACGTTTCCTAAGTTTTTAGGTGTACCGTAAGTTCCATTATTAATGTCTACATAGTATATATCTGTTCCTCCAAATCCGTCGGACATATTAGAGGCAAAATATAATTTGGTTTCGTCATTGTTTAAAGTAGGGTGACCCGTGGAAAAGTCATTGCTGTTAAATGGTAATTCTTCAATGTTTGTCCATTTGTTATCAACTAAAGAGGCCTTATAGATTTTTAGATTAGTCATACCTTCCTGATCTTTCCCCAAAACATTTTTGTTAAAATCATTTCTGGAGAAATACATGGTTTTCCCATCTTTAGTAATACAAACGGGACCTTCATGATATACAGAATTTATATCACCTTTAAGCCTGGATTTATGATCAACAATACTATCGTTGGCACTTTTTTCCGTAACATAAATATCTAAGAACGGTTCACCGTTCCAACCATAGGTATGCTTGCTGGAAACCCCCTCGTCTCTTGCAGAGGCAAAGTAAATATTACCATCATGCTCGTAGGCTCCAAAGTCACTGTATTTTGAATTGAAATTAACAGTTGTTAAGAAATATTGTTGTTTCGCATTAAAAATTGAATTGATGAAATCTGAGTCTTTTAAGAATTTTTCTTCCTTAATGTTTCCTCCTGCCTTCTTGTAGCGTTTCATCCATACTCGCGATTCTTTATAGTCTTTAATTCCTCTTAATGCCTGAGCATAGTTGTAGTAATAGGCGATAGGAGCATTGGGTTGTTCGACTACTTTTTTATAATAAACAACGGCACTATCTGGATTTCGCATAAAGGCATAGCTATCTGCTAATTGTCTGGTAGCGTAGTCTGTATTAAAGTCTTTTTCTATAAGATTTTGATAAACGTCTACGGCATTAACAAATGAAAACTTATTAAATAAATTGTCAGCCCTTTTTTGCGAACCGTATTGTGCAAATGTAGTAAAGCTAATAAGCAACAATATACCGGTAACTATGTGATTTTTTAGTTTCATGGGGTCCGTTATTTTTTATTAAAAACCTAAACTATGTTGGATTGTCATAGCTTTTTATGTATTAAACATGTTTCTTGTGGTATCCAATATTATTCCATCTTCACCACGATAAATTGGGTACGTCTGTTAAGTTGGTGTTCTTCTTCCTCGCAATCTTCATCGTCTTCACATCCATTCGTTAACCTACGTTCTCCATATCCCTTATGTTCGGTGATTCGCACTGGGTCGATACCCTTAGATATTAAATAATCGTATGTTGAATTTGCTCTATCTATCGATAATCGGTCATTATATGTTAAATCACCTCTCGAATCGGTATGAGATTCAATACGTATAATCATGTCTGGGTAGTCATTCTGCATCAGATTTACAATTTTGTCTAACTCTAAAGCAGCATCTTCTCGAATATTATATTTATTGAAATCGAAATAGATGGTATTCAATTCGGCAAGTTTTACGACATTAGGTACTGGATTTAGTAATAAATTGGCAGCCACCTTGGTAAGTTCTGTTTGAATATTTTTAGATGAAAACTTTCTATAATCATCTATGTACTTATCCTGACTTGCAACGATTTTGTAATCTTTGTTTCTATCAATGTTTATCTGGAAGAAGCCATTCTCATCTGTTTCCATGTATGCGATCTGATTGTCATTTTCATCATATAGCGTAATGATCGAATTCGGAATAGGATTCATATTGATAGCATCTGTCACAACCCCTTCAACATGTAAAACAGGTTTTCTGTGGTAGGCATAAATATCATCATCACCTCGTCCACCTCTTCTATTTGAAGCAAAATAGCCCGTAATACCATTTTTGTTCATGGTAAATGAAAAATCGTCTTTATTTGAATTTACTGGAACTCCAAGATTAATGATATCGGCAATACCACCGTCTTCACCTTTAATCGTTCCAAAAATATCATAGAGTCCAAGCCCCGGATGCCCATCTGAAGAGAAAAATAAAACCCCTTCATTGTTCATAAATGGAAAGCCTTCGGCACTCTCGGTATTTACGACATCACCAACATTTACAGGTTCTCCTAAGGAGCCATCTGGATTTATATCAACCATATAGATATCTGATCCTCCTAACCCACCAGGTCGATCTGATGCGAAATACAATTTAGTTTCGTCTACATTTAAAGCAGCATGTTGAGTAGAAAAGTCATCACTATTTATAGAGAGATCCTCAACGTTTGTCCAAATACTATCTTGTAAGGTTGCTCTGTATATTTTCATATTGGTTAAACCTTTTCGATCTGTTCTTTCACCAGCTTGTTTAGTAAAATTATTACTGGAGAAATACATGGTACGTCCATCTTTTGTAATAGTAAGTGGCCCATCATGATAAATAGAATTGATGTCTCCTTTTAATTTCGCTGTGTGGTCTACATTTCGTTTTGTACCGGCTTCGGCCACGTAAATGTCTAAAAAAGGCTGTTCGTTCCACCCGTATAAGCGTTTAATTGAAACCCCTTCGTCTCTTGCAGAGGCAAAATAAACTTTACCGTTGTGCTCAAAGGCCCCAAAATCACTATATTTTGAATTGAAACGAATTCGGTCTAAGAAATACTGTTGTTTCGCACCAAAAACACTGGTAATAAAGTTGGTGTTTTTTGAAAAATCATTTGATGTTACAACACCTCCCGAATCTTTATAGCGTTGTAACCATACTTGGGATTCGTCATACTTTTTCATACCACGCAGCGATTGCGCATACTTATAGTAATACTCTACTGGTACGTTTTTCTGCTTCACCGCATTTTTATAAAATCTGGAAGCGTTTCTTGGATCTCTTAAATAGGCATAGCAATCGGCTAAACGACGTACTGCATAGTCTTTGTTATAGTTGTTTTGTAAAAGCTCTCTATACACTTTAGCAGCTTTAACAAAAGAGAATTTGTTAAATAATGTATCGGCTCTTTTTTGTTTTCCCTGCTGAGAAAATGCCGAAAGGCTTAACATTAAAGCGATACAAACTAATATGTAGTTTTTATGTTTCATAAAAAAAGTATTATTAGAAATATCTAGGTGATTTTAATTTAGAGTTCAGGAATTTGAATTCATATATCAGCAATATTTCATGCGTTCCTGTCGTATATTTGGCGATATCTGAAATTGGTTTCTCGTAAGCATAACCAATACGTAACTGTCTGGATACTTGAAAATCTGCGATACCTCCAATGGCTGCCGTCTCTTCATTGATTCTATAGGAAGCTCCCAACCAGATTTTCTCATTGTATAAGAAGTTCGCTGTAAAGTCCATGGAAACAGGTGCTCCATTGGTCGCTTTTAATAAGGCCGCAGGTTTAAATTTGAAGCTTCTATTAATGTTAAACACACTACCAAGGGTAAAGTAGTAACTGATACGTTCTAAAGCTTTAAACTCACTGTTCCTATTCTCGTCTGTATTTAGTATTCTTGGTGCAGATAACCCTGCATAGAACATGTTCGTGTGGTAATATACCCCGGCACCAATATTGGGTGTCCAGCGATTTTCTGTTCCACTAAAAAACGGATCTGATACAATGGTTGGGTCTGTTATAAAATCCTGATCGAAACTATATCCTGTAAAACCACCTTTTAAACCAAAAGCGAATTTTCCAGTTCTCCCCACAGGAATTGTATATGAGAAATCACCATATAGATATGAATAGTTTTGTGGTCCAAGATCATCCTCAATAAACGATAGACCTAAACCAATCCTATCATTTCTAAGTGGTGTATGTATTGATAGTGTTTGTGTTATGGGACCACCTTTAAAACCAACCCATTGGCTTCTATGTAATCCAACAACGCTTAATGCCTCACGACTTCCAGCGTAAGCCGGATTTATTGAGATTGTATTGTACATATATTGTGTGAATTGCGGTAATTGCTGAGCAACTCCAACCGTGCAACTTAACAATACAATAGCGATTATATTAAATTTAATAAGTCTCATAGGTTAATTTTTTTATTTGGTTCCCAAGTAAACAGGTCCTGTAATAGGATTCAATCCACTATTTTTTAAGTTTATTATATAGTAATATGTTCCATTAGGAACTTTTCCGGCTGTTCCAATAGAGGCATTGTGTGCCTTACCGTCCCAAGTACCGGGAAGCTCATTTTTAAGGATGTCTTCAGCAGATGCTATCGGATAGGCATCCGATTTGAAAACTAACGCTCCCCAACGGTTAAATATCTTAACCTCGGCAGTAAATCCGCATAATTCAATTCCAGAGATGTAAAAGAATTCGTTTCTGGAATCAGTATTAGGAGTTACCGCTTTTGAAATTGTTATATCGCTTTCACCACATGGTAATACCACACAATCTGCATGAACGTTCATCACTACTTCTGTAATATTAATACAGCCTTCATGTGTTGTGGTATACATAAACTTATAGTCTATTCCTCCACTTTCGGGTAAGAAATCCAGGCTCAATTCAAGGTTTGTAGGATCGAATATACTACCATTTAAGGTGGCCATTGGATCGCCTTCTAATAATTCCCAGGTACCATTTGTGTTTATATCGCTTGGTAAATGGTTATTCATATTAATTACCCCCTCATCATAACACCAGTCTGGAGCAACAACTTCCGTAATAACTTCATCTAGTGCCACCTGAATGTTTTGTGTGTATGTTTCTTCATTGTTGCATTCATCTCTAACGGTCCATGTTCTAACAATTTCGTAATCTTCAAATACATTTTCATCAAATGTGTTTACTTCATTGAATACTACGATAATGTTTGCAGAACAGTTATCTGTAAATGTTAACTCTGGAGTATCGGGTATTTCTGTACAACTTACGTTTAGTGTTTGATCGAAAGTCGTTGTTGGCACAGGAGCTTCTGTATCCTGAACGGTTATAATTTGTCTGTGAGAAATGTTCGTCCCGCATCCATCAGTAGCTGTCCAAATTCTTATTAACTCATAAGTGTAAGGACAATTTCCATCTCTTCTACTTTCGCTAAAGACAACATTTACATTAGAGCAATTTGTTGAAGCCGAAAGTTCGGGAGCGTCTGGTACGTTATCACACTGTACAGTTGCATCATCAGGAAGATCTGCTTCATTAAACGTTATTGGAGTGGGTGCATTAACTGTAAAGGTTGCTGTATCCTGACCGTTATTACAAAGACCGGTTACATTATAGATAACTTCAACCATGCCACCGTCACAT
This sequence comes from uncultured Flavobacteriaceae bacterium, assembly GCA_947494695.1. Lineage (GTDB taxonomy): Bacteria > Bacteroidota > Bacteroidia > Flavobacteriales > Flavobacteriaceae > Flavivirga. The sequence continues at coordinate 69,628 of CANLWB010000007.1, read as the reverse complement.
AGAAGAGGCGCTGTTAAATTACTTAAATCTGTTGTTTCTGGGTTACATCCACCTGATACACCAAATCCAGAAACCCAAGCCTGAAATGCAATGTCCAGAGCAGCTTGATCTTCAAAATCACACGCACTAACGGTTTCATCCTGAACATCACTAATAGTAAAGGATGCTGGCGGGTTTACAATGTAAGCAGCCGATCGCGATATGGTTTCACAGATATCGTCCACAGTCCATGTAACTGTTATGCTACCACCTGTACATAAATTAATAGTTTGACCAGAGAAATCATGATTTACATCTGGAGAACCTCCTGTAAGGCTATTGGTAATAATATCTGTTTGAGCATCAACCCACGCAACGATATCAGCATCTAAATTAGATTGCGCTACGGTAAGGTCATCATTATCGAAATCACATGTTTCTACAGTTTTACCAGTTGGACTTGTAAAGTCAATACGTTCTGGTTGCATAAAAGTATATGTCGCAGAACGCGTTAAGGTTTCACATAAATCAGTTATCGTCCAGGTAATAGAAATATTACCACCAGTACAAAAATCTATAGATTGATTTGTAAAGTCATTCGTTACAACAGGAGTACATCCACCCAAGAGGCTGTTAGTAATAGCAGCGGTTTGTGTGTTAACCCATGCGTCAATGTCATTATCTAAATTAGATTGAGCTACGTTCGAATCTGGATCATCAAATTCAGAAGCTACAGAAGCATCATTGGCAGGGTCTGTAAATGAAATTGAATCTGGCGCATTTACAATATAAGTGGCTGTTCTTGTAACCGTTTCACAAATATCTTCTGCAGTCCAGGTAATGGTAAGATTACCACCATCACATAAGGTGATAGATTGATTTGTAAAATCGTGACTTACGACTGGCGATCCACCCGTAAGGCTGTTATTAATGATATCGGTTTGAGCATTAACCCAAGCAGCAATATCATCATTTAAGTTGTTTTGAGCGATTACCGGATCATCATTATCAAAATCACAAGTATCCACTGTTCTACCTACCGGATCGGTAAAGCTAATACCATCTGGTTGCGTAAAAGTATATGTAGCCGTTCTGGTTAATGTATTACATAAATCTGTGATGGTCCATGTAATCGTCATAGAGTCACTAGCACAAAATGTAATAGACGGCGTTGTAAAATCATTAGATACAGCAGGTGTACACCCTCCTGTAAGACTACCATTAATGGTCGCTGTTTGTGCATTAACCCATGCAATAATATCGTTATCGAGATTCGATTGAGCAACAGCAGAATCAGGATCATCAAACTCAGCAGCCGAAGAGGCATCATCCGTAGGATCTGTAAAAGCAATCGCTGCAGGTGCTGTTAAATTAAAATCAGCTGTTATATTAATAGTCTGACATAGGTCTGTAATGGTCCAAGTCACTGTAGTGTTTCCACCATCACATAGAACAGGCGCAGATAGCGAAGCACTGTCATCAGTTAATACCGGAGTACATCCATTAGCTGGAGCAATAGCTGCTGTTTGAGCAGCTACCCAGTTCGTGAATGCTGTATTAACCTCATCCTGATCATCAAAATTACAAGACGCTACATTGTTATCCGTAGGATTCGTAAAGGTGATATCAACAGGTGCTGTAAGATTAAAGTCCGCAGAAATATTAATTGTTTGACACAGATCCGTAATGGTCCATGTTACCGTAGTAGTTCCTCCATCACATAGAACAGGCGCAGATAGCGAAGCACTGTCATTAGTTAATACCGGAGTACATCCATTAGCAGGTGCAATAGCTGTTGTTTGAGCAGCTACCCAGTTTGTGAATGCTGTATTAACCTCATCCTGATCATCAAAATTACAAGACGCTACATTGTTATCCGTAGGATTCGTAAAGGTGATATCCACAGGTGCTGTAAGATTAAAGTCCGCAGAAATATTAATTGTTTGACACAGATCCGTAATGGTCCATGTTACCGTAGTGGTTCCTCCATCACATAGAACAGGCGCAGATAGCGAAGCACTGTCATTAGTTAATACCGGAGTACATCCATTAGCTGGCGCAATAGCAGTTGTTTGAGCAGCTACCCAGTTTGTGAACGCTGTATTAACCTCATCTTGATCATCAAAATTACAAGACTCTACATTGTTATCTACAGGGTTTGTAAATGCAATGTCGACTGGAGCGTTTACAATATAAGTGGCTGTTCTCGTTAATGTTTCACAAATATCGGCTATAGTCCAGGTAATAGTAAGATTACCACCATCACATAAGGTGATAGATTGATTTGTAAAATCGTGACTTACGACTGGCGATCCACCCGTAAGGCTGTTATTAATGATATCGGTTTGATCATTAACCCAAGCAGCAATATCATCGTTTAAGTTGTTTTGAGCGATTACCGGATTATCATTATCAAAATCACAAGTATCCACTGTTCTACCTACCGGATCGGTAAAGTTAATACCATCTGGTTGCGTAAAAGTATATGTAGCCGTTCTTGTTAATGTATTACATAAATCTGTGATGGTCCATGTAATCGTCATAGAGTCACTAGCACAAAATGTAATAGACGGCGTTGTAAAATCATTAGATACAGCAGGTGTACACCCTCCTGTAAGACTACCATTAATGGTCGCTGTTTGTGCATTAACCCATGCAATAATATCGTTATCGAGATTCGATTGAGCAACAGCAGAATCAGGATCATCAAACTCAGCGGCATTAGTAGCATCATCCGTAGGATCTGTAAAAGCAATCGCTGCAGGTGCTGTTAAATTAAAATCAGCTGTTATATTAATAGTCTGACATAGGTCTGTAATGGTCCAAGTCACTGTAGTGGTTCCACCATCACATAGAACAGGCGCAGATAGCGAAGCACTGTCATTAGTTAATACCGGAGTACATCCATTAGCAGGTGCAATAGCAGTTGTTTGAGCAGCTACCCAGTTCGTGAACGCTGTATTAACTTCATCCTGATCATCAAAATTACAAGACGCTACATTGTTATCCGCAGGATTCGTAAAGGTGATATCCACAGGTGCTGTAAGATTAAAGTCCGCAGAAATATTAATTGTTTGACACAGATCCGTAATGGTCCATGTTACCGTAGTGGTTCCTCCGTCACATAGAACAGGCGCAGATAGCGAAGCACTGTCATTAGTTAATACGGGAGTACATCCATTAGCAGGTGCAATAGCAGTTGTTTGAGCAGCTACCCAGTTTGTGAATGCTGTATTAACCTCATCCTGATCATCAAAATTACAAGACGCTACATTGTTATCCGTAGGATTCGTAAAGGTGATATCCACAGGTGCTGTAAGATTAAAGTCCGCAGAAATATTAATTGTTTGACACAGATCCGTAATGGTCCATGTTACCGTAGTAGTTCCACCATCACATAGAACAGGCGCAGATAGCGAAGCACTGTCATTAGTTAATACCGGAGTACATCCATTGGCAGGTGCAATAGCAGTTGTTTGAGCTGCTACCCAGTTCGAGAATACTGTATTAACTTCATCTTGATCATCAAAGTTACAAGACTCTACATTGTTATCTACAGGGTTTGTAAATGCAATATCGATTGGTGCGTTTACAATATAAGTGGCTGTTCTCGTTAATGTTTCACAAATATCGGCTATAGTCCAGGTAATAGTAAGATTACCACCATCACATAAGGTGATAGATTGATTTGTAAAATCGTGACTTACGACTGGCGATCCACCCGTAAGGCTGTTATTAATGATATTGGTTTGAGCATTAACCCAAGCAGCGATATCATCATTTAAGTTGTTTTGAGCGATTACCGGATCATCATTATCAAAATCACAAGTATCCACTGTTCTACCTACTGGATCGGTAAAGTTAATACCATCTGGTTGCGTAAAAGTATATGTAGCCGTTCTGGTTAATGTATTACATAAATCTGTGATGGTCCATGTAATCGTCATAGAGTCACTAGCACAAAATGTAATAGATGGCGTTGTAAAATCATTAGATACAGCAGGTGTACACCCTCCTGTAAGACTACCATTAATGGTCGCTGTTTGTGCATTAACCCATGCAATAATATCGTTATCGAGATTCGATTGAGCAACAGCAGAATCAGGATCATCAAACTCAGCAGCCGAAGAGGCATCATCCGTAGGATCTGTAAAAGCAATCGCTGCAGGTGCTGTTAAATTAAAATCAGCTGTTATATTAATAGTCTGACATAGGTCTGTAATGGTCCAAGTCACAGTAGTGGTTCCACCATCACATAGAACAGGCGCAGATAGCGAAGCACTGTCATTAGTTAATACCGGAGTACATCCATTAGCTGGAGCAATAGCAGTTGTTTGAGCAGCTACCCAGTTCGTGAATGCTGTATTAACCTCATCTTGATCATCAAAATTACAAGACGCTACATTGTTATCCGCAGGATTTGTAAAGGTGATATCAACAGGTGCTGTAAGATTAAAGTCCGCAGAAATATTAATTGTTTGACACAGATCCGTAATGGTCCATGTTACCGTAGTGGTTCCTCCGTCACATAGAACAGGCGCAGATAGCGAAGCACTGTCATTAGTTAATACCGGAGTACATCCATTAGCTGGCGCAATAGCAGTTGTTTGAGCAGCTACCCAGTTTGTGAATGCTGTATTAACCTCATCCTGATCATCAAAATTACAAGACGCTACATTGTTATCCGTAGGATTTGTAAAGGTAATTAGAGAAGGGGTAAGTCTAATTTCCTGTAAGGCAGTAGACGTATTACCACAATCGTCTGTAGCTGTATAAGTCCTGGTGATTACCGTTGGACAACTTGAGTCTGGTGTAACCACATCGGTATACGTTATACTAACAATGGTGCCGTTATCTGAAACGGTATACCCAGCTGTAACGTAAGTATCTTTAATATCTTCAGATGGCACAGTACTAAACGGGTATCTTGCGTTTAAAGCTGTAATATCATTTCCATCGCAACCTTCAATTTCCAGGGGGGTAGGGGCTGTAATAACTGGAGCTTCATTAACGTAATCTAAAAACTCTATAGGAATTATACTAGGTCCAGATATTGGGCTTCCAACACATACTCCTGATGTTTCAAAACCTTGAATAAGGTCAAAACTAAAAGGTAATTGCGACGTTGCTCCTTCACCATTTATCATACCACTTATGGTTACATTAGGGTCGAAACCAGGGGCTGTTAAAATAGAACAGTCCGTTGTAACCGTTACAGAAAAACTTAGCTCGGCTAAAGTATCATCTGGATTATTGGGTATAGGCAATGTCCCTAAATTCCATACAATACCACCGTTTGAGCCAATATTAGGATCGAAAGCCGGTGTGTTTGTAGTTGAGAATGGAGGGAACGTGTTAGAGCTAATGTTTAAATTACTAGGATCTATAGATTCAGAAAGTTCAATAGTGATAACCGTGTTATCGGTTGCTTCACTTCCTGAGTTTTTTATTTGTATCGTATAATCGGCAGTCTCACTAGGTTCTAATGATGTATTTGTACCGCCAGGAGGGTTTCCATTTATTGATGTATTGGCAAGAATACCATCTGGTGCAGGTATATAAGCATCTACAGAGAACGTTATATTAAAAATAACATAGGTATCTAAAGTTGAACCATATCTAAAAGATGTGGATGTTTGGTTGTTGTCTATTATGGTATTACCTGTATTGTCTATATCAAACATGGCAATATCTACCCCTGTATTATTTAACAAGTTAGGGTTTCTGGCATTACCACCAGTAACAATGGACGAATTAAAGAAGTTATTCGTTGCATTATTGCTATGGCTTAAGGTTTGATATGTACCAGTATTTCTTTGTTCTATCTCGAAAAAATCTCCCGTCCATGGTACATCACCTTCACCAGCCATAACACCTAATTTTAGGTTAACATCACCGTTTTGTACAGCATTAAACCCAGAGGCATTAAGCGTGTGGCTTGCATTACCGTTCACTACATAAGCATGACCATCAAAAACAGTAATATCTCTCCATCTCATATTGGTATTTTCGTATACAACGACCATACCCCACCCAGCATAAAAACCGGTTCCATCGGCATTACCTTCTCTTGATGCAATATCTGCAACAAAATATTCACCAATACCATTTTGTTGCACGTATTCTGTAACTTCAACATAGGCGGAATACATGTTTCCATCGGTGCCAGAGGGATAATAAATATCAGATAGTCCTGCGGTAACCTCGGTATATGATGAGGCTCCCGGACCTTTTAAGGATACTTTTCTTTTATCGAAAGTTTTCGTAACTCCGTTTAAGGTGACATCGAAAACATCAGAATCAGTTTCATCATCACCAAAAGCTCTACCTGTCCAGTATAAACCGGCGTAAAGGATGTTTGAACATTCTGGGATAGCCCCATTTTCAGTAGAAAAATTAAGGGTTGCAGATGATGAGTTGAATGTGGTATTACCTGGTATGGCAAGACCATCAATATCAACATATTGAACGTCATTAAAGTTGGAACCTCCATCCGAATAATTTACCATGGTCATATTGGTATTACCAATCATGGCAAAGTCTCCTTTAATAGTATAACTCGAATTAGAAGGAGGGATATTAGAAGCTCGAGGTGTAAAAGGAACTCTTACCTGACCATAACTACTATAAACTGTAGATATTAATAAAGTAGTCATTATCAAAAACCTGTAAGCGTTTTTATGTGACAAAGCTTTAATTGTAGTGTATAGTTTTTTCATTTCGTATTCTTTTTGGTGCCTGTGTGCTATAATTTATGAGGGTCTTATTGATGTATAAAAAATTCGAACCTCATTATTCGGTGCTTTAACAAATTGTTCAATTTGCCTTGCATTACATTCGAAAAGACATTTTATATAAATGTATCTTAGTTTTGGATACTCAGTTTGTGATAAGTCTAATGGCGTATTTAAGTTGTTCGCTTGTTTAAGTGTAATTGTAATTAGCTCAACGTCATTGTAGTTAGCGTCCTTTTTGTTTAATACACTAAAGGAGGTCATGTTTTCTAGAGTTATCTTTACTGGTGCTCCATTACCATACTTATTTTTCAACTTATTGTTATCGAAATAAAGTGTTGTGTGAAGCTTTTGCGCAAGATTATAGAATTCATTTCTATCAGTACTCGTGGTTGCTTTTTTTGAACTTCGAGCGATGTTACTGGTACTGTTTACTAATTCATATATGCCACGCTCCTGAGCGTTAGCATTATTCGCACTTAGTATCGAAATACAAAAGACAAATAGAAAAGTATAACATGTTAGAGGTAATTTATTTTCCATGATTTAGTAAAATTTTTCGTTTAAAACCTATCTATATATTATAAACACAATTATGCCGAAATAGTCACAAATTTGTGTTTTGGTTAATTTTTAAATCCAATAAAAAAGTTTCTGAGGGAGAAAACTGCGAGGGAAAAACATCGATCTTCGATGCTGTAATGCTGTGTGATATTAGATTCAGGTTCATAACTTTACATTCTTTAAGTAGGTGAAACAAAGGAACACATATACAGGTGTCCTTTCAAAAAATTATGCTAAATCACTAATAAATTCGATTAAAGGTTTTTGCAAATCTTTTAGTCGGAAGAATAAGTTTTTTATCGGCGCTCATGAGAACTCCCTCGCTATTTTATCATACACTTAACTTTTTTAACGTTTATATTAACTTGGCTTAATCTAATTTTTCCTAATTTTACATGGCAAATAAATTGAATTTCATCGACAAAAAATAACCTTTAATCGAAGAAATATTACATTTAATCGAGTTTTTATGAAAAAGCTAATTTTGGTACGGCACGCTAAGTCTTCATGGGAGCATAATGTTATCGATCATGAAAGACCTCTTAACAATAGGGGGTTCAAAGATGCTGGTTTGGTTTCAGCAAATTTTAAAGACAGCAGGTATGATGTGGACGTTATTTTATCCAGTGATGCTGTAAGAGCCAAAACCACAGCAAATATTTTTGTTTCAAACCTCGATATAGATGCAAGCATGGTACGTTTAAATCATGATTTATACGACTTTTCGGGATATAACCTTATTGAAACGATTAAATCTACAGATGATGTTACCGATACGCTTATGATTTTTGGTCATAACCATGCTATTACAGCTTTTGTAAATACATATGGTGATCGTTATATAGAAAATGTTCCTACAAGTGGAGTTGTTGTTATTGAATTCGACATTACGGGGTGGAATAAGTTAAAACAAGGCAAAACCATTCAAACATTATTTCCAAGAGATTTAAAATAATCATTACTATGATGAATAAGGTTTTAGAGGTGTTGAAAAATACCTTTAAAACCTTAACTTTTTGGTATTGTTTTAGTGATTAAATTAGGCTTAAATAGAATATCTTTGTTTATTAATCTTTATTATGAATAACGTAGTAGCTAAACAGGAATTACAAACCAATAATACATATATAAATAGAGAAATAAGCTGGTTGCAGTTTAATGCGCGGGTTTTACAAGAAGCTTCAGATGAGGATGTGCCTCTTATTGAGCGTTTACGCTTTCTTGGAATTTTCTCTAATAACTTAGATGAATTCTTTAAAGTGAGGTACGCCACGGTAAAGCGTATTGTGGATGTCGGGAAGGCAGGGAAGAATGCTCTGGGAGGTATTAGAGCAAAGGAATTACTAGAGATTATTACCCAAATTGTCATAAACCAACAGAGTAATAGTTTAGAAATACTTAATAATATTCATCAAAAATTAGAGGAAGAAAACATCTACATCATTGATGAGAATCAAATTGATGACGCACAGCACAATTTTATAAAGAAATACTTCTTAAACGAGGTTAGCCCAGGACTGGTTACTATTATTTTAAATGATTTGGTCGATCTTCCAAATCTTAAAGATAGCGGGGCTTATTTGGCGGTTAGAATGTTAATGTCAAGCGGCGAAAAACAGTTTGCGCTTATTGAAATACCAAAATCGGTTAACAGGTTTGTGGTTTTGCCTAAGGATGGAGATAAAAACTACATCATCATGGTTGACGATTTACTTCGTCATTGTTTGAGTGATATTTTTAACATTTTCGATTATAAGAGTATTTCGGCACATATGATAAAAATAACTCGTGATGGTGAGCTGGATTTTGAAACCGATTTAAGTAAGAGTTTTATTGAGAAGATATCAGACAGTGTTAAACATAGGAAAATAGGAGACCCCGTTCGATTTGTTTATGATAAAACCATTGGTCAGGATACTTTGGAATATTTGATGACTAAAATGGGGATTGACGATACAGATAGTATTATTCCGGGTGGACGTTACCACAATAGAAGAGACTATATGGGATTCCCGAGTTTAGGCCGAAATGATCTCCTTTATGATAAAATTGAGGCCTTACCTGTTAAAGGATTGAGTTTAGAAGCTAGTATTTTTGAGGCCATTAAGAAAAAAGATTATTTGCTTCAGGCGCCTTATCAAACATTCGCTTATGTTGTGAAATTTTTGAGAGAAGCCGCATTAGATCCTAAAGTAAAAACCATAAAGATTACAATTTATCGTTTGGCCGAAATTTCAGATATCGCAAGTTCACTTATTAATGCAGCTACAAATGGTAAATCTGTAACGGTCTCAATAGAGTTACGTGCGCGGTTTGATGAGCAGGCGAATATAAATTATGCTCAGCAGATGGAAGATGAAGGGATCAATTTAATATTTGGTGTTGCAGGCCTTAAAGTGCATAGTAAAATGTGTGTTGTAGAGCGCGAAGAAGGTAAAAAAATGAAGCGTTACGGCTTTGTTAGTACCGGAAACTTCAATGAATCTACAGCGAAAATTTACACAGATTATACCTTGTTTACCTCAAATCAACGTATTTTAAAGGATGTCAACAAGATTTTTAATTTCTTCGAGGCAAATTACAAGATATTTACATATAAACACCTTATTACATCACCTCATTATACTCAAAAAGCCATCTTTAAGTTAATTAACGAGGAAATTGAAAACGTTAAAAACGGTAAAGAAGGGAATATCCGGTTAAAAATGAATAGCGTATCGAGCTATAAAATGATTGATAAGCTCTATGAAGCCAGTAGGGCAGGTGTAAAGATTCAAATGATTGTTAGAGGGATTTGTTGTCTAATTCCGGGTGTGGAAGGGATGAGTGAGAATATTGAAGTGATTAGTATAGTAGATAAATTTTTAGAACATTCTAGAGTTTATATATTTGGTAATAATGGTGATCCTAAAATTTATATATCTTCGGCAGATTGGATGACTAGAAATATTGATAACAGGGTAGAGGTAAGCTGTCCGATTTATGATGAAGACATTAAAAAGGAGATTCTAGACACTTTCAATATTTGTTGGAGTGACAACGTTAAAGCTAGAGTAATAAACGAATCGCAAGACAATAATTATAGGGTTAATGATGACAAAAAGGTGAGAGCTCAGTTTGAAACCTATAATTATTATTTAAAAAAGCTAGAGGGTTGATATATGCTTAAAATAGAAAAATATGCGGCCATAGATATTGGATCTAATGCCGTAAGGTTGCTTATTTCAAATATTATTGAACAAGAAGGAAGACCGGTTCAATTCAAAAAAAATTCATTAGTTCGAGTTCCCATTCGTTTGGGCGCCGATGTTTTTATACAGGACAAGATCTCTAAAGAAAATATGGAACGCATGGTAGATACCATGACGGCTTTTAAATTATTAATGAAATCTCATAGAGTTATAAAGTATAAAGCTTGTGCGACTTCTGCCATGAGAGAATCAAAAAATGGAAAAGATGTTGTCGATTTAATATTTAAAACATCTGGAATACGTATCGATATTATTGGAGGAAATGAAGAAGCTGCCATTATAGCGGCTACCGATTTACATAAATTTATAGACCGCAATAAGACATATTTATATGTTGATGTAGGAGGAGGGAGTACCGAGTTTACGGTTATTCACAGGGGAGAACAGATTATTTCCAGGTCCTTTAAAATAGGAACAGTTAGACTTCTTAACGAGATGGTCGATATGGCGTCTTGGGATGCGTTAGAATCCTGGATAAAGACGCATACCATGGGGTATCATAAAATTGAAGTTATTGGTTCTGGAGGTAATATTAATAAAATATTTAAGATTTCTGGAAAGACCATTGGAAAACCACTTTCTTACTTTTATTTAACCTCTTACTATAATAAACTTCAAGAGTATTCTTATGAAGAACGCATCACCGAATTGGGTTTAAACCAGGACAGGGCCGACGTTATAATACCGGCTATGAGAATCTATTTGTCCTCAATGAAATGGAGTGGTGCCAAAAATATATACGTCCCAAAAATAGGTTTGGCAGACGGTATTATTAAAAGTATCTATTACGATACGGTTTCTAGTAATACACAGTAAAATTGTGCACTTTACCTTTTATAATTGTTGTTATTTAATTTTATAATATATATTCGTACGCATATAATTACCAAAAATTATATCCCAAACAAGATATTATTATGAAAAGAATATTACTATTAGCAATTCTATTTGGCTTTTCAATTTATGGATCCTCTCAAGATGTAAAATTTGGAATAAGGGGAGGTTTTAATATTTCAAATTTAGACTTCGATAATACGGTTGCTGTTGAAAATAAGCATAGAAATAGTTTTTATATTGGGTTTTTATCGACCATTGGTCTGGGTAAAACGGTGTCTTTAATGCCAGAAATCCAGTTTTCTGCTGAAGGAGCAGATATGGAGACTTTACATTTAGATTATATACAGGCTCCCATATTATTAAGATTTAGATTAACCGAAAAAATTTATGCTGCTGCGGGGCCACAGGTAGGTATTAAAGTGCATAAAGAGGGAGATAATGCCAAGAATTTTGCATATTCTGGTGTTGCAGGTCTGGAATATAAAATCAACTATGCGTTATATGCAGATGTAAGATATACGCGCGGTTTCTCAAACGTTTTTGATGATAATGTGATTGTTGAAGCTACGAATTCTAATATTCAAATTGGGGTGGGGTATAGGTTCTAACCATGAATCGCCTCCGTATTTCCTAAATTAGATATAATTTCGGCTTCATATTGAAGAAGTTGCTGCCATTTTTCATCAACAACTTTGCGGTCTCCATATTGACGGGCAAATCCCAAAAACATGGTGTAGTGATTAGCTTCACTCACCATTAGGTTTTTATAAAAGGATGCTAATTCCTGATCTGTAAGTTCTTCAGAAAGTATTCGAAAACGTTCACAACTTCTGGCTTCAATCAAAGCAGCATAAAGTAGACGATGTACTAATTGCGTGGTTCTACTGCCCCCTTTAGGGAAGAATTTAACCAGTTCTATAACATAATCGTCTCGTCGATCACGCCCTAATGTCCATCCACGTTTAATAATAATATCATGAACCATTTTAAAATGACTGATTTCTTCCTTTACCAGTGCAACCATCTCCTGAACTAGTTCAGTATACTCTGGGAAACTCACGATTAGCGAAATGGCTGTGCTTGTTGCCTTTTGTTCGCAAAATGCATGATCGGTAAGAATCTCTTCAATGTTCTTTTCTACAATATTTACCCACCGCGGGTCTGTGGGAAGTTTTAGTCCTAGCATGTTTAAATGATATTAGGAGAACGTGTTATTTCTTCAATTTTTAAAACGCCTTTGTCGTTAATATTAAGTGTAAAATCCCTGCAGTCACCGGTATTAGGGATGCAAAAGGATGTGTTTATAAATAAATTCTTTGCGGTAGAGTTTTCGTCATCAATCCATACATATTGCATGACCGCTTCGTTTGAAATAGAAGCCCCAGTAAATTTTTGTAAAAACGATTTATTAATTAAACTCTGATTAACAATGGAATGATCTTTTAATACCAGAAGTTGAGCCTCAAAATTTTTGTAATACGTTTTAGAAACGGAGTCGTTTTTAAGTTTTTTGGTTTCAATGTAGGCAAAGTTGTTTTCTAGAGAGCGGTATTTAATTTTAACGGAAAATCCATTATTAAATAGAGTATCTGTTTTTATTTCTGTGTATGATTTTGGGACAAAGGTTATGGCTTCTGAAAAGGATTCTAAAAGATTATTTTCTTTTAAGATTTCTGCATTGCTTTTGTATTTTCGTTCTTTGCCATCACAACTCGTAAATGCAAAAATCATTACTGAAAATAAAGCGAATAATTTATTTAAACTCCATGTTTTAAACATCTAAATCAAAAGTTTTTCTTAAAAGATCAATGTGAGGGTTTTTTTCTTTTAGTTTTTCAAATTTCTCTATGGTCGTATAGGCATATTGTTTTTCCTTAACTTCATTAATAGTTATGGATACATTAATATCATAGTTTTTCAAAGCCTTTCTAATATAGGCCAAAAGATCGTACTGCTGACGCTCAACTTCCACTTTGTTTGTGGCATTAGGAAATTCTAGGTGTGCTGTTGTTCCCTTAAGTTTTGGAGTATCTATGGACAAAATAGACGCCAGATTGTGTTTTCCCTTTTTTCGAATCAATTCGACATAATCCTTCCACACCTGTACAAGTTCACTCTCTGTAAATGCTTCCTTAGGTAGGTTTTCTTCATCAACTACAACCTCCATCTGTTTGATAAGATGCTCTTTTTTAGCTCTTATGCTGCTTAAAGACAACCCGGAAGCACGTTTAGTACTTTGGTTTAAAGAAACTTTAGTAGGTTCCTTAATTTGAGAAACATTAGTCTTGTTAGTTACAGCCTTAGCAGATTCAACGGATTTGTTATTTCTATTAGGGACTTCGGTAGCACTTTCTTTTTCCTTTGAAGGGTTAACAGGTATTGGAGTAATCCCTTTCTTTTTAAAATAGGATGCCGGAATTATGTAATGTCTGCTATTTTTTTTTTCTCCATCAAAAGTGATAGAGGCAAGTTGCATTAAGCATAACTCGATAAGCAAGCGCTGATTTTTACTGGTTTTATACTTGAGATCACACGCATTGGCCAGATCGATGGCCTTTAGTAAAAAGTCCTGTGACGCTTTTTGGGATTGTTCGAGATATTTTGCCTTGGTTTGCTCTCCAACCTCTAAAAGTTCAATAGTTGAAGGCGTTTTACTAACTAGCAGATCCCTAAAATGAGAGGCAAGGCCCGCAATATAGTGATGTCCATCAAAACCTTTAGAAAGCGTTTGATTGAATTGTAAAAGCAATTCGGGGATTTTATTTTCTAAAATAAAATCGGTACTTATAAAATAAGTTTCGTAATCAAGGACATTTAAATTTTCAGTAACGGCTTTTCTGGTTAAATCTTTGCCTGAAAAGCTTACCACGCGGTCAAAAATAGATAAAGCATCCCGCATGGCACCATCTGCTTTTTGAGCAATGATATGCAACGCATCATCATCGGCAGTAATACCTTGTTCCTCAGCAATATATTTTAAATATTCTTTGGCATCTTTTACTGTAATACGCTTAAAATCGAAGATTTGACAACGCGATAAAATCGTTGGTATGATTTTATGCTTTTCTGTAGTCGCTAAAATAAAAATACAATGTTTAGGAGGCTCTTCGAGAGTCTTAAGGAACGCATTGAAGGCTGCCTGAGATAGCATATGAACCTCATCAATGATATAGACCTTGTATTTACCAACCTGAGGAGGTATACGTACCTGGTCTGTTAAACTCCTAATATCATCAACTGAGTTGTTCGATGCTGCATCCAGTTCAAAAATGTTAAAAGCAAAATCCTCATCATGGCCTTCAGAATCATCACTATTTATCATTTTCGCCAAAATACGAGCGCAAGTGGTTTTACCAACACCTCTGGGACCCGTAAACAATAAAGCCTGGGCTAAATGATTATTTTCAATAGCATTCAATAAAGTATTTGTAATGGCCTGTTGCCCAACGACATCTTTAAATGTTTGGGGTCTGTATTTCCTGGCCGATACTACAAAGTGTTCCAATGTTATTGAATTTGTCTGAATGAACCGGATTCCGAATTTAGTGTCTTTTCGAGACCAACAGAATCTTTAACAAAGTTAAAAATTAAGCTTAAAATTATAAATTATGTGTTTAAAATTTAAGACGAGTTATTAACAACTTTAATTAATAACTATATTGGGGTAAGGGGACTCGAAGTTATTAGGTGTAATATTGAAAATATTGTACTTTTGCGAGGAAGTAGATCGCCTTATCGCTCATGTGCTGAACTTGTTTCAAGTATCATTTAAAAAGGTCCTGAAACAAGTTCAGTACAGGGGAGGAAAGTCCGAACACCATAGTGCAAACATAGTGGTTAACAGCCACCGGTCGTGAGATTAGGAAAAGTGCAACAGAAAGTATGTACAGGTTATGCTGTAGTGAAATCAGGTAAACTCTATGTGGTGCAATGTCATGTATACCAACGTTCGAGGGCTGCACGTTCGATGTTGGAGGGTAGACAGCTAGAGCATAGTGGTAACACTGTGTTTAGATAAATGATAAGGTATTTCGATACCGGTTTTAGAAGAGATTCTGCAACTGGGCTAGGATGAACAGAATTCGGCTTATAGATTTACTTGGAAATAAATAAACCCTTCTTGATATCAAGAAGGGTTTACCATTAAAAATAACTGGTTTGGTTAGTAGTTATTTCGGAGAATATGATAAATCCGGTCTCATTTCACCGCTATATTCTTCCATTCTGGATATATAATTCATTACTTTGCTGAATGTCTCCCAGCGCTCTGGACCTAAAACATCGTTGTTCGCTTTAGCTTCTTTAGCTCCTTCTATTTCATCTTTGGAAGCAACTGATACCATATAGTAATTTTCCATAGCCCCAAAGCCACTTCGGTACACCCGATAATATTGTTTAGACCCCTTGCTGGCAAACATATCTCTAACCGCTTTCATGCCTTCTTTTACTTTTTTAGCATGTTTAGGTGGATAGTACATAAAGAACCACTTGCGGTAGTTTTGACCTTCTAGCGATTCGCTTGCTCCTTCGGGCATATAACTGAGTTCATCGACACTTACTACTATATAGTTACCGTGTGAACTGTAACATGCATCGTAACGATTAAACAGATCTGTAAATTTATCACCCATGGCTTTTGCCATATCTTCCATAGGACGCTTATCTAATTCGGCAAAGTTTTCAATCGGTGTAATGTAATAATAGCTGAAATCGTTAGCTGAAGCGGCAAACCATTCCATTTGCAAATTATGCGTCATACAAGCCTCATTAAATTCTTTGGCTATTTTTTCATACTCCATAAACTTAGAAGGTTTTACATTGTCTTGATGTACAAGAAACATTTGTTGGGCATGAGAGGAATAACATGTTAGACATAACAGTACTACCAGTGTTAGAATTGATTTCATTGTTTTCATTTAGTTATACTTTGGTTGGTTAGTTAGTAATTTTAGTCTTCAGTGACTTCGGTTGTGGTTTCTACAGCATCTTCGGCGGCAGCAATGGCAGCAAATTCTGCATACATTGAGGTACCATCATAATACACATGTTCTTCTACAATTTTACCATTAACAAACTGGACGGCTAAATGTACAGGAACGGCAAGTTCTTTATTAGTTGCGGCAAACGTTCCTGTATGTGTGGCCCAATAGTATACCCAGGTTTCACCTTCTTTATCTAAAACCATTTCTACATATTCTTTGTCATGGTTAAATCCGTAAGAAGCCATAGCACTGGTCATTCCTTTTAGGTCTTCAGCTCGTTTTTCAGCAGTTACCGGTTTTAAAGAGTTCACATATATTTTTGCTGTATCAGAAAAATGACTTTTCCATTTGTCCCAATCACCAGTTTCATAGGATTTTATCCCAGATTTAAGTGTTTCAATTTCGGCAGATTCTGCAAAATAACGTTGGGGTTTTTGTTCGCAGTTAATACATAATATTACAACGGATAGTGTTAAGAGAAGTTTTTTCATTTTATTTATGGTTTAGTGTTAGTCGCACGAATTAAACCATAAAATAATCACAATAAAAGATACACTTTTTTGATACGGCTATGCCATTAATAGAGTTTAGGAATCTGTAGGGAAGAAGTCTAAATTACTGAAAAAAAAGGAATTAACAAAAATAAATCTATAGGTTTATTCTTATTCAAAAAAACTAAACATACTACCACCATAGCTTTTTGAATAGCTAAAATGATCTAATTTAGAAAGACCAGTTGTGTGCTTAGAATGTTCAATAACGAGAATACCGTCTTCGAGCAGTAGTTTATTTTTAAAAACCAATTCTGGAATTTTAGCAAACTGCTCCTCAGAAAAATTATAAGGAGGATCTGCAAATATAATTTTGGTTTTTAAATTGGACGTCTCAAGAAATTTGAAAACATCACTTTTAATTGTATTGATGTTCATTTGAAAGTTTTCTGCCGTTTGATTTATAAATTGAATACATTTATAATCCTGATCGACACAGGTAATATTTTCGGTACCTCTGGAAGCAAACTCATAACCAATATTTCCGGTTCCAGCAAAAAGATCCAGTACAGAAATTTCATCAAAATAAAACAAGTTGTTTATAATGTTGAATAAAGCCTCCTTGGCCATATCTGTGGTGGGTCTCACAGGAAGGTTTTTTGGAGCCACAATTTTTCTGCTTTTATAAATACCTGAAATAATACGCATTAAAAACTCTTTATTAATGTGAAGTTGGAATGTTTATGTTTTGGGTTTTGATGATAGTTATAGGTGTCGTTTCTTGTACCAAAGCTAACATTTCTAATATATTTATATGCCGTTTTATATAAGTCGTCATCGCTTTGCACATCACCAATAAAAACCAATTCTAAGGTTTCAGGATTTAGTTTTAACTGCTCGACTGTAAATAACACATAATAAATGAAATCTTCCTTAGTCGTGTATTCAAACGTATTGTATAAGATTAATTTGCCACTAGATGTCACAATCATTTCGAAATGATTCTTATTGATATTTAAATATACCTTGGGAGTACTAGCATTTTTCTCAATATTCAAAATTTCTTCTATTAAGATTGTAGAGACATGCTTAAAGGTGAATTCTCCAAACTGTTCATATATAAAATTGTTGACGTTTATATAGGGAATGTATACATTCACGCAGTCATTTAATACAATGTTGTCGTAAGCAATAAAATCAGATTTAAGAATTTTGGAGTTGAATTTTAAATAATCGGCTAAATTATCTTCGTCAAATAGAGGAGTAGGGACTAATGTAGAGAGTTCGTTATCATGAATGACACAAACTTTAGTGAAAGATTGGCTTAAAATGGGTTCCGTATTAAAAACCTGCTTTAAATAATCTAAGATTTCCAAATGGTTAAATCTCCTTTCGAAATCGAAATGCTTTAACTCTAAGATCGTATTATTGTCTCTATTTAATAGGCAAAAAGAAAGTCCATTCAAACTTGTTTGAATGGACAATTCTTGATTATTATTAGAAAGATTGTTAAAATCTTTATTCTCCTTTACCATAAGTTTTTGGCCAGTTTCCTTTTGTGAAAACTTCTTCCATAGATCCTACTTTTAATACATCTCCATTTACTCCATCTACTGAAATTACTTGATTCTCTTGAGCAAGAAGGTCTTTATTCTGGTCGAATAAAATAACATCCTTTTTTACAGAAGCTTCAAAAACAGGAATTTGTAAATCATTTTGCTCAACAAATCCAGACTGCAATTTAAATCTAGCACCTTCTTCGCCAACTGGTACGTTCATCATAGTTTTGTAACGATCGGAATTTTTAAATAAAGAATCTTTTACAGGAACAAACCCTAAAGTATCTATTATAACGATCTCTTTATTGGTGTCTACACCATATAATTTCGTTAATTCTTCATCTAAAATTGTAGAATCTCTACGTTGTGTAATGGTGTAGCTAGCGGTATCAATAAATTTAATTAAGTTATCGAAACTACCAGAAAATCTACCTGTTACTTGTCTATGTGCCAATTGTGAGTCTCGAATATCAATTAATTTATCAACAACTTTTTTATATCGTTTGGTTTTCAGTTTGTTAAACTGAATCGGCTGGTAAATAGACAAATAGGTCTGATAACCTAAAATACCTATGAGCGCCCAAAGAGCGATCGTGATAATAGGTTTGATTTTTGTAGGAACAAATTTGTCAATCAACTTTACTAAGCCAATTGTAACCAGTATAACTGCTACTGCAATAAGAATAAATTTCAACATAGTTGTTTATAATTAAAAGTCTTTACGCAAATCTACAATTTTTTTTTAACCGTAAAAATCTAAGAGAGTAAAAATCATTTCTATCTTTGAATAATTTTTAATTTGTTAGAACCTAAATGACGTCATCTGAATTTTACTCTCTTATAAAACAGCAGTTTCCGTTCCATCCAACAATAAAACAAAATATTGTGCTTCAGCACTTATCTGAGTTTATTTTTGATAAATCTCCCGACAAACTGTATGTTTTAAAGGGATATGCTGGTACAGGAAAGACTACTATTGTAGGGACAATCGTCACTAATTTGTGGAAAGTCAAGAAAAGTGCGGTCTTAATGGCCCCAACCGGCAGGGCAGCTAAAGTGATTTCAAATTATTCAAACAAAGAGGCTTTTACGATACATAAAAAGATATATTTTCCAAAAAAAGAGAAAAGTGGCGGAGTAAAGTTTGTTTTACAACCGAATAAACACAAAAACACCATTTTTATCGTCGATGAAGCCTCTATGATCCCAGATGCTCCTGCCGAATCAAGTGGTTCCTTACTGGACGATTTAATTCAATATGTGTATTCTGGTCACCAATGTAAATTGCTCTTAATTGGTGACACGGCTCAACTTCCACCAGTAAAATTGGATTTAAGCCCAGCACTAAATGCAGACACTTTAGGATTAAACTATAACAAGGATGTGCTTAAAATGGAACTAGATGAAGTGGTAAGACAAGAACAAAACTCTGGTATTTTGGCAAATGCTACAGTAATGCGAGAGGCACTGTCCAGTAGTTTTATCAACGATTTTAAGTTTGACTTGTCCGATTTTAAAGATATCGTCCGGTTAATTGATGGACATGATGTTATGGATGCTATTACAGATGCTTATGGAGATTTAGGAAAAGAAGAAACGGCTATCATTGTAAGAAGCAATAAACGCGCCAATTTGTATAATCAACAAATACGTAATAGGATATTATTTAACGAAAGTGAACTTTCTTCAGGAGATTATTTAATGGTTGTTAAGAATAATTACTTTTGGCTCAAACCATCGAGTGAAGCAGGGTTTATAGCAAATGGAGATATTATCGAAGTGCTTGAAATTTTTAGTATTCAAGAGCTTTATGGATTTCGATTTGCCGAAGTGAAAATACGTATGGTCGATTATCCTAAAATGCTACCTTTTGAAACCGTTCTGTTGTTAGACACTATTGATGCTGAAACACCTTCGCTGCCTTATGAAGATTCTAATAGATTATATCAAGAGGTTATGAAGGATTTTGAAAGCGAATCGACGAAATACATGAAATTCTTAAAAGTTAAGGGTAACAAACATTTTAATGCGCTTCAGGTGAAGTTTTCTTACGCGATAACCTGCCATAAGTCCCAAGGAGGGCAATGGAACACCGTTTTTGTTGAACAACCCTATTTACCCAATGGTGTTGACAAAGAGTATTTACGCTGGTTGTATACCGCAGCTACTAGAGCTAAAGAAAAATTGTATCTCATTGGTTTTAAGGATGATTTCTTTGAGGGGAACTAATCGATAAATGTCATTTTGGTTCACACGGTCTTCACAATAAAAAAGTTAGCTCCATCGTTAACATGGTTTTGTTTAAAAAATTAAGCATTATCGAGTAAATACTAATAATAATTATCCTATTTTTGAATTTGATTCTGACCACATAACTATGAAAATAATTTCTATGATTCCTGCGCGGTATAGTGCTTCTCGATTTCCAGGAAAACTTATGCAGGACCTTGGAGGAAAGGCTGTTATATTAAGGACATACGAAGCTACGGTAGCCACAAATTTATTTAGCGACGTATTTGTTGTCACAGATAGTAGTATTATTTATGATGAAATTATAAATAATGGAGGAAAAGCTATAATGAGCAAGAAAGAACACGATTGTGGGAGTGATAGAATTGCTGAAGCGGTGGAGTTTATGGATACCGATATTGTTATTAATGTTCAGGGTGATGAGCCCTTTACAGATAAGGAGTCTTTGGCTAAATTGATAGACGTTTTTAAGGAAGATTATGATAAAAAGATAGATTTAGCATCGCTTATGGTTCATGTAACGGACCTTGAAGAAATTAATAATCCTAATACGGTTAAGGTTATTGTAGATGAATCTAATTTTGCACTCTATTTTTCGAGGAGTCCCATTCCTTATCCAAGAGAGAAAGATTCCGGTGCGAAATATTATAAACACAAAGGGGTTTATGCTTTTAGAAAAGATGCCATATTAGATTTCTACAGGTTGCCCATGTTACCACTGGAGGCCTCAGAGAAAATAGAATGTATTCGGTATTTAGAATATGGAAAGCGAATAAAAATGGTAGAAACTAACATTCAGGGCATAGAAATTGATACACCTGAAGATTTAGAACGTGCTAAAAAAGTATGGAAATAGCTTAAATAACAGATTAACAATTCATTTAAACGAAGAATATATTGACAGAAGAATACAAGGATATAAAAGTTATAGGTTTTGATGCTGATGATACACTTTGGGTAAATGAAACCTATTTTAGAGAAGCAGAAGAGGCTTTTGGAAGACTTTTATCAGATTATGAAACTCCAAATAAAATAGATCAGGAATTGTTTAAAATGGAAATTAGCAATTTACCGATCTATGGTTATGGGGTGAAAGCTTTTATATTATCTATGGTGCAGTCTGCATTGGAATTATCCAATTACAATGTACCAAATAAAACGATTGAGGCCATTTTGAATATTGGTAAGGATATGCTTGAAAAACCTGTAGAGTTATTGGACGGTGTAGAAGAGGTTTTAGAGGTACTGTCCAAAAAATATCGTTTAATACTTGCGACTAAAGGAGATTTATTAGATCAGGAACGTAAATTGGAAAAATCTGGACTTACCAATTATTTCCATCACATAGAAGTGTTAAGTGATAAACAAGATGTGAACTATTCAAAATTATTAGCTCATTTAGATATCGAACCTTCAGAGTTTTTAATGATAGGTAATTCATTAAAATCAGATGTGTTGCCGTTGGTTAATATAGGTGCGCATGCTGTCCATGTGCCCTTTCATACAACTTGGGCACATGAAGAAGTCACTGAAAAAGAAACGAACGGTAAGACATATAAAACAATAAGTACATTAAGAGACGTTATAAAACTATTAGGCTAAGTTGAATACAACAATAAACTTAAATACTTGGAACAGGAAGCAACATTATAAGCATTTTATGGGTTTAAAAGACCCGTATTTTGCTGTGACTGTTCCTTTTAATGTTACAAAGGCCTATAAGTTTTCAAAAGACAATGGTATAAGTTTTTTTGCAAAGTATTTGCACGATTGTATGCAGGCCATAAATGAAGTGGAAAACCTTAGGTTTAGGATTAGTAATGAGGAAGTTGTGGATTATGAGACCATCCATGCCTCTGCGACAATAATGAGAAGTGACAAAACATTTGGCTTTTCATTTATTGAGTACCACAAAGATTTGAATATTTTTATAAAAAATATTGCTATGGAAAAAGAAAGAATTCAAAACACGACAGAATTATACCCGCCACAAACTGGGTTAGACTGTATTCATTGCTCGGCAATGCCCTGGTTGCATTTTTCGGGACACAAGGAACCCGTATCAGGGAGTCGCGAATCAATACCAAAACTAGCATTCAGTAAGATGGAGATTGTAAACAAAGATCTTATAATGAACGTATCTATTAATGCAAATCATGCCTTAGTAGACGGTTACCATATTGGTTTATTTTCAGAAAGATTTCAGAAATACTTAAATCAATAACATTTAAATTATTACTATTATTTTTACTTTTTAGATAAGAAAACATACTACATGAGTTACAAAAACTTTCCAATGGTGCCAAGAGTTATTTTTGGTAGAGGTAGTTTCAATCAATTAAACGACATTTTGGCCCCAAAACGTTTAAGCATCAATGCACCATTTATTTATTTGGTAGATGACGTTTTTAAGAACAATTCCTGGATAACGTCAAGAATACAGTTGTCTTATGACGATAAAATTATATATATATCAACAAAAGAAGAACCCAAAACATCTCAGGTAGATGCTTTGGTAGAAGAGATTATATTACTAACAAAAGAGCGTCCGTCGGGTATTATAGGAATTGGGGGCGGTACACTTTTAGATCTAGCTAAGGCGGTTGCCATTATGCTAACGAATGAAGGAGAATCTAAAGACTATCAAGGTTGGGATTTAGTGAAAAATGAAGGTATATATCATGTTGGAGTTCCAACAATTTCAGGAACTGGCGCAGAGGTTTCCAGAACAACCGTACTCACTGGTCCGGATAGGAAGCTTGGTATTAATTCAGATTTCACGCCGTTTGATCAGGTGATATTAGATTCTGAATTGACAAAAGATGTACCTCTAGAGCAATGGTTTTATACAGGTATGGATTGTTACATTCACTGTGTAGAATCTCTTGATGGAACCTATTTAAATGCCTTTAGCCAGAGCTATGGAGAAATGGCTTTAGATTTGTGTAAAGAGATATTTTTAGAGGATGACCTTAGCGATGAGGACTCACAAGAAAAACTAATGATGGCTTCCTGGCATGGCGGTATGAGTATTGTCTATTCTCAGGTTGGAGTAGCTCATGCGATGAGTTATGGTTTATCTTACTTGTTAGGAACCAAACACGGTATTGGTAATTGTATTGTTTTTGATCACCTGGAGGAGTTTTATCCAGAAGGAGTGAAGCTTTTCAAGAAAATGAAAGCCAAACACAATATTAACTTGCCAAAGGGTATTTGTGCTAGTTTATCTGATGAACAATTTGATACCATGATCGATATTTCTTTAAGTTTGGAGCCGCTTTGGGAAAACGCTTTGGGAGCAAATTGGAAAAAACGAATGACCCGCGAAAAGCTACGAGAGCTCTATCAAAAAATGTAATATGCGATGGTTTGCCAAACTTATTTATTTCAGAATTTTAGGCTGGAAGGTAACGGGCAATACTCAAATCTCTACAGATTCCATTAAGAAGGCTATAATTATTGTGGCACCGCATACGAGTTGGCATGATTTCTATATAGCGCTTTTATTACGATCCATCTTAAGGATAAAAACGAGCTTTGTTGGGAAAAAAGAACTTTTTGTATTTCCAGTTGGTTGGTTTTTTAAGAGTTTAGGAGGGATTCCAACTGATAGAGGTGCCAGAAAAAACAAAGTGGCGTCTATAGTGAAGCTTTTTGAGGATAAAGAAGAATTTAGAATGGCTTTGGCTCCTGAAGGTACGCGTAAAAAAGTCACTAAATGGCGTACGGGTTTTTATTACATCGCTAAACAGGCTAAGGTTCCCATTATCATGATAACTTTCGATTTTGAGAATAAGCAGAATAAGATTTCAAAACCCTTTTATACTACCGATAATATTGACGCAGATTTTCAATTTATGAGAGGATACTTTAAAGAAGTAAAAGGGAAAATTGCTAAATATTCTTAATTTTTTCTTCTCGTTAACATACTGGCACAGAGTTTGAATACTATTTAATGTGTTGGAAATGAAACATAAAGTAAACAATCAAAATTGTACCTAAAAAGAAACATTTCTGATTCTTAAATAAGGAGGCTATGTCAAAAGTATTTATATTGGACAGATCATTTTAAGTATGGACAAACGTACCAAAAACGATACCATGTTTACTTTTGACATAGCCTCTTTTTTTAAATAATAGTTTATTTCACCTCTTTTAGAGCGTTATCAATACGTGTTCTTAAGTGTTGTTTATGTGCTCTTGAGGATACATTACCTGTATTGGAGGCCATGTTTCTTATATGTCTTAAATTATAAAGCGCCATAGATTTTGCAATATTGGTAAACTTGCTGTGTTGCTTACCTATAAGCATGTTAATTAGCATATTGGTATATTCCAGTTGCAGGTTTTGTCTGAAAGAATTCACATTGCCAGAGATGTCTACTTTAAATATAGCATGGTTTAAATCACCCATAAAAGTAGATAACTTGTATGAGTTACCGTACAATTCTGAATCTGTAATTCTTTGTAATGTATTAGGGTGCAAAATATGGTTAAGAACGTTTTTTTGATATCCTAAGACCTGTCTGTGAATTTTAGGGTCTTCAGTAGATCTGAAGAAATTATATCCTCTGCGTTGCATAGCTAGGTAATTATAGAGCTGGTTAGGGATATCAAAAGCGTTTGGAGCAAATACATATTTGCTTAAAGCATCCATCGCTCTTTTTTGGTCTGTAAGGCTCACAGGCGTATAGGGTTGCTTTTCATTTTGTTGACCTGCCATAGCTCTATCAACATAAACACCTCCAATAAATCTTGAAATAATATCTCCTGCTCTTCCTCTTTGGCCACTCAAAATAAAGTAAGCTTGTCTTAGCTCTTGATAGGATTGGCCGGTTTTAGTGAACTTCATTTTAAGACCTTTCATCATGGTATTAATGGTTTCAAAACGATCAATAGAATATGTAATTTGGTCGTTCGACAGGTCTCCCGTCATGACTCTTGGGTCGATTGCTTTTCCTGGAGAGCGCATATCGTCGGCATCATTTCCAAAAATGAGTTCAGGTCTGGTAGATTGTGCTAATAATCCGTTTCGTTCTTCTTTAGATTTAAAAGGCGTGTATCCAAATTGAATAGCCCATATGTCGTAAGGTCCTACTGCTGTATCGTAATACTGACCCTGCTTTTCCCTATCTTTTGTAATGTTTATAGCGGCATAATCCATTACAGAACCTGTTAAACACCTATCTTTAATGAAATCGGCATCGGCTAATTGCTCTGGTGAGAATAGCTGGCTAGCTTTCATATTATGATTTAATCCGAGTGTATGTCCTACTTCATGCATAATTAAAGCAATCATGGCTTCTTCCTTCATACGTTTCATTTCAAGATCTGATGCATCATCAGCTCTTAAAACGGCATCACCAAATAGCATGTTTTCGTGCATGACATGACCTAAAGAACAATACATTGTGTGATCCTTATCAAAAGCATTACTGTTGAAAGTATCATTTAAAGATGTTAAGTGGTATAGTTTATCGTACATCACTCTATTCGTGAAATGGACATACTCCAACATAATATCTGCACCCATAATTTGACCTGTTTTTGGGTTTACAAAACTTGGGCCATAACCACCAAAACGGGGTTGGGGAGACGACGTCCAGCGCAATACATTGTATCTAATGTCCCCGGCATCCCAATTGGCATCGTCTGGCTGTACCTTAACCTGCATGGCATTTTTAAAACCAGCTTTTTCAAAAGCCACATTCCATTTTAAAACGCCATTTTTAATAGTTTCACGCCACTCTAGAGGTGTGGAGTTTTCTATCCACCAGGTAATGGGTTCTATAGGTTCAGATATAGCGGCATTTGGATCCTTTTTCTTCAAATTCCAGCGATGAACCAGGTCACGGTATGGTGTAGAGCTTGTTGACGTTTGATTGTCTATCTGTGTTGTGAAGTAACCTACTCTAGGGTCGTCAAGTCTTATTTCGTAATTATTCTCGGGCATGGCAATCAAGCTGTGAAAGACTTTAATAGTCACATTTCTACCATCTGCAAGAGCGTTAGACCCTTTATTTAAAACCGAGGAGGATGAATATACATATTCAATGGCGAGATCTGTATTTTTACTATAATTACGTATCCCTGCTACCTTTGTTTTTGTTTTGTTAAGACTTCCCAATTTAAATGCTGTAGGAGGTGTTCCGGGCCTTCTTGGAGTTTTTATTTGAGATAAGGTTTCTGCTAAGAACAAATTATCGGCTTTAATTAAGTAAAGTCCTTTTTTCCTGTCTTCACTTTCAATCTTTATACTGGCCATATGGCCATTACTAACATTGGCATCTTTGGATTTTGAAAGCGGACTTTCTGGGTCAAAATAAAACGATGTATTTTGTGTGATGAACTCAATTTTATTAAAATACTTTTTAATTTTGAAGACTTTGGACTCACGGTAAGTCCCTCGAATAATGCGCCCGGCATCCGTAGCACCATCTGCAATTTGGCTAAAGTAAATGTACTCTTTATTTAAATGAGCATCTGAAATAACCATACGTATCGTTCCCGTTAAGGTATCCTGAAAGATAGGGAAAAGCCCCTCTGTCTTTTTACTGGATTTAACAATTTGGGCAATTGTTTTTTTCTTAGATTTTTTCTTTACAGGAGGCACTACGGCTTCAACTTGATTCTTTTTCTTTTCTTTTTTTCGTTTTTGAGCTATTACATTTTCGGGCAGAGCGAAAAGCATAAAAGCTGCCACAAAACAAATCAGTTTTGCAGTCCTCAAATTTTTAAGTGTCATTGAATTAAGACGTTTAGAGTGATTAAATGAATTAAATGAATTAGTCAAGCATAAAATTAACAATAAAGAAGTGTCTATATGCTTAAAAAATGTTAAATGTTAATTAGAGCGTATTACTTGATTAGTAGTTATTTGTATTAAGTATTAAGTATCAAGTATTAAGTATTAAGTGAACCAAATGGAGTTATTAATGGTTGGTGTCAGTATTTGTTATTTAGAGTTTGATATTTAATGTTAACCTCTTATAACTTACCCAAAATTTTGTCCATAACCCAACTTGTGTGAAGTGCAGAGTCACCCATTGAAGGATGTATATTATTATTTATCAGCATATCCTTCATGCCCTGTACATGATGAAGCTGTATATGTTTGGGGTTTTCAATAAGCAATTCTTCATTTTTGTCTGCATTATTCAATATAATGGGCTTTTCATGAAACACTGAAAATTGAATGGAGCCTTCGCTACCATAAATCTGAACATTATCGTAATGTTGATCACAGCCAAAGTGCCAATTCCCTGCTCCCGTAATTCCATTTTTATGAATCCAGCAGGCGGTTATGGCATCGTTAGCCGTGTATAATTGCTGTTGATTTAGTCCAAAACCATGAACATCTTTTATGTCTCCAAGCAGGAAAGTAAATAGGTTAAGACCATGACTGGCTAAATCATCAAAATATCCTCCCGTTGCAATTTTAGAATCTGTTCGCCAATTGTAGGCTTTAGATTTATCTAGGTCGCTCGCCGGTTTTATTAAGCTCCAGTTTATATGTCTAAGATCTCCAATAACCTTGTTGTCTAACCATTCTTTGACCTTATGAAATCTTGGTAAAGAACGTCTATAATAGGCTATAAATAAGGGAAGTTCTTTCTCTTTAAAAGCATTATAAATCTCTAGACTATCTTTGTAAGAAGGAGCCATAGGTTTTTCTATACAGCAAATTTTACCGGCTTCAGCTACTTTAAGTCCGTAAAACTTATGAGTATCTGGAGGAGTGGCTATATAAATGGCATCGATGGTTTTATCATTAATTAATGCATCAGCACTATCATAAACCTTATCTATACTATGCCTTTGGGCGTAATCCTTTGCTTTTGCTACGTTCCGCCTCATTACGGCGGCAATTTTAAATCCTTCAGTTAGATTATATGCCGGTCCACTCTTTACTTCGGTAACATTTCCGCACCCTATAATGCCCCAGTTAAGTGTTTTGTCTAAGTGGTGCATGGTGAAGTTATTTTACTCAGCACTTTCTTCCATGGTATGGTACACATTTTGAACATCATCATCATCATCTAATTTTTCAAGAAGCTTCTCAACATCTGCCGCTTGCTCTGGAGTCAGTTTTTTTGTAACCTGGGGAATACGTTCAAAACCAGAAGATAATATTTCAATATCTCTTGCTTCCAACTCAGCTTGAATAGCTCCAAAACTTTCAAAAGGGGCATAAATTAAAATCCCATCGTCATCAGCGAAAACTTCCTCAGCTCCAAAGTCTATAAACTCCAATTCTACCTCTTCAGGATCTAAACCTTCACTATTAATTCTAAAATTACAAGTGTGGTCGAACATAAAAACAACCGAACCAGACGTTCCTAAACTACCGTCGCATTTATTGAAATAACTTCTAACATTTGCTACAGTACGGGTATTGTTGTCGGTTGCAGTTTCCACTAAAACAGCAATACCATGTTGTGCATAGCCTTCAAAAACAACTTCTTTATAATCACCCTGATTTTTATCAGACGCTTTTTTTATAGCACGTTCGATATTGTCCTTAGGCATGTTAACAGCCTTAGCATTCTGTATTACAGCTCTTAAACGGGAATTACCTGCAGGGTCTGGACCACCTTCTTTAACAGCCATAACAATGTCTTTACCTATGCGAGTAAATGCCTTGCTCATGGCAGCCCAGCGTTTCATTTTTCTTGCTTTTCTAAACTCAAAAGCTCTTCCCATAATTTTATTCTTTAGTTTATGATTATTAATATGTTTAGCAAAACCTGTTTAGACATATTAAGATTTTATATTTTGTGCTAGCAAATTTAAAAAAATCTGTTAATCAAAATAGATGGAAACGTTTTTTTATGCATACGGGGATATTTATAACCCACTGAATGCTGACAGCAGAGCACCAAGCTCTAAATAACAAATTCCGACCACTTAACATGTATTACAAAGCATCAGGTTTTAAATAATAAATTTAAACTACAGAATATGAGTCCAAAAAATAACGCTATTCCTCAACAGGTTCAACAATAGCCTCAATAGCTTCTGCTAATTTAAAATCTTTGTCGGTAACACCGCTAACATCGTGTGTAGATAGTGAAATGGAAAGGACATTGTAAACATTAGACCAATTGGGGTGATGATTTAAGGCTTCACATTCAAAAGCAATTCTGCTCATAGCACTGAAACAGTCCTTAAAGTTATCAAATTCAAACTCGGCATGGATTGCGTTCTCGTAATACTCCCAGTCTGGAAACTGTAATAGTCGTTTTTCTATATCTTCTTCTAATAGCTTGCTCATAATATTAAAATTTTATTTGACAGTTAAAGTTAGTTATAATTTTAATTCAGAAACAATTTGATTGCTTAATAATTGAAGGTGCTTTGGTAAGAGGTTATATTTAGGTAAAACTGCTAAATATCTATCGTCGTTGGTGGTATAAACATTTTTGTATGTTACTAGTTTACCATTAAGTTCAAATGACTCTACAAGTTCTTTTATAAAGTCGTTATGGTGTACCAGGTCGTTACTGCCTAAGTGAAATACACCACATTTGTTTCGGTTAATGATGTAATGCACTTGTTGAGTTACCTTAGCATCGATAGTCACGTTCATGATCAAATTGGGGAACACTTCTATAGGTTCTTTTTCTTTTATGTTTTCCAGAATTTCAATTATCCTGGGGGATTGTGCTCCAAAAACCATTGGCAATCTTAAAATAACAACTTGCTTTTTAGGCATACGTAAAAGCATGTTTTCTATTTTAATTTTAAAGTGCCCGTAAATACTATGACTTAGTGTTTTATCGGTTTCGTAGCTTGGATACTTGCTATAGGCATCAAAAACATTGGCAGAGGATATAAAAATGAGTTTAATTTTGTTGTTAAATACATATTCAGCCAGGTGTTGGTGTGCTATTAGCTGTGCTGAAAAATCACCACGAAGCGCAGAAATTACGATAGTCGGTTTTACAATGCCTAAAATCTCATAAACATCGTCTTCTTCCATACTGTATTGAAAGAAGTGCTTGTTTTTTTCATATTGTTTGTTTGGGGTATTATAGGTGCCAAAGGTTTTAAAGTAGGAGCAGAGCTCTTTATAGATGGCACCACCTAAAAAACCACTGGCTCCTAGTATTAAAATTCTATGTTTTCCATCTTTCCCCGTCTTTTTCATTTATAGAGCACCTTAACCTTTATAAAAAGGGAGTTTAGTTACAGTGGCAGCCACTGCATTTTTACGTATTTGAATATTGATTTTACTATTGGTATCTGCAAAAACTGCCGGTACATAACCTAAACCGATGCCTTTTCCTAATGATGGCGACATCGTGCCAGAGGTTACTACACCTATTTTATTACCATTACCATCTACAATATCGTAACCTCGCCTAGGGATACCTCTTTCGTCGAGCTCGAACGCTATAAGTTTGCGCTCAGATCCGCGCTGTTTTTCGGCTTCAAGGGCTTCAGAGTTGGTAAATGGTTTATTGAATTTACAAACCCAGCTTAACCCGGCTTCAATAGGGGAGGTTGTGTCGTCTATATCATTTCCATATAAGCAATATCCCATTTCCAGGCGAAGTGTATCGCGAGCAGCTAATCCAATGGGTTTAATGCCATATGAAGCACCAGCCTCAAACACATTATCCCAAATTTGTTTTACTTCACTATTTTTGCAGTAAATTTCAAAACCACCACTTCCGGTATATCCCGTAGCAGAAATAATAACGTGTTCTATACCTGCAAAATCTCCCACAACGAAATTGTAATACGTTATAGCAGATAAATCCTGACTTGTTATGGATTGCATGGCTTCGATTGCTTTTGGACCCTGAATAGCTAATAACGCATAGTCATCACTTAAATTACGCATGGTCGCCCCCATATTGTTTTTGGATGTAATCCAGTTCCAATCTTTTTCGATATTACTCGCATTAACGACTAGTAAGTAAGTGTTTTCTTTTACTTTATATATAATTAAATCATCAACAATGCCACCGTCATCATTTGGCAAACAGCTGTACTGTGCTTTTCCTATGGTTAATTTCGACGCATCATTACTGGATACATTTTGAATTAAGTCCAAAGCATGTTCACCTTCAATTAAAAACTCTCCCATATGCGATACATCAAATACACCAACTGTTTGTCTTACAGTTTCGTGTTCTATGTTAACTCCTTCATATTGTACAGGCATATTAAAGCCTGCAAAAGGGACCATTTTAGCTCCAAGAGCCTCATGAGTTGATGTTAATGCAGTGTTTTTCATGGTTCGTTGTTAATTTTTAAATTTAGTAGCGCAAAACTACATAAATTCGTAATATTCACAACTAAAAATGTTTTATTAAAAAGTGAATTATGGATTTTAAAAATTTCAGCCATTTTTACGTTCCTGAAAGGGATGTTAGGACCTGAATAGCTTTGACAGCATCATTTTTATTTACAAAAATATGATCATGATAATATCCAGCAATAACATTACAACTGATATTGTTTTTTGCTAGCTCGGATGAAAATGTAGCTGTTAAACCAACAGCTTCCAATGAAGAATGAATTTTGAGAGTAATCCATGCCGCAACATAGTTATAATCCAATTTTAGTGCGTCTGCTTTATGTTTTTCAATC
The DNA here is from genome assembly GCA_947494695.1 of uncultured Flavobacteriaceae bacterium. Classification (GTDB taxonomy): domain Bacteria; phylum Bacteroidota; class Bacteroidia; order Flavobacteriales; family Flavobacteriaceae; genus Flavivirga. Next base: position 37,380 of record CANLWB010000007.1, on the reverse strand, counting down.
ACGACAGTTGTTCCTTCGTTTTCTTTAAACTCACAAATAGTATCTATTCTAGCTATATCATTTATATTTTTAACGGTTGAAAACACATATGAGCCTTCATTTAGTTTAGGGCTCATTTCTCTCACCAGTTTCGATAAATTTGTTTCTCCAGCCATTTTGATTCGTTGTTATAGTTAATAAGGGAGACAAATACCATTTACTTCTGGAATTTGTACAGTAAAATACATTTCGAAGATGAAGGATACTACATCTCTTAGCCTAATATGCTATTTATAGGCCTCGTTTTTTGTTATAGGTAATAGTCTAGAATCTTCCAATGCTGCGGTTCTATGCCCCAGGTTTTTGAGATAAGCCTCGTTTTGCGCAAACTCCATAAATTTTTCTAGAGAATGATGCTCTACCAGCAGTATCGCGTCCCAGGTTTCGTGTTCGGGACCAATTAAAAAATGCTTACTACTTCCATAAAAAATAACCTTGCTACCTAGCATATCTAAGTCCGATGAAACACCATCCATATAAAGTTTGTAGGCCTCCTTACCTGAAATATCTCGGTTGGGTTTAATAGCATCAAAACCGGTGTAATCAGCCTTATCTTTAAACTTCAGCATATTCAACATGATTATTTTTCCTTTATTGTGAAAATTTTGATAAAATTTTATGCCTTGCTCTTGGGAATGTTCTAAGTGCTTATCCATGAGGTTATTAATTAAGTTATATTTTAGTTTGCGATTAAATACAATATTTTTCTGGGTGCTTGGTACAAACATACCTCATTTTTAAATGTGAAAACAGACTAAAGCGTATCTTAACATGGTTAGAAGATTGAATGGGTTTTGACGGACAATTATTGATACTTCTTTTTAAATTCTAAAGGTGTTGACTTGGTTCTTAACTTAAACACTTTCGAGAAATAGGCATAATCCAGATAACCTAATGTATATGCAATATCGGCAAGGGAATTATTGGAATGCACAATAAGACGTTTAGATTCAAGTATGATACGTTCTGTAATTAGATCTGTCGGTGTTTTATTTAGTGTACTTTTTGTAATTCTATTTAAGTGTTTAGATGTAATATTGAGTTTACTTGCGTAAAATTGAACCGATTTCTCTGTTTTATAATGCACCTCAATTAGCCTTTCCAAAGACCGAAGTGTTTCTGCGTAGGTCACAGATGTAAAGTGTTTTAAGGTTTCTAGCGTATTGTAGAGCCTAGCTAGATCGATGTATATCGTGTTTATAAGGCTGGCGATTTTTTGTTTCTTATAGTTTAGATTGTTATGGTATTCAGTATTGATGTCTTCGAATTTAGATTGAAACGTAGCTATTCTGCTTAAATTCAAGTTTAGCGTAGGTTGGTTTTCCTGAGAATAGTAAAAAGGAAATTGCTCCAGTTTACTTTTCGAGAAATGGAGTTCGTAAAAATCTTGTGTGTGAAAAAAAATATACCCTTTAGGAGGGGTGCTGAATTTCCAAAAGTGTGTTTGCCCTGGTTTTAAGAAGTAAACACTTCCTGGTGCTATGACATAGGTGTCGAAGTCTATGTCATGAACGCCATTGCCCTCAGAGAATAAAACGCACAGAAAAAAATCGTGACGGTGGGGTTTGTGAAAGAAATCCTTATTCCGTTCCAGGTGACTTTCCAGGTCCCTACTGTAAAATTCTGATATGGGAACGTTTTGTTCAAACTGCTGAATATTTAAAACAGGAATCGATTTCATGAATGGTATTATACTTGCTATGTCCTAAAAATACAAAAAGTGGCGTGTTATTTATAAAGGATGCACCTAAAAGTTAAGTTAACTTTGTAAAGTTATTTTAAATTAAACAAGATGAAACTATTATCAATATTAAAAGGGAAATGTCCCAGTTGTGAAAAGAGCAGCATTTTTCATACCTCTGGTAACTTACTGTTATTTCAAATCCCCAAAATTAATGATAGGTGTAAAAAGTGCAATTTTAAATTTGAAAAAGAACCAGGGTTTTTCTTTGGAGCCATGTTTGTGAGTTATGCTCTGGCTGTAGCCGAATTCATTGGAGCTTTTTTGTTATCTCACTTTATATTTGGACGCTCCTTATTGGTTTCATTTTTGGTAATTGTCTTGATGGCCATTTTATTTAGCACCATAAACTTTAGGTTATCAAGAACCATTTGGATTTATCTGTTTGCAAATCATGATGTTGAAAGCTAAATGGCCTTTTAGTACATCATAGTTCATTAATTTTTTTGAACTGTTGTGCATCTCTATAGGGGAATGAAAAGGAAACGTATAGGGATAAAAGAGCATTTTGTAGTCAATTGAAAAAAAATTAAATCACTTCGTATATATTAATATAGAATAATTGTATTACCTAATAGTAAATGCCTTAGTGAGTTACCAAATCGTATTGTTTCAAAGTAGGTTTTTAAGTTTTATTTTATAGGATTTTTAATATGTTAAATGTAGGCTATTACTTTATTCTGCGTATGGTTTTACATATTTTTAAGCCCCAAATATTTTAAAAATTTTTAACCACTCATGTTATGAAAGCATTTAAACTTTGGATTAGCTTATGCCTAATCTTTTCTATTTCATTTTTTACTAATTCACAAACCGTTGATATTGAAGGAGTCTTACAGAAGTGGCATAAAGTCACAATTTCCTTAACACTACCAGGAAATGGTTTAACAGAAACCGGTAATACATTCAAAAATTCCCGAATGGATGTTGTTTTTACAAGGCCAGATGGAAGTGTTTTAAGGGTGCCCGGTTTTTTTGCGGCAGATGGAAATGCTGCAAATACTAATGCTACCGAAGGTAGTATATTTAAAGCATATTTAAGGCCAGACCAATTAGGTGTATGGTCTTATGAGGTATTGTATTACACGGGTAGCAATGTAGCTACAAAGACTATTAGTAGTTTGCCGTCTCCAACATATAGTCTTACAGGCGATGTAGGTGATATAGAGCCTTCCGACAAAACCCTACCGGACTTAAGAGCAAAAGGAAGATTAGAATACCAAAAAACAGGGAGCATAAATCAAAGAAGATACCTAAGGTTTGCAGAGACTGGAGAGTATTTTTTGAAGTTCGGTCCGGATTCCCCTGAGAACTTTTTAGATTATAATGATTTTGATTTTGATGATAGTAGAGAAGACTGTCCATTGTGTGTACAACATTTTTATGATCCACATTTAGGGGATTTTAACACAGGTGATCCTACCTGGGATGGAGGAAAAGGAAAAAATATAATTGGAGCAATCAATTATATGTCGGACATAGGGCAGGTTAATGCCATCTCAATGTCCTTGTATGGAGGAGATGATAAAAATGTTTTTCCATGGACAAAAATTGGTAGTAAATTTATTTATGATGTTTCTAAACTGGAACAATGGGAGATTGTATTAAATTATGCCGAACAAAAAGGACTGCACTTACACTTTAAATTAGCAGAAGCTGAAAATTGGTATAGACTAGATACGTTAGAAATTAATATTTATTATCGTGAAATGGTTGCTAGATTCGGTCATCACTTAGGCGTGGAATGGAATATTTCTGAAGAATATGGTAGCAGGAGTGATTCTGGTACAGCGGCTTCAGCAACCCCTAAAATTAATTTTCTTGATTCTATAGATCCCTGGAATAGTCTCATTGTAATTCACACTAGGCCCGAATCTGAATACAAGGAAAAATATGATAACTTTTTGGCTCAAACTCCTAAGACCAAATTAACAGGGGCTTCGATGCAAAATGACAATGATGGCAGAAATTACCCGGAAGTGTTTGAACTTACCAAAGATTTAATTACCAAGTCCAGAGAAAATAATACACCCTGGGTTGTGGCATCAGATGAACAGGCACCCGCCAATAATGGCGTATTTACTAGCAATAGTGAGACCAATTCCAATGTGTCTCAAAATGCCAGAAAAGGCGTGCTATGGGGGAATTTAATGGCCGGTGGAGCTGGTGTCATGTGGTATGGTGGTTCTAGAGGAGACTTTAGAACAGAGGACTTTCGCAGATACGAAACTCTGGATACATGGGCCCGCCATGCGATTCTAACGTTCTTTCAAGGGAGTGGTGTTGCATATTGGAATACCGATAATGATGATCGTTTGGTTAGTGGAGGAGGAAATAGATGTCTTGCCAATGCAGGTCAAGCGTACATCATTTATTTACCAAATGGAGGCACAACGAATCTTGATTTAAGTAATCAATCTGGAGATTTTAATGTTAAATGGTTTGACCCAAGAAACGGAGGGGCATTACAAGATGGAGGCGTTACTTCAATTTCAGGTGGATCCAGTCGAAGTTTGGGGAGTGCCCCAGATGATAGCACTAGCGACTGGGCAATTTTAGTAACTGCCCAAGTAGGCACAGATCCGGTGTCTGGAGTTACCTTAGCCCCAGATACTTTGACGCTAACACCAAATCAAACCAAAGTACTTACTGCTATGGTTTTACCTTCTACGGCTGCAGACAAAAGTGTAACATGGTCTTCTGATGACATCTCGGTGGCGACGGTAGATAGTGATGGAATTGTTACGGCGGTAGCCGAAGGAAGTACGGTTATTACGGTAACTACAACAGACGGAGGGTTTACGGCTAATAGTGAAATTACGGTTTTAGGAAGTGCACCGCAAACAGTTATGCTTTCACCTATAAATGACGCCTATTTAGAGCGTGCGACTAATTTCAATAATAACGTTTTAAAGATTCAACAGGAAGGTGCAAATCGTGTCGCATATCTGATGTTTGATCTAAGCGAAATCAATGGAACAATAACCAGTGCCGAATTAAAGATGACATGTAATAGTGATGGTTCAAACAATCCTATGAATATTAAGGTGGATAAGGGAGATAGTAATAATTGGACTGAAAGTACGCTTTCCAGTTCCAATAAGCCAACAATAGAAGATGAATTGGGAAGTATCAATGGTACCTGGAGTATAGGAACGAGATATACCTGGAGCCTGGATGAGACAAAACTATCTGGAGGAAACAATTTGAGCTTGATCGTGTCGAGTGCAAGTGGAGGAAGTGACGCATGGTTCGCATCAGATGAGAACAGTGTTGCAGGTCCCAAGTTGGTTGTTACTTATACCGCATCTGTAGCAAGAATGCTTCAACCTTCCAATAATGTATTAGCCAATGAGCAAGCTTTTATTGCTATGTACCCTAATCCATTGTATAAACAAGATCTTAAAATTAATCTGGTTAGAGATTTAGATTCTTATGTTAAAATATATGGCATTGGAGGGCAATTAATTGTTGAAAAAGAACAGGTTAGTGATGAGTTAATACTCTCTAACCGTTTATTCGAATCGAAGGGGATGTATTTTGTACATATTCAATCTGGAGATACTTATAAAATATTGAAACTTATTGTTAGATAGAATACTATAAAAGTAATCGGCCAGATTTATGTTCTGGCCGATTAACTTTTAACCAATGAGATTTCATGGTTAGACATATCATTATAGGTTTTATTTTAGCAAATAACGTTTTAAATCTTCATAATTATTAACCTTGACAGATACTTTTTCTTTACCCATAACCGATTGAATTTGTTCGGGTAAAGGTTGTTTCTCTTTAATCACGTCTTCAACTACATCTAAGAATTTAGTTGGGTGTGCCGTTTCTAAAAAGACGCAATGCGCATTTGGATTGTTTTTCAAATAGGCTTTAGAACCTAAATATCCAACAGCACCGTGGGGATCGGCTACATAGTTATATTTTGAATACAACTCCAGCATGGCTTCTCTTGTATCGTCATCTGAAAAACTAAATGAAGATACATTGTCTTTTAAGGTCTCAAATTTATTTTTATAGATTTCCTGAATACGAATAAAATTACTTGGATTCCCAACATCCATGGCGTTACTAATAGTTTGTATAGATGGTTTCGGATGATACAACTGAGTTTTTAAATATTCGGTCACTACATTGTTCTCATTATTAGAGGCTATGAAGTGATGAACTGGTAACCCCAATTGTTGTGCCATGATACCGGCACAGATATTACCGAAGTTTCCGCTTGGGACCGAAAACACAATATCATCATACTTTTTATAAAGTTGTTTATATGCAAATATGAAATAAAACAACTGCGGTAACCAACGCGCAACGTTGATAGAATTCGCAGAAGTCAATTGCATCTTACTGGTTAACGATTCGTCTAAAAAAGCTGTTTTTACCATGGCCTGACAATCATCAAAGGTACCGTTTACCTCCAGTGCCTTGATGTTTTTGCCTAGGGTTGTAAGCTGTTTTTCCTGAATATCGCTTACTTTTCCACTAGGATAAAGGATAACTACATTCACACCTTTTACTCCAAGAAAACCATTGGCAACAGCTCCACCAGTATCTCCAGATGTTGCAACTAAAACAGTAACTTCATTTGTGTTGTCCTGGTTAAAATAACCTAAGCAACGGGCCATAAAACGTGCGCCAACATCTTTAAATGCCATGGTAGGCCCATGAAACAGTTCTAATGTTGAAATTTGCTCGTCCAATTGTACCACAGGAAAATTAAAAGTCAGGGTTTCCGCAATGATGGTCTTTAGCACATCTTCGGGAATCTCTGGAGATATAAACTGTTTAATAGCTTCGAAAGCGATTTCGGTATGCGATAGGTGTTCTAAATTTTTAAAGAAATCATCATGTAAAGGTGTAATGTTTTCTGGAAAATATAATCCCTTATCTGGAGCTAATCCTTTTATAACAGCATCTTTAAATGATGTATTGGGGGCTTGCTTATTTAGTGAGTAATAATTCATTTCTCTGTCATTCCTACGAAGGCAGGAATCTGTTTAATGTTTATTCGGTTTATAATGGATTCCGCATCAAGTGCAGAATAACAAATATCTCAATTTTTAGTTCAAAAGAGTTGCATAAGTTTTAAATTCACAAAACCTTTATCCCTTCCGTGTTAATTTTACTAACATGTATTTCGAAGCTAATTCCTGTTTTCGAATACACCTGTTCCATGGCTTGTTTAACCGCATTGGCGTTCTCCAGACCGTGACTCAAAGCGAAAATTGAAGGCCCAGACCCCGATATTCCAGCTCCTAAAGCACCATTTTCCAGAGTGGCTTTTTTTACGTCGTTATAATGTGGGATTAATTTACCTCTGTAAGGCTCTACAATAACATCTTGAAGTGACTTTCTAATAAGGTCATAATCACTGGTGTGCAACGCATGAATTAAACTTCCAAAATTTCCCCATTGCGTGATAGCGTGTTGTAAAGACACTTCATTGGGTAATATCGCTCTAGCTTCAGATGTTTTTATTTCTATTTGTGGATGAATTATGGTTGCATATAAATTATTAGGAGATGGAATTTCCAATATTTCCAAAGGAGATACACTTCTAACCAATGTAAAACCGCCAAATATTGCTGGAGCCAAATTATCTGCGTGCTCGCATTTACTAGCCAAAGCCTCTCCTTTTATTGCGAATTTTGTTAACTGTGTTTTACTATAGGGGTTACCTAAAAGTTCATTCATCCCAAAAACACTTCCTACAGCACTTGCTGCACTACTTCCTATACCACTTCCGGGTTTTATATGTTTGTAAATCTCAATTTCGAAACCACAATCTGGTTTAGCATCTTCATACATGGCTAATGCCGATACACCTGCGACATTCAATTCGGCTTCATAGGGCAAATCGAAACCCTCAATTTTAGTAATATGAATGCCTTTTTTATCGGTTTTTCTAATCACCATCTCATCACCAACACTGTCCAGGCAGAATCCGAAGACATCGAAACCACAAGCCACATTGGCAACAGTTGCAGGTGAAAATATTTTTATTTCGTTTTTCATTTTTAATTTGACTCTTAATGATGAGATCTCTCGTACACGCTCGAAACAACTTATTTATAGCATTATAAGACTCAATGCCGCTCTAGCATTAGTCATTTCCTACTCTAATAATATCTGCAAATAAACCAGATGCTGTTACTTCGGCACCGGCACCAGCTCCTTTAATAATCATAGGTTGTTCTGGATAACGTTGTGTGTAAAACATAACAATATTATCTTTACCCTCTAGGTTATAGAATGGATGGCCTTCTGGAATTTCCTGTAAACCAACACTGGCTTTACCTTCATTTAACTGGGCGACATATTTTAACTGACAGTTTTTAGAACTGGCAGACGCATAGAGACCCTGGTAATGTGTTTCATCCTCAACCAATGTTTGGTAAAAATCATCAACAGTATCACTTTTTAATCCAGATTCTGATAGAAATGGTGTATTAGCAATATCTTCAAGGTTTAATTTCATTCCGCTTTCACGAGCCAGAATCAATATCTTTCTCGCAACGTCAACACCGCTTAAATCAATTCTTGGGTCGGGCTCTGTATAACCCTCTGCCGCAGCTTGTTTAACAACATCATAAAATTTAGTTGTATCATTGAAATTGTTAAACACAAAGTTTAAACTTCCAGATAAAACGGCCTGTATCGATGTGATTTTATCTCCCGAAGCAATTAAATTATTTAAAGTGTCTATAATGGGTAGTCCAGCACCAACATTGGTTTCAAATAAGAATGGCGCATTGTATTTAAGTGATAAACGTTTTAATAAACTATAATTTTCGAAATCACTGGAGCAAGCAATTTTATTACAAGCCACTACACCAATACTTTCTCGTAAATAATTAGCATATAAACCAGCAACATCATAGTTGGCAGTTACATCCACAAAAATGCTGTTTCTTAAGTTTAAAGATCTTGTTTTTTCAAAAAAGCCTTCTAAGCTTGCTTTTTCTCCACTAGCTAATTGATCCTTCCAACTTGATAAATCAATACCATCTTCATTAAAGATCATGCTTCTCGAATTAGAAAGTCCAATAACACGCAAATTAATCTTTAGGTTTTCTATCAAATAGCGGTTCTGCTGCCTGATTTGTTCAACAAGTTTTTCTCCCACATTTCCAACACCTGTAATGAATACATTAAGTTGTTTGGTGTCAATTTCGAAGAATTGTTCATGTAAGGTGTTTAGAGCTTTTTTTACATCGTTATCTGAGATCACTGCAGAGATATTCTTTTCTGATGCGCCTTGAGCAATGGCTCTAATGTTAATATTATTTCTCCCTAAGGCACTAAACATTTTACCGCTAATACCTTGATGATTTTTCATATTATCACCAACGAGTGCAATAATAGAAAGGTTAGTTTCTAAAACGATAGGATTGATCTTATTAAGAGCGATTTCGTTCTCAAATACATCGTCAATGGCTTGTTTGGCTTGATTAGCGTCTTTTTCTTCTATTCCTAAACATATAGAATGTTCTGAAGATGCCTGAGTAATTAAAATAATATTAATTTTCTCCTGAGATAACGTTTCAAACAAGCGTTTAGAAACTCCAGGAATACCAACCATACCACTTCCTTCTAAAGTTAACAGGGCAATATTACTAATATTACTAATCCCTTTTACAGGAGCCGATGTTCCGTTCGTATTATCTTTAGAAATTATAGTCCCTGATGCATTAGGTTCTAAAGTGTTTTTTATATGAATGGGAATTTCTAGATTTAGGACAGGCTGTACCGTTGGAGGGTACAATACTTTGGCCCCAAAGTGTGACAATTCCATGGCTTCCTGATACGATATTTTTTCAATAGGGTAGGCCTGCTTTACCAACTTAGGGTTGGTTGTATACATACCACTTACATCGGTCCAGATTTCTAACTGCTCAACCTTAAGAGCAGCAGCAACAATAGCCGCCGTGAAATCGGATCCACCACGCCCCAGGGTCGTTTGTTCACCAGCCAAAGACTTCGATACAAAACCGGGAAGTATTGTGATTTGCTGAGATACAGATTTAAAATAATCCGTTATGTTTTTATTAGTAAGTTTATAATTAACTTCTGCCTTAGTAAAATTTGAATTTGTAACAATGAGCTCTTGCGAGTTTTTACGGTCTACAGATACCTCTCGGTTTTTTATGGTCTCCGAAATAACATAAGAGGATAACAATTCTCCAAAACTCACCAGTTTATCTGATGTTTTAGGAGACAATTCATTAATTAAATAGATGCCATCAAGCAAACTTTTTAACTCATCGAGACGATGTTCTACGTACGCAATGATATCATCTGCCTTATCGGGATTGAGTTCATCTATAATATTTATATGAATCTCTCTAATCTTGTTAAACGTTTCTTCGAAACCTCTATCTTTATTTTGAGCCTGTTTACCAGCCAAAAGTAATTTATCTGTAATACCACCAACAGCAGATACCACACTTATAATGGAATCTTCTTGAGCGTATTGAGTAAGTATATTTATAACACTATTTATGTTTTTTGCTGAACCAACTGAAGTTCCGCCAAATTTTAAAACCTTCATCTTTTAATGAATTGATAGTTGGAAAAAATATTTGAAATGTTGTAATTATAAAAAATTACAAAGGGTGCCTGGAGAATATATATGCTTAACAACCCCAAGGGGTAGTGGTTGTTGTAGTTGTTCCAAAAATAGCAATAGCACCTTTAGTTAAAGATGAGAATGGTACTGTTGTATTTTGGTTTAAATGATTCATTATATTCTATAAATACAATTCAAAAGTATTACATTTAGGCCAATAAAAAAACTAAACGCATTTTTTTATAATATTCTTATATAGTGGCTGCATTCATTTAATAAAATCAATTTATTTTATTGTGAACTAAAAAAATCATAATGAACTAGTTTAAACTTTTTTGATTAAAATGAGGCATAGATGTTTTTTTGTGGAGTTGGAGACTTTTTTTATAAGGACAGTGTGATTTCGGAGTTATAAATGGACAATGAGGTGAATAAAGTAATGTATCATGGCCGATTAAGAAGTTTAAGCCAATTCAATGTTAAAGCCCAGCATTTAAAAATACTTTGTCCTTTTTGTTTGATAGACAATATAATCAGAATAATATGTAGAACGATTAAAATGAAAAGATTTTCTATGAGGTAATTGGAATTTTACAACCCTAAAATCGTTAAAACGTCATTTTTTTACGATGAAATTAAGTATTTGTAAGAAATAATTTTATATTTGTAAGTGTTTAACTGTAAAATCTTACAAAATGAAAACAACATTACTTACCATAAATCGCCTTTTCGGGCTTTTATTTTTTGCGGGTATACTTGCTCAGGCACAAGTAACTAATGAATTCGATTTTAATACTTCTGGTCAATTGAGTTCTGCATTTACACAGGGAGGTTCTTCCGTGTTAATAACCCAAACTAACAATACAGGAATAAACAATTCTGGTGCTGTAAATGTCTCAGGAAGTACTAACGAAGTATTTACCACAAAACAGGGGTATTCCATTTCAGGTGAGGGAGCTCATTATGAATTTAGAACCTATTTTAAAAGTGAGTTTAACAGTGGATATGGGGGGATTGGTTTTACATCTAATTCAAATGCAACCTACCATTTTTATGCAGCTCCTAATGATGGTTTAGGTATATCTGTACACGGTGGTGGATACATTTTCACAAGTGGAACAACTTTCAACTCTGGTAGTTGGGATGGTGGTGATGTTTTAAATAGTGGCTCTTCAGATGATTGGTATTTGGCTGTTTTAACAATTGATTTACTGGCAAATAGTTATTTTGATATGGTTATAGAAATTTATCCGGCAAATGCAGATGGAACACTTATCAGTCCGGGAGCACCTACAGAAACAAAAACCTGGAATGTACAAAATACGGCAATGGCCAGTTCGGAAATCATTTATTCATATTTTGCTTTCGGCGGACATCGAATTACAAATTTTGATAATTATACGATTAACCTTGAAGGAGGTGCTACCATTGTAGAACAAGGTGCCCCTGTTGTTATTGGCTCTTCTGAATTAAATGGCTCTACGAGCGAGATTGATATGGGGGGAGAAGTAACCGATGACAGAGGTGCAGCGGTAACAGAGCGAGGGTTTGTTTATAGTGTTTCTGAAACAACACCTACAACATCAGATACTAAAATTATAGTAGGAAGTGGAGAGGGGGCATTTAGTTATCAATTAGGGAGTCTGGCAAATAATACGATTTATTATGTAAGACCTTATGCTATAAATTCTGGAGGCACATCATATGGAAGTCTAAACTCAATAGACACGAGTACTTTGTCGAATGCTAATACCGATTTAAAAAAAGTAAGAGTGTCTCCAAATCCAGCAACAAATTATATTAGAATGTCCGGTTTAACAGAGGTTAAAAATTATACAATTTATAATATTCTGGGAAGAGAGGTAGCTCATGGAATAGGAAGGTCGAATGATAAAATAGACCTTAGGTCTTTAGTAAGTGGTGTGTATTTTCTAAAGGTAGAAAATTTAAAAACCGTTAAATTTATTAAGAATTAACTTCGGTTTATATCTATTTTATTTACAGTGAATTAGGAGGGAAGTGTTTAAATCCTTGGCTAAAATTTGGCTAAGGATTTTTTTATTGCCTAAATTGCTATTTTTAAACTCTAATTATTCACAACGGGTTCATATTCATTATAAACCCTTCCTATATTTATGAAAATACTATCTAAAGAACAGATTTATGAAGGCGATAAATTAACCGCTGAACGCCAAAAAATATCCTCAACAGAATTAATGGAGCGTGCTGGAACCCAAATATTTAATTGGATGCATATGCGTATGCAGGGAGCTCAGGTGCCAATTCATGTATTCTGCGGTATTGGTAATAATGGAGGGGATGGGTTAGTATTGGCCAGGCATTTAATAACCCATGGCTACAACGTTCATGCTTATGTTGTTAATTGTAGTGATAAGCGATCTAAAGACTTTTTAGTAAACTACGATAGAATTAAAAATGTTACTAAAAACTGGCCAACTCTTTTAAGTTGTACAGAGGATTTTCCTCAGATAAATCAGGAAGATATTATCGTCGATGCGGTTTTTGGTATAGGATTAAATCGCCCGGTCGATGATTGGGTTAAGGCGTTATTTATGCATTTTAGGCAAACAAAAGCATTTACCTTGTCTATTGATATTCCGTCCGGACTAAGTACAGATAACGTTCCAAATGATGAGGATAGTGTGGTTTGGGCCGGATATACATTAAGTTTTGCCTCTCCTAAGTTGGTGTTTTTTTTACCAGATACGGCAAAATATACGGTACAATGGGAGGTGTTAGATATTGGTCTAGATCAGGAGTTTTTATTTACAACTCAGACTGAAGTAGAACTTATTGGAAAGCATGAGGTCTTACCACTCTATAAACCAAGACAAAAGTTTTCTCATAAAGGACAGTTTGGGCATAGTCTTATAATAGGAGGTAGTTACGGAAAAATTGGTGCAGTAACCTTGGCCTCAAAAGCGGCATTATCTGCTGGTTCGGGTTTGGTTACCAATTATACACCTAAATGTGGATATATTCCACTCCAGAGCTCTTTTCCTGAAGCTATGATAATTACCGATTCGAATGAAGATGTCATTTCCAGTATTGAGTTTGACATGGAACCTACAGCCATTGGTTTTGGGATAGGAGCTGGTACTCATACCAGTACTATTGATGCTTTTGAAGCGTTTTTAAAAGAAAATAAAGTTCCGCTTGTCATTGATGCAGATGGTCTTAATATGTTATCTAAGAAAAAAGCACTTTTAAAACTGTTACCAGAGAACACAGTTTTAACACCTCACCCTAAAGAACTTGAGCGTTTAATTGGTAGTTGGAAAGACGATTTTGATAAGCTTAATAAGACAAAAGCATTTTCGAAAAAATATAAGTGTATTGTTGTGATTAAAGGTGCTAATACAATTACCGTATCTATAAACAAACTTTACATAAATACAACAGGCAACCCTGGTTTGGCCACCGCAGGGAGCGGAGATGTGTTAACAGGGATTGTAACAGGACTCTTGTCTCAAGGCTATAACCCCTTGGAAGCTTCTATATTTGGTGTATATCTTCACGGCAGATCGGCAGACATTGCGGTAGAAAATTTTGGTTATCAAAGTTTAATTGCCAGTCATGTGATTGACTATTTAGGAGAGGCCTTTATCGATTTGTTCAAGCAACCAGAACAACCTCCTGTCGAAGAAACACAAGCTGAAGATGAGCAAGAATAAATTCACTTTATAACATAACATTTTTAATCCCCGACTTTTATTAAAAATATTTTTTTAAAAAAAAGAGGGTTTTTCCCATTTGAAACGTTTTAGATACGAACCCTAAAAACATAGGATAATGAATTGTGATGTGTATTCATCAAAAGATTCTATTTGTGAAGAACGTAATTACAATATAGCATTTAAAAAACATTCGAAAGAAGTATTTAATTTTTTGGTCTATAATTATGGGGATAAAGAGCTAGCTGAAGATATTGTTCAGGAAGCTTTTATAACCTTATGGAGAAATTGTGAAAAGGTGCCTTTAAAAAGCGTAAGAGCCTATTTGTACACTATTTCCAAAAACAGAATTATAGACACTTTTAGAAGTGCTAACAGTGCTCTTAAATATAAAAAGAACTCGGTTAACACGGTAGAAAAACAAACCCCTGAATACATTTTTGAAGAAAAAGAATTTCATCAAAAACTTAACCAGGTGCTTGATAAAATGCCCGAAAAGTATAGAGTTCCTTTTTTGCTCAATAGAGTAGATAAAAAGAAATACAAAGAGATTGCTGAAATTATGGGAGTTTCTGTGAAGTCTGTTGAAAAAAGAATTTTTAACGCTTTAGAATTTTTACAAAAGGAACTACATATTAATAAAAAACGATTTTAAAGAGGTTTCTATTCGTTTAAATCGTTTCTACTAAATAACCGAACTATGGAAAAAGACCAAACTAAATTAAAGAAGTTCTTGAACTTTGAGTTTTCCTCCAAAGAAGAACGTACATTTAAAGACTCAAATGAATACTCAGAGTTTAAAAGAATTATTGAGCTTTTTGACGATGTTAAGACTGTAGATTATAACCAGGAGAGGGCTTTAGAAGAGTTAGATAAGACGCGCTTAGTACCCAAAAAAAATAGGGGTAAGGTTGTACCATTATATAAGAAATGGGTACCAATGTCTGTTGCTGCATCTATACTGCTACTAATCTCTTTTTTCTATCTCAATTCTGGAAAAAATGACCTTGAACACAGTACTTTGGCGGGGGAATTTAAGCAAATTGAACTTCCCGATGCCTCTAAGGCTTGGTTAAATGCAAAGTCTGAAATAGCTTATAATGAAGTATGGAAAAACTCAAGAGAAATTAACCTTGAAGGGGAAGCCTATTTTGAAGTTGCAAAGGGGAAAACGTTTACAGTTAATACATCTCAGGGAACTGTAACTGTATTGGGTACTAAATTTAATGTAAAACAACGTGGTACAATTTTTGAAGTATTTTGTTTTGAAGGCAGAGTTTCTGTGTTGCATAAAGGACAAGAAACGATTTTAACGGCCAACAATCGTTTTAGTTCTAAAACACTGGAAAAAAGCGTTGTAGAAGGCAATTTAGTTAGTCTAAAACCGTTTTGGATGGACAAAATTTCTGTTTTTGAGAACACCCCAATTAACCAGGTAATACTTGATTTAAGTATTCAATATGATGTAAATATTGTTATGGAGGAAAATTTAAATAAAAATTTAAGCTATACTGGACGTTATAGTTATGAAGATTCACTAGAAACAGTTTTAGAGGTTCTTTGTGAATCGTTAAGTATGAAATATGTTAGAAACGGTAGGAGTATTTATTTGAAGAAGGGGTAGATGATTCTAACAATGGGGCGCGCAGCAGGAGGATTATTTATTGCCTTCCTGCTTTTTTCAACATACTGTTTAGCACAACATAAACCTATGATGTTGCTTCAAGAACATTTAAAAAGAATTGAAGGTTATTATAATGTATCCTTTCATTATGAGTCTTCATTGGTTAAAAATAAGCAATGCACAACATGTTTTTTTAATGAAGCCTCGTCCTTAATTACGCATTTAAAAGCTTTGGAGAGGGAGCTTGGACTAACCTTTAAAACAGTTTCTCCTGGTAAAATAGTTATAAAATCCAGAAAAAGAGATATACTGTTCTTTTATGATAGCGAAGAAGATATCCCTTTAGAGCATATTTTCATCTCAGACCCACTTTCAGGTAAAACATGGATTACGGATGGGAATGGAAAGGTTGTTTTTGATGATTTTATACCGAATACGGTTTGGATATCTCACCTTAGTTATGGTAAAAAGCGAATAGATATTAGTAGCCTAAAAACCAACCGCATTTACATTACCAAAGAATTACAAGATCTTGGAACACTGTTTATTTTTCCTTATTTCTCTACTGGAACCTATAAAAGGGAAGATGGTAATTTCTTTATGAAAACAAAAGAAGTTGGAACTCTTGCTGGGTTAACAACTCAAGATCTTATTAAGAATTTAGAAAACTTACCACAGGTCTCCAGTAATAGTGAATCTATTTCAGATTTAATTGTAAAAGGAAGTACTCAAGATCAGAACCTTTTTGTGTGGAATGATATTAAAATTTATCAAAATAGCCACTTTTTTGGGTTAATCTCTGCCTTTAATGAAAATCTCTTATCCAGAATTACCTTATACGATAATGCGACCCCGGCAGAATTTGGAAATAGTACCAGTAGTGTTATTAGTCTGGAAAACGATCGACCATTTTCCAAAAAGGTAAAAGGGGGAATAGGAGTTAATTTTTTAAGTGTTGATGGTTTTGTTAAAATACCAATAAATAAAAGAGCTGAATTGATGCTTTCTACAAGAAAATCGTTAACCGATGTTTGGGATTCACCAACCTATATTAACTATGCGAAAAAGGCATTTCAATCTTCAAATATAGAGGCCTTTAATTTTCCAACAAATACAGAAGAGTTGGATACTAGAAACTCTTTTGATTTTCACGATTCGCAGCTCCAGTACAAATTAAAGGTAAATAAGTCTAATACCATTGGAGTAAATGTGCTTCTTTTTGCAAATAATTTATCTTATACAGAGGCAAATAACAATATAAGTAAAGAGAGTAAATTAACTCAGGAGAATACAGTTTTAGGGTTTAATTGGCAACACCAGTTTTCTAATGAATCCGGAATGGAAGCTATTGTGAATTACTCTAACTACGAGATGAAGGGTGGAAACTTCCTGTTGTCTCGAGATATTTCCAGTTTTCAAACAAATAGTGTTAAGAACTTTGAGTCCACCTTAAAATATACCTCCAAATTAAAACGTTCTGGCATCACATATGAAGCAGGGGTGTCTCAAGAGCACTTAACAGTAGAGAATGATATTAATAATTTTAACGCCTTTTTTCTAAGCCGAATAAATCAACAAAGTAATATTTATGGTGTGTTTGGAACCCTTAACTATAATACAAACAAGGTAAAGGTAGGGGTGAATTTAAGAAATGTGTATTACGAATTTTTAAAATCATTTGAATTCGAACCACGATTTCATATGACCTATAATATTATTCCCGAATTACATATTCAGCTAAGAGGAGAAAGACGAACACAAAACATTTCACAGGTTGTTAATCTGGAAAATAATTTTTTGGGCATAGAAAAACGAAGATGGTTCCTTGCTAACGATTCTATAGCCCCATTACAAAAAAGTAAGCAGCTAGAGTTTTCTGTGGGTTTCAAACAGGGAAGGCATATGTTTAACACGAGTATCTACGCCAAAAAAGTGGATGGTATTACAACCAATAACCAAGGATTTCAAAACCTTAATCAATTCGATAACCTTTTTGGATCGTATACCATAAAAGGGTATACATTTCACTACAATTATAAAAGTCAGTTTTTAAATACCTGGTTGAGTTATAATCATAGTATCAACGAGTATGAATTTAAGGATCTTAACCCTTCACGTTTTTATAATAATAATGATGTAAAGCATAATTTAATTTCAGGAATTAATATGAAATATAAGGCCATAAATCTAGCTTTTGGGGTGGAATATAGTACAGGAAAACCATTTACCTCAATTAATGAAGATATGCCAATTATAGAAGGACCCTTTAATTCTATTAATTATAATAACCCCAATACAGAGCGTCTGGCAGACTATCTGCGTATTGATGCTTCTCTAACATATAATTTTGATATATCAGAAAAAATAGATTATAAATTAACATTCGGCTTAATTAATATAGGAAACAGAAAAAACATTTTAAACCGCTATTACACTTTAACAGAAGATAAAAAGGGTATAGAAGTTTTAGATAAGTATGGATTAAAATTCACTCCAAATGTATCGATAAACGTAGGTTTTTAATGTATTAAAATAATTTTATAAATATCGAGGACCCCTCTGTTTCCTATATTTTTAATTAGTGTAAGAATATTTAATGTTATGAAATATATTTCCAGACCATTACTTATTGTACTCGTCCTTTTGGGGATCTTAGAATCTTGTTCATCGGGTGAAACCACGACATTATCATCATTAAATGACAAGGTTTCGCCTAACCTTGTTGATAAAATTGTTGAAACGGCGACTTCTGTAAATGATTATAATCTTATTAATAAGAACTGTCCGGGAGCTATCTTATCAGCTCATTTTTTAAATAAGCAAGGTGTTTATTACGGTCCATTTGCTATATCGGTATCAAACTGGGATATTGAATTTGCAGATATAAAAAATAGAGCTTTAAGAGATATAGAGGTTAATTTTAATGGTGGAGATTTGGTTATAGATGCTATGTATGAGTTTTCACTTTTAGGCCCTGGTGCGTTGTATGCCAGAGATGATTTTTCAAAATACTTTGAAGACTGTAGTTTTGAAGGAAACTTTAAAAGCCTCTTTGTAAAAGAAGCAGTATCGGTGTCTGATGTTAATTTTAATTGCTCTGGGAATGTGCAGTATTATGTTGAACCACTTTTTTTGGGGAGTGCGAGATTATCTCAAAACCCAATCCCTTTAAATTCGGGAGAAGTTGGTATTGAAAATGCCTTATTATCATATAATCAAAATAGTTTTGTTAAATATACTACAGACGATTTACGGGTTGTGTCAATTGAATTAGAATCTTCCGAAAGTTCAATTTTTCATATAAGTGGAGCAGAGAAGTTAACGAATTATTTCAAGGATTGCGAAATAAACTATAGTTATACCAGTGATTGTGTTAACTTTAAATACCCCTTTATTATTAATAAGATTAATCTTCAAACAGAAGAAATTACCCCTATGACCATAACTGGGGATAATGATTTAAGTCATGACTTCTTTAATACGTTTGAAAACTTGAGAATTGTGTACCCTATAACTATGGAAACCTTGAATGGAACTAATATTTTAGTGAATTCAGACGAAGAGTTAGAGGGGATTCTAACGGATTCTTCAAAGTTTTGTGCAGATAATTGGTAGAAAACAAAACCTTCAGATCATCAAAGGTATAAGCGAGGCATGTTTTTGCTAAGCTTATATTTATCTTTCTTAGATATCCTCAGTAAAGGGGAAATAAAAAAAAGAGATAAAAAAAAAGAGGGTTTTACAATGAGCAATCGTTTATTCATTAAGTAAACGAGCGAAGTTGTGTTATGAATTATTTGTTAAGGTTATTGTTCACTGTTGTTTTGATTGTTGGAAGTCTATTTTCCTGCAGTTCTGATGAGGTTATTGAGAAATCAATTTCAACCCACCAGAGCATTTCATCAGATTTAATGGGTAAAATACTAGAAACAGCTATTTCGGTAAATGATTTTAATCTTATAAATAAAGATTGTATAGAACCAATCATTGTTGGTCATTTTATAAACAAAGAAGGGAATTATTATGGGCCATTTATCGTTCCTATGTTAAACTGGGAGATGAATTATATGGCTTCAAAGTTGGAGGCGATTAATATGACTTTTGTTAAATTTAACGATGATGATTTTGTGATAGATTTCTTTTACACCGATCTACAGCTAGGAGGTTTTGCAATAAATAAAAGAGAAGATTACATTCGATATTTTGAAGGTTGTAGTTTTCAGGGAATCAATACTGATGCTGAGGTAAAGGTGACTTTAGATCTAACAGATATTAATTTTGGATGTTCCGGAGAGGCCTATTATTATTTAGAGTTGGGTCATTTCGATTATGGTAATTTAACAGAGCATCCTATATCGCTTACGGAAGGCCTAGTAGCTGTAGAACAGGCTTTATCATCTTATAACCAAACCAATGGTACATCATTTACTCCGATCGATGTAAAACTTCTGGCGCTTAGAATTGAATCCCCAGATAATGGTGTTAGCTATTTAAGTGGAACCTCCCAATTAATAGATTACTTTAGTGATTGCGAACTAAATCCTATGTACTATAGCGATTGCATAAATTTTGTATATCCTTTTAATATAAATAAAATTAATCTCCAAACAGACGAGATTATACCAATTACCTTAACCGATGATAACCATTTAATACAGGAGTTTTTTGGTGGTGGTAATGGAGACTTTACAATAGATTACCCTATTACGTTGTTAACCGTAAATGGAAATAATATAATTTTGAACTCTAATAGCGAACTGGAGGAAACCTTGACTGCCCCATCAAGGTTTTGTAATAATCACAATGATTAGGATTTAAGTAGAGGATTTGATTACGATTTTTTGGACTAGCTCAACATTTAGGTTGATGATTAGATTTGTTTGCGAAAGAGCTCATGGAATAATTTTCATGGGCTTTTTTTGTTATAAAGAGATAGTGCTTTATGAGCTTTTAATTAGTGAGTTTTAGTCTTTAAAGTTATGAGAAAATGAAAATTAAGAGAGGGGTTTGAGTTAGATAATCGTTCTTTTAATAAGTGACTCGAGTGTTAAAGTGTATGAAATATGCTTATAGAGTTTGTTAGAGAAACCAAAAGCACATGAAAACATGTCGTTAACGTTACGTTTAATGAAAAAACTGTAAAGAGTAAAGTATTGTTAGTTAGTTCTATAGGTTATTTCAAATATTGATTATTTTGAAATTTATCCAGAAAAGTCCATGAGTTTTCTCATGGATTTTTTGTTATTTTCAATCTGTTGGGGTATTTCAAAAGAATCAGATTTTATTGGCCTTTCCTGAGTTTTCAATATGGCTTCTTTAGATTTGGTCTACATACATTAACAAAGATATCTTTATGTATAACGTCAATTTTAGTTGAGACTTCCTAGCTTCAACTAGCTTTATGAAATAGGTAGGTATAGAAACCTCTTTATTTAAAAATTTAGAGGGTTTTAACGTTTACAATCGTTCTTTATAGGATTTACAACTTGAAATCGTAGTGGAATAGCATTCTTAATTACGAATTTTAACTCATTTCTAGAGCTATTACTGTAGAAATGGAAATTAGTAGGTACTTTGGAGTTTTTAAAGTTTAATAATCATATCTATAATTTAGCGTCCCAAATTATTTACTAAAAAAAAGGGTGTCTAAAAATTTAGACACCCTTATATATTTGCGGTAATATTATTAAATATTCAGGGAAGAAAATAATTCAATCAATTCCGGACTTGAAGGTCTAGGTGCATCAGCATTCACAACGTTACCATCTGGGTCGATAAGAATAAAACGGGGAATCCCTTGAATGTTATAGCTTTGAACAAATTCTGATTTCCAGTTGTTATCAGCAAATAATTGGGTTCCACCTAAAGCTTCATCAGTAATCATCTTTTTCCATGCTTTGTGGTCTCTATTATTATCAATAGAGATGCTCACAAATTCTATATTTTTGTCATGAAATTGTTTTTCAACTTTCTTTAGGAAAGGAATTTCTCTTTTACATGGCCCACACCAGGTCGCCCAAACATCTATATAAACATATTTACCTTTTAAATCTGTTAAAGACGTTTTGCTTCCATTAAAGTTTTCATAATTTACAAACTCGGGAGAAGGTTTGCCCACGAGATCAGCTAGTTTATTGGCTTTGTTTTTTTGTTGATTATAAAAAGTGAGAAGCTCATCGCTTATTTTATCCAATTGAGTTTTCTCTGCAGCATAAATAGACGAGTCTATAGATTTGTTGTTTTCTAAAAGCTCAGCTAATGCGCCTTTTAGGCCCTCAACTTTTGTTTTAAAGGCAGCTTCTTCCAATTTAAATAAATCCGGGGTAAACATGCTCTCATTTATCAAAGCTTTTTGGGCTATATAATTACTTGTTTCAGCACCAGTTCCAGAATATTTAACGGTTTCATCAAATTCGTTTGTATCAAGTGTTAATGAAATATCAAAACCATTCTTTAGGAACATGTTTGTCATTTCTTTTCCATCAAAAATATTGTAAATACCGGCGGTAACTTTTAAGGTATCCTTAAATGTGCCATCCTCGTTAACTTTAATCGTTTTAGAGTATGCTTGAGTTCTCACCATTAGAGAATCGCTATTTTTATTGGTGATTTTTCCAGATAAAGTCGCGTAGTCTTTGGGGGTATTATTACACGCCACTAAGGCGATGGAGAGTGCTACTAAAAGTGTTTTTTTCATTTTTTCGGTTTATTTATTACTCAAAAATAAGCTATTCTATATAATTGTGAGAATTATTAACATTTTGTTAGATGTTAGGCGGCAAGTTAAGATATTGAAGGTCAGTGAATAGATGAATTTAGATATTATATACTAACGTTTCATACTCTACAATCTCAGGTATAATCTCTAGTGCGCGCAATTCTCTCTGTACATTTAAGACTGTTTTCTTATCAATGAGACTTTGAGACCATTCCGTAAGTGTTAGCCATTCCTGTACATCTTCTAGTTGCTGTTCATAGCGATTGGCTATAGTCTTATCGATACTTGGTATGTCTTTAAAGTCGGCTGTGGTATTATTTATAATATCTAGAATGGTTTCGAGCTCTTCCTTGTTAGAGGCGATAAAATCCTCTCTAACGGCGATTACAAAACAAGGCCAGGGGGAAGGGCAATTACCAATATGTCTAAAAATACCATCGTCTACCAAGGGTTTGGTTGTGAATTTCTCCCATAAAAAATAATCGGCTTTGCCTTTGCTAAGTCCTTCAACGGCACCATCCAAGTTTTTAATAACTTCGAAGTCCAGATCATTATCTAAATCCCAGTTATTATGTTCTGCGTTGATATAGGCCATTAAATGCGAGCCAGAACCATATCGACTTATGGCTGCTTTGGTGCCTTTTAAATCATCTATACGTTTGTATGTCGAATTGTGAGCCACATGAATTCCCCATATAAGCGGAGTTTCCACAAAAGTTTGTACTATTTTACTAGGGTTACCTGCAATGATGTCTTTTATAATGCCTTCGGTAAGAATTACGGCGATGTCTATATCTTTATTGCGCAACCCTTTACACATGGCACCAGTGCCACCTGCATAATCATGCCACCGTAAATTAATACCTTCTTTTTTATATGCTCCGTTTTTTAGTGTTAGGTACCATGCTAAATTAAAGTGCTCTGGGACACCTCCTATATTAACTTGCTTCATGAGGTCGATTTATGGTTATTCTGTAATCTTGTCTAATGCGTATTTTATTAGGTTTTCAACAACTCCTGTTGGATTTTTGCTAAATGTTCCCGAAGCCCGATTAGCAATAATAGCATTCAACGAAAGGGCCTGGTGTCCCAGTAATTTTGATAGTCCATAAATGGCCGATGTTTCCATTTCTAAATTTGTAATACGGGTACCATTATAATCAAAACTATCCATACTGGTATTTAAATCGGCATCCTGAAGCGGCAAACGTAAAACACGCCCTTGGGGGCCATAAAACCCTCCTGCTGTTGCGGTAAGCCCTTTGTAAGTGCTCTCGCTTTCTATTTGCTTCTCAAGAGCTTTACTGTTTTCAATAATAATGGGGCTGGCTTTATCCTTATGCCATCTTGTATGTTGCACAAACGCAGCCTCAATATCAGGATGTCTAATGGAATCGATTTGATAAGCATGCAACATACCATTAAGGTCAAGGGCATGCGAACTTATAAGAAATGAATCTACAGGAATGTCCTCTTGAAGTGATCCTGAAGTGCCAATCCGGATTATATTCAAGTTGGTGAGTTGTTGTTTAGGCGTTTTGCTAATAAGATCAATATTAAAAAGTGCATCCAGTTCATTTAGCACAATATCAATATTATCCGGGCCTATGCCCGTTGAAATAACAGTTAAACGCTTGCCTCTATAGTGCCCGGTTTGCGTTTTAAACTCACGTTTTTGGGTTCTAAACTCAACGCTGTCGAAATGTTTGGTGACCTTTTCAACACGATAGGGATCACCTACAAAAATGATGGTATCCGAAACATGTTCTGGTTTTAAGTTTAAATGATAAACACTACCGTCTGGATTTAATATGAGCTCAGATTCCTTAAAGGCCATTTGAAACAGTTTTTACGAGCATATTTTGCTTTTTATTGAATTGAAAATCAAATTTTTTAACCCCACCATAAACCATGTTATTATCAATTTCTGCGGTAACGTTATGTTTGCCCAATAAGGCTTCATGACCTTTTCTGTTAAGTTTGATAGGGACTTCATCATTAGTGAAAAATATACTTAGCTTTTCTATAATTCGGGAAATTTGAAGGTCTCCAAATCCGTAATACCCCTGATAATTTAGAGCATATCCCAATAAATGATGCTTAGATTTTATAGGATTGTCTTTAATAATCTCCAGAATATTTCTTTCTAAAACATTCATTCCATGCGAGGCGTCGGGAAAGCGTTCCAGATGAGCCTTCAAACAATTACTTAAGTATTTAAAAGAAGATTCTGTTACGATAAAGGGTTTTAAAAGATTATGGTCTTTACCACAATATATGTTCCAAACGGTTTTGGCTAAGTCTATGTCTTCAGAAGTTAATTTTACTTTATTTTTATAATGATCCAGGAGTTGTTCTGGATTAAGTTCTCCCAGACCTTTCAATGTATTACTACCTTTAATTCTACCACTACATACTAAATAAATTGGGAGATCAATTCCTTTTTGCAAGATTAAATTAATCACGGCAACAAGGTTAATATGACAAAACAGATCGTATTCGAACCAAAGAATGATTTCCGAATAAGACTGATAATCATCAAGTTTATTCAATTCTTTAATGATGATCTGTTCATCTAAATCAATATCGTAAAAAGAGCTAAAAAATGACTTTCTAATTTCAATAAATTTGGAAGAACCAACATCTGGAATGGTTGGTCCTTCACAAAGCATTTCCTTCCAGGTTAGTTTTTCCCCGGTAACATCAAGTTCATTCAGGTAATCAGTTAGAACGTCGCCATTCGTAATATGGAGAGATTGCTTATTCATGAATTATCCTCCAACACGTTTTACATTAAAGCCTTTTTCCTGGAGCATTTTCATTATTTTATCACGATAATCACCTTGAATAATGATTTTGTCATCCTTGAAACTACCGCCTACACTAAGGGTCTTTTTTATTTCTTTAGCCAAAGCTTTAAAATCATCATTAGCTCCGGTATAACCTTCTAAAATCGTAATAGGTTTTCCTTTACGTTTTTCATATTTACAAATAATGGGGTCATCCTGCATCCATATATCAGGCGCTTTTTCATTTGAAGTTTCGGGAGTTTCTTGAATATGATCAGGAAAGAGGTTTTTTAATTGGTCTTGTAAATCCATGTTCTATGAGAGTTTCAGTTTATGACCTCAAAGGCTAACAGTTTTCTAAGGGCTATTTTTTTATTAAACCCAGTTCTATTAATCGTTCATTTAAAAATTCACCAGCAGTAATGTCTTCAAACTGCTTGGGATTATCATCATTCACACAACTTTCTAAAACATCTAGTTTCATATCACTAATGGGATGCATAAAAAATGGAATGGAGTAGCGCGATGTCCCCCAAAGTTCCTTGGGAGGGTTTATAACACGGTGTATTGTGGATTTTAACTTGTTGTTGGTGTGTCTGGAAAGCATATCACCAACGTTAATCATAAGTTCATCGGGTTTAGCAATAGCATCAACCCATTCACCCTCATGGTTTTGTACCTGTAAACCACGTCCCTGAGCTCCCATTAACAATGTAATTAAGTTAATATCGCCATGTGCTGCAGCACGCACAGCTTCTTCAGGCTCTCGTTTAATAGGGGGGTAGTGTATGGGTCTTAAAATGGAATTTCCATTGTGTATAAATTCATCAAAATAAGTCTCGTTTAAATTGAGGTGTAGTGCCAGGGCTCTCAAAACATATTTAGCTGTTTTTTCAAGCATTTTATAAGCTTCTTTACCCGTTGAATTAAAGTCAGGAAGCTCGTCAACTATCACATTTTTATGGTACTCGGCTTCAAGTTTTGGATTGTCTTCTACATACTGTCCAAAATGCCAAAATTCTTTTAAATCCCCTTCTTTCTTTCCTTTAGCACTTTCTTTTCCAAATGATACATAGCCACGTTGACCACCAATTCCGGGAATCTCATAGTTTTGCTTGATTTCCGTAGGCAAACTAAAAAACGCCTTAATTTCATTGTATAATTTCCCAACTAAAGCATCATCTAAAAAATGGCCTCGTAAAGCCACAAATCCAATCTCTTCATATGCCTTTCCAATGGCGTTTACAAATTGCTGTTTTTTTGCTGGGTCATTAGAGATAAAATTGTTTAAATCTACACTGGGTATGCTAGTCATGAGCTTTTAGAATATAAAATGGATGTATTACAAATGTACAAAAACATTGCAAAGTTTACACATTGAGTTTTGTATATCTTGTTACATTGTTTCTGCCTTTTTATACTATATTTGATCATGTAATTTTTGACATATGACTAAAGAACGTGCTTCAATTTCAATGCATTATCATACGGAAGGTCTTGATAAAGATTTGCTTATAAAATTGTATGAAAACATTCTAAAACCAAGAATGGTAGAGGAAAAGATGCTTATTTTACTAAGACAGGGGAAAATTAGCAAATGGTTTTCGGGTATTGGACAAGAGGCCATTGCTGTAGGTGTTACGATGGCGCTTAACGCTAACGAATACATTTTACCCATGCATCGAAACTTGGGAGTGTTTACAACTCGTGAGATTCCATTAAGTCGATTGTTCGCACAATGGCAGGGTAAAGCATCGGGTTTTACAAATGGTAGGGATCGTTCATTTCATTTTGGGACTCAGGAATACAACATTGTGGGGATGATTTCGCATTTGGGCCCGCAGCTTGGTGTGGCCGATGGTATTGCCTTGGCTTCTAAACTCAAAAATAAAAATGAAGTAACGGCTGTTTTTACCGGAGAAGGAGGAACCAGTGAAGGCGACTTTCACGAAGCCTTAAATGTGGCGTCGGTATGGCAGTTACCGGTTTTGTTTTGTGTAGAGAATAATGGCTATGGATTATCCACACCTACAAGGGAGCAGTATCATTGTGAAAATATTGCAGATCGCGGGGTTGGATACGGTATGGAATCACATATTATTAACGGAAACAATATTGTCGAAGTCTATAAAGAAGTTAGTGCGTTAGCTCATAGTATCAGAGAAAACCCCAGACCGGTTCTTTTAGAATTCAAGACGTTTAGAATGCGTGGACATGAAGAAGCTAGTGGTGTCAAATATGTTCCAAAAGCCCTTATGGCATCCTGGGAACTTAAAGATCCGGTTTCGAATTTTGAAATGTTTTTAAAAGACGAAGCCATTATTAATGAAGATGATATTAGACGTATTAAAGCGCAAATTATTAACGAAATTAATCAGCATTTAGATATTGCTTTCGCTGAAGAAGCTATAATTCCTAATAAAACTAACGAATTAGATGATGTATTTCAAATAACTGATTATGAATTAATTAACAGTAAGAGTAAATGTGATGAAATGCGTTTTGTTGATGCCGTTTCTGATGGATTAAAACAAAGTATGGAACAGCATGAAGACCTGATCATCATGGGGCAGGATATTGCTGAATATGGTGGTGCTTTTAAAATAACAGAAGGCTTTGTTGAACAGTTTGGAAGAGAACGTGTGCGCAATACACCCATTTGTGAATCTGCAATTGTTGAAACCGCAATGGGGTTGTCTATTGCTGGATTAAAAAGTGTGGTCGAGATGCAGTTTGCAGATTTTGTAAGTTCAGGTTTTAATCCTATTGTTAATTATTTAGCCAAGTCGTATTACAGATGGAAACAGAAAGCCGATGTGGTGATAAGAATGCCATGCGGAGGAGGTGTGGCAGCCGGTCCGTTTCATTCCCAAACCAATGAGGCCTGGTTTACAAAAACACCGGGTTTAAAAGTCGTGTATCCAGCTTTTCCTTATGATGCCAAAGGACTATTAGCAACAGCTATTAACGACCCTAATCCCGTTTTGTTCTTCGAACATAAAGGATTGTATAGACGTGTGAGGCAGGACGTACCGGTAGATTATTATACGCTACCTTTCGGACAGGCTTCTGTTATTAAAGATGGTAATGATATCACTATAATTAGTTATGGAGCGGCAGTTCATTGGGCATTGGAAACTCTAGAGAATAATCCTGAGGTATCTGCAGATGTAATTGACCTTAGAACCCTTCAGCCCTTAGATACTGAAACCATATATAAATCTGTTAGAAAAACAGGAAAGGCCTTAGTTTTATGCGAGGATTCTCTATTTGGAAGTATCGCTAGTGATATTTCAGCACTTATCATGGAACATTGCTTCGAGTCACTTGATGCGCCGGTAAAACGAGTGGCTAGTTTAGAAACGCCCATACCATTTGCTAGTCAGTTAGAAGAACAATACCTGCCTAAAAGGAGATTTGAAGAGGCGCTGAGAATACTTTTAGAATATTAATCCTACAATAGCTTGATTTATAGTAGCATCATGTAACTTTTGTTACAATCGTAAAAGGGTATTCGTCGTAATTTTTTCGACTAATACGAAATACTTTTATGAAAAGACGAAAGTTTGTTAGACATATTTTTCTTGGTTCGGCGGCCTCTTTTATTGGGGCGGACATTGTTTTTTCTTCTTCCATGCCAGAAAACTATAGGCCTGTTATAGAACAAGACCTTGATCCTTATAAACTGTTTAATAAGGATAAAGGAATGGTGGTATTGAATAATAAACCATGGAATATTGAAGCACGAGCCCATTTGTTGGACGATCGTATTACACCTAACAAATACATGTTTATTAGGAATAACGGTATAATTCCGAGAGATTTAGATGCAAATACCTGGACACTTACTATCGATGGAGAATCGGTCAATACTCCCAAAACATATAGCCTAAAAGAACTTAAAACGACATTTAAAAACTACACCTACCAATTAACATTAGAATGTGGTGGTAATGGAAGAAATGAGTTTAATCCACCTGCAAAGGGCAATCAATGGACAGTAGGAGCTGTGTCTTGTGCCGAATGGACGGGTGTACGATTAAAAGATGTGCTTAACGACGTGGGGATTAAAAATGATGCGGTTTACATAGGGTATCATGGCGTCGATACGCATTTAAGCGGAGATCCTAATAAGGAACCTATTTCGAGAGGTGTTCCCATGCATAAAGCACTTTTGGAAGAAACCTTAATAGCCTTTAAAATGAATGGTGAAGATATTCCGTTGGCACATGGTTACCCTCTAAGATTAGTAGCGGGTGGTTGGCCGGCATCGGCTTCTGGAAAATGGATCAATAGAATAAGTGTTAGAGATCAAGTTCATGACGGCACAAAGATGAAAGCTCCGGCATATAGAGTGCCTTGTAACCCAGTTGCTCCTGGAGAAAAGGTGAAAGCTGAAGATATGTGTATTATAGAAAGCATGCCGGTAAAGTCATTAATTACCTATCCGAAATCAGGAGCCATGATCGATGAAAACCAAACCTTAAAAATTAGAGGCCATGCATGGGCGGGAGAGTTAGACGTTAAAAATGTGCAGTATTCTATAGATTTTGGAGCAACCTGGACGGATTGTTTGTTGGAAGAACCAGTAAACAGATTGGCCTGGCAGCACTTTAATGCGAATATTAAGTTTCCTAAAAAAGGATACTATGAAATTTGGTCCAGAGCAATGGACCGAAACGGAATTAGCCAACCTATGTTGATACCAGGATGGAACCCCAAAGGATATTTAAATAATGCCTGTCATAGAATAGCAGTTAAGGTTAAATAATGAAAAATAAAGCGTTTAGAAATGGTGTTAAACGGGTCTTTTTAAGATTGGTGCTCTTTTTTGCATTAATAATAACCGGGTCTGGTGCCTTAGTTTATAAATTAATAAATCCCTCTTTTCTCAGTTTTGATGAAGAAGAACCTGTTACAATCGCCGTCGAAGCGTCTAATTTAGAAGCTGTTGAAAATGGCATTCATTTGGCAACCGGATTTAAGGCCGATAAGGGCCTTCAAACTGTTATTAGGAGTTGTACCCCCTGTCACTCCGCTAAATTAGTTACTCAAAATCGGGCCAATAAGGAAGGTTGGATTGGTATTATCAGATGGATGCAAGAGACACAAAATCTATGGGATTTAGGAAGTGATGAGACGGTTATCGTTAATTATCTAGCCAAGAATTATGCACCTGAAAAAAAAGGGAGGCGAGAAAACTTGAAAGACATAGCATGGTATGAGTTGGACAATTAAAATAGCCATTGTATTCATGTGTCTGGTGTCTTGCAAGAAAGACTCAAAAAATCAATCTAAAAATCAGTCAAAGCAAATGACTGATGGGGAATCCGATTACCATAGTGTTAAACATCTTATTGAAGGTGAGGATTTGGAAAAGCTCAGATTCGCTTCAAATATCAAAATAATTGACTTTAGAAGACCTGAAGATTTTCACAAAGCACATATCGCTGGAGCTATTAATATGTGGAGAACCGATATTGAATCCAATACATATCCTTATAAAGGCATGATGGCGGATAGGTTAAAAATAGAGAAACGTTTTAGCGCATTAGGGATTAGTAATAAAGATCAACTTATAATTTACGATGATAATGGGGCTTGTGACGCCTCAAGGTTATGGTGGGTATTACGATATTACGGATTTTACAATACTAAAATTTTAAATGGAGGTTTAACCTCATGGAAATTAGAAAATAGATCATTAACTGCAGAGCAAACAAAGCATGTAGCATCGAATTTTAAATTACCTGTTATACAAGACGTGTTATTATATGCCAAATTAGGCGATCTTGAGCGATTAAAAGTTGATGATGGTAACGTGCTTCTAGATACAAGAACAGGAGATGAGTTCTCTGGTAAACGTCAAAAGAAAGGAGCTAGTAGGGCGGGACATATTCCTAATGGTATTTTAGTAGATTGGGCGCAGACTATAGAATTTAATAGTACCAAGAAGTTTAAACCATATAACACTTTATTAGATTTGTATTTGAAAAATGGAATTACAAATGACAAGGAGATCTATACCTATTGTCATTCGGGTGTACGATCGGCTCATACAACTTTTGTTTTAACTCAGTTATTGGGGTATAGGCATGTGAAAAACTATGATGGTTCATGGATAGAATGGAGTTTTCATAAAGAATTACCCATTCAACAGGATATAACAACGACCATATTTAAATGATTATGAATACATATATAGAAGTTTTTACAAATACATTTTTTGGAACGGTCGATTGGACTGTAAAATCCATATTTTTTAAAGTGCCCTGGCATTCAAATTATTTCTGGGGGTTAGTTGCGATATCCTTATGTGTATGGTTTTTAGAAATGGTTTTTCCATGGCGAAGAGAGCAATCCATTTTCAGAAAGGATTTTTGGTTAGATACCATTTATATGTTTTTTAACTTTTTTGTTTTTGCAATTGTCATTAGTGGTGTTTATGCCGCATTAGAACAATTCTTTTCAAGTATTGGGGTTCATATGCAATCCGTTGCTTTAATAAACCTGTCTGCATTACCGGCCTGGGGGCAATTACTTATATTCTTCTTTGTGTTGGATTTTGTGCAATGGTTTACGCATGTCATGTTACATCGGTTCGAGGTGTTATGGCGTTTTCATAAGGTGCATCATTCAGTTAAAGAAATGGGGTTTGCTGCACATTTACGCTACCATTGGATGGAAAATATTCTATACAAGCCTCTTAAGATCTTTGCAGTCATGCTTCTTGGTGGATTTGAACCAGAACAGGCTTTTATCGTGCATTTTGTGGCCATTGCCATTGGACATCTAAATCATGCCAATATTAAACTTACTTACGGGCCTTTAAAGTATATCTTTAACAACCCTGTAATGCATCTGTATCATCATGCGTATACATTACCGAAGGAGCGAGGGCATGGTGTAAACTTCGGAATAAGCTTAAGTCTATGGGATTATATTTTTAGAACAAATTACATTCCCGAGAGTGGTGGGAAAATAATATTGGGGTATTCAGACGATATCAAAATGCCAAAGAATTTCTTTGCGCAATTGTTCTATGGGTTTAAAAGAAGAGATTAAGTTAATTTAGTTCTTAATGAGATATTAAGGGGGCTTTATGGTGTCAATCTCAGTCTGGGAGTGGGCTGTAATCACAACAATAGGGTTTCTTTTGCGTTATTGAGGTAGCCCATACTACTTTTGAAGATGTTCTTGATGTCCAAACATAAATATGTAATAGCTTTCGTTATTTTAGTTGTTTTTTCTTGTAAAAGAGGAGGGGAGCACGCTGATATTTCTGAAAATCAGGATCCATACCACTGGAAAACAATAACCGTTACGGCTTCGGCTTATAATTCGTTGAAGTATCAAACAGATTCGAGTCCCGACATAGGAGCATTTGGAGACAGTTTAATACCGGGAATGACATGTATTGCAATTTCAAGGGACCTACTTGAACTTGGAATAAAACATAATACCCCCGTTAAAATTGAAGGGCTGGATAGTATTTATCTAGTAAAAGATAAAATGAATGCACGCTGGAAAAAGCACATTGATATTTATATGGGAACCGATGTGAAAGCAGCAAGACAATGGGGCAGAAAAAAGGTGCAGATCTCTTATGGTATTCTTAAAGAATAAGATACTGGTGTGTTAAAAGCAATTTATTCAATCTCAGCTTCCGAAAGTATAAAAGGATAGGCTTTCTTAACCTGTTTTAACGCTTCTTTTGTAAGTTTATCAGAAGGTTTTTTTAGAACATTCAAACTATACGTATTCCTGAGTTCGTAATAGGCCTTAGATAATTCGTCCTGCACAGTAATGAATTGTTTATAAGAGGTTAATTTTCCATTCTGAAGTGATACGACTGCTTTCATAGGATTATCGGAAGCATCAGTAGCTTTCATACCATGACAGTAATTACAAGAACCATCACCATTGTTGTCAATAAACCCCTTTACAATAGCTTTCAAGTCATCAATAGCAATGATGTCATCTTTTACCATAATTTGATCTTCATTGTTAATTAAAATGTTGAGTATGTTATGCTTTTTAATGACACTATTACAGTCTACTCCGGTAGGGCAGTCCGGAGGTAGTGACCTATTTATACCAGCATCAGAAGAAATGGTAGCAGTAACCAGGAAAAAAATGAGTAGTAAAAATGCAATGTCTGCCATAGATCCTGCATTTACTTGTGGAATTAATCTGTGATTTCTCATAATAAGTAATTTTAAATGTTAATATTTTAATAAAATCACAAAAACAATACCGAAACCTTAAAACCCGAAAATCACTAGATATGTTTAAACATTGTTAAATTAATGTTATAAAAAAATAAATTATTGGCTTAATTTATAACCTTGCGACACATTCCTAATTTTTAACCAAAAAACCAATGAAATCAAACTACATTCTTAATCTTTTTTTACTAACGTTTTGCGTGATACAGTTTGGTAGTGCACAAAAACGTGATAAAACAGACCAACAGCCTTTGGATAAGATCGATTTATCGGGACTAAAATGGAGGCATATTGGACCCGCTGTTAATTCGGGAAGGATATCTGAAATAGCAGTAAATCCAAACAATCCATTTGAGTATTACGTGGCAACCGCTTCGGGTGGTGTATGGAAAACAATAAATAACGGCGTAGACTATAAACCTGTTTTTGATAGTCAAGGATCTTATTCTATAGGATATGTCACCATAGATCCAAACAATTCCAATGTGATTTGGGTAGGAACAGGAGAAAATAATAATCAGCGTTCCGTAGCCTACGGAGATGGTGTATACAAGTCTACAGATGGCGGACAAAGCTGGGAGAATATGGGGTTAAAACAGTCTGAACATATCGGGAAAATTATTGTAGACCCGAACGATTCTAATACGGTTTATGTCGCAGCTATTGGCCCATTATGGAATAAAGGAGGAGAAAGAGGTTTATATAAAACAACAGACGGAGGGAAAACCTGGGAGAATGTTTTGTTTATAGATGAACATACGGGAGTAAGTGACCTTATTATGGACCCCAGAGATTCTAACGTTATCTATGTGTCAACACATCAGAGAAGAAGACATGTTTATACTTATGTAAGTGGTGGACCTGGTTCGGGAATACAAAAAAGTGTCGATGGCGGAAAGACCTGGGAACAAATAAACAAAGGATTACCAAAAGTAGAACTGGGGAGAATAGGGTTATCCATTTCACAATCTAATCCAGAAGTTATTTATGCCATTGTTGAAGCAGCTCATAAAAAAGGAGGATTTTTCAGGTCTACAAACCGCGGTTCGAGTTGGGAAAAACGCAGTGATTATGTAACAAGTGGGAATTACTATCAGGAAATTATGACAGACCCTTTAGATTCTGAAACGGTTTTTGCGATGGATACCTGGTTGCATGTTAGTCATGATGGTGGAAAAACGTTTAAAAAGACCGGAGAAGTATATAAGCATGTGGATAATCATTCTATTTGGATTGACCCAAGGCATACGGATCATTGGTTAGTGGGAACCGATGGCGGAATTTTCGAAACCTTCGATGCTGCCAAACATTGGGATTTTAAAGAAAATTTACCAGTTACGCAGTTCTACAAAGTGTCTGTTGATAATGATACGCCTTTTTATAATGTTTATGGAGGAACGCAAGATAACTCTACTTTAGGAGGACCTTCTCGTGTTACTACGAATCATGGTATTAGAAATGAAGACTGGATCATACCGACTGGAGGTGATGGATTTGAGACGCAAATAGATCCAACAAACCCCAATATTGTGTACTCACAGTCACAGTATGGAGGTTTGGTGAGATACGACAAGCTTAGTGGAGAACGTGTTGGAATTAAACCGGTAGAAGGAGAAAATGATGATCAGTACACATGGAATTGGGACGCCCCATTAGTGGTTAGCCGACATAACCCGAAACGATTATATTTTGCAGCAAATAAAGTATTCAAAACTAATGATTATGGGAATAGTTGGGAGGTTATTAGTGAGGATTTAACACGTCGGTTAGATCGAAACGCGCTTAAAGTTTATGATCGCGTGGTTAGTGTCGATGCCGTGGCTAAAAATGCATCAACATCAATTTACGGATCGGTGGTTGCATTGTCGGAATCCCCTATTAATGAAAATTTATTAATTGCTGGAACTGACGACGGACTTATTCATATAACAAACGATGGTGGTGAGTCCTGGAGGGAAATTGATAATATTCCAGGAGCGCCAAAACAGTCGTATGTAAATAGTGTTTACCTCTCGCAGCATGATGAAGCCGTTATTTATGTCGCCTTTAATCATCACAAATACGGTGATTTCAAACCTTATATATTTAAATCTGCAGATCAAGGAAAGACATGGAAGTCTATAAGCAATAACCTACCCGTAAGAGGAAGTGTTTATGCTATTGAAGAAGATCATGAGGATAAGGATTTAATTTTCTGTGGAACAGAATTTGGCGTCTATTTTTCACCCAATTCAGGAGCACGTTGGAAAAAACTAGGAACAGGTTTACCTACCATTGCGGTTCGCGATATCGCTATTCAAAGAAGGGAGAACGATTTGGTTTTAGGAACTTTTGGGCGAGGATTTTACATTTTAGATGATTATACATCGCTAAGGGCAATTAAAAATACAAAATCTGAAGATGTCGCAGCTATTTACCCCATACGAGATCCCTTAATGTGGGAAGAAAGTAACCCAATGGGATTGTCTAAAAAATCATTTAGGGGGCACAATTTCTTTAGTGCTGAAAATCTAGGGCCGGTATTAACACTTACTTATTTTTATAATGACGGTTATAAGTCTTTGAAGGATAAGCGCAAAGAAGAAGAAAAGAACCTTGTTAAAGATCTTAAGGATACACCATACCCAAGCTATAATGCTTTAAGGGCTGAAGAATATGAAATAGCACCTAAATTAGTATTCATTATTAAAGATGATGCTGGTCATGTGGTTAAAAAGATATTAAAAGCTCCTAAAAAAGGCGTGCAACGTTTACAATGGAATTTGAGATACGATTACGATAAGCCCATCAATTTAAAGAAACAAGAGTATAACCCGTGGGCAGGAAACCGTATTGCCACATTGGTAAATCCAGGTATTTATACCGTTGAAATGCATCTTCTAAAAGGGAGTGATCTGAGTTTGTTAACCGGGCCACAATCGTTTAACGTTAAGGCATTAAACAATACTGTTATGCCTGCAACAGACAGAGCTGCTAAAGTAGTATTTCAAAGAGATGTTAATGCCTTACAAAATAAGATTTCCATTAGCGGAAACAAGGTTAATCAAATAGCTGATAAATTAAAGTACATAAAAGAAGCTATTAAGGTTACCAATCACCCGCTTGAGGAGTTAACAAAATCAGTTTTAAGTATAGAAGACCAATTAAAATCGGTTCGTATAGCACTTTATGGAGATCCTATAAAAAGACGTTTGGATATTGATCAAAAGCTACCATTATCTGATAGGATTGGATCAATAGCTTATAGACAAAAATATTCTACAGCTGCCCCAACACAAACCCATTTAAAAAGCTTTAAAATTGCAAAGTCACAATTCGAAAGTATAAAGATAAAAGTGGATAAACTTTATGAAGAAGATATAAAGGCTTTAGAAAAGTTGTTAAAAGACGTGGGAGCACCTTATACACCAGGTAGATTGATGGAATTACCCAGGGATTAGACAATGTGTGTCGTTCTAAAATGGGTTGATAGTTTCACAATAATTAAATTAAGCCAGAGGATATATATTTTCTGGTTTTTTGTTATGTAGAAATAAGTGTTTTCCCCGATGTTCCATATTGTGTGCTACCGTCACGCTATAGCGTGATGGCGTTCCGAGTCGGCAGGCAAGAGTCACGCTAAAGACGTGATAAATAAGAAAAATAATTTAGAAAAGCTTTTACAGAGATGTAAGGGCTTTTTTATGAGTATGCTTTTTTAGCTTTATGATCTCTAATCATAGTATCAATAAGCGCCCGCTGTTCCATAGTATGCGCTACCGTCACGCTATAGCGTGATGGCGTTCCGAGTCAGCAGGCAAGAGTCACGCTAAAGACGTGATAAATAAGAAAACATAAATTAGAAAAGCTTTTACAGAGATGTAAGGGCTTTTTTATGAGTATGCTTTTTTTAGCTTTATGATCTCTAATCATAGTATCAATAAGCGCCCGCTGTTCCATAGTATGCGCTACCGTCACGCTAT
>CANLWB010000006.1 GCA_947494695.1 uncultured Flavobacteriaceae bacterium | reverse complement strand
GACTCGTGTTTGGTTAGTCATGTCGAACGCAGTGAGACATCACATCAGGCTATGCTATCGTCTACCACTGTTATGCGATTTCTCACGCGTTCGAAATGACTCGTGCTTGGTTGGTCATGTCGAACGCAGTGAGACATCGCATGAAGTTATGTTATTATCTACCACTATTATGCGATGTCTCCTATCGTCGAAAGGACTGGTGCTTGGGTTAGTCATGTCGAACGCAGTGAGACATCACATCAGGCTATGCTATCGTCCATACACTATTATGCGATTTCTCCTATCGTCGAAATGACTCGTGCTTGGTTAGTCATGTCGAACGCAGTGAGACATCACATGAAGTTATGTTATTATCTACCACTATTATGCGATTTCTCCTATCGTCGAAATGACTCGCGCTTGGTTGGTCATGTCGAACGCAGTGAGACCTCACATCAGGCTATGCTATCGTCCATACACTATTATGCGATTTCTCCTATCGTCGAAATGACTCGTGTTTGGTTAGTCATGTCGAAATGTGGTCGTTGAGCGGAGTCGAAACGAGGTATGATTGAGACCTCACATCAGGCTATACTATCATCTACCACTGTTATGCAATGTCTCACGCGTTCGAAAATTAAATGTCATATCGAAATATGGCACCCGCGACGAACCTGAAAACATGTAAAATCAAAACACTGTTAATCGAGCGATTTTAAGAGTTTTTTTTACTTTTAGAGCCTTTTCCTTGATACTAAATTAAAAGCGTTTAAAACCAATAAAAAGCCCCCTAAATGGAGGCTTAATGCGTGACTATTTCCCCAATACAACTAAATAGTCAACTTTGATTGCTAATAATCAAGAGGTAAGCTAGAGTCATGTTTTTATAAGGAGAAGTACGATAAATGGGATGGTATTTTATGAGTCTATGTTTAGATTGTAAATTTTAAGACACTGTTGCTTAACAGCTTTATAAAAATAGTCCGTACTATGTTGTTCATTTAGAAAAACGACTTCGTTCTCCCATACTTTAATAAAAACATCTTGAACAAGGGCTTTAGAGGCCTCTAAATCATTTAAATAGTTACAGGCAAATAAGCAGAGCTGAGGATACAAACGTTCAAAAAGTAGTTTGAAACTATGAAGACTTAAACCGTTTTTATGCTCACTCATTATATGGTGTTTTATCTTCTAAGGGGCACACAATCTCATTAGCTTTAATACAATCCTCAATATTTTTGGCCACGGTATATATGCAAATCCATGTCCTGTTATTGGTTTTCTCGTTGTAGTAGTTGGCAGATAGTGACGCAAAAAAACTATCGAACGCTTTATTCATTAACAAATGCGTACCCGTATTATATTTTAAATCGGCTAAAATGATTCCAACGATTTTCAAACCGAGTTTACAGTGAATTTTTACATCATCTTTAAGAGCCTCTTGATGTATCAAAAACACTAAAGCATTAGAGAGGGAATCATGAGACAAAAACAAGGTTTCTCTGGAATTGTTGACTTCGGTTTTTTTCATTTGTTAAGGTTTTTCAATAATCTTAATAATCCTATAAACAGTCTCTTTAAAGAAAAAATATACTTTAACTTAAAATTGAAGCTTTGTCAAAATGTGATGAATTAGAAACCTTTTATATGTTGAGATAAAAAAGGCGTAGAACTCAGCTTATTGTCTTTGAGGCACTGGTATGCCAGGGAACAATAAGTGAGCCCACGCCCAATAAGACGTGAGCATCGTACTTATCACCTCGTTCCCATTAAAAATTACCAGTTTCCAAAGACGAGATTCAAAACGACAGCTTCAAATATTTTCTATACGAAGAAGCGCAAAAATATGTTTTTCTTTTTTAAAGAATAATCAAATATATATAAAAAAAATTAACGACACAAGCGTCATTGAAACTAGGTTTAGTAATTACTTTATTTAAGCTATGATAGATGACAGAACAATTTTGTATTATACTACGTCCATAGAAATGGTTTTAAAGGAGCTAAGAGAGGATAAAGGCGTTTCGCAGAGTAGAGTGAATATTGAATTTGAACAAGAATATGGTTTTTCTATTAACTTGGGAAGAATGGAATCAAACTCAAATTTTAAAATGATTAAATTACTATATATATGTGATTATTTTGAAATATCGGTATCAGATTTTTTTAAAAGAGTTGTTAACATAAATGAAAACGAAATAAAGAATTTCTTAAAAGGAAAGGCCATAAGAAAACAAAAAAGAAAAAAACAGTAGATTTTGATAAGATAGGATTATAGTATCACAGGCACACACAGGTATAGTGGACTATTTGTAGCGTATGTTGGAGTGCAAAACCATCATTATGAGATAAATGAAAAATAAATAATAACTTTGGAGAACTAGGTTAGTGCTTTTCATAGGATACCTTGTTGTAGCACGTTATTTTTCGTTTCTTTTTAACTTTTCAAGTTCTTCAATTTTTTCATTCAATTTAGTTGTTCTTATTAAATAAGAATCTAAAAATTGATAATAATTTTCAAAGAATGCTTCATCCATCACCATAGAAGATTGTTCTTTAAGAGCATATTTCTTATTCCTTTTGTTCCTTTTTCTTTTCTTAGCTTCTTTCTGTTCGATATGTTCTAATGCCATTTTCATTTTAAGAAATGCTCTGAAAAATGGTGTAGAAATAGAGTATTTTTGTGAAGTTCTATCAAAACGTATTATTTCGTTAAATTCAGGTGAAGAAAGAAGTGATAAAAACTCCTGAAAATCTTCTCTTTCTATTTTTTTATGATTTGGAATTCTAATTTCCAGCTCTCCTACTGATACAAACTCTTTTTCAACTGATTCAAAAGTATTTAAAATGTGCCAACCAAGGTCTAAGCTTACAATTTTGTCATAGATCTTATTATAAGTGTCTGAATTTTTTCTTACGAAAGAATCAATTGCTTTTCTAAAATCATCTTCAGTTATTTTTTGTTTAAAGAATTTTGATTTTTTTATGTTATTGTAAAAACACAAGTCGTAACAAATTTGGTGACATACAGAGCCCAAGTTATGTGAATAGTAAACTATCTTATCTATTAACGACTGTTCTATAGTTAAGTTCATTAAGTTAAATCCTTTTTTCACAATTTCTTCTAATTCAACATCAGTCATTAATGGAATAGGCAGTTCATTAATGCGATTGTACAAATTATCATCAAGTTGTAAAAGCTCTCTAGCGGTGCCGACTGCACCAATACATATTATTTTTACTTTTTTAAAATCATTGGCAGTATCAATAAATATTTTTATCACATCTGCTATTCTTTGTTTCTCAGTATCTGAAACTTTATGAAAATCTTCAATAATCCAAACGCAATTAATAGCTCCGAGAAACTGAGAAAGCCTTAAAGGAGTTAATTGAACAGGAACAAC
Organism: uncultured Flavobacteriaceae bacterium; assembly: GCA_947494695.1. Classification (GTDB taxonomy): domain Bacteria; phylum Bacteroidota; class Bacteroidia; order Flavobacteriales; family Flavobacteriaceae; genus Flavivirga. The sequence goes on along the minus strand of CANLWB010000006.1, from coordinate 365,951 downwards.
TCTCTCCAATTTAGAAGAAGTAGTAATTGTATTAGAAGCTTTAATAGATGCCGAAATATCTAAATATGTAGCTTTCAACTCCGAAGAAATTTGATTAGAATTGGATTCGGTTTTTTGATTCTTGTAAAATACATTTAAAGAATCAAATGCCTGAAGCAGTATACTTTCAAAGGTTGTATTTTTTTCACAATGAGTTTTAATGTATGATTGTTTTAGACCTTTTAACTTATTTCTTAATAGAGTTGTTTTACCACTGCCTGAATGTCCGTAAATAACAATTTGTTGTCCAGGTATTTTTACATTTTTCTCTAATTCATTTTCAATAGTTTCTCTTGTAACATATGTAAGTTTAGCTTCAGTTGTTGGTGTAAAAACACCCTCTAAGATATATGATTTAAAAATTCGTTTAAATGAGTTCATTCGTTTTTTTCAATTTGCTACAACGGTTCGGCTATGGGTAGTTGCTTAAAGTACTTAAGTTGGCAAAAAGACCCGGAGTGAGGAATATTCTCTGAATATTCCGATTGACACTTACCATCTTCAAGCAATTACTTAGAGCCATTGTTGTAAGCAGTTTTTTTATTCGGTTAATAATTTTCCAATTTCAAATATCTCGGTAAAGCGTGACGAAAGTCCAAAAACTAAAATGCTCTTTTCGTCTATTATTCCATTAATTTCAAAAAGCATTTCCTTGTATTTTGAGTTTTCTAAATATTCCTTTCCCCGATAAACCTCAAATTTTTGTAAATCTTTCATATAAAATGCAGGAACTGTATCAATGACAATTGTACTGTCCACTTTTTTTCCATTAAAATATATGTCTCCGTGTAAGTTTGGTGAAAGAGTAGTGTTAGAAATCGTGTCGTTCCGATGTCCAATGTAAATTTTAAATTCAGTTGGAATTACACTTTCCCAACCACCAGTTATTTTTCCGCTAATTTGAAATTTCTTGTTTTTTTTGTCAACTTCTATGTTGTTAGTAGCGATTATCAATCCGTTTCTTTTTGGTTCTGATGAAGTATAGATAATCGAGTTCGTTTTTGGGTCAACAAGTTCAGTTTGAATATCCGATTTTGTATAATCTCTGAAACAAGGAATTCCGCTGAAAACATTGTCTAACCAACCAAATGTAAATCGGTTTTCATCAACTTTTAATTTCAATAATTCGTTGTATTCGACAGTCTCCAGATTGTCTTGAGCATTAGCTAATCCAACTGCGAATATTGAAATTAAAATTATGTTACAGATGTTTCTCATAATTGCTTACAAAAATGAAATATATTTACCAGTACAGATATATCCACTATAAATCAAACAGTTTTTATTATAAAAGCTGCTCATAAGTTTTAGCGTCAAAATTTGTTTAAAACGCAAATTTCAATCAAAAGTTTAAGTTTTAATTACGGAGATCTGTAAAGTGTAAATTATTATAAAGTTTAACCTTATTATATAAATACAAGAAAATGAGGTAAAAGGGTGGTAAATTGTTGTAAGCCTATCTAAAAAATATTAAAAAGCTACTATCGATGGAGTAGCTTTGGTATTTTGTAATTATAGGTTTTTAGCTTGTTTGCCGCCACTAATTATGAAATTAGCGGTAGCGGGGGATGGGTTGGTAAGCAATCATCTATTTATGTGCAGTTTTACAGCTTGTATCCATAACCCACAATGTAAAGCATTATTTGATAGAATCGTAGCAAAGGGAAAGAGTAAAAAACTAGCACTTATAGTGGTGTGCAATAAGCTAATCAAACAGGCATTTGCAATAGCTAAATCTGGTTTATCATGTAGGTGAATAAATGTAAAAAAGCTTGGATTTTAGCTTAGTTCATTGTTGTGTTGCGTATTTAATTTATGATATGTTCTTTTGATACTTTTTCCATTTCATCATCAAAATATGTTTTGAATTCTTTGTTAGAAATTGAATCTATTGAAGTCATAAGTTTTGATGTTAATTTTTTTAATATTCTCTTTATAATCAATGGGTTAGTGTCTTTGTGTTCAATGATTTTTTGACTTACATATGCGCTTACTCCTTTTGGAATATGATAACTTAGATTGACACCCATTAAACTTGGGAAACATTTCTTATATAATTCATCTACATCTTTTTTGTGAGGTGATAAGGATATATATTTATACATGAAATCAGATCTCATATAACAACTTACTTGATATTTGTCATCAAATACTTCTTGAACAGATTTAAATGTATTTATGTCTTGAGATAACCACCAAGTTTTATATCCAAAAATTCCAGAACTATCAGTTTCATTATTTTGTTCTCGAATTTTATAGACGTAAAGTATCAGTTTAGCATCAGCTTCCGTCTTTTTAATATTATTTTTCTTTTTATCTTTTAAGTGATTAATCAATAAGTTAACTTCTTGTTCGTCTAATACAATTTTTTGAGAAGCAGTTGAAACATATTCAATTTCAAATTCTTCTTTTAAAAAAAGTATAATATCTTCTTTTATACTAGTTAAATCGGGATCAATAAATTTCATTAAAAAAGCATCAAAACTTTTTATATGCTTTCTTCTTTTGGCATAAAAATATGCCCTTATTAATATTTCTTCAATATAAAGTAAGGCAATATCATCTTCTAAATATTCTTGTTCAATATTTTTATAAAGAGATTTATAAGTATTCGTTATACCCTTAAAATGACTAACTAATTCGTCAATAATAAATTCGTTAACTTTTAAAGTGACACCTGATGTTTTAGCACCTTTTAAGAGGTTCCAAAATCTTTTATTTTCGTTGCTTAAATAGTATTCTGAGAGAGCTGGTATTATAATTGAAGTTCCAACAAAAACGGTTAGTTTATTAGCTAATGTCTTGAAAAACATAGATATTTTGGGGTCATTTTGTGTTAAAAAAACCATCATATATGTTTTTGATAATTTTCTTAAATATTCTCTTTGTACTTCAGTTCCATTATATGCTACTTCCCTAATTGACATTAAAAGAGCAGTTTTAATGTTTGATTTATTTTGGATTTTTTTTGTAGAATCATCGACTACTCTAGCTACGATTGTACGTAATGTGTCGTCTACTACCTCCTTATTAATACCATTTATAATGAAGTCAGAAAATTCTAATCCTTGCCTGTAGTATACACTATGAATCACTTCTTCAAATATTTCAAAAATATTAACCGCTTTTGTCCCGAGTAATTTTAAATTAGTGTTAAGAAGATATTTACATTCATTTTCAAAATCTTTTCTTAATTGAGAGTTCTTTATATCTCTTTGCGCTAATTCAATGATTGTAGAATATGGTAAACAGAATACATTTTCTTTAGTGTGATGTTTTACCTTATGTTTGTCTTTTGCAGATAAACTTATTAATCTATTGGTTATTCTTGAATCAATATTTGGTAAGCTAAATTTAGTTAATTCTCTTATTCGATTTTTTATTTCAATTTCTGATTTGAATATCATACTATCGGATGAAGTCCCTTCAAGAGCAAATAGAATTAAACCATCTAGTACACTATCTTCTATTTCTTCACTTCCTCCTTCATCTACATGCTGTGTTAAAAAAACAAATAATCGAGGGTCAGAACTGAATTCAGCGACTTCTATTAATTTTGTTGGTTGTTGATATTCATGGACATGAGTTTGCACGAAACTAGTATAAACATCTGAAACTCTTGTGTCTGCAAGAATATTAGAAGCAAACCATTCCATGTCATAAATAGTTAAAGCAATTTTATATTTTTTGTAAAAGTTATCTTGTATAGTGTCCTTTCTTTCAACTTTTCTATTTGTTATATAGTTGAGTTTATCTACATTAATATTATTCGCAACTAACTTATCTTGAGTATTTGTAATTTTACTCTTCTCTTGTTTCCAATGAACAATTTCCGTTGAAATTTGATAAATTAACTTAGCATGGTCTTTTCTGGTATAAACTTGTTGAAAACCGTCTATACCTTGATCACCTGAGCCTCCAACAGGTATAAACTCATCACCAAAGACGATAGAAAATATTTTTTTAGAAAAATGTTCAAATATAAAACCATCTGGCATATCATTAAGAACTATTCGAACTGCTTTTTCATCTATAATCATATTTCTTTTTTAGGTTTACGTTGCACAACAATAAGATATATTTACCAGTAATGATATATCCACTATAAAGCAGACAGTTTTTATTATAAAAGCTACTTATAAGTTTTAGCCTCAAAATTTGTTTAAAACGCAAATTTCAAACAAAAGTTTAGGTTTTAATTACGGAGATCCTCAATATGTAAATTATTATTAAACTTAATCTCTCATTGTATTAGTCTGCTTATTATATAAATACAAGAAAATGAGGTAAAAGGGTGGTAAATTGTTGTAGGCTTATCCAAAAAATATTAAAAAGCTACTTTCAATGGAGTAGCTTTTGTATTTTGTAATTATAAGCTTTTAGCTTGTTTGCCGCTGCTAATTATGAAATTAGCGGTAGCGGGGCTTAGGAAAATCAATACCATTGATAGAGCAAGCCAACAAGGTTATGTATCTATCAGCCATGGCCTATAATCTTAAGAAGTACCTGAAATTTATTGCAAAAACGGTGAAAAGTGCTGCCAAAGCAAAAAGATCATTTGCTTTTGCGGTTAAAAGCCGTAATTAGACTTCAAATAAGACTTTTAGCAGCCTTGAATATTTAATAGAAAAGGATATACCTAAAAAACAAAAGCCCTTAAAAAGAAGCTTTTGAGTGATATGTTATGTTTTTTAGAGCCTTGTGTAACGATTACCAATGTTGTAAGCCGTTTTTATTTCGTTTTCAATGTTGTCTAAATATATTTTGTCCATTGGATTTGAGTATGGGTCTGACATTTTTCTTCCTCCAACGTAAAGTTCTTTTGCTTTTTCTAAACAAGATTTGTATTCGTTCATATTGTTCAGTTTCTTGTAAGTCAAAGCTAAATAATATTGATTTTCAGCTAATTCATTGTATTCAGATTGTTTCTTAAAAACCTCAATTGCTTTATCAAATTTTTCAGTTTCTAAATATAAAACTCCAAGATGCAGATAATCATTAGCACCAATAAATTCCTCTAATTCGTTTAGTTTAATTTGTTTTTCTAAAATTGCTATTGCTTTTTCTTTTTCTCCAATTGCTCTATAACATAAGCCTTTAGCAATGTTTAGATGATATGTTCCATTTTGGGATTGTCCAATATCATAGTCTACCAAATTATCTAACTTTTCAATATCCTTGATTGCACCTTTGTAGTCTCTGAAGAACTGATAACGACACCAACCTCTGTATCCTAAATGTTCTTTTGGTTTTAACTCAACTGATTTATCAATTAATTTTTTCCAAGTCACAAAATCTCCACTTTTTAGATAAGCAATGGATTTCGCCCAATAAGCATAATCAAATGTTGGGTCAATTTCAATTGATTCGTCTAAAACGGTTTGGTATTCTTTACTGAATTGGTAATGACCTTTGATTTCCATTGCTTTTTTACAAGCTTGGTATTTTAAAGTATCTCCATAATATTTATAGGCTTCGCAATTCGGTTGGGCAAAAGAATTTAAAGAGATAAGTAGTAATATTAAAAAGCTAAAGTGTCTCATTAAGGCAAGATTTCAGTTAATTGTCCGTCTTTAATTTTGAAAATCAGATACATATAATAATCAACAGGAATTTCACTTTTGTGAAAAATTTTCCAATTTCCAATTTCCTTTGTTATGTTTAAAAGTTGAGAGACGATTTTTCCATCAAATTCTTTTTCTTGATAATCATAATCTGATTGCAAAACTCTAAATCTACCTGCTTTTCCCTCACAGTTTACAATGAAACGTATTCTGATTAGTCCGTTTTCTTTTTTGTCATATATTGGTTTGTAATGTGATTTAAAGATATTTAAAATTTCAGATTTTTCTTCATTATAAACTGGGCCTTTTCCTAAATTGAAATATTGAAGAATTTTGTCGTTTCCATTACAAACTTTAAAATCTGGTTTGTCAATTTGGTCATTTTGCGCTATATCTCCGACCCAACGTAAATATTCTTTTTTTTCATCAATTTTTTTCTCGGTTTGACAAGCGCATAAAATTGAAAGTAGAATTATGGCTAAAAATGATTTTTTCATTCGGTTCGTTTTATTCAAATGGCTTATAACGGTCTTTGCAAATAGGCAATAACCTTTGGATTAAATACTAATCACCCTATTTGCTATATATAGTGTTAGGCAATCGTTTTTATTTTATTCATATGATATTTCCCTATATATTCCTATTGGATCAATTGCAATTTTCGGATAACTTGGAACAAAAAAGAATTTCTCAAAAGCCTCGAATGATGAAAATACATTTCTAAATACTTTATCATATACCTCTACTTCAGAAAGTTCATCATCAGAATATGCTAAATATTCATCATTTAAATTAACTCTTTTATCGTCTTTCTGAGGACAGGATGTTATAACTCCAAACACAGATAGTTTAATATTTGGTCTAGTGCCATAAGTATATATAACATTTTCAAAATCTCCATTTACTAAATATTTACTTTTTAGGTTGGCTAATATCTGAAAGTCTGGAAAATCATCAAAAGGAGCTAGTCTGAAATTTAATCGATTGGGTGTAAAAGTATCCAAGAATGTTTTAATCCTTTCTACAAATGTCTCATCCAATAATTCTGCATCTGATAACTCTTCTATTGTTCGGTCAAATTTCTTTTCATATGCTTTTAGTTTGGCGAGTTACTTATTATTATTAGATTTCTGTAGTCCTTTTTTTAAATCGTTAATTTCTTTTTTTTGAGCGATTATTTCAGGATTATTTTCAAGCTGAGAAGCATAAATAAGTCTTTGGACTTCATTAAAGTTGGACATTATTTTTTTGAATCTTTCAAAGTCTTCAAATGTGCTCCAACCACTTGCTTTTACAAACGTGAAATCAGGTATAATTTCCATAAAATCATTAAACGTCTTTGAATCTTGTCCAAATGATGTATTGAGGTCTTTTAAAATTTTCTTCTTTGTTAAATTGTCTTCAACTTCATTTAATAATTCGTGATACAATTCAATTCTTTCAGTACGAATGGAACGTTCTTTATCAGAACCTCCAATTTTTCCTTTCAATAATTTTATGTCAAAGCCAATATCAGAATTTAATCCACCTTCGTTTTCTATGGCTTTTGTTATTTCATTAATCAGTCCTCCACTTAGTTGACTGCTAAGAGACTTAGCCTTGTCATAATCGAAATAAATTAAATCTTTTATTGAATTCACAGAGTCTTTTTTAATGTTGCCTAACGGCTCGAATATTCGTAGTGCAGGATTTAAAGGCACTTCACTATCATACCGCTACAGTTTTTATTAATTGATTCAATGTTCAAATTAACCGAATCTTCCCGCATTACGTATATTTATTGTTGTAGGGCGTTATATTTCGTCTACCCCAATTGGGTCAATTGATGCTGTTTCAACCATCAGCATTACTGTTTTTTCAGGTGCTATTGGTCTATGCATTATCCCTTTTGTAATTGTCGTTCCCTGATTAGGGTTTAACTCAATTGTTTTATCTTCCAATTCAATTATTAGTTTGCCACTCAAAACAAAAAAGAACTCATCGTCATCGTCATGTTTATGCCAATGATATTCGCCTTCAACTATTCCAATACGAACAACACTATCATTAACTTTTGTAAGCGATTGATTAAACCATTTATCTGTGCATGTTTTAACTATCTCAGAAACATCAACCACTTCATGATGGTCATATTTAATATTCATCAATTGATTGTAACTATACTTTTTTTCCATTACTTTCTTTCGTTTTATTTTTTTCCGTTATAAACATTCCCTTCTAACGAGGAATTATTTTTTTTGATTCAATTCGTGGTTTATCAATTATTGCTAACGTTACATTTTTTAATACGTACGAGTAGTTTTAATGCCCTACAACAATGAAATATATTTACCAGTATAGATACATCCACTATAAAGCAAACAGTTTTTATTATAAAAGCTACTCATAAGTTTTAGCCTCAAAATTCGTTTAAAACGCAAATTTCAAAATAAAAGTTTAAGTTTTAATTACGGAGATCTGTAAAGTGTAAATTATTATAAAGCTCAACCTTATTATATAAATACAATAAAATGAGGTAAAAGGGTGGTGAATTGTTGTATGCTTATCTAAAAAATATTAAAAAGCTACTTTCGATGGAGTAGCTTTTGTGTTTTGGAATTATAGGTTTTTAGCCTGTTTACCGCAACTAATTGCAAAATTAGCGGTAGGGGGGCAATGGTTCGTATATGAAAAGTAGGGCAGGTGATAAGCACTTTCATTTCGATTTATTACTTAGCTAAATATAAATTTATTTCTTCTATAAATGCCAAATTTTATATTTAGCGGACTTTATTAATATTCACAAAACTTTAGGTTAAGCACAAACGCCCTATTTTTTATATACATTGTTAAGATTTCATACTTTGAATTAGTTGAAATTAATGTTGTCTTTTTTGATGGAAAGAACAATTTTACCAGTTGCTATACGGCTTTCCGCATAGTTATGAGCTTCTGTTACGTCTTCAAGATTGAATACTTTATTTACAAGAGGCTTTATAATTCCTTTGCTAATTAGTTCAGATATTTTATCTAAATCTTCTCCTAATGGAATTACCCAGTTGTACATATTTTTCGAATTAAACCCAAACTTTTCTTCTTGTGATGGGTTTTGATAAGCTTTAAACGTACTTTCTGTGGGTACATTAGAAATATAGATTCCATTTTCAGAAAGATTTTGTTCGCAAAGTTCAAAGCTTTTATTTCCTACAACATCAAAAATAATGTCAAATTTCATTTTCGATGCCGTAAAGTCTTCTTTATCATAATGTAAAATTGACATTGGTTTAAGAGAACTAACAAAATCATTTTTTGTAGAGTGACAAACCGCAGTGGTTTCCAACTGAATTTGATTTGCAATTTGTATTGCGATACTACCTACACCTCCCGAAGCTCCGTTTATTAATAGCTTCTGTCCTTTTTTTGCTTTTACTTTTTTTATAAGTGCTTGGTAAGCCGTTAAACCTACCAACGGAATTGAGGCAGCCTCATCAAATGTTAAATTTTCTGGTATTATAGATAGTGTATCTTCTCTAGTTACAATATACTCGGCATATGCTCCAGTCTGTGCAAAACCTGATTGAGAAAATTCTGGATTAGCATCCATCATGCCATAAACGTTATCTCCAATTTTGAATTTATTAACATTTTCTCCAACAGCTATAACTTTACCGGCAATGTCTAAACCAGGTGTGATTGGGAAATTCTCACCTAAAATAGGGGATAAGTATCCAGCCCTTAAATATAGGTCGTGAGGGTTAATAGCTGCGGAATAGTTTTCTACTAATATTTGATTTTTATTGAGAGACGGAATTTTGGTATTAGTGCTTATTTTTAAGACTTCTGTATTGCCGAATTCTTCGAGGATTATACTTTTCATAATAAATTACTTTAAATATGTTTTTAAATGATTTTTGAAATTTTTAAGATCGGCCTCTATGGTTGGATTATGGTAAATATCATAGGTGGCAAAGCTTGGTAGTTTCGACATTCCTATATATTTATTTGATAAGTGGAAGGGTAAAAAAACATCATCAATAGTACCATCTTTCAAGAGGTAACCATTTTTGTTATTAAAAGTACTTTTGGGAGCATTCCAAGTAGTAGATAACATATATTTTTTTTCCGTTAAAAGTCCCGCACTTCCGTATTCTGTATTACTATCCATGTTTATAAATTGCAATAAACCATGATTGAATACGGAATCAATAAATTTTTTAAATGCCCCTGGAAGGTTAAACCAATAAACAGGAGTTTGATAAATTATATTATCTGCCCAAAAAATGTCTTTTACAACTTGATCTAAATCATATGTAATATCAATCTCAATGAGTTTGACATTGTGCCCTATGTTGATCAAGGTATTTTGAGCTTCAGAAACAAATGATTTGTTTAGCTCTCCTTTAGCCAAAGGAAATTTTTCGTGACCATTAATTATTAATGTATTTTTCATATTTTTATTATTAAATGAATGTTCGTTTATTTTAAAAGTTAAATTTTTTTACATTTTGATTGCATCCCATGCAGCTAATTGAAGCAATTGCCTTGATTGATTGTCTAATTTGAAATGACCTGTTTCTATATTTGATTTTAGCATGGCATAGAGCGGTGAAAAAGCTATATATATAAAACTAGCAACATCTAATTTTTTTATTATTTTTTCATTCGAACCCAAGATAAGAAACTCGTTTATCACTTCATGATAAGGCTTAATTTCTTTAGTATTATTGTAATCTACAATACACGAATTCATCATTCTCGTTGTAAAAATGAATCTTTTATAATTATTAGAACAATATGTGTAGGCAGCGTTCCATAATGCTAAAAATCTATCTTTAATAATCATGTCTTCTTTTAAAGATATTGATATAGTAGTAAAATATTCTTCAATAATTTCATCATTTATAGCTTGAAACATATCACGCATGTTTTCAAAATACACATAAATACTAGATGCAGATACATTTGAAATTTTTGATACTTTACCAGCAGAAACTCCCTCAACGCCAAGCTCAAATGTTAAATCAACACATGCTTGTTTAACTCTAGAAATCTTTTTATCATCTTTTATTCTCACATGACAAATATAAACGAATATTCATTCTTTTAAAAAACTTTTGAAAATAATTTTTGAAACGATAAATAGAATGCCCTTACAATCTGTGAAAAGTATAATTTCTGAATGGATTTTCAATAGGCATAATTAAAAGAATAATAGAAGCATATCAGATAGGGATGTGTCTTGTATATCGTATTGTATGAATCCTAATGTTAAATATATGGCAAGTTGGGCAGAAAATAAGCGATCACTTTCGGTTTAGCCACAAGCCAAATCTTTTTATTTTGTTTTAATTTTTCTTTTTTAATACCAAATCAAAAGATTTGGCGACTTTGCAAATAGACAACAGCTTTTGGATTAAGCACTAATCGCCCAATTTGCTATATATAGTGTTGTGGTGTCGTTTTATTCACTGTCTTCATTTAGGTCATTAAATTTAGCTTTCATAGTAGGATTATTATATGTTAATTTTTTAATTGTTAAGTCATCCGCTTTGTTATTTGCTAATCTTAAATTGTTTTCTGAGGAAAGTAGGGCATCTTTAGTTTTTTGAAGGTGAGTTATTGTTTTGTCAATTTCATCTATTGCTGTTTTGAATTTACGGCTTGCTAAATCGTAATTTCTAGCAAAACCTTCTTTAAATGAATTCATTTTTTCCTCAAAATTAGTAATATCCACATTTTGGTTTCTTATTAAATTCAATTCAGCTTTGTATTTCATAGAATTTAAAGCTGCATTTCTTAAAAATGAAATTATTGGCAAAAAGAATTGAGGTCTAACTACATACATCTTTGGGTAATGATACGAAACATCAACAATACCTGTGTTGTAAAATTCACTTTCAGATTCTAGTAATGAAACAAGAACTGCATATTCACAGTTTTTAGTTGTTCTGTCTCTATCTAATTTAGAAAAAAAGTCTTCATTTTTCTTTTTGGTAGAAGTTGTGTCATTTTCGTTTTTCATTTCGAACATAATAGAAATGATTTTATTTCCAGAAGCATCAGATTCCCTAAATATAAAATCACCTTTAGTACCAGAACTAGCGTCATTGTCTTTTCCAAAAAAAGCATTTGGAAATGCAGTCATCCTGATTCTGTTAAATTCTGATTCACAATGCTGTTCCAAGCTTTCACCAACCATTTTTGTTGACAATTTTTGTTTGAAGTCTTTTAAACGAGCAATTTCGTCATCCTTCATTTTTATAGTTTCATCTTTTGTTGTTAGTTTGACTGTAAACTGTTCTTTAATTGATTTTTCAAGTAACTCTTTTTCAGTTTCTTTAATTTTTAAATCATTAGCATAATCATCACGTTCCTTTTCTATTTTTCTAGTCGCTTCCGATACAGCTAATTGTTTTTCAGATTCTGCTTTTTCAATTTTTGATTTCATTTCAGAAATCTCAATTTCTTTATTCGCTAATTTATTTGCAATCTCAAATTCACTTTGAGCTTTTAATTGTGTTAATTCTTTATCTTTTTCGGAAAGTTCTTTTTGAAATGTGTTTTTAATGTTTGCTTCAACTAACTCAATCGCATTAACTTTCTCAATATCTTTAGTTTTTAAATCATTAATGAGCTTATCTCTTTCTTTTTCAATCTCTTTTATAGCTTGTGATACAGCTAATTGTTTTTCAGATTCTGCTTTTTCAATTTTTGATTTTATTTCAAAAATTTCAGATTCTTTTTTCGCCAATTTTTCTGCAAGTTCAGAATCACTTTGAGCTTTTAATTCTGTTAGTTCTTTATCTTTCTTAGCTAATTGTTCTTGTAATGAATTCTTGATATTTGCCTCTGCAAGTTTAATAGCATTCTCTTTTTCTTTTTCTGCAAGATTTAACCTAGCATTTAGTTCTTCATCAAATTGATGGTCACGAACTTGTTTAAGTATATCAGCAAACCCAGCTTCATCAACTTTAAACGCTTTACTGCAATTAGGGCAAATTATTTCGTTCATATTTGGTTAGTTTTAATGCACCACAACAATAAGATCTATTTACCAGTACAGATATATCCACTATAAAGCACACAGTTTTTATTATAAAAGCTACTCATAAGTTTTAGCCTCAAAATTTGTTTAAAATGCAAATTTCAATCAAAAGTTTAAGTTTTAATTACGGAGATCTGTAAAGTGTAAATTATTATAAAGCTTAACCTTATTATATAAATACAAGAAAATGAGGTAAAAGGGTGGTAAATTGTTGTAAGCTTATCTGAAAAATAGAGAAGTGATGAAATAACAATGGTTTATATTAGTCTCACGCTGGAACCTCAATGAGTGACTGCTAGCGCTACGTCTTTGACGAGTGCCGTTAATTGTAAGTCGTCAAGAGTAAGAAGTAAAAAATACTAGAAAGCTACTTTCGATAGAGTAGTTTTTATGTTTTGAATTATAAGTTTTTAGCTTGTTTGTTGCCACTAAACGGAGTTTAGCGGTAGCGGGGGAAAATAGTAACACAAAGTATTAAAATATACAATACTAAAGACCTCATATATCTTGTGGCTTGCTAACACCTGAATAAATGGACAAACAGTATGAAATCTGACCAAAATCGTATAAAAGAAAAAACACAGCAGAGTTGCAACTCTGCTGTGTTTAAATTATTTTTTTTTTAATCTAAAAACTGTAACAGTTTTTTAGAAATCGCTTATCTCCGAAGGATCAAATTCAGGAAATTTTGATTGGATATTATTGAAATCAATTTTTTTTTCCACCATCCATTTATATAAAATTGGGTTCACAGCATTTGGATCATTTTTATTCCATGCTTTTACAAAGTCTGCACCTTCGTCAGTAGTCAGAACATCGAACGCATGCTTTCCAAATGCACCTGACATAAATATACCCGCAGAACGTAATGACATAAGCTTTGTTAATTTACTATACATAATTGTTAAGTTTATAAATTTCTTACTCTATTTAATACAGGCTTTTCAGATTCCACCTTTGTAATCAAGAGAAAAGATAGTAGCTACTCCATCGATTATTTCTCTTTGGATTACATTTTTAAACTTGTCTACTTGGCTTTTTGACATTTCAAAGATGAGGAATAGATGAAAGGAGATTTGAAAAAATATAATGAGTGGCGGTAAGAATGTTTTAAGCGGTTTTATTGACTATATAGAAGGATGAGGACATAACACGGTATCTAAAAATAGCGGTTTATGTGCTTAATTCGGTGTTTGTTTTTGAAAATTTATTCAAATACGACTTATATAACTACTTATTAAAGAAACAAAGACCAATTATAAGTATTAAATCACCAATCATACTTTAAAAATTACCGTAGAATCTATTTTTTTTACCGGATCTCATTATAGTACATAAGTTTGTAATACCAGTTCTTGTTTAAAATTACTGCTTTTTAGTGAGTAATTTTAAATGAGAAATGGTATAAAATAATATATGCGAAATCCGAAAAGCAATTAGAGTAGGAAGAAATAAAAATACATACACATGTCATCTACCATCCCATATGATCCTTCATTAGTTTTAGGGAATATAGTTAGCCAAGAAAAATTGGATAACTTAATTAAAATAAGTGAATTACAATCGGTTTCAGACGCTGCAGAAGAGACATTAAACTCTTTTATAGAGATGAAACGTAGTCTGGATATGACTATACAAGAACTTGGAGGTATGAAAATAGATACCTCCGATCTTGAAAAAGAAAGTAAGACAGTTGGTAGAAATGTAAAAGATGCTGCCATCGCTTACGCAAAAGCAAAACTAGAGACAGAGAAGAAAATTAGACCTTTAAAGTCAAAAGTGCAAACCACGAATCAAAATATAGAAAGCCCAATTGATTATAATAGAACGGGTATAAAGAAAATGCCGTTATCTGCGGATTCTTTAAAGATGAATGTTCAGTATTTTGCAGTGGATCAAAATACAGAAGGTTCTAACACACATGCTTCGACCATAAAATCTTTTGTAAGTGGAGAAGTAAGTTATTTGAGTTTTTCGGCCAAAGCACAAGCCACATCTTCAGTACAATCGCAAGTACATAGCCAGATGTCTAAACACGATATCGTTGGAACTTTGGTAATAAGTATTTCGTGTACCCATAAAGATGCCGTATTGTTGGCTCCATTTATTTTAGATGTAGATAAAGCGATTCGTGTATGGAACCGGATGTTCCCTAAAAATTCAGATAAGATAAAAACAGATGATGTTTCAAACATAGCAAGGATTGCTAACGAGGCAGATACCGCAAAAGAAAAATCGATAACGCTGTTGTCCGGCTGTACCTACGGATCTTCTTTTATTGGAATGGTACATGTTTTAAATTCTTCATTTACTACCAGTAGTGAATCTATGTACTCTGTTGCAAGTAGCATGCAAGCGCAAGCAAAGTATGCGGGATGGTTTACAAAAATTAAAGGAGGTTTTGGTCTCGATAGTAGTTTTTCTAATGATTTTAAAAGAATGTTAAGCTCTCAAAATGTATCCTCTCATTGTTCTCTATTTGCAATGGGGGCAATTCCTTCAATCAAATCTAATCAGGTACAATTAGGAGTAAAAGGTTTTGCCGATGATGATGGTGCCAAATCAATGGCTGCTTTGCAAAAAATTCAAAATGCAACGGCCAATGATAAAGAATCGATTAGTCAAGCTGCTGACGCCGCCCGAACCGGAGGGCAAATGATCGCCATTCAAACTGCTAAAGTTGAATCGGCAATTAGTGCGCTTGCAAAGATCGATGATGAAAGTAATAAAATGATTGATATCAATTCGTTGATGGACGCTATGGAAGATTATCTGCAGAAATGTTTAGAGGGCAATATAGGAATGCCAATTAATTATTACCTCAAGCCAATAACCAGGTCACAGCTTGCACAAATGTGGGTGTCAAAATACTATCCGGATCAATACCTTTCTATTTCTGGTGATGATTCTAATTCCGGAAAAACGAATAATGGAGGGAATACTACCGATACAGAAACAACGAATACCAATGAGAGTAATTAGTATTCAAGAAAACAAATCTACCATTTTGGGTATATCGTTTTTTTTGAGAATTACGAATAAGGTGTTATAGAAGACGTTTTTTTAACCCGAATTAAGTTCTAAACATCAAAGTACTTATCAAATTAACACTTCCGGTTGTTGATTTCTCTTTCCTGGAAAAGATCCCCCCTTTGTAGAAAACATTTTCACGATCTAAAGAGGAATCGACAACTATTATAAAATTAAACACTACTGTCCGGTTAAAAGACTTAAGACCGCTGCGCTTATAGAAAAAAGAAATAAGACTAATTTACAACAAACTGACAAACTGAAGTTTTTAAAATGGCGTGTTCTAAAAAATAGCATTTAAATTAGAAATTGCACTATTTAAAAAAGGAAGCTGTCTTCTGTTTAAATGAACCCTTATCCCACTAAAAATATGATTAGTAAGGGATCCAGAAAAATTAATCGGACACTAATGAAAATTAAATAATAATTAATAGTAGAATATTATGTCAAGTTCAATACCATACGATCATCCGTCATTAGTTTTAGGTAATATTGTGAACAAAAAAGTTCTTAAAGGGTTGAATATTGTTAGTAGTTTACAAAAGGAAATTGATGCAGCACAGGATAAACTAAATTCAAATATTACCCTAAAAAGAAGCTTTGAGATGACCAAAAGTGAATTGATAAGCTTGGGAGTAATAAAAAAAGAAACGAAGGAAATCACCGAAGGCATAAAAGAAGTCGATAAAAATATATTGGAAGCCTCCCAAAATTACTTGAAAGTCCGAATTAAAAATGAAAAAGAAATCCTAAATGCAAGAACTGAGATCTCAAAATTAAAAGTCGGAGATGAAATAGAAAGTCCGCTGGATTATGGAGTTGTCAAATTGAAGGGGCTACCACTATCTTCAGAATCATTAAAACTGGATGCTCAGTATTTTTCTCACGAAAACAATGATAGCGTAGCTGGAGAGATCAAAAATTATGTAGAGGAAAGTATGGATATGACCTCAGAAAATTCTAGAAAATTAGGTGATAAAGTATCCAAATTGGTACATCAACAGCAAAAAAACCACAGGCTCTCTGGAACTTTGGTGATTACCGCAAATTGTACACATAAAAACATTGGTGTTATCGAACCTTTTAAGATAGATATAGAGAAGGCTATTGATGTATGGAATGCCCATCAAACCAAAAAATTGAAGAGAGAACCCCGAAGTATGAAACAGATCGCTATCTCTGAAAATGATAGTGATCAAGACGAAGGTATTACTATTATTTCGGGCGCAGCGTACGGTTCTAGTTTTGTAGGGATGGTGCATATCGTAAAAAATGAAAGAATAGCTACCAATCCATCAAATGAAGAATTGAATCGATTACAAGAAAGAATTAAATTGAGCGGTTGGGTTCAATATCAAAGTGGAGGAGTTGGGGTAGATTCTTCTGTTGTCGAGGATATAAAGAGAATGTTAAGCTCCTATGAAGTGAGTTCTCATATTAGCCTTATCGTTATGGGAGCTACACCGTCTATTAAATCTAATAACTTATCATCCAATTTAAAAGAAATCTCAGGTTTTGATAGTGCTAAAAGAAAACCTCATTCCGAGATTAACAAACATAGTATAAAGTCTGATGCTGATGAAGCCAAAAATCAAAATTTGAACGCCCATATAGAACATAAAAGAACCGCCGGCTTACTCAATACATTGGGGGCTATGGATAATCAAACGAATAAAGTAATGGATATTAACTCATTAATGCTCGCATTTGAAAATTATCTTAATGCAATACTGCCAAAAGAAGGAAAAGTTATAGGTACTCCCATACATTTTTATCTTAAAAAAATCACTGCACCACAAATTGCCGGATTGTGGTTAAACAAATATTTTCCGGAAGAAGAGAAGGAAAAAAAGAACGAAGAATAACATGTAATGAAGTGGTTTAAACTTTTTTTCTTGGCTAAAAAATGATGCTTTTCACTCTTTTTTTCTCTTTTTTTCTTGACGTAGCTCTGCTACCTGACCGTCCGGCAGGCGGGTGCAACTCAAAAAAGACTTCAAAAGATCAAAAAATCATGAATTTTCGCTTCAACCCTAAAAGTATAAACCAGTTCAATGTCTTTGCGTGATATCAATAAAATCAATCAAAATTAAAATCATGAAATCTTTAAATACAAAGGAAATAATACTAATTAAGACTATTATTTCGATGACATCTGCCCAAAATGTCACCTTAAAACAGCTTCTCGAAAAAATGTTTTGTATCAAAGAAAAGGGAAGGGCGGCTATTATTCAGACTTCGGAGTGTTATTCCGTATTATACCTGAAAAATAACTTGTTTGATAATGAGGAAGTAAAAAAAGAAGAATGTTTAGCGTTTTTAGAAGTCATATCTTTAGTAAAGTATCTGTCGCAAAACCTTTATATTTATTTTTTACCCATACATAATAAAAAAGATGAGGGTGTATACTGTATCCAGGATGGATTTGACCATCCTGAAATTGTAAAGGATAGTATTATCCTTAATAAACAAGGCGAGTTTACCTGTCGCCCTCAAAATATTATGGATAAAGATGGTAATATTATTTACAAAGGGGTATTTCTTGACAAGGATACCAGTCTTTTTTTAGCTAATCATTGCAACGAAGTTTTGTTGATGACTAAGCAGCTCAAAAATGAGATGTCCAAAATAGAGGAGAAAACAAAAAAACAAATAAAATGGAAATGGTCTAGTCTGTTAAGTGTTTTTATGATGCTAAAATTTGGTATAATGATGTATTTTATTTGGAATGAATTGGAACATCAAAACGTAAATATCAATACAATCACGGCTTCAAATGCAGCAATGATTTCTAACATTGATTCGGTAAAAATTGCATTGGGGACACTAGACATTTTATTTATGGAAAAGCTCCCTAAAAAAGAAAGTACTCCAAAGCCATTGCCGAAAACAGGTTTTTTTTATGGAGTAGATATTTCTCATTATAATAAAGATATTGTAGATAAAATTGATCCTTCAGACAGTATTTCATTTGTGATTTGTAAAGCTACTGAAGGAATACATTATAGAGATTCTTATTTTGATTACAATTGGAAAAGGTTAAAAGAAAAATCGATTATAAGAGGAGCTTATCACTTCTATCTTGTTAATGTGAATCCCATTAAACAGGCAAATCACTATATCAATGTGGTAAAAAAATGGAATCCTGATGATATTATGCCAATTGTGGATATAGAACAACATAGTATATCTACATCGGCTAAAAAGAAAATCAAGAAAGCAAAACTACAGAGCGATCTGTTACTTTTTTTGAAACATGTAGAAAAGAATACAAAACGGAAACCTATGATTTATGTGAGTAAACGTTTTGCGGACAAATATTTACTTAATGAAAAATTCGCCAAATATCCTTTATGGATTGCCGATTATAAAAGTAAAAAAGCACCTACACTTCCTAAAACGTGGAGAAATGTTGGATACAAAATTTGGCAAAAAAGTAGTAATTACCATATCAAATCCACAAGAGAAGATCTGGATGTTTTTTATGGAAAATTAGAAGATATTTATAATTGATTTGCAGGCATAAACCATGAACTGCTTTATATAACCCTTAGCAACAAAAGAATAGCAGTGGTGTATTACCTATAGAATATTTTATTATCCCGTTTGCCTTCTGGTACGAAGAATTTAGGTTGCCCTTAATTTAAATTTAGAGCGTTTAAGACCAAGCGTTGATTAAATTTAAGGGGTTTATGATGTATAATAGTTAATATTTAATCGGACTAATTAAATTAACTAAACTATCAGATTAAATATTAACTATTACAATTTAAACTTCTAGAAGGACTGTGTTTCCTTCTTTCTGAACAGGTGTGTTTCTTATCTGAATATTTTACAACTCTTAAGTAGAGCTTCTTTATACCTGCGACTCAACACGACCTTTTTACCTCCGGTTAACATAACTAAATTATCTTTTGGAAAGATAGTTTTTATTTTGCTTGTATTGACCACACAATTACGATGTGTTTTTAAAAAACGTCCATATGGTAATTCATTCATAAGCTTACTTAAAGAAATTTGAAGAATATATCTATCGTTATCTGTAATTATATTGCAATAGTAACCTTCTACTTCCACATATTGAATGTCATCAATATTATTTTTTATTAAAGATTGGCCCCTTTTAACAAAAATAGAGTTTTCAAAAAAAATAGGTTCATGAGTATCAAAATAATCCTTTTGTTGTATACATTGTTCTAGAGCTAACTCGATTGCGAATAATAATTCAGAAGGGTGAAGTGGCTTTATAAGATAGTTGCAAGGATTGGTGATTTTTGCTTTTTTAAAAATATCTTTATTAATTGAATTGGCTAAAAAAATAACAGGTTTAGGATTGCCCAAGATTCTAACTTGATGTGCAAATTCAATTCCTAAGGGTTCTCCTTGAAAGAAGATGTCAATTATGATAATATCAATATCGAGATTTTTATATAAACGCAACCCTTTCTTTAGATTGTTGGCAATTCCAACGATCTCAAATGTATCAGGAAGTATAGAAGTTAATAACTCTAGATCTTCTGTATTGTCTTCAAATAAAAGTATTTGTGTCTTTTTCATTCAAGTTTATATTACATGATTTTCTTTGAGTCGATACCTTAAAAAATCTACTTAAACATTAAGATTACTACTACGTAACAAGTAGTGGATTAGTATTTTTTTTGTTATAAATGATCAAACTATTCTAGCCTAAAGACCAATTCGTTATTTTGCTAGCCCATAGTACTTCTTGACATGATGTTATGTTATACCAGTTATATTATGAATTTACTGGGAAAGAATATTAGCTGTTTTGTCAAAATAATTCCTCGTAAAGACTTTGTCTTGGGGTTTCGGGTTCCATCTTTCCTTTGGAGAGGTTGAAATAGCCTTTTTTTGGCAGTTTTGCGAAAAGTAAAATGTAAAATTTCAGTTTTTGCTCCGGGCAAGTCCAAAATGAAATTGGCAAAATACCGCAATGACCCTGTCCCGAGGATAGTCGGTTTCAAGATTTTTTTATTCTAACATATAGACTAGGTAGTTTAGTTTATTTCGGTAAACTCAAAGTGTAAATTATTATATTCAAAATATTTAAACCCTCCATTATGCATTGGAATTTCGTTGTGAAGCTTGAAGAGCTATAAAAACAGATGTTTTCTTGATTTCAGTGTAGCTATAGTTACACTAAAAAACGAAGCGATAGTGTTTGTAGTAGTTTTAAGCTGTAATAGATTTTCTAATGCATTCTATCTAACGTATTGTAGAATGTCGAGGCCAGGGCGGGAAATTATCAAATCTCCATTTTTTTAGTCATAATTACTAATAATGCTATTTTTTCATCTTTTGTATGTTTCATCTATTACTATTTTTAGATTTAGAAAGTATTTGAATCGAAAATCCTAGAAGTATTACCAGGCTAACAAATTTTAATGGATAATTTTCTAAAACTCATTTAAATTTTTGAAATTATTAAAGTTGAATCATTTGAAAGAGCTCCCCTTTAATTTTTGATTAGTTTTTTAATAATTTCGAATAACCTCTCTAGTTATACCCGGTTCTTTTAAGAGTATATAATATTATTAATGAATAAAAAATGGAGGATTTCCCTCCATTTTTTCATATAACCGATGTATAAACGAATTGATCTTATAGTTTTTTGTAAACGAATTCTCTGACCTGTATAATAGAATTACTGTCAGTGAATGTGTGTATAAGCTTAAGAGTGTCGTCATTTTCTAACACAATTTTGACATTAGGATTGTTTTTAAGCTCAATAGTTTTTTCGTCTATTACAACATATTCTATAGTACTCGTTACGTTAAACTGACATTCGGCACGAGTATCAAAAACAGCTACGTTATTTCCTTTATGGGCTGTAAGTGTAAAATCTGATCCAATAGGAGCACTAAATACATTATAGTTTCGCAAATCTCTTTGAGTAAATGTTTTCTGATGTTGAGTGAATTTAAAAACATTTTGGAGTTTAAATTCTATTATATTTTTTTGATCACATTCTCCGTTAGAATCGTGTTTCCATTCTCCTAATATCTTTTCAATTACTTCTGTTCCATCAAAAGTATTACTAGCTTCTTTATTGTTCTCGGTATTAGTTTCTGTTTCTTCTTCAAAAGCTATGATTTCTTGAGACACTTGTTCATTGTCTTCTTGATTAGAATCAATATCAGAATCACAAGAAAAAAGAGCTAGAGAAAACAGAATTAATAAAATAGGTTTGTAGGTTTTAATAAGGGTCATTTTTGTTTTTTTTTAATGTTCGACTTTAATTTTTGTTAATTACTTTACCAGTGTTTGGTTTCGTTGCTACATTCGGTTATTTTCAAGCTTGTTTAAGAATTAGTTTTTTTAATCTTTACTTTTTCAGTGTATTAAATTGCGTTACAAACATATTTATTAGCTTGACCTTTCACAAGAATAGAAGGTGGACAAAGGGGGGACAGCCTAGATATATTTGCCAATAGAGTCTGATACAATTGGTTAGAACGATAAAAAAACATAACACAATGAAAAATAGTATGCTTGTTTGTATTATGCTCAAATCTAAATATGGAGGATTTCCCACCATTTTTGATGTGTAAACAAATCAATTTTATAGCTTTTTATAAACAAATTCTCTTACCTTTTCATTGGCATTACTATCAGTGAATGTATATATAAGCTTCATGGTATCGTTGTCTTCTAACAAAAGTTTGACTCCCGAAATACCTTTAAGTATTATGGTCTTTTCATCTTTTACAATATACTCTAGAGTGCTCGTTTTGATAAATTGACATGCTGCACTGGTATCAAAAACAACCGTGCTATTTCCTTTAATAATTGTTGCCTTAATACTTTCTGGTAAAGGATAGCTAACACTTACATTATAGTCTAACAAATCTCTACGATTAAAGGTTTTTTTATGTTGAATAATTTCAAAAACACTTTGGGATTTAAATTCTATTGTGTTTTTTTGAAGACAATCTTTATTAGAGTCGATTTCCCACTTTCCTAATATGTTTCGAATTACCTCTGTTCCATCAAAAGTATTGTCTTCATTATCCCCATCTGTCTGGCTATCTGTGTCCACATCATCTGTTTCTTCCTGATTTTCTCCTAATTCTGAATTGTCACTTCTAATAAAAATATCAATTTGATTTTGTTCTTCATCACCATTGGTAACTTTGGAAGTAATCTGTAAAGTATCGTCAATCAGCTCGATTTCAGAATCAAAATTAAAAAAAGTGACACTGTTCAAACCAACAACCGTGTAGGTCCCAGATTGTGTAACTGTTCGAGAACAAAGAGTTGTAGAATTACTCCCTAGTTTTAAAAAAGTTACTTCATAGGTATCGTCTTGATTGAAAGTAGCTGTTGAATTTTTTAAGCATTCGAATTCAGATGGCGAAACAGTTTCATTGTCGATAATACTGCTTACCAATATCCAATCTCCAACTAATTTTTCTTTAATTGCCCTTATTTCTTCACTGTTTTCAGGATTAGGATTAGCGTCATCATCAGAATTACACGAGAAAAATGCTAGGGTAAGTAGCATAAAAAATAATGCTTTATAGGTTTTAATACATATCATTTTCATTTTTTTTAATGTTCGACATTCATTTTTGTTAATTACTTTACCAGTGTTTGGTTTCGTTATTACATTAAGTTATTTTAGTTTTTAATTTATTTGTAAGCGAATCAGCTTTTAGCGGTAGATTCGCTTACTACAGTTCATATTTCGGGCTCTCTCTCCTAATTAAGTTTTAAGGAGAACATTATAGTTTATTTTAACACTATTTTTAAAGTATGTTTAGTATGTTTTGCCCCTTTTAAAACACAAATGTATACTCCACTATTCAGATACTTTAAATAATTACCAGCAACTCTGTCTAATCCAATAATCTTTAGATTTCCTTCCCGAATTTCTCCAGTAAATAATACGGCTACTTTAGTTCCCTTCTTGTCAAACAAATTAAGTTCATATTGATCTGATTGATTTGGGGTAACAGTAATGATGGTTTTGTCGGTAATCGGATTCTTACTTATAGACAACACTTTATTACTTTTCGAAAGTTTATTGGAAATATATAAATCAAAAGGGTTTTCAATGTTTCCAACAAAACTATTAGCCCTGTATATTAATTGATTATCAATGTTATAAGCTTGATCATCTACAAATAGTTTAAAAGAAATATTCTCTTGATTATTTCCATAAACGGTCATAAAATACACCCAACTATCACCTTGAGGTACAGCCTTAGCAATGCCTCTATACTGTCCTTTATAGAGTGCTGCTATGGTATATGTTTTGCTTTTGTCAAAGAAATCTGATGTAAGTTTTGCTGTTAATGACATTGTATGAGGATATTTAAATTGATCCACCTCAACCCCAAGTTTAGCTGAATTTCTCAAGTGAGTTACCTCTAGCATTTCTGAATTTTCAGATGGATGAATATCGTCAAAAGTTATCCTTTTGGAAGCTAATCTTACCATTTCAGTACTGCCCACAATTCCTGAATAATTTAAGGTACCGGGATTATGCATCCTGATATTGTATGCCTTATTGGGGATCAAATGGGTTAGGGTTCCTTTCCATCCTTCTTCAGTAAATTCAGAAAAGCCTTCCCTCCCTGAAATACGATCTCCTAAAATGAATTTATTAGATAAAGAACGCAATGCATACGAGCTTGTAAACATTACATTGGGTATATAACCCACATAATTATCGACAAATCCCCCAGTAATCGGGATATCTACTTTCATAGAAGCTTCAACCCCTTGTAACAACATTAGTTTGTTGCTGGTAGATTTTACCAGATATCCTTTGGTATAATCAATGACTTCCAAATTTCCGACAGGTTCTCCATCGCTATCAAAGGTGACTGAACGATTGCTTCCCAATTCAATAACCTCATCATCAGAAGTCATCCCTTTAATGCCACTAATTTGTAAGCTCGAAGCTAGATCATTGGTAATAGCATTAAAACTTACCCATTGATATCCTTGCAATAAAGGTATTCTTTTGACAACTACATCTCCTGTTTCAAATGTTACTGGGTCTATGGTAGTTCCTTCAGAAGAATTATCCCCAATTTGATATATCTGGGTTAGGCCAATATATTCTTTACATTGAGAATCGTCCCATACCCTAAAGATTACTTCTCCTAACTCTCCTGTATTATAAAACACATCGAGCAAAACCACAGTTTGATTATTAATATTGGTTACCTGTCCAACTCCTCTAATTTCATCATTGAAATATGCCACGACCCTATCGTTTGAATCTTGTGATACCTCACCGGCAACGGTTAATTGTGCTGTAAATTCTTTTTTGTGAGTAAAACTGGATGTATTCAATGGATAAGCCGGCACATCACAATCAACATCCAATTCAAGTTCAAAATACTCATAACCCGTTTGAATTCGATCTGAATCATAGGTAATCACTCCAATGTTGGTATAATAGGTTCCTTTGTTAAGATACGCCGAAGTCTCAAACTGCAGTGTGTTCTCAAAACCTCCTGGCAAATCCATACTACTTCCTATATTGGTAGTCGTGCATTTAAGCCACTCTGGTAATGATTGCAATTCATATGTTGTATCTTCGCCTCCGTTATTGCTTAAGGTAGCCTCCAAATTAATCGAAGTCCCTAACCTCTGGGATGCAGTAATATTGGCTTTACCCCAATTTACGTTATTTTTATTGATCGTAAATGACCAACTATGTCCTGCTACCACATTACCATCGACCCCTTTAATGTTATTTTCACTAAAGACAGCTGTGAGCTTAGCGCCTTCCAAATAATATTCCTGAAAATTTATCGGACTTATAATGACAACATTGTTATCAATATTTGAAGTTATACTTATAGGGATATCTGCTACTAATTGTTCTTGTAACAAAGGTGCAGCCTGGTCACCTTGTATCCATGAGACTCCTGTGTGAAAGCTCCCACGAGTATTTCCGGTAAAATCCCTAACGGCTTCTTGATGCCCCTCTATTTCGAGTGCAATATTATCAAAAACATAATAGGCTTTCAGGTTTGCTTCGTTACCCAATAATTGTCTGTTTTTATACGAAACAATATCGGCATGTGACCTTACGGTATCCCAAATTCTTAGTTCGTCTAATTTTCCGACAAAACCATCATTATCGGATGTTGCCCCTATGATTAAGTCCTCAGTATTGGTTACCAGCGTTTCGCCCGTATTATTGTAGCCTGTATTAGAATATACCAAAACCCCATTGAAATAAACATTAAGCGTACTTGCTCCATCATAAATCACAGTTACGTGTGTCCATTCCTGAAGCGGTATGGATACTGTTGTAACGCCTCCTATT
Source organism: uncultured Flavobacteriaceae bacterium (assembly GCA_947494695.1). Classification (GTDB taxonomy): domain Bacteria; phylum Bacteroidota; class Bacteroidia; order Flavobacteriales; family Flavobacteriaceae; genus Flavivirga. The sequence continues at coordinate 339,982 of CANLWB010000006.1, read as the reverse complement.
TGATCATTTAGGCAGTTGAGTTTACCATCAGGCTGGATTTGAATTCCGTAATTGCTTCCTTTTGTGAATACATTGGCATTAGTATTGCTTGGATAATTATTAGGATTAATCCAAAATTCTACTGTATAAGCTCCGGATAGGTTTAAGAAATCTCCATGAGGTATTGTTATTTGATCTGTTACTAAATTAAAATCAACAGAAACAAGTTCTTTGGGCAACCCACCTAAAACACCTCTTAACCCAATATTTAACGAATTGAGTGTGGTTGGATCTAGTTGACCACTATAGGTAGCGGTGATAACTCCCTCTTCCAGTATTTCTCCATTTTCAGGATTGGTTTCTACCAATACCGGGGCATTTCGGGAGATATGACCATAGGCATATGGAGTTGGATTGTTTCTTCTCCATTTTTCCGACCCTATACCACAAACCGGTACTAACCTAAAACCATATTCACCATCTGTCAATCCCGAAATATCAAGGGGTAGATTAAATACATTATCTTGATACAATGTTTTTAACTCCTCTACATCAATAGTATGTAATAGTATTGGTGTATTATTTTCTACTAATGCATATTCTATATCTATAGCTGTTAAACTCTCAGGTAATGTAACCACATCATTCTCAACAGTTGTTCCTGGAATTGTAAAAGCAAAATCCAGAACATTATTATTTGCAGCATTTACTACCCAATTTTCCTGAGGACTCAATTGTTTCATGTTATCGACGCAAGGGCCTTGAAACAAAGCTGTAAGGTACAAAGCATCAATGCTTTTAATACCTGCATCACTATATACATCTGCATTATGATCGAAATCTAAATCTTCATGATATTCACAAGGAACAAAAAACAAAATTTCTAAGTCCTTGTATTCAATAGAAGAGTTTGTTTCGGTACTTGGCACAGAAATCTCTATTAAAGCTTCGTATTCTTGCTTAATTCCCGTTGGAGACGAATCATCTGGACCAAACCAAAAAGGTACTTCTTTTCCACTATTAAGAGATGTTCCATTGATCTTTACTACTGCTCCCAATGGATTTGTCTCTTGAGATAAAAAAACAGTATATGTCTTTGGAGCATCTGTATTACCCGCAATTTGGGTATTTCTTAGCATTACATTGTATTTTAACGTTTGACCCGTTACACCATCTGCACTATTTCTTTTTGCTTCAATTTCTACTCCTGTTCGAATTTGTGTACCTCTTTCTGCTGGGCAAGAACTTTGACCTGCCAACGTTTTATAAATTGGTATTCCAAAATCAGGATCACGTCGAATCTCCAAAGCATATCGATCACCCGCATCATCATCCGTTAGCGTATGTTCTATAACAGTATCATCCTCCGTTGTACGATCAGAACTACCACCAAATTTCGTATTAATTGTATGTGAGTATTCAAGTTGACTAGTTACTGCAGCAATAGTAGCTTTATACTCAGTTGCAAACCCAACATCAAGCTCTGATTGAACATTAGCTCCGTTAGAACTCGTATTTTCCGTTGTAATACTTTGAGTAAAAGTACCACCACCTCCGTCAAAACTTCTATTTTTTTCAAAATCATGAAAAAGGGGATAGTTATCCCAATTGTACTCAATAGTATTTAACTCATCTGGTAATTCATTATACATATCACTAAGAAAAGGGTGATCTAGCATATATTTATAATCAGATTTCTTATAAAGATTCAAAACCATATCATTACGAACTAAAGTCCTGATCCATTGCTGTACAGAATTCTGATAGGACTGTATCTTGTTGACATCCTGTTCGTTGGCAATTGAAATAAACAAATTAGGAATGATGTTCTTTTTAACATCAAAATAACTATGTACAAAAGAATTATCAATTCTGTTATCTATTACAGGTGAATCATTGCTATAGCTCACAGTACAGTTCGTTTGATCATAAGCTATTGTTTCACCAGAACCTACTGTAATTAGGTATCCTGTGCCAATAAATAAATCTGCTTCTCTACCTACTAAATTATCGCTTGATGACGTTGATATATCAGTCGAAGTGGTAATCGATCTAGAAGTGCTACCATTATAAGTACCTAGCAAACTCATTCTAGCATCAGCACCACCTGTTACATCAGCCTCTACTATTGTTACAGAGCTTCCAATTCCAAATACAGTAGCAACAACATCATGTTCTACTCCTGACCCAGCTCTACTGCTTACCGTACCTGTATATCCTAAAGAAATATTCCAAGTGCTTGTAGAGATAGAGGTAGTTCCTTTTTTTAAGGTAACACTACTACCATCTCCTGGAGGATCATGTAGAACCCAGTTTACAACAGGGTCGGCAATAGTAAAGTCGCTTTCATTCATTCTAGCGCCTTCTATCAAACCTGTAACTTTTTCAGTAAAGTTTCTATTATCGTGAGCTACTCTGATTGTAAAATTACGCATGTACGGAGCAGTGAAATTAGGCGTTCCAACAAACGATGTGAGAACAGCATGTCCATTTTCATCTGTCTGAGTCCTTATAGAACCGCTTCCACTCGGCAACCTTAGTAAATCTCCTGCAAAGGTTACATCTGCATTAGACACCACACATCTTTGATCGTCATATTCCTCATAAACTTCTACTTGCATTAGTACAGAATTCCCTTGATCTATTACATAAAAATCGTTGTCACATAATTTTTGTAATTTATCAAAATCTTCTTCAACTAATTCAGAAAGTGGAAGCGTAGATTTTTCCTCTTTTACTCTGTACATATTAATTTCTACAGATAGTCCAGCTCTATACTCAAAATCATAACTTTTCCACCCTTTAGTAAGATCAATAATAGGGGAACTCAATTGTACAGAAGCATCATTAATGTTAAATAGCGTAACTTGATAATGACCTGGCAATAAATCAGTAACCAAAAAAATGTTTTGATCATTATTAAAATTACGACTTGTAATGGTTTTCTTAAATACTATAGAGCCATCTGTACGCTCTATAACACCAGACCATTCACCCATATTATAATCGCAAGGCACAACAATATTTCCCATAAAACCGTAGCGGTCTTTCATTTCAAAATCAACATTGGTCAAAGGATCTATAACATTCAACCTATAATTAATACCACTTACTTCGGGGTTGTAAACAGGATTTACTGCCTTGTATTCATATTTGTATTTTCGAGTATAATTGAATACTTGAGCAGGATTAGTTTTGATATCTTTATGCAATATCAAATAGTTATTTTTACCATCTTCTGTTTTTGAAAGTGCCCTATTACCTTTTTCCTGGTCAAATTCAAAAGATAACCCTAAAATCTTTTCATCATTAGGAATGATCTCTCCATTTTTTATAGCTAATAATTGAGACTCATCATAATTTTTATGTCTAAATTGAATGAGCGCCAAGGATGACAAATTATCTTCTTCAACAGCCTGATTAATAATATCTGCTCCTAAATAAAGTGTATCATCAATAAAATTAGCCATTGTTACTTTTCCGTTTTTGTAGTTTTCTCCCACGATAAATCCATAATCACCTGAGGGTGCTACAGATATCGCAAAAAATGTAAATTCATTGACATTTGTAATTGTGATTTCCTTTTCAACTTTAGTTCTATATTGAAATTGTAATATAGTATTGTCTTTTAAAACTATTTTAAATTCCCCCCATTTCAATAATGTCTGTTTTTCAGGAATAAAATCAGGATTCGTTACAGATACAAATGGCTTTACAAATCCAGAAAGCGTGATTCCTGTATTTTGGTAATTTACTTTTCTATAAGATGATGCATATCCGGCACTGACTATTCCCTCACCAGCCCCTTCAGGAACTTGGTCAGAGGTAGCAAAACTTAATGTGCTTAGTGTAAGATTATTGTCCAGTTCTGGATTGTGTACTTCAAAATCATGCAATCCTAATGAAGAAGATATACTATACACTCCACTTATATCGCTCGTCAAACCATCATCATCGGTACCAAATACAGGTAAACCATCAATAGCTATTCGTCTTCCTACGGGAACTGGATGAATATCTTGACCAACTTTATAAAAAATACGTCCTGAAACAGGCAATTCGGAAATATCGGTAAAATTGGCTACTTTGCTGTAATCGGTTACTATTGTAGATTGTTTAATGGTTACTCCAACAGAAGGTGGCCTGAATTCATGATTGGGTTTAAACGCTGTGGCCACATATGAATCCTCATTAAGTGATGTACTATAAACCCCTTTAAAACGATAGTTGCCTGTAGGGTCTGTAAAAGCTACATATTGTAAGCTAGCGGGTTGTGTTGTATACATCAAATTACTGACACTTTTACCCGTATTACGACCTTTGGTCAACAACGCATGATTATAAATTTCATCGGTTCCTTGAAGATCCATAGAATAGGCGACTAACAGATCTTCCTCATCTGCACCTACTACATACGGCCCATGTTTTTGAATTTCCAGCAGTGTTTTCTTGCCTTTCCAAACCCTAAATTCATCTAACGAATAAGCGTAGTTTGCGATATAATTAAGGTAATAATTATAATCACTTGAGGTAGAACTCCATTCAAACGGAGTGCTGTTGCTCCCTAAAGCCAATTGGTCCCGATATACTTTGACCCCATTAACAGCCAAAGTAAAGGCATAATGATGCCAGTGACTATCTGGAGCAGAAACTCCAAATGTACTAGAAACATCACCATTGTTGTAGGTAATCATCGCATTACCATATCCCATGCGTATTTCGGTTGATCCCAGTTTAAAAACGGTATTGTATCCTGTAGCTGCATTCACTTCATTTTTATACCAAAACTCAATGGTAATTTCATTGTTGTCAGTAAATACGCTTTGGTCTAAAAAAGTAATGTTATCTGAGTTGGCAGCAAAGGATAATGCTGATCCATTTATTCCATTGTTAGCAAGTTCAATTGCGACTCCAGCCCCATCTACAAATATATTTGATTGTGTCTTAATGTTTCCAGATAATTCTCCGTTAGGAAAAATAAATCCGGTATCAACACCTACTATTTTTCCTATATTATCTGAATTAACACCCTCTACTTTATAGGTGTAAATTGTACCCGGCAATGCATCTTTATCCTCAAAAAACAAAGATTCTCCCGAAGCCCCATTAATATTGTTCTTCGTATGGATTTCTATGTTGTCCCTAAATATTTTGTAGTTCGATAATTCTTCTACATGAAACCAATTCACAACGATACGGTTGTCATATTCTCCTTTGGAGGCTCTTACAATAATTTGGTTCAATTCGTTTATCGGATTACCAAATGTATCATTTATAACGGCTAGCTGTTTATCAATTTTATCGTTGGTTACTCTAGAAACCGTAGAACCATATGCTGGATACCCATTTTTTTGTACCGTATTATTCCAATGTGTTATGGCAAGTTCGGGTAAATATTGATCCAACGGAACGTGCTCTGCGCTGCCAGAATAGTTAGCCGCCAACCCTTGGCTCACTTGATCCTCAATTGCAGAACCTGTATACTGATAAAAAGTGGTATATCTGCCTATTGCTATTTGATCTTCAGTTCTTTGAACATTCCATGCTTTTATTTCTGTAAGAAGAATTTCATCGTTTGGATCCCCCTTTGTAAAATACAGATCAGAATCGGCCGCTATTTCGATATTGGTAAATGTTTTTACTTTGACACCATCTGCGTAAGCATCGATATTATAGTGATTTAAAGTATTTGTCTGATAAAATATATAGGCAAAATGTTGCCAGCTCTGTTCTAAAAGGGTATGATCTGCGTTTATAGCTTGTATATCACTACCGTTTTTATTGTTAAGAATAATTTGATTACTAAACATTTTTATGGTAAACCCAAGATCAAAAAAAGCATCACTGGTAAGCCATAAGGATTGTGAATCGTTTTGAAACTTGGCCCAAAACTCGATAGTACCTTGTCCTGGCTGCCCAACATTAAGTAGCATGGTTTTAAGGCCAATGTTAGTATCAAAATGGGTAATATGACCGTGTCCGCCTATCATTTTCAGAACCGAAATATTTTCATTCGATCCTTGGGCCAATACCGCTGAAACCATAAAAGTTGATAACCATAGTATCAAGCCACATAGTCTTGGTGTGGTATGTATTGTTTTTTTCATTTCTATTTATTTATCTCTTAAACTTGGCAGAATGCTTATTAAAAACTAAAAAGTGCTAGTGATTTTGTTAATTTTATATCGATAAGCACTGCCTTTGGTGTCATTATTATCTGCCAAATTCCACTGCGCATTGGGCACTACTTTCATTGCCGGAACATCGCCCTCTATATAAATCACGCGTCTTATGTTTTGAGGGTCACTTATCGTGATATAGGGATAGCCCATATATTGAATATCCCATGCATAATGGACTCTACCATTTGCACCGGTTTCTTCACGAATGTCTTTTACTTTAAGCTCATTACCATCACGATATAGAAAAAGATGGTTTTCTTTCGCAGAAATGATGTATTTGGCATTGGGATTTTCGGTCGAGGGTCTTATGATAAATGCATCAAAAAATGTATCTGTTGCAGCTATTGGTTTCTTTGTTAGTATCAAGGTCTTTGTACTTTCATCAATATTGAACACCTTTTTTTGATCGTTTTGATCAGCGAATATTACTATAACCTGGGTGTTTTGTGCAAGCATTGTCTGACCAAAACACAAAAATGTTATGAATATTTTTATTTTCATATCTTGCTATTTTATGATGTTTTTTGGAGTATAAACACGCACTTATTGCTTTGTGTTTTTGTTTTCAATACGGTCAATACGTCGCATTAACGCTTTGATCAATTGTTCTTGCGATTTTAATTGTTTTTCTTGCTGAATGGTATAAAGGGTTAATTCTTCAATTTTTTCGACCATTTTGATGCTCAATTTGCTTACATCCATACCATTGGCAACCATTTCTTTTTCTGATGGCATATTGGGTAAGTGTTTGTTGTTGGTGATATATTGTGCAACTTCTTCGATAGACATTAATGAATAATCATCGGCAAACACATAATCAGGAAACGAACCAATGTTTAAGGTCACTTTATTGGCTTGTATATTATTGGTTTGTATACCTCCCGTAGCATTCAACATATTGGCAATATCAACATCTCCTTGAGGGGAAATATATACAGCATTTGTAATTTCACCATCATCTTGGGTTCTCAACTGTAGTCCGATATCAGAATTCCCAGAATCATCACGTGCTTGTATATAAGCAGTACCATCCTGCCCATCTCCATTGCTGGCATACAGATACACATGACCCCTCATATATGAATCTCCTGTTACATGAAACGTCTGTTTGGGGTTATAAGTTCCAATTCCTAATCTACCTGAATCTGTAAGAACCATTTTATTTTGATTCCCTACTCTAAATGCTATATATCCACTTCCAGTATTTTTTTTATTAATCAATGTATACTCACCATCGCTCGATTGAAGAAAAGCATAACCGTTGAGGTCTTCTGCTCGATCTTTATGAGAAAATCCAGCATAATATGGCCCATGGACAGTTAGTCCAATATATGCATTTCCAGCTTGAGTTGAACCGTTTTGATAGATCCTAAAAACAGGTTTATAAGCTAAACCTTGTCCTCCTCCCCGAGGAGGTAAATAATCATATGACAACCCCATATAGTTTTTTATATTTGACCAAGTGAACACATGAGTATCAGTATTCATTTGAAGTCTTGCCCATTGATTACTATAATTCTCATTGATTATAAATCTATCTCCATCGTTTGATTGCGCATTTATTGACAAAGGTGTTACTATTATGAATAGCATAAAAAGTGTTTTTTTAAATGTAAATCCATTTTTCATTCTAAATTTGGTTTTAAAATTAATGTTGATTTAAGTTTTTGTAGGCCATATCGCGGTATAACGTATTGTTGTTTAAAGGTAGATTTGAGTTCTGGTTTAATAATGTTAAGGTATCATCGTCTGCAATAACGATTCGTAAGGTTTTACATCACGCATCATAATGAATAATCTTAAATTATTTTTTAATATGTAAAAACTGACTGCTAATATCTTTATCAATTTGAATTTTCACAAAAATAGAAGGTAGACAAAAGGGGGACAGTTTGGGTATACGTGCTCCTAGATTCTGCCACAATTGGTTAAAACGAAAAAAACCGTAACACAATGAAAAAATAGTATGCTTGATTATATTGAAGTGGTTTAAACTTTTTACATTTAAGTGGAAATCAGGCATTTTTTAGCAATAGATTGCTAAAAAAATTAGAATCAAAAGGAAAGCTAAACCTAAGACAAAAAGAAATTCAAATTTTGAAATAATTTTTTACTGTTGTATCAAAAGTCACAAATAATTCTTTTTAAGTACCTCTTTATTTGTATTAAATTAAAATACGAAGAAAATGAAAAGTATTAAAACAGTAATTACAGTCGCAGTTTTGATGATATATTTAGCTTCTTGAGGGCGAAAATCGAATACTGAAAAAACCCAAATTAAACAATCTTTTATAACACATGCACCTACATCTCATCACGAAGTAGCATTAGAAGTATTAAATGCCAATAAAAATTGGATTATTTAATTCAGGATATGCTGTGGCTTATATAATTAAGAATATGATACAAAAGCAATAATGAGCGCTATGCCATTTGGAATCAAAAAGGAGTTATTAGAAATTTCCGAATCTTTGAGGGCTTTTATTCCTTCTGGTGCCACTAATTTAATTTATGCAAATTGTAAGCGTTGAAGTTAAAAAACGACTGCATTGCTGTCTGCAAACTAGAGTATGAATGTGGGAAATGGGAACAAGTCAATGGCAAATGACTTTTAACCTATGATGAATTTGAAACATTAAAACAGTGTTAAAAATAGGATACAATAAAAACAAAAAAGACAGAGTTAGTATTTTACTCTATTTCTCTTGAAAACAATTCAGATTTTCTACTTTTAAATTGATTCTAAGTCTGGGAGAAGGTCAACTATAATTATCTAATACATAAACAAAATTTAACTTGATTTAAAAAATCTAAAAATGTTTCTTAAAACCTTTATGTTTTTTTGTTTTTCTATTATTTGTGTTGTTGCAAATACACAAAATACTAAAATAGTGGATAGCCTTTTACAGGTTATACATCGAAAATCGGTAGCAGATACAACCCTTGTAAAAGCATTTAATGATCTAGGAGTTCAATATGCTATTTCAAAACCTGTATTGGCGAGAGATTATATAATGAAGGCATTAGCGATTTCAGAACAAAATGATAATCTTAGAGGAATAGCTAGTTCATACAATTGTTTAGGTAAGGTTTACTTTTATCAGGATGAGTATGATACTGCTCTAAAATATTTTGAGAAAGCGTTACAGATTTATAAAAAATCCAATCATATTTGGGGACAGGCTTCTGCACTGCATCAAATTGCTACTACCCACATTTATTTAGGGAATTATCTTAAGAGCATCGCTATATTTGAGAAATCTGGAGCGTTGTTTTTGAAAAAGAATGATTCTCTCTCTTATGCAAAAACCTTCCAAAATATGGGAGTTGCTTATAAAGAATTGGGGCAGCTAAGCGTAGCAACTAAGAAATACTTAGCTTCAATAAAAATCTATCAACACCTTAACATTACAACGGGAATAACACATTCAAACTATCAATTAGGGGATATTTTATCGATAAAAAAAGAATATAGAAAAGCTTTACCCTATTTTAACTCGTCTTTATCAGGCTTTCAAGAAATAGGTAATTTAAAATTCATCTTAATTAATCGTCAACATTTAGGATGGTGTTACAAAGAATTAAAAGATTATGATAACGCCATTAAACACTATGAAAAAGCATTAGAAATTTATAAAAACAAATATCCAATATCTAATAGTTCTTTTGTATTATCCATGTTAAGTGAGATCTATTACGAGTTAAATCAGCTGGATAAAGCTACCTACTATCAAAAAAAAGCCTTACAAGAATTGAATTCCAATAAAAAAATACACAAGCCAACTAAAGCAGACATCTACATTTCTACTGGAACACTTTTTCTGAAACAAAAAAAAACTGATTCAGCAGTTTTTTATGCACAAAAAGCACTAGAATATACACATAAAAATGGGTTTTTACGAAAAAAAATGGAGGCCTATCATCTATTGGCACTCGCTGCGGAAGAAAAAAACAATAATACTGTTGCTCTTCAATATTTTAAAAAATTGGCAATATTGAAAGATTCCATACAAGAGTTAGAAAATAAAACGCTGGTTTATGAACTGAGTGCTCAATATGAATTCAACGACAAAGACCTAAAAATTAAGCAATTCGAAAAAAGTACTAAAACGAAACAAAAACAAATTGGTGCATTAATGATTTTGGGGTTATTTTGTGTGGTTTTTTTGCTTGTAGGTGGGAAGATATTAATAGAAAAAAATAAACAAAAACGAAAATTAGAGGACATGGTGAAACGAAAAAATAAAGAGTTAACTGCCAATACACTTCATTTGCAAAAAAAAAATAATATCCTTCAGGACGTCAAAGAAAAAGTAACAAACTTAAGGAATACACAAGGTGAAAATGTATATCAGTACCGTACGGTGTTACAGGCTATAAATTTTGATGAAAAAGAAGATCAGAATTGGAAACTTTTTAGAGAACTTTTTGAAGAAACCTATGATGATTTTTATAAAAAAATAAACGACAGGTTTCCTTCTATTACTTCAAAAGAGTTAAGACTTATTTGCTTGTTAAGACTTAACCTTTCTTCAAAAGAGATAAGTACATTTCTTAATATATCTCCAGAGGGGGTTAAAAAAGCTCGCTACAGACTAAGAAAAAAAATGAACCTTGCTACAAAAGAATCACTTGAAGATTATATTATGAATATTTAATGAAAGTTCTTCATCTTCAAACTCAAATAACCTGGTATAATCCATAACATTAGGAACGTTATCCAGACCGCATAAAAATGTTACAACGGCACTCAACCCATTAAACAGCACATTTTTGTCTGTTGGGTTCTCCGGTTTTTTGTTTTTGTGATGTAGCGGTAACTCATAGCCACAAGCTTCTAAAAAAGTAGTTTCTATGTTCAACAATTCCAAAGGTGTATACCCATTAAAGCTTCTGCCCAATGTTTGGTGCACTCTACCAACATAATTTAACTTGGGGGAGCCGTGATTATCTGTCAGGTGTTTCCAGCTATCAGAATTATCCAGAATATTACCCACAGCACATTGTTTGCAGCATTCGGGGTTCAATACATTATTGTGAAATGCGACATATAGCTTTTTTAAAGCGTGTTCCAGGCGTTTTGAAGTCTTCATAATAAACTAAAAGTATGAGAGCAAAAAAGCTAATGTGTATGGTTTAACGTTGTTGTCGAACGTTCTAATCAGTAAATTAAGCTTAATCTCCTCGTTTCTTACTAAAATTACAAAATTTTATTTAATCGGCTATTCCAGGATTCACGCTAATTATATAAGTTCAAGAAAAAAGCGGCCCTTTTCAGCACTTTTAAATGACATATATTAGGCCGCTTTATTAGTATATTTCCAGATTACTTCTTTACAATTTTTATGGTATTGGTACTCGTTTCGGTTTTTACATCAACAAAATATATTCCCGAGGATAGTTTAGAGAAATTCGTGTGAAGCTTATTCGCCATAACTTCGGTTGTCTTATGGTAAACTAAAACACCAAAAACATTGTAGATAGATAGCTCTGCTTTAGTGTGATCCTTTAGCCGAAGGCTTAACTCTAACAAATCACTAACAGGATTGGGGTGGGCACTCATGCCATTTGGAATCAATATTTGCTTCTCAAATACCCCCTGACAATCTTTAGCTGTTTTTACTTCGATAGTATTTGCACCATTAGATAAAGCTAGTACGATGTTGTTTTCATCTGTCCTTATAGTTTCGTTATTTATTTTTATGATGTATTCTGAACTTCCAGACATGAATAATTCTACTTGTTTTGACGTCTTGTCAACTTTAGAATTAACATCAATAGGTGTTGGTTCTGTAATGACCAGGTCAAATTCATGTTTAAAATCAGGAGCTTCATCTATGGTAATCACAACCTTATAAGTTCCTGGTTTCAAATCTTCAAACTGAAAGGATTGCGTAAAGGTGCGTTGTTCATTATAATCGGCGGCTGTGATCGCTATGTTATAGTTTTGTGGATGTAACGCTTCAATATGAACACGTCCGTTTGAAGAACCTGGACATGTAGCACCCTGGCTTTGAATTCTAAAATTATCAAAAGGGAGGTGCTCTGGTGCTACAGAACGAATATCATCAGAAAAATTAAAGACCTGCATAGCCACAGAAGAAATATGTCCACCAGAGTCCCCAAAGCTAACCGTTATAGTATTGCTTTCCTCAATAACGCTAAATGGGACAGGGATTTCCAGGACGCCAAAAAAACGATCTCTGTTGTTTTGATCGTATCCTCTCCAGTCTTCAGGTACCACAACATTACTACCATTTACGGTAACTGTGGGTGCTAACGATTTTCCATGGTCACGCCCGACACCCAATCGCAACATGGCTTCCCCATAAACGCCTGTTTTTACAACGTTATTTATTTGGAACGTTTCGGTGGTATTGGCCTGAATGGGTTTATAGTAGGAGCTGGCATAGTACTTTTGTTCCAAGTTTTCTTCTGTCTGAGGTATGGGATCATTAAATGTATATTCTAAGATCACCGTAGACTGTTTAGGTAATATGACCTGTGACTGAATAGTATTAAATGTCTCTTCTTCTAATTTAGTCACATTATTTTCAAAATAAACTTTTCTAACCGTAACCTCTACAACGTCATTGCCGTTAATTCCGTTGGTTAGTAAGTTTATAGTGCGATCTTCAAATTCCAGGCTGTTTAGTATGATGTAGGTTTTATTACCATCAACATAAGCATCTACCTGAATGTCTTGATCTGAAGTTTTAGAATCTGCGCGTGTACCGTTTACATTTTTCCATAAATCGTACCAGATAACCGTATCTGCATATTCCCATTCGTTACCAGTTTGCCCGGGTACTTCCCATTTTTGACGAAGGAGTCTCGGACCATAAACCTGATCTGGAGAACCTGCCGGTGGGTTCCACCAACTCGCCTTATGAAGTAGAAAGGGCATCGCTACTAGTATTTCTTGCTGACGCTCTAAAAATTGCATTTGCATGGAAGAAAAAGACCGTACATTGGCCCAATCTAACTCACGTGAATAAGGCCCGGCTACCCCAGGGTAGAAGGCACCGTATTCTGAGATGTTTAATGGTTTTACCTCTCCAAATTTTATAAAGCTATAGGCCGAGATCATATCTAAAATGGCTTCTACATTACTACCACTGCGGTATTGCGGGTTTCCGTTATCATTATCACCCAAAAAATCATAGAGGTGAACCGAGAAGAAATCCATATTCTCCCCTGCAATATCCATAAACAGTTCCCAGCTATTTTCCCATAAGCGAAAATTTCCTGCTTCGAACATGGGATGTGCCGCGGTGAAACCACCAACCAGAGTTTCTGGGCTTAATTCATGAATACGATTGGCCACAGCATTGTGTAGTTCTGATATCTTTGCTCTGGTTGTAGGAATATCGTTGTCATGAACAAAAGGCTCATTCATCACTTCAACCATAGCTGGTTTAGGCTCACCTGTAGACCCTCCAGATCCATATCTAAGCAATAAGGATTGCGCATAGTATTCAGCTAAGGGTTCGAAATCATCTAGCCTTGGGGTATAAGGTTGAGAATTATTCGTAATGGGGTCTATAAGCCGATTTCCGGTAGGGTATAAAATAGGTTGTCCACCAATCATAATATTTTGAGCGCGAAACTCTAATTCGTGTTTGGTGGCATCGTTAGCGTAATTTTGTTTTCGCTTGTTACCCTCTATTTCCATTTGAGTAATACTGGGCCAGCCGGGTTTGGCGGGATCTTCTCCTGTTTGACTATAAATCCATGGTAAAGAACCGTTATCACGCCCTAAGTAGACGTCATAGTCGTTTAGAAATTGTTTTCGTTGGGCATTAGAATCCCAATCTCGGTCACCTAATGTTGAATGGACGGTTATAAATTTTTGCCGTTCAAATTGAGAAATGTCACCAGTTTGATGTTTTACATTTAAATTGACTTCAACCGTAGACGTCTGTGCCTTTATAAGGTTGGTAAAAGCAATAATGCATAGTAGATTAAGTATGTGTTTCATTTTTAGATTATTTAGTTCCATAAAAGTCGTAGTAATTACCCTTCTTTTGGAATACATATTTGTTTAAACCTACAACATATGATTAATGACTTGACTAACATCGCTTTATTGTAAAGGGTAAAAAAGAGAATTTTTATTGAGAAACTATTTTGAGGCATTCGATGTTTTGTTTAGAAAAAATCAAGATGTCATTCATAATCTCGAAATCATATTAAGATAATATATACGGTTTTAGACCGTTAGACCAATATGAAAAAGTTATTGATCTTGGTTCTAATTGTTGCAAGTGGTGTCGTTATCCAGATGGCATCAAAGACAACCATTACTGAAAATTTCACTGCGGTATTGGAAATTCCCCGTTTGCTAAACAAGGACAGTCTTACGATTAAATCCAGAGTGTTGGCACCAGAAGGGTATAAACGTGTGGAATATCCTAAAGGGTCATTTCAGGAATACTTAAGAAAATATAAGTTAAAAGTTTTTGGTACACAGATCAAGAATTACGATAATACGTTGTACTACTGGCAACAGGGACATATTGGTGTGTTGGATATTTCGGTTCCGGAAAACGGATTGCAGCAATGTGCAGACGCTTTAATAAGAATTAGAAGTGAATATTTATGGGATAATAACAGGAAAGATGAAATAGGGTTTAATTTTACAAGCGGACATTATTGCTCCTGGGAAAAATATGCAGAAGGCTACAGACCAAAAATTGATGGTAACAAGGTGGCGTTTCACAAAAAGGCACCTGAAGATTTTTCCAAAAACAATTTCTACAGGTACTTAAAGTTAATTTTTATGTATTCTGGAACGCTTTCAATGTATCATGAATTACCTAAAGTAAATGATATTAAAGATCTTAAAATTGGAGATATGCTTATTAAGGGAGGTTCGCCGGGACATATCGTAATGATATGTGATGAAGTCGTAAATGGTAAAGGAGAAAAGCTCTATTTGTTGTTTCAGGGCAATACGCCGGCGCAAAGCGTACATCTTGTTAAAAATCTCGAAAATAATGGCATTTCACCCTGGTACAAACTGGAAAAGGATGCGATTATTCCTGTTTCAAATTACACGTTTGGAAGCTCTAGGTTTGTTCGCTTTAAATAAGTTTATCAATTAAAATACTAAAGGAATAAAAAATTTAAAAGCAAGTATTAAAAGTATAACGGCAATTAGATTAATAATGATACCCACTTTAGCCATTTGATTTACTTTTATATATCCACTGGCAAATACAATAGCATTGGGAGGTGTGGCCATAGGTAGCATAAATGCACAACTACTAGCTATGGTTACCGGAATTAGTAAATAAAGCATAGGGATTTCTAAGCCCATGGCGATGCCAGCTACAACAGGCGCTAGAACAGATATTAGCGCGACATTACTCATAAGCTCAGTCATAAACAACATGAGTAAAATTAACAGGGAAGCCATGAGCAAAATACTAATGTTACTTGAAGAAATGGACGTCGCCACTAAATCAACAATACCGGTTGAAGACATGCCCTTCGCCAAGGCTAAGCCCCCACCAAATAAAATTAAGATTCCCCATGCCAGTTTTTGAGTATCCTTCCAAACTAAAATAAAATCGCCCTTTTGGAGGCTGTGAGGCACCGCAAATAGCGCCAAAGCACCAAAGATACTAATCATGGTGTCCGATAGGCCAAGTCCAGGAATTAAAGAGTTGATAAGACTTCGGGAGATCCAAAGAACCACCATGCCTCCAAAGATTATAAGAACATGTTTTTCTTTCGACGATATTTTTCCTAATTTTTTAAGGCTTTCGTCTATCACATCTTTCGAGGTACTAAATACAAGTCCCTTGCAGGGAAACATCCATTTTACCAAAACAACGTAAATAATGGCGATTAAAATAATTGAAAAAGGTAAACCAATAAGCATCCAACTAAAAAAGGAAACCTCAATATGATACTCGTTTTCTAGCAAACCTATTAAAACCGAATTGGGAGGCGTTCCAATAACCGTGGCTATACCTCCGGCATTGGCAGAAAAAGCAATGCCAAGCATAACACTTAGTGCAAAATTCTTATCGTTCCCGGTAAAGCCATCGCGATCCTCAATTAAAAGGTTAATAACCGACATCGCTATAGGGAGCATAACCACAGTACTTGCTGTATTACTTATCCACATGCTCATAAAGGCCGTGGCAATCATAAAGCCGAGAATGACTTTATTAGGAGTAGTTCCGGTTTTTTTAATAATGGTTAACGAGATTCTTTTATGCAAGTTTACCTTCTCTAAAGCCAGGGCTAATACGAAACCACCAAAAAATAGGAAAACAATGGGGCTTCCATAATTGGCACCAACCGTTTCCATAGGCATCACTTTGAATAAAGGAAATAGTAGCAAAGGTAAAATCGAAGTCACCGAAATAGAAACGGCTTCGGTAATCCACCAGCTTACCATCCATAAGGCAGTTGCTATGACGAGATCGGCTTCCCTAGAAACAATTTCAATGGGAAGATTCTGTACGGCTAAAAATAGTAATGGCCCCAGTATTAGTCCGATTTTCTTAGAAAAAGGGTGTTTGCTCATTTAAGGTGTAGGATATAAAAGAGACTAATTTAATATTTTAAAGTTAAACATTTTTTTATTCTGGTGATAGTTTAATATTAATGTTAATTTTGTGATATGAGTAAACCTCTTTCCGAACAAGACATACATAATTTAGCCATGAACTACGTTGGAAAGGACTTAGAAAAACGTGGTTTTGAGTTTATTGCTGTAAATAGCAAGCTTAAGAAACATCCTCAATTCGTTTGCATCGATAAGAATAAACAGTACTATTTTGTAATTGTACGCGCAGTGATGCTTCCCGATAATCCCAATAATTACGATGTGGTATGGATGGAAAACTTTAAAAAACATGCCAGAGAAAAGGATGCGAAGGTGTTATACGCCGGAGTAGGGATAGGTAATGTGGATCATAAAAAAGGACCTATTTACTTAGATGAAGAATACCTTCTGGAATATAACGGAATACAGGTTTTAGAAACGAATTATAACTAATGAGACAAATTGTCATTTTACTGGTCGTTTTGGCCTTAATTTCCTGTAAAAAGGAGCTCAGGAATACTAAGTTATCAGGTCAGGTTTTCGGAACATTTTATGAAGTCACCTATAGTTCAGAAATGAATTATAAAAAACAGTTTGATAGCTTGTTTTATGTGATTAATACGTCTTTATCTACGTACCAGACGAATTCCGATATTTCCAAATTAAATAGAAACGAGGACGTTGAGATTGATAAACATTTTAAGATCGTTTTCGATGCTTCTAAAGTAATTTATAGGGAGACAGAAGGAGCTTTCGACCCTACAATAGGAGCTGTCGTTAATGCCTGGGATTTTGGCCCCGAAGGAAAAATAGAGCACCTGGACAGCCTTAAAATCGATAGCTTGATGCTTTCGGTAGGCCTGGATAAAGTAAAGCGAATTCAAAATAAAATTATCAAACCCATTGAAACATTTTTAGATTTTAATTCCATAGCCAAAGGGTACGCGGTAGATGTTATTGCCAATTTTTTGACGAGTCAGCAGGTAGAAAACTATTTGGTAAATATAGGAGGAGAGCTTAATACCAAAGGGATTAATGTAGAAAAAAATAACGGTTGGAAAGTGGGTGTTGAAAATCCAAATTTTGATGGAACCCAGTCGCTTTCCAGAACGCTTGTTTTAAGTAATGAAGCTATGGCTACCTCGGGAACTTACAGAAAGTTCAAAATTGATAAAGACGGCAACCGATATGCACATATTATAGATACTAAAACAGGATACCCCAGTAAAACTAATTTACTTAGTATTTCGGTGATAGCCAGTGATTGTAAGACTGCTGATGCTTACTCTACTGGGTTTAAGACTATGGGGATAGACAAGGTGAAAGCCTTTTTAAAATTGCACCCCGAACTTAAAGTGTTTTTAATTTTTGAAAATGAAAACCATGAGTTGGAAACTCTGGCTTTAAATGGATTTCCTGAATAAAGGCTCAGTTTGGAAATGCTACCAAAAATGGATAAGTAATAAAAACCAACCTACGACCAAAAGCAATCCACCAATAGGAGTTATAGGCCCTAAAAATCGAAGTTTCTTTCCTTTAGCACTGGATAAAACCAATCCGTAAATACTAAAAGAAAACAAAAGAATACCTGCAGTAAAACACCAGTAAATGGGAGACGTTATGTCCTTAAAATTAAAACCTAAAACGAGTAAAACAATGGCATGATACATTTGGTATTTTACGCCTGTTTCAAAACTTTTTAATTGTTCTGGCGATAGGATTTTTTTAAGAGCGTGTGCACCAAAGGCTCCAAAAATAACAGAAAGCATACCAAATATTGAACCCGTAATAATAACAATTTGTTGTGTCATAACTATTAACTTTTAGAGACTACAGGAATAATTTCACCTTTTGCCAGACAGTATTTCGTAACGTCCTCGCTAGAAAGGGTAGTAGTATAATCAACTTCTTTAACCTTAAAACCAATACTACGGAGTTTGTCAAAGTAATCACGCCCATAAACACGTACATGATCGTACTGTCCGAAAATTTGAGCGCGCTCTTTTTTATCTGTTATCGTATTATCTTCGAAGGTTTTTTCTCTGGAAAGGTCTTGTGGAATCTGAAAAATTCCCATACCACCAACCTTTAAAACCCGATACAGTTCTTGCATGGCTTTTTTATCATCAGGAATATGTTCCAAGACGTGATTACAAAAAATAATGTCGAACTCATTATCTTCAAAAGGTAAGTCGCAGATATCTGCCTTTACATCGGCCAAAGGAGAGTTTAAGTCGGTCGTAACATACTCCAGATGTTTCATTTTTCTAAAACGCTTGTAAAAGGCCTGTTCTGGTGCAAAATGAAGCACTTTCAATGTAGAATTCGTTTCGGTATCTTTCGATTTAGATTGAAAAAACGTTGTTTCATTTTTTAAGTACAGCCAGAGCAACCTATGACGTTCTAAAGACAATGTTGATGGAGACAGCACATTATTACGTTGATTGCCATAACCATAAGGTAGAAAACTCTTAAACCCTTTTCCATCAATAGGATCGATAAAATTATGACCCCTAAGAAAGAATGCCAATACCGGACGCACAATATAACTTAACCTGATAAGGAAAGGCCTTGGAATCGTGTTAAGTATAAGTTTGAAAACTTTCTTCAAAAGCGATTATTTATAATCTTCACGGATAGGGTAGAAGGTATCTGTCACAATGCAATCTGTTAAAGCAACCGCACTATGAACTATATTTGAAGGGATTATGGTAATGGATCCGGGTTCCAAAATTTTTGTAATACCATCAATGGTCATTTCTAATCTCCCCGAAATAATTTGTGTCGTTTGTTCATGAAAATGAGAATGATCAGGTAAAATGGCACCCTTTTCAATTTCAACAAAACCGATAGTCGTATGGTCCGTGTGAACGTAACGCCCGGTAATACCTTCGGCTAATGTTCTTTGTGGGATTTCAGATATATTAATACGCATACTACAAGATTAAAGCCTGTTGTCTGAACGCTTCTTCTTCACTGCTTTCAATACCCAGCGCTTCATGCACATAAGCAAAGGTAGACAGTATTTCGGGTTTTCCATCTAAAAGTGCTACATCGTGTTCAAAATGAACACTTGGTTTACCATCTTGAGTTACAATAGTCCAACCATCTTTTAGCTGTCTTACTTTGTGAGTTCCTCCATTAATCATGGGTTCAATGGCAACAACCATACCTTCAATAAACTTCTTACCACGACCACGACGACCATAATTTGGCATTTCGGGGTCTTCGTGCATCTTTTTTCCTAAACCATGACCTACCAATTCGCGAACAACGCCATAACCATGATCTTCACAATGTTTTTGTATGGCATAGCCAACATCACCTACGCGATTATTTGCTTTGAATTCACTAATACCAATATAAAGTGATGCTTTGGTAACCTCAATTAGTTTTTTAGTTTCCGGGTCTACATCTCCAATTTCGAAGGTATAGGCATGATCTCCATAAAATTCATTCATTAAAGCACCGCAATCTATAGATACAATATCGCCATTTTCCAGTGGTCGATTGGTTGGTAATCCGTGTACAACAGCATCATTAACACTGCACAGTAGAGTTGACGGACAATCGTATAATCCTAAAAAACCTGGTATGGCACCATGATCTCTAATAAATTGTTCAGCAAGCTTATCCAGTTGCATGGTTGTAACGCCCTCCTTGACTTCGTTGGCAAGCATTCCTAGCGTTTTTGATACGATTAATGCACTTTGGCGCATTAATTCTATCTCTTCCTTTGTTTTTACTACGATCATTCCTTCAAAAATATGGGCAAAGATACTTAAAATAAAGTATTAATAATGTTTAAGATAATACCAGGATACTCTTTTTTGAGCGTCCATAGCTAACTAAATACAAGTATTGAGTTAAATTTGGTTTATATCCATTTGTGTATTGACAAAAAACTATTTAAAAAGACCTAAAAAGCCTTTCTTCTTTTTGATTTCTGGTGGGGTCGTGTTAGTGAGCATTTGATAAATTTCTCCCCAACCCGGGAAACCACCAATATTTCTATCATCTATAAATAGATCGGCATTAATTTTTCTACTAACGTCATTGGCATAGGTTTCTTCTGGGAAACTTTGATTTACGGCATAAAATTGTATGCCGTTGTCTTGGCAAAATTCAACAGCCTCATCTAATTTTTTTCCACTTCTATAGGTCCATAGAATAAGACGATGTCCATCATTTTGTAGCTTTTTCAGGGTTTCAAAAGCAAATAAAATAGGCTTTCCTATTTTAGGATAAGCATCCTCCACAATGGTACCATCAAAATCTATTGCTATAATAAGTTGATCGCTAAAATTCATTGATACTATAAACTCGGGTTTCTAACAAAAGTAAACAATTTATTTTTTGTCAATTTAAACGAGAGCTTGCTGCGTCATGGATTCCGGCTGTTCAACACCAATTAATTTTAAAATAGTAGGAGCCATATCTCCCAAAATACCATCATCAATATGTTTTAAGTCCTTGTCAATTAAGATAACGGGAACAGGGTTTGTGGTATGTGCTGTGTTAGGAGAACCATCAGGGTTTATCATCGTCTCACAGTTTCCATGATCGGCAATTAGTAATGTTGTATAACCATTTTTAAGAGCAGACGAAACGACATCTTCTACACATTCATTTACAGCTTCACAGGCTTTTACCGCAGCTTCCATAACACCGGTATGTCCTACCATGTCACCATTGGCAAAATTTAAACAAACAAAATCAACGTCTCCTTTGTCAAGCTCAGGAATTAAGGCATCCCGTAATTCGAAAGCACTCATTTCTGGTTGTAAATCGTAGGTTGCCACTTTTGGTGAGTTTCTTAAAATTCGAGTCTCTCCTCTAAAAGGTTCTTCACGTCCTCCAGAGAAAAAGAATGTCACATGTGGATACTTTTCAGTTTCAGCAATACGAATTTGTTTTTTGTCGTTCTTTTCTAAAACTTCTCCAAGTGTATCTCTTAAATTCTCTTTATTGAAGATAACATTTACGTTCTTATAAGTTTCATCGTAATTTGTTAGTGTTACATAATGTAAATCTAACTTGTGCATGTTTTGTTCGTGGAAATCGGTTTGAGATAAGGCTTCGGTTAACTCTCTACCGCGGTCGGTTCTAAAGTTAAAGAAGATCACAACATCCCCGTCTTTTATTTTGGTTTTTGGATTACCGTCTTCATCAACCATAATAATAGGTTTAACAAACTCATCGGTAATATCATTTTCGTAGCTATTTCTAATGGTATCTGTTACATTTTTAGATGCTTCTCCGGTTCCATGAACCATGGCATCATAAGCAAGTTTGATACGCTCCCAACGTTTGTCTCTATCCATCGCATAATAACGACCTGTAACTGTAGCCAACTCTCCATTTATGTTTTCTAAATGGCTCTCTAGAGCTGTAAGAAAACCATAACCCGACTTTGGGTCTACATCACGTCCGTCGGTAAAGGCATGCACAAAAGTTTTAGTTAACCCGTAATCATTAGCAGCATCCAGTAATCCCAATAAATGATTAATATGTGAGTGCACACCACCATCACTTAATAATCCTAAGAAATGAACATCTTTATCGTTAGTTTTAGCATATTCAAAGGCATCAACTAATACCTTTTCGTCATTTAATGTCTTGTTTTTTACAGCCAAATTAACCTTAACGAGATCCTGGTAAACAATACGACCGGCACCAAGATTCATGTGACCAACTTCGCTATTTCCCATTTGACCTTCCGGCAAGCCAACATGCAGTCCATCCGTTCTTAAAGTTGCAAACGGATATTCTTTATAAAGACCATCAATAAAAGGTGTATTTGCATGGTCGATTGCAGAGACTTTAGGGTCTGGTGAATTACCCCACCCATCAAGGATCATTAAGATAACTTTTTTGTTCATTTTTTCTTAAAATTTTTATGAAGATGCAAAGATAAACAAGTTCGATAAATAAATGCATAACAAATCGTCAAAATGCTTGATTTTTATAGGGTTTTGCGAGGTTTTCAAAAAAAGAATAGTCCAGTTAATTATTTGTGAAAAAAAAGTTAAAAATGTGTTATTTGTTAAGATTGATTGTAACAGATCAAAAATAAAATCGTCTCTTTAGTATATCAAAAAACGGAATCATAAATCAAATTAAATCTTTCATCATGAAAAAATCAGTCATTATTACAGCCATTGCATTGTGTTTCTCTATTGTAACTGCCAATGCTAAAACGTTTACAGAGAATTTTACGAATTCAACTGTTGCTTTTGAGTTCAAAGTGAATTCATTTTGTGTTTCAATCGCAAAAGGTGATTTAGAAACTGTGAAAAAACTTATTGATAGAGGAGCAGACGTCAATGAAATGTCTAATGGAATGACCCCAATTATGTATGCTGCGAAATTTAACCGAACTGAGATTTTAAAACTTTTAATCGCAAATGGAGCTAATTTAAAAGCTAGATCTGATAAAAAGATGACCGCACTTAAATATGCCGAATTACATGGAGCTAGTGAAGCAGCTGTTGTTTTAAAAGATGAATTAGCAAAAGCTAAAGCAAAAAAGAAGAATAAGAAAAAGAAATAAATAATTATGTTTTAGATAATTATTTGAGTTAGTCGCTCTCAAAAAGCCTTGGTTCTCAAGGCTTTTTTTATTGACGTTTATATTTCTGTATAGCGTCTCTAATTTTATCAATTCTGTTATCGGGATCTGGATGTGTACTTTGAAATTCAGGAACACGATTTGGTCCAGCCGCAGCCTTTAGAATTTCCATGACACCAATCATTTCTTCAGGGTTGTACCCCGACTTTATCATAAAAAGCACACCAAGATCATCACTTTCCAATTCATCGTCTCTGCCATTGGTTAGTAAGGTGTTTTGTCCAATACTATTTACGAGTCCACCCATATCGGCACCAACAGAACCAGCTGTTGCAAGTCCTTGCCAATATTCACTTTCAGCAATTCTTTCAGCACTATGCCTACCCAGTACATGTCCTATTTCGTGACCTAAAACTCCCGCGAGTTGATCTTCGTTTTCCAGTTTAGAAAACAGCGCGTGGGTGATAAATATTTGTCCGCCTGGCAATGCAAAAGCGTTAATAGTATTGGGATCGGCAAGTAAATGAAACTCGTATTGGTAAGGTGTTTCTCTGGCGATACTATTGTTAATTAATTTACGACCTACATCATCCACCAATGCCTGATATTGATTATTAGCATGCAGCCCACCATATTGTTGTTCTATTTGTGGAGCACTTTGCAAACCAATAGCAATTTCTTTGTCGGGAGTCATGGATATCGTTTGTGTTCTTCCTGTATAAGGATTCACTTCGCGTTGGCTACATCGTTTAAACACAAAGAATAGTGCAATGGCAGCCCCTATTAGTAACCGAAATTTAAGATTTCTTCCCCTCATCTTTTTTGAAATTTAATACAACTAAAAATATAAAATTTTGCGAACTAAGACGTTCCTTTTTAGGTTAATATTGGCTTGAATAAGGTTTGTTTATAGATTAAGACACCATATTTTACAGCAGGTCACTAAAATTATGAAGTGATTTAAACTTGTTTGACTGAAGCAAAACATCCTCATTTTATTACGAAATATAAGGTTTTGAAGGGCAGCTAACAGACGGGAAGGTCGCATCGCTATGGCGTAATAAAAAGTCCAATATAAGATAAAAGAGCATTTTGAAGTCAATCATACAAGTCTTTAAATCACTTCTATTATAAAAATAACATTAATTTTGGTCTTCTTTAATTATACGCATATGTCATTTACATTTAAAATTATAGAAAAAGAGAATATTGATTTAGTAATTCCTTTAGTAGACGCTCTAAATGAAGGTAAAATTTCTTATGATGTATTACAACAACGATTTTCTGAAATGATTACGCAGAACTATGAATGTGCTGTGATATATGATGGGGATAATATTGTTGGGGTTTCGGGGTTATGGTATTGTACCAGGCACTATTCTGGAAAAAGTGCTGAGGCAGATCATGTTTATATCGATGAGAATTATAGAGGAGAAGGGTTGGGGAAGATGTTTTTTGAATGGATTTACGATTATATTCAAAAAAAAGGTTGCGAAACGATAGAATTAAATACCTATGTAAGTAACCCATCTTCACATAAGTTCTATTATAATCAGGGTTTTAACATATTAGGATTCCATTTTTTAAAAAAGTTGTAATTTTTTCTTGGAAAAGACTTAACAGTTTACATATATTTGCAGCTCGGAAACGCGGGAGTAGCTCAGTTGGTAGAGCGTCAGCCTTCCAAGCTGAATGTCGCCAGTTCGAACCTGGTCTCCCGCTCTAAAAAGCTTCATAGAAATATGAGGCTTTTTTTGTGTTTGATGGTTTGTTTAGGGTTCTTGCTCATAGATGCCTATACGCAATCAATGTTTAAGTAAATCGGCATAGGAAAAGAAATTTACAGTGTCCTTTTTTAGAGAAGAATATGAACGTAATAATGCCCATGTTAACAGCTTATAGGCCTTTATATGACAGGCAAACGATAAAGTACTGTTGAACCGGTATTTGGAACCTTAACTCAGTTTTTAGAGTTTCAAAAATAGACACCCTAGACGTAAAACAAGCTAATAAGGAGATGCATCTATTCATTGTTATAAAACGTTATTTTACAATTCCTGCAGAGCTATCAAATTGTAAGTGATTACTTTTTTGGATTATATTATTCCCATTCACTTTATAGCTTTTCATTATACAATATTTTTGAACTGTAACAGCAGTACCTCGTTCAATATTGCCAATTTCAAAATCTGAGATCTTAAAAATTAAAGTGTCGTTGATTACAAGTTTGTAATTGTATTTTGTATTTAATAGACCTGAAGTACGTAAATGTAATTCATCCTTGTTACCAACCGCATAAGGATTTACAAAGTCTTCTATTAGGTATGAATCTAGTTCGTTTTTATCATCAGTTTTATTGTATTCATATATTACAGCTTTTTTAATGGCTGCATTATTTTTATTCCACCCATAAATAAATATATCTGAGTTTAAGGTAATTGAGTCTTTACACTTTTTATCAAAATTGCAAGAAACCATAACTACTAAAAATAGGAACAAAACTCTTTTCATATTATTTTAGCTTTAAATAACCGTAATAATTATTTCTAAAAGACACTTTTGATAGTCTCAATTTTTTTTTGTCAATACCCTTGTCTCTTTTAAAATCCCCCCAAGTTACAACATCAAAATTTATATCTGTCACTTCATCATAATCTGTTTCGGATTTACCTTTAGAATTTAAAATTTCTAGTTTACCTTCATAAGTTACCCAATGATACTCTCCAAAGTCTGTTATATCATAATCAGGTTTATTATACATCATATCCGCATCAATCATCATACAGATTTCATATCCATTTTGGTAATCTTTGTCGATATCCTCTTCCAGTATTCTGATTTTTTCATCTGATCCAAAGAAATCTCTGATATACGATTTGTTGATTTTATAATAATCCATTTCTACAGTTTCGTATCCTAAAAGTTTCTTTCCTAAATTAGTCATTAACCAAGGCCAATTTATGGCAGATGC
This sequence comes from uncultured Flavobacteriaceae bacterium, assembly GCA_947494695.1. Classification (GTDB taxonomy): domain Bacteria; phylum Bacteroidota; class Bacteroidia; order Flavobacteriales; family Flavobacteriaceae; genus Flavivirga. The sequence goes on along the minus strand of CANLWB010000006.1, from coordinate 313,715 downwards.
ATCTTGTCCTTTTTTACCTGTGTATCCAAAATCACTTTCTTTACTTCTTGTGGTTGCCATAGTAATCCAATCAACTTCAGGAATCCAAGGGTGTTCTTTAGACGTTTTAGGATTGGTATTATACATTTCTTCTTTTGCATCCTCATCAGGTTCCATAGTATATCCATTATGCGTTGCTTTTCCTGTTCTGTGAAGCGTTTCTGCAAGTGTTTTGTAACCTTGTTTGTCATTTTTAGCAAAGATGTAAAATAAACAAGCCATTCCACAAAGTGAAGTTCCTCCTTGATTTATTTTCCAAGGTTTCTTGATTCTCTCTTCTATTTGCTGTTCCACTATTTTTCTATCGAACCACCTAAATCTGTAATGATGGAACACGGTTAATTCGGCCTCATTTTCTTTATCTTCGATATAAGCATAAAACGTGATTTTTTCTCCGCAAAAGTCTAAATTATCCGTTTTAAAAGTGATTTTTTCTCCAGTATTTTTTATATCTCTTGTGACGGTTTTTTCGTCTTTTACGTAGCTGTAACTCCATTTGATAGTATTAAAATCTTCAGGAGAATTATTGTTTCGGTATTTAGATACTTTAAGTTCATACTCTTTATTATGAAGCATTCCCATTTTATCATTAGCCCCTGAATTAGTAGAACCTTCATCAAGTTCTAATATCTCTATTTTATCAATATAATATCGTTCTTTACCACGTTGCTCTTTCTCTAAAGCCGTTGTTTCAACGTTTTGTTTCGGAAAGGTAGTTCTCCAATAGGCAGAATATTCCGTTGAGGAATTAAAATCTTTCACACCACCAGCAGAAATTTGTAGTATTTCAGACATTGGTTGGTTTCCTATGGAAGAGAAATGATTATCCCAGTGCAACAAATGACAGTCATAGAAATATAACTTTCGTGTTTTTCCACCCATAATAACAGGATAGATATGCAATTCCAATTGTTTAGTTTGATTAGAAGCGAAAGACCAATCAGCAAGATCTAAATCTTTTCTAGCTTCTATTGCTAGTTGCAGTCCAACAAATATTGGTTTTTGAGAAGGTCTGCCATTAGTGTCTACTCCTTGCTTAAAACCAAAACTAAATTGAAGTACATTTATTTCTTTATCATCTATTATTATTTTCGCTTTTACGCTCATTTTTATTTTCCCTATGAGTGAGTTAATGTTTTGTAACAATTAAATAAACGCATCAGTATGTTTATTTTTACCACATACATTCAAATATATGATAATACTTACAAGTTCATAAGGTTTTTGATAAAATCAAAACTGTTTTTTGCCACATGAGTATAATATTTTGTTGTTCTCGTACTAAAAATAGGTTAATAGATGCAGAATTCTTCTTTTTTAGATTAACTCAGATTTTTGCTTAAACACAACAATTGGGCATGATCCGTTTTGAGATTGATCCTTAACTTGGTCTGAATGGAAAAACTACATTTTTTATTCATTTACAGCTTTTAAGATTGCCCCTTCATTTCTTGTTATTTCAACCCATTTAACTCCGTACCTGGCTCCACTTCGTAAGGTCGTTTGTTATATTCGAAAATTCTGGCATTTAAAGACCCTTTTAAGAGGATGGATGCGTCCTTTACTTCTAACCAACTCCCCTCTCTTAACCCAACAACGGGTTGGCTATTAAACTTATGAAACTCTTTAATTCTCATGGCTCTCGTTTCTCCCATATGGGTACTATGCTTATCTGGGTCTAGATAGTGTGGGTTTATATTAAACGGGACCAAGCCTAAAGCATTAAAACTAGGAGGATACACAATAGGCATATCATTTGTTGTTTTAACTGTAAGACCACAAATATTACTACCAGCACTGGTACCTAGATAGGGTGTTCCACTCTTTATGGCGGTCTGTAATGGCATGATTAAATCATGTCTATAAAGCTGATCAATTAACACAAAGGTATTTCCTCCACCCGTAAAAACGGCTTGTGCGTTTTGTACCGCATCTATGGGGTTTTTAAAAGTATGTATGCCGCTTACCTGCAAATTAATTTTAGAAAGGGCCAGGCGAACAACATCGGTGTATTCATCATGAGAAAGGCCTCCAGGTCTGGCATAAGGAATAAATAAAACCTCCATAACATCCTTAAAAAATGTGGCTAAATCATTTAAAATATAGTCTAAGTAGCCACTACCATGAATGGTTGAAGTACTGGCGATAATCATGTTTTTCATAATAAGAATATTTCGTGGTAAAACTAACTATTGTAGAAGTAAGATTAATAATATATATAAGAAAAATTTATGGATTTAAGGAGTGAAAAGTCTAAGAAAAATACTATTTTGAGTAAAAATACAATCATGAAAAAAGCCATTTACTTTTTTATATTATTATCTACGTTACAAGTCATGTCTCAAAACATTAAACGTATTCAGGTTAAGGGCAAAATCATTGTTGAAAGTAGTGATATTTCGGGAATCACCATTTATAATACATCGTCTAACAAGGGAACTATTACCAATGAAAAGGGGGAGTTTTCAATTCGTGTCGCATTAGATGATTTAATTGAAGTGAGTGCTTTGCAATATCAAAATATTAGTTTCAAAGTAAATGATGCTATCATGAAGTCCAAATCGATGAAGCTTTTCTTAATAGAAGAGGTTTACAAATTAGAAGAAATTATTGTTTCTTCCAATGAGCTATCTGGAAACTTAAATGAAGATATCGAATCTGCTAATGCCTTTAAACCCAAACTGGATGCCTTATATTTTGGTATTAAGAGAAGTGGAGCGTCGGGTTTTGCAAGCGATTATTTAACCAGACCTAAAAATATTACCATGACTAACGAACTTCAAACCATGGTAAACGGATTAAACCTTGTTAATGTTGTAGATCAGTTATTATTACCACTGTTTAGGGATAAGGCGACAAACAAGAAAAAGTCTGGTATCCCGGATGTCCCTATAGAAGCTGTTAAATATTATTTCGGATCGGAATTTTTAGTTGATAATTTTAACATTCCAGAACATCGGGTTGAGGAATTTATAAGATTTGTTGAAAGAAAGGATTTTGACTTTTCACTTCTTAACTACGGAAAAGAAATGGAATTCCTGGAATTATTAAACGCAAAAAGTGTGGAATTCCTGATTTCCAGTAATAACCAATAACCTAATTGGCCTAGTTTCAAATTTGCTTTTAACAAAAGTTTAGAAGGTCTTTGCAATTTCTTTAAGATTTTAAAGACGTTCTTTATGCTTTAAACATTGGGGATTTGAAACATGTCTTAGTCTACTCTGCATTTATTTCTTGTTCATTTTGCTTACATGGTCAATCCGTGGATAGAGTTGAAGTGAATGGTGTCCTCTATTCAGACAATAATGATGTAGAAGCGGTAACCATTTTCAATAAATCATCGAATAAGGGTACAATAACCAACAAGAAAGGAGAATTCACAATTAAGGTCGCCTTAAATGATGTTATTGAAATTTCCGCACTGCAATTTCAAACCATGTCTATAACTGTTGATGAAGGTGACATAAAAGCGAATGGTTTAAAAATATATTTAGTAGAACACATTAATCAACTTGATGCCGTTACACTCTCTTCTGGGCTTTCTGGAAATATATTGGTAGATGTCGATAACATCAAAAAGGTTAAACCCATAACAATTCATATGGGCAATATGAATGTAGATTTTGAATATAATGACGATAAAGCTTTTGATAATGAGGCTATCGGTAATCATCTTAAATCTGTGATCGACCCGGAAGCTCGAAACTACCTTCCTGATGCCGTTAAGATTTTGGAACTACTGTTTAAGAAGGGTCTATCTATTAAAAAGGGAGAGCCAAAAGAGCGAGAAGAAAAACCGCAGTTGAAAACACTATTAGATGTTTATAGCCATAAGGACATAAATCAAACGTTTAACATCCCCCTAGAACATGTAGAGACTTTTGTCGCCTTTGTTGAAGAAAAAGGAATACGTCCTCAATATTTTATACCTGAAAATGAGATTCATCTTATTGAATTTTTAATGCAACAGCGTGAGTTATTTATAAAGTACCAAGATGTTAAGAATTAAATATGTTTCAGTACTGATTGGTTTTCTTTGTTTTCAATCGATTTTTTCGCAATCTGTTGAAATCACAGGAAGCGTTCAAAGTTATTCTGGCATTGAGAATATTCATGTTATAAATAAAACCACCTCTGGTTATGCGATAACAGATGAAGAAGGACACTTTAAAATACGAGTGGTCTTGAATGATACCATTATGTTTTCTTCGATTCAGCATAAGGATAAGCAAATCGTTATCTCAAAGGAAAACATAAACTTTAAATCGGTTTTAGTAAGACTAGAGGAGCGTATTAATGAACTTGATGAAGTTGTTGTTGGAAAGGTTTTAACAGGAGATTTGTTAGAAGATATAAAAAGAGTAGATGGTAAAGCACCAATTAACTTTTACGATGTAGGGATTCCTGGCTACACTGGAAGAATAAAAACTCAAAGTGAAAGACGATTGTTTGAGGCTACGGGAGGGGGGCTCAAATGGTACCAACCTCTTAGCGGGTCTGTTCCAATAAATCCCATTTTAAATGCGATTTCGGGCAGAACAAAAGAACTAAAAAGACGCGTGAAGATTGAAACCAGAGAGTCTCTAATGCGCTCTGTTAAATCAAGACTGGCCGAAGACTTCTTTCTTTCTAATCCATTGGTTGAAGATTTGAGGATGGATTTCTTCTATTTTTGTTCAGATGATCCCAATTTTATAACGCATTGTAAGGGCAAAACAGATTTTGAAATACTAGTGTTTTTAAGAAAGAAGTACAGAGAATACCAAACAAATTTAGAATCTGGCCAAGACTAATGGTTTTGGAACGCTTTTTGAACCGACAAAATAGCTACTTTTGCAAAAGTTTAAATATTTATAATGAAATTTAATAGACCGTTTTTACTCCTTTTAATCCTACCCCTTTTGGCATTTACGGGGCTTCATAAGTATTATATTAGTGTAACTCAAGTTGAGTATGTAGAAGAACAAAAATCGGTGCAAATAATTACGAGAATTTTTATTGATGATTTTGAAAAGTTACTTCAGGAGCGTTATGACGAATCGATCATATTGGCGGTCGATGATGAGCTTAAAATAGCCAACACGTATATTGGACAATATTTAAGAGAAAAAATAAAAATTAAGATTAACGGTGAAGCGGTGAACCTTACCTTTATTGGTAAAGAATACGATGGAGATATTGTACGCTGTTACATTGAAGCGCCAGGGGTTGAGCATATAAAATCCTTTGAAATAACCAATGAAGTCCTGTTCGATATTTTTGAAGAACAACAAAACATTGTTAAAACAAAAATAAATTCGAAACAAAAAAGTTTCATACTTACCACAGGAAAAGCTAAAGCATTGTTAAAGTTTATTTAAAAAAAACCAAATACCTTTTCTAATTCATTATTTTCGAAGGAATTTCCGGATAATAATTTAATTATTATTATAGAAACGTCTAATTTCTTAAAAAAAGTTTAAAAAGTGATAATGAAAACATTCAAGTATTATTTCCTTTTTGTGATTTTGGTTTCCACTAGCGTTCTTGCTCAAGATCAACAAAATGTAAAGCCTCAAGGGCACACAGATCAAAACAAGTTTAGACAAATGAAAGATGTGTTGGCCACCCCGAATAACCAAAGAACAGCGTCGGGGGCTCCAGGCTATCAGTATACGCAGCAAAAGGTGGATTATGTCATGGATATCCGTTTGGATGAATCGAAGAATCAAATTTTTGGAAATGAGAAAATAACGTATCATAATAATTCCAAAGATCATCTGGAATATTTATGGGTTCAGCTAGACCAGAATATGAGAGCGAAAGACTCTAAAACTCCAGATGTTAAAACAGAGGATTTTAAACAGGTTATTAATGGTCCTGTGAACTTCACAAAGTCGAACTTGAAGACACGTTTTGATGGTGGTTTTAATATTGAGGCTGTTAAGAATTCAGATGGCTCCAATTTGTCTCATATGATCAATCGTACCATGATGCGAATTAATTTACCTAAACCATTGGCTCCGGGAGAAGTATTTAAATTCCAAATAAAATGGTGGTACAATGTTAATGATCATACTAAAGATAATGGAAGATCTGGATATGAGCTTTTTGCAGATGGAAATAAGGACTATGTCATTGCTCAGTTTTACCCAAGACTATGTGTTTACGATAATGTTGAAGGTTGGCAAAATATGCAATTTTGGGGACGCAGTGAATGGGCTCTAGAGTTTGGAGATTTTGAGGTTAAAATAACTGTTCCTTCAGACCATAAATTAGAAGCAACAGGCGTATTACAAAATCAGAAAGAGGTTTTGTCAAAAGAACAAATTAAGCGTTTTGAGAAGGCAAAAAAATCATTCGATACCCCTGTTTTTATTGTAACTCAAGAAGAAGCAGAACAAGCAGAGTTAAATAAAAGTACGACATCGAAAACATGGCATTTTAAAGCCAAAAATGTTAGGGATTTTGCCTTTGCAACGTCAAGAAAATTTATCTGGGATGCTATGGCTGTAGATATTAATGGAAAAACCGTTATGGCAGTTTCATTATACGCTAAAGAAGGAAACCCGCTTTGGGAAGAGCATTCTACACGAGTGGTGGCTAATACTTTAGAAGAATATTCGAAATTAACATTTGATTATCCTTATAATAAAGCCGTTTCGGTACATGCACAGATGGGGATGGAGTATCCTATGATTTGTTTCAATTATGGAAGACCACAACCAGATGGAACCTATTCTGAACGACTTAAAAGAGGAATGATAGGGGTTATCACTCACGAAGTAGGGCATAACTTTTTTCCAATGATTGTGAATAGCGATGAACGCCAGTGGACATGGATGGACGAAGGTTTAAACTCATTTGTTGAAACTTTGGCCGAGTTAGATTACGATCCTAATTTTATCACAGGCAATCTCCCAAAAGATATCGTTCCATATATGGGGGGAGACCAAAGTTACGTGTCTCCAATTATGTCGCAAGGTGATTATGTGCACCAGTTCGGACCTAATGCTTACACGAAACCAGCAGCCGGATTATATATGCTAAGACAGACCATAATGGGGCCGGAGTTATTTGATTATGCTTTTAGAACCTATTCGAAACGATGGATGTTTAAGCACCCAACCCCAGCAGACTTTTTTAGAACTATGGAAGATGCCTCGGCAATGGACTTGGATTGGTTCTGGAGAGGGTGGTTTTATACAACAGATTATACAGATATCGGAATTAAAGAGGTTAAAAGTTACTATCTAACAGATAAGCCAACAGATAAAGCTAAAGAAGTTGCAGCGCAGAATAATATCAATCTGGATGATTATAAAGATAAGTTGGTTTATTATGCCGAAGCAGAGCCTGGAAAAATACCTCAGGATGCTAAGGAGGCTTCAGACTTTACATTTTTAAATACCTATTTAAGCAGTTTAAGTGAGGAAGAAAAAGCGAGAATAGGAGAGGCACCAAAATACTTCTATGAAGTAACTTTCGAAAAACCCGGAGGATTAGTCATGCCGATTATTTTGGAACTCACTTATAAAGATGGAACGAAGGAAAGAAAAACGTTGCCAGCACAAATTTGGAGGTATAACGAGTGGGAAGTAAAGAAGGTGTTTAGAACACAAAAAGAAATTACAAATATTGTTGTGGATCCCGATTTAGAACTCGCCGATGTAGATATGTCTAACAATGCATGGCCAAGAGAAGTGAAGCAAAATTCTTTCGATCAATTTAAAGAAAAGGTAAAAGGATAAAAAAAGAAATTAAAGGGCATGCCTAAAAAGTAAGTGACATGTTAAATGAGTGCTTCGGCTACTCGGCACAAGTGTCGTTGGAACATATGTAATTTGTTCTTATTCAAGAATAATTAGGATCATATTGTACCAAGCACAATTTAAGTGCTCACTTAATATTTAAAATTATAATGACTTTTTAGGCGTCCTCTTTTTATTCTAACAAAACAACTCACTATATTTGCATAGTGATACTTCAAACAACATTTTTATTTATCAGTGGTGCAGAAATAGCATTTATACTATTTATAGCCATCATGGTTTTTGGTGCAGATAAGTTGCCAGAGATCGCCCGTGGTCTGGGTAAAGGCATGCGAACTCTTAAGGATGCAACCAACGATATTAAGCATGAAATTACGAAGACTGCAGAGCATAATGGTATCGATACCAGCATTACTAAAGATGTTAAAAAGGAACTTGATAAAGTCAAGGAGGATCTGGATGATTTTACTGGATCGGTAAAGCGAAAATTCTGATGTTTCGATAGGGGTGCGTCATACCATTTACATGTTGACGGATTAATTGTGTCTTTTAACGAGTATTTTGAGTGGTACAGCTATTCAAAAATATATTTGTTTTAACCAAATCGAAATACTGACCAAATGAAAACTTTCCTGCTTTTATGTTTTCTATGTACTTATACTCAGTCTTTTACTCAAGACGATAAACATACCATTTTCCAGATTGACAGTTTAAATTCAGATGCTTTAGACTTCTATAAAAACAGCCAAATTGTTAAAGCTTTGGCGTTAATTAATAAGTCCAAAAGATTATCGGAATCTATAAACGATTTTTATGGTAGTGCATTTGCTAATTTTACTCAGGGGCAAATATATAGCTCTATAGAAGAATATGACGCAGCACAAACAAGGTATATTGCTTCGCTTAAGTCTGCATTAATAATAGATGATAACTACTTAATAGCAAATTCATATTTAAATCTGGGGAAGTTATTTAAAAAGAAAAAATCATTTCATTTGGCGCAATCCTATTTTGAAAATGCTCTAAGGTATGCCTCAATAGGGAATGTTATCGACCATAAAAATTTGGATAAGCAACAGGAAATTTTATTCGATGTTCAAATCAATTTATGTCAAATTTATTTAGAAAACAACCTAACCGAAAAGGCTCTTATATATCTTTTAAGAGCTGAAGAAAGTGTTCAAAATCACCATGCAAACCATTTATGTCTTGGGCGTTTAAAGTATACCCATGGTTTGTATTTTCTTAAAAAAGAACTGTTTGGCAATGCGAATAAAAAATTTAATGAAGCCTTAGGAGCACTTAGAAAAGCAAACCTGGAACATAGTAGAGATTATGATGCAATTTTACTCAATGTTTATAAGAATTTAGCACAATCTTACAATGAACAAGATTTAAATAAAGAGGCGTATAAAGCGCTTTTAACATATAACAGTTATATGCGAGAGTATATAAACGAGGCAGAATTAAAGAGAAAATCTATTGCAGAATCCAAATATCTTATTGAAGATTATAAAAAAGACGCTCAAATAGCAAATACAGAGCGTATACATCAAGTTGAAATTACGAATAAAGTTAAGAATCTAAACGTTATTATAACGGTGGCATTGGTGTTGTTTATTATATCACTGATCACCGTTTATAAAAGTTATGTGTCCAAAAGAAAATTAACCAATATATTAAAAGATCAGAACGAGCAACTAGAGCAAGCTAGAAATGAAGCTGTGAAGTCGTCCGAGTTAAAATCGAAGTTTATATCTAACGTAACCCACGAATTAAGAACCCCGCTTTATGGAGTGGTAGGTATTACATCGTTACTTCTAGAAAACAGAGACTTAAGAGAAAATGATGCTAAGCTTATTAACTCGCTCAAGTATTCGGGAGATTATTTGTTGAATCTTATTAATGACATCTTACAGGTTAGTAAAATTGAATCTCAAAAAATAGAGCTTAAAAATACGTCCGTTAATTTGAGGGCACTTGTAAAAAATATTGTAGATTCTTTCGAGTTTAGACTAAAAGAAACGAACAATAAAATAAATGTATTAATTGATAATGGTTTACCAAATCTTATAAAATGCGATAATGTAAGGCTATCTCAAATTTTAATTAATTTGATTGGCAATAGTATCAAATTTACCGAAGGAGGGCATATTATCTTTCGTGTTATCATGTTAAACGCCGATGATGAAAAGGTAGGTGTGCGTTTTGAAATTGAAGATAATGGCTGTGGTATTCCGGAGCATAAATTTGATACGATTTTCGATAACTTCTCTCAGTTAGATGAGAATAATAATATTAACTATCAGGGAACCGGATTAGGGCTGTCCATTACGAAGAATTTAATAGAATTGTTTGATAGTGAAATTGAACTAAGAAGTAAGATCGGGGAAGGGAGTACATTCAGTTTTAATATCGATTTTGAAATCGATAAGGTAGAAGCTCCTAAAGCGCAGAAAAATAAACGTAAATCTAAAATTTTAACCAATAGATATAAGATTTTAGTGGTAGAAGATAATAAGATAAATCAAGTGGTGACTCAAAACCTGCTAAAGAAAGCTAATTACGAATCGGTAGTTGTTGGTAATGGTTTGGAGGCTTTGAATAAAGTAAAAGAAAATCATTTCGATCTCATTTTAATGGATATTAATATGCCAATAATGAATGGTAGAGAGGCCACGGTTAATATTAGAAAATTCGATACTAAGATTCCTATTATTGCCTTAACGGCATCAGATGCCGATAGTTTAAAGCAGGAGCTGGAAGGCGATAATGCTGTTGGTTTTAACGATATTATTTATAAGCCGTTTGATACTTATGAATTCTATCAAATTATTGAAACCAATATTCAAGCAAGTAAGTCCAAGTTATCGATAGACGACGAACCTAAAATGATGGTGGTATAGGTAAAAAATACTATTTTAATGTTCTGCTAATTGTTAATCCGTCTCTTATTGGTAAGACTACGGTTTCCACACGATGATCCTTCTTTAAAAGTGTATTGTACTCTAATAGAGCTTTTGTAGCTGTATCATCAGGTTTTAAATCCTCTAGTATTTTACCACTCCAAAGTACGTTATCTGATAAAATAATGCCCCCCGGATTTAATTTATCGATAACAATATCAAAATAGGCCGGATAGTTTTCTTTATCGGCATCAATAAACACCAAATCGAACATCCTATCCAGGGCAGGAATAATGTCTAAAGCATCTCCAATATGTTGAAAGATTTGATTGCCATAACCGGATTTATCAAAATACCTTCTTTGAAAATTTTCCAATTCTTCGTTTATATCAATCGTATGTAGCTCTCCCGATGTCTGCATACCCTCAGCTAAGCACAATGCAGAATAGCCGGTATACGTTCCTATTTCTAGAATGTGTTTCGGATTTACCAACTTGGAGATCATACTCAGTACACGGCCTTGATAATGCCCACTGAGCATACGAGGTTGTAAGATCTTTTGGTAAGTCTCTCTATGTAGTTGTTGTAATAATTCTGGTTCGTTTTCTGTATGATTTACAACATAATCATCTAACGCTTCAGGTATAAAATGCATGACTGGTGATTGATGAATACCTGTTATCATTTTTTTAATAACCGGTGAAATTAGTTCTTGCAAATATACTGAAAACCCTATTAATAAAGGTAAAATAAGGGATAAGGGTTTATTAAAGATGGTTGTTGAAAAACCTACTGCTTGGAGAGGCTACGATACTTATAACTTTGATACCTCCTTCATTTTAATCAAAAAGAATTCCTCGACGCTCTACGTCGGGGTTTCCATTGAAATTGTCATTCCCGTGTGGTCAGTGAGCGTCCGCCGGCCGGCCGGACAGGTAGCCGAACTGAAAACGGGAATCTAAATACAAAATTTCGAATTTTGACCCCTTAAGGTCAAAATGAAACGGACGAAACCTGTGCTGAGCCTGCCGAAGTATACCCCTATGGCTCTGCCTCGGGGATAGTTCGTTTCAAGAATTTTTTTATTTTGCTAGAATTCTATTTACTAATTTCTGTTTAGAGGTCTCATCATCACCATATAACCAACGTAATACATTGTCTTCCCAAATATCATCGTATTGTTTTTGATTGATTATTTTTTTTTCTATGGCTAGATCTAGTAGTTTTCCTGGATATGAAGATTGTGCATCGCTTTCCATTTCACCTAATGGGTAGGGATCATCTAGACCCATAATCACTTGATTACTAGTTTGACGCTCTATCATAAGTTTTAGTGAATCTGTATCATGCACCAAAGTGTCAAAATAGATATTTGGATGCCCGACGGCCTTTCTTGGGTGGTATTTTCCTTTAAATAGATCTGGTCTTCCATCAAACCCTTGAATACGTCGTCCAAGATTCATCTGGGCTAATTGTCCGCCATGAGCAAAACAAGTTCTAATATTTGGAAAGCGTTCCTGCATACCATTTAATGTATAAAAGTGATAAGCGTCTCCACATTGAGCAAGCATCCATATTAGATGGAATCGCCATACGGTATTTTCAAGGTTTATCATTTTATCGCCATCGTAAGGGTGTATTTCAATCGCGAGTTTATATTTGTTGGCCAGTTCAAAAATGGCATCATTTTCTTTATCAAAAACAGAACGCCACTGCCCAATAGAATCCATAAAATGGGTAGGGAGGCACAATACCCGCATATCCAACTCCTCGACACAACGTTCAATTTCATACAAAGCTCCATAGATAAATCCGGGATGAACTACAAAGCCACAGGTGAATTTATCGGGATGTTGATGCTGAATTTTAGCATTAAAATCATTTTGAAAACGCAGCGCTTTTTTCATCTCTTCCAGTCGTAATCCGTTACCATAAAGTTGAGATAGATTTAAAACAACAGCATGATCTAGTCTGTTGCGCTCCATCCATTCCAATTTTTCATTAAGAAAGAAACTGGAATCTGTAACCGGTCGTTTCCAGCCTTTCTGAAGCATGTATTTACGTTCGTCATCAACCCAAAAAATCTCCTTTTCTTTCATGAATTCAGGAATTTCCTCAGGGTAAGGAAGTAAATGAGAATGACCATTAATACGGAGTTTACGTGCCATATACTTGTTTAAACGTTTTTAGGAGCTTCCATTTTTGTGCCACACGTATCACAGGTGCATTTGTCTTCACTAGAGTAATAGGTGTCGAAAATTTTAGGCATATCGGTCTCAATATCATCAAGTTTAAAGGTCTGCCTGTAGAGTAAATTGTTACAGTTTTCACAATACCACTCCAGAGCATCTTTCATGGTTTCAGAACGTGGATATTCAATAACTAATCCAACGGTATTGGCTATACGCTGAGGTGAGTGCGGTACTTTGGGAGGTAGCAAATAAATATCACCTTCTTTTATGTGGACATCTTCCGGTTGTCCATTATTAATAATCTTTAAAACCATATTGCCCTCAACCTGGTAGAAAAACTCTGGGGTCTCATTATAATGATAGTCTTTTCTATTATTAGGACCACCAACAACCATAACGATAAAATCACCATCTTTCCAAACACATTTGTTGCCCACAGGTGGTTTTAAAAGGTGTCTGTTTTCTTCTATCCAATCTTTAAAATTTAAAGGCGAAACTAATTTACTCATGTTGTTATATGTTAAGTGTGTTTTGGACTAATTTAAAGTACCAGACACACGAGTTTTTATATTGAAAAGGTTTAAACGTTTTAAATTGGCTACAACACGCTATGGTATTCTCACTTTTGTCTTTGTATTGCATTGTAGCGATGGTGCTGAGTCAAAAAAAGTGTAAACCGCTTCAGTTTATAAAGTTACAAACTTTTCGTCCTTCCGCCATCAACAGGAACATTAATACCGTTGATGTATCCAGCGGCTTCGCTAGCCAAAAACGTAATGGCATGTGCGGTTTCTTCCGGTTTGGCAAAACGTTTTGCCGGGGTTTGCGACTTCATTATTTTGGTCATTTCTTCAACAGGAATATCAAGGTTTTTGGCCTTGATGTTAATGATTTCATTTAAACGTTCTGTTTCTGTGAAACCTGGTAATACATTGTTTACGGTAATTCCAAATTGGGCAACTTCGATGGATAGTGTTTTACTCCAATTCCCAACAGCACCCCGTATAGTATTGCTAACGCCTAAGCCAGGAATAGGTTCTTTTACAGATGTGGAAATCACATTTATAATCCTTCCAAAGCCCCCTTCTTTCATAAAAGGAATGGTAGCTTGTGCCAATACATGATTACATTTTAAATGTTGAACGTAGGCATTTTCGAGTTCATCTAAACTAGCTGTTAGAATGTTGCCGCTTCTCGGTCCGCCGGTATTATTGACCAGAATGTGAAACCCATGCTGATTATTTATAAATTTGATCACTTTTTCCTGAAGATCTCTGGGGTCGGAGAAATCGGCCGTAATAAGATTATGGTTTCTATGATCCGGTAATTCTTCCAGTACCGCTCTTAGTTTTTCTCTATTTCGAGCTACCAATGTTACATTAACACCTTCTTGAGCTAATGCTATAGCCGTGGCCTTACCAATACCCTGGGTGCTACCACAAACCAGTGCATTTTTGTTGTTTAAGTTTAGATTCATAATGCGTTATTTCCTGGTATCCAGGAACCTGTTTTTTTTGTTTTATACCGTTTCAATTAAAAGATTCCTGCGCTACTGAAATACATTCAGTACATCGGGCAGAAATTAATATTTTATACATACATTTTTAGCTTCAGTGAAAAAACGTAAAGCCTCAAATCCACCTTCTCGACCAACCCCTGATGCTTTAACCCCTCCAAAAGGTGTTCTTAAATCGCGAAGCATCCATGTATTTATCCATACAATCCCAGATTGCAATTGACTGCTCATTCGCATAGCTCGTTTTAAATTGTTTGTCCACAATGTGGCCGATAAACCATGTTTGACCTTATTGGCCATCTGTAAAACACCATCTTCTGAGCTAAATGGCATAATAGTTACGATCGGACCAAAAATCTCTTCCTGATTTACTCGGCACTCATCGGTAGGTACTTCAATAACCGTAGGTTCTATATAATACCCATTTTCATAGTTGGGAACTGTTACTTTGCGGCCTCCACAAAGAATGGTTCCTTTTTCTTCTTTTGCAATTTGAATATACCGTAAGACTTTATTTAGGTGTGGCTCCGAGACTAATGCACCTATATGTGTTTGTTCGTTTGATGGATGTCCAACGTTAAGTTGTTTTACTTTTTCAACGAAATCTGTTTTAAATTTTTCGTAAATCGAGGCTTCAACAAAAATGCGGCTGCCACACAAGCATATTTGTCCTTGATTTGAAAAAGATGATCGCACTGTGGTTTCCAACATGTCGCTATAGTCACAATCCTCAAAAATTATATTTGGGTTTTTACCGCCGAGTTCCAGTGATAATTTTTTAAACATAGGAGCGGCTATCTTAGCAATATGAGCACCGGTTGTTGTGCCTCCCGTAAACGAAATTGCCTTAATATCGGGATGCTCTATAATAGCTTGTCCCGTTGTGTTTCCAAGACCATGAACAATGTTTAAAACACCGTTCGGTAATCCGGCTTTAGAACAAATTTCACCCAGTAAATAAGCGGTCATAGGTGTAATTTCGCTAGGTTTTGCTACCACACAGTTTCCTGCTGCTATGGCAGGAGCAATTTTCCAGGTAAACAGATAGAGTGGTAGGTTCCATGGGGAAATACACCCTACAACGCCTATAGGTTGACGCAATGTGTAATTAATCGCTTCGTGGCCAATGGTTTCATGACTCTCACTTGCAAACTGGGTAATGGCATTCCCAAAAAAACGAAAATTACTGGCGGCTCTAGGAATATCTATAGTTCTTGCCAGATGAACGGGTTTGCCATTATCATTACTTTCTGCCGTAGCAAACCGTTCTAAATCAGCTTCCAGTAATTCTGAAATCCTGTTTAAAATTTTGCTACGTGCTTCTAGAGTGGTTTGTGACCAATTGGGAAACGCAGATTTCGCTGCGATATAGGCATTTTCCACATCTTCTTTAGACGAATTGGGTATTTTTCCATAAATGGCACCATCAGCCGGGCAGTAGTTATCTATCCAGTGGTTTGCCACTGGATTGAAAAATTGACCGTTTATGTAATTTTGAACGTTATTCATTTTGCTTATAGTCTGAGGAGCCTGGTTAAATATTACTTTTTTTATAAGCCATCACCTTAATCTCCACGACCAAATCCGGATGAGGTAGTTGATGCACGGCTACCGTTGTACGTGTTGGTCCGGTTTCCACATCAAAGAATTCTGCATAGGCTTTGTTATATCCAGCAAAATCGTTCATGTTAACCAGGAAAGAGGTCACGTCGACTACGTCTTTTAACGTGGCTCCTGCTTTAACTAGGTTTTTTTCTATATTTAAGAGTACTTCGCGAGTTTGAACTTCTATATTTAATCGCTTGGTGCCCATGTTGTCTATAATATCAACGCCTGCAATGGTATTGTCTGGCCGTCTGGAACTTGTTCCGGATACAAAAATAAAATCACCAACACGTTTGGTATGTGGATAAGCGCCTCTTGGGGTTACTTTTTCATTTTCACTCATAATTATTGTTTTAATCTGGCAATTCTATCGTCTTCAAGAATGGCGTTCGTCTTTTGTTGAACACGTTTTAAAATGTCTTCAAGTTCGTTCTTAGTTAAGTTAGAGATATTGGGTAAATGGTTATCGGCTATCATATTCAAGATAGCTTTGTCCTGGGCTCTTCCTTTGGTCATGGCTTCATGATAACTCACATGCTCATTAAAAGTAACCAACGCGTATTTTGATGAGTAGGCATTAGGAAAATGATGCTCTAAAGCCATCTCTAATTTACGTTTTTCTTTAAACATAGGATTCGCAACATGATTTTTCATTTCATGAAAGTTATCTATGGCGAGGTCTGCTATGGCATCTGTGTTCTTTTTTCGGATAGATTCATAGGTTTTAAACACGGCTTCCCAGCATTCTAAATTTTTATCCAGAACAGCATCAAATTCTACAACATCTTCGAAAGAAGCATTCATACCCTGACCGTAAAACGGTACGATAGCATGAGCAGCGTCCCCCATTAAAAGGGTATTGCCCTTATAATGCCAAGGCGAACACTTTACTGTGCCCAGGGGAGATGTAGGATTACTAAAGAAATCCTCAACGAGATTAGGCATAAGCATTAAGGCATCTGGAAACTCCTTTTGAAAAAACTCAAGAACAACCTCTGGTGTTGTTAAGTTATTAAAGTTGTATTTACCCTCTTGGTAACTTAAGAATAGGGTTACTGTAAAGCTTCCATCTAAATTAGGTAACGCTATTAGCATAAAAGAACCACGGGGCCAAATATGCAATGCATTTTTATAAGTTTTGTAATCCCCGTTCTCCTTTGGTAGAATGCTTAGCTCTTTATACCCATGAGTTAAATAATCCTGAGAAAAACTAAATAGAAATTGTTTACCGAGATAATAACTTTTACGCATGGCCGAACCAGCTCCATCTGTGGCAATAATAACATCGGCATCTTCTACAAATTCAGATGTTGTGTCATAGTCTTTAAATAGGGCTGTGGTATGTTTAAAATCAACAGATTTACATTTTTTATTAAAGTAAATGGATACATTTTCATGTTTTTCGGCTTCGTCCAATAGTAAGGCGTTAAGTGCGCCACGGGAGATTGAATTGATGTATTCATGGTCGCGACCACTGTAGTTGGATAGAAATGTTTGTCCGGACGCATCATGAATCATACGGCCGTTCATAGGGATGCAAAGTGCTTCAACTTTACTTTCGATACCAACCAATTTCATGGCTTTGTTGCCACGATTAGAAAAAGCTAAATTTATGGATCGCCCAGCACTAATATCTACTTTACGCAAGTCTGGACGCTTTTCGTAAACCGATACATGGTACCCGCGTTGTCCTAAACGTAAAGCAAGAAGCGAACCGCAAAGTCCGGCGCCTATAATGAGTATGTTTTGCTGTTTGGGCATAGTGTTTCAATCATTTTATATGTTAAGCAGGAATGAAATGGGGTTAGAATCTTTTTAATTGAGTGCATTTTTTATTTGTTGAATTTCATTAAGTGTGATCCTAAAATCGTTCAACTCAATATATTCCTTTTTTTGCTTATAATTATAAAACTCGAGTCTGTTTTTTACAGAATTAAAGTTGATTTTTAAATTGTAATTGTACGGGACATTTTTAATGACTTTATTTCTAATGATATATAGTATTCTTCGTTTTGTAATGATTAGATAGTCAAATTTTTTACGTTTCAAGAAAAATAAAAGTCCTAAAAGCGATCTGTCTGATGGTCCTAATGGATTTAAAAGTTCATGTTCAGATACTTTTTTTATCATTAATAATGTGCGCTTCTTGGACAAAACATTGGACGGTTTTCAATTTTTATTTAGTACTTCTTTTAGTTTTTCAACCAATAGATAAACATCTTGAAACGTATTATAAAGAGGGACTGGGGCACATCGAATGACGTCCGGTTCTCTCCAATCGCTTATCACTCCAGCTTTTGTTAATTTATTGTGCAATGCTTTGTTGGCATCAAGCACCTGAATGGATAGCTGGCATCCACGTTCTTCAGGGGATGTTGGGGTAATAATCTTTATGGTATCTTCACCCAATGTCTTCAATAGAAACTCCAGATATCCCGTTATTTTTTTAGACTTTAGGGTCAATTTTTTTATACCTACCTCGTTAAAAATATCTAGAGAAGCTTTTACGGCTGCCATAGATAATATAGGAGGGTTGCTTAGTTGCCATCCTTCTGCTCCGGGTATTACATCGAATTCCTGTCGCATGTTAAAGCGTGTTTCTTTATTATGACTCCACCATCCTGTGAAACGGTTTAATGCTTTATTATATGCATGTCGCTCATGAACAAAACAGCCAGCTAAGCTACCTGGACCGGAATTTAGATACTTGTAGGTGCACCAAACGGCAAAGTCGGCTCCCGAATCATGTAAATTCAATTCTACATTTCCGACTCCATGCGCACAATCGAATCCTACTATGCATTGGTGTTTATGACCAAGTTGAGTAATACGTTTGAGATCGAAATATTGTCCTGTGTAATAATTAACCCCACCAATCATGATCAATGCAATATCATCACCCTGGTCCTCCAGAATGGCTTCCAGGTCTTCATAATGCAATAATGCTTCATCTTGTCTGGGCGTCCAAAGAATTAACCCCGCTTTGTCATCAAAACCATGATGCCGTAGCTGCGATTCTACAGCGTATTTATCCGAAGGAAAGGCATCACTTTCAATAAGAATCTTATAGCGTGTTTTTGTCGGTTTGTAGAAGGAAGCCATCATAAGATGAAGGTTCGTGGTCAAGGTATTCATGGTGACCACTTCAATGGGTTTGGCACCAACAATACGGGCCGTGCTTTGCGTTAAAAACTCATGGTAGGGGAGCCAGGGGGTTCTGGCTTCAGTATGACCTTCAACTCCTAAATTGGCCCAGTCTTCCAATTCCTGGTTTATATATGATTTAGTTTGTTTTGGCTGAAGTCCAAGGGAGTTTCCCGTCATGTAAATGAGTGTATTTCCATGCTTGTCCTTTGGTATGTGAAATTGGCTGCGGTAACTGGAAAGCTCATCCAATTCATCTTGTTGTTTTGCGTAATCTAAGGTCGCTTCGTACATGTAAAAGCCTATAATTTAACGTTAAATCGTATGATTGTGTAATGAAATGACCTCTGCATTTCGTCGAAAAATCAAAAGTTGTTTCACAATGTGAAACAGTGTTTCAAAATTAATACTTATTTTTGAATATTAAAAATTATTTGACTCCCAAATACGGGGGTTTTGAAGGTATCCCTTATGGAAGAAGTGAATAAAGGTTTAAATTTATCTGTAATTAAGGCTTTTAAGCTTTTAGATGTTTATATGAATAGTAAGCAGGAATGGGGGGTGCGTGAATTGGCCAAAGAAACGGGTTATAACAAAACTACAACATACCGTTTGTTAAGTACCCTGGAGTCTTTGGGAATTTTACAGAAGAATCCAGACGACAAATACATTTTAGGGATTAAGTTATTCGAACTTGGAAATTTGGTACCCGTTTATAAGTCGTTACGCAACTACTCTCAGATCCCATTAGAGCAAATAGCTAAAGATATTAAAGAAACGGTACATTTTGGAGTATTAAGTGGTGATAAGGTGTTGTATTTAAATAAAGCCGAGAGTCCATTGGGGTTAAAAGTTAGCACACAAATAGGGTCTTACCAACATGCGTATTGTACCGCCATAGGAAAAGTGCTTTTGGCTTATTCTTCTCAGGAGCACCTTTCAGATTATATAAAAACCATTGAACTGGAAGCACATACAGCTCATACGATTACCAACCCGGCTGATTTGTTAAAGGCGTTAGAACAAATACGAGCAAAGGAATACGCTTTGGATATGGAAGAGCTCGAACTGGGGCTTATCTGTATTGCTATTCCTGTATTTAATAAAAACAGAAAAGTGGTTGCCAGTATTAGTGTTGCCGGACCATCCAGTCGATTCAAAGCCGAAAATATAAAATCGTATTTATCAATTATTAGAAAAGGTGCTTCTGAAATTGAGCGTCATATTCGCGATTACGATTAGAATTCCCATCAACCGTATTTTTTTTGTAATTTTAAGGAAAACATTTGGGGTATGGGGAAAATAAAAGAATATACAAACGGAGAGACAACAGTTGTTTGGGAAGCCGAAAAGTGCATACATTCGGCAATTTGTGCCAAAGGTTTGCCTGAGGTATTTAGACCCAGAGAGCGTCCATGGGTAAAGATTGATGCAGCGTCTACAGATGCGATTATCGATCAGGTTAAGCAATGCCCATCTGGAGCGTTAAGGTTTTATATGAATGCTGAAACGGATCAAACTTCTGAAACTCTAGAGACAAAAGTGGAAGTTTTGGAAAATGGCCCATTACTGGTCTATGGAACCCTAAAAGTGACTCATAAAGACGGTACAGAGGAAACTAAAAATAAGACCACCGCTTTTTGCAGATGCGGTGCTTCAAACAATAAGCCCTTTTGTGATGGGGCACATGTAACCGAAGAATTTAAAGGCTAGTTAAATCTTAAACGATATAAAAAGAAAAAGCGCTTCAATTTATAAATTGAAGCGCTTTTAATATATATAGACGCAAATGCGGAAAATTCTATTTATACTTTATATACGTATTAAGTCGGAACTTAGATCTTTTCATTACATAAAGCTCAATAAAAATATTTCACTTGCATGATGTCATCTTATTTAATTTCGACGTTTACATTGGTGAAATTAAGATTCCAGTTTGAGTCCCCTTTTTTGTGTTCCAGGGCAATTTTAATGCCGTTGAAATCTTTATAATTTTCAAATGTTGAGATCATTGAAGGCACGGTGTCATTACCTTTTCTAAAAATCCATTCTTTAATTAAATAATCGTCACCATAATAAATATCATACGCATCCCCAGGTGTATAACCACCTTCCTTAGAATAAGTTAGTGTTATTTTATTGATGTCTGCTTTACTTATAGGAGCTACTTCTTTTACTGGACTTGAAACGGTTAAACCTTCATCCCAAATTAACTGAAACGGCACCAGTAACCAATATTTATCGTTTATAAAGCCACTATCAGTTTTTGTTAACGTCGAGTCTAATTTCGATCTGTTGTAATTAATAGTATCGTGCTTACTATAGGCAATAACATCGTTTGTCTTTGGTTTCCAGTTCCAGCTTCTTTCAAAATGAATGCTATCTTTGTCTACATTGAATGTGAAATGGATGCTCTTAACGTTTTTCCAGTTTTCGAAACCATGAGCATTTGCAATTTTTTCGGCGACGGTAAGTGGCTTAACTTCAGGTTGTGAAGTTTTTTCTTGTTTTTGTTTGCATGAAAACAAGCTTGCAGCAATAACGAAAATGAAGAGTGTGTGTTTTATCATGAGTAAAATTTTTTACAAAGATATTGAACATTCAATGTGATAATTTAAATAGGATAAGTTTTTTGTCATGGATTCTAAGAATATTTATTTTAATGCCAATAGGGCAACCTGGAATGAAAAGGTAAAAGTGCATGCGGCCAGCGAGATGTACAATTTAGATGACTTTAAAAAAGGGAAGTCCTCTCTAATGTCATATGAACTAGACGCTTTGGGAGATGTAAAGGGGAAATCACTTTTGCATTTACAATGTCATTTTGGTATGGACACCTTAAGCTGGAGTAGAATGGGAGCCAAATGTACTGGTATCGATTTGAGCGATGAGGGAATTAAATTAGCTAAAAGCCTGAACATCGAGTTAAACCTAGATGCTCAATTTGTTTGTTGTAATGTTTTAGAAACCTCAAATTTTATAGAAGATAGGTTTGACATTGTATTTACCAGTTACGGTGTGATTGGGTGGTTGCCAGATTTAAAACCCTGGGGACAAATGATAGCTGAACGATTAAAACCGGGAGGAAGCTTTTTTATGGCAGAATTTCACCCTATTGTTTGGATGTTCGACTATTTAGATGGTAAAACGACCATGAAATATGGTTATATGCAAGATGAGGTGATATATGAAGAATATGAAGGGACTTACGCCGATGAGAATTCAAAAATGATAA
Organism: uncultured Flavobacteriaceae bacterium; assembly: GCA_947494695.1. Taxonomy (GTDB): domain Bacteria; phylum Bacteroidota; class Bacteroidia; order Flavobacteriales; family Flavobacteriaceae; genus Flavivirga. The sequence goes on along the minus strand of CANLWB010000006.1, from coordinate 291,327 downwards.
GTAAAGAATACGGGTGGAATCATGGTTTGGGAGAAGTTGTGTCGTCTTTAACAGAAGCGGGCTTGCATATTGAATATTTAAAAGAGTATGATGAAAGCCCTTATAATGTGTTACCAGATTTAGAAAAAACAAAATCGGGTATGTATGTAACTAAAGATAGGCTATATCCGCTAATTTTTACATTAAAGGCAACGAAGTGATAAACGTTGAACGCCCCGAGCCGTGACAGATGATTTTCATTTAAATAAATGGGCTACAAATTAAGTCTTTTAGTCATCATTTTTAGACCAATTTTAATCACGAATAGATCGATTTTGTAAAACAGCCTATTTTTCTGATAGACAGATGCGTCACAAATTGGTCAACCGCAATCACAAATGATTCAGTGGTTAAATTTTAGTACATTTTGGTGGAGAAACTTGTTTCAGATTTTTATTTTTGAAGCATATTTAAAACCGCCTTAAATTCAAAATGCTAAAACGCACACTCGACTTAGTAACAGCCTATTTTACTTTAGGTGCAGATGAAAACACCAGTATAAATGATTTAAAAAAAATCACATTACTACATATTTTTTGTAATACCTGGCACTTATTTACAATACTTACCATTATAGAGGATTTTTTTTCAAATGATCTTTTATTAATAAGTTATGCCGTCATGTTGTCTTTTGTTATTAGTGTGCAGGTTTTGCTCGCTTTAAAAAAGCTTTTAGCAGCCAGTCTTTTGTTTATTTTTAATCTGTCTGTCACGGCCTTTATGTTTTCGAACTATTTGTATGTTGGAGAGCTTTTAGAATATTATTTTTTACTGCCTCCTGCTATTGCTCTGATCTATATTGATAACCGAAAATTGAATATTGCCATATTGGTTATTTGCTTATTAGGTTTGTACGTTCCTAATTTATATTTCAAACATTATCCTTATGCTGTTTTAAATAATAAGAATCCGCCTTTCTTGTTTTTAAGCATGTTTATAGTGATTAGCTATTTTAAAAACCTCAATATTCGTAATGAGAAAATACTAAAGGCTAAAACCGAACAATTGGAGGAGTTGGATAAGTTTAAATCGCAATTTTTCACCAACATTTCTCATGAAATACGAACGCCGTTAGCTTTAATCAATGGACATGTTTCAGATTTGGACGCTAATTCCAATGGAGTCAAAACACTGGAAATTCAGCAACATGTAAAAAAGCAAATTCATAAAATTACACATATGGTGGATAGTGTATTGGATTTAGCTAAAATACAGTCTTCTAACTTTAGCCTGCAGCTAAAACTTAATAATGTGTCTGGCCTGATTAGAAAACAATACATGTCTTTTGAACCGTTGTTTAAGCAAAAAAATATTGATTTCCGCATTTCTGATAATGAAACGGATTACTTTTCTCTTCTAGATTCTGTATTTTTTGAAAAAGTTGTTAGTAATTTGATTATGAATGCATTAAAATACACCGATAAGGGGATAGTCACTATTAATTGTTATGAAGACAACGAAAAGCTCATTCTAAAAATTACAGATACAGGCATTGGTATAGCAGATAGTGAACTTGAAAGTGTTTTTAAGAGATTCTATCAAGTTAATAATGATATTAATAGATCTGGTGGTAGTGGTGTTGGTTTGGCCTTTTGTAAGGAAATTATTGAGTTACATCATGGAGAGATAACCTTAAAAAGTAAACGCGCAGAAGGGAGTGAATTTACCATTGTCCTGCCACTGGAAAAAAGTATGCCTGCAGGTATTGCTAAAGATGGGGTGTCGATCGAAAATGAGGAAAATTTCGAAATTGTTACTGAAAAGATTGAGGTTGATACTAACTATCAGCTCCGCTTTTTAATTGTAGAGGACAATGATGATATGCGAAAATACCTTAAGTCTATTTTAAAAAACCACCATTGCCTGGAAGCTACCAATGGTCTACAAGCTTTAGAAATTGTTGCTCAGGAAGCCGTAGATTTTATTATCACCGATTATATGATGCCAAAGTTAAATGGTTATGATTTGGTTGCTAAACTAAATGAAAATAACAGTAATATTCCTATTGTTATGTTAACAGCAAAAACCGGTACAAACGTTAAACTGGATGTTTTAAAATTGGGTGTTGACGATTATATCACGAAGCCTTTTAATAAGGAAGAGTTATTGGCACGTATAGATAACTGTATTAGAAATCATAATTCGAGGAAGTCTTATAATAAAGAACAGAATATAGAAGCAGAAGCATTTAAAAATGATGAGTTTATTGATCAATTGAAGGGGTATATTATAAAGAATTTGGGTAATATGTCCTTAAATCAGGATGTGATTGCTTTGGAACTCAATATTTCTAAAAGCTCTTTTTATAGAAAAGTTAAAAGTCATACAGGGTTAAGTCCTAACAATTTTATACGAGAAATAAGGCTCCAAAAAGCCAGAGAAATTTTGCAAAAAAATTACACAACATCACTTAAAGAGCTTTCCTTAGAGGTAGGCTTTAATCATACTAGTTATTTTTCTAAGCTATATGAAAAGCGCTTTGGTATAAAACCTTTAAACGATGTGTGTTAGAATGATTGAAGCGTTAAAAGCGATCTTAATTTAATATTAATGATGCGCTTTTAATAACTCTTTTGGAAACTTAGCTTTAAACCTGTTTAACCTTGGAATAGATACATTTTTTATATAAGGGTGGTTTGGGTGAAGTTTTTCGTAATCTTGATGGTAACCTTCTGCGATCCAAAATTTTTGAAACGGATAGACTTCAGCGGCAATTTTAACGCCTAGTCTTTTGGTCAAGGCTTCTTTTTTTCTTAGAATGATTTGTTTTTGCTCGTCATTTTGATAAAAAATGATGGAACGGTATTGCGAGCCCCGATCATGGCCCTGCCCGTTAACCTGGGTAACGTCTTGTGACGCGAAGTATACATCCACTAGAGTTTCAAAAGAGACAACGTTTGGATCATAAATAATTTCTACCGCTTCTGCATGTCCTGTTCTACCTGTATTACTGGCTTCGTAGGTTGGATTTTTTGTATGTCCTCCCGAATATCCCGAGATGGACTCATCAACCCCTTTAACGCTTTCATAAATAGCTTCTACGCACCAAAAACAACCACTTGCGAAATAAGCCTTGGCTTTGCCTTTTTTAATAGAAATTTCAACGGGTTCTGCTTGAATAATAGCCTCTTGTTTTGAATTTGTTTGTGCTGTGTTCTGACAGCTAAAAAAAACCGTTAAAATGAATAATAATAGTACCTTTTTCATGACTTTAATTTTCATGATGTAATAGACGAATAAAAATACAAAACCTTATTTTTTTGAAAGACTTTTTTATAAAATAAGGCGCTAATACCTTTGTCTAATCCTAATATAAAAGGTATTAACTTTTTAAAGGAAACTAGAAGCTTTTAAGCAACAATATCGTTTAAAGCTCTAAACAGATACATGGGGTATTCGGCAATTCTGTTACATAAATACAGGTACCATTCTTTGCCGTAAACAAAATATAGTTTTGTGGTGTATCCCTTATTTTTCAGTTCTATGAGTTGTTCTGTCTGAATACCATATAAACTTTCGAATTCATAAACATTATGTGGCGTGTGATATGCTTTAATTAATTTAACGGCTTCCTTTTGAATGTAGTCATGATGCGTTGCAATAGAACATTTATGGTTTTTGGATAACAGCTGGTCAACATAGTTTAGATATTCATTGTCCAAGTCTTTTCCTCTTGGCATGGCGAAGTGTTTAGGAGTTTCAAAAGCTCCTTTTACCATTCTTATTCTGCCATTTTCTTGAATTAAATCCTTAAAATCATCTTTGGATCTATACAAATATGCCTGTAAGGTTATAGAAACATGACTATAGGTTTTGGACATAGATTTGTAGATGTCTATAATATCGTCTGTCCTGTCGGCGCCTTCTGCACTTATTATAACTTCAATGTTGTCATCTTTGGCCGCTTTAAGGATTAAATCCAAATTGTTGGAACACAAATCTTTTGATACAGCTAGTCCAATATGGGAAAGGTCTAATGAAACTGTCGAATAAAGGGTTTGATTTTTTATTTCCTTAACGATGTTCATAAATTCACTGGTAGCTTCGCTGGCTTCATTTTCGGTTAAGGTATTTTCTCCCATATATTCCATGGAACACTTGAATCCATTCAGATTCTCAGCTTTAACTTTTACAATGGTTTCATCTAAGGTTTCACCTCCAATATAGCGGTTAGCCGCTTTTTTAATAGTATGGTATAAATCGGTGTTTGAAATGATATAGTTCTTTGCTTTAAGGTTTAGTGCCGCTTTTCTTAAAGCATCACTCCCCATTTGTAATAAATCCTGTTCCATTTTTATACAACGTTTTGTTTATTATTAAAGATTTGAATGATATGATATAGTCCCATGAAAAGCCAAATAACGTTAACAGCACTCGATGGATAAGCTCCGTAATAGAACGTATTGATCATTAAAGCCGAGCTTCCAAAAATGTTAAGAAGTTGATATGTTTTGGTTTGAGCGCCTATAATATTCTTACTATTTAACCAGTAGGCTATAATGAGTAGAAAAGAACCCATCCACCCAAGAATATTTATAATTGAATCCGTCATATTTAGATATTTCGATGTAATTTTTTTTATTATAAGTTATTTTTTAAGAAGTTTATATAGTTAGATATTTCCTCCTCATTTCTTTTATAATAGGTCCATTTTCCATGTCTGGTTGCAATTAATATACTTGCTTTATGCATTAGTGTTAAATAATGAGAAATAGTAGACTGGGATAAGCCTGTTTTGTTTTGTATATGACAAACACACACACCATCTCTAAAATCCGGAACATTGATCTGTGGAGGAAAATTTTTTTCTGGATTTTTGAGCCATTGAAGAATATCAATTCTCACTTTGTTCGAGAGTACCTTATTTATTTCTAAAAAGTCCATGATACAAATATAAAACAATAAATCGAGATATGTCGATATGATAGTTGTTTTATAGACTAGATGTTTCTAGTGGTTGTTCTATGAAAATGTTTTTTAGATCTACAGGACGGACTAAGATAAACCGGTTTATTCGATTTTTATACTGTTTTGACCATAAAAAAAGCCTTCAAAAATGAAGGCTTTAATGTCTATATTGTGTTTATGTTTACAGTTTTGAAAACATTTTTTCCATTTTTGCTTTTTGTTCTTCAGCTAAAGCAGCATCAACCAAAATTCTACCACTATGTTCATCTGTAATTACTTTTTTACGAGAAGCAATTTCGACCTGTATTTGTGGTGGAATGGTAAAGAAAGATCCTCCAGAAGCACCTCTTTCAATAGGAACAACAGCTAATCCGTTCTTTACATTCTGACGAATTCTATTATAAGCAGAAACTAAACGTTCTTCAATTTGGTTTTTGTAGGCCTCAGATTTTTCAATCAAAGCCTGTTCTTCTTTTTCAGTCTCGGCTAAAATAGCATCTAATTCACCTTTTTTGTGTTTTAAATGCGATTCACGCTCCTTCAATTTATCTTTAGTTTCAGAAATAACTTCTTTTTTCTGCTCGATTTGAACTTTGAATTCTTTAATGTGCTTTTCTGCCAATTCAATTTCCAATTCCTGGAATTCAACTTCTTTAGTTAAAGAGTTGTATTCTCGATTATTTCTAACATTCTTTTGCTGCTCGCTGTACTTTTTTATTAAAGCTTTAGATTCTTCAATAAGGTTCTTTTTTGAAGCAATATCGTTGTCGATTACCTCTAAACTTGCAACTAGTTTTTCTAATCTTATGTTTAGTCCTGCAACTTCATCTTCCAAATCACGAACTTCAAGTGGAAGTTCACCACGAACATTTCTAATTTCGTCTATTCGAGAATCAATTAATTGTAAGTCGTATAGAGCTCTTAGACGCTCTTCTACAGTTACTTCTTTCTTTTTGGCCATACTTTAAAAATACTTAACAGGATTTGTATTTGTCTTTGATAAAATGATTGCAAAATTAGTGATTTTTTTTGTAAGATAGACTACTATTAAATTTTTTGTGAATTGTTCACTTTCATAATGCCCAATATCTGCCAGAAGTATATGATTTTCAGCCGAAAAAAAATCATGATATTTTAGGTCGGCCGTTACAAAAGCATCCGCTCCAGATGCTTTAGCTGCTCCAATAGCAAAACTTCCTGAGCCTCCTAATACGGCCACTTTTTTTATGGGTTTATTTAAAAATGATGAGTGTCTTACCACAGGTGTGCCCATTTTAACTTTTAAATGGTTCAAGAAATCGATGTCTTGCAGCGGAACTTCTAACTCACCAATCATTCCCATTCCGATGTTCTGGTTTTTGTTTTCCAGAGTTGTTATTTCGTAAGCGACTTCTTCATAACTATGGGATTCGAAAAGGGTTTTGATAATTTTCGATTCTAAATGTTTTGCGAAGGTTATCGAAACTTTGGTTTCTATTTCTTCATGGGGTATTCCCTTTTTACCTTTAGTTGGATTGGAACTGTCATTACCATTAAAAGTTCCGTAGCCTTCTACATTAAAACTACAGTCACTGTAATTCCCAATATCTCCGGCACCAACATTAAACAAAGCGGTTCGCAATGCGTTTGCTTCGTCTTTTGGTACATAAGTTGTTAACTTTTTTATGGTTTCAGATTGCGGAATTAAAATGCGCTTATTGGTGAGATTCAATTGGTCGCAAATCATGTTATTAACACCTTGCATGGCGTTATCAAGAGCGGTATGCATACTGTAAATGGCAATATCATGTTTTATAGCTTTTAAAACAACACGTTCAACATAAGTCTTACCGGTTATTTTTTTCAGACCTTTAAAGATGATAGGGTGGAAGCTCACTATAAGATTACATTTTTCATTTATGGCTTCTTCCACAACGGTTTCCAGCGTATCCAGAGTAACCAATATACCCGTTATTTTTTCGTTTTTATTTCCAACTAGAAGTCCGACATTGTCAAAGTCTTCTGCGTATGCCAATGGAGCCAATTCTTCGAGATGGTTAATAACGTCTTGAACAATCATAGTTTTTTGAGTTTAATTTCAAAGATAAAATAATTACATTCGCCTTAATGATTTTTTTAAGATACATTTTGTTTCCCGTTGTCCCAATTTATTATTTGGTAAGTTGGGGTATAAGTAAGTTATATGATTTCGGAATTAAGGCATCAACGTCTTATGATTTCCCTGTGATATGTGTTGGTAACCTAAGTGTTGGAGGGACAGGAAAGACACCTATGATTGAGTATTTAATTAGGCTTTTAAGAGCGGACTATAGCGTGGCGACACTAAGTCGCGGTTATAAGCGCAAAACGAAAGGCTTTCAATTGGCTAGGCCTAAAGCGACGGCGGAGTCCATAGGAGATGAGCCTTTTCAGTTTTATAATAAGTTTAAAGATGATATTCTGGTTGCAGTGGATACGAATAGAAATCATGGGATTAAGCAATTGCAATCTATTGATCCTAAACCAGAGGTTATTTTACTTGACGATGCTTTTCAACATAGAAAGGTAAAGGCTGGATTTAATATACTTCTTACCACATACGCTAAGCCATATTTTAATGATATTGTATTGCCAACAGGCGATCTAAGGGAACCAAGGGGCGGAGCAAAAAGAGCTCAAATTATTATAATCACAAAGTGTCCAGAGCACCTAAGTGAAGCCGATAAAGCTCGTGTTTTACAAAAGATGAAACCCCAAACGAATCAGCATGTGTTTTTTAGTACGATTAATTATTCAAACGAAGTGATTTCTGATGAAGAAATCGTACGTCTGGAAGATTTAAAATCTTTTACACTGGTAACGGGTATCGCAAATGCGGAACCTTTAGTACGCTTTTTAGATAGTAAACATTTAGAGTTTGAACACTTAAACTTTAAAGATCATCACGACTTTTCAAGTCAGGATATTCTTGATTTGGAAAAAAAGGATTTGATTATAACGACCGAAAAGGATTTTATGCGCTTAAAGCAATACGAATCTTTAAAACATAAACTATTCTACCTGCCAATAACTGTTAGTATTGACGATGTTACTAAGATGAATGGTTTAATAACAGACTTTGTGAAAACTAAGCTGTAGCTGGTCTGTCGTTATTAGTAGCGAGGGCGTTATAAAGTTTTTTCTCGAATTCTTCCTGTTTGAATGGCTTAGGTATGATATCTGTAAACCCTGCCTCATCGAATTCGTGCATTTTATCTTCAATAGTAACTGCCGTTAACGCAAAAATGGTTAATTCTTTATCGAAAGATCGAACACGCTTGGTAGCTTCCATACCACTTATTCCCGGCATGTGAATATCCATTAAAACAATATCGTATTTATTGGCTTTAATCATTTCAACAGCATCTTCACCATTGTCAACAATATCACAGTTAAGACTCATTTTGGTAAGAATCTTTTTAGTGATCATCTGGTTTATCTTATTATCTTCAACAACCAGAATTGTAACGTTAGTAAGGTCTAATTCACTAACATCTCCATTAAAATAAGTCGCTTTATTATCTTTTACTTCTTCTATGGATGTGTATTCTAATGGAATTTCAAAGAAAAACGTCGTTCCCTTTTCCAATTCACTGGTAACATAAATTTTTCCTTTTAGAATATCGATTAATCCTTTTACAATGGAAAGACCAAGGCCTGTTCCTCCATATTTACGATTAATCTGGATAGAACCTTGTGAAAAACTTTCGAACATGTTTTCCTGTTTTTCCTGACTAATACCAATACCATTGTCTTCTACTTCAAAGCGCAGAGAATAAATCTTACCTTTTTCCTCCAGTTTGTAAACGCGAATCCAGATATCCCCATCTTTAGTAAACTTAATAGAGTTGCCTATCAGGTTAATAAGAATTTGAGAGATTTTTAATTGATCGGCGATAAAGTTTTCCGGTAAGTCCTTGTCGTATTCAAAATGAATTTTAACATTATTATCTAAGGCCGAATTATTTAAGGCCAGAATAATGTTGTTTATTTTCTTTCTCAGGTTGAAAGATTCCGGTTCGATATCGACTTTATTAGCTTCAATCTTATTTATTTGGAGAATATCATTAATGAAGGTAAGTAAATAGTCTCCAGAAAATTTCAATGATTTTAGATGCTGAACCTGTTCCGGTCTTGGGTTTTCGTCCAATAACATGTTACTTAATCCGGTTACGGCATAAAGGGGGGTTCGCAGCTCGTGAGTTACAGTAGACAGGAAGTTCGCTTTTGTTTTTGATGCTAATTCGGCTTTTTCCTTGGCAATAATAAGTTCTCCATTCTTTTTGTGAAGCATATTATTGGTTTTAAGCCTAATATTGTTGTTTTTATATAGTGATAGGGTAAGTAGAGACAAAATAGTAATTAATGCCACACTCAATATGGAAATTAACGTTCCTAGGTTTTTATCATCTTCTGCCTTTTCTAACTTCTCAACGATTTCAATATTCTTTTCATTGGCTTCGTTTAAAAGGTATTGTGTTTCCTGATCTTTCGATGAGTTTACTCGCGTTATGTCCCTAATAGAATCAGAAAGCTCAGTATATTCTCTTAAAAACTGTCTGGAAAGTTTGAAATCTTCAACTGCGAGATAGATATCACTAACCACTAAAAAGCCTTCATTAAGGATACTTGAGAAACTGTTATTCTTCGCAATTTCGATACCCTCACCAGCGAAAGCGAGCGCTTTTTCGTAATCTCCTAATTCTCTGTAAATAATACCATGATTGATTAAGGCATCACTTTGAATTTTAAGGTATTCCCCCTTTTTAGCTTGTGCTAGAGATTGCTCTATAATGTCTCTTGCTTTTGCAAAGTTTTTAAGAAACATGTATGTTTTACCTTCGGAAAGAAGAACATCGGCCAGGTCTTGATTCAAATCTTCTTCCTGAAACTTCGATTTAGCCGCAGTATACGAGTCTAATGCCTGATAGTAGTCTTTTTTTGCCAAATAGACATCACCAAAGACTTTATACGATTTACCTAAGTTTTTATTATCATTAATTATTCTTTGAACTTCAATAGCCTTATTTAATGATTTTATAGCGTTATCTTCTTCCTCAATAATGAGTTGCAGCTTTCCTTTAATGGCATAAATAACCCCAATGCTCTTTTTATTATCCGACTTTTCGGCTAGACTTAAGGCTTCGTCCAGATTTTTCTGAGCATCATAATAGTTGTATTTATCCAACTCAATTTGAGCCTGCTCGATGCGATAGTTAATTGTATTTTGTTGTATTTCAGGATCTTCATTGATCGATTTTTGAGCTGAAAGACTCAAACAAAATAACACGACTATAATATGTATATAGTTTCTAACTTGGGACATTTTTATTTAATTGTTATGGACAAATATAATTATTTTATCGACAAAATACACTTTTTTTCCGATAAATTGCATATCAGATCAATTATTCTTTTAGAATATCCAGTCTCATTATCGTACCAACCAATGATTTTTACCATGTTTCCAATAACCGATGTCATACCAGCATCAAAAACACAAGAGTTTGGGTTTCCTACAATATCAATGGATACAATTGGGTCGTTTGTATATTCTAAAATACCTTCATACTGATTCTTAGAAGCGTCTTTAAATGCCTGATTGACATCTTCTATCGAAACATTTTGTTTTACATTAAACGTAATATCTGTTAGAGAGCCATTGATTACAGGAACTCTAATACCACAACCTCCGATAACATCTGATAATTCTGGGAATATTTTAGTTAATGCTTTTGCCGCACCTGTCGTTGTGGGAACTATAGATTGACCAGCCGCCCTGGCTCTTCGTAAATCGCGATGGGGCTGATCATGCAAACTTTGATCTGTGGTATACGAATGTACTGTTGTAATATAAGCTTGATTAATACCACAAAGTTTATTTATAACGTCAATCATAGGAGCGGCATTGTTAGTCGTACATGATGCATTGGAAACAATGGTTTCAGAACCATCAATAATATCATCATTAACACCTCTAACAATAGTTTTTATACTATCTTCAAGTGGTGGAACACTCAAAATAACGCATTTGGCCCCATGATCTATATGGTTTTGAAGCTCGGCCCTTGTTTTAAACTTTCCGGTAGATTCAATTACGAAATCAACATGATATGGTTCCCAATTGGTTGTTGAAGGATGGTTGCTATTTAGTAATGGAATAGTCTTATTATCAACTACAATAGTATGGCCATTGTGTTGAATATCACCATTAAAAATCCCATGAATACTGTCATATTTAAGGAGATGGCTTAGTGTTTTAGCATCAGATAAATCATTTATAACAACAACTTCAATGTTATTATAATTCTGAAGTAATCTAAAAACACGTCGGCCTATGCGTCCAAACCCGTTAATGGCAACTCTAATCATTATTAATTTATATGTTTTTGAGCGTGGTACGACGACCTTACCAAAGCACTACTTTCAACATGACGAAAACCTAATTCAAGTCCAATGTCTTCATATTCCTTAAATTGATCGGGGTTTATAAATTGCTTAACAGGTAAATGTTTCTTGGTGGGTTGTAGATATTGACCAATGGTGACAACATCTACATCATTAGCTTTTAAATCATGAAGTGTTTCTATAACTTCGTCTCTAGTTTCTCCTAAACCAAGCATGATACCAGATTTGGTACGTCTTTGTCCCTGTTGTTTCAGATATTTTAAAACGCCTAGACTTCGATCGTATTGCGCTTGAATACGAACTTCACGAGTTAATCGCCTAACGGTTTCTATGTTATGTGAAACGACTTCGGGAGCAACATCTATAATACGGTCTATATGTTTTTCTAATCCTTGAAAATCTGGGATTAGAGTTTCAAGAGTCGTTTCAGGATTCATTCTTCGCACCGCCTTAACCGTTTCGGCCCACATAATGCTTCCCATGTCTTTTAAATCATCGCGATCCACACTGGTGAGTACGGCATGTTTAATTTTCATGATTTTAATAGAACGCGCCACTTTTTCGGGTTCATCCCAATCTACCGTTTCCGGTCTTCCCGTTTTTACTCCACAAAATCCACAGGAACGCGTACATATATTTCCTAGAATCATAAATGTTGCCGTGCCTTCTCCCCAACATTCTCCCATATTTGGGCAACTTCCGGAGGTACAAATCGTATTTAGTTTGTATTTATCTACTAAACCTCTAAGTTCGGTGTATTTTTTCCCTGTTGGAAGCTTAACACGAAGCCATTTCGGCTTTGGTTTTCTCTCTGGCAATATATTTGAAACTTTTTCAGAATTCATATGTCAAAATAAAGAGCAAAGATACAAATAATGCTTTTAAAAGTGACCTATAGGGTAAAGAGGAAGTAAATACTAAAACCGACCAGGAAAATAATACCAAACAAACTCAGAATATGTAGCCTTTTAGAAGGGCGCCAGTCTTTAGGGGTGTGTTTGGAGGATATAAGCCGATAACTAATAATGGCATAAAAAGGAGCCGTAATAAAAGATAAGATGGTCGCTACTTTAACAAGGAAACCCATTTCTGATGCGAAGAACACAAAAATAATTACCGTTCCCAGCGAAAGCAAGGAAATCCAAAATTTATAATTTAACTTAGAACCTTTATTAAAAAGGAGCTGCGTCGCTTTTGCCATAACCCTAGGGGAAGCATCCAGAGTGGTTAATGTGGTGCTAAACATTGTTGTAAAAGCTGCGATGCCAATAATAATATAAGCCCAACCCCAATCTCCCAAACTAATTTTATACATGTTTATAAGCTGGCCAGCAAAAATACCTGCAGAGTTGCTAAAGGTTTCCGTACTGTTATACATGACCAATGCACCTAGCAGTAAAAAACCAATACCCAGGACGATGGTACTGATATAGCCAACATTAAAATCGAATAACGCGGACTTTGTGGTATAAGCCTGAACATCTTTTTTCTTTTCAATAGTCCACAGGGAATGCCATACTGAAACATCCAATGGTGCAGGCATCCAACCCATAAAAGCAATTAGAAAGACTATTTCTAGGTGATTCTTTGGAAGTACTTGTTTAAAAGATATAGAACTAGAACCAGATAAGGCCATACATACCGCAATAACGGTACTTATGGTTAGGGTTATAATGATAATTTTCATGAGCTTATCTAAAAGCTTGTATTTGCCAAATAGTAGTAATGATAAACAAATACCAGTAATCACGATAGTCCAGAGCTCGGTGCTGTTAACAACGTCTTTTCCATCAATTACAATCGCGCCAAACTCACCAAATAGGTTAGAAGCTAAACCTGCTGTTACTATGGTTACTGCTGTTTGAATGGTGAACATGGTGGCCAGATTTAAAATATAATAGGCCATTAATACACCTTTCCCTAATTTCTTATATCCATCTAACAAACTTTCACCGGTAGCCATGGCATAGCGTGGACCGAATTGGAAGAACGGATATTTAAATACATTGACTAAAATTAAGGCCCAAAGAAGTCCTAATCCGAAATCTGCTCCGGCGCGTGTGGACTGTACTAAATGGGAGACACCTATAGCAGCTCCTGCAAACAATAGACCTGGTCCCAGGTTTTTAAGTTTATCAATCATCTGTCCTTACGAATAATTTCTGCTAACAATTTTTTTGCACGAAGTAATTTTACCTTAACATTATTAATAGGTTCATTAAGTTCTTTTGAGATTTCTTTATAGCTTAATTCCTGGAAATATCTTAAATTAATTACTTTTTGATAATGAGACTTAAGTTTTTTTATGTCTCTTAAGAGTTTTGCCAGGTGTTGTTCGGTAATAAGCTTATCTTCAGGCGAGGGTGATTCGTCCAGAATTTGAAAAGCTTCCTGGTCGTTTTTAGAGACAACTTGAGAAATGGAATTTTTCTCTTTACGAAGTAAGTCAATGTGGATATTCTTCGAAATGGTAATGAGCCAGGTCTTAAATTTAAAATCGTCATCGAAAGTTTCAATTTTATCGAATGCCTTAGAAAAGGTTTGAATGGTAATATCTTCAGCATCATTTTCATTTTGAATGCGTTTCAGTTGAAAGCCGTAAACATCATCCCAATAAAGGTCTAACAAGTAGTTAAATGCCTTTTGGTCGTTTTCTTTTGCTCTTTTAATGGCTTCTCTTATTTCCAATAATTAGGTTTTGATATAAGATTATTTATAAAGATAAATAAATGTATCAGAATTAAAAAAACTTCCAGAAAAGGAAGAAAAATCATAAGATCTTTTTCTTTTAGATGTTTTGAGGCCTTTCCTAAAATGAGATATTGAATAAGAATTCGTAATACCAATAAGGCAATAACAAAAGGCCATTGGTGTAGTAAACTCAATAAGATGATGGCTAAAACCCAAAATAATAATTGGGATGTATAGATTAAACCAAGTAAAATTTTGTGTTTAAATTTATAATATTTGGCTGTAGAAATATGGCGCCTTTTTTGTTTGATCCAACTGCGATATGAGGTCTTTGGGACAGATTCTGTGAAACTGTTACTTAAAAAACAAATGGCAGTGTTCTTTTTGTTTGCGACCTGATTTACAAACAAGTCGTCGTCGCCGGAAAGAATCTTCATATGGTCTACAAAACCATTGGATTTAAAAAATGTTGTTTTCGTATAGGCCAGGTTTCTACCAACACCCATATAGGGTAAGCCCAATTTTGCAAAAGAAAAATAGTGAATTGCGGCAGTTAAAGTTTCAAAACGAATAAGTTTATTTAATAAGGAGTTTTTAATTTTTGAATATTTGCCATAACCTAAAACAAGCTGCTTATTTTTAGTGAAACCCGCTGTCATGTGTCTAATCCAATATTTGGAAAATGGTTTGCAATCGGCATCTGTAAACAGAAGATATTCGTTTGTTGCAGCCTTAATCCCTAGAGTTAGGGCGTATTTTTTATTTCCCCAGAAAGTTTCAGTACTTCGAACATCAACAATTTTAACGTTCTTATGTTTTTTTTCGAAGGCTTCCATAACCTCCAGTGTATGATCCATGGAAGCATCATTGATTAGAACGACTTCAAATTCTGGGTAGTCTTGATTGAGTATGGAAGGTAAAAAATTTTGTAGATTTTCGGCTTCATTCTTAGCACAAATAATGACGGAAACCGGAACATTATTTTGAGGTTTTTTTTCTTTTTTGAGAAAAGCGAATCTTCCGAAAAAAAATAAATAAAAGATCACTTGAATACCCACTACAGCAATAAATGCGTAGAAAATAAAGTCAAGAAATATCATAAAGGATTATGAATGTTGAGTTTCATTACAATCGGCGAACTGATCTGGAGTTTTTCCACAAAAACCACATGCTTCGCCACTATTATTAAGTGCTGGATTCTGACTTGCACATGTGCCGGCAAATTCACCATCTTTTTTCGCCCATATTTTTATGGCAATACCTGCAATCCCTACAGCCAATAAAACGATTGTAATTAAGAAAAGTTTCATGTGATCATGTATTAAGTATGTCTCGAAAGTGATGTTAACATGTTCAGTAAAGGCGTGTTCTCCGTATTACTAATCCCTGCACATCTTACTCCTATTCAAACAAGATATTTCGAAACGATTTATAATATGCAAAGATAAGACTTTTCATTAAAATTTAAGATGGAATTGCACAAAGGATTAACAGCATGTGACGTATTATATTTTTTGGTGTCTTACTAGAGACTAACGAATTAAATTAACATGATATGAAAAAACTATTTGCTGAATTTTTTGGAACCTTTTGGCTTGTTTTTGGAGGTTGCGGTAGTGCGATATTTGCGGCGGGATATCCCGAATTAGGGATTGGCTTTGTGGGAGTTGCTCTGGCGTTTGGCCTTACAGTACTCACTATGGCTTATGCCGTAGGCCATATTTCTGGAGGACATTTTAATCCTGCTGTTTCCCTTGGTTTATGGGCAGGAGGTAAGTTTGAAGCTAAGAACCTTCCTGGCTATATTATAGCGCAATTAATTGGAGCTGTATTGGCTGCCGGGGCTTTGTACGCCATAATAACAAACAAATCTGATTTTACCACGATTGGGGGCTTTGCTTCAAATGGTTACGGAGAACTATCTCCTGATGGTTATTCTTTAACGGCAGCATTAATAGCCGAGTTTTTATTAACGGCTTTTTTCTTATTAATAATTTTGGGAAGTACCAACGCCAAAGCACCTAAAGGATTTGCACCTATTGCTATTGGGTTAGGCTTAACACTTATACATTTAATTAGTATTCCAATAACAAATACATCGGTTAATCCAGCACGTTCTACTAGTCAGGCATTATTTGCAGGAGGCGATTATACGTCTCAACTCTGGCTATTCTGGGTTGCGCCAATTGCCGGAGCTATTATTGCCGGCCTTTTACACAGAACGTTGTTTGAAAAAGAATAAGTATGATTTCGTAATAGATAGAAAGTTAAAAGCCTTGTTTAGAAATTAAAACAAGGCTTTTACATGATTTGTATAGATGGTGCTTATTGTTGTAAGCTAATTTCTGCTACGGTATTTTCTATAGAAGCAATCTTATTTCCTCCTTTAGGTTCAATAGTAATATTTAAAGCCAGTGCATTTTCTGCATAAGGAATTGACATAAGTTGTCTGTCCGATTCATTTAGAATACCCAAGTTCACCATTTTTCCCTGTAACTCTGCCCAAATTTGGTAACATTGTTCTTCTGGCAATTCTGGTAGGGATACCACATCGATCATAGATATTTTTTCCTTTGGATTAATGTAAGCAACTGTTTTTAAATCTTTGGCTCTTTCATTTCCTTTGATGATATATTTCTCAGTCTCGGGATTGTTAAGCTTTAACAGTTGTCTCATCACGTTATCTAACATGAGGTTGTTTTTCTCAATATCGCTTCTTAAATCGAAGATCTCATCAACCACAACTTGGTTTTCTAGAGATAATTTTTTCTTTTGCGAATAGAAGTGATACGATGTACCGGCAAAAACTAAGGCAGCAATACAAGCCGCAACACTAATTTTATACCATGATTTGTATGTCTTCTCTGTGTTAAGTTTAACAACAGGTTTCTCGTTAAGCTCCTCTAAAATATTATCCAAAATATTTTTTGGGGCCTCAACAGCATTACTTTTAGCTACAATTTCTAAATTGTACTGTAATGTGTTGTATGCGTTTTGTACTTCTGGATATTTTGAAATATATGACTCTACCATTTCTGTATCTACAGAGTTAGTTTCGCCAATTAGATATTTTTCCAAAAGGCCAGAATTTAAAAAAGTAGTTATTTTTTCATTCATGACTTTTGTTAATTAAGGATTATAAATTTTCTTTAATTCACGTAATCCAATTTTTAGTCTGGACTTAATTGTTCCCAGCGGTATATCCAATTCATCACTAGCTTCTTGTTGTGTCATCCCCTCGAAAAACAATGCATTAATGACGATTTGATACTTATCATCAAGTGTTTTTAGATGTTTTTTTAAATCTAAAACGTCCTGATTAAGTTCGTTCGCTGTGATTTTATATACGGCAGAAGTTTCTATTTGGACTTCTTTGTCTTTATTTTTTAATGACCTAACCTTGTCAATAGCCGTATTATAAGCAATTCTGTAGAGCCATGTAAACAGTTTAGCTTTGCTTGAATCGTATTTTTTTGAATACCTCCAAACCTTTACAAAACTCTCCTGAAGTACATCCTGAGCAGTTTCGTCATCAGTTATAATCTTTTTAATAACACCATAAAGAGAGTCTGAATAGCTCTCATAGAGTAGCTTGATGGCTCTTTTGTCGCCATCTTTTAGTAAGTGTATTATTTCTTTTTCAATTGATGATATCAAGGCAAATTTGGTTTAAACCATGAACTGATTATGGTTAGTTTTTGCGCCAAAGGTAGAAATTTCTTTTAAATTATAAGATATTTACTTCTGTATCAATAGAAATATCGAAAAGCCTTTCAACAGTTTTTTGTATTATTTTTGAAAGGTTTAAGATATCCGATCCCTTCGCATTGCCATAATTTACTAGTACTAACGCCTGATTTTTATGAACACCATATTCACCAAATTGTTTGCCTTTAAATCCTGCTTTTTCGATGAGCCATCCCGCAGGAATTTTCACCTCATTTTCTGAAACAGGATAGCTTGGAATATCAGGGAAGTTAACTAGCAGCGTATTAAAGCTTGATTTCGAAATAACCGGGTTTTTAAAAAAGCTACCACTATTTCCTATGTCTTTGGGATCTGGAAGTTTACGTTTTCGAATACTTATAACGGCATTAGAAATATCCTGTATGGTAGGCGCGCTAATTTTCATAGATTCCAGCTCAGACTTAATGGCTCCATAATCTACATAAAGCGTATGGTTATTTTTGCTTAGCTTAAGTGTTACACTGGTTATAATATATCTCCCTTTTGCGTGTTGTTTAAAAATAGAATTCCTATATCCAAAATCGCAATCGGCTTTTGTAAAGGTCTTCAAGGTTTGCGTTTCAACAGACATGGCCTCACACGATACGAATGTGTCTTTTAATTCAACACCATAAGCACCGATATTCTGAATTGGAGCGGTTCCTACATTTCCAGGGATTAATGATAAGTTTTCAATCCCACCGAAATCATTTTCAAGGCACCAAAGCACAAATTCATGCCAATTTTCACCTGCATGAGCTCTTACGGTTACGTAATCATCGGTATCAGAGACAATGTCTATACCCTTTAAATTCATATGAATAACAAGTCCATCAAAGTTCTTAGTTAATAGCATATTGCTACCACCTCCTATAATGAGTTTGTTAGGATAGGTTTCCAGGCTTAAAACCTGTTTGAGTTCTTCAATATTGGAAACCGATATAAAATGTTTGGCCAATACATCAATACCAAAGGTATTATAGGGTTTTAAGGATATGTTTTCTTGTAACTGCACTAGTCTTTATAAACGTTTAAGGCTTCTTTTATAATATTAACAGCTTTTACGAGACTCTCTTTTTTAAGTACGTAGGCAATACGTATTTGGTTTAATCCAATGCCTGGCGTAGAATAAAAACCTCCTGCTGGGGCAACCATTACTGTTTCTCCATTAATATCAAAATGTTCTAATAACCATTGCGCAAAATCATCCGAATTTTTCACAGGAAGTTCAGCAATACAATAAAAGGCACCTTTAGGTGTCGCTACTTTAACATTTGGGATGTTTTGCAATTCGGAAATTAAGGTATTTCGTCGGCCTATATACTCCTCGATAACATCATCGAAGTAACTTTGAGGTGTTTCCAAAGCAGCTTCACTAGCGATTTGCGCCAAGGTAGGAGGGCTTAGTCTTGCCTGGGCAAACTTTAAAACGGTTTGAATAAGTGCTTTGTTTTTAGAAACCAAACAACCAACTCTGGCACCACACATGCTATAGCGTTTGGAAACAGAATCAATCATAATGGTATGATTGCCGATTTCCGTTTCTTGCATCACAGAGTAATGTTCATGACCATCATAGGTGAATTCTCTGTACACTTCATCGGCAATTAAAAATAAATCATATTTTTTAACAATAGCGGCAAGTTTTTGTATTTCTTCTTTAGAATATAGGTAGCCAGTAGGGTTTCCCGGATTACAAATTAAAATAGCCTTTGTTTTTGGTGTAATTAATTTTTCAAACTCCTCTATAGGGGGTAATGCAAAATTATCTTCAATTTTAGAGATTACTGGAACTATTTTTACTCCAGAAGCCGTAGAAAACCCATGATAGTTGGCATAAAAGGGCTCTGGGATAATAATCTCATCGTCAATATCCATAATACTTCCAAACGCAAAAAGTAATGCCTCACTGCCTCCAGTTGTCACAATAATATCATCATGATTAACTTGTATGTCATGTTTGGAGTAATATGCCGAAATCTTCTGTCTATAAATTTCAGACCCTTCAGACCTGGAATATGCAATCACATCTATATCACTCTCTTTTATAGCTTTTAAGGCGACTTCAGGAGTCTTAATATCGGGTTGTCCAATATTTAAATAATAGATATGTTTGCCTTGCTTTGTTGCTTCTTCAGCATAAGGTACTAATTTACGTATGGGAGAGGAAGGCATTTGCTCTCCTTTTTTAGATATTTTAGGCATTAAGAATTAATTAAGCTGCAAAGTTGAGAAAATTATCTTAAATTTTTTTTAAAAAACAACACTAAATAATCAACATAATTTAAAAGATTCGTAAATTGATTCTATGAAAATTGCAAACTACCTAACCAAAAAGCCAGTTACTACGATTTTATTAATTTTTTGTGTTGCTAGCCTAAGTTTTGCTCAATCTAAATTTATCATTCAAAATAAGAAGCAGTCAGATAAAATTAGATTCAAACTCGTTAATAATTTAATTGTCATTCCTGTTAATATTAATGGAGTCAACTTGTCTTTTTTATTAGATACAGGTGTTAGCAAACCTATTATTTTTAATTTTTTAAATGTGTCGGATACCCTTAAGATTAAAAACACCGAAACCATTTTTTTAAGGGGTTTTGGAGAAGGAAAATCTGTGGAAGCATTAAAGTCTAAAAAAAATGTCATTAGAATTGGGGACGCTGTTAATTTTAGTCAGGATTTATATGCGGTTTATGATTCTAGACTCAATTTAGCTCCAAGGTTAGGTTTTCCAGTACATGGTATTATTGGTTTTGATCTGTTTAAAGACTTGGTGGTAGATATTAATTATGCTAAAAAGGTGATTAAACTCGCCGCTCCCGATAAGTATATTTATAAGACATGTAAAAAATGCGAGCGTTTAAACTTAGAGTTCTATAATAATAAACCCTATATAAATGCAGAAGTGAGGATGAATAGAAAAAAGATTCCCATAAAATTGCTCATAGATTCTGGTGGAAGTGATGCTTTATGGCTATTCGAAGACGATGCTTTGGGTATTAAATCGGGAAATAAGTGTTTTTATGATTTTTTGGGACAAGGTTTAAGTGGTAGCGTGTATGGTAAGCGTTCTAAAGTGGATAATTTTTTCTTAAAAGACTTTAAACTTAATAAAGTCAATGTGTCCTATCCAGATTCATCTTTCATAAGTGTAGCAAAACGATTAAAAAACCGTAATGGTAGTTTATCCGGAAATATCTTAAAGCGTTTTAATATCGTTTTTGATTACCAAAGAGCTAGTATTACGATAAAGAAGAATCGGTATTTTAAAGAAAAGTTTCGGTATAATAAAAGCGGAATTGAATTAGCTCATGATGGGTTTAGACTTGTAAGAGAGCGAGAAGGTCATATTAAAAATTTAGGAAGTGCTCATAGTGAAAAGGGAACAAAGATTGTATTAGATGCTCAGTATAAATTATCCTTAAAGCCCGCATATGCCATAGTTGAGTTAAGAAAAGGATCTCCGGCAGAAAGGGCTGGTTTGCTTATTGGAGATATTATTTGGAGTATTAATAATAAGAACTCACACGAATTTAAGTTACAGGAGTTAATTCATATGTTTTATGGCGACCCAGGTAAGCTTATAAAAATAAAGGTGATTAGGAATGAAAAGGTTATGGACTTTGAGTTTCGGTTAGAAGAGCTATTTCAGTAATAGTGTTTCATAACGTAGTGGAGGTAAATGTATGCTCAGGTTGTACGTTTTGCGGAGGGGGATGGCTTGAGTCAAGAGAATTAAGATCTAAGATTTGAGTATTAAGACGTAAGAGGTAGGATAGTTGGAATTTGATGGCGAGTACTCATATCCAGTAACAATGCTTAGTCGCAGTCATAACATACAGTTTGTTTGGAACTCGTTTGAAATTTGCTACTTAACATTTTAATTTCATATTCCATAAGCATACAAAAACAAAAAAAGGCTGTCTAAACATCTTAGACAGCCTTTTTTAATCGTATTTTAAATCGTTTATTTCTGAACGATACTTTTATCTTTCTTTTCTAAAACACTGTTTTTACTTGGGTCGATTACCAAACCTTTAATTTTTAAGGCTACTGTAGGTGTATCGGCATTAGATATAACAGTAATAGTCTTTCTAATAGGATTTACTCTATTTGTATCGTACTTAACCTTAATTTCGCCTGTTTTTCCAGGTAAAATCGGGTCTTTCGGTTTTTCGGGAATTGTACATCCACAACTAGAAGATACTTTAGAAATAATAAGCGGCGCATCACCAGTATTTGTGAATTCAAAAACACGCACACCGTTGGAACCTTTTTCTATAGTTCCATAATCAATAGTATCAGTTTTAAACTTTATTTTAGCCACTTTATCTTGGGCATTTACGGATAAACTAATTAATCCTATAAATAAAATTGTAATTAGATTTTTCATTTTTCTATTTTTATTTGTTTTATAAAGTCAATGCGTTTTACATTGTAAATACTTCTAAAATCATTAGAAATTAGCAGCAAAATAATTACTACTCCGAGCTCTAAACTTATGTCAAACATACTTACTTTTTACGCAATCTGCAAAAATATTAGATATATTACAGGGATGTTAACATATTCAGCAAGGTTAAAAGTACGTACAACTTTTCTTAATTAAACATGTGAAATTGTTAAAATATTTAAAAATTTAGTACGCATAATTCTTATTTCCAATGTCAAGCCCTTATTATGGGGGATTATACAAATTTAAATCCCCTGAATTACTAAAATTATTAGCCGTGCTCATTTCACAGAAAAAGAAATATAAGTACTTTTGCACTTCAATGTTCAAAAACTATTCCAAAGTATGCAAATACCTTCAAAATACGAGGCGAATCAAGTAGAAAGTAAGTGGTATGATTACTGGATGAAGCACAATTATTTTCATTCAGAACCAGATGAAAGAGAGCCATACACTATTGTAATACCTCCACCAAATGTAACTGGAGTTTTGCATATGGGGCATATGCTTAATAATACCATTCAGGATGTGTTAATTCGTCATGCCCGTTTGCAAGGAAAGAATGCATGTTGGGTACCGGGTACAGATCATGCATCTATTGCTACTGAGGCTAAAGTAGTTGCTAAGTTAAAAGAGCAAGGGATTGATAAAAATGACTTGTCGAGAGACGAGTTTCTAAAGCATGCCTGGGATTGGACACATGAGTATGGCGGGGTTATTTTAGAGCAATTAAAAAGACTCGGGTGTTCTTGCGATTGGGAGCGCACCAAATTCACGATGGATGATAATATGAGTGAAGCTGTGATAAAAGTGTTTGTTGATTTATTCAACAAAGGCCTAATTTATCGTGGTTATAGAATGGTGAATTGGGATCCGGAGGCAAAAACGACGTTATCTGATGAGGAGGTAGAGTATGTTGATAAAAATGGAAAATTATATCATGTAGATTATAAAATTGAAGGTTCAGATGAGGTGCTAACCATAGCAACCACACGTCCGGAGACTATTTTAGGAGATACCGCTATTTGCATCAACCCGAATGATGAGCGTCATGTTAATTTAAGAGGTAAAAAGGCCATTGTTCCAATATGCAATAGAGTTATTCCAATTATTGAAGATGACTATGTAGATGTTGAATTTGGTACCGGATGTCTTAAGGTAACACCTGCGCATGATGAAAACGATAAAGTGTTAGGCGATAAACACAAGTTAGAAGTGGTTGATATTTTTAATGAAGATGCTACTTTAAACAGTTATGGCTTACATTATGAAGGTTTAGATCGTTTTGAGGCTAGAAAAGCCATTGTAAAAGAATTAGAAGCGTCTGGGTTAATTTCTAAAATTGAAGACCATAATAACCGCGTTGGTATATCTGAAAGAACTAAGGCTATTATTGAACCGCGTTTATCAGATCAATGGTTTCTTAAAATGGAAGATCTGGTAAAACCAGCCATTAAAGCGGTTTTAGAAGCAGATGATATTAAATTGTTTCCAAAGAAGTTTGAAAATACATACCGTCACTGGATGGAAAATATTCGCGATTGGAATATTTCGCGTCAGTTGTTGTGGGGACAGCAAATTCCGGCATATTACTATGGTGATGGGAAGGACGATTTCGTGGTCGCTGAAACTGTAGAAGATGCGCTAAAATTAGCTCAAGAGGTAACTTCTAATTCTAAGCTTCAGGCTTCTGACTTAAAACAAGAAACGGATGCTTTAGACACCTGGTTCTCGTCATGGTTATGGCCAATGAGTGTATTTGACGGTATTCGAAACCCTGAGAACGACGATATTAAATATTATTATCCGACGAATGACCTGGTTACTGGCCCGGATATTCTGTTCTTTTGGGTAGCACGAATGATTATAGCAGGTTATGAATACAAGGGGCAAGAGCCATTTAAAAATGTGTATCTAACCGGATTGGTACGTGATAAACAACGCCGAAAAATGAGTAAATCGTTAGGAAATTCACCCGATGCCTTAAAACTCATTAAAGATTACGGTGCTGGTGGAGTACGTGTTGGACTGTTGTTAAGTTCTGCTGCCGGAAATGACTTATTATTTGATGAAGCCCTATGTCAGCAAGGAAAGCAATTCGGGAATAAAATTTGGAATGCCTATCGCCTGGTAGATGGATGGGATGTGAATGACAGCATAGCACAACCCGATTCCAGTAAGACCGCCATTGCATGGTATGAGTCTAAATTTCAAAAAGCGCTAATAGATATTGAAGATCATTTTAGTAAATACAGATTAAGTGATGCTTTAATGACCATTTATAAACTTATTTTTGATGATTTCTGTGGATGGTTCCTGGAAATGATAAAACCGGCTTACCAACAACCTATTGATGCTAAAACATTAAAACAAACCATCGCTATTTTTGAAGATAACTTGAAAATAGTACATCCGTTTATGCCATTTTTAACTGAAGAGATTTGGCATTTTATTGACAAAAGAACTCCCGAGGAAGCTTTAATTGTTGCTAAATGGCCGGAAATTAAACCTGTTAACGATAGTTTGATTAACCAATTTGAGTTTACTTCAGAGGTTATTTCAGGAATTAGGAACATTAGAAAACAGAAGAATATAGCGTTTAAAGATGCTATCGAATTGTCAGTAATTAATAATGAAAAGGTCAATACAGTGTTCGACAGTATTATTTCCAAGTTGGGAAATCTGGAACGCATTGACTATGTTTCTGAAGCTGTTGACGGCGCCTTAACATTTCGAGTGAAATCCAATGAATACTTTATCCCAATGGCTGGAAGTATTGATGTTGAAGCTGAAATTAAGAAATTAACTGAAGAATTAAATTATACTGAAGGGTTCTTAAAATCTGTACAAAAGAAACTTTCAAACGAGCGTTTTGTTAACGGAGCTCCAGAACAAGTGGTAGCCAGCGAGAAAAAGAAGGAAGCAGATGCATTGGCTAAGATAGAAACACTTAGAGCTAGTTTGGCGAGTTTGGATTAGTTTTTTTAATGATTAGTTTTAGCTTTCGTAAATAATTGGTTCGGAACACGTTTGGAATTTGATACTTAGTCTTTGGAATTTCGAGTTCTGCGATCAGTATTTAGTCTCTCTGGCAGTACACAGTTTATTGTGACTCGTTTGGAATTTGACTTTTAGTGATTGAATGTCGTAAGCCAATAAGAGGTATATTAATTCTTAGTGAAGTTAATACGATCTCCAACAGAAATTCCCCAGGTGTCTACTAAACCAGCATTAATTTCCAGAACATATTTTGCAGGAAGCGTAGAAGGTAATGAGCTTTCATCAAATGGTTGTGCATTTTTTTGAAAGCTCACAATTTTATTATTACCACCTATATAAACTATGTCTAAAGGTATTTTTGTGTTCTTCATATAAAAGAAACGTTCTTTTTCGTCTTCAAAAATGAAAAGCATACCCCGATTTGTTTCCATGGTGTTTCTATACATTAATCCGGTTTGAATATCGAAATCGGTGGCCGCAATTTCAATATCCAGTTTTACCTCGGTAGAGTCTGCCACTTTAAAAATGGTAAGTTCGCCCTCTTTTTTAAAAGCGACCTCGGTCTGCTTAATAAGCTTTTTGTCTTCCTTACATGAAGATAAAAGGTTTAAGGAAACAGAAAGACCACCAAAAACTACGGTTAAAATAAAGAGACGTTTCATAAATATATTATTTCACGGGAGTTTTAGGTTTGTAAACAAACATAAAATATAAACCAATAAGAATAAAAGGAATACTTAACCATTGCCCGGTATTTAAAGCGAACCAATTAATATATTCATCACCTTGCGGTTCTTTCGAGAATTCAATAAAGAAACGAACGGTCCACAATAAAACGAGAAACAATCCAAATAGAAAACCTGTTTGTTCATTCTTTTTGGTTTTCGAATAGAAATACCACAAAATTATAAATACAAAAATGTAGCAGAAAGATTCATAAAGTTGTGAAGGATGTCTATATGGAACCTTTTCCAATAGTTCCACAAATTTGGAGTTATCTGTTACTGCTGCGTATGCTTTTTTAGTATTTTTTATACCGGTGAGTTGAGTGATCTGACTTTTATAATACTGATCCTGAATAAAACGAACTCCCAATGCAGAATCCGTAACTTTTCCAATGATTTCGGAGTTGATAAAGTTTCCTATTCTAATAAAGACAGCTCCAGATGCTACCGAAATTACGACACGATCTAAAATCCAAAGTAACGATTTGTAGTTATATTTTCGTCGGTATAAGTACAAACCAATTATAACCCCTATGGCTGCACCATGACTTGCAAGACCTTGAAATCCGGTAAATTCCACACCTCCTTTAAATTTGAAAGGTAGAAAAATGCTGAAAAAGTCTTGAGAGATTAATTCCGATTGATAGAATAGAACATGTCCAAGACGAGCGCCTAGCATTGTAGCGACTACAGTATATATAAATAAAGGGTCGAGGTATTTTAAAGCGATTTTTTCTTTATTGAAAATACGTTTCATGATATACCATCCCAGAATAAATGCAATAACCCACATAAGGCTGTAGAAGTGCAGTTTGAAATTTCCAAAAATATCAATTCCTGTTATGGGGTTCCAATCAAATTTTAATGTTTGCATATCGCTTTTTTTTTACTTTAAAAGTTCTATAATTTCCACTTCAAAAATGATATTTGATTTTCCGGGAATGCCTCGAGTTCCAGATTCACCATAAGCCAAATGGTATGGAATAAATAACGTGGCCTTATCACCAACGCTTAACTGTTGTAAGCCTTCTTTAAACCCTGCAATCATACTGGCACTTGGACTTATATCTGCCGGAATAGGTTGGTACCCATTTGCGGCTTTACGTTTTTCATTTACAGCGTCTAGAGCCTCTGCAATTTCCAATTTGCTGGTTTGTATCAGTTTTCCACTTTCCAGATATACCGCATAATGTGTAAGAGCTTGAGCGCTTTCAGGTAATTTATTTCCCGTTCCTTTTTCGGTTACAATATATTGTAGCCCGGAAGGTAAGGTAGTTGCTTTGGCACGCTGAGTCTCAAATTTTTCAATAGTCGCTTTTAAAATAGCAGCTTTTTTAGCCTGTTTTTCTTTTTCTTTGCGTTCTGCTTCAGCAAAATGGTTTTTAAATGTATTAGGCGCATCAAAGGATTTGGCTTCTTTTCCTTTTCTAATAATATTCAATTCCTGAATAACCACATCTTCTACAGGTTTGTCTTTGTCTGCCGTTTTTACATTAGAAATACTATCCTGTATGTCGATCCCTATCACTAGCTCTCCAAATACATTATATCCATTATCGAGATGTGATTTTGGAACTTCGGTGATAAAGAACTGACTCCCGTTGGTGTTGCGTCCAGAGTTGGCCATAGATAAGATGCCGGGTTTATCATGCTTTAAATCTGGATGAAACTCATCTGTGAATTTATAACCGGGACTACCAGAGCCCGTACCGGTAGGATCACCTCCCTGAATCATGAACTTGTCAATTACACGATGAAAAATAAGTCCATTATAGAACTTTTTTCCTTTGTAGTTGTCTTTTACCATAGTATTGGTGCCTTCTGCAAGTGAAATGAAATTAGCAACCGTTATCGGTGCTTTTTCATGTTCCAATTTGGCAACCATAACACCCTTTGTCGTTATAAATTCTGCATACAGACCGTCTTCAAGTTCTGGGTACTGAGCTTTGCAAGATGCTAAAAGGATAACCGAAGTAGCTAATAAACTTTTAATTGAATGTTTTAAAGGAATCATTTTAATTAGTTTGATTTTGGGTAATAGAATTTACGGTAACTTGACATATTAAAGGCGTGTTACTTCCTATTTTATTTTCATCACCATAATAGCCGTATGCTTTTAATGATGGAAAAATAAAGGTTACGGTTTCACCGGTTTTCATTAGTTTTAAACCTTCTCGTAAGCCTGTGAATAGCTCGGCTTTATCCATGGCATAGGTTTGCGTTTTTATATCTTCCTTAGAATATATCAGGCTTCCATTTAAGGCTTTTACATTGTAGTCGAAGTTGATAACATCTCCAAAAAGAGGTGTTTTTAAAGTGTCTGATTCTATTTTCTTGTTATAATAATACCAGAAACCACTTTCTGAAATTAGGTAGTTATTGTTCTGCGATTCTATAATTTTTTCTATAGATACCCGTTCCTGGGCATTTAGTTTTTTGTTGCGTTCTACAGAAGCGTCTATAAAAGAGCCTGTTTTTACCGAAACAGGTCGTCGGGATTCAGGAGCTCTGCAACCAAACGCAAGTAAAATAAGGGCTAACGTTAATAATTTATTCATCATTTAGGGCTTTACTATAACTGGGCAATATACTAATAAATTTAGCAACCGTATCGTCTAGAGATAAATCACTTCTTCCTCCTGCAGCATTTTTATGTCCGCCACCGTTAAAGTGTGCTCTGGAGAGCTCGTTAACCGAAAAACTCCCTTTAGAGCGAAGTGAAATCTTTATAATATCCTCTTGTTTGTCTTCAATGAAAATAGCAGCTAGAATCGTGTTGTTTAATGACAAAGCATAATTAACAACACCTTCTGTGTCACCTTTTTTATAATCAAATGAATTCAGCTCATCCTGAGATAGTGTAATGTAAGCGGTTCTCGATTCCGGAATCACTTTTAAGTTAGCCAAGGCACATCCTAAAAGCTGTAAACGCTTGTAGCTATTAGTATCGTAAATATTATTATGAATTTCTGCATTATTAGCACCTTGCTCAATAAGTTGTGCTACAATTCTATGGGTTTCACTTGTTGTACATAAAAACCTAAAGGACCCTGTGTCTGTCATGATTCCCGTATATAAACAGGTAGCAATATCGGAATCAATAAGATTGATATCACCAAGCATATCGATAAAGTGATATATCATTTCACAGGTAGAACTCATATGCACATCGCTAAACATATAGGTGGCATAATTATCTGGTGCCTGATGGTGGTCAATCATAATTTTAATGGCCTTACTTTCTGCTAAAACGGACTCCATATTACCGGTTCTGTGAAAGGCATTAAAGTCTAATGTGAATAAGATATCTGCATTATCAATTAAAGCATTACATGTATTGGTGTTAGAATCGTATTTTAATATCGTGTTGTTACCTGGCATCCATTTTAAAAAGGTAGGGTAGTCGTTTGGAACGATAACATGCACGTCATGGTTGCTTTTATTAAGATAATGATAAAGGCCCAACGTAGAACCAATCGCATCTCCATCGGGGTTTTTATGAGGAACAATTACAATCTTTTTTTGGGTAGATAATAGTTGTTTTATGTTAGTAATCTCTGCTTTGTTCATAGTTGACGAAGATACAACTTTTTAAAAATTGGATAAACTTGTTTTTAAATGGAAATGCATTATTTTTGCAGCAAAATTTAAAACAACAAAATGGCAACAAATAGAACATTCACAATGCTTAAGCCAGATGCCGTTGAGAAAGGGCATATTGGCGCAATATTAGAAAAAATTTCAGCTTCAGGTTTTCGGATTGTAGCGATGAAATTAACACAAATGACAAGAACAGATGCAGAAACGTTTTACGCAATTCACAAAGAGCGTCCGTTTTTTGGCGATTTAGTTGAATATATGACACGCGGTCCTATTGTTGCAGCTATTTTAGAAAAAGACAATGCGGTTGAAGATTTTAGAACATTAATTGGAGCAACAAACCCTGAAGAGGCTGCCGAAGGAACTATTCGTAAATTATACGCTGCTTCCATTGGAGAGAATGCCGTTCATGGTAGTGATAGTGACGATAATGCCGCTATTGAAGGTGCTTTCCATTTTTCGGGAAGAGACATCTTTTAAAGTAGACAAAATATAGACGGGTAAAGAGGTTTGAAAAGTGAGATGTTTTGTGCATTCAGAATACACTTTTGAGACCTCTTTATTATATGATCATAATGCATATTTTTTAGAAACTTCCCGAAGTATTTCACCTTTTTTCTCTAATAGCGATTCCTTTTGTCAGGATGAAACATCGGGTATTGACTAGCACTCCGTAAAGTCTTCCTATTTAGCGTTGCAATACAAGAAAATTTAGTTATCCGTATTAAATAAAGACACCACTATGCAAAGTCTCCCGACTTAACGGAATAATGCATGAAAATTTAGCTTTTCGTATCACTGTATCCTTATGTCATTATGAGTCATCATATCCATTTAATCGGTCCATCAAAATTAAATTTGTGGTTAAAAAAATACTGACCTCAAAGTTGGGAAACTTTGTGGAGTTCGAATAGAAAGTGAACTTCATAAAAAAAGTCTATCGAAATTTCGATAGACTTTTAATTGTAATGTTAAAAGTATATGTTGTTAGACTACTTTTACGTTTACGGCGTTTAATCCTTTTTTACCTTCTTGTAAATCGAATTCTACTTCATCACCTTCACGAATTTCATCGATAAGTCCTGAAATGTGTACAAAATGTTCTTTGTTGTTGCCTTCTTCAATGATAAATCCAAAACCTTTAGAATCGTTGAAGAACTTTACGGTACCTTTACTCATGTTTTTAATTATTAATTAATAATATAATACTGCAAAGGTACAGACAAATAAACTTATTATTTGCTTATTTTGTAGCTAATTTTAATATAAATGTAAAAAACACAAAAAAAGTCTACCATAATATTTGATAGACTTTTAATTGTAATTGTTAAAGTATATGTATTAAACTACCTTTACGTTTACTGCGTTTAAACCTTTTCTACCTTCCTGTAAGTCGAATTCTACTTCATCACCTTCACGAATCTCATCTACTAAACCAGAAATGTGAACAAAATGCTCTTTGTTTGAACCTTCCTCAACAATAAATCCAAAACCTTTAGAATCATTGAAGAATTTTACTGTTCCTTTACTCATGTTAAAAATATTAAATTATTATAATTGCGGCTAAGGTAATGCTAAAAATCTTTAAAAATCAATTATTTAGAGTTAATTTTATATAAACTTTTTAATAATTCTTTAAACCCTTAATAAACAGTGGTTAAGTAGGAGGTTTCTGAACGATGCATTTGTCAAGATTTATCTTAAGATTATTTTTTTCACAACTTCTTTCCCAAGTTCTTCATTAAGCATGGAGATAATTTTCTGCTTTCCATAGCTCAATTCTTCTCTTAAAACACTGGAACTGAGTTTCACGTATAGCGTGTCCCGTTCCAAATTTACAGATTCAGTATAATTGTTCACACCATTCCCCATGAGGTTAATCCAGGCCTGAGTTACATTGATTTTATCAAGTCCTTTTTCCAATTTATTTGTCTCCACAAATTCTTTTAATGCGTCTGAAATACTAATATGTTCCTTGTGACGTTTTGCCATGGTTTCTTTTAAATGTTAAATTCAAATAGCTTTTTTACATGTTTTTCTTTTTGGTACCAATCATTATATACTAATTCTAAAGTATCTATTTTAAATGTACCAAAATTATAGTCTCGATAGCTCTCAATCACATCTAAAAAAGCCAATTTTTTACTGAGCCTTTTCGTAAAACGAACAACTGTAGAATGTGCTGTTTGAATGGAGTAGCGTGCGTCAATACTTTGCTCTAAGGTACTGTTTTTAAAGTTTTTTCTTAGACTGTTTCTTATATTATTTAACGATTCGTTACGCATAAGTCCTGGAATCATAATACAGGAAGGGGATGCTGTTATACCTTTAAAGTTAATGTCAATATTATGATTTCCTTTTATCGAATTGTTGATATGCTTTATGTATTCCGGTACTTCAATATGTTCCAGCTTAAACCCGTTGTAGCAAGATATTATAGACATAACGGTTATATGAATATCTGAGTTGTTATAATAATATTGATTAGGTTCGATAGCTTTAAGCTTACCGAGAAATTTTTGAATGTCGTTTTTAATGCTTTCTGGAGGCCTGGCTAAAAGCGTAATGCCAAATCTATGGTCTGAGGCCGAATCAATTAAATGATCAATCTGATAGATGTCATTAGAAATTTTTTGAATGGATTCCTTATAGAGGGTTTCATAGTGCGCTTCTAAATTCATGATATGTTAAATTCTGAAATTTACAGTTTAAAAACCTCGTAAGATTGGTGCACCTGTTTCACAGCGGCTTCGGTTCGATCTGCGTGTGTGTCACTTATAAATAGCTGCCCAAAATTTTCATCATCCACTAATTTAATGATTTGAGCCACACGTTGCTCATCTAGCTTATCAAAAATATCATCAAGCAATAAAATTGGGTTGACGCCATTTTGTTTTTTTATAAAATCAAACTGAGCTAATTTTAAAGCGATTAAAAACGATTTTTGTTGTCCTTGACTTCCAAATTTTTTAATAGGGTGTTCCCCAATATTAAAATGCAGGTCATCTTTATGAATACCAACACTGGTGTATTGTAAAGCTTTGTCTTTGTTAACGGCACGTTTTAAAAGCATATCGAGCGTATCTTCAAATAAGGGGCTGCTATAAACGAGGTTTACGTCTTCTTTCCCATTGCTAATAGCATCATAACGAGACTTGAAAATAGGGATAAATTCGTTTAGAAAGGCATCGCGTTTTTCAAAGATACGTGTCCCGTAATCTGTTAATTGCTCATTATAAACTTCTAAAGAATCGTTGTTAAATGTATGATTCAGAGCAAAATATTTTAACAATGCATTACGTTGTGCCAGTACTTTGTTATAGTTAATAACATGACTTAAGTAGCTTTTATCACTTTGTGAGATGACACTATCTATAAACTTTCGTCGCGTATCACTACCTTCAATAATGAGGTCTCTATCGGCTGGCGAAATAATAACTAAAGGTAAAAAGCCAATATGATCACTAAATTTTTCATAAATCTTGGCATTACGTTTTATAACTTTCTTTTGGCCGCGCTTTAAACTAACTACTATTTTTTCAACTTTATCATCCTTTAGGTACTCACCATTTACAACAAAAAAGTCTTCATTGTGCTTTATATTCTGACTTGCAACAGGATTAAAATAACTTTTTCCAAAGGATAAATGGTAGATCGCATCCAGTACATTCGTTTTGCCTATGCCGTTATTACCAACAATACAATTAATTTTATCGTTAAACGCAAACGATTTACTATCAAAGTTTTTATAATTTAGTAATGAAAGTGATTTTAAAATCATACAATAAGCGACTTAAAGGCTATTTAGCTGCTAAACTCTTTAAAAGATGTGCAAATTATTGAAAAATATCAAATAAATACCCTTTTAATTAAGAAGAAAAATTATATTTTTGCGGCGCATTAATACAGAAAGAACACAATGGCGACATATAGTAAAAGAGGACATAAACCAAAGAATAAAGTAGAGAAAGAACAAGTAATAGAAACCGATTCTACTACAGCAGAGGTGTTTAATACACTGGATGAAGGTGCTTCGAAAACAGAAGCTTTTGTTGAAAAGAACCAGAAATATATATTAGTAGTTATTGGACTTGCGGCCGTTGTGGTTTTAGGGACTTTAGGGTATAAAGAGTTTATCGCTAAGCCAAAGCAAATAGCTGCTATGAACGATATGTTCCAAGCGCAGAAGTATTTCGATCAGGCTGTTGCAGGTACCGAAAAAGATTCGTTATATAATTTAGCTTTAAATGGCGGAGAAGGAAAATTTGGTATGTTGGATATTATTGACGAATATGGTGGTACCGAATCTGCCAATCTAGCTAGTTATTATGCTGGGACAGCATATTTAAGATTAAAAGACTACAAAAAAGCGGTTGAACATTTAGAGAATTTTAGCAGTGATGATGAAATATTAGCACCAATCGCAAAAGGAAATATTGGAGATGCGTTTGTTCAATTAGATCAAAAGGAAGAAGCTTTAGGATATTATGAGCAGGCCGCTGAAATGCGCAATAACGAATATACCACACCAATGTATTTGTTCAAGTCAGGAGCGGTTGCACTGGATTTAGGGAAAGCTGATAAAGCTTTATCTTACTTTAAGAGAATTAAAGACGAGTTTTCTAATTCTACCGAAGCGACCAAAGTCGATGTATTCATAGGAAAAGCACAAGTGTTAGCGAATAATTAATATGGCTACGGCAAATAAAAATTTATCCGATTACGATAAAACGACAATCCCAAACGCGAGTAAATACCGGTTTGGGATTGTTGTTTCAGAATGGAATGATACCATTACAGAAGGACTCTATCAAGGAGCTTACGATACCCTTGTAGCCCATGGCGTTTTACCAAATAACATTATCCGTTGGGATGTTCCGGGCAGTTACGAGCTTATTTATGGGAGTAAAAAAATGCAGGAACAAATGGTGAATGCTGTTATCGCCATAGGTAGTGTTATTCAAGGGGAGACAAAGCATTTCGATTTTGTTTGTGAAGCTGTTTCACATGGGATTAAAGACTTAAATGTACAACACGAAACTCCGGTAATCTTTTGTGTGCTTACAGACAATACCATGGAACAAGCCATAGAACGCTCTGGAGGTAAGCATGGAAATAAAGGGACTGAAGCTGCTGTAGCTGCTATTAAGATGGCCGAACTGCGAAATAATAGTTAGTTTAGTACTCAGAATCAGTATTCTCTGCTTTGTATTCTGCTAGTTTATAACGAGATGTAGTGTTGGGTGTTTTTCTTTAAAAGAAGGTGCCTGATAGTATGAGTTTGACCGTTGTACTGCGTACTTCAAACTTCACACCCCGAACTTCGTACTTTAAACTTTGTTTACGCTGTTAACAATTTTTGACGGTTCTCACCCTATTTTCTATCTATTTTTAAGTATTTTTGAAATACAAGCATTTATATACTTTGTTTAAACAACGCAAAAATAAAACCTTTAATTATCGGTCTCGATTTTCCGAAGAAAATAGAGCAGAGTTAGATGACGATGCGTCAAAAACAACAGACTTCACCGAAAAGTGGAATCGTGCCAGGGGGAATAAGCTAAAAGTAAGGGGAGGTCTGCCAATTAGGACCTTAATCTTGGTTTTGGTACTATTATTGATCTGTATGTATATACTAGAGAACAGGTACAGCTAACATTAAAATTTGGAAATTATGGGGATTTTAAAATTGCGAAAAAACAAGAAGTTTAGTTACAAGCCACGTTATTATAATGATAAAGGGGAAGGCAATCCTTTTGAAATTAAACATAAATTTGATGAATACAGGAAAACAGTTAGTGGAAATACAGGCTTAAAAACAAAATTTAATAATGCTTTAGATGATTTAAAGAATAACCCAAATAGTGCAGTTAACAGACGTGTTTTAATTATTATTACTGTTCTTGTGTTACTATTTCTTTTTATTATTGATTTCGATTTATCCATTTTCTTTTCTTAGTAATACATGGCAGACATTATCCAGCTCTTACCAGATCATGTGGCTAATCAAATAGCTGCAGGAGAAGTTGTACAACGCCCGGCATCTGTAGTTAAAGAGTTGCTTGAAAACGCGATTGATGCAGGAGCTTCAAATATTAAACTTATTATAAAAGACGCTGGAAAAACACTGGTTCAGGTCATCGATGACGGAAAAGGAATGAGTGTGACCGATGCCCGATTAAGTTTTGAGCGTCATGCGACGTCCAAAATTCGTACGGCAGATGATTTGTTTCAACTAAATACCAAAGGGTTTCGTGGTGAAGCACTGGCCAGTATAGCAGCTATTGCGCATGTTGAGCTAAAAACGAAACAAGAAAACGACGATGTTGGTACTGCTATTGTTATAGAAGGAAGTAAGGTTGCCTCCCAAGAGGTTGTTGTTACGCCTAAAGGGACATCACTTTCGGTAAAAAACCTTTTTTTTAATATTCCAGCCAGACGGAATTTTTTGAAATCAAATACGGTTGAGTTACGTCATGTTATTGATGAATTTCAGCGTGTGGCATTGGCGCATCCAGATTTAGGTTTTGCGATGTACAATAATGGAAGCGAAACCTTTAATTTACCGGTTAGTAAGTACAGACAGCGCATCGTTAATATTTTTGGAAACAAGACCAATGAAAAGTTGGTACCAGTAGAAGAAGATACCGAAGTCCTTAAAATTTCAGGGTTTGTTGGTAAACCTGAGTTCGCCAAAAAGACCAGAGGCGAGCAATACTTCTTTGTAAACAACCGCTTTATTAAAAGTGCCTATTTAAATCACGCCATCGTTTCGGCGTTTGATGGTTTATTAAAGGCTGGAACTCACCCTAGTTATTTTATAAACTTGATGGTAGATCCGCAGACGGTCGATATTAATATTCATCCAACAAAGACGGAAATTAAGTTCGATGATGAGCATACCTTATATGCGCTTTTACGCTCTGCTGTAAAACATAGTCTGGGGCAATTTAATATCGCACCAGTTTTAGATTTCGAGCGTGATCCGAGTCTCGATCCGCCATACACTTATAAAAGTGGAGAAGCAACAGAGACACCAAACATAGAAGTAGATAGAAGTTTTAATCCATTTCAAACAGAAGAAAAAGCTAGGTCTTCGGGAGGTGGTAGAGCTGCGGGTTATAAAAAAGAACCAGCCGCCAGTTGGGAAGGTTTATATGTAGGTTTGGAATCTAAAGGAACCAGAACCCAACAGGATTTTAGCGAGGTGCATTTTGAAAGTGAAGAATCTACACCGTCTATTTTTGATGATGAAAAGCAGATAGAGCAAGCCAATACGACCTATCAGATCCACAATAAATATCTAGTAAGTACGATTAAATCTGGCATGCTGGTTATAGATCAACATAGAGCGCACCAACGAATACTATACGAAGAGTTTCTTAAGAATATGACCATTAAAGAGGCCGTGAGTCAGCAACTATTGTTTCCACTTGAGTTACATCTATCCAAGCAGGAAATAGCTATTATAAAGCAATTGGAAGAGGATTTGGTGAATACAGGTTTTGTATTTTCAAAAATGGAAGAAGAATCTCTTGAAATAACCGGTGTTCCAGTATCGGTACCCGAAAGCGAAGTCTCTATTATTCTAGAGCAGTTAATTAGTGATGTGGAAAATGAAGTGCCGGATAGTAGTTTTAGTGCTACCGATTTACTAGCAAAATCAATAGCTAAAAGTCTGGCTATTAAGACCGGACAGTCATTAAAAAAAGACGAACAAGAGCATTTGGTAAATAAACTATTTGCTTGTAAAGAACCTAATATTACACCTACTAACCGATCAACTTTTATCACATTAAGTGTTGATGAGTTAGATAAAAAATTTATATAGACTATGATGAGGATTTCAGAATCGGTTAAGCATTTGATAATTGTTAATGTAATTATGTTTGTTGGAACCCTGGCCATCGGAGGAGGCGTTTTGTTTTACGACCTATTCGCGATGCATTTTCCTAAAAATGAAGCATTTCAACCCTGGCAAATCGTAACACATATGTTCATGCACGGCGGGGTAACACATATATTGTTTAACATGTTTGCGCTTTGGATGTTTGGTACACCCGTAGAGCAGGCTTTGGGGTCAAAACGTTTTTTATTCATTTATTTTTCGGCAGGACTAGGGGCTGTGGCTCTACAGGTAGGATATTATTATGTTCAATATTTACCTATGGAATCTCAAGCTTTAAGTTTGGGATTTACAAAAGAACAAATTACTGAAGTATTCAAAAGTGGTAAGACGTTTACAAATATAAGTCAGGAGT
The DNA here is from genome assembly GCA_947494695.1 of uncultured Flavobacteriaceae bacterium. Classification (GTDB taxonomy): domain Bacteria; phylum Bacteroidota; class Bacteroidia; order Flavobacteriales; family Flavobacteriaceae; genus Flavivirga. The sequence goes on along the minus strand of CANLWB010000006.1, from coordinate 253,495 downwards.
TTTATGATATATATTTTGCTTCAATGGTTGGAGCTTCCGGCTGTATCATGGGGATTCTTGCCGCATTTGGAATGATGAACCCCAATGCCGAACTTATGTTAATATTTTTACCAATACCTATAAAAGCTAAATATTTTATTCCAGGTATTATTATATTAGATTTAATTTCGGGCTTAACCGGACAGTCGTTTTTCAGTCCAAGTAATACAGCATTCATGGCGCATGTCGGTGGAGCCATAACCGGCTTTATTATCATGTGGTACTGGAAGCGAACGCAGTTTAATAGAAACCGTTGGAACTAATGACTTCATTGTCTCAAGATATAAAAGATAAATTGTCAAGACTTAACGTCTTAGAGAAGATTATAGGTATTAATCTTATCATTTATTTGGTAGGGCTGGCTTTAAAATCTAATATAGATTGGCTGGAATTACCAAGTGGGTTTGGTGACTTTATAATGCAGCCCTGGACCATTGTTACATATGCATTTCTACATTACGATTTTTGGCATTTGTTCTTTAATATGTTGTGGCTGTATTTTATAGGTCGTATGTTTTTAAACTTGTTTAGTCCAAAGATGGCTTTAAATATTTACTTTTTAGGAGCTATAACAGGAGGTTTATTATACATGATTTGCTATACGGTGTTTCCGCATGTGTTTCTGGCAAATTCGCGATTGCTCGGGGCATCTGCTGCGGTAAGGGCGTTACTCATTTTTCTTTGTGCTTATATGCCTAATCAAGAACTGCGTTTCTTTATGTTTAATTTAAAATTATGGTACGTTGGTGTTGCCATTGTCATATTAGACGTTGTTGGTGTATTTTCTGGAATTAATAATCCGGTAGGTAACTCTGGAGGTAATTTGGCGCATTTAGGAGGTGCTATATTAGGATATTTCTATGCAAAACAATTAACCAATGGTAAGGATATAGGAAAAGGGTTTGAAACCTTAATGGATACTCTTTTTAATGTCTTTAAATCTGGTAAAAAAGCACCTTTAAAAACAGTTCATAAGAGGAAACCGAAATCTAAAGTGGCCGGGTATGCTAAAAAAGATTTTAACGAGTTTAACAACCAGAAGAAAATTGATGTTATTCTAGATAAAATTGGTAAAAGTGGTTATGATAGTTTGACGTCCGAAGAAAAAGAGTTTTTATTTAAGGCCGGAAAGTAAGACCTGAGAAGTGTTTATGCTTTGGCAACTCCAAATAATCATACATTTGAGAAAGAAGTATATATGTGCTTGCCAAAAACTTCTCGTATCGGTGTTTAAAAGCCTTAAAGAGTTAATAGAAGCCGTTTTAACGTTTTCGAATCCATGAGTTAGTTAATCAAACGTCTTGAAGAAAAACATGTTTTGGATGGTTTTTTTAGTGGTCAGTATTCAGTCTGAATAAACAGTTTGTTCGGAGCGCGTTTGGAATTTCCTATTCATTCATCATACGACACGTTATCATCCCGACAAAGGAGCCATGCCACTGGCAGACAGGAATCTCATGGATCATTAATAGATTCTTTATGTCCTTTCTCTTCATTCTGATGACAACATCATTAGTTTTCAGGTTTATGACAAAATACGGACATTCATATTTTTTTAAATTAAGCTAATATATTATGTTTTAATCACTTATTGTCTTTTTATGGTTGCTTAGTCATGTAATGCTGTTTAAAAATTCCTAAATTGAGCAAAAAATCTCTATTTTTATCTTCCATCAAAAACGTTTAAACCCGTTTACCCTTCAAAAATGTAATCGTGGATTTAAAGGGAACTATTCAAGGCATAATTTTTGTTGATTGGTACTATGCTTTGAGAGCAAGACTATGAAAAAACTAAGTTTTTTTAATAAAATAATCTATTTCGTAAACATTATAGTAGCACTCTTGCTGCTGTGTTCTTTTGCGTTACCTTTTCTACCACCAAAGACATTTTCTGTATTATCTGTTCTTAATTTAGGCGTTTCTTTTTTAATATTAACTAATGCCTTGTTCTTTCTGTATTGGGCATTAAGGCTTAAGAAACAACTTTTTCTATCCTTAGCAATATTATGTATTGGTTATGTGTCCTTTGGCTCTCTGTACAAGTTTTCATCTTCGAAAAAGATTGAAAACCCCAATAATATCAAGGTGATGAACTATAATGTTAGGTTGTTTAATCTTTATAAATGGATTCCAGAAGACAATATGGAAAATAAGATTGTCGATTTTGTAAAATTGGAGAATCCAGACATTTTAAGTATTCAGGAATATCATCCCCATAAAAACATAGATTTTTCTTTTTTTAAGTATAAATACGAAAAACTCTTGGGAAAAAAGACCAAATATGGACAGGCTATTTTTTCACAATTCCCTATTGTGAATTCTGGGTCTATTGAGTTTCCCGAAACCGGAAATAATGCCATTTTTGTAGATGTTTTGAAGCAAACCGATACCGTTAGAGTGTATAATATTCATTTAGAGTCGCTTCGCATTAATACCAACGTGGAAACGCTAAAGGAAGAAGACTCCGAACGTCTTTTTAAGCGCGTAGGGGAGACCTTTAAAATGCAGCAATTTCAAACAGAACTGTTTTTAAAACATAAGGAACAGTGTACTCATAAAATGATAATATGCGGAGATTTTAATAATACGGCGTTTTCCTATGTATACAGAAAAATTAAAGGCGACTTGAATGATACGTTTAAAGTGGCTGGAAACGGATTTGGACGTACCTATAGTTTCAAATTTTTCCCGGTTAGAATCGATTTTATTTTTGCCGATGAGGCCTTCTCTGTAAATGGTTTTAAGACTTATAACGAGCAGTATTCAGATCATTATCCTATGATGTCTACGCTGAGTTTGAGTGGGGGGTAGTACTCACGATTTTAGGAGTTCGATAGAGTTTTTATCTCATTAATATACAATCCAGAGTATCAGCCAGCATATGTATAACTAACCCCAAACCAATTAGCCTTGTTCTTTTTGGAAACAAAAGGATCAGGTATACCGCAATAGCATAGTAAGAGTGGAGCGGATGAAAGTTAATACTACATCGATTCGGATCAAATACAGGGTTTGCCAGAAGGTGATCTAAATCTATTAGCATTCCCGATATCATGATTAAAAAAGCGACCTTCCAACGTGGTTTATACCAAATTAAGGCTATCATTAAAGGAACCAGAGTATGACATCCGTAATGAACTATAGTTTGCAGCATAATCAAGACGATATCATGGTTTGAGATTCTAAATAGTTCAATGCATTAGGCCCTTCGTTGAAAAGTAAGTCTAAGATGCTTAAGTTGGGTATAAAACCATGTTTATCATTAAAAACTTGTGTGTAAGAATCAAATGGATAGGACGGCTCCTTTTTAGCATGTACCAAATGTCTAAAATCTGTTCTATCTTCAACTATGTTTTGGTAGGCTTCAGATTTCGAAGCATTAATGTCCAATTGTATACAGCTAAGAACGATGTCCAGACATTTAAAATTAAAGTCTAAAATATAGTCTGTTTTGGTATTAAATAAGGGGAGAAGCTCATCTTCATAATACTCAAAAAAAGGAGAGGTACGATAGGCAGATATTAAGGATTTCCAATGAAGACTTTGCCACTTTTCTTCATTGAATATTTTTACATCCCGGTATTTTTGACGATTCTTTTGCGAATGTATTACGGGAATGTTCAAATTTAACCTTCCATTAGCGCCGTAGATATACGTTCGGTTTCTATACGTTTGTTTTAAAAAATTATCATCGATTTCAAACATAACATTACTAGATTGTGCCATAGCGACAAAATGAGCAATATTAGGGAAGTATGTTGGATGTAATATAATGTCCATTGTTACACCATTCGCAACTTTGTGAGAATCTTATAAGTTGAAATTCGAAATGTTTTAAAAGAGATTCCCGTTTTCAATTCGTGAGCGCTCAACGATCACATGGGAATGACCTTATAAATTAAGCGTTCGCTTGTTTACGTTTTCTCCATTTGCTATATCCAAGCCATCCCAATAATAAAACAAGGAACGGAATAAGGAATGAGGTCGGTTTGCCACTACCACTAACGGTTGTAAAGAAACGTTCCCAACGCGGGTTGCTAAGTCCGTCCCAACTCATCCAGATAAATACGGGTTTACCAACAACGTGGTCAAAGGGAACAAATCCCCATGCTCGGGCGTCGATGGAATTATGGCGATTATCACCCATCATCCAGTAATAATTTTGTTTAAACGTATAGGTGTTGGCAATCTGACCGTTAATATAAATCTGATTTCCTTTAACCTCTAAAGCATTCCTTTCGTATTCAGTAATTACACGTTTGTATAGTGGTAAGACTTCTAAATTAAGATCAATCGTTTTGCCTTCTTCAGGGATGTAAAGTGGACCAAAGAAATCAACGTTCCAGTTATAATTAGGGTGATGTGGAAAGATACCTGGGTCTCTAACTCCTTTTTCTTGTCTGTTAGGAGTGATACTGGCGACATTAGGATGGTTTTTGAACTTAGCTGCAGCTTCATCAGAAATGGCCGAAAAATAGTATGTGTTTTGCTGATTAATGATTCCAAAGCCATCTGTAATGTCATAACGATCTTTTACATACTTCGGGTTAAACTGATTGTTTTTTGGTTGTACGTGATAACTAAATTGTAAATGCGCTCTGTCTGGAAGCTCATTCTTTTTTCCATTTATATATACGTAACCGTTGCGGACTTCCAATGAATCTCCTGGAACGCCTACACAACGTTTTACCAGATTTGTTTTCTTGTCAATAGGCTTATAATAATTTCGGTCTGGATGAAAATCGTTCATATCCAGTAAGGTATCTGCCGGTTGATTGAACACGACAATCTCATTTCTGTCTATGTTTTCAAAACCAGGAAGCCTTAAATAAGGTAATTGAAGTTTGTTAATCCAAGAGGTGTTTCGTTTGTCGTAATTATCATTAAACAAATAAGACTTGGTTCCTAATTTCGGGATGGTATCATGTACCATAGGCGCGGCAACAGTTGTCATGGGTATTCTGGCACCATAATGAAATTTACTCACGAAAAGAAAATCTCCAACTAACAAAGACTTTTCTAAAGACGATGAGGGGATTGTAAATGGTTGTATAAAATAGGTATGCACGATGGTTGCAGCAACTACAGCAAATAGAATAGAGCTCACCCAATCGCCTCCAGAACTTTTAGGTTTTAAATCGCGGTTTTCGATGTAGTTAACATCTGCGGCATAGTTTAAATAGTAATTGTAAAAGCCTAGTGTTAAGATGGCCAAAGCCGTATCTAAATTAGAGTTTTTACCAAAACTTCTGGCAGTTTCAACCCAGATAACAGGAAACATAATAAGGTTTACTATGGGTAAAAATAACAGGATAACCCACCACCAGGGACGGTTTATAATTTTCATTAAAACAACGCCGTTGTAAACAGGTACAAAAGCTTCCCAGGCCTGTTTGTTAGCCTTTACATAAAGTTTCCAGGTACCTAAACCGTGAATGACTTGAATAATTAATATACATACAAACCATTGTGTAAGTGTCATAGTCTTAAATTTTAGTTTTTGTTAGTTGTTAACACTATTAATACTGTTACAAGTTTATTTGGTATTAACCAATATTTAACACATCATTCATTGTGAATACTCCTGTTTTTCCGACTAACCATTCGGCGGCTACCACGGCACCCAAAGCAAAGCCATGTCTTGTATGTGCAGTATGTTTTATAGAAATAGAATCCACTTCACTGTCGTAGTCCACAGTGTGAGTGCCTGGAACGTTTTCGATACGTTTGGCTGCAATCGGAATTACATCGTCTGCTGTTTTTTTATCGAGTTCCCAGTTACTATAAGCGTTGTGCTGAGAAATAACGTCATCTGCTAAAGAAATCGCTGTTCCGCTAGGCGCATCTAGTTTTTGCGTATGGTGAATTTCTTCCATACTCACATTGTATTGATCCAGAGTACTCATCATTTTAGCTAATGTTTTATTAAGCTCGAAAAAGATGTTTACGCCCAAACTATAATTGGAGGCGTAAATAAAACCGCCTTTTTTTTCTTTACACAGTGCTATAGCTTCGTCATATTTATCTAACCACCCTGTTGTTCCAGAAATTACTGGTACGCCATTGTTTATGCAGTTCGATATATTATCGAATGCAACATTTGGAATGCTAAAGTCTATAGCAACGTCTGCTGTTGTAATATCGTAATCGTTATCGTCTTTATCAATAGTCAATACAATATTATGGCCTCTTTTAATCGCAATTTGTTCAATGGTTTTACCCATTTTTCCGTATCCTAGTAAAGCTATATTCATTTAAAATTTAAAATTTAAAGTGAGACCGAGATTGCTTGTTGCATCAATTTCATTAAGTCTAAAATGTGGTGCTAAAGATAAATTCTCGTCCACATTATACTGCAATAAGTGTGCATCCACGTTGGCATCGATGATATTCAAGGCATAAAGTCCAATGGTAACCAAAAGCGCAACTTCTTTATTCTTTCGGAAGACTTTTTGTCCGCGTTGTAACCCTTCAATGCTTACTCTTGGTGTAGGTAACTGATTACCATTTGAATCTAAATAAAACTCATCATCGGTAAACCCCGCTATACGTCTTTTATAAGCATCTCGATATCTGTTATATTCTCTATTATTTGTTATATAAAAATAAAGTCCAGTTCCAATAACTCCATAAACTATTGGAATTTTCCAGTATTTTTTATTATAAGCTTGTCCGAGTCCTGGTAGGATGGCTGAGTAAAATGCAGCTTTAGCAGGTGATAAGGGGTTTATAGGGTCTCTAATTTCTATAATAGAATCGACTACAACTTCCTTTGGAAGTTCTTTTCTCTTCTTCTTTTTTCTTTCTTGTGCTACTGTTGAAAAACAAAATAAAAAGGCAAGGAGGCTTGCTATTAGAAATTTACTTGGCACCTTCAATGAGTTTTTTAATGCGATTAAAGTCTTCTTCAGAGTGAAATGGAATGGTAATCTTTCCTTTCCCGTTTTTAGAGACTTTAACGTCAATTTTGTGTCCAAAGTATTCAGAAAAGGTTGTAATACCTTTTTTTATGAATTTTGGCGCTTCCGGGATGTCAGATTTAGGCAAGACTTTGACCTCTTTGGTGTCATTAAAAGTACGAACCAGAGTTTCGGTTTCTCTTACCGATAATTTATTGGCCAATATTTTTTTGTAAATGTCCAATTGAATGGCTGTATCTTCAATATTGATGATAGCACGGCCATGTCCCATAGAAATAAAACCGTCTCGCATACCGGTTTGGATAATGGGATCAAGTTTTAACAAACGTAAATAGTTGGCAATGGTAGAACGTTTTTTTCCAACGCGATCACTCATTTGTTCTTGGGTCAATTGAATTTCATCAATTAAACGTTGGTATGATAAGGCAATTTCGATAGGGTCGAGATCCTGACGTTGAATATTTTCAACCAATGCCATTTCCAAAGACTCTTGATCGTTGGCAATTCTAATATAGGCAGGAATGGTGTCCAGACCAATGAGCTTTGATGCTCTATAACGACGCTCTCCAGAAACCAACTGGTATTTGTCGAACCCTAATTTTCTTACCGTAATGGGTTGAATAATGCCTAACTCCTTAATGGAGGACGCTAGTTCGCGCAGGGATTCTTCGCTAAAGTTGGTACGTGGCTGAAAAGGGTTTACCTCAATGGTAGTTACATCTAGTTCTACAATGTTCCCAATAACTTTATCGGCATTTTTATCTTGTACCGATTGTATATCGTTATCAGGGTCTTTCAATAAAGCGGATAGCCCTCTTCCTAAAGCCTGTTTTTTCGTCGCCTTAGCCATAAATTCCTAGGTGTTTTTAGTGATAATTTCTTTTGCCAAACTTAAGTAATTGTTTGCACCTTTACTAGAGGCATCATAATTAATTATACTTTCTCCATAACTAGGGGCTTCACTTAAACGCACATTACGCTGAATGATTGTTTGAAAGACCATGTTATTGAAGTGTTTTTCAACCTCTTCTACAACCTGATTAGATAATCTTAATCGGGCATCATACATAGTTAAGAGTAAGCCTTCAATATCTAATTCGGGATTGTGAATTTTTTGCACACTTTTTATAGTATTTAATAGTTTTCCTAAGCCTTCCAAGGCAAAATATTCACACTGAATAGGAATAACTACAGAGTCCGCTGCCGTTAAGGCATTTAATGTAAGCAGCCCTAATGATGGTGCGCAATCAATCAAAATATAATCATAATCATTTCTAATATCTGCTAAAGCACTCTTTAACATATACTCACGTTTATCCTTATCAACCAGTTCAATCTCAATAGCAACCAGGTCTATATGGGCAGGGATAATATCAAGGTTATGAGATTCTGTTTTCATAATAGTCTCTCTAACCGAATTGGAATGTTCTAAGAGTTGATATGTTCCAATTTCTACCGACTCGATATCTATTCCTATACCAGAAGTTGCATTTGCTTGGGGGTCAGCATCTATAAGTAATATCTTTTTTTCCAGAACGCCAAGAGCGGCAGCTAAGTTTATAGAGGTCGTTGTTTTTCCTACGCCTCCTTTTTGATTAGCAATTGCAATTATTTTACCCATGAAATGATTTGGTTTTGTTATATTTTTGTACCATCTTTTTTTAAAGAAAATGTGAGCGAAAGGTAAGGATTTTTGATAAAAAAAACGATATTAAATGATGAATATATCGTAACTACTCAACCTTGTTTAATTTGAAGGTTGTGAGCTTGTAGTCTGTAACTTTTCCATTTTCGAAGTACAAATACAAATAGTTTTTTTTAATTATACTGAAGGAGGAACTCGTTCTGTACATCCAGACACTCGAATGAATATCGTTATACGAGAATCCTAAAACTTTATTTACTTCTTCTCTTTTAAATCCGATAAGGTGGCTATAATCTTCGACTTTTTTATCACTATTAACGTTGGTATGCCCTTTAATAATATAATCGACATCTTCAGTGTTACCCGTTAATATTTCAGACAAATCTTTACCTATAGGCATTTCGGCTTTTTCACCGGTATTGTTGGTGATGAGCTCTGATGCTAAATTCAAATAGTTTTCGGTACCAACGCTGTTTGGACTGTATTTAATAATACTTAGTCCGTAACTGGGAGCCTCTCTCAACTTAACATTTCGTCTAATGACGGTATCGAATACCATAGAATCGAAATGTTTAATGAGCTCATCTCTTAATTGATTAGACAAACTTGTTCTTGAGTCGTACATAGTAATTAGGAGTCCTTCAATATCAATATCTGGATTGGATAACTTCTTAATGCTTTTTATAGTTGTTAGTAATTTACTAAGACCTTCTAAGGCATAAAACTCACATTGCACTGGTATAATGACCGAATTGCACGCAGTTAAGGCATTAAGGGTTAGTAATCCAAAGGAAGGAGAACAGTCAATAACGATATATTCATAGTCTTTGACAACTTTCGAAAGTGCCGATTTTAGCATAAACAGGTCAACAGATTTATTTTTGTTTATTTCTATTGACGCCAGACGAATATTGGAAGGAATAAAGTCGAAATGTGATAACTCTGGCCTTATGATATAGTTTTTGGGCTTAAAGGTATTCGTAAAAAAACTTACACTACTGTATTTTATATCATAGGGAACTAGGCCAACGCCAGACGTGGCATTAGCCTGGGGGTCCAGATCTATTAAAAGGACCTTCTTTTCGAGAAGACCCAGTGCATCGGCCAGATTAATGGATGTTGTTGTTTTGCCTACGCCACCTTTTTGGTTTGCGATTGCAATAATTTTGTTCATCAGTTCTTTGGATAGGGGGAACTAAAAATACAACTATTTAGTGTAGGGTTTACCGAATTTACTGATAAATTAAGGGGATAGTCGCGTCAACCTGCAAAAGAATCTTTTTGTCGATTTTTTTGAAAGCAATCGTCAGTATTATCATACCTCAAAAAAACATGATAAAGAAAGGTTTTTCCTCGATTTTATTGATGAAAATTCTTAGTCGTCAATTAAGATTTCTAAAATTTTAATCGCGGCATCGCTAATTTTGGTTCCCGGACCGAAAACGGCTATCGCTCCGGCATCAAATAAGAACTGATAGTCTTGTTTTGGTATAACACCTCCAACAATCACCATGATATCATCGCGATTATAACTTTTAAGGGCTTCTATAACCTGTGGTACAAGTGTTTTATGTCCAGCGGCTAACGATGACACGCCCAGTATGTGTACATCATTTTCAACGGCTTGTTTTGCAGCTTCCTGAGGTGTTTGAAATAGCGGACCAATATCGACATCGAATCCTACATCGGCATACCCGGTTGCCACTACTTTAGCACCCCGGTCGTGGCCGTCTTGCCCCATTTTGGCAATCATGATACGAGGCCGTCTACCATCTTGTTCGGCAAAAGCATCAGCGAGCTGCTGTGCTTTCTTAAAGGATTCGTCATCTTTAATTTCTTTGCTATACACGCCTGAAAATGATTTTATTTGTGCTTTATAACGTCCAAACTCAGCCTCTAAGGCATCACTAATTTCTCCTAAAGTTGCCCGTTTTCGGGCTGCATCTACGGCTAATGCTAATAAGTTTTTATCCTCACTATCCTTAGCGTTTTCCGAATGTAATGAAAATTTAGCAGCTTCAGATAGTTTTAGTAGTGCTGCTTTTACATGTTCTGAATGCCTTTCAGTTTTAATTTTATTAAGTCGCTCTATTTGCTGATTTCGAACGATCTGGTTATCTACTTCCAGAGTCGCTATGGCATCCTCTTCTTCAAGCCTATATTTATTAACTCCAACAATAATATCTTGACCAGAATCTATTCGAGCTTGTTTTTTTGCTGCGGCTTCTTCAATTCTTATTTTAGGGATTCCAGCTTCAATCGCTTTGGTCATGCCTCCGAGGTTTTCAACTTCTTCAATTAAAGACCATGCTTTATGGGCAATATCGTGGGTTAGTTTTTCTACATAATAACTCCCGGCCCACGGATCTACCGTTTTAGTAATTTTTGTTTCTTCCTGTAAATATATTTGGGTATTTCTGGCAATACGAGCCGAGAAATCAGTGGGCAAGGCAATGGCTTCATCCAGTGCATTGGTGTGTAGACTTTGAGTGCCACCAAAAGCAGCAGCAGCAGCTTCTATAGTGGTTCTTGCTACATTGTTAAATGGGTCTTGTTCTGTTAAACTCCAACCACTGGTTTGGCAGTGGGTTCGTAAGGCCAGGGATTTTGCGTTTTTAGGGTTGAATTGTTTTACCAGTTTAGCCCATAGCATACGCGCTGCACGCATTTTGGCAATTTCCATAAAGTGATTCATGCCTATGGCCCAAAAGAAAGATAGTCTTGGTGCAAAGGTATCAATATCCATACCCGCTGCGAGTCCCTTTCTAATGTATTCCAAACCATCTGCCAGGGTATATGCCAGTTCAATATCACAGGTCGCTCCGGCTTCTTGCATATGATAGCCCGAAATGCTTATACTGTTGAACTTTGGCATATTCTTACTGGTATATTTAAATATATCTGAAATAATCTTCATGGAAGGTGAAGGTGGGTAGATATAGGTATTACGTACCATGAACTCTTTTAAAATATCATTTTGAATCGTTCCGGCGAGTTGCTCTGGAGGTACACCTTGTTCTTCGGCCGCTACGATGTAAAATGCCATGATTGGGAGAACTGCTCCGTTCATGGTCATGGACACGGACATCTTATCTAGCGGAATCTGATCGAATAGTACTTTCATGTCCTCCACCGAATCGATAGCTACACCTGCTTTTCCAACATCACCTACCACACGTTCATGATCACTATCGTAACCCCGATGTGTTGCTAGATCGAATGCCACAGAGAGCCCTTTTTGCCCAGCAGCTAAATTACGTCGGTAGAACGCATTACTTTCTTCTGCTGTGCTAAACCCTGCGTATTGTCTGATGGTCCAAGGACGCCTTACATACATTGTACTGTATGGTCCTCTTAAATTTGGAGCCATTCCAGCAACAAATCCCAGGTGCTCCAGATTTTCAAGATCGTCTTTGGTATAAGATGATTTAACGTTTATGCCTTCGGCTGTTGAAAAAACGCTAGGTTTATCCTGCTTTACTTCCTTTTGCGTTTTATTAAGCGTGATATGTTGGAAATCTTTTCTCAATACTATACTATTCTGGTTTCTTATTAAAATCTACTTTAGATTCAGGTTTATCTGAACCAATTTTGGTTAAATCGATATCAAAAAATTTTGAATAATAAAAATCAAAGGCAATGTAGGCTGCTAAATATTTGTCGTTTAGCGCATTTCTATATACCGAGTAGAGGGGAGGGCCTATGAGTTTAGGACGCAAATCGTTAATTGAGATAAGGGATTTAAAGGTTGTTTTTAAATCGGCATCTTTTATGTTTTCAATAATGCATGTAAGAAATACGCCGTTGTAATTTAAGTGACCATTTGTGTTTTCTGCACTCCATAAGCCGTCTTCTTGCTTTAAGGCTTCAAAAACTTTTAAAGAGTGCTCTGAAATAATATCTTCATATTTTAAATTACCATATAACGCATTTCTTAAAAATTGAGCATAAGCATTAGTTGGGTTGCTTTTAAAGTTTTGTTTTTTGTAATAATTAAAAATATCATCTTCAAAAGAATACAGAGCTTCGTTATAAAGTTTGGTATTGGCATCACCGCAGGTCATCACAGCCGATTTATTACCATACTTGTATTCTATTTTAACAGTTTCATTTTTACAATTAAACAAAATAAGAGGTAGCGCAATTGTAATAATTTTAAGAAGAGGTTTCATTTTAAGATTCATTTTTTAATCGTTCTTGTTCTACTTGTTCTGCTAGCCGTTTTTCAATAATCGGCTCAATTAATGTTTTTCTTTGATTTGTTTTTACAAAGGGGTACAGCTCTAGTTCCTGTTTCATTTTATCTTCTGCATTAGGGTGCTTATTCGTGCCTAATAAGATGTCTTCTCCGGCATGAAATTGCGCTTCTTCCTTAGCCGCACTTTCTTTTAGTTTGCGCTGTATTGTCCCTTCTTTAAGTTGTTTTAAAAAGCCACCATGTTTTTCAATATCTTTAAACAACTCTAAAGCTTTTTCTGCGAATTGATCTGTTAATGATTCTATATAATAGGCACCATCGGACGGATTATTAACAACATCAAAATAACTTTCATGTTTCAATACTAGCAACTGGTTTCTGGAAATACGTTCTCCGAATTCATTATCCTTATGGTAAATGGTATCGTAAGCCAGATTATAGATGCTATCTGTGCCTCCAAGTATGGCACTCATACATTCGGTGGTCGTACGTAGCATATTCGTATTGTAGTCGTATAAGGTTTTGTTACGTTTTGTTGGAGCAGACAGAATAAAACAATGAGATGTTATATGGTATTCTGATGCCAGCGTTTCCCATAGAAGTCTTAATGCCCGCAATTTAGCAATTTCAAAGAAATAGTTGGTTCCAACCGAAACATGAAATATGACTTTCATGTTAGGCTCTATTTTCGAATGGTTTTCAAGATAACTTAAATATTCATTGGTATGTGCTAAAGCATATGCTAATTGCTGAATGATGTTCGCACCGGCATTTTGATACAGAGAAGTATCTACCGAAAACGATTGCGTAGATTCGACAATTTTTTCAAATGTCTTGAAGTCTTCAGATAAATTGTTGTACCAGTTACCACTTTTGGCGAGATTACCAATAATATCGGTATGAATATGAATGTCAGCCTGAGGTACCATTTCTTTTAGTTGGTTTACAAAGTCACTGGAAAGGAATTGCAAATCAAAATGAATTGGAGTAGATGTGGATTCGGAAACAATATGTTCTAATAAATCATTTAAGACAATATCTTTATTAGGTATAATAAACCGAATACTTTCTGCGCCTCGATTAATAGCATCTATTGCTTTTTGATTAGATTTTTTAGCATCGACCACAAATATAGATTGACATATGGTCCAGGTGGTTCCTTTTGCATTTGAAGCTTTAGGGTGTTCTGTGACATCATCTGCATGATAGAACGGTTTTACAGCAATTCCTTCATTGGTATTCCAGATAAGTGCGTCGTTGTAGTCGGCACCCTTTAAATCGAATTGTATTTTTTGTTTCCATTGTTTAGCTGAAATGGCATCAAATTCGTTAAACAACTTATTAGTCATTTTCTTTTGTTTTTAAGCTATCTTCGTATTCAATAATATAAATTTCTTCGTTTTCGCGTTTCATATAGTAGGCTTCGCGAGCAAATTTTTCTAAACCAGCTGGGGTACTTAGTTTTTTTATGCCTTTGTTATCTTTTTCTATTTCCTTTTTATAATATTCCTTTTCATCTTCAAGAGCCTCTATGTCGGTATTCAATTCATTATGAATAAGCCATGAGTTGGCATCAAAAAATAACATCCAGACCACAAATGTAATTAGAATTAAGGTAAACCAATTTTTAAATGGCTTAAAAAATTTATGATTTAAAAGTCCCATTTATAGTTTTTCGTTTATTATAGTCTTAACAATGTCTATAGCTACGGTGTTGTATCTATTATTCGGAATAATAATATCTGCATATTCCTTTGTGGGTTCTATAAATTGATCGTGCATGGGCTTTAATGTGGATTGGTACCTTATTAAAACTTCATCTAAGTCCCTTCCACGTTCAGATATATCACGTTTTAGACGTCTAATGAGGCGTTCATCGGTATCGGCATGAACAAACATTTTAATATCGCACATGTCTCGTAACTCTTTATTGGTTAAAATTAGGATCCCCTCAACAATCATAACCTTCCTTGGATGGGTTAAAATGGTGTCTCCGGTTCTATTATGTTTAACGAAAGAATATACAGGCTGGTGTATGGGCTTATTTTTTTTAAGCTCTTTTAAGTGATCTGTTAACAGTTTAAAATCAATGGATCTTGGGTGGTCAAAATTTATATTTACCCGTTCTTCATAGGAAAGATGAGAGGTGTCCTGATAATAGGAATCTTGCGAAATAACACCAACTTCACCCTCGGGAAGTTCTCTTAAGATTTGATTTACCACAGTGGTTTTACCGCAACCTGTACCACCTCCAATTCCAATGATTAGCATATTGATTTTTTGCAAATTTAATTATAGTTTTTGAGCATTTAATACGTTAGAGGGTATTTCGTGCATTTTATTCTAAAAACTACGGTTTTTATTGTTCGGATTATACCGATTATGTCCTAAACTCACTTAATAAAATGTACCTTTTGCATCATAATATCCTAATAAAAAATAAGTAAGCACACCTGATGCATCAAGAGACATTTCTATGGATGTTTATTTAAAAATAGCCTGGGGGAAAAGATCATTTTATGCGGTTATTGTCAAATCATGTCTTTTTATTCGTGCTATTACATATTTGAATGATGAAGGGATTGGTTTAAACGGGTATCAAAACGTTTTACTTTTTGATGTTTGCCACCTCTTCTTCCGTCACCATAGTCTCATTTTTATTACCCCAGCTATTGGTAATGTAATTCATAACATCGGCAACTTCGTCATCACTCAACCCCAGTCGAGCCATGTAACTATTGTAAGTCGTTCCGTTCACCACGATTTTTCCTTTCTGACCGTATTTTATGCCTTTTATACTGGCTTCACGATTGTCTCTTAGGTAATCTGAATTGGCCAGAGGAGGGTACGTGCCTTTAAGGCCTTCACCATTGGGGAGGTGACAGGTTACACAAAAATCGGTGTAGAGTTCCTGTCCTCTTTTTATGCTTTCTTTTAATGGATCGGTTTGTAGATTGTCGTTATGATTTAGAGAACTGGTAATAACGGTAGTAAGTGCTATCAACCCTAATAATATTAATTTCATGTAGTTAAGTTTTTTAGAAACGCTTTAGTTTTCAGGAACAATTTTTATAATACCCAGGCCTTCTATAGCTGCATAAATATAATCATCTGGTGCTTGTATAACATTTCTAACCCGTCCTAAGCCTTCAAACAATTTTTCTCGTCTTACAACTTCGTTATTTTCTATAACAAGTCTTTCTAGGTATTCAAATTTTAATGAGCCTACCAGGACATTACCTTGCCAGTCTGGATATTTGCTCGATGATACGAAGGCCATCCCACTGGGAGCAATAGAAGGTACCCAATAAAATAAGGGTTGTTCCATACCTTCTTTCTCGGTGATATCGGTGAAGGTAGTTCCATCATAGTTAATACCATAAGAAATCACAGGCCATCCAAAGTTTTTACCCTTTTGGATAATATTAATTTCATCACCACCTCTTGGGCCATGTTCGTTAACCCATATAGCACCTGTCACCGGATGTTTTGCCATACCCTGAGGGTTTCGGTGTCCGTAACTAAAAATCGCCGTTTTAGCACCACTAGTACCAACAAAAGGGTTGTCCTGAGGAATGCTTCCATCATCATTTAATCTATAGATTTTACCAGCATCTCTGGTAATATCTTGCGGGTTTACATCGCGATTACCACGATCTCCTACCGAAAAATATAAGTAACCATCATTATCGAACTCTATTCGTGATCCCCAATGTTGGCCTTTTTTGGTATTCAATTCTGCTTTGTAAAGGACTTGCTTTTCGGTTAGTGTGTTATTATTTAATTTAGCTCTCATGATAGCGGTATTACCTCCGGTACCTTCTCCTTCAGGTGATCCATACGATATGTAAATCCATCCGTTATTTTTATAATCTGGATGTAATTCTAAATCCATTAATCCGCCCTGGCCGCGAACATATATTTCTGGTAATCCTTCAATGTTCGTCTTGCTCCCATCCTTATAATGGATAAGTTCTCCGGTTTTCTCGGTAATAAGCATGCTTCCATCTGGTAAAAAAACCATGCCCCAGGGGATATCTAAATCTGATACCACAACTTCACTGGTATAATTTATTTTTGTTGGAGTTTCGGCTTTAATTTCAGATTCCGTTTGTTGAGCACAGGACGCGAATGTAATGAGGACAATTGATAAAAATGAATGAATGGGTTTCATGGTTTTATTTTAAAGCTTGTAATTTATATTAATTCCTGTGTAATAATTCACAGGATTTCCCGGGTAATAATACCTTGGTGCATTGCCATTAAAACCAGATGCATTTATTAAAATTTGTGATGCATAAGATTTATCAAAGATATTATTTATACCTAAAAAAAAGTTCATATTTAGCTTTTTATTTAGATATGTTTTATAGCCCATTTTAAGATTTGTTACATTGTAACTGTCTGAATATAGGCTATTACTATCTGTAATAGGCATGTCGCTTACATGTTGAAAATTTATATGACCATAAATTCCGAAAGACGATTGTATATCAATTCCTGTATTAAACACATCTGAGGGGACTCCTGTTAGGGCGTTACCCGAAAAATCGTTATCTCCATCAACAAACGTCTTAAATTTAAAGTCGTTACGTGTATAATTTACGAACGAAACCAAGGTTATAGATTCTTTTTGTAACCATTTGTAGTTTACAGATGCTTCCAAACCATCATGCTGCGTGCTTCCGGCGTTGATTCCAATAAACTGATCTTGTGCTGTTCTTCTGGATACCAGAAGGTTTTTAATGTCTAAACGATAAACAGAGAAGTTATACTGCAAACGATTTTTTACCAGGGAGCCTCTTGTGCCAATTTCGAAATTCCAGCCTGTTTCAGGCTTGAGATTGGTGTTTATTTGTCCGTCGGGTAATAAAACCTCGTTTAAGGCAAGCGGGGAAAATCCATGACTAACATTTGAATAGAGGCCAATGTTTTCTGAAATGAGGTAGGACACGCCCAGTTTGGGAGATGGGATCGTTTTAAATTTAAACGTTCCAGATTGATCGGGGTTGGTTAGAGAAACGGGAAACCTGTCATTTAAACGATAGGAGGTCTGGTTTAAGTTTATGCCTGCCGTAAGGATTATGTTTTTTGATGCCTCGTAGGTGGTTTCAAAAAAGAGGTTGTAGTATTGTCTTCGTTCTTTAAAATCTGAAAGTTGATCGCCTTTAACACTGCCAGTTCCACTAGGGAAATCTCGGTACAGGTTACCGAAAGTTTTGTAGGTATAGATGTCTCTAAAAAACTCACCTCCAAACGTCCATTTAAATGTCTCATTAAAGAGCTTTGAATGTCCTAAAACTCGACTTCTAATACCAATGGCCCAAATGTTTTCTTTTAGAATATTAAAGGGCCTGGGTTCGTAAGCATTATAAAAAGAACTAAAAATGCTGGTGATATGTCTTGTCTTACTAGAATACTGGTGATCCCATGATAACCCAAAGATTCCACGTTTGGAATCCTCGAAGCCCTGAGCCTGTTTCCATGTAAATGCAGCCGATTTAGGGGTATTTAAATAGGTGTCTTCGTTAATCGAACTGGGAATAAATGCTTTTAAATCCACATAACCGGCTAAAAATGATAAGTCATTCTTCGCGTTTAAATAGTGGTTTGTATGGACAGTAACTGTTTTTCGATCGTACGTATTGTTTTCTCTATATCCGTCGCTATGGGTGTTACTATATACGACCTTAAAACTGTTTGATGAAGAACCGTGATCTACACTTACAGTACTTTTTAACAATCCGAAGGAGCCAATAGCTATGTTACTGTTTACCTGAGACTGATTAAAAGCAGCACCTTTTGGAGTTAAATGAATGGTGCCTCCAAGACCAGCTCCATAAATGCTGGATGTAGCGCCTTTAACAATTTCTAATCGAGAGATGGTATTGAGTTCGAAATCTTCGATTGTGGTTTCTCCACTACCCGTGGTTAATGGGATATCTTTAAAATAGGCTCTTATTTTTGCTGTTCCAAACAAGTTTCTGGAACCAATACCTCTTATGGTAATTCGGTTGGTATTAAGTGCACCACTTTGCATGAATACTCCCGGGGTTCGGTTTAGAACAGATGCTATATTTATATCATTACCCCGTTCTAAGTCCTTCAATGGAATAATTGTAATGGTCGCCGTTGCTTTTTTGAGTTTTTTAGGAATGTGATTGGCAGTGATAACAACCTCATTTAATTCGGATGGATTAATACGCAATTGAACGATATAGTTTGAACCATGTTCCAGTTCGAAAACTTTGCTGTAGTATCCTTTTTTATTGAACTGGTATAGACCGGCTTTAGAAAACTTGAATGTTCCGTTTGCGTTTGAAATTAGAGTGTCCTTAGAATCCTGATGTATTATTTGCACATCTGAAAGCGGATGTCCGTTATCGTTTTCAATAACCTTACCTGTATTTTTTGTTTGTCCGAATGTGTGCGAAATACAGCTAATAAGTAGTAAAATAGAAAGTCTTTTTTTTATGAGGCTCACTGTGAAAATATAAGTGTTTGTAGGCGCTAAGTTATTGTTTTTTTGAAAATGTATTTTTAATTTTAAAGAAGCTTAATTTTTTTGTCTAAAAAAAATTGTACAATGGATAAAAAAGTTATCTTTGCAGTCCTTAAAATGGTAAATCTTAAGCGTTAGCGTTAGGAAATAACGAAAGCTAAACGATTTATAGAAGATAACCAATTCGGGGTGTATCACGCTAAGGCGTGACAGGTCTACCCCGGCTAGCCAAGCCGAAGGCATGGTTATCGCGCCGCGTTTGGGACGCGGAGGTCGTCACGCTAGAGGCGTGACCACCCAAAATGGATTATGAATTATGTAGTTTACATATTATATAGTCAAAGACGTTCACGATATTATGTTGGTAGACCAGCGATATCAAAAAGAGATTAGAAAGACACAATAAGGGTTTAGTTCCTTCAACAAAGGGCGGATCACCATGGCAACTTATAAAGATTATAGAAGTAGCCAATCGGTTAGAAGCATTGAAATTGGAGAAGAAGATAAAGAAAAGAGGAGCTAAGCGATTTATAGAAGATAACCAATTCGGGGTGTAGCGTAGCCCGGTTATCGCGCCGCGTTTGGGACGCGGAGGTCGCAGGTTCGAATCCTGCCACCCCGACAAATAGGGTATTAAATAAAAACATTTAATACGTAATTTAATGAAAACCAGTAAATTAAATGTTTACTGGTTTTTTTTGTTTCCATTTGAGAGCATATCTCTTAGTGTCCTATTTCGTGTCCTGTTTCTTAGGAAAAAAATTCCTAGATTTGTAGTTCACAGCCCGTATTTGACTTTCGTGGCGATTTGGCTTTCGTTTAACTGATTTTATAATCTAAAACGAAAGAAATGACAATTACACAAACATTCAATGTCCATTTTTGGTTGAAAAAATCTTCAATCCGAAAGGACGAGACCATTCCTATCTATGCACGTATTTGGATAGATAGCATCCCTGTGGACGTAAGTACCAAAGAGGCCCTCTTGGAAGAGCATTGGTCTGCTATGGCAGGCCGAGTAAAGGCAAGGACAAAAAATGCAAAATACATCAATGATATTCTGGATGATGTATACTCCAACATCAAAACAGCCTACAAACAACTTAAAGATGAAGGTAGGGTAATTACGGCGCAAGCCATTAAGCTCCGATATTTGGGCAAGGATAAAGCTGTTTTAACCTATAAGGATCTTATAGAATACCATAGGGACAACGAATTGAAGAAACTTGCCCAAGGAACCATAAAGAATTATGGCGCCACTGAAAAATACATCGACCGTTTTATCAAAAAGGAATTTAAATCGAATGATGTCCATTTGACACAACTAGACTATTCATTTATTGTCAAATTTGAAAATTATCTTCGCACTTGTCCTCCTTTGCGGAAATCCCAACCACTGAATAACAATGGCGTAATGAAGCATTTGGAGCGTTTGCAAAAATTTACGACCCTAGCCTTTAAGCATGGTTGGATTAAGATAGACCCGTTTGCGCTATATGAATTGAAATATGAAGAATTCGACTGTCCTTTTTTGGAGCAATCAGAACTTGAAGCTATGATGGTACTCTATATATCAAAAAAGAGCATGCGTTTAGTAAGGGATATATTTGTCTTCTCTTGCTACACTGGTCTGAGTTATATCGAAGTAAAGAATTTGAATAGAAAAAGCATTGCCAATGGAATAGATGGTGAGCAGTGGATTATGGTCAGACGTCAGAAATCAAAAACGTCCGTAAAGTTACCCCTGTTGGATGAAGCTAAAGAGATCCTAGGAAAATATTCCGATTATCCATGTGCTGAAAACAACTATTCACTTCTACGGGTATTTAGCGATCAAAAGATCAATAAATATCTTAAGGAAATAGCCAAACTATGTAAAATTGATAAGAACCTTACCTTTCATGTCGCTCGTCATACTTTCGCTACTACAGTTGCGCTGTTAAATGGTGTTCCTATTGAAACCGTTTCAAAACTCTTGGGCCATACAAAATTATCAACGACACAGAGATATGCCAGGGTTATCGAAAAGAAAATCAGCAAGGATATGGAGCAATTAAAAGTAAAGCTAAAATCCAATTCCAGAAAAAACATGGATTATAAGGAAACAGAATATAATCATTTGAAAATAGTATAAATAGGGCATAGAAAAAACAATTTGATTGTGTTTTTAGCTTGTACCGTACTAGTAAAGGTATAGTCAAGATAAAATTCATTTTTCAAGATAGTGTTGACTCGCTCTACAAGAGTGTTTTTGCAGCAATTGTTTTCTTGAATCGTTAATGTCATTTTTTTCTTTTAGTTCCTTGGTATATGCATTGCTGCAATTGGGTACTGTTATTGGGAAAGTCAAATCAAAGAAAGGAATTGACCGTACTTAAAAAAAATGCCTTAAGAACCAGTTAGACAGTTCAACTGATTTTATAAGGTGTTTTGTCTTTTCCTTCTGCGAAAGCCATAAACTCATCCTATCTTTTATCTTATGGAACAATGTCTTGAAAGCCCATCCACCACCGTAGGCTTTCTTATATCGCTTTGATTAAAATCAGGGAGGTAGTTGTATCTACACAATATAGGTGCAATTTAAACTCGCAAAATGTTTCCTTCAAATTTATCTGCACAAAAAATCGGCACCTCCAGAGGCACCTCCAATTTTTCGCTTGAAAATTTGAGATAAAATTTTGTCTTCCGTTTGATTCATGCTCAAATATTGTTTAATCTAAAATTTTTAATTATGCAAAAAGTAGTGAAACAAAACGGAGTAGCAAAAAAAGAAAATGCAACCGTTAAAAAGGAAGTTCAAAAAAAGTTAACTGAACAAGCAACCGGAAAAACTGTTGTTACTGAAAAGCCGGTAATAGCCGAAAAAGCTATTATTAATTTGGATGACAGAATCCAAAATTTTGAAAAACTAAGAGGCTTGGCCAATCATAGAGAACGGTTGACAGAAACATTAAGTGAGCTGACCAAGTTCAATTACAATCAGGATGATTCCAGTTCCTTCCATCTTCGAGATTCTAGTAACCTGGAATTCAAGACCACCAATACAAATCTAATCAAGTTGGTTACTTCGCATTTACAAGTCACTTTGGAACAACGTAAATCGGAGATAGAGGAACAGATTCTAGAGTTCAAACTCTAATGTAATTTAAATGTATTCAAATGTGAAAGCCTACTCGAAAGAGTAGGTTTTCTTTTTTTAATCTAAAAATCAAATATTATGTATTTAAATAATTTACAACAAGATGAAGTTTTCGTTTCTTCAGAAATGAGACCTCTAAGAGAACTTACAGCAATGGAATCCCGAAGAGGATTGGAAAATGTCATTATCTCCAATCGTAAAATTGTGAATGTCGTATCCAATAGCTACGGACATATTCCAAATGAACTGTTCTTCAAAAAAGCAGAGCAAATGCTCATTGATGCCGATTTGAATTATCACAGACAGACCATCAACAGGTCGGATAGAACCTTTAGCATGGACTTCATCATCGAGGATAAATCCCAATTCAAGATAAAAAATGACAATGACCCCATTTTGCCCATGCTACGCTTCACAAACTCTTATGATGGAAGGGAAAAAACATCTGGACATTTTGGGTTCTATAGGTTAGTATGTTCCAATGGCCTGCATGTCTCAGAATCACAATTGGATTTTTCCCTTAAACGTACCAAAAATGGGATTCATCTGTTAATGCCCAAATTAAATGGTCTGTTTGATAAATTTTTGGAAAATGAATTCTATACCATAACCAAGAAGTTCGATAAACTAAAAGAGGTTAAAATAATGGATACAAAAAAGTTTGTGCAAGAAATTCTTGAAAAAACAAAACTGTTCCGTTATGAATGCAGCGATAAAAACCATGACCCTTCGAAGAAATCCCGTGAAGTTTTGGAAATACTCGACCATGAAGCCATAATGCTAAACGAGGCACCTAATTTATGGTTAGGCTACAATGCCTTTAATGCAGTTCTTCATAATACATTAAAAAAGAGTTTTTCAAAACAAGAACAGTGCGATAAAGCACTCTTTAATGAAATCTATCAAATGGCTTAAACAACCTTTCCAAAGGTTGCTCCAGTACCTTTTAAACTGGAGTTTTTTCATATAGCTGAACATTAAAAAAACGAGACCTAATATCGTTGCCCCAAAACAAAACACTCTTTTGGATAATTAAGATTAGCGCAGGGATAGTACTATCAAAAAATATTTTAGCAAAGTAAACCCGCAAAATATTTGCGTTCAAATTTCCTGCCTAAAAAATCGGCACCTCCAAAGGCACCTCCAATTTTTCACCCTAAAAATTTGAGACAAAATTTTGTTTTCCGTTTGCTCACTGCCTAAATATTGTTTAACATAAATTTTGACATTATGAAACAAGTATCTCAAACCTCAAACATTACCCTTCAAGAAGCAGAGAAACATTATCAATTAAGTAGTGAAAATTACAGGGTTGAAGGTGCAGAAAGTCACTTAGCCTACTACAGAGACAAGCATCCTCTGAAATATCAAATACTATTAAACCATTATTCAAACTAGTATCTCATATTATGGAAAGTTTTGATGTCGTATAAATTGGTTTCTTTCAGCATAGGCTAACTATTCATAAAAGTAATATCGGATTTTTATTGAATACGATTTTCGTAACCCATTCAGCACATTCACGCTTCATTTCGTTTTACTCCATTCTGGTAAAAGAGCTTCATTCAATGCTTCTTGGACACAATTCACAATTTCCGCCTTTCATATCGGGTACCGATCCGTTGCACTGGAACGGAACCCCTCATTTATAGCCAAAAATTGCAAATCAAGTCCGCCTAACCCCGTATTTCAAAATTAAATTGGGTAATCAGAATAAGATGACCATAGGCAAAACAAAATAGCTATGCATGTAATCGGAACGGTAAAAGCCTGATTTTTTTTAACCGAATTAACGGCAAAAGCTTCTTGAGCCTTTGCTCGATAATTCTCAAAAAATCAAACTTCCACCTCAAAAAATTTTAGGGGTTTATAATAAAAGAAGCCATAGAAGTTTTTCGGGGCATCGAAAAACAGGCATGCAATAACCACTTCTAATCAGCACAGCCCCCCTGCACTCGCTTAACTTCCCGTACGCTCCCTTGGGGGGCAGTGTGAAAGAATTGGTAATAGCATCATGGAACTTGTCAAGACTGTAACAAGTTTCGGAGAAAAAGAAGGTTTCTACTTCCTTGAAAATCCCAGGATTTTCTACGTCGCATACACTCCTGATTTTTCCCCGAAAGTCTTGACAAAACCCACTTCGTTTATTGTGCTACGCACGCAAGAAATCAAACAAACACCCCTAAAATTTAAAACGACATGGGGAATTATTAATCTTAAATTTTTTAAATCATGAGTAAATTAAGAAACAAAGTACAGTTAATCGGAAACGTTGGGCAAGAACCAACAATTACAGACCTTGAAAGTGGT
Organism: uncultured Flavobacteriaceae bacterium; assembly: GCA_947494695.1. Taxonomy (GTDB): domain Bacteria; phylum Bacteroidota; class Bacteroidia; order Flavobacteriales; family Flavobacteriaceae; genus Flavivirga. Next base: position 228,742 of record CANLWB010000006.1, on the reverse strand, counting down.
AAAAAAGTAGCCCGTGTATCATTGGCAACCAATGAGAACTACAAAAATACCAAAGGTGAAAAAGTAACCGATACCCAATGGCATGCGCTTGTTGCTTGGGGCAAGACCGCCGAAATAATCGAAAAGTATGTGGACAAGGGCAATGAGATTGCCATCGAGGGCAAATTGACCTCACGTTCTTATGACGATAAAGAGGGGAACAAAAGATATGTGACCGAAGTGGTGGTATCCGAAGTTTTACTATTAGGTAGCAAAGATTAAATCTTAATTAAAGAGGGTGTAACCGTCGAAAGATGCACCCTCTTTTCAGTATCAATCTTAAAAAGAAGAATAATGAAAAACAAAGTTAACGAAATACAGATAAGCTACAAAGAACGCATCCCAGCACCTTTTTGGGAAAAAATAAGAGCTTCAGAAGATGCAGCACAAATGTTGTACGAACATTGGAACAAAAACACCATAGAGGTACACGAATCCTTTAAAATAGTCCTGTTGAACAATTCCAATAAAGTAAAAGGCATCTACCAATTATCGCAAGGGGGCATTACAGGTACGTTGGTCGATTTACGGATATTGTTTGCAGTCGTGTTGAAAACACTTTCGGTAGGGATAATATTAACCCACAACCATCCGTCGGGTAAGTTAGTCCCTAGTGAGGCTGATAAAAATTTAACTGCAAAAATCAACGAAGCTGCCAAATTATTTGATGTTAAAGTCCTTGACCATCTGATTATCGTTCCTAATGGAGACTACTACAGCTTTGCGGATAATGGAATTTTATAAACCTCGATACAATGGAACTGATTAAGAAAATGGAAATTATCCTGAAGGTTTCTATCCAGGTTTATACGACCTGTAAACAACTTTAAAATTAAAATAATGATTTATATAAATTATACGAATCTCGATGATGAGACACAGCAACGTTTACTTTCGATGTCAAAAGAAGAGATGGAAAGCAAATTTGGAGAGGATTTGAAAGCTTACGCCAAAGAACATTATTTAGATTATAACATCGTATTGGAAGAAGAAGCAATCAAAAACCTTTACAATTATGAGTATGCGTTTAATATTTGAATAAACGCAGTACACCCAACAGCCCTTAACAAACCAAAGGGCTGTTTTTTATTTACTATGGATTTTGATTGTTAAGTGGATCGAACACTTAACAATCAATAAGGGACTTGACTTCTTACCAAGGATTAAGCCAGCCTAAAAGAAATAATAAAATAACATTGGCACTAAGGTAAACCCGCAAAATATTTCCTTCAAATTTGTCTGCACAAAAAATCGGCACCTCCAGAGTCACCTCCAATTTTTCGCTTGAAAATTTGAGATAAAATTTTGCTACCGTTTGGAACCTGCACAAATATTGTTTAATTAAAATCACATCTTATGGAAACCAAAGTAAGGAGCATACTGGAAATCCCTGCAAGAAAAAGGGAAAAGGTCGTTGCAGATGAAAATAACAAGGCAAATAAGTCCTTTTTGCTGGTTATCAACTTTTGGATTTTTCGGTTTGAATATTCCAAGAAAACACACCCAAAGGAAGCACGATCTTAGATTGTGCTTTCAATTTTAAAAAACCTCAAAATGAGGGTTTTTTTCCATTGTTTTTTTAGAAACTGACGTTTCAAAAACCACATTTCCCCAAATTCATTTTATTTAGACCCAATTGGATTCAATTGGCAACAAAACACATTTTTATTATAGTAGAATTGAATCTATATTTAGATAAGCCACATCAAAGGGGCGACGTATGGTCATTTTTTGTTGCGATTTGACTTTCCCATTGACCATACGTATCGATTACCAATTTTAAAAAAAGCACCTGATTGGAACAATCAGGTGGCTCGGATTTTTGTTCGCCAGGGCGAACGAAAAGGAGAAGCAAGAGGGTAGCGTGCGGGCGCAGCGCTACATATCTCATTTACTACGTAAAGCCTTTGTTTATAAGGGTTTTCAAGGATTGGTCGAAAATATGAAATATGGTGATTTGCAGCAAAAACGCTCAAACCCCCAGTAAACAGGTAATTATTTGCAGCAAAAAATGGAAAAATTCTCAAAATATCAATTTTCTGGTATCAATATTAAGAAGGTAACAGCGCTTAGGTTCAGGACACTTGCCAAAACACTCAGCATGTCCAATACGGAAGCTTTGAGTACCATGTTGGACTTTTTTGAGGTGCATGAAATCTCCCCATTGGATTCCATTGATGGAAGTCTCAGCGCAGTGGAGATTCGGATCAAAAGAAGAATAAGCAATGCCATTGCCATTATCAAGGATATAGAAAAGAGCCAGACCCTGCCCACAGTTGCCATGTTGCAATCCCTATTTCAAGAACAATTCGAACCTAAAGAAGAAGGCAGTGATCTTGAGGATGACTTTGATTTTATAGAAAAGAAATTTGAAAATGGTCATGAAGAGGAAGAGTGGATGGAAGAGACCACCGTCCCCAAAATTCTATATGACAGGCTGGAGGACAAAATGGAAATGCTCAAATCCGATTTCCGGTATGTCCTGGATCACGTGAAAGAAGTCAAGAGCAATTTCTCAAAGGACTACCTGAAATTGGAACTACCCATGGAAGCTGTGGAAAAATATAAGAGAACTATAAAAAACACTTAGATATGTATACCACAATTACCAAACAACACCAAGGTGAAAATTTCAATGGGAGCGTCCGGGATTTTGTCAAGTACCTAGAAAAAGAGAACGAGGGTAAAAGTCCGGAGCTACAGGAACAGTTCTTTGACCAATATAACGATGGGATAAGCGGGGAAGAGGTTATTTCGGAAATCGATAACAATACGGCCCGACTAGGGAAGAAAGACCCCAAATTCTATTCCATAGTTGTCAGCCCATCCCAAAGAGAATTAAAGGCGATTGGCAATGACCCCGAAAAACTACGTGAATATACCCGAGAGATTATGAAAGATTATGCCGCCTCCTTTTATAGAGACCGAAAGGTAAGTGTGGACGATATTAAATACTATGCCAAGATAGAACGGGAACGAACCTTTAAGGGCACTGATAAGGAGATTCGTGAAAATCAACCCTATGCCACTAAAATACTGGAACTTAAAAAAGAAGTTGCCAGGATAGAAAGGGGAGCATCAAAAGGAAACATAAAATCGATCAAAAAAGAAATCGACCGCCTGGAAAAAGATGCCCCACATAAGATCGACGGAAAACGAGTCGTCCGAGGCATGAAAAAAGAGGGCATGCAGACCCATGTTCATATTATCGTGAGCCGTACCGACGCAACCAATAGCTACAGCCTCTCACCGGGAGCCAAATTTAAGGAGTCCACTACAGTACTCAATGGAGTTCCGCAAAAACAAGGGTTCCATAGGGATAAGTTCTATGGGGCAGCCGAAAAAACCTTTGATAAAAAGTTCGGTTACAAACGCAACTTTGTAGAAACTTATAAGGCAAGGAACATGCTCGATAAAGACCCCAAGCGCTTTCTTGCCATGCTTGCCGGACTTCCAACTACGGAGAAGCAGATGGCCTTTAAGATGCTATTTAAAGCCGGGATAAATGTGCCTACGATCCCTACCAATAAGGTACAGCTCGCCTATAAAGCACTTATGAAGTTCAAACGAGGAGTGGAAACGGCCATGAGCTCAGGTTCGATTGGGGTATAAAATTATAAATACAATGGATACTAAACTACAACTATTGATTCCTGCCCTGATCCTTGGGGCATTGACCATTTATACGGTCAACAAATATGTTCGCCAAGGTTTTGTGACCACACTTCTTTGTCTGCTAATGGCATTGGGAATAATAGGAACCGGCGTCGATATTCAAACCTTGCTCAAAGGATTGCTGCTGATGGTCTTGCCCTTGCAGTTTACCAATATCCTATGTTATGTATACACCGATGGAAAGAGTGGAGACCCATCCATGGCAAAGCAATATAAAGTGGTCATGGGGACCAGGGGCCCCAATCTGGTTTTAGAGAATATACGCAGGGGAGTTTCCGTGATAGCCGCAGCGGGAAGTGGAAAGACCGAAAGTGTGATCTATAACCTTTTGGACCATTTCAGGGCACATGCATTTAGTGGGGTGATCCATGATTATAAGGATTTTGAGATTACCGAAATGGCTTATCCATTGTTCAAGGACGATGGTGTCAAGTTCCATATTGTTTCCTTTGACCCCATCCATTCCCGTGTGAACCCCATCGCCCCTAGATACCTACCGGACGAGGAAAGCGTTTATGAAATCTCTAGGGTACTTTTGGAAAACTTATTGGAGGTAAGGGAAGATGAAGGCAACAGCACCTCCCGCTTTTTTAAGGATGCGGTCGAAGGACTTATCAGCGGACTGATCTGGCGCTTAAAAGCGGATTATCCGCATTACTGTACCATACCCCATGTGATAGCACTCTATCAGCAAGTAAACACCAAAGGGCTTTTAAAGTTTCTTAAAGGGAACCTGACCTCCAGAGCCATGGCGGATGCCTTTATTAGTGGAGCGGGATCGGAACGACAGACCGCCGGGGTGAAAAGTACACTGGCCAACGCCTTTAAAAAAATAAGTACCGAAAAAATATTCATGGCGCTTTCTTCAGATGACATCCCATTGGATATCAACAACCCCGAAAACCCATCGGTCATCTGTGTGGTCAACAATCCTAAAAAAGATGCGTCCTTGTCCCCGGTTATAGCCACCATTTTACATACCATCACCAAACAGATGAGCGAACGGAACAAATTGCCCTCATTTTTGCTTCTAGAGGAGGCATCAACAATTCGATTGCCCAATATGCACCGCATCCCGGCCACGTTGAGAAGCTATAATATCGTGTGTGTCTATGTGCTCCAAGATAAGATACAGAACGACATGATGTATGGGGAAAAAGCCAGTAAAGCCATATTGAGTAACCTATCCTATCAATTCTTTGGAAAGGCGAACGATCCGGAAACCGCAAAATACTACGAACGGTTTTTTGAGATCGTCAAAAACCCCACCCACAGCATAAGTAAGGCAACGGGCCTTTCATGGGAAGCCAGGGTTACCAAAGGGGAGCGGGAAGTGCCCAAACGAAGGGCCGAGATTTTTTTTAGGCTGAAACAGGGAGAATTTATTGTATTTGCGGATGGCAGGGACAAAAAGGTCCGGTTTCGCAAAGCTGAAATACACCGTGACCTGCCCGAACATAAAGTAATCAGTGCAGGGGAAATGGAAGCCAATTACAAACGTATCCATAATGATATAAGATCGATGTTCAAAGCGTGATTTCTTTACGCTTTTCTAGTGTATCCGGATAATGTGTTCAAAGAAAGGTAACGCCCTCTAGTTGAATAAAATTTTACACATTTCAAATTTTCACAGTCACATTTTTAATCTCATTAGTCCCATGTTTATTCGAGTTTAACACTTTTTGGTAGCATACGTTGTGAAAATATTCAATATTACTTCTAAAGTACTGTACGTTAAATAAATCATGGTTGGAATTATGCACACTCCTTGATTAAGGACAGTTAAGTGAGAAAATAATTTGATAGCTGTACCGTGGCTGTAAAGAGCTTAGAATAGTGGTTACGTACAAACCAAACAAAATAATCGATAAATAATGAATCAAATGACTAAGGTACTGTTCTTAATAACAGTAGTTGGACTTACGAGCTGTAGTCCAAAAATCACATCAAATTTCACTAATGCACAACCTAAGCTCTCAATAGATGAAAAAGTAGCTCTTTTGGACATAGGGCATAAATTACCAAAGAACATTTCAAAAGTAGGTACTATACGATTTCAAGACTCCGGGTTTTCTACGGACTGTAGCTTTAACAGTTTAATGAATCAAGCGAGAATTGAAGCACGGAAAAACGGAGCGAATATTGTAAAAGTTATAGACAAAAAAAAGCCCGGCCTATGGAGCAGTTGCTACCGATTGAAAATTGAACTTTACAAATACGATGGAGATGTTTCATCTATACCACAATACGAATTAAAACTTGACTAATCTTTAAAAACAAAACCATGAGAACAATGCTGAAATCAATTTTATTTTCTTGTATGCTTTTACTTTCAAGCTGTGCCACAATTATTTCAGGGTCACGACAAAACGTCGAAATATTCTCTAAACCTAGTGCTGCGAGAGTCTATATTAACGAAATTGAAGTAGGGAATACACCTATCCAAAGAAAACTTAAAAGAAATCAAGATTATAGCATCATATTAAAATTAGACGGATACGAAACCTACCAAACAAAGTTGGAGAAAAAATTTAATTCTTGGTTTATTGGAAATATTGCACTCGGTGGATTAATTGGAATTATAATTGACCCAATAACTGGAGCCATACACAAACTTAAACCTGAGGAAATTAATGGGAGCCCAAAAAGAGGAACCACTTATAATACTATGGAAAATGGGAAATTGTTTATTGAGATAAGTATGAACGTTGACCCGAATTCTGAAAAAATTGGACAATTAAAAAGAGCTAAATAAAGTCAGCTCATACATAGTATAATCTTTACCCTTGTTAAGTTTATACGTGTATGGAACACTCCCATGGTTTAATAATCATATTTGAATCCGTACCTGTCTCTTTGCACTAAAATTCCAAGGGTTTCGATAGCCACATGCAATAAGTCCAATATTATTATCATATATTCTGTCGCCTTCAAATTTGATAATGTCATGTGTAATGAAAAACTCATTGATAGCTTCATTTTTGGCCTTATAATGCTTTTCCCAATCATCAGTGATATCAATGGGGTCAAAATCTAGTATGGCGAAACAATAGTTGCTGCCAAATTTGAGTGGCACACCTCGTTCTCCATATGTATTTCGTAAGAAGTTGGTAATGGAAATACTTTTTCCAGTTCCATAAGGTTCTAAATTGGGGCAATGGTTCTTAAAAAGTTTGGTAAAGTGCTCGAAGACTTTCGGGGTACTTATCACAGATAAGCCAACGGTTCTTTTTATGGGATAAAGATGAGAAATATTCTTTTTGGCATACCAGTGCCCAGTACGCCAAATGACACTGCCCCCGTAATATTCATTTTTTAGTGCCTGGCCAAAATATACAACTGGAATTTCTTTGTTATAAAAAGGGGTTTTTAGCATGTCCAGTTTTAAATAACTGGCTCCAAGTACAATGCCATGAGTTTTTAAAAGAACAACGTCAAATCCATATTTATTTGATAATCTGGCATTTATGTATTCTTCATCAGCAGTGGGATAGTATCGTTTTAGCAGGTTCTTTAATTGGCTTTTTTCTTTGTTGGAAAGTTCATCCGGTTTTCTTTGAACGACTTGTGACATGGGGTATAGTAATTTGGGTTTTTTGTTGCTCTAAAGTACTCTAATCTCCTATTCAAGTCCTTGGACAATTGGGATCGTTAAAACTCCAAAAGGCAAAAAGGAACATCGAAAAAAGTGGGTCGCACCCGGCGCACGATCGGAGCCTTACCGTACAACAACTTTAGATTAGATTTCAATCTCGAAGAACTATGCGCTTGTATTGTTCTGGTTCTGAGCTTTTGGGAGCAAATGACAGGCCAAAAGGACTGTTACTTTACTTTGCTGAAGTTCACGATGCCTACGGCTGTTTGCAATCAAGTGAATAATGCCCTATGAAGGGCACTATTCACGCTTTACTTTATCTGCTTAAGCTTTTGTATAAACAAATTGAAGCACCTGCTCGTTGGAATCTTCATCCTCATATTCAAATATCAAGTTTATGGTATTATCGTCCACTAACTTAAAAGTAAGTTTTGAAGATTCTTTGATTATTATGGTTTCGGCATCCTGAACCAGATAACTTAAATTGCTTTCTTTTATAAACTGGCAATTCGCAGTACTGTCAAAGGTAACCGTATTGAACCCTTTTGTAACGACACCTGAAAAATCTGATTGTAGAGGGAAACTTACGCTCACATTGTAATTCAGCAGATCATTTCTATTGAAGGATTTTTTATGTTGTGTGAAAATAACTTTTTCCGAATCTACAAATTCCAGTGTGTTCTTTACTTGGCATTCATCCGTTACATTCGTTATTTCCCAAACACCCTGTATTTGTGAAATGATTGCTGAACCGTCAAAAGAAGGGTCGGGCGGGTTTGAATTGTCATCTTCATCATCTCCTATAATATCTCCATTGCCTTGATCATCATTAAAAAGCTCACTATCACTTCTGATAAAAATATCTACCTGTGTTTTATTATCATCAGTAGTGGAGGTAATCCGCAGGGCATCATCCATTAACTCAATTTTAGAGGTGGAATTCAAAAAAGTAACGCTATTGATGCCATCGACTGTATATGTTCCGGCCAAAATCGATGTTGCCGATGAATTACCACTACGTTTGATGTAAGCAAGCTCATAACTATTATCTTCATTAAAAGTAGCCTTAGATTCTTTTAGATATGAAAAATCTTCAGATCCTACAGCCTCCCCGTCAACCGTACTGCTTACAAGCCGCCATTCCCCGATTAACTTTTGTTTGGTTTCGGCATGCTCGGCTGTTTCACCATTGTCATCAGGTCCATCATCACTTCCGCAAGAGATCATAGAGGTTAATAAAATGCTCAGTAGTAGAATCGTCCAATGTTTTCTTTTTGGGGCTTTTTTCATTTTCTTGAATTGTTTTTTTAAAGTGTTCCATGCCTTGTAAAAAAAGCATCATAATATATTTGTTTATTGAAAGTGTAACGGAAATAGTCATCTGTTATTATCGAAATGCCATATCATTTTCAATTCGATTTAATCCTAAGAAAAATTGATTTCCGTTATATGAATCCAATAGATCAGGTGGTCAAATTGTTAATTCACAAAGATATTTTTATTGTGCATGCTAAACCATGGATGATTCTCCATTTTCCATGGACAGCTTTACCCTGTAGTTAGTTTGTATTTTTAAACTTAAAAACCGCATCTTCTTTCTTTACCTTAATACATAATAGTGAAGGGATTTTCACTACTCTAAGAACGAAAGAATATATATTTCCCTTATCTGAAATTACCGTTATACTGTTTTCACGACTTATAGCTTCTAAATTTGGATTTACGGTAATGGAAACCATCGACATTTCACCGTCCATGCTCATTTTGAAATATTTTGGGCTCTCATTTTCGATTTCATTTTGCCTAATGGTTTCTTCAAAAAATAGTTTAACTGAAAAATACCCTGCTCCGCAAAGTCTCCCGACTTTGCGGAATGGAACTTTTGGACTAAAATTTTTTATAGTGTTCTGCCGCAACAATGACCTACATGGCACATGATATTTATTCTTCGGGTTTTTAGCGAAGAAACTAGAATTAAAACTTAAGATTGATTGGTCTAAATGTTTACTTTAAATGATTTCCATTTTTAAATTTTTAGAAGACCACAGAAGTACTGCCGAGGAGATACACATGATAAGGGAAGGATAGAAATGAACATATTCTTGATGAGACATATGGGCTGTGAGAGCTCCAATAGCAAATGGAAAAAGAAAGATAATACCTATAATTCTTATTTTCGGTCTAAATAATCCAATTAAAATCATGCCCCATCCAATTAATTCGGCGTACCCAATACTTAATGTCCATATTTTATTAAAGCCATAGAATTGCATGCCTTTCATCATATAAGGATATTGAAAGACCTTAGCAAGTAAAGCATAACCAAATTCATAAATATAATAAGGCATGAAAATCCAATGCACGATCTTTTTGATTTTATCAGCTTTTGTTTGTTTTTCTGTGTTTGTAGTTGTCATTGTTTTTTTTCACAAATTTATTTTCATAGTTTCGATAAAACAAGAACCTACTAAATTGTAAGGTACCAACAAAAAAGTATGTATTATGAGAAAACAAACTTCTACAAACCTAGAAAATGAATCATGGCTTAATAAGGAATGCGATATGGCCTATACATTGTCACTTATAGGAAGTAGATGGAAACCCAGTATATTGGCACATCTTCTTGATGATGAAAAACTGAGGTTTAGTGAACTAAAAAGAAGATTAATGGGAATATCAGAAAAAACACTTATTTATAAGCTTAAGGAGCTTAAAAAAGATGGACTTCTTAATAGGATTCAATATCCAGAGGTACCACCTAAAGTAGAATATGAGCTTACATTAAAAGGAAAAACGTTAGAGCCAATTATATTGGCCATGTCGGCATGGGGAAATCAAAATAGGGTTAAAGATGGTAAATAATGAGGGTTGAGAGTCTTGTTCTTTATCAATGAAATCCATTCTACAAAGTCTCCCGACGTTGAGGGCATTATTAAAAAACACTCATATAAAATTTTCATTATCAATATTGACTATATTTTGTAATTGATGATTTCTTCAAAATATCTATATGCTAGGTGATCTACAATTTCAATGTTAACTAAGCCTTGATTATAGTACTTATTCTTCGGGTTTCGTATAGGTCACAATATCAATTCCAATGCCATTTGGATCAACAATGGCAAAGTGTCTGTCACCCCAAGATTCGTCTCTTATTTCAATTTCCATGACCACTCCTTTGTTTTTAAGATGTTCATAAACTTTATCTACATCTTCAACTTCTATGGTCAAATAAACGCCTTTTCCATTGAAAGGTGATTGGAATATTGGTTTCTGACTTGGGTGATTTGGTTGTAAAAAGCTAATTTCCGAAGACTTGTCGGGTGTGTGCATTAAAAGATAAAAGTCATTTTCAAAGCTTACTCCAAAGCCCAATATATTGGTGTAAAATTCTTTGGTCTCAGCTAGCTTTTCTGTAATTATTCCTGCGTTTAGTTGCATTTTATTTTGTGTTTGTGCATTTGTCCAACTTATAATTAAGACAAATGTGGTTAATACTAATGTTCTCATTTCTAAATAATTTTGTTAGAACAAATTTAGTGTGAGGTGTTTTGCAGAAATTGTAAAAATCGGACAACGTTTATTGAAAAGCTTCAGAAGGTGTTATGCCATAAAATGTTTTAAAGTTTTTTATGAAATGTGCCTGGTCATAAAATCCAACGTCAAAGTATAGCTTATTCTCTTTAAGGCTCTGTTTTGAAGGTTTCGCACTTAGAATGTGTTGAAACCGTACAACATTGCTAAACCTTTTTGCGGTTGTTCCAATATAGAAATTAAAAATCCGGCGAAGTTGTCGTGAACTCAAACCCGTATTTAGTTCTTTTTCGGTGTCTAAGAATCCATTCCTCTGAAAAATGAGATTTAAAGCGTTGAAAAAGCGCTGATCATAATAAAAACTCTGTTTTGCTATTACATCAATTAATTTTTCGTTCAATTGTTTTGTAATGCTTTCAAACGAATCTGATGGTTTGATTCTGGACGTTATCCACTTAGAAAAGTCGGGCAGAATATGTTCCAATTCTTGTGATTGATTACTCAATATTTGAGCATCCACTCCAAATAAAAGAGGAAAGGCAGAAGGTAAAAATCGAATACCGATATAGTCAAAAGTTTTGCCAATGGAAAACTCTGTATATTTTTTGCAAAACCCCATTACAAAATTTTCTGATAGTCGATTGTGTTCAAAAAATATGTCGATGCAACCGTCTGAAACAACCCGGTAAACATAAGGTTGGTTTAATAGCTTTGGTGTTTTTAGTTGCCAAAAACAGTACACAAAATTTTCTATTTTCTTATCCGGACCAATTTCTTGGTAGACTATTTGTCCATGATCAGCATTTACGGTTGGCTGAATTGGTTTGTAATGGTGTTTTATAATTTCAAGTGTTTTCACTTCATTTAGAATGGGTTGATGACATATATCACAGCTCTGTAAAGTCTGAGGTTCTGTTAATAGTTTGTCCTCTTTCTTACAATGCTTTGTGCAGTTTGTAAATGTTTAGCCCTCTAAACTGTAAGAGGCTAAGAGTTTACATTTACTTCTGGTTTTTTAGTTGTTCTTTAAGACTCTCAAATTCAGCTATTAGTCGAGTTTGTTTTTCCTTTCTATACGCTTCCGTAAATAGCCCTTCACGGTCGATATTACTTTTTATTCTTATTAATGTTCCACCGTTAAAAAATAGGCTATCTTCAGAAGGTTTGTAATGTTCATGGTCATTTTTTAGTGCGTTCTTATCCGTTTGCCGTTCGAATACAAAAAATAGGGAATCATTGTCTATGTAGTATTCAGCAAACTTATCCGTGGAGTCAGTATTTTGAAGAAACCTCACTTTTTTTAATTCATCTTTTAGATAGTAGTACTCGGCTATTCCATTATTGCGTTCAGTTTTTATTTTATTAATGACTGTCCACCCAGGCTTGTTTGAAAGTCGCTTAAGTTTTTTCCTTATCGGTATTAGTGTTTCTCCCATAAACTCTTGGTAAGTTGTGTCAGCAGCCAATTTACTCTTTTGTTGCTGTTCATATGCTTCTCTTAGGTCCTTGTCAGGTTCGGGAATAAGTTCAAATCTATCGTTTTTAGAAACAGGCTTTTGATGGCTATCTCTACAGCTAGTTAAAGTTAAAAATGTAAATATGATTAGTATCGTTCTCATTTTTCCTGTTTATAATTAATACCTGGTGTATGAATAGAAATGTGATTGAGCTACTAACTTACTAAAAATAGGAAAACCAGAAGACATATGTTGGGTTTTCGACGTCATTAGAACTAGGTAATTGTTTTAGAATATGGTATGACTATATTTTATTTTCAACTTAACTTTCGATCGATGTATTACTTCTATAAATGATTCTTGATGAAAAAACACGCTTCAAATCAGTTGTTAGTGTCTTAACAAGTACTAGTTGTTTTATGAACAGAGCAAAGCATAAACTTTTTTCAAGGGCATGTTAAACTTTATTGAAAATTGATTTAAGAATGGTTTTATGAAAAATAAAATTTTATAGTATTTTTTTAATTTTTGCCCTGATTATCTTCAATTTATGGTCGCAAAAAAATACTCTCGAATATTTAAAAAATTTAACCATTTCAGATGGTTTATCTCATAATCACGTAACCTCGATGTTAGAAGATTCTCGTGGTTATTTATGGTTCGGGACTTATGAAGGCATTAGCATTTATAATGGATATGAATTGGTTATATATATAAATAGAGTTGGAGAAACCCCATTAGTGAGCAATAGGGCACGGACTTTATTTGAAGATATCAATGGGAAAATATGGATTGGAACTGATGAAGATAATTATTTATTCACGTCTTCTCATGGGCTTTTCAATTCAATATATTAACTTAGAAAGCGTATAAGATAAACAATAAAAAATGTTGTATCAGGAATACATACCATCAAAGCCTTTGCTGCCTTATATCGATACATATTGGGTGGCAAAGAACCATGGCAGTAAGGTTGAATCCAGAATTCTCCCAGATGGATTTATAGATATCGTTTTTGATCTTAATAGAGATTTAGATACGTTTTTATGGAATCGTATTAGAGTTTCAGGTATGATGACGTCTTACAGAAACATTATATCAGAACAACATTCAGAAACTTTCGGCATCCGTTTTAAACCTGGAAAACTAAGCATGCTATCAAATTTTCCTTTTTCGGAGATAAAAAATGACACGATTAATGCTTCAGAAATACTTTCAAATTTAAATACCTCCTTACTTGAAGTGTTGATCGATATGAAGAATCAATTTGTTAGAATTAATCATATTGAAACGGTTTTAATACGTCTTTTGGAAGCAGCAAACATAGAGCAGCATCATTTGATACCTTCGGTTTGTGATACCATTGAAAATGATTACAAAGCCATTGATTTGGTGAAAATAGCCAATCAGCACCATATTAGTTTGAGACAGCTAGAACGACGTTTTAAGGCTGCCGTAGGCGTTACTATGAAAGAATACCATGCCATAGTTCGGTTTAAAAAAACGATTGAAAGCATCTCAAAGCATCCTAACAAAAGTTTACTTCATACAGCCTTTGATCATGGATATTTCGACCATGCGCATCTTACTAAAGTCATTAATAAAATGTCTGGATTAAACCCATCCCAAATGTAATCTTGTCGTTTTTTTACAAAACCAATACAACAAGACACCGTTATTTTTGTCGAATAAAATGATAACAGATGAAAATACGCGTTTTGGTTTTAATATTTGCTGCGATTTCATCTGTCGTAAGGTCTCAACCGAAAAAAGATACAAACATTATGAAATTAGAATCACTTACACCAAATATTATGGTGAAAAATGTTAATGAAACACTTGAGTATTATATTAAAACGTTGGGTTTTGATCTAATTGATACAAATCCAGAATCTGGAGTATTCGAATGGGGGTATGTCATGCTAGATGGCGTTGGATTGATGCTTCAGGAAGAAAAATCGTTAAAAAATGAATATAAAACACTGAAGGCATTGGAAGTAGGAGGCGCATTAACCCTTTACATTCGAATTAAAAACATTAATGAATTTTATGAAAAAATACAAGATAAAGTAACTATCATCAAACCTATGAATACCACCTTCTATGGAATGAATGAATTCGCAATAGCTGATGTTAACGGGTTTATCTTAACATTTTCTGAAACACAGGGTGAATAATACTATGGATTTTGAAAAAATCGCCAGACAGCTAGCTCTCCCCACAGGGTCCCTTGGTGTTGAAGTGGCCTTAGGAATGAACCGATTAAATAAATTTATAAATGAAACGACATACGATTTACTGGAAGTAAGCGATTCCGATAAGGTTTTAGAAATTGGATTAGGAAATGGAGAATACATAAAAAATATTCTCAATTATGGACATGATATTTTCTTTACTGGGATTGATATTTCGGGCACAATGATAAGGGAAGCAAAACAGAAGAATGACGAATTTATAAAAGCTGGATTTGTCGATTTAATTCTTGCAAGCATTGAGAACATGCCATTTTGGGAAGAAACCTTTAACAAAATCTGCACAGTTAATACCATCTATTTTTGGAACAACCCATATGATGCATTGAAAGAAGTTTATAGAGTACTGGCTAAAGATGGACGGTTCATCTTGTCTTATAGACCATATATTGAAGGGCAATCATTGGATTTTTCTCAATACGGATTTAAAGAGTATAAAACAGAGGACGTAACATCGTTAGTTCAAAAAACGAACTTTAATATCATAGATGTTAAAAGGTATACTGAGCCTCCTGTTGCATTTAAGGGCCAAATTCACAACCTCGTATCAGAGTATTACTTGCTTCAAAAATAACTCATTATAATACATAAACTGGATTGAAATCGTTGTTTATTTAGGAGTGAAACCTGGTAGCCATTCGGTGGTCTGGTTTTTGTTTTTTAGATCTGTTGCAAGTGAATCTGATGATTTAAAAACTTTTTATGAAAGCAAAAAACTGTTAGATTTGTATATGAAGTTTAAACCAGTTTGGCAATTAAATTAAAAGCGTGGTATCGGTAATTAAAGCAAAAATTTTTGACGTTGAAGCACTTCAAAAAATCTGTAAATACTCGTATACTGAAGTGTTTGCTAGTCATTGGATAGACAATGGTTTAGAGCTGTTTTTGGAAGAGCAATTTAATGAAAACCGACTAAGTCATGAACTCATTAGTGATGATTACCATTATTTTTTTATTCGCAAAGAAGACCAGAATATTGGTTTCTTAAAGGTGAAATACGCTATGGCTGAACAAGTTTCAGATTTAGACAACTGCGAATTGGAAAAAATATACATCCTTCCCAATTATAGTGGTTCGGGAGTAGGTAAAACAGTAATGAAGGACATTATAAAAGTGGTTAGAGATTGTGGTAAAAAGAAAATGTATTTATCTGTTTTGGATACTAATTTAAGTGCCATAGCCTTTTACAAAAAACTAGGATTTCAGTACCATGGAAAAACACGACTGGAAGCCCCCTCCTTTAAAGAAGAATTAAGAGGTATGGATGTCATGTGTCTGGATTTAATCTAAATGTTTTAATGGTAATCCTTTTGAAAGTGCTCCTCAAAATTTAAAATAAAATCGTTCATACATTTTTTATCACAACTAGAGGTTCCGGCCACTAAATAATGAGTCCGTTTTAAACCATGCTTTCCAATACGTTTAAAAACGATGTCATCAGATAACTTAAAAGAACGGAGTACCCATTTTGGAATACACATAACCCCCATGTTTGCCTGTACCATTTCTAAAGCGACTTCAGTAAGAGGAATAGCCGAAATTTTTGCGGGTGTTATATGATTTGGTTTTAAAAAGTACTCGTAAACAGACACGGTTTCTAAAGGGAACGAATGAATGATTAAATGTAAATCCGAGAAATGACCGGAATCCAAATAATCTAAGTCATTTAAAGGGTTTTCTTTGTGGCATACAGCAAAAATTTCATCATCGAAAATAGCTTTGGTTAATAAATCGTCACTTAAAGGTTTAGAAGTCACAACGGCAATATCAATATCTCCAGAGCGTACTTTGGGAATAGGTTGGTGCGTGGCATCAAGGATCAAATCTACGTTTATCTTCGGATATAGTATACCTAATTTTTGAATAAACCTGGGCAAACCCAAATAAAATGAATAACATTCGGTGCTTAATTTAATCGTTCCCTTAGAACCTTTTCTAACCTTTTCTATGGTTTCAAAACCACGTTCTATACTGTTAATAATCTCACAACCTATTTTATATATTTCTTGCCCCTCGTCGGTTAGTTCCCATTTATTTCTGGTTCTGTGAAAAACCTTAAAACCCAATTGATTTTCTAATTCTCTTAATTGATGACTCAATGCAGATTGTGTTAAAAATAACTTTTCCGAAGAGTTTGCGATGCTCCCTTCCTCGGCAATCGTTTTTACAAGTCTAAAAAACTTTATTTCCATGATTACAAATTTACAATTTTGAAGCGCTTCTGTTTATGAAAAAATTTCAGCTAAAGATGAATATTGTTCAAATCCAGTTTTTGAAATAGTTAAGGGTTGCATTTAATTTTGACATCGAAATTTAAACTTTTGAAATTATGCAAGAACAAATCGAATTTTACAAAAGAAAATTGATGTACGAAATGGATCCGTCAGACCTATATACAGCCTTCGAAACCAGTACAAAATATATTGCCTTAGATACCAGACAAGCTTTTGGTTACGAGAAGGAACATATTCCGACGGCAATCAATATTCCGCATAAGGAAATGACAAAAGAAACTACAAATCATTTAGATAGATCGAAAATATACATCTGTTATTGCGATGGAATTGGCTGTAATGGCTCCACGAAAGGAGCTTTGAAAATGACAGAGTTAGGGTTTCAGGTAAAAGAACTCATAGGAGGTATGGCTTGGTGGAAGATTGATGGTTACGCTACAGAAGGAACTCAACCAGCTGAAGGTTCGATGTTCGAATGCGCATGTTAATAATCATGTATTATGAAAGTGAGAGCTGTTCAAAAAAAAGACGTACGGACGATTGTTGAACTGATTAAAAGACACGCGCAATATGAAAAAGGCATATTTAAAGCAGAGCATAAGGAAGCCTTACTAACGAAACACTTTTTTAAAAAATTGAGCCCTGTAAAATGCCTGGTCGTTGAGGTCGAAGCGCAGATTGTTGGTTATGCTACATTTAGCAAACAGTTTTCTACCTGGGATGCCGACTACTATGTCTATCTAGACTGCTTATTTTTAAAAGAAGAGGTTAGAGGTGGTGGAGTAGGGAAACAAATCATGGAGCATATAAAAGCATACGCCAAATCAGAATATTGTTCGATTGTTCAATGGCAGACACCGATTTTTAATGAAAAAGGAATTAATTTTTATAAAAAAATCGGAGCAGAAGCCAAAACAAAAGAACGATTTAGATGGTGCGTTTAAGAGGTCCTTACCATTTGGTAAGACATATTTATAATTAGTCGGAAACCTGTTAGTCTTTAGATGAGCAGGTTTCTTTTGTTAGAGCTTTTTGACCTTTGTTGGTATAGAACGTTCCTGTTATACTGGATAGAATCTAAAACAATGCAGAGCCCAGATGCATAAGGAGCACCATTATCTTTGTTAATCTGTAATGTCTATTTTCCCAAAAACCTGAATGCTTATCAAGTTTACTTCGTCATTTTACATGTTTGACAAAATTCTTGTCTGTAAGCTCTAGCTAACTCAATATACAAAACTCACGTTAACTTAAATGTTCTTATCCAAGATTCACCACAAAATAAAAAGACTAATTGCCAATCGGGATGATCTGGTCCCGATGTGGCAATTAGCTTTCTAGAATCGGAGGTTTTGAGAAAATAGTTACCGATTGCTCATTCAATGAATTAATCGAATATTAGTTTAAAAATTGTTCAATTTCTTTTTTCCAGGCCATATATCCTTTGCCATTTAAATGCAAACCGTCTATACTATAGATTTCATTAAGTTTACCTCGCTCGTTTTTAAAAACCGGTGTTAGGTTAATATACTTTAGATCTTTTTCAGAACACATGTTCCGTAAGAATGTATTAATTTCAAGGATACTCATATTAGGCCGAGTTGGATGTTTTTTATCATCAACCGGTAGGATGCTTTGGACATAAATTTTAGTACTAGGTGATTGTGATTTAATCGTATCTATAATTTTTACATAATTTTTAGTGATGTAATTGGTTGTTTTACCATAAGCCAAATCATTAGTGCCAATCATAATAAAAAGCTTCTTGGGTTTAGATGAGGTGACCTCACCTAAGCGGTCGAGAATACCATCTGTATCGTCTCCACCAATACCACGGTTTTTAATATTCGGATTTTGAAACAACTCAGCCCACTCGGCACCATCGGTAATGCTGTTTCCCAGAAAGATAATTTCCTGGTCTGTATCTGGAAGCGATTCAAAATGCGCTTTTCTGTGATAATAATAGGACTTTATGGCGCGGTTCCATTCGGCTAGTTCTTCAGCAAATCGATCATAAGCCAATATAGAATCCTGTGCTTCCTTTGAAATTATGGTGCTTAATGATGGTGGTGCATCTTGAACCTTCACACCCCATTTCTTATTGGGTTTGGGGCCCATTTTTAGAATCAGACGCCCTCCATTTACAAGATCATGATGATAGAACCAAGGTTTGTGCAAGGGTTGACCATTAAGCTTAGCAGATTGAATATATATGTTTTCGGACGACGCATTTTTTGCTTCAATAACAAAGGTTCCTCCGCGATAATATTTAGGATCTAATGTTATGGTTACTTTTTCAAATTGTGGGCTTCCTAGTTCATAAATGGGATCTACAGAAGTACCACCATCCATTTGAAATAGGCCTAAAGCACTCATAACATACCACGAACCCATTTGCCCCTGGTCTTCGTCGCCTAACCACGCTTTATAAGGGCCTTCACCGTAGTAATTGGTCTTGATTTCATGAACCCATTTTTGAGTTAGCCAGGGTTTTCCTGAGTAATTAAACAGGTAAGCCGCTTGCATATTCGGCTGGTTACCGTGATTAACAGGTAATACCCCCATACCGTCCAAAGAATTTGTACCCAGGTTCTCGGAGTTAAAATGGTGCTTGGCAGAAGTTTCAAACCCGTCCTCCAAACGGTCATTAAATAGATCTTTTCCCAGTAATTCTACAAGTCCGTTAACATCATGAGGCACGTAATACGTGTATTGCCATGCATTCCCTTCAACAAACCCAGAACCCAACCATGATACATCACCAAAAGGTTTAAAATTTGGAACCCAGCTACCATCGGCATGTTTTCTTCTTGTATAGCCTACATTTTTATCGAACACATTCCTGTAGTTGTAGGCTCTTTTAGTAAATGTTTTATAATCCTTTTCTTTTTTCAAAGCTTTGGAAAACTGTGCTACCGTATAATCATTATAAGCATAGGCCAGAGTATTGGAAACCGGGCCTTCCTCATCTGGTACATAACCTTTTTCCATATAAGTTTTAAGATTTCTATTGCCTACATAACCGCCACTTTTATGATAATGTCCA
Source organism: uncultured Flavobacteriaceae bacterium (assembly GCA_947494695.1). Classification (GTDB taxonomy): domain Bacteria; phylum Bacteroidota; class Bacteroidia; order Flavobacteriales; family Flavobacteriaceae; genus Flavivirga. Next base: position 208,910 of record CANLWB010000006.1, on the reverse strand, counting down.
GGTTCTTTTTGTAATTTAACAACCGCCTTATAGGCGGTTTCAACATCATAATTTCTAATTCCTTTGTTATAAGCACTCGTTATTAAAGAAATTTGATCTGAACCGACCATGATCCCTGAATATTCAACACCCGTAGCACCTTTAGGTAGCCAACCTCCTTTATCGTATATTTCTAACATGCTACATACCCAATTATTTGCAATATCTGGGGTAACCAGAGTCCATAGCTGTGTTAAATTCCAGAACGAACCCCAAAAAGCATCACTGGTATATAAGGGTTGGGACGGATCTTTTAGTTGCTGAACCTTTTCGTTCATATCCATGTATTTACCATTAACATCGCTCCAGGTACTACGTCCGGCATAAGCCCTATACATGTTGGTGTAGAATTTCTTTTTTAATGCGTTTCTTGAATCTTCAACAGTAAGACGACTTAGTAAAGTGTTCCATTGGTTTTGAGAATCTCTTTTTACGGCTTCAAAGTCCCAGTTAAATGTGTTCAATTCAGTTTCTAAATTCAGTCGTGCTTGTGGGATGCTTACCAGAGAAATACCCGTTTGAACCATGATTTGCTCCCCTTCCTTGGTATCAAACTCCACAAAAGCACCAACATCCTTATGGCCGAAACCCGATGATATACTAGAGGTATTTCTATAGACTTCTTCCTTTACCCAACCGTTAAAACTTTTGAAGGGTTTATTAAAACGCATCACAAAATTGAGTGTATAATCATTGAATTGCGCTTTTCTCAGACTTTGCTGATAACTTACACCTTGAATTTCATAGTCACTAACTTTTGTAATTTGGGTATAAAAAATTTCATAGCCATATTCAGATGGAATTAAGAGGTCAATTAAAACTCTGGCAGTATTCGATTGTGGAAAGGTATATCGTTGAAAACCTGTTCTTGTGGTTGTGGTGAGTTCTGCCTTTACCTTATAATCATCGAGCATAACGGCATAATAACCCGCTTCGGCATGCTCATTTTCATGTGAGAACCTGGAACGATACCCTCGGTCCGGATCTTTTTCTGTTCCCTCCTGTATTTTGAGATCACCCGTCGTGGGCATGGTTTTAAGTCCGGCCATGGTCCAGGAGTGGATATGACTGAAACCGGAAATGTTATCGATGTTATATTCGTACCCGGCTTTCCAGCCTAATTCCTGGTTATCGGGACTCAATTTAACCATTCCAAACGGACGCGTAGGGCCGGGGAATAAAATCCACCGTGAATTATGGGTACCCATCATAGGATCTACAAAATCTACCGGTTTTTCCTGTCCTTTTAAAGTTTGTAATGCAAGGATAGCAATAAAACAAAAGAGTAGGTTTTTCATGAAGATGTCAATTTTTTGACAAAAGTAGATTCGTATGAAACTTCTTCAATCATTCGGAGTTTGGATTGATTTTCACACAAATATAAATAAAAATTATTTTTAATATGTATGAACATACATACAATTAAATTATATTTGTGAAATAATATAGATATTTAGGTTTTAGTTTGATCTAAATCCGTTAGTTTAAATTAGAAAATATATGAGCTTTTCCAGCCAGTTTTGTCTTAGTGACATTACAAAACTTTGCGTTTTTATGGTTGGAATATGCTCATATAATTGTGTTGAAACTAAGAAAGACACATCGTTTCATCAAAAAACTAAATTAGAAAAGCCAGAAGTCACAGAAGCAGAGTCTTTTAATAATTTAGTTATTGTTGATAGTTTAGGAGTAACCGGAGCAGATGGTGTTATCTCATTTCCATTATCGAATGGTACCGATCTGTTTATGATGGGAGATTCCTTTATAAGTCCAGTTAAAAATGGTAAAAGAGATCCTAAAAGTGCCATGCTGAATAACACATTTATAGTTGTAGACGCAAAGCATAATAAATCAGCTTATATTATAGGCGGAACAAAAGAGAATCCTAAAGCATTACTATGGCCTGCTCATCATGAAAGCACTAAAGAATACTATTGGCCTGGTCATGGACTTGAGCTTGATGACGCCTATCATGTTTTCATGTCAAAATTCAAAAAAGAAAAGGAAGGTATTTGGGGGTTTGCTTATATCGGGACGGACTATTTAAGACTAGAAAAAGAAACGTGTCATGTCATGTCACAGGATGATTTCCCTTATTCTGTTGAAAATGGAGTGCATTATGGACATGCCTTACTACATGACAATAATTATATTTATGTGTATGGAAGTCAAGTTGTTGATGGGAAATCTACATTACATGTTACAAGGGGGAGATTGGACCCTGTTTCTAAAAGGCTCACGAACTTTACATTTTATAATACCCAAGACTGGGTAAAGCATTCTAAAGATTCTAAGCCCCTAAAGGGAATTATCAGGCAGGTTCCAGAGCAATTTTCTGTTTTCAAGTATAAGGAGACCTATGTTTTGTTGTTTCAAGACAGGGATTTAAAGTCAGGCAATATATTTTCTTATGTTTCCAATTCGCCGGTAGGACCATGGACCAATGAGAAGCTAGTGTACCATTCATTAGAGCAGGAACTATATAAGAAGGATAAGGTTTTTACCTATAATGCTATGGCGCATTCACAACATATTAAGAATAATAAATTATTAATATCGTATTGTGTAAACAGCTTGGAATTAACTAAAATATTTGAAAATGTAAATTATTATAGACCCCGATTTTTATGGGTTCCAATGGAAATGATACTCAAGTGAAATGTAAGCCAGGATATAGTGTTACTGTCTGAAAATGATGTTTTTATGTGTGGTTTGAAAACCGGAGTAAATAATTGAAAGTTAGAAAAAATAATTATAGATTTGCCAAAAATTAATATCATTTACTATATTTGTTTATATGTACGAACATGACATCATAGATGATTTATTAAAAAAAGTAGATCACGGTAGTGCGGTGCCTTTACACATTCAGGTAGAGGAGTTACTCCTGAGCATTATTAAGCTCCCGGATTATGCTAATGGTAAATTGTTGCCTAAAGAGGTCGATCTGGCCAGGAATTTAGGGGTCTCTAGAAGTACTGTACGACAAGCGAGCAACAGGCTGTCTGAAAAAAACCTTATTATTAGAAAAAAAGGTATAGGAACTCGTGTAAACAAAGAGATGATTACAACGAGTTTAGATAGTTGGTCAAGTTTTAGTAAGGAAATGCTTGAAAAAGGCAAGAAAATTGTTAATTCTCATTTTCAGTTAAAACGTGTCAAGTCTTCAAAACAGGTGAGCTTAAAGCTGGGTATAGAACAAGGCGCCAAGGTTTATAAATTATCTAGAGTTAGAGGTGTTAAGAAAGAATCTAAAGTCTACTTTATTTCCTATTTTCACCCCAAGGTGGAGTTAAAAGATAGCTACGATTACACAAAACCACTTTACAACATCATAGAACAGGAATGTGGGTACTATGCAGAGATTTCAAAAGAGGAAATTTCAGCCATTGTGGCTGATGAAGACTTAGCAGAAAAGCTTAATGTCGTAATAGGAGCCCCAATATTGAAAAGAGAGCGACTAGTCCTGGATAGAGGACAATCTGCACTCGAATATAATATTGGTTATTATAAAGCCGAGAATTTTAAATACTCAGTGGAACTGAGAAGATAAGTTTAAAAAGGTTTATAAAAGAGTGAATTTAACCTATAATAGCATACGCTAATATGTGCAAACATATAGACATTTTGAGGGTATGAAAAACATTTACTTGGTAGTTTTAATACTGGTACTTAGCTTGACTAATTGTGCCGACGATGAGAACATTAATCCGTCCGGATTAGTAGAACAAAATGCAGATATAAGCGGCGATTGGCGCTTGGCTAATGTTACTCAAAATAATGTTGATATAACAGATCAATTCGATTTTAAATCGTTGAGTTTGAGTTTTACCTATAGTAGTGATAAACCCGCAACGTTTAATAAGACCGGATCTAATTCGATTCCTTTTGCGTTTTCAATGGTAGATGGAGCATTTACCTTCGACGATTTAAAATACCCAACCAAACTTATATTCTCCGGATCTCAAGATGTTTCAGTAAAACTTGGGCTTCCATTAGTTTCAAACGGCAATGACCTGAAGCTCGAAATGTCCCTTGGGTGCTCGAATAACACCTATGTCTATTGGTTTAAAAAGACCTAAACGACAAAGCAAGCAAATTAATACATACCGAAAAAGACCTACTTAATTTATGAAAAAGATATTCAGACAAATTAAAAGACGGAAAATAGCAATGGCACTGCTGTTTTTTGCATTTTTTTTGTTCACTATGTGTATCACCATCCTGGAAATTAATCAACCAACATCGGCCGAGGTTGGTGAGCGAATAACAATAACATTAGATCTTAAGGTAGCGCCCTCAACAGATGATGAGCAACACCTCATTTTGGGTTTTTTAGCGCCAGTTTCCTGGAGTGTAGCAGACAACGCCACAGTAACTTACACATCAAGTGCGGGTAATGGAACCATGAGTTTAGCCCCAGATGATGAACAGGCAACAAATACAACCGAAATGCTTAATTGGAAAGATGAAATGACTGCGGTATTTGGTTTGGGAGAGAATTATGGAAAAGTGAAATGGATAGCCTTTAAGTCCGATACAAAACTAACTGCTACTAAAGACGTAGAGATAACCGGACACGTACAGTTAGAAGTTACTGTAGGATCCCGAAATCTTAAAACACAACTTGGATATGTTCTCGCCAACACCGGATATGGTGTAAGAGATACCTACCACGACGCTCAATTTACAGATTGTATGGAGATTACTGGTGGAACAAACAGTATGGACGATCTATGTGGTTCTGCCCCGTCCTCGGTAATCTTCCAACCGGAAACGTTCGCCTTAGAAGATATTATAAAGATCAATTTTAATGCAGATGGAAGTGATACATCCTTAGTAGGTGTAGATCAGGTGTATTTGTGTCTTTCTGCCAATATAGAAGGACGTACCGTAAATATGTGTGATACGAGTAATGAAAACCTTAAAATGAATAAGATGGAAGCGAACTTATGGAGTATTACCATATGGCCTAAAGGTTTGTTTAATGTCTCTAATGTTGGTGACATGTCCGATGTATCGTTTTCGTTTCAAAATGAAGCCGGAGATATTATGGTAAAGGACCCTAATTCGGGTAGTGACTTTTTACTCGAACAAAACTGTAATTAATTAAAGATAAGCCATGAACCCAAATTTATCACGCCTCACAATCTTATTTTTTATGGTATTTGGTGGCTTTATGGGGTATTCCCAAATGAGAACCATAAGAGGGGAGGTGACATCAAAGTCCGATAAATTTCCTTTGGCATTCGCGAATGTATCTATTAAATGGTCATCTCAAGGTGTAACTACGGACTTTGACGGAAGCTTTAAGATAGATGTTACAGACCAGGAAACAATACTGGTGTTTAGTTATCAGGGATATAAAACCAAGGAAGTTACAGTAACCCATTCTAAAGTTGATGTTGAATTGGAAGAAGATATGACCAAGTTAGATGAGGTCGTGCTTATTGGTTATGGGAGTTCTTCGAGAAAGGACTTAACAGGATCCATAGCTTCTCTTAAATCACAGGACTTAGAGACCACTAGAGTGACCTCGGCTGACGAGCTGGTACAGGGCAGAGTTTCGGGATTGGTTTTAACACAAACTTCCGGGCAACCAGGGGGAGCTTCATCGATTAGGATTCGGGGAACCAGTTCTATTTTAGCGGGAAATGAGCCGCTATATGTTATAGATGGCGTTATTGTTGAAAGTAATAGCTCTCGGTTATCTTCCGGTGTTATCGAAGGCCCTTCTGTTAATGCTATGTCCTCAATTAACCCAGCCGATATTAAATCTATCGACGTGTTAAAAGACGCTTCGGCAACGGCCATATATGGATCGCGTGGTGCAAATGGCGTTATTATTATAAAAACAAAAAGAGGACATAACGGCGAAGTAAAAGTGAATTTTGACTCTTATTTTGGCATTCAAACCGTTAATAAAAAACTTAAGCTGTTAAATGGCGCTCAATTCGCACATTACATCAATGAAGCAAATTATAACGCTGGGTTTCCAAGAACTTATACCAGTCCCACAGCTTTTGGAAAAGGTACCGATTGGCAGGATGAATTGTTTAGAGACGCGCTTGTTCAGAATTATGACTTCTCTGTTAGGGGAGGAAACGAAAATATAAAATACTCGGTAAGTGCATCTTACTTAGATCAAGAGGGTATTGTAATGGGATCAGATTTTAACCGTATGAATTTCCGAGCGAACCTGGATTTTAGGGTTAGCGAAAAGGCAACTATTGAAAACACAACTAACATCAGTAGAACTAATTTTAATACGGTAAATACAGAAGGCAATACAGGCTTTGGCAGAGGTAGTTCGGTTGTCAGAGCCTATGCCTTCAACCCATTACTTCCTGTTAAAGACGAACATGGTAATTATACAAGAGCCAATTTTAATGTCGCGGACGACGGATCGTTTTTGAATGCTCAGGATAATACAAATTTTCTTGGAGGTGTGGCTACGGTAAGTCCGTTAGCGGAAGCCGCTTTAAATGAAAGTAGAGGCAAAAATACGAGAGTCATCAATAATTTAACCTTTAAGTGGGAGATGATTCCAAACTTAAATCTTAAATCGACAATTGGCATCGATTTATTATTTAATGATGAGAAAGCTTTTAGAACCATTGATCTTGATTTTTCACCTACAAAGTACACCAATGCCTTAAGATCTAAACAATTAAACTCCAATTGGGTGAGTGAAACAACACTAGGATATTCTAATATCCTTGGAGAAAAGCATAATTTAAATGCTTTCTTAGGGTTTTCGGCTCAGGAGTTTGAAACCGAGAATTTATTGGGGATCGCTTTAGGGTTTCCGGTGGAGAATTTCGGATCGAATAATTTAGGACTTGGGGAACAACAAACGATAGGTTCCAATTTAACAAAATCGGCCTTACTGTCTTATTTTGGCCGAGCCAGCTACACATTTTCGGGTAAGTATATTGTAACACTAACAGGTCGGTATGATGGTTTTTCAGGATTCGGGGCAAACAACAAATACGAATTTTTTCCATCGGCAGCACTGGCATGGAATGTATCAGATGAAGCGTTTATTGCAGATTTAGATGTGTTTTCGCATTTAAAACTTAGAGGAGGGTATGGTGAAGTTGGTAATTCAGCTCTGGGAGCATATGCATCGCTTTCAGGTTATAGAAAATCCATTCATTTTTTTGGAGGGCAACCAGCTCTTGGGTTTGTACCCATATCACCTGCAAATGCAGATCTTAAATGGGAGGTATCAAAACAATATAATGTGGGTATTGATATGAGCTTCTTCAATAGTAAGCTAGGAATATCTCTGGATTTATATAATAAAAAGACAGCCGATTTATTATTGAATTTACCAACACCGTTGCAAACAGGTTACGGAGTCGCAACTGTGAACGCTGGAAATGTTGAAAACAAAGGAATTGAAGTAACCATTAATACTAGAAATTTCTCGGGAGGAAACTTTAACTGGTCTACAAATATCGTGGTGTCACACAATAAAAACGACATTACAAACCTGGCTGGCTTGGATCAAATTTCAACCGGATTTGGTATTGGTGGTATCGATAATTGGCAACGGTTAGTTGAAGGCGGAGAAATAGGTGCCTTTTATGGGTTTGTATCCGATGGTATCGCACAATTAGATGACGATATGGGGAGTATACCACATTTTCCAACAGAAGCATTAGTGCCGGGAGAGCGCAAATTTAAAGACTTAAATGGGGATAATGTCATCGATGATAAAGACCGAAAATTTATAGGAAATCCAGTTCCAGAGTATAGTTTTGGTATAAACAATACCTTTAACTATAAAGGGTTCGATTTAAATGTTTTTATGCAAGGTGTTTACGGAAATGAGATTGTGAATTTTAATAGATATTTTACAGAAGCATTAGATGGACGGTCGAATGTGACATTAGAAGCATTTAGTAATAGATGGACACCAAACAATCCATCTAATGAATTTACAAGAGCAGTAACGGGACAGCGTGTGGCAAGGTTTTCAGACCATTATGTTGAAGACGGATCGTACATAAGATTAAAGTCTGTTACACTGGGATATACGTTCCCATCAACTTACACAAAGAAAGCAGGAATTAACAAAATACGCTTTTACATGACCGGTAAAAACCTATACACCTTAAGCAGTTATAGTGGTGTCGATCCAGAAGTTAGTGTTGGAGGACAAGATAATAACTTAAGTGCCGGAGGAGATTTTGGGAGTTACCCATCAACGCAAACCTTGCTGTTTGGACTAAACTTTAATTTTTAATGCGAAATCAATTTATAATGAGATTATACCATATATATAAACTGTTTTTGTTGATGGTACTAGCATTAACACTATGGCATTGTAGTGATTTTTTAGATGAAGACCCTAACTTCATCACAGAAGACTCTTTTTACAAAACCGCTAAAGATGCGAGGTTAGCGGTAAATGGAATTTATGAAACGTTAGGAGGAGGTTCTGTAAACAGAAGTTTTGAAGGCGTATATTTTAATAATTACTGGACCATTGTGGCCCTGGCATCAGATGAAGGTATTCCAGGGCCGCTTGCTTTTGATGATAACTACAAGCAGCTTGCAAATTATTCGCTAGGGGCGACCAATACGGTAATCGAGAATGTATGGAGCGATTTTTATGTAGCCATTAATGCAGCAAATCTGGCTATAGACAATATTCCTAATATTCAAATGGATAACGAATTAAAGAACAGATTACTGGGGGAAGCCCATTTTTTAAGAGGTCTGTTTTATTTCGAATTGGTTAGAATGTTTGATGATGTGCCTTTAGAGTTACATGCTACCACCAGTTTTACCTCAGAGTCTTATTTGGCGAGAACACCCTCCCCAAAGGTCTATACACAAATTATTACAGATTTTACATTCGCCGAAGACAACTTACCAGGTGAGTTTACGGGAGCCGACAAAGGACGACCCACATTATGGTCTGCGAAGGCGTATTTAGCCAAAGTAGCTTTGACCAATGGAGATTGGCAAACGGCAGTTAATAAGACAGAAGAAGTCATGTCCGGACCTTTTGGCCTTTGGGCAGATTACAAAGAAGCTTTTTTAATAGCTAATAATAACGGTAAGGAATCTGTGTTTGCAATTAATTTTGATAAAGGAACGTCTTTCGAAGAAATATGGGAAGGCTCTCACTTAAATTTTAGAACCATGGCTCAAGAATACAGAGCCATTCCCGGAGCTGGTGGAGCCGATCTCGAAATACCAACCGAAAGACTTTACAACCTGTTTGACGATCTGGACAGAAGAAAAAGTGTCACGTTTGTGTCTGAAGATGTTATTAATGGGGAAAATGTGGTACTAAGTGGCCCCCATATTCATAAGTACTGGGACAGAGAGGCAGAACCCAATGGAACACCAAATACCATTAACGATTTACAATTAATACGGTATTCAGATATTTTATTAATGCATGCCGAAGCTTTAAACGAGATTAATACCGGACCAACAGCAATGGCATTGAACGCCATAAACCAGGTACGAGCAAGAGCAAGGAATAATGCTGGAATTATAGAAAATGTATTGCCCGATTTGGAGGCAACCTTAACATATGAGGCGTTTAAAGAAGCCATCTTATTAGAACGTTTTAAAGAATTTGTTTGGGAGGGTCATCGCTGGTTCGATTTAAAAAGATTTAACAAGTTTGTCGAAAAGATAAATGAAGCCAAACCAGGATCTGCCGTTAGACCTCAAAACATGTTCTTTCCTATCCCTCAAAGAGAAAGAGATACAAATACCAAATTAACTCAAAATGATGGCTATTAGTTTGGTTTAACTTGAAATAATGATATTTAATTTGCTCTAATAATTAATTAATAGCACAGAAGAAGAGAGTAAATTGAAAATAATAGCTTGGTGTGCCGATTCGATTTGGTCTTTTGTTTTCGGTGCACCGCTATTATTGGATAATATACATTCGGAAACTCCGGATGCTATAAATTATGATAGGATTGGGTTACCTGCTCATGCATTTTCCTCCGGTTATGGGGATTGTTGTAGAATGTTTAAATCTTAAACGGTATTCTGGATGATAATGTTGGCAGGTGACCTTTATCACCGATATTTAAAAGTAGCTCTAAGCGAATGAATTAACAATTTATAGAGAAAAATTAACTAATCCATATGAATTGCGGGACAGGCAAGTAATTAAATATTAATCTATAAGAATAGCTTATAAATGAGCAACAAGTTTGCATTAGGAATTGACATAGGGGGAAGTCATTTAACTATGGCAATGGTAGATATTGAAAAAAAGTGTATTGTAGAAAACTCAAAACTGCATATTTACGTAGATAGCAGAGAACAAGCTTTACCAATATTGACTACAATTGTTGAACATATTAAAACTTCCATTAAAACCTTTGATTATCAGGTTTGTAGAATAGGTGTTTCAATTCCGGGACCTTTGGACTACAAAAATGGTATTTCGAAAATGTTTAATTGTAACAAATATGAAAACCTCTTTGGGGTAGACATAAAATCATATTTGTACAGTCACTTAAGCGATGTTATCACAACACCAGCAGATATTGTATTTATTAATGATGCCAATGCGTTTTTGTTAGGGGAAACATGGAAGAGTGATTTAACAGAAAATAATGTTGTAGGTATTACTTTGGGAACGGGTATAGGATCGAGTTTTATGCTAAAAGGAGAAATCGTATCCAGTGCGAGTAATGTACCTCCCAACGGAGACATATTTTGTTTGCCGTTTAAAGACAAAAGGGCAGAAGATTGGTTGGGTTCAGAGTGGTTTTTAAAAGCTTACAAAAGTGAACTTTTGGCCGAAGCCGAAAATGTTAAATATATCGCCTCGAAAGCTGAAATTTCTGGAAAATCGAAGGAGATATTCAATACGTTCGGAGCTAATTTGGGAAGCTTTCTATCGCCACTTCTCGCTAATTTTGAAGCCGAGTACATCATATTGGGAGGTAATATATCTAAAAGCTACAAACTTTTTAAAACGGCTTTCAGGGCATCTTTTAATAGTGGAGAATCTCCTAAGATTTCAATCTCTCAAAATACCGAAGAGTCTGCTATTTTAGGAGCTGTAAAATATCTCATTAGTGAACGTGGTAAATCCAACAAAAATAAGAGGTGTTCTAGCCAGTATGTCATGCCTATAAGTGAGGAAAAGGAAGCAATAAAAGAAGGCTATCGAATTTACCCGTCTTATGAAATTAACAAAGGTTCCATTGAGCGTGGTTATAAGAGCCTGGCTAAAGAAATTTCGGCTTATAAATCTATTGCTATAGATGGGTATCTGGGGGTGTATTGGGATGATTTTATAGGTCAATTAACCAAAGAGTTAAAATTATTGGGAGTCGACAGTATCGCTTTCGCAACTCAAGCCGCCCTGAAGGATCAAATGGATATAGATCATATGATAGCTCCTTTTTTGGGGGAAGATGATCCCGTTTTTGGAAAGCGATTTGCGGGCAACCTAATCGATTTTTATGATCAGGAAAAACTTGGCCGCCTTCAAACAAATGAAAACGTACTACGCATTTTATACGGGCCAGGTGCTGCTATGCAGAAATCTTATGAGCGTATAATGTATTTAGATATCCCTAAAAATGAGATACAGTACAGGTCTCGATCCGGTTCTATATTCAATTTAGGAGTCGAAGAGATTTACCCTCCTAAAGAACAATACAAACGCATGTTTTTTATTGATTGGATTGTGCTAAATAAGCATAAGTCGGCAATACTCAACAGAATTGATTACATGGTGGATACCCAGTATTTGGATGATATTTCCTGGACAACAGGAGACACTTTACGCCATGGCTTAGAAGATATGTCTAAATCCGGATTTAGAGTTAGACCCTGGTTTGAAACGGGAGTTTGGGGAGGCCATTGGATAAAAAATAAAATCCAGGATCTGCCTCAGGATGTTATAAATTATGCCTGGTCTTTTGAATTTATATCCCCCGAAAATGGTATTGTTTTTTCTAATGAAGGATTGCGTTTAGAGGTATCCTTCGATTTTATAATGTATAACAACAATAAGGCGGTTTTAGGAGATGCGGCAGAAACTTTTGGATATGATTTTCCAATTCGTTTTGATTATTTGGACACGTTCGACGGAGAAAATCTATCCTTGCAATGTCATCCGGGGCCAGATTATATGAAGACACATTTTGGAGAGCGATTCACACAAGACGAAACCTATTATATTCTGGATGCCAAACCAGAAGCAGAGGTATACCTAGGGTTTAAAAAAGGTGTGGAAAAACAAGACTTTTACCAGGCCTTGGTAGAAAGTCATTCCAATGAAACCGTTCTGGATGTAGATAAATATATTCAAAAGCACACAGCAAAAAAGCATGATTTGTTTTTAATCCCACACGAAACCATTCATTGCTCTGGACGAAATAATGTTGTTTTAGAAATTAGTAGTACACCATACATATATACCTTTAAAATGTACGACTGGATGCGATTGGATTTAGATGGCCAACCCAGGCCAATACATATTGAACGAGGTATGGAGAATTTAGATTTTGAAGTTCAGGGACCTAGAGTGAAAGAGGCATATATTTCCACTGAAACTATTCTAGAATCAAGTCATCATGGTAAAATAAAAAGGTTAAGCACACACCCTGATCATTTTTATGAGGTGTTTCGTTACGAATTTTATGAATCCATAGAAGTTAACACTAATAATCAATGTCATATTTTGAATTTGGTAGAAGGCTCAAAGATTGAAGTCATTACGGGAAATCGAAGTATGATTATTCATTATGCCGAAACTTTTATTATACCCTCTGATGCCAAAAAATATAAGCTGAGAAACCTGGGAACTTTAGAAGCAAAAGTGATTAAGTCTAATGTGAAACCTGAATTTTGTAGTACTATGTTTTAGTGTTAATAGCCCCCGATAGAACTAATAAGATAGCGAGATGATTAGGAAAAATAACTTATTTAAGAGTTGCTGCGATTGGATTATAAAACATTATATCCTGTCGATATTAATATGTGCCACCTTGTTTATGGTCTTGTTTTTTTCATGCCAATCTACAGATAAAAAGGAACCTCTAATTAGAAAAATAAATAAGAATATTTTAGTTTCATTGGGTTCCAGGGCGAAACAAGATTATTCAAAAAACCTGAAAACATTTAAAAAGCAAATAGGAGTAGACTCCACAAATATAAATGCCTATTTAGGCGTTGCAGAAATCAATATCTTGCTTTACACCCTCGGGTTGGAGTCTAGAGATAAAACTATATCAGTAGCTCAAGAAGCTTACAACAAAGCTTATGTTATAGATCATACAGATGCCCGGGTTCAAAAACTAGCAGCAAAACTTAGTTTTATTAATAGAGATTGGGTCGAATCTGAGAATTTATTTTTAAAATCAATTATTTCAAACCCCGAAGATTTAGATACACGACATTGGTATTCCCTATTTTTAATAGCGACCAGACGCACAGAAGAGGCATTTGCTCAATCTGAAATTATAAGACTTTTAGATGTAAACGGTGAATTTTTCATTGCCAGGGCATCCTTATTGTATTTTGATGGCCGTTTTGAAGATATGAAGGAACTCATGGAAAGGGCGGTCGAAATACATGAAAGAATTCCTTGGTGTTATGATTGGTTAGCACTGGCTTACGATAAATTGAATGACTATGAAGCAGCTCAGAGAAATTATTTTAAGGCCTTCGAGCTTTCTAGAGGAAGTGTAGAAGTTACCGCCGGTTTAGGGAGATCCTTGGCACTGTCGGGAAGGATGGATCTTGCCAAAGAAATAGCAGACTACTATAAGTTCGCAGATAAAAACCATTACCTACCACCAGTACAACGCGCTTATATTCATATAGGTCTAGGAGAATATGAAGAAGCTCTAAACTTATTAGAAAGAGCCTATGAAGAAAAATCCTGGTTTCTTACTTTTATGCAAGTAGAACATGGTTTTGATCCCGTTAGAAACCATCAAAGGTTTGAAAATATTTTAGAAGGGATGAACTTTCCTGAATAGAGGTTCCATTTATAGGGAGCAAATAATAAGGCAAAAAAACACATGAACTTGTAATGCATCTTTTCAAACGAACTCAAACTTTGATATGAAGTAAATCAACAAGTTGTATGTCGTCATTGCATTTAGTTGTATAAACTCACTATGGTATTTGCTTTTATTATTTAGTTAAAACCTTATACTTTCTTTAAAGTAACTTTATACATTAGCTTCAAATACACTAATATATGGTCTGTTGTCCAGGGGAGTCTTATGAATTGGTTTCACCAAACAGAATTTTTAGTGTATCATTTAAAATTTTGAATTTTAGATTTATAGGAGTGATTTTCTATGAAATGTATATGTTATCTAGTGGGTATCCGGGAACATTAAAACATATAAATACAGCTAAACTGGTGGAAGACGGAATCTGGTCGAAATAGCGTGTTAAAATAGCATGAATGTCTATATTGTAACTCTTAAACTTTTAAAATAATATCGGGTCGGATTTAAAGCGTCTTATCAGGTCAAATTTCAACTCATTTTTGGTTAAAAATAAAACGTTGAGAAGAGTTCAGGATCTCTTACAAAAAACAACGTCTTTTTTTGAAGATTTACTTAACTTTATATCAGATTATAAAAGCCATAGATTTTAAGTATGGAATTATAAAAACTGTTAATAACTTCTATGTAAGTTTTGAACCAAAAATTCTACTTTTGTTTCAATTAAATTTTAACAAACGTTATGTCCGACACAATAGAAAAAGTTAAGTGCCTAATTATAGGTTCGGGGCCAGCAGGCTATACTGCGGCAATATACGCTGCCAGAGCTAATATGGCACCAGTCCTATATCAGGGAACCCAGCCGGGAGGTCAATTAACCACAACAAATGAGGTTGAGAACTTTCCAGGTTATCCGGAAGGGGTAACAGGGCCGGAAATGATGATTCAATTACAGAAACAAGCAGAACGTTTTGATGCCGATGTGAGAGATGGTTGGATAACCAAAGTAGATTTCTCTGGAGATGTTCATAAGGTATGGGTAAATGATACCAAGGAAATTCATTGTGATACCGTGATAATTTCTACGGGAGCATCGGCGAAATATTTAGGCTTAGAATCTGAACAAAAATATTTAAAACTTGGAGGTGGAGTGTCTGCCTGTGCCGTATGCGACGGATTCTTTTATAGAAATCAGGAGGTTGTTATTGTAGGTGCAGGAGATTCAGCTTGTGAAGAAGCCCATTATTTATCAAAGTTATGTTCGAAAGTTACCATGTTGGTGAGACGTGATGAGTTTAGAGCATCTAAAATTATGGCTGCCCGTGTTAAGAATACCGAAAACATTGAAATTCTGTTTAATACAGAAACAGAAGAGGTTTTGGGTGACGAACAGGTAGTAACCGGAGTCAAGGTTTTTAATAATAAAACGAATGAAAAACATGACATTCCTGTTACCGGTTTTTTCGTAGCCATTGGACACAAACCTAACACCGATATTTTTAAAGACTTCTTAGAATTGGACGAAACCGGATATATTATTAATAAACCCGGAACTTCTAAAACCAACGTAGAAGGTGTTTTTGTATCTGGTGATGCAGCCGATCACGTATACAGGCAAGCAGTAACAGCAGCCGGAACGGGTTGTATGGCGGCATTAGATGCAGAGCGCTATTTAGCTGCGAAAGAAGCCACGGTTGAATCTGCCTATAATTAAAAATTAAATAACACAAAAAGTCAAGGTCTATGCTTTGACTTTTTTGTTTTGTATTCTTACTAAAAAATGCTTTCTTTGCGAACCAAAATTTAAACGGGATGTGGCGCAGTCCGGTTAACGTATTACGCCATGGCGTAATGGTCGTTGAATAGAAAAAGAAACTATTGAAATATGTAGTTTATATTATATTTAGTGAGCGTTTAGATCGCTATTATGTAGGTTAGACAAACAATTTGGAAAAGCGTTTAAGAACCCATAACAGCGAAGGAAGAAAATATACATCTAAGGGTATTCCTTGGGTTTTAATATCAAGCTATAGTTGTGAGTCTCGAAAGGAAGCCTTACAAATGGAGCGAAAAATAAAAAAACGAGGTATTAAAAGATACCTTGATGATGATAGTTTTCGGGATGTGGCGCAGTCCGGTTAGCGTATTACGCTATGGCGTAATGGTCGTTGAATAGAAAAAGAAACTATTGAAATATGTAGTTTATATTTTGTATAGTAAAGGTTTAGGCCATTATTATGTTGGTTAGACAAATAAGTTTAGAAAAACGTTTGAAGACACGTAATAGTGGCGGAAAGAAATATACGTCTTAAGGGTATTCCTTAGATACTATCTTTCGGGATGTGGCGCAGTCCGGTTAGCGTATTACGCCATGGCGTAATGGTCGTTGAATAGAAAAAGAAACTATTGAAATATGTAGTTTATATTTTGTATAGTAAAGGTTTAGGCCGTTATTATGTTGGTTAGACAAATAAGTTTAGAAAAACGTTTGAAGACACGTAATAGTGGCGGAAAGAAATATACGTCTAAGGGGTATTCCTTGGATACTATCTTTCGGGATGTGGCGCAGTCCGGTTAGCGTACACGGCTGGGGGCCGTGTGGTCGCAGGTTCAAATCCTGTCATCCCGACAATCCTAGTAATAGGTAAAACCAAAACACTGTTAATCGTATGATTTTCAGTGTTTTTTTTGTTTTTATGTATTTTTTTAACAAAATCGAAAGTAAATCGATGATATCCGGAAGGCCTTAGGAGTTGCTATGCTCCTTTTAACGGAAATTCAATGAATACGTCATTCATTTTGGATTCTAATATTTGCATGAAATCCGCAACTGAAAATTACCTTTTTCAGTGTCAAAAATAACAATCAGCGTTTTAGCTTACTTGGAATGTCTTGTAATTCTCACAATAAAAATATAATAGCAACTCAGTTGCATTTTAAAAAAATCTGAAGTAATATTGCAACGGAATTGCATTAAATATCACCGGATGAATATAGCCTTAAAAAAGCAGATTGAATTGGTATAAGTTCTAGCTGTTTATGTCTATTACATTATTTTACGACATCCTTGTTGTTTGCTGTACAAACTTATGTTATAAATTATTAAGAGTGTGGCGTTTTGTGATTTACCGGAATGTATGATTTACATACCGTCATTAGGTTTAATATGTGTTTATATTTATTACAGTAAGTATGGTCAATGCACAAGTAAAGGATGCTGTATTAATGAAGTAAAGAATAATGGGAAAAAATAAAGGAGTTATTAGTTTTCTTTTGATGGTGATCATTTTTATGAATCACCTCATTCTATTTGTACATTCATTTGAACATGATGATGTCGATACGATGTCATCTAACGAACTAAAGTTTGACCAAAATTCTGATATCAACGAATATTGCTGCTTTTGTGATATTTATTTTAACTTGGACTATTCTCAGTTTCGGCCTTTATCGTATTCGTTAGTTAGTCCTACGCACATTTTAGATTATATTTTAGATATAGAAAAACGGTTTGTAGCGGTTGTTCTGTATAGAAAAAAATCAAGATCGCCACCTTTCTTTTTGGCTTAAAAATTAAACATACTTTGGCATAACCTTTAGGCAAAGTACACCACGCGAAACTGTTGTCGCTTTTGTAATGTTTAATACTATACAATCACATTTTAACTCACATTACTTGTCTGGTTAGGAGTGATTTAGATGTCTAAAGTCTAACATTTTCATTTAAAATATCGTCATGCTACAAGTAAAAAACCTTGGTATGCGCTATGAAGATACATTAGCGTTAAAAGACCTGAGTTTTACAGTAGCTTCTGGAGAAATCTTTTATCTATTAGGACAAAACGAAACAGGTAAAAAACACCACAATTAATATTTTCTTAGGATTGGTAGAACCAACTTCGGGTGAGGTTTCAATAGATAATTCTTCCGTAAGGAAAAACAAATATCTGCCCAAGAACTTCAAAATTTATATATAAAAACAATTTAATCAAGCTTAAATAAAGAACTAAAAATGAACTTTAAAAACATCGTATTTGCAATTATTATTTTGGCAATACAATTAGGTTTTTCACAATCTAAGGTCAGTGGAAAGATTTTAGATGAAAACAATGCACCAATACCCGGAGCTAATGTAATTATCACAAGTGAATCTTCACAACAAAAGGGCGCATCCACTAATATTGACGGAAACTTTAGTCTTCAATTGGATGACAGTGGTACGTACAATTTACAAGTAACTTTCATTGGTTTTGAAACTTATAAATCATCAATCGCTGTCCATACAAATCAGGATATTAACTTAGGTGATATTAGGCTTATGGAGTCACTTGAGTCTTTGCAATCTGTGGAAATTATTGGAAGAAAGCGAAAAGATTACAACAGCGATTACTCGTTTTCTGCAACTAAAGTAGCCATTAAAAATAAAGAGCTACCGCAAGCAGTAGCCACTGTAACCAAAGAGTTGTTGCTTGATCGTCAGGCATTTCAATTAACCGATGCCGTAAAAACGGTGAGTAGTGTAACGGTTACAGGATTGTATAATCACTATAATATTCGTGGTATTACCCAAGCAGACGATGGACAGGTAGTTAATGGTATGCGTACACGTCAATATTATTTTTTACAACCTATAACGGCGCATTTGGAACGTGTAGAAGTCATTAAAGGACCTTCCTCTGTTACGTTTTCCAGTGCAGATCCTGGAGGTACTGTAAACATGGTAACTAAAAAACCATTACTTGAAAAACGAAGTGAAATTTCTGCATCTACAGGAAGTTTCGGTACGATGAGGGCTACAGCTGATTTCACGGGACCATTAAACGAATCTAAAACCTTGTTATACCGTTTTAACGCTGCGTTTCAAGAAGCGAACTCGTTTAGGGATTTGGTGAAAAACAACGCGTTTTTAATTACACCTTCGGTAAGTTATATTCCGAATGAAACTACTGCTCTTAATGTTGAAATGATTTATAGTAATGGCGTTGGAAATTTAGATAGAGGGCAGCCTGTTTTTGGTAGAATTAATGGTGAATTTGACTTAAATAGTACACCAATTTCTTTAAATGTTGGGGCTTCCAATGACTTTTTTGAGTCAAAAGAATTAATGGTGATGACAAATTTTACTAAGAAATTTACTGATAATTTTGGTTTCACCGCCCAATATATGAAACAAACTTGGGAAGAAGATTTAGCAGAGCATAGAACGGTAAATACGGCAGCTGTTGATATTGATGGAAACCCAATTCCAACATTAGCGGCCATGCGCTACGTGGAGCGCGAGCAATTTTGGGATACCGATAACATTAGTGCATTCTTCAATGTTGATTTTGAAGGTGAAAAAATAACTAATAAGCTGTTGGTTGGTTTCGACGGTAGTCGATGGGAACGCACTATTGGGGGTGGACAAAATGGAGCGCGTCGTTATCTAAAATTAGACGGTTCTGCTTCCAGGTTTGATCCGGCAAATGCAGCTGAATTCCAAACTATCGAAATAAACGGTATTGTAATGCCAAAGCCAAACGTGCCGCATTTCAATTTGGAAAACCCTTCTAATGGCATTAGGGAAACTAAAGATTACACGATTTCTGAGTTTGAAATTCCTGCTAACTTAACCACTTCAAGTGGTGTTTATATTCAAAATCAATTTAAATTCGGGAAGTTTTCTGCATTGGTCAATTTGAGATATGAATGGTTTTCCGATATCTTTGATTATAAAGGTGATGAACAAGAATTTAAAACGAACGCCTTTATACCAAGACTTGGTTTAACTTATGAAGTGACAGACCATATTAGTGCTTATGCTACGTATTTAGAAGGATTTCAGCCACATACGAATACAGTATCGTTATCGCCAACTGCCGAGGGATTCTTTTGGTCGGGGTCTCCAGCCCGTTTTGATCCATTGGAAAGTAGTTTAAAAGAAATAGGAGCTAAAGGAGAATTTTTAAAGGGAAGAATCTTTGCAAATTTTGCCATTTTCGACATTACCCAAAAGAATCTTTTATTCGGAGATCCATACGATTTAGAAAATCTTGTAGCAAGAGGCGAACAACGTAGTAGAGGTTTTGAAACTGACTTTTCAGGTTATGTAATACGTAATCTTCAGTTGGTTGTATCTTATGCGTTTACCGATGCGGAAATTACAGAAGATGATGATGAAACTTTAGTAGGTGAGCGCATTGGTGGTGCACCAAAACACAGTGCTAACTTCTGGGGTAGGTATGATTTTGGAAACAAGATACTTAAAGGTCTAGGTGTTGGTTTAGGGGCACAATATAGTGGAGATAAATATTCATGGTATTCAGACCGTTTATTGTTACCAGAATATACTGTTTTTGATGCTGCACTGTATTATAAACCCGCAAACGCAAATATGCAACTCACTTTAAAAGTGAATAATTTATTTGATAAAACGTATTGGTTAGGTGCTTTAAATGCTTACAGGTTAGCCCCAGGAGCTCCAAGAAATATCTTGCTAAACGCTACCTATAATTTTTAGTTTTCGTGCAGAATAATTTGGTTGTGGTATTAAGGAAACACTTCAATTAAATGAAATCAGTAAAAGTATAGATTACGCTGTATCTATTTAGAAATAATAATAAGATGAAAAATATAAAAAAAGCAACTAGGATAGCATCCATAGATATATTAAGAGGTTTGGTAATGTTAATCATGTTGGTAGATCATGTACGAGAACATTTTTTTTCTCACCATTCTGTTGCAGATCCAATGAGTATACAAGATACTAGTAGCAGTTTATTTTTTACCAGATTGTTAGCTCATTTTTGTGCACCTGTTTTTGTTTTTTTAACAGGTTTATCAGCTTGGTTATATTCTAATCCCAAGGATAAGCCACCGAGGTCGGCAACATCATTTTTACTAAAAAGAGGTCTTTTTTTAATTTTTTTAGAGCTAACTCTTGTTAATTTTTCCTGGTCTGCATCTTATAATACGTTGTATTTGCAAGTTATATGGGCAATTGGGTTAAGTATGATTTGTTTGGCTTTCTTAAGTAGAATACCAAGAGTATGGATTGGAATATTAGGATTTGCAATTGTTTTCGGACATAACCTATTAACACCAATTACATTTGAAAAGATAGAACTGGGCTATAACCTTTGGACCATTCTTCACGATAGAGGTTATTTAACTACTAATGGTTTTATAGACATTAGAATTTCTTATCCTATATTACCTTGGATAGGTGTCATTTTATTGGGATACGTTATGGGGCCGTTGTATCATCGTCGTATATTACCCGCAAGAAGGCAAAGCATACTAATCGTTCTTGGCCTTTGCGCTCTTACTATTCTTTCGATACTTAGGGGGTGGAATATCTATGGAGAAACTATGCCTTGGGAGACACAAAGCACCGCATTAAAATCAATCATGTCCTTTTTAAATTATACAAAATATCCTCCATCCTTGGATTATTTGTTACTTACTTTAGGAGTTGGTTTTTTGCTGCTTTCCTCTTTTGAAAGCATGGATAATCGATTTTCAAAAGTTTTAAAAGTATATGGTTCTGCTCCTATGTTCTTTTATATTGTTCATCTTTATGTTATTCTAATAATTCATGCTATTCTAATTTTTACAATAAACAATGGTGAAGTTATTAAAGTAGAAAATGTTTATCAACTTTGGCTAATTTCAATTGTGTTGTCTGTTTTGCTGTATTTTCCAACAAAAAGATTCTCTAATTATAAACGACGAAGTTCATCGAAACTGATTAAATATTTTTAACACAGAGAATTTATAAAACAAATACCTTGTAAGTAATACAAAAAAGATTAAGCGTAAAGCCTTAGTAATCAACATGTATAGAGTTCAATACGTTTTAAAATGATTCAAATAGAAAACCTTGTATTTTATTACAAACAAAAGGACCTATGTCCTCCTGTTTTTTTTGTGGTGCGGGAGGTCCTGAAACGGCTATAGAGCTAGTATTTAGCTCTAAGCCAGCCTTTAAAACCAATAATTTGGTGACCATTACCGGGACCTTAAAGCTAAACGCTGAGGACGTATCACATTTTAACTATATCCTTACCGGATGTAAAGGACGGTTTAAGAACTAAAGATATTTTCAATGCAATTCTGTTGTAAGCAACAAAAAACAGTTAGTTTAGTATGGTTCAACAAAGCGGCAAACAAAAGTTAGTTTAAGCTTGAAATAACGATAAGCGAATTTTAAAAAGAAGTAACAAGTAATATGTCAATAATAAAAATAGGAATCATAACGGTTAGTGATAGAGCAAGTGCAGGGATTTATGAAGACCTAAGTGGAAAAGCAATTATAGATACACTCGATGAATATTTGACTTCAGATTGGAAAGCGGTATACAAAATAGTTCCAGATGAACAAAAGCGTATTGAGAATACAATCATTGATATGGTAGATAACCAAAATTGTTGTTTAATAGTTACAACTGGAGGTACTGGTCCCGCTAAAAGAGATGTTACACCCGAGGCCACCGAAGCGGTATGTGACCGAATGATGCCAGGGTTTGGAGAGCTTATGAGAACCGAATCTTTGAAGTTTGTACCTACAGCGATATTGTCAAGACAAACTGCAGGTCTCAGAGGAAGCAGTTTAATTATTAATCTTCCAGGAAAACCAAAGTCAATAAGAGAATGTTTAGATGCCGTTTTTCCGGCTGTACCCTATTGTATAGACCTTATGGATGGGCCATATTTGGTATGTAATCAGGCTGTTATTAAACCATTTAGGCCTAAGAAAAAATAAAAGCCAAAACACCCTATAAAAGGTGAGAAAATATGGAAGCAATTATTACGGTTGTTGGCTTTTTAGGGGCAGGGAAAACAACATTATTAAGGTACTTGATAAACAATTTTATAGATAAAGGCTGGAATCCTTTTGTGATTCTGAATGACTACGAAAATGCTTATATGGATGCCCAGCATTTTACAGAACAAATAGAGTTAAAATCCATAAAAGCACTTAGCGGTAGTTGTATATGCTGTAGTGGTATTGTAGAACTTAGAAATATAGTAAATAGAATTCCTGAACGGGCCAATGGAATCACACTAATTGAGGCTAATGGTACTTCTGATGCTTGTTCCTTAATGGAATTTCTTGGTGTTGGAATTCATGAGCGGTTTTTGCCACCCATTCAAATATCTGTAGTTGATGTTAAAAACTGGCAAAAACGAGACGAACATAATGATCTTGAATCTAATCAAATACAAGTGTCGTCCCTTTTAGTATTAACACACCTTGAAAAAGTAACATTAGATAGACAAACTACCGTTATTAATGAACTAAAAACGTTCAATCCAATGGCGAAAATCGTAGCGATGAATGATTTGGATGTTAGCTTACTTCCAGAAGTATTACCATCTAATAATACAACCCAAATGTTCGACCATCTAAAGTCACATTGGGCATCTTGTTCTGTAGATTTACCTAACCTTCCCAACACGAATTGCATTAATGACATTTGCAATGCGTTGTCCAAAAGTATTCTTCGGGTAAAAGGTTGTACAAAAATTGGTCGGGATGAAAATTACACGTACTTCGAACGTAATCCCGATGGCGAAGTTTATATTAGACCATTTAAAGGAATTCCTATAACCGGAGCTAAACTTTTAACTATTGGCCCTGGAAGTAGACCATTAATACTTGAAAAAGCAATTAAATCAAGTTTGCTTAAAAATTCACATTATTTCAATTAAAATACTTAAAAACAATAAGTTTGTGAACTGTATGGTAGCGTGTTCCTAAGTTTCACCAAAGGGAAGTCGGTCGATGGCAACGGTGAATGTCTTAGAATAAAACACCTAAAGAGTTTAAGGCGTATACTTTGGTTGACATAAATCTTTAATATACTCAGATGGGTATGTGCCAGTAAAATTTTTAAAAGCTTTAGAAAAAACATCAGAATAGTTAAACCCAACTTCTTTGGCTAAATGTTTAATAGCATAGTTTTTGTATTTCGGTTCTTCTTTTAATAAAGACAACGCATGCTCAATTCTTAATTTATTAATATAATTATTAAAATTTAAGCGCTTATATTCATTAATTGTTTTAGACAAATACTTCGGATTGGTATTCATTTTTTTAGCCAAATTGGTCATGTTTAAATTTGAATCTAAAAAATCCTTATTATTTTCAAAATCTTCTAAACACTTTAAGATTTTATATGAAAAGTCTTTAGAATTTGAGTTTTTTCTATTTACAAAAAAGAGTAGACGTAAATCGTTATTGTTCTCTGTTTTTGTTTTTCGATGTATAGAAGTGATGTTCTTTTCTAATAATACCTTAGAGATATTCAACTTTGATGAGATAATATCTTTAGACGCTCCCTCTAAAAGCATTTTTACAATGTTCTTTTCGTTAAAATTTAAGATATATAAATTACTGAAGTAATTTATTTTTTCAGCAGTTAACTTTAAGGATGCTTTTTGATTGAAATATTCGAGTAATAAATCAGATTGGTTCTTATTTATATAAGATTGCTGTTTTAGAAATAACGATAGCAATGTGATAAACCCAAAATTAAATAGTAAAATTTCTGTAAATGTGTTTCTGCTAAATATTAATAACGAAGCCGGGATAGATGCTAAGATTAATAAAGCAAGACCCCCAAGTAGAATGATGATTTTATGATGTCTAGTTTCAGAATACTTATAGTCTTCTTTAAAAAGAACGATACCATTAAATAGACATGCTATTAAGATTATAGTAGATGTTGAAAAGAATAAAATTTCCGAATATTTAAAAGAAAATGAAAACGAAAATGGAATGATGAACAAAATAACAATTAAAGTTAAAACAAAACTCAATATGGTTTTTACTTTAAAAAAATTTGAAGGTATAATTCGATATTGCTCATAAATAAAACATAAACAATAAATAGCAGTGATAATACAACTAAAAAGTAACAGGGTTTTTTGGATGAATGCTTTTACTGGTATTGAGGCAGAAGGAAACAGAAAATGTAAGATGTTATAAACAATAAAAACCAATATTAGCTTTTTAAAGAGACCCGATGTTCTAATGTTTTCATTATGTGATAAAAAAATAGTTAGCATAAAAAATACACACACTTGTATAATAATAAATGTGAGAATAATTAAATCTTCTACTGTATTTAGGGTAATCATTTCTAATATTTTGATCGATTCAAGGAAATTCATGAAAAATAGGGTTCAAATAAGGTTTATTTTGATAACAAATATGATGTTTTTTCTTATAAATAAAAATAATTTGTAGGAATTTATTTATTAAATAGAAATAGAGAGAATTAAATAAAAAGTAAAGATTTATCACATGCAATTTATGGAATGATTCATCCGATGAATCATGAATTTGGGTCTAGTTTTCTTAAAATCAGTCTACAACAATTGTTGTAATTCAGTAATTATGGTAAAATTTGTTTCGCTCCATAATCGAATTATCATTTAAGTGAAATCCAATTGTTTTTTAAACTTGAATATAACAGAGATATGATTTACAATTTAAAACTAATAAGAAAACAATTTTTTGCCATGCCCTTAAAAGAAGCAAATTTTTCTGTTAGAAAATTTGAAGAGGGTTACGAGGCGCAATCAAGACTCGAAATGGTAGCCAAAACAGTTGTAAATGGGTATAATACTACTGTCGAGAATGGTTTAAATGATGATCTAAGGGCAATAAGTCAAAGTATTTCCAAAGAGCTTTCGGGTTTCTTCCATGAAGGAATCGGCATGGGCTTGTATGCTTTAGACCTGGTTTCTTTGAAAAAGAAAAATTTGTTAGTCAGCTATATCATAGAAAAGGATAAGAAGCATGAATACATGTCTTATATAGGAGCCGGGCTTACCTGTGGCGTGTTCAATGCGTCCTACGAAAAACTTATGAATAAAATCGACCCCATGAGTGGTTCTTTAGTGTTAGATGGGGTTGGTTTTTATTATGCTATGTTTAAAACGAAGAAAACAATAGCTAAATATTATGTCCCCAGAAAGATAAAATCGAACCCTTTTTATTTAGAGCGTTTTGATAATGGTTTAGGCCGAGCTTTATGGTTTTACAATTCTGGTGAACCCGAAAATATACAAAAAACTATAAATACATTTCCAGAGAAAAGAAGGGCAAATATCTGGTCGGGAATAGGCTTGGCAGCTACTTATGCCGGAGGCGTTTCCAATGAAAAAATACATGAATTAAAAAGAGCTTCCAGGGAGCATCAAATTATGTTAGCGCAAGGGGCACTGCTAGCGGCACATACAAGACATACAGCGGGTAACCCCCATGAAGATGATTCAACTATAAATATACTAACAGGCGCAAGTGGCATAAAATGTCACGAAAAAGCTTTAGAGTTTAAGAATAAGTTTCAAGGAAGTAAAAGTATAGATGGTACCCCTTCTTTTCAGGTATTCCTATCCCACCTTAGAGCGTGGCTAAATCATGTAAACTCGAAAAACGGTAATCATTCCTATGAGCAGGAAGAACACAAACTCGTAACAGATACAATCTGAAATAAATCAACGTATAACACATCTAAAAATTAATAATAATGTTAAGAAAAAAAGTATTTTTTTTGATAGCAATTCTTGTTTTATGTTCATGTGAAGAGCATAAAAAAAAATTATTGGTAAGTATCGTTTCTGCGAAAGAAGAAGTTGTTGAAGGAGGGTATTTGTATACGCCATCAACCCAGTCTTTTTTAAGGGGCCATCATTGGTTCGAAAAGATAAAAAAGTCTACAATCTCGATTACTAGTGATAAAAAAGCAGATATTAATTTTGATATCTCTAATGGTGGAACGGATTACTTTTCTGTAAAAAAATTGCCTTTAAATTATTTAGTACCCCGGTTACACTATAAGCTGAAAGAGGAACCAGATAAGTTCGATTTGTTTAATCTCATGATGGCAGAATATTCTCGAAATGGATTGAGTTTTCCATACGGAATAGAAAATGATAAGATTACGCATTTCGAAACGAGTTTACTTCCCGAGATTCCATGGAAGTTATCTGATGATTACAAATTTTTACCCAACCCCAAATTTAAGCCTATACGCTTTAGCGTCGTTAATAATTGCCTGTCTTCTGGACTTTGGGAAATGAATGCAAGTGATAAAACAGGCGAGATTTATCATGCCTGGTTTAATTTTCCAAAAGACGAATACTACAAGATTACTGCTGAGGTAAATAACTTACCAGAGGATGTAGTTAAAGAGGCTTTAGTATGGAAAGAAGAAGAGGTTGAGATTGACCTAACCAGATTAAGAAAAGTGTTAAAACCTCTGGGAGGTAGTGCGCCAATAGTAGTAAACGAAGAAGTAAGTTATTCATCTCAGGGATCGCGTAGAAAACTATCAAAGGGGTTTGTTACTTGCGATAAGGCAGGAGAATTTGTGCGACCAGACTCACTATACGATATCTTAGATAGAAAGGTGAAAATGTCTAAGTTCATAGAGCCGGGAATCTATTCTGTTAACGACAAAATGACATTCGATTTTAGTATCTATAAAGAGCCTTTAAGTGTTGAGGTTTTCGAAGTAGAACCTTATACGCGTTATGATTTTAACTCCGAAAGTGATATCAAAACAAAGGACGATTTTAAATACATCGAATTACATTTTAAGTATCCAAACAATAAGAAAATTATACTAGGAAACCTACCGTTAAACCTGTTGGTACAAAAAGAAGATTATACCTTACATGGTTTTGGAGTAGGTATTTTATCGGCTTCTGGTTTTGCCGAGAGAAGACGTTTTTTAATAGATCAAGGGTACCATCCAAGTTTTGCATATTTGGCAGAAGAAGGAGCCGATGGAAAACTATATGCCTTAAACTCCCATGGCGAAGGGTTAGAGCAAGTATTTATAAGAAGCTTTCCAAACAACAAAAATCCACATTGGGATATCACCTTTACATCCTATGAACGTATCACCGATATTGTAAAATACAGAGTACCTATTTCTCCTTCCTTAGTGAAAGAACAGGTAGATCATACAGAAAAATACATAACACCAGTATACTTCTCATACAGAGATGATAATTTAAGATAAAACTAATAACTACAGTAATGAAAAAAAGTTTATTTAAAAAAACTAAGTTTAGAGTCTTTGCGGGCATCACGTTCTTAGTTGTATTTGCCGTAATATTTCATAGCATCGTTATGTTTAAGGTGAATCAAGTCATTAACGTTGAAGCAAAATTTGGAGAAGAATTAGATCAAGCTAGTAAGGATGTTAAATATCTTAATGTTGTTAAGAATAATAGCAAACCTTTAGATGAAAGTAAATTTGTAAAATTAGAAAAGCCTTCAGCATTCAAAGAAGTCGAACTTTTTGATGATGATGCTAAAAATTGGGGAACCTATGCCGGACAATACGGGTCTTGCGGACTACTAATTTTTGATGCAAATGGAGATGATAAGTTAGATACATATTTTTTAAATCCAGGGGATAATTGGGTGCGTCCAACCGATGAAAAAGGTGTTTTAATGGATGAGCCAAGGTTACAATACAACGCTCTGTACCTAAATATGGGAAATGATGAAGCTGGTAATCCAATTTATAAAGAAGTCGATGAATTAGCTCAAGTAAATGATACCTATGTTAAGGAGGAAATGCTCATTGAAAACTATTTGTTTCCGCGTGAAAAATTAACAGATTCACGTAAGCGCAAAGGCAGAAATTCTCAAACAGCCATTGCAGCAGATATTAATGGTGATGGTTTACAAGATATTTTGGTTGGTAACGGTATGGAAGGCATGGTATGGTCTTCTCCAAAAACACAACGTATCTTAGGGCAATTTGTACGTCCAGTTGGACGTCAGGCTAACAATGTACGGGTGCCAATGAAGAGTCAGGGGTTAGGATTTATAAAAGGATACCAACCCAGAGATAATACAAACGATAAAAGAAAATCATCTCATGGAGAAGAGTATTACGGAGCTAACACGATTTTCCTCAATATGGGAGATAAGGATAATGATGGAATTCCCGAATGGAAAGACGTATCTAAAGAAACAGGGCTTTCTGGTAAAAGAAATACATTTTCAATTTTAGCAGCAGATTTTGATTTAGATGGCGACCTGGATATTTTCGAAGGAAACGCCATGGATGAAGATTATTGGCCAGGAGGAGCAAAAGCACTTTCAGGAGGGGCAAACCAATTGTATATAAATCAATTATCGGAAACAGGAAAGTTAACCTTTATTGAGAAATCTTCGGAAATGAATGTTGATGGTATTTACGACGAGGGTAACCCTATGCCAGATTACTACCGTGTTCGTAAATTACCAATACTGCCAAAAGAATATTCGTTAGCCTTTATGAGTTTTGAAGCTTACAAACCAGGATGGTTAACAATTAATAATCAAGAGTCAGAACACGGACAATTATCATGGTCTTCCGTAACACAAGACGTAAACCATGATGGGTATCCAGATATATGGGTAGCAAACGATTTAGGATGGCTTCGTTTATATATTAATGATAAAGGAAAAGGCTTTATACAACCTGAAAAATACGCGCGATCAGATAAGTCAGGGTATTGGATGACCTTTTCACCAGCAGACTTTAACAACGATCAAAAAGAAGATGTATTTGCAGGGAATTTAGGAGGATCTTCAATGAATTTTGCATTCTCCTATCCGGATCCGAATATGATCTTAGACCCCGTAATGACCGTGGGAACTATGTCGCAGCAGTATTTTTCAGACCGCCACCGAGCCATGCATGCTGTAATAGATGGAGAAGATTTTGAAAAGGAATTAGAAACTAAAGTTAAGCACTCTAAAATATTACCTCCAGATGCTGCATTACCAAATAATGTACGTCCGTTTATACCAGGAGGGCGCCATGTGCCTTACGACATCAATAGTTTAGATCCCTACGAATTTGCTTGGGGATCAACCACATTAGATGTTCAAAATGATGGTAGGAAAGATTTGTATTGGATAGGATGCCTATGGGGATCAGGAGGTGGCATTTTTCCAATAATGGGTACAGGTCCAGGACGTCTGTTAGTAAATGCTACAGATAAAGGCGAAAAAGTCAATTTTAAAGATCTTACAGCAGAATATAACGTGTTTAATATTTTAGAAATGAAGTATGACAAGTTAGAAGACGAAGGCCATATTTATCGTAAATCACCAACTAAAAATTGGGGAAAACGGAGTATGGTGTATAGTTATGATTTGGATGTGTGGGGGTTACAAGGGCCGGATGTACTTCAAAAAGTGTCTAACAGATCCATGATTCAATTAGCAGAAGAAGGACGTTCTGTTGTTGCAGCCGATATTAATAATGATGGGTATCAAGATATCGTGTTAAGAAATATTGGTGGTTACGATTCAAGAAAATCAACCGGAGTAAACTTAAAAGCAAAAATCAATGGAAAGGTAAGTGTGTTGCCAGCGCACGATGCTAATTTTCCAACACCAACAAACTTCGAGCCTGGAGACTCCAGAGTTTTTATAAATACGCATAAAGGGAGTAATTATATAAAAGTAAGGTTAGTAGATAATACTCCAGGCTCTTTTAATACAAATGGCGTAGGTGCTAAAGTGTTTGTTAACAGTGATAATTTAATGGTTAATCGTGCTGGAGGAGGGGGATTCTTATCTAATTACTGTGGAGATTTACATTTTGGATTAGGAAACAAAAAAGCAGAGACCATAAAAATTGAATGGCCCGATAAGGATCGAACTGTTGAAGAAATCAAATTAGACTCGAAAGCAAATGGAATAATTACGATTACAAAAGGTGAAGGGGTGACTAGTTGGAAGGAAAATTTGTAGCAAGCAAATCACTAAAGTACTAAAAGCAAAATCTAATGTTATGAAAAAAAGTGAAGGCATAGCTATTGTGGGAATGGATTGCCGTTACCCAGGAGCTAACAATATAAATGAGTTTTGGGAAAATATTTTAACGGCACGCCAGCAATTTAGAGCAATGCCCGATAAGCGTTTGAATTTGGATTATTATGGTACAGAAGATAAAGAAGCAGAAGACCTTACTTATGTGAAAAAAGCAGCAGTACTAACAGATTATCATTTTGATAGGGTAAAATATAGAGTTTCAAAATCTACTTTCGAGCAAACAGACTTAACCCACTGGTTGGCTTTAGATGTGGCAGCAGGAGCGTTGGCCGATGCAGGTTTTAAAAATGGAGAAGGCTTACCAAAAGACAAAGTTGGTGTTATTATAGGAAATTCGTTAACGGGAGAGTTTACTAGAGCAAACGTTATGCGTTTACGTTGGCCTTATGTGTTTAAAGTTTTTGAATCTACTTTGAGCCATTTAGATTATAGTAAGGAAGAAATATCGGCAATATTGTCTAAGACCGAGAAAGTGTATAAAGAACCTTTTCCAAAACCAGATGCAGATACACTGGCAGGAGGGTTAAGTAATACTATTGCAGGTAGAGTCTGTAATTATTTCGATTTTAACGGAGGAGGTTATACGGTTGATGGGGCTTGCTCTTCATCACTGTTAGCGTTAACAAATGGCTGCAATGCTATTGTAAATGGGGATATGGAAATGGCCTTAGTTGGTGGTGTGGATTTAAGTATAGATCCTTTTGAAATGGTAGGCTTTGCCAGGAATGGCGCTTTGGCAGTAGAAGATATGCAGGTTTTTGGAGATAAATCTCAAGGGTTTTGGCCGGGTGAAGGCTGCGGAATGGTTCTAATCATGAAGGAGTCTAAAGCAAGAGAAATGGGTTTAAACATGTACTCGGTAATTCGTGGTTGGGGAATATCTTCTGATGGAAAAGGAGGGATGACAAGGCCCAAACCAGAAACACAACAGTTGGCATTAGAAAGAGCTTATAAGCGCTCGGGTATAGATATCTCTAAAGTAACCATGTTTGAAGCACACGGAACAGGAACTAATATTGGGGATAGTATAGAACTTAAAGCTATAACAAGTGCCTTAGCTAATCATGGTAAATTGGAAAAGCCGGTTGTAGTAAGTTCGGTAAAACATCTTATAGGGCACACCAAAGCAGCCGCGGGAATTGCGGGTGTCATTAAGGCAGCTATGGCTACAAAAAACAAAGTGGTGCCCCCATCTGTTAGTACATCTGGAGCGCATCCGGTGATTAAAGAAAATAAGGATAAAATAAAAGTTGTACATCAACCAATACCTCATGATGATGAAACTTCATTCGTGTCAGGAATATCGTCTTTTGGTTTTGGTGGAATAAATGCACATATCGTATTAGAGAGCGATACTATTGAAGCATCTAATCACACTGAAAGAACCTTAACTAAATACGCAAACAGTCCCAGAGATTTTGAAGTTTTTCCATTCGCAGCAGTGACTAAAGATACCTTAGTTAAAGAGTTAGAGCATGTTGTTAATGTAGCTTCCAAAATTTCAAAAGCGCAATTGATAGATTTTTCAAGTTCCATATTAAAACGTTTTAAAATACAGGGAACATATAAAGCATCGGTTGTTGCAGCCACGCCAGATCAGCTCGTTCAGAATGCAAAGAAAATATTGGAGCATTTAGAAGGTTCTGAGGAAAAGTTAATGAACGATGCAGAAGGTGTGTTTTTTAATAAAAACAAAGAAAAAGAAGAGATCACGTTCTTATTTCCAGGACAAGGTGCACCAATTTATAAAGACCAGGGTGGGTTTAAAACGTTAAACTTAGAGTCATTAACTGGAAGCAAATTTGACATAGGAGAAACCAGTGATGCACTTCACGATACCATAGTTGATACAAAAGTAGCACAACCAAAGATAGTAGAGCATACTTTAGAATCGGTAGAGCTTCTTAAATGTCTAGGCGTCCATGCCAATTACGGAATAGGGCACAGTTTAGGTGAAATTTCTGCTTTGGCATGGGCAAATGCTATGAGTAGAAAAGAGGCCGTAGATATCGCGAAGGAGCGAGGTCGCTGTATGTCTACTCTCGGAGAAGAAGGCGGGGCCATGTTAGCATTAAATAGCGAAGTGGACGTTGTAAATGGATTAATAGAAGGGACAGATGCCGTCATTACAGGGTATAACGGAAAGAATAATTACGTCGTAGGGGGAACTAAAAATGCCATCAGTGAAATAGAGCGTAAAGCTTTTAATTTGGGAGTAAAAAGTACACTTTTAAAAGTCTCGCATGCTTTCCATACACCAATGATGACCAATGCAGCATTGGCATTTAAAGAAAAATTAGAAACCTGGGTGTTTAAAAAAACTTCTAAAAAAGTAATTTCAACAGTTACAGGCCAGGCATTAGAAAGCGATACGTGTTTTGCAACCTATTTGTATGATCAAATAGAGAAGCCCGTAAGGTTTTCACAAGCTATATCCACATTAAAGGAGAGCACATCGCTTTTTGTTGAGGTGGGTCCTGGAACAGCACTACAAAAAACGTTGAAAGACGACAAGGAGGTTCATGTAGTAGCCTTAAATTATGGCAGTAAGTCTTTAAAAGGACTATTAAATACATTATCGGCTTCCTACATACACGGGGTAGCTGTAAAGTTTGATGAGTTAATAGCAAATAGATTCTTTAGACCTTTTGATATTGAAAATTGGACCTTAGACGTGCTAACCAACCCATGTGAGAAGGTGGATTTTAAACCTTCTAGTATAAAGGAATTAATGAGTCAGGAAAACCTAAAGCCAGAAGCCGTAGGTTTAAACGATGCCGCAATCTTAAAAACACCATCAGTAGAGCATACCGAACAAGGTGTATTAAGGCATTTAAAAAATTTAATAAGTGAAAAAACAGAAATACCAGTAGAAGTCATAACAGATGGAGACCGCATTATGTCTCAGTTACATTTAAATTCATTAGTTATTACAGAAATAGTGTCACTGGTAGCTAAAACATTTAATAAAAGCCATAAGGTGTATTCTGCAGCTTCAATTTTAGCAAATGCTGATGGCACAATAAAGGAGCTTAGTAAGCTAATTTATGAGGGAGAAAGCGATAAAAGAAGCCACGTCGAATCTGAAATGTTTGATTTTTCCGAATATGAGAATTGGACACATATTTTTAAGCGTGTCGATGTATTAAAAAAGCGTTCAAAAATAAAAACAAAGGAGAATGAAGGGGAGATTTTTGTTCAGGGATCAGATCCTGGTTTAATACGGGAAATTCAAGGTTTAATAGACTCGCAAAAGTTTACTTCAGGTAAGGGAGGGATTTTTATTTATAGAAATACAGATGCTAATACTGTTCTGGGGGATTTTATGAATTTTTTAAAACAACCAGAAACCGTACAAAGTCATTTTGTAACTCTAATTCAGTTCAATAGTGCTACAGAAACCACAGTTACAGATTTAAAACCCGTTTTTCGCTCTTTTATACAGGAGTATCCAACCATAGATGGAGCATTGGTGTTAGGCATAGCGGAGACTATTGAGGATAAGACAACCATTATAAAAGATGAACTTGAAGTGATTTCCAAATATAAAGAAGTCATTTACACCGATAAAGATAGTAGATTAGAGTCCCAATGCGAAGTGTTTTTTCCAGAAACAGGAAACATTGCAAATCAAATTTCAGAGGATGACGTCATCTTGGCCACAGGAGGAGGAAAAGGAATAACATTTGAGTCTATATTTCAGTTGGCTAAAAAAACCAATGCAAAATTGGCGATTTTAGGACGATCAAAAGAGGGAAGCAGTAACGAATTATCTAATAACCTGGCACTGTTGAAAGCCCATAACATCAATTTTAATTATTATACCACAGATGTTTGTTCAGAAGACGCATTAGCTAATACGATACGAAAAATCAAGAAAGATTTTGGGGAAGTTAGCATTGTAATCCACGGGGCGGGCGTTAATAACCCTAAAATAATTCAAAATTTACATGCAGGAGATTTTGAAAGAACAGCCAATGTAAAAGTTAAGGGCTTAAAGAACCTTATAAACCAATTAGACATACAAAATTTAAGGTTTGTCATTGGATATGGGTCTATAATTGCTCAAAGTGGGATGGAGGGCAATGCAGATTACGCTTTTGCAAATGATCAACTTGCTATATACATTCGGGATTTAAAGAAAATCGCTCCAAATTGTAGGTGTTTAACGTTAGAATGGTCTGTTTGGGATGAAACGGGAATGGGGGCCAATTTAAATAGTATAGATAATTTAAAACGTAGAGGCGTGTGGCCTATTCCGGTTAAAAACGGAGTAGAAGTTTTAGAGCAGATTTTGGCAGATGCATCTTGTAAGATCGGACGGTATATTATAACCGGAAGGTATGGGAATATACCAACACTTTCTTTCCGGAAGAAGACGCATACCTTAGATCGATTTGTTTCTAAAATTATTCATCAAATACCAGAAGTTGAACTCATATCAGAGGTAGGTATTAACCTTAATGATGATATATATTTAAAAAATCATGTTTTTAATGGCCAATACGTTTTTCCAACCGTAATGATTATGGAAGGTATGGCGCAATGCTGTAATTCACTATCTGAAAACAAAGATGCTTGGCATTTCGAAAACCTTAAGATTAACAAATCTATTTTTATACCGGAAAAAGGCGTCAATAAAATTCGTTTTGTCGTTTCCAGATTAGCAGAACGAACATTTCAAGCTGTGGTCTTAAGTGAAGACTCTAACTATGAAGTAAAATGTTTTGAAGCCACCGTAACTTATAGATCGACGGCAGTAGAATATAGTTATGAGATCGATACCTCTTCTTTAGATCGCTTAGCGATTGATACAGAAACACATTTCTATGATGACTTGTTATTTCATGAAGGCCCCTTTCGAAGGATAAAACAATTTCACAAGGTAAATGCACTAGAAGCTCTGGCATATACAGAAACATCTTTGGAGGATTCGTGGTTTGGAGATTTTGTATCGTCAAATTTACGAACAGGAGATCCGGGATTGAATGATGCAGCAATACATTGTCATCAAGTATGTAGACCTTCTCAACAATTACTACCGACAGCGGCTAGTGAAATTTATATGAATACAAATCCTGTAGAGGGACCACTATATATTCATACAAATGAATTGGGCGAAATTGACAATGAAACAACTATAGATGTTTATATAGCGAATGCTAAGGGAGAAGTGAAGCAATACTGGAAAGGTATGGTTTTAACAAAGGTAACAGGGGTTGTTAAAAGTCAAAAATGGATTCCAGAATTGTTAAAGCCATATTTAGAGTATCACATTAAAAACATAATAGAAAAACCCATAGAGTTACCTCTATCTCAAGTTGCTGATTTTGTAAAAAAAGTGACCGAAAACGGTTTTGCAGCGCTAAGCGTGGATGAAGATTTTACAGTCATGTTAGGTACAGAGCAATCTTTACGAAATGAAGGTGTAAATATCGATGCATCAGCGTTTAATTCTTCAATTTTATTAAAGAATTATGATAAAAAAACATTACTTTTAATGTCAGAAAATAGCTCCATAGTAATGGTGTAATAGTTTACAAATAATATAAAATTAGTTAGTATGCCAATGATTTATAGTTCCGAAGGAGCTTGTTTTGAATATAGATTTAAAACCACGTTTGAAGAAACCAATTTAGTGGGGAATATATATTTTGCCAATTACGTATTGTGGCAAGGGAAATGTAGAGAGATGTTTCTATATGAGACCTGTCCGGATGTCATTGAAGATATTAATAATGGATTATCACTCATTACTTTGGATTTAAGTGCCCAATATATATCACAGTTGTTTGCTTTTGATAATGTCGTAATGCGAATGTTTTTAGAAGCACAAAGTCCGAGTAGATTATTAATGCGGTTTAAATATTATAAGGAAGAAAAAGACGGGCTTACATTAGTTTGCGAAGGTACACAAGCAACGGCATCAATGAGAGAAGAGAACGGGAAAATGATATCGGTACCTTTCCCTGAATCTATGTTTGAAGTTTTTGAGGAATATGAAATTATGTGATAATAAAGAATGTAAATAACATATAATCAGTTTTTTACTAATTGGTTATACATGGAGTGTGCGTTGTTCATAAAGTTGATACTTTAATTTTATGATAACACTAATTAAAAGTAAGGATGTAAAACAAAAACACAATAAAAATGAGTAGACCCAAAACTTTAATAGAGTTAAATAACATATATAAAACATATTTTTTAGGCACCCAGAGGGTTGAGGCATTGAAGAATATCAATTTTTCAATTTTTCATGGTGATTTTATAGCCATAGCAGGGCCGTCGGGAAGTGGAAAAAGTTCGTTATTAAATTTAATCTCCATGATAGACGAACCGACCAAAGGCGAAATTATTTATGGGGATGTAAAGGTTAGAGAGCTTACCGATAATGAAATAACAAGTTTTAGAAATAAAAAAATAGGAATTGTGTTTCAGAATTACAACTTAATTCCTGTACTAAGTGCTGTAGAAAATGTGGCTTTTCCTCTGCAAATAAATAAAATTTCTAAAAAGGAAAGCTTGCAAAGAGCTTCAGAGCTCTTAAAAGAAGTGGGGTTAGAAGCACACCTCAATCATAGACCAAATAATTTAAGTGGAGGTCAAAAACAACGAGTAGCCATAGCAAGAGCACTAGTTACAAATCCAGAAATTGTAATAGCTGATGAACCTACCGCTGCATTAGATAGTAAAACGGGTATGGATATTATAAATCTTATGAAGGAGCTAAACGAGACCAAAAAAACAACGTTTATTTTCTCTTCTCATGATTATAAGGTCATAGACAATGTAGACTCTGTTGTGACCTTGCAAGATGGTGAAATTGTAAACACAGAAACCGCCATACTAAAATCAAAAGTAGAAACAATCAACGCATAAACAGATAACAATGGACTATATAAATTTTGCAATACGAAATATAAGACGACATAAAAAACGCTCATTAGTAACCATTTTTACGATCTGTTTAGGTTTTACAGCTCTAGGAATTATAGGCGGTATTTTAACGAATATATTTTCTCGTTTAAAAGAACAATCTATTGTAACAGAAAAGCTTGGGCATTTAACGTTTGCAAAAGAAGGATTTTATGAAAATGGGAAATTAAATCCCGAAGCCTATTTATGGAATGAAAAGGAAATGAATGGTATTATAAGCATTCTGGAAAATAGTGGAGAAGTGGAACTGGCAACACCGCGTTTAAGTTTATTTGGCGTAGCAAGTAATGGTAAAGCATCTACAATTTTTATAACCGAGGCTATCGTTCCAGAGGATGATCATAGACTAATAAAAACCAATGTAGATGGAAGAACCGATAGGGAAGATATTTCTTTAGGAATTGAGAATAGCAAAAATTCAGATGTCGCAATCGGTTCAGAATTGTCGTCGAGTTTACAATTAAAAGAAGGGGACTATCTAACCTTGTTAACGACCACCAAAGATGGTATTGCGAATGCCGTAGATGTTGATATTAAGGAAGTTTATAATACAGGAAACCCTGCCAATAATGACAAATATGTTTTGTCTAATTTTTACATGGCTCAAGAGCTGTATGATACAAAAGGAGCAGAACGTATTGTTGTAACCTTAAAAGAACCTCAAAGAATTGATGAGGTTCAGGCAAAACTAAATGGTTTATTGAAAGGAGCAGGATATAAAGTAGAATCTAAAACCTGGGATAAACTGTCGTTAACTTTTGGAAAAGTAAAAACCATGTTTGGCGTGATATTTAGAGTTTTAACAATAATTATAACGGTAATCGTATTGTTAACGCTTTTAAATACAATGCAAATGGCAGTTTCAGAGCGTACTCGTGAAATAGGAACCATAAGAGCAATAGGCGTACTAAGAAGAAATATTGTGAAATTATTTTGTACAGAAGGTATATTAATGGGAGCTATAGGATGTTTATTGGCCTTACCAATTTTATTTCTAATAGCATTTATTCTTAAAACATTAAACGTAACCTTTATTCCGCCAGTAGCATCAACAGAAGTACCCATTGCTTTAATATTAAAACCCACTAATATAGTGCCCGTGTTTGTGCTATTTGTTGTAGCGTCTTTTGTGTCCTCGTTTTTAGCGTCTAAAAAAATAGCGAAGCAAAAAGTGGTTAATTCCTTAGCTCAGACAAATTAATACCATGTATCCAATTGTAAAACAAAGGATAAAAGCAATAGCTTTTATTAATAATTCATTAAAATGAAATCATTAAAAGTCATTAAAAGGATTAGCAGTTTTAATATGCTGGTAGTCTTTTTTATCGGAACATGTTTTTCATGCAAAACAGATGATGCCGATACCGGTAGTTATACAGTAACATTGCAATCTGTTATAGACAACCTGGGAGGGATAGATGTTATTAAAAAATTAGAAAACATTAGTTATACTAGCACTGGAACCGCATATGAGCATGAGCAAGATGGACCAAACCAAGCCGAAGAACACCAGATTAATCAATATAGCTACGACTTAATTTCTTTAATAGGCGAAAGGAAACTGAATATAAATTATACGAAAAATTTAGCCTTGTTTCCCTTTACATATAATTCTCCCAAAACTCAAGTTATCATAGATAACAAAAAAGGGAGTCTTGAAGGAGAATATAATTTTGGTTCAATATATCTGGGATTTAACAGAAAGGTACCTTTAAGTTCGGCTCGTATGGAAGCCCTTCTAAAAGTACAGTTAATGAGTAATCCATTAGCATTAATTAAGGCATTGTCTCAAACTACAGATGTTACCACAAAAGTAGAAAATGGAGTTTTTGAATTATCAACAATTATTGACGGTTTAAAAATAAAATTAGAGGTAAATCCCAAAACTAAGTTGCCAGAAAAAGCAACGGTCTTAGAATCTGATTTTATGTTTGGAGATACTTCTTTTACGGTAAATTACGCTAATTGGGAGTCAGTAGGAAGTACCAAATATCCAAAACATATAACCCATACATTTAAAAATGACGTTCTAAGAGAAGAAACAATTACCAATATAAAAATAAACGGTTCACTAAGTGACGATAGTTTTACGTTACCAAATTTAGACACCGAATTAACCTATAACGAGGCGAATGCTAAGAAAGGATATATGTTCTCGCAATGGTATCAACGCATGTTTTATATGCATTTAACGTTAGATCAAGATTTGTCAACGGCCTTTTTATTAGAGCGAGCAGATTTATCTCAGTTTAACTTAAAGAGCCAAAAAGTAAGTGATCATATAAAAATTATAGGAAGACCAGATGTGACTATTTGGGGTGTTGCTATTAAGACCTCAAAAGGGGTGTATTTTGTAGATGCTCCAATTAATAATACATGGGCAAAAGGAATTATTAATGTTGCTAAAAATGTGTTCCCTAATGAAACACTTATGGGAGTTATACCCACACATACACATGGAACACATATTTCGGGAATTCGAGAATTTGCGGCAAATATGGAACACATTTATGTTGGTAAATCAGGACAATCGTTTGTTGAAAATGTTTTAGAATCTAAGCATACACTTCATCCAGACGCTTACGCCAGTTCAACCAAAACGAATGTTATTCACCCTATTGATGAAAAAGAAATTATTGGAGATAACGAGATTATAATTTACGATTTTAGTCATGACGATACATCTAATAACCCGCACTCGGAAGATTTAGTAGCAGTATACATTCCCAAAGATAAAACACTTATCCAAACAGATTTTTACTATTCAGGTTTTGCTGAAAATGTGTTTCATAATAAGACCATGGGACAGTTTGCCGAGCCTATTAAACAGTCGCTAAAAAAACGATCACAATTTGTACTAAAGTTTATAAAAGAACAACAATTAGATGTCCAAATAATAATTAGTACCCACGGTGGTGTTGGGACGATTCAAGATATAAGGGCAATCGCCAATTATTAATGTTAAGATTTATATGGAGTTAAGAAAAAATATTTAGAATAATGAATACAACAAACGTAACCTTAAAGTTCCCATCTCAGTTTTCAGTGCACATTAATAATGAAAAAACAGCACAGTTTAAAGGGGAGAAGTTCTCCGATTTTATAAACTATTTGGAAGATACTTTTGGGCATATAAAAGAGCGGCTTTTTGATGAAAATGGAGAATTAAGACCCTATATTAATTTTTATATAGGTAAAAAAAATATTAATTCACTTCAAGGGTTGCAGTCTGAAATACCCAATGGTGAGAAGGTTACACTTTTACTTTCTCGTGCCGGAGGATAAATTAAGCCGAACGAGTTACAGGCTTTATTTTACAGATGAAAACTGAACTCGGTTCAATAAATAAAATTTTGTTTCAATGATATTAGCAGAAAAGATTTTGTTATCACTCCATGCCATTGCTGGAGCGATTTGGATAGGATCCGTTTTTATGGGCGCATTCATAGATGCTCCCGCTGCAGAAGAAAGTGTAGAAAAAGGGAAATTCCCCTTTAGGTTTATAATAGGTCAAGGAAAACGTGTCTTTTATAGTGTGTACTTCGGTATATTTCAACTCTGGGCTACAGGTATAGGACTATTAATAGTTCACCCTCCTCAAAACGGTATGGAAACAAAAATGATTATAGGAAAGTTCTTTTTTCTTTCTGTAATGACGGTTTTTACACTCTATGGAACTTTTATAACCTGGCCAAAAATGCAATTAGCAACAGATAAAGAAGCTTATGCTTTGCATAAATTTTATAATTATAGGGCCTACGGTACTTTCATCAGTGGTATTCTAGGCTTATTGTTAACACTGTGGTTTTACCTTTATAAATTGTAAGGGTTTGATTTTTAAAATTTTGAATTATGAAAAAAACAATATTAATATTTTTAACATGCGTTGGGTTAGTTTCAGTATCATTTAAAGAAATTAATAAAGAACCAAACTTTGAAGAGATACTAAAACAATCCGATTTTTATAGAGGTGGTCGTGTACCTGGAATATCCTGGGACTTAGAAGT
Source organism: uncultured Flavobacteriaceae bacterium (assembly GCA_947494695.1). Lineage (GTDB taxonomy): Bacteria > Bacteroidota > Bacteroidia > Flavobacteriales > Flavobacteriaceae > Flavivirga. Next base: position 167,109 of record CANLWB010000006.1, on the reverse strand, counting down.
ACAAAACATAGAAGAGGGAAATTTGAGAAATAAATTAAACCTAAAAGTAGAGGCTACGACAAATTCAGAAAGTCAATTTGCACTAATCTCTTTCCTGAAACCCAAAAAGTATAACGGACAAAGATTGCTACTAAGAGGTAATAATATGTGGTTTGTTAAAAGAGGAATGAGAAGACCAGTTCCTATTTCCGGAAGACAGCGTTTATCTGGTTCGGCAGCCAATGCCGATGCAGCGGCAGCCAATTATTTTATAGACTACGATATAAAAAATACATTAAGCGAAGTTCTAGATGGAAAAGACTGCTGGAAACTCGAGTTAGTAGCAAAAAATAGTTTAGTGAGTTATTCGAAAATAGACTATTGGATATCAAAGGACGAAAATTTTGGATTGAAAGCAGACTTTTTTGGTAAATCTGGAAAACTGATTAAAACGGGGTATTTCGATTATCAGAACGATGTAACTTTTGAAGGAAAACCATGTAAATACATCTCTAAAATTACGATTGTAGATAAAATCAATACCGAAGATAAAACGATACTAGAAATTTTAGAACCAGCATTTAAAAACTTTAGCAATGCTAAATTTCAAAAAAATAGTTTGTTAGAATAATCAAAAGTCACTAATAGTCAATACGTGAAATCCAAATGAAAAAAATAGTAGCACTTATATGTGCGCTAATGTTGGAGGGGAATGCCTTTGCACAAACTCAGGAAAAAGAGGACAGTAAATTTAAAGCTCTAATGAAGCAGGTAGATTGGTCTGTAGATATACTGCCCTTTACAAGAATTACCAAGTTTGATGAATCTACCGAAGGGATAAACCCGCAAAACAGAATTGCCGGGTTAGATCATTACAATGCTGGAGTATATATAAGGCCCGATGTCAAGTTTAGAAAGCATGCTGTTTCAATGTTTATAAAACCTCGTTTAAATACAGACTGGCGTGAGGGAAAAGGATTGGAAACCGAGTTTTATTTCCAGCAAGCAAAACTAAAAATACAGCTAAATGATGCTCTATATGTGGCTGGAGGTCAGTATATAAAAAGTATAGGAACATCGGTGTATATAAACCCAAGTAATCCATACTTCTTAGAATCTGGGCGATTAAACCCTAAAATAGAACTGCGTCCCATGAATTTTGTAGAACTAAACTTTACAAAAGGGAATTGGGATTTTTCATTCATCTCAAATGTACATGAAGGCGAAGCAGAACTCTTTGGATTTCCTTTTTTCAATTTTGAAAGGCAGCATGGTCTATTAGCAGAATATTACGGTGAATCTCAAACCATTGGAACCATACTTTCTATAAGCGAAGATAAACGCTATCATTTAGGGTTTTATGGTCAACGAAATCTAAGCGATGCGACCCTGGTTTGGTTTGATGGAGCCATAAATTACAACCCAAATAGGTTTTATCCACAAGACGGGCATAGTACAGAGCTTTTGCCGTTTGAAATGGTGAATGGAAGTGAAAATAAAAAGTACTTTTTTTCGGGCTTATTAGGAGCTTCATACACCTTTAGTTTTGGACCAACTTTAAATCTAGAGTACTATTATAATGGAAAAGGCTATGATGACAAAACCTTTGATTTATACAACGAAACAATAGTTAGTGGATCATTAAGCAATTTCGATATAATTTTTGATTTGTCTAATCTTAATCTAGGTCGGGCTGCCAACACCGGATTGCCATATTTGCGTAGAAATTATCTGTTTTCACAGATTGGTGAGAATGATCTCTTTGGAGAGTTAAGTTATAATTTGAGATACTTCTATTCCTTCGACGATCAAAGCAGTCAGTTTTCATCATTAATAGAATGGAATACATGGGATAATTTAGAACTATTTAGTGTGTTTATTGCCAATATAGGAGCAGAGAGATCCAGTTTTAATAATCTATTAAATAACCAGCTCATGTTAGGAGCCATTTGGAGGTTCTAGGAAATCAGATAACAAGACATTATGGATAGGCTTAGAGACCATCTTTAATCAATTGAAATTGTAGTGCTATAGATTGTAATTGAAAAGAAAGACTAAAAATAAAATTGTTGTATAAAACAAAACATGATGAAAGTACAAAGCATAATTCTAGCCACAGTTCTAGCCTTTTTATTGTTTTCATGTCATAGTGACGATTCAGATGGAAGTAATTCAGAGCTTGAAACTCCTCGTTTGAAATCATTTTTAAGCGAAATACGTCCCGTGTATTTTGACAACTTGAACTTTGAAGACGAACAGATTGTAAATGCCATGCCAGCTTTTTTCAATGATCTAAGACTCGTTTATCTGGATTACGAAAAACAGTATAACGAGGGGAAGTTCACCACAAATTTCGACTTAAACCAAATGCGGAGGTTACAAATGTATTACTCCTTTTATATAACAGGTATCGTAGGGGCTTATTTGGAAGAAACCATAGCATTTAAAGACATCACAGGAGACGTGAAAGAAGGCGTATATAGCGGTGTGCCTGTTGAAGATCCAGATTTTATTCAGAAGGAAATAAAAGCCATGATGAGTCATGCAGAAGAGGCCATAGAAGAAGCCACAAATATTGCTGGGTATAATGATTTAACATATGGCTTTTATGTCATATTAAAGCAAGTACAGCAACGCGCATCCAATGGTAACATTAACAATAATGAAAATCACGATTTAATCATTGATTATACCCAACTCGTATTAAATGACTATACATTGGTGCCTGTGTGGAATTTATTAGCCCCACAAGTGGCGATGTCTAATTACAAAGATCCCTTAAATAGGTTTGATAATCCTAAACTAGATTTACTTCTAAAGCAAATAAACGAACGATTAGGACCAGAAGCTGTACCAAGTCTGGATGGACAGATTACAGAAATTATAGGGCCTTTGTACCGTATGGATTTAAACATAAAAAAGATAGACTGGCTATTTAAAAATAACCCAACACTAAGTCATGAGCAAATAGACGAATTAAAGCAATATTTAGATGTGATAGATGTTGCTGCAAACTCCATAGAGGTGTCCAGAGCAAGTGTTTTAGAGGTGTGGAAGGATAATAAAACATATTATGAACGCAAGGATAAAGTAGACGCTATTAAAGCATATTGGAAAGCTTTAAAAGGTGGAGTAGAAACGGAACGTCCAGAGCTGGAATCGTTTATAGATTCAAAAGATTTTAAAAGAGCATATCAATGTTTTGCTTGCCATCAATTAACTAACCAATAAAACCTTATCGCATGACTATAAAAGACCACATACAGTATCTAAAAGATACGACGGTAAAAGAGATTGAGGCACGAAAAGCACACGACGAGAATAAAAATCATCAAAGTTTGCTTATTGATATTCGAGAAAAAGATGAAGTGAAGTCCGGAAGTCCAACAGGTGCAATTAGATTATCCAAAGGGCTTTTGGAAATGCAAATAGAGCATATTGTGACAAATAAAGAGCAAGATATTTTTCTGCTATGTGCTAGCGGCAATCGCTCGGTGATTTCTGCGAATTCGTTAGTTCAGATGGGGTACGAAAATGTATTCTCGGTTCAAGGAGGTTTTAAAGGTTGGAAAGATAGCGGCTTACCGTTTGAAGTGCCAGAAACATTAAACGAAAGTGATTATGAACGCTATAAACGTCATTTATTAATCCCCGAAATAGGAGAAGAAGGGCAAATAAAACTGCTGAATAGTAAAGTTTTAGTTGTGGGAGCAGGAGGAATAGGGTCGCCAGTAGCCTTATACCTGGCGGCAGCAGGTATTGGGACATTAGCGATAATTGATGATGATATTGTAGATAAAACGAATCTTCAACGTCAAATTTTACATACCAATGATAGCGTAGGTACATCTAAAGTAGGTTCAGCAAAAAAACGATTGGAAGCGTTAAATCCAGACATTAATGTCATCACTTATGAAGAAAGACTGACTAGAGAAAATGTGGATCATATCATTGGTGCTTACGATGTGGTTTTGGATGGAACAGATAATTTTAATACACGTTATTTAATTAATGATGCATGTGTAAAGCATAAAGTGCCTAATGTGCATGGCTCTGTATTTCAGTTCGAAGGCCAGGTTTCTACATTTTGGCCTGCAAAGGACGATACATCTCCTTGTTACCGTTGTTTGTATCCAGCACCTCCACCACCAGAATTGGCACCATCTTGTGCAGAAGCTGGAATATTGGGCGTATTACCAGGGACGATAGGGCTTTTATGTGCTACAGAAACCATAAAAATCATAATAGGTTTCGGAGAATTATTAACAGGAAAACTATTGGTTTATAATGCGGCCGATTGGGAATTCGACATATTCGATGTCCAAAAAGATGCATCATGTAAATACTGTAATAACAAAGAGACCGAGTATCCAGAATATGTAGAATACGAAGAAACTTGTACACTATAACTATAAAAATCAAAAAATGAAAAAAATCGCACTAATTATTTTTTTAGGATTCATTAATAATGCTTTTGCGCAAGAGCTTTTAGAACTAGGAAAAGAAGCGCCTTTTGCGCAACTATCTGAGGAAAACGGAGGTTTTTTTAAAACAAAAGAAGCATGGAAAACAAAAGATATTGTTGGAGAACCAACAGTGGTCATGTATATAGATCCAGATAACGAAAAAGACAATGTACATGTAGAAGAAAAAATTAAGGAAACCTTTAAGGATTCGAAAATGAGAATCTTTGGCATTGCAAACCTGGAGGCCACAAAACTACCGTTTTTTGCAGTAAAGATGAAGCTAAAGAAAAGAGAACGTGATAATGAGTCATTAAAAATTGTATTAGATAAGAATAAAGTGATACAAACCCTGTGGGGTTTAAGCGAAGATATGTATCATGTCTTATTTTTTGATAAAAAAGGGATATTACAGTTTATGAAACATGGCGTTTTAAACCAGGAAGAATTAGAGACCTTAATAAACGTAATCAAAAAGAACATATAGAGTATATTCAAAATATAGAGGTTATTTCAGAAAAGTACAGATCTATTGGTAGACCAGAGGGGGAAATAGTAGAAGGACATTTAAATTGAAATAAATTTTTTCAGAAAGCTTATTAGAATGTCATCTTTTTAATCTCAAAAGACGGGACATCATTGTTACAAGTAAAATGGACACAGTAGTTAGGCATTAGATGCAATTTAGAAAATGTCCAGATGTCGTTGTTGCAATGAAGTCTATTGGAGGAAACCTCTATGTCTTTAAGAGGAATAGATAATCCATGTCCAAGCGCTTTTAGCAAAGCCTCTTTTTTTGTCCATAAGTCAAAAAAAAGAGAAGTATTGGAACTGCAATTTAAAAGATCCCATTCATGATCTGAAAAATGATCCTTAAAGTTATAAATATCAATTGTTTTTTCCTTTTCAATATCAATTCCAACAACATTATTTAGGCTTACTGCGCAAACAACAATCTGTTCGCTATGGGAAATATTAAAATTAATTAATGGATTTGTTTCTAATTGGGGTTTTCCCATCTCGCTATAAGTCATGTGTTTAAGGTTAAAGTCCTTTATGTTTAAAAGTTGAAGCGCATGTAATAAAAGAGCACGACCCAAAAGACGATGATAGGGAACAAATTTTTGTGTTACCGATGTTTGTTTTCCAAAGTTTAAAGAGTGTTTGAGTAATTCAAAATGAGTTGACAAGAAATCGGATGTCTGGAAAGTGCTAATTTCTGAATAAAGAATCAAGTCTTTGGAAGTAGAAGGAGACATTACTATTTGAATTTAAATTAAAATATAAACCACATACTAAGAAAGGCTAACCAAAATTATAAAAGATGAATTTTAAGACGCTTAATTTACTACTAATTTTTATAACATTTCCTACGAGTTTTGTTTTGGCACAAAAAAATGATGACGCTAAAAATAGACCAATAATTTTTGGTGATTTTCGATTTAGAGGAGAGCATGATTGGGATTCTAAGAAATCTAATGGCGATATACGTAAAGATCGTAGTAGATTGAGGTACCGATTCAGATTAGGTGTAAAATACGATTATAAAGATTGGGCGCAGGTAGGCGCTCGCGTGAGAACGGGAAATATATTGGATCAACAAGGACCACATGTTACACTAGGAGGAGCTTCAAAAGAGTTTGGACTTGTAAATTTAGGGTTTGAAAAACTATATTTTAAAGCAAAGCATAAAAACATTTCAGGGTGGATAGGAAAAAATAGCTTTCCCTTTTTTAAGCAGAATGAATTGTTTTGGAACGATAATGTATTTGTAGACGGTGTTGCTATGCGTTTTTCAAGTGCTTCTCAAAATAAATTTTTAAACGATATCACCCTTAATTTAGGGCATTTTATTTTTGATAGTAAAAATTCTGGACTTGACAAAGATCGTTTTTTACAAAGCATACAGCTCGTTAAAACGTTTGAAGGTTTATCTGCCTATTCTGGGATTTATTATTTAAATAATGTTCCCAATATTCCTGATGGGAAAGGTACTTTTGATATTGAATATAATATCTTGAACATTGGTGCATTACTTCGGTTTGGTCCATATAAAAGATATAGACTAGGGGCAGATTTCTATCGCAACTTAAGCGATAACTCACAAATCGAAGACGGTATAAAAAACGAAAACACCGGTATTGTTGGTAACATTGGATTTGGGACGTTAAAAAAGGCAAAATCATGGAGTTTTGATATCACCTATGCGTATTTGGAAAAAATTTCTGTAGTAGACTATTTTGCACAAAATGACTGGGCACGATGGGACTACAGTTCATTTGAAGCCAGTGGTTCGAGACTAACTAATTTTCACGGTGTAGAATTTAAAATTGTCTACATGATAAATAAGCAAATGAATCTAAATTTTAGAGGGTACCGCGTACGACAAATTAAGGCTTTAGGACAAGAAAAGGAAACGGGCTCTAGAGCCAGAATCGATTTTAACTTTAAATTTTAGATTATCAATTAGTATCTAGTAAAAATAGCTGAACATATTATTTACGGCATGCTCTATTAGTAAAAATCGTTATCTGCAATTTGTAAGAAAAGACAATTTAGGCTCTAGGGATCAGCGAATTAATTCAAGTATAATTTAATCATCATCGGGCACCAAAGGTTTAAGCCAGGCTAAAATCTCATGGGCCATTTTATATTCTTTTTGCCAATCACTAATACGTTCAAGATCTTCAACAGCATAGTCAATCCGCCATGTTTGATCCACCTTAGTAAGGAAATCTATAAGTGTTTGATACATAGCTAATGCTTTCTCCTTATTTTGAATTTTTACATAAGCGCTTCCTAAATACTGGTAGCATGTCGATGTGTGATCTACATCTTCCTCTGGATTTATGCTCTGGATGTGTTTTTCGCCAAATGCAATCAAAGCGTTATTATCACCTACATCCAATTTGTACAAAGACATTAAACTTATTGCACAATGTCCATTAGGAATAAATTCTAAGCCTTTTTGAAACCAATAAATGGACGCTTTACAGCCGTCACGAACGTCAATACTAGCTTGTCCAAGTACATCGCAACATTGCTCTATCAATTCTGGATCTTTAACTTCACCTTGACTAAGAGCCTCTTCCAAAACAGGTTTTAGTATTTCAATGGCTTCATCATTTCTAAAATGCAATTCTAATGCCTTGGCTTCTTCGTAGGCCTTTTTTAAGGTAAATTTGGGTAAATCCTTAATTGCTGTTACTTTTCTTTCAAATTTTTTCAGGAAATCTAATCCGGTATTCCTGGCTTCCTTCCCCCATAGATCCAGTACCAATTGTTGTTCTTTGGGGTGTTTTAATAAGGCTTGTACGACGTTTTTCTTAATATGCTCATCGGGAGCGTGGTAAGTAAAAGCTCCCATTGCTCTATCTACAGAAACAATTTTGATGACTTCCATGCCGTTTAAGTATGTTTTAACATCGTTATCTTTTTCCAGTTTTAGATAGGCCAAACCTAAACTTACGCTGATGAGAAAATACTCTAATTCATAACAATCCGAGCTATCTCTAGGCCATTCTTCCCGTTCAAATTCTACTTCATAATAGCAATCATCGTCTTTATCATATTCATCGTAAGGAATATTTTCTAGCGCTCTATAAACCGATTCAAGAGAAGTATTTTGTTCATTATGCCAGTCCCCATCAGCTATATATTCATGATCCTCACTTCTGGCGCTAGTGCTTAGACCTAAAGAAAACCCCTGACCTGTCCAGTTCATCTGAATATATTTGAACGCTTTTATAGGGTGTTTAAGAATAGCTGATTTATAAATTGTAAATATTTTAGTATTTAATCGTTCAAACCATTGTTTTTGTGAGCCCTCTTCCTGGTCTACATCGAAATATCCTTTTTTTAGTTTTGCTTTAATAAGTTTGTCCGCATCCTTAATAGCAGCTTCAACGCTAACAAACGCCTTGGTCTTTGTTTGCCCATTGGTGCCAATTTTTCCGTACGAAACGGTGTGGCTGGTTTCGTTGACTTCAATGTTCCAAAATTTTGACGATTTTTCATCCGTGTACTCTAAGTGCTTTTTCATGGTTCTATGGTTTCAATCCGTGTATCGAAAATACGATACATGTGCTTCTCATTTTGGGCTTTTTATGGTTGTGAATGTCTGTTTTAGTTTTTGTTCAAGATTGGGTGAAATCACAATAATATTGAGATTTTCCAATATACAACGTGCTTTGAATTGAAGACAAAGGTATCTCGTTTTGAGGATATAAAATGCCCTGTTTTCAGTGAAAATAATCCCTACATAGAGACTTATTAATATGCTAACAGATCCTGAAGTCTGTGTTTCTGTACATGTTTTTAAGACAGGAATGATTTCCCCCTCCTTTTTAACTCATATTCCCCCAAAAAATAATAGAATGATGATGTAAATTTAACATGCACAAAACAAACCAAATTTAATGATGAAAAAAACGACTACTTTAATAATGATTTTTATGGTCCATATGTTATGTTCGATGATGAGCTTTGGTCAGGACGCCCAAATATGGAACAAGTATATAGGGACGATTTCAGATCCGAGTATACCAACACTTCCAAATTATGGTTATGCAGGTTATAAACAAGGACAAGAGGCCATCCCTAATACACATAATCTCACAACTTTTGATGTCACAAATTATGGAGCGATCGCTAACGATAGTCATTCAGATCAAGCTGCCATTCAAGCTGCGATTGATGCAGCAGAGGCGAATGATGGTGGAATCGTATTTTTTCCCCCTGGCGAATTTCTTGTAAATACCAATGCTGGTAGTACCAACAGTATTAAGATTAATAGTTCTAATATTATTCTAAAGGGTAGTGGCTCAACCCCTGGAGGTACGGTCATTAATATGGTGAACCACATGCTACAACCACCTGGAGGAAACCCCTGGAGTACGCCACAAATGATAGAGTTTGTTGGAGGAGCGAGCAGTACGGGCAGTACCAACGTCACCCAGGATCAAAAACGAGGGGATTTTACAGTTAAGGTGCAAGATGCGAGTATCTTCCAAAACGAGACGTATCTTAAATTGCAAATGGAGAGCAATACGGCAGCAAATAGCTATTTCCTGGACAACAAAACACCCCGAAATATCTGGACGAAGGTTATTGATGAAGGGGTTAAAGCCATCGAGTTTCATGAAATTGTATCTGTCGATATTGCTAACAATATTATTACGTTAAAAGATCCTATTCTAGATGATGTTGTATCGTCTTGGGGCTGGAAAGCACATACGGTAAACCTGATTGAAAACTGTGGGTTTGAAGACATCCACTTTAAAGGTAATTTTAAAGACCCTTTCCAACATCATAAAGATTATATCCATGATTATGCCTGGCATGCCGTATCTATGAGGCTTGTGGCAAATTCCTGGGTTCGACGCTCTAAATTCTCTAATATTTCGCTAGCCGCAAAGTTTCATACCACCTATGCATCATCTATTATGAACATATTGGTAGATGGAAATGCTGGTCATGCCGTATCTTCAGTAGGTGGGGGCTCTTCAGCGGTACTCCAGGGTTTAATTTGGGACAACACAAATAATGGACAATGGCATGGAACAGACATGTCTGGGCGCACGAGCGGATCGGTTGTTTGGAGAGTTGAATCGGCTGCAAGGGGTTGGGATCTTCATTCTGCTCAGCCTCGTACAAACCTCATAGATATGTATTCTAGTGACGGTATATCTGGATCTGGAGGTCATTATTCAAATAATCCAAATCATTTATCTGGTCTCACTATTTGGAATCAAGAACGAACCGGAGGACATGAAACTAATTTCAATTTTTGGAATACCAGTTGTGGAGGTAACTATTGCGGTGTGACTTTGGTTAACCCTGTTATTGTTGGTTATCATGGTAGCGCCACCACAACGTTCGACCAATCCCATGTTGGTTATGAAGAAAACAATGGCGTAAAGGTGAGTCCGGAATCTTTATATGAAGCGCAAATTGAACACAGGCTTGGAACAAGACCAGCATGGATCGATGCCGCTATTTCTAAATATGAATCACTAAAAATAGATTGGTATGATGAACAAGGAGGGGGAAGTGGTAGCGAAACCTTTACTAATATGACACTATCAGATTGGGGCAGTGAAACATATATTGGAGATAATGGGATTAGTTGGACGGTTAACGCAAAAGGCGTAAGTGGATATATAAATGCATCCAAAGGCGTATATTTTCATAGGAATACAACCGGTATTCAATCTGAAACTATTTCTGGAGGGATAGGTTCCTTTTCCGTTAGCTGTAAGGATATAGAGGAAGACGGGGTAGAACGTACCCTGCAGTTACTTGTCAATGGCAATGTAGTTGATACATTTACGCATATAGGTGCTTCTGTATATACCTATGCTGTGGATGATGTCAACATTTCAGGAGATATCACCATAGCTATAAGGAATGCTTCGGTTGATGGGGGAGATCGAACCGTGGCATTCGATGATATAACCTGGACAAGTTATAGTCCACCAATTGATGTAACGGGGGTTAGTGTAAGTCCAGACACGGTAACGTTAACCTATGCGGGAGCCACTTCGAATTTAGAGGCTACGATTTTTCCGTCTATTGCCACGAACCAAATCGTAACATGGGAATCCGATGATACCTCGGTGGTTACAGTAGATGAAAATACCGGGGTAGCGACCGCAGTAGCCAATGGTCATGCAACGATTACAGCGACTACAGAAGATGGTGGTTTTACAGATACGACTGATGTGACTGTCGATATCGCTTTAGGAAATGGTGGAGGAGGAGAAACGTTTACTAATATGACACTATCGGGATGGGGTAATGAAACGTATATTGGTGATAACGGGATTAGCTGGACGGTAAACGCAAAGGGTGTTAATGGATATATCAATGCATCTCAATGTGTGTACTTTCAAAAGAATACCACAGGTATCGAATCCGGAATTATTACAGGAGGAATAGGTTCATTTTCCATGAGCTGCAAAGATTTGTGGGAAGGTGGGATAGAGCGTACCCTGCAATTATTAATCAATGGCACTCTCATAGATACATTTACCCATACAGGGTCTTCTATATATACATATTCGGTAGATAATATTAACATTCCTGGAGACATCACCATAGCCATCAGGAATGCTTCTATTGATGGAGGAAACCGAACTGTGGCTTTTGATGATATAACCTGGACTGGGTATGAAGCCTCTTTAGGAATAAATGATTTAGACCATACCTTAGAGAAAAAAGTAAGCCTATATCCTAACCCTGTTTTGGGTGGAGATTTTACCATAAAACTTCGGGGGAATGATAAGAATGTTTCAATTAAAATCTTTGATACCATGGGGAGACTGGTATATAAAACCCTCACCGACCAAAATATTTTGAATATTAATTCTGATATATTTAAAAATAAAGGACTCTATGTTTTAGATATACGAAGTGAGAATAAAAATGAAAAACTGAAACTAGTGGTTAACTAGTTTCAGTTTTTCAATGTCGTTGAACGCATTAAAACAATGGTGCCATTGAAAAGGTCTTCTATAAGATTGCAAAATAGCAGTCTGCTTGAAGTCAATCATGTAATTCCTCATTTTACCATGTCGATATGATTTATTTCGATGGTAAGTGTAGTAACACTAGTTAACCTTTTCTAAATCTACCAGCAATCTAAATTCTCTTTCACCATTAAAAGGAGATTTATTAGTTTCATAAACGAAATCATAAATTGTTGCTATATTATTCGAAAATCGGGTAAATACTTCCTTAAGGTTAGAAATACTATTTGCGGAGGCATACTGTCCATTTATGGCCAGATTCGATAAGATGGTTTCATCAATGCTTCCTTGATTACCAGTGAATCCTATGGTATAATGCTTTACATTCGTATTATTTAAAGCGGTAATTACGACGTTTGAAACATTGTTATTGGCATTTTCCTGATAATTATTAGTTCCATCTGTAAAAGTAATTATGCCCTGTCCTTTGGCACTTGATGTTTCTAATAATGCTATACCTTCTAAAATCGCTTCATATAAACCTGTTGCATCTCTCGATTCAAGATGATAGGTCTCGCTTGTTATTGGGCTTGTATACTGAGAAGGTAACCTTATGAAGTTTGCAAGCGTTGTTAAATTTGAACTGAAGTTTTCGGAAACCTTACCCTCCGAAAATTTAACCACCCCAATTCTGGCATCCTTATTATCGAAAAGGATTTGACGTATCATATCAATAGCACTATTTTTTACATTATCAATATTGTTTTCCAGTGAGCCACTTACATCTAAAACCAAAATAATATCTAAACTTTTAGAATCTGCAGGATCGAAATCATTTTCATCATCTAAAATCCATGTGCCGGTCTCTGTTTTCACTTGAGGAATAACGTCCTTAACCGCAAAAATATCTTTGTTTTCAAAGAACGTAACTCCGGTGAAAGTAAAAATGAAACGTGATGTCGATTGAGATAGTGTTGAATTTTCATCTATTTGCACAGAACCCGTGGTTGAGTCTACAGATAAAGTGGGATTTACACCATCGTTTGTGAAACTAAAATTAATAATAGCATCAGAATTTGGGTTGTCGGAACTTTGTTCACAACCATCACAGTCATCACATTCCGGCCCAATAAAACCAAGAAAGCAATCACAACTACATAGGGTGATTGCGAAAAATAACATGAAGAGTTTTTTTGTTGTCATAAATTATAGTTTTGTTAGTATAAATTTGTTCTTAGGGATAATGTTATAGGGATCACATTATCGACGTATGCTTTACCAGAACGTATATGGGGTAATATGGACAGCGTATTTTTGGGAAGTTTTGATTAAATCAAGGACTCGTAATGAGACATCGAGATTCCTATATGGTATACGTGTTTAACCTACCGCTTATTTAGTAAATACAATTAAAAAGGAAAAACGGGTGGTAAAAAGACTAGAAATGTTTAGTAATGTCCAGGTAGTTATAGACAAAACTGCCTATAAATTTTTAGTTAAGCGGGCTATATAATTAGGGTTTGGATAACAGTATACATGTTAGCCCTATTATCATATTTAATTAAAGGGAAAAGGGTTTTGGCACTTGAGATGTAACAGTTCCTGCCGACCTACTAGCTAATTTTAGGTCTGAACTTATTCAGCAGAGGTTTACATGGTTCAAAGGCATCCGGGAGTTATTTCCCAGATGCCTTTGGCTTGAACCCCGAACAGGGGATCGTTAGCATATCCTTAAGGTTATTTGAAACCAATACCCTATACCATCTCAAACAATGTATCCATTGGCTTTCTCACCTTCAATGCATGTTGGGTTTCGTCAGCATCGTTTCTATAGCCAATAGGAGCAATAACAGAAGCATTAAGCCCTCTTTTTGTTAGTCCTAATATGTTATTATAGCGTTCATTATCAAAGCCCTCCATAGGGCAGGCATCTATTTTAAGTTCTGCACAAGCTGCTAGCAAGTTGGCTAAAGCGATGTATGTTTGGTGTTTTGTCCAGTTAAATTGCTCATCTGGAGACTTTTCACAAATTTGAGTCTTAATAAAATCCCCATAACCTTTCAATGTCATGATATCAATGTTTCGAGTCTTAGCAGTTTGGGTGATATAGTTATCGACCAATTGTGGTGTTGCTTTAACATCATTACAAAAGACAAATAGGTGAGAAGCATCTGTTATCTGTTTTTGATCCCAAGAGGCGGCTCGAAGTTGTTCCTTTACATGATAATTATCAATGATTAGTACATTATACGGCTGCAGTCCAAAAGAGGATACAGACAATTGTATGGTTTTTTTTATAAGCTCTAAATGTTCTATCGATACCTTTTTTTTTAGATCGAAATTTTTGGTGGCATAGCGCCATATTTGGTTTTCTATAAATTCCATAGTCTACTTTTTTAGTGTATAGTTTTTCATTAAAAAATCGGTGGTAAATCCCATTTTAAGATACATGTCTTTAGCCATTTCCGATGCCTGTAACGTGGCTAAACTCAGGTTTTGGTCAATGGCTCTGTTGAGCACATGATGCATAATGTCTGTAGCGAAACCTTTTTTTCTTTGAGATGGAACGATTCCTAAACTGTGTATTCCCATAACATGGTTGGTAACAAACAAGATAACCGTTCCTACAAGGTTGCCTTGATGATAAACAAGAAAATATGGAATGTCCTTGCTCGTTTTTAGAACCGTCTCTGCTGTTATTTGATACCTAAAGGCCTGAAAAAAAGTGTCACTCCATAGCTCAGCACCTGCCGCATCCATCACGTGCTTAAACTCTATTTTTCTATGGGTTTTATAGCCGTGAGTGAGTGCTAGACTCATGCCGTACTGAGCAGATTTTAAGATAAATACGTCTTGGTTGATTAAGTGATTCGTTTCTTGTTTTTCACTGAAAACCGAGAATATCAAATCTGTTTCGGTTGTCATTCGCATTCCTATTTTTTCGATAATATCTAGCGTTATTGGACCGTTTGCCCAAATTCGGTTAGGCCATTGCGCGTTTTTTATTTTTGAAAAACTATAGGCCGAACCTTTAGTGAAATCTTGTCCGGCCACAGTCCATAAATGCGTTAGATTATCGATGTTTAATTGTGTTGTGTTCATTTTGAATTTATTAATAGTATACCAATTAGCATGGCGAAAGCACCAGCAAGACGTTTTGTTGTTAAGGGTTCTACAGGTAGATTGAGCCAACCAAATTTTCCTGCGATTAATGAAAAGATGAGCTGACCGCATAAACCTAATGCGATCATTTTAGAAATCCCTAGTTTTGGAATCGTGTAAAAATAGAGCGAAATACCAATCATACTAAACACCCCTCCAAGGAACCACAAATACCAAGGCACCTGTTCGAAAGTGTTTAATTGAATATGTCCCTTGCTGGTAAAAACTAAAAGTAATCCACCAAAAAAAGCACTAGATATAGATGTGGATATCACTGCCGCGACAGGTTGTTTTAGAATGGAACCTAATTGGGTATTAAACCCTGCCTGGATGGCTAGAAAAATACCACCTGTAAATGCCAATATGTATAAAATAATTAGTTTCATATGGCAAAAGTGGGCAGAAGCCTTTACTTTTTCTTTTACATATGTTGATTCTATATGTTTTTTTGAATTTTTTTTCGAATTCTGCTCAATTGAGTGGATGTAATACCCAGGTGAGAAGCGATATAATATAGTGGAACGCGCTCCTCGATTTTAGGGTGAGCAGTAATGAAATCTATGTATCTTTCACCTGCATCTTTTAACACGATATCTATCTCGCGCTTTTCTTTGTCGATAACCCAATTTTTTTCTAAATAAGCTATGTAAAAGTTTTTAAGATCGATATGCTCGCCTATAAGCTGTCTGAATTTATCGTAATCAAAACTAATAAGGGTTGCATGTTCAATAACTTCAAGTGTGAAATAGGATGGTTCTCTTTTTAAAGCTGATACTGTTGAACCAACAAAGTCGTCCTTTAAAAAGATATTTTTATGATACAAATCGCCTTCCTTGTTAATGTAATAAGAAACAACTGCTCCATCGCATAAGATATGTGTCGTTTTAGATACTTTTCCAACTTCAAGTAACATATGGCCTTTTTGAAACTTATTTACCCGAGAAATTGAGAGTAGTGATGAAACCGAGTCATCGCTTACCGGACTATATCTGTTTAGAATTGTTTTTACGAATTGTCGGTATGCTTCTATGTCGTTCATGTAATTGAAATGGGTTATTTGTATTATTCAATATAACGAAGTTAGGAAATATGGAACACATAGAAAGTCTTAAGAGAAATCAACGGTTTTTATTGTGTTTTTTTAATTCTGTAATGTTAATATCATTTTTATATGAAACTTTAAAAAGGAGACAACTTATAGATACAATTTAAAATAAAAATAGCAGAGAAAAGTCAAATTTAAACCTTAGCTCTTATCTGCTATTTTATGCGTTACGTTGTTAACACAAGACGCTTATCCGATGTGTGTCATTTCGTTTAGACTAAATTCTTCTACAGCACCGTTGGTAGCTTTCGTAAACTCTGCGATATGTGTAGTGTTCATATGGTTTTGCCATAGGTCTCTAGTTTCCCAGTTTTCAAAGAATAAGAACAAGTTTTCATTTTCATTGTCTTGATGCAGATCGTAATTAAGGCAGCCTTTTTCTGCCTTTGTAATATCTATAAGTTTTAGTAATTCACTCTTTACTAATTCTCTTTTTTCTGGTTTTGCCAATATTTTGGCGACTATGGTTAATTTACTCATTATTATTCGCTTTTAAATTTAAACTGTATGATGATTTTGTTTTATAAATGTCTGCAATTTGCCATGAAACAGACTAGATAATGATTTTGTTCATTTCGACAAAGGAGCCTGTCGAAAGACAGAGTATCTCAGGATTATGAATAGATTTATCATGTTGTTTCTCTCTATTCCAATGACATAAATTGTATTATGAATACAAATATTCAATGTTGTGTAACGACCAATATATGATGGTTAGTATGCGTTTTTCCGATTAAATTCCCTTAAATAGTTTCTACAACCTCGTTAATATCTTTTCTCGATTTCGCTATTTTGCTTGGTTGATTAAAATCATCATGATCTCTATAACCAATGGCAACCGCTACAATTGTTGAGTAATCGGTATGGTTTAATATCCGATTATAACTTTCGGGTTCAATCCCTTCCATTGGTGTGACATCGATTTTCATTTCCGCACAGGCACTTAATAAAACTCCCAGTGCCAAATATACCTGACGATCAAACCAGGCTTTGATGTGTTCATCTGTCTGAGGCTGGATGAATTCCTTATAATAGTTTACGGCCCCTTCAGGGAGTCCGTTTTTTATCTGTTCCTCAAACAGAGCTATGTTATTAATTCTACTAAATACTATAACCGTATCACTGTTAAGAATCTTATTAGTATTATGCCATGAAACCTTTGATAGTTGTTGTTTTAAATCTTTATCTGAAACAAATGTGAATTTCCAGGGTTGACTGTTTATTGAAGAAGGACTTAATCGTAAAATTTCTTTTAGTTCCTCTAATTTTTTCTTTTCAATTTTTTTAGAATTGTCATATTTCTTAGTCGTATAACGACGCTGCATAGATGTAATAAAGCTCATAATTTATTTTACTATAATTTTTATAGTTGCAAAACTAAGTATAGTATTTTATTTTTGCAATAACGGTCAAAGAGGATAGTATAGAAATTATGAAAGAAAAAGAGTTTATAACGTTTGAATTTAATGGTAAGAAATACCCTTGTTGTGCAAGTTTAACTATGGGGATAATAGGTGGGAAATGGAAAACAGTAATATTGTATCACCTCATGAAAGGAACGCTCCGATATAGTCAATTAAGAAAGGAAATACCTGCGGTCACCGAACGCACATTGAGTTTGCAGCTAAAAGCTTTAGAGGCAGATGGACTAATTAAAAGAAAGGTTTACACTTCAAAACCACCTTTAAAAGTAGAGTATGCCCTAACAAATTTTGGTAAAACTTTAGAGCCATTAATTCAATCTATTGCGGATTGGGGTGATTTTGTAGTTGAAAATTATTCGAATTGAGGTCTCCTTCGATTATCCACCCTTATTTAGTTTTTCCAGTTGTTTTTTCTTAGCTTCAGATACGACCCCTGTTTCAGCATAAAATTTTATCTCATCCAAAACAATGCTTACTTGTTTTTTCATTTGTTTGATGGTTAAGCCACCCAAAAAGAACCCGGCAAATTTCTTCATATGTAGGGTTATGTGCATTTCTAATTTGGATCGATTAGAACTTATTTCGATCACTTTCCAGTGATTATTTGTATAGGTTATAAATCCCGGTGCGCCTTCAATAAGATTATAAGCCAGTTCCCTGTTTTCATCACTAAACATGGTGAGTTCCTCAACGACTTTACGTCCTTTCCCAAAACTGGTTTCACAAGTTCTGGCAGAGCAGGTTGCGCCTTCGTATTTTGGAGTACCTGTGCCGTATGAGTGGTGTAATGTAGAGGTCCATTTCGCTGTGTTGTCAAATGATCTGCAAATTGCCCAAAGTGAATCTGCTGAAACATGAATGACCTCACTAGTCCATGTTTCCTTAATTATTTTCTGCTTATTTTCCTGTGTCATGCCTTTTAAGTTTACCATTATTAGGGCTAATCCCATCAAGATTGCCGCTTTAATTTGAACTACTTTCATCTATGTTTAATGTTTATTAGACAAAAGTATCTGTACTTAAAAGGAATGGTTTGTCTGAAACGTTTTGTTAGTTATCTGAGCGTCTTTTGCTAATCAAAAACAACAACAAATGTCCTCTTAACTTAAAATTATTTGCAGAATGGGATACAGTTTGGTGGTTTTGTTAATAACGCATCCTAATAGTTTGCCTTGAAAAGTGCTTATCTTTTATTTCATGCAATTATGTGCGTATTTATTGGGCTTCAGACATTCTTTGAAGTCAATTTTTATCTTTTCACAGGTCTCTTAAACTTCCAAAAACATCGTTAAAAAGCATTTTTTATCGATAAAATGCGATATTTTTTTGGTTTTATCTAAGGAAATTCCTACTTTTCGCAAAGTATTTGTACTACAATGTATTTATTAATTGATTGTAGTCGTGATGTTTAAAGTCTTTAAAAATCGATTTTAAACTTGAAAATTTACCTAAGCAAATTTATATAAAGCTAAATGTTTAACAATTAAAACCAACCGATTATTATGAATGACTTTTTTAAACGATTTGTCGTTATGACGTTTCTGTGTTCTGTAGAAGCCCTATGTGCTCAACATGGTGACATGACGGTTAGACAAAGTACTAACATTAACGTTGTGAATACTAAGGAAGTGCTCCACTTAGATTTAAACATCTTTGGCTTGGCAAAAGAACACCTACTTCGTACACCTTTAACATGTCAATCTTTTCAGAATAACATACCTGTAAATGAGACATCTTATATGAAGCATCTTCAGATGTTTATCAAGAGTGCAAATGTGATCACTTCACTTGATTCAATTATTACATACAAACTAAAAGAGATATAAAATGAAAAATTTATTACTAGCCATTATAACATTTTTAAGCCTTGGAGTCTACGCTCAAGATACACAGGTTTCAGTATTTAATTATGATGGACTAAACGGATCCCCAGGAGCTACAGATTGTGGCGTTGAAAACGCTAATTTAATAGGCATTATAAATGCTATTTCGGGGTATACTGTAGATGGCTCTATAGACAGTTTTGCTAATTCAGGAACCTTGGCTACGCAGTTAGATGCGAGTACATTTTTCTTCATGACCGATATGGAGAGCCAGGATCCTAATAATACCACCTTTTTCCCAGTGGCCTCAAGAGGGGTTATTGAAAGTTGGGTTAACACAGGTGGTGTTATGGTCATGACAGGAACAAGTGGACCTAGAGATGTAGATTTTTTAAATCTTATTTTTTCCTGGGATTTAGGAAATGTAAGTTCATCATCCTGGGCGAAAAACACAAGTAATACAGCAGGTACACCCTTCGATACCGTTACGGCAACCAGTTTACCTTCTTTAAGTGCTACCAATGCGAT
Source organism: uncultured Flavobacteriaceae bacterium (assembly GCA_947494695.1). Classification (GTDB taxonomy): domain Bacteria; phylum Bacteroidota; class Bacteroidia; order Flavobacteriales; family Flavobacteriaceae; genus Flavivirga. The sequence continues at coordinate 147,156 of CANLWB010000006.1, read as the reverse complement.
ATCAAAAGGTACTGTCGCAAATTTTACATCCATGTGGGGTGTCGATAGCAATGCTGTTGTGGCTGTTATCGAGTATGGTTCCGGTTATGTTATTTATATGGGGTACGATTTTTTTAACACTGGTCCAGGATGCCCTCAATATTCCTCAGATTGGGTACAGCAGATCATACCAGCGGCATTAGATTATGCAAGTGCGCTCTCTAGTAGTGCGGTAACAAATATCACTGAAGATTCAGGGGATTTTGAATATACATTTTCAGAAAGTGGAACGACAAGTTATATTTTAGTTGCTGGAGGTTCAACAGCTCCAACAGCTGCGCAGGTAGCAGCAGGTGTGGATTACTCTGGGGTTACCGTTATCGATAATGCCACTGTGGCTACCACGGCAGATGTTGCTCATACATTTAATTTAACAGGACTTACTCCAAATACTAATTACGATGTTTACGCCGTTACGCTTTACTTTGATGGCTTTTCAAATGTGTATTCGGCCGTTGAAAATGCTAACTTTACAACATTACCCAATGAAGTTCCAGTAGGTTCAGCAATAGCAGATCAGTCCGAATGTATAAACGCATCCCTTTCAGGACTAAGTTTAACCATTACAGATACCTATCCAGGAGATAATACATTTATTGTTACAGCAACCTCTTCAAACACAAGTGTTGTAGCAAATGGAGACATTACAATTACAGGAACCGGTAATACCCGTTCGATTGCCATAACCCCGGTTTTAGATGCTTCAGGAACGAGTACCATTACCGTTTCAATGGAAGATAGTCTAGGGGCAGTGGGGCAACAAACGTTCGATGTTACATTCATCGATAATACCTTACCAACATTGACCTCAGTTGTCGATAGAAATGAAAATGTAGATGCCAGTTGTAATTTTACGCTTCCCGATTATACCAGTTTAACAACAGCTACGGATGATTGTGGAACCGCGACAGTAACACAATCGCCAGCAATTGGCACCGTAATTAGTGGTCATGCTACCGTTCAAACCATTACCTTAACCGCAGATGATGGAAACGGAAACACGAATAACACCACGTTTGATGTGACTTTGGTAGATGCCACCCTTCCGGCGTTGACCTCAGTTGTCGATAGAAATGAAAATGTAGATGCCAGTTGTAATTTTACGCTTCCCGATTATACCAGTTTAACCACCGCTACCGATAATTGTGGAACCGCGACAGTAACACAATCGCCAGCAATTGGCACCGTAATTAGTGGTCATGCTACTGTCCAAACCATTACACTAACCGTAGATGATGGGAATGGAAACACGAATAACACCACATTTGATGTGACTTTGGTAGATGCCACCCTTCCGGCGTTGACCTCAGTTGTCGATAGAAATGAAAATGCAGATGCCAGTTGTAATTTTACGCTACCCGATTATACCAGTTTAACAACAGCAACCGATAATTGTGGAACCGCGACAGTAACGCAATCGCCAGCAATTGGCACTATAATTAGTGGTCATGCTACCGTTCAAACCATTACACTAACCGTAGATGATGGGAATGGAAACACGAATAACACCACATTTGATGTGACTTTGGTAGATGCCACCCTTCCGGCGTTGACCTCAGTTGTCGATAGAAATGAAAATGTAGATGCCAGTTGTAATTTTACGCTTCCCGATTATACCAGTTTAACCACCGCTACCGATAATTGTGGAACCGCGACAGTAACACAATCGCCAGCAATTGGCACCGTAATTAGTGGTCATGCTACCGTTCAAACCATTACCTTAACCGCAGATGATGGGAATGGAAACACGAATAACACCACATTTGATGTGACTTTGGTAGATGCCACCCTTCCGGCGTTGACCTCAGTTGTCGATAGAAATGAAAATGTAGATGCCAGTTGTAATTTTACGCTTCCCGATTATACTAGTTTAACCACCGCTACCGATAATTGTGGAACCGCGACAGTAACACAATCACCAGCAATTGGCACCGTAATTAGTGGTCATGCTACCGTCCAAACCATTACACTAACCGTAGATGATGGTAACGGAAACACGAATAACACCACATTTGATGTGACTTTGGTAGATGCCACCCTTCCGGCGTTGACCTCAGTTGTGGATAGAAATGAAAATGTAGATGCCAGTTGTAATTTTACGCTACCCGATTATACCAGTTTAACCACCGCTACCGATAATTGTGGAACCGCGACAGTAACACAATCGCCAGCAATTGGCACCGTAATTAGTGGTCATGCTACTGTTCAAACCATTACACTAACCGTAGATGATGGGAACGGAAACACGAATAACACCACATTTGATGTGACTTTGGTAGATGCCACCCTTCCGGCGTTGACCTCAGTTGTCGATAGAAATGAAAATGTAGATGCCAGTTGTAATTTTACGCTACCCGATTATACCAGTTTAACAACAGCAACCGATAATTGTGGAACCGCGACAGTAACGCAATCGCCAGCAATTGGCACCGTAATTAGTGGTCATGCTACCGTCCAAACCATTACACTAACCGCAGATGATGGGAATGGAAACACGAATAACACCACATTTGATGTGACTTTGGTAGATGCCACCCTTCCGGCGTTGACCTCAGTTGTGGATAGAAATGAAAATGTAGATGCCAGTTGTAATTTTACGCTACCCGATTATACCAGTTTAACAACAGCTACCGATAATTGTGGAACCGCGACAGTAACACAATCGCCAGCAATTGGCACCGTAATTAGTGGTCATGCTACCGTTCAAACCATTACACTAACCGTAGATGATGGGAACGGAAACACGAATAACACCACATTTGATGTGACTTTGGTAGATGCCACCCTTCCGGCGTTGACCTCAGTTGTGGATAGAAATGAAAATGTAGATGCCAGTTGTAATTTTACGCTACCCGATTATACCAGTTTAACAACAGCTACCGATAATTGTGGAACCGCGACAGTAACACAATCACCAGCAATTGGCACCGTAATTAGTGGTCATGCTACCGTGCAAACCATTACACTAACCGTAGATGATGGGAATGGAAACACGAATAATACCACATTTGATGTGACTTTGGTTGACGTTACCCCGCCAACTCTAACAGCAGTTGCAAGTAGAGCAGAAGATTTGGATGCCGATTGTAATTTTACCATTCCCGATTACACCGGTTTAACCACCGCTACCGATAATTGTGGAACCGCTACAGTTACACAATCACCAGCAATTGGGACCGTAATTAGCGGCCATGTTACCGTGCAAACCATTACGCTAACCGCGGATGATGGTAACGGAAACACGAACGATACAACCTTTGATATTATATTGGTTGATGTTACTCTTCCAGCATTGACCGTGGTTGCAGACCGGAACGAAAATTTAGATGCCGATTGTAATTTCACAATTCCCGATTACACCGGTTTAACAACAGTTACAGATAATTGTGGAGCCGCCACAGTGACACAGTCACCGGTTATTGGTACCGTAATTAGCGGTCATGCTACCGTTCAAACTATTACCCTAACTGCAGATGATGGTAATGGAAATGCAAACAGTACGACTTTTGATGTCACTCTGGTAGATGTAACATCCCCAATAGCTGTAGCACAAAATATGATGGTACAGTTGGATGCCTTTGGAGCAGCATCAATAACACCCGCAGAAATAAATAACGGCTCTACAGATACTTGTGGAATTGCGGATATAAGTCTAGATATTACCACATTTTCATGCGACGATGTTGGAGACAATACGGTGACGTTAACAGTAACCGATGTCAATGGAAATAGTGATTCGGTAACGGCCATTGTTACTGTAGAGGATCAGGTTAATCCAACTGTGTTAACCCAAAATCTTACCGCAGAATTAGATAGCGATGGATTAGTAACAATAACGGCTGCACAAATAGATAATCTGTCAACTGATAATTGCGCCATAGCAACATATGTTGTTGATAAGACAAATTTCGATTGTAGCAACTTAGGACTAAACACAGTAACCTTAACCGTAACAGATGTTAATGGGAATAGTGATTCGGCAACGGCGGAAGTTACCGTTGTAGATCAAATCGCTCCTATAGCCATAGCCGTTAGTCCTTTTACCGTGCAATTAGATGAGATTGGCAGTGCCTTGTATATGACTGCGGAAGATATAGACGGTGGCTCAACCGATAATTGTGCTATTGCATCCATGACCATTGATAAAGATATGTTCACTTGTGATGACCTGGGGGAGAATACTGTGACCTTAACCGTTACAGATACTTCCGGGAATAGCCATACAGCAACCACTACAATTACAGTAGAAGATACTGTAGATCCTATTGTGGTTACTCAGGATCTTACAATTACAATGGATGAAACAGGGGAAGCTCGTGTTACCGCAGCAGAATTTATAGACGAAAGTTTCGATAATTGTAGCATCTCGACTATAAGTATTGATCGTACAGATTTTGATTGTGTTGACCTGGGAGATTACATCGTTACTTTAACCGTAACAGATTCTAGTGATAATACGACCATAGAAGAAGCCATTCTTACTATAACAGGAACCGATACGGATGGAGATTTAATGGCCGATCCTTGTGATCCTGATGATGATAATGATGGTGTTCCAGATTCTAATGATTTCTTTTCTAAAACAGTAAGCCCGTCATTAGTTCCCGCAGAAGCCTTCACTCCAAACGGAGATGGAATTAATGACAGTTGGATGATTCCGGGGATTAATAATTACCCCAATTCAATCGTAAAAGTGTACAACCGGTGGGGGCATGAAGTGTATGCAACCAAAGGGTATCAAAACGATTGGAATGGTGTTTATAAATCGAATTCAGAGAAAGTACCTTCAGGATCATACTTATATGTGATTGATTTAGGTAATGGTTCAGCACTATTAAGAGGTTGGATATTCATCAATTATTAATAAAAATAAAGTCAATAAAAATGAAATCAATATATATACTTGTTTTAGTGTTAACGTTATGTACGATCACTAGAGTAGAAGCACAGCAGGATCCGAATTATACCATGTACAGGTTTAATATGAATTTAATAAATCCGGCCTATGCCGGAGCCGATAATACGGCCAATCTAGGTGTAAACATTCGCAGTCAATGGGCAAATGTTGAAGGAGCCCCGGAAACACAAAGTTTTATTTTTGGCGTGCCAGTAGGTAAGAACTTAGGTTTAGGATTATCTGTAATCAATGATAAAACCTTCATCGAAAAGCAAACATCTATAGCCTTAGATTTTTCTTATCATTTGAAGCTAAATAAAGTTCTTGATTTGTATCTGGGGTTTAAAGCAGGTCTTAACTCCTATAATGCCAATGCAGACGGTTTGGTAACCTATAGCATTATGCAAGACCCTAATTTGGCAAATTTAAATGGCAAGTTAAATCCCAATTTTGGTGCCGGAGCCTATTTAAAACATGAAGATTATTTTATATCACTATCAGCTCCTAAAATCCTAAGTACAGATAGGGTAGAAGATAATAATGGCATAGCCACTGCCGGAGCAAATAGAATGCATGTGTACCTGTCTGGAGGTTATGATTTTGATTTAGGAGGTAATATAGTTTTAAAGCCAAGTACCTTACTACGATATGTTAATGCTACGCCACTATCGGTCGATTTAACTGCCTTATTAGAATTTAATAAGAGAATTGATTTAGGGGCGGCATATAGAATAGATGAAAGTGTAAGTGGCTTGGTGATATTTAAACTATCTAAAACATTAGAAATAGGATATGCATACGAATCTGCACTTCAAAGTTCAATACGAAGTATAGATAATGGAGCCCATGAAATCATGATGAGATTGGAGATTTAAAATACCGAATACAAATAGTATTTGGATAATAGCTGGTCAATCTGGTCATTACGACTAGAGTAAAAAGAGGGCGTCTAAAAAGATGTCATTCAGAACAAAGTGAAGAATCTATTAGAAATTAAACGCTTGTTTATTAGGGTTTGAAGATTTTTCGACTGCGTTCAAAAATGACAATTCCAGAACTTTTTAGACGTCCTCTTTATCTTTCAGATAGTTTGAAAAATCTATTATTTTAGCTATATAAACTAATATGTAAACCCAAATACTTGAGATTGCCGAAAAATGAAATACAGGATAGATACAATAAATAAGACAGAATATCAGGAGGTCGTTAATGTATGGGAAGCTTCGGTTAGAGCCACGCATCACTTTTTAAAAGAAGAAGATATAGCATACTTTAAGCCACTAATTCTAAATACATATCTAGATGCTGTGGAATTAAGATGTATTAGGAATGAGGCAGAGAAAATAATTGGTTTTCTTGGAGTGGCAGATCAAAATTTAGAAATGTTATTTATTCACCCCATCTATCGAGGAAAGGGAATAGGGAAAGCATTATTAGATTATTCTGTTAACGAACTAAAAGTGCTTAAAGTTGACGTGAATGAACAAAACGAACAGGCTGTTGGGTTTTATAAATATTATGGGTTTGAAACCATAAATCGCTCCGAATTAGATGCATGTGGAAAGCCATATCCAATTTCACATATGGAATTAAAGAAATAATGCCCAATAAAAAAGAGAAAAATACATTTCGATATCCCAATAAGAAAAGAAATGTATTTTACCCTGAACGTTATTAATAATTTGAAAACCACCTGTCAGACAGGTTTTTAATATCCGATTTCGCTTGATCCATGATGGTATCCAGTTCATCTCGATGTTGATCAACTCCAAAGACTGAAATCTGCTCAAAAGGCATTCCAATAAAATCAAAGTTCTGTTTTAAGGTTGGTGAAGCATACTCCTTTATATGTTGTGATGCGCTGTAATCGAACCCACCAACGACAATAATCACCGCCTTTTTGTCTGTACAAAGCCCGGTAAAACCGCTTTCGGGATTGAAAGAAAAAGTTTTATCACTTACTACAATAGCATCAATCCAGGCCTTAACAGTGGCTGGCATGGTAAAGTTATAAATAGGAAATCCCAAAACAATATGATCGACGTTGAGGAGTTGTTCTATAAGTTGATGATGATTAGATAAAATAGATAACTCGGTTTCCGAAAAATCTCTTTTTCCCGAATTCCATGCCATGATTAGATTTAAGTTTTCTTTTAATAATAAATCTGGGGGTGTTTCCACCAAATCTAAATAGTCAATGTCTGTTTTTCCTTTTGCCAGTTTTACAAATTCATCGATTAAAATCTTCGTATACGACCCATGTCTGGGGGTATAGCCTATAACTAGTGTTTTTGTCATGATTAATAGTTTTAAGCAAAAGTAAATCTGTTTGATTGATAATTTTAATTATTTTTGTTTACCTATTCATAACAAAAATTATGATTAATCTGGAATGGTTTAGAACCTTTAAGGCGATTTACGAATGCGAGAATATCACAAAGGCATCAAGTCAGTTAAATATGACCCAGCCAGGCGTAAGTAAACATTTATCTGCTCTGGAGAGTCATATTGGTAAGACATTATTCAATAGAACCACACGAAAACTTGAACCCACAGAGTATGGTAAATTTTTATATGCTCAAGTTAATTATCCGCTTCGAGAATTAGAAAAAGTAGAATATTATTCAAATCAAAGAACAAAAAAAGACCGTTTTGCAATAACGATAGGGTGTACCTCCGATTTTTTCAAAGAAGAGCTTCGGCATAGAATTTACGATTTCGACATGTATATCGTTACCGTCTTTGGGAATGAGAAGACGTTAATAGAGGCATTGGAAGCGGAACAAGTGCAATTACTAGTCGGAGTTAGGGAATACAATACCTACAATCATCAATTTATTTTTTTGAAGCGTGAAGATTTAGTATTGATTGGTTCTAAAGACATTCAAATTCCCGAAGGACTAATACAGGATGAAAAACGGTGTGTTACATGGTTACAGAGACAACCTTGGTTTGCCTTTGATAATGACCAAAGTGAGATTAAAAAATTCTGGGAAGCCAATTTTAGTATGGAGCCTAAAATCGTTCCAAGGTATATTTTACCATCGCATCTGGATATCATCGAAACTATTAAACATCATGAGGGCTTGGGTATAGTACCCAGGCATTTATGCAAGGAAGCACTTGACAATAAAAAGATGCTATCACTGCCCCATTTGAATACAGTCAAGCAAAAACGATATTATGCCTATAAACTAAAGAACAGTAGTTCTAAAGAAATTAATTCGTTTATCGAAAAAATGAGTCAAGGTATATAGAAAGCGTAAAAATTCATTTAATCTCACCAATAGTTTTTAAATTCATTATAAAAAAACTTCCAGAAGAAGATGTAACCGAATGTAATTACTGTTCTTCACTTAGATAATCCGTTTTAGTTTTTAAATTATTTTTTATGTAAATACTTATAAATCAAATAAGAAAGCATTTTCATGATGTAGTAAAAACCATATGTTGTACTTTTCTGCATGTTTCTGCTGTATAGATAGGGTAAAAAACCAATAACTTTAGAAATTATTATTTACAATACTGTTATTAAAATTTGGCCCCTGAAAAACTGTAGCACAAATATTGAGTCCGATTCATTTGTTCGATTACTTCAAATAGGAGATCAAGTCGCTCATGAAGTGCTGTTTCGTTTATATCACGACAAACTTTTGCATGTGGCCAGAGGTTATCTGGGATCCATTGAAGATGCAGAAGGTGCTGTACAGAATGTTTTTTTAAAAGTATGGGAAAAACGAAAGAACCTGGATCAAATAAGTAATATTAATGGTTACTTATATACCATGACCAAAAACGCTTGTCTGGATTTTTTGAAGCACCAAAAAGTTAAAAATACATTTTCAAATAATTATTATAAGGAAAGAATTGCTATTCAGAATCAATTTATTAATGATGAAGCAGCTTCTTTAATTTTGGAAACAGAATTAGAGGAACAAATTAATAATGCACTAGAAGCCCTTCCTGAAAAGTGTAAAAAAGTGTTTTTAAAGAGCCGATTTGAAGGACTTAAGCACAAAGAAATAGCAGATAAGTTGCATATTTCTAAAAGAACAGTAGATAATCATATTTCTAATGCTCTACAGCATATGAGACTGTATTTAAAAGAATATATTACCATATTGATAATTTTTTTCAAATTAAATTAGGTATCTTTTAAGACTTGGTCGTCTATAATAGTATAAACGCATTATGGAGCCGACTAAAATCTTAAAATATATAAAAGGAATTGCCTCACAAAAGGAGATGGAGGAGGTGCAGAGGTGGATTAATGCTTCACATGAAAATGAGAGGACATTTAACCTTCAAAAAGCGCGATATATAACATCCACATTTCAGGAAACAGCCGGTCTTGCAAATACAAACAAAAGCTATAATGCGTATAGAACCAATATTGAAAAGAGGTCTCGCAATACGCAAAAATCAATAAGGCTTAAGACTTTAAAATATGCCGCTGTGCTAACTGTTCTTTTAAGCACAGCCTATCTGTTTAAATCTGAATTTTTTAACAAAACAAGCGATAACATACCCGAAGGAACCATTGTTTTAGAACTAGAGAATGGTGATACCAGGGTTATTGAAGAAGGAAACTCTGCTCAGTTAGTAGACTCTAAAGGAAACACTATTGGTGAGCAAAATGGTAACAAGCTCGAATATAATGGCAATGACCTGAAGCCTGAAAAACTTACCTATAATACGTTAACAGTCCCTTACGGAAAACGTTTTGATATCATTTTATCAGACAACACGCGCGTGACTTTAAATGCCGGAACGTCATTACGATATCCTGTGAAATTTATTAAAGGACATAAGCGTGAAGTATTTATAACCGGAGAAGCTTTTTTTGATGTAGCAAAAGATGAAGCTCACCCCTTTATTGTAAATACTAAAGGTTTAAATATAAGCGTACTGGGAACTAAATTCAATGTCTCCTCTTACCCGGAAGATTTTAGTACGAAAACAGTTTTAGTTGAAGGGGCTGTTGGACTCTATCAGGAAGCAGGCCACAAAAAGAACGATGTTATCGTTTTAGAGCCCGGTCAACTTGGAGCATTTAATAAATCTACGAATACCATAGCTGTTGATACTGTCGATACATCCCTCTATACGGCATGGATAGATGGAACCATTAGCTTTAAACACGAACCATTTAAAAATATTCTTAAAAAGCTAGAAAGACACTATAATGTCTCGATACACTGCGACAGTAAAGCATTAAACGAAACGTCTTTTACAGCCAGTTTTAATGAAGTATCCTTAGAATATATTCTACAAACCTTCGAAAATAATTACGATATAAAATACACCATGGATAGCTTACAACATGGTAAAACCATAAAAATTAAACTTTAAACTAAAACTAACTAATTATGAAATAGGAATTTATATGAATCTACACGAACTAAACTGATTATTTTACTTAATCATGTTACATGATTGTTTCTAAAAACAAAAAACCGGAAAATGCTGGCACATTTTACCGGTTTAAGACGTGATTAATTAATAACCAACGTAAAACGAACCATAAAAATAATGAAAAACCTTGTTATTCAAAGGGAATCTGTTCTCTTTCTGTTGCAACGCAATTTAAAAATGAAACTCACTACAATCTTTTTAATTGTTGCCTTGTTCCAAACACATGCTAATCCTACTGCCGAAACCGAAACAGTTAAGGTTACTATAAGCCTTAAAAACGTGAGTTTGGAAAGGGTCTTGAATCGGATAGAGACGCTAACCGATTTCAAATTCATCTATAGAGATGACGATATAGACTATAATAAGCGAGTGACTGTTAATGCGCACAAAAAATCACTTAAAAAAGTCCTCGATGGGTTGTTTTTAGGGATGAATATAAATTATAGCGTATTCGATAAACAAATCGTCTTAAAACCTGTAAAACATGTTGCCCAGCCTTCTGCTACCAAAGCAACAAAACAAACCAAATTTGAAGTAAGCGGTATGGTGACCGATGCCTTAGGCCTACCGTTACCAGGAGCCAATATTATTGAAAAGGGATTGGCCAATGGAAGTACTGCAGATTTCGATGGAAAATTCACCTTAAGAGTTTTGAATGAAAACGCCACACTCGTAGTGTCTTTCTTAGGGTATATCACGAAAGAAATTCCTGTAAATGGACAATCCAATATTCAAGTTGCCTTAAAGGAAAACCTGTCCGAATTAGACGAAGTCGTTATCGTCGGTTTTGGTCGTCAAAAGAAAGAAACCGTGGTTGGCTCTATTACACAGGCAAAAGGAGAAGAGTTACTTAGAACAGGTAATGTAGCCACGGTATCTGAAGCACTTACAGGAATTATGCCTGGGGTTTCAACCATGCAGGCTGCCGGACAACCAGGATCGACCCAGTCTACCATTTTAATTCGTGGACAATCAACCTGGACCAGTAATACGCCGTTGTTTGTGGTGGATGGTGTAGAACGTGATTTTAATGATCTTGACCCGAATGAAATAGAATCTATTTCCGTTTTAAAAGATGCATCGGCCACGGCAGTATTTGGAGTAAAAGCAGCAAATGGTGTTGTCCTGGTGACTACAAAACGCGGAAAACAAGGTGAGACCCGGGTGAGCTTTACAACCAGTTGGGGACTAAAAGAACCGACCATGAACACGAATTACTACGCCGACTACGCCACGACTCTAGAGCATTATAACATAGCCTTAATGAACGATCGTTTGTACAAGGATTTGGTGCCACAAAGCGAAATAGATATTTGGAGAGACCCAAATCGAGATAAACGTTTTTATACCTATACAACCTGGATTAATGAGTTATTAACAACTGGAGTGTCATCACAGCACAACCTGAACGTCTCGGGAGGAAACGAATTCGTAACTTATTTTACTTCGTTGGGATACCAATATGATGGAGACATTTTCAATATAAAAAAGCAAGATGAATTCGACCCGCGTACCTATCAAAAAAGGTATAATTGGCGTACCAATCTGGATTTCAATTTTAGTAAAACCACAAAATTTAAAGTTGGATTATCGGGTAATTTCAAACAGTGGAATGGTAATTCTATTACCCAGGGAAACCGTAATGGAGTAGCAACTGGTAATGGTGATAGCTTTACCCGTATTTGGCAAACGCCGCTCATTGGCCCAATGCCTATTCTCGAAGATGGTAGATTAACGACAGAACAAGGTGCCGATGTAAACCCCAATTTTTACAGGATGGAAAAAGAAGGACAATGGCAACAGCGTACAAACACAATGTACACAGATTTTACTTTGATTCAGGACATTACATCAGACTTAAAAATTAGCGGGAAGGTTTCCTATAATTTCGGTCAGCAGTATAAGAGTAATGTAAAAAGGGATTTATTGTATTATTTCCCCAACCAGGATAAGACCGATTTTATTCAGGAAGGTGATCCTGATGCCGTTCAAGGACCGCTGGGAGTAAGTGCTGAGAAAATTTCGGCGTCAAGTAATAGCTTGTATTACGAAGTTCGTTTAAACTTTGATAGAACCATAAAGAAAAATCATGATGTCGGTCTTATGGGGCTTTTTAATCGTAGAAGAGCGCAAAGCGGAACATCCTTTCCGAGGTTTGAAGAAAGTTGGATTGGTAGAGCAACCTATGGCTATAAAGGAAAATATTTGGCAGAGTTTAATGGCGCCTATAATGGTAATGAAAACTGGGCACCAGGACTTCGTTTTGGTTTCTTTCCATCAGCAGCAGTCGGATGGGTGATATCTAACGAAGATTTTTTTGAAAAAAATATTAAGTTTTTAGACTTCCTTAAGTTTAGATATTCCTATGGTGAAATTGGATCCGATGGAGGTATAGGGGACGACCGATTTATTTATCAATCTGTATTCCAATCCAGAACTAACGGAAATAATGCCTTCTACTATGGAAATCCTTTGATTAATTATGGAGGTGGAGATTATGCGATTATTCGTGAAGGTTCGCCTGCCGTACCTAATAATACATGGGAAACTGCCATTAAACAGGATCTAGCTATGGAGTTTGCTCTTTTCAATAGTAAACTAAAAGGAAATATTGAATTGTTTGATGAAAGGAGAAAAGATATTATCATGCAACGTCGAACAACGGCACCCTGGTTTGGAAACTCACCACCACTATCTAATATTGGAGAAACAAAAAACCATGGTATCGATATAGAGCTTAAATGGAATTCTAATATCGGGGAGGATTTTGAATACTTTTTTAGAACCAATGTGTCCTTAAGTGAAAGTCGAGTAATAAGTAGGGACGATCCACCCTCTGTTGATCTTCACAGACAAGATGCAGGAAAACCTATAGGATGGCAAAATGGGTTGCTTGCCAATGGGTTACATCAATCTTGGGACGATGTCTATAACAGTACGGTTTCGGCTTGGGATGGTCGTTTAATTCCCGGAACCTTAGACTATGTAGATTATAATGGTGATGGGGTTATTAATGAATTTGACAGGGTTCCTATAAATAACCCTTCCTTTGCGGCAAAAACCTATGCCTTTAGTCTTGGGTTCACATATAAAAATCTTTCTGTACATGCCATGTTTAATGGTATGTTCGATATTTCTAAAGAACTAAGCTCCCTATACCTGTTTGAATATGAGTCTTCAGGAACAACGGGCTGGCAGCTTTTAAATAATGAGCAACGAAATGCTTGGTCGTTTGATAACCCCAATGGCGTACACCCGGCGTTGCGAACAATTTCAAACAATCATGATCGCCAAAGGAGCACCTACTCACACCGATCTAGTAATTTTTTAAGATTTAGAACCATGGAAGTGAAATATGCTTTTGGTAAGAAGTTAAAAGAAACTATCGGTTTATTTGATGCTTTCGAAATCTATGTAAACGGGAATAACCTGGCCACCTGGTCCGATTTACCAGATGAATTCGACCCCGAACAGAGCAGGTTGCTGGTATACCCTATAACCAAGCGATACAATTTTGGAGTGAGAGCCTCCTTCTAAAGGTTTAATATAAAATATACGATTATGAAAAGATATTATAAAACACTGTTGTTAATGTTTTTAGCGGCAACGTTCTTTATCTCATGCGAAGATTACCTAGATGTTAGTCCAGAGTTGGGAATAAGTGAAGAGGAGGCTTACACAGATTATTTTAACACACGTGGCGTGGTAGATAGAGCCAATTTTTTAATACAAAATTATGTTTATAGCGATACAGATTGGGCAAGTGAGTTGGGCGTTATGTCGGATGAATGTCAAATATCGCAAACAAATTATCCGCCACACTATGTTTATAACACAGGGGTTTGGATGAATTCTAATGGTCGCGAATTAGGAGGTATGATTTATGAAAAGGAGAATGATGAGTACAATGGTAATGACCATAACGCAGAACCTGTTTCTAAGGCCTTTTTGGCCATTCGATCGGTGAATTTGGTTCTAGAGAACATTGATAAGTTAGAGGAATATCCTACCGAATTGGGATATACCGCTCAGCAACTAAAGGATCAGTTGATAGGACAAAGTTACTTTCTTAGAGCCTTTCACTATTTTCAGATTATTCGTAGGTATGGAGGATTTCCAATACTACGTAAATCATACAATATTGATTATGATTTCGATGAGGTCAGACCCACCTATTTACAGTCAACCGATTCATTAGTAGAGGATTTAGATAAAGCCATTCAATTGTTACCCGAAAAGTGGAATGATCAAAACCAGGGGCGTGCTACTAAAACAGCAGCAAAAGCAGTAAAATCCATGGCATTACTTTACGCTGCAAGTCCGTTAATGAATCCGGATTTAAATCCTTACGGGTCAAGTTCCAAAACCTATAATAATGCCTATGCCGAAAAAGCAGCCATTGCAGCTGCAGAGGCCATAAATGGATATCCAAAAGGAGGTTACGGCATGTTTACTATGGATGAATACACAGAGAACTGGTACAGCAGAACATCAGGTTTTCCCAAAGAATCTATAGTTCAGGCACCATTATCGAGACATACCGACCCAAATGGTTCGGGAAGAGCCGGTCAAGGGTGGTTTTTACCACAATTTGCCGGTGGTTGGCAAGTAGAGGGACAGCCCACACAAAATGCGGTTGAATGGTTTGAGACGGCCAATGGCTATGATGTTAATGACCCCGAAGCCATCTCTAGCGGAAGTTTCGATCCCAGTGATCCCTACAGTAATAGAGACCCTCGTTTGAGAACCCTAATTTCAGTACAGGGAGACGATATGTTTGAAGGGTTACCAAATCCAGGCAATAAAAAAATACGAGTGCTTGACATGAAGGAACCAGACGGTTGGCACTATAAGTTCGAAACCGGAAAAAACAAAATATTTACAGGATACTACCATAAAGGAAAGCACAAATGGCCCGGCTGCGATAGATGGAACCGTTCCAGAGGATGGTATCGTGCATTCCCCCATATAAGAGTCGCTCAGTTGTATCTGGATTATGCCGAAGCGGCCAACGAAGCCTACGGCCCTAATGGTATGGCTCCCGGAGCATCTTTAACAGCAGTACAAGCTTTAAATGTTGTTCGTAACAGAGCTAATATGCCCGATGTGTTGGCAAAATACACGAGTGATAAAGACGCGTTCAGAAAACGTATTTATAACGAAAGGGCGGTAGAACTTTATCATGAGTTTCATCGCTGGCATGATCTAAGACGATGGAAATTATCAAAAGAAGTTTTAGGACAGGGAAGGATTTATGGCGTTGAAATCAAAGACATTGGAGGGCAAACGGTTTATGAGAAAAAGGCATTAGAAGGTGCTTTACGTGTCTTTGAAGACAGACACTATTGGTATCCGTTTCCTTCCAAAGTTATGGACATTATGACGCAATTCGAACAAAACCCCGGGTGGTAAACAAAACATATAAAACATGAAATACTACATATCATTATTATTTGTAGCAACCATAATACATATGACTTCTGCACAGCAGAAGCATGATACAATACAGGCACAAGTCGATGATAAAATTGCAGTGGCCTTTGGAGAAACTAGTAAAGACAAACTGGTTGGAGCAATAGATGTTATTAAAGGAGAGGACCTTTTACATTCATCAGACTATAACTTAGAATCTATCTTGGCGGGTCAAACTCCGGGACTTATCGTTTTTGAAGGAAGTGGCTCTCCCGGTTTAGATAAGACCTGGATGAAGATAAGAGGACTTTCTAGAGGCGGAAGAAAGGATGAGCCGCTAATTGTTATTGATGGTATCGCCAACAGAGCTTTATCGAGTATTGCCATTGATGAAGTTGAGAGCATTCAAATATTAAAAGACGCTACGGCAAAAATGCTGTATGGTAGCAAAGCAGCAAATGGCGTAATTATGCTTAAAACAAAAAGAGGGTATAATGGCAAGCGTAAGGTGACGTTCTTTCATGAGTATGGTATTAAAACACCGACGCGTTTGCCGCAATACCTGAATTCTGCACAGTATACCAGACTGTATAATCAAGCGAGAACCAATGATGGTTTAGCCCCCATATATACATTAGATGATATTAATAACTATGCGAATAATACGTCTGTTTTGTATCCTGATGTTGACTTTTACGATGAATTTCTGAAGAAAAGCACCTCCTTTCGAAGGTTTAATGCACAGTTAATTGGTGGGTCGGATGAGACAAAGTTCTTTTTAAATTTAGGATATGTGGGTGAAAATGGTCTAGAAAACCAGGGAAAGACTCAAAAATTTACACGTTTAAATATTAGAGGAAACCTTGATTACGATGTTAATGAGACGGTTTCCATGTTTTTGGATATTGCCGGAAGAATGGATATCTGGGACAGAGCAGATATCACGAATTCTGATTTTTTTGGAGCCTTATCATCACACCGTCCAAACGATTACCCACTATGGGCTGGAGCAGTGGGAGATACTGATAATTTAGGGTTTAGTCCAAGAGTTGAAACCAACTTGGTAGGAGAGTTGGCTAGATCTGGGTATGTAAATACCAAAAATTACTATGCACAAACTAATCTTGGTATAAACTTCGACTTAAATATGCTGACTAAAGGGCTTAGCGCAACAGGTTATGTCACCTTCGATGTATTTAATAATATTGCCATTGGAAAATCTCTGGATTACTCTAGAATACGCTTCGACGATCCGAACAACTTAGCGTTGATAACTAGAATAGGTACTGATAAATATGATGGAAATGAGAGCAGAAAAGGAGATAATTCAACTCAAAATCTTGGGCTTGTAGCAAAAATCGATTACGCTCGAGAATGGGGAAACCATGATTTACAGGTTAATCTGGTGGGTGTGAATCAAACCTTAATCTTAAAATCTACCCTAGATGGCCCTACAACACAGCAGGACGATAAAAATGTAAACTTTGGAGCTCGTATAAATTATACCCTAAATGATAAATATACCTTAGAAGGGTCTTCTTCCTATATGGGATCGGATAAGTTTACCAAAGAAAATCGTTGGGGACTATTTGGAGCTGGAGGTTTTGCCTGGATGATTTCCAATGAGGATTTCCTAAAAACCAGTAAAACCATTAATCGCTTAAAGTTGAAGGGTTCCTATGGTATAATGGGGTACGACAGATTGGGAACCTTTGATTATTTGCTTTATCGCGATTTTTATCAGGCATGGGGCAATTTAAGAACCGGACCTCAAAACTCTACAATAGAGTACGGTTGGAGAGCCGGACAAATAGGGAATCCTGAATTAACTTTTGAAAAGTCTAAAGAATATAATATTGGTGTAGAAACCAGTTTGTTCCATAGTAAAATTGATTTTGAAGTCAATTATTTCCACACCACACGTTCAGATATGCCTATTGTTCTCAATAATGCTTTACCAGACTATTTGGGAGAGCTAAAGCCCATAGGTAATTTTAATAAAGTGTCTAATCAAGGTATCGATGTGTCCTTAAACTATACCGATAAAATAGGGGATCTTAATTTTTCGGTAACTACCAATGTTATTTACTCTAAAGCAGTTAATGATGTATTTGATGAAATTAATGAGTACGCACATCAAAACAAAACAGGACGCGCTAGTGATGCGCTATGGGGCTGGAAGGCCGATGGGTTGTATCAGAACGATGCAGATATCACAGGGCATGGGGTAATATCCTCATTCGGAGATATTATTCCCGGTGATGTCAAAATATTGGACATTACAAACGACAAAGAGGATAATACAATTGATCAATTTGATACACAAGTCATTGGTAATTGGTTTCCACGGATTAACTATTCCTTAAATATCAATTTAGAGTATCAAGGTTTTGAGTTTTATGCTTTAGGTCAGGGAACTTCGGGATCAGACAAATTATTAAACAATTCATATTACTGGAATGTTGGAGAAAATAAATATTCTGTTAAGGCATTAGGATCGGCCGTTCCAGGTTCGGTGGCCGGAGCAAGTTCACCACGTTTAACCTCATTAACTCAATCGCATAGTTACAGAAATTCAACATACTGGTTGGTAAGTGGAGATTACTTTAAACTAAGAACAGCCGAATTGGCTTATAATTTTTCAGAACGCATCAGCAGTAAATTTGGAGCAGATAAATTAAGGCTATTTGCACGGGGTAACGATCTGTTTACCATTTCAAAAATTAAAGATTTAGATCCAGAAAGTCTGAATTCCGGAATCACAGATTACCCTATATCTCGAACCATTTCATTGGGATTAAGATTAACCTATTAAATGCATGATGATGACACAGAAAACATACACAAAAAAGTCGTTGAACCACAACGTCGCAAAAACATATAATATGAGAAGCATAGTCTTTATTATGCTAATTTTGTTCGGTTTTACATCTTGTGAGGATTATTTCGATCCTAAATTAACCAACGAAAGAACCTTTGATCAACTCTTAGAAAACCCTGGAATTGTTAGGGGTTTACTAACCTACGCTTATCGAGCCATTCCGGCTTCATACAATGCCTATAGCGGAGATTTTTTAGATAGTGCTACAGACAATGCCCTGTCTAATAATCTTACTGGGAATATGAACCGCATGGTATCTGTAGATGGCTTTTGGACCGCGGTTGTTAATCCTATTAATAGTTGGAAATTTAGGTATGATGACTTGAAGAATATAAACCAGTTTATTGAAATAGGCCTGGATGGAACGATTTTATACTACAAATCCAATCCCGAAAGAGATGAGGCTTACAGAGAACGGTTAAAAGGAGAAGCCTATTTTTTAAGAGCGTTTATTCATTTTGATTTGTTAACACGCTACGGTGGAATAGACCAAAATGGCGAGCTCATGGGGATTCCATTAATGACATCCATGATAGATATTAACGATACCGATGCCCTTAACTTGTCCAGAAATACATATGCCGAATGTGTTCAACAAATCATAGACGATTTAGATATCGCAATTTCTGCGGGTTTACCAGAAGCTTATAATAATAGCACGACGGATCCTGATTTCGATTTAACAAACCTTGGAAGACCAACCACGGTGGCTTGCAAAGCTTTAAAATCTAGAGTGCTATTGTATGCAGCTAGCCCGGCATTTGGGAGTTCAACCTATGCCGAGGCTGCTGAAGCTGCAAAAGAAGCCTTAGATGTTATTGGGAATACGTTACCAGATGTTTATCAGGTAGATAACATATCGCAGACGTATTTCAATAATGATCTAAACGATGAACTTATTATGCGTCGCGTTAGTGGCAATCAAAATGGAAATAATGAGTTGGAACAAGGGCATTTTCCTCCAGGAGCTGGCCTGGAAGGTAATGGACGGTGTAACCCCTCTCAGAATTTAGTTGATGCATTCCCAATGGCAAATGGTTATCCCATAACTAATGGAACCAGTGGCTATGATGAAAATACCATGTATGAAAGTAGAGATCCACGTTTTTACATGACTGTTATGCATAATGGGCAAACGTTTAAAGGGATTACCATTGAAACCTTTCAGGGTGGGGATCACATGACGGGGGCACCAGGCGTTACTGTAGAAAATTCTACACGAACCGGTTATTATTTACGGAAGTGGATGAGCCCTAAAGCTAATTTAGTTGGGGGAAATAATGTGAAGGATACACACTATAATGCCTTGTTTCGAAAAGCTGAAATCTTTCTAAATTTTGCTGAAGCCGCAAATGAAGCTAATGGTCCAGATGCTTCTACATTTGGAATGTCGGCAAGAGAAGCTATTGCCGAAGTTAGAAGACGAGCCGGGCTTGCTTCAGGAGGGACAGATGATTATTTGGCTTCCATTACAAGTAAAGAGGACATGCGCGAATTGATTAAGAACGAACGTCGTATTGAGTTATGCTTTGAAGGTCACAGGTTTTTTGACCTAAGAAGATGGAAGAGGGATTTAAATACAACCATTACCGGAGTTACCATAACCGATAATGGAGACGGAACCTTTGATTATACAAGGAAAAATATTATAAATCCCAGTTACAAAAGCTTTATGATTTACGGTCCGCTTCCTTTTGATGAGTTATTAAAAACGCAAAATATAACCCAAAACCAAGGATGGTAATCAAGATAAGTTCAAAGTAAAAATAATTTGAAAAATGAAAATTATGATTAAAAAAATAGCAGTATTCATCTTTATAGGAGCCTTCTTTGTTTTACAAGGGTGCTACGATAATTATAAAGAAGATTATTTATTTACAACAACATATTTTGCTCGCCAATTTCCAATTCGTACCCTGGTTGATGCCGATAATGAAGACTTGAAATTCGAGGTAGGTGCCGTTTTAGGAGGTAAATACTCTAATGGTGTTAACGAAGAAGTAGATTTTGTGATTAAAGAAGAGCTATTAGATGCATACCCTGAATTAACCCTGTTACCCGATAATTATTATTCAATCCAGGAACGCAGTTTTATCATTCCAAGTGGCAAGTTTAAGGGAACTTTACCCATAATGATTGATAAAGAGTTGTTTATGAATGATGCTTTATCTGTCGGGATCAATTACGCCTTGCCGCTTCAAATTGTAAGCGCCACTACCGATTCAATTTTAGCGAATAAAGACTACTCTATTATAGCACTGCGATACTATAACAAATACCACGGTTGGTATTATATAAAAGGAAAAGATACGAATACACAAGACAATAGCGTCGTAACATATTCTGAAGATGACCTTGTATCAAATGAAGATATGTTACTTATAACAACAGCTAAAGATGGACTTTCTGTCCCTTATGCCGGAAACCCTAAAATATCCGGTCGTAGTATGCAAATGCAAGTTGAAAACAATGGTAATGTCACATTGTCTAATGGAGACGGAGGTATTACTGCACTTAATGGAACCGGTAACTATAATTCCAATACGAGAAACTTTTCTATTCAGTATAATTATACCGATGCTAATGGAGACGTGCATACTGTAGAGGAAGAACTCATTTACAGAAATACAGAATTAAATCTTGACCAATGGCAATAGCGAACTCAATTAAGACGATTAGAAATTAAGTGATAAGAGAATTTCTATAAAAGCATTACGCGAAACGTTTTAGTAAGTTAATTGGTGAGTTTGTTTTGCCAGGTTCGAGGACCCTGAATAATATTCAGGGTTTTTTTTATGCTCTAATGTTATATTCGAACTCATCTTGACTTTTTGTTTTCAACCATTTTTTAGGAAATAGAAAAAGTCAACATGAGTTCTTCGTTATGTTTTAAATATACGCAATAAAATGTTTTTTTACACTTCAGATTTTATGGCCGATAGGTTTTTATAATCTATAGGTGATGTGACGAAGGTACTCTTCATGTGGTCTTTTGGTGCCAGCTTTAAATAAAATAAAAACGAACACGTCGCGATAACCAGCCATAGCAGATCAATTAATAAAATATCAAATTGATGTTGAGCATAAGTATACCATATCCAGTTGCCTGATACCATACCGTTAACGATAGGAATTAAAAATCCCAATATTACTCCAGATAAAAGACAGTATTTATTGGTAAAGTAGTTGTCTCTTTTAAACCTGAAAAAGACGATAGCTATGAGCCAGGTTACAAAATAAAACCAGTAAAAAGTTGTCTGTTTATCCTCAAAGTAACCCTGTGAAAGCTTTGCAAATAAAAATGCCAATGCTGTTACAGGGAGCATGGATAAGGAAATAGCCAAATAGATATGTCCAATTTTTGCAGTGTATAATCGTTGTTTAAGAGGCCTGTTTTTTTTGCTACGCGCCTCAATCCAAATTAAAACTCCAGTAATGATAACGAAACAGGTAACCAAGGCTAAAATAAAGTAAACGATTTTTAAAGGTATTCCTCCAAAATCGGCAAAGTGCAAGCGTCCCACAACGTTTTGTACATCCTGAATATAATCGCTTGTATAGGGTGTCTTTATGGTATCTATGTTACCGGTATATGCATCTAATACAACCCGGCCAGTACTAACAAAACGCTCTTGATCGCTAAGTGTTCCAACCAAAATGTATTTCATATGGATACCTCCATAGTTTTTTATGTAACCTCTGGTTAAATGGAAGTTTTTCCATCGTGTAGCCGTTTTTTTAGAAAAAGCATTAAAACTCGGAAAGCCTTCCTGAGCAGACGATATCCATTCGTAATTTTTACGATCTGGACTTAGGTCTTCCATGAGTTTTGCCTGATTGTTATTATAAAGTGTATTAGCAGGAATAAGAACCAGAATAGTTAAAGCCAAATAAGCTCCGGTTACCGCAAAAATGAATTGAAAAGGGAGACCAATGACTCCAAGAACAGTGTGGGCATCTGTCCATACGCGTTTTAATGCGATTCGCGGATTAAATGTATAGAAATTGGGAATAATTTTTTTCCAATGAACAATAATGCCAGTTACAATGGCAAATAAGAAAAAGAGCGCAACAAAACCAGCGAGGTATGCCCCAAATGTGGGGATTTGAGCAAAGAAATGCAGGCGATATAAAAACTCTCCCAAACTATATTTTTCAGAATATGTGTTGGTGACTCCCGAAAGAATATCTACATAAAAAAACGAACTTTCTTTTGCTTTTTTAGAGGCCAGAGTATCTTTACTTGAAGAAAGTAAAATACCTAGGTCATCGGTTTTATCCTGAAAAAGAAACCTAATATCTCTACCCGTTAATTCATAGGTTTCATTTAGATTATTTAAAATAGTATCAAAGTTGATATTCTGGTTTTTAGTATGACTTACAAAGTTGCCTTCCTCCCAAATAGAAATTTGTTCTTTAAATAAAGCAAAAGCTCCAGCGAAGAAAATAACATATAGAGCAACACTAATTACAATGCCACTAACGGTGTGCATATTAAAGAATACATTGTAGTTCCTTCTACTCATTATATAAATGGGTTATTTCGATTTCCTAAATAATAGACCACAAACAGAACTCCTATAATGCCGAGATATAGTAGCCAGGCTTTCCAACCGTTTTTAAATAAAAATGGGATGATTAGCAGGATGCACCACACGATAAATAGAGTCACTATAGATGTAATTAAAACCTGTTTATGATGAGGAAGCCAAAGCGCTAAACTCATATGAAACATCGAAGAAATGATGTAACCTCCGAGAATTCCGGCAGAAATTTTTGCGAATTGATGCCAAGGCGATCTATTTAAATATTTGGGGTTTGCTGGCATGACTTAATTGAATGTTTCTAGTAACAATAAGACTAAAAGTATAAGGGAAACAGGCTTGTAAAGCCCTTTTTTTAATGGAGCCAAAATAACAATACATCCTAAAATTAAGATTAAGGAAAACATCCAAAATAATACTCCGGTTATTATTCCAAAAGATGTGATTGTTGCTATGAGTCCCAAAGTATTAAGCGTGACACCTAAAAAATTAGAAATTGAAGCATTGGACTGACTCCATGACGGCACAAAACCATAATTGAGTGAGGCTTTTTTAGATGTGTTATAAAGAAAAAAACATCCTGTAAAAATTAAAAATATACTAACCGTTATCATACCATCTTATAATAATTAGGTGACTCCAAATACCCAATATATTTGGAGTCACGTTCATGCAATTAACCAAACTTAAATTAAAACTTGTATCCTATGGTACCAACAAAGGTTCTCGGAGCCTGTACATTTATGGTGCTCCAACCATTATAATAGGTTTCATCTGTAAGGTTGTTAACCTTAAATCCAATTCTAATTTTATCTGTATCATAATAAGCAGATGCGTTATAAATGATATAACTTGGTAAGGTGAACTCACCAGTAACTGCATTATTTACTGTTAAATGTTCTGAAGCACCATTAAAACCAACTCCTAATCCGAAGTTTTTCAAAATACTATGCGTATCGAATTTATAATCTGCCCAAAAATTATATATTGTTTCAGGGCCTGATGCTTCTGGTCTTCTGTCTTGAAGTTCGGTATAGTTGATGTTTCTTATGCGGCTAAAAGGATCGGTTATTTTAGTATCATTAAACGCGTAAGAAGCGCGCAGGTTCAAACCACTAAGAGGATTGGTATTTACTTCTAGCTCAAATCCTTTACTTATCAATTCTTTCATATCAATTCTTATAGGAAATAGGGGAGCTCGCGGATCTGAATTCCCTCTATCATTTACAATAATATGGTAATAACTTATCCCCATATTTAATTTTCCGTTTATAAGATTCGTTTTTACACCACCTTCAAATTGTCTTGCTTTGGTAGGTTTAAAGGTTGTTACACTACCGTCATTGTTTATTTCCGGATCGGCATTTATAAAACCAGTTTGATAATTAGAAAATAGAGTCAGTTTATTTAAAACAGGTTGAAATACGATTCCAGCACTGGGAGAAACGGTTGTTTTGGTGTAATCATCTGAAGGATTAGATGTATCACCTTTCTGATCGAAATGATCTAAACGCAAGCCAACACTTAAAGTAAGTTTATCGGTAATATTTATAACATCGGAAATATAGGCCGCAAAACTTTGCGAACCTGTCTCAATAAAGTTTTCGGGTATTTGGTCAAAAATAACATCTAAATCGGCCTTAGTAACGTTGTATTTTGTGTTAGGTGTAAACGTTGTTGGTATAATATGGCCATTAGGAGAGAAAAAACCATCAAAATAAGGGAAAGCAGCAAATCTCGAAGCCAGAGTGTCTCCTTGTCCGGCTTCTAGAGCATTTAACGTTTGAATAATAAAAGGGAAATTAGAATTTTGTGTGAGAACGGGGTTTGCACTTTTATTTCTGGAGACCTTTTCTCTATGAACAAAATCTAAACCAATAACCATACGGTTTCGTAAGGATCCCATCTTAAAGTCGCCCGTAAAGTTTTGCTGAATGTTATATTTTGTGACGGCTCCGTCTCGATGATCATAAATTCGGGTAAACGCCTCTTGTGATAGTAGTGCGCTTGCTTCTCCCAGAATGTCGTTAACACTATTTTGTAATGGGGGAAAAGGAATATCTGTTAGCGGTTGCAATGAAAGGAACGCGGCAGCAGATCCGTCACTTAAGTATTGATAATATCCATGAACCTTAGAGTACGTGCTTGCAAAAATAGTATGAGAACTCCATGAATTAGAAATCTTATAATCAACAATAGCTCTGCTATTAAAGATTGAATTGGTTAAGGTAAGGTCATTCGACGTGAATGATTTATCTGGATTTAAATTAATCTCTTCAATTTTTTTAGAAACCAATGGAAGTCCTCTTCTTAAAAATAACATGGACGGATTGGTTTGTTCGGTATTTGAATATTCAATACCAAACGACAAATTTAAACGATTATTCAGGCGGTAAGTTAAAGAAGGTGCTGTAAAAAATGTTTTTCTAAAACCAGCATCCTGAAAACTATCTTGTGTTAAATAAGATGTATTCATTCTAAAGTAAGGGGCATTTTTATCACCTAGAGGTGTGTTGATGTCTCCAGATATACGGTGCATTCCAAATGAACCGGTAGTATAAGAAATGCCACCACCAAAACCTTCGTAAGGCTTTTTAGTAACCACATTTATTAGACCACCTAAGGACGTTACTGTACTTCCAAATAGGGTAGCAGCGGGACCTTTAACCACTTCGATACGTTCAATGTAAGAAGGGTCTACAGCACTAAATGTAAATCCGGGAAGCCCATCAACAAGCCCTGGCTGTGTTGAAAAACCACGAACTGAAAAGTATCCGGTTCCCGTTCCAGGGTTTCTTCCGGTCGATTCCCATAATTTACTAATCCCGGTCGCATTCTTTATGGCATCGTCAAAATTTGTGACAATTTGAGACTCTAGAAGTTCAGAGGTTACCGTACTATATACCTGTGAATTTTCTAAATCTTTTAGAGGCAATTTGGAGACGTAGGCTGTCTTTTTTCTTGAAAATTTATTTTTACGCTCCCCATTAAGAATAACTTCACTTAGCAATTCGTTCCCCTCGTACAGGGTTAGAGTGCCTAAATTGTTTGTTGTGTTATTTGATATTGAAAAGGGAACTTCTCTGGTTTTGAAACCTATATAGGAGATTACAAGTGTATAACTACCATTTGAAATATTTATGATTTCAAAGTTACCATCAATATCAGATTGGGTGCCTTGTGGTGTATGTTTAATTACAATGTTTACACCAGTAAGTGGTACTTGGGTATGGTCTGTAATAGTCCCGATAATGCTACCGTTTTGGGCAAAGGACATAGAACAGAATAATAGGCTTAGAGTGGTTAGTAGACTGAGGGTTTTTGTCATTTTAAAGTTATAACTGTTTGTTTTTATTTAGAATAAATAAAAATAACTGATATTTTGCTGCAAAACTATTGAGAATGATTCTAAATAAAAAGCAGATTTGAATGTTTTTTTTGAGTGATTTCTTACTTAATTAGTTATGAGTAAATTGTATGGGAAAGAAGAATACGTTTCACGGTGTAGATTTTAAAAACCATTCCCAATTAAGTTTAAAGACAACATCATAGGGAATGGTTTACAGATTTTTAGAATTTCGAATCCTTGCGCCTTTTTTGTTCTTGTTTAATTAATTTACCAAGAGCTTTGTCTTTCTTTTTGCGTTCCAGCGTATTAGATTTAAAATGCTGTTTTTCTCTTTCCATTTTTTGAAAATTTTTAAAAGCAGATTCATCTATTTTACCCATGTTCATTGCTTTAATAACAGCGCAACCAGATTCCTGTGTATGGGAACAATTTTTAAATTTACAATGTTGTGCATATTTTAAAATAGATTCAAAAGTAATTTCTAAGCCTTCCGAGGTGTCTGTGATACCAATTTCTCGCATACCCGGAGTATCGATAAGGATGCCTCCACGGTCTAAAACAATTAATTCTCGGTGCGTTGTGGTATGTCTTCCTTTATTAATACTCGAACTAATGGTATTTACTTTCATTTTAGAGGCTTCTGCAAGTGCGTTCAAAATAGTCGATTTTCCAACGCCGGAAGACCCTAAAAGACAATACGTTTTGCCTTTTTTAATGAACGCATTTAGAGAATTGTAACCCGTGCTATGGTGGTTTACAGTGATTAAAGGAACAGTTTTTACCCTTTCTTTAATCTTATTACTCATAGTCTTTAGAGCATCCTGAGTAATTAAATCTATCTTATTTAAAATGATCACAGGTGGTATTCCAGACGCATTGCAAATGGTTAGATAGCGTTCTAATCGGTTCATGTTAAAGTCGCGATCTACGGCCTGAACAATCAGGCAAAAATCTATGTTTGTGGCAATAATTTGAACCTGTCCGGTTTTACCAACAGTCTGTCTTTCAATTATAGAATTCCTTGGGTAGATGGCATAAATAAGAGCTTTATTATTATCGTAGTCTGAAAATGCTACCCAATCACCAACAGCTGGTAAATCGTATCTGCTATTTGCACCGTATCTTAGGTTGCCAATAAGTTCGGCATCAAAATCGCCTGTTTCAGATGTTATGGTGTATCGGTCCCTATGCTCTTTAATAATTCTACCTACGTTGAAAGCGGTGAGACCTTGTTCTTTTTGATAGTGTTCCAATGCTTTATGAAAGCCTAAATCTTGTAATGTCATTTGTATTGTGGTGGAAGAAAAAGGTTTAATATCATCTGTTGCGCGCTTTAAAAAATGTCATGTCATAACACGGTTAATTGACAAATTTTATCGCTGCACAGCTGACCTTATTTTGTTTAATAATAATATTTTGATTGAAACCTTGTTCGAAAACATTGAGCTAAGACATTTTAGGCCATGTTGGTATGTTACAAAGGTTTCTTAAAACGGTAAGTTATATCCAATTATCTATTCACCCCAAAGAAGTCATGAGGATGAAAATATGTTTGAAGAAGCATTCTTCCTTTTTACTTCACTTAAATATTTATGAGATAATCGGATTAAACCCGGCATCCACAATACATGATATCATAAAAGTTTTAAATTGTTTAAAACGTTCTGAAACGTGGTTGTAAATGACGCTTCAGAACGCTTTAATAAAGTTACGAGGCTACAAAGGTAGCTATTTGTTGGGACAAAATGTATCTGACTGAAGCATTTTTGTACGCTACAGCTTTACCACCTTCAGGGTTTGTTGCTGTCCCAATGTAGTTATAGCCTTTATGATATAAAGACTTTTTGATAAGTGAGAGGTATCAAAAGACTGTCCTTTAGAGAATACACCTTTGTAAGACGCTATTAATTTCCCCGTTATACTATATATACTCAGTGAATTAACATCCTGATTCAAAGAAAATGTGTTATAAACCGGATTAGGGAGTACTTTTAAATTGTTGATCTTTTCAAAATCTTTCGAGGAAAGTGTGGCATTCTGATTTCCATAAATTCTAAACTCCCCGGGAGGCAAATTAATAGTGCTTGTGTTTCCGTCTATAGAGGTACTTCCTGAATTATCCATTAAATCGTACCAGGTTCCTGTGTAAGGGAAATTTGGATTTATATTTTGACTGGTTACCGAAAAGTTAGCAATGATAATCACATTTTTAAGCTCCGGGCCATCGGAATTTTCATTTCCGGTATAAATACTTATTCTGGGAGTTTGTGTCCCGGAGCTTATGTTATAGTTACCTTCGAAAACGGATTCATTGATTTTTAAGCGATTTAATCTCGCCCAGTCATGATATATCTTGTTTCTGTTACTATCTGCCAGCCAGTTGTTAACCCATTGTGGTTGAGGTTTGGTATCCAGTTTACAATCCCCATCCCCATTACCATCATAATCTGAATTAACAAGACCATTTGAGCAGGTCCAAATAGAATCATCCATACCAAGGTCTGCGAAATGCCAAACCATTTTAGGACCCGGGATGGGAATCGTTACTGCGCCGAGAGCTGACATTCTTTTTAAGGCTGTGTTCAAATCTCTAACGTTGTGAGACGGGGTGGTATTCACTCCAAACGTTGTCATTTCATACATAATTCTGTCCTTATCATGGCTTTCTGGGTAACCAAGAACCCGTTTTTCTGTGAAACCATGAGCTGTATGCCCCATGCGATTAAAGTTAATATTACTGGATTGTCCCTGAGCCAGATTTTTGTAAGGCGTCCACATTTCGCTCCACATCATCACACCTTTGGGAATGGCATCCCCAATTCTGTAGTTCGCCCATTCCTGTTCTTCGCTATCGGCACCCAAATGTTCGAAAATAACATAGTGTGTTTCGTCTAAATTCCAGGAATAATCGGCATATTCTTTTAAAACAGCTACACGGTCTGCCTGGTAGCTATTGGTACAACTTTCGTTTCCTGAGGAACAGTTTTGCGTAAATCCTTTGGTTAAATCCCAGCGAATTCCATCAATTTTAAACGTTTCTATCCAATGTTTAACCACGCGCTTGGTGTATGCCTTTGTAAAGGCATTAGAGTGGTCGAAGTCCGACCCAACATTATAAGCATGTCTGGGAGTTTCATTAAAATACGGATTCTCAGGACTGGGCTCACCCCACCCATCATTATCTGCATCATTCATCCATAATCGAACCATGGGGTTTCTTCCAAAAGCATGGTTTAAAGCGAGGTCGAGGATGACTGCAATTCCATTTTGATGACAAGTATCAATGAGTTCTTTAAACTTGGTTTCGGTCCCGTAAAACTTGTCCAATGCCATATGAAAAGCGGTATTGTATCCCCAACTTTCATTACCTTCAAATTCCATGACGGGCATGAATTCAATAGCATTAATATTTAGATTTTTAAAATAATCTATGTGGTCAATAATATCCTGAAAATTTCTATCAGCATCGAAATCACGAACCAGAACTTCATAAATGATTAAATCTTCCTTTTTGGGTTTAGAAAAATTAGGGACCTGCCAGTTATAAGGCGTTTGGTTTGTTTGCAATACCGTTACCTCACGTTCTTGTCCGGAAGGGTATGGTGGTAAGTCGGGGTAGGTGGATGCGGGGATGAAAGGGTCATCGAAAGGCGACAGCACCAATGTAGAATAAGGATCGGCAGTTTTCACTAAAGTTGGCGAATTGGCTATGGGAGTTTTGTCTACAACCCAATATTGATAAGTTTCAATTTGTCCCGGCGTTAAACCGCTTAAGGTAATCCAAAACTTATCATGTCTGGAAGCATCTTGCTGCATGGCATATGTGACATCGGGTTGCCAGTTATTAAAACTACCGGCTACGTAAACAAAGTCTTTACCAGGAGCATAAAGAACGAGAGTCGCCTTTGTTGGGTCACTATCATCGTAGGTGATACCATCTAAATAGGTTTGAGGCATAATGGCAGCATTATTCCCGGGGTCTATTAGAACAGAAAATAAGGTTGTTTTAGTCTCACCTCCCAAAGTTGTTTCCAGTATGTAATTTGTATTACCAACTATATTCATGGCTGTAAACGAATAGGAGGCCATGCCGTTTTGCGTATTTACAATGTCTCCATTAGCTTTCAAAACATATTCGGCATTGCCTCCAGTATTCGTTGCAGAAATATTTAAGTTGTCGCCTGAGTTTAATATGGTTGTTGCTACCGAAGGTGCTGTTAAAGTGACCTGAAATGTGCCAACATCGGCTAATATATCTTGCGATTTTTTGTCTCCAGAACCGTCTTTTGCTTTAACTAGAAAACCAATGCGGCCTATTCCCGTTCTTGAATAAAAGGTTGAAGGAACGAATGATATGGAGTATGTATCTGTACCGTTATTGTAGATTAACCTGTTGGCTTCGTTCGAATTTCCCCAGGAGCCATTGGTTGGACAATCTTGAATATTAGAAAAACTAGTGTCGAAAGACCAGGCCCATAAGTATAGGGCATTGTCGGTAATACCCCATGCAGCTTCGTTAATACTGCTACCATCAATTGTAATGGTGATGGTATCTCCTTCTTCGAACGTTGAAGGCGCAATGGTATGACTCACGGTTTGTTGCTGACTGAAAATAAATGAAGAGCAGACGAGGCCTAATAGGAATGTGATTTTTTTCATAACTATTTTAATAAAAAAGGCTGTATAAATAATAGTTACACAGCCTTTTTATTGTTACAATTAAATAATGAAACTTATTGTGCTATAATAACATAATTACCATCCAAATCATTGAACCAAATATCGTAAGTTCCTGTGGGTTCGTTGAAAGGAATATTATCCCCACCATCATTATCTAGTCTGGCCATTCCATAAAGCTCTTGAGAACCTGTGTGTCTCCATATAGCGGCATTACTATCTGGAGGCCAAACATCATTCGCTCTAATGAGCATAGAACCTCCATTGGTAAGTGTAACACCATTTAAATACCATAAATGTGGGTTGTTTGGATCTTGAGTGAAATCGGTATCCGAGCTCCAACCGTCTGGTGTGGCGTCCCCAATAATACCCATAGTAGGATATGTTGGAGCCGATGAAGCATCGTATGGGGTCACGGTGAAGTTACCACCTTCACCAACGGTTGTGAAGGTATATGTGTAGTACCCTGCGGTACCAACGTTGAATGTTCCGGGGTCAGATCCACTACCAGTATTAACGGCCAGGGTAGAACCGTCGTTAGTTCCCCATTGTGGTTGCCATTGCCCTTTAACTTCTAATAACTTAAACGCTCCGACACCAAAGTAGCCTGTAAAGACATAGTTGTTAGGAACATCCTGATCTCTAAAAATAGGCGTGTTGTTATTGTTATTATCCCAGCCCGGAGTTGTTGCATCGCCAACCATATAAAGGAAAGGGAAAGAAACACTATAAGGCGTAATAGAAACGGTTATAGTTTCTGAAAATCGTTCCAGGGTATTTCCATTAACATTGGTGTTTCTGGCCACAATTCTAAGATCTACATCACCTGCTGTGTCTGGTGTTAAACCGATTCCTATGACCACTGCATTTAAGTCGGAATGCGTGGTACTTAAAGTTGTGTCGTTCGTTACCTGTCCAACAGATACCGGTAATGCAAAGTTAGTACCCGCAATTGCGGCCTCAATGGTATAGGTAATTTCGATACCCAAGGTTGAGGATAACACATCATCGGACCAATTAGCAGTCATAGCGATATCATTCAATGTGGCTAATGCAAGCACAAAACTATCATTGTTAGCTGGGCTTGAAACTTGTGGCACCTCGACAGGATACGTCGTTACCAAATATTGAACACTATTGCTTAAAGTTCCCCCTGCATTTATTCTCATATACACAGCTACATCTCTAAACGTCGTAGCGCCCGCATTTCTTATCGCATGGTTTAAATCCTGAACGCTTATAGAGAATGAATTTGTAGAAACATTACCTAAATTCACAGAAGATGAAAAATCGGCATCTAGTGACATTTCAACATCATAAGATGTGCTTCCAGTTACTTCATCGTTCCAGGCAACCGATAGTGCCGCGTTATCTGGTGTTCCAAAGTTTAGGAATACGTTACTAATACCTGGCTGTTGCAATATAAACGCTGGATCTGGGGAGGTTATTTCGATACTTTCCTCAGTATCACATGCTAAAAACATTAAAGCAAATGAAAGAAAAAGAAAGCCGATTTTTTTAATATGTGTACTCATGTCTTTTCTTTTTAAATTATAAGTTTAATGGAATTAATATGTAACGACCATCTAAGTCACTAAACCAAACTTCGTAATCGTCTTCAACGACCACTGGAATAGAACCTCCATTTTCGGTGGCCTGACCGGAAAACTCTGTAGTTCCCGCCCAAGTAGAACCCGTATTTGTAACAAATTGCAAATCTCCCGGAATCAAAGGGATACTCGTTATGTACCACAAATGACTGTCAAAGCTAGATTGTGTCATGGCCGTAGTCGTTGTGGCAGAACCTTGAATTTCCATACCTGTAAAACTTGCAGATCCACTAGCATCAAACACTTCATTTGTGTAAGTTCTTTTAGAGAAATCAATTGTAAATGCGTAGTAGCCATCAATCTCAACTCCAAATCTACCTGGGTCATCAGATTGCGTTCCTGGGTTACCTGCTATGTCACCAGCAGCTTTAATATCATCGTCACCTTCATTATCGGTTACACCCCATTGCGGTTGCCATAAACCTCGGTTTTCTAGTATTTTAAATCGACCTTCTCCATCACCACCAGCGCCTTTGGTAAAATAACCGGTGTAATGGTATAGATTCGAATTTGCCGGGTCTCTGAATAATGGCGGGTTGTTATTATTGTTATCCCATCCAGGAGCTGTTCCGTTACCCACTAAGTAATAATCCTCGAACAAATAATTAAAGTACGGGAATACATTAAAACTAATGTTATTAGATTTAACAGGTAATCCATTTTGTGTTCCTATCGAAGAACTTATTCTGGCGTACAGGGTATTCCATGAAAATGGAGGTAGACCCACATTTCCGGCGGCAGCATTTAATTCACTTACCGAAAGGGTTACCGTATTGTTTCCGGTAACACTTGTAACTACTGAAGTGTTCGTGAATGCCTCATCGGTCGAAACCTCTACGCTATAATTAACAGATGCCTGTTGCCCATAATCTGCCTGGCTCCAGGTTAAGGTCATTGCCGGGTTATTAATATTAAACGGATCTAATTCAATATCGGTAATAGTTAAACCGGACAACACTACGGGCGTGGTTTCCGAAGCCGTAAATTGATCGGAATCATCGTCGCAAGAACTTGTAAGTATGAAAGCACATACTACAAGTATAAAAGCTGATATATATTTAAAATTTTTCATTTTGAATTCATTTTGGTTAGTACCCTGGATTTTGAGTCAGGTTAGGGTTTGCTGCCATACTGGCTACTGGAATAGGGTAAAGGTCAAAATGAGCAGGTAGGGAGATGCCATTACTACCATTACCTTTCCATGCCCAATTGTAGTTACCTCCGGTAAACCTGCCGTATCTAATAAGGTCCTGTCTTCTATGTGCTTCCCAGTGAAGTTCTCTGGCTCTTTCATCAAGAATGAAATCTAAATTTAAATCTCCAGATGTTATGGTGTTAGAATTATTAGCTCTTGTTCTTAGCGCATTGATGTAATCTACAGCAGCGGATGCACTACCACCTCCTCCTCGAAGATGTGCTTCGGCATACATTAAATATACATCGGCTAGTCGATACAAAGGAAAATCTGTATCTACAAAAGTTTGATCTACACCAAAACCTCCAGTAGAAGTCGCGTTAGAATATTTTTGTATGATGAAACCTGTATCCCGATCAGAAATATCAACTATGTCTATAGGTCTTCCCCCCGAAATAATGGTATTTCTATCGTCATTAGCAAAGGCAGCTCCAAAAAGGTTAACAAATTGTTTTCTAACCCTAATAGCACCACCCCATCCGCCAGCACCAACGCCAACTTCGGTTCCATTTTGTTCCAGGCTACCAACCGAACCATTAATCATAACCGTTGTCGGACCATAGTTTTGAGTGCTTACACCATCTGAAACAATAGGGAAAATGATTTCGTTCTTCGCAGAATTCGTATTATTATCTGCCATGAAGTTGTGCAGATAGTTGTCTGCCAGTGCATAACCACCGCCAATGATTTGCTCACAATGGCTGAGGCAATCACTATATCGATTTTCGCCTATATATACTTCAGCATTTAAATAGATCTTTGCCAAGATCATGTGTGCTGCAGCGCGGTCTGCCCGACCATATTCATTTTGTCTCGGTGCGATTAAGTCAGGTTCTATTTCATTTAACTCCGTTTCTATAAAATTAAATAATTGCGCTCTGTCGTAAACTTCCGGTTGTGTGTTAAGCGTAATATCTTCGGTTATAAAATTTGCTTTTCCAAAGATGTCCATTAAATAATAATAGGCCATCGATCTCATAAGTCTGGCTTCGGCTCTATAGACCGAGATATCTGTTCTTACAGAACTCGATACGTTTCTTCCATCTAGTTTGTCATCTGTAGTTTCACGTAAAAAGTTATTCGCAAGCGCGATAGATAAATGGGCCCTACTAAACATACCTAATAATAAAGGGTTTTGGGCGGTCCACAAATTCCTTTGAATTTCTCTGGTTCCCGGGTCATTTTCGTAAGACCAGATCATTTGATCTGCAGAAAGTGTTTGTACATATAGAAGTACACGACCAAATTGACTGGTTCCCGCATCTATATTTTTTAAATTAGAACTTTCTGGTCCGTCTGTTCCCGTTAATGCTAAATTAGCATAGATACCGGCTAAAACTTGTTTATAAGCAGCTTCATTTTCAAAAAGATTGTCACTTAAAACCGTTTGATCATCGTTGGGCGTAATATCCAGATCACTGGTGCAAGACGTTAGTATCACCACCATTAGAAGACATACAAACCCAAATGTATTTTGTATTTTAAATCTTGTTTTCATAGTCATTTTTTTAAAATTTAAAATTAGCTCCGGCCATAAAAGTTCTTGGCCTTGGGTATACTACATTATCAATACCCAGAGTTAATGTGAGATCTGAATCATTATCCGTTACTTCCGGGTCTAAACCACTATAGTTTGTAATCGTGAATACGTTTTGAACACCACCCCAGACTCTAACACTTTTAAGGACTTTAGAAACGTCATTAAAAGTATAGCCCAGAGTAATATTATCCATTCTTAAGAATGACGCATTTTCAACAAAAATGTCTGAGATAATAACATCTGAAGTTCTTTGGAAATTGGTGTTTAAAACTGTAGTTGGTACATTACCGAGTACAGCATTATCGAGCAACAATTCATATTGAGATTTTGAAGAATTCACATTGTTATAAACATAGTTCCCAAGATTAGCTCTTAAATTAAAAGATAGATCGAAATTTTTGTAGAATACGTTCGATTGAAACCCTAAAATAGCATTTGCCCCAGGGTTTTCTTTAATGTATCGATCGTTGTCATTGATAATATTATCGCCATTTAAGTCGGCATAAGCCCCTTCAATAGGGTTTCCCGATGGGTCGTATAATTGTTTGAAAACATAAAACGAATTAGGAGCTTGCCCTTCTCTGTGAATTTGAATGTTATTCCCAGTACCACCACTAATACCACCAGTTCTTACATCCTGACCCAAAGCTAATTCTTTAACTTCTCTATCCAATAATGTGGCATTGAAATTAAAATCTACTTTGAAGTCGTCTTGTGAAATAACATCGACATTTGCTGAGAATTCAAGACCTTGAATTTGTAATTCGCCAATGTTTTGAATCACGCTGTTGGAAAAGTTGGCTCCATCGGCCACAGACGCTTCAAATAATAAATCTTTCGAGTTTTTTTGAAAAACGTTTAAAGACCCAGATATTTTGTTGTCGAATACACCGTAGTCGATACCAAATTCGATGGTTGTTGTTTCTTCCCATTTCAAATCCGGGTTAATTTCAGAAGCTATTAATGACCTTATGATACCATTCCCAAATTGAAATTGAGAATTCGCCAGACCTCCTCTGTAACGGTTTAAAAAGATGTCTTTTTGAGTTACGGATTGCTGACCGGTAATACCATAACCAGCTCTTATTTTTAGATTGGAGATCACTTTAGAGTCCTTTAAAAAGTCTTCATCGCTAATATTCCAGGCAAGTGCCGCCGCCGGGAAATTACCCCATCTGTTGTCTTTACTAAAACGAGAGGTACCGTCGCGTCTGTAAGTCAGCGTTAGCAAGTATTTATCTAAAAAACTAATGTTAGCCCGTCCAAAGAATCCTATAAGGACCACATCGGGATCGGCATAAACATCATCAACACTTAGGGGGTCGGTGGTGTTTCTACCGTTAATTCCACTATTGGTGAATTTTTGGTATGAATATCCCGCTGTAAATTCGGTGCCAAATGCATCGAAATCTTTTTTGTAGGTAAGGTATCCATCGAATAGCTCATTGGTACGCTTTTGTGCATTTTCTTTAAAGGATCCTTTAAATAACTGGTCTGCATCAGTCGTTGCAACTAATGGGTCTGAGATGTCAAAACCTTTAGATTTTGTTCTGTCAAGTCCAAGATTAATTACAGCTCTAAGCTCTGGTAAAAAATGAAACTTATAGTCAAAGTTTAAGTTTCCATATACCCTATTGGCATCCCCTGTATTGTTTCTTTGAAATAGAGAGGCTACGGGATTGGTTGTTCCCAGGGCAATAATATTACCGTTTCTGTGTTGGTAGTATCCGCCAAAGGGCGATGATTGATCAAATATCGGTTGCGTGGGATCGTAGCGCATAGCCGCTCCAATTTGACCGGCATCGGCAAACCTGTTATCTTCAAAAGCCAAATTGGCGTTGAGGTTTACTTTTAAATGATCATCAAAAAATGTTGGATTTAATGCCAGACTCAGGTTTCTCCTTTCAAATTTAGACGTTTCTATTGCCCCTTCCTGATTTACTACACCAAATGAAAACCGGGCAGGCAATACTTTAAAAAGTGATCCCTGCATACTTATGTTGTGCTGATTGGATGCTGTATGTCTTAAAATCTCATTCTGCCAATTGGTATTAGCATTTCCTAATAAGGTTTCATCTATAACTGTTCCGTTAATGGGTTGAGAGGTTACAAGTTGTCTATAGGCATTAGCAGAGAAAACGTCTATGGTATTGGTTATTTCACCAAAGCTAAACTGCGTATCGTAAGTTGCACTAAATGTAGATTTTCCTTTTTTAGTAACAATAATGATTACTCCGTTTGCTGCTCGCGATCCATAGATTGCCGTAGCCGAAGCATCCTTTAAGACGGAGAATGAATCAATGTCGTTTGGGTTAATGCTTGCCAAAACACCCCTGGAACCTGTAACGCTATTATTATCGATGGGTAATCCATCTATAATGATTAGTGGATCGTTAGAAGCATTGATGGAAGACCCTCCTCTAATTCTAATTTGAGAACCAGACCCGGGCGCTCCACTGGTATTAATACTAACACCGGCTACACGGCCATTTAGTAAGTTCTCGGCCGTCACAATATTACCTTTGGTAAAATCTTCAGAAGTAATGGCCTCTACAGAACCAGTAGCATCCTTTTTAGTTGTAGATCCGTAACCGATGACTACAATTTCCCCAAGTAAGGCGGCATCCTCAACCAACTGGATGTCTATGGTCGATTGACCCGTATATGGTATGTCCTGGGATTGATACCCAACATAAGAAAATACAATAATATCGCCGGTATTGACTTCTATTTGGTAATTTCCGTCAAAATCTGTCGCGGTTCCTTTAAGTGAACCTTTAATGACGACATTTACCCCGGGCAATGGGGTAGAAGTGGACAGTTCGGTTACTGTTCCTCTAAGCATATTTTGACCCGTTAAATAGACCGGTAAAATAAGCATGAAAAACAGCAATTTTTTAGTAATTGATTTCATACAGTTTAGTCGAATTAATTTGTTAATTTAGTTAGCTTATATTTTCACTCCTCATTTCAAAGCTATGTAAAGAAATTGTAAACAAGACATTATGAATTACGAAATTCGCAACGAAAACGTTTTCGTGTTAACAACTTTTTAGTTTTTATTGCTTTTAGTGTGAAAAATTCATAATTTAGACCTAATAACATGGTTGTGTTAGTTTTAAATATATCATGAAAAGAAAAATTACTTTAAAACAAATTGCTCGCGAGCTGGATGTCTCCATTTCTACGGTTTCTAAAGCCTTGAGTAACAGTAAAGAGATTAGTGAGGATACCACACAAAAAATTCAGGCATTTGCCAAGCTTTATAATTACAAACCCAATAATATAGCCCTTAGTTTAAAAAACAGGAAAACAAAAACTATTGGTATTTTAATCCCTGAAATAGTTCATCACTTCTTTTCAACAGTGATTCGTGGTATTGAGTTAATTGCCAACAGACGTGGCTATAATGTTATTGTGGGGTTGTCTAACGAGTCTTTTACCAAAGAGATTATAAATATGGAAATGCTTGCCAACGGCAGTATTGATGGGTTTATTCTGTCTATTTCCAAAGAAACCTTACTTAAACAGGATTATCATCATTTTCATGCCACTATAAATCAGGGCATGCCTATCGTGATGTTTGACCGTGTTGTGAGCGAAGTAGATTGTGATAAGGTTATCGTTGATGATTTTACGGGGGCCGTAAAGGCCGTTAAAAAACTTATTGATAGTGGGTGTAAACGTATTGGACTTATTACCACTATGGATTACGTAAGTGTTGGTAAATTAAGGACTCAAGGGTATTTGGAAGCTTTAGAAGATCGTGGGGTGGTGGCCGATTCTAATCTTATTTTAAAGATCGATGATAGTTTAGATGTAGAAAACCATCTGGAAATACTGGAAAATGAAATGACGCAATTTTTTAAAGTGAATGAGACCATTGATGGTATTTTTGCGGTCAATGAATTATATGCTGTTACGGCGATGAAAGTGGCCAAAAGACTGGGATTACAAATTCCTAATGATATTCAAGTCATTGGTTTTACCGATGGCGTACTTTCAAAACATGCGACTCCCAGTTTAACAACGGTAAGTCAACATGGACAAAAAATGGGTGAGCAAGCTGCAAATTTATTAATAGACAGGTTAGAAGCTATAGACACTGAAAGTGAACAGTATTTCACTAATAATGAGCGGAAATCCGATTTTATTAAAATGGTTATTGAGACCGAAATTATTGAAAGAGAATCGACTAAATAAATATTTTTTTAGAAAAGAATAAAATCTTTTATATCTTTGGACCAGAATCAAAACTTATATTTTCACTTCTCACCATAAGTTTTGATAGGCATACCAATGTAATTATCAAGTAGCGAACAGAAAGCGAAGTTGCTTTTTTGTTGTATAACGCAGGGTTGATTTGTATAGTCTTAACTACAGAAATCACAAACAGGAAAATAATACTAGAAATGAACGTGTTTAAAGACGTTATTTTATAGTTAAATTGGTATAAATCGCTTATCAAATAGTATTAATCTAAACATACTATTTAATGGAAAAGCGTAGATTAAGTTTCTGGCAAATCTGGAATATGAGTTTCGGTTTTCTGGGAATTCAAATGGGGTTTGCACTCCAAAATGCCAACGCAAGTAGGATTCTTCAAATTTTCGGAGCCGATGTTCACGAACTATCATGGTTTTGGATTATTGCACCATTAATGGGCTTAATTGTTCAACCTATTGTTGGGTATTATAGCGATAAAACCTGGGGACGCCTGGGGAGACGTAAGCCTTATTTTCTGGTAGGAGCCATCTTAGCATCTGTAGGTTTAATACTCATGCCACAGGCCGATATGTTCATCGCATTTTTACCTGCTCTTTGGGTTGGTGCCGGAATGCTCATGATTATGGATGCCTCATTTAACATGGCTATGGAACCTTTTCGGGCTCTGGTTGGAGATAATTTAAGAACCGATCAGCGTACCCTTGGGTTTAGTGTGCAAACGGCACTTATTGGTTTTGGAGCTGTTATAGGATCCTGGTTGCCTTATGTGTTAACCAATTGGTTTGGAATATCTAACAAAACCGCAGAAGGTGGGGTGCCTTTACATCTCATTTTGTCTTTTGTTATTGGAGCAGTCATTTTAATTGTTTCAATTTTAGTAACTGTGATGACAACCAAGGAATATACGCCCGAGGAATTGGCAGGTTTTGAAACTGAACATGATCAAGATAAACCGAATGGAGATGAAAAGACATCTGGTTTGCTTGATATTTTCGAAGACTTCAAAAAAATGCCTATGACCATGCGACGGTTAAGTTGGGTACAATTTTTCTCATGGTTTGGACTGTTTGGTCTATGGGTATTTGCAACGCCAGCGATAGCACAGCACACCTATGGCTTACCATATACAGATAGTACCAGTGCATTATATCAAGATGCTGGAGATTGGGTGGGGATATTATTTGGAGTTTATAATCTGGTTTCTGCTTTTTACGCTTTCGCCTTACCATATATTGCAAAGACATTAGGAAGAAAAAACACACACGCATTATCTCTTATTGTTGGAGGGTTGGGACTTATCTCAATGTATTTCATGCCCGATAAAAACTGGTTGATTATTTCCATGATCGCCGTTGGTATAGCCTGGGCAAGTATCCTGGCCATGCCTTATGCGATTTTAGCCGGATCTATTTCTCCAAAAAAAATGGGTGTGTATATGGGAATTTTCAAT
Source organism: uncultured Flavobacteriaceae bacterium (assembly GCA_947494695.1). Taxonomy (GTDB): domain Bacteria; phylum Bacteroidota; class Bacteroidia; order Flavobacteriales; family Flavobacteriaceae; genus Flavivirga. Next base: position 105,920 of record CANLWB010000006.1, on the reverse strand, counting down.
TTTTTCATTGTGATTCCACAAATAATCAATGCTTTAATTGGGGGACCATTAGTTAAGTATGCTTACGGTAATCATGCCGTATTTGCATTGATTACCAGTGGAGTAAGTTTTTTAATTGCGGCAGCATTAATGTCTAAAGTAAAGGACGTTGATGATGTGGTACAATCATGATTAAATGAAGAAGATAGGAGTTATATTCGATTTAGACGGTGTTATTGTAGATACTGCTAAATATCACTTTTTGGCATGGAAACGTGTCGCCGATACACTGGGTTTTGAATTTACAGAGGAACACAACGAGCTTTTAAAAGGAGTAAGCCGGGTAAGATCCTTAGAAATTTTACTGAATATTGGAACCGTAGCATTATCAGAGATAGAAAAACGGAATGCACTAATACGTAAAAATGAAGATTATTTAGGGTATATCAGGAACATGAGCGCAGATGAAATTCTTCCGGGAGTCCTTGATTTCCTAAATGAATTAGATAGCAAGGGGATCAAATACGCCCTAGGGTCTGCGAGTAAAAATGCACCGCTTATCTTAAAGCAGGTAGGTTTATATAACAGATTTGAAGCCATTGTTGATGGAAACGATGTTTCTAAAGCAAAACCAGATCCGGAAGTGTTTTTAATAGGAGCCAAAAAACTTAATCTGGCCCCAAAAACATGTATCGTATTTGAAGATGCCATTGCCGGAATTGAAGCTGCCAATAGGGCACATATGATATCCATAGGCATAGGAGATAAAGACACGCTTAATTCAGCCAATTTCAATTTTAACGATCTAACCAAAGTACCGAAAGATTTTATTGAGGTATTGATGCAGCGGGTGGGGTGAGTATTAAGTATAGGGTATTAAGTATAGGGTATTAAGTATTAAGTATTAAGTATTAAGTATGGAGAATAAGAGCATAGAAAATAGTATAGAGTATAGTATAGAGTATAGAAGTAAGTATTAAGTACAAAGTACTGGTAAAAGGTATGGAGTAGAAAGATAATAACCAACAGAATGTTTGCAATATGCCGATTTAAGGAGTTGAACATATGGTAAAAAGCAATGGATAAGCTTTTAAAGTCTTAACACTTATACGCAGTACTAAAATCTTAAAGAAAAATGAATCAAGATTATATAAAACCAAATAATTGGTCCATCATAGAGGAAGGGTTTGATACAAACCGGGTTGAATCCTCAGAGAGTTTATTCAGTATAGGGAATGGTGCCATGGGGCAGCGTGCCAATTTTGAAGAGAAGTATTCCGGTGAAACATTCCAGGGCAATTATATTGCTGGGGTGTACTATCCAGATAAAACCCGCGTAGGGTGGTGGAAAAATGGGTACCCTGAATATTTTGCCAAAGTATTAAACGCACCAAACTGGATAGGTATTGATGTGGTCGTAAATGGAGAACAGCTCGACTTGTTTACCTGTAAAGCGGTTAAAGCCTTTAGGAGAGAGCTTAATATGCAAGAAGGGTGGTTGTCTAGAAGTTTTGAGGCAACGCTAAAAAATAATATAAGCATTAAAGTGAAAACCAAACGCTTTTTAAGTTTGGATTTGGATGAATTGGGAGCTATTCAATATGAAGTAACACCAATAAATAGTGATGCAGATATTATTTTTCAACCGTATTTAGATAGCGGGATTACCAATAAAGATACCAATTGGGATGATAAGTTCTGGGATACACTAAAGGTAAGCCATGAAAATCATCAGGCGTTTATTGAAGCCAAAACCATGAAAACAGATTTTTACACCTGTACATTCATGGAATCCAGAGTTTTTATAAACAATAAGTCTGTGTTAACAGAACCCAATATAAAAGCCGATGCGAACTATGCTTCATTTAGCTATCAGCATCATGTGAAACAGGGAGAAACCTATAAAATAGATAAGTACGGTGGATATACTGTAGATAGAAATCACGATAAATTGCAATTGGTTTCCGTAGCAAAGCGTTTACTCGAGGAGGCTGTTAAAACGGGTTTCGAACAGCTTCTGGAAAAGCAGAAACAAGCGTGGTCGGGCATTTGGGAACGCGCAGATATCACCATAGAAGGAGATGTTAAAGCGCAACAGGGTATCCGTTTTAATATTTTTCAGCTAAACCAAACGTATTTGGGTAGGGACTCCAGGTTAAATATTGGCCCTAAGGGGTTTACAGGTGAAAAATATGGAGGGAGCACCTATTGGGATACAGAAGCCTATTGCTTACCTTTTTATATGGTAACAAAAGACGAGAAAGTAGCCAGAAGCCTCTTGGAATACAGATATAACCATTTAGAAAAAGCCATAGAGAATGCTGAAAAATTAGGGTTTAACAATGGTGCTGCATTATTTCCTATGGTAACAATGAACGGAGAGGAATGTCATAACGAATGGGAAATTACTTTTGAAGAGATTCATAGAAATGGAGCCATTTCTTTCGCGATTTATAATTACCATCGCTATACCGACGATTACACCTATGTTTTGGAAAAAGGCCTTGAAGTTTTGATTGGAATTGCGCGTTTCTGGCAACAGCGTGCAACATTTTCAAAAGACAAAAGCAAGTATGTCATACTTGGCGTTACCGGGCCTAATGAGTATGAGAATAATGTGAACAACAACTGGTATACTAATTATTTGGCACAATGGTGTATAAACTATACCATCGAAAATGTTCAAAAAGTAAACCTAGAATATCCTTCAGATTTTGAACGGATTATAAACAAGGTAAAGCTTTACGAGGCTGAACTTAATGCTTGGAAAGATGTTGCCGATAACATGTATTTTCCATACTCTGAAACACATGAAATTTACCTGCAACAAGATGGGTTTTTGGACAAAGAGCTAACAACGGCATCGGATTTAGATCGATCTGAAAGGCCCATCAATCAAAAGTGGTCCTGGGATAGAATTTTGCGATCGTCATACATAAAACAAGCCGATGTTTTACAGGGGTTTTATTTCTTTGAAGATCAATTTACCAGAGAAGAGTTAGAACGTCATTTTGATTTTTACGAGCCATTCACTCTACATGAAAGTTCATTGTCACCCTGTGTACATAGTATTCAGGCAGCCAAATTAGACAGAATGGAACAGGCCTATAATTTTTACATGCGTACATCTCGTTTAGATTTAGACGATTATAACCATGAAGTACATGAAGGGTTACATATCACGTCTATGGCAGGAACCTGGATGAGTATTGTTGAAGGTTTTGGCGGTATGCGAATTAAAGCGGGGCGACTTTCATTTACCCCCAAAATTCCTAAACAATGGAAGCGCTATTCGTTTAAACTGAATTTTAGAAACCGAATTTTAAAAGTAGATATTAATCAAACGCAGGCAAATTTTGAAATTTTGCAAGGTGATGATATGGAGGTTTTTATAAACGATGAACTCTTATTGTTAAAAGAGAAAACCTTAAAACAAGTGAATTAGTTAAGATTATATTATAAAACATATTAAAATGAAATCGCTATATATTGCATGTATAACCGTATTGTTTTCGGTTTTTAACCCTACGCATTCGCAAGAGTTAAAATCGCCTAATGGCGCATTGGTTATGAATTTTTCTCTTAGTGATGATGGAACACCAATTTACCAATTATCATACAAGACTAAAGCCGTTATAAAACCAAGTAGCTTGGGGATGGAACTTAAGGACGACCCAAAATCATTGTTGAATGACTTTTCCATTTTAAAAACCGATAATACGGCTTTCGACGACACCTGGAAACCGGTTTGGGGAGAAGAAAAGGAGATTCGAAATCATTATAATGAACTTGCAGTAAGTTTAAAACAGAATGAGACCAACAGAATAGTCATCGTTCGTTTTCGATTATTTAATGACGGTTTGGGCTTTCGCTACGAATTTCCAGCTCAGAAAGATCTGGTCCATTTTGTAATTAAAGAAGAGAAAACACAATTCGCCATGACAGGTGATCATACAGCGTTTTGGATTCCGGGAGATTATGATAGTCAGGAATACGACTATACCGAATCCAAACTATCTGAAATACGAGGGAAGTTTGATGCGGCATACACAGATAATGCATCTCAGGAACAATTTTCTAAAACCGGTGTGCAAACAGCATTGATGATGAAAACCAGCGATGGTTTGTACATTAATTTACATGAAGCAGCATTAATTGACTACGCTTGTATGCATTTAAATCTTGATGAAGAGCATATGGTTTTTCAGTCCTGGTTAACTCCAGATGTCCATGGTGATAAAGGGTATATACAGGCACCTGGTAAATCGCCCTGGAGAACTATTATGGTGAGCGATGATGCCAGAGATATTCTGGCTTCCAGAATGACATTAAATCTTAACGATCCTTGCGAATTAGAAGATACATCATGGATTAAACCAGTAAAATACATTGGTGTTTGGTGGGAAATGATTACCGGAAAAGGGGCCTGGGCTTATACAGAGGAGCTACCCGCGGTACAATTGGGAGTAACTAATTATTCTAAAGCCAAGCCAAGCGCTAGGCATTCGGCCAATAATAAAAACGTAAAGCGGTATATCGATTTCGCTTCAGAACATGGCTTCGATGGCGTTTTGGTAGAAGGATGGAATGAAGGCTGGGAAGACTGGTTCGGGAAGTCTAAGGACTACGTATTCGATTTTGTGACACCTTACCCGGATTTTGATGTGGAAGACATTCATAAATATGCTCAGTCAAAGGGTGTCAAAATGATTATGCACCATGAAACTTCCGGTTCAACGAGAAATTATGAGCGCCATATGGATAAGGCTTATCAATTTATGAAGGATAACGGATATGACGCCGTGAAAAGCGGCTATGTTGGAAACATTTTGCCAAGAGGAGAACATCATTACGGACAATGGATGGTCAATCATTATCAGTACGCGATTGAGAAGGCTTCCGATTATCAAATCATGGTAAATGCTCACGAGGCGGTAAGGCCAACAGGAATTTGCAGAACCTATCCAAATCTTATTGGTAATGAATCGGCTAGAGGTACAGAATTTCAAGCTTTCGGAGGATCTAAACCGAATCATGTAACCGTGTTGCCATTTACTCGGTTAATAGGTGGGCCTATGGACTACACGCCTGGAATTTTTGAAATGGATATTAGTAAATTGAATCCTAGCAATAATTCCCATGTTAATAGTACCATTGCGAATCAATTGGCATTATATGTTACCATGTATAGTCCGTTACAAATGGCAGCAGATTTACCGGAACATTACGAGCAGTTCATAGATGCCTTTCAGTTTATAAAGGATGTGGCTATAGATTGGGATGAGAGTGTATATCTAGAAGCAGAACCGGGATATTATCTTACGATTGCCCGTAAAGAGAAAGGCAGCACGAATTGGTTTGTAGGGAACGTCAATGGTACAAAGGCAAGGACCTCGAAGCTAACATTCGATTTTCTTGAAAAGGGAAAAACCTATATGGCAACGATTTATGCCGATGCAAAGAATGCCCATTATAAAACCAATCCGCAAGCGTATACCATTAAAACGAAAAAAATAACGCATAAATCAAAGTTGTCACAGCGATCCGCTCCTGGAGGTGGCTTTGCTGTAAGCATTAAAGAAATTAAATAATATGAAGTTCTGATAAGAAAATTTATGTCGGTTGAATGCATTGAATCATGTTAGTTTTAACTAACTGTTGTTTATTTTGTTATACCGTCAGTTCAAGTTGATGCTTTTTTTGCTGAAGCCTGCCTCACCAGACAGGTATCGAGAACCATTTTGCAGGCACGCTTGATAATTTTTTATTTCTATTCTAGAAGTCGTTACTTTAAAATCTTGAACTATGACATATTCATATAAAAAACACAAAGCAAAACAATGGGGTTTGATTGCTCTATCGTATATACTGATTTTAAGTACATCTTGCAAACAGCAAAATAGCGAACTAACCGAAGAAACAAGGGAAGAGGTTGAGGTCGTTGAAAGGCATGATATTTTACGTGTAGAACCCCCAAACTGGTGGGTAGGGTTAAAAAACCCGTTGCTTCAGCTTTTAATTCACCATCCTGATATTTCAGGGTGGACTCCAGAGGTCTCTTATCCTGGAGTTTCCGTAAAAAAAACATATAAAGCAGATAGCCCCAATTACCTTTTTTTAGATTTAAATATTGCAGAAACAACAGAAGCAGGAAGGTTTAATATTATGTTTAAAAAGGAAAATTCAGAGCCTCTGGTATATACATATGAGCTAAAATCACGAGAAAAATCATCCGATGATTATATCGGTTTTAATAGTAGCGATGCCGTGTATCTTGTTACTCCTGATAGATTTGTGAATGGTAACCCTGAAAATGATGTCCATACCAGTTTAAAAGAAAAAACAATAGATAGAGCCAATGATTATGCACGTCATGGAGGAGATATAGAAGGAATTACAAAGCATCTCGATTATATTGATGATTTGGGTTTTACGGCTATTTGGTCATGTCCGTTATTAACTAACGATATGCCACAGAGTTCTTATCATGGTTATGCTATTACAGATTACTACCAGGTTGATCCGAGATATGGCACCTTAAAGGATTATAAATCGTTGTCACAAAAGATGTCAAAGAAAGGCATGAAGTTAATTATGGATCAGGTGGCTAATCACTGTGGTTTAGAACATTGGTGGATGAAAGATTTACCCTTTAAAGATTGGGTGAACTACCAGGGAATCTATGAAAAAAATAGTAGTTCCTGGACTAATGAACTAACAATTAAATCGAATCATAAACGCACAAGCAATCAGGATATATACGCTTCAAAAAGCGATAAGGAACGTATGACGAATGGGTGGTTTGTATCTGCGATGCCAGATTTAAATCAGCAGAACCCATTTATGGCGCAATACATTATACAAAACAGTATTTGGTGGATAGAAACCGTTGGTTTAGCAGGTATTAGGCAAGATACATATCCATATCCCGATAAAGACTTTATGAGTGATTGGGCTGGTGCTATTATGAATGAATATCCTAAATTTAATATTGTAGGAGAGGAGTGGAGTTATAACCCTTTACTCATAGGATATTGGCAGGATGGAGCGAATAACAGGGATGGTTACGACTCTAATTTAAAGTCATCAATGGACTTCGCGATGCAGGGATTGATTGTTCAGGCTTTGAATGAATCCGAATCCTGGGACACAGGTTTGGTAAAGATCTATGAAGGTTTGGCTAACGATTTTCATTATACATCTCCAAAAGATCTTATGCTGTTTCTTGATAATCATGATATGAGCCGTATTTTCACGCAACTAAAAGGTGACGTTGTTAACACAAAAATGGCGTTGAGTTACTTATTTACATTACCAAGAATTCCGCAAATGTATTACGGTACGGAGATTCTGATGAACGATTTTGATAAACCCGGAGATCACGGTTTGATTAGAACAGATTTTCCAGGAGGTTGGAAAGGCGATGCTAAAAATGCCTTTACCGGTGAGGGGCTTACAGAAGCTCAGAAGGATATGCAGCATTACATTAAAACATTATTAAATTTCAGGAAGTCCAGTAAGGCCATTCATGAGGGGAAAACCATTCACTTTTCTCCTGAGGATGGCATTTACGTTTTGTTTAGAGTTCTGGAAGATGACATAGTGGTTCATATTTTAAATAAAAATAATGAGGTTGTTGATCTTGACCTGAGTAGATTTGGAGAAATGAACTTAAAAGGGAAAACATTTAAGAATATTATTTCCGGAGACACCATAATATGGAATAATAGTTTGAATTTTAGAGCAAAAGGTAGTATACTATTAACCACAAAAATACAATGATGAAAATGGTCAAAAAAATGATGTTGTTATTAATGATGGGCGTTCTCACTTTTTCGTGTAAAAATGAAAAGAGGGTAGAAACGAATTCAGATGTGATGCCATCAGAAAAAGAATCTTTAACCACAGAAAAGGAAGAGAAAGAGGAAGAGGAGATACTTCTTGAAACAGCTCCCATAACTAATGACATTTTAGAAACTGCCATCATTTATGAAGCAAATATTCGTCAGTATTCCAAAGAAGGGACATTCAAGGCGTTTACCAAGGATATTCCTGAATTGAAGGAACTCGGAGTGAAAATTATCTGGCTTATGCCGGTATTTCCGATATCACAAGCTAAAAGGAAGGCCACTGGTGGTGAATTTGCCAGTTTAATTGAAGATAAGACCGAAAGGGCTAGGGTGCTGGGGAGTTATTATGCCGTTTCGGACTATACAAAAATTAACCCGGAGTTCGGTGCTATTGGAGATTTTAGAGCTTTAGTTAATGAAGCGCATAAACACGGTATGTTTGTTATTTTGGATTGGGTGGCCAATCACACCGGTTGGGATCACGAATGGCTAAAAAATCACCCCGAGTACTATACGAAAAACGATGCGGGCGACGTGATACACCCAGCTGAGACCGATTGGACCGATGTAGCCGATTTGAATTATGATAATGAGGCGATGCGCAAGCAAATGATTGCCGACATGAGTTACTGGATTACCGAGCAGGGTGTGGATGGATTTAGATGTGATGTAGCAGGTTCGGTGCCTTTAGATTTTTGGGTGGAGGCCATTCCACAATTACGATCGAAAAAAAATATTTTTATGTTGGCAGAGGCTTCGGAACCAGAACTTTTAAAAGCTAATTTGTTTGATATGGCCTATGCCTGGGGTGGTCATCATTTATTAAATAGTATGGCAAAGGGAGAGAAATCTATAGTGGATTTCGATAAATATGTTACAAAGCTTACTCAAGATTACGAAGCAGACGATATACTCATGAATTTTGTTACGAATCATGATGAAAATTCATGGAATGGCACTATACAAGAGCGTATGGGAGATGCCTCAGAACTCATGACCGCGTTTAGTTACATAATCCCTGGAATGCCTTTAATTTATTCAGGTCAGGAGTATGGCTTAGACCACCGTTTAAAATTTTTTGAAAAAGACTCGATTCCAAAAACTAAAGGAGGTGCGTGGGAAGTGCTAAAGAAACTAGGAGCCCTTAAAAATACACATGAGGCCTTAAATGGAGGAAAGCAGAGCGCCTCGTATCTTATTTTTGAGACTAACAATAAACATGTATTAAAGTATATACGAAGTAAAGCAGGAAAAAAAATAATATTTATAGCCAATTTTTCAAGTACCCCGCAAACTTTTAAAATGACCGGTACCAACAAATTTTTGGATTATATGTCTAATAAGGACATCCATTTTAATAATGATGAGATGACATTAGCTCCATGGGGCTATAACATTCTAATTGATTTATAAAGGTGTGTTTTTAATCAAAAAGAATTCCTGAACGCTCTGCGTCGGGGTTTCCATTGAAATTGTCATTCCTGTGTGGTCAGTGAGCGTCCGCCGGCCGGCCGGACAGGTAGCCGAACTGAAAACGGGAATCTAAATACAAAATTTCGAATTTTGACCCTTTAAGGTCAAAATGAAACGGGCAAAACCTGTGCTGAGCCTGCCGAAGTATACCCCTATGGCTCTGCCTCGGGGATAATTCGTTTCAAAAAATTTTTTATTAAGGTACGGTTTACTTTTTTTTACTTAGTAGATCATCTCAATACCGGGTTTTTACTCGTAGGAAAATCCGGTTCTACATAGTTATCGACCTCATGTCCGCTTAGCCATTGCAGAGATCGTATCATACTTTGTTGAAATGCTGAACAGCGCATACTAGGTGGCCATTCCTGATTTTTCCATAAATGCCCATATGTTGAACAATAAACCTTCCCTTCACCGTATTTAACAGTCCATTCCATAGGGAAATTTAATCCTGTTTTTTCATCTTTTGCATACGAGAGGACTTCTAAGTTTTTCATGGTGCCCCTGGCATAACGATAAACTTCTATATCTGCCCCCATCCATTTCTTTGGCATACCCAGATGAATGGGATGATGTCCCAGTCGGGTGATCAATACATCTCTGCGTTTTCCGTGCCCAGTATTTTCTCCTGCCCCTTTGGGGATAATGTTTAGGTTTTCAGAGCTATCAATGGTTACGGCTATACCAAAATCTTTATGACGCCACCCTATACCTATCATATCGTTATAGGCTTGCCAACCTTTAAAAGCATTAGTCGCTCCATGATACATATACACACTACCTCCTTTTTTAACATAGTTATCAAACGATGCTTTTACGGCTTCCGGCCATTGAATCTTAGCTTCTCTATTGATGTTGTTACAAGTTTGAATAACGACGGGGTAATCTGAAAAATTTGGACTCCATTTTTTCCATTCAGATGCATCATCTGCTTGGTTGGGACAGGTACTGACAGATACATCAAATTTTCCACTGGCTTCCAATATGTTCTTAAGATATGTTGTGTTCAATTTCCAGTGGTGGTTACTAAAACCATCAACTATGAGTACTGGTATTTTTTTTGGTGAAGTGCTATCACCTATTTTTTCAATCTTGATGTTATCATATAAAATACCACCTCCAACGGTTAATGACGTAGAAAACATGGAGAGTTTTACCTTTCCATCGGGTGGTGCTATAAAATCGTGAGAAACCTTTTCCCAGCGCGGTGCTTTTTCCAGTTTATTTCGGCTTAAGCTCAATACTAAGGAATCATTAATAAAAATATTTCCAGTAAGTGAATCTACCTGATTCCAATATTTATGACGTGCATATAGAAATGATAAGCGATAATTTGCTCCAGGAACCAAATCGCTTACGGTTTGTGCAATCCCACCAGGACCATGCCCACCAAGGTCTATGACCCATTTCCCATGAGGTGTACCATAATGGTCAATCGCAATAAGATCAATATTCTCTTTCATAATTAACCATCCCGGTAGTTGCTCTCCAAAAAGGTGCGGATTAGAGGCTTTAGACTCCACGTTCATCTCAAAACTTCCATTAACCAAATGATTGTTAACAGGAGGGGGCAACGGTAAACCTTCTTCTATTCTAAGGTTATCAATGACCAAACCAGCTTCGCCCTTTGTAGTAGATACAAATTCCAGCATAGCAGTTCCTTTTGCAGATGATTTAAACGCAAAACCAATACCGTTGATATAATTTGGAGCATGAGAAAGGTTTCGAAGTGTTGTTATTTTTTTATCATTTACAAAAACATCGGCTGTTGCTAAGGTTCCAGTCTTATCACGATTTCTGGTGTTTTGATCGGCATATTCAAATTTTAAAGTATAAAAGCAATGTTTTTTTAAGCCCTTAATCGTCTGGCGAATTGCTCCGGGTTGGTCACCGTTTAAATCTAATACCTGCTTACCTTTAGCCGCAGAAAATACGGTGCTTGAAATTAATTCCACATTACCTTTGCTTATTTTCCAACCGTTTAGCTTTTTTACAATTTGTCTTTCGGTATCAATGGTTTTCTTTTCAAATGAAGCATTCTTTATTTGGGCTTGCATGAGTGCTATATTGCAAAGTAAAATAAGGTTGAAGACGATAAGCTTTTTATAATAAATAACGATCATGATTTAAATTTAAGGTTTCTGCCGAGAGTAGTTCGTTTTTTTGAGTACTAGAGCATTTACAAATAAAGTCATAGTCGTATTAAATACCTATCTCTAGATTATCTATAAATGACTATTTTTTGTCATTAAACAATGGGGCTATATGCTCTTTTATACGCTATAGGTGACCTTTTAGTTATAGCTTTAAATTGCTTATTGAAATTAGATAAAGTCCGAAATCCACTGGCATAACAAGCTTGAGAAGCATTCATCTTTTTTTCAATAAGTAGTTTACATGCATACCCAACACGTATTTCGCTAACAAAATCAGAGAATGTTTTATTGGAATGCATTTTAAAATAGCGGCTAAATGAAGTTGGAGTCATATTTGTTAATTCAGCCAATTCTGAAAGTGCCATTTTTTGTTTAAAGTGTTTCATAACATAGGAATAAACGATATTCATTCGTTTGGAATCTCCTTCTTTTAGCGAATTGGTATAACCAGCACTGGCCAGCGTTTCAATTTCGGTACTTTTAGAGAGGCAGTTTAAGATGTTTAGAAGTTCTAAAACCCCATCAAAACCCTCTAAATTAGGAAGCTTTAAAAGCATTCTTTTTACGGTTTCTAGTGTTTTTCCTTTAACAGATAGGCCCCGTAAACTTAGTTTTAAGAGTTGCTTTAATTTTATGGCTTCTACTTTGTCTAAAAAATTGTTATGTATAAAATTTTCATGGAAATATACGACGATGCCTTCAGACCAGTCTTGTGGCCCTTCGTAGTCACTACGCCAAAGGTGAGGTAAATTAGGACCTGTAAAGGTCACGCTTCCCCGATCATAGCGTTCTACATTATCCCCAATGAATCGTGTACCTCGTCCTTTTAAAACAATAAAGAGCTGATATTCTGAATGAAAATGCCAATTAGGATCAAAAAAAGGTTGTTTAAGTACTTCTACGACATAAGCGCGCGTTTTTGGTATCGACGATTTTTGTAATGCTGATTTCATTTAAATATAAAACGGTTTAAGACGCAAGAGATTTCGTGATTTTAACAGGATACTAATTTATCATAAAATTTTGTCAATATAAATTTTTTGTGATATAATAAAGTCGGTTTTGGATAAAAATCTGTTCGTTTTCTTATATAAAATTGAGTTAGTTTTGTGATGAGATTATTAAAACTGTTTTCCCATGTAACGAGAGGAAAGCTAAACTTTCATTACTATATGTCAAGATCACGCCATTTTTTTTGTGTTACATACATTATGCTGTTGCAAATATTCTTTATAGTAGGATGTTCTGGAGACAAAGAAAAACCAAAACAAAGTAGTCCTGTTACCAATAAGCAAGAGGTAGCAGATATCACAGATTATACAAATTGGGGCGTATATCGAGGTGATAAAAAAGGCAATCAGTTTACAGAGTTGGCTCAAATTCATGCGGCTAATGTTCATAAACTAGAGTTAGCCTGGCAATATCGTACGGGAGATGCCAGCGATCGTTCATCGATGCAGTGTAATCCAATTATGGTTGATGGTCTGTTATATTTTTCAACCTCTACTTTAAGGGCTATTGCATTGGATGCCGCTACAGGAAAGGAAGTTTGGGTATTTAAATCTTCAGAATATAATAAAGATAAAAAAGTGTTTAGAGGCAGAAGCCGAGGAGTTACCTACTGGCAGTCTGAAGATGGTACAGACCGTCGTATCTTTCATTACGTTAAAAATAGAGTTTACGCTATTGATGCAAAAACAGGGAAGCTTATTGATACTTTTGGTCAAAATGGTAGTGGGTATATCGATTTGCGAGAACATTTGGATATGAAACTAAATGAAGCTTCAATTGAAGTCACCACACCTGGAATTGTTTATAAAAATACATTAATAGTAGCATCTAGAGTTCCAGAAGGCTATAAGTCTACGCCGGGGCATATTCGAGCTTTCGATGCGGTTACGGGGCAGTTTAAGTGGATTTTCCGTACCATCCCAAAAGAAGGAGAGTTTGGTTATGATACATGGGAATTTGTTGAGGGGGAGACCTACGGTGGAGCTAATGCGTGGGGAGGGTTTACCTTAGACGAAAAACGAGGTTGGGTGTTTTGCGCAACAGGATCACCAGCATACGATTTTTATGGTGGGCATAGAAAAGGGCAAAATTTGTTTGGCAATTGTGTTCTGGCTTTGAATGCCGAAACTGGCGAGCGCATTTGGCATTATCAAACCGTTCATCATGACTTATGGGATTATGATAATCCGTCTGCACCTATATTAGTAACCATTCGAGATGATGGAAAACAAAAAGATGCTGTTGTTCAATTAACAAAAATGGGGCTAACCTTCGTTTTGGATCGTGAAACGGGAAAGCCATTATTTCCTGTAGAAGAAATGAAAGTACCCGTTTCGACACTTGAAGGGGAAGCAGCTTCTAAAACACAACCTATTCCGCTTAAACCATTGCCATTGACGCATTTGGGAATGACTGAAGCCAATTTAACCAATATTTCTCCTGAGGCCAGAGCTACTGCGCTTGAAAAGTTTTCAAAACTATTGCCGGGTGTCTTGTATGAACCACCTTCAGAAATAGGTACCATAACGGCTCCTGGTACACTGGGAGGTGTGGAGTGGCAAGGAGGGTCTTTCGATCCTTATACAAACATTTTATATGTCAACTCAAATAATGGCGCTTCTATTCTAAAAATGAAAAAGGTAAATGATTTGAAACGAAAAGGAAAGATTTCAGATCAACAGTTGGGATATCAACTTTATGTACAAAATTGTGCATCATGTCATGGTATTGAGAGAAAGGGGAATCAACCTATTTATCCGAGCCTGGAACACCTTAAGACGTCGAAATCTGAAATCATTGATGTTATTAAAAATGGACGGAATATTATGCCGGCATTTCCCCAATTTAAAGAAAAAGAATTGGCCGCGATAGGAAGTTATTTGTCGGCTAACGGAGTGGTTGAAGCAGAGGTTATTAATGAAAAGGGAAAAGTACGATACCTTCACGAGGGATACGCTAATTTTGTAGATCATCAGGGTTATCCAGCCGTGGCTCCGCCCTGGGGGACTTTAAACGGTATAAATTTGGCAACGGGTGATTTTGTTTGGAGAAGGCCTTTAGGAGAATATCCAGAACTGGCAAAGCAAGGTATACGCAATACAGGTACGATGAACTATGGAGGTGCTGTCGCTACTTCTGGCGGACTTATTTTTATTGCGGCTACAGCCGATGAAAAGATGAGAGCTTTTGAAAAAAGTCGTGGTAAATTGTTATGGGAGTATAAACTTCCTGCCGGAGGTTACGCTACGCCTACAATTTATATGAAAGATGGTAAACAATATGTTGTTATTGTTGCTGGTGGAGGTGGCAAAAACGGTACACCATCTAGTGACCATGTTATGGCGTTTGCGCTTCCTGATAACTATTTGAATGCTTCTAAAGCAGATTTAGAAGGCAAAAAGGACGACCAGGGTTGGATTTCACTTTTCGATGGAAAAACGTTAGATGGTTGGGTGCATATGAATGGGTCTCATAAATTTAGGGTTGAACATGGTGCAATTATAGGACGAACCACTCCTGGGAGTCAAAACTCGTTCCTATGTTCGTTACAGGAGTTTGATGATTTTGAATTTGAGTGTGAGGTTATGGTAGACGATATAACGAATCAAGGGGTGCAATTTAGATCCTCTGCACGACCCATTACAGAAAAAAATCATCATAATTTTAGAGCTGGGCGCGTATGGGGGCCGCAACTCGAAATTAGACGTAAGATGGGTGAAGGTAAAATTACAACAGGTTTAATTTATGGAGAAGCTATGGGTATCGGGTTTTTATCTTCAGAAGAAAAAGTGAAGAATAGCCATGACTTTTATATTTCTGAAGGATGGAATAACATTCGAATTGTGGCAAAAGGACCAAGAATACAGACGTTTTTGAACGGACATAAGGTAGATGATGTTACCAATGAAGACGTTTACAAAACACATCCCAAAGGGTTTATAGGCTTGCAGGTGCATGGCATGGAAGGTGAAAAACAGTTTAGTATGGGGTGGAAGAATATAAGAGTAAGACCAATCTTATAACCAAAATACGATAAAATAGTTTTTATCAAATTAGAGGCATAGAATTAAAAAAGTGCTAGGCATTAATCATTGTTTATAAAGAAGCCTTTTTAAATTATTTACAGTTGATACTGTTTTGATAAGTTTAATGATTTTTAGCTTATATAAGTTCTCGCGTTAATCCATACATCATTGAATGCCTTTCTTTTATTTGATTTTTAGAGTAATTAAACCTAAACAAAAAAGAATGAAAGCTATTTAAAACTGTGGAATATGACCTAAATCAACACCAAGTACTTTTAGGCTAATCACGTTGAGGTCTTCAAAAGAACCTTCAAAATGATACGTGGTATGCTTATGACGCATGGTTTCATTCGTGTTAAGCTCTTTGGTACTGGACGAAGTTTCAAATTCATAAAATGGCCAGTTTTTATTCGTAGCTTCATCAACTTCACCATTAAATATATTGGTAACATCACCACTATAAGGTGTGTTGTTACCGGGTAATGAGTTTACATATAAAGCGTCGTTCTCAAAAGTGAATTTTACAATGTTAAGCAGGTTATTTTTTGGAGAATAGCTACCCATGATATTTTTAGATAAATCGGGTCTTACTCCAATTTTGTTTACGCCATCGGCATCAGCCTTATAAAAAACAACGCTGTCTTTAGTAACTAAGCGTTCTGAAGTGACAGGAGTGAAATATCCGGTAACCGAATCTGTTTCTTTTTTAAGGGGGATAATCACGCGATTATCTGGACTTGTGAGCATGCAGCCCAGTTCCCAGATAGATAAAAGACCATGTTCCTTGCTCCATTGTTCTCCTAAATTTTTTATGGTTGTTTCTGCACTAAAACCAACAAATGGTGTATTCTCATTGAGCATGACGTTTAAGTCATTTTCGATTTGTGATTTTGTTAAAAGTGAAAGTTTCCGCTTTGTATTAACATTGAAAGTATAACCAAAAGTATTTCTTATTTCTAAATCGGCACCGTATGTCACAGATAGTTCGTCCTTTTCTATTAAAGCAAAGGTTTTGGTATCTAAATCGGGAGATATTTTCATGTTTTCGATATCGCGTTCAACGCCCTTATCAAAGAAAATAGAATATTTTCCAAATTCAGGGCCAAACCACATTCTACTTTCTCCACCCAATCGGGCCAAGGTTTGTTCATGCGTACCTTCGTCTAGTAGTTTCCAATTAACATGTCCGTAAGACTTACCATTTAAACCAGTTGCCGTACTTGTAAATATTCTACCCTGATAAGTTCCAGAAAGAGCTATAGCCGAATTGCCGTGCTTTAAAACCTGTAGATCCTTTATAATTTCAAGCTTTTTTACATGATCAGCAAAACTTGGGGTATCTGAAATATTGGATTCGGGTTTTTTACAATTTAAAAGTGATGTAATAATAAGGATAAAGGTTACAATTTTGGTAGTAAAGTTATACGTTTTGGCCATTTTTTAGATCATTTAGGAGGACTAAAGATACGTTTTAAATTTAAAATAAAGCGTGTTAACCCATCACTAAAAAAAGGTTTGAAAGTCATTGTAATTTAATTTATTAGATTAAGTACTTCGACTAAGCTATTAGATATAAAATTGTTCAAAATAACATGCGTTATCAGTAAATTAAGAATATTTCAATAGCCTTTTTTAGCTTACATTATACGTTTCAAACCTTTTGATTGTACCTTTTTAAACGCTCATGATGTTTTTGATTGAATCTATCTTTTTCTAATGCTTCCTGAAACGTTATCACTTTTATCGACTTTTTCAGGATTTCCGTAATACTTTATATCGCCACCACTTGTTGCTTTTGCGGTAAGCTCTTTAGAGGTGTTTACCGTGATATCGGCACCACTTGTTGCTTTTACATGGCTGGATTCTGCTATTAAATCGGCCGCCTTGATATCACTACCGCTGGTAGCTTCGGCAATCAATTTAACTGTTTTTCCCGAGAGTTTCATATCACTACCGCTAGTTGATTTACAGTTTAACACATCGGTCTCTACTTCCAGTTTCATATCACTGCCACTGGTAGATTTTAGGTCTAAATGCTCTACAGAGATCACATTGGTAGAATATACGTCGCTACCGCTAGTCGATATAATACTCGAAATATCCTTAAAACTTACAGTTACTTTTTTGGCCTTAGCCCTACCTATATTAGTTTTAGTATGGATTTTTAAAATGTCATCCACAACCTCTACCACAATGAGTTCGAGTAAGTTCTCATCGGCTTCTACAATGACGCTTTCTTCCTCACTTTGTGTTAAATAAACGTCTAAACCTTCTGTAGCCTTAATGGTAGAAAAAGATGCATTTATATGGCGTTGTTCTTTTACAACATTCCCATTTCCCTTAACTCCTGGATTCAAATTAATGTCGAAGTTGCACGAAAAAAGTGTAAGGCTCAAAATAAGGACTAAAATAAATTTGATTAATGTTGTCATAATTAATTCTTTATAGATTGATTTGATTGATGTTATTTTTATAAAGATCTAATTAAAGATCATAGATTTGAATTTTAATGATCTGAAATGTAGAATTTTGTGTCTGAGTTGTTAATCGTCTTTAGATTTAATGTTAATGCCGTCTGAATCTATGTTAACTTCAACAGATTCATCTTCTCCGGAAATTCCTTTATTGTTGATTTTGATGTTCACATCTTCATCGTTTATTTCCAGTCCGTTTTTGTCCAGTTTAACATGAGATTCATCATCATGAATATCAATATTTACTTTATACGATTCTTCATCGGGACAATCCAGACAAGTTACACCTCCGTCTGTGATTTTTATGTAGTGATTGATGTATGATGGTGATACAATGTTGCCGTTGTAGGTTTTGTATTTTAAAAAGGATCTGGTATTGTCTCCAAAATAGGCAACACTTCCTTCGGGTAAGTAAAGGATAATCAAAATTTCCTGGTCTCTTAGCTTGTTTTCGGCGGGTGTCGTTAAGAATGAATCTAAAAGTAATTTGTTCTCGGAAAACGTATAATTGTAATCTATGGCTTTGGCGCGTTCAATAGCGTTATCGTAAGTTCTGCCAAAGGCGCTTCTTTGAATATTCATTTTGGCCAGAGAGTCGGATGTCGACTTAACGATTATTTTAATATCCGATCTGTAAATTGACTTTTCTCCATTTTCATTATTCATTATATTGAAGGCATTGTTTTTAAAGCGAGTAACACCATACAGGTCGTTTTCGGCCATATCGATCCTTATAGTATCATTGGCTGTTATATGGAGTTCATGTTTTGTAGCTGTACGCTCGTAATTAGCATGTTCACTAGCTTGTTTAATACCAATGACTACTAAACCAATAACAGATATTAACCATAGACCTAGTAAGGTAAATTTAGCAATACTTCCAATCGATTTTAGATTGTTTATAAGTATTTTAAGACCTAAATAAAACAGGAAAAAGAAAGGGATTCCAACAGCGAACAAGGTAAAGAGGGATACTAAGCCTATAGGGGTGTCACCAGCATTTACCACATCAACCAAGTCTATACCAGGGATATGAATAAAATCTACAACACCAATAGAAAATAGGGCAATAATTAATACGATGAGTGTTATTGCTCCGGTGATGATTAAGATCATCCCAATAAACTTCGCAAATATTTTTAAGAAAAATAGCATCACTTCTCCAAGTGTATCGAAAAACGTCTTTGAACTCGATTTAATTTTACCGCTCTGTTTTTTGAAATCCACATTTTTCGCTGCGCTAGATACAGAGTCTGATACGTTTTTTGCAGCGGCTCCAACCGTATCAGTAACATTTTTTGCGACATCGGAAACATTTTCAAACCCGTCTTTTATTTTTTTTTCAATGTTGCTAATGGTAACGGGCTCACCAGTCATCATTATTTTTTCAGCAGTTGTGCTAGCTTCAGGGACTAAAACCCATAATAGAATATAGAGCAGAACTCCCACTCCGGCACTAATAATTAAAAGAATCCAAGCGAGGCGTATCCAAACCACATCAATACCAAAGTAGTGAGCCAATCCAGATGAAACTCCTCCAACATAAGAATTATCGGTATCCCTGAATAATTTCTTTGTAGACGATGTTTTACGTTTATAAGAGGGTTGAGGTTCGTCTTCAAAAATTTCATCATCAACCAAATAATCTTCCGGTTGTCCCATGATGGAAATAATTTCATCTACTTCCTTAATACGTATAACTTCTTTATTATTTTGTACGCGTTCGTTAAAAAGTTCGGCAATCCGAGCTTCTATATCGGTAATGATTTCAGAACGGCCTTGAGAATCTGTAAATGAACGTTTTATAGCCTCAAGATAGCGCTGTAATTTTAAGTATGCATCTTCATCGATATGAAAAAATATACCAGCTAAATTTATATTGACAGTCTTATTCATTTTTTTGTTGTTTTTTGGCTTGTTACTATATTCACTGCATTTTGTAGTTCACTCCAAGTTGAACTTAACTCTTTTAAGAACAACTTACCGGTTTCTGTTAAACCATAGTATTTTCGTGGTGGTCCAGATGTTGATTCCTCCCACCTGTAATTTAAGAGCCCCGCATTTTTAAGCCGCGTGAGTAAGGGGTAAATGGTGCCCTCTACCACGAGTAATTTTGCGTCTTTAAGTGTACTTAGAATTTCTGCCACATAGGCGTCGTCGTCTTTCAAAACAGAAAGGATGCAAAATTCTAATACACCTTTGCGCATTTGCGCTTTTGTGTTTTCTATCTTCATAGTCTAAAGCGTTTTAATATGATGAAACTGTTCATTTTTTGATTGATTTGATGATTTTTTGATGAAAACCGAAACATTATCGGTTATGTTCTTTTAATAGATTTGGGGTATTATTATTTTAAAAAATGTATGGTTAAAGGGTAACTGTATAGTTGGCCGTCTCTCGCTTTTAAACTCGCATTGATAATAAAAACGAGTTCCAGAATAAAACCAATAATAGCCAAAAAACCTAGTCCACCTCCAATATACAGCAGGGGAGAAGGTTTCCCGATGTTAATATGAAAATCGCTAGATCCATGAAAATCTATAAAATCGATTCCGTTGAGCATTTTGAAAATAAAAAATGGAATGGTGATCGTACCTATAAGTATCGTATACAATAAAATACTAATTTGAAAATTGATCGCCTGTTTGCCATGTGAGTCAACAAATTCGGATTTCTCCTTATTAACAATCCATAGAACTATGGGGCCGATAAAATTTCCAAATGGAATTATAAACCTGCTAAAGGTCGATAAATGAATAAATGTAGCGATGTTTTTTTGGTGATTGTTCAACATGATTCTAAAACGTATAATAGTTTCTTATACAAATATATGTCTAAAAGAAGGTATTATGTTACGCATAGTACTTAAATTTAACATAATATTAACATTTGGAGAGTTGAAATTTAGGGTTTAAGATGTTAAGTATCAAGTATTGAGTATTGAGTATTGAGTATTAAGTATTGAGTATTAAGTATTAAGTATTGAGTATCAAGTATCAAGTATCAAGTATTGAGTATCAAGTATCAAGTATTGAGTATTAAGTATTAAGTATTGAGTATTAAGTATTAGGTATCAAGCTCTAAGCTTCAAATTCTAAATGGCAGGCACGAGGTTTAAGTCACAGAGTGTTGATCATCGAGTCCTGAATACCAGAAACCAGAAATTTATGGTTTAATAGTTTATGAGGCATCTGGTCTTTGAAGCTTGTATTTTAAAGTTTAGAACCTGAACTTGGAGCCTGGAAATCTTTAATGATTAATAACTATTTGGTATTTAGATAATGACGATTTGGTGTTAGGAATTTAGAATGCGGGCTCTAATGTGTTGCCAATAATTTTTATAACTTAGGGGAAAAACCTATAGAATGAATATAACACCAGGAAAGTTAAATGCTTTCACCATGTTTAAATTACCATCTGCGTATTTATGTGGGGTTAGAACAAAGCATTTAGATGCTAATAAGAGTATTGTAACTGTAAGGCATAAATGGATAAACCAAAATCCGTTTAAGTCCATGTTTTGGGCGGTACAAGGTATGGCTGCCGAACTTTCAACAGGAGCTTTAATGATTTCTAAAATTGGAGCTTCCGGAAAGAAAGTCTCCATGTTGGTTACTTCTAATCAGGCTAAGTTTACAAAAAAAGCAACTGGAAGAATTACCTTTACCTGTAATGATGGAGCGCTAATAGATAAAGCGCTTAGTCAAGCCATAGAAACGGGAGAAGGACAAACTTTTTGGGCAAAGTCTGTTGGTGTAAATAGCGAAGGTATAGAAGTTTCAACGTTTAATTTTGAGTGGAGTATAAAAGTGAAAGGATAGTATTCAGTGTACAGTTGGGAGTATTTCGTATTCAATTTTTTGAGTTTGAAAGTCTGAAATTTCAGATTAAGGGTTTTTGATTTACGCATAACGAATAACGATTTGGATTTGAGGTTTGAAGTTCTAATTTAGAAGATGGAATTTGGTTTTTTAAGTTTTGGAATTTCAGATATGATAATGGAATTTTAAAGATTGTGTAACAAAGCTTTAAGTTATACTACTTATTATCGAATTATAATATATATTAAATATGACAGCACACGAAATAGACTATAGAATATATGGAGAGGAGATGCAATATGTAGAAATTGAACTCGATCCAGAAGAAGGTGTAATTGCTGAAGCAGGTAGCTTTATGATGATGGATGACGGCATTAAAATGGAAACCATTTTTGGAGATGGATCTCAAAAGGATAGTGGGTTTTTAGGTAAAATTTTAGGCGCTGGAAAACGTATTCTTACTGGGGAAAGTTTATTTATGACTGCATTTTACAACGGTGTAGTAGGTAAACGCAACGTTTCGTTTGCTTCGCCGTATCCCGGAAAAATTTTACCCATAGATTTAACCGAGTACCATGGTAAGTTTATTTGTCAGAAAGATGCATTTTTATGCGCAGCCAAAGGCGTTAGCGTCGGAATTGAATTTTCTAAAAAAATAGGAAGAGGTTTGTTTGGAGGTGAAGGTTTTATTATGCAAAAACTGGAAGGTGATGGCATGGCCTTTGTACACGCTGGGGGCACAATGGCAAAAAAGGAACTTAAGGCCGGTGAAACTCTAAAAGTAGATACAGGCTGTATCGTTGGCTTTACACAAGGTGTAGATTACGACATAGAGTTTGTTGGCGGGATTAAAAACACCATTTTTGGAGGGGAAGGGCTGTTTTTTGCAAAACTTCAGGGGCCCGGTACGGTTTATATTCAATCTTTACCATTTAGTCGATTGGCTGGACGCGTTTTAGCGTCGGCATCCAGATCTGGTGGAAAGAGTAAGGGAGAAGGGAGTATATTAGGCGGAATAGGCGATTTATTAGACGGAGATAATAATTTTTAAATGTTAAATTTGTTTTAAACAAAAAAACTTATCCTTTTTTTCATTAATTTTAGAATTCTAAAAAGGATACATATAGCCTATTAAACAAATCTACAATTACAAACCTAAAATCTTTTGATATAAATTATGGCTAGAGCAATGCTAGATTATACCAAAACTGTACTAAAAAAAGTCAGTTTTGATGCCACGTTGTTTTGTAAAGAAGTACAGAAAGCAGTGCAACGTTTATTACCTTACGAGGTAGAAGAACTTAAAATTTATATATTTTCTCTTATACAACAGAATCCAGAACTGGATAAATGTTTGATCTATTTGAAAGCATAAAAAATATAACCATAATAGTGTTTATTATGGTCGACAAGAATTAACTTTAAAAGAGCCCGATATATGTCGGGCTCGTCTTATTTCTAATTTTTCCTTTATGACATAAAACTTTCGAGTGTATTACTATAGCATCAGTATGATGTGTTTTTTATATTCATATGCCCCTTACGTCCTTTGAATTTACCGCCCAAAATTTAAAACGGCTTAACCATGATTATAACTAAAATTATTAATAGAAACAGTTGTAGCACGACAGTGTTTAAATCATTTATATCAGTTTGTTTGTTTTCTTTTCTTTCGTTCAGCTTTTTAAGAGCCCAGGAAAGAACGGCTATTGAAGGGTTTAAAGCCAAGGCTTATTTTTTTAATGGCGGGCTATATGAATTATATAGAATAAAACATTTAGAACCGTATAAGGTAGACGTATCGAGCACCTTAAAAAGTGATACAGGCAAATATGAAAAGCGTAATCTATTTGATTTTAATGTATTAACAGCCTGGGGAGAAGGAGTGCCTGGAAATGGAGTGGGAGAAACGATAAGACTTTCTTTCAAAAGAGATCGGGGTGTCCATCCAGATGTTATGTCTATCATCCCGGGTAATCTTAACTCTGGCCCTACTTGGTATAGTAACAATCGGGTGTCCAAATTTAAGATAAGATTTTTAGCAGTTACAGACGAAGTTAAAACTGTTAAAGAACTAACGGTTAGTATTCCTAAGAACTCAAAAGGCCTTATAACTCCCAATATTTATAATATCAACCTTGGCGATCTTTTTGTTCAAAATATAGCCATTGACGATTTTGAAATCATAGAAATAGAAATTTTGGAGGTCGATGCCATTAACACCAAGTATAACGATACCTGTATTTCTGAAATTGGTTTCTATTCCAGATTCGGGGAACCTATTAAGAGTTTAACCGATGCACAATATCACAAAATGGTAGAACAAAAATAACCGACTTTAAAGTTTCTAATCATTATATTTTGATTATAACAATGCCCTAATATAAGTAAGATTTTAACTAAGAATCTTAATGATTTCATGTCTTCGAACTAGACAAAATGAGTACTGATTTTGTAGGTAGTGGATTTAGAACAACCTATCCCTAAATTGATTCTGTGTTAATGTATTCAAGTTTTTAAAAACTGAAAATTCGCATTTACATTAGTTTAATTGACTGTTAGCGGTCACCTCCATATTAATTCCGAAGTATTTATATAGTTTATATTACCTAGAACTAGTGAAGCAATAACCCTGAAAATGGGGTGTGCAGAATTGCATTGATGGTCTAATTTTGCCATGACAAATTATTAGAAAAGTACGTCATACAATTCTAAACGGTGTATCCAGCTTAACATGCCATACACATGATCACTAACTATAAAATAATAAGTCTATGTTATTAAGAATTACTTTTTGTGTTTTGATACTTGGTTTTTATGGATGCCAATCCACAAAAAAAGGGGACATATCAAAACTAATAGAAAAAACAGAGCAAAAGGTTTTAGCAGAAAACACAAAGCCTAGCAATGAATCATCAGGGGATTTAAAAAAGAAACGGAGCCGTTCTCTTTTTCCAGAGGTTATCGATTCTCAAGTTTTAAAGAAATCATGGGGACATATCAAATGGCCTATGTCCAAAAGGAAAAAACGAGGGGTAGACTGTGATATTTGCCATAAAGATTATGCATATTACAAATCTCTTAACTCAAGTGTAAATAGTAACTGCATTGTTAATGATAAATATGCTATTGTTACAACTACAACTGCGGAGCATGGAACAGTTGTATCGGTTTTTTCTTCGTTTGATAGGACTAAGGAAGACATCACTATTGATTTTAGTAAGGTACGTTATGCATTTTCTGTTTCAAAGTTTAATAAAGACATGATGATCCAATTTGAAGGGCTCTATAACAACTATCTTTTTATTGATACCGATACGTCTAAAGGTTTAAGAGGGCTATATGTAATAAATTTAGATTCGGGGAAGACTATTTTTGAGGAGGAGGCCATTGATAAAGCTTCTTTTAATGGGACAGTATTAACGTATTACGGTGTTTCAAATAAGCCTGTTAAAGAGGTTTGTACGAAGAAAAAAGACATTGAGAATTATGCGGTTTCCGAACGTATAAAATTTGACGTAACGACTCAGAAATATGAAAAAACCGGCGCATTTAAATGTTATAGTGTACAATAAAAACATGTTGGTAAATCTTTATCTACAATGGCACACGTATTACCCTAAATACCATTAATAAACTATAATAAATAGACTTATGCTGTCTAGAATTCTTATTTGTGTTTTAATCGTTAGCCTTTATGGATGTCAATCCCACAATGATAAGAAACCATTAAAACAAAAACCGGTTAAAGAAGAGCCCGTTACATTGATTGAATCACCCAAAGAGGAACTTTCTACTAAAGAACAGGTTGAGAGTTCTCCAAGTGATGACAGGGAAGAGCATCCTTTTGTAGCGTTTTCAGATCCTGATATTTTTAAAAAACATTGGAAGGATATAAAAATCACATTACATAAAGAAAAAGAATTCAATAAAGAAAGATATGGATGTGTTATTAGTGATAATGATTACGACTCTTATAAAAATTATTGGGTTTATAAATGTTTTGTAAATAATCAATATGCCGTTGTAGAATTAGAGGGAAGTATTATGGAAGGGGTTATATGCGTTTTTAAAGCATTTGATAGGCGTTTAGACGAGGTGACTATAGATTTTAGTAAAGTGCTTTACACCTATAGTTATTTAAACTTTGAAGACAGTCCGCGTATTTATGGGGTTTATGAAAACTATCTTTTTATTGATACAACGAGTGAGGGCACATCGGATGCAATTATCGTAGACTTGAATTCTGGTGAAATTATATTAAATCGAGGTTTTATTATAACCCCTACTTTCGATGGAACGATTTTTACCTATTGGGTTAGTTCAGATAAGAAGGCAAAAGATATTTGTCCTAATATAGAACATCTTGATTATCACTCTGTAGGGGAACGGGTGAGATTTAACGTTAAGACTTTAAAACGTGAAAAAACAGGAATATTTGATTGTTATTTTGTGCAATAATTAAGTTTTTGGGAACTTTTTTAAAGTGACGTAGTGAGAGGCGGTTATAATAAGAAAATAATTTATGTATTCGTTGAAGAGGTATATAGTTCAATGAAACCTGTTTAAGAGAGTTCGGTAGTTTACCGGACTCTTTTTGTTAAAAGACATACCTCATGTCTTCTTGCGAACTGGTTTTAACATGTTTTTATTGATTAAAACGATGCTCTGCATACACCTTTGCCCTTGTATGATGCGGTAATGGGACCTAACTTTTTGGCAGGTGAATGCCCTTCAAAAACACTTTCAACTGACTAAAAAACTTCTATTTCCCACTTCAATCAAAAAGATTAAATCAGTTCGATATAAAAACATTGAAAAGAAATGTTAAATATTACAAAATTGAGCTATAAGGGGTTTCATACAGAAAAGATTTTTTGTACTTTTAAGTAACCATGTTAAAGCAAAGTTTTTGACGGATTGCAGGTCAAAAACAAGCACTCTCCTTTTTGCATTGGCATACTAAACGTTTATAATTCAATAAAAATAAAGCAATGAAAAAGAAGCCCCTCATTAAAATCGTTATCTCTCTATTCTTAATATTAAGTAACATTAGTTGTGATCAAATTACCAAAGACAAGGTAAGAGAAGGTATCTCTATATTTGAAACCATTCCGGTTATTGGTAATAATTTTGTGCTTACCAAGGTTGAAAATAGGGGAGCAGCCTGGAGCATTGGGAAAAGTTTGCCACCTGTATTAAAAATTGTTTTTCTACAAGTTTTCCCCATAATTGTATTGCTATTTCTGTTTGTCTATATTGTTAGAGAAAAGATGATTTCAAAACTAAATCTCATTGGATTTTCTTTTATTATTGGTGGAGGACTTGGTAATATATATGATAGAATTTTGTTCAATTCTGTAACAGATTTTATGTATTTGGAGTATGGAGGCATTAAAACAGCAGTTTTTAATATGGCTGATGTTTCGGTTCTTTTCGGATTGTTTTTAGTCTTGATTCATATATTTTTAGTTGTTTTAGAGAAGGGGGTGACATTTTCTAAAATCTAGATGCAACCTTTTGAACCTAAAAACATTATAATATAACCTATAGTTGATTTTAAAAGAAGCTAATTTCTTACAATACTTTCGGTTTAATTATGTAGTTTCGTATTTGAGTTGATTCTTTTTTATAATCTTACTAATATATTGTATGAAATTAATAATATTCGATATTGATGGTACCATTTTAGATTCTGTAAATACAGATGATCGATGTTTTATACAGACTTTCTATGAACTATTTGAAATAGATTTAAGTCGTGTGGATTGGAACGATTTTAAAAATGTTACTGATCAAGGGGTGACTACAGAAATTTTTAAAAAGTGGTTTAACAGAACGCCCAAGAGAACAGAGTTAGAGATTATTAAAATACGTTATAAAAGACTTTTGGAACAAAGTGCGGGAGAGATTACCGAAATAGAGCAGGCCTTGTCTTTTATAAACAAGCTTTCAAATGAACCGGATTATCAAATAGCCTTTGCCACTGGTGGCTGGCGAGAAACGGCCTATGTGAAATGTAACGCTATTGGACTGGATCCAAATGATTTTATTTTTAAGTCATCCAGTGACCATTACATTCGATCTGAGATTATAAAGCTAGCCATTAAGGAAGCCAAGGATAAAAACGGAAATGAGGCGTTCGAATCCATTCTATACTTTGGTGATGGATTATGGGATTTAAAAGCCACTCAGGAGCTGGGAATCGATTTTATTGGGGTAGACTATAAGGGCAATAATGCACTTCGAAATGTCGGGGTTAGAGCGGTTATTAGCAATTATAGGGAACCAGACAACATCATGAGCTTAATACAAGAGTGTATACTTGCCAGTTAATTAAGAATATCGCATTCAACAATTTTTATACTTATCGTTTAAGCCGATATTTTGTAAAATCATAGGAACGATTTTTTCAAGGCGTGCTTGTTTGGTCGCTTCGCGTTTAGCGTTTGCAATATAGTCACAATATTCTCGCTGCTTATAAGGCGTTAATACTTCAAAACGGCCTTTTAAATCTGTATTTTCAATAAATAAAGCTTCTAGTTCCTCTGGAATTACGACTTCCTTTTTTTTCCGATCTGGTTTTATTTCTTTGCCCAGTTTTTGATTTTCAATAGCCTCTTTGATATATTCTAAAACAATATGCCTATCAATATCTGAAATGGATTTAAAACGCATCTGCCTCAACCCCTTTGTCTTATTTTCCTGTGCATTTACAAGCAACTTATGCTCATCTTTTAAAAACACACCGTTAAAAAACCATATCCCAAAATGATTTTTAAACGCTCCTAAACCGATCACATTTTTCTTGCTTATTGTGTATGTTGGCGCGCTCCATTTTATAGTTTCTTCGCATTCGGTAGTATTAATAATGTCTCTTAGTAGCGTGAGTGCCTCACCAAAATGTTCGTTTTCTTCAATATATTCCTCTACAGAATAGATCTTTTTCATGATTTGTTTATGAATTTCAATGTAAACGTTTGTAAATAATTCACTAGCACTAAGTTAGCAAAAAAGTTGAAACGAGTTCAAGGAGTCATACTGAAAGTCCTCGTCCTAAATACGGTTATAAATGAAAAACTGTCTCAAAAAACATTGATATGCCCGAATAGGCATTGACGTTTTTTGAGACAGCTCTCAATAGTATTAAAATGCGTTATTTTAGCTTTTACGCAAAAACGTGCTTACTTCTATAGCGACATCTTCCCATGTTTTGCTCACACCATCTGGTCCTTTGTGTAAATCAAAACACGCTTTGTTGATAGATTCTACAGCACCCAAGGCATCCCAATCTTTAAGATTCATAGTCCCCGTCATGCTTACGCGTCTGGCATCTGTAATACTAACCTCTAAAGGTAAATCGTGTGTTACGCCATTCATAGTAATCGAAGCCACACAAGCGTTGTTAGCATATTTAAGAGTCCCTTTTATAAGCTCGGTATTCAACATGGCTCCAAAGAAAAATTCTTTCAGTTTAGCATCACGGCTTTCATCTTTTGTAAATAAACTACTTACAGGTATAGAAAAACTTAAATTATTTAAGGCTTCTTCCACAGTAGCCCCTTCTTTAATGTCGAATTTTAAGGTGCTAAATTCACCACCTACAGGTTTTTTTTCTGTGGTTTTGTAAGCGGTCCATTTTACCGAAGTAGCTTCCGGTTTTACTACAAATTTTTCTGCTACTTCTACATTTTTAGGAGCATCTGTTGTGGTTTCTTTTTTTTCTTGTTTGCAAGATGTTATTCCTAAAGAAACAATAACTAATAAGGCAAGTATTCTTTTCATTTTTTTGATTTTTAGCGATGTGAAATTAAACTATTAATAACCCAATTGCAAATATTCAGTATGACATATGTCATATTTTTTAAGCCCTATATACTATACTTTTGAAGTACAATTGTCAGGTATGTTAAATAAGTTAGTAAATAAGTATAATATTGCTGGGCCTCGCTATACCAGTTATCCAACGGTTCCATATTGGGATAATGAGACATTTTCATTAAAACAATGGAGGGCTTCCTTAATAAAATCGTTTAAAGAAAGCAATTCGAAAGAAGGTGTAAGCCTTTACATTCACTTACCTTTTTGTGAAAGTTTGTGCACGTTTTGTGGGTGTAACAAGCGCATTACAAAACAGCATAGTGTGGAATCGCCCTATATAACAGCACTTCTTAAAGAGTTCGATTTGTATCTTGAATTATTTAATGAGAAACCAGTCATTAAGGAATTACATTTGGGAGGAGGTACACCAACCTTTTTTAGTCCCGATAACCTCAAATTGTTAATAAAAGGAATTTTAAGGCGGTCCACGCTTTCTAAGAACTATGAATTTAGTTTTGAAGGGCATCCAAATAACACCACAAGAGCGCACTTACAAGCCCTATATGATGTTGGATTTAGACGCGTAAGTTATGGTGTTCAAGACTATAATGCTACCGTTCAAAAAGCCATTCGTAGAATTCAGCCTTTCGAACATGTTATGCAAGCAACAGAAATGGCCAGGGAAATTGGTTATACTTCGGTTGGTCATGATATTATTTTTGGATTACCATTTCAAACGTTAGCGCACGTTAAGGAAACCATATTAAAAACAAAAATGTTGTTGCCCGATAGGTTGGCCTTTTATAGTTATGCCCATGTACCATGGATTAAAGGAAATGGTCAGCGCGGATTTAAAGATTCCGATTTACCTTCTGCTGACTTGAAACGTCGGCAGTATGAACTGGGGAAACAATTACTATCTGAGGTTGGTTATCGCGAAATTGGCATGGATCACTTTGCTCTTGAAACAGATGCATTGTACCAATCTATGCGGTCTGGTAACTTACATAGAAACTTTATGGGGTATACAGCTTCAAAGACCCAAGCTATGATTGGACTTGGGGTATCGGCTATTAGTGACAGTTGGTATGGATTTGCCCAAAACACTAAGAATATTGAGGCTTACTACGACCTTATAAAGAATAATATTTTACCCGTATACCGAGGCCATATTCTAGGCGAAGAAGATTTAATTATAAGAAAACACATTCTCAATTTAATGTGCCAATTTAAAACAGCCTGGAGCCATGACGAACTCTATTTTAATGAGATACCAGAGGTTATAGAACGGCTACAGGAAATGAAAAAAGACGGATTACTCAATGTGGGATCTAATAGCATTGAGGTGACTAAAAAGGGCCAGCCATTTATTAGAAATATATGTATGGCTTTCGATCTATTGCTGCAAAGAAAACAGCCCGATACACAGTTGTTTTCTATGACAGTTTAAACGAATAACAACCCTATTTTTAAAAAGGGTAAAACCTACAAATTATTATGAATAAGATTATTGTACCCATTGATTTTTCTGAGTATTCAGAATACGCGTTAAAGGTAGCTGCTAAATTGGCAAAAAAGAATAACGCGGAATTGTTGGCATTGCATATGTTGGAAATGTCTGAAGTGATGTTTACAGCTGGTGGAGAGGAACCTCAAAAAGTTATTTATTTTCTAAAACTGGCAGAGCAACAATTCGAAGATTTTCTTAAAAAAGATTATCTACAAGATCTAAAAGTAACACCTATTGTTAAGCATTTTAAAGTGTTTAGTGAGGTTAATGATATTGCACAAAAATACGATGCCGATCTCATTGTAATGGGATCTCATGGTGCCAGTGGCGTAAAGGAATTTTTTATTGGTTCTAACACAGAACGTGTTGTAAGATATGCAGATATTCCGGTGTTGGTGGTTAAGAACGATTTACCACAGGTTAGTTTTGAAGTTGTTGCTTACGCCTGCGATTTTTCAGAGGAATCTATTGAAACCTATTTAAAAGCAGTTAGTATGTTTGATAAGATGGGGTCTAGGTTATACTTAATATATGTGAATTTACCGAATGATAAGTTTAAAAATGCCTTGGAAATGGAAAGGCTTGCCGTTAATTTCTTGACTAAGGCTGAAGGGAATTTAAATAGAATGGAAAACGTCTACTATACATCAGATTATACGATTGAAGATGGTATTTTGAATTCTTCAATAAAAATCGGGGCAGATCTCATTGCGATTCCAACACATGGCAGAAAAGGCTTGTCACACTTTTTTCAAGGGAGTGTAGGGGAAGATGTTGCAAACCATTCAACACTACCTGTAATAACATTTAAAATTTAAGTTAATCGTTTGTGATTCATTATGGAGGCAGGTGACAAGGCTCCTTCTTTAGTTGCCTGTCTTCATTTTTGTAGATGATTGACCATTTAAAACTAACAATACCAACTATTCCTCAGCGTCGGAAAGCCTCTGGTGTCCTTTTATATACTCCCAAAGTTCTCGCTCTTCGTCTTCGGTATCAATTATTTTTTCCAATTTGGCTCCTGGATATTCTTTTTTCAATGTTTTAAACCATTTAGGGACTTGTTTTGAGTTGGTTACATCTATTCTGTTAATTTTATTCATGGTTAGAGTGTGTTGGTTACTTAGTAAACTTTTGGTTTGATATCAATATTTATTGTTCAGGTCTTATTTTGAGTTTCGTTTATCATAGCTATAATCCGTAAAGGGGCCCCAGTTCCTCCTTCTATTTTCATAGGCAAAGCGATAATTTCAAAGTCTTTTAATGGTAATTTCTCTAGATTGTTGAGGTTTTCAAAGGCAGGTATGTTTTGCTCGAGAAGGATTACATGACTTTTAAAATATTCAGACTGTCCGTAATCAATGCTTGGTGTGTCAATTCCTATAGAATGAATACTTCGCTTTGAGACTAACCAGGTAGCCGCTTCTGGCGAAAGTCCAGGGAAATGTAGCAGTTTGACGGCATGTTCACCGCGTTGGTCTGTTCCTAAATATTTAAGCTTATCAGGATAATATTTAGAAAATCCGGTTTGCAGGAGTACAATGCTCCCATCAGGAATTTTTGTTCCATGATCTTTTTCCCAATTGGTAAAATCTTCAATACTTACCAAATAATCCGGATTGTCTAGAGCTTTTGATGAGACATCAATTTTAACTGCCGGACCTATGAGTTTTTCCAAAGGAATTTCATCTACCGTTTGACCATTTTTAGCAAAATGGATGGGGGCATCGATATGAGTACCACCATGTTCCGCTGTACAAAAATTATTAGCAGAATAGAAATAACCTTTATCGGTTTGTCCTTTAAATACGGTATCCAGTTTAAATTCTTGAGATGTAACCCAATAAACAGTTTTGTCAGAATAGGTATGAGAAAGGTCTATAATCGTTCTGTGAACATTTTTAGAAGGTGCCGTTTTGCCAGACTTCTCTTCTGAAGCAGGCTTATTGTTGCAAGCTATTAGTGTTAAAAACAACAGAAAGTAAACAACGAGGGTCTTCATTTTAACGATCTATATTTTCATTAAATATATATAAATATTTTTATCTAAAGGACTTATAGCTTTAAAAACTGGTTTTAATCTTTCGTAGCGGTACTTCAGCGTACAATATCGTTTTTAGGATACGTTTAAACTGTAATATGATGTTAGAGAATAAGAGGTTTCTCAAAATTACCAGATTTTATCCTTTTATAGCAGTTATCTGGTTGATGGACTGCTCTATTTTTGCTGTATAAATAAAAAAGGAAATAATGAAAAAAAGAGCATTAATAATAGGAGGGAGTAGTGGAATAGGTAAGGCCACTGCCCAAAATTTACTTACAGAAGATGTTGAAGTACATGTGGTTGGAACCAATGATAATAAACTGGAAGCTTTTAAGGGTGAAAATAACTCAAACGTATTTACACATAAGGTGAATATTACGGATAAGCAACAGGTTGAAGACTTTAGAAATACTATCGAATCGTTTGACAACTTAGATTATTTGGTGAATGCCTCGGGTATTTTTGGACCAAAAGCATTTCTAGATCATACTGAAGCAGATTATGATTCGTATTTAGATTTAAATCGCGGGTTCTTTTTTATTACTCAGGCAGCAGCAAAGAAAATGTCTGAAACTTCGGGGGGAGCTATTGTAAATGTTGGATCTATGTGGGCCAAGCAGTCGGTTAAAGCCACGCCATCTTCGGCATACTCCATGCAAAAGGCAGGATTACATAGTTTAACCCAGCATTTAGCTATGGAATTGGCCGATCACAAAATTAGAGTAAATGCCGTATCGCCTGCTGTTGTTGAGACACCAGTTTATGAAAGTGTTTTTGGAGGAAAAGAAGAAGCTCATGATGCACTTCAAAATTTTCACGAATTTCATCCTATTGGTAGAAATGGTAAAGCACAAGATGTAGCAGATACTATTTCTTTTCTGTTATCAGATAAGGCATCTTGGGTAACAGGAGCTATTTGGGATATCGATGGAGGTGTCATGTCTGGTAGAAACTAAAACAAAACAATAAAAGATTTTAGAGCGGGTGTTTGAAACGTAACATGTAAGTCATATTGATCACTTCGGTTATGCCATTAGATTAGCCGAAGTGTTCGACTTGACAAATCAAATGACCATGACTTTTCAGATTGCCTCTATAATTTAAAAATACCTTAGATTATGTATCATATGAATAACCTAAAACAATTAGGTGCACTGGGAAAGCATGCAGAAAAAGAAATGAAGGCCTTTCAATCTTTGGATGCAATAGCATTGGCCGACGGCGTGATTCCTAAAAAGTATAAAGAATTAATGGCTATTGCAGTGGCGTTAACAACCCAATGTCCATATTGCCTTGAGATTCATAAGAAACATGCTGTTGAAGCCGGGGCGACCGAAGAAGAACTGGCGGAAGTAACCTTTGTTGCGGCTGCTTTGAGAGCAGGGGCAGCTGTGGTTCATGGAACACATTTGATGCCTTAATTTTAATGAAAACCATACATTCAAAATATATAATTATTGGAGCGGGTTTATCAGGTTTAACCACAGCTTATCAGCTTAAAAAAGCTGGAGAAGACGATGTTCTCATTATAGAAGGGCGGTCACAATTTGGAGGGCGAATAAAAACGTATAATGATGTCGAGCTGGGAGGAACCTGGTTTCAAAATCATCATACACATTTAAATGCGCTTTTAAAAGAAACAAACGTGCAACGTTTTCCTCAGTATACTGGAGGACAAAGTGTTTTAGTGTATAACTCTATGGCGCCCGCTCATTATTTTGAAGTAGATAAAAACGCACCAACTGCCCATAGAATAGTTGGTGGTTCAATAGCATTAATTGAAACATTAGCGGAGGGATTAAAAGATAGGATCCTATATAACCGTAAGGTTACAGAGCTTATAGACTATGAAAATAAGATGGTATTAAATACAGAAAATGGCATGACATATTCTGCCGAAAAAGTCATTGTTACCCTACCACCAAAACTAGCATCTGTATTAGATTTTAAACCAGAATTACCAGATCACCTAACAGAAGTCATGGCGCGTACCCACACATGGATGAGTAATGCTATTAAAGTCGGACTCACTTACAACGCACCATTTTGGAGGCATAACAAATTTTCCGGGACAGTAATAGGTCAAATTGGGGCAGTAACAGAATTATATGATCATTGTTCTGCTAATACAAAACGTTATGCTTTGAAAGGTTTTGTAAATGAAGGGCTAAGGGATGAATTGCCAGAAACAAGAAAAGAACGTATTTTAAGCTATCTGGAAACTTATTTAGGAAAAGATGTTAGAACGTATACAAATTATTTTGAAAAAGATTGGTCTCAAGATGATTTTACATCATGTCATGGTTTAAAATCAGTTTATATGAGTCCGCAATATGGACATGAATTGTTTACACGCTTCTACATGCAAGGCAAGTTATTCTTTTCTGGTAGTGAAACGTCTCCCATTCATGGCGGGTATCTGGATGGTGCGGTATACAGCGGATTAAGGGCAGCAGATTATATTCTCAATAATTAAGTTTAACTTTGAGATCATGATAATGTATGAGTATTGAGTAAAAAAGGCAGCATAAAAATAGAACAATATCACCTCCATAAGGGACATCCAGAGAAGCTTCAGTTTGAAGTTTACGATTTAAAGAGCTATTTAAAATCCAGCGGAGACCTTGCCAGAATACCTCATTCACATAGTTATTATCAAATTTTGTGGGTGTATCATGCAGGCGGTGTTCATTTTATAGATTTCGACTCCTACGACGTAAAAGCCAATTCTATATTCTTCATTTCTAAGAACCAAATTCATTATTTTGATAAAAGTGCCAGTCATGACGGTGTTCTTATTCACTTCAACGAAAGCTTTTTAATGCAGTCTGATGTTGATATTTTTCTAAAATATAATGTGTTCAATAATCACGGAGCCCCTTACTATTGTCTAACTAAAGACGTTATCGAATTGGCGAATTCGTACGTTAATCTGATTAAAAAGGAAAAGACACGCGCATTAGATTTTGGACACCAGCAGGTGATTCGGTATTTATTAAAGTCATTGCTTATTGTGCTAGAGCGCGCACATAGACAGAGTGGTGAAAAAAATATTCATTTTACAAGTCAGTATGAGTTACAATATCTGCATTTTAGAGAATTAATAGAACAGCATTATAACAAAAACTACGCAGTAAGTGATTATGCCAGTTTATTACATATTTCAACCAAAACACTTACCACCATTACTAAGACTACCATTAATAAAACGCCGTCGACTTTGATATCAGAACGTATTATTTTGGAAGCAGAACGCTTATTGGCTTTTACACCGTTAAACGTTAACGAAATTGCTTATAAATTAGGATTTGAAGATGCGTCCTATTTTGTAAAATATTTTAAACGATATCTTAAAAAATCACCAAAAGAATACAGAGATTTAATTCATGCTTAATGGCACTCCATAGCACTGGAAATACCTTCTATAGCTGGAGCGGGGGATAGATAAGGTATGCCGAGACCCAAACCGCGAATAATAAACAAACACCCCATACATATCACAAAAATAGGAATCGCTTTTTGTATGTTTTGTCTGGCGGTTCCTTTTAAGATATTACTAAAATAAACAGCAACAGTCATGAGCGGTATGGTGCCCAAACCAAAAACGGCCATATACAGACTACCTTTTAATGTATGACCTCCTGCAATAGCTCCAAATAAGGCCATATAGACAAGTCCACAGGGTAAGAACCCGTTTAAAAAACCGATGGTTAAAAACGTATCAGAGGTTTTCTTTTTTAAAGCTTTTCCCAGGTTAGATTTTACTTTAGATATGAGTCTGTAAACGGGTTGGGAAAGGTTGTATGTATTAAATGTTTTTTGAGGAATTAAAACGATTAAAATCATAATAAGCCCTGTGGCAATAGAGAGTTGTTGCTGAAAACCAAAAATATACAGACTTTTACCTATAAGCCCGAAGATTAACCCAATACTACTGTATGCTAATAACCTTCCAAAATGATACATCGTAATTTGGGATGCTTTTTTATAGGCGTTTGTTCGGTCTAATGGAAGCATAAAAGCAATAGGCCCGCACATACCGAGACAGTGAAAGCTTCCTAATATTCCTAATATGAATGCCGAAATGAGCATGTTTAATAATTTATAGATTCTTTAAATAAATAAGAAATTCCATTATACTGCCAATCTATTTCAATGTTCCAACGACCATCTACCAAACGGTTGTCAGGTATGAGCAAAGTGGGTTTAGATAATGAAACCGTAGTCTCAAAATCTAAGTGTTTGTTAGATGGTCTGTATAGGAACATTTTTCCTGTTATTTTTTTATAATCAATGTCGTTGGGGAAACGAATAATTAGTCCTTCTTTGGTGCTTTTATAAGATATGTTTTCGCTTAGTTGTTTCGCATTTTTGAGCTTATCAATAGCTTTTTGATAGTCCAGTTCTTCGGCATAGTAATCCTCGGTTACCAATTCATGGTTGTACGTATCATCAACATTTAAGCTAATAATAAAATACAGGATGAAGCTTATAAAGCCTATAAATGCCATGACAATTCCCGTTCCCCAATTTATTTTCATTTTTTTGTTTTTTGAACCCTCCTGACCCTGATATTTATCCGGATCACCACCCTTTATCAATGGGAGGAATAGGTTTTATTAATATTCCAAATTTCAAAGCTTCAAATTTCGCTCTTCAATCCTCGAATTTCTGACTATCTAAAACGCCTGGGCCCTAAAAAATTTGCCGTTGTCGTTTCAATTAACACATCACCAGCATATATGCCTATTTTTATCTTATTTCTATCCCCTGTTAGGGCTGCATTATTAATTTCAACAAACAACGTTCCTTCCGAAATCCCTTGACTTGGTACGACAAAACTATTATGAGTCGCTACTAGTTTAAGTGTGCCTTTGTGAGACATTAATTTGATATTTACATCGTTTATATCGTTTGTTGTTTTATTTACCAGCTTATAGGTAAATACATTGCTTATTATATTGTTTTCTTTGTGCTCATAAAGTTGCCCTGGTAACCTTAAAACATTGGCCTCAACATCATTTCTTAAGAATAACATACCAATTAGTAAGCCGACCATAATAGAAAGAACAGCGATATAGCCTTTCATTCGGGCCGTTAGTTTAAAGGATTTTTTCTTTATGATGTTCTCTTCACTGGCATAGCGAATTAGTCCCTTTGGAAGATTAATACGTTCCATAATATGATCGCATTCATCCATACAGGCTGTACAATTAACACATTCTAACTGCGTACCATTTCTAATGTCGATTCCTGTAGGACAAACATTAACACATTGGAAGCAGTCAATACAATCACCATGCCCTAAAGCTTGCCGATCTTCATGCTTTTTAAATTTCTTTCTGCCATTCTCACTTTCACCACGTTTATGGTCGTAAGCGACCACGATCGATTTGGTATCTAAAAGGACACCCTGTAACCTTCCATAAGGACAGGCGATAATGCATACCTGCTCCCTAAACCAGGCGAAAACAAAATAGAATACAGCGGTGAAAATTAATAGAGAAACGAGGGTGCTTAGATGATTAAATGGCCCATCAATAATGTATTGAACTAAACGATCGCTTCCTATAATATAGGCTAAAAAGACATTAGCGATTAGAAAGGATATCACGGCAAATATAATGAGCTTAAGCCCTTTTTTTCTTATTTTCTCTGCGTTCCATGGTTGTTTTGATAAACGGATTTGTTTTCCTCTATCGCCTTCTATCCAATATTCAATTCTTCGGAAGACCATTTCCATGAAAATGGTTTGCGGACAAATCCACCCACAAAAGATCCTACCAAAGGCCACAGTAAAAAGCGTAATAAATACAACACCTATGATCATTGAGATCACAAACAAATGAAAATCCTGTGGCCAAAATGGGAATCCGAAGATGTTAAACCGACGTTCTAAAACATTGAACATTAAAAATTGATTCCCGTTTACTTTTATAAATGGCGAAGTAAATAAAATAGCTAATAATCCATAACTAATCCATTTACGATATTTGTAATATTTACCGCTGGGTTTTTTAGGAAATACCCAGGCACGCTTACCTTCTTCGGTAACCGTAGCGATTGAGTCTCTGAATATTTCATTTTGCGGTGTTTCCACTGTTGTTTTCTTCACTAATGACACTATATTCAATGCACCCTAAACCTGCTTCAGGGTATTCTAAAGGAGATTTCACTGTTATTGAGCTTCTTCTGTATTTTCCGCTTCAACCCAGACATCGCCTTCCGGGGCTTTTGGATTTGCAGGTGAGGTTCCTTGTAATGTTAAAACATAACTCGCTACCTGAGCAATTTCTAATGGTTTTAACTGTTGTTTCCAGGCGATCATACCTTTACCGGAACGCCCTCCTTCAGAAACTGTTCTAAATACATTTTTAATACCCCCTCCTAAAATCCAGTTTTGGTCGGTTAAATTCGGACCAATACCTCCACCACCATCAATCATATGGCAGGCGACACAGTTGGTGTCAAAGATCTTTTTACCAGCACTTAGATCTGAGGTTTCCGTAAGTTTCGTAACCGTATTAATATCGACAAGATTCTTAGCTGTTTTTTTATAAGCTTCAATGGCCGTTTTGGCTTCGGCAAGTTCTATTTCTAATTCGTCGATTTGATTGTCCCCATCAAACACATGATATTTTAATAAATAAAGAGCTGCGAAAACTATAGAGATGTAGAACCCGTAAAGCCACCATGGTGGTAAACTGTTATCCAGTTCTTTTATACCATCGTAATTATGGTCTAAAATAATCTCGCCTTCTTCTTCCAGAGGTTTTTGCCCCAGAAGCTTTTTATAAATGTTCTTTAACCAGGTAAATTCATATTTTTTTTCACTTTCGGCTAAGAACTTTGCTCTTGCTGCTTCATCTAGTTTATGAAGCATCACATTTTCTAAAGCCCCTACAATAGCTTCAATGGCAATTAGAATCAGTAATACTAAGAACAGAAAAAGTAAAACAGCCGGATATTCTATAAAAGCCGGTTTATCTCCCGAATCTATGAAGAATTCTACAACTCCAAAGATGAAGAAGAAGATAACAGGAACTCTTATCCAGGATGGGATTAATGTTTTCATTTGATGGTGTTTTAGTTGTTTTTTTAACGTCCGATTTTATCTTTTTTATAAACTGATATCATAGTATATCGTCCTTTTGATGGTCTAACGGAATATTGCTAACCGTTTTTATATAGTCTTTTTTGGCCGTAATAACCCACCAAAAAAGCGCAACAAAAAAAATGAAAAATATGAGCAACGAAATGATAGGGTATATTTCAACCCCTGTAATGCTCTCCATATGATTTTTTACAAATTTTAACATGTCTGTTTGTTTTTTGATGTTTATTTCTGAGCTGTTTCTACTTTAATATCGGTTCCAAGTCTTTGTAAATAGGCTATAAGAGCGACAATCTCTCTATGCTTCATTTCTGTAAAATCTTCTCCGTTTTCTGTAGCGTATTGCTTGTCTGCTTCATAAGATTTAACAAAATCCGGATCTGTATACAGGTTCTTTTCTATTTGAGTTCCTTGTTCCAGCATACTTTGCTGTGCATTTGTAATATCTTCTTCGGTATAAGGAACTCCTAAAGACACCATGGCTTCCATTTTGGCTTCCGTTTGAGATTTATCCAGTGTACTCGAAGGTCCTGTGATAAGCCACGGATAACGCGGCATGATAGATCCCGATGATGTACTTTGCGGATCGTACATATGATTAAAGTGCCAGTTGTCTGAATATTTACCTCCCAGTCGATGTAAATCCGGTCCTGTACGTTTACTTCCCCAAAGAAATGGATGATCGTAAACAAATTCCCCTGCCTTTGAGTATTCCCCATAGCGTTCTACCTCATCTCTAAATGGTCTAATCATTTGAGAATGACACCCCACGCAACCTTCGCGAATATAAATATCGCGTCCTTCGAGTTCCAGGGGCGTATAAGGTTTTACACTGGATATAGTTGGAATATTTGATTTTACCATAATGGTGGGTACGATTTGGATAACACCTCCAATTAAAATAGCCACTGTAGCTAAAAGTGTTAATTGAACCGGTCTACGCTCCAACCAGGTATGCCATCCCTCATTAGCAGTACGTTTTTTGGTAACGCGTTCTAAAGCTGGAGCTTCAGCTAATTCGTTCTCAACCTTGCTTCCTTGTTTTATAGTAACAATAACATTGTAAATCATGATTAACATCCCTATAATAAACAGTGTACCGCCTATAGCACGCATCCAGTATAAGGGTATTATTTCTGTAACCGTTTCTAAGAAGTTCCCATAAACTAAGGTACCATCAGGATTAAATTGCTTCCACATGGCCCATTGCGTAAATCCAGCCATGTACATGGGTAAAGCATATAAAATAATACCTAACGTACCCACCCAGAAATGCAAATTGGCAAGAGCAAGAGAGTATAGTTTGGTCTTAAATAGTTTAGGAACCAGGAAATAAATCATACCAAAGGTTAAGAAACCGTTCCAGGCTAAGGCACCCACATGTACATGAGCAATGATCCAATCGGTAAAGTGCGCCATAGCATTCACCGTTTTAAGAGAAAGTGTTGGTCCTTCAAAGGTTGCCATACCATAACCAGTAATTGCTACGACCATAAATTTTAAAACCGGATCTGTACGCACTTTATCCCAGGCGCCACGTAAGGTTAAAAGTCCGTTTATCATACCACCCCAGGATGGCATTAATAGCATAACCGAAAAGGCAACACCTAAATTTTGAGCCCATTCAGGCAGAGCCGTGTACAATAAGTGATGTGGGCCAGCCCAGATGTAAATAAAGATTAGCGACCAGAAGTGAACAATAGATAACCTGTAAGAGTACACAGGGCGGTTGGCCGCTTTTGGCACGAAGTAATACATTAACCCTAAAAATGGCGTGGTTAAAAAGAAGGCCACGGCATTATGTCCGTACCACCATTGTACCAGAGCATCTTGAACCCCGGCATATACCGAGTAACTCTTTAGAGCACTAACCGGTAATTCTAAACTATTAAATATATGAAGTACAGCAACGGTAACGAATGTTGCAATGTAAAACCAGATGGCTACATATAAATGGCGTTGTCTTCTTTTAAAAATGGTTCCAATGAGGTTCCATCCAAAAACGACCCAAATTAAGGCTATAGCAATATCGAAGGGCCATTCCAGTTCTGCATATTCTTTGGATGTTGTATACCCTAAAGGTAACGTAATTGCAGCTCCTACGATGATAAGTTGCCAGCCCCAGAAGTTAATTTTACTCAAGGTGTCATTAAACATTCGAGCCTTGAGCAAACGCTGTGTGGAGTAATAGACTCCTGCAAAAATAGCATTACCAACAAAGGCAAAAATAACGGCATTGGTATGTAAAGGTCTTAACCTACCAAAACTTAACCACGAAATACCATCGGTTAGGTTGGGGAATAAAAACATAAATGCCAGTAGCAAGCCTACCAACATTCCCACAACACCCCAAAGCATAGTAGCATATAAGAAGTTTTTAACGATTTTATTATCGTAATGAAATTGCTGCATTTCCATAATTTCTAATTATTAATCTTTTTTGGTTAGTACCGTTTTTTTGGAATTTTCTTTAACAAGTTCGTCTTCAAATAGTATTCTCACAGAAGGCGTATAACTGTCATCGTACTGTCCTTTTTTTACAGCTATGATAAAGGCTATGA
The DNA here is from genome assembly GCA_947494695.1 of uncultured Flavobacteriaceae bacterium. GTDB lineage: Bacteria > Bacteroidota > Bacteroidia > Flavobacteriales > Flavobacteriaceae > Flavivirga. Next base: position 63,080 of record CANLWB010000006.1, on the reverse strand, counting down.
AAAAGCAGACAGCTACAAGAATACTTATAGCTAATAAAATATATATAACACTCATACCTACTTGAAGTTATGGTTCAAAATTACAGCCATGTCTGTTGTCAAAAAATGACTTTTGTCATGTTCTACTTATTAATTTAGTTTCCTTCCCAAAATGTTCGTGGTTAAGGTTGTAAAAGCAACAATACTTATGGAGCTAAGGGGCATTAATATAGCTGCTATCACTGGTGCCAGTTGCCCGGTGACCGCAAAGTAAAGTCCGATAATGTTATATATAAATGAGAGGACAAAGCTCCATTTAATAATGGTTATAGCAGATTTAGCTATTTTAATATAGCTGGATAACTGGTTTAATTTTGAGGCATCTAAAATAGCATCACAGGCCGGGGAAAACACATTAACGTTTTCTGAAATGGCGATGCCTACTTGACTTTGGGCCAAGGCCCCGGCATCGTTTAGCCCATCACCAATCATAGCGACACTGGCACCTTCATTCTGGTGATATTTTATATAGTCTAGTTTATCTTCCGGTTTTTGATTAAAAAGCAGTTTGGTTTTGGTGGGAAGAAGTTTTCTTAAATTATCTTTTTCACCAGCATTATCACCAGAGAGAATAACCAAATCGTATTCTTTTTTAAGGGTGTTAAATAGTTGAGAAACGCCCTTTCTATAAGCATTGTAAAAGGTAAACTTACCTTTGTATTTATCATTGGTACTTACATGAACCGTTGTTGTTAATGTATTTCCATGGCTGGAGTGTCCAACAAAAGGTGCTGAACCTACCTTTATATTTTTGTTTTTATAACGGGCTTCGATGCCCTTTCCGAGATGCTCCTCGTAGGCATCTGGTGTTAAAATATCGTGATTATTTAAAAGCTTATAAAGCGAGCGGCTTAAAGGATGATTAGATCCTCGTAAAGTACTCGTTAACAAAACCTCTTCTTCTAGGGATAGTTCATGGCCTTCATAATTTATGGAAGACGCTTTATTGGTTGTTATCGTACCGGTTTTATCAAATATTATAGTATTTATTTTAGCAAGTTGCTCAATAACACTGGCATTCTTTAAGTAGAACTTTTTCTTTCCAAGGATACGCAATATGTTTCCAAACGTAAAAGGTGCCGATAAGGCTATAGCACAGGGACAGGCTATAATTAATACTGAAGTGAATACGTTGAGGGCCTTGCTCGAATCGGTTAACAGCCAAAACGAGGTGGCTATACATGCGATTAGTAAAATAGTTATGGTAAAACGTTTGCTAATTCGGTTGGTGATATTGGTAAAGGATCGTTCTTTGTCTTTTTTAAAAACATCGTTACTCCAAAGTTGGGTTAAATAACTTTGTTCTACCGATTTTAGTACATCAACCTCAATACTTCCATTTAACTGTTTTCCACCAGCAAATAATTTATCGCCAGATTGTTTCGATACTGTTTTAGATTCTCCCGTTACGAAACTATAATCTATTCGGGCGGTCCCTTTTATTAGAATACAATCTACAGGAATAAGTTCCTCGTTTCTAATAAGCAATCGGTCCCCTTTTTTAATATCGTACACTTGTATAGGCGCTTCGGTTCCGTTGGTGTTAATCTTTGTAATTCCAATAGGGAAGTAGGATTTATAATCGCGCTCGAATGATAAAAAGGTATAGGTCTTCTTTTGAAAAAACTTCCCCAATAGCAGAAAGAAAATGAGCCCGGTAAGGCTATCGAAAAAACCTGTACCCATATCAAAAACAATTTCATATGAGCTTCTTAAAAATAATACCAAAACGCCTAAAGCAATGGGCACATCGATGTTTAAAATCTTTGATCGAAGGCCTTTAAAAGCTGAAACAAAGTAATCTTGAGCAGAATAAAATACCACAGGGAGTGAAAAGGAAAACATAAGCCATCTGAATAGGTGTTTATATTTTTCAATCCAGAATCCGTCTACCTGGAAGTACTCAGGGAAGGATAAGAACATGACATTTCCAAAAGCAAAACCGGCTACCCCTAATTTGTAGATTAAAGAGCGGTCTATGTGTTTTTTGCCAACACTATAGTCTTCTAAGCTTATAAAAGGCTCGTAACCTATGCTACTTAATAAAACCACCAAATCTTTTAAGGCATATGCTTCACTAGCATATGTAATCCGTACATCCTTTTTTCCAAAATTAACGATGGACGAATGTATCGATGGGTTTAGTTTATTTAAGTTTTCTAGAATCCAGATACAGGAACTGCAGTGAATATGTGGAATATACAGGGTGATAATTTGAGTATTACCGTCGTTAAACTCTAATAATTGCTCAACAATTTTATCGTTTTCCAAAACGTTATATTTCCCCTCAATATCTTTTGGGGTTGCTCCAGGGGCTTCCTGTAAATCGTAGTAGCACGTTAGATCGTTTGTTGAAAAAATCTCATATACGGTCTTACAGCCATGACAACAAAACGATTTATCTTCAAATAGAATTGTATTGGATGTAGCGTCTAACCCACAATGAAAGCATGTGTTATTGCTCATTATTTTGCTCAATTATACCTCATGCAAAGGTTAAAAGTTAATGGTTTTTTTAATATGATAATTGTCATGTTTTGTTTATTTTTACATGCAGACTAATTAGTAACTATGGGAAAGTGCGAACAGTGTATTATCAAACAATTTAATTCACTTAAATCTTTGACAAAAGATGAGTTAGTGCGAATTTCGAATTGTAAAACTTCTTATACCATAAAAAAAGGAACAGTCATTTTTGAGGAAGGTGAAACGCTAAATGGCGTGTATTGTGTTAAGGACGGGATATGTAAACTTTCCAAGTTAAGTGAAAATGGTAAGGATCAAATTGTGAAAATGGTTGTTAAAGGCCAGTTATTGGGACAACGTTCTCTAGTAAGTGAGGAAAGCTCAAATTTACAGGCAACTGCTTTAAATGATATGGAAGTTTGTTTTATTCCTAAAAGTGAAATCATTGCCGACCTTCAAAAGAATCCTAAGTTTTCGTTTGATGTGTTACAGGATATGGCTCATGACTTAAAGGAAGCGGACGATATTATTGTAAATATGGCACAGAAGTCTGTAAAACAACGTTTAGCAGAGGCCTTGATTTATATACACGATAATTTTGGAGTGAATCCAGATGGGACTTTAAGCGTGCTATTATCTCGTGAAGATTTTGCTAATATTGTGGGAACGGCTACGGAGTCGGCAATTAGAGTTCTATCTCAGTTTAAAAAAGATGGACTTATATCTACTATTGGAAAACAAATCAAAGTCGAAAACCTCAATGGGTTAAAACGGATTGAATAACATACATTTATAACGTTGTAAAAAAGAGGTGTTTAGGTAGACTTTTTTAATTAATAGGATGGTCTGTGTTTATTATAATTAGGCAACTCATGAATCATCTATAATAGAAATCGTTTGAGACCCTTCACTTCTGCCTCGCTCTGGATGACAAGACGATTATGTTTTATTGAGTGTGGTTCGTTGAGAATGCCCGCCTGTCCATCTTAGTAGGCAGGTACTCAAAATAACAATAACAATTCTGGAAGGTTTTAGGGCCGCTCTTCGTTTATAGGGATATGAAAATTATATCTTGAGACATTAGAAATTATTTTAAGCGTCTTATCTCATTAGCTTAATAAAAAGAGGCTAACTGCTCTGTTTTTAGTTAGCCTCTTTTCATTTTTGTTATTTACCTAAGCCTTGGGTTCTGTTTCTTCAACTTCTATTTTCTTTGTACTGGTTTCACCATCTAACGGCGCATTTTCTTTTTTAAGATACCTGTCTAAAAACTTAAGGATGCTACTGTATGCTTCAATCTGGTTTTCCTTTTTAAGGAATCCATGCCCCTCATCTTCAAACAGAACATATTCTACAGGAACACCATTTTTGCGCACGCCTTCAACAATTTCATCAGACTCAACCTGCAATACTCTGGGGTCTTTTGCCCCCTGTAGAACGATTAAGGGTTTCGTGACTTTATCTGTGTGAAATAAAGGTGATATTTTGTGTAGTCTTATAGAATCTGTCGTATGTGGATTCCCTAATTCTTTGTAAAGTGCATCTTTAAAAGATTCCCACCATGGTGGAATGCTTTTTAGGGTACGCAACCAGTTAGTAACTCCGTAGATGTTAACACCAACTGCAAACTCCTCCGGGGTAAATGTTAGGGCTGCCATAGTCATATAACCTCCATAAGAACCGCCCATAATACCAATTTTAGTAGCATCGATTTCTGGTTGTTGGGCCAGCCAGTTTTTACCTTCGACACAATCCTGTAAGTCTTTTTCACCATGATTTAGGTCGTCCATTTGAAAGAATGTTTTGCCATAACCACTACTTCCGCGATTATTTACAGCCAATACGGCATAACCGTGATTCACCAGGTATTGTGTTAAAGAACTGAAGTTTTGCCTGCTTTGTCCACCAGGGCCACCATGTACCAAAACCAATGCAGGAACTTTACTTTTAACAGATGCCTGGTGAGGTAAATAATAAATAGCCGGAATTTCTACACCATCAAAAGATTTATACCGAATTACTTTTGCACTTACCAGGTGCTTTGGATCTATGTCTTTATTAAGAACGTCGGTAAGTTTATGTAGCTCCTTGTTCGCTAAATGATATGTAAATAGATTTGAAGGACTGTTAGAGCCTCCAACATACATACGCATCCTCGATTCATCTCTCGAAAAACCAACACTGGTAATACTTCCGTTTTCAAAGTCCGGGAGTTTCAGGTTTTCACCAGAAGCCATGTCCTTTATTTCTATCACATTCTTTCCATCTTCATTAATAAAGCTTACCATGTATTTCTCATTATGAGTAAAATAGATCCCACGAATATCCCAGGACTTTTCCAAAACCTTTTCCTTTTTACCAGAGGCAATATCGTATGTCATGAGATAGGAAAACTCAGAACCATCGTCGGTAGTATAATAGAGTGTTTTGCTGTCTAAAGAGAAATCCTCAATAGCGTTACTACTTTGGTTTTCATTTATTTTGGTATATGATCTATCGGTTTTATTATAAATGAAAATATCACTGTCGTTTGTATTTATTGTTTTACTAAGGGCAAGGAGGTTTTTATCACTGGACACTGCATTAAAATCATATCCTTCATTATTCTGATAAATAAGTTTTGGCGTAAGTGTTTCGATATTCATTTCGTAAACATCCATATAGCGTTTGTCTCTTTTATTAGAACCGAAAGCAAAACTCTTTCCATCATGAAACCACCCGTAAAAGGATGCTCTGGCACCTTCATCCGGAGTTAACTCAGTAACCGTTCCATCGGTATCTCTAAGGTACAAATGGTAAATCTCATCACCATTACCATCTGCTCGGTATAACATACGTTCATCGTTTGGAAAATACGAGATCGCAAATATTGATGACGAATCAGATACCGTTATTGGTGTAAACGCACCACCTGTCGATGGAACCGTATACATATTATAAATACCCGATCTGTTACTAGAGACCAATAACTTAGATTTATCTGGAGAAAAACTTCCCCCACCAACAGCTTCATTATCCATGAACTGTTTGATTGTATACGCTTTTAAATTAAGAGTAGATTCTTCCTTAGATGGCTTGTCTGTTTTACAGGAGACGAGCAGTCCAAGAAAAACTAAGAAGATTAGTTTGTTCATAATTAATTAGTTTTAAATGATTGTACAGTTTTGAATGGTGATAATTGGAGCTTTTCCATAGTGCTTTGATAGGCTTTCCAGTCTATATTAAAGAACGTGTTGTTTTTTTCAATAGCGCTATTTAAAGCTTCTTTAGCATGCTTAATTAATGTGGTTTCTGTTGTTGTTATTCCATTTTGTCTGGATCTAACATAGCCATAGGCTGTACCTATACGCTGACCAATGTTTACTTCCGGATTACGAGTAATACCTTGTCTTTTATCTTCTTTTCCTAAAAATAGATCAATAATGTTGTCGATTTTCTTGATGATTTCTTTTGAAGCTTTTATACCGTCTTTATATTGTTCTTTATCTATTTTCTTCAATCTGGTTTGATATTTTTTTGCAACATCTTTACTTTCTACTAGTTGTTTGACAACATCGGCCATCGTTTGGATCATGGTTTCGATCTCTTTTGAAGTCTGATAAACCTCATTAATAGCACTGTCGGATGTATTCAGACGTGGATCTTTTTTGATCGTAATCGTTTGCTCTGATAATTGATCGCCAAAACCCAGCACAATTTTATAAGTTCCAGGTTTTACTTTGGAGCCACGAGGTTCTCCTTTACGCTTACTAATTTTTCTGGATGCTCTGTCCGGGCCTTTTTCGTTCATACCCCAGGTCCATTTATGAATTCCGGTGTCCTTAGGTGCCTTTTGTTTCAAGGTCCTTATTAGACGGTCACCATCATAAATTTTCATGGTTAACGAGTCCCATTTAACCTTAGGTTCTTTTATGTCATCATTATCAGATTCGTCTTCAGTATCCTCTTTTTTATCGTTAGACGACTCATCCTTATCGATAGTTACATAGTAAGCTATTTGTGCACCCGCTTTGCGGTTTTCACCATAATACATGGCATCGGCACCAAAGCGGCTTCCTGTAGGTTGTTGATAGGCCGCCAAATAGGCATCAGCAGGTTTAAATAATTCTAATTTTTTAGCAAGGATCTCCTTGTTTTTTGCAATAGCACGTAAGGGACGAATGTCATCTAAAACCCATGCTGCACGACCAAATGTTCCAATAACTAAGTCATGCTCACGAGGATGAATAATTAGGTCTTTTACCGGAACTGTGGGGAACCCTTCGTTCCATTTGGTCCATGTATTTCCAGCGTTTAAGGAGATGTACAATCCGTCATCGGTTCCTAAAAATATAAGGTTGGGGTTTTCTAAATCTTCAACGATAGCCAATGTATAGCTTTTTACATCCTTACTATCAACAATACGTTGCCATGTTTTGCCATAATTTTTAGTTCTGTAAGCATACGGCGTATAGTTAAAACGTCTGTAGTCGTTGGCAATTAAAAGAGCCTCTCCTTTATTTTTGTTCGATGCCTTTATTTGGGCAATCCAACTTCCTGAGGGCAAGTCCTTAATGTTTTTTGTGACTTCATTATAACTTTGTCCACCATTTTGAGTAACGTGTACACGTCCGTCGTCGGTACCAATCCAAAACATGTCTTTTTCTAAGGGAGATGGTTCAATAACCAAAATCGTACAGTGATTCTCGGCTCCCGTAGCATCCATAGTTAATCCGCCACTTTCGCTTTGTTTTTGCTTTTCGGGATCGTTGGTTGTTAAGTCGTTCGAGATAACCTCCCAGGTAAGTCCTTTGTCTGTAGATTTGTGAACAAACTGACTTCCAAAATAAAGGGTGTTCGAATCAAAAGGATCTATGTTAATTGCCGAATTCCAATTAAATCGAAGTTTAACATTAGCATCTGGATGTGTTGGTTTTACCAGATAATTGTTTCCGGTTTCAGAATCATACCTGCTTACATATCCTTGCTGACTCATAGACCAACCAAAACGAGAATCTTCTTTATCGGGAACCACATCGAAACCATCACCAAAGCTTATTTCCTGCCAATACGAATTTCTTATACCCTGAGCTCGCCATACGTAAGATGGCCCTTTCCACGAACCATTATCCTGCATACCTCCATAAACATGGTAAGGAATGTCATTATCTACATTAATGTGATAAAACTGCGCCACGGGAATATTTCCAACAAATCGCCATGTTTTACCACCATCTTTAGAAATGTTCAGGCCTCCATCGTTTCCATCAATCATGAAATTACCGTTTTCAGGGTGTATCCACCAGGCATGGTGATCGGGATGAACGCCATTAGGAACACCATAGGCAGGCATTAATCCAGTAAAACTTTTACCGCCATCTTGACTAACATTAACATAGGTGAAAACACTATACAAACGGTTTTCATTTTGAGGATCTACATAGATTTCAGAATAATAAAAAGGACGGTTACCAATACCACTTTTATCATTTATTTTCTTCCATTTAAATCCGCCGTCTTCACTTTTATATAGTGCGTTTTTCTTAGCCTCAATCAAAGCATAGATTGTATTTGGTTTATTTGCTGCAATGGCCACACCAATACGTCCCAGGTTTCCTTTGGGTAGACCGTCTTCATCTGTTAATGTCTTCCAGGTTTCACCACCGTCATGAGTAATGTGCAATCCAGAGCCTTCACCTCCCGAGTTAAAAAACCAGGGATCACGCTTATGCTCCCACATGGCAGCAATTAGTTTGTTGGGGTTTGTTGGATCCATAACAAGATCGGCAGCTCCTGTTTTATTATTAACGAATAATATGTTTTTCCAGGTTTTACCTCCATCTGTTGTTTTATAGATACCACGTTCTGGGTGAATACCCCATGGCGAACCAATGGCAGCAACATATACGGTATTTGGGCTTGTAGGGTCTATAACCACACGGTGTATATGACGCGTTTTCTCCAATCCCATAAGCATCCAGTTCTTTCCGCCGTCTAAAGATTTGTAAATGCCGTAACCACCGTTTAAGCTATTTCTAGGGTTACCTTCTCCTGTTCCAGCCCAAATAACACTTGGATTGGATTGCTGAATGGCAATGGCTCCAATAGAGGCTGTGACTTCGTTATCGAAAATAGGGTCCCATTTAATACCACCAGATGTCGATTTCCATAATCCACCCGAAGCGGTTCCAACATACATAATATCGGGGTTTTTATGTACCACATCAATGGCCGTAATACGACCAGACATACCTCCTGGACCTATGTTACGGGGATGTATATTTTTGAGAAGCTCTGTTGAGAATTTTTGAGATAAGGCGGAAAATGATGCTAACAGCATCAATATGTAGAGTGTTTTTTTCATTATTTACTTGAATTAGTCGACATAAAGATAAGAAAAAGAGTGTCCGAGACTCTTAACGGGATGTTAATATAATATGTTAGAAAAATATAGTATTTTTATACGGCTATGAGAGATAATAAAACAATAAAAAAAGGGTTTGTTTTTCAAAATTATAAGCCGCCCTTTCAAACGCCTTTTGATAAAATATTTGAAGTTTTTAAAGAACTCCTTACTTATACTTCGGGAGACTTTGATGAGGCTATTGATTGGTTAAGAGAACTGGATAAAGAATACAAACTTTCAACCCCAGATTATACCATTGATGATTTTATTGAAGATTTAAAAAAGAAAGGCTATATACGTGAGACCATTAATCCGGATGGGAAGGGTGATGGTATTGAGATTACTTCAAAAACAGAGCGAGCTATTCGTCAGCAGGCTTTAGACCATATTTTTGGAAAAATAAAGAACAGCGGACGTGGCAATCACAGAAGTAAAAACTCTGGAATAGGCGATGAGCATACTGGAGATTTTAGAAACTATCAGTTTGGAGATGCTTTAGATAAAGTATCTATGACCGAAAGTCTAAAAAATGCTCAGATTAATCATGGTATTTTTGACTTTAGTTTGTCTGAAGAGGATTTAGTTGTTGAAGAAACACTGCATAAATCCCAAATGAGTACGGTCTTAATGATTGACATTAGTCATAGTATGATTCTTTATGGAGAAGACCGCATTACTCCCGCAAAAAAGGTGGCCATGGCACTTGCAGAATTAATTACTACCAGATATCCAAAGGATACCTTAGATATTATTGTTTTTGGTAATGATGCCTGGCAGATAGAAATTAAAGACATACCTTATTTAAAGGTAGGTCCATTTCATACCAATACTGTAGCCGGACTGCAATTGGCTATGGATATACTTCGTAGAAAACGAAACACGAACAAACAGATTTTTATGATTACAGACGGAAAACCAAGTTGTTTACGTTTAAAAGATGGCGAATATTATAAAAACAGTAACGGTTTAGATAAGTTTATAGTAAATAAGTGCTATGCCGCAGCTCAGCAAGCCAGGCGTTTGCATATTCCTATAACCACGTTTATGATCGCCCAAGATAGTTATTTGATGCAATTTGTTAGAGAGTTTACCTATGCGAACAAGGGAAAAGCCTTTTATACAGGACTAAAAGATTTAGGTGAAATGATTTTTGAGGACTACGAAACAAATAGGAGGAAACGCATTAGAGGATAATTTAAAAGTAAAGAAAGCGAGTTTTTAGAGGATAGAATCTGTATGGTAATGCATTTTATTTACCAATTCCTCGTTTTAAACAGGGAAGGTGAATTCCAACTCCCTCCAATTTTAAAATGAAATATAAACAAAATGAAAGATTATAGAGCCTGGATCGCTAACATTTGTCTTTCCGGTTTCTAAATTCTAGTTTCTAAATAAACCATATGAACATAAAAAGCATAAAAACATTAGGGGATTTAAAAAAAGCGGGATATCAGGCTAAATCAATTAAGGATGAATTGCGGGAAAACCTAATACAAAAGATTAAACATGGAGAAACAACTTTTGAAGGCGTACATGGTTATGAAAACACAGTGATTCCTGAGTTAGAGCGTGCTATTTTATCACGTCATAATATCAATCTTTTGGGCTTACGCGGACAAGCTAAAACGCGTTTAGCACGTTTAATGTTAAACCTGTTAGACGAATATATTCCGTATGTTGAAGGATCGGAAGTTAATGATGATCCGTTTCAACCTATTTCACGCTTTGCACTTGAATTGATAAAACAGAAAGGCGATGATACCCCCATTTCATGGCTGCATAGAAGTGAACGTTTTGCAGAGAAGTTAGCCACTCCAGATGTGACTGTGGCAGATATTATTGGCGACGTAGACCCTATAAAAGCGGCCAACTTAAAATTGAGTTATGCCGATGACAGAGTGATTCATTATGGCATGATACCAAGAGCTAATCGTTGCATATTCGTTATTAATGAGCTCCCTGATTTACAGGCCAGAATTCAAGTGGCCCTGTTTAATATTTTACAGGAAGGCGACATTCAAATACGAGGGTTTAAATTACGACTGCCTTTAGATATTCAGTTTTTGTTTACTGCAAACCCTGAGGATTATACCAACAGAGGAAGTATTGTCACACCTTTAAAAGATAGAATCGGTTCGCAGATTTTAACGCATTACCCAACAGATATAGAAACGGCCAAAAGAATAACCGAACAGGAAGCTAAACTGGTGGACTTACAAAAGAAAACGGTTATTGTTCCAGATCTCGCTAGAGACCTTTTAGAGCAAATTGTATTTGAAGCTCGTAAAAATGATTTTATAGATGCTAAAAGTGGTGTAAGTGCACGTTTAAGTATTACAGCCTTAGAAAACCTGATTAGTACTGCCGAACGACGAGCTCTAATTTCTGGAGATGCCACCACAATGTTACGCTTAAGTGATTTTATAGGAGTTATTCCATCCATTACAGGAAAAGTAGAACTGGTGTACGAAGGAGAGCAGGAGGGAGCAGCAGTTGTGGCTTATAATTTAATAGGTGAAGCTGTTAAAAGTCTATTCCAGGAATATTTTCCTAAGATTGAGAAACTAAAAAAACAGGATGAAGAAACGCCTTATGATGAACTCATTTCCTGGTTCTTTAATCTTGAAGGTGGTTTTGAGCTGTTAGATGACCTGCCAGAGACCGAATACCAAAATGTTATCAATGTGGTAACTCCTTTACATGCTATATTAGAAAAATATCAACCCAATGTACCTGAGGATGAGGTGTATTTTGTCAAAGAGTTTGTGCTTTGGGCCATGGTTGAATATCAGCATTTAAGTAAGCAAAGATTTTCAGAAGGTATTCATTTTAAAGACCCCTATGGAAGTTTTATAAGTGGGATATAAAAAAGTCAGATTTTTTTCTCGTATTGAAGTCTAATTTTTGCATTGTTAGCGTATATAGGGTAACAAAAATAAACCTACTTTTTTATGAAAAAATGTTATTCTATTACCGTATACCTATTGTTTTTAGGTATAAACTTTTTTAATGCCCAAATTTCTGAAATCAATTTCTTGAATCGAGATTATGATTATGGTATCCAACCTAATAATATTCAGGCAAATGACTTGCTTGATGTTTACGTGGCGTGGCGAAATACCTTTGTAGCTTCCTGTAATGATGGGAGATTTAGAGTAAAATTCGACACACCTAGCCAAACGGTTTCTGAAGGTATAGGCTATGGCATGTTGTTAGCGGCGTATGCAAACGACAAGGAGCTTTTAGATGGTCTATGGCTATACTATAAGGATTTTTCTAACGCGAATGGCGTTATGAATTGGAAAATAGAGGACTGTTCTAATGTTATTGGTCAAAATGGAGCCACAGATGCAGAATTAGATGCTGCTATTGCTTTAATTGTTGCAGAAAAACGTTGGGGGAACTCGGGAGCTATTCATTATCAAAATGACGCAAAAGCATTGATAGCTGCTATTAAGGATCATGAAGTGGAATCTGGAACTTATGTGCTAAAGCCCGGTGATGCCTGGGGAGGTAGTGCTAACACTAATCCGTCATATTTTACGACTGGTTATTTTAGGGTTTTTGGAGAGTACACCAATGACCAAGTGTTTTGGAACGCTGTCGCCAGTAAGTGTTATGATATTATTGATGCTAATTTGTCTAAAAACAATGCGGTTTACAATTTGGTATCGGATTGGAGTGAAGCCGATGGGGATTATTCGACTCAAGTATCTTGGGCCTATGATGAAGGAAAGTCTTACTATTATGATGCCGCGAGAACACCGTGGAGAATAGCTATAGATTATCTATGGTACGGGAACTCCCGTGCTTTAAGTTACACCGAATTATGTAATGATTTTGTAACAGCACAAGGCGGCTTCGATCAAATATATCCTGGATATAATCAAGCTGGAGTTGCTATTAGGACAGACTATAAAGATCCAACATTTACAGGTGCTTACTCTACTGCTGGAATGGCTTCAACAGATTTGAACTTTGTGAATGACGGATATGAAGAACTAAAAAACCAGCCAACAACTGCTTATTTTGGAGCCACGTTAAGAGCAATTTATATGTTTGTGTTATCGGGAAATGCTTATAACCCGTTAGAACCTGTTTTGAGTGTGGATAAGCCAGAAACAGACACGCCATCTTTTAAAGCTTACCCTAATCCTGTTCTAAATGATTTGTTTGTGAATTTTAAATTCTCTAAACCCAGAACAATTAACTTATTTTCTTTGAAAGGCACTAAGCTGTCCACAAAAACAAGTCAAAGTTCTGAAATGAAATTAGATATGAGCCACCTAAGCAGTGGGGTCTATTTTCTAAATGTTGATAATAAGAACTACAAAATTGTGAAGCTGTAGTATTTATATGTTATAAATGCCGAGTTTATAAAAACGAAAAGAGGGCCTCTAAAAAGATGTCATTCAGAACAAAGTGAAGAATCTATTAGAAATTAAACACTTGTTTATTAAGGTTTTAATATTTTTTCACTACCCTCAAAATGACAATTCCAGAACGGTTTAGACGCCCTCTTTTTATGCTTGTATGATCAAGTAGAATTAATAAGGATGAATACTATTCTTTGGTAAATGTCATAATTTGACTCCCCATGTCATCGGAAATAGAAAAAATCAAGTTCTTTTCATCCAAGCTTATGATCTCAAAATCCTTTTTTTCACCATCTTCTGTACTGGTAATTATCGTTTTGTTATCTGTAGATAAAACCCAGTTTCCTTTCTGTACCTTATCTTCTTCACCAACAAGCGGAGGTGAAGAATTTATCCATGTCTTATCGGCACTAAATTCATAATAAAATTTTCCAACCAAGCCTTCTTTCATAGCATCGAAAAAGCTTTTCATGTCTTTTAAATCTTCTTTTGATTTAAACTCCATGTCCTTTAGAGTCCATTTTCCCGTTAAAAGTTCCGCAGCTGTAACTTCTTTTACTGGTGCCTCTTTTTCTACTACTTCAGCTGCGGCGGCTTCACTTTTTGAAGTTTCTTTACAAGAAGTATACGTTAAACTAAAGGCTAAACCCAAGGTTATGGACAATAAAAATTTCATTTTTTTCATAAGATTTTATGTTTAAGTTATTTAAATAGGGGTTAAAAATTTATGCTTTTGTTAATTCTATATACGAACTCTGGTCTTAAAAAGGTGGTATTACTAAAGAGAAGAATTGTGTAAATTATTGATATATTGTTTAGGATATTTCATCAATTTTTATAAGTTTTTTCCTTATACTACAGTAAAAATAATTGTTTTATTTTTCTATTCTAACTATTTCGGCAATATTTTAAGGTCGGTTGGCGTGAAAAAAACAAACATGTTTAGTATTCCTCAGAGGGAATACGGTATAGCTACCCTATAAATCATGGATTATATTGGATGAAAATCTTGAACGATTAAAATATGACTTGCCTTAGATACGGACTAAATTTTGGTAAATTAACATCGGTTGATATACTAAAAACGGATAGTTAGATTATTATTTTAATAAATAAACCTTGTCATTTCGAAAGCATTGAGAAATCTAATAACAATGATAACAAACGCGATGCGACGCCTCAATCGTACTTTATTTCGGCTTGACATGAAAGCTCGTATCTAGATCTTAATGTCATTTTATGACGAACGTTTGTATGCTAAGCAATTAATTTAGGTTTTTTGAATGTTAATTACATAGAAAGTGACGTTAAATTAACATCTACCAACCTCCTCTTTGCTTAATATTGGCTTCACACAGTTCAATAATTTCAGCAATGCGTTTTTCTCGTGTCGCTTCGCGTTTTGCCTGGTTTAACCAATATAAATATCCCTTTCTATACGATCGCGCGAAGTTCTTGAAGTTGTCAAAGGCCTTCGAATTACCATTGAATGCAAGTTGAAGGTCTTCGGGAATAACACCATTTTCAACATCGTCTATTGCCGTCCAACTCCCATTTTGTTTTCCAATTTCTATAATTTCAAGACCACTTTTATGCATGAGTCTGTTCGCTGTAAGTTCCTTAATATATTTTTTGTTAAGGGCACTCCAAACACTTTTAGGGTTTCTTGGTGTGAAACGCTGTTTGCGTTTACCATCTCCCAGACTTTTTACTGTAGAATCTATCCAGCCATAGCAAAGTGCAACCTTAACGGCTTCTTCCCATCGCATGGACGGTTTTTTGATTTCTACTTTGTAAAAGATCAAGTTAACACCTTTAGAACGATCGTGATTTTCATGTAACCACTCGCGCCATGCTGAGTCTGTTTTAAAGTATAATTCTTCCACGTTCGTGATTTTATAAAGGAGTTACATTAACATAGAAATCTTTATCGACCTCAAAAGATAATATTTTTAAGTCTATGGTCTCCGTTTTCCAATCAGATTTGGGGAACAGCCATTGTTCGTTTCCATTGATTTTCACCTGAACAGGCATGTCGAATTTATCAACAATATTTGTCCATCGGTATTTTAACTGATTTTTGCTAATGGAATATTCCAAGGTTGGAATTTTTGTAGTTCTTAGGTATTGTTCGAAGAACTCGGTTAAATCGATACCGGTTTCTTGAGATATATAACTTTCTATCTGTTGTGTTGTTACTGTTTGATGATAAAATTCACGGTTTAATCCACGCAAAATCTGTCTCCATTTTTCATCATCCTCAATAAGTTGACGTAGCGTATGCAACATATTGGCTCCTTTAAAATAAATATCACCGGATCCAACATGATTTACGTCATACAACCCAATCAAAGGGCGATCATTTTTAATATTTTTTCTGGTTCCAATGACATATGCGCTTGCTGCTTCTTTACCATAATAGTAATCTAAAAACAGAGTTTCAGAATAGGTTGTAAAGCTCTCGTGTATCCACATATCGGCGATGTCTTTATTTGTGATATTATTAGCAAACCATTCATGCCCCGACTCATGGACAATAATAAAATCAAACTTCATACCCCATCCGGTACCTGATAAATCGTTACCCAAATACCCATTTTTGTACTCATTACCGTAGGTCACACTACTTTGATGTTCCATGCCCAAATAGGGAACTTCTACAAGTTTAAAGCCATCCGCATAAAAGGGATATTGACCGAACCAATGCTCGAAAGCCTTCATCATTTTAGGCGCATCTTTAAAATGTTCTTTAGCCTTCTCTAAATGATCCCTTAAGACATAATAGTTCATATCTAAATGTCCTCCTAGTCCGTCATAGACCTCAGAGAAATTAACGTAATCACCAATGTTTATATTAACACCATAATTGTTTATCGGATTATTTACAAACCAGCTATAGGTTTTGGTGTCTCCAAACTGTTCAATCTGTCTTAACCTGCCATTGGACACATTCATAAGATCTTTAGGAACATTTACACTAATTAGCATACTATCTGCTTCGTCGTACATATGATCTTTACAGGGCCACCATAAACTAGCGCCTATACCCTGACAAGCAGAGGCTACAAAATGATTGTCGTTAGGATCCTTTTTCCAGATAATGCCTCCATTCCAGGGAGCATTAATAGCTTCTTTCGGGGACCCTTCGTAGTGCATTTCAATGGAATTTACGTCACCAGTCTTCTGGTCTTCACTAAGGCTTATAAAATGAGCATTACCATCATGTTTTATATGCAATTCTCTACCATTTTGAACGGCTTTTGTAAGCTTTAAAGGAGACTGCAAATCTATTTGCATAAGCTTTTGACTTTCCAGCACTTTATAGTGAATGGTGTTTTTTCCTGAAATGTATTTTTTATCAGGGTCTACTTTAATATCCAGGTGGTAATAGGTTAAATCCCACCATGCCCGCTCTTGAGTAATAGAGCCTCGTAGCGTATCTTGTCTGGTGAAATTATGTTTTTCAGAAAGTAAATTCTGAGCATCTGAAGAGACAGAGGTCATGATTAAGAAAACGAATACCGGATATAGACGATTTAACATTGTTGTGTTTTGAATAAGGCTTGTAATATAAACTTAAGAATCTAGAAACCAAAGGTTAGAGGCTATAAAATAGACTCAAGGTTGAAGTCCGATTTCTGTGTTTTAAGAGCTGTCTTAGCTTTTGATTTTCTCCAAAATTAATCAAAAAGATTCTTAAGAGTTTGTTAAGATTTGATTTAGCCTTAGTTTCTAAAAACTTTGGTAGGGAATATGACGAGACTTTCAAATCCATGTTCTCCCACCGAGGCGACACCGAAAAAGTAATTATCTATTACGATACCATCTAATGTGAACTCTGATACATCACCAACATATCTACTATGATCCCAGGTCGGGGAGGTGGTAGATCTCCAATAAATTTTATAGCCTTTTGCACCTTTTACTTTATCCCATTTAAATTTAGCCGAAGGCTCTACAATGCCTCCAATAGCCACATTTTTAGGAGGTGGTGGAGCAGAAGCCAGACTGGCCATATTAATGGCGTTAACGGCGGTTAATTTTTTTGCGTAATCGAAATTCACATGCTCGATAACATCGCCATATTTGATCCCGTTTTCTTCTCGAATATCCTGATGCTGTTGTGTATAGTTTTCATGGGCTTCCATAATACGTATTCCTGCATACCCCAGATCGTTAAACGGACGGTGATGTCCGCCACGACCAAATCGATCGAGTCTGTAAACCATCATAGGGTTCATTTCGGGCATGTATGTTTGGGTTGTTTTATGCACATAGCGTGCCAACTGACGTGAGATACCATCTACCTCACCACCATAAAACCGGCGCAACGTTCTGGCACGTTCTGTTTCATTTGGTGGTACGGGTTCAGAGAAAATTCTAAACGTTCTATTGTCAATAACGCCATCAACACCTTCGATGTTTCCAATCATATCATTGTTTAAGACGCCAATAATATCCCAACCTTTTTCCTTTGCATACGCTGCTAGTCCTGCACCTCCAAAAAGGCCCTGTTCTTCGCCCGATAACCCAACATAGACCACACTACTTTCAAAGGTGTATTTAGATAGCACTCTGGCGGCTTCAAGGGCTCCAGCCATACCCGAAGCATTGTCGTTAGCTCCAGGAGCATCAGTTGTAAAATCCATAGTATCGCTGGCTCGAGAATCGATATCTCCACTCATTATAATGTAACGATTTGGGTATTTGCTTCCTTTTTGAATGGCAATAACATTAACTACCCAGGCATCATGTGGTACACGGGTATTATTCTTTTTAGTCACAAAATCTTTTTGGTAAAACACCTCAAGGCAATTATTACAATCTTTTGAAATGGCTTCGAATTCGGATTTAATCCATCGTCTTGCAGCACCTATGCCTCTTGTATTCGAAATAGTGTCGCTAAACGTATTCCTCGTTCCAAAATCGACCAGAGTTTGCACATCGCTCTTTAGACGGTCTGAAGAAACAGCATCAATGATATCGTATATTTTTTGATTTGATTGAGCAACGGTCGTAGCTGGAATTAGTGATAAAAACAATATAAATAGGTGTCTCATTGTTTATTGGATAAATATAACTTTTGAAATGTTTTGGTTGTCGACTTCGCAAAATAGGAGTTATGTAAAAGGGAATACCTCTAAATGTCACCCTTTTACGATGCTAACTCAAAAGTATAGCGTAAAAACGACGGATTTTATTATTGAAATGGTTAATATTTTTAAAGATAATAAAAATAAAAACGCTTCAAAAATAAATCCGTCGTGGCAATATATAAATCCATGTTCATGGATTGACTTTGGGCAATAACTTATTTGATATACTTAAATTTAACAATTTCTATGGAGCCATCTTTTTGATGTATGTCCACATATACATGCATTTCCTTGTCACTAATTTTTTCGAAAGTCATACCTTCAAAAATAACTTTACTATTTGTTATTTTTTTAAGTGGAAAATCGACCGTTTCATCTTGCGTTTCCCATCCTTTAAGGTCGTTATTAAAATGTTTTAACTGAAGAATAAGGGTCTCATTTACTTCTCGAATAATTTCAATTTCGTAAAACGAGACATCACCGTTATTAATGAGCTTAAACGTAGCCATCATAGAACCGCCTGAAGGTTTGCTCCAGTTTTCCTCCACTTGACCTCCAAATGCTTCACCCTTCCAATTACCCGAAATCCATGAGATATTCTCAAGCTTAGGCTCTAAAATTGTTTCGGTTTGAGCAAAAGAGAATAGACTCAAAAATAGTGCGACAATTGCTATGTGATTTTTCATAATCTAAGTTTTAAAGATGGACATTTATTATTAAGACGTTTAGAACATGAAAAGCGGGGACAGTTTTATTAAGTAATATATAAAATACTTCGGAAATTTAAGAGATAGAAGGGAATATGAGGTGCCAATTTCGACGATGGGAGAAATCACATAACAGTGAGAATAAGCATGATGCGATGTCTCAATCGAGTCTCATTTCGATATGAATGGTCACTTGACATTTGAGTCCTTGTACTACTTGACGCATTTTATAAACATGTTATATAAAATTAAAAAGCGCTGCGAAACTATTTATCCGGAGCGCTTTTTAGAGTTGAGTTAGTCACTATTAATTTTATATCTGTTTAAAAACAGTATTTATTTTCTTTAATCACTTTTTCGGCGATTATATGTCTTAATTCTATAATGTTTGGCATATTTACATATTTGATGTAACGTTTTAACCCCATGAGCATCATACGTTGTTCGTCTCCTGTAGAGAAAGATATGATGGAATGCTTACCTGCTGTTTCTATAACATCAATGGCATGGAAGAGGTTTAGTTTTGCCATAGCAATTTGCTCTTTTGCATGATCTTCTCCTTCTTTTTTTGCTAATTTTTCAGCACGAAGGATGGCAGATTCAGCTAAATAAATTTGAATTAAAATATCGGAGGATGCCAACATAAGTTGCTGCTGCTCTTCTATATTTTCGCCGTACTTCTGCAAAGCGGCTCCGGCCACCATTAAGAACAGTTTTTTAAGGTTTTTTACAATATTTTTTTCTTCTGAAAACAATTCGGAATAATCAGGAACTTCGAATGATGGAATACCAACCAATTCATCTTTTACTGCCATAGCCGGCGTTAGCACATCAACATGACCTTTCATGGCTTTTTTGATAAGCATGCCAACAGATAACATTCTGTTTATTTCATTGGTGCCTTCATAGATTCTTGATATTCTGGCATCTCTCCAGGCAGATTCGATTGGGGTTTCCTCTGAGAAGCCCATACCACCAAAAATCTGAATGCCTTCATCTGTACAATTTTGAATAAACTCTGAAACAGCCACTTTAAGAATAGAGCACTCAATAGCATACTCTTCAACACCTTTTAGCTCGGCTTCCTGATGGGTGTCTTTTCCGTTGTTTTTTCTAAGTTCTATACGATCCTCTATATTCTTTGCGGCTCTGTATGAAGCAGCTTCTCCTACCCAACAATTGGTTGCCATTTCGGCAATTTTTTGACGTATGGCTCCAAAACTTGAAATTGGCGTTTTAAATTGAATGCGTTCGTTGGCGTACTTTACCGATTCGGTTATCGTACGTCTTTGTGCATCGAGACAGGCTGCAGCTAACTTAATACGTCCAACATTTAGGGCGTTCATCGCTATTTTAAACCCATTACCTCTGGTCGATAACATATTTTCAACAGGAACTTCGGTTTCGTTAAAAAATACTTGTCTTGTTGACGAAGCACGAATACCGAGCTTGTGTTCCTCTTCTCCCATGGTGATACCATTTGGGTTTTCGGGATCAAATTCGACAATAAACCCAGTGATATTTTTATCATCTTCTATACGAGCAAAAACGATCATTAGGCTGCAAAATCCAGCATTGGAAATCCACATTTTTTGCCCTGTAATTTTATAGGTTTTACCATCATCGGATAATACGGCTTTGGTTTTTCCCGAATTGGCATCACTACCCGCACTAGGCTCTGTTAGACAGTAGGCTCCAAACCATTCTCCTGTGGCCAGTTTGGGAACGTATTTTTGTTTTTGTTCTTCGGTTCCATACAATGTAATAGGCATGGTTCCAATTCCTGTGTGAGCTCCAAATGCAGTACTAAAAGATCCGGTTGCTCCCGAGATGAAATCACAAACCAACATGGTATCTACAAATCCCATACCCATACCACTATACTCTGCAGGAACGGAAACGCTTAAAAAACCAAGTTCTCCAGCTTTTTGCATACAAGTTTCTGTTAGCGCATAATCTTTTTGTTCAAATTGAGCTTTTTTTACCCAAAGCTCGCGATCAACAAACTCAGTGACCGCTTCTTTCATCATTAATTGATCCTCGTTAAAATCTTCGGGTGTGAATATATCATCACAATTGGTTTCCTTAACCAAAAATTGTCCGCCACGTAAAATATTGTTTTCTTCCATGTTGTTTTTATTTTAGAAAATAGAGAATAGAATATAGATTATAGACGATAACTTTAACTATTAAGTCCGTTTTGAAATCCCATGGTCATTCTCTGAAACTCTTCTATTTTATCTTCTAATTCTTTTAAAGTTTTGTTATTAATGTACTTTCTGTGATGTGCAACCAATAGTTGGGTACCTAACTCGAAAGATGATCCTAAAGAAAAAATGTCTGTGTAATTACTAAATGATTTATCTGACTTAGCAGAACCTTCGGCTATATTACCTGGAACAGACACAGAGCATCTACTTATTTGCGAAGACAAATCATAACGTTCATGTTTTGGAAACTCCATTAATATATCTGAAATATTATTTGTTATTTCCAAACCAAGCTTCCAAATTTTTAAATTTTTGTAATTATGACGTTTCTTATACCCCATCTTTTTATAATTAACCTTCTATTCTCTGTGTTCTCTATTCTTAATTCAGGAATTCAAAAATCCCACAAGCACCTTGTCCGGTTCCAACACACATGGTAACGGCCCCATACTTTCCTTTCATGTCGCGCTTGCGCATTTCATCAAATAGTTGGACGGATAGTTTTGTTCCTGTACAGCCCAGTGGGTGTCCTAAAGCAATAGCGCCTCCATTAACGTTTATAATATTCGGATTTAGATCGAGTTCCCTAATTACTGCCAGAGATTGTGAAGCAAAGGCTTCGTTTAATTCGATAAGCTCTAAATCTGATTGCTTTAAGTTTGCTTGTTTTAATGCTTTTGGAATAGCCTTCACCGGGCCAATTCCCATAATTCTTGGTTCTACTCCGGCGGCCGCGTAACTCACCAGGCGAGCTACCGGTTCCAGATTTAATTCTTTAACCATATCTTCGCTCATAACCATCACAAATGCAGCACCGTCACTAGTTTGCGATGAGTTTCCGGCTGTTACACTTCCTCCCTGAGCAAAAACGGCCCTAAGTTTGGCCAAAGCGTCTAAACTGGTATTGGCCCGGGGACCTTCATCTTTTGTCACGGTATAAGATTTGGATGCCTTTTTTCCGTTGGCATCTATATATGTTTGTTCAACTTCGATAGGAACAATCTGATCTTGAAAGCGATCTTCAGCCAATGCTTTTAAAGCTTTCATGTGTGAGTTATAAGCGAACTCATCTTGATCTTCACGAGATACGTTAAACTGATTGGCGACGGCCTCTGCCGTATTTCCCATACCCCAATAATAGTCTTCATGACCCGCTTTTACGATATCGTAATTTAATTCCGGTTTGAATCCAGTCATGGGTACCGAGCTCATGCTTTCTGCACCTCCGGCAATAATACAATCGGCCATACCAGACTGTATTTTAGCCGTTGCAATACCTATGGTTTCTATTCCGGAAGAGCAAAAACGATTTACCGTCACACCCGGAATGTCCACACTATTCAATCCCATAAGAGAGATTAGTCGTGCCATATTTAAACCTTGTGAGCCCTCGGGCATCGCATTACCAACAATAACATCGTCAATACGAGTTTTATCCAATTGTGGTAGTTCGTTCATCATGTACTGAATAGTTTCAGCAGCCAATTCATCGGTTCTTTTAAAACGAAAGACACCTTTTGGAGCTTTACCTACTGCGGTTCTGTATGCCTTTACTATATATGCTTGTTTCATTTTTGAATTGAGATTTTAGTATTAAGTATCAAGTATCAAGTATCAAGTATCAAGTATTAAGTACAAAGTGTCAAGTATTAAGATGTTTTGAGGTTTTTTTGAAGCGAATAGTTCATTTTCGTTACTTCAACTACCTCATTAATAATTGGTCTTACTTTTTCCTCTGTTATTAGATTTAATCTTTTAGATAAATATAATTGTGTTAATAGCTCAAAGGACGAACCGTTAGCAATTCCCAAGAATTGTTTGAATTCTCCATTGGTATTTCTTCCAGCTCCTTCTGCAATGTTAGAAGGTATAGATACTGCACTTCTTCTAAGTTGAGATGTCAAATTAAATTTTTCTTCTTTAGGGAAATTATCTGAGGCTCTATAGCATGATTCAGTTATATCCATTGCTTTTTGCCATATTATTAACTCTTCAAATCTGTGCATTATAAAACTTTATTAATCGTTTTCGTTTTAGTTATTTTTTCTTAGTACCATGGGTACTTCTTAGTACTTAATACTTAGTACTTAATACTTCTATTTATTCTTAACACTTAATTCCTCAACGGTTTCCCTGTCTTCAACATATGTTGTATGCGTTCTAAGGTTTTACGTTCTGTACATAAACTTAAAAAGGCTTCACGTTCTAAGTCTAATAAGTACTGTTCACTTACGAGGCTAGGCTCTGATAAATCACCTCCTGCCATGACGTAAGCGAGTTTATTAGCAATCTTACGATCGTGCTCACTAATATAATTGGATGCTTCCATAGAGTCTGTTCCCACCAAAAACATGCCCAAGGCTTGTTTTCCAAGAACTTTTACGTCTTTTCGTTTTACAGGTTGCGTATACCCTGCATCTGCCATTAATGAGGCATGTGCTTTGGCTGTGGCAATTTGCCTGTCTTTATTAACGACTACAACGTCTTTTCCTTTTTGGAGTATCCCCAAATCGAAGGCTTCATAAGCCGATGTCGCGACTTTGGCCATCCCAATGGTTAAAAAGTATTCTTGTAAAATATTAAGTTCTACATCTCCTTTTCTAAAGGTATCTGAAGCTCGTAGTGCCATTTCTTTCGATCCGGCACCTCCTGGAATAACTCCAACCCCAAATTCAACTAATCCGATATAAGTTTCGGCTGCAGCCACAACTTTATCGGCATGCATAGACAATTCACAAGCCCCTCCTAGAGACATACCATGTGGTGCTGAAATGGTTGGAATGGCCGAGTAACGCATGCGCATCATGGTATCCTGAAAATACTTGATTGCAGCATTAAGCTCGTCGTATTCTTGTTCAACAGCCATCATAAAGATCATACCAATATTGGCACCAACTGAGAAATTAGCACCTTGGTTACCAATAATTAATCCCCGATAGTCTTTCTCGGCTAAATCAATAGCCTTATTAAGTCCGGCTAAAACATCACCTCCAATCGTATTCATTTTAGATTGGAATTCACAGTTTAAGATACCGTCTCCCAAATCTTCAATAACAACCCCAGAGTTCTTGAACACTTCATGGGATGTTCTAATATTGTCTAAGATGATAAACGCATCTTGTCCCGGTATTTTTTCTTGGGTTTTCTTTGGAATATCATAAGCGTAGCTGGCTCCATCCTTTACAGAATAGAATGTTGTACTACCCGAGGCAATCATATCGTGTACCCACGAAGCTGGTTCTAAACCTTCGGCTTTCATGATTTCGATACCTTTTTCTACGCCAATGGCATCCCAGATTTGGAACGGACCATGCTCCCAACCAAAACCTGCTTTCATAGCATCGTCTATTTTATATAGCTCATCTGTAATTTCGGGGATACGCTTGGAGCAGTAGGCAAACAAAGCAGCGAAATTTTTTCGATAAAATGCTCCGGCTTTGTCTTTACCGGATACTAAAACCTCAAATCGGTCTACAACCTTATCTATAGGTTTAGTAAGCTCCAAGGTGGCAAATTTTGCCTTTTTCTTAGAGCGATATTCTAATGTATTTAAGTCTAATGATAGAATTTCTTTTTTACCTTCAGCAGAAACGGTTTTCTTGTAAAACCCTTGTCCGGTTTTACTTCCCAACCATTTATTTGTGACCATGGTGTTGATGAAATCCGGTAGTTTAAAAAGCTCCAGGCACTCATCGTCTTTACAATTTTCGGCAATACCGTTGGCCACATGAACCAGCGTATCTAAACCTACGACATCCACGGTTCTAAATGTGGCCGACTTAGGCCTACCAATAACCGGTCCTGATAGTTTATCTATATCTTCAATGGTTAAATCCATCTCTTTAACGGTATGGAATAAGCTCATGATACTAAAAATACCAATGCGATTTCCAATAAATGCCGGTGTATCTTTAGCTACTACAGCAGTTTTTCCCAGAAATTGTTCTCCATAACCGCTTAAGAATTCTAAAACAGCGGCCTCTGTTTTAGGGCCTGGAATAATTTCGAACAGTTTTAGGTAACGTGCCGGGTTAAAGAAGTGTGTACCACAAAAGTGCTTTTGAAAATCTTCACTTCTGCCTTCACTCATAAATTTAATTGGAATCCCTGAAGTGTTACTGGTAATTAAGGTACCTGGAGTTCTATATTTTTCAATAGTTTCAAACACCTGTTTCTTTATATCCAGTCGTTCTACAACCACTTCCATAATCCAGTCAACACTCTTAATTTTAGCAATATCGTCTTCCAGGTTACCCGTGGTAATACGATTTGCAAATTTAGAATGGTAAATAGGGGATGGTTTCGACTTTAAAGCGTTAGCCAGTGCATCGTTAACGAGTCTGTTTCTAACGGCTTTATCTTCAAGGGATAAACCTTTGGCTTTTTCCTTATCGTTTAGTTCTCTGGGAACTATATCTAGTAATAAAACATCTACGCCAATATTAGCAAAATGACATGCAATACCGCTTCCCATAATGCCCGAGCCTATAATGGCTACTTTTTTTATTCTACGTTTATTCATTTTATGTGACTAACCATTTTTATTATATATTTTTTTGTTTGACACCATATCGTTAATGATTTCTGCTACTTCATAGAAATGATTTAGTTTCTCGTCGGAGACATTATTTCTAATGGCATCATTAAACGTTAGAACTTTCTCTCTGGAGTAGTTCCTCTTTTCAAGCCCAAAGTCTGTAAGAGAGATAATTACACCGCGTCCGTCGTCTGGATTTGGTTTACGTACTATCAAGCCCTTTGCTTCCATCGTTTTTAATATTCTGGAAAGGCTTGTTGCTTCCATCCCCATTTTTGGACCTAAAGCCGTCGATGGGGTTCCTTTTTCGGGATCAATACTCAATAAAGTAAAGCCGGTCGCCATAGTACTATCAAACTTAGCAGCCTCTTCATTATACATTTTTTGCACTGCAAGCCAAGTCGTCCTTAGCATATAGTCAATCGTTTTGTCTTTCATATCATTTGGTTGGATATCAAAGATATGAAAAATTTATTATGCATGCATAATAAATTACGCAAAAGTTGCTATGTTTTTCTTAGGGAAGTATGTAAGAATGTGCTTATGGAGTATATTTAGACTAGGATCTATAAATCTTTTCTATCAGGTCTTTATACTTTTCCGTAATCACTTTCCTTTTCATTTTCATTGTAGGTGTTAGATGGCCCGCGTCTATGGACCAGATATCTGGGGTTATTTCGAATTTCTTAATTTGTTCCCATTTGCCAAAATGTGTATTAGCTCCGTCGATTTCTTCCTGAATCCGTTCCAGGAATTTCGGATGGGAAACCATCTCCTCCCGAGATTGGAATACAATGTCATGGCGGTGCCCCCATTCTTCAACAAATTCATAGTTAGGCTGAATTAGGGCTGCCGGCATTTTTTCTCCTTCACCAATAATCATAATTTGTTCTATAAATCGGGATTGTTTGAATTGATTCTCAAGTAGGGCAGGGGAGACATACTTTCCTCCAGATGTTTTAAACATCTCTTTTTTACGATCTGTAATGGTTAAGAAATTATCGTCATCAACTTCTCCAATATCGCCGGTATGAAAATAATCTCCAGACATCACTTCTTTGGTTTTTTCTGGATCTTTATAGTAGCCAAGCATGACATTAGGACCTTTAACAAGGATTTCACCATCGTCGGCTATTTTCACATCAACATTATCAATAATCCTTCCAACCGTTCCAATTTTAATACCGCCATTATAAGGACAATTTACAGCAACTACAGGAGAGGTTTCGGTGAGTCCATACCCCTCAAGAACCATCATTTTCGCCGCAGAAAATACTCTGGTTAATCGTTTTTGCAATGCGGCACTTCCAGATACCATGGTTTTAATGTTACCTCCAAGGGCTTCTCGCCATTTATTGAAAATGATTTTATTGGCTATTTTTAGTTTGAATTCATACCACCATCCATTCTTTCCGTATGGTTCATATTTTAACCCCAAATCTACAGCCCAGAAGAAGAGCATCTTTTTTATACCTTTTTGCTCGGCACCTTTGGCGATTATTTTATCATACATTTTTTCATATAACCTCGGTACGGCCGTAATAACATCGGGATGAATCTCCTTTATATTATCACCAATAGTCTCAATACTTTCTGCAAAATATACTTCGATACCACAGTATTGATACAGGTATAATATCATTCTTTCGAACACATGGCAGACTGGCAAGAAACTTAGAGCTTTAGATTTACCCAAGTCCATGGGAACCCTAGATACACTATCCACTACATTAGAAACCAGATTGGTATGTGATAACATTACACCTTTAGGGATTCCGGTAGTACCCGATGTATATATTAAGGTCGCCAGGTCGTTTGGATTAACAGCATCCTTTCTCGCTTCTACTTCATTTTGATTACTGGTGTCTTTTCCTAATTCCAATACCTCTGTCCAGTTCTTCTCACCAACAATGTCGTTAAATGAATAAACACCTTTAAGTTTAGTCTTGTCCTTTATCTTATTGACCTTTTCTAGAACTTCTTCATCTGATATGAAACAATATATGGATTCGGAGTGATTTAAGATGTATTCATAATCTTCAGCTGAAATAGTGGGGTAAATTGGAACATTTTGCGCTCCTGTTTGCAGCACACCTATATCTAAAATATTCCATTCGGTTCTATTAGTTGAAGAAATAACTGCAATTTTATCATTGGGTTGAACCCCTAAGCGTATGAGACCTCTACTTATAGCATTGGCTTTATCTAGAAATTCCTCTGTAGAAGTTGCCTGCCATTTACCGTTAATCTTTGTGGAAAAGGCTTTATCTAACTTATATGTTTCTAGTTGATAATAGGGGAAATCAAAAATCTTAGTTACTTCGATCATGTGTTATTTAAATAGGTTCCTGCTTTGCAAAATAGGAAATTAAAAGGGATTTTCACAATAGAGGGTGTTAAATAGGATAGAGAAAAAAGGATAAATTAAACATTTGTACCCCTCATTTTCTAATTATCTAGGCTTTAAGAATAATTCGGTTTTAGAAAATTTTATTAAAACACCATATTTTGTTTTTGAACTGTGCTAAAATCACCTAAAAACAAGTGCTTTGGTTAACTATTGTTAAGTATTGGATTAAAAACTTACACTTTCCTTTTTTGAAATTTAAGAACTCAAACGTTTTCGTAACGCTCCTTTAAGAAAATCGCTAATATTCCTGGTCTAAACTGATATTTGTCAGTTTTAAAATGAGAACTGGTATTTAACTTTGAATAAGCAAAAAAAGACAGGATTTTTTAAAATATTAATACATAAAGCCATGGAAGTAAAACAATTTAACTACGGAATTTGGACTGAAAAGGTCGATGTTAGAAATTTTGTTATGAATAACATGACTCCTTACCACGGAACGTCAGATTTTTTGGTGGGTCCAAGTGAAAGAACTCAAAGGTTATGGGAAGTTTGTAAGGCAGCGACAAAGGAAGAACGTCAAAACAATGGCGTACGTTCGTTGGACACGGATACCATTTCTACTGTTAGTGCCTTTAATGCAGGGTATATTGATAAAGAGAATGAAGTCATTGTAGGGCTACAAACCGATGAATTATTGAAACGAGCGATGAAACCTTTTGGCGGTTTTAAAGTGGTTCAAAAGGCATTATCGGAACACGGAGTTAAACCTAATGACACGATTACAGAGCTGTTTAGCAAGTATGTTAAAACACATAATGACGGTGTTTTTGATGCCTATAATGCAGAAATTAAGAAATACCGTTCTTTAGGTTTCTTAACAGGATTACCAGATAATTACGCACGCGGTAGAATTATTGGAGATTATCGTCGTGTGGCTTTATATGGAATAGATTTTTTAATCAAGTCTAAACAGGAAGATTTGGCTAAGATTTCCGGGCCAATGACAGAAGCTGTTATTCGCTTGCGAGAAGAAGTTTCAGAACAAATAAAAGCACTTAAGGAAATGATTGACCTTGGCGCTAAATATGATTTAGACCTAAGTCGTCCGGCGGAAAACGCAAAAGAAGCGGTTCAATGGACATATATGGCCTATTTAGCTGCTGTAAAAGAACAAGATGGTGCTGCTATGTCTTTAGGGAATGTTTCTACATTTTTGGATGTTTTTATAGAGAATGATTTACAGGAAGGACTTATTACCGAGGAAGAAGCTCAGGAGTTCATTGATCAATTCGTAATGAAACTTCGTATGGTACGTCATTTAAGGATGGCCGCTTACGATGAAATTTTTGCAGGCGATCCAACCTGGGTAACGGAAGCTATTGGAGGGATGTTTGAAGACGGAAGAACTAAGGTTACAAAAACGTCTTTCCGTTTCCTAAACACCTTATACAATTTAGGGCCCTCACCAGAACCAAATATGACCATTCTTTGGTCTGATGACTTACCGCAACATTTTAAAGATTTTTGTGCTAAGGTCTCTATTGATACATCATCCATTCAATTTGAGAATGATACCTTGATGAGAGAAAGCAGAGGTTCTGATGATTATGGAATTGCATGTTGTGTATCTCATCAGGCACTTGGAAAATCAATCCAATTTTTTGGGGCACGTACTAATTTAGCTAAAACACTGCTATTAGCCATTAACGGTGGACGTTGTGAGATTTCGGGAACCCAAATAGTAGATGGTATTGAACCATGTGATTGCCAGTATTTGGATTTCGATAAGGTTATGAGCAATTTTAAAATAGCTATGAAAGAGGTGGCACGTGTTTATAATGATTCCATGAATATTATTCACTACATGCACGATAGATATTATTATGAGAAAGCTCAAATGGCATTGATTGATACCAACCCTGATATAAATATAGCGTATGGTATTGCAGGCTTATCTATTGTGGCAGATTCACTTTCGGCTATTAAGTATGCTAAGGTAAAACCTATTAGAAATGAAGTGGGGTTAACGGTTGACTTTAAAATAGAAGGGGAGTTCCCTTGTTATGGTAATGATGACGACAGGGTGGATACCCTGGCAGCAAATGCAGTTGCCGATTTTAACAATGCACTAAAGAAATTATCGGTTTATAAAAACGCAGAGTCAACCATGTCTGTATTAACGATTACATCTAACGTCGCTTACGGTAAGAAAACTGGAGCAACACCAGATGGCAGAGCTAAAGGCGTGCCTTTTGCACCAGGAGCAAACCCCATGCACGGTAGGGATTCGCAGGGGGCTATTGCTTCATTGAATTCGGTTGCAAAAATTGATTATAACGATTCTTTGGATGGTATTTCGAATACATTCTCTATCGTACCAAAATCTTTAGGATCTAATAAAGAAGAACGTATTGAAAACTTAACAACGATTTTAGATGGTTATTTCTACAGAAATGCACAACATATTAATGTTAATGTATTAAACAAAAAGACCTTGTTAGATGCGATGGAGCGCCCTGAAGAATACCCGCAATTAACAATAAGAGTATCTGGTTATGCCGTGAATTTTGTTAGGCTAACTAGAGAACAACAGCAGGAGGTTATAACACGCTCTTTCCACGAATCCATGTAGTTTTATTAATATTTCTAAGTATTTGCAAGAGAAGCTTTAAGCTTCTCTTGCGGATACTAACTGCAAAAAAGAACCCTATCAAAACAGGTAAAAACATATTAAGAGTACACTCTATAGAGTCTTTTGGTACGCATGATGGCCCTGGAATTCGTATGGTAATTTTTCTCCAGGGATGCAAACTAAAGTGCTTGTATTGCCATAATCCAGACACCATAAACACTATTGGGGGGAACTTATACCATATAGAAGAACTGGTAGAAATGGCTGTTAAAGAGAAGCCTTATTTTGGTAAAAAAGGAGGTGTTACAGTATCGGGAGGGGAACCTTTATTACAATCTAAAGCGTTAATTCCTCTGTTTAAAAGGCTTAAAGAGGAGGGGATTCATACCAATATAGATACTAACGGAAGAGTTTTAAATCATTTTACTGAAACGTTACTTGACGAGTATGCAGATCTGGTAATGCTGGACATAAAGCATATGACTGAAGAAGGATATCGGTATATAACCGGGATGAAAAATAGAGACACGACTTTCAATTTTGCAAAGTATCGAGAAGCATCTGGAAAAAAAATGTGGTTGCGATATGTGCTTATCCCAGAAATTACGAATAAGCCCCAATTACTTCATGATTTAGGTGCGTATTTCAAAGATTTTAAAACCATTGAAAAAATAGAATTACAACCTTATCATAAACTGGGCGTACATAAATGGGAAGCTCTGGGCTGGGATTATCAATTAAAAGAGGCACGGGAAAATACGGAAGCTGAAATAGATGCCGCCGTAGAAATCTTAAAAAACTATTTCAAAGATGTTAAAATAAATTAGAAGGATAGCTTATGAATACACAAAAACTTAAAAACCGTTGGCTAATTGCAGCATCGGCAGTTGGAATACATATTTCCATAGGATCGGTATATGCCTATTCTGTGATGACTAATCCGGTTAAAGATATATTCGATGTAGATGGTAGTGTGATAAAATGGGCCTTTAAAATAGCCATTTTATTGTTAGGGTTATCTGCCGCATTTTTGGGAAGATGGGTGGAGAAAGTAGGACCAAAGGTAAGTGGAACCACTGCTGGATTGTTTTATGGTGTTGGTATTTTAGGTTCTGGGTTGGCGGTTCAGTTAGAATCATTAACTCTGTTTTATTTGTGTTATGGCGTTATTGGGGGGATTGGATTAGGATTAGGGTATATTACCCCAGTAAGTACTTTGGTAAAATGGTTCCCAGATAGAAGAGGTTTGGCAACAGGAATGGCGATTATGGGATTTGGCTTTGCTGCTTTAATTTTCGGCCCGGTCATGCAGTCGCTTTTTGAAACGGTTGGGGTGTCGAATGCCTTTTATATTTTGGGTGTGATTTACATGATATTGATACTATCGTCTGCCAGGTATATCGAAAGACCACCAGAAGGATATTTACCGGAAGGATTTAAACCTGGTGAAGGAAAAACGATAAAGGCAGATATGGCCAATATCGATGCCAATGCCTCATTAAAAACCTCTCGTTTCTATTATATCTGGATCATGATGTTTATTAATATAGCTTGTGGTATTGCCATTATATCTGCAGCGAGTCCTATGATGCAGGAAAAATTGAACTATACGCCCATGGAAGCGGCCACTATAGTAGGACTCATTGGAGTGTTTAATGGTCTGGGGAGAATTGTGTGGTCTGGTTTGTCAGATTATTTAGGGCGAGCTAATACCTATATTATATTTTTCGCTTTTCAAATTCTGGCATTCTTTTTTCTACCAAAGATATCTATGGAACTAGCCTTCTTAGTGGTACTATTTACCGTTATTACTATGTATGGAGGTGGTTTTGCAACCTTACCGGCATTCCTGGGAGACTTGTTTGGAACCAAACAGTTAGGAGCCATTCATGGAATGGTACTTGCCGCCTGGGGACTAGCAGGAGTTGTAGGACCAACCATTTACGATGTGGTTAAGAACGCCACAGGATCCTTAGATACGACCTTAAAAGTCTTTGCTAGCTTGTTTGTAATAGCGCTTATCGTATCCATATTAATGAAAAAAACAGTCAATCAGGCTTATAAAAAAATAAATAAGAAGCTAAATTTTGCTTAGCAGTATGTTATTTATGTCTTAGTCAAGAAAAGCACTTTCGGTTTTGAAAGTGCTTTTTATTTGTTTTTATACGTGACTGTTAGTCATTATTCTCAACCCATTTTCTGGCATTTACAAAAGCTTCAAGCCATGGAGATACTTCATCTTGTCTATTATCAGGGTAGTTTGCCCAGTTCCACTGAAATGTAGAACGCTCTATATGTGGCATGGTTACAAGGTGTCTTCCTGTTTTATCGCACATCATGGCCGCGTTGTAATCGGAACCATTCGGATTATGTGGATATTCGGCATAACCATATTTAGCAACGATGTGATACTGATCTTCGGTCATTGGCAAGTTAAACTTTCCTTCGCCATGAGAGACCCAAACCCCTAGAGTTGTACCAACAAGAGACGAAAGCATTATAGAATTGTTTTCCTGAATTTTTACCGAAGTAAATACACTTTCGTGTTTGTTGGAGGTGTTATAATGCAACTTTCCGTGTGTCTCATGATCTGGGTTTATAAGGTCTAGTTCCATCCACAATTGGCAACCGTTACAAATACCAACCGATAAGGTGTCTTCTCTTTTGAAGAAGTTTTTAATGGCCTTATTTGCTTTTTCATTGTATTTAATAGCACCAGCCCAGCCTTTAGCAGAACCTAGTACGTCGGAGTTACTAAACCCTCCTACGGCTCCTAAAAACTGAATGTCTTCTAAAGTTTCACGCCCCGATATTAAATCGGTCATATGAACATCTTTAACATCAAATCCAGCCAAATACATGGCATTTGCCATTTCCCGCTCCGAATTACTACCTTTTTCACGTAGAATGGCTGCTTTTGGCTTCTCGATACGATCCGGATTTTCATCGTTTCCAACAACATCGGTCAATTTTCCTGTGAAATTTTCAGGGAATGTATATGTTAAAGGTTGGTTTTTATAATTGTTAAATCGGTCTTGAGCTAAATTATTAGCGGTTTGTTTTTGATCTAACAGGAAGGACGTTTTATACCAAACATCTCGAAGTTCTGAAACATGGAATGATAATGTTTCGGTAGCATTAGTAATGCTTAGTGTATCTTCATTTATAACCTGTCCTATGTTGTGAAATTCTATATTGGCAGCACTTAAAACAGTTTCAATGGAACTGTCTTTAGCCTGAATTACGATTCCAGAATTTTCAGAAAACAGTACTTTGAAGCTATCTTTTTCATTTAAACCAGATAGGTCTAATGTAGCACCAAGATTAACATCGGCGAAACATAATTCCAGTAGTGTGGTAATTAATCCACCTGAAGCGACATCATGCCCTGCAACAATCTTGCCGTTCCTAATTAAATCCTGGATGGTGTTGAAAACCGTTTTAACATAGGCAGCATCTTTTACATTTGGTGCATCGTTTCCAATTTTGTTAACGATTTGTGCAAACGAACTTCCTCCTAATTTGAAATGATCTTGAGAAAGATTGATATAGTAGATATCACCAGCATTTTTATTAAAAACAGGCTCTACTACTTTAGAGATGTCGTTACAGTTTCCAGCGGCAGAAATAATAACAGTTCCCGGAGCAATCACATCTTCATTGGGATATTTTTGCTTCATGGATAAGGAATCTTTTCCGGTTGGAACATTGATCCCCAAATCGATGGCAAATTGTGATATGGCTTCTACAGCACTATATAATCTCGCATCTTCGCCTTCATTTTTACAGGGCCACATCCAGTTTGCCGATAATGATACCGATTGTAAACCATCTTTTAGCGGTGCCCAGATAATATTGGTTAAGGCTTCTGTGATAGCATTTCTACTTCCTGCAACAGGATTAATAAGTCCCGAAATAGGGGAGTGTCCAATAGAAGTTGCAATACCTTCTTTCCCTTTGTAGTCCAGAGCCATAACACCAACATTGTTTAATGGTAATTGCAAGGGCCCAGCACATTGCTGTTTAGCCACTTTACCACCAACACAACGGTCTACCTTATTTGTTAACCAGTCTTTACAGGCTACAGCTTCTAGCTGCAATACCTGTTCTAAATAGCTCTTGAAATTATTAGTGTTATAACGCACATCGCTGTAGGTTCTGTTAACCGTTTTATCGGTCATAATCGTCTTCGGAGAACTTCCAAACATATCACTCATGGCTAAATCCATAGGGGTGTTCCCTTTAGTTTTAGACTGAAATGTAAAACGGTCATCTCCGGTAACATCTCCAACCGTGTACATTGGAGAACGCTCTCTATCTGCTATTTTATGAAGGGTTTCCAAATGTGCTTCTCCAATAACCAGTCCCATACGTTCCTGGGATTCATTTCCTACAATTTCTTTGTCTGAAAGTGTTGGATCTCCAATAGGTAATGCATCTAAATCTATTTTTCCACCTGTATCTTCAACGAGTTCAGACAGACAATTTAAATGTCCGCCGGCACCATGATCGTGAATAGAAACAATGAAGTTCTCATCACTTTCAACCATGCCTCTTACGGCATTGGCCGCTCTTTTTTGCATTTCAGGGTTAGAACGTTGCACGGCGTTTAGCTCTATACCAGAGGCAAATTCTCCGGTATCTGCACTAGAAACGGCTGCACCTCCCATACCAATGCGGTAGTTATCACCACCAAGAATTACTATTTTATCACCGGTTTTAGGGGTGTCTTTAATAGCTTGTTCTGTTTTTCCATATCCAATCCCCCCAGCCTGCATAATCACCTTATCGAAACCAAGTTTTCTGGGGTTTACACTTCCACTGCGATCGGAGCCCAGATCATTAACTTCATCATGCTCGAAGGTTAATACCGATCCACATATTAATGGTTGTCCGAACTTATTTCCAAAGTCCGATGCCCCATTAGAAGCTTTAATTAAAATATCCATTGGCGTTTGGTATAACCAATCGCGTTCCTCCACAGCTTTTTCCCATGGACGATTGTCTTCCAATCGAGAATAGGACGTCATATAAACTGCTGTCCCTGCCAATGGAATAGATCCTTTCCCTCCAGCTAATCTATCGCGAATTTCACCACCAGAACCAGTCGCAGCTCCGTTAAAGGGCTCAACAGTTGTTGGGAAGTTATGTGTTTCTGCTTTAAGTGATATCACAGAATTAAAATCCTGTGTGGTATAATAATCGGGAACATCGGCACGTTTTGGCGCAAACTGCTCCACCTTAGGCCCTTTTATAAAGGCCACATTATCTTTATATGCTGAAACAATATCGTTTGGATGTTGCTTCGATGTTTCTTTGATTAATTTGAATAATGAGGTTGGTTTTTCTTCACCGTCTATAACAAAAGTGCCATTAAAGATTTTATGACGACAGTGCTCTGAATTTACCTGAGAAAACCCAAAGACTTCAGAATCTGTTAACGGACGCCCAATGCGATTTGAAACCTCTTCTAAATAAGCGACTTCTCCATCACTAAGCGACAAGCCTTCTTTTTGGTTGTAATCTGCAATATCTGTGATATTTAATATGGGTTCGGGCTGAATATCAATAGTAAATGATTCCTGGTTTAAACCATTGAATTTCTCGGAAATCATTGGATCATAATCTTTGAAATCTTCGGTAACGGCCTTAAATTCTTCAATTCTGATAATATCTGAAATTCCCATGTTTTGAGTAATTTCAACAGCATTGGTACTCCAGGGGGTTATCATAGCGGTGCGTGGACCAACAAAAAAAGCATCTAAAGATGCTTGCTCAATTTTTGGTTGGTTTCCAAATAACCACACTAATTTTGAAGTGCTTTCGGTTGATAATTCTTCTGTTGCCTGCCTGTCCGTCTGGCAGGTTTGAACGGCAAATACTTTACCGGTTGCGTTTCCAAAGAAATGAATCATTATGTATTGGTTTGTGTATGTTTAAAGAAAGTGCAAATTTACTGCTTTTTAATCGATTTTCTTGTAAAAAAATATGACCTAAAAGAGAGAGTTATTCACGAGGTTTTAAACATAGGAAATGAAACAAAATTAATGAAACCTTAATTTAAAAAAAGTTTAAATGAGTTCATATAGTAAGATCCTGAAATTTGCCTCGCAAGGAATTTTTATAAATTTGCTTAGATGAATCAATAATCTTTTTCTGCCTGTGAATAATTATCAAATTTTCAAAAATTTTCAAAAGCATATAGTATTAGATGAGGCCGAAAAAGCATTTTTAATTTCTTCACTAAAAGTAAGAGAGATTCTTAAAAAAGAATATGTGCTAAAGCATGGACAGACCTGTAAAAAACTGTATTTTGTTGAGTCGGGTAGTTTAAGAGCTTTTCATATTAACTCTGAAGGAAAGGAGTCTACAATCATGTTCGCTGTTCAAGATTGGTGGATCACAGATATGAATTGCTTTGTAAACCAAAAACCTGCTATGTTATTCATAGAGGCTCTTGAGGATAGTAAAGTATTAGAACTAGATTTTGATGCACTGGAGGCCCTTTACCAAAAATCCCCAAAATTTGAACGCTTTTTTAGAATCCTCTTCCAAAACGCATATATTAGGGAACAGCTTAGGGCACTCCATAATATTTCATATTCAACCGAGGAAAGGTATAAGCAATTTGTACAAAAATATCCTATAATCGTCAAGAAAGTAACTCAGAAACAAATCGCTTCTTATCTGGGGGTAACACCTGAGTTTTTAAGCTTCATAAAAAAGAAATAATAAAGAAATAATATCGTCTTAAATTATCTTAATTTTTAAGAGGTCATTATTTGCGTTCTTTACAAAAAAATAAATGTTATGATGCTAATTTTAATTGCTGGGCCTTATAGAAGTGGAACCAATAATGACCCTAAACTTATCCAAGAAAATATGGATAGATTGGAGGCCGTTTCGCTTCCTATTTTTCATAAAGGACATGTACCAATGATCGGTGAGTGGGTTGCAAATCCTTTAATGAAACTAGCTGGCTCTAAGGAAATAGGTGATAAGGTGTTTAATGACATCCAATATCCAGCCGCTCATAGGTTATTAACGAAGTGCGATGCAATTTTAAGAATAGAAGGGGAGTCAAAGGGAGCAGACCAAGATATAGCGATCGCTAAAAAGTTAGGGTTGAAGGTGTATTATAATTTGAATGATATTCCCAATGCAGAGTAATAAGGTTCGAGATATAAAGACGGAAGTTCTTTCAGATAATTGGTATACGCTTAGAAAAGTCACTTACGACTATTTAAAGAGCGATGGGAGTTGGGAAACTCAAAGCAGGGAAGCTTACGACCGGGGAAATGGAGCAACAGTTCTGTTATATAATAAACAGTATAAAACAGTAATTCTAATAAGGCAGTTTCGCATGCCGACTTATGTAAATGGTAATGATTCTGGGATGCTTATAGAGTCTTGTGCAGGCTTATTAGATCAAGATAATGCTGAAGATTGTATAAGAAGAGAAACAGAAGAAGAAACCGGATATAAAATTTCTTCGGTAGAAAAGATTTTTGAAGCTTATATGTCTCCGGGTTCTGTTACTGAAATTGTATATTTTTTTATTGCAGAGTATTCCAAATCTATGAAAGTAGGTGAAGGCGGCGGGGCAGATGGAGAGCAAGAAGATATTGAGGTTTTAGAGCTGAAAATAGATGACGCGATTCAGATGATTGAAACTGGTGACATTAAGGATGGTAAAACAATAATGCTATTGCAATATATTAAGCTTAAAGGAATATTATAAATTTTGGTGTATTACCCCATATTTACACCATAAAAAAAGCAAACCATTTTGGTTTGCAGCGATCTCATTTTTTCTGTAAATTTCCTTATGTATTCAAGCAGGAAATGATTTTATATTACTTAGGGTTTTTTTTGCTAATTCTGTCTTTTCGGGAAATAATTCTTTGCCTTTGATATCCTTGGCTATACTGGATATTCGTTCTTTTGTCGTTTTCGACATTGAAAGAACCTTTGTTGCCTTTAGTATATGTTTACTACCTCCCATAGGTTATAGATATAATACAAATTTAGTTTATTTTTTCTTTAAAACCAAAATTCCTACATATTCGTTTTTAGGCGTGTATTCTACCAATGTAGCTTCTTCGTCGTCGGTTAGACCATAAAACGTGTACACTTTGCTTAATTCAACGAAATTTTTATCGACATAGTATCTATAGGTTTTAATTCTTCTATTGAAATTTTTACAAATATTTTCACAGTTCTTTTTACAATTAACCTCGCATAGTTCTTTAAATTTATCGGCACTATCACTGCCTTGTACCCAAATAGCAGCATCTTTATGTTCTCTAAAGAACGTGGGAACGGTATTAAGCACCGTCCTAAAGACCTTTCTCATATCTCCATTATTGCTATTGGAGTTATCAAAAATGTTACCATTTTGTTCATCATAATCACCAAACCCCAGATTATAAACCACTTTTCCTTTTCTTTTGGCAACAGGGGTATATTCGATAGCTTTAATGATCGATCGCCGTCCTGTACTTTCGAATAGGTATTGAATTTTTCTTGTTCTGGATTTTAGTAGTTCTGTTTTGTAAGCGGGTATGTCGTTCAATAGTTTGGAGCTTTATTGTTCAAAGGTAATATTTTTTTTACGTATTGTAAGTCCGAATTTTACGGGAACGGCATTATTTAAAACTTAAAGGTTAAAAGTAGATTCCTGCCTGAGCAGGAATGGAAAGTTGGCTCTATCGACATGGCATGATTCATGGAGTACAGACGTCTTACATAGAGAGATCTGTTTTCAATTAAAGTAATTTCTGTTTATTCCAGAATTTGAGGTCTAAAAGTATTTTTGAAGGATAGAGGATACAGCGTCGTAATACGAGCTACCAAACAGGTTTAAATGTACAAGAAGATAATACAATTGATAGATTTCTATTCTAGCTGAGGTGTTTTTATCTTCTTTAAAGACCGTGTTATGAGCCTGGTAAAACGATTCACCAAACCCACCAAATAGTTTGGTCATGGCCATATCAACCTCATGATGCCCGTAATAAACGGCTGGATCAATCAAATAGGGAATGCCCTCATTTGAGATGAGGTAATTACCATGCCATAAATCACCATGCAATAGAGTAGGCTTAATGTCCGTAAAAAAATATTCTAAATGACGTTTTAAGTCTTGAATTTCTGGGCACTCCGTTTTAGAAAGCAGGTTTTTTTCTTTGGCTGTTTTAAGTTGAGGTAATAGACGTTCGTTTACATAAAAATCTACCCAGGAGGCTTCGGTGTGATTACTCTGATGAAGGCTGCCTATGAGGTTATCTTGATCCAGTCCAAAATAATCGGCTGTACATTTGTGTAAATTCGCCAATTGTTGTCCCAGGTTTTTAAAATCTTCCGATGATGGTGATTTACTTTTAATAAATTCCATCAAAAGAAATGACTCATTTTGAAACGTATCACAGGCTAGAACTTTAGGGGTCTTAATGGTATTCGTTTTACGAATTAATTGCAATCCGTAGACTTCTGCCTGAAATATGTTTTTGGTCGGTTTAGAACGATTACACTTTAAAAAATAGGAGCCGTTTGAGGTATCTATACGGTAGGACTTGGAAATATCCCCACCATGAACTGAAGAAACTCTGGTTATAGAAACTTTTAGAATGTTCGATATGTATGATTGTAACTCGGGATTCATTATTTAAAATAGGTATAATACTATTTTTAAGATGCATGGCTTTAGAATGGTTAACGGAATTAAGGCTATTTAAATTCTCGAATGTCTATGGCAAAGGCTTTTGCCGGGTTATATTTAATTAACATGTTAATGTCCTGGGTAGTAAACCCTGCAGCATGGAGGCGTGGAATAACCTTATCGAATATATTGGTGTAAGGCTTTATGTTTTGCTGCTTTTTTTGAGGGTCAAACCATCCCGCATCATGAGAAATTAGAATATGATTCAAGATTCCATTTTTTTTGGCAAAGATTAGTTTTTCTATATGTTTGTCAATTTCCCAGCCTAGCCCATCAAGACTTATCCAGCATCCGGTTTTTGCGGCTTTGATATAATGGTCGTGATCCGATTCATTGTGAGCATGAACCCAAATAAATGCGCTGGGAGAAACCCCCATACGTTGAAGGATTTCTAATTGTGGCCACATCCCCTCCGCTTTTCCCGTATGTGATGCAATGGTAAGGCCAGTTTCTAAATGAGTAATCGCAGCAGCCTTCACGAGTTTTTCATCTAAAGGCTCTAAAGGGTTTATATTGTCTACTCCAATTTTAATAAAGCCCGGTTTGATATGCGTTCCGTTAATTCCGAATTTGAATTCATCTATCCACATTTTGGCCAGTTCTTCTGCTGTTGCATCATTTGCGAATTGAGGAATATATTTGTTATTGATTGCTCCATATAACCCGGTATTTGTAACTATTTGAAGTCCTGTTTTTTTTGACAATTTTTCAAGAAGGTTAACATCTCTACCTATATAATTTGGCGTAGCGTCAACGAAATAGTCGACCCCGTGTTTTGATATTTCCTGAAGATAAGGAAGCACTTCTTGTATTACGGAATTATGATCCCAATCCGTAGGATTGATACTGTCTGCTCCAATAAAATCAACTAAGATGTGTTCATGTGAAAGCCAAGTTTTACTTGTATCTATGGTGTGAAGGCCTTCTAAATCCATTATGCTTTTTTCCGTTTTCTTTGGTTGACATGACGAAAGTAGAAGAATTGCACTAATATAGAATATAGCATTGTTAGTGATAATCATGTTGCTAGGTTTACTAATTAAGTGTCTATTGCTTATAGCTACGCTGAAGGCTAAATTCTTTAATTTTGATCTAGAATTTAGTCTCAGGTTGAGAGTTATTTTCCTTAAAGTTACAAATTTGTATGCGTATTAAGCAATCTCTTGTCTTTTAGACATGAAATTCCGCTTATAATTTAGATTCTAGCTTGCTTTTATGATTTTTTCACTATCATTTTTAATGTATAATGCACTCACTTTTTTTAAATCAGTTGTTTCGTTAATACTATAAAAATAATTCAGTTGCCATTTTTGAGACCGTTCTGCTTGTTTGTTTTTTGTAGTGTCCCACTTTGGGTAAACTCGAAAGCCTCTTTTTCCTTCTTTTTTTTCGGTTGAAATGATTCCTTTTTCGATGAGCACAGATTTTGGAAAAACAAATTGTCCAAACGCGGTTTCAGTCCGAACGTTAACCACATAAAAATCAATTTGGTCAGACTCATTAAAAGGCTCGATAGGGCCATTTCCGTTTCTTTTCCAAAATGTCACAAATTGCCCGACTTTTTTTGGTGTAATTTTGGCATTTCTATATATAATTTTTAGTCCGTTTAGTTCAAAACGGGAAGCGTCATATTCTTTGCTTTCTCGCTCAGGTTGGAAGTTTGACATTTGAAGAGAACATATATCGTAAATCTCCGTCTTAATTTGGGTTAGGTTTATGTCCATGGTTTTGTCTAGTTGTGTTTTTTAAGTATGTGTGATTTTTTTTAATTAGATATGAATTTTTGATGATTACCAACGGTTATTTGCTCATAAACTGAAGCAATATCCCAAATATTCCAACCATTAAACACAGTGGTGAAAAGAATTTTGAATCGGCTTTCGCAAATTCGGTATGTTTTAGTTTCTTGAAAACCCCCACATATTTAAAATCTCCGACGGCTCTTAACATAAAAATCCCGGGAATGAACCAATATCCGTATTTAGTTACCAGGTCTGGAATTTGAAATGTCATGAACCCGGATTTTACAAGATAAATTAGTCCAAATAAAACTAAAACCAGAGCCACTATTAAAGTGGCAAATCTAGGAATTGAGAGCGTATTCGCCTGATTTTCTATTGTTGGAATCCCCTTTTTTAAACCCCATTTTCCATCAAAAAGCCAATAAAAATGTAAAAGACCAAGTGATGTGAAAATGAAAAACAACAGTGAAGATAGTACAGTTATTGTCATATGTTTGCCAATTGAAAAATTTGTTTATTCTGATTTCTATTAACAAATTCTGGTGTTAATCTCAACATCTGATTTCGTAACGTTCGGGCTATAGGGTTTTTTATATGAGCCATCTTTCCAATAGTCCAACTGGCCTTAACAACTTGGTGAGCTTTGGGGAGTCTTAACTTTTGATACTCTGAAAATGCTTGTCGAGTTTCATATCTACTTAAACATTCAGAAAGAACAAAGGCATCTTCGATAGCCTGGCATGCACCTTGTCCCATATTTGGGGTAGTGGCATGGGCAGCATCACCGATTAAACATACATGTTCCTTATGCCAAACGTTTGTTGGTTTTAAATCTGAGATTTCAGCGGTGTTTATATGTTCTTTTTTAGTCGATCTTATAATGTTTTTAATCATAGGATTGTAGGTGTTGAAATCGTGTTCTAAGTCATCTATAGAACATTCATTCTTACTTTTTTCGAATGATTTTAAGGCGTACCAATATACTTTGTTTTTAGCGATTTGAACAAAACCAAAACGTTCACATGTTCCCCAGGCCTCGTTTAATTCATTTTTAAATTTTAACGGTAACTCATAATCCGTTACACCTCTCCAACAGATTTGATTGGCATGTCTTATATGGTTATCCGGAAATATATGTTGCCTAACAACCGAGCTTAGTCCGTCGGCACCCAAAATGGTTGAGGATTGAATTTGTGCTCCATTTTCGAATTTTAAGACATAGTTATTTTCTTTTTGGTCTAGAGACGTTAGCTTATGGTTTAGTTTAATTTTGGTAGACTCTAATTTATCAATTAAAATTTGTTGCAATATGCCTCTGTGGATCGCAATGTTTTTAACATTGTTTTTTTGTTCAAAACAGGATAGGTCGATTTTAGAGAGAGCTTCCAAATTGGCTTTGGTAATGTGCATGGCAGAGATTGGGTTTCCATGTTCCTCAATGACTTGTCGTAGGCCTAGTTTTTCATAAACTTGCATGGCATTATTGGCTAAAATAATACCAGCCCCAACGGGTTTTATCTGTTTTGCTTGTTCAAGAATTCTTGCTTCAATTCCTTTTTGTTCCAATGCAATGGCGGTTGTTAATCCGCCTATACCTGCGCCAATAATGTCTATGCTCATAGCTTTTGCTTTAATTGCCCTAAATAGCTTTTATTCTTCAGAAGGATATGGCTGATCGAATTCCTTAATAATTTTTCCAGTAATGCCATCAATTAATATAATGCCTAAAAGCATGTCTTTTTCACTTTTATTATAGGTTATAGACCATGAAGTCCCTTTTTCACTGGAACCTCTAGTTATTCTAAACCCATAGGCATCCATATCCAATTTTCTGTCTTTTATGAGTTTTAAGATGTCTTCCCAGGTGAATGTATAAGGGGCGTCATAATCGGTTTCCTTTATTAGGTGTCCTTGTTCATCGTATTCTTTCATTATTCCAGCTAGAAAATCATTTGGAAAATCTTGAACCGTTGATTTTAAATTACCGTTTTCAAAATAACTATTTCTAGTTTGAAAATACGAGTCTTTGGGTTTAATTATTTCATAGTACCCAAATTGTCGTTTTCTTTGTTCAATTATACTACTGTCTTTTGAAATAAAGAAGTATTCATTTAAGTGGTTTTTATTTTTCTCAAAGGTTTCTATATCAAAAGTTTTCACTTTTGTTGTTTTTTGAGCAGGATTTTGAGCAATACAACCTGTAACAAACATTAGGAGAAAAAAATAGGTTGATATAGATTTCATAGCTTACTTTTTTAGGAGCGTTGTTTATTCCTCGTTTTTTAGGTTGTAAAAGTTAACTGAAGAACAATAAAGCACTATGTTTTAACTATTTTATTCTTCAGAAGGGTAAGGTTCATTGTATTCTTTAATAATTTTTCCAGTAACCCCATCTATTATTATAACACCTAAAAGCATGTCTTCTTCGCTTATGTTGTGGGTTATTGCCCAAAAAGGTTCTTCAGTAGTTTCCTCCTGTCTTCCAAAGCCAAAACTTCTTGAAACTTCAAAACCATAGGCATCCATATCCAATTTTCTGTCTTTTACGAGTTTTAAGATATCTTCCCAAGTAAATGTATAAGGGGCGTCATAATCGGTTTCTT
The DNA here is from genome assembly GCA_947494695.1 of uncultured Flavobacteriaceae bacterium. GTDB lineage: Bacteria > Bacteroidota > Bacteroidia > Flavobacteriales > Flavobacteriaceae > Flavivirga. The sequence continues at coordinate 18,213 of CANLWB010000006.1, read as the reverse complement.
TTATTAGATGTCCTTGTTCATCATATTCTTTCCATATCCCTTTCTGAAAAAAGCGTCGAAAAATTTTACCTTCTAATTTTATATTTCCGTTTTTATAATACCTATTAATGGATTGAAAGAATGACTCTTTGGGGTTTATAGTCTCATAATATTCATAGTCATCATCGGATTGGATTGTCACTGTACTATCATTGTCTATGAATATATATTCATTTAAGTGGTTTTTATTTTTCTCAAAGGTTTCTATATCAAAAGTTTTCACTTTTGTTGTTTTTTGAGCGGGATTTTGAGCAATACAACCTGTAACAAACATTAGGAGAAAAAAATAGGTCGATATAGATTTCATAGCTTACTTTTTTTGGAGCGTTGTTTATTCCTCGTTTTTTAGGTTGTAAAAGTTAACTGAAGAACAATAAAGCACTATGTTTTAACTATTTTATTCTTCAGAAGGGTAAGGTTCATTGTATTCTTTAATAATTTTTCCAGTAACCCCATCTATTATTATAACACCTAAAAGCATGTCTTCTTCGCTTTTGTTGTGGGTTATTGCCCAAAAAGGTTCTTCAGTAGTTTCCTCCTGTCTTCCAAAGCCAAAATTTCTTGAAACTTCAAACCCATAGGCATTCATATCGAATTTTCTGTCTTTTATGAGTTTTAAGATATCTTCCCAAGTAAATGTATAAGGGGCGTCATAATCGGTTTCTTTTATTAGGTGTCCTTGTTCATCGTATTCTTTCCATATTCCTTTTTCAAAATCTCTTGGATAAAAATCCCCAGTTAATTTTAATGTTCCAGTACTGTAATATTTGTTATAGGTTTGAATGTGTGATTCTTTATATTTAATGATCTCATCATAACCTGAGTGCCATTGCCCTTGTATTATTTCTGTACTATCTTTGGTAACAATTTTGTATTCATTATCAATTTTATTTTTCTCAAAGGTTTCTATATCAAAAGTTTTAGATTTTGTTGTTTTTTGGGCATGATTTTGTGCGATACATCCGGTAACAAACATGAAAAGAAAAAAATAGGTTAACATAGATTTCATAACTTACTTTTTAGGAGCGTTGTTTATTCCACGTTTTTTTAAGGTTAAAGTTTAATGAATGAACAATAAAGCACCATGTTTTAACTATTTTATTCTTCGGAAGGGTAAGGTCGATCGAACTCCTTAATAATTTTTCCAGTAATCCCATCTATTAAGATAATACTTAAAAGCATGTCTTTTTCACTTTTATTATAGGTTATAGACCATGTAGTTCCTTTTTCATTTGAACCTCTGAATATTTCAAAACCATAGGCATCCATATCCAATTTTCTGTCTTTTATGAGTTTTAAGATATCTTCCCAGGTGAATGTATAAGGCGCGTCATAATCGGTTTCTTTTATTAGGTGTCCTTGTTCATCATATTCTTTCCATATCCCTTTTTCAAAATTTCTTGGATAAAAATCCCCAGTTAATTTTAATGTTCCAGTATTGTAATATTTGTTATAGGTTTGAATGTGTGATTCTTTATGTTTAATAATCTCATCATAACCTGAGTGCCATTGCCCTTGTATTATTTCTGTACTATCTTTGGTAACAATTTTGTATTCATTATCAATTTTATTTTTCTCAAAGGTTTCTATATCAAAAGTTTTCATTTGTGTCGTTTTTTGAGTGTTATTTTGTGCTTTACAATGGATAAAAAGCACCAATAGCAGTGCGTAGTTTAGTATCATTTTCATAGTTACTCTTTTTTAAGATCTTTGTTTGTCCAAAGTTTTTTCCACTGCCATAACCAAATATGTTTTCTTGTTGAAGAATAGTCCATAATGTTTTGAGTGGCTTTCTTTTTATAACCATAGGCGGCATTATTATCGAAACTATGGCGTAGACCCATACAGTGTAGTACTTCGTGGGTTACTGTAGCTTTACGTTTATCGGCAAACATAATAGCAGATTGGGAGTTAAACCCTTTGGCATAGCCTGCTAGCTTTACAATTTTAGCCACTTTGTCAGTTCGGCCGCCAGAATCACCAAAGAAGAATACCTTAAAGTAATCTTTGTATTTCGGGAGTTCTTTATTTAGGGTGTTCTCCATATATTCAGCTAGGTTATCTCCGCCTTTATTGTGATATTTATTAAGGATTTTATTTCGTTTTAAATCCAATAAGGTGTAATTTTTATTAAAATCAGGGTATTTTGGTTTTTTAGTTACCGGATCTGATGCTGTTAAATCAAATGTTATGTTATCCAATTCTAATTTGGTATAGGCCTGCTTTAAATAACGTGCTAACATGTCTTTTTCAGGTGTTCCAGTTTTATTGGTTGTATTGCCCTTTAATTTTGAGCCACCATACAACTCTGTTTTAACTTTAACAAACACAACCTGTGCTTTTTTACGATTGGCTTTATCATTTTTAAGAATATTAAGTTGTCCTAACTGCCGTGTTTTGTACATCACCTTTATAGTTTGGTCTGTATTAAACTCCTTTAAACACTCAATATTTAAATAATCGTTTAGCCGCTTTTTACCTTTACTCTGTGCTGGTATTTTACTGGTATTTAGTTTGAAAAGTGTTTTGTCATAGTGAAAAGTAAGGTCTAATTTTTTAGGATTATCTAAAGTCTCTATTTGTAGACTCAAGGTTTGTGTTTCTTTTGGGTAAATGGTTAACTAGCTTTGTATGTATTCTATGGACTTACCTTTACTGTCTTTGTACCAGGGAAAGGTAACGTTACCATATTGATTATTCTTTAAATCGTTGTATTTTGTATCTGTTTTATATTTTGTAAATGCATTGACACCTTTTGCAAATTTGTTGGTTCCTAAAATATCCTTGTAAGTAAGCTTATCATTTTTGGACTTTTTGTCTCTCATAAAGTCAAAACCATATTCCCCGTCGTAAGATTTACTGGGTCTAAAATCGACAATTGCTTTTGGGGGAGGTACGATTTGTAGGGGTTTACTTTTTTTGTTTGATCCGCTGTGTGTTACTTTTGCGACTAATTTATCGACATCTACCGTTTTAAAGTCTTGCCATTGCTCTTTAATTTCTATAGAAGTTAACTCTACGGTTCCATTGTCGTCAATGGTTTCTTCAAAGGATAATTCTTTTTGGCCGTTTTCAAATTCGGTTCCATCTTCTTTAGTAATGACAATGTTTACCGAGTTACTTTCCTGGTTTTCTATTTGCGCTGTTAAAGCTATGTTTTCTGCGTAGGTCGTTTCATTTAAGTTTTCTTTAGTTTCCGGATGAATCCAGTTTATCGCTGTTATGCTTGGAGTGGGGGATTCTATAACTGTTGGAGTAATATGGTCTTGTTTGAAGGTTTTTCTCCAATAAGAAGAATACACAGCTTGAGAAGTTGAATCTTCCATGCCAGCGCAAGCAATGTGGAGTGTTTCAGACATGGGTTGATTTCCTGTTGAGGAAAAGTTATTATTCCAATGTATAAGGTGACTGTCGTAAAAATATAATTTACGCGTTTTACCGCCTAAAATTACAGGATATATATGTAATTCTAATTGTTTGGTTTGATTGGGGTCGAAAGACCAATCAGCAAGGTTTAAATCTTTTCGGGTTTCGAATACTAATTGAAGTCCGAGAAAAGTAGGTTTTTGAGAAGGTCTACCAGTAATATCGGCATCTTGATTGAAGCCAAATTTAAACCATAGCACGTTTATTTCTTTGTCGTCAAGTATTAATTTTGCTTTTACGCCCATCTTTGATTTTCGTAATTTCTTTTTGTTGAGTCGTTTAAATCAGTCCAATGATTTATAGGATAACGAAAAACATGCCAATATATGTATCCCCATTATAAATTAATGTCATATAGAAGCAATTTACTCAAAAATTAAAGTAATTCGACGAACACATTTGATATTAAACGAAACGAAATCTGTGCAATTTACTAAGCAGCATATGATGTTTAGTCCAATGCATTTAACTAAACGTGATACTAGTAAAAATTCTTAATTTTCTGAAGCTTGCTTTTCCAAAGTTCCAGCGCTTCTTTGTGTGTTTTAATATTTTGATGAACTTCTTTTACCAGAGGGTTGTCGTCATTAACATTGGTGAAGAATTGCAGGTTATTTTCTAATTGGTTGATTTGGCTCTTCACTTCATCAATTTTCTTACGGATAAAGGAACGTTCGTTATCTAAATTTCTATGATCTTCGTCGGAGGTATTGATGTTGTCAAGTTTGTTTTCAAACTTTATCATTTCAACTTCATTCTTGTCCATTTCTAAACCTGAGAATAAACTATCGATTGTTTTTTGAAATTTACTTTCAATATAGCGTTTGTCATTAGGCACTTTCCCAAGTGTTCTCCAGAGTGAAATCTGTTCTTTAATGGCAGCTATATTTTCCTCTTTAGTGGGGTGGTTTAATTCTAATTCCTTAAGGTTATTCAGGAATTCGTTCTTTTTATTAAAAGCCTCAATATTTTCCTGATTAGCAGCATTCCTTTTAGTATGTAATTTGTCAAAATAGGAATTACAGGCTGCTTTGAACTGTTTCCAAATCTTATCACTATCTTTTCTGGGAACATGTCCTATCTTTTTCCAATCGCTCTGGATTTTCTTCATTAAAGGTGTTGTGACTTCAAAGTCTTCGCTATCCTTATTATCTTCGGCAATTTTAATGAGGTCTAATTTAAGTTGCAGATTTTTATACTGCTCCTTTTTAAGTCCTTTATAGAACGCATTCTTTTGTCTGTTAAAATGACGTACAGACTCTTTAAATCTGGCCCAGGTACTTTCATTTACCTTAATAGGAACTTTACCAGCATTAAAGAAAGCGGTTCGAAGTTCTTCAACGTCCTTAATTTTTTTCTGCCAGGCACTATGTGATTTACTTTCCTGAGCATTTATAGCTTCAATTTGCGCTATAATTTCAAGTTTATGTTCGAGATTCTTCTCATAAACTTTATCAATCTCCTGGTAATAAACCTGGCGTTTATCGTTTATAATTTTAGTGGCTACTTTAAAGCGCTCCCAAATTTCTTCTCTGTGTTCTCTGGCTACAGGTCCAAGTTCTTCCTTCCACATTTTATGCAGTTCCTGTAACTCTCTAAAGGCATGAACTACATTTTCTTCATTGGCTAACGCTTCGGCATGCTCAATAATCAATAACTTTTTTTCTAAGTTATGCTTAAAATCCAGATCGCGTAAATCTCTATTCAAATGCAGAAAGTCATAGAATCGTTCTACATGATGGTGGTAGCTATTCCAGGCATTGTTATACTTGTCTCTAGGAATAGGACCGGTATCACGCCAACGTTCTTGTAATTCCTTAAAGTGTTTGTAAGTGGTGTTTATGTTTTCTTCAAGATTAATAAGACCTTTTAATTCTTCGATAATAGCAAGTTTATCGGTCAAATTTTGTTTTAGATTCTTTTCTAAACCTTGGTAATGTTCATTGAGCTTCTTACGATAGTCTTTATAGGCTTCTCTAAATCTTTTTTGAATAGGTGACGAATAATAAAAATCAATGTCATGCCCCCCTTCTTTAATAAACTCTTCTTTCTTATCATCAATAAGCGCCTGAAATTTAGATTTAAATGTGGCATTAATTTTATCGACATGTGTTTTGATAGCTTGTATTTTTTCATGTTTTAGAAGTCTCTCTAATTCAATAGCGAGTGCTTCTAAAGACATGGAATCGTACTCTTTAACTTCTATAACATGTTTTTCTTTGCTATCTTCTTCCTCTGCATCTTTGGCATTAGATTCATCGATTTCATTTATTACCTCATCCTCTTGTTTATCGGTTTCAAGAGGTTCTTGTTCTTTTGCGGCTTCAGTAGTATCTTTGGTGTCAGGGGCTTCCGTAACGTCATTAACAACCTCTTCAGCTGCGGTGGTAGTTTTTTCGGTTTCTGAGGTTTCAATAGTTTCTTCAACGACTTCGTCGGCAGCTTCATTAGTTTCAACAGTGTCTTCAGAATTTAAATCTTCAGCCTGTTGTGTTTCATTTGATTCTAATGATGCATCACCTTTTAAGTCTTTGTTAGACTGACCCTCTGCCGAATTCTTGTCGTTAGTTTCTTCCACTTCCTGCAGTTTATTAATATCAGACATTTTAAAAAATGTTAAGGTTCATCAAATCTCTTAAGACTTTAAAGATACTAACAACTCTATATATTTACAAAGAATAGGAGGGTGATTTAACTATTGGAAGTCTAAATTTAACGTAAATCCCATATAGACCAAGCCTTTTCTGCTTGAAGTTTTAACATATTTAATCCGTTAATTGTAGTGGCCTTGGCTTGTTTTCCATGGTTTAGAAACCTAGTTTCCTCGGGATTATATATTAAATCAAATAAAATATGATCTTCGGTGATCCCCGAATAAGGAATATCTGGGCACTGTTCAACGTTTGGAAATGTACCTAAAGGTGTACAGTTTACAATAACTAAATGTGCTTTGATCACATCTTCTGTTAACGAATCGTAGGTGAAACCGATGCCTTCTCCTTGTTTTCTGGAAACATATTTATAGGTAATCCCCAGTTTTTTTAAACTGTAGGCTACGGCCTTACTAGCACCTCCGGTTCCAAGAATAAGTGCTTTTTTATGTTTGAATTTAAGAAATGGTTCTATAGATTTCTTAAAACCATAACAATCTGTATTGTAGCCAACCAGTTTTCCTTTTTTTGTAATTCTAATGGTGTTTACGGCTCCTATGGCTTTGGCTTTTTTATTTATTTTATCCAGGTAAGGCATAACGACCTCTTTGTAGGGAATAGTTACATTCATACCTTTTAAGTCTGCTGTATCTTTAATAAGAGCTGGGAATAAATCGATAGATTCTATATCAAAATTCTCATAGGAGGTATGCGTTATATGTTCTTCTTCAAATTTCTTTTTAAAATATGCTCTTGAAAACGAATAAGCAATGTTCTTACCTAAAAGTCCTAATTTGTTCATTGGGTGTTTTTTCTAGTTTTTAGTCCATACCATTCCAGGGCTAATACAATGGCAATTCCTAATAAAATGAATGCGATTGCAATATAAGTTTCAGAATTTAATTCCGGAATAAATCTTCTATAATTTTCAATTATTTTTTCTCCGGTTGAATCTAAAACGAAATGGCCATTAGCTTGTGTTTTATAAATCGTATCCTTCCAAGGCCATACAACCCCTAAAGAGCCTATAATAAAGCCAATAATAACCGATAGCGTTATGTTTTTGTAGCGTTTTAAAATAAAACTTAAAACATGTGAGAAGGTAACCAGTCCGGTAATCGATCCCAGGGTGAAAATTGCCAGTACTTTGATTAACCTCACGCGAGGGGCGTTATCGACAAAACCAAAATCACCCACGAAAATTTCAGAAAACGTATCGTAGAGTGCATTTACCGAGTCTACCAGAAGAAGCACATAATTACCAAGTAAGATGAGTATAAAGGATCCGGAAAATCCCGGAAGTGTCATTCCTGAAACGCTAATAATTCCACAGAAAAAAACGAACCATAGATTATCGTTTTCTTTAGCTGGGTTAAAAAAACTAATGCTTAAACCAACTATAATACCAATAGCCAGTGAGGTGTACGTTTTATAATTCCAAGCTTTAAAATCTTTATTGATGTAATAAATAGAGCCTATAATCATTCCAAAAAAGACACTCCAAACGAAGAGTTCGTAATGTTTTATGAGGTAGTCTAAAATTTTAGAAATGCTAAAATAGCTGATCACCATCCCCAGAAACAATAATCCTAAAAATCGTCCATTTATATAGCTAAAGGAACTTTTAAACCGTCCATTTATAAACAATTTAAAGGCTTTTCCGTTTACTTTTTTTAGAGAATAGATAAATTCTTCATAAAACCCGGCAACAAAAGCAACGACTCCACCCGATACTCCAGGCACTTTATTGGCCGCTCCCATACCTAGCCCTTTAAGAATAAGAAAAATTTTATCGGTTAGTGTCCTGGTACTCTCCCTTTCCATTTACTGTTTTTTTTGTCCCAATTTTTTCAAGAATAAAAATAGTTAAAAAACCGATAATCATTAGTGAAATGGCTAGCCCCAGATAATGTTCTCCATTAAAAGCAAAGGGAGAAACACTTTCTTGTAGCACGGGTGTTTTTATGCCTTTAGAATTGGTATGCCAAGTTAAGGTTTCTTTCCAGGGCCACACTTTGTTTAAAGATCCGAAAATGAATCCGGTTAGTAAGGCCAGAGTGACATTATGGTAATGTTTAAAAAGCCATTTTAGGATATGACTAAAACTTAAGAGTCCGATAATCGCTCCACAAGTAAAGGTGAGTATTTTTTTTATGTCTACATCATGCAAAGCATCGCTAAGGACTTTATAGGCTCCTAAAATAATGAGTATAAATGAACCAGAAATACCGGGTAAAATCATAGCGCAGATAGCAATGGAACCAGCAAAGAATAAAAACAAAGGGCTTTCGTTGGTAGCCAGGGCAGGGATTTGTGTTACATAGTAAGCAATACCTGCACCAATAATTAGAGCAATAACAGCGGGAAAATTCCATTTGGAAATTTGTTTCCCAACAAAATAGATACTTGCCACGATTAACCCAAAAAAGAAGGACCAAATTAAAATAGGATGATTCTCTAATAAATACTTGGCAAGCCTCATAAAAGATACAAAGCTTACAATGATTCCTAAAGTTAGCGCGAGTAGAAAATTACCATTTAATTGTTTCCAAAAGGATTTAAAACCTTCTTTAAAGAGTGTTTTAAAGAGTGCGACATTAATATTGCTAATCGAAGAGATTAATTCTTCATAAATTCCTGATATAAAGGCGATAGTGCCTCCGGAAACACCTGGAACAGCATCTGCAGCTCCCATGGCCACACCTTTTAAAGCAATGGTTATGTAATCTATTAAACGTCTTTGCATGTCTCTATGTTATTTGAATAAATCAAAGGTATGTATTTTGATTAAACATGAGAAGTTTAGGACATAAGAAATTCGAAATGAATTTTAAAGAAAAGTCTTATAAAGACAAATTTTAAGAAAAAACAGCTTTTTAGCTTATGGTTTTCCCTTTAAGAAGCGTTTTTACCAAGATTCTATTTGAAACTTCAGGGAAAAGTTCCTCGACTATAAAGGCATATTCTTTATTAAAACGGATACCGTTTTTTAAGTGGAATATACCTTTACCGTTCTCGTTTAAAGAAAAGTACAAACCTGCTAAGCGATATTCGATCTCGGCATTTTCGGGATAAAATTCCTGTGCTTGTTCAAAGTTAAAAATGGCTGCTTCGTGTTCGCCTAATCTGATTAATAAGTCGCCTCGAGACAACCATGTGTTGAGCTCGTAATTCCCCAATTCTAAGGTTCTTTTGTAGCCACGCTCTGCTTCTTCGTAAAAATTAAGCCGTTGATTTATTTGAGAATATAACTTCCAGTAAATGACATTTTCAGAATCTATATTAATGGCCTTATTGATATAATAAAGCGCTTTTTGGTAATTCTTTTTTCGGTTGTAATATTTGGTAATGGCAATCCACCCTTTGTCTAATAATGGGTCTTCATGAACTGTTTTATAGTAGTATTGAACAGCCAAATCGTCATTTTTTAATTTTTCATAACAATTTCCTATACGCAATAGCGCAAAGGAGGTTGGTTCGTCTATGTTTAATGACACGGTGTAATTTTCAATGGCCTCCTCATAACGCTTAAGTTTTTCAAGCACTTTTCCTTTTTCTAAATAGGCTCCAACAAACGTATCATCTGATATAATAGCAAAATCGAAAGCGGCCAATGCCTTTTTATAGTTTTCAAGGGCATAATACTGTTTTCCCAATTGATGCCAGGCCACTTCACAATATGGGTTTTTATCCAGAAAAACATTGAGATATGAAATGGCTTCCTTATTTTGTTCCAGGTACTCAAAACAATAAATAACGTTATAAAGTGCCGAATAATCTTGAACGTCTGCTTCCAGACATTTCATAAAATAAGTTTTTGCTTCCTCAAACCGATCAAGAAATAGGCATTCCATACCAATTAAAGAATAAAGATCTACAACATCATCTGTTAACTTTAGGGCTTCTTTTAAGACATTTATGGCTTGTTGATGCTCATCTTTTTTCGATAATATATTGGCTTTTTGAATGTAAATTTCTTCATTCATGGGGTCTAATTGGTACAGCTCATTTAACAAAGTATCTGCTTCAATTAGTTTATCTTCGAACACATAAACTTCCACTTTAAAAAGTTTCAGGTTAATGGAGGTCGTATGTTGTTCTAAGCCTAGCTTAATTGCTTTTTTCGCCAAGGCAATTTTACCTTGGTTTAAGTAGTGATGAATAATGTTTTCAAACTCTTCAGAATCAAAGAACAAAACATGGTTTGTCCTTAACATCGATTCAAATTTCGAAATGGGCAAATTGTTGTTGTCATCGGGACTAAACTCCATACGCGCTTTTGTAATGTTCTACATGAATAAATTTAAGCTTCTATTTGTCTTGATCGTTATGTTTAAGACAAATGTTTTTAACAAAGTAATCAACAACTATGCCTTTTGATTAAATGTCATGTTTTTAGTTGATTTTCAGTATTTTGAATATAAATTAATTCTGGATTTCGTTTAAAGTATCAACAATTATTGAGCATCCTTGGGTGATCTCCTCGTTAGAAATGGTTAATGGAGGCGTAATTCTTACAGCTTTTGGTTCGAAAAGAAGCCAAAACAATAGTAATCCTTTTTCCTGACATTTTAGAATTAAATCGCTTGCTATATCTGCAGAATCAGTCATAATGGCAAGCATGAGCCCTTTACCTCTTATCGCTTTAATTAATGGATGAACCAAAAGTTTACGGAATAATGCTTCCTTTTCTAATGCTTCAGCCATGATATGACTTTCTGTAACTTCCTGTAATGTTGCCAGGGCAGAAGCGGCTATGACAGGATGACCGCCAAAAGTGGTTATGTGACCTAATTTCGGACTGTCACTTAGCAAATTCATAAGTTTTGAAGAAGCTGTGAACGCCCCTATGGGCATACCACCACCTAAACCTTTTCCGGAAACTAAAATATCTGGAATACAGTTGTAATGTTCAAAACTAAAAAGTTTTCCTGTTCTGCCAATTCCGGGTTGTATTTCATCAAGAATGAGTAGGGCACCAACGGCTTCACATCGCTCTTTAACCTGTTTCAAATAGTTATGATTAGGGGTAATAAAACCAGCTCCCCCTTGAATGGTCTCTAAAATAACACAGGCTGTCTGTTCTGTAATACATTCTAAGTCATTTTCATCGTTGAACGCTATAAATCTAATATGTGGTAATAAGGGTCTGAAAGCCTGTTTTCGCTCCTCAAACCCCATAATACTCATAGATCCCATGGTGTTGCCATGGTAGGCTTTATGCGCTGCAATAATTTCATGTCTTCCTGTGGCGCGTTTTGCTAGTTTTAAGGCACCTTCTATGGCTTCGGTGCCAGAATTGGTTAAATACGTTGTTTCTAACGGTTCTGGAAGGTTCTTTGCTAATAATTTTGTTAGTTCTACAGCTGGTTTTTGAATGTATTCCCCATAAACCATGACATGTAAATACTGGTCTAATTGATTTTTAATGGCATGCACCACCTTGGGGTGATTATGGCCTAAAGTACAGGCAGATACGCCTGCAATAAAATCTAAATAGGCTTTGTTATTGCTGTCGTAAATATAAGAACCCTCGGCCCTTGAGATTTCCAATGCCAATGGGTGTGGTGTTGTTTGTGCCTGATATTTTAAAAAATCGGACTTCATGCCTAGTTTTTAGAAGTCTTCGCTTTATTTTGTTCTAAAGTAAGCGGTGTTAAAGGTTTCTCTTTTTTCTCCTTAGTTGGTATATTTCGAGCGGCTTTTGAAGGCTCATTTCTATTGGCTTTTGTCCTGGTATCGGAGTCCTCAATGCGCTTAAGCATGTCTTCATCGAAGAAATCCTCCTGAGGGATATAGTCCTCCAACCCTTTAATGACAGGCAGATCCAGGGGAGGGTCGTCTTTAAATAAATCTTCAACACTTAAAGGCCGTTCCTCTTCACGCCAGTCAAAACCCTTTAAAAACGTTTCATTTTTTGGGTATTTAGATTCCGGATAGAGTTTTCCATCAACCTGATTGAGTCTGCTATATTCTTCTATGTCACCATCTGCAAATAGCATAGAGATACTTCCAGATTTCGCCTTATCAATTCCTATGAGTTCCTGCTTATCGTTACGAGAATAAAATATAGATTCGGCATTTTTAATAATATCTACCTGTCGTAATTCGTTTTGCTCATTAAAAAGGCCTACCAATCGCATACCATAAATCTGATTGTATCCATTTTCGCTTATCGTGTCTTTACTTATTATAAAGGCATTATTGAAAACCCTTAAAGAGTCAATTTTTTCTGTTTTGGTATTCGAAATCAAATGAATGGTATCGCCTGTCATTTGGTTTTTAAGATTCCAAAGAATGGGATTGCGTTTTAATGCAAACTTATCCTTAGATGCAAAGCGATTAATATTAATGAGCTCTGTAATTCCTGTCTTTTGATTGGAATGTATGGAGTCGGCTCTCCCACTTAGGTCGGTCTTATAAATTTTAGCATTATAATAGGCTCTAATAATACGGTTTTCCGGTTCTCCGGTTACCATAATCTTATCGGCATGCATATAGATGGAATCGTTTTCCTGTACAGTAATAGCAAGTGCGTGTTTGGTTATAAATACGGAGTCTTTCTCTTTAAAGACTTCAGCATAGTGTCCTTTTATAATACTGTGATTTATGGTATCTGTTACCTTTATATTGTTAGTTGCAGATGCGAAACTAATGGTATTGTCGAAATACAGACTGTCGCCTTCAATAATACGATTATCGTAATCGATTTTTGCATTCTTAAGGGCGTATCCCACACTTTTTTCGGTATCGTAAAATCCCTTTTCGCAGTAGGTTTTACTCGTTTCGGTAGTAATGGTTGAAGGACCAAATAAATAAGCATGTCCGGTATCTGAATAAAAGTCAAAGAAATTGGAGTTAATTGTTGATTGATCGTTGACTAGTACAACATCTTCAACGAATTGATACTTTTGAATTTCCATATAGTACCTTCCAATTTTACTGGTAATAGTTCCCGAAGAGTCTTTTACAACGGTTCCGCCGCTTTTATAAAAGGCTTGTTGCTTCGTACGATCAAAGTACAGGGTATCTGAAGAAATTGTTGAATTAGGGTCCTTTAAAACAACATCACCACTGGCAAAAGCCAAACCAGAAGCCCCGCTGTACTCCACATACTTTGATGTCATATGAATGGTGTCGCCCTGCTTTATTTGCACATTACCATAGGCTTCAATAAAATTCTCCCGACCGTATTGAATGGCTTTATCGCACCACATATTTGCCCCATTATGGACAATGTGTACCTGTTGCGAATCATCACGTGTTAGAACTTTTGCGCCTGGGTAATTTTTCTCATCAATGGTTAGTTTTCCAGCATATTCAATCTCAATTTTCTTTTTTTTCTGAGCATGAGATATTGCGATACACCCCGTAATAAAGACGAAAAATAAAACTTGTAGTTTGTTCAAAGTATTAAAAGTTTGTCGCAAAAATAACGATTATAATGATGTTTAATTATGTGTTGTCTTTTTTTTATGATTTAAATGAAAGTTAGACCTTTTGTGTGACATGAATATGTACTTTATTAATACGTCATACATTTTTTGTGATATTTTGTCAATTTTCGCCCTAAAGCATGTTATGTGGCAGATTATGAATAATTAAAGCTAAAAGTAGCAAATTTTAAAATTGAATTAAGTTTTCGATACGTTCTTGATATACTGGTATCACAAAGGTTAATGGCTATTGTATTGCCTTTTTTATTGGGATGAGAATACAATCATGTTGTTTACCCTTTTTTTAGAAGCGTTCACCATAAAACCGCTGCTATTCGCCATATTTACTTCAAAGGAGGTTCTGTAATTTACTTGTTAGGACGTTTAACATGTATATACATTAAAACCCAAAAATATTATGAAGAAATTATTTAAAACCGCGATTCTATGTGTTGTAGCCATTGCAGTTTCTTGTTCAGTCGAAGATGGAAAACCTCAAGATGATTTACCAATTCCTTTAGAAGTCAATCTTTTGGAAAATGAAACCTTACAATTAACTAATAATCCAAATGATACTAATGATATGGTGTTTTGGAGTAGTAGTGACTTAGAAATAGCAACAGTGGATGACAATGGACTTGTCAAAGGCGTTAACAAAGGTACTGCTCGTATTATGGCTAAAACTGGAGATGATAAACTTATACAGGTATGGACGGTTATTGTAAAAGAACAGGAACAAGATCCAGATGCCCCGGAAGAAGCCGAATTTATAACCACCTGGAAAGGCACAGAAATTACAATACCTACAGACCAGGCTTACACGTACAACTACAGTGTTGATTGGGATAACGACGGTATTATGGATGAGACAGGACTTACGGGAACCGTGAGGCACACATTTGAGAATCTTGAAAATCATACCATTCGTATTTCAGGTGTTTTTCCTTATATGCCTATGTTTGAAACCTCCGACGCAAATAAATTAGCCCTTATTTCAATAGATCAGTGGGGGACTGGCAAATGGGAGTCTATGAAGAATGCATTCCGTGAATGTTCAGACTTATCTATACCAGCAACAGATGCTCCAAATCTAAGCGAAGTTACAGACATGAGTTATATGTTTTCAAAGTGCAAAATTGAAAATCTGGATGCCAGTAATTGGGATGTGTCAAATGTAACAAATATGAGTGCTTTATTTTTTGAGACCTCTTTAATAAATGTCGAGATTAGTAACTGGGATGTTTCAAACGTAACAGACATGACTGTTTTGTTTGGATTGGCAAAAGGATTCAATATTGATTTTAGTACCTGGGACGTTTCTAAAGTAACGAAAATGGCCGGTATGTTTATTAATGCAAAAACACCTACGCGACCAGACGTAGGAAACTGGGATGTTTCCAATGTAACCACGATGCAGGCTATGTTTTTTGGAACAACATTCGAAACTCCCGATGTTAGTAAGTGGGATGTGGGTAATGTAACTGTGTTAACGTATATGTTTGCTAATACAGAATCTACAAATCCAGATGTTAGTAACTGGGATGTTTCTAATGTAATCGATATGAATTACATGTTTCTACGCGCAAAATTGGCTAACCCAGACGTGAGTAAGTGGAATATTGGTAAGGTAACGACCATGTATGAAATGTTTATTGGAGCAGATTCATTTTCTAACGAAAATTACGAGAAACTTTTAATCAATTTTGCTGGTCAGTCACATCAAAACGATGTTAACTTTGCAACGGAAGCTCAGGCCATTTCTCCTGAAGCTCTGGAAGCAAAACAGATATTGTTAGATGATGCCTGGGTAATTACCGACGGTAACTAACATAAAGAGCAATGTCGAGTTCATAATTAAACATTTTTTGATTTAATTCCATTAAAGAGCCTGGTAGATTCATTTCTGCCGGGCTTTTTTTTGATTTAAAATTTACTTCAATAGAAGTACTTACAGCAAAACAAACTTTAGTGAATGATGGTTGAAGCATTTTTGATGAAAGCTAAGCTACTCAAAAGTATATCATGAACAGGTTCTGGATAACCTATGTTTTCTAACCTTTCTACGTGAATTTCCTTATAATAATTGTATTGAAAACTCCTCTTTTTTAGGTAGGATTTGATGTGTTTTAGTAGGAAATTTTTGTTTGCCCTTTGTTTAGAGTCGTCTACCATAAAAGCCATGCTATTGACCATTTTTACTTAAAAAGAGGTGCTGTATTTTACCGATTGGACGTTTATTTGGCAAATAAAAATATTTAAACCCCAAATTATTATGAAGAGATTATTTAAAATTGCGATTTTAAGCATTGCAACAATTGCCGTTTCTTGTTCAACCGACGACGGGAAACTTCAAGATGATGTATCAATGGCTAAGGACATCACTGTTATGAAAAATGTAACAAAACAATTAGAATTAACCGATCTTCCTGATGGTACTAATGACATTGTAGTTTGGAGTAGCGGTGACTCCAATATAGCATCCGTAGATAGCAATGGACGTGTTAACGGTATGGCTAAAGGAACTGCCAGTATTATGGCAAAAACAGAAGACGGAGAGTATATAGAGGAATGGACCGTTACTGTAGAAGAACCGGCCCCAGGTGATTTAGAAGCAACAGACTTTGTAATTACGGTAGACGCTAAAGAAATCACCATACCAATAAGCCCAAGAATAAACCCGAATGCAGGTCTTTATAATTATAATGTGGATTGGGATAATGATGGGATTGCTGATGAGACTGGAATTACAGAAGGTATAACTCATACTTTTGAAACGGCTGGGGAACATACTATTCGCATTAGTGGTTCTTTCCCTGCTATCTATTTTTCTGGACAGTCGAGAGAAGGTCGAGCAAAACTAATTTCTGTAGACCAATGGGGCACACAGGAATGGTTATCCATGAGAAGAGCATTTTTTAGATGTGAAAATGTGAAAATTCTTGCTGTCGATACGCCCAATTTAAGCAAGGTCACTAATATGGAGCTTATGTTTTCATATACCAATAATGCAAATCCAGATGTTAGTAACTGGGATGTTTCTAATGTGATTAGTATGAGACATATGTTTAGTGCTGCAACTGCTGCAAATCCAGATGTTAGCCATTGGGATGTTTCTAATGTGGTGACCATGAATAATATGTTTAGAGCGGCCACTTCTGCAAATCCAGATGTAAGTAATTGGGATGTTTCCAATGTAACGAATATGGAATATATGTTTGCTCATACAGACGCTGCAAATCCAAACGTGAGCAATTGGGATGTTTCTAATGTGACCACTATGAAAAATATGTTTTTTAATACTAGCGTGGCCAATCCAGATGTTAGCAATTGGACTATTTCTAATGTTACAGATATGAACCAAATCTTTGGTAGCGCAGCTTCATTTTCTGAAGAAAACTATGAAAGCCTTTTAATTAGTTTTGCGAATCAATCTCATAAAAATAATGTGGTACTTGGTGTTGGTGATGTAAAAGCGACTTCGGCAGAGGCACTTGCGGCAAGACAAACTTTAGTTCATGATGGTTGGAGAATTTTCGATGGAAGCTAAGATGCTTAAAAGTATATGAAAATGTAAAGGATAACCTATAGTTTTTATAACATTACTGGATTATTTCCTTTATAAGATTTACGAGGTATCATGCATTTAAATGTGTGATACCTCCTCTTTTTTAGGTAGAATTAATGGTGTTTTTTCGTGAGGTTTTTGCTTACCCTTTGTTTGGGGGTGTTTACCATAAAAGCCATGTTTATTCCAAAAGAGGTGCTATATTTTCCTAATTGAACGTTTAAAAAGTAAATACATTTAAACCCCAAATTATGATTAAATTATCTAGAATTACAATGGCACTTATAATGGCCACAATGGTTTCTTGTTCTAAAGAAGAGATAGAACCCAGTGTCGATGTTTCTGAACGTTTTGATTTGAATAAAAACACTAATGAGTTTAAGAAAGGCTCGGATTTCGTTACCACATGGGAAGGCACGCAAATAACCATACCTACAGATTCAAATTTTACCTATTACTATAATGTAGATTGGGATAATGATGGCATGGTAGACGAAACTGGCCTTACCAGAGATGCAACCCATAAATTTGAATCTTCCGGTAGTCATACCATCCGCATTAGTGGTACATTTCCAACCATAGCTTTTGAAAAGTCTACACAAGAAAATCGCAACAAAATTATTGCGGTAAACCAATGGGGACAAATTAAATGGAGATCCATGTACCATGCATTTTATTATTGTGAAAACCTTGAAATTCTTGCAAAAGACAGCCCTTATTTAAATGCTGTTAAAAGTTTGAATGGGATGTTCTGGGGAGCCGGTGTGCGTAGTTTTGAGGCCAGTAACTGGGATGTGTCCCAGGTAGAAGATATGTCTAGTATGTTCTTCAATTCGAAATTTGAAAAAATAAATGTCGACAATTGGAATGTTTCTAATGCAAGGGATATGTCGTTCATGTTTTGCAATACTAATGTGGCATATCCGGGACTTCTATATATTTAACTCCTTTGTAGACGGATTTCTGTACATTTTTATCTTCTTTGTAGGGTACTAGTTGAAAACTAGCACCAGCGTGGAGATATGTTTATCCACTAACAGCTTCATTTCCTCAAGAACTTCATTGAGTTTTGTGTTTCCAACAATAAGCTTCATCT
>CANLWB010000005.1 GCA_947494695.1 uncultured Flavobacteriaceae bacterium | reverse complement strand
TGAAAAGGAAATCCATAAACCGTTAACTGAATTATAGGCATCGTTTACGCTGTGATTTCCGTTCTATTTTTGTGCATTTGGATTAGCTTTAGTCTATGGTCACACATTAAGTTTTGTACTATAATATGCCTTGTTCATTCAGAACGGCAGTGAGGAATCTTATAATACTAATATTTCATAGTTTAAGCCTAAAATTTGAAACGCGTTCAGATTGACAAAATTCTATTATGACAAATTGCGGACAATCAGTAAAAGTATTTACAGAATGGGACAGGCTGCAAATTAGAAGGTCTTTAATCTTTTTTAATAATAGATGTTCTCAACCCCTTTATTGCCAGAGTTGCTAGGGTAAATCCACCAAAAACCATACAGGCTTGATCCATATATTTTAGTTCGGTATATAGGTTAAAGTAAGCTGTTAAGGCCATATTAAGGCATATGGATACCTTGAACCCATGTGCAAAAGACATGATAATATCTTCAGTATGAATAGTTTTTCGTTTAAAAAATCCTCTGGCTATAAAGTATATAATGACAAATACTAGGCCTAATATTATACCTAATTGAGAAACATTGACATGTACTAAAAGTGATTTTGTGATAGTCATAGTAAGAATAGTCTTTTGTGTTATTACAACAAAAAACTAGTTTCGGGTGGCTAAAAATTTACTTTTGATTAAATTAAAGATGCTTAAATATGTTTATTATTAAATAATAAAGAAGGGTTGAAGGTGTTTTTTAGGAGTTGAAGCATACATATTAGAAAGTCATACCAAATTAGGACATCATAACCTGTCTAGCTAAGCGCAGAGTGAATGGTTATAATATAATAGATTGTTTAGAGATAGAGACGAGTGAAAATTACTTCGGGAAATTATGTACCCATTCATTAGCTCTAAAAACAAACTCCTTTCTAAATGGTTCATCGGTCATTAATTGATCATGGTTATTCTTCATAGCCCAAGTAACGAAATCTATTTCCTTTTGATGCAACTCCCTATAGGTTTCACCGGGCTCGTTTGATGGGTATACTTTAGGCCCAGCAGTGTCATAATTGAGTCCATTCAGATAGTCTAAAGAATAATTGGGAAATGCGTTATTTATTTTAGTAGCCATTCTAGAAGTGAGCTTCTTTGTATCCCCTCTTAATAGCTTGTATATAGAGCTTTTACCAACATCAATTTTGTCTCCAAATTCTTCTGGGGAGAGTTGTAGTTCGTCTAATAGGTTTTGAAGTTTTTGTGGTAACATCATATTAATAGTGTAAAAAAAGTATCACTTTTGTTTATTGTGTCAAAAAAGTGTCTTAACTTTGAGTAGCAACAATTGTGCTACTACAACAAATATATGTTGTAAAACCTTGCAAAGCAACAAATACAAACAAATTACTAGTGGAGTAGTGCTTTATAAAAGAATTTAATGGCATAATAAAACAAAAGCTCGTTAGCGTCTAACGGCTTTTTGGTAAAAGAGATGGCAGATATATTGCCTGTTAATCTTGTCATTGCCCGGATCTGGATTTACGAAGACCTATAAGTTTCTAATTTAAAACATCGAAATATTAAGAAAGCAATATGAATGACATTAACGAAATAGACAGTATTAAGCGACTTTTTAGTCAAATAGATAAATCCGATAAAGAAGCCTTTTTTGAAAATGTGGCGGAAGAGTTCGATATGGCTAAATCTAGTATCAGGTCAGGTTGGTTTTCTCGTTTTGAAATTCCAATAAAGTATAATGTACGCAAACATCTCATTATGTACATGCAAAAATATATATCATCTCAAGCTAAGAAAAAGGGCAAAGAAGGTATATAAATTAACATGAATTGCATGTGTAAAATATCGATAATTAATGATTTATGTTAATCTGGTAAAAACTGTTGTCATTTAGATAAAGCATGAGGAAGAATCTATATTAAATTAAGATTTCTGGCCGTTCGTTCCGCGCTCTGTCTAGAAATAACATAACGCTTAAAACCAACATTATATATGTTAAAAAGTCAAATAAGTTACTCACGTTAAATTATGGAGACTAATAGAGGGGAATAAAAGATTTCACCAGTAGCAATAAGACTTTTTTGTTTTTCTAGTGCATTTCTTTCGTTTTATACTCGATTTTCTATAACTTTTCCTGTTTTAATATATGTGAAACCATACTGTTTTTGGTAACCCTATGATAACAAAATCTAAAATTGTATATTTTCACACATGTAATAAAATGTGAGCGTTGTATGAAAAACATATATTATTTTTTTCTGCTTCACTTTATGTTATCATTTTCATTATCTCTATGGGCACAGGATTCACATCAGGAGTTTAATTTTGTTAATATAAAAGAAGGCATTCCCAAAACCGGAGTTTCCAGTATTATTCAGGATCACCATGGATTTATATGGATAGGAACCAGTGGAACGGGACTCTATAAGTTTAACGGAATAGAGTATACCGTCTATAGGCATAAACTTCGCGATTCAACATCGTTAAGTAGTAGTCGAATAGAATGTTCTTTTTTGGATAACAAAAATCGACTTTGGATAGGTACCGAAAACGGCTTAAACATTTACGACAGAACCCTGGATCAATTTAGAAGGATTGTATTAGATCATAAGAATACAACAGGCGAGTTTATATTGTCTTTAGAGCAAGATACTTCAAATAACTTGCTAATAGGAACTCATGGACTTGGACTCTATGTATTAGACTTAGATACCTTTAGTATAAAAAAGGTTGCCAAATCAGATCGCGAACAGGGTATAGAAATATTCATTAACAGTATTGTACACTCTAAACGCGGGAAGACCTTTATTGGAACAAATTTCGGACTTAAAGAGGTCGATTTTAATAAAAATGAGCTTAAACAAAGTAAACTTAACTTTGTAGGAGGTGATGCTTTCCATACCAGTATTGAAACCCTGTTTATAGACTCAAAGAATAATTTATGGATAGGTTCGCAAGTAGATAAAGGACTTTTTAAATGCAGTTTAAGTAACGATCGTAGTAGCCAAATAGTAGAGGTTGAACACATAAAGATCTCTTCCAAAAAAATAATGGATATTAAGGAGTTGTCGGACAACACATTAATTATTGGCGCAGAAAATGATGGCTTGTTTCACATAAAGAACAATGGCACCGTTATTAAGAACTATATATCTAGTAAAACAGAAGAAAATAGTATTCTGCATAATTCGATATGGTCTTTGTTTGTTGACAATGATAAACGAATTTGGATAGGTTATTTTAATAGTGGGGTGGCCGTTAGTGATAAGCTTTATGATAAGTTTTTTGATATAAAGAGTCTTGCCAATAATGATAATTCATTACGATTTAGTTCTGTCATGGGGATTATTGAAGACCATGAAAATAATATTTGGATAGGAACAGATGGCGGAGGTATTGATATTTATAACCCCAGAACATCGCAAATAACCCATATTAACACTCAGGAAAAATCGATGTATACAGGGTTAACAACAGATTATGTAAAAACATTGTTTATTGATTCCAAAGAAAACATCTGGGTTGGTAGTTGGGATAGTGGCATTTTTGTTCTTAAAAAGGGAGAAAAACGGTTTGTTAATTATAATGTAGAAAATACTTCAGGGGGTTTAAAGACTAATACTATTGTTAGTCTGTCTGAGGATTCAGAGGGTGTTATCTGGATTGGTACCTTTTCTCAAGGATTACATGCTTTTAACCCCAAGACTAATGAGATTGTTAAACATAACTCTGAAGCGTTCATCGAAAGCAATCTTTCCCTAACCGATGTTCGAAAAGTTTTAGTAGATTCAGAAGACTTTATTTGGATAGGTACTACAAATGGCCTGTTCAGAGTGAAAAAGTTAGACAATGAGTCCTTTGAAATTGTCGCATTAGCAAGCAAAATGATTAAGGGATACGACAACCCTTCAGATTCCAATCATATTCTCAGTATTTATGAAGGTATAAACCCGAATCACATCTGGATAGGTACTCGGGGAGCCGGTCTTTGTATGTATGATAAAAGAAAAGACGAATTTGTTTGGTATAACAAGTTTTCGGGCTTAGCAGAAGAGAACATTGCAGCCATTATAGAAGTAGATGATCAAAATCTATGGATGAGTGGAAACAGGGGATTGACCAGAATGGACTTGAAACATAAAGAATTCACAAACTATTCCATTAATGATGGTCTGTTGTCAAACGACTTTAATTTTAGTTCTGTATTAAAAGGCACTAATGGGATCCTCTATTTTGGTAACTTTAAAGGTGTAGACTACTTCGATCCAGAGCAAATCAAAACAAATAATACAGCTCCAACTTTATATTTAACGGATTTCAAATTGTTTAATGAAAAAGTGATTCCAAAGGTTAAAGGGGGACCACTAAATAAAGTTATAGCGGAAACGGATAGTATTCGTTTAACACATAAACAATCCGTTTTTACCATTGAATATTCAGGACTTAGTTATACTCGCCCAGAAAAGAATAGCTATGCCTACTATTTAGAAGGATATGAAACGGCCTGGAACTACGTAGGAGAAAAACGAAGTGCAACCTATACTAATCTGGATGCCGGAAATTATGTATTTAAGTTAAAGGCGGCCAATAATGACGGTCTATGGAATGAAACACCCCTGGAATTAAAGATAACGGTACTCCCACCTTGGTGGCGAACCAACTGGGCTATTTTTTCATATTTGTCCCTATTTCTTTTTGGAATTTATCTACTAAATCAATTAACACAAAGTAGAATTAAAGAGAAAGAACTAATTAGGAACGAACGCCTACAGCAAACTCAAAAAGATGAATTAAATCAAAAGAAATTACAATTTTTCACAAATATATCTCATGAATTTAGAACACCTTTAACACTGATTCTAAATCCATTAAAAGATATCATTAGCAATACAGAATATAATCTACCCTTAAAAGTTAAGAATAAACATGCTATCATTTATAAAAATGCAGATAGACTCTACAGACTAATTAATGAGTTAATGGATTTAAGGAAATTAGAATTCGAAAAGATGAAGGTACGTGCAGAGCGCTTAAACCTCGTGTCGTTTTGTCAAGACATAGTGAGTTATTTTAGGGAAGAGGCATCTGCAAAACACATTTTACTTCATGTAGATTTTGATATGCCAGAGGTTGAAGTTTGGGCAGACGCCAAGATGCTTGAGAAAATCATTTTCAATTTAATTTCCAATGCCATTAAAGTTACACCAGATGGAGGCACTATCAATATCGAATTATTAGCAACAGATAATACCTATATGCTACCTTTAATAGATAAAGACCATGAGGTAAAGGCCGTTGAAATCATTATATCAGATACGGGTTCTGGATTAACAAAAGACCAGGTGTCTAAGATATTTGAACGTTTTTATCAAGTTGAAGGTCAGAACAAAGCCTATTTCGGAGGTACGGGAATAGGGCTGGAAGTTGTGCAAAATTTTGTAAAGCTACATAAAGGAGAGGTTTATGTAGAGAGTGAACTAGGAGAAGGAACAACATTTAAAATATTGTTAGCATCTGGAAATACTCATTTTATGGAACGTGAGATTCTTTCTAATGAAAATGCCAGATACAAGGAAGACAAAGCATTTTTATCAATTCCTTTAATTAACGAAACGCATAAACATAGTGAAGAATCTGTTCAAGTTCATAAAACATCTACTATACTCATTGTTGAAGATAATGTGGAACTTAGAGACTATTTAAAGAAAGAGCTAAGCAACACTTACAAGGTATTGGTCGCACATAACGGAAAAGTAGGTGTTAAATTGGCCAGAGAAGCTTTCCCAGATGTTATAATTACCGACGTTATCATGCCGGAGATGAGTGGGTTTGAGTTCTGTGAAATTATAAAAAACGATACGTCAACAAGTCATATTCCGCTCTTAATGCTTACGGCAAAAGCCACTATAGAAAATAGAATAGAAGGTATAGAAAAAGGAGCAGACGCTTATATGGTAAAACCTTTTGACCTTAAGCTTCTTAAACTACGCCTATCGCAATTAATTAAGAGTAGACAACTTATATTCGATAAATACTTTAGTGCAATTAGCGGAGCGGAAGAGAATAAAAGCGCTAGCTCAATAGATAAAGATTTTATAGAAAAGCTACTTAATTATATTAATGATCATATAAGTGACTCAAATCTTGGAGTTGAGGCATTAGCCGCTAGTTTAAACCTGAGTAGGAGCCAGCTTTACAGAAAGGTGAAAGCCTTAACAGGGCAAACGGTTAACGAGTTTATTCGGAAAATAAGATTGCAGAGGGCAAAACAAATTCTTGAAAAAGGACAGTCCAATGTTAGTGAAGCTTGTTATCATGTGGGATTCACCTCGCCGTCATATTTTTCTAAATGTTTTAAAGCTCATTTTGGAATCTTGCCAACAGAAATAAAAACGAAATAACACGCGGTTATTTCGTTTTAATACAACCCTAAACGCATATTTAAAAACCTTAATACTTAGATCATTCTTATAGTAATAATTGGTTTAACAAGAGGAATTTTCAAGAATTCGTTTAGATGATTCATGTTAAATTATTCCCGTAACTACCATCGATATTATTCACTAAAAACGCGCTTTTTAAACTCGATAGCAACATCTTCCTGTACTAATGGACATTATCCTATGATATTTCATAGAAACAAATGTTGCAAAACATAGCAAAAATGTTGCATATGCATCATGTCTACTCTAAAAGCTACAATTCTTTCATTTAATGCATTTTATTTGACAATCAAGCTGTTAACGATATGTTAAGTTTGAGTGTTAGATAAAGTATATGAGTCGAAGAAGAATAAACAAAAAACTAATATTAGAAATCCTGTTAATCGGTCTTCTAATGTTCTTATTAGTATTGGTATTCATTAATATTTGAAATGATAGATACATGCAATTATATATAAAATTAGGAGGGGTTAAAGCAGTTATAACGACGCTCATCTTAATCTGCGTTGTAACGTTATTATGGAGCTGTTCGGAAAAGATACAGGTTTCGGAAACCTTCGAGATCAAACGTGGTATTAATGTGGCTCACTGGTTGTCACAAAGTAAAAGAAGAGGGCTGGAACGCGAACAATTTTTTACCAGATTAGATGTAGAACGAATTGCAAGTATGGGCTTCGACCATATTAGATTACCAATTGATGAAGAACAAATGTGGGACGCGTTTGGAAAACGTCATAATGAGGCCTTTCAACTCTTGGAAAATTGTATGAAGTGGTGCAAAGAAAATAAGTTGAGAGTCGTAGTAGATTTACACATTTTAAGGTCTCACTATTTTAATGCAAAGGAAAAACCGCTTTGGACAGATCCGGCAGAGCAAGAGAAGTTTTTCGACCTATGGAGAGACCTTTCCAAGTCGTTAAACAAATTCCCTAATAGTCTCGTGGCATACGAGCTTATGAATGAAGCTGTTGCAGATAACCATGAGTCCTGGAACAGTTTAGTTGACAGAGCATATCGTGCCATTAGAGCATTAGAGAAAAACCGTACCATTGTAATTGGTTCAAATATGTGGCAGAGTGCGAATACGTTCGATGTACTAAAAGTACCTGCTAATGATAAAAATATACTGCTTAGTTTTCATTTTTATGAACCCTTTCTTCTTAGTCATTATGCCGCGCGTTGGACACCCTTAAGGGATTACTATGGCCCCGTTCATTACCCGGGAGCAGTCTTAACTCAAGAGGAGTTCGATTCACTACCAGAAACCGCTAAAAAAGAGGTGGAAGAATGGCGCGAAAAAAAATTCAATAAGGAGATCTTAATGGAGATGTGGAGAAAACCAATTCAGAAAGCAAAAGCATTAAAATTACCATTGTACTGCGGGGAGTTTGGCATTATTTCTAATGCTCCACAAACAGATAGTTATAATTGGTATAAAGATATGATTCAGCTTTTTGAAGCAACCGATATAGCTTACGCCAAGTGGAATTACAAAAGTGACAATTTTGGATTGATCCATAATGACGGTACAGAAAATAAAACTCTAATAAACATTGTACTCGGAGGACATTAAAACATATGACGCGACTTTTTTCACATATAGTTTCTTTGTTTGGTATTTTCAGCTTGATCATGTTACAAAGCGGTAACGCAATAAACTCAAGCGTATGTCAATGGGAAACAATTAATACTAAAAAAGGGCCAACACCAAGAGATGATTCTGGTTATGCCCTTATTAGGGATGGCGAACACCAGGTTTCGAGAAGTACTTATAGAATAGGGGAGTTGGAACTTGTCTTAACAGAAGGGCTAAAACGTACTTCTCAAACGAAGACCAATAAAGCGGCTACCGCAAAAGAAATCCCAGTGCAACAACAATGGCACACATTAACATTATCTTTTGATGGGCCAGAGGTTTCAGAAGATGATTATGATAATCCGTTTTTAAACTATCGTCTCAGTGTTGAGTTTAAGCATAAAAATAAGACTTACCAGGTTAGAGGTTTTTTTGCTGCCGATGGTCATGCTGCTGAAACTGGTGCAAATCAAGGACATGTTTGGAAAGTGAAATTCACACCCGATGTTAAGGGGACGTGGCATTATAGTGCAAAGCTTCATTATGGAAATGATATTGCTTTGGAAAATGATTTAAACAAAGGAACTTTAGTAGAACTATCAAATTCTGAAGGCCAGTTTTTAGTAATGGAATCCGATAAGCAAGCTCCGGATTTTAGAGCAAACGGAAGGCTACTCGCTTTTAAAGGATTTTATAAGTTTCAAGACTCCGAGAAATTTTGGATTAAAGGAGGAACAAACAGTCCAGAAAATTTGCTGGGGTACGAAGATTTCGACAATACCTATAGATTAAAGACTTCTAACAGAGATGGTGAGGCCAAAACGACAACTAAAATACATACCTACGAGGCACATCTTAAAGATTGGAAACCTGGAGATCCCACCTGGAACAGCGGCAAAGGAAAGTCTCTAATTGGAGGTGTAAATTATTTGGCTTCCAAAGGCATGAATTCAATCTATTTTTTAGTCATGAATATTTTGGGGGATGGAAAAGACGTATGGCCCTTTAATACTCCCGAAGACTTTTCTCGTTTCGATGTTAGCAAGTTGGAGCAGTGGGAAATCGTTTTTCAGCACATGCAATCAAAAGGTATGCTTCTACATATCGTTCTTCAGGAAACGGAAAACGAAACGCTGTTTGATGATGGAAATACCGGCGCAACCCGAAAGTTGTTCCTTAGAGAATTAATAGCACGTTTTGGTCATCATTTGGCTTTAAATTGGAATCTTGGAGAGGAAAATGGCCCTGCTTCCTGGT
Organism: uncultured Flavobacteriaceae bacterium; assembly: GCA_947494695.1. Taxonomy (GTDB): domain Bacteria; phylum Bacteroidota; class Bacteroidia; order Flavobacteriales; family Flavobacteriaceae; genus Flavivirga. The sequence goes on along the minus strand of CANLWB010000005.1, from coordinate 447,754 downwards.
CGCCTTTAGGTCAAAATGACCGACAACGAAAAGATATGGCCAAATTCTTAAAATTAAACGACCCTTATAAGCACCCTGTACTCTTGCATACGCATGCTCATGATCCATTGCGTAGCAAAATTTTAGATTCCATTTTAGGATTCGAATATCTGGATGGTTTATCATTACAACAAGACAAAAGAGAATTTGCATCAGAGGTTGTAGAAACATGGAGAAAAAAGTCTAAAGCAAAAGGTCATGACTGGCTAATAACTATGGACGAAATAGGAATGTGGCACACGGCAGCATTACCAGATAAAGAAGATCCAAACCACGATACCTTAAGACGATACGCCCTTTGGGGAACCTTATTATCTGGAGCAGCAGGTGTAGAATGGTATTTTGGAGCAAAATATCCACATAATGACCTTAATTCCGAAGATTGGAGAGAAAGAGATAGGTTATGGGAGCTCACAAAGTACGCGACTGAGTTCTTTCAAAAATACATCCCTTTTTGGGACATGACTCCAAAACATAACTTAATAAACACCTCAAATGCATATTGTTTGGGTAAAACAGGAGACATATACGCTGTGTATCTACCACAATTAGAAAATCCTACAATCAATCTTAAACACACCCAAGGCGTATTTCATATAGCATGGTATAATCCTCTAAAGGGAGGTCCCTTACTTAAGGGCTCAAAAGAAAAGGTACATGGAGGAGCTGAAGTGTCTCTTGGATTGCCTCCATCTACAGAAAACTCAACTAACCAGCAAGATTGGGTTTGTTTGGTAAGCAAAGTAAATAACTAATTTACGGTGTAACGAAAACTACACCCTAAAAAGAATTATAAGAATATGTTAAACAATGTTTTAGAGTCTGGTTCACAGGTTCAAATAGAAAATATGTTTGTAAAATATTACAAAGAATGGTGTTTGCTATCTTATAGCTATCTTGAAAACATGAGTGAAGCAGAAGATATGGTTCAGGATGTTTTTGTAAAGGTTTTAAAGCGAAAGAATAAAGTGGAAATATTGGATCTAAAAAGCTATATAAGTGTTGCTATTAGAAATACAAGCTTAAAAAGAATACGGGGTACAAAAAAAACAGAGCGTATAAATGATTATAGTTTAGCAGCTTTAGCGCCTTCGCATGAAGAATTTCTTATTGCTATAGAAAACAAGAGCAAAATTCAGGAAGCATTAGAAGTTCTACCAGAGCAAAGCAAGAAAGTTTTTGAATTGTGTGTTCTTGAGGGAGCGAAATATCAAAGCGCAGCAGATGCCTTAGGAATATCTATAAATACAGTGAAATTTCACTTAAAAAAAGCATTCAAGAAACTACGATTTACATTAAAAAGTGCTTATTTTTAGTATAGAAGATTGTTGATTTTCAATTAAAACACTACCCGTTTTTCCTATTTGGGGATCCTAAGTATATAGGCGTTAGTATTTAGCAGTATGGACATAGTGAAATTGATGATAGGAAAATTAAACGAGGATTTAACTCGCACGGAAGAGATGCATTTTGAGAACTGGGTTGAAGCCTCTCATATGAATGAATCCTTTTTTAGTCGATTACAAACTTTAAAAAATAAAGGTGCGAATTTCGAAGAATTTGAAACATTAAACATTGAATTTGCCTTGACGAAGGTTAGACTACAACTTTCAAAAAAGCACTAAAGACAACTATAATAATTAACAAACGAAGTAACTAAAACTAATTAAAATATGCGTAAATGAAATAAAAACTACACTTGCGAATTTATCAGAAAAAAATCGAGAAGTACTGCAATACTTCCCGATTTAGAATAATCAACTAAAGGATTAGCTAATTATTAAATAACATTTCAAAGATATGAAAAACTCAAGAGGTTTCAAGCTGTTAGGGCTTGATTCGTTTAAAATTAACTTAAAAATGAAGGTGACTCTATTTTTATTGATAACGTCGGTTTTTTCGGTTCAGGTGTTTGCGTATTCAAGTGATACAAGCATACATCCAAACATGGAAAATGAAACCATTGAAACGACGATAAATACGGTAAAACCTATCAGCGATAATACTAAGGTTCAACAATCCATTAGGGGATCTGTAAAAGATTCAAACGGATTGCCTTTACCTGGAGCAAATGTCATTGTAAAAGGAACAAGCAATGGGACTCAAACAGATTTTGATGGTAATTTTACCATTTCAGAAGTTGCAAATAATGCGACACTTCTTGTAAGTTATATTGGTTATGTTTCTCAGGAAATACCTGTTGACGGCAGATCAACAATTAATGTGATACTTCAGGAAGATACCCAGTCCTTAAATGAAGTTGTGGTTGTCGCTTATGGTACAGCAACTAAAAAAGATTTAACAGGAGCCGTATCTGTGATAGGAAATGAAGAACTTAATACATTCCCAGCGACTACAGTAGATCAGGCATTACAAGGTAAAACCAGTGGTGTTCAGGTAACAGCAAACTCGGGAGCTCCCGGATCATCGGTTACGGTGAATATTCGTGGTGTTGGATCTTTTGGAAGTACCACACCACTTTATGTTGTAGATGGTTTTCCAACAAATAACATAAACTTTATTAATCCAAATACGATACAGTCCATTTCGGTGTTAAAAGATGCCTCAGCAACGGCTTTATATGGGGTACGTGCAAGTAATGGAGTTGTTATAATTCAAACGAAACAAGGCACAAAAGGACGTATTAGCGTGGAACTAAACTCCTTTTTAACGTTTAACTCGAAGCCAAAGGAGGTCGATGTATTGGATGTTAATCAATTTGCAGGTCTGGCTTTAGAACTTAACAGCAGTACTAATATAGACGTTTCTGGTACGGCTGTACCATATTCAGGATGGAGTAACCCATCTAGCCTAACAAATATTAATTGGCAGGATGAAGTGTTTAGTGAAGCAGTTACAAAAAGTACCACATTGAGTGTTAGAGGAGGGGGAGAAAGCGCTCGGGTAGCCTTTGCGGCTGGTATTTTTGACCAGGAAGGAACACTTTTGGGGTCGGAGTATAAACGTTATGACATGTCATTAAATGCAGATTTTGATATTTCAGATAAATTAAAGTTAAAGGCTAATACGAAGTATGTATCCTCACAAAATTTTCAACCCTTAGGTACGGGCCGCGGCTCATTGTTAAATTTATATGCATCGGTTCCGCATTTAGCACCAGTTGGAGAAGTTAACTTAAGAGGTGGAACGAATCCCACGAATCTACCGGTAGATGCAGAAGGAAACTATGGTGCATTCCCAGATGTTGTTGGTGAAGCTTTTCGTGATGGTAGAAACTGGGTAGCCAGGGCTTTAGAAAACGATCAAGATAACGTTACAAATACAATTTTGGCGAATATTTCGGCAGAATGGAATATCTACGATGGACTTAGCACAAAGCTTAGTATTGGTTCAAGAGTAGATAATGTTGCGAGTTGGATATTTCAACCAGAGTATTATCGCAGTTCCGGTAATATTGATTTAAGAGAAGATGCTACCTATAATTATACACAAAGCAACTCCAACCAATGGTTGGCAGAGTATATTTTACAATATAAAAAGACCTTTGCAGACAAACATACTGTGGATGTATTGGGGGGGATTTCTGTACAACGAACCTTTAATAAATTTAGCCAGATTGTTGGTCGTGGCTTCTTAGATAATAGAATTCGTGATATTGCTCAGGCAGAATCCATACAAAATGCGGCTGGTAACTCATCAAGACAAACATTAGCCAGTACGTTTGCAAGGTTAAATTATAATTTTGATAGTAAATATTATGTAACCGGAACCATAAGGCGCGATGGTGTTGGAGATACATTTGGACCTGATAATTTATGGGGTGTTTTCCCATCGTTCGCAGCAGGTTGGAACATAGATGAAGAAGCGTTTATGGATGATAGCGCCTTTAACGTTTTAAAACTAAGAGCAAGTTGGGGAGAAACGGGTAACTTTAATGGGATTCAGCCATTTCGTTTTGGAACAACATTTAACAACGGTACACCATTAAATGACTCCAGTTATAGTTTTGGAGGTAACGGTTCTCTAGGTTTAGCCCCAGTTGGAGCTTCAAACCCCGGATTAAAATGGGAAGCGCAACAACAAACTAATATTGGTTTAGAAGGTGAGCTTTTTGATGGTAAATTGTACTTTACGGCAGACTACTTTAACAGAACGTCTAAAGACTTTTTATTATTTATAAGCAGCCCACCGCAGTCTGGCTTTCCAATTGTGCCAGTTAACGGAGGAACCATTGAAAATAATGGATTTGAATTTTTGGTAGGATACAGAAAGAACTCTGGTGATTTTACATTCGATATTAATGCTAATATCACAACGATAGACAACAAAATTACAGAGCTTGATACACCATCCAACGAAGTAACATTTAGTAACACGTTCCTGGATACCTTTTTTGAACAAGGTTTCTGGTTTGATATCACCAGATCGAAGTTAGGGGGCGAGGCAGGAGCTTTTTATGGGTTTGTTGCCGACGGAATTTTCCAAAATCAGGCAGAAATAGATGCACTCAATAGCGCGGCACCAGATGGAAACTATCAAGCAGATGAAACGTCTCCGGGGGATCGCAAATTTGCCGATTTGAATGGAGATGGGGAGATTACAGCAGAGGACAGAACAACTATTGGTAGCCCTGTTCCTGATTTCTATGGAAGTTTAAACCTGAACTTCTCTTATAAGAATTTTGATCTAGGCCTGAATTTCTACGGATCTTATGGTAGTGAAGTATTTAACCTGGTAAGACGTGAATTAGAAAGTGCATCCGGTTATGGAAATAAAGATTCCTTTTCTAACGTAGGTTTAGATTATTTTAATGGCCGATGGAACGGAGAAGGTTCAACGAATGTGTATGCCAGAGCTCTAATAGACGATGGTAATGTACAGAATAACAGAGCTTCCAGTTATTTTGTAGAAGATGGCTCTTTTTTAAGGTTAAGAAACTTAAATTTTGGATATACACTGCCTTCAAAAACAATCAACAAAATTGGTATAGATGCATTTAGGATATATACCAGTATTCAAAACGTATTCACGATTACTGATTATTCAGGTTCCGACCCGGAAATTGGTCAGAATGCCGATATTAATGGAAATAGTAACGTAACAACAAGAGGTATAGATGCGGGAGCTTATCCTTTATCTCGTTCATTTACGTTAGGGATCAACTTAAAATTTTAAATAATAATTATTATGAATTTAAAATATAAAAATATAAAGCTAATCGTTGTTCTGGGAATCTTAGTTCTTGGTATTGTTTACGGTTGCTCAGATAGCTTTTTACAAGATACAAATACAAAAGATTTAACGGAAACCGTAGTTTTTGGAGATGACGGTACTGTTTTGGCAGCAGTAACAGGTGTTTATGATGGATTTCAAAATGATTCACAGGGAGACCCAGGGTTACCAAACGAATATAATGTTAAAGGTATCTTTAGAATGGCCAATAATATTTCACTCGATTGGCAGGATAACACAGCTAGAGATCAATCAGATTATTTTGATTTTGACCTGAATCCAGATTCAGATGTTCCCGTAAAAATATGGCCAAATAATTATAGGGCTATTGGAAGAGCTAACAATGTACTTACAAATTTACAACCAGCTATAGATGCTGGTAATGTTTCTACAGATTTAGGTAATCGGTTAATAGGAGAGGTGCTTGTGCTTAGAGCGATTGCTTATCAGTATCTGGCAGCCACCTACGGAGATGTTCCTTTAATGCTTTCTCAGGAAGACGATCCCTTTAAGGCAAGAGACCCCGAAAATACCATATACCAGCAAATAGTAACGGATATGAATGACGCCGTTGGTCGATTACCCTGGTCTTACGATACAGATAAAGGTCGTGTGACGAGAGCCACCGCATATGCCGTTTTAGGAAATGCTCATATGTGGTTAGGGGCATACGAAGAGGCTGTTGCTGCCTTTGAGGCTATAGAAAGTGGAGGGGTAACAGCATTAGAACCTAATTACCTCGATATTCACGATGTAGATAATAGAAATGGTGTAGAATCTATTTTCGAGCTGCAATGGGCAGCAAATGGAGATTTAGCCTGGAGTAGAAATGACGAAGTAAATATATTACAGTTGTTTGCAATGCCAACAGATATTACTGGTGGTGGAGGTTTTGCCGGTATTCCTACTAAGGAATTATATGACTCCTTTGAGCCGGGAGACTTAAGAAGACAGGCCACGGTTATTGGTCCTGGAGAAGAACATCCAGATCCAGATATTGATATAAGTATGTATGACGGTGTAACTATTAATACATGCGGAACAGTCGCTGAGCCATGGACGGGTGGAGATCCCACTTCTAGAACAGGATATTGGGGAGTAAAATCCTGGAGAGACCACAATATTACCGGATGGGGTAGATCGGTTCTTTTTGGACCACAAGGGCACATTTGGATTCGTTATGGCGAAGTCTTGTTAAGTTTGGCAGAATCTGCTCTAAAGGCCGGACAAACGTCTAAGGCACAAGCCGCCTTCGATAGAGTAAGAAATCGCGCCTGGGGCGGTACAGCACCTGCCAAAACAGTATCTATGGACAACATATTACAGGAATATAGACATGAATTAGGAGGAGAATTCTCGCTATGGCCCGTAATTAGAAGATCGGGAGAGGCCGCAAAATATATGCAGGACACTTACGGCGTTACAATTCCTGCAGGTCATGAGTTGGTACCTATTTCTAATTCAGATTTAAGCATCAATCCCAACCTGACTCAAAACCCTGGTTATTAAAGGTTTTAATTAGTTTTAGTTTGTAATTTTGATTTTAGGCTTTGAGTTATACATTCAAAGCCTTTTTACCTAAATTTAAAAAATGAGAATTAGTTGTATCCATATCGTTCTATTGCTGCTGTTAATGGCTTGTAAAAAACAGGTTAATAAGCAGTTTACCTTATTATCACCCGATGAGACCGGTATTTCTTTTTCGAACGATATTGTAGAGACCGATCATCTAAATTATTTTAATTACCCATACATGTATATGGGAGGTGGAATTTCTGTTGGAGACATTAATAACGACGGACTCGCAGATTTGTTTTTTACAGCTAATATGAAACAAAACGTTCTTTATCTCAATAAAGGAGATTTTAAGTTTGAAGATATTACGAAAAAAGCTAGCGTTGAAGGAGATAGCAGGTGGGTTACCGGGACAACCATGGTCGATATTAATAACGATGGCTACCTCGATATTTATGTAAGTGTTTCAGGAAAGGGAGAACACAGAAATAATTTGCTCTATTTGAATAATGGGGATGAAACCTTTACAGAAAATGCAGGAGCATTCGGCATAGACCATAATGGACATACCACTCAAAGTACGTTTTTCGATTACGATAATGATGGTGATTTAGATCTTTATCTCGCAAATTACCCACCAACACCTTTTAAAAGTCCAGTAGAACTATACGAGCAAAAGGCGAAACATCCTAAACTTGAAGAATCGGACATATTATACAGAAACAATGGTGATGGCACGTTTACAGACGTTACTATTAATTCAGGAATTCTAAATTTTGGCTTGTCATTAAGTGCCACCGTTGGTGATTTTAACAATGACGGTTGGAAAGATATTTATGTTTCTAATGATTTTGATTCAGCAGACTATCTATATATAAATAATAAGAATGGTACATTTTTAGAAACGGCGGCCCATGCTATCAATCATACAGCACAATACGGAATGGGTGTAGATGTTGCCGATTTTAACAATGACAAACTTTTGGATATCGCACAAGTCGATATGACCCCTGAGGATAATAGAAGGTCAAAAGCTAATATGGCCAGTATGAATCCCATTGGATTTACTAAAATGGTTAAGGCCGGTTTAAACTATCAGTACATGCAAAACTGTCTCCAACTAAACCGAGGTAGCGATAGTAACGGAGTACCCGTTTTTAGTGAAGTCTCAAGACTGGCAGGAATCTCTACAACCGATTGGAGTTGGTCCATTCTTTTTGCAGATTTCGATAATGATGGTTGGAAGGATATAACCATATCTAATGGTACCCGAAGAGACATTAATAACAGAGACTACTTTAAGGCATTGAAGTCTCGAAATTATTTTGGAGGCGTTAAACTTTCTGCAGAAGAAATACAAAAGATCCCATCAGAAAAAGTAGCAAACTATGTGTATAAGAATACAAAGGATTACACATTTAGAAATATGGTTAAGGAATGGGGCTGGGAAGAAAAAACCTTTTCCAATGGAGCGGTTTATGCAGATTTAGATAATGACGGAGATTTGGATTATGTGGTCAATAATATAGACCAATCAGCCTCAGTGTATCGAAATAATAATTTAGATAATAACAATTATTTACAAGTAACCCTAAAAGGAACGAAGCATAACAAAAACGGTTTGGGAGCTAAAGTTTTTGTTGTTTCAGGGACCTTAGAGCAGTATAGGGAACTTACCTTAACGAGAGGCTTTCAATCTTCGGTAACACCGCGGTTACATTTTGGTGTGGGACGATCTCAGGTCATTTCTGAAGTAAAGGTTGTTTGGCCAAACGGGACCATGTCTATAGTGCATGATATTGAGGTAAATCAAAATTTGGTTATAGACTTCTCATCTGCAAAAGCCCCAAACCAAAAAGAGGCAGATGCTGTAACCGTTTTTGAAACGGTTAGACCCGATTCACTTCTTGTTGATTTTAAACACGTCGAAAATAATTATAACGATTACCATTTTGAGCCACTTTTACCGCATCAAACATCCATGCTAGGGCCTGGAGTTGCCGTAGGTGATGTAAATGGTGATGGCCTGGACGACTTCTACCTGGGAGGTGCATCAAAACAGGCCGGTGTTTTATATATTCAAAAAGGCACTGGGAAATTCGAAATAACAAATGCACATGTATTCGAGAACGATAAGGAGAAGGAAGACATGAGCGCTTTGTTTTTTGATGCAGATATGGATGGAGATCAAGATTTATATGTGGTAAGTGGAGGGAATGAAAACGTAAAAGACCTAACAAATTTTCAAGATCGACTTTATTTGAATCAAGGTCACGGTGTATTTGTAAAAGGAGATGAAAATTTGCCAGAGATAACAAGTAGCGGTTCCAGAGTAAAAGCAGGAGATTATGACGGTGATGGTGATTTGGATTTATTTGTCGGTGGTCGGTTGGTTGCCGGACAATACCCCTGGCCAGCTAAAAGCTATATACTTAATAATGATCGGGGTATTTTTAAGGATGTCACTTTAGAACTGGCTCCAGATTTTGAAGCTTTAGGCATGATAACCGATGCTGTCTGGGACGATTTTGATACTAATGGCACTCAAGACTTGGTTATAGTAGGGGAGTGGACACCTATTATGTTCTATAGCAATACTGGAACCGGATTCAAAAATGTTACAGATAAGATGGGGCTGGAAAAGACAAACGGTTGGTGGTCTGGTATTACAGTCGATGATTTTGACAATGATGGTGACATGGACTATGTTGTTGGAAACCTTGGTTTGAACTATAAATATCAGGCAACGGCAAAGGAACCTTTTGAAGTATATGCCGATGATTTTGACCATAACAAAAGAAAGGACATTGTTTTAAGCTATTATAATTTCGGAACATTATTTCCGGTACGTGGTAAATCCTGTTCATCACAGCAAATCCCTTCATTAAGTAAAAAATTTGAGAACTATAATTCGTTCGCTATCGCAGATGTTTCGGAAGTATACGGAAATGAAGCCTTAGAAAATGCAGAGATCCATTATAAGGCCTATACTTTCGCCAGCAGCTATATTGAGAATTTAGGCAATGGTAAATTTAGAAGCATAAAACTTCCAAATGAAGCCCAACTGTCATCAGTAAATAAGATCATTTCCCGTGATATTGATGGTGATGGTATTAAGGATATCCTATTAGCAGGAAACCTATATACTTCAGAAATTGAAACCCCAAGAAACGATTCCAGCATAGGAAGTTATTTAAAAGGAGATGGTCATGGTGGGTTTTTACCCATGTCAAATGAAACATGTGGTTTATCCATACGAGGCGATGTCAAAGATTTAGCCCCAATTAGAATAAACAACGACGCTTTTATTATTGCTGTTAAGAATAATGATTATCCCCAATTTATAAAGATAAATTAACAGGTTCTATGAAAAATAAAGAACAAAACCTACGAATAATAAGATACATTGGAGCCATGTTTGTTTTGGTAATGGCCTGGTTTTTAGTTAATATATATGTTTTTAGAGCATCATCTGAAGGTGTTTATGTTCCAATAGATCCTTTAGCAACACATGATAACGGAAAAAAGTTTTCTGGTTCTGAAGCTTGTGCCGAGTGTCATGAAGATCTTTACAAAACCCATATGGAAACTGCTCATTTTAAATCCTCTTCTATAGCAAATTTAGAAACCGTTAAAGGAAGTTTTAAAAAGCATAAAAATGAATTCCATCTAAGCGATAGTATAGTATTTAAGATGAACGTTAAGAATGGTGGGTTATACCAGGATGTCCATATGAATTCCAACAATACGCCCATAAAGACAGCGCGTTTCGATGTCGTTATTGGATCAGGAACCAAAGGGCAATCCTATTTAAAATGGAAGGACAGTTCATTGTATCAATTACAGGTTTCATATTTCACACCTACTAATAGTTGGATTAACAGTCCCGGGTATGCATCCAGTCACCTAGCACCCGAAAGACCAATTTTCGAACGTTGTTTGGAGTGTCATATGACCTATGCAAAAAGTACAAAGACATTGTATAAACGCAATAGTTATGATAGGTCGCAAATGGTGTACGGCATAGATTGCGAACGTTGTCACGGGCCAGCATGGGATCACGTTAATTTTCATAAGAAACATCCCCTGGATACCATAGGTAGACAAATTGTTAAACACAGTAATTTAAGCAGACAACAACAGTTAGATGCTTGCGCATTATGTCATTCCGGACTAAGAACGAAGGTAAGTAAATCGATATTCTCATTTATGGTTGGAGATTCGTTAAATCAATACTCCAGAGCAGACTATTCAGAAAATGATTTAAAAGATCTTGACGTCCATGGTAATCAATACGGGTTACTTTCTGCAAGTAAATGCTTTAAAAAGAGTGTTACTATGAATTGTACCACATGTCACAATCCACATCAAAATCAGAGAAACGACCATATAACTTTCAACAATATATGTCAAAGTTGTCATACTACAGAAAATGAGAAGCACGTTCCTTGTTCTGCGTCCAAAATCATAAAAAAAGATTCAGGAAACAATTGTATTCAATGTCATATGCCATTAATACCTTCAAAAGGCATGAAAATAGCGACTTCAAAAGATACGCTCAAAGCAGTTCAGGTAAGAACACATTTTATTGGGATTTACACAGATTTGTGATGGCATTAACGTTATGTTCAATGCGTTGTTGCTAAGTGTTTTTTAAGGTAAACAGCAACTTAAGTAGCAATTCTAATAAATTTTACTTCGTAGGGAGATGAAACATTTCATTTTTTAAAGCATAATTGCTGTTTTATTGCTACCCGTTTTTATTTTCAAAGGGTCTTATAATAAAGAACTTTTACAGTAAAAGTTAGTTTAGTTTTTCACGTTGATTACCCCTTAATTATAAAGGGGGTAACTCAACGTCTGACATACCGTTAAAATGTAAAAGTAAATTAAACAGCATAAATTGTATAAAATGTTGCGTAAAATGAAGTTTAACAGTATAAATAGAAAAAGAATTAAATCATGCGTTGTTATATAAAAACTCACATTTATTACTTCAGGTAAACGAAGATGGTAGTACATATTATTTAAAAAACAATAAAAAAATCAATTAAAATAATGATTAACCAGTATTATAGAACGATTGTCTTTATAATTTTTACTTCTATGATTGCAACAGGACAAAACGAAGAGAAAATCGAAAAAAAAATTGATAGTATCCTATCACAATTAACCCTTAAAGAAAAGGTAGCGATGTGCCATGCGCAATCCAAGTTTAGCACGCCTGGTGTGCCTCGCTTGGGAATTCCTGAATTATGGATGTCGGATGGGCCTCATGGTGTAAGAGCCGAGATAAATTGGGACGATTGGGGCTATGCCAATTGGACAAATGATTCTATTACGGCGTTTCCAGCACTAACCTGTTTAGCATCTACTTTCAATCCTAATTTAGCCAAGGCATATGGGGTTAGTGTTGGTGAAGAAGCGCGATATAGAAAAAAAGATGTTTTACTTGGTCCTGGAGTTAATATCTATAGAACCCCATTGAATGGTAGAAACTTCGAGTATATGGGAGAAGATCCATATTTGGCTTCTAAACTGGTTGTACCCTACATACAAGGTGTTCAAAAGAATGGTGTGGCAGCATGTGTAAAGCATTATGTACTTAATAATCAAGAGAAATGGAGAGATCATATAAACGTTGAAGTAAGCGATCGTGCTTTGCATGAAATATATTTACCGGCATTTAAGGCGTCTGTACAAGAGGCCAAAGTATGGTCTATAATGAGTGCTTATAATAAGTTTAGAGATCAATATTGTTCCCATAATGAATTGCTTATCAATAAAATATTGAAGACCGATTGGGGGTTTGATGGGGCTGTCATTACAGACTGGGGGGCGGCACATGATACCTATGAGGCAGCTATGTATGGACTAGATATAGAAATGGGAACGGGAACAGACGGATTAGGGGTTACAACAGCTAATCATTATGATTATTATTTCTTAGCGTCTCCATTTTTAAAGTTGCTAAAAAGTGGTAATGTTGAAGAAGCTGTGGTAAACGATAAAGTACGAAGAATTCTTAGGCTCATGTACAGAACCTCAATGAATCCCAATAGATCTTTTGGTAGAATGAATAACAAAGAGCACCATGATGTGGCTCGTAAGGTTGCTACAGAAGGGATTGTACTGTTGAAAAATGAAAACCAGTGCTTTCCGATAGCAGATACAGCAGATATTACAATTGCCGTTATAGGTGAAAATGCAACACGTTCTTTGACTAAAGGCGGTGGATCATCTGAATTGAAACCAAAATTTGAAATCTCTCCCTTAGAAGGATTAAAAAAACGTTTTAAGAATGCCAAAATTATACATGCCATGGGGTATGCCTCAGGGCCTTCGGCCTATGATAAAGTACTGCCTTCAGAATGGGATGCCGATTCATTAAAAAAAGAAGCCATTAATGTGGCTAAGGAAGCCAACTTAGTACTATTCTTTGGTGGGCTTAACAAAAGTCATTTACAAGATTGTGAAGGGGATGATAGAAGGGCGTTTGAATTGCCTTTTGGACAAGGCGCATTATTACAGGACATAGCAGCTGTTAACAATAATATAGGAATGATATTATTAACAGGAAATGCAGTAGATATGCCCTGGATAGATCAAGTAAATGGACTTATACAAGGCTGGTATTTGGGTACTATGGGAGGTGCAGCTCTGGCCGATGTTATTAGTGGAGATGTAAACCCATCGGGAAAGCTGCCATTCTCTTTTCCTGCAAAATTAAAGGATAATGCCGCTCATTATTTTGGAGAACTGTCCTACCCAGGAGATGGTGTTAATCAGTATTACAAAGAAGATATTTTAGTAGGGTACCGTTGGCATGATACCAAAAAGATTCCCCCTTTGTTTGCTTTTGGTGAAGGATTGTCTTATACCTCGTTTGACCTGTCTAACTTCAAAATTGATAAAAAATCGTATTCCAATGGCGAGCAAATAACGGTTTCAGGTGAGGTTTCAAATACAGGTGAGGTTTCTGGTGCAGAAGTTATTCAGGTGTATATCGGGAAGCAAAAATCTAAAGTTAAAAGAGCTCTAAAAGAATTAAAAGGCTTTAAGAAAGTGGTCGTTGAAAATGGGATGACCGCATCTGTTAACATAGTAGTAGATGTTAATAGTCTGGCGTTCTATGATGCGGATATAGCCGATTGGAATTTGGAAAAAGGGAAGTATGTCATGCATATAGGCAATGCATCTAATCGTATTTCGCAGACCATAAAATTTGAGATAAAATAACCGGAAGCTCTATTAAGTTTAGAACATAAAACCTGCTGTAACTTAACATTGAACTGATAATTAAGATTTAAAGTCTTGTTTGCATGAAGTATTATTTAATATTTATAGGATGTATTGTAATGAGTTGTTCTAATAAGGACGCGACATTAAAAGTTAGTGATCATGCCGAAGAACAATTCATAGATAGTTTGCTGTCTAAAATGACTCTGAATGAAAAAATAGGTCAAACCAATTTACGAGGAACCTCCAGTCGATCGAAAGTATTATCGGAAGCATTAAAAGAGGATGTGAGGCAGGGGAAAGTAGGAGCATTACTAAACGTTATGAATGTTGAGTTTGTGGACGAACTACAAAGAATCGCTGTAGAAGAAAGTCCGAATAACATTCCAATTATCTTTGGAAGAGACATTGTTCATGGGTTTAAAACTGTGTTTCCAATTCCTTTGGGAATGGCAGCATCCTGGGATGAGAATGTGGTAAGATCTTCTTCAAGAGTGGCAGCTATAGAAGCGCGTTCTGTTGGGATTAACTGGACCTTTGCACCCATGTTGGATATTGCCCGAGATAGCAGATGGGGTAGAATAGCCGAATCCCCGGGAGAAGATCCGTATCTGGCATCCGTTTTAGGAAAAGCATATATAAAAGGGTTTCAGGGAGATTCTTTAAATGGATCAACAAGTATAGCTGCATGTGCCAAGCACTATATTGGTTATGGAGCAGCTATGGGAGGAAGAGATTATAATACCACATTAATACCAGAACCTTTACTTCGTAATGTCTATTTACCGCCATTTAAAGCCGCTCTAGATGCTGGAGTAGCAACGGTTATGACATCATTCAATGAAATAAATGGTATTCCAGCTTCTGGCAATGCATATTTACTAAAAGAGGTATTGAGAGATGAGTTGGAATTTGATGGTTTTGTAGTTAGTGACTGGGATTCGGTTATTGAAATGATTGCACATGGCTATGCGGCGGACGAAAAACATGCAGCCGAACTATCGGCTAAAGCGGGATTAGATATGGAAATGACCAGCAAAGCTTATGAGAATCATTTAAAAGAACTGATAGAAGAAGGTGTTATAACACGTTCACAATTGGATGGTTTTGTAAAAAATATTTTAAGAATTAAGCTTAGAATGGGGTTATTTAAGACGCCTTACCGTGATAAAAATAATGAAGCCAGTTTTTATGCCAAAAGTCATTTAAAAGCAGCCGAGGAAGCCGCTATTAAAAGTTCAGTATTGCTTAAAAACAATGGAGTGTTACCCTTGTCTAGTGATATGAAGGTGGCATTAATGGGACCATTGGCCAATGCACCATTGGATCAAATGGGAACCTGGACTTTCGATGGGGAAGAGGAGCATTCAATAACGCCTTTTAAGGCATTCGAAACGGCTAATTTGAATGTTGTATTCGAACCCGTATTAACCCATAGTAGAGATCGATCTACAGAAGGATTTGAAAAAGCAATTCGGGTGGCAAAACAATCAGATGTGATTGTTTTTGTTGCTGGGGAGGAAGCCATTTTGTCGGGAGAAGCGCATAGTCGGGCTGTAATAAATCTTCCGGGAGCACAAGAAGATTTAATAAAGACATTGAGTAAAACCGGAAAACCAATAATCCTGGTCATTATGGCAGGACGCCCCATTACCATTACAAATATTATTGATGATGTTGACGCTGTTTTAATGTTCTGGCACCCCGGAACCATGGGAGGACCGGCATTGCAACAAGTCCTTTATGGTGAAAGAGAACCGGAAGGTAGACTACCGGTAACATGGCCAAAATCCTCTGGACAGTTGCCTTATTTTTACAACCATAAGAATACAGGTCGTCCAGCTAATAAACAGGATTACGTGGCCATGTATGACATTCCAATTGGAGCCTGGCAAAGCTCTTTAGGAAACGATTCTCATTATTTGGATATTGGATACACACCACATTTCCCCTTTGGTTATGGACTTGGATATACGCAGTTTAAATATGATGATTTAAAAATATCGAAAGATACCATTGGTTTTAATGATACCTTAGAAGTTAAAGTATCAATTGCAAATTTGGGAGACCGGCCAGGAAAGGAGATCGTTCAATTGTATACACAAGATGTTGTTGGAAGCATTACTAGACCAGTAAAAGAGTTAAAGCGGTTTCAACATGTTACGGTAAAACCTGGTGAGACTAAACAAATGACATTCAGGATATCATCAGACGATTTAAAATTTACCAATCATGAAGGCACGCGTGCTGCCGAAACAGGCGATTTCAATATTTGGATTGGGCCCCATGCGGCATCAGGCCTGAAAGAAACTTTTTATTTAAAAGAATAACTCAATGATCATAATAATTATGGGCGTTAGCGGATGTGGAAAAACAACAATTGGAAAGCAATTATCTAAAGAGACGAATATTCCGTTTTTTGATGGAGATGATTTTCATCCAGAATCTAACATAAAAAAAATGGCACAGAAGATCCCATTAAATGATGCAGATAGATTCCCATGGTTAAACCTGTTGGCCCATAAATTAGAAGAATGGTCGAAAATGAGAGGTGCCATTTTAGCGTGCTCTGCCTTAAAAGAAACGTATAGAACATGGCTTACTTCAAAGTGTAAGGATGTGATTTGGGTGTATCTTTCTGGTCATGTAGAATTGATTGAAGCACGGATAAAAGCAAGAAAAGGACATTTTATGAGTGTAGACTTATTAGAATCACAGTTCAAAGATTTAGAAATACCAAAGTATGGAATACAGGCAGATGTTACAAAACCACCGAATGACATTATAAATCATATCATCTCAAAATTGTAACACATGGAACAGTCATTTTTTGGAGTTATCGGACTTGGAGTTATGGGAAGCAGCCTAAGCTTAAATATTGCCGAAAAAGGTTTTAGCTTATCGGTTTACAATAGAACCATTCCTGGAGAAGAACATCATGTTGATGCTTTTCTGGAAAAAGCAAATGACCAGATGCAAATTGAAGGTTTTACTAACTTAAAAGCCTTTGTGAAATCTTTAGAACGCCCCAGAAAGATATTGGTCATGATAAAAGCTGGTAACGCCATTGATGAGGTTATTACACAATTAATACCCTTATTATCTCAAGGAGACGTTCTTATCGATGGCGGAAATTCTCATTATCTGGATACCAAAAGAAGAACAGCATATTTAAGTCGTAAAGGGATACATTTTGTTGGATGTGGGATCTCCGGAGGCGAGGAAGGTGCCAGAACAGGGCCTTCAATTATGTTGGGAGGTTCCAGGGAAGGTTACCTTATTATAGCTCCGGTTTTAGAGGCTATTTCTGCGAGAGATATACAAGGAAAGGCGTGTTGTGGTTACGTTGGGTCAGAGGGAGCCGGGCATTTTGTTAAAATGGTTCATAATGGCATTGAATACGTGGAAATGCAATTATTGGCAGAGGTTTATGCTCTATTATCACCTACCATAAGCCATAACGGTATAGAAACCATATTATCGGACTGGAATAAAACGAATTTATCAAGTTATTTGCTAGAAATAACCATAGATATTTTTAAAAAGGAGGAAGATGGCACTTACGTTCTAGATACTATTTTAGACCAAGCTGGTAATAAAGGTACCGGGGCATGGTCTACAAAATCTGCATGCGATTTGGGAACAGTAAATACGATGATGTCCTCTGCTGTTTTTGCCAGATATTTGTCTTCCTTTAAAGCAAAAAGAAAAACATTATCAGGTTTTATAACAGGATCGTCTAAAGTATCCAAAACACCAGATTTTGAACAGTTAAAAAAGGCCTATCGATTTGCGAGAATTATAAATCATCATCAAGGTTTTGAATTGCTGCAAAAGGCTTCTCAAACATTTAACTGGAAATTAGACTTGTCTGAAATAGCCAGAATCTGGACAAACGGATGTATTATTCGATCGGAATTTATGGAAGCTTCTGTTGCGACTTTTAAGAATTATAATAGTTATCTAGATGCTTCAACTTTGAGGAATATGCTTGTTTCTTCAGAGGAAGATGTCGTGGAAATGATTACATATAGCTTAGCTCATAGAATTCCTTTAGATACATTTTGGTCTGCCTATAACTATTGGGTCGCTATGACAACGGAGCGTCTTCCAGCAAATCTAATTCAGGCGCAACGCGATTACTTTGGAGCCCATGCCTATCAAAAAATAGGAGACCCCGAACATGGATTCTTTCATACCAAATGGAACCAATTATGATAGATTTTGATCTTTTAAGTTCGGTGATTTTAGGAGTGATCACTTTATTGGTACTTATTCTCGTATTTAAGATACAGGCTTTTATAGCGTTACTAATTGCGAGTATTGTGGTTGGTATTGTAGCAGGAATGGAACCTCTGGCCATTGTGAAAACCATGCAAGAGGGTATGGGGAGTACACTTGGCTTTGTGGCATTAGTAGTAGGCTTAGGAGGCATTTTTGGAGCTATTCTAGAACATTCGGGAGGGGCAGAATCTTTGGCAACCTCACTATTGAAAAAATTTGGTGTGGAACGCTCGCCCTGGGCACTTATGCTCACTGGTTTTATTGTAGCTATACCTGTATTCTTCGAAGTAGCCTTTATTATTTTGGTGCCCATGGTCTATGCGCTTCAAAAGAAAACAGGAAAACCAATATTGCTATATGGTATGCCCTTATTGGCCGGGTTAGCCATAACTCATACTTTTATTCCCCCAACTCCGGGCCCGGTAGCTGTTGCCGATATTTTAAAGGCAGACTTAGGTTGGGTTATTTTCTTTGGCTTACTGGTGGGAATTCCAACGGCTGTATTATGTGGGCCTGTGTTTGGAAGGTTTATATCAAATCGGGTGGATGCATCTAAACTCGAGGTAATCCTGAAGACTAAGGAACACAAAGAACTACCGTCGGCAGGTATGGTATTAAGCATTATTGCAATTCCAATTTTACTCATTGTTATAAACACCATATTGAATAGTCCATTAATTGGAGCGCAAATAATACCTGTAGACGTTTTGGCTTGGATAGGGATGATTGGTCATCCGTTTTCTGCTCTTATCATTGCAAATTTAGTAGCCTGGTACGCTTTAGGAATCCGTAGAGCTTTTACCAAAGTCCAGTTACTTGATATGAGTACGAAATCAATGGCACCAGCAGGTATAATTATATTAATAACTGGGGCAGGTGGTGTTTTTAAACAAATGTTGGTAAATACTGGAGCTGGTGAAATGTTAGCGGGTTATTTTGCCAAAGAGGGGGTAAGTATTTTGTTTTTAGCATTCTTTTCGGCAGCTATTATTCGCGTTCTGCAAGGGTCTGCAACCGTAGCGATGATCACGGCAGCTGGACTTACAGCGCCACTTATGATGGAGTCAATATCAGATCCCATGAAGGCGTTGTTGGTAATTGCAGTAGCCTCAGGAGCGAGTATCATGTCCCATGTGAATGACAGCGGATTTTGGCTAGTTGGTAAATATCTGGGATTGTCTGAAAAACAGACCTTCCAAAGCTGGACTGCCATGACCACCATTTTGGCCGTTACGGGGTTTGCTTGTGTTAGTATATTATCGCTGTTTTTCTGAAATACAATCTTCAAAATCTAAAGTTGCGTACTTTACTTCTTTGAAAATATCCACCGATATAAAGTCTTTTCCGTTTGTTCTCAACGGTACACGTTTTAAATTCTTTACCCAAATGGTAGTTCAGAAATGATCGACCTTACTTAGCCTTTGCAAAGGCCATTTTAACAGCAAGTCCTGTTAATACAGAAGCCATAAACCATTTTTGTACACTTAACCAAACCGGTTTTTTTGAGAACCAGCCAGCCAGTTTAGCGGCAGAGATAACAATTAAGAAATTAACCGAAAAACTGATGAGTATTTGAACCATTCCTAATTGAAGACTTTGACTAAAAATAGAACCATACTCAGGTTTTATAAATTGGGGGAAGAAAGACAGGTAGAAGACCGCCATTTTAGGATTTAGAACATTTGTTAATAGCCCAATATTGAAAAGTTTAAAGGGTTTATCCGATTTTAGGTTCTTATTTGCATTAAAAACATTCTTTTTAGATGTTACAGAGGTATAAGCTAAATATAGCAGGTAGCCTACACCTAGAAATTTAACAACTATAAAGGCATAGGGTACGGCAAAAAAGATGGCGGTTAAACCAAAGGACACCATAAGGATATGAAAAAGGAATCCGCACATAACACCAAACAGCGATATAATTCCGGCTTTTTTTCCTTGAGACATGGATCTTGAAATTAGATAAATCATATTTGGACCGGGTGAGATCACCATAATCAAGGATGCTAAAGCAAATAATAATAAATCACTAATAGGTATCATATATTTTGTTTTATGTGTTGAATTGGTTTAAACTGTTTTAAATGGCTTATATTTAGTCTCTTACTTCTACAATGGTTTCAATTTCGCAGGCCAGGTTAAATGGTAAAGAGCCCATACCAACAGCAGAACGTGCGTGTTTGCCTCGCTCTCCAAAAACATCTACCATAAGCTCTGTGTATCCGTTAATCACAGCAGGATGTTGCGTAAAGGATGAGTCGGTATTAACCATTCCTAACACCTTCACTATGTTTACAACCTTATTAAGGTCTCCAATTTCTTTTTGTATGTCGGCCAAATGATTAATGGCTACTAATCTTGCAGCATCATACCCTTCTTCAACTGTTAAGTCGGTTCCAACTTTTCCCGTAATGCGTTCTCCATTCGGATGTATTGAGCCGCTTCCCGAAAGAAAGAGGAGGTTACCAGACCGCTTTGCTTTTGCGATTTTAACTCCCGGAGGGTATTCACGAACTTTAAGTTCAATTCCCAGATCAGATATTTTTTGTTCCACATCGTAGTTATATAAAGGCTTAACCTGAGTAGGGGCTTTTGTTTGAGTGTTACACCCTAATATAAATACTAAAATTAAAGGAGAAAAATATTTCATCTATATGTGAATTTTCCATAAATATAGTGGCGTTTTTCCAAATTCACAATGACAAAGCATCAAAAGTGTTTATAGCATCATCATTGATTCTTTTACCCAAGACATATCAATGTTTGTTAACCTTAGCCAGAGCATTAAATATACGTTTTTCTATCATTTTGGTTATTCACCGATATAATGGTCACATAAAACCTAAATTAGATTTAATTCTTTAGTTATTGATTTAATAGGTTATTATATTTACGCGTTACATTTAGGACAATATGAAATTTTTCTCTCTAATTTTTTTCTTTACATTATTAAATAATGTCTTTTCTCAAGATATAGCCATACCAACGGCATTCTTTGAGGATGGTAGCATGTACAAGAGTCCTAATAACTTTTCTAAATCTTTAGCCGAGTTTAAGGCCGGTGAAACTTGCGTGATCACTGGTTATGTAGGAAGAGATATCTACAAGGTAAAATATAAAGAATGGTTGGGGTATGTTAATTCTGATTTTTTAGAGATTAACGATAATATGATGGATTTGTATTATAACCATCAGAAGAAAGAATTAAATAGGTCTATAGAAGAAGAACAGAAAAGGAAGAAACGGATAGCAGATATAGCTGCAAAGAGAGAGGCGGAAGAAAAACGAGTTCGAGATTCTATTCTTAAGGTTAAAGAAGCCGCCAAACGTAAAAAGGAGCAATTAGAACGGGCTAGAAGGGAGGCTGAGGAAAGAGAAAAACAACGTGTACGAGATTCGATTCAAGAGGTGGAGGAAGCCGCCAAACGCCAACAGGAGTTGTTGGAAAAGGCAAGATTGGAGGCCGAACGCAAGGAACGGGCGCGTATTCAAGATTCGATTGTAAAGGCGGAAGCCGAAGCCCAACGTCAGCAAGAAATCATAGAACGTGCCAGACTAGCGGCCGAGTTAAAAGAAAAACAGCGTGTTAAGGATTCTATTACCAAAGCTGAAATAGAGGCCAAACGCCAACAGGAGTTGTTGGAAAAGGCAAGATTGGAGGCCGAACGCAAGGAACGGGCGCGTATTCAAGATTCGATTGTAAAGGCGGAAGCCGAAGCCCAACGTCAGCAAGAAATCATAGAACGTGCCAGACTAGCGGCCGAGTTAAAAGAAAAACAGCGTGTTAAGGATTCTATTACCAAAGCTGAAATAGAGGCCAAACGCCAACAGGAGTTGTTGGAAAAGGCAAGATTGGAAGCCGAACGTAAGGAACGGGCGCGTATTCAAGATTCGATTGTAAAAGCGGAAGCCGAAGCCCAACGTCAGCAAGAAATCATAGAACGTGCCAGACTAGCAGCTGAATTGAAAGAAAAACAACGTGTTAAGGATTCTATTACCAAAGTTGAAATAGAGACCAAACGTCAGCAAGAGTTGTTAGAAAAGGCAAGATTGGAAGCCGAACGTAAGGAACGGGCGCGTATTCAAGATTCTATTGTAAAAGCGGAAGCCGAAGCCCAGCGTCAGCAAGAAATTTTAGAACGTGCCAGACTAGCAGCCGAATTAAAAGAAAAACAACGTGTTAAGGATTCTATTGCCAAAGTTGAAATAGAGACCAAACGTCAGCAAGAGTTGTTAGAAAAGGCAAGATTGGAAGCCGAACGTAAGGAACGGGCGCGTATTCAAGATTCCATTGTAAAAGCGGAAGCCGAAGCCCTGCGTCAGCAAGAAATTATAGAACGTGCCAGACTAGCAGCCGAATTAAAAGAAAAACAACGTGTTAAGGATTCTATTACCAAGGTTGAAATTGAGGCCAAACGCCAACAGGAGTTGTTAGAAAAGGCAAGATTGGAAGCTGAACGTAAGGAACAATTACGTATTCAAGATTCCATTGTAAAGGCAGAAGCGGAAGCCCAACGTCAGCAAGAAATTATAGAACGTGCCAGACTAGCAGCCGAGTTAAAAGAAAAACAGCGTGTTAAGGATTCTATTAGCAAAGCTGAAATAGAGGCCCAACGCCAACAGGAGTTGTTGGAGAAAGCAAAACTAGAGGCCGAACGCGAGGAAAAACAACGTGTTAAGGATTCCATAGTAGTGGCTGAAGCCGAAGCCAAGCATCAGCAAGAACTGTTAAAGAAAGCTGCGCGAAAAGAAAAACTACGCATTCGTGACTCTATAGTAAAGGCTGAAGCCGAGGTTATACGTCAGTTGGAATTGCGAGAAAAGACAAGATTAGAAGCAGAGCGTATTGAGAAACTGCGTATCCGTGATTCTATTATAAAAACAGAAGCAGAGGCTAAACTTCGGCAAGAGTTATTAGAACAGAGTAGGTTGGAAGCAGCACGAAAAGAAAAGCAACGTATCCGCGATTCTATTACGGGAGCCAAAGCAGAAGCCAAACTTCAGCGAGAATTATTAGAAACAGCCAGGCTGGAAGCAAAGCAAAAAGAGAAACAGCGGGTAAGTGACTCTATGATAAAGGCTGAAGCAGAGGCTAAACGCGAGTTAAAGTTATTAAAACAGGCCAAAATACAAGAGGTTATTGAAAGGGAAAAACAGCATATTCATGATTCCATTGTAAAGGTAGAGACGGAGGCCATGAGACAAAGGGAATTATTGGAGCAGGCTAGGAGACAAGACATGTTACAAAAAGAAAAACAACGTATTCATGATTCCATTATAAATGCTGAAACAGAAGCGAGGAAGCAGAGAGAACGATTAGATCAAGCTAAAAGAGAGCAAGAAGAATTAAGGGAAAAACAAGCTATTGTTAAGGTACTGGCAGATATTACCCCGGAACAGGGGACTGCTGCGACTGAGAAGGATAATGAGGCCGATTCAAAGAGGATGACCTTCCGAAACACCTGTCATTATACCATTAACACTTATGATGAATTCTACAAAAAAGTAAATATTAGAACAGATCCCTATGATATTAGTGATAATCTAACGATTGAGCTATATAAATATGGAAAACAGGCTAATATATTTATTAATTCGTCGGTAGATTTGGGCTGTGTTAGTTATTTTACTAATAATAGATCATCGGTACGCGTGAAGCTTGAAAATAATCAGACGGTTACATTTTATCATAATTGGAATATGGAATGCGGAACATATTTGTTTAAAGGCAACCTTTCTCAATCCAAAATAAATTTGTTAAAAAAGTCTCCAATTAAATCCATACTTCTAAAAGGAACCGAGGGGACACTTAATATCACAGATATTGATTATAAAGAGTTCTTTATAGACAAGTTAAAGTGTATTGAATAAAAATTTGGATACCGACAAAAGCTAAAATGTAAAGCAAAATTTTAATTGCAAAAATATCCATTAAACGAGTATTTGGGACACTGAACACGACCTCTATAATTTTGCCAAAACCTCCAATTTTTCAGAAACAATTACCTTATACGTAATACTTAGAGGGACTTTTTTATGTTCAATAAGTAAATATGTTCTGGTGGCTTTTGTAACCCTCTCTAAATTGATAATGTATGATTTATGTGTGCGTTGAAAATTCTCTGATAATAATGTTGTAATATTAATAAGCGTTTCAGAAATAAGATACATTCTTGAATCTGTAAAGATTTTCAAATAATTTCCAAAACTCTGAATATACTGTATTGATTTAAATGGAATATTAACAGACATACCATCATGTTTTATTTGAAGTTCTTCATTTTTAATATGCTTTTTGGCCTCTACTATTTTTGAAGCTGAGACTTTGTTTATGGCTTTTAAAAAACGTTCAATTTTAACAGGTTTCAATAAGTAATCTACCACGCCATAATCATAACTTTCTAATGCATATTCAGAATAAGCCGTTGTTAAAATAACTTTAGGAGGATTCACCATAGAGCGTAAAACTTCCATACCATTAAGTTCTGGCATTTCTATATCCAAAAAAATAAGATCAACGTCATTTTGCTGAGTAAAATTGATAAATTCAAGCGGATTACCCGTGCTTAATACCAACTCAAAATTGTCGATTTTAGAACAATAATCTTCCAACACTTTACGAGCTAGTATTTCATCATCTATAATACCTATTTTAATCATTGACTATTTTTTAATTGTGAAACAGATAAATCCATAGTTAAATTTACGCAATATATGTTTTCTATATCATCAATGTCCAATGAGTGGGCGTTATGATACAACCGATTTAAACGTCTTTTTACATTTTCAAGCCCCGTTCCTTTTCTTTTCGATACAGAAACTATGGAAGGTTTTGAGGTATTTATACAAAAATGAAGGGTCCTATTTTTTACAGTGGCAAACCTATCTATTGAACGCTCTTGTAAAAAGTAATGAAATACTCTAAGGCATGAAGGGGATAATATAAATTGTCTGTCCAATGCTTGCAATCCTGTCTGTGTCTATTCTTCGTATTTCCGCCGCAGTTCTCGTTTGAGTATTTTGCCTTGCCCACTGATTGGAAATGACGATAAAAATTCAACGGACTTGGGGACTTTATACTTTGCTAGTTTTTGGCGGCAAGCATCAAGCACGGCCTCTTCAGTTAACTCTGTACCTTGTCGTAGTAAAACACAAGCTTTTCCCACCTCTTGCCATTGCTCATCTGAAACACCGATAACGGCTACCATGGCAACTTCTGGAATCTTTGAGATTACGTTTTCTATTTCAATGGGGTAAACATTCTCACCTCCTGAAATATACATGTCTTTTATTCGGTCAACGATATAAAACGTACCATCGGAATCGACATAACCAGCATCACCAGTTCTAAACCATCCGTTAACAAATGATGCCGCTGTAAGTTTAGGCTTGTTCCAATAGCCAGGTGTAAGTCCCGAACTTTTAACTTGAATTTCTCCAGTTTGGCCAATTGCGACAGGGTTGCCGTGGTCATCACCTATTTGAACATCTGTATACATTAATGCCTTACCGGCAGCCTTTGGATTTTTTCGTGCCGCTTCTGGTGGTTGAAAGATCAGGCCGAATATTTCGGTCATACCATATGATTGCGACAACGCTACTCCTTTTTCATACCAGCGTTCAATAAGTTTCAGATTAGCAGGTGCACCTCCTACACCAATTACTTGTAAGGCTGGAAAATTAGTGGACTCGAAGTCCGGGTGCTGACTTAGTACAGTTAAATGATAAGGAACACCAAGGGTGTGCGTCACACCAATCTTTTCACTACTGAGGTATGTCATAGCAATATTAGCATCCCATCCGCGCATGATGTATAGCGTCCCTCCAAAATGAAACAAAGGCGTTGTGAATCCATTAAGTCCTGCCGTATGAAAAAGTGGGGCGTAAGTAAGACAGACCGAATCACTGTTTATTATTGATGCCTGCTGTAGGACATTGGTTTGGGTCATGCGATACGTACCAATAACCCCTTTAGGTTCACCAGTCGTGCCAGAGGTATACATTAATGAATTTATATCATCTAAACTAACCGCGGGCATGGTAATCGATGCAGGGCTTTCGGCTATAAGTTGCTCATACGGACTGGTTGCCGGATTCTCTTGACGTTCGATGCTTGGTAATTTGGTGTGCTCCAATAATTCTGAAAATTCCGTATCATAAAGCACTACTCCAGGTGCTGCTTCTTTGAAAATCTCTGCTATTTCGAAGGCACTTAAACGCCAATTCATAGGCATAAATACTGCTCCTAATTTCCAACATGCGAACATGAGTTCTATACAGTCACTACTATTGTTTGCTATTATAGCAACACGATTGTGTTTTTCTATAGAATACCTGTTTTTCAGGCCACTGGCCAGTCGTGTGGCACGGTCATTCAGTTCGGAATAGGTCAAATGACGCCCGGTGTGTATATCTACTGTTGCTAAACGCTCACCATCATTGTCAGCAAAGTGTTGTAACCAATCTGAAAAGAGCTCATTATTCGTCATAAATCAGTAATATCTCATTAGTTTCACAAATATAAGAAATTAGTGAAAGCGTTCTCGTTTAGACCAGGTTTGTGTTAATAAGTTCCTGTAAAACAATACATAAAGGTGCTTGGTGAATATTCGCAACTAACCTGGGATATACTATACTTTGGAAAAAATATTGTAAATTACGACTGTGAAAAAGGCACATAGCAAAAAAATATTCTTTGGCTGGTGGGTGCTAGCAGCCCTCTGTTCGATTTATGCTACGGTAAATGGTATTGTCACTCTTTCGTTAAAGCGATTTTATCCCAGTCTTATAGAGACTTTCGGGTGGACGCAGTCCGAGGTAACACAACCTATTTCGATTTTCTATTTCATCATTGCATTTTTAACACCATTTATTGGCGCTGCACTTGATCGCGGGAATCCAAAACGAATTATACTAGCTGGCGCAACTCTCATTCTTATCGGCTTGGTTGGTATGAGTCAGATGTCTAGCTTAAATCATTTTATGGCTATTTACATTGTCTTTTCATTCGGTGTGGCAGGTGCGGGAATGGCATCTAGCATGTATATCCTTACACGTTGGTTTCGTCGGCATCGAGGCAAAGCCGTAGGTATTTTACTGTTAGGAGGTAGTCTTGGCGCGGCCTTTTTCAACAAAGTAACAGGTGATGCGATTGATAGGATTGGATGGCAAAACACAACGTTGTTACTGGCTGCTCTCGCTTTTCTGTTTATGATAATTCCTTGGACTTTGATTCGAACAGACCCCTCGGAAAAAGGTCTATTTCCTGATGGAATAGAAAGGGATTCTGACCATAAGTCAATACAAGACGGGCCGTCACTTGCACAAGCGTTTCGCTCACCAGAACTCTATCTCATTTTTTTAACCACTGGAGCGCTTTGGTTTTGTATCATTGGATTTGGTCAGCATCAAGATATTTTCTTTCAAAAAGAACTGGGTTTGAGTTCGAGCAAAGTTACCAATGTTGGTTCAGCCCTTTTTCTATTTGGTGTTGTTGGAAAATTAATGTTCGGCTTTTTGAGTGACAGCTTTAACAAAAAGTCAATAATGGCCTGGTCCATTCTTTTGCTAATTACTGGTAACCTCGTTCTTTATATTATAGCGATCAAAACAATCGAATTGTCTCCATACTGGTATGCGTTTACTTACGGTATTGCCTATAGTGGTGTATTCACTATGATTCAAATAATGATTGCAGAGCTTTATTCGGGTCCATCTTATGGAAAAATTTTGGGGGTAGTGCTCACCGTTGATACGCTGGCCTCGGTTGCCGGTATAGTGGTACTTGGAAAGATGAGCGATCATTCTGGGTCTTATGTAAGCAGTATCCAGTTGATGATTGGACTTTGCTTAACTGCCCTAATTTTATTTCTTTTAGTTCGGGGTAAGAGTCGGTCAAGTTGGATTGGTAGTAAGAAAGACTAAGTCGATTCCAGGGTAGTGGATGCTCATGAAGCTCTGGATTTTTTAATACTTAAGGTGATAATGTCCATTTTTCTATATGAGTAAGTTGGGTATGTAGCCAGGATCTATGTTGTATTTAAGGCCCGTGCTATGAATAGTCAAAAATAATAGTTAACTTCGTTAATTATTATTGATATTAACTATCATATTTAGAGATAATTAACCTTGTGCTAACACGAGCTTTGCAACGTAGGTGAAAATCCCAATTTACAAATCCAATAGCGGCGAAAACTATGCCATACAAATTAGATATTGAAACGTTATTGATCAAAACGGAAGATGAATATTCTACAGCTTTAGTTAGCAAAGACTATTGGAATTTTAATAGTGCTTTCGGTGGATGGTCTGCTGCAATTGCAATCGAGGCCGTAATTAGTGAGCCAGACTTTCGTGGTGAGATAGCACATTTAGACGCTACCATGGTACGCCCGATTAAGGAAGGGATCATTTCCATTTTTACAAAAAAAATCCATAGGGGTAAAACTACAGATTTCTGGCAGGTTAAAATCTGCAAAGCAAATGAGGAAAACAGCGTTTTGTATGACTGTCATATTACAACATCTTTAGTTCAAACATCCGACATTAATTTTCAGCCTCCGTTTCCTAAGGTGATTGATCCAGAAGGTGTTAAGCCTCAGGATGTCACAAAAGGCCCTAGATGGATGCAATTATATGACCAACGTCCAGTATTGGGAGCGGCTTTTAAAAAAAACACTACCCCTTACAGTGCAGTATGGACAAAGGATAAAGAGGATCGTCCATTGGATGCAAAGGCCATTGTTTCAATGTGTGATACTTTGGCGCCCCGACCTTATTTTATGTCGGATAATATGTTTCCAATTGCAACTTTTAGTTACAGTGTCAGCTTATTTTCAACAGCCAGGGAATTAAACAAAAATGAATCGGGGTTTGTACTGATTGAAGGGGATAGTCATTGTATTCGGAATGGCACATATCATCAAAATGGACGGGTTTGGTCGCGATCAGGAGTTTTATTGGCTGTTACCAACCAAACGGCCTTCTTTTGGGAGTAAAGATCATGAATTTGTAATTAAGCGGAGACGCTTTTCGATGACCTCAAAGTAAAAGGAACTAAGCTACTTAACGAAAGCTAACATAGTAAATATGAATTTTAAAACTAAGGTGTTAACTTGGGATTTATAAAGGCTTGGTGAACATTTAAAACAAACAACAATGAGTACTATAGAAGAAAGTCGAAAAAAATTTGATGCTATTCGAAAAGGTATGCGGCTACCTATTATTGCCGCTCCAATGTTTTTGGTATCTGGGCCAGAGCTTGTGACGGCTTGTTTATCAAATAAAATTGCCTGTGGTTTCCCTACGTTAAACGCCCGTAAACCTGAAATATTAGATGATTGGTTAGCTAATATCAAATTGGATTCAGGTTTGGCTATTCCAAATATAATTGTACATCGGAGCAATCCACGTTCACAATCAGATTTAGACCTTATTGTAAAGCATCAACCTCCAATTGTAATTAGTGCCTTAGGTCACCCAGGTGCGGTAATTGAGGCAGTTCAGACCTATGGTGGTTTGGTATTTGCCGATGTTAATTCGATGAAACATGCTCATAAGGCTATTGAAGCGGGTATTGATGGTCTTGTTCTTGTTTGTTCTGGAGCTGGTGGACATACAGGGCAATTAAGCCCTTTTGCTTTTATTCCTGAAGTTAGAAGAATCTTTTCAGGACCGATTATTGCCGGGGGTTCTGTTGGTAATGGCTTTGCGATTCGAGCCATGGAACTTTTAGGAGCAGACCTTGTTTCAATGGGAACCCATTTTATTTCAGCTCGTGAAAGCCTCGCTTCCGATGAATACCGTAACATGCTGATAGATAGTACTGTTGAGGATATTGTAGCGTCTCCATTTTTTACGGGTGTAGAGGCTAATTATTTGCTTCCCTCCATCGAGAAAACAGGAATAACAAAAGAGGAATTGATGAAGCCGAGAAATAAAGTGATGATTGATGACGAAAAATCGCGCGCCAAAGCCTGGAAAGACATTTGGTCGGCAGGTCAGGGGGTAGGTGCCACAAAAGCTATACTTCCGGTTTCTAAGATTGTTAATCAATTAGAATTGGAATATAACCAGGCATTAAGCGGAAAAATAAAATAAAAGTTTGTGTAAGCCTTAATTTTCATTATAGTGTAGAGCGATGGGGCGGAATTTGTTTAGAATGGCGTGATTTTCGAAAGAAACAAATAAAAAAGGGCTCAGAAAATTCCGAACCCTTATTATTATTATTATTATTATTGAAAATTACTACTCTTTAATAAACCTTTTATGCATGGTCTGGTCACCATTATTAATTTCTAACGTATATATTCCAGATTCTAAATCAGACACCGTTATAAATTTATTTTTGAGCTGCCCAGTTTTAACGGTCTGTCCAAGCAAATTAATGACTTGATAGGTTAATTGCCCCTTTTGATTAGTCTTAACGAATAACGAGCCCTGGTTAACAGGGTTAGGGAAAATTGTAAGTGAAAATTCATCCTCACGTCCTAAAACATCTGTTCTTTCTCCAAATACAACCTGTGAAGTAGAATTTACACAAGAGGTTTCATAAACTTTAACATTGGAGAATACAGAAGTATTACCAGACCCCCCATCGTTATCATTAATAAAAACCAATTTATTCATTGTTCCGGTATAAGAATCCCCAACTGGAATTACATAGGTGGTCGTGCCACTAGAATAATTATCAAAGTTAGTTACTCCATAGTTTTGTGTACCGTGGAATTTGAAATAGTAAGACGGTGATAATGTATTATCATTTTCAAATCCGATACCATGAATTTCACCTTCTGAGGAGCTACTTAATTCCAATTCAATAACAGTATTGGCAGTTACTTCGTAAGGAAAATCTATAAATTTCCATGTATCATTTGTTAATGCTATAGAAGTGCCATTATTTCCTATCGAGAATGTACCATCGCTATCTTGACTAGAGAATGAAGATATGGAGTAATTATTGAGATTTAATGTGTCACATGTGGTTGTTGTAGATCCAGTGGTTAATTCCAAATCGTCAATGGCAACATCACTGGACCAGGATGAACCGGTTGTTCCAACAAAGCGTAAACTTACAGTTTGTCCTAAATATGAACTTAAATCTACAGATACAGCATTCCATTGATTTCCTTGATTTCCAGATAAAGACCATAGAGAAACCCAGGAAGTGCCTGCATTCGTGGAGGCCTCTAGCTCTAATAACCCAACAGCTGTTCCATACATATGATTTTGAAAAGTAAACGTTGCATTGGATACTGTAGACAAGTCAAAACAAGGACTTTCAAGAATAGCTGTTGCATTTGCACCTATTTCTCCCGTACTCCCATTT
Organism: uncultured Flavobacteriaceae bacterium; assembly: GCA_947494695.1. GTDB lineage: Bacteria > Bacteroidota > Bacteroidia > Flavobacteriales > Flavobacteriaceae > Flavivirga. The sequence goes on along the minus strand of CANLWB010000005.1, from coordinate 416,157 downwards.
ATTGAAGCTTCTAAGAACATATAAAAAGAACCGTCGGCTCCAGAGCTTGGTCCCGTGCCACTAGATGGTGTTCCAGATGCATCATTTACCCAATTACCATCATCTCCTGTGGTCTGTGTCCATCCATCTCCAGATTCAAAACTCTCACTATAAGGAAATGTACTTACTGTAGAGGTACATGATGTTGTTGAACCACTTGGTGTTGAGAAATTGACAGACGAACTATACTGAGAATTTGTTGACGTACATTTACTGCGAACTTGAACTTCGCAATTTGTTAATTCAGTTAAGCCATTTAAAGTTACAGATGTTCCTGTTACCGCATCGGTTGTCCACGTAGAAGCTCCAATAACTCTATAACGCACATCATAAGTTGCACCAGGCACCTCAGTCCATGAAATACTAGCATCAGTAGCTGAAACGTTTGATGCATTAATCCCTGTAGGAACTGTGGCATTACAAACCACAGGAGTATCTGATAACCCTGAAATAATTAAAGAAAAGTTTTGACTTCCTCCAACCAAAGAACCTTTATGTGTTACAGTAATCGTATAAGTTCCTGATGCTCCCGAAATATCTACTCTTTCGTAGGGATCTACTGTATTGTCTTCTTGCGAGCTTGTTGTAGGACTTGTTAATTTATAAGGGAAATAGGTATTACTTCCTTGAGTCACTCTAATATCTAAATCATTCACAAGTACAGGGGTGGTTGAGTTCACTGTAGTAACGGCTGTACCAGCTCTGTCTGTCCATGACATTGAGGCTAATAATGGGGTAATCCCATCAGATTCCACTGTAATTGAATAGGTTTGCCCCGATGTCAATGTTAATTCCTGAATCTCACTTTCACTATTTTTTTTGGTTATAATCTCGGCTGCCGCCTTTACATTTAACAAGCCCCAACCGTAAACCGCATCTGGTCCAGGAACACCTGCATCATCAGCTGTATGAAGCGCTAATCCTTTGAGTGTTGCGGCTTTCATAAAAGATCCGTGTAAATTATTATTATGCTGCTGTAATAATAATAATGAACCTGTAACATTTGGAGAAGCCATAGAAGTACCTGTAATGCTCGCATAATCATCGGTAATGTTTCCATCTGCAAGGTTTGTCCCGGCAAAAGAGTCATAGCTTTCAAAATTAAACGAAGAGTATACCTGTGTTCCGTTGCCAGTAATATCTGGTTTTATACGCATGTCGTCTGTTGGGCCCTCACTACTTGACGTATTTATTGAAACCGAAATCAAGTTACCGCTAGCATCAATATTGGCGTCATTGGCGTTTGCAACCACTAAATTATTTTTTGAAGTCGAGTGCCCTGTTAGTTTATCCCAGCCAGAACCTCCTGTAGGATTATTGTTCGCCGTGTTATCATTACCATCATTTCCAGCAGCAACTACCATTAAATAATTGGGAGCGTTAAACATAATATTATCCCAATCTCGAGATACATCAATATAGCCTCCAAAAAAATATTGTGGTAATTGTACTTGTCCTAGATTATTTCTAAATGCATAGCCATAGGAATGGTTAGATAGTAGCATACCATTTGCTGTTGCAGATGTCGCTTCGGCTCGGTCACTATTCCAATCGTATCCAATAGCCTTGGCATGAGGAGCCATTCCTTCAGCATTAGCTACTAAACCTGAAGCCATAATGGTTCCTGTAACATGTTCTGCATGGAAATTAAGGGAAGATGTACCATCTCCAATCGAAAACCTATTATTACCACCACTGCCATCATATTCTTGATGAGCGCTATTTGCAACACCTCCATCCCAAACATGGGCAGTCATATTTTGTCCCATGAGGTTTAAACCTAGAGAACCTCCACTTTGTAAATGATTTGCTCTGGTTGAAACAGCAGCATCAAGATTAAACGTTGTGTAATAAATCGGGGTCCCGTTAACGATTCTTTGCAGTTCTAGCATTCTACCATCTTTGGTAGTTAGTTTTGTTTGTATATTGTTTCGTTTAGCAAATTCTATTGCTTTCTCTTTTTCAGAAACTGCCTTGTTTTGAAAATTTGTTTCTAACTGTTTTAATTTTTGAATGTTATACTCCTTTTTAATTTCACTAATTTGGCGTTTTGTTTGAGCAAAAAATGTGGCCGTGATAAGCAAGCACAGCGTCGTCAAGGTTATAGTTTTTTTCATTTTTAACGATTAAGGGTTAATAAAAAAATTAATACACACTTGAGGGTTTTGTGTGAATTTTATTTATAAAAAGTATTATTTTTTTAAAATTATAACCATTTAAGTTGAAAAGATGACAAAAGTGTAATTTTTGTGGTTTTCCCGTAGTGAAAATAATGTGTTCTTTCGATGACGTAGAGTTCTGGTTAAAAAAACGTGAGGTAGAGGGTAATGTTTTAAAGGACAAGAATTTATTACTGTTGGGTTTTCACTATGAACCTAGTCGTAATTTTGGCTCATATAATTTTTGGGCTAAAACAAAAGGGGAGTAGTGCATAACCTTAAACGTTCTCGTTTTAACTGCTTCTTAAACCAGTCGTTCATCTATGATTTCTACATAATCTCAAGAATTCTGATACTTCCTAAAACATGGTGAAAAGAGTCCGTATATAGGTTCCAAAATTATATGCAGTTTAGAGTTTTTATTTCTTTTTTATCAAGGAAAATGATATAAGCTCTAAAAAATCATTTGATTTCTATTTTATAAATGCGTTTTGGATGCCTTGATAACCCTATCTAAATTGGTAATGTAAGATGCTAGTATGTCATCATTTATAATCCCCATTTTAATTATTGATTATTTTTTAATTGTGAAACAGATAAATCAATAGTTAAATTTATGCGATATATGTCTTCCTTATCTTCAATCTCTAATTTATGAGCTTTAAGATATAATAAATCTAAACGTCTTTTCACGTTTTCGAGCCCCATACCATGTCTTTTCGACTCAGAAACTGCGGAGGGTTTTGAATTAACCACAACGAAATGAAGGGTGGAGTTTTTTATTGAGATAGAAACATCAATTGTGCTCTGTTCATTAGTACTTTGGGCGCCATGTTTAACAGCATTTTCAACAAAAGGAATAAGTAACATTGGAGCAATCCTTAAGTTCAACAAATCTCCTTCAATTAAAAATTCAACATCACAACGTTTACTAAGTCTTTTTTCTTCAAGTAACAAATAGTTTTCTATAAATTCAAGTTCTTCTTTTAATAGAACAGTATCTTTTTTAGAACTCTCTAACTGATATCTCATTAATTCAGAAAGCTGCATAACCAGGTCTTGGGTTTCAGGCGACTGTTGTCTGGAAAGTGCATAAATGCTATTTAAAGAGTTAAATAAAAAGTGCGGATTCACCTGCGCTTTTAAATAATTAAGTTCCATTCCTTTTTGTAATTTCTCCTTTTCATCGTTTTCTCTTCTAATAATCATATTTCGTCTTAAAAAAAAAGCAGCCATTCCTGTTCCGGTTGTATAAATGAAGAAGAAAAATGATTTAATAACACCATGTCCGTCTGTATATCCTTTTAAATAAGATCCGAAAAAGATTGTTCCAATGAGTAATATTCCGTACAAAAAATATCTCTTTTTATCTAAGAAAAAAGGAATGAAAATAAAATGATTTACCCATATGAGGCCCATAATAAAAACGGTAAAATCTAGTTGCCATCTATAAAAAGAAAAGCTATCATCAAATCTGTCTTTTATTGACCACACGCTCAATACTTCAAGCATAAACACCAATAAAAAGGCTCCAATATTAATGAGTATGGTATTTTTTAATGATTTTTTAAACATAAACGCTTTTATTAAAAGAGTATAAAGATAGTATCTACAAATACAGATTTCGATAATTTCTTTACAAAAGCGATATATCAATGACGAAATGGTTTTGTCATTTAACTGTTGCATACATCCTTTTTATGGTTTTAAACATGGATTATAGTATACTTTTAACCAATAGTTACCATCTATTATAAAACTCATACAAAAACGGAAAATCCATATTCAATGAAAAATCTTATTGCGAAATTTTTAGTACTCGTGATTTTTGTATTCTTAAGTGCTTGTAAAACTGAGGAATCGGAAACAAAAAAGAATGATGCTTCAACAGTTGAAAATCTATACTTGGGCTATAAGACGCCAGGGCTAAGTCCTGAAGTTTTTGTTCCAAGAAAGGGTAGCTCTCAAGATTGGAAATTAGGGAATGCGGACGCTTTAGATATGCAGGAGTTTTACTTCACCTACGAAGGGAACAATCCCTTTGAGGCAGCTGTTGTGGTTTATAAACAAGGCGGGAATTCCTATAAAACTAATACATATAAATTTCGTTCTGGAGGCTCTAAAAATAGTAACATATTATACTCTAGACATAACTATATTGAACGAACGGCTTCGGGTTGGTCAAAAATAAAAAGCTTAGGGCCAATGTTCGACAGGGAAGATTGGGGGATAATGGTTTCGTCTGTTTCCGATAAAGGAACTATAGTTTTTGACGATTATAAAAATAATGACGTCATCCGCATGTCAAAGATTGTAGACGGTAAGCGAGAAAAACCAAAATTACTCGGTAAGGAGATTAACTCAGGTAAATGGACAGCGCACCCTTTTATAGCTCCGGATGAATCCTTCTTAATATGGGGTAGTGAGCGAGAAGATGGCTATGGGAGGTCTGATAATTATATCAGTTTTAGACAGGAAGATGGTTCATGGGGACCAGCTGTAAATATGGGAGATAAGATAAATACGGAATTGGTAGAAAATGGTGCATTTTTAACACCAGATGGAAAATACTTGCTTTTTTCAAGGTCTGAAGAAAAAGTAAGGAAAGATGGAAGCACGTATTGGGAGTCAACCAAATATTGGGTGGATGCTAAAATCATTGATGCGTTAAGACCTAAACAGTAATCGATTAACACTTCATATATAAATAGTAAAATCATGAAAAACAAAACAGAACTACTACTTCTTTTACTAGTACTTATATTTACAAATAGTGGCTTTACGCAGCAGGGTCATAGTGTTGCTCCTAAGGCTACAACAGCGGAATCCAAACTCTCATTCAGGGATATTCCAGATCTTAAAAACGCCTTTATTGATGCTGCACCTTCAGATAACAAGGACAAAATCCCTGTGGGCAAATTGGGTATTGATGGGGGAGATGAAGCCATAATTATTAAGCTATCACAAGAAATAGCTGATAATAAACATGATCCTTTTGATAGTTTTCTTATTGTTTACAAAGGCAAGCTGCTCTTTGAATCCTATTATAGAAAAGGTCGTGTCAATCTGCCTCATTTTCAGGCGTCGGCAACCAAAGCTTATACCTGTTTAGCACTTGGCCGGGCTATCCAGTTGGGGTATCTGACTATGGATGATTTAGACAAACCTTTAATTCGTTTTCTGAAAGACTTGGACCAAACAAAACTTGTGGAAGGTGCAGAAAAAATCACGCTACACAAGGCCATGACGATGCGTTCTGGTATTCGTATTAGTAAAGAGCAACGCAAAGCATATAGGAAAACGCCTGCTCAATTAAAAGGACAAAAGCAAGTTCAAACCTTTCTTGAACACAGTGCGCCTATTACCTCAGCGTCTCAAAGTTTTTTATATCAAGACGACCCAAGGTTGGTGATGCAAGTTATAGAGGCTGTTGTGCCAGGAACTGCCAAAAATTTTATTAAAAAAGAGCTTCTTGATAAAATGGGTATAACAACTTACGGTTGGGAGACAGACGTTAACGGTCTTCCAGGGTCTGCAAGCAGTTCGAGTATGACATCGCGAGATATGGTAAAATGGGGTATCTTAACTTCGAACAAGGGTAAATGGAAGGGCGAACAGCTGATTCCTGAAGCCTTTATTACCAAAGCAACTAGCAGAATACTCTTAACTGGTGATGATGATGTCTACGGCGGAGGTAAAGATGTTTCAAATCAAGGCTACGGTTATTACTGGTGGAGTGCAGATTTAAAATACGGAGATAAAAGCTATTTTTGCGTATCTGCTCAAGGTGGTGGAGGCCAGTATATCATTCTAATTGAAGAACTGGATTTGATGGTTGTGGTTACTTCTCATGGAAACGATAACAGTACCCTACAAACTGTTGCAGAGAGAATCTTACCAGCTTTTATCAAGAAATAACAAATAATATGAAAGTCTATACAATGAAAAACGTCTGTTTTGCCCTTACGCTTATTATATCATTAACCCCTGTTTTTGCTCAAAAAAATAATAGCAATACCACCCAAAAATCGTGTTTAGAATTGCCACGTATTAAAGTGATTCCTATAACAGAGACTAAGACAGGGAGACATTATGACCTTTATGTAAAACTTCCAGAAGGATATTCGGAAAATAATGGTAAAAAACACCCTGTAATTTATTATACAGATGCGATGTGGCATGTGGAAATATTATCGGGTTCGGCTGAATATATCATGGAGGACGCCATTTTAGTTGGAATTTCCTGGCAAAAGGATATTGATGAAAATTTAAAAAAGGACACAGGGGAACATGTCAGTAGATACAGAGACTACTCCATTAAAAAATCAAGTAATGAAGAACATCAAACTAAATATCAATTTGGACAAGCGAATAATCATTTAAATTTTATTAGAAATGACGTTATAAAGTATGTAGAAAACAATTATCAAACCGATGAAAATAACCGTACTTATTTTGGCTATTCTATGGGAGGTGAGTTTGGAACATACACATTACTAGCACAACCAGATACATTTAAAAACTATATTCTTGGTAGTCCGTCGCTTCATAATGATATTCCGTTACTTTCAGAACTTATGTTTAAACACAAAAAGCTGAATGCCAATGTTTTTATTTCATATGGCAGCTTAGAAAAGGAACTAGGTTCAAGTGTCGAAAAATTGATTCGTATGCTTAAATCCAGAAATGATACCAGTTTGTTTTTGAAGCATGTGGTTATTGAAGGTAGCCATCAAACGGCATTTCCTATGACTGGGGTGCGCGGTATGCATTGGTTATCGGACTTGATGAAATAATTTAGTATTTTATTACTGATTTGGTTTTCATCAACTAAATTAACATCGAAAACCATAGTTTCTCAAAATCATCTCCAGTTCAAAGACAAAACTAAGATTATCCCTATAGACGTTTTAAGTTTGTATAGTTTTTAAACACGCTCACATCAAAAACTAACCTGAAATCTTTCCAAGGAATTCTTAATGCCTTGATTGCTGCCTAAGATGCACTGATGTTTTAAGGGTAAGATTGATGGAAAGATTGGTTTAACCTTTATTTTTTTAAATAAAGGTTGTCCTAAACGCTATTAGAAAATTATAAACAAAAAAAAATTCTTGAAACGAACTATCCCCGAGGCAGAGCCATAGGGGTATACTTCGGCAGGCTCAGCACAGGTTTCGCCCGTTTCATTTTGACCTTAATGGGTCAAAATTCGAAATTTTGTATTTAGATTCCCGTTTTCAGTTCGGCTACGCTCACTGACCACACGGGAATGACAATTTCAATGGAAACCCCGACACAGAGCGTCGAGGAATTCTTTTTGATTAAAATGTTTCAATGGCACAATTTAGATGAGCGCTAAATAGATTAAAACCATCATGATAACGCCAATACCCAACTCTAGAGTATCTACCAAGGCTTTGTATTTCTCCGTTTCCAGATATAAACGGAAATATAGGGTACAACTTAGTTTCAATGGTATCCATTAACTCATAAGTTTGATCATCAAAAACATGAATTAATTTTTCGTTTTGAACGGCACCATACAGTTTACCGTTATTATCATAATTAAAATACAAGTAGTCTTTACCTGTTTTATCTTTTAATTCGGTGACCAGGGATAAATCGTCGGTTGAAATTACCCTGCCAAATATAGTGGATACAAATTGGCTTTTATCTGCTTTAAAATGTAGTATTCCTTTATCTAATGGACTGCTAAAATTAGTATCGAAATTGGTTATATGTAACAAGTCTAAACTGTTAAATGTACTTATATTATAAAGTGCTCCAAAATAAGAAGGGTAATTATACCTTATTATAAGCATGTTGTCATTAGGTAAATCTAAAGAATATGCAAAATTAGTTGCGAAATAGTCATTTACATGTCCAGATGCTTGGTCGGTCATATTATAATACTTCCAATGTTCGTTGTCATTGTAATGAATTTCGCTTGATCTAATGCTGAAAGATTCTAATTCATCCTTTACTGGAACAGAATATGAGTCCGTTTCGGTATAATCAAATCTATTAAGTTTATAAATTACCCCTTGTTTACTACCAACAAAAAGAGCGTTACCATCAGTCATTATTTTATCGTAATGATTATAACCACCAGAAAACACTTTATTGGCTTCAATTTTACCGCTTGACATATTGTACTTGTGTAAATCAATATTAGCGCTTCTTATCAAAAAATGGTAATTATCTGGATCTACGGGGTCTTGAATAATATGATTAGGGATTCTTGAAATTTTTGTTATTTCTCTTTCATAGGTTTCTTCCTCTGATTGTGTATCAAAATATTCAATGTCGTCTTGGTTTTCAACAAAGTATCTTGCTACAATACTATAATTAACATCTTCTAAATAAGGAACATCGGTATCAACAAATTTAGTTTCATTTGAAGGTAAATTGGCAATAATTTCTTGTCTGCTACCAGCATCTTCATCATTGCTAGATCTAATTACATTTAAATCGTTTACAATGGCCCCGTTAAACCTTTTTAAGTCCCAAGTAATTTCTACTTTATTTTTTGAAGGTTGGAAAGAAGTGATAACAATGCTTACGGAATCTTCCAATGCTGGACCATCATCAGATGAATCGCATGAAAAAATTATAAAAAATGTAAAAACCGTAATAATAAAGGTGCTATAAAATTTCATTTAAAAAGTCGTCTCTTAGTTTATATGTCGAATAGTTTCCTGCGAAGCCAGCATGGTAATAAATAGTATCGCTTAATACAAAAAACCACCCAAAATGAGAGTGAATAAATTGAACTTCGGTATATTGTGCCGGTGTATAAATATTGTAGAGGTAGGCTCTATCATTTATAACGTTTGTGCCTCGGCTTACTACTTTATCTTCATAAGCAAATAATGTATAACCTTGATTGTAAGTAAGCAAATTCGTTAGGTTTAACCCACTATCCAATTTAGAAGTTCCTCCTCTAAAACTAAAAGTAATATAGAGTTCATCGTTATTAAAAATTCGTCTTGATATTCTACCACTTTTCCATATAGACTCGGTAAATTGGGTCTCGTCAATTTCTTCCCAAGAATTTTGATTGGCTCTATAACGGTATTTTTTTTCCGACGGAGTGGTTTCATCATTTTCAATAGAGCTTCCATAAAGTACGTATAGATCGTTATTCATGGCGAAAAAACTGGCATTATGCAAACTGAGAGGAAAAGGTGTTTCTATTGTTGTTTCGGTAAAGTCATCTAAATTAAACTTAGTAAGTTCAAAGGTGTTATCTGCAATTCCTTTATATAAATAGATGGAGTTATTGTTATCAAATGCAAAATCGTTCAGGTACCCATCAAAGCCAAAGCCTTCAATTTTACGCCATTTTTCTGTTTCTTCTGTAAACTCGTGCAATTCTACTCTAAAGCCGTATCCTTCAGAATCGGTGTCGGCAGAGAACGCGTAGGCTTTATTATTGTAGGTTATAACATCAAAACCATATAAATCTTCTAAATGATCCACCATAATACCAGGTGTTAAAATCTCAATATCAACATCAAGAGTTGTGGTTAAACCAGCGGTTTTATAGGTAATGGTTTTAATACTAAATTCGTTAAATGGCCCCTTAGGAACGTCGATATTTAATCCTTCATTTCCAGAACTGTAAAGACAAGGCAAACCATCTATAAATACCTCACCAAACTCTTCTACCGGATTAAAGTTTATACCAGTAACCTGTATGGAACTGTTGTAACCTCTAACGGCATCGGTAAGCAGAACTTCCATAGCTGGATTTTTAAGTCTTAAATCGATTTCAGATGTAGTATGTTGTAATTGGGCATCCACCTCAACTTCCAAATCCGCATCTAGAATTTTGAAAGGAATATATACGTCTATTTCTTCATGGCTAACACTTAGGATTTGTGCTTTTTCGGAGTTTAAACGTACCTCTATAAAATCGTCATTTATATCAAAGTTTTCTCCCTTAATAGTTAGCCTTTCGCTAAAGGTGATGGTGCTACTACTGTAAGCGGTAACTTTGGGTGTTTTTAATTTAAATTGAGTATTTAAAATATCCTCATTAGTTTCAAGATTTATTACCTTAAGTGTAGGATCAAACCTTTCCAATGTTCGAGGAACCCTTACTTTAATTTCTGTAGGTGAAAAAGAGATTATTTGTGCTTCCTCAAGATCGAAGAAAACTTGTAGTTTGTTTGATTCCAAATTCTCGCCAACTAGGGTTATTTCATCCCCTAATAGGCCTTCAAGAGGCGCGTTAGAGATGGTTTGGATTGATCCGGATTTAGAATCGTCGCTACTACAAGATAAGATTATGAAAACCAATAGTGTACATAAAGTTCTAGGTAAGGTTAGTTTCATTACATGATTTTACAGGATTTATTGTATAGACACAAAAATATATAATTTAAGTATTGATAATCATGTGAATGCGGTTTTATTTGAACAAAATCTCTAGAATTTGTAGGTGATTTTAGGGACATTAGTTATCTAATAGTATAGTTCCTACAAAAGGTTGAATTCATTGTCGAAATTTGAGGAGATGTGTAGCGATTATCTGGTAGAGTAATTTTGTATTCTTGTGGAATGCTTTATGAGCATGTTATAGAATAGAGTTGCATGATAGTAGTAATATATTCTATTGGACATGGTAACAAAAAAATAGATTCCTTTATTAAGGAATTAAAAGCATATGATATTGAGTTTGTCTTCGATGTTGGACCTGTTCAACTGGCTTTATTTTCAAAACGTTGTTGAATCATCCGGATTATCTCCAAGTAAATTATTATCCTCCTCGTTCTTTTTCTTATCGGGTAATTTATTAGTTTTAGTTGAAGCTGATAAATTATTTAGATTCTGTATTTTTTCAGCATCTCTTATGCTCACTCCAATAATTTGAGATTTTTCTAAAAGGTATTTTTTAAATGAATTCTTTAAATATGAATTTGAATTATCATCTTTTCTTAATGAAACTATATACCGAGGAGAATTTTTAAAAGGATCAGCTTTACCAAGCTGGATAAAACTTACAGATATTATATTAGAACTTACTAACTGCAATGAGATGCTTGATTTAATGACATCGTTTCTTGATTCTATAGAATCATATATTCCACGTCCAGCAGTAAGTTGAGATGATTTATACTCGCCCTCACCATAAACTGAGATAATGTTAGATTCGAATGCAAATTCAGACAAAAACAAATTACTCAAATGAATTAATTTTAATCCAAAATTCACAATTCCAAGCGAAGTAACAGTTGAAAGTACAAGACCAATTAAGGTGTTCGAAATACTAGTGAGTATGATAAATAGAATCAAACCCAAAATTGCTCCAATAAAACCTATTCTAGTTAAAAAGTTAGCGTTCTTTATCAACACTGAATCATTCAAGGTTGATTGAGGAACAGGTTGAGTTTCTTGCATTAAATCCATATGAAATTTACCATTGTCTGCACGATAGTATTTCTTATAAATTCTATTTGGCAAAATAGGATCACCTAAGTCTTCCAGGTAATTTGAAATAACCCTATGCATTTCATCAGGATGAACATCCAAGTCATCATGAATTGGAGGAAGTTTAGAAATTTCATCATTAGTATCCTCAATACTCACTCTCCTCTTCAGTAAATAGAAGAATGCTAAAAATATTCCTGAACTCAATGCTACAAAGATTAGGGTCACCAAAAATACGCTACTTGGTATTTCAGGGAGTTCGTAGTTTAATGAAGAAGTCCTAACAATTAAAAACGCACCAATTGAGCTTAACGATAAAATTATAGGCACTATGCTCTTTTTAGCTCCTTTGGTTATTGGACTGAAAGGGCTCCAAGAAAAAATAACAGAAAGAGAAACCAGTAATAATAACCATTCAAATCTATTTCCCAAAAAAATATCAATAATTTCAAGATAATTTAAAAATAAAGCAACTAATAAAATTAAGAATGGAGATAATGATGAAACAACTGCATTTAAAAAATTTTGTGAAACATAGAAATATCTTGGAGGAATTTTTTTAATTCCAGAAAATACCTTAACCGTTATATTTTCAATCGTTTTTTCGGGATTTATTAATTCATAGTTTTCTCCTTTCAATATATCAGAGATTAACTTTGAATTATACTTATGGTGAGCTTTTTTATCTGAATTATGCTCTTTAGCTAGACTTTCGGTTAGCCTTTTATCAGGGTCAAACTTAAATATAGCAGAAAGAGCTACTCTAATGTATTTTATACCAAGCCCTAGTAGTAGTAATCCGCTAAAAAGCCTTAAAGCAAATTGACCAAATGGAACTATTTGTTCTCCATGTTCATTCGATATATTGGCTCTAAAAATCTGAAAATCTACCTTAGTTGACAGCAAGAGAATAATACCTGTGATTAACGAAATAGCTGAAAATATCCCCCATAATTTTCCTGTTCCCTTAAATGGGTTTTGAATAGATTTTGTTTCCTTATTTTCCATGTTAATTTTTGTGTGTAGATTTTTATCCTATGATTCGATTGATAAGCTTCATTTTTATCATTAAAAACAAAAAAGAATATCTTTATGCTGTTCAAAGCAGATGAAATATTTGTTATCCCTAAATCTAGTTTTGTAATTTTCTAAAAATAGATATAAAGCTGTATTTCTTTGTAAAGCAAACTCATTTTATGCACCTGGTCCAGCGATAGCAGTTTTCTCTACCATAATTTAATTTACGCCATTTCTTAGGTGACACAGAATAAGTGAATAATCACACCATAAGAGTGATTATTTATATTATGTTTACCATTACATACTTAAATAAGTACAAAATAAAAATAAGTTATTCTTTGTAAAACGAGCAGGACTTTTCCTAAGGTGCAAAAATACTCGTTGTAAGGTTAATACTTCTATAACTAAATTGAATTAAATGATTGTTTAAATACTAACAAAATAGAAAAAGCAATCGAGCGCTTGGCAGTGGCAATTTTGCATAATGGCTATTATAGCTATATAATAACTCACATCAAATAACTAAATGTTGTTTTAATATTGATCATCCACTGGATAATCCAATATTAAACGTGTACTATAATGTTCTGCGTTATGTAACTTTGCTTTGGTAAAAAGCTTTTATCAATTCTAAGCTTCTTCGGTTTTTTTATTCTCAAATGAATACACTTTACCCGAAATGAAGATAGGAGTGAAGTGGAGCATGTATGGAATGGAGGTAATTATCGAATACACATACTTGTACTATCCGAATTTTGCAATATTCAATTAAATACGCTAAATTGCATCAATAGTATGACTATTAAAGCATGAGTTTATGTCAACAATTAGAAAAACAGTAACATTTACTGAAAAACAGGATAAGTGGATAAAGTCACGAATTACAATAGGAGATTTCACTAATGATAGTGAATACCTTCGTGATTTAGTAAGACGTGATCAAGCGCAAAATGCTAAATTTTCTGCACTCAAAGCAGCTATAACTGAAGGTATGCAAAGTGGTGTTAGTGATAAATCCGTTCCAGATATCATGAAGGAAGTCGAAGACCGTATGCGGGCAGATGGGCGTTTATAAAGTATCAAGAAGCGCCGAAATTGATCTTGCCAAAATGTATGAGTACGGCATTGAAACATTCGGACTAAAACAAGCTAAAGAATACTTATTAGGAACGCATACATTGTTTCAAATATTAGCTGATAATACTAATCTTGGGCGCGATGCATCCGAATTTATTTTATCATTAAAACGATTTTCTTATAAATCACATACCATTTTTTATTTGCCTACGGATATAGATATTTTAATTGTTCGTGTATTGCATCAAAGTATGGATTATGAGAACAATTTGTAAATTATAACTTTCCTTAGTGCTATTACAATAAAATTCATAAAACTAAAGTTAACAAAGCAGTTTTATATAATGTCTGATTATAATATTGAAAATGAATTATAATGTTCTGCGTTATGTAACTTTGCTTGGGAGAAAAAAGCGATTATAAATACCTACTTTTCTTTTTAGATTTTTTTCCTTTCCCAAAAGTTTCTTTTAAAATATAATGGAATACTCTTTTTGCGAAAGGGCAGAGGAGTGGAGGCAAAATGTGTATGGAATGGGATTAGAAATCTAATAATTCATTTATACTCTCATCAGAACTTTTATTATTTGCATCAGAAGGCAAGCTATTTTCATTCTTTTCTACTAAAAATATATTTTCATTAGCTACTTCTCCTAAATTTAAATTAGTAAAAGAGTATTTATATGTTGATACTTTTGATGGTGATTTTTCACCTCCAAAATTTATAACTATATCAACTTCACTATTTCTTGCCAATAAAGCATTTGAAGGTATTATTAATCTAAATTCTGACATACTTGGTCTACCGTGACTCATTATTTTTAAAGAATCATTAGTATAATCTCCTTGATATGCATCACCACCAATATTGATTACGCCAGGAATTGCAACTATTCGATAAAAAAAGTTAATATCATTATTAAACTCAGATGTATTAAACAATAATTTTCTAAAAGTTAGAATTACATTGTTCCCTTGTAAATCAACATTTTTTAATCTTATATGCCCTCTAACCACAGGAAAATCTACACTTTTCATCATTGCACTAATTAAGTAGTGGGGTGCAACTTTAGTTTGTCCATCTAAACGGATATAGTACTTGTCTTTAAATTGATGTGGTTTAAAATTACTTTTTTCTACTTCAATTATAAATATAGAATTTCCATTTGGGTCATCTAATTTTTGAACACGAATCCCAATAGCTAACGATACAACAACACTTGAAACTTTATTAATTAATCTATCTCTATCCAGAGTTGTCGAAAATGGAGTTAAAGCTCCTGCTGCAGAAGTATTTCCTTGAGCGTCTCGGGTTTCAACTGGAGCCCCCCAAACAACAATTCCTCCCTCTGAATTCAATAAACCACAAATAGCTTTAAAAACCGCATTTTCTTTATCATTATGGTTGCCTTGAGGTGGGTACGATTTAAATTCTAAATTTAAAGTTTCCTCTTTTTCTTCATTGAAAAATTGAACAATATCATTGTATTCTAAATCATACAAATCTTTGCCAAATATTATCTGCGAGTATTTCATTATTTATAGTTAAAAAATTTTAAATTGTAATTTATTGATTACAATTGAATTAGCATATACGTATCTAAAAATAAATGACAAAAGAAATTTATATAAAAGAAATAAGAAGTAAAATTGAACAAGAAAAACTTAAAATAAGAAAAACATTTTCTTTTGATGATTCTCGTATCGCTATGCTTGAATTAACTAGGTCTATAGATAGTGCATTCGTATATGTCTATTTTCTTTTGCCAAGAGAAGACAAAGAATATGAAAATGCATATATAGTTTTCAGTTATATTTCAGCAGGTTTTTATAACAGCTTAAAAACATTTATTGATAAAAGTATAAATAAATCTGGTTACCCATTATTCGTGTCTGATAGTAATGGAGTTAAATGGGCTAACGATACGAATATTAGATTTGGACACATAGGATATATTGAAAAATATATAGAACTAGCTAATCAACAATTATTTAGTATAAATAAAATAAATACTAATGATTATAAATTTACTAATCTTTTTCCATCTCCAAATAGGGAACAATTAGTTGTAGAAGATTTTAATTGGTGGCAAAACCAAATTTCTTTTTCTGAAAAAGATTTAACACGATTAAAGTATTTAAAACCAATAGTTGAGAAACAGGTTTTTGAAAAAGTTTCTATTTGGAAAGAACATTTTATAAAGTATGATTCTACCAGTGAATTAGATGAACATTATGAAATAGTAGGAAGGCTTTTTAGAAGAAGAATGACTGGTAGTGATTCTTTTCCTTTAGATGCAAAATTTGGCTTATTGAGTTTCGGAGAAATTATTATGATTATAGATGCTATTATTGGCTATTCTTTGAAACATAAAGACCATTGTTTAGCACTTTTAAGAAAAACTAATTATACAATTAATCCTTGGAATTTATACCCCTTGGATGAGAGAATTGATGATTTGGCATATAGTATTTCTATTCACAAAAAACTTGACTATAAAAAAGTGTTTTCCTTTTTAGTTAAACTTTCAATTGATGAAAAGGATGTTGATAAACTTGGAGATTCTGCAGGAAATGCACCACCGCCATTAATAAGAATATCAAAAGAGTTTATATTGAAATCATTAGCAGGAATTTTAAATAATCCATTTGCATATCTAACTCGTTCTTTAAAATTTCATTATGAAAGAGATTACTTTAACGCAGTGAACCACAGGGAAAAAGTTTTTAAAGATGATTTGTATAAACTTTTAGATGCTAAAAATTTAATTTCTATTTCTAGAAATATCAACCTTAAACTAAATGGTAAATTGATAACAGATATAGATGCATTAATTTATGATATTAATAGTAAAACAATATTATTAGTTCAGCTAAAGTGGTTAGATGATTTTGGTGCTTCTATGAAAATGAGATATAGTATGTCTAAAAACTTTTATAGTTCTAGTATTAAATGGATTGATAAAGTTGAGAGTTGGCTAAAAGAGAGAGAAATATTTGAACTAATTAAAAATGATATAAAAGGAATAAATCAGAATGATATTAAGAACATTGAATTGTTAATTTTAGGACGTAATTTTTCTCATTTTTCTGACCAAAAAGAAGATAACAGAGCATCTTGGTGCTCTTGGTATACGTTAATTAAATTAGTAACTGAAAACAGTAATTATAAAAAAGATATAAAACTCTTAACGAGAAAGATAAAAGAGAATAATTTAAAATATGATAAAAATCTATCTAAAGAAGAAATAGATTCTATAGAGGATGAAATATTACAAGTTCAAAAGAGTAAAATTTCTATAGGTTTTTAGCCTTTATTCAAGCTTACCACTCCCATAATTAACCCGTTTTTTAAAATCAATAATTTCATCTTTTAATCTCTTATTAGCATTTTCAATCATCTCATTTTGAAGTTTTATAATACGTAACAAGTCGTGGATAGCATTTAGATTATCTAATTGTGTATATACGATTTTCTCAAGGTCGGCTTTAGTGTATTTAGGATATGGCATAAAATTTGAAATAAAGTTATTAACAATAAATATTTAACTAAAAATTACATTTATATAATTTTAACTTACATAAAGTTAATTCAAACTTATAGATTAAATTTTAAAAATGCAAGTTTAGATTAATAAAATTTAATTTAAACTTATGTTTTAATAAGTATGTATTATATATTTAAGGTAGAATACATCAAATAATTATGGCAGTAGAAAGGATAAATAGAATAAAAGAAGTTTTAGTCATTCAAGGAAAATCGCAAGTATGGCTTGCGGAAGAACTTGGAAAAAGTACGACTTCAGTAACGGCTTTTTGCAATAATAAATCTCAACCACATTTAAAAGATTTAAAAAGAATAGCTGAAATCTTGGATGTGGATATTAGAGAGTTATTAGTTGCTACAAAATGATTGCGTTAGAGTTTCTAAAATCTGAATTAGCAAATTTCGATTTAGGGTTAACAAGAAAAATCGATGGGAGGGAAGAGATTGATTTTTTATTGGAGATAAGAAAATAATAAAACATATAATTAATTGTAAGTCATTAAAAAAATAACAATGAGTAATGAAGATATACGTTGGCATCAACGTTTAAGTAACTATAATAAAGCATTAACTCAGCTTAATAAGGCAATTAATATTGCGGATGAAAGAAAATTAAGTGAACTAGAACAGCAAGGTTTAATTCAATCATTCGAATTCACACACGAACTAGCTTGGAATGTAATGAAAGATTACTTTTTTCACCAAGGTAACTCAGAAATACGAGGTAGTCGAGATGCGACTAGAGAAGCTTTTAAATTTAATTTAATAGGTAATGGAGAAATATGGATGGATATGATTATTAGTCGTAATAAAACAACTCATACTTATGATGAGGATACTGCCAATGAAATTGTCAGCAATATATTAAATGATTATGTTAATCTATTCAACAATTTTAGTTATAAAATGATTGAGTTGAGAGAAGGAGAACAACAAAATTTATTTTAGGAAGAGTAATGAAATATGGTTTGAGCAATATGTCAATTGAAAAAATACTTGAAGTATTTAGAACTAACTCAGAAATAAAAGAAGCAATTATTTTTGGGTCTCGTGCTAAAGGTAACTATCGAGAAGGTTCAGATATTGATATTACTTTGAAAGGGGAAAAATTAACTTTTGATAAATTGTTAAGGATTGAAAGTCAGTTAGAGGATAAATTTTTACCGTATAAGTTTGATTTATCAATATTTAGAAATATTGATAATAAAGAATTAATTGAACATATAAATAGAGTTGGTAAGGTATTTTATAATCAAAAAAGCTCTTAAACTCTTTCTACTTAAGTAGAACGTTGACAAAACGACCTCATATAATTTTGGCTAAAACAATAGGTGAGTGGAGCGTGTATATTTTAGGCTATAGAAATGCGATTATCCAGTGAATGATTGTATTTGTTTATAACACTTTATAAATCGTTTCAAATTGTATTTAGCTAAAAATGTCCACTGGACATTTGTACATTCTCTTAACTCTAAATAGTCTAAAATATAGCGTAACGAGCCGTAATATTTCTGTCGTATTTGACATAATGTTAGAAATACTAAACAAAAGAAGCCTAATCGGATCCATACATATAACAAGTGTATAGAAATTTTAAAGTGTGGATTTTGAGAAAGGGAAAATTTTATACTCTTGTGGCAACCAAACGAAAAGCCCGTGAAAAAAATATAACGAAAATATCCTCGCCAACGTAAAGCTCAAAACGGAATCTAAAAGTTAGCTTTTTTTGACCCTTCGGCTACGCTCAGGACAAGCTCAGGCAAGCGATGGATATCCCGATATAAAATCGGGACGAGCGCTTGGCAGCGGCAATTTTACATAACGACTAATTATAGTTCATAATGTATAAACGTGAAGTTTCTTGAGAATCGCTTATTTAAAAAAACATGAACCATCGTACAGAACCTGCCTGCCGGCAGGCAGGTATTAAAATTATACGAGAAGCATAATACGAATGTTTCATGACCCAAGTACTAAACGTTATTATGAAACTATAAACATTCTGGGATATTTTACATAATATTGAATTATAGCTACACATCTAAATTATTCTAACGAAGCCACAATTAGCTTGACATAATTACTATCGATATAAGTCTAAGCCGTTATATCTGCAATTATGTCAAATATCGCTAAAAAGCGCTATTCCGCTAATTGTTATAAAATGTACTATAATTAATATTATGTAAAATAGAAAATTTCAACACTTCTAAGTCTTTCCTTATTCCCTTATATATTCTAAGATAAACGAGAAGCACAAATAACTGTATTTTAAAAGGATACATAAAATGTCCATAGTGTTGTTATTTAAAACCGTATTAGCGCTTTCCAATGTTAAATTTGAACTAAAATATAGCTTACTGCTTTTATAATACCGTAGATACTAGTATATTTGCTTGCCTGTAAATTTACATAAATAATGAAATCTAAGCCCAAGTCTAAGACTGAGAAAAAGCGCTTGCATTTACTGCATCAGTATTATAGTTACACCGGATTTTACAATTTTGTTTGGGATGCCGTTAAAAAGGCTTTGCCTGTATTGATCGTTCTTATTGCTGGAATTTATGTTTTAAATCACTTTTTTAATATTAACGATGCTCTGGTTAGAATGACCGAAACATTACCTGTTTATGGTGTGTTGGGTTTTTTCTTTGCTTCAGAGGCGCTTTTAGGAATTATTCCCCCCGAGGTTTTTATAGCCTGGTCTGGAAAAATGCCAAGTCCATGGTTATATCTTAGTATTTTGGCGTTTCTGTCATATTTTGGAGGCTTAATTTCGTACTGGTTAGGCGTTTTAATTACCAGAATTGAGAGTGTTCATAATTATTTGGAAGTTAAAATGGCTAAGCAGCTTAAAAACTCTAAAAAATGGGGCGGATTCCTCATTATTGTTGGAGCCCTGCTTCCACTGCCCTTTTCTATGTCTTGTATAGCAGCAGGGATTATTCGTTTTCCTTTTAAAGGCGTTGTTCTTTATGGTTCCCTGCGTTTGTTACGTTTTGTTATCTACGGACTCATAATATTTAATGTCTTATAAAAACCTGTAAACACTAGGCTTTTAGCCTTTGACATTGTATTTTTGTGTTTAAAAAATATGTATGCTGTCATTTATTAATATATTTCGACTGGTCGCTTTTTTAGAAGGTGTTTCTTATATTCTATTACTCTTTATTGCCACGCCTATTAAGTATATTTCTGGTGATCCGCAATATGTTAAAATGTTGGGAATGCCACATGGTCTCCTGTTTATGGGTTATATTATTCTGGCTTTTATGTATAAAAAAGAAACAAATTGGACTATAAATCAGTTTTTAATCATACTCATTGCCTCAGTCATTCCTTTCGGAACCTTTTATATCGACCATAAATATTTAAAGCGCCTCACCTAATATGCAAGACTCTACCGTTCTGGATAGCATACCATCAAGCCATCCTTCTTCAATAAAAGAAACTTTACAGGCAGAAACTCTAGATGCCATACAATCTGGTGAGAGCTACCGCCACGTGATTCATGAATACCTTACAAACCAGGGCATTTCAGAAAGTACAGCAGATTATCTAAACATGATTGGACTCTTACTCATATTGGGTATTACCATGTTTATTCTCTATGCTGTAATTCGAAAGATTCTGGTAAAAGCCTTTAGTAAGTTCGCTTCAGTATCAAAGACTAATTTTGATGACTTATTGGTGGTTAATAAAGTTCCGCGTAACATCGCACATATCATTCCGTTATTGATTGCCATGGAATTCACCCCCATTATTTTTAAAGATTTCCCCAATTTTGACGGGGTTATTGAAAAAGGTCTTCAGGTGTTTGCCATTGTACTAACGCTATGGATTGTAAGAAGCTTTTTAAATACTTTGAAGGATTACTTTAAGACCCTCCCAAGGCTTAAGGATAAACCAGTTGACAGTTATATTCAGGTATTTATGATTTTCGCCTGGGTTGCTGGGTTTATGTCGGCCATTGCCATCATCACAGATACACCATTCCTAAAGTTTTTAACCGCTATGGGAGCCGCATCAGCCGTTATTATATTGGTTTTTAAAGATACTATAATGGGCTTCGTGGCCAGTATCCAGGTGTCCATTAACGATATGGTACGTATTGGTGATTGGATTACCTTCCAGAAATATGGTGCAGACGGCGATGTTACCGAAATTAATCTGGCTACCGTTAAAGTTCAGAATTTTGATAAAACCATAACCACCATTCCTACCTATGCCCTAATATCCGACTCGTTTAAGAACTGGAGAGGCATGGCGAATTCTGGAGGAAGACGTATTAAACGAGCAATTTTTATCAAACAAGACAGTATAAAATATTTATCTGAAAACGAGGCTAACAAACTTATGGACGTTCAGCTTATAACTTCTTATTTGAAAACTCGGGTTGAAGATATAACATCATATAACAAGTCAAATAAGATCAATAAAGATCTCTTAATAAACGGACGAAACCTTACCAATATTGGGGTGTTTAGAAAGTATGTAGACGAATACCTTAATCATCATTCTGGAGTTAACAAAGATATGATGATCCTGGTACGTCAATTGGCTCCTACTACCCAAGGTGTCCCTCTTGAAATCTATGCTTTTAGTAGAGATAAAGAATGGGCGAATTATGAATATATTATGTCCGATATCTTCGACCATATCATAGCAGCCCTTCCCTATTTTTATTTGGAAATATTCGAACTACCAAGTAATTCGATTAACTTAAGGCCAATACCTAACGAATAGCACGTGGTAGTAAGGTTACTCAAATTAATAAACTTATCCTTAATTAGCTTGTTAAAACATGCCGCTAGCGTATAACAAGCTTAGCCGTTTTTTTGTCATTTATCTTAACAAAATAAATTCCCGGAGTTGTGATTTCACTGAAACTAACAGATATATTGTTCAAGCCATTATAATCTTGTTCTAAAAGTTTCTGACCGAATATGGAATACAGCTTAATATTGTTAATCTGCGTGCCTGCTATAGTTAGGTGTTCTGTGGCATTTAACGGGTTGGGATAAAGCTTCACGTCATCAGACTTCGCCGTTTCCACAGAAAGTGGCACACCTAAATTCGTAGATAATGCTACA
Source organism: uncultured Flavobacteriaceae bacterium (assembly GCA_947494695.1). Taxonomy (GTDB): domain Bacteria; phylum Bacteroidota; class Bacteroidia; order Flavobacteriales; family Flavobacteriaceae; genus Flavivirga. Next base: position 393,787 of record CANLWB010000005.1, on the reverse strand, counting down.
ACCAACGTCGTTCCTTTGTTGAAATCGACCGTATTGCCAGCAGCATCAATTTGATTAGCATCATTCGTTAATGCCGGGTGCTGAATGGACATAAACAGGTATTTATAGTCTGGTGTAAACGTAATCCCTGTGGGTTCAGAATCTGTTGGAACGATCCCGAAAACTTCCACATCGGGACTGGCCTGGGTATGTCCGTTTTTTACAACCCAAATAAAGCTGGTACCACTATCTTGAAATACCCATAAATTCCCATCACCATCAAAAGCCAGATTATCATTACCGTTTCCCCAGGCTACGTTATCTGTGCCTCCGGCATGATCGATATCGTAACTCGCTCCGCCTCCAACAAAAGTCTCCATAGTGACTGTGGATGCCGATGTTTCTAAAACATCTGAATCTGAAAAACGATATACCGTCCCCTCACCTTTAACCGCAAAGTAAACCATTCCATCTGGACCAATTTCAACGTCCTCAATGCCATTAAAAACGGTGGCGTCATGATCTCCCGGACCACTTTGGAATAGGGTATTGTTTTGTTCAGACTGCGTCGTATTGTCTAAAAGAATCCAACTACCAGAACCACTTTTTAAGCCCTTAAAAACATATAGTTTTCCACTACTTAAATCCTGGGCATTATCTGCCACAAATTTGTACAAATATCCCGGATTAGAATCTGCACCTTGATAAACCGTTCTATCGTTAGCATGTATCGTTACATTTTCATGAGCAAAGTTACCCATGGCGTAATGTTTTGCAACCACTGTTTTTGTGGCCGGATTGATTTCCAAATTCCACCCCAGGTCGTTATAACCATCAAATGGTGGGAATATATCGGGAACACTACCTTCTTCACAGGTAATCACATTCCCCCAAGAGGTTACCGTACCAGAACAGTTAGCAGCTGTATCGGCAACTCCCGAAAAATCCAGATCTTCAGATGCCGTCGTATCCCAGAGCCCGGTACTATTATTAAGGTTAATGTCGAAGACCATAACACCCCCTCCTCCATCGGTTAAAGCACTCCCTTCAGAATTAATACTTAGATACCCATTGGTACTGCTCCCGGCAATAGGGACATAACCCGTAAAATCTGGCTTTACTTTAAACGTACCTCCTGCCGTTAAGGGATCTCCAACTTCTGCTATTTTCTGAAATGTATAACCCGATGCCATTACGAATGACGCGGTTTGTGTGGTATTTGGATCGATTGAAGTGAAATCGCCAATATTTTGAGCGTGCAAATTTAATAAGAAGGTTAACGAACAGGGCAGTATTACAAATTTTAATAGTTTCATGAGTTCTACCTTTTAAAATTAATACTGAAAAACTGAACCAATAAGAAAATGAATATAGCCTAAAGATACTAAATCTATTTTAAAACCGGAGTTAATTATTTGTTTTGCAATAAGTTATATTTGTTTGTTAATCTTATTGTGTGCTTCTTATTTGTGTATTCGTTGCTTATATTTTGGGTTATACTATAATTGTGATAGACAGGAAATCTTTTTTATTACGTTAGGCCATATTGAATATATCGAATATTCTGTAGCATTATAAATTAGCTCATTATGACATGAATACATATATTTGTATGACCTCCTTAAGTAAATATTTGTAATTCTATAATTTATACTTATGAAATATTTGTATGCCACATTTGTATTGTTTTTGTTATGTTTTCAACTGGAAGGACAAAATGTAGATTTTGTTTTTAGCGAGGCATTTAACAATTTGGTGGCACTAAAAGAAGGTAGATCGCCTTATGCCTTTGAGATCTTATCTGAAGAGCGTACGACTACTATTGAAAAACCTGAAACTAAACGGATATCTCAATTTTATAAACGGGCTTTGGCATTTGCCAAAAAAGCTAAAAGTGATAGTGTAAAAATCGCTCAGCTAAAAAAAGAATCAAAATTCACTCCAGAAATGGCACAAAAGCTTAGTGAGGAGGATGTAAACAAGCGATTAAGTATTGCAAGAAGGAGTTTAAGAACGACCAAAAAATATGAAACCATACCCAGTGAAGTAGTCATAAAAACGTCTAATGAATTAAAAATTAGAAGAAATATTTTTAAGCCACAACAGGTTATAATAGGTGAATTTGAGAGTTTAGGCTCCTATTATGTTACAAAGGATATTGATGGTTACAAGGAAAGGTGTTTGGTTTCTGTTGCTAACGCGAAAAATAATAAATTAACAAAGGACTATTTTCTCTTTGATGACATATTTGAAGTTATCAAAAACATAGAAACCGGTGTGATATATATGGTTTATCCTCATTTTTTAAAGAAATACCCAATTAATAAGATAGCGGCGCAAAAACAATATCAGGGAAGCATTAATTTATCTAACAAAGTATATACAAATAATATGGATAAAGCTTTGGACTCTTTAATTTTGGACTACAAGAAGCATATTTAAAAAAAACCTATCAAAATTGAGTTGATAGGTCTTTTTTGTTTTTGTTGTGTGTAGCAGATAAAAGGGCTATCCATGAGTGCCGACATTTGCCTCAATACTAGGCTGTATGTTGATTATTTCACCTATTTAGTAGATAAAACAAAGAAATAACAACTAAAATAGTTAACAGCAAGAATAGAATTTCAACTTTTATTTTACTACTATCTTTACGTCGTATAGCAATGAATAATTGGTAAAGTCTTTTACTCAAAATAATTAAAGCTAAGACCGCTAAAAATATGTATAGCATAATTTTAGATTGATTGAAACTAAAGTGCCGGAACTAGTATGACTGGGTCGGGTATAGTGACTTCTTTTATACTAGAGATATCAATAGTACGTCCAAGTAGTTTATGATTACTATGGGTAATATTACAAGATGGATTCTGTATATCTCCAAAATTCAAGTTATACGTTCTATAAAATGAACTTGACAATATAAGCGATCCGGTCCTTGATTTAAAATTAAACTCTTCCTTAGAAATGTAATATGTTTGCAGAGAGTTCTCTGTTTTAACTGCGAGTAAATCATAACATGTTACATTATAAACTGGATTACCATCCGCCAGAGTAGCCTCTAAAATACAAATTCCAAAAGATACCACAGCAATTGCTGCACCTATTGGACCTAAAAGTCTTTTAGCAACCTTTCCAAATGCCTTCTTAAGGGTTTTAGCACTCCATTTAGTAACATCCTGTGTACCTAAAGAATATAAGATATCAGCCCCTACTGCAATCATTGCACATTTGCCAATTTCCCTCCAGCTTTGAGCATAAGCAGAACTGAAAAAGACATCCGAAAAGTTTAATGCAATTATGTTTTCTTTTTGAATCGATGCTAAACTTAATGCAAACGTTATAATATCTATTTCTTGACCATTATGCTCCTCAATCATAGAGCTTATATCTTCATTGGTTAACCCTAAGGTGTTTAAATATTGTTTTGCCTCAGGAATCGTAGAGTTTAAACTGTTTAGAATTTCATTTTCAGAAATCTGAAATGGAATTTGGTTAGATCCTGGCTCCTCTTGTTCATAAGATACGTGTAATTCATGTGTATCCATTACATTAACTAAATCAGATAACGTATTTATTTGATTCGTTGCCCCTGCTGTCGTATTTAGGGAAATATTGCTATTGTTGTTAGAAGCTAAATAAAAAGTTTGGAATTTTTCTTTATCATTTTTAGAAAATTTTTTTTCCGGATTGTTTGATAGATTAATTACCGCAATATCATTTATTTTAGTTTTATAAGAACTAAAGTGTTCTATTAAATCGTCTTTAGCATTACTTAATGTCTTATTTTCCAAACTATCAGATTGACAGGATTGAATTAAAAAGCTTACGCAGACGATTAATAGTTGAATTATAAATAGAGCCATAGTACCCTTTATAACTTTTTTAAAAATTCTTTTTGTTTCATGAAGAAAAATCATAGTCACTAATTTTAAAGATTAATTTTGTTCTTTTTATTGTTAGTAAAAACAGTATTGAATATAAGCAGATGGTATTTAAATAAAGTCTGTCTAAAGTTGAAGAATAAAAATTATATTTAACGGATTAAACCTTGTCTTAAAGGGATTTATGGTAGTTTGAAATATAACGATTAAAAGTAAGCCCAACCATAACGTGACAAATGATTTTAGAGGCAAATGTCTTCAAGAACATTTAAAAAAAATCCACCAATAGGATTTTATAACATTTAGCCTCTACATTTAGGTTCTCAGGAGAAAAAAGGACATTAGAAACCGAAGTTCCTGGTTAATATTATAACCAGAAAAATGCAGAAAATCCGATTCCAGACTTCTTTTGACATGCATTAAAAACTCTCATTAGAGTAACCCGATCATGAAATAGAAATAGTATTTCCTAATAATCTTTTCGTTTTGTGTCCATAAATACGCTTTATATCATAAAATTTTCATCTAATAGTTTTACTAACAGGCACAAGGAAATAATAGTGTGTAAGCTTACAATATAAATGATAATTTAGTGTTCTTTTACTTACATTAATTGTTGATAACAGGTTGACTCATCCTAAAAAAGAGGCGTTCTTAAATTGTATGCTTTTATTCATTTTTTAGGGTCCTGACCTAATGTCGAAATACGAAATAAGAGGAAACTAATTGATTTATATTTTTAAAATTAATACATATGACTTATAACAATGTAAGCGACATGAAATTGGCTCCTAATAGCCCCAACACAGTAATCGAAACTTTAGGATATTATTCTCCAGGAGATTTGGGACATGCAAAGTATTTAGTAAAAACACCAGCAGATTATGGAGGTGTACCAGATGGTTATGGAGATCATGTAATTTCAAATGGTAATATTGCTGAGCTAATTCCAGAAAATCAAGAAGTAAATGTTGAACAATATGGTGCCGGAATCTCGAATACCAATGACAAAAAACCCCACATTGAAGCAGCTTTAGAAAAGCATTATACTGTGAGACTTCATTCGAAAACTTATTTGGTTAGTAGCGTTCAAATAAAAAAACACGGCCAAAGGTTATTAGGCTCAAGTCAATATGGGTCTTTTTTTAAAGGTTTAAATAGTTCTTCTGAAAATTATTTGATTTCGACAAACAATAAATCTGGATTAAGGTTATCGGATATTAGAATAGAAGCAAATTCCATTCTGGGTAAAAAGGGTGTTAAAGTAGAGAATACATATTATAGTACATTTATCAATGTAGACGTTAGAGGCACGATGGAAGACGGATGGCACTTGATAAACAGCAATAATAATGTTTTCAATGTCTGTCAGGCTCATAATACAAGTGGTTTAGGGATTTTTTTAGATCAAACATCACAACATAATACATTTAACTCCTGTGGTGCAGAAGATTTTGTTGGACATGGTTTTTCTATAAATGGTATAGGTAATATTTTTACTTCACCGTGGATTGAAAATAGAAATGGATTGTCAACGGATACAGGAATTAGAGTAAATAATCGAGATAATGTTTTTTTCTCTCCTGAAATTCGAGGCAGCAATAGTGTCTCTTTGGCAATTGGTATTGATGCCGGAAGTTTTTCTGGAAATTTAAAAATAGTTAATCCTCATTTCGCTGATGTTGCCCAGGACATTAAGTTAACAGGGAATAATTTACACAGAGTTTTTGAAGGAGTTGATCCTTCACAAATCTCAAATACACAAAATGATGGTACGACCATGATTTGTAATGGTAGTGAAATTTCCAATCAAATCACAAGTTATAAATCAGAGGCTCCCATTATTTCATATGAATCGACTAATAATCAATCAGGTGTTCGATTCAATTTAGAAGGAATTCATGATCAAAATGCTTACAGGTGGCAAATAGATGGGGATACCAAATTACAAATGAATAATAATGGAGAGCTTTCACCAGGATCGGCTTCAGCAAATAGCATAGGGACTACAAGTATTCCCTTTTTGAATTGGAATGGATCGGGGTATTTGGCTATAGGAGATGGGGTTCCAACGCCAGATACATTGACGGGCATAGCTTATATGTTTGTTGATGAATCGGATGGTGCTCTTAAGGTTCAGTTCGGAAATGGAGACATAAAAACCGTTGTATTGGAATAGATTGATTGAATATGTAATAGAAGCTTTTAAGGAAGATTTCTAAACAGCAAAATAAATTACGAGCGGAATAACCGTTGAGCACGATATTAAAAAACCTGTTAAGTCATCAGGACCTAACAGGTTTTTAGTATAATTAGAGTGGTATTTATTCTAAATATTCTCTGCTAACCAGTCCCCTACTTCTTTGGTTCCATAGGCTTTTCCTCCATCGGATAAATCTTCAGTAACGACACCTTCATTTAAAGCTTTATTAACGACGTCTCTAATAGCTTTACCTTCATCCTGTAATCCGAAGTTTTCGAACATCATAGCAGCCGATAAAACCGTTGCCATAGGGTTGGCGATATTCTTTCCAGCCGCCTGTGGGTAAGATCCATGAATAGGTTCAAATAAACCAATTTTAGCACCTAAAGAAGCCGATGGCATAAGTCCCATAGACCCTGAAATCACAGAAGCTTCATCGGTTAAGATATCTCCAAAAAGGTTTTCTGTGATTAATACATCGTAGCTATTAGGCCATTGTACCAAACGCATCGCTACGGCATCTACAAATTCGTAGCTTACTTCTACTTCAGGATAATCTTTTTCCATAGCCTGAACCGTTTCTCTCCATAAACGAGAGGTTTCTAGAACGTTGGCTTTATCAACACAACACAATTTTTTAGAACGTGACATGGCTAATTCAAATCCTTTCTTAGCCAAACGTTGCACTTCTTTTCTGGTATATACACAGTTATCATAAGCCGTTTCACCTTCTTCTCTTCTACCCTTTTCTCCAAAATAGATACCTCCGGTTAATTCACGTAAAAAAACAAGGTCTGTACCTTCTATACGTTCCTTTTTTAGAGGTGATTTGTCCAATAATGAAGGAAAGGTAAAGGTTGGACGTACATTCGCGAATAAACCTAAAGCTTTACGCATTTTTAACAGGCCTTGTTCGGGACGTACTTTTGCAGACGGATCGTTATCAAAACGTGGATGACCAATGGCACCAAATAATACAGCATCAGAAGATGCACAAATATCATGAGTATCATCTGGGTACGGGTCACCGACAGCATCAATAGCGGCAGCACCGGTTAATGCCGGTTTCCAGCTTATTTCATGTCCAAATTTTTCGGCTACAGCATCACTTACTTTTACAGCTTGCTCAATAACTTCTGGTCCTATACCGTCTCCGGCTAAAAGCGCAATATTAAATTTCATTTATCTTCTTTTATTGTAATCTTAATTAATTATAATGTTAAGCATTTTCTCGGTGGCCTTAATAGCCGATACCGTTTGATCGGAATCCAAACCGCGAGTAATAAACTCCCCTTCTTCTTCGCCTTTCCAGGTAATAATGGTTTCACATAAGGCATCTGAATGACTTCCTGGAGGAATTCTAACGGCATAATCTATCAATCCAGGCAATACCATGTCTTTCTTCTTGAAAATGCTTCTAATAGCATTTATAAAAGCATCAAACTGTCCGTCACCCAGTGCATTTTCTTCAAAAGTCTCGTCATTTATGGTAATTGATACCGTTGTAGACGGCCTTAACCCCTTAGAATGCGTTAATACGTAGGAGTTAACTTTTACTTTTTCTTCATATGTGTAATCCAGGACATCAGAAATAATATAGGGTAAATCCTCTTTGGTAACCACTTGTTTTTTATCACCCAATTCTATGATACGCTGGGTTACTTTTCTTAGGTCTTCATCACTAAGTTGAAGTCCCAATTCTTGTAAATTCTTTTGAATATTAGCCTTTCCGGAAGATTTGCCTAAAGCATATTTACGAGTTCTTCCAAAACGTTCAGGTAATAGGTCACTAAAATACAGGTTATTCTTATTATCGCCATCGGCATGAATACCAGCGGTCTGTGTAAATACATTAGCACCAATAATGGGTTTATTAGCTGGAATCATGATTCCCGAAAAGGTCTCAACCAACCTACTAACCTTATATAATGCTTGTTCATTAACCCCAATTTCTATGTCGGGCATGAAATCATTAATCACAGCAATGGTACTGGACATTGGTGCGTTACCAGCGCGCTCACCCATACCATTAATAGTCAGGTGTAACCCATCTGCTCCGGCTTTAAGTCCTTCCATAGCATTGGCAACACCTAAATCGTAATCATTATGAGCGTGAAAATCGAAATGGAGGTTTGGATACTGTTCTTTAATCTCTTTTACAAAATCGAAAGACTCTTTTGGCGTAACTACACCTAAAGTATCTGGAAGCATAATACGCTTTACCGACTGCGTCGATAAGAATTCTAAAAACTCGAAAACATAGTCTTTAGAATTACGCATACCGTTGCTCCAGTCCTCTAAATACACATTCGTTTCTATACCCTTGTCCTGAGCAAGAAGAATGGTATTTTTTATTTCTTTAAAGTGTTGATCTGGAGTCTTTTTTAGCTGATGTGTTAAATGATTTAATGAACCTTTTGTTAAAAGGTTTTGAACCGTAGCTCCTGCCTCAATCATCCAATCGATAGAGACACCATTATCTACAAATGTTAGCACTTCAATGGTGTCTAAATAGTCATGCTCTTTGGCCCAGGCCGTAACATCTTTTACCGCTTGAAATTCCCCTTCAGACACTCTGGCTGAGGCGATTTCGATACGATCAACTTTTAACTCTTCTAATAAGAGTTTAGCAATGGTTAATTTCTCTGAAGCAGAAAACGACACCCCCGATGTTTGTTCACCATCGCGTAATGTCGTATCCATTATTTCTATTCGCTTTGCCATTTATAGCATCAAACCATTAGCAAATGTTTCTATCTCGCCTTTTATGTTTTGCAGATAATCAATATCGTCAAAACCGTTAAGCATATTTTGTTTTTTATAACTGTTAATATCGAAGGATTCTTGAGCTCCTGTAGATTTGATTGTAATGGCTTGTTCTGGAAGGTTCACTTCAATTTCGGCATTGGCATCTTCATAAACCGCATCAAAAATTTGTTTTAAAAATTCCGGGCTTACCTGTACTGGTAATACACCAATGTTTAAACAGTTGTTTTTAAAGATATCTGCGAAAAAGCTGGATACTACACAACGGAATCCATAGTCATAAACCGCCCATGCCGCATGTTCTCTTGAAGAGCCAGAACCAAAGTTCTTGCCTCCTACTAAAATCTGCCCTTTATAAATTGGATTGTTTAAAACAAAATCTTCTTTTAAGGAATCGTCACCATTATATCTCCAATCTCTAAACAGATTGTCTCCAAACCCTTTACGCTCTGTTGCTTTTAAGAATCTAGCAGGTATGATTTGATCGGTATCTACATTTTCTAACGGTAATGGAACCGCAGAGCTCGTAAGTATATTAAATTTATCGTATGCCATGTTATTCAATATTCAGTTGCCAGTACTTAGTTGGCAATATTTATAATTATTTTTAAAAGAATCCTTTAAAAGTAAAGGATTATAACAAGTCTCTAGGATCTGTTACAACTCCGGTTACTGCAGCAGCGGCAGCCACTAATGGACTTGCAAGTAGAGTTCTTGAACCTGGTCCTTGACGTCCTTCGAAGTTTCTGTTAGATGTACTTACCGCATATTTTCCAGCAGGAACCTTGTCATCATTCATAGCTAAACAAGCCGAACAACCAGGTTGCCTTAAAACAAATCCGGCATCTGTAATAATATCTAAAAGCCCTTCTTCTTTAATTTTGTCTTCCACTTCATGAGAACCAGGGACTAACCAGGCCGTTACATGATCTGCTTTTTGTTTTCCTTTAACAATAGAGGCAAAGGCTCTAAAATCTTCAATTCTGCCATTTGTACAACTTCCCAGGAATACGTAGTCGATCTTTTTTCCAATCATGGTATCGTTTTCCCCATAGCCCATATACTCCAATGACTTTTTGTACGTAGCAACACCACCTTCAACAGCTTCCGCACTAGGGATATTGTTAGAAATACCTATTCCCATTCCTGGATTGGTACCATAAGTAATCATAGGTTCTATTTCACTTGAAGCGAACGTTAATTCCTTATCGAAAACGGTATCGGCATCGGTCTTCAATGTTTTCCAATAGGCAACGGCTTCATCCCATTTGTCTCCTTTAGGAGATAGTGGTTTATCTTTTAAATATTCAAACGTTGTGTCGTCTGGTGCAATCATACCACCACGTGCACCCATCTCGATAGACAAGTTGCAAACGGTCATACGCCCTTCCATAGTCATATTTTCAAATACATCACCAGCATACTCAACAAAATATCCTGTTGCTCCCGATGTTGTTAATTTTGAAATGATGAAAAGTGCCACGTCTTTAGGTGTAACGCCTTTTCCTAAGGCACCATTTACATTAATGCGCATTTTTTTAGGTTTTGGCTGCATGATACATTGTGTAGACAGTACCATTTCAACTTCAGAGGTTCCAATACCAAAAGCAATCGCTCCAAAGGCACCGTGCGTAGATGTATGCGAATCACCACAAACTATAGTTGCACCAGGAAATGTGATCCCGTTTTCAGGACCAACAACATGAACAATACCATTCTTTTCATGACCAAGCCCCCAATGGCTAATACCATGTTCTTTAGAATTGTCTTCTAATGCCTTTAATTGGTTAGCAGACAATGGATCTTCAACTGGTAAATGTTGATTTATAGTTGGTGTATTATGATCGGCAGTAGCAAATGTACGTTCAGGATACATTACGTTAAGCCCTCTGTTTTTGAGACCTAAAAACGCCACCGGACTTGTCACTTCATGAATAAAATGACGGTCTATAAAGAATACATCTGGTCCATCCTCTATCTTTCTTACGACATGCGAATCCCACACTTTGTCAAATAATGATTTGCTCATAAAATATTTTAAAATTTTAAGTATTGTATAAAATAGTAAGCAAATTTATAAAAAACAGTATTTTATTACAGTCTTTTAGGTGTTTAAGATACTTTGGTATTAAATTTTTATCAAAACACCAACAGATGGCTTATTAACTGAAATAAATTCAACAGAATATTAAAATAGTTTGCAATTTTAAAATGTCCCATAACAGCAATATCTACTGTGCATTTCTTCTAAGAATTGTTAGGTTATACCCCGCTTTGTATTCAACTTTCAATACAATTAGTATATCATAGGTAGGTAGGTGTAACATTTTATATGTCAGCGAATTATTTTGTATTTTAATATCATACATCGTTTAAAGGCGTACGATTTTATTTCAATACCTCTCTAAATTAGCTACAAATTTTAAAGTTTAGGATGACATTACCTTAATCGATCCACTACATATTCTATTTTTGTCTTATGGTGCGGCTTAGCTTTTCCATCCAGCCCTAAGTTAACCATAACAATATTAGAAATCGTAATGATTGTTTCATGGGTCATTTTATTTCGCACTTCGCTACACAGAACAATGGAGGTCCTACCAAATTTAACGACTTCAATACCTATTTCTACAATATCACCCTGTTTTGCAGAGGATTTAAAATCAATTTCACTCATATATTTGGTAACTACTTTTTGGTTCTCAAGTTGGATAACGGTGTATAGCGCAGCCTCTTCGTCAATCCATTCTAAAAGACGACCGCCAAATAATGTTCCGTTTGGATTTAAATCTTCGGGTTTTACCCATTTACGTGTGTGAAATCTCATTTTTTTTACGATTTGGTTAAAATAATTTTTGTTGTGTATTATCGTTTGGAATTTTTAACGAATAGTTTAATTCTTGATTTAGTTTTTCTATAAAATAAGCCGAAAGAAGCGGAGATTCTTTTTCTATATTTTGATGAATAAAAAAGTCTATTTCTTTAATTCCGGAATCTTTCCAAAGCTTTAATCGCTTTACCCAATCATCTAGACGTGAGTAGTCTGTTTCATGGTTAGCCCCCACATACCTTACAAATGCGGTCGCATTGGTTAAGCGCATGTGCATAAGATCACGTCGGCCCGCAGTATCAACAATAATATTGGAAATATTGTTTTCTTCAAGTAAATGATATAATTCCTGTGCTACGGCAGCATCATTATACCAATTCGTATGTCTAAATTCTACGGCTAAGGGTATGGCTTTTGGCCAACTTTCCATAAAGGTGATCACCCTGTCAAAATCTTTAGGTGCAAAGTTGCTATGCATTTGTAGAAAGATGGTGCCCAACTTCTCTTTTAAGTTGGAAGCATTGTATACATAGTTTTCCACCACTGCTAATGTATCGTTTAAACGTTTCCAATGACTTATTTCCTGGTTTAGTTTTGGAAAGAACTTAAAATCGTCTGGCGTTTTATCGTACCAGGTACTAAATTGTTCTGCAGGGAAAATTCTGTAGAAGGTAGCGTTTAACTCTATAGCATTAAACTGACTTGAATAATATACGAGTTCATCTTTAGTACCTCTGGGGTAAAACCCCTTAAGGTCTGCCCTATTCCATTTGGCACAACCTACATAGATTTCAGGAATATTATCGTCTTTGACTTTGTTTAAGACTTTACTTGTATCTGGATGGTCTTTCGGAAAAGTAAAATCGATGAGTTCGGGATGGTCTACACGTCCAAATTTCATATCGAAAAAGTTTACCCAAAAGTAAATATTTTGAAAGAATATTTGATGTTTTCATAACAATAAGAAAAAATTAACATGCTGGAATGAAAATATTTTATACATTTGAAACGTTCATTTCAAATAAAAAATGCCAAAAGTAGAAACATTTGATAGAGCCTTAGTGCTAAAGGGAGCAACCGATGCCTTTCATAACAAAGGATATAACGCCACTTCTATGCAAGACTTAGTGGATGCTACCGGACTTAATAGATCGAGCATTTATAATTCCTTTGGTGGTAAAAAGGATTTATTTATGTACTGTCTAAAGGCTTATCAAGATAGCTATTATGAAAAGATTTTTAAAAAATTGGATAAAGCTCAAAACCCTTTAAGAGCTTTAGAGCTTCTTTTAGAACTTTATTTAAAGGACATTCTGGAAGATACTAAAAATAAAGGGTGTATGATCACCAATTGTGCATCCGAGATGGCAAATCAAGACCCCTTGATCGCTAACTTTTTAAATTCCAATCAAAATGGTTTTCTGGAGTTTTTAGGAAACTTAGTAGAAAGCGGACAGGCAGAAGGTGTTATAAATAAAAAGAGAACACCTAGAGACTATGCATTGTATTTATTCTCGGCTATTCAGGGGTTTAGAACGGCTGGCATTTTATTATCTAATAAAAATGATCTCGAAGTCATTAGTAAAATGATAATACAAACATTAATATAATTTTTTTTAACCTTATTTGAAACGATCATTTCAAATAAAACACATGAAACGATGAGTAAACTAAAAAACAAAGTCGCCGTGATTACCGGCGCGAACAGTGGAATTGGTCTGGCAACGGCTAAATTATTCTTAAATGAAGGCGCTAAAGTCGTAATTTCCGGAAGACGAGAAGAGGCATTACGTGAGGTAACTAAAGACCTTAAGGGGGACTTTATTACAGTAGTTGCTGATGTATCTAAAACAGAAGACAATACCAAGCTTATAAAGGAAACGATTGACGCCTATGGCGCTATCGATATCCTGTTTTTAAATGCAGGTATTGCTCCTATCGCTCCTATTTCAGAAATTAAAGAATCGCATTATAATGACGTTTTTGATACCAATGTGAAGGGACCAATAATGGCAACTAAGGAGGCTTTACCACATATTAATGATGGCGGAGTCGTACTATTTACAAGTTCGATTGTAAACCAAAAAGGTTTTGATGGTTTTGGCGTGTATTCTGCTAGTAAAGGCGCTATTCGTGCATATTCGAAAGTATTGACTTCTGAAGTTAAATCCAGAGACATTCGAGTAAATACCATTGCCCCTGGTCCTATCGATACCCCAATTTTCGATAAAATGGGCCTGCCGGAAGAGGCTAAGGAAGAAGCAGGAAAGGGTTTTGCTGCTATGGTACCGTTAGGTCGTTTTGGGAACCCGGAAGAGATCGCTAATGCAGCTTTATTTCTTGCTTCAGATGATGCATCGTACATCAACGGCATTGAATTAGTAACCGATGGAGGCCTAAGTCAGGTATAGTTTTTGCAAGCTTGTTGATAAAGTCGTTAACAACTAAAAGTTAGACGCTATTTTTTAAATACCTATAATCTATACTTTTAATAAAAACTTGATCATGAATACAAGACAATTTAACCTTAAAAGCATCCGTCCGGAAGTGTTATCTACTACAATTAATGATCGTATGAGCAGCGATGAGCGATTTCAAAACCTGGTTTTAAGACCTATTGCCAAGTTGCAACGTGATTTGTTAATTGCTGTATTTAAAAATTACATTGTTAAACATAAATCGGTTTTTTATGATTTATCGATTGAAAAGCGTCTCATCTATGTAGAGAATGCGATTCAAAAAGATATGAAGTTTAGAAATTCCTTAAAAGGAATGATTATTGGGCATTTTACAGTTGAGGAATACCAGTTGTACATACAAAATTCATCTGCTTTGAATAAGCGCATGATGCGTATTGTTAAAGAACAATTGATAAGTAACATCCAACTTCTGGAAAACCCCGATTTACTTACTGCGGTATAGTACATCGCAGTTTGGGTATATAGTTATAAAAAATTCCTTGGTACCGCATGGTATCAAGGAATTTTTATTTAAAATGCTATTTATAGAATGTCTAGATTAGAGACACCCCATTTAAATCCGTTGTAAGCACATCACTCATATAATCGAAAAAAGGCCTAATCACTTTAAAGGAGTCGTTTACATCCTGTAAAAAGTTAGCATTTAAAACCTCTTTGTCCGTATATTTCTTGGTAAAGATATATTGCTTCTTTTTTATAAGATCTATAGCTTTATGTTCCTTGCTGAATCCTTTAGGAGCCGTTTTTACTTCATCTCCAACAAAAGTATCTCCCCAAATGCTATTAAAACTTTTGTTAGCTAAGATCTCACGTATATCACTGTCGTCCATTTCGAATTCCTTTCTAATACGTAACAAATCGGCTGGTGCCGGTTCCCAGAACCCTGTAGCAATAAAACTCTCATTGTTTGGTTGTAAATGTAGATAATACCCTCCTCTTAATTTGGGTTTGGTTCTATGAAAAGAACCTCCAAAGTGGGTTTTGTACGGGTCTTTATTTTTAGAAAAGCGGACATCTCTATAGATTCGAAACATCTTCAATTTATCAATATCGTCATGAACATTTAATGTTTCGAAAATGGAATTGTATACGCCTTTAACCTGAGCTTCAATAGTTTTAAATTCCTTTTTGCGCTCGTTAAACCAATCTCGGTTATTGTTTTTCTCTAGCTTTTTAAAAAAGTCAAGGGCTTCCTTTGGAACTGTTACTCCCATGTTTTGATGTTTTTGAACGTGATTGTTAGTTTATAATAGTGTGGTTAGCTTTAAAGCGGGATGTAAATTACAAAAAACATGTTACTATTCAAACTCAATATTGTTAAGAATAAGCCCAGATGCCGGAGCAATATAGTTCATTCTTACCAGGCTTGTTGGTAAGAGGCTTGCCTTTATATCATCTAGAGTTAGTTTTCCTTTCCCTAGATCGATCAGGGCTCCCATCATGAGTCTAATTTGGTTTCTCATAAACCCCTTCCCTCTTACTCTTAGTAAATAGGTGTTTTTAGGAAAGTAATTCGCAGTGTATATGGTGTTTTCAACCAATTCACATAATTGAATTTCTCGCGTGTAAATGCCGTTATCTGTTGCTTTATAGCAATAGGATTTCAAGTAATGCTCACCTTCAAAAAGTTTGGCACCCTGTTTCATAACCTCTATATCTAGAGTGTCCAGAATGGTTGTCATTATAGGCGCACAAAAGGGATGACATTTTTGTCCATGAGCAAATAAATAGAGGTATTCTTTGGTTTTAGAGTGGTTAATAATATTAAAACTAGCATCAACTTCACGTATGGCTGTAGCTCTAATATCTTGCGGAAGGTTATAGTTAAACAATTCTAAGAACGCTTCCAGATTTTCAAGAGGTTCAAATAAGAAGAGCTCAAAAGCGGCACATTCTGCAGATACCATGGCATCCGTTCTTCCTGAACTTAGACTTTTAAATGTTTTACCCTCCAAAATAAAATTTAAAGTCCGATCTACCATCAAATGGAGTGTTTTTACTTTCGGTTGTTTTTGCCATCCATGGAAACGATATCCCAGGTATTGAATATTTATAACGTAGAAGTATTTCTTCATTAGAATTTATAATAAGCTTGTAAAATAGGGTATTTTATTAATAATTTCCAAGAAGAATTATAAATTAACGTCAATCTAGCTCGAGCTTTAAAGGCTGTTCATTAAAAAAGGCTCAAAGAATACATCTTGAGCCTTTTTAACAATTTATACTTGAGTTTAATGTGCAAGTCAATTATTTGTCACCATACGAGGTGTACGCTTTCAATTGTTTAGGAGTTAGCAATTTTTTAAAAGCATCATCTGCTTCAATACGCTTATCCATAATTTCCTCTTTATAAGCTCCTTTCTTCTTCTTCGATTTAGAAAGACCATTTTCGTAAGCAACTAGAGTTTTATAAATCTCTATAGCTTTTGCTGTTTGTTCTGGTGTAAGCTTTAAACTTTTATCGCTGTGGGTTAACTTCACATTATCATATTCGATATGCTTATTGACTTCACTATCAATGCCCTTTTGTGCGAATGCCGTAAGTGAAGTTGCCATAAAAAATAGCAACATCATAGTTATTTTTCGTAGGTTCATGGGTCGAGTTATTAAAATTTATGCAGTAAATATAGTGAAATTTAGTTATTTATGCCTGCTTTTTAACTGTTCCTCGATATCCTTCAGCGTAAAACCTTTAGCTTTTAGGAGCATTAAATAGTGAAAAAGTAGGTCTGCAGACTCGTATAAAAACAGTTCGTCATTGTTGTCCATAGCTTCAATAACAGTTTCTACGGCCTCCTCTCCCACTTTCTGGGCTATTTTATTAATGCCTTTGTCGAATAAACGTGCTACATAGGATGAATTCGTATCCTTATTAGCCACGCGTTCTGCGATAACATCTTCCAGAGTAGAGAAAAAACCATAATGAGACTTGTTTTCGGTTTGCCAACAGGTATCGGTTCCTTTATGACATGTTGGACCTTCCGGATTTACCTGAACTAACAGTGTATCTTTATCGCAATCATTCTTGATGTCGACCATGTTTAAAAAGTTACCGCTCTCTTCTCCTTTGGTCCATAGGCGTTGCTTGCTACGGCTGTAAAAAGTTACCCGTTTGGTTTCAAGAGTCTTTTTATAGGCTTCGTCATTCATATAACCCAACATCAATACATTTTTTGTTGTGGCATCTTGAATAATAACCGGAACTAATCCGTTTGAATCATATTTTATATCCATTTAGTTATTTTTTTTAGGTTCTATCAAATCCCAAAGTGTACCATACAAATCTTTAAATACTAACACTTGTCCATAAGGTTCATCATTGAGTTCCCTTACTATTTCAATGTTGTTGGTTTTTAGGTTTTTATAATCTCTTTGTATATTATCTGTGTATAAAAAAAGGAAAACTCTCTGTCCTGTTTGGTTTCCAATTCTGGACTTTTGTTCTTCATTAGCAGCTTTAGCTAATAAAAGAGAACAGTTACCATCCCCCTTTGGGCGTACTACCACCCAGCGTTTTTCATCACTAAGTTTTGTGTCTTCAATTAATTCGAAACCCAGTTTGTTAATGTAAAACTCGAGAGCTTCGTCATAGTCTTTAACGACTAAACTTATGGTCGCCAATCTTTGATTCATAGCTTAGAGACGTACATTTATATGATGCTTTTTAAGTTCTTTTTTTAAATCTGGAATAGGTATTTCTCCAAAGTGAAACACGCTGGCAGCCAATGCTGCATCAGACTTCCCCTCTTTGAAAGTATCTATAAAATGTTGAACGTTTCCAGCTCCCCCAGAAGCAATAATGGGAATGTTTAAAGTTTCAGATAATTTCGCCAATGCTTTATTAGCAAAGCCATTTTTGGTTCCGTCGTGATTCATGGATGTAAACAGAATCTCGCCGGCTCCTCGTTCTTCAACTTCTTTCGCCCACTCAAACAAGTCAATATCGGTTGGAATACTACCTCCGGCCAAATGAACCTTCCAAGCACCATCAACTTGCTTGGCATCTATAGCAACAACCACACATTGACTACCAAACTTATCTGATAATTCATTTACAAGTTCGGGTCTTTTTACAGCAGATGAGTTCACAGACACTTTATCTGCACCGCATTTTAGGAGCGCATCTACATCTTCAATAGAGGATATCCCTCCACCTACTGTAAACGGGATGTTTACCTGTTCTGCCACATGTAACACCATATCTAATGTCGTAGCGCGTTCTTCCAGGGTAGCCGAGATGTCCAAAAAAACCAACTCATCGGCTCCAACATCGGCATATTGTTTGGCTAATTCAACAGGATCTCCAGCATCTCGCAAATCTACAAAATTAACACCTTTAACCGTTCTACCGTTTTTAATATCCAAACAGGGTATAATTCTTTTTGTTAACATCGTTATAGAAATTTTTCCAATTGACTGAGGCTTATTTTATTTTCATAAATCGCTTTTCCAATAATTACCCCTTCACAGCCTATTTCTTTTAAAACAGGAAGCTCATCAAAAGAAGAGATACCGCCAGAAGCTATTAATTTAAGAGGGGTGTCATTGCTATTCGAGCATTCTGAAATGATCCGTTTATACAAGTCTACCGATGGGCCTTGCAGCATGCCATCTTTAGAAATATCGGTACAGATTACATATGCAATACTTTTTTTCTGATAGGCTTTAATAAATGGAATTAAGGCTTCATTACTTTTCTCGATCCAACCACTAATGGCTACCTTTCCATCATCACTATCGGCCCCAAGAATGATTTTTTCTGCTCCGTAAGTATCAATCCACCCTTCAAAAGTTTCCCGGTCTTTTACAGCAATACTGCCCCCTGTGATTTGTTTGGCACCAGAATTAAAAGCAATATGTAAATCTTCATTTGATTTTAGGCCTCCTCCAAAATCTATTTTAAGGTTCGTTTTTGTAGCAATTTGCTCCAATACCTTGTAGTTTACAATATGTTTAGCTTTTGCACCGTCGAGGTCTACCAAGTGTAAGTACTCAATCCCAGAATCTTCGAACATTTTAGCAACCTCCAGGGGGTTCTCGTTATACACTTTTTTTGTATTGTAATCTCCTTTAGTTAACCGAACACATTTACCGTCGATTATATCTATGGCTGGTATTATTCTCATAATTATTTCCCATGTCGATGGGAACCTTTTAGTTAGTGTTATTTTTATAATTATTCGTCACCTAAAACATCATTATTGTTCATGGATCTGAGGATTTAGTGTTTATAATTCTAAAAAGTTTTTCAAAATTTTAGCTCCTGCAATACTGCTTTTTTCTGGATGAAATTGTACCCCATAAAAATTATTATGTTGTAAGGCCGAGGCATAATTAATACCATAATCGGTTTTTGCAATGGTTTCCTCACAGTGCTCGGCATAATAGCTATGCACCAAATACATATATTCGTTGTCTTTAATGCCTTTAAATAAATCGGATTTTAACTCATTAATGACATTCCATCCCATTTGAGGCACTTTTAGTCCGCTATTAAAGCGCTTTACTTTAGTTTTAAATATACCCAGCCCTTCTGTGTGGCCTTCTTCGGTAAATTCACATAAAAGCTGCATTCCCAAACAAATCCCTAAAACAGGCTGTTTTAATTTGGGAATTAGCGCATCTAAACCTGTTTGCTTGAGCATATTCATAGCCGAACTGGCCTCTCCTACTCCGGGAAATATAATCTTATCGGCGGCCAAAATCTCTTCAGGATCATCAGATAAAACGGCATCGATCCCCAAACGTTTAAAGGCAAACTGAATGCTCTTTATGTTTCCTGCACCGTAATTTATAATGACTAGTTTCAAATCTCTTTATTTTTGCTTTTAATTAATTCATTAGAGTTTAAATTCCAATTTTCAATCCTCAAATTCCAAAACGTACTCGACTATGCGTGGTTTGATACTTGAGATTTGTTTTTTGACGCTTCATTTTATAAAACGCCTTTTGTTGATGGTAAAATCATCTTTTCAACATCTCTCTTTACTGCCATTTTAATTGCTTTTGCGAACGCTTTAAAAATAGCTTCTATTTTGTGATGTTCGTTTTGTCCTTCGGCCTTAATATTTAAATTACATTTGGCTCCGTCTGTAAACGACTTAAAGAAATGGTAAAACATTTCGGTTGGCATTTTACCGATCATTTCTCGTTTAAAATCAGCTTCCCAAACGAGCCAGTTTCTACCTCCAAAGTCGATAGCAGACTGTGCATAACAATCGTCCATAGGCAAACAGAAGCCGTAACGTTCAATGCCTAATTTGTTTCCAAGCGCTGTATTAAAGACCTCTCCCAATGCAATAGCGGTATCCTCAATGGTGTGGTGCTCATCGACTTCTAAGTCACCATCTACCTTGATACTTAAGTCTATTTGTCCGTGACGCGCTATTTGATCGAGCATATGATCGAAAAAGGCTAGCCCAGTATCAATATCACTTTTTCCTGTGCCATCTAAATTCACATGAATAGCGATCTTAGTTTCATTAGTGTTTCTAATAATTTCACCAGTACGCGCATTGGTTTTTAAGAAGGTATATATCTTCTCCCAATCGTTGGTTTCTAAAGCGATGAACGCGTCTAATTCCTCTCTTTTTACCGTGATTTCATCTGTTCCCAAATGTGTTTCATCATTGATAAAAACACCTTTAGCACCTAAATTCTTTGCTAATTCGATATCGGTGAGCCTGTCTCCGATTACAAATGAATTTTCTAAATCGTATTCCTCTGAAAAATACTTTGTAAGAAGGCCTGTATTTGGTTTTCTTGTTGGCGCATTGTCTTTGGCAAAGGTTCTATCAATAAATTGCTCCTTAAAAACAATCCCCTGATCTTCAAAACATTTAACAATGAAGTTATGAATGGGCCAAAACTCATGTTCTGGGAAAGACTCGGTGCCTAAACCATCCTGATTGGTAATCATAACGATTTCATAGTCTAACTCCTTAGCAATTCTGCCTAAATAGTGAAATACTTTAGGGTAAAATTCAAGTTTTTCAAACGAATCGATTTGTTCGTCTGCCGGTTCTCTAATGATGGTTCCGTCTCGGTCTATGAATAGTGTTTTTTTCATTTTTTTGTCATTCCTGCGAAGGCAGGAATCTTTTTAATTTAAACTTAAATATCCTATGTGGATTCCTGTCTTCACTTCGACTCCGCTCAGTGACCGGTCAGGAATGACAATAATCTTATAAGCCTTTTAACGTTTTTATCAATATGTTGTTTTCGTTACTTTTACCCACCGTTAACCTCAAACAATTTTCACAACCTGGCTGTGTTGTTCTGTTTCTAATAACTATACCTTTTTCTATAAGCTGATCATAGCGTTTTACGGCATCGTCTACTTTTACCAAAACAAAATTAGCATCTGAAGGATAAATTTTTGATATAAAACTTACCGTTTTAAGTTGTGCTATTAAATTGGTACGTTCTTTTAATATATCGTTTATCTGATTAGTTGCTAACTCTTTTAGATTTAATTGCTGAATGGCCTTTTGTTGTGTAAGTTCATTGACGTTATATGGCGGCTTTATTCTGTTTAAAATAGATATAATTTCTGTTGAAGCATAGCAAATTCCTAACCTAATTCCAGCCATTCCATAAGCTTTTGACAGGGTTTGGGTAATCATTAAATTTGGAAATTCGTTAAGCCTTTCCAGCCAGCTAGCTTCTTCCGAAAAGTCGATATAAGCTTCATCAATAACAACGATTCCTTTGAACTTGCTTAACAATGCCTCAATTGACGCGCCTGAAAAACTATTACCGGTCGGGTTATTTGGTGAACACAGAAAAAGCACTTTACTATGACTATCTGCCATATTAAGTATATCGTCAACTTTTGGCTGAAAGTCATCAGATAGTCGAACCTCTTTAATCCCAATTGCATTAATATTAGCCAAAACACTGTACATTCCATATGTTGGAGGTAAAATGATGATGTTATCCTCATTAGGTTCACAAAATGCTCTAAAAATAAGGTCCAGTACTTCATCACTTCCATTGCCTAAAAGGATATGTTTAGTGTCAATATTTTTAATTTCTGAAAGTATGGATTTTAAGGTGCGCTGCTGCGGATCCGGATACCTGTTAACTCCATTCTCGAAGGGGTTTTCGTTGGCATCAAGAAACACCATAGCGTCGCTATTACCCTGAAACTCATCTCTAGCCGAAGAATAAGGCTTTAAGGCTTTTATAGTAGGCCTTACGATGTCATTTATATTGAAATTTATGGTTTTCATTTTAGTATTGAAACATTGTATGTTAGCTTCCCGACTTTTCAGGAATAATATCTTTTAATCTAATGGATACCGCATTTTTGTGGGCCTGTAAACCCTCTGCTTCAGCCATCAACTCGATGGTTTCTCCAATGTTAAGTAAGCCTTCCTTACTTATTTTTTGAAAGGTCATACTTTTAAGAAAGCTGTCCAGATTCACTCCAGAATAGGCTTTCGAAAATCCATTAGTTGGTAGTGTGTGATTCGTGCCAGAGGCATAATCACCAGCACTTTCCGGGGTGTAGTTACCTATAAATACCGATCCGGCATTCGTAATCCCATCGACGTAAAAATCGTTATCTTCTGTACAAATTATAAAGTGCTCCGGTCCATATTCATTAATTAGCTCCAACGCGAATTCTTTATGTTCTACAAAAATAAGTTTTGAATTGGCAATGGCTTCTTCTGCAATGTCCTGTCGGGGTAATACTTTAATTTGTTTATCGACTTCTTCTGAAACGGAATCGATTAGTTTTTTTGAAGTGGACACCAAAATCACCTGACTATCGGTACCGTGTTCTGCTTGACTTAACAAGTCTGAAGCGATGTATGATGCATTAGCAGAATCGTCTGCTACAACTAACAGTTCACTTGGTCCGGCAGGCATATCAATGGCAACACCATACTTGGTAGCAAGTTGTTTTGCTACGGTTACAAATTGATTTCCAGGTCCGAAAATTTTATAAACCTGAGGTATGGTTTCGGTTCCAAATGCCAATCCGGCAATGGCCTGAATGCCTCCCACTTTAATAATTTTTGTAACACCACAGAGTTGCGCTGCAAAAAGAATCTCTGGCGCTAACTCGCCCAACTTATTAGGAGGTGAACATAATACAATGTCTTTACATCCGGCTATTTGCGCAGGTACCGCCAACATCAATACGGTTGAAAACAAAGGTGCCGTCCCTCCGGGAATGTATAAGCCCACTTTTTCAATTGGACGTTTTTCCTGCCAGCATTGTACGCCATTGGTAGTTTGAATGTCTATTTTAGACGTTTTTTGCGCCGCATGAAAGGCTTCAATATTGTTTTTGGCTCTTATAATGGCATTTTGAAGTGCTTCTGGAACATTTTTAATCGCATTCTGAATACGTTCCTGAGTTACAATATTGGACGACATATCTACACCATCAAAACGCTGAGTGTACGCTTTAATAGCTTGGTCTCCGTTTTTTATAACATCATTAAACACGTCGCTAACAATACCTTCGATATCATCTACGGTCTGTGTAGGGCGTTTTAAAACCTCGGACCAATTTTCTTTATTTGGACTATCTATTATTTTCATGTCTTAATTCATAATTTTTCAACAAAATGATAGGCTATTTTATCGATACACCTATGCATTTTGCTTCATAAAGGCCTTATGGAATACCTTATTATAGTACCATTTTTTCAATTGGGCAAACTAAAATTCCCTGTGCGCCATTATCTTTTAATTCATCAATAACATCCCAAAACTCATTTTTGCTTATCACCGAATGTACAGAACTCCAACCGTCCTCTGCCAGTGGTAAAACTGTTGGGCTTTTCATTCCGGGTAATACATTAATAATGTCCTGAATTTTTTCGTTTGGAGCATTTAATAATATATATTTCGATTGTCGGCCTTTTAATACCGATTGGATTCTAAACTGAATCTTATTAAGAATGGCCTGTTTTTCTTCATTAAGAAGTGGAGAAACAGCCAATACGGCTTCCGATTTTAAAATGGTTTCTACCTCCTTTAGATTGTTTTTAAACAAGGTGCTTCCACTTGAAACAATATCACAAATAGCATCGGCCAGACCAATATTTGGTGCAATTTCAACAGAACCGTTAATGATGTGAAGGTTGGCACTAATATTATGTTCTTTTAAGTAATTATTAACGGTATTGGGATACGATGTAGCAATACGTTTTCCTTCCAAATCAGCTATTCCCTTGTAATTAACCGATTTAGGAACGGCAATACATACTCTACAAGTGGAAAATCCTAGTTTTTCAGCAATTTCAACGTCCTCTCCTTTTTCCACAAGTACATTTTCACCAATAATAGCGGCATCGACTACGCCATCTTTAAGGTATTGAGGAATATCACCGTTTCTAAGATAAAATACTTCTACAGGAAAGTTTCTGGCTGAAGCTTTTAACTGGTCCTTTCCGTTATCAATGGAAATACCAATGTCTTTTAAAATTTTCATTGAGTCCTCGTTTAATCGACCCGATTTTTGTACTGCAATTCTTAATGTACTCATTTTTTCGTTTTTGATGAGTTTGAAACAATCAGTTTTGGAATTTTAAATTAAAAAACCCGTTTGATTGTCTCAAACGGGTTTAAAATATGTTGAATTTATTCAATACATTTTCACTTCGCTTGAGAGCAAATGTGAAAATGATGATGTAATTGAATAAAGCTCATGTTCTTTTTATTATGTTGCAAATATCTATAATTTATAATGATAATTCCAAATTATAATATGAATTTTTATTTCAATTGTATATTATGTGTTTTTAAGTAAAAAAAATCAATAATATTTAAAATAATAAATGAAATACTGATTTTTTTAATTTGGTTTCTACTGGTTTCCAAGTATGATAGGCATTCCAGAATCGCCAGAACCAATTACAATGATTTTACTATTTGAAGATTCTGATAATTTAATAGTTGCTTCAATACCCTTATCCTGAAGGATTTTATCTGTTAAAGATGCACTTAAAATTTTATTAGCGTCTGCTTTACCTTTCGCTTCAATAATAACTTTTTCGGCCTCTTTTGCTGCGGTTACAAGTCTGAATTCATACTCTAAAGACTCTTGCTCCTGTCTTAGTTTACGCTCTATAGCTTCCTTGATGGTCCCAGGTAATGTGACGTCTCTTACCAGCACTTCATTTAATTGAACGTATTGCTTGTCCAGTATCTTTTTTGTTTCGGCATATATTTCGTCCTGAATGGCATCACGCTTACTGGAGTATAATTGCTCTGGAGTATAGCGTCCAACAACACTACGAGCGGCACTTCGAATAGCCGGTTGAATAACACGTTGTAAATAGTTTTCTCCTAGCGTTTGGTGTAATTTACCTAATTCACTATAAATGGGTTGATACCAGGCAGATGCATCAATCTGGATTTCAAGACCGTTAGAAGATAGTACTTTCATCTTTTCAAAAAGTTCTTGCTGACGTACTTCGTATACAATAACTTTATTCCAAGGGGCAACAAAATGAAACCCTTCTCCTAGCGGTGGTTCTTCTGTTACAACACCATTATCGAAGGTTTTATAAAGTACTCCTGCTTCACCAGACCCTAGGGTTACGGCAGATTTCCCCAATATAATTACGAGTATAACAACTGCTATAATTACAGGTAATGCAATTTTTGGTAATTTTTCCATTATTATTTTTATTTAGATTAGTCCGTTATATTTTCTAATAAACCACTCCAAACCAAGGCTTAAAGCGATAAGGATGAGTAGATATTTCCAGTCTATCAAAGGTATGGTTTTTTTATGGCTTTTCTGAATAGAAACAAAGCGATTATCTTCCAGTAAATCAGTAACTAAGTGCTCTGTTTTGGTAATAAAATAACTTTTACCCTGACTATTAGTGGCGAGTTGTCTTAACTTTGTTACATTGGCATTTAAAAATTGTTGCTCGACATTGTATTCTAAGATTTGAAAACTTCCCGACTTAGAAATGTTTTCATTGGTAGCTTTTACTGTAAAGCTGTATTCTGCGGGCGGTAAGCTGCTAAGGTCTACCTGAAAATTGTTATTCTTAAGAATTAATGGAAATACTTTATTTTCGTTAGTGATTTTGTTTGTTATAGAAATAGTTAACGTTTCTCTTGCATCAAATACATAGTTTTTATCAAAGAACTCAGCCTTTACAATAACACCACTACTCCCGTTGTAAAAGGATTCGTAATCAACATTTAAACGTGTTTTTCTTTTGTTTGAAGCTAGATATTGAACAAGTTTCCCAATAAAATCATCAAAGCGATTGAATGATTTATCGTTAACATAACTCTGTGCTCTCCACTGCCAGATGTTTTCTCCAAATAGCATGCCCGCTCTTCTACCATTAATTTCATAAGTTGTTAGTAATGGGGTTTGGGTTGAAATGCCATTGATCGTTTTACTTAAAACAGTATCGAATGGTAAATTAAAAGTTATCTGACCATAAAATGAATGCAATGGAGGAAAGGATTCAAAGTTGATATCATCCACGATAAAGGGGGAATAACTTGTGTTTAATTCAGCTTGATAGCTTTCGGTTTGATGTGTAATTTCAATGGTGAAATTCGGATCTATATTGTTTAGAAAATTAAGATCTGTTTTAGTTCCTATAATAGTGAAATAATTCTTATTGTCTTTTTTTAAGGCTTCAATCAGTTTTTTAAACCTATAGTTTGGCTGGTTTAATATAATTAATTGATAATCATCTATTTGATTTATTGAATTGTTTGTGTTTAAAAACGCCACCGAGCGCTGCTCATTAGCTTCAATACTCTTTTTTAAAACGCCTAAATCGGGATGTAAAAAGTCACTAACAATAGCAATTTTTGTTTTTTGATCTATAACTTCTACAGCAAAGTTTTTTGTATTATTTATGGTGTTTTTTTCATGTTCTATGGGAACAATTGTCGTTCTATAACTGCTTACACCCACATGGTTTGTTGGTAGTGTAAAATTAACAACCTGTGAGTTGTTTTGTTTGTTAAAATTAAGAGGTTTAGAGTAAACAGTTTTATTACCGCTAGTTACCTTAAATAGTGAGTTTATGGTTTTGTTACCATTATAGACCAGAATGGCCTCAACAGGAAAGCGATTTTTAAGGTAGGCATACTTATTAACGTTTAGCTGCTGAATTTTTAAATCGGTATAAGTAACGGTATCCCCTAATATAATTGGGTATATACTTTGTTTGTAGGTTGATCCGGCAAACTGATAATCGCTGCCATAGGTCTGATTTCCATCCGAAATAAGTATGGTTGGCGTTGTTGTTTGCCTATACATTTGTGATAACTGCCTGAAGGCATTGCTAATATTTGTTTGATTATCATTAAAAGTCAAGCTATCTGATGCCACAAATGACTTTCCAAATGTATAAAAGTTCACATTGAATTTATCATTGAGTTTGGCATCTGAGGCTAGTTTTTCAACTAAATTACGAGTTTGAGTGTCTTGTTTAAGATGTTTTACGGAACTCGAATTATCTATAGCAACAACCAGATTAGGTTTTTCTATTGAGAGGCTCGTTTGTTCAAATTTTGGATTTATTAGCAATACTAAAATGGCAAAAATGCTAAGGAACCTTAAAAAAGAGAAAAGCATGCTTAATTTAGTCATGCCTTTTTCTTTTTTATAATATTGAAAAACTGCTAAAAAAATAGCGAGGATACCTGCAAGTACAATATATATGAGAGTTTGTGTTGTCAACTATTTTTTTACATTTATTAATTCTAAAGAATCGAAGAATTTTTTAGCTCTAGCATTTCCCACATGAGCCTTTTCACAAATCGTTTGGGCTAAATATACGTTATAACCGGCTAAAATAGTCTTCATTTCTATAACATAAACAGCATGGGTTACAGAGTTATCTACCTCGATCCTAACTTTTCTACCAGGATATCCATTAAACGTAATATTTTCATCACTTACCAGTTTTCCCTTTGTATTGGTAATGGCTCCATTTACACTACCCGATAAAACTTTGTTTTGTGCCTCAAAAGTGTCTAATCCATTTTTGAAAAATGATTTTGGATATTCAGAAAATGAGGTCATATAAATGATATTAACATCGTTAGATGTAGACAACATATAACTGTCCATTTTTATGGAACCTTTTACTGTAGAGACATCTTGAGTTTTTTTTTCCGGTGTTTCGGGAAATGCAATTACATAAGCATTTACAGTGTCTTTAACGGTTACCCAATCTTCATGTTGAGCTCCCGAAATGGATACACAACACATAAAAAAGAGAAGCGACAAAAATAAATATCTCATAAAGTTATGTTAGCATACCACCGTCTACGTTTAGTGTCTGACCGGTTACATAAGCACTCATGTCACTAGCCAAAAACACGCAAACATTGGCCACATCTTCAGCAGAACCTCCACGTTTTAATGGAATACCTTCACGCCACCCTTTAACAACTTCTTCGTCTAATTTTGCTGTCATTTCTGTTTCGATAAAACCGGGAGCAATCACATTGCTTCGTATATTTCTAGAGCCTAATTCCAGGGCTACAGATTTGGAAAACCCTATAATACCGGCTTTAGAAGCAGCATAATTGGTTTGTCCAGCATTTCCTTTAACACCAACAACCGAACTCATATTTATAATAGAGCCTTTACGTTGTTTTAACATGGTTCGTTGCACGGCTTTGGTCATATTAAAAACAGACTTTAGGTTGACTTCTATAACCTTATCGAAATCCTCTTCACTAATACGCATTAGGAGGTTGTCCTTTGTGATACCGGCATTATTTACTAAAACATCAATGCTTCCAAATTCTGAAACAACATCACTTGCAAGCGTTTGAGCATCTTCGAAACTGGCGGCATTGCTTTGATAGCCTTTGGCCTTAACTCCTAAAGCATTTAATTCGGATTCTAATTCCTTTGCAGCGTCTACAGACGAACTGTATGTAAATGCCACATTAGCACCTTGCTCTGCAAATACTTTAGCGATGCCTTTACCAATTCCACGACTAGCTCCGGTTACAATGGCCGTTTTTCCTTCTAATAATTTCATGAATTTATATTTATTTTAATATCTCTAGATTAGTAAGAACAAGACTTAATCTTTCTTAATTCAAATATAACAAAATACATGTTGTACTAAATAAAAAAACCTCACAAGATTTTGTGAGGTTTTTTAATAAAACGGTACGGTTTTACATATTTGCGACAAATTTAATATCGACCATACCTAAATAACTTGTTTTGACGTAGTTTTCAGGTAAGGTCTGATTAAAACCTAAATATACCCCATACCCCAAAACCAGAATATTATTGGTTTCTACAGGAAATATGGGATGACCTCCATCATTGAATATGTAGTAGTCATTTGTATTGACAGAAACAAAATATGCTGTTCCTGATTCTAACTGAATGGGCGAAATATCTTCAAAGGACAGGAGCCCTGAACTGGATGTGATTTCAACGGTTTTTAGTAATTCTTCGGTATCTACATTCCATAGTGATACTCTGTAGACATCATTATCGGGTACTCGAATGCCAAGAGCTGTAATTTTACCGTTTTTAAAGGGTTTAAATTTATATCCGAGTTCGAAGGTGTTTGGGCTGTTTTTTGAATTTATTAATTCCATTACCCCATCTTCTATTAAGGTTTTCATGGGATATTCCGGTGTGCTTTCAATGTGAGCAATACCATCATCGTGTTTTGAGCAACCTATAAGGCTCAATCCAAAAATAACTAATCCTAATATAATGTTTTGCGTTTTCATGACTTCTAGTTTTTAGCTTTATACTAGTATATCAATCAACACCTTTTTTTGTTACCCTTGTTTTAGTTTTTATGATCTGGTTTAAAACAAAATAAAACATGCGAATGCACTCCTAATACCATTTTTTGTTATTGCAACAACGAAGCCATACCTGTCGGCAGACAGGGAATCTCAAGGGGCATCAATAGATTCTTCATGGGGTTTCTCCTCATTCTGAGTGGCAGAATCATTAGGTTTTTTAGTTTATGACAAATTATAGACATTCATAAAATGAAATCATAATGATGTGATTTCTCACTGTGTTCGAAATGATTAAGCGCTATTTTTTTTGGCCCTTGGTTTAATTTATATAAATATTCGAGCGACAAATGCACACATAATAATGTATTGTCTTCTAAATTTCAGGGATGTTTTTGATAGAAACTATAGATATAAAATCCATATAACTAAAAAAAATCCGCTAACCAAGAGGTTAACGGATTATATATCTTAAACGAAGTTGTATATTATCCTAATACAGCGGTTTGACCAATAACTTCGGCTACTTTTTTACCAATTTCGGCAGGAGAATCTACAACATGAATACCACAAGCACGCATAATTTTCTTCTTTGCCTGGGCGGTATCATCACTTCCTCCAACAATAGCTCCGGCATGTCCCATGGTACGTCCGGCTGGTGCTGTTTCTCCAGCAATAAAACCAACAATTGGTTTTTTACTTCCACTTTCTTTATACCAGTTAGCGGCGTCTGCTTCTAACTGTCCTCCTATCTCTCCTATCATCACCACCGCTTCGGTTTCAGGATCGTTTATTAATAATTCAACAGCTTCCTTGGTTGTTGTTCCAATAATTGGATCTCCACCAATTCCAATGGCTGTAGTAATTCCAAGTCCTTCTTTCACAACTTGATCTGCTGCTTCATAAGTCAGTGTTCCCGACTTTGAAACGATTCCTACTTTTCCTTTTTTGAAAACAAACCCAGGCATAATACCAACTTTTGCTTCTTCAGGAGTGATTACTCCAGGGCAGTTAGGACCAATTAAACGACAATCTTTTCCTTTTATATAACTTGAAGCAGTAATCATATCTGCAACTGGAATTCCTTCGGTGATTGTAATAATAACTTTAATACCAGCATCTGCAGCCTCCATAATGGCATCAGCAGCAAAAGCAGGTGGCACAAAAATAATAGTGGTATCTGCTCCAACATCACTTACAGCTTCTGCAACTGTATTGAAAACAGGTTTATCTAAATGGGTTTGTCCGCCCTTTCCTGGTGTCACACCACCAACAACATTGGTTCCGTATTCGATCATCTGACTAGCATGGAACGTTCCTTCACTACCAGTAAATCCCTGAACTATAATTTTTGAATCTTTATTTACTAAAACACTCATAAGTGATTATTTGTCTGTTATTATTTTAAACTTAGCAAATGTAATTTTTTGTATTAAAACTTTAAAGCAAAAACACACTTTTATTTTAACAATAGTGTCCTGCTACTTTATGTTTTGCTCTTTAAGTTTCTCCAGTATGTCTGGAATTTTTTTAATAGCTGCAATTTCTTTATACTTCGAGCGGAAATCATCGGCTGGAATTCCAAAATAGCTTTTGCCGCCTTCTAATGACTTACTCACTCCGGCTTTAGCCGATATTACAGCTTTTTTGCCTATAGTTATACCACTAGTAATCCCCACTTGCCCCCAAATGGTGACTTCATCCTCTATAACAACGCACCCGGCTATTCCGACCTGTGATGCAATAAGGCATTTTTCACCAATAACGGTATCATGCCCTATTTGAACCAGGTTATCAATTTTGGTTCCTTTTTTTATTCTTGTGTCGGCCGTTACACCACGATCAATAGTGCAACCCGCACCTATATCTACATGATCTTCAAGAACAACACGTCCGCTAGACTTCAGTCTGTCGAAGCCTTCCGGTCTATTTTTATAATAAAAGGCATTACCACCTAAAACGGTTCCTGCATGAATGGTAACATGATCACCTATTACAGCATCATCATAAATACTCACATTAGAATGAATCAAACAATTATCGCCAATAACAACGTTATGCCCGATAAAGGAATTAGGTTGTATAACCGTGTTTTTACCTATTAAAGCGGTACTTGATATCTGATTGCTAGCCGATTGAAACGGTTTAAAGTGATCTGTAAGCTTGTTAAAGTCTCTAAAGGGGTCGTCACTTATTAATAGTGCTTTCCCTTCAGGGCAGACCACTTCTTTATTAATTAATATGATGGTTGCGGCAGAGTTAAGCGCTTTGTCATAATATTTCGGGTGATCTACAAAAACAATATCTCCTGGTTCTACAACATGAATTTCATTCATTCCCAATACAGGGAAATCATCATCTCCAACACATGCACAATGAATTAATTGTGCAATATCTTTTAGTGTATGTGGTTTAGGGAATTTCATTTGTATTATTCCTTAACACGCTCTTTATAAGTACCCTTTTCGGTTTCTACTTTAATCTTATCTCCTTCATTTATAAATAAAGGAACATTAACGGTAGCTCCTGTTTCAACGGTCGCTGGTTTTGTTGCATTGGTGGCTGTGTTCCCTTTAACACCTGGCTCTGTTGCTGTGACTTCAAGAATAACACTTGCTGGCATTTCTACTGAAAGTGGCATGTTATCTTCTGAATTGATAATCACGGTTACTACCTCCCCTTCTTTCATTAACCCAGGATTATCCAATGTGCTTTTTTGAAGTTCTATTTGAGAATAATCTTCAGTGTTCATAAAATGATAGGTCTCGCCATCATTATATAAAAATTGAAATTTATGGGTTTCAACACGTACATCTTCCAATTTATGTCCTGCAGAGAATGTATTATCAATAACTTTCCCAGAAGTCACACTTTTTAATTTGGTTCTCACAAAGGCTGGACCTTTACCAGGTTTTACGTGTAAAAACTCAATAACTTTATAAATATCGTTATTGTATTTAATACATAGCCCGTTTCTTATATCACTTGTACTTGCCATAAATTCTTTGTTCTATTAACGTTAGTTTAATTTTAGTTTGATTTGAAATACCCTTTCATAATTCCACGGTGTGAATTCTTAATAAATTGAAGTATTTCATCGCGTTCTGGAGTGGCCTCCATTTCGGCCTCTATAATTTCTGAAGCCTGTGTATTATTATAATTTTTTTGATAGAGTATTCTAAAAATATTTTGAATCTCTCGTATTTTTTCTGTTGTGAACCCGCGTCTTCTAAGTCCAACGGAATTAATACCGACATAAGATAGTGGTTCACGAGCAGCCTTAACGTATGGTGGTACATCCTTTCTCACCAAAGACCCGCCAGTAACAAATGCATGGTTACCTACAGATACAAATTGGTGTACTGCTGTCATTCCTGCCAAAACAACATAATCTCCTATGTTTATATGTCCTGCCAACGTACTGTTATTAGAAAAGATACAGTTATTCCCAACAATACAATCATGAGCAATATGACAATAAGCCATAATTAAACAGTTATCTCCAATAACGGTTTTCATTCGGTCTGCCGTTCCTCTATTAATGGTGACACATTCTCTAATGGTTACATTATCACCAATTTCTACTGTTGTTTCCTCATCGTCATATTTTAAATCCTGAGGGACAGCCGAAATAACCGATCCGGGAAAGATGTTACAGTTTTTACCTATACGGGCACCTTCCATGATAGTTACATTACTTCCTATCCAGGTCCCCTCTCCTATTTTTACGTTATTATTTATCGTTGTAAATGGTTCTATTACTACGTTTTTAGCAATTTTAGCACCTGGGTGAACGTACGCTAGTGGTTGGTTCATAATTTATTTTACTTTTGAGATTTGAGCCATAAGTTCTGCTTCTGCGCATAGTTTGCCATTGGCATAGGCATACCCTTGCATGTGGCAAATGCCACGACGTATGGGCGTTATTAACGAACACTTAAAGATTAACGTATCTCCTGGCATTACTTTTTGTTTAAACTTAACGTTATCCATTTTCATGAAAAACGTTAGATAATTTTCAGGATCCGGTACGGTATTAAGCACTAATATGCCACCTGTTTGCGCCATAGCTTCTACAATAAGTACACCTGGCATAACTGGAGCTCCAGGAAAGTGACCTGCAAAGAACGATTCGTTCATGGTCACATTCTTGATGGCTGTAACATAGTTATCTGTAAGTTCATAGACCTTATCTATTAATAGAAAAGGCTGTCTATGCGGTAGCATTGCCATAATTTGGTTAATATCCATTAATGGCGTTTGATTCAAATCTATATTAGGAACGTTATTGCGACGTTCGTTCTTTATTATTTTGGATAGTTTTTTAGCAAACTGCGTATTCACAAAGTGCCCAGGCTTATTAGCAATTATTTTCCCTCGTATTCTCGTTCCAATAAGTGCTAAATCTCCTAAAACATCCAACAACTTATGTCTGGCAGCTTCATTTGGGTGATGCAATGTTAAATTATCTAAAATGCCATTTGGTTTAACTGCAATAGAATCTTTTTTAAACGCCACTTTTAAACGTTCCATGGTTTCCGAAGACAAAGCTTTGTCAACATAAACGATGGCATTATTAAGATCTCCACCTTTAATTAAGCCATGCTCTAAAAGCGTTTCTATTTCATGAAGAAAACTAAACGTTCGAGAATTAGCGATGTCCTTTTTAAAGTCGCAAATTTTATTCAATGTAGCATTTTGAGTCCCCAAAACTTTGGTACCAAAATCTACCATGGTTGTGATTTGATATTCTTTGGCCGGCATAACCAGAATTTCACTTCCCGTTTCTTCGTCGGTATATGAAACAATATTAGTCACTACAAATTCTTCTCTATAAGCATCGAGTTCTACAATACCTACTTTTTCGAGAGCTTCTACAAAGAATTTGGACGACCCGTCCATTATTGGAGGTTCTGAAGCATTTAATTCGATAATAGCATTATCAATATCTAATCCTACCAAAGCAGCAAGTACGTGTTCCGATGTTTGAATGGCTACACCATTCTTTTCTAAACACGTGCCACGTTGTGTACTGGTAACGTAGTTTGCGTCTGCCTCGATTACTGGCTCCCCCTCTAAATCGATTCTTTTGAAAGCTAACCCTGAATTCGGTGTAGCAGGTTTAAATGTTAAGGTTACATCCTTTCCTGTATGCAAACCAACCCCCGTTAAAGAGATTTTTTCTTTAATGGTTTTTTGTCTTATCTCGGTATTAACTATTCCCATTTACTTTTTTCTAAGTCATTAATATTTTTTACGATTTTAGATAAATTTTTAAAGTGCACATACGATTTGTTATAATCGTTAATAGGTAGTGCCGGAGATCCCTGCAAGACTTCATCATCTTTAACATTTCTTGCAATTCCAGATTGCGCCTGTATTTTAACATTATTACCAATGGTAATATGTCCAGCAATACCTACCTGCCCACCAATGAGACAGTTTTCGCCAACTTTTGTAGACCCGGCAATTCCTGTTTGCGCAGCAATTACAGTATGTTTGCCAATCTCTACATTATGAGCTATTTGAATTTGATTATCTAATTTAACCCCCTGTTTAATGATTGTAGATCCCATAGTTGCCCGGTCTATAGTTGTCCCCGCTCCAACGTCCACATAATCCTCCAGAATAACATTTCCTATTTGGGGGACCTTTTTATAACTACCATCTTCCTGTGGCGCGAATCCAAAACCGTCTGCTCCAATAATAGCTCCAGAGTTTATAACACAGGTATGTCCAATAACGGTATCTGAATAAATTTTAGCACCAGAAAAAATAACGGTGTTATCTCCAATAGTGACATTATCTCCAATGTAAACGTTCGGAAAAATTTTAACCTGATCCCCAATGTTCACATTTTCACCTAAATAAGAAAATGTTCCCAAATACAGGTTTTCACCATATTTAGCAGATTCTGAAACAAAAGATGGTTGTTCTATACCAACTTTGTTAAGTTTTGCCATATTATAATACTCAAGTAATTTTGAAAAAGATGCGTAAGCATCTTCAACTTTAATTATTGTGGTCGTAATATCGTTCTCTGGAACAAAACTTTTATTAACAATGGTAACAGAAGCCTTTGTTGAATAAATATATTGTGTGTACTTTGGATTTGATAAAAATGTTAAAGAACCTTCAGTTCCTTCTTCTATTTTAGATAATTTAGAGACTTCTACATCTGGATTACCTACGATATCACCTTCTAATAGGCTTGCTATTTGTCGTGCTGTAAATTTCACACCGAAAAGTTTGTTGTTTTTTGTTTGATTGACGCAAAAATAGGAAAAATGTCCTAAAGTTCTTCATGCACTTTTGCTTATTAGTTTATATCGTTAAGCACAGTGTTTTAAATCGTATTTTTACCAGCATTTAAAACCTGTTATAAATTTTTCTTGGGATAGCAGATGTAGTGCTTAGTTACTGTTTTTGACAATGCTTTAAGATTAAGTTGATCTGAAGCTTTTACAATGTCCTCTATTTTTCCCGATTTATGTAAGATATTAATACTTTGATGTTTTAATTGATAGGCCTGATTAGAAATCTCACCAGTAAATACAAAGTATGTTGCAGTATCTTTGGTTATAGAATGGGTGTCCATTAATTCCTGAATCCGTTTTTCCAGATATTGTTTCTTAATTGTCTTATTTTTAATCTTAATTTTTAATAAATTTCTATTAATTATCATTTGACTCAACCGACTCAGGACAAAGTCATCATGATACTGCCAGTCTTTCATTGCAGAGATCACATCGAAATCATCTAATTGTGCAAAAACACTAAGTGTTTCATTATTAAAATCATCAATTGATATTTTGTTTTCTAAAAAGAAAGAAAGTGCCTTACTAGCTGCTAATTTAATACCATTACTATGTAATTCTTTAGCTCGTTTTAGAACCCTTATAAGTAATTGCTCGGCCACTAAACTCGTTTTATGCAAATAAACCTGCCAATACATAAGTCGTCTTGCAATAAGAAACTTTTCTACACTATAAATTCCTTTCTCTTCTATAACAAGCTCATCATCAACAACATTTAGCATGGTAATAAGACGTTCGCTATTTATATTTCCTTCTGCGACG
Source organism: uncultured Flavobacteriaceae bacterium (assembly GCA_947494695.1). Lineage (GTDB taxonomy): Bacteria > Bacteroidota > Bacteroidia > Flavobacteriales > Flavobacteriaceae > Flavivirga. The sequence continues at coordinate 356,828 of CANLWB010000005.1, read as the reverse complement.
CCAGTATAGAAGCTATCTCTTTTTAAATAGTCGGCCCTATCCATATCCAATTGTCCGGAGATAAGCTGACACATAAATTTTCTGGGATACTCCCGTTTAAAAACCTGGATAGCAAGCGTTAAACTTCCGTTAAATTCTTCGTTTAACTGCTCCATAAAAAGTAAGGATATATCTTCATGAGAAACATTATTAACAATGCTATGTTCCATCGCATGAGAGAATGGCCCGTGACCAATATCATGTAATAAAATAGCTGCATAAAGTCCAATTTCCTCCTCTTCCGAAATTGTAACTCCTTTAAAACGAAGTACATTGACAGCTTGTTGCATTAAATGCATACAACCTATAGCATGATGAAATCTGGTATGATGGGCGCCTGGATAAACTAAATATGACATGCCCATTTGGGTAATGCGACGTAACCTTTGGAAGTACTTATGCTGAATTAAATCGAAGATAAGTGAATTTGGAATCGTAATAAATCCGTAAATTGGGTCGTTTAAGATTTTAAGTTTATTCAAACTTGAGAAGTTAATGTTTAGTAGGCACAAATATAATTATATGAGTCTATTTTAAGGACATTATAAGAAGACAATTACGTTAATGATAATAAAAATACTTGAATGAATACAATACAAATACTTTGGGTGGATGATGAAATTGATTTATTAAAACCCCATATTCTCTTTTTAGAAAAACGAAATTATAATGTAACAACATGCAGGAGCGGTTCTGAAGCGATTGATGTGATCGATGAGAAAAATTTCGATATTGTGTTCTTAGATGAAAACATGCCAGGACTCACCGGACTTGAAACCTTAAACGAAATAAAGGAAAAACAGGATGGCCTTCCCATTGTTATGATTACCAAAAGTGAAGAGGAATATATTATGGAGGAGGCCATTGGTAATAAGATAGCCGATTACCTTATTAAACCGGTTAACCCTAACCAGATCCTGCTTAGTTTGAAGAAAAACCTGGACAACTCCAGGCTCGTATCTGAAAAGACAACCTCTAATTACCAGCAAGAGTTTAGAAAAATCGCCATGGAATTGTCTATGATTAATTCCTACGAAGAATGGGTTAATTTGTATCTAAAACTTATTTATTGGGAAATTCAACTCGAAGATATTGAAGATATAGGAATGTTTGAAATATTGGAGTCACAGAAGAATGAGGCCAATATTCAATTCGGAAAGTTTATAGAGAAGCATTATGCCGATTGGTTTAAGCCTGCTACAGATTCGCCAGTGATGTCGCATACACTTTTTAAAGAAAAAATTGTTCCCGAGATTAGCAAGGATCAGCCCACCGTTATGGTCTTGATTGATAATCTACGCTATGATCAATGGAAAGTCTTTGAACCTGTTATTAATAATTATTATAAGAAAACTCAGGAGGATGCGTTTTTTAGTATCCTTCCAACTGCCACTCAATATGCACGTAATGCTATATTCTCTGGGTTAATGCCTAGTGATATGGAGAAGTTGTTTCCAGAATATTGGAAAAACGATACAGACGATGGCGGCAAAAATCTTCATGAAGAAGAATTCCTGGATACACAAATGAAACGATTGGGATTAACGCATCTCAAATACGCTTACCATAAAATAACAAACTTAAAGAATGGTAAGAAATTGGCTGACAATTTTAAGTCTCTTAAAACGAATGACCTCACGGTAATTGTATATAATTTCGTTGATATGCTTTCCCATGCCAAGACCGAAATGGAGGTTGTAAAAGAATTAGCTTCTAACGATAAGGCATACCGGTCTTTAACACTGAGCTGGTTTAAAAATTCACCACTTTTAGAAATTATACAGCAGGCTCAAAGTTTAGGTTTTAAACTCATTCTTACTACAGATCATGGTACCATTAATGTAAAGAATCCTTCAAAGGTTATTGGAGACAGGGATACGAGTTTAAACCTTCGTTATAAAACCGGAAGAAGCTTAACATATGATGATAAAGATGTTTTATGCTTTAAAAATCCAAAAGAAGCACATTTACCTTCCATAAATATGAGTAGTTCTTATATTTTTGCAAAGAGTGATTTGTTTTTTGCTTATCCGAATAATTATAATCACTATGTAAGTTATTATAGGAATACGTATCAGCATGGCGGGGTTTCTTTGGAAGAAATGATCATCCCTTTCTTAGTTTTTTCACCTAAATAATCCATTAAAAGCAAAAAACACCGATAAAATGCACTTTTTAGTTGCATTTTATAGATTTTATAATTATTATTGTGTATAAATTTTATTGACATTGAAAATTTGTTATGAGTTAAGTGAGGTTGAAGCTGTTGCAAGACAGCTAGTTAATAATGCAAAAACGAAAACCTTATTGTTTTATGGTGATATGGGCGTGGGTAAAACCACACTAATACGTGCTATAGTTAAAGTTTTGGGTAGTGAAGATGAAGTAAGTAGCCCAACCTTTTCTATTGTGAATGAGTATCAACTACAGAATGATAAAATTTATCATTTTGATTTATATAGAATTAATGACATAGAAGAAGCTTATAATTTTGGAATAGAAGATTATTTAGATTCTGAAAATTGGAAACTCATTGAATGGCCTGAGAAGATTATATCTGTCGTATCGGGACACTTCGATAAAATTGACTTAAAATTAGATAATAGCAATAGAATTTTAAGATTAACCTAAAAGTGTAATAACTAACAAAGAATCAGCTAATAACCAAATAAATAGCACAAAAAAACTCTGAAATTCTGAAGTTTTACGGGAAAACCACATTGTAAAAACCTAAAAACCTCTTGTTTTAACATTTTTTTAACATTTAGAGCTAAACTTCAGATATACCATTAGTTACATTTGGGATATATTAATTAATAAATCCCTTTAAAATGAAAACTAAAAAGTACATTATTGCAATCGCAATCTTCGGAGGTATGTTATTTATGGTTCAAGCTGCAGATGCTTTTAACCAAGATGGACAACAAACAGCAAAAATCGAAAAAAGGCTTATTAAAGTATCAGGTCAATAGTGACAAGAAAAACTTAGTTTTAGGTAGTGTAATTGCTACTTTGATAGCTATTACGCCTTATCTATTTAATTTGTATGAAAGTGTTCCACATGTAAAAGTATGGAACACTTCTTTTTTTGTATATGAAAGTAAATATTATGAAAGTGTTTTCGTTTTAGCTTGGACTTTAGCTAACAAACTCATTCCATTGTTTTTAATATTTATATGGTTTTTTACTTGTAGGCATTGGTGGTTTCATGCGCTTTTAGTTCCATTAGCCATGTACGTATATCAAATAATTGTGGTATTGAATGACGATTTATCTTTTGCAGATGATAATCAATTGATTTATTTAATACCCGTTATGGCTATTGTGATTCCTACCATTTATTTAATTCGAGCTAGAATTTTTAATAAAATTAATGATGCAAATAAAACCATGCAAGAATTGGAAGATGAGTTCAAACTTTCTCCAAAAAACTTTTGGGGTAAAATTAAAGGGTACTTCTAGTTTAATCTATCTCTTTCCCTTAAATCAATTTCATTTTTATTAATGCCTAATTTAAAGTTCCCAAGTTTATAATTAAACCCAACAGAAAATAACCTGTTTTCAATACGAGAGCGTAAAAATATATCCTGATTCGTGTATTGTGTCTTCTGATTAAAATTCTGAGAGTTAAATAGGTCTATGGCTCCAATGCTTAAAGATGCTCTATTATTCCAAAAGGTTTTTCTTAAAGTAACATCCAAACTTGATCTATTACTGATTAATGAGGCTCCATCTGCAACAGGAGAAATATATAAATAAGATATATCTACTGTTAAACTTCTGTCCTGAAGTAATGAGAAGGAATTTATAGCCTGACTATATAGAGACCATTTATCATTAGTTACTAATTCATTGTTACTCTCTAAAGCAAAAAACTGGTTATTATAATAAAATATTGAAGATAATACATATAAATTCCAATGGTTAGCCAATTTTGTATAAGTTGTAAAATCAAATCCATAAGAGACACTTCTATTAATATTGGTGTTTATATATTTTAGAATATTCTCATTATTATCCTGAAATACAATTTCTAATGTTGGATCATTTTCTATACGATAATATAATTCAAAAGTGTAAGTATCATTTAAAGTATACCCTAAAGTAAAAACATTGTCAATCTGAGGTTGTAAATTTGGATCCCCACTAACATAAGCATTATCATTTAGAAAATACTTAAAAGGATTTAGCTCATCATACCTTGGTCTATAAATACGTTTATTATAATTAAAATAGACCTGATTATTGCCATTAAACTTATGAAGTAGATGAAAAGATGGAAACAATTTAAAATAATCATTAGTATTTATCTGGTTGGCTAATTGAGATCGTCCTGTGATATCTGTATACTCTCCCCTAGCTCCTAATTTTAAACTCCAATGCTCCCAATCCTTAGAATAACTTAAATAGGCTGCATAATTCGTTTCGTTATAGTCAAAAACATCAGAATTTTGCAAATCTTCTTCTCTTGTATCGTTTATAAAGTTAAATTGATCCAAGATACTTTCTGAATCAATATTAGATACTTTAACCCCTGCTTCAAATTGAGAAGAATCATCTATGGGTAATTCATAATCCATTTGACCCGTATATAATTCAATTACCTGGCTAGAGAACGTTTGAAACCTGTTAGTTCTTATCAATAGATCATCTGGAAAGCGATAATCGGTATCCACATTTTGGAAATTAGAGGTGTCATAGTTGGTATAGTGTCCACTAAAAGAGAGTTTCTCTCCCTCTTTTTTAAACTTATGGGTATAATCTAACGTAAAAGCCAGATTAAAGGTCTCATCAACCTTTCTGTTCAACGTGTAAAATGTTGAATCCAGTACGCCATTAGCATCAAAAACTTCCGTTAGAGAGTTGACCTGAGTTTTGGTATTATTCCGGGGCTTTATAAGGATATTGGTTGTAAAATTAAGACTATTACTTTTATTTATTTCATAATCGATATTGGCATTTATGCTTTGATTTACCGTTTCTTGCACTCTCTTAAAATCGGTTTCCCAACTTGTTGTCGACTGGTTATTAACGTTTAAAAAATTAACAGACTCATTATTATGTCTAAAATCCTTTCTGGGGCTTATATTATAATTAACATAAGTATTTAATTTTTTAGTCTTAAAAAAATGACTCGTCCCAACAGAGTATTTAGGAAACTCCTGTCCCTGCTTAAAATTACCAAAAACACTGCCGTGATATCCCGCAGCAATATTCTTACTGGTTACAATATTCAAAACGGCTCCCCCCTCTGCTTCGTAACTTGCCGGTGGGTTAGTAATCACTTCAATGGATTTAACATTATTAGCAGATGTTCCTTCCAGGAGTTGTTGAACTTCAGTGGCAGATAAATGTACTTTCCGGTCATTAATATAAACGGTAGGTGTCGATTGCTTAACCGAAATCTTACCATCATGAACTAGAACACCTGGAGTATGTTTTAAAACATCCAGAATATTATTATTAGATAATGTTGAGTTTTCAACATTAAAAACAGTACGATCAACCAGGCGCTTTACCGTTGGCCTTTTTGCTACTACCGTGATACCGTCCAGTTTTTCAATATTTTCTTCGAGTGTAATGGTTTCAAAGTTGATATTTCGATGTAGTTCCACTCTTGTGATATAAGGTTTAAACCCGAGAAACATAATTTTTAAAACGTAATCCCCTTCTTTGAGCCCCTCTATAATAAAATAACCTTTATCATCTGTAGATGTTCCATATATGGTTTTAGAAATACCCAGACTGGCAACAACAACATTAGCATAGGCTATGGAGGTACCCTTGTTGTCTTTAACAGAACCATTTACTCTAAACTCCTGACAAAAAAACGTTAGAGGTTGTAGAAAAAGTAAAAAATAAAGTATTCTTTTGTCCATACATAGAATTATTATGCAAACATATAAATAATTATGTTAAAACAATTTAGGGAAAACCTATAATAATATAGGGATTTTTTCTTACATATGCATAAGTTAAATTTTATGATGAAAACAGATGTAACTATAATAATTTTATGTTTGTATTGACAATAGAAAATTTATTTGTAATTTAAATTTTTATTAATATCAGCTAACCATGTCGAAATCGCTCTCCCCTTTTACAAAGCAACAATTATTACCTCAAGAAGAAACTCTTGAAGTGCTAAAAAGAAAAGGGGAATTATATATAGGAATCCCTAAGGAGACCGCTTTTCAGGAGAAACGGGTATGTTTAACCCCAGATGCTGTATTTGCTTTGGTAAGTAATGGTCATAAGGTTTTGCTTGAGTCTGGAGCTGGTGAAGGTGCCAGTTTTAGTGATCGGGAATATAGTGAAGCCGGCGCAGAAATAACTAAAGACACGGCGAAGGTATTTGCTTGTCCTATGGTGCTTAAAGTAGAGCCTCCTAGTATGGAACAGATTAAACTTATTAATCCGCAGACCATATTAATTTCGGCTTTACAGATAAAGACGCAATCTAAAAAATATTTTGAAACCTTAGCATCTAAACGAATTACGGCGTTGGCATTTGAGTTTATACGTGATGCGGATGGTACTTATCCGGCCGTGCGATCGTTGAGTGAAATTGCAGGAACGGCTTCGGTACTGATTGCTTCAGAGCTTTTATCGGACGCCAATGATGGTAATGGTTTAATGTTTGGTAATATAAGTGGTGTTCCGCCTATCGAAGTAGTAATATTAGGAGCTGGTACGGTTGGTGAGTTTGCTGCCAGAAGTTCTATCGGACTTGGAGCGAATGTTAAAGTATTCGATAATTCCATAACCAAATTAAGACGCATACAGACAAACTTGGGGAGACCTTTTTTCACCTCTACCATAACACCAAAGAGCCTAACAAAGGCTTTAAAGCGCTGTAATGTGGTTATTGGTGCTGTTCGCGGAGCTAACAGGGCTCCTGTGATTGTTTCAGAGGATATGGTACGGTCTATGAAAAAAGGGGCTATAATTATTGATGTAAGCATAGATATGGGGGGATGTATTGAAACCAGTGAAGTAACAACGCATAAAAGGCCTACATTTATTAAACACGATGTGATACACTATTGTGTGCCTAATATTCTTGCCAGATATTCCCGTACGGCTTCCGTTTCCATTAGTAATTTTTTCACACCCTACTTATTGAAAATTGCTGAAGAAGGCGGTATAGAAAATTCTTTAAGATTTGATAAAGGATTAAAAAATGGGTTGTATTTTTACCACGGAATTTTAACTAGTAAATCTGTTGCCGATTGGTTTGATCTGGATTGTAGTGATATTAATTTGCTTATTTTTTAATCGATCTGATTTTGATTTATTTCACTAAAGACATGACATGAAATTTATACAGCGTGTAGGTTACTACCTAGGGGGATTCTCTCTTGGTTTAATCATTTTGGCCTTCTTTTTAAGTGGTAAAAAAACATCTTGTAGCTATGGGCCCGATGCCAGGGTTTTAAAGAATATTAGATCGAAGAAAATTGTTTATGAGAGCCAGGTTCAATTCAATTTAACTCAGAATAATCTCGATTCTGTTAGTATTAGTTACCTTTTAAAAAAAGGAAGCATTGACTTCTCTAAAAGTAATGCCAGAATGGAACCCTGTGGTACCTATCAGATTGATGGAACATTTGAGGAAAAAGAACTCGTGCTCATGGTTGAGAATTGCGATAGCATTGCAACAATTACCAACCTTAAAATAGAATAGGTTTAGCATGCTAAAACGTGGCTTCGATGTTGTCTTTTCTATAATTGGATTGCTTTTTTTATCCCCTCTGTTAATTTTGATTGCTATTTTAATCAAATTGGACTCGAGAGGACCTGTTTTATTCATTCAGGGACGTGTTGGAAGAAACAATATAGATTTCAACATTTTTAAGTTTCGTACCATGCGAACACAATCACAAAGCAAAGGGCTACTAACCCTGGGGAATAATGATAACAGAATTACCAAAATCGGCTATTTTTTAAGACGATATAAAATAGATGAGTTTCCTCAACTTATAAATATCCTTAATGGAGATATGAGTTTTGTTGGACCTCGCCCTGAATTAAGACACTACGTGAATTTTTATACCCAAGACGATATGGCCATTTTTGCTGTACGACCTGGAATTACGGGATTAGCCTCACTAAAGTATAGAAATGAGGTTGAACTTTTAAAAGCAGCAAAAGATCCAGAAAATTTCTTTATACATACCATTATTCCTGACAAACTTAAGTTTAACAAGGAATATATAAGCAGACGCAACTTTTTTTTCGATTTGAAGCTCATTGGATTGACTGTTATTAAAGTTATCACTAGATAATGATTTAAAATAAAGTAAGTTATAATGTTTTTCTTTTAAGTTTTTCCTATAATACAAAAAGGCTTTCAATATTAAGACATATACACTATTTGTCTATATATGATGGACACCCTAGCAGATAAAGAGAAGATTTGTCTTATCACTTTATTATTCATACTTTGCATAAATGATGAGCTCCGTACACGCAAGGTAAAATGAGTCTAAACATCAATGATGAATTCTAATTATATTGACCAATTATTAATTGATTCCGGGTTGTTTCCAACAGAAGAAAATCCGCAACCCTTGATGAATCATTTCGATTTTTCCAATGATGTCATCTTAATTACGGGAGCAGCAGGTTCGGTAGGAAGTGAGCTCACAAAACAATTACTTAATTGTCGTTATAAAGAGCTTGTTCTTGTTGATATTGCAGAATCCCCTCTATACGACCTTATAAAGGAATTAGAATTTGAAAATACGAATCATATAAATTTTCACTTACTAGATATAACAAACCCAAAACCTTTGCGCTATCTTTTTGAAAAATATAAGCCGACTTTGGTTTTTCATACGGCGGCATATAAGCATGTCCCTCTAATGGAAGACCACCCACATAAAGCTATAGAACTAAATATTTTGGGCACTAAGCTACTAGCCGACTTAGCAGTAAAGCATGAGGTTAGTAAATTTATTTTTATCTCAACAGATAAGGCAGTAAAACCTATAAGCGTTATGGGGATGTCTAAACGTGTGGCAGAAAATTACCTAACACTTTTATCATACACCTGTAGAACCCGGTTTATTACGACTCGTTTTGGAAATATTTTGAGCTCTAATGGTTCTGTTTTACCTCTTTTTAAGAAACAGATTGAGGCCAATAGCCCCCTTACGGTTACAGATATGAATATATCACGCTATTTTATTAGTAAAAGTACAGCATGTTCTTTAATTCTGGAGATTGCATTATCTCATCATGATAAAAGCAATATGTTTACTTTTAATATGGGAGAACCCATCAAAATAATGGATTTAGCGAAACGACTGGTCGCTCTTTATAAGAGGGTTAATAAACATGTTGAAATAAAGTTTACAGGGATACGACCTGGAGAGAAACTCCATGAGGATATGGTATCTATACAAGAAACATTGGTTCCAACTGAGAATGAAAATATCTTAATGGTTAAATCAAATCGTAATGACGAGATTAAAAATATCAACTTCAAAAGTTTGGAGTTAATCACACCAGAAATGTCCAGTTCTGAGATTAAATCTGTTTTAGAACAGTATATTTAATTACAAAGTCTTTCTGCGTTTCTTTTCTTTTGTTATAAGCGCTAGCTCTCTTCCTGTTTGTCCGGCAACGGAAGTGTTCTCCTCTGCCCTTCTAATTAAATAAGGCATGACATCTTTTACGGGGCCGAATGGCATATATTTAGCAACATTATAGCCTTTATTTGCGAGATTATAGCTAATATGGTCACTCATTCCGTATAACTGACCAAACCAGATACGCTGGTCATTATTTTTCAAGCCTTTCTCTACCATGAGTTGCATTAACAGATATGAACTTTCTTCATTATGAGTCCCAGCAAATAAGGCAATACGCTCTAAGTTCTCGATAATGTACTTAAGTCCTTCATCAAAATTGATATCCGTTGCGGCTTTGTTTATACAAATTGGAGACGTATATCCCTGTTCTTCGGCTTTTTCATTCTCTTTTTCCATATAGGCGCCTCGAACAAGCTTGTAACCCAGGTAGTAATTACCAGCCTTAGCCTTGTTATATTCTTCCTTTAAGAAAGCTAAGCGATCATGACGATACATTTGAAGTGTATTAAATACAATAGCTTTTTCGGTATTGTATTTTTGCATCATTGTAGTAACCAATGTATCCGCGGCATCTTGCATCCAACTCTCTTCGGCATCAATTAGCACTTCTATATCATTGTCTTTGGCTTTTTTACAAACCGTATCGAATCGGTTTACAACCTTAGCCCATTCGGCTTGCTCTTCTTCGGTTAAAACAGCCTCCTTCCCTACTTTCTCATACAAACCTAACCGTCCGAAACCAGTTGGTTTAAATACAGCAATAGGCATCGCGTCTTTATCTTTTGCAAAATCAATAATTCCCAGTATCGTATTCATGGCTGAGTCAAACTCTTTTTCATTTTCTTTACCTTCTACAGAGTAGTCCAAAACCGAACTCACCCCTTTATCGAACATTTTGTCAATAACTGGTAAACAATCTGCCTCATTAACACCCCCACAAAAATGATCGAAAACGGTCGATCTGATAAGCCCTTCTATGGGCAAATTAGCTCTTATGGCAAAATTCGTTGCCGCTGTACCAATCTTAACCAATGGCTCATAAGAGATCATTTTAAACAAAAAATAAGCGCGTTCTAATTCAGAATCATTTTTTAAAGAAAATGCAACTTCGGTATTATCAAATATTTGGTTAGTCGTCATGTAGAAAAATTTTTGCAAATATAATTATCTCGTATTATTCTTTTATATTAATTACGATCATTTTATACCCTAATTACTATCATTTTATATAAATTCTCCTTAATTTCACCAACTTTAAAACAACGACGATTTCATGGATTCTATTACCACAAAAAATTGCACAATTCACTTTAATGATGCCTGTTACAAACCGTTAAACGAGCATATTAAATTGCGTAATTTTTCAAAGATTTTTATTTTGGTAGATGAAAATACGCATCAGCATTGTTTGCCATATTTTTTAGAAAGGCTTGAAACCAATATTACTATTGAAATCATTGAAATTGAATCTGGTGAAATTAATAAAACCATAGATACCTGTGTAGGGGTTTGGAATACACTGTCTGATTTAGATGCCGATAGAAAGAGTCTTATGATCAATATTGGTGGTGGTGTGATTACCGATTTAGGTGGTTTTGTGGCTTGCACATTTAAAAGAGGTATTACTTACATTAATGTACCAACCACATTACTTTCTATGGTAGATGCCTCTGTTGGAGGAAAGACTGGGGTGGATCTAGGCCACTTAAAAAACCAAATTGGAGTGATTAGTGATCCAGATTTGGTATTGATAGACACAAAATATTTAACTACTCTCGCACAAAATCAAATGCGATCTGGTTTAGCAGAAATGTTGAAGCATGGTTTGATTAGTGACGAACTTTATTGGAATAAGTTTAAGGATTTATCTAAATTAACTTTAGATGACCTTGATGTTTTAATACATGAATCGGTACAAATAAAAAAGAGTGTAGTCGAAAACGACCCTTATGAAGATGGTATTCGTAAAACACTTAATTTTGGTCATACACTTGGACATGCAATAGAATCTTATTTCTTAAGTCATTCTGATAAAACAACGCTACTTCATGGTGAAGCCATCATTGTGGGTATGATTTTAGCATGCTATATTTCCACAGAACTTACCGGATTTCCAGAACAAACAACTAAAGACATAAAAGATTTGTTTTTGAACTACTACGGTAAAGTTACAATTACTGAAGACGATTATCCTGATATTATTGAATTGCTTAAATACGATAAAAAGAATAATCATGGCAATATCAATTTTGTGCTTTTGGAAGCCATTGGAACACCAAAGATTGATTGTTTGGTCGATGATAGCATAATTATAGATGCCTTTCATTTTTATGACAACTAGCAGTTAAATACGACTTTTTTAAATGTTACAATTTTTTTCCAAGAAACTATTTTTAAAGGACCTCCTGGAGGATTTTGTAGATATTCATAATCATGTACTTCCTGGTATTGATGATGGAGCAAAATGCGTAAAAGAGGCGTTGTCTTTAATAGAAAAAATGAAAGTATTAGGGGTGTCTCAATTTATCCCAACACCACATGTCATGCAGGATTTTTATCCAAATACAGAAGAGACTATTGGCGAAGCTTATCAGGTTTTATTGGAGAATTTAGATTCAAAATTACAAAGCGATATTACATTAAACCCTGCAGCTGAGTATATGTTGGACAGTCATTTTGAAAGCCTTTTAGAAAACAAGGATCTTTTTACATTGAAAAAGAATTATGTATTAATTGAAATGTCTTATTTTCAACCCCCTATTAACTTAGAGGCTATTTTATTCAAAATTAAATCTCAGGGGTTTATTCCTGTTTTGGCGCACCCAGAGCGCTATTCATTTTATCATAATAATCTGGGATACTACAAGCAATTAAAGACTTTAGGCTGCTTATTTCAACTTAATTTGTTGTCATTAGGAGATCACTACGGAAGACGCGTTGAAAAAACAACAGCTTATTTACTAGATAAAAATTATATTGATTTTGTGGGAACAGATGTGCATAACGAAAATCATATACACAAGTTGTCTAACCTAAGATTGAACAAAAATTTGGTAAAAAATCTACAGGGAATAATTGAAAAAACGAATACAACATTTTCGGTAACTTAAGCTCTTTTTCTTTTGAAAAGTCTTTTCTTTTCAGGAGCACCATAATACCCATATTTGGCTCCATATCCAAAATTAGATTGATTCACGTCATTAACAACTAACATCATGCCATTAAGTTTCTTTTCTGCATGTAATTCTTTAGCAAAATTAAGGATACGCTTTTCTGTATAATCGGCTCTTGTTAGATAGATGGTATGTCCGGCGTACTCACTAATTAGTAAGGTGTCTGTTACGAGCATGGATGGTGCTGTATCTACAATAACATAGTCATATTGCTCAGATACAGAATTGAAAAGATCTTTTATCCTATTAGTCATTAATAATTCTGCAGGGTTTGGTGGTACCTTACCTGAAAGAAGAATATCTATACTTATACCATTAATGTTATAGTTATCAATAGCTTCACCAAGTATTACCGATTTATCAGCTAAAAACTTGGTAAGTCCAATTTTTGAAACCAAATTATCTTTTTTGTCATTAATCGCAGAATAAATTTGAGGGTTTCTAATATCTGCACCAAGTAATAGCACACGCTTACCTGTATTGGCCAGAGTGAGTGCCATGTTTAAACTAAAGAAAGATTTACCTTCTCCGTTAATGGTAGACGTTACAAAAATAACATTATCGTAATTTTTAACATCTCTGCCCCGTTTAATATAATCAAAATTGGTTCTAATAATTCTAAAAGATTCAGATAAAATAGATCTGTCGTTGAGTTCTACTAAGGTATTACCACCTCTTTTAATACGAGGGATTTCTCCAAGAACAGTAATGTTTCTAATTTCTTTTTCCAGGTCTTCTTTATTGTGAATTTTTGTATCTAATATGTCTTTCAGATAGATCACAGAAAAAGGAATTATTAATCCTAAAAGTATGGCCGAAATGTACGTCATAGGTTTATTAGGAGATACAGGACCTCCTTTACTATTATACGCCTCATCGATTATTTTGGCATTAGGAGAAGTTGCTGTTAACGATATTGTTGCCTCTTCCCTTTTTTCCAATAAGTATAAATATAAAGATTCTTTTATGCCCTGTTTTCTTTCAATAGCTCGTAATCTGCGTTCTTGCCCTGGGACAGAGAAAATTTTTGAATTGATTCTTTTGGACTGGCCTTCCAGACTACCGATCTGAATCCTTAGCGATTTACTCGAGTTATTAATACTTTGTTGAAGATTTTGTCGAACACCATTTAAAGTCTGGTCTAATTCCACGACAATAGGATTTTGCTCACCTGCACTTTTTAAAAGCGTTCTTCTTCTTTCCAGTAATTCATTATATCTGGTTGAAAGCTGACTTATGGCAGGATCTCCAAGACCTAAATTAGACGGAATACTCCCGTATTTTCCAGAATCATCTCCTAATGATTCCTCCATGTAATTTAATTGATTCAACTGCATTCTTGATGCATCCAACTGCTGCTCATTTAATACACTTGAGTTTAAAAATTGCCCAGCTTCAGATGCAACATCCGTTATTTTATTTCCAGTTTTAAATTTAACAATACTGTCATCAACATTAACCAAATCTGATGCTATGAGTTCAACACGTTCATTGATGAAATCGGCTGTGTTTTTTGATATTTCGTTTTTCTTCTGTATTGAAGAAACATTATACTCATCAATTAAGGTGTTTACAATATCTTTAGCTTTCCTAATAACAGGATCTGTTATACTAATTTCAACAACTTTAGATGACTTACCCGTTGGGTTTATCATGATCCTTGTTTTCAAAGCTTCTGCCAGAGACTCAAGAGGTGTTATTTTCGCTCTAATATTATTCCCTATATAGCTTTCAATTTTTTCACTCTTTGGTGTTATTATAATACCTCCGAAATGAGTAGGAATCGTTTCACCGAAAGTATATTTTTTAGGTGCGTCATCTTCCTTAATTCTAAAGTTAAAATCTGTTGTGGAAAGAATTTCAGCATAAAAATTAAAACTCGTATTATAAATAATAGAATCGGATTCAATAAAGTTTATAACAATTGGAGATTTTTTATAAAGTTCGAATTCATTAACTCTTCCTTTAACAAAATATTTGACGTTTAAATTTAATCTTTTAACAATATTCCTTAGAAAACTCCTTGATCGAATAACTTGAACTTCGTCCTCGACCATAGCATCTTCTTTTTCGGAGAAAATAGACAAGTCCTTCAATGCTCCTGCAGAAGACGCTTCCTTATCATCTAACAGCATAACTTTAGCAACTGCCAAATATTGAGGCGTGCTATATCTTAAGATTAAGAAGGCTACCCCAAAACACAGCATACAACTAATAACGAACCACTTCCATTGTCTAAAATAAAGAGAAAGCGTTTTCTTAAGATTAAAATCGTTTGAAGGGTTAGATGAATTTTTATTGTCCACTGAAGTTTTGGTTATATTGTCTAATTTCTAGTAATTAATAAGAGTGCGGTAGTAATAAGAAATGATGTAATTGTAATTATTGTTCCAACTCTAGCATCACCAGAGGCACCACTTATTGCTGATTTGTTTGGTTCAACATAAACATAATCATTTTGAGTCAAATAATAAACAGGAGAATTAAAAACTTCCTTATTTGTTAAATCAATTCTGGTGTACGTTTTTGTGCCGTTAAAGTCTCTAACGACTAGAATGTTATCTCTTCGACCTTTAATGGTTAAGTCTCCAGCCCTTCCGAGGGCTTCTAAAATAGAGACTCTTTCTCCAGAAACAGGGTAAACGCCTGGATTTCGAACCTCACCGGCTACAGTAACTCTAAAATTAAGCACGCGCAAAATGACTACTGGATCTTTTAATAGTTGACCTTCAGCAAATTTTTTCTTAAACAATGCTTTGGCTTCTTCTACTGTGAGCCCTAATAATTTGATTTTACCTAACACAGGATAATCAATATTTCCGTCGATATCAATTAAATAATCTACTAATTCACCTTGCGCTCCTGTTGTTCTAATTAAGTTATAAGGTTGCGTAACAGTGGGATCTAACGTAGACACATAAATACTTACAATATCTCCTATTTTCAGTTTAGCCTTAAAAGTTTCTGTGTCCACAATGGTCTCAAAACTCTTTGCATTTTGAAAGTAAACGACATCCTTTTTGGAAGAGCCGCACGAGTTTAAAATCAAACTTGATACTATACAAAATAATAGCAGCTTACATCTAGTAAGAAATATGTTCATATTTATATATATATTATTTTATTGGGGAAGTAATATAATAAATTATAAGTTACCGTAATTTTTATCCTTTTTCGTGTGTGATATACTTTTCACCTTTTTATAGATCTGAACTCTTTTATCAAATCGCTCATAATCAGAATTATTCGATTTGTATTCTGGTATAAGTTGTTTCATTTTCATAACAATATTATTATTTTGAAAACGATTAGTAATGCATAATTCCTCTATTTGACCTTTGATTTTAGCATAATCTAGCTCTCTTGTTTTACTTATCATTATTTTCTTATGATAAGTGGACAGCGTATTTTCACCGTTGGCTAAAAGTTCTTCATATAATTTTTCACCAGGCCTTAAACCAGTTATTTTAATGTCAATATCTTGAGGAAATCTTAAACCAGAGAGTTTAATCATATTCTTTGCGAGATCATAGATTTTAACAGACTCACCCATATCGAATATAAAAATTTCACCACCTTTACCCATGGTTCCGGCTTCTAATACAAGTTGAGAAGCTTCAGGAATCGTCATAAAGTATCTCGTAATTTCCCTATCCGTTAAAGTTAATGGACCTCCTTTTTCTATTTGCCTTTTGAATAATGGTATTACAGAACCGTTAGATCCTAATACATTACCAAATCGAGTAGTGATGAATTTAGTTTTACTTTCTTTTTGAAGGCAGCTAATGTACATTTCTGCCATTCGTTTCGTTGCTCCCATCACACTTGTTGGGTTTACAGCTTTATCTGTGGAAACGAAAACGAATTTCTTTACATTATATCTGGATGCCGTATCAGCTAAAAGTTTTGTTCCGTTAACATTAATCTTAATCGCTTCATAGGGTGACTTTTCCATTAAAGGAACATGCTTGTAGGCTGCTGCATGGAATACCATGGTAGGCTTGTGATTTTGAAAAATAGTATCTATCCTTAAACCGTCACGAATATCTGCAACAATCGCTGTAAAATTATGTTTGCCGTTTTGTTTTAGTTCCTGCTGTACATCATAAAGAGCTGATTCTGCCTGGTCCACTAAAATTAATTCCTTAACATCGAAATTAGAAAGTTGTTTAACCAACTCACTCCCTATAGACCCTGCAGCTCCAGTCACAATAATAGTTTCACCAGTAAACTCATTAATTAAATTCGGGTTGTTAATCTTAATAGGAGGTCTTCCTAATAAATCTTCAATTTGAACTTGTTTAATTTGTTTAACATTCAATTCTCCATTAATCCAATCTTCAATTGGTGGAATTTTGGTGATCTTTATATCAAGATTCATCAAATCCATCAAATCTTCTTTTTGAATATTTTTTGAAGCAATGATTAGCTCATCTATTTGATTAGATTCTACATACGTGTTATCTATTCGCTCTCTTGAAAAGATTGAAATACCATTGATGGATTTTCCTTTCTTTTTCTGGTTGTCATCGATAAAACCAACAACCTGAAAGCTAGTGTTAACATTACTTATTAAGGCATTATAAGTTACAATTCCAGAATCTCCTGCACCGTAAATTAGAACTCTTTTAGATGCCATTAACTTACATTTAAGGTATTTGTAAGACATCTTAAAAAACAATCTGCTGGCACTTAGTACCACAAAGCTCAATAACGCATGCATGACAACAATCGACAGTGGTATTGTGAATTCCGGTACTATTTGAAATGTTCTATTTAATGCTACTGTAACAATACAGGTTAGCGACATTAACGTAATAGATTTAAACAAGTTTACAACATCTGCGAATCCTGTATGTCTAATAACACTTTTAAATGACCCTATAAGTAAAAAACTAGCTGCGGCAACCACTGCAAGGAATGGTAGCTGAACTAAAAACTGCTTTAAATCAAAGTTCAATGTGAAATTAAATCTAATTACATATGCTATAAAAAATGTCGACAAAACGATAGCTAGATCTATGGCTAAAACCAACCATTTTGAGGCATATTTTTGAGAGAAATAAGCGAAGTAATTGTGTATCATATGTTCGGGGTTTTTAAAATGTTATTTAGAATTCTGTCCAAATCTTCTTGATTTAAATTTGATCCACTTGGTAAACATAGACCTTTTTCAAAAAGGTCTTCTGAAATACCGTTTGTAAAACGTAAACAATCCTTAAATATTGGTTGCACGTGCATAGGTTTCCATAATGGTCTTGATTCAATATCATCTTCCTGAAGCGTAAGTCTAATTCGCTCACGTGCTTCGAATGAATCTGTCTTAATACAAGTAATCCATCTATTTGAAAAGAAACCTTGAGGTTCTTCTAAAAATTCTATAGAATTAAATTGTGATAAATTTGTTTTATAAAAATCGAAATTTTTCCTTCTGGCATTAACTCTGTCATCAATCACCTCCATTTGTCCTCTACCAATACCAGCCAAAACATTACTAAGTCTATAATTGTATCCTATATTAGAATGTTCGTAATGTGGTGCATTATCTCGTGCTTGTGTTGATAAGAAAACAGCTCTGTTTTTTAGAGATGCATTCTTAACAATGAGAGCGCCTCCTCCAGAGGTCGTTATTATTTTATTTCCATTAAATGATAATATTCCAACATCTGAAAGCGTTGCACAAGGTTGTCCAAAATAAGAACTTCCTAATGCTTCTGCACTATCTTCAATTACTGGAATATTGTATGTTTTGGAGATTTCATTAATTTCCTTGGCTTTATAGGGCATACCATATAGATGCACGGCGATAATAGCCTTAGGTTTTTTATGTTTTTCTATTCTATCTTTTATAGCGATTTCTAGTAATTCTGGAGACATATTCCATGTGTCTGGCTCACTATCAATAAAGACTGGAGTAGCGCCTTGGTATATGATAGGATTTGCAGAAGCAGAAAAAGTAAAACTCTGGCATAACACCTCGTCTCCTTTAGAAACATTGAGTAACTGAAGCGCTAAATGAATGGCAGCTGTGCCAGAACTTAATGCGGCTACATGTTTATCTTCTCCTAAATACCTTTGTAAATCATTCTCAAATCCATCAACATGAGGACCCAAAGGTGCAATCCAATTCGTGTCAAATGCCTCGTCAACAAATTTTTGTTCCGTACCTCCCATGTGAGGTGATGATAGATATATTTTAGTTTTAGTCAGCATTTATTCTGTTACGATTTCAGTTTGAGACATAACTAGGTCATCATAGCTTTTTAGTACTATGCAATCAAATGCATCCACAAGTATATCTTTGATTTCCCTCTTTATGAATAAAACAAAATTAATCATCTTTTTGTTATAGCTTTAGTATTAAACAATATTAAAAACATCGTAATTTCGATCTACATTTTTTAATAGATTCTGAAATGAGAGATTTTGAAATATTCTTAATTCATCATTTTAATACATCTTAAATTAAATGGGCTATTAATCAATTCAATTTCTGTTTTACGGTGTAAATTTAGTAATTGTTTTAACGTGACATTGTTAGAATTGATTTATTTCGCTAAAAGCGTGATTAAAATCGGTTAAATACATATATATATTTAGTTGGAAGTAAAAGTATGCATATTGTCGATAATCAACTTGCATATATGTTTGATTATTCGTATCAACTTCGAATAAAACCTTTGGTGAAATAGTGATTTATTAATACATTTTTTTGATCTTTGAACCAATTTTAAATACGTTTAAATGAAAATATTAGTTACCGGGGCTGCCGGTTTTATAGGTTACCATGTGTCGAGAACTTTATTAGATAAAGGACATAAGGTTTGTGGTCTTGATAATATAAATGACTACTACGACATCAATTTAAAACTTTCCAGGTTAGAACAATTGGGTATAGATAAAAATGAAGCACAGGTTTTTAATACGAGTTGTTCAAGCAAAAGCCGTTCAGATTTTTCATTTGTTAGAATGAATATCGAGAATAGGGATATGCTGCCTAAGTTATTTGAGCGTGAAAAATTTGACGTAGTATGCAATCTAGCGGCGCAGGCAGGTGTTAGGTATAGTTTGGAGAACCCCGAATCTTACGTGGATTCGAATTTAGTTGGTTTTTTAAATATTCTGGAGTGCTGTAGACAATATCATATAAAGCATTTAGTCTATGCAAGTAGCTCTAGTGTTTATGGTTTAAATAAGAAAATCCCTTTTTCTACTCAAGATAATGTAGATCACCCCATTAGTCTATATGCGGCCACTAAAAAAAGTAATGAGTTAATGGCACATACTTACAGTCATTTGTTTAAAATCCCAACAACAGGATTGCGGTTTTTTACAGTCTATGGCCCTTGGGGAAGACCAGATATGGCGATGTTCTTATTTACCGATGCCATTATTAAGGATAAACCTATTAAAGTTTTTAATTATGGGAAAATGGAACGTGACTTCACATACATAGATGATATTGTAGAAGGCGTTACCCTCATTATTGATAAACCTACCGAAGAACGGATTCAAAAAAATGATTTCTACAAATTATATAATATTGGAAATAATAATTCGGTAAAGCTTCTTGATTTCATAAAAGAAATAGAATTAAACTTAAAAAAGGAATCTAAAAAAGATATGTTACCTATTCAACCTGGTGATGTAGAACGTACATGGGCGAATGTAGATGCCTTAATAAAGGATTATAACTATAGACCTAATACCAGCATACAAAAAGGAGTTAAATCCTTCATAGATTGGTTTGTAGAATATTACAAGTAATAATGCATCTTATCGGTATTATTTACACTTTATAAAACACTTGTGAAGTTTGTCGTCAAAAACATTTAGTTAACATAATAATCTCTAGTGTCTGAATTATTTTTCACATATTTGGTGCGGTTAAAAAAAAAAACCAGATTTAATGGATATACAACTACTATTAGATAAGACAGTTCTTGTAACAGGAGGAGCTGGTTTTATTGGATCAAATTTATGTGAAATGCTTTTATCCAACAATATTAAAACAATATGCTTGGATAATTTTTCTACAGGAAAACGAGAAAACATCACCCCATTTATAAAAGATAACAACTTTAAATTGATAGAAGGGGATATTAGGAGTTTGGAAGTTTGTCAAAAAGCCTGTGAAAATGTTGATTTTGTATTACATCAAGCCGCATTAGGTTCCGTACCAAGATCTATTAACGATCCAATTACTTCTAATGATGTAAACGTTTCTGGTTTTTTAAATATGCTAGTTGCGGCCAGAGACGCTAATGTAAAAAGGTTTGTCTATGCTGCAAGTTCTTCTACATACGGAGATCATGAGGCTTTACCAAAAGTTGAAGAAACCATTGGTAAACCTCTGTCGCCATACGCTATTACTAAATATGTTAACGAACTTTACGCAGATATTTTCAATAAAACTTATGGATTAAATACTGTAGGTCTTCGATATTTTAATGTTTTTGGAAGACGACAAGACCCTGATGGTGCTTATGCTGCAGTAATTCCTAAATTTGTTCAATTACTTATTAAGCATGAGTCTCCGGTTATTAATGGAGATGGAAGTTATTCAAGAGATTTCACATATATCGATAATGTTATACAGATGAATATTAGAGCATTGACTGTAGATAACCAAGCAGCCTTGAATACCGTCTATAATGTTGCATATGGAGAACGAACAACGTTGTTAGAGTTGATATCATTATTAAAAAAATACCTATCTGAATACGATGCTTCGATTAAAAATATTGAAATTAAGCATCGTGATAATAGAGCTGGTGATGTCCCTCATTCGTTGGCCTCTATTAATAAAGCAAAAGAATTATTGAATTATCAACCGGAATATGATATTAATACAGGATTAAAGGAAGCAGTGATCTGGTATTATAAAAATTTACAAAATGAAAATTAAAAATATATGTTGCATAGGTGCTGGTTATGTTGGAGGCCCTACAATGGCTGTAATAGCCTTGAAAAACCCTGATATAAAAGTTACCATTGTTGACATTAATGAAGCTCGTATAGCTGCATGGAACGATACTGATTTATCGAAGTTACCGATTTACGAACCAGGACTGGCTGAAATAGTTGAAAAAACAAGGGGTAAAAACCTTTTCTTTTCCACAGATGTGAATGCCGCCATTACTGAATCGGAAATGATCTTTATTTCTGTAAATACGCCAACCAAAACATATGGTAAAGGTAAAGGAATGGCCGCAGATTTAA
Source organism: uncultured Flavobacteriaceae bacterium (assembly GCA_947494695.1). GTDB lineage: Bacteria > Bacteroidota > Bacteroidia > Flavobacteriales > Flavobacteriaceae > Flavivirga. The sequence goes on along the minus strand of CANLWB010000005.1, from coordinate 334,795 downwards.
AGTACGTAGAACTATGCGCAAGAAATATTGCGGAAATAGCAACAACCGATAAAATTGTTGTTGAAAAATCTACGTTACCAGTTAGAACAGCACAAGCAATAAAAAGTATTTTACACAATACCGGAAATGACATTAATTTTGAGATTTTATCTAATCCTGAATTTTTAGCTGAAGGTACCGCTATTGATGATTTGTTAAATCCAGACCGCGTTCTTATTGGTGGTGATTCGGAAAAGGCAATTGACTGTTTGGCTCATGTCTATTCTAGCTGGGTAGCAGAAGATAAAATCTTAAAAACAAATGTTTGGTCTTCAGAATTATCTAAATTGACAGCAAATGCCTTTTTGGCTCAAAGAGTTTCATCCATCAATGCGATCTCCGAATTATGCGAACATACAGAGGCAAATGTTAATGAAGTAGCAAAAGCTATCGGTATGGATTCAAGAATTGGTCCTAAATTTTTAAAGGCCTCTGTTGGCTTTGGTGGTTCCTGCTTCCAAAAGGACATTTTAAATTTAGTGTATATTGCCAGAAGTTATAATCTAAATGAAGTTGCCAATTATTGGGAACAGGTGATTATAATGAATGATTATCAAAAAAGGCGTTTTTCAGACCAAATAGTAAGAACACTTTACAATACTGTTTCAGGAAAAAAAATTGGTATACTTGGTTGGGCTTTTAAAAAAGACACCAACGATACCAGGGAATCGGCGGCTATTTATGTAACAGATCAATTGTTAAATGAACAAGCAAATATTTCTGTTTACGATCCAAAGGTTTCGGAAGCTAAAATACAAACAGATTTAAACAATTTGAACACAAGACCGGCAATCGAAAACCAGGAAAATGTTTCATATAATGACTCAGCTTATGACGCTTTAAAAGACACCCATGCCGTTGCTATTTTAACTGAATGGGATGAGTTTAAAACCTATGATTGGGAAAAAATTTATGCTCAAATGAAAAAACCGGCTTTTATTTTCGATGGTAGAAATTTATTAGATAAATCTAAAATGAACAAAATCGGATTTGAATACTATTCGATTGGTCAATAAATAATTATGGATACAAACAAAATAGCTATAATAGGGTTAGGATATGTTGGCCTACCATTAGCAAGACTTTTCGCAACAAAATTTTCCGTTGTTGGTTTCGATATTAATCAAAAAAGAGTCAATGAATTGTCACAAGGAAATGATTCAACTTTAGAAGTAGATTCTAAAACACTAAAGTCTGCTCTTAAAAAGAGTTCTAACGGAGATATTGGTTTATTTTGTTCATCAAATATAGAAGATATAAAGGATTGTAATTATTATGTTATTACAGTCCCTACTCCTATCGATAAAAATAACCGTCCAGATTTAACTCCTTTATATAAATCGAGTGAGACCGTTGGTAAAGTTTTAAAAAAGGGAGACATTGTTATTTATGAATCTACGGTATTTCCAGGAGCTACAGAAGATGAATGTATTCCTGTATTGGAAAGCGTAAGTGGATTGACATTTAACGAAGATTTTTATGCGGGCTACTCTCCTGAAAGAATTAATCCTGGAGACAAGCTTCACACAGTAGATAAGATTTTGAAAGTTACGGCTGGTTCCACTCCAGAAATAGGGAAGCGAATAGATGACTTATATTCCAGTGTTATAACAGCAGGGACTCACCTAGCTCCAACGATTAAGGTTGCAGAAGCCGCTAAGGTTATAGAAAATTCACAACGTGATATTAACATTGCTTTTGTAAACGAACTGGCGAAGATTTTTAATCTCATGGACATTGACACGCATTCTGTGCTTGAAGCAGCTGGTACAAAGTGGAATTTTCTACCATTTAAACCAGGACTTGTTGGAGGGCATTGTATTGGCGTAGATCCTTATTACTTAGCCCAAAAAGCCCAGGAAGTTGGATATCATCCCGAAATTATATTAGCAGGACGTCGTGTAAATGACGGAATGGGACAATATGTAGCTTCGGAAGTTATAAAACTCATGGTGCAAAACGATATTCGAATTAAAGAAGCCAAAATATTAATATTGGGAATCACTTTTAAAGAGAATTGCCCAGATGTTAGAAATACAAAGGCAGTAGATGTGGTTAATGAACTAAAAAGTTATGGCTCTAATGTTCTCATATTTGACCCATGGGCAAACTCCAATGAGGTTGAACATGAATATGGTATAAAAACACACCAACAATTACCCAATGAATTGTTTGATGCCATTGTATTAACAGTAGCGCACAAAGAATTTCTGGATTTAGACCTTACAAAATTATTAAATAAAAACGGGGTATTGTATGATGTTAAAGGTGTGGTTCAAAACGAAAATTGTAATCGTCTTTAATGAAAACCAATCAACTTAAGGGAGGTGCTGCTTTATCCTACGTTAGTATTTTTTTAACTAATGTGGTTGGGTTATTTCTTACCCCATTTATTATAAGATCTCTTGGAAGTGCAGAATATGGCCTATATACAATGATAGGTGCTCTTGTTGGTTATATTAGTATTTTAGACTTCGGACTTAACAATACGGTTATTAGGTATGTGGCTAAATATAAAGCCAAAAAAGACAACATTGGGGAAGAAAACTTTCTGGCTCATAGTTTTATTATGTACTTTTTTATATCGCTTTTGGTTTGTATTGTTGGGACTATTATATATCTGAATTTAGACGACTTATACTCTGAAACATTGACCCCAGATCAAATCGATAAGGCGAAAATAATGATGAGCGTACTTACTTTTAATCTGGCGATCTCATTACCCGGTGGAGCATTTACAGGAATTTGTTATGGTTACGAAGAGTTTATCAAACCAAAAACAATAAATATTATTCGTTATTTGGTTAGAAGTGGCTTGGTTGTAGCCATCCTTATTTATGGTGGTGGCGCAGTTGGATTAGTGATTTTAGATACCATACTTAATCTTGCCATTATTGGCATTAATGCTTTTATTGTTTTTAGGATTCTAAAAGTTAAAGTTAAAATTCATGAATTTAATAAAAAGCTGTTCAGTGATATTTTAAAGTTTTCATTATGGATTTTCACCTTTGCAATAGTACATCAACTAAGATGGCAATTTGGACAATTTATAATTGGACTTTATTATTCAACATCTGTAGTAGCTGTTTATGCTGTTGGTATAACTTTAGGAAATTACTATGGTTCGTTTTCCAATGCCATTGCATCGGTATTTTTACCAAAAGCCATTCAATTAACAGTTAAAGAGATTCCTAAAGAAGAGCTAACAGACACCTTTATAAAAATATCTAGAATTATACTTATTGTGCTCTTATATATACTAGGAGCGTTTATTCTTGTTGGTAAAGATTTTGTTTTTTTCTGGGTAGGAACCGAATATAATATGGCCTACTATTATGCTTTGGTTATTATGCTCGGCCTCACTCCTATTCTTTCTCAAGGCTTTGCCAATAATATTCTTGAAGCAAAAAATTTAATGGCGTATCGAGGTAAATTACTTTTAAGCCTTACCGTTTTAGGGACTATAATTAGTGTTTTTGTTGTAAAGGAATTTGGTGTAATTGAATTGATATATGTGGTCGTTTTTTTCCTTTTATTGGAAAGAGTTTTAATGATTCCTTACTATAGAAAAAAAGCGAATCTAGATATGACTCGTTATTATAAAGAGATCACACCTTTATTTATTTGCACTCTTGTGGTAACAGGTTTTAGTTTATTTGTTAATAATTTTCTCCCAATAAGAAATATATATGTTTTTTTAAGTAATGCCCTGGTTTATTCAATACTATATCTTTTTGCCGTGCTCGTTGTTATGACAGATTATGAAAAGAACCTTTTTCGCTCTGTGGTGAATAAAGTTTTGTCATTTATCAAGGTTTAATGCGTAATATTTAAAAAAATTTAAAAATCAATATTCTATATCAATATAACCTGATTAAGGAATAAAAAGAATAATTAAAATACCACTCTAAAATGATTAAAACCATAAAAACATATATTCCGTTTGAAATAAAAGCAAAAGTAATTATGCTTCTATTGCGTCTAAAATCTATTAACAAATTAGGTTTTAGTATGAATACGGCATCTGAAAAGCGCGTTTTCATTTTTTTAGCGGCCGATTATGGTAATCTTGGAGATGTCGCCATTACTTATGCTCAACACAAATTTATTCAAAAGCATTATCCTGGATTTTTAATTACTGAAATCCCAATTAGTAAAACCCTAGAAGGTATTGTTTTTGTGAAAAAAATATTGAAAAAAAATGATGTTATTACCACCGTTGGAGGAGGTAATATGGGTGATTTGTATCCTATAATCGAAAGCTATAGGCAATTCGTTATACAGAATTTTAAAAATAACAGTATAATAGCATTCCCGCAAACGGTAGATTTTCATGATTCAAAGGCGCTCCAAAAAGCTATTAAAGTTTATTCAAGCCATAAGAATCTAACGTTGTTGGCTCGAGAACAAAAAACGTACGATTTTTTTAAAGATCATTTTAGTCTTAATAAAATCATAATGGTTCCAGATATTGTATTGTCATTAGACAAAAGTTCACCCAAAAAAGAAAGAAAAGGAGCTATTATTTGCTTAAGAGATGATAAGGAGAAAAAGCTAAACGAGGAGCAAAACAATTATCTCAATGACGTTATTAAAAATAATTTCGAAACCGTCAATAAAAGAGACACCCACATAGGTGGTGAAAACTTATCCTTATTTTCAAGAGTGAAATCTTTACATAATATATGGGATGATTTTAAAGGTGCAGAATTGGTTGTTACAGATCGACTTCATGGGATGATTTTTTGCTATATAACCAGTACTCCGGCAATTGTATTTCTCAATAATAATCATAAAATAGTGTCTTCTTTTAATTGGATAAAGCCTGTAAAACATATTCATCTTATAGAAAATTTTTCAGAAAAAGAGATATTAGCCAGTATAGACGCTCTAAAAAGCACATCACTTGTTATAGAGAAAGCGGACTTAACCCCACGATATGCCAAGTTAAATGAGGTATTACCGGTAAAAATATAAAATGAAACCCATGTTACTTTCTATTGTTATTCCTGTTTATAATGTTTCTCAATATGTTGAAAAATGTATTAGAAGTTGCTATAATCAGAACATTCCAATTTCCGAGTATGAGATCATTGTTGTTAATGATGGTTCTAAAGATGATAGTTTATCCATTTGTGAAAAATTACAGAAGGAATATGTTGATTTAAAAATTGTAAGTCAGGAAAACAGAGGATTAAGTGGAGCAAGAAATACTGGTTTAAGGCATGCTACAGGACGTTATGTTTGGTTTGTAGATTCTGATGATTGGATTGAAGTAAACTGTTTACAAAACATTATAGGGTATATAGAGAAGAATGATCCTGATATTTTGTGGTTAGGTCATGATGTTATCTATAATGGCAATGCGACATCTAGCTTTGTTCCTAATAAAACAACAAATTTAGTTTCTGGAGAGGACTTGTTTCTAGACCATTTAAACAACTTGTTTTATATATGGAAATTCATATATAAAAGAACGTTTTTAACAGACAACAAATTAGAGTTCCTTGAAGGTATTTTATATGAAGATTTAGAATTTACGCCAAGAGCATTAGCCAAGGCTAATACTTGTGTTTTGGTTCCAAATATTTACTATCACTACCTGATGCGAGAAGGAAGCATTATTAATAATATTTCTGAAAGGAATATAAAAGATCGCTTCTTTATACTTGATAAGCTCAATAATTTAGGACAGGACAGCTCTGTTTCAGTGGATTACAGGGATAAAATTAATTCCATTATAATTTATTTTATAGCTGGTACGGTAAAAATGAGTGCAAGGGCTAAAATAACCTTACCCCCTAACCTATTTAGTTTATTGAAAAACATTAAGAAAAAACAATTGAAAAACCTTAAGGTAGCGACAGATTTTAAGTTAATAAAATTGAATCCTTCTTTATATCATTTTGTTTATAAAAACTTTTATGGTTTATATAGACTTATAAAAAAGGTCTAATGTGAGTAAGTATTTAATTGTTTTAAACATGTTGAGGCGAAATTATAAGATAAAATAATGTATTTTGCTGAATAAAAACAGGACGTAAGTGCTTTTTATTCAGACAAGTATACTTGTTTATCTATAAATCATTAAGTACCAGAGTTTATTAAAAAAGAAATATTAATAACGCCGTCTTTTGAATAAAATTATGTGGACTGGCGCAGATTAAAAAATATACGATATGGGAAAATTTATAAATAAGGATAAGATCAATAATTCAACCTTTCTAAGTTGGGGATATAGAGTTTATACAAAGTTCTGGTATATTTTTATGTCCGATAAAAGATTTATGGAGTACGCCTATAAAAAGTATTTTGATAAGGATTTGGATTGGAAAAACCCAAAGTCGTTTCAAGAAAAACTGCAGTGGCTTAAACTTAATCATAGAACCGAAATATACACCCAATGTGCCGATAAGGTGGCTGTTAGAGATTTTGTGGCTGATAAAATTGGAAGTGAATATTTAATTCCTCAATTACAGGTTTTAGAAGATGTGAAAGAACTTTACCCAGAAAAATTGCCCGATGTACCATTTATAGTAAAATGTAACCATAACTGTGGAGGGCATACAATAGTTCATAATAAGGAGGAGATTGACTGGCGACAAGAACGTCTGAAATTTAATAACATTTTAAATCAAAATTATTATTATCAATCCAGAGAATGGCAATACAAAAACATTCCACCAAAAATTATTGTAGAAAAACTTCTTCTTGATGAGCATGGAGATATTCCTTTCGATTATAAGTTTTATTGTTTTAATGGAAAAGCAGAGACCATTCACGTTAGTATAAAAAGAGATGGGATACATTATGTTATTTTCTTTGATTTAAATTGGAAAGTTATTCCATTAAAATACAGAGAGTACTCGAATCAACCTGAATTTAGTATTCCAAGGCCTGAAAAACTGGATGAAATGGCTCGTCTTGCGAATACATTAGCGGCAGATTTTCCATTTGCAAGAATCGATTTTTATCATAATAAAGAAGCTATTTATTTTGGCGAGATTACGTTTCACCCAGGTAGTGGTTTACAATACTATATGCCAAAACATTATAATGATGATTTAGGGGAGCTAATAGATTTAAAATAACCGGAATATAACCAAAATGAAAAGAATATTACATATAACCGGTGGTATGCAACGTGCTGGAGCCGAAACACTCTTAATGAATTTATACCGGAATTTGGATAAAGAAAAGTTTCAGTTTGACTTTTTGTATTTTACAGACGCTCCGTGTGATTATGATGAGGAAATTAAAAGTTTAGGAGGCATTATCTACAGAATTGGAGATAAAAGTAATAATCGGTTGTATCGAATTGTGCAAAGGTATATTAAATACTATAAGTTACTTAAATCTATACCTCAAAATCAAGTCATACATTCCCATATAAATCTTAATGGCGCAATATTTCTTTTAATCGCTTATATCCTTAAACGAAAAACAAGAGTGTCTCACTCTCATATTTCGAGAGGAAAAAATGCTTTTATATCTAATATTTATAGGTATATCTGCCGCAAAGTGATAAAGAAGTCGTCAAATGTATATATGGCTTGTGGAGAGGCAGCAGGTAAATATTTATACCCTGGTATTCCCGATAGTGATGTTGTTGTTTTCCCAAATTCAATTGACATAAGTGCATTTCAAAGTTATTCAGACCATAAGAGCTTTTTACGAGATGAATTGGCAATAGATAAAGACACTAAGGTTGTTATTCAGATCGGTCGTTTTACGGAACAGAAAAATTTTGATTTCACAATTAACTTTGTAAAACATCTTGTAAAAAAAGACACCAAGTTGCACTTTGTTTTTTTTGGTACCGGTCCACTAGAGCATACCTTAAAAGAATCTGTAAAAGAAAATAACCTGGATCAATACATCACTTTTTATGGTGTAAGTTCTGAAATCCCAAAGATTCTTCATGCAGCAGACCTCTTTTTCATGCCATCGAGATTAGAAGGTTTTCCTGTAGTTTTAGTTGAGGCTCAAGCCTGTGGCTCACCTTGTGTTATATCAACCAATATTTCGGCAGAAGTTGATATGGGACTGGATTTAATTTCATTTGTTGATTTAGATAGTGATTTGGAAACCTGGGAGCAGGTCTTCTATGAGACTTTCGAAAAAAGAAGTTACGATTTCACGCGGATAAAAGAAGTTATGGCAGATAAAAACTTTGATGCTATCGATAATGTTAAAAAACTTCAAAAGATCTATTCAAATTAAGTTATAGTAAAAAAAATAAAGACGATGTCTGAAAATCACCCTAAAGTTTCTATAGGAATACCGTTTTATAATTCGGATAAATATTTGGCGGCTGCAATAAAATCTGTATTAAATCAGTCCTATGAAAATTGGAGTCTTGTGCTATTGGACGATGGTAGTACAGACGATTCTTTAAAGATCGCTAAGGATTATGAACAGGCAGACCCCAGGATCACGGCGATAAGTGACGGACAAAACCGTGGGCTTCCCGCAAGGCTTAATGAATTAACCCGCTTGTCTGATGGTGTATTTTATGCCCGTATGGATGCCGATGATATTATGCATCCTAATAGAATTGAAAATCAAATAAAACATCTGGTGGAAAACCCATCTATAGATGTTGTTGGGTCGGGGCTTATAAGCATAGACAATAATAACGACATTATAGGGATTCGAAAAGGAGTTGGAAAGAAGACATACACCCTGAAAGATATTACAGGTGGAGGTTGGTGCGTGCATCCAACGGTTACTGGAAAAACGGAATGGTTTAAAAAACATCCATATGATGAGGCCCTAAAAAGAGCCCAGGATTACGATTTATGGATACGAACTGTTGAAAGCAGCGCTTTTGCAAGATTGGAATATCCATACCTTTATTATAGAGAGGCCAGTACTCCAACATTATCAAAAGTTATAAAGGCCAATAAATACTCCATTTTAATTTATTGGAAAAATTTTTCTACTTTAGGAATATTCAGGAGTGTAAAATTAACATTCCTAAGTATCTTAAAACCGATTATTTACTTAGTCTTTGAAATTCTTGGAAAAACCTCTAAGTTAATAGAAAGAAGATCTGTACCTCTTGATGATGAGGGATTAAAATTTCATCAAAACATTATTAATCAAATAGTGCACAGTAATAATTAATGAAACGTTTGTAGATGTATTATTTTGAAAGTTTAACTGGTAGCGATTATTCGTTAATTTTTAAATACGTTCTCGGTTTTTATATTCTTTTCGGCTTACTAATACTACGTGCGCTGGAAAGCAGGGCTACAGCATTTCGAATAAATGACAGAAACTGGTTAATTCTATTTTGTGCGTTTATCATATTTTTTTCTGGAACACGAGGTCTTAGGGTCGGGACAGATACCATAAATTATTATAATTTCTTTTATTTACGTGGAATTAGTATCGGTTCGGCAAATATTTTCTATTTCTTCGAGCATTTTCAATCAGATTTTCTCTTTGAAGTTATTATGTATATCAGTTTCATTTTTAAAGATTTCCATGTGTTTTTATTAGTGGTATCTGCTATAATGAATATTACACTATACACCTTTGTTAGAAAATTTACCGATTATGGCCGAACGGGAAGTAGTCTTTTACTTTTTTTAACGTTTGCCAGTTCGTTCATATTCTTGTCTCATCAACTAAATACAATTAGAAATGGTGTCTCGATACCTTTTGTGCTTTTAGGGATATATTATGTAACTCGAAGACAAAATGTAAAGAGTGTTCTGTTCTTGGTTATTGCATTTTTTCTTCACAGAACAGCTTTAATACCAATAGCATGTATTGTTATTGCTCTATTGGGAGAGCGTGTAGAATTTAAATATTTTATAATACTTTATGTTTTGTTTATAGTAGCCTCTTATGCAGGGTTTGGATTAAACAACCTCCCTTTTTTACAAGGTCTTAGCGATGAAGGAGATTTAAGTAAGCTTTCTTTTAAAGGAGAGACAACTTATCGTGTTGGTTTTCGATTAGACTTCGTGTTGTATAATTCATTTTTCCTATTCATTTTCTATAAGTTTAGTGATTTAAAGGATAGAACAGATCTTTTTCTAATTAAATATTTTATTTTGGCGTCCATTGTGTTTTTCTTAAACTTTAATATCCCTTTTTCAGATCGAATAGGTGCTTATAGCTGGGTTATAATACCTCTGGTGTTATACAATACGGTGAAAAACTCATTTCCTAATAAAAAATTATATATATCATCCATGGTTACATTGTCTTATTTTGTACTTAACTATTTAATTTTGTTCCCATAATTACTAGATAACATGAAAAACACAAACGTAGTTTTATTTACAAGTGATGGCCTAACAGGTAATTTTACGTTATCCTTTCTTAACGATAATTATAATGTTACAGGCGTGGTTATAGATGGGCATATTCCCGGGGCGCAATATAAAATGATTAAAAGACGAATTAAAAAACTTGGGATTTTTAAAGTGTTTTTGCAACTCATTTTTATGAAAGGGCTAGTACCGTTACTTCATTATGAGAGCAGAAAAAGGCGTGCCGAGATATTAAAGGGCTATAATCGTGAAGCCATCGCGAATCACCCCAATGTATTTAGACCTCAATCTATAAACGATCCTTCGGTAGTCGATTTTGTTAACGAATTAAATCCGGATTTAATTGTTGTAAGTGGTACGCGCATCATCAAGAAAAGCATTATAGACAACATAAAAATGCCATTAATAAACATGCATGTGGGTATTACACCAAAATATCGAGGTGTACATGGGGGGTATTGGGCTCTAGTAAATAAGGATGAGGAAAATTGTGGTGTAACCGTTCATTTTATTGATAAAGGCATTGATACCGGTGGTATTATTAGTCAAAAGACCATATCCATCACCAAAAAAGATAATTACGCGACCTACCCCCTACTTCAGATGGCAAAAGGCCTCGATTGTATTCGAGATGCTATAACAGAAATTGAAGAAAATCGTTTAACTGTTAAAAACAACAATTTAGAAAGTAAACTATATTATCACCCAACAATAACTGGGTATTTATACCATAGAATATTTAACAAGGTCAAATAATAAAATGGCAGCAATAAAAAACGGAACGTTTGTAATTTCTTTAGATTTTGAACTCCAGTGGGGTATTTTCGATGTTATTAGCATTAATAGTTATAAAGAAAACCTGACCAACACCAGAAAAGCTTTAAGAGAAATACTACAAACAAGTGATGAGAATGATGTTAGATTAACCATAGCTACAGTAGGCTTTTTATTTGCTAAAGATAAGGAGGAACTAAAATCGTTTCAACCGGATAAAACACCGTCTTACATAAAATCGGCATTAAACGCCTATGATGAAATTGACAAAATTGGAAAAAATGAACATGACCCTATGTTTTATTTCGCTCAGGATGTCATAAAAGATATTCTGAAGAATAAAAATCATGAGGTTTGCACACATACCTTTTCACATTATTATTGCTATGAGAGAGGTCAGACTATCGAGGAGTTTGCAGCAGATATTGCCGCAACTGTAAAGATAGGAAAACACTTGGGTGCTGAACCCAAAAGTATTGTTTTCCCTAGAAATCAGGTAAACGAGAACTATCTGAAGGTATGCTCTGAATATGGAATTTCCTCATATAGAGGTACTGAAAGGTCTTTTCCTTATACCGTGGCCACATCAAAGGCTCCGAAAGTAAGAATGTTAGAAGTCTTGGCTAAAAGAGCTTTTAGATTGATAGATTCATATATTAATGTTTTTGGATATAGTACATATAACGTCAATGATTTATTTGAAACTAATGACAATCCATGTGTAGATTTACCTTCTTCGAGATTTTTAAGACCTTATAATAAAAAACTATCCTTCCTGGAGCCATTAAAAATTAGGAGAATAAAAAAAGCTATGACGCATGCAGCAAAGCATAATGAGCTCTATCATCTTTGGTGGCATCCTCATAATTTCGGGAAAGATATACATGAAAACCTTTCGAATTTAAAAACGATATACAAACACTACCGTTTGTTAAATAAAAAATATGGATTTCAAAGTGAAACTATGGAATCTTTGACAAAAAACATAAATAAATAAAATTATTTACAGAAACTCTTTCTTAAATACAAATTTATAACGAACTGTATTATGTGTGGAATAAACGGCTTTATTACTAAAGACAATCTAAATAAAGAACAATTAAATCAACAAATTAATGCGATGAATAATCTCATTATTCATCGCGGACCAGATGCAGATGGAACCTTTGCAGAGCAAGGCGAGACATTTAATTTGGCTATGGGAATGCGACGTCTTTCCATTATTGATTTAAGCTCGGGGGATCAGCCCATGTATAGTTTAGATAATGATATAGTTATCGTATTTAATGGTGAAATATATAACTTTCTTGAATTAAAAAAAGAACTTGTTGATGTTGGAGTTCAATTTAAAACTACGAGTGACACAGAAGTTATTTTAAAATTATACGAAACTTATGGGGTTGAGTCTTTTAAGATGCTTGATGGGATGTATGCATTTAGCATTTACGATAAGAAGAAGAATAAAGTATATGTAGTGCGCGATTACTTTGGTGAAAAACCCTTGTATTATACACATTATAACGGAACTTTCGTTTGGGGATCGGAATTAAAGTCTATAATTAAACGAATAGGTACCAAACCAGCAATATGCAAAACAGGTTTAAACCTATTCCTTAGACTTACTTATATACCAGCACCTTATTCTATTTATAGTGATATACACAAATTGGAAAGTAATCAATATATTGAAATTGATCCAACTACTCTATCGTTCTCATTGCATCAGGTAACTACCGAAACGGTAAACGATAAAAAGGAAGATGTGTCTTTTAAAGAAGCTAAGGCTAAAGTTAAACAATTGGTATACGATAGTGTTGATAGTAGATCGATCTCAGATGTTCCTTTGGGTACATTTCTATCGGGTGGTGTTGATTCGTCCATTGTATCACTTTGTTTGGCGAATTCAAAGTCCACTCCTATTGATACATTCTCAATTGGTTTCGAAAAAAAGTCTTATGATGAGACAGATAAATCTCAAACCGTTGCTAAGTTAATAAAGAGTAATCATCATGAATTTATAATTGGAGAGAAAGATTTGGAAGGAGATGTTCATAATATTCTTATGAATTTTGATGAACCATTCGCAGATTCGTCTTCCTTGCCTACATATTTAGTTTCAAACAGAACCAGAGAGTATGTAAAGGTAGCCTTGACTGGAGATGGTGGAGATGAAATGTTTGGTGGGTATAATAAGTACTATGCCGGAAGGATGAATATGAATTATACCAAGTTTATACCTCGTACACTTCATCAAATCATACAAAAAAGTGCTAAACCGTTCTTAAGAACAACCAGTGATAACAGAGGAACTAAATTTAAAGTACAGCGTCTTTTAAACTCGATAGATTATAATAATGGGTTTTATTGGGACATTATATCCTTAGGTTTTACCCAAAACACGATAAACAAATACTTATCCTCGAAATACCAGGATTTTAGTGTTTTTAAACATTATAAGACGGCCTCTAAAATTACCAGCCCAACCACGCTTACAGATTTTAGATTAATTGATAAAAACGTTAGTCTTGAAGGCGATATGTTAGTTAAAGTAGATCGTACTAGTATGCTTAATTCATTAGAATGTAGAGCTCCATTTCTAAATAAGAAAATATGGGATTATGCGAATATACTACCTGAAACTTATTTAATGAAAGGATGGAATAAGAAACGTATCCTTAAGGAAGCCTTTAGAGAAGAATTTCCTGAAGATTTTTTAGAAAAGGGAAAGCAAGGATTTGGTGTACCTGTAGGAGACTGGTTAAGGTCTTCCTTAAAAGAGGAGCTCATTGGATATTCTGAGTTGGAAAAATTAAATAAGCAAGGTATTTTTAATACAGATGAAATAGCTCGATTAGTGAAAAATCACACAGAAGGTATTGAAGATAGTACCTTTAAAGTTTGGACTTATTATTGTTTTCAAAAATGGTATTACAATACCTACGAAAAAATTTAACTCTCAAATGATTATAAAGCTTTGTTTAAAGGCTTTTCACATTGACGAAATACTAGCATAAAAAAGTCCAGCTTTTATAAAAGCTGGACTTTTTTTTATGACTCGATACGTCAAGCCACTTGTTTCAAAATGTCATTCAAATCTAGTTTCCAGGGGATCTGTTATTTTCAATGACAATGTTTTGTGATGTGTAAATGCTAAAATCTGTATTGATAATGTTATCTGTAATAGATATGTTTTCACAATCCTCAATAAAATTAGCTTTATTATCTGCCGAAATCATTTCACAATTAGTAAATGTTAAAGGTGTACCTGAAGCGGCCTTTATTTTTCTAAAATTAATTGGTCTGTAATCTACGTTTATAATTTCATCGCGAACACTTACATTTTTAAGATCACCACCTCTTGAAAAATACCCAAGACTTATAGGTACATTAGAGTTGAATTTGTTTTTATAGAATTCTCCTCCATCAAGACTCTCAAGCCCTAAAGCGTTTCCATTATTAACAAACGTATTGTTATGCACTTTAAAATCTTTTCCAGATAAAATCATGGCATTTCCATAGCCTTCCATTCTATTACCAGAAATAGTATAGTTATAGTTCATTTCTTGGCCTTCAACAATTCTTGAAGCAATACTAATACCGTAGTTGTATGGTTTCCCATCTTTCTCTATTCTTGCTTTAAATCTATTATTTCGAATTACAATATCAAAGGCTGCTATATTTCCTATACGGCTATCAAAGAAATTATCTTCAATAGTAATTTTGCTACACGTATACAATACAACATCTCCAGCAGAATTACCAGTAAATGTATTTCCTCTTAAGGTAACATTCTCTATTTTATTGAATTCACGTAATTCGCCATTTACTCGTTGTCTCCACGCTTCAAAACTAATACCATATTTTGGCCAGGTACCTGCAGAACTAAACTCAACACCAGAAGGGCTTTCTCCTTGAGCGGTATCAATAATATTACAGTTCTCTATAAGTATTCCATCTCCATCAAGTAAACTTAATCCATTTCGCCTTGAGGCTTCAACTGTACTATTTCTTAAGGTTACATTTTGAGAAACAATTTCCCCGGCCTGAGGTGTACCATCAGGGTTTCTTATTAAACTTCCATGAACACCGAAACCATCACCAGAGGCATCCGATATATGAACGCCATCAACCACAATATTTCGTCCTCCTGCTATTTGAAAAACGTGTCCCCATTCATGAGAGTTTCTAGGTCTATTTTTTAGATCACTAAATGGAGAATAATCGTGTTCCCATCGATCACCATATAGATTACCACCAATAACCGTTATATTATCTCCCTTATAAATCCCCATCAAGATGTAAGAATGCGTTTGATTAGGTTGTACACGTATGTGTGTTTTATCAGACATTTTCAATGTAAAGTCGGAAGGTAACGAAATAGAACGTTCAATGGAATATTTAGAATTGTCCAGAAACGATCTCACATCAAAATATGCATCCATTTCATCAATTTCAAATGTAGTGACTCCAAGCTTTTTCGTTTCCGAGATCAACGAATTAAGCACATTTTTGTTATTTAAAGCTACTTCATCTGAAACTTTCCCTTCTACAATTCCCCAACGGTCTGGTTTAAATGTAAAAACCGGATCTTTAACCTGTGGACTGGATCCTGTAAAAGTTAAAGTAGAATTCATTAAATCACCATCTATTATACCACCGTCTCCAAAATTAATAGTACCATTAATAATATCCCCTCCTTCATAGCTCAACGTAACATTGGCAGGAAGGTTAACTGTTTGGCCATCCAAATCCATAATACAATCAATTATAATTGTTGAATTTGCGGCAACATTATCTAAGGTGAAATCGCAAGGCAAAGTGGCGTCTGTGTCATCATCATCATCGTCGGTGTTACCGGTATCATCAGGTTTGTCGTCATCAACGACGACAACGGGTTCTTCGACGAATAATTCTTGTTTGTTACATGATATCGAGGATATCATAAAGATCAAAATAAGTAGCATGGTTTTTAAAATCCTTTTCATAATAATCATAATTTGGCGCGTTAATAATCTTTCCAATACTAAAGTTTTTTTTTAGTTTGCCGTTTAAGTGTGTGTTTTTTTCGATAAAATACATTTAATATAAAATTTGTAATCGATTAAATACAAATTAATACGATAAACTGCTGTTAATAGTTCTAATTAATATTCATATACGTCAAAAAAATGATTCTGGATCTCACGTAATTTTCAAAGGCTTCAAAAATAGCGTGTTATCCTATTATTTTTTCCAAATTGTTAATAAGTTTTAATAACTTTAGTAAAATTAATGTGCTAATATTCAGACGTTTACAAGTAGGTTAAAATTAAGGATCACAAAAGTTCACGGTCGTTATAATGCACAAAAAATCGGATATGAAGATACGATAATGCGCATAAAAAAACGGTAAAATAATTGTAAAGTTTAAGTAAAACATCTTGATCTATTTTATTTTCATTTCAGCTTGTTTTTAAGGGAGTTATGTAAAAATAATTTATGTTTGTTCATGATAGTCTCTCACTAACCATCAACTATTAATGCTATTTAACTCGTTTGAATTTCTAATCTTTTTCCCTGTTATGATTATAGGATTTTATAGTCTAAATCATAAATACAGATGGCTGTGGCTTTTACTCGGAAGCTACTTTTTCTACATAGCTCACGAACCCGAGCTTATTATATTATTAATTGTTTCTACCCTTGTCGATTATTTCTGCGGAATAAAGATGCATGAAGCAAAAAAAGCATCCATAAAGAAGCGCTATTTAATATTAAGCATTATAACAAATATTGGCATTCTGTTCGTTTTTAAATACTTGTTTTTTTTTACAAATAATATAGAATGGGTTTTAGATTTTTTTGGATCTGACGTGTTAACCAAACAAGAGGCTAACTCATATAATTTTAACCAGATACTTCTTCCTGTTGGCATTAGCTTTTACACCTTCCAAACGATGAGTTATTCCATTGAGATTTATAGAGGAGTAATTAAGCCGGAACGCCATATGGGTAAGTTTGCATTATATGTTTCGTTCTTTCCACAATTGGTAGCAGGCCCCGTAGAACGTGCCTCTCGACTGCTCCCTCAATTGAAGTCTGAAACCACTATTAATGTTAACAACATTAAGAAAGGGATTATAATGATGGCATGGGGGTTCTTTTTAAAACTTGTTGTGGCCGATAGATTGGGGTTGTACGTAGATGAAGCATTTAGAACCCCGGATTCTCCTCACAGTTTATCTCTAATTTTAGGAAGTCTTTTCTTTTGTTTTCAAATTTATTATGATTTTTCGGCGTATACATCCATAGCAATTGGTGCGGCGAAAACCATGGGATATGATTTAATTCAAAATTTTAATCGCCCTATTTTCTCAACTTCTTTCGAAGAGTTCTGGAAGCGTTGGCATATTTCTTTTACAACTTGGCTAAGAGACTTTATATATAAACCATTGATTAGAAATGCCAGGTACCCAAGACTTATAGCTGTTGTTATTGTGTTTTTCATAAACGGCTTATGGCATGGAGCGAACTGGACATTTGTTATCTGGAGCCTTTTAAATGCCTTTATATTAGTTGTTGAGATTTCAACAAAACAATTTCGTCATAAAGTTTTCAATACATTAAAGCTTTCAAAGCGGATACGTGGATTTTTGGGATGGCTCACAGTTTTAGGCCTAATGACTATAACTCTTGTGTTTTTTAGATCTCCCAATATACATCAAGCTCTGGTTTATTTAGAACACATGTTCTCATTTCAAGGTAGTTTACATATAAATATATTAGGTAATGCTTTCGAGTTATTCCTATGTCTTGTTTTG
Source organism: uncultured Flavobacteriaceae bacterium (assembly GCA_947494695.1). GTDB lineage: Bacteria > Bacteroidota > Bacteroidia > Flavobacteriales > Flavobacteriaceae > Flavivirga. The sequence continues at coordinate 316,893 of CANLWB010000005.1, read as the reverse complement.
ATTTTTATTGTGCAAATTATCTATTATTATAAAGGCAATCGTAAGGTTTACGAACTGTTTACGAAACAAACAAGAATAGCTAAATACAGCATGTGCTTTGCTTATATTTTTGTTATTGTTTTGTTTGCTATTAATAGACAAAATTCTTTCATCTATTTTCAATTTTAAGTTATGTTAAAGAGTTTCGTTATAAAATTAGTTTTGATAGCCATAACATTTATTATGGTCTACCTGTTCTTTGTAAATAAACTGGCAAACGATTTTGTCGATCCACACTATAATAAATTCACGCAACAAGCGGGAGGCTTAATTTTAGGATTATCCAGAGCTAATGAAGGCATATCCCCTACTATTATTGAAGAAGCCTTAGCGGATTATGGTCTTTTTGACTTACCTATGGTAAATTTTGCCCTTAATGAAGCCCATTTTGGGGAAGTTTATTTAAAAGCCATCAAAAATAAAATACATACAAGAAATGGTGTTTTTATAATATCGATTAGTCCAGGGAACTTTACAGCTCCTATAGGGCTCGATGCTAAAAAAACTTTAAAGTATGACAAAAGGTTAACGCTTGGAAAAGTAGACAATTACACCTCCTCACCTAATTACAATTATATAATGAATGCTTATGGAGCTCCATTATATAATGGTTTTCATGATTTAGATCAATGGAATCATAGGACCTCGCATCATAACGGATGGAATGAAGTTAAGTTGGAGGGAAAGCATGATACCATTAGAGCTACAGATATTGAAAATTGGAAGGCTTTAAACATGAAATTCTATAAAGAAAAGATAAAGACACAGCAAATATCCCAATACCGATATGAATATTTTATAAAGACCATTACATATCTTAAATCCAAAGGAGATGTCTTTCTAGTAAGAATGCCATCAACCTATGAGTTCTTAAAGTTTGAAACTGAACTTTGGAAAAGTTTTGATTATGAAATGGATAGTATAGCAGAGTTTTATAAGATACCATATTTCAACTATATAAATAAATCTTATAAATATAAGACCTATGACGGCTCTCATTTAGAGTCTGAAAGCGCGAAGAGCTTCACAAAAGAACTAACTGAAGATATTAAAGTATACTTAAAAAGTAATCATTCATAAAACATATGAAACGTAACCCCTTTTTATCTGAAACATTTAAAACCATTTGGCTCAAGCATTTTTATTATGAGAGAGAATACTTTACGTTTAATATTATCCCAAAACTCGAATTTGTTAAAAACAAATACTTGCCGTTATACTGTAATATTGGCAAAACAAATACAAAAGGGATTAATTATAGGGTTTCTAAGAATATTGAAGACCAAGATTATAAAGGTCGTGTATTCATTGTTTACGATGTGCCAAATCACACCAAAGTTAAAACACGATCCAACGAGCCCAATCTTAGCTTACATAAAGTTATACAATATCCAGGTTTTCGCTGTGTGCTAGATAATTACAATTCGCTTAATGAGTATATGGCCGATGTGATTAGTAGAAAAAGCAGGTATAAATTTAGGTCCTATAAAAGAAAAATAGAAAGTTCATTTAATTGCAGACACAAGGTGTTTTTTGGAGAGATTAGTGATGAGGAATATCATTTTATTTTTGCGAGGTTTAAAGAACTCTTAAGAAAACGTTTCCTTAATAAAAAGACCATAAATAACAATCTAACCCCCAAAGAATGGAAATTCTATGAAGAAGTAACGCTACCAATGATTCGCAAAAAAAAAGCTGCTCTTTTCGTTACTTATGATGGTGAAAAACCCATAACTATTACGTTAACGAATTTTTCCGAAAAGATCATGTTCGATGTCATTAGAGTATTCGATATAGACTATTCAAAATACCGACTGGGAATTGTTGGGATTATGAAGCAATTAGAATGGTGTATTGAGCATAAATTGAAAGCACTCGATTTTTCTAAAGGTTATTTTGAATATAAAAAACGATGGTCTAATCAAATTTACTGGTTCGAGTATCATATATATTATGATAAAAAATCGCTTTTTTCCTGCTTACTCGCACTCGCTTATTATAGGTTTTATCATTTAAAACTCTTTTTAAGACGTAATGATTTAATGCATATCGCCCACAAACTTTCTTTTTTAAGAAATAAAAAAAACATGTAACCCAATAACAATATGATCATTAATAGGCTTTTAGGATCAAATCAATTTGTATTCGATTTATTTTTAGAAAATAAAACGATGTCATCTTATGCGCCTAAAATTCTTAACTCCGTTACCAATGCCATTATCAATAATATAAAGGTGTTTCATGTGCCAAGTCCCAAAAACACTTATATATCGAAAGATATCCCTTCTTATCTTAACATTCAATTAAAGCAACTCCCCTCCTCTTTAAAAACCATGAAAATTGATCAATATAAAGGGTACTTGGTTAATTTATTTCATTGTAAAAACGTTGAAGAGTATCTCAAAGATAATTTAAGTAGAAGAAACCGTAAGAACCTGTTTTCTAAATTGAGAAAGCTGAAACAGAATCATAAAATTCGTAATAAAGTATATTATGGTTATCTGGATAAATCAAATTTCGACAGTATATTTAATTCGTTTCAAAAGCTACTCATTAAAAGGTTTAGGGAAAAGAAAATAAACAATCGATATCTGTCTAATTGGGAGGACCTAAAAACAATATCTTATAAAAAAATCCTTGATAAAAAGGCCTCCTTACATGTTATTTATGATGATGAAACCCCTATTTCAATCACACTTAATTTTCATTTATCAGATATTGTATTTAGTCATATTCAAACATATCATACAGATTATGCCTCGTATAACATGGGTGATATTAGTATGTTAAATCATTTAGAATGGTGCATCTCTAATAATATTAAGATATTCGATTTGGCCATTGGAAAATCCAGTTATAAAGACAAATGGTGTAATTATGAGTATGATTTCTTTTATCATATTCATTATAACAGCAAATCGTTGATTTCAAGAGTGATTGCAGGAACCGCTTTTATGGAGTTTAAAGTATTAAAGTTTCTAAGAAGTAAAGGCATTATTGGAAACCTTATAAACTTTGATAAGATATGCTACAGATTAAAGACTATTAAAACTTAAAAATGTTGAATCGTATGAAGACAAAGAAATTTGATATGTTAAGCATTTTTTTAGAAAACAGAGAAGCATTACCTCACTATAAGACACTATCAAATGTGATATCAAACAGGAATGTGTATATAGGTAATACCAGTGAAAACGTAGAGAATTCACAGGTGACCTGTATATATGATTTTCCGGGCTACCTTAAAGCGACTATTGACAGCAAGAACTGGCAGGTAAATACAATCAATAGTTTTAAGGGGTCTATGATTGTTTTAAAAAACTATGACGGCGTTGAGGGCTACCTTAAGCAGAATTTTAGCTCAAAAAGAAGGTCTAAATTTAGAACTTACCAAAAAAGATTAGAAAACACCTTTAACATAAGCTATAAAACGTATTGCGGACATATTGAAACCGATGAGTATGAAGCGCTTTTTAAAATGTTTCGTGAGTTGATCGAGCGGCGTTTCGAAGAAAAAAAAATGAAAAACTACGATCTCACACGTTGGGACGTTTATCATAAAATTGCCTTTCCCTTAATACAGAATAAGGAAGCTGCTCTTTTTGTAATTTATCATGATGATAAACCAATAAGCATGTGCTTGAATTTAATAAGAGGCCATGTGATTTATGGCTATATAAGGGCTTACGACATCGATTACTCTAAATTTTATATTGGTTTTATAGATTTTATAAAACAATTGCATTGGTGTTATGAAAACGACATACAGGTTTTCGATTTATTAAAAGGAAGCTATGCCTATAAGGCGTATTTAACCGATGACGAGTACTATTTTCAAAGACATGTAATCTTTAACAAAAACAGTGTCTTTTCTAAAATTAGAGGAACCCTTTTAAGCTTCAGAATAAAGAGTTTTTATAAGCTGGTCGCTTTACTAAAAAAATGTCGCGTCGATAAACTGTATCATGCCTATTTAAATTTTAGATACCGAAATATTACAACAGAAAAACCCAGGACATATGCTTTAAGGAAGATTAGCCATGAGGCTTTTAGTTCTAATAGCCCCATTAAAATTGAATTGATCCTGCCTCAATATACTTTTTTAAAACGTCCGGTATACGATTTTTTATATAAGTCTCAGGAGTCCTTAAAACATATTGAAGTATTTAAGTCTTCAATTGACACTAACACCTTTTATGTTAAAGGAATTGAAGCAACGGGAGAAATACGTTTCTTAAAATCTTAATTTATCTATGGCTGGCAATAGGAACATAACATTTTTAAAAGCTTTTCTAACAAACAAAGGCTTACCCCCTATTTTTAGATCCATTAGCTTCAATAAGAATGTTTTATATACAAATCAAGATTCATCCAGCACTGGATTTACGCATAATCTAATGATTATTAAGGATGCTCCTGAATATTTAAAAATCACCCCATTAAACAACCTTGGAGATATCAAGTTTAATACGGTAAGAACTATAAAGGGGCATTTTATAGATTGCCAACTGTTTGTAGATTTCAAAACATACTTTTCCAAACATATTAGTCCAAAATCAAGGTCTAACCTTAATAGGTACAAAAGCAGACTAGAAACCTGCTTCAATATTAAATATGCCGCATATCATGGACACATAGAAAAAAAAGAGTACAACAGGTTGTTTATCTTTTTAGAAGATTTTATCATTAGGAGGTTTCAGGAAAAGAATGAGGTTAATTATGAGCTACAACACCTTCAGGAGTTTCGTGATTTGTGTTTTGATATGATCATGAACAAGACTGCCAGTTTATTTGTTATTTATAATAACGATGTGCCAATTAGTATTAGAATTAACATGTTTAAAAACAAATTAGCATACTATATTATTAGTGGATACGATATAGACTACGGAAAGTTTCATTTAGGGTCTATAGATATGCTTAAAAATATTGAATGGTGTTTCAATAATCATTATAACATTTACGATCTCTTAAAAGGGTATGATTATTACAAAAAAAAATGGGCAACAACCTCATATTTTAATACAATTCAGATTGTACATAATTCTAAAAATCCGTACTATGTGTTTAAGGCATTTGTTATAGGTTTAAAAGAAAAACTCAAACGAAGTGTGGTGAAAAAAATGAAATCCTATAACCTACACAAAACTTATAGCAACTTCAAAAAAATCGTTTACAGACTCACATCAAACTATTCAAATGAAGCTACTAGGGTCGAAGTATTGATAAAAAACGATATAGCCATTGAAGAATATGCCCAAAAAATTGATTTCCACAGTAGCAAGACCTTTAAAGGTCTAAAAAAGCACGTGTATAATTTTTTGTTCATCAACAAAGAAAAACTCGATGATGTAGGTGTTTACAGGAGACATGATTCTCCCAATCATTATGAAATACGAGGAAAACGTAAAAATCAATTATTAATAGTAAAAAAACAATGAGGGGAATTGAGTACATAAAAAAGAGTTTCTTTTTAGACCTTTTTTTAAAGGATAAGGCGCTCCCTGAATTTTATTCAAAAATAATAAATAATGTTTCAAAGGATACCCTTTATAATAATGACACGGAACACGAAACAGGAGTGTCCAGAACGATATACGCCATCTTTGATATTCCAGATTATTTAACCCTAAAGATTCCAGAAAAATTCACCTGGGTAAAAACACTTAAAACATCGTTATACGAGGGGTTCTATATTAATCTAAGCCAATATCAGGACTTAAACCATTACTTGAGCTCCAAACTGGGAAGAGGACGAAAATCACAACTAAAGCGCTACAGAAAACGACTTGATTTATGCATTGCTCCCGAGTATAAAATATATTACGGAGAGCTTTCCAAAAGCGAGTATGACCGTATTTTTGATTATTTAAAAATACTCACAATTAAAAGATTCGAGGAGAAAAAAGAAGACAATTTCGAATTACCTTATTTAGATCTCTATCAAGACATCATGTACCCCCTAATTCTTCAAAAAAAAGCCAGCATCTTTGTGATTTACCATAAAGAGAAGCCAATAAATATAACCCTAAACTTTGTTGATAACGGTCTATTATTACATTGGAACAGCTGTTATGACATAGATTATCAAATGTTTAACCTAGGACATGTAAACATGATTAATCATCTTGAATGGTGTTTTAATGAAGGAATTAAAGTGTTCGATATGGGTAGAGGCGATTTTCTGCATAAAAGAAAATACATTACAGATAGTTACATGTACAAGAAACACATTGTATATAGATCACAAGGTTTAAGTATAACTTTACTTGCTTACTATAAGTATTTGATAACCAGAGTTAAATTTTCCTTTATTAAAGCTCTTAAACTAGTAAATGCTCAAAAAATTTACAGCAAATATGCTAAACTTAAGTACAACATCGCAAATGTTGGAAAAGCGAATACTATAGATAAATATGAAGTTATTGAAACTGCGGTTTCAAAACTACCCGATTCAAGTGACTTAGAATCTGTATCTGTTAGTAGTATTGATAAAAACTTAATTAAGTCAATCAATTATTTTCTTTTTAATAACAAAGAGTCAATTCATAACGTAGCATTTTACCAGAAAAGCACAAATGCAAAAGAATTATATATAATTAGCAAAACGAAAAGAACTAAAATAGAGTTAATTACGTATGTTACATAATATAATGGGGACGACAAAAAACATTACGGTATTTCCGAAGCTTTTTCTGGAACCGAAGGTTAAAAAACTTTTTGAATCTTTTGAGTACCATGAAAACACTGTGGTTAATGAAGATTTAGACGTTCATTACAACCCTTATTATTCATTTAAACTTATCCCGGAATATTTTAAGCTAAATACAAGGAATTCAAAGTATACAATAAAAAAAATTCCACAGCACAACTGGGGATATTCAATTCTTTTAAATTCCGTGAATACGATAGAAGACTTTATGCTTAAGCAGTTTAATGGAAAAAAAAGAAATATCATTAGAAGGTATGTAAATCGTCTGGAGGCTTGTTTGAATGTCCAATATAAACTCTACCATGGTCGTATTACTAAAAAAGAATATGCTTTTATTATGGAATCCCTCAAGAACATGATTCTTGATCGATTCAGGGAGCTAAATGAGGTTCATAAAAATATAAGGGAATGGGATTATTTAATAGACAGTACGTACGATAGAATAATCAACAAAACAGCTTCATTATTTGTTATTTATAATGATAAAGAACCTATTGAGGTTTCGCTAAACTACCATTACGACAAAGTGCTTTTTAGCTATGTATCATCCTATAATGTGGATTATTCAAAATTCGGACTTGGCCATATTGAAATTTATAAACAGGTAGAATGGTGTACTAAAAATGATTATATCTTATTTGAAATGGGGGTTGGAGGCATGGATTATAAGAGAAGATGGAGCAATAATATTTATAGGTACTATCATTACATTGCCTATTCCAATCGTGGTATTCTAGCGGGTATTTATAACGTTTTCAAATACAGGGCGAAGGAGTATTTAAAATCTAAAAAGCCCGAAAAAGCACTAAAACGCACAAAAAAACAAAACAAAGGCATAAATACTACCCTAGTTCCTTCAAAAATTGTAACTATTAATGATAATCTGATCAAGAAAATTTGTAATGCAACAGAAGTTGATTACAACGATGATCTTCATGGTTTTTTAAAACGAAGTGTTTTTGACTTTTTATATACAACCATAGATCATATTAGTAATATCAAAACATATAAAATTAACAACAGAGAATACCTTATTAAAGGAAAGAATAACAGTCAAACAATAGGTTTGAATTAAAGAGAAATAAAACTTTTTAATTAACATTTAATTAACGTTTGATTCAAAAATTACATTTCACCGCAAAACCCAGTAGTAGAAAGAGTAAATGAATTGCTAATAAATTACTTTTATATATTTGCGAACATTGTTTTAACACCAGATAATTACATTGAATGAAAGAAAAAATAATTAGAATTACTACGGTTCCATTATCGCTATGTGGTTTACTTCATGGACAGTTAAAGTTTATGTCGAATTATTATGATATTCTGGGTGTTTCGTCACAAGGAAAAAACAATGAGCTTGACAGAGTGAATAAATTTGAAGGCGTTCCAACTCACGCTGTCGAAATGACAAGAAAAATTACACCACTAAAAGATATTCAGGCAGTTTATAAACTTTATAAGCTATTCAAAAGAGAGAAGCCTTTTATCGTGCACTCACATACTCCAAAAGCAGGAACCTTATCTATGTTAGCTGCTAAATTAGCAGGTGTACCTAACAGACTACATACCATTGCAGGATTACCACTTGTTGAAGCAACTGGTTTTAAGCGTTTTGTTTTAAATACCGTAGAGAAAGCAACATATTCATGCGCAACAAAAATATACCCAAATTCACTTGGTTTACAAGATATTATACTCGATCATAAGTTTACAAAAAAAGAGAAACTGAAGGTTATTGCTAATGGAAGTTCTAATGGTATTGACGTAGAAAGGTTTAATCCAGCCAGATTTGATGATGAAGGAAAGCTTTCAGAAATAAAAAAAGGACTCCATATTCAGGACGATGACTATGTCTTTGTTTTCGTTGGGAGGTTAGTGTCAGACAAGGGTGTTAATGAATTGGTTAAAGCGTTTAATAAGCTTAACGGTGAATATAATAAAATAAAGCTGTTATTAGTTGGAGACTACGAAAATGAGCTTGATCCGCTCTTACCCGAAACCATGAAAATTATTGATACGAATAAAAATATCGTGTCTACAGGTTGGGTAGATGATGTATGTCCCTATTTTAGAATTTCAAATATTTTAACGTTCCCAAGTTATAGAGAAGGATTTCCTAATGTCGTCATGCAAGCCGGATCAATGGGGCTTCCATGTATTGTATCGGATATTAACGGTTGTAACGAGATTATAATTGAAAATGAAAACGGCACAATAATCCCAGTTAAAGACTCGGAAACCCTCTATAATAAAATGTTGAAGATCTATAGGAAGGAAATACATTTTGATTCTAAAAAATGTAGAGAACTAATAGTCAACAGGTATCAGCGACAAGTTATTTGGGATGCTCTTTTGGAAGAGTACAATCAACTAAAGTAAGTTTCGTTTTCTCTATCAAAACATTACAATGAAATTTATGAAAACACCCCTAACCATACTTGAAAATCTCAGACATCTATTTTTTTGGTCAATTGATGCATTGCGTGGATTCAAAATAAAAAAACATGTCAATGATATCACATTCATTCTTGAAAATTATTCTAGTTCTGAAGCCATAAAATTACAAGCAAACAAAAAGAGAAATGTATTAAACCATGCTATTTCTACAACAGAATTTTATAAAAACTATAAGACATTTGATGAGTTTCCTATAATCAACAAAAACATAATAAGAACACGTAAAAAGGATTTTGAATCCCAACCTTTTACAGGTCAAAAACTTAAAACCGTAACCACAAGTGGCTCTACTAGTATTGCACTAGAATTAATACAAGATAAGAACAAGACTTTAAGAAACACTGCTGACACGATATATTTCTCGAAATTAGCTGGATTTAAAATAGGTTACAAGCTGCTGTATTTAAGACATTGGGACGATCATTTAAGAAAATCAAACGTTAGAAACTTTGCACATAACATTAAAGAGCTTGAAGTTGTTAATATGAATGACGACTACATCTCTAAAATATTGATGCAAATTAGTAATGACGCCTCCAATAAGGCCTGGTTAGGCTATCCTTCTGGTTATGAACTTATATGTAAATATTTGGACAGAAAACATTCTGAGCCTTTAAAAATAGGTGTAAAATCAATAATAGCTATGTCTGAAGGTGTCAACAAGTACACCAAAGAATCCATGAAAAAGTATTTTGGCGTTCCTCTGGTATCCAGATATTCAAATATGGAAAATGGTATTGTGGCACAGCAAAAACTCGATACCAATAGTTTTACCATAAATTGGGCAAGTTACTATGTTGAAATATTTAGATTAAATGAAGATGTTCCAGCAGATTCTGGGGAACCAGGCAGAATTATTGTCACAGATTTATACAACTACGCCATCCCTTTAATACGTTACGACACAGGAGATGTAGGTGTTATTGATTATTCAATAACGCCTCCAGTTTTGAAGCATATTGAGGGAAGAAAAGCAGATATTATATATAATACCAAAGGAGAAATAATTTCATCTTTTATAGTAACAAATGTTGTTGAATATAAAGGTATTAAGCAAGGTCAATTAATTCAAAAGTCCAAAAAAGAATATGAGTTAAAGTTAAATGCGACCTCTGAATTTAATCAGGAACAAGAGATTATTAAAGAATTTAAAGGGTATCTGGGTGACGATGCTAATATCGACGTAACCTATGTTAAAGAAATTCCCTTGTTATCCTCTGGAAAAAGAAAAGCTACCATAAATAACTTTGTTTAAATTATTATGAATTAATGAAAGATCTTCAAGTCATATCACTAACCCGCAGTGCCCTCAAAAATGCTTTAGAGCAAAACCTGTATTGGAAAAATGACTCGAAGTTTGTTCCTTTTAGTAAAAGTAAAGCCTTATGGCTCCTGAGGAACGAACGAATTGAAGATGACGATGTTTGTGCTGTTTTAGGTTTAGAACATAACACTTTAGTGGCATTTATATATTTAATTCCGGATTGGATTAACACTAAAGAAGGTATTCATAAAATTTACTGGAGTAGCCGTTGGTGGGTTTCAGATGACTATAAAACCTCCATACTTTCCACTTATTTGAGAAAAGTATCATTAGAGTCTGTGCAAAATCAGATGATTATTAAATATTTGGTTAACGAAACGGAAGAATACTATAAGAAACAACCGTTTACCAGATTTTCAAGTAGAGAGCGCTATATTATGCTATTCGACCTGAATCATAATTTTATTGTAAGCAAGGTAAAACCACTTAGAATTGCTCTTCCACTATTAAAAGTTTTCACAAAAATTTCACATGCTTTTATTTCTGTGATTAACAAAAGAAGAATCAATTCTAAAGATATATCGTACGAATACCTTTCACAAATAGACTCTAATGCCTGGAATTTCATTAAAAAACATTGTGACTCCGATTTAATTAAAAAAACGAAAACTTATATAAACTGGCAAATAGATAATAATCAATATGTTATTGCAAAAGATGAACATAAATTTTCTCAAAACTGCTTGATAAGTAGTATTTCGAGCAATATATATAACTTGAATTTCTTGATTTCCAAAACGACTAAAAAGATAGGTTTTATCTCAGCATTAGTAAGAAGAAACGAATTTGTATTACGCTACTTTCTTTCAGATGAAGAAAACCACAATACTTGCATGGATGCACTAGTTGATAACTTCATTAAATCTAAATGCTCCATACTTATTGTAGAAGACGAAATACTGGGAAAGAAAATCGCCAGCAAGTTTTTGAATATTTATTCTAATAAAAGGAAAATTTATTCTTTGGCTCACCATGACGTTGCCTTAAATTTCGAAAACAAAGATGTTCATCAACAAGATGGAAATTTTGCTTAAAACATGATTATGAACTTTTTAGACAAGCTTCAAAATTCTTTTTTAAAAAATTCGGCAAAAAATGCCATATGTATAAATAATACCTTTTTTACTTATACAGACCTGTCTAATTGTGTGCTTCGGATACGAAAAATCATTCAAAGTCAAATTCATTCGGAAGAAAAGCTAATTGGACTGGTAGCTAATGACGATCTAGAAACTTACGCTACTATTTTTGCACTTTGGCTGGAAAGCAAAGCATATATTCCAATTAATCCAACAGCACCAATAAAAAGAAATACTGAAGTTCTAGATTTAACAGGTAGTAAATCGGTATTCGATTCGGCAAAAGAATCCCCCTACTCTAGTGGTTTTAAGGTTTATAATGTGTTAACACATTATAAAAAATTAGAACATCACACCTTGAGTGTTACAGAATATAATAAAACAGATATCGCTTATATTTTGTTTACAAGCGGAAGTACTGGAAAACCAAAAGGTATTCCCATTAGCTTCGAAAACCTAAACGCATTGCTATTAACATTTGAGAACGATGAAGCATATACAATCAACAATACAGACCGGTGTCTGCAAATGTACGATTTAACTTTTGATGCCTCATTAACAGCATTCATGCCTGCATTTTTGGCTGGAGCTTGTAGCTATACCGTTCCTCCAGATAGTATGAAGTATTTTCATATCTACAAACTTATGCAAACCTATGATCTAACTGTACTTAAGATGGTACCGTCCATTATTTACTATTTAAGACCATATTTTCCCGAAATCAATCAACCCAATGTAAGGTATTGTGTTTTTGGAGGAGGAAAGTTATTTGAAGACGTCTTGAAAGAATGGTCGGCGTGCATACCCAATAGTACGATTTATAATCATTATGGCCCTACAGAATGTACGGTATGTAGTTCTTACTATACGTTTAAAAAACATGGGAATAAGTCCTATAATGGTGTTTTGTCAATTGGAAAACCTCTAAACGGGATTGATGCTGTTATTGTTAATGATAACAACGACCTTTTGGACAACAATAAAATAGGAGAATTATGCCTTGCAGGTAAACAACTAACAAAAGGCTATTGGAATAATGAAAAACTAAATGATACTAGTTTTTTTAACATGAAACTAGACGATGGAGAGGTAAAACGCTTCTACAAGACAGGAGATGTTTGTTTTAGAGATACAGATGGAAACCTTATGTATGTTGAGCGAAAGGACTTCCAGGTGAAGATACGCGGATTTAGAGTAGAACTAGGAGAAATAGAACATCATATAAAATATATAATAACTAAAAACAATCTCACTGTGCTAGATATCAATAACAGCACAGGGAATAACGAAATTGCATTAATTATTGAAGGAAAACCCTTTGATACAACCCCACTTTTTAATTATTTACAAACCAAATTACCCAACTACATGATACCAACACAAACTCATTTTTTAAGTCTGTTACCTCACAATGTCAATGGAAAATTAGATAGAGAACATTTAAGAAAATTAATTAGAAAAAAACAAACATGACAAAAGAGGCGATTTTAGATAAAGCAAAAGAATCATTTATAAAAATCCTGGAACATAGTAATTTTGAGCTTAATCCAGAGACTACAGCGAACGATGTTGATGGCTGGGAATCTGTAACTCATATGATGATTATAACAGACATTGAAAACAATTTCAACATCAAATTTAAGTTAATGGATTTAATGAATATGAATAATGTAGGGGACTTAATTACAACCATTCAAAAAGAGTTACTCAGCGATTAACTCTTTTAAACTATTTCATATTTTTTAACTTTTATTATACCATCAACTGTTTTTACCAGAAACTTTTCGTCGTAAAACAAAATGATATCTCCAGGGCTGGAGTTTTTATAGTTTTCGAGTAATGGTTCATGTACAATTCGTTCTGCTTCAAAAATTTTATAATTTTTGTTTTCAATGCAGACTGAGCACCCTTGACTTTTTATTCCAAAGCTCTTAATTTTTACTAACAAATTTTCTGTCTTCTCTTCGAAGTCCAGAGTTTGCATAGCATCGGTTCTATTAAAATAAGTCGACTTTGCACTCTGTTTAGTTCCTATATATTTAAAATTAGCCTGTTTTAATTTTTCCCATCCCTTTTTAAACACCCAGCCTTCTAATTTCATAGCTAAGTGATATAAAAGGCCTAAGTCTATATCTTCTGTTAGCCCCTCCTTTTTTTGATAAATTAAATCTCCGGTATCTATTCCTTTATCAATATAATGCATTGTAGCTCCGTAAAAACTATAATTTAAATAAAACACACCATTCATTGGAGTTTTCCCCTGTAAATAAGGTAAATATGTGGGATGTATATTAATCAATATTTGATGCGGTGAAAACTTTTGTACTGGAAAAACAATTGGACAACCATTAGAGATTAAAACATCAAAATCTAATTGTAACAATTCGTCTAAACAAGCTTTTTTATCACGCATAGAAAACGTAAAATATTCTATGTTTTCCTTATTTAAAAAATTAACTAAATAACTATTCTCAAGCGCATAAATAATAAGGTCTTCTCTTTGTACATCCTTCAGCAATTCTTTTATAACATGAATCCTGGATCCTAAAAAAACAATTTTCTTATTGTAAGCCATTCAAACCCAAATTTTAAACATTAATATTTGCAAAGCTATTCATTTATATTGATTTTTGAACAAATTAAATATCATGCACAGTCAATTAGCAAAGAAAAAGGGCTATGGATCTTTTTTCTCTCATATAAACTATAACTCAGAAACTTTTAATAATTCAGAGAGTAGTTTCAATCCAATTAATAAAAAACTTTTTTATTCTGGAAGGCATGCCATAAAATATATCATTGAAACAATTAAAGCAAATAATAAGGTAAATACGTTTTGGATTCCAGAGTATTACTGCCAACATGTAACATCTTGGTTAAAAATGAATTACAGTAATATCAAAACTTACACAGTAAACCCTGCTGATGAATCGGACAACATAACACCTGACCGTTTCGCTAATGAAAATGATATTGTTTTAATAAATAATTTTTGGGGAATTTCAGACTGTAAAGTACAATCTGGGGAAAAGAAGGTTTTTATAGTAGAAGATCATTCTCATGGTTGGTTAAGTAAAGCTTGCGTAGAAAGTAAGGCAGATTATTGTTTTGCTTCCTTAAGAAAATCGGTGCCCGCACCTCTTGGAGGAATAACCTGGATTCCTAATGGTGAAAAATTACCAAATCTAAACCTTGAGCCTTCTCCCCTTTTTAATGGGATTTGGAATAAAATTCTTTTAGGAATGAAGAAAAAAAAGGAATTTGAAGACGCTATTTTACCTAATGAAAATTTAAAAGATGACTTTTTACAACTCGTCTATGAAGCCGAAAACATGATGCATGATCATTATGAGTTAGTTGAAATACATGAAACACATGAAAAATTGTTACAACAATACTTAAATAATAATTATTTAAGTTTTAAAAAGAACAATTTTAATGAAATGGTAAACTCGATAAAAGATAACAATAACTTTAACATTGTTGGACGTAAATCTTCACCTTTTGGTTTAACCTTGCATTTTAAAAGTATCGATAAGTTAAATCACTTTAAAAGCTATTTGATTTCTAAGACCATTTACCCATCACTATTATGGCCGGACAACGAATCTAAGTATGGGTACTTCCTCAATATTCATTTAGATTACAGGTATACCAAAGATGATGTTTTATTTATGGCTGGTGTTATCAATAAATATGAGGACAGTCTTGTTGGGTGAGTTTTCATTCTATTTCCGAATACAGGTTTAGAAAAACAAATTATCGATTAAATAGTAACATAAACGTATTTTCTTTAAAGGTGTATAATTATACTCTACTTTTGAGGCCAACCAAATAGCATGTACAAAAAGTTGTTTAAAAGAATAATTGATGTGTGTTTAGCCACTATAGGTTTACTCATATTATCCCCGCTTTTTTTTATTATAAGTTTTGTTCTATTATTTACGAACAGAGGAAAACCATTCTTTTTTCAAAGTCGTCCTGGCAAAAATGAAAAGATCTTTAAGATCATTAAATTTAAGTCCATGTCTGATAAAAAAAATGCAAATAATGAATTGCTTCCAGATGACCAAAGAGTCACTTTATTTGGTAACTTTATAAGAAAATATTCTTTGGACGAAATTCCGCAATTAATAAATATTTTAGTTGGACATATGAGTTTGATTGGGCCAAGACCTTTAAGAGTTCAGTATTTGCCCTATTATACTGAAACAGAAAAAATAAGACATTCTGTTAAACCCGGAGTGACTGGTTTAGCTCAAGTATCTGGAAGAAACACCCTGAACTGGGATGATAAATTAGCGTTTGATGTGGAGTATGTGCAAAAAATGAGCTTTTATTTAGACGCAAAAATTTTCTTTAAAACGGTTTTAAAAGTGGTCAATGGAAGCGACACAAATTTAAGCGAAGGTATCATTGATTTAGATGAATATAGAAAAACAACAAAACGTTAATATGTATAAAAGATTAAAAAGATTTTTCGATTTAATTACGGCACTAATTGCATTTTTATTTCTATTCCCTGTTTTTCTTATTATCCTATGGTGCTTATTAATTGTTAATAAAGGGAAACCTTTCTTTTTCCAAGAACGCCCTGGAAAACACGAAAAACTTTTTAAGATCGTAAAATTTAAAACGATGCGGGATCTGGACCCTAATGCCGAGAAAGACGTGCATAATTTAAACCGAGTCACTAAAATAGGTCACTTTATTAGAAAGTATTCTTTAGATGAAATCCCTCAATTAATTAATGTAATAAAAGGAGATATGAGTGTTGTTGGACCAAGACCATTACTAGTACACTATTTGCCCTTATACAATGATTTTCAGAAGCAACGACATAACGTAAGACCTGGAATCACTGGATGGGCACAGGTTAAAGGTAGAAATTCAATATCTTGGGAGAAGAAATTCGATTTAGACGTATGGTATGTAAATAATCTATCGCTTTTTTTAGACTTAAAGATCATTCTGCTCACAGTAAAACGTTTAGTAATACCAGAAGGTATTAATAGCAGTGAAGGAATGAATATGCCAGAATTCACAGGATCAAAAAAATGAATAAGATAATAATTATAGGCTCTTCAGGTCATGCCAAAGTTATCATTGATATCATAAAAAGACAAGGTAAATATGATATATTTGGTTTGATAGACTCCTATAAACCCAAAGGAGCTAAAGTTAATGAATACCAAGTTTTAGGTACCGAAAAAGACTTAGCCCAAGTCATAGAAACTAACAATATTTATGGAGGTATTATCGCCATAGGTGATAATTGGACCAGAAAGAAGCTGTATAAAGAAATAACTTCCAATAGTCCAAACTTTAAATTCATTACCGCGATTCACCCCAACGCAGTTATTGGTGAAAACATTTCAATTGGAGATGGAACAGTGATTATGGCGGGAGTCATAATAAATAGTGATACTACAATTGGAAAACATTGTATTGTTAACACGAATAGCTCTGTCGGGCACGATGGTGTGGTAAAAGACTTTTGTAGTATAGCCCCAGGAGTTACTATTGGAGGTAAGGTATTTATAAATAAATGTTCCGCAATATCATTAGGCTCATGTATTATTGAGTGCGTGAAAATTGGAAAACACACAGTGATAGGTGCCGGATCTTTAGTTAATAAAAATATAGGAGACAATAAGATGGCATATGGAGTTCCAGCTAAAGAGATTAGGGAAAGAAAAAAAGATGATCAGTATTTGGGGATGCTAAAGAATACAAAAACATCGAATTACAAACTTGAATTACATACTATTTCTAGCGATAGTGATATTAAAAAATACAATAGAGCATTAGAAGAATTTAAAGACTTTAGCACGTTTTATTCTCTTCAATATTGCAATTATTCGGAAGGAAACAAGTTGAATTATTTCATTTTAAGAAAGGATGGTGAGGCTAAAGTTCTTATGCCAATTTATCTAAACAAACTAAAACATAGTAAGTTAGAAAACATTCAATTTTATGATGTATCCTCACCCTATGGCTATAGTGGTCCACTGTTCAATAATGTAAAAGATGAAGATATTAAAGCGTTCTGGAAAAAGGTAGATAAATGGTATAAAAAAAATAATGTAGTTACAGAGTTTATACGGTTTAATTTGAATAATAACAATAAACATTATTCAGGACATTTAATTCCAAGTTTAAGCAATATTAAAGGAGATGTTAGTTCTTTTGAAACTGTTTGGGACAATTTCAAACAGAAAGTGAGGAATAACTACAGGAGAGCCGAAAAGAATGATTTAAAATCAGTGATGTATACGGGTAGCATCTCTCAAGAGGTAATTGAAATTTTTTATCAAATTTATATAAAAACCATGCAGCGTAATGCGGCTGCGAAGAACTACTTTTATCCTTTAGATTATTTTAAAGACCTAATACAGAACAATCAAGATAAAGTTTTAATCATTATTATTTTTAAGGAAAACATTCCCATTTCGACAGAACTAATAATTATTGATGGAGATACGCTATATTCTTATTTAGGAGGAACGCTATCTGAATATTTCGATGCCAGACCTAACGATTTCTTGAAAATAGAAGTTATGAAATGGGCCGTAAAAAACAACAAAAAATACTACATCTTAGGTGGAGGCAGAAAAGATTTTGACGGATTATATCAGTACAAGAAATCATTCTTCCCAAAAGACAACGACGTTATTTTTTATACGGGAAGAAAAGTAATCAACAAAAAGATATATAACAATTTAATAAAAGAAATAAACGTGAGTTACACAGATGTTAACACTTTAGTAAGCAATTCTGATACCTATTTCCCAATCTACAAGCAAACAACAAACAATGAAAAAAAGAATGGTTTGAATATAATTACTTCAAAAAAAGAATGGCAGGACCTTCTTACCGAGGTAGAAAATTATGATTTTTATCATACCTACGATTATCACAACCTATCCAAAGAAAAGGATGAAAAAGCTGTGTTAATAAAGTATGTCGAGGGTGATAATATAATAGGACTCCCCCTAATCATTAGAAAAATTAATGATTCAGAGTACTTTGATGCTACATCCGTTTACGGATATTCCGGACCGCTTCAAAAGAATGTTTCCGAAGCTTTTGATAATTCTAATTTTATCAATGAACTAAATCAATACTTCAAAGCAGAGAAGATTATATCGGTCTTTTCCAGATTAAACCCCTTTATAAAAAGTCAATCTGCTATTTTAAACGGTATTGGTGATATCATTAAATTAGGTAATGTTGTGAACATAGACCTAACCCTGCCACTAGATGAGCAACGTACTATTTTCTCCAAAACAACAAAACGCTATTTAAATAAAGGAAGAAAGACCTTAAAAGTGATTTGTAGTAACGAAGAAAAAGACATTAAAGAGTTCATTAAGTTATATTATGAGAATATGGACCGCGTAAAAGCGAAACGCAATTACTATTTCTCGGAAGAATACTTTAATGAATTTATTAATAGTAATGACTTTAAAACAGATGTTCTTTTTGCTGTCGAGAAAGAAACAGATAAGATTATTTCTGCCGCTATGATGGTGAAAACCAATGACATTATACAATATCATATATCGGGTACCAAGAATGAATTTTTATCAATTTCTCCCATTCGTCTATTAATAGATGAAATGCGAATTAGAGGAACTGAAAAAAAACACACATACTTTAACCTGGGTGGTGGATTAGGTAATGAAGAAGATGAGCTTTTTAGGTTTAAGTCGTCCTTTTCTAAAGATTTCAAATCATTTGAAATATGGAAGTATATCACAAATCAAGAGGTTTACAATGAACTATCTACTTCGAATAAAGAGTTTGAAGGTAAAGTAGATTTCTTTCCTCTTTACAGATATCAAGAATAAATAAGTAAGGATTTAAATATTACTATTAATCCTTGAGTTTATAATTCTCAACGATCAATGAAGCAATAATATTTCTCCCATGGTTGTTCCAGTGTCTGTCGTAAATTAAGGTCGTAGGCGTTTTAGATTTACTTAGTTCGTGATACGTATCGATGTATTTAAGACCACTATGATCCAGATAATCTAAAAATACTCCAGGAGTTTTATTAGAATCCAAAAGAAAAACAAATCGCGCTTTATCAAAGCCATAAATATCAATTAAACTTTTAAAGTTTTCTAAATACTTAAGTTGCTTCTCTTCAATTTCTTTTTGAGTGGCAACTTTTTTAGTGTTATTGGATTTTTTTCCCAACATAAGTATTCGACTAATTACATTTCGAACAGGGTCTAAAATGCCAATATTTTGAGCATAAACCAATAGTTTTATTCTGCGAAGATTCTTGTATAACGGCGATTCCAATTGCATTCGATCCTTAACTACATGGTATTCATCTCTTGTTAGATCATTTTCAAACTTAAACCCTAAAACAACATGATCAATCAAATCAAATTGATCTTTATATGCCCAAATTAGATGCAATTGATCTGCCAAATCATAACCCGCATATCCATACTCATAAACCTCTACCCCTTCCAACCTATTTTCTATTTTTTTCCCAATGGAATTATAATAATGTTGATGAAAACCTTCAATAAAGGAATCTCCCACCAATGCGATTTCAGTTTTTTCCTTCGAGGGCGTAAATTCTCTATACGAATTATAGCCAGAATTGTTTATATAGAACTTCGAAAAATTCTGCCTGCGGTTTCCGGTCACCGAATACCCTTCTTGATTAGGAACCCACTTCTCAACCTTATGCTTATCAATATAACGGGCAGGGTTATCTTTGGCTAAATGAAAAACTCTAACAATCCCCTCTAAAGAGATCAATACCAAAACGATATATAATGTGGTTTTTAAAAATAGTTTCTTCATTATTATTAAAATTGGAAGTAAATAAACGATCTATCAATATGACTATCATAAAACAGCAACATACCTAAAACCACTATGGTATAAACTATAAATCTGATGATTTTAGATTTAAATTTGAATGGTGAGCGCTCGTCTTTTCTAATGCGATATTCATACAAAACAAACAAAGCAATTAATATATAGTAATCGATCATTCTATACCCCATGGGGTGATGATATACCTCGTACGAAAAATTAGAACATATTATTTTTATAAAAGCAAAGGCATCTGTTATCGATTCCGACCTAAAAAAAATTCTTGAAAATGTGATAATAGAAAATGTAAGGATAAGTTGTCCTATTTCTATTAAAGAAGGAAACAGCCTGTGCTCTCCTACAACATTATGTTTATACATGGTATTTCTTCCCATTAGGAATACTGGTATGTAGGCCATGGCATGAAACGCTCCCCAAAAAATAAAAGTCCAATTAGCTCCGTGCCAAAACCCGCTAACCAGGAAAATGATAATAATATTTCTAACAGATTTAAGTTTACTTACCCTGGAACCACCAAGAGGAATGTACACATAATGCCTAAACCAAGTAGATAAGGATACATGCCAACGTTGCCAATACTCGGCTACATTTCTGGAGAAATTGGGGAACTTAAAATTAGACCTCAATTCAATACCGAACAATTTAGCTGTACCAATGGCAATATCAGAATATCCACTAAAATCCCCATACACCTGAAAACTAAACAGGGTAACCCCTAAAACAAGTGTGGATGCGGGATACGAAGAATAATTAGCAAAAATATCATCAACAATCGGAGCCAAAGCATCGGCTATAACAATCTTTTTAAATAGCCCCCACAAGATGAGCTTTAAACCACCCACAACCTGATCGTAGCTAAACACTCTCCTGTTAATAATTTGCGAGAGTAAATTAGAAGCTCGTTCAATGGGACCTGCTACCAACTGGGGGAAAAAGCTAACAAAAGCAGCAAAAGACAAATAATCCTTTGTTGGTTTGAGCTTGTTATAATAAATATCAAACGAATACGACATGGTTTGAAATGTGTAAAAAGAAATTCCAACCGGAAGAATAATCTTTAATGTCCAGGTACTCTTTATGTTATACCCTAGCAAGGAAACCATATCCAACCAAGAGTCTATAAAAAAGTTGAAATATTTAAAGAATCCCAAAAGCCCAACATTAAAGAATACACTAACCCACAGCCATAGTTTTCGTCTGGATGGTTTGGTATTGGAATCTATCATAATTCCCGTAAAATAATCAACCGTCGTACTTAATAAGATAAGCGAAAGAAACCTCCAGTCCCACCAGCCATAGAAAATATAACTAACGATAACTAAAAAAACATTTTGAACTTTTACATGCGTCTTAAAAAGCGTCCAATAAAGAACGAAAACGATGAATAGAAAAATGAAAAACTCGATCGAATTAAATACCATGTATCATTTAGTTGGTTAAATCAAAAAGAATTTCTTGGAGCTCTGCCAGAGAAATTATCAACTTCAAAAAATTCCTTTTTCGAATAAAGTCGAAACATCGATAAATGTCTTATATCATATCTTAAATGTCAAAATTATTCTTTGAACTACATGATTACTATGTAAGTAGCATAAAAAGTCTGTATCGAATACTTGAAAGCACGACATGAGTTAAGTTTATATGTCGAGATAATTGCTCCATTAATCTAATAATACCGTATATCTTAAATTACATTAAATATTTTGATAATTTTATCCCCAACAAAGGGCTTATCTCTTCTTTTAAGTCCAAAAAGCGAACAAAATGAATATTGTATCCAAGATTCTGGAACAGGGTCGGTCCATTGAAGAGGTATCTTCTATAGATGCCACTTCTTTTAAAAGAAATTATTTCAAAAAAAAGAAACCTGTTATTATAAAAGGACTTGCTAAAGCATGGGGAGCTACAGAACGATGGGGCCTGGATTTTTTTCTGGACCTTGAAGAAGATAAGGATATTTACTTACTATCAGACAACTTCATTCAAGATGATAATAGATACAGAAAAGCTTCTTTTAAAGAATATATAAAAGAATTAAAAGACGCTGAAAATAAAGATGAAAGTTTTAAAGACTATTTGACGACTTTGGATATTTTCCAATACTACCCTGAGCTTAAGAGTGACATAGACTTCTCTTTTTTCGAGGCACATACTAAAGTAAATGATATTACGGCCTGGATTGGACCTGCAAATACGATATCTGGATTTCATGCAGATACTGCTAACAATGTATATGCGCAAATAAAAGGAAGAAAAATGTTTATTATTTGCTCAACCAAGTTTAATAAAACCATGTACCCTAGTTCGAAACATATTTACGGAGCTGTGGCGAGTGAAGTTGATATTAACAATTTCGATGTGAGTAAGTTTCCAGAATTTATGTCTAACGCGTTTCAATATGTTATTCTTGAACCTGGAGATGTATTATTTGTTCCTCAAAATTGGTGGCATTACGTTCAAGCTATGGATTCTTCAATAAGCATTAGTAATTTTGGATACACAAAATTTGAAGTCTATAGTTTAAAATTTAAAGAACGTATCATTCAATCTTTACACAAAAGAGGGTATTACAAGGCTAACAACTGCTTTTGTTGTGATAAGAAAGCATAAAAAAAGCCTTAATTAAGGCTTTTTAAAAATTTTATATACTAATATATTATTCTTGATACAATAATTTATTACATATTCTTAAAGATGGAGTGCATTAAACGTTTTTTATCATTTATGCTTTCTTCTAAAGATATCATAGTTTCGGTTCTATAAACGCCTTCTATGTCATCTAACAGAAATATAATTTCCTTGGCATGTTCGGTACTTTTTGCTCTAATTTTACAGAAAATATTAAATTTCCCAGTAGTAATATGAGCAACCGTAACATATGGAATTTCATTAATACGTTGTAAAACGAACTTTGTTTGAGACGTGTTGTTTAGATATACACCAACATAAGCGATAAATGAATATCCTAGCTTTTTATAATCCAGCATTAAAGATGAGCCTTTAATAATTCCAGATTCTTCCATTTTTTTCACACGAACATGAACTGTTCCTGCAGAAATTAATAATTTTTTAGCAATGTCTGTAAACGGAATTCTTGTGTTATCAATCAACATATCAAGAATTTGGTGATCTATTTCGTCTAATTTTATTTTCCCCATAATTAATTATTCTTAGATAAAAATCAAAATTAATACATTTTTACTAATAATTATGCATAAATCATAGGTTTTATTTCGTTAATAATGCGATTTTATCATTATTTATTATTACGAAAACGTTTTCGTAATTCATATCCACCATCTTATTATTGATGTCTAATACGTTATGTCCATTGGCATCAATTTCTTTATGCCCATAAAAATTCTCAAGATTTTCAATTTTTTCAACTTTAGGAATAAATTCGACCCTTCCCTCCTTCAACCTTTCCTGAAATTGAATAGCAATATCACATGTTTTTAAATTAGAATCGTTGTTAACTTTTGCGTTTCTTATAATAATATCATAAAAGCACTTTTCGTTTTCCGGAATAGTCATATAAGATTCGTAATGCTCGCCTCTAACGTCATTCTTAGAAATATATTCAAGTGAAGCGATATAAGAGATATAGATTAACTCTCTGGTAACTTCACGCTCGTAATCATTCTCAAAATGCCCTGCTTCAAATAAAATAGTTGGAATATTTTCATGCTGAAACGTATCTCCTACACAGTTTATATTGAATGAATCATCATATACTCCAACTTGATTAGGGATTACCTCTTGCAATGCATTATTCATTACGCCTATAACCTCCATAGCTACCTTTCTATTGCTTGTAACGGTACAAGCTTCGTCCTGAGCGGGTGCCAAAAAAGATACTGTAGCAGATTTACAAGTGTTTCCTGCCCCAAAAATAGTACGCTGTCCATGTAAATTAAAACAAAAATGTGGCCTAAAAGTGTTAAAAACTGTTCTAAGAACCTGACTTTCGGGTTGAGTTAAATTTTGAGCATCTCTATTTAAATCAACGCTATTCGCATTAATTCGAGTATAAGCCTGAGCTCCATCGGGGTTCAGAATAGGTATCATATATAGTGTACAGGCCTGCAAAACATCATTTAACTTAGAATTAGCATCTAAAAGAGTGTTTAAGAGGTCAAATAAAGCTTTGGTCGTTGTAGATTCATTACCATGCATTTGTGACCACAATAAAATGCGTTTAGAGCCATTGCCAACTTTTATACCATATATAGGGTTGTTTAAAACAGATTGTCCAATAGTAAGGACTTCTGCCTTTTCTCCAATAGCATTTAAAAGAGGCTCTATATGTTTATGTGTTATATAGCGGTTATGTAAGCGTGCTTCTTTGTATTTTAAAAATAATGATTTTACGTCTTCGATTTTCATGTGATCCTATTTGTGTGACAAATGTAAACAATTCCTGTTTTACAAATGTAAACAAGAAAATGATCCAATCCGTTTACAATGATATACAACAATTCGTGCTTTAAGTGTCTAATGTATACAACAATTTCTAGTATTATATAAATGATTTTTAAATAGCTGTAAATTAGATGATTAATGTGTATTATATAAACTAAAACATTAATTGTAGACTCAATTTTAACACTAAATTTGCTTCTTTCTACAGTTCTTTTGTTACATTTGTAAAACACAATTAAAACATTGTTTACAATGATAAACATGTCTGATTTTATTAGTCGATTACAAACTGTCATGGAATATTATGGAGAGTCTGCTTCTTCATTCGCGGAGAATATTGGAGTACAACGATCCAGCATATCTCATATCCTTTCAGGAAGAAATAAACCCAGTTTAGATTTTATTTTAAAAATCCTGTCCTCTTACCCAGAGGTAGATTTATATTGGCTATTTAATGGTAAAGGTGAATTTCCATCAAAAACTAAAACAGAAACACCTCAGACCGAAGCCGATCTTTTTTCTGTAAATGAAAAAAACCTCAAGGAAACGATAGAAAAACTCCCTAAAATCGAAAAACAGAATCCTGATGATAAAGCCATTGAACGTATTGTTATTTTTTATTCCGACGGAACTTTTAAAAATTTTCAGAATTAATACATTCCTTTAGTAAATTTGCATCAAAATTTATAATATGAGAGTTCTTTGTTTGATTCCCCTGTTTTTTCTCGTTGCCTGTTACGAATCTACACGCCGCTGCAACGATTATAAGACCGGCGAATTCTATAGTGAAGTTATCATTAACGATCGAGTGTTTAAATCTAAATTCACGCGTTCGGAAGCACTTCAAATAGAAACTTATAATAATAAAACAGATTCCTCTAAATTACGATGGATAAATGATTGTGAGGTAGTCTTCAAGACTATCAACCCAAAAAGCATGGCCGAAGAAAAAGATATTCATTTAAAAATATTAACCACTACAGATTCCTCATACACATTTGAATATTCTTATGTTGGAGAAACTAAAAAGCAAAAAGGAATTGCTTACAAGATGGAATAGCAACTAATCAAAGGGGTATAAAAACGACTCTACCAAATTAAACTTAAGCTGTCTTCCTTCAGTTATCTCATAAGTCAAAAAGATTTCTCCCCAGTATTGTCCATCAGAAAAATCGGCAACAATCCACTTATGGTTGAGCATCTTTATGGTATTAATTAATATTTTTCGTCCTTCACTCGCCGCATACGGAACTATGGGGTGGTCTCCTTTAGTTTCATTTAGCTTATAGAGTTCGTCTTTTATAAAAGGAACCAATTCTGAAACATTATAACCATCTCTTTCAAAATAACTAATAGCATCTTCATTTCTTTCCAGATTAAAATGCGACAGCTCTAAAGTCTCATTTTGTAAAACGGCTACAGAATCTTTATATTTTTTTAAAGCATCTTTATGTGTTTCCAGTTTGCCATTCAGATCTTCGAAAACACGTTTAGCGTTTACATACTGAAATAACACCAACAATGTGGCAAAAACGAATAAATACATAAAAATTCTCTGTTTCATAACTCTCTAATTTTAAATGGTTATTTCTAAACCGTCGTAAGCCAAAAAGACATTTTCAGGTAAATCTTTTTCAACGTCATCATGAAAGCCAAGTAAATGGCTAATATGGGTTAAATAGGCTGTCTCAGGCTTTACTCTTTCTATAAACCCCAGGGCTTCTTCTAAATTAAAGTGAGATTGATGAGGCTCTATTCTTAACGCATTAATCACTAAAACCTTAACCCCTACTATTTTCCTTACTTCTTTATCTGATACGGTTTTCATATCCGTCAGGTACGCAAAATTATCAAACCTAAAGCCAAAAACCGGAAGCTTGTCATGAAGTCCCTTTACAGGTTGTACTTCGAGGTTTTTTAATTTAAACGGTGCGTTTTTTATTCTATTTACAATAACACCAGGCGCACCAGGGTACTTATTCTTAGTCGTAAAAACATAGTCAAAACGTTTGCGTAAAGATTTTAAAACGCGCTTATGTGCATAAATTGGAATATCCCCCTGTCTAAAATAAAACGGACGAATATCATCCAGGCCAGCGACATGATCGGAATGCTCATGTGTAAAAACAATACCATCAATCGTACTACATTTCGTCCGCAGCATTTGCTGTCTAAAATCGGGGCCACAATCAATAACATATTTGTAATTATCCCATGCTATAAGAACCGAAACACGAAGTCGTTTGTCTTTGCTGTTTTTACTTAAACAAACAGGGTGATCGCTTCCTATAATAGGAATTCCCTGTGATGTTCCAGTGCCTAAAAAAGTAACTCTCACTTGTGTTAAGTTTTGCACAAAAATAGGGTTATTTTTTTGTTTGATATACATATTTAATACCTTTGTATACATAAAACCGATCAGTTAATTGCAATGGAAATAACCATAAAAGGCGACAAGGAATTTGCAGATATTCCTTCATTAAAATCGAAAGCACTTCGAATTAATCTTAACGAAAACATCTATGGTACCTTTGCTGAAATTGGAGCCGGGCAAGAAACTTGCCGACATTTTTTTAGAGCTGGAGGTGCTTCAGGAACCATTGCAAAAGCAATGTCTGCTTACGATAAGGATTTTAGTGATGCTGTTTATGGAGCTGAGGATGATGGGAGATATGTCACCGAGGCTCGTTTGAGAAAAATGCTTACCCACGAAATGGATCTTATGGAAACTCGACTGACTCGTGAAAAGCATCCTAACAAAATATTTTTTACCTATGCTAATACTGTAGCGACCATAGATTTCGCCAAGCAATTTAAAGGACATGGTTGGGTAGGTATAAAATATCAGGTGGAACCTAATGGGGATTACAACGAAATTATTCTACACCTCCGTTTTAAAGAAACCGATGCTCGTTTACAGCAAGAAACACTCGGTGTTTTAGGAACAAACCTTATTTACGGAGCTTTCTATAAATACAATGAACCGAAAAAATTACTGCGCTACCTTTACGATCATCTGGATAAAGATCAGTTAGAAATAGATACTATCAACTTTTCCGGACCTGCCTTTGCGAATGTCGATAATCGATTAATGAGTTTACAGCTGGTTAAAAATGATATGACCGATGCAGTAGTTTTTGGTCCCGATGGCACCAATGTCCTACCTGCGCGAATATTCTATAAAAAGAATATCCTTGCATTAAGAGGGAGTTTTAGACCAGTAACCAAAGTGAACATGGCAATGTATGAGAAATCATATAAAATGTTCACGGAAGAAAAGAAAG
This sequence comes from uncultured Flavobacteriaceae bacterium, assembly GCA_947494695.1. Lineage (GTDB taxonomy): Bacteria > Bacteroidota > Bacteroidia > Flavobacteriales > Flavobacteriaceae > Flavivirga. The sequence continues at coordinate 288,708 of CANLWB010000005.1, read as the reverse complement.
TCGATCCTGATAAAACCGTCGTCGTTTTCGAAATAACATTATCTAACCTTAGGGCAGAAGGTGAAATTGACGAACAGGACTTTATAGATAGAGCGGATTTATTATGCTCTTTAGGGCATTCGGTAATGATATCTAATTTCCAGGAGTATTTTAAAGTAGTTGAATATTTTTCTAAATATACTAAAGCCAGAATGGGGCTGGCTATGGGAGTTAGTAATTTGATCGATATTTTTGATGAAAAATATTATCGTCATATTAGTGGAGGAATACTTGAGGCCTTTGGAAAACTATTTTTCAAGGATTTAAAAGTTTACCTATACCCTATGCGAAACCCAAAAACAGATGAGTTAATTAACAGTGAAAACTTAAAAGTATATCCTCGGATGAAAGAGTTGTACAAATTCTTCAAATACAATGGGAAAGTTATCGATATTGAGGATTACGATATTAGCATCATGAATATTTTCTCTCGTGATATCTTGAGAATGATCTCTGAAGGAGAACGCGGTTGGGAGGACATGGTACCTGAAGGTACTGCGGACTTGATCAAGGATTATCGCTTATTCGGCTATACAAGGAAGCCATTAACCCTGACTAAACGTAAGACACAAGAATAACTTAACTTTTAGAAGAAACGAAACGATATCTCGAAGGTGTTATTTAAGAGGGCGACAATTTCGTCGGCACTCCGAATAACACCTTCAAGTATTTTTATTCTAGTATTTGATCTGCATGTATCTTAGCTTTCACCTTATCAATTACTTTTTCGATAATACCATGTTCATCAACAACAAACGTAATACGGTGAATACCATCAAAAATACGTCCCATAAATTTCTTTTCGCCCCAAACACCAAACGCATTAATAACATCCTTATCTACATCGGCCAGCAAAGGATATGGGAAATTAAATTTCTTCTTAAAATTAGATTGTTTCTTTTGAGTATCTGCACTAACTCCTAAAATTTCATAACCCTTCTCCTTTAAAACGGTATATTCGTCTCTTAAATTGCATGCTTCTACCGTACATGTTGGAGTATTAGCCTTTGGATAAAAGAAAACGACTAGCTTTTTTCCTTTAAAATCAGATAGTTTCACAGTATTTCCTTGTTCGTCAAAGGCTTCAAAATTGGGAGCTTTATCTCCTACTTTTAATGTGTTCATATTTTATAACTTTGTGCAGCTAAAATACAAACCAATGACCAAACAAGAAAGTGTTGACTTTATTATTACAACCCTGAATAAGCTATATCCAGAAATACCTATCCCTTTAGACCATAAAGACCCATATACACTACTAATAGCTGTATTAATGTCGGCTCAAAGCACCGATGTTCGTGTGAATAAAATAACTCCACTACTCTTCGAAAGAGCAGACAACCCAAATGATATGGTAAAACTTTCAGTGGAAGAAATAAGAGATATTATAAAACCTGTTGGCCTGTCCCCTATGAAAAGTAAAGGCATTCATGGTTTGTCAAAAATACTTATAGAAGAACACGGAGGACAAGTCCCTCAAAGCTTTGAAGCATTGGAAGCTTTACCCGCTGTAGGACATAAAACAGCTAGTGTTGTGATGTCTCAGGCCTTTGGTGTACCTGCTTTCCCTGTTGATACTCATATACACAGATTGATGTATCGTTGGAATTTAAGTACTGGAAAAAATGTTGTTCAAACCGAAAAGGACGCAAAAAGACTGTTTCCAAAAGAATTATGGAACGACTTACATCTGCAAATTATTTGGTACGGCAGAGAATATTCTCCAGCCCGTGGATGGGATTTGGAAAACGATATAATTACAAAAACAGTAGGCAGACAGTCTGTTATAAATGAATACAAAAAATTGAAAAAGTCCTAACATTTAACGCATATTAGGACTTATAAATTTAGTTTAGAAGTGTTTCAAACTTCATTTTATTACAATCTATAACACTTAAAGCCTTGGAGTAACTTAGAAGAAAGTTAATTGTTTCTTCCTTTGGTTCAAGTTCGTTGATATTTTCGATAGAATTTTCAGAGTAAAATTTCGCCATGTTATTAAATTAGTGATTAATACAACCTACTAACGTGGCAAAATTATCATTATTGTATTAATTTGTTAAAATAATATTGTGTTTATCAATGATCTTTCTCAAATTAATTAAAGCATAACGCATTCTACCTAACGCTGTATTTATGCTTACACCAGTCCTGTCCGATATCTCTTTAAAACTCATGTCGTTATAAATTCGCATAAGCAACACTTCTTTTTGATCTTGCGGTAGCTCATCTACTAAACGCCTAACATCTGTTTCAACCTGTTCTTTAATAATGCTCTTTTCCGCATTTAAGCTTGTATCACTAAGTACAGAAAAAATGCTAAACTCGCCTGCGTTATCAAACTTTGGCATTCTTTTATTCTTTCTAAAGAAATCAATTACCAAATTATGAGAAATTCTCATAACCCATGGCAAAAACTTCCCTTCTTCGTTGTAAGAGCCTCGTTTTAAAGTTTTAATGACTTTTATAAATGTATCTTGAAAAATATCTTCTGCGATATCCCGGTCGAAGACTTTAGAATAAATAAAACTATAAACTTTTTGCTTGTGCCTATTAATTAGTATTTCTAAAGCGCTTTCTTCGCCTTTAATATAGTTGCTAACTAGATTAGCATCGGAAATTAATTCGTATTGCATAATAATTACTTTTAATGCATAGAAGAGGGCTTCTTTGCTTGGGGTTACATGTTTTTAAAGTAATTTTATGCTATAGGCAAGTGTTGGTTTATTATTGATTAATGAATTCAAATATAACAACAAACATTCTTAAAAAGCAAAAAAATAGCGTGTTTTTTGATGTTTATTTAAATTATAATGTATTTTTTAAGCTGAAATAGTTATAGTATCTTTACAAAATTATTCCTGTTAAAAGCCTATGAATACTAACATTTCCGAAGTTGCCTCTAAAGAAAACATCATCATAAAAGGGGCTAAATTGCATAATTTAAAAAACATCGACGTAGTGATCCCTAGAAACAAATTGGTAGTAATTACTGGTCTGTCAGGGTCTGGAAAATCGAGTTTAGCTTTCGATACGCTGTATGCAGAAGGCCAAAGACGCTATGTAGAAAGCCTATCAAGTTACGCCAGACAATTCCTAGGAAGGCTAAACAAACCCAAAGTTGATTATATAAAAGGAATTGCTCCTGCTATAGCAATTGAACAAAAGGTAAATTCTACAAATCCGCGTTCAACAGTAGGTACCACAACAGAGATATACGATTATTTAAAACTACTATTTGCTCGTATTGGCAAAACCTATTCTCCGGTTTCTGGCCATGAAGTAAAAAAAGATACTGTTACAGATGTTTTAAACTATGTAAAGACTTTTCCAGAAAGAGAAAAACTTCTCCTTCTTGCTCCTATTCATTTAGAAGAAGGACGTAACATCTCAAACAAATTAAAAGCATTACAACAACAAGGGTACGCAAGAGTTAAAATAAAAGACACGGTTACTCGTATTGATGAGATTTCGGAAGACTTATCAAATAATGAAAATATGTTACTTGTTGTAGATCGGATTATTTTTCAAAATGAAGAAGATTTCCTCAACCGACTGGCAGACGCCATACAAACTGCCTTTTTTGAAGGTAAAGGTGAATGCGCTATAGAAACCTTAAGCGACAACAAACAACGAATTTTCACGAACCGATTTGAATTGGATGGTATTGTTTTTTTAGAACCTAATGTTCATTTATTTAGCTTCAACAATCCATATGGTGCTTGTCCCGACTGCGAAGGCTACGGTGACATTATTGGTATTGATGACGACCTTGTTATTCCAAATACAGGATTATCCATTTATGAGAATGCCATTTTTCCCTGGCGCGGTGAAAGTATGAGCTGGTATAAAGATCAATTGGTAAATAACTCTCATAAATTTGATTTTCCCATTCATAAACCTTATTTCGAATTAAGTGAAGCGCAAAAACGACTTGTTTGGGAGGGTAACGCGTACTTTGAAGGCTTAAATTCGTTTTTCGCGGAGTTAGAATCTAAAGCATACAAAATTCAAAATCGGGTCATGCTATCCCGCTATCGCGGAAAAACAAAATGCAAAACATGTGATGGCAAGCGACTACGAATTGAAGCTAATTACGTGAAGATTGGAGGGGCTACAATTACCGACTTGGTGGAAATGCCTCTTGGAAGGTTAGCCATTTTTTTTAAACAATTAGAATTAAACGATCATGATGCCAAAATAGCTCGGCGTTTATTAAAAGAAGTCAATAACAGGTTATCATTTCTTGCCAATGTGGGCCTTGATTATTTAACACTTAACAGAAAATCAAACACATTATCTGGAGGAGAAAGTCAACGCATCAACCTGGCAACATCTTTAGGTAGTAGCCTTGTAGGGTCCATGTATATTTTAGATGAACCCAGTATAGGTCTACACCCAAAGGACACCGAACGATTAATTTCTGTATTAAAATCATTGCGAGATTTGGGTAACACGGTTATTGTGGTAGAACACGATGAAGATATCATGATTGCAGCCGATAATATTATTGATATTGGCCCAGAAGCAGGAACCTATGGCGGACACGTTGTTGCCCATGGAAGCTATGTCGATATTTTGGCTTCAAACTCTTTAACCGCACAATATTTAAATGAATCTTTAAAAATTGAAATCCCTGAAAAACGAAGAACATCTAAATATTATGTGGATATAAAGGGGGCCAGAGAAAATAACTTAAAAAACATCGATGTAAGATTTCCGTTGGGAATGCTTACTGTGGTGACTGGAGTTTCTGGAAGCGGAAAAAGTACTTTGATTAAAAAAATATTATATCCGGCCTTACAAAAAAAAATAACCGATTTTGGAGACAAACCTGGGCAATTTAGCACTTTAGAAGGTAATTTTAGTAATATTAAACAGATCGAATTTGTAGATCAGAATCCTATCGGACGCTCCTCGCGCTCTAACCCCGTTACGTACATAAAAGCTTATGATGATATTCGAGCCTTGTTTTCAAAACAAAAACTAAGTGTTCTTAGAAACTATCAGGCTAAACACTTTTCTTTTAATGTAGATGGCGGACGTTGTGAAACTTGTAAAGGAGAAGGTGAAGTAACTATTGAAATGCAGTTTATGGCCGATGTGCATTTAGAATGTGAAACTTGTAAAGGAAAACGGTTTAAAAAAGAAGTTCTAGAGGTTGAATTTGGAGGTAAAAGCATCGATGATATTTTAAATTTAACTATAGATGATGCTATCGAGTTTTTTGATAATCAGAAACAAAACAAAATTAAAAACAAGCTTCAGCCCTTGCAAGATGTTGGTTTGGGTTATGTTACTTTAGGGCAAAGCTCCTCTACCCTTTCCGGTGGTGAAGCTCAACGTATTAAGTTGGCTTCATTTTTAGGCAAAGGCAGTAATAAAGAAAAATCTCTTTTTATATTTGATGAACCAACAACGGGATTACACTTTCACGACATTCAAAAACTTCTAAAATCTTTTAATGCGTTAATTGATAATGACCACTCTATTATTGTGGTAGAGCACAACTTAGAACTTATTAAATGTGCAGACCATATTATAGATTTAGGACCACAGGGTGGAGAGTATGGAGGAAACCTTGTAGCTACCGGAACCCCTGAAGAGATTGTTAGAGTGGAAAAATCAGAAACCGGGAAATATTTAAAAGACAAAATATAAAGACTTGAACTCATTTAAGTGGTTTCGATTTCAGTAAAAATTAAAACTGTTTAAATGAGTTCATTTCCCGAACATAAACTTCAGGCAGTCTTTCAAATAGCCTCTATAATGACATTAAATTTGTGTCCATTTTTTCATTATAGAGTTATCTGGTTTTCACTGTATTAAAAACAGCAAGACATCATGAACCAGAACACAGATGCAACCAGTTATTGACAAATATCATTACCCCTACATTAGAACTTATACCCCACTCCTAGCTGGAATGCGCTAAGTTTTGAAGACGCACCTCCTGCATTTTCCAACATATTGGTAAGCCCTAAATCATACCTGGCGTTAATATTTATCTTCTCTGCAATGTCGTAAGCCGCACCAAAGTCAACTGCGAAATTAAATGATTTAAAGCCTGTAGGCGCATCTAAAAGAAACCCAAAATTAGGGCCAGCTAGAACGCTAAATTTATCTGCAACGTTATACTTCAGCAAAATAGGAGCCTGTATCTCATTTAAATCTTTAACTAGCAAGAAATCTACTTCGGGTTGAATTTCAAACTTATCGGTAAGATCAATATCGGTAAAATAAATACCTACAAGGAACCCAGATTTGGATACGGTATTCGAAATATTTAGCAAAGCATTATTTGAACTCGTGGCTTTACTAGTCGATTTAGATGTTGTTGGCGCCAAGGAAACTCCAGAAGAGCTAAAACTAGTCCTTTCCGAACGTGAAACATAGGCCGCTCTAGCCACGCAAGACGACAATATAAGAGCAATAAAACAAAAAGAAATAAGGTTAGTAATAGTTTTCATAATAATGTGTTTTTGGATTAACTAAAACACAATGTATTAAAAATCAATGAGTTATCAAAAAATATTAATGAATTTACACATTCAAGATAACATGCCTTAAACTCAGACACTAATCTCTTGAGTCGGAGAAATTCCAATACAGGTTCCTTATTCTTAAAAAAGTCACACTAAATAATCCCGCTCAAACAGGTATTTATTCTTTACAGCTAGCTACTAATTCATAAATTATTTATTATCAATAAAATACAATTTCACCCAAATTGTTTCAATTAAAGATTCAAGGCAAATCATCTACTCTAAGGTCTCTAATCTCAACAAAAAGGTATTTGAAGTCATTACATACCTTTTTTAATTTCAACTCCATTACCAAATTAGCTAATAAAGCATAAAACCTATTAAACCTACAACAATGAGAGCCATTGGAATTACAACCATTAAATAAATAAAACTAGAAAAAAATGTTTTAATAAAACTTAAAAACCAACCACTATTATAAAATCGCTTAATAGCAATTAGCAGGTAAAAAAATGTAGACAGAACAAGTAAGAAATCAATCCAAAATGGAACGGCCAAAAAACTATTAACTATTAGAATGATATTAAAAACGGTAAATAGAAACGAAAAATAATAAAAACTAAAGACCAAATGATGCGCATAACTCCCTCTTCTATAAAAAAACAACTTTAGAATAAGCGCAAAAACAGGAAGCAAAAAGAACAGAGAAACAGGAATGGTGTCATATATAGCCTGTAAAACCTGGCCCCCATTACGATTTTTGTAAAGCTTAAGCAATTGAGAGAAAAACTTTTTGGTAAAATAACCTGCATCATCCTCCATTCCCAGCGCCTTTAAAGCAACATCTTCAGAAGCCCCTGCCGCCATTAAGGAATCTATTGTCTTTCTATAAGGAAGAAAATAGCCTCCCGTCCCGGCATTCACCATCTCTTTTTTTACAATGGAATCCACTTCCTTAACATCCTTGATATCCAATCCTGGAATACCATTTTCTTGTAGAGGGAGCAGAACACTATCTAATTTAACATCATCTAATGCTTGCTCGCCATTTACTCCTGTATAATCTGAAATTTGAGATTTACCCCCAATTTTCTTAAACTCATCGTCCATGGTTTGAACTTGATCCCTAATTACAGTCGTAGATAGCAAAAAGAAAAATACTACCGAAACAAATAAATAAAGTTGTGCAGGATGTAAATATAGCAATCGTTTCCCTTCAATAAATTTCCTTGCTAAATACCCAGGCCTTAACAATAAAGGCAAAAGACTTTTTAAAAAACGAGCATCAAAGGAAAAATAGTTACTAATGGTATTATAGAACAGAACTCCAACTGTAAGATTATCTCTTACTTGTTGCCCGCAATTTGGACAAAACTTAAACTGTTCTTCAAAAGGTTGTTCGCAATTTTTACAGATTTTCGATTGATTCCCCATATAACCTAATTTGTTTTGATAAAAATAATAATTTAAAACATTATTTTTCTAACACCAATTAAATATTGAGAATGTGCAACTAATGATTTTTTTTTCATTGACTGAATTTAAAACGAGAAAAACATTCATTAAAAAAGATGAACAGGTCAATTTTAAATTTTTGACTAAAACCTATGATACAAAAGAACATTACAACCAAGCGCACCTCCAGATTTGGCAAAAACAGGACGGTCATCAATACTTACTATACAAATACGTTAACGTTCAAATCTTTTTTAGACTAAGTAATAATCCCACATAAGCAAAACATATTCTGTTAATTAGATTATTTCACCTTGGACGCTGTTAAAATAATCTAATAAAATTGCCTCAAAGGGATAAATAAATATACCAAGTAGACGATTTTTTAATAAAACAGGATTCTAACCTCATTTCTTTTGGTAATCAAAACTTACACAAACACCTAATATACAGGTAATTGCATTTTTGGCACGCAAATTGAAAGAGTAAGATCAAAAGCGTAAGCCGAAAAGCTAAAGAGTAGGCAGAATTTAAACCCATAATCATGAAATCAAAAATTACCCTGCTATGTGTTAGTGTTTTTTTTATTAGCGCATTGAGTTTTGCTCAAAAAAAAACCGCCCCAAAGAGCTTTATAAAAAAAGATATTGGTATAGGGAAATACCATGACAGCGACGAATTAAAACAAATGAGAAAAGGTGAACTATTAGAATTATATGTTGAAAGAATTCAGGTTCTTGCCAACATACTACCTTATATAGCCTTTGCTACCAAACCAGGTATTACCATGACGTCATTAGGCATTCCAACCAGTGGTGAAAATATAAAAGCTCTCGACAACCAAATGGAAAACACAGAAAATTATGTTCAGGAAACCCTGGAATTTCAGAGAATGTTTTTACCGTATTCAGACACAGGAAACCTCGTTTCTGCTGTTTTGTTTTACGAGGAGATTATGAAGAACATTCATTCTTACGACGAGTACAACTAGATACATGTCAACCCTATAAGATAAAAAAACTAAAACGCAGACATCATGTAAAGCCCTATTATTGTGAAAACATCAGAAGCTTATTTGCGGACTTATTAATAAGAGATTAGTATATGTAATATAATTAAGCAGCCAAAACCAGAAAAATTATTTAGATATAACCAAACCATATCGTTACACCCAACCTATTAAGCTTATAGAGCATGGTATTACGTTTTTAATTTTTCCTAATGGACGCTTTTAATATCTATATTGAGTTAAGCATACTATGATAACCTATAAATAAGGACAAAGGGAACTCCAGAAGAAGTCTCATAAAATTTATGCACTAATCGCAAAGCGGAAGACATCAACATATCTAACACTGGGTTTTCTATAATTGGAAATAGAAACAGCAATTATTATAAAAAAAAAGCATGAAATGAAAACATACTAAAAAAAGAAAGCTCATTTTACAATAAAAGGACACAGGTTAAACCTAGTGTCCTTTTATCTTTATTTGAAGAGTGGTATATTACTTAATAAATTTTAAAGTACCTTGTTTAGTTGATAAAATGTATAAACCTGACTTTAGGTTTCCTACATTAATTTCCTCAGCATTAGCAATATCTCCTTCTAAAACAGATTGTCCCAATAAGTTGTAAATTGAATACCCCCCATCCATTCTGTCCTTTACAACAATGGCATCTCTAGATGTGCTATAAAAAGCTTGCAGTTTATTCTTGTTAAAATCTTCTGTTGATAAAGCTGGATCTACATTCCATCCGTAGTCAAACACATTATCTCCCGAATTTGCAAAATTCACACTAGTAGTTGTTCTTACCTGTATGATCCCACCAGAAACTTCTGCCGATGGCGTTAGTGTCACTGTAAGTTGTCCGCTCGCGGTAGTAATTGGAACACTAGCGATATTGGCTGTATCACCAAAACCAGCCGTCAAAACCTTAATTATCAAATCGTTGTCAGAAGTTTCTTGACCGGAAAAATCGATAACAAAATCGTAATCGGTTCCAATGTTAAGAGTGTTACTTGTATTGGTTATAAAATCATTAAGACTCTCCCCGTTAATAGTAACAATTTCTACTATTCTTTGAGCGAAAGTAAAACTTGTCGCTAAAAACAATAATAATGTAATTTTTTTCATATCCTTAAAATTTTAGTTAATTATTTGTAGTAAATATAAAATATTACACCTTTTAACACTAAAATAATAGCTGAACATAAACTGATCATCAAAATTTATTTTTCTTTAACAGCTTAACTAAAACTTAACAAAGGTCTTCTAAATATATTTTTTAACAGGAACAATCTCTCAAACATATAAATATCTAAATTTCAACATATTAAACAAATGTTCAGTTTTAAATTCAGTAATTACTAGATTTTAGGGTACTCATTGGTTCCCAATTGAACCATTTGTCTATTAATAAAACTATTACGAACATGCGTTTATTTCTTATTTACTTATCAAGGTATCCCAATATTAAAGTTTCGAGAAGAAAATCAAAAAGACACATCACCATAATCGAAAAAAATCATAAACATTTTTGACAAAAAAAAAGACTGCCTTTTCAGACAGCCTCTTCTATTGTTGTTTGAAATCCCTTTCTACTTAACAAATTTTAAAGTTCCTTTTTGAGTTGACAAAATATACAAGCCAGATTTTAAAGACTCAACACTAATCTCATCGGTATTAATAGTCTTACCTTCTAAAACAGATTGTCCCAATAAGTTATAAATCGAATAACCGCCATCTATCCTGTCTTTAATAATAATAGCATCTTTGGACGTATTATAAAAAGATTCTAATTTGTCTTTACTGAAATTTTCTGTTGATAATATCGCATCTATTTCGGATTGACTTCGTATGTAAACTAAAGTTGGATCACTCGCTCCTGCTCCTCCATAAATGGTACCGCCTCCATCTGGGGTATATGCCAAATAGGCTAAAATCCTATACGTTAAATCAGCATTTGCTGAGCTTAATTCAGCATCATTCGGAATGGTATAATTAGCCGTAACAACGCCTCCGGTTCCAGCTCCCGGATAGACAAAATCAACAGGCACTGCTACTGTTTCGTTAGCCCACACGCCATTAATATGGTCGAAATTCGCAACAGGTTCATCTTGAAGTCCCGCTATTGTAAAATCAAAACCATCTTCAACTCCGTCTGTTGAGCCCATTGTATAGGTCATTTCCACGGTAATAGCATCCCCTGGCTTAAATGTTACTGCTTCTTCTCCATTAATTTGGTAGTCTGATTTATTAGACCAGGTAAAAGTAGGCTCCACTCTTTGAGCTATTGCTGAAGAACATACAATCAATAAAAGTAATAAGGTAATTTTTTTCATAATTATTAATATTTTAGTTAATTCACTGCAATAAAATTAACCTATAGCTGTTTTTTTGAGAAAAAAATATCTTGACTGAAACTTATCGAAAGTGTCTATTTAGCCTTTTTTACTTGACCAGAACTAAACAAAACATCAAAAAGACGTTTTTAATTGCCAAAAATGGCTTAACAGCCTAAAATCAACTCGTACATTTTTGATAATTAAAAAGTTACACACTCACCACCACTTTTAATAAGTTACCTCTTTATTTTTTTGGCACGCTGTTTGTAATTACCATACTATATCACTTTAAAATATACAATTATGAAAAAAATAGCATTCTTATTAGCAGGATTAATCCTTGTAGGATTCACCTCTACCGCAGCTACAACCAACACCGAGTCAAATTCAACTTTAACTTATTCCAGAGGTTACGGCAACTCTTTCATATTTGTTGAAAACGGCATAGAGTTTTCTGTTTTTCGTGATGGGCAATTCGATTTCAATATTCAGGAGTATTGCGGTTCTAATGTGAATGTTTCTATAGGAACGCCTAACATTAACTTTAGCTTTAACTCGGGGTACGATTATAATGCTTATGTGCAGTATGACGAATTTGGTGCAATTATCCAAATTGAAAACACGCCTGTGTTTTACGATTACTACGGACGCGTAAACAGAATTGGGAACGTAAATGTTTTCTACAATAACTCAGGTTATGTATCTCGCGTTGGAGGATTATATGTTCACTACAATAGATATAACCGCTTTTCTCACTGTTCTGGCTTTATAAATGTATATAACAGAAATTATGTTTACAGACCATGGCACAGGTATTACCGCGCCCCTTCTTACGAATACTGCGTGGTTTACAACAGACCTTACAGAAGAACATACAGACCTTTGCGTTACGCATACAACAGGCCATTTTACAACAATTACAGGCCAAGAACTTCGGTTTACGGCAGACGTGGTGATGTTATTAGAAGAAATAGAAGTTACGCTACAGTAAATAGAAGTAAAAGAAATGTAACTCGCATAAATAGAAATGTGACTACAAGAAGAAGTGTTACTCAAAACAATACAACGAGACGTAATTCTGGGATCACTAGAAATTCAAGAACAAATCGATCGGTAGCAACCAGAACGCCTATTAGACGAAACAATTCCAACTTAAACACAAATAGAAATACCAGAAACAGTACAGCTAATAGAAATCAAACCTCTAGACGAAACAGCTCAAGTTACGGCAATAATAGAACGACGAGAAATCAAGTAAATAAGAGAGTTGTAAGACCTGGAAATAATAACTCCAGAGTTAGCTCTGTGACCCGACAAAGAAAAAATGTAACAACATATAAACCAAAACCACAAAACTCTCGTACATATAATAGAAATAATAGTGCTAGAACTACTAACCGTGTAGCACAACGCACTGCTCCAAACAAACCTAAGGTTGGACAGCAGCGTAGCGTTGTAAGATCTAAACAAAGCAATAATAGATCAAGAGTAACACAAAGTGGAAGTAGATCTAGCAACAACAAAACACGATCGATCAGTAGAAGACGATCATGATATTTTGGTTGGTTAGTTAGGAAATCCCTACAACATGTTTGCCTTAAAGCGACTTTGTAGGGTTTTCTTTTTATAGTCTACTCTAATTCGAAGATCAAGGTTAAAACAGAACTTAATTTCTCTCACTTCCAAGACATCAAAAAGATTGAATTAAAAGCATTTACTTAATTTTCAAATAGCGGTTAATTATAGCTGAGATATCTTCAGAAAAGTTAAACTTATAGATCACAATCACATATATTAAGCCTACCACTGCCGACTTCAAAGCTATATTAACAATAGGATGAAATGGAAACTCCCAGAAATAAAACAGCAGTACACACACCAAAATCACTCCGAAAATTCTAAATATATCTGGCTTAAATGGGTGCATATTAAATCTCTTGTAAACAAAAAACAACTTGATTGAATTATATAATACAATCGCTAGAAAAGTTGCTACAGCGGCACCATCTATGCCCAACCATGGGATAAACACCATATTTAAAACCACTATTATCACAATAAGAAAAACCCCTAAAAGCAGAACCGCCCTATAATAATTACTATTAAATAAGATCGCATTGTTGGCTCCTAAAAAAGCATCATATAATTTAGCTACACTAATTAAGAAAACAACAAAAAGTCCACCACTAAACTCCTTTGGAATAACATAATAAAGCTCATTAATATTCAATACAATTAAAAGAAAAATAAGGCCACTTATAATAAAAAGATTTAAAGAACTCTTTGCATATAAATCCTCAAGAGATTCGAAATCCTTTTCGTTTAAGAACTTAGCTGTTAATGGTAATAATATTTGATGCATTGAACGCTGTGGAACAATAATAACGGCTGTAATAAAAATAGCCACATTGTAATACGCTATTTCTTTAATATCTATGTAATGCCCTAACATAACCTTATCAATATCCAGAAAAATTGTAACAACAGCACCGGCAATAATGATTAAAAATGAATAGCTTAAAATACTTTTTAAATTTTTAATGCGCCTAAACATAATTACTGGAAGTTTCACGCTGAAAGCATAAATACTCATAATTAGCATTCTTAAAAGATATATAACGACCAATCCCTTCATAAACTGCTCAACATCAACCACCCCAAAATACAGCAAGAACAGCAGTATCATAGTGCCTACTCTATGAGATACTTCTTTCATGAAATTTCCAAATACGGTTTGCAATTGTACCTTCGCCCAGGCAAAAAAAACCTCAAAATAAGCCAACGCTATTGCTATCACTATAACATGCCATAAATACCCACCAATAATATTGTTCTTTTGAGACAGAAAATCTCCAATCATCTCATAGCAAAAGTAATTTATAGCACTTAGAGGTATCGCTATTAAAAGTGGCAAAAACAGCATAAGTGTTAAGAAGCTGTTTAGTGAAACTCTAGTTTTAAAAGATGAATAGAATTTAACCAGGGTATTGTGAGCTCCAAAAGCCATTAGAGGCATGATAACATATGCTAAAGACAACATATACCCGACCATCCCATAATACTCATCACTTAAAAATCTAGTATATAAGAATAATGTATTTATCGCGCCTATTAAGAAGCCTAAATATGTAGACATCACATTTTTAAAAGATTGCAAAGCAACTATTCCCATGACTATAATATTCAAATTCAAGGCCCTCAACATTTAAAACGAGGACAGTCTGAAACCTTGTATTAGTTATCTTTTTACTTATTAATTAGTGCTACCAATTGTTCTGTTAACTTCTTTCTGCTATACTTTTGCAAGCCTATAGGGTGAGACTGTAATGAATTATTCTTAAAAGATTTAAAGTGCGCTAATATAGTAGTTTTTAATAACTCATAATCATGATACCCCAAATAGACACCTGTGTTTGTCTCTTTAATAATATTTTCAACATCAGATTCGTCTGGTCCTATTGCGATAATCGGTCTATTGGAAACCATGTATTCAAATAGTTTACCTGGAATGATGCATTTAGTGTCATTAGAATCTATTTCGATTAGCAACAAGACTTGAGACTTTTTTTGAAACTCAATAGCCTCTTTATGAGACACGTAGCCCACATTATTAACACTACTGATTAAATTGTGTTTTTCAATAGATTCAAGAACATCATCACTAACAGCCCCAATAAGATTTAACCTAAATTCTCTAGCAAAACCCTCATCCTCTTTTACCAGGTCACTTAGCACTTTCCAAAGAACTTCAGGGTTTCTTTTAGATAGCAATGAACCTATATGAGCTATTGTAAACATAGAATCCAGTTCGAACCGATCCATAGTTTCATAATCATACCCATTGGTAATAACCTCAATTGGGCGATTGGTTATGTTTTTAAATTGTGATTTAGTCACAAAACTAGTTGTTATTATGTGATCAGCACTGGTTAAAACCTGTTTTTCTAGAGTTTTATGTTTTTTTTGTGATGACTTTGTTAACTTCAACTGTTTATGATATCCAATAGTCGTCCAGGGGTCTCTAAAATCTGCCAACCATCTAATATTAAGACTTTCTTTGAGTCTCAAACCTATAAGGTGCAAGCTATGAGGTGGTCCGGTTGTTATTATCGTTTCAATATTGTTTTTAGAAATATAATCAGAGAGATACTTCACAGAAGGTTTCACCCAACTAACTCTAGCATCAGGTATAAAGAAATTCCCTCGTATGTAAAGCATGAGTTTCTCAATCACCCCCTGCTTTTCAACATCTGAAATAATCCCCTTACTTATGGTTTTTGATGATTTTTTTGAAAATATTCCAGCCAGTCTATAGGGTTCTTTTATAAGGTGGCTTAGAATAGTAGTCTTTTTAGGTATTTCTGAAACCAAACTCTCATCAACTAGGGGATAATTAGGGTTTTCGGGAATATAAACAATAGGTTCTATATTAAATTCTGGCAAGTATTTTACAAATTTTAGCCAACGTTGTACTCCCGGGCCTCCCGCTGGTGGCCAATAATAAGTTATTATAAGTACTTTTTTTGTCATTCTATTCCTCTTGCCAAGGCATGAATCTAAGGTTAGTTTGACTCCGATTTCTGAGATCCCTGTCTTTGTGAGAAAAACAGACCACCAAGCAACAGGATTCCAAAAAGAATGGACCCCGCCAAAGAAATGCGGCTTCCCGTTTTCACAACATCAGGATCGAATTTAAATTCTATAGTATGACTTCCCGCAGGCACTTGCATACCACGTAACGTATAATTTACTCTCATGTGAGAAGCCTCTTCGCCATCGATAAATGTTTTCCATCCGTTTCCATAGAACACCTCCGAAAAGACAGCAAAACCTTCATTAGAATTATTAGAACTATACTTTAAATAATTAGGTTTTACCTCTTTGAGCACCACAGTAGCCAGAGTGTCCAAGTTATAGCTTGATTTTAGATTTTGTAATTCTGCCTTATGTGATGTGTAAATGGCTTCAATCTTATTATTTAAGCTATCCAATTGCTTAATTTCTTCGTTGGCCGATTCTACTTTTTGCAAGCTTTTTACAAACCAAGCGTTGCCATTAGCCTCTTCGTTTTTGTATTTAAACAATTCTTGTTTATCATTCTCACCAATAATATACTTCGTATTAAACATATTGAGGACATTGAAATGCCTTCTTGAAATATAAAAGTCATAAACCTCTCTATATCGTTTTAATTCCGCTGCATTATATCCGTTAAGAGAATTATGAAAGTAGGACGGTTTAGCAGGAGATGGTGTAGAAACCAGATCATAAACTCTAAAATGGCTTTTATCCTTTAAAATGGCTTTATCAATTTCGCTTGCTTGAAAGGGTTTATTTACTTGAATGGAGGGGACAAAATCATCAGTATTGACATAGCGTCTGTCCACACCTATTAAATCTACCAGGATAAGTACAGAAAATGCGATAATTACCCATTTTTCTTTTAATTTATCCCGTAGAAACATAAAAATAACACCCGCTGATAGTAGTACAAAAATAAGTGTTCTTAACGTATCTTGCGTAAAAACATCTTTCCTGTCTTCCTTTACTGCACGCACGAAATCTGGCCCATAAGCTTGTAAATATTGTCCATCTTTAAAGCTAACAAAGTCAAATAATGTAGATTTTAAAAGAATAAAAAATAAGGCCAAACCACCAGTTGCAATGGATGTGAGTTTTAAAGCTTTAAGTTTTTCTTCTTTCGTTTCAAAATTATTAAACAATCTTACTAGTCCAAAAATAGCAAGAACAGGAATACAGAGCTCCAGAATAACTTGAATTGAACTAACCGCTCTAAATTTATTGTATAACGGGACATAATCAATAAAGAAATTGGTTAAAAACCCTAAATTCTTTCCATAAGATAACAGGAGTGATAACAGTGTCCCTCCTACTAACCACCATTTTAAGCGCCCTTTAACCAGAAATAAAGCAAAAACAAACAAGAACAAAATAACAGCTCCAACATAGGCAGGAGCCTCAACAATAGGTTGATCTCCCCAATACATAGGAACATGTTTAGAAGCTTCTAAGGCCTGCGTTGTACTAGCTCCTAATTTCCTATAGGCTTCATAGGTATGTGAATCCTTACCTAAATCCTCGTAACTACCACCTCCCATAAAACCGGGAATGAAAAGGTTAAAAGTTTCAACTTTACCATAGCTAAATTGGGTAATATAATCTCTATCTAGACCAGAAGTTACTTCTTTAGGCGAACCATCCGGATTTAAGGTTAATTCGCTCTTACCCCGGGTACTTTCCTTTACATATTCTTGAGTTGCCAGAATATTAGTCGCATTTAAGCTAATAGATAGAATAACAGCAGCAACTAAAACGCCAATGGATTTAAAATAATGAGGCAGCATGTTTTTGTTAATCGCATCGATTAGATAAACAATTCCTAAAACAATAACCAAAAACAAAAGGTAGTAGGTCATCTGGAAATGATTAGACACTAATTCAAGCCCCATAGCTACAGTGGTTAACAAAAACCCGTAAATGTATTTCTTTTGAAACACGAGTAAAATTCCACTTAAAACTAATGGCATATAAGCTATAGCATGCGCTTTACTGTTATGTCCAACCCCCAATATTATAATCATATACGTAGAAAAACCAAACGCAATGGCTCCTAACGCTGCAAGTTTAAAATCTACTTTTAAGACTAGAAGGAGTATATAAAAACTAATAAGATACAAAAACAGGTAATCTGCCGGGCGTGGTAAAAAACGCAGTGCTAAATCTAATGTCTTAATATAATTATGCGGATATCTGGCTCCTAGTTGATACGTTGGCATTCCTGCAAACGCACTATTAGTCCAATAGGTTTCTTCTCCAGTTTCAGCTTTATAATCTTGTTGCTGTTTACTCATGCCAATATAGTGCATGATATCACTCTGAAAGATCTGCTTCCCCTGCAAAACAGGGCTAAAATAAACTAAAGAAATTACTACAAACCCTACTAAAACCAGTAGATGAGGAAGAATTCGCTTAATCGGAAATTGCATTGAGAAATTTTATTAGTAACTATGTTTGGGGAAATTAATCAATTTCTTCGAAATCGACATAGTCTCCTACATTTTTATTTGAGGTTCTGTTTTCTGGTATTTTATCTATGGTCACTTCGCCTTCTTCCTTCTTCTTTTGCTTCTGTTGCCTTGAAAATTGACCAAATTGATCACCAAAACGCTGTTCGGCTTTTTTAGCGACATACTTAAGTAATAACGGCGCAAACAAACGCGATAGTATCTTTATCCCAAAGTAAATTAGTAACAAGATGAGAATCATCCTAACAAGCCCTGTTGCCGATTCAAAAAGAAGCATAAAAAATATTTTTAACAAAAATACAATTCTATTGGCTTAAAAAACGTTCTAAAACGATAAAAAAAGTATAAAATATCTATATTTGAAAAAGTCTAATAACTGACAATATGATAGTATTATACTATTTCTGTATTGGCGGTTACGAACTAAAACATTAATTATGAACCCAATGAAATCTATCTTATGTATACTTTTAACATGTGTTTCAATTCAGGCCTATGCCCAGTATACAGATGTTATTAACTCCAACAGGCCAGGGGCGTCTAGAAGTGCTTTCTCCGTTGGTACCAAAGTAGCTCAATTGGAATTAGGCCCCTATTATATAAGTGAAAAGCGAGTTCCTGTCG
Organism: uncultured Flavobacteriaceae bacterium; assembly: GCA_947494695.1. GTDB lineage: Bacteria > Bacteroidota > Bacteroidia > Flavobacteriales > Flavobacteriaceae > Flavivirga. The sequence continues at coordinate 269,713 of CANLWB010000005.1, read as the reverse complement.
CTGCCTATAAAGTATCGGGCTTTGGGGTAGATTTCGCAGCTAGATACGGACTATTACTAGAGCAATTAGAATTAAATATTGAAGGTACTTACCAAAACGATACAAAAGAGTTCACGTCCAATTTCTCTTCAGAAGAAAAACGCTCTAATTTTAAAAGCGTAGCTTTTGGCGCCAAATATTTGGTTTACGATCCTTATAAAAACGAAGAAAAGAATAAGCCTAATTTATATAGCTGGAGAGCTAATCATAGTTTTAAATGGAGCTCGTTAATCCCTGCTGTATCGGTTTATTTGGGAGCAAATTTTGATGCTGCCGACAATCCTTATACAGCACCTGGTGTAGAAGGAGTTAGCCCGAAAGTTATGATTGCCACGCAAAACAATTTTCCTGGAGGGTGGGTGTTTGTTATGAATTTTATAAAAGACCGAATTGGGTCAGACCAATCAGATTTTCAATATATCTTAACTTTAACGCATTCTTTCAACCAAAATTGGGTTATATTTGGGGAGACTCAAGGTATAAAAAGTGATTTTTATGCCGATAACCTTTTTAGATTTGGCGGGGCTTATTTATTAGGAAGGGATCTTCAATTGGATACGGCGTTAACATTTAACGCAAAAGACACACCTTCTGTTTTAGGGGTAAATCTTGGCGTATCTTATAGATTAGATTTTCACAAGGATAAAGAAATAAAGAACAACAAAGGTATTGATAACGGCACGTCGATTAAAGATGAAGCCAAGAGGTCGAAACGTAAGAAAAAGAAGGACACAACCGATACAGATAAAACCAACAAAAAAAGAAAACGAAAAGATGTAGATTTTGATGACAATTAAAATCAGACCATCTATCAACCAAATATGATTACACTTAAAGAAGTTCTAACAAAAAAAGACAGAAAGGCTTTTGTAAAATTCCCGTTTAAGCTCAATAAAAATTCTAAATATTGGGTACCTCCCATTATTAGTGAAGAAGTTAAAACTTTTGATAAAAACATTAATCCCGTTTTTAATGATGCCGAAGCCAGATTATTTCTTGCTTATAAAAATAAAGAAATCGTTGGAAGAATTGCTGCCATCATTAATTGGCTTGAAGTAGATGGACAAGGCCTAAAAAAAATGCGCTTCGGATGGTTTGATGTCATTGACGATATTGACGTCACCAAGAAGCTACTCGATAAGGTTATAGAAATTGGCAAAGAAAAAAATCTTGAATTCGTTGAAGGCCCTGTAGGGTTTTCAAATCTAGACAAGGTAGGTGTGCTAACGGAAGGCTTTGACCAAATAGGCAATATGATTACATGGCATAACCCACCTTACTATGCAGATCATTTTAAAGCATTGGGTTACAATGTAGGAAAAGCATACTCCGAAAACATTATGGAGTTTCAAAATATTAGCCCAGAGTTTTTTCAAAGAATGCAGGCCATTATAAAAAAGCGTTATGGTGTAAAATCCTTAAATTTCACAAGAAATAAGGACATTCTCCCATATACAGACGCCATGTTTGAAGTCTTTTCCAAGTCTCACGCTTCATTATCTTCATTTGTTGAAATAAATGAAAAACAACGTGAGTATTTTAAGAAAAAATTTATCGGATTTCTTAATCCTGAGTATGTAAAATTTATTCTAGACAAAGACGATAATCTGGTAGGTTTTGGTATTGTTACCCCTTCTTATGCTGAGGCCTTGCAAAAAATGAAGGGCAAACTGTTTCCTTTTGGAATAAAACACCTGTTACACGCTAAGAAACACGCCAAATCTGTGACATTCTATTTAATCGGTGTATTACCCGAATATCAAAACAAGGGGGTTACAGCTCTTATTTTCGATGAGTTCTACAAAACGTTTAAAGAAAAAAACATTGAATTATGCGTAAGAGGACCCGAACTGGACGATAATTTAGCCATTCATCAAATATGGAAACACTTCAATCCTATTGTAAACAAAAGACGTTGTACCTTTAAAAAGGATCTAGTTTAACATGATTTCGACGTAACTTTATTTGACTTTTTAATATAGAAATTCACGTTTGTATAAAAAAAAATCCGATTCAATTGTGAATCGGATTTTTTTTATTTATTATTTAAATGTGTAGCACTACTCTCCCATCGCTGATAATACAGAGGCAGATAAACGTTTGTAAGTTCCATTTTCTAATCGTGATCTAATAGCTTCAAAAGCAGCTAAAGTCTCATCTACGTCTTCTAAAGTATGTGTTGCTGTTGGTATCAATCTTAATAAAATTAATCCTTTAGGAATCACTGGATAAACAACAATAGAACAGAAGATACCGTAATTCTCACGTAAATCTCTAACAAGTGCCATCGCTTCCGGGATACTTCCTTTTAGATACACAGGTGTTACACAGCTTTGCGTTGTTCCTATATCAAAACCACGATCTTTAAGTCCAGATTGTAGTGCATTGACATTCTCCCAAAGTTTGTTTTTTAGCTCAGGCATTGTTTTAAGCATTTCTAAACGCTTAAGAGCTCCAACAACCAACTGCATTTGCAAAGATTTTGCAAACATTTGAGAACGCAAGTTATACTTTAAGTAATCCATGATTTCCTGGTCTCCGGCGATAAAAGCACCTGTACTGGCCAATGATTTTGCAAACGTTGCAAAATAAACATCAATATCATCCTGTACGCCTTGCTCCTCGCCTGCTCCGGCGCCAGTTGCTCCCAGTGTTCCAAAACCATGAGCGTCATCTACAAATAATCTGAAGTTATATTTTTTCTTAAGAGCTACAATTTCCTTTAAACGACCTTGCTCACCACGCATTCCAAATACACCTTCAGAAATTACGAGAATTCCTCCGCCAGTTTGCTCAGCCATTTTTGCTGCTCTATCCAGGTTTTTTTCTAAACTCTCAACATCATTATGCTTATAAGTGAAGCGTTTTCCCATATGCAAACGAACACCATCAATAATACAAGCATGTGCATCAACATCGTAAACAATAATATCATCTTTAGAAACTAAGGCATCTATAGTAGACACCATACCTTGATACCCGAAATTTAATAGATAAGCAGCTTCTTTGTTCACAAACGAAGCCAATTCGTTCTGTAATTTTTCGTGTAAATCTGTATGACCGGACATCATTCTCGCACCCATTGGGTAAGCCGAGCCATATTGAGCAGCAGCCTCAGCATCTACTTTTCTTACCTCGGGATGATTAGCCAATCCTAAATAATCGTTAATACTCCAGGTAATAACTTCTTTTCCCTGAAATTTCATACGATTTGAAATCTCTCCTTCTAATTTAGGAAACACAAAGTAACCTTCTGCTTGCGACGCCCACTTACCTAATGGCCCTTTGTCTTTGTAAATCTTCTCAAATAAATCCTTCATTTATAAAATAATCTTATTGCTACCAAATTTAAGACCTAACCAAAAAAGAAATAGTTGTTCTTGAGAAAAACAAAAACAACTTTTTAAATGTTCCAGAATATATTTCATGAAAGCTCTCGGTTCTTAGTTAGTTCATGCAAAATTAAATATTTATATGTTTCGAACATAATTTTTACCGATCAATTATAGATAAAATAAAAAAAGAGACCATATTTTGTTTTTTAAACAAAATTGCATCTCTTTATCGAGTATTAATTATGTTATTTTACATACTGAATTTTCTGAGCTGCAGCCTCGTTTTTACTATCAAAAAAGCCTTGTTCATTCATCCATTTATCACTGTATACTTTACTCATATAACGCGACCCGTGATCTGGGAAAATGACAACAATATTATCATCTTTTTTAAATGCTCCCTGTTCATTAAGTTGCATAATGGCCTGCATGGCAGCACCAGATGTGTAACCAACAAATAAGCCTTCACTTTTTGCAATTAATCTGGCAGTATGCGCACTTTCTTCGTCTGTAACTTTAACAAACTCATCAATAACATCAAAGTCTGTTGCTGTTGGAATTAAATTTTTCCCCAGCCCTTCTATTCTATATGGATAAATTTCTTTCTCGTCAAATTCTCTAGTCTCGTGGTATTTTTTAATCACAGAACCAAACGCATCAACACCTATAACTTTAATATCTGGATTCTGTTCTTTTAAATACCTGGCTGTACCAGAAATTGTTCCTCCGGTACCACTACATGCTACAAGATGGGTAATGTTTCCATCTGTTTGATCCCAAATTTCGGGACCCGTAGAGTTATAATGGGCATCAATATTTAATTCATTAAAATATTGATTGATATAAACCGAACCTTTTATTTCTTCGTGTAAACGTTTAGCAACTTGATAGTAAGACCTTGGGTCGTCTGCACTAACATGCGCTGGGCACACATAAACCTTTGCACCCATAGTTTTAAGCATATCTATTTTATCTGCAGAAGATTTAGAACTTACGGCTAAAACGCAATCGTATCCTTTAATAATACTTACCATGGCTATACTGTATCCTGTATTACCTGATGTCGTTTCTATAATGGTATCGCCAGGAGTTAATATTCCTTTGCGTTCTGCTTCTTCAATAATATAAAGTGCTATTCTGTCTTTTGAAGATTGTCCTGGGTTAAAGGATTCAACTTTTGCAAAAAAGTTTCCTTTAAATTTTGAGGCTATTTTATTAAGTTTAATAAGTGGGGTTTGACCTATTAAATCTAATACATTATCAAAAACCTTATTTTTGTGTTTCATAAATGCTTTTTATAAGCTCTAGGATAATAATACTAAAAAATATTCATATCCTAAAACCAGACAAAAATAAAACAATTTTTTATATTACCTATTAATTCCTTCTAAATCTAATAAAAAGGCATATTCGCGGGCAATTTCCTTCAAGCTTTCAAAGCGCCCTGAGGCTCCTCCATGCCCTGAATCCATATCTGTATGCAGCAATAGTTTATTAGTATCTGTCTTCATTTCCCTCAGTTTAGCCACCCATTTTGCCGGTTCCCAGTATTGCACCTGCGAATCGTGTAAACCGGTTGTGACTAACATGTTTGGGTAAGCCTTTTCTTCAATATTATCATACGGAGAGTACGATTTCATATAGTCATAGTACTCTGGGGTATTAGGGTTGCCCCATTCATCATATTCCCCCGTAGTTAAAGGAATACTGTCATCCAGCATGGTTGTAACAACATCTACAAAGGGTACTGCCGCCAGAATACCATGATAAAGCTCAGAATTCATATTAATTACGGCTCCCATTAACAAACCTCCGGCAGATCCGCCATAGGCATATAAGTGATTAGGAGCGGTATATTGCTGTTCTATGAGATATTTTGAGCAATCAATAAAATCGTGAAACGTATTCAATTTGTGGAATAATTTGCCCTTCTCATACCAATCCCTTCCCAGGTATTCTCCTCCTCGAATGTGAGCAATAGCGTAAATAAACCCGCGATCAAGTAGACTTAAACGAATACTCGAAAATGATGGATCTACAGTAGATCCATAAGAGCCATATCCATATTGTAACAATGGATTTGATCCATCTAATTTTAAACCTTTTCTATAAACAAGCGATATAGGAACCTTCACTCCATCTCTTGCGGTTGCCCATACTCTTTTAGATTCATAATTTTTCTTATCAAACTCCCCCCCTAAAACAGCCTGTTCTTTCTTAATCTCTTTTTGTTTGGTTTTAAAATTATAATCAATTACCGAACTTGGGGATGTTAGCGAATTATAACCATAACGTAGAATGTCACTATTAAAGTCAGGATTGTTACCTATAAATGTAGTATAAGTCTCAGAATCAAAAGGTAAATAATAATCTTCTTCCCCGTTCCAACTCACAATTCTTAAACTATTTAGTCCGTTTTTGCGTTCATTTGCAACCAAATATTCTTTAAAAATCTCAATATCTTCTAATAAAACGTCTTTTCTATGTGGAATAACTTCCTGCCAATGTTCTTTCCTAGTATTGGCTATTGGTGTTTTAAGAAGCTTAAAATTGGTTGCCCCTTCACTGTTAGCAATAATATAAAAATGATCTTCGAAATGCGAAATACTGTAGTCTAATTCTCTAATACGCTCCTGAAATACCTCAAATTCTCCATCTGGTATATCGGCATCTAAGAACCTGTATTCCGTCGTTAAGGTACTTGAAGAGCCAATGACAAGGTATTTTCTAGATTTGGTTTTATATACAAAGGTGTTAAAGGTTTCATCCTTTTCATAGTAAACCTCAATATCTTCTTTTGAATCGGTATGAAGCAAATGCTTCAAAATCTTATGGGAACGCAAGGTAACTTCATCCTTTATAGAATAAAACAAGGTCTTATTATCATTAGCCCATGTGGCTGTTCCTGTCGTATTTAAAATTTTATCTGAATGGATTTCTCCAGTCACCAAATTTTTAATCTGAATCGTATATTGTCTTCTACTTACTGTATCTGTTGTAAAAGCCGCCATAGTATTGTCGGGGCTAATAGCGATGCTTCCCATATTGAAATACGAGTGATCTTTAGCCATTTCGTTACAATCAAACAGAATTTCCTCCTCAGCGTCCAAACTTTCTTTTTTACGTGCATATATGGGGTAATCCCTATTTTTTTCATAGCGCGTAATATACCAATACCCATTGAGTTTATAAGGAACTGTAGTGTCATCCTCTTTAATTCGACCTTTCATTTCTTCGAATAACTTCTTTTGAAAGTCCTCTGTATGCCGCATCATATCTTTGGTATAATCGTTTTCGGCATTTAAGTATTTTAGTACCTCTGGGTTTCCCTTTTCGTTTAACCAATAGTAGTTATCAATTCGAGTATCGTTATGAATTGTTAGTTCCTTTATTTTCTTGAGTATTGACGGTGTTTGAGTTGTATTTTCCAAAGAAATCGGTTTATTCTTAAAATTTGAGCCTCCAAAAATAGAAAAATTAAATAGCTTTGCAGCGTTAATCAATTCATAAAATTATGTTTGGAGATATGATGAATATGATGGGCAAGCTAAAAGAAGCCCAGCAAAAAGTAGAAGAAACCAAGAAACGTCTTGATACTGTTATCATTGACGAAACCAGTAGTGATGGTAAACTTAAAGTTTCGCTTACCGCAAATAGGACCATTAAATCTCTTGAAATTGATGATGCGTTGTTAGAAGACAAAGAACAGTTAGAAGATTACCTTATTCTTACCCTTAATAAAGCTATAGAAAGAGCAACCAAGGTTAATGAAGCTGAACTGGCGGCATCGGCAAAGGAAGGTCTGCCAAACATTCCAGGAATGGATATGTTTAAATAGGCATTTATAGTTTATTTAACATGTTTAAAAAAACAGTATGCATATCATCGGTATAATCCATATGGGTTACAACACGTAGCTTCCCACCTCCCATACTAATAATATAGATATTGTGGGATTTCAGCATGTTTAGAAAGGTTTTTTCATCAACATCTACGTTTAATTCAAAAATAACGATGTTGGTTTCAACGGGTTCTACAGATTTAATAATAGATAATTTGGTAAGTGCTTCTCCTATGTCATGTGCTCTCTTATGATCTTCTGCTAACCTTTTCACATGATGCTCTAGAGCATACAAGCCCGCACCGGCTAAATATCCTGCCTGACGCATGTTACCTCCAAATATTTTTCTAATGCGCAACGCTTCGTCCATAATACCCGAATTCCCCACAAGAACAGAACCAACCGGGCAGCCCAATCCTTTGCTTAAACATACAGAAATGGTATCAAAAATAGCTCCATACTGTTTAGGCGATTCATTTTTGGCTACCATCGCATTCCACAAACGCGCACCATCTAAATGATATCCAAGTTTATGGGCATCACAAATCGCTCTTATCTTAAGTATTTCATTAAGATCCCAACAAGCCCCTCCTCCTTTGTTCGTAGTGTTCTCAACTGCAACCAAACTGGTCTTACTATAGTAATAATCTTCTGGATTAATAGCCTCTAAGACCTGTTTTCCCAGAAACATACCTCTATGACCATTAATCAGTTTACAAGAAATACCACTATTAAAAGACGCTCCGCCAGATTCGTAATTGTAAATATGAGCGTATTGGTCACAAATAACCTGATCTCCTGGATTTGTATGAAGTTTTAATGCCGTTTGATTTGCCATAGTACCGCTGGGAAAGAACAACGCTTTAGATTTCCCAAACAGCTCTGCCACACGGCTTTCAAGTGCATTAACAGTGGGGTCTTCCCTAAATACGTCGTCTCCAACTTTAGCCTGTTGCATAGCCTCCAACATGGCTTTTGACGGTTTTGTAACCGTATCACTTCTAAGGTCTATTGTCATAATATCATACAAAATTAGCTTTATAACCTATAAATGCAAAACTAAATGATTGGAATATTATATTTGAATCGACTATAAAACCAAACCGGCTGACTAACATTAACTAATGAATATACTAAACCTGATACGTAATAAATCATTTTGGCTCGTTGATACTATTAAAGGAGGAAAAATTAAAAGTCATTTAAGAGAAATTTCCATAATTCTTAACAGTCCTGAGAGTGACAAAGCCTTAAAATTAAAAAAACAATACCTGGAAAACTTATTAAAGCATGCCTCACAAACCACTCCATTTTATAAGGATTATAATGGTATAAGTGATATAAATGCGTTTCCTGTTATTAGAAAAACGGTTATTCAGGAAAATTTTAAGGACTTTCAGTCCGAACCTTATATCAATAAGCAAAACTATAAGGTATCTACAAGTGGATCTACTGGAACCCCGTTTTTTTTATTTCAAAATGATAACAAAAGAAACAGGAACCGAGCCGATGTAATTTATTTCTCTGGACAATCTAATTTCAAACTGGGAAACAGGTTATTTGAACTAGAGGTTTGGAGATCGCATAATAAAAAAGGGAAACTAATCTCCTGGTTGCAAAATATTGTACAGTTTGACATTTCAAGATTGACAGATTCTAGGATTTCACACTTTATAAGCTTGCTTAAGCGTTATAAAGGACAAAAGAATATTCTGGGCTTTGCATCCTCTTTAGAGCAGATATGTCTGTATTTAGATAGAAACAATGTAGACTTACAGCATTTGAATTTAAACTCGGTTATCGCGAACTCTGAATATCTCAATCAGTATACAAAAACAACCCTAAGTAAACATTTTAAAACACCTATATTATCGAGATACTCCAGTGAAGAAGTTGGAATTATAGCGCAACAAACATGCGATTCAACCGAACACTTCGTAATAAACCACGCGAGCTATTATGTAGAATTACTGGGTTTAAATGAAGACAAACCTGTAAATCCTGGTGAATTTGGGAGAATTGTTGTTACCGACCTTTTTAATCATAGCATGCCTATCATAAGATATGATACCGGAGATATTGCCAGGCTTTTACAGCTGGAAAACGGGCAAACAAAATTTGAAAAAATTGAAGGTCGAAAAATGGATTTAATTTATGATACAAAAGGCAATATTGTGTCCTCTTTTGTAGTATACACTAAATTCTACAACTATTATAAGCTCCTTAAACAGTACCAGTTTATACAACAAGGTGAAAAAGAATACGAAGTTAAACTCAATATTATTGATACATTCCCTCACGAACAAGCATTAATTAGTAGCATTAAAAAAGATTTTGGAGAGGACGCTAAGGTCACTATTTCATATGTGGACGAGATTCCTCTTTTATCTTCTGGAAAGAGAAAAAAAGTCGTAAACAATTTTAAAAATGCTTAAATATGCTAAAAAAATATCCATTTATTGCCATAACATATACCACCTGTATCTTGTTATTGAGTGCAGCTTATGCCGCCGGTATTACATTTAATATTCCATTTGTACAAATCGTAGGAGACCCGGCTTTAATAACTAAAGTACACCCTTTTACCGGAATTATATCTAACATTGGAGCGTTAATTTGGTGTGCAACATCTACCATTTGTCTATTTTCGGGTATTTTTTTATGGAGATTTAAACAGCGTAAAGAGGCTATCTTTTTAATTAGTTCGGGAGTTTTAACCTTTATCCTGTTAATTGATGATTTCTTTATGTTTCACGATTACATTTTAAGATCATTTAAAGCTTTTAAAATCAAACAAACCATAACCTATCCTTTATACATTTTGCTAACGCTCTGGTATGTTAAGTCCTTTTTAAAACTCATACTAACAAAAACGAATTATTTTATATTAGGCATGGCGTTTACATTTTTAGGACTCTCCATGGGACTGGATTTTTTTATGGAAGATACCAACCTAAAATATTTTATTGAGGATGCTCTTAAGTTTGTTGGTATTTTTAGTTGGTTGGTTTACTTTGCCCGATCCTCATACGTGCTCATACTGGACGCGCTATCTAAACCTAGCCATTAGGAGGTTTCTTGTTCTGGTAATAAATTTGTAAATCATTGGTATTGGATCCATTAACGCTAACTTTAATGGTGTATTATTGAGTACAAAACGGAGTTTAAATATAAAAAACGGGTTTTGCCTTATTCGTTTAATGAGTCCTTTTAAGTTTAGGTAATTTATAAACTTAAATTTAAGCTTCTCGTATGACATATTCATACTAGATAGGGCATACAAATATGGGAAGTTTATTCCTGCGATAAGAGACGCGTCTAACGAGACCCAAAACCTGGTATTCACTTCAACAATGTTAAAGCTTCCCGTATTTCGATCATAGCGCATATCAATATGCGCTACTCCACTCCAATTTAAAGATTTCATCAATTTTTCAACAACCTTGTACAATTCCGGTTCTTCCAAAAATTGCAATCCGAATTGAGGTGAGAATTGATTTTTCCCAAACATATTACCTTTTTGAATAGTATAAGCCAAAATTTCTCCATGTTCACATAAAACACTACAATCTATGTCATATCCCTCTATATATTCCTGGATAATATTTATATAATCAAAACTATTTTTAGTAAAATGCTTCTCTAAATCTTCCTTATTATGAAAAACATCTATCCCTTGTCCTCCACCAAAACCTTCTAAAGGTTTTATAATAACAGGGAAATTTAGAATATCTACTTTGTTTATGGATTCATTGTATCCAATAGTTATGCTTTTAGGGCCAGGAATATCGTTCTCCTCTAAATGCATGGCCAAAGCTCCTTTATTAATGGCTACATCGAAATTATTAAGAGAAGGTAGTAATCCCAATTTGTTTTTATGCAAAATCCCTTCTTGATGTTGAATAAGACTTCTGATTCTCGTTTCAAAAATGGGCATAATAACATCTACATCACGCTTCTCAACTTCCGTATTAATGTTAGCGATCCAATCCAGATCTGAATCTGTTTCAGGATAATAAGAAAACCCCTTTACATATCTGGAATAACGCATGGGATTATCCTTTTTATTGGACATGACATAAATGTCGATTGCCTTTATTTGAGCTAGACAATTGATAACATATAATAAAATATGACTTTCTCCATCGGGTATTAAAACTGAAATTTTCCTTTTCTCCATCTTAATTAACATTTAATTTAAATTTCTTTTTCACCCTTATTTTGAACAAAAAAGGAATAAAAAATAAAATGAATACCCAGGTAATACTATGAGGTATATATGGCACATGAGGGTCTTCAATATACCCAACAAACCCATAAAGGATTAACATCACAAACATGAGTTTGCACATTAACAAAATATTAGGCTGCATGCCTTCAACCGAAAAATTTAGAGGGAAATACGACCTCATTTTTTTAAATTCCATATACGTTCTTTGTGTCCATTGGTTGAATAGTTTACCTCTACAGTGGCATTATCGGTTTTTCCATAGGTGGATTCATATTGCGAAATAATGTCAAAAACATTGGCTATGCTTCTGGGTTCCCAACCCTCCGATTTATACCGGTACCTATCTTTCACTTCTTTTTTAGTTAATTGTTTGCCATCAATTTCAACACTAATATCAATGTAAGTATGCTCATCGTAAGGCGCCCAGCAAAAAAAACGTTCTGGAATAAACTGAGAATACACAATAGATATAACTTGTAAAAGTAAAAATGCAACACCTAAATAATATCTAATCTTCATGGTATTAATAAATAATAGTTTAAGCTAACGATTTATATTGTCTGCCGATTTCTAAAAGTTCATCCGTGAAATCACCGAATAGCGGCCCATTACAAAATTGATGGATTCCTATGGACTGCCTGTATGTATTGTACTCAATAAATACGGGGGCTTCATCTTGGTCTATGGCAATATCCCAGGAAATAATTCTAAAATAGGGCACCTTTGAATGCATCCCTTTAACCATACCTAAAGCTTTGTTATACGATGGAACCTCATAATCTTTGAGTACTATATTGGTATCGGTTTTGGTTTTATTATCCCCTGAAGCCAAATAACCAAACTCACGAAGCTTTCCATCTTCTTTTATTCCACAAACCATACCTCCAGACGCACTATTATCCGTAAACATCCCTACGCTTCCTATTCTTAAAATGGAAGATAGTACATGAACGTCGTCTTCCTTAAGATAGGTCATAATCCTAAGAGTATTTAAAGAACTTGAATTAAGCTTCTTTAACGCTGAGTGTTGGTTTACAACTCCCTGGATAATAAAATCCTTTTTATAATAATTAAGTAACTCCTCGACGGTTAAACTTTTATGATTTGTTATTCTATCTACTATGGAGAACCCTATAACTTCTCTCCCTCCACCCGATTCGATAGTAGGTTTAATTACAAGCCTATCCTCATAATTGCAGCAACTCTCAATGGCCTCTGCCATGCTTGCAGGCCTACCATTTACATAATAAAACCCATTTACATTTTTCACAACGCTCACAGGTTGTTTAAAACCATTAAACAACCTTTCAGATAAGTTTTTATCCAAAAGCGCAGGCCACTGCTTCATTTCATTTAATGCATTGGAAACGACCACATGAAATATGTCCTCTGGGATATACTTTTCAGAAAATTGATTATTTGCTGCTGTATAAAACCGGTGCCAATGGGTCTTAACATGCTTATACCCTCTTTTCCTATAAAACAAACGTATTTCCTTTAACTGTGTCTTGCTAAGCTTTTTAGAGTTGATTTCCTTAAGACGTATTTTAACTTTTTTTAGAACCAACATGGTTAAGTTAAAACGCAGTAACTGCTGTCTCGTCTTAATTATATAATTAAGAAATAAGTTTTTAAAAAAGTAGTACACCCGCATTAATGCATAGATTTAGAGTTCAATCTTACTTCAATCTATGCTATAAATGAAACTTAATCGTTTAACTTATTTATTTGCAGGATAAAAATACTCTAGTGTTATAAATTTTGCCTGTTGAAAAATAATATTCCAAGATTTATTTTTTAATGGAGGTTTAAATTCTATTTTTGTTCAAAACGATATCATTATGATAACCTCAGATCAAATTAAAGATCTTAATACCCGCCTTGACAAACTAAGGTACTATCTTTGACTTAGATGCCAAACTTATAGAAATACAAAACGAAGAAGAGCAAACCTTCGATCCTAATTTTTGGAACGATCCTAAAGCTGCTGAAATCGTTGTGAAATCACTTCGGGCCAAGAAAAAATGGGTGGAAGATTACAACAAAATCAAAATACTTATTGAAGATTTAGAAGTCCTCTACGAATTCTATAAAGAAGGAGAATCGACTGCAGAAGATGTGGAAGCACTGTACGAAGAGGCCTCTATTTCCCTTGAAAATATTGAGTTTAAAAATATGCTTTCAGAAGAAGGTGACGGTTTGAGTGCTGTGCTTCAAATTACTGCTGGAGCTGGTGGAACAGAAAGTTGTGATTGGGCGAGTATGTTGATGCGTATGTATTTAATGTACGCAGAAAAAAGTGGCTTTAAAGTAAAAGAACTTAACTTCCAGGAAGGTGATGTTGCCGGTATCAAAACGGTGACTTTAGAAATTGATGGTGATTTCGCCTTTGGTTGGTTAAAAGGAGAAAATGGCGTACACCGGTTGGTAAGAATCTCGCCATTCGACAGTAATGCTAAAAGACATACAAGTTTTGCTTCCGTTTATGTATATCCGTTGGTTGATGATACTATTGAAATTGAAATAAACCCGGCAGACATCGAAATTACCACAGCCAGATCTAGTGGTGCGGGTGGACAAAATGTAAATAAAGTTGAAACCAAAGTGCAACTTACTCACAAACCCACAGGAATTCAGATCTCATGTTCCGAAACCCGATCGCAACACGATAACAGGGCTCGTGCCATGCAAATGTTGAAATCTCAATTGTACGAAATTGAACTACAGAAACAACTAGCTCAACGCGAAGATATTGAAGCGGGTAAGATGAAAATTGAATGGGGAAGTCAAATTCGTAATTATGTGATGCACCCCTATAAGCTCGTGAAGGATGTTAGAACCTCACATGAGACTGGTAATGTTGACTCCGTAATGGATGGAAATATTGATGAATTCTTAAAATCCTATCTCATGACGATGGGACAAAAAGTCGAAGACGATAATCAATTATGACACAAATTAATACAATAATTTTCGACCTGGGAGGCGTTTTAATAGACTGGCAACCCGAGTACGTTTATCTTGATGAGTTTAACGGAGACCGCGAAAAAATGCAGTGGTTTTTTGACAATATTTGCACACAGGACTGGAATGAAAATCAAGACGCAGGGTACCCCATGGCTAAAGCTACAGAAGAACGTGTCGCACTTTTCCCAGAGTATGAGGCATTAATTAGAATGTTTTACGGCCGCTGGGTAGAAATGCTTGGAAATGCCATAATCGGAACCGTTGAGATTCTTAATACTTTAATTACATCTAAGAACTATAAGGTGGTCGCCTTAACCAATTGGAGCAGTGAAACATTTCCTATAGCTTTAGAGCGATTTGAATTTCTTCAGTGGTTTGACGGTATTGTTGTCTCTGGGGATGAAAAAACCCGAAAACCTTTTGATGAAATCTATAAACTAACGCTTAACCGTTACGATATCACAGCCGAAAATGCTGTTTTTATCGACGATAATCTTAGAAATATTGAAGCTGCTAATGCTTTAGGAATTAATGGGATACAATTTAAATCTCCAGAACAGCTTATCCATCAACTCAAAGCTTATAATATTAACGTATAATGATAAAAATATATCACAACAATCGTTGCAGCAAATCACGTTGCGGACTTGAAATACTTGAGGATTCCGGTAAGGAGTTTGAAGTTGTAAAATATCTTGAGAACGTTCCCACAAAAAAAGAATTAAAAGAACTAATTAATTTACTTGGTATAGAACCCATAGCATTAGTTAGAAAAAACGAGGCCATCTGGAAAGAAAAGTTTAAGGGAAAAGATTTGAGTGATAGTCAGATTATAACAGCTATGGTAGAAAACCCTAAGCTTATCGAGCGTCCAATAATCATAAATGATAATAAAGCCGTTATAGGAAGACCTCCTGAAAGAATATACGACATTATATAAATCTTATGTTTCTATTAACATAATTTTAACCTTCTAACATTAAACCTTAAGTTACATTTGCGGTTATTATAAATAGTTAACTTAATTAATCAATTTCGATGAACAAAGTTCTGGTTTCAGGTTTAATGCTCTTGTTAAGTCCCTTGGTCAGCTACGCACAACCTCAAAATACAGAGGTTGACCAATCAAAAACTGCACACCTTAAAGATTTTATAATAACAGGTAAAGTTCTTGACAAAGAGACCAAAGATCCTTTGGAATATGCTACGATTTCTTTTTTCAATAAAAAGAAAAACAAAATTGTGGCCGGTGGGATTACAAACATGAACGGAACATTCAGCATTCCGGTTCCAAGAGGTATTTACGATGTCTCCGTTGAATATATTTCATTTAAAACACAAACCATTCAAAACAAAAAAATCTTCTCTAATCAGGATTTGGGAAGCTTTTTTCTTGAGGTCGATTTAGAATCCCTTGATGAAGTTGAAATCATTGCAGAGCGCACCACTGTGGAAATCAAACTGGATAAAAAGGTATTTAATGTTGGTAAAGATCTTACTGTAAGTGGCGGAAGTGTTAGTGACGTTTTAGATAACGTACCTTCCGTTTCTGTAGATGGCGAGGGCAATGTTGCTCTAAGAGGTAATGATAATGTACGTATTCTTATAAATGGTAAACCTTCTGGATTAGTGGGGTTAAATTCTACAGAAGCCCTAAGACAACTGCCAGCAGAATCTATTGAGAAGGTTGAAGTCATCACCTCCCCTTCTGCCAGATATGAAGCCGAAGGTACTGCGGGAATCCTAAACATTATTTTACGTCGTAGCAAATTACAGGGCCTAAATGGTTCTATTACGGCAAATGCAGGGCATCCCGATGCTGCTGGGATTTCTGGGAACATAAATTATAGAACAGGAGATGTTAATTTCTTTAGTACGACATCCTATAGATATAACGAACGCTTGGGATACTGGAACAACGATGTAGCTTATAACGATATTAATACTCCAGATTTAAACGAACGGAGAAACTGGATGAATGTTAGAAAAGGTATTACTACAAATACTGGAGTTGAATGGTATATTAACAATTCTGCATCGCTAACAACCTCGGTCGTTTATTCCAACAATAAAAATGACGACTTATCCATTAACAATCTGGCGCAAATAGATAAAAATACTGGTAATATTACGCGAAACCTTAGACTCACTCCAGAAATCGGAGATCGTGAAACCATACAATATGCCGTTAATTTCTTGAAAAACTTTAAAAAGACTGATCACAAATTAACGTTCGATTTTCAATATGAAGATACCCAAGATGCTAGAACCTCAATGATAAACTTTGATGGTATTGACACCGAAATGGTTGGTGATTTTGAAGATCAGACGCAAATATTATTACAAACTGATTACGTCCTTCCTGTTGGGAAAATGGGCCGATTCGAAATAGGATATCGTGGAGATTACAGAAATAATACTACCGATTTTAGGGTAGATACCTTAAATGTAAATACCAATACCTTTGAAATTAATAGAAACCTTACTAACATTTTTAATTTCAAACAATATATTACAGCTGCTTATATACAATTTGGTAGCAAAATAAATAAGTTTTCGTACCTCCTGGGATTGCGTATGGAAAATACAAAAACAACAATCGACCAACCCACAACCGGCGATTTAAAAAGGAAAAACCTAATAGGTTTATTTCCCACCGCGAACATAAATTATGAAATAAGCGAAGACGAAAGTTTTAGTTTAGGTTATAATCGCCGATTGAGAAGACCAAGAGGACGTATGCTGAATCCTTTTCCTTCCAGGTCAAGCATTACCAATGTACTTCAAGGGAATCCGGATTTAGACCCCACTTATACAGATCGGTTTGAATTGGGGTATTTAAACAGGTTCAGCAAATTTACGCTTAGCTCTGCTATATATTATGCGCACTCTGATAATGTTATGACGTTTATAAGTAGAAGAACCGGAGAAACCGTTTTAATAAATGGTGAAGAATTCCCGGTAATAGAGAGAGGGCCGGTAAATATTGCAACGGATAAACGATATGGCTTTGAACTTAATTTAAACTATAGCCCGTCTAGAAAATGGCGTATTAATACCGATTTTAATATGTATAAGTTTGAAAGAGATGGTAACTTCGAAGGTATCAATATTGTTGCAGATAATTTAACATGGAATGCCAGATTAACTAATAAATTAGTACTTCCCTATAAAATAGACTGGCAAACAACGATGAACTATAGAGCGCCCAGCCAAGATTCTCAAAATGACAGAAAAGACAGGTTTACAGCTAACCTGGCTTTTAGTAAAGATTTATTTAAAGAAAAGGCCTCTATAGCCTTTAATATAAGAGATGTCTTTAATAGTAATATTTTTAGAAATAATATTACCGCTGAAACTTTTAATGCTTATCAGGAAATACAATTTAGAGGCGGAAGAATTTATAACGTATCATTCACCTATCGATTTAATCAGCAGAAAAAACGCGAGCGTCGTAGTGGCGACTTTGATGGTAATGGTGGCGTTGAAATGTAAATACTGTAAAATAACCTCATAAAAAAAGGAAGCTAAATTAGCTTCCTTTTTTTATGTATTGTTAAATTATGTTATGAATTTAGGCGCTTCGCTTTTTTCTCTTCACGAATTTCCTTAATTCTCTCGATTAGAGAACCTCCAATCCAATAAGGAATTACAAACGTTAAAAGAAAAATCATTAACCAAAATCCTATCGTTAAGATGGTTAAAAAAGCTAAAAATCCTAAATATTGATCAAAATCAAACATAATTGTGAGTGTCTTTTAAAAAATCTGTTGCAAAGATAATGTAAAGCTATCTCTTTTACAATATCAAATTCAAATTTATTAGAAGAACGCCCTCTAGTTCAAATTTGGTTGTGGTGTCATTCTCAAGTAAGGTTTCACCTCTTTATATCCCTTTGGGAAAATGCCAGGTATGTCTTCTGTTGCTACGGCAGGTACTACCACACAATCGTCTCCATTATTCCAATTCGCAGGAGTTGCTACTTTATGGTAAGCCGTTAATTGTAAAGAGTCGATAACACGCAGCAACTCATCAAAATTTCTACCAGTAGAAGCTGGGTAAGTAATGATTAGTTTCACCTTTTTATTAGTATCGATAACGAAAACAGATCGCACTGTTAGATTGCTATCGGCATTAGGATGAATCATATCGTATAATTCTGATACATTTTTGTCTTCATCTGCTATAATCGGAAAATTAACTGTCGTATTTTGCGTTTCGTTAATGTCGTTAATCCATCCGTTATGCGAATCTACGCCGTCTACACTAAGAGCTACAACCTTCACATTGCGCTTATCGAATTCAGCTTTATATTTTGCCACGGTCCCTAATTCAGTTGTACAAACCGGGGTGTAATCTGCGGGGTGTGAAAATAGAACGCCCCAACTATCTCCCAACCAATTATGAAAATTGATCGTTCCTTCTGTTGATTGTGCCGTGAAATTTGGAGCTTCATCTCCTAATCGTATTGTTGCCATGGTTATTAATTTTATGTTTTTGAATTACTAGTTTTTATTTAAAAAAATAGTGCTTTAATTTTTCCTCACTAAGATAGTGTTTTTAAAAGACTTATTACTAACTCCATAATGTTATTAAAATGCTAAAAAAGTCGTAAAAAACTAACATATATCATGTAAAAAAGCATCTTAAAACAGTTAACTTTGCAACTTAAATTAAACGATTATAGACATGAGTTACAGAATAGAAAAAGATACTATGGGTGAGGTTAAAGTTCCTGCTGATAAGCTATGGGGAGCTCAAACCGAACGATCTAGAAACAACTTTAAAATTGGGGCGCCGGCCTCTATGCCATTAGAAATAGTTTATGGATTTGCATATCTAAAAAAAGCTGCTGCTTATACCAATTGTGAACTAGGCGTTTTATCGGCAGAGAAACGTGATTTAATAGGCAGCGTTTGCGATGAAATATTAGAGGGCAAACACGACGATCAATTCCCTTTAGTGATTTGGCAAACCGGTTCCGGAACTCAAAGTAATATGAACGTTAACGAAGTTATTGCGAATAGAGCACATCAATTAGCCGGAAAAGTAATAGGAGAAGGAGATAAAACAATTCAGCCAAACGATGATGTAAACAAATCGCAATCGTCTAATGATACCTTCCCTACCGGAATGCATATTGCGGCATACAAAAAAATAGTGGAGGTGACCATTCCTGGAGTAAAACAATTACGTGATACCCTAAATAAAAAATCGGAAGCCTTTAAAAATGTTGTAAAAATAGGACGTACACATTTAATGGATGCTACACCTCTTACACTGGGACAGGAACTTTCGGGGTATGTTGCGCAATTAAACCATGGTATAAATGCTCTTGAAAATACATTACCACATTTGAGTGAACTAGCGTTAGGTGGTACAGCCGTTGGAACCGGATTAAATACTCCGGAAGGCTACAGTGAACGTGTTGCAGGTTATATCGCCGAGTTTACGAATTTACCTTTTGTAACTGCTCCCAATAAATTTGAAGCACTGGCTGCGCATGATGCCTTGGTAGAAACACATGGCGCATTAAAACAATTAGCTGTTTCCTTGAATAAGATCGCAAATGATATTAGAATGATGGCCTCTGGACCACGTTCAGGTATTGGAGAAATTATAATTCCGGCTAACGAACCTGGAAGTTCTATTATGCCTGGAAAAGTGAACCCAACCCAATGTGAGGCACTAACCATGGTTTGTGCACAAGTTATGGGTAATGATGTTGCGGTTTCAGTTGGTGGTTTACAAGGACATTATGAATTAAATGTGTTTAAACCCGTTATGGCGGCAAACGTTTTACAATCGGCTCAACTAATTGGAGACGCCTGCGTAAGTTTTAATGTTAATTGCGCTATAGGTATTGAGCCTAATAATGAAGTTATTACGAAACTATTAAATAACTCCTTAATGCTGGTAACAGCCCTAAATACTAAAATTGGGTACTATAAGGCTGCCGAAATAGCAAATACGGCCCATAAAAATGGAACAACGCTAAAAGAAGAAGCTATTAATTTAGGGTATGTAACAGCCGAAGACTACGATGCCTGGGTTAAACCCGAAAACATGGTAGGGAGTTTAAAATAACCTACTAGTGTTAACTTGATTATATGTTTTTTCGAAAACTAAACATAAAAAAAACAGGTAAGTATATTACCTGTTTTTCTCTTTGGTTGGTTAGTTAGCTATAATTCCTAATAATTTACAATAAAAGGAAATATTCTCAAATATATGATTTAACCTAGTATCTAGGGTTAACAAATGTTAATTTTGATCAATTTTTTTTCGTATCCTACTTAGCTGCACTGGTGTAATACTCAAATAAGAGGCTATATGATACTGAGGAATTAGGTCATCAATTCCCGGTATTTTTCTTCGTAATTTAATATATCGTTCTTTAGCATCCATAGAGATTAGATCAAGTTGACGTTCTTCATATTTAATAAAAACCCGTTCCAACACCTTATTATATAAATTACTAACATGAACATCTTCTCTGCAAAGTTGCATAATGTCATCATAATTCACTTCGTATACCTTACATGCTGTAATGGCTTCATAGGTAAGTTTGGATGGTTTTCCTTTTATTAATCCAGTAAGTGCACCTACAAAACTAAATGGTAAAAAAAAGCTTTTATTATACTCTTTGCCTTCCTCAGAACTAAGATATGCTCTCATAATTCCAGAAATAAGCATGTAAATTTTACTCGGAATTTCTCCCGATTTATCCACCTGAACACCCTTTTCTATTTTTCTAAACGTGGCAATACTAGCCAGTTTCTCAAAAGTTTCTTCTGAGACGTCTAAGAATGAATTTATGAATACCACATTGGGGTTCATTGGTAATGGCCTTTAACCTGCTCTAATGCACTTAAAAAAACTTAGTCATCAAATTAGGTGTTAATAATATGTGTCTTTATATCTAGTAGTAAATCTCTGAATTCTAATATAGTACCTTCTAAGGATTATCTGTGAATTAATCTACAATTTGCAAATAAAATTGTTTAGCTGCACTATTTACTTATAACTAATCGGTTTTATGTTATGAAATTTTGGAAACAAACCAATATAGATTTAAAGTCTATAGTCTCAATGTATAGACCGAGAGCCTGCTCTGTAAAATGACTCATGAAATTTCTTAAAACCAACAGAGCATTGATGTATTTGATATTAATATGTTTATAGAAATAAGAGTCACCACCATAAAATTATAGTATTTTACTTCCTCTTGATCATAAAAAAAGCCTCAAGTAAAACTTGAGACTCTCTTATTTGTTTGGTTTTTTGAAATTTACTTCAAAGTAAATTCAGAACTCGACACTAAGTTTCTTTCATTGAAGACATTCACAATGTAACGTCCTTTTTCAAAACTATTTTTACCTTTAGATGCTACAAATTCGCAAATATTAAGGTTAGAGTTCTCATAATTGAATTTACTAATAATACTGTAGCTCAATGTCTTATCATTAAACTGAACTTGTTGGTTTAATCCTAAAGTGTTGTTCTTAGGATCAATAACCTGTACGTATAATTCCTGATCTCCAGATTGAACTAAGTTATTTTTGGCAACCGTGAAGCATACTCTAATTTTATCTGTACGAGTTGCTCTTTCTGTTGGTATTAATTTACCTGATGTTCTTTCTATAACACCAAAACCTTTTAAACCTACAGTAGATAATACAGAGGCATTTTCTACAACTTCTGCCAAAGCGTTGTTTTGTACTAATAAAGAGTCTGTAAACATCGTACGCTCTTCTAAACGTACCCGTGTACTATCTAAAGATGTTGCTAAATATGAATTTTCTACTCTTAAAGAATCATTTTGAGCTAATAAGACGTCCATTTCTTTTTGTAAAGACTGGTATTTCTTTTTATATCTCCATAAACTTCTCACGTTCGTTTCAGATATTTTTAAAGAATCTATTAGGCCCTGAATACGTCCTCTAGCATCTAATAGATTTTTATTGGCAACGTCATTTTCACTAATGGCTTCGTCATATTGCTTTGCCATGGCGTTTAAATCGTTCATAACCAATTGCTTTTCTTCGGTTAAATCTTTTTGAACCTGATTGCTGCTTCTATACAGGTTAATTGTATAAAAACCAGTCGCTAAAAACAAAACTAACGCTGCCCCCAAGGCAATCTTTAGTATCTTATTATTCTTATTGTTTTCCATAATTACTTGTTTTTTACTTGTGTTAATTTAATGCTGAAATATATTTAAATTAGTTTTAATTTATTTTAATGCTTCAAATAAATTTATGCTGTATTTTTAAGCCTTAAAATTTATTTTTTTAAATATGGATAAACTTGTTTTATTAAAAGAATCTCTACGAAATAAATTAGTAAAAAAACGTCCAGGTGAATCCAAATTTGGTCAACATGTTAAAATCTTAACCAGCATTTCCAATATATACGAACAACTTAAAAATTTGGATGTCTCTTTTGTTATTATAGGCTTACCAGAAGACATTGGAGTTTATGCAAACCATGGAAATACAGGAACCTCAAAAGCCTGGGAGGCCACCTTAAAAGCGTTACTTAATATTCAAAGTAATCCATATACCAAGGCAGATCAAGTTCTTATTCTGGGGCATCTTGACTTTGGCTCGGAACTAAAGAAGCTATCGGAGTTTGACACAGAAAAGAAAAAGGATATGGTTAAAGCCAGAAAACTTGTTTCTGAAATTGATGGTCATGTGACATACATCATTAGCCAAATAGTTATGGCCGGAAAAAAACCAATCATTATCGGTGGCGGGCACAATAATTCTTATGGTAATATTAAAGGGACTTCATTAGCTTTAAACAAACCCATTAATGTAATAAATTTTGACGCGCATTCCGATTTTAGGCCTGAAGAAGGACGCCATAGCGGAAACGGATTTAGTTATGCTTATGCTGAAGGCTTTTTGAAGAACTATTTTGTATTCGGACTTCATGAAAACTATACTTCGGATAAGTTATTTAAAACGTTAGACAAATTTAAGACCATACAATTCAACACTTTCGAATCCATGGAAATACGAATGGAGATTGCGTTTGAAGACGAATTAAAACGAGCGCTAACCCATATTTCTAAAGCACCATTTGGCATTGAAATTGATTGTGATGCTATTGAAAATATACCTTCTAGTGCAATGACTCCAAGTGGATTTAGTGCAAATAAAACCAGATACTTTTTAAATTATTTTGCAAGGCATGACAACGCATGTTATTTGCATATTTGCGAGGCTTCACCTCGTAAAAAAACCGAAGCCATGGTTGGGAAACTTATCTCCTATTTGGTTACCGATTTTATAAGAGCTTAGGGCCCATTTTTAAATATTCTAGAAAATAACTATATTTGCATAAGTACTTATATAAATAACAATATTATGGACGCATTACGTGGGTATGGTGAATTAGGGCTCGGGTCTCGCCTCAAAAGGGTTAGTGAATATATGATGAAAGAAACCCAATTAGTATACAATCATTTTAACGTAGATTTCGACCCACACCTCTTCCCTTTTTTTAAGATTATTGTTAATAAAAATGGTGTAACCAATTCTGAAATTCAAAACGCCCTACAGTTTACACAACCTGCCGTTACACAGGCTTTAAATAAGCTAAACAGCAAAGGGTTAATTACATACACCGTTGATGCCGTAGATAAGCGAAAGAAGATAATTTTCCTTTCAGATAAGGGGTATAGCATCTTAAAAAAATTAACGCCTATTTGGAAGAGTATCGATTTAGTTATTAAAGAATTTACTCAAGCCAACTCGTCCTCCCTGATAGAACACATAAACATTTTGGAAAATAGATTTAAAACTAAAAGATTTAGCAGTACCATAATAAATAACGTCGAAATGAATTCAACCAAAGCCCTTGAAATTATACCTTTTGAAAAACAACATGCCAAACTATTTTATGAACTTAATATAGAATGGTTGAAAACCTTTTTTCATGTAGAGCCTTATGATGAAGAAGTTTTGAGTAAACCTGAAGATTATATCATTAGTAAAGGTGGACATATATTTTTTGCCAGGTTAAATGATGAGATTGTAGGCACTGTGGCTCTAATGCCTATTGGAAATGATGGCCTTTTTGAATTAACAAAAATGGCCGTTTCGCCGAAGCATCGCGGATTTAAAATTGGACAAAAACTCATGCAGTATTGTATTGATTTTGCGAGAGATATGGATCTACCTAAACTGATATTATATTCTAACAGAACTCTTGAAAATGCTATTTATATATATAGAAAATATGGATTTGTTGAAAAACCATTGGAGTTAGATACACCTTATAAACGAAGTGACATAAAAATGGAGCTTGTCCTTTAGCCAGAATATCTATATGTCGCAGAAAATATCGACAAAAAACATTTGTTTGGAATTAAAGTACCAAGCCTGTTAATTTATTTGGGATAATTTATTTATTTGGTACCAAATATAATCCAACTCTATAATGAGAACATTAATACCTACCCTCTTAACCTCTGCTTGTCTTACTTTTTCTTGTAGTCAGGTTAACTCTGCAGTTCAAATTAGCTCTAAATTAATTATTGGTTCCTGGAAAATCGAAACCGTTATTAAAAATGATGCCATACAGCGTTTAACTGAGTGTGAAGAAAACCATAGTGTTAATTTCACCGACGAAGACATGACTATGCTAAAGTACGAACCAGGAACCATGCCCTGCACATTTTCCTCACATACAAATTCATACCACATAAAGGGTAATACACTTTTTGAGCATCAAGATTCTGAAACACATATTTATGAAATAAAAACATTGAATTTAACGACTTTAGTATTAGAAATTCAGGAAAAGTCTTCAAATGAAGATGTGGTCATTACTAAGACATTCACGAAACAAAAGTCTAAATCTTGATAGATACTGTTATTATCATTTAGTAATGCTCACAAAGCTTAATTTTTCGAGAACGCTTAAGGTCTCCATGCGGCATTGAATAACCTGTTCATGTGGTCTATTTATAGCAGAATAAATAACTAAATGCTAGTTCGAACCACTCCATAGAATGTGTACTAAATTTAAACAAAAACAGCCGGAAATTTTTATCCTCCGGCTGCTCATTAAATTCAGGAAAAGCCTATTCGTCTTCTAGCTTCCAGGTTCTAACCCAATCGACACGCATTGTATTTATCGTATCATCTCCTAAATCAGATTTTGGAGGAAGTCCACCTAGCCATGCCGCCTCATTTGTCCATAAATCAAAAATGATTTCCAATTCTCTTGTAAACTCCCTATTGTAAGTTTGTCCATCTAAATGTTCCCCAACCACAACACTTCCTGCTGGCTCACCATCTAAATAGAACTGAATATTTTTAGAATCTTTCCACCAAACACCGTAGGTATGATAATCTTCATTCCAACCTACATTCCTTAACGGGTTTACTGGAGATAAATTAGACCGCAAGAAGTTTCCATGTTGTCTAATAACCTCTGGTGTTTCATTTTCATCTGCCTGAAAATATTGTGAATTCATTTGATTTGGGAAATCTGGTTGACAACCACATGAGGGATTCGAATTATTTTCTATAATATCAATCTCATCTCTATTAAAACTATCTCCATTATTTAACCAATACGTATTATAGGCCGAAATATGTGCTGTTTTAATTCTTGCTTCAGTATACATTGGGTAACTTGTTTCTGCAATAGAATGAATTCTAGCGGTTTCAAACCATCTATCTCCACTACCCAATGTGGCTTTAATCCATAAATTCCCATCTGCTACTCCAGAATTATTATTCGATTGGGTTACAGAAACAGGCTCATTATAATCCCAGGTAGATTTGAACCATTTTGAACTATCCCAAACTTCAAATTCATCTGACATACTTTCTAATTTAACCCATTTTTTATTATCTGGCGTTGTATTGGTAATGGATACAAAAGAAGGGAAATTGGGATCTATATTATTAAAATCTTCGGCAGAAAGAACCCTATTTACCGTAATGTCTACTGTGGCATCATCACTATCTCCATCAGAATCTGTAATCGTATAAGTAAAACTATCTATACCATTAAAATCTGCAACGGGTATATATTCAAACACACCATCGCTAACCTCGGTCACATTACCATGACTTGCATTAGCAGATAAACTGTAATCATCATCATCTCCCCCATTCTCCCCTATATCATCATTTTTAGAAACATCTATTTGATTATTTGTACCTGCACTACTATCTTCATCCACCGTTAGAACATCGTTTGCTGCTGTTGGCGTATCTTCTACTTCAACAGGGGTTGGTTCCGGTTCTTCCGGATTATTATTGTTTTTACTACAACTATTAATGATTAGCATACATGCGAACAACAAAATTAGAGCGTTTTTGTTTATTAAAAATTTCATAAGCTATTTTAATTAGAATTACTTTGTCGTAAAATAACGTATTTCCAATCAGTTCTCTTAATTATTAAAACTGAACATAGGGATATATGGACTTGACTTAAACTAAACAATTATTCTGTAAACACCGATATTACCTATAGACTTCATACTAATTTCGATTAAGAAAACCTATGTCAGTGTTAAAAACACATGTAAGAATTTCACCAAGAATGCAGTGTATCAAGGTAAACTCATGAAGTACGAAAATTCTTTTAAAATTATAATAGAAGGAAACGAGATACCTGTATGCAGGGAACAGTCTTCAATTAGAAACCCTAAACTTAGCACTAGCGCTATATTTAAATATTCAGAAGACCAGTAAGTATTTTTAATCCACTTAGGCTTACTCATTTATTTACCAATAGCCTTTAAAGAATCTATTTTCCGCTGAAGTCTTTCAATCTCATCATCATTATCATCTAACTCTGGCTCCATAAGAATATATTCTTCAGGAACAATAGGAATAGAATCTTTAGTCGTTTCAGAAATATCTATTTTTCTGGTTTTTTCTATAAAGTAGTACCCAATGCCTTCGCTGGCTCTCCACGCTTCGTTTAATTGATCATAAACCGTCTTATCCCATTGACTTGGGTGCTTCACATCAATCCAAACCACATCTCGATATTCGCTATCAATAAGGGCTAAATCTGGTGTGGCGGACCCATCAAAATTTTCAGAACCTTCTCTAACAGCCGATATTGTTCCCAAGAAGAACATGCGCTTCCTTCCAGCAATATCTTTAATATAAGGTCTAAATTCAACGGGCTTATTTACCGACCAATCGAACTCCTTCCGAGATTCAATAACTTTTAATGGCATAGCCGATACACCCGCATATCCCTGTTTTTTAGATGCGTGATCGTAATAATATACCTTATCGGTACCATCTGCAGGAATAAAAACACTAAAGGTTAAACTGGTTCGTTCGTCTCCTACTGGTTCGAGACCAAACCAATGGTATAAGCCACTATAAGCATCAACATTCGTTTCAGAAAAATCAAAATCTGTTACAAACGGTTGTTTATTTTGATCGTCTGGTAAATTCGGAATCTTCACTGCCGTTTCCATATTCCAGGGCAAAGGATCACTAAATCCACCTAAAAACTTTAAAGACTCTGCCTGTAAACGTGATACTTTTTCAGCCAGTGTATTTTGTTTTGTTAGATACGGATGGTTTTTCATATCCTTCGGATCTATATATGTTCCCTTTCCTATTAAAATACGTTCGATATAATCGCTAAAATCATGCGCCCCACTGTCAATAACCATAACACCCCCAAAAGTTGGATATGGAAATAAAAAACCTTTCCATTTTATTAAGCTCACGACTTCTACCCAATGTCCGTCGTCATTTTTCATGTAGTACGTATCACTAGGTTCCATGGTGAACAACTGAAAGAGATTAAATCTCTGTACAACAGCGTTATAAGTGTTTCTACTAAACTTTAACGACTCCCCTATTGAAAAGGTTACAGGAATCCTATTTTCATTAGAAAACCTGGGAAATGGTGTAGTACTAGATACCGAGAACACTTCTTCTGTGTTATCCGTCATACCCTGCCATACATACTTTTCTGTGGGTTGAATGGCCATGGTCCACTTATTCTCTTCCCCAACTCGTACCAGATGTGGTAATGAGACATCTTTGGTTTCTCCCACACTTTCATTGGCCATAGAGAATACGTTTCTAAGTGGCTGGATCCTTTCGTTTTGAGTTAACGGCAATTCATTAATTTCAATTCTATTGAGACTATTAAAAACATTATAAGTTTTCATATAGTCGTACATTTTAAAATGCCACCCGACCCCATATAATACGAAGAAGAAAGCCAACATGATACCTAAGATTAATAAACGTGTAAAGGTATTTGCCGATCTTCGGAACTTTCTCAAACCAATGACCAAAACTATGGTACTTAGTAAAATGACGAAAATAAATTTTCTAACAAATAGTAAAGCAGGTTGGTAATCGTCTCTTAAAACAAATAATAAAATGAGTAAGATCGACCCAATGATTATGGTTTTAATCTTTTGACGTTTTCCTCTGTTCCAGTAATTTTTAATCATTTTTATGCTTTGTTTTGTACATTTTAAGAATGCTGAGAATTAAATATGTTTAATTAAAGGGACACCCCTTCATCAAAATCAATCTCATGTTATAACTCAAATCTTGTAATATAATTTTATTTTTTTCTATTGAACTCATCTGAACAAATTTCATCTCATTTTCGGTTAAAAACAAAAAGTCAAGATGAGTTTTGATAGTCTTTACTCTAATTATTCGCAAAAGTATTACAACTCAACAATAATCGTAACAAACAAATCCGAAATCCCAGAACCCAAACATAGACAAAACCATACGACGCCCTCTAAATACCATCATCGCCTTCCGCTCACTTAATATACTCAATACTTAATACTTAGCACTTAATACTCAATACAATTCACGATTACAACAAGCCCTTATCCTTCAACCGCTCTCTGGCACTTTTTTGCTCTCCTTCCGGAGCTTCATTTTCGTCTTTTACTTCGACTTCCTTTTCCAAATCTTTGGTTTTTATATCTTCAATGAAGTCCTTTCCTTTTTCAATAGTATCCTGTACAAGGTCTTCTAGGGATTCTGATTTCTCTTCAATAAGGTCACCCGATTTAAATATAACGTTTGCCAGGTAAGTCCCAATAAGAGTTCCAACAATCATAGAAGCAAACATTGAAATGGTCGTAATGTCTATAGGAATTAAAAAACGAGTAATAACAATACCTATTAAAAACAAAACACCAATAAAAATTAAGCGTGCCAGAAACGTTTGTTGATAAACAAACCCCTTCTTGTTCTCTGGCTTCATCTGTAACGCTTTCGAATTAAGAACCTTATTGAAAAACCGATATAGCCTGTTGCTTCGGGACTCCCTCCAGTACAAAAAGGCCCCAAAAAATATGGCAGCGATAAAAATTATTAAATCTAGTCCCATGTTTATAAAGTTTGAAGTATGAAGTTAGAGGCTAGCCCCCCATCACTCATACATGTTAAATACCATTTATTTTTCCATCCAATTATGAAGATAACTTATAAAGCACTTCCTTTGGAAATTTCTGAGCCAGAATATTCATGTCCTCTTTGCAAATAATTAAATCTTTAAACTTTAATTTCATAGTTCAACGATATTTTTAATTCATAAACGGAACTTTATACTTCAAGCACCAAGCCTCTAACTCCCCACTTGATGAGTCTACAATCCTTAAATATTGTTACTAATCGTTTCGATAACCCATGCCTTAAAAGAGTCATCCCAGGACTCAAAGTTTTGGTAAAAATCTTCTTTATCATACCAATACCAGTATAGCACATCTTTGGGAGACACATTCACCAACAACTTCCAAATTAAATCCTGATGCTTCCCTTCCAGAGATGAATGGGGTTTGTGCAGGGCTTCGAATAACTTTGTATCTACGACATCTGCTATTTTATATTGATTACTGGTTTCTAATTTTTCCAAATAACGTTCTACACTCATCACCTTCTTGCGAGACTCTATATCCAATTTATTAAGATAACTTTTATAAAGAATCGGATTCTCTAAAATATCTTTTATCGGGTGTTGTGTGTTTTTTAGATATTGTGTGATTTCAAACTTCTTAATACGCTCGTAACGTTCTGTTTTCACAGCAGTTTCCAAATTATATTCTATAATGACATGATCTCGTAATTTAGGCATCAATTCTGGCTGACTGATATGATAAATAAGCACCTGATAATTGGTGTCTTTAATAGCTTCTTTATACCATGTTTCATCTTCAAAAACCAAAATAGGCGTAATAAAATCCCTTAATACATAAACGCCTTTAAACGCCTTGGTATAAAAGGAGTCTGTTGTAAATTGAATAGGTGGTAATTCTAAATCTCTATGGCGAAGATCGCCATGGGTTTTGGCAGAAGTCAGGATTTGTTCATGAATACTTTCATCAATAAAATTGCTGTCTCTATTAAAAATTTCGATAAGTTCCAGTTGTTTTTTCTGTACTTTTCTTAATTTATTTATCAGGTGAAAACTTATGGTAATAGTCTCGTATCTTAACACATCTAAAGGCTCATAAAAGGCATCTATTCCCTGATCGAAATCCAAACAAATAGCACAATCTCTAGTAATGTCCTTTATTTTCTCTCCATAGGTTTTAAAAACATGAAGCATCATATCTCTATCGAACGTATGAAAAGGGGTATATACCGGTTTTCCTTTTTGAAGCGGAGAAATTATAATGCCATGAGCATTAGCATCTCCATTGTTTAAATAATGTACTTCCTTCTTCTCTTCTGCAACTTCAGGACTCCACCCCATTCCATCTATATGAAATGTTGTTAGGTTTGTTTCGGTGAATCCGAGTTTCTTAAGACACTCATTATACCGATCCACCAGTTTACCACTTACCGGAATAAGCTCACCTCTATATAAATTGGCTTCTATTAATTTGTCCATAGTCCACATGCCCACAAAACGGGAATCTCATTGTTTATTGTTATTAATTTATACGTTTAGTTCTTCAACTACCTAAGCATTTGACAGGCAGGCGTTCAATGTCCATCCTTCAATAGCTCATGTATTATGGCATACTGTAATAATACAATCGTTCGAGTGTCATGAATCTCTCCGTTCTTAAGCATTTTAACGGCATCAGAAAACGGTAATTCCAGAACCTCAATATCCTCATGTTCACTCTCCAATCCACCACCATGACTAACTTTCATATCATCGGTATACGCGCCAATAAAGAAATACATCTTTTCGGTCATCACACCAGGCGACGAATAGGCCTCATACACTTTTTTAACCTCTTTTATTCTATATCCTACTTCTTCTTCTGTTTCCCTAATAATACAGGCCTCCGGATTATCCTTATCCAGCATTCCTGCGCAAATCTCCACTAAAAAGCCATCTGCATTATCATTAATATAGGTAGGCATTCTAAATTGTTTGGTTAGAATGATCGTTTGTTTTTCTATGTTATAAAGCAGAATTCCTGCTCCGTCTCCTCTATCGTAAACTTCCCGCTCTTGCGTTACCCACCTACCATCTGTCATAAGATAGTCGAACGTGAGTTTCTTTAGGATGTAATAATTATCAGAAAGTAGTTTACTTACTATGTTTTTAATACGATTCGTTGTCATTCTCAAAATTATGTCTTGCTTCTCGTTCTACATGCAATTGGTTTACTCTGGTATCGACCTTACGCTTAAAATCGGTATCGGCAATAGTTGCGACATTGTCTATGTATCTTACGACTTCTTGCCTTCTAATTTCCGAAAAGTCTAAACCTTTCATATTGGCTCGCATTAACTCTTGTAGCATGTTAAACTTGGTTTCATAATCTTGTTTGAAATAAATTTCAGGATTCTCGAACCAGTCTTTCTCCAAGTTGAAATCTGTTAACCTTAGGGATACTGTACTTTGAATATTCCTAACATCCCGAGACGAAAAGAACGGAAATACCTTTTGTATCGCTTTATAAAGATTAGCATAGAACAGGTGCTCGTTGGTTTTAAACTCTTTTTCTATGCTATCGTAAACCTCATGCACACGCGCTTCGGTTGGTTTATTTATAACATTAAGAATTTCACCCATGTTTCTGGCCACCCCTTGATCCTGGAGATAATTATAATCTCCAGGGTTTTTCATATTTACAAACTGTGGCATGGTTTCCTCTAATTTACGCCACCACAAGTAATCCTGGTCTAAAAAATCATGTGATGTTCGCGCTCCATCAATCTTAAAACGACCCTGAACTCTTGAAATTACAGCCTTATCGAGCATTTCGGGTAAATTCGTAAAAAGTCCAATAGAGCTATTTCCATAGTTTACAGCGTAAGCACCTTCTGTATATCTTAAAAACACGCCGATAACTTCTTTTACTCCAGCAGAAACGCCTTGGGCTGTACGCTCTTGTAAATTATTCTCGGCATCGTCAATCGGTGCAAAAATCAATTTTGTTGGGTCCTGTAATGGCTTCATCCATTCCACCATTTTTTCGGCCGACCCCCCCTGAAACGTGCTTATAAGCGTATCTGGCATGGGGTGAAACAAAAACGGAATGTCTAAGGCATCACAATGTTCTTTAAGTCGGGTAGCTATAGCCGCAATAAGCATACTTTTCCCTGTTCCCGGAATACCATAGCCCATAAAAACAGGCATAAATCCACCTAGTTCCTGAAACGGATTCTTTTTTGCAGTGAAATCGTAGCTTAACATGCGTTCTGTTAAACGGCGTGCAAAATGCTTTGCATCCCTATTTCCAACAATCTGTTCGAATTTTATTTTATTAAACTCAACACTCTTTGCAGTTCCTTCAAACACATTATTCCAGCCAGAAACTGCGAATTCTGAATTCTCGAGCTTATAGGTTCTATCTTCAATGGTTTCAGTATATTCCAAGTTCCCTTTTCTCAATTGAATTTCGTCAATAAGCGATTCAAAATACACGACCGTAAAATCGATAACATCTTTATCCGATTTAATAATTTCGGGATGTCCTAAATACTTGTCAAAGTAAAACAGATTGCACGATATACCCTTTATAGGAGACAAAAGAGAGACCTCTGGAATACCGGCAAATTTCTGTTTCATAACACTTAAATCATCCGAAGCATAAGGCTTTAAGTCATTTAATATTTTATAAGCTGTAGCAAATAGCATAAATGCTGTGGCCGTATGCATTTTGCTTTCAAATTCACGTTTGCCATGAGTGTCTAATGCTGTTTTGTTTTCGTTCAAACTTGATAATCCTGAAGCATCATAATAGCTATCCTTAATCCAAATTCCCAGAGTAAGCCCTTCTTGTACGGCATACAACGTCTGATTTAAATAGACAGGAATGGCTATAGAATCTGGTAATAACCTTTTTTTTAAGGCTAAAATGGTTTTAGATACCGATGTTATTTCGACGGCTTTACTTCCAGTATTCGCACGCGATAAATACAATAATATGGATTCATCTTTGGCCTCTTTGTCCATGGTTTTGGCACGCTGACCCTGCTCCCACTGTACACTTTTTAAATAGGATGATGCCTCATCGCGAAGCATATCAAGTTCGGTTGTTTTTATTGGAAATGTTGAGTTATGTTCCATATGTTATGTTCACTATTCAGTATTAAGTATTCAGTACTAAGTATTAAGTATTAAGTTCCGGTGCGTATCGTTTAGAAAACCGCTTTGAGTTTTCAGTGCTCAGAATTATGAACTAAAGCTATACACCAATCCCGTTAAATTATTTACCTATAGTTAAACTTGTTGTTTTCATATTCAAAATTTAAGTCCTAATCCTCTTTCACTTCATTTTTAGCCCTGCCAGTTCAATCGGGTGTTTTTCCAAATCGTCCATAATATCAGGTGTTTTATTATGCAGCAGTTGTATAATACGATGGGGTGCAAACACATATTTTCTTTTAAAAATGTCGTTCCATTTTTGTAAAATCTGCTTCGAGAAAAAACCACCCTCTTTAAATTCACTTCTAGAGGCTACCTCGTCTATTTCTAGAGAGATGGCGTAAGACTCTAATGGAATTTCTTTCTTCCCAATACCTTCTAAAATTGAATGTGTTACACGATTTTCGTCTTTTGCAAACACATTGTGTATGGGCCCCAGATCAACTCTTCTTATCAGTTTCGGGAATACCTTTGGAAGCTTCCTGTCTATCGCATAAGCCATAGTATCCAAGCTCATCTTCCGGTCTGCCGTTGCCTTTAAAACCTCATAGATATCTGCTTTGTAGTCGTCTATTTCATTACCTTCATAATTAAAGTACATAAAGCAAATAAACGGTCTGTTAAGGGCTACATCATAGAAACTCCAACTGGTAAGTAATTTACCATGAGAATCATCTACAGCATCCATAATTTTACCCTGTACAAAACGATTAAAAATATACTCTTTCTTAACAGACGAATAATACACTATAGATGCCGCTTGAAACAATTTACTCCTTTTAACAGGCTTTTTTTTGCGCATTAAAGTATCTAAGAACTCCTCCTTTAAATCCTGTATTGGCGTAAGTTTATTAAGATAATCATCTCGCAACTCCAAATCATTAAATAAATACCTAAATTCCAAATAGTTTGGGAATCCCGAATACGTTAAATCTATCTTCATATGGTCCTCTTCATCGTACATATATTTAATTCGCATGGCTTCTATCGAGTACAATAACAAATCGCAATATTGTTTAAACAAACGAACCTCCTGATCATTACATAGCCCGTGTTGCTGTACGGCAACAATGAGTTCTTTAAATGCAAAATCAATCATTTTATGGTAGAAGACATAGTGTTCTTTGGAATCGAGAACCGCCGAATCTAATGGAGTTACAATATGGTTTATGGACATTTTTAGTATTAAGTATTCAATCTCAGTTATCGGTAAACCATGGCTATCGATTTACTGGTATTCTATTTAAGTATTATGGGCGTTGTCTACCCTTTGTTTATACTCGAGGTATGCCGGGCTTTCACTACGCACTCTTTTCAAGGCCCTCAAACAAACCGTTCAATCCCTAACGCGGAAACATTTTAGATCTATCTTTTAATTACCATCAATATAAGCTACATTTCAGATTTGCTCCATGAACAAATTGCTTCCTGGCAATACGGTTTTTAATTAAGATAATAAGTCGTCATCTCCGGTTTCTGGTTTAGGGCTATCTCCTGGAGTATCTGCATCGTCTCCCGAAGCTTTGTTTGGATCGACTTTATAGTAATCTTCAAAAATCTCTTTCATATCGATGCCGTAACGCTCGGCAAAATTCTTCTGAATGTCGCTATCCTTTGCTCGAATTTCCTGTAAAGCTTCGGCATAACTGCTATAAACACCTTGCATGACCTTTTCATGAACAGGAATATTATCCATCATATCCTGACGTGCCTTGGCACTTGCTGTATGCATAGACGCCAACGTTTCACCAATATGTTCATCGGTTTTAACTCCTAGGTGTTCCAGAATTGCAGCAAACTCCTGATCTGTTCTTGCTTTTAAGGCCACAACATAACCATCATAATACTTTAAACGTTCTTCTGTATCACTCTTTAGTTTAGCACGATGCGTTTGCAAATTGCTACGAAGTGAAGTTAATACCTTAATGGTTAAGTTGTGTTTGTGAACAAAACTATCTTTACTAGCCGCCAATGTGGTATAGGCATTCTTGAGGCCTTCTAACTCCTCTACTTTTTGCTCTAACTTGGTTACTTTACCAATGGCCTGGGCATATTCAGCAGATTGTTTATCGGCAATGTCTTCAAGTTCCTGACGTGCCTGTTTTAACAAAGCATAATGCTCTTCGAGTTTAGCCTCTACTTCCTTCTTCTTTTCTAGGGCTTTGGTATGATTCTTCGTTGCTTCAACAATGGCGTCCTGTAATTTATCTTCCACTTCTTTAATCTCAACCTCCCTATTCTTCAATCTACCAACTGCTGCCTGAGATTTATACGATAATTCACTTAACAAGGTCTGTACGTCCGCACTCTCTATACGCTCCTGAAACATCGCTTTTGCCTTATTATCTGCGGCAGCACGTGTTTTTTCAGCAACCTTAAGATCGTCCTGAGCTTTTTTTATTTTGCTTTTTCTTCCCCAGAGATTATTCCACCATGTGTCTGGTTTCGCTTCGGCATCTTCCAACTCTATTTTAGCCCGCTCTAAAGCTTTTTGAGCATCATCAATAACCTTTTGCTCGGTAGCATTAAGCGAAGAGAATTTTTCAAAAATGATGCCTACTTCATCTTGATAATCGGTTAAGTCTTTAATAGCATCTAAAAGCGTCGTTCTATCTTTTTCTGCCATATGAACCACGTCATCTAGTGTGGCATTCAATATTTTTTGCCGCACCTCCGGGTCATCTTCCTGAGATAATTTAGATTTCATAGTATCAATGGCCTTACCCCAATTGACATCTACTTTTTCTGCTTTCTCGTTAGAATTGGTTTCCAATAAATCAAAATCGTCAGACATAAGGTTAGAGTGTTTTTAAAGTTTTATAATGTTTTGATTAGCAATTTCGTTAAAAAAATACAATTCTGAAAACAAACAATTGTTTTGTTTTTAGGACTTTATTCTTAAGTTATACTTTTATTAGGTCTAAACCTCAATAAATTCGAAAAATGGATTCTTCAACAATAATGCTCATTTAATAGGTATCAAATATTACCAAAACGTTACATCTTTTTTAAATAACTCTACTATTTTAGTGTGTAATTTTTTTATTAAATTGCTTAGTAAATAATTTATCTTATATTTGATTTAATTATAACATAAGTACATGCTATATAACTACTTAACTTCCTTTTCTCTTGTAAATCAATCGAGTATAGTCATGGTGCTAATCACCGTCGTCGTTTTCTTTTCTATTCTATTAATTTTAGGGGTTATAAAATCCTATAAATTAAAAAAAGAGAATGAAAAACTCAATGAGATGGATACAAACATGCCCGATGAAGATGAACAATACAAAGACTTTACTGAAGGTCATATGTACGACAACAACGAATAAAAAAAGGCCTAAATAGCTTTCAAATTTTAACGTCGTATTATCTAAGTGGAGTCCAAAGGCCTGGTCTTGAGTGAAACGGCTTTCTATCTCGATCAGCAAGCAAATTCAAAGCGACCAATCATGCTGTATGTTTGGTCACTTTTCTAAAATCTTATAAAAATATGTCAGATTTAATAAAAGATCTAATCTATAAGAGACGCATCCATACAACACCCTCTAAATAATCCTTTTTAGACCTTCTTTCACTAATTTATCTTACTAGTTTCTTATATTTTATTCGTTTTGGTATTAAATCACCACCTAAGCGTTTCTTTTTGTTTTCTTCATATTCACTAAAGCCTCCTTCGAAGAAGTATACTTGAGAATCTCCTTCAAAAGCTAAAATATGAGTACATATTCTATCTAAGAACCACCTGTCGTGAGATATAACCACGGCACAACCGGCAAAATTCTCCAGACCTTCTTCTAAGGCTCTTAATGTATTTACATCCAAGTCGTTAGTTGGCTCATCTAAAAGTAAGACGTTCCCCTCTTCCTTAAGTGTCATGGCTAAATGCAAACGGTTTCTTTCACCTCCAGATAGCAGTTTAACCTTCTTGTTTTGCTCACTACCAGAAAAGTTAAAACGGCTTAAATAGGCGCGAGAATTAACTTGTTTTCCTCCCATCATCACCAATTCCTGCTCGTCACTAAAGTTTTGCCAAATGGTCTTCTCTGTGTCGATGTCTGAATGGCTCTGGTCCACATAAGCAATCTTAGCGGTATCGCCCACTTTAAAG
Source organism: uncultured Flavobacteriaceae bacterium (assembly GCA_947494695.1). Classification (GTDB taxonomy): domain Bacteria; phylum Bacteroidota; class Bacteroidia; order Flavobacteriales; family Flavobacteriaceae; genus Flavivirga. Next base: position 231,587 of record CANLWB010000005.1, on the reverse strand, counting down.
GCGCCTTTATCTGGTGTTTCCTCTCCCATAATCATTCTGAAAATGGTCGTTTTTCCAGCACCATTTGGTCCAATTACCCCAACAATTCCAGCCTGGGGCAAGTTAAAGTTTAAATCGTCGTACAATAGCTTATCGTCGTATCCCTTGCTCACACCACTAGCTTCGATAACATTAGTTCCCAATCGCGGACCATTTGGAATGTAGATTTCAAGCTTTTCGTCAAGTTGTTTTTGATCCTGACTCATGAGCTTATCGTAGTTTTTTAAACGTGCTTTTTGTTTGGTCTGACGGCCTTTTGCTCCTTGTCTTACCCATTCTAACTCACGTTCTAAAGTTTTTTGACGTTTTGATGCCGCTTTGTTTTCTTGTGCTAATCGCTTTGCTTTTTGGTCCAACCAGGATGAATAATTTCCTTTCCAGGGAATGCCTTCTCCACGGTCTAATTCTAGAATCCAACCAGCTACATTATCTAAAAAGTATCTATCGTGTGTTACGGCGATAACGGTTCCTTTATACTGTGCTAAATGATGCTCTAACCAATGTACAGATTCTGCATCCAGGTGGTTTGTAGGCTCATCCAATAATAATACATCTGGTTCCTGTAAAAGCAAACGGCACAATGCTACACGACGTTTTTCTCCTCCAGAAAGCACACTAATTTTCTTATCGCCATCTGGCGTGCGCAATGCATCCATAGCGATTTCCAACTTGGTGTCCAGTTCCCAGGCATTCGAAGCATCAATTTGATCCTGAAGCTCGGCCTGACGTGCCATAAGTTTTTCCATTTTATCAGGATCGGAATACACCTCTTCCAAACCAAACATATCATTAATCTTATTATATTCGTCAAGAATAGCAACCGTTTCGGCTGCACCTTCACGCACCACTTCGATAACAGTCTTAGAATCATCAAGTTTTGGTTCCTGTTCCAGATATCCTACCGAGTAATCTTGTGAGAACACAACATCACCCTGATAGTTTTTATCAACTCCCGCAATAATTTTTAATAAGGTTGATTTACCAGAACCATTAAGTCCCAATATCCCTATTTTGGCTCCATAAAAGAAACTCAAATAAATATTTTTAAGTACCGGTGTATTAGCACCCTGAAATGTCTTGGTTACACCAGACATGGAAAAAATTACTTTTTTATCGTCGCTCATTGACTGTTTTTACTTTAAGATCGTTAGACTTTTATAATTGAAATTGTACGAAGATTTTAGACATCATTAGACTCTACCTTTCAAGGCGTTAAACACCCAGGCGATAGCAAAAAAACCGATTCCCACAGCAGCAAATCCCCAACCTGCTACATCATCATATCTAAAAGCTCCCAATCCAATTAATGCCAGTCCCATAAAAATCATTATCCATGTGGCCCATCCCAACACAGCGTTTTTGTTCATTGCCATATTCTTTATTCATTTTGATAGTTAGTCAGAACGCAAATATCGGATATTTTTTGAAATTGCTTCTCACAAAAACAAAATTAACTTAGGGGATTAAAAATTAATTATTTAAAAATCTCATTTTATTATTTTAAGACGTTAATACAGGCTTAATTGGTATTCGAACGTAATCTTTACTTTCGGAAAAATGAATAAACTTGTTATCTCATTTTTAATCCAAACCCTGATTAACAAATTTAATCCAGGTATTTAACTGTTATCTCATATACTATTTCGTCTTAGTTTTACTTTTAATGGTTTTTTAGATAAAATAAATAAGTCCACTACAATTAAGTCTGGTACTACATATCCTCAAATCTGGTTTTAATATTAAAAATCTAAAAGCACAGCTCTTTTACAAATATTCTCCATAAAATCATAAAAACTCAAATTTTTATGGGTATTACAATTCTGGCATATTAATTGGTAACTTATAAAGGGTTTTGAAATTACAATGATTAAATAATGTGATTTCACTTTAAAAAAAACCTAAAAAAAAGTAGAGGATATTCTTATTTACAACATATACCTTTCACAAATTTATAGTTATAATGAATAAATTAAAATTAATTGAAGCTCTGACTGTATTACTAGTAACCCTGGTCTGTACTCCCTCATATGGCCAATACGTCGCTAATGCTAGTAAAGGAGAGCCCTTCGCCAATTTGGATGTAAATATATCAGACGATATTAACTTTGAGGATTTAAGCGTTGAAATAGGTGAAAATGTGTCTTTTCCAGATTTCACAGTTGGCTTTACGCCTTCAAGGCGTTCTGCAGATGTTATTATTTCCAATAGCAAATTCAAAGATTTTAAAGTAAATATTAGTGAGGGTTTTGCAGATCTTAGAATAAAACTTACTAAGGATGTGGGTTTTGCAGATATAAAAATTAAAATAAAGACCAGTTTTCCGGACTATCTGATTTACAACGAAGCCCTTTTTTTATCACCCAAAGAAATAGTATGTATTCTTTTGCCAATAATTAACCTTCATCTTGACAACGACGACAAATTAGAGAATGTACCAATTTATAAAGCCCGTAATAGTCTATATGACACATTCGGTAATAATTCTAAGTTCGTTGAACCTCTAATAACATCTCAAATTGACGGAGAGTTTAGAGGCTGGGAAGGTGACACAGTATTTAAACTTAGAAATGGGCAGATGTGGAAACAAGCAGAATACGATTATATGTATACCTATGACTATATGCCTGAAGTTGAGATTTATAAAACGACAGATGGCTACATGATGAAAGTGGAAGACGTTGAAGAAACTATTAAAGTAAAACGTATAAATTAAAAAAACGGTATTGGTATTAGCAACTTACTTCCAATCATTATAAACCCTACAATACCTAATCATTTGAGTATCGAGACGTAGCATATAATTACTCAAAAATTTCGGGATTGGGATAAAATGCCCCTATGGAGAACCAATACGCTATAAAAGAGTTGGTTGCCTTAAGACGTTTTCCTTTTCCTGGCCCGGAAATAGCCTGTCCAAAGACATTATATACGGTACCTGCGCTATCCTCAAAATAAGCTTCACTAGTATTAAAAATATATTTGAAGCTCAATGTATTTTCAGAATTCAACTCAAAAGAAACAATCGTCTCGTTACCTCCAACCAACAAAATATTTTTACCATTAAAAGTGTCCTTAATGGCTTTTCCGCCTCCAAAAGTGTTAAATCGGTACACTTTAGACTGATTTTCGTCTACAATGGCATGCACGCGTTCCTTTCTTGGTAATCGTCTGTCGTCTTTTGTTAAAGGAAATATCAATGCATTATTATTGGTGATATAATCGCCGTAGGGATAGACTCCATAGGTCCTGTCGAACCCCGTGTTCGTGCTTAAAATAGTGGTTTCGGGGAACATCGCTTTCCAAATAAACCAATTGGTCTCAACAAGCGTCATAACTTCTGGTGTTTCGCCAATTAAGGTCCCGTTTACACATTGTAAACCTAATTGTGACCAATTACTATTGGTTGTCCTATCAAAAGGGATTACATTATTATTATAAAGCAAACCCGATACTCCAAACGATGTTTTTCTTCCATTTATTCGTCTATTCCATGCAATGGCCGATCCGGTTAACGGGCAGTAGGTAATAGCTACCGAAGTGCTTTTAATATCATCATTTACAACTTCATGCCAATCTAATATATAGTGTGGATAAGCCCTTACTGTACTTCCAATTTTAATCCCAACAACTCGCACTTCGTCTCTTAAAATCCCTGGCGCTTCGCTAACATCTATAAATTCAGGATCATTAATCGATGGGATACCGTCTCTGCCGGGACCTCCATCTCTTACTTGAGAAATTGGTAGCAACCAGGTGTTTGTATCTCCATTGGTTGGAGGTTCAACCGTATTGTCGTCCACCTGACTTTCTATCGGTGTACTACTACTACACCCCATGATAAGGAATAATGTAAAAAGGATTGGATGAATATACAGTTTCATAGCAAGTCATTTTAAGTACTATGGTCGTAATGAACTGATATTACTTACAATACAAGAAAAAAGGTTTAAAAGCTGTCAACGTCTGTTATGAAGTGATTTAAGCTTTTAAACCTTTAATTATTCATGATTCAAATATTAGAAGGTCATAGGAACTTCAATGATAATCACTTTTGAATCTCCATTTGATGATATTTCTATACGATCTGTATCCCAAATACCAATAGCATCTCTGTTGCCCAAAGTTATATCTCCCAATGTAATAGCTCCTTCTACAACAAAAAGATATAGACCATTGTTTTCATGTTTTACAGATAAGATTTTAGATTCACCAACATCCAGATCGGTTCTATATATGTAGGCTTGCTGACTTATAGGAAGTGCATCACCTTCTAGTTTATCTTTTGGAGCTACTACCGTTTGAAGACTATTTTTTCGTTCTGAGGCCTCAAACTTTCTTTGCTCATAGTTCGGGGTAACACCAATGTCTTCAGGGATAATCCAAAGCTGTAAAAAATTGGTTTCCTCGGTTTGACTATCATTAAACTCAGAATGTGTTATGCCGGTTCCCGCACTCATAACCTGTATTTCATCAACTTCAATCGCACGTTTGTTTCCCATACTATCTTTATGTGACAGCGCTCCTTTTAATGGAATGGAAATAATTTCCATGTTTTGATGCGGATGCGTACCAAAACCCATTTTTGGTTGTACAACATCATCATTAAGTACGCGAAGTGCGCCAAAATTCATGCGTTTAGCATCTTGATAGCCAGCAAAACTAAAGGTATGGTGAGATTTTAACCAACCGTGATCTGCATAGCCTCTGGTGTCTCCTTTGTGAATTACGCTTTTCATAGTGTCCTCGCTTTCTTGTTTTAAGTTTATAATGAGACAGAATCGTGATTTTTGTTAGTTTGCTGGAAGAAACCCCATCTTACCCATTTGGTAGTCACGCATGGCTTCCATAATTTCTGTTTGAGTATTCATAACATATGGACCGTAAGTTGCCACCTTTTCATTAAATGGTTCTCCTGAAAGACATAGTAATTTACTTGATGCATGCCCTTTAATTGAAAACCCTGCTCCATCCTGATTAAAATGAATGATTTGATCGTCATCCAAGGCTAACCTATGGGTGTTGTTAATCGTAACATCTCCATCTAATAGATAAATCATGGATTGATGCGTCTTAGGAATTTCTATAGTATGTTCACCTTCGTTTTGTATGTCTATCATAAAAGCGTTTACAGGGGTTTGCGTTTTTATTCTTCCATAAGCCCCTTCCAACGCTCCTGCAATAACCTGTACATTAACCTTTCTATCCTTGGATGTTACTACTTTAAAATCACCGTTGCTTTCGTGCTGATAATTGGCTGGAATCATTTTCTTTTCTGCGGGTAAATTTAGCCACAATTGAATACCTTCCAGCACTCCCCCTTCTCTAACAAATGACTTAGTAGGTGCCTCGGCATGTATAATACCTCTTCCTGCTGTAGTCCATTGTACATCCCCAGATTTCACAACACTTTCGTTTCCTAAAGAATCTCTGTGTAGTTGTTCGCCCTGGATTAAAAAGGTTATTGGTTCGAACCCTCTATGTGGATGTGGTCCCAAATCGAAAGGGTTATTGCCTTCCGAAATTTCATAAGGTCCATAATGGTGTAATAGAATAAATGGGTCTACCATATCGATGTTTGCCCCTGGCAGGGGTTGTCTCAACCTTATAGGTCCCATATTCACATAATCACTACGCCCAACATGTTTTATAGTATTTGATTTCATTATTCTAAAGTTTTAAGTGATTTTATTTCTATCGAAATTTAAAATTTACTTTCCATGGAAAATATGTATTCAAAAAAATACGACTATCGCATTTTATCTAGCAGATTACTTAATTGCTCTGCTTCTTCTTCGGTTAAATTCTTCAATAAATCCTTGTTAATCGTATTAGGTATAGCCTTTAGAAGCTTTCTACCTTCATCTGTAATCACAATTTTCACAACACGTCTATCATGTTCTGAAGTCAAACGCTTAATGCAGTCCTTGGCACACAATTTATCCATTAATCTTGTGGCATTAGGAGACCGTTCTAACATCCTATCTTTAATAGTCTGTACTTTTAAAGGTTCCTTGGCTCCATTTAATATTCTTAAAATATTATATTGTTGAGGGGAGATTCCATATGGTTTGAAGAAATCATTCTGATAACTGTTTATCCAACTCGCCGTATAAATAATATTCAGCAAAGCTTTAATTCTGTTATTTGGAAATTTTGAATTGATATCTTTAGAGAAATCTCCCATATATTTTATTTTTTTATCCAATGTTCAGTATTCAGTGCTTAACATTTAAGCCCTGTATCTCAAATCCCCGTGTACCGCAGCAAATAATCAATATGCAGGGAATTTTCAAATCTTATTTTACCATTAACTATGCTCTAAACTTTCCACAGCCTTCCACTACAACTGTTTTTGAAACGATGCTACCTTACTTTTTAAATTAGAGTCCAGTGCTTCGTTAGTAATCTTTCCTTCAGAAAAATTATCGTTAAATGAAGGAAAAGCAAAATCTTCAACAACATGACCTCCCATATAAGCAAAACGTCCTTTTGCAATCTCTAAAACCGTTGCTCCTCCTCTTCCTCCAGGAGATGTTGCCATGAGTAGCATGGGTTTTTCACTCCATAGTTTTCCGTCAATTCTTGACATCCAATCAAACAAATTTTTAAATACCGTTGCATATGCACCGTTATGTTCTGCAAGTGATAAAATAATGCCGTCTGATGACTTAATAGCTTCTAAGAACTTATGCGCATTATCTGGTATACCATGCTCTACCTCATAATCTATACCGTAGATGGGCAATTCGAAATCATTCAAATCCAATAGATTTGTATTAACATCCTCTAGCAAACTCGAGGTATAAGCGACCAAGTCTTTATTTATAGATTTTTTACTATTTGTTCCTGCAAAGGCAATAATATTTTTCATGTTTTGTTTTTTATATACAGCAAATATAGCGCAATATATTTTATTTTCCAAGGAAACTATTTCCATGTAATATATTTTATCATTTTGTTAACATAACTTAATTATTCGAATTCGAGTTTTTACAGAAATTCCAACTTTTGTACTTTAGCGACAAACTAAACCAAAATATGGATATTAACTTCAATAAGAACGAAGATCATAATAAACTTTTACTTTCAGAATTAAATAAACGTCTTGCTAAGGTTAAACTTGGTGGTGGTAATTCCAGAATAGAGAAGCATCATTCTAAGGGAAAAATGACGGCTAGGGAACGTATTGATTACCTGTTGGACCGTAAATCTAAATCTATTGAAATTGCAGCTTTTGCCGGTGAAGGTATGTACGCTGAACATGGTGGATGCCCTTCTGGCGGTGTTGTTGTGAAAATTGGACGTATTAAAGGAAAACAATGTATCGTCGTGGCAAACGATGCCACTGTAAAGGCTGGTGCGTGGTTTCCAATAACCGGAAAAAAAAACTTACGCGCACAGGAAATAGCTATTGAGAATAAACTACCCATTATTTACCTGGTGGATTCTGCGGGGGTTTATTTACCCATGCAGGATGAAATTTTTCCAGATAAGGAACATTTTGGACGTATTTTTAGAAACAATGCTGTAATGAGTAGTATGGGAATTACCCAAATTGCTGCCGTTATGGGAAGCTGTGTTGCAGGAGGCGCTTACCTGCCTATTATGAGTGATGAAGCTCTTATTGTTGACAAAACCGGAAGTATCTTTCTTGCCGGCAGCTACCTGGTTAAGGCTGCCATTGGTGAAAGTATAGACAATGAAACCTTAGGAGGAGCTACAACACACTGCGAAATCTCTGGGGTTACCGATTATAAGGCTAAGCATGATAAAGATGCCTTAGATACGATTAAAAATATTATTGATAAGATTGGCGATCATGATAAAGCTGGTTTTAACAGAACTGATGCTAAAAAACCAAAAGAAAATCAGAAAGACATTTATGGTATCTTACCTAAATCCAGAGCAGATCAATATGATATGTTCGATATTATAAAACGATTGGTGGACGATTCTGAATTCGATGAATACAAGGCTGGTTACGGACAAACCATTATTACCTGTTATGCCAGGATAGATGGTTGGGCGGTTGGCATTGTGGCCAATCAGCGAAAACTGGTAAAAACCAAAAAGGGTGAAATGCAGTTTGGCGGTGTTATATATAATGACAGTGCGGATAAAGCCACGCGTTTCATTGCAAATTGCAACCAGAAAAAAATTCCATTGGTGTTCTTACAGGATGTCACTGGTTTTATGGTTGGCAGCAAAAGTGAGCATAGCGGTATTATAAAAGATGGTGCTAAAATGGTAAATGCAGTTAGTAATTCGGTTGTTCCGAAATTTACCATCATTATTGGAAACAGCTATGGAGCAGGCAATTACGCCATGTGTGGTAAAGCTTATGACCCCAGACTAATTGTGGCATGGCCAAGTGCAGAGCTGGCAGTTATGAGTGGTAATTCGGCAGCAAAAGTATTACTGCAAATTGAAAAGGCTTCTTTAGAAAAAAGCGGAGAAAAAATTACACCGGAAAAAGAAACGGAACTTTTTAACAACATAAAAGATAGATACGATAATCAGGTATCCCCATACTATGCTGCGGCTCGTATATGGACCGATGCCATTATCGATCCTCTAGATACCAGAACATGGATTAGCATGGGTATTGAAGCAGCCAATCACGCTCCTATTGAAAAACAGTTTAACTTAGGAGTATTACAAGTTTAACAGCATATTGTCAACCCCAAATTTATTAACACCATGAAAAAGAAGAATATTCTACGCTTAATTATCTTGTTTGTGTTTAGCGCTATGCTATATCTATTTTATACCTTTTATTTTGATGATAATGACCATATTAAATCCATATATTTAGTTCCTAACGATGCGGTTTATATTATTGAAAGTCAGAAGCCCATTGACAACTGGAACACTATAAGTAAAAGTGATGTGTGGAAACATTTAAACACCAATGCCTATTTTAATAAACTTTCTGAAAGTCTAAACACCCTGGACACCATTTTCAAACAAGAGGAAAGTACTTTTAATAGAATTGGAAACAGAGAAATACTCATATCTGCACACATCTATGCGCCTAGAAAATACGATTTTTTATATGTTATTGATTTACAAAAAATAGCAAAACTCAATATTCTCAAAGACCATTTAAACAGTATTGTTAATGATAATTACAAGGTAAGTAAACGCAAATATCATGAGCACCAAATTACTGAGGTATACGATAAGACAACGCGAGAAACACTTCACTTGAGCTTTATCAAGAATCAAATGATCGTGTCCTACAAACACTCGCTTGTTGAAGCTTCCATAGATCAATATCTGGAACCGGTAATTGGGCGAGACTTTAATTATATGGAGGTAAGCAAGGAAGTGGCCGATAATGACATGTTCCGATTGTATTTCCAATATGAATACCTGGACGATTTCATCAAAGTATTTTCTACAGATTCCGGATATCTTGGTAAAAGTTTAAGCAATAGCTTGGAGTTTAGTGGGTTTAGTTTTGACTTAGATGAAAATACCATCGTTGCCAATGGCGTTACGAATTATAACGATAAAGCTAGTGCATATTTAAAAGCCTTAAAACGATCTGGAAAAAGCAGTCGGAGTATTAGTGAGGTAGCTCCAAAACAAACGGCTGTATATTTTAGTTTTTCATTTGATAGCTTTAACGAATTCTATACGAACTTTGAATCTATTTTAAAGGAAAGCCCCGATCAGTTTAAGAGCTATTTAGATGGCATTGAACAAGTAGAGAACTTTTTAAAGATCGATTTAAAACAACACTTTTTTAGTTGGATTGACGATGAAATAGCCTTACTTCAAATGCATTCTTCGGTATCGCAATCGAAAAAAGATGTCGCTGTGGTTTTAAAAACAAGTGATCGTGATGATGCCAAAGAGAATCTGGATTTTATACTAACACAAATTAGAAAACGAAGTCCAGTGAAGTTTAAAGAAGTAAATTACAAGGGGTATCCTATTAATTTCATGTCCATTAAGGGCTTTTTTAAAATTCTTATTGGGAATTTATTTAAGGACATTGACAAACCTTATTTCACCATAATAGATGATTACGTGGTGTTTAGCAATCACCCCAATACCTTAAAAAGTATTATAAATAGCTACACTAATGATGAAACCCTGGATACGTTCGAACCGTTTAAGGATTTTAACGATTCTTTCAATAATCAATGTAGCATTTTCACATATATAAATACGCCTAATCTTTACAATAGCGCATATAACTTTGTTGATTTTAATACAAAGAAACAATTAAAGACCAACAAAGATTATTTTGTTTGTTTCCCTCAAATTGGTATTCAGCTAACTGCTATGGATAATCTTTTTGAAAGTAAAATTGTTATTGATTATGAAGATCCGGAGACTGTGAAGGCAAAATATACGTTTACAGATAATAGTATTCCCGTTCAAGCTCAAATTAGACCTCAAACTATCGAAATTAATGAGGACAATCTTAATGAAAAAACCATTTTTAATATTCCTGAAATTTTTCCTTCCGATTTAACGGCTAAAGAGTTTATAAAAAAGTATCGCAACGGAAAAGTTAGGTACTCTGTTGAATTAAAGGATGGCTTAAAGCACGGAGATTATAAAGAATATTATAGAAACGGTAAACTAAAAATTACCGGAAAGTACACCAAAGATGAACAACATGGTACCTGGCGTGTTTACAATTTTGAAGAGGATGTTGTCTTTAAAAAACGGTTTTAGTATGAATTCTTAATAATCCACTCTAGAATTACAAGAGAGTAAAATGGCTTTAGTACTTAGTGTGTATTGGAACACATTCAAGACTTACACGAAAGCAACGGTCAAACTTTATGGTTTATTTCGAACAAAACGCAACTACAATTACAGGTATAACTTTGATTTTTAAAGTATTGCCATAATTACACACTTTATTTTCTCATAAAAATTCTGTATCTTAATTGATATAATAATCAATTTTTTTAATCATGGGAACAATAAAAACACTTAATAAGTGGGCCAATGCACATACGTATTTACCACTTGATTTGCTCCGTATCGCTCTTGGTGTCTTTTTATTTATTAAAGGCATTAGTTTTATGTCCGATAGTGCCATGTTAATGGAATTATTTAAACCCATTCAGAACTTGGCCGGAGGTATGATGGTCATTCATTATGTGGCTCCTGCGCATTTTATAGGTGGTATCTTAATTGCTTTCGGGCTCTTAACAAGGTGGGTAGTTATTGCTCAACTGCCTATTTTAATTGGTGCTATTGCTATAAACTTTGCCGGTGAGATGAATACCAATAACTTAATACTAGCTATAGTAATCTTATTAGTTTGTGGTTTTTTCTTATTCTATGGTTCGGGGAAAAACTCTCTGGATTATTATTTTAAGATGCAGAAATAAATTGAGGATTTTTAAATAGTATCATCCTTGAGAAAATGAAAAATCTCCTACAATGTAAAATACCAACTTATAACTGGATAAAATTTTTCGTTAAGTGCCCGCCTGAAAGGCGGGCACTATACAATAACAGCTCAAAACAAATACTTTTCAAACCGTATTTTAATAAAAATTGTATAATTCTTATTGTTTTACAATTTTTTTGGTAATCACGCCTGCATCTGTATTTATCTTTACTACGTAAATGTTCGCATCCAAATCAGACATGTCAACGGATTTATCAATACTGGTTTTTAACAGTTCTCCCTGTAAGTTAAAAACGCTAAAACCTTTAATAGTTCCCGCTGTGTTTTCTATTACATTTAATTCATTTTGTAACAGTTTTGTCGTAACAACATTATTAGAACGAACTCCACCATTAATCATAAAACGCTTCCATACTGGAGCTGTATTATAAGCGTTGACACTATTCTCGGGAACCTTTAATGTAACCGCAGAAAGATACACCTTTTCAAAAACGTCTTCATTTATAGCAAGTGGTGTCTTAATATCAATAGATATTGTTTCTAGTCCTATGCATTGACTAAAGGCTCCTTGCCCAATTGAAGTAACAGAACTTGGTATATTGACAGTTTCCAGGCTCTTACAATTTTCGAATGCAACTTCCCAAATTGCTGTTACCGAATTTGGAATATCTATAGATTTTAATTTTTTACAATCGAAAAAAATTCCACTTGCAATAAATTCTAAAGAATTAGGAAGGTCTATTTCCTCTAATTCGAAACACTCAAGAAATGCAAAATTTCCAATATCGGTCACGGTATCGGGAATGTCAATAGTCTTTAAATTATGACATTTCCAGAACGCAGATCCACCTATACGAGTTACTGAATTTGGAATACTTATATTCGTTAATCCAGAGCATCGCGCAAAAGCGAGGTCATTAATATGAGTAACAGAGTTTGGAATGCTAATTGAGGTTAAAGAACTACATCCTGCGAACGCATCAACACCTATTTCTGTAACTCTATAATCGATAGCATTATAACTAACAATATCAGGTATGGTAACATGACCTTTTGGACATTCTCTTGTTCCTATTGGTGCTATTTTAACTGTTTGTGAATCAACAATATTGTAGCCAATATTGTCTACAATAAAATCTTGTGCTGTTAAACTAATAAAACTTAACAAAGCTGTAATAAAGGTTAATTTTTTTTTCATGATAATTTGGGTTTAAATTTTCAATGAAAGTATATCACTGCATTTACTTTCTAAAGAAAATATGGTGTAGTCATGAATTTATATGGTAAATGAATCGAAATAATGGGTAAATTAAATTTTGTAAGATTTTAACAAATAAACATAAGGTATTTAATACAATAGCACCTAAAAACAATCTAAAAACCTAATAATCAACAAAGGTATTATAGTGTTCATTATAAAAACGACGTCATCTGTCTTTGGAACTCCAATTTGGAACAAAAAAAATCGAGAGCGGTAAGCTCTCGATTTTTAACCTTTACGCAGTTTACGCAATAGTTCATTTCACATTAGCATATAAGACTACTCAACCTAATCGAGTGGTGGCTTTGGGACATCACAGCATATCCCATCCTTTAAAACTATTAATGAAACAACTCCACTAGTTGTATATACGTTTACACGGTACAATCCAACGGGTAGATCACTTACATCAGCAGATGTTCCAGAGGCCTTTAACACCTGATTCCCTTCTTTATAGACAGTAAAACTCATTACAGTTCCTGGAGTTTCTTCTGTAATAATCAATACATCATCTACAATGACAGCACTAACAGCACTATTGTTAGAATTAGTAGCTGTTTGTAAAATCGATTTTGTAGGTGTAGTCGTTCTGTCTTCAACAGATTCGTTAGCTGTTAAGATACCAATACTTAACAAGGCCATAACTAAGGTTGTTCTTTTTTTCATAATTAAATAGGGGGTTAAATTTCTAATTAAATTATATTGTAATCTTTAGTTTTCAAAATATAAATGGTGTAAGTATTCATATACATGGTGAGTGGTCCGAAAATAAGGGTCAATGGCTTTTATTGATTACCCATCGTAACTCATTTTATCTTAAATTTTCATAAGAAGACGCCAGTTGTATACATTCTGCTCTGTATTGTATCCCTCCTTATCTTATCTTCTCCTCTACCCGTATTCGCTAGCCTAATAACTTTTACAGATACCAGTATTCCTAATTCAAGCACTAAAAAACAATGCAAACACCTAATAATCAGACAATATATCATAGCGTTAATTATAAACATCATGCATTTGTCTTTTAAGATTCGATTTCAAGCAAAAAAATATCGAGAGTGTTTAGCTCTCGATATTTTTTTACACTATAATAGGAGGTTACTCGACTGGATCGGACGGCGGCTCTGGTATGTCACAGCATATCTGCGGTTTTGTAAAGCCAAAGGAAACAATTCCATCATTTGTATGTACTTGCAGAAGGTAACTTCCAGATTCTAGACCATGTATATCTACAGATAATCCAGAACCCGATTTTACCTGCACTCCATAGGTATTATAAATAATAAAGCTCTGCGCACTACCAGGGATATCTTCGTTAATCATTAACACATTATCTACGATAGTAATACTAATAGCACCGGTGTTTAAGCTAACGGTTATTTTTGAATTTGAATTTGTTGAGTTACTAGATACCGGACTAGACTCATTAGCCGTTAAGACACCAATACTTAACAAAGCCATAACTAAGGTTATTCTTTTTTTCATAATTAAATAGGGGGTTAAATTTCCAATTAAATTATATTGTAGTCTTTAATTTTCAAAATATAAATGGTGTAAGTATTGATTTACATGGTGAGTGATCCGAAAATAAGGGTCAATGGCTTTTTTGATTATCCATCGTAACTCATTTTATCTTAAACTTTCATAAGAAGACACCAGTCGTATAAATTCTGCTCTATATCCTTCCTTATCTTCTCCTCTGCCCGTATTCGCTAGCGCAATAACATCCTCTGGTTTAGAATTATTATCATATTGAGACTGTCTCAATTGCATACCGAATAACGCCACTGCGGATGCAAATTTTAAATCTACAGAGGCCTCAGACATGACATCTTTCTGAACATGAATCATTTCTATACTTTTATCTCCGTCTGGTTTTTTATATCTGAATTTCACAGTGAATAACTCATCAGAATATGTCTCAACCTTATCTGTTCTGGTATACTTTAAATCAGCAATATCCTTAAGATAATCACTTTTAACTCCATTTGGAATCACTTCATATAGTGCCGTTACCGTATGTCCACTTCCCAATTCACCCGCATCTTTTGTATCGTCTACAAAATCTTCTGCTTTAAGCATTCTATTCTCATAACCAATCAATCTATATGCTTGTACCTTATTCGGGTTAAACTCTATTTGAATTTTTACATCTTTTGCGATAGTAAACAACGTACCTCCAAACTCTTTTCCAAAAACCTTTTGGGCTTCCTGCATGTTATCAATATAAGCGTGGTTCCCATTTCCTTTGTCTGCTAAAGTTTCTAATTTTGAATCTTTATAGTTTCCATAACCAAACCCTAAAACCGATAAAAACACGCCAGACTTACGCTTTTCCTCAATTAAGGTTTCCATGGCCTTATTACTTGATGCCCCAACATTAAAATCGCCATCTGTAGCCAAAATCACCCTATTGTTTCCTTTCTTTTTGAAATGCTTCTCTGCCAATTTGTAGGCTAATTTTATACCTGCTCCTCCAGCTGTGGACCCTCCTGAATTTAAGTTATCAAGCGCATTTAATATCTTTTCTTTATGCTTTCCGGAAGTCGGTTCCAAAACGACTCCCGCTGCCCCGGCATATACTACGATAGAAACTTTATCTTGTTCTCGTAATTGATTAACCAAAAGTTTAAATGCCGATTTTAAAAGAGGGAGTTTATTGTGAGATCCCATAGACCCTGAAACATCTATTAAAAATGTTAGATTCGAGGCTGGCAACTCATTATATTTGTATTCCTTTCCCTGTAAACCAATTCTAACGATTTTGGTGTCATGATGCCATGGGGTCCTGGATACTTCCGTATTTATGGAAAACGGATGATCTCCTGTAGGTTGCGGATATTCATAGTTAAAATAGTTAACCATTTCTTCAATTTTAACAGCATCTGGTTCTATAGTCTGACCATGGTTTATCATTCTTCTAACGTTGCTATAGGACGCTTTATCTACGTCAATAGAAAAGGTAGATAAAGGAGCAAGAGAAGTTCTTTCAAAACTATTCTCATTTATAACCGTATAGCTTTCATTATTTTGTACTCTAAAGTTTCCCTGATGCGTTGTAAGTACGATACAACCATTTTTTGCAATTTTTCCGAACTTTTCCTTAGCATCAGATTTGTTATATACCGTTTTGCTGTCAATATCAGACGCCTTCAGATTTTCTATAATGTGGTTGTTCTCCCTTTTTATAGGGGCACCATCAACAATATAGAGCAGTTCTTTATTGGTATCGGTTTTAGTCTTTTTTGTATTGATTAAAATAACACCGTTTTCACCTCGACTTCCATAAATGGTGGCCGATGTTGCTTCCTTTAATATATCGATCCCCTTAATATCCTTTGGGTTCATGTGTTCTATGTCTTTATAAGGAGCAACTTCACCATCAACAATAACCAATGGTTCTTTATGTTTAGGGATTGCGGCCATACCCCTAATTCTAATTTTTGTATTGGTTTTGGGAACCGATGTGTCTTGAGATACCAGCAATCCTTCAACCTGTCCCTGCAAATTCTGCTGTACCGAATTTGATTCAATTTGCTTTGCCAATTTATTTTGATAAGCCTTTGTCTTTCTTCTTTTTATTTGTGACGCTGTAGGAGCTCTAACGGATGAAACACTTCCTGTCACCATACTTCTTTTTCGTGTCCCATATCCCATAATAATGACTTCTTCTAATTGAGCTGTATCTTCCTCAAGTATTACAGAAATAGTGTTCAGGTTTTCTACTTTTTTTTCCAGAGTTATAAAACCCACGTAGCTAAAAACAAGGACATCGGTTGACTTCACTTTTATTTGATACAGTCCATCGAAATTGGTCGAAACACCAATTCCTGTGCCTTTAATACTAACAGATGCTCCTGGTAATGGTAAAGCATCACTTGAAGAAGTAACTTTCCCTGAGATTAAGCGCTCTTGTGCCTTAACAGACATAGCGATTAATAATACGAAGGTGATTTTTATAAGTGTTTTCATAATTTATGGGTTTAAAGTTTAATGTAAAACTAGGTTCAACCTGCTTGTTATAAAAACACAAATGAGTGAAGTCTCCTTTTGAATGAGTGAATATAAAAAAAGGATAAACAAATGCTTATCCTTTATTAGTATGTATTTTTTACACCTTATTTAATCTCCAAACTATAAGGGAACAATAACTGAATGCCCTTTCTTTTCCGTATTGTTTTTATTTCTTTTAAGATGTTATAGCTCTCTTCTCCCAATTCGTCTTTTAAGATGGCTTCTTTGGCTTTAACCAAGCCTAAATCTTCTAGCATTTCATCTAAATCTTTTTTATAAACTGGAAGTTCTTCTATTTTGTAATCTTCAATATTTGCTGCTTCTTGTGCGCGTTGAAGTGCTAAATCTAGACCTCCTAGTTCATCTACCAAACCATTATTTAAAGCATCTACTCCAGTCCAAACGCGTCCTTGTGCAATCGCCTTAACATCATCTTGTTTCATATTGCGTCCTTCTGCCACGCGGCTGGTAAACAGCTCGTAAATATCTACAATACCTTCTTTTATAAAGGCACGTTGTTCTTCATTTAAAGGTTCAAAGAAACTATAACTTACTGTATTTTTATTCGTTGCAACTTGTTCTGCATTAATCCCCATATGATCCACAAGTCCCTTGCCATTGGGCAACATTCCAAAAACGCCTATACTCCCTGTAATGGTGGTTGGTTCTGCAATTATTTTATCGGCGTTACAAGCGATATAATACCCTCCTGAAGCCGCCACATCTCCCATAGATACAATCACCGGTTTGACATCTTTGGTGAGTTCTATTTCTCTCCAAATTAACTCGCTAGCCAGGGCACTTCCTCCTGGGGAATTTATTCGCAGTACGATAGCTTTGATCTTATCATCTTCCCGAGCTTCCTCAAAAGAAGCCCCCATTACGCCTTGCCCAATGGTCTCTTTATCTCCCTCGCCATAAATAATATCACCTTCGGCATATATAACGGCAATCTTGTTCTTGCTTTTATTGGTCTTTAATTTATCAGCCGTATAGATCGCATAATCCTCGACTAAAATAGATGACAAATCTTTATTTTCAGCAATACCCGTGGCCTTTTTCATGTCTGAAACATATTCGTCATAATAAGCAATTTTATCTACGAGTTGTGATGTTTTAGCCAGTTTAGCATTTCTCCCCAACAAACTATCTGCGATCACATTAAGACGTTCTGGCGTTATATCTCTACTCTTAGAAATGTCCTCTTTTATTTCTCTCCAAAGTCCGTTTAAATACACAGAAATTTGCTCTCTATTCTCATCGCTCATTTCATTTGCCAAAAATGGCTCAACTGCACTTTTGTATTTCCCAAATCTTACCACCTCCATTTTTATACCGGATTTTTCCTGAAAATCCTTAAAATATAGGCGCTCTGAATAAAGTCCTTTAAACTCCATCATTCCCGCAGGGTTTAAATAGATGGTATCGGCTACAGAACTTAGGTAATAATCTTTTTGCGTATAAATATCCGCATAGGCCACTATAAATTTTCCTGACTCTTTAAACTTTAAAAGCGCATCTCTCATGGCTTTAATTTGAGAAATCCCTGCCATAACAAAGTTTCTATCTATAGAAATTCCCTTAATCTTACTATCGGTTGCAGCATAATGTATAGCATCAATAATATTGAATAAGCCGTTCTTTCTATCTTCATCTAAAAAAGGATATTCTTCGAACTCTGTTCTATCGGCATAGTCGTTTATGGGAAAATCCAGGGTTAACTCTAAAACAGAATTGTCTTTTACATATACCGTCTCCTCTGCCGAAGAACCAAATAGTAACCCTATTAAGAACAAGCCAAAAAAGCAAATAATACAAAATAGAATAATTCCAGTGACTGTTGATAAAACGCGCTTAATAAAATCCATAAATTTCTTTTTCTTATTTGTATTTAAAAGGATTACAAAGTTACAACTTAACCCAATAAATTTAACCGCTCTAATGTCTTTTTACGTTGAATTTTACCCGATAGGGTTTCCTCAAATCGATCAATAGCATAGATCTTCTTTGGTTTTTCTAATTTGTCCATGCCTATAAAGATAGATTCATTGATAGCTCCCGAGTTACTTTCAATAACTAAAATAAGTTGCTCCCCCAAGTTATGATGGGGTCTTGAAGCGATAAAAAAGCGTTCTTTGATTTTATCCTGAAGTTTGGCCTCTATCTTTTCCGGGAATAATTTGAGGCCTCCAGAATTTATAACATTATCGTATCGCCCCAACCATTCGAACTCGTTTTCCGAAAAACATTCAACAATATCATTCGTCACAATATTTTCCTTTGAAAGTTTTGGAGCATGGATAACTAAACACCCACGTTCATCTTGAGATATGGAAACGTTGGGCAATGTTTTAAAACAAGCACGCTCTTGCGCACACCCTTCTTTATTTGCCTGAGATACGGTATTAATTGGTTTTATGGCTATATGTGTTACTGTTTCTGTCATGCCATAGGTTTCATAAATATTAGAACTTAAACCCTTCGTTTCCTTTTTTAATGCATTTGAAACGGCTGCACCTCCAACTATTATTGTTTTTATACGATCACAGCGGTTCAATGAATTTTGAAGTTGTAGAGGAATCATAGCACAAAAATCGTAATACACCTTTTCATTGATATGAGGTTGTAAAGTAGGTTCTACCAGATCTAATTCTAATCCTAAAATCATGGCTCTAACCAACATCATTTTTCCAGCCACAAAACTTGATGGTAAACAATGTAGTGCTTTATCTCCCGGTTTTAAATTAAAAAAATCACCAGTAGCAATGGCAGAGTTAACCATGGCCTGTTTTTTAATGGAAACAGGCTTAGGTTTGCCTGTTGAGCCCGATGTTTTAATGATAATAAAATCATTGTTATCCAACCAATCCAGAAGAAATTCCCCCAACAGTCTTTCATAATCGGCGCCTTCCTTTACAAAGCTGTAAGCCACTTCCATGAGATCCTCATATGAATAATGAGCCCCATGTAATTTAAACCTGTTATGAACTTTATTATGATTCGGTATCATTTCCTATATCCTCAATAAGTTTATAATTTTCTTTTAGAGGCTCTATAACAGCTCCAAAAAGTTTATCTTTCCAATTGCTCCATTTATACTTTCTGGAAAGGATAAAAAGTAATATTGGAAATACGACAAATACGGGTACAAATATTTCCAACAAGCTAATATTTTCAGGATCTGAAATATCCTTGAATATGGAATGTGTCTGGAAGGCCGTCCAATCTGCTGTGACTAAAAGTGCCGTAAATAAATTATTAGCGGCATGGAATCCCAAAGCCAGTTCCATCCCCTCATCCATTAACGTCATTATCCCAAGCATTAAACCAGTTCCTATATAGTAAACCATGATAACATACCCCAGTTTCTCAACTTCGGGATTCATAATATGAAGTAATCCAAAAACCAAAGAGGTTAAAATTAATGGAAGCCACTTATTCTTTGCAACAATTCCAATGCCTTGCATTAAATACCCCCTGAATACATATTCTTCAAAGCTGGTCTGTATTGGAATTAATACAATTCCTATGACGCATAGTATTAAAAAAGGCCTTAATTTAAAATTGACCACAAAGTCTTCGGGCATAAAATAATAGTGAATCAGCACAAAACTACTTGAGATGACTCCCCAAAGTATAAAAATAAACCAAACCCGACTCCAATCTATTTTTTTTCGAGTGGTTGTTACATCCTTAAAAGATTGTTTATGTATAAGTTTTATGGCCAGAAAAAGAGCTATCAAGCCCCCCACAAAGGGTAACAATACGAACACAAGATTTATATTAGGCTCAAACAAAGACATAATATAACTCGCATCATTCATTTTGGAAGCATCAATATTTCCATTTACTGTTTCTACTCCAATAGCAATAGCATGAGGTACGGAGAAAATAAAGACACCTGCAATGGCCATGATCACTCCAATAATATATCTCCAAAAATCGTGTAATCCTTTATAAGCCTGAGCTATATACATATTTTATAAATTTACGTTCCACTTTAAATTACTGTTATACTGTAATGTCCCTTTTTTAACCTGTAAAGGGGAATCAAAATTATTGGTAAACAAGGCACCGGTTCCCAAGCCTTGAGGCATCTTATTTTGCTTATTGTACGTATACTGGGCAATTGCATTAAGCCCGATATTACTTTCTAGTGCACTGGTAATCCACCATTGTATTTGGTTTTCTTCTGCAATCTCAATCCACTCATCACTCCCTTTAAATCCGCCAACCAAACTCGGTTTTAAAATAATATATTGTGGATTTATAGTTTGTAACATGTTGCGTTTATTTGTTACAGAATACACCCCTATTAATTCTTCATCTAATGCTATGGGCAGGGGGGTAACACGACATAATTCCGACATAGCCTCCATTTGTCCCTGTTTTATAGGTTGTTCTATGGAGTGTAAATCGAACTCTGACAATACCTTGAGCTTTTCTAAAGCTTCCGAAGGTGAAAACGCACCATTGGCATCAACCCGTAATTCAATATCTCTAGAGGTAAATTCTTTACGAATGGATTTTAAAAGATCGATTTCAGTATCAAAATCGAGAGCTCCAATTTTCATTTTAATACAGGTAAAGCCATTAGATATCTTTTCTGATATCTGCGCTTTCATAAACGCTTTGGTTCCCATCCAGATAAGCCCATTTATTGGGATAGCATCTTCATTTTCAGTAAATTTTGATGGATATAAGTCGAACCGATCATGGGACTCCAGAGACTTTAAAGCAATTTCTAAACCAAATTGTATACTTGGGAACTCGGTCAACTCAGATAATAGATTGTCCAAATCATCATTAATATGCTCACAAAGCCATTGAAGCTTTGTTTCATAATCTGGTCTATCATCTACCGAAAGCCCTCTAAATACGCCACACTCCCCTATTCCTTCTTTGCTCTCCGATTTTAAAATCAGAAACCAGGTTTCCTTAGTTCTTAAAATACCCCGAGATGTTCCACTGGCCTGTTTAAAATTTAAGATGTACTTTTTATAAGATGCCTGTATCATCTATAACTCAATAAAATCGCCAATTTCCAGAAGCATTAAGTCTTTTCCTTTTTCGAAAAACTTCTGTTTTGCTTCAGTATGATCTATTTCAATATAACCAAACGTATCATAATGAATGCCTAAAACTTTATCGCATTCAACAAAATCACTGGCAAGAATCGCATCATCAACTCCCATCGTGAAATTATTCCCTATGGGTAAAATGGCTAAATCCAGCTTCGTTTGAAGCGGAATGAGTTTCATATCGAAGGTTAAAGCGGTATCTCCGGCTATATAAATATTTTTATGTTCACCTTCAATCACAAAACCTCCCGGTTGTCCGCCATAACTTCCATCGGGAAAAGATGACGTATGAATAGCATTCACATATTTCACAGTTCCAAAATCGAAGCTCCAGGAACCTCCGTGATTCATGGGGTGTCCTTCAAGACCCAACTTTTCGAAATGTAATATAATCTCATAATTCGAAACCAAAACTGCTCCTGTGCGCTTAGCAATGGCCTCAACATCTAAAATATGATCTTGATGCGCATGGGTGATTAAGATATAATCGGCTTTAAGTGCTTCTAAATTTATATGGGATGCTTTGGGGTTTCCTGAAATAAATGGATCGACAAGGATGTGAACATCATTAACCTGAATTCCTAAGCTTGCATGACCGTAAAATGTGATCTTCATTCTTTTAAAATTTAGTTAGAAAAATACTGTTTTTAATTGAGAATTAAAAATCGCTTTTTCCCACCTCGTTCACCTATAGTAATGAAACGGTTCTCATCATAAATACCATAATATGGTCTGTAAATTGTATGTTTTTTATTATCCTGTTTTTTATTGTAATTTACTTCTCCCTTCTCACTAAAAGCAATATCGTATAATGATGTAGATTCAAACAAATCTTTTGAAACTTTTACTCTACCATCATCCATTTCGGTGAAAGTTTTTCCAGAATTTAAAACAATATGTAGTTTATCATTTTTAACAAAGGCATTATATGATGGCCTGTTAGCATGCTTGAAAATCCCTCTTCCCCATTCAAGATTTCCTTCTTTATCAAGTTTTAAAACAAGTAAATTACCATAATGAGGAGTAGAAACCGAACTACCACCACCGTTCATCCCATACGTTACAAATTGAGTTGTTACATAAAACTCTTCAGCCAATATATAAGTATTCCCATGATTATCATTCATTGTATAATCCACATAGTAATCGGATAACTCTTTCTCCTTTTGTCTTTCTATTTTATTTTCAACACACAGGTCTTTATATACTAAATCTGGAAGCTCAAAGAACTTGTTTACCGTTATGAGCATATTCTCGGTATCTACATCAAAGAATGATCCCCCTTTTATTTTTCCTACTCCTTCTTCCGAATAAAAACCAAATAGGTGTATTTTATTATTTATATTTGAGATACTTAAAGACCTAATATGCGTCTCTTCATTTTTGACATCAATTTTGATTGTTTGAACATTTGAGCTCGAAATTTTATTTAATAAAAAATCATAATTAGCTTTCCCTGCCTTTTTTTGAGATCTACCGTCTAAAAATAACTTACCAAGTGTATAAACATTTTTTTCATCATCAATAGACAAATCATTCGCTTCATAAAATTTTTCAACACTTTTTTGATATGCCTTTTTATAAATTAAACGCAATATTTCTGAATCATAGACATGAGCCGTATACGAGTTTGAATTCTTCTTAATATCATCAGTAGAAACAACAAAATATTGACCATTTGGAGACATCGCAAAACCTGTTTCTCGTTTATTCCCTCCAGAGAATATACTTTGATTCTTCTCAACATTGGCTTTAAACAATTCTGTTTTTTTATAAGACTTATTATCTATATCAAATTCATGACAATATAATATGCGTTATTTTTTAGAAGGAGAAAGCACGGTAAAAACCTTTATTGTATTTCCAAAAGAAAGATTTCCTTGAAATCTTTCTTTTTTACAGAACCAGACCTTACTTCATCTCTAAATTCAGTACTTCCTGGACTTTTAAACTTGAAGCGTTTTGAGCCAAGCTCATGGTCATCACCAGGAATATCACGCTATAAAGTACTTTTTTCATATGTAAATGGAATTAGTTTGAAACGTTTATAATAAATGCCCAATTCCCATAAGTAATGCTAATAACACGGTTGTTAAAGCCAATTTTTTTAGTTCCGGGTCCAGTAATTTAGGGTCTGTATTATTGCGGACTTTTTTTATGTGAATAAACAAAGGAATATATGCTATAACAAAAATTAAATTATAAGGCGATGTATAATATAGTATCCCAAATAATGCAGATAACACAATGGCCAATCCAATTAATGTTTGATGGTAAATTTTTGCATTTTTGCTTCCCATCTTTACCGCTAAGGTTATCTTGTTGGATTTTTCATCAGATACAATATCTCTCATATTGTTCAGGTTGAGCACCCCTGTGCTTAGTAAACCAATGGTAAATGCCGGAAGAAAGACGACATGATCTATGGTCTTTGCATACAGCACGTAACACCCTATAACGCTTACCAAACCAAAAAACACCAATACAAACACATCACCAAGCCCTCTGTATCCGTATGGATTATTTCCAACCGTATATTTAATGGCTCCTACTACCGAAGCAATCCCTAACATAAAGAATAACAAAGTCAGTAAAAAATGCTTCACTCCAAATGCTGTAAAAATAAGCAGAAATGCCAATCCTATAGAAATTAAGACATTAATCTTTATAGCATTAAACATATCATCGGGAGTTATTTTCCCGGATTGAATTGCTCGCTCAGGACCAATTCTATCTTCATTATCGGTTCCCTTCACTCCATCACCATAATCATTGGCAAGGTTCGAAAGGATTTGTAAACTTAGAGTGGTTAAAATTGCAAGAACACCTATTTTCCATTCAAAACATCCATTATATTCTGCCAAACATGATGCTAAAATAATGCCCGATACAGATAGAGGCAATGTTCGTAAGCGCATGGTGGTAATCCAAAGAGAGACTTTATTCATTTAGGGAATCCATTTTTTAGTAAAATTAGGTTTGCGTTTCTCAAGAAATGCATTTCTACCCTCAATAGCTTCGTCTGTCATGTATGCTAAGCGTGTAGCTTCACCAGCAAAAACCTGTTGCCCCACCATGCCATCATCTGTCAAATTCATAGCAAATTTGAGCATTTTTATAGAAGTTGGTGACTTTGCTAATATTTCCTGAGCCCATTCATAGGCTGTTGTTTCCAATTCATCATGAGGTACTACAGCATTTACCATCCCCATTTCGAAGGCTTCTTGTGCCGAATAATTTCTACCTAAAAAGAATATTTCACGAGCTTTTTTTTGTCCAACCATCTTTGCTAAGTAAGCAGAACCATACCCGCCATCAAAGCTGGTCACATCGGCATCTGTTTGTTTAAAAATCGCATGTTCCTTACTTGCCAGGGTTAAATCGCATACCACATGTAGGCTATGTCCACCTCCAACGGCCCATCCCGGCACCACGGCTATCACTGCCTTAGGCATGAATCGTATTAAACGCTGAACTTCTAATATATTTAAACGATGGTAGCCATCTTCACCTACATATCCTTGATGTCCTCTGGCCTTTTGATCGCCTCCGCTACAAAACGAATATACACCATCTTTAGAAGAAGGTCCTTCTGCCGACAACAATACGACACCTATACTAGTATCTTCATTGGCATCATAAAAAGCATCATACAACTCGCTAGTCGTTTTTGGTCTAAACGCATTTCGAATATCCGGCCGGTTAAAGGCTATACGCGCCACACCGTTACATTTTTTATATGTAATATCCTCGTATTCCTTGGCTATTACCCAATTTTCCTTATTCATTTTCATTATTTTAGTCAAAAATAAATTTTATTTCAATAAATCACTTATTTCCTTATAAAAAATAAATTATTTGCCCCTATTTTTATCTTATTTTCAATTCTTGGATCTTATCAAACTTATGAATTCAAGACCATTATTGATCCTGGTACTACTTAAATTACTAGTCAAGAAAACACTGGTATATGTTGGAGCTTTTCTACATGGTCATTTCTAGAAAGTGAAATAAACGTCTTAACTGGGGAGATCATTAATTTATCTGAAATGTATAACGTAAGACATACCTATATAAATAAATCCTGGAGCTATATAATGAAACAGGGCAAAATACAGTTTAGCGAAGGCGGATTGACTCATGATGTTATAAACAGTATTTCAGAATACGGTTGTGTACCAAACATAAGCTATACAGGTGTAAAAGAAGGTATCACAAAACACAATCATTCCAAATGAATCGATACGCTTAAAAAGACTTTAGCTTAGACGAACCTGTTACTATAGTAAATAGGGCATTAGAAAATGGGTTTACCATTAAATTGGACTGTGATGTTAGTGAGAAAACATTTTCCGCTAAGCATGGTCTGGCCATTATTCCAAAAGAAGATATCGATCCTAAACATGCGCTTACCAAAGGATTTAAAGAAAAAGAAATCACTCAAAAATATCGAAAAACAGAATTTATGAACTTAACTTCAACAGATGATCACTTAATACATATCACAGGACCATTAAAAGACCCAAATGGCATGACCTATTATAAAGTCAAAAACTCATGGGGTAAAACGCAGAATAGATTGGAAATTATGGGTATATATGTATGAGTGAAGCTTATTTTAAATAAAAAACGATTTCCGTCATGATTTATAAACATGTACTTGATAAAAAAGCCCTTAAAATCTTGCGAAATGCATAAACATCTTAAGTCCGGATTATTATATTACTAAAAATCCAAAAATACGTATATCTACGTATATCTTAGAAGTACTTTATTTAGTAAATTCGCACTGTAAAAGAAGTCGACTTGTATTTTATCGATAAAATTTGTATTTTGCCGACAATTATAACCCCTACATTATGATACTTAACATCTCAATCGCTCTCACAATACTGGTTATCGTAAACTTATTATTGCTAAAATTTAGTTCTAATAAAATCGATAAAATTGATAAAAAAGCTAGAAAGCCAGTTGTACTGAAGCCTCATATTACCATTGGACAGGAGACAAAGCCGCTTGCTCCAACAGGGAGTTAGTTTTGCTAAAATGCTTATTACCAAACCAGTAACCTCTATTGGCACTTAACGGGGAAGGATGCCCCGAGCTTAATATATTATGCTTATTGGCGTTCACTAACCCTGCTTTCTTTTTAGCGTACCCTCCCCAGAGGAGAAAAATAATGTTTTCTTTGTGTTCACTAATAATTTTAATGACAGCGTCAGTAAACGTTTCCCACCCCCTATTTTGATGACTCCCCGCCTGATGTGCTCTTACAGTAAGCGTAGCATTGAGTAATAAAACCCCCTGGTCTGCCCAACGCATTAAATTACCGCTTTGTGGGTACTGAATTCCTAAATCTGTTTCAATCTCTTTAAAAATATTGATTAATGAAGGCGGATGCGTAATTCCATCGTTTACAGAAAAACATAATCCGTTAGCCTGTCTCTCTCCATGATATGGATCCTGACCTATAATAACCACTTTTACATCATCAAAATGACAATGGTTAAAGGCATTAAAAATTTGTTTTCCTGGAGGGTAACAGGTTTGCGATTTATATTCAAACCTTACAAAGCTTATTAAATCCTTAAAATAAGGTTTATTAAACTCATCTTTTAAATAGGGTTTCCAGCTTTCGTGAATGTCTACGCTCATTTTTAATTAGATAATATTCTCACCAATAATTCTTTTAATAAATCGCCCTGAGAAACTGCATTTGCCCCTACACCTTTACTTTTAACATCGAATGTTCTAAGCGTTGAAACAACGTGACTAACCTTACGCATCGGGTAATGCTTTGCTGCTGTGATATAATCATTTACAAAATATGGGTTTACCTTTAGCGCAGATGCCACAGATCGCGGTGACTTGTCTTTTAATCCGTGAAAATGAAGTAATTGTGAAAAAAAACTAAACAACAAAGACACGGTAACTACAATAGGATTATCCTTTGGGTTTTCTGCAAAATAATTGACGATTCTATGTGCCTTAATAACATTTTTTTCTCCAATCGCCTTTCGCAACTCAAAATTATTGAAATCTTTACTAATACCAATATTCTCTTCAATATGTTCTGGGGTAATTTGAGTTCCCTCAGGTAAAATAATTTGAAGTTTTTCCAGTTCATTATTTATTTTACTCAAATCTGTTCCCAAAAATTCAACAAGCATTTGGGCTGCTTTTGGGGAAATGGAATAGTTTTTAGGAGACAGTACCCTACGAATCCAATCGGCTACCTGATTTTCATAAAGCTTTTTACTCTCATATACAACACCAGTTTTTTTCAAGGTTTTATAGAGTGCTTTACGTTT
Organism: uncultured Flavobacteriaceae bacterium; assembly: GCA_947494695.1. Classification (GTDB taxonomy): domain Bacteria; phylum Bacteroidota; class Bacteroidia; order Flavobacteriales; family Flavobacteriaceae; genus Flavivirga. The sequence goes on along the minus strand of CANLWB010000005.1, from coordinate 203,495 downwards.
ATCTATCTTTTTATACTTGTAGTTTACGACCAGCACCGTCGTAGTTTGAGGGTTTTCGGCGTAAGGAGCCAGTTTTTCAATAGTACGCGATAGTTCCTGAGCTTCTTTAACAATAACCACCTGATGTTCTGCCATCATAGGATAGCGCTTGGCATTACTAACAATATCATCTACCGAAACATCTCTTCCATATAATATCATTTGATTAAAACCACGTTCCTCTTCTGCAAGAACCGAATTTTCTATAAAATCGGAGATCTTATCAATATAATAAGGTTCTTCCCCCATTAAAAAGTAAATGGGCTTCAGGTTTTTATTTTTTATATCGCTAACTAACTGTTTGACTTCGTCCAAACTAACTTAAATTTTCAAATTGTAATCTATAAATTCCAAAATACAACAGATACTTCAATGGCGTTTAGGATTAAAATATTTAAACCCGTTCATTGTGTTTTTTTGGTTTTGAAGCTTAACTTTGAAAAAAATCAGTTGACCTTAATGCAAGAACTCAATTTTCCGAAGTTTTCGTTTCGATTCAAAAATAAAGAAAATAAAGTTTCTATTTTCGATAGCATTCGGAAAAAATTTGTGATTTTACAACCCGAAGAATGGGTACGTCAAAACTGTGTTCAATATTTAATAGATACCAAAGGATATCCAAAGTCTTTAATCAATGTTGAGAAAGAACTTATTGTGAATTCACTAAGAAAACGGTATGATATTGTGATATTCAAACCCGATGGGAGTATACATCTTATTGTGGAATGTAAGGCGCCCAGAGTTACTATTAATCAGAGTACATTCGATCAAATAGCACGTTATAATCTGGAATTAAACGCCACCTATTTAATGGTTACTAACGGATTAAATCATTATTATTGCCAAATGGATTTTGAAAACCAACGCTATAATTTTCTAAGAGAACTTCCTCATTATATAAATTGAATAGCCGCTTAGAATTAGGACGCATATAGTCTAAAAATTAATTTAAAAACTAATCTTTATATATACCTTTGGAAATAGCTATTGTCATATTAAATTGGAACGGAAAAAAACTATTGGAAGCGTTTTTACCTTCTGTAATAGAACATTCAAAAGAAGCGACTATATATGTTGTAGATAATGCCTCTACTGATGATTCGGTTTCTTTTTTAAACACCAAATATCCGTTTATTAGAACGATTCAAAATAAAGAAAATGGTGGTTATGCCAAAGGGTATAATGATGCGTTAAAACATATAGAAACTGACATATTTTGCCTGTTAAACAGTGATGTAGAAGTTTCTGCCAACTGGCTTACCCCTATTATTGAAACATTTAAGAACGAACCGAAAACGGCTATTATCCAGCCTAAGTTACTGGATTATAAAAGAAAAGATTATTTCGAATACGCAGGTGCAGCCGGAGGGTTTATTGACAAATATGGATATCCTTATTGTAGAGGACGTATTTTTAATACACTGGAACGAGATACGGGACAGTATAATGATGCTCTTGAAATATTCTGGGCATCCGGGGCGTGTTTTTTTATAAGGAGCCATGTATTTAATGACATTCATGGTTTCGATGAACATTTTTTTGCCCATATGGAAGAAATTGATCTGTGTTGGAGAACAAAAAACGCGGGATATCAAATAAAATATATTGGCACATCCCAGGTTTATCATGTAGGTGGAGCTACCCTTAGCAGTATAAACCCCAAAAAAACATATTTAAACTTTAGAAACAGCCTATATACCTTAACTAAAAATGCTAAAGGCATCGTATTATTTTTAATAATAGTTAGACTCTTTTTAGATGGTATTGCAGGGATTAAGTTTTTGTTAGAATTTAAGCCAAAACATATGTTTTCAATAATAAAAGCTCATCTTTCATTCTATCTTAACCTGCCAAGACTATTAAAACAACGACGAACTACAAGAAATAAAATAAAATATTTTCAAAGAACATCCATAGTATTTGATTATTTCGTAAATAGGAAAAACAATTACAGTAGTTTATAAATAGTTCGCAAAAGTTTTGTTAACATTGTTTGCATTTTATGTTTTTTGCATACTTTTGCGTAATCAATTTATAAAGAATTTTAATTAGCATTTCACATATTCACATTATGAAAAAACTTTTATTATTTAGTTTATCTACGACACTTTTACTTAGTTCTTGTGTTTCTAAGAAACAATTCGCAGATTTAGAAGCTAAACACAAAGAGACTCAGGATTTACTCAACACAGCAACTTTAAAGTTAAATACTTGTATCGCAGATAAAGCTTCTGCCTCTGCAAGAGCAACGGCTTTAGAAGAGCAAATTTCAGATTTACGAAAAAGTAATGACAACTTACAAGTATTATCTGCTAAAGGTGCAAGTAACATCGAGAAGACTCTGGAAAGCATCAAAGAAAAAGATTTAAAAATTACACGTTTACAGGATGCCCTTACTAAAAAGGACAGTGTTACTTTAGCATTAGTTACTAGCTTCAAAAGAGAAGTAGGTATTAATGACCCGGACATTGAGGTGAATGTTGAAAAAGGTGTTGTATTTATTTCTATTGCCGATAAATTATTATTTAAAAGTGGTAGCTATAATGTAACTTCTAAAGCAAGAGACGTACTTGCTAAAGTTGCCAAGGTTGTAAACAGCAAGCCTGATTTCGAATGTATGATTGAAGGTCATACAGATAATGTACCTTATAAAAAGGCTCCATTATTAGATAACTGGGATTTAAGTGTTAAACGTTCTACCTCTATTATTAGAGTATTACAAGATCTTGGTGTTAACCCAGGACAGTTAATCGCAGCAGGACGTAGTTCTTATGTGCCTTTAGTAGATAATAACTCTAAAGAAAACAGAGCAACAAACAGACGCACACGTGTTGTGGTACTTCCAAAAATCGATCAGTTCTACGACATGATCGAAAAAGAAATGAAAAACTTAGAAGCTGGAAACTAATAAGCTTCAAAAATTATAAAAAAAGCTCAACCTTTTGGTTGGGCTTTTTTTATACCTCTTCAATTTTAATAAATTCTTTTATAGGAGAATTAATTCCTGAATCAATAAATTCTGGATCAGAATCAAAAGTTGTTTAAGAAACTGCTTTTTTTCAAGGGTTACTTTTCTTTGCGGTTCCAGGATTTAAGATATCTCTAGGGTGTCATTAATCTATCAAAAACACCTGTCTTGAAGCAGGTCTTTATCTAAAAAATCTCCAAATGCCCCTTACCTTGCCTTATAATACTGGGGGCATCTTCTGATAAATCGACTACCGTCGAGGCTTCATTATCTCCGTAACCACCATCTATAACAAGATCGACCAGATTATCCCATTTTTCAAGAATAAGTTCAGGATCCGTAGTATATTCGATAACTTCATCATCATCACGAATGGATGTTGAAATTATAGGGTTCCCTAATTGCTTTACAATCTCTAAAGCAATATTATTATCTGGTACTCTAATTCCAACTGTTTTTCTTTTTTTAAAAGGATTGGGCAAAGTTTTAGATCCGGGAAGAATAAACGTATAAGGTCCAGGAAGTGCTCTTTTTAAAATCTTAAACTTAGATGTATCAATTTGTTTAACGTAATCACTCAAATTACTCAAATCATGACAAATAAATGAAAAGTTAGCCTTTTCCAGTTTAACTCCCTTAATTCTGGCAACCCGTTCAAGAGCTTTTATGTTAGTAATATCGCAACCTAAACCATAAACCGTATCTGTTGGATAAATAATAAGACCGCCTCGCTTTAGAACCGCTACTACCCTATCAATCTCTCTCGGGTTTGGGTTTTCTTCATATATTCTATAAAAATCGGCCATAATAATTACCTTACATTATTTTTTGCAAGGTAACTTATTATTTTTTGGTATAAAAAGCCTAAAATACCTTTTCTTAAGTCTCCTTTTTTTACCCTAAATGAAACTGTATTAAATAGCTATTTATCAGTAGATTTTGTAACAATTCCTATTTATTTTAGTCTTAATAATATGCTAAGACAATTAAAGTTTATATTAATTCTGGCTTTTAGTATGAATCTGATTCACGCAGATAATACTACCACGACCCCTATTTTCTTTCCGAAAGCAGAAGTTATAAATAATTATACCACTAGAATTCCTTTTAAACTCGTTGATCATTTAATTGTTGTTGAAGCCGAACTTTTAGATAAAAAAGGAAACTTTATTATTGACACTGGTTCTGAAGTCATGGTTTTAAATAAGGTCCATTTTTCAAAGTTTTATACGCATCAGAGAATAAATAGAACGACTGCTGGTATTCTTCAATCTATTGATAATCCCTATAAACGAAACATCAAAAAGTTTGCCCTTGAAAATTTGAGACTTCATAACAAAAAGTCCATGGTTATTGATTTATCTCATATCGAAAAGAGTAAAAAAGTTAGGCTTTTAGGTATTATTGGTTATGACATCTTAAAAGACTATGAAGTTTTTGTAGACTTGTACTTAAACCAAATAACCTTAACAAAGGTTGATCGCTTTGGCAACCCACTGAACAATAACGTATATTTAGAAAAAATTACGGACAGTCTAAACTTTAAGTTAAAAAGACATACTATTATTGTAAATGGCACTGTAAATAATCAAAAGGTTAGGCTTGGAATCGATACGGCAGCAGAATTTAACCAGATTAATAAGAGTATCAATAAGAAAGCTTTAAAGTACTATTTCCCAAAAAGACGACTGACTTTATCGGGTATTGGTAACAAAAAAATAAGAGTTTTGGCAGGGAAATTACATCGTGTTAAATTGAGTGAAACTGTGTACTTTGGTCCCATGCTCACAATTCTCACCAATCTTGGAAAAATGAATGAGGCCTTTGGCTCTCAATTGGATGGAATTTTGGGATACGAGTTTTTTGCACAGAAAAGAACCATTATTAATTATCAAAAAGAAAAACTATATTTTATAGATTATCCATTAAGTTTAGAGTGAAACAACTAATATTATATACAAACTATTTGGTTTTTGTATTTATAAGCTTTTATTCGTTTGGACAAAACGATATGGCCAAAGGTTATAAAATACAAGGTGACTCTGTGGTATTTACTTTTGACGTTCGGGATTATTCGAAGTTTACCTTAGAACATACTGGCCAAATTCACGATTTCGATGATTTTAATATTGAAAGCGTTGCTGTTTCTGGAGAATTTAATCTATGGTCCAGAGAGCACTGGAACATGAAAAAAGTTGGTGGATTCGTTTACGAACTTAAAAAGCATATTGACGATTTTACCGATGAATTCTCCTGGGAGTTTAAATTTGTTGTTAATAATGCCTATTGGGCAGAGCCTTCAAAACACGACCCAAATGTCTCTAAAGCAATAAAAAATGGTGTTAAACTTCGCAATATATACAATTTAAAAATGTACACCGCCTACCCTAAAGAAGACGGTAATGCCTATTTTAAATTAAATGGGTATAAGGATGCCAAAAGAGTAATTCTGGCAGGATCGTTTAATAAATGGGACGAATCACGCTTTAAAATGAATAAGGTTAATGATGGCTGGGAATTAACCTTAAAAATTAGACCTGGAATGTATCAATACCGCTTTATCGTTGACGGACACTGGATAGAGGACCCTAATAATCCATTCAAAGTACAAAATGAATTCCATGAGTATAATTCGGTTATAGATATAAAAAAATATACAACTTTTAAGCTTCGGGGTTATACCCATGCAAAAAATGTCATCCTTGCAGGATCCTTCAATGACTGGAACGAACATGAATTTGTAATGCATAAAAAGGAATACGGATGGAAATACGTTATCCCCTTATCTGGGGGAAAACACCATTATAAGTTTATCGTTGATGGAAAATGGATTGTAGACCCTAACAATAGTGTTAAAGAATATGATGGGGATGGGCATGTAAACTCTGTTTGTATGGTAAAGTGATACTTACTTAAAATATTAACGATTCGTATATTTCTTGATATTTCTCAGATATCGATGCCGTGTATCGTTAAAAATCAGAGCAATAGATAGAGTAAAACTTAAAAACTATTTCCATTCTTTGCTTCCTATCTAAAAAGAATTCGTTAAATAATCTCTAATAACACTATTTTACTTTCTTGTATTTATGTTGCTTCGCATATAATATAAAATGAATTATTGAACATAAAATTAAAGCAGGGAAATTAATCTTCAAAAAACAAATTCAATACAACATTGATAGGCTTGAATCTTTCCAGAAGTTCTTTCATGTTTATTTAAATAGCAATAATGCCAAATAAATTAATGTGATTCACCAGATCATAATTTCATTGATTTTAAAGGGTTGATACTTGTTTTGTTTGTTATTTTTTAATGAAATATAAAAAGCAAAGAATCTCACCACAAAACTATTAAGAAAAAAAAAACCGTTTTTAACACCCACGAAAATAGGGTACTGTATTCAAATAAAAAATCCCCATTTATAATGATTCAGCTTAACATCTTCATTAATAGCTTTGTCCCTCAATAAACTATTGTTTAAATTATGGATAGTATAAAAGAACATCTTAGGGGGATTAAATTTGGAATACTTCTTATTATATTAAATTTAACATATAATAATGGTATTTGGGGACAACAACTTTACCCTGCAAATTTTGATATAACAACTCTAAACGGCACAAACGGTTTTATTATTCCTGGCATTGATCCAGAATCTCAATTCGGAGCAGAAACTAAATTTATTGGAGATATTAACAATGACGGCTTAGAGGATATTGCAATTGGAGTTGGTAGCGCAGACATAGACGGGTTAAATCTAGCTGGAGCGGCATATATTATTTTTGGAACTAATACTGCTTTTTCGGCTGCATTTGATATTAATACGCTTAATGGTACAAATGGTTTTGCTGTTGAAGGACTAGTTGGGAGTACACGTATGGGGAAGTCGGTTGAAGGCTTAGGAGATATTAACGGAGACGGCATTGACGACTTAGCAATAGTCTATTCTGGAACCACGATGGTCATTTACGGAAAAACAACGCCTTTTAATGCAGCGTTTAATATGGATTATGCAGATGGTATAAATGGCTTTCTCATTCAAGGAGCAAGAACAACAAATGAGGTAGGTGCCCTTGGGGATATAAATGACGATGACATTAGTGATTTTATATTAAGTAGGTCAGGAAGCGCAGCATGGGTTATATTTGGTCAATCTACAGATTTTCCTGCAACTATTAACAGTTCTTGGTTAAATGGTGTAAACGGTTTTAGTATCCGAAGATATTCGCGTTCAGGAATTCCAGCGTTTTTAGCAGGAGCAGCAGGCGATGTTAATAATGATGGGATTAATGATATTAATATAGGTGATTGGTCTAGTAGTTCTGGTTCCGCTTTAGAGCGGACTCATTTGGTTTATGGCAGGCGTTCTTTCCCACCAGAATTAGACCTGGAAACGATGACGGTTACTGAAGGTTTTACTGTTGATCACTCTGAGGGCGATTTTCTTGCTTTTACTGGAACTTTAGGCGATATTAATAATGATGGGATCGATGATTTTTTTTCGGAAAAGGCTGCTATTTTTGGAAAGGAACCAACAGACCTTTTTCCTGCTCATATTCCTTTAAGTAGCATTGAAGATGGTACCTATGGTTTTGTTTTACCAGGTGCATTGGTTTCAGCTTCTATTGGAGACGTCAACCAAGATGGTATTAATGATTTTATATCGGTTTATGAGAATAGCAGAAGAGCTTTTGTTGTTTTTGGAAGTACAACGGGTTTTCCAAATCCCATTGATGAGACAACTCTAAATGGAATGAATGGTTTTGTAATAGAAGGGTTTAGAGGCTCTAATATAGGAAGACCTGTAAGCGGTGGTGGTGATATTAATGGTGATGGTATTTCAGATTTTATTGTTGGAAACCCTTATTTAAGCACAGGGAGAACTGGAGAGGCTTATGTGATTTTTGGAGGCGACCATTATGCAATGCCTTTAAACACCGGATACCCACAAGCAACTAATGAAACCGTTTCTGGATTTACCCTACGTGTTAATGGACCAGAAACAGGAACCATACACTACGCCATTTTACCAGGAAATTTTGGAGGCACCATGGATCATGATGCTATTCGTAATGCAACGGGAACTGTAACAAGTGGCAATTTTTTGATGGATATAGCGAATACCGATATAGACGAAGTTATTTCTTCATTGACAGCAGGTACGACATATGATGTCTATTTATTTTTGGAAGATGCTACTGGTAATCAAGGTGAAATCTACCATATCAATGATGTTACAACGTTGTCTAGCTCAGATACCACGCCTCCAACAATTACTTGTCCTCCAGACCAGGTGTTAGCTTGTGGAGACCCTGTTCCTAACTATATACCATTATTGACGGTGACAGACGATATAGATACATCTATAGACGTTACACAAGACCCAGGACCCGGATCAAAGTTTTACGATGGCATGACGATAACGTTTACCGCAACAGATGATGCGACAAATAGTAATTCGTGCAGCATACAGATCAATGCTTCCGGTACAGATACTGAAGCTCCCACTTTTAATTGTCCCTCTTCCCTAACATTACCATGTGGTGCTACTATACCAAATTATGCATTAGATCCAATGATGAATTTGGCAGATAACTGTAGTGAAACGATTCGTTGGAGCCAAACTCCAGCAGAAGGTAGTACATTCTATGATGGCATTGAAATTATGGTAACATATACAGATGAATCTGGAAATAGTGATACTTGTGTTTTTAACGTAACAGCCTCAACACCAGATGTAGAGGCCCCCATAGTAACTTGCCCTGCTACTCAGTATCTAAATTGTGGAGATTTAATACCTGATTATTCTTCATTACTAAGTGTTACCGATAATTGTAGTGCAACAGTTTCATACAGGCAGGATCCCGCTGCGGGAACAGTTTTTACAGGAGATGTTCGTGTCACCGCGTTTGTCGAAGACCCTTCAGGAAACGGAAATTCTTGTTCGTTTTTGGTTGAAGCCAACCCAGATACCGATCCGCCTACTTTTAGCTGCATCGCAGATCAGTCATTATCCTGTGGTACTGTAGTACCAGATTATACAGGTTTAATGACCGTTACAGACAATTGTGATGCTTCCCCTAGAATTACCCAGAACCCTGCAGTCGGTAGTGCTTTTACCGATGGTATGGAAGTCATTATGACGGTCTCGGATGCTTCAGGGAACTCGGATACCTGCCGATTTACTATCAATAAAAGTCCAGATACCGCACCTCCTACTTTTAGCTGCATCGCAGATCAGTCATTATCCTGTGGTACTGTAGTACCAGATTATACTGGTTTAATGACAGTTACAGACAATTGTGATGCTTCCCCTAGAATTACCCAGACTCCTGCAGTCGGTAGTGCTTTTACCGATGGTATGGAGATCATCATGACGGTCTCAGATGCTTCGGGGAACTCGGATACCTGCCGATTTACTATCAATGAGAGTCCGGATACCTCCCCGCCTACTTTTAGCTGTATCCCAGATCAGTCCTTATCCTGTAGTACTGTAGTACCAAATTATACTGGCTTAATGACCGTTACAGACAATTGTGATGCCTCACCGAGAATTACCCAGACTCCTGCAGTCGGTAGTGCTTTTACCGATGGTATGGAGATCATCATGACGGTCTCAGATGCTTCGGGGAACTCGGATACCTGCCGATTTACTATCAATGAGAGTCCGGATACCTCCCCGCCTACTTTTAGCTGTATCCCAGATCAGTCATCATCCTGTAGTGCTGTAGTACCAGATTATACAGGCTTAATGACCGTTACAGACAATTGTGATGCCTCACCTAGAATTACCCAGACCCCTGCAGCCGGTAGTGCTTTTACCGATGGTATGGAAGTCATCATGACAGTCTCGGATGCTTCAGGGAACTCCGATACCTGCCGATTTACTATCAATGAGAGTCCGGATACCGCACCACCTACTTTTAGCTGCATCGCAGATCAGTCCTTATCCTGTGGTGCTGTAGTACCAGATTATATAGGTTTAATGACCGTTACAGATAATTGTGATGCCTCACCGAGAATTACCCAGACCCCTGCAGTCGGTAGTCCTTTTACCGATGGTATGGAAGTCATCATGACAGTCTCGGATGCTTCAGGGAACTCGGATACCTGCCGATTTACTATCAATGAGAGTCCGGATGTTGAAGATCCAGTGATTACAACCTGTCTAGATGATCAAAATTTAGCCACAGGATCAACCTTACCTGATTATACAACTCGTATAGCTGCTTCAGATAATTGTGATTCTGATCTTGAGATTACCCAAAGCCCTAGGGCTGGCACTGCATTTATAGCAAATACGACTTTAGTAATTACTGTTACAGATGATTATGGTAATACTGCTGCATGTGATTTTGAAATTGTTATAGACCGTGTAGATCCAATAGTATGCACTATAGATGCAGGAGAAAATCTTGAAATCGTAGAAAGGCAAGCGACACAATTGAATGCCATAATTTCAGCATCAAACCCAGGTACGTTACAATGGTCGCCTTCTGAAGGATTAAGTCATACTACTATAGCAAATCCGATAGCAAACCCAACAGAAACAACAACATATACATTACGTTTCACCAATGATGAGGGCTGTATTGCAGAAGATACAATAACAGTGTTTGTAACCCCATTAGAAGCAGATGAAACTAAATATGGGTTTTCTCCAGATGGTGATGGAATAAATGAATATTGGGAAATAGATGGTATTGATAATTACCCTAATAATAAAGTATTGATATATAACAGATGGGGGGATTTGGTTTTTGAAGCTACCGGTTATAATAATACTTCTAAAGCTTTTAGAGGCATCGCTAACAGAAAAAGAAACCTAGGAGCAGATATATTACCAGAGGGTACCTATTTCTTTCATATTAAAATTGACGGGACTCATCATTTGAAAAAAGAAACAGGTTTCCTTGTTTTAAAACGATAATTTATGAAAATTAAAAATATAATATTGATAGCAGTAATGTTATCAACAGTGTGCTTACATTCTATATTTGGACAACAAACCCCTGTTTTTGCAAATTACAGCTATAATAATGTGATTATTAATCCAGCTCATGCAGGTTTTTATCCAGATACTGATATTACAATAACCAATAGAGGCCATTTAAATAAAATAGAAGGAAGTCCAAAAAATATTGGGCTAACGGTTAATTCTCCAATTGGCTTAAAAAATGTAGGACTAGGAGGAGGAGTTTATAGCGATCAAGTTGGAGTTACTACCACAACAAGTATGTTTGGCGCGTATTCTTATAAATTATTTTTTAAATCAGACCGAAATAGATGGTTCGATTATAACCCCCATGCGCTCTCTTTTGGAATAACAGGAGGTGTTATGATCTATGATGAAAATCTATTAGAATTAGGAATTCAGAACGATCCAAACTTTGCCAACAATATTAATACGATTGTACCCACTTTAGGGGCAGGTGTATCTTATAATAAAGAGCATATGTACATAGGTTTCTCTATACCTAATCTACTAGGAGGTTCTTTATCTTCTGAAAATAATATAAATATAAAAAGTACGTATTACCTTCATGCCGGATATCGCTTTTTTGCCACACGTTTTGAAGAAGTTATGATTAATCCTAGTGTACTCATTAAGCATGTTGCGGGAGCTCCCATACAGACCGATTTTAATACCAAGGTTAATTATAAAAATAAATATGAAGTTGGTGTTGGATACCGGACTAATTCTTCCATGAATTTTCTAGCGGGCTTCCATATCACCAATCATATTAGAATATTATACAATTACAATAAAAATACAAAAAGTACTTTAATGGATACTCATGGGATTGTATTAAATTTCCGTCTAAATAATGGATTTATGTCAAAAGAATAAAAATTATTCGATCTTAAAATCACCCTACAACTTCTAACTTAGCAAAACGTAATAACAACTTCTTAACACCTCCATGCTGAAAATCAATTTCGGCTTTCATATCGGCCCCTACACCTTCTATTTTTTTAACTTCTCCGGTTCCAAAACGAATATGTTTAACAACATTACCAACAGCTAATTTACTATCAAATAAGTTGGTATTGCCTCCGGTATCAGAACCGGTATCAGACATACGTTTTAGCTTTTTAGGTGTTGTAACTTGAAACTTTTCCGTGGTTTTCTTTCCCTCTCCCTTTTTAAGAACAGGCTGTTTGGCGGGTTTAAATCTAACTTTATCCGGACTAATACTCTTGGTGGATTCTGGACTAACATCTCCAAAAATATCAGCGTCAAGCATAGGATTAAAACGACGTTCTTCCAAGGGAGTCTGGATGTCCAAATACTGCTCGTCAATTTCTTCAATAAAACGACTAGGTTCAGAGTCTACAAGTTTCCCCCAACGGTACCGCGATAATGCATAAGTTAGATAAGCCTGTTTCTCTGCCCGTGTTAATGCCACATAAAACAGTCGGCGTTCTTCCTCCAATTCACTACGTGTATTCATACTCATAGCACTAGGAAATAGGTCTTCTTCCAGCCCTACAATATAAACATAGGGAAACTCCAGCCCTTTTGCTAAATGAATCGTCATAAGTGCCACACGATCCGAATCCTCTTTATCATTATCAAGGTCGGTTGCCAAAGCGACATCCTCTAAAAATTCGGCAAGCGAACCAGTAGCATCGGCTATTTCTTTTTGTCCTTCCACAAAATCCTTCATACCATTTAAAAGCTCCTCAATATTCTCCATTCTGGTAACACCCTCGGGAGTTCCATCTTTATTAAGTTCTTTAATGAGTCCGCTCGTTCTAGTAACATGTTCAGCTAGCTCAAAGACATCAGCCGTTTGATTTAGTACCTGATAACTCTCTATAAGCGTTACAAAATTCTGAAGTTTATTCTTTGTCCCCGAGTTAATTTTAACATTGGCCTTGTCAATGTTTTTCATCACCTCAAATATGGTACGTTTGTACCCATTGGCGGCCACAATCAATCTATCAACAGTGGTCTGTCCAATACCTCTAGGTGGGAAATTAATAACACGTTTAAGAGCTTCTTCATCTGCTGGATTTATAACCAATCGCAAATAAGACAATACATCTTTAATCTCCTTACGCTGATAGAACGACAAACCACCATAAATTCTATAAGGAATGTCACGTTTACGTAAAGCGTCCTCAATAGAACGGGATTGTGCATTGGTTCTATATAAAATTGCAAATTCGCTATTGTTTAGCTGGTTCTGCATTTTGGTCTCAAAAATGGTACTAGCGACATAACGCCCTTCATCGGCATCCGTTAACGAACGATTTACTTTTATCTTCCCCCCTTCGTCATTAGCTGTCCAAACCACTTTATCCAGTTTCGTTTCATTCTTATCAATGATTGAATTCGCAGCGTTTACAATATTTTTTGTGGAACGGTAATTCTGTTCCAATCTAAACACCTTAACATCGTCATAATCCTTCTGGAAATTCAAAATATTATTGATATTGGCACCACGGAACGCATAAATACTTTGCGCATCATCCCCAACCACACAAATATTCTGAAACTTATCGGATAGCGCTCTTACAATTAAATATTGAGAATGGTTGGTATCCTGATACTCATCTACCAATATATATTTAAATCGGTTTTGGTATTTTGCAAGAACCTCAGGAAATCGTGTTAGAAGTTCGTTAGTTTTAAGCAGAAGATCATCAAAATCCATGGCACCCGCTTTAAAACACCTGTCCACATATTCCTTGTAAACATCTCCCATTCTTGGACGTCTGGCCATAGTATCCGCTTCAATAAGCTCTCCATTTTGAAAATACGCCCGAACCGTTATTAAGCTATTTTTATAAGAAGATATCCTGGAACGTACCTGTTTATACTTATAGATATCTTTATCCAGGTTCATTTCCTTGATGATTGAAGCAATTAATCGATCTGAATCCTGTGTATCATAAATCGTAAAATTACTAGGATACCCCAATCTATCGGCTTCTATCCTTAAAATCTTGGCAAATACCGAGTGAAACGTCCCCATCCATAGATTCTTGGCTTCGCTAGTTCCCACAATAGTAGCGATACGTTCCTTCATTTCACGAGCCGCTTTATTGGTAAAGGTTAGCGATAATATATTAAAAGGATCAACCCCTTTACTCATCATATACGCAATACGATATGTAAGTACTCGTGTTTTCCCAGAACCCGCTCCTGCAATAACAATCATAGGCCCATCAACCTGAATAGTAGGTTCTAATTGTGCATCATTTAACTGACTTAAATACTCTTCCAAACTATATAAAATTTTACGTTGTGAAAATAACCATTGTTACGCTCTTAATTAAGTAGATTTATTAATAATTATAAACAATTATGGCACACTTATTCTTTTTGAATATCTTTAAGCATAAATTTAATTAAACATTATGAAATACCTCTTTTTAGTATGTCTTTTGTTGGGTACTTGTATGCTTCATGGGCAACTTAGTTTAGAACGGCAATTTGCCGATGTTGAAGGCAAGGTTATTGAATGGAGACATCACTTTCACCAATTTCCAGAACTATCAAATCGTGAGTTTAAAACTGCCGAAAAAATAGCCAGACATTTAAAATCATTAGGTATAAAAGTTCAAACAGAGGTCGCCCATACTGGAGTTGTTGGCATTTTAAAGGGTAATACCCCGGGAAAGGTTGTGGCTTTGCGCGCAGACATTGATGCCTTACCGGTTACAGAACGTAATGACTTACCTTTTAAATCTGAAGTAAAAACCACATTTTTAAATAAAGAAACCGGAGTTATGCATGCCTGCGGACACGATACACATACGGCAATTTTAATGGGCGTTGCAGAGATTCTATCAAAAAATAAAGACAAAATTAATGGTACGGTTAAATTTATTTTTCAGCCTGCCGAGGAAGGCCCACCTCCGGGAGAAGAAGGTGGAGCAAAACTTATGATTAAAGAAGGTGTGTTAACAAAACCTAAGGTGGATGCTATTTTTGGACTGCACATCAATTCCGGGACACCAGTAGGAACCATTAGATATAAAAGCGGAGGCATGATGGCTTCAGTAGAACGTTTTGTAATCGATGTAAAAGGAAAACAAACACACGGCTCTCAGCCTTGGGCTGGCGTAGACCCTATTTTGATTTCGGCCAAAATTATTGATGGATTACAAACCATTATTAGCCGAGAGTCTCAGCTTACTAATGAAGCAGCTGTTATTACGGTTGGAAAGATAACCAGTGGTGTTCGATTTAATATCATTCCCGAAAGTGCCGAACTTATCGGAACTGTTAGAACACTGGACCCTGCCATGCGCGCTCATATTGAACGCAGAATGACCGAAATGACAACTACAATTGCTAAGGCTTACGGAGGGTCTGCCACTATCGAGTTTCAAAATAACACCTCTATTACCTATAACGATCCTAAACTTGTAGAACAAATGCTACCAACCATGAAAAAAGTGGCTGGCGAAAAGCATGTGGAAATTATGAAAGCCACAACAGGAGGAGAAGACTTCTCTTATTTTCAGGAATTAGTTCCTGGGTTTTATTTCTATCTTGGAGGCATGACTCCAGGCACCACAGAATCTTATCCGCATCACACCCCCGATTTTAAAATTGACGATAACGGTATGCTTTTAGGGGTAAAAACACTAACTCATATGACTTTAGATTATTTAAATCATTAGCATGAACACCATTTTAGATTTTCTCTCAAATATCCCCTGGTGGGGCTGGATCATAATGGGTCTAACGTTAATTGCTATCCGGGACATCTTCTTTCAAAAAAGACATACCATTAGTCATAACTTCCCTATCGTTGGTCATTTACGCTATTTACTGGAAAGTATTGGCCCCGAAATGCGCCAGTACTTTGTTGCCAATAACAGGGAAGAATTACCTTTTAATCGTATTGAACGCGGTTGGATTTATGCCTCAGCAAAAAAAGAAAACAACTATGAAGGTTTTGGTACCGATCGCAATATTTATGAACATCAGCATGTATTTATCAATAATGCTATGATGCCTTTTAAAATTGACAAAGACCACCCTAATAGTATCGATAAAACATTTTTGCCATGTGCCAAGGTTATTGGTGAATTCAACAAGCGCAAAAGACCATATCGCCCGGCCTCTATTATAAATGTATCTGCTATGAGTTACGGTTCGCTTTCAGCCAAGGCCATATCATCATTAAACCAAGGTGTTAAAATAGCGGGAGCCTATCACAATACCGGTGAAGGAGGCTTATCGTCTTATCATAGTAATGGTGGGGATGTTGTGTTTCATTTTGGTACTGGGTATTTTGGCGTACGATCGAAGGATGGTGGTTTCTCTATGGAGAAAATGAAGAAAATGGTTGAAGAAAATCCTTTTATAAGAGCCATTGAAGTAAAGCTATCACAAGGCGCAAAACCTGGTAAAGGAGGAGTACTTCCTGGTGCTAAAATAACGTCAGAAATAGCGGCTATTAGAGGTGTTGAAAAGGGAAAAGATGTACTCTCTCCTCCCACTCATAAAGCCTTTTCTAATGTTCCAGAAATGGTAGATTTTATAGAAGCCATTGCCAATGCCACCGGATTACCTGTGGGTATTAAAGCCGCCATTGGGAAACTGGATCAATGGGAAGAACTTGCAGATATCATGCTAAAAACGGGAAAAGGCCCTGATTTTATTACGATTGATGGTGGTGAAGGTGGCACCGGAGCTGCACCTCCAAGTTTCGCAGATCATGTATCCTTACCGTGGGTATATGGGTTTAGCGATTTATACAAGCTTTTTAAGCACAAAGGACTGTCTGAACGTATTGTTTTTATAGGTAGTGGTAAGCTTGGATTTCCAGCCAAAGCAGCCATGGCCTTTGCCATGGGGGTTGATTGTATCAATGTAGCTCGCGAGGCCATGATGAGTATTGGTTGTATTCAGGCACAAATATGTCATACTAACAGATGCCCTGCTGGTATTGCCACGCAGAGCAAATGGTTGCAAAATGGTATCAATATTCCATTAAAATCTGAACGATTAGCGCAGTACTTTAAAACCTTTAAAAAAGAACTCATAGAAATTACCCATGCCGCTGGATATGAACACCCTTGTCAGTTTAAAATGAGTGATATCGATATGAATGTAGATGACCATAACCTCTCCAAAGAACTGGATAAGACATATATGTATGAGAAAACACTTGTACCATTTACAGGCATGCAAGATTTAAAAGATTGTTTATATTTGGGAGCACATTATAACAAAACCCAAATCGACTAATATATACTATGGATGTACAAAGAATTTTAGACTTATTTTTATTTGCAATCCCTTCATTAATTACTGGTGTTATTGCCTATTACTTTTTTAAAGCACATACTAAAAATGAAGATGGTCGCAGACGGTTTTTGTTAAAAAAAGATTTACAGGTCAATGCCATGCCTTTACGCCTTCAGGCCTATGAAAGAATGGCATTGTTCTTAGAACGTATTACACCTTCTAAACTCCTTATAAGAACAGCACCTCTATCTTCAGACAAGGAAGCTTATGAAGCTTTGCTTATTCAAAATATCGAACAGGAATTTGAGCATAATTTATCACAACAAATCTATATTAGTGATGAATGCTGGAATATCATCACAACAGCGAAAAACGCGACCATACAGCTTATAAGAAAGGCCAACCTGCTTGAAAAAACCGATAGTGCCAATAGACTAAGAGAAGTTGTTTTGGAGGAAATGATAGAACGACATTCTCCCAGTGATACTGCGCTTTCTTTTATTAAAAAAGAGGTATCCGACATCTGGTAAAAGCCTAGTCAATACGCAATTCATTGGAACGTGCTTCCTCCTCACATTTGGACTTAGCATAATGGAAACCTTGTTCCCACCAAGAGGTCATTAACTTTTTATTAAAAATTAAAGAGTTTTCAATAAGTTTTGAAGGCGTATAGTATAGATTGAGCTGAACATCTTTATTCTTAGCTGCTAACTTTCCAATAGTAATATCGCTACGCTCTACCTGATCTAGCAAATGACTAAATAGATTAATCATCAAGGAGAACGGGTTTTTCCCGAGTACTTTATTATATTCCATATTCTCGGATTCCAAAATAACCGCATCCACCTCTGTAGCACCTCGTAAAATGGCTTCTCGTATAGGCACAACACACCCTAGTCCACCATCGGCATACTCGAATCCATTTCTTTTAACTAAAGACATAAACGGAATATAGTTGCAGGAAATCCAAATCCAATCACAAAATTCGTCATAGCTAAAATCTTTTATCGATTTATACTCTACTCTATTTTTAGATAAATTTGATACAGTAACCACAACATCCTCTTTGGTTTCTCTTATTATATTGTATTCTTCTTCTATGAAGTGCTTTTTTAGATGACGCTTTAGTGCTTTACTTTCTCCAAAAGTTCGTTTCATTTTGATGAATTGCCAAAGGGTATTTATAAAGTCTATCGAAACAAATTCCCTATTTCCTTTTTTGCGATGCACAAAAGGGTTTACACTAAAAATATTACTCTGATTAACGTTCGTAAATACGTCCTTGATTTTATCTATCTTTCCGGCTGCCAGGTGAGGTACCAATAAACTCCCTGTAGAAGTCCCTAAAAACAAATCGTAATTCTTGCCTTCTTCCTGAATTAGATATTGAGCCACGCCTCCTGCATATGCACCCTTACTTCCTCCTCCTGAAATTACTAATGCCTTCAATTCTCCTTTATTATAAATTATAGTATGAAAAATTAAAGATATAAGATATTCCCTTACAATTTGCATTTCATACCCATTAAAGTGTATTTTAAAGAAAAAGCCGATGAAAAGCATGTTTTGATAAAGCTTCATTGAAAAGAATAATTACTTTAGCTTAATGCATTAATAAGCAACAAAATGGCAGTACATGGGCAAGATCTACTTCATCTCAACACTATTCTTAGTTAGTGTTTGCTTTCTTCCTAATGAATTTGAAAAAGCTAATGAATCAACCAAAACAATAAACTTCCAAACTACTGAAAGCTATATTGAAGGCTGGAATAAAAAAGTAAATACACTCAAAGCCAAAAACGGAAGTTATCATTTTAAATATTCTTACGAGACTTTTTATTTAGGCACCATAACAACTGAAGGTCCTTTACTTTTAACATGATAAGAATGAAAGTAAATACAGTTACCTTTTTATTATTAACCTGCCTTTTCTTTAAAACTTATGCTCAAGATCCTGCTTTTTCGCAATACTTTATGGTACCCGAAACTTTAAACCCTGGTTTTTCTGGCTTTGAAAACGCGCTATATGGTGGAATTACATATAGAAGACAATGGCCTAAACTTGGCTTAAACATAGATATGTTTCATGCTTTTATGAGTAGACCTGTTCATAAAGACTCAAAACATTCCTTTGGAGTTAATGGCATGACTTTAATTGAAAATAAAACCAAATACTTTTACCGTCAGTTAAATGTTAACTATACGTATCGCATAGAACTGAAAAACAATTGGTTTTTCAGACCTGCAATTGAAGCCGGTTATGCCTGGAGAAATCTTAATTTTGGAAATCTGGTTTTAGGAGATCCTATTAATACATATCTGGGAGCACTAACTGGAGATACTATTGACCCATCGACTTCTCAAGTTTATTTTACCCGAAGATATGAAGATATTACTGCTGGATTTGTAATCGACAAAAAAGGATACAAGGACCGTGATCCTAGTTTTTGGGGAGGGGTTACCGTAAAACACTTGAGCAGACCTCCAATTTCATTTTTAAATAATAATGTTCGTTTAAACCTCCTCTATTCTATTCATGCCGCTTATAGATTCAAGTACCTTAATGCACACGACATACTACTCGCTTTAAACTATACGGGGCAGGGTGAATTTAAGCGTTTAGACCTTGGTTCTACTATAAATCTTAACGGTTTGTTTATTGGAATTTCGGCTGTTTCAAATCTAAATAAAAACAACTTAAATGAACAGTTTCTAACATCTGTAAATGCGTTTATAGGGTTTGAATTAGACCGTTTGCGCTTAGGGTTTTCTCGCGATTTTAATACTGCAAGTACCGATCAAACGGAAGCGCTATACGAACTATCAGCAACCTATTCAAATCACGATATAGATTGTTACCATAATAAACGTAGAAAGTAAATTTCAGATTATTGTCATTTGATTTGTGGTGTTTAACTGTAACGAGGTTATAAAATTATTTGCTTTTAAGCATCTCTTTTGCAAATTTAGAAAACCTCCAATTATGATGTTTAGTTGCTTCCTTTAGATTCGTTTGACACGGTGCACCACAAGAGCGTATCCAATTTAAATGACTAAACGCATTCATTCGAACCTCAAAGCCATATTTTGAGCTTGTATAATCAAGAAGCTCATTAAAATATATGGTATTATTCTCAGGCTCATAATCATCTGTGATTAATGCTAATGTTAACCATAGTATTCTAACATTTTTATCTCTAAATCCAATACTATTTTTGGTAGCATCTAAGTATTTTGGCTGGTCCTTTGGAAAGCTATTCCAAAGCCCAAATAAAGCGGCCGCAATAGTCTCATACGATTTATCATCTAACAATGTTTCATAATCTTCCTTTAGCTCTAAAGGTACTTTATTTAGAGCTTGCGCAATGGCCTGACGTACCTTTAAAGGGTTCTTAAAATCTTCTTTCTCCAATCGATTCGGCATTTGGGAGACCACTTTTATTTTAGCCTCATCTGAAATCCCTGAAGATAAGTATCCTTTACATTTAGAGGTGTAGGCCTCACAATCGACCATTAGGTATTCCTGAATGAACACCGATTTCTTCAGACTTTCCAGAACCACATCATAATTAAATGCCTTAGTTTTCAACCAAAGGGTAACAAAAGCATCTAAACTTTTACCATGCTCCTGCTCCACCATATCAATAAAGTCGTTGCTTTCAACATTTTCAAAGCGATGGTCTTCTAAATAACGCTTCACTGCTGTTTTAAAAGCAACATCTCCAACGTTCTCTCTTAACATGTGTAAGGCCATAGCGCCCTTTTTATAAAAGGTTATGCTACTAGATTTGGGATCTAACAACATCGTACTTTTTCCACCCTTATCCTGCTCTCGAAGTTCCTGAGCATATTCATAAAGCCGCCAGTAGTAGTAATCTTCACCAAACACCTCGCGCTCTGCCAATAGTGCATAATATGTTGCAAAACCTTCCTGTAACCAATGATGTGTTCCTGAAGTTTCCGTAACTAAATTACCAAACCATTGATGCGCTAATTCGTGAGCATTGACATTCACATAATTTTTGTCGATAAAAGCAATAGAATCAACCACAAATCCATCCGAAAAAATGGTCGTTCCTGTGTTTTCCATCCCGGCATACAAAAAGTCCTTTACAGGAATCTGTTTATAATTCTGCCATGGATAAGCAACTCCGATTTCACCTTCGAGAAAATCAAACATTCGTTTTGTATAACGATAGGTAGGTTCCACTTTTAAGGAGTCTTCTGGATAGAAGTACATTTCCAATGGAATACCATTTTTAGAATATTCCACCACTTTTTGGTATTTACCAATGGCTAATGCCACTAAATAACTCGACATAGGTTGTTTCATGTCGTAATGCCAGGTATTAAGGTCTTCAAAATCTTTTACTTGAATAAGTTTACCATTCGAGATGACTTCATAACCTTTATGAAATGTTATGGTTAAATCGAATTCTATTTTGTCGTTCATGTCATCGATACTCGGTAACCAGTTGCTCGTATATTTACCCTGGCCTTGCGTCCAAATTTGTTTATTACCACCTTCAAATCCCCAGTCGATAAAGTACATGGCTTTTTTAGGACGTGTTTTCCAAGCAATTTGTAAACGATGTTCCATATTGGCTTTAAAAGGGTGTTTAATAATAAGGTGTTTATCATTATACAAGTTACCAGTATATTCTCCATCCAATATGTATTCAATATGCTCAAACGACCTGGCATCTATGTATACCGAATCAATATCCTTTAAAACTTTGAAGGTATACGTAACGGTTCCCGAAACGTCTTTCTTTGAAAGATCTCCGAAAAAGATATCGGCCTTTGCTGTTTTAAAATCAACAACATCTATTTGTTGAGCAAATGTGGTAAAGGTTACCAATACTAGTAAAATTACAAGTCTTAATTCCATATATCGAATATAACAAACTTCGATCCAAAATTTTCAAATTAGACATCTCGGTTTTCTTACAAAAAGCTGTTTTTCAAAATAAACCCCCTTTATCTTATTTTATAAACAGTTAAACGAAAATATCACAATATTACATAAGAAACCATTTTCTTTGAAGTAAGAAAAGTAATTATTTATAGTTAGAAAGATTACTACTCAACAAACGCTCTCAACTTGTCTTTCTAATATTAAAAATGCTACTTTTTGTTCAAACTATGATTTACGGATAATAACGACAGTTTCTCTAAATAAAGAAACACATGCTCTCATATGTCGAAACAATAAAGAGTTTATAGCTATGCCTTGAGAGTAAGCTAATTAATAGCTATAACAACATCGCAACAGGCTGAAATATTGTTTGTTGCGATTTTTATTTGTGGATAATACATCAAAATATTTTGGATCCCCAAAAGCTATTCTTTATACTCATAAGCACCAATATCGTATCCAGATCCAAAAGGCCTTTTATTTCCAACAATATCAAACTCAATACCGTATCTCTCAAAGACATCCTTCCCTTTATCGATAGCATCGGTGGCACCTTTAAGTAATCGATAATTTTCACCGAATTCAAAATGACCATCTGTACGTATCTCCAGGTTATTTTCGTAAATATAATTATTGTTATGGCCATCGCTATCGATAAAAGCGATGCGTGGTTTATAGATTATATTATTAACAATTTCATTATTGCTTGTATCAAGAGAATTCCATCCTATCCCTTTTCCGGGCTCAATAATTGTGTTGTTAATTATATAAAAACCTGCATCTGCTGTTGGACTTCTATCTTGTGTATAAATACCGTCGTAAGACGGTTTAATAATTAGATTGTTGTATATAAGATTATCACCTCTACCCAATACGAAAATGCCAAAACCATTCCCGCCATTTATAACATTGTTATATAGTTCTCCGGTTGTTCCGGGATTAATTTGAAAACCGGTCATGTGACCACCTATACTTCTCGTTCCGAAGTTATTGATGGTATTGTTATATATTTTCACATCTCTTGAAGCACTCCCCACTTGAATACCGTCCATACCAATATTCTCCAGGATGTTATGGTGGATTCTAACACCATGAAGTTCTGGCTCATAGACACCCGGACATTTTTCATCCCACAACACGTGCCAGTGAGACCCTCCAATATAAAAGCCTTCTCCTTCGGTATCGTGAACATAGTTATGATGTATTCGGGTATTTTTTTGAGTAAATATATCTCTCGTATTATCTGCATTAACACAATCAGGGTATGGAGGAGGACTCGTTCTGGCAGCAATACCAACATATCCGGCCGCAAGAACTTCCACTGCGAAAATCTCGAAATCGGTCGAATAATCTGTTATTTCAATACCAAAATATCCAATAAGCTTCATACCATATTTTTCTGAAGTACTTCCGGCTCCGGATATTACAAAATGTTTTGAATTTATAAAATGAAGGGCCTTAGACTCATTTATGGTAGTACCTAGCCTTACTGTTCCATCACAATTTGTAATTACAACAGGGTTTTCTTGAGTACCAGTAATATTTATAAATTGAATACCGCCTCTGCTCCCAGTTATTCCAATGGTATCTCCGGGTTTAATTTTTCCCATGGTACCATCTGTTCTAAGCTGTTCTATATTTCCATCAACCTGCCATGCACTTTCCTGCACTACAAAATCGCAGGAGGAACAAACTTTGTCCTCATATACAATCTCATTAGAAGAGGATGGACCAGGAAGATCGATGTTTTCAATACTAGATTTTTCACATGCACTTAACATACACATGAACAAAATTAGGGTTAGATAAGGTTTCATGTCTTTGGGGCTTAATGTATTCTGTAAATATACATATAAGTTATAAAATGCAAAATGCAGTCATAGAAATACAATATTACACAACTTCTAATATCGTTTTCTTTTAGGATTCTTTATGAAAAGAACCTCTAAATGGTAAACGTTTACTTTTAAAATTTAAGCAAATGCCCTAAATTCGCTTTTATGTCTGAAATACTTCAAACACCAATAGATTACTTAAAAGGCGTAGGCCCCAACAGAGCCAATTTGTTACGTAAGGAGCTTGGTATTCATACATATCAAGATCTCATTAATCTATTTCCAAACCGGTATATAGACCGTACTCAATACTATAAAATCAACCAATTAAATCGCAATAACGCCGATGTTCAAATAATTGGTAAGATTACCGGGTTTAAAGAAGTTGCTCAAAAGCGAGGTAAACGTCTGGTTGGAACATTTCAAGACGAAACGGGTACCATGGAATTGGTTTGGTTTCGTGGACAAAAATGGATTCGGGAAAGTATAAAAGTAAATAAACCCTATGTTATTTTCGGAAAAACCAACTGGTTTAGTGGTAAGTTTAGCATGCCTCACCCAGATATGGAGCTATTGGAAGATCATAAAGAGAACTTACGTTCTGCCATGCAACCGGTATACCCTTCAACCGAAAAACTTTCAAATAAAGGGATTACAAATCGGGTAGTTAGTAAAATCATGCAACAACTCTTTATTGAAACTGGTCATAAATTTAAAGAGACATTACCTAACGATTTGCTAAGTGAGCTTAAACTAATTCCTAAAAAAGAAGCCCTCTTTAATGTTCATTTTCCCAAAAGTTTAGAATGGCTTTCAAGGGCTCAATTTCGATTAAAATTCGAAGAGTTATTTTATATTCAGCTTCAGCTTATTATTAAAAATTTAACCAATAAAGCCAAAATAAAAGGACTACCATTTGAAAACGTTGGCTTCTATTTTAACACCTTTTATAAAGAGCACTTACCGTTTCAATTAACCGGTGCTCAAAAACGAGTTTTAAAGGAAATTCGATCCGATTTGGGAAGTTATGCACAAATGAATCGCCTTTTGCAAGGCGATGTAGGTTCTGGCAAGACCATAGTCGCACTTATGTCAATGTTAATCGCACTTGACAACGGTTTTCAAGCGTGTTTAATGGCTCCGACTGAAATTTTGTCAGTCCAACACTATAACGGATTACTAAAATACTGTAAAACACTGAATATCAGCATAGAGAAGCTAACTGGATCAACCAAAACTTCAGATAGAAAGCGAATTCACGAAAACTTAGAAAATGGTGATCTGAAAATCCTTATTGGTACGCATGCCTTACTTGAAGACAAGGTGAAATTTAAAAATTTAGGACTTGCTATTATAGATGAACAGCATCGATTTGGGGTGGCTCAAAGAAGTAAATTATGGAAAAAAGGGCCGCTTCAATCCTCTCAAAAAGAAGGTGAAAAACATTCCGAAAACACTAACGGATCTCATATCCCTCCTCATGTTTTAGTTATGACAGCAACCCCTATTCCAAGAACTCTAGCCATGTCTGTTTATGGCGATCTGGATATTTCTATTATAGACGAATTACCGCCTGGAAGACAGTCTATAAAGACCGTACATCGCTATGATAAAAATAGATTGAATGTTTTTAAGTTTATTCGTGATGAAATTTCAAAAGGGCGTCAAATTTATATTGTATATCCTTTAATTCAGGAAAATGAAAAAATGGATTATAAGGATTTAATGGATGGCTATGAGAGTATTTCCAGGGATTTCCCGCTACCCGATTACCAAATTTCTATTGTTCATGGAAAGATGAAACCTGCAGACAAAGATTATGAAATGCAACGTTTTATAAAAGGGGAAACTCAAATCATGGTTGCCACAACGGTTATTGAGGTGGGGGTTAATGTCCCCAATGCTTCGGTTATGATTATTGAAAGTGCCGAACGCTTTGGTTTATCGCAATTGCATCAACTTCGGGGACGCGTTGGACGTGGTGCCGAACAAAGCTATTGTATTTTAATGACCGGACATAAACTTAGTAACGATAGTAAAACACGGTTAGAAACCATGGTTCGAACCAGTGATGGTTTCGAAATTGCCGAAGTAGATCTTCGCTTAAGAGGCCCAGGAGATATTATGGGAACACAGCAAAGTGGTGTACTAAATCTTAAAATTGCCGATATTATTAAAGATAATGATATTCTGAACCTTGCAAGACATCATGCAAAGCATATTCTTAAAAACGATCCAACACTTACTGCTTTAGAAAACCAAGTTATTTTAGACACTTATAAAGCATTGGGTAGGTACAAAAATATTTGGAATTACATCTCATAACTATAGTGAACTCGTTTTAAGTCCTTCTATTTTATACATGGAACAAATAAACTTAAGAAACTGTGCCATTCTTTTGTTTGAACCAGCACAATAATGGCATTCTTAATATATTCTGTTAAAAGAAACCTCTTAAAAGGTTTTCAAGCATAACGTATTAAAAAAGAGAGGCTGTCTTTTAGGGACAACCTCTCCAATCACATTATTATTAGTAGCTTGATTGATGTCTATACCATTTAGTTAATATCTGTTCCTTTTTCTAATTTTTCAATATTAGCTTGCACCCGTCCTTTAGACGCTTCGTTTGGAGCATTTTCCAAAGCTTTCTTTAAATGTGTTAATGCTTTTGGGTAATTTCCCAAAGCAGAATACCCCCGACCTAAACCATAGTGTACAGGCCATGTATCCTTATTATTTTTAGCGTTTAGTTTAAAGATTTCCATGGCCTTATCTTTTTTCCCCTGCCCAATCAAAGTTCTTCCATATTGATGGACTTGAAAAACAGTCCCGAGTTTTAAAGCATCATCCATAACAGCTACCGCTTCGTCTTCTCGTCCTAGTTTAGATAGGATTTGAGATTTTATTTGAAGATTGTTATATGTTTTCTGACTAAAAAATTGTCCGGAAATCGCACCATTAACCCATCCCAGGGCTTCCTTTAAATCACCACCATTGTTAAGAGCGTAATTTGCTGCTTGCTCCCAGTTTTGCCTTTGGAACCCACTCTGTCCTTTAAATTCCTCTTTAAAGCTGGCTAAAACAACCGTAGGTACATCTACCTCAATTTTAAAAGGTATTTGCTTCTTCTCCCATTGCAAGGCCAAGGTTGTAGAAGTCGCATCTGCACTAATAAAACTATACGTCAATAACTCGGTATGAGAAACGGTTTCTGTAGTAACATCTACTCGAAGTACATCGTTCGCCGGGTCGTAAAAATAACTTCCCCATGCCGAATGATCTTTAGAAAAAATAAGCGTGGCTGTGTTATCTTCCTTCACAATAATATGAAAACCGTATTTTCCGGCTTTAAGAGCTTCTCCCTCTATTTTCACATCGTCTGTGAACTTAATAATAGTATTTTCATTGGCTCCCGCACGCCATGGAGATTCTTTAGCTGTTCCAAACCCAAGATTATTCATGCCATATGGAACTAATTTCCCCCAAATTTCTCGATCGTTCACACTCGGCCTGGAGTACTTTACATATATATCGGTAATCCCAACACGTTGTGACACCATTGCTTTTTGACTACCTCGAGGTACATCTAATTGAGCAGAAATTGTAGGGCTAAAAGAAAGTGTGAGGCATAAAAATAATAAGGAAAGGTACTTAATTTTCATTTTAAATTATGTTTTCGATTGGATTTCCAAGGTATATACAAATCTGATTTACAGGTGTTAGCATTATGTTAAAGAATGGTTCCCGACTGTTAATTAACACTTTTTAAGAGTTTTATTTTCACAGCATACTTCTTGCAAAACCTTACCATAATCCAATAGAATTTTTAACTTTGTCCTTTTATTTCCCCAAGAGAAAGGCGAATGATAAACATTCATGACAAAACACTAAAAGACCTGGAGTTTTTCACAGTTCTACAACAATTAAGCGAACACTGTATAACACCCCTGGGAAACGAACAAGTACTTGCAATTACTCCTTATAAAACTAAGGAGGAACTTCTTAATGCTTTACAGTTAACCAACGAGTATGTATCTTCTTTCTACAATGATAATCGGATCCCAAATCATGGCTTCGATACCATTACCAAGGAGCTCAAACTCCTAAATATAGAGAACACATACCTTGAAGTACATGCTTTAAAAAAAATTGTATCTATTTCTATTACAGTAAACGATATCATTACCTTTTTAAAGAAATTCGAGGAATATTATCCCGGATTGTGCGCATACGCCTCTCATATTGAAGTGACTAAGGTTATCATTGAAAAAGTAGACGCCATTATAGATCGTTTTGGAGATATAAAGGATAATGCTTCAGACCTGCTTTATGAATTACGCCAATCTATTCATAAGATAAAAGGAAAAATAAACGCTAGTTTTTCATCTGCACTTAATACATATCACGGCCTGGACTATTTAGATGATATTCGGGAGTCTGTGGTTGACAACAAGCGTGTACTTGCTGTAAAAGCCATGTATCGTCGGAAAGTAAAAGGTGCGATTATGGGTGGGAGTAAAACGGGTAGTATCGTTTATATAGAACCCGAAACGACCTTACAGTATTCCAGGGAGCTCAATAATCTGGAATATGAAGAGCATGAGGAAGTTATTCGTATTTTAAAGGATCTAACCAATTACATCCGTCCTTTTCT
This sequence comes from uncultured Flavobacteriaceae bacterium, assembly GCA_947494695.1. Taxonomy (GTDB): domain Bacteria; phylum Bacteroidota; class Bacteroidia; order Flavobacteriales; family Flavobacteriaceae; genus Flavivirga. The sequence goes on along the minus strand of CANLWB010000005.1, from coordinate 174,859 downwards.
ACCGCTCTTGGAAGATTACCAATCCTTTCTTATAGATATTGACGTTATTTCAGCGAAAGCAAAATACGCGCAGTCTATGGATGCTATTCTTCCAGAGATTTCGCAAGAGCGCCATATGTATTTAAGAGATGCCTATCATCCTTTATTATATCTGAATAATTTAGAAACAAAAGCAACCACTTTTCCACAAACTATCAAACTAAAACAGGATAGTCGAATTATAGTTATTTCGGGACCTAATGCTGGAGGAAAAAGTATCACGCTTAAAACAGTAGGGCTGTTACAGGTGATGTTACAAAGTGGCATGTTAATTCCAGTGCATGAACGTAGTAAAATTTGTTTATTCGATAGAATTATAAGCGATATTGGCGACAATCAATCGATTGAAAATCACTTAAGTACTTATAGCTATCGTCTAAAACAGATGAATTATTTTCTAAAAAAATGCAATAAGAATACACTTTTCTTAATTGATGAGTTTGGTACAGGAAGTGACCCGGAACTGGGCGGCGCCCTAGCTGAAACTTTTTTGGAAGAGTTTTATCATAGAGAAGCTTTTGGAATTATAACCACGCATTATTCAAACCTGAAAATTTTGGCTAACGAACTACCTCATATGATAAACGCCAATATGTTGTTTGACGAACGTACTTTAGAACCTTTGTATAAACTGGTAATTGGTCAGGCCGGAAGTTCATTTACATTCGAAGTAGCCCAAAAGAATGGTATTCCATATAGTTTAATAAACCGTGCTAAAAAGAAGATTGAACGTAGTAAAGTACGTTTTGATGCGACCATTGCAAAACTTCAAAAGGAACGTTCCAGACTTGAAAAAACGGGACAGTCTCTAAAACTAAACGAGAAAAAGAAAATTGAGGAAGCCGATAAGTTGGAAGAGATCAATGCTAAAATCCAAAAAAAATTAGAGAGTTATCAAGAGCTTTACGACAGCAATCAGCGCTTAATATATCTGGGACAAAAAGTAAACGATATTGGCGAAAAATACTTTGAAAACAAGCGTAAACGCGAGCTAATGGATGAGCTTTTTAAACTAATTCAAATAGAAAACTCTAAGCGTAAAAAGGTTTCTGCTAAACAGAAAAAGGTTAAAAAAGTTAAGGAAGAGGAAGTAAAGAAGGAAGTCGAGAAGCAGGTAACCGTGATTCGTAAAAAGAAAAAAGAAGCCAAGAAGAAACAGATCGAAACACCAAAACCCAGGCCTGTTTTAAAAATTGGCGATCGGGTTCGTTTAGAGGACGGACGTGCAGTTGGAAGTATTGATAAAATAGAGAAAAACAAAGCGGTCGTTAATTACGGCATATTTACGACCAACGTAAGTTTGGAACAATTAGAATTGGTGGAAGCAAAAAAGTAAAAGCCAACACCAAGTTGTTGAATCTACAACTTTAGGTGTTGACCGTTACAAAACTAATTCTTTGCTTTTTTAAGGTAGTATCTCACTAAGTGTGCAAAGTTAATTTTTTGATTAATTTTAAATTTTACACACAATGAAAAAAGAAGATTTATTAAACGACGAATTTTTAAAACAGTTCAAGACCGGAGAAGAACTCACTTCTTTTCTAAAAAGGGTGTTCACCTTAAAATAGAATAAAGTTTAATAGTCCATAAAGTGGTATCTTTGTACTGAGATATGATAAACATTCCAAAACATAAAAAACTTATTCTGTTTGATGGTGTCTGTAATCTATGTGACAGCACAGTACAATATGTTATAAAACGTGATAGAAAGAATACGTTTATGTTTGCTGCGTTGCAAAGTGAGGTTGGAAAAAATATTATTAAACAGTTCGATATAGATACCAAAAAGATAGATTCCATTCTATTATTCACTCCTGAAAATAGCCTGGTATCAAAATCTACTGCCGCTTTAAAAATAGCAGTTGGATTAGGATTTCCGCAGAATTTAATGGGTATATTCTTTATAATTCCTCCCTTTATTCGAAATTGGGTCTACGATTTTATTGCAAAAAATCGTTATAAATGGTACGGGAAAAAGGATGCCTGTATGATTCCTACTCCGGAATTAAAGAGTAAGTTTTTAGGATAATTATCTGAGACAGCAGTTTCAAAAACGGCTTCCTTGGTTGGCTTGTTTAAATCGTATTCGAATTTAGAGTCCCCCCACTATGACAAGGTTAGCAAGAATCAATTTTAACAGTAAACGAATAATCTAAAGCCACAACTTCAAATCACTCTTCTTTACAGATTTTAGCAATGATAGCTTTTAGAGCACTCCTTTCTATAATTAATCATCAGCTACCAAAGTCCCCCATTCTGTCCAGGAACCATCATAAACAGCAATGTTGTTATACCCTGAAATATGAGCTCCAAGTGCCAAAACGCATGCTGTTATTCCCGAACCACAAGAAAAGATTATAGGATCTTCTTTCCTTGCTAATTTTGCAAATAGTCTTTCTATAGTTTCATTTGATTTTAACACGCCTTGATCCATCAAATCCACAAATGGTAAATTCACAGAGTTAGGGATATTCCCCATACGTAAACCTGCTCTTGGCTCTTGTTCCTGGCTATTATATCTCCCTTTAGATCTGGCATCGATAATATAATGAGATTTATTTTTCGAAGCTTGTCTTGTCTCTTCAAAAAAGACCATATTTTCAGGTTTGTATCTGGCTTCAAAATTCCCTGGTTCACCGGAATACATTGACATTTTCGTCGTAATATATTCTTTATTTTGCCATGCCGGAAGTCCGCCATTCAAAACCGCAACCCGATCATGTCCAAAAGTTTTAAATAACCACCAAACGCGTGCACTTGAATAAATTCCTTTATCGTCATAAACTACCACTGCGCTATCTTTATTTATCCCTAAAGCCCTGGCCTCTTTTTGAAATTGTTTTGGCGAAGGACATGTACTGGGAAAAGGGGAATCAACATCACTAAATTTTTTCTTGATATCAAAAAACCGGGAATTCGGAATTTGAATGTGTTCTAAATCGAACACCTTGCCTATCGTACCGTCTAATATAATAAGGTTGTTTGCTTTCATATGATCATGAAGCCAATCAACAGAAACTACGGGTGATAACTTTGAAATATGAGAGTTCATTGTTTTATAGATAAAGATTACTACATTCTTAAATTTGAATATGCCCAACTAGCTAAGACATTTAGAGCCTCTTTTTGGATACGTACCTTTATAGAAAATTTTGAGGTTTGAATTACTTTTATTTCTAAAAAACATATAAGCTTTTCATAGCATTTGGTTTTAATTTGGTGGGCACATTATTAACCAAAACCACATCAATTCTAAGATTATTATCTCATTTTAAAGTTACATATATTATTTTACTTTTTCATAATTATCATCCCATTCTTTAGGCCGTGGTTCATGTAGTTTTCCCAAAGACTTAGCAACTAACATCGAAACCGTAGCGTCTCCAGTTACATTAACAACAGTTCTACACATATCTAATGGCCGGTCCACCGCAAAAATAAGTGCTAATCCTATGGGTAATAATTCTGCCGGAAACCCAATAGATTCTAAAACAATCACTAACATAACCATACCTGCACTTGGCACTGCAGCACTCCCTATAGATGCTAATAGTGCTGTTAGAATGATAACTAATTGATTGGTAAATGTTAACCCTTCTGGCCAAATCACTTGCATAATAAATACAGCCGCAATGCCCTGATACAAACTTGTACCATCCATATTTACCGTTGCCCCAACAGGTAACACAAACCCAGACACCTCTTTATCTACTCCCAAATGCTCCTCAACGCGCTCCATGGTAACTGGTAAAGTAGCGGCACTACTACTTGTTGAAAAGGCCAGAAGTTGTGCCGGACTAATTTGTTTCAAAAACCATAAAGGCGATTTTTTAGTATAGAAACTTACTAAAAGCAGATAGAACCCAATCATGAGTATTAACCCTACAACCACACATAAACTGTAATTTAATAGTTTTAAAAGTATTTCGACATCATCAAAAGCTACAATAACATTTGCCATTAAAGCAAAAACGGCATAAGGAGCAAATAGCATGATCAAGTCCACCATTTTCATAATGACCTCATTTAATGAATCGAAGAAATTTACTAAAGGTCTTGCTTTGTCTTCAGAAATTAACAGCAAACAAATACCAACGAATAAAGCGAAGAATATCACCTGAAGCATTTTTGCTTCACCAAATGCTTTAAATATATTACTTGGAAAAATATCGACCAATGGTTGCAACGGACCTGCATCCTTTTGAGCGGCAGCTTTATCAAGTTTATCCGACACGCCTTTGTCATTCGCATATTTTGTTTTTATCTTTTCTATAGTATGTTCCGGCATCCCATCTCCTGGTTTCACCGTATTTACAATACTCAACCCTATAATAATAGCAACCAGCGTTGTCGTTATATAGATGCCTATGGTTCGTAATCCCATAGCTTTAATCTTGGAAATATCTTTTAGATCGGAAATCCCTTTTATTAAAGACGCCAAAATTAAAGGAACAGCAATAAGCTTAAGGAGATTTATAAAAATGGTACCGAAGGGCGATACCCAATCGTTAACAAAGTCTTTTCCTTCAACGGAATTCATTATAAACCCAAAAATGATCCCCAAAATCATTCCTATAATAATCTTCCAATGTAATGCCAATTTCTTCATACTATCTATAAAACTAATTGTGAATTTTAGAGCAATATAAGTATTTTTTAGCCTTAACTTTTAAAACTAAATAGAAAAACTAAATGATTTAATATCCTACAACATCAATATTATTCCTAACCATATCATTATACATTAAGTCCTTTGAATTATGATTAAAAACTGCGATTGAAAGTCTTCAGAAAGAGAGAACTTATCTCTTATTGATACATTTTATTTATGAGGTAAAAATCTGCTAAAACCAATGCTGCCATAGCTTCTACTATAGGTACAGCTCTAGGCACTACACAGGGATCATGACGTCCCTTACCTTGCATTTCAACAGTATTTCCATGCTTATCGATGGTCTCATATTTCTGAATAAGCGTTGCCACAGGTTTGAAAGCCACGTTAAAATAGATATCCATTCCATTACTAATGCCTCCTTGAATTCCACCAGAATAGTTCGTCTTGGTAGATCCATCATTATTAAAGGCATCATTATGATCGCTACCATACATGGTGCTTCCTTCAAACCCACTACCATATTCAAAACCTTTTACGGCATTAATAGAAAGCATGGCCTTACCCAATTCGGCATGTAATTTATCAAATACGGGTTCACCTAAACCAACAGGAACATTTTTAATAACACAACTAACAATACCTCCAACGGTATCTCCTTTACTGCGTACACCTTTGATGTACGATTCCATATCTGATGCCATGTCCTGATCTGGGCACCTAACAATATTCGATTCTATCTGTGTTAAATCTAATTCGGTATGAGGCTTATCAAGTCTCATAGTCCCCACCCCTGAAACGTAAGCAATGATTTCAATATCTTTAAGTAATTGTTTGGCAATAGCTCCTGCCACTACCCTACATGCTGTTTCCCTTGCAGAACTTCTTCCGCCACCACGATAGTCTCTAAAACCATATTTTTTATCGTATACATAATCAGCATGACTTGGTCTATAACTATCTTTTATATGACTATAATCGTGAGATTTCTGGTTGGTATTTTCAATAACAAATCCAATGGAAGTTCCTGTTGTTTTACCTTCAAAAATACCAGAATAAAATTTAACCGTATCGGGTTCTTTACGCTGAGTTACTATGGCAGACTGTCCCGGTCTTCTTCTATCAAGTTCCTGCTGAATTGCTTCTAAATCTAGTTCAATTCCCGGTGGGCATCCGTCAATAACACCCCCTAAAGCTGGTCCGTGAGATTCTCCATAAGTCGTTAAATTAAATAGTTTTCCAAAGGAATTACCTGCCATAAGTGAAATTTTGCTGCTAAAATAAATCTATTCTTAGAGATACGAAAGTAAAAAGGGCAAACACTACCATTTTATCCTATAACTGGTTTTATTTTCTTATTGAAACTAAAAATCACATGATATTATCTGTTGAAATTAGTCTAAATCGGTCTCATAAGTAACAATTGTTTAACACTATACTCATATTTAAATAATTATAACATAATACTTACATAATATAAAAAACGGTAATTTGTAAAAAACAAGATCATTTTTGAAAATCAAACGTAAAATAGAAATCGCAGTCATCTCAGATGTACATCTGGGAACCTATGGATGTCATGCCAAACATCTGCTTACTTATTTGAATAGTATCGAGCCTAAAAAACTCATTTTAAATGGAGATATTGTTGATATATGGCAGTTCAATAAACGTTACTTTCCGAAATCTCATTTAAAAGTTATTAAAAAAATCATGGATTTCGCTTCAGATGGTGTGGAAGTTATATACATTACTGGTAATCATGATGAAATGTTGCGTAAATTTAGTAATACAACCATTGGTAACATCTCCATAGTCGATAAATTGGTTTTAGAACTAAATGGTAAAAAAGCCTGGTTTTTTCATGGTGATGTGTTCGATGTTTCTATACAAAATGCAAAATGGCTCGCTAAGTTGGGTGGCTATGGTTACGATTTGCTAACGCTTCTTAATCGTATGGTGAATTGGTATCTGGAACGACGCGGAAAAGAGCGTTATTCGTTATCTAAAAAGGTTAAGAATGGCGTGAAAGGAGCTATTAAATATATCAACGATTTCGAAAAGGTTATTTCAGATTTGGCGATTGAAAATAGTTATGATTATGTTGTTTGTGGACATATTCACCAGCCTAAAATGGAATACAGAGAGAATAAACATGGACATACGGTTTATTTAAATTCTGGGGACTGGGTAGAAAACTTCACAGCCTTAGAATACCAGTTTAACCGTTGGAAAATATACAATTACAACAAGGATAAATTTGCTCCTTTTTATGTTGATGAAGACATTGAAAACATGGAGGTTAAAGACTTAATTGCCGCGATTACCATTGTAGAACAGCACAAAAAAGCTAAGTAGCTCCTTACTTTAATTAGAAGCATTTCCCCTTCGTAACTCATAATTCTTTAGATTTGTTGTAATAGCCCCCATGTCTTTAATACCAGTAATCGGGTTAAAATTTACACGTGGGTAAATCTATCAACGCCAAGATTATCATGAGTTTTTTTAAATCCGTACTTCATTTAAAACACCAACCTGTAAAGTCATATACCGAATTTTGGAATTGGTTTCTTAAGAAGGAACAGAAGTTTTATAAAGTAGTCAAGGAGCGTGGGAATATCGATAAGGTCTTTTTTAGTCGACTTGCTCCAAAATTAAATGAGTTAAAGGAAGGCATTTGGTTTTTAACAGGCATGTGTGATGAAGATACAGTTGAGTTGGTCTTAACTGCAGATGGAGTAATTAAGAATATTGTTTTTGTTGAGGAATTGGTTCAATCTGCTCCAAAAATCAAAAATTGGAAAATTACTGCTCTAAAACAGCCCGTAGGGTCAAATCAATTTGGAATTGAAATAGGTGGTTACACTTTCGATGACACCACAATGAGTTTCGTTTCGAACATTCACGAATCCATGCCAGATGAAATTGACATCACCATTACACATAAAGATTTTAATGAAGAGCATAGAACGGTAATAACTAATGGTGTGTATTTGGCTTTAGACAACTCGTTAGGCGAATTAAATTCGATTACCGCAATAGACAATATAAACATTATAAACCCTGCAGAGACTAAGGAAGAACTTATCCCTTTAAGAAAACTAAAGGATTTCTTAATATGGAGACAAAAAGAGTTTATCGAAAAGTATGATGGTTTTAGGCATGATACTCAAAAAGCTAACTATAGTAGCTTTGAAGCAACAACAAACAAGGGGTTGCCTTTGTTAGCTATAATAAACACCGATTTATTAAGCTGGGAAAATAAGCCTTCTCACCCCTGGATTTCTGTTATTAATATTGAATATGATGGTCAAAATAATAATGGTATGCCTAATACTACAACATACGAACTTTTGAATGCCATTGAGGATAAAATAGTATTAGATTTAAAAGATTCGGATGGGTATCTGAACATAGGGAGACAAACAGTAGACTCAACACGGACCATATATTTTGCTTGTATTGAATTTAGAAAACCTTCAAAAATTTTACATGATATAAAGACCTATTATAAAGACAGAATCAACATAGAGTTTGATATCTATAAAGATAAGTACTGGCAATCATTTGATAGGTTTATGGCAAAATAAATATATCTTTATCCTTTTAATCTCTTAATGAATAGACTTACGCGAATAACATCCATTCTTATCCAACTACAATCTAAACAGGTCGTAACTGCCAAAGAAATTGCGGACAGATTCGAAATTAGCCAGCGTACCGTTTATAGAGATATTAGAACGTTACAAGAGGCTGGCGTTCCTATTGGCTCTGAACAAGGTTTGGGGTATTTCGTTGTTGATGGGTATTCCTTACCGCCCATTACGATTACCGAAGAAGAAGCAAATGCGCTCATTGTTTCAGAAAAATTAATTTCCATTCAGGGCGATGCTTCCCTTAAAAAAGATTTTAATTCCATACTTATAAAAATTAAATCGGTCTTAAGAAATTTTGAAAAGGAGAATGTAACTAAACTGGAAAGCCGTGTTGTTCCGCCTGTTAAAGAAGAGGTTTTTGAAAGTAATTGGCTGTCTTTAATTCAAAAATCCATTACAAATGCTAATGTTTTAAGTTTGAATTACCATTCCATTTATAAAGATGAGCAAACGCAACGAGAAGTGGAGCCTTTAGGGGTTTACTTTACAGACAGAGCCTGGGTCATGATTGCGTATTGCAGATTAAGGAATGAAACTCGAGAATTTCGATTAGATAGAATTTTAAATCTTAAATACACTCACGAAACCTTTGATTATCAGCAAGATTTCTCACTTTCTAAATACTTTAGTCAATATTTGGATTCGTAGTTGACATAAGGCTGTCACACTCCCCTCCTATTTTTGTTCCATAATTAATATAAAATTAAATACATGGAACACAATCAAGTTATTGAAGCTTCTAAACAGTACCCTTTGGCATTTAAAAATCTTGCCCCGTCATTAATTGACAAATTTTTCACTAAAAATGCCTCGAAAACAGGTTTTATGTACGATTATGAATCTGACAAATGGATGGATATCTCTACAGTTGAAATACCAGAAATTAAAGATTGGGTCAAAACGTACAATGCAAATAATATCATGCCCGATTCTGAACCAAAAATTCAAGTTCTCGATATCCAGGATAAAATTGCTGTGGTAAAAGTCGAACTGGACTGGGCCTTAAACCGGAAAGGTTGTGATTATATCTTTCTTGTTAAAGAGAAGACTTGGTTAATAGACAAAATTCTATGGCAGAGTATTTTATAGTCCAATTATCAATAAAATAGAAGTTGAAAATGAAACAACTAGCAACAATATTGGCCTTTTCTATTGTATTAGGCTGTAATTCACAAAAAAAAGAAGCTATGCAAGCTAAAAACATGGAGACAACACAAGTAAAAAAAGAAGACGTAGGAACCATCGTGCTGGTTATGGAAAAAACCAAACCAGAATTTTCTCGTGAAGAGGTTATAAAACTCTCTAAGGCTATAGACCCTATGGTTGACACCTTTGAAGGGTATTTAGGACGAAAAATGACCTTCGCCACGAATGAACCTGACAAACTGGTAGACATCGTTTATTACACCGATGTAGCAGCCTTCGAAAAAGCCACTGAAATCGAAATGAAAAGCGAAACCTGTCTAACCTTTTTTAATACCATGATTCCTAATACCGAAGTGAGTAAAATGCTAATCACTACACCACAATTTATAACCGCTCCAAAACCTGGAGACCCTAAAATTGTTGAACTGGTTCTCTTTAAAACAAAGCCAGAGTTTACCAAAAACACAGTGGTTGAAGCTGCAAAGACCATTAACCCGGTATTAGAAAACTATTCAGGGTTTATCACAAGAAAGCTTGCCGTAACCGAGGACGGACAATGGATGGATGTTGTGTATTGGACTGATCTTGAAAGTGCTAAAAAGGCATCCGAGGATATCTTAAAAAACCCAACGGCTGGACAGTTTTTTGGAATGATCGACGAATCCTCTATGGATTTTTCACATCTCGAAATCGTTATTGATACAGAACGAGATTAATACCATGTACATGAATCTTGAGACGTAATCAAAATTCATAAAGTACCTTATAGGTCTCAAAAGCTTTTATAGTTAATTATTTGACTTTAAATGCCTGCTTTTGAGACCTGTTTTTGAAAACTATTGAATGACATGGTTTTATATAATACCTTTGAAAACCAAAATAAGAAATAACATGGCAGAACTACTAAAAAACATATATAATGACCAATTCTTTAATCGTTTTGTTCTTGCTATAAAGGACATTATTCCTGAATTTGATGACACCGCTTTTTTAAAACAGATGTTTGATGATGAATGGGATAATAAAGAACTTAAACAACGCATAAGACACATTGCCTTGGTCTTTAAAGCACATCTTACAGGCGACTTCTCAACGCATGTAGCAACGCTATTAAAACTTATTCCTGCATTAAAAAATTATGGTTTTAAAGATGATAATTTTGAATTCACTTTTTTACCCGATTTTATCGAAATCTATGGTCTAGATCACTACGAAACATCAATAAAAGCCATGGAAGACATCACAAAATTTGTGTCTTGTGAATTTGCAATTAGGCCATTCATTATAAAATATCAGGATGCGGTTATGAAACAAATGCTTTTATGGGCAGATCATGAACATAAAGCAGTGAGACGACTATCTTCTGAAGGTTGTCGACCTAGACTTCCATGGGCTATGGCACTCCCCGCTTTAAAAAAAGACCCTAAACCCGTTATTTCGATTCTTAAAAAGCTTAAGAACGACCCTTCTGAATATGTAAGACGAAGTGTGGCGAATAATTTAAACGATATTTCCAAAGATAACCCAGACCTAGTTATTAGTTTACTAAAAACATGGTATGGCAAAACAAAAGAAACGGATTGGTTAGTAAAACATGCCGCAAGGACACTTTTAAAGCAAGGTAATACAGAACTTATGGTTTTGTTTGGTTTTGGGGCGATTAATAAAATCAAGATCAGTGATTTTGAGGTACTCACCCCAAGGGTTAATATAGGAGAATCTCTCGAATTTTCACTAACACTTACTAATTTAGACACTAAAGATTCCAAAATTCGTTTGGAATATGGGCTGTACTACTTAAAAGCCAACGGTACCTTATCTAGAAAAGTATTTAAAATAAGTGAAAAGACCTATGCCTCAATGTCTACAGCTAAAATCCGTAGAAAGCAATCGTTTAAGGTCATAACTACTCGTAAATTTCACCCTGGAAAACACCAGGTTTCTATTATTATTAACGGACAAGAGTTAAATGATATTTTGGATTTTGAGCTTGTTTAAAAAAAGCAAGCCCTAATATTTTAACAATAAGCAAATAATACAATATCTCCTGTCTTAATTCTATCATCTATTTTCTAAACGCCAAACCCTTATAATTAATTTCACTGAATTCAGGGGTAAATGACACATACGCTATCTTGTATATTCGCATTAGTATACATCTAAAAATAGAAGACATGAAAGTACAAAAAGAAATTGAGGAACTAAAGGGAGTAAAAGGCATAGAAGACCTCCGTAAGCACATAGGTCTACATCAAATTAATCTTGCAGAGACGACTAATGAGATAGAATTACGGGATGCCATGCCAATTTTTGTTTTTGATTATATGGCAATGAGCAAGCCATTACGTACCCGACTATCCATTCGTACTTGTGAGCTTTGTGGGTATAAATTTGGTTCGTTGGATATGGTTTGGCTAGACGGTTATGACAAGATACTAACGGAAGATTTAAGTTCTTTAGAAAATGATAGCAAGTTTTGGTTTTGGGATTGTAACGGGCTTGTTCCTTTTGCTTTTATAGGCAAGGGTGCAGAAAAAGGTCCTTTTAACGACCATGAAGGTGTTTTGTTTTTAGATGCAACCAATAACATCAGATTCGAAGAAAATCATACCCCATTTGAAGATATGCCCATTGTCATGCTTCATGTAAAAAAAGATAATGCCAAGCTCGTGCGTTTAGCTGATAACTTTAAAGCCTTAAACATTGTTAAAAACGAAACGGATCGTCAGCTTTCCGAAAGCATAAAACAAGAAGGCAATTCATATTTTGGCGAAGGTGATTTTGAAGCTGCTGCTGAAAAGTTTTATGCCGCCATGCAAGCAGATTATACAAATCCGAATCCCTATAATAATTTGGGAATGATTTCTCAGGCTACTGGAGATTATTTGGAGAGAGGAGAGACTTTTTTTCAGTTGTCTTTTTTAATTGACCCTGATTATACCAATGGCATGAGAGGGTTTAGTAGTTTTCTAGCTAACAGGGGAGATTTTGAAGGCGCTATAAAAGTCATGACAACCTGTGCTGAGATCGAAAAATCGGCATTAAACTATGCTGTTTTAAGTCGTTTACACTTAGACAACAGTGATATAGAAAACGCAAAGACATATTATAACGAAGGTGTACAAATTGATCCAATTCATCCCGAATTACTTAAAGTAGAAGAAAGCCTGAACGAACGAACGTTTTAATAATATTATAGAATAGTAAGTAATATTTAACAAAAGGACTTGGTTCAATTTCTACGAATCACCTAACCTTTGCTAGCACAGCCCGTTAAATATGAATTTGCAATACTATTTTAGTCCTATTGTTGATTTTCAACGATAGGACTTTTTATATAATAATTCGACCGAATGTTAGAACACCCCCTTATAGGCAAAACTAAAAAATACTTAATACTTAATACCAAATACTTAATACCAAATACTTAATACCAAATACTTAATACTTAATACCAAATACTCACCCCGCCTCCAAAGCTTCCCTCAAAATAGAAATAGGATGTTTCGCTAATCGCCCCGTACCATCCTTTATTTGATGTCTACAACTCGTTCCATTAGCAGAAATAACAACCTCTGAAGATGCGTTTCTAACGGCAGGAAACAAGGTCTGCTCTCCTATTTGCATACTTACCTTATAATGCTCCTTTTCATACCCAAAACTTCCCGCCATACCACAGCAACCACTGGGTATCATGGTAACTTTGTAGTGCTTTGGAAGGTTTAAAACTGTAAAACTGGATAACTGAGTGCTCATGGCCTTCTGATGGCAGTGTCCGTGAAATTTAATCGTTTTTGGTTTCTTGGTAAACTGTTCTGAAGTTATATGACCCGCCTTTATCTCTTGTTGAATAAATTCTTCTATTAAAAAGGTAGATTTAGCAATCATTTCAGAAGCACCCTTATCATCCGCAAGTTTCAAATATTCATCTTTAAATGTTAGAATAGCTGAAGGTTCTATTCCTAATAACGGTGTATCTTCTGATATTTTATCTTTAAAAATTTCAACATTTTTGTTTGCATGAGCTTTTGCCTCCTCAAGCAATCCCTTTGAGAGGAATGAACGCCCCGATTCTGCACTATCAATAACTTCCACCCGGTAATTCAGCCCTTTAAGAAGCTCTAAAGCATCAATTCCAATCTCAGTATCCAGTTGGTTCGTAAATTCGTCATTAAAAAGGTAAACCTTCTTTATATAGGTGCCTTCAGCCTTCTTATACGCTTTATAATACCTTTCTAAACTGTTTTTTGAAATACGTGGTAGATTTCTTTCTGCAGCAATTCCAAACGATGTTTTTAAAATCGATGATGTAAAACCGTTAGAAAGCATGAAATTGGTAAGTCCAAGCCATTGACGCCCTAGCTTATTAAACGTATTGTTATAGGCAAACAATTTAGTTCTAAGTGATTTACCATTTGCCTTTTGGTATTGGTATTGAAATTCTGCCTTTAGACTGGCTACATCCACGCTACTCGGGCATTCGCTAGTACAGGCCTTACAACTTAGACAGAGGTCAAAAACCGTTTTTAACTCCTTGTGATCAAATCTGTTTGTTTTGTTAGAATTCGTTAAAAATTCCCTTAGTGCATTGGCTCTGGCTCTAGTCGTATCTTTTTCATTCCTGGTGGCTCTGTAACTGGGACATAAGGTCCCCCCAAATTCAGGAAGTTTTCTACAATCGCCAGATCCATTGCATTTCTCCGCTTCTCGCAGAATCCCTTCGGACTTAGAAAAATCCAGTAACGTTTCTATTTCAGGTTCTTTTCTTTCAGGAACATACCGTAGTGAAGTATCCATTGGCAAAGCATCAATAATCTTTCCCGGATTAAAAATAGCATCCGGATCGAAAGCCTGTTTTATACGTTTTAGAATCTCATAATTTTCGGTACCAATCATCATAGAGATGAACTCCGATCGTACAATACCATCGCCATGTTCTCCACTCATTGAGCCACCATAGCGCTTAACCAAATTGGCCACATCGGTGGTTATTTTTCGAAACAACGCAACATCTGTTTCTTTTTTAAGATTTAAAATAGGGCGTAAATGTATTTCACCCGCACCGGCATGTGCATAATAAATAGCATCCTGACCATAATTTGCCATGAGCTTAGCAAAATCCATAATATAATTTGACAGATCTTGAATCACCACAGCAGTGTCTTCAATACATGCCACACCTTTTTTATCTCCAATTATATTTCCTAAAAGTCCTAATCCTGCACTTCGTAAATCATTGGCTTTATTAATTTCTGTTCCTTCAAGCGTAGGACAAGCATAACTCAATCCAGACTGCTCAATAGTCTCTAAAAGCCTTTTGGCTAAAACGTTAACCTCTTCTTTACTTTCGGCTCGCACTTCACACATTAAAATAGCTTTGGGATCACCTACTATAAAAGTCCTGTTCTCCTGCTGTGTTTTATTATATTTTGTACAATCTAAAATGGTTTTATCCATCATTTCACAAGCATAAAGGTTATGCTTCATTACGGGCTCTACGGCATTTAAGCAGTTTTCAATGCTATCGAAATGTGCTGTTAGCATCATCCCTTCTTTTGGAGGTAACTTATCTAATTTTAGCGTAATTTGGGTTGTAAAAGCCAGTGTACCTTCGCTTCCAGAAAGTAACTTACACATGTTGAATGGCTCTGACGTTTCGGTAAAAACATCTGATTGTATCAATTCATCAATCGCATAACCCGTATTTCTTCTGTGAATATCCGGTTTTGGAAAATTATCGACTATACCCTGCTGGACCGCTTTCGAAACTAGCTCTTTGTGAATGGTTTTATAGATCTTTCCTTCTAGAGAATTCTCTTTGACTTTGTTTTCAAATTCATCCCTGGAAATGGTGTTAAAAGTGACTTCGCTTCCATCACTTAAAATGGTTTCTAAGGCGATGACCTTATCGCGTGTTACACCATATTGAATTGAAGTTGTCCCAGATGAGTTATTACCTACCATTCCGCCAACCATACATCGATTCGATGTCGATGTATTTGGACTAAAAAATAAACCAAAAGGCTTTAAATAGTTATTTAGTGCATCACGTACCACACCCGGTTGCAGGGTTACAGTTTGCTCCTTTTCATTAACATTTATAATTTCTGTAAAATGTTTAGAAACATCAACAACAATACCCGATCCAACACATTGGCCAGCCAAAGATGTCCCCGCTGTTCTTGGAATTAATGATGTGTTATGGGCTTTTGCAAACCCTATCAACAACTTTATATCTTCTTTATTTTTAGGGTATGCAACCGCCATAGGTAACATCCGGTATACGGAAGCGTCTGTGGCGTAAATCGATTTTACCAGGTTATCATAATATAACTCCCCAGAAAGTTTATCTTTGAGTCTATTTAATTGTGGAGCCAACTCCATATGTTTAACAAATATGTTTATAAATCAAATGAGATGCTAAATATAAATACATTTTTGATGTTATTTTTGTTAAACCGAGAATAATCTTTTCAATTAAAAACCTCGTATATCATTAATCAAGCAACACATTAATCAAACTTAAATTTTTACTTATGAAGAAACTATTTTTATTATCAGCAGCAATTTTAGGCTTCTCTTTCCTGGCAGGTGCTCAAAGCATATCGGAAAACGCGCTTGGGCTTCGTTTAGGAGATAGTGACGGCTTTGGTGCTGAAATATCTTATCAGCGTGGGTTAGGCGATAACAATAGATTAGAATTGGACCTGGGCTGGAGAGATGGTAGTAACTATAATGGCTTTAAACTTGCTGGTTTATATCAATGGATATTTCCTTTAGACGGATCTTTTAATTGGTATGTTGGAGCCGGTGGAGGTATTGGCTCTTTTACGATTGAACTTCCTGGAGGAAGAGATGTAACCGATACGTTCTTTTTTGCCGCTGGTGATATAGGTATTGAATATAATTTTGAAATCCCATTATTATTGTCTTTGGATTTTAGACCCGAAATTGGTTTTGGAGATGATGTCTATAACAATAATGACTTAGATTTCGATATTGCGCTTGGCATTCGTTATCAATTCTAAACTAAAAAAAGTAAATATATATGCCTTTATTGGCTATTTAAGGTCGGAATTTATTCCGGCCTTTTTTTAGGTTATAGTTTTTGTGTTTTTTAATTCAATTTAAATTGTTCTTTAAAAAACAACGCGGCTCTTTTTACAGTAAATTCGAACCATTTCTTATTTGCCCAGAACCCATGAGCTACTTTAGGCAAAGCTATAAGTTCACAATATACCTCGTTTTCAATAAGTTTATTCATACTTATTTTAGATTGCTCTATAGGAACAATGGGATCGTCTGCTCCGTGAATAAAAAGTATTGGAGGGGTGTTTTTATCAATGTGTGTTATTGGTGAAGCCTGTTTCCATTTTGTTTTATTCTCTTCATAAGTACACCCCAACCAGTCGATTAAATTTTGATCATCGGTAGCCATTGAAAAGTCGGCATCGGCCTCTAAAACAACCGCTGCGTTTACTTTAAAGCGTTCGGAACTCCCATTGGGATTTAATGACTTAACATCACCAGATGTGGCTAACATCATAGATAAATGTGCTCCCGCCGAACCTCCTATTACTCCAATAGCATTCGTATTCAAGTTATAGGTTTCGGCATGATCATGAATCCATTTTACTGCAGATTTCGAATCTAAAACAGGCCCCGGAAATAAGGCTTCATCTATAGTTCTATAAGAGATACAAACGGTAGCAAACCCTTGATTTGCCAGAGCCGCCGACATTGAGGCGAATCCCTTTTTATCTCCTATTCTAAATCCACCACCGCGAATAACGACTATAGTTGCCAATTTTTCTTTATTACCAACAGGACGATACAAATCAAGATATAATGTTTTATCTTGATAACTTACATATTCAATATCTTCTACGATGCTAACATGATGTGGTACAAATTTGGTCACAGCTGGTATGTTTTGAGCATATATAAAACACTCAAAACCAATCACCATCAGCAAAACAAGTATGTTTTTTGTCTTCATAAATGATTTTAAATTCAAGTACAAAGATATATAAATGAGACTTTAATGTTATTCTAGTATTTGTAGGTATTATTTTTTAAAAATTATAGATGTTTTTAATTCCTGTTTTCACTTCGACTTCGTTAAGTGACCGCACTTCGAATTTAGTTTAACAACCTACATGGAATAACAACTTTAACCAAAACCCGATGCAAGCTTTGTAATATTCTTTTTGATGAAGTTAATTCATTTTATGAATTAGAACGTGTATCCCTACTATGTTTATCTTTTTACCAAAATACTGATTTATAAAAAATCACATAGATTCACAAACTATCTCACCTACTTTTTCAAAATCTCTACCTTTTTTTCTCTAGCTATTTTAGAATTATAGAAACGACATAAAAAATCGTAACAAACCATTTCATTTAATCTATTCTTAGATTTAAAAATTCTGTTCATTAACATATGAATGTAACTTGCCATTAAATCGTTTATTTCCAACTCTAAATTATTATCTTCCTTAATTTTTAAAATCTCAGAGACGATTTCTTTTATATTATGTTCCTTTTCTCTTAAAACTTCAATAATCGGTTCGTACTCCGGTTTTTCATTCTCTTTAAATAAAATAAAATCATCAATTTTCTCTCTTTCTTCTCTATATTTATCATTTAGTTGCTTTCCTAAAAACTTCGTTTTTCCAAACTCTAAAGCAAAACCTCTCTTTAAATTATTTAATAATTCTTTTTTTTCTAAAGTAGAATAGTGAAAACTTTCGAGTAAAGAATCGGTGGATTTTAGTGCAAAAAGCCAACGCAACTCCTCACCTTCTTCTCCTTCTATCATATCGATAAATTTAATAACCATTTTGCTTTCATGATAAAATAAGTTTTCAGCAAATTCAATGGTATTTGTACCATAGCGAGTTAATTCTCGTAAATAGGTGTCTAATTGGACTTTCCAAATCAATCCCTGATCTGTATATTCTTTAAAATGTTCATGAAATTTATTAATTACAACGCCCGTTGTTTCTTTCTTAATACAATAAAAGCGCAATCTTAAATGATATTCAGGGTCAGCGTATCGTATAAAGAACCATTTATCAATAATGTTGTCGTTTATAAGTTTTTCGGATAATGGTTTAATAATTTGAGTTAAAATATTATCTGACGTTTTGGGGCCTGAATATATTTTATAATAAACCCAATGGTCTCCTAATATATATTTACTCTGAACCTTATTAATCATGTGTTTTTGTTAATTGAATTTTTCAGTTTCCTTTCATTATAAAATGATACTATGATCTGGTTTGTCAAGTAATGAGAATTTCGTTTTACAAGATTATTTTCTGCAAATAAAAACTCCTTTAATTTAAATTGAGATCTTTTATTAACCAGACTTAGCAACATTCTTACAGAGGTTAGATTCTCTAAATTCACTAACAACTCGTTATCTCCTTCCACCAGCAAAACATATTTTGGTAGATTCAATTCTTGTCTAAATTGTTTTATTTGTTTAACAAAGATTTCGTTGTTATTCTCATTTTTCACTAATGCCTCTATCCTATTCTTTTTTAAATACCAGGTAGCTTCAGATAATATGAGATCATTAAATTCAACCCTTGGTAGAAATTCATATTCACCCTTAAAAGCTCCATAATCGAACCACATTTCACTTCTAAACTTTTGGGTCTGCAAGTCGCATAAAAAATGATAGATGGGTAAGGAATTGTGAGCGAAATTATGAGCGTTTGACAACCTTGGAATGACTTCTTTATTGTATTTTTTTGATCTCAACATAATGCGGTTGTTATTCTTAACTGAAATCATTAAATCATCTATTGGAAGTTGATATGTTTTTGGTTTAACAGACTTAGCCAAATACGGAATTTCAAATTCACGCAAACTAGGCCTCATTAAAATATTGCCAACTCTGGATTCTGGTAAATGAACAACCTCTGCAACAATTTTATTGGTATTTATCTTAGATTCCGTATCTCCAATCTTTTTTACCAGATTTTTTAATTCCGAATCACCATGACAAAAACGACCTAAAAGGTTAGTGGCACTAGACCCTCCATACCCACTAAATTTAATTTTTTGCTTGCCTTCAATTTCGAGAAGCTCTATCATACAAGAAAAGGTATCTGGTATATCATTCCAGTCTTCCTCTATGTCTTTAAAGTCATTTTCTGAAATAGAAATTGAATATGCCCCGCTCTTATGGGCTTCAATTAGTTTTCTTTGAAAAAAAGCATCGATGTCGGACTGCTTTATTTCTTTTATATTATGTTTGGTCTTTTTAGTTTCTAAAACTAAATCGTCAACTAACGGGTTAACGTCCCCATGACCTTGGTTTTGCACATACCCCAGCCCTATCTCTGTATCTAAAGCTTGAGATAATGGTATTTCGTTCTCTTCAAATCTTTTATAAAACGCTTCTTTAAATTCTGTTAATCTATCAGGGCTTTTTTGAACCGCAATCTTGTTTAACAATCGAAGCCCTCTTTTTAGATCTTGAATTATTTTTTGATCCAGTGTATTCGTTATTTGGCTTAGTACCATATCCGTTTGAAACATAAATTTGGGATTAATCTCTGTTCTAAAATCCTCTAAAAGGCTTATAATTTTTTCATATTTATAAATATCATTCCCAATTGTTTTATCAATCTCTTTTAATTCAAACCTAACAGCTTCTAATTTTTGAATAATAGTTTCAACGTTATCTAATTTTTCCAATACAGAAAATATTTGATCTAAAAACTCGGGACCAGAGACCGAAGGTTCTAATTCACTAACTAATAATTGATCGGAAACTAATTGTTCTATGAAATTAGAAGCATCTTCTATGGTAATCTCCTCATTAACTAAAATTTTTGTGAGCTCATTTAATTTGGCACCTTTTTCGGCATTTTTTAAAACATAATCCAAATAAGTGGTGTTGTCTACAGATATGATATAATGATGACGTTTACCCTTTATATATTTGTATTCTACATACCGTAATTGATCTCCTGTTTTATAAATACTTGTATTTGGAAAAAAAAGTAGTTGCTCTTTAATATGATCTATCTTTACAAGGTCTTGAGACAATGCGACTAAATAATTCATATCTAATCGGGTATGCCTTTTATGCTTATTAAGTTGGTTTAAGGAAATATTGGTTTCATTTTTAAACTCTCCTATGGAGCACCCGGCGAACAAACCAAAAGGCGTACACCTTGAAGACATTCTTGAAATATATTTTAGTAACGAAAATTTAATTCTCGAAATATCTTTTTTATTATCAACGTTCCCATTAATCCATTGGTCTGCCACTTTAGACAGATCTGGAGAGGCTAAAAAAATGGCCTCTTTTATAGATTTATTTTCATAAAAGCTTTTAAATTGTTCGTCTGTAATTTCTTCCTCAGACGTTATTTCTTTGTATGAGTCAAAGGTTAATAAAGGGCTTCTTAAAACGTAGTTAGAAAAATTCTTATAGGGTATACTTTTATTCATAGGGCTAACTAATTAATCATTAAACATGCATCCCAATCAAAATCAAAATCACCTAAATAGGCAATCATTACTAAACCAACACCTGTTATTCCATTTAGTAACGAGGTATCATTATACCATTCTTTTTCATCTGGGTTCCACGTTTTATAGCCGGCGAATCCATCTTTAAAATCGCCCTTTTGAAGGCCATCAGACATCCAAAACTCCATAGCATCTTTAAAAACTTTCTTTTTTGTTTCTTTATATAGCCTTTTAAATATCAACGCATTTCCAAAGGCTCCATGGCAAATCCCGGCATCTTCAACCATGGTATTTTCTTTAGCTTTCCTTTTAGCAGCCTGTTCCAAAATGGTTAGGGCTTCTTTTTTTAAATTCATATCGTTTAATGAAATCGCTGCCTGAAATAATGCTACACCAACCCCTAAGTCACCATAACACCAGGCTAATCTACCTTTACCTTCAGGTTTTCCATTTTGTAAAACCCAATTTGGAAAAGCTCCAAAACTTTCGCTGAATGCATTTTTAAAACTTAAAATGTAATTAATTCCTCCTTTTAATAAAGCTTCTATGCTATGTTTAAATTCTTCTTCATTATAAAGCTTAGATAGCATTGAAACAATACTTGAAATACCATGAGACAGGCATAAATTATATCCTTTTTCTATAGGTTGGTATGTTAAAACAGAAAGCCATTTTGTTTTTTCTTCTTCTTGTTCAGACAATACTTCTAATGCCGAAATGAACATCTTTAAGTTGACTTTATACTTCTCCTTAAGCGCTTTGGAGGTTGTATTTTTAAATCTGTTAAAAAAGTAATTAGCATGTCCAATTGCTCCGTGCAAAAGATCATAATTCCCCTGTTTTAAAGCCATACTCATAGCCTCAAATAAATAATCATCAATATCTTTAAGCAAATCATCACTTCCAGCGTCTATAAAATGATTTAATTCTAGAAAATCTATGGTCCATCCAAATCCCGCCATTCCATTCCAATACAGAGATGTACTGTAACCTTCATTTAGCTTTTTAATAATATGTTCTAAGATTTTTGCTCCAAAATCGGCATGCTCATTTACATTCAAATATTTTGAATAATAGAACTGAAACAAAGCCATTCCCGAAAGCCCTGATAACACTCCTATATTCATTTCATTAAGATATTCTTCTTTAACAATTTTATCGATTTCCTTAAGTTTGGTCTCGATAATTTCTTTCTTCATAAATTTTAGTTTTGGTGGATATAATAATCTATTACCATATAAAGTATGGGCTTATCATCTATTTTGAGAATGGTAAGAGCATATAGAATTAATACAATAGCGAGGCTTAAAATGATTAGCCCATATTTTACAACAGCAAATTTATTTTTATCTAACTCCTGTTCCAGATTATCATTTTCCATAATTATGATCCTAATTCCAATTGATTCCTAACTAAGTTGTAATAATTTGATTTGTTATTAACTAAATCTATATGTGACCCCAATTCAACGATTTGCCCTTCTTTTAATACTACAATTTGATCTGCATTCTTTACTGTACTTAGTCTATGGGCAATTACAACCACCGTTTTATTTTTGAAAAATGTTTGTAAATTGTTATGTATTATCTTTTCGTTTTCGGCATCAAGAGCACTTGTTGCTTCGTCAAAAAAGATATAATGTGGATTTTTATAAACAGCTCTAGCAATTAATATGCGCTGTTTTTGACCTCCCGATATACCATTTCCAGAAGCTCCTATTTTAGTTTTTAATTTTTGAGGAAGTGCTTCAATAAAGTCTATTATATTTGCCGTTTTAATGGCAAATTGCAATCTAAACTGGTCAATTTCTTCGTCGCCAGTAGCGATGTTCCGTTCAATAGTATCTGAAAAAATATACCCTTCCTGCATCACTACACCACAATTATCTCGCCAGCTTCCAGGAGAGATATCTAATAAATTATATTGATTTATCTGGATATTCCCTTTCACGGGATTGTAAAACTTCAACAGTATCTTCATGAAAGTTGTTTTACCACTGCCACTAGCCCCTACAATTGCTGTTGTTTTCCCTTCGGGTATAAATAGGTTTATATCTTTTAGTACGAATGGAGATTTTGGTCCTTCATATTGGTAATCGAGGTTATTAATTCTAATTCCTCTTTTTATTCCATTTTGATAATTTAAATCCTTTTCAGTAAGCTTTATTTGCCCCTCTTTTTCTTCTTCTTCCTGATCCTGAACCTCGCTTAAACGCTCCATACTCAATCTCGCATCTTGCAACGACCTAAAGAAGTTAATTAATTGGTTTACAGGGGAATTCATTTGACCAATTATATAGGATATAGCAAGCATAGACCCCAAAGTAATATTGCCAAAAATCACCTCTCTCGCAGCCAAAAATGTCACAAAAATATTTTTAATCTGATTAATAAAATTAAAACCTATTAATTGAAATTGATCTAACTTTAAAGTCCGAAGATTAACTCCAAAAAGCCTTACCTGAATTTTTTCCCATTCTTTTCTTTTAAAGTCCTCAAAACTATTTAGTTTAATTTCCTGAATACCATTTATCATTTCATAAATAGACTCCTGATTTTCACTTCTTCTTTGAAAACGATGGTAATCTAAAATCTTTCTTTTTTTAAGGAAGTATACAGACCAAGCTATGGCTATTAACGTTAAAATAGAATAGGTGATAACGATCTTAAAATCGTAGTAGAGTAAAACAAAAAAGAAAATTGAAAAATTAATTATTGAGAATAGTGTTATTAAACTCTGAGAGGTTAAAAACGTCTCTATTCTTTCATGATCCTGAATTCTTTGATTAAAATCTCCTATTAATTTTGAGTCAAAAAAGTTGATGGGCAGTTTTATTATTTTTTTAAAGAAATCTGAAATAATAGTAATATTAATTCTTGTCCCAACATATAGCATGATCCAGTTTCGAACAACCTCTATAATAATCGAACCTAAGAAGAGAAATACTTGAGCGAGCAGAATGATAAAAACAATATTTAAGTTTTTACTTTCTACACCTTTATCTATTAACGATTGCGTTAAAAAAGGGAATATTAATGTAAATAAACTTCCTGCCAGTAAACCTAAAAATAGTTGAAACACTTCTTTTTTATAAGGTTTTAGGAAACCTAAAAGAAATTTAAAATCGATGCTCTTTTTTTTAAGAACTTCCTTTTTATAGAATGCTTCTGTTGGATGCAGAAACAGTGCTACGCCTTTTCCACTATCTGTTAACCACCTTGATTTAAACTCTTCTTTATCTAAAGCAATTAGTCCGTGACCCGGGTCTGCAATTTTGTATTTATATTTTCCTGTAAGGATATTCTTTTTATAATTGTATAGTACTACAAAATGATTTTGATTCCAATGCAACACACATGGCAATGTGCCTTCAACATCTAAGGTGTTTAAATCTAACATACTGGCATAAGTACTGAGGCCGATTTTCTCTGCTGCTTCAGAAATACCTCGAAGACTCACTCCATCTCGCATTAAGTATGAAAGATTCCTTATATAGTCTATACTATATTTTTTTCCAAAATAGGACGATATCATAGCTATACAAGCGGGCCCGCAGTCCATTTGATCATGTTGTGGAATTAATTTCATAAAGTTTTACCCTGTCTCAATATTTATAATAAGATCACATTGTATTTATATAGAAAGATTAGCTATTTTAATTAACGGCAACTACTTTCTCTAGATTAAATTTTTCACTTATTTCCCTAATGTTAGTAAGCATTCTATTGGAATCATTTGTTAAATCATGAATGATGAATTCATCAATACCATATAAATACTGATACTCCAACAATAATTCATGTAAAGACTCTATAGTTACAGGAAATATTTTGAACGGTTCATTTTCTCCCTTTCCATAATGCTGATATAATTTATCAAGTTCTTTATGAGCATCTGTCATAGTTTTACCAATACAAACGGAGATACCTAGGTTTATCTTTGGGTAAATTTTGTGTGTATTGAAAAAATCTTGCTTAAATTTTAAAAGTTCTTCCTTTTTATACTGATCATCACCAGGCAATGAATGAAATAACGACCTGCTATAGTTTAACTTGTATTTAATTGCTGTATCAAAATTCTTGTAAGAAGTTGATAAGCACCACATTTCCGGAGGCTTACCACCAAATGGAGGTATTACTATTTTATTCTCTTCGAAGTTTTTCTTCTCATTGTAAAGCAAATCGTAAATTAATTTGAGTTTACTGTTAAAATGCCCCATAAAATTTTTAATAATGTTAGGGTTTTCTACCATCTTAACAGCATCATCAGTTTCAATAAGACCTCTCCCCTTTGCTAAACCTAAATCTATTCTATCATAAAAAAGATTGTTCATTAACTTATAGTTCGTTACTACTGGGTAAGCATTATGAATTAATATTGTAGAGCCTGCAGAACCAACTTTAATAGTATCGGTCATTCCTGCAATAATACCAATCAATAAATCAGGATTTGTAAAAGCAGTTGTGGTAAGTGCTCCATGATGTTCTCCCATCCAAAATCTGGAAAATCCAAGTTTATCCGCCTCTACGGCATAATCTATGATTTCCTCAAGCGTTGTCATCCCATCTTTACCAATTCTATAACCGTACTCTAAAAGTCCTATTCTTATGTTATTATCTGTCATACCAGTGTTAATAAATTAAACTTTTCACTTATTAATTCTAAATTTTCAATTTTCATTTCATTAGTTATAGCGAAATCGTAAATTATAAACTCATCTACACCAAAATTTTCCTGATATGTTAAAAGCATTTCATGAAACAGATTAATGGTTGTAGGTATTATTTTAAAAGCTTCACGTTTGCTTGATTTTGTCTCCGCTATAAAACTATTAACCTTTTTGGTCGCTTCTTCTAACGTTGTATCTATATAAACGGCTAGCGCGATTGCTATTTTTGGATAAAAACCGTTCTTTTCATAATATTTCGATTTACAGGCTATAAGTTCGTCTTTGTTATATTCCATTTTTTGTCCAGTACCATGGAATATGGATCTACAGAAATTTAGTTTGTGCTCAATTATCGTATTGAAATTGCGATATGAGCCTGACAAATACCATAGTTCTGGTATTGATCCGCCATAAGGCGGAATTAAAAGTTTATCTTCTTTGAAATTCTTTTCTTCATTATGGAACAGATCTACAATTTCGCTTAAATTCTTATTGAAAACGTCAAAATATGTATCTTCGCTTAATTCCTTATTAGCAAGATTTATGATACGCTTACTATCTGGAATTCCCTTTGATAGCCCTAAATCTACTCTATTAGAATATAGATTATTAAGCATTTTAAAATTCGTAGCTGTAGAATAAGGAGAATACAAACTAATAGATGTTCCTGCAGTACCTACTCTAATTTTTTCTGTCATTCCGGCTAATATCGTGAGCAGTATCTCTCCATTTGAAAAAGGATGATTATAATGCGTGTAATGATGTTCTGCTAACCAAAACCTGGAAAAGCCTTTTTCTTCTGCCTCTATGGTATAGTTTATAATTTGCTCAAGAATACTCAAGCCATCTGTACCTTCTCTATACCCTAATTCTATAATTCCTAATTTGATATTTCCCATATTTTCACATCGCGTATTTATATTTTAAGTAGTTTAAGTTCTTGCATTTATATTGATTAGTAAAAAATTAGACCAGATAAACTGAATTAATTCTAAATATATATTTTGAAGGTCTTTTTACACCTCAAAATCTCTTAATAAAAATTTAGAAAGCGCAAATAATCATGATCCAAGCCTTTTTCTTGAGCCATTAGCATAATTCCTATACCACAGATGCCTTCTGAAAAAGACAAATGCGTGTAATCATGCTGTGCGTTATAGTTTGAGAGATAACCGGCCCAGATCGATTTTTTATCATCCATTTTTAAAGTCATTTGTGTCCAATACACTTCAGATTCCCTTAAAATTGGACTGTTTAGTGTTTTATTGAGTTTATTCATCAATGCAGACAAACCAGAAGCTCCATAAAAAAGACTGGCATCTTTAATATGATGTCTACTATTATCTCTAAATTTTGCTGCATTTTCTATAATCTCTTTACCTATTGAACTAAAACGATCATTTTGTAAAATCTGTCCGGCATTTAGAAAGGTATAACCTATTCCTATATCTCCATAAGCCAAATCCTGATAATTTAATTTCCTGTTTTCTGTAGCTTCTACCCTAAACCAGTTTGTTCCTTTTTTTTCATTGAACTCATATAAAAAATTAAGCCCTTTTTGTATTAAAGATTTTAAATTTGGATAGTTTACTCCTTTTGAATAGGCTTGAAGTAAAAAGTTAACAACGCCAGATACGCCATGTATCCCTCCCAGTTCAACAAGCGGTTTTTCAGGAGATTTAAGTGTCGATTCCCAATATACCGAATCCTTAAATTTATGAGCCTGTTTATCTATACCCTTCAATAAACTTAAAAGCTCTGAGTTTACGTCTTTAAACTCTAACCTATTTAAAAAGTAATAGCCAGCTTTAATAGCTCCAAACATTGGGTTAAGATTGTTTTTCTCAATTTCTTCCAATAAAAAACCTTTAATTATCTCATCAGAATCAAACAGGAACTCATTAATATCATCTTTATCAAAAAAATTTTCCTTATATAAGAAAAACATGTAATTTCCTAAATCTATTATATCATTTATAATATTAGATCCTTTATACGCTTCTCCTATAGTGTCTATACACTTTTCTAAATACCTTGTAACATCATTAAGATAAATTTTGTTATTTGTGTATAAGAAATAATAATAATGAAATAATGACGCTCCTAACAATCCATCTAAGATCCCCATGTTAATAAACTTAGAATCATTTTTTATTAAAGCATCTCGAATCAATCTTGGTTTTATGTTAATACTTTTTGTTATCAATAATATTATTTGATTTGGGTTTACAAGAATTTTCTGTGCATTTTACGGTACGGCAAGAGTACAATAGACATGAGGCAACTGCTTTTTTTTCAGGGTCTAAAGTCAATAAACTTTCTTGAAGATGAGAAACAATCTCCTTATTCAATTGTAATTTTTTATTTAAACTTATCATGCTTAAAGTTATTTATTCTTCATTCTGACTTCAAATAGACAATGAAGTCATTTATTTGACTTGATCCTTTACAGAAAAAGTAGCTAGCTAGTATTCAAGCTAGCTACTAAATTATCTTTAAACTATAAACAATATTCATAGTTTAAACACAATATCAATCGGGATCAACAGGTCTATCTGCCTTAGTATTACAAGATGCTACTCCACAAGAACCAGCAGGAGCCTTCCCTCCTTTAACATTAGATAACTCCTCTTCTTGTAATTTGCTTACTACTTCTTTATTAAGCTGTAAACCTTTGTTCAATTTGATTTTTTTCATAATAAATGATATTAAAATTATTACTAATTAATTTTGGTAAATAATTAACCTGTAGTAATTCGAGGTTGTCTTTTTATCAACTATTATTCCTTCCCATTACAAGATGCTACTCCACATGAACCAGCTGGTGGTTTTGCTCCTCCTTTAACATTAGATAACTGCTCTTCTTGCAATTTGCTTACTACTTCTTTATTAAGTTGTAGGCCTTTGTTCAATTTGATTTTTTTCATAATAAATGATATTAAAATTATTACTAATTAATTTTGGTTAAATAATTAACCTGTGGTTGTTTTGGGGTGTCTTTTTTATCAACTATTAGTCATTCCCATTACAAGATGCTATTCCACATGAACCAGCCGGTGGTAATGCTCCACCCTTAACATTGGCTAACTGCTCTTCTTGTAATTTGCTTACTACTTTTTTATTAAGCTGTAAACCTTTGTTCAATTTGATTTTTTTCATAATCAATGGTTTTAATAATATTAATTAACAAATTAAGCTGCATTTTCTTGTCATAAAGCTTCTCTCGGACACATTTAAACTTGCAAGTTTACTTTTATATATTTTTAAGAATTCGTCGTTATATTTTCATATTTAATTTCCAGTTCTTCCTTTTTCTTCTTCGTTGCCAAAATCTTTTCGATTCACTTTAATTTTTTTATTTCCAAAATTATATCTCAAGGAAAACCGAAGTCTTCTTGTATCATAATAGTTTTCGTAGGTTGTTTTAACATTATTGCTAAATGCTGTAACTTCTGTAATTTGACTTTTAAACAAATCACTACCTGTAATAGTTAACTGTAAATCTTTTTGTAAGAACAAAAACTTGAAAGAGAGATTCAGGTTAGAGCTAGATGAGGTTTCATAAATATCGTAAACACCTGCAAAATTGTACCATGCGTCTATACTGGACATGATGGTTTTGTCTTTATTCAATGTAAAATTATTATTGGTAGATAGGTATACATTAGTACCGTTACGCCTATCATTTATATAATCTAAAAGAGCATCTGCATAACTGTAATTAACATTACAAGTATTTATGCTTTCCCATCCTTTCCATTTTTTTAATGTATAAGATTCTGTTAATCCTAATGTGTAGCCGTTATAATAATTTTGGGGAATTATACCTCGAACTCTTGTATCAACATTTACAACCGCTATTTGACCAAACCCAGATTTTATATGAGAAAAGTAAATACTGTTTATCCATTTCTCTCTATTTAGATATGTAAACTCAAGATTATCGGAAAACGATGGTTGTAAAAAAGGGTTACCTTCTACAAATAAATATGGATTCTGTGTAATTCTAAAGGGATTCAAATATTCAAAATCTGGTCTGGATATTCTCTTATTATAGCTTAGAGAAAAACTATGGTTATTATTTGGAGTATAATTAATATATCCACTGGGAAACACCTTTATATAATCATTTTTATTTATTTGGTTAAGCTGAAATGACAAACCTTTTGAATGGGTACTTTCTATCCTAAAGCCTACTTTTGTATTCCATTTTTCATTAAAACTTTTATTGCCTGAAACATAAAAAGCTATATTATTTTCTTTATACTCAAATTGATTGGTTTGATTTAAATCTAATATTGGAACTCCTGTTGTTAAATCAAAAAAGCGCGTATCATTATCTGAGTTTATAAAAGAAAGTTTCCCTCCAAAGTTTAAGTTAATTTCTTTTAAAGGAAATTCGACATCTGCTCTAAAAGAATAATTATTAATGTTTTGTTCGCCAGTGTTATGACCAGAACTAAAACTATCTGGGGTTTCCTGTCCATTTGGCAAGAAATTAGACGAGTTATATATTCGGCCACTTGTATCTAAAAATGTAAAATAGTCTAAATTGAAAGAGATTTTTTTTCCTATAGAATCTAATTTATAATCTGCATAAAAATTAATAGAATGTAATGGGTTCGTTTGGTTGAACTTAGATTTAGAAACTATGGTAGAATCTATTATTGATAAGCTCTTGTCTATAATTTTTGCTACATCATTATTATTCTCGATTCTCATTTCATTATATCCTATTTGATATTGAAATCCTGTGGTTAAATGATCGCTCCAATGATAATCAAGTGCAATTCTGGTGTTTAAACTATTATCGTAGAAAATACGTCTAGGGTTTTTACTATCCCAAAACTGACTATCAAATTCAAATATATTCGTGTCTGTGATTTGCTTAGATCCTTTGCCATAGGATGTATTTATATATAAAGACGTTTTATTTTCTCTATATCTAAAACTTCCCGAAAGACTACCATCGGGATACGTATATTGTGTATACGTACCTCTTAAACTGGCTTTCCAGCTATTTGTAATTCCTTTTTTATATACAATATTAATTAAACCACTATTACCTTCAGCTTCATACTTCGCCGGAGGGCTCGTGATTATTTCAATTTTTTTAATATCATCAGCGGGAATTGATTTTAAAAAATTCGTCAAATTATCTCTAGACACCCTCACTAAGTTCCCATTAACAAGAATTTTCAAGTTACTTTTTCCAATCATCAAAACTTCATCATTCTTAACTCTAACATATGGAGCTATCTTAAGAATATCTGTAACATCTCCACCGGAAATCGAAATGGAGTTTTCAACATTAAAAATCAACCTGTCTACCTTCTTTTCTATTACTCTTTTTTGTGAGGTAATAACAACGTCCTTTAGAGTACGGCTACTTTCATTCAAAATAAAAACACCTAAATCTTTGTTTTCTTTTAAAAGAATATTAATGGACTCCGTTGCATGCCCTATATAACTAATAGTTAGTTTGTATTCTCCTGGAATAGCTAATAATTTGAAGTACCCTTTTTTATCGGTTATAGTGCCAGAAACGATATCACCTTTGCCCTTCGATGCTAAAACTACGTTTGCAAATTCAATGGCAATATTCGATGAATCCTTTACTATTCCTTTGATTTCAACTTGGGCATAAAATGAATAAGGAATAAGCAACATAAGAAGCGTCTTCTTTAGTAGGTTCATTAAAAAGTTCATTTGATCTCGTAAAGCTACATATTCTGTACGAAATTTTGACTATCCGAAAGTGTAGTCTTACTTAATTTTTCTTACATTATAAAAAATAACCTTCTAACAATATAGTCGTACCAATTCCATATACCTCAAACCCATTAGTATAATTCAAAACTTAAAAGATTGAAAATATTCTAAATATTATTATATAAATGCGTTTTTAGACCCTAAACAAAAGTTGTAGGTGTGAATTTTGGATATTTGAACGCAATTTTCAAGTGTGACAGAATTTTATCGAATTGGAGACCGGAGACATAAAAAATGATTAAACGGGCAATATATCATTGTAATTTGTTTACCTTAAAACCTCTCAAGCTTAGCTACTGGTACCAGGCCTATTGACTATACCAACACAGGCGAAGTCTAAAGTTATAAAGACAAACTAAAAGTAAGATGAGAGTTTTGTTAATTAAACAGATTGCCAAAGCCGTGTCGTTCTGCAGAGTCCACAGAAACTGTTTTGTAATTATAAACCATTAAAATTTAAACCCTTAAATACTATTACAACACCAAACACTTCGTTAAAGTGTCTTCATAAATGGCTTCATATTTAGGTACAATCATGTGTAAATCATATTTTAAAGACTCTTTTCTGGCATTGTCTTTAAAGGTTTGCAGTCGTTTTTCGTCACTTAAAATATAAAGTGCATTTTTGGTCATATCCTCTACATCGCCAGCATTACTCAAATACCCGGAAACCCCATGAACATTTACTTCAGGAATTCCTCCTGTATTACTTGATATTACGGGTACACCAGATGCCATAGCTTCGAGTGCTGCCAGTCCGAAACTCTCTGTTTTAGAAGGCAACAAGAATAAATCACTAAAACACAGTATTTTATTTATTTCATTACTTTTTCCAAAGAAAATAACCTTATCCATAATCCCAAGTTCGAGGCAGCGCGCTTCAATACTTTCGCGATCTGGCCCCTCTCCTACTAGCATCAATTTTGCAGGCATCTCCTTTTGGATATTATAAAAAATGGAAATAACATCCTGAGCTCGTTTTACTGGGCGTAAATTACTTATATGGGTAATAATTTTTTCATCGTCATCGGCCATTATTGCACGCTGACAATCGGTATAACTTGACTTATACTTATCTAAATCGATAAAATTAGGAACCACATTAATATCATTCTTAATATCGAACAATCGCATAGTATCATCCTTTAAACTTTGTGACACTGCGGTTACGGCATCAGATTTATTGATACTAAATGTAACTGCTGGTTTATAAAATGGATGACTTCCAACAAGTGTAATATCGGTGCCATGTAATGTAGTAACTATTGGAACATAAACTCCAGATTCTATTAATATTTTTTTCGCCATATAGGCCGCATAAGCATGTGGAATGGCATAGTGAACGTGCAAAATCTCAATCCTATGAAGTTTTACCATATCCACCAGTTTACTGGATAAAGCTAACTCATATGGTTGATAGTGAAACAATGGATATTCGGGAACCGTTACTTCATGATAATGTACATTATTACTTAATAATTCCAGTCGTACGGGCTGATTATATGTAATAAAGTGAACTTCATGTCCACGCTTAGACAATTCCAAACCCAATTCCGTTGCTACAACTCCACTTCCTCCAAAAGTTGGATAACACACAATTCCTATTTTCATTTTCCTCTATTCTTTAGTTTTCCCTCAAAAATAAGCGTTATTCCTCAATAGCCTCATAAATAAAGCGCTGTATTTCTGTTCTAATATTTTCTTTTAACAATAGGTTTTTACCTGCTTTAGGATACGTTCGGTTAGCCAGGAATATGTATACAATCTCTTCTTCTGGGTCTGCCCAGGCATAAGTTCCAGTAAAACCGGAGTGTCCAAAGCTCTTCCTAGATAAACACCCGCATGTTGGACCTTCTTCTCCCAACTGTGGTTTATCAAAACCAACTCCTCTTCTATTTCCTCTTTTACAGTAATAACAGGTATTAAACTTATCTATTGTTTCTGCTTTTAAATAGCGTTTGCCACCATAGTATCCTTTTTGCAGATACATTTGTAATATTTTTGCAACATCGTTAGCATTACTAAAAACGCCTGCATGACCACCAATACCATTTTGCATCGCTGCCCCCATATCATGCACATACCCATGCACTTTTTGATATCTGTAATAGTCATCTACCTCAGTAGGAACAATCTTTTTGTTACTAATGGTATGATATGGGTTGTAAAGCGTATGATTTGCTCCTAATGATTGATAAAAATGATCTTGTACCAGCATATCAAGGGTTTTGTCGTAATGACCTTCAATAAATTTCTTTAAAATATAGTAAGGGAAGTCACTATATCTATATCGCAATCGATCTAACAACTCCGAATCTTTAATAATAACATTTATAGAATCCTTATAATCAGAACGCAAGAATAAGTTCTTTGTAACTTCAATATCAAATTTAGCCGTTTTTTTACCTCGATAATAAATTTTACTTGGACGCTTAGTTATAGTATCCAACGTATGATAATAAAATGGTTCCCATGGACGCAATCTCGCATAATGGGACAACATACTTTTTATTGTAATATTCTCTTTATTAGACCCTTTATATTCTGGTAGTATACTGGATAATTTAGAATTTAACGACACGATTCCCTTCTCTTCGAGTTCCATTACTAATGGTAAGGTTGCCAATATTTTGGTGAGCGAAGCCACATCGTAAATATCGTCAAACTCCACCTCGTTTTTACCTTGGTACGTGTGTTTTCCAAAATTTTTATTGTAAATCACTTGTCCCTTTCTGGCTATCAATATTTGAATCCCAGGAGTCATTTTACCCTTAACAGCTCGATTCGCCATGGAATCTATTTTTTTTAATTTTTCAGAACTCATTCCAACACGTTCTGGAATACTGTATGCCAATCTTTTAATGGCATTGACATGAAATCCATCGTCTACATTAAAAAACTCACCAATAGATACCGGTAAGTGTCCCTTAGCGGGTATGGCACCAAAAATAAGCTGTGCAGATTTTTTCTGAGCAATATCACTGTTTTGATAACTTACCACAATACTTTCAATACGTTCTAAACTTTTTAAATCTGAAAGCGCGTAAGGTTTTACAAAAACATCCAGAATAACGTTGTGCGTTTGAGCTACTTCTTCCAGCCACTTTAATTCATCTTCAGTAAATCGGTACTTTTTCCATGGAGATTCATTGGAACGATGTAACCCAATAATGACCGTATTATATACACGAAGTTTGGTTGTTAAATCCTTTAAATTATTGGCTTCAATACGGTGTACTTTTGCGTATTTTCTTAGCTCATTAAAGAATACATTTCCTTGATCATCTCCCATTTCAACGTAAGCAATGGACTTGGTTTCTAGCTGCTTCAAGGGTAAAATGTAATTTTCATTCTTTACAACAGTAATGGCATTTTCCACTAATTCCTCATGCAAGATATCATCTTCCAGCCTGTTTAAATCTTTTGTGAGTCCGTATAATCCAATAGGTTCATAATTATGTAAGCCTACCTTATACTTAGCCATTAATATTTTTTTAACTGAATGTTCGAGACGTTGTTCTGAAATATCCCCTTTATTGCAGGCTTCTATAATTTTAGATGTTCCAATGGCTACATTTTCAGACATGAGCATCACATCATTTCCAGCCATAAAAGCAGCGAGATCAATATCTCCGGTCTCACTAAAGTTTGACGCACCTTTCATAGTCAGGGCATCGGTAAAAATAAGGCCTTGAAACCCTAATGAATCCTTTAGAATATCGGTTACGATATGTTTAGATAAAGATGATGGATATCCAGGTCGGGATTCTAAACTTGGTACGTTCAAATGAGCGACCATCACACTAGAAAGGCCTTCTTTAATAAGTTTTTTATATGGGTATAACTCAATAGAATCAATACGTTTCTCACTAAAACCTATAGTTGGCAAAGTTTTATGTGAATCCTTATCTGTATCTCCATGTCCTGGAAAATGCTTCGCATTGGCAAGAACTCCAGCGCCCTGCATCCCTTTCATAAAAGCTAAGGCCTTCTCGGTCACATTATCTCTGTCTTCTCCAAAAGACCTATTTCCTATAATGGGGTTTTTAGGATTGGTATTAATATCGACCACAGGGGCAAAATTGAAATGAACTCCCAGTCTTTTACAATGCTCGCCTATTTTTCTTCCTGTTTGTTCGACCAGGTCATTATCTTTAATAGCACCTAATGTCATGTTCCATGGAAACGTATAAGTAGAATCTAAACGCATACTTAACCCCCATTCTGCATCCATACCTATAAGCAAAGGAAGTTTCGAAAAATGTTGTAACTCATTATTGAGTTGAGCCTGTTTAACCGGACCTCCATTTGAGTAAATAATTCCCCCAATATGATGGTCTTTTATAGCTTTTATAATGTCGTTCTTTTTAGCAGCATCTTGATTGGACATTACCTGTACCATATACAACTGCCCTACTTTTTCGGCTAGTGTCATGGCATTATAGATACTATCTACCCATTTTTTTTGTACTTCCGGGTGATCTGCCAATAGTGGGTTTTCGGTGGTTTGTCCAAATATTGAAAATACTGATAATAAACATATTACAATAGTAAAAGTACGATGCATAAACGATTAAATTAGAGGCATTAAATTGTCATTAGGCTAATAATGCCAAAATAACACTTTTAAAGAGAAGATAAAAAGACTTTAAGATAGATTTTTAAAGAAATAACTAACTATTATTTTGAAACTTACTAATATCTAGGTTCCCTGTCAGTGACTTATACTTTTATCAATATTTATAAGAATATCCGTATTTTTCTATAAACCAAAAAAACCAATGATTTCGTCATTAGAATGGAGAGAAACAACATGAAGCATCTATTAATGATCCATAAGATTCCTTGTCTATCGACAAGCATGACTCCTTTGTAGGAATGACAAAACGCAATGTTATGAATAAATACAAATATTCAAAACTATTTATAAGTTTTTCTCTTTAAGGTAAGCCAGAAGTTCTTTCGTAACTTCCTTATCTCTTTGTTTTCGTCTTATGTAAGGTTCCAGGTTAATGCAAGCATTCTCATAAGCTTTAGAGCTTTGGTCCAGTTGTTTTATTCCCACAAATAAAAAAGGAAGAATTGCTTCTTCAAATTCATTTCTTTTACGCTTAAGTAATTCGAAAGCTAATTTTCTGTTTTTATTAAAGTCTTCAACGTATTGATCTATATCTGTAAGGCGTTCCTGGATATTCTCTTCCCATAGCGCCTTCATGTTATCATAAAAAGGATCTTGTTTATAACCAACGTGATATGTTATCATTGAAGAAAAAGCCTGTTGAACATATTTTAATTCCAACAAATTTTTATTCCTATGTGCTTCAATTTCGTCAATCATGGTTTGTACTAGTTTCTTTCTACTTTTTTTAAACTGTCCGATTCTCCCATTTTTTAGTTGGGTCTCATAGAGGAAGGTATTGGGATGAAATTGATCGCTAAAACCATAATCAATAGCTTCGTTTATAAGGAATTTTACAATGAAGTTTATAAGATCGGGAAAGATATTGAAGGCGTATTTTAGAGCAATTGGCTTTTCGAAATCTGTTTTTTCAATGATCGATAAACACTGTTTAAAAATTTGTTGCATCCTTCCTGTAAGATTTTCATGTAATACTGCTGTCTTTTTAAATGATTGTAACCATGCCATTACATACATACCTTCTTCTATGGTTAAATAACCATTCTTGGTGTCTTGTTGTTTATTGGTATTCAAAGAGATCCAAAACTCTCCAAAACCAAGTACAAATGTCAAGATATCTGTAAGTTGTTCATCATTAAAAACTAGCTTTTTCTGTCCCAAAAGGATATAATGAGAAAGTTCATGTACTATGGTATAAACGAGCAGATCTAGTTTTTTAAGAACAGACATTTCTATATTGACAATATAGTGTTCTTCTTTTTTCTGATAGGTTCCTAAGGTTAAGGTCTCGAGCTTAAAAAGGTCATTTGTAGATAATATTTGTAGCTCATTGTTTTGTTTTACTGGTTTTTCCCAAAAAAAATCGATTGAAACTGAGTCTTCCTCAATATTCATAAGGGCTTTTATTTTTTTGAAAACCTGGATCGCATCTTCTTTGCTATGGTTATAACCAACGGAAAATGAGGACATTTTTTGAGTTTCAAAACCATCGACTACAGATTCTCCGAGTAATTGATTAAGATAAAGTAGGCTATGATTTAAATAATTTATTTTAGAATCGCTTAACGATACCTTTTTTTTAAATCCAAACATGTTCTAATTATTTTATAATTATTAGTCTAACCCGCTACGTCAATATTAGATTACCTGTTCTTCAACAACAGGTTCCTTAGAAGGTACAATTTTTAGTATACCTTCTAATATTGGCACGTATTAGGCACTTTCACAGCTTTATTAAGTTTTGGGTTAGGCGTAAAGATACAAAGGTGTTACCTTAACAACCAGGCTGTTTTCAGTGAAATATCAATCATTCAGGTGATGTTCTGAAAAAAAACAAATCATATCCATATCAGAACTCATTTTTTTAAAAGGTAGTATTTCTAAGGAAGTGTTATTTATTAGTATACTGAAATAGACTCATGTCATTTTGAGTAATAGACATGGCTTTGCTTAGACTGAGCTTTTTATTTATTCAATTAAGTCAATATGTCTGTCGTGATATCCTAGTAAATACAAAACGCCATCTAGACCAATACTGGATATAGAGTTTTGCGCATTGTCTTTTACGGTTGGTTTGGCATGAAACGCAATACCAAGACCTGCCAAGTTAAGCATAGGCAAATCATTTGCACCGTCTCCAACTGCAATGGTCTGACTAATATCGATATCTTCATTTTTAGCAATTTCTCTAAGATATTCTGCTTTTTTATTGCCATCTACGATATCTCCAATATAGCCGCCCGTTAAAACACCATCTTTGATTTCTAACTGGTTGGCGTACACATAATCCATTCCCAACTTTTCCTTTAGGTAGTGTCCGAAATAAGTAAAACCACCAGATAAAATAGCCGTTTTAAATCCGTAGCTCTTTAAGGTATCTATAAGTCTTTGAGCACCTTTTGTAATGGGTAGATTTACAGCAACTTCCTGAAGCACGTCTTCACTTAAGCCTTTTAGAAGTTTCATCCGTCTCTCGAAACTCTCGTTAAAGTCTATTTCTCCTTGCATAGCAGACTCGGTAATGGCTTTTACTTCGTCACCCACACCTGCTAATTCTGCCAGTTCATCAATAACTTCGGTTTGTATTAAGGTAGAATCCATATCGAAACAAACTAAACGTCTGTTTCTTCTGTAAATATTATCTTCCTGAAAGGCAATATCTACATCTAATGCTCTGGAAATCTCCATGAATTTCTCTGTGAATTCAGTTTTATCATCAATTTTTCCCCTTATAGACAATTGGATACAGGCTCTTGGGTATTCTTCTTCTTTTACAAGAGACAAACGCCCTGTAAGTCTTTTTATAGAATCTATATTTAGGTTTTTCTCAGAAATGACTTTTGTAACCTCCGATATCTGTGTAGCAGCAAGTTTTTCACCTAGTATGGTAACGATATAACGATCCTTTCCTTGGAGCGTTACCCAATTTTCATAGTCATCAAGTGTAATAGGCGTAAATTTTACTGTAATTCCAAGTTCATAACCTTTAAAAAGCAAATCTTTTAATACAGCTGCAGATTTCTTCCCAGATTCTATTTTAAACAGAATCCCTAAAGATAATGTATCATGAATATTTGCCTGTCCTATATCTAATACTTTAGCGCCATATTCTGCTAAAACACTTGTTAAACTTGATGTTAAACCAGGTTTGTCTTGCCCCGAAATATTTAACAAGATAATATCATTAGCCATATTGATGTGTTTACACTTTTAAAGCATAAAATTCATTATTCTAATTGAGAAATAAAAGTTTTTCTGGATTTAATAACAGGAGGAATCTTAAATTTTATTGTTATGATAAATTTTAAGATTGACTGTTAAAAATTAATTAGACATTCTTAAAAAAAACAAACAGAATAGCAATTGTTAACACGATATTTCATGCTCTATACGACTTTCTTTAAATGAAAACCTCTATGAGTTTTCAAAGCATATTTTGTTATACGAACAGAATTAGGAGTCATTATAATTTGGTAATCCTTTATTTTACAAACCTACTATGCCAACTTTCACTGGCAGGCACCTCCCAGTTTTCTTTAAATTCTGAAATATTGGTCACCAGATTATTGAAGACTATGGTATTTTTAGAAATGGCTCTATCTTTCGCCATTTTCCTGAAATCTGTAAGAGTTTTGTATGCCACATATTCGCCTTGTTTATAGGAAACATTCATTTTATCCATTAAATCAACGCTATAGTCTTTTTCTAACTGTTGGATAAAGTGTACGGAAGCGTCAATGGAACATCCTGTTGCCGAATTTAGGCTCTGGTTTAGGCCAATAACAATAAAACGCTTATACTTAATGCTATATCCAGCCTGTAAATCGCCTCCATGCGCCGTCCAGTTCTCTATAAATGTATCTAATTTACTCTGAATTTCCTCCAACTCCTGCTCTGTAAAAGAACGATTGGCCTGATAAATCCAGATACGTGACTCTTCCGGTAATATATTAAAATCTACTAACATTTATCTTATTTGTTTTCCTCAAGTGCAATAATTACAATACAAAAATAAAGATTTACTTTCAATCTTTCTATGGTGATTGCATTCAATTACCAGTTCCTATTTAAAATTACTTAAAATAAACCATTGTAATTTTTTTTTTGGGTGAAAATAAAACGCCAGTATAAGAACTCGTTACGATTAAATTTTATTTTGAAGTATCGCCAAAACACACAGTTTTAATGAGAGGTTTTAAGTCTGTCGTGGTTCATTTTTGGTGATCCCGGATATTAAAAAAATGCTTCAAGACATATAAAACCAGATACTAACCAAAAGAATAGCTTGTTTTACAAATCCTGAGCGTTAGCAATTAACTCAGCAATATCCATAACCTCAATATCGGCTTCCTTTTCTTTAGCTTTTACGCCATCGGTCATCATGGTATTACAAAACGGGCAACCGGCAGCAATAATTTGAGGTTGAGTCTCTAAAGCCTGTTCGGTACGCTCTACATTCACATCTTTATCCCCTTTTTCAGGTTCTTTAAACATCTGCGCCCCTCCTGCTCCACAACACAAACCGTTACGTCTACAATTCTTCATTTCAACCAACTCTGCTTCCAGTTTTTGTATGAGTTCCCTCGGAGCCTCGTAGACATTATTAGCTCTTCCCAAATAACAAGGATCGTGAAACGTAATACGTTTTCCTTTGTATTGTCCGCCTGCTATTGTTAAACGCCCTTCATTTAATAAGGTTTTTAAAAACTGAGTATGGTGCATCACTTCATAATTACCTCCCAACTCAGGGTATTCATTTTTAATTGTATTGAAACAATGTGGACAAGCCGTTACTATTTTCTTTACTTCATACGCATTTAAAACCTCTATATTGGTAACAGCCTGCATTTGAAACAAAAACTCGTTACCAGAACGTTTTGCTGGATCACCAGTACAACTCTCTTCGGTTCCTAAAACGGCAAACTCAACATTAGCTTTGTTTAATAGCTTAACAAAAGCTTTGGTTATTTTTTTTGCCCGATCATCAAAACTACCCGCACAACCAACCCAAAACAATACCTCGGGTTGTTTCCCCTGAGCCATAAATTCTGCCATGGTTGGTACTTTTAGTAATTCGCTCATTTAGTTGTTTTATTTAGTTCTCGCTTTTATTTTATTTTCCAGCGATCAATTCTTGTTTATATGTTTTGGCTGCTTGGAGCAAATCGGAGGATACTATTTGAGTAAGTAAAGGTGATTCGTCATAATTCAAAATCACCCATTTATTCTCTGTAGAATCATCTTTAAGTACAATGGTCACTCTGTCATTCATAGCAATGTCTAAAGTATTATTAGAAACGAAGGTGACATCCATATCTTTAGCTTTCATCATATCGACCATGGTCTTTTTTGATGCTTCATCGAATTCTTGATCATGAAAGGTCATACTCATATTCATATCGTAAGAAACGAAGGCATATTCCAAATTGTCCTTAGCCCCGTTATAAACTTTAGATAACTTGTACTTTGGTTCTATTTTAGGTAGATCGACAGAAAATTGTTCATTCCCTTCAAACATGCTCTTAAAAATCTCTTTCATGCTCTCTTTTGGCACAATGTCGTATATCTTAGGGTGAGACATATTCAACATCGCATCATAGTCCCTGTTATTTACGTCGTTGAACATCTTAAGAACTAGAGCTTCTACTTGTTTTATAGCGGTTGTTTTTGCTTGTGAAATTCCATTTACACTTACCGTTGTCATAAAAAAACAACACAAAACAACCTTAAAGTAATTTTTTAAATTCATATATATATTATTCATCTTTCCAATTCAATCGATCCATTTGATTATAAGGCCAGGGTGCACCATTGTTCTCAATATTGGTCATCATATTGTTTAATTCAACAGGAGCGGCAGACTGTTCCATAACTAAATAACGACGCATATCTAAAATGATAGATAAGGGGTCGATACTTACCGGACAAGCCTCTACACAAGCGTTACAGGACGTACATGCCCATAATTCTTCTCTAGAAATATAGTTATCTAATAATTGCTTTCCATCGTCTTTAAACTCCCCCTTATTCGTATCAATATTTTTTCCAACTTCTTCTAATCGATCACGAGTATCCATCATGATCTTACGAGGTGATAATTTTTTTCCTGTTTGATTGGCTGGGCATTGACTAGTACAACGTCCGCACTCGGTACACGTATAGGCATTCATTAACTGAACCCAACTTAAATCCTGTACATCACTGGCTCCAAATTTAGCTGGCATATCCCCTTCTGTGCCTTCTGCAGGTGCTGCAAAGGGATCAACATTTGGGTCCATCATCATTTTAACCTCTTTAGTTACAGCCTCTAAATTATCCAATTGTCCTTTTGGTTTTAACTTACCATAGAAGGTATTCGGAAACGCAAGTAAAATGTGCAAATGCTTTGAGTAGTACAGGTAATTCAAGAATACCAAAATACCTGTTATATGCAACCACCATGCGGTTCTTTCTATAACGTGTAATGTTTCTCCAGATATACCACCAAACCAGGATGCTATAAACTGGCTAATCACATTACCCGAATTCATACCCTGAAAATGAACATCGGTAGCGTTCATTATTAAGAATAGGGTCATTAAAACCATTTCGAAATACAAAATGTTATTCCCATCATTTTTGGGCCAACTGGTCATTTCACTTTTCCAAAAACGTTGTAATCTTATTATATTTCGGCGAATCCAAAATAAAGTAACAGATATGAATACTAGAACGGCTAAAATTTCGAAAGCCCCAATTAAACCTCCGTAAAAAGATAGTGGGAAAACTTTTAATCCAATTCTATGGCTTCCAGTAATGCCGTCAATAATAATTTCTAATACTTCTAGATTTATTATAATAAATCCTACATAAACAATAATATGCAATAAACCGGCAACAGGACGACGCACCATTTTGCTTTGTCCTAAGGCAATCATGGTCATATTTTTCCAACGTTGAGATTTGTTATCGCTAACATCTACATCCCGACCTAGTTTTATGTTTCTAGTAAGTTTTTTTACATTTTTAACAAAAAAGCTAATACTAAAAATTAGTATTGCTGCAAACAA
Organism: uncultured Flavobacteriaceae bacterium; assembly: GCA_947494695.1. Lineage (GTDB taxonomy): Bacteria > Bacteroidota > Bacteroidia > Flavobacteriales > Flavobacteriaceae > Flavivirga. The sequence goes on along the minus strand of CANLWB010000005.1, from coordinate 131,778 downwards.
AATGTTAGACAAATATGGCATATATATCTAGTTAGATTTCTCTTCCTTATAAGGAATTTCTTTTTTAGATAAAATTCTGAAGTAGCGTTTTGGGTGTAGTTTTATATCTTTAAGCAAAGCTTCCATTTCTTTGGTAGCTCCCTCCAGGTTATTATAAAGTGCTTCATCTTTAAGCAACTTTCCCATAGAGCCTTCGCCTTTTTTCAAAGCCGAAAGTATGGCACCTAAATTATCAAGTGTTTTATTTAATTTCCCAACAGTTGCACCTAAATTAGACGTTTTCAACTCAGCCGATATTGTAGTTAGATTACCGCTGGTTTCTTTAAAATTCTCAAGAAGCTCTGCTAAGTTTTTATCATTTTTGGCAAGCAGTCCATTGACTCTATTGGATGTATTTTTAAAAGATCTTAAAGTTTGGTTTAATTCCTTTATTGTACTTTTTAGTCCTGCTTCAGACTCATCGTTAACAAAGGTATTCAAGCTTGTAAATAAGGTATCTGTAGCTTTTAATGTTGAATTCAATTCACTACTTATTCCCGAAAAATTCTTTGAAAGACTTGAAACCAATCCTACTTCTACTTCAGATCTAAGCACATCGCCAGATTTTGCCATATCACCATCCTTTGCCAAAATAATGGCAATCGCATTTCCGCCCATTAAGCTTGTTTCATATAACCTAACGGTACTATTTTTCGAAAACTTAAGCTCTTCATTTACAAAAAATGAGACCCGTGTCTTTCCTGTTTTAAAATCGTAGACAATGTCTCTTACTTTACCAACTGCGTTTCCTTTAACCGTTACTAGCGAAGATCGGGTTAAGGCATTATATTCAAATTCAGTATAATAAACACTACTCGAATCGAATAAATTCTGACCTTTTAAATAATTAAAACCAAAAATGAACAGGACAATACCTGCTATTACCAATACTCCTGTTTTAACTTCTCTAGATATTTTCAAACTAACATGTTTTGAAAAACAAATTTAAAATAAATTTAAAAGAAACCGATTTAATTGGCAAATGTTTTTAATGCATCTATTAATGCTATCTTTTTACCATTCTTAAATGCTACAACAAACCCCGAGGTAAAGCCCTTTTCCGCAGCTTCTGCTTCTAATTCTTTTATTTTATCATAACTCGATGAAGCTCCATAGAAATACTTATACATCCCTCCTTCTTCTAAACGGGAAATGCCTTCCAGTCCATTAAAGTTGTGTGGTTTGGGGTCTAAAGGCTTAGATCCTGCCGATATTTGAACCTTAAAAACGATATCGGTATTTGGCGATTCCATTGGTTCGATAACGACCTTCTCTTCTTCTTTTTCTTCTTTCACATTGGAATGGTCACTTAAATTTTCATCTAAGCTGTTTTTATATTCTAAAATGGCTTTTGCTATGGAAATTGCTATTTGTTGTTGTCCTTTTTTCGAATTTAAATACGCGCCTTCCTTTTTATATGACAAAAATCCGGTCTCAACCAAAACACTTGGCATAACCGTTTGATGCAACACGATAAACCCGGCCTGTTTAACCCCCCTGTTTTTACGCTTTAATGTGTTTGTAAACTTCTTTTGAATTAAGCTAGCCAGAGTAATACTTTGATCTAAATACTCTTCCTGGCTTAATAATATACTCATAACCGACTCTGGTGAATTGGGATCGAAACCATCATAATTCTTCTCATAATCGCTTTCAAGAAAGATCACCGAGTTTTCCTTTTTTGCCACTTCAAAGTTTGTTTGATTTCTATGAGTTCCTAATACAAACGTCTCTGTACCATAAGCTTTTGAACTATGAGCATTACAATGCACTGAAACGAACAAATCAGCATTGGCTTTATTTGCTATTTGCCCTCTTACAAACAAATCAATAAACTCATCTTTCTTTCTGGTATAGACCACTTTAATACTGGGATTCTTTTCTAATTGTTTTCCAACTTCAAGAACAATTTTAAGTGCAATATCTTTTTCTTTATAACCATTACCACGGTTACCGGGGTCATGCCCTCCATGCCCTGCATCAAGTACAACTACAAACTTGTCTCTAACCTCGTCATCCATTGTAAATGACGAAAATGTTAATACTATTATAATGGATACGAAAAGTAATGCTCTATGCGTTTTCATGTGGTGTGTAATTTAATTTTAATTGAATATTATGTAACATCATATAATTATTGGCTTAATTATTGATGTTTCACAATGATTTTAACAACTAAAAAACTCGGTTCATTTTAATTTTAAATTTTTAATTGATTATTAAATCAATCACAGAAAAATATATGTAATTTTGGCTTTTCAAAAACCGAGCCATACTTTTACAAAAATACATTTAAAAGCGTTGCGTACAAACAACTTTAAAATACTTTTTGCAGTAAGTTTTACAGTGTTTATTAACATGTTAAGCTTTGCCCAAGATATTCCTAAAAAGGGAAAACCAATTGATAGAACGGTTAAAGATAGTGTTACCATTACCACAGACAGCCTTGTGTTTCCAGAAGTTAATGAGGTCGTTCAGGACACTACAGTAACAGATTCTGTTCCTCCAAAGAAAGAATTGCTAGAGCATATCGTTACCTACCATGCCGAAGATTATACGAGATTTAATCAAAAAAAACAAAAACTTTATTTATATAATCAAGCGAAGATTGATTACGGTGATATGAACATTACTGCCGGAAATATTACCATAGACTATACTAAAAATACAGTTTACGCCCGTGGTATTACAGACTCTGTGAACGGATACACTCAAAAACCCGTTTTCACTCAGGGAAACAATGTTGTAGAGCCCGATTCTATTATTTTTAATACAGAAACAAAAAAGGCGCTTATCTTCAATTCTAAGACAGAACAAGGGGAAGGTACTGTTATTGCACAGATTACCAAAAAAGAGAATGATTCTGTATATTTCTTAAGGAATGCCAAATACACAACGGCCGAAGATCTTGAAGACCCAGAATACTATATTAAACTTAGAAAGGCCAAAATTGTTCCAGGCAAAAAAATTGTTACGGGTTTAGCGAACCTCTTTATTTATGATGTCCCCACTCCTATTGGATTACCGTTTGGTTTTTTCCCTCAAAGTGAGACACAAACTTCTGGGGTTATTATTCCTTCTTTTGGTGAGCAAAACGACCGTGGGTTCTTTTTACAAAATGGAGGGTATTATTTTGCTATTAGTGATTATATAGATTTAGCGGTTATTGGTGATTATTATACCAATGGTAGTTATGGGATGCGTTTTGAAAGTACCTATGCCAAACGTTATAAGTTTAGAGGTAACTTTGGGTTTAGATATGAAAACCTTATTACCAGTGAGCGCGGTTTTCCAGACTATGCTAAAAGCACGATTTATAACCTGCGCTGGTCTCACAGTCAAGATGCCAAGGCGAATCCGAGCTCCAGATTCTCGGCTTCGGTGAATTTAGGTAGTAGTAACTATTATACCCAATCGGTTAACCAAGTTAACCTAGGAGCGCGTCTTAACAACACACTGGCATCATCGGTATCCTATTCTAAAACCTTTCAAGGGGAGCCTCAAGTGAATTTTAGCCTTACCGCAACCCACTCTCAAAACACGCAAACCGAAACGATCAATATGACCCTACCTACCTTTCAAGGGAGTGTTGGAAGAGTGTTCCCGTTAGCCCCTAAAAATGGGAGTAAAAAGGGAATCATTCAAAATATTAACTTTCAATATAATTTAAGAGGTGAAAACAGTGTTAGAACTACCGATTCTCTTTTCTTCAAAAAAGAGATGTTCGATGATCTTAAAACCGGATTTCAACACACGATACCGCTTAGTACGAACTTTAAAGTATTTAAATATTTTAGCCTTAGTGCGAGCTCCAATTTTAATGAGACCTGGACGTTTAAAACCACTAAAAAGGAATATGATTATGAGCAGCGCAAATTAATAGCAAAAGATACGGTTCATGGGTTTGATGCGTTTAGAACTTACAATTTTAGTACCAGCGTTGGAACTACGATTTACGGGATGTTTCCCTTTGAAAAGGAAGGCGAAGATCGAAAAATAAAGGCAATTAGACACGTTATGAGGCCTTCGATAAGCTATAACATCAACCCGGCTTTCGACAGGTATTATGAAACGGCCGAGGTGGTAAACGCTGATGGTTTAACAGCAGGAGAACTAGAAACGATACTGGAGGGAGAAAATTTAGAATATACGCGCTTCGATCAGCTTGCGGTTGGTAGTCCACCAGGAAGGAACTTTTCAAGTTCCATGGGTATTTCGCTTTCTAATAACATTGAGGCTAAAGTAAGAGATAAAGATAGTACCGCGACCGAACCTAAAAAAGTAGTTCTTTTAAACAATTTGAACTTTTCGACATCCTATAATTTTGCGGGTGATTCGCTTCAATGGAGCCCGGTAAGAATGAGTGGTGGAACTCAATTATTTAACAATAAAATGAGTGTGAATTTTGGAGCCACATTAGATCCATACGCACTTGATAATAATAACAGAAAAATTGATAAATTCAATATAGATGCTGGTGGAAGTTTGTTTCGATTAACCAGTGCTAATTTAACAGCTAGCTGGTCGCTTTCCAGTAAAGATGGTGCAAAAAAAGACAAGGATAAAAATCTAGATGAAAACTTGCGCAGTGGTGGTCGTGCAGATGATTTATTTGGCGTTTCTGAGGATTTTGCCAATCAACAAATTAATGGCGATGACAAAAAGGAAGAAGAAGCTTCTCCCAGTGAATTCTATAATTATAAAATCCCCTGGAGTCTTCGTCTGGCATATGCTGTTAACTACTCGAATTCTGCAAGGCAAAACGAAATTTCCTCGCATTCTTTAATGTTTTCTGGAGATATTGAATTATCCCCCAAGTGGTCCATTGGTGCGTCCTCGGGTTATGATCTAAAAAATGCCGGGTTTACATTCACTCAACTGCGTTTTGAACGCGATTTATTGAGTTGGCGTATGAATTTTAGTTGGGTTCCTTTTAGCGATATAAGCTCTTGGAATTTCTTTATTGGAATTAGATCGAGTATCTTAAAAGACCTGAAGTACGAAAAACGAAGACAACCCGATACTCAATTACGTAGATAAGTAACTTATGAAAAAGATAATTACAACACCTCATGCCCCAGCACCTATTGGTCCCTATAACCAGGCTGTTTTGGTTGGAAACACGCTTTACACTTCGGGGCAAATTGCATTAGATCCTAAAACCGGCGCATTAGTAATAGATGATATTGCAACTGAGACGAATCTAGTTATGAAAAATCTTAAGGCTGTTTTAGAGGCGGCTAATATGACCTTCGAACACGTTATAAAAGCTTCTATTTTTATTAGTAATATGGACAATTTTGCTCAAATAAACGACGTTTATGGTAGTTTTTTTAATGATGAAACGGCCCCGGCAAGAGAAACAGTTCAGGTAGCCCGACTACCTAAAGATGTTAATGTAGAAATTAGTGTGATTGCTGTGAAGTAATCTAAATAGAAGACAGATCTGTTTAAGAATACTTAATTAAGAGTTCTTTTAATTTATCAATTTGAATGGGCTTGGCTAAAAACTCATCAATCCCAACAAGTTTAGCATTTATAATATCCTCTTCAAAGGCACTCGCAGAAACGGCTATGATGGGGGTTTTATTTTCAATATACTTTTCGGTTTTCTGGATAGCTTTAGTAGCCTCGTAACCATCCATATTCGGCATATAAATATCCATAAAAACCATATCAAAGTCTAAAATTTTATATAGTTCAACGGCTTCGATACCATTTTTCACAAACGTACAATCGGCGCCCTGTCGTTCCAATTGGAACTTAATTGCTTTTTGATTCATACGATTATCTTCTGCAATAAGCACATTAAACTTTTCTCTTAGTATTGGTTTTAATTCAACAACTTCAGCCTCCACATCCAGAGTTCTTTTTAGTTGTAAACTAAAATAAAAGGTAGACCCTTCATTTTCCTTACTTTCTAATTTTAGTTCGCCTCCCATAAGCTTTACAAGTTCACGAGATATATGAAGTCCAATCCCACCGCCTCTATAATCGCGCATCATTGGTACGTCGTAAAATGTAGACGTATTATTAAACAAACGCTTAATCTCTTCCTGGCGCATCCCAATTCCTGTATCTTTTATATAAAACGTAACAATCTGGTCATCATCGATACCAACAGTTTGATCTACTATAATGGATATTTTTCCTGAATTTGTAAACTTAATGGCATTGTTAATTAAGTTAATCAAGACCTGTTGAATTCTCACAGAATCGCCAAGAACCGAAAATTTATCTTTTTCTTCGTACAAAAACTCAAACTCAAACTCCAGACCTTTTTCCCAGGCTTGATATTCAAATACCTTGAACAGATGTCGTAAATCTGCCACTAAATCTATAGTCACATATTTCAACGTAATGTCACCCAATTCTACATTCGCATTATCTGTCACCATATTAACCAGTTGTAGAAGGTGTTTTGAAGAATATTCGGCAATCTCGACCTGAGCTCTTTGATCGTCATTAAGATTGGTACGTTTCAACATATTGAGCATTCCTAAAACAGTGCTTAGCGGTGTTCGTACCTCATAACTCATATTTGCAAGATAAATGGACTTGTGCTCGGCTATTTGATCTGATCCTTCCAGGCTTAATTTTAATTCTTTTATTTGCTTTCTTAAATTGGCCTGTCTGGCAACATTTTTCAATTGATTTTTAAAAAAGTATTGTAATATAAAAACCTGAATAACAGACTGAATAAAGAAAAAAAGAGCAACAACTTCTAGTCCTATCTCCTTTTCGAGATAGAAATAACCTCCCAATAAAATGCAGACAATTGATATAAAAATAAAGAAAGACAGAAGTCTTCTTTTTTTCACAGGGTTAGTCTGTTGTGAGAAAAAACTCATTTTTAATATCTTTTAGCAAACTTATTTAAATTATATTAGAGATTATAATTCCATAATCTTTATTTCCTTGAACTCAATACCTTGTCCTTCAGCTTGAAGACCTATATATCCTTCCGTTAAACGTTTCCCATCGGTTTTTATTGCGACATCATAACCTTTAGATGTACCTCCCCCTATCTGTGGACTTGAGTATCTAAGAACTTCTTTGTTATTTACAATATGTATAATTAATGAATCCTTATATACAACGAGCTCTCCTTTAACCCACTCGTCCCATTTATACGTTTTAGATGAAGACGGAACACAATGTCGAGGTGTCATCTCATTATTTATAAAGACCTCTGTCCCAGGTGAACACATATTACCGGTAGGTCTTGATTCTTCTCTTTTTTCTTCTGCTAGTATTTGATATTCAACAGAAATAGGCCAATTCTGTTCTTTAAGTATTGTTTCAGGTGCTTGAGAATGAAACATGACACCACTGTTCCTAAATGTAAACGATGGGGCATCTTTCATCCATTGCTCGGTAAACCTATATTGAAACTTGAGATGATATGATGAAAATGTTTTATTATAAAACAGATGGCCATAACGCTCACCAAACTCCTTATACCCATCGTAGTTAATCTGAATAGCTCCATGTTCTACCCGAAAGGTATTGGCATAATTTTGTCCCAGATCATGATGATAAAACTTTGGTATCCACCCCTCTAAGTTTTTACCATTAAAAAGGGATTGCCACTTGTGAACCTCACCAGAATTAACCTGGTTCGTGGGTTTACAACTCCAAAAACAGGGTATCAGTATGAGTATCAATACTGATATATGACGTAATTTATACATTAGTGAAACGATTAGTGCTACTAATATACTGAATTACTCGCTTAAACTGGTCATGAAAAATAACCTTATATTATGCGGAAAATATAAAAAAACTACAAACTCTTAGTGTGGAAGGACACTAAACCTTCAATAGGTCGGCGCTCAAAGTTACCAACTTTAAAGCCCATTTCGTCTGCAACTTCCTTAATTTCATCTTGTGAAAAATAGGCAATCGATCCTGCAAAATGTACTGGAACTGTTTTAAGTTCCTCTTTGTATTGCAAGATCATGTTTTCTGCAAACAATCTAATTCCTTTTTTAATAAGGTTTATGGTATATTGAGAATCTTTATGCAAAAACATAAATTCAGCAAAATTTGCTAAATAAGCATTTGGGTTGGCCTGTTTATACAAGTTGTACTTTATATAATCGGACTCCATATTGAATTTACTACCAAAAGCGACCTTAACATCTTCTGGCATATGGTTAAAGTAATAATCTCTTATTAATTGACGACCAAAATAATTTCCAGAAGCATCATCCATAACAGAATACCCTAAAGACACTACACGCTGCTCTAGTTCCTTACCATTATAGTAGCTACAGTTAGACCCCGTTCCTAAAATACAAACTACAGCAGCTTCATCATCTTGATTAATTGTGGCATATACAGCAGCCATTGTATCTTCATTAACTTCTATTTTAGCGTTAACAAAAATATCCTGCAAAGCACTTTTTAAAAGCGCCACAGGCTTTTCTGTACCACAACCAGCTCCATAAAAGAAGATATGGGTAACGCTTTTTTTATGTTCTTTTAGTTCGGCGCTATTCTTAATTATTTTTTTAAGCTTTTTCTCAGATAAAATAGCGGGGTTAAGCCCTTTTGTACGTATCTTTTCTAGCAATTGATTGCCATGACTATCTACGGCTATCCAATCCGATTTCGTTGAACCACTATCGACAATTAAAATCATAAGTTTATGGTATAAAAAAAGTCCACAGAATTGCTTCAAATAGTGAAGTAATTCTGTGGACTAAATTAATAATTTATATTGAACCGATATGCTGAGCTAAGTCAACTAATTTAGTTGAATACCCATACTCATTATCATACCAAGATACCAATTTAATAAAGTTGTCATTTAATGCCATACTTGCATTTACATCAAATGTACTGGTCTTTGGCTCAGATACGAAATCCTGAGACACCACACCTTCTTCAGTATATCCTAGAATACCTTTTAATTCATTTTCTGAAGCGTCTTTTAAAGCTGCTTTTACCTCTTCAAAAGAAGCGCTTTTCTCTAAACGACAAGTTAAATCAACTACAGACACATCAACAGTAGGTACTCTAAATGCCATACCTGTTAATTTACCATTTAATTCAGGAATTACTTTACCTACCGCTTTTGCAGCTCCTGTAGATGCTGGTACGATATTATTTAAGGAAGCTCTACCTAATCTAAAGTCTTTTTTAGATGGTCCATCAACAGTAAACTGTGTAGCTGTTGCTGCGTGAACTGTTGTCATTAAACCTTCTGCAATACCAAATTTATCGTTAATTACTTTGGCTAAAGGTGCTAAACAGTTTGTTGTACATGATGCATTAGATACGATCGTATGATCTGCAGTAATTTCATTGTGGTTAACTCCCATTACAAACATTGGTGCATCTGCAGACGGTGCAGAGATTGCTACTTTCTTAGCTCCTGCTGTAATATGCTTTTGAGCGCCTTCCAGATTTGTAAAGATACCTGTACAATCTAAAACAACATCTGCTCCAACAGCATCCCATTTTAAATCTTCTGGGTTACGTTCTGCAGTAATTCTTATTTCGTTACCGTTAACTACTAAATTTCCATTATTTGTATCGATTGTCCCGTCAAACTGACCATGAACTGAGTCGTATTTTAATAAATATGCTAAATGTTCTACATCTAATAAATCGTTTATCCCTACTACTTCGATATCTGGTCTCGAAGCTGCTACTCTAAACGCAATTCTTCCAATCCTTCCAAATCCGTTGATTCCTAATTTTAATTTTGACATAATCTTATTTAATAAGTGTTAAGTGCTCATGATGTCAGAGACACGCAATAATTCTAAATTTATTTTTGACTTTCCTTTTATAGCCTTTTCCAGTGGAGTTACTCCAATACTATTATCAAGCAAACCTACCATATAATTGGTTTCTCCCTCTAATAAAGACTCTACGGCTTTTACTCCCATTCTACTTGCTAAAACACGATCGAAACATGATGGTGCTCCGCCACGCTGCATATGTCCTAAAACAGATACACGCACATCGTAACCTTCCATATTTTCATCGACATAATCTTTTAGTTCGAATATGTTTTTACCTATTTTATCTCCTTCGGCTACAATTACAATACTTGATGTTTTGCCCGATTTCCTACTTCGGTTTAACGACTCTACTAACCTATCTAATCCCAAATCCTCCTCTGGAATTAGGATCTCTTCTGCTCCACCGGCTATTCCTGCATTTAAGGCTATATGTCCAACATCACGTCCCATAACTTCTACAAAGAATAATCTGTTATGCGAACTGGCTGTATCTCTAATTTTATCAATAGCATCTACAACCGTATTTAAAGCGGTATCGAATCCTAAGGTATGCGAAGTTCCATAAATATCATTATCTATAGTTCCTGGAATTCCCATAACCGGAAAATTAAATTCCTGATTGAATATAAGTGCTCCGGTAAAGGAACCGTCACCTCCAATTACAACTAAGCCTTCCACTCCGGCATCAATTAATTGTTTATGTGCTTTCTTTCGGCCTTCTTCTGTTCTAAACCCTTTAGATCGTGCAGATTTTAATATGGTTCCTCCCTTATTAATAATCCCTTTTACACTACGGGCATCCATGGGTTTAAAATCTCCTTCTATTAATCCTTCATATCCTTGATAAACACCTAAACATTCTATCCCATGATAAGCACATGTTCTAACGACCGAACGAATGGCCGCATTCATTCCTGGGGAGTCTCCGCCAGAAGTTAAAACGGCTATTTTTTTCATTGCATTTGGCATTAAATTTCTATTATTTACAAGTAAAATTAATAAACAAAAAGCACATAACTACAAGCATTTACCTTATTTTAACTATAGGTGTTAAACTATAACGTTTTAGTTAATAAATAATCTTCTTTTTTCTCGAAATGGACTACGATTTGGACAAAAAATCGGGTATTTATCTCTCTGTAGAAGGTTTTATTGAGATAAAATCGGGTAATGCATTTTCGCTTTCTTCTGTAGTTTTTTCTTGCGGAGTCTTGTCCGCTTTTTTAGATTTTTTGAAGAAGTTTTGAATGAGTTCTCTGAAGGTATCGAAATCAACACTGTAGGATAAACCAATGCCTTGAGTATACCCAATAGCTTCACCAAAGTTTCTAATACTATTTTCCCTGTTAAATACTTTGGCTGTTAACGTTCCTTCTTCATTTAAAAGGAAATCTATTTCCACATCCCCTGCAATAACAGTTTCAGTAGCTCCTGCCCCACTTACTGGTACTCCAACTTTACCGTTTATAAGTACCCTGTCGCTAATCTGAGTTTGTATGGTGGCAACCACCCGGTCATCGGTTTGGTAATCGGGCCTATTTTGCCCAGCTTCGTAATTAACTCCTAAATTAAGTTTCCCATCCCCGTTAGTGAAAATGCTACTAATAATACCATTAAGTCGCTCGGCAATTGTACCAGAAAAATTTAACTCGTTTAAGCCTCTGGAAAATGATCCTGTTGAAATTAAGTATAAGGCCTGGTTTTGTCGGTCATCCGCAGATTCTAATCGATACCGAAGCTCCGATTTTATGGTTGAATTCACATTAGGGAACTCAAAATTAAAATCAGGGTCTGGTTGTTCTAAATCTCCTTTTAAACTAATGTTTAACTCCACAGGAATACTTCTGTTAATAGGGTTATCTAGTAATGGTGATGGGTTGGCCTGCGTTTTATAAATAGCCAACATATCAATTTTAGCTTTTAATGGATCTCCTTCCCAGGCTATAGTTCCACCTGGTTGTACAATGAATTCTTTCTGAATTAAACCACCATAAGCAAAATTATAAACACCTTCGAACACAGAAAAATCCCCCCACATATCAAACTTTCCGTTGGTGTTTATTTCTACGAGTAAACCGCCACGTCCACGTCCTTTTAGCGAATGTCCTGTATTTTTATCTATTATAATTTCAACTTCGGCATCTTCTGTAACATCCAGATCGAAGTCCAGTTCTAACCCTTTTATTTCGTTAAAAACGATTTCTTCTCCCTTTCGTCTAGCCTCCTTTTCGTCTTTAGTAATAAAATGAATATAGGTATTATCCCCAAAGGATTCGGCATCGCTGAGTGGAATTTTAAATACGGTTCCTCGTTTTGTTTCACCTATAACATTAATTACCAATTCATCGGTAGGTCCTTTAAGACTAGCTCTACCACCAATGAAACCGGTTCCGTAATAGAGGGCATCCTCGGTTTCTTTTGTGTCCAAAACGACCAAACGAGGCGTTGATATATCTAAATCTAAACTCCAATTAGAAAAGTTCACATGGCTTAAAGCACCATTTAGTTCACCTCTGGAATTAAATTTGGTATCTCTTAGTTGCACCTGATTAAAAATAAAACTCTGCTGCTTTAATGTTACAGACGCTCTATCATTAAAAGCATAGTCTACATTAAGATAGGGAATCCCCAATCCTGACCTGTTTAAAGTAAGATTACCATTTATATCTGGCTTATTAAGTCGTCCCTCCACGCTTACCCTTCCTGTAACCTCTCCTCGAATATTAGATAGTACATCTTCTAACAAAGGATTTAAAGGATATAAATTAAAATCGTTGAAATCGAGATTTAAATCTATTCTGGAATTATCATCAACAACTCTAATGTTTCCATTGGCACCAAATGATTTCGACCTATCATTCTTAATAGACGCTTTTATTGTATAATTTGTAAGTGTCTTGTTGCCCGCTATATTAGCATCAAAAGACCCCAATAAAAAGTTATTGACTTTAAAATTGTCAATAACAATAGCCGAACTTGGTAAATAATTTCCTTTTTTCTGAAGGATATCCAGCTTACCATTTACATTACCCGCCAAGGCTAAACTATCAATATCGGGGGTTATTTTGGCTAAATCTACATTCTTAAAATTTAGTTTTAAATCTTTCTCGGTTGAATCTCTTAAAAAGCCCGTAAGTCTAATTTCTTCATCTTTATGATTAATCTTAAGCCTATCGATATTGAACTTCGTTAAACTTTTATTAAAGGAGATCTTATTAAATCGGTCTTTATTTTGATTAATGAACCACTTAGTATCTTTAATGGTTACATCTGATTTTTTAAAACCAATAACGGATTCGTTTTCTTCATTGATGGTATGATAAAAACTTAAATTATAACTGTCGTTATTACGTTTACCTCCTTTAAACTCCGAGCGCATAAATAATGTATCGTTTACCGTTACATTAATTAAATTAAACTTAGATATATTGTAATATTGTGTTTTTAAACTATCGAATTCAACATAGGTATTAAAAAGTGGATTACTATTATCGACTTGAAGCTCTAAGTTATTAGCAAAATTATCTAAAAGTTTAATATTAGGCGATTTAAAGGTGAGTTTAAAGTTCCGTTCATCACTTTCTACACGCCCTCTAATAAATGTATTTTTTCCAAGTTCTACCTCGGGATATACGACCTCTACGATTTTATTATAAATTTTAAAATTAAAATCTATACTTTGATTCTCTGCAACATCATGGGGCTCATAATTGGTATAAATATGCCCTAAAGAATTTTCGAATAGTTTTCTTAAATCTTTAAAAACAAAACGGCCTTTTAAATCTCCTTCTACAATATCGGGTGAATTAAATTCGATAAACCGTGTTCGCCCTTCAAACCTGGATGACACATCGAACTTATCGAAATAGTAATTATCATTTTGATTTCTATACGAGGTATTTCTAAAGGAAATTCTTCCGTAAGCATCATCATAATTACTAGCGTTCATGTTCATTTTAACCTGACTTCGAAAGATTGAGGTGCTATCTTTCTTTACAAAATTCAATACCTTTAGGTTGGCATAGGCAATATTCGTTTCAAAATCATACTTCTTAATAGTTTCAGAAAAATCTACAAGTCCGGCAAAATTCATTCTTAAATTTCTGTCATTCACCGCTAAGTTTCCATCAAATATTTTATTTCTAACATTTCCGGCAACCTTTACTTTCTCATAGTTGTAATCGTTGTATTCAATTTCGAAAACATCTCCTTTCACCTGGGTATTAATATTTTCGGCAATAAACCCGCGTCCGTTTACATCAAAATTTAAAGAGGCATTTCCAACAGCGGGATCGTTTAGAAACACTCCAAAATCAAATTTATCGAAAACGATATTTCCTTTATACGAAGCGTTATCAATATCGTTAATTTTCGATATTTCCAGGTTAGAATCAACAAATCCTAATTCGGTAATTATTTCAATATCTGCAATAACTTTAGAACTTGTCACCTGCGAATTTCCAACAATAATAAACATTCCTAATCGGTCAAATGTCGATGGAATAGCTTCCCCCAAAACATTAGGCAATAATGATTTTAAATCTTTATATGTTGAAGACAGGTTTCTAAAGTTTCCATTCATATAGAAATTATCTTCTTCTTTGTTAAACAAATTTCTAAAATAAACATCACCGTAAATCCTGGTATTTCTACTTGTATTTAATCTTAAATTGGTTGTTTGTAAGCTATTTAATGTACCAGACACATCTACATTAAGCTTTGCTACCTGATTAACTCCAAACTCATTATAAAATCTGTTAAGCTCATCTAATAAAATTGTAGAATCTTCAAAACTTGCCGTTACCTGAACTTTATCTGTGAAGTATTGTAAATCCTTCCGATCATAGTCAAACCTCAAATCTCCATTTAAAACCGAGTTAGGCGTCTTTATTTGAAGGTTATCAAAGGTCATATCAGTTAGTGTATAAATAAAATCTGTCATGAGATTTTTTAATACCAAACCATGATGTCCGTCTATTAGAGATAGCTTATTTATTCTGGCTTTTACATCACTGCCCTTAATTAAAAAGTTGGTTGCATTTATATTTAAGTCCTCAAAACGAAGCACTTCGGGGTGTTTCTTGTTTTCATCGGTGAGTTTAAAAATACCGTTGTACACAGAAATATCACTTGAGGACAACAAAAAGCTTCCATCTCCCTTTTTAGGATTATCGCCTTCTAGTTTTTCCACAAAAACATCAAGATTGGTATCTTGAGTGTCTTTATAAGTTTTTATATTAAACACCAAGTCCATGATGTCTATATCTCCAAACTCTAATTTACCTTTAGATAGATTACTAAAATTAATGATAGACGTGTTTAACTCGGCAATGCTTATTAAAGTGTCTTTCTTGTAGTCTTCAATATAAATATTTTTAAGCTCGACATCTCCATTGAACTGTAGGCCAATTTTTTCTATGCTTATACTGGTACCAAAATCTTCATTAATCTTTCTTGCTGCATAATTACCCAAGCCTGTTTGTACAGGAGGGAAAGAAAGTATAAGCACTAAAATGACGAAAAGCAACAGGATGATGCCTATAATCTTAGATACTATTTTTAAGATCTTTTTGATGTGCTTTTAAATTATAATTTAAATTTAGAATACCCTACTTTTGTACTTACGAACAAAAATTAACAATAGATTATTAATTTGTTTCAAAATTAACAATTATTGTGCCTAATATTTACTAATGTCTTCACAAAATATTTACATTCTGGGAATTGAGTCCTCCTGTGACGATACAGCTGCCGCTATAATACACAACGGTAAAATTTTAAGCAATGTTATAGCTAGCCAAAAGATACATGAAGAATACGGCGGTGTTGTACCAGAATTAGCGTCTAGAGCACATCAACAAAACATAGTTCCTGTAGTGGATCAAGCCTTGAAAAAAGCGGGTATTACAAAAGATCAATTACATGCCATTGCTTTTACACGTGGTCCTGGATTAATGGGTTCGCTTTTAGTAGGAACGTCTTTTGCCAAATCTTTGGCTTACGGTTTGAATGTTCCATTAATTGATGTTAACCACATGCAGGCACATATTTTAGCTCATTTTATTGATGAAGAAGGTTTTAATAAACCTACTTTTCCATTTTTAGCCATGACTATTTCTGGTGGTCATACACAAATTGTCGAGGTAAAAAACTATTTTGACATGACCGTTATTGGTGAGACTATCGATGATGCCGTTGGCGAAGCTTACGATAAAAGCGGGAAAATCCTTGGGCTTGGTTATCCTGCGGGGCCAGAAATTGATAAGCGAGCGCAAGAGGGAAATCCGAAGGCGTTCAAATTCTCAAAGCCAAAGGTAGATGGCCTAAATTTTAGTTTTTCAGGATTAAAAACGGCAATCCTTTATTTTATTCAGCGCGAGGTTAAGGCAAACCCTAATTTTATTGAAGAAAATCTCAATGATGTTTGTGCCTCTATTCAGTATACGATCATTGGTATTTTAATTGACAAACTAAAGCAAGCCTCAAAGCAAACAGGTATTAAACAAATTGCTATTGGTGGGGGTGTATCTGCAAATTCAGGTATACGTAAAGCCCTAAAAGACGGAGAACAAAAATTTGGATGGACCACTTATGTTCCTAAATTCGAGTTCACGACCGATAATGCTGGCATGATAGCTATTGTGGGGTACTTAAAATATCTGGAAGGGTATTCTGTCGAACAAAGTGTGACGGCTTCTGCCAGATTGAAGATTTAGTGTTTGGTATACTGTATTTAGTACCAAGTATTGTGTATGTTGTATTAAGTGTTGAGTATGCTGTTAATCGATGTTTGATGATGACGACTCCTATGCTTAGCTTATTTCTTTGTGTTTTAACACCTTCGCGAGAACGCACCCTTTATTTGGCTTCCGCACGTTTAAAAAAGTATAATAATTATTTAACAAGTCTGCATTAATTATAATATAAACATAAAGCTCTTCTAACAAATAATACCTGTAATAGTATCAATTTTATCGCAAAAGAAATTCATACTATGAAAACACAAAACAGCAGAAGAAACTTTATTCAAAAAGCCATACTTGCTACTGGCGGTATTATTATAGCTCCAAACTTTATTAGTTGTAAAAGTGATGATAACCTGGGTTTTAATTTTGATCCAACCGATTACACCAACACAAATTTTGAAGAAGGAGTTGCTAGTTTTGACCCTGGGCATTCAAAAGTCATTATCTGGACACGTTATGCTACTGCGAATAAAAAGGTTTTTTGGGAAATTGCTACCGATTCTAATTTTAAAAACAAACTACGAAGTGGAGAAATAATCACTGAGGCTTCTAGAGATAATACCATTGCCATTGAGGTTACGGAACTTGATGAAAATCTGAAATTATACTATCGTTTCGCGAACATTGAAGATGAAATGGTTTCTGTAGTTGGAGAAACGATGACACTCCCCCAAAATGCATCCCGTTTAAAACTTGCAGTTTGTTCTTGCTCGAACTATCAGGCTGGATTGTTTAATGCCTATGATGCTATGGCGAATTCTGATGCAGATATTATAGTACATCTGGGCGATTATCTTTATGAATATCCTGCTGGAGGCTACGGTTCTACTTCCGAAAATGCATCATTAAATCGATTACATAAACCTGCTACCGAAATTTTATCTTTAGAGGATTACAGAATACGTTACAAGCAATACAGGTCGGATGCATCTCTTCAACTGGCACATCAAAAGAAGCCTTTTATTTGTGTATGGGATGATCACGAAATTGCAAATGATGCCTACAAAGATGGGGCCGAAAACCATGATGAAGCTACTGAAGGGAGTTACGAAATAAGAAAGCAACATGCATTTCAAGCTTATAGTGAATTCTTGCCCTTTTCAAAATTAAATAAAGCCGATAATAGCCTAATTTACCGATCTATTAATATAGGCAACCTAGTAAACTTAATTATGCTGGATACCAGAGTTATTGGACGAGATAAACAGCTAAATATTAATGACTATTTTAAGGGTTCTAACTTTGATGCTACCAGTTACCAAGCCGCTATTGGTGATTCATCAAGAACGATTTTGGGTACCACGCAACGCGATTGGTTAATTGGTCAATTGAATTCCAGTGCTTCAAAATGGCAAGTCCTGGGACAGCAAGTTCTTATGGGTAAAATGTATATACCTTCAGAGTTGCTTACCGCTTTTGGGACACCAAATTTCAAAGACATACTTACAGAACTTGTAACCATTAAACTAAGACTACAGAATAATGACCCGACGCTTACTTCTGAAGAAAAAGCACGTGTTTTAAATGCATTACCATATAATCACGATGCCTGGGATGGTTATCCTGCAGAGCGCGAAATGATTTACGGTGCGCTAAACGGTAAAAAAATAGTGACTTTGGCTGGAGACACCCACAATGCCTGGAATAATAGGTTGATAGCTCAAGATCAAACAGAAGTAGGTATAGAACTGGCTACTTCCAGTGTTAGTTCTCCCGGATTTGAAAATTTTATTGACAAGGATCCATTAGCTATAAGTGGTTTTCAACGGGCACTTACCACATTAATTGATGATTTGAATTATTTCGATGCCTCAAAACGTGGGTTTTTAATGGCTACCTTTACAGATACTGAGGTAAAATCTGAATGGGTATTCATTGATACGATTTTATCTCAAAGTTACACTACCGAAATAGGACACACTATAACATACTCATAAAAGTATCCTTAGAAGATACAAGAGCATTAAAAAAGGTTGAGTTTAAATATATAAATTCAACCTTTTTTGAATTTTATGGTGGTTTGAATTCAAAATTCATTTTGAATTTTAATACCTTCGTCGCTAAAGTTTTTCAGAACGCATATCATGCAACTCTTTTACAATCCCGATATTACAGATGACACTAAACAGTTCTCGTTTCCTAAAGACGAAAGCAAGCATATTCTAAAGGTTTTACGCAAAGGTGTTGGAGATGTACTTCATATTACCAATGGTAAAGGTGGCTTGTTTACTGCCGAAATTACCATACCAAATCTTAATAAATGCATCGCAACGATAACCTCAAAATCGTTGCAAGCCAAAAGAGACTACACTGTACATTTAGCCGTGGCCCCCACCAAAATGAACGATCGCTATGAATGGTTTTTAGAGAAAGCCACCGAAATTGGTATTGATAGCGTCTCCCCTATTTTTTGCGATCACAGCGAACGTAAGGTTATCAAGTTAGAACGCTTAGAACGCATCTTGCAATCGGCTATGAAACAGTCATTAAGTTGCTACCTCCCTAAATTGAATGCTGCTCTATCGTTTAAAGATTTTTTAAAACAAGACTTTAAAGGTGATTTATTCATTGCACATTGTGAAGACACCGATAGAAAATCGCTAAAACAAGAATTAAAACCAAACCGCGATATTACGATTTTAATAGGTCCAGAAGGTGATTTTTCGACCAATGAAATAGAACAAGCTTTACAAAAAGGTTTTATACCGGTAACCCTTGGTGAAACCAGACTTCGTACAGAAACAGCTGCTATTGTGGCCTGTCATTCGGTAGCTTTTATAAACGAATTATAAACTTATCTGACGTCCGCCGGTTATATCTAAATCTTTGGTTTGAACCAATACCGCTACGGATAGGTTATCATCTTTATTAACAAGATCTGGAATGGAAAGCTTAACACTTCCCTCCGAATCCTCTAAATTCAAAAGCTCCTCTTTAACTACAATATTGGTGTTTTTAAGTATTCTGTTCCTGTTTTCCCCACGTTTAACAGCAGTTTCTCTTTCGTTAATCGTCAAAATAACACGCAGTATTTTATGGTTTACAGTACCTTCCACAGTATAATTTAAAGAAATTAGATCCTCTTTTTTTTCAATATTGCTTATGGTTAAGGTATTTTCTGAGGTCTTTTTTAAATAGTGTTGTAGTCTTGAGTTTACGATGGTTTTCTTAGATCCTACAACATGTTCCTTGCCATTAAAAACAACTTGAGGGGTGTAAATGGTGCTGCTGTTAAATTTACGTCCATAAGCACGTTGTTTATCACTAAATGCTTTTTTACTAAACGGATCTTTCCAACCTATATAATTCCAGTAATCGACATGATAAGACAAAGCGATAACGTCTTTATTTGTATATTTAGACTCTATCTCACTCAATAAAGCATCTGCAGGAGGACAACTGGAACACCCCTGAGATGTGAATAATTCTAATACAATAACAGGTTTAGACACATTCTCTTCTATTGGTTGAAATAAAAATGATGATATAATTATAGCGAAAAGTACCTTTTGCATAGCAATTCTTTTTATTTTTGGAATTATGATATTTAGTTGTGTAAAAATCAAAAATCTTACAATAATGCTGTGTTTTGGTCTGTTTTTAACAACCGGAAACTGCTTTACCCAAGAATTGGCTATTTTAAAGTATAAAGGTGGTGGTGACTGGTATAGTAATCCAACAGCACTACCCAATTTAATTACCTTTTGTAATCAAAATATAAAAACCAGAATAGACGTCAAACCACAGACCGTTGAAGTTGGAAGTACAGATATTTTTCAATTTCCCTTGCTCCATATGACGGGGCATGGCCATGTATTCTTTAGTGAAACAGACGCCGAAAACCTGAGAAATTATCTGTTATCCGGTGGTTTTTTACATATTGATGATAATTATGGTATGCAACCTTTTATTACCAAAGAGTTAAAAAAGGTTTTTCCCGATAAGGACCTCGTGGAACTGGCTTCAAACCATAAAATATTTAATGAACCTTATCGATTTCCTAAAGGTTTACCGAAAATTCATGAGCATGATGGTAAACGTCCACAGGCATTTGGGATTTTTCATGACGACAGACTTATATTATTATTTACATTTGAAAGTGATCTGGGTGATGGTTGGGAAGACGCCGAAGTGCATAATGATCCTGTCGAGGTTCGAGAAAAAGCACTTAAAATGGGAGCGAATATTGTGAAGTATGCTTTTGAAAACTAAATATCCATAGCACTTTCAATAGTCGTGTTATTCACCTTATATAGCCCGAACACCAAATACAAAAATCAAAATCTAAACTCCAAACAAACCGAGTACTGCGACTAAATACTGATTACCGAACACCTAACAACATGCAACTAAACCACTACAATACAAACTTCGAAAAACGTACATTCCCAATTATTCTGGTCTGTGACAACGTTACGAATGCTCCTAATATTGGAAGTTTGTTTAGAATTTCGGATGCTTTCGGGGTGGAAAAGCTTGTGCTTTGCGGAAAACATATTCCGCTAGGCAGAAAAATGACCAGGACCTCCAGAGCAACAGAAAAAGTTGTTGATTTTGAGGTTTCTGAATCAGCGAAGGAGGTTGTTAAAAACTTTAAACAAGATAACTACCAAATTATTGCTCTTGAAATTACAGATCGTAGTGAGGCCATTCATAACGTCGAATTTTCTTCAGAAAAGCCTATAGTTCTGGTTATAGGGGACGAAAATTTTGGAGTATCAGAAGACATTCTAGAGATCTCTGATGCCGTTATTCATATTGATATGTTTGGACAAAATAGTAGTATGAACGTGGTACAGGCCACTAATATTGTACTCTATGAAATGACAAAACAGCGTCTTAAATAAACCGAAAATGAACTCATTTCGAGAGATTATGACATCACTTTGTGACTACAATAGCAAATAATATTATATTTACTACTAGAATATATTTCAATGAATTCCAAAACTATTTCTAACGGTATACTAAGGGCTGTGGCCGTAATTTTGGGTATAGCCATAATTTTGTACTTCTTATATCAAGTGCAATCTGTTATTGGTTATATTGCTATAGCAGCTGTTATTTCATTAATAGGAAGGCCTATCGTTTTGTTTTTAGAAAATAAACTAAAGTTTAAAAGCACCATTGCCGTTATTGTCACCATGATCGTTCTATTGGGACTATTTCTTGGATTGGTTGGGCTGTTTATTCCACTTGTTGTAAAACAGGGTCAGAACTTATCGTTGCTAAATATTGATGAGTTACAGGTAAATATTGAAAATTTATACGGAGAAATCATTAATTATTTTAATCTGCATCAAATTGATATTGAGGAATCCATTAAAGAATCCGACCTACTCTCCAAAATAGACTATTCTCTTATTCCTGACTTCTTAAATTCTGTGGTTAGTAGTCTTGGGAGCTTTAGCATTGGTTTATTCTCTGTATTGTTTATCTCCTTTTTCTTTTTAAAGGACAGTAGATTGTTTGAAAATGGTATTATGACGCTTATCCCAGACAACAAGGAATCCAGGTGGAAAAAATCCTCAAATAAGATCAAGGATTTGCTGTCGAGGTATTTCGTCGGACTTATTTTTCAAATACTAATTTTGTTTATTATTTACATGGTAGGCTTACTCATTATCGGAGTAGATAATGCTGTAGTTATAGCATTTTTATGTGCTTTGTTAAACCTAATTCCTTACGTTGGCCCATTGCTAGGTGCTGTTTTAATGATCACGTTAACTATGACTAGTAACCTTGGAGAAAGCTTTAGTGATGTTATTTTACCAAAAACATCTCAGGTGCTTATTGTAATCCTTATTGGTCAATTGGTGGACAATTTTGGGAGTCAGCCCGTCATATTCTCCAAAAGTGTGAAATCGCATCCATTAGAAATATTTCTGGTGATCTTAATTACTGGTATATTATTCGGAGTTATTGGCTTAATTATAGCCGTTCCAGCATATACGGCTATAAAAGTAATTTTAAAAGAGTTTTTATCTGAAAATAAGATTGTAAAAAAGCTTACTAAAGACTTATAATTTCATTTCTTGAATACAGCCATTTTAAATACTGAAATACAAGAATTTATAAATGTTCATTTAAATTCTGATATAACAGCACTATTGTTAAAGGGTACCTCATTTCCTTCCGTTGAAACCAAAGTCCTTATTGAGCAAATTGAAGCCAAAAAACGCTGTGAAAAGAAATTACCAACCTGGTTTCATAATAAAGACATCTATTATCCCAATAAATTAAATATTGAACAAACCTCTTCAGAGATAACGGCCAAATACAAAGCCAGTTTAATTAACGGTGAATCAATTATAGATCTAACGGGTGGTTTTGGAGTGGATTGCTATTATTTTTCAAAAGTTTTTAAAACGGTGAAGCATTGTGAAATCAATGAAAACCTATCAAATATTGTAGCCCATAATTATGAACAGTTAGGAATTGCCCATATAACCCTTGAGGCCCAAGACGGTATTAATTATTTAAACACTACAAAAAAACAATACGATTGGATTTACATAGATCCTTCCAGAAGACATGACAGTAAAGGAAAGGTTTTCTTTTTAAATGATTGTCTTCCCAATGTTCCAGAGCATATGGACTTACTTTTTAATCATTCCAAAAACATCATGATTAAAACCTCACCTTTACTAGATATATCTGTTGGCTTAAATGAATTAAAACATGTAAGAACCATTCATGTTGTTGCTGTTAATAATGAGGTTAAGGAATTACTATGGATCTTGGAAAACGGTTTTGAGGGTGATACTCATATGAATACTGTAAATATCAAAAAGGATGATAAGGCGTATTTTAATTTTTCCATAGCACATGAAAAACGCCTGGAATCTCAATACCATAAACCACTCACCTATTTGTATGAACCCAATAGTGCTATTTTAAAAGCTGGAGGTTTCGACGCTATACATGATCAACTCAAGGTTGATAAACTACAGAAGCACTCTCATCTATATACCAGCGACGCTTTAATTGATTTCCCTGGAAGGTCTTTTAAAATTGAAAGGATTCTACCATACAATAAAAAAGAATTAAAACGAGCAGGGATATCCAAGGCCAATATTGCAACCAGAAACTTTCCAGAACCTGTTCAACACTTACGAAAAAAGTTTAGTATTAAAGATGGTGGAGACATTTTTCTATTTTTCACAACTGATGTAGACGGTCGTAAAATTGTACTAGTAACCTCTAAAATAACATGAGTGTTTTGAGAGAGCGTCCTCTTAAACCAAGAAAAAATAAGACCTATGATACCAGAACATATAATTAACAGAAAAGGTGCGAGAAGTTTAAAAGACATTGATCCTGAAGTCGTCACTTATCTTAATAAGGGATTAATAGAAACCCGAAATTTAATGGAATGGTTAGCCACAGATCAATTAGCTCTATTAAAGCACGTATTGACTGAACTGGGAAAAGACGCCTGGTATTCGGATTTTGAAATTGCTGTAAACGCTCAGAAAAGGCCCACTGCTAATAGTAATACTAAGGTTATTGGTGAGACTTTTGGAGTATTAACTTCGAACGTTAATCTATATGGATCTTTGAAAACACACACATCAGATTTAGTGCGTTGTTGGTCTTGCTGGGCAGAAAGTATACACCATGATAACACTGGAGATTTACTAGACGTCATGAAACCCTACGCAGCCGATACCCATTTTGGAGTTCGCGAAGTCGTTATTTTTGCAAGCAAGGAACGCCTTGCTCAAGATTTAGAAACATCCATTAGCATACTTTCAACGTGGACAGGTTATAGTGACGAAAACCTGAGACGTTTCGCTGTAGAAGCCTTACGCCCCATTGGCGTATGGACGAAAAAGATTTCTGCCTTTCAAGAAAACCCTGAGCTAGGAACTTCTATATTAGAACCTTTAAAATCAGATCCTTCAAAATATGTACGTGATTCTGTGGGAAACTGGTTAAACGATGCGAGTAAATCTCAACCAGAATGGGTAAAATCCCTTTGTGAAAGATGGGAAAAAGAATCTACAAGCAAAGCGACTTCCTATATTATTAAAAAAGGACTTAGAACCATCTTAAAATAGCGTAAATGTTGGATCATAAAATCTGAACTGGTAAGAGCATATCATGTATAGTACTCGACATGAATACGAATTAAACCTTACAGTCCGTGAAACCTATCCTATGCTCAACTGAGTAATTCGGATAGACTGCACAAAGAATTTTAATCGACATCAAACTTTAAATGGTTAAGGCTTTCCCCAGACCAATACCCAAACGCACCATTACTTATATTGGTTATAATTTTATTCGTGAAAGAAGAATTCTCTAAGGGTGTGGTTTCATCACCATTAACAGACTTCCAAAAATCAAACTGTTCTTTTGTAATAGCTACAAGTTTTAACTCTACAACATCTCCTACCATGATTTGGTTCTCTTTTTTTCCATCTACATCACTAAGTCTAATATAACTCACAACAACAGGAAATGTTTCTGTTATAATATTTTCTGTAGAAAATATAAAAGGTCTTGCTAATTCAAAATTTTCTTCGCTTTCTTTTTTAACAAGAATCTTAAAATATCTATCTTCAAAAGTTTTATTATCAATTGTTAGCTTTATATCCCTAAAATCTGGGTTTATAACACCATCTTCTATCCATTCTAAAAACTCTACATTTAAAACTTTTGACGCTTCCGGAATTGTGGTTTCAGAAATAAATTCTTTTCCTCTAATAGAGACAGATAGGTTATATGTTTTATCTATTTCCCCCTTAATCGAATTACTCCTGTAATACAGGAATGGAAAGCTAGAATCATCTCTTTTTAGAGTCAAAATTTCAGAATCCTGACCATTAGACAAAACAACTTTAGCTTTAGACTCGATTGACTTCGCGACTTCAATAGAATCAATAACCCCTCTAAAAGGCAAACTATTCGTTAAACGAATTTCGGCAAACCTACCTTCCCTGATCTGACCTTCAACAGTAAGTGTATCTACAGATGAATCGTTGGTTTCTGTATCTGCGCAGCTAAATAATATTATACTTAAAAAAAGTAGCTTTCTCATAACATCCTCTATATTAAAAAGAAAATAACCAATTAACGGTTGGTAAAAATGGAAATAATTTATCTCTATTTTCTGTAATTTCTATAAACGCATCGTCTGTATGCCCTTCTGTGGTAAAATAAATTTGAAACGGATTACCATTATTATAAACATTATACAATGTTAAATTTAACTTCGATTGCCATTTTCCCTTTTTCTCAAAGGTATAGGTACAAGATAAGTCTAACCTGTGGTAATTAGGAAATCTAGAAGCGTTTTTAGATTCAAAATTAAGTATGGGTCTTTCATTAATAATTCGAATATCTCTAGGTCTTGTATAGTTTTGGCCACTGGTAAATAAAAACAACGCGCCAAACTCTATTTTTTTATTTAGTCTGTAATGCACAATTGTATTAATATTTAATGGTCTATCAAAAGTTGTAGGGAAATAGTCGCCATTGTTAATTTCATCAAACTTGGCTAAGGTTTTAGACAGCGTAAGGGCCCCCTGAGCCGTAAACTTATTTATTTTCTTATTAATACTGGCTTCAAAACCATAGGAATCAAATTGTCCCACCAACATATCTTCATAGATATCATTTGCAAATAAGTTATTTACAGACCCATTTTCAAATTCGGTATAATTGTCCACATTTTTATAGTAAACAGCACTATTTAACTGCAAACCATTTTCCTCGTAGGAATACCCCAAACTAAATTGATTGACCACTTGTGGTTTAATATGTTCTGTACTTACAACAAAGAAATCTGCCGGTAAACTAAAGGAGCTTACCGATGCTTGATGCAAATATTGACTTAACCGCTGATAACTAAATTTAAAGGCCTCATTGTCTTTGCTCTTATATCGAATACTAACTCTTGGCTCAACACTAAACAGGGTTTCTCTATTTATTAAGCTATTGCTCTTGGTTAAATATGTGGTCAATCTTAAACCTGTTTTTGCCTTTAGCTTTGGTGCTATTGAAAATTCTAAATCACCATACAGACTTATATCATCATACTTGTAAATGTCTTGGTTTAAAATTTCCAAAGGGGTATTATCTATACTGGCATTTACACGTTTGGGCAGTAAGGTGTTCATATTATATGTCCCGCCTATTTTTAATACGTATTCTGGGCTATCATATAAAAAATAATGATTTAAACTCAGTACTTCAAACTCACTTTTAGCACTATAATCAAAAGGGAAGTCGTTATCTCCAAAAGAAAATTTATATGCGCTATTAGATAATGTCGTTTGAGAGCTTAGATTAGAAGAAAATTTATGTGTATAGGTCGCACCTAACAAAAAATTTCCCCATTCTAGCTTTCTATTTCTACCTTTTGTTTGATCTCTAAAATTATCTTTTGTCAAATATAATGTTGTTTCTATTTTATTTTTATCTGATAGTTTTAAACTGTATTTAGTCAAAAAATCATACAAGAAATAATTTTTATTTTTCCCTAAAACCGACTCGTCGTTCCCAAAAAAAGGTTTAAAAACCTCTAGATATGTTCTTCTCCCAGATAGTAATACACTACTTTTTTTATTGATATTAACATGCCCTGTTAGTTTTGAAGATAACAAGCCTAAACTACCATTAAAATAGGTAGAATCTGTATGCTTTGAGGTTTTTATATCTGTTACAGAGGATAAACGTCCGCCATAACCCGCATCAAAACCGGCCTTAGAAAACTCCAAAGACTCAACGAAATCTGAATTTATTGCCGAAAACAAACCTCCCAAATGCGCTGTATTATGTAAATAAATATGATCTAAAAATGTTAAATTCATACTCCCATTCCCGCCTCTTACCAGGAGTCCAGATTGTCCTTCGGTGGCTTGCTGCACACCTGGAGTGTATTGAATTAATTTTATAACATCTTTTTCCCCTAAAATAAAAGGCAGCTTCTCTATATCCTTCTGAGAATAATAAATTTGATCTGGAATAACGCGTTTTACCTGACTGCTAGAAAAGCTCCGGATAACAACTTCATTTAAGGTGCTAATCTCTGGGCTTAAATAAACAAATTTATCTACATCGCCAGCGTTTATCGTTAAAGTTTCATAACCTATTTTTGAAAGAATCAAAACCGCATCATTGGGGATGTTCTCTAAAGTAAAAACACCGTTCAAGTTGGTATACGTTCCTCTATCTGTATGAGCTATTTGAACAGTAACATCTGATATGGGCGCATTCTTTTCAATATCTAAGACGGTTGATGTCATTAAATTTTGAGCTAAAATCGTAACATTTAAGCATAAAAAAACGAATAAAAAACATAGTAATTTTGTATTATTCATCCGCTAATATAAGTAGTCATTGAGGTTGCAATTTAGTCTAATTAACGTGAATCTTGATTAATAGATTAAGATTCTAAATCACGTCTAATTAATTTGTGCTAAATTAAATACAATTATGTATTTAAAAAACTATCGGTTACTTTTTTTGATAAAAGGGTATTGGAAAATCAATATATTTCTAACTGTCATTATCAAAATAACATCAGGGATTCTAAAAAAACAACTATAATTTTATCTCGTTTAAATTCAAGCACTTACCATGTGTATCATTATACAACTAAAGGGGTTCTAAAATCAAAGAAAATTGTGGTTTGTGATTAAAACCACATATAACATAAATTATTAAGCAAAAAGCCATCGTTAGAAACGGTGGCTTTTCTTTTTTAGATTATACATGCTATTCATAACTTCATAGTGTAAAGCTATTGTTTTATCAGTTTTTTTAGTACACTTATATTTTCTTTCGATATTAATATTGCATAATACACTCCTGGAGCCAAAGACGGTATGTCAAAACTTGTATCTACATTAATACTCTGAAAAACCTTTTTACCAAGAGCATTATAAATCACAATTTCTTTCATTGGTTTTGTTATAAAAACGGTGTTTTTTATTGGATTAGGAAATATCTTGACCGATTCTTTATCAAAATCTTGAACACTTAATACATCCCGTTTTTCTGCAAAATCTATAACCTCTTCGCCTACATTTCCAGATTGATCTCTTAATTTTATACTAATCTTAATTGTTCCATTAGATAAGCTACTAACATCTATTCCTGTTACATTTTGATTTACACTGGTAACTGTACCTCTTCCAGTTATTTTTTGCATATCACCGTCCCCAGAACTACTCATCGTAAATGTATATGAGGCACCTACTTCTCCATTTGCTAAAGTAAAACTAACTTCAGTTTCATTACTTGCATCAATATAATCTTGATCAAATAAAGCAGTATACCCAGATGGAGATACTATATCTAAAGCATACGTACGCACACTCCCGCCCTCATCACTAGAAGTGTCTCTCATAGCTATAGATACCATATCGCCATTTGCACTTAAGCTTATAGACTCTCCCATTCCATCAAGCTGACCATCGCCATTAATAGTATTTCCAGTTTGTATCCATTCTTCTGTACTTTCATTTAATGTGTATATTCTTGCTTGACCAGAACCATCACCATTGATCGTATTTTTAGAGGGTATCCCAATCGCTAAAACAGACCCCGTATCATTAATACTAATCGAGTGACCAAAATTACTATACATGCTTCTTCCATTAATATCTGATCCCAATTGGATCCAACTATCATTGTTATCCCATTGATACACTCGTACATTTCCTCTAAAGTCATTTGCAAATTCTGAACCAACAACGATTCTAGTTCCATCTGGTGTCATCGTTAATTTAACTCCAAAATTCTCTCGTTCGCTTTTTCCCGTAATCTCCTGGCCTAACTGGATCCAACTATTACTTCCGTCCCATTGATATATTCTTACCTGTCCAGAAAACAAACCATTGTTACTATTATTCTGTGATCCAATGGCTACAATACTACCATTAGCATTTATACTTACAGTTCCTAAATAATCCCCAGGGTTCTCTCCTTCTAAATCCTGTCCCAATTGCACCCAATTATTAGTATTATCAAGCCTAAATATTCTGACGTGACCAGCATTGTCTCCATTGCCATCGTTATTGGAAGCGCTTATTGCTACTGTATGCCCATCGGCACTGAGGCTCACATTTCTACTTGATTCATCCCCATCTGCCTCTCCATCGATATCTTGCCCCAGTTGCACCCAATTATCTCCTAATCGTTGATATACTCGCACATGTCCTCTTGACAGACCTCCTCCACTATTCTTTTGAGCACCGATAGCTACAATTGTACCGTCAGCACTAAGACTTATCGATCCACCTGACTCATCTCTTAAAGCTTCTGCATCAATATTAGCTCCTATTTGTGTCCAATCTCCGTCCGTTCTTTCATATATTTGGACAAAACCAGAACTTCCTGTTCTTTTCGATCCAATAGCTAAGACGCTTCCGTCTGAACTTAAACCTATAGAAACATCCGAATCAAACCCAGTAATATCCTGTCCTAATTGTACTTGTGCACTAAGACATCCGTGCAAAAAAATAATAAGTATTGGTAATTTACTTTTTACTAAACTATAATATTTGTGTATTTTTTTTTTCATAATATTTAGATAAAACATATTTGATATTCGACAAATCTATTGTGAAAATAAAAAGTATAGCACCCTGTTTTCCGTGAAAAAACAAAAAGATGATTTGTTTATATTTTGTGAGAATCCTGAGAATGGCCATAAAACGAAACTGGAAAAATACACTTCGTTAAATAATGATCTCTAATCGATTCTACTTATGATTTATAGATAATATTTTTGAAGAAAAAATGATGGAAAGGAGTGTAATTACTTCATAGATTAAAATATAAATAAAAGGCATATGAATAGATCATACGCCTTTTATTTATAACTGGGTATTGGTTTAATTCTGGAGTAGTTCGATGGATCTATCAATACTACTATCCTTATCTTCTTGAATATTTAAAGAAGACAAAAATGGCACTCGATTTTCTTGGTTTTCAAGTCCAATCCCAACAGCTTCATAATGTTATTAGTGTTATAAATAGCGGCATCCGCTTGGCGAAGTTTGTATTAATTAAAGAGTATATTATATAACTATTATTTCTCAAGACCACAAAACCATATGTAATCCTATCTACAAGTGGATTAAAGTAAAAAATCCGTTAGAGTTAAGTTTTTATCCCTTAGAGATATACAGAGGACAAATATTATCTATTCCTTTAGTATATCAAAAAAATATGATATGATACGCTCTAAAATAGTCCATGTAGATGTGTCAAAAACAAACAGTATTTTATTTACTCTTTTATTTGTGTGTGATGCTACCAGTAAATTCATAGGTTTTACCCATTTTAACACACAATTGGAGGGATTCCTCATAATAGGCGACTACGCAACGCGGGGTACTTGGGGCATGCCAATAGTGCAGCTCGTTATTGCGACCTTATTTATGCTCCCCAAATTAATGTTGCTTGCCTTTTATACCAGCTTCTCTTTAATGATCTTATTTATCACCTCTATTATTTTGGTTCTTAATTTTAGTGATGATGTTCTCTGCTTTTGTACAGGTATTTTACCTCTAGACAGGAAAGACCATTTGGTTTTTAATATGAATTTAATAGGTCTTGTACCTATAGGGGTAATGACAATAAATAAACAAGTAAGACTATGTAACTACAAAAATACCAAGCAAACTATTTTATAACGTATGACATAAAATTACCTTTAAAATACTATAATCAGGAGTAAGACTGAAAACCTGTAAAAGAGTAGGTCACAAATCATTAATCTTTAAAATATATAATTATGAAAACTAAAGTTTTTAAATTCATTAGCCTTAATTGCTATTACATTTTCTTTTGCAGCTAAAGATGTAGAGGGCGCTTCGATGAATGCTTATTATAAAGATTCGTCGGGTACTATTCATCAAGAGACTGTTGACTATTCTGAGATTCTATCTCTTTTCCCATGTACACACACATGGATATTATTAAAACCTAAATACCAACTCAATTCAAATACCCCTTATAACCAATGAAAAATAACATTATGTTAATGCTGTTGGTGTATTGCACCATGAGCATTTCTCTTTTTGCACAAAAAAGTAATAAAGAGCTCGCCAATGAATACCTGAACCTAAAAGGAGAAGTGATTTTTAGCTTCACCATCAACAACAAAGCAGAACTAAGCACTATTACTAAGGAATTAGCTATTGTTCACTTTGATGAAAAGACCAATAGCGTTAAAGTAATGGCAAATAAAAATCAGTTTTCATCTTTTTTACAAAAAAACGTTCCTTTTACAGTCATTTCAGAAGATAACATTATAGGGTATAGAACTATGACTTCTGATTTACCTGTTAAAGCTGCAACGTTTCCACTTACGGCATACCCAACATATGCTGATTATGTAGCCATGATGAATGATTTTGCCACCAGTAATCCGTCCTTATGTAAAGTAGAAAATATTGGAGCTACAGGTGAAGGAGATAAATCAATACTATTTGTGAAATTATCAGATAATGTAAACCAAAACGAGCAAGAACCTCGGGTAATGTATACGTCCTCTATGCACGGTGATGAAATAGCAGGGTATCCTATGATGCTTAATCTTATTGACTATTTACTTGGAGCATACAAGAATACAAGTCATCCAAAACATATCGAGATCAAAAACCTTTTGGATAATAGTGAGGTTTGGATTAATCCACTGGCAAACCCTGATGGTACGTATCGCAATAGTGCCAATAATACATCTGTCGCTAATGCTACCCGAGGAAATGCTAATAATGTAGATTTAAACAGAAATTATCCTGATCCTGATGATGGTGCTCATCCTGATGGAAATACATATCAGACAGAGACCATTGCTTTTATGAATTTTGCTGATACTAAACATTTTGTATTATCTGCTAATTTTCATGGAGGAATAGAATTAATCAATTACCCATGGGATACATATGCCGGAGCACATCCTGATGAGGATTATTTTTTACACATTTCTAAAGAATATAGAGATCACTGTCAGGCGAATAGCCCTTCCGGGTATTTTGATGCATTAAATAACGGAATTACGAATGGTTATGCCTGGTATGAAGTACAAGGAGGAAGACAGGATTACCAGATATATAATCAGAAAGGTAGGGAGGTCACTGTTGAATTGTCAAATAATAAAACACCTGCTTCCAATCAATTAGTGAATTTTTGGAACTATAATAGAGAGGCTCTTCTTGCATTTTTGAAACAAGTAAATTACGGTATCCGCGGCGTAGTAACTGATGCAGTAACCAACCAACCGATACAAGCTAAAGTAACAGTTGTTGGTCGTGAGAGTTATGATTCCTGGACACCAACAGAATTACCAGAAGGAGATTATTACAGACCTATAAAGGCAGGAACTTACAATGTTTTGTATGAAGCAGAATGTTACGAACCTCTTACTTTAACAGGCGTAACAGTAGCAGACTATGCTGCGGTGATTAAAAACGTTCAATTAACACCTATGGACGGAGTAGCACCTACAGGATTAACAGCATCAAATGTACAGTCTACTACGGCAACGTTAAACTGGAGTGGTAATTCTGGAGCCACATATAATGTAAGGTATCGCGTAATAGGAAGTTCGAATTGGACAACCTTATCTTCAAATACAAATACGATTAACATAACTGGGTTAATTGCTACAACTCAATATGAAGCTCAGGTAAGAAGCAATTGTGGTGGGGGAGCAAGTTCTCCTTATGGTCCCTTATTAAACTTTACAACTACGTCGAATACCCCGACTACATACTGTGCTTCTAAAGGAACTAATGTATCTGATGAGTTTATAGATTACGTGGGGTTAGGTGGTATTACTAATACGACAGGTGCAAATGCAGGATATGGAGATTTCACCAATTTAATAGCGAATATCGGAACCGGAACAAATACAATTGTAGTAAGTGCCGGTTTTACAAATATAGCATACAACGAATATTGGAGTGTTTGGATTGATTATAATCAGAATGGCATCTTTGATACTGAAGAGCAGATTGTATCAAATTTATCCAATAGTAGTGCTAATCGATCTTTTAATTTTGATGTTCCTGCTACAGCTTTACCGGGTAATACAAGAATGCGTGTGTCTATGAAATATAATACAGCATCGACACCATGTGAAACTTTTACCTATGGAGAAGTAGAGGATTATACTGTAAATATTAGTACCTCCTTACTTTCTAAGGGAAACGAAGCTTCTTTGGCAAATGACTTTATAGTGCATCTAAATCCGATAAAAGAAGCAGAGGATTATAGTGTAAATATTAGTACCGCCTTACTTTCTAACGGAAATGAACCCTCTTTGATAAATGATTTTATATTGTATCCAAATCCGATAAAAGAAGGCGTGTTATTTATAAAAAACATGAATCAAAAAAATGTATCCTTCAGAATTGTTAATTATATGGGGCAAACGGTTATGAAAAATCAATTATCGGGAGATAAAATAAACGTAGCGCGCTTATCTAATGGGATGTATTTTTTAGAAGTAAATACAAGCAACAAGACTATTACCAAAAAGTTTATTATAACTAAGTAATTTTTATATGTAAAATAGAAGCTTCCGGAAGATTTATCTTTCGGAAGCTTTTTTTTATTGAAGTACTGATAGTGTTTATATTCTTTTCAATATCAACAATGTATCCCAGCTAGCGCGAGCATCTTGCTCGTGCCGTTAAAGATTTGTATTATCTATACTATTTCTTACTCATGCCTTCACGAGCGTGACGCTAGCTAGCCAAAACAATATAATTATGCTAGTTTAAGATCATATATCAATTTCCAAAATAGTTTGGTCTTCTTAATAATTTCTTGCACTGCTATATTTCCAATCAATTGGATTGATTCGTAACAAAACCTGCTTCTCCAACTAGCGCGAGCATCTTGCTCGTGCCGTTAAAGATTTGTATTATCTATACTATTTCTTACTCATGCCTTCATGAGCGTGACGCTCGCGCTAGCCAAAACAATATAATTATGCTAGTTTAAGATCATATATCAATTTCCAAAATAGTTTGGTCGTCTTGATAATTTCTTGCACTGCTATATTTCCAATCAATTGGATTCGTAACAAAACCTGCTACAACTGGGTTATTATGAATATAATTAATCTTTTGCTGGATTACTTTATCACTCCATAATTCAATTGGTTTATTATGCTGTTGCCAAAATTGACGTCGTTTTACGTTGCTTTTTTTCTTTCCAACACGTTCCATCATCCATAATAACCATATTTTTCTGCTTTCTTGCGAGTTTGCTTCTATAGCTTTTATTAGTTTCCGGGCAGTAAAACCTTTAAAATCTCTAATCAACCCTGACGGATCTTCATTTTTAGATCGAAATATTAAATGAACATGATTTGGCATAAAACAATAGGCAAACACTTCCATTCCTTTTTCTGCTCTACAATAATTTATACTTTCTTCTAAAACATTAAAATAAATTTGACGAGTAAAAACATCTAACCAGTAAACCGTTGCAAAACTTATAAAGTATGCCCCTTGTTTGTTATGGAATTTATATTTTCTACTCATTCGATTATATCTCTTTATAATCATTAAGAGTTCGACATTCGAACTGACTATTCATCCTTATAAACACTAATATTAAAAGATTCCTACCTTACTATAATAAATTCAGTACATGCAGGAGGGATTCGCTATCCCAACCACCCCTCACGATCCAAACTCCGATACTGAATCGCTTCACTAATATGTGCCCCATTAACATCATCTGCACCCTCCAAATCTGCAATCGTTCTGGAAACCTTTAAAATACGATCGTAAGCACGAGCAGACAAATTCAAACGCTCCATAGCCATTTTTAATAAGTGTTTAGAATCTTCATCCAACACACAATATTTTCGTATCTGTTTCGTATTCATTTGCGCATTGTAATGCACAGACTCAGAGTCATTAAAGCGAATAGACTGAACCTCTCTGGCTTTGGTAACCCGTTTTCTAATATCCACCGAGGCCTCACTTTTCCGATCTTCAGAAAGCTTATCAAAAGGGACTGGTGTGACTTCGATGTGTATATCGATACGATCCAATAAGGGACCTGAAATTTTACCCAAATACCGTTGCATTTCTGCCGGACTAGACGTTACAGGCGCATTAGGATCATTAAAATACCCCCCCGGACTGGGATTCATACTAGCCACCAGCATAAATGATGACGGATAGGTCACCGTAAATTTTGCTCTGGAAATAGTCACTTCCCGATCTTCTAATGGTTGACGCATCACTTCCAAAACTTCACGTTTAAACTCTGGCAGTTCATCTAAAAACAGCACACCGTTATGGGATAAAGAGATTTCTCCCGGCTGCGGGTAGCTACCACCACCTACGAGTGCAACATTGGAAATCGTATGGTGTGGACTTCGAAACGGACGTTCCGCCATGAGCCCATCATTCTTGATTCTACCAACAACAGAATGAATCTTAGTAGTTTCCAAGGCCTCATGCAAAGTCATAGGCGGTAAAATACTCGGTAGACGTTTTGCCAGCATGGTTTTACCGGCGCCTGGGGGACCAATTAAGATAATATTATGTCCACCGGCTGCTGCAATTTCCATACAACGTTTAATCCCTTCCTGACCTTTAACATCAGAGAAATCAAACTCGGGAAACTCTAGGTTTTTATAGAACTCTTCTCTGGTATTAATAATCGTTCGTTCTAAAGGTTCTCCCTTATTAAAATAATTAATAACCTGTTTAATATTGTCTACGCCATACACTTCTAAACCATCAACAATGGCTGCTTCTTTAGCATTGGCCTCTGGTAAAATAAAGCCTTTAAAACCTTCTTCCCTGGCTTTTACGGCAATGGGTAAAGCCCCTTTAATAGGCTGTAAACTGCCATCAAGCGACAGTTCACCCATAATTAAATAGTCCTCTAAGTGTTCCGCTTGAATTTGTTTGGACGCTGTAAGAATTCCCACGGCCAATGTTAAATCGTATGCACTCCCCTCCTTCCGAAGATCGGCAGGCGCCATATTAATCGTTATCTTTTTTCCAGGAATCTTATAACCATTATTTTGAAGTGCCGCCGCAATGCGATAATTACTTTCTTTTATAGCATTATCGGGTAGTCCCACCAAGTGATATCCTATCCCAGAATCGACATTAACTTCAACCGTAATGGTGGTGGCCTCCACTCCAAAAACTGCACTTCCAAAAACTTTTTTAAGCATCGTTATTTTTTAAGCGTCTAAATGTAAGAAAATAAAACTTTTTATTGATAAATTTATACAATCCTATGCACAGCAGTATTTTGGGATATTACATGGAAAAAATTTTAATCTTAGATTAATTACCCGATTTTATGAAGACCTGCTAAAGTTACCTAAACACTTTTTCGACAAAAATAACACAGGTGAATTCATCGCTAGAATGAATGATACCTCATCTATTCAAAAAGCTATTGGTCATGTTGTAAACGTGCAGGTTTTAAACATCCTAACGATCATTGTTTCTTCTATCGTTTTATTCTTTTTCTCGGTAAAAATTGGAATACTTTTACTGTTATCCTTTCCTGTGTTTGTACTTATAGCAATTATTTTTCATAAAAAAATAATCCGTGGTCAGCTCGAAGTCATGAAAGTTAATGCTATAAAAGAAAGTAATTACATCACAACCATACAAAATATTAAACTTATTAAAGGTGTCAATAAAGAGTTCTATTTCCCAAAAATAAATGAATACCTAATATGGTAACTATCAACAAGCCATTTTTAAATTAGGTAAGGTTGATATTGATGTGAGAAACATTTCAGAATTCGCCGGAACCGTATTTTTCGTTTTGTTATTGGTTCTATCATCCTTCATGACGATAAACAAAGAAATATCAATAGGAACTTTTGCAGCTATTATAACTATCGCATCCGGTATGCTCCCCGCTGTGGGAGCCTTGGCATTTTCGCACTTGCAATTATTGGGGGCTAAAGTAGCCTTCGACCGCATGTATGAAATAGTTACGCTGGAAAAAGAATACGATACCGATAAAGAAGACCACAAGGTGAAGGTTGACGATATCCATCATATTTTGCTTCAAAATCTCTCCTTCTCTTATAATAAAGACAAACAGGTGCTTCATGATACATCCAATTTGTATTCTGAATCGTTCTCTGAATTGATTACGTAACGTGGATATAAAAGTGCATTCCTGCTTTAACTTCAGCAACATAGCACAGCAGGAATAAGCACTTTCTCATGTCATTTGTAAATTGATAAATCTCGAAATTTACAGCACTTACAAATGACATATGATGTCATCATAGCAATACATACGAATCTCATTATCTCCCTCATATTAAAACTTGATATGGAGGAATATCACAAATTTATAAATAGAATGGCTTGAGTGAGTGAGGTAAAACACCCGTTAACATGGATGTTTTTCCCTGAATTTTTAAAAATAAAATGCTTTTTACGTTTGAACAAAAGAGGTTGCCAAAAAAGTTTTCATAAATAGATATAACATGCTACTCACTTTTACGACAACCTCAAATGCCGGGTATTTATCGAACCGCTATTCGTAAGGTTTTAACCTCACCCGATTTCAGGCTTTTTACATTAAGCATGTAGAGCCCTTTAGATCGAAATATATTCGATTTTAATCTCAGTTTTTTAGGACTGGTTTCTTTAGTGTACAAAAGTCTTCCATGCATATCAAAAATATTAATTTGCACATCACTTTTGTATCCCTGTAAGTTAACCATAAAACCAGTTCCGTTAATCGGATTAGGATAAACTCCTATAGCTGTATCTAAAGCTTTAAGATCTGGTTTCACTTTTAGTCTTGCGTTTATCGAAGTGCCGTCATAAGTAATCACCAACCTGGGTTCGGTCACACTATGTTCTTTCGAAGCAAATGCTGCATCATTCCCTCCGGTTGCAGAAACAATTAAGCTCGTATCACCACCTCCACTTAAAGCATTTTCATCTAGTGACCAGGAATACGTACTTCCAATAGTATAACTCGTGTTTAGATTACCCAATAATGTTCCAGAACCTGGTTTATTAGAATTGCTCAAATTATTCTCTGTCCAAGTATTTGAGGTTCCAAGATTAACCTTTATGTTCCCATTTCCAGGGTCGCTGGTACAGGTCATTTTTAGTTCTGCATGGGTTATCGTTCCCGATATGCCACTCAGATCAAATTTAAGATACCCTACTCGATTTCCCGACTCTATTCGTATAAGATTATTATTAAATCCTGCCGATCCCTGTAGATAAGCATCTTGAATAGGTGAAAGCGTTACAGTTTGTTCGCTTCCTCCAGGTGAAGCTCCAGACAGTTTAATCTTAAACCTATAATTTCTGGTAAGGTTTGTGAGTGTATTTAGGCCTTCAGAAGGTGCTGCTCCCTCCGCTATACTTCCCGAGTCATCACTTGTCGAGCCTCCACTATACCATATCTCATCTGCAGAACTGTTAGAATCGTATGGAATCACAGAGCCTACGCTACCTCCTGAACCATTGGCGTTGGCATCAAGAAAACCTGCGGCTATAGTCTCGCCAGGAGCTAAACTAACCTGTTTGGCAGCTCCTGTATTAAAGGAGAGTGTGTTTTCTCCAATATTATAAGCAGAAGACGTCCTGGATGTCCCAATCGCTAACACTGTAAAGTCATCGTCGCCATTAACTTTAACCACAAACGGTGTAACTGGATCTGCTTGTCTACTGGCATAGAATATAAATTGATCTACGTTAAATGTTTGACTGGCTCCGGTATTGTTTGTATACGTATCCGATTCATTTATAACCAGATTTGAATTCCAATTGTCCATTTCCGCATTGGTATTCGTAGGGTTTCCTATTGAAATACTTCCGTCTGGAGATACCGTAACTCCTGATGTATCGGTAAAACTCCCGTCATTTGTAGTCACTGTAATGATTGCTCTTCCCGGAGAAACACCTGTGACCACTCCGCTAGAATTCACTGTAGCGACTAATGTGTTATCTGAACTCCATGACACCGATTTATCTGTGGCATTTGAAGGCGATACCGTCGCGGTTAAACTTGCTGTTTGATTTTCATCAATCGAAATTGTAGATGGTGTCATTGAAACACCAGTAACAGCCACCGGATTCCCATCGTCCGGAACCAATACCCAAACTCTTACCCAATCGTAATACGATGTATTTCTATTAGGATCTGTAAGCGATGCATCTGTAGGTCTTTGTTCCCAGTCGTAAGTTTCAGTTACCATACAAATAAACATGCCTCTGTTAAAAGGTGTAGCCGTTTTATCGGTTCTAAATTGCACAGTTTCTCCTTGTTCATTATCCAGATAGAAGGTTACCTCATTAGCATCTTTCCACCAGGCACCATAGGTATGAAAACCTTCATCACTCTCCTGGTTAGAACCTTCTGGTGCTTTTATGGGTCCCGTTGTTGTGCCTTTTGAAAAAAATTGTTCATTATTACCTCCATTGCAGTTTTTCCATCTAAAATGCGTATTCGATTTCATATGTGTTGCATAATTAGGATGCCTCGTGGCATCCCCTATGGTTTCTACAATATCCAGTTCCTGACTATAACTGTCGCCACCGCATCCTCCTGGTAACGGAGCCTTCCTATTTTCTAACCAGAACGTTGTAGACATTCTTGTAGAAGATGCCTTTAGTCGACATTCGTAATACGCAAATTTGGTATTTTCATTCTTAGAAGTTACGGCACCTCCATAGATTTCGTAACCATTAAAAG
Organism: uncultured Flavobacteriaceae bacterium; assembly: GCA_947494695.1. Classification (GTDB taxonomy): domain Bacteria; phylum Bacteroidota; class Bacteroidia; order Flavobacteriales; family Flavobacteriaceae; genus Flavivirga. Next base: position 91,538 of record CANLWB010000005.1, on the reverse strand, counting down.
GGGTATCAAGGATACCATTGGTTATCTTCATATAGCCGTCACCCACAGAAATGGAAGCGGGATTAAACCAGGCAGGCTTTCTCCCGTTCCAGAACGGATGTTTTTTTCTCCATTTATCAAGATCAAGGCTGTTGCCATCAAATTCATCAGAATATTGAGCAGACAACTCCCATTTATAACCAGGAGGAGCAGTTGGAGGATCGGCAAATGCCGATCCTCCAATTAAAATTGCAGATATAATTAGTATAAATTTTATATGTTTCATATGATCTAATATTACTTTGTTGAATAAAAATTTTAATACCATTATTTAACAATCGCTTTTATTTTTCGATTACCCGATTCTCCTGAGATGTTAATAAAATAGAAGCCTTTAGACGAAAACATGTTTGAATTAAGAATTAACTGCTTTTCAATTGTTTCTGCTTTATAGATAAGTCTTCCCGTACTTTCAAATATGGTCACCTTCTTAGAACTTTTATCTTTAGGAAGTTGAATCTTAAACGTTCCAGACGCTATTGGATTCGGAATCAATTTAACATCTTTAAGACTTGAACCTAAACTATTCGGAAGTCTGCTTAAAATGGAGCTAGAGTTATACGTTATTATTAGTTGAGGCTCGATTACACTATTCTCTTTAGAGGCAAATGCAGCATCATTACCACCGGTTGCAGAAACAACTAAACTTACATCTCCGCCACCACTCAAAGAACTTTCATCAAGAGACCAGGTATAAGTGGTTCCTATGCTATAATTACCATTAAGGTTACCAAGTAATACACCAGAACCTGGGGCGTTGGAATTGCTCAAATTACTCTCATTCCAGTTATTTGAAGTTCCTAAATTAACATTCATGTTACCGTTTCCAGAATCACCAGTACATGTCATTTTCAGCTCTGCTTTGGTAATGTTACCAGAAATACCACTTAGATCGAATTTAAGATACCCAACTCGATTTCCATTTTCTATTCGGATAAGACTATTATTATGTCCGGTTGATCCCTGTAAATAGGCATCTTGAATAGGCGAAAGCGTTACAGTTTCCTCGCTTCCTCCTGGCGTGGCTTCAGACAGGTTAATTCTAAACCTATAATTTCTTGTAAGATTTGTAAGAGTATTTAACCCTCCAGTTGGCGCATCGCCTTCAGATATACTTCCCGAATCATCGCTTGCGGGACCACCACTATACCATATTTCATCTGCTGGATTATTAGAATCGTATGGAATAACCGATCCCGTACTTCCTCCTGAACCATCTGCATTAGCATCCAGAAAACCTGGAGCTATAGTCTCTCCATCGGCTAAAGTAATTTGCATCGTGGTTCCTGTGTTAAAATCGACCACATTCTCTCCAACATTATAAGCTGAAGACACCTGCGGTGTCCCTACTGCTAATACTGTAAAATCGTCATTTCCATTGACTTTTACCACAAACGGCGTAATTGGATCCGCTTTTCTATTGGCATAGAATATAAATTGATCCACATTAAGTGTTTGACTAGCTCCACTAGTATTCGTGTAGGTATCTGATTCGATAATCACAAGGTTAGACTTCCAACCGTCGGCTAGTGCATTGGTATTCGCGGGGTTTCCTATTGAAATACCGCCATCTGAGGATACTGTAATAATAGACGTATCGGTAAAATCACCGTCATTTGTAGTTACAGTAATAGTCGCCGTACCTACCGCAACTCCAGTAACTACACCTGTAGAGCTAACAGTGGCTATTGATGTATCGCTAGAAGACCATGTTACCGATTTATCTGTTGCGTTGGCAGGTGATACAGTTTCGGTTAAGCTTGCCGTCTGGGTTATATTAATTAACAATGAAGCAGGTGACACCGAAACACCAGTTACTGAACCGTCACAGGAAGCAGCTACGGGATCTGCACCGGCACCAGTAGGTTTTGTATATGCTTTTGATAAAATGAATTTATCCATTTCAAAACCATCTTCTCGCATTGAAAATGAAATGGTATGGACCCCTGCAGAAGGTACATCTAAGAAAATCTTCTGAGCTTCTCCACAGTGGTTAGCATTAGTACGTTGTTTACTCTCCCACGTCCAGGCATTTTTACCACTACACCATTGCATTCTTTTTCCGGATTCAGGCCAGGTTCCATCTATACCAACATGAACGCCGTTATCCTCCGATCCAGTGGAATACGCTCTAACCCAAACATAGTATTTACCGGGTGAGTTAAACTTAACTTTATAATTTATAACCCCCGCAACACCAGGGGTATTAGAAAAATTCACTCCTGTTACTAATGGATCACCATGTGTTACACGAGTATCTGGAAGTAGCTCAATATATTTTCCATCACTTGCAGATCCCGCATGACTAGGATCTGGATCTGGCGTTGGAGTCGTCGCTCCTGTTCCAATAACAAACCATTCTCTGTCATTAACTAAGGTTTGATCAATGAAGTCTTCGGCCTCAACTGCTGCAACGCCATTTATTTCTTCAAAAACCATATTACAACCTGAAGGTTCTGGTGTATTTGTTACATATCTGCTCCAGAATTTGGCAGTACTATCTGCATTCGCTCCAATATTAAAAATCCACCAGTTCTCGGCACAATCTGAATAATCTACACCACCATCATGAATAAAAGACCAGTCATGAGGGTAACCATTAGGCCATAAGGTATCAATTACATTATCTGCTTCTGTCCAAAGTTGTCTTGCCACCGGGTTTACAGAGTTTTTAGCCTGAGCCATCCAGGTACGTTGCTTTTTTCTGTATTCTGGAGTACTCCATGGACCACGATCTCCCCAGCTTGCATTAAATGGAGCATTGCCATCATCGATAGCAAAATAGCTGGTTTTATTTTTGATATAGCTCAAATCTGAAGATGTTGTCTTATCTTCATTCCATTCGCTATGCTGAACCACCACGACATTGTTCTTAACGGTAGTTTGCGACACAGTTTGAAGCACTTGTGCTACCCAGTCGGCCGTAAAATCCGACTGTCCAGCCTCCTGAACCCATACCTTTCCACCATTTTGTAGAATGGGAATTACTTTATTTTTTACTCTGGTGACTGATGCGTTCCAATTCGCATCGGCATCTGTCCAGTTACTACTGCCAAATGCCATGTCAAATAAGTTATCAGAATCAATAAATTGCCCACCTTGGTGGCCAACAGCTCCGGCAACAGCATAGTACTCAACACCGGCAAGGTCTGGATGTGCTAGCATACAACCCAGAGCTGCCTGAGCATGAATATCATCCGGATCCGGTTTACTGTCAAACTGGGCTATTAAAATATCTTTGTTTTTGTTAAAGGATGGGCGTTGTGCGAACACAAACCCTCCAACTAAAATGGCACATACAATGAGTATGTATTTCGTTTTTCTCATTTTTTTTTAATTTAATAGGGGTTTTTAATTTTTTTGATATTATTTAACAATTGCTTTTATTTCTTGGTTACCGAGTTTACTTGAGACATTAATGAAATAGAACCCTTTAGACTTAAACATGTTTGAGTTAAGAATCAACTTATTCTCAAGTGTTTCCATGTTATAAATACGTCTTCCTGAACTATCAAAAATGCTTACATTCTTAGAACCGTTATGTACTGGAAGATCGATTTTGAATGTTCCAACCGATATTGGATTTGGAAACAACCTGATGTCATCAAGATTTGAGTCTAACTCATTTGGACTTTGGCTTACAACATTTCTGGAATTAGCTACTTTATCTGAATTACTTCTACTTGTATTAGAGCTATAAGTAATGACCAATTGTGCCTCGGTTGCACTATTTTCCTTAGAAGCAAATGCCACATCATTACCACCAGTTGCAGAAACAATTAAACTTACCTGCCCTCCTCCATTTAAGAAATTTGTGTTTAATGACCATGTATAGGTATTTCCAATACTATAGTTCGAGTTAAGGTTTCCTAATAAAGCTCCAGAACCTGGCTTATTAGAATTACTCAAATTATTCTCTGTCCAGTTATTCGACGCTCCTAAATTAACTTTGATGTTTCCGTTTCCAGCATCACCAGTGCATCGCATTTTTAGTTCTGCGCTAGTTATATTACCAGAAATACCACTTAGATTAAATTTAAGATACCCAACTCTATTTCCAGATTCTATTCTAATAAGGTTATTGTTAAACCTTGAAGACCCCTGTAGATACGCATCTTGAACAGGAGATAGTGAAACGGTTGTAGAACCACCACCACTTGGTGTATTGGTTACATATCTGTTCCAGAATTTTGTGACACTGTCTGCATTACCACCAATGTTAAAAATCCACCAGTTTTCTGCACAATCGGAATAATCTACACCATCAAAATGAATATGGGACCAGTCGTGAGGATAGCCATTTGGCCATAGTGTATCGATAATATTATCGGCTTCTCTCCAAAGCCGCCTCGCTATTGAATTTCCAGAGTTTTTGGCACGAGCAATCCAACTACTATTTTTAGACCTGTATTCTGGTGTTTGCCAGGGGCCACGATCTCCCCAACTTGCATTAAAGGGAGCATTACCATCATCAATAGCGAAATAACGGGTTCTGTTTTTAACATAGTTTAGGTCTGATGTAGTCGTTTTGTTTTCGTTCCAATTGCTATGTTGAACCACGACGACATTGTTCTTAACGGTATTTTGTGACACAGTCTGTAACACCTTTGCTACCCAGTCGGCAGTAAAATTGGACTGACCAGCCTCTTGAACCCAAACCTTTCCACCGTTTTGAAGAATGGGTATGACTTTGTTTTTTACTCTGTTGACCGAGGCATTCCAGTTCGCGTCGGCATCTGTCCAATTGGAATTTCCAAATGCCATATTAAATAAGTTATCTGAGTCAATAAATTGGCCTCCTTGATGGCCAATCGCTCCGGCTACAGCATAATAATTAACACCTGAGAGATCAGGATGTGCTAGCATACATCCTAAGGCTGCTTGAGCATGAATATCATCCGGATCCGGTTTACTATCAAACTGGGCTATGAGGATGTCTTTGTTCTTATTAAAGAACGGGCGTTGTGCAAACGCCTGGGTCCATGCGATCAAAAAGATCATTGTACAAATTGGTAAAGCTTTACTTTTCATTTGATAAAATTTTAGTTTAATTTAGTAATCGCTCCTATACGCTTTGTATAGGTAAACATAGAATCGGTTAGTATTCTTTGTCATTCAACCATACCATTGTATTTTTTAATTTAACACGAATCTTCTATGAGAAAATTTATGTTGGATTTAGTAATTTTTTCGAAATAATAGTATTAGCACCTTGTCCGCAAACAAGGCTGATAAATAATTTTTTGTCTAAAAAAGCGAGTTGGAGTTACCGTTTTTTAGGCGAAACCTAACTTGCATAATACAGACTCGCATTCCTCCTATTTACCGCTTTATAAAGGGGTTTGATGCTTTCTAAGTTTATGTCTTCTCATATATAGCTAACAGAATTATCTTTTAAATAATCCAGGCGACATCTTAAGTTCTTAAGCAAGACTTACATCAATCAATTCGTTATCTATATGTTCATATGTTTATACATTTAAAAACTATCAATCTTGATTATTTACGGTTTTTGCCATAAATGTTCTATAAAGAACATGTTATAACAACATAGAACCGATTGAGAAAAAAGAAAATGCTATTTACTTTTTTCTACTTCTAATTAAGAAAGAGTTATTAATTCGCTATTATTGAATGGCTATAATAGCAATAATTTTGATAAGAGAGTTTAAAAGTAAAAAAAAGGAATGTAATTTCCTAAAAATCAACACACATTACATCGAAAATGGTGTTTTTCCACATTTTGATTTTTACGGGAAATTGGTAAAAATAAGGCCTCGATAAGATTTCGAGGCCTCAATTAATCTTAGCATAAAAGCTACAACCGTTCTAATAGAATATGCTAAGTACTTTCAATTTTCTTTATATCGTCTTCCATTTGTTATGGAAAGGCAACTTATACTAAGGTCACATGTCTTAACCAGACAAGTCATGTCTTACCGGTTTTTCCAATGAACACCTTATTAAGCGCTCATTTAATTTTCAAATAACCACCTAAAAATGTGCGCCTTAAAGAACCTGTTACGGTTGCATCTGCCACATATACCAAATTTGATAATTGGTATGGGGCGTAGCGACTTTACCATAAATCCCTTTTTTTGTAAAGAACCCGTAACAGAATCTAAATTTATGTTGATAGATATTTCTGCTTCACACCGCCAGCCTAGATCTACTTTTTAATGCATTACTTCCATCTTCATTAGCGTACTCCCCCATATACTGTGCCATAATAGACTTAAGCTGTATTATTAATATGTAGGTTAAGCCTGGTAAATTTTTCTACATAGCTCTTAGTAGGTCGATTTGCAGATTTATAATCTCGTTCAAGTCTTACCTCCATGTCATTACCGTTAACCGTCAGCATAAATGTAGACTTGGCTATTCTGGAATTAAAAACTGCCCAATACTCATTGGTACTATTCGTTTCGGCCGTTAAAGGTCGAATACCCCTCTCATAATCTTTAGTATTATATGTCCCAAAGACTTGTATATTTTTCCCATGGTTCGAAATCTTTATTTTTGAGGCGCTTCGAGCATTCTTCTTATTATTAACCCAAGTACCATCTAAAAACACACCTCTATTATCACCTAGCAAATAAGATTGTTTTAAATGTATTAGCTCTGTTTTAGCGCTACTACATTTAAAATTGGACGTGCGCTCGGGCACCATGATTTTTTGTGGTGATTTCTCCAAGTTTGCTGCTTTGTTAACAGGTTCTAAATTTGAAGGAATAGCAAAATTCTCGTAGCCAGCCCCAGTTTTCCACTCCTTGTTTAACTTATATAGAAAGACAGGTTTTAAACTTCTGGAACCAATTCTAATTTCAAGAAATTTTGAGGTTAATTCAGTGTCTTTAGGAGTGTTTTTATCCAAGTTAAATTCCAACTCCAAGGGACTTTGCACTCCTTTTAGGTTTTTCTTTACTTGTTTAAATTGTGACTGTCTTAATTTTTGAACGTTTTTTAATTCCGCTACGAGGGTATAGTTATGCAAATCGAACTCTGTAAATGCCACCGACAACTTAAGCTTTCGCTCACTTTCATAGACTACAGTTACAGATTTTATTTGTCCCTTTATGCGTTCTGCGAATAGACTTACGCCAACAGACCCAATATCGTTTATTCTATTAAGTTGTCGGTTTTCTGATCTACTAAAATTTTGTGCGGACATATCTACAGTTGAGAGAATGACTGAACATAAACTATAGAACATCGTTTTTCCAAAAAAGGAATTAAGAGGTGTTGCTTTCATTATGTAGGGTTTTAAATGTCGGGTCAAAGGTATTTTGAAAGTCGAAATGACTCAAGAGTAAAAAGCCTGAAATACACTAAGGAGATTATTCCAAAATTTAGTAGGTGAATTATTTTTTTTAGTAGGGTGTTTTTCCCCTTTTTTTCAGGAAAAACACCGTAAATACTAAGAAGTCCTTTTTTAAAATACTGAATTAAAGTAAATTACAGAACTCATCATAGCATACGGTATTAAGGTAATTTCTAAAGTTTTAATATTAATATGTATTTTTGAAACTCACCGAATAATTAACTAAATCATTTCAAATGAAAGCGAAATCAATTAAGAAACTAACACTTTTTCTAATGATCATGGCTTTGGTCCTTCAATCTTGTGAGGATAAACCAAAACCAGTAAAAATTAAGCCCCCTAAACAAGTTATTGATTATGAATATGCCGATGCTCTGGAAGAAGAGTATAAAAGAACCCGATACGATACGATCTTAAAATACCTTAAAATAAAAAAAGACGCTCGTGATTTCTGGTTTGACCTTAAAGAATTAAAGAAATACATCGCTTACGTAGAACAGGAAGCTGATTCTTTAGGGTATAAAAAATTGGGAATTCGTATATATAATGGAGTTTACCCAAAGAATAAGAAGTTCGCAGATCCAGGGATTTCAACGGTGTTTTTGGTTCCTACGGGAATTAAACGAACATCGAAAGCCAGTTTTTTACCAATAAGCACTCTTGTTAACGGAGGTGCTAATATTAGTGAAATTCCAGCTTATAATTACGGACAAGCTGGAGACCCACCTACAGAACATTAAATAATAATACAATCCCCTTAAAAAATGACAGAATCCTACCTAAATATATCGCATTCAATCAATTTACTTGAACTTATTGCGGCTATTGTTGCTTTGATTCACTTTAAAAAATATACGGATTCAACAGAACGCTATTTTTTACATTTTTTATGGGGAACTTTTTTCATAGACACCATATTAGGTACATTATTTGATTTTCTTAGAATAAACAAGGCATGGGTTTTTTATGGCTACACAGGTTTAAGTTTCTTATTCTATAATTGGTGGTACTATACTATTTTAAAAAAGAAACTTTACAAGACCATTGTAATAACCCTAAGTGCTATATTTATAATTTTATATATAATTAATAGTTTTAATGACGGATTGAAGCAGTACAGTTTTGTTATTGGGGCTTCCTTTATGCTTATTATGGCTGGATTTCATTTACATGAATTATTTATTTCTGACTATATTTTAAATTTAAAATATAAATTAAGTTTCTGGATAGCCACCGCTCTGTTGTTATTTTATATTGGGATGATTCCGTTCATGCTATTATCAAAACATTTTAACTTATGGGCTGGTAATTACACGTTTTTCATTATCCTATTTTTCCTAAACTTGTGCTTATACGGCTGTTATATAATAGGTTTCATATGGACGAAAAAGAAATACAATCATTTTTAGTAATATCATCTGTGGTCATATTCCTTGTATTGATCACTATGATTTCTCTTTTTCTTCTTTTTAAGAAAAGAAAGAACGCATTGCTTTTAAAAAATGAGTTTGCCAAGAAACATTTCGAGCAGGAGATTTCTAAGGCCAAAATAGAAATTAGGGAAGAAACCTTTAGAAATATTAGTTGGGAATTGCATGACAATATTGGCCAATTGTTGACACTTGCTAAAATTCAGGTACAAAATAATTCGCCTACAGATGACATCAAAGAAACCTTAAACAAAAGTTTAAAAGAATTACGGGTTTTATCAAAATTAATTAACCCCGATGTTTTAAAGAATATGTCTTTAGAACAGGCTATCACCGACGAAATTGATCGATTTAATCGCCTTAATTTTATAAAATCCACATTTACAATTAAAGGAGAACAGGTAAACATAGAGAGCAAAATTGAGATCATGTTCTTTAGAATTTTACAAGAATTCTTTTCAAATACTATTAAGCACGCTAAAGCAACACATTTGGATATTATTTTAAATTATCAATCAAACAACACCCTGGTAATTACTGCCCAGGACAACGGACTTGGTTTTGATATTAATAAACAGAACCATTCAGGAATAGGTCTAACAAACATTAAAAGCAGGGCAAAACTGATTAATGCAGAAGCTACTATAGCCTCTGAATTAAATAAAGGAACAAAACTAATCATCACATATAAACTTTAAGCACATTATGGGAGTACATAAGGTCATAATTGTCGAAGATCATATATTGCTGTCACAAGCTATAGCAGGCCTGGTAGATTCTTTCGAAGATTTTAAAGTTCTTTTTACCTGCAAAAATGGTAAAGAACTCCTCACCAAACTTAAAACACCAGAGAATATCCCCGACATTATTCTTATGGACGTAAATATGCCCATATTAAATGGTATTGAGACCACCGAAATTGTTAAAATTGATTATCCGCAGGTTAAAGTTATCGCACTATCGGTTGAAGAAGATGATAGTACTATTATAAAAATGCTTAAAGCAGGAGCTAAGGGGTACCTTCTAAAAGACGTTGAAAAAGATGTACTAGAACTCGGGCTAAAAGAAACCATAAAACATGGGTATTATCATACCAGAGACGTTTCCAATATTTTAATTAACTCTTTAAACGACAACGGTTCTCAGGAAATTCATCTTAAAGAACGAGAAATTGAATTTATAAAACATTCCTGCTCCGAAATGACCTATAAGGAAATCGCGGAAAAAATGTTTTTAAGTCCTAAAACTATTGATGGTTATAGGGATAGCCTGTTTCAAAAACTTCATGTTAAAAATAGAATCGGGCTTGTTTTATATGCGATTAAAAATGGGATTTATAAACTATAGATAACCTAAGTTTGGGTTTAGTACAATTATAATCTCACAGGTATAAAATATTGTACAGTTCTCATTAAAACACACCAGGCTGGAATATCTAAATACCTCTTAAAAATTTAGAAGAGAACATTCTTGTTTTAATAGTTAAAAAAAATGTTAATAAAAAACTCTTCCAATTACTCTAACTTATTTAAAGAATCCTGCAGATACAAATATTCTTCCTTAATAACTAAATCGTATTTCTCATATTTGAGTTAATTATAACTAAAATTCAAATATTATGAGAAACTTATTTGCCCTTTTTCTTACATTGGTAATCATTTCCTGTTCTGATCAATCGAGCATTGAAAGTGATCCAAAACAAGAACATTTAACCACTAAGTCTGAAATTACAACATTTAAGGATTGGGAACACTTTAATAAAGTCTACAAATCAATTTTCCATTTAGGTCCTGAAGCATTGCAAACCTGGATTGAAAACAAAGGACACCATGCTTTGTATAACATTAAAGATACCAGTGAAAATCAGGAAGACGATATAAACAGTCTTACCAATGGTCTACTAGCAATATTAAACCAAAATCAAGAGTTTCAGATTGGAGAAGATATTATCTATTTCACAGATAACGTATTCTATAAAGTCGGCTCAAAACATTCTAAACAAAAGTCTAATTGGAAAAGTGATTTAAATGGTTTAGAAGTTATAGGAGGAACACATTCAAAATTAGTTAGCGATGATAGCATACCTGACGAGAATCAAAGATCTCTTGTTATGGGAACAAATAGTATTGCTGGCAGCAATCAAAAGGAGTTTGATAGAATTTCTTATCAAGATTGTGTTGGCGGCCCTTTGCAAGGTACCACATGTTGTAAATTGAAACATGTCTATGAGCTAAGGTCGAGAGGTTTTGATTTAGGCTATCCCAATGTATTAACGGAGCTTTATGTAGATATTAAGCTAGAGTATAGAAGTAGAAATAGATGGAGAGCTGCTGGTGAATATAGAAATATCACCTATAATTTAACAGGATCGGCTATAGCAAGGTATAGCAACGGAGTTAATGCTGACCCAGTATATATTGGACCATGGTCTGGTACAGCTAGTGGCACTATATCTTGTGTCAATCAACATCAGCATCTACTACTAGCGGATGCCCAATTTGCACAAAATCTTCCTGCTCCAGCCTGGTATATCAATTTACAAGGTACAATTTCTCAACATGTTAATCGGGATGCCAATATTAACAAATGGAATAAGTATATTAGTTGGTAGTAATTTCTTTTTATGGCGGCTAGTCCAGCAAACAGATCAAGATAAAACAAAAGACCCGCCTTTTAAGCGGGTCTTCATCACTCAATAATATTAACTTGAAAAACAAATTAATTGTGTTGTCGTTAATTACCTGTGTTTAAAAACTTTGGTTTAATCACGAGCATAGCCCAAGCCCAGTTTTGAGTACTGGCAGCAGCATCTTCTGTAATATTCTTTAACTCATACATCCCGTCTGAAGGAAATAAATGTGAATATCCTGCAACTAACGTGTACCCTTTAAACTTCTTTTTGAATACTAAATCTATTTCAGTTCCTAAAGCATTCTCTCCACTTGGTAAGTCTTGCTCTCCACTAAAGTTTAAAGCTTTAATCATAAGACTTGAAGAATCTCCTAGCTTAAAGTTGGCGCTTGCATGGATATCGAACAAACCAACAGAATTCCCATGATTCCCTACATAGAAGTAATCCATAAACCCATTAAACTTATGGTTTGTTCCATATAATGGGAAGAAGGCTCCTGTTTCTCCTGGATCGGCATCATTTCCGCTAATAATTTCGACACCGGCTCCAAAACCAACTTTATCTGATGCTTTATAAGACAAATCTAAACCAAAAAGGTATGCTCCCTTTACATCAACTTCACCTTGTCTTGATCCCGTTTGGATGAATGCATTGGCTGCTGCTCCAAACTTACCATTCTTATACTTCAAGTGCGTTCCCAATGTTTGAAGGTTACTTACACCATCTGGGGCATTATTCGGGTCATTATCGACGAAATCTTGAAAACCATTATTCATTAATAATAAACTTCCTGTAAAGTTTTCCCAGGCCTGCTTTACGTATAACATTTGCATGGTCTTATATGAAAAGAAACCTGACGTATTATAACCAGTTCCTGTTGAAACAAAACCTGTTGGATTGGAATAGTCCTGATTGAAAGCTACGGCAAAGTCTAATAAAAATTTATCTTTTTTATACTTAAGTAATGCCGCATCATGATTACGCCCTTGTTGTGCCCAATCTAAACCTCCTAGAATTCTTTGGTCGTCGTATGAAAGCACCTGACGTCCTAATTTAGTTGAAAACCCTTCACCTAAATTAATCTCTGCCCAGGCTTGGAAAACTGCAAAAGAGTTATTTTGATCAAAAGGTAAAATTTGTCTGTTTTCACCCCAAACCATGATATCTTGTAAGCTTACAAATACCTTATAAGCCTCTGTTTTGTATCCAGTATTTAAACGTACTCTGGTGGAAATACCAAAACCTGCATCGGCGTCATCTGCAATCAAGGTTCCAAAACCATTTCGGTATTCTGTACGTGGGCGAAATTCACCATCTAGTGTAAATTGTGCTTGCACGAGTTGAATAGTTAATGCCAGGGTGATTAGTAATAGATATTGTTTTTTCATTTTTTTGTTTTTTATGTTTGCTTTAATTTGATTGAATTTAGCTTTGATGCGCTTCTACAAAAGCGTATCACAAATATATAAGTCGTAGGTTTTTTACTTTATGATAAATCTCATGTTTTGACTAATTCGCGCTGGAAAAAAAGGCTGCTTTTTTCATTTTTAATGCTCTAAAAAATCTATGAGATGCTTTCTGTATTTATAATAATCGTTGTGTTCTAAAATGGCTTTACGGGTTCTGGGTCTTTCAAAATCGATTTCAAGAATGTCTCCTATTTTGGCTCTTGGACCACTAGTCATCATAACCACTCTATCTGCAAGAAAAATAGCTTCATCCACATCATGAGTAATCATAACAGCTGTAATTTTTTCCTTGTTCCAAATTTCTATAAGAATATCCTGAAGCTCCCCTCTGGTTAAAGAATCTAACATTCCAAAAGGTTCATCTAGTAATAAAACTTTTGGTTTTATGGCAAAAGCTCTGGCTATTCCAACACGTTGCTGCATCCCTTGAGATAAGTCGGAAGCTTTTTTATGAAACGCATCTTCTAATCCAACTTTTTGAAGATAGTACTTGGCAATATCCTTTCTTTGCGATTTGCTGGCATGTGGGAATACTTGATTCACACCCAATAATACATTTTGAAGGGATGTCATCCAAGGCATTAAACTAGGCGCCTGAAATATAACCCCTCGATCTGGCCCCGGACCTTTTATATGTTTCCCCAGGACAGAAATATGTCCTCCTGAGATTTCATTAAGTCCGGCAATCATAGAAAGCATAGTCGTTTTTCCACAACCTGAATGTCCTATAATCGTGACAAACTCTTCTTTTTTTATTTGTAGATTTAAATCTTCAAGTACAACATAATCACCTTTTGGCGTTGGGTATACCTTTTTAAGCTTTTTTAAATCCAGCATGACCTGAGATGAAGGGAACACCCCATTATCTGCATAACCATTTACTCTATTTTTTTCTAATACGGTATTCATGTGACTTGCTTATTTAAATTGATTAACAAAATCTTTAGGTGTTAAATCGGGAAGTACAAATTCTTCCATTGCCTGAGATTTCCTTTCATTTCCTATGTCCATTAAATACTCAATAATGGCATTTCTGGTTTCCTTAAAATTTAAATTATCGTTCATTTCGGTTTTATCGCGAGGACGCTCGATATCTATTTTAAATTCCGGCCCTAAGGTTGCATTAGGTCCTGGACGTAAAGGAATAATTCTATCGGCCATATAAATCCCCTCATCCACATCATTAGTAATGAGCAATGCTGTACGTTTATCTTTTCCCCATATGTTTAAAATCTCATCCTGAAGATTACCTCTGGTTAAAGCATCTAAAGCGCCCAGAGGTTCGTCCATAATAATCATTTCCGGTTTCATAGCTAACGCTCTGGCAACTGATACGCGCTGACGCATTCCTCCAGAAAGTTCCTTTGGACGTTTGTTAATGGCTGGTGTTAAACTCACCATTTCAACATATTCTGCAACGATATCATTTAACTCAGATTTACTTTTTTTAGGAAAGGCCTCTTTAACCGCCATAAATACGTTCTGCTCTACAGTTAACCATGGCAATAGGGAATAGTTTTGGAAAATCACACCACGCTCATGACTGGTTCCCATAACGGGTTTTCCTTTAAATAAAACATCTCCAGATGTTGGTTCAAGTAATCCATTTATAAGGTTCACTAAGGTCGTTTTTCCACTTCCGGTAAACCCAACTATGGCCACAAACTCACCTTCCTCTATAGACAGATTAATGTTTGAAAGTACCTCAGTAGCATAATCACCCTGTCCGTAAGTTTTATAAACGTTATTTAATTCTAAGTATGCCATTTTATTATTGTTTATGCGTTTATGCGTTGAATTGTTTCTTCATTTAATTCCGAAAACAATTCAGCCCTTTAACCTGTTATATAGCGTCAGTTTTATCAAAAGATACTGCATTTTGTATCGTTAGCATCAATCGGTCTAATAGGAACCCTATAACTCCGATGACAAACATAGCTACAATAATTTTCGCATTGGAATCATTTGCTCCATTTTGAAATTCTTCCCAAACAAATAAACCTAATCCTGGGCTTTGGGCTAACAATTCAATGGCAATTAGTACCATCCATGCTACAGATAATGTAATTTTTAAACCTGTGAAGATTAAAGGTAAGGATGATGGTAATACGACTTTGAATACCTTTTGAAATGGTCCTAACTTCAACACTTTGGCTACATTAATGTAATCCTTATCTACAGAAGACACTCCCATTGCCGTATTAACCAGTGTGGCCCACATAGAACATAAACCAACACTTATAAATGAAATCGTAAAAGAACTATCTTCGTTAGAATCTATTAAAAGTGTTTTTACAATCATAAAAACCAATAGATACCAAACCACGGGTGATACAGGTTTAAAAATCTGAATGAACCAGTTAAACGAACTCTTCAAGGTTGGACTTAAGCCTATAAAGATTCCTAAAGGTACAGCTATTAACAGTGCTAGTAAAAACCCAGCAAATACGGTTTGTAAACTTCTAAAAATCTGATCTACGAATGAAGGTCTTCCCGTATACGTTATGGGATTTTCACCATTTGCTATACGCTTTTCATTTAAGGCAGCTGTCTTCTCTGCAAAAGCTGCCTTGTCTGCACTAATAATTTGGTGGTCTTTCAGTAGCGACATATATGAATCCCAAACCTGACTTGGAGATGGTAAGGTATTTGGTTGACAACTTGTATCTCCTGAGGCTATACAAGCACGCAAAGCTTCTGCTGCTTCTGGTCCTTGATCTGTTAATGCTTTTTGAATTTTATACTCTGCTTCTACATTATACAACGATCGCGCTCCTAGGAACCATAATCCGATAAATAATAGAATGGAAGCCATCGGTACGACTACTTTACGAAGGAAATTTTTAAAATCTTCCTTTTCTAGTTTTCCGGTAAATAGATCTTTAAATGTGCTTAAAAATCCTAACCCCATAAACTTGGTTACTTTTCCTAATGTTATACTTTGCTTCATGACTCTTATATATTTACTTACTTAACTCCCTATAATTACTGTACTGCTTCGTCCTTGTTTCCTATTTTAAAACTATTGATGTATGAAATTGGATCTTTAGCATCGTAAGCATTGCCATCTATAAAATCGGTTGTAGCTGGCTTGTATCCATCTGTTTCAGGAATATCACTTGCTGGGATATTGCCTTCTTCCACTAAAAGCTTAGCTGCTTTGGTCCAGATATCTGGTCTGTAGATATTTTTGATGGTTTCTGAATACCAATCTGCTGGTTTTGCTTCTGGAATTTGCCCCCAACGTCTCATTTGAGTTAAAAACCAAATACCATCTGAGTAGAAAGGATACGTTGCATTATACTTGTAAAACACATTAAAATCGGGCATCTCACGTTTGTCTCCTTTTTCAAATTCGAAGGTTCCAGTCATAGAATTTGCTAATACAGCTTCATCTGCTCCAACGTACTGAGACATCGATAATATTTTTACAGCTTCTGCTCTGTTCCCTGGTTCATCTAACCACTTTCCTGCTCTTATTAAAGCTTTTGTAACAGCAACGGCTGTATTTGGATATTTTTCAACAAACTTTTTGGTCATTACAAATACCTTTTCCGGGTTGTTTTTCCAAATGTCATAGTTTGTTGTAACAGGCACTCCAATCCCCTTAAATACGGCTTGTTGATTCCATGGTTCTCCTACACAGTATCCGTAAATAGTTCCAGATTCTAGCGTCGCTGGCATTTGAGGTGGTGGCGTTACAGATAATAAAACTTCTGCATCAATTTGTCCCTGTACATTTTCTGCGGTATACATACCTGGGTGAATTCCTGCGGCTGCCAACCAATATCTAATTTCATAGTTATGTGTTGAAACTGGAAAAACCATTCCCATTTTAAAAGCTTTTCCCGAATTTTTATAGCTTTCAATTACAGGTTTTAAAGCGTCTGCTTTTATAGGGTGAACGGGCTTTCCATCTTCTCCTTTTGGTACATTTGGTTTCATTTTAGACCAAACATCGTTAGAAACAGTAATACCATTACCATTTAAATCCATCGAGAATGGTGTTACCAACTCTGCCTGTCTTCCAAATCCGGCACCTGCAGCAATTGGCTGCCCGGCTAACATGTGAGAGCCGTCTAACTGACCATCTATAACACGGTCTAACACATTTTTCCAGTTTGATTGTGCTTCTACCGAAACAAATAAACCTTCATCCTCAAAGAATCCTTTTTCTTTGGCAATGGCTAAAGGTGCCATATCTGTTAATTTTATAAAACCAAAGGTTAACTGTGGTTTTTCAATATCTAATGTTTTTGTTTTAGATGTTTCTACGGGTGTATTTTCGGCTAACGTTTCGGTTTGTTTCTTCTCCTTGTTACCACAAGAGAACAACAATACGGCTAGCGGTAAAATCCATGTTGACTTTTTGATTAGAGATTTCATATGTTTTGATTTAAATTATTCTAAGTATTTATACTTAATTTTGAAGCAAATATATAAGTATCAATACTCATCCATTATGTAAATCCCCATGTCCAACCATCTTTTTTCACAGATACAAACCTGCAAAAAGCCATAAAAGCAATGCAATGCACTAAAAACAAGCATTTTAAAAACAAAAAAAGGCCTTTAAAAAGGCCTTTTAATGATCTAAGTAATTAAGTAATATAAGAGAAAATTATACTGAAATTTGTAAAAACAGTAAAACGTAAACTTGGAACACACTTCTTTTTAGTTCATATCTCCTATTTATTTTCTAGCGCTTTTAACCAATCTTCTTGAGAAAGCGCGATATATTTTTTAACCGATCCATAGGGATCTTCTCCGCCATCAAAATAACGTTGAATGGACTCCATAGGAATGGTATCTGAAAGTTTCTCTGGAACCTCATATTTATGGTTTCCATGAAAATCATGGCATTGAATACAGGTAAACCATGCTTCTTTTGCTATTAAGGTTTTATGAGAGATATCCAACGGATCGTTTTCAACGTCCAAATCCTGGTGACAGTTCATACAATAATCTATTGAAGCCACCGATACACGCTCTTCTTCATGCTCTGTATGACAGGTAATACAAGTAGTTGCATCAATATGGGATACGGCTTCTTTAAATCTTGGTTCCGAGAAACGGTGCGTTGGATGTCTGTCGTTTGGTCGGTCATGACATTCCAGACAATTATTTACCGTAACATCTTGTGTTCCAAAATCTACTCCTATGTCTCTAGCTCCAAAGGCATGGGATACATTAGATTGTACCTGCTGCATGAGGTTTCCCTTAGCATCTGCATGACATGCAAAACAGGACAGACTTTCATGCCCCGTATTCATGGGGCCAATTGAGACATATTCCTCGGTAGTATCTAAAGTAAATATGTAAAACATGGCGCCTCCAAGAATACTACCTATGATACCTCCTAAAACTTGTCTTTTGCGTAATGGCCCTACCTTGAACATATATGATCTAAACTTATTTAATATTATACTTCAATTACAAGTTGTTCACTTGTTGGATAACTAATACATGTAAGAATGCTTCCGCTTTCCATTTCGGCATCAGTCAATAAATGACCTTCGGTCATCTTTACATTCCCAGAAATGCAGGTCGCTTTGCAATTGGCACACATTCCGGCTCTACAGGAATATGGAATGGCAATATTCTCAGACATGGCCTGTTCTAAAATAGATTTGTTCCCAGGTACTTTTAGTTTAAGCGTTTCTCCATCTATTTTTAAAGTGACGTCACTCATAAGGTCTTTTCCTGTGACTTTTACTGCAGGGGCTTTAAAAACTTCAATCTTAATCTTTTCCCTAGGAACACCATTACTTTTTAAGATCTCTTTTATTTTTTCCATATAACCAAAAGGTCCACAAATCATATAAACATGATCATCGTAACTCAAGTCGTTTTTATAAAAGATCTTATCCACAAGTTCGTTAGTCGCCAAACCGGAATGATAGTTGCCATCATCTGTCTTATTTGAGGAAATAATATGTGTTACAGAAAGCACTTCTGGATAAGCCGCTTCTAACATTTTCAATTCATCGTGAAAAATGATAGACTCTTTATTTTGGTTAGCATAAATCAGTAATACTTTTGAATTCACTTCTTCCGTTAAAACCGATTTTACAATAGAAAACATGGGCGTAATACCACTACCCCCAGCAAATAACACATACTGTTTCTCGGCTCCACTTTTAGGTTCGATACAAAAAGAGCCTGCAGGAGGGTTTACTTCAAGCTTATCTCCCACTTCAAGGCTATTATGAACAAAATTAGATACCAGCCCCCCTTCTACACGTTTAATAGTAATTTTCAAATCCTTATCTGTATAGGGGTTACTGCTAAAGGAATAGGCTCTTTTATGTATCTTTTTATCTATTGGAACGTGAATTGTTAGGAATTGTCCTGGTTTATATTTCAGCTTTTTAAAAAAATTGCCGTTCTTAAAACTTACACTTATCGCATCGTTTGTTTCTTTAATGATATCTTTCACCTGTAATTTCATACGCAATCTATTTATAATAAAACACCATAGTTATATGAAACACCATCATAATGGGAACTATTACAGATAGCGCTACATGAGCAATCATCCAACTCTTAAATAGTAAATCACTATTGTTTTTCAATACATTTAGATTTAAATACCCCAGAAGCGTATTTGAAAAGAATATATAAGTAAGTAGTAGCAAATACCCATACCCCAGAGACGCTGTGTGTATATAAAAAATGAGCGGACTTATAGCTCCTAGCCATTTATGGATTGATAACATCGACATAGCGTACTTTCTAAACCTTTTAATGGTGCGTGTCATGGTTAAAACCCATTGAAATATTATAAATAGTGCAAGCCCCAGGCCTGTCCATCGTTTATACATTTCTTGTGCCTGAAGTTCAAACAGCCAGCTCCACTCCAATTTCAAAATGTATTGTAAAAAGTAAGCGATCATTAAAACCAATCCCAATATGGTGGATTTGTTATTCATACACTAACATTTTATTAATGAACTCATCTTGACGCTTTCTATTTCCTAAGACATGTCAAAATCCATCCATATTTTGTTTCTCTTTTTATGCTTAGCAATGCTACCTGCCCATCCGGGAGGTGAGTGCCCTTTAAAAAGTGTATTATCTGGATAAATTTTACTTCATTTTGTGTCAAACTCAAAAACTCAAAATAAGTTCAATTAAACATATGCAATTTGCAACCTGCTCAGGATTTGGAGCGTCTAGATCTGTATATTGAGCAAGGTTGCATATTGCCTTAATTATTAAATCAAAAAACTAAATCACTTTACTTTACAACTACAAGACGCTTCATCGTTTCATAGGATGATAGTTTTTTGACACTGTCGAGGAAAACTTCGGCGGTTGGTAAATAGTTTCCTTCAGCTGGCCACTTATCACCTATTTGGGGTTTTTCACTTTTTTCAAAGGCATTAATTTCATCTAAATACTCCATGTAAATATCCACAGTACCCTTAGCATAGGAATTCAATACAGCCACAGTTTCTTTATAAGACAATGAGTCCTTAGGGTATTGCCAGGTTGTTGCCCCCATAACGTCTCCTAATTTCCAATCGGACTTTGTCGTTTGAGGGTGATCATTATGGCAAGTCACACAAGCTCCGGCGCTGGCTAAATCTGCAAACATAGCCGTATGAAGTTTCTGGTCTTCGTCATAGAAAAATTGCGCTTTTTGGTCTTTTTTAATATGTTCGAATAGCTCGGCTTGTTTTCCTTCAAACTTATTTGCAGCATTCACAGGAAAGTCCGAACCTAAATATAATCCCAAAGGCACCGAACTCTTTCTTATACTCGTTGCAACTCCTCTAAGAAATAAGGCGGGAAGTGGGCCTGCCTCTACATCATCTTTCCTCCAGTCTTCATCGAATTTCATGCCTTGTTTCTTTCCCTTTCCTACAATAGCTTTGGTATACAATGTTCGGGTTACATCGTTTTCTCTGGCCACCATTTCTAATACTTCTTCTACAGAAAACGTATTCTCGGCACCTATACTTTTAGTTTTTTCTTCTGGTACTCCTCCACATGATGTTAAAATGGAAAATGTTAATAGTAATGTTATTTTATATATAGCTTTCATAGTTTTGGTTGGTTAGTTAGTTATTAATATGCGGCATCAATCATGACATTAGACATGGTTCCGTAAACGCTGGTCCACGCCTCTTTAACCTCTGTCGTGAAATCATCTCCTAAACCAACTTCAAGCGTTCCCAATAAAGCTTCTCCAACCGTTTGGTAGTGGAAAGCCTCGACTTTATAATCTACATGTCTTTTTCCTAAATCTTTCAGTATTGGAATTAATGCATCCAAATTGCTTAATCCTGCAACGGCAGCACCTAACATACTCATCAGTTTATTGCCCTGAATACTCATGGATTCCTCATCACTGGGAAATAATGGTTTAAGTTTTGGATCCAACTCAAACAATTTTTCGTAAAAAATCTTGGAGGCAGCTTGAGAGATCGGCTTTACTTTTTCGAAGGATTCCTGAACTAAGGTGATGGTTTTTAATTCCATAAGTCTTTTTTGTTTTTTATGTTTTTCTAAAAATTAAGTACTAATACTTATTTACGACAAAAGTAAAGTCTACACTCCTAATTAATTATGAAATAATACAGTATAAAATGATCTTTTACAACACATGAAAAGCTGACAAAACGCATGTCTAATCTTTAACTCGCATGTTTTCAATGAGTAACCCTCGTAAAGGCAGTAAACTAATTTGAGTTTCTCTATTACGTATTGTGATCTCTCATATCGATGCCTGTCAGCCGGGCTAGTTGGGAACATAATAAAAGTGACAAGACATCACATAAAGATGAGACTCCCTGTTGGCTAGATGGTTAAGGTGTATCTACAAATATTGATAAATAATATTATAGTTTAAAGAGTGAGTCATGAATAAAGAAATCTCACTAATTTCTCTGTCTATCGAAAGTTCGACAGACTAAAACGTCTCATTCGTATTTATATCGGGTGCTATTGGCCATAACATTAGCTATCTAAGAAGAAGTTATGTTCGCTAATTTCTTTTTTGAGAAGTGCTGTATCTACAATTCCAATCTTCTTACCTTTGGCTATGATTAGGTTTTCTTTTTTAAGTGCAGAAAAAGCTCTAATCACCTGTTCTTCTGTAGTACCGGCGTAATCGGCATATTCTCGTCTGCTAAGCGGTAAATTTAAGTAGCCCCTTAAATGACCAAATTTTCTATGAATATATAATAAGGTATCAATAACACGCTCACGAACCGTCATTTGAGAAATAGATTTCACCTTGTTTTCGCTTCTGTTTAGCTCATTAGCATAAAACAACATCATATCGTAAGTGAATTTTGGGTTTTCAACCAGTGCCTCCTGCAAATCGTCTTTGGAAAAATAACAGAGTACGGTATCTTGTAAAGCGATCGCTCCAATAGAATAATATTCTTCAGTACCGAAACCACGGTGCCCGATAATTTCACCTTCTTTAGCAAATCTTACAATTTGCTCTCTACCATTAATTCCAGTTCTAAATACTTTTACAGTTCCCTCTAAAATAAAGAACAGTCCATTTACCGGCGCTCCTTCTATAATGAATTGCTGTCCTTTTTTGCATTTGATATCATTCTTCTTATCAATGAAATTTGATTGTTCAAGATCGGATATACTTTTTTTGATCAAGCAGTTGAAGTTGTCGCATTGCTTACAGGCTTTACCAAACAATGATCTTGTTTTATGCCGTATCTCACTTGTTCTGTTAAACGTTTGCATACTTTAAAAGGGCTTTTATACAAGGGCAACAGTTCAAATATAAGTATTAATACGTATACAAAAATCATCATTAAGCACTTTTGAGAGAAAACGAAAAAACAGGACTCAAATTCATAACTAGGTAATTTTGGTTATGAATTTATGGCATATTCGTAAATCAAGTTTCTAATGAATTTAGAAGAAATCTGAAAAGTTTGTTTTTACCAAGATGTTCACTCCACACTTTAACATAACTTGCTACAAATACATTTTAAATCGTAATAAAACATAGTATACCAATTATATTTTAAAATAAGTTTTTCAAATCCATCACCCCTATTTTCACCTTTCATACGTCATTTTCATAGCCAAAACCATGTAACTAAAGAGATGTAGGCTAACATATAAAGCAATGTTACGTTCTATATTTTATTTTTAAATATAATTGATATAAGATTCTAGTTTTTAGATACCTAATTAGACTCTAGCGTTCTTAAACTTGGAATTGTTCCATGGCATAGCATAATGGATTCGGCCTTTAATACCCTCTTTTATTATATTATTTAATTTTACCTTAGGTAGTTTATAAATAATATGCTTCGCGAGTTCTGTTTTTTCTCCAGGCCCCTTTAGCCTAAACTGAGTGGCTTGCGTTGGCCCAAAAAACACTTTAACCCATAATTTAGGATTCGTAAAAAAAAGTTTTCTCAAGGGAGGCTCACACCCAATAACCTTTGACAAATCGTCCATATAAGTGTGATAATCAACAAGACTTTTTACATTGTATGCGTTTTCCTGAAAGCGATCCATGTTTTCATAGGTATCCATAAGAGCAGTCTTTTTCATCTCTATTTTAGAAGGAAGCATATGCTTTTTTGAAATGACTAGAGCCATTAATCTGG
This sequence comes from uncultured Flavobacteriaceae bacterium, assembly GCA_947494695.1. Taxonomy (GTDB): domain Bacteria; phylum Bacteroidota; class Bacteroidia; order Flavobacteriales; family Flavobacteriaceae; genus Flavivirga. Next base: position 68,046 of record CANLWB010000005.1, on the reverse strand, counting down.
ACTGCATTTCAAGTATTGGGAATTGACTTCCAAAGCCAGGCCTTGCATACCCCAACCACAAAATACGGTCTCCTAAATCTGGATGAATCATATGCTTGTATAATTCTCTCGGATTAATGTTTTGATATTGTTGAGGCAATATCTTTATCTCATTTTTATACCCCGTACAGAAAACGATTTCATCGATATTTTCCAAAGTCTTACCATCAGATGTTTTAACCGTTCTATTCAAATCATCAATCTCAATAATTTCCCTAACAAGTTCACAATTATGTTCTACAATAGCTTTTGGTAGTGACAGTGTTTTTGTTCCATAAACACCTCTTAAACCGTATTTGGTGTGAGCCAGTTTATTTAACATAACTACGGTATCAAAAACGGGATCTTTTCGAGATAATTCTTTCCTATTTATTCTTTCACTTAATTTAGGACCATGCGATTTTGGTAAATTCCATATACCTCTATGCGTAGAGTTATCTGAAGCGATATCTCCCCTTTTTCTGGGAACCACCCACCCTGTAGAATTCCTTAAGCTTATCCAACTTGTACGCGCTACGGCAGAAATCTCGTATGCCAAATCTGAACCAGATTCTCCCCCTCCAACAACAAGAACTCTTTTTCCTTTAAACCTATCGGCATTTTTATAAGATGAAGAATGAGAATATTTTATTTTACTTAGCGCACTTTTCCAATCAGGAAACTTAGGAACCCGATTATTACCTAAAGCTAAAATGATTTTTTTTGCTGAAAATACTACACCGGATGATGTTTCTAATTCCCAATATGTTTTATGATCTACTATACTAGTAACCTCACTGTTGTAATTGATATACTTTTTAATACCAAAATGTTCTGAATAATTATTCCAGTAGTTTACGGCTTCATCTTTCGACCAAAAATGATTATTTGCATTATCACCAATCCAAAAGTCCGAAAACATACTAAACGTGGTAGATGATGTTAATTTCAAATTATCGTAAGTTTGTGAAAACGTACCTCCAAGTTTATCGGTTTTTTCTAAACATACTACATTCTTAATATTTTGCTCAAGTAATTCTTTTAGAGCCACGATTCCAGCAGGTCCAGAACCAATTATAATACAATCTAACATGTCTATTTTTTAAGGGTTAATATATAATTTCGCGAGTGATAGTTCTTTTTCAGAAACGAATAATTCTCTAACAAAAGCAATAACCATATTACTTTGTTTATCGTAAATCTTTAAGTTTCTTCCAATTCGTGTACTGGAATTAACCACACTTTTATGAATACATATATTAAGATCTTTTACTCCTGCGTTTATCTTATATTCGGTTAATAATTTCCCAAAAGGAATCGTAGTATGGCTTAAATCGTTAATAAGTCCTTTAGGCAAATGCTTTTTGGATATTTTTAAATTAGCCTCTAAAATTTTAGTATTTGAACAAGTTTGAAAAATTGAGGATTCTCGATAATAAAAACTTGCAGCTTCAAAATTTTCTATATCCTTATCCTCAATAACAAAAATATCCCCAAAGGTCGTAATGAGCTTAGGAGTCAATAAAGACGGGGATTTCGAGAGTTTGTAGGCAATTGAAAAATGTTCTTGTAAATTGAAATCATATTCAATTTTTTTCTGGGGAACATATCTTAGGATATGTTCATTAAGTAGGTTGTTCATTTTTTATCTTTTTACGTTTTGAGTCATTCTAAAGTACAAATAATGAAAAAACACAAAAAAGAAAAAAAGAGAAAAGACCCCTAAATTTAAAAGCAAATCTTTGTAAGGTAATATTTTTACGATGAAAGGTAATAGAGGTAAAACCAATTCTTTATAAGGTATTTTTTTAACGATAAAAAGCTTACACACTGTATCAAAGACTACATACAAGTCTGTTATAAATCAATTTAAAGAACAAAACAAAAGCGTTTTTATCTCCATTCCCTTTCTTTACATAGCTTGCTATATATAAGGCATCCTTGATAATCCCTAAATTATCTGGTTACATCTTTCCCAACTATTATGCTCTAACTTTAATAAAAAATGAAATGATATTTTTGTGATATATGAGATACAAAAATTAAGCACAGTCTCTTACAACAATCGTAATACACTAATTACAAGACAAGTAAGTCAAGGCATGGTCTCGACAAAATGAACATTTAAGCAGTTCATCTTGCTTCTCGATAGTCTTTAAGACTGGTTACTCTTGTTTCGAACATTAGAAACAATAGCTACCGCAACCATAAAAAACGCAAGTACATAGACAAATGTAGGGACAGGTAAAGGATCCCCTGCTGCATAGCTATGTAAACCCGATAAGTAATAATTAACGCCAAAAGAAGTCATTATAATGGACCAAAAAGCAAACATACTGGCCACATTAAATACATAGGTATTATTTAGCTTCGGTATAAATCGTAAATGTAAAACGATGGCATACACAATAATGCTTATTAGCGCCCAGGTTTCTTTCGGGTCCCATGCCCAATAACGGCCCCAGGATTCATTCGCCCAAATTCCACCTAAAAAGGTTCCTACCGCCAATACAAACAAACCAATGGTCATGGCTATTTCGTTAATATAGGTGAGCTCTTTAATTTTAATTTCAATAATGTCCTTTGTTTTTGGTGTTTTAAAGATTAAGAGCAATAATGCCATAAGTCCAAGTATTGCAGATAGAGCCAAAGGCGCATAACTACTTACAATAGTGGCGACATGAATTTTTAGCCAATACGATTTTAATACAGGCATTAAATTGGTTATTTCGGGGCTCAACCAATCGAGATAACTTACAAATAATAAGGCTCCCGAAAATAAGGTAGCCAAGGGAAGTGAAAAGTCCGATTTTCTAAACGTAATTAAACCACATAGCACCAACACCCATGCCACAAAAATGAGCATTTCGTAGCCATTACTCCATGGCGCGTGCTGTGATACATACCAACGTAACAAGATATTACCCGTAAAACATAAAAAGGACACTAATGTCATAACAATGAAGGTATTGTTTAACAAATCTATCCACTTTTTCTTTGAAAGCATCTTAACAATAGCCAAAACGAGCAACACAAAACCAAGCATAAAAAACACCTGAAACAGCCAAAAATTAATATTGGCTTTGTTATACCATAACTCGGCTTCAATACGTTGTGGCGTCGGAATAACTTCTGCACCTAAAACATCTTGATATTTTTTAATATACATGAGTTTTTCATGTGCTGCCTGGTAATTTCTAGATTTTATATCATTAAAGTAGCTTTGCAATATGGTTTTGGCAAATTGCCCGTCTTCTTCAGGGAAATCATTAAAATGATGCGTATAACTAAACCAGGTATTATTTGAATCGTTTTTATTAGGAAAAATTTTCAAGTAGTTCCCCATGAACACATTATACAGAATATTAAAACGCTCATCTATTTTTAGAATCTCTTTATCGAATTCATTACGTTCTGATGGTTTCTTCTTGTTAGCATCTTCTACATGATTCGTTAAAAGGTACTCCCCTTTTTTGTCTAATAGGCTTGTAAATGCCACAAGATTATTGTTTCCCCTTGGAATATTGTCGAACACTAGTCCTGTTTTCTTAAAGTCTACCTTTATAATCGGTACACGTTGCCAAACCTGGGGAAGCATGTGCATGGCTAGAAACGTTTGATTGGCGTCTAACACCACTTTTTTATCAGCCAAAGAATATACAAACCTGGACTTTCGAGAAATCTTTCTTAAAAACTCTGACGCCAGTGTGTTTATAGGTTTTATACGTCCGTCTAAATCCTGAACCAACAATCTTCCGAAAAAATCGGTGTGATTTTTATCTATTTCCTGATGTTCAATGGCCTTTTCAATATATGCGTCTAAAGAATCCTGAGACCTTTGTGCATGCCCTTGAGTTATGATAAAAAGCAACAAACAGGCCGTCGCAATAGGTTTCTTTTTAAGTTTCTTGAGTTTTTTATTGATTAGCTGAAAACGCGATGTCTTCCCAAAAAGTGTAAAGAACATACCGGTCATCATTAATACATACCCCAAATAAGTTACCAAGGTTCCAAATCGATCATGATTCACCGAAAGTACGGTTCCCTTTTCATCCGTATCGTAACTCGCTTGAAAAAAACGATAGCCTTTATAATCAAGTACATTATTCATAAAAATTCTGAAAGGTGTTTTTTCTTCACCATCTAAAATCATTACTTCGCTGGCATAAGCGGACGGGCTAGAAGATCCCGGGTATCGCTCCAATTGAAAATCATCTAATTGAAGTGAAAACGGTGTTGTAATTGCAGCTGCTCCATACGATAGTACAAGCTTTGTTCCTTTAATATCTATATCATGATGTGTTGGTAAAAATCCTTGTCTATATAATATATTTACAGGCTGCTCTTCACCATCCACCGATATATTTACAATTAAAGCATCGTCTTTCGTTTTATCGTTGTCTTTTGTTTTTTCTGGATCACTTTTTAAATGAAACCGCCCTTTTTCGTGATAGACAAGGGGTACAAAAGACATATCACCATGCCTGTACAATGTTCTTAATGTAATGGCTTGTAAACTGTCTTTTACGACTTTTCCGGCCTGTTGGGAAGACATTATAAAGAAGTCTAGCTCATGTGGCGCCCTAATGCTAAACGCGCCTTCCTTTTCCATAATATTAATGATCCCTTTTTTATTGGAATTAAATCCAATTTCGTGCTGATGTTCACCAATTTTCTCAATTTCTCCTTTTTTAAGGTATACTGTATGTCTACCATTCCCAACAGTGACAACCATTTCCAAAAGTGGCTCTCCGTTTTCCTCATCATGAAGAACCTCAGGAACAGCATCGGTTATAAATTCATTATACGATATAATAACATTCTTATTATTAAAATTTGTTTCCAATGAAAAGTCATTACTCCCAATTGGAGAGAATGATAGTTTTTGTTTTATAGTTTTGGTCCGGTTTCCATCACTTATGGTTGCGGACAGGAAATTAGTATCGGAAATCACAATATTTGAGGATGCACCTTCCCGAATTCTCATAATTCCACCATAGGATGCGTATCTGGTTATGGCCGCTCCTAAAACAATGACTATAAAAGCAACATGGAACAAGAGTATAGCCCACTTTTCTTTTCGTAGAAGCTTGTATTTAAAAATATTGGCCACAAACGTTAATGTTAGTCCTAATAAAACAGCCTCGAACCACCAGGCATCATAAATTGCTACCCATGCGGTTGCCGTTCCAAAGTCATTTTCTATAAATGTTGCGGTTGCCATAGCTATCGCAAACACTAATAAAAGAAGTAAAGCCAGACTTGACGATGACAAGAATTTATATATGTTTTGCATGATGTTCTTTTAAAAATAAGAAAGACAACATTTAAGGCTACGCCGTTAAATGTCATCTTTCACAAGTAATAAGCTAGTATAAAGTCTATTTAGTTGACGACGCCTGTACATTACCATAGTTCGCTTCGCGAGCTTTTGCCTCTTCAAGCCATTTTGGAACCAGATTTTCTTTAAATGCGTCTTTATCTTGTTTCAATTTTTCAGTATCTAACCCTATATAGGATTGCGCTTTTTCTTTAGTAGAGATATCGGGCATTTCAACAGGTTTGTTATGTCCCAGGTCGGCTAATAAACGTGCTAATTTTAAGCGTCCTTCCTGAATTATCGTGAACCCACTACCCAACACCCTGGCTGTTTCTACTGGTGAATGGAACGATGCGCCGTGCGCTGCTGCAGCATAATCCCAACGCCATTGCGCATGACGAATATCCATCAAAATATCCTTCATTTGTTCCTCGGTAGCCCCCAAATCCCATGCTTTCTTGGCTTCGACGTGCGCTTTTACCAAAAAGTCTTCTAATTTTAAGCGGTTCTCTGCTGCTTTACGCTGACGCTCGTAAACATTCTCCTTGAGTTTATCTGCTTCCTCTCTATGACATACCTGGCAAGCATTAGCAACATTATTTAATGGGGATTGTATGTGGTGATCTGTAAACTTTTGACCACCTTCACTCTTATACGGCATATGGCAGTCTGCACAAGATACACCTCTATCGGCATGCACTCCTGTTAAATACGTCTCATACCCTGGATGTTGTGCTTTAAGCATTGGCGCGCGGCTTAGTTTATGGGTCCAGTCTTTAAACTCGATCTCATCATAATATGCTTCCATGGCTTCTACAGACATTCCGTTTTTCCATGGGAATTTCAAATAGGGTACACCTTCTTTCCCAGGTAGTTTTTTATCGAAATAATATTCAACATGACACTGTGCACAAACCAAAGAACGCATTTCCTGATGCGTGGCCTGATTAATATCTTTCCCCATACCTTCAAAGGCCTCTACAAGGGCTGGCCTTGAAATGGTCAATTTCATAGTTTTAGAATCGTGGCAATCGGCACAACCAATAGGGTTTACAACCTCAGCACCTTTATCCGCCCATTTTCCAGAGTAAAATTCGGCAATACCTTTTTCGTTCATTAAACGAGGTACATCTGGACTTTTACAAGTCCAGCATGTCGCCGGCATTGGTCCATCTCCTTTTCCTTTTGGACCTCCCGTTCTTAAAGTATTTTTTATATCTTCAATAGCATATTGATGCCCTCTACCCTGGTTATAATCTTTTGAAAATCCGTATCCGGCCCAAAGCACTACCAAACGTGAATCTTCATGCAATACATCTCTCATAGCAGAACCTCCTTGGTACGACGCGAAATCAGTTTCTGCCGTTTGTAAAAACGACTGGTATTCGGCTGGGAAATTTTTCCCCCACTCTTCATTTCTTGGTTCGTTTTCATTGATCTCAACCTGAGGAACGTATTTATATTTTGCTTCGTTTTTTCTGTTCACAATACTCGAAGCTAACAACCCTAGTAGAAATACGACTACTGCGGTAACAATAAATAAGACTTTGTTTTTCATTTTCGTTATAATTATTTGTCTGCTATTTGTTTTTCTAACCAATCCGGAATCACAGTTTCTTCTGAATCTGTTGGGATGGGTGCGATATTATTTTTTATGGTCGATATACCATGGACAGTACCATGGGGAACTTCTTGATGGCAACTCCAACATTGCCGTTCGGTTCTATTTTTTGCATGATCATCTATCCAACCATCATATTTAGTTTGCGTAACTTGTTGTACGTGGCAGCGAATACAATTAGCCTGCACCACTTCCTGAGACGCTTCTCTCATAAACATCACTTCAGGTTCTGCTCTTAATGTAAATACTGAAGCATGAAACAGACCATCTTTAGCCTTGAAATAATATTTATTAAAAACGTTATCATGAGGCACATGGCAATCGTTACAATTCGCCCACTCTCGATGCGAGCTATGCATCCAGCTATTATACATGGGCGTCATAACATGACAGTTTACGCAGGCCTGTGGATTATCGGACATATAAGAAACAACTTCTGCCTCTTTAGCCATAAAAAAACCCAACCCGGTAATCACCGCAATTAAAAAAACCGCGACAGATCTCCATCGGGTTTTTTTATCTGGTAGTATGTTCTTTTTAAGATTCACTATGTTGATTTTCTATATTGGTTAAGACTAATCGAATCTATTTCAAAAGGTTATAAGGTCTTTATAATAGTCTCTATGCTGTCTTGTAAAATGTGTCCTATTTCTGGTGTAAATCTCTTATAATTTACGAATAAATAAACTGACATAAATCATATTTAATGACACTTTTAGTTTAAACTTTTATAAACCATGGATGACTCCCTATTTAAGCGCTTTCTTATATCTCAATTTGCCTAACTCTATGCCTATAGCCGTTCTGGCTAAAATGGTAAATATGAAAGCTCCAAGCGCCCAAATTCCCAATGTAACGCCTATCTCTACTCCTGTTGGTGCGTATTCGGCTATTTTTCCGTAGGGTCCTGGAATAAAACCTGGAACAATAAGTCCGAAACCTTTTTCAATCCAAATCGCTATGAATAGTATAAAACAGCAAAAGAATAATACTTTAAAATTATTTCTTAATTTATGAAATGTTAGTAATACCGTAGCCAATACATTTAAGGGAATAGCCGTCCATATCCAGGGTAATAAAGCATCTTTACCATGCAATCCGAAGAACAAATAATAAGCACTTTCACTATGGTGCGTCGGAGCATAGAACTCTTTAAACAGCTCAGAGATTAACATGATTAAGTTAATCTGTGCCGCCACGGTAACCACCATAGCAATTTTCTTAATCGTTTTATCTTGAATTTTGAATTCTGTATAGTTTCTGATAATGCCCAAAACCAAAATAATTAAGGCTGGTCCAGCCGCAAATGCTGAAGCTAAGAATCGTGGCCCTAACAAGGCATTATTCCAAAACGGACGTGCCTGTAACCCTTGATATAAAAATGCGGTTACCAGATGAATGGCCACAGCCCAAAAAACTGACAGGAAAGCCCCAGGAATATAAACTTTTGGCTTAGCATCTTTTCCTTGATAATGTCTAAACAGAATATATAATGGAATGGTTAAATTTAAAAACAGATAACCGTTAAGTACCAGAACATCCCAGGTTAACATAGAATTAGGAAAGTTAAACACGCCAATTCCGGGAATCATATGCCACAAAACAGATGGGCCTCCCATATCTGCAATCACGAAAGCCAAACACATAATTAGTGCCGCCACAGCTAAACCTTCCCCTATAAGTACAGCCTGTTTAAAATCAATATCTTTTAACACATAAGTAGGCATAACCAGCATAACTGCTGCTGCCGCAACCCCTACAAGAAATGTAAAGTTAGAAATGTACAATCCCCAACTTACTCTATCTGTCATACCCGTAACACTTAACCCATGCTCCAGCTGAATCGAATAACAATACATGCCTGCCAACATCACAAAGGTTAGAAACCCCATCCATAGATGATACTTCTTCGAACCGTGTGTTATGGTGTCTAAACTATCTTTAACTAAACTTCCAAAAACTTTTAATCGTTTCATCTGTTTTTACTTATTTTTTAATAAAATTCGTCAAGACTTATTGGTTTCTTGCTACTTTTTTATTGGTTTCTTTTAGAACATGGAGTGGATTCCTGTCTCTACAGGAATGACAAGCCTTGTTTATATGATCACTTATGCCCTTAATGTCATGTTATGCTATTGATCATTTCTTTATAAAAAGATTACCTGCCTACGACCATGACCAATCATGATGTCGTTTTGCCCACTTGATTATTTTTTTGATCTCAGATCTCGAACAGAACCATATCTTATTTCTTAGCTTAATCCATAAAGTACCAGAACTTGGGTTCCGTCCCTAAATCTTCTTTTAGCCTAAATACTTTCTTGTTTTCCAGAACCCATCTAATGGTACTATCGGGGTCTAACAGGTTTCCGAAAATACGCGCTCCTGTTGGACAGGCTTCAACACAGGCCGGGTTTTTGCCAGCTCTGGATCGCTGTACACAAAACGTACATTTTTCCATCACACCCTTTTTACGCATACGATTCCCCAGATAATGCTGATTCTTGTTAATCTCTGCCTCGGGAACCTCCGGTTTACTCCAGTTAAAGCGCCTACCATCATAAGGACAAGCTGCCATACAGTACCTACACCCTACACACCAATCGTAATCTACAACAACCAATCCGTCATCCTCCCTCCAGGTTGCCTGTACCGGGCATACTTCTGTACAAGGTGGGTTGTCACAATGAAAGCACTGCGTTCCCATGTAAAAATGTCCTTCTGCTGGCACTTCGTGATAATAATTATCGTCTGCTTCATTAAAATTAAAGCCTTTACCATCCTTCATTTCATGAATTCGGATGTATTGCATTTGCGAATCTCTATCCTGATTGTTTTCTTCCACACAAGCATTCACACAATCCATATACCCCTGGCACTTCGAAATATTAAAGGCATAACCAAACAATACATTGTCTTCTGCATTTTTAGAAGACATACTAATCGTTTTGCCCGTCCTTAATTGATACGACCGCACCAATCGGTCTACAGTAGCCTTCTTTTCATCATCGGTCATTAATTTGTAATTGCCTTTGAATTGTTCTTCCCAATCTATTTGTGCTTTTTCTTTACTTTCATCACCACTTATCACACTACAAGATGTACTCACCGCCCCTGCTCCAATTAATAAACTGGCTGTTAACTTCTTAAACGCAGATCGTCTGTCCATTTTAACATCGAACACCTGTTCGAACCCATCTTTGGTTCTTTCTTCTCCAATAGAAGCATGAATCGCAGCTTCTGTAAATTCGTCTTCGGTTATATGATGAGCATTCGACGAACCTCCACACCCCCCTGAAGTTTTGCCACAACTGCAAGATTTTGAGGCTTCGCGGTCTTTTCGTCCTATATTTAATGAAAACCATTTGTTGTTACTATCACTCATACCTAATATTATTATCCATAAATGGTGTTTATTATTCTCTCTCTTTTACCTTTTGAGTATTAAAGCGCGCCGGCCATCTCGATTCAAAATGTGGCTTATGCGGATTATGACAGTTTACACAGGTCATTGAAGCTCTAGGTGGAGCCCACCCCCCAATACGCTTACCATGAGCACCGCCCTTCCAATCTTCAAATTGCGTGGTATGGCATTGACTACATAAATTATAGCTACTATTAAAATCGATAGACTGATCAGTTAGACTCGTTAAGTGATCCATGTTTGAACCATTATGACAAGTGAGACAATTCATTGTATTTGAATTCGCATGATCTAGCTTAACATCCCAATGTGCTTGTTGAAAATCTTTAGTCTGCATCTGTTCTAGTGACTTTGTATGACACTCGGTACAAGCATAAGATGTTATCTGGCTTTTTCTTTCGGGAATTAAAAAGGTATGCTCCCCTTCAGTAATTTCGATCGTTTTTATATCTCCTATATGAGCTTCAGAGGATATCGAAGTCCCTTGATAATTCTTACTTTCCGCTTCTATTTTATCTGTAATACTGTGATATTCATTTTCGTGATGTTTACAGGAAAAACACGCGAGCAAGCAAAAAGAAAAACAAACTATTTTGCTCATGATATTTACATTATTCTTCATTACCAGCTCTTTTAAAGGTTCCTACCGCTGTCATTTCCTGTGTGTTTGGTACATGACATTGTCTACAATTAACCCGTTCTGGGTGCGATACTCTAATTTCTATGGGAGCGCTGGGGCCTGCATGACACGACAAGCAGTTTTCACGCAATTGAATTTGATGAGGAATCATTGGTGGACTTCCTAAAAGTGCATGATTCACACCTGCCTTAGGAGCTACAATACTTGCATAATGTCCCGATTTAAAAAGGCTTTGGGTGTTTTGCTCTACATGACATTGTTTACAATTCACCAATTCCGGATGTGGCGTTACTGGCGCATACGCATTAAATTTTTCTGCAAACCCTCCGTTTTCATGACACTTCAGGCAGCTTTGGCCTCCCATATTCTGATGTTCGTTTACCGGATGGGGAATACTGGGTGGCGCACCGTGGTAGGCTCTATTCTCGTAATACGTTGTAAGCGAACGTTGATGATTCTCGTCAACCGGCATGTTGCTATAATCCAGTGCATGTTCAGAGCGTCTAAAGACGCCCGACTCCGATGGAATGGCGTACAGATGGTTTTGATCTTCAATTGGGATATAAGCCTCCTCAAGCCCCAGCTGATAACTATAATTCCAAATAGCTATAAAAGCCAGAAACAGCATTACAAATAACGATATGATACCCAGTCTTTTTTTCATGGCTAAGCTTTTTCTACTTTAACAGCACATTTTTTATAGTCTGGCTCTTTAGAAATGGGACAGAAAGCATCTAATGTGACATCATTAATGAGCATATTTTCATCAAAGAAAGGCACAAAAACCTGTCCGCGTGTTGGTAAACCCCGTTCGTTAATAGAGGCTGGTAGAACACAAGAACCTCTTCTGGAACTTACTTTTATATGTTCTCCATTCCTAATTCCTAACTTTTTGGCATCATCTGGATGAAACTCTATATAGGCCTCTGGTACTGCTTTGTGAAGCACCGGAATTCTACGGGTCATTGACCCCGTATGCCAGTGTTCTATAACGCGCCCTGTATTGAGCCAGAATGGATATTCTGCATCTGGAATCTCCGGAGCAGGCTCGTAAGGACGTTGCCAGATCACAGCTTTCCCATCGGGTTTTCCATAGAAATGAAAATCTTTACCGTTTTTACAGGCTGGATCGTATTTGGCATTAAATCGCCATTGTGTTGATTTTCCATTAACATAGGGCCAAATAGCTCCCGATTCTTTTTTAAGAACTTCTAAAGGCGCCATTCCGTGTTTCGCACCTTCATGGAATTGTGTGTATTCTTTATAAATCTCTTCGACGTGATTTTCCTTACTATAAGGGAATAAATCACCATACCCCATGCGTTTCGCAACTTCAATAGTCATCCAGGCATCTGGAGTGGTCTCTCCTGGTCCCTCAACCATTTGATCCCAGTGTTGTGTTCGGCGTTCTGAATTTCCGTACAACCCACTTTTTTCTATATGCCAGGACGCCGGTAGAATCACATCGGCCACGTCAGACGTTGGTGTTGGAAATACATCCGAAACAACCACGAAACAAGAATCCTTCTCCATTCCCGGACGATATCTGCTTGTTTTAGGTAAGGACACTAACGGATTGGTTACCTGTGTCCAAATGAATTTAATATCTCCCCGGTCTACTGCTCTAAACATTTCTGTGGCATGGTAGGTTGGTTTCGACGGAATTCTTTCGTAAGGTACGTTCCAGATTTTCGCCGCTAGACGTCGATGCTTCTCATTCATTACGACCCCTTTAGGAAGCTTATGAGTAAACGTTCCAACTTCTCTGGCTGTGCCGCACGCGGACGGCTGACCAGTTAATGAAAATGGCCCATTACCTGGTTGCGAAATTTTCCCGGTAAGCAAATGGATGTTATAAACAAGGTTATTCATCCAGGTTCCTCTGGTATGTTGATTCATTCCCATACACCAGTAAGAGACCACTTTTTTATTAGGGTCTCCATAAATGGCTGCCAAATACTTAATATCTTTAACGGAAACTTTCGAATATTTAGCCACCTGCTCTGGTGTATAATCCTCTAGAAATTTTTTATAGGCTTCAAAATTTATTTTGGTTGGCTTATCTTTAAACTTATAGTTGTCCTCTAAGCCATATCCCATATTAGTGATCCCTTTACTAAAGTTTACATGGTTTTCTATAAACGATTTGTTTACCCAACCATTTTTAATAATCTCATAACAAATGGCATTGGCAACGGCCAAGTCTGTTTGTGGTTCGAATAAAATGGATGTATTCGATGCTGTGCTGGAGCGTGTAGTTCTGGTAGCGAAATCTATAATTTTAGCACCTCTTCTATTTTTTTGTTCTAACATTCTAGAGAATAATACTGGATGCATTTCTGCCATATTATTTCCCCAGGTGATAAAATAGTCGGCATGATCTATATCTTCATAGCACCCCATGGGTTCGTCTGCTCCAAATGTGGTTAAAAACCCTGCAACAGCACTTGCCATACAAAGACGTGCATTACAATCCAGGTTATTGGTTCCAATGGCACCTTTCATGAGTTTGGAAGCCACATAACCTTCTGGAATTGTAGATTGCCCCGAAGTATACATGGCCACGGAATCTTTACCATGCTTTTCCATGGTTTCCTTCATTTTATTGGCAACAAGATCTAAAGCCTCATCAATGGGTGTCTGTACATACCTTCCGTTTTTCTTAACTAAAGCATGTGTTAATCTATCTTTTGCCTGGGTACACATAATTTGATGGTATCCTTTCACACAAAGCAGCCCTTTGTTCACCGAACTATTAGGATCTCCTTTTACGGCTACTGCTTTCCCTTTATCAATACCTACAAGTATTCCACATCCTACTCCGCAAAAACGACAAGGGCCTTTTTTCCAATCCAAATTGCCTCCCTTAGGGACGTTGGCATCTTGTTCTGATGCAAATATAATTCCGGGAAACATAGAGGCTGCAGCTGTCATTGCTGCCGCTGCTGCCATTTTTTTTAAAAATTTTCTTCTGCTTGTTAAAGAATTTTGCATACTCATTTGTTTTTGGGTGTATTAAAGCCGGAAACCATGGCCAGTAATTTTAAACTCTCTATGGCTTCGATGGATGCTTTTACTTTTTCGTCGTCAGTTTTATTATCTGTATCAGTTACTACAATAAGTAGGTCTTTATTCTTTGCGGGAATAATATCACAGTGGTCAATTTTAGACAAGGCTTTTATAAGGTCCTCTTTTTGACCTTCTTCGGGATGTGCTAAGTAACTTTTGACTGGCATAACATGCGTTTATTTTTTAATAGGATAAAAATATCTTAATTGAAAAAGATAAAAACTGACAATTATCATATGAATACTGTGGCTCAGTAATTTAAACTTAATCTAAATAAGCTGCGTTTTGGCAGGAAAAAAACTGATATAAATCATATTTGAATAAAAAACAGAATCGTTATATTTGCACAGACATAACGACCATTTTATATGATATCTATTAAGCATGCTATACATGCAGTTAAAAACAATGTTTCCCCCCTTTTAAAAGAAGAGATAAAACCTCTGGAACGCTGTGGTGGATATTATTTATCTCAAGACATCGCCTCCCCTATACACATGCCTCCTTTTAGGCAGTCGGCTATGGATGGCTATGCTGTTTGTTTGCATAATGAATCATCGTATGCCTTAGTCGGTGAAGTGAAAGCGGGTGATGATCATGAGCTTACCTTAAAACCAGGAGATGCCGCAAGAATATTTACAGGAGCCCCGGTTCCCGAAACGGCCAACGCTGTTATGATGCAGGAGAAGGTCATTGTTAGTGATACTCATATTGTTATTGAAAGCGGACTAACCACTGGCCTTAACATTCGTCCTATGGGAGAACAAGTTAAAACAGGTGAACTAGCCCTAAAGAAAGGCACCAAATTAACACCGGCAGCCATTGGTTATCTAACCTCCTTAGGAATCACCGAAGCCCCAGTGTATAAAAAACCGTCCATAGCTTTAATGACTACAGGTAATGAACTCATTGAACCCGGAACTCCTCTGACTTATGGAAAAATATATGAGAGCAATTCAAAAATGCTCTTAAATGCCTTATATAATCTGAAGTTTTATGATGTTAGTATTCATAAAGTAGAAGATGACTATGAAAAAACAAAAACAAAACTTGAAACCGTTATCAACACTAATGATATGGTTATTGTAACTGGTGGTATTTCGGTTGGTGATTACGATTTTGTGGGGAAAGCTCTTAACGAATTAAAGGTCGAAGAAGTCTTTTACAAGGTAAAACAGAAACCTGGGAAGCCTTTATTCTTCGGAAAAAAGGAAAACACGTCCATATTTGCATTACCAGGAAACCCTGCGGCCGCTCTAACTTGTTTTTATGTTTACGTATTTGTAGCACTACAAAAAATGCTTAATAAAAATAGCATTGAATTACCTCGAATTGAGGCCAAATCAAATTCAAAATTCGTAAAAAAAGGAGATCGTCCGCAATTTTTAAAGGCCATATATAACGATGGTGAGGTAGACCTATTAGAAGGACAAAACTCTTCCATGTTACAAACGTTTGCTGTTTCGAATGCCCTGGTTTTTGCACCAGAAGATGTCTCTGAAATTAAACAGAATGATACACTGGAAGTTATTTTATTACCTAATTAAACAACAATTATGGGATACAAGATAAAAAGTAGAATTTGGATTGAATCTGAAAACAATGTACTTCTGGGAGAGGGGCGTGTGCATTTATTAAAAGCCATTCATAAAACCGGCTCGCTTTCTAAGGCAGCAAAATCGCTTAATATATCTTATAAAAAGGCATGGCAACTATTAGATTCTGTAAACAAGTCCGCAAAAAAACCGGTTACCATTAATAGTATTGGTGGTAAAGGTGGTGGTGGCGCACAACTCACCAAATATGGACAATCATTAATTAATGCTTTTGATGAGATTAACAAAAACTGTTGGGCCTTTTTAGATGAGCAACTAATGAAGATTGAATCTTTATAGGACATTTCAAGTGATTAATAGAGTATAAAGTATAGAGTATAAAGTATAAAGTATAGAGTATAAAGTATAAAGTATAGAGTATAAAGTATAAAGTATAGAGTATAGAGTATAGAGTATAGAGTATAGAGTATAGAGTATAGAGTATAGAGTATAGAGTATAGAGAAATTTAAAAAACTAAAATCAAACCTGACAGGTGTAAACGAACACCCGAAATTTTTGAATTATATGCAACGAATATCCAATAACAGAAAAACAATAAAAAATAACCGAATGAGAAATACCAATAACTCGATAACCTAATAGCTTAACAACAATAGACCACCAATGCTACAAACAGAAAACATATACCTCTTCTTAATTATACTTCCGATTGTATCGTTTCTGTATTCTAGCGTGGGTCATGGCGGTGCCAGCGGATATTTAGCACTTATGGCATTGTTTTCTTTTGCTCCCGAAAGCATGAAACCTACTGCCCTATTGTTAAACTTGTTTGTTGCTGGTATCTCGTTTTACTATTATTATAAAGAAGGGTTCTTTAACAAGCAGTTATTCTTTTCGTTTGCTTTGTCTTCTATCCCCTTGGCTTTTGTAGGTGGCATGATTGAAATAGACGCTTCTGTATATAAAAAGATATTAGCGATTCTATTGATTTTTGCCATATTGAAAATGCTAAACGTTTTCGGAAAAGAAAGTCAGTCTATACGACAGGTAAAACTTTGGCAAGGATTAGTTATTGGTGGTATTATTGGTTTCTTTTCCGGACTTATTGGTATTGGTGGAGGGATTATACTAACGCCCGTTATTTTGTTATTGCACTGGGGTAACATGAAAGAGGCTGCAGCAGTTTCTGCACTATTTATTTGGGTGAATTCGGCATCTGGGCTTATCGGACAATTCAGCAGCGGCGTACGACTTGAAAAAGCATCTTTTTTATTGGTTGCTATTGCATTAATTGGTGGTGTTTTAGGTGGTTATTATGGTAGTAAGAAAATCAACAACAAGAATTTACAACATATTTTGGCCTGTGTTTTAATGATTGCCTGTGCAAAATTAATGTTCACTTAAATGATAGACAAAAAAGACATAACAGGTATTATTTTGGCAGGAGGTAAAAGCTCCCGCATGGGAACGGATAAAGGTTTTTTAACATTAAACGACAAGTCTTTTGTTCAATATAGTATAGACGCGATAAAGCCATTGGTATCTGAAATTATCATAATATCCGATCACTCAGCTTACGATGTCCTGGGGTATAATAGAGTTACAGATATTATTAAAGACGCCGGTCCCATTGCTGGAATTTGTTCTGGACTCAAGGCTTCAAAAACGAATTACAATTTAGTTTTAAGTTGTGATATCCCTTTAATTAAAACCGAGATCTTAGAAAAACTAATTGTGAATCCTAATGATGACCTTGATATTATTCAAATAGAAAGCCATGGTAAAACAATGCCTTTAATAGCGCTTTATAAAAAACAATGTTACCCACTATTTCACAATTTATTGAAAGAAGGAGAAAGACGTTTGCGAGTAGCCGTTAGTCAGTGTCGTGTCGAAAGCATTGCGCTGTCTTTTAATGATTATAACACGACAATGAATGTAAATACACGGGAAGAATTAAACCAATTGGAAAATGCTCATAACAATTAAATATTTTGGTCAAATAGTCGAGGCCACACAAAAAGAAGAGGAATCTTTGGAGTTCTCGGGCACTTTAGTTTCAGAGCTTATGGAGCAGCTTTATAAAAAGTATGCATCATTAGAACGTAAAGATTTTAAAGTGGCTCAAAATCAAGAATTGGTGTCGCTAGAAACACAGGTTTCTGGCAAAGAAATTGCCTTACTTCCTCCTTTTGCAGGGGGCTAGTCATTTTGACCGATTTATACCGATATTATCGGAGTAAAGGAGAAGACCTGTAGACATACGAAGTATTTACCCTTACGTGATGTCTCCTATCGTCGGCATGACAAACAAAATTAAAAACATAATGACAAACAGATATAACAGACATATTATATTATCTGAAATTGGACAAGAAGGTCAGGATAAAATTTCTCAAGCAAGGGTACTTGTTATTGGTGCCGGAGGTTTGGGGTGCCCAGTTTTGCAATATCTAACAGCAGCAGGTGTTGGTACTTTAGGGATTGTAGATTTTGATGTGGTTGACATGTCTAACCTACAACGACAGGTATTATTTGGAACGTCTTCACTTGGCGAGAACAAAGCAATTGCAGCCAAAAAACGCCTGGAAGATTTAAACGACTCTATTTCCATTAATGTCTATCCTGAAAAACTGACTCATAAAAATGCCCTTGAACTTTTTAATCAATACGACATCATCGTAGATGGAAGTGATAATTTTGCCACACGATACCTCGTTAATGATGCTTCTGTTATCACAAATAAACCGTTGGTTTTTGGAGCTATTTACAAGTTTGAAGGTCAGGTTTCCGTATTCAATTACAACAACGGCCCTAGTTATCGTTGTCTGTTCCCCACCCCACCAGAAAAAGGAGCTGTTCCCAATTGCTCTGAAGTAGGCGTTTTAGGTGTATTACCCGGTATTATTGGAAACCTGCAAGCCAATGAAGTTT
Organism: uncultured Flavobacteriaceae bacterium; assembly: GCA_947494695.1. GTDB lineage: Bacteria > Bacteroidota > Bacteroidia > Flavobacteriales > Flavobacteriaceae > Flavivirga. The sequence continues at coordinate 49,463 of CANLWB010000005.1, read as the reverse complement.
TAAAAATTATATTGGAGATTGGTAAAGTACTCTCTGGGACGTTATTATGCTATAATGCCTTAAACAGCCAGATGATTTCACTAAAGATTAGTAAATCAGAAAAAGAAATTGAAGCTACCAGACATAAGAAAGAACATTTTCATACCTACGAGGTTGAGGAGGTTTGTGAACTGGAGAATAAGAACGTTTCGATTGTAGACCTCATTCATGACTCCGAAGTTCAAATCATTGATGTTCGCGAGGCTCACGAAACGCCTAAAATTGAAGGGTTACATGTGCTTTCTATCCCATTAAGTCAGTTAGAGACTCAATTGAACAAAATTGATCAGAACCAAAAGAAGGCTATCTTTTGTCAGTCTGGAATTCGAAGTAAACGTGCGGTTTCAATACTTACAGAACTTGGCGTAAAACACTGTTATAACATGATTGAAGGTGCGCCACAAATACAAGCTTATTTAGAAGAACAACATAAAGCATTACCAAATGGCAGATAAAAAAGTAAAAAACGTTTTTAGGCAAGGTGCAATTCCTTCACATTTTATAGGGGAATCTATATACAAACACCAAACAAAAACCAGTATTGGGGCGCACAATATTTTTTTAGGGCAAGTTCGTGCCGATATTATCGATAATAAAACCGTGGCAGCCATTGAATATACAGCTTATGAAGATATGGCCAATGCCAAGTTTCATGAGATTAGAGAGGCTGCATTCGAAAAGTTCGAACTTACATGCATGCACATTTATCATAGTTTGGGACCAGTAAAAGCAGGTGAGATTTGTTTGTTTGTTTTTGTGTCCTCGCCAAGGCGTAAGGTCGTTTTCAAAGCTTTGGAATTTATAGTTGAAGCCATAAAAGCCGACGTTCCCGTATTTGGAAAAGAGATTTTTGAAGACGAATCACATCAATGGAAAGTGAATAGTTAATGTATATAAAAACATCTAATCAAGGAATTGAATGAGAATTTCTGTAGCACAAATAAAACCTGATAAAGCTAATATTGAATACAATATTGAGGCTCACATTAAATCCATTGATATTGCTATTTCTCTAGGAGTGGATCTCATTGTTTTCCCCGAACTGTCCATAACCAGTTATGAGCCTGAATATGCAGAACAACTGGCTTCAACCGAAAATGACCCTAGATTGGAAGTGTTTCAAAAAACAAGTGACCACCATAACATTATAATAGGTGTTGGGTTACCTATAAAATCTGATTCTGGTATTTATATTGGTTCCGTTTTTTTTCACCCGAATACCACAAAACAGGTATATGCCAAGCAAATGTTACATTCAGACGAAATACCGTACTTCATTCCGGGCCATAAACAAACACTGATTACAGTTAAAGACACCGTAATTGCTCCTGCCATTTGTTATGAATCTCTACAGCCAGAACACGCTGAAAAAGCCAACAAATTAGGAGCTGATATATATATAGCCAGTGTAGCTAAATCTCAAAATGGTATAAACAAGGCCATGAGTTATTTTCCCGAAACTGCAATGACATATTCAATGCCTGTTTTAATGTCCAATAGCATTGGTCATTGTGATAATTTCATGAGTGCGGGTCAAACATCAATTTGGAATGAAAAGGGCATATTAATAGGGCAGCTTGATGATAAAAATGAAGGACTGCTCATTTTTGATACGCAAACAAAAGAAGTTATAGAACAAAACATCTCATAAAAACACGTAAACCATTATGGTTGATATCACACATAAAAACACCACCTTAAGAACCGCGATAGCACAGGCAGTTGTAAAAGTTAGTAAACCTGAAACAATCGTAGCCATTCAAAATGATACTGTTCCAAAAGGTCATGTCTTTGCCATGAGTAAAGCAGCAGGATTATTGGGTGTAAAGCGCACCCCAGACATCCTTCCAGACTGTCACCCCTTACCTATTGAGTTTACGGGGGTTGAGTACGACATAAACGGACTGGAAATTACAGTTTTGTTTACAGTAAAAACCATCTATAAAACAGGTGTAGAAGTTGAAGCCATGCATGGTGCTAGCGTTGTCGCACTAAATATGTACGACATGCTAAAACCTATTGATAAGGGTATTGAAATTCATGCTATAAAACTCTTGAATAAAAAAGGTGGAAAATCTGATTTTAGAGATCGTTTTAGAAAAGACTTAAAAGCGGCTGTGATTGTATGTTCAGATACGATTTCGGCAGGTCACAAAGAAGACAAGGCTGGAAAAGCTATTATAACAAAATTGGAGGAAAGTGATGTAAACATTGAGGATTACATTATTATTCCGGATGAAAAAGCCATTATTCAGGAAAAAGCCAAAAGCTATCAGAAACAAGGTGTCGATCTTATAATTTATACCGGAGGTACCGGGTTATCTGTAAGAGATGTAACTCCAGAGGCCCTTTTACCGCTTTTAGACAGGAGAATTCCAGGTATTGAGGAAGCTATTCGTAACTATGGACAGGACAGAACGCCTTACTCTATGTTATCAAGAAGTCTAGCAGGAACTATAGGCAATACTTTGGTTCTAGCCTTGCCGGGGTCAACCAATGGTGCGAAAGAATCTATGGATGCTATATTTCCATCGGTACTGCATATTTTTAGGATTCTTATAGGAGCAAGACATGATTAAACCTCTCCAAAAAAGAGTAAGTAAAATTAGGATTAACAATGGATAGAATGAAAAATAATAATATTTTACAGGATTCACATGGTAGAGACCATACGTATTTACGTATCTCCTTAACCGAACGTTGTAATTTACGCTGCTCTTATTGCATGCCGGCAGATGGTGTCCCGCTGTCTCCTAAAAGTCACCTGATGAGTTACGAGGAAATTTATGATATCGCTAAAACTTTTGTAGATCATGGGGTGACCAAAATAAGACTAACCGGGGGTGAACCTTTGGTTAGAAAGGATATTCCGGTTATTCTGGAAAAACTTGCAACATTACCCGTTGAATTATCCATGACATCAAACGCCATTATCATCGATAAATTTATTGATGTCTTAAAAATCAACAGGATAAAAAGTATTAATGTGAGTTTAGACTCTCTGGATCGTGAAAAATTTAAGCATATCACACGACGGGATCAATTCGACAAAGTCTACAATAATATTCTGCTCCTGGTTAAGGAAGGTTTCCAGGTAAAAATAAATGCTGTATTAATGAAGGGCTTTAACGACAATGAGATTATTGACTTTATCAAGGCCACCAAAGATTTACCCATTGCCATGCGTTTTATAGAATTTATGCCTTTTGACGGTAACAAATGGGATATGAGTAAAATGGTGTCCTATCAGGATGTCATGGAGCAGGTAAACCAGGCATTCCCGGAATCTCAAATAGAACGTTTGCAAGATGCTCCTAACGATACTTCAAAAAATTACAAAATTAAAGGCTATAAAGGATCGTTCGCGATTATTAGCTCGGTTACGAATCCGTTTTGCGATACTTGCAACCGACTTAGACTAACTGCCAATGGCCAGTTAAAAAATTGCTTGTTTTCTTCTACAGAATCTGATCTTTTGAAAACACTCCGTTCTGGACAACCTATTGAACCTATAATTCAAAAAGCGGTACAAGCTAAACTTAAGGTACGCGGTGGTATGAATACCATAGAAAAACTGCAGGAACCCAAATTGCACACAAAAAACAGAAGTATGATTACTATTGGAGGGTAAAAAGAAGCTGTGTCCAGACGTAATAGTCTTTTAAATTGAAAATAGAAATAATACACTAACACAGCTCCTCTTCATAACTAATAAAAAACAATCAACAAACATGATTAGGCCGCTATTATTACTGGTTCCTAATATATACGCTTCAACGGTATATGAAAACCATGCAATTCATAGCTTTAATGGCATTCGTACCGCTACTCTTAAGTTTAATTTAGAGGTATTGACATAACTCCTTCTTTTTTAAATTGTTCTTCGTGAATTCTATTTATGACATCTTTAGATCCAAAATGTTTTTTCAATCTCAATAAAATTTCGACATCAAATAACCGCTCTGTTAAAAACATCTTATTGTAAACTACTGGTATAATATTCCTTCTAAAAATCTTTGCCCCGCTTTGTGTATCCTTTACAGGTAAACGATGAAATATACAAACGGTTTTTTTTATAATTTTAGAAAAAATTACTCCAACAGATTTTGGTCTAATGTTTCTCTTGTCTTTCTCCACAGATCCGCATACCAGTGATAGGTTTTCATTTTTATAAATGGTTTGAGTTAAAGCTTTAAATGCTTCAAAATTGGTAGATAAATTAGCATCTATAACCCCTATAAAGTCAACATTCTGCCTATTAAAGAGATACCGTGCTCCCGACCTAACGGCCGATGCTTTACCTGCATGGTTTTCAACATCAACAATACTAACTCTTGTTGGAGCTTGTACTTTTATAGCTTTCAAAACAGATTCCGTATAGTCCCTACTTCCATTATTCACAAAACATAAATGGTACGCTTTGTTGGTTTGAATAAACTTGACAAATACTCTAATATCTATGTTCGTGGCTTCATTATAGCATGGTATAATAATTCCTGTTTTCATGTATAAATGCTTAGGTATGTTACTACTTAAATATAGTTTTAAACATTATTATTTGTAGTAAAATTCGTTGAATAGCGCATAAGCTTAGACGAATGGAGTATTTCTTTAGATAAATCCATTAGGCTATTTCAAACTTTATTCTATCTTTAAAACATAGAAATTAGCTTACGTTAAATGCATGAAAAGTCAAACAAATATTTAATTACTGCCATTCTTTTAGGGCTGGCATTTCATGGAACCTCAGTTTTTTTTACAATAGAAACCACATACGATGCCTTAATACATTTATTCTTTGCAGATCACTATGCTTCAAGCTGGCTCGAGCCCTGGAATTATAAATGGTATACCGGGTTTACAGTTATGAGTTACCCACCTTTGGTTCATCAAGCCATTGGAGCACTATCTCTTATTGCTGGTGTAAAATTTGGACTCTTTACTGTGGCTTTCATTGCGATTCTGTTATTTGTTACCGGGGTCTACAGGTTTTCACTGTTAATGACCTCAAATAGAAAAGTTGCGGGATATGCTTCTATTTTAGCAGTTTTATCGTCTTCTTTTGTGGAAACCTTACATTTATTTGGTCAATTACCCAGTATTGTTGGGGTTTCTGTGCTTATGCACGCGCTCCCAGAAATTTATTTATGGTTAAAAACGGGTAAGATTAGGTATTACTTTACATGCATATCTCTAATTTCTGTAACCGTTACCTCGCACCATGTTACCCCTATCTTTGGGATGATTTTTTTTATATTTCCTTTAATTGGTATGGCCATCATGGACGCCGCAACCGATGAAGTGGCATCGGTTAAGGACGTGACTATTAAAATCTTTATAAGAACCTTCTTCAAGCTTTTTAGACGTATTGTTGTTTTCGGATTTTCTTCTTTAGTCATTATTGTAGGCTGTATTCTCCCCTATTGGATTAACTCGAAGAAAAACCCTATTACACAGGTTCCAATCCCACATGGTTCCAGAGATAATTTTCTGGAAGTGACGTCTTCTGGATTAGTATTCTTCTTAATTCCGTGGGGCATTATGCTCATTCTTTTACCTTATATTTTTTACAGGTTTTATAGTAAACGGTACTGGTTCTTTGGACTATCCTTAACGGTCTCCACTGTTCTAGGTACAGGAGGCACTACTCCTATTCCATTAAAAGTTCTAGGGGAAACGGCTTTTAATATCTTAACACTGGACAGATTTACGCTTTGGGCTTCTATCATGTCCTTGCCCCTCTTTGGAGAATTTGCATATCGGTTTGTAGAGGGTGATCTAAAAGATTTAATTCAAAACTGGCTTGGGTCTGTTTATCATAGAATTATTGGTGGTGTTCTGGCTGCTTTATATTTATTTATGACCATTTTTACCATGAGCCTGGGATATTTTAGGCCCTCCCAACCCCAAAAGATAAAAATGCTTCCTATTGTTAACTTTCTGTATCAAGATCAGCATGATCACTGGAGGTATATGACCTTGGGTTTTGGTGATCAAATGGCCTGGCTATCGGCACAAACCAAGGCCATGTCTGTAGATGGGAACTATCACTCTGCCCGACGATTACCCGAATTAACCACACGCCCCATTGAACGTTTGGAAAACTCAAAGTTTAGAGGCCTGGAGGGGATTGGTTCTTTACAACAGTTTTTAACCACCCCAGAAAAGTATCATCTAAAATATATATTTTCCAATGATAAATTTTACGATCCTATTTTATATTTCTGCGGATGGCAACGCCTACAGCAGTTGGAAAATGGTATTATGGTTTGGGAAAAACTAAATGTCCCTCCTGCTCCTTCTATTTTACCCAAAGAAGATGTCTCCCTTTGGTTGAAAGTACTTTGGGGTATGATGCCACTTGCTACTGTCCTATTTGCTTTCATACTCAACGTACAAATGCTATGGCTAAGGCTACTAAAAACACGGAAGAAAGAGGTGCCTGCTTATATGAAATTCACAAATAACTATACTAAATTTCCCAAATGGCTTTTAAAGTTCACTCATATTTGGGGCGTTTTCCTGGCCATCTGTATTTTTTATGGGATCTACCTGTTTTATATAAAAAATGAATCACACCATTCACCAGAAAATGCCGTTTTAGCCTACTATGATGCGCTCGATTTCAAGCGCTTTGAAGATGCTCATAATTTACTCGATCCAGATTGTGGGATTAGTATTGCGCAGTACATGCTTCAGGTTTCGGTAACGGACGGCCTGCTAAGTTCGTATGCAAAAATGGACGGTATAAAAACCACGATGATAACCGAAACAGATAGTTTGGCCAATATGAAAGTGGAAATGGAATGGATTACTCCACTAGAACGCATGGAGACATTTACCTATAAATCGCTCGTTAAAAAACAAGGGAAATGGTATTTATTGCCTGACGATGTTACTCAAGACCTACCACCAGATCAATTATATTCTGGTAATCTTACAGAGTATTTTAATCAGGGGCGACGACGTATCACCACAGAACAGACCCATCATGAAGATATTTTAAAGCAACCGGTATTGGAAATACTTTCGGCCAAACTGGTAAAAAATGGTAAAAGCTATTCCATTATTGGAGACGTACAAAATATAGACAATGTTCCGGCCGATGTGGTCCTTAAAGGCACCCTATACAACGATGATAACAAACAGTTAGCAACCTACAATGCTAAGCATCAGGTAAAGCATAAAATAATGCCAAAGGAAGTGACGGCCTTTAGAATTAATTTTGAGGGTATTGCCTGGTCTAAAACAGAAGATTCCATTCCTAAAACATTTAATCCAGATGAGTTTACACCTATTGAATTTGAAGAGCAGCCCACAAAGTTCAATCTGCAAATTGCGGGTAATACAGCGAAGACAGACCTGTATAAGAGCACTACAGTAAACGAAATAAAAATAGACTCAACAGGCCTATTAAGTGGGATCCTATTTAATTCAGGACTACAGGAGGTAACCATACCACAGCTTATTATATCTTATTACAACGCAGATCAGGAAAAAATTTGGGTGGATCATAAATATATTCCTGAAGGTATTAGACAACAAAGAAAACTATACTTTGAGTATAAGCTTCTTGAAAATGACCAGATTTCCTGTGTTAGTGATGACATGACCAACTGTTTTGTTAATGGTTTGCCTAATGGCCCAATTTCAGATAAGATTGTTCCTAACAGAATTAGAAACCACACTGGGACCGTCTTACAACCTGTGTCTCACCAAAACTATAGTTATATAAAAATTGAACTTAATACCTATGTAGGAAATCCTAAATAATGCGCAAAATCTCTTATATACTTAGTACTGCTTTTCTATTAATATCATCTGTGCGATTGGTTGGTCAGGAGCATGATAAAACTCGTGCTGTATTGTTAACGGTTAAAACGCAATTTGAAGCTGGTCAGGATATTGTTTTGAAGTTTTCAGTAGCAAATGATAGCTTACCTGTATTGTATTGTTCAAATAGTTATGGAATGCTCTTAATAGACCCGGCTTTAAAAAACAACATACTGGAATATAAAATTCCCGATGTAATGGCAAACAGATCGGGACTGGTTAACTGGAAACTATTGAACGCAGATAAGACGCTATCAGGTGGGTTTTACATTAATCCGAAGGAACACCCGGAAACTATGGAAACTTACCTTGGCCCACCAACTATTGAAGCTGGAGGAAGAGATTATACCATGTTTGTCGTGATTCCTACGGATATCTATGGAAATGCATTAAAAGATAGTACCGAGGTTATTGTTAATCATCAATTTTTGGCATCTGAATATACAAACCGCGTACTTACACATGACCTAATAGCCTACAAAAACTTATATTCTTATAAGAAAACGGGAAGAATGGCTATAGGATCTAGAACTTTTGAAACCAACTCCAAAGAATATATTATAGATGTGTTGCCTGCTATTCCAACCGATTTTAAAATAGGCTATGAACAAAACCATAATTATGCAGATGGGAACCAGGTCACTTCTTTTTTTACATCCATAATTCGAGATAGAAACGATAATGTTGTTAGCGATGGTACCTTAGTAACCTTCTATATTACCAGCAAAACGGGACATATTCTTAAAACTTCTGCGCCTACAATCAACGGAATTGCCATCGCAAAAATGGTACATCCAGATCATGGAGATACCTGGACGGTACAGGCTTTTATAGAAGGTATGGCAGAAAGTGATACCATCTTATTGGATTTTAAACAAATTATCACAGATTACAAGGTAGTCTTTTCTAATAATAACAGAACAATCACCATAGGCCCCTTACAAAGTTTCATGGATCAAATGATGCCAGATGGCCTACAGGTAAAATTGCACATATACAGGGGCAATACCAAACTTGATATGATTTTAAAAGAGTCTTTTGAAGGTTTTGTTTCCTACAGATTAAATTCTAATGAAATACCGGGTGGCACATATAAAATGATAATAGAAACGGCCAGAATTGAAAAAATCTTTGAAAACATTAAGCTATGAAGGACATCAATAGAAAAATGATTCGTGGTATTTTATTACTCTCTTATATTATAGTAACAGGTTTTGTTATGTATGGGCTTAGCTCCTTATTCGCCTACCTAAATACCGGAGCAGATCGTAGCACCATGCTTCATACCGAAATAAAAAAGGTGGAACAATTTCTTCCTAAGATTATATGGGATGCCTATAAAAATATAGGCAGACCCATGGATAAACAAACATTGGGTAGCATTGAAAATGATTACCTCGATGCCTGGTACGTGAAACATTGTGCCTATCAAACCAATACCAGAACAGGGATTAAAGACTATTATACGAAAAGTGCCCGTAAAAACCTTTTTGGTATCATTAATGAAAATATTGAAAGTGGCACCAATATTATAAGCACCACATTAGAGCACAATCCCAGATTAGAATTTTTTAGTGAGGATGGCCATGTTATTGTGATTACAGATGAGGACGTTGTAGAATACAAACGTGTTTATAAGGATAAAACCATGCTTCTGGAAACAAAAGACAAATCTACTTATAAAGTTGTCATGTTATTGGAAGATGGGTTTTGGCGAATTCGGCACATGGTAAAAAAATCACATAAAGATTTTAAACCCGATTATAACATAATATCTAATAAAGATATTGAGATTAAAGGTATTAATTACTACCCCAAAGCCTCTCCTTGGGAGGTGTTTGGAGATAAATTCGATATTGATACGATTGCAAAAGACTTCAAACTCATTAAAGATATAGGCCTTAACAGTATTAGAATCTTTGTGCCTTACGAAAGTTTTGGTAAAGCCAATGTAGACCAGAAGAAGCTGAGCAAATTGGTACAGGTTATGGATACTGCCGAAGCTGAAGGGTTAAAGGTCGTTTTAACGCTTTTCGATTTTTACGGTAACTATACGGTTTTGAATTGGACTTTAGATCATCGTCATGCCGAAACCATAGTAACCAAGTTAAAAGACCATAAGGCTCTGCTTGCCTGGGACATAAAAAACGAACCTAATTTAGATTTTGAATCTCGGGGCAAAGATCTCGTTATTGCTTGGTTAAACAATATGGTAGACCTAGTAAAATCTATCGACCCCAACCATCCCGTAACCGTAGGATGGTCTAATATAGAAAGTGCAACCATTTTAAAGGATAAACTCGACCTCATTACGTTTCATTACTACGAGGATTTGAATAATTTGGAACCTGCCTATTTAGATTTAAAAAAAGAGATTCCTGATAAACCGATAGCTATTACCGAGTTTGGTACCTCATCATACAAGGGGTTATGGAATCCTTTTGGTAGGAACGAAGAAGACCAGGCTGCCTATCATAAACAAGCCCAAGACATTTTAACCAAGAATAATATGAATTGGATGTCCTGGACCCTTTATGATTTCACTGAAATACCTAATGACGTAACGGGTTTTTTACCCTGGCGAAAAAAACCGCAAAAGTATTACGGTTTTATAAATGAACAGGGCGAAAAAAAGCCTTCGTTTGAATACATTTATACCAAAGAATAACGTTGGCTATGATGTTTTAATCATGATCTCATAGAAAGTCTCCAGATACATATCCGCAATTTTAGACATGGGATATGCGGTAGCTGCTTTGTAATTTATACGTTCTAGTTTCTTTCTATAATTGTGGTTAGTTACAATGTTTTCAATCGCACTGGCTAAACTATCAACACATGTGGGGTCGAAAAACTCACCTTGGTAACCTTCATCTTTAACAAGAAGCGCTAAATCTCCTAAGTCTGGCATCACAACAGCCTTGCCATAACTCCCGGCTTGATGCAATACCCCAGAGCTTCCTGTTGTAGAGGTGTATGGAAATACAACCACAGCACTTTCCCTAAATAAAGTAGGCACTTCACATTCTTCGACATAGCCGGTAAAACGTACCTGATCAATATGCTTATAAGCATTCCGAACCTCTTCTAAATACCCTGGAACATTGGGGTTATCTGTTCCGGCAATAACGACTTCAAGATCCAGGTTCGTAGATTGTCTCACCTTTTCGACTGCCTCAATCATGCTTTCTACTTTTTTATAGGTTCCAAACTTTCCAAACGTCATAATTTGCATAGGTTCCAGTGGTATCCTGACATGTCGTTCTTCGGGAACCTCAAATGTACCATGAGGTATAAGTTTTACACGTTTAGTCTTATATTTTGCTTCCAAAATATCTACATATTTTTGCATGGTAACAGCTACAACATCGGCTTGTAAAATTAACCGCGTTAGTGTGTTCCCTATAAAACCATAAATGTTCTGCATAATTTTACTGCTGGTGAACCCGGCCTTTGCAAGATCTACTTCTTCTAGAATATTATGCAGTAGAACTATGGTTGGAATTCGTTTAATTCTGCATACCATGGGCAACATAAGGCCCAAAGCAGCTGCTACCTTTTTATCGCCAAACTTCATGAATTGTAAATTAAACAATACAACATCTGGTTTGGTTTGGTTAATTGCTTTGGTCACCTTTATAATATTGGAATAGCTGTTAAACTTCCAACATTCTTTGACGGTTATTTTACACCCCGGTTCTTCGAATTCAATGTCTTTACTGCCTTCGGTAAAATCGCATAATAAAATCAATTCTGTGATATGCGCCTTTTGTCTAAAATGTTTTACTAAATGATAGGCATATTCGTTCAGGGTAACCTTACTTGGAGGGTATGCCGTGACAATTGCTAGTTTCATAATATTTGGTATTGGGTTATTATATCTTTTGAATAATCTATATGGTTTACCTGTTTTTGTAATCCAATTTGAAGAAAGTCAGTTGGATAACAAGTAATAAAACCATGGCTATAATCTGCATATACACGACCTGCTCTAAGCTCTCGTGAAAAAATACAACTAGTACCATTTGAAGCATGCCAAATACACCAGATATAATGACTGGTATGTACTTGTCTAAAGACAAATAGTAATATGCGAAGATGTTTGACAATGCAAACATTGATGTTGCCAGAGCATATTTCCAAAGTAAACCGGCCATGGACACGTAACTATCACCAAAAAGAAGGATGATTATAGTCTCGGGAAATAAAGAACACCCAATAACTATTGTTGCAGAAATAATACCGATATATAATACATATCTGAACAAGACTTTTGACGTACTTTTATTTTCCTTTTTTAGTTGTACAACCTTGGGCAACAGCAACATGACGAACATCCATGCTATAAAGTAAACAATACGTCCAATAAGCGCTAAAGATGCATACAATCCGGCTTCATAGGGTTCGAAGTAATGCTTTACCAATAAAATATCACTATTATTAATGACAATTTGGGTAAGCTCATAAAAAGCTGTCAATACAAAAAAGCTTCTAATAGCTTTAACTTCTTTTCTATCTATTATTGTTATCGCGTTTAGGGAAATATCTTTGTATCTAAAAGGTATCAAACCAAAAAGAAAGGAGATGGCAATACCCAATGCTATTAGAGTTGAATACACGACACTTGATAAAGTAAATATCAAGACCAAAGTGATAACGAGCCTGCTTAACATTTCGGCCTGATACGTCACAGAAAGTGATTTAAACTCCTTCTTACCCTGAAACACCCCTCTATTCACACTCATTAGGAAATAAAAAGGGACCCCGATACCAAAAATGACGAACATAGATGATGTAGAGGTGTTAAATACCTGTTGTAACGGTTCAGCAAATACAACAATGGCTAAACCTAAAATGGCACCAATTAAAATGGCATTTTTGTATACTCTAACTACAAAACTTTTAAAAAGATCTGATTCAAAGAGCACCGAAAATTTGGCCGTAACCAATTGAAATGTCATGGCTACAAAAGATAACACGAGTAGGAAGGTTACCAAAACGGCTGCATCTGCGAACTGTGTTGGCCCTAAAAGGCGTCCGAGAATTAAATTATAAAGGTAATTTCCTCCGTTTACTATTAATACACTTAACATAAATAGCTGTTCGGGACTCACCTTTTTTGGAAGACTAAAGGATTTGATTTGCATAGTTAATAATTTATAAGGTTTGACTTATAGCCTTCTTATTTTCTACTCAACGGGCTCACTAAAAGTTGCCCTTTCCATACCATTTTATCCACTTTAAAATAAGCGTGACGTTTTAGCAAAAAAGGTATTTTTTTGTAGTCTCAAAGCTACACTAAAATACACTTTGTCGGATAAATATAACTCTTTATCTACTATTTTTCCAAATTTTGTTACAATTCTTTCAAAAAAAATAATATATTTACTACATAAATAAATGTAAGTACCCTACAAAAAAGATGTTTTATAAGTAAAAACTAAATCACCAAATCTTAATGTTATGATTAAAATTTTAGCCATTGACGACCAACAGTTAATACTGTTATCATTAGAAAAACACCTAGGGGACCTGGGTTACGACATTAAATGTGCCACAAGTGGAAAAGAGGGCTTAGAATGCTTTGACGTGTTTCAACCAGACATGGTTATTGTAGATATTAACATGGATGATATGTCTGGACTGGATGTGGTAAAAGCCATTCGACTGGAAAAAGAATCTGATGTAAAAATTATGGTTCTTTCCGGAAATACAGATGAAGAAACCATTATAGATGGATTTGACCTAGGTATAGACGATTACATGAAAAAACCTGTATCCCTTAATGAGGTAACTATTAGGGTATCTAGAATGTTTGGAATTAAACCTACGACATCTAAACCAAAAGAAACAGATAAGAAAGGGCAAATGATTCAGGAACGCTGTATTGGCGTTGTGATTCCATGTTACAACGAAGAAAAAAGGTTATTAAGCACAGAATTTATCGATTTTGTTCATAGTAATCTGGGGTATCATTTATGCTTTGTTAACGATGGTAGTACAGATAATACACTTGAAGTATTAAATAAACTAAGTAAAAGTAGGGAAACCAATATTAGTGTATTCAATTGCAAAAAAAATGGAGGAAAGGCCGAAGCCGTAAGACAAGGTATACTACACCTGGTAAAAGAGGATCAACTAGATTATATTGGTTATCTGGACGCCGACCTATCAACAGACTTTAGGGATTTCGATGATTTGGTAAAAACGATAGAGCGTTCAGATTTTAAAATTGTTAGTGGCTCAAGAATGAGTAGAATGGGTGCCAATATAACGAAAGAATCTGCTCGTAAAATAATTAGTATGTCCATAAACTTAATTATTAGAACCATTTTAGGTATGCCATTTAACGATACACAATGTGGTGCCAAAATTATGGATAAAGACATTGCTAAGCTAATGTTTAAGGATCGATTTATTACCAGCTGGATCTTCGATGTAGAGATTTTTATGAGAATGCGTAAACACTACGGAAAGAAAAAAGCCATTTCTTATATCTGCGAGCAACCTCTTAAAAGATGGATTCATGCCGATGGTTCCAAACTATCTATGAGAGATTCAATAAAAATTGTTGGTCAACTTGGTCAAATTGCAGTGCATTACAGATAATCTAAATGTTTATTTACTCATAGAAATTCAATATAGGGTAACGTAAAATCTTAAAGACATTATACCAAAAATACCCCAGGAAAATGATCATTCAAATTTCCTGGGGTATTTCTTATTTATAATGGGACAAAAAAGGTATTCTATTTTTCTACGCTACAGCTTGATTTCCTTGAGATATTTCTCTCTTTTTTCTTTCCAAAATAGCGGACTGAAATGCCGTTAAATACATGTTGGCAATCTTTGACATCGGGTAATTTGTAGCTGCTTTGTAATTGGCTTTTTCCAGCTCGACTCTGTACACATTATCTTCAAGAATCTTTTGAATGGCTAAAGCTAAACTAATCACACTATTAGGTTCGAAAAACTCACCTCTATAACCTTCTTCATGTACAACTTGCTTTAAGTCTGCCAATTCTGGAATAACCACAGCTTTTCCATAGCTCCCTGCCTGATGTAACACGCCCGAGCTTCCTGTTAAAGATGTATAAGGCAATACAACAACCGAACTCTCATTAAATAACTTAGAGATGTTTTTCTCTTTTACATAACCTGTAAAAGTAATCCCCTCTACATCACTATATGCCTGTTTTACAGAATCTAAATACCCGGGAGTATCGGGGTTATCTGTTCCGGCAATTATAACCTCGATTTTAAGGTTCGAGTACTTTCTAATTTTTTCTACGGCTTCAATGAGAGCTTCTACCCTTTTATAGGTTCCAAACTTTCCAAAAGCTAAAACTCTAAATGGTTTGAATGGCATATTAAATCCAGGTTCTTCTATGATTTCAAACGTACCATGAGGAATTAATTTCACATTCTTAGCATTATATTTTGTTTCTAAAACATCTGCATATTTTTTCAAAGTAACGGCCACAATATCTGCCCTAAGTATTAAACGTGTTACTCTACTTCCCATAAATCTGTAAACTTTTTGCTTAAGCTTGCTTTTTGCAAATCCTGTACTTTCCAGGTCAACAAGCTCTACTATGTTGTGCAATAAAACAACACTTGGAATGTTCTTTATTTTACAAACCAAAGGAAGCATTAAGCCTAAAGCAGCTGGAATCTTTTTATTTCCAAACTTTAAAAAGTGTAAATTAAACAATACGGCATCTGGTTTTGTTTGACCGATTGCTCTGGTCACATTTATAATATTCTTGTAACTGTTATAAGACCAACATTCTTTCAAGGTAATTTTGCAACCGTCTTTTTCAAACTGTAAATCTTTTTGAACATCTGTTTTATCTGTTAATAAGATGATCTCTGTAATGTCTTTGGTTTGTCTTAAGTTTTTCACTAAGTGAAATGCATATTCATTTAGCGTAACTTTACTGGGCGGGTACGATGTTACTATTGCTAATTTCATAATCTAATGTTTTATTGGTTTTGAAAACACCTTTTCCTTCTACAATGAACCCCATTAGCATAGATGCTTTCTACTTAGTTTTCTTATTACTATGTAAATATCAGTATTATATAAGAGAAAAATAACCCATTGTAGTTAGATGGACATTTACCTTAGACGAATGGTAATTAACGTGAGATTAAGGTTTTGCAAACAACGTCCATCTTTTAAATCTAGCCTTAAACCCATTGAGATACGAGGGTATTCTAGCCTTGTGAGTTTTATGGCATCATTTCATGACGTAGACTTTTGGTTTGTCCACTAAAATTATAAATTTCAAACCTATTACTTGTTTAAGGCCCCTAAAGACTTCTTCCTGTGTTAGTCTCTGAATGTCATAAATTCTTAATAGTATAGTAATGGTGAAGATTCTTCCATTTTCCAGCCTCCAATAGTTTTTCTAGATATATTTTAAACAGTAAAAGTTTCATAACTAGGTACATCCAACGTTTTCTCGTAATGCTTTAATTCGCTTAGCGATAGCTTTTCTAAGTTCAATATTTGGATCATGTATTATGCAACGATGAAATGACTAAATCAATCCAAAAAAATTACATCAGAAATAATGTAGCCGTCAAATATTATTATCTATATTTGTGAACTCCTTTTCTTACTAGTTTAACCACTTTTATAATAATTGTATGATACTATGAAAAGTGAGTTTATCTATTATTTAGCACTTAAAGAAGAATCTATTAAACTCTACAACAACTCATTACAAGCATTGGTTGATTCAGATTGCATCCAATACACAGTTTACAAAATAAGAAATACAAACAACTTGTCTGATATTAAAGAATTAGACTGGTTAATTTTAATAGAGATTGATGACGCTCAATTAAAAATTATTGAAACTAACTTTCATCAGAAACTTAGAGCAGCTGCGCTAAGTAAATTATCCCACGAGACTTCCTTTTAGGTGACGAAGTCTAATTTTTGACATAACATGAGTTTTTGATACTCATTTTAAAAGGTGCATAGCTTTATGCTCTGGGTGAATCGTGTTGGGTTACTGTTGAGACTTGGTCGGACCAGAAGCGATATCAAGACACTCGAGATCGACTAACGCCAAAAGGCTCAATGCACGCCATTACGCGTCGATACTTATCAGATGACATCTTTTTTTGGAAAACTTAGAGGTTAAGGTAACTTTATTTTATTGTCTTTTATAAGTTTAAAGACAATATGACACCTTACGAAAGGGGTTTAGGTATCTTTTACTCAAAAAGAGTAACACACTTTAAAAGCTCAACGGAACCGAGACAGGGAATTATGACAAATCTTTATTATAAATCAGGAAGCTCATTTTTAATTAAACCAATTAATGATAGTCTTTTTTAAATAAACTATTTAGATTGGCGTGTTTAAATTGCTCGCAAATACTTAGATTTTCTTCTCCAAGAACAAAGAGTACTTTACTTCTTCTTTTTGCCTTATCAGAAATAAACTTCATAACATTTAAAGCTGTTTCATCTACTTTAGTTACATGTTTTAAGCATACAACGACCTCGTAGTAGGTATCTAAGAGCTTATTAAAGTAAATAGCAACCTGGTTAGTTTGTTCGTTTATAAAATCACCATGAATTTCATAAACGCCCTGGTTATTTTTAATTTCAAGATTCATATCGAATACATTTGAAATTTAAGCCGCGTATGTGTGTAAGAAATCATCATAGATTTCCTTACATCCTGTACCAACGATATAAAATGGTCTATTATGCTGTATCGCCTTAGAGTAAAGTTCTCTTAGGGTTTCCATTCCGGTGGTATCAATCTCGGTGACATTATCGATATCTATGGTCAATCGCTTATCAATGTCTAAGATGGTTTCGAAATGATTTTTAAAGTTTATTGCAGTGGTGGAATTAATACTTCCTTCTATTAAGAAAGTACCGTTTAGTTCTGTAATTTTTAAAGCCATAATTTCTATTTTAAAATTCATATTGATTTGGTTTGTAGTATAAAGATGTCAAAAAAAATCTAAAAAAATTGCCAAGCTCGACCAAATACAAGTTTGTATCGACGAATGGTAGAAATCATTTTCTTAAATTGCATGTCATAAAAACCTTTCATGAAACTCAAATCTTATTTAACCTTAACGTTCTTGTTTATTAGCGTTATTTGTGCAGCTCAAAACATGCAAGAAGGCTTTAAACTACTTGAAGCTGGTAACTTTAAAGCTGCAGTACCCTTTTTTGAAACCATCCTAAAAGACCACCCAAATAACAAAACGGCCATACTTTGTTATGGACGTGCTGTAGGTCTAAGCGAAGACCCAAACAAAGCGACATCCTTATATAAGGATTTACTAAGTAAGTATCCTGATGACTTTGAAGTAAAACTAAATTACGCAGAATCGTTGCTTTGGGGTAAAAAGTTTGATGATGCAAAACATTATTATGAAACCATTCTTAAAGAAGACGATAAAAGCTTCACAGCACTTTTGGGGTACGCCAACACATTATCGAATCTTAAACAATATAAAGAGGCCCTTACCTTTGTAAATAAGGCTCTTGACATCACACCTGGAAACTTGGGGGCACTAACTTCTAAAAAGTACATCTATCTAGGATATGCTTATAAAAACCAGCAGCAACAACATTATGAAAAGGCTGAAACTCTTTTAAAAGAGAACTTGGTCTTATTCGAAAATGATAAAGCCACATTAACTAATATGGCTAATTTGTATCTTATTACACAGGAATTTGATAAAGCTACAGATGTTTATAACACGCTAAGCCAGGATAAGTCCAATAAAACCATGTCTTTAAACGGACTTGCACTGGTAAGCCATTTAAAACATAAAGAAAAAACAGCTTTAAAACTAAGTACCGAAGCCTATGAAACCATTCCTGCTCTAAAAGATACAACACTTGTAAATCGAACACAGGAACGTTACATACAGGCACTTATCTGGAACAAAAAGTTTAAGGATGCCGAAATTTTAATAGACGAACTCAATCGTAAAACACCAAACCAAAACTGGATTTTAGCTTTACGAGCCACCTTAAATATCTATAAAAGTAATTTTAAAAAGAGTCTTAAGGACTACGATCGTATTCTTGTTAATGACAGTGCTTCTTTTGATGGTAACTTGGGAAAAGCGAATACTCTAAAAGCTTTGGGACTTTACAAAGGGGCATACCAATCTGCAGACAATACACTTCTCTTTTATAAAAAGCAAAAAGATGCGGCTCAATTTATTAAAGATTTAGATTGGAGTTTTACGCCGTTTTTAGAAGCCAAAGGCTCATATTCTTTCGATAATGGTAATAACGAAGCCTATTCATATCATGCGAACGTCGAGTTTCCTATTTCTATGAAATTTAGGTGGTTATTAAATTATGGGTATAGGACCACGAGTAATTCGGTAACCAACAATAAAGCAACATCTAACACCGCTGCGTTAGGTTTTGCTTATCGCCTACTGCCTAATATCACCTTTAAAGGTACTGTAGGCATGACCTCAGCCAAAGCCGAAACCGATGATTATACACAGGTTTTAACAGATTTTTCATTTCACATTAAACCTGCGAAATTACAAATTCTGGACATTGGCTTTAAACGGGAAATCCAAAGCTTTAATGCCGACCTCCTTGATCGTGAAATTATTATGAGCCATCTATACGCCAATTATAATATTAGTACGAATTTTAATTTGGGGTGGTTTACCCAGTACTTTTATACCATGCAAAACGACAATAATTCCAGGCATTTGTTATTTACCTCACTTTACTATAATATAATGGCTAAACCAGCATTGAAAGCCGGCCTTAATTACCAATACATTACTTTTGAAAATCAAGTTCCCGCAATCTACTTTAGCCCCGGGATGTTTAATGCTGCCGAAGTCTT
Organism: uncultured Flavobacteriaceae bacterium; assembly: GCA_947494695.1. GTDB lineage: Bacteria > Bacteroidota > Bacteroidia > Flavobacteriales > Flavobacteriaceae > Flavivirga. The sequence goes on along the minus strand of CANLWB010000005.1, from coordinate 29,722 downwards.
TGTAAACGTGATAAAAAGTGAGCAGATTACAAAACCAAAAGCATGGTTTTATGAATTAACCGTTGCCACTGGTTTTCAGTTTATTGAAAAGGATCCTAAACAAAGTACTTATCGCGCACAAGGGAAACTGGGGTATATGTTTTCTGAACGTGCCCTATTAAACATTTACGGTACCCGAAGTAATATTGCTTCTGCTACTGCTGCTGGTTTTACGTTCACCGAGATTGGGCTTCGCTTAAAATGGTATATTGATAAGGCGCCAGGCTTTAAGAAATAAGTATTTTACCTTAGTATGTCTTGATTTTTAAACTTTTCGAATAAAGCTGTCTTATTGCCACTAAATGCGAAAACAGGACTATGGGAACAATAACTCCTGGGAGCCAAACAAATGGAAAATACGTAACCCCAATATTAGGCTGATCGAAAGCCAGTTTTTGAAAAGGAGTTTGTGCACTTAAGATTGCTATTGTTAAAATATTTATGAGGAGTCCTAAACTGATGATATTCCATATCAAAAGACTTTTCGAGCTCATTCGTTTTTTAATAAAAACCAGATAATAGATAATTGGCATGGAAAGGCCAGAAAGGATATCGTAATTGTACCCTTTAAAAGTCATAAGTTCTGGTATCAAACCAGCTTTAAAGGCATAAAGAAGAATAATTTCAACAGGAATTCTAACGCCATGTATCAGCGTTAACCATTTTAAACTTAGTCCATCGGAAAATTCACGCCCTTTACGACTAAAAAACACGAGTAAAACAACAAGAATTCCCGGTCCAATTAAAAAAACGAACCTTGGAGGAAAGGCTTCCGTGTTCTTGTAAAATCCAAACAAGCTAAGAAGGCTTAGAATCCCCATCCAAATCATGATACTATAAAGTGTTTTTCTATGCTTTGAAGCTCTATAAAAAAACCATAGTGTAAGCGCAGTGGTAATCATGAAACCAATAGTTACGAATTTAGATATTTCAGTCATAAATTAAATTTTATAACATGAATTTCTATAGAAACTACTGAACATTTCTTGACATAAAGCAAGAAATTGTAGAATTACTTTCTTCTTAATCGGCTCAATGTACTATCGGTAATCCCCAAATAGGACGCTATATGTTTTAATGGGGCGTAATGAAATATTTGAGGGCTTGTAGATAGCAATTCGCGATAACGTTGTTCTGCCGTTCGATTAATCATTCTGTAGTTTCTTTTTTTTGATGCCATAAACGCTTTAACCAAAATGGCACGTCCGAAGTCCCGAAAAGCAGACTTTTGATGAAACAATTTGTTTAATTCCTGATAAGACAGCCTAAAGCCTGTACAATGGGTTATGGCTTGTATATTCGCCTCAGACCTGACACCATTGAAAAACGAAGTGACTTCGAATACCATACTATTTTCCAGAAAAAAATCGGTTGTTATTTCGTTCCCGTCTAAATCGTGAACAAAGGTACGCATAAGCCCCTTTTCTAAATAGATATAATCATCACTTATATGTGTTTCTCGTAATAGAAAATCTCCCTTTTTAAGTTTCATGGGCTGAAAACTATTGGTAATTTCACGTGCTTCTATAGAAGAAATGGGAACCGTGCTTAAGATAAAATTTGTTAATAAGGCGCTTTCCAGTTTCATTGGTTATAAAATGGGGTATTAAATTATAAAAAATCATTTATTCTTGGTCGCTATACTAAATATACAACCAAAAACAAAAAGAGGCAAAACATAACGCTTTGCCTCCTGCAATTGATTAAGGTTATAATTATCACTCAATGAGTAATTTTATTGTATCGTAAGTTTTGGTGTTACTCTTTATCTGACAGAAATACAGTCCAAGGTTCAACCCTATTCTGTCCAGTTTTATTTCGTTTTTACCTTCAACAGCTTCATACGTCATCTTCTTGGCCAGTCCTCCTATTTGGTTATAAACATATAGCTTAACAGGTTCTGCGATCTTACTTCTAAAGTGTAATAATGTTTCATATCCCATTGGATTAGGTGAGGCATAGGTCTTATCTCCCAAAGCCACCAGTGCACTTTCGCTACTTTCAGAGAAACGTAATTGCTGTACAGACATGTCTTTGGTTTCTACACCTCCGGTTTCAGAATGCATGGTAAAGACCACAGTTGTGATATCATTAGCATTAAATGCTTCACCGATTGTAGATGTAAATTCGGTAAAAGGAATACTGTAATCTTCTAAAACATCGGTTAATACAATAGTCTTTTTATAGTGCTCTCCCCAATTATTGATACTATCCTTAATCAAGCTTACACTTAAAGTTCCCGTTCCTTTCGCCTTAAATTGCAAACTCTTATATGTTGTTAAATCTATGGGATGATATCTCGGTGTTAAAGCACGGTACACAGAAACGTATTCTCCAGTACTCCCCGAAAGCTCAATATTACGTTCTATGGGATATTCTCCCTCTTCAAAGTTCTCTTTATTGGGCTCCACGTTGTAGGTGGTTACCTGAGTACTTTCTGCCGTGTCATCGTATCCCCAAGCTCCATCAGAAATAAATAAATCATCAGGTACCTGTACTCCATCTCCAATTCTAAATCCTATATCGAATAGGTTTCCTGCATCAAGCTCTACATTTGTGATGTAACTTCCGTCCAATTCTAAAGTAGACGTTATATTTTCGGTATTGTATGTTTCAGTCGTTCTTACACCTGCGTTAAAATTAACGGCCTCACTCCTATTGGTATTTATAATTTGTAAATCTAATTTACCTTTGTTATATGTTCCTTTCTTAACGAATACCGTTGGTGGAGATGAGCTATTATAAGTATTAATAGATTTTTGTACCTCTAACAGACGCACCACTTCCTCTCCGAGTCTTAACAAATCATCTAAAGAGTTAGACCATATTTGGAAATTATAGTATGGTACATTAGCTTCATAGCCGTCTAAATTCCAATGACTTTCTATATCAAAATTGGCATTATTATTTACGGGTTTAGCCGATAAACTTAAAGCGAACTCCAAGCCACCTTGTGTATTTTTAATTAACGCTCTTATAAAACTGTGATCTCTTATTTGAATCGTTGATACAGAAAGTAATTCGGCTCCTAATAATCTATCACATATGTATTTAGTATGCTCGTAAACACCATTCTCTGTTTTAAGAACAAGAACTGTTGCGACACTTTTATTATCTCTCATGTAATCTACAGAATAGATATCTGTGGCATTGGTAATGTTTAATAGGTCTGAAGGTGTTGATTCTACCGCCAAATCTTCATTTATAGTTGTTAATGGGATAAAATCCGATAACTGCTGCGTTCCTTTACTTGTTTTTTTACCATATTTAGCTAGTTTTAAAACACGCTTTGCTGAAGATTTGTCAAACTTATGATTGCGCTTGGCTCTATTAAAGTTTCGTTTATTTATAAGTTCGGAAAGTCGGTTATTACTTTCTAAACCTCCTCCATCTCCACCAGAAGTTGGTGGTTCTATAACAGGACATACCCCTTGACCAGAACATGATGGGTCATCACAATCTACAAGGCCATCTCCATCATCATCAACTCCATTAATACAATCTTCTTGAGGTACTGGAGCTGTAGGACAACGTGCTCCATCATTTGAAGAACTAGATGGTCCAAAAGCAAATAGGTTAGAATCCATGCCGTTCGACCCTGTTAGATCTTGAACGTTCTGAATGACATAAATAGTTCCAGTTTGATTAGCAGACACATAAAAACGTCCTGAAGCATCAAAATAAACAGCACCATACGTATAATTTAAACCTGATAAAATAGGAACTTCACCCAAATCAAGGATAGTTCCGGCGTCGGGATCTATACGATATAATTTGTTCGAATTTTTTTCTACAGTATAAAGTTTCCCATCAACAGCATTAAAAGCCCAGTCGTGAATACTTAAACTTTGAGATAGTGTTCCGGTGGCTATATGCGTTCCATAATTTGGAGAAGCCGGGTCGACGTCCACCGTATAATACGTTGTTCCTCCTCCCTTTAGATAATATACCCCATTGACACTTACATCTCCTATGTAGCGGCCGGATGATGAAAATTCATCTATATAAAAAGTCGTTGTAGAAAAGTCTTTACCAATTCTAACAATGGTTTTAGAAGGCGTGCTTAATGAGCCCCAAATATATCCATCTGTTGGATTGTAGCCCGCTCCGTTAATATTCCCCGGAGTAATATCTGTAGCAACAACATAGGAGCTTCCAGATGCCAAATCTATGGCATACACATCGTTGTATTGAAATAAATACGCATTGTAATCACAGTTAAAGGGCTCTTGAGCTCCCATACGTATTACAAAAAGAAATAGTAAGAGTAGGTTTTTTTTCATGATAGTTGATTTATATTACAAATCTATATTATTAAGGATTTTTCCTTCATATTTTTCGGTGAATTCAAAAAAAGTGTCGACGAAAATACATTTTTAATCGATGAAACGCTGTAAAGTTCGTTCTATATCACCAAATGGTTGCATCTTTTGGTATAGTTATTCGATAACAAAGGCACCGGAATAGTTTTCATTAAAGTCATTTTTTATTACGTACTTATAAATGCCTTTTGATAAATTCATGGCATTATAAACGACCTGTTTGTTTATTGGTTCTAGCCGTTGAGTACCAACGATTCTTCCAACCATATCAACAACTTTAATATTAACAAATACGGAAGCCTTTATAAGCTTAATAGTGGTACTTGTAGTAAATGGATTTGGATAATTTTGAAGTGTGAGCTTCTCTATTACCGCATCTTCCAGGTCTAAAAGTGATGTATGGCTAAAGGCTAAACTGCTAATTGATATTTCAAAAGGTTTATAGCTAGAGTAGTCACCAATTACACCTGTAATCATCATGCTTATTAGTAGTGGTAGTTTCTTCATAATTCAATGGTTTTCTACTACAAATCTACTTCTAATGAGCTCACAGATTTTTTATTTTCGTTTGATGTAAATCAAGTATAGTTAAATGGAAACATATAGATGTTCAACTACATATTTATGCATTTCTAAAAACACCAAGAATCGCTTAAACCATCGATAAACAGTAACTTTATCTCGTTCTCGTGTCACCTCATAATCATCCAAATCTAACTGTTAACTTAATTAATATAGGTTGTATAGCATATGTATCTAAGCTTTAAAATAAGATGGTATCACTAAATTTAGAGTGGTCGGAATTATTCTTGTATAGAAACTATTTACAATAAGTTTAGTCGCTTCATGAGTTCGGGCCTGTTCGAACGACTTACAGGGATAACATCTTTTTTAATAAGCACGCTATTATCCTCTATATCTATAATTTTATTTACATTGATAATGTAGGAACGATGTACTTTAAGAAATAATGAATCTGGTAATTTCCCTTCAATCTTTTTTAGTGTAGAATGTACTGTATAATTTTGGTCTTCGGTTTTTACATGAATGTAATCTCCTTTGGCTTCGACCAAATATATACTGGGAATATCAATCTTTATAAGTCGTCTATCTATATTGATGTACAGATCGTTTCCTGTGGATAAGGTGTTCTTTTTTACTGAAACTCCATTTTCCACGCGCTTTATTCTGGTAAGATCGGCTTTATGGAAGGCTTTTTCTAAGCGTGGAAGTGTTATGGGTTTTACCAAATAATCTACAATACAGTCGTACTCAAAGGCTTCGAGTGCCAAATTCGCATCGGAAGTCATTAAAACAACCTTTGGTGGGTTTTTAAGAGTTTGTATAAAATCAAACCCGGTAAAGTCTGGCATGTGTATATCCAGAAGAATGAGGTCAACATCATTCTGATTTAAGTATTTAATAGCTTGAATTGCATTGGAAAACTCTTCAAGAACAGTTACCCGTGGAATATTTGAGCATAACTGAATGATAATTGCTCTTGCGGTAGTTTCGTCATCAATAATTATACAATTCATAGGTGGTTATATTGTCTCTAAAAAATCTGTCATCAGATGTAAGATGGCATCAAACTCATCTTTTCCAGTAGTACTCTCATTTTTCAAATTGGTTTCAAAATCATCTGCAAGTGCATAACTCCTCTCTAATCCTAAAATACTAATCTTATGTTTTAACTTGTGCACATTCTCTGCGGCTGCCTTGAAGTTATTCGCTCCGATATTCTCGAAATAGACATGTTTTTCTTCAGGAAATTCAACCTTAATAATGCCTATTATTTTTTTTTCAAAGGCTTCGTTTCCTCCAGACATGCTTTCGATATATGACAAGTTAGGTTGTTCCATAGTTACTTTTTAAATGTAAAATAAAATGTGGTTCCTTTCCCCACTTCAGACTCAATCCAAACTTTCCCCTTAAACAAATCAACTATTTTTTTCACTATGGATAATCCTATTCCTGTTGAATCGGCAGTATTTTCAAGTTTTTCGAACGTCTCAAAGATTTTTTTATGGTACGTTTTGTCTACGCCTTTGCCATTGTCTTTTACGCTAAACTGCCAATAGTCTTTCTGGTCTTCTACCCCAATATGTACTTCTCCATATTCTTTATCATTGTACTTGATCGCATTATCAATCAAGTTCTGAAATAGCTGCTGTAACCTATATTTATCCCCTTGTACAACAGGTAGTTTATCTACTTTTATAGTAAAATTATCGGGTTTGGATATAATGCTTAAAATATCTTTTAATATAACGTTGAGGTTCACATCATAAAACTCAATTTGTGTCTTTCCAATGGTTGAGTATTCTAAAATACCCGTAATTAGGGCATCCATTTTTCCAACATTGGTTCGTATTAATCTTAAGTTTTCTTTTCCATTTTCATCCAGTTGATCTTCATAATCCCCTTTTAACCAAGACGTAAGCGTATCAATACTTCGGAGTGGAGATTTCAAATCGTGAGATACCATATGAGCATATTCACTAAGTTCCTGATTTTGATATTCCAACTCTTCCATAAGCTTTTCTCTTTGCTTATTCATCTCAACAATTTCTTTAGTTTGATTGTCAATAAACTCTACGAGTTTTAAACCATCAAGTTCCAAAATATCGGCCTGTCCATTCTCCAACTCATAAAACTTAAGGGTGTCAATAACCGCTATGAGTTTATTAATAACATTTTGTTGGGCTTCCGATTCTTTTTGTAGCCTTCTATTAACATTATACAATTCTTCGGAACTAATAGACATAGAACGTTGAAGCATCGAAAACTGCTCATCAAAATTGTTATAAGATCTGTTTATCGCATCGACAAAGCCATTCAATTCTACATTTTCCGATGGGGCTTCGTCCAGATATTTTCGAATTTGTCGTTTAAGCAATGAGTTCATTATTCACTAATTAAGGTTATGGCCATGGTTTGGTTATGTAGCTGGCATGAGATATATCCATGAAAAGGAGCTATTTCTCCATAAGAATAAAAACCACAAACTGCTGTGTCTTCACCAATAACTTCTATAACCTCTTCTACTTCCTCTTCTACACGTTGATCTAGAACCAGTTTCCTACCAATACAACTCACTAATATAGCTAGCTCTGGTTTGGTCTTTCTTAGTTCTAGAGCTTGTTTTGCTGCCCGTTCTGATGCATTTGCAATATTATCTATATTGGTCATCATGAGCTGTACTTTGTCATTCTCTTCTATATCTCCAGCCAAAATCATAGCATTTTCCTCTTCATTGATATTTAAAATGGTTCGGACAATAGATTCCTCGCCATCTGTCGATTGTACGTTCAAGGGATATAATAATGCCGCTGCCGGAAGATCTTTAGATTTCTCTCCTAAATATTTCTTATACAAATCTAACGCTGGCTGGTTATCAAGTTCATATAACACATTGGATTCAGATTTGGTAACCACACGTTCTGGCCCAAAAGGCGTCCACCCGCCATGAATGGAGAACGTCGCCTCAATGGTATCTCCATAAAAGCCAATCGCTACAATCTCACCAGTCCTCGGGTTTTCGTTATACGACGCCACCGTTTTCTCAAAACGCGCTGCGTCACCACATAACCCTCCTGTAATTAGAAGGTTCTCGGTTGTAGCAGAACTCATTCCTTTTGCCAACTCACTACCATTAATTAAACTGCCTTCCGATACTACAAAGACAAACTTTAGTCCTTCTAATGGAAATTGTTCTATAAGTTCTTTACCGGTTTTATAACTATCTAAATCTGATGTTAAAACATTACTGGTTTTTATCTGGAATTTACTCTTTTCAAACTCGACTGCGGTAATCGTTACACTATCATCGTCTACAGACTCCCCCGTAATATCACCACTTGTAGAGCCAAACACCAGATGTCCATCGGGAAATAAATCTTTTATTTCCTCACAAATTGATGGTGACTCCAGCATAAACCGGTTTCCAAATACAAGAACCAGCGGGTTGGTTAAATCCTGCTTCTCTCCCAGATATGTCCACTCTTGATCTTTGTGCTTTTTTAGTTGAGTAATTTTCATATGTCTTTTTTTTTAAAAATTGAACTTATTTAGATGCAATTTTACTTTATTCAAAACACATGTGCATTTCATCACGTTTTTTGAACGTTTTAACGAATGTAATATTTTTTTTAATATTTTCAAATTATGTAGGAAAAAATTTCTGATTTTTTATTAACTAATTTCTATATCATCAACCAATAAAAACAATTAGCACATAACACAATACATAGCAATACATTACATTGAATCCTATTATTTAAAACAAAATATATTAGGAATTGATAATTAAGCTCGTCACACTAAATATTCACGTTTTAGATAAGAAATAGCAGCATTATATGATAAATCCTTACAGAAACATGGTGTTTACAAATGAAAAAATCTTACAAAATAAGATGCTTTTGTAAGAAAAAAAAAGATTTAACTATAGTATTTGAGTCTCTGGTAAAGCTCATACCAATTCACATGGCTGTTTCACGGAAGTCACCCTTTGGATAATGTAAAATAGAACGTGGTCCCCTTCCCAAATGTGCTTTCTACCCAGACATTTCCACCATATAAGTCAACAATTTTTTTAACTATAGACAGCCCTACTCCTGTAGAATCTTTGCTAACATTAAGGGATTGAAATATCTTGAAGATTTTATCATGATATTCTTTTTTAATACCAATACCGTTATCCTTTACCATAAATTGATAGAACGATTGTTCTTCATGGAAACCAATTTCAATACGTCCATTTTTCTTATCGTTAAACTTCACAGCATTACTTATTAAGTTTTGAAACAACTGCTGAAGTTTCACCTTATCCCCCGGAACAGTGGGCATTGGTTTTAGAATCTCTATACTAATATGTTCTGGCACGTACAAAATTTGTTTTAAGTCTTCTAACAAAGCATTAACATCTGTCATTTGCCCTTCTTCATCTTTTGTCCCAACACTTGAATACATCAAAACATCAGATATAAGCATCTCCATTTTCTCTAAGGTAGATTCTATTAATCCAAAATTTTGTACACTGGTTTCATCCAACTGTCCTTTGGTATCCTCTTTAATCCAGGTAACCAATGTATTAATACTGCGTAATGGAGATTTTAAATCGTGCGACACTATATGGGCATATTCCTGTAGTTCTTCATTACTTTTACCCAATTCATCTAAAAGCTCCTTATTTTTGGATTCTGCCAATTGGCGCTCTCTTAAATTAATAGCACTTTTAAACTGCATAGCCACTAAACCGGCAACACTTTCAAGTGTACTTTGATGTTCTTTGGTGTAATAATTTCTCTTTCTGTGTTCAGAATCGATAACTCCTATAACTTCTCCATCACTAATTATTGGAACCGCAATTTTTGATAACAAATTTGCCCCTCTAGCCACATAGCGCTCTTCTAATTCTGTATTTTTAATAATTTCTGCTTTTCCTGTTTTTGCCACAGTTCCTGCTACGCCCACTCCTATTGTAAATGTCGCTTTTTTAATATCTACCTTTTCACTATATGTTGCTATTTGTTCCAAGGTTTTTTGTTCCTGATCTACCAGATATATCGTGCAATTATCTGTATTTAAATAGTCTGCAATATTATCGGCAATCTCCCATGCAATTTCATAAATATCCATCTTACCCAGAATGGATTTTGCTACATCATTAATCATTTCAATAATTAATGAACTCTTTCTTTCGGCAGTGATATCCTCAATATGAGCGACCAAGAACATTACTTTTCCTTGTCCATTCCTTACAGCACTTACATTAGTTCTTGCCCAGACCACCGAGCCACTCTTCTTTTTATAACGTTTAGTAACAGTGTATTCATCTATTTTTCCAGCCTCTATCTTCATAAGGAATTTCTTAGACTCCTCCATTTCTTCTTTAAAAGAAATATCTTCAATGGTTAGTTTTATCAGCTCTTTTTCAGAATACCCCAATAGTTTTTTAATGGCCTCATTGGTTCTTACAATTTTTTTATCTCGAATTAAAATAATACCTAAAGATGAGTTTTCTACAATAACATCTAACTCTTTCTTTTGTTGCTCCATGAGTTCTGCCGTATACTTGGCATCGGTAATATCTCTAACGACTCCCTGAGCTCCAATAGGCATTTTTCGTCTATTAAAAATGATACTGGCATTAATATGAACCCATCTAACACCTTTGTTTCTGGTTACAATCCTAGTTGTAAAATCGGTAAAAAAGCCTTGTTCTGTGAGTTGCTGAAAAGAATCAAATGCATACTTAACATCTTCTTTATGTAATAGGTTCATAACATTGAGAGTTTCCTTGTTAATATCGTAACCAAAAAGCTCTGTTGCGGCATTATTCATTTTTAATGCATTACCATTTAAATCTATAATAACGTATGCATCGTAAATATTTTCGAAAACACCTTGAAGTTGAGATGTTCTCTCTTCTAAAAGCTCTTCTAATTTTTGGTTTGATACTTTTAATTCATGAGATGTATTGTAGAGCTGCAAAGATTTATTCTCCAGAATTCTTTCGGCCTCTTTTCTTGCTGCTCTTTCGCGAGCAAGTGCACGTTCCATTATGTCAACCTGACTCTTTATCATTAGTTTTTATTAATCATAAACTTAACTTCTGTACCGTCTTCTTTTATTTTTTCGAGTTCTATAGTAGCTTTAGCCTTAAAGTACTCGAATGTTTTATTCATTAACCCCAACCCAAAATGATGCATGGCTCTACTTGATTTGTAAACCATAACAAGAGAATCTTCTGTTTTTTCCAAAACTTCAAAGGTTGGTAATTCGGCTTCGGGGTAAATCTTTTTAACTTCTACATGGATATGATTTTCAATAGACGACAACATCTCTATAGGGTTGGTATATCTAGATAACAGATCGCCATAATTCCTTTTTAAAACATCAAAAAAATGCTCGGCATACACGAGAAGTAAATTATCAATAGAAATATTTGTATTCTTACTTAAATGTCGCAACAGTTGTAACATTTCAGAAAATGCGTAAGTTCCAACAGCCGTATACACACCTCCAGATTCTAAATTTGATTTTTCTATGATTTCATCAACCATTTCTAAACCAAACTTATCTTCAACTAAGTCTAAAAACTCTGTAAAAACGATACCTTTCATCTGTTTTATATTTATGTAATACTAACCTATCCGGTTCATCTCAAAGGACATTTCCATACCCTCTAAGATATACAGGACGATAAAAATTTTAAATGGAGAACTCCCTATACTTTTATTAATTCATTAATGCTCCAATAACAAAGCAGTCTTTCTAACTTTGATGTGTAGTCTTCGTATTTTAATGGCTTTAAGACGTAGCCTGCAATACCTATTCTGTAGCACTCTAATAGATCCTTTTGATTACTTGAAGTTGTTAATACGATGGTTGGAATATATTTCATCCGTTCATCATTTTTCAAAATGGATAAAAATTCGATCCCATTAATTTTTGGCATGTTAAGATCTAATAAGATAATATCCGGCAATCTGTCCTTTTGCTCCAAAACTTTAAGAGCTTCCTCTCCATTGTTGGCCTCGGTGATCTTATGAGGTAATTCTAATGAAGCAACCACACGGTTTAACTTCATAACTTCGATCATGTCGTCTTCTATTAAAAGAATATTTAAATTTTTCATCTGTATCTTGTAGGGGTTTACGAGGGTAAGGTAAAACAAAGAAAAAGGTTAAAGCTTTGATTTCGTTTGACTCAAATTTACTGTCGGTGGATGGCAATTAAGTGTCGACGAATGGTATTTCAAACGATTTCGATCGTAAAAAGAAGCACCTCTCCTTATCATAACCTCTCTATAAAATCGGTAGTAACCATGAATTTCATATAACTTCACACCCATTATTTTTTAATCTCCTTATCATGGGATTTTAAAGTTGTGATGTCTAATAGATCCTATAGAATACTTATTTTTGAACTTATGGTAGATAACTTTGAAAATGAATTCTTCGGAATAGGGATACAGAACGGAAAAACACCTGAAAACCTTGGTGTACTTTGGCGATCGGCACAAAATCTAGGCGCTAGTTTTATTTTTACCATTGGAAACCGGTATGCAAAACAAGCCTGCGACACCCATAATGCCGTAAAATCTATGCCTTATTTCCACTATGAAAGCTTTGACGACTTTTTCAAAAACCTTCCTAAAGGAGCCAGAATTGTTGGGGTTGAACTAACCGATAATGCCGAAGATTTAGAGACTTTTCATCATCCTAGACGTTGTGTTTATTTATTGGGAGCCGAAGATCACGGATTGTCAAATCAAGCCATTGAAAACAGTCATTTTCTTGTGAAGTTTAAATCGCAATTGAGCTTGAATGTATCTGTAGCCGGAAGTATTGTTATGTATGACCGGGGAATTGACAAACCCAGATCTTGAACATATAGCGTTTAATTTCTTAACAAAGAACTATCCCTTTTTTTCATCTGCCAGGACCGCTACTTAGTACACATAATTGAACGATCACCATTTGGTGAATCATGATTGCAGTTATGTTGAAAATACGTAGAGCCCTTGGTTAATTTTAGCAACTAAAGTTCTGTGCTCTACCTAGACCAACATATATATTGGGAAGGAAAACAACTTATTTAACCAACACCTGTTTCTCAAAATGGCTCTTTGGAGCTTCACATAGTGAACACTCGTAAGTATCTGGAAGGTCGTCGAACGATGTATTTGCAGGGATATTTTGAGTTAAATCCCCATAAGTTTCATCATAGATCGTTAAACAATGTTTACATTGGTAAACCTCTTCCTCTATCTTTTCTGTTACCAATTCTACGCCTTTCTCTTCTTCTCTTTCGGTGCCTAATTGTTCAAAATACAGCTGACTAAGCTCCATTAATAACCCTGGCAACTCTACTTTATCTACATCCTGAACGTGCATGAGATATTCCCTGGTATTGGGATCAAAGTTTTTGGCATATAAAAGATTATACGTATCTCTAATTTTAAAATCTCCAATGGCTTCGGGTTGTTTATTTTTTTCTACCACTATCGAGGTGAAGTTATACGTATCGCTTTCGTAACTTGTAATTCCAAAGGTTAATCCATAGGTACTAATATCATTCTGATCGAAATTGGTAACCAGGTATTTCTTCAAGCTTAGGGCATCAAGGTCATTCACAGGTACATGCCAGTTCATTTCCAACATAGAGTGACGCACATTAATACCAAACTTCCCTAAAAGCTTCTCCCATTGCAGTTTATGTTTTAACGGAATCCCCTTAACAATAAACGATTTCCAAGGGGTAATAGAAATTTTACCAATTTTATTTTCAAAACACAAATCGCACATCGCCTTTAAAAATGCTAAATCGTATCGATTGTTTCTCCAATATAACCCTAACCAATACCTATCTGGCCCTATACGATTCATACCTTCATAATATGGAAACGGATAAAATGGAACTTCCAAAGGTTTATCTACGGTTCTGTTATTGGTATCTGCAGAATCGCTAACCAATTCGAAAAGTGTTTCAATGGTTTCTGGTTCTTCCTTTAGCACATTTTCAATGGCACGCTCTACTTTATCCATATCCCAGCTATAAATGAGCGCAGGATACATTTGAGTTTTCTCCCAACCCGGAAGTCTTACATATAAGTACCAATAGTCATCGTGCTCTGAGGCTATAAAGTTTACATTTCCTGTAAATAAAGGCACTAATCGCTGTTTCGGGTCGATAACATTAACGCGCAAACTCAACGTATGCTTAAACTGTTCTAAAACATACAAATACCTATCACTGGTAAGCCAGGATGTACTAGGTAGTATTTCGGCAGATACATAAGATGACGATACATTTTCTACACCATCACGTTTAGGTTTAAAAAACTGAATTTTATCAAACTGATCAAATTTACTCTCGTCTATCTCTTCTGGAAATATAATATCTTGTCTGGAACCAAAAGAAATCGCATCTAAACCAAGCCCTTCTGCGGCTTCACAAATATATTTTAGTTCTCCGGGTGATAAGACACCTCCGTTTATTCGTAATCTGTATCGTTCCTCCTGCTTCATTATGCTAGCACTTTAGATTCGTTAAGTATTTCTCGAACTTCCGTTTTACAACTTCCACAACCTAAACCAGCACCAGTTTGGTTACATAGTTTGGTGAAATCTGTACACCCCTTCGCTATGGCTTCTTCTATATTTCCAACACCTACCTGACTGCATGAACAAACGAGTCTTCCTAAAACAGGGACATCGTTAGACGTTCCACGAAGTAGTTTATCGCGTTTATCTCCCATTTCAATTTTGCTGCCAATCATGGTTTTAAACTCGGCAAATTCGCTCTTATCTCCCATTAAAACAGCTCCTACCAATAAATCGTCTTTAACCACACATTTTTTATAGTAGCGTTTTTTAATATCTGTAAAAATGATTTCTTCATAGCTGTCATCACCATCGGGAGCAATAATATCTCCAATACTACAAAGACTTAAATCATTAAACTTTAAAATGTTCATTAATACCGATCCATTGTAGGCACAGCTAACATCCCCAGCAATAAACTTGGCCAAAATAGTAGCCTGTTCTTCTGCCGCCGAAGTGATTCCGAACAATTGGTTGTTATACTCTGCAATTTCCCCTATTGCGAATATATCGGGATCCGATGATTGTAAATGCTGGTTCACCTGCACCCCACGCCCGCATACAATACCATTATTTCTTGCTATTTCAACATTTGGTATGGTTCCTATAGCGTAAACAATAGCATGTGCTGTGATGAGCTTACCACTCTTTAGGGTGATATTTAATTCGTTGGTCTCATCATCATCAAATACGGTACTAACTTCATTATCGAAATAAATCTGAATACCACGTTCTTGTACATCTAAGGCTAATAGTTTACTGGACACCTTGTCTAATTGGCGCTCCATAAGGCGAGAGGCTCTTTGTACAATAGTAATCTTAGCATCTTTATGCTTCATAGCAGCTGCCAACTCCAGTCCTAGTAACCCACCTCCAACAATCACCACATGTTGCTCTTCCGGAGGTAAATTAGTAGCATCTAGATAAGCCTTAAACTCATCGGCATCTGTTTTATTTCGCATGGTAAATCGTCCAGGTAAATCGATTTGCGCATCTCTTGGTATAAATGCGCGACTACCTGTAGCCAGAATTAATTTATCATAACTATGTAACTCACCATTACTATCTGTAACTTCCTTTTTTTCTTTATCGATATTAGAAATTAAAATCCCAGGGTGCAGATTGACATCAAGTTTATTTAACTCAACATTTTTAATCTTTAAAAGCTGCTCCCATGTTAATTCCTCTGTGACATATTCTGGTAATAAAACTCTATTATAAAATAGGTTGGATTCTTTTGAAAACACATGAATCTCGTCTTTTTCATTATGTTCTCTATAATTTTGGATAAACCTAAATGCTGCTGCACCGGCCCCCGCAATGATTATTTTTTCTCTTGGTTTCTCATATTTTTTAACAGAAACAGAGGTAAACTTAAAATCTGGCTCTTTAGAAACCGGGTCAACATGTGTATTGGTTAAGTTATTCGCTCTGTTTAAATCGTTTTGCAACTGTTTTCCCCAGTGCATAGGTAAAAACACCACACCTTTCTTGATGGTTTCGGTGACTTTGGCACGTACTCTTACGGTTCCATTTTTACTTGCTATCTCTGTAATATCACCTTCCTTTATTTTATTGAGATAGGCATCAACAGGATTGATTTCTAAAACCGGTGTTGGGTAATGCGTCTTTAACCTGGAAACTTTACCAGTCTTGGTCATGGTATGCCATTGATCGCGAATACGTCCGGTAGTTAATATTAACGGATACTCCTCTGAAGTCTTAAAAGATGTATTCTCTATCGCCGTTGGAATATTAAAAATGGCCTTCTTTGATGGTGTATAGAACTGTTTATCCTCAAAAAGCCTTGGTGTACCTTGGTGCCTGTACTCTGGAACCGGCCATTGAAACGTTCCTTCGCTTTTTAAACGGTCGTAATTTAAAAACGATACATCAATGTTTGTTCCTTTAGTCATAGAACTATACTCACTGTATATCTCTTCGGCACTATTATAGTTGAACCCCCGGAATCCCATTCTTTGAGCAAAATCGCAAAATATCTCAACATCAGGTCTTGCTTCTCCCGGTGGGTCCAATTCTTTTGGTAAATACGAAATACGGCGCTCTGAATTAGTCATCGTTCCCTCCTTCTCCAACCAACCAGCTGCCGGAAGCACTAAATCTGCGTGATCTACCGTATCTGATTTAAAGGAGATATCCTGAACTACAACAAATTTAGCCTGTTTCATGGCGCGTTCAATCTGGTATGTGTTTGGCATGCTCACCAACGGATTGGTGCAAACGATCCAAACAGCTTTCATCTCACCACTTTCCAGGGCATCAAACATCTCGGTTGCCGTAAATCCAGGTTTAGGATTTATTTTTTCTACACCCCAGAACTGCGCCACTTCACGTCTGTGTTCCTCATTCATTAAATCTTTATGTACCGCCAATAAATTAGCCATTCCTCCAACTTCTCGTCCCCCCATAGCATTGGGTTGACCCGTTAGTGAGAATGGGCCCGATCCTGGTTTTCCTACCTGACCAGTTATTAACGATAAATTTAACAGGGCTACATTTTTATTAACCCCAACCACACTTTGGTTTAACCCCATGGCCCACATACTGATAAACCCTTTTGAGGTTCCAATAATATCGGCCGCCTTCTTAATATCTTTTTCTGGCACCCCACACAGATTGGATGCCTTTTTAAGCGACGTTTTAAATAAAAGTTCTTTATAATCTTTAAAACCTTCCGTATGGTTCTTAATAAAATCTTTATCAATTAATCCGCGTTCAAACAAACGTCTTCCTATCGCATTGTAAAGAATAATGTCTGTCCCAGGAGTAAGTTGTAAGTGTAGATCGGCAAAATTGGCCGAATCGGTCTTACGCGGGTCTATCACAATAATCTTAACATTTGGATTCTCCTCTTTGCGTTTTTCAATGCGTCTAAAAAGAATCGGGTGACACCACGCCGGATTGGCTCCTGTAATGAGGAAGCAATCTGCCAATTCTATATCTTCATAAGAAATAGGAACACTATCTTCTCCAAAAGTTTTTTTGTAACCAACCACTGCAGAACTCATACATAATCGTGAATTGGTGTCTATATTATTGGTTCCCAGAAACCCTTTTGTAAGCTTATTAGCTATATAATATTCTTCGGTAAGACTCTGTCCCGAAACATAAAACCCCACACTATCGGGGCCATGTTTTTTAATGATTGATTTAAAAACGCTGCTTGCTCTGTCTAAGGCATCATCCCAACTTACACGTTCACGCGGATGCGATCTGCTCCATCTCATTTCTGGATATAAAATTCTATCGGACATATCGTTTACAACATAGTGTAAATTCATTCCCTTAGAACATAACATTCCTTTATTTACCGGATGGTCTTTGTCTCCTTCTACAAAAACTTTATTATTGGTGTCTTTCTTAACTACAATTCCGCAACCAACACCACAATACGAGCATGTCGTTTTTACCTCATTTTTAATCATTAATAACCGTGTTTTACACTAATTAAAACAATATTTCTATTCAAATCAAGGCTTACTACTAATTATTCGCAATACCTCAAAATACCTTCTTTAAATCATTAAATTGATAAAAATTGGTGTTTTAAAAATAGAATTTAATTTCTTTAACCTTTGATTTGTTATTCCTGCACTACTGAAGAAACAGGCCAGTATTATATTGGCAGGAATAACAGTCACAAAGAAAACCTCGAAAGCAATTCTTCGAGGAAATTTTTAACTCTTTACCTTTACAGGCTCCAATTCTTTTATTTGCGGATCTTTGGTTGTAACAGTTATAGCATTTTCTTCTTCGTCTGCTTTGGAAAACTTAATAGCTAATGCCACAAAACCGGTTACTACAACAATGAGACCTATTATCAAATATCCATTTGAAACTGCTGCTGAAGACGCTGCAGATTGCGCAGCTTTAATCGCTTCCTCTCCTAGTCCTTGATTCGCTGCAATGGCTGTTTTTTCTGCCAAAGCCGATTTCGACTTAAGCAAAAATGCTGCTAAAAATGCACCGACGTTACCTCCTGCTCCTACAATACCTGATACCGATCCAATGGCTTTTTTATTAATAAAAGGAACTACAGAAAACGTAGCTCCTTCTGCCATTTGAACACTTAAACTAAACAGGATTAAGAATACAAATCCTATAACGATACTTGTGGTTAACGAAAACGTAACCAACATAATGCCTTGTACGGTTAGTATGAACGATAGAAATAGCACACGTCCTCTTAAACCTTTCAACTTACCAAATTTATCTCCAAAGAAGCCTCCCAATGTCCTGGCAAATATATTCATAAGCGCAAACGACAATACGATATTACCAGCCGTTAAACGTTCTAACTGAAAAGTATTTTGTAAATAATCGTCCATAGTTCCATAGACGGTAAGCTCAATACCAAAACTGGCTGCATATATTAAAAATAATATCCAAATTCTATAATCCTTTAATACTGCAAGAAAACCTACTTCATCCTTTTTCTTTTCAATTTCAACTCCCGAAGCTCTTAAATCTTTTAAATTTCCTTTTGGTGTATCTTGTGTGAAAAAGTAGTACACAATTCCCATTAAGAAGCATATAATTCCAGCTACAATCATGGAGTATCTCCATGCATTGGCCTCGGCGACACCAAAACTCACTACCGCTGCTGCAATAAGCGGCATCCCTAAACGATTGGCTCCACCTCCAAGATTTCCCCAACCTGCAGAAGTCGCATTAGCAGTACCAACGATGTTTGATGCAAACATTAAAGATGTATGCACCTGGGTGATCACAAACGATGCTCCAATAAAACCGATAAACAAACGACATATTAAAAACTGAAGCGGCGTTTGCACCAGTCCCAGTAAAATTACCGGAATGGCTCCTAAGGTTAATAAAAATGTATAACATATTCTTGGACCAAACTTATCACATAATTTACCTATAAGTAAACGCGCAAATACAGTTCCTGAAACTGCTAAAATAATCGAGTTCCATTTTTGATCCGGGGTTAAGCCTAAATCCTTTACCACATCGGGCATAAATGGCACGATACCAAACCAAGAGAAAAAGCACATAAAGAATGATATGGAAGTAATCCAAAATGTGCGTATTGATACATCTTTAAAGTTTAAAAGTGCTAATTTTGTTGCTTTTTCAGCTTGCATATTCACCATAACTACGTATTTTTAATTATACAAAACTAAGTATTTTTACTTAATTTATCATGTAAAAAATACGTAATAAAAAATAAATATCAGATTAATAATTAAGTATTGTTGATTTTGAGGATTTAGTAAAAAACTCTCGATTTTGATCGAAATTCTTTTATAATTAATACCCTCCTGAACCATGAATTAACCATGATATATCCAGAGCATTTCGAATTCAATTTTCATAAAGGTTTTAGCGTAATATCCTAATAAAGTATATTTTATAAAGCACAATAAATACATGGCATAATTCTTGAAAGAATAAAAAAACATTAACCTTAAAATTTTCGTGTATAAAAAAACATTACTCACCCCTTCTCTTTTTACATTTACATGTATGGTTTAGATATAAAAACCAATAGCTTTTTGTTCAATAAGCTCAATTTTTAGAACATGAAATGACTGCATCGTTAACTTTCATGTAAAAACAGTCTATAAGCTTAATTAACTACCAAACTATGAACCGTAAGGCCGTATAATCATATGATTTATGCGGTCTTACTTTTTTATAATATCTTCAAACGACACTTTGATCTGGCACAATTCATTTATGAATGTCCGTAATTTATCAGAAACCAGAAAACCCAATGATTTTATCATTCAGAACGCCTGCCGGGCGGGCAGAAAGTGAAGAGCCTGTAGTCATAGTATCATGAATGCATGCGGATATTCAAAATTCATTTTTTTATAACCCAATAAAAAATTAATGAATAGTCATTTTTCTTAAACAATCTTATTGTTTAGAATCCGTATTTACGGATAGATTTGATCTTTATTTTTTCAAAACCTATCATATGAAAATATCTTTCTTACTTACAATTTCATTACTGTTAGTTATTATTTACTCATCTTTTAATTCTAAAAACAAAACGTCTATGATTATTGAAATTACCACTTACAAAACTGCCGAAAATGTTACCGAAGAAACACTTAAGTTGGCCTCAGATGCTTTTAACAAAAACTATTGCTCAAGAAGTAAAGGCCTTATAAAAAGACATTTTATTAAGACCGAGAATGGATACATGGACATCTTTTTATGGAAAAGCAAGGAAGACGTAGAACGCGTTCAAAAAACGTTCATGCAGGATGAGGAGGCTCTTAAATTTGCTAAACTAATCGATTCAACAAGTTTTACCATACAAAACTATGAGGTCCTGGGGACATACAATTTTAATTGATAGTTCCGAATATGGTTCTTAGCTAACCACGCTTCCTACATAACGTAAGCTGCGTTTAATAAGTGTGGCTGTTGCGCAACTACAAATTTTCATAATTTATTTTTTTTTTCAAGAGTACTATTTTTTAAAACGTAAAACATCAAGGGTTTTAGTTTTTAATTATTTAAATAATTAAATGATTTACACAGAAAAATAAGTTGTGCAACAGCCACCAATGTTAGCATACGTTTTTTAATTCCACAAAGTATTTCCTATTCTTTCATTCCAAATAGTATTATTACTTAAAAGTTTCAAAGAATTTGTATTAATTATTTCAAAGGTCATATCATTTTGAAATTCAATTGTTGTAGTGTTTGAATATATTACCAATTTGTCATTTTCAATACTATATTTAACAGAGTAAATTATGTCACTCAAAACAATATCCGCATTTTCATCGTCATTTATACTTAACTCTTGATGACAATTTATGAAAAACTTTGAGTCTGGTTGAGCATCTATACATTCTTGTTCGGTTTCAAAAAAAAGATGGTCAAAAGTTTTTCCAATAAGTTCAGATTGTTGTGAATTGTCATCGTTAGAACAGTTTAAAAACAAAATTCCTAAAGCAGAAAGTAAAAAGTATTTTCTCATTTGTCGTTTTGTTTTATAGATGACTTTATTATGATAAGGTTGCGTTTAAATAGTACAACATATACGCATATGATTAGTGTTCTGGATAACGTTCTAAACACCACAGCATTAAACCAAATACACTGGCATAAGGGAAGAGCCCTATATAAGATTATTGTTGATAACGGATTTTCTCAAACCATAAAAAAAATCTCCATTAGTGGAACTACCATCGACATTACCATTTCAGACCCTATAGGACATTCCGATTTAATGGAAAATGACGACGCTTTTGAATATCCCAGTACATACCACTCGGAAAGCGAATCTATGACTGGAGCACAATTCGAATTTAAAAATGGTAAGCTTATCCTAACAAAATTGCTTCTTGCAGGCTAAACCTTGCTTTGATTAACGAAACAAGTTGCAATACGCCTAATCACTTAAATAACCAGACAGAATAGATATAAAATATCGTAGAATAACAACACTTTTATTGACTTTTTTAGAAGGTACTGGGTATAAAAGTATATGAAAACTAATCTCCAATGGATGAAATGAGACGCCTCTCATAAGCGATATTAAAACCAAGCGCTGAAACACAAAAAAAATACACGTAACTAACTCTAAATCAAACGATACTCTTTTGCCTTTTCAGTTAATTCTTTAAGGTTTTTAGCCTCCAGTTTTTTCATTAAATTAAAGCGATGTACTTCTGCTGTACGCTTACTAATTTCTAGCTCGTCGGCAATATCTTTATTGTTCTTTAATTCCAAAACCAGTCCCAGGATTTGTCTTTCTCTTTTTGTGAGTTTAAATGGTAAGTCGACAGGTTCTTTTTTAGAAGTCACCGTCGTCGCATTACCATTTACAAAATTATTCATAATGATCGCAGATACGTCCCCTGTAAAATATTTACCTCCTGAAGCCACTTTGTTTAAAGCTTTTAAGAACTCCTCTTTACTGGCTCCTTTTAGTAGATAACCATCAGCTCCAGCTTGAATAGCTTTTATTACATATTCCTCAGAATCATGCATAGAAAGCACCAAGGTTCTTACACTTTTAAAATGCTTTTTAACCTCTGCCACCACCTCAATACCATTTAATTCAGGCATTCTTATATCTACAATTAGCAAATCCGGATCGGTACGCTCCAAAACTTCAAGGGCTTCTCTACCATTAGAAGCCTCATCAATAACCCGCATTCCAGTCTGGTCTTCTAAAAGTGCTTTTATGCCATCTCTTACAAGAATGTGGTCGTCTGCTAATACTATATTGATCATATTTCTGCTGGTTTTTAAATAATCAGATGCAAGAAGCCCGAAGCACATAAACCAATCTCAAAAACCTCTAAATCCTTACATCAAATTTAGTGAGAGGCTTTCCGGCTTTCAAGGCCTATCCATGGCATAGTGCCGTTTAATATGGCTAATATTGTTTAGCGCATATTCTCGAACTACCACATCATTTAAACCTGATTATCTTACGAAAATACAAAAATTAAGTAATACTACGTATTTTTTGACTTCAAAGCTGTTACCTGAATCTCAATTTTCATAGCATCATCGGAAAGAGCTGCAGAAAACATAGTCGCAGCCGGCCTAATATCTCCAAGATACTTCTGTAAAACTGGCCAGCATAATTCAAATTCTTCCGCCTTTGGTAAAATATATGTGACTCTTACAATATCGGACAAGTCTGCATCGGCCTGTTTTAATGTATTCTTAATGTTGATGAAACACTGTTCGGTTTGCGCTACAACATCATCACTAATGGTCATAGTTTCATAGTTATATCCTGTGGTTCCCGATACAAAAACCCAATTATCCTGTACTACGGCTCTTGAATAACCAATGGATTGTTCAAAGGTAGATCCCGAACTTATAAGTTCCCTTTTCATAGTTAATTATTTTGGCTTAAAAGTATTTAAGTAGAATGTATAAAACAACAATAAGGGATAAAAAAAATTTGTAAAATATTCTTATTATCTAAAAGACAAATCAATACATAAAGTCATTTCGAAAGCATTGTGCAATCACATGATTTATCAACAATATATATGCTAATAATGATACGTTCGAATATGCTGTTTGCCAAAATCGACATGCCCCATTTTTATGATAAAAAGGGCTTTCCCTTTAAATACACCTGATCTATTTGATGATTTCCAAAGGAATACGGAATAAATCCGTAGGAACTAATGTCTTTAGTAAGTATTAAATTGGCGTATTTCCCTCGGGTTATTGAACCGACTTTATGTTCCAATCCCATGGCATAAGCTCCATTAATGGTCGCGGCATTAATAGCTTCTTCCGGAGTCATGTTCATCTTAACGCATGCCATAGAAACAACAAAATTCATATTTCCCGAAGGTGACGAACCAGGGTTATAATCGGTTGCTAATGCCAGTGGTAATCCATCATCAATCATTTTTCGAGCCGGGGTATAAGGAATCCCTAAAAAATACGAGCAGCCGGGTAAGGCTACTGGCATCGTACTGGTGTTTTTTAATACCTCAAGATCTTCCGTTCTCAGTTCCTCCAGATGATCTACGGAAAGTGCTTCATACCTCACTCCTGTCTGCACACCTCCTATGGCTGTAAACTGATTGACATGTATTTTGGGAATCAATCCATATGATTTTCCAGCTTCTAAAATTAACTCGGTATCTTCCACCGAAAAGTAATTGGTTTCACAAAAGATGTCGATGAACTCCGCCAGATTATCAGCTGCAATTTTAGGAAGCGCCTCTTCAATCAATAACCTGAGATAGCCTTCCTTATTGCCTTTGTATTCTTCTGGGACTGCATGAGCTCCTAAAAATGTAGCTTTAACGGGGATGGGGTAGTTTTCTTTTAAGCGTTTAATAACGCGAAGCATCTTTAATTCGGCGGCTACAGTTAATCCATATCCCGACTTTATTTCAAGAGCTCCTGTTCCTAATCGAATAACATCTTCGATACGTTTTTTACTTTGTTGATATAAATCTTCTTCAGATATATGCTGTAGTTTTTTAGCTGAATTTAAAATACCTCCACCTCTGGATGCGATAACTTCGTATGACAATCCCTTGATTCGATCTACAAATTCCCCTTCCCTATTTCCAGCGAAGACCAAATGCGTATGGGAGTCACACCAGGACGGTAAGATCATTTTCCCTGTTGCATCCACAATTTCTGAGAACGTTCCTTTCGGACAATCTGCCATGGGTCCAAAATCGGCTATCAATCCATGTTCTACAATTAGAAAAGCATCCTTTATGGTAGGAAGTTCACTCATTTCTTTTCCAGAAATGAATGATACCGGTTCCTTACGTACCTGAATGAGTTCTTTTATATGTTTAAAAAGTGTTGTCATTAAAATAAGTCTTTGAGTATATTGTCGTTTACTAAATTAGGAATTGTAACCTTTAAATGCGGTGTTCTCTTCATTTCTCGTTTAATAGCGAAAATAGCCCCTTTGTTTCTGGCCCAGCTTCTACGGGCAATACCATTGTTTACGTCATAAAACAACATCGTCCTTAAACGCGACTCTGCTTCTGGAGATCCGTCAAGTAGAAGGCCAAAACCTCCATTTATCACTTCTCCCCAACCTACACCACCTCCATTATGGATAGACACCCAGGTAGCTCCTCTAAAACTGTCTCCAATAACGTTATGTATCGCCATATCGGCAGTAAATTTGCTACCATCATAAATGTTAGAGGTTTCTCTAAAAGGAGAATCGGTACCACTCACATCATGATGATCTCTACCTAAAACCACTGGTCCCATCTTTCCATCTGCAATGGCATCATTAAAAGCCTTTGCTATTTTACCACGCCCTTCTGCATCAGCATATAAGATTCGTGCCTGCGAGCCTACCACGAGGTTATTTTGTTTCGCATTTTTAATCCACGTTAGATTATCCTGCATTTGCTGCCGAATGTCTTCTGGCGCATACTCCATAATCTCTTGAAGAACTTCGGCTGCTAAAGCATCGGTAAGATCTAAATCCTCCGATTTTCCCGATGTACAAACCCATCGAAATGGTCCAAAACCATAATCAAAACACATGGGCCCTAAAATATCCTGTACGTATGATGGGTACTTAAAATCTATTCCGTTTTCCGCCATCACGTTTGCTCCTGCTCTAGACGACTCTAATAAAAATGCATTACCATAGTCAAAAAAATAGGTTCCCTTATCTGTATGTTTATTAATTGCAGCGACATGTCTGCGCAAAGATTGCTTCACCTTTTCTTTAAACGTCTCAGGGTCCTCTTTAATTAACCGATTAGATTCTTCGTAGGTAACACCTACCGGATAATAGCCTCCTGTCCACGGAATATGCAATGAAGTCTGGTCTGATCCCAAATGAATAAAGATCTCATCATCATAGAATCGTTCCCATACCTCCACGATGTTCCCTATAAATGCGATTGAAACGACGTCTTCATCTCTCTGCGCCTGTTTAACCCGTTCTATTAAACGATCCATATCTTCAATCAAAACATCCACCCAACCTTGTTCATAACGCTTTTTAGCCGCTTTAGAATTCACTTCTGCACAAATAGTAATACAACCTGCAATAGTTCCTGCTTTTGGCTGCGCTCCACTCATCCCACCTAATCCAGCTGTTAAGAATATCTTACCTCTAGAATTCTCACCTTTGGATAATATTCTTCTGAAAGCATTCATAACCGTTATCGTTGTTCCATGTACAATGCCCTGGGGGCCAATATACATATAAGACCCAGCAGTCATTTGTCCATACTGTGTCACGCCCAGGGCATTATACCTTTCCCAATCGTCTGCTTTAGAGTAATTGGGAATCATCATACCATTGGTTACAATAACTCTTGGCGCTCCTTTAGATGAAGGAAAAAGCCCCATAGGGTGCCCAGAATAGATATGCAAGGTTTGTTCTTCTGTCATTATCGCTAAGTACTGCATCACCAGAAGGTATTGCGCCCAGTTTTGAAACACGGCACCATTCCCCCCATATGTAATGAGTTCCTCAGGATGCTGCGCTACGTCTGGATT
This sequence comes from uncultured Flavobacteriaceae bacterium, assembly GCA_947494695.1. GTDB lineage: Bacteria > Bacteroidota > Bacteroidia > Flavobacteriales > Flavobacteriaceae > Flavivirga. The sequence goes on along the minus strand of CANLWB010000005.1, from coordinate 3,261 downwards.
AAGGTTATTTTGTATCATTAACATGATAGCAGCGGCTTGTGAAGACTTGGCCGGATATTGGGAAATAGATCTGGCATACATTTTATAATCTGGTTTAAACCGATACATATAGATTCTACCAAGAGCCTGTAACTCCTTGGCAAATTCGACAGACAGTTCTCTATGCCAGTCTTCAGGAAAATAACGCAATGCATTTCTAACAGCTAATTGTTTTTCCGCTTTAGTTAGGATGTCCTTTCGCTTTGGTGCCCTGTTCACTCCAGATGGATACCTCCGCTTTGCAGGTAAAACATGTGGTATACCTTGTAATATTTTATCTTGAAATGTCATCTTATCTTAAAATAAATGCTTTGTTTGTAACTAACGTAATCATAGCGTCTATATCTCCTTTTAAGAGTCTATCGTCTTCTAACTTTTCTACTTTTTCTCTAATAATTCTGAAATTTGCCTCTATAATGTCAGAAAACGTATTTGGTCTTCTAAATTCTAAAGCCTGGGCTGCATACATGAGCTCAATGGCTAGTATTTTTTCCAGGTTTCCTAATATTTGATTGAATTTACGTCCAGAAATACTTCCCATAGATACGTGATCCTCTTGTCCTAAAGACGTTGGCACACTATCTGCCGAAGGCGGAAAACACAGAGACTTGTTCTCTGTAACCAAAGCAGCTGTGGTATACTGAGGAATCATAAAACCAGAATTTAATCCACCGCCACTTGTTAATAATCGTGGTAACCCAAACTTTCCCTCCAATAACAAATAACATCTTCTATCGGCTATATTCCCAAGCTCTGAAGCGGCGATTGATGTATAATCTAAAGCCATTGCTAAAGGTTGCCCATGAAAATTTCCTCCAGAAATTGCTTCGGTATCATTTAAAACAATGGGATTGTCTGTAACAGCATTCATTTCGATCTCTGCCAACTCTTTTAAATGATAATAAGCATTTCTCGATGCACCATGTACCTGAGGAATACAGCGCATGGAATACGGATCCTGAACGCGCTTACAATCCTCATGAGATACTACATTTTGAGATTTATATAATAACATAGTCATCCTTTCGGCTACCTCAACAGTACCTTTAAAAGGTCGTATTTTATGCAATTCGCCTTTAAATGGTGAAGAGCTCCCCTGATACCCCTCTATGCTCATGGCGCCACTCACGTCTGCCAGATTCAACAGGTAGTACATCTTATCTAAACCAACAATAGTATGAGCTAAAATAAATTGTGTTCCGTTTATAAGCGCCAAACCTTCCTTTGCTTTTAAAACTAAGGGTTTAAGATTGTGCTTTATCAAAACGTTTCGAGCCAACTCGCTACGATCACCAACCCAGAACTCTCCGACTCCTATTAGCGGTAAAAATAAATGTGATAACGGTGCTAAATCTCCAGATGCCCCCACCGAACCTTGTTCGGGAACTACCGGCAGGAGATTATGATCTATAAAATACAGGATTCTCTCTATAAGATCAAGTCTTACGCCAGAATACCCCAGACATAAGGCATGAACCTTACAAATCATCATAATTTTAGACAAGTGCTTATCTATAGGGCTTCCAACACCAACAGCATGGGTAATAAGTAGATTTTCCTGAAGTTTATTAGTCTCTTCTGCGGTAATTTGAACATCACACAACGGTCCAAACCCAGTATTAATACCGTATACTGCTTTATTTCCATTGGCCATAGCCTCCACGTGTTTTCTGCACCTTATTACATTGTCTTTAGCCTCATTTGAAATAACAGCCCTTAATTCGCCCTTAGCAATAGCCAATACCTTCTCTGCTGTTAAATGATCTACCCCGTATTTAAATGTCATATTTTAATAATTGGTGATACCCAAAATTATCCTTAATTTTGATAACCAACAATACTATTTATAGTAATAAATAATAACTATGAGTTATCAAATAGAATTGAGACACATTAAGTATTTTTTAGCTGTTGCAAAGGATTTACATTTTAGAAGGGCCGCAGAACGCTTGTTCATTTCTCAACCTGGATTAAGTAGGCAGATCAAACAAATGGAAGATGATCTTGGAGTCGTATTGTTTGAGAGACATAACAGAAAGGTGATTCTAACAAAAGCAGGAGCGTATCTTAGAGACGAATTAACCTTAAACCTTAAAAATCTGGAACATACCTTTTATCATGCTAAATTACTAAACAATGGAAAAAAAGGAGGTCTAAGGCTTGGATACGTTGGTTCGGCCATGCAAGACATTATTCCCAATTTATTGCTAACTTTTAGAAAAGAACACCCTGACGTGATTTTCAACTTAAAGGAAATGGACAACCACAAACAAATTGAAGACTTACTTTCATACGATTTAGACATTGGTTTCGTTCGTCTGGATCGGGTGCCCAAAGAACTGGAAATAAAACCTATTTTAAAAGAACCGTTTTGCTTGGTTCTCCCTTATAGCCATTCATTAAATAAAGAGAGCTTTAAAAGCTTAAATCAATTAAAAGAAGCTCCTTTTATACTATTTGACCCTAAATATAGCACCTCCTACTTTGAAAAAGTCATGCAAATTTTCGATGATAGTGGTTTTTCTCCAATCGTTTCTCATAATACCATTCACGCGAGTTCTATTTACAAACTTGTAGAACATCATTTTGGAGTTTCAATTGTGCCCAAATCCCTTGTAGATCATAATAATACAAAAGTAAAGTTTATTGAATTGTCACATATAAAACAGCGTACTACACTTTCGATGGTTTGGAATACGCAGAATAGAAACCCTGTTTTAAAAGGTGTTTTCGATTTTATATTGGGGGTATCGCGTTGAAATTGATGTGTCTATTTCTAGTAACCTGTTATTTCTACTAACGTTTACCCAACTCGATCCAACAAAACAGACATATTTTACCCTACTTTATTGTTTAAAAGAGGAAAATTGACCAGCGCGTATTCCATTGTGTCCTTATCCTCAAATAAGTGGATTCTTGCCTATTAAGGAATGACAAAATAAAGTCTAAGAATATTTGCAATCACCTGTCATTCCTGCGCAGGCAGGAATCTACTAGACTGTACTATACATTAAATTATCTTTTAATTTTTATGGAAACCTATTTTGTTCAGATTAGATGTACCGCAAAGGCAACGAATACATAATTTATAATGCTTTTTTTCTTAATTAATCAGTAAAGATTTTATTGGAATTGCATCCCTAACAAGTGGATTCTTGCCTATTAAGGAATGACAAAATAAAGTCTAAGAATATTTGCAATCACCTGTCATTCCTGCGCAGG
>CANLWB010000004.1 GCA_947494695.1 uncultured Flavobacteriaceae bacterium | reverse complement strand
CGCTCCATTTATAGAAATGACTGTCCCGAATTTATTTAAATCAGAGACATCCTGAACACCTGCCTCGGTGGTGAGAATCCAATCCTGAACGCTTTGTTGATGACTATCAAACTGACCCAGATAATTAAAACTAACTACAGGTAAATCTTTTTGGGTATATCCACAAAAGGCTCCATACCCCAAGCCTTTATGAGGAACGTCTCGTAAGCTTTCTTTAATATGAATCAGGTTTGATGAGACATCTTCACCTATGCGTTCTAATTTATGCGGGTACATTGAAGTAAACCAGCCTACTGTTCCCGATATATCAATATCCTCCCAAATATGCTCACGTCCATGACCTTCTAATAAAACATAACTCTCATCGGTATTCAAAAATTTTGATAAGCTTAAAGACAAAGCGGTTAACAAAATATCGTTAATCGATGTATTATATACTTGATCTACTTCCCGAAGTAAACTCTGGGTTTGGTCTTTTGTTAAACTAAAGCTACTGGAAGAGGCCCGTTCTGTAGCTTTTGATAATAATAAAGAATTCATCTTTGAAACACCAGATAGATCATCCCAATACTTCGCTTCTGATGGGTATGAACTTACATATGAATGATTTATTTTTTCTGACCATTGACGGTAGCTACTCCCCTTTTCTCCTAGCAGATCAGATAATGGAGTCCTATCATCTAGTGTCTTTTCCTTATAATGATGATATAAAAGCTCTAAGTCATCCTTGATAATACGCCAGCTCATGGCATCTATAATCAAATGGTGAAATGCCATGTGGATCTTGGCCCTTCCATTGGGGTAACCATAGATATAAACCACGCTAAAGAGCCTATCTCCGAAAATATCAAAACATCGCTGATTTTCTGTAAGGTAAGCCCCTAAATCTTGTGATTCGAGACTATTGATATCTAACGTTTCAATACTAAAATTCGAGACTTCATTTACATACTCCTGCGCATATTTTGAATCTTTGGAATGAGAATATCTAAATCGTAAAGCATCATGTTGGGTGAGCAACATCGCTATACTTTTCTCCAGAACGGGAACGTCTAAAACTGGGGTATCAATACTAAAGGATTGATTGAAATGATTATAATCGGGTAAATCCTTTTTATCTTTTAGATCGAAAAACCAGGATTGGATAGGCAATAATTCGGATTCCCCTTCTAAAATACCCTGTTCTGATAGAAAAACATGCTTCGTATCGAATGCTGCAATAGATGAGAGTTTTCTAACTACTTTTAAGGCGAAAACGTCTTTGATTGTTATTTTGACATTCAATTTCTGACGCAACCGATTTACTAGCTGAATACTGCTTATACTATCGCCCCCTAGTTTAAAAAAGTCATCATCGATACCTATATGAGAGGCATCTAACCCCAGTACTTCTCCATAAATAGAACAGATCGCTTCCTGGGTCTGGTTTTCTGGAGCCACATAAGTGTCTGTAACTGTTAATTCGGGCTCTGGCAGTGCTTTGCGGTCCAGTTTCCCATTAATGGTAAGGGGTAAACGTTCCAGATGGGTAAATGAGGCGGGACACATATAATCGGGGAGCTTCTCACTGGCATAGCGCCTGAGATCATCTGCTTCTATAACCGATTCTGAAACATAGTAGGCTACCAGATATTTGTTTCCTGCCACGTTTTCCTTTGCCAGAACGACCGCATTCTTAATGCCATGATATCCACCTAAACAGGATTCTATTTCTCCTAACTCTATTCGATAGCCTCTAATCTTTACCTGAAAATCATTACGGCCAATATATTCCAGATTTCCATCTGGTAGATAGCGGACTAAATCTCCAGTCTTATAAATACGCCCATTGATGCCCTTATTCTTTTCTGAGGCTGTCTGATATGGATTCTCTACAAAACGCTCTGAGGTCAATTCTTCAAGATTCAAATATCCTCTGGAAACACCCGATCCTCCAATGTATAACTCGCCTACGGCTCCTATAGGAACGGCTTGTAAAAAGGCATTTAAAACATACACCGTAGTATTTGGTAGTGGACGACCTATAACAGTATTGCTACTCTTATCGTTAAAATGGTGTAAGGTTGCACAGACTGTAGTCTCTGTAGGACCGTATTCATTAATATAGTTTATATTCGAATATCGTATTCCTTTAAAACTTTCCCCACCTGTTATTATATACTTTAAACTAGTTTCTGATAAGTCCCTATCACAAAACACATTAGCAACTGAAGCAGGCAAAGTAATACATGATATGTCGTTTTCAATAATAAATTGAAATAACAATTGTAAATCATTTCTACAATGATCATTCAAAATAAAAAGGGTATGTCCTTTGAGTAATGATGGATATAAATCTGTATTAAAAGCATCAAATGAATAGTCTAGATAAGATGCCATTTTTAACAACGGTTCTAGTTCATTACTTTTGGCAATTCCGAAATTCACCAAATTACGATGCTCTATCATCACGCCTTTTGGTTTGCCTGTTGTTCCACTGGTGTATATCACATATGCCAGATGCTCCGGACGTATTGTAAGCTCCGGGTTACTATCTGGGGAGTCCTTCCATACCCCTTCATCCTCTACAACTAAAACTTCGGTATCTAAAAATTCAGCCTCATGTGCATTTAAAACTTCACGATTGGTTATAACAACCTTTGAGTTGATATCTTTAAGGATATAGTCTATCCGCTCTTTTGGGTATTCTGGACTGATTGGAACATAGCCGCCACCTGACTTTAAAACCGATAAGATCGAAATGATCATATACTCCGAGCGTTCTAAAAACAACCCTATTAAATCATCGGGCTTAATATCATACACCTCTCGAAGGTAATGACCGAGTTTATTAGCTTGCGCATTAACCTCTCGATAGCTAAGGGAAACATCTTCAAAGACTATTGCAGTAGCTTCTGGGGTAGCTCTTACCTGATTTTCAAACAACTCGACAATGGTCTTATCTTCTGGATATAACTGATAGGTAGTGTTCCAACTAAGAAGGTCTTGGTTTTGCTGATCATCTATTAAACTCAGATCCGATAATCTTCCTTGAGAATTCGTAACGAATTGAGTTAAGATCGTTTTATAGGTATCAATATATTTTTTAATTGTTTCAGCTTCAAATACGCTAACCGCATAATTAAATGTACCCTGGATGCCTGATGGACCATCATTCATCATAACGGATAAATCAAGTTTGGCCATCGTATTAAATTCTTCAAAAAGACCTGAGTCTTCAAGAATCCAATCCTTGTCATTAGATACCTCTAAAAGAGAAGTCTCAATACCAAACATTACTTGGTATAATGGATTACGAGACGTATCCTTTTCAATGCCCATTTCATCTACCAACTTCTCAAAAGGTAGATCTTGATGCGACTGGGCTTCCATAACTGTTTGTCCTACAGACTTGATATAAGAAGCAATAGGTAAACCATAATCGATTTGTTGGCGTAAGGCTATGGTATTTACAAAGAACCCTATTAAATCCTCTGTCCCTGGATAATGACGATTCGCCACAGGGCTACCCACAACAATATCCCTCTGATTAGAATAGCTAGAAAGCATGAGATAAAAACCACCAAGTAATACACTATAAAGGCTCACTTCATGCTCTTTGGCTAAACATCGTAAGTTCTCACTAATATCTGGATCTAATGACAAATGAACATTGTCACCCTCATAATCAAACACTAAAGGTCTTGACTTATCTGAAGGCAAGGATAACGTCTCATAACCCTCTAATTGGTGCTTCCAATACGATAACTGACCCTCTAAAACTGCTCCCTGTAAATAATTACGCTGCCATAAAGCAAAATCTTTATACTGAAACTTTAAGGCTGGTAATCTTTTATCAACATTAATATATAAGTCATCATCTATGGATTTAAAAAAGTAATAATATGAATGAAGATCATTGATTAATACTTCTGTAGACCAACCATCAAACGCAATATGATGAACTAGAATACTAAGATAAATCGCCCCTGTTTCCTCGACTTCATATGTTTTGACTATAATTGGGTATTCTTTATTTAAAGAAAACGTATAGGTTTCTTCTTGTTTTAAAACCTCTTTGAACTCATCAATGGTAGCTATGCTATGGTTTTCTATTGAAAAACGCCCAACTTTATCAACAACCTGATATCCCATTCCATCATTATCAGACTCAATAAAACTCCTAAGCACTTCGTGCCTCCCTAGTATTTGTTGAAAAGCTTTGCGGATATAGTCAACCGATACATTGTCTTTGATTTTGAAAACCATAGGAACATTATAGGCATGACTTTGATTTTCATACAGATCTATAAACCATAATCTTTCTTGCCCAAAGGATAACAATTGTTCTTCTGGAGTATCTATGGTAATTGCAGTGATTTCCGGAATACTCGTAGGCTTTGCTGTTATTGTAGTTATTGCTTGCTCACTAATATTGCGAATGGTCTTAAGCTTAAAAATCTCAGGAATACCCAAATTCAGACTTAGCTCCTTTTTAAGTCTATTAAGCAACTTAATAACTAATATACTGTTACCTCCTAGTTTAAAAAAGTCATCATCGATACCTATATGAGAGGCATCTAACCCTAGTATTTCTCCATAAATAGCACAAATATCCATCTGGGTCTGGTTTTCTGGAGCCACATAAGTGTCTGTAACTGTTAATTCGGGCTCTGGCAGTGCTTTTCGATCCAGTTTCCCATTAATAGTAAGGGGTAAACGTTCCAGATGGGTAAATGAGGTGGGACACATATAATCGGGTAACATCTCACTGACATAACGCCTGAGATCGTCTGCTTCTATAACCGACTCTGAAACATAATAAGCAACCAGATATTTGTTCCCCGTTGTGCTTTCTTTTGCCAGAACGACCACATTTTTAATGCCATCATACCCACCTAAACAAGATTCTATCTCCCCTAACTCTATTCGATAGCCCCTAATCTTAACTTGAGAATCTGTTCTTCCCAAATACTCCAATTCTCCCGTATCTAGCATTCTAACTAAATCTCCAGATCTATAACAAGGAACATTCTCGACATATTCTAATTCCAGAAAACGTTCGGCCGTTAATTCGGGGTGATTATGATAACCTCGGGCCACTCCTGCTCCAAGAACATATAATTCTCCCGGTGTACCCATAGAAACGATGTCTTTATTTTCACCTAGCACTACACACCCCAATGTTGGTATGGCTTTACCTATATTACTAATATTATTTTCAATTTCTTTATGCGTAATATGTTTATAAGTTACATGCACCGTGGTTTCTGTGATACCATACATATTAATAATAGTACAGTCTGGATATCTAGCGTGCCAACCTTGAAGCGTTATAGGGTACAGAGCCTCTCCACCAAAAATTAAATATCGTGTTGGCAGGTTCTTGTTTTCTTTTAGAACTTGTTCTTGTAGCATCTTAAAAGCAGATGGTGTTTGATTAAGAACGGTTATCCCTTCCTGTTCTATCAATGTCGAAAACAACGCAGTATCTATAGTATGAGATTTAGGGACGACAACTAATTTTCCTCCAAAAAGTAAAGCACCATACATTTCCCATACCGAAAAATCAAAACTAAAAGAATGGAACATGCTCCATACATCATTCTCGTTAAAATCAAATAATGGAGTTTCATTAAAAAATAACCGAACAACGTTTCGATGCTCTAACAACACCCCCTTTGGCACCCCTGTAGTACCAGATGTATAGATCATATAGATTAACTGTTCTGGAAGGATAACCCTATCTACCGATTTATGCGAATACGCTTCGTAATTAAACGTATCTAAAGTGATGTCATCAATCTCGATTCCTTTCAAAAGAGAGGTTAAGTAGGATTGGGTTACTATTATTTTTGCTTGAGTATCTTTTATTATAAAATCAATTCTTTCTTTAGGAATGGTAGAATCCATTGGCACATATACCCCACCAGCTTTCATTATACCTATAATACCAACAATCATTTCAATAGAACGTTCCATACAAATAAGAACAAAATCTTCTGTACTCACTCCCTTTTTTATAAGGCAATTGGCTAATTGATTAGATTGTTTATCCAGTTCTTCATAAGTGAGTTTTTCGTCCCCAAATACAATGGCAACCTCATGAGGTCTTCGTTGTACTTGTTTTTTAAACAAGTCAACTACAGTCTTATCTTTTGGATAGGACTGCCCAATTTTTTCCCAATCCATTACGATCTGATCTCGTTGTTCTTGTGTGGTAAGTTTAAGATCCCTGGTATCCATAGACGGTTGATTCATGATTTCCTCGACCGACTGGGATAAAGCATTTAAGATTTGTCTGATCAAATTTTCGTCAAACAATTCTGAAGCATATTTTATGGATAGAATTAATTCGTCTCCTTGTTCTATCATAACAACAACCAAGGGATAATCTAATTTCTCAATATTTTCTTTGAATTCAATTGAAAATACTTTTTCTATCTTTTCATTTGTTGTATCCGGATAACTTTCAAAAACGAATAACGAGCTAAATAATCTTTGACCATCTTTTTGTAAAGATGCCAGGCTTGTATCGCCTCTTCCGTTAATCTCGTTAATTTTATGTTGCAACTCTGTAATTTGGTCGACAATTGTCTGCTCTTTATGCTCTAATATTACAGGTAACGTATTTATAAATAATCCGACAGAATTCTCAATTCCATCTATGGGAATACTTCGCCCAGCACCAACAGTTCCTACTATTGTTTTTTTAGTGCGGCCATATAGACTTAATTGTTTATGCCAGCAGTATTGAAATAAAGCATTGACCGTAAATCCATTTTCACGACAAATATTTTTTATCTTTTGATATTCACTTTTACTATATGTAATTTGTTTTTCTTTTGCCTCCTTTATATGTCTATATTCTGACAAAACAACTTTTGACCTGAATTCTGGTTTAATCAGTAAATTCAAATCTTCTTTTTCATCGAGAATCTCAACCTGATCTTTCCAATATTTTAAATTTTCAAAACGGTGTTCTTGTAGATATTTTTGAGAGTCTTCATATACAGTATCCCTGGCAACTTCAATATGTTCTCCATTTTTTAATTTTATATACGTTTCATGAACATAATTTAAAAGTATAGGGCTACTCCAACCATCAATGATGGCATGGTGACAACTAAAAAGACAGGTGTAGTGTTTTTCTGTTTGTTTTATGAGATAAATTCTAAACAATCCAGCTTTATCAAAATCATAATTTAAAAGTCTATCATCATGAATCATTTTTTGTATAACAGACTGTTTTTCTTCCATATCTAAGAATGAAACATCTTTAAACTCCCAATGAAAACTACTAAATTTATCGGCAATTTGTACCAACTCCTGATCCCAAGCAAATCGTAAGCGCAATGCACTATATATGCGCTGAGCATATTCCCATGATGTCTTTAATACATCAACATCTAAGGAATTATGATAATCCCAAACAAGTTGTGTTATATAAGCATCATCTGAATCCCCCTGGCTAATGGTATGGTATATAAACCCTTCTTGTAGACTATTGGCTAAAAACACGCTATCTACTTCCTTTGAACTCTGGATGCGTTCTAAATATTGATTTGAAATAATCTTGTTAACATCAGAAGATGTTAAATATGTTCGCTTTGACTCTGAGAGAAAATTAACAACATTTTGAAGGTTTTCTTTAAACAATTCTGAAAATAGGTTTAGATCGTTTTCAGATATACAGCTTTCTATGGTAAATGATAATTCTCGATTAAACACCGCTCCAGTAATCGCAATAATAACAGAATCTCTATTAGAAGCAGAAACTGGATCTCCAGATCCATTTGTAGAGATGGACCAGTTTTTTGAATCCGATTCATCAAATTGCCCTAGATAATTGAAACTCACTAAAGGTAAACGCTCTATTCCATATTTATGAAGCACCCCATATCCAATACCATGACGAGGAATTCCCTTTAAGGCTTCCTTTGTAGCAATAACATGATCGGAAATATGATTTCCTTTATTTTCGAGTTTTACAGGGAACATAGATGTAAACCAGCCTACTGTATTTGCAGTATCGATATCATCCCAAATGTTCTCTCTTCCATGTCCTTCTAATAAAACATAGTTTTTATTACTGCTAAAAAAAGAAGATAATGATATAGAAAGAGCGGTTAACAGGACATCATTAATGGTCGTATTATATACATGATTAACTCTTCTTAGTAATTTTGATGTAACTTCTTTATCAAGTGACATTGAAATTTCACGATGGTCGTCTGATTTGTAAGAAATCAACGTTTTATTTACTTCCGGAATATCACTTATAATATGGTCCCAATACGCTTTTTCTTTAGGATAAAGGTTCTTATACTCTGTATTGATTTTATTTACCCATTGCCTGTAACTACTCCCTTTTTTTCCTAAAATATCATTCGCCGGTTTTATGGTCTTCTCTGGGGCATTACTATAGTAGTCATATAGTTTTTCAAAATCATCCTTTATAATTCTCCAACTAACAGAATCTATTATTAAATGATGAAAAGCAAAGTACAGTTTTGCTTTATTGGTTTCATACCCATGTAAATAACCTACCTTAAACAGAACCCCATTAAATATTTCAAAATTACTTTGCCACTCAGTCAGTATCTGAATAATTTCTTCTTCATCTCGTTCATTTACATCAATTATTTCAAAATCATAATGAGGGACCTGATTTCTATAATGTTGTGTGTAAACGTTAGTCTTATCATCGTAAGAATAAGTCATTCTTAAAGCATCATGATATTCTAAAAGGTTTACTAAACATAACTCTACAAGTGCTAAATTTAGAGTAGGTACATTTATAAAAAACGATTGATTATAGTGATTGAATGCAGGATATAATGCTTTGTCCTTCACCTCGAAAAACCATTCCTGTATGGCTAAAAGCGGGCTTTCCCCTTCTAACATGCCTTGCTCTGATAATACTTCGACCGCATTTTCCTGGCCAGAATCAATTAATTTAGATAGCTTTCTTGGAGTTTTTAAGGTAAATATATCTTTAACAGCTAGCTTAACATCTAACTGCTGTCTTATTCGATTGACTAATTGAATGCTGCTTATACTATCCCCTCCCAACTTAAAAAAATCATCTTCGACGCTTACCGTTTTCGATTCTAAACCTAATATACTCTCGATAATACTGCATATTTTTTCTTCTATATCGCCAGTGGGTTCTATATAAGAGTCTCCCCCTTTGTATTCGGGTATTGGTAATGCTTTTACATTTAGTTTACCATTAATTGTTAGCGGTAATTTATCCAAATGCATAAAGAAAGATGGAATCATATAATCAGGAAGGTATTCCTCCAATTTCTTAGACATTTTTTCTGAGGAGATTTCTTGATCTGAGACATAGTATGCTATTAGGTACTTATATCCTGTAGAACTTGTTTTGTTTATTACTGCTGCTCGTTTTACTTCAGGCAGTTTACTAAGAGCATTTTCAATTTCTCCAAGTTCAATTCTAAATCCTCGTATTTTTACCTGAAAATCGTTACGACCTATATATTCTATAATACCGTTTGGAAGATATCTAACTAAATCTCCCGTCTTATAGATATAGTTGTTTATCTTATTTTCTTTATCGTAATCATTTTGAAATGGGTTCTCTATAAAACGGTCTCTTGTTAGTTCTGGCTGATTCAAATATCCTCTTGCAACTCCATAACCACCAATGTATAATTCACCTATAGAACCTACTGGCAGAGGCTGTAGATTATTATCTAAAATGTATATTTTAGTATTTGCGACAGGCCTCCCTATATGAATAGTATCACTATTTACATTTACAATTGAAGTTATAGTAGTCTCTGTAGGACCATAGGTATTAATAAATATATGTTTCTCCTTATTTATTTTCTCTAACAGTACATCTGTAACGGCTTCTCCACCAGCCACGACATATTTTAAATGTTCCATTTCATATAAAGGAAACTCTAGTAAAAAGGACGGTGTCATATCTATATAAGACACTTTATTCTTATTGAGCAGTTTAATAAATAATTCATGATCCGACCATAAATCCTTTTTGATAACTACAAGCTTATGTCCTCCCATTAAGGATAAATATATTTGCTCCATAGAAGCGTCGAAAACATAATTTGCAAACAAAAGAATACTTTGATTATTTGGCATTTGATAGATTTCAAGCAAGTGAGTAATAAGATTTACAACACCTCTATTTTCTATCATCACTCCTTTTGGCTTACCCGTTGTTCCACTGGTATATATGATATAAGCTAAATTGTTTGATTTTGCTTTGGTGACTATATTTTCTTTAGAGTAGTCATTCCACAAAGTATTATCCTCAATTGAAATCACCTCTAAATCAGAAGTTATTTCACGCATACGAGAACTTAAATTTTCATTCGTAATAATAACTTTTGATTTTGATTTCGATTCTTCAATTATATATTTAATTCTCTCATCTGGATATTCTGGGCTAATTGGAACATAGGCTGCTCCAGATTTTAATACTGCTAAAATTGCAATAATCGTATAGTTAGATCTATCAAGACATAAAGGAATAAGGTCGTCTGGTTGAATCTCATAGTTTTTTAAAAGAAAGTTTCCTAGCTTATTAACCTCCTCATTTAGCTCGCTATAGGTCAGCGTAATATCTTCAAATACTACGGCTACATTATTTGGGTTATGCTTAACTTGTTCTTCAAATTTTTCTATTATTGTTTTTTCAATAGGATCTAAACTCTCTGTTTTATTCCAATCTACGAGTATTTGATTGTATTGATCTTTTGTTAAACATTTAAGTTCTTCTGTATGAATTGATGGCGTACTTAAAATTTGATCCGTCAATAATTCGAAACCAGACAAAAGTTGAGAGATTGTTATATCTTCAAAAAGTTCTGAAGCATATTGGATGGACACTACCAGTTCTCCTTCTTTTTCTTCTGCGATAATTTCTAAAGGATAGCCTGCCCTAACATTCGATTTATTATACGCTATAGATAAAGAAGCTTCTTTTTCTCTAGTTTCAAAATTTGGTGAATTTTTGAAGATGAATCGTGTATTAAATAATCTTTGTTCATCTTTTTGTAAAGAAGGGATACTAACGTTACCATGAATATTGGCCTCGTCAATCTTACTTTTCAATGCCTGTATTTGGTGTATTACACCTCCTTTTTTATGTTCGAAAATTATAGGCAATGTATTTACAAACAATCCGGCTGATGTCTCTATATTTTTCACGGGTAGATTTCTAACCGAACACGCTGCTCCAACTACAGTTACTTCTGTATTTGTATAGAGACTAATTAATTTATGCCAACAGTATTGAAAAACAGCTTCCACAGTACATTTGTGTTCTTTACAAAACATCTGTAGTTTTTGATACTTATTTTTATCCAATATTTTATTTTTCTCTTTGCTTTCCTCAACCTCTTTATAGTTTGACAATACTATTTCCGATCTAAGTTCAGGTCGAATTAATGCCTCTAAATCTTCTTTTTCCTCAAGCATATCGATTTGATGTTCCCAATATTTAACATTCTCAAAACGATGATCTTGTAAGTATTTTTGAGACTCTTCATAAGACACATCTTCTACACCATCAATAATTTCCTTTTTGCTAAGTTTTATATATGTTTCGTGGATATAATTTAACACTACCCGATGACTCCAGGTATCCATTATAATGGGATGACAACTAAACAAACACGTATAATGATCTTGCCCCTGTTTAACCAGATATACCCTAAATAAAGCCCCCTGTTGTAAATTAAAGTTTGAATCTAAATCTTGTTGAATTATCTTTTGTAATGATAATTCTCTTTCTTCTATCTTATAAGAAGACATATCTAGATATTTCCAATCAAAGTGCCCTTGTTTATCTATAATTTGCACCGGTGCTTCATCCCATGCAAATCGAAGACGTAATGCTTGATATTTTTGTTGAGCATATTTCCACGATTTTTCAAGCTTATCTATATCCAAAGAACTGTGGTAGTTCCATACAGTTTGTATCTTACAAGTAGCATCACCCCTTTCTTGATTAATCCTTTTATGTATAAACTCTTGTTGTAAATTATTGGCCAAATACATATGATGTATCTCTTTAGTCTTTTGTAATGTGTTTAAACACTTTTCAGAAATAATATTACCTATATCAGAAACCGTTAAATGCGTTCTATTTTGCATGCTATTTTCTTCATCTTGTTCAATTTTCAACGCCCATAGTGCTTCATAATCTGGTTCACCATTAATCATTGGTAGTTCCTTAATATGTATAAAAAAGGATGGAATCATCTCATCAGGAAGTGTCGCCTTTAATTTGTCTATAATTAGCTTAGAAGAAATTTTATGCTCTGAAACATAAAAAGCTATCAGTTCATCATCTCCTTTATCATTTCCTTTCATTAGTACCAATGCTTGTTTTATGTCGCTTAAAGCATTCATTATATTTGTAATCTCATCTAGATCAATAATTGGTTTCCCATTTTCAAAATAAAAGTTGGCTGTTTTCATAATTTTATTTTTAAATATTTTTCCTTGAGATGATAGAGATCTATCTAGTGCGGGGAATAGTATACCCCAAATTCTACCATCTATAAATGGAATAGTTAGGATTAGCGTTTAAATATTAAGTATGTATTTCGGAGGGTAATATTTATCCATCCGTATGTTGAAATATTTTTAGGTAGGTCTAAAAATCTTCTAAGTTTGTGAATTAACTTCTACGTCTTTGGTAATATCTTTTTATGAAAAGGAGGTAGGCTCCTATTAAGATCATTTAGGAATTCAAATATGGGGCAAGTGTTTGTTATATTGTTGAAAAGTATGAAGTTCTATGTATTCATAGCCTTAAAATATTTTGGGGTTTTGATTGAATTTTATAGCCTTTAAACCACGTCGTGCGGCAGTTTTCTATCTTGTAATAGTCTGTAACATCTCTTTTTTCAAATGCGTATTATGGTTTGAATATTCCTCTAAATGATTACGCCATCCATGAGTTCAATAACATGATCAGATTTTTGAGCAAAATCTTTATCATGTGTTACGGTAAGAATGGTTTGCCCTTTTGTTTGGCTCAATTCTTTAAATAAGTTGAGTACTATTTCTGTATTTTTACTATCCAAATTTCCTGTCGGTTCATCTCCTATTATTATCTCAGGTTTATTGATTAGTGCTCTGGCAATAGCAACCCGTTGTTGTTCCCCTCCTGATAAAAGAGAAGCCTTCTTTTTTGCATGGTTAAAAACATCTAACAACCGAAGTAATTCTAGTGCCTCGTGCTCGATTTCTTCTTTTGTGTATTTCCCTAATTTCAATGCAGGAAGCATAATATTTTCTAATACTGTAAATTCTGGTAATAAGAAATGAAATTGAAAAATGAATCCTATATACTCATTCCTGAAATTCGCCAACCATTTTTTATTTTTATTTCCTATGTCCTTTCTACCCACCTTGATCGTACCTTCAAAATCGGTGTCCATTGTTGATAACAGATATAGCAAAGTAGATTTACCACTTCCAGATTTACCGGTTATAGATGTTAGCCGATTTTTTTTAACCTCAAAATTGAGATTTTTTAAAACGTGTAGTTCTTTAAAAAACTTATTGAGATTTTTAACTTCTATTGCATTCATATTCATCCTCTTAAAACTGTAACCGGGTCTAACCTAGATGCTTTTTTTGCGGGCAAATAGCCTGACAAATATGTTGTAAGCATAGCAAAGCAAAAACCATTAAAATAAATGATATAACTAAAATTCATTGGTAGGTGATCAATAGATACAAAAACATCACTTTCATAGGGCAATAACGACGTACCATAGGATAATAAAAAACCTAATAGAACGCCACTTAATCCCCCAATAATACCAATTACCAGAGCTTGAGAAACGAAAACAATTTTAACATCGCCATCAGAAAACCCCATGGCTTTAATGATAGCTATATCTTTCATTTTTTCATAAATCATCATATTTAGGATATTAAAAATTCCAAAACCTGCAACAAATAATATACTTACAGCGATACAATTAAAAATCATATCCTGAATTTCCTCGCCTTCAAAAAGACTTGCATTATCTATTTGCCAATTAGAACTGTTATAAGAATATTTCTCTGCAAGCTCTAAAGCCATTTCTGGTGCAAGACTGGGATCATGGAGTTTTAACTTGACTTCTGTTATATAAGTGTTAGACACTCCTAACAGATTTTGAATTGTTTTTTCGCTTGTATAGCATATTTTCTTATCGATTTCTGGGATACCTGTTTTTATGTACCCCGCCAGTACACCTATTACGGAAGTTCCTTTTTCTGTGGTAATCCGAATTTTATCTCCCAATGCGACATTTAATCTTTCTTTTAACTTTTCTCCCATAATGAGTCGGTTGAGTTTCGTGTCTAAATCATCAAAACTCCCCGCTACCAACTTATCTTCAAGGTTAAAAAGCTCATTTTCATCTTTGATGTTAACTCCCGTTAGTTCACCACTTACATGGGTTGCCCCTAAATGGTAAAAAACTTGTGTTTTCACATCAGATGCTATGGCTTTTACTCTATAGTCTTCCTTAATTTCCTTAAGGGCTTTTTTTCCATCTTTAAGATTAGGAAGTAGATTCTTTAACTTCACATGGCTAACCGAATTCACGTCAGCGGGAAAAACTTTATCTATAACATTTATTTCAGACGGATGTTCCTCGATGAACAATCTAATATCGGGAGACTCTTTTAGTGTCATCTGGGTAATAAACTTATTTACTCCATTGATATAGCCAATTAAATAAATAAATACAGCGATACCAAATGTAACACTTACAACAGCAATCAAAGTTTGCGTGAGTTTAGACTTCAATTGTACATAAGCTATAAACATGGATAATTTCCACTTTTTGGTTAAATTCATGACTATAACATCTTTAAAATTTTGTCTCCCTGACTTAATCCGGATTTTATTTCAATCCAGTCCTTAAACCTTGTTCCTGTTGTTACTCTAATTTTATTTACCTCATCATCCTTTTTTATATAAACACTATCTTTTTCATACAGATAATCTAAAGGAATTAACATTCTTTTTTCCTTCTTTTTAACTATAATATTAGCCTCAACGGAAGATTGCGGATAAAAATAGGAGGTGGAATCCTTTATAATGGCTTCTACTTTAAAACTTCTGGACGCCTTCTGCAGTGTTGGATTCACCCTAAAAACCTTGGCATTGAATTGTTTACCTAAATAAATATCTGTTTCAAAAAAAACCTCCTGGTTTTTTGAAATTCTACTTATATCACGTTCATCCACCAATAATTCAAGTTTAAAACTTTTATCTGTTCCTATAAGCATGATGGGTTCTTCCGGCATAACGATATCGCCTTCCTTTTTTTCTATAGAATATACTTTTCCTGAAATATAGCTTCGCAAAAGATACTTCGATTGAAGCAACTCTTTTTTTGAATCTAAAAGCGCATTCAGTAACGCTCTCTTTTTTGTCTTGTATTGATTTTTTATGTTTTGATATTCTGTATAACTAGTCTTAGAGGTAATAAGCATTTGATTTGCTTCTTTTGAAGATACAGCTTTGCTCAATGCCAGCTCCTGATACTTTTCGGCATTAATTTTATCTATTTCATATTTTTGCTTAGCAAGACTAATTTTAGACTCAAACTCTTTAAGTATGGTAGAGTTATCAAGCACATTGTTTTTGGCCATTTCTATTTGACTTTGAATAATTTTAGCCTCTTCGTTTTCTTCTACCGTTCCGAGAATGGCCAGGATATCTCCTTTTTTAACAATACTCCCTTCATGTACCAAAATCTCTTTAACCCTCTCGGTTTTATCTGTCCTAAGTATAAAATAATCTTTAGGGTACACCTCACCAGATGCATAAACCCCCTCATTAACTATTTTAAAATCAACACTGTGTTCTTCTACTTCATTTCCACAAGAAATGATTAAAAGAGCACATATAAAAAGGTATATATAATGTTTCATATGGCTTTAATTATTGCTCTGTAAATAGTTTTGTTTTACATATAGTTTTAAATATTCCAGCTCAGCTAGACTTAATCTATCTTGCGCATCTAAAAATTCCTCTTGTATTTTTTTTAATTCGGTCATATTAATAATGCCTTTTTCTATTTTTTCTAAACTTAGATCTTCATTCTCTTTAGATAGTGCTAATCGTTTTTTCCCATACTTAATAACTTTTATTATATTATTCATCTCAATACTATTGGTTAGAAACGTTTTTTCGCGCTCTTCTTTATATTCTTCAAATTCTAATTCCGACTTATTAATAGCAATTCTTTGCTTTTTAATATTGTAAATATTATTAGCCGAAAGGAGAGGTATACTTAATCTTAATCCTAAAAACCCAGAACTAAACTGGGACTGTCCTTGCCTCAATTCTTCAAAATCATCACCAAAACCAGATTTTTTATAATTTGCTACCAGTGAAAGTTTTGGATAAAAAGAAGATTTATTGATTAAATATTTCTGCTTTTCTAATTCTATTTTTGATTTTTCTTTATCGAAATCTGGTAGTAATGACACATCAAAATCACCGGGTAAAAACGATGGAATGACCTCTAAACGCGAAACTGTTAAAGGCTTTTTTAGCGGAAAACCAATCCAAAATTTTAAATCTAAACTGCTCTTTTGAAAATCAGCCTCTTTATTTTTGAGATTTTCTTCCAATTCACTCAAAAGACTGATGGAATAATTAAGTGATATTTTATCTATTATTCCTTGATTAAACTGTTTCAAAATTAATTCATGAATTAGCTTATATTTTTCAAAACGTTCTAAAGCTATTTTTCTATTCTTATCTTGCAATTGCATCGAATAATAAGCTATGGTTACATTTTTTTTCAATAGTTTTTTTAATGACTTTGTTGATGATTGGACGGCTTGTTTTTTCAAAGAATACATCTTAATGGTTTTCCATGTATCAACACTAACCAAGTTTAGATTTGCAGTAAGTCCATAATTACTGGTCCAAGAGGTTCCTACTGGCACAGTTACCGTTGTTCTGGGTTCTCCTCCAAATATTTCTGCCGGATAGGCCTGGATTGGAATTTCCCAGTAATGATCCATATCTGCATCAAATGTTAAGTCTGGAAGTAATTTCGAAAATGACTTCTTTCTGTCTACCCCAATTAAACTCAAATTTTTAGAGTCAACCAAAATTTCTTTATTATTAAGATAGGCATAAGACAAACAGTTTTCTAAATTCCACTCCTGACTTATAGCGATGTGCGAAAACATAAGGCATAAATAAAGTGAAAGACAGGCTTGCTTTTTCATATCGAATTTATAGTTAAAATTCTACCTCTAAAGCTATAGATCCATAAGGAGCTACTCCGAAATGCGGATCGTTTTCTCGAGAATTAAACATCGCCTTCAAGGTTCTTTCATCGGAATATGCGCCTCTTATAGCACTTACCCCGAGAGTTACTGGTACGGATACTGTTTTTTTGATATGGATTACCGGTCTTAGTCCTCCTACAATATATAAATGCGAAAACATTAAATCTGTTCCATCCTTTTCATACAATGCTCCTTGTCCAGATATGTCTCCAACAAGATTTAAATCAAAACCATCGCTGAATTCGTATCCTGCAGATAGTTCGATACCATTCATCATAGATACCTTAAACTTATAGGCACCATCGTGATTCCAATTAAAGTATAATGCAGGAAACACCATTGGAAATCCAAATGTATTATTTATAGCCAGTCCGCCTCCAATTTCAAGGTTTGGTTTTAGATGCCTTATAAAAAGCACCCCCAGGCTCCCTAAAACATTTTCATATTCTATATCAGAAATTCTTGTATGAGATGTATAAACCCCAACTCCAATGCTAGATATTAGTGACCATTTTTCATTTAGTGGTCTCATATGAAAAACATCTAGTTGAAGGTTTAATATTTCTTGTAAAATTATATCTTCGGTAAAATTCTTATTATCTAAAGAAGCATAAGCTCCATTTAGACCTATTCCCCATATTACAGGTTGTTTTTTTTCATTAATCTTTGTAAAAATCGGAAGTTTCACCCCTCCTTGATAAACTATCGCCTTACCTTCGCTATCACCCAACTTTTGATTGTTTTCATCACGAAAACTAGATACTCCTATGTATTCTGTCTCAAAATAAGCTTGTGCATTAATTTGAAACACAAATAGAAGTAAAATGACCATTGTCGAAATAACCTTTTTTTTATTCATAATTTTCTTTTATATAAATTTTTAATCTTTATTTCTTTTTATTTTACTAAAGCATATCAATTCGAGTAATACATTCTTTCGCTTGAAAGAAAAGTGCTTTAGAAGACGTTATCATGCTAAAAAGACCTATCTGTTCAATAAGAGCTAACTATTTACTTTTTGGAAACTCATACTAGTTTTGATATTATTTGTATTGGAAGTTCTGCTTTACTTCTTTGAAAATAATGAGCAGAAACGGTGGCAGAAATATTTTGACGAGATAATTTTATCCACACGCTTATATCTTATAAATCATTGGTAGAAGGCAATCAATACCCATTTTTCCTACGCTTTCTTTGTGCCTGTACATGACATAAAGAACATACCAACCGTTACTATTTTTCATAATTTCTCGGTTTTTTGATAATTGGATATGGCTTCGCCATTGCCAGTCACATAGTTTTTAATTTTATGATAATATGAGAATTACATGCAGTATATAAAAAAGTAAGGAAACCTTATTCTTACTATATGCTCTACTCCAGTAAAGTGTCTATCTTAAAACATAATACGAATTAACGCATCAATGAACTTAAAACTTCTCTACCAAAAGTAAATCAGAATTGGTTTTATTTAGCTACACCGAAGTGTAGTTATACCGTACAAACCTCAATATTAAACTACTATATAATGTATAGAGCCTCGCTTAATACAGCATGAGACTGGCTTAAGGTCATCCTAAAATAAATTCAGAGTGATGTAAGTTATGTTGAATTATTAAAAATATGAGCAGCTCTATATTTTTTATTATTTGAATAACTCTTTTTTACTGTTTTCTTTATTAAAAAATTTCTTGAAACGAACTATCCCCGAGGCAGAGCCATAGGGTATACTTCGGCAGGCTCAGCACAGGTTTCGCCCGTTTCATTTTGACCTTAAGGGGTCAAAATTCGAAATTTTGTATTTAGATTCCCGTTTTCAGTTCGGCTACGCTCACTGACCACACGGGAATGACAATTTCAATGGAAACCCCGACGCAGAGCGTCGAGTAATTCTTTTTGATTAAAAAGAGTACATAGACCAGTTGGTTACAATTTTCCTGCGCTCCTTGATAGTACTCTAATTAAAAAAGAAATAAAAACCTACTTTATAAAAAGAAAATTCTTTCAAAAAAATAAAAATTCATTAGATTTGAGATGTAAACATATTAGACTGTTTATGAGAAAGGTAAATATGTATTTAACGATATAAACGTAGAAATCTTTCTGGCGCAAACTGGAGTAGATAATGAAAGAGTCGAAATTGAAACGGAAAGAGCAAAAGCTGAATATCGAACAGATCGTTAGAAAAATAAATTAACACCTCATGGCGCTTCCAATAAATTTAATGTGTTAGTAGGTAATCTTTGTGCAGACGCGAAAGACGTCAGTTCAACAAAATCATCAACTTACTATGTCTTGAAAGCATATGATAAGGATTGATGAAGTCAAAGAAGCTAGATTAGGACTAAAGCGAAAAGAGAAAGAAAAGCCAGCTAACACGCTATAAGTGATATTAAAACGACCTTATACTAAATGTTGTACACAAATAAAAAAACTAACTCATAATGAACAAAAAAGATAAGCCTGGTGAAAAACCCACAGCAAACAATGTGAAATGCTGGGATAGCAGCGGAAACACTAAAATAGTAACAGAACGTCTTAAAGAGATGTTTGTAGAAATGGGACAAAAAACCCGTATAGAAAAAGGGCAAGATCCTGCAGAAAGAGCTGTTTTTAGAAAACAACATGGCATTGCTTATGGAGAATTTATCATCAACGATGATATCCCTGAAGCATTCAAGAAAGGCATTTTTGCAGGCACCCGCTACGACTGCGCTGTTCGTTTCTCTAGTGACACAGGCCCAACATCACCAGATTTACACACCACAATGGGCGTTGGTTTAAAATTATTCGGTGTCGATGGCCCTAAACTTTTTGGAGAAGGCACCAATGCTGATTTTATTTTTCAAAACATAGATCGCTTCTTTGCGCGTGACGCACAGCAAATGTGTACGTTTACAACCGCCGGAGTAATTGATAAAGATTACAATACCTACATCAACAAACACCCCAAGCTTGCCAGCATTTTGCAGGCGATGCAAAAAGAAGAGGCCAGTTGTCTTAGTGCCAGCTATTGGGCCATCCTACCCTTTAATTTGGGGGAATCCAATATTGTTAAATACCGGTTAGTTCCAGATCACACATATAAGGGAGCTCCTTTCGATGATGACAATTATTTGAAATTAGATTTAGAGAAGCGTTTACGCAATGGAGATTCAGCCTTTAGATTTGAAATTCAACTGCGTACCAACGAAGAAACCATGCCACTTAATGATGCGCAAGCCGTTTGGAGCACAAAAGAAAGCCCTTATATCTGTATTGCAAAGTTGCATTTACCACAACAAGACGTAACCGCCATAGGCCAGGCTGAATTTGGAAGTAATCTTTCCTTCAATATCTGGCGAACCTTAGAAGCTCACAAACCGCTGGGATCTATTGCTGAAGCCAGAAAAGACGTTTATGCCGCAAGTGCACAAGCAAGACATCAAGCGAATGGTCAACAGCAACAAGAGCCTAAAGCGATCAATCCACCGTTCAAGGGAAACACAGATGAAGATAGTGACTGTATAGTCAGGGCCGGAATATACCCTCCCATAGGCGTCATGCGTGTTGGGAATAGTGAACACGAGTATTTCATAGGGCCATTGGTAGATGAACCCGAAGTAAAGGCTGATATTTATGCCTACCGCGATAAAACAGGTGCCATAAAACGTCAAGCTGCCCAGTTTAGAATCTATGGATTCAATGCTGCCGGAAAAGCCATCAAAGAGTTGACCATGGACAATGCAAAAATCACCTGGCATTCACATTTGGCAAATCAAAAATCATCCTGGTATCAGTTCCAAATTGCGCTGGATATCCCCGATGCATCAGATCCAAATATTCCGCCATCCTTGCTAAGGAACATAGATGTAAAAGACCGCAGTCAGCTATTGATTGATGGTGGAAAAGAGAGCATTTCCAAAACCAATAAAACCAAGGGAAATAAATTCAAAGGGAAATTCATGGGCAAGTCTGTCTACTTAGGTGAGATGCGCACAGATGAAAAAGGGCGCTTAGTGATGCTGGGCGGACATGGGAAATCGGAAAATATGAATGGAGACAGAGCGATCACATTTGCTAACAACGAAGGTTGGTATGATGATATGTCTGACGGGCCAGTAACGGCAGAAGTAGAATACGAAGGTGTTCAGCTCAACGTTGATCCGGCTTGGGTGATTTGCGCTCCACCAGATTACGCACCCATGCAAAAATCGGTTCGTACCATGTGGGATCTAATGAGAAGTGTTGCCGTAGAGTCAGAAATGCTGGAAAGACCTGCAAGACCATCATTTTCAAAAGACATATTGCCCATCTTCGAAAGAATGACAAATTTACAATGGGTAAATGCTGGATTTGCCGCTGCTTTCGGCTGGGGCGGACAATTTAATTATACAAGTGTAGAGTGGGTTAAAAAACTTAATTCCCCATCTTCAGCTAACTTAGAAATGCGTCGTACCATCTCTAATAACTTCCGCCGGTTCGATCAGTCCGGAGCAGAAGCACCACAGTTATGGCCATGGCTGTATGGAGATGCTGTTGCCATTCCTACACAAGGTTCTGTACGTCAACACTCAACACTATCGAAATTACAACTGGAGTTTTTAGACCAATGGGTTGAAGGCGACTTCGATGCCGATTTTGTAGATACCACAGGATGCCCTCATATTCCTCTGCCTAAAACCATTGATGACTATCCTGTTGATGAACAACCGGATATGTTAACAAAAGCCGCGATGGATTTCTGTTTGGCAGATGCCTTTCATCCTGGTTGTGAAATGACCTGGCCCATGAGAACTTCTGGCATGTATTCAGCCCCATTCCGATTGAAACATGCACCTAAAATACCCAAAACCGATTATCATTATTATGGTTCTACCATGAATAGCGATATATTGACTTTACCTGCCGGGCCTTTATTAGGCGGACAAGTCCCTGGTGGTGTTACCAGGTGGATGGCAATTCCCTGGCAAACCGATACGGCAAGTTGTAGAGATGGTTATACGACTTCTTACGATCCATACTTGCCAACATTCTGGCCTGCAAGAGTCCCTAATAACATCTTAAGTGAAGAACGCTATAAAGAAACTCTTGACCCCCTCCTATCGGAAGAAACGCGTATAGAAGCTTTTGCTTATCGTTATTTTTGGTTGGATGATTTACCGTTGGATGGCGCTGCTCCAACACAAACCAACCAGATTAACGCTATGATAAAGTATTTTGACAAACTAGCGATTGTTCAACACCGTCCGGGAGTACAGGACAATTCAAACTTTCCGGCAGAAATGCAAATTGGTGTGATTCCAAATGAAGATCAAAATGTCATGTTGCTAAAAGAGACTGAAACCAGGTTAAGAGCCATCTTAAATGACAATAAGGACTTAGACAAAAAAGAGGAAATATTATTGCATACAACACTGGAACACTTATCTAAAGATGGTTTATTGAACGAACAATTCTTGCTGGAAGGTACACGTGATGAATTATTGGAATTGGTGAAAGATGAATTGGTGAAAGATGAAAAACTGATGGGAGAAGTTGAAAAACTGGTGAACCTGTTATCTTCTGAGGTCCATAAATCTGCGAAAACAAAAACAATCCCGTTTGCAAGGCAACCACGAAAAGAAGTAGGAATTCCTGAGCGATTGGTTCGTTTCCAACGTTTTATTCCAAAGTAAGCCGATTTGTCAGCATTGAAAACAGACATATTAATTATAGGTGGTGGCATTGCAGGTTGCATTGCCGCCATGTCTTTGATAGATACTCATCACGTCACATTAATTGAGAAACTCACAGCACCCAAAGAGCGGATTGGAGAATCCTTAGCCCCTGCTGCGATGCGCATCTTAAAAGTACTGAATTTAACGGATGGCATGAACACGCCATTAGGCTCCATATTTAAACCAAATTTAGGCATGAAATCCTATTGGGGCAGTGAGCAGGTGCATATGGTCGATCATTTAAGGAACCCGGATGGATTTGTAAAAAGTCTTGACAGAAAAGCTTTTGAAACGTATTTAAGACAGGCTGCAGAAAAACGTGGGGTAAATTGCTTATGGGGATCAAAACTGAACAGTAGTTCTTATGAAGGCGCGGCCTGGAATATTCAAATAAAATCAAACGATAAAAACTCACCGCTTCACCATATTTCTGCATCTTTCATCATCGATGCCAGTGGACGCCAATCACACTTTGCCAGAAGTCTGGGAATCACCCGTCAAGTTGGAGATAAACTAATCGCCTGTTGGGTTACTTTACCCAATACCGAAGCGAATACTATGAGCACCATCTCAGCTAGCGAAAATGGCTGGTGGTATAGTTCCGTTATCCCAGGCCACAAACGTATCATCGCTTTTTATACAGATTCAGATTTAATCAATAAGACTGCTTTAAAAACTACGGCCTCTTTTTTGAATTTGGCAAAAAGAAACAGTCAGATTTCAGATTTGCTGAAAGGCCATGAACATACCATTGAATTTCAAGGTACCGTTGCTGCTAACTCCACTAAATTAGAGCAAGTTGCCGGACAAAAATGGGCTGCACTAGGAGATGCTGCCATTAGTTTTGATCCTTTATCTTCCCAGGGCATGTTCAATGCTATGGCTAGTGCCATGCAATTAAAAGCGTTAATCCTACAATTTGGATTTACAGCCGAACTCCCCAAAGTCTATACCCGGCAAATAGATCAAATTTGGCTGCATTACCTCAAACACAAACGTATTTATTACCGGGCAGAAACACGTTGGCAGGCATCAGAATTTTGGAAAAGAAGACATCATGACTTGCAGAAGTTAAAGCCAGTGTAAAATCTCGTAGATGACTCCGGCATCTATAATTGGTGTTTTTTTATCCATTGTACTTGGCACCTCATTTAAAGATACTTTTCATATCAATCTAAATAATTCAGAGTTATTATGTGAATTAAACAGAGATACGAATTAAATATCTTTCGAATTCAATTATTTTATCAATAGTTAATACACAAGAAAAGAGACTGTCCTTTCAGACGGCCTCCTTATCAATTAATAAAACGGATCAACACTTATTTTTTCACTAATTTCCTAACCTGACTTTGCCCCTGGGTTTCAAGCAGTACAAAATAGATTCCTGTGGGCACTCCAGACAGGTCATACTCCTTTACGTAATGATCACTGCCTTCTTGATGATCGTAAATGACCTCATGGTTATTTACCATATCAAAAACCTTGATACTTATTGGAAGTACATCATTGAGCACAATATCTGCACTAAACCTGCCATTAGATGTTGGATTAGGGTATAGTCGGTATTCAAATTTAGCAACTGCCCCCTGCGCTTTATCTCCTTCTTCCTGGTCATATTCCCTTTCCACGACAACAACACGTTTGGTTCGTATATCTGTACATAGTCCTCTTTCTATAAACATAGATATGTCATATTCTCCCGGAGTATCAATAGTAAACTCTGCATAATTGTTATCTTGAAAAGATACCTCTGCCTGCTCTGGGAAAAGCCATTCTACCTTATCGGCAATTGGGTCACTAATATTTACGACTACAGATTTCTCTCCAGTAAACACCTGGGTTGAAGACACAAACTCGGCGTTAATAACATCATTACTACGATCTATAAAAATACGTCCTGTAGCTTCACATCCGTCCGAACTCGTTACCAATACTTCATAAATACCGGGGTCAAAAACTTCTATTACAGCATCGTTGCTCGTAAAGTCGTTGGTAGCACTCCATTGATAAGTCGCACCTGCATCCAAAATACTGGCATCCAAAATCATGGTTTGATCCACACAAAGGGTCACATCCTCTCCTAAATCCACAATAAATTGCTCTGGATTACCTACTGTGATCTCCTGGGTAATTTGACACCCCTTGGCGTCTGTTATAACCACTTCATAGTCTCCTGCACAAATGGTGTTTAGATCCCTTTCAGTCGTACCTGTATTCCATTCATAGCTATAAGGTGTTACGCCACCAGTTACATCTAGAGTAATGCCTCCGTCGCATCCTCCATAACAAATAGGCATTTTAGTAACATAAGTCATCTTTAACTGTTCTGGTACAGTCACAGTTACCTCTCCTTCCGTTGTACAGCCTCTGGAATCGGTTATAAAAACACTGTAGGTACTTGCAAGTACGCCCTCTAAACGTTGTCTAGATTCCCCTGTATTCCAACGATATCGGTAAGGAGGTGTCCCCCCTTCAACTAAAGCATTAATCGTCCAATCCATCTCATTTCCACAGTTAATATAGTCTGTTTCAAAGCTAACAACTAATCTATCCGGTTCTTCTAATTCAAACGGGGCACTTAAAATAGTAGTTCCAATAGCATCGGTAATCGACACATAGTATGCCCCTGCTCCAATCCTGGACAACACCGAGCTATTTGTTCCCAGGGGTTGATTGTTGATGGCATTATACCATTGATATTCATACTGAAGCCTCGAATTAAACGGTACACCACCGCCTACAATAGCCATAATACCTCCTGTTTCGGTATTGCCCTGACAAGAGATGACGCTTTGTTCATCAACAACCACTTCTAAAGCGGGTGGTACAAATAAATCGATATCATCTATAATCAATTGACAACTATTAGCATCGGTAATGGTCAATGCGTATTTCTCCGGTCCAATATTATACAACCTATCTGTATCAAATGGCAGTAAAACTCCCGATTCATTATACCACTGATATTGATATGGAGGAACGCCACCTCTTACATCGGTAACAACCATACCATCACTAACGGTACTGGAAGATGGATATCGACGATCAATATCAGCAAACAAACTATTTGGGTGTTCTACCTCAATTTCGGCAATGGACTCACAAAAATTGGCATCGATAACCACTAAGTTATAGGTTCCTGCCCTAAGATTATTAATATCCTCTGTTCGCTCTCCATTACTCCATCGATATTCATATGGAGCTACTCCTCCTGAAACTGTAATATCAATGCTACCGTTGGTACCATTATGACAACGTACATGGTTTACATTCTCTGAAATAGTCAGTTTTTCAGGTTGTGTCACTTGATAGACATCTTCAGTTGTATTACCATTCTCATCGGTAACCACGACAACATAAGTTCCTGCCTCTACCAACCCAGAATCGCTTTCATTAGAAATAATGAGGTCTGGATTACCCTGTTCATACCATTGGTAGGTATACGCTCCCACTCCTCCTTTAGTATCAGTTATTAAAGGTATAACTGTTTCCTCTTCGTAACATTGAATACCTTCGGCATCTGTTAATGCAATGATATCTATTAAGAGTTGCTCGGGTTCTGTGATGCGCTGTTCCAAAGATTCGGTACAGCCATTTGCATCGGTTACTAAAAGCTCATAGTTACCAATACTTAAATTATCAATATCTTCTGTATTTTCAGAATAAGTCGCATCATCCTTATTAACCCATGCATATGTATAAGGTGCTGTTCCTCCATGAACTTCCAGTGAGATACTTCCATTTGCAGTTTGGTAGCCGGAAAGGTTGGTAGCTTGCACATTGATAATCTCTAAAGAAGCTTCTGGCTCAGTAATCACCACAACATCAGGTAATGAAGCTGTACACAAATTATCATCAACAACCACCATGTCGTAAGTTCCTGCTCCAATATCTTGAAGATCTTCTGTAGTAACAACAAATCCAGGATCCCCCACCTTTGTCCACCTGAAAGTATACGGTAAATGATCACCAGTATCCGGATCTACCGGACCTCCGGTAACCGTTATGTTAATAGCACCTGTGGATTGCCCATGACATAATACCTGTGTAGGGTCTCCTTCCAGAGTAACTATAAGTATTTCCGGTTGTGTTAACTCTATAGACGTTTGCGCCATTGTGCCTTCAATATCTTCTACCTCTACCCTGTAAAGACCAGCGCCAAAATCGGGTAACTGTATCAAACCTTTTCCACTGTTTATTAAATGTGCAGTACTACCTTCCATCCTGTACCATCTAAACTCAAAATCGTCTGGCGTAGCATCAATAGGATAGCCACCTTTAACCTCAACCGTTAACTCAATATTTTCATCCCCGTAACAAAGAATAGGTCGTGGAGTTTCAAACTCGATTTCAAGTGGCTCGGGTTCCAGAACTTCAAATTCGGCTTCCATATTACAATTGTTACTATCGGTAACCGTAACCGTATAAATTCCAGTTGACAAATCAGATAGATCTTCAGTTGCCGCAGAGAATGTAGTATTCCCTTCCAGACTCCACGAGTATGTATAAGGTGCGGCACCCAATGATACGGCTATATCTAAAGCACCATTTGTGCCTCCAACGGTCGTTGCAGGCTGGCTATTAACCAATTGAATGTCAATGACCTCTGGTTGTTCTAATTCAATAGACAGTGGACTAGCAATCTCACAACCATTATTATCCCGGAGCCAAACTTGATATGCCTGTCTTGTTAATCCTCTAATTGTATTATTGACCAAACCAGAAACTGAGGAAAAGTTAGTTCCATCTAGCGAATATAAGTAAGGTGCCGTACCGCCTCGTGGTGATAGCCCAATGGTACCATCGTTACCATTAAAACAACTAACATCTGTCTTCGATAGTGATAAGGTTAACACATTGGGTTCTGTAAGGATTTGTGTAACAGATGTACTGGTATGGTCATCCCAAACCTGTACACGATAGGTTCCTGCGGGTTGACCCTCTAACGTTGCGGCAGTTTGTCCATTGATTCGTCTAAACGCACCACTTTCTCTAACAAACCATTGGTAACGATATTGTGTACTTCCATCTAACAATCCGCCTCTTGCAACCGCTCTAAGGTCTCCGTTTCCTTCAAAACAAGGAATGACTCTTGTGATACTAGTAGAAGCCTCCAATCTGTCTGGTTCTGTGACTTCAAAACGTTCTTCAATGGAGCAGTTATTACGGTCTGAGATTCTTACGGTATAACGGCCAGCTCCCAAATCTCTAATATCCTCTCTGGTAGAGCTAAATGAGGCATCATTTTCTTTAGACCATTGATAACGATATCCTCTGGTTCCTCCTGCGACCTCTATGTTTATACGCCCTGTGTTACCTCCAAACACAGTATTGTTTGTTACATTATTAGAACGTATGTAAAGTTCATCGGGACGATCCAAATTATAGACGGCACTGGGTTCTGAAACACAAGCTCTGGCTGCAACATCCCTAACGGCAAAGCGGTATCCCATAGACGAATAAGAGACCGATATTTGATTAGATCCCTGCCAAACAGTGGCATTCCCGTTCCAGATCCCATATTCATAATTACCCGAACCTCCTCTAGCAGTGATCGTTGCTGTAGCGGTGCTATTATAGCATAGCAAGGTGGACACATTAACGTTTGCGATCTGGATCGCTGGTAATACCCCAATAGACAAATTATTCCTTCTTCCATACCCAGATGCAGAAGTGACTTCTACCGAAAATCCTGTTCCCGTTCCCCTTGTTAAGGAACTTGTTGTCTCTCTGGCAAGTGCAGAGCCGTTTTGATACCAGGTAAAGGTATAAGGACCAGCAGTACCTCTTATATTAGTCACTCTTATACTACCATTATCGATTCGATTGCAAGACGCCGATGTCGTTTCTATATCGAAACTTATGGGGCGCGGATCCCTAAGTACTGCAAGAGGCAAAGTCCTTTCACACCCGTTAGCATCACTATATCTTATAGTATATGTACCAGCCATTAAATCTCGTAAAATGATATTCCCTCTAGAGGTCTGGTTTCGATAACGAGAATAACTAATACCATTGCGATAAACCGTATATCTATACCCAAAACTTCCAGACGGCGTTCCTCCATTTATAGAGGCCACTTCTATAACGCCAGTATCGGAGCCCGCTCTTACAGGGTGTTGTATTCTGTCAGGAGGAACATTATGAGTCATTGGACTAGAGATTCTGTTTATACGAACATTAACGGTTCTATTAGAGGCTCTGGGGTTCGTACGTTGTCCACAACCATTAGCATCAACCACCTCTACCCGATGAGCACTCGACCCCGACCTGGGGGCTAAACCGTTTACTGTAACCCTATTACTCCTTCCTGGGAAATTAACCCAACGTCCTCCATTAATACGATAACGATAAGGCGCTCGTCCCCCATTTACTCGTATTTGAAAGCTTCCATCGTTCACACCATAACACCTTTGGTGCCTAATATTAGTAACGGTCCAATCTAAAGCCGGCGGCGCCGTAACCTCAAAAAAGTAATATTTAGGAACGCAGGATGGGTTTCTATTACCGCTATCGTTCCTTTCGTAAGATGTAATAATTAAGGCATAGTGACCACCTGCAAATTGATCTGGATCACTGGCTGCATTTAAATTCCAGTTATACCAACCCGATCTCAGGTTAGAGTTTCTTATATTGACTACATTTTTATACTCATTGGAATATCTTCGGTTGACACGACGATTAAATTCCTGATCTGTAATTCCAAGACTTTGTGCAGAATTACTATTTCTGTAAGGCGATTGACCAACATCTAGCCGTTTTAAGGATATCGAAATTTTTTGATTAGACGCTATACCTCCCGAAAAAGGAATTCGAATACGGTTAAACTCACTATAAGAGCAGGAAGGTGGTGTTACCTGTGGCGGTCCTGAAACAGAAGGAGCATCGGGGAGAAATCTTAAATTCAAAACATTAGATTCTGGGCTGCTACTATAGCAACTTGGGTTAATTCTTACCTGTATCGTCCGACCTGCTAATCTATTAAGATCGTTAACATTGGAATACAAATCGGTTGCCCTTAATCTCATATTAGATTGGCCATTTTTGTTTGTTATGGACCGCCAAGCAGGAACTGATACTTGTATGGTTCGAGGCCCCGTATAAGCTCTAATATTACGCTCGGCATTTATCATAGCATCAAGCTCTGTTTGACACGAAGTCCCTGTTATCGATGTGCAATTGCTATATGCCAATTCTGTAGTCCTACGCCTATTGTACAAATCTTGAAGGACGGGATGTGTTCGGGTCTGGGTATTAAAAGGATCAAAAAGCTCCCAATTATATGTATTTAAAGGATTTCTATATCCTTGGCTTGCCATAATTTCTACGCCATCACTCAAACAAACATTTTTTATCGAATTACTTGGAGTCCCATCTGCAAAACCAATAGATGGTTTCGGGACTATTCTAATCTCTGCCCAGTTGTTAGTATCATCTCCATGTTTCGGAAACAACGTATTTTCCCAAACACCTCCCCCATCTGAATTTACAATTCTCCTATAATAACAGTCGTAACTATTTATTCTATATGTTGTCAATCCTTCTCTTCCTAATTTCTCACAGCCCTGATTAAAACGTTTCTCCTTTCTAGCTCTCGAGCGAAATGTGACTGAAACCGGTCTATTTCTGTATGAAAATGTGAATGGTGTACAGGTGAACGGTTTTTTAGAATATCGATTATTAGGAGAATCGAATATAGTTACACTTCTACCTGATGCCAAGGTTATTACAATATCTTGAAGCCCATGAGAACTACAGGTATCTTCACCCCTATTTATGTGTCCGTTAACATATAAAATATATTCTCTATCGTTATTATTTTGTTGTGAAAAACCATAACCCACAAAACAAAGTAGGATCAAGAACATTAAAGTAATTTTTTTCATATCTAATAAATCAATATTTAATTCTTTCTTTAATCATGTTAGATCGGCTACCATTATTGAAAACAGCTTGTAATAAATATGTATAGCTAGTATTGACCAATAAATGGTTATCTAAATACTGCTTTTCATCATTTTCAAAAACCCTATACAAGGTGGGTTGCTCGCCTTCTTTCGCTTTAAAAAGTTGCATTTCTGTCACTCCTTTTTCTTTATAATTCCAGCTTAAAAGGATGTGCTGCATTTCTCTGTTGACCGTTGCTGTAAAACGACTAATTTCAGGTTTGACTTTACTGGCTGGAGTTGATATGCTTATCGGTCTTACTGGCTCCGATTCTAAGCCACTTTCATCTCGTGTTAATAAGGTATACAAATAATTGGTACTTTCTTTTACAGAGGTGTCCTCGTGCGATTTAACAGAAATATCTTTATCTGCTATTAACTGCCAATCTTCTGCCATACCCCTTTCTTTTCGGTAGACTAAAGTTTTTAAAGCATCTTCACTGCTGCTGGATATCCAATTGAGAAGCACCTTTCCATCTTCGGTTTTAAATTTGGTAAATACAGGTGGTGTAGGCGGTATAATATCTGGACGCTTAAGTTCAAGTATTTCTGAAAAACCTGAGGGGTTGTAGTGCGTATCAAATGCCTGTACCTTATAATACACCTTTTTCACCAATGTTTTTATGGGAATGGTATCTGTAATTGTGCTTTGGGAAATGGGCTTGAATGTAATCTGTGTAAACTCTTCACCATTAAGATTGGCTCTAAAAACCCGGTACCCTAATAGATCGGACTCTAAATTCTTAGTCCATTCTAAAGTGACCACCCCAGTAGAATCGATCTTACCAGTCAATCCTCTAGGGTCCGATGGCGGTATGGCATCATCTGGCTGTACCATAGCGGGGAAAGAATGTCGTTTAGAACCATCCAACCCCACAGCAGCCACGCTATAATAATTAATAGACTGTATATTGGAAATCGTGACTGAGCGTAAATTTTTGTTAATTTTAGGAATTACAGACACAAAATCACCTTTTACTTCATCTGCTCTCAACAATTCAAAATGAGATAAGCCCTCCAGGCCTTCAGCAGGAAAATCCCAAGAAATCACAGCACTTGTTTGATTTTCAGATAAAGACGTATTGACAATAGCTGGGTTGTGATATTGTCCTTTTTTACCCATGCCTTTTACCAATACTGAAGCAGGACCTATTTCTCCAAATGGTGAAATGCCTTTAATACGATATTGATATTCCTTATTATTTTGTGGAAGGCTATCCATGTAGACCATGCGTCCTGTATTTTGAATTTCGGGATCACTTAAAGGTGTTAGTGGTTCTTCAGAAACTTTTTGAAAAGTTCTTCCAAGATCCGAAGAACGCTCTAAAATGTAGCTATTATATTGCGATTCTAAGATTTTATAGTTCCAAGTCAGTAAAACATTATGGTCTTTAAAAACACCTACAAATTCTTGTGGCTTCGGTAAACTCTTAACATCAGATAGCCCTATATACGCGGCGCCCGATTTTACATCTAATTTCTCTGCAGGAATCGCAGGAATAATTTTATACAGGTATTTTTCGTTTGATACCAGTAAGGTATCTTCGAATGCAAGTCCTGAAAACGCTGCAACGTCATAGTCCAGATCGGCAGCATATAATGCAAAGGCAAACCGTTGTTCCAATACCTGTGCTTGATTAAGAATCTGCATCATTGGGTTGCCTCCTTCTTGCATATCGACCTCGAAGTCTTCTCCATAGAGTGCTTGCGCCGCTATGGCTGCCATATCATTTTGCTCTGTGAAGGACTCCCATTCCATCATCGGTCTGGGTTTAATAGGCGTATTATTAAGACGTTTTACTACTCTTGGTTCCAATATGACATCACCACGTAAAATGGTATGTCTTTCAATGTAATAGCCATATTGATTGGTGTATTTCCATAGTGTTGGGGTATTAGGAGCCCATCTTAACTTAACGGTATTGTTAATAACCCGCGCCCTAACCATAATCGCAGGGTCATCATCACCTATGGATTGCTGTGCATAACCCGAGTTTAAAAAAAAACCGGCTAGGAAAAGATATAGTATAATCTTAGTTTTCATCGGGGCCATATTGTTTGTTAAAATATTTGACTTTACGTTTTCTTCCATTTTCCATACTTCCAGGAAGGAAATATTTAAATTCGGTGTCATAATTGCCATATTCCATCATTGGGAATGGCCCTTTTAGCAGATCCAAATAAAGCCCCAACTGCGATCCTTCAATATCTGAATTAACCAGTTTAACAACTAAATCTTCATAATCCTCATGGAAATAATAAGTGAGGTTGTATCTGTAGGGATTGTTTTGTTTTAGATCTACTAGTACATCATTTTCGAGATAGGTTAAATACCAAGTCATTGGCTCCACTCCCTCTATGGGAGGTATGCCCACTTTATCTGTATTCCGATCTACTGTTATTTTTCCAGCTAACGGGTAGTTTTTGTAAATTAATGGATATATCTTATTATTGTAATAGGTATTATTTAACAACGCACGAGCCTGAATTAATGGTTTTCCTCCCGTAAACCTTGTTCCTACCAATTCCTGAATATCAAATGGTTCTAAAGGGTGTATTTTATTTGATAGTGTTAAACCATAGGGTATACTTGTAAATTCGTAGGAATCATCGTGCTTTCTCATGTCATCCATTTTCTTCTGGAAGGTTTTGTATGAACTACTTTTAAACCCATAATTAAGGAGTTCCCTTTCGTCTCCCCGCACCTTTAATTGACTAATAACATTGGTTCGAATGGAGACTGTATTTCCTTCTTCTTTATTATCATCAAGTTGAGTTGTTGCATAGCTTTCAGCCGTGTTGTTTTCATTTTGTAATTCGGGTGGTATTACAGATAACATCAAACTATAATGACTATTCAATTCCATATGTTTGGGTAACTCGAAAGCTAACTGTTTCCTAGCCGCATTATATGAAAAGTCGACTCTGGTTTCATTTCCAAATTCTGGTTTTATGGTCACGGTCTTACTCCAATTAGGAATGGGTTCAAAAAGGTAGGATTGCCCACGTTTTAAGTTTACATACCCATTTCGATATTGATCTCTATAAAAGTTTTGTTGATTAATCACCGGGTACATATAGGCAATATTAGAAAGCGGAATATTATCTGGGGCCTCTCCCGTTTGGAATACTAATTCCTTGGATTCTGTAGCAGATGCTCCTTTATCTTTAATAACCTGCCATTTACCATTAATCATTTCTTCAAAATGCACCTGAACAAATCCATTAAGTTTGCTATTAGGCGGTAAGATTTCATCGGAGTAGAACGTCGCTAAATCGTTACCTGTACCCCATTCAATATCACCTTTAATAGGTTGGCCATTTTTACTGATCTCGAACTTATCTAATATGATTTT
Organism: uncultured Flavobacteriaceae bacterium; assembly: GCA_947494695.1. Classification (GTDB taxonomy): domain Bacteria; phylum Bacteroidota; class Bacteroidia; order Flavobacteriales; family Flavobacteriaceae; genus Flavivirga. The sequence goes on along the minus strand of CANLWB010000004.1, from coordinate 442,777 downwards.
GTAACGATGATCTCCTTCATCATCAGGTAATTCAAACACCTTATTAACCGGAAGGTTAAACGACACCTGAGGTGCAGCAAATACATCGACATCTTTGGCATCTTTTTTGGGCTGGATATCACCAATAACGGTGATTCCATTGAGCACACTTTCTCCAACGACATCACATTTATCACCAACCTCAATTTTAAATCTAAAGCTACCTTTAACCATACCTCCTAAAAGTTTATACTTTCCCTTAAGATACCCTCTTAACCAGGTGGGGTTAGGGAGTCTGGCCTGTACGAGTACAGCACCACTTCCCGAAAACACATTGACCTTCTTCCCTCTTCCAAAAATTTTGATTTTAAGCCCTACATGTCCTTGTAAATAAGCATAAGCCTGTCCGTTGGCATACCAGCCGTCCATACCAATAGGCCCTGAAGCACCTTTGCAATGTGCCTCTCCATAATCTTTTAACATGATATCAAAACCAAATCCAGCATCAAAACGGGCATAGAAAATCAAGAATCGTAGATCTCCGGTGGACATGGCCCAATGCATCCCCATGGCCATTCCTCTTCCTGAGTTCAATTTATTAAGGTCTCTGGTATAGTTTAATTTTGCCGCATCTGCTCCAAGTATTTTTGCTACCATAACAGGTGGTGGTGGACTCCCTGGTAAATCTTGCCCTGTCATAAAATACGATTGAGTTTCCTGTTTCAGGAGTCCTACATTCATTTTGGTCGCAATAGGATCTTCTGGGGTTCCAACGAGGAGGTGCCAAGTCTCTGGAGCGACATAAAAATCCAACCACCCAGCTCTACCATTAGGTCCGCTGCCTTTTAGAAAACCTAAATTAATATACAGTTCTGAAGTTGCATGGAAGACGCTATTCGTAAAATCATGTTTTATAAAAACGTTGGCAGCTATACGCCCTTCGGGTTGATATGATGCCAATACGGTATCTGCACCTTCAGAAATAGCTCCTAGCTTATCTGTTAATCTTTGATAAAAGTTATTTGGAATACTGGAAATGAGGTTTCCTTCTCCTTTAAAATAAATGTCTTCTAACCCACCCGATCTGCGGAAAGACATTCCAAACTCTAAAGTAGCATTAAATAACTCTTCAGAATTTTGGGTGATAACCCCGACACTTGCTTTCATCCCAAAACTGTTGTCTTCATTGGGCTCGTAAATGACTCCCGAAATTGAAGTCCCAATATTTTCGTAAGCTCCGTTTGGGTTTCTATCCATTCCAGCCATTTTCATTCGATTATGAAATCCTCCTCCAAAGTAATTGATAGCAAATCCGGTAAAAATGGGAACCGGCATAGGTAGGGTTACCCCTGCATCTGCATACCAGTAGCGAAACGTATCTGTACGACCAAAAAGCGCCTTGGCTTCAACTTCAAGTTGCATCCCCATAGAAAACTTTGCGCCAACTGCTCCCGCAAAGCCCTTTCCATATACAGGGTCATCTTCGAATATAAAAATAGCCCCCTTGAGTTCCAAGCCTGCGACTTCCATCTGAACGTTGAGTCGTTCTATATCAATCCCATCGTACATCCATTTTTCCCGACCTTGATCATCTTCTAATTTCGCCTTTATGGCCAGTCTACATCCGCCACCGTTTCCGCCGTCACTCTCAGATGTAAGATTCACACTGAAATCGATAACCAACTCGGCCTGTTCTCCTTTTAATCGTAGTCCGACCTCATTTAAACTTACCGGAAAATTAGCTAGTTTTTGTTTCCCTTTATACCCAAAATATTCCACGGCAAACTTGGGAGATTCCGTCTGAATGACCATTTTCTCAAAGACAATCCCTTTAAAATTAACAGTTTCATCACCCGGTGAGGACGTGCCCTTTTTAAGCCCAGAGACAATGCCTGCAGATCCATTTAAGTGTGCTTTAGGTCTAAAGCTATCATCTTTAATCGTCATTTCTACAAAGGAATCTGGGGTAAGGTTAACTTTGGCATTCCAAACATCGAAATTTAAGTCTTCTGTATTGGAAACCTGAAATGTATACTCGTTTGGCTGGATAAAAGCATTATACTTTAATCGGCCTACTTTCGACACTGGTAAAATCATTTCTCCGTTAAATTCCCCTTCTATAATGGCATTTCTTTGTAATCCGACTTTAAAATAATCTAATGAGAACTGCCATTTAGAAGCCGAACCTTCATCAATGGACAAAATATTTTCGCCTTCAAATGTTCCGGTGACTCCCGCATCGTCAATAATCATTTTTGTACCCGAGAAAGCCATTCTCTCGTTTCTATTATGCTTCTTAAATGCTTTTGGCAACAGTATTTTTAAGCTTTCAACATATACACCGCGCCATAAATTTGGTGTATTGGGATAATACGTATTGATATAATTTGCTGGTACAGCTTCATCATTTCTAAGATCACTAAAATCCAGTACCGCTGTATTTAATTTAAAAGTCGTGCCTTCCAGTCCTTTTACTCCAAATTCTGGTAACGATATATTAACAACCCAATCATTCCAATCGGCTATCTGCGTTTTAAAAGATCCTTCTACGCGTTTGGCCTCAATTTTCTTTCCGTCTTTATTGACGGGAAATATGAGATCACTGTGAAAAGACACATTGGCATCGATAAACAACTCTTTAAAACCATTGCAATCCATAGTTGCATAGGTTTTCGGGTCTGCAAAGTTACCATTAAGAGTCAGTAATATCTTTTCTTTATTAATGTTAATGGTAAACTTAGATATCAAGTTTAGTTTTGCATCCCCTACAATACCACCATCATGAGATAATTTAATATCCTGTGCTCCTAAAATTAAGGTTCCTCTTGCTGTTTCTACTTTTAAAAACGCCGTTAATTCTGCATAAGAAGGTTTAAAACTGGCTTTGGCAATACCTATAGTGTATTTGGTATTGCTTACAGTTTTTGGAGTAATAGCTACCGGAAGTTCCGATAAATTGTCACTACTAAGTACGTCGATATAGTTTTGAAGCTTCTCGATCTTAGCAAAAGTACTTTGTGCCAACTCTAACCACTTTTGGTTTTCGATAGCACTAGCACTATCAAAATGAAAGCCTTTTGTTTTCTTTTTTACAGGTTTTACCGCTTTTAAAGGAACAGGCGTATCGTATTGCTCTAGGGATTTAAACTTCCGGGACGTTTTTACAGACGACGCTGTTTTTTTAACCTTTTTAGAATTTTTATAATCCTTAGTCTTGCTACTCATTTTTATAGCACGCCCTTCGAAACCTTTTTTGGTTTCTGCTATTAGTTGGCCAAATGAACCGACCATTAGAGCTATGACCAGAAATACTCGTACTTTATTAACTATCAAAACTTTACTCTTATTCATAGTTTGAAATTTCTTTAACTCTTACCCTATACACAAGACATATGCGTTATCGTAGTACAATATTATACAGATAAGATTTTTCTCAATACACGGAAAACAGGGTTTTTTAATGGCTATAGGTAGGGATTTACTTTTCTTCAATGGTAAAAACGTAATATCCCTTAGGCACAACACCTTCATTTGTGCTGTAGCTTTCTTTTGCAACTTCAATATCTTTAATTATAAATTCGGTTTTACTTTTGTGAAGAAACTCCGATTCATTGGCCTGAGAGTACTTTATTATGGATTTTCCATGCTTTGAAATGACCTTAATCAAAGCTCCTTTTCCTGTTTTTTCTTTATTTTTCACCACATACTCCATAGCAAGTTCTCGAGAAGAACTGGTTGATAAAAAGTTCTTATAAACAACGGTTCCGCCTTTACCTACACTTAATAAATATTCTATTTCTTTATACCCAATACCTCTATTATAGGTGGCCGGTGAAGACGAAATTTTATGTAGCGTTTTGTTTAACAATTGTTCCAGCTCCAGGATGTCTTCACGTTTTGAATTGTTGTTTAAGGCATTGTTGAATTTGTAGTATGTTTTTCTTGTGTAAAAATGAAGAATAGCTTCTTCTTCCAATTTCAGCTCGGCAAACCTTCTATGGATTAATTTATTCTTAAAATTCTCGTAGATCTCCTTAAAATTGTCGTTTTGAAGCATTTTAGATAGGCTAATTTCTTCTACTTGTCTCCTCCAGACAGAATAATTTAATCCGGAGGCCTTAACCTTAGCAATAAGACCTTCTGCACTTAATTTTTTGAAGCTTAAATAGTCTTCGACATCTTTAAGTTTCTCTAAATTTAAGCGGTTTGTCTCCTGATCTGCTTTTAACAATACTTTCCAAGCTTCAAACCTTCGTTCTGTATGGGTTTCAAAATAATCATACAACTTATTTGAATTTGTTTTTTGCAATTCGGATGCCAGTATATCTACCAGGCAATCGTCTTCTTGTGACCTAACATTCTGAATCCCTATTATTAAAGAAGGGATCAAAAACAATAAGATTCTTATTTTGGATATTATCATATCTATGCTTCGTTTATATTTACCATATTATTATTTACAATGAGGCCTTATTTTTTTAAGCTTGGTCTTAAGCTTATTTAATCTGGAAGATGACATTGTTTTAATGACGCCTTGTAATTCCTTTAGAACTTTTCCCCTGTTATTCTTATCTCCAAAGGCACCTTCATCCTTTTGTATTTTTTTATTCAGAATTTCGGCAGCCTTAGCGATGGCCTTATCTGCTACACCTTTTGCTGCAATGGCTTTTTGTACATATCCTAAATATTGCAATGTCTCTTTGCACCATGCTTCCTGGCAGTCTGTATACTTAAGCAAGAAGGAAACTGTAGACAGGGTAAGTGTGACATCGGCAACTTTTATTGGAACAGATGCTAATTTACCGGTGTTGTTCAAAAGGTGTAATTCTTTTAAAATAGTGCTGGCTGGCTGACCGGCGAGAGCTTTCAACTCTTTTTTGATAGCTTCCAGCTCTGCTGCATTATCTATATTATGATTTCCCTTTTCTATCTCCTCTAAAACCTCTTTTGACTTGCGGTTTAACAAAAACGCATAGTTTGTACCTAGACTAAGTGATGCCTCTACAAGCGATAAATACTCCTTTAATTTTGTACAATAGGCTGTTTTATCATTACACTTACCTGAATACTCTAGCATAAAATTAACAACAGCCATAGACGTCGAGATTCCACTTACAAGCTCCATGGATTCTTTTGCCTTAAGCTTACCAAGTTGCCTTAGATACCTAAGCTTAGACACGTTACCAATACCCGAAAAAGTAAGCGCTGCATCGAGCGTCAGGTTCGCCGTTCGACTGGTGTTATGTGTATTCTGATTTTGAGCAATACCGGCAATAATAAATAAAGGCACTTTAACAGAAGGTACCTGAAGGTTCCCGGCAACCTCTTTAACCTTGTCATATTCTGTGAGTGAAATGGGATCAAAAATGTGATAAGGTCCATAAGTAAAATGTTTTATCTTATGTCTTCTTCCTTTTGTTGTTTTTAGAGTAACCTGAGTATATTCCTGATTCAGCGAAACGCCAAATTGACTAGAATAGAACCCCCATTGTTTTTTTGATTTATAAGGAATGTCATCGACTGCAATGGCCGAACTTTTGGAAGAACTCGCCCAAATACCATATAAGGTATTTATAAACTTTGTGAAATTTTCTTCTCCATTCCAGTTATCTATTTTTTTATACAAGGCCTTAAACATGGAATCTCCACTAAACGCTTTTCTGGAAATCAAACCTTCGAGTAAAGCATCTGCTCCCTTACTTTGTAAAGCTTCTAAAAGGTTTATCAAAATGGCTTCTTCTGAAACGCCTTTATCATCCACTGTACAATATGAATATAACAGTGCTTTCATATATTTCCAAAGCACCTCCTCTGAAGTCTGTTTTATTAAGTCTGAAGGTGCTTCCGCCAGATATAAATCTAACGTTTCGCAAAATGCCGGAAGAATTTGCTCTGGTAAGAAATTATCTTGTAGATACGCCACGACCTCCTTAGAAAACTTACTTTCATTGGGGACAGTATGTACGCGCTCCCTTCCTATCTTTAACACGTTACAGAACGTTTCAAGTTCGTCATGGTGATCAAATTCGAAAACAATTTTCTCTGTTTCTGTATGTAACTCCAATTCATAAGCTACATCAGTCCTAAGTATATTAGTTTCAATTCGTAATTTTTCACGACCAGGAATTATCTTAAGGTTTTCTGAATCATTGCCCGGGTGAGATTTTACTTTAAAGGCTAGGGATTGATTTTCAAAATCAACTTTAAATGTTTTTTCTAAAGACACATAAAGTCTTCTATTCCTATTATTTCTCTTGGTGTTTCTTAACAACGATCTCCAGGGTAATGTTTCATCTTGCGCATTGTATTGACCTTTAATATACGTAAGTAATTTGCGGATTTTTGAAGTGATTATTTCATTCTTGTCACTGTTACTTTCACCTGCTTCATCCCCCTGAAACCAATACAGTTTAAACCCAGGAGCATACATTTTTTTCCAATCCATATGGGCAAGTCGTGTTCCTGTGCCATAATCCATTAAAAAATTTGTCGCACCTTCTGGGGTACTATAGGTCTCGAATATATGCTCTAGTCCAAAGACACCATGTCCTAATTCGTGTGCTGCAATTCGTGCCTGATTTGAAGAACCAAATACAAAACCAAACTGACTCTTTAAAGGCATAAATCCATTTACCTCGGCATTACTAACAGGAAGATCACTAACAAAAAGGTAGTAGGTACTGGAGTTCACATTGTTTTCTGCTTTGTAGGCATCAATAATGTTTCGTTCCTCACTTGTGTAATACGATAAATGCCCGCTATCTCCTACATCCAGAAGGCCATTAGCATTCCATAGTTTATCTGGTAATTCTAAGGGAGGAGCCACTTTAATATTAAAGTTTACCCCGGACTTGTTATAAATATCATTAATCTGTCCAGCTACACCATTGGATATGCTGGCGTTATTAATTGGTATAAGAACCAGTTCTATATTTGACAATGCAGAATTTAGATGAACCAAATTAAAAGTTCCAACGACTTTATGTTTCGTATGATCGTCTTTGGACGGTATGGTTGCAAAAATGTTCTGTATGGCATAATCGAATGTTTGTTTTAAGTTTAAAACGGCTTCATCTCCCTCCCAGGTTGCTGGTATTTTAATACCTTCTTTGGTTTTGAAAATAATATCATTCGTTTTATATTCACTATTTGTTACATGTGCTACAGCCTTTATTATATCATCACCATGAAGTTTTGAAACGGCCTTAAAGGGAATTGTATACGTATCGCTACCCAGTTTTGTGGTAGGGTATTCTGCAAGAAGCTTATTGCTTTCCACCTCAGGTGCGTCATCATAAGAATAGACTCCAGATTTTATAAAATCTACCCGAACACCTATATCGTCTCCCCCTCCTGGCGATGCCTCGCCAGAACCACCATTATCGGCAACCACGGGACCACCAGGAGCCATTTCACCCTGGGTTACATTACCATCTTCAGAAACCGTATACACATCCCCGTTACTATCTGTAATAACCGTATCCTTTCCTCCAGGTAAGTTCCCTACTTCTCCATTGGTACCGATAACTTCAATACCGCCATTTTCGTTGGTTCTTATCTCTTCAACTTCAAAGTCAACGCTTACCTCTGTAATACCTCCTTGATCACCATGCACAGTCTCTTTAGGATCTATCTCTACATCTACTACTATTTCGTCACCTTCTCCAAACTTGCCATCGTTAACCGTAACAATTTCGCCCTGTGCCAACTGATTATCTGAATTCACCAAAACGTTGTCGTATACAACAGCAAACCTTGCGTATTTTAAATAGGGAATTTGTACAAACCCCTTTCCAGAGATGATGCCACTAGACTGGCTGGTTATGTCTGTAAGCGTAATAATGAAATCACCAGCCGTAATACGATCTCCTGCTTTTAATCTCGGGTGTGGATCGCGATTTGTAATGGCTACATTATCTGGGACAATGCCGCAATTATAATCTGCGGTTTCATCTTCTTCTGTATCTGTTGTAACCCTTTGAATTTCTGAAAATTCGCTTTCTTCGAATTTACATTTTGCAGCCACCTGATAATCGTAGGTCGTGCTCGGCTTTAAATGCCAAATAGTCGCCCAGGCGCTATTGGTCCTCATGGTAAACCATGCTGCTCCTGGTTTATTTGCTTCACGATAACGGATAATATATTCAGAGTATATCGCAGGGTTCTCTTCCCAATACACATTAATTTTAGACGTGCCTTGTGGTTGTGCAGTCACCGAATTTGGAACACCACAAGGTTCTGTTCTGGTAAACCAGAAAATTTCACTATACCCTTCATTACGAAACAAGCCTATTTCTTCGACCCCTTGAAGCGCTTTTGCTTTTACCCGCCATGCATATTTTTTATCACTTAACAGTAACGGCTGACCGGGACCATAGATAAATGTCGTCCCCCTTGTTGTGGTCTGGAATACAGGAGGCACACTTTGAAAAACGGTCTGTGGGTCTACATACTCATCCCAAACTTCAACAATACTCAATTCGTATTCTACATTGCTAACATTGATATGTCTGGGAGTCCACTGAAAAACAATATTCTCTACCGCCCCAGGAGTTATATTGTTTCTGTTAAGAGGTAGGTTTAATAGCGGAGGCTCATTACTAAAAACAAATGTGGTTCTACAGGTTTTAGACGACAAACGGTTTCCTGTAGTATAATCAAATATTTCAAAACAAAATTGATAACTGCCTTCTGGTATGGTATTCCTGTAAACATTGGGGTTAATGCCCTCAATGTTTTGAAACTCAAAATAAGGAGCCAATTGGGTATTATTAAGCCTTAACGGTACCCCTCCGGTAACAAATAATGGGTCTGCTCCTATAACAAAATCTTTACTCTGAAAATTAATCCCGTTACCTTCAAAATAAACTTTTAACCTTATTTGTCTGTTAACAATGGTAATATCATTTAGAGCAAGTTGCAGTCCAATTGGACTATTAATAGTAGTTGCATCTGCGTAGCTATAAAAATTTACGGGAGATGGTGAATTAATTTGAGGAATAACCTGAACAGGAAACCGTTGTGCCATGCTAAAAAAGCAACCAACGAATAAGCTACAGAGCGTAATGAATACCTTTCTCATAATTATCTTTTGTTTATATATTTTAATTCAAACTTATCTTTATCTGTATATTTTTTGGACTTTATATTATAATGCGCTATCACCTTGGTAATGATGTATAACTGGACTTTTGATTTAGGTTCATCTCTATCCCACATTCGGAAAATGTTTTCTTTCTCCGCTTCCATAACTTCTGCAAGAATTTCTTCTGGTTTCTGTAAATCTTCAAGGGTACTATATTTTTCTACGAACTTTAACATCCATCTATGGGCTACAAGCTTATCTAAGGCCACCTCCTCCTCGAATTTTAAATCATTAAATGTATGCTGTAGTTCTGTAGATTTATTTTCCCTTTCTTGTTCAGGAAGTTGAAATAACTCGTGATTGTCGACAGCTATTTTTGCTTTTACAAACGCGCCCTCAAAAGCTTCATCCAAACGGTACATATCCACTTTCAGTTCTAGAAGTGTGTTGTAAATTAGCTCCAGGTATTGACCTAAAAAATCCTCGTAGCTGTATAGCTCTTTCAAAAATTTAATCGCTTTAGGTCTGTATGCTCTAGTATTGCTCTCTTGAGCAACGATTAGACGAAGCATTTTTAATTCATCCTTTTTATATGATGGTATAAAGCTAAACCGAGGATGACGTTGAATACTGTATAACTGATTGTTAATCTGGGGTAACGTTCCTTCATATAAAGAATCTCTATATCTAAAACTTATCCATTGCCCTTTCTCTTTTTTAGAGGATTTCTTTTTTTCTTTTTTCGCTTTCCTGGGTAATTTTATCTTCGGTACCTTAATTTTATCAAGAATGTAGTTATAGCCAAAAATGGCTGTAAATTCGACCTGTGGGTCGTTATTGTTTTTTCTATATTGAGTCAATAAATTGAGGTTGAAATTGTGTTTTTTCTTTAAACTATAATACCCTCCTAGCCTGAGATTCGCTACTTCAGACTGCTTTTTGCCATCTACATGGCTTTGGTTATAACTTAAAGACCCAGAAGTTCTAAGTGATTTATCAAAAAAAGACTTACCTGTTGAAAGTATTGGACCATAGGTTGTGCTGGTAGACGCTCCAATTTTGCTATAGGTGATATTTACAGAACCAGACAGAGAAAATTGTGATTCGGGGTAACTCAAGGCATATGCAATATTACCATTGTAAAAATTCGATGTCCCATTTTCTAAGGTTTGACCTTGTTGTTTGTTTACTGCATTATTTAAAGATCCAGTAAAAGAAATATTTTGACTATTGGATTCTGATTTTTTGAGTAAGTAGTTGATGTTTATATTGGCATTCTGGGATATTTGCTGAAAATTTAATGTGTCTAGATTATCAAATTGAGAGACTTCATTGATATGATCGAATTGATTTTTGATATTGGTATACGATTGAAAATTAGAATATGCCGTTGATATCGCCAATTTTTCTGAAGCGTTGTAGTTCACATTAACGGCTGTTACCACTCTTTGCAGTTGAGAACTTTTGGCGTTCTTAAGATCATCCCTTTGTATTCCACCATTAACTGTTATGTTTACCTTATTATCAAAGATATTTTGATAGGCATTTACTGTAAAATTTTCTAAATCATTATTAAAAAAGTAAGCTCCAAAGGTTCGATATTCCGGATCAATATATTCGTAGCCCACGCCCAGAGATCCGCTTCCCACCGGATAGTTAAACGCTACATTATAGGCTTTATAGGTAGATGTTGTAACATTCGTATCGATTAATGAGGCAAGCAAACCTGTATCTGCGCCTTCATCAGTTTCGTTCAGGTCTTCTGTAATGGAGGAAGCCGCTGCTTCAATATTAATCTCTCCTTTGTCAAAAATCTTTATACCGCCTTCAACACTTAATACCACGTTTTCTTTTGCCTGTAATTCGTGCTCTACAGGAACCGGGGCTTTAATAGAATTTTCATCATCTTTAGCTTTGAATAAAATAAGGGCGATGCTTCTTTTTTGATCGTCGTATCCTGCCTTAAAACCATATCCCATTCGTTTATAAGCTGGTGAAGATTCTGGATCTTCAGGGTTGTACTCAGATTGTTTCAATAATCGTCCATACATCGCGCTTAACTTCCATTTACCTGCAGGAGTTAAATCAAAACCAAACCCTGTAAACTGATGCCCATTTAACGTATATGGTGAAAATGCCATATTCACGTCACCAATATGAACGGTAGCCCACTTGTATGAAGGGTGGATACTTAACCTATTAAATGAAAACGGGTTACTGCTGTTAAACTTTTGGTTCGAATAGGAAAATGAAAACGGTATATTATACACATTGCTAATATTTAAGTTCATGTTTCCATTAAAAAAATAAGTAAAGGATTCTCTATTGGCATCGCCTTCATAAAAAATGGAGTTTGCAGACACTCCCCCGGTTAACTTAAAAAGTTTTGCTTTTCCTAATTGTTCGAGGTCCTGTGCTATGGCATTTCCAGATATCATTATTAATATCCATAGCCAAAAAACCTTGGTTAAATATTTCCTGTAAAGCTCACTCGTCTTAAAATCTGTAATCGACATTTTTCTCTAATACCAAAGTATTCATGACTCCTTTAATTATCCCTTTTTCTGTAAATAGAAACTAGAATGATAATTATGTTAGGGTCAAAATTAGATCAAATCGATTTCAGAAAATTCACCGTTTTCAGTGAAATTTCAGGTTTCTGTAAAGTTTTAAGTTTTTAAAATTCAAGAAGACTCATTAAACGTAAACAAACAACTGATTATTAACCTATAACACACAAAACTCTTGCTACAGTTAAGTTTATTCTTTTTTTATTCCGAATAAAAAAGAAATGATTCCTCTTTATTTTAGGCTTTCGTCGCTATCAAGTAAGTCCTTAATTAGAATTAAAGATTCTCTAACGAGCATACTATAAAGGGGAGTTTGAAAAAATAGTTTAAGCTAAAAAATAACGACTCCATTGTTAAACTTTTCATATCATATTTAATACAAAAACAAAATCCTTTGTTTCCATTCTCTTGTAGTTTGTATATTAGTTGACAGAAAACAATTAATATAAAAGCGGATCACAGGCATCGTTCTCATTCTTAAGCTTTTCAACTTCAAAACCTCAAACTATGCATAACTGATATAGTTAGGCTTCAAAATAAACAACACACTTCCTTAGGTCTAAAATAAATACGTAATAAAATGTCAGAGCAATATCAAACCGATTTTCTAAACTTTAAAAATGAATTGTCATCGTTTATCTTTAGGTTACTTACAAATAAGCAAGATACCGAGGATGTAATTCAGGATACATATATTAAGGTTTTTGAAAAATCAAATACCTTTCAAGGGAAATCTTCATTTAAAACCTGGGTGTTTAGTATTGCTTTAAATATTGCCAAAAACCATCTATCCAAGCAAAAGAGATGGGATGAAAATGCACAAGATTTAGGGGCCAAGGCACACACCAATTCGACCGAATTATCTGCTCAATTGCGAGCCGTTTTTGAACAAACTCCTGAACGAAATTATGAGATTAAGGAACACATCAACTATTGCTTTAATTGTATAAATAAAACCCTACTCTTAAAACAACAAATCTGCTTGTTGCTCAAAGAGGTTTATTACTTTAAAGTATCTGAAATCATAGAAATCACACAGTTCTCTGAGGGCGTTGTTAAACATGCCCTAGCTGATGCCCGAAAACATATGATTCGGATTTTTAAAAACAGATGTGCCTTTATAAATAAGAAAGGAACTTGCGACCAATGTACAACCTTAAAAGGTGTTTTAAATCCAGATCAAGATGCACATATAAAAGCACAACAACTAAAACTTGTTAAGGAAAATGAATCTAGTAATCAAGAACAGCTTTTAAACTTGAGATTAGAACTTGTACGAGGCATTGACCCCTTACATGCTAAGAACTCAATATTAAACACTTACCTGTTAGAACATTTGGAAAGTTGGGGTACAGACGAAAAAAGTTGATGGTTTTTCGTCCGAAATGGTCCTTCCAATTGTCTAAATAGTATTAATCATTAAAAATTTAAAAATGAAACAAACTGCATTAGACATTTTACAAGCTTTTCAGCAATCCATGAGTAATCAAACATCGGAATGGATGGATTTAATGGATGAAAATATAACTTTTCAAGGACCGGTTGACACGGTTGAGGGAAAAGAAGCAAATATTAATTTACATATGGAGTTTGGTAAACTGGTAAGAGGACATGAGTTATTAAGTATAACTGCAGGCGAAACTATAGTTTCAACTCAAGTTATTATTAAAATTGAGGCACCATCGGGGAAAATTATCGATTTAGACATTGCCGAATTTTATACTATTGAAGGTGGAAAAATCAAAAAAATGAAAATTTATTATGATCCTACCGAGTACAAAAAGGAATTCAACCTATAACAAATTGATTATCAAAATGTTTTTAACATGTCTAAAAAAATAATTTTAGGTGCATTAGCCTATACTATAATAACATTTATTATAGCCGTTACCTGGCATATCGTATTATTTGAAAACCAGTATATTGCGTTTGGTTATTTTAAAGGAGAACCAAATATGATCGTTGGGACCTTAACCATTTTAATTCAAGGCTTTCTTCTTACTTATTTGTATAATTTTATATCCTTTTCGGGCGCATCGTTTGTAAAAAGTATGAAATATGTACTGGTATTAGGTTTATTCTTTTGGTCATCTCATGTACTAGCTTTTGTAGCAAAACAAAGCGTTGAAGATGAAATATCCTTTATTTTAATGGAAACATTTTATCTTTCATTTCAATTTGGACTATATGGTATTTGTCTGGGTTTAATTTATAAAAATGGTAATCCTAAGCACTAAGTACAGTAATGCTTGAACTAATAACGGTTTAGGGGCATTCCTAAACCGTTATTCTTAAAACTTACCAAACCATTTATTGGGTTTTGAATTATTTTAATTCCAATTGCTGAGTTTTAGAAAAGTTATCTCCTCTAAGTTTAACAAACTTCTCGTGCATTTCTTTGGCTTTCTCAGGATTGGACGCATACAGGTTTGTTGTTTGGCTCAAATCATCTTTTAAATTATACAGCAATGCCACATCACTGTTACCTAACTCAATATTAACCTGAGTATTTACTGCTGGCCCCTTATATGCCGGAATGTATAGCCAATCTCCACTTCGTAAAGCGGTTCGGGAAGTAGCTTCTATAATTAAATCTTCACGCCCGTTATCACTTTTACCCAAGAGAACATCTAGTAATTCCTTACTGTCCGTGGTCTTCTCTTCTACACCAATTAATTTAGCAAGCGACGCTAATACGTCCATTTGACATACTAAAGCGTTAGAAACACCTGGTTGTATGTGTCCTTTCCAATATGTAATAAAAGGGACTCTCGTTCCTGCTTCAAACAAACTGTATTTTCCGCCTTTTAATACGCCTGCCGGTGTGTGCTTACCAATTTTAGTATCGGAGTCATCATAATATCCATCATTTAAAACGGGCCCATTATCGCTTGAAAAAACAATTAATGTATCATCTAAAATTCCCTCAGCTTCTAAGGTTTTAATAAACTCTCCTATACACCAATCTGCTTCTAAAATGACATCTCCTCTTGGCCCCATCCCAGATTTACCAGCAAACCTTGGATGTGGTGTGCGTGGCACATGTGGTTGCTGCATAGCGTAATACAAGAAAAATGGTTTTTCTTTGTGACTTTTAACATAGGCCTGTGCCTTTTCTAAAAAATGATCGGCCATATCTATATCACTCCATTTTGCAGCTTCTCCACCTTTCATATACCCTATTCTTGGAATGCCATTAACAATACTACTGTTATGTCCATGATGCCATTTCATAGTTAACAACTCAGGATTATCTTTTCCCGTTGGTTCGCCTTCAAAATTATTTTTATAGTCAATTTCAATGGGGTCATTGGGATCTAAATTTACAACATGTCCATTTTTAATGTACACTGTTGGCACTCGGTCCTGAGTGGCGGCCAAAATATAGGATTCATCAAACCCAACTTCATTTGGTCCCGGAGTTACTTTTTCATTCCAATTAACCGCACCAGATCCTAAACCTAAATGCCATTTACCAACAATAGCCGTATCGTACCCTTCCGCTTTAAGCATTTTAGGTAACGTTTGTTGTTCCGTACTTATAATTAGAGGTGCTGTTCCAGGTAAAATCTTAGCATTTTTATTCTTCCAGGGATACACGCCAGTGAGTAAGGCGTATCTACTTGGTGTACAGGTAGCCGAAGAGGCATAACCGTTAGTAAATCTCAATCCACCATCTGCTAAAGCATCTATATGAGGCGTTTTTATTTCTGTTGCGCCATAAGCACTTAAATCACCATAACCTAAATCATCTAAATAAATAACTATAATGTTTGGCTTTTTCGAGATGTTTTCTTTTACCGGTTCTCCTTTTATCGCTTCTTGTTTTTTTGTTTTTGCACAACTCACAAGGAAAAGTGCGCTTAAAAAAAATAATATTAATTTCTTCATTTTTGAACGAATTGGTTTTTTATTTTGGGTGCTTATTATCTTTTCTTAGAAATAAAAATACACATCAGGTTAAATATAGGCTAAAATATAACTAAAAAAAGAAAAGAAGAGGCTTCTAATAATTCTCTTTTGGGGTATGAATAATGTAAATAGGGGTATTAGTTTTCGAGAATTCTATGTTTTCGTTTACAGGTTAACTGGTGTAAATTTCAAGTAATAATTAAGTTTTATAGTATTAACAAGCAACATTTGTCATACAAACATGCTTATATTATAATCACTTCTTCTAAAAGTTGTATTAGACATCTCAAAATGGATTTTTAAATATCGTATTTAATTTTCTTACGCATTCAGAGAAGGAATAAACGAAAAGACGCCCTATCTAAGGTATTTCGTTTTACAACATGCTTAATGACTGACCAGTTTTAAAACAATAGCTACTCCCTAACTTTATTTTAGCACCTATGTGACATTCTAACATCACCGCTAAAGAGACGCAGACGCCCTGAACGACTTCTAAATATTTGATTCCATTACATTTTGAGCATACCATCTCATATATTATTCCTTAAGATTGCGTTAGCTTATTGTCGGATTAGAATATTTAATTACTATAGATTATTAATATTTTAAAGCACTTAACAAAACAGTAATATAATTAATAGACATTTTGTAAGTCTGGCTTAATTTTTTCGTTAACCAGTTTTGATGTTTTTGATGTATCCTCACCTTCGTTCTCTTCCTTTTCCTCCTTTTGAAGCTTATTTATCAATATAATACCAGATACAACAAATAATATTATTAGAACTATTAATACATAATGAATGTTATCTCCTAATATAAAAAGATTAGAGATCAAATTTAAAGTTAAATAAGCAGCCATGCCTAGGAAACAAAAAAATATAATTTGATATGGAACCTTATACATATTCGTTATTACTGCCTTATCCTGCCTAGCAATTGCGCGAAAATGGAAATAATTAATATGGAAAAAAGTAATTATAAATAAAGAATACATAATAATTAAGTAAACACATGCGGTTTTTGAGAGTACCGGCTTGAAAATTATAGGATGTCTCATCGTATAACCTATATTGGGATATGTAAATTCTAAGAAAAAATTCTTACTTTCAACCTCATCTACCAAAAAAGTAACCTCATAATTTTCTTCATCACCTCCTGGCAGTTTACTTTTTTGATACTTATAAAGTTTAATTCTATCTAGATTTTTATCATCACCTTTTTCTTTAATGGTTAAATAGTTATATGGATTTACATAATTTCCTGGTCTTATTCTATTTGCAAAACCAAAGATTAGTTCGGGAGTTCTTCTTTCTTTAATTATTTTTACCAGCCCTTTATAATCAAACTTATATTCTTGTTTATTCCATGAATGATAAACAAGTAACGGTTTTGGAGTTTTTGAATCATGTACGCTAGAAAACATAACGTTTATTTTCTCTGTTGTACTCAATTTATTACTCAAATATTCGTCAAACTCAAAAAAATATAAATGATTAAAATTCTTTTTAAATATTTCTTTTACCTCAGTTGAGACGTACTTAAAAGTTTCCTCTTTTTTAGAATTATCAAATAAAATTAAGTTTAATTGAGATATTAAATTTCCCATTCCCGACCAGGCTTTTTCGACATCTTTAATACTCTTACGAGAAGCTGATTCCTCATGTATAAAATCGCTTAAAATGAAGAAGCTCAAATGATCATAATTTTTCATACCATCTCCAAGGAATCTTGGTTGTTTAAGTGCATTGGCTAGCCCATGAAAATCCGTATATCTTTTATTAATTTCCTGTTGATTTTGCTCTGAATTCAAAGTAGTCAAGGCGGTTAAACATTTGAGAATAACACTGTCTCTTTTTTTCCGATCCTCATCGATATCACCGTTAAAAATTTCATCAACTTTCTTCTCGATACAATGCCTTTTTCCTTCAGTTCCAGCATAAATAAGGACCTCTATATGTGTCTTTTCTTTTTCATCCTCCTTCGTTAGTTTTTCTAATGCGGTGAGAAGGTATAAGTCTTGAATTTCAATTTTTTTATTGTCTAGTTTTTCTGCAAAACCATTTATTGTTCCCTTTAAATATTCTAATAACTCTTCTTTAATTTCTTTTTTTCCTTTTTCATTTTCATTATTGGTAATAGAACCTGTTTTATCCAATAGAATAACCATCTTTCTCTTTGGATAGTTTTCTTTCAATCCTTCCGAAAAGTCAATAATATTTTCTGGATATTCCCCTTTAGTATTTATAATGTATTGGTGAAACGGAAAGTTTATAATATCAATGGGAGATAACCAGTTATATTGACTTTCCAGATTAACAATGTATTTATCATAACTAGAAAAAACCTCAGAATGAATTCCAAAAATAAAAGTGATAACAGCAAACGATAGTACCAGTATTTTGGATAGTAATCTTGGTAATACGCCATCTATCGCATTTAATATAGGTACTGGCTTAAGACCAAAAACAAATAAGAAAAGAATTAATAAAACTAGAAAAAATATCCCCATTAGCTCTGATGATTTAACTATTTAACCACTTTTTTAGATCATTAAAAGCGGTTTTGCCTTTATCTTTTTTACTTGAACCTAAGACCTCCTTGAATTTATTAGCGAAAATATCATCCAATTGAGAAATATTTTCTAGCATTTCAGCAAGCCCTTTTTTAAACCCGTCATCAAGTACTTCAACTCTTTCTGTAAGGATTTTAATCTGGTTATCATGCAAAACTTTTTTAAGACCGTTATTCGTTTCGTCGGTTACTTTTGTAATAGTGGTTTTACTATGCTCTATTGAATCTAATATTGTCTTTTCTCCATTGGCAGCCAGTTGCTTTATTTTACTCTCTATTATAGCTTCAACGCTGTAAAGCGACTGCTCCATTTCTCCCTTAATATCGCTTAAACTTTTTTCGTAATTCGTAATTAGCATTTTAATTTTCCCATACACCTTCTCCAATTCCTCATTGCTATTTACTAATAAAGGTTTTAACTCCTTGTTTTTTGTAATATTTTCATCTGTTTTTTCAAGCAATATTTTTAACAGGTCATTATTATGCTCTAACATATTGGTTAAAGATTTATAATCACTTTTTATAAAGGCAGTTATGTCTTTAAAATCGGCTTTTTGCTTTTCTATGAACTTTTCATTTTTATCACTAAGATTTTCTAAGGATGTTGCCGATTTTTTGGCAAATTTTTTCAAATTATTGTTTATTACTTCTGAGTTTTCAAAAAAAAGCTTACTTATTTTTTTTAGTTCGCCATCTATATAATTATGATTATTAAGCTGGTAAGACTTTATATATTTATTGATATAAATAAGAACTATGACATGAGAAATAAGCAAGGGAATGATAAGGTAATCCATAATCTAAACAACTTTTATTGGCAATTTATTTTTCACTTTCCAGTGGCCATCTTCCAATTCCATAGTCCCATCGGGACCAATCTGTTCTATTTTGGTTCCTACGCTATTAAAGTCTTCACCTTTTAATTCACAAATAGGAATTAAAAAAGAATCATAACTCATAATGCCAGCTCGCATCATCTCATTTTGTTCATATAACAATGTAAATGTGGCTGTCGACAAGTCATCGGGGTTAATAACCAAGTGAATAGCACTATCCCGACCAATCTCTTTTGTCTTTTTATCATCTTTAAGAATACCATCGGTATCTGCAAATGGAAAATAATAAATAAGACCGTCTTGAACCATTTTCTGTAATGTCCCCCATATATCCTCTTTTAATTTTACTATTTCTGCATCCAATTGAGTTTTACCAATAGTGGTCCTATTAAACTCTGAAATAAATGTCTCTACATGTTGTTTGATTTTTGTTTGAATTTCATCTTCTGAAATTATCTCAGTATTAACTTTTCGAATAAAATCCTGAACTCCAATTACATTCATTAAATGTGGTTGTAAATTATCCTTAGCAATACAATTCTTTAATTCATCTATCAAGGTCGCATGATGTGTTTTTCTTTTAGGCTCTATAAACTCTAAGACGTCTTCTTTAGCATTAAATGATTTTGAGTTTGCCACTTCAAGTACATCCTCCTTTAATGAATTCATTTTCCCTGATATCGAATCGGTACAATCTCTATGATAATTGCGTTGAAACAGTTGCATCAAATTATCGTATTCTGCAGTTATTATGTCTTCAACTTTAGAGGGTCTTAGTTTTGAAGGTGGTGTGATTACAGCACTTGCTTTTAAGTAATTGTTCTCCCTCTCGGGTTCGGCCTGCTTATTTGAAATGCTGTTTTCTTTAGTTTTGCTTTTCTTTCTGCCAGTTATGTACTGATAAATATTGAGTAGTATACTTATTATCAGCACTCCTAAGAGCCACCAAACCTTGTCTTTAAAAAATGCCATAATTCCACCATGTTCATCCTTAAGGTCCTCCTTCTTTTTTTTAAGCTTAGCGATCGATTTTTCTTTTTTATCAAATTCAATAATAACCTTCTCTATTAATTTATTGACCTTAGTATCTACCTTCTTAAGATTTTTTAAATAGACTTCTTCAGATATATCATTAAGTTTTAACGAATCGGAGTTGGTCTTTAAAATCTTCTTCTTATACAAATCACTTTTCAAAAACTCATTAACTGCTGGTTTAAGTTTAATTTCTGTTTTTTCAGCTTCTAATATCGTACGGTCTCGATGTGCTATCATACTATCTATAAACATTATAACCTTAGAGTTATTTATAACGTCTTTATAGCTACCTAGCCTTAGCTCTTTTAAATTAGGTTTCACATTAGGTGTTTCATATTTGACTCTATCTGTTAAAATCCAGTCGATCGTAGTAAAGGCTATGCTATCAAAAAGGTTTTCAACCAGTACAAGTTTCTCTTCTGTGGCTACTTTTATTGAACTATCATTAATCGTTTTTCTAGAAGTAACTTTAGTGGAATTATCCAAATTTGCATCTGTATCACCACAATTGAACGCTAGCAACATCATTATTACCGAAGGAAAAAATTCGTATTTTATATTACTTACAAGCTTTTTCATGCCCCCTTAAATTGATTAATTTTATCGGTAACGATATATTTTGAAAACGCATAGAGGTAAGCTTTAACGGCTTCGAAAAACAATGTATCGTTAAGGGGGGTCTCCTTTTCAATATTCACTTTGTGATGTACTGTTTGACGTATTGTATTACTAATCTTTGTGCGATCGGTAAAAAAGGCTTTCAATACACCAGTATTATAAGCTTTATCGACTCCGAAATTCTGGACAAAATCTGCTTCAAACCATAGCTTTTCGAAGAAATAATCAAAAAAGCCAACAACATTATCTGTTATGTCATTAATGGTTTTATCTTCTTCTTTTAGAAAATCCACATATTTAAAACTCTGCTTTTCTTTGGCATTACTGTTCTTAATTAAATCGGTTTTGGTACCAACAGATGTGTAGTAATTCTCTATATCGGCTTCCCGGTTATCTTTAATATTTTTTAAACCATCTATTCCTCCAATCGCAGTGGACTCTTTTGGGTTTTTAAGAATTTTAACCTCTACCGCATGCAATTCTTCAAGATTAAAAATTTCCTTTAAAATTAAACTTACCAGTTTGGAAACACCATTTGTTCTATTTAAATCAGACATACCGCTATTAGTAACCTCCATCAGTTTTGCTCCGTTACCACTTAGCCCCACATATGTTGGTAAGTCTTCGCATGCCATCATTTTAAGCATTTGGAAGGAGTGATAGAATATTGCAGCATTATGAATTAGAAAGAGTAGCTTAAATTCGCCGTCCATAGCTAACTTTTTGCCAAACTCTTTGTAGTTAAAAAAATAACTTAAAAGATCTGTAGACTGTAATCCACTGGAATCTTTGATATATTTGATAGTTTGTTGTTGTTTTAGATCGTCTCCAAAATATTTAAGCATTGCAGATTCATATCGTGTTACAAAACCATTGTCGAATGGTTTATTACTATTTCTGGATTCGAATAAACTATTACCTGCAAAGCGGAAAGATGTTGTAAGTATTGGTCTTTCATTTTCAAAAACAATCAGATCTGTTGTTCCCCCTCCAATATCTAGGTTCATAAACACTTTTCCCGATCCAAAGTCGTTAGGATAACTGTAATAAGGTGCCCAGGACTCTGTAACAGATATTAAGTTTTTGTAATGCTCAGATTTACGGTAATATGTGGCGTAAATATCCTGCCAAATATGATTAAACACGGTCATTTGACTTGTACTCATACTTAATGGCTTAAACCATATAACATTAGCCGATTTGGGTGAATACCCTTCGCTTAATAACTTGTTTCTTCCCATCCAAGCCAATTGCTCTATAAACGCTCTTAGTTTGTTTTGAGCAGAATTATTATTACTATCTGTTACTCCCCACTTTATATTTGAATGCGCAAAGTCATACTCATATCTTAAAACAGAATGCCCAAATCCGAATGGAATATTAGCGTTAGAAAGAATGTTTATATTTCCCGGCTGTTCTGGTTTAGCATCATTATCTATATTTATTATTGAACGAATTGGAAACTTAAACTGAGATTCTTCTCCTATTATACTAGGCAAGAACTCGGCATCTTGCACAGCTCCATAAATGGGTTTAATCTGATTTAAATCATACTTCTTATAATGTTCTCCACTATCTGAAACTTCGTTTAGCAATACAAAATTCGGACTTATGGTCCCTCCTTTTCCTTTATAAGTTGAAAGGTTTTCTACCGTATTAACCGTTTTAAAGGCTACAAAACTATTACTCGTTCCAATATCAAAAGCAATTGAAGATGACTTGTCAGACAATGGTATGGGCTCTCCCATCAATGGCACCAAAGTCCCATGTAAAGAGACATTTTTATCTAAATTAGTAACTGCTAGAGACACAATATCGAAAGACACATCTTTATCTAAATCATAGACAAGTTCTCCCGTATCGTTATAGTGAATTGAGGAAACATCTATATAATTTGAAACGCTTGGGTAATTTTCATCTTTGCGCGTCCTTGATATTTCTGAAGATTGAAGCTTTGTCGTCGCTGGTTCAGTGTAAAGTTCTCTCAAAAACTGATAGTTTACCTCTTCTCCTTTCATATGGTATGACAGTGCTTTATACCGATCATTAAACACGGGGTCAGACACCTTGAAAAACGGATATAAACCAAATGCCAATGTCGATTTAACAATAGCTCCCATATCATCATTATCAATTGTCTCTGGCACTACCTTATCGTAGGTACGTTCAAACTTCATAGTTGCCCTTTTGTTATCACCTTTAATTGGTATTTCTAATTTCACTACTATAGCCCCCAATTTCAACTTCTCAACAGTAATTTGCTTTTTCAAATCTTCTATGGTGAAATAATCAAAATAAGTTGATGTTATGGGTAGTACAATGTTTTTAACTTCTCCGGTAGGTAACCAGAATTTGGATGTATTTACTTGATATTCGAGCTCAATTAAATGTTTAGACAACAAGTCATTTCTATGTATCCAAGGATATTCAATAACAGATTGTGGTAACTTTCGCTTTCCAATAGCTACGGACGATGTCGTTTTCGCTTCTTGAGGAAAAGAATTCCCATCGAGATAATTCCATCTGGGTTTTGCTCCCGTTGATGATAATGCTAAAGGCGGGCGCTTCAATTGTTTAGAAGTAATAATAACATAATCACTACTCTTTGCTACCACTTCATCGTCTTCCTTACTATACGCTTCGCATAGATAAGGCACTTTCCCGTTTAAAAAGGTTACCTCTTTATTGCTAACTTCCAGGATGGTGTATCCTTTCATAAGTTCATTGTCATCAATTGTAGATAGTTTTTTAGTAAAGTCTTTTAAACCTGAACGTTCTGAAACCTTATTATTATGCTGAATGTAAGCGTATACTTCTTTGAACGACTCCACTAAATTTGGTTCTTTATAAAAAAGGACATTCATATATTTTTGAAAATCTCCTTTTCTTAAGTAAAGCGGTAAATAATTCGAAAAAAATGCTCTGTTATCTTCATTGGCAACTGTTTGTGGCAAATCTTCTCCTACCGTAAAAAAGCCTGTATACGGTGAGGTCCCCGCAATAATGACATTATCGAGATAAATTAGCGTGAAGTCATTAAAAGCATTTAATATCCCCTGATTTTTAAAACGGGAATCATTATTATAATTGCCAATAAAAATCTCTAATGTTTCTGCAAAAGTTTTTATTCCTGAATTATAATCTTTAGCGATTTCTTTCAACTCATCAACATGCCATGTTTTGACCGAAATACGATCTTTCAATTTGAGTGTTTCAAATCGAAATAGCATTTCAAAAACATCGAGACAGTAAGAGACGTTTTTATGATAAGTTGTTTTACCTTCTAATATCGCCTTATCTCCCTTAGACTCTTCAAAAGACTTATTTATGAACTCAAAAGATGTTTCAAATAGGTGCATTTGGGCAAAAGGAGAAGGAATAGAGGTAACAGGAACTTCCATCTTGCCAATATTATCAGTAATATCTCCTATGGTATTGGCATTGTATGGATTACCATCGTAAGAATTCCATCCTTGATTATTAATTTGTTGCTCACGAATTAAACTTAATTTATATGGCATAATAACGGTGATTTATTCGGTTAATTTTACAAGCTATAGCACATACCTTTCGGCAATAATATTTTTAATTCCCTGATTTAGTAATGTATGAACATTTCGTTCTGTATTTCCATAATGCAGTTCCAGAATTTTTTGAGCTATTTTCGAAAATTCTTCATCATATTTGATATAGTCCTTTTTGAAAAAATTACTACTATTCTTGGCAGGAATACCAGTAACAAGAGTAAATAGCTTCTTATCGTCTACTGCAACTTTCACAGGCATCATATCAGATACATCTTTTAGGATCTCTTCCCTATTAACAATTATTGAATTATCGAAAGGAAGAAACTTTCTGTCATGCTGGTCTAAAGATGCTTCCAACAACCAACGGTAATAATGAACGGTAGCAAACTTTTCAAGCTCCTTGAAAAAATTTTGATTATGATAATTACTTGAGAGTTTTAGCTCATTTCTCCAGGCCAACTTTTCATCAGTAAGTGCATCTTTCATATAATTTGACACGTATACATTATAGTAATGGAAATGAAGTAGTTGTTCACTAAGGTTGTCTTTTTTAATATGGCTTAAATCAACCACGCCAATATCTGTAGTAATACCATACTCGAAAAATTTCGAAGAAATCTGCAAATCTTCTTTCGTATTGGCATTGACATCATAATCGAGAAAATCTAAAATGGACGATGCCGCAGTAAGCTCTATAAAATTTGAAGGGTTTTTTTGCTCTATGCCTCCTTCAAAATTCTCATAATTACTTTGTCTCGTATCACCAGCATAATACATAGTATTTACCAAATGTTTTAGATTGCGATTGTAATATGCTAAGGCGGCTTTAGTTTTTGTAATAAATGTGCCTGAGTTTATAGCACTCTCTCCCGCATTGAATTTATCGACATCTACTTGAAAATATGGTAATACTGAAACACCACCAATAATTGCATTATTTATGTAATTCCCATTGTTTAGTCCACTATTTTCGTCTCTAAACACATTCATTAATAATGGAAACCCAGCGGCACCAGTTCCTCCGAAAATGGAACTAATAACAAATATTCTATCGTTTTGACTAAAATCCTGTGTAAATTCTCTAAAGGCATTAGACTCAACAACATTTTTTAAAACAACACTTCCAACATTGGGATTTCCTAAAAACCCTTTTTCCAGAGGCATATCTTTATTTTTATTACTGTATAGCAAATCGAAAAAGGCTCTGGTTTTTTCAAACCCTTTTGCATCTAAAGAATTGTACCCTACCATTTCTTTAAGCGTACCATAGTCAGATCCACTCACATTAAGCTCTTTTGGGGGCATTATTTTAGTTCTAAAGAACTCACCTTGGCTCTCTTCTTCTCTCACACCATTATAGATGGCATTATGAATGTCATTATAATTTTTAATGATATTTCTACATTTTTCAACATCCCCATTATTAATATCTGTATCAATAATCATTGGGATTATTTTTTCGGTATTTGTTTTTATTCCAGACGCTAATAATATGGTTAGAGAACGCAGTACTCTTGAACCGGTACCGCCAATAGCAAATAAGTATAATTTAGGCTTTGACATAACTTAAAATTTTACAGGGATAAATTTTGAAAAAACAGATAAACGCTTAAAAATCAGAGACAATAGTATATAAAAGACAAAAGCGTAAAAAGAATTAATAATAGCAAACAGCCATATTTCGAAATAAAAACTACCAAAGGAAAGCTCAAAGATAGTGAGCCCCTCAATGATCAATGTGATCACAAAAACTAATATAAAGTTTACAACACTAAACAAGAACCATTTCCCTACTGTGGAGAATCGCATGCTCTTTCTTCCCAAATACAAATAGTAAACTGCTGTAATAACGAGGGAAGTAACCAATAAAATGATAAAGCCAATTAAATAGCCTTTCTCATCCCAAACATCCCAATTATCTAAGTCTTCGAATAAAAAATAAAAATTTTCCATATTATTTACGTTGTTGTTTCTTTAGTATGATCTGTAATTTTGGTGACTTTTCAGGAAATGCTTTTTTAAATGCATCCGTAATGAAACTAAAACCAAAAGTTTTATGTTCTAATTCTGCTTCTGAAACATCTACATCATCAGTAATGTTTGAGGATGACACCCATCTCAACTCCCTATTATGAATATTAATACTGACTGTTTCAGCCTCTAAATCAAACTCATATAAAGTGGGTTGAATAAAGTGGGTATAAGACGTGTTTTCTATAGCAGATTTATCTTTTATTTTTTCTGAAAGCAATGTTTTTTTATCCTTTACTTTAAAGCCTATACCGTTATTCATATAACTTGGATATACCTCATAATTAAGAGTGTCTAAAAACTGTTCTTTTTGAAGGTAAGACATATTACTTAAGTCCATTCCTAAAGTAAACATTGCTGTTTTTTTCTGTTCTACACTTTTAATTATAATTCTGTTAGTTTTAGAGTTAACCGAAATTTTTCCAGACTTCGGTTTATCTAGCAACCCAGCATTCACAAGGCTTCCAGAAAGATTATAACCTTGACTCGCATTGTATTCTTTTAAAACATTCTTTGATAATATTTTTCTAACCAGTATTTTATCTCCAAAAAACCAAACATAAAAGGGTCTGTTTTCTAGTATTTTATTATAGAAAGGACGTTTAGTAATAGGAGCTCCTTTATTATTTAACCGATTAAAATAGTGCGTCCCATTAAAATCACTATCATACTTAAAAACAGCCACTCCCAATGACTTTTTCCCTGCTATGCTATTATAAATATGGCTGGTTATTTTTGAGCCTTCTGTCATTGTGTTTACATTACCTAAATCAGGAATACAATCGGTAATTAGAATACTAACCGTTTCGGAGGCCGTTTCATCAATAATATCTGTGAAGATGTTTTGCAATTTCGATGATTTCCCGTTAAACAAACTTCCACTTCTCAATTTATTGAAGAATATGGTATTGGAATACGTAACTTTTCGTTGTTTGTCTGAAATCGTATATAGATTACTTTTTAGATTAAAAGTAGTATTCAAATCTGTTACCATGAAAGGTAAAACATCTTTTAAAGGATAATTTCCGTACACGTTAGAGTTTACATAGCCTTTCATACTGACTGATGTCTCTAAAAAAATATTAATAGTTTTTAAATGTAATGTATCAACTTCCGCCTCTTGTTTTATGGAAAATCTATACGCATTTTTATCACTACTACAACCGGAAAAAGCCACGAAGAACACAATGCTTATGCTAAAATATGATGTGATATTAAAAATAGAAAGTTTCATCGATTGTATTTAATTAATATTCTACTCGTTAATAGGTTTGGTAGGAATAACGACACAACACGTCATAAACTCGATCGAATCTTCTACCAAATTCGTTTAAATTTAAATTTTGTGCGTTTGCAAGACACATCTATGCTGCTCTGCTTAAAAAAAATATCAAAAAAATCTTTCTCTTAAAATAGAACATTCATGGTTGCTTTGAGGAACAAAACATCTACTTTGGAGGTCGAAAAACTAGTTATCTCACTTCCTGAAAATCAAAAAATCTCATTAGAATAAATATGATCGAAACAATATCATGTTTTGAAAACCAGTTATTACTACAGTTTTCTTTCAGTAAATCTCACATATAAAAACATGAACCCCCAGAGACTACATAACAAGGATAATCAACTATGAAGTTAGAGTGTGTTGATTGTCCGAATTATCTACAAATTTTAAAAAAAATATATGTAAAAACAAAGTAACGTCTTACAAAAAATAAATAAAAACAATCAATTAATTGATTTTCAACAAATTACAAAAACACTTATTTTTAATTATCCTCAAAATTTTCTCATTAAATAGCAAAATATACGTCTAAAAC
Organism: uncultured Flavobacteriaceae bacterium; assembly: GCA_947494695.1. Classification (GTDB taxonomy): domain Bacteria; phylum Bacteroidota; class Bacteroidia; order Flavobacteriales; family Flavobacteriaceae; genus Flavivirga. The sequence continues at coordinate 414,790 of CANLWB010000004.1, read as the reverse complement.
ATAAAAAACTATTCTTGCTCGTTGCGTGTTTGGCGTTTAATATTGCTTATAACTACCGAGAAAAAGTTGGATAAAAAAACGAGTTTATAAACTAACTAATATAAGATGCTTAGGTCTTTAATACCGTAAAATAATATTGGATGGGTTATCTTAATCCACAGAATAACGCTAAAAAAGCATCTCAGCTCAGAAAAAAACCTTTAGAAGTGAAGTTCTAAAGGTTTTTATTCAATTTGAAATGTTAATTTAAAGGTCGTATCTCACTAAGCACAAAACATGTTCATTAGCATTTTAATTTATGGTATAATCTGTTTTTACTACTTGACCAAGCCTAAAGTAACCCAGTACTTCTTCATCAGGATTATTGATATTAATACAATTCCCTTTTAGCTGTACTGGTGTGGTTTGGAAAGGTGAATTATTAACTCCAGACTGTTCTATTAAAATGTTAATATAGTTATAAAACCTCTCTGAAATACCATAAATACTAATATCTACTACAGCTTCAGCTACTAACTTTTCATTATCATATTCAATAAAATTTTCGTTACCATCGGTAAATTGGTCACTTAAAGCTCCTAAAGTGAGTAATGGATTTACCGATGAGCTAAATTCACCTAAATAATAATTATTAACACCTGCCGGATCGTCAAAAAACACCTTAAGCTGTATTTCTTCATCTTCACCACCTCCTTCTATTGTTTGTTCTATACCATTAATCTCTGTAACAGGCATTAAAGTTTCTGTAGCCGTATAGGTTTGACCATTATATTGGATTTCTAATGAATAAGATTGGTCAATTTCAGGCACAAAATCGTTTACAATATAATCACCATTGTTTTGGTCTTCGAATACAAATTGCGAGCCATCATCTTCCTTGGTAACAATTACTGAAGCCCCAGTTACGTTTACATTCAGGTTGCTATCAAAATAAGTCGTAGACTCACTTAACTTGATAGTTTGTGTTTGTCCCGAAGTACCTTTTTCCCAATTAATGGAAGCCTCTACCACTAATCTGGAACCACCATCGGGCACACTTACTTTCACCGGGTCTGTGCATGAGTTAAGAAAACCAATCAATATTAAAACTAAGGCTATATGTTTATATGTTCTGTTCATTATTTTAAAATTTAAAGTTGTAAGAAATTGAAGGAATAACACCAAAAATGGCAGTACGAGTGGCCTCATTAACAGCTGTATCGACATTTTGCCCAAATGTAATAGATGCAGCGTTTTTACGATTGTATGCATTATAAATACCAAATACCCATTCACCTTGCCACTTTCGATCTTTGTTTTTCCTGGGTATAAGCGTGGCAGAGAGGTCCAATCTGTGATAGGCTGGTAATCTACTTGTGTTTCGCTTGGAAAATGTAGGAATGGATAACTCGTTATACTGAAATTGTCCGTTAGGATAGGTTACAGGGCGCCCAGTTTGAAAAGCAAAATTGGTATTAAAGCGCCATTTATCATTAAGTTTATAACTTCCTGTGAATGATATATCGTGCGTTCTGTCGTAAGCCGTACTGTACCATGCTCCATTATTAATACCAAGGCCTCCTGCCCTTCCTCCTGGTGTACGTTGCTCTGCTTTAGAAAGTGTATAGGCTAACCAACCCGTAAATTTACCTTTGTTTTTTCGCAGTAAAAACTCCAATCCATAGGCTCTGGATTCTCCGATTAAAATTTCGGTTTCAATAGTATTTTGTGCTATCAAGTCGGCACCATCAATATAATCTACACGATTTTTTATAGTTTTGTAGTAAGCCTCCGTTTCTAAAGAATATGTGTCGTTATTAAAATTTCTAAAATATCCAATAGCATACAGATCGGCAATTTGTGGTTTTAAAAACTTACCACTTGGAGCCCAAACATCTAATGGCGTAGCCGACATCGTATTAGAAACTAAGTGTAAATATTGAGCCATTCGGTTATAACTTGCTTTAACTGATGATTTTTCGTTAAGCTGATAAGACATGGCAAAACGTGGTTCGAAATTTCCAAAGCTTGCAATACTTTTTCCACTACCATATTCGGTTTCGCCAATCGGTTCGGCACGTTCATAAATCCCTAACTGTGAGTTGTAAATCACGGGTAAGGCATTGGCATAATCGTTCAATGTTTGCTTCCCTAAACGATTAAAATTACTATATCGAAAACCACCCTGAAGGGTTAGTTTATCTAAGACTTTATATTCCAACCCGGTATAAATACCCGTTTCACGTGCATACTTATTATCTAATTTTAATCGGTTGATACCAGAACTTTCGTTAAGCGGATTTAACTCTCCAGGATTAAAATTGTAATAAATACCACTTACACCAAAATCAACTTTTAATTTATCGTTTAAATAATACTTCAGGTCATATTTAAGGTTGTAATTGTCGATATCTGATTTCCAATCAATACCCTCTGCATTAATCTCCAGATTATAGTTATAGCGACTATAGATTAAAGATAGGTTAGAAAATAGCTTATCATTGAAAATGTGGTTCCATCTTAGGTTTCCCGAAAGATTTCCGTAAGAATTAGTAAAGAAATTAGAGAGCTTGAAATTATCATTTCCAAAATACCCAGAAAGGTATAACTTATTTTTAGTGTCGAGCTCATAATTAGTTTTTAGGTTAAGATCATAAAATCCAGCACGATTACTATTGTTTGCCAATGCTAAAAAAATGTTGGCATAAGATGCTCTTCCTGCTAAAATAAATGACCCCTTTTCTTTAAACGTTGGCCCTTCTATTGCAAATCTGCTGGAAACTGCACCAATACCACCAGTAAGTTTTAAATCTTTACTATTCCCATCTTTCTGTCGAATATCGAGAACAGACGAGGCACGACCTCCAAAACGAGAAGGAATCCCTCCTTTGTAAAGCTTAACATCCTTAATAGCATCTGCATTAAATACTGAAAAAAATCCGAATAAGTGAGAGGTATTGTAAATAATAGCCTCGTCCAGCAGTACTAAATTTTGATCTTCTGCTCCACCGCGTACGTTAAAGCCAGATGCTCCCTCACCAGCCTTGGTAACACCAGGTAACATTTGTAAAGACCTGATAACATCAACTTCTCCCATTACTGCGGGTATTTGCTTAATGGTCTGACTAGAAATTTTTGCGACACTCATTTGTGGGGTGCGCAGATTTATTTTTTTAGATTCTCCAGCAGTAATAACGACTTCACTCAATTGTCCAGCATCTTCTGTAATTTCAGAATTAAACTTTATGTTTTTATCTAAAACAATTGGTTCTTCTATAGTTTTATAGCCTAAATATGAAATCACAAGAGTATACTCGCCTTTTGGTGCGGTTAACGAATAGAAACCATATTCGTTAGTAGTAGCCCCTATAGTAGTCCCTTTTAATAAAATGGCTGCTCCCAAAAGGGTTTCTCCATTGGCATGATCTTTTATCGTACCACTAACGGTAAACTTTTCTTGTGCAAAGCCTAACCATGACATGAGTAGGACTGTGAAAGTAATGAGTGTTTTGTTCATAGAATATTTGTTTTTTTAGGTTTATAATTAAAAATTGTCATCATCAGAAGGTTCACTTTCTTTAAATTCTCTAAATCGATATGTGAATGTTAAATTGAATTGCCCTTCTGATCTTTGAGTTTCTGAATAGGACCAAAAGGATGTGTTGAAAGCGTTTTGTCTTCTCTTTCTCGAATTAAGTATATCTATTGCATTAAAATTAAGGGAGCCTCTTCCTTGAAATAGTTCTTTATTAATAGATGTACTAGCCACAAACATATCCTTTGTTGTTATGTTAGACTCCTTAAATGGTGCGTCGTACTGCAAGGCTATTTGTATATCTATTTCCCCTGGTAATTTTACTTTAGGTAATATTCTTGCAAACCAGCTTGAAGACGATGTATTTATAGATACATTTTGTGCAATAAAGCTTCCAGGATTATCTGTATCTTCTATCGGGTTTTGATAATGTCCCTTTTGCTTAAAACTAAACCCGTTGATAGTACCATTTACCTGAAACCATTTGGTAAGACTATATAGAGAGGATAATTCTATACCAAACCGGTGCTCATTACCGACATTTAATGGTCTGGTAATTAAAACGGGAATAGTGTTTGAGACCATCCCAGAATTGGTTGTAAGACGCTGAATAATGTCTTCAGAATACTGATAATACCCTGTAGTTTCCAACAAAATATCATCCCACTTTTTAGAGTGACCTAGCTCAAATATATTTGTGAATACTGGATTTAAATCTGGATTACCAGAATATAAATTTAGATTATCTGAAAAGCCTGAAAATGGATTTAACGCTCTAAAATCAGGTCGTTGTACACGTCGTCCATAACTGGTCTTAAACTCGCTATTTTCCGTTAGCTCATACCCCAAATGAAATGAAGGAAAGACATTACCATAGTTCTTACCAAAGCTTATATTCGACGTAAATTGTGTTATATCAATATGAGTAAGCTCCAGTCTTAATCCAGCCAGTAACTTAAATTTGCCAAACGTGTTTGCGTATTGCGAATAGAACGCGTGAATGTTTTCACTATAATCCATTCGATTACTAAAATTGGTGTTAAGCTCCCATATATCGTTAATATTGTTAAATTCTTCAACGGTAGAATTGTACTTTATACGCCGTAGATTACTTCTACAACCTGCCTCAAACTGTCCACTCTTAGAAAAAGGAAAAATATAATCGACCTGTAAAAGTAAATTCTTTTGTTTTTCGTTTGTAGCTGTTCGGTCCTGTGCTTCTTGAAAATCTCCAAACTCCCAGGTATCTTTAAATGCAGCCGACTCTATTTCGGTATTAGAATTGTATTTGGCTTCGATAGTTAATGAATGTTCTTCATCTTCATCGAAAACAGCTTTATAGGTTAAAGTATATTCATCGCTTTTATCGTCTTCTTTTTCTTTTTCGCCTCTTAACCGGGTACTGATTAATTGATTATCCGCGTTAAAGGTGTTAAATGTTACCGAGCCATTATTATTGTTATCTTCTCTAGCATATAACCCCATAAAAGTGAGTGTGTTTTTATGGTTAAAGTAATAGTCTGCTCCAATGACGAAGATATATTCTGGTACTCCACGTTTTACTTTTTGCTTTTGATTTAAAACCTCTGATAAGCCGCCCGTGCTGTCATCAAAATATGTCGTATTCACCAGCCGGTTTCCTGGGCGTTTTGAATACCCCAAGGCTACATTAGTGAATATATTGAAGTTCTCGGTACGATAGTTTAAACTACCTGTTACACCATAATTTTCTGGGATTCCCAGTACTGTCTGAACAGAACCATTTCCCCCTAATGCTTTTCCCTTTTTTAAAATGATATTGATGATCCCCGATGCTCCCTCTGCATCATACCTCGCGGAAGGGTTGGTAATAACTTCTATAGATTCAATGGTATTGGATGGCAATCGCTCAAGACCCTGAGTCGTACTTATACCTATTAACCCAGAAGGCTTTCCGTTTAAGAGCACCCTAACGTTGCTATTGCCTCTTAATACAACACCTCCGTTTACAGAAACCGATAGCGATGGCACATTGTTTAACACTTGAAGCGCGTTAGCTCCCCGGGTAGTCAGGTCTTTATCTACGTTATATATTTTCTTATCTAACTTCGTTACGACCAACCGCTTTTCGCCCTCAACAATCACTTTATCTAGAGATTGAATATCTTCAATTAAATAGATGGTTTCTAAATCTAAGTATTTTTCTATTTTTTTATTCTGAAGAAGAAAAGGCTTATAGCCTATAAACTCTATTTTTATAGTGTACGTCCCTGACTCAACATCAATTGAAAATTGACCATTTTCATTTGTAATGCCTCCAAATATTGGGTCTTGTTGTCCTGGTTCCATAAATGAAACTGTCGCGTACTCCAACGGAATATTAGTTGTTTTGTCAACTACTTTTCCGCTCACACTTGCTTTAACTTCTGCATGTACCATTGAAATGCTAAAAGAAAGAACACAAACTATTAACCTCATCATTATTTAAAATTCTTGGAGCGTTATTGTTTTCTGTTGCATAGAGGTAGGCTGTCTTTTTATAAAAGAATCTAACTTCCTAATTCGGGAACCAAAAGCGAACTTCGTTCGTTTATTAATATCAAGGCTTAGCACATAACATTCATTCAATGATGTTGATAAATCTGCATCCAAATAAGCTATTTTTTTATCTCCAATATTAGAATTACTATACAGCCTCCCCGAAAGCACAGCCGCTACTTTCCCTCTATTCTTACTATGTTCTAAAATTCTCATATTGTGATGAGCAGCGCTTTCTACGTTTTGTAATAACAGTTTCGTATTATCTGTAGAAGCATCATTTACAAAACATAGCATGGTATCCTTATGCTTTTTTAAAAATTCAAAATATGTATCCATGTTTGTTAATTTTCAAGTAGTTTTCTCCATACGCATTTAAAAATTGACATGTAGGTTCAGTGATGAACACATTGATAAAAAAGCTTGAATATTATTTGGGTGTTTCATGAGGAGGTATTTAGATTTAGATTTGGATAAAGCATACTCGTAACATAGTTTATGATCTCATCTACTTCCTGCCCTTCCGTTTTTATAGAGATACTTCCTTCGTTATAGGGTTTGTACTTTTCTATATCGGTAATTGAGAATAAACCAATTGTTGGTGTGTAAGATGCACTTGCCAAATGCATAACGCCACTATCTGCTCCTATAAAAATATCTGTATTGGCAATAAATGAACCTAACTCACGAATATCTGTAGAATAAAAAGTGGGAGCTCTAAACTCTATTTTGGAAATTTTTTCCTTTGGAAGAACTTCAATAATATTTACATCAGGAAATGAGATTTGCAACCGTGAATATAATTTCAACCACCACTTTTCTGAATAACATTTTGCTCCAGTGGCATTGGTAAAAAGGCACATGGTAGCAAACGTATTTTGAACAATGTTATATACAAGGTTTCCCCCGTTCATTAATTCAGAATTGGTAAGTTTTAAGTCAAGGTTATAGGGTGTATCATTAAGCGTTTGTATATCACATTTCTTCAGGAAGCACCTCAGAGATAATACAGACTGCTTAGCGACATGCTTTGTTTCCTGGTTTAAAGTTTCTTTTGCACTTGTATCATTTTTAACAAACTTATATTTGGCGCTGGAGAAAACGGTAAAAATTCTTCCGGAGGATGAACTTTCAACAGCATTAATTGCTAAATCGTATTGCCTACTTTTTAATCGTAAAAATACCCTAATATAAGTTATAAGGTTCTTAAAAGGTTTTTGAGGAAATTCTAGAATTCGATCTATACTGCTGTAGTTTAGATAAAGTTGTCTGACGCAGGATTGATTTACTAATAAATCTATCTTACTATATGGAAATGTAGACTCTAATTCCTGTACCAATGGAGAAAGTAATAATAAGTTACCCAATCTATGATTTGACCTACATATAAGTATTCTTTTTATATCATCATTATTGTGGACTATTTCATCTGTTTTATTTCTAAAAACACTGGTGAAAGATTTGAGTATTTTTCGCTTTAGTGGATTGAACAGTTTTATGAAATTCATTCGCAAAATTTTTACTCGAATGCCTTAAAAGATTATAAGGAATCCGTTTAATTTCTAAGCAAATGTATCTTTGGAAAACGATGATGAAAAACAAAGGTGGTTCTAGATGCGTATTCAAGACATGTTGCATAACAAATACAACATAACACTCTAAAAACAAGCAATTTAAACATAATAAACAAATCATTTAGAAGAGGTTCTAAATACGCATTTAGAACTTTTAAAGTGATCTTTATGATAAGAAGGTGGTTTAAATAAAAAAATTCAGGAAGATGTCGTCAATGTTTTTTTATACTGACTTGGTGTTACACCATATACTTTTTTAAAGGTTGTATTAAACGAAGATTTAGATTTAAAACCAACCTCATTTGCTATTCCCATAATGGTATAATTTACATACGCATTACTTTTTAAACACTCTACAAACTCTTCTGCCCTTCTCTTGTTAATATAATCCTGAAAACCTGTTTTTAAATGTACATTAAGGACTTCTGAAAGGTGTTGTCTGGGAATTGCCATTCTTCTAGCAACATCGTTAACAGTAATGTTACTATCTTTAAAGAGTTTTTCTTCATTCATTAACCGCTGAAACTCTTTTTTATATCCCTCAATTTTAGATGTATTTAAGTTTGATGTTTTATACTTGGAATCATCTGATTTTGGAAGTACATCTTTAGGAGCGATAATGAGTTTATATAAAACATAATAAAACAGAAAAACTGAGGCTAGTATAAGGCCATAACTATCCAGAAAAAACGGAGAATCGTTACTATTGGATAACAAATAGGTAAACTCATCTATTATAAAAATGACAGTAAGTGGAATAATAAAGGCCAGGAGCCATTTTTCTTTTTTCTTTTTTACAATATCGTAAATAGCGTATAAAAGCATGGTTAAAAACCCCAGTTCTACAACTTCATTTGCAATTATTGCTCCTGTATTTTCTCTTAAGGTAGTGTAGTTATCGAGAGTTTGAAAAAGTATTTTTAACACATATGGTGTAAAAAACCAAAAATCCTTCTTGTTAAACTCATTTTCATCCGATTCGTAATAACGAACAAACAAAAAGAAAAATGTAATAATTAAAGTATCGTGAAACAGAAACCAATTGGAATTATCGACAAATAAATTGTAGTCGTCATCACCAATCGCATATAGCATCACAGATATAATGCATCCTAAAAACAACCAGAAATTTACTTTTTTATATTCCTGCTTCCGCTTAAACAAAATAAACAATAAAAAAACACCTTGTAATAAGGCTACTATTTGGATTGTCTTTAGCATAAGTAATGAAGTGCTTTTCTATGGGACTAAAATAATTCAAAAAAAACTAATAATAAATGAAAACTTAACATTCTTAACAGTGTAATTTGCCATATACTTTCTTTTAAATTTAGGCAGTTCTTAATAAGCATTCAAAGTTGTTTTTTGATTCTAAAAAGTCCTATGCCACTTTTCTCATTAAGCATAAAATTTAAAACCCGAAACACATGTTTCGAGTTTTGGTATTATATAGAGTTTTAAACTATTTTAATTTTAGCGCTTGTGTATTTGAAAAACTATAACCAGTTATACATAAAAAAAGTTCAGATAGGTTGCAATTAACCTATCTGAACTTTTTATGGCTTTTTCTAGTTTAGCAAAGAGAAAAACCTTTAATAATAATATTTAAAACATAACGTTCTCATGTGTTTCCCGTTATTTTAATTTCGAAAGCACTAACGATATTATATTATAGTATCCGTTTTCTAAATAAAAAGGTGCTACTATTAATACATCATAGCATAGATTCGAACCAAGCTATTCAAGTGAAACATCAGATACAATTATTAGCGAATGGCATTCCCAGACGCTATAATGATTACTCCAATGATCATTGTAGCTAAGCCCATATAAAGGAATTTACGGGGCTTAGATGTTGTTTTTTTCCATTCACCGGTAAGTATTCCCATAATAATGGCTACGGCCACACAAACGGTATTAAAGATAGCATAACCAACAGTATTACCTGAAGATCCTAATTTATAAGCTGCAAAAGCAAAGGTTCCTGAGGCAGCAAAGTTTAATAATGCCATAATAAAGGTATAAAACAAGTTTTTACCTGTATGCGATGAGCTAAACTTACCCCATAACTTTTTAGTGCTTAACTGATAGATGAAATATGGGATTACAAATATGGCTCCAGAGAGGTAAATAATCACCATAACCATCACAGCAGTGATCCATTCTGGATTCCCGGCATTCTGACAGGCTTCATGAAGATATGGTCTCCCATAAGCATTGGCATAACTAAAGCCTGTTGCCAATAATCCACCTATTATGGCAATAAGTATTCCCGTTACCATAGAAGAAGATTTCGAAGCTTCATCACCTGTATTATTTTCATCATCTTCGGCCTGTCTAAGTATTCCTGCTTTTCCGTTAAAGGACACACCTACTAATACCACAAGAATTCCTAGTAGCATGACTAAAAACACATTCATTGAAGGCAGACCATCTACTAAAAATGGCAACAATGACCCTACAAGGATTACCGTTCCAATAAAAATAGAGAACCCTAAAGACAGTCCTATATAGTTAATGGCTTTTCCCCACATCATAACTCCAACACCCCAAAGTACACTGGCCAAAACCATTTTCCATAAAACATCACTTGGCATGTTTGAAATAATACCTTGAAATCCATTAACCAATAAAAAACCAGCAACAACAGGTATTATTAGCATGTTTATAAAGAACATCATCCCCCAGGTATTCTCAAATTCATAACCTTTGGTATACTTCTCGGGTAATGCGTATAATCCTAACATTAATCCGGCAAGGACGGCAAATATTATTCCTATTGTCATATTATTGAAATTTTAATTAGTTATTTAGTTTATGTTTATCGTGTTAGTTTCGTTATTAAAGTGTGTAAAACTTATATATAGTTTTACTTGAATATGGGTCTCCTGGATGCGTAATGGCTTTAGGAGCATCTTTTAGATTTGGCCCGTTTGGATATCTATGCGTTTCACAACAAAATCCTTTATAACGTCCATATTGATCTCCATTTTCTCTTTTTAAAGCATCTGATGTAAAGTAGCCTGAATAAAATAACATTCCTGGTTCGGTAGTCAATATATCCATCGCTCTACCGCTTTCTGCATGTTCGAACGATGCTACTTTTTTCAATTCAAAATTGTTATCGAAAACATAGTAATGCTCAAAACCGGTTTCCATTTGATCCAAGGCTTCTTGAAAAAGTTTTCCAGTTCTTAAATCTGAAGGATCTCCACTAACCTCTAATCGACCACCCTGCGGTACGCCTTTATCATCTCCCTCTAAAAAGGCATCGGCATGTACAGTTGCTTTATGGTTGTGTATGGTTTCCTTAAAGCCTGACAGGTTAAAATAAGAATGATTTGTTAATGAAATAGGAGTTGCTTTGTCGGTATCTGCCGTATACTCAATAATTAATTCGTTATCATTATTAAGTGTAAAACGGGTTGTAACATTAACATTACCTGGATAACTTTCCTCCCCGTCTGCACTAAACAATGTCAATTCCAAATACGTTACATCATCATCACCATTAAAGCCAGACACCTTCCACATTCTCTTATCAAACCCTTGGCTACCACCATGTAAATGGTTACCTCTATCATTTCCAACAAGTGCGTGTTGTGTGCCTTCTAATTCAAACTTACCATCATGAATTCTTGAAGCAAATCGTCCTACTGTTCCTCCAAAATAAGGTGCATTATTCTTATAATCTTCAGAAAAGTAACCATCAATACTATCAAAACCACAGGTAATTTCTCTTGAATTCCCCTGCGAATCTGGAGTAAGGATAGCTGTTATAGTTGCCCCATAGTCTGTAATTTTAACCACCATGCCATTATCGTTAGACAAACTATATAAGGAAACAACCTCATTTCCGATATTACCAAAATTTGTTTTTTCTATTTTCATACCTAAATTTAAATGTATGGTTTATTTAAAAGTTAAACATTACCGAACGACCATTATTTCTTGTGTGGTGCCAGCTTCTCCCAGTTAAAAGTCACTCCTGTTCCTGGAGTATCTGGAGCTACTGCTCTAAAGTTTTCTACCACTAACGGTCTTGTTGTATATTCATCTATTGGAAAACTATGTACTTCTAGCCAGCCTGAGTTTTCTTGAGAGGAAACCAGACTAACATGAAGTTCTTGCATTCCGTGAGAACACACCGGTATATTGTGTTCTTTAGCTAATTTAGCCACTCTCAACCATCCGGTGACGCCTCCACAATTAGAGGCATCCGGTTGGATAAAAGATAGTTTCGAACGTTCAAAAGCATATTCAAATTCATGAATTGTATGCAAGTTCTCTCCCATAGCCAAGGGAAAACCAGTTTGATCTACGATCTCCCCATAACGTTTATAGTCGTCTGGAATAATAGGTTCTTCAAACCAGGTAATATCATACTTCTTAAACCCTTCAATGGCTTTAATTGCCTTATCAACACTCATGGAGTAATTGGCATCAACCATAAATGTAACATCGGGACCTACATGCTCTCTTACGGCTTTTATCCGTTCTAAGTCTTCATCTAAATTTTCTCTTCCTATTTTAATCTTTACGGCATTGAACCCTCGATTTAAATAAGATGTCATATTATCTAATAACTTAGGAATAGGAAACTGCAAATCAATACCTCCACAATACGCTTTACACGTATTATTGACGCCTCCTGCTGCTTTCCATAAGGGCTGACCAAGTTTCTTACAGCGAATATCCCACAATGCGATGTCAATTGTTGAGATGGCAAATGATGCAATCCCACCTCTTCCCACATAATGGATATGCCATTCGAGAAAATCGTATATGCCGTCTATATCGGTTCCGTCTTTACCTATGAGCACCTCCTTAAAATCGTGCTCTAGCATAGCCACGATCGCACGGCCTCCTTTACCACCGGTATACGTATATCCGGTTCCTTGACTTCCATCGTTTAACGTAATGGTTGCCGTAACTAATTCAAAATGATAATGGTCTCCATGTTTGGCATCTGAAAGTACTTCTGGTAATGGAACCTCAAATAATTGAATTTCTATGTCTTTAATTTGACTATTCATAAAGTAAGTCTACTTATAGTTCATGTAAAAGGTTTTCTTTTCGAGGTACTGCTCAAAACCATATTTTCCATCTTCTCCACCACTTCCGGAAAGTTTATAACCGTTATGGAATCCTTGATGTTGCTCTCCGTGTCCGCGATTTACATAAATCTCACCAAACTCGAGTTCATCATTACAACGTAAAATGGTTGGCATGTCTTTGGTAAAGATCATGGCTGCCAAACCATATTCACAATCGTTGGCCTGACTTATTACCTCATCAAAATCATTAAATTTAAGAACTGGTAATATCGGTCCAAAAGATTCCTCATGAACAATAGTCATATCTTGTGTAACACCTGTTAATACTGTTGGTTCGAACCAAAATCCTTTATCAAAACCTTCACCTTCGGGCTTTTTCCCTCCATGAGCAATGGTTGCACCTTCTTTTACACTTACTTCTACTAGATGCTCCATATGTTTTAGTTCAGAGCCATTTACTTTAGGTCCCATTGATACACTTCTATCTAAAGGATTACCTACTTTATAAGTTTTAAGATGTTCCATGAATTTAGCCATAAATTCATCGTAAACATCTTCGTGTACATACATACGCTCGTTACACGTACATACTTGTCCACAGTTATCAAAACGAGAATTAAATGTCGCTTCTGCTGCCTGATCTAAATCTGCATCCGCAAATACAATTGCAGGAGCTTTCCCTCCCAATTCTAATTGTACGTGTGTTAGGTTTTGTGCTGCCGCTTGGAAAATTTTCTGTCCAGCAGGTGTACTTCCAGTCATGGTAACCATTTTGGTAATAGGATTTTCAACCAGTGCATTACCTAAGATTCTTCCAGAACCGGTAACCACGTTTAATATCCCTTTTGGAAGGCCTACTTTTTCGGCAATAAAACCAAGTTCTAAGGTTGCAAGTGGTGTTTCTTGAGTTGGTTTTACAACAATGGCATTTCCTGCAACTAATGCTGGACCAATCTTTCTACCAGCTAAAGCCAGTGGGAAGTTCCATGCTGTAATTGCAACAACAACACCCCTTGGTATTTTGTGAATATAAATATGTTCCCCTTCATTATCCGATGGAAGTATATCGCCTTCTATATGACGCGCCCAATCACAGGCATACTCAATAAAAGTTGCCGTTACTTCTACTTCTATTTCGGCCAAAGAAATTATCTTTCCTTGTTCTCTAGTTAATAATTCGGCTAAATATGATTTATTAGCTCGAATTTCGGCAGCAAACTTACGCATCAATTCTGCTCGTTTACGTGCCGGAACTTTTTTCCATTCTTTTTGTGCTTTATCTGCTGCTTCCAAAGCTATTTTTGCATCTTCTTCAACTCCCATTTGCACTTTACCAACAATACTCTCGTCTATAGGGCTAGTGATTTCTGCAGTGTTTCCGGATGTTGCATTAACCCAACTTCCATCAATAAACAATTGATATTCTTTAGCACTCATACTTATTTTTTTCTGTTATTATAGTTTCAGTTATATATTTTAAATCAAAGAATAAAGTTAATTCTTTGATTTTATTTTTAAAGGTTTTATTCTATTTAATTACTTTTTCTTTTTAGCATCACGAGATTTTTCTCCAGGAGCAACGTGTGATGTTTTACGATACGAGTCGAATCTCATAATACTTTGCTCATGCCAGCTATTGTAAACGTGTGATAGTCCCCAATCGAAAATTTTAGTTGGATTATCTCCTCCTACCTCAATAGTCCTGTTAAGTCCAATAGCATGTGGCATATTAGCACCTTTTACAGCTCCTCGAATTTCGAAATTGATACCATCTGCTGCCCACTGAAATGTGTTTCTCTCTGGACCATCGGTTGTTATTAAAGACGCAATACCACCATCTACTGGCCATACACAAATTTCGTGACCTGAATTAGAAATTGGATTGTATTTAGATTTTACATAAGGTCCTTTAGGGTTATCGGCAACTGCTACACCATGACGTATTTGACGTCCTCCAAACAGAATTTCCTCTCCCATTTGCTCTCCTTTGTAATATAAATAGAACTTACCATTGTGAGGTAAAATACAAGGATCGTGCACTTTATGCGAATCGAAATCTCCTTTTTTCTCAACTAAAAACCTGTTTTGCTCAGTGCCTTCCCATACCCCATTATCTGCTGGTTTTAAGATAGGCTCTTTACTCTTTTCCCATGGTCCATTTGGTGACGATGCCCATGCCAGACCTACTTCATTTTTAGTTCTTACGTCGTATGGAGATTTTATAGTTTGATAGCACAGGTAATACATATCTTCGTGCTTCATGATTTCAACGGTAAATACCGAACGATCGTCGTAAGCTCCTTTTTCTCCTCTAGGTACTGCGATGCCTTCTTCTTTCCATGTCCATCCATCTTCTGATGTTGCATACCAAATATCACAACGATCCCAAGGGAATACCTTATCGTTTTCTACATCACCTCCAAAACCATCGGTTTTCCCAACACTTTTAGAATACCATACGTAATACTTGCCATTTTCCATGATCATAGCCGAAGGATCACGACGAACCACACCTGGCTCGTGAGCTAAATCTCCTTTTAGCGGTTTCATTTGATTAAAAACTCTATACCAATCATTTTCAACATAGTCCCATTTCAAGGCTCTAATTGATGCCGCACTTAAATGGTCCTTGTTTGTTATACCAAATCGATCTAGTTTCTCCTTAGATAAATCTAATTCGGTTTCACTTGGTTTCTGCTCTGCTGTTGCTGCTGCCGTATTATCTGTTTTGGTTTGACCACAAGAAGTAAAAATGGCAACCACCAAAATTAGATATAATCTTTTGTGTAGATTCATGTCTTTTATGTGTTAATTTAAAGTTATTTAATATCGATCTTAAGTGCGTTACTTTTCAGACTATCTGATGTTGCACTTATTTTAATTTTATCCTTTTTTCTTTGTGACTGAAGTATTAAAATACAGCGTCCTTTATCTGTTGTCACCTTATTAGATTGATAATCCTGAACACTACTAGACGACCCATTATCAACCCCTAATACTGTTACATCTCCGTCTACATTAAAAACAACCTCCTTGTTAAGATGCTTTACAGGATTTCCATTGGCATCTACCAGTTGGGCTATAATATGAGCTACGCTATAGCCATCTGCTGTAAGTATTGTTCTATCTGTGGTCAATACAATGTTTTGTGGTTCACCTGCCGTTTTTAAGTATTGTGTTTCTACAACCTTACCATTCCTTTTTCCTTGAAGCTTTAGTGTTCCATCGTTATAAGGAACAATCCACTTATATATTCTATCTTCGAAATCTTTCAGGTATCTTGTTCCAAAACTGGTATCATTTAAAAACAGCTCGACCTCCTCACAGTTTGAATAGGCTTCTACAACAACTTTTTCATTCTCATTATAGTTCCAATACTCATTAACATTGTGCCAAATCCAAAGCACGTGCTTCCAGGCATCCTTGTTTCTTTCTACTGGTAATCCCGTTTTTTCATCTGCCTTAAAAATAGACTTGTCAAGTCTTTGCGTGGCTATAAAAATATGCGGTGTTTCATCCCACAATGTTTTCATCATGTGGTAAGATGGTTTTTCAAAACCTGCAACATTTAAAATTCCACTTGGTGTAGCTTTTCTAGGCCATTGTCCATTAGACTCGCCCATATAGTCAATTCCAGTCCAAAGAAACGTTCCAGAAATAAACGGACGTTCCATAATAGCTTTCCATTCATGCCATTGTGCAACATTTTCGGTTCCCATTATAGGTTTATCCGGGTAGTTTTTATGTCCATAATCGTATAAAACTCTTCTATAACTATAACCAACCATATCTAAGGCATCGGTATATCCAGAAAGGTGACTTGCCGAAGGCAGGATACAATTAGCAATAATGTACCTGGTTGTATCTAATTCTCTGGTCCATTTTGCTAGCTTATTTGCCGTTACCCCAATATCATATTTTCTCTTTGGTAACGTTTCAAGCTTTTCTTTAATTTTCTCGGGAGTATATGGTGGTTCTTCCCAAAAATAATCCCCTTCCCAACTCATGTTATTAAAAAATCCTGTGGCATCTTGATTACGAGGGTACGTCCACTCTATTTCGTTACCTATACTCCACTGTATTATGGATGGATGGTTACGATGTGCCAACATAGTACTTTTAAGATCGCTCTCTGCCCATTCTTGAAAATGCTCAACGTAGCCTCTTGAAATAGAATCTACACTTCTTTCATTCATGTTTAGCCTTTTATCTTTAGGATTGTCCCATTCATCAAAGAATTCGTCTTGAACCAAAAAGCCCATTTCATCACATAAATCCAAAAATTCTTCTGATGCCGGATTGTGTGAAATTCTTATGGCATTACAACCTCCGGCTCTAAGGGTTTCTAATCTTCTTCGCCATACGTCTTTTGGAACGGCTGCTCCTACCAATCCACCATCATGATGCAAACAAACGCCTTTAATACGTTTGTTTTCTCCATTTAGGAAGAAGCCTTTTTCTGTATCGAACTTAATACTTCTTACTCCAAAATCCACCACATTTTCATCAATCACTTTATCGTTTTGCAATAAAGAAATCTTAGCTTTATACGTTCTTGGAGCATCGATCCCCCATAAATAAGGCTTACTAATTTCAAGGGTACCTGCCATAGAATTCTCCCCATTGGCTAAAACACTATGTTGATATTGTTGTTCTGTTATAACAGTCCCTTTATCGTCGTATATCTCTATATGGACATCAAATTTTTGAGTGGTTTCATATTTGTTTTTAACCGAGTAAGCAATATTAACAGAAGCCTCCTCTGTCGAAATACTTGGAGTTGTCACAAAAATCCCCCAAATAGGTACGTGTAAATTATTTTTGCGTATTAACTCGACATTTCTATAGATTCCCGATCCTGTATACCATCTACTATCAACATATCTACTACGATCTATATTGACTTTAATTGTGTTCTGCTCATCACTTTTTAAATGTTCTGAGATATCAAAATAAAATGGCGTGTATCCATAAGGATGAAACCCTAAGTGTTTGTCATTTATGTATACATCACTGTTATTATATACACCATCAAATAAAATATATGTCGTCGTATTTTTAGAATCTAGGGTAAAATCCTTTTTGTATGTGCCCATACCTCCTGGTAAATATCCTGTAGCACCTTCTCCTTTATCCTTATCAAATGAAAAATGGACACTCCAATCGTGAGGTAAATTAACTTCTGTCCAGTCTTTGTACTTTTTAAAATCTTTTCCAGAGGTAATTTCTAAAAGTTTAAACTTCCAATTGAAATTAAAATCGTGAGAACCCAATTCGGAATAATCTTGGGAATTGGCTAAAACAAAGCTGAAGATTAAGCAAAACCTCAATAACGATCTTAATAACATATTTAATATAAACTTTTGATTTTATACAAATATGGAAAACTTATAGTCAACAAGGGCTAATCCAAAACTAGACATAAACTGAACAAAACGTTTTTTTTGACAATTAACAGCAAACAAAAGCAGTATTTTTAGTTATTTGGTTATTCGATAAAAAAGTATAAATTAATCGCGCAAATTAATATAACTTGCCTACCTTATTAATGCTCTATTTACGAATATACTGGGAGATAATAATAAAAAGCAACGAAAATTACTAAACAAACTAAATGATTACGAGAATTTTTCCTAAATACCTACTAACTTTAATTGCGATTATATCTTGGGCGCCTTCTTTTTGCCAGGAGGAATATCAAACGAATCAATACCTCATTGAAGCCAGAGCAAACAAGTTTGTGAACTTTGAAAAATCTGTATACAATTACGAAAAAAGCATAGAATACTTCACATCTCAAAAAGATACGTTTAACCTCATTAATAGTATTAATGAATTATCTAACTTATATGGTCATAATTTAAATTATGATAAAGCTTATGATGGATACTGGAAAGCCTTACTCCTGGCAGAAAAAAGCGATGACATCTTTTCAAAGTCTAGAGTCTATCAATATTTAGGTTGGCTTTATAGTTTTTACAACCGCAACACAAAGGCTCTCGAAAACTTTAACAAGGCATTGACAATCAACAAAGAATTATTTTCTAAAAATGACATTAAAGATAGTTTTCTCATAAGTGACTATTTTTCTATGGCGAACTTCTATAGATACAATAAAGATTATAAAACTGCAAAAATATACCTAGACAGCTGCTATCAATATTATAATGCTCGAAAATCAGAGGAGTCTAATTACTTTTTAGAATCTGAAAATGCATTTCTTTTGATTACCGAGGGAAAATTAGACGAAGCAGAGGCTATATTAAAAAAATCGCAGGAACATTTTCATTCCAATAACGGGTCTTATTTAGTAATCATTCATTTCTTTTTGGCCAAGCTCTATTTTGAAAAAAATGATTTCGAAAAAACTAAATTTCATTATAATAAATCTTTAGAGTTATCTGATAAATATAACAGCCACAGAAACTATCAAATTATTAATCATAAGGAACTTTCACAATTATATTACGATTCTAATGAGTATAAACAAGCATTTGCTCATATAAAGGCTGCCCTAGAGCTGGAGAATAAAATATTTGGTATCAATAGTAAGAATAACGAGTATCTTTTTGAAATAAAAGATCAACATAGAACCCAAAAAGAAGCTCAAGAAAAGATTATTAATCGACAGCGTTTATCTGAGCTAGAGCATCGACAGAATATTTTTGTACTGCGACTTACTTTATTGTCTATTAGTTTGGTTTCTCTTCTAGTTATTAGCTTTATGGTCTTTAAAAACCTAAAGCGAAAACACAATAGAGAAAAAAAGGTCTTAAAGCAGAAACAGCGACAGAAACTAAAAGAGACTAAAAAAGCTATGGTTCTTAAAAACAAAGAACTCGCTAAATCTGCTTTACAATTAATTGAAAAAGATGAATTTATAGCTAGCTTAAAAGATGCTCTTAACAAAAACAAAAAGGACCTTAACATTGAATCGGTCAATAAAATTATAAAATCTATTCAACCAGGAACGGCAAATAACTGGAAGGAATTTGAAGCTCGATTTATTGATATTAATCAGGACTTTTACAAAGATTTAAAAACCGATTTTCCGACGTTAACACAAACCGACCTTAAAATATGTGCACTTATTAAATTAAACTTCTCAAGTAAAGAAATGGCATCTCTATTGGGTATTTCTGCAGAAAGTATCCACACATCCCGGTACAGACTTAGAAAAAAATTAGACCTGCAAAGGAACGATAACCTTGGAGAGTTTATTTCTAAATACTAGATTGTTTTTCTAGCTCGTCCCCTTTTCTCGTTATAGAAGTGCCCCAGGTATATATATTTTTAAGGCTTTTCATTTCTGAAAACGTTTTCAGACTGCTATCGGTTATACCTTTGTTACTATGAAGGTTTAAACTTTTTAAATGTTCTAATGCCGTCAGGTGTTTTACGCCCTCATCCGAAATATTGTTTTTTTCAAGCCCTAGACGCTGTAAGTTTGTAAAAGTCGAAATGGTTTTTAGGTGATCATTCGAAATGTCATTCCCTGGTAAAGACAGCCATACAATATTATCCTTAATTTTCGCTAATTCGTTTAATAAGTCCTGTATGGTTTCTGCATCTGGCTTTTTACCAACTGGCAACATGGCTATATCCAATTGATTGGTTTCCGCAACAATCTCACGTATTTTCACGCCTTTGCTTTCTAAATCTTTTAATATATTTTCTGATACTGGTGGCGCCTTTTCCATGGTAAGTTTAGAAGCTTCTCCCTCAGCTAACCCCAACTGAACCTTAAGTAAGGTCTCAATATCCTCTGAAGTTTCAACGCCTGCTACAGTAACCTCAAAACTGGCCTGCCCATTATCGATCCAATATTCAATAATTTTAATTTCGGCTTCTGTTAACGGCGTCTTTCCTTCCGGTGGCATAAAGTTGTCATCTTCGGGATTCAAATGCACTCGTTTTGTCAACTCAGATTCCGTGCTACTTCCAGGTATAACGACTTTTCCATTTTTCCCTCCTTTTAATATAGACACTTCATCTTCTAATGACAGCCCTCCTTTTTTCTTTCCGGAATTGTGGCAACTCGTACATTTCTTGTCTAAAATTGGAGCTACTAAATAGTCAAAAACCCTCGCCTCTTCTACATTGGCTATTTCAGGAAGGTTCTTATTTTTCTTTGTACCAAAAGGTAGGTATTCTGTTAAATAATTACTACCATGTGTTAGATTTCCTCCATAATGCCCTGTGATACTTATTAAAAGGACCAAAAAGCTTAGCGTCGCTACATTCATTTTAAATGAATTAGGAACAGCAAGTTTTAGTTTTCCGGATTTTAGTAACCAAGCTAATGTTGCGACCAAAGAAGTCGCTACACCAAACCAAAAATGTGCATCTAAAGTATCTCCATCGTATTCTCCGCTTAAAGACAACATATACCCTAATATACTGGCTGCTATTGCACTTACTGCTCCAAAGAAGAGTGCCGATGGTACTGCTGCCAGAAGCAGCTCCTTTTTTTGAAACTTAGCCGTTATTTCAAGTATAAAGGCGAAAAACAAAAAACCAATGGGTAAATGCACCACTAAGGGGTGAAATCGTCCAAGAAACATAACAAAATCAGGTACGTCGTTCATTAATATCTTCTATTTAAATAGTAAAAGTATGCGTGTTTATTCAGAATAAATTCGTGTTTGTATGCCTATATTCTTTCTAATTTTAAAGGAGGCGTTCTGTTGGCATTCCACTGACAAATGAATAGATTTTTATCTTCATCTACACAAACATCATGTCCATGCAAGATGGGTTTATGTTCCAACTGATAAGATTTTTGTAGTGTCCCATCCACATATTCAGGAGCTGTTCCCCCGGGATTAGAAACAACCGTATCGCCTTCCAAAATAGTTACAAATCCGGTATGATCCTTCCAGGTACTATGACCTACCTTAGGTTGAGACCAACACACTCCGGCATATAGGTTCATATCATCAAACACAGGTCTACAAACCTGCATATTAGGCAAATGAAGTGTTTTAACATAAGTTCCATCGAGTGTAAACCACTTAAAAGAACGCTCATTTCTCGATGTACACACGACCAAAGGATTATCTTTATCCCGATAGTCGATAGCGACCCCATGTGCATTATCTAATCGGTAATTGGGATCTTCGTTCTTTCTACCTCCCCAATGCCTGATATATTTACCATTCGAATCATATTGAATAATGTAATCCATACCATATCCATCCGCCACATAAATGTCTCCGTTTGGTCCAATTGCTGTTTCCGTTGGACAAAAATGATCTCCTGGGTTGTAAATTCCAATAGTTTGCGGATGCCCAATATCGAATATCACCTTTCCATCAGTTGTGGTTTTAGTTACTCTTCCATTATGATGAACCCAGTCTCCTTTCTTATTCATAAACCAACCAGAATCGGTGAGAAATAATACATCTTCTCCACCTTCATCAAAAAGCGTTAACCCATGACCTCCGGGGTAGGCTGTTCCCCAGTAATCCAATAGTTTACCGGATTTATCAAAAATTAGAATATTATTATCGGTATGATCCCCCATCATAATCAATCGTCCTTTGCTATCGATTTGCATCTCATGACAATTAAGAATTGGGTTTCTTACCGCGCTTATTTTAGCCCAATCTCTAACAATTCGGTATTGATAATTACCATGACCAACAATTTCTTCCTTTTTTGGAGCC
Organism: uncultured Flavobacteriaceae bacterium; assembly: GCA_947494695.1. GTDB lineage: Bacteria > Bacteroidota > Bacteroidia > Flavobacteriales > Flavobacteriaceae > Flavivirga. Next base: position 392,460 of record CANLWB010000004.1, on the reverse strand, counting down.
CCCTTTTTAATCAGGTGAAACCCAAAAGAAGGAGTTACCGATACACCTGCTCCTAACAGTGCCGTATTTTTAATAAATTTTCTTCTTGACGTCATTTGTAAAATGATTATTGTGGTTAGTTAGTGTTTCTAAGACACATTAACTTAGTATGTCTTTCACAACATGTCCGTGAACATCTGTTAATCTAAATCTTCTTCCCTGGTGTTTAAAAGTTAATCGCTCATGGTCGATACCAAAAAGATGCAGTAATGTTGCCTGAAAATCGTGTGTATGTACAGGGTCTTTAATCACATTATAACTAAAGTCATCTGTTTCTCCATACGTTATCCCTGGTTTCACACCAGCTCCCGCCATAAACATGGTAAATGCCTTAGGGTGATGATCTCTACCGTAATTATTTGCTGTAAGTTTTCCTTGAGAGTACACTGTTCTTCCAAACTCTCCTCCCCAAATTAACAGGGTATCTTCAAACATACCACGTTGCTTTAAATCTTTAATCAATGCCGCATTGGCTTGATCTGTTTTTCTCGAATTTCCCAAAACACCTCCGGGGCAGGCCAAATGCTGATCCCATCCTTGATGGTATAACTGAATAAATTTAACCCCTTTTTCAAGTAGCTTTCTCCCTAATAAGCAATTCGCGGCATATGTCCCAGGATCTCTACTATCTTTACCATACATTTCGAATATATAATCGGGTTCATCACTCATATCGGTAACTTCCGGAATCGATGTTTGCATTCTAAAGGCCATCTCATATTGAGACATACGGGCATTAATTTCTGGATCGCCATAGAAGCTATGTTGTACATCGTTTAATTTACCCAAATAATCCAACATATTTCTACGATCGTGTCCGTCATAATTCTCTGGGTTCGTAAGGTACAAAACGGGATCCTTACCACTTCTAAATTGCACACCCTGATGTTCTGTTGGCAAAAAGCCATTACCCCAAAGTCTTGAATATAGAGGCTGCCCGTTACCATTTTTAGAAATCAACGTGATAAACGTTGGTAAATTTTCGTTATCGGATCCTAAACCATAGCTTAACCAGGAACCTATAGAAGGCCTTCCGGGCTGTTGACTTCCCGTTTGAAAAAACGTGATGGCCGGATCGTGATTGATAGCATCGGTTTGCATGGATTTGATAAAACAAATATCATCTACCACCTCAGACAAATAAGGCATGGCATTACTCACCCAAGCTCTAGACTCTCCATATTGTTTAAAATCTATAATAGATGGCGCGATGGGTAATGAGGTCTGGTCTGCACTCATCCCTGTTAACCGCTGCCCTTTTCTAACCGAATCGGGTAACTCCTGACCAAACATATCTTTTAGCTTAGGCTTATAATCGAAAAGCTCGATTTGCGACGGCCCTCCACTTTGAAACAAATAAATAGCCCTTTTAGCCTTTGGTACGTGGTGCGGTAGGCCTAATTTATTTCGACTGAACATCTCCAGGTCCGGCTTTGTATTACGTCCCACCTGCCCCCAGGCTTTCTCTGCATTAAGTAACGAACCGAATGCTAAAGCACCCAGCCCCAACGATGTTTTCGAGAGAAACTCGCGTCGATCGAACAACTTTTCTACCTGCTGTAAATCTTTATTATTTGACCTTAATTTGTCGTGATGATCGCACATAATCTTATCTTTTAGTTATTGTAGCATCAGAATTCATAATGGTACTGGCTACGATGGCATTTGCCGCTATGGTTGGAAGATCGTCTTCTTGATTAAACATAAAATCCCCCGATTCTAACCAGCCTTTTGCTTTTTTTGAATTGGTTGCAAACTTTGCATACTCATCTTTTTGTAATTTAAGCAATAATGCAAGTTCTTTCTCTGATATGCGTTTTCCCGTTAAACGCATATAGATATCTTCAATACCTTCCTTTAGTGACGAGAACGCCGCCATATTTTTCCCCATGACCTTAGATGCTTCCAAATACGTGGGGTCATTAAGTAATACCAGAGCTTGTAATGGCGTATTGGTTTCCTGTCGCCTCGTTGTACATATTTCGCGAGCCGACACATCGAATGTGGCTATGGTTGGATTTGGAGCCGTTCGCTTCCAAATCGTATACAAACTTCTTCTATATAATTTCTGACCAAAGTCTCTTTCATAAGGTAAATGTGTCATCTTCCATAACCCTTTTGGTTGGTATGGTTTCACACTTTCTCCTCCTACCTTATCGTTTAGCAATCCACTGGCCAATAACGCATTGTCTCGAAGCATTTCCCCAGACAATCGTTTGGCTGGTCCTCTGGCTAATAATATGTTCTCTGGGTCTATCTCTCTCAACGCGTCTGTGGTATTGGAATCTTGTTGATAGGTATGAGACATGACTATAAGCTTGTTTAACGCCTTTAAATCCCATCCAGATTCTATAAACTGAAGTGCTAACCAATCTAACAACTCGGGGTGCGAAGGCAACGTTCCCTGGTTTCCAAAGTCCTCTGCCGTTTTAACAAGGCCTTTACCGAAGAAGTTTTGCCAGTATCTATTAACAGCAACCCTCGCTGTAAGTGGGTGTTTCGGACTTAATAGCCATTTAGCCAAACCTAACCTGTTTTTAGGTAAATCTTCGGGCATAGCCGGTAAACTTGCTGGTGTATTTGGAAATACTTCTTCGCCATGAGCATCATACTGACCGCGCTCCAAAATATAATTTTTCCGAAGCTCTGGCGTATCTTTCATTACCATTATTTCTTTAATGTTATCCACACTATCGGCATACATGGTTCTTACCTCTTTCAAAGACACCATGGCGTCTTTTACTGTTTTGGATTTTGATGCCAGGTAATAAGCCTTTAAGTTTTTCTTGTCCTCATTAGAAAGTTCGCTGGGCTTTTTAGTTTTTAAAGGGTCCAGTAATTTTTCATCTGTAATTCTTAAAATTTCCAGAGGCGTTAGCTCTTTATCGAACACTAAGAGATCATCTACTGTAGCACCTGCAATCCCCTTTCCACGCCATCGAGCCCCCACCTGTAATCCAGGTTCTATAGGTTTTGAGTAAATGTAATCTTCTAAATCATGAAAGATAATGTCTTTGTAAAGGTTATCAATTTCAACATGGGTTTCCATGAGTACTCCATTCATATAAAGGTTTAAGCCTTTAGCTTCACTGGAGCCATCGTAGGTTAGGGTTAACTGAATCCATTCTTCTCTTGGCACTTCCTTAATCGTTTTCTCTACTATCGCATTATCTGGCCATACATGTGCCAATAAAAGTTCAAACGTATTGTCTTTTGTAATAGATAGATGATAGCCCCTGTAACTATGTAATCGCGTTCCCTGGGCTTTATGGAAAATAACACCTTCTTCTAAGTCCTTGGGTACAAATACTCTTATCCCAATACTAAAGGGTTCACTTCTTTGAAATATACCAACCTTATCAAGATCCATCCAGGCATCACCGTCAAACTGCAAGCCTTTTCCATGGTAGCCTTTCTCCAGGACTATCTTCTGGTTGCCGGCAAATTGAGTCTTCATTTTACCTTTTTGACTCCTATTGAGTTTATTACTCAAAGAGGTATTCTCGAAATCATAATGCGCTAAGAGGCTCTTTTTATCTAGAAAAGACGCCTTCTTATAGTTCTCGTTTGAAACCCATTGTTCTGCGACTTGTTCTTCTTCAGACTTTAATTCAACAACCTTTTTTTCTTTTTCACCAACTAAGTTGTTCATATAGGTTATCATCATTTCCTCTTCTTTGGTTGGGAGCAATAATGTAGGAACCGGCATAGACCAATCCCATGGAATTTGCCCAGATTCGTTTACCTGATTGAAAAAGCTATAGAGTTCAAAATAATTCTTCTGAGAGATGGGGTCGTATTTATGATCATGACACTTAGCACATGCTACAGTAAGCCCCATGAGTCCTTGGCCAACAACATTGGTTCTATCGGATACGTATTCTACTCTATATTCTTCATCTATAATACCTCCTTCAAGGTTTTGAGGGTGTAATCGATTAAAGCCTGTTGCCAGAACTTGTTCCTTTGTTGCATTTTCCATGAGGTCTCCTGCCAGTTGCCAGGTTACAAACTTATCATATGGCATGTTTTCATTAAATGAGTTAATAACCCAATCGCGCCAAGGACTCATATCTCTATAGCGATCTACAAAATACCCATGAGTATCTGCATATCTGGCAAGATCTAACCAATCGGTTGCCATTTTTTCTCCGTAATGTGCTGAAGCTAATAATCTATCGACCTGTTTCTCGTATGCATCTGGAGCATTATCGTTTAAAAAATTAACAACCTCCTCTTTCGTTGGAGGTAAGCCCGTTAAATCTAAAGACACACGCCTTAGGAGTAATGCTTTCGATGCTTTTTCTGAAGGCTCTAATTGTTGTTGTTCTAACTTTTTAAGAACAAAGTTATCAATAGGGTTATTGGGTTTAACAGTCGCTTCTATTTTAGGAACCTCGGGAGTTTCCGGAGCTATAAACGCCCAATGATCTTTGTATTCTGCTCCATCTTCTATCCATTTAATCAGAATAGCCTTTTCTTCTAATGATAATGTTAAGTAAGATTCCGGAGTTGGCATGACATAATCATGTTCCTCTGATAGAATTCTATGAAACACTTCCGATTTTTTTAAATTCCCAGGTTTAATGGCCCTCTTTCCAGGAGATTCCGGCAGTTCGGCATATGCTGTCTCTGGAGCATGTAATTGTAAACCTGCTTTCACCTTGGCCTTATCGGGACCATGACAAATAAAACATTTGTCTGATAGAATAGGCTTTACATGTATATTGTAATCTATGTGCTCTGGTAATTCTTCGTAAGCTTGCACGACATCTTCGGGCATAGAAGGACGACAACTTAAAACAGATAGCATTAAAGTTGTAATGACTAAAAACGAATATATTTTCAATGTTTTCATTAATTAAACAGCGTTTTTTTTCAAAGCTATAAGCTCAATACATTTTTTTAGTTAAAACGAACTGAACAAAAACTGCACAATACCTCCTTTTCATCTCACAATAAGCTCTTAAACGCTTTTATTAACCTCAAAATTGTAAGATTTAAACTTCATTTTTAAAATCTTGTCTATTTCTAATTTAAGAAAAAAAGTTAACTATTAGATTTTCAAGCACATGGATTATGATGAAATTAGACGTATGGCGTTATAGTCATTATTGTCAAACACTTAGATTAAGTAAGCATACGTCTTAAAACTATGACATGGCATTTTAAAAGTCCATAATGCTAATGGTCAATGGCACTCAATATAAACATAAATCAGAAACTTTTTAGTCTGTCGAACCTATCAATGGACATGAAAACTAGTGAGATTTATATTAGCGACCCACTTTTTAAGACATGATATTATCCATTTATAGTAGCCACACCGTATGAACTAGATGGGTACTATAAATAAATTTCACCGTACTAGGCATCACAAAATTGTTCTTGGCAACCCTATTTACACGACTCTAGATGCAGCTTTTAATTTAATTTCTCCATAGGTTTATAAACACGAATCCAATCGACCTTGAACGTATGTCTTTCTTCATCTAACAATTCTGCTTCGGTTGGTGTACGGCCTTGACAAGCATTCCAATTTTGATCTTCTACATTAATAATAATATCCATTTCCTTGTCTAGTTTCATACCATTTTTAAGGTGGTTGAAAGGATCTATAACGCTAGTCGTGGAATTCTTTTGAGCCTCTTCCAAGCTGGACGCCTCAATGAAGGATTGATTTCCAGAGGCATCTTTAGGAAGTTCCCCGTTTTCTAAAGGTTTTGGGTAGGCATATATCCATTCCCCTCCCATATCTCTTGTTGCAAAAGCCTTATCGGATATAATTCTTACCCGTTCACCATCAACATAGTATTCTAAATGCTTTGGATCTCTCCAATAGATCCCTACACGTACCCATTTTCCTCCCCATTTATTAACACCTTGTCGTTTATGCCAGCTTCCCGAGTCTTTAGGCTGATAATCTTTAAAGGGCTTTCTAATAAATGTATGATGACTCATGTGTATTTTATCGGCCAACCAGGCATTGCGTTTATCTGATCCTGGCCCTCCATAAGCCTCAATAATATCTATCTCCTGCGTATCATCGGGACTTAATAACCACACATCTGAGGCCAAAACGGCATCTGTAATGCGAGCACGAACTTCTATAAATACAGGGTATTTCACTCGTTTTGTAGAGGTAACGCACCCCATTCTGGTCGCCGGCAATTCCCAGGTTTCGGGAACTCCATCATTATCACAATCAATTGTAAAGATTTTCTTTTCTCCTTCTTTTCTTGTCGCTTTTATTAGTAAATTTCCGTCTGCCACCAAAACATTTTCTCCAACCCATTTTGTAGCTCCTGGTCCTTCCCAATTCCCATGGTAAAAGTTTGTCCATTTCCCATTTAAAATAACCGTTTTACTGCTTGGTTCGAATGTATAGCTAAAATCATCCGATAATTCCCTGTCTAACTTCCAATACTTATTGGGTTCTATATCCACAGGTACAGGAATACTATCCCAATCGAAACGTTTACTTTGCACATTGGGTTTAGAGGTTTTAGCTTCAAACTTAGCAGTTTTCTTGTCTTTTTTAGCACAAGAAACACTTATTAACGTTATAAACAGTATGTATAACGATAGAACGGCAACTATTTTCTTTTCTTTCATAAATACTTAAAAATGATTCATCTACTATCAAATTTAAAGCTTCACACCTACCGAAGAAGATGATAAAACTGGACGAAAACTGAACACTTTGCGTACATTTTATGATTTAAAGCTGTTAATACTTAACAATTACTCATCTATTCATGATAATTTACCAAATGAACTTAAATCTCATCAACTTTAATTAGGTATTGAATGATATCTTATTTGTATTCCTCTTTGATTTGTCTAAACTTGACATACTTTCTTTTGAATGTTCATTTTGTATCATAAATATATTCCTTGCGTCATAGCGAACACCCGTCTGCCGGACAGGAAGTGAGAAGCCTCATAGCTTTAATATTCAGAAGTTTAAATCCAGATCCTGAAACATGTTCAGATTGATAACATTTAATTATGACAAATTATGGGCAATCAGATTTTCTTAATAGCACGCAGATATTTCATGACATTCAATACAAAAAGGGCGTCTAATTTCAGAAACTAATCTGACAGACACCCTTTTAACTTAAAACCTCTAACGGTTTTAAGACTTGAAACCCAAAACATCTCAAGCTAATTTTTAATAATGAATAGGATTTAACATCTTTTCATGATGATGTAATTTTTATAATACACGTTTCGGCTCTTACACCTAATGAATTCAGGGAATTTATGTTAATGCCATCCTGGAGTACATGAATCCTTTCAAGTCCAGCAACCGTAATCGTATCGAATAGAATTTGTTCTTCTGGGTAAGTTTGGGCAATTATAGATCCGTCCTCTCTTTCTGAATAAAAGGAGAATTCCAGACCCAAATTCGATTGCCGTTCAATGATATCACCTACGAGCCTTAGGTCTCTTTGAAACCAATCTTCCTCAAAATGGCTTCCGAAATGCGCTTTGGTATTAAACCAATCGTTGTCAGTACCGTTTCCAAACTGATTTTCCTTGTCAATATGATACGCTTCTGCAGACATATGACTGGCAAAAGCCATAACAAGTACAAAACAAGCAGTTTTAATGCGCTCAGTAAATGGTGTTCTCATAGATATAGGGACGGTCATTTTCAGACCTCAAAACTAGTCCAAAAAACACTTTAAAACATCGCTATATCTTAGTATAGTTTTAAACCCTAAAAAAGGGTATTAAGAGATACCTTACAAAGGCAAGTTTTAATCAGCTAAGCCATTTTTCACAGCATACCTCACCAAACCAGCTAAATTTTTCACATTGAGTTTTGCCAACAAATTTTTTCTATGTGTATTTACGGTATGCGGACTAATAAAAAGTTTTTCTGCAATTTCTTGAGCTGTGTATTCCTGTGTAATAAGGTTTATTATTTCTATTTCACGTTTACTTAATTCTTCAATATGCTCCTCCTTATTATTAGGATTAAAAACACTATTCATATATTTCTCTTTAACCTCTGAAGAAAAGTAATTCGTATTATAATTTACAATGGTATAAATAGCTTCGAGCAGTTCCATTTTTCCGCAGTTCTTTAGCAAGTACCCATTAGCCTTTCCTTTTGTAAGGCTAGAAATTTTATCTGGATCACTATGTGTACTCAGTACCAGAGTTTTTACATTAGGATATTCCTTCTTTATGACCTTATTTAATTCTATACCATCCATTTGAGGCATGTTAATATCCAGAATAACGAGATCGATGGTAAGACTTTTAAGAAGTTCTAAAACATCGAGTCCGTTTATAGCCGTACCAATAATGTTTAAATTTTCAACATCCTGGAGCAGGGCCAGAAGTCCGTCTAAAAAAATCTGATGATCATCGGCTACGATGACATTAATCTGTTTGTTGCTTATCATAACAATGTTTGTGTTAGTAATGGGACATATTCAATATCTATGCTGAGAGCGGGATATCTATATTTACAATAGTTCCTCTATGCATTAATGAATCTATATTTAAAACCCCACTGAGAGATTTAACTCGTAATTCAATATTTTTTAATCCAATGCCTTGTTTCTTCTGGTTGACATCAAAACCAATACCGTTATCTTCTACCAATAGGTTTAAGAAGTCCTGACTCCAGGTTAGCTGCACATCGGCAGATTTTGCCTCACTATGCTTTAATATATTTTGTATGCTTTCCTGTATAATCCTATAGACTTCGACTTTTATATCGGTTGAAACCTGGTTCACGCGTTCTTTAAAGTTACATCGAAAGGATACATTTAAAAAACCAGAGCTATTAATACCATTCAAATAGTCCTGAAGTAACTCAATAAATGGTGTACCGTTACTCAATTTAGTCGATGTATAATTATGAGAGACCGTTCTTACCTTTTCATAGGAATCGTCTACTATTTGTATCAGTTTCATGAAATCCGATTGACTACTCCCAGATTCTGATAGCTTTATTAGGTTTAACTTTACAGCGGCTATAGAAGGAGCAACACTATCGTGAAGCTCACTAGATATCTGCTCTTTCTGTTTTTCCTGCCATTCAATGTTATCTTTAACATTTTGTATTTCCTGATCATACACCAACTTTAACGTTCGCTGCCTCTGAACCTCTTCCTTTTTAAGTGCTAATAATTCTTTATTTTTAAGCTTTTGTCGATACGCATAAATCGTTATCCCAAATAAAATGGAAAGAATAAAAACTGCAAAGATTATTTGATTTTGTACTAACTTTTGTTTTCTTAACGCTTCTTTACTTTCCTCTAAAACCAGGGTTTGTTCTTGCTTTTGTTTTCGTAACGCCAAAAGTCTTTGATTCGCTTCATTTTTTAATTTTAACATGTCACTTTCCTTCTTTTGAAGTGTCATGGCCTCCTCTAATTTTTGCTTTTCAATTTCAACCCTTTGCTTTTCCAGCAAAGCAGTCTGCATATCATTGTCCTTTTTTAACAATGATATCTGATATTCCTTTTGCTTGGTTTCATGGTCCACAATTAACTTAGAAATTTGCTCATTCTTTTTTGTATTAAACAAACTATCAGAAAGCGATCTATGTTCATATAGATAGTCAATGGCCTTAACATATTTCCCTGCATCTTCATAAGCCAGTGCCAAGCTTAAATAAATTCTTTCTAAAATTAAAAACGATTTGGTTTCTTTTGCCAGAGCTTCAGATTTATGTATAAATTCTAAGCTTTTTTTATAATCTTTCTTAAGTCTAAGCGCAATACCAATACTATTATAGGTAATGATTAAATCTTGCTTTATGCCAAGTTTTTCTTCCATCGCCACAACTTTATAAAAGTGTTCTAAAGCCTCATCATACTTGTGCTCTTCTAGATAAATAACAGCCATATTACTAAGAGATTTCAACTCACATGGGTTGTTAGAAATGTCCAAACAATGCTCATAACTCTTTTTATAGTATTGCAAAGCTTTTTTATTATCTTTAAGTGAGACATAGGCCATACCTAAATTATTATTAACTGTAGCACGGGTATGGGTATCGAGATTTTTATTTAGCAAAGGCTTTAAATATGTAATGGCTTTGTTATAATAGGTCTGAGTTTGAAGAACATTCGCAATACCAATAGTATGATGTATATACAAATCTTCAAAATTAAGTTTTTGAGCTTGGCTAGCACCTTTCGTTAGGACTTTGAGAGCTTTAGAATAGTTTCCTATTTGTCGATACGTATTTCCTATTTCATTGCTACATTTAAGTCTTGAACGATGCGCTTTCTTTTGATCTGCAATTTTCAATGCGACATCAAAATGCGTTAAAGCGATATCAAAATCTCCAAATCCATAATAAATCAAACCTAATCTATACTGACTATCTAAAATCCCATAATCGTATGTATGTCTTGTACTTATTTCTAGGCCTTTTTGAGCCAGTTTTAATGCTTTTTCCGGGTTGGAATAACGGTATTCATCAAAAAGAGAAAAAATAGAATCTAAAGCTTGATATTTGTAACGTCCTTCCTCCTTATTTTGATTACTTTGGGAGACCCCATTGGTTACCCCTAAACCATAAATACTTAAAAAACAGCATATTAAAAATATTCTCATAGTCAATTACCGAACTTTATAAATCGTTTGAATAAAAAACGTAAATATTACCATCCTATTATACTAAAAACATGAATTCTAATGAGCGCAAAGTAACCTTTTTTAACCACAAAATCATACCTATATCTAGTGATTTAATTTAATTGATGTTATTATAGATTTGCTCTCATAACAACTAATTAATAACATATTATGCTTAACAGAGAAACATTAGGAAGAAACGTCGATCAATATGAAGGGCTAGATGGCGCACAAACGTTTACCGTTAAAATTCTTAGAATAGGTGAAAAAGCCAATGAAGAGGTTTTAATTCAATTTATTGGTGTTGATGACGCGTTAGACGGTAAAGTTTATAGATGTAAAAAAGAATGGCAAAATAGTGACAAATCATTACAGAAATTTATTTATGTCACCAATGAAATGCCTGACGGTGAGCGATTTGGATTGTTTCATTCAAATAGTAACTGGGGAGACTTAAGTACCAACGTATTTCTTTACGAAAACCCCGAAGTGCCAATTGCCGTATTCCCAAGACGGTTCCCTTCGAATCTCGACCCCAATTTTATGTACAATAAATACATGAAACAGAACAAAAAGTAAGTAGCTCTATTTTACCGCTTTTAAGTGATTTATAACGATGATTTTTTGTTTTGTTTTGTTCACGTTTAATTAAAAAATACAAAGTAATTATGGGATTACAAGAAAAAAGAGCTATCAAGAGTTTTGAAGAGAATCAATTTCCGGACTTAAAAGATCGTATGTTACAAACTTTAGGTTTTGATGTTGACATTGAAGTAAAATGGAATACTTTAGATAAAAACATAAACCTAAACAATTACGAAGAAGCCTTTGCTGGCGTTTATTTTGAGCCTACAATCAAAGCTTTTGAAGGTATTTGTAGTGACGATATGGGTAAGGAAGCTTTGCAAGAGGTTTTAAAGAAAATCGTGATTCAAGATGAAAGCGGTATATTTTCAGCTCATAAATGGATGAAATTTGAAGATGGAATCCTAACCCTGGATCATGAATCTTGCGTCAATTTTGGTGCTGTTGATGATAGAGCTGAAAATTTGCAAGAATTGCTTGAGAACTCACTTTAAGATTTAAAGTAAACGATTGAATAACTTATTAACTAAGTTAAACGTTTATTCTTAAAAGCAATATCTGAATATGCTAATTGACCAGCCAAGTTTGGCTGGTAGGGAATCTTTTAAACTTTATCTACTTTTCTTGTATAAAGAAAAGTAGATAAAGAAAAGATTCCAATGAGAAAAACTTCACCTCAAACGTCCTGCTCATCTGGCAGACAACAGCTCAAGACAAAACAGACCTATATTTTGCTACGCTGTCACCGCAGTATCAGCCATAAGAATGGTTTTCTTTATTTTTGCGAAAGGTCATAGTCCCCTTTATTTACCAATCTTGACCGTTATTAGTATTTATATTTAAAGAGATATGGCGTTATCAAAACAAGGAGCGCTTTAAACGTGTAACACCTCCTGTTTCCATAAAATGGGCTGGACTTCATTCAAAAGATTCCAACAACCGAAGAGTTACAAATTCCGTTCATGAGGTCTCTACCTCTCCAGGAATTACGACTTCTTAAACAGCTTATTAAAGACGTTCTTTTTCTGTTTAGGTTTTCCATTAATTTTATTAATGGAGTCTAAACGCTTTTGGTGCTTCCGTTTAATTTTTGCCTGTACGCGTTTTATAGAGTCATTACGCCGCTCTGTTCGTCGTTCTAATTTTAGTTTGACACGTTTTATAGAGTCATTTTTTCTGTTAATAAGTCTATCGGCTTTAATTTGAATTTTCTCCAAAGAATCGCGCTTTCTAAGCCATCGTTCTACCAGGGTTTTGGGACGTTCTTCAAATTCGAAATTATGTTTATGATAGATAGTGTCTTTTTTAACATAATCTATCCAATAACCAGATTTTAGATTATTTCTATAATTACCTTTTTTTACAAGATTCCCTAAAGAATCGTATGCCTTAAAGGGACCACTCTTATAGCCATCTACCCATTGCTCATGATTTTTTAATTGTCCGTTACGATACCAGCTTCTCCACTGGCCAACCTTTAAACCGTAACTAAAACCCCCTTGCTCTGCTAGTTGTTTTCCTCTATAATATTTAGAATACTGTTTATGCAATACCAGCCCACCTGAGGCCGACACTGAATTATGTATCTCCCCGGATTTAAACCAATAATAGATTTTACTTTTGTTAAAACTACTCTGCCTTTTTAAAGCAACATAGCACTCAATATCAAAACCATTGTATCGAATTACTTTTCTTTGGATATCTGTAGAAAATGCAAAACATAAACACACACATATTGTAAGACTTGCTATTCTTTTCATTGCATAGATACATTAAATAGCTAATGTATACCTTCCTTAAAAAACAACACTAAGGTTTTGCCTTATTAAAATGAGGGTTTTCGAATTTTTCAATGATGTTCTGAAACTGAAATTGTGGGATACATTGTGGTGAAATATTGGCCCGACTCCTAGAAAAACCTGTTACCCAATATTTTAAAGCATTTACAAAAACATTCGTTTCAGAAGTGGTAATCTTTTTTAGCAAATCTAAACACATTTTTTCTTGTAATATAATGTTAAACTTTCAAGTTGCGTATGATTAAACTTCATATTTTAGATAAATTTACCCTACAAAATACACACCAAATCGTTCAGCAAAATTGCTCCAAAATTTACTAATTAATAAATTAATTTACCATGAAAAATTACGATGTTATTATCGTTGGTGCTAGATGTGCTGGTGCAACAACAGCAGCTCATTTGGCAAAACTGGGACTTCATGTTCTTATCGTTGATAAGACCACCTTTCCCCAAGACACCTTATCAACCCATTTTGTCTGGCCGCGAGGTGCCTCTTACCTCAATAGGTTGGGAATACTCGATCGCATTCTAGAAAAAACCCCATCGAGTAAGACCATTGAAATCACCCTAGAAGGCATTAAAGTTGTAGGCGAAGTACCCTTAGAAATACTAGAAAAACGTTTTATGAAATTACATAAAAACGCAGATCACATGGTTCAAACATCTTTTTCTGCTAAAAGATATGTAATTGACAAAATATTGATTGACTATGCCGTTGAGCAGGGCGCCGAACTTATGGAAGGTTTTTCGGTAGAGGAACTCATTTTCGACGAAAACGACAATAGGGTTTGTGGTATAAAAGGAAAAAACAAAACCGGAGAAATCATCACTGCTCAAGGTAACTTAGTGATTGGCGCAGATGGCGCAGATTCTCTTGTTGCAAAATTAACAGGCACCCAAAAAGAAGAAACCAGAGATAATTGCACTTTTGCTGCCTATACCTACTTTTCCGGTTTTAACTTTAAAAACCCAATAATTCAAAAAAGAGGACGAATGTCTATCGGGATTGTTCCTACAAACGATGGACACAACATGACCATGATTTATGGTCCAAAAAATTGGCTAAAAGGCCTAAGAACGGGAAATAAAAATGAAAATTTCTTAAAAGCGGTCAAGTATGTCAATCCAGAAATTGGTTCGGTTGTAGAAAAAGCGGTAAGAGAAAAAGCCATCGTAACCACCAACAAAATGGAGTCTTTTATTAGAAATGCCTCTGGTAAGGGCTACGCATTGGTTGGAGATGCTGCAAGTTTTAAAGACCAATGTACGGCCAGTGGAATGACCCATGCCTTTCGGGATGCCGAACTTATAGCTATACATATTAAGGAAGGAATTGCAAACGGAAATTTGGATGAATCACTAAAAAGTTACGCCAGAAAAAGGCATTTAGATACCTGGAGATATCAGGAATTTGTATCGAAAACAGCAGAAATGAACCCGGCTTCTGCTAGTGAAGTACAAATGTTTGAAGCATTGGCCAAAAACCAAAATCAAGCCAATCGGTTTATCGCTATGTATGGAGATACCTTTCCTGTACGCGATTTCTTTACAGAAAAAAACATGAAAGATGTCTTGAAACCCATTTTAGAAAAAGATAAGGATCTGGAACCTTATAAAAAAGACATCTATAAATACTACAAAAACATTTTTGAAACAGATAGCACCATTTCTCAAGAAGACATCGCACTCAATAGAACCTGTGTGGATTTTGGAGCTCCTGTTGGCCCCAATATTTTAAAGCGTGTTGATGATTACTTCGAATGGTACAATGCACGAAATGCCTGCAATACCTGGCAATATGCAAGAACTCTTAAATCATTTCCCGGGACAGATGCCAGTATGTTTGATGCTAGCGATAGACATATTGACGGTATCAATTTTGCGTCTCAGGATTACCTCTCTCTGGGTGGACACCCACAAGTGATGGATGCTGCACAAAAAGCTCTTGCCAAATATGGGCCTCATAGTGCGGGTTCTCCCATGGTTATTGGCAATACAGAATTGGTACATGAATTAGAAGAAGCTATTGCCGAAATGACCGGTATGAAGCACGTTATGATTTTCCCAACGGGTTGGGCTGCAGGTTTTGGAACCATCACAGGACTTGTGAGACCACAAGATCATATTGTTATGGATCGTCTGGCGCACTCTTGCCTCTATCAAGGCGCCTATGCAGCAACTAAAAACGTATATAGGCATCCGAATGTATCCGTAGATGCTGTAAGAGGTTTATTAGAAAATATTAGAGAAAAGGACAAACGTAATGGTATCTTCGTAATATCGGAAGGGCTCTTTTCAATGGATAGCAATACACCAGATATTCAAGCACTGCAAGCCGTTTGCCACGAGTTTGATGCGACCTTGATGCTAGATGTCGCTCACGATTTCGGGGCATTGGGAGAAAATGGTGGCGGACATATCGCCAATCAGGGGATGACTGGTAAAGTAGATTTGGTTATGGGAAGTTTCTCAAAATCGTTTGCGAGCAATGGCGGGTTTCTAGCAACGAATTCCGCTGCAGTTAAGCATTATTCTAAAATGTATAGCAGTGCCTTTATGTTTTCGAATGCGATCTGTCCCATGCAAACGGCAGTAGCCCTAGAGGCGACAAGAATTATGAGAAGCCAGGAAGGTGCTACACTTAGAGCAAACCTTTTAAATGTAGTTAACTACATTCGGGAGGAGTTTAGTAAAAAGGGGATTACTTGTATTGGGAAACCTTCGGCTATCGTACCTGTCATGATCGGCGATGAAAAGGTTGCTCGTATTGCTCATAAAATTATGACCGAGCGTAACATTGCTACCATGATTTTAGAATATCCGGTTGTGCCTATTGGTAGTGCCAGATTCAGATTGCAGGTTATGGCATCGCATACTATAGAGCAGGCAAAAACTGTGGTCGAAACTATTGCTTCTGCCATCGAAGAAGCTAAAACTTATGTCGATCATTATGAGCAAGAAACGAGTAGCAAAGTTACTTTACTTTGTAAGCAGGGGGATAAGTTGGCACGGGCAGAAAAGCTTGAAGAGGCAAGGTCTAAATATATATCTGCTTTAAGGTTGTTGCCAGAGAATAAAAAAGAATTGGAGGCTGCTACTTGGATTTACGCTGCGATTGGCGATATTCATTTTCGTTTAGGGAATTACGAAAAATGCTTTAAATGTTTTTATAATGCTGTTCAATGCCCTAATGGATTAGGAAACCCGTTTGTGCATTTAAGACTAGGCCAAGCGTATTTTGAACAAAAAAATATAGATAAAGCGGCAGACGAGTTGACCAGAGCCTATATGGGAGCAGGTGAAGAGATCTTCATGGAAGACGATATCAAATACTTCAAATTTCTTAAAACTAAAATAAAAATTTAGTCTGCTTCTGCCATTGAAGAGGCTAAAGTCTATGTTGAAAATTATGAGCAAGAAACGAGCAATCGCTCTCTTGAAAACACTGAAAAAAAATAACAGCTCTTGGGAGTTGAGTTGCCCCCCATGTTTTATTGGACTAATGGGCTTATGAAGTCTTAACTCTTTTATAGGATCTGTTGAAATAAAAATTTAACACAACATTTCAAAAGAGGTCGCCTGAAAAGAAATTTTTAGGTGGCCTCTTCCGTTTTATTTTTCTTGTTTGGACTTCTTAATACTAAAGCGAGGATTGGCTTATTCATAAAAAAACCTTTACATTTCTGTAAAAGCTTTTCTAAATTATTTTTTTTTATTTCTTACTCGAACCGCCATCACGCCATAGCGTGACGGTAGCCGTTACTTTGACATACTAGCGCCATCTGGGGCCATGATTAGAGATACTAAGGCTCGTTTGGCTTATTCATAAAAAAGCCTTTACATTTCTGTAAAAGCTTTTTCTATATCATTTTTTTTATTTCTTACTCGTACCGCCACTAGCAAATGCTAGCGGTAGCGCATACTACGGAACAGCGGGGGGATTGGATAACATCAGTTTACCACATTACCCTAATTTACACCACCGCCTCCCTGTACGTCACTAAAATCAAGAGAAAGCTTTTCATTTAAATTTAAATCCTTATATAATTCATCAATGTTTTCGTGCAGAAAAGAGCCTCTTTCCATTTCAAATTTAAATGCTATGCCTAAATCTATCTTTTTTAAATCATTAGTTAAATTAAAATCTGAATCTTCTTTATAATTCTTAATTAGTTTATTAATCTCTTTTTGAAATAATTCATCTTGTCTATCGGAAAATGATTTTAAAAAACTCTTTTTATCAAAATATGTAAGTTTTGGTAATTCTATCCAATTGTTAAGCATTTCATCATTTACATTATTAGCTAGTTTCATAATTAACACATTTTTTGTTGTATTAAAAAAGAAACGATATTTAGGGTTGCTATTTGCTGCACTTATTGAATTAAAAAGGAAAAAATAGTACTTATCTATATGTGTCATTGATTATTTAATTTCTAAGATTAATATCTAGAGGTAACTCTCTTACCGCAGAACTACCTTGTATTTCTGTTGAAAATACTTGTGTTGCTCCAGCCTCTGTTACATTGTTGACTTTAGATTTAAGAACTTTAACAGGCTTATTTAACGTAAATTCTTCAAATATGGTATTAGATATATTTTTTGATATAGAACCTTGCTTACCAACATCTCCAGGTAAAGCCTCTTTATTAGTCGTAAAGTAATGTTTAGGACTATTAGTTCCTTTAGTTGAATATCTATAAACTTTTGTTCCTGCTTCTAATGTTTCAATAGTTGCAGTACCAGAATAGATAGCATCTAAATGACCAGCTACATTATCTACACCAGAATTACGAATGAAAACCTCTGCACTTTCATCTATAGTAGAAATGACACTAGAAGCTCTTCTAAGCGGCGTAGTTCTCGGAGTTACCGTTGTCCTAGGTCTCATAGCTATGGAACCACCCCAAATTGTAATTCCATTTAGAACATTAGCAAATGTCCAAGTAGATTTCCATCCTTCATATAAGCTTTGGTTGGGTTGACCTCCTAAAGCGATACCCCAATCAAAGACATTCGCATTCCATCTGAATGTTTTATGACTTTTTATAAAATCTTTAACTCCATCAGGGCCAACAATATAATCATCTTGGTATGAACCATCATCTTGTGTTAATCTTGCTATCCAATAGTCTCCCCCTGTAGATGAAGTTGTATTGACTGGAATAAGTGAATACTGACCAGCTTTGATAGAATAACCAGAATTGTCCGCATCACCTCCAGGTACTACAGCAACTGAGATATGAGTAACGCCGCTAGGTTTGGTATCGGGGTCGAATGTTTCTAAACCTTCTAACTCAATCTTATCTATAACCCTATTTTCAGCAAAAGCATAAGGTGAATTCCATGGAAAATCGTTTTGAAGAGGGTCTATACTCAACATTCTACCCACACGTGGGTCATGCATTCTAAACTTATAATTAATAGAATTCCCTTCCCCTTTAACTTCATCATCTTTCTCCTGCCCTTGGAAGCCGTATCTATAAGAGTCTGAGCTACCGTGGCGATTGGGCAGCAATTGACCAAAAGGATAGTAATCATTATATGTAAGAACGTCCGGTTTAAAAATAGTATTATTTTGGGTATCTACCAATTTTCTATCACTAATAACACTTAAAACATTACCCAAATGGTTACTTAACTCATACCGCTTATCCCCTACATGGTTTACAATCTCGGTTCCAGGAATAGCAGTTTCTTCTGTATATTGTTGGATTCCTAATCTTGAACTGCCGTAAATATGATGTTCAGATAGTTTTAACCCAACGAGCTCTGTAACCGGTGGAATATTAATATTTGTGTCAATGTAGGCACGTACTGTTGCTCCCGTATGTATGCGTGTCCCCGGTTTCATAAGTATAGAATTACCGGCTTTTATAATTACATCACCTGTTGGAGCGACTGTATAGGTTCCTTCATTTGCCAACACAATGTTTTGTTCAGCTTCAATAGTGTCTACAGTATCATGTATAGTCCCAGATGGCATATAATAATCGGATGAATTATGTATTTCTACAAGCCCTTTATTATAGACTGCCAGGGTATTCCCCTGTGCATCGCGAATGTAATAGGTTTGTGTTATATCTGCAGTATTACCTTGTGGTATATAGGTTTTAGAAATTCTATTGCCCAACCCATCATATTCGAAGGCTATTTCTGTACCATCCACCTTCTCTATTTTAGCCACTTTACCATCAACACGCCAATCTATTTTGGAAATATTCTCTTGTGTATCTTGAATCAATTGACCAATTTCGTCGTATTTATAATTTGCTCCATCCAGATTTCCTGTAGTATCATTAATACTACCTAATGTCTGTCCACTATCAATATCTATATCTGTAAAATTACTATCCAAGGTTGGGTTATCGGTTACAGCAAATAACCTATTACTTCTTAATTGCTTATCTGTAACGACATCATTATACGTATAATTCAAATCATCCATTTGGACTCCCTCCGACCAACGTTTTAGGTTTTTTAGATTACCATTTCGATCATATACATATTCTGTTTGGTACTCCAGGTTGTTGGACGCTAAATCATAACTATCCATTCCTTTTATTCGATTCAATTGATCGTAAGTGTAATTATTTTGTAATGTGCTTAACGGATTGCCTCCTAAATCAAGTAAACTGGTAACCATGGTTTTTATATTACCATTGTAAAGGTTGTTCTGGTTTACATTTGAGGAGGTTTCCGCAGCCGTGAATGGTTGTGTAGTCCCTACAGAAATGTAATCGCCATTAAAATAGTTTAGAGAAAATGCGTAAGCATCTTTTGCCGTAGAGGCTCCATCCTGTCCAATATCATTCTGCCCTACGTTTTCTCCATTAATGCCCTTTAACCAACCTTGTATGGTATAGGCATAATCTAGTCCCTGCACCTTTTGATCTCCCATTACGGTTCTTGCCAATGGGCCATGCTCATAATACCGATACGAAGCATCTCGTTCCCAAAGAATTCCATTTCTAGATGTTTCAACCGAAGTAATGCGGTTATCGGCATCATAGCTGTAGCGATGCATAAACTGATCGTTCGCTCCTTTCTGATAAGCAACCCGATTTACATTACCACTTATTAAATCGTATTCATATTCGGTTGTTTTTAATGTTTTCTGTGCATTATCTCCCAGATACAGATAATAGGCCATTTTAGAGACATTGCCATGTATATCGTAATCGTAAAAAATGGCATTATTACAATCGAGACCCGAGGTTGAATCTTCAATATACACAATAGATGTTACCCTATTTCTTGTATTTCCCTGGATAAACCCAAGGTTTGTAGCCAACGTTGATGGCGTTGTATACATGGTTTTAGTGACTTCGGTTCTTGGGTCGGTGGTATCAATACTGTTCACTTTAATACCATTTTTATATAGACGCCCATCATCTCCAATCGAATATTTCCCAGACACTTCATTTCCTGGTAATGAAATCGTAGTTATATAAAATGTTTCTCCTGCTTCTGTTATTCTACCGAGATCGTCGTACAATGTATAACTTATTGACCTTCCCAAATTACCATTTTCAACATTGGCGTGCACTCTTAATTGCCTGGCATTTTGAGATGCAATAATTCGTCCTAGGTCATCATATGCAAATCGGGTTTCACCTCCATCTGGTGTTTTTTGCCAAACCAATTGATTAAGTGAATTGTATCGGTATTGTGTCTTAAAATTATGCTCCTGGTTTACGCGATCTACCCCCTCTGGTGCAACGGTTTGAACAAGGTTTCCAGCCTGATCGTAATAGTAGAGGGTATATTGATACTCCTTATCTGAATACTCCATGGTGAAGTTTTCAATGGCCGTCTCCATAGCGCTATTAATATACTCCCTCTTAAACGCTTCCTTTAATTGATTTATATAGTTTTGATAAATATCTGTCGCATAGGTCTCTGAAACGTTTATAGCAAATGTTTCACATTCATTCTCAATCGTATTAGGGTCTATAACCACATCATAACTCGGAATCATAGGAGCCGGAGGACATACATTTGGATGTAAAGGCAACCATATAGTATCTACATAATCCATCCAAATTATACCATTATAACTGGGAATATTTATATACGTGTTAAAGTCGCTTATTACTGTTGAAATATTATTAAACCCATAATTAAGATTGGTATCACCAAACTCACTTATCGTTAAAAACTGTGGATGTTCAGCCGAATTGATATTTAATGTATTGATATAGTCCAAATACGAGTCTACAAGCTGGTCTAGGTTTAAATTGCAGAAGTTATCCTCTTCATAATTCGATGTAAAGTAATAATCAGAAATTAATCCCGAAACAAAGTCGACATCGCCGTCACCATCGATATCGTTGGCTGTTGAAAAATCCATACCTAACGGGCCAAACCATGTCTCATACTTCTCTTTACAGTTTAACGGGGCTACGGTTTGAGGGATACAACCTATACAAGCACTTAAATCTATAGGTATAGGTGGGGTGGTAATCGATCTGGTTATTTCAATATCATCAATTGCAACATACGATTCTCCTCTTCCCGTATTCGTTGCGCTGGCAACAAATCTTAAGTTTTGAACATTTGAGGTAGCCGTAAATGTTAAATTCACCTCTTCCCATGTGCTGTTGTTATATCCCTGAAATGGCATCACTGAAGTTTGTATTATCTGTTCTCCAAAAATAACCGTGAAATACCCGTCGGCATCTCTGCCAAGATTTGTTGGAGGTAACCAACCTGGGTTTGCCTGATAAAAAGTTACTGTATAATCTTCTCCAATAGTTAAACCTGTAACAGTAGTGCCAAAAGATTCTCCTAAAGGAGAATTATAAAACCCTATACCACTAACGTAGTTCCCTCCTTGAGGAGAAGCTTGTATAGATAAACATCCATTAGATGCACCGGGGTCATTGATATCAACCGAACCAACAAACGGTTCCCATTCATCAATACCTAAACTTGGCATTGCATGCGGACATTCGTCAATTGGGGTATATGAATCGAAATTACCCGTTAATATCGTCTCTGTTGTTACAGTCGAACCGCTACCCACACATGGAGCCAATCCATATAGTTCACCAAATTCTCCGGGACCTCCCAAATCACTACCAATTCCAGTTTGTCCAGGGTTTTCTCCATTTGAAGTAAATACAACCCCTTCAATTGTACATTCCCCAATCGCTACAGGTGTTGTTCCAGATATAACATGCTCACTTGTTATATTTCCTTGCTTAATCGTAATATTGGCTTGAAAGGCAAACTGCCCGTTTACCGGATCATTAGCAGCTGCATTAACATCATAATAAAAATTATTAAAACCTAAAATAGACCAAAATGAAGGGTTAACGCTGCTAGCATCGTAATCGTTCCAACCCAAACCAAGATCCGTTGTTATCGATGTTGGAAGGTCTATTGTTATGATATCATAACTTCCATGTACAAGTGTCGTGGCATTTCCAATATATGTACCCGAGAAAATATCACCATCAGAAAAAGTACTTATTGTACCCTGCGTTATCGCTTCTGCCAAATCTGATGTCGCATAATTTCCTCCATATACTACATTTTCACTTGGAAAATTGTAAACAATCCCCAGAGTATTTTTTTCTTCAATAATCCCATTTAAGAAATACTCCAGATCGAATAATAGTGGGCACTTGCCTGTTTCCACATAGGTATGATAATCGGTTCCCGAATTATCTTCCGCATTGTTTTCATTACTATATAAATTACCATTTGCTGGTTTAAAACGTTTTTCTTTATTCGTAAAACCTGTAGCATTGGCGCCACAAATATATTGTGTAGCCCCACCATCGGCATAGGTATTTATATCAGCAATAAAATCCGTATAATATTTAATCTCCTCGGTTACGGTATTCAGGTCAAACGTTTCTCCCTCTTCTAATTCCATACATACATTGTAGCAGCCATTTCTCTTTGCATAAGCATTTAAAAACGTGGCCTTAATTCTTCCTTTTAGCCCCAAATAGAATCCCTTATAAACATTCCATATTCTATTTTTTTGAGACTCGGCCAAACCTGAACTTGCAATTGTTGCAGGAGTTACACTCGCCCCAGAACAGTTTGGATTACCTTCACAAACGACACTTGCATAAGCAGCTTCCAACATATCGTAATCGCTATATTGTTCATATGTTACACCCACTGCAGTGGCCATTATATTCGATATAGCGGTTTGCATATTGGCAGGTAATAAACTAATGGTATTTAGGAAAAATGGATCACCTCCTGATGGGATTCCATTATAAATACTGAATTTAGTCTTGAACACATCCGTATCATTATAGGCCTGACTGAAGGTTTCAATACTTCTTAAATAGGCATCGTACCCATCTGAATCTACTGTTACCGTTGAACCATCTGTTTTTGTATAATCTAAAACATTAGTGACTCCCATATCGCATATGGCCTTAGTAAACTCCAGATAGCAATATTCGGGATGATACTCAATTAAGGCATCGAGCCAGGACTCATTGACCTTTAAATACTCAACAAAGTCTTCAACATGCTCTAAATCCTGCGGTTTAATCCATATTTCTGGAGCATCAATCTCTGCAATTGGAAGGTCTATAAGCGTTCCCTGGGCATCAAAAACTTCAACATTCGGGTCATTTTTAATTTTTGGAATATAATCAATAATACCTAAATCATTTTCCGTTCGAACCAGTTTTATAAATGAATCGTTACCCAGAATATCTTGGTAAGCATTAGCAGCTCCTTTAGGGTGTCTCCAATTATTACTTTCGGTTTCAATAACTCCTGTTGGGAAACGGTAAATTAATCCGTTTTGACCTTCATTAAAAACACTAATCAAGTTAGCATTTCCAGAATCTACTTGTCCATATTGTCCTCCTGGAGCTATATCTTCTTTTAGGTTACTATCGTATACATCGCACGACGCAAATGTTAACCCAACTCCTACAGCATTATTCAAACCATTACAGGGGGCGTTACACGCCTCAACCGCTAAATTATATTCAGCAATTTTCGCTACAATTGCGAATTTAACCGCCTCAATGTTACTGGGTTCCCCTGTCCAATTTACAGTCACGCTTATGCCTTCAAATGTTCCGGTAGCATTGTTACCACTTCCTCGACCACTTGAAAAGGTTACAGATGGATACAAAACTTGTAGTTCCGTTATTACAAAAACGTCTCGTGTTTCTAAATTACTTATACAATCGTCACAACTGGTAAAACACCCTAAATCCTCATAAGTTGGTTTTATAGCTGGTATATAACAACTGGAGCCTAATGTGGTTAAGCTCGTAACGAAATCATCTAAATAACTATTTAATACATCTTCATTTATGGTAAGGCGCTTTGATAATTGATAGGTACCAGATGATAGGCTCTCACTTAACGCTGGAGCCGTATATGGAATTGGTTCACCCCCTGGTACCCCAATGGTTAAACTTATGGGTGTACTTAAAACTTCTTCACCACAATCGTCTTTTAGATTAATAGACAAATCGTAAACATAGGGGTATGGTGTATTACATTCATGCCCTTTTATTGTATTCACCTCGGTGATGTATGTACTAAACCCTCCAACATGTTTAAGATTATAATCGAATGTAAAATTGGAATTTTCTTTGGCCGATATAACCGATTTTGATACCAAAAATTCATCTTGAAACCCCGGAAAACTCCCTGTAGATCTTCTAATATTTTTATCAAGATTGGTATCTACAGCATCGATATCTGCTTTCTCTAGTAAGTCGGTTGTGATCTCGGCAAAATTAGGAACTCCATCTAATACTGTAAGATTGGTCGGAGCTTCTCCTGCAAGAGCGGTTGCTATAGTTCTACCCTGAGGATCTATATAACTTATACTTACTTGATTGTTTGGATCGACAACAATGTTCTTTTTATAATGTGCCGCATGACCCACGTTATTTCCAAACAACCTTGTTAATTCATTCTGCTCGGGCGTGGTATAGAAATAACGCATTTCATGATCACCAGAGGCATAATTTATTTGATGTTGCTCTCCAACACCTCCCTTAGACTTTATACGTCCCGTATTGTCAGGCATATACTGTATTTGGCTAAAGGGATACCCGTTAGCATTCGGTACGTAATCTTGATATGGTTTATTGGGATCTCTTGATAAAGTGCTTCCATAATACCCACTAGCACCTTTAGCAGCACTCATCGCTTCGGTAGTTACTTCACACGGGTTTTGGCTTAAATCTGTCCAGTCGAAATCCTTATGTGTGTATATATTCCCCGCTAAATTCTGGTTGAAGTTCTCATAGAACTTTAAATCGTTTCCATCGGTAAGGCTATCGGCCGGAACGGGAAGAACTTCAACTGCCGGACGTCCTTGGTTGTCATATATAACCTCACCCACAATAGCATTATCGTCACTATTAATCTTTGTAACAGTTTGCCTGTTTCGTAAAGTTCCGTCGAAATAACTAACCACCTCTTTTTTCCTTCCATCTTCTGCATAACTCGCCTGAAACTGCCAGTTCTTATTGTCTTCATGTGCACTTACTAGCCTTTTATTTGGCCATTGTCCAACCAGTGCATAGGAGTCTCCCGGATTTCCAGAAGACCAGAGGCCATAAGTATTAACTCCAGGGTCTGTTAGAAACACACCAACTGGTCTTACTCTATATATTATATAACCAAAATCGAATACCAGTGGGATTTTATAAATGGTATCCTTCGTTTGAATTCTGGTATTATTAACTTCAAAATCTTTTACGGTGAACTCGGTTCTGGTAGCATGTTTATCGTAATTGTCTATCCATGTCCATTCAAAATCGTAATATATAGCACCTGAATGTGGTGTCCATTCAACAACCAGTTCATTATTTATCACATTAACTTCTGTAAAAGTGGGCTGCGCTGTTGACAATTGTCTATAATAGTCTGACTGAAATCCTAGGTAAAACTCGACATTATCTGGCGTATTGCTAATTGTTCCAGAGGAGCTATCGTTTGTGGTTGTTACCCCGGTTATTACTGCTTTTAAACCATGAAATTCAAACCCTTTGAGGGCTATATTCTGCTTGTTCCCTACATTACTATTTGGACTATATGAAACTTCCAGGCTTATACTAGTGGCATTCGAATCGTATACTCCCGGTGAGATTAAAGGAAAAACGTCTATATTAACCGTTGTTGTATAAGCATTGGCATAGGCTATATCGGGATTTACTTTTAACGTTATATAACTTAGAGGAGCTACGGTTAAAGACTGGGCATCATCAGGGTTTGGATCTGTTACCACGTACTCGACCGCCGAATCAACGATAGTACTCCCAGATAATTCAAGTGTTTCTTGTTTAAAATTTTGAGCCTTAGAAATGCTTACCCAAAACAACATGATTACCAGTAATACTGGCTTTACTATTTTTAACATTTTTAATCTCATAAGTTAGATATTAGTTGATACTTTGAAAACTTACCTGAAAGCCGAGCGAGATCATTAGCTTTTAAATAAGTGGTTAGCTTTAATTTTTCGTCGGTTATATATTGCTTGACCGCAGACAATTTAATCTCAAGTCTTGGAGATCTGTAAACATTTTTATCATTCTCGACATAGGGTAAAGCATTGGTTAAATGCAAAATTTGAGTTTTTAAAGAATAGTCCTTATTAAAATAAATGATCACTTTAGTAAATGGTAATTGAGTTATATCATGGGCGGTAAACTCACACTTAAAGCCATCATTATTTTTAGTAACCTTGTAACTCTTAAACTTAGGTAATACGGCCAGTATGTTATCAATAACACCAATAGATGCTACTTTCGATTCTCGCTTATCAATTAACACCGCCCGTTCGTCATGGTTTATTTTTAGGCTTTTGTTACCAAGTTCAACAAATTCGGTATTATGGATTTTAGTGTAAAAATCTTGCCCATTTTTTATGGTTTCACTCAAATAATGTTCTAGTTGGTCATCTCCGGCTTCAGACTTATACAACGTGTATTCGATATCCAATAGGTAAGCGTCCTTACTCTCGTAGAACTTTTGTGATTTTAAAAATAAATCTCTTATTTCAAGAGCATCATTCTGTGCTCCAGAAAGGGTAATAAGACACAATAAGAGTATTGTTAATCTAAATTTTATCATCTTATTATTCATTTTGTTTATAGTTCGCAGATCGTGTTTCTTGGATGGTATATATTCCTTTTTCTGTTTCCTTTTTAACCCGTATAAGGCCGCCTTCAAAATCATATTCGTATAAGGTGGCATAATTATTCTCATCTAACTCGGCCATAAGCCGCTGATTAATGGGATCGTATACGAAACTTTTCATATTACCATCGGCACTGTGAATTCTAACATCATCGTAATAGACCGTTCCCTGTGAAGAAAAGAGGGCATTGTCTAACACAATTTTGACCATTGAAGCATCTCCAGGCACACTAAAAGTTCCCTCAATTCGTTGCCATCCATCGATTATATTTCCTGAAGGTAAAAGATTGTACCCCGGACTTGAGCTACCAGATTCAAAAGACACAGTAATACCGCTGGTATAAGTCATTACGGGATTTATATGTTCTTCTTTTACCCAGGCACTAATAACATAGTCATTGGATATCTTTGGAGCAAACGAACTGTTATCCTTGTCTTGTAAAACCGGGATTTCCTCGCAATCTCCTTCTTGTATAAGGCTTATATTATCTATAAGCATATAACTCATTATTGGACTATGATCATCTGAAGCATTCTCCACAACCGTATCAAAACTCCACCCCTCTTCATTAGCTACTATAGATAACTCATAGTTCCCTGGTGTGGTTACATCAAAAACAATAAGGGATTGGTGCCAACTTATATCGGCTTTGAATATCCGCATCAAGACGCTTTCGCCTACTGTGGTTCCTGCTAATTTAATTACCCAGCTCATTGATGAAGGTGGTTGGTTGTTTCGGTACTTTCTCACGTTGGTCTGCGAAAAGCGCAGCAAATATTTACCGGGCTCATCAAAATTAAAATTTGCTTTAATCCCTTCTCCATGGGCAGCTCCTAACATTTTATTATCTGTTGATGTGGGTGCTGCTATAATGTGCGGACTAACAATAAAAGAACCTGACGGATCATTACTAGAACTTATCCAATCGGTTATTAAAATATTCGGATTTCCTATTGGAGTCCAACCTGATCCTGAAATATTATTAGTAAAACTTGTATTACTACCTCCTGTACAATTAACAAATGTTGTTTGGCCTGTACTTGTTAAAGGATTGCATGGAGGAAGTTGCGCACACACATTAATGATGAATAACAAATGAATTATGTAAATCCCTATTTTAAATGTTCTTATCATGACTATTCTTTTTTAATTAACCTCCAAGCTCTATTTGATTCACGCTACCTATTTGCCTACCAAATTCATCATTAAAAAATAGGAACAAAGTAATGTTAGTATCTGTACTATCTGAATCATAATCATATTGCGTAACATCAATGCTCCCCTCATAAGATGCACTACCATTAGCATCTAGTGTAAATTCAGTCTGCAAACCATACCACTGCCCCGAACAATTGGAACAGCCATTAAAATCAGGTCTGTAATATAAATAGAGAGGTTCACCGGGTGCTATGTTGGTATTTTCGATCTTGGTTTCAGACACTACTCTAGTTTGCCCATTATCTCCTAACAAAATTTGATTCCATTGGTACGACCTTGTAAATGCAATAATTTTGCGACCAGCATATTGTGCCCCGGCATTTATGGTACATGTAAAGCCTGCTGTTCTGTGCTTTATTACCGGGTTCCCAGGAGTTAAATCGTAAGTCTCTGGGTTATAAACAACATTTAATGTCAATGGAATAACAGCATCCTGTTGATCACTTTCATAGCACTCATACTGCTTCACATCGTAAAAATATGGTGTAATGGCTTTGTGAACTTCAACATGATTTCCTGTTACTTTATAACTGTTTTTTCCTGTATGAGATGTTTCGGATGTTAATTCTCCATTAGTTTCTGTACCATTTTTAAGGTCTTTAAAACTAAAGTGATCCCGCTTAAAGCCAACTCCATTTTCATCTTTTAAGGTTGCGGTCGAATTATTAAAGGTTTCATTAAAATTGTAATCTTCGAAACCATCATAGGCTGTTTCTTTATATTCACTATTAGATGCGACAGCTGTTGGCAAGGTGTAAGCGTATCCGTATAAAGCCGAAGAATAACGATTTAAGGCATCTCGATTCTCTAGTTCTGCACCATACGGGCTGTATTGCGTCACTGTACTGGCTTTAGTCCATCCATTGGAATTAATCCCCCAATTATTAGCACTTAGACCATAAAAAGTGGAAAATTCGGAAAAATACCCATCATTTTGCAAAGAAGGTGTATCTGCCGTTACTGTATTGGACGATCTAGTTGTTAAGTATGCATAAGAATCTATGGCTCTCCATTCGCCTCTGGCGTTATATAAATACGGATTAAAACCGTACCCAGTAACAGCGACATCAGACGTACTGTCATTTGTGTTATAAACGGCATCGAACTTTGTCAAGGCCGTATCTGATAATCGCGGTAGCCCTAATTGATCCTGAGGCTTCCAATAATCGTTGTAACGAACAGCACTAGCGTTCACCACTTTTGAAGACGCGTTTATCTCCCCTAGGGAAGTCTCTAGGTCTCCATCATTATTAGTATCAATAGGATTCACCATGGTTGTTACCGAAGCCATAGTGGCATCAGGTGTATTCTTATACCCCGAACGCATTATTTTAAATCTCAATTTATTTTTTTTGTATTCTGTACAGTCCAGGTTTATAACATGTCCCTCGATATCCATAAGTTTCACCTTACTTCCATTTATCTCCACCAACCACAAGGCTTCTTCTACAGAGTTTAAGGTATCTTCTGTATATAGCATATCTCCGAGTTGAAAAGGTAAACTACTGGTAACGGACGTACCGTCTAAAGTTTCCAGAGCAAATAAATCGCCTTCTGCATCTGGTACTAAATACCCCTCAATACTTAAATTACGACTGGCTTGTGCCATACCTTTATAATACCAGTAGGCCGGATAATTAAAATTGTAATACTTGTCATCATATTCATTTACAGTTTCAGTAAGTAGAACCTGCCCCGTATCTGCGTCCCATGCTAAATTCTTTGTAGAAACTTTCGCTCCCAAATCATAGGCTATTTTTTCTAACAAAATACCTGTCTTATGTACTACTTTAGTTGTTACTGCCGTTCTTAAAATATTATTGTGTTTGGCATAATTTGGTAAAGGCAAGACGGTAAAGTTTGGAATTATACCTGCTAAAAACATAGTCGCGTTAGCGTTAACTCCTGCGACTACTGTTTCAGACTTATTTTCTCTAAAATCGTTTGTCACATCGTAAGTTTGGCCTATAACTTTAGTTGCCACAGTCCCTTGACTATCTATGGTGGGGAGTATATTATTTAATCGATTAGGATTATCTTTATCTAAATTGTAAACATAATCTACTCCAGATATAGCTTCAGTCTGCTCTTCTCCATAAACACGCTGACTTTTCATTTTGCCACTCATGTCGTTGGTAACAATGGAAAAACCCTGAGATAAAGTCATATGGTTTCTAACTCTAAAATTAAGAAGCTTTAAAATTTTAGGGTCTTGGTCTAAACCATTACCATTTATATCTGTATAATCAGAAATCGTTGGAAAATCTTTGCAGGTGTAAAACTCGGTAACAACACGTCCCGTTGCGTGTTTATTAACCACTTTATTAACTTGAGCTCCGACCTCCTCTCTTTTGAGATTTTTTACTGTTACCCTGCCATAAGACACATTGGCCGATGGAAAAAAGGTTTCTCCAAATGGTTTTTCAACGTAATTCGCATCATTTGGAGATACCATCCTGTCGGCATAATTTGATGCTTTTTCGCTATAAAATGGCTCAACAAAAGGGTTTTCTTTACTTCCATTAGGTTCAAACGAAGCTACTCCACTAGACAAACCATCCTTGTCCTTATACGTGTATTCTTGTCCGTAATGTTGTTTATATAAATCCAGACCACTATTATCTGTCATTTCATCCCATCTATCCTTTAAAACAACACGTTTTACCCTTAGACCACCTCCCAGTTTTGTCTTATTTGGATGTTTAAGTCTAATCCAGGATTTCTCAGGGTTAAATATTTTGGCGCAGCCCTTACGTTCTAACATTTGGTTCGGTCCTACAAATATTTCCTGAACACTCTTTAAAGCATTCCATATCCCTTTAACAGCATCTTCAAAATTATTCACATTGGTGCGCTGTTCACCAGTGTATATTAATCGGTTTAAATAAGTTCGACCAAAATGCCAACCTGCTTTAGCTATAGGATTCACCTGTTTATTATTACTAACAAAACCACCTTCTTTTTCTAAGGTTTTTAAGGGAATAACCCCATAATCATTTATTACGTACGGTTCTATGGCTTGATCGATTTCAAAGTATCCCGTAACATAATCGTAAGCTTCTGGATTATTTTTTGCCATGTTTAGCAGAAACCTAAAATAAATAGGCTTATTTCTTTGATCCCCTATATAGTTATTAATAAAATCGTTAGTTGTTGTGCCCCCAGGCAACTCTATGTATAAGTATTTATTATGCTTATTTATCCCCGCGTACAATGCGTTGTTGGTGTAAGAATCTGTATTTGGATCGTTTCCAGCTCCTGAAACTTTTATCATACTCATGGTTTCCCTATCTTGAACATATCGGTAGTCATCAGACTCAGTTTCGAATTCAAGCTTTCCTCCAGATGGTAAATCTATAGACGTTAACGTCCACATCCTGGTATTTTCATCTGCTTTAACTTGATTCTGCTCTACAAATGGATACTCTGAATTTGTAATCTCACTGGCTATTTCACAGCTCACTTGGGTACTATTTTCTTTATAGTTCCCCCAAATGTCGTATCCTTTGATATTATAAGATTCATTCTTTTCGGGTATAACAACACCATCAATATTGGTAAACTCATCGTAGTGAAACTTATAAGGTGTATACATCCCTATGGTAGAATTACGATAGGTAAAATATATCTTTTTCAAAGTCAGCTTCCCTTTGTTGGCATTACCATCTATTTCCTCTTCTTCGGGATCGTAAATCTCACCGTCGTTATTTGCCACATCTTTACATAAGGAATAGTCATATTTAAAATGAGCAATCTTAATAGCGGCTTTTGCCTTGTCTGTATAATTTACATTATCAAATGAGGTATTCTCAATTAACTTTTTATATTCTGGTTTGGTGAATAGAAATATTTTTTCCAGCTTTTTCATTTTTCCAGTACCTCCTAATTCCAATCCACCGTTTTCTCCACTTACTCCTCTGGAGTCATGTCTATCCAGGAGTTGAAACACGGCTACATGTGTTTTGGTTTCTATACTAGAAATGTACTTAAGCTGTTTCTCTCCATATATATAATTCCCCATTTGGTCATCTACATTAGACTTTAGGCCTTCATTGTAAGAGGCCATATTTTCCTGGAATGGGATTCTCCATTTGTAGTCGTTTATAACATTTTCGTAGTTAAATTTAGTGTAAGCTCCTAAATCATCATCTGTTGGCCCGTCCTGAGACACATCTTCATAATCTGAAGACAATACGGCCGTTAACAAATAAGTGTGCGCATAGGCCGGAGTTATAATTTTGTTTACATACCCGTTACTATAACTACTTGAATTAGGTATAATACCATTATAGTCAACAAGACCGGTTGCACAATCTATTGATGTTGCGCCAGACACATCAAAAGTTGCTTCTACCTTTTTGGTATTGTAGGCCGCCTCACCAAACACGTATGTGCTTCCATCTGGTTTTACTGTTTTAATACCTACCGTATGGTGTTTTTTTGCAGAACCATGTGGTTTTACAAAGGGATCGAAAAAAGCTTCTTGATTCGTTATTTTTTGTATCGCATGATTTCTTGATTCACGTTGCGTTCTTTTAATCGCAGTTTCAATAGCATTATCTGAATAAGTAATAAACTGATTACCTTTGCCCTTCCCATTAGATTCTCCAGGGTTGTTTTTGGTTTTAACCATAAAACTAGGTTGTAAAACTTTTTGAAAATCTTGCCCCCCTACTTCTAAACGCATGGCAGCATCACCATGAAGAAGACTTTCATAAATGCCGTATTCATCATCAACGCCCAATTCTCCCATTTGCTTGAAGTAAGTGCTTTCGTAATCGATAGGGTTTGGATCTGAATCTTTTTCTAAAAATTTATCAAGCACCAGATTATTACTTTCCCATTTACCTGTGGTATTATTAGTAGAAGTAACTTTAATTTCGGCTCCTGCATACCACAAATTCCCAAAACCTACCTCAGCTCCCAAGGTAACTCCTGTTCCCGTATCTGAAACCAAATTATCATAAACATAGCTCACCTGACTTCTAAAAGGACGAAACGTTCCAATTGTCCCCTGCCCTTGTATAGCATAAATATCGTAGGCATAATTCGTAACAGGTAAGACGGTACTAAACCTATTTATTGTATTGTCCTTTTCTCTATTAAAATCTAGTATACCATTTGTACCTTCAGCCAACTCTGTATTCTCGTATCCAAATGCTGGTACAGGCTTATTCTTTTCGTTATCGTCTATACTTTGATAGGAACCGTATGCCGAAACTTCTCCCTGGAGCTGTAAACCAAATGCTGTTGGACCTGCTGATAAGTGAAATGTTCTACTATTAGTGTTTTTTGAAACTGCCTTTTGCGGTGTAAAACTTGTTAAATCATTAAATGATATGGATCCACCTCCACCTCCTCCTCCAGTACCCGAAGACGATGTTATAAAATGACCACTGTTCGCTATTCTAACATGCGTCTTTTTTGTTCGTTCGTTTGTAAATGACAGATTTAAATTATTAACTCCTTGTCTTGAATTAATGCCAAGTCCGAAATTCCCACTAACATTATTCACAAAATTGTTTACATTCTCTTTTCCCTTTTGAGAAAGAGATACAGAGGGACTTATAGACGCTCCTCCTCCAGTCGCGGAAGAAATATTTAGTCCTAGAGCTGAATTAGATTTGTTTAAACCAAAACTAACACCAAATGAAGGAATAAATGTATACCCATTATAATTGTTATATTCTACCCCTAAACCTATACTACCTTTAAGTATATTGGACCCAAATACCGCTGATCTTACACCTACATTAGTACCAATCGTTACATTATCCCTCATATCATTCTCATAGGTAATTTCATCCCCTTTGAAATCATCTGGAATGCCTCGAACGTTTCTGGCTATTTGCCCAATATTTAAATTCCAACCTAACCCTACCCAAGATGCTTCCTGATCCATGGTAATACCAGAATTATATGCCAGGTTTAAGGGATATCCCCCAACATCCATAACGGGTATATTATAATTAAAATCACCAGAAGATAAATCTACCATATCTGACGTTCCAATAGGTGTAAATGAATTAAACTCGGGTTGTGACGGACCACTTGTTAAGGCAAATAAATTTGACGGTTGTACCGATGCGAGCATTAGTTGTATGGCCAGATAACTCGCTATGACCTTAGACACCTTACTTGTTCTTATAATGTTAATCATAATTGATAATTATAATTTTGTTTATTTCTCGATTTTGTTTATCAATTCTTCTAATCTGGTTAACCTTTTCTGAAATCTTGCATTTTGGTTATTTTGAAAATCTATTTCTTTTTTTTGTTCCAGAATATATAAGGTTAGCTCCTCTATTTTCTCAAGTAGTTTTGCATTCATCATTCCCAACTTCACACCATGTTTTTCAACCTCCTTAGCTGATGGAACATTAGGTAGATGCCCTTTTTCCTCAATGTATTTCTTAACTTTTTCAAGCGATAGTAATTTGTATTCTTTTGTAAACACATAGTCTGGCCAGCTATTTAAATCTACCCGTACTTCTTTAGTGTGTATATTCCCATTTACAGCTAATTTTTCATCTGGCGTAGTAGTACCTATCCCCACATTTCCGGTATTGTAGTATATGTTCTGAGTATTCAAGGTCCAATGTCCCGAACCTCCTCCCGAAGCTGCTTCTGTTGTAATAGCAAGTGTGTTGCTAACCACACTTTCATTACCAGCGGCATCTAAAGCCGTAACTGTGAAATTGTAACTGGTCGAAGCTGTAAGGCTAGTTACTTGGTATGTTAAAACATTACCCAATGTACTTTCTAAAACTCCATCTTTAAATATTTTGTACCCCGTAACAGCTATATTATCTGTTGCACCCGACCAACTTAAATCTACAGTGGTATCCGTTTGTACGGTACTTGATAATGTTGGTGCTGTTGGATTCTCAGTATCACCGGAAGTACTATTGGTTGTTATATTAAGTGTATTACTCGCAACACTTTCATTTCCTGCCGCATCCAAAGTCGTTACAGTAAAATTATAGGCTGTTGAGGCTGTAAGACCGGTTACATTATAGTTTAAAATATTACCTAATGTACTTTCCAACGTCCCATCTTTATAAATTTTATATCCTGTAACAGCCACATTATCTGTAGCCGCCGTCCATGTTAAGGATGCAGAAGAGTCTGTTTGGGTAGTACTGGATAATGTTGGAGCCGTAGGGTTTTCGGTATCAGGACCATTTATAAGCTCTTGTATGGTGGGTTCTTGACCATTGATTTCGTATAAAGTAGGATCGTAATAAAATTGAGAATCGGATGGATTCGTATTTGAAGTCAGAAAAATAGATTGAACAACTTCTATAGCGTTAGATTGAAACTTATAATCTTGTGAACCCTCAACCTTTGTCCCTGAAGTATCATAAACCCCTCCAATATCGGTGGTTACTGAATATGCATCATGGTGCACATATCCAACTAACAAATACCATTGATCTAAAGCAGGCGGGTCTCCTGACCAAAAATATGGAATACCTACAAACCCACCACTAAGATAATTTGTGGCATAGTTATCGGATGCATCATATGCTCTTAAACCAAAGTATGTGCTTCCATCTAACGAATTTGTTTTTTTAAGCCAAACGGTAAACCTATATGTTTTGGTTGGATCTATTGACAAACGATCGGTAGTCCATCCTCCAGCTCCAACATTACCAGTTGCCTCCGGAATTGTCTTCCACAACAATACAGATGTTCCCTGAGGGCCAATCCCCATCTCCCTAATGTTTTCTGCATCTACTCCCGACCTGATAAAGCCGGTTACCGAACCTGTTCCTACTGTCCATGTGGATGTATCTATAAGGTTCGTTTGAGCAAACGACATGCTAAGAGTAAAAAAAAAGCAAATTCTTACAATTGTTTTCATGTTATATGTAATTAGTTTTATATTCCTATTTGAACTTGTTTCATTAAAAAGTAGGCGCAGTTACTTGGGGAGTAATTTTGAAAATTGAAGTTATTATATAGTAGATACCTTGATCAACTATTTTTAATTTCTGATTTAGGAGGTAGAAAAAGATTACTTTATATGTAGATTGAACGAAAGATTTCAACGTATCCTTATAGTAAGTAATACCTCTGAAAAAATTTCTAAAAAGAAATCGTAGAATGAAAAAATTTATCGCCCCCATAAAATAAAAAACACTTTCAAAACTTTGTTAAAAGTATTGAAAGTGTTAAAGTTGTATTTAGGGGTTTTCCTTAAAATAGTTAAGGCAAACCCGTCTAATCACCTTCGTAAGAATAGTTTACATATTTTATAATTTGATTGGTAATATCAATAGTTTCTTTAGCAAACATAACATTGCCATTACCACTAGTCCCCAATATAATCTCGTAATTATTGGTTTGAGCATAAACTTTTATATACGTATTAAGTCTATTCCAAACATTTTTATTTAAATTCTGAATATAATTATCTTGTGATTCTTGTAATGCCTTACTCTTAAGTGCTATTTGTTGCTGTAAATTTTTGAAAAATCGATCTTCTCTTTCATTTGCAGATAATGATTTTAACTTTGAATATAGACTGTCTATTTCCAGAGCTCGACTACTAATCTTAGCCTCTTCAATGGTTCTAATATCTTTGGTCATATTAAATTCGTTAAACAATCTCATATTATCTATATATACGATATGTTTTTGTGTATTGAATTTTAAATAACTGATTACAGCAACTACAGCTATAATTAACACTAACACAGTATTTACAAGGGTAAGTCGATTAAAATTAGTCATGGATTTTTTGTATTGTTTTTTTTGTACTATTGAATGACACAACGAGGGAGTCACTGTATGCCTTTATTAGAGTTAAATTATTAATGGTTTGGCTTTCTCTTTTCCTGTAAAGCCTATTGTCGATTTTTAATAAAATAAGTCGGGTGGATTTGTTTTTTCCTTTTACAAAACCATGATAACTTATGTCTGGCCAGGTCATGTTTATTTTTTTTACTGGCTTAACTACATTTTTTTTTGTCGTCTTTTTAGGTTTAGTTTGAATTACTTTTTTTTTAACTATTTTGGAAGCTTTGAATGGTGTTTTATTCACTATTTCCAACAAAAAAGTATCCTTGGTTATAGTATATTTTGGTTTATAATTTGTGCTAGCCAAATCATTACCCATGGTATCGTTAATGCTACTCGATTTCCCAAAATACTTATAAATAACTGCTCCCCAAATAACGACCAACAGTATTATTAACACACTATTTAAATACTTTTTTCTCAAAGGATATTGATTTGTTTTATTTAATTATTACGGATCTAGCGATACTATAATCACTTTTATTAGTAGCACCATCAATAGCTCTTACTCTCCAATAATACGTTCCAGTTGAGCTAAACTCATACTCCAAAGAGTTATTAGAGGTGCTGCTTGAATGTAATAATGTGTTAAAATCAATATCATCAGAAATTTCTAATGTATTCGTAATGGCTGACTGAATGGTACCGGAATCTGTACCATTTGCCCAATTAAAAGTAACCTTAGAAGGTGAAATTTCAACTTTATCTACAGGTGCTGATAATGTTGGTTGATTTGGTGTTACGGTATCTATAAAAAGAGAACGTTTAGAAAAAGGGGTTTGAGAAGTCGCATTAACCGCTTTTACACTCCAAATATATTCTGCATCTTCGTCTATAACACTGGCTTCTATATTGAAACTTGTGGCCCCAATATCATTCTTTTCTAAAACGGTTTGCTCTCCTTCCAACTTTTTTATGAATACAAATGCATAACCATCAACATTGCTTAAACCCTCCCAGGTAAAAATTAGATTCTTATTATTTGTATATATGTTTTCTGAAGGTGTTTTAAGTATGACACTTTGATTCGTTAAATTATCTGATGCCTGCATCTTGAAACTCACAGGAAAAATATAATCTGTTTGATAGGCAAAATTTTCTGCTTTAATACGCCACTGATAATCTCCGGGTCCTAGGTTATAAACGAAGTTAGCTGCATTAATTAAAGAGTCTACTTCCAGCCCCTTTTCCCTTTTTGTTATCTGTATTCTGTATTTGTCTGCACCGCTTACTTCCTTCCATAGAAATTGCACCGTATTTCCTTCGACAAGTGTTCCTTCTAGTGGGGATATAATTTGTACGTTGTCATTTGTGATGTCTTCTTCTAAAATATCATCGCAAGCGAATGATAAAAAAAGTACAACCACGAGTATTGTTATATTATTTAGCTTTTTCATAATTCTGTAATATTATTTTTAAAAAAAGAGTTTGCTTTCTGGTCTTATAATTCTTCTTTGAATAGAATTTTGCACTTACCACTCTGGAACCAGAGAATTTCTTTTCTGTCTCGTATAGAAGTTTAACTAATTCCTCGTACGAACCTTCCAACTCAATTCGGTTCGAGTAGATTAAGAATTCTTTATCCGTAAATACATGAGCATTTTCAATAGAAACGATATCAACTTTCAGGTTTTTTTTGGCCATAAAATCAAGAAGTTTTTGTTGAACATGAATGGGGTTTAGTGAATGTCCTCCTATTAATCTGTCCAGGGATTTAATATCATTTTTTAGTGCTATTAAATTATTTGCCGAAGCTTCTGTATTGTTAAGCTTTTGTCTTACTTCATTAAGTGCCTTTCTGGCTGTAAATGTATGCTTATAAGTCTTCTTATAAGCAGCCATTAGCAACAATACAAAACCAAGAATTGTTAAAAAGAATTTACGCTTATATGTTAAATTTTTAAACACCCTAAATTTCTATTTTAAGAAAGAATTCATTCCATATCTTATTTTCCTGCGTGTAATCAATAATATCCATTTTCTTGACCCATTTAAATTTCTCTATCTTTTTTATCCAGCGATTAAAAACCAAATCATTCGAAACCTTACCCAATACGATGATATGATTAAAATCCAGATCAATCTTTTTCGCTTCTTCTATTTTTTTTTGCATGGGAATTACATGGATTGTCTTTAGTGTTATTTCCGGAAGCGTTGAGTTTCCAATATCTACCACATACTTTGAAACAAAACTTTTATTACTCATATTGGTGGTAAGCAATATTTTCTCCTTCAAAGCCTTTTCTTCATCTAGTTGAGTGATTTCTCGTGAAGTTTGTAAAGCCAAAGCATAACGCGATTCTTTTTCTAATAGACTCCCCATATAAGAGTCGTGTAATAAATGACTCGAAACAAGGGTAATAAGAAAAAAGAAAAGTACCGATATGAAGGCTATTTTAAACCATTTTTTATACTTAAACTCACTAGCATTATCATCTAAAAAACTCGTATCAAATTCAATGGACTCCTTTGGGAATTTATAACTAAAAAACGTTGCTATTAATGGTACTTCGTAAGCTTTAAATATATCCCCATTAATAGTATATTGATTATCTGGATTAAGTTTTTTTTCGAATGAGAAAATCCTACTTCCTCGTATCTCAACACTATAGGTATTGGACGAAATAATTGAATCTCCTTTTATAAGCGGTAATAAAGCCCCCATTACAAAAGGTCCATACGACACATGAATAACAAAAACATCTAAGGCTCTCAATTCGTTTAGATAAGTATCTATTAACTCCTTTCTTGCCACAGAAATAAATACATCCTTATCCTGTCTGTACTCGTAAAAATAAAAATCATCGAGATCTGATTTAAATATTAAATTCTTTCTATATCCCGATTTATTTTCAACCCTTTTATTTATAATGCCATCGCCTTCAATATTTAAAATTACAGGGTAGTTTTTATTTAAATGTTCTTTGAATTCATCATCTATCTTCTGTGAAATGTGCCTGTCTTCTATTTTTAATTCATTGTCTTTAAACAATATTTTTAATAGATGATACTCCAAAACTCCACTTGTATTGGATATCCCCAGAGTATAGTACCTTTTATTATCGTTAAATATGTTTTTTATCTTTTCTTTCAACATCTTAATAAGTTACTGTAGGTTTTATAAAAATATGAAGCTTGGATTTTTCTTTTCTCTTCTTTCTTCCACTAAACAACCATTTAATTATAGGAACCCTTGATAGTATTGGGGTACCAGTTCCAGAGTTTTCGTTTTCCAATTCATCTAAGCCTCCTAGAAGGATCATTTCATTGTTCTTTACACTAATCATAGAATCAAATTTCTGTGTAGATTTTCCAGGAGGCGCATTTTCTCCTGCTCTTCCTAAAAAAGAACTTTTCTCTACAGAAATGGTAAGCGTTACATTTTCATCTTTAGATACAAAAGGTTTAATGTTTATACTTAAATTAGCTTCTGTAGACTTCCATGTACCCGATTGAAGAATGTTATTATTTACTCCTGAGTTAATCAATCTATTATTCTGCTCAAAATAATAATTTGTTTCCCCAATTGAAGACGTGGCTTCATGCCCATTAAGAGTTACAAGCTTAGGGGTTGATGATAATCTAATAAGTGAATTGTTTTCCAAAGCTTTTAAGTTTAAATAGAACTTTTCTGTAACCTTTCCAAGGTTCACAATACCCAATCCATTAAATGCATCTATTAAACCGTTCACCGAAGTAGCATTAAGGTTAACATCACCAGTTGGAAAAAGGACTCCAGATGTTGGTACTTGTTCATTATCAATTCCAGCTTGCATTCCTGTTTGTATTTCATAAGACTTTTGATACTGAACTATAATAACTTCTATTTGAATTACCGGTATCACTCTATCAATTTCGTATATAAAATCTTTAAATTCCTGAATTTGATTCCTTGAACCGGTGACCACAAACCCATTAAGCTCAACAAACTCCTTAATTTCAAGAGATTCCGTTATCTTAGCCGGCAAGGAATTCAATACTGTTTCTATTGTTCTATTTTCTAGTTGTACCAGCTCTGTCGTTCTAATGCCTTCAGTAGTATGCTCTCCTATTAGATACAAATCGCTCGCTTTTTTGTAAGTATAGTTTTTACCTTTAAAAATGTGATTTAAAAGGTTATCGAATGTAATACCGTTGGCTACCAATGTCGTACTAACTCCTTCTGGAACATTATACATAAAGTAATTAACTTTGAGTTCTTCAGCTGATGCTTTAATGATTTCTGCTGCATCAACATCAAAAGCTTTAAGGTTTAAAAAACCTTGTTTGTTAACCTCTATATCAAAGGCTCCCACTGGGTTTTGATCCCTGGTTTTATTATTTTTAGATCGACTTCTTCTGCTTGTTCGCTTAGTTGTAGGCTTATCACTAACTAACTGCTCTTCAATGAGTTGTTTTTCAAGATAATAGTTTTCATTATCATCTTTTGTTAATACTAAACCGTTAGATTTGGCCATCATTTCCAAGACCTCATTAATTGGTCTATTAAGAATGTACGCCGATACCTTTTGTTCCTTAATATTTGGAGCTAGCACAACATTCTTCTTTGAGGCATCTGTTATGGCTTTAGCTACCCTAGGTAACGAATCATTTTCTAACCTAATGGATAAAAACTTATTCTGTTCATTATACGACACATCTATGTTCTTGAGAGGCTTCGCTTTTTTTACTATAACCTTTTCAGGTTTTTTATTAAAAATTAAAATATTGTTAGCCACGTCTACATCCAATTCATGTTTTTTAATCAAAAACAGAAAGACATCCTTTATATTAACATCGTAAAAGTTACTTGTAACAAGCTGGTTTAATTTTGAGTCTACGCTTACATTTAACTGATGTTCTTCTGCTAGAGCATTAATAAAATCGTATAGAGTTAATCCACTTAAATCTATTCTAAGATTCTCTTGTAACCCTTTTTTTGTTTTTTCCAGTTCATTAAGTTTTTCGGTAAACGCCTTAATATTTGTTTGTGAAAAACCTACATTAAAAATTATACAGAAAATAAATACGGTTATAGTTCTTAACAGCATAGTCTAGTTTATAAGTATTGGGTATATCTCATCCAAAGAAGTAACCCCTTTTAAGAATAAGTCAAAAGCCTTATTAGATAATTTTTTGTTTGCCATAATATCAGATTTCTCCAATGTATTTTTCTTTATAAACTCTTTCACATCA
Source organism: uncultured Flavobacteriaceae bacterium (assembly GCA_947494695.1). Lineage (GTDB taxonomy): Bacteria > Bacteroidota > Bacteroidia > Flavobacteriales > Flavobacteriaceae > Flavivirga. The sequence continues at coordinate 350,070 of CANLWB010000004.1, read as the reverse complement.
TGAGTCATTGGTAATATTTCATATATAGCTCTTCTTCCTTTATAGCCTGTATGATAACAACGATCACAACCTACCGGAACATAATGTTTATGTATTGTATTCTTGGGACTAAATGATATAGGGAGATCATTATTATCAAATTCCTGTTCTTCTTTACAAGTTGTACACAATGTTCTTATTAACCTTTGCGCCACAGATAGATTGATGGTTTCAGCAATTAAAAATGATGGGATTCCCATATCTATTAATCTTGAAATAGTCCCTATAGCCGAATTGGTGTGAATGGTTGATAAGACCAAGTGCCCTGTTAGAGACGCTCGAATGGCCATCTGAGCCGTTTGCGCATCCCGAATCTCTCCAAGCATAATAATATCTGGATCCTGACGTAAAAAAGATCGCAAAGCCGATGTGAATGTTAATCCTATGTTTTCCTTTAACTGAACTTGATTTATACCTTTTAATGTGTATTCAATTGGGTCTTCAACTGTAACAATATTTGTTTTAATATTATTAAGATGCTTTAAAGTACCGTATAATGTGGTGGTTTTTCCCGACCCCGTTGGACCACTAATTAAAATAATACCATTTGTTTTTTTTACGGCTTCCAGGTAAAGCTGTAAATTATGTGGTTCAAATCCTAACTGATTAATATCCAAGTGTGAAGCATCTCTACCCAAAATTCTCATAACCACCTTTTCACCGTGATGGGTTGGTAGTATAGAAACCCTAACATCAAAATCATCGTATTCAATTCTTCCATCTTGCGGAAGCCTCTTTTCTGTGATATCTAAATTTGATTTAATCTTAATCTGATTGATTAGCTCTAAATAGCTTTCCCTTTTAATACTGTTTTTCTCAATTAACTGGCCATCTATTCTTAATCGTACTCTCACATCTTCTTCATATATTTCAATGTGAATATCACTGGCACTAATCTGCTTTGCCTCAAAAATTAAATCATCTAAAAAGTCATTGCCATAAGACACCATCTTAGGCTGTGAATCATTTTTTCTATAATAGATAGAAAGTGCTTTACCTATAATCGAAGACTCTACAACCTCTAAACTTATGTTTTTATTAAAGAGTAGTTTAAGTTCTGCCTTGATGTTGTCTATGTCGAGTTCCTGTGTTTTATCGATGTAAAACACGAAATCATTTCCAGAAACAGATTTAGGAATAATTAAAAAATGATTCGCTAAATCGGAACTAATGACCTGCTGTAAATCAACCGATAATTTGATTTGATTATCTCTGGTGACTTCCATTATAGTGATATATTGATATTAAATACATTTTGTATAGTCAGATTGATAACTAAATATAGTGACAGGTAACCCGCTAAAGGAATCGTTTCTATTTTTTTAAACCATAAAACGATGGTGTACAACACAAGCGAGAATACTAAACCAATAACGAAAAACACAATAAAAGTTTCCAGTTTAAATAGAGGTGTTATAGCAATAAAAAAAACGATATCCCCTAAACCAATGTCTCGATTTATGGGGTTTGAAAATGTCTTTCTTTTCAAAGAGAAGTATAGTGTAAGGCCTGTAATATTAAGCAATAAGAACCCTATGTTGTTTAAAATATCTTTAAACTCTAAATCTAAAGAAACGTAATTAATGAGTAGTGAAACACCAAAAACTAACACTGGTATAATCACATGCAACGTTCGCATTTTTGAATCCTGATACAATACGAGGAATAACAATATGATTAGTAAAACATATCCAATATTTAGCACCATTCTAGTCTTTTACTATTTCTTTTAGTTTACGATCCTGATCAATCTGCCAGGTATTATAAACTCCATCCCCATCAAAATCCTGTAAAGCGGTAGCTGTAGCGGTAAAGGTATTTAAAGACGCTTCGGTGACTTCTATTTTATAAACGGCCTGTCCGCCTTTATCTATGGTTAGAGCTTCTTCAAAACCCAATTCATTAAAATCGGCAGTATATTTTGAATGTCTGTAAAAATGACTTTTCTCTAAACCATGAATCATGCTTAGCATATTCTGTGCTTCAATGGATTTTGCGCTTGTTACCACAGAAGTTTGATTAGGAACAACGAGGTAAATCAAAATGCCTATAATACAAAGTACAATTAGGATTTCCGACATGGAATATGCTTTTAAATAAAGCTGTTCTTTTTTTAATTTCATTATCGTCTTTTTCATTTTTTTACTTTTTAAAAATTGCACTATATCTAATTTTGAATGACTTTACTTAGATTAAAAATTGGAGAATACATAGCGACCATTATAAACCCTACAATTCCTCCAATAATCACAATCATAACAGGCTCTAAAATGGTTCCTATCATCTTGGTTGAATGATCTACATCATCATTATATTGATTAGCCAAACCGTCATACATAGAATCCAGTTTATTAATTTGCTCGCCAATGGCTGTCAATGATATTATTTTGGGTGTAAAAAATGTATGCTTCTTTAAACTATTGGCAAGTGTTTCTCCTTTTAATATGTCGCTTTTGGTTTGAAATAATGCCTTTTTAAGTGGGTAAAAGGTTATCATTTTTTCAATGAGCTCTAATGATGTAATTAATGGTGTTTTAGCAGAAAGTAGCAGTCCGAAAGACTGACAAAACCTCGCTAAATATATCTTTCTAACCAAGTTTCCGAAATACGGAATTTTTAATAGAATTTGTGAAACGATTCGTTTATAGGAATCCCTATCCTTGAAAAACTTATGAATCGCAAATAATATTAAAAAGACTCCGAGTATAATTAAAAGAATGGTATTGAAGTTATTTGAAACGTTCACAACGAATTGAGTGATTTTCGGCAAGTCTTTTCCGAATTGCTGGAAAACAGAAGCAAACATGGGCACAACAAAGTTTAGCATGAAATACAACACACCAAATGTTATAAGTAAAACGAACATGGGGTAAGCCAGAACAGATACTATCTGCCTCTTCATTTTGATTTTTCTTGAAAAAAACTTTTGTAGTTGATCAAAAATGTCTGGTAACCGCCTTGTGTCCTCCCCAATCTTTATACTATGGTACTCATATGGTGAAAAGTGCTTAAAATTTTGTATCGCCAGATGAAGCGACTTTCCTTTCACCACCTCTTCGTTTATAGTTCTGTAAATAGACTTTATAAATTTGGATTTTTGCTGATTGGTTAGAATTTCTAATGCCTGATTGAAATCAACTCCAGACTTTATAAGTGTTGAAAACTCACGATAAAAATCTTCTTTTTGTTTATCTGAAAATCGCTTAAAAAAAGATGCCGAAAAATTAACCTCCGAATTAAAAACACTGGGCTTTCGTTTTTTTGATTTTACCTGATATGCACTTACTTCAACCTTCACTATATTATCTTTTAATCTTATTATTTATATAAAACACTGGTATAGTCATCTTCTAAATCCCCATCTAAATCTTCAGTAATCAATGCCTTGAAGTAAACATTGTTAATCGCTTCAGCAATATTCTTTCTTAAGTAATAATTTGCTTCAATTTTATCTTCCAAAACCTCGAAGGAAATATGAAATACCTGGTCTGAAGATCTTGAAACGTCTTGTTTCAAATTTGAAAACTCATAATTTATAACCTTTAGCTTAAACGTATCTGTCTTTATATCATGGTGTCGTAAAATGAGATGCTTCCTTATCTCATAATTTGTAACTGAACCGCTGTAGTACTTCAGCTTGAGCTGATTATTAGTCTGCTTAAAATCCACAGCATTGTAGATATCATTTTTAATAGCTGTATTAAACAAACTGTATTGAAGTACACTCATATTTTCATCTTGAAAAAGTGTCATTTGTCTTTCAATTAAATTATATACAGAATAACTAAGAGTTATAATAATTCCCATGATAATGAGGCTAATCAAAGCCTCTAATATTGTAAATCCCTTCAGGTAAAAGCTATTCATCAAACGGAATTATTTTTTTTATTTGATATTCTCTATATCTCATTTTTAGTAAAAAGGATAATAAAATCGTCTTAGTCTCTTCATCCATAATGGCTTCCTTTGTAATTGTGTAACCATCATATTTAAAAACGTTGTCTTCATAGTCTTTTTTTTCTATACTTTCAATAGTTAAATGCTCTACCTTATGTCTTGCATTATAAAAATGGATAGACTTATCTTGTCTAACAACATTTAGATACACCGTAAAAGCAACCAAAACACAAATAGAAATAATTGCTATAGCTATTACAGACTCGACCAAAGACGAAGCTTTTAGTGTCTTAAAGTTTTTTAACCATTGCATAGCTTCTTTTCGTTAGTTCGTCATTATTAAATAAAGGAAGCTCTACAAAACCGGCAGGTAAACTTTTACTATCAACAGTTCCATTTAAGATGACATTTTCATAATTAGAAGCATCTGTCTTCAAAAAAAATCGATCCGTATAGATACTTCCTACAACATGTCCTTTTAGCTGTGTGCTTCCATAACAATACACGTTACCAACGACCAGTGCATCTTCATCTATATATAGTTTGCGATCCAAAGAGTCGCTATACATGTCACCATCAATGACGACTCCTCCTATCAATTTACTCTTCTTCTTAATCTCTACTGAAACCATATCTCCATCATTTTTAACATAAATACTGGATGGATACATTAAAAAGGATTTCTCTTCCATAATAACTTTATGATTGGCTACAATTTGAGCATTTCCAACAAAACCAGAGTTAATTTTTACCACAGGAGCCATAATAACAACATCATTTAATTTGGTCGAACCATCAATTTCTAAGGTATTCACAGAATACAGAATGATATTCCCTTTGCAGGTTATATTTTTAACTTTCTCTACATCACTGAGGTTTATCACTTTAGTGACTTTATCAAATGAGTTAGACAGTACTGCTCCCATTTCGATAGAATTAAGTGATAGCCTTGGTAATCCAGAGACATCAATATCAATGTCTTTTTCTATTTTTGGAAGCCTGTCTTTAGAGTGTAATTGCCGCCCTGTTATTTTTAACGTATTACCTTTTTGTCCATTAATATAGGCGTGTTCAAAACGGCCATTCGGAACCCGAAGATTTCCCAAAACCTTGGTCTCACCAGATAACTTTAAAGGTTTATCATAATCCGTAACATATAAGGCTAAATCATCTTCTTTTGATTTAGTCTCTCCTATCAATATTGTTTTTTTAACCGTATCATTTTTGAATACCGTTTTAGAAATTAAAACATCGTAAAATCCCCAACGTTTCTTTTTGATAAAGGAAGAAATTCCGTTTTCGAAAACACTAATTTCTTTGATTTCATCATACAAAACTTCATCGCTGCTACCTAGGGCGTAATAAATTGCAGATTCATTTATACGAATCAAATCCTCCTGCATGCTTAGTCGGTCGTTCAACATGTTTTGATAAAAAGAGATTAGAATAAAACATCCACTTAGAACAGAAATTATAGCACAAACGAAAACAGCATTCACCAAAGAAGACCCTTTTAATGTTACATTCATTTTTATATGTTTTGAATTACCTATCTTTTTCATTCAAGTATATTGTCTTAAAACAGCAGTTACAGTTTAATGTCCATACAATCCTTTGAATTATTTTACTTAATTAAATAAACCCTTTTTCATGAGCCAGTTGCAATAAGTCTCTATCTCCCCGTCCTACTACATTAAAAACATCCTTAAGTATTCGTTTTCTTCTTTCGAGAGCCGCAATTGAAAGTGGTAAAACATTAGGTAGTTCATTCATTTTGGTTCCGTTAGAGAGTTCGTACAAGATTTTCCTATCTATATTATCTATTACAAAATCATTTGCAGATTGCTTTCTCAATATTTTCATCACAGTCTTACTGTAATAAGGTGGATCTAAAATGACGGTCTTTATAGTATCTTCTAATACTTGAATAGTTAAATCTCCTTTGGTAACATAAGCCTCTGGATTCACATTTTTAAGAATACACGAAATCATATAACTATCATCATAACTAGTAGATACTATTATTTTTATACTTTTAAATTGCTTTTTAATCAACACACCAAGGTCTTCACCTCCTAAAATTTTATGGTCCTTGGAGGCAGGTAATCGCATATCTAAAAAGACAATATCAAACGGGTTATTTTTAGAAGCTTCGTTAATTTTATCCAGTGCCGTATCACAGCTGTGAGCTATGTCAATATCAAACTTTAGATGAGCGTTCGTTTTTGATATTTTTCGGAAAGCTCCCCTATAAACATCCGTGATTAATGGATGGTCGTCAATTAGTAAAACGCGGTATGTACTAGTCATTGTTAGAGTATTATTTATAGTAAATTATTTAATCACACCAATTATTAAAATGACCTCTTAAAATGCTATTTCAGGTATTTTTTAGGTTCATGGACTACATTGTAAAAGCTTAAACACTAATACCTATCAAACTTAGATTACAAAAACGAAAAACTCAAGAGAACTCTTATGTAATTAGTGAAACGCTACTTTTTGTGAGTGAAACAGTCTTTTTTAATAGGGATATTAACTTATTCCTAATACCGACGATCGAGATAGTGTATTAATCATAAACTCAACATTCTTTAAATAGGTTTTACTAAACGGTATATTTTTCAAGTACTTTTTTAATGTGCAATTCAGCGTGCCATAATTTACCCGGTTTACATAATTCTTATTAACTATATAACTTTTATGTATTCTTAAAAAGTTATTTGGCAAAACGGCCTCAAAAGTTTTTAATGTTTTATAGGCACTTATGATCTTACCACTACTCATATAAAAATCTGTAGCATTATTATCCGCTTTTAGAAATAAAACTTCATCTGTATTGAGATATTGATAATCCTTATATGATTTGAGGCAAATCGTTTTGTTTATTCGTATTGGATGTTTCTTCTCAAACTTCAAGGCTGCTTTTCTTATATCCAATTCCGAAACGGGATTTAATAGATAATCAAAAAAACCATATTTTATGGCTTCATAAGTTTTATCCTTTGAAGAAGAAATGGCAATAAATTCACAGTCTTTTTTTAAATACTGATTGACTTCTTTAACCAAATCAAAAGGATCACCTAAGGTGGTATCCAGGTTTAAAAAGATTAAATCTGGCATATTCTTAAGAATGAAGTTAACCGGATCTAAATAATCGTAGGCACAACCAATACATTTAAAATCTGAGAAGTCACTTAAAACTTTTTTAACTTTATTTATTAAATCTTCCTCCGACTCGATGATAAGGTAATTATTCAAAATCTCTTGCTTAAAAAATCAAAACAATAATACTCATATTAACAGGTTTTCAATGATGGTTTTACCGTAAATAAAGTAAGGATAATACGTAAAGGGTTTTCAAAAAAAATGAGTATTTTTTAAGGCTACACTAATATCTTTAGTAAAACATTAAAAGCTTAATCTTTATCCCTAAAATAATAGCTATAATCCAAAATTTTAAATATTTTTGTACCATAAAACTTTAGGGGTGTTCCTTTTTTAGGGACTGAGACATACCCTTTGAACCTGATATGGTTAGTACCAGCGAAGGAAAAAGTTAGAAAATACATGTATTCATACATATATTTATATACTTCTTATTAGTACATACGCACTTGGTCGTTGTACTTTTTTCAAAGTGTTTCTGCCTTTTTAGTTATAAGTAAATCAAGTAAACATTGTATTATTTATGATTAAAATATTAGTAAATGAGACAGAATTAGAAGTTGAAGACACAACAACAATTTCTAAACTTCTTACCAAAATCAAGTCTCCATTAGACGGTATTGCCTTTGCCATTAACCAAAAAATAATAGCTAGGGAACATTGGAATTCACATTGTCTTAATGCGAACGATCATGTTTTAATCATTCAAGCAACACAAGGCGGTTAATTCTGTCTCTTAAAAAATACTCGAAAATGAAAATAAAAGACACAGCTCCAAAAGAGGGAGAAATTTCAAGAAACCCGTTCCCTAATTCGAAAAAAATCTATGTTCAGGGAGACATCCATCCCAGCATAAAAGTTGCTATGAGAGAGATTTCTCTTAGTGATACCAAAGATGCTATGACTGGGACATTAACGCCCAACGAGCCCGTAACGGTATATGATACCTCTGGTCCCTATACAGACCCAAATAAAAATATCGATATCCATAAAGGTCTGGACCCTATTCGCAGACCATGGATTTTAGATCGCAATGATGTTGAAGAATTAACCGAATACAGCTCCAAATATAGTAACGAACGTTTAAATGATTCCTCCTTGGATCATATGCGTTTTTCCTTGCTTAAAAAGCCTTTACGAGCAAAATCAGGAAAAAATGTAACACAGTTACACTACGCAAAACAGGGTATTATCACCCCGGAAATGGAATATATTGCTATTCGCGAAAATCAGCGTATCGATGAAATGACAGAAATAAGCAAACAGCACAAGGGAGAACATTTTGGGGCTTCCATTCCATCAAAAATTACCGCCGAGTTTGTTCGATCTGAAGTTGCCAGAGGTCGTGCTGTAATCCCTTCCAATATCAATCATCCTGAAGCAGAGCCGATGATTCTTGGAAGAAACTTTTTAGTAAAAATTAATGCTAATATTGGAAATTCGGCTGTTACATCTTCTATCGAAGAAGAAGTAGAAAAGGCGGTATGGGCCTGTCGTTGGGGAGCCGATAATATTATGGATTTATCCACGGGAGAAAACATCCATGAAACCAGAGAATGGATTGTTAGAAACTCTCCGGTACCCATTGGAACTGTCCCCATTTATCAGGCCTTAGAAAAAGTAAAGGGTGTTGCCGAGGATTTAACCTGGGACATCTTTAGAGATACGCTAATAGAGCAAGCTGAACAAGGTGTGGATTACTTTACCATTCATGCCGGTGTATTGCTTAGATATGTACCTATGACCGCCAAGCGCGTTACAGGTATCGTATCACGTGGCGGATCTATAATGGCTAAATGGTGCTTAGCCCATCATAAAGAAAATTTCCTTTATACCCATTTCGAAGACATCTGCGACATTTTAAAACAGTACGATGTGGCCTTTTCTTTGGGAGATGGCTTACGTCCTGGGTCTGTAGCAGATGCCAATGACGAAGCGCAATTTGCAGAATTGGAAACTTTAGGAGAGTTAACTCAAATAGCCCGGAAACATGACGTACAGTGCTTTATAGAAGGACCAGGCCATGTTCCGATGCATATGATTAAAGAAAACATGGAAAAACAGATTGAAGTCTGTGATGAAGCCCCTTTTTATACTTTAGGTCCTCTAACAACAGATATTGCACCAGGATACGACCACATTACCTCTGGAATTGGAGCTGCCATGATTGGATGGTACGGATGTGCCATGCTCTGTTATGTAACTCCGAAAGAACATCTTGGCTTGCCTAACAAAGATGATGTTCGCACCGGAGTTGTTACCTATAAACTAGCCGCTCATGCGGCCGATTTGGCCAAAGGTCACCCGGGTGCACAACATCGAGATAATGCTTTGAGTCAGGCGCGTTTCGAATTCCGATGGGAAGATCAATTTAATTTAGGCCTCGACCCTGAGCTAGCCCGAGAATACCATGATGAAACCCTACCGGCAGATGGCGCTAAAGTTGCGCATTTCTGTTCCATGTGCGGACCAAAATTTTGCTCCATGAAAATATCTCAGGATGTGAGAAACTTTGCTGCAGAAAATGAGATTATCGATAATGAAGTCGTACAAAAAGGTATGGATGAAAAATCGAAAGAATTTAAAGAAAAAGGAAGCCAGGTATACCTGTAAATTATGATTGTACTCATTGCTCCAGAAAAGGATATTCAAAACGAAAATTTAATTCTAAATCAGCTTTTTGAAGCTGGTTTAGATTATTTTCATTTGCGTAAACCAGATAAAAATTTCGAGCAACATTGCAATTATTTAGAACAGATCGATTCCAAGTATCATAACCGAATTGTCGTTCACTATTTTCATGAACTGACTCGTGATTTTAACCTTAAAGGCCTTCATTTTCAAGAGCAAAAACGAAGGAAAACCACTCGAGAAACTTTGGAAACGCTCTTAAATAAAGAAGGTGTATCGGTGAGTTCGTCTTTTCATTGTCCGAAAGAATTATTGAAATGTCCATATAATTTTGACTATCATTTTCTTAGTCCGGTTTTTACATCTGTTTCAAAGAAAGGCTATGAAGGAAAAGGGTTTGATGTGAATCACATTCCAAAAAAAATAATTGGTATGGGAGGTGCTACCCAAGACAACATTAACAAATTTATTCACCTGGGCTTTCAAGGCGTGGGTGTTTTAGGTGGAATCTGGAATCGTGAAAATCCGATCGACGTTTTTAAAAAGATGACGAGGTGCTTTTAGTATCAAGTATTATGTATTTAGTGTTGAAACCCAATATTACGTATTAGACATTATTAAGCTATTGAAAATAAACACATCACAAATTGAACGCACAGACATACATATTAACTATTGCAGGTCATGATCCTTCCGCAGGTGCAGGATTAACCGCAGACATTAAAACTTTCGAGGCTCATGATTTATATGGAGTATCGGTTTCTACGGCCATTACTGTTCAAAATGATGTAGACTTCAAACAATGTGTATGGACCGATATTGACGTGATTATAGCTCAAATTGATATCCTTTTTGATCGTTTCGATATTACTATTGTGAAAATTGGAATTGTAGAATCCTGGAACACATTACTTCGGATATTAAACAGGTTGCATGAATGGAATCCGAGTATTAAAGTTGTTTTAGATCCAATTATTAAAGCGAGTGCCGGGTTTGACTTTCATGAAAACGAAAACCAAAGTCTATTGGATAGTATTTGGGAACAGTGCTTCATAATTACTCCTAACTATGAAGAAATTCAGAGTCTATACCCTCAACTAAGTATTGATCAAACGGTCGAACATATAGCATCTTTCACCAACGTGTATTTAAAAGGCGGGCATAGAGCCAACAAAAAAGGTTGGGACGCCTTATATCATAGTAAAATAGTTAAGATAAACATGGCTCCTCATACGGACTCCGTTTTTGAAAAGCATGGAAGCGGATGCGTACTGTCTGCTGCCTTGGCAAGCTATTTAGCTCTAAATATTGAATTAGAAGATGCTGCTAAACATGCAAAACGATATACAGAACAGTTTTTAAATTCTAATGAAGGATTATTAGGGAAACATACCTACAATACCTTTAAACAAACTCAAAGCATCAACTCAAATAACCAGATAACCCAATGATTCCGAAATTACATTACATATCGCAAGGGCATACAGGACAGGAGCATCTTGAGAATATTCAAAGTGCCTGTACTTCTGGCGCAGAATTGGTGCAACTCCGTTTGAAGGGTTTTCTCGAGCATGAGGTTTTAAACATTGCTGCAAAGGCAAGAGATATCACGGCTCATTTTCAAACGCGTTTAATCATCAATGACCACTATAACATTGCAAAAGAAATAAAAGCAGACGGTGTGCATCTAGGAAAAACCGATACCTGTCCGACCATTGCAAGAAAGCATCTTGAAAACTGGCAGGTTATTGGAGGGACAGCAAACACGCTTGAAGATTGCGAAACCTTAATTGAAAAAAAAGTAGACTATATCGGGCTGGGCCCCTTTCGCTTCACAACGACAAAAGATAATTTAAGTCCGATCTTAGGAACAGAGGGATACAAGAGTATTCTTGAAGCATTACAAATAACCGTTCCTATTGTTGCAATTGGAGGCATCACAATAGGCGATGTGCCAGACATTTTAAAAACAGGAGTTTCCGGTATTGCCGTATCTGGAGAAATCACCAAAAACTTTAATAACATTAGTCAGTTTAACAAACTGCTAAACAGTCCTTCAACACAGGATCAGGTTTGGAAACCCAATCAACGTAAGTAATTATGACAACAGATATACTAAAAATAGCAGATAAAACTTTTAAATCCAGATTATTCACTGGGACAGGAAAATTTAGTAGCCCTCAACATATGCAAGAGGCTATTATAGCATCTGAAAGTGAATTGGTAACCGTAGCTTTAAAGCGCGTGGACATTGAAAATGAATCTGATGACATGCTCCTTCATTTAAACCATAGTAAAATAAACCTGCTCCCTAACACATCTGGGGTTAGAACTGCAAAAGAGGCTGTCTTTGCTGCCGAATTAGCCAGAGAAGCACTTCAAACCAATTGGGTGAAACTGGAAATACATCCCGATCCCAAATACCTCCTTCCCGACCCTATTGAAACGCTAAAAGCAGCAGAAGAATTAGTGAAATTAGGATTTGTTGTGATGCCGTATATTCATGCAGACCCTGTTCTTTGTAAACGTCTGGAGGATGTCGGAACACAATGCGTCATGCCATTAGGCGCACCTATTGGTAGTAATAAGGGCATCAAAACTCTGGAGTTTCTTGAGATTATTATAGAGCAAAGCAATGTACCGGTTATTGTGGATGCCGGGATTGGTGCCCCATCCCATGCCGCATTTGCTATGGAGCTGGGTGCAGATGCTGTTTTGGTCAATACTGCTATTGCTGTATCACAACACCCTGTAGATATGGCTATTGCCTTTAAAATGGCTGTAGAAGCCGGTAGAATGGCTTACAATGCTAAACTAGCTCCTGTTAAAAAACATGCCGAAGCCAGTAGTCCGCTAACATCCTTTTTAAATGATTTAAATTAAACAAAACATGTCCTTTAAAAATACATTTGAAACATATGATTGGGCGACCTTAGAAAATGAGATTTATAAGGTGACACCTAAGGACGTTGAAAACGTACTTCGAAAAGATAAAATCGAGTTGGAAGACTTTAAAAAATTAATCTCCCCTGCCGCAAAACCATATCTTGAGGCCATGGCTCAACGAAGCAATGCGATTACCAAAAAACGCTTTGGCAATACCATTCAAATGTATATCCCCATGTATTTGTCTAATGAATGTCAAAATATCTGCACCTATTGTGGGTTTAGTATGGATAATGGGATACGAAGAAAAACCTTAAGCGATATCGAGATATTAAAGGAGGTTCAACATATTAAAAATTTAGGATACGACCATATTCTTTTGGTCACAGGAGAAGCCAATAAGACAGTTGGCGTTTCATATCTAAAACATGCCATTGAATTAATTAGATCACAATTTTCTAATATTAGCATAGAAGTGCAACCCTTGGATCAAAAGGATTATGAAACCTTAATTGAATCGGGCTTGTATGCCGTATTGGTCTATCAGGAAACCTATCATAAAGCGACCTATAAAACACATCATCCTAAAGGGAGAAAGTCGAACTTCGATTATCGTCTCGATACGCCCGACCGATTGGGAAAAGCCGGTATTCATAAAATAGGGTTAGGAGCACTTTTCGGACTGGAGGATTGGAGAGTCGATAGTTTTTATACCGCACTACACCTAAAATATTTACAAAAAACCTATTGGAAGACGAAATACTCCATCTCTTTTCCCAGATTAAGACCTCACCAGGGCGGATTAGCCCCTAAAGTAGAAATGACGGATGCTGATTTGGTACAGCTTATTTGTGCATACAGATTACTCGATGAAGACGTTGAATTGTCATTATCAACTCGCGAAAGTGAGCTATTTAGAAACCACGCAATTCATCTTGGAATTACTTCTATAAGTGCTGAGTCTAAGACAAATCCGGGAGGTTACAGTGTAGAGCCTCAGTCGTTGGAACAATTCGAAATTTCTGATGAACGATCCACCGAAGAGATTAGACAGATGATTCAATCCCAGGGGTACGACGTTGTATGGAAAGATTGGTCTAAAGATTATATAACAACTCATTAAAAAACACTCCAAATCACCAATCATAATAATCTTATACCCCAATAACTCGCTCATATTAACTCAATACCCCAATTCTACAACCCGAACAATCCAGGCAACCATAAGCTTAAACCCGGGAAATAAGTCACTAAAAATAACGCGATAATCATGGATATAAATAGTGGTAATAGCGGCTTAACGACCTTCTCGATGCTTGTATTGGCAATTCCTACCCCCACAAATAAAACCGATCCTACCGGTGGCGTACAGAGTCCAATACACAAATTGAGAACCATAACAATTCCAAACTGAACAGGATCCATACCTAACTTTGTAATTATTGGCAAAAATATAGGTGTAAAAATTAGAACAGCCGGTGTCATATCCATAAATATACCAACAAACAGAAGCAAAAGATTTATGATTAACAATACGATAATAGGATTATCGCTAACTCCCAAAAGTAAAGCTGAGATATCTTGAGGTATATTTTCATAACTCATAATCCATGACATACTCATGGAAGCCCCTATTAACAACATAACAATAGCCGTAGTTCCACACGAATCCAGTAAGATTTGTGGTAATGCTTTAAACGAAATCTCCTTATACCAAAAGCCAAGTACCAAAGTATAGAGCACGGCAATTGCAGAAGCTTCTGTGGCTGTAAAAATTCCGGTAACAATACCACCAATAACAACTACCAAAAGCATTAAGCTTGGAAATGCTTTTACAAATGTTTTGGTAATGTCCTTTAGAGAACTTCGTTTACCGACCTTATACTTTTTCTTTTTAGCCCATAAAGATGCTACGATCATTAGAAACAAACCTGTTAAAATCCCGGGAATGTATCCAGCTAAGAATAAAGCGGCAATAGATACGCCGCCACTAGCCAGTGAGTACACAATTAAAACATTACTTGGTGGGATAACAAGACCGGTGGTAGACGATGTAATATTTACGGCGGCTCCAAATTCTTTTGAATATCCTTCTTTTTCCATTTCCGGGCCTAAAATACTTCCCATAGCTGAGGCCGAGGCCATAGCCGAACCAGCAATGGCTCCCATAAGCATGGCCGAAATAATATTGATTAAAGCCAATCCACCGGGAAGTGCGCCCACCAACGTTTTTGCAAATGCTATTAAACGATGCGCTATACCTCCTTTGTTCATGAGCTGACCCGACAACACAAAAAACGGAATGGCGAGCAACGCAAAGCTATCAAGTCCGGTACCTATCCGCTGTGACACCGTTGTTAAAGCTGGTAGAACCGGAATGCTAGCCATCATCGTCAATAACGATGAAATCGCAATACTCCAGGCTACAGGAACTCCAATAATCAATAAACTTATAAAACTTAATACTAAAATAATTACCGGTATATATTCCATTACAACAGTTGTTTATTAAGAATGTCTGAAATTTTGTAAAAAATAATTAATGCGCCGCTAATAGGAATTACCAGATAAACCAGTGCTAAAGGAATTTGAAGTGCCGGCGAATATTGTTCTAAAACATAGGTGATATAAACAAGTCGAGCCCCACCAATAACAAGTGCCGACAGACAAAAAACGATAATCACAATATTTACAATAATTTTTAATTGGATTTGTTTCTTTTTATTAAGTTTTCTTGGCACCAGATCGATTGCCACATGCATTTTTTTACCCGAAACATAAGCCGCTCCCAGTACCCCAACCCAAATCATTAAATATCGAGCCAATTCATCTGTAAAAGAACTTGGATTACCAATAATAAACCTTGTAAATACCTGCCAAAGAACATTTAATACCATAACAGCCATAATGAAGGCCAGGGTACTTCCAAGAATCTTATCTATTCTATCTCTTATCTCCATAGTTGCGAATTGTTATATTATTTTACGTCTTGAATCCTTTTAATCAAATTGTAGATCTCACTCTCATCTTTATAACCTTCATACATATCTACCACCTTTTTCTGAAACTTGGATTTATCGGGATTAATTACGGTAACACCTGCTTTCTTTACAGCATCTAAAGCATCCTGCTCTGCCTTTGCCCATAATTCTCTTTGGTATTCAATCGATAAATTAACAGATTCCTGCACCCATTTTTGTTGTTCTTCATTCAAATCGTTCCAAAAATGAGTTCCCATAATAAGTACATCCGGTACAGAGGTATGCTCGTCTAAAGAATAAAACTTACAGACTTCGTAGTGTCTGGATAAATAGAAGCTTGGTGGGTTGTTTTCGGCACCATCCACGACCCCTTGTTGCAAAGAGGTATATAATTCCCCCCATGAAATTGGTGTTGGAGATCCTCCTAAACTATTAACCATGTTCATAGCTGTGATACTCTCCATAACACGTATTTTCAAACCTTTTAAATCTTCAGGGGATTCGACAGGGCGCTCTTTGGTATAAAAGCTTCGGCTTCCGGAATCGTAATATCCTAAACCTTTCAACCAGTATTTTTGTCCGCCATCTAAAAGTTCCTTTCCAATAGCTCCATCAAGAACGTTAAATGTATGTGCCCGGTTTCTAAATAAAAAAGGTAATCCGAAAACTTTCATATTGGGAGAAAAATTTTCCATGACTGCAGCCGATACTTTGGTCATATCTAAACTCCCTATTTGCAATAATTCTAAAGCTTGTCGCTCGGTACCTAATTGCTGATTAGGATAAATCTGAATGGCCATAGTTCCACTAGAACGAGTTTCTAAATCCTGTGCCATAAACTCCATGGCTTTATGAACAGGATGACTCATATCCAAACCATGTGCCAATTTAATAACCTTTTTATCTTGAAGTGTGTTACAAGAACAAAGTATTCCTGCAATACATAGAATAAATAATGGTCTTGGTAACATTTTTTTCATAGAACACCTTTAGTTTACATCAAATTTAAAATAATTTAAAGCGTTATTGTAACAAATATTTTGTATTAACATTCCTATAAAATCTATATCATTAGGTATTAATCCTTTACGAATATCTTCCGCAATTAAATCACATAGAATACGTCTAAAATACTCATGCCTTGGAAACGATAAAAAGCTACGACTGTCGGTTAGCATCCCGACAAAATGGCTTAAAAGACCAATGTTAGAGAGGGCATTTAATTGTTTTTCAATACCATCCTTTTGATCTAAATACCACCAACCGGAGCCCCACTGCATTTTTCCCGGCACCTCTCCCGTATTAAAGTTTCCCATCATACTCGCAAACACTTCATTGTGCGCTGGATTTAAATTGTAACAAATCGTCTTAGCCAATTTGTTCTCGTGATCCAATTGACCAAACAAGCTGGACATGGCCTCTGCAAATGAAAAGTCACCAATAGAATCGCAACCCGCATCTGCACCACACGACTCTACCAATCGCTTATTATTATTTCTAATAGGTCCCAAATGAAACTGTTGCGCCCAACCTTTTTCATGATATTTTCTGGATAAATAAAACAACAAACAGCTTCTGTATTTTGCGACGTCTTCTTTTTCTAAAGTCTCCTCATTTAAGAATTTCTCAAAAATATTGGCGACTTCCTCTTTAGTATAATCTACAACATGTAATGGTCCTGTAATTCCATAATCAGACAGCTTGCAGCCTAAAGCGCTAAAGAAATCAATGCGCATATCAATAGCTTTAAACAAATTTTCCAGACTATTAATAGAAAAGTCTACACAAGTTGCAAGTTTGTCCAAATACGCCCTAAAAGACACAGTATCATCTATAAAAAAGAGATTATCCGATCTAAACGTAGGCAATACTTTAGTATAAAAGTGCATGGTTTTAATTTGTGCGTGATACTCCAAAGAATCCGTTGGGTCATCAGTTGTACAAACAATCTTTACTTTCATTTGTTCCAGTAACTGTGCAGGTGTTTTTTGAGATAGAACAGCATTTGCTTTCTTATATATTTCATCGGCTGTATCTGGTTGAAGCATCGTATCTATATCGAAGTAACGCTTTAATTCTAAATGTGTCCAATGAAATAATGGATTCCTTAACGTGTATGGAACAGTTTCTGCCCATTTTGTAAACTTATCTTCTAAGGATGCTTCTCCCGTGATATAGGACTCGTCTATCCCATGAGCTCTCATACCTCGCCACTTGTAGTGATCTTCACTTAACCAGGCTTCTGTAATATTTCCAACAGGCCTGTTCTCTGCTATGAGTTTAGCAGATAAATGGTTATGGTAGTCTATTATAGGCATCTCCTTTGCATAATTATGATACAAAGTCTCTGCTTCTTTAGAATGCAATAGAAAATTATCTGTAATAAATGCCTTTGGGTGTTTTAACATTATAATCTTAAACTTTTAGTAATTCCTAACTCCAGCCCTCTCAACTCTGCCAATCCTCGTAAGCGCCCTATTCCTGAATACCCTGGATTTGTTTTTTTGTTTAAATCATCTAACATTTGGTGTCCATGATCCGGCCTCATAGGAATTATGGCATCCTCTCGTCCAGAGATTCTTCGCTTATTTTCTTCTGTCACAATACCTTTAACAATGCTAAACATATCCACGTCACCCTCCAAATGATTGGCTTCGTAGAAATTCCCTTTGTCATCTCGTTTTGTGCTTCTTAAGTGTATAAAATGTGTGCGATCTGCAAAACGCTTAAAAATCTCTACGAGGTTGTTATCTGGTCGTGCCCCTAATGATCCCGTGCAAAATGTAATTCCATTAGCCCTATGTGGAACGCGATCAAATATAAAAGCATAATCGGCTTCCGTACTTACAACCCTAGGGAGCCCTAAGATGGTTCGAGGAGGATCATCTGGGTGAATGCACATTAACACCTTATGTTTTGCTGCCACCGGAATGATTTCCTCAAGAAATGCTACCAGATTTTCTTTAAACTTTTGGTCGTCTATAGCTCTATAAGTATCTAAAACCAATTGAAATTGTTCCAATGTATACCCCTCTTCTGCACCTGGTAAACCAGCTATGATGCTATTTATTAGCGTTTGTTTTTCTTCTTCAGATAGCCCATCGACATGAGCTTTGGCTTCTTCTCTTTCTACATCAGAATATAGCGCTTCCGCTCCCGGCCTTTTTAGTAAATACAGCTCGAAAGCTGCAAATTCTACCACATCAAAACGTAACGCCTTAGAACCATCTTCCACTTCATAATCTAACGATGTTCTGGTCCAATCTAAAACAGGCATAAAATTGTAACAAACGATATGAATTCCGCAGGTTGCTAAATTCTCAATACTTTGCTTGTAATTGTCTATATAGTTCTGAAAATCGCCAGAACGTGTTTTTATATGTTCATGTACTGGAATACTTTCTACCACATCCCATGTTAGACCAGCACCTTCAATGATTCGCTTTCTTTCATTAATGGCTTCAATACTCCACACCGTTCCATTAGGGATTTGGTGTAATGCCGAAACCACTCCAGTTGCTCCGGCTTGTTTAATATCCAATAATTGTACCGGATCATTTGGCCCATACCAACGCCATGTTTGCTTCATATTCCTATTCTAAATGTATTACACCCCACTAAAGGCACTAAAACCACCATCTATAGGTAGTACAATTCCAGTTACAAACTTAGACGCATTCGAACATAAATAATGAACTGCACCGTTTAGTTCGTTTGCCTCTCCAAACCTTTTCATTGGGGTATTCTGCATAATGGTATTTCCTCTGCCTGTATACTGTCCTGTTTCTTTATCTATTAATAAATCTCTGTTTTGATTACCAATAAAAAATCCTGGCGCAATCGCATTTACTCGTAACCCGTCTCCATATTTATGTGCTAATTCAACAGCCATCCATTTTGTAAAGTTGTCGATCGCTGCTTTAGAAGCGGAATAACCAGCAACCCGTGTAATAGCACTTTGAGCTGCCATGGAAGATACATTCAAAATAACACCTTGCTTATGTTTTGCCATCACCTTACCAAAAACTATAGATGGTAGTATGCTTCCAAACAAATTAAGGTCGACAACTTTTTTAAAATCATCAATATTCACATCGAATATCGTTTGTGAAGGTGCGATGGTTGCTCCCGGCATGTTGCCTCCCGCTGCATTTATTAAAATGTCTATTTTATTATATTTCTTAACAATAGCAGTTGAGACATCTTGCAAACTTTTTTCTTCGGTTACATTGCACATAAAACCATCTACGTTTTCACTAATAGCCTTAAGTTTTGCTACGGCCTCTTCCAGTGGTATTTTTTTATAATGCAGTAAAACTACAGTGGCATCCTGTTCTAGTAAATATTCTGCGATGCCTCCTCCTAACACACCACAACCACCAGTAACCAGCACTATTTTATTTTTTAAGTTAAATACATTCATTTGATCAATCTAAAGCATCAAACAACCGATTCATTATTTGATAATTTTGAATTTTTGAGTTAAGTTAATTTTTTATCTTTAAGTACGTGTGCGTACACGCAAATGTAATTATTATTATTTAATTTGTTCCCTGAATAAGGAAAAATAATTTGGATTAAATGGGTTTATATTTAATATTTTCGTTTATTGTTATTTTCTAATTCCGTTTTAGGAACATCTAAAAATTATAGCTTGAAAACAATTAAAGATATAGCGGCTTTAGCTAACGTTTCTATTGGAACCGTAGATCGTGTCATTCACAATAGACCGGGAGTTTCCGAGAAAACTAGAGCATCTATTGAAAAATTAATCAAGGAACACAATTTCCAGGTAAATAAGACGGCCAGAACCTTAGCTCTTAATAAAAAATATGACATTGCTGTTTTAATTCCAGAGTCGGAATCGGATTCAGATTTCTGGAACTTTCCCAGAAAAGGAATCGAAAAGGCCTCAGAAGAGATTGAAATTCACAGAACTTCTGTTCGTTATTTTTATTTTAATCAATTTGATCCGAATGCTTTTAATAAAGCCTTCGATGAACTCCTGGAAGATTCATTTGACGCCGTACTATTAACTCCTATTTTTTTAGAGGAAACGCAGGAACGACTCAAACATTTAGAACGTAGAAACATTCCTTACGCTTTTATTAATGTGGAACTACCTAATTCAAATAATGTTTTATACATCGGGCAACACTCTTACGATAGTGGGACTCTGGCCGCTAAACTCATGTCGCTACTTTTAGGTTCAGACGCAGATACTTTAGTTATCAAAGTTAGAAAAGATAACAATCATCATTCTTCAATCGATAACCGGATCTCGGGATTTAAATCTTATTTTACTGCAAAAAAATCGACATCGACGATTTATGATGTTGTACTTCCAAACACAAAAGATCAAAACGCTATTAATGAGATCATTTCTAATCAACTTGTAAATTCAGAAATTAAAGGTTTGTTTGTACCGTCTAGCAAGGTTAGTCTGGTTGCGAGATTCCTGGAAACTGCTAAACTGCAACATTTAAAGTTAATTGGATACGATCTCAATGATGAAAATATTCACTATATCAAGAATGAAACTATTGATTTTCTAATCGATCAGAATGCTTTTTTTCAGGGGTATGAAGGCACTAAAACCTTATTTAATTACTTGATTAATGATATCATTCCGGAAAAGAATATATATCTACCTATTAAATTGTTGACAAAGGAAAACGTGGAATATTTATAGCTGCTCATTATAATCCAACAGCATTAGCATAAGTTTTAAGATAGCCAAGTAACTATTATTGGTTTTGCGGGGATTATTCAGAACATTTTTGAAATGTCAATAAATCAAAACAAAATAGTGCCAAATAAACAAATTAATTTCTCATGGCAAGCATATCATTTTTTATATCATCCCAACGAATATTCTTAATGTTTTTTTCAAGCCATACCTTCCACTTATCGTAATCTATTTGGGATGGGTTAAATCTGCCAAAATAATTTCCATCGGCAGTTGAACTAATTTCGGTAACCTTCTCCAGAATTCGAATGGCGGCATCAACCTCTTTAAAGGTTACATTAGCATGTTTTTTAACACTTTTTTGGATGATATTAATTTGTTCGTTAAAGAACTTTAAGGCTTGAACATTGACATTAGTCGCATAAAAACAACAAGGATATTCACTGTGTGAGCTATATGCTTCTTCATTTTGTCCCTGTATTAAAAAACAGGAACTCATGAGCATTGCGGTTAGTATTAGTTTCATCTTTATTAATTTTGGTTAGTTAATGTAATGTCTACAATATTGCCATTAAGTATTTCTGCACACACTTCAATTCTATGATTCGATTTTTCAAATACCGTATTTAAATTCCCAGATACCCTACCTCGTTCGTCTTGTTCTGTATGTGTATTAGCCCCTAGTCCATCTAATCTTGAGTACCCTGTAATCTTCTCTTCTACAACGAGCCCAGCTCTATGGGCACTATTCCAATTTTTACCCTTTGTTTGCTTCGAATACTGCTCTTTTATCTCATGGGCGAATACTGAAAATTTATTTACTCTTTTATCGGTACCGTAATTATTGACATCAGATATATCTATTTCTTGATCGTCATAACTACCAATAATTACAAATTCGGAACCTTCTGATATTGAAATTACAGTACTTTTTTTTGAGTTAATGGCCTCACAAATCACATCATAAAACACTTTTTGCCGGCCTGTTAACCTTTTCTTAGCTTTTTTTTTAGCTAAACTTAAAGAAACCCTACCCTTTTCATCTAGAAAAGCATAATTTCCATTAAGCCCTTCATTGATTAAATGTATCGCTTTTTCTACTGCTTCTCTACCTTTACCGTCTTTTTCCTTTAAGATTAATCCATACAAAAATACCTCATCTGAACAAATATCCTCCTTATAAATGTAAGAAATTTTATTTAAAGGCGAAATTTCGGGGTTTGTAAAACTTAAAAAAGCAACAAAAACAATAAACACTAAAACATTTATAATCAATACAATACACCTTAAACCCAAGTCTAAAATAGTATTGAATAACTCTGCTCTTTTGAAATTAAATGCTATAAACATCTACGATGAACTTAAACCGTACTCTATATCAAGTGTTTGTTAAATATTCTTACAAATATAAAAGATTCTTATCTCTTATTATAAAGAAATACAGCTTTTTATATTTTAATTCCCTTCTAAATACATAAGATATCCCGCAAAATGAAAAACCCATAATATTTAAATTACAGGTTTTACATAACATGCTTTAGCCGATTCTAAAACAACTCGTTACTTTTATCATAACGAACTCTTAAGTATCTAAGAGTTATTGATATTTGGTTGGCTACGGCACTAGGTGTCATATTCATTTTTGCAGCGATCTCTTTATAACTGAATTCATCGAATTTATGAAGCATAAAAATTTGCTTACGCCGTTCGGGTATTTCGCATGAATGGAATTAATAATTGTTATTTTACTAACCCCTTCCAAACCTGAAAAATTAACAGATTCAATTGGGTTATCAATATCTTTATAATATACTCCTGCAGAAACGGTTTCTCCTAGAGATGGGTACCATTCCAGCTTGAAATCATAGTTTTTGGTCACTGAAGATTTTACACCTTTAGGACTTCCTATTATATCTGCATTTCTTTCTGGATCATAAATAACAGACTGTAATCGCTCTGAGAATTGAGGACGTAATACAGACCGACTATGTGCTATGCGAATATTAGTTGATTTGGTTGGACTTATTGTTAGGTTAAAAGACGGCATATATATCCAACTTTCTTCACCTAACGCATCTAGTTCTTCCTGGGTTGCCGAGTCTAAGCTTGCACGATCTACACTAATTCCTTGTTGCGTTGAGATTTGGGTGTATTTATAGTTTTCGGCTCTTACCCCCCACACCAATCGCAACCAGTTGTTAAATTTATTATCTAACATAATAAATGGAGCACGTTTTTCTGCCTTGGCTTCAAACTGATCTCCTCCCTCAAAAGCAAAAACAAACCAACCTATTCCTTGTTCACTTGTATTATAATATGAACCATTAAGCAACTTAGAAACTGGTACAATTGTCATATAGCTACTTGCTCCATTAGGCGGATTTGCCAAACCCAGACCAGCCTGCTCATTTTTATTTGTATTATGTTGAGATGTCCCAAAATACCCTGTTTTATACGGTTGTCGAATTCGCCAACTTTAAACTTCCAACTAATGTCAGCTCCCCAATTATAATCAGTTTCCTGATTATCAAAATACTGCCTTACTGTATTAAATCCTCTGCGGTCAACGTCCAAAATATTATAATACTCACCACGACTTGTCTCTTTCGTTAAATAATCCATTTGGGAGGCATCCTTGATATCTCTATTAAGTTTTGTTCGTGCTAAAAACCAGTTAGTTTCTATATTTTTATTAACCCTATGCCTCCCCTCTAATTTGTTTTGCATAAGTCTTTGAAATTCGGAAAAATTTGTAAACCTTAAAACTGGGGGCTGTCCATCAATGACTTCCTGAAAACCACCTTGAAATGGAAAATAAGAGATTTCAGTAAGATTATTAGTAAACATTTGCACATAAATATTTCTAGATGTTAGACGATGGCCTCCTAGTTGAACACCGCCATTGAACATACCGCTTAAAGCGGATTTATTCTTATAAGTCGTTCCACTATTCTTGAAACCATATTGTGTAAGCTCGTTGTATTTCAAAACTCTAACTCCATCACTACTTCCAGCATGTCGAAAAGACGTATTTTCAACAAAATCTCCACGTTCCGAATGATCTATTTGAGTTTGTCTGTAGGTATTTTCTAATCTTAAAGCCCCTATGAATCCCCACTTGGTATTATCTTTTAGTTGGTACTTTCTACCCAAAGCTACCCCAAAAGACCTATTGATAGGTGTATTGGAGGTATAGTTGGTGAGGTTGTCCTGAGTAAAATTAGCCGATTGATTTACAAATTTTTTGTCTGAGTTCATCATTACCATTCATGTCTAAATGATAAATGTAATCCATCCCTAACGGGTAATCTCGCGCACCATCATCAACTCCTAGAAAATCGTATTTCCCTTTTTGTTTGCTTACCTGATCATTAAAAGTACTACGTGTATTGTATGCAGATCCAATACTTACGGTTGTGAAGTTTTTTCTAGGTATGTCCTTTGTATTTACTTTGACATAGCCTCCTGCAAAACTTGCATTCATATCTGGCGTGGCCGTTTTGCTTGCTACCACACTTTCAACCATTGACGTGGGAATTAAGTTAAATGAAAACTGATTTTGATAAACACTAGTGCTGGGCAGGTTTATACCATCCATAGCGGCCTGATTCCAACGATCTCCCATAGAACGTACCACAACGTATTTATTTCCAACCGTTGTTACTCCTGTAATACGCTTTAAAGTTGCCCCGACATCACTATCTGGGGTTTTATTTATTTGCTCTGCCGAGATACCATTCGAAAATTGCTTGGCCTTTTTTTGTTGTACTAACAAACCTTCTGTAGAGGATGTTGACTTTTCATAAGTCGTGGTGATAACGACATTATCAAGAGATATATTTTTACTTTTTATGACAACATTTAAAGTAGTATTTTCTCCAGAATTTACTGGAACGTTTTCCATTTTCTTCTTTTCATAGCCTTCATAGAAGGTGAAGTTTATAACATAATTACCGGGAGGCAAATCTATAGAGAAATCTCCTGTCGCATCGGTATACGTTTGTTCATTTCCAGGCTGTATATTTAAAACCACTCCAAAAAGAGATTCTCCGTATTCGTCAACTACTTTTCCCGATATTGTTCCATACCTTTGTCGAGAGGATACAGTATGTGATACGGCTATATTCGACCCCGTTTTTTTAAAGGTTAAATATGTGTTTTTCTCTATTTCGTTTAATAACCCCTGTATATTTGTTTTTTCTTTTTTTAGTGTTACTCTACCCTGATCAACTTTGGTATAATTATCATATAAAAAGCGATAGGCGGTCTTTAGTTCTACATCTGTAAAGATTTCCTTCGGTGTTGCCTCATTATAATTGACTGCAAAGGTATTTGACTGAGCCAACAATCTTGTATTTATAAGTAATAGTGCCAAAAACGATATTACCGCAACAGCAGAAACACCTTTTTTTCTAAAATAGTTGTTCATAATTTTGTTAGACTTGGTATAATAGATTAATTATTTGTTACTACCGGTTTTACGGTAATTGTATAAGAGTTTTCGAGATGTTTTGTTGAAGTAATATCTAGTTTTAAGGCATAAGACAACGTAATTAGCATGGAGTCTAATGGTTGTTTTATTAAAGTCCCCCGCAACTTGATGCTTTTAATAGAATCATGTTTGTATGCTACGTCAAACTGGTAATCTTTCTTTAATCGTTTTAATATTTCGGCCAGTGTATAGCCCTCAACATCCATAATACGCTGTTTCCAAATAGGTTCGTTAAATATGGATGTTTGTTTAAGTATCCCCCTTGTTCTTCCTTCATATATACCAGTGTCTCCTCCTTTTAGTATCACACCATCTACCAAAACAGTCCCATTGGCGACCCATACCTTTTCCTTGGACGCCCTGGTGTTTAATTGAAAAGTACCTCCCTCGGTATGCATTGTTATTTTTTTAGACTTGATAACAAAAGGTTTCTTGTCGTTCTTTGCCACTTCAAAATAGGCTTCTCCCTCCAGGGTTACTGTTCTCCTATCCCCATTAAACGTTTTGGGGTATTTTAGTTTTGTATTCTCATTAATCCAAACTCTAGAACCATCGGGCAGTCTTAAAAACTGAACCGAGTCATCATAAGTTTCAAGACATGCATATTCCAGAGTTATAAAGGCGTCTGGATTAAAAGCAGCGTAGTAGATCGCAACCCCTATAAATAATACTATAGAAGCTGCCATAAGCTTTTTAATAGGAACCCGCGAACGGTTTAGAGTTCTTTTGCGGACACCACTCCATATTCGCCCTTTAATATCCTCTGGTAAAATTCCCCTATCCGGGATATCATCCCAGTCGTCCTTAAAATTGAGATCATCCATATAATATAAAAACTTTGAGTTAGTACGACGTCTTTATATCTAATAGGTTTTGGTTCATAAAAAATCACAGCCCTCCCTATGGATTTAACCATTTGTTTATATAAAGTAGACTCTAGAGCTTTTGGTTAAATTTTCTTAATATTAATTTAATCCATCCGTGATATTTGAGAGAAACAAATTATAGATGGAACATATGGGCTATTTTAAAAGTATTCATATGAGGAAGAATTTATATTATGTGGCTATTCTTTTTTAGAATCATCATCCCACATATCTGTTTTAGTTTTATTCCACTTTAAGACTTCTTGTTTTGCAGTATTAAAAAGAATGATATCTAAAACCTCTCCATCGTGAAAGCTTTTTCTATTGCTCCATAACTGGACAAAAACGTTCTGTACCATACGTTGTGCTTCATGATCGTTTTTACAATATTTATAAACAAATTTATACACTTTATGCGCATAAAGGTTATAGATTTTTTGAAAACTTGTTTTGTCTTCACCTCTTAGCCCATCAAGTAAATTCTCTTCCATGTAAAGAAACTATTAAGGATGCTCAAAGCTAGTAAAAATGCTACCTACCTTATGATAGCGAAGCAATGATAACCATTTATTAAAACCAATAACCCGATTATCTTTAATAGCCAACAACCTACTAAAAAAGTAAAATTCTGAATGCCAAATACATATATAAGAACATATAATCCTCGACAATTAACTGCTACTTTTTTCAACTACCGTTTCGAGGGTTATATAAGAAAACGGACCATATATTAGTATATTTGGGTCTCATTTAAATATGGTAACTAAACTAGCAGTGTAAAAAAGCGAATAGAATATCCTGTAGTTATGACCTAATAGCACTCCATATAAACACGAATCAGACGTCCCGATCTATCGAAGGTTCGATAATTCGGGAATTAGTGAGATTCGTGTATTGGTGGCTCGCTTTTTAAACTATGATATTATTTATCATAGTTGTAAGTATGCTCTAAGTTAAACAGGAGGATTATCATTAGACCACTCCCAGGTCCAATTTTTAAAATTCACCTTTTGAGACGGTATTGTCCCTGTTTCCGGGGGAAATAAACTAATAGTCTCGGCCTGAAACCTGGCATCAACAGAAGTACCAAATCCTTCTTTGGTTGTCTCTGAAAAGACGTTTTGACTCAATTTAATACCATTTATTGTTAAGTAAGCTTCAGAATTAGGAATATCCAAATAATATTCTATTGTATGGTATTTAGTATTAGGCTCTAAACTCACACCTAAAGGTGCCCAGCCACTATTTCCAGCCCAGTAGAATAAATTTTTGTACTCCGGATCCCAAGGATTAATAACCCATTGAAATGCCAAACCATAGTCCAGTTCGGTTGTAAGGCCATCCCATACAAAAAGTCCACCTTCAACTGTTTGTCCATTGAAATCGGTATTGGTTGTACTAATCGTATAAGGTACCTTAAATTTATATGTAGCCTTTTGAATATCTATTAAAGCTGTAGGATCCACTATTTTATGAAAGGTTATGTTATGTACCATAATCCTTCTATTATGTATGTTAGCTTTAACAATAGACCTTTTGGTCTTGTTTACAGTCTCGATGTCGGCAGCCGAAGCAGGAGCTTCTCCCGGTGCCGTGTAATTTCCATCTCCTAAATTGACAATCCAATTATCTAAATTAGAGCCACTTTCAAATCTTGTTATTGGCATAGTATAAATTTTTCAGGTTAGTAAAACGCATAAACTCGCGGCGTTAAATGTAAGATTTTTTATACAAAAACAATCAAAACATATCCTATATTTAATTTTTAAACACTTGATTTAGAATATTTTTAGTAAGACTTGCTCTTAAAACATGCATGGTTCTAATAAAAAGAGCTTACCAGTAAAACGACAAACCTTCATATATTAATCCCTTCTATTTTCCGCCAGCAACATCAATTATTGCTCCGGTTGTATAACTAGAATGCTCAGAAAGTAACCAAATTACGGCACCAGCTATTTCCTTTGGTTCTCCAATTCTTTTCATTGGAACAAGATTTTTCACCAACTCCAATCTGTTAGGAATCTTATGTATTTCAGTGTTTATAAACCCAGGTCGAATAGCATTTACACGTACTCCTTCTGTTCCCAATTCTTTAGCCAAACCTATGGTAAAAACATCAATAGCTCCTTTTGTAGATGCATAATCAATGTAGTCATTTGGAGAACCAGATTTGGTAGCACCTGATGAGATGTTTACAATCCCTCCCCCTTGTCCGTTATATTTTGTTGACATTCGCTTTACAGCTTCTCTGGAACATAAAAAAGTTCCTAAAACGTTTGTATTAAAGACGCTAGAGATACGATCTGCCGTCATGTTTACTAAAGATGATTGCGCTCTCAAAATGGCAGCATTATTGACTAGGCCAACAAGTATTCCCTCTAGTTTATCTATTTCCTTGAATAAATTTATAACATCATCCTCTAGGGCTATATCTGCCTGAATGGCCACTGCCTTTTTACCTTTCTTTTTTAGATCAGCAATCACCTCACTTGCGGAGTTTTTATCAGATTTGTAGTTTATACATACAAAATAGCCCTGTTCTGCTAATTGAACAGATATTGCTCTTCCAATCCCTCGACTTCCTCCTGTTACTAATACTATACTATTCATATTTTTGGAATTACTTACCACATTAGCCCTTTATTCAATACCAACAAATCTAATCAAAAGACCTAAAACCATTCCTCAAAAACCAGTAGCAAGTAACTTAAAAATACTAGCTCTCATCTGTTTTAGTCGTATTTATTTGTATAGTTTCGAAATTACCAGGATGATAGTCCATACCCTTTATAATATGCTCCGTTTTTTCATCACCTATCAACTTTTTACAAACATATAGTCCCAAATCGATTGAACTGGTAACAGCTCCTGCTGTTATAGTATTATGGTCGTCTACAATTCTATGTGGCAATACATTTGGACAATACTGCTCTAAAGCTTCATATGCTTTAAAATTAATGGTTGCTGATTTATCCTTTAAAAATCCTGCAGCTCCAAGAATTAAGCTACCTGTACAAACTGATATCTTAAATTTGACATCTTTAGCCGTTCTTATCCATGCTATAAAATTTTCATCGAATTGTAATGATCTGGTACCGTAACCACCTGGTATAAATATCATATCATATTCGGATAAATCCGGATATACCTGGTCAATATGAATTTCCAATCCAAAACTATCTTTTATAGTCTCTTGAGTCGCACATAGATCCCAATCTAAATGTTCTAAATACTTTAGGGTTTTTATGTTTTTAATAGGATCGTAGAAACCAAAAAAATCCAACAAGGTTATACCGTCAAAAAGGATATATGCCATTTTCATTGTTATATTGTTTTAATGGTGTTTAGTCTCTATTTTATTTTCATTTTTCTGTCTTCAAAACTCGACTCATAGTTTTCATTCATGGTCACTTTAGAATAAGCAATGCTATCATTACTAATCCAGGACGCCTTTTGAATTCCCCAATCTTCTATATCGACAGTCTTGACAGTCGTAAACCCTAAGGAATCACGCTTAATTAACTGATAGCCATTATCATCGAATGCGACATCCAGATCGACATTTGACGTGAAAATATATTCCCCATCCTTAGAAAACATAGGCTGACCATATGAAAAAATGGTGTCTCCTGTTTTTAAATCGGCTAAAACATGATACGAATACTCAAATGCAATGGCCTGTAACTCAACAACACTTTGATCCAGATAAACGTGAGCTACAGAAAAATTAGAAGCCCCATAATTTTCTTTGTCTTCATCAAAATGTTCATTTACCATTAAGATCGTAGTATCTTTTGCGACTATTTTTAATGTATCCTTATCTCTTTTTAGAAACTCGTAAAGAGACAAATCGATTTCGTCAATTTTCCAATCCGAAAAATCCATATCATAAATAATAATTGGTTTTTCTTTTTCTAGTACCCATGTGTCATTGGCCGTTTCATGATCTTCCAATATGACCTTCGGAATGGTCGTTTTGTTGTCTTTACATCCTGTTAGAACCAATATAAAACCTATAAGTAGATTAATTTTCATTGTATTTGAATCGTAATTAAGGTATTACAAATCTAATGTATTTTCTTTGAAGTAAAATAAGCTCACTATCTGTTTATAGAAGACTTCGGTCCCATTTAATATGGTATACTTCCGTCTTCCTTAACTTCAGAACTAGTATATGGCCATAGTCTTCAAACGACTAATCTAACCCAACCAATTTCACCATAATAATTATGGTTTAAATCTGTTGTGTATTTTGAGTTAATTCCTATCTCAATTGAAGTATTGGAGGTATTACTGTTTCTTTCCAGAAACGGGTATCCATCGGGTACTTAAATCGACATCCTTTATATCCTTGTCTAATGGAAACATTGGCCTTTTAATACGTCTATGTCCTAATCGCTGCAGGTCCTGATCTACACCTCCTGGAGTTAAAGCCATAACCCAATCCCCCCTCATATTATAAAGTTCGGGTACCAAATAACCTATTTTCACGACCACAATATCGGCCTCACGGGGATTTAAATCCAATTGTGTAAAATCACGCTCATAATGATAGGGTTTACGCTTTTTAGTTACAATTACAGAGATACTACCAACCTGAACGACTACTTCTACTTCGGCATGTTTATCGCCTTTTCTTATGGCTTTCACCTCTCCTTCCAGTAGAATTGGTGGCGCGAAGCGATCATCAACATCGGCCCCCACATGAGCCTTTACTTTTTTTCCAACTCCAACTTCTAATGCTTGTTCTATAAGCTTCGGACCTGGGATAGAAGCATATATTAACGATTTTCCCTTCGGTTTTTTAAATGCGTCTCTCTTTAATAACTCATGAAGTGTCCAGGTAACGTCTCCCGCTCCTCCGGCAGTGGGATTATCTCCCATATCACTCATTATAAATGGTTTCTTGTCACTTTCAATTGCCATTTGTAATGCCGTTTCAAATGGTTCGGTTGGGGCTACAAATTCAAAGTCATTCCTTACATCCCAAAAACTGTTCGCCAGCTTTTCTGCGGAAGCCTTTACTTTAGATTTATCATCTCCCGTAACCATCACCACGGCATGATTTCTGGGTTCATCGGCCCAAGCATACCCAACCCAAATAGCGGCATCAATAACCCCTACCTGGTTTGCTGCCGGCGCTACCTGTGCATACAAACTTTTTCCAGGCTCAATTCTAGTACTTGTTTTTTCTCCGGGTAATAAAATAGGAACCGGAATCCATGCTTTGTACAACGGCTTTCCTTTTCCATTATCCAAACGTTCCAATAGATTTGTTAAGGCTCTTCGCTTGGATTCCATAGCGTCTTCATGCGGCGCCAATCGATAACATGTAATGAGATCGGTTTCTTCGGCTAATTTCTCTGATACATTACCATGAAGATCCATACAAGTGGAAATCACACAATCGTACCCCACTACCTTTCTTATTCTGGTAATCATATCTCCTTCTGGGTCATCCAAACCTTCAACACTCATTGCGCCGTGTATATCGAAAAACAATCCATCATAAGGTAAATTAGATTTAAGACTATCTAAAGTCTTAGACATTAAAGATTCGTAGGCTTCCCTCGTCACAATACCTCCAGGTATGGCATGTCCTTTTACAGCAGGAAAATATTGTGCTTTTTTTCTAACTATAGAATCGGCATTTAAAAAAGAAAAATAATTGTAAACGTCCTGTCCATAACGTGCATGAAAAGCCTCTTCTGTACTTTTTGCTGGTGAAAACGTACTGGATTCAATACCCAAACCTGTTATCGCAATTCTAGGAAGTGCTTTCTCTTTTAGGCCTGTTTTTTTTCCACACCCAGTAATGAACAAGGTCATTAATAACCCGCTAGTTATATATTTAGAAAAGTTTCTCATTTCAATGTTATAAATTATAGTCGTTAAGATTTATTATATTCAATACCTGCAGTAGATACAATGTTTTAACACGATATTCACCTAGCTGACGAATGTATACAATCATTTTTTTTATATCAAAATATTTATAAGTACGACACTACTCCATTGCTGAATGACTTATTTGTATTTATAAATTTTAATTTAATCTCCCTATACCTCATTTTTTATTGTCATACGTAGATATATTAATAATTCTAGCTATTCATATTTTTAAGCATTTGTGTGCAAATTCTGTGCACCTCCAAAAACAGAGGCTGTGGCTTCAATAACCGTTCTTGCTACATTATTAAATGGATCTTGTTCTGTTAAACTCCATCCACTGGTTTGACAATGGGTTCTTAATGCAAGTGATTTTGGGTTTTTAGGATTGAATTGTTTTACCTATTTTGACCAGAGCATTCTTGCGGCACGCATTTTTACTATTTTCATAAAATGATTCATACCAATCCCCAAAAAAAGGATAAACGCGGTACAAAATTTCAGTGATGGAACCGACTTGTCGGTTACCCCCATAAGAAAACATAGACCATTTATGCTAAATCAGAAGGTTCGTGAATATTAATAAAGTCCGCTAAATATAAAATTTGGCATTTATACAAATAAAGATAAAAACAAAATATTTATATTTAGCTAAGTAATAAACCAAAACAAAAGTACCTATCACCTATCCTACGTTTCTTTGATGAAAAATATCTTAGAAATAAACAACAATCTACAGGGTTAGAAATTAATTTAGTGTAAACTTTAACCTTTAACTTGTGTAAACCATGTCTCTTTACGAACATGCTGAAAAAACATTTTGCGTCCTTTTAAACTTTTCTACGTCATAGTATAAGAAAGGAACAAAATTGACTAATTTAATGAACGACATAATAGAAAACATTTGGAACGATTTCCATAAAGAATTAAAAAACTTCATCCTAAAAAAAGTAAAGGACGAAAATATAGCCAATGACATTTTACAGGACGTATTTCTTAAAATAATAAATAATGCTGACAAAATTGCACAAGCTAAAAGTGTACATCAATATATTTATGGTATAGCACGAAACACGACAATCGACCATTTTAGAAAACCTGACGTAAAAAATAGCATTGAAAGCGATTACACACTTATTTCTGAAGAGGAAACCGAATCCTTGAACACTACTATTGCAGATTGTTGTATTAAACCTTTTATCAAACAACTTCCAGATAAATACCAAGTCGCTTTGACCAAATCAGAATTTGAAAATATTAGTCAAAAAGATTTGGCGGAACAGCTTAATATTTCCTATTCAGGTGCAAAATCAAGAGTTCAGAGAGGCAAAGAAAAATTGAAAGAACTCATATTAGCTTGTTGCAATTTTCCAAGCGACAGTTATGGAAACTTGAGGGACACAGAAGATAAGAATTGTGGTTGTTCCTAATTTTGCGTCTTTTTTATATTTCTACGTCATATACATAAGGGTACTATTGCCCGAATCCAAAAATTCTAACAACTATGAAAAAAATTGTAATCATTCCTTTGATTGCTTTTGGTACTTCACTTGCAGTATATGCGGGAATAAATGACCAAAAAACAACCAAAAAAGCGAAAACCGAATGTTGCGATAAAACAAAATGTTGTCCGACAGATTTGGAAACGAAAAGTTATTGCACTAAAAGTTGTGACTAATTTTCTAAAGCGAGCCTACTGCTCGCTTTTTTTTGCGTCTTTTTTAACTGTTTTGCGTGTTTATATAAACAAATCAAAAGACAATATGAAAATTGTGTACATCTTTTCACATCCTGATGACGAATCATTTAGATCAGGTGGAGGAAGCGGACATCACGACCATATTCCCCTGCATCATATTATCAAAAGGCTTTTTTTCGATAAAAAAGGTACGTTACAATTTTGGAAACGTCTTGCATATTTCACAGTTATAGATACTGGAATTCCAATGTTCTTTGAAGGAAGAATACCAAGAGTTACTTGGACGAAAAAAGAGGATGTTATGGTAACCGAAAAATTGGACAATGCCAATATCAAAAAAATGAAAGAAGCCTTGCTTTGTTACGATACCTATCAAGAAATGGTAAAGACCACTAATATAATCGACAGAATTGGAGATAAAACATACTTTGAATTAGAAAATGAAACGCATCCAAAAATGCTTTCATCAATAACCGAATTAATAAACGATTAAATTCCAAAAAAATGAAAACAGAAACAATTAAAGAAGAAATCAAAAAATCCTATGGAAACATTGCAAAAGGTAATATTCAAGTAGGTTGCTGTTCAACAGATTCAGAATGTTGTACAACAGACGAGTTCAGTACTTCAATGGCTGAAAACTATAAAAATATAGAAGGTTATGAAAAAGACACAGACTTATCCTTAGGTTGTGGGCTTCCAACGGAAATCGCAAATATTAACAAAGGAGACACAGTTATCGACCTTGGTTCAGGAGCAGGAAATGATGCATTTATTGCTCGTAGAATTGTAGGCGAAACAGGAAAGGTAATTGGTATTGATATGACACCAGAAATGGTTATAAAATCCTTACAAAATAATCATAAATTAGGTTATCAAAATGTAGAATTTGTATTAGGCGAAATTGAGGATATGCAGAATATTTCGAGTTCCGTAGCAGATGTTATCATAAGCAACTGCGTGATGAACCTTGTACCTAATAAAGAAAAAGCTTTTAGTGAAGTTTTCAGAACTTTAAAAACTGGCGGACATTTCAGTATTTCCGACATTGTTTATGTTGGGTCACTTCCTAATGGTATTTTGGAAGTAGCAGAACTATATTCAGGTTGCGTTTCAGGAGCAAGCGAAAAAGGCGAATATTTAGGAATTATAAAATTGGCGGGTTTTAAGAACATCCAAATTAAAAAAGAACGAAAAATAGACTTGCCAGACGACTTGTTGTTAAAATACCTAAATCAACAAGAATTGGACAAATTTAAACAATCAGGTTCAGGAATTTATAGCGTGACAATATATGCGGACAAATTGGACGAAGGTAGCTGTTGTGAAACGACTGATAGTGGATGTTGTGGAAGTGAAGAAAATACGACATCTGAAAAAACAAGTTGTTGCGGAACGGAATCGAGCGGAGGAACGGGTTGTTGCTAATTAACAATGTTTCGCATAAAGTACAGCAGCTAACACCTGTAATCGTTGTACAAGGCTCTAAAACACACAGAATTCAACTCAAAAGCCTCTTTTTAAGGGCTTTTGTTTTTAGATACATTGAGGTACTTATGATTATCAATCGTTTTAGAATCTTTATAAAATTTCGTCAAACTAAAACGACCACTGGCCTGAGTATACCCTTCTCGAATGGTGCTTTCATTAACGGCATCGTAGTTATACAAACGGGGCACAAAACCAACATCGGTAATATAATTGTTCTCTACTTTTTTTATAGAAGCAGTCCAAGCCGTATTTATGGTATTGTACCAAACACTTAAATTGTAAAAATTATGATCTCCCGAGATACTGCTGGTAGAACTTCCTGCGTAATTTGCAAGACCCGTCCATTTATTATTTTTCGATTGATAACTAAAATTAAGTCCTGCTGGAGCCCATTCTATATATTGAAAGCTTAAAAGATTATATTAAAATTCATTTGGAGGGAGAAAACCACATTACTAAACATAGTATTTCGGCTTTCGAGGAAAAACTAGACCATCGGTTTATAAGAATACATCGTTCTTATATTATTAACAAGAATAAAATTACTGCTTACACAAAAAACGATATTGAAATTGGTCAAATTGAAATCCCAATTGGAGAAAATTTCAGGAATAATATTTCTCCCTTTTTGACATAACAAAAAATTAGTAAAATAACCGTTCCTTTTTAAAGTACTCTTTTTGTTTTGTATGGTTTAGGTAAATATACATATAGCCAAACTCAAATTGATGCTAAACGCCATCCCTTTTTTGCTCAAAATTATACCCGATTAGAATACGTTTTTACATTTCTAGTTCTTTCTTAAACATTATCTTTATCATCAAAATAAAATAGTATGAAGATAGTAGTTTTAGATGGTCATACTTTAAATCCAGGTGATTTAAGTTGGAATGGATTACAACAACTTGGAGATGTAATGGTTTATGATAGAACTGCAACAGTACTGATGACATCATTAAAAATATTGGTAATGCCGATATTGTTTTCACTAACAAAACCCCCATAAACAAAGAGGTTCTGGAACATGCACCTTTATTGAAATATATTGGTGTATTAGCTACGGGCTATAATATTGTTGACGTTATAACTGCTAAAGCGCAAGGCATTACTGTTACAAATGTACCAGATTACAGTTCTAAATCTGTAGCGCAATTTACTATGGCACTAATTTTAGAATTATGTCACCATGTTGGGGCTCATAATACTGCTGTTAAGCAAGGAGAATGGATAAAAAGTAAAGATTTTTCATTTTGGAATTACCCTTTAATTGAATTAGCCGAAAAAACTTTAGGTATAATAGGTTTTGGAAAAATTGGTAAAGCAACGGCTAAATTAGCACAAGCTTTTGGAATGAAAATATTAGTGTACAATAGAACCACTTATTCTGAATTTGAAAATGAGGATTTAAAGTTTGTGGCGTTAGATGATTTATTTCAAAATTCAGACTTTATTAGTTTGCATAGTCCACTAACTCAGGAAACAAAAGGTATTATAAATAGTTCTAGCATTGAAAAAATGAAAAATAGTGCATTTTTAATTAATACATCAAGGGGACCTTTAGTGAATGAAAAAGACTTAGCTAAAGCGCTAGAGGAGGAAAAACTTGCTGGAGCTGCTATTGATGTAATTTCGGAAGAGCCTATGAAAGACAGCAACCCGTTGTTCAGCGCAAAGAATTGTATTATCACCCCTCACATTGCTTGGGCACCAAAAGAAGCTAGGCAAAGACTTATGCAAACTACCGAGGAAAATTTAAAAGCGTTTTTGGAAGGGAATCCTATAAATGTTGTGAACAAATAATAATACGTGGCATTTTTTAATAATTACTCTGAAAAATGTTGAATACTATTTTTAAAACTGAAACCAATTTCGAGTGATCTCTTTTTCTATAGCTGAATTGCTTTTGTGTTCAAATTCATTTTTAGAAGTATTATACTGATAATCTTTACCCCATTCCTGATGATTTTCGGAAACAGATGTAATAGCATCGCAAATAAATTCAATATCACTATTTGTCATAGTTGGGTGTATAGACATACGTATCCATCCAGGTCTTTCTATTAAACAACCATCTAATATTTTTTGTTCAATTGATTTTGAAGTAGACTCATCTACATTCAATAAATAATGCCCATAAGTTCCAGCACAAGAACAACCTCCTCTAGTCTGTACACCAAATTTATCATTCAAAAGTTTTACAATAAGATTGTAATGCACGTCTTCAATATAAAATGAAAAAACACCTAACCTATCCTTGTTATCTGGTGCTAAAATCTTAAGTTCTTTAATCTTAGACAACCTTTCAAAAACAATAGCATTAAGTTCATGCTCTCTATCTAGTATATTTTGAACCCCCATTTCTTCTTTCAACCTTATAGACAACGCTATTTTAATTGCTTGTAAAAAGCCAGGAGTGCCTCCATCTTCACGAGTTTCAATATCATCAATATAGTCATGATCTCCCCAAGGATTAGTATATTTCACTGTACCCCCTCCTGGATTATCTGGCACCAGATTTTTATATAATTTTTTATTGAAAATTAATACGCCGGATGCTCCTGGACCTCCTAAAAATTTATGAGGCGAAAATGTAATGGCATCTAAATATTCATCTTTCCTTTCGGGGTGCATATTAATATGCACATAAGGCGCAGAACATGCAAAATCTACAAAGCACAACCCATTATTTTTGTGCATTATTTTTGCAATTTCATGATAATTTGTTCTTATACCTGTTACATTAGAACAACCTGTTACCGCTGCTATTTTTATGGGGTTATCTTTATATTTATCTATAAGCTTTTTTAACCCATTTAAACAAGGTAATCCTTCTTTATTAAAAGGAATAACCTCCACATTTGCAATGGTTTCTAACCATGACGTCTGGTTAGAATGGTGCTCCATATGAGACACAAAAATTATAGGTCTTTTTTCTTCAGGTATGGTAGTGTTTTCTTTTAAATTTTCATTGAGTTTCAACCCTAAAATACGCTGAAATTTATTAATTGCCCCTGTCATTCCTGTACCTACAGTAATTAACACATCATCCTGAGAAGCATTAACATGTTTTTTAATAATTGCTCTCGCATCATGATAAGCCAAAGTCATTGAAGACCCTGTTATTGATGTTTCCGTATGTGTGTTAGCCACATAAGGTCCTATTTGGTTTAGCAGCTTTTCTTCAATAGGCCTGTACAATCGTCCACTAGCCGTCCAATCTGCATAAATAATTCTTCGCGTTCCGTATGGTGATTCGAAATACTGATTCCCGCCAACAATGTTATTTCGAAATTTTTCAAAATACGCTTCTAACGATGAGGGTTTCATCTTTTTAGAATCTTTACCAAGTATGGATTTAATAATCTGCTTCAAATCTATTTTTTATTCTCTTAATCAATTAAAATATCTAATATTTGAATAGCCGCGTCACTAATTTTGGTTCCTGGACCAAAAACAGCCACAGCCCCTGCATCAAATAAAAACTGATAATCTTGTTTTGGAATAACGCCTCCTACAATTACCATGATATCTTCTCTACCATAGGTTTTTAATTCTTCTATAACCCCTGGAACCAAAGTTTTATGACCTGCAGCTAACGAAGATACGCCTAAAATGTGCACATCATTCTCTACCGCTTGTTTTGCGACTTCTTTAGGGGTTTGAAACAAGGGACCAATATCTACATCAAAACCAATATCTACATAACCCGTTGCGACTACTTTTGCGCCTCGATCATGACCATCTTGCCCCATTTTTGCAATCATAATTCTTGGTCTTCGTCCATCTTGTTCTGCAAAAACATCTGCTTTCCTTCTAGCTTCTTTAAAGCTTTTATCTTCTTTTATTTCTTTTGAATACACTCCCGAAAACGATTTTACCATAGCTTTATGACGTCCAAAAACATTCTCTAAAGCCATACTTATTTCTCCTAAAGTGGCTCTTAACCTTGCTGCTTTTACGGCTAATGCCAACAGGTTCTGCTCTAACTTTAAATTGGTATTATCATCTTCCATTTTAAGTTTAGCTAGATTGGTTAAATCTTCTAAAGCCTTTTTAACCGCTACCTCATCTCTTTCTTTTTTAAGTGATGCTAAACGTTCTAATTGTTGCCTTCTTACCTCTTCATTATCTACTTCTAAAATATGAAGCTCATCTTCTTGCTCTAATCTGTATTTATTAACCCCAACAATAACATCTTCTCCACTATCTATTCTAGCCTGTTTTCTTGCAGCCGCTTCCTCTATGCGCAGTTTTGGAATACCAGCTTCAATAGCTTTGGTCATACCTCCCAGCTCTTCAACTTCTTCTATTAAAGCCCAGGCTTTTTTCACCAATTGGTCTGTTAAGTATTCTACATAATAACTCCCCGCCCAGGGATCAACTGTCTTAGTAATTTTAGTTTCCTCTTGTAAAAAAATCTGTGTTTCTCTGGCAATACGCGCCGAAAAGTCTGTTGGAAGGGCAATAGCTTCATCTAATGCATTGGTATGTAAACTTTGCGTACCTCCAAATACCGAAGCTGTAGCTTCTATAACCGTTCTTGCTACATTATTAAACGGATCTTGCTCGGTTAAACTCCATCCACTGGTTTGACAATGGGTTCTTAATGCCAGTGATTTTGGGTTTTTAGGATTGAATTGTTTTACCAATTTTGACCAGAGCATTCTTGCGGCACGCATTTTTGCTATTTCCATAAAATGATTCATACCAATCCCCCAAAAAAAGGATAAACGCGGTGCAAAATCATCTATTTTTAAACCAGATTTAAGCCCTGTTCTTATATATTCTAATCCATCTGCCAAAGTATATGCTAGTTCTATATCT
Source organism: uncultured Flavobacteriaceae bacterium (assembly GCA_947494695.1). GTDB lineage: Bacteria > Bacteroidota > Bacteroidia > Flavobacteriales > Flavobacteriaceae > Flavivirga. Next base: position 309,515 of record CANLWB010000004.1, on the reverse strand, counting down.
GCAGACGCGCCTGCTTCATGCATATGATACCCTGAAATACTGATACTATTAAATTTTGGCATGAAGTTACTGGTGTACTCAAAAATATCTGCAATGATTTGTATAGATGGTTTTGGCGGATAGATGTAAGTGTTCCTCACCATAAACTCTTTCAAAATATCATTTTGAATGGTTCCCGCTAATAAAGCTTTGTCTACACCTTGCTCTTCGGCCGCTACAATATAAAACGCCATTATGGGCAATACGGCCCCATTCATGGTCATGGACACCGACATTTTATCTAACGGGATACCGTCAAATAAGACCTTCATATCTTCCACGGAATCTATAGCTACACCTGCTTTCCCTACATCCCCAATAACGCGTTCATGATCGCTATCGTACCCCCTGTGGGTCGGCAAATCGAAAGCGACAGACAAGCCTTTTTGTCCGCCTTTTAAATTCTTTCTATAAAAGGCATTACTTTCCTCTGCCGTAGAAAACCCTGCGTACTGTCGTATCGTCCACGGTCTTCTCACATACATAGTCGAATAAGGTCCTCTAAGATATGGTGGAATGCCCGCAGCAAAGTTTAAATGTTCAACATGAGCAATATCTTTTTTATCAAAGGTCGATTTTACATCAATGCGTTCAGCAGTTTGAAACGTTTCCAAAGACACCGAATCTACTTGAAGATGCTTAACCTTCGATTCCAGGTCTTTTAAACTTATATGTTGTAAATCTTTCCTACTCATCACTCAACCTTTTTAGTTCTATAAGTTCTGCCAATCGTTTGCCCATAATAGGCTCAACGGCTGTTTTGCTCCGATTCGTTTTAATAAAAGGGTACAGCTCAATATTTTCATTCATTTTATCCGTCTCATTTACGTACTTATTGGTTCCCACTAAGACGTCCTCTCCCTGGTTAAAACGCTCTTGCTCTTTTAACGCACTTTCTTTTATTTCTTCTTGAATATTCCCCTGTTTTAATCGCTTTAAAAACCCTCCTTTTTGCTCAATAGACTTAAAATGTCCCAAAGCTTTTTCAGCAAGCTGATGTGTTAATCTTTCTATATAATAAGCTCCATCTGCTGCGTTGTTCACTTTATCAAAATAGCTTTCATTTTTAAGTAGTAACAGCTGATTTAACGAAATACGCGTCCCAAATTCATTGTCTTTTTTATAAATGGCATCGTAAGCCACATTGCAAACTGTATCTGCTCCACCTAAAACCGCAGACATGCACTCTGTTGTGCTACGAAGTAAATTGGTATTATAATCATATAAGGTTTTGTTGCGTCTTGTAGGTACGGCGATAATATGACATTCTTCTTCTATGTTATACGCTTTTGCCAGAATGCACCACAGCATACGAAGGGCTCTCAATTTTGCTATTTCGAAAAAATAGTTCGTACCTACGGCTACTTTAAAATACATTTTTCTTGTAGCCTGCTTACCAGGTAACATGTTTAAATATTCATTGGCATGAGATAATGCGTATGTCAACTGCTGTAATATATTGGCTCCTGCATTTTGATATACCGAAACATCTACACATAATGTCTCTGTATTGACCTTTAAAATGGCCTCGGGCACCTCAATATCTTTATCAAAACTATTAAACCAATTTCCTGTTCTGGCAAGATGTCCAATTGGATCTATTGATAAATGAATCTTGTCTTTTACATCACTTGTAAAGCTGATAATGGACTCGTATAACGCGATAGAAAAACACTGAAACTCAAAATAAATTTGAATCGTCTTGGTATTTATGCCCTCTAAAAGGACTTCTATTTTAGTTTTCTCTGAGGTTATTATGAAATGAAGACTTTCCGCTCCTTTTTTTATGGCTTCTTTTGATTGTGCATTCGCAACCGCATCATTTTGAACAGTGATGGACTGACAAATTAACCACGTCTTTGAAGTCTTTTCGATCTTAAAAACATCTTTTTGGTCATCAGACTGATAAAAGGGATGCACAGGAATGCCTTCTGGTGATTCCCAAATTAAAGTCTCGCTATAATCTGCGCCTTTTAAATCGGCGTTTATTTTCTCCTCCCATGTCTTTGCAGAAATGGAGTTAAAACCACTAAAAAAAGAATCATTATTCATGGTCATATGGTTTTACAAAGGAATGTTCCCATGTTTTTTCTTAGGCATTGCTGTGGTCTTATTTTCCAGCATCGCATAGGCCTTTATTAACCTACTTCTGGTATCTTTTGGAAGGATCACTTCATCTATAAAACCTCTTTCGGCAGCACTATATGGGTTCGCAAATTTATTTGCGTATTCGGCTTCTTTTTCGGCTAATTTTACCTCGGGATCATCAGCAGACATAATTTCCTTTCTGAAAATAATCTCACTGGCACCCTTTGCCCCCATAACAGCAATTTCTGCACCGGGCCATGCATAATTCATATCTGCTCCAATATGTTTAGAATTCATAACATCATAGGCTCCTCCATATGCCTTTCTGGTAATCACAGTTACTTTTGGTACAGTAGCTTCACTCAAAGCATATAATAATTTAGCACCGTTAGTAATAATACCATTCCACTCCTGGTCTGTACCTGGCAAGAATCCGGGAACATCAACCAAAACGAGTAACGGTATATTAAACGCGTCACAAAACCGTGTAAAACGTGCTGCCTTTCTGGAACTTTCTACATCTAAAACACCGGCTAGACTTATGGGTTGATTGGCCACTATACCAATGCTTTTACCCGCTAATCTGGCAAAGCCAACAATAATGTTATCGGCATAGTCTTTATGAATTTCAAAGAAAGAATCCTCGTCAATAACACCTTGTATAACATGTTTCATGTCATAAGGCTGATTAGGGTTTTCTGGTACAATACGTTCTAAAACCTCGCGGGTTTCATCTAGCAATTCATAAGGCAAATCTGCAGCAGTGTCCTCACAATTTTGAGGCATGTAGCTTACCATTTGCTTAATACTATTTATACATTGAATATCATTAGCCGCCGTTAGATGTGCTACACCAGACTTTTTCGCATGTGTAGATGCACCTCCTAATTCTTCGGAAGTTACATCTTCATTGGTCACCGTTTTTACTACATTAGGTCCGGTTACAAACATATAACTGGAATTTTCCACCATAATGGTAAAATCTGTCATGGCTGGTGAATACACGGCACCTCCAGCACATGGCCCCATAATAGCTGAAATTTGTGGTACAATACCCGAGGCCTGAACATTTCTATGAAAAATATCGGCATACCCTCCTAAAGACTGCACACCTTCTTGTATTCTGGCACCACCACTATCATTTAACCCAATAACAGGCACCCCTATTTTTACGGCTAAATCCATTATTTTACAGATTTTCTCGGCATGTGTTTCAGATAATGCACCTCCAAAAACCGTGAAATCTTGTGCAAAAACACAAACCTGTCTTCCATTGATAGTGCCATACCCCGTTACAACACCATCTCCGTAATAGACTTGTTTATCCATTCCAAAATCTTTGGCTCTATGGATAACCAGAGCTCCTATTTCTTCAAAAGAATCTTCATCTAGCAAAAAATGAACACGTTCTCTGGCCGTTAATTTGCCTTTAGCATGTTGTTTATCAATACGCTCTTGTCCGCCTCCTAATCTAGAATCCGCTAATTTATCTTCAAGTATCTGTTGTTTATTTTTCATTATTACGTTTTCAAAATAGATTCTTAAATTAACTCCTGTTTTGCTTCCAATTATGACTATTCACACGAGGTACTTTTAGGGTTTTCTTATTTTCAAGATATATTTTTAACCCCGCCATTGCCGCAACCTTTCTCTCTTCTAAAGTTTTAGCACTTAACATCTCTGGCGCATAGTAATTTTTCACAAAATGCGTGTCGAAATTCCCAGATATAAACGCCTCATGTTCGCAAACAAATTTCCCAAAAGAAAGCGTTGTTTCAATACCTTCAATTTTATAATTATCAATGGCTTTTATCATGAATTGAATAGCTTCTGCTCTATTTTTCCCAAAGGTTATTAATTTAGAGAGCATAGGGTCGTAATAAATAGGCACTTCCATACCTTCTTCAAAGCCATCATCTACTCTAATCCCTTCTCCTACTGGTGGTTTATAAGTTGAAAGCGTACCTATACTGGGCATAAAATTTTCCAAGGGATCTTCGGCATAAACCCTAATTTCAAGGGCATGTCCCTTAATTTCCAAGTCGTTTTGTGTAAATGCTAAAGCCTCTCCTCTAGCTATTTTTATTTGCTGCTCTACAAGGTCAACTCCCGAAATAATCTCCGATACGGGATGCTCTACTTGTAAGCGTGTATTCATTTCTAAAAAGTAGAAGTTTTTATGTTCATCTAGAAGAAACTCTACCGTTCCGGCCCCTACATAATCACATGCTTTTGCAACTTTTACGGCGGCTTCACCCATTTTGGCTCGTATTTCTGGTGTTAAGACTACAGATGGCGCTTCTTCAACCACCTTTTGATGCCTACGTTGCACACTACACTCTCTTTCAAACAGATGTACAATATTACCATGGGTATCTGCTAGTACTTGTATTTCAATGTGTCTTGGAGACCCAACATATTTTTCTATAAATACAGCACCATCTCCAAATGCTGACACGGCCTCACTAATGGCGCGCTCCATTTGTTCGGGTAAATCATCGATATGTTCTACCACGCGCATCCCCTTTCCTCCACCTCCGGCGGAGGCCTTAATTAAAATGGGAAATCCAATTTCGATGGCTATTTTTTTTGCTAGTTCTATATCGGTAATAGCTTCTTCAATACCAGGTACCATTGGAATCTCATAGTCTCTAACGGCTTCTTTTGCTGCTAGTTTGTTTCCCATAACCTCAATGGCATGCGATTTTGGCCCTATAAATGTTATCCCGTTGTTTTCAACCATTTTTGCAAATGTGGCATTCTCACTTAAAAACCCATAGCCGGGATGAATACCCTCTGCACCAGTATACTGGGCGGCTTCTATCACTTTTTCCATGACCAGATATGATTCTGAAGAAGGCGCTTTCCCTAGTAAAACGGCTTCATCTGCAAACTTTACATGGGGCGCATTTCTATCCACCTCAGAATACACAGCCACGGTTTTTATACCCATTTTTCTTGCTGTTTTCATAACCCTTAAGGCTATTTCTCCACGATTGGCTACTAATATTTTCCTCATTTTAATATGATAAATTTTAAAAAACTGGACCTTCTATTCCATTTCAATAATAAGTTGTCCCTTATCTACGGCTTCATTCTTTGCAACGTTTACAGCTTTTACAACACCATCACCTTCAGCGAGAATGATATTTTCCATTTTCATTGCTGATAGAATTAAAAGTGGCGTGCCTTCTGTTATCTCTTGTCCCGGTTCTACCATGATATCAATGATTAACCCAGGCATTGGCGCTTCAATAGAATTTAATTTTTGCGAAGTCACCGTGAACAAGCCCATATCTTTAACTTGCATATCGTACGCATCCTCTATTTCTATTTTGTAACTATTGCCATTAACAGATATATGCAACCTTTTATTTAAAAAATCGGTCTCAAGTAATTCTATATTGTAAGCTTTGTTGTCTTGCAATACGTGATAATCTAAATCACCTGTTTTTATAATATCTAAAATTTCAATATGGCTTCTTTTTACAGGAAACTCTTCTTCGTTAACTTTAATTAAATAATCATTCATGGTTATGTATTATGAACAAACTTTTATTTCGATGGTGTAAATATATTAAAAAATAGTTAATTATGTTAATCATTTATTATGTTAACTATTTTTATTAACTTTATAGTCTTAAATATAAAGTCAATCAAAATCAAAAAAATAGAATCCACAAGACATGAGTAGATTAAAACACAATCTCAATTTTTCCGCACAAGACCCCGATATTAAAGGTTTTCAAGAAATCGTTTTTAGCGTTTCTAACCTAGATCGCGCCATTACATTTTATAAAAACATTTTTGGTTGGCAGCTGGTTCACCAAGGTGCCGGAAGTAACGATTTAAAGACCTTATGGCATTTAGACCCTTCTATTGATATCGAAGAAGCCTTACTTATAAACCCAGAGGATAAGACAGGTTTCTTACGTTTAGTAAGATTCAATACTATAGAACAGGAACAAATTCGTTCTGGTACACAAGTATGGGATTCTGGAGGTGTTTTTGATGTCAATGTTCGTGTTAAAGACATTAACAGCATGTATAAGAAACTTCAAATGGAAGGTTGGAATGGGTATACAGACCCTATCCGCTTTACCTTCGGTAATTTTGATGTTTCTGAAGTACTTATAAAAGGGCCAGATGGTATCACTTTTGCTATCATGCAACGTTTTAACCCGCCATTAGAAGGCTTCAAGTTTGAGAAAGCAAGTCGTATTTTTAATTCTACTACCATATGTAATGATTATAAAAAAACTCAAGATTTTTTTATTAACAAATTAGGATTTAAGCTTTACTATGAAACCGAAGGAGCTAATAGAAGTCATGGTCCAAACGTAATAGGAGTCCCCCCCAGCATTAACGGCGATATCACTGTTCCTGTTTGTATTCTACATCCAAATGGCGAAAATGATGGTTCCCTCGAATTACTGGAAACCGTTGGTTTAAAAGGAAAAAACTGTGCACACTTAGCTCAACCACCAAACCTAGGTATTTTAATGTATCGCTTCCCTGTAAGAAATGCCGATGCCTATGCAGCTCGTCTGGTTGAAAACGGTATAACACTAAACAGTGAAGTACAATCTTTAACTGTTGAACCTTATGGACAACTAAAAATATTCTCGGTGCTTTCTCCTGATGGCGTCTGGATTGAATTTATACAATCACTTTAACATTCCTAATATGAAAATACTAAAGCCATTTGTATTAACCATATGTCTAATGCTTATGTATTCTTCTTGTAAACAAGCAGAACCGCATCAAGACACTGTAGATATAAAAACCGATACAAACAAAACAACTTTGGTCGAACCAGACGGCACTTATAAAAAAGTACAGCTTGAAAAAGATACCATTGTTTTAAAGGTCATGCAAACCAGAGTTAAGTCGCTTTCCAGTTTTCCTTCTATTGAAGAAGGCCTTGAAGAAAATCTTAGTTACATGGAACACATGGCATCTCAGGCTCAAAATGAAGGTCATAAACCTGATATTATTTTATTTCATGAGTTTCCCTTAACCGGATATTCTTCTGGAACACGTCAAGAAAAATTACCATTCACCATTGAAGTACCAGGTCCTGAAACCATAAGGATTGGAAAAATTGCACAAGCATGCGATTGTTATGTCATTTTTGGGAGTTATGTACGAGACCAAAATTGGCCAGATCATATTTTGAGTATAAATACTGTGATGGGAAGAGATGGTAAGATTGCTAAAACCTTCTGGAAATCGAGAAATATAAAACGCATTTATAAAGACAGAGAAATAACTACAACCACTATTGAAGCGGTTCGGGATGCTTATAGAGCGAAATACGGTATAGAAGAAGAGTTTCCTGTACTTAGAACCGAATTTGGAAATATTGCCGTGAGCACTGTACAATTTGATCCTTTTATTTATGCCGCTTTTGCTATGAGAGGCACCGAAATCATGCTGCGAACCGCTACCCTATTTGCTGAAGAAGATGTTGTATTTACCGCGTGGAGTAATGATTTTTACTCAGCTATGGCAAATTTCACATTACCAGTTAGTACAGGTTATAACGCCGGTGAATCGGTTATCGTTGGACCAAATGGAGATATACTTGCCAAACATCCAAGTAAAGAAGACGATGGTATTGTTGAAGCCAAAATACCTATAGCTGCTTTTAGAAAAGATAGAACCATCCCTAACTATGCTTTGGAAATAACAAAACCTGTTTTTGAGCAATACAAACAAGAAATTCCGATAAATCATTTGGATATGGATAAAACTTCTCTACCGAAAACGGGTGTAGAAATGAAATCACTTATGGATAGTATAAGTAGATATAACCCACCTAAAACAGCCAATTAAAAATACGTGTACTTATGAATACGCATTTAAAACATTTTCAAGTTTTGCTACTCATCTTTTTAGTAGCATGCCATACAAAAACCGAAGCCACAAGCACGCCAACACCGGAAGAAAGTGTCAATACGGACAGAAAAACGTCGTATCTCAACGCTCCAAAGCCATTTCAAGTTTGGGTAGATGCCAGGGCTGGTTCTGGATGGGGAAACCAATAAATTATAAATTATTAACTATTAAATTACTTAAACATGTCAGTATTGTATAAAAGAATTACACTTTGCGTTGCAGATTTAGAACGGTCACTAAAAATTTACAGAGATATTTTAGGGTTTACTGTTAACTATATTCAACTCTCAGAAAAAGACTCATTCTCTTACCCTGTTTTTAATATTCCAAATGAAGCTGATTTGAATTTTGCAACCCTGAATAGCCCTACTCAAGAACGTACTTTTGGTTTAACCGAGGTAAAAGGCGTTGAATTGCCAAAACATAATGGCATTCATATGAGTGCATCGGTTATAAAGGTAGATGATTTAGATGATGTGATTACGAAAATCAAAGCACTTGATTTACAAACTACTGCTATAAAAACAGACGAAAACGAATATGCGAAATTTATTGAGCAAGCCTTTGTTGATTATGATGGGCACTTAATTGTTCTTTATCAATTAATAGAAAAATAGCATTATGAAAACAATCATTCTTGTTATGGCAACTTCAATAGCTCTTTTGGGGTCATATACATGCATTGGGCAAACTAATGACACCCAACAAAAGAGTAATGATGAAAAGGAAATCACACAACCTAAAGATTTCCATTTAATCTTTCGCAGAACAACACTTATTGTTAGAGACATCGAAAAGTCTCTGGAGCTCTATAAAGACATTATAGGTATGGAAGTTATTTATGACAATAAACTTACCAGACCTCACCCAAAAGAAGACAGAGACCAAGTAGTACGTTTAGTCTTTTTAAAAGCTACAAGTAATTTTAATGGTGTACTTGGTTTAATGGAATACGACTTTGGAAATTCAAAGAAAGTTAATAACCCCATAAGAAAGGAAGGGTTCACTGCTCAAAACACCATTTTATTATTCAATAGTAAAGACCAGGAAACTAAATTAGAGGCGATAAAAAAACTTGAAACTATAGAAATGATAAAAGAGCCAACATTAACAACATACCCTGCCTATGAAGGTGGGCAACCGATTAACGTTATTGTGGCTATATTTTATGATCCAGATGGGTATATCATTGAATTTAATAAGCTGCTTGATAACTTGTAACAGTACAATTTCAGAATTACTAAACAAAAGTCAAAATCATGATTTTAAAAATTTTAGGCAAACTAAATACTTATAAAGCCTATGCCACAATACCAATCCGTTTTATTTTTTTTCTATATCTTATTTTGGCAATAAAAGCAGAAGTATACTTACCCAGTAATGCCGAAAAATTCGGTGAAAATTTGGCAGGGATGGGTATTCCTGCCTCAACATTAATGGGATATCTAGCATCCTACAGCATTTTTATAGCCCATATTTTAATAATTATAGGTTGGAAAGTTCGTTTCGCTGCTGCAATTGAAATTATTTATTTCATGGTAGCCGTTTTTGTATATCATGTTCCAAAAGATCATGGCATTAGCGAGACCATGCCCGCATCTGTAATGTTGGCCATGAGCCTATTTCTTTTATTCAACGGTGCAGGAAAGCCTTCATTCGATGAAAGCATATCATAACATATTTTTCTAAGTTTCAATTAGGCATTAAAACAATCCTAATTAAAATATAACATCATGAGGACAAAAATCCAACCATTAAAACGGTTTGTACTCAGATGTATTTGACTCTTTTCTTCTGTAACGATAATTGGTCAATCAGAAAAAGTCGATATAACATTTGGAGATTCGAATAACAATGGTACTCGTGCAATGATTAAAGACCAGTATGGGCATTACATTTTAGCCGAAGAAAGTGCTTTATGAGGAGACAACAAAGATGCCTGGGTTATTAAATTATCCTGCACTTTTAAAAAAGAATGAGAATGACCTAAAGGCACTTCCGGTAAAGACCGACTTACTGATGTAGTTATGCTTTCCAATAACGATATTGTAGTATCAGGAAACATTACGGCACCAGGAAAAAACAAAAGATAAACGTGTTGGAGACCAACTATGGATTTATACTACAAAAGTACCTTTTACTAAAAAATGATTAACACTATGGCCGCTGGTATTTGTAATATCGCTTCGCACTGAAAGCCACTCATCTTCCAAAATTTTCTAATAATGGCACCCTATCTAAGGAATTATAATCCCTTCAGCAGAAGATCCAGCTAAAGCCATGGCAATTAGCCATTCCCTTTTTTTCTGCAACCTGTTATATGCACTATAATTAACTGTGAGAGAATCAGTTACTGAGAGCGTTATAGCTACCATAAACAGATAAGATAAAAGTGCCATGTAAATTTTTCACAACCTTATGACATTAATTCTTAAAAAGAATCTAAGGATAAACTTAACTGGTTGTTTCTGTTGAAGTCACGGGTTTTATAAAAAAGCTTACTAGAAAAGCGATACAAAGCAGTACCACAACTACCCAGAAGCTAGTACTATAATCTCCTGTTTTATCCGAAATAACGCCAGTAAGCCAAGCTCCTAATCCAGAGCCAACCCCTTCAAAAACCGAAATAATACCGCCTATTTTACCTGCAGATTTAACTCCAAAAGTGGTTATTATGATATAGTTAAGTAGCGTATAAAGTCCTCCCCAACCAATTCCAACAGCAATTAAAGAAGGCCATACCAATGATGTTGAATTCATTGCTATTCCTACAGTGCCTAATGCCATTATTGCCACCTGTATTTTAAACAACATATGTTCATTGATTAATTCTGCCACCACACCAGATATTAACTTGGCAACTAAAATTATAGCAAAGAAAATACTAAAAGCATTTGCTGCTCCTTCAACAGAAAAATTAAGCTCTCGTAAATACAAAAACAGATTGCTAATAATCCCCATGATGCTATAAAAACAAAAAATTCCAGCAAAACAAATGGCCCAAAAAACGGGTAACTTTAGTGCCTGTGCAAATTTAATTTCCACCAAACCAGTTTCTTCATCTTTTTTAACGTCTTTCCCAGATGTCTTCTTTTTATATTTAATGGGCTTTACTAATATGGCTAGTAAAATGAGTACTATAATTGGTAATACAGATTCATATTGAAATGCAGTACGCCAACCAAAAGATTCTAATAAAGGTTTTCCTATTTGCGGAATAATAATTCCACCAGCTGATGTTCCTGCAATTGCAATTCCTATAGCAGTTCCTCTGTATTTTGTTACTCTTTGAGAAACCATGATTATAGTTGCTAAAGTTCCTGCACCAGAAACTGCGAATGCAAATGCAAAATGAATGGCATACATATGAAACGTCGTTTGAATCAAAGAGTATAGATAATACAGAATGGCAATCATTGCTAAACCAATAATCATCATTCTTTTTACACCATATTTATCTATGATAGCTCCTACAAATGGCATTATAAAGGATGCTGCAATTAAATTGACCAGGTCTCGAAACTTCAGTTGAGATTTTGTCCAACCAAATTCATTTAATATGGCTTCATCAAAAATTGTAATACCCGAAAATGTCAATCCGTTAGTCACAATTAAAAGTATGGCCCCTAATACTGCTACTCCTAAAACCTTTATAAATGATTCGTCTTTTTTTGTCAAAATCTTTCTTTTAAATTATACGTTTCTTTAAATTTTCTTGTAAATAATTGGTGTATCATATGGTGTTAATTTCACCCCATCTTTTCTTAAAATTTCTAGAACAGATAACTGGTGATCAGAAAGTGTTTCGGTAAGCTGAAATGTCATTCCCGGACCTACGATACCAATATGATTTGTAGTAAACTCATCAGTCTCCATCAAAATATATTCAGCTATACCAAAAGGTCTTATTGATAACTCATTAAAATCTAAAATGAAAGCTTCATTGGCATTTGTAGCGTCTTCTGCACTAAATTTTTCTGGTATTTGAACAGATTGTAAAAACACTTTACGTTCTCCGTCTGAACGCAAATAAAACAAAAGTGGTTTTATGGAAGTTTCCTCACCAGGATAGGTGTAATAGCTTTCTTCTAAAACATAAATACCTTCGTGTTCTTTTGGCCTGTTAAGTACTCTATGGCTAAACAAATCTGTAACATGTTTTGCATAGGGATGTACCTGTTTCCCTGCCTTTTTTTCAGCTTCTATTTGTGCTTTATTATCTAATGTCCCACACAGAATATCTGTAAATCGTTTTAATACTTTATCCATTAGTTTTCTTGAAAAATTTCTATATACAACCCGTTTGGTGTTTCTAAAACACAGGCCTTTCCTGTACCTAAAATATAATCGGATACCTCTTGTATTTCTGATATGATTTTAATGCCTTTATCCTTGGCATTTTGCATGACTTTATCAATATTACTGGTTTGAAATGTATACATGCCCAGTCCTTGATTAGGCACACAACTCTGCACCTTGGTATCAATCATATTTCCATCTTTAAAATCTAATAATAAAAAATGATTTTGTTTTGCTTCGGGAGCATATATACCACAAAACCTAAATGGTGTGCCCGTATTTATTCCCAGAGCACCACCTTCAGCAGCTTCCCAAACAGAATCAAATAAAATGTAATGCTCCAGCACATCTGTATAAAAGGCAACCTCGGCATCACTATCTTTAGCTACGAATGCCGAATATCCAGGGCCACCAAAACCATCATTAGGGTCACAAGGTGCTAATTGTTGCTGATTTACCCTTTCAATACCCACACAATGCAAATAGTCTGGTCCTTGATAAATGGTTTCCAAATATTGTCTTGATGTACCGTCTCCATTATCAATGTCACCTAATTGCGTAGGAGCCATTGCGCTAATACCATAATCTTGCATTCTATTGTCCATTTTTTTGGCATTAGAGGTTGGAAAACCTAATGAAAAAGACCCTAATTCATAAGAATTATAGCTTTTATGTATATGCGGTGTTGGTGTTTTTAAGTGTAAAACCCTAAGTTGAATTAAGCTGGGTACTGTAGAACGATAAAAGTGATACATATCGTAATCTACAGCTTCCGGGATACCCCATAAAGCACGTTGCTGAGCTTTGTTTTTTTCTGTTAGAGATACTTTATCATAACTCATTTTCATAACCTCTCCATAGAAATACTTATAGCCATTCAAATCTGTTGTACAAATTGTGGCGGTGTGTATATAACTTGTTAATGCACCTTTACCTATCCCTTTTGGTGTATTTAATGTTGTTTTCATAAATTCTTAAATGTTTTATTTTCCATTTTCAGCATCGTTTTTTATTCTATATGTAAGCCGGCACTATAACAATTGATAAACCGCTACTAAATGACCATCTGGGTCAACGAACGCTTGTTCTTTATAGCTAATCCTGGAACCTTTAACAACATGTTGTCTGGTATGTTTCAGCCCTAAATCTTTTATCTTTTCCATTATGACTTCAATATTATCTACCCTAATAAGTACTGTACTCATATAAGGTTTTAATGGCGGTTTAGGTAATTTAACACCAGTAACTTCTTTTAAATTAATGATTCTTTTTTGATCTGTAGAATTTAAAGTCGCCATTCTAATTTTAGCCGTTTTAGGTATGTTGAAAACGGTATAGGCATAAGATGTGCTATCGGATTCTGCTATAGCCGCTACTTTAAAACCTAAAATATCTCTATAAACTTGCAAAGATTTATCTAAATTCGATACTAAAATAGAACTTCGTTGCAAGTGAACTTCTCTGGTTATAGTATCTCCTTCTTCTTGACTAAATGCCATATTAATCATTAACATAAAAAAGAAGAAAAACGATGTAATTTTATTTAAATACGTTGATTTCATTGTAATTATATGAATTTATAGTTGAGCCAAAGCCTGCTTAATATTTTCAAAACTTGGTAATGATTTCCCATCAGTTATCTCGGCATATCTAACCATTCCTTTTTTATCAATAACAAAAGCAGAACGCATTGAAAACCCAGTCATACCTGCAAAATCGCCATCAAAGAGTACGCCGTAGTCTGCACTTACTTTTCTATTAAAATCTGAACCTAATGGAAAGTTTAGATGGTTTTCTTTTGAAAATTTATCAAGTACAAAAGGAGAATCTACCGAAACTCCAACGACCTCCGCGTTAAGAGACGCATAATCATTCTCTTCACCATTTGCAGTACATAATTGTTCGGTACATACGCTGGTAAACGCCAATGGAAAAAAATGAAGAATGAGATTTTTGCCCTTATAAGCATCTAATCGTATTGGTTCTAAATCTGTACCTATTAGTTTAAAGTCTGGCGCCTTGTCTCCTTGTTTTAGTATTGGCATTGTTCTAATGTCTTGTTTTTTCTTTTTTTCTTTTACCTTCATTGTCCTCTAAATACTTCTTAAAAACAGTCCAGGAAGTTTCGTTTGGTCTTTTATCCCCTAATGCTTGTGGCGTTTTATACTTGGGGTAACGTTCATCTAATATCTTTTGAATTCGAGGCCAGATTTCATCTTTTTCTAAAACACTTTTCCCTGTTGCGTTTGCAATTACCCAACCTGGCCTGCTTCCCATTTCCATCCATGGTAACCATTGCGACATGCGTTGCCATGAAATGTTAGATTGGCTAATATTTTTAATTTTAGAATTGGTCAACTCTTCTGCATTATAGTACGTATTGAAAATTTCCATGGCATGGTATGTTCCTCCTACATATTTTTGATAATCGCCTGCTAAAGGGTTTTTATAAAACAAAGGAATTTCATGAGAGGTTACCCCTACCTCTCCATATTTTCTAAAGCTTGTTTTTGCTGTAGAGTTTCCATCTTTATCTTTTCCGTAAATTGTACTTCTCATGTTTACGGGATCATTTGCTACATGAACAACGTTAACCATTTCTCCTGTCCATGGGTTTTCCCATTCGTCAATTATTTCGTTGGTTTTAGGGTCTAAGTACATCATAATCTCGCGCCCTACCAGGTTAAACCCTTTACCTCTAATTGGATCTTCTACACACTCACATTGACGAATATTAAAGCCAATAACATTAAATAAATGACGATCTTTTTCACCTTGTACACGGCTGTAAATTCGTCCTTCCCACATACTATACATGGGTTTTCCTTCTTCTAAGGTATGACAAGACATTTTTTGTCTCATCTCTAAAGCTTTTTCGCCTTCAAATGTCATTTCTTGAGCTTGTATTCCCAAAACAAGCGTAATGCATAGTAACAAAGTGATTCTAATTTTCATTTTTAATTGATTTAATTATTCCTTTCTAAAAATTCCCACAATACACCATTGGGACTCTTAATTGAAAAGCATAGTGCGTTTCCGTAAGGTTCAATGGTTAGGTTTTGAAGTTCTTGATGTATCTCTATACCTGTTTTTAATAGGCTTTTATAATAGGCTTCTATGCCCTCTACTTCACACCTATATAAAAGTAAACCTCTATTTGGTGGTATTGCTGTTTGGGTAAAGTCCTTACCAGTTATTCCATCAAACTCACAGACTTGAAACATCACATCTCGAGCCCCATCTAAAGAAAACATATTAACCTTACAGGTGACATCTTCAATCATATTCATAGGAATATTAAACATGTTCTCTATAGGAGCATCTTTCTTCACTTCATATTCATTTAAAAGTGAAAAACCCAAAACATCAACATAAAAATGCTTTGCTTCATCAAGGTTCTTTACTGTTATTGAGGAATTATAAACATGCGAAGGAATTTTATATCCTTCTGGAAGTTTTAATGGGGGTTTTACTCTATGTGTAAACGCTATAATAATATCATCGTATCCCTTCATTAAAATATCATACAGCTCAAAAGGTCCCATTTTTTGAAGCAACGGATCACTTAACCCGTGAAACCCTAATTCTCTAATATCGTTAAACGTTTGGGCTACTTCTGGCACTCTAAGGTTAATATCCATAATACCACCAATATCCCAGGGGTTTTGAGATGAGCGACTATACTCCTGAGATATATTATGGTATTTAATCAATCTAATAGAACCTGCTTCGTGATTATTAAACCGTATGAGTTTCTCTGAAGCTGTAACATGAGCATCTAAATTCCAAAAATCTAAAACCGTTCTGTCTGTTTCATAATGATCAACAATATCCAATCCGCCGTAATCACAGAAAAAATGAGTCACCTTTTCCATACTACCAACACTATAAACAACCTCTAAAATGGTCTTTAGTTTAAACATCTTACTTTTAATTCTTAAGCAAGATACTAAATTAGTTAATATAATTAACTATTAATTATGTTAATTATTTTTATATCTTTAAGAAATTAATCTTTTTACATATGGCAACATTAAAACATAAAATGAACAGAAGGGCCTTTATTAATGCGGCCGGAGCATTACCTCTGGTTGCGCTTCCCACATTAGGCTATGCCGCTAACCTTTTGACAAACACCAACAATTTTCCCGCTTTAAAAATGTCTAATGATGACACATTTAAAACGTACATACGCTTTATGGGTAGTTTAGAACCTGCAACTATTTACAGTTGGTTTTCTGGTTATTTATGGGGTATTATTCCTAATGAAGCACCAAAACCTCTTACTACTCTTCAAGGATTAGCTAAAAGCAACTGGCGTATAGAAGGTGAACATATAACCAAAGAGAGTTTTGACCTTGGTTTTTTTGGTGATTTAGAAACTGGAAACGTTTTAGAGTCCTGGAAAAATCCATATACTAACGAAACGGTTAAACCGTTTCATTTTATGTACGGTGGAGGTCATAAAACAGTTTACACCCCTCAAGGAATAAAGTCTGGGGAAAATATAAAACCTTATAAAACCAATTGGATACAATCCGGCAATCAGGTTTGGTTGGATGAGTATGGTTCCCATAGTTTTAAAAACCCTATCCAGCCAGATGAATGGCCTATTTCTTCGGCAGGGGAGCAATTGCACTTTGGCTCGTCTACAACTTATATAGCCAATGCAGATGAGCTTTTTAATGATACATTGCCTTCATGCGATCAAAGTTTTTTCTGGACGGCGGTTAACTCATGGGAACCGTGGTTACGCATGAGACAAAGAGAGGGGTTTGTTATGTGGCGTGCTACAGGTAGAAAAATAATGGATATTTCTGAAATTCCAGATGCCATGAAACACTACGTTAAAAAAGTACAACCGAATTATTTTAAAGAAGAAACGCCCTGGAAAGGCAGAAGAAGCACATATAAGAGTTACAAAAAATTACGTGAAGGAGAACAATAATTCGATTAAGATCCAGGTCTCAATTCCTTCTGAAGCTTAATGTTTCTAGGAGTTTTTAAATCACATTGTACACGAATCCACCCCGGATTAAAACCAATACGATCTGCTCCTGGATTTCCCCAGGAATAGATTAAGGTTTTATGGGTCGCCTTATCTATTATATAGATTACAAAGGTTTCTCTGTGCATTCCAAAAGACCATGTATTTCGCATACCTAAAAGCATGTTACGTCCATCCGGGTAGTCGAACAAAAACTCACCTCCCTGGTCATAGATATCAACATAATGCTTTGTAATGGTTGGTCTCCCATTAGTTTCATTTGGAAAATCTATCATACAGCTAAAACACCTTGCTTTTTCTAACATAAAAGGTGTTTTCCCTGCTTTATTAGAATCACTTTCAAGAACGTTGAAGGTGTTTTCGGTTATTTCAAATTGATAATCTAAATGTTCTAATTCTTTATTTTGGCATTCGTTATGGTTTGTCTTGGCAAAAAAGCCATTCCCCTTTCTTTTTAATGCTAAAGAACACCCTTCAACAAGCCATTTAGAATCTGGCTTTAAGTTACTTATTGCATCGAAATTTTCTCCAATTGATAATATCGGTTTTTTAGTTTTCAGATGGTACACTTTAACCTTTAGCCCTTTAATGTCATCATCTGGAAGGAGCTGATAAATACATTGCCTGGTAATATTCAATGGATTATTATCTTGATATTCTTCGACATAAACGGCACCAACTCCAAAATTAGAATTTTGAAATTGTTTTACAGATACGTGCATACGATTGTGCTTACCTGTTTGTGCTTTTTTATTTTGAATCTTGTCAAAATCTAACTGCTCTACATTATCATATTCACCTTCCCAAATATGTAAAAGATAATCCAATTCTCTTTCTGGGTAAGAAAACGTTTTATCCGGTTGTACTACAGACTTTAGACGTTTATTTTTAGTCGCAGACGTTTTCCCCATTTCTGGAGAACTAGATAATGGTTTATCCGGTTTAGAGCCTTGGGCAGTGCACACAAAAAAACCCATTAAAGAAATAAGGGTTATTGTTATTTTCTTAATGGGTTTCATATCAATTTTTGGTTATTTTATTTTTCAAGCCAATCACCTACTCCGTATGGATCGGGGTGAGGTGCCGATACATGTTCATGTCTAATTTTCCAGTCATTATTTTCTCTTTTAAATACAAAGGAGGCTCTAAACGTATTAAATACTTTTTTGCCTTTTACATCTAAATACAATTCTGTAATGCCACTAATCCACCCCATATCTCCAACAATTTCTTCAAAAGGCCCTTCAGTCCATACAATTTTGGTCATCGCAATGGGTGAATTTGTAAAATCCGACCATCCTTTAGCAATTAAGTTAAACCCTTTGGTGCTATAACGCGGACCTTCTAAAACGACATAGGTCTTTTCATCCTGACAGTAGCCGTTTTTAATTTCTTCAATATCGCGATCTATGATAGCATTGAAGAATTTTGTAATTCTATCATGAAGTTCTGCCATTACATGTTATTTATATCATTGGCAATATCCTCAACACTTTTATCCGGATTTTCAAGTTCTTCCATTTCTTGTTGTACTATACGAAGTATTCTTGAAATATATTCGCTATGCCAGGTTTGACGTTCTTCTTCAATCTCTTTTGAATCTGGTACGTAATTCTCAATTTCCTCTCTTAAAACCAGTCCTTTTTTCTCAAGAATACGTTCAATACTATCCATACGTTCTCGCATAACCGCTAATTCACCAGCAACAGCCATAGTAATATTAAGCACACGCTCTACTGCCGGGTCATCATGAAAATATGGACGTTTTCCTTTTGATTTGCTAGACGCTAATTTTATATAATCAATCATAACTTTCTTTTTAATTTTTTACAGCACCAAAGACATTCCAAATTGGCGACCTTCCATGATCCTCAGGCTCATCTGCGTTTTGGCTGCCATCGTCTAAATCATTTTCGGCTTTTGCGCCAATTTGCATAAAATCTTTTTCTTTAAATCCTGAAGCTTTCATAAGATCTAAAGGTTCTATATCATGCATTTTAGACCAATATGGTTCTGAATTATTTAAGGCATCCCAATCTCTAATGAACTTTTCAAACAAACTCATATCGTCTGTATATTGAGGCTGCTCTATATGAAGTGTTAGTCCACCAGGTTTTAATACTCTATAAACCTCATTCATTATTTTGTAAATGGACTTTCCACCTGTTTCATGAAAGAACATGGTGGATTGCACCCAATCGAAAGACTCATCTTCAAAACTTGTTTTCGCTGCATCCATTTGCATGAATTTAACATTAGTAATACCTAAATCCATCGCCCTGGCATGTGCATAGCGAAGCATAGGAGCTCCTGTATCAATTGCAATAACCTCTGCATCAGGGAAAGCTCTTGCAATCGGTAATACATTATGCCCCATGCCACAGCCAATATCTAGTATACGTTTTGGTTTAAAATCCTGGTAATTTCTCTTCACCCAATTTGATATCGCCTTTCCTCCACCATCATTATATCGTCCTAGAAGCCCTGCTGTCGTTACAAAAATTCCGGAATCGTAATTTGCCGCCGGCGTTACATCGTCTTCAATTAACTCGGTATGATAGCTCCCGGGCATTAAGTGGTTATCCACAGCCAGCAAATACGGTGGTACTTCACATGCAGTATCTAATACCAATGTATCCTTACCCGCATTAAGTGCTCTTGCTTTATCTCTAAGTGATTCGGCTTGTCTCAATACAATAGAACGTCCTGCTTGCTGACGCATTTCCATCGTACTTCTGCGTAAAGATGACCATATTTGGTAATGCGGATCCTTCCCTATTTCTTGTCCTAACTCTTTAGTATCTTGTATTGATCTGCCGTGTTTTTCTTTAAATTTTGGTTCCACACGTGTCTCATAGGCTATTTTATTTCCTTGAGAAACATGAGCCAAATGCTTATTTAAATTGGCCAAAAAATTATATCTGGCTCTTTCATCGTGCGATGTTTCCGGAAGCATTGCATGTTTTGCAATTTTGTTCCAAACTGGTGGTAAATTCTTAGCCATTATCTCGTTTTTTAATTTATATAACCTAATGCTTTATCTTCTTCTATCAAGCTTTTATCTCGCTTTGACGCGTCTCCATACCCTCCACCTCCTGGTAAAGTTAATATTAATTCTTCCCCAGGATGTAATTTATCTAATCCTTTAGGAGGAAAATCTCTTTTTGGAATAATCTCCATAGATCCCATTTGACCATCTTCACCTAGCAATATTCCTTTAGCTGATGTTTGCGTTTTTTCTGTTAGTAACGATATGTTTAATGGATGTTCTCCCACATTTTTAAAACTAAAACGTTGCCCTAAACCGCCTCTAAACTTACCTTGTCCTCCAGAATTGGGCACTAGCGATTTTTCGGTTACTAACACAGCAATATCTGTTTCGAGTACTTCAATGGGGACATTGGCCACATTGGTTGGGAAACTCAATACGTGTTCCCCGTCCATATTTGGTCTGGCTCCATAGCCTCCATTTAAAAAGAAATATTCGACAAACTCTTTGCCTTTATGTTCTCCATTTAGTACAATGCACCAACAAGCGCTACCGCAATCGGCTTGAACTTGTTCTGGAACGGCTTTTGCCAAAGCTCCAAAAACTACAGAGTGTAACATATTCCCGGTAATATTCCTGGCTCCTAGTGGTGATGGTTTTTGTGCATTTACCAGGCATCCCTTAGGCGCTGTTACCTTTATTGGGTAGAATGAGCCATCGTTATTTGGAACATCTGGACTAAACGTACATTTAATTGGGTAGGCCGTATACGCATACGTGTAATTCAACACCGCATTAATACTCAAAGGGTGTGCTCCTGACGTTCCGGTATAATCGGCATGAATTTCATCTCCTTTAATATTTACGGTGATTTCAAAATGACATTTGTTTCCCCGTCCGTCGCCATCCGTATCATATTCATACGTATAACTTCCGTCTGGCGCAGCAAGCAATGCTTCTCTCATGGCTTTTTCTGAAGCATGAATTACGGCATCTGCCAAGTCCTGAAGGTCCTCTAGGTTATTCTCTTCCATTAATTTCATTAAGGATTTTATACCTTGATCGTTAGCCGCAATTTGCGCACGAATATCACCTACCGTTTGGTCTGCTGCTCGTACGTTATGCTCTAAAATATTGAACAACGTATCGTTTGGTTTTCCTTCTGAAATTAATTTTGTTGGTGGTACCATGAGCCCTTCTTCATATAAATCTCTTGAACCAGCTCCCCAAAGCACACCGCCCATATCTGGTGAATGCGCTATGGTACCAATAAAACCAATTAACTTTTTCTTATAGAATATTGGAGAAACAATACCTATATCTGGTTTGTGTCCCGCACATAACCAGGGGTCATTTGTCATGACAACATCACCGTCTTTCCAAGTATTTTCGGGAAAATAATCTTTTAATAAAGCCTTTGTTAACATAGGCAATACCCCTAAAAACGACGGTACGGAAACACTTGATTGCGCAATGGATCTTCCTTTTTTATCCATTAATACCACTGCAAAATCATTAGATTCTCGTGTTACTGTTGAAAATGATGTACGTTGAAGCGTTGTACCTGCTTCATCTACTATACTTATTAGCCTCGACCATAAAATACTCAAGGCAATTGGATCAAATTTAGTTTGTGTTACTTGCATAATTTAAGCACTCTCAAAATTAGTTAACTAAGTTAACTAATTTTTATTTAAAAAACTGTGTTTCAATACAAAACTTAGCTATTTAAGCATAGGTTTTGTCTATTATTAATATATTATCTAATCTTTAGTTAAGTGTTCTTCCCAAAATTCGGCCAAAGCCCAATGCTGGTGTTATGGCCATTCCACTACAAAATGAACTTCCGCTGGTTGCTCCAAGTCCTAAAAACTCCCCGGCGGCATATAAGCCCTCCATGGGCTGTCCTTCGACATCTAATATTTGAAGCCCTTTATTTACCTTAATTCCACCAAAAGTAACCAATACCGATGCGTGTACTTTTAAAGCATAAAATGGTGCTTCTGTAATAGCATCTTCCAGATATGTTCTTCCAAATTCCTGGTCTTTCTTTAAGATTACCATTTGGTTGTAGTCCGTTACGGTTGCTTTCAAATTATCAACTGGTAATCCTGTTTTTAAAGCTAAATCTTCAATAGTATGCGCTGTTTTCAAGGCTTGGTTCTTAGTGGCCTCTTCTTTTATCTGTTCTATACTCCAACCTATTATTAAAGGGTTATAATTTCCGTTAGCATCTTTAGTAACCAGCGCCTTTTCATCAAAAACAATCCAAAAACTCCAATCTGGTTGTTTCATGGTTGTTAATTCTCGCGTTTCGGCATCTATCTCGTCTTCATTGATAAATCGTTTTCCATGAGCATTTACATAAATATCTCTTGGTTGACGATATACCGAAGTTAAAACCATAGCCCAGGCTTTATTGAAATCTACACGCCCACTCCCTTCTTCCTGTTCAATACCGCCCAAGCTTGGCAAATGATAGGTTCCAAATCTAAACTGGCCGCCTTGATTTTCAATAATTTGATGTCCATCTGCTGTAGCTGTCGGGTAACAACTGCTTACCAAAGGTATGTCTCCGTGTTTTTCTTGAAAATAGGCAGGGTTACTACCATAACCTCCAGTTGTAATGACTATATTTTTTCCTAAATGTTGTTTTTCCCCGTCAGGCGTATCACATATAACCGTATCAAATCGGTTATTTGTTTTTCCAAGACCTACGAATGAGCTATTGAAATGAATTTCGATCTGTCCATTGGCTACATATTTTTCCCAAACAGGTAGCATAACTTTATAAATGCTCAAAGCTTTTTCTGGGCCATAAATGGTCCTTGGAGTTTCATAAGCCACATGACCATAGATAATTCTTGGACACTCTGGAGCCCATTCCATACCTAATTCATCTAACCACTCAATGGTTTTAGGAGCTTCGAAAACGGCTTTTTCTATAAGGTCTAAATCACCAGATTTATTGTTGATTTTATAAATCTCTTCCAAGTGTTGTTCTGGTGAATCTTCAATACCTTTTTCTTTTTGCAACCTCACACCACCGGCACTCATATGGCCACCCGACCAATGCAATGCACCGCCCACATAGTCTACCTTCTCAACAACTCCTACTTTTAGGCCACGTTCTGCTGCGGTTATAGCACATGCCATACCCGAAGTTCCCGCTCCTACTATTAATATATCATACTGCATTATTGATGTAAATCGATTATTATATTTTTGTCTTTATCTACCTGAACTGTACTATTAATTCCTATTACAGTCGTACTTTCTGTTTCTTCTATAATTGCAGGTCCATCAAATTTTTCATTTGGTTTTAAAGCATAACGATCATAAACAGGACAATCTAAATATCCAGTTTCTTCAAAATACACCTTACGTTTTCCTTTGTAAGCCTCAACATCTGAAGCCGTTGTAGAAAACTGCTTTACGTTCATTTCTGGTATAGGGCCTTGTACAACAACACGCCATGTCACCATTTCTAAAGCCATACCTTCTATAGAGCGATTGTATCTAAACTCATATTCCTTTTTGAAACGTTTTTCAATCTCCGGGATACTATCTATCCCCAATTCACCTTCTGGTAATTCAATGGTTATTTCATGTCCTTGACCGGCATATCGCATTTCTACAATACGTTCTACAATGGCATCTTTTTTATCTATTCCCGATTGGTTTAAGAACTGGTATCCATCTTCTTCCATATGTGATAAGAAGACGTTTACTTCATTCCAATCTAAGCTATCTAATTCTCCAATAAATGAATGTATTTTTTCGCTGGCTACTGGAGATACTAAAAACCCTAATGCAGAAGTAACTCCTGCTCCTACAGGAATAATTAGTCTTTTAACGTTTAATAATTTAGCAACTCCAAAAGCATGAACTGGTCCTGCGCCTCCAAAACCTACCATATTAAAATGGCGGGGATCCATACCTTTTTCTAATACGTGAACTCTGGCTGCATTGGCCATGTTTTCATTCACTATTTTATGAATTCCCATAGCCGCATCTTCAATAGAGATACCTAAGGGTTGTGCTAATTTTATGTCTATAGCCTTTCTTGCGGCTTCCACACTTAATTGCATTTCGCCACCTAAAAAGTAATCGGCATTTAAATACCCAAGTACCAAATCTGCATCGGTAACTGTAGGGTCTTCTCCGCCTCTATTATAACATACAGGTCCCGGAGTTGAAGATGCCGAATCTGGTCCTACTGTTAACAAACCAATCGTATTAACCCGTGCAATACTTCCACCACCGGCACCAATTTCTATTAAATCAATTACTGGAATACGTACCGGAAGACCACTCCCCTTTTTAAATCGTTTAACACGTCCTGCCTCAAAGTGATTGGTTATTTCTGGTTTCCCTTCATATATCACACAAGCTTTAGCCGTTGTTCCTCCCATATCAAAACACAGCAGGTTTTCTTCTTCTAAGTGAGTTCCAAAAAACACACCGGCCATGGCACCTCCCGCAGGCCCGGATTCTAATAAGTGTATGGGTGATTTACGAGCGCCATCAATCGTGGTTAATTTACCACTGGAAATCATAATATTTATGTTTCCTTCAAAACCCGAGGTTCTTAACTGTGTCTCAAAATCTTTAAGATATTTGTCTGTTATGGGTTGTACGTACGCATTCATAGCTGTAGCAGAGCTACGTTCGTACTCTCTAATTTCTGGCATAATTTCAGAAGAGAGGCTATAATAAATATTAGGCACATTTTCCGAAAGAAAATCGCCCAAAGCTTTTTCATGAGATGTATTAGCGAACGAATTTAACAAACAAACACCAACAGCCTCTATACCATTATCTTTTAAAGTTTTGGCTAATGCATGCAATGCCTCTTTGTCTATGGGTTCTAGAACATTACCATGTGTGTCAACACGTTCTGAAATCCCCATTCTTAGGTTTCTTGGTACTAGTGGTTTTGGCATGGTTAAAAAGATATCATAAATATCATATCTCATTTCACGCCCAATTTCTAAAACATCTTCAAAACCTTTGGTTGTTATAAAAGCAGTTTTAGCCCCCTTGCGTTCTATCACTGCATTAGTTACCAAGGTTGTACCATGAACGATACCTCCCATGTTTTTTACTTTAAAACCAAATTTGGTTTCAATGTCTTCTATTCCGTTAAAGATACCCACTGTTGGATCGGGGTATGTTGTTAAGGTTTTAGCAAAATATAATTGATTGCTATCGTCATCAAACAATACAAAGTCTGTAAACGTTCCTCCTATATCTATTCCTAATTTCATGTGCTTATATTCATTTTTTTAGAGGTCACATATAGCATCTATATAACCATTTTCGCTCTGTGATTAAACTTTTAATAATAGATGTTCCATATGTTTAAAATTGGCCCCGGGTTTAAAATAACCCCATGTGACTAATGATATTCTTCTCCTCCAGAGACATTCATGGCCTCTCCTGTTATATAATCGGCTTGATCTGATGCTAAAAACACCACGGCCTTAGCTATATCTTCAACAAGCCCTGTTCTTTTTAATGGGTTTTTATCTACAATGTCTTGCAAATAATCATCATAATTCACCCCTAGCTTATCGCTAAAAAACTTATTCTGCCAATGTCCTAACCCTGTTGTTATATGATTTGGACATACAGCATTAACACGTATTTTATCTTTGCCTAGTTCGACTGCATTGGAACGTGTTAACCCGATCATTCCATGCTTTGAAGCTGTATATGCCGCGGCATATGGGAACCCGGATTTAGCCGCTTGACTCGCCACATTAATGATGGCGCCGCCATGACCTTGTTCTATCATTAAAGAAGCCGCATGTTTAGAACATAAAAACGCCCCTTTAAGGTTTACACTTAAAACGGCGTCCCAACTGGCTTCACTAAATTCTGTAAAGGGTTCCATGATATAGCCCACACCAGCATTATTTACCAAAATATCTAATGTTCCAAAAGCTTCTTTTGCCTTTTGAACCAAGCTTTGCACCTGGTCTTCAAAACGTATATCGCAGGCAACCGCTATAGCATTTCCTCCTGCTTTTTTACAATCTTCGACTATGGTTTCCATATCTTCAGATGTACCAATATGCTCTTTGCTAAACTTATCTCCTGATGGCACGCCTATATCGGTTATAACAACATTACATCCTTCTGAGGCAAATCTTAAGGCAATAGCTTCACCTATACCTTTGCGTCTTCCAGACCCTGTTATAATGACTGTTTTTCCTTCTAAATTATACATGTTAAGCAATTTGTTCTGAAATTATAAACATTGGGTTATCTGCAAAGGCCTCAAATTGTGCCGCTACTTTTTGCATGGCTCTAGAGGTTACTTCTTCTCCTAATTTTTCCATGTCATTAATTTCTAAGACTTCACAATATTGATACGGTGACGTTTTTTCTGTTCCCATAATAGTTCCAAGTCTAAACACTTTAAATGAATCTACTGAAGTCATACTTGATGCGGTGGGAACATCTATCTCATTAGCCCAACTTTCATAGGCACTTCTTGCGCTTTCATCTTTCAAGTTAAACAATACTACTAGTGCTGCCATACTATTTTGTTTTTATTACTGTCTTGCTTTTAGAAAAGCACTTCCTGATGCTTTTATTAAACCTTGTACTGAATTCATTACTAAAGAAGCACCTCGCTCAATTAAAGCTTCAGCTTGTTCTGCATTTCCGGCTACGGTACCAAACCATTTACCCGATTCTAGAATCGTGGTAAAAATGTCATTTAAAACCTCTTTTACTTCATCATGTCCCGGTCCATCATAATACCCCATAGACATGGCTAAATCCCTTGGGCCTATGATAAACCCGTCTACTCCATCTATCTTACATAGTTCTGGAAGGTTTTTAACGCATTCCATAGTCTCTATTTGTGGAAGCACAAGGGTTTGTTCATTGGCGAACTTAACATAAGCAGCCTGACTCATTGGCCCTTGCATATAATCTGCTGCTCTTACAGGGCCTAAACCTCTTTTTCCAAGCGGCGGATATTTTATAGCTTCAACCAACTGTTTTACGTCTTCTACATTATCGATAGTGGGCATCATAACCCCCATGATACCTGCATCCATATATTGAAGAATAAGTTTGGTATCTACACTCCTTATTCTCGCCAGAGGTGTTGTTTTTCTAAGTTCACAGGCTCTTACTAAATTCGTTATATCTGAAGCCGAAATAGCACCATGTTCTCCATCAATCATATAAAAATCCATTCCCAGTAGTCCTACGTATTCACAAATTGTAGGATCTATTGTTGGAGAAATTACGCCTAAACCGGCTTTACCTTCTTCTTCTATTCTTTTTTTAAGTTGATTTTCTCTCATGGTTCTTTATTCAATAGTTTCTCCTTTTGCAATCTTATTTCTAACATAATTCATTAAGCCCCCTGCTTCTCCAACTTCGGCAACAAATGGTGCTGCTGGTACAGATTGAAATTCGGTGCCTTTGGTTATGTTTTTTATAAGGCCTGTTTCCGGATTGTATTCTAACTCATCACCTGTTTCGCAACCTTTGTCTATGTTATCACAAGTTACAAAAGGCAATCCGTAATTAATGGCATTTCTAAACTGCAACCTTGCAAAACTTGTTGCAAAAACGGCCTGAATTCCGGCCCCCATCAACCCTGTAATAACGTGTTCTATAGACTTACCTCCGCCGGCAAAATTGTGTGCTGCGACAATAAAGGTATGCCCGTTCTCTTTGAATCCGTTCTCTTTATTAAATTCTTCTTTTACTCCGGCCATAACCCATTTGCTGTTATCTTCGGGATCTATGGCAGATGTCCAATACTCTTGAATTATAATATCGTAGGCCATAACGTAGTCGTCTGCGACCCAACATGTTCCTCTCATCATTTCTTATTTATTTTAACTTATTAATTCTTTATAAACTCTATTAGCTGATTCTGCTGCACCTTCCATTCCTCTATTTTCATGAGCTGTATGTTCTCCAGCAAAATGGATATTTCCGGCAGGTTTTACCATATCTAAAAACCAGGAAGCTTGACCGGGAGCAAATTCGATATAAGCGCCTTTATTGTATTTGTATTGCCCCCAATTTTGAACCCCTAAATATTCTATTTTACCTGTGGAGGCGGGCCTGATCTCATTCATTTTTTTTATGGTATAGTTTGCTATTTCTTTTTCAGACATGTTATCAAAAAAAGCAGTGCCTTTACCGTTTACCCAACACGCTATTTGCTTTTCGGCCGCTGATGAATTTACATTCATAATACGCTCTAACGGAGTATCTGTCCACATACTCATTGGAATACCATCGTCTTCCCAATACTTAGCACTGTGAGCTAAGTGAATTTGTGTAATGTTAGTATAGGCTATTTCCTTTATAGCTCTTGCTTGATTACTATTAAGGTTTACATTTAGTTTTACATCTCGCAATGTAGTAAGTGGTAACGTGCAAATTACTTTCTTGGCTTTATAGCTTGATCCATCTTCGCAGGTAACTCTGGTTCCTGTTTTGGAATCGTCAATTCTAACAACCATTTTATTTGTTAAAATCGGTTTCTTTAAAGTTTCTACAATTTTATTAATGAAATTAATAGTCCCTCCTTTAAAATTAAGTGCTCGTTTTGACCCATTGTACTTACCAAAAGCTCTACTGTGATGTGCGTTTATGGCCGATGTTTCGTAAATATCGTTATAATTCAAGCTAATGTCTGCCAAAGCAATCTCTTCATCTGATAACCCGCTTCGCTTTAAGAATTCACTGTAGGGTTCATCAAAATCTGGATTCTGATACCATGCATCTAACCCCGATAAATAATCGGATTTTCCAAGTGCCTTAAATTGGTGGATATAAGGTTTCACCTCCTCTTTTGGCCAGGGATATTTAATCTCACCCTCCAGATAAATAGCGCTTGGAGCGTTCATAAAATCTGAAATATCGATCATCTCAACACCTGTTTCTTCTATTAAAGGCAATAAATTATGATACTTATCTCCAATACCTCTCCCTCCTACATCTCTGTTCATATCTGTTCTGGTAAACATACGCCCCCCTAGCCTGGAACTTCCTTCTAAAAGCATATAATCCTTCCCTGCTTTTTCAAGAAGATTTGCGAGAAAAAGTCCTGAAATACCGCCACCTAAAATTAAAAATTCGGTGTCCAATTTAGGGGCGTCGCAACTCAACGGTAACAAGCTTGTAGCTATTCCTCCCAGAGCTGCTTTCTGCATAAAAATCCTACGCTTCATTATAAACTAAGTTTTAAATATCGAATGTTCTTGGATCTGTTATTTCACCTCTAATAGACGAAGCTGCAACCACCGATGGAGAGGTTAAATAAATCTCTGCCTTCTTGCTTCCCATTCTACCTGTCATGTTTCTATTTCCAGCACTTAAAACGATATCCCCATCACCAGCAACACCCGTATGAATACCTGCACATGCGGCACAACTAGGTGTATCTACAGCTGCTCCTGCTTCGACAAGTGTTTCTATGTACCCGGCTCTTAAGGCCTCTAGATAGACTGTTTGACTGGCAGGAACCAAAATCATATTTACATCTCTGTGCACTTGTTTTCCTTTCATTATTTCGGCCATTACAGCAAAATCTTCAAGTCTTCCATTAGTACAGGTTCCTACAAAAGCTTTATTAAACTTCTGCCCTATTAATTTTTCTATAGGCTGCGTATCGTCTAATTTTCCGGGCATGGCGATGGTTGGCCCTAAGTCCGATACATCAATATTATATACCTGATCGTACTTGGCATCTTCATCACTCGCAATCATTTCCCAGGCATCTGTAGTTCTATTTCTTAGGTATCTTTCGGTGATTTTATCTGGTGCAACAATACCATTTTTAGCCCCTAAATCTACCGTCATATTACATAAAGTCATTCGTCCTGCCATACTCAAACTATCTATGGCCGGACCAGTAAATTCTAGTGCTTTATATAATAGGTGTCCGTTCCAATGCATCATTCCCATAATATGAAGACTTAAATCTTTAGCCATAACCCAGGGTTGCCATTTTCCTGTGATGTTAAATTTTACAGATTGTGGTACTCTAAACCAGGCTTTACCTGTTGCCATTGCTACTGCGGCATCTGTTACCCCAATGGCATTACCAACGGCTCCGGCCGCACCATATGTATTGGCATGAGAATCTGTACCTATACTAATAGTACCTGGTAACACATGCCCCTGCTCTACCATAATTTGATGCGCAATACCTTGTCTTCCAAGGTCATAAAAATTGGTAATATCATGTTCTCTCACAACGTCCCGCCACTCGTTTAACATCGTTGCAAACTTCTGATTTGGTGGAGGAACCAGGTGATCTGAAACACAAATCACACGATCTTTGTCAAAAACCTCCGGCTTCCCAAGAGATTTAAATTTATCAAAACATGTCTTCCCTAGATAGTCCATAGTCATCACAGAATGTATATCTGTCCAAACCAATTCTCCCGGTACCACACTATCTCTTCCGCTATTGCGAGCCATTATTTTTTCTGTTATGGTCATTCCCATTTTGTAAATTTTTATTTAAAAATTGTGTCGTCTAAGATATTTATTTTATTTTAGTTAACAATATTAATTATTAATAAAGTTAATCATTTTTTTTAAATATAAAAGTTTATTTCAAAAAAATAATTTTCTAACACCACTTTACAATAAAAAAAAGGAGAGAAACAGCTGATAATCAGTACATTTAATCAACCTCCCTTTAAAAACACGATTTACTAACTTAAAATTCAATATTTTGAAAAAACGTAACTTAAAAGAATTTAAATTTGGATGGCCAGTGATACTTTCCTCTACTTTAGGTATTGGTTTAGGAATGTCTCCGTTACCATTCTACACGATTGGGGTTTTTGCCATTCCTTTATCCAGGAAATTTGGTTGGGGCATGGACGTTATCATGGGGGGATTAACCTTTTTTACTATTGCTGCTTTATTCTCTAGCCCTCTAATTGGTTATGTAGCAGATAAAATAGGCGCTAGAAAAACTGCATTATGGTCATTAACCTTATTTGGTTTAACCTTTATTGCTTTTAGTTTTAACAATGGCTCACCTATATTATATTATGCCATATGGGTAACAATGGCATTTGCTGGAGCAGGAACATTACCAATGACCTGGACCAGAGCTATTAATAATTGGTTTAATGAAAATAGAGGTTTAGCTCTTGGACTTTCTTTATTAGGAACAGGTTTGTTTGGAGCTTTTGCTAAACTATACGCCTTTTCATTAATCGAAAATTTTGGATGGCAAATAGCGTACTTAGGTGTTGGCTTATTACCTCTTTTAATTGCTTTACCTGTAGCTTACTTTTTCTTTAGGGATACAGACGACCCAAAGGTCGCAGATAAAGTTGCAAAATTAAAGAAAGAAGTGCCTAATCATTCTAAAGGTAATAAAACAGGCTTAAGTGTTGCCCAAGCTTTAAAAGACTGGAAGTTCTGGCTACTGGCCTTCTCCTTTATATTAATATCATTTGCTATAGGAGGCCCCATTCCCAATTTAGAAAAATTACTGAGCAGTAAAGGTTTTGATATAGGAGATGCTGTTATTCTTGCCAGTTCTATTGGATATGCAGTATTAATTGGACGTTTAATTGGAGGCTATTTATTGGATAGGTTTTGGGCACCCGCCGTAGCTTTTGTTTTATTAAGTGTTCCAGCACTTTCTTGTTACCTTTTACAAAGTGCAGATTTAAGTTATGCTAACGCCTTAATTGCAGTAATCGTTTTAGGTTTTGGGGCTGGGGTCGAATATGATTTAATGGCCTATTTAGTATCACGTTATTTTGGAATGAAAAATTACGCAGCTATTTACGGGTTTCTTTATGGGTTCTTTGCTATGGGAGCAGGATTTGGACCTGTTATTTTTGGAAAATTCTTTACCAGTACCGGCAGTTACGACACGATTTTAAGTTATGCCATGATCGCTTTTTTAGTTGGTTCATTTCCGTTATTGTTTTTAGGGAAATATCGAAAATTTAACGAATAACCCTCATATGAAAGTCTTAATTATACATGCCCATGAAAACCCTGATTCGTTCTGTAGCGCCTTATTGGATATCGCGCAAAAGTTCTTTTTAAAAAAAGGACATCATGTCGAGGTTTCAGATTTATATAAAAATAAATTTAACCCTATTGGAGGCAAACATGATTTTACTCAGTTATCGGATGCTCCATATTATAAGTATGCAAACGAACAGCTACATGCGAGTACGGCTGATGGTTTTAGTGATGAGCTAAAGAAAGAAATGAAACCACTTGAAGATGTTGACATTTTAATTTTTAATTTTCCCTTATGGTGGTTTAGTGTTCCTGCTATACTTAAAGGTTGGATAGATCGAGTTTTAGCCTATGGTTTTGCCTATGGCGGACCATACGGCATGGGCCCAAACGGTAGATTTAAGGGTAAAAAGGCTTTTTTAAATGTTACAACTGGAAGTCCCGAGTCTTTGTATCAAAAAAATAGTGGCCATTATAGAACTATAGACGACATTCTATTAAACATAAACAAAGGTGTTTTGGAATTGGTTGGCTTTGAAGTTTTACCAAATCATGTTTCATTTGGAGTCTCCAGGGTTTCTCAAGAAGAAAGAGAAAAAATGCTCAACACATACAAAGACTATTTAAACGCCTATTTCTAAAAAAGAGGGAGGGTGAATTCTAAGTTAAAAAGCACCTAATTCAGTGGCAAAATAAAGGTTCTTCATAAAGAAGAGCCTTTTTTAATAGCCTAATTTAACATAAGAAATCCTGATATTTAATAACATAAAAAAGAGACTGTCTTTTCAGGACAGCCTCTTTTAAACTCAATCAACACAATAAACTAATTATCCGAACGAGACTCTTGTCCGTTAGTTCTATTTTTAGGTAGATCTACCCAAAACTGAGGGTCGATCCCCTCTTTACCACAAACTTTTCGTTCTTCAATCATAGTTATACCATTAAAAGTATCACCTTCAGACCACTTCCATACTCTAATACGGTGGTCATCATTACCAATTAAATCAATTTGCTCAAATAAGGTCATTCCGGGTCTATGCTTATAGTCCCATATCAATACAACACTTCGTCCTGTTTCCCACGCTTTACCAGAAAGTCTGGGGTTTTCAAAAATAAGTTCTCCATCTTCATTAAAAGCGCATACTCCAAAATCTAAACATTCTTTAAAACCATCATCCCATGTATATTCATTCACCTGACGGTATTTGTTGTCAGGTAATAAAACACATGTTAGTCTACTTTTCCACTGGTCTACAAGTTGTCCGTGGGCATCAATTCTTCTGTAAGTTCCTTCCCAAATACCTTCATGCTTAGGAAATAGTTTCAATTCTTTCATTGTAATCTTGTGTTTTTGTTATTTTAAATTAATTAACATTATTAATCATTAATAAAGTTAACTATTATTTTTTTAATAAACATGACAAATGTCATAGTTTATAAAAATTATGAGTTCTTAGTTCATATACTCTACACGTTTTAATTCGTAATAAGTCTGCATATAGTCCTTTACTTCTTTGGTTCTTCGTCGATTTCACAATGTGCCTGCATGACCATTGTACCTTCGCTTTTGGTAGTAAGCGTGAAAAATTCTCTATCTCGCTCTGCATTCATACGCTCTTACTTTTTACTTGTATAGCGAATATACCCTTTTATAATTTTGATTTTCATTGAGATTACCTTCTTCAATTAAATGCAAACCTAAAGCTGCATTAACCAGAAGTCCAATCCAAATTCCATATACATAAGGTAAACAGGCTGCCATTTTTTTAGAAATAACTTGATTTGAATTTTCTAAATCTTGCCCTACCGTCATTTTCTTAAAAGCAGGTTTAAATATTCCTAAATGGTATCTAATTCCTAAACCACATAAAATTAATGCGCATACTATTAAAAGTTTCCATGCCAAATATGGTATAAGAAGATATTTAGGCTCAAAAAGAGAATATATTGAAAAGGCAGAAACGAACACAACAATTATTGTACGCATCCAAAAATCCATTTTTGAAAGTTTTGCCTTTTTAGCTTCATCTTTTCCAAAGTGAATTGATAAAACCAATCTCAACCACAAAAGTCCTGCAAACCAAGTTAGTCCTAAACCTAAACTACTTACTTTTGCAATTCCCATTAAAATCGCCATATGAATACCTGTTGGTATGATTAAAGGCATTGCCATTCTTGGACCTAACTCACAACCAAGCAATATTTGCAACGCCGTTGCTCTTTGCGGCCCAGTCAATTTAGGATTAATAACAAACCTACTTGAATAGTACGTTCCCATATCTGTACCTAACCAGAATACAAATAATAGAATGTGAACATATTTCAAAATTAAAAAGGCCGTCATAATTAAAGATTTAAATAATTAAAGATTCAGCAAAAACCAATCTTCTAAAAGTGACTTTATATATTTTAAAAATTTAGCGGCATCTGCACCATTAATAACACGATGGTCAAACCCTATGGTTAAAGGCATGATTAATCTAGGTTCAAATGTATCATGAATCCAAACCGCTTCTTTTTGACTTCCGGCCACTCCTAAAATGGCAACTTGCGGATGATTAACCAAAGGAAATATGGCCGATGTACCGATACCTCCCAAGTTAGATATTGTAAATGTTGCGCCCTGTAATTCTTCCGGACTAATTTTTTTGGTTTTCACCTTCCCTGAAAGTGCCACCAAATCCTGAGAAATTCTTAAGATCCCTTTTTCATTTGCATTTCTTATGGCCGGAACCATTAAACCTCTATCTGAGTCTACAGCAACACCTATATTTATATAGTCCTTAAATATAATTTCATTAGAATGACTATCTAAACTAGTATTAAAAAGAGGGAACTCTTCAAGTGCCTTTGCAACAGCCTTCACCAATATACTTGTAATTGTTAGAGCTCCCCCCTGTTCTTTTATACTATGTTTATGTATTTGTCTTTTAGTTTCTAAACTTGTTATATCTACCTTTTCTTGTAGCCAGGCATGTGGAATTTGACTCCACGTTGTGGTCATATTTTTACTGGTTGCTTGAGCAATTCCAGTCATTTTTTCTTTACGAATATCCCCCCACTTACTGAAATCTGGAAGTTCTATTTTTATTGAATTGGAAGCAACACCAGGCGTTCTGTTTTCATTTAAAAATTTAGCATAATCTTTAACGTCTTTTACAGATATTCTAAATTTTCCTTCGGGTAATGTAATTAATGATATATCTATACCTATTTCCCGGGCCATTTTTCTAGCCAATGGTGTTGCTCTAAATTTACCTCTACGCTTAGAACCCATGTTAGGAACAGATTCCTTAACGACTTCTTCTTTAATTTCTGTAGAGACTTCAATGTCATTGATTTGAATTGTTTTTTCTTTTAAAGAACGATCCACAACTCGTTTAGAAGTACTAATTTCTATATCTATAATGGGTGTACCTTCTGCAACCTCATCACCTATCTTCACCAAAACGTTTTTAACCACGCCTCCAATATCGGCAGGTACTTCTACCACAACTTTATCGGTTTCCACTTCCATTAAAGTTTGTTCTTCGGTTATAAGATCCCCTTCTTTAATATGAATTGCTATAACCGTTCCATTTTCTATACCTTCTCCTAAAGATGGTAACTTTAGCTGTGTTTCTAATTGTTCACCCGTTTCCATAACAACCTCTTGAACAGGTTCTTCTTCGATGGGTGCTATTTTTACGTCTTCTTGCTCGGTTTCAGGCATCTCAATATCTGCTTGTTCTATTGCTTCTCCTGCTAACTGAATTATTGGAGTACCTTCACCAATTTCATCTCCAATATTCACCAAAATATTAGAGATCGTTCCAGCCGCATCTGCTGGAACCTCTACAACTACTTTATCGGTTTCAACTTCCATAAGTGGTTGTTCGGTTTCTATAGCATCTCCTACTTTTACAGCAATAGCAATTACAGTTCCTTTTTCTATGCCTTCTCCTAGCGATGGTAACTTAAGTTCAATCATAATAGTATCTTTTATATTATCAAAACAGAGATTAAACTCCCGCAGGATTCACCTTTTTAGTATTAATTTTATGTGCTTTTATAAAATCTTTTACCTCCTTTAAAGTAACTACACCATCTTGTTGCAATAACTGCAAAGCGCTTAATGCAATATATTTAGCACTTATTTCAAAGTAATTTCTAAGATCGCTTCTTCCTTCACTAAGTCCATAACCATCTGTGCCAAGTACATGGTACTTTCCAGGTATCCATTTCGAAATTCCCATTCCCAATTGTTTTACATAATCTGACGCCGATACAAAAACACCTGCTTCTTTTTCTAATATGGTTTCTAAATAATTTTTAGATGTCTTATTGGTTGTATTAAGCATTCTTTCGCGCTCAACCGCTAAAGCATCTCTTTGCAATTCAGTATAACTGGTTACACTCCAGATATCTGTAGATATCCCCAGATCTTCTAAAAGTGCTTTTGCTTCAATAACTTGCATCATTATAGAACCGCTCCCCATCAAGTGTGCTTTTCTTCCTTTGGTAATTCTCTTACTAGATTTTTGATAACGGTACATGCCTTTTATAATACCTTCTGTAACACCTTCTGGCATCATAGGCATGGTATAATTCTCGTTGGTAACGGTTATGTAATAGAAAATCTTTTCTTGCTTCTCATACATGCGATAAATACCATCTTTTACTATCACGGCCAACTCAAACGCAAAAGTCGGATCATAACTTTTCATATTAGGCACTATACTGGATAAAACATGTGAATGCCCATCTTGATGCTGTACGCCTTCACCATTTAAGGTTGTTCTACCAGATGTACCACCAATTAAGAACCCTTTTACCATCATATCTCCACAGGCCCAAATCATATCTCCAACGCGTTGAAAGCCAAAAATTGAATAGAAAATATAAAACGGAATCATTGGTAAGCTATGCAGCGAGTATGCAGATCCGGCAGCCATAAAAGATGCCAAAGCCCCTGCTTCACAGATCCCTTCTTGTAAAATTTGACCATCTGTGCTTTCTCTGTAATAGGAAACACTTCCTGTATCTACTGGTTGATATAATTGCCCTTTAGGTTGATAAATACCAGCATGTCTAAAAAGACCATCCATACCAAAAGTTCTGGCTTCATCTGGAATTATAGGTACTATGTAATCTTTTATACTTTCATAACGTAACAGCTTAGATATGATACGCACCAGCACCATTGTTGTAGACACTTCTCTATCATCTGTTCCAGCATAAAACTCATCAAACAACGTGTCATCGGGAGAAACAATTGGCTTGCTTTCATCTTTTCGCTCTGGCAAATACCCTCCTAGTGATTCTCTTTGCTTTCTAAGATATTGCATTTCCGGACTATTATCTGCAGGCCTAAAAATTTTAGCTTTAGCCGCTTCTTCTTCATTCAAAGGAATGCCAAATCTCTTTGCCGCTTCAATACGTTCTTCTCTATTTAAATTCTTTTTCTGGTGTGTGGTATTTTTACCTTCACCTGAACTCCCCATGCCATACCCCTTAAGGGTTTTCATTAAAATAACACTTGGTTTGCCATTAGGTTTAACAGCTTTTTTAAATGACGCAAATATTTTTTTATAATCATGCCCTCCTCTTCTAATGGTTCTTATTTCTTCATCAGATAATGATTGCATTAACTTCTCTAACTCAGGGTTACCATCTACCCAATGTTCTCTTACTTTATCTCCTGGAAGTACGGAATACAACTGATAATCTCCGTCTAAAGCACGCTCCATTCTATCAACTAAAATACCGTCTTTATCTCTTGCTAAAAGCGCATCCCATTCGCTTCCCCAAATAACTTTGGTAACATTCCATCCTGCACCTATAAAACTACGTTCTAATTCCTGAATAATCTTTCCGTTTCCTCTTACAGGCCCATCTAGACGTTGCAAATTACAGTTAACAACTAAAACAAAATTATCCAACTGCTCTCTTGCGGCTATATTTAAAGTTCCTAAGGTCTCAGGTTCATCCATTTCACCATCGCCTACAAAGGCCCATACCATACCGCCTTTTTTAGGTTTTAAACCTCTATTTTCTAAATACTTCTGAAATCTAGCCTGATAAATAGCACTTACACCTATTAATCCCATAGAAGCCGATGGTATTTCCCAAAAATCGGGCATTCTTCTGGGATGTGGATATGATGGTAAACCACCTTCTTTTTGAAGCTCTCTTCTAAAGTTTTTTAAATGTTTCTCTGTTAATCTACCTTCTAAAAAAGCTCTTGCATAAATCCCGGGAGCAGCATGGGGTTGAAAAGACACTAAGTCGCCTCCATAATCTTTAGATTTTTTTCTAAAAATATGGTTCTGCCCAACTTCGTACATACTTGCTGCCGATGCATAAGTAGCTATATGTCCACCTAATCCTTCTCCTCCATCATAGGCCTGTAATACCATAGCCATGGCATTCCATCTATTAATATTTTCAATCTTTTTCTCCATTACCGTATCGCCCGGATACGAGGGTTGATCTTTTGCATTAATAGTATTTATATATGGTGAATTTAAAGCTTCACCAGCTAATTTCACTCCTTTTCTTTGTGCAAAAGAACGTAATTCATGTATTAAACTTACAGCTTTCTCATCTCCTTGGTCATCTATAAATTCTTCCAGGGAGGTTATCCATTCTTCTAATTCTTGCTGCGAATCTTTAGTTATTTCACTCATAATCATAATAATAAACTTTAATGAATGGTTTAGTTTTTTTTAATTACTTCTTGTTAGGAGTTTCAAATATAAAAAAAAATAGTTAATATTATTAACAATTAACATAATTAACTATATTTACTGAAGTAATTTTTGCCATTATGAAGCTTAAAGTCCATATAATACTATTAGTGGTATGTTTAAATACAACTATTTTTGGTTGTTCTAAAAAGAGCATTACTGCAGATTTAACAATTACCAACGTTAGTTTAATAGATTCTAAAAATGGTTTAAGAAAAAATAGCAGCGTTCATATTAAGGACAACCATATTATAAAAGTAGATACAACAAATACGTTTGCAAATACTAACAAGCATGCTGTAATTAATGGTTCTGGAAAATTTCTTATTCCTGGTTTATGGGATACTCATGTGCATTTAACTTACAATAAAGAACTTACTCCAGTAATGTTTGATCTGTTTATGCTTTACGGTATAACAAGCATTAGAGACACTGGAGGTGAGCTACACTTGGTGCGTACTTTAAAAAAAGAAGCTGATAAAGATCCCAAAAGCAAACCGCGTGTTACTATTACTGGTCCCTTATTAGATGGTGTTCCTACAATTTATAATGGCACTAATAACTCCCCTAAATTGGGTACAGGTGTATCTAATGTATCTGAAGCTAAAAAGCAAATTGATCTCTTGAATAACGCCAATGTTGATATAATTAAACTTTACGAGATGTTATCTCCAGAGATTTTTACGGCCCTCATACAAATGGCAGATAGTCTCAACATTCCTGTTACAGGTCATGTGCCGTTAAGTATAGATGCTATAGAAGCTTCTCATGCTGGTATGAGAAGCATGGAGCATTTACGAAACCTAGAATTGGCTTTTTCTAAAAACTGGGATAGTTTGCTATTGGTACGCAGAAATATGCTTTCTAAAGGGAAAGATAAAATAGGCATGACACTAAGATCTGGCATACACAGGTCTCAGAGAGCTTATGCGTTAGCCAATGTAGACACCATAAGAAAAAAAGAAGTGTTTAGAACTCTTAAAAACAATGAAACCTGGCAAGTACCAACATTAACTATTATGACAGTTGCTTCTTTACAATTTTTTGGTACAGATGAATGGAAAGCTACTTTTAAACTATTACCCAAAGGCATTGAACAGGCTTGGTTAGAACGTTTAGGGAAATTTTTAAAAATTCCTAAAAGAGAAGAAACGATTAGTTACGGAAACTGGATGCTAAAAACAACTAAAGAATTATATGATGCTGAAGTTAAGATTATGGCGGGTACAGATACTCCTATTTTTTTCTTAACACCTGGATATAGTTTACATGAAGAATTAGCACTTTTAGTTAAAAGCGGACTAACACCAATGCAAGCCCTAGATGCTGCCACCGTACAACCAGCTGCCTATTTTAAAATGGATGATAAGATAGGGACTATTGAAGAAGGTAAAATAGCCGATTTAATTTTACTTAATGCCAACCCTTTAAAAGATATTAGAAATACTACACAAATAGAATCTGTTATTAAAGACGGGAAATTACACGATAGAAAAGTGTTAGATAGTTTAAAATCCAAGCTTGAGCAACAGTAATTTATTATTCTCCGTAAGGTTATATCTTTTTAAGATATTCCTAAATACAAATAGCTTTTAATTAAATCCTACGGCTTTAAAATTTCATCTAACAGAGCATTAAATTCGGTGACTTTTTCAATCATTACAAAATGACCAGTATCTTTTATAATATGTATTTTGAAACCTAAAGATTGATAATGTACTTCATCTGTTGGTTGCATATTAGAGTTTATTATATGTCTGTCTATATTTTTTTCTGAAAGTTTTTCAAAATCTGAGCTAAAATCTCTTTCTACCAAACCTTTCATAGCCATAATAGCAACTTCGGCAGGTGCCTTAGACATCTTGTTAGAAATATCTGCAATCAGTGTAGAGTCTGAATCAGATAAAAACATCGTGCCTACAAATCCTTTAGTTGAATTTACAAAATCTGCACGAAATGGTGTTACCATTTGCTCTGTGACTTCTGGGGGAAACACTGGTAAAGATGTTTTTAAATAATCTACGCAAACTAAAGTATTTACATTTTTATCGATTTTTGAAGCCACATCTACCGCGACCATAGCCCCCATACTATGACCTATTATATTTAAGCTTTTAAAGTCTACTGTATTTATAACATCTAAAACATCCGTTGTAAACGATGCCATACTCCAATCTGTTCGGTTAATGCCAGACTTACCATGTCCTCCTAAATCAATGGTTACCACTTTATAATTATTTTTAAAATAAGCTACCTGTTCTCTCCAATACGTCTGATCGCAAGACCAACCATGTATAAAAACAATAACAGCATTTCCATTGCCTTCTATAGTATAATGAATATCAACATCTCCTTCTGAAGACTTAACTAACAGCTCTTGAGGAGCTTCAGGCATTTTACTATCTACAGATTCTATAGTCTTTACTTTTTCTTTACAACTCATAAAAGTGATTAAACTTGAGAATAAAATAATAGTGGAAAGACGTAATTTCATAACATTCTATTTTTATTGTTTTGTTTATTATTTCCTTCGCTTTTAAACCATTCAATTCATACAAAACCTCATGCTTTACTATAATAACAAATTTTGCTCACTATATAATTGTTAATTTATTTAAAACGCTTCTTACTTCATTATTAATAGTTAAATTTAGTTAATCAGATTAATTATTAATAATATTAATTAAATATTTTATATATTTAATCACTGAATTTTAAACAATTACACTAAAATACCATGATGTTATTATGACGAAAACAAGGTTAATATCATTCATAATATTGAGCCTGTTGTTCTTTTATAAAAACACAAGAGCTCAAGAGCATGTTAAAACCTTTAAAGATTGCAATGCATGTCCAGATATGGTCATAATACCTGAAGGCACAGTAAATATAGGCTCATACAAAGAAGAAATTGGAAGAAAAAAAGGTGAACGCGATAGAGTTTTAGCAACTATAAACAAAGCGTTTGCTATGGCCAAAACCGAAGTTACTTTAGGGCAATATAGAATCTTCATGGAAGAAACTAAATACAAATCTAAAGTGCCTTTTTATAAAGGAGCCCCCTTAGTTGGGTGTAATTATTTTGACGGTAAAAGCTATGGTTACGTGGCAGCACATAACTGGCAAAATCCAGGGTATCCTCAACGAGAATCAGATCCTGTGGTATGTGTTAGCTATAGTGATGCCAAAGCCTATGCAGACTGGCTAACCATAAAAACAGGGCGCAATTATAGAGTGCCCTCATCGGTAGAATTTGAATACGCGTCCAGAGCTGGTAGCTCCAACCCCTGGTTTTGGGGAAGCGATCCTTCTAAAGCATGTGAATTTGCCAATATTGGAGATAAAACTTTTGCCAATAAATTTCCAACAAGAGCGTCCTTTCCTTGTACGGATGGTTATGTTTTCACCACCAAAGTAGGCCGGTTTAAACCTAATAATTTTGGATTATATGATATGGTAGGAAATGCATGGGAATGGACAGCAGACTGTTTTAAAAAAGATTTAACCAACGTCCCTCTTAACGGTTCTGCCTATACTGGAACCCATGAAGAATGTGAAGCCAGAACCCCAAAAGGTGGTAGTTGGATTAGTGGTATTAGCTGGTCTAGAGCCGCTGTAAGATCTAGAGATGGAGTCGATTATAAAAGCTTTATGTTAGGTTTTCGAGTAGCTGCTGAAACAGATAAAAATTAGTAACCTTATTTAAAAGTTCATCATGAAAACAACAAGACGTAACTTTGTAAAAAAGATTGCAGGAACAACAGCGGCTATTGGTCTTTTAGGTGTCGTTGGCTGTGAAACTTCTAAAAAAGACACCAAAGAAACTGCTCCCTTGGCTCCAAAACAACTTAAAGGACCTGCTAAAGAAAAGTATGATGCTATTGTTGTTGGTGCTGGTCTTTCTGGTCTTCAAGCAGCTATTCTTTTAGAAGAAGCAGGATTAGACGTTCTAGTTTTAGAAGGCAGAAAACGTTTAGGCGGTAGAGTATACACCTTAGACAATGTACCTGGAAAACCAGAAGCTGCCGGAGAATGGATTGGCGGTAATTATGCTCGTATGATTAACATGGTACATCAGTTAGGTCTCGAAATGTTTACTCCAGAAATGAATAACGATAATCGCCCCTGGATGTACCATATTAAAGGCGAATTTATTACCGCGAAAGATTGGTCGTCACATGCATTAAACCCACAAACAGGAGAATTTAGAGATTTATTGCCTAGTCGATACTTAAGTACCATTTCTAATCATAACAACCCGCTTAAAGATCAACCCTTGGATGCCTGGTTAAAACCAGAGTATCAAAAATATGATATCCCTCACGATGAATATTTGAGATCGCAAGGTGTCAATGAAGAAACCATAAGACTAATGAATGTCACTATCCATTCTGGAGGCATGCATAGAACTTCTGCTTTAAACGAATTAAGAAGGTACCATGTAATGGATTTTAACTCTAAGTTGAAATTTCCTGATGGTACGGGTTGGAAAATGATAAAGGGAGGTAATTCTCTTTTACCCAAAGCAATGGCAGAAAGCTTAAATAACGACGTGCTCTTAAACAAAACAGTAGTTGCTTTTAGAGAAAAAAATAATGTAACAGAAATAAGTTGTACAGATGGCACAGCTTATAAAGCAGACCATGTCATTTGTAGCATCCCTATCTCTGTTTTAAAAAATGTAACCTTTGAACCTCTGATTAAAGGAGTTTCTGCTGAAGCCATAGACCATATTGGCTATGGTTTATCTATTCAGGTACACTTTCAGGTTATGGAGCCTTACTGGGAAAAAGATGGCCTGGCGCCAAATATGTGGACGGATGGAGAATTGGAAAGAATAGCAGTAAGAACCAAAAGAAATAAAGTTGACCCCGATGCATTAGTGGTTTTTATTAATGGTCCGGAATCTTTAAAATTTAGATTAATGACCGATGAACAGGTTTTTACATATTGTCAAATAAAACTGGCTCAATTACGTCCTTCTATGAAGGGTACATTAAAACCCATTTTAATTCAATCTTGCGAACGTGATATTCATGGCGCAGGAGATTGGGTATACTGGCAA
Organism: uncultured Flavobacteriaceae bacterium; assembly: GCA_947494695.1. GTDB lineage: Bacteria > Bacteroidota > Bacteroidia > Flavobacteriales > Flavobacteriaceae > Flavivirga. The sequence continues at coordinate 265,401 of CANLWB010000004.1, read as the reverse complement.
CCAGGACAGGTTACAAAATTTGGAAACCACATGCGCCCAAGACATGGAAACATTCATTTTTGTGGGGAACACACGGCAATTATGGAACGAGGTATGGAGGGTGCTTTTGAATCAGGTGAAAGAGCTGCTCTTGAAATTATTATGGAATCATAGAAATGATAAATTATGTTACACTCTAAAAAAACAACATTTTATCTTTTTTTAATTTTGAGCGGTTCATTGGTTTCAACAACATTGTTTGCTCAAAAAAATGATCCCAATGCCAGAGATCTTGTTTTATTAGCCAACTGGTTTGAAGGTGCTTTCGATAATGATTCACAACTATGGTTTGAAAATCGAGGAAGTTGGACTGGGAAAGAACAAGAAAAACATGAACGTATTCATACCATCCACATCCGTATTGATGCAAAAGATATTGGTGAATATGTGTTTTATATAGAAGAATATACTAATGATGACCCCGCAAATGTTGGTCGCCAAAGAATCGTTTCTTTTAAAAGTAATGCTCCCGAGGAAACTATTGAAATGGAACTCTATTTTTTAAGAGATTCTAAAAAATACTTAGGCGCTTATAAAAACCCCGAAATATTTAACGGATTTAACAAAGAGAACCTATTTGGGCTAGATGGTTGTAATGTCTTTTTCAAAAGAATGGGAGAACAATATCATGGCAGCATGAAAGCTAAAGCTTGTCAATTTGGTAAAGATGAATTAAAAAGATATTCTGTTCATGATATGATTATCTCTGAAAATCAATACTGGCGGGTAGATAGAACATTTTTGACTAAAGACGATTCTTTTTATAAAGGACACCCTAACAACATTCCTCACAAAATGAGAAAAGTTACCTATTACAATTGTAATGTAGCCTTTCATGAAAAAGCTTATTACATGCCAACCGAAAAAGATAAAAGGTTTAACAATATTCGTATTCATAATCAAGGGGGGATAAAATGGTTTGACAATCCTATTGACGGTAAAACCTATGGTATTCAATTGCGAGAAAAACAATATCCTTTTTATAAGGAAGGATCAGACTTTTTCATGTTGAGATTTAAAGAAAAAGGGCAGTTAGCCTCAAAGGCCATCATATTGTCTGAACCAAGTCCCCAAAAAACAGGATTTCAAATGGGATGGGCATCCTGTGTTTGTAATAAAACCAAATAAACGAGGTAAACTTTATAAAATGAAAGAACTACTTAACACAAAACACATAAACTTTACTGGTATATGTATACTATTAATGTTCTTTATACTGTCATGTGCAAACAAAACTGAGAAAAAGGAAACCTCTATTTATGAAGACATTGTTCAACCTGATAAAGAGAAAAAAGAAAAAGAACCTGTAAAAAAACGTTCCATAGGAGCTAAACTATTTATACAATGTGCAGCCTGCCATAATCTAAAAAAAGGAGAGCCTAACAAAGTTGGTCCAAACTTGCATGGTGTTTTTGGAAGAAAGGCCGGTACCTATAAAGGGTTTATTTACTCTAATGCCCTTAAAACGTCAAATATAGTCTGGGATGAAAACCATATACGCAACTGGTTAGAAAAACCATCAGAGTATGTTCCAGGAACAACCATGGCCTTTATTGGTATAACCAAAAAAGAACAACAGGATGCTTTAATTAAGTATTTAAAAAACGAAACGAGTAAGTAGTTTCCTTTGTTTTCTACTTTTGTTTGGAAAGGTCTAAAAAGTTTACATCTTTTTAGGCCTCTTTTTTTTGTTAACCCCAAATACGATCCGTCTCAACACTTTGTTAAAAACTCAAACAATTAACCTATAACAGATTAATAAAAAAAATTAATCTAAAAAAACGAAAATACAACTATAAACTTGTAGGAATTTACTACTTTAATAGCCTAATGATCATTTTTTTCGGTCAAAAATTATATTAATATTGCTTTTTTGAAAAAAAATAGTTAATTTAGTTAACAATTAACATTATTAATCATTATATTTAAAAAATATTCTTCCCCTCAGAAATCAAGAATTAACCTATAATGTATTGATAACAAACAACTTAAAACTAATTAACAAACACTGTAAATCAGAGACTAAAACTTAAAAAAATGAAAAAAATCTTAAATTTTGTCTGCTTAATCGGTTTATTTTTCAGTCTAACGGGAGCTTTTGCTCAAACCGTTACAGGAAAAGTAACTGATGATTCCAACACTCCAATCGCTGGAGCAAATATTATTGTAAAAGGAACCAATAACGGAGCAGTAACCGATTTCGATGGAAAATTTAGTATTAATGCCTCTTCCGGAGATGTGCTATCCTTTTCTTATATAGGATACATTACACAACGAATAACCGTTTCCGGAAAAACTGTTAATGTTATTATGGAACCTAGTGTTGGAGAACTGGATCAAGTTATAATCTCATCTTCAAGAAAACCTGTAAGAAAACTACAGGCAACTACTGCTATCAATAGCATTAGTCCTGCTGAAATGAATCTTATAAAACCAGAATCTTTTACTGAAGCTATCGAGAATACACCAGGGATTACCGTAGATAATTCTTCAGGTAGAAAAGGAACGTTCCGGATTAGAGGTTTCCCCGGAGGAAACGTTTATACGACCACTTTAATAGATGGTTTACCTGCATCTAACACGTCAAACTTATCTGCAGGTACTCAGGAATTTTACGGTATCGATCCAAATGTAGAACGTATTGAGGTTGTAAGAGGTGCCGCTGCAACATTATTTGGTAGAGCAGCCGCAGCAGGTGCTGTAAATATTATCTCTCGTACAGGTGGCGAAGAGCATGGAGGTGAAATTTCCTTTACAAAATATAACAATGTATCTGGTGAAGGACACCAATATGATGGGGACGTTGATTATAGAGCCGATATTAATTTTAATGGTCCTGTAAATGATAAATTACGTTACAATATAGGTGGTTATGTTATTAACGATTCCGGTAGAAAAGAACAGGCCAATAAAGATGTAGGAGCACAAATACGAGCTAATTTCGATTGGTTAATTTCAGATAATACTAAAATTCGTTTTTATGGTGGTTATTTAAATAACCAATTTCAGAACGTAACCGATGCCGTCTACGATCTTTCAACTAATAAAATTGCCGAAGGTTGGAGTACCTATAACACTTTTTATAACGACCCAAGCGCTCTAGACAACCCTAGTGCTTTTGCGGCAGCTGGTGGTCAACCAGTACTGGACGTTAATGGCAATAGAATTCTTAATAATCCAGCAGATAACAGAGAGGAAGTTTCAGGAGGACATATAGGTATTGATGCTACATTTGACCTGGGAAGTGGTTGGTCATTCAATCAAAAATTTAAATATCAAGACCTTAACTTTGATGATATTAATGAAATAGGTTTAACTGGATTTTTTACAGCAGAAAGTAATATATTAAGATTTCAATCTGGTGCAAAAGGTCAAGTAAGAGATATTATTTCTGAAACCAGATTATCTAAATTTATTGATGGAGACAACGTCGATCATAATATTAGTTTTGGTTTCTATTTTGGAGATTCAGATCGTGATCGATTAGGTTTAAATTACTTATATAGATCTAGTGTTAGTCCAAGACCAAGTTTCTTTGGAGGCTTTTTTGGTCCACCATCTCCGTTATCAAATACTTTTTCTATTTCTGGTACAACATCTAATAGAAAAGAAACAAGTACAGCGCTCTTCTTTGGAGACGAAATGGTAATTAATGAAAAGTTAAGTATAAATTTAGCATTACGCTATGATTGGTTAACAGGAACTTTTTCAAACAATCCAGACGAAATACGTACTAGAAACATAGATTATGACCCTGCTACAATTGTTGAAAATGAAGTTAAATTTAATGACTTATCTGGTTCTGTAGGTGCTAATTATTTATTAGGAGAATCTTCAGCCATTTATGCTAATTTCTTAAGAGCTTTCTCTTTACCTTCAGTTACTAATGTAAATCAAGAAGCTCCAGAAGAAAATGAAGTCATTAATAATTTTGAAATTGGTTACAGAGCAGGCCTTGGTGATTTAACCGTTGATGCTACATTTTTTAGTACAAGAATCAACAATAGAGTAGCTAGTATATTTGATGCCGACCTTGCAGAATTTCTTTTAAGACCAGCAGGATCAAACAAAATTATAGGTACAGAAATAGCTTTATCATATGAGCCTAAAGCAATAAGAGGACTTTTAGTAAGAGCTAGTTATACACGCCAAAACTCTGAATATGTAGACTTTATTGTTCCTTTAAGTACAAATAGTTCTGGTGACGTTAATGCAGACTTGAATAATTTGTTTGGTTTAACAGCTGTAGAAAATGGAACTGCCATTGACGTTGGAGGACTTCAAGTTCAAGAAACTCCAAAAAATATTTACAACTTTAATATTGGTTATAGAGCTGATAGATGGGGTGTAGATTTTGGTGGTTTCACCTATACTGGTGCTTATGCAGATATTTTCAATCTTTATGACAAACCAGACCTTTCAATCTATAATTTTGGAGCTTACATTACTTTCCCTATGGATGATAATGAACTAAAATTAAGCTTGAGAGTTAAAAATATTTTTGATGGTGAGAGCCCACAAGATTTATTCGTATCTAGTGGTGATGATAGTGTATTATTGGAAAGACAAAACAATCCAGATCCAACTGGACGTTTAGCCTGGTCAACATTCCAAAACCCAAAAAGAGTATTATTTACTGTAGGATATAGTTTCTAAACACCATAGATGATATATTCAAAAGTCAATCGTTAAGTGTTTTGACTTGATAATAGCAGGAGAATCTCTATTCTTCTGCTATTATCTTCTTAAAAGCTGCATTGATCTCCAAATAAACAATACAGCCTAAACTTTTATGCTCTTTTGACTAGAACTTTATTAAACTTAATTACATAAATCCCTAAAACAAAACTCATGAAGACATTTTCATCAATCTTTTTACTTCTAATAATATCTCTAACCTTTTCTTGTAAAGAACGCGCAGAACATAATTCAACTGAATTAGCTCAAACACCTAAATCCCTAAATCTGGATTTAGATAAACCGGTAGATAATATGACCGCTTTTATAAAAGTGAGAGGGTCTCTAAAAGATGGCGAAGAAGTTATTTTCTACGCCAACGGTAAAATTTATGGTTTTGTTGATGGAGAAAGAGACAAACCCCTAATGGGCTTTGAAATGTATAATATTGGTAAATATATTAAAACTGATGAAAACAAATATACCTTATTAACCAATGAAGTCCTGTTGTATACAGATTTAAAAACAGGTGAAGTATTGGAAACATATGACAACCCTTATACAGGTGAAACAGTCGATGTCGTTCATGTTTGGAATTCTCCAGTAAATCAAAAAGCAGCACTGGAAAGTAAGTACGGTAAATGGGGCATACCGCATCAAAAATTTGGAGATGACCAAATTTGTATGAATGCCGATATCTTTTTGAAGTACCCTTCGCCTTTACCTATTAAAGATTTTCCAGAAAACTCACAGTCTGATGACTATGAAGCAGCAGAATTATTTCAGTTTTTTTTCTCTGAAAAAGCGATGAATGATCCCAATCAGGTTAGTATTCCATGTACCATTTCCTGGACGCGTTTAGGGCCATGGTTACCTTGGATGAAAATGGCACAACGACCGGGGAATATGGTTTACCAGGGAGCAGGATACAAACTCATGGAACCCAATTATAATAACATGCCAAAAGTATTAACAGAATACGTTTTGGCCAAAAACCCAGAATATAGACACGCTCCAACAACGTATTCATCACCAAATGAAACTAGTTGGACCTATTTTAAAAAAGTAAGTACACAGAAATAAGTTAAATAACACTCTAACTAATAACTAACTGATTTTTAGCCTTAAAAGAATGGTACTATTATAGGCCATTCTTTTTTGTATAATGACTATACAAATTGGCTTTTGCTTACAGGTTTAGTCTTAAACAAATACCTATTAATAAACACATGGCGACTAAAACTAATTTAAGGTGGTACATTGTAGGTACGATTTTTTTGGCGACGACTGTTAATTACATTGATCGTCAGGCATTGTCTGTGGCAGCCCCTATAATTAAAAAAGATCTTCAGCTTTCTAATGAGCAATATGGCTGGATTGTAAGTCTCTTTTTATTGGCTTATGCCATTATGCAACTCGTTTCAGGCCCTATTATTGATAGAATTGGCACTAAAAAGAGTTTTAGCATCGCTGTAATTTGGTGGTCTGTGGCAAATATGCTGCATGCCTTTAGTCGAGGGTTTACTAGTTTAGGCCTTTTTAGGTTTTTATTGGGGATTGGAGAAGCCGCAAACTATCCTACCGCTATGAAAGTAATTTCAGAATGGTTTCCTAAAAGTGAACGTAGTAAAGCCGTTGGAATATTAAACATGGGGCCTGGGATGGGCGCCATAATAGCACCACCACTCATGGCCTGGTTAATCCTATCTTTTGGATGGAAAATGGCTTTTGTTATAACGGGTGCTATAGGCTTTTTATGGTTGATTTTGTGGCAAAAAATATATCATGTCCCCAAAAAGCATCCTAAAATATCTAAAGAAGAATTAAACCTTATTTCAAAAGAAAGCAATGGTGGAATGCAACACCCCAAAACACCATGGCTTCATTATTTTAAACATAAAGAAGTTTGGGGTGTGGCATTATCTCGATTCGTTTCAGATGGCGTTTTTTACTTTTTTGTATTCTGGCTTCCCTCCTATCTGACCGATGAAAAAGGATTTAGCTTGGTTGAAATTGGTCTATTTGCCTGGATTCCTTTTGTACTTTCAGACATTGGGAGTTTTATGGGAGGTTGGTCTGGAACCAAACTTATAAAAAAAGGATTATCCATAAATGCATCCAGAAAATGGATTATTTGGATTGGAGCCATACTCGTACTTCCTGTTTTAGGCTGCCTTAACACCACATCTCCATACTGGGCCATAGGCTTAATTAGTTTTGCCCTTTTTGCTACTCAGTTTAAACAATCTGCATTATTTACCTTGCCCATAGATTTATTTTCTAAAAAAGATGCCGCTTCTGTTTGGGGGATATCCGGTTCTGCCGGAAGTTTTGGTGCTATGCTATTCACTCCTTTTATAGGCTGGTTGGTCGATGAGATCTCCTATGCTCCTGTTTTCATTATTGTAGCGCTTTTGCATATTGTTTCAGCCAGCATTGTCATGGTATTAATACCTAAAATTAAATTGATAAAAACATGAAGAAAAATATAAGGCAAACCTTCTTATTACTGTATGCTCTAATATTCATAATTTTAGCTGGCATAAAAGTAAACGCGCAAGAAGAAAAAAAGGCAACATATGCATCACTTGAAAAAGATCTTATAGAACTACTGGAATGGTTTCCCGGCGAATACGATAATCACCAGCAGGTGTACAAAGAAGCTGTTAATGATCTTCCGCAAGAAAGACGTCACAGGCAAACACATCATATCTTCTTACCAGTTAAGATTGATTTTATTCCTGGCAGACTTTTATATGCACAACAATCGCAACACTACAATTTAAATGATATTTACAGACAGCGTATTTATGCATTCACCATAGATGAAGAAGAACAAGCCATAAGATTAACGATTTACACGCCTAAAAACCCCGATAAACTCATTGGCCTACACCTTGAACCTTTAATTTTAAAAACTCTAAGTAAAGATGATTTCTTTTTAAAACCTGGTTGCGATGTGTTTTGGAAAAAGAAAAATAACCAATTTGAAGGTTATCTTAAACCTAATGCCTGTAGTTATTTTTCTAAAAAATTCAACACTCAGGTATATTTAAATGAAACTTTAATATTAAGAAAAGATGCGCTTTTATTGGACGATACGGCTGTAGATAAAAATGGTAACCTGGTTTTTGGAGTAAACGACAAGGGACCTACCATAAATTTAAAAGAAAAAGATTGCGATAACTAAACACTACAAACATGAAAACAACTTTAGCATGCCTAACTTCTCTTATTTTCTTGTGCAATTGTGCTAGTCCTAAGAAGAAAAGGGAGAAGGAAAATAAAGCGATTTCGGCAAAATATATCATAAAGAAAGCCCATGAAAAAGCAGGTGGAGCATTTTGGCGTAGGCCTCATAGTTTAACATTAAAAGGGCACGGTGTTTTCTACTATGACGGTCCCGTTATACATGAAAAGCACAATATGTGGCGGGTTTTTGAAAACACTAAAGAGAATGCCCATACTGCTAACGGTAAAGTTAGAATTGAATCTTTTAAAAACGGTAACCCCGCATTTATAATAACGTTTGATGGTAAAAACACTTATGATTTAACGGGTAAACAAGAACAATCCAGCGCAGATAAAAATTGGGCATCTAATTTTGGTTTTGGTGTTATTAGACATGCATTAGACCAGGGATATCAACTAGAATTAATGCCAGACGACACGATTTCTAATAAACCCGTGCACCACATAAAAGTTATTGATCCCAATAAAGGAGAAACGTTTTTTGGTATTGCAAAAGAAGACTATAAAATTTTAAAAGTAGCCTTTCAAACTCCCAAGGGATGGCATCATCGGATATATTCAGATTTTTTCAAAAAAGAAAAATACAGCTGGTTGCAGTCTGGTAAAGTATCTCTTTTTTACAACAACAAGCTGACTAATGAGATTTTCTGGGATGATTTTGAGGTAAATGAAACATTACCCGACAGCCTTTTTATACTTACAAAAAAATAATCTGTTATGAAAAATAAACGCTTAGTGCTAGCCGAACGCCCAACAGGTTTGTTAATAAAAAACTCCAATTTTAAAATGGACGAGGTAGAGCTTCCCCCTTTAAAAAATGAAGAGTTTCTTATTAAAATTTTATACCTGTCTGTTGCACCAGTAATGAAGTTTTATATGATAGATGGCGCAGGCATTGAAGCCCCTTTAGAATTGGGAGAAACCATGCGGGGACGTGGTGTTGGACAGGTTATTGAAAGTAAAAATTCAAATTTCAAGGTTGGCGATGTCGTTCAGGGTAAATGCGGCTGGCAAGAATATAAAATTTGTGATGGCACCCCCTATCATATGATGTATAAAATAAAACAAAACAAAGTCCCCTATTCTACGGCTTTGGGTGTTTTAGGTATGACCGGTTTTACATCCTATTTTGGACTCTATCATGTTGGTGAATTAAAAGCCAAGGACAACGTTTTGGTCTCGGCAGCCACTGGGGGTGTCGGTTCAAGTATAGGAAATCTGGCAAAAATTAAGAATGCCAAGGCCGTTGGTTTAGCCAGCACCGATGAAAAATGTAAACTCCTAACCGAAAAACTGGGCTACTATGGCGCCATTAACTACAAAAAAGAAAATGTTAGTGAACGTATAGATCATTTCTTTCCTAAGGGCATCAACATATTTTTTGATAATGTTGGCGGTGAAATTCTTGATATCGCCTTGAGTAAATTACAACGCTATTCCAGAGTAGTGATCTGCGGAAGAATTTCACAATATGAAAAAACCTTACAAAGCTCTCCAGAATATGCATTAAAAAACTGGCATAGAATAGGAGCAACACGGTCTAAAATGCAAGGGTTTTTTATTTATGATTTTGAAGACCAATTTCCTAAGGCCGAAGAAGATATGACACAATGGATTTTAGAAGGCAAATTATCCTACCAAGAAGACGTATTAGAAGGTTTAGAACAAATGCCAAATGCATTAAATCGTCTTTTTGAACGAAAAAATAAAGGAAAGCAACTCGTTAAAATAGCAGAACCAATACACCTATAACCATGAATAATCAACTGGTCATCTCATCATTTTCTAATGATATTAGAAATGCAACACGTTTAATTTCAAACCCTATACCTAAAATACATGCTAACGAAATATTAGTTAAAAACAAGTACGTTGGTATAAATGCGCTATACGACCGAGAATTATACAGAGGTCATGTGCCTTACATCAATATTACCTTTCCTTATGTATATGGTGTAGAAGCCGTTGGAGAAGTTATAGAGGTTGGTAGAAATATAAAAAAAGTGAAAGTAGGTCATACTGTTTCAACCGTAAAAGTAGGCACCGCTTATCAAGAATATCAAGTCATTACGGAGGCAGAATATATTGAAATTCCTGAAGCCACTCCAGAATACCTCACACTAAACCCTACTGGGGTATCCGCATATTTAGCCATAAAAAATGTAGCAGAACTAAAACCTGGTGAAACCATAGTTGTGTCTGCCGCTGCTGGCGGTTTAGGACATATCCTTGTGCAATTGGCTAAGCAAAAAGGCTGTCATGTTGTTGGTATTTGCGGATCCTCTCAAAAGGAAGCTTTACTAAAAAGTCTTAACGCCTGCGATGTTATATTAAATCATAAAAAACAAAACATTGAAGCCTATTTAAATGATCATTATGCCTCTAAAATTAATGTAGGATTTGATTCTGTTGGAAGGCATATGTTTGATGCTTTTTTAAACAATCTGGCGCCTTTAGGACGATTGGTTGTTAGCGGTTTAGCTACCGAAATTAATGAAGGCAAATTTCAAGAAATCACTGCTCCACGAGTTTATGAAAGTATCTATTGGAAAGGTGCTTCTGTGCGTTGTTTTATGAATCACTTATACAAGGATCAACACCCTGAGGCCAGAGATTTTTTATTTAATCAATATCAAAAAGGTCTACTTAAAGTAAAAGTAGACCCTGTAAAATTTAACGGTATTGCGTCTATTATTGATGCTTCAGAATATTTACTAGCTGGAAAGAGTTGTGGAAAAGTAGTAGTGAAACTTTAAAAATACTACTGTTTTTCCTCAAAATTCGCCATGGTTTCTGGTTTTGCTGTTTGTATTAACATGGCTTTCTTTCTAAAGAACCTTAAAAAACCTGCATCTCCCATTCTAGAGCCATTAATTCCAGATTCTTTAAAGGAATTTTTTTCGGCATCAAAAACTTTATTGGTTAAACTCCCATCATTTATACTTACGGCTCCAACTTCCATTTTAGATGCTATTTCAATAGCTTTTTCCTTGTTGGCTGAAAACACAGACGATGATAATCCATAAATACTATCATTAGCTAGCTCTAGCGCTTCATCTTCTGTAGAAAAAGCCATGATTGGTATTATTGGCCCAAAAGTCTCTTCAGTCATTACTTTCATACGATGATCTACATGTATTAAAACCGTTGGTCTGCACCACAACCCACCATCAATAGTTTCAACCTTACCTCCTGCTAAAATTTGGGCTCCTTTAGAAACTGCATCATCAATTTGTTCTTGTATTTTTATGGCTTGCGCTTGAAAAATCAAGGGCCCCATTTGTCCGTTTTCAGGATCGGTGGTTAAGGTTACTTTTTCAGCTTTATCAGTAATTAAATGCACAAAATCATCATAAATAGTTTGATCTACATAAATACGCTCTAAAGATTGACATGCTTGTCCTGTAGCTCCAACACAACTTCTCAAAACCGCATCTGTAGCCACTTCTAAATCGGCATCAGCCAAAACAACAGCAGGATCTTTACCCCCTAATTCTAAAAACGCAGGAATAAAACGCTCCGCACAAACAGCACCTATTTTTTTACCTGTAGGCACACTACCTGTAAAGCAAATAGCATCGGCATTTTGTACTACTGCCTTTCCTGCTTCTGCTCCACCACGTACCAACTTTAAAACTTTGTTTAATTCAGGTACCTCATTAATGCTTTTTTCAAGGCCATCCATAAAACGCGGTGTGACTTCACTAGGTTTTAATAACACCCCACAACCAGCTAACAATGCAGGCACTGTGTCTATTAATGCTAATAATAAAGGGAAATTCCACGGACTTATAACACCTATCACGTCATAAGGAATCCATTGTTGTTGCACCATTACGGTATTGGCAGACATTGATGGCCGTTCATTTGCTGGAGCTAATAATTGAGGCGCTCTATAACACCATGCTTGTAATAGCCCTAAAACACCTGTAACCTCAACAGATGAAATACTTTTTCGAGCCGTATCAACACTTAATTGTTCTGCTATTTCATTTTGATATTTCTTTAAACTCTCTAACCACTTTTGCACAACAGCAACCCGTTTTTCTACACCATTTTCATTCCAAGCTTTTTGAGCGTTTCTAATTTCGGTAGATTTTGCTGCTATAACATCATTTGAGTCAACCAATAAATTATAATCATATATCCCTGTTCTGGGGTTTCTAATTTTCATAAGGTTTAGTCTTATTTAATTAATATAACTATTTCCAAAGTTATAAAAAAATTAGTTAACTATGTTAATTATTAATAATATTAACTTATTTTTTTGTACTTTTATATTTTAATTACAAAAATCAGGTCTATAATTAGTATTACACCCCTGATTATCAATTTAAAAAAAGATTTTAAAAGAATATAATTTTTATGAGAGTAATTCTTGAAGAACAAGGTTTAAGAGATGGTTTTCAAACTTTGCCACAGGTTATTTCGACAGAAAAAAAACTGGCATACATAGATCGTTTGGTAGATGCTGGAGTAACACGGTTACAAATTGCCTCTTTTGTACATCCTAAATTAGTACCACAAATGGCAGATGCCGAAGCGCTCTGCAAACGTGTAGAAAAGAAAGACGGTGTGATTTATAGTGGTTTAGTTCTTAATCTAAAGGGGGTTGAACGAGCTGTAGAGGCAGATTTAAATCATCTGGCTTGTTCTATTTCGGCAAGTTCTACCCACAGTCAGAAAAATGCAGGACTCACCTTAAACGAAGCGAAGAGTTCTTTTAAAGATATGGTAAAACTTTCAAAAGATAATGATATTACCGTTAGAGGTGGTATTCAATGCGCTTTTGGTTGCAGATATGAAGGCAAAATAGACGCACATCATGTTTTAGATATGGTGGATCATCATTTAGATGCTGGTATAGATGAATTAGCTTTAGCCGATTCTACAGGAATGGGAAACCCCAAAGCACTAGGAGAACTCATGTCTAAAGTTGTTGAAAAAGCAGGCCCTATTCCCGTGATCTTGCACTTACATAATACCGAAAATAAAGGCTATGCTAATTTTTATGCTGCCCTACAGGCGGGCGTTCAAATTTTTGACACCGCATTTGGAGGTTTAGGGGGTTGCCCTTTTATAAAGAGTGCCACAGGCAATATTGCTACAGAAGACACTGCTCATTTTGCTCAACAAGTGGGATATGAAACGGGGTTAGACATAAGTAAAATAGCAACCATTAGTAAAGACATGGAAGCAACTCTGGGCTATAAACTCCCAGGACAGTTGTACCAATTAATAGATAATCAAGACATTAAAATGATATAATGGGACAAACAATATCAGAAAAAATAATTTCAAACCATGTAGGCCGTAAAGTATATGCTGGTGAATTGGTTGTGAGTAAAGTGGATGCTGCAATGGCTAGTGATACCACAGCGCCATTAACTATTAAAGCATTTCAAGACATGGGAGGTAAAAACGTATTTAATCCCAATAGATGTGCTTTTATAATAGATCACGCTGCGCCCTCACCTAACGAGCGTATTGCAAATTTGCATAAAATGATGCGCGATTTTGCTAAAGAGCAGGGCATGCGCTTGTTTGAAATAGGCGAAGGTATTTGCCATCAGGTTATGGTGGAAAATCAATATGTAAAACCAGGCGATATTTTTATTGGAGCCGATTCTCATACGCCTACCTATGGGGCTTTAAATGCATTTGCTTGTGGTGTTGGCTCAACAGATTTAGCCGCTACCATGATGACCGGAAAAATTTGGCTAAAAGTACCACAAACTATAAAAATTAACTGTACCGGCACCTTGCAAGATGGCGTTACCGCAAAAGATCTTATCTTATTCCTGGTAGGTAAAGTAACCGTTTCCGGAGCCACTTACCAAGCCATTGAATTTTGTGGAGAAGCTTTTGAAGGCCTAAGCCTGGCCAGTAGAATGACTATAGCAAACATGTCTTCTGAAATGGGGGCAAAAACCGGTATTGTACATCCCAAAGGGTTACAATTGGATTATGATTTCGATCCCATTGCCCCGGATGAAGATGCCACATATATTAAGACCTTTAATTTTGATGTTTCTGGCCTAGAACCTCAGGTTAGTGCACCAGAATCTCCCGATAATGTTCACAACATTTCAAATTATGAGGGTACCAAAATAAATTATGCTTTTATAGGTACTTGTTGTAACGGCCGTTTAGAAGATTTAGATATAGCTGCCAAGATTCTTAAAGGGAAAAAAATACACCCTGATGTGCGCATGATTATTGCTCCCGCATCACAACGTGTATTATTAGATGCTATGAATAATGGCACAATGAATACTTTAATTGAAGCCGGAGCATCTTTAATCACCTCTGGTTGTGGTCCTTGTGTTGGAACACATCAAGGCGTTCCAGCCGATGGTGAAGTTGTGATTTCTGCCGCTAATAGAAACTTTAGAGGTCGTATGGGAAATCCCAATTCAAATATCTATTTAGGAGCACCATCAACAGTAGCGGCATCTGCTCTCGATGGACACATTACTAACCCTAAAAAATACATGGTCTAAAATGAGTGGAGTACAAACAAATATTAAGGCGAAAGCACACGTTTACGGTGATCATATAGATACAGACCGTATCATTCCGGGAAAATATACTAAAACATTGGATTTATCTACATTGGCAAATCATGTTTTAGAGGATTTAGATCCTAATTTCAATAAAATTGTACAACCCGGTGATATTTTGGTTGCAGGTATAAATTTTGGTTGCGGCTCTTCCAGAGAGCAAGCTCCATTGGCATTAAAACAAGCTGGTATTTCGGTTATAATAGCTAGAGACTTTGCACGAATCTTTTTTAGAAATGCCATAAACATTGGCATTCCCGTATTAGAAATTGCAGATCATAATATTCAAAAAGATGCCGAATTGGATGTTAATTTAAAAACCGGTATTGTTAAAGATCTAAGTACTGGAAAAACCTATGAAGCAACTAAACTTCCCGATATTATGATAGATATTTTAAATGAAGGCGGGCTCGTTAATTATTTAATCAAACATGGAAATTATTCACTATAAATTATGAGTAGAGTTGCACCTAAAACACATATAGAACAAGACGATCTTAGTCAGTTATTCAAAAATGCTGAGTCATTTATGGGGTTTTTACCTAATGACGGCCTTATTATGGCGCATAAACCAGACATGCTCACTACCTTTTTCGAGTTAGCAAAAGCCATATACGCAGAAGGAAAAATAGACTCCGGATTAAAACGAATGATTGGTTACATATCCAGTGCCGCCAGTGGTTGTTTGTATTGCAGCGCCCATACTATGTATGGTGCGGGTAAACAAGGGGTGTCAAAAGAAAAACTAGAACAACTATGGGAGTTTAAAACCTCATCGTTGTTTTCTGAAGCAGAAAAAGCTGCATTGAATTTAGCGTTAAAGGCAAGTATGATTCCTAATGGTGCTCAAGATGAAGATTTTGACATCTTAAAAACATATTTTGATGATGAGGGGATCGTTGAAATTGTGGGAGTTATTTCAATGTTTGGGTTTTTGAATAGATGGAATTCCACATTAAATACTCAAATCGAAGATGCTCCAAATTCATTTTATAAATCTGTAAATAAAAAGTAAATGAATAACGCACCATTAAAAGATATAAAAGTATTAGAATTCACTCACGCTGTTATGGGACCGTGCGCAGGTTTGATGTTGGCCGATATGGGCGCAGAAGTACTACATATTGAGCCTATTAATGGAGATAGCACCAGACGTTTAAAAGGTTTTGGTACTGGCTATTTTTGGTTTTATAATCGAAATAAAAAAAGTCTGGCCGTTAACCTAAAATCCAAGGAAGGCTTAGAACTTATCTATAAACTGGTAAAAGACTATGATGTTGTTGTAGAAAATTTTGGACCAGGAACAATGGATAGATTGGGCTTGGGGTATGAAAAACTAAAATCATATAACAACAGCCTTATATACTGCTCTTTAAAAGGGTTTTTAAGCGGCCCCTATGAAAAACGTCACGCCATGGATGAAGTGGTACAGATGATGGGTGGCCTGGCTTATATGACAGGGCGCGAAGGCGACCCCTTGCGTGCAGGAACCTCTGTAATAGATATTACAGGTGGTATGTTTGGATACATAGGTATATTAATAGCGCTTTTAGAGCGAGAAAAAACGGGCGAAGGAGGATTTGTAAAATCTGCTTTATTTGAAACATGTGCCTTTTTAATGGGGCAACATATGGCATATTCTTCCCAAATAGATTATCAAATTCCTCCTATGCCTTCTCGCGTTAGCGCCTGGTCTATTTATAAAGTATTTGATACCAAAGACAACGATAAGGTTTTTATTGGTATCATAAGTGAGAAACACTGGGAGCGTTTATGCGAAGTTTTTGAGTGGAATGATTGGGCCAACGATGACAGATTAGATACTAACAATAAAAGAATTGATGAACGTGATTGGTTTCTAACAGCTCTAGACGAACGGGTTAAAGGTTTTACGAAAAGTGACATCATAGCACGTTGTGATAAAGGCCATATTCCATTTGCTCCTATAAGTAAACCAGAAGATTTGTTTGAAGACGAACAATTAAATGAAGGCAACAGTTTAATGGAAGTTACTATGAACGATGGTATTACTACCAAGTTACCAAAATTCCCATTAGAATATAAAGGAACGCGTATAGAAAAGCGTTTAGACCCTCCAAAAATTGGAGAACATACTAAAGAGGTCCTAAAAAGTTTAAATATAGATGATGACACTATTGCTAAAATGGCGGCAGAAGGCATTATAAAAACAGAATAAAATGACCAATTTCAAACTAATTTTATACACATTATTTGTTCTGGTTTCTTTCAACAAAACCAATGCGCAACAAGAAACAAGCTTAAAAGTACGCAAGAATACTATGAAAACAACATTTAAACATATTATTGATGCATCAGAACTTTTCGAATTAGTGCATTCAAACCAGGTTATTCTTGTAAATGCCGGTGGGGGTCCAAACGGACGGTCCGATTATGAAAAACAGCATTTAAATGGCGCTTTTTTCCTTGATTTGAATGAAGACTTATCAGAAATACACGAAGACCCTGCTCATGGCGGAAGACATCCCTTACCGAAAATTGAGGACTTTGCTCAAACTATTTCCAATCTCGGCATGACACCAGATAGCCATGTTGTTGTTTATGATGATAAAGGAGGGGCCAATGCATCTGCTCGTTTATGGTGGATGTTAAAGGCTATTGGTCATGAAAACGTACAGGTTCTAAATGGTGGCATTCAGGAAGCTAAAAATGCTCATTTTCCTATAAATTCAGATAAGGTAACGCCTAAAGTTGCTCCATTGTACCCTGTAACCACATGGCTACTTCCACGGGTTAATATGGACCACGTAGAAAACGTTTCACAGGACAAAGATTATATGGTTATAGATGTTCGGGCCACACCTCGCTATAACGGAGAATTTGAGCCAATTGATTCAATAGCAGGACATATACCTGGTACTGTAAACGTTCCTTTTTCAGATAATTTAGAAGATAATGGTACATTCAAATCTCCTGAAGCATTAAAAGAAAAGTATACTCAAATATTTAAGAACACCCCAGGAGATAACATCATTTTTCATTGCGGTTCAGGTGTAACTGCTTGCCACTCTCTATTAGCGATAGCCCATGCAGGGCTGGACATTCCTAAACTTTATGTAGGTTCTTGGAGTGAATGGAGTAGAAACAACAAAGCCGTAATAAAAGAAAACTAAATGCTATGAAAGGTTTAGTCATTTTAATACCCCTCTTTCTGGTGTCGTGCATGCACACACCTCAACAAGAAAAGCAACAAGAGCCACTTTATAACTATGACATAGAAGACCGTTTAGAGGAATTGGGCATAGAACTTAGTACGCTTAAAATGCCAAAAGGCATTAAAATTTCGTTTGCTGTTAAAGACGGGAGTACCTTATACCTTTCAGGCAATATTCCTTTTTCTCCCACAGGTGAAAAATATGTTGGGAAACTGGGTCGTGATCTCACCATTGAAGAAGGATACAAAGCCGCTCGTCTGACTGCAATTAATCAATTGTCTGTACTTAAAGCAGAACTTGGAGACCTCAATAAAGTAGAAAAAATAATTAAAGTACTAGGCATGGTCAATGCCGAACCTGATTTTAAAGATCACCCAAAAGTAATAAATGGATTTACAGATTTAATGGTCGAAGTATTTGGGGAACGAGGGATACATGCCAGGTCTGCAGTTGGTATGAGTTCCATTCCACTAAACGCCGCCTGCGAAATAGAAATGATTGTAAAAATTAGAGAATAAGATATGCAAACAACCAATAAAACAGCTAAAGAAATCTATTTAGAAGTAAAAGCCAATCCTGCCAGAAAACGTTTTGGTTTTGGAAAAAAAGCAGCTCTGGTAAATATAGATATCCAAAAAGCTTACACGCGTACAGATTTATTTAAAACAGCCTATGAAACCGATCCTAAACAGTTAGATTATGTAAATGAATTGGCAGCTAAATTTAGAGCCTTAGGTTGGCCTGTGGTATGGACAAATGTTGCCTATATGGATACCGCAGCAGATGCCGGCGTTTGGGGTACACGAACTGATACCCCAGATAGTTTGCAGAATATAAAATTTGGATCGGAACGTTCAGAACTTGATGATAGGTTAATTTTAGACCGAAGTTCAGACGTCTTTTACGAAAAGAAAATGCCATCACCATTTTTTGAAACACCTTTACAATCTTTATTGGTGTGGCATCAAGTAGACACCATTGTTTTAACTGGAGGGTCAACATCTGGATGCGTGAGAGCTGCTGGCGTAGATTCATTATCCAGAGGTTATAGAACCATTATTCCAGAAGAATGTGTGGCAGATAAACATGAAAGCTATCACTATGCCAACCTCACGGATTTATCGTTAAAATACTGTGATGTTTTAGATGTCAAAGACGTTTTCACTTGGTTAAACACTTTAAAGTAGACCTATGAAAGAAGATCCAGGATATTATGAGTATTGGCCCTATGAAAACAGACCAAAAATACAATGGCCAAATGGTGCTAAACTAGCATTTTGGGTGGCACCAAATATTGAATTTTACGAGCTAAATCCACCAAATAATCCATTTAGGAAACCATGGCCACAACCCTCTCCCGCATTACCCGGATATACAAGTAGAGACTGGGGTAACCGTGTTGGGCATATCAGGCAAATGGAACTATTAGAAAAGTATGGTATTCGAGGGTCTATATCACTATCAACGGCACTTTGTGATCATCACCCTGAAATTATAGAATTGTGTAAGGAACGCAACTGGGAATTCTTTAGTCATGGCATTTACAACACAAGATATACCTACGGTATGACAGAAGCTCAAGAACGTGAGATGATTAGAGATTCTATAGAAACTATTTACAAACATACAGGTCAAAAATGTGCAGGGTATTTAGCCCCGGCCCTATCCCATTCTGAAAACACGTTGGATGCATTTGCCGAAGTAGGCACAGAATTATTTGGTGATGAGGCTGGATACTATTCATGCGATTTGTTTCATGACGACCAACCCACCCCTATTCACTTAAAGAGTGGAAAAAAGTTTGTGTCCATTCCATATTCCTTAGAAATGAATGATACTATTGCATATTTAGTTCAAAAAATGACACCTAGGCTTTATGGCAAAGCTCTTATGGATAATTTCGATAGACTTTATGCCGAAGGTTCAGAAAGTGGTACCATTATGTGTATACCAACCCATAATTACCAGGTGAGTAATGCCCACCGCATTAAAGCCTACGAAGAAGCTTTAGAATACATTACAGGCCATCCCGATGTTTGGGTGACTACAGGCAAAGACATAGCACAGTATTTTATGGACAACTATTATGATACGGCCTTAGCCGATATTGAAACAAAAAACAAAAAATATGGCAACGCTTAATAACGACTATTTAAAATATCCGGAACGGTCTTACGGTATGGATCATGATCGCTATGAGTGGACCATGCTTCATAATAGAAAACCGGTAAAATGGCCTAACGGAAAAAAAATAGCACTTTGGGTAAACGTGAGCTTGCAATTTTTCCCAATAAATCAAAAAGGGATACCGTTTAAGGTCCCAGGGGGTATGACAAAACCCTATCCCGATTTACGTCATTACAGTTTGCGGGATTATGGCAACCGTGTAGGTGCTTACCGCTTTTTTAAGGCTTTAGATCAATATAACGTCACCCCGACTTTTGCGATAAACACAAGGTTAGCAGAACGCTACCCCTATTTAATAGGTACCGTTAAAGAACGTGGTGATGAAATATTATGCCATGGCTATCATATGGATACGTTACATTATGGCGGACAAGACATTAAAGAAGAGGAAATACTGGTAAAAAAATCATTGGATACTTTAAGAAGGTTAACAGATCAAGATATAAAAGGATGGATAAGTCCTGCTAAAAACGAATCTGAAAATACACCAGATATTTTGGCCGCAAATGGAATTACTTATTTTAGTGATTGGGTAAATGATGATATGCCTTATGAATTTAAAACAAAAAATGGTAATTTAACCGCAATGCCTCTGGCCACAGAATTAGAAGATTTTTTTATCATTTTAAATAATTTGCATTCGGCTGAAGATTGGTCAGATCAAGTGGAAGATGCTTTTGAGTTTTTGCTAAAAGACACCGAAACCAGTGGTGGAAGGGTATTAAGCTTAAACATCCACCCTTGGGTGTTAGGGCAACCGCATCGCATAAAATATTTAGAAAAAGTGCTCGAAAAACTGGGTGCGCATCCAGATGTCTGGTCTGCCTCGGCTTCAGATATTTTAAACGCTTGGAAAGCGCAACAATAATAGAAACGTATGATTGAATTCCTATCTGCCCATATACCAAATATTTTACAAGTTTTATTGTTTTTGGTAATGCTTGGTATGGGAATGACATTGAAAATCAATGATTTCACAAGGGTAAGCGCTACACCCAAGGCCACTTTTACGGGGTTAATGAATCAAATTATTTTGGTGCCACTAATAGCATTCGGTATCGTTTCATTAGTACCAATGCCTCCCATGATTGCAATGGGGTTAATGGTTTGTGCCTGCTGTCCTGGAGGTGCTGTATCTAATTTGTTCTCGTTCTTGGCAAAAGGAGATGTGGCGCTCTCTATAACGCTCACTGCGGTTAGTAGCATTATTACCATTTTTACCATTCCAATAATTATCAATTTTTCTTTAGATGCTATTTTAGGCGAAGCGTCTAAAAGTATTCATTTGCCTCTTGGAAAAACCATTTTAAACATATTTAAGTTAACTGCGCTTCCAACCATCTTAGGTATGCTAATTAACTATAAATGGCCTGTTTTCTCTAGTAATAGTAAACCTGCTATAAAATGGATTTCTATTCTAGTTATAGTGCTTGCGCTTGCTCTAATGACTATGAAATTAGAAGAAATAGGCAATAGTTGGTATTTTTTTAAAGCTTCTTTTGTCGGGGTGATTCTTTTAAATATTCTCACATTGTCCGTTGGTTTTATTTCATCTCGAAGTTTGGGCATATCCATAAAACAATCGGCAACAATATCTATTGAAACCGGTATGCAAAACAATGTGCTTGGTATGACCATCGCCATGTCTACAACTCTTTTAAACCAACCCAAAATGGCCGCTACTGCAGGTGTTTACGGCATTGTAATGTGTGTATTGGCTATTGGCGTCATCCAACTTTACAGAAGAATAATTACTTCATAAAACAAGAATTAATAGACAACAAACATTTGATTATCAGTATATTTTATTAAATTTACAAAATAGTTAATAATATTAACTATTAATCAAATTAACTAATTGAATTAAACAACTGAACTATGATTTTTAAACGTATTTTAATGACATTTTGTTTTTTAACGTTGTCATTTAATGAGATATATTCTCAAAACAATACCCTACAGGCAGACCTTGAAGAAATGATGCAATGGTTTGAGGGTGAATTTGACAATTTTCAGCAAGCATGGAAGGAAAACGAAGATCAAGTAGATGAAAATATTCGACACGAACGCATACATTCAATTTTCAAAAAGGTGGATGCCCCTAAACTAGGAGACCAAGTGTTTTACGTAAAACAGTTTCAAAACGGAGATACTACAAACATCTATCGCCAGCGTATCTATAACTTTTCTATTAATAAAACCGAGGGCGCGATTCAATTAGATATTTTTTCATTTTTAACTCCAGAAGATGGTAAAACATATGCTATGGCGAACCACAATCCGTCATTACTTAAAGCTATTGATTTCAAAGACTTAAGAGCATCTCCAGGATGTGAAGTGTACTGGAAAAAAAATGGTGACCATTTTGTTGGGTATATGAAAGACAGAGCTTGTCACTTTACGTCTAGAAGAAGTGGTAAAGAGATTTACATTACTGATACGTTAAAACTTACCGAAGATGAAATATGGATTCAGGATGAAGCCGAAGATGCCGATGGAAATTATGTGTTTGGAAATAAAGCAGGCATTCCTCATAAACTAAAAAAGTGTCGGTTTTTTAAGGGATGGATTGGTATTGAAAAAGCACCTGGTAGCGATGAATTCTATTTTATGAAAAACATCATACTACATGATCAAGGACAAAAAGTGCAACTTATTGATGATAAAGATGGCACCAAAACAAAGTATTCTGTTGAACTATCTGAAGTTATTTATGCCTCAGGAATTGAGGTGCTTAAACTAGCCATCTACGAAGACGGTAAAGAAAAAGCGCCGGCTTACGTTTGGGCAAATCCTGATGCGAAGCAAATTGGTATAAATATAAGAACCATGTCTGCCGGGTTTACGCTTATTGAAGCCAAATAAATTATCATGCCATCCAGAATGCCGCGAAGAATCTATAATATAACGGAAATCGTTTGAGAGATCCTTCGCTACATTCTGGATGACAATACCTTCTCTTTCAGTTACTTTTTAATGCATTCCTGCACCTCCGTTTACATGTAAGCACTGCCCAGTTAAGTAGGACGCTTCATGACTAAGTAAAAACATAACTACCGAGCTTATTTGATTAGGCTTCGCCAGACTTTTAAGAGGTACCATGTCTAAATACGTCTGCATGTTAAAACGCGTAGAACCATCTTTTTTATAAATAAAATTAGTATCAACAGCTCCCGGTGCCACCGTGTTTACTCTAACATTTGGCGCTAATTCTGCTGCAAGTGTTTTACTAAATGCAATAACACTTGCCTTACCAGCGGTGTATGGTCCATAATTTTTCTTACCAATAAAGGCTAAACCAGAAGCCATATTTACTATGGCGGCATCCCCCCTATTCGTTAACAGTTCGCTAAAGACTTTACACGCATTAAAACAACTTTTAAAACTAATATCATAAGTTTCATTCCAATCGTTAATATCCTGTTCTAAAATAGGTTTAAACTGTTTAATAGTACCAGAAAGGTTTACCAATCCATGGATTGTAGACGTTTGTTTTTCAATAGTTGCTTTAACCTGTGCCATGCTTTCAATATCCATTGGATTGGCCTGAAAATAAAGATTTTTATCTGTTATCGAAGTTTCAGATGCCTCTTGAATGTCAATACCAAAAACAGTAGCTCCAGCGGGCAATAGTTGTTCTATTAAAGCCTTTCCTATACCGCTATTTGCGCCTACTATAATAATAGTATAGCCTTTAGCCGAATAATTTACTTTTAAGTCCATTATTTTTTTTCAAATTTTGTGTTATCAGAATTAACATAACCCGGTTCAATAAAAGTCCACCCAGAAACCACCTTACGCAGATTAATCCCAAGTCGTTTTGATTCTGGGTTAGACCATGTATAGCTTATAGACCTGCTATTTATACCTACGCTATCCATGGGCATATCATATATTGCCAATTTCATTATTCCTAATTTCTTACCAAACAAAAGCTGAGTTAATTCTGCTGTATATGGTGTACCATCAATATCTATTTCTGCCATCCCACCTTGATCATGAATTTCAAGGTTACTTTTTCTATAAATACTATCGCCATATTGCTTTAAAGGCACTTCTATCCAACCTGAAAACATTCTGGTTTTTATAAATTTATATGGCGTTTTGTTTTTAAAATGTTTCAAATTCGAAATGTAAATAGTGTCTCCATCTTTCTTTACATGTTCTTTTAAATCCGCTTCAGCTAAAACAATACGTTCAACACTTGTTTTTCCGTTTCTACCTTCCCTTAATTCTATAGTAACATCGCCAGAAGCTTTTGTCTCCATATGGAAGGATAAATGCCTGTGTTTCTCTTCGGTTTCTACGCGATGCATATTGGTTTCTGTATGTTCTAACCAATACTGTAGAAAATTATCATAATGTCCTGAAAACACCATATCCTTTTTTACTTCGGTATTTCCTTTTTCTTTTACATGTCCATTACAGCCCGTGAAAAAACCAGCTATTATCATTATGAATACAATATATTTCATGATTTTAGTTTTAATTTATGAATAACAATCTATAAGACAAGATTGTAAAGCTTCAGCATCTAGGTTTGGATTACGTGCAATCAACAATTCCCAGGTTTTAATTAAGTGCATACCGTCTGATGCAATATCTGGCAACGCTTCAATTTTATTATATGAAATGGGGGCACTTGCTTTAAAATGCTCTATCTCTTTTGATACTTTATATGTTTCATGTGAAGTCGCTTCGCCCGCAATGTAATCTGTAAGTACTTGCATGCGCTCATCTGGTCCACCATTAATGAACAATGGTTTTATATGAGATGGAAAATCAAAAACTAATAAATCATCTATATAATCTTTAATAATGCTCCCATTCCATCTAAAAATGGTAGTTGGCACTTTTAGAGCTTGAACATATTTAGCTCTTTCATGCTTAAATGCCAACCTATAAGCGATGTGATAGTTCCCCCCTGCTCTTAAAAAGTCCATAGCTATAACATTGAGTATTGAAGCCGGCAACTGCGGTCTATGCAACGCATATTTCTCTTCAGTAAAACACCAGGGGAAATATTGAAACATTTGACTAACCATTCGCCAAACTTGTGGCAAATGACTCCCATCTTTTTGCGGATTTAAATCTGGGAAGTACCGTTCTAAAATAGAATTACAAAAATTGTCATCGAAATGAGCTGAATTATCTATAAATAAATTTGATACGTCTTCGGGATATTCTAATGCATATCTAATGGCCAATTGAGCACCAGTGGCAGACCCATAAATTGAGGGCTTTTTTATATCCATTGCTTTAAAGCACTTATTTAAAAAAGAGGTATAGTCTTTTAAAGTGTTGGGGGCGACACTCAAATGCTCAGATTTACCATACCCAGGGGTATCAATAGCAAAAACTGTGTAATGATCACACAACTTTTCTGCCAATGGTAAAAGTATTTCGGATGTATGCGGTGATGGGTGAAACAGCACCAATGCCGGACCATTTCCTAACATATGAAAATATAATTTTTTGGAGTCTACGAGAATATAATGGCTAGTTTTCAATATTAAATTTTTAGTTAATATACTTAATTATTAATAAAATTAACTATTTTTTCTTAAATTTATAAACTAGATAGAAATAATTTTAATGAAAGTAAGATGGTAAACACAAAAATAGTACTAACCGAAAGGCCCAAAGGTGCTGTTCAAGATAGTAATTTTAAGGTAAAGGAAGAAAAAATCCCTTCCATAAATGAGGGGCATTTTTTAGTTGCAATAGAAGCCATTTCGCTAGACCCCGCCATGCGAGGTTGGATGAATGAAGGCACAACTTATATAAAAGGTGTAGAAATTGGAGCAGTAATGCGTTCCTTTTCTGCTGGTCAAGTCATTGAATCCAAGCATCCCGATTTTAAAGTTGGAGATTACGTTGAGGGACTCTTGGGAGTTCAAACACATGTTGTAACCGATGGTCGGGGGATTAGAAAAATTAATGTTTCAAAAAGCAAAACATCCCATCACTTAGGCGTTTTAGGCATGCCGGGAATGACTGCTTACTTTGGCTTGTTAAAACGAGGTGAACCAACGGCGGGTGATATCGTCTACATCTCGGGTGCAGCTGGTATTGTAGGTTCTACGGTTGGTCAAATAGCAAAAATTAAAGGCTGTACGGTTATCGGATCTGCTGGTAGTGATGCTAAATGTAAATTCTTAACAGAATCTTGTGGTTTTGATTATGCCATTAATTATAAAACCGAAGACATAGACGCCAAACTTAAAACCTATGCGCCTAATGGTCTTCATATTTTTTATGATAATGTTGGAGGTGAAACATTAGACATTGCGCTTATGAATTTAGCCAGAGGTGCCAGAGTTGTTATTTGCGGTGCGATATCTCAATATAATAACATGGCAGATATTAAAGGGCCTAAAAACTATATGAAAATTGTATCTGCCAGAGGTAAAATGAATGGCATTATTGTCTTCGATTTTATTGACGAATGGCCTGCCGCAGCCAAAGAAATCGCACAATGGATTAATGATGATAAAATATATGTAAAAGAACATACTGTTAATGGTATAGAAAATTTCGCCTCGGCACTTAACATGTTATTTACGGGTGAAAATTTTGGAAAGTTGATCTTGGAAGTATAAAAAATTAAGGTCATGGATAATAGGAGAGATTGGTTGAAAAAAATAGGGTTTGGCATTGCAGGGTTTGGGCTTACCCAATACACCTCGTTTGCTAGCGCCCAATCTGAAGTTAAGGTTAACTTGGAAAACACCTCCATTCAACTCGGATTAAATGAAAACCCATATGGCCCCTCTCCTATGGCTAGAACAGAAATGGCCAAGTATATCCATATGAACAGATATGATAGACCTATTGTTACTAATCTGGCATCGGAATTAGCATATCAAAATAATGTTGAGAAAAAGAATATTTTAATAACTGCCGGATCTACGGAAATTTTAGATTTAGGTGTTAGACTAGCTGCATTGCAAAAAGGAAATTTCATTACTGCCGAACCTACGTTTAATTATTGGCGGTTTATGGCGCAAAAATTAGGTTTAACAAAGATTTCGGTTCCGCTAACAGCCGATAAAAAACATAATCTGGATGCCATGTTACAGGCTATATCTCCAGAAACAAGGCTAATGTATATCTGCAACCCTAATAATCCAACCGGAACGGTTTGCGATAGTGAAGCCCTTCAACGCTTTATAATACAGGCCAGTAAAATGGCACTTGTTTTGGTCGATGAAGCCTACCTTGAATTTACAGACCTTAAATCTGTGACCAGATACACTATTGAAAATCAAAATGTTATTGTGACAAAAACATTTTCCAAAATATATGGCCTTGCCGGAGCGAGAGTGGGTTATGCCATTGCTCATGAAAAAACCATTAAAAAACTAGGCCAATTACTAACCTGGAATGGCGGTGATGTTAGTACCGTATCGGCAGCTGGGGCTTTAGCCTCTCTAAAAGATACGGCATTTAAAGAAAAGGTTAAACTTCTAAATGAAGAAGCAAGATCTTATACCATCCATGAATTAAAAAAATTAAATATTGAATGCATTGCTTCAAATACAAATTTCATTTACTTCTCATTGGCCAACTATAATAAAGATTATTTAGAATTATTAAAACAAAATAACATTAAAGGAAGTGGAATTTATGAGAATGATGGACTGTGGTCTAGAATATCTGTAGGCACCTTAGAAGAAATGAAACTATTTATACAAGCTTTAAAACATTAAAACATTGAATAAACAATTACCAGATACAGGAATAAGCGGACTCTACGAAGTTATGCTTGGAACAGACAATGCTGACTACGCCAAAAAGTATTTCGCAGATTTCGGATTTAAGGAAGTTCAAAAGGCTTCCATTTCGGCAGAAACCGCATTAAAAATTTATGGTGTGAATTCAAAACTCACAGCGTATCGTATGCAAAACGGCTCTATTGATAGTCATGGTTTATTGCGTATTTTAGAATGGGAAACCCCGCTAGGAGAAGGTATTGGCTATGCGCCTGTCGAAACCATTGGTTCCAGGATAGCGGTCATGATGACTCACGACATTTTTAGGCTTTATGACATCTATAAAACCGCCAGAGAAGATGGTAAAAAACCCTGGCTCCCCACAGCACCTATTGCCGATGATTTATTTGGACTGAATACGGGAGAAAGAGATTTTTTTAACCGACCAATATTGGTTAGGGAAAATGCGGTTTATGGCGAATTTTTCAATCATATTTTCTTTCAGCGTTACGGCTATGAAATTCCGGGGTATGGCACTATTAAAAACGATACCAAACTAAAAACCAGTGAGTTTACCCATCACGATTTTGTGATTAACGCTAACTCTATGAAGCAAATAGCATATTTAAATTCTGTTTTAGGTTTGCACGCCGAAGATGAACCAAAATTAGATGGCGATTGGCTTAAAGGACCTAAGCGCGTTTTCCAAATGGAACCAGGGTTTAGTCATTGGTATCAAGGATTTGTATCTCCAAACAATATATGTGGTAAAATGAAGTTTTTTATTCCTAAAGGCAATAAAACTAATGCCTCTGAAAAGCAGCGTGTTGGTGAAAAAGGTATTACGTTACATTCATTCTATACCAATAAATTAGAGTACATACATGAACTAGCTCAAAAAGATAAAACAATTGAAGCTACAGAAATCCTAAAAAATGAATTTGAAGAACATACATTTATTATAAGAGATACTGCCGGAATAACATGGCAAATTATAGAAAAAATACAGGCCCCAAAAAGCACACCAAAAACAGAACTAAAATTTAACTTAATGGGATCATAATTACTTATTGTTACGTTCTAAAATCAAGGCGTTTCAATAATAAGAGTTAACATTTACCTTAAATAGTTAATAATATTAACTATTTTTGTACTATCTTTTTACAAACAAAAATTGAACGCATTGATTACACGTTACAAAGCCTTGGCATTACAAACAGAGTGTTTCGCAATTAACGCGACTAAAGACAGAGCGTCGGCGTACACGATGATGAACGAATCTTTAGGAAAAGTACTAGCCGAAATACGAGGCTCTAAAGCCTTTATTGGTCCAGATTTAAAACTTATTGTTTTACCAGAATATTTCTTAACCAGTTTTCCTTTTGGAGAATCTATTGATGAATGGAGAGAAAAAGCATGCATTTCTATAGACGACCCATTGTTTGAAGACATGAAAGCGTTTTGTGTGAAGCAATCTATCTTTTTATCGGGTAACTTTTATGAGCTAGACGCTAATTTTCCTGATTTGTATTTTCAAAGCAGTTTTATTATTAATGACGAAGGAGAGCTTATACTTAAATATAGACGGTTAAACTCTATGTTTGCACCTACGCCACATGATGTTTTAGACGATTATATTAAGTATTACGGAGATGATGCGCTGTTTCCTGTAGCTAAAACCAAACTGGGCAACTTGGCCTGTATCGCTTCGGAAGAAATTATGTACCCCGAAATTGCACGATGTTTAATGATGCGAGGCGCTGAAGTCTTTTTACACTCCTCATCAGAAGCAGGAAGTCCGCAGTTAACTCATAAAGACATTGCTAAACGCGCAAGAGCTATTGAAAATATGAGTTATGTGGTTTCGTCGAATTCTGCTGGTATTTCGGGAATAGATTTCCCTTTTGCCGCCACCGACGGACTCTCTAAAGTCGTAAGTTATGAAGGGTTGGTTTTGGCTGAAGCCGGTACTGGTGGTAGCATGGTAGCCAATAGTTATATAGACATTGAGGCATTAAGAGACTACCGTTCTAAAGTATCTATGCAAAATTATAATGCCAGACAACGTTTTGAACTTTACGCAAAATCTTACAACGACTATTCGCATTATCCTGCAAATAGTTTTAAAGGTGAAACTCCCAATAAAGAATTATTTATAAAAACCCAGTTAAACGTTATTAAAAAACTACGAGAATAGCAGTATATATCTTATATTGCAGCGCTATTCTTTAAATAAATGAAAAAGAATTATGATAGAAAAAAGCATTGAAGAATCAATAGTTTTAAGCATCTTTGATTTATCGAACCAATTGAAAAAAATAGGGGATGAAGTATACCAAAAAGTGGGGCTAACCACACAACAATGGCTTATTTTATTACACCTTTCCTCTAATCCTAATTTACCATTTTTCAAAAGAGAAAAACACAATAAATCAATGATGGCTAGCGAATTAGCTGATTCTTTAAACGTATCCAGAGCTAATATTACGAACCTGCTTAGTGTCCTTTTAGATAAAAACCTCATTAAGCAATATGAAGATGAGGAAGATCGCAGAAAAAAACGTCTGAAACTTACTAAAAAAGGTATAGACTTGGTCAATAAAACGCAACCATCCAGGTTAGCGGTAATTAATTTTCTAATAGAAGGTTTTAATGAAGATGAAAAAAAGACGTTCCTTAGATTTTTAGAAACCTGTATGGATAAAATAATTAACGAAGACGAAAAGATTAAATCGTTCCATAAATTATTATTGGCTTAAGAATTCAACAACTTTATTGTATACATTGAAAGCCTTAAACATCTCTGTTAGGGCTTTTTGGCATTGATTTTTTATATCGTAATTCTTTTTATCTTTCATTGTATAGAGAACGTAATCGACCATGAATTAGAAATAAACTCACATGGTACACCATTCACAAAGAATACATTCTATGTTAGAAGTAATGTATTAATGGTATGATATAATTTTTAGATTACAAAGGACATCAAAATTGAGAAAATAGTACCATCGTTTTAAGCCTTGCCAAAGTAAAACGCCTTCTTCACTTTTTGAACTAAAACATGGTTCTTTTTTGATTTGCTATGCATGTCATTTTGATTAGTCACTTGATTAAATTAAGTTAGCGTCAAACAAAAAGATATCCACTCATGCTCAATCAAAAACGCTCTGAACTTCTGTCTGCATGACTATATATATTCACTGTTACCACGCATAAATGAAACAAATATTCATCATATTAGTGTTAAGTATTCTAACAAACAACTTAGTTGCTCAAGGGTATGCCGAATTTAGAACTGATACCACAAGACTCAAAAGATATGATGGGAATTTACCAGAAAGTATTTCCCAACAAATCTGGTTTATTAATGGCCAAGAAATGCGCTACGGATCAAAAATGGTAAAGATAAAACCGAACCCAAATAAGCTTGACACCATCCTTTATAAAGGATATCGAAAAAAAGAATTTGATACGATAATCTGTAATATTTCAGAAGCAAAGAATTATAAATTCTATTACAATGAATGTTGTGGTGCATTTAACATTCAAGATGAATCCACTAAGAGATTTATTCAAGGAAAAATAATATATCAATTAAAAAGTTTAGATAATAAAACCTATTTAGGTACCCTGGGAGAAGCTGGTATTATAGTTAATGGCAAAAATACAGATACGCTAAATGTGAGCTGTCGAAGTGCAATGAGTCCAAACATTTATAATATTTCCTTTAAACACATCGAAATATGTAAGGACGGTTTGAATTGTAGTGAGGGAACTTGTTTGCAGGAAAAAGAGAATGATGACCCCAATTGGAGGTTTGGGTATAAAACAATATCTAAAAAATTAGATATACTTTATATGCCTTTAAAATCGGAACCAGCAATCATCAGTTATGACCCTAAAACTGACAAAATAAAAATAGAATAAACATGTGGTAAGGCTGATAACCGTTGCGTACTAAAAAAACAATAACGTTATAACAATGTTAGAAAATTAAACCGTTCTAATCAAAGGAAGCTTACATATCCTCCATAATATTACAACTTTATACTTTTAATAATCGTATTTCTATTTTCTTCTGTGATTCTGCTTTCCGTGCTAATTTCTCCCCCCTGAAGAAAGTAATAAGAATGCGCAAAACTAAGCGCAAAACTCACAAACTGTTCTACAAGTAGGACGGTCACATCTAAATCTGACGTTATTTTCTTTAAGATATTTCCAATATCTTGAACCACATTTGGCTGTATGCCCTCGGCAGGCTCATCTAACAAAACCATTTTAGGTTCTATAACCAACATTCTGGCAATTGCCAATTGCTGTTGCTGTCCGCCGCTAAGCATCCCTCCTTTTCTTTTATGGATATCCTTTAAATCAGGAAAATAAGTATAGCCAATATCTCTTGCTTTATTTAAATCCATTTTTCTAACCTCGCACCCTAATAAAAGATTCTCTTCGACTGTTAAATACGGAAAAATCATTCTACCTTGAGGCACATAAGCGATTCCTAATTGAGCAATTCTTTCCGAATCAAACTTAGAAATATCGGCACCATTAAAAACGATTTCTCCTTGTTTTGATGGTATCAAACCCATAATCGATTTTAGCAAGGTCGTTTTACCAGCCCCATTGCTTCCTACCATAGCACAAATTTCATTTTTAGGAATGCTAATATTTATATTATGAATGGCCGCCGACTCTTCCGAATACCCGGCAGTTAAATTTCTTATTTCAAACATATTTTGTAATCATTCAAGTTTAGAATTACCTTAGATAGATTCCATTGGTTATAAAATTCTCATATTAATTCTGACGTCCCAAATAAATTTCAATGACCCGCTCATTATTAACAATCTTATCAAAAGTCCCTCGGTCAATTATCCGGCCTTCATGCATTACAACCACCGACGACGAAAAACGACTAACGAATTTCATATCATGCTCCACGACAAAAACGGTATGGTCTGCTCCTATCTGAGTTAATAATTCTCCCGTTTTATCACGCTCACTCGGAGACATACCGGCTATTGGCTCGTCTACCAACAACAATTCTGGCTTATTAATAATAGACATTGCAATCTCTAACCATTGCTTTTGCCCATGTGACAATGCCCCACTAACTTTATTTTTAACGTCTAAGAGATTTAACTTTAACAGCGTACTCTCAATGGTATCCTGCTGTTCCTTGGTAATTTTGGAATTAAATAGATACCACAAATTGGATTTCCCTATAAGTAAAGCCAGTTTCATGTTTTCAAAAACGGTTTGCGTGTTAAAAATCGTCGGGTTTTGAAATTTTCGACTGACTCCAAAATGTACAATATCTTCAGGATTTCTATTTTGAATTTCAGATGCTCCCTTATAAATAATTTTTCCTTTTGATGTTTTTACACGTCCGCAAATGGCATCAAGAATAGTCGTTTTTCCTGCGCCATTAGGTCCAATAACAAACTGAACCCCCTTAAAAGGAAAATCTATATTTATATTATTCAAAGCTTTATAACCATCAAAATCTACCTCAACATCCCTTAAACTAATAATTGGGTTTGGAACACGTAATAATCGTTGTAACTCATTAATCATTTTAATTCTTTATTTCAATAAAACGTTCTTAAACCACTTCTTTTTTAATAAACTGCCAACAATGCCTTTAGGTATAATTAACGTGGCTGTTATAAATAGAAAACCATAGAAATACCACCAATATTCTGGTAATGACTCAGAAAAAATAGTTTTTGCATAATTAATAGTTAATGCCCCAACGATAGGCCCTAACAAAGTTGCTCTACCACCAATAGCCACCCAGATTACAAATTCTGTGGACATTAAAACACTCATTATAGAAGGGGAAATAATACCAACAATTGGTACAAATAATGCTCCCGCAATGCCACAAATGGCAGCCGAAGTTGCTAAAGTTATAACCTTAAACGTATGCGTTTTATACCCCAAAAAGCGTAACCGGGTTTCTCGATCTCTTATAGCCTGAATTATGGTACCGCCGTGCGTATTTAGCATAAATTTGCTTATAAAGTATATCCCTATCAAAACGATCACAACCAACCCGTAAAGTATTTTGGTTAGGGTAGGATCACCGAGCGCATACCCCAATACCCCTTTAAAGCCAGTAATACCATTAGATCCGCCTGTAAAGCCTTGTTGTCCAATAAATAAAATGGACATAATTAAAGTAATGGCCTGGCTAATAATGGTGAAATACACCCCTTTGGTTCCAGATTTAAACAGTGGTATCCCTACCAATAAAGCAAGGGCAACGGGTAATACAACCACCATAACTAAGGCAAATGGAACATACTGAAAAGGCTTCCAAAACCAGGGTAAAGTTTCTATCCCAGACCATTCCATAAAATCGGGAAGCGGTTGCGATTGTAATTTTAAATACATGGCCATAGCATAACCTCCCAAAGCAAAATAAGCACCATGCCCCAAGCTTAAAATCCCAGTATATCCCCAGAGTAAATTAACAGAGATCGCCACAATGGAGAACACTAAAAATTTACTTAAAATTGATAAGCGAAAATCGGATAGTAATAGAACAGGAAGTATAATCGCAATAATTAAAATAGCGTATATTATCTTTTGTTTCATTGTATGGTATTAAAAATTAATCAATTGTTCTGTCCTTCATTGGAGATAAGCCCTGAGGTTTAAATTGAAGTACAACCAGTACTAAACTTAGAATAATCACCTTTGACATGCTCGATGTTGTAAAATATTCAATAAAAGGATTGCAAAGGCCTATTAATAGCGCTGCTAAAATGGTACCTCTTAAACCACCAATACCGCCTAAAATAACGACCAGAAAAGTATCTATAATATAATTTTGCCCAGTAGATGGTCCAACCGACCCCAGCATGGATATGCAAATCCCAGCAATTCCTGCCAAACCACAACCTAGTGAAAAGGTAAAAGCATCGGCTTTTTTGGTGTTAATACCTATGCAAGATGCCATGGCTCTATTTTGCATCACCGCCTGAAGTATTCGTCCTTTAGGGGTTTTATACATAAAAATGTAGACCAATAGAATAACCAATATGGTGATAATGATAATGAAAAGCCTATTAAATGGTAAGGTGATGCCTTCTGAAACTTTGAGACCTTCATTTAAAATTTTAGGCATTGGAGCCTCTACATTATTAGATCCAAAAATATTTCGAGCTACTTGCTGTAAAATTAGGCTAATCCCCCAGGTCGCTAAAATACTATCTAAAGGACGGGCATAAAGTTTTCTAATAACGAGTCGCTCAACAATATATCCAATAGCAAACGCTAAGGCAAATGCTAGTACAAATGCCAAGACTAACGCTGTCCATGTGCCTTTACTTCCTAACACTAGGCTCGCTATATAACTGCTATAACAACCAATCATTATAAACTCACCATGTGCAAAATTAATAACCCCCATCATCCCAAAAACGATACTCAATCCAATAGCTGTTAACAATAAAATAGAACTTATACTTAAGCCATTGAACAAAAAAGGTAAAAACTCTTCCATATTTTCTAATATTTTAATACGAAAACATAGAAGACTTCTGGAGCTCGTCTTCTATGTGAAAAAATTATAAATTAACACATTGGGCGTTTGGATAAAATGTTGTCACTTCCATGTATTCACGATTGAAAAGGGAGAAGAAACTTCTTCATATAAAACTCGTTATTATGTTCCCTTGACGCAATTCTTGTCCGTAATTATCAAACGAACCTTCAAAAAGCTATGTTAAGCTCCAAATGCAGAAACAGATTATAAATTAGAAAACAACGATTCCTAATAATCCCGTTGTAGTACGATTTATAGGACTAGCCACAATGCCTGTATTTGCCTTGATGCTATAACTTTCTGTAATTTTAATAGCCTTACTGAGGGTAATTCCAATTTCGTTAATTCCAGAGCTCTTGGCATCTTGAACTGCACTGTCGGTCCATTGCCAAAATGTGCCTCCATTATCACTATTTAGAGCAAAACCAAATGAGGCATAAGGTGAAATATTTACGCCATTTTTTGTTTCAAAACCATAGGTTGCTTTAACATAGGAAGAGTATCTATTCGAATTGTCTGGATTTCTATCTCTACCTTCAATAATGGTCGCTAAAAACAGTTGGAGCTTAGTTTTTGGAATTGTATAGCTCATCGATAAATCGAAGAAATGCCTTGTTTGATCTCCGGTATAGTTAAAATAGTCTGATTGCGTATGATTCCCATAGCCAGCAAAACCATTCACGGCTGTATAATCACTGTAATTATAAATATCCCAAAGTGCTATAGAAAAACCAGATTTCGTGGTGTACGACAGATATAAATCGGTATCCTTAAAAGATCCGTCGAACGCATATCCATTCCAGGTTCCTATTTCGAATCCGCCGTATTTGAAGCTCGCCTGAGCTGCTGTCATAGGGCCAGGGCCAACCGCATAACCTCTCCAAAACCATTGATTGTGTAAAGATGCTGTAAAGTCGAATACACCTTTAGTTTTAGTGTCTTCTTGAGCCACAAGTATTAAGGTAAACATGCTCATAATTGCTATAAGTAGATTTTTTTTCATACATGTTGTTGTTTGATTTTAAACGTGTAGTTTTTAGAACTTAACTCATGATGTTCTTAAGTATTAAAACTGCTATTGAATATTACCCGGAGCAATCACTCTTTTATCTGTTGCAATACTTGGAAAGGGGTCTGCTTTAATCATTACTGGCGATTGATACATAATATCAAATTGACCGTGTTCATTAGCTTTTCCAATCATAAAGTTTTTAATGGTATGATTTGTTTTAGGATCTATTGAAACCGTGCCCTCAGGGGCATCAAAACTTACTCCTCCAATGGCCTTTTGTACATCGGCAGGCTCAAAAGAGTTTGCTTTTTTAACCGCCTCGGCCCAAAGGTATACGCCAAAATATGCAGCCTCAATTGGATCGTCTGTAACTTTATCTGCACCATATTTCGCCTGGTACGCTTTTATAAATTTTTCATTAGCCTCACTTTTCATACTCATAAAATAATTCCAGGCCGTTAATTGGTCTTTCATAATGTCCACACCAATACCTTTTAATTCGACTTCGGCTATAGAAAACGACATGCAAGTCACTGCTGGAGACGATAGCCCACTCGATTTCATTTGTTTAAAGAAACCAATATTACTATCTCCATTAATCGTATTTAAAACAGCATCTGCACCAGAGCTTTTAATCTTCTGAACAATGGATGTAAAATCTGTATGTCCCAATGGTGCATACTCCTCTCCTACAATGTCATAACCGTCTAATTTTAATTTTGCCTTAATAATTTTATTAGCCGTTCTTGGAAACACGTAATCTGATCCCACCAGGAAAAATTTCTTTTTACCTGCCTTTATCATATACTCAACTGCTGGAAGAATTTGCTGATTAGGAGCAGCTCCCGTGTAGATTACATTTTTTGAGGCTTCCATACCTTCGTACTGTACCGGATAGAACAGTAAATTGTTCTTAGATTCAAAAACTGGTAATACAGCTTTTCTACTGGAAGACGTCCAACATCCAAATACAGATTTCACCTTGTTTTGATCAATTAATTTTGTTGCTTTCTCGGTAAATGTTGGCCAATCTGAAGCACCATCCTCAATAATCGGCTCAATTTGCTTTCCTAGAACACCTCCAGCGGCATTAATTTCCTCTATCGCCAAAATTGTAGCATTTTTACAATCTGTTTCAGATATGGCCATAGTGCCCGATAAAGAATGAAGCACTCCTACTTTAATAGTATCTTCATTTGAGTTTGAAGTTTCCTTTTTCTCCTTACAAGAAAAAACAAGTGCTAAAAGAGCAAATGTTAAAATAACGTTTTTCATACTGCTTTAAATTAAATGTTAATACACTCTATTAAAAATACGTTTAAAAATCAATAACCCGATTTTTCTTATGGGTAATAAGTAAATTTTTACTATATTTTCATTTTAAACCCTATATTTTTTAGGGTAAAATGATTAAAATGACGTTTTTTATTAAAAACATAATACATATCGTACAAAATATACATTTCTCTTTTAAAGTGACTTGTACCTCTAATGACTTATATACTTTTTAAAAAACATAAAAAAGCACCATGCATCTCACCCCAAAAGAAATCGAAAAATTGATGCTATTTACAGCCGGCGAAGTAGCTCGAAAAAGGAAAAAAAGAGGATTAAAGCTCAATTATCCAGAAGCCATTGCCCTTATTAGTTCGGACCTCATGGAGGCCGTAAGGGATGGTAAATCGGTTGCCGAATTAATGCAATTTGGTACAACCATCTTAACACGTCATGACGTTATGGAAGGCGTGCCCGAAATGATACACGACATCCAAATAGAAGCCACGTTTCCCGATGGAACAAAACTAATAACCGTTCATAACCCCATAACATGATACCAGGAGAATTTAAATTAAAAAAAGCCCCCATTCAAATTAATAACAATAAGGCCACAATTCACATTGAAGTTGTCAATACTGGCGATCGTCCTATACAAGTTGGCTCACATTTCCATTTTTTTGAAGTCAATAAAAAAATGAATTTCGACCGAATGCAAGCGCTCGGTATGCGATTAAATATTGCCTCTGGAACTGCTGTTCGTTTTGAGCCTGGAGAAGAAAAAGAAGTTGAACTCGTTGAAATTCGTGGTAACCAAACCATATATGGCTTTAATAATTTAGTAGATGCCAAAATTTCGTCATTAAACAAAGATAGTATTGAACAAAAGTTGAATACGTTTCTAAAATCTTAATGTATTATGAGTATAGAAATTAATAGAATTAAATATGCCAATATGTTTGGCCCAACAACGGGAGACAAAATTCGACTTGCCGATACTGAATTATTTTTAGAAATAGAAAAAGACCATACCATCTATGGAGAAGAAGCAAAATTTGGAGGCGGAAAAACCATTCGTGACGGTATGGCGCAATCTGCCAGAGCTACCAGAAATGAGGGCGTTTTAGACTTTGTTATTACCAATGCGGTTATTATTGACCATTGGGGAATTGTAAAAGGGGATATTGGAATAAAAGATGGAAAAATTGTTGGTATTGGAAAGGCCGGTAACCCAGATACGATGGATGGTATTACAAAAAACATGATTATAGGAGCTTCTACAGAAGTACATTCTGGGGCGGGTTTAATTGCTACTGCGGGTGGTATAGATGCCCATATTCATTTTATTTGTCCGCAGTTAATAGACCATGCCTTATACAGTGGAATGACCACCATGATTGGTGGTGGAACGGGCCCCGCAGATGGAACCAACGCTACAACTGTAACCCCGGGAGCCTGGAATATTCGAAAAATGCTTGAAAGTGCCGATGCTTTTCCTATGAATTTAGGGTTTTTCGGAAAAGGAAATTGTTCTACGCTACCCCCACTGGAAGAACAGGTTGAAGCCGGAGTACTAGGCTTAAAGATTCATGAAGATTGGGGCGCTACACCAGCAACTATAGATGCCGCTTTAAAAACTGCAGACACATACGATATTCAAGTGGCTATTCATACCGATACACTTAATGAAAGTGGCTTTTTAGAAGATACTATTAACGCTATAGATGGACGTGTTATCCATACCTTTCATACTGAAGGTGCAGGTGGCGGACATGCCCCAGACATTATAAAATCGGCAATGTATCCTAACATCTTACCCTCAAGCACCAACCCTACCAGACCATTTACGATAAATACCATCGATGAGCATTTAGATATGTTAATGGTTTGTCATCATTTAGACAAAACGGTTCCAGAAGATGTTGCCTTTGCAGATTCTAGAATACGTCCAGAAACCATTGCTGCCGAAGACATATTACACGACCTGGGTGTTTTTAGTATGATGAGTAGTGATTCTCAAGCTATGGGACGCGTTGGTGAAGTTATTATTCGTACCTGGCAAACGGCTCACAAAATGAAAGTTCAACGTGGAGTGTTACCCGAAGATGAAGGTCATGACCACGATAATTTTAGAATTAAAAGGTATGTTGCAAAATACACGATTAACCCGGCTATTTCCCATGGTATTTCAAAACATGTAGGCTCATTGGAAGCAGGTAAAATTGCCGATATAGTACTTTGGAAGCCCGCTATGTTTGGAGTAAAACCAGAGATCATTATTAAAGGAGGTATGATCGTTGCTAGTAAAATGGGAGACCCCAATGCTTCTATCCCTACCCCACAGCCTGTAATGTATCGTCCAATGTTTGGAGCATACGGTAAAGCCCTTCACAACACATCTGTAAACTTTGTTTCAAAAATTTCAATTGAAAATAAAACTATAGAAAAATACAACCTAAACAAACCCAGTCTTCCAGTAGAGAATTGTAGAACCATTGGAAAAAAAGATTTAATCCATAACGATAAAACCCCAACAATTAAGGTCGATCCAGAAAATTATCAAGTTACTGTAGATGGTGAACACATAAGCTGTAACCCTTTAAAAGAAGTACCAATGGCTCAACGTTATTTTTTATTTTAATGCTCATTACAAAGAAACAGAACCATATCATCACAAATTCGGACAACGCCACTGTTTTGATCGATTTCGAATGGTTTGAAACCAATAAACGGATACAGCATAAAACAGCAAGAGATGGAAAAACATTTCGAATAAAATTATTAAATGAGGCTCCCAATTTCAAACAAGGTGACATTTTACATCAAGAAAACAATACGAATTATACCATTAACATAATCCCCTGCGAATGCCTGGTTATTGTTCCAAAAACAAACTTTGAAATGGCCTCTATTTGCTATGAAATTGGAAATAAACACCTCCCTCTGTTTTATGAAGATAACAAACTGTTAATCCCTTTTGAAAAGCCCATATTTAAACTATTCTTAGCCTTGGGGCACACCGTTTTCCAAGCTAGAAAAGTCTTATCTAACCCCCTAAAAACAACCGTTAGCCCTCATGGTTCTCATAGTACTTTATTCTCCAAAATAATGAACTTAACCCAAAAATAATGCAAAATACCTTGTTTAACCTGCTTCATCTTTCCGACCCCACCCTGCCTATTGGCGCATTCTCGCATTCCGGAGGTTTGGAAACCTATACTCAAAAAGAGATTATAACTACAGAAGCAGAATTAAAAACGTTTTTAATACAACTTTTAACCCAAAATATTCTACACAACGATGCGGCCTACATTAGTTTAGTTTATAACGCCTGTAAATATAAAGATTGGAAGGAAATAAGCACTTTAGATGCACTCTGTCATGCTTCCAAACACCCCAAAGAAATTCGAGAAGCCAGCAAAAAACTAGGAGCCCGCTTGCATAAGATTTTCAGCGCATTGGTTAACGGTAATTTAATCGAACAACTCAAGACACTCCTAAAAAATGGAGGCATCGAAGGCCATTACTGCATTTTATATGCTATTTACGCCTATGAATTGCAGATTCCAAAAAAAGCAGCATTAGAAGGTTACTTTTACAATATCACCATAGGCTATATTACGAATGCGGTAAAACTAATTCCATTAAGCCAAAATTTGGGGCAAGTTGTGTTATTTGAACTCCTCCCATTACTAGAAACATTAACTCAAAGCGCATTGGAACCAAATCTTGATTTACTTGGTACGAGCACAACAGCATTCGATATCAAGGCTATGGAACACGAACACCTATATTCAAGATTGTACATGTCTTAAAAGAACGAAAATGGAAAGAAATTATATAAAACTTGGAATTGCCGGGCCTGTAGGATCGGGAAAAACGGCATTAATAGAACGATTAACTCGAGAACTCACAAAAACATATTCCATTGGTGTTATCACAAACGATATATACACTCAGGAAGACGCCGAATTTTTAACTCAGAACAGTTTATTACCCCCGGAGCGAATTATTGGAGTAGAAACAGGTGGATGCCCGCACACCGCCATTCGGGAAGATGCCAGCATGAACCTTGAAGCTGTAGACACTATGGCGGAACGGTTTCCTTCAATTGAATTAATTTTTATAGAAAGTGGTGGAGACAACCTCTCGGCTACCTTTAGTCCGGATTTAGCCGATTTAACCATTTTCGTTATTGATGTTGCACAGGGCGATAAGATTCCACGAAAAGGTGGTCCCGGAATTACACGAAGTGATTTACTTTTAATTAATAAAATAGACCTTGCTCCTCATGTAAATGCCGATTTAAAAATTATGGAACGCGATGCCAGAAAAATGCGTAACGGAAGGCCTTTTGTTTTCACCAATCTAATGAAAAAAGGAGAGCTAACAGATGTTATTGGCTGGATTAAAAAATATGCCTTTTTAGAACCTGTAAATGAACCCCAATTATATAGATGATTTCTAGAGTGTACATAGAAACCCATAAAAAAAAGACCATCACCGAGGTGAAATCGGCTTTCTTTAATACTCCATTTAAAGTCATTGATATTCGAGAGGATAAAAAGAACCCGCTTCTACAGATCATGCTTATGAGCTCGTCTCCAGGTATTCTAGATGAAGATGAGTTGTATTTTGAATACCTGCTCCATGAAGGTAGTGCGCTTGAGATTACAACACAATCATATCAACGTTTGTTTTCAATGAAAAAGGGGGCCTTACAGAAAGTAACGGTGAGATTGAAAAAAAATGCATTTTTGTCTTACCTTCCACTTCCCACCGTGCCTCATAAAGCCTCAAACTTTAAAAGTGAAACTATAATTTACTTAGAAAAAAATGCGTCTTTGCTTTGGGGAGACATCCTGACTTGTGGTAGAAAGACACAAAATGAGGTTTTTAAATTCACAAGGTTTCAAAATCTAACCAAAGTATACCTGGAAGATAAACTCATTTTTTTCGAAAATACACACTTAGTTCCTCAGACGTTCAATCCTTTACATTTAATTCATTTTGAAGGCTACACCCATCAGTTAAGTCTGTTTTATTTAGATGGGGCTAGCAATATAAAAACACTAAAAGATAAGCTAAACGCCTTTCTACAGACTAAAACAGGTGGTTTTGGTGTTTCAGAAACACCAGGTCATGGGGTAATAATTAAAGTATTGGCCT
This sequence comes from uncultured Flavobacteriaceae bacterium, assembly GCA_947494695.1. Classification (GTDB taxonomy): domain Bacteria; phylum Bacteroidota; class Bacteroidia; order Flavobacteriales; family Flavobacteriaceae; genus Flavivirga. Next base: position 222,760 of record CANLWB010000004.1, on the reverse strand, counting down.
TTAAAGCAGAACACTTAATACAATTAATGAAAGACTTAACAACATTAATATTAAATGATAGAATTTAAATTACTCTGTTTTTCCGTAATTTCTATAAGTTCCATACATACATTTAGCGGACCAGATCATTATTTACCTTTTATTGTCCTTTCGCGTTCCAGAAAATGGAGCTTGTATAAAACATTAATTTGGACAACACTATGCGGAGTTGCACACGTTCTAGGTTCGGTTATTTTAGGTGGTCTAGGGATTGCTTTAAGTTGGACGCTTTCGCAAACATTCTATTTTGAAGACATTCGTGGCGGATTTGCTGCCTGGTTATTACTTCTCTTTGGAATTTGCTATACCGTTTATTCAATTTATAGACTTAATTCGAACAAGATTCATAAACATTTTGAGACTTCAGAAGGTGGAGAACTCTATGTTTATGAACATCAACACGAGCAAGTTATTCCACCAAACAAACGTTATAAAGTAACGCCTTGGGTCATGTTTTTTATTTTTGCTACGGGACCAAGTGAACCTATGATTCCTCTAATTATATACCCCTCAATAAACTATTCATTTTTAGAAGTGGGTATTCTAATTCTACTTTATACCATATCTACGATCACCACGATGCTACTGCTAGTGCTACTTGGTTTTTTTGGTTCCAAACGTCTAAATTATCAAGGCTTTGAGAAATACACTAATATATTAAGTGGTATAACCATTACCATTTGTGGCACTGGTATGCTGTTTTTAGAATGGTAATAAATTACACAGATTTGTAAACTGGAACCATGAAAGAAGCTTTGAAGATATAATTTTCCTCTCTTTAGTATTATAAAGTAGAAATTATATGAGTAATTTGGTGACTCTAGAGTTGGACAAGGTTATTATGGACAGCAAATTTTAGAGAAATGGAATTATACGTGTGCTGTGCCCCACTGTAATATTCCAAAAATTTTAATCGCGTCTCATATGGTCTCATGGAAAGATTCAACCAAAGAAGAAAGGTTAGATCCTGAAAATGGAATTCTCTTAAGTCCGAACTACGACGCCCTATTTGACAATCATGTAATTACGTTTTCTGATGATGGAACTATTGTAGTTTCAAAATCCTTAAGTGTAGAAGATATTATAAAACCAGGAATTGATATAAATGCAAAAATTGAAGTCAATATTGAGATGTTACCCGATCTAAAAAGACATCGTTTACAATTGAAATAGTATGATAGAAGTTGTTTGCGGAATAATTTATAAAGAAGATAAAGTTTTTCTAGCCCGAAAGAAGACAGGAAAAGCTCTTGCTGGCTTCTGGGAGTTTCCAGGAGGAAAAATAGAAAAGCATGAAAGCCCTAAAGAAGCGCTAGAAAGGGAATTGAATGAGGAGTTAGGAATGATTGTTTCTATCCAAAGTTATTTAGGATCAAATCAACATCAATATGCTTCAAATACAATAAAGTTAATCGCTTATACTTGTCTTTTTATTGACGCAACTTTAAACCTAATTGATCATGATCTGTACGAATGGGTAGCGCCTTCAGATTTAATTAATTACGAAATTGCGCCAGCAGACCTTCCATTAATTAAATTGATCGTTTAAGAACACTGAGTAAATAGACATAGCCTTGTAACTAAGCCATAAACGAATACCTTACAAACTCAGACAAAATTACAACCGTGGTTTAAAACACCTAAATAAAACACTTATTATCAGTAATTTAAAAAACATATTTTTAAATAAAACGCCTTTTTTGTTATAACTATCTTCATTTCATCGTTATTAAAATAGAATGACTAAGAAAGAATTTAAACTTAAAGTATTTTCCTTATCCGAGCATTTGTTTCCAATGGTTTCGAGAATACTCGGAAATAATACGAATGCTGAAGATGCTATACAAGACATAATGATGAAACTCTGGATAAAACGCAATCAAATTGAACAACATCCAAACATTAAAGGTTTTGTATTCTTAACAGCACGAAATTACTGTATTGATTTAATGAGAAAAAAGAAGTTAGAAATCGATGATTCTCCTTTGCATCTCAAAATATTAAAATCCGAAAACGGATTAGAACAATTAGAATGGAAAGAACTAAATACTATTATTAAACAAATTCTTAAGAACCTGCCCAAACAACAGAGAGAAGTTTTGGTGATGCGAGATTTAGACGGTTATGAATTTATAGAAATAGCTGCTGCAACACAACTCAAAATTGAACATATAAGAGTTCTATTATCTCGCGCAAGAAAACAAATCGGCATAGAATTGGAAAAAAAATATAGCTATGAAAGAGGACAAAATTAAAAAATTAACTAAAAAATATAAAGAAGGACAGAGTGATTTAAACGAAGAACAGGTCTTGTTCAACAATACCGAACGCCTAGATTCTTCACTAGAAATATGGTCTACTTTCGTAAAACATAATAAAATAGAAACGCCAAGTAATTTTAATGATGAATTATGGGAATCATTTCAAAATAAAACAAATAAAAAACGTAAGATATTTGTTAGCGTTGTATCTGTAGCAGCTTCTATTATATTATTAATCTCTCTTTTCACACTCCGTTCAGAGCAACAAAAACAAAGTTATTATGAAAAAGAAGCTTTGTTACATCTAGCTCAAAATATGGTATCTAATTCAGCCACATTTGAGGTCCAACAACATACAATTTATGAAAATGACATGGTCATTATTTATACGACAACCGAACATTAATTGCAAACATTTAAAAATATGAAAAAAATAATTCTAACAACATGTGTAATAGTATTATCGATTTGCTTAGTGCAAGCACAAACAACAGATAAAAGTCCGAAACAGGAAACACTACATGTTAAGCTTAAAGATGGAGCAAAACCAGATATTTATGTCGATGGAAAAAAATTCGATTTCCCATTAGATTTATTGGATACAGATAGAATTGAATCTGTCGATGTTATTAAAGGTAAGATGGCCATAAAAGAATATAATTCAAAGCATGGTGTTATTATTATAACCACGAAAAAGAAGGAGCTTAAGGTAAATGAACCTCAGCCTCAGGTTAAAGTTATAGACTATGCCGACATAAAAAAGACTCCAAAAATCATTATTGACAAAAAAAACTCTAGCCAGGAAGTACTCAATAAATTATCTCCTGATGATATTGAAAGCATTAAAGTAATTAAAGATGAACAAGCTGTGAAAAAATATAATGCTCCCAACGGTGTTATAATCATCACCACCAAAAAGGGAAATAAAGAATAACTTCTTTTTCACATTATAAGTTAAACAGTAAAAATACTAGTTGATAACCCCGTATAAAATTAATTACTGATACGCAGCCCATTGCACGCCTATTTATGGGTGTATTTAGTATCAAAAAAATGCATAGAAACGAAAAAACACCGCAATCGTACGATTAGCAGTGTTTTTTTGTAACCTGTTTCTAAGTTTGTTAGTGGCGTCAGGCGTCAGGCGTGGCGACCTCCTCAAAATTGTTGGGGTGGCGGGACTAGCCATCTTTTCATATCACACTGTTAACAAATGATTATATTGTTTATTCTAATTATATACACCTAAATTGCACACTAAATTCAAAAAAACTATTTAAAGACAAAATTTGTTTGTTTTTGTTAGTATAAAGACACAAATAATATCAAATATTAATCTCATTAATGTTTTAAACTAGATTTAGAATTAAATGTACGTTTTAGCCCTGTTAGAACTTCAGCATTTATTTTTTAAACCGCCGAGAAGTTCAACCTGTTTAAAAATATCAATCATTTTTTATTGTAGCACAAATCATCTTGAATGGTTGATTAGCTTCAATTGAACAATTAACAGTTCCAGGAATAAGAATTGAATCCCCATTTTTCATAAAAGTAGAGTTGTTATTAATAACTAATTCAGCTTTTCCTTCTATAATATGAATGAATCGAGAAAAGGGAGATTTTTTATAAACTTGAACTTTTCCAAAATCAAAGACTAACAATTGAACTACACATGTGTTTTTAACTACTATATCTTTAACTAGAATGGCATTAGAACTATAATCTATTAAATCTGATAAATTAAATTTAGTTGCTTCTTCAAACTCACTTTGATCCATTTTCTTTTTTATTCTGAATATTTTTTAAATTTCGCTTTAAATTTTAGCTGCTCTTTTTTCTTTAGCTGTTTTGGCAGCAAAAGGGTTTTCGTTTTTCGTTTACCATTTTTCTTTTGACATTATTTTTTGTTTGCTATTTAGGTATAAACAAAAAGGCTGAATTCTGAAAAGTCGTCATTCCGAACAAAGCGAGGGAATCTTTAAAATATAAGTTATTGATTATAAGATTACTCCGAAATTTAAATTTCTCGTAATGACGTTTAATAATTACCTTTTAGACAGCCTCCAAACTTTTGGACTATGTCTATTTAACTGGACTTAGCTTTATGGCGCTTAAGCCTTTCTCTCCTTTTTCCAAATTTAATATTAGTTTATAATTATTTCTTAGTACAATTAATAATCATTTTTACCCCAAATACTTCATTAAAAGGTGAGACTTGTTTGAGTTTTTAATTCTTAAAATCGCAGACTCTTTTATTTGTCTTACACGTTCTCGTGTTATTCCAAATAACTGAGCTATTTCCAATAAAGCCATTGAAGATTCTAAGCCTAAACCGTAATGAAGTTTAATTATTTCTGCCTCTCTTTCTGAAAGAGAATTCAATACAGTATCTAAATCTGTACGGAGTGAGTCTAACAATAAAAGACCATCTGGCTGTGGATACATATCGGTAACAATAAGGTTATGCATATTAAGCTCCGTATCTTTAGACAATGGTGCATCCATAGAAACATTATATCCAGAACTCTTAATACAAAGTTCAACCTCTGGAACAGGTACTTCTATAATCTCAGAGATTTCATAAATACTAGGCTCGCGGTTATTCTTTTGTTCAAAAAAAATTATTGCCTTTTTTATTTTATTTATAGCGCCTATCTTATTAAGAGGCAGTCTTACCGTTCTTGAATTTTCAGATAAAGATTGTACTATGCTTTGTCTAATCCACCATACGGCATAAGAAATAAATTTGAATCCACGAGTTTCATCAAAACGTTTTGCCGCTTTTAATAACCCTAAATTTCCTTCATTAATTAAATCAGGAAGTGATAAGCCTCTGTTTTGATGTTGTTTAGCTACAGATACAACAAATCTAAGATTGGCATTTGTTAGTTCATTCAAAGCAAGCTGATTGCCTTCTTTTATTAGTATAGCCAATTCAACCTCCCGTTCTAATGATATTAACTTTATTTTGTTAATATCACTCAAATATTTATCTAACGATGAGTCATCTCTAATTGTAACTTGCTTAATTATTTGCAATGGTCTCATTCAAACTAAAGTTTTATTGAATCATCCAAATAATAATGAGGTTTCATTCTTTCTAAGGAGTTCTTGGTTACAAAAAGTATCAGCTAGCCAAACAAAAAGCATAGTCAAAATAAGGCGAAATAGAAAAATCCTTATTAAATAATAATTTTGGAAACTTCTTGTAAAGAAACGTCTTATAATTGGGATAATATGTAGTTTTCCTTCTTTATTCAAAAAAGAATAAGAAAGTTCTAAATTAATTCATAACAGATTGGGGTGCACCCAATCAATTATAAAGTAGTTTAAAATGCTGATGACCAACTTATATTAGTCATCGCAAGTTAAATACTTGTATAATAAGCCCCTGGTTTTCGAAACCACATTAACATGAGCTTAAATTAAACGTACCATATAGCTCAACATTTGTTATGGTCTTCTTGAGAATGAACATTAATACTATAATAATAAAACGACACTTTTAAACATGAGATGTCATTCTTAAAAATAATAGAACTTTTGCTGGTTTAAATTGATTGTTAATAATGATGCTTATTCCAATTAAAAAGACCACCTTTAGATAATTGTGGTTAGAACTAGTAACTTTTGCTAAACTTAAAAAACAATAAAAATGAAAACATTAACTATTTTTCTAAAAGAAGTACCTAAAATTAATAACAAAATTAGAAATGTGGTTACCTATATTATTAAAAATGAAACCGAAAAATATCATTATTTAGATATGCATAACCACAATATTAAAAAATACCAAGTATCATCCTATAAGTTGTAATTTATAAAAAGGATACAATTATGCCTTTAAGGTCTATTATTTTCAACTCCATTGATTACTTTTTTTTAACTCTATAGATTTCTTGTCATAATCTGCATTCCATAATTAACAAGTAAGTTTCATCTTAAAAACTTAATATTAATTCTACGCTTCTGTTAGTTTACAATATTTTGTTATAAATACCCCCATCCAAAAATTAATGTTAATACCAATACATATATAATTAAGGCATAAACCCATTTTCCTGAAAATTTAGGTGTTGGAATAGATGATAAATTTAAAGTGGCTAAAATTAGTAATACTGCATACATTAGTATTGAAAAAATAGTCTGTTCTATGAATCTTTCAAATAAAAAAACAAAAGCCAAGACTATCCCATTGTTATCTACTGAAAGGCCTTTATATGTATTACTATCAATAAGTCCATAAATATTATAATAGCTTAACCGTATGGCACAAGCTGCAATGATTATAAAAGCTCCTGGTATGTACCAAATATTAAAATTTCCATAACTTAATAAAAAAACAGCAGGAAAAACACCAAAGCTCACAATATCAATCATAGAGTCTAACTGACCGCCAAAAACACCTTGTTCTTTTGTTCTTCCCTTTAACTTTCTAGCTATTATACCATCATACCAATCAAACAATACTGCCCATAAAATACTAATAATAGCCGCAGGAAAACTTCCTTCTATTGCTAGATATATTCCTATTACTGCACACAATAACCCTACTAAAGAACAAATATTAGGTAGATCTTTAGCAAAACTTAACATGTCTGCTGGTTTATTTTTATTCATTTTACTCTCATTAAGTACATTACATCCTTCAACGCATCAATAAGTGAAGCATTCTCTTCTTTAGTACGACTCGCAATTCTAATATATCTATCTGCATCAGGCTGGGTTTTTCCTGCATTGTGCTTTATATAAATATTATATTTAATAAAAAGGCGTTTTGTGACTTCTGGCCCACTTAAAGCTGTATCAGGTAAGCGACAATAAATATAGTTTGCATCTGGTTTAAATACTGTCATCCCCTCTATAGCACATAAGTTTTCATAAAAAGTATCTCTATCTGCTTTAACTACTTTACAACTATTTTTAAATTCTTGTTTGTATTGTGGTAGTATTCTAAGAAATTCTTCGGCAAAACCATTAATATTCCAAATATGTACACCATTACGAACAGAGGTTACTAAATTCGTATTAGCCGTAAGTAAATAACCTATTCTAAGACCACAAATTCCGTAGGCTTTACTCATACTTTTAAGTATCGCTATATTAGGGTATTTAGCAATATCTTTCTCTAAACTTATTTGCTCATTATTATCGGCAAAATCAAGAAAAGATTCATCAATAATAAGCATACATTTACTTGGCTTAAGTTTTTCAGATAACCGAATTAAATCTGCTTTAGGAACTAATAATGAGGTTGGATTATTAGGTGTTACCACAACAGCTATATCTGCGCCAACTTTTATGGCTTCTTCTGCAAATTTATCCACATCTAATTCAAACGAAGGGAAATCAAGTGGAAACTCCACAACTCTCCCTTCAGGTGCCGCATTAACATATTCATTAAAAGAGGGAACAGGAACAATCAGTTTTTTAGCTAAACTTCCTGATAATATTTTTATAATTTCAGCACCTCCATTGCCCACTACAATTCTTTCTGATGGTTGACTAATAATATCCCCAACAAGTTCAGCTAATGCATTTTGTGCCATTGGGTAATTTAACACCAAATTGTTAATGTTAGCTTTTAGATGGTTAAATACAGCCTTTGGCGGAAAGTATAGGTTGTACAAATAGGCATGATCTGTAAAATCGTGTCTATAGTAGCCCCCATGTTGTTTAGATATATATTCATATTTTTCTTCTTGCGTTGTATATGCTTTTATCATTATAACTTTTGCGCTTTTAAATTATTCCTACTTCATTGTTTAAAGCAACTATACCAAATTGCTTTCTAACTCTTGTGCTTCAATCAATTCTTTAGGAAATAACAATTCGGCTTGGGCTAAATCTTTAAGTGTATCTATTTCATACCATGGTTGGTGATCAAAAGTAACAGATTCCAAAACCAAACTCTTTCTCTGAGTCATTTCTGCAAAAACATTTTCATAATAACAATTTACATTACCTTCTGAAACATATTGATTCAATTGTTTAATGATAGATTTCCAAGATGAAAGTGAAAAACTATAAATATTGACTGTTTTATATCGAGTACCAGAATAGGCTGTATTTGTCCCTTTTTGAAACTCAGTAACTATGTTTGCTTCATCTATAGAAACCGTTGTACCATTAAGCCAAGGTTGCATTAAGGCAACAGCCATTTTATCTGGGTAAACCATGTTATCTAGCAACTTAGTATTTAACACTAAATCACTTTCAAAAAGAACAAATGGCTCATTTATAATATGACGTGCCATCCAAAGCGAATAAATATTATTGGTTGTTTTGTATAAAGGGCTATGAATATATTCAATAGAAATATCTCCTGATTTTTCACCAAGATTATCCATAATACATTCTTTTAAGTGACCTGTTACAATTACAAGTCGTTTAAATCCTTGGTGTTTTAAATTTTTTAAAAGTCTACTAAGAATCGATTTATCACTTACTATAGTAAGACACTTTGGAGAATTTTTTGTTAATGGAAAAAGGCGGCTACCAGTGCCAGCCGCAAGAAGTAATGCTGTGGTTATTCGCTTTTGACCGCAATCATTATTTGAATCATTATTCATACAAAATTGTATTCATGACACCAAAAAAACTAAATATGTATTGAAGTACCTAGCGTGCTAATTATTAGCACTCTGATGTTGGACTAGTTTCCTGATAATTCAACTATAAGTATGAAACCTGTTAATGTGACGGATTTTGCTGTAAGAGCTCATCAACAAAAATAATAGTGAATGATTGATACTATAAAGATTAGTAATCCTTGGATAAAGGTAAGCAAATTACCAAGACTGACCAATATTTATGTTTTTATTCAAAAAAAACGTTTTTGCAAGTAAAACTAAAATCTAACAAAAAGATGTATAATTAATTGCTACTGTATTTCCATTTGATACGATTCAGAGATAACCGATAAAGGATTTTACTGGCATAAGTCCATAAAACTTTATAGGACCTAACTCTTCGTTATCGGTTGGTTGTTACTTGCAATTACGGAGGCTTATCCCGAACTGCCGCAAGTTTGTAACTTGTGCCTCTACCGATCAAAAAAAATGCATAAAACAAAAAAACACTGAAAATCATACGATTAACAGTGTTTTGCTACAACCTATTTCTAGGTTTGTCGGGGTGGCAGACTTAACTACCACTTTATATCACACTGTTATTCAGTATTTTATTTCATTTTTTCAAAATGTGTACACCTATTTGTACACTAAAACCATGAAAACAACTTTGAAGATATAATTTGCTCTTCTTTGGTATGATAAAGGTACAAAATTGAATGCTTCGATAGATTAACCAATTAATTTTTCATATCTATTACCATAAATCTTTATCTCTTTCTTAAAAGAATATAGATAATTTGCTATCAATTTTCTCTCACTTAATTTTTTCTGATTTACTAAATAATGACTGATTTTCTGATTAGTCACAAAGTAAATAAGGTCTACTAATTGAGAAAAAGTATAGTCTTTATGAATTCCTATTCCAATACTTTTTTTCATTATGTCGTTAATTTCAGTCTTTAATGCTTGTTCAATCTTACCAAGTGAAACTCCAGATTTACTTTCCTCGCCTTGTTCTTTAAGTTCTTGAATGGAAGTAGGTAAATCTCCAAATCCAAGGAAAACTTTTGCTCCATTTTCAATTGATTTTCTACCTATTTGACCGTTAGAATTACAGGATAACGAGACTATTTTCTTTTGGCTAAAAATATTTATGTTTTGACCATTTATGAAATTATCGTCATAAAAATATTTTTCAGGGTCTTCCGCTTTAACAAGTTCATTTTCTAGCGTCTCGTAAAAATCTCCTTTCGCTCCATATAAGCAATTACTTTTCCCATGTCCCATAAATAGAAGCAGTCCTTCATTTGAAAAATTACTAATTGTATTTATACATTGTTTATGTGAAGCTAAATTTGGCTTAACGCTGAAATAATGCAAATCTTCAGAAAACCTTACTTGCAAATGATTTTTAATTCTTTCTAAAAAACTAGTCGACTTGTCATAAGGATGAACAATCAGTAATTTCTTGTCCATACACTATATTTTCTCAGTTAGGTAAGAGACCACTTGTTGAATAATTTCTCTTTTAAATTCGCTTCCAAGCTTATCATCATTATCTAGCAAATCAGCTACTTCAGCAAAAGTTTTACCTTGGAAATTATCATTTACAAAATTGTTTTCAAATTTGAATTCTGGATACATCCTTAACGCCTGTGTCACTATTAACTCTGTTGATTGAATCTCTTCTTTCAAAAATTTAATAATAATAGCATCTCTATTATCTCTATCTAAGTATTCAAAAACTCGATGTCTTATAAGAGATTTAATTTTGACTAACCCTTCCTGTTTAATGATTGCTTTATCAGGTTTATTCTTCAACTTTAGTATATCTAAGCTGGGCTCTATAATATCCTTAAGAACATTGTCAAGGACTCCAGAGTAAACTAATTTTGGTGAATATTTGAAAATTCTTTTTTTGTTGAAATTTCTTAAAAGCTCTACTCCGTTTATCTCCTCATCATCTAATTCATAATCAAAAGCTATAATGTCAAAAACTATATTCTTATATCTTCTTTTAACTTCGAACTCAACCTTAGCAAGGTCAATTTTTCCTGAAGATAATACTTCCAAGTAAGACGTATTACCTACTTCAAATTGCTGACAATCCAAATCTATTCCTTGATTTCGAGCATCTCTTACCAGTTTTTCTATTTCTTCTGTCTGGTCTTCATTATCGACTATTAAACAAGTTCTTTTTATCATTTAATTATAATTTCGAAACAAGCACCTTTAAGCTCTATTTTATTGCCAAGAAGCTTAATCGTACCATTCATAGATTTCAAACCTTGTCTAACCGAATTTAAACCAATTCCAGAACCTCCTTGTGTTGTTGTAATACCCAATTCGAATATTTTATCTTTTGATTTTTCATCTTTCAGAAAATTATCTACGACGCCTTGTCCGTCATCAGAAAATAAAATTTTCAATTCTTTATCTGAAGGGTTAGTCATTTCAATTTCGATTAAACTTGCTCCCGCTTTTTCTGAATTTGATATTAAATCATCAAGTACAACTGACATATCTAGTACGCTAAATTTTTTCACCAAAGATGCATCGTCAGCAACAACTCTGAATTCAAGCTCATTCCTAGGGTAGATATCTGAATATATTTCTATATACTGTTTTATATAAAGTACAACATCAGCTATTTGTGCATTTCTATCAGATTTGAAATTAGAACGAGTTATAATCTTACTAATCTTATTAGCTTTTTCAGATTGGAATTTTATTGCTCCTAAAGATTTTAGCAGGGAATTCTTAGTGTAACTATCGTTTAATATCTTGTCGTAAAGATTGTCTACACTACTACTTATTTTTTTTGAAGTAATTTTTATGTTATGTACTAAGCCTTTTGCGTCTTCAGTAAGTGTTCTTGATGAAGTTTTTAAATAGGTATTCTTTTCTTTCTCTAGCTCTAATTCTTCTTGAAGCTTCTTTGCTTCCTCTTCAAGTTCTTTAGTTTCTTCAAATTTCTTTTGAAGTTCTAATTTTAATTTTTCTTGCTCATTCTTTAGGGTTAAAATTTGATTTTCTTGAACAGGAAAATTTTTGATTTCATTCTCAGAAATACTAAGCTCATTTAGTAGTTGGGAAATTTGTTCAGAAGAAAGGGCTTTATTATTTAATTGCCCCACAATTGAGTCTATTTCATCTTTAGCTTTTTGAGCTTGTTCTTCAGCTAACCCAGTTACTAATTGCTTGTTTATAGATAAAGTGATTATTTCTTCACTTTTACTATTTATTATCTTTTCAATAATAGAAATTACACGTTTATTTCTAGTTAAACTATCTTCTCTATACTCCTCTTTAGATTCATTCCAGTTCTTATCATCTAGAACTTTTTTTTCTATTGCCGTATCCTTAAGGTTAGAACTATCCCATTTTAATCCTTCCACTACAAATCTCTCAAGTCTTCTGAAGGTTTTAAAATAGTAACCATATGGTGAGTCATTTTTTGTAAGCTGTTCAAAATGCTTATTATTATCAACTCCCGAACGATTTGATATAATAAAGAAATCATCGTCATCGTCATTGAATGTAACACCATTAATTTCAATTCGACCAATGACTTCTCGTGTTCCTAAAAATCTATTATAACCTTGGCCTTTTCTTAATTCCATACCTAGCCAATCATTTCCTTGGTCACCATAAGGTGGTATTCTAAATCCATTGATGAACAAGAAAATTGAGCCAAAGTCTACAGACCTAATTCCAGTTTGTCTTTTGAAATATGCCTTAGAATATGGATTTAAATAATATATATTTATCTCAATATTTTTTAAAAGATTATACGGATTGTGTTCAACAAGAGTAAATATCTCTTTTCCTCTATCACGTAAGGTAGTAGTGATGGTTTTTCCATCATCTGAAACATTAGACTTTATGTAAGTGGCTTTAAAATCTAGTTTATTAAATATTCTATTTTTAACAACCCCATTAATTTTTTCACTTTCAGGAAGATTTAATTCTACCTTTTTAAATTCATTGGCTTCAATTGATACGTCAAAAGACTCTGCTTCAAAGTTTTGGTTAGGGTTGATAAAACGTTCAAGCTGTCTTTTGAGCGATTGAATTTTTTGCAAATCCCATACTTCTCTTAAATTACTAATGAACAAAGTTGTTCCAGCAGTAAATTTTTCCAGTTGGGTCTCTTTAACATATTGTTCAATTGAAATCTCATTCAATTCAAAATCTACATCTTGTATATTTTTTTCTATATCATCGACTTTCTCAAATTCAGTCCAATCGATTGAAAGTTTTAATGAAGGCTTATTAATTTTTCTGGTATAGATAACCAATGATTTGCCTAATCTATCACAGGAAAATCTACCAACACCTTTATTACCTGCTAACTGTCTATTATATTCTGCTTTCTTAGATTTCTTTTCAGAATATGCAATATTTAACCACTTATTTATAAGGTCATATTCCGACATTCCAGAACCTGTGTCGCGAATAATTATTTTGGAATCATTTGATTTTTTATAGTCTTTTACAGACTGGTCAGTTATAACCTCCCTAAAAATAATATTGCATCCATTTGAACCCGCATCAAAAGAATTTTTAACTAATTCTAATACAGCAATGTTATCATCGGTTATTAAGTCCTTTCCAATTATACTTTTTAAGAGGATATTTGTTCTAAACCTTACTTTGCTCATTATAATATAGAGTTTAAAACAAGTCCTGCTTGTTCACCAAATAGGGGTGGAATAGCATTTCCAATTTGAGAGTACCTAGGGACTTCTTGGGTTCTTCTTTTTCCACCAGTGGTATATTTACCTTTGAATTCGTACCAGTCATTAAAAGATTGAATTCTGGCATATTCCCGTACAGTAAAGATTCTAGGCTCACAATAATGTATGTAATCATCGGGTAAAGTAGTAATCGTTGAAGTGGGAGTACTTCCAGACAAAGGAATTATAGTTCTCTTTTTAAGGTTAAACTTTTCTTTAATATCGTCTGATAGCGTTTTGTTTTTATCCGCATTCTCCAATATATATTTGAATTTTTTTATTGTAGAAGGATTGTGTTTTGCAAATCTGTGGCTATCAGGGATTTTCTCCGAGTAGTTTCCCTTTAGCAACTTTTGATATTCTGATTTTGGTTTATTATATAAACCAGCCTTAAATGAAGCTGTATCAGGTGATGTCGCTTCATTAATTCTCAACAAATCAGATATTGCGTCTTCCAAACTATTTGTTAGACCTATTCCTTTATTTACAAGAAATTTTTCTCTTTCACTTTTTAATAAATCAAAAAAGTCTGTCGGTTTTGTTTTGTTAATTATGTCTTTCCTAATTCCAACTAAAATGAAACGAGTTCTTTTTTGAGGAACGCCATATTCTGAAAAATCGACAAGTCTGCCTTCAACTTTATAACCTAAATAGTCTTTTCCTTTTGGAGTATATTCTAATGCACTTTTCACGTATTCAGAATACACTTTTCCTTGAATTTTATTTTTATCAAACTTTTGAGTAAATCCTTTTACGTTTTCAAAAAAGATAACCTTTGGTTGTACTTGGCGAATAAACTTAATGTAAGATTTGATTAATTTATTTCTCGAATCATTTTCAATTCTTTTGCCAGCAGTTGAAAATCCCTGACAAGGAGGTCCTCCAGCTACCATATCAATTTTACCTCTCAATGATTTTAATTCATTATGGTAGTCCTTGATTATAGCATTAATATCATGATTGGATTTAGGCAACCAATTTGGCCAATCAAAATGATTGTTATTTTCAATCAAGTTATGGTTAAAAGTTTGAAATGCATCAGGACTTTTTTCTACCGCAAAAAGTCCCTTCCATAAACCAGAATTATAAAGCCCCAGTGAAAGTCCGCCACAACCAGCGAAGAGGTCTATATATGTTTTCTTTTCACTCATACTAATTATCTGCTTTGTTGGTTGAATAAAGTAAATCTTTAATATCTACTTCAAGAGCATTTGCAATTCTTAGTAAGTTCTCTAAAGAAGGTTGACGAGCATTTGTACACCATTGAGAAATAGTGGACTCATCTTTACCAATTTTTTCCGCTAACCATTTGTTTTTTCTTCTGGTTTCGGCAAGAGCAACCTTTATCCTATTAATCTCCACTTTTGACAATTAATTTGTGTTTTACGCAAATATATTAACTTATTTAAAATAATATTTACAATTTGAGTAATATTTTTAGAATGATTGCGGAAAAGTGAAGACTTTTTTATTTAATATTTTCATTTTAAAGCACTGAACACAGAAACCTGTACTAATACAGCTATTTATTGGTGTTAGTTTTTGTTTTAAAATGACGTTCTATAATACTTTTATTTTGACTTATAAATCTTTCTAATTCAAAAATAGACCAGTTCTCTCGAGTAGAAATCCCATAATTATTAGAAAATCCATCTAGCATATCATAAAGTGTGGCGTCTATTATACCAGTTGTAAAAACTCCATATCCTTTTGCTCCATACTGCATGATTGTATTACCAGCATCACCAATTTTGGATGCCGATAGAGAAGAATTTGGTTTATAAAACTTACACTGAAAAATAAATAACTTAGGTTCGTGTCCAGGAGTCGCTTTTGTCCAAATTGTAATATCTCTTCCACCGTCACGAGACCTTGATTTCCCCATCTTACGTATTGTTGAGTTATCAAATTTTGGATGATAATAGATTATATCATAACAGAGTTGTTCGAAAGACTCATCATCAAATTGACTCCAGTCCAGATTTATATTTTCGGATAGACCTATTAGTTCTTTAATATTTTCATAAATAGGACTAAGACTATTTCTTATACTGTTTAATTCATTGAAGTTTAGTTTTACGTTATAAAGAAAAAATACGTAATAAAAGGATGACTCTTTGATTAACAGAACATCTCCATATTGAGATAAAAAAAACTCCGTTTTGATTTTTTTTGATTTTTCTATATAGCGAGTTAAAACATTTGATGAGCAGTTTTTAGCTCTGTTTAATTCATTATCTTTTGAAAACCAAACTGCATTTGATTTGTTGATGATAACATTTTTATCTTCATATTTATGAATTTCTGCATGTTCAAATTCTAATGACTGTTCTATTCCTGAGTATAATTCTAATATTCTTTCAATATTACTATTAGAAGGAATAATCCATGAGTCAGTTGACACAAAATATTCTGAATTTACATTATTTGACGAAGCACTTTTCCAAAACCCATATTTTCTTTCAGGATACTTTTTATATTCTTTTTTAAAAAAAGACTCTTCTTCATCTTCAAAATAATTACTTACAATTTCGTAATAAGCAGCATTTACTAAATTGGCGTAGTAATCATCAATTAAGTCAGGAAATTTGAATGTTGTTTTTTCTAAATTTGATTCATATTCACTTATTTCTTCGGCATGTTCTAAAGAATCATCTGATGTCGGTTCATTGGTTTGGCTATACCATTTCGAGTAATAATAAATTAATTTTGCTAATTCATTAATATTTAATGGTTTTATCTTTAATAAAAAACCTAGATAGTATTTATCTCTTTCTACTTTTCCTGAATATATAATTTCAGAATGTTTTGCAATTTTTTCAGCTAAAAAAGAAACACCAAGATAGTCTTGAATTATATCTAGACTACTTTGCGCAACATTTATAGAGTCAAATGGTAATTCTATTTCTAACAAAGAATTCTTCTTGAAAATATCAACTAATTTTTTTTCAGAATCTATTTGGTCATGTATTTTATTAAGTTCAATTTTCATCTTGGTTTTAATGTCGCCTAACTCGTTTATATATAGAATTCTCATCCTTTCATCTACCTAATTTAGAAGACTATACGGAATTTTAGATTGTTTCTCCTTTTTAGTTTTCAATGAAAAATAAAAATTCTTATTGATTACAATTTAGATTTACTTTGTTAATTAGCAAGCGGATTTTTAATTTTTTCAATATTCATTTCAATTAGTGAAAGTTTTGTAGTGGAGATACACATAATCTATATTTTTTTCAATATCCTTTTATATTTTTCTATTTCTCCCTCAGTAAGCTCCAACCTCAAATAGGGTTTACCAAAACTGCTTTTTACAACCTTGACATTATCTAGTACGTAACTAAAATCTTGTTTTACAGAGTTCATTTTCCATTCTAAATTTTCATATCGGATTTTTGGTACGGTAGTTTCTACCTGTTTTTTATCTCTTGGTGTATCCTTAAATTTGCGTTCCACCAATAGAGGTTCTTCTTGCACTAAACTTTCTGAAAAAAGGGCTTCCAGCATAGCATTGGTTGGTTTCGTCTGGTTTTTTTCTATATCCTTGATAATGGCTATGGATGCTTCTGTACGCTTTCTATTTTTAGCGATTTCCTGTATGATACTCTTTTCAAATCGGTCTGAAGGTAAAAAGCCATGCCATTCAAAAAAGTCTATGACAAGTTCCATCGTATCTGAATAGGATTTTGATACTTTTCTAGAAAAACGTTTAAATCTTATTAAGGTTTTCTTTTTTAATCGTACTGTTTTAAAATCATCCATTTGGGCTTTATTTTTATCAATTGTGACAATATTTTTCAATGTTTTCAGGGCTTTTCAAAGCATTTGTGACAATTTATTTTTTTAATCAAAAAACACAAACCTTCTGAAATCCCTATAAATACAGGGCTTTGCGAAGAAAATGAAAAACGTAACACCGCTTTAGCGTGTTACCCTCTTGCTTCTCCAACTTTAATCGCTTTGGCGATTAAAATCTCCGAACAACTGACAAAAAAGTCAGTTGCTTATTTACGGAATGTAAATTCCGTCCCATCTTACATTTTGAATGATATGGTTATTTGGAAAGTCAAATCAAAATTGAATAACCATACATAAAATCACTGTTTCACAGCTCTTTAAAGATACAAATTAGTGTCGTTTTTTTAGCAAAAAAACTCTTCATTTTAAGCAGGGCTTTTTGTTTTGTTTTGATGTTTCGGATATAAAATCATCATTAAAATTGCATTGATTTTATATCGTTTGTTTGTTCAAATTATTTTTAACCTTTTCAATGAAATTTTGAATGTAAAGATGTTCTTTTCAAGAAAAGCAAAATAGGGATAACGAAATATAAACACGAATGTACATCACCATCACACCACAAAATTAGAAGGTTCTTATTCATCAGTATCAATTACCCTATGAAATCAAAACTGGAGAAAAAAGACGATTTGTGTATGTCCTTCCTAAGTTTGTTCTGGAGATAATGAAAAATTACAGATTGAACTTAAAGAGTTAAAGGGTAGTAGGAAAGTTGTTTTAAAGGATTAAAAAATCCAAAAACTAGTTTTTGTTGTATATACCTAAAAGCAAACAATCTATACAATTCTATATACACCAAATCGTAAGTAGGTTGTAACTTTCAACTGCCTCTATGAACAACAAACTAAATACATCCGCATTAAAATATACAGTACTACCACTGAAACAACAATGTTTAGAACCTTTTGTTAAGCGTATATCCTATATAGAAAATGAAACTATCAAACCCCAGTCTCACCTACTTCCTCCACTTGATACCATTGGGTTTACCTTTTTTTTTGGAGACCAGATGAGGACTGAACATAAACAAGAAACTGTTCTTCTTCATAAAAGAGCTTGTATAGCAGGAATTATAACAAAAGAAGATGTTTCAATAGTACACCAAGGTGTCGTCAAGCAGATTTTTGTAAAATTCACACCAACAGGTTTTTATCGTTTGTTTAAAAAGGAAGGCAAAGAATTTACAAATAAACCACCTGCCGATTTATCCACCATAAATGCACAAGCATTGGAAATGGAATTAGAAAATTGTCCAAGAGAAATAGAAAACATTCAAGAGGTTATTGAAAACTACTTACTTTCCAAAATACCTACTGCACTTCCAGAAATACCACTTATAAATATGGTAATAGAATTGATGCAAGAAGATATTACTGGTAGAAGAAACATAGAAGATATTTGTGAGAAAGTTGGGGTGAACCAACGTTATCTTTTCCGTTTGTTTAAAAAGGTTATAGGAATCTCTCCAAAAAAATACTACAAAACATTGCAATGGAATACTATCATGACCATTATAAATGAAAATGAAGAAGAATCATTAACTAGAATTGCATTGGAGTGCGGTTTTTACGACCACCCTTCTTTTACAAAAGAGTTTAAAAAATTTATGGGAATATCTCCAAGTAAGTTTATTAATAATGATATTCAGTTGGCTGAACTAGCTTTAAAAAGAAATAGTTAATACTATTTTCGGGTATTCAAACTACAATACATTACCATAGAATATTGGTAATCTTCACAATTGAATATATCAATATCATTTTTCCTGTTTTTAAAAGTCAATGTCCATTTTATACAAGACTTAGCTAATAATTACACCTAGATTTATCGGTTAGTTTAAAAACAAAAACATGAAAAAAATAATTGTAGTATTATTATTGTGTGCAACTCCTATTTTTGGACAACAAAATAATACAATCACGGTAGTAGGCAAAGCCTCTAAAAAATTTGAAATCGAAAAATATATCGTTCATTTTGAATTTAGAGAACTTGTTGCTGATGGATATCAAAATGTTGAATCCAAAAAAAGAGCTCAAATCATCGAGGATTACAAAAACAAATTAAAAAAAATCAATATTGATTTTGAAAAATTTGAGAGAAATAGATTGCTGCCCTTGACAACTTCAGCTTATGCCAGAAGTTCATATTATGAGTATACAACAACATCTTTTGAAGAAGTAGAAAATTTGTTTGGACTTCCAATGCAAGGGGTAACAATAACTTGGGTTGAAATTTTGACTAAGAAAAACACGAACTCAGACCTTGTAATATTAGATAAAACAGCTATAAATGATGCTAAGAATAGAGCTAATACTATAGCTAATGGTATCAATAAAAAGATTGGAGACATCCAAAAAATAGAAACTCTCACTGATAAATCTCCAAGAGTCTTTAATTCTTCGAAGCCTCACGAGTTTCAAAAACATTATGTTAAAGTAACTTTTACTCTAGAGTAATTTTTTTAAATCTCAAAAAACTTCTATTCTTCAAGGTTTTGCCAAATAAATTTTCAATTGGGTTACATACAATGTGTCCTTAAGTTAAGACTTTGATAGAGAAGCTGCTTTAATTTCCACCAGTTTATGATGATAGAATTAACAAAAAAGGTTTTTGCTCTTTTAATATGTCTAATGAGTGTATTCTATATACAAGGTCAGGAAGTTGAAAGTGCTAGCGTAACCTCAAAAAAAATTCAATTTAATTTTTACTTAAGTCCTGCTGCTTTTGGTAGCCAAGGAGTGGCATTCCCCATTATGATGACTAAGTTTTTACCAAGTGTAGAATACAACATAACAAAAAAAACATCGACATACGCGTCACCAGGAATTACTGCAGGAGTAGCACCAGCTATTATTTTACATTTTGAAACAGGATTAGCATTTGGAGGTTTCACAGTTGATTATAGTACCAATTCATTCATAAGTCTAGTAAAAGATGATGAAGACGATGATGATAAACCATTACGAAAAGCCAGTAATGGTAATATTAACTTAGGGTTCAAGTTTAGATTAAAAAAAAATGGAAGATTACTATGGTTAAAAATAGGCAAAAGTATTTCAGAAAAAGGATTTGATGGTGTACACCCAATTTGGAATGGAAATCATGCGGAAATTAGAATACTAATGGACTAATAGATAAAAATTAAAAATAGAGCGTCTTTAAAAAGTATACTCATTTACATCTTATATAATTACCTCAATTAAAACTTTATTAATGAATATGTCAAATCTTAAATTTACTATCCTACCATTAAAAGAAAAAGCTTTAACACCCTTTGTTAAACGCATGTCTTATATAGAAAATGAAACTGAAGAGCCCCAGTTGCACCCTATACCTCCCTTAGATACAACTGGACTCACTTATTTCTTTGGAGATTTAATGCGAAACGTATATGAACAAAAAAATGAACCTTTGCCAAAAAGAGCTTATGTGTTAGGAATAACAACAAAAGGTGGTGTTTCAATAGTGCATCAAGGTACTGTTAAGCAGCTTTTTATTGAGTTCACACCTACGGGATTTTATCGTTTGTTCCATAAAGAAGGAAGTAATTTCACTAATCATCCTCCAGCAGATTTTTCTACTATAGATGCACAAATATTGGAAAAGGAATTAGAAAATTGTCCCAGAGATATAAAAAGCATACAAGATGTATTTGAAAGTTATCTATTAAGTATAATACCTACTGCCCTTCCTAAAATTCCTTTGATAGATGTTGTTGTAGAATTGATGCAAACAGATATCGTGGGCAAAAGAAGTGTAGAAGAGATTTGCGAAAAAATTGGAGTGCACCAAAAGTACCTTTTTCGCTTATTTAAAAAGGTAACAGGTATTTCTCCTAAAAAATACTATCGAACATTACAATGGAATAGCATTATGGCCGGTATCAATCAAAATGCAGAGGAAACGTTAACCAAGTTGGCATTGGAATGTGGATTTTATGACCATCCGTCTTTCACAAAAGAATTTAAAAAGTTCATGCAAATTTCACCAAGTGAGTTTATAAATGGAGATGTTAGTTTAACGGAAATGGTTCTTAATCAACGTTCTTGATAAGGATTAAAAAAAACAATAACGGTACTTTCAAAAAAGCTTTAATTACATCTATTGAGGATGTGTACACTCAGTGTGAAGCCTTACCCGCTTTGAAGCCTTCATACTTATAATTGAGAACCATTGTTATGGAAAACATAGTGGGAATATTAAGTGTACTGATAATTATCTCATCACTTTTAATTTTTCGAAAAGGTTGGTTTTGGCTACTTGGTTTTTTGTCTAAAATGCTCGGACATAGTACTGTACAAAGATTACTCTTGCTTATAGGCCTCTTTACCTTAATACTTCTAGGCTATTTTTTGAAATGTGAATAGAAAACCTGGACAACTTAAATCGGTATCTAAAATTAAATAGCCTTGTCCATTTTATACAAGACTTACTTGATTTTCATAATTAGTTTAGCCGATTCATTTTAAAAGAATATAAAATTATGAAAGTAACAAAGAACTTAATCAAGTTAGTAATGGTACTCATGGTATCGATTTCAATTTTTTCATGCTCAGATGGCGAAGACGGTGCTACAGGGCCAGCTGGTCCTGCAGGAGTTGACGGTACAGATGGTGTAAATGGCGAAGATGGACAAGACGGGGAGCCAGGAACTGCAAATGTTATTTATTCAGATTGGATTGAACATGGATTTGGTATTTCCGCGGTGGAAGCCCCAACAGAAGGTTTTGATATTGAAGCACCTGAAATTACTGATGATATTTTGAATAGCGGGGTTGTAATGGTCTTTGGTGTAAGAGCAACAGGTACAACAGAAGACGTAGAGCTAACCTACTACCAATTGCCGTATACTTTCTATGGTAGTTTACAAGTAGAATACCGTTATAGAATTGAACCTCCAACGTCAGATAAGGCTATTACATCAATTAGAATCCAAGCGAGAAGTGTAGACGGTACTGATTTAGACAACAATGCATCATTGATTAATGCGTATAGATATGTTATAATACCAGGTGGTACGGCAACATCTGCATCAGGTAAATCATCAAATGTTGATTACTCTAAAATGTCATACGAAGAAATTGTATCTCAATTCAATATTTCAGAGTAAGACTTGTAAAAGTTCCCTCAAATTTTACGGTTAAAAACTTATCCCCTCTGAGGCTTTGCACCATGAGGGGTTTTTATTCTCCCCATGTTTTCCGAAGCTAGATAATATAGCAATCCAAAACAGCAATAGCATTAACCTATTTTAAAAAAAATCACAATGAAAACAATCAAAATTATTCAATACCTGAGTCTTGTATTTTTAGTTTTTGTTACTTCATGTGGAAGTGACGACAATAATACTCCGGATCCAGTTTCAGAACCTGACCCAGTAACAAATCCAGACCCTGTAGAAGAAAATAAATCTCCTGAAACCTTTAATCTTATTGCGCTTGCAGATGGGGAGGTAGATGCTGATATAAAACCAACTTTTAGTTGGGAAGTGGCAAATGACCCTGATGGTGATGCGGTGACTTATGACTTGTATCTTGATTCTAAAAATCCTCCAGAAACCTTATATAGTGAAAACATAAATACTACCAACCTTGAAACAACAGAGCGCTTAGGATTATTAAAAAATTATCATTGGAAAGTAGTGGCAAAAGATGATAAAGGAGCGAGTACAGAAAGTGCAATACACAGCTTTATCACACGAGATTTACAAATGCCAAATGAACCTATAACCTTAAATGCAGAATTTAGGACAAGACGCAGAGCATCTGTTGTAGAATTTAAGGATAAATTATGGGTCATTGGTGGAAACACAGATGATTTCTCCGATTTAAATGATGTTTGGCAAAGTGAAGATGGAATTAAGTGGGAACAAGTAACAGATGAAGCTGCATTCTCTGGTAGGCGCGAACATACCTCTGTTGTGTTTGATGGTAAAATATGGGTTATCGGTGGGTATAATGGAGATGAATACTTAAATGATGTATGGTACAGTAACGATGGTCAAAATTGGACGCAAGCGGCTGCAACTGCTCAATTTTCGGGAAGAGGTAGACATACATCTGTGGTCTACAATAATAAAATCTGGGTCATTGGGGGGTATAATGGCACTAATAACAATGAGGTTTGGTCTAGTGAAGACGGAATAACATGGACGGAAACAAAACCTGTAACTTCAATTTTTTCAGAAAGGTCACTTCATACCTCCGTAGTATTTGATGATAAATTATGGGTAATTGCAGGAACAGATGATACCCGTCAAAATGATGTTTGGTATACAGAAGATGGAGAAAATTGGACAGAAGTCATTTCTTCAGCTCCATTTGCTAAAAGAATCAGGCATACTTCAGTAGTATATGATAATAGAATTTGGCTGCTTGGTGGCGCAGCGCCTAGTAGCCTAAATGATGTTTGGTATAGCACCAATGGTACCGAATGGAAACAATTCACGAACAATGCAGCTTTTTCCAAGAGGTTCGACCACATTTCAATAGTATTCAAAGAAAAAATTTGGGTAATCGGTGGCTATGATGGGAGTTACCTAAATGATGTTTGGGCATTTGATTAATTAAAAAGTGTCTGAATGTTCCATCCATAAAAATATAAAAGATGAAAACAAAAAATATATTAGTTGACGTATTAATGATATTTATGGTATCGGTTTTTGTTACCTCATGTGGAAGTGACGACAATAACGCTCCAAAACCAGTAGAAGAAAATAATTCCCCAACCTCTTTTAATCTAAATGAGATAACTAACGGAGCAACAGACATAGACATATTACCTGTTTTTAGTTGGGAAACAGCAAACGACCCTGATGGAGATAATGTAGTGTACGATATGTATTTGGGTACAGAACAGACAGCAACAAATTTGTATGTAGAGAATTTAACCACTACTGGTTTTAACGTTACAAATCAATTGAATTTTTCTGAAACGTATTATTGGAAAGTAATTGCAAAGGACAATCAAGGAGGAGAAACTAGTAGTACTGTATATAGTTTCACAACCAAATCAGAAGAAAACAATACTGCCTCGATTTTAGATGATTTTGATGGCACTGGTCCGCTAATAGATTATGTAACAAATAATGCCGAAGTATTACCTAATGTAACTAGATTTTCAGGAAGATATCATGCAGTTCTAGATGACAACACAAACAATCAAACTTTACATTTTAATCAAGACCAAGGGCGATTAGATGCAAAATTATTGACCTTTCCTTTTGAGGTCATAGCAAGAAATATAGGTATTGGTACAACTACAGATTCGCAAACAGCACCATCCCATAACGGAACTCAATATAATTTTGCAGGAATTCAAGTGCATGCAGAAGATTTTAATTCTATAAACTCTTCGCATATAGTGGTGGGTCATAGAGGAGCAAGAAGATTCACCATAGAAGGAAAAAACACTGTTGATGGCGTTTCCTTTGTAAATGATGCAGGTATAGATATAGCACCTTTAGGACGAGTAGATATACGAATTGTTGGTGATGAAAATAACGAGCTTACTTTTTATTGGCAACAACCAAACCTAAGTAATGGTGCTACTCCAGATGAATGGACACTTTATACTGGTACAGGTAAATTACCAGGAACAGCGCCCTCATATGGCAATCAGGTATACGTAGGCCTTATTACCTATGCCTTTGGAAATGCAGGAATTCCATTTGTAGGGACATGTGATGCTATTGAGTTTAACAACTTATAAATAGAAAATGAGAAAAACAGAAATATATACCAGCGAGAAAAAAGCAATGAGACTTCTTGTAATTTCATTATTTTTTATTGCTCTTAGTGTTTATTTTATTATAAACCCCAAAGTTTTTATTAACCCATTTTTACAGGGCGCTTACCTCATTCAGGGAATAGGTTTCTTAGGTGTATTGTTTTTTGGATTTGGTATGTACGTTGCTACTAAACGTATTGTAAAAACAGAATTGGCATTGGTTGTCGATACAGAAGGTATACATATGTATCCTAAAAAACCAAACAGTAAAATAATTGATTGGGACTGTATAATGGCTTTTTCTGAAATTAAAATTAACAGTCAAAAAATTTTAATCATTGAGGTTTCCAATCCAGAGTATTGGTTACTAAGTGAAAGTAATATGATTAAGAAAAAAATGATGCAATTTAACTTTGCAAATTATGGCTCTCCATTAAGTATTTCAACAGGTTCTCTAGCAATTAGTCAAGAAGATTTGATACACGTATTAGAAGATGGTTTTAAAAAGAAGAAAACAAATACAACTAGCAGTGAAGGTAAATTTTTTATCTCAGAAACTATATTAACAAAGAAGTAAAACCATTGTGGTGGTATTTCAAAATCGTAAGCATGATTATTTATGATTTTAAGGAATTAAAAGAAATGAAAATAAACCAATTGACCATATTAATTTTTAGCCTAATGTTGGTTGTCTCTTGTAGACAATATATGGATAAGGAAGCAACCAATCATCAATATTTTGATAAATCGGTATCCGACACTATCTCAACAGAAAAGTTGATAGCCGTCACAGATGAAGAACACCTTCAATATGGGGTAAGAGTAGCATATGTAAATGAAAAGAATGATACGATAATCCCGTTTGGAAAATATGCTTACTATGGAACAGATACTTTAGAGTATTATGCCAATGTTCTTGAACATCCAAATGACACTACATACAGAAGACTGATTGCTATAGACAGAAATCAGAATGTTTTGTTTGATGCTGTGGTGTTTAACAATGGTCCGGAGCCTTTTGTTGAGGGGTTAACAAGGGTGATTCGAAATGGAAAAATGGGGTTTGCCAATAAATTTGGGCAAGTCGTTATTCCTTGTGTATATGATTTTGCCAAATCATTTAAAAACGGAAAAGCAGAAGTAACATACAATGCAACGGAATATTTAAATATGGACAAACACAAAAAAGTTGAAAGCGATGAATGGTTTATGATAGACGAAAAAGGAAATAGACTAAAAAATGATTGCGATATTGACTATAATCTTGTTAAGAAAAATGACAGTATAATAGCGTCTTTAGACATTAAAACTATTTTGGAGAAAAAATTTTGGTGGAATAGATGGGATAGCATGAATGAACCGGATTTAAGAAAAATGACTTCAGAGACATATCACCTTACTAACATATATCTTGATGGTACGATAACTGTAATTAGAATGCAAAAGAATAAGAATGCTATCGAGTTAATAATAAAGAAACAGTTAGGAACATCAAAATATAGACCTGACCCCAAAGACATCCTCCCCTTTGATTATTCTGAAAAAAAAATAAAAGCTAATGAATGGAATGACTTTATTGAATTGACAAACCAAATGAATTTTTGGACAATGCCTTTTAAAATCGATAGAGCAGGACCGGACAACGACGGCTCGTCTTTGTTGTTATTAGAAGGTTTTATACCTAAATCCAACCATTATACTAAAAGAAATTATCATATAGTCACTTGTCAAACAGTAATGGACTCAACAACAAACTTTAAAAAGTTATATGATAAAATATATGAGCTTAGTAAAAAGTAAACCGTTTGTAGAAATTAAAAAAGAAAGACAAAATGAGTGAGTTCTCGGAATATGAGAAAATGTCTAATAATTTAAAAAAACTAGGATTAAATGACCGTGATTTTTCAAAGATGGAAAAACTTCAATGGGTGGTTACTGAAAAAATTCATGGTGCAAATTTTAGTTTTGTTTATGAAAATAGAACTTTAAAATATGCGAAAAGAAAAGAGTATTTATCATGGAATGATGACTTTTTTGGTTTTCAAATTGTGGTAAATAACATAGAGAATAATATTTTAAGGTTATTCGAAGATTTAAGTTTTAAAATAGAAGCTACGAAATACATTATTTATGGAGAATTATTTGGAGGTATGTATCCTCATCCAGATATTGAATCAATCCCCAATTTACATGCTATTCAAACGGGTGTATATTATTCACCAAAAATCAATTTTTGTGCTTTTGATATTGCGATAGAAACAGATGATATACAATCTAAGCGGTACCTGGATTATGAATTATCACTCTCTTACTTTGAAAAACACAAAGTATTTCATGCTAAACCATTATTAATTGGAAAGCTCATAGAAGCTTTAAATTTTAGGAGAAGAATTAATTCTATCATACCGCAGCAGCTAAAGCTCCCTGAAATAAAAG
Organism: uncultured Flavobacteriaceae bacterium; assembly: GCA_947494695.1. Classification (GTDB taxonomy): domain Bacteria; phylum Bacteroidota; class Bacteroidia; order Flavobacteriales; family Flavobacteriaceae; genus Flavivirga. The sequence continues at coordinate 195,181 of CANLWB010000004.1, read as the reverse complement.
AAAACCTAATAGAAGGTGTTGTCATAAAACCCTTTAATCAGATTGATTATAAATTGATTCATTCAAGACCTATAATCAAATTAAAAAACAAAGAGTTTGACGAAGAAAAGAAATATCATCAAGCTAAAAAATGGACATACACTCCTAATATTTCATCTAAATCAGAAGATTTATTTTTCATATTTGACGAATTGAGAAATTATATAAATACAAACAGATTACAAAGTGCTATCTCTAAAATAGGAGCTTTGGTTTTCACCAATGAGCAAAGAGTAACTGATATTGAATCTGAATTCTTTAGAGATATATTAGTTGACTTTAACGAAGACAATGAGAATCTTTTGGAAGAGTTATCTAATGATGAAAAAAAATGGATTGATGAGAGAGTTTATGCTGAAATAAAGAAGGTAATAACTTTTGTTAGGGCTACTTGAAAATGGTACGTTATAAATTTACTATTAGTGTTTTCTTTTGTTTATTTCTTATAGGCTGTGAAACACCTCCAGAAAGAGAATTAATACATCATGAATTTAACTCGGGAATATTTAGAATTACGTATCGCGAACCAGGTGCCCCTTTTTCTGACCATCATATGATTTTGAGTTACACAGATAGTCTTGGTAAAACTGTATTCGAAGAGGAGACAGAATTGTTCAATGACGGAAAAAATTTGACTAATAATAATGTCAAGATTCAAAGGGTTAATGGAAGTATTGAATTTGTATTGATAGGAGAAGAACAGAAACCAGAACATTGGGGATTACACCCACTATCTGGATTTGAAAAACAAACAAAACCTTTTGCAAGGTATTGGAAAAATAGAGAAACAAACACATCAGCAAAAGGTAAACGCAATCAATAAAAAATACGCTTGAGCAAAGTGTGAAAACCTACTTTTAAAAATAAGATTTAGATGAGAACAGCCTTACATAACATACTACTATTACTAATTGTTTTTACAACTTTAGCTTGCAATGACGATAAAAGTAATATTGTAGTAACTGGACAAGTGATTGACGAAATAACGGGAAAACCGATTCCAAACGCCGAAGTCCTTGTTCGTTGTTGGTATCATCACAATATTGACGATAATTCATTTAATGAAGAAACGTTGACAACAGATAATTATGGCTGGTATGAAACTAGGTTTAGCAAGGGGCACAAAGTTGATGTTGCTTCAGTAGCGGATGATTACCAGCCAAGCAGAAGTCATAATGAACTTAAAAACAATGTAGTTGAAGTTAATTTGAAACTAAAAAAAGGAAAAGAAAACCCAACTCTTATAACCAGTACTGTTCTGTATAAAAACCCTCCATATCTTAAAGTTCGTATTCCAGCAGATAAAAATGGAGAAGAAATGGATTTTGAGAATGCTCAATCATTTGGCTTTGACTTTAAATCCTTAAAAACAAACTCCGACACAACACAAACAGACTTTTGGTATAGAATTGAAAACAAAGAAGGATTGCCTTCAACAATTGTAACTTCTAATAAAGGTGGGTTGATTCCAATATTTGACGATGAAATTAAATCCTCCTTGGTTTATGAAAAGACTACCGCGCCTATAAAAGGCTATGTAACTACATATAAATTAACAGGAAAAGAAGAAGGCTTTTTTATTCGTTGTAGAGATGGGAAGACTTATGGAAAAATGATTTTTGGTGAAGCAGAGATTGACGTAAGCGCACCAGATGGACAAGGGAGTTTTTACAAAGAATTTGGAAAAAACATTATTTGTTTATATCAACCAAATGGAACAACGGATTTGTCCTATCCTCAAACAGATATTGACTTAAAAGACTTTTTATAAGGTTTTAGATATTAAAGCATCATTAAAATTGTATTGATTTTATATCGTTTGTTTGCTCAAAGTATTTTTAACCTTTTCAATGAAATTTTAAGTGTAATGCTTGAAATCGTTTTAAAAGCTAATTTTCTTCTTTTAAATTACAATAACTCATTGTCTGAAAAACTAAAATAATCTCCATTTGGAGCCATAATTATATGGTCTAAAACTTTTACATCAAACATTTTGGCTGCCTTCTTGATTTTATTGGTGATGTATTTGTCCTGTACACTGGGTTTTAAATTTCCAGATGGATGGTTGTGACAAAGAATAATTGCTACTGATAATGTCTTTAGCACTACAGCAAATAGTATTCTCAAATCGATAAGTGTTCCTGTAATACCTCCTTGGGATAGCTCGTATATCCCTTTTACTTTATTGCTATTATTCAATAGCATCACTTTAAAGGCTTCATGTACTTCTATGGTGTCTTTGTTCCAATCTTCATACAATAATCTTCCTGCATCTTGTGAAGAACCTACTTTTTGCCAATGAATTGCCTTTATATACTCTTTGTAACTAATCTTTATTTCATTGATTTTGTTCTTCTTACTTTTTTTCTTTTTTGATTTACTTTTCATAGAGCCTCGGTATTATCTTTTTTGAAGCTTGGCTCTATTCAATATTCAGGTTTGATAAGGCGTATAAAAAAGAGCGAGGCACGAGCCTGGTTTATGCCGTCGTTCAAAACTGAATATTGTTTTTTTGCTATCAAAAAAGATAATACCGAGGCTCCTTGAAATACAAATTATCAAATTCTCTGGCTGTTTTCTTACCTATTTCCGTTCCGAAATAAAATCACACTTAGTAAATAGAGTAACAATACATGTAATCTTAGCTATATAACTACTTTATGGTAATTACATTGATTAAGTTTAATAATTTAGTTGATTACTATAATTAATTATTTTTAATTATATTTGATTAATTATTTTGATTAATTATTACAATGGAACAACAACTAAAAATATTATATTTAGCTATTGCTTCGCTATTGCTTCTTTTAGCAATTATATTTTATATCCTCCTGCATTTTAGGTATAAGAGAAAGGTGAAACAACATCGCTTACTTCAAACTTATGAAACGGAAGAAAAAATAGGTAGAAGATTACATGATGAAATGGCTAGTGATGTTTTTCTACTCATGGTCAAAACAGCTAACCTAAATACATCAAATCTGGAGGAAACTAAAAGCGATATTAAAGATAATCTTGACAAATTATACCAGAAAATACGAATAGTTTCACATGAGTTAAATTTCAATAAAACCATAAATCTCATAGATTTAATTAATGACCTCTTAGCTCATTTCTCAAATAATAATACCAAAATAGTATTCAATACAAAAGGCTTCGAAAAAGACTCTCATTTTTCTGAGGTGACTGTGACTACAGTTTATCGCTGTTTGCAAGAATTGCTAAATAATGCAGTCAAGCATTCTAATGCAACTGTCATACATCTGGAAATTGTAAACCACTCAGGCATAGTAAGAGTAAGGTATCAAGATGATGGAATTGGGTTTGATGAAAAAACCACCAGATTAGGAGGTCTTCGTAATATTAAAGAAAGAGTAAATGCCTTAAGGGGTAGAGTACAAATCAAATCTATCCCCACTCATGGCACAAGCGTTCAAATAGAAATACCAAAAGAATATGATAAAAGTATTGTTAGTTGATGACCATGAAATGATTGTTCAAGGGTTATCTACATACTTCGATTCAGAGGACGGAATCAAAGTAGTCGGAACTGCTAATAATGGCAATCAAGCCCTTGAAATGCTAAATAAGAAAGCTATAGATGTTGTTCTTACAGACATTCTCATGCCAGAAATGGATGGAATTGATTTGCTCCGAGAATTGAAAAAAAGAAGCATATCCACTCCTGTAGTTTTTTTAACCATGAATGGCACTCCTTCTTATGTCAAATTGGCTATAGAAGCAGGAGCATCTGGCTATGTTAGTAAGAACAGAGCAATAGAGGAACTAACCCTTGCTATTAATGAAGTAGTGCAAGGAGGTGTATACGTTGATAAATACACGCTTCGGGAAGTTTTTAACATTATTAAATCTGGAGCAACACAACCTGCCGAACAGAGTCTAACGGATAGACAACGTTCAATTTTAAAAATGATAAACGATGGGAAAACATCACAAGAAATAGCAGATGCCCTAAAATTATCATCAAATACAGTAGAAACCCATAAACGTAATATGGTTTCCAAACTTGGACTAAAAGGCATGAAAGAATTATATAGAATAGCAGCAGATTTATTTAATATTTAGTGAACGAATTATTTAAAATATTACCCGAGTATGCAAATAGCACAGTAGCGATTATCGTGATTTCTGCTAGTAGTGGCTGTTTTGTACTATTGGTAATATGGAGAATAGTTAAAGAAAATAGGGTGCTTGCCGATTTAAGGAAAAACCCTGATATCAATAAACTTACAATAGGAAAAAAAGGTGAAATCCATATTGAAAGAACCGAATATAAAGAACGAAAAAAGCAAATGAAAAAAGGCGATAAAAAGGAAAAAGATTGATTTCTTAAACTAATGATTTAAATCAAACTATGGAAAATGAAACTAAATTTCAAGAAATTAACTACTTCTTTGAGGATATAATGGATAAGGGCTATTGTAGAGACTTTTTTCGTTTGAACTGTAAACTAATGGAAGGTTTTCATATCGAGCATAGGGACTCCTTATTACTATCTCTTATGAAAGATTATTATAATGTCATGTATATTTATTATGATACATTTTATGACTTGGCTTTAAAAAAAGAAAACAAAGTAGATGACAGTTACTTTTATTTAAGTATCAATAACTAATGACAAAAAAGACTATCATAAGCTCAAACCAAAAAGCAACACAAAAAAGGAGCTATTTACATTACTTTAGGCAATTTTACTTTCTTTTTCTTTAAACCGTTCCAACAAGTTACCTATGTCTTCACTTATTTTAGTCTCTAGTACTCTTGCATAGATTTGCGTTGTAGAAAGTTTAGTGTGTCCTAATAGCTTAGATACGGTTTCTATTGGCACACCATTTGAGAGCATTACGGTAGTCGCAAAGGTATGTCTGGCTACATGGAAGGTGATGTTCTTATGTATACCACAAGCTGTAGCAATTTCCTTTAAATAGGTATTGGTCTTTTGATTGGAACTTATAGGCAATATGCTGGCTGTAAAATCCATTTCTTTTATAGTTCTGTACTTTTCTAATATTGACCATGCTTTGGGTAGTATGGGAATTTTCACCAATTCATCTGTTTTTTCTCTTTTGGTATGTATCCAGTAGTTGTTGTCAATCCCTCTAACGATGTGAATGTTTTTGAGTTCCTTTATATCAACATAGGATAGACCTGTATAACAGGAAAATATAAAGCAGTCCTTTATTCGTTCCAATCGTTCCACTTTAAATTCAGTGTTTTCCAACAACTCTAGTTCTCTTTGGCTTAAGTATTCTCTATCGTACTTGTTATATTTTAACTGAAATTGTTTAAATGGGTTTTTAGCCATCCATTCCAGCTTTATAGCTAGGTTTATTATCTTCTTGAAACGTTCTAGGTGTTTCATAACCCCATTATTGTTTAAAACATGTTCGTTTTTGGAGTTTTTATAGTTCCTCAAATAGTGTTCAAAATCCGTGATAAATCTAAAGTTCAGTTGTTTTAGATAAAGGTCTTTCACTTTTCTTTTTTTCAGTAAAAACCGTTGTAAATACTTTTCAGTGGTATAATAGTTCTTCATGGTTCCAGCTTTTAGCACATGAACCATATTATCATTGTGGTAGGCTATTAACTCTTTTAATGTTTTACTGTTGTCATCTTCTCCCAGATATCGGGACTTAATAGCATTCGAGGTTATTATTTTATCCTCTTCTACAAGCTGTTTGTGGCATTGGAGTAGTTTACCATATACTTGGTCTTAATAGGCGTTCAGGGCTTTTATTTTTTCTGAATTTCCCCTACCCCTGTTTTTGGAAGAATCCCATTGTGTGGAATTTGCACACCTTTTTAGACTGATTTCGGCTCTTTTACCGTTAACGTTTATGCGTGCATAAATGTTAAGCTCTTCGAGGTTGCTTCTTGATTTTCTTGTGAAGAAAGTAATGGAAAAGGTACTTATTATTCTCATTTTAAGCGACTTTGATTAAACAATGATTTGTAAATACGAAAGTCAAATCACGCTTCAAAGTCTCATAAAGTTAGTACATTTTTGATGAAATATTGCACACCTAATTGCACACCTTTTTATTGGTTTTAAATGGTTTTGTTTGGCATCAAAAAAAATGCATAAAAACAAAAAACACTGAAAATCAAATGATTAACAGTGTTTTGTTGTGACCTATTTCTAGGTTCGTCGGGGTGGCAGGATTCGAACCTGCGACCTCCGCGTCCCAAACGCGGCGCGATAACCGGGCTACGCTACACCCCGAATTTAAATGGAATAAATCTTAGTCATTATAAAATCTAAATTCCCTTTTTTTTATAACACTCTGAGCGTAGTTTATGCCGCACTTGATGCGGTACTACACCCCGAATTTAAATGGAATACATCTTATTATTATAAAATCTAAATTCCTTTTCTATTTGATAACGCTCTATAATTGGTTATCATAAAAAATGCGGAGAGACCGGGATTCGAACCCGGGCAACACTTACGCGTTGACAGATTAGCAATCTGCTCCATTACCACTCTGGCACCTCTCCAATGTATTTTAATGAACTTAGCAATAAAATTGCGGTTGCAAATGTACTAGTTAGATATCTATATCGCAACTATTTTATTCGTTTTTTTCTAAATTTTATTCGGGATATTCTATACGCAAATGGTAAATATTTGCGAGCTTGTGTTTTAACACCTTTTTTATGGATTCAATTTCTTTAAATGTGATATTTGCATTTAAAAATTGCCCCTCACTAATCTGTTTATTTATAATATTTTCAACAAAAATATCAATTTTCGTCGACGTCGGGTCTTTTAAGCTTTTCGATGCTGCCTCTACACTATCACACATCATCAATATGGCAGTTTCTTTACTAAATGGTTTGGGGCCAGGGTAACTAAAGTCTAGTCTATCCACGGTTTCCGCTTCCTCCTTTTCCTTCACATAAAAATAATAAACCACACTCGTACCATGATGCGTACGTATAAAGTCAATAACGCGATCTGGTAAATTATTTTTTCTGGCTATTTCAATACCATTGATAACATGATCAATAATAATTCTGGCACTCTCGCGGGGCGGTAGTTCGGCGTGTGGATTAATTCCTGTCGACTGATTTTCCGTAAAAAAAGCCGGGTTCTTCATTTTACCAATATCATGATACAATGCACCTACCCGCACCAACATGGCATTTGCCCCAATTTCATTCGCAGAAGCTTCTGCCAGATTGGCGACATTTAATGAGTGATGAAATGTCCCCGGAGCTTTATCTGATAGTTCCTTTAATAGCTTTGAATTGGTATCAGATAATTCTAAAAGTGATACATCAGATACCAAACCAAAAAGTTTTTCATAAGCGTATATCAAAGGTTGTACAAACAATGTTGCCAGACCATTTAAAATGAACCAGAAAAACGTTTCCCATTTAATGGTTTCCACACTACCTTCATGGATAACGAAAAATGCAAAATAAGCAACAATATATATCAGTGTTATCTGTCCTACAGAAATAAATAAATTAGCGCGTTTATAAAGTTCTGAAACGGTTAATATTGTAACAATTCCTGCTATAATTTGCAGAAACATATACTCGTAGCTATTCGGTACAATAAAACCAATTAATAGAACTGTAAGTACATGAGAAAACAGCCCTAATCTCGCATCGAAAAAGGCCTTAAGCACTAAGGGCAGTATACAGATTGGAACGACATAAATATACTTTGAATCATAATTAACAACTAGAGTTGAAATAAATATCATCAAAGAAATATTGAAGAAAATAAAAGTAACTTTCGTGTTATTATTAAATACACTAACCCGATATTTTCTTAAGAACAACAGTAGCATTAATAAGGCCAGAGATACTAGTAAAGTGTATGCAAACAACACCCACATGTAACTGGATTCACTCCATATCTGGGACTCATATTCAGACTGAAGTGATTTTAGCACCTGATATTCATCACCCTCTACAACCTCACCCTTAGAAACAATAAGCGTTTCTTTAGCCACACTTCCTCGGCTAAACGAAATTTTACTAAAGTCCTCCTGGAGCACCTTATCTGTAAAAGACTGGTTAAAGGTTAAACTCGGCTCTATCAAATCGAAAAACAGCGCCGTAAAATTCGTTTTAAACCTTATAACACCATGCTTTCTCAAAGTCCTGTCAATCACCTCAGAAACATGATCTTGCTTCACTAGGTTAGCAAAGACACCATCCTGCTTCTTAACCCTTCCGTCTAGTATAACAATAACCTTATCCTTAGAAAAATTATAATTTTCTCCCAGAACTCCAAATAAATACAACTCCGAAATAATCGCCTCTCCAATTTGAAATAATTTTCTTGACTGCCTCGAAGAGATAGAATCTGAAAAGAAACCTTTAAATTGCCCCTTGTATAACGCCCTTACCTTATCCTCTACTGCATCATCTAAATTAAAATACAGAACGGAATTATTAATCAGTTTTTCGCGCTCTGAAGCGACCTCTCCATCTGTTTTTTTTATAGCAAAATCGAAGGGCGCATAGAGGTTTTCAGATTGCCAAGGTTTCCCTTTTTCAAAATTGTACTTAAACTTTCCGCTTTTTGGAAATAGATATACAATTAAAAAGGCCGTCGATATAAATAATAAGACCTTGTAAATCAAGGCGTGGTTTCTATATAGCTTATTTATAAAATCTTTCATTAAACGTTGTAATGGTTTCAAATGTAATAAATTTATAAACTTTCACCATTCTTATTATCGTTTAATCATTGATTATTTCTTCCAAAAAAACGTTATTTTCGCAGGACAAACTAAACAACAAACTAATGAATAAAGACGTCGTTATTGTATCGGCTGCAAGGACTCCAATAGGCAGTTTTTTAGGTACTTTAAGTACCATTCCTGCCCCTAAACTGGGGGCAACTGCTATTAAGGGAGCCTTGGAAAAGATCAATTTAAACCCCAAACTCGTTGAGGAAGTATTAATGGGTCATGTTGTACAGGCCGGGTCTGGTCAGGCTCCTGCAAGACAAGCTGCCATTTATGCCGGAATACCAGATACAGTTCCATGTACTACAGTAAATAAAGTATGTTCATCTGGAATGAAAGCCGTTATGCAAGGTGCACAAGCCATTGCTCTTGGTGATGCCGAAATTGTGGTTGCCGGAGGTATGGAAAATATGAGTTTAATTCCGCACTATTTACATACACGTACGGGTTCCAAATTTGGGCCTGTTTCACTAATTGATGGTATGCAAAAGGATGGCCTTGTAGACGCTTACGACCAGAATGCGATGGGCGTTTGTGCAGATGCCTGTGCAACCAAATACGAGTTTTCAAGAGAAGATCAGGATGCGTTTGCCATTCAATCCTATAACCGCTCGACAGCGGCTTGGGAAGCAGGTAAATTTGACAATGAAGTTGTACCTGTTGAAGTTCCTCAGCGTCGCGGAGAACCTGTTTTGGTTAGTAAAGATGAAGAATTCACGAATGTGAAAATGGAGAAAATTCCACAATTAAGACCTGCATTCACTAAAGAAGGAACAGTCACAGCAGCCAATGCTTCCACTATAAATGATGGTGCCGGTGCAGTGGTATTAATGAGTAAGGAAAAAGCTAACGAGTTAGGTTTAAAACCTTTGGCTACAATTAAAAGTTTTGCAGATGCAGCCCAAGAACCTGAATGGTTTACAACAACGCCTTCAAAAGCATTACCCAAAGCAATAAGCAAGGCCGGAATAGAAATGAGTGATGTGGACTATTTCGAGTTTAACGAGGCTTTCGCTGTAGTTGGTTTAGCTAATATGAAAATTCTCGGACTAGACGATAGCAATGTCAATGTAAACGGAGGTGCTGTATCTTTAGGACATCCATTAGGGTGCTCGGGAGTTAGAATTATAATTACATTACTAAATGTTTTAGAACAAAACGATGGTAAAATTGGAGCAGCGGCCATTTGTAATGGCGGCGGCGGCGCATCTGCCATTATTATAGAACGTTAACATTTTTTTATTGATATTGTTATTGTTATTATGAAATACTTTTTTAAAACTTTTATTAGGCAATTTAGTTTTATAATCTGTAATTGCATTAATAATTAATAATAGCGAATAGATAATAACCTTATGCAATACGGAATTTGTAATTTGAGCATTGTTCCTCTTAGAGAAGAGCCAGCAGACGTTAGTGAACTTGTGTCACAGGTCGTTTATGGTGAAACTTTTAAAATTCTGGAACAACGTAAAAACTGGAGTAAAATTCGTCTGGCATTCGACGCTTACGAAGGATGGATTGATAACAAACAATATATAGAAACCACAGAAGACACGTATAAATCTTTGAACAAAGAAACACCTAAATTGTCTGCAGACCTGGTGGAATTTATTGAAGACCATAATGATCAATTGCATCCCATTGTATTAGGGTCAACCCTAAATGCACTATCCAATTTAAACCATAAGCACGAAGGCAATTATATAGAAGGTAAAAAAGCCAAATCCAATCTTATTGAAACCGCTTTTTTATACCTCAATACGCCTTATCTATGGGGAGGTAAGACTCCTTTTGGTATCGATTGCTCTGGTTTTACTCAAATGGTTTATAAATTAAACGGTTTCAACTTATTGCGGGATGCTTCGCAACAGGCGACTCAAGGGGAAGCATTAAGTTTTATTGAGGAAAGTGAACCTGGCGATTTAGCATTTTTCGATAATAGTGAAGGCGTTATAACTCACGTAGGAATTATCATGAAAGATAATTACATTATACACGCCCATGGTAAGGTTAGAATAGATAGACTAGACCACTCAGGCATCTATAATGTTGACAAAAGAATACACACGCATAAGTTACGAGTCATTAAAAAAATAATCTAATAAAAAAAAGGAGCAAATTTAAATTTGCTCCTTTTTTTATCTCCAATTGATCTTATAGATTAGTTGATCCCTTCTGCTTCCAGGGCCGCAACTTTCTCTTTCATACTTTTATGCTTATCCGTTTCTCCAAGAATACTGTAAATATTCATTAAAGTTTTCGCTGCACTCAAACTCTTAGAATCGATTTCAAGAGCTTTAGATAAGAAAGGAATAGCTTCCTTATAAAGATCTTGACGCTTCGTTCTTAACTCATCATAACGTTTGTTATCTGCTCTGGAAGTTCCTAAACCATTCATCTCTTTGATAATGGCTTCTTCCTTATTTAAGATTAGAGCAGCAAGATTTATATAAGCATTGATGTATTTCGGATCTAACTCAATAGCCTTTTCATAATACGCCTTAGCTTCTTCCGGTTGATTAGATTCTGATGCGATTACACCTAGATTATAACGTAATTCCGGGTTTTCAGGATCCATTTGAGTAGCTTTCTCAAGTAATCTTTTAAACTCGTCTGTATTACCCATTTTGTAATGAACATTTGCCTCAGATAAAATTAGATTTACATCATTCGGGCTTTCTACCCTTGCGGCTTTCATAGCAGAAATAGCTTTCTCATTATCTCCATTACTAACGTAAATAAGAGCAATGTTTTTTACGATTTCAGGTTTTTTAGATTCAGATACACGTTCTACTGGCTTAATATGCGTTTTGGCTTTAACCGATAAATCACGCATTTCTTTACCATTAAAAGCTTCTTCTTTCTGCGTTTTAACATCTGTTGCAAAATACTGAGTAGCAATACCTGTATAACCTAAATCCCTTAATTCTACATAAAGTTTTAAAGCTCTATCATACTCTTGAACATTCACAGCCGTTGCAGCTGCGTAATAAAGAAATACAGTATCTTTTTCTGTAACTCTGTAAGACTTCTCGAAATACACCGATGCATTCGAAAAATCCTTTTTCTCATAAGCTCCATTTCCTTTAAGCAATAAGGCATTCGCAATATCGCGCTTTAATAAGTTAATCTCTGCAGAATATCCAACATTAACTTTTTTCAAACTAACCAAAGCCTGATCCATATTTGCTAAAGATCCCTTACCATTTGCGTAAAAAGCTTGTGCACTTAAATAATAAAACTTAGATTTAAGTTTATCATCCATACTAGACATTAGCGGCTCCACCTGCTTTAATGCCGTTTTAGCCTCTTCATACTTCGTTCCTCTAATAGCTTTTTCAGCGGTCTTCAATTCTTTTTTTTGCGCAAACGAAAATACGCTCATTGAAAGGACCAAAGCTAGAACTAACTGTTTTTTCATTTTATAAAATAATTTAATTGTTTTTAGTATTATTATTGTCTTCTTCTTATTTATTATCAAGAGTTGTGCCGTCTGTCAAATCATTTGTATCTTCCAGGGTTTCATCACCTTCAACATCATCCTCATCATGCATCACTTTTGCAACAGCTGCTATGGAATCATTTCCTTTTAAATTAATTAACCTTACCCCTTGAGTGGCTCTTCCCATAACTCTTAAATCTGCTATAACCATACGAATAGCAATACCAGACTTATTGATAATCATTAAATCATCATTATCGATTACACTTTTAATGGCAACCAGATTCCCTGTTTTCTCGGTAATAGAAATGGTTTTAACTCCTTTCCCTCCTCGGTTTGTAATTCTGTATACCGGTTCTCCATCTTCGGGGTCGTCGATGTAGGTTCGTTTACCGTAACCATTTTCAGAAACTACAAGTACAGATTCTTCCTGTGGATTATCAATGGTCACCATTCCAATAACTTCATCTTTGTCATGAGCCAGAGTAATTCCTCTAACACCAGAAGCACCACGTCCCATCGGTCTGGTTTTCGCTTCTTCAAAACGTATGGCCTTACCCGATTTAAGTGCTAACATCACCTGGCTATTTCCAGTGGTTAGTTTTGCTTCTAACAGTTCATCGTTATCCTTAATGGTTATGGCATTAATTCCATTAGTACGAGGACGCGAATACTGCTCTAAAGACGTTTTCTTAACCTGACCATTCTTAGTAGCCATAATAACATAGTGATTATTAATATAGGCTTCGTCTTTTAAATCCTGAGTACAAATAAAGGCCATCACCTTATCATCCTGTTCTATATTTATCAGGTTTTGTATAGCCCTTCCTTTGGACGTTTTGCTGCCCTCGGGAATTTCGTAAACACGCATCCAGAAACATTTCCCTTTTTGCGTAAAGAACAACATGTACTGGTGATTCGTTCCAATAAATAAGTGTTCAAGGAAATCCTCATTTCGAGTGGTGGAGGCTTTTTGCCCAACCCCTCCTCTATTTTGTGTTTTATATTCGGTAAGAGATGTTCGTTTGATATAACCTGCATGCGAAATAGTAATCACTACTTTTTCATCCGGAATCATATCCTCTATACTTAAATCACCTCCAGCATATTCTATAGTTGAACGACGCTCATCTCCATACTTATCTCTAATGACTTCGAGCTCTTCCTTGATGATAGTCATTCGACGTTCTTTCTTATCAAGAATATCTTTTAAGTCTTCAATCGTCTTCATGATCTCTTCATACTCCGAACGTAGCTTATCTTGTTCCAGACCAGTTAACTGGCGCAAACGCATTTCAACAATCGCCCTTGCCTGAATTTCAGAAAGCTCAAATCGTTTAATCAAGTTTGCTCGTGCTTCATCTGCATTAGACGATGCTCTAATGATAGATATCACCTCATCAATATTATCTGAAGCAATAATTAAACCTTCTAAGATGTGCGCGCGCTCCTCCGCCTTACGCAATTCATAAGTTGTTCTTCTTACAACCACTTCATGCCTGTGTTCAACAAAATGGTGAATAAGATCTTTAAGATTTAACAGCTGAGGGCGCCCATTTACCAGTGCAATGTTATTTACACTAAATGAAGATTGTAACGCCGTGTATTTATATAGTTTATTTAATACAATATTTGGAATCGCATCACGCTTTAAAATGTATACGATACGCATCCCTTTTCTATCGGACTCATCACGAATAGAAGAAATACCTTCTAATTTCTTATCATTAATTAAATCGGCAGTCTTTTTAATCATATCTGCCTTATTAACCAAATAAGGGATCTCATCTACAATGATACATTCACGACCATTAACTTCCTCTATATTTGCCTTACCACGCATTACAATTCGGCCACGACCAGTATGGAAAGCATCCTTAACCCCATCATAACCATAAATCGTACCACCTGTTGGAAAGTCGGGCGCTTTTATATGCGTAATCAGTTCATCAATTTCAATATCTGTATTATCTATATAGGCAATAGTACCATTAACCACTTCAGTTAAATTGTGAGGTGGCATATTGGTTGCCATACCTACAGCAATACCGGATGCTCCATTAATAAGAAGTCCGGGAACACGAGTAGGTAAAACAGTAGGTTCTTTTAAGGTATCATCGAAATTTAATTTATGGTCTACTGTTTCTTTTTCAATATCTGCCAACATATCTTCAGAGATCTTTCTCATACGAGCCTCTGTATAACGCATGGCTGCCGGGCTATCACCATCTATGGAACCAAAGTTCCCCTGTCCGTCAACTAGCATATAACGCAGACTCCATTCCTGGGCCATACGCACCATAGCATCATAAACAGAAGTATCTCCATGTGGATGGTACTTACCTAAAACTTCCCCAACGATTCTTGCAGATTTTTTGTGCGCCGAATTTGCTCTTACACCAAGTTCATGCATACCGTAAAGTACACGTCTATGAACCGGTTTTAAACCATCTCTAACGTCTGGTAAAGCACGTGACACAATGACCGACATCGAATAATCAATGTAGGCCGATTTCATCTCATCCTCAATATTTATAGGGATTAATTTTTCTCCTTCTGCCATAAATAATTTAATTAATTTTTATCTTTTTTCAAAACATGCTAATATAAGTAATTCGTCACTCTTGACACATGATTACACACTATTTTTTAGCATTTTTATTAACAATTTTAGGTCGTTTTTTGGTTAATAAGTAAAATTCAAAAAATTTTGATTTTATAAAGTTTTTTTCGTCAATTAGCAACTTACTGACAATTTAAGGTATAGTTTTTGCCTTTAGTCAAATGTTTTAGTATTTTTAATGCAGATAAGAACACCATTATGGATGATAATTTTTCCCCAAGAGTAAAAGACGTAATTGCATACAGCAAGGAAGAGGCACTGCGTTTGGGCCATGATTTTATTGGCACCGAACATTTAATGCTTGGTCTTTTGCGAGATGGTAGTGGTAAAGCCATTAACATTTTAAATGCTTTAGATATAGATTTAAATCACCTAAGACGCAAGGTTGAAATTTTAAGCCCTGCGAACCCTAATATTTTAGCGACTTCGAACCAAAAAAAGAACCTGCACCTCACCAGGCAGGCAGAACGCGCTTTAAAAACAACCTTTTTAGAGGCCAAACTATTTCAAAGTACTTCAATAAATACAGCACATTTACTGCTCTGTATCTTGCGAAATGAAAACGATCCAACAACCAAGCTTCTAAATAAACTAAAAGTCGATTACGACAACGTAAAAGAACAATTTAAACTTATGATTACTAACGACAACAATTATATAGAACCCAAATCAGAATTTCAGGATGATGACCTTAATCCAGAGGATGAGTCATCTAAAGACAATATATTTAACACACCTGCCGGAAAGACCAGCAAAAAGTCTAAAACACCAGTTTTGGACAATTTCGGACGCGACCTAACGGCCCTGGCCGAAGAAGGTAAGCTAGATCCCGTTGTAGGGCGTGAAAAAGAAATACAACGTGTTTCACAAATTCTAAGCCGACGTAAAAAGAACAATCCACTTTTAATTGGTGAACCCGGAGTTGGTAAATCTGCTATTGCAGAAGGTTTAGCCTTAAGAATTGTAAAACGAAAAGTCTCACGTATTTTATTCAATAAACGTGTTGTGACTTTAGATTTGGCCAGTTTGGTTGCTGGAACAAAATATCGCGGACAATTTGAGGAGCGTATGAAAGCCGTTATGAATGAACTTGAAAAGAATGATGATGTTATTCTCTTTATTGATGAAATTCATACCATAGTTGGAGCTGGTGGAGCCACAGGTAGTTTAGATGCTTCAAATATGTTTAAACCTGCACTGGCGCGTGGAGAAATTCAATGTATTGGAGCAACAACATTAGATGAGTACAGACAGTATATCGAAAAAGACGGCGCCTTAGAACGTCGTTTCCAAAAGGTTATTGTAGAACCAACTTCTGTTCAAGAGACTATTGAAATTCTTAACAATATAAAAGAAAAATACGAAGAGCATCACAATGTTGATTATACTCAGGAAGCTATTGAAGCCTGTGTGAAATTGACAAATAGATATATGACAGAGCGCTTCCTTCCAGACAAAGCCATCGATGCTTTAGATGAAGCTGGCTCTCGTGTGCATATTACAAATATCGATGTACCTCAGCAAATATTGGAGCTTGAAAAACAACTAGAAGACATTAAGGAAACTAAAAATGCGGTTGTTAGAAAGCAAAAGTATGAAGAAGCTGCAAAACTTAGAGATGATGAAAAACGCATTGAAAAGGAACTTGTAGTCGCTCAGGAAAAATGGGAAGAAGACACCAAACAACATAGAGAAACCGTTTCTGAAGATAATGTAGCAGATGTGGTGTCTATGATGACTGGTGTACCAGTGAATCGAATTGCTCAAACTGAGATTAACCGATTGGCCGAATTACCTAACCTGATTAAAGGAAAAGTTATCGGACAAGACAAAGCTGTTGCTAAGGTTGTTAAAGCCATTCAACGTAACCGTGCCGGACTTAAAGACCCAAATAAACCCATTGGTTCATTTATCTTTTTAGGTCAAACCGGTGTTGGTAAAACACAGCTAGCAAAAGTACTGTCTAAAGAGTTGTTTGATAGTGAAGATTCTCTTGTTAGAATTGACATGAGTGAATACATGGAGAAATTTGCGATCTCAAGATTAATTGGAGCTCCTCCAGGATATGTAGGTTATGAAGAAGGCGGACAACTAACCGAAAAGGTTAGACGCAAACCTTACGCTGTAATCCTGTTGGATGAAATCGAGAAAGCACATCCCGATGTTTTTAATATGTTACTACAGGTACTTGACGATGGCTATTTAACCGATAGTTTAGGTAGAAAAATTGATTTCAGAAATACAATTATCATTATGACCTCTAATATTGGAGCCAGAAAGCTTAAAGACTTTGGTACCGGTATTGGTTTTGGTACCGCATCTCAAAAAGCTCAGGAAGATGCCAATGCAAGAAGTGTTATAGAAAATGCATTGAAAAAATCGTTCGCACCTGAGTTCTTAAACAGAATTGATGATGTGGTAATTTTCAATGCACTTGAAAAAGAAGACATCAATAAAATTATTGATATTGAGTTAGAAAAGCTTCTCGAAAGAATAAAAGGCCTTGGTTACGAATTGAAACTGTCGAGTAAGGCTAAAGATTACATTGCTGAAAAAGGTTTTGACAAACAATATGGAGCCAGACCGTTAAAGCGAGCCATTCAAAAATACATTGAAGACGCTTTAGCAGAAAGGATCATTACATCCAATGTACGGGAAGGAGACAAAATAAGCATTGATTTAGATAAAAAATCTCAGGAATTGGAGATTACGATTGAAAAGACTGAAAAGTCAGCATAACATTTAAAAAAGTGTAAAACGTACAAGTCCGAAAGGTTCAAAATTAACCTTTCGGATTTTTTTTATCACTAAATTGAAGTGGAAACTTTGTCGCTTCCATCAAAAAAGATCAACCACCTTCTTATAAAGGAACCAAATACGAATTTTTAATCCCTCCCATAACAAAAGTACTGTGAGTACTTCCCATATTTTGAATCTCCCCTAAATGGTTTAAAACGAAATTTTGATATGCCTTCATATCTTTAACAAGAACCTTAAGTAAAAAATCTGACATCTAACTCCCAATTATATACGCTATTTCCAAAGAAATTCCAGTAAAACATGGAACCTTTTTCTGTAGAATCATATTAAAAACCTATATTTTATGAAAAATGTAGGTTTTTTTATAGGAAACTGTAACAAATCATAAAAGCATAAATCTTTAGTATAACAATTTGTTTTTTTGACGCCAACTAAATTAAATACCGAACAGCTCGTAGAGCTTTGTAAATCTGGAAACCAATCTGCGCAATTGGAAATTTATAACAGATATTATAAAGCGATGTACAATGCTTCCTTAAGAATTGTAAAAGACGATTTTGAGGCCGAAGACATCATGCAAGATTCATTTTTAATGGCTTTTACAAAACTAGGCACCCTTAAAGAATCGAAAATATTTGGGCCCTGGTTAAAACGAATTGTTATAAATAATAGTATTTATCATTATAAAAAGAAAAATAAAACAAAAGAGGTGCCTCTGGATGATATACTATATAAAGTTGAAGAAAATGGTGATGGTTTTGAGAGCAATCATAATTTCACGGATATAAAAGTGAAACAAATTTTAAATGCCATGAAGCTCTTAAAAGATAATTATAGAATTGCATTAACCCTCAATTTAATTGAAGGTTATGATTACGAAGAAATAAGTGGAATTTTGAATATTTCTAACGCGAATTGCAGAACGACAATCTCAAGGGCTAAGGAAAGTTTACGAACTAAATTACAGATGGTTTATGATGAATAAAGATGGTATAGAAGAACTGTTTAAGAAATACGAAAATGATTTTGATACTGAGCATCCAGAATTAAATCATAAAGAACGTTTCCTGAATAAATTAAACAATCAAAGCGAGCTACAACTGGTTAATGTTGATAAACAAAGGCGTCGTTTATGGAAACCTTTAATCGGTGTAGCCGCTTCTGTCCTGCTACTCTTAACACTTTTTGTTGGGACTCAACAGGAGGTTGCTACTGGAGATTTAGCAAGTGTATCGCCGCAAATGGCAGAAGCCGAGAACTTCTTTACTGTAACTATTGCTGAAGAGTTAAGTAAAATTGAGAACGAAAATTCTCCCGAGGTTCAGGCACTTATCCTGGATGTTATGGAACGCATTAAGACACTGGAGGCAGATTATGAATCTTTAAAAACAGACTTAACCGAGAGCGGAGAAGATAGTAGAGTGATATATGCCATGATTTCCAACTTTCAAAACAGAATAGACCTATTAAAAAACACTTTAGAACAAATAGAAAAAATAAAACAGCTCAATAAGGCACCACAAGACGTATCTGAAATCAACATGTTGTAATGGAAATATACCATTCGAGATATGATATGTGCCACTTTAGAAACAATTAAAGACAATCAAATGAAACGAGAAATACAACTTAAAACACTTATATTATTACTATTAGTCCCTTTGTTTGTAGGAGCTTCCACAACAAATTATAAGGGTAAATACACCAAAAAGAAAACCATTAAAAAAGAATTTCCGGTAACTTCAAATGCCATGTTAAGTGTAGACAATAGCTACGGAAATATTGATATAATTACTTGGAATGAAGATAGAATCGCTTTTGAAATCACCATTACAACAACCGGTAATGACGAAGAACGGGTTCAGGACAAGTTAGACGCTATAACGGTAGATTTTGAAGCGTCATCAAATCATGTTTCTGCCAAAACACAATTTGGAGATCGTAAATCAAGCTCCTGGTGGAATTGGAAAAAAAACAGCAAGGTTAGTATGAAAATTAACTATATCGTTAAAATTCCAATTACCAATTCTGTTGATTTAGATAACGATTATGGAAGTATTAATGTAGACAAATTAAAAGGGCATGCTAACATTAATTGTGATTACGGAAAAATTACAACAAAAGAATTATTGGCCGATGGGAATATTCTTAACTTCGATTACACGAAAAACTGTTATTTTGAATACATAAAAAGCGGAAAAATAAATGCGGATTACAGCGGATTTACAGTTTCAAAAGCTAACAATATTGATATTAATGCCGATTATACAGGTTCCAGGGTTGAAACCGCTGAAAATGTAACCTATAACTGTGACTATGGTAGCATAACAGTGGATAAAGCGAATAACGTAAACGGAAATGGAGACTATTTAACTACTGTTATTGGCGATGTATACAAGAATGTCACACTTAAAGCAGATTATGGTTCTATAAAAATAAACAGACTAACAGAACAGGCTGGAAACGTTCAAATAAAATCAGATTACACTGGTATTAAGATAGGCTATGTACCGTCCTATAACTTCAATTTTAATATCAATCTGGAATATGGCTCTTTAAATGCTAAAGGTTTAGAATACACTCAGAAAATAATCAAGTCTTCAGATAAACTATACAGAGGATACTATGGTGACAAATCTTCTGGTAATTCTATTAATATAGAATCCGATTACGGAAGCATATCACTATTCGTAAATTAATACACCCACAATAATTTTATTTAACACATGAAAACATCAATCAAAAAACAATCAGTTCTAATTATAGCTATGTTCCTTATAGCTGCGACATCTTATGCCCAATGGAGTAAATCTGTAAAAGGAAACGGCAATGTAACCACAGTAACCAGAACAACATCTGATTACGATGGTATTAAATGTGCCGGAAGTATGGACTTTAAAATTGTAAGCGGTAAAGAAGGTCATATCACCATTAAAGCAGAAGAAAATTTAATAGACTATATTATTACAGAAGTAAAAGACAATAACTTAGTTGTTAAAACGAAAAAGGGTATTAATATAAAACCAAGAGCTTCTAAAATATTAGTCACCATTCCTTTTAAGGATATTAGTAAAGTGTCTCTGGCAGGATCGGGAGATCTATGGAATGAAAATGTTATAACAGCCAATAATTTAGATATATCTATAGCAGGATCGGGAGATGTGACACTGGACATTGAAGCCACATCTACCAAAGCATCTTTAGCAGGATCGGGAGATCTTAAATTAAAAGGAAATACCAATAAATTAGTAGCAAAATTAGCCGGATCGGGGGATATTCATGGATTTGAATTGCAAGCAAACGACACAGAGGCTTCTGTGGCAGGATCGGGAGATATTAAAATTGTTAGTAATAAAACCTTAAAAGCAAGAGTTGCCGGATCTGGAGATATCGTTTATAAAGGAAATCCAACTACAGACACCAAGGTTTCCGGTTCTGGAAGTATTTCTTCGAATTAACAGATTTGTGTCACCGACTTCTGAACACTATTCTATTTTTTCGATAAAAAACACAAATCATACATTTTAAAAAATTTAAGGCTGTCCTAACGTTCCGGACAGCCTCTTTTTCTTTCACTATTATTTAACGTTTCATTAAGATATTCTTCAACAATATCATAAGTGTTTTCTTAGTTTCTAAATTAGAAATTAAATCATAAGAATCATCTATTAGTCCCCAAAACCTAAAATCATGAAAACAACAATCATTTTAAAGAAATTTAGAATTAGCCTATTCGCTTTTGCATTAATTTTTGCTTCTTGCGAGGATGGTGAAAATGTAGAACCTAATAATGAGGTTCCAACAACAGATCAAGAATTTATCGAAAAATATTTTCTAGGCGAGCCTGTTAAAGTAAAAAAAGAAGACGATGGTACGTTCTCACTTCAAGGTACCGATATTAGATTATTTCCAGAACAACTCGAAGATACCGAAACTACGTTTAATGATAACGAATCTCCAAACCTGGAACTTACAAACAAAAGTAAGTTAGCATTAGCCGGAGGTGTTCGTAAATGGGCCAACAATACCGTTGTATATGTTATTCAAGGCTTGAGCCAGTCTGTTAGAAATGAACTTCAAAAATCTATTGAAGAATGGGAAAACAAAACAAATGTACGGTTTAAAGAACGTACTAATGAGTCCACATATGTTACCATAAGCAGTAATGGTAGATCTTGTAATTGTGGTGTTGCCACTTTGGGTTCTAATGGTTCCAGAGGTTTCATTAGATTAGGAACGAGAACGACGGCTGTGGTAATTATTCACGAAATTGGACATACATTAGGGTATATTCATGAGCAGAATCGTTCAGATAGAGACGATCATATCATTATTAATTATGAAAATATTAGTGATGGTGCAGAGGATCAATTCTTTAAAAGTAACTCTGCTACTTTGGTAACAAGAGATTTTGATATCAATTCAACCATGATGTATGGCAGTTATACCTTTAGTAAAAATGGCAGACCAACTATTACGGACCTTAATGGTAATGTACTTCCCAGAAGGAGAGCACAACTGTCGGCGTTGGATATCGAAGGAACCAATAATGTTTACCCGTCGGCCACTACCCCTCCAAACCCAACAGATGATCCATGTGAGGGCATTGAACCCTGGAGTAGATTTAAAAGATATTCTGTTGGTGATAAAGTAACGTATTCTGGATATTTATTTGAACGTGACTTTACCCGATGGAATTTAATAGTAAAATGTGGTAGTAATTAACACACAGTCAACAACCTACTTATAAAAATGGACTAAACTGGATGTATTCTTATATATGTTATATTGAATCTGTCGAAAAATTTTAAATGACTAATACAATTAGTGGTTTCGACAGATTCGGTATGACAAATTAGATGATAAAGACTCGTAACACCTTTCAATTAATTCACATTACTTTCCTTAGGTACTCTAAATAACATAATGATTCCTCCCAAAAAGAAAACAAACAAAAACAAGATCGCATTTCGCATGCTTCCTGTAATCTGATCTATGGTTGCAAATATTCCCATACCAATAACAATACCTATTTTTTCAGCGACATCATAAAAACTAAAATACGAGGTCGTGTCCTCTGTTTCGGGCAAGAACTTAGAATATGTAGATCGCGCCAAAGCTTGAATTCCCCCCATTATAAAACCAACAATGGACGCCGCTATATAAAACTGTAATGGTGTCTCCATAAAATAAGCATAGAAACATAAGCACATCCAAATAACATTTATTCCAATTAAAGTTTTTATGTTTCCATATTTTGAAGACGCTCTAGAGGTTAACGTTGCACCAATAACGGCAACCAATTGAATAACCAGAATACTAACAATAAGCCCCGTAGTTTTAGCTTCATTACTCCCCCATGCAATTTCTTCCTCTCCAAAATAAACCGCAATAAGCATGATGGTTTGAACAGCCATACTAAATACAAAAAAGGCATATAAGTAACGTTTTAACCTTAAGTTTTGTTTTAACTGCCCCCATACTTGTCGTAATTCTTTTAATCCATTAAAAACGACATCTTTTGTAACCTTTGCGCCAGATGACGCTCCTTTTGGTAAATAATAGAATGTATATTGACTGAATAGAATCCACCAAATTCCAACAGTTAAGAACGAATACCGCATCATCAACATCTTATCGGCTCCGTTATCCTGACTCATTACCATAGCTAAATTTAAAATTAACAAGATCACACTTCCAACATACCCCCAGGAGAATCCCTTCGCACTAATCTTGTCCTGTTGTTCTGGGAAAGCGATATCTGGTAAATACGAATTGTAAAAAACCAGACTTCCCCAATACCCAATAAGCCCCATAAAATAAAATAGTAAGCTCACATGTATTTGCTCCAGGCTAAACCAATACAATCCAATACAACCAAGGCCTCCTATATAACAGAAAAATTTTAAAAACTTCTTCTTGTTTCCTATATAATCTGCGATTCCTGATAAAATTGGGGACATTATGGCCACAATCAGAAAGGTAAAAGCTGTAACAAACGTTATTAGTGCCGTACTTTTAAACTCCATTCCAAACGCTGAAACATGTTTTACTTCAGAAAGAAATAATGCCGAATAGAAGATTGGAAATATGGACGATGTGATGGTTAATGCATATACCGAGTTTGCCCAATCGTAAAACGCCCAAGCATTTAGAAGCTTTTTACTTCCTTTTTCTAATTTTGCCATAATAAAAAAGCTGCCCTTTTATGGGCAGCTCACTAAATTAAAAAATATTTTTAGTTACAGCATTAAAAAATCATTATCTAAATTTTGTAACACCAAATTTATTAGCTTCTGCTTTTGCCGTTGGTGCCAAAGCTGTAAGGTTTGCAATACGAGAATCGTTTGACGGGTGTGTACTTAAAATTTCTGGTGGTGCTTGTCCGCCACTATTCGCCTTCATTCGTTTCCATAATTCGGCGGCTTCCTCAGGATTATATCCTGCAATGGCCATAAGGTATAACCCTATTTTATCGGCTTCAGTTTCATGACTTCTACTAAAAGGTAACATAACGCCAACTTGCGACCCTACTCCATAGTATTGATTAAAGGCATTTCTTGATTTTTCATCCTTAATGGCAACATTACCTGCCACAGCTAGTCCTTGTTGCAAATAGGCCGCACTCATACGCTGTTGCCCATGATTTGCTAAAGCGTGAGCAACTTCATGCCCCATAATAGCCGCAACACCTGTTTCACCTTTTGCGATAGGTAAAATACCAGTATAAAAAACAATCTTACCTCCTGGCATGCACCAGGCATTAACTGTTTTATCATCAACCAAATTATATTCCCATTTATAGTCGTTTAAATACCCTTGATGTCCATTCGCATTTAACCATCGTTCGGCAGCAACCGCAATGCGCTGTCCTACGCGAGTTATCATAGCGGCATCTTTAGTTCCTTTAACAACCTTGTTTTCTGTTAAAAACTGATCATACTGAGCAAAGGCTGTTGGGAATAATTGAGAATTAGGAACCAAAGCCATAGTCTTCTTTCCTGTAAATGGATTGGTAGCACATGATATTACAAGGGTAGTCATACCAAGTACCATAAATGCTTTCTTAAATTTCATCTTTGATGGTTTATAATTTTTATAAAAGTACAAAATTTGTAGTTTAAAAGTTTAGACACATTATATTTTTAATGGTCACAAAAAATAGATTTAAAAATATCTCAACAACATGTGTTATGTCCGATTATAAGATACGACTCAATTTAAGAAAAGACATTGATCTTATGAAAAAATTACTATTATTATGCCTGGCTATCTCCTTATTTAACTGCAATAGTACAGCACAGAAAAAAGAAGATAAAACCTATAAAGTTTCTAAAACAGACGCCGAATGGAAAGCCCAATTATCTGATATGGCATATTATGTTTTAAGAGAGGCAGGCACAGAACGCCCATTTTCCAGTCCATTAAACAAAAACTACCAGGATGGTGTTTATGCCTGTGCGGCCTGTGACACCCCTTTATTTAAGAGTGAGCATAAATTCGATTCGGGAACAGGCTGGCCAAGCTTTGACAGAGAAATTAAAGGGAATGTAGCCTTTGGTACCGATAATAAATTGGGATATTCTAGAGATGAAGAACATTGTGCGACATGCGGAGGGCATCTAGGGCATATTTTTAGCGATGGTCCCAGAAATACTACTGGAAAACGTCACTGTATTAATGGGGTTGCATTAAAATTTATTCCAAAAAAATAAATTAATATGAAACCTCAAACTCCAAATTTCTTTGGTTTACATCCAAACCTAGAGTTTAGGAAAATTAAGACTTTAGAAATTGGAACTTTGGATTTTGGTATTTGGTACTTGAGTTTTCAATATTTAGAACTTGGAATTTAAAATGCGATGGTTTATTTTTAACCTATGCAACCATCCTATTTATCCAGCGTAATTAAGCAATTCGAATATTACAAAAGCTTAGGTGATAAAACTTTTAATCAGCTTAGTTTTGAAGACCTACAAAAAGAATTTGCTGAAGATTCTAATTCCATAAGCATCGTGGTAAAACATTTAGCAGGTAATATGTTAAGCCGTTGGACTAACTTTTTAACCGAAGACGGTGAAAAAACCTGGAGACAGCGTGACCAGGAGTTTGAAGATTCATACACCTCTAAAGACGACCTTATTAAAAACTGGAACAAGGGTTGGCAATGCTTATTCGATGCCATTACTCCCTTATCTGAATCTGATTTAGAACGTATTATTTATATTCGGAATCAAGGGCATACGGTGACCGAAGCCATTAATAGACAACTGGCGCATTACTCTTATCATCTGGGTCAAATCGTGTTTCTTGGCAAATTGGTAAAAGGAGAAAACTGGCAATCCCTATCGATTCCAAAAGGCGATTCTAAAAAATATAATGTCGAAAAATTTAGTAAAGAAAAAGGCAAACGGCACTTTACGGATGACTTGTAATTGGATAATGAGAGACCTAAGATCGCTTCGCTGTTAGCATCAAGAACAAAGACTTAGTTTTAGTAACCTGAAACATGGTAACCTATAATTTTGATCCATCAATCTAAACCTAAAAAAAAGGACACATTTACGTCTTCAATAGTCAAAACGTGTCGTGTTTTTGATAGAATTTTAACAATAAAAAACTGCTACTATGATACCTCTTTGACAATGATATATCTAGTTGCTATTTAACTGCAAGAAGGATTGAGGCATTGTTGGAGCTCCTCGCAGAGAGCGACTGCCGAAAGCCTGTTTGCCATTTTTCATGGCAACTTGCCCATGTAAATACCCCATTATCATTTCAAAGTTTTCTTAAAAGGTCTAATAATTAAACGGGCTTCTCTATCGAATCTCACATAATTATATACCCAGTTTACAAAAACGACCATGCGGTTTCTAAAACCTATCAGAAAAAAAAGGTGCACAAACATCCAGACGTACCAGGCAAAAACGCCCTGAAATTTAAATCGCTTTAAATCGACCACAGCTTTGTTTCTTCCTATGGTTGCCATAGCCCCTTTGTCCTTATAACTAAAAGATGTCATGGACCGTTTCTCTATCAGTTTCAAGATATTGTTTCCAAGCTGTTCGCCTTGTTGAATAGCAGGTTGCGCCATCATTGGCAATCCATTCGGGTGTTCGTTACTCGTCATGCAGGCGATATCTCCGATCGCAAAAATGTGTTGGAACCCCTTTATCTGACTAAATTCATTGACTGCTAACCGGTTTCCCTTGGTTACAAAATGTTCGGCATCCAAACCTTTTATGGTACTTCCCTTTACCCCTGCAGCCCAAACTAATGTTGCGGTTTCAAATACCAAATCGGTATTAGTCGTAACCGTTTTTCCGTCGTAATGTGTTACTCTAAGGTTTTTCCATACATTAACTCCCAGTTTCTCCAGGAAATCTTCAGCCCTTTGAGAGGCTTTCTCGCTCATCCCCTTCAAAATACGATTACCAGATTGTATCACATGAATCTGTACCCTTCGGGTATCTAAATCTGGGTAATCTTTTGGCAATATCCCTCTTTTAATTTCAGCTAAGGCACCTGCCAACTCTACTCCGGTTGGCCCACCACCAACAATCACGAAATTCATGAGCGCATGGCGTTCTTTTAAATCGGAAGTTAATAAAGCATCTTCAAAATTCTCAAGAATCAAACTCCTTAAATTAAGCGATTGCGGTATGGTTTTCATGGCCATACTATGCTTTTCGATGGCCTTATTCCCAAAATAATTGGTCGTAGACCCCGATGCCATAACCAAATAATCAAATTTAAGCTTGCCTATATTCGTTATGACCTTATTCTTTTCGGTATCTATTTCTTCAACATTGGCCAATCTAAAATGAAAATTAGGAAAGTCCTTCAATATTTTCCTTATCGGATAAGCAATCGAATCCGGTTCCAGTCCACCTGTAGACACCTGATATAATAAAGGTTGAAACGTATGGTAGTTATTCTTGTCTAATAAAACAACCTGCAAATCCTGTTTAGATAATTTTTTTGCCAGAGCTACGCCCGCAAAGCCACCTCCTACGATAACGACTCTGGGAAAACTGGTTCTTTTTATATTCATAAGCAAGTTTTTATTTTTTTAGCTGTTTTTATACGATTTACACAATTTTATCTATGCTCTGTTCGCATTTAAACACTTGCAACACAAAGGTAATACAAAGATGTAAATTTAGGGCGTAGGCTATTCTTTATTCGAATTCGATTTCGTAAATTCGTAGCCTAAAATTTCACACATGAGTAAATACGATATAATAGTTCTTGGAAGTGGTCCAGGGGGATATGTTACCGCTATTCGAGCGTCACAATTAGGTTTTAAAACGGCAATTGTTGAAAAAGAGAACCTAGGTGGTATATGTCTAAACTGGGGTTGTATTCCAACGAAAGCCTTATTAAAGTCTGCTCAGGTATTTGAATATCTTAAGCATGCCGGAGATTATGGATTGACCGTTAAAGATTTTGATAAAGACTTTGATGCTGTAGTAAAACGTAGCCGTGGTGTTGCAGATGGCATGAGTAAAGGTGTACAGTTTTTAATGAAGAAAAATAAAATTGACATTATTGATGGGTACGGAAAAATTAAACCTGGAAAAAAGGTAGACGTTGACGGAACCGAATATAGTGCCGATCATATTATTATTGCCACTGGTGCAAGATCTCGTGAATTACCAAGCTTACCTCAAGATGGTAAAAAGGTTATTGGTTACAGAGAAGCCATGAGTTTACCAAAGCAACCGAAGAAAATGATTGTGGTTGGTTCTGGTGCTATTGGTGTAGAGTTCGCTTATTTTTACAATTCTATGGGGACCGAAGTAACGGTTGTGGAGTACCTTCCTAATATCGTTCCTGTTGAAGATGAAGACGTTTCTAAGCAATTGGAGCGTTCGTTTAAGAAAAATGGTATTAAGGTGAAAACATCTGCCGAAGTAACCTCTGTAGATACTTCAGGAGATGGTGTAAAAGCAACGGTAAAGACTAAAAAAGGAGAAGAAGTTCTTGAAGCAGATATTATTTTATCGGCTGTTGGTATTAAAACCAATATTGAGAATATAGGACTGGAAGATGTTGGTATCGTTGTAGACCGAGATAAGATTATTGTTAACGATTTCTATCAAACAAATATTCCAGGATATTATGCCATTGGTGATGTAACACCTGGTCCAGCATTAGCACACGTTGCTTCTGCTGAAGGAATTTTATGTGTTGAGAAACTTGCAGGACAACATGTTGAGGCCTTAGATTATGGTAATATTCCTGGTTGTACGTATTGTACTCCTGAAGTTGCCAGTGTAGGTTTAACCGAAAAACAAGCGAAAGAAAAAGGCTTTGATATTAAAGTTGGTAAATTCCCGTTCTCTGCTTCAGGTAAAGCAAAAGCTGGAGGAACTGCCGATGGATTTGTAAAAGTAATTTTTGATGCCAAATATGGCGAATGGTTAGGCTGCCACATGATTGGAGCTGGTGTAACCGATATGATTGCTGAAGCTGTTTTAGGTAGAAAACTTGAAACTACAGGACACGAAGTATTAAAAGCCGTGCATCCACACCCAACAATGAGTGAGGCTGTTATGGAAGCGGTTGCTGATGCTTATGATGAAGTGATACATTTATAGTATATAGAAATATTAGAGTTTAGATGATAGACTCCAGACGTGAAAAGTTCCGATTAATCGGAACTTTTTTTGTTTAGAACTTTAGCCTGGTTCCTATTCTGTACATTATATTATTAATTGCAGAAGGTGAACTTACATTGGTATTTGTTTTAGTCTTTATAATAGGTTGATTATACCTCGCAAAAATTGAAAATTCCTTAGTCACATTATATTGCTCTCCAATAGTTAACAATGGAGAAACTTCTTCTATCGTTCCATTTTTCTTCAATATGTTTATTTTAGGACCAAAAAGAACACTTAGTTTATCGTTTATGAGACGCTTACCCAAAATTCCATACTCCAAAACATTAACTCCCGTATAGACACCGTAGGTAACTCTTTCCTCCATTTCACTCCTTAAAAGCCAATTTTCACTCAAATAATATTGCGAAAAATAACTTGAGTAAGACTTGAGTTCCCCTGGTATTTTTTTATCATCTAAATGGGTAAATGCGTCTGAAGTCCTATCTTCTTGGGAAGATATGAGCATAGAAAATAGTAAGCAGGCGGCAAATAGGATTATTTTCATGATTTGTTATTATAGTATTAGTATAACAAATCTATACTTAGAAATTAAGTACTCGTCCTAATCATATCACAAAACTGGCACCGAAAATGTTAAAAATTCTGAATAAAATCTAAAGAAAACTCTGAATAGCCAATTCGTAACTCTGTAATCCAAAGCCAAGAATAACGCCTTTAGCGTTTGGCGAAATGTAAGATTGATGACGAAATGCTTCCCGTCCAAATGTATTCGATATATGAACTTCAACTACCGGAGTTTCAATAGCCTTTACAGCATCTCCCATTCCTACAGAAGTATGAGTGTATGCCGCGGCATTTAAAATAATTCCGTCATAACTAAACCCAACATCATGCATTTTATTGATAAGTTCGCCTTCAACGTTAGATTGAAAATAATCTAACTCTACGTCTATGTATTTTTTTTTAATGGTCTTAAAAAACTCTTCAAAGGTTAAACTTCCATAAATACCGGGCTCTCTTTTTCCCAATAAATTTAGATTGGGGCCATTAATGATTATCAATTTCTTCATGAAGTAAAAGTATTAAAAAAAAGAGCATAAAAAAACCGAAGTATTGTACTCCGGCTTTTCCTATATTGTTTAGTTACTACCAGGCATACCCCAAACCAAATCCAAAAGTTGGCAAGGTTCCGCTGGCTTTAAACAGGTCTTGTGTCGTTTGAGATGTTCCATCGGTAAAATCGTAGTCAAACGATTTATAACTGGCTCCAATATTGAGGTCTAAGGAAAATCCGCTGTCCCAAACCCACTGATGACCAATTTTTAAACCACCTCCTAGTGCTGTAAAGTCAAATTCGTCAGCATTGTTACCGCTAAGAAATATACCATTTTCAACTTCTGTTTTACCACTTTGATAAGAGGCTACAGCCGCGCCGTACCATCCATCTAGTACATCGGCGAAATAGTACCGATATTGAAGCCCCGCTCCAAAAGACTTGTACTTAACATCAGACAGTTTAAAACCACCTAAAGCCGCGCTAACGACAACCGAGGCATGATCGCCAAGAGCTCTTTCGTACGATACTAAATCTGTACCTCCCAAAAGAGCTAATGGGTTCGCTTTAATAACGTTTTCCTGGGCATTAACTGTTGACAATCCTAACACTGCAAATGCAGCACATAGTAATAATTTTTTCATAATAGATTTAAAGTTTTAATTAATTAGTTTGTTGTTTTCAAAAGCAATGCCATAAATGAAAAAACAGTAATAAAATTCTTAAAAAAACCAGCCTATTTACACAATTAATTAAAAATCAGAATTATAAAACACAAAAAAAGGGAAGCAGATTTTGCTTCCCTTACTACACTTTTAGATTTTCCTTCTAGTTAAACCTGTATCCCATCCCTACAAAGAAACCACTAACTCTTGAGGTCGTTCCATTTGGAGCATTTTTCAATAAATTAGCCAACCCTATATTGTACCTGGCTTCAACAAATAACGCCTCAGTAATATTAAAAGCACCACCCGCTTCAATACCAAAATTAAAAGATTTCATACTATTGGGTGCCTCAAGCAAGAAACCTACTGCTGGACCAGCCAGTACATCTATTTTTTCTGAAACCTTATATTTGGCCATTACCGGAATATTAATTTGATCTAAATCAAAATTAAAGCCTGTAGCAGAAGAAACGGACGTATACAGGACCTCTGGTTGGATACTAAAAACATCAGAAATACCAATCTCTGTAAAACCACCTACATAAAAACCTGTTTCATTAGATTTAATATTAAATAATGGATTTGCATTTTTAATTGATGCAAAGTCAACTCCTGCCTTTACACCAAATTTTACTTCCTGAGCATTTACAAATGTTAGTCCTAAAACTGCGATTACAGTCAATAAAAATAATTTTTTCATAATAGATTAATTTTTAATTAATATCCGGACTACCTCCAAAAGTGATGCCATAAGCGTTTAAAAAAGGGAAAAATCTCATTAATTTTTAGAACTATCTTATGATGAGCTATTTGTCTGTTTGGTGTCATAAATAAAGGTCTAAGAAATAAATTCCTTAGACCTTTATTTTGATTAAACCGTTTAATTAATTGACTTGACCTAGCTATTAAAAAAAGTAGCCAACCGAAAGACTTGCAACACCATTTTTTAAATCGGCGTCGTCTACAATTTCAATAAAACCAAAGTTATAACGCGCCTGGAAAAACAAACCGTTCTCCAATTTGTATTGGGCTCCAAGTACAGCTCCAAAGTCAACGCTTTTCGCTCCAAATTCATTGCTCTCGGCTATAAGCCCTCCTCCCTCGGCCTCCAGCTTATCATTAATCAAAAAACCAATTTGCGGTCCGGCTTGTAAACTTAAGCCTTCTGTAATCGTAACATCTGCTAAAACCGGTATGTTAATATAGTCTAGCTTAGTTTTTATTTGCCCTCCAAGAACATCCATTTTAAAACCTTGAGAAGAGTATAATAATTCAGGCTGCACAGCAAATACCTCAGAAATCCCAATGTTCGCTACACCACCAATATGAAAACTGGTTCTGGCATTAACGTTGTTCGTTCCACTGCCATTTATTTTTGCAAAGTTAATACCGCCTTTAGCTCCAAATTTAATATCCTGAGCATGTACACTTGTTAGTCATAAAACTGCGATTGCAGTCAATAAAAGTAATTTTTTCATAATAGATTAATTTTTAATTAATATCCGGACTACTTCCAAAAGTGATGCCATAACTGAAGAAATAAAAAGCAGAAGTGTGAGGTAAATCAGGCGATTTCTAATGAACCAACTGAATCTCAGAATTATAAAACACAAAAAAAAAGGAGCAAATTTTGCTCCTTTTTTTTCAATATGTTGATTATTTTGTTTAGAATCTGTATCCTGCTCCAACAAAAAGACCACTCAATTTAGAAGAAACTCCACTTGGAGCATTTTCTATTAGATTAGCCAGACCAATATTGTATCTTGCTTCTACAAATAGCGCTTCAGTAATATCGAAAGCAGCACCTGCTTCAATACCATAATTAAAAGACTTGAATCCATCAGGTACATCTGTAAAAACCCCTAGCGTAGGACCAGCAAGTACATTAAACTTCTCGGACACTCCGAATTTTGCCATAAGAGGAACATTAATCAGACCGTCACCATCTATTGATATATAAAGTAATTCTGGCTGAAATGTAAGAGCGTCTGAAACACCTATTTCCGCAAATCCTCCTACATAAAATCCTGTTTCGGAGTTTGTAATACTAAAACCTGATACTTTTGTCTTTGCTGAAGAAAAATCAACCCCAGCTTTAGCTCCAAATTTAATGTCTTGAGCATTCATACTTGATAATCCAAATACTGCGATTGCAGCACAAAGTAATAATTTTTTCATAAGGTAAATTTGTTAGTTTTGATTGCAGCAAATAAAATTCATTTTTTCCAAATAACAAAAAAGAAATCGTAAAAAAATTGCATTTTGACGATTTTTTAAACCTTTTGACGATTAAAAACACAAAACGGTAGTACAAAACCTGTTAAATGTAAGAAAAAACTCTTTAATTTAAATTGTTTCATCTGTGAAATATCAATTTGCGCGTCCATAATTCCCCATTATTTTTATTCGATACACATTAAAAAAAGAGAACTTTAAAGCTCACTTTTTCATTGTTATTCTTCAATTTAGATCCCCGTTTTTACTTTAAATTCGCTCAAAAACCAAGCTTCGACTACAATTATCTTGAGTGTCATTGAAAAACTCAGTGACCACAAGAAAATACCATTTTAACATAATATCCGACGAAAAGCATCAAAAAAAATCTATTTTTTTATTAAAAACCTCTTCTGTATCCCAAAAAGATACCATCAATAGAGAATCCATTACCTCCGGAAACAGATCGGTATGATAATCCCACGTCACTCTTATCATCCAAATTGTAGGCAAAGCCAAATTTCCAATACAGCCCACTCATAATGAAACAATTAACAAAAACGTTCTGGTTTCCGGTAAAATTTACCTTATTTTTATAGCCATATGAAATGGGAACATGCGCTTAACGATTACAAATTATATTTAAAAATAGAACGGGGCTTATCTGAAAACTCCATTGAAAACTATTCCCGAGACGTTAAAAAATTAATTGATTATTTGGTAGAACATGACATTAAAGTATCTCCCATTATCATTACTACAGAGGTTATTCAGGGCTTTATTTATAACGTCGCCAAACAGGTCAATGCCCGATCTCAATCTCGTATTATTTCAGGTTTAAGAAGCTTCTTTAGTTATTTAATATTTGAAGATTATAGAAGCAGCAACCCCCTTGAACTTATCGAAGCTCCAAAAATAGGTAGAAAACTACCAGATACACTAAGTGAGGATGAAATAGACCGTATTATAAGTGCTATAGACTTAAGTAAACCTGAAGGTGAACGTAACCGTGCCATGTTAGAGACCCTTTATGGTTGTGGCTTACGCGTGAGTGAACTTGTAAATCTTAAGATTTCCGATTTATTTTTTGAGGAAGGCTTTATAAAAATTACCGGAAAGGGTAATAAGCAGC
Source organism: uncultured Flavobacteriaceae bacterium (assembly GCA_947494695.1). Classification (GTDB taxonomy): domain Bacteria; phylum Bacteroidota; class Bacteroidia; order Flavobacteriales; family Flavobacteriaceae; genus Flavivirga. The sequence continues at coordinate 160,887 of CANLWB010000004.1, read as the reverse complement.
GTTTTGTTCCCATTATAGATGTTACACAGAAATACATTAATATTTACAGAAAAGAGATTAGAACGCATTTAAACATTCAATCGGGACATGAAGACACACTTTTCTTAAACAGACGAGGAAAACAACTGACTAGAGCCATGATCTTTACAATTATTAAACAACTAGCTGAAAAGATCGGGCTAAAAAAGAGCATCTCTCCCCACACATTTAGACATTCGTTTGCCACACACTTATTACAAAACAATGCAGATCTTAGATCCATACAGTTAATGCTCGGTCATGAAAGCATTACAACCACTGAGATTTATGTACATTTAGACAAGAGCCACTTGACTAAAGTCGTAGAGCAGTATCATCCAAGAAGGTAAGTTTTTAGATTTGACATATGATGTTGGCAGCCAGAAGTTTGCAAAGCAAAGGTTTGAATTTAATGAAGGCCTCGTTTTTCGAATTTGAAATTTGACTTTTGTTCGAAAGACTGAAGCTCAAAGTGTGAAGACCGAAAACTGGAATTTGATATTTGGAGTTTGGTACTTAATACTTGATACCTAATACTTAATACTTAATACTTAATACTTAATACTTAATACTTGATACTTAATACTTGATACTTAATACTTGATACTTGATACATACTACCTACCGCACACCACTCCACCTCCAACATCCCTAAATAAAAAAATCCGGCCAATGCCGAATTTTTTTATTTTTTCTTTATAGAGTTCCTGTCCTGGTCTAAATCATATGTAATGCAAACTCCAGACTATATTACTTGGCAATGTTAACGGCTCTGGTTTCCCTAATTACCGTTACTTTCACCTGTCCAGGATAGGTCATATCTGTTTGAATCTTTTGCGAGATACTAAATGACAAATCCGCTGCTTTTTGATCGTCTACTTTTTCACTTTCAACAATAACCCGCAGTTCTCTACCGGCCTGAATGGCATAAGCTTTCTTAACACCTGTAAAGCCAAAAGCAATATCTTCCATATCCTTTAAACGCTGAATATAGCTATCAAGAACCTGACGACGTGCTCCTGGGCGTGCTCCTGAAATAGCATCACAAACCTGGACTATTGGAGCTAAAAGTGATTTCATTTCAATTTCATCATGGTGGGCTCCTATGGCATTGCATACATCTTTCTTCTCTCCGTGTTTTTCGGCCCATTGCATTCCAAGAATGGCATGTGGTGTTTCAATATCTGTTTCTGCATCAGGTACTTTACCAATATCGTGTAACAAACCAGCACGTTTTGCCAGTTTTGGATTTAATCCTAATTCTGCAGCCATAACACCACAAAGTTTGGCTACCTCACGAGAGTGTTGCAATAGGTTTTGCCCATAAGAAGAGCGATACTTCATACGTCCTACCATTTTAATAAGCTCAGGATGTAAGTTATGAATTCCAAGGTCGATTACAGTACGCTTCCCTACCTCAATAATTTCCTGTTCTATTTGTTTTTTGGTTTTCTTTACAATCTCTTCTACTCGTGCAGGATGAATTCTTCCATCTGTCACCAACTTATGTAATGATAAACGTGCAATTTCCCTTCTAACAGAGTCAAAACAAGATAAGATAATAGCCTCTGGTGTATCGTCTACAATAATCTCTACCCCGGTTGCCGCTTCAATAGCTCTAATATTTCTACCTTCTCGTCCAATAATTCGTCCTTTAACATCATCAGATTCGATATTAAATACAGATACGCAATTATCAACAGCTTCTTCTGTTCCTATCCGCTGAATGGTATTTATAATAATTTTCTTGGATTCCTGCTCTACCGTTAGCTTAGCTTCTTCCAAAGAACTTTGAATAAATGCCATAGCATCATTCTTAGCCTCTCCTTTTAGAGATTCTATTAATTGTTCTTTTGCTTCTTCGGCAGAAAGACTAGAAATGACTTCTAGCTGTTGCACTTGATTCTTATGAAGCTTATCTATGGCTTCCTGTTTCTTTTCAATAACATCAAGCCTATGATTGTAATCTTTTATTTTACTTTCTAAACTTTCATTAAGTTTTTTACCTTTAGAAAGCTCATTCGATATTTGAGACTCCTTATCACGCGTACGCTTTTCTGCCTCTGCCATTTTCTTATCTCGCGATAAAATTACTTTTTCATGTTCTGATTTAAGTTCTATGAACTTTTCTTTGGCCTGAAGAATCTTGTCTTTTTTTAGTCGTTCTCCTTCGCTTTTTGCCTCTTTGAATATTAAATCGGCATTCTTTTTTGCTTCTTTAACAAGTTTGGAAGCATTATTTTTTTCAAACATCTTGGCTACAATAAAACCTATTATAAGGCCTAAAACAGCACCCCCTACTGCAAATATAATTGAGTTGTCCATCGTTAATAGTTAGTTAGAATATATAAAAAAGCCCGCACCAGTATAAAGTTTTGTATAAACTCCTTAAAAACAAGTTTAGGGCTAACAAGCTGATCAAGGGTCTGCTCAAGGCAGCATGCTTTTACAACTTAAACTCACCCTTTTTAAAGAATTAACGTTGAGTTTATCAAAAAAAATAACCAATGCAGGCAGTAACTTTTTAGTTTATTTTAAAGAACGTTTAAGAGTTCAAATAAGAATGTAACAAATCGTCGAGAGCACTTAGTTTCCCTTCTACATGTTTATTAACATTCTCTTTATCAATAGATTTCTGTTCTTCTTGAGACGCAAATTGTAAAGCACACATGGCTAACACGTCTTGTTTGTCTCTAACAGAATAACTTTGCTCAAATTGCTGAATCATAGCTTCAATATTCTTAGCCGCTCTTCGTAATCCTTCTTCTTGAGAGGGCTCGATTGTTAACGGATAAACTCTATTCGCTATGGATAGCTTTATTTTAAGCTTTTCAGACATTAAATTATGTTGCATTATTCAGCGAGTTGAGCAATACAGTGATCAATCTCTCGTATTAATGCATTTATTTTAAGCTTAGTTTCTCTTTTATTGTCGTCACTACCAAGCATTGAATTTGCAATTCTTAAAGCCTCATATTTTTCTTCCCAACCTGCTAAAACCAGTTTTTGGCTTTGAATTTCTCTTTTCGAAATTTCTAATTCTTCATTTAATTTAGAATTAGCAAGTTTTAAAAGCTCCAATTTGTGTAATACCTTACTAATTTTGTTTTCTAAAGAATCTACAATATCTTCAATATTACTCATTTACAAAATTCAATACTTACATTACAAAGTTAAGATTCCTTGGGGTAAATAACAATTGTTTTCCTATAAAATTTAAATTCTAATTAATTATGCTCACTATCAAAATGATAACATGAATAATGACCCGAAAATTGTTTTATGCTTTGCATATTCATTTCAAATTAATATTTTAGCCAGAACACTTTTCTATGAGAATATTACTATCGCTTTTCTTCTTAGCTACATTTTTTATAAATGCGCAAAACACCTATCCCCAAGACTACTTTAGCAATCCTTTAGAGATTCCACTCATATTATCTGGTACCTTTGCAGAATTGCGGTCTAATCATTTTCATTCGGGTTTAGACATAAAAACCCAACAACGAAGGGGGTTAAAAGTAAAAGCTTCTGCCAGTGGCTTTGTAAGCCGAATTAAAGTGTCTCACTTTGGATATGGAAAAGCTTTATACATAACACACCCTAACGGCTATACTACTGTATACGCACATCTTCAAAAATTCGCTCCAGAAATTGAGGCTTATATTAAAAAACATCAATACGAAAAGGAGTCGTACGAAATTGAACTCTTCCCCACTGCTAAAACCTTGCCCGTGGCTCAGAATGATCTTGTTGCCTACAGTGGAAATTCTGGCGGATCGGGAGGTCCGCATTTACACTATGAAATTCGGGACAAAGAAGAACGCCCTATCAATCCGATGCTTTTTGGTTTCGATATAAAAGATTCTACACTGCCGTTAATTAAGTCGGTGTATGCATATCCGCTTGACGATAATTCCTATATAAACAAATCCAATACCAAGCAAAAATTGCAACTCATTCCTCTTAAAAATGGCGACTATACCATAAAGAACATCAAGGCATATGGCACTATTGGATTTGGTGTTGAAACCATAGACAGACAGGACTTAGCGGCTAATACCAATGGTGTCTATAACATTCAAACCTTTTTTAACGGAAAAAGAAACTTTGAACTGGATTTTGGTAGGTTCGCATTTAATGAAACAAAACATATTAATCAGCTCATCGATTACGAACACTACACCACAAAAAGAAAACGCATTCAAAAACTATATAAGAAAAATAACCCTTTAAGTTTATATAAGTCAATCATAAAGAATGGTTACTTATCTATTAAAGACAGCACGTATTCTGTGTATAAAATTAGAGTATCGGATTTCAAAGGCAATGACGCCTGGGTTACCATCCATATAAAGGGTGATAAAAAGAGTATTGGTAAACCTAAAGAAAAGGAACCCACACCATACCTCATAAAAGCTAAAAAGGTAACGAATCTTAAAGAAGGTAAGATATCCGTTGACTTCGAAAAACACACCTTTTATGATGATTTTCATATTAATTTTGAAGTTAAAGGAGACACTTTGTTCTTACATAAAAATGTTATTCCAGCTAAGAAGAGGTTCAATATAAGCTATGATGTTAGTGCCTATTCCGGTGAAGACAAATCCAAGCTGTATATTGCACGTCTAGCTGGACGCAAAAAAACACCGTATTATATACCAACCAAAAAAAAGGATAGTTTTTTAATTGGTCGAACCAAGGCATTAGGTACTTTTGGCCTTGCCACAGATACTATAAAACCAAGTATTTCTCCTGAGAACTTTAAAGAAGGCCAATGGATTAGTAAATACCGTTACTTAAAAATTAAAATTGAAGATGAGGAGACTGGAATTTCTAAATACCGAGCTACAGTGAATGGTAAATGGATACTCATGGAGTACGATTATAAAAAAAATATGCTGACTCACGATTTTAATGATGGCATTGTAACAGACACCAAAAACAATTTAAAAGTAATTGTTACCGATAAAGTAGGAAATAATACTATTTTTGAAGCGTTATTTTATCGAAAATAAATTATAAACACTTTTGAAAACAAAACTTTTATCAGCCTCTTTACTATTTTTTTTAATAATTAGCGTCGGCTATTCTCAAACAGCAACCATAAAAGGGGTTATTTTAGATGAAAGCAACCAACCCATTGAAAAAGTAAATATTAAGACCTCAACAGGTGGAACCACAACCAATTCCAACGGATTTTACACCATAGACATTCCTGCAAATACTGATGTTACGGTGGAATTTTCGCATTTAGCGTTTAAAAAGGTTCTCAGTACATTTAGGTTGAAAACTGGTGAAGACTATGAATTCAATCCGGTAATGAACGCCGCCATAGAACAAATCTCAACGGTTACCATTACGAATAACAGGCGAAAAGAGGTTGAAGGTATTGTGACCTTAAAACCAGAAACTATTAGAAAAATCCCGGGTGCTAATGCCGGAGTTGAAAATCTACTATTAACCCTACCAGGAGTAAGTAATAATAATGAATTAAGTACGCAATACTCGGTTAGAGGTGGCAATTACGATGAAAACCTAGTATATGTTAATGATGTTGAAGTGTACCGTCCTTTTTTAATTCGTTCTGGACAACAAGAAGGACTTAGTTTTGTAAATACCAATTTGGTGCAAAATGTGGACTTTTCTGCTGGAGGATTTCAGGCAAAATACGGGGACAAATTATCTTCGGTTTTAGACATTACCTACAAAATACCACATCAATTTGAGGCTAATGCAGATTTGAGCTTGCTTGGTGGAAGTGTTTCAGTTGAATCTATTAGCAAAAATTCTAAATTCACAAGCATTACGGGTATTCGTTATCGTGACAATAGCCTATTGGTTAATGCAAAGGAAACAGAAACAAACTTTAATCCAACATTTGCAGACGCTCAGACGTATTTAACCTATAAAGTATCAAACAAATTTCATTTGAGTTTTTTAGGAAATGCCTCGATTAACCGATACAACTACGAACCGCAAACAAGACAAACAAACTTTGGAACGCTAGCCGACCCCATTGCTTTGTTAGTATTTTATCAAGGACAGGAAAAAGACCAATATCAAACGTATTTTGGAGCGTTTAAAGGCACCTACTTTGCCAAAGACAATTTAACATTAAAACTTATTGCTTCAACCTACCATACCACGGAAGAAGAATATTTTGATATCCTTGCTCAGTATCGTTTGGGTGAGGTGAATACAAACATTGGTGAAGAAGGCCTGGGAGAAGTTGAATTTAGCCAAGGTATAGGCAGTCAACTTAACCATGGTAGAAACGACCTGGACGCTTTAATCACAAATATTGAACACAAAGGTGATTTTAAGATCGACGAAAATAGAATAGAATGGTCGGTAAAATATACCAATGAAGATATTCGCGATCGTTTGGTTGAATGGGAGGTTATTGACTCTGCCGGGTTCTCTATAAGACCACCAAGAACAGTAGCCCCAAACGAGCAACCTTATGTCCCTTTTAGTGGACCACTTGAGGCGTTTGAAAATGTAAGAGCCACTAACGAAACCCAAATAAACAGGTTTCAGGCCTATGCACAATGGAGCAAACGCGCTAACCTGGGAACTGCCGATGTTTGGTATAACGCCGGAGTGCGTGCGCATAACTGGAGTGTAAAAGGAACAGCTATTGAATCATCAAATCAAACTGTGTTTAGCCCGAGAGCGCAAGTGGCTATTAAACCCGATTGGGAAAAAGATATGCTTTTCAGATTAGCGGGCGGACTATATTATCAGCCTCCATTTTACAGGGAGCTTCGCGATGCTAACGGTGTTGTACAACCCAATGTAAAAGCGCAACAGTCCATTCATGTGGTACTTGGTAACGACTATAGCTTTCAAATGTGGGACAGACCATTTAAATTAACAACAGAGGCTTATTATAAAAAGCTTACCGACGTTAATCCCTATACTTTAGAAAACGTTCGTATTCGTTACAGAGCCATGAATAATGCAGAAGCCTACGCTTATGGTTTAGACATGCGTTTAAATGGAGAATTTGTGCCCGGAACGGAGTCCTGGTTTAGTTTTGGATACTTAAAAACCGAAGAGAATATAGATAATAGAGGTTATATCTCTAGACCAACAGACCAACGCTTGAAATTTGCAGCGTTATTCCAAGATTACGTGCCTAATGTACCAAGCATGAAGATGTATCTAAATCTGGTATATAATACCGGACTGCCCGGAGGTTCTCCAAGCTATGCTGATCCCTATGAGTACCAAAACAGATTACCAGACTACAAACGAGCCGATTTAGGTTTACAGTTTGTACTTGTTGATGAAAAAAAACAATTTAATAGTGGTTGGAAAAAACCTTTTAAAGAACTGTCGTTCGGATTTGAAATTTATAACATGTTCGACGTACAAAACTCCATCACCAATACCTGGGTAAGAGATGTTTACAGCAAGCGTCAGTTCGCCATTCCAAACTATTTAACTCCTCGCGTTTTTAATGTGAGAACAACCATGAAGTTTTAAACAAATTCTTTTAAAACACCAATAAGATAATCGATCTCTTCTTTGGTATTATAAATACTGAAAGAAAATCGTAGAGAAGGTTTTTGCAAATCGGTATCGTTCAAAATGGCTGTTAAAACATGTGACTTTTGAGCACTACCACTTTGGCAAGCACTTCCTTTAGAACATGCAATGCCCTTTAAATCTAATTGAAATAATAGCATAGCTGCCTTCTCCGGAGCTACTGGTAAACAAGCATTAACAAGTGTATACGTGCTTTTATTAAAATCGCCCGAGTTCCCGTTAAAAGTAACACCTGGAATATCTTTTGATATCCGATCTATAAAGTATTCCTTAATGCCTTTAATATAAGCCGTGTCTTCATCCATAGCATCGCAAGCTAATTTCAAGGCTTCCTCCATCCCCACAATATTATGTACACTCTCTGTTCCTGCTCGAAGTCCACGCTCCTGATCTCCTCCAAAAATTAAGGGTTGTAACCCGGTATTCTTACGAATAAAAGCAAACCCTACACCTTTTGGCCCATGAAACTTATGCGCACTCGCTGCTAAAAAATCAACCTTAATATCTTGTAAATCTAAATTATAATGACCGACAGACTGAACCGCATCACTATGAAACAACGCATGATTAGCTTTACACAAATCCGAAATACGCTTAATGTCTAAGATGTTTCCAATTTCGTTATTAATATGTATTAAACTTACTAATGTCTTATACTCAGTTTGTAATAACGTTTTTAAGTGTGAATAATCAATATCACCATTTGATTCCAAATTCACATAACTCACTTGAATGTTATATTCCTTTTCCAGTTGCTCAATGGTATGTAAAACGGCATGATGCTCTATTTTAGACGTTACAATATGAGTAACTTCTAAATCTCGAACAGCGCTTCTTAGTACCAAATTATCGGCTTCGGTTCCCCCCGACGTAAATACAATTTCTCCAGCAGACACGTTGAGATGTTGCGCAATGTTTTTCCTGGATTGCTCAATTAATGCTTTAGAAGACCTTCCAAAACTATGAGACGATGACGCATTCCCATAATAGCCTTTCATTGTGGCAGAAACAACTTGGATTACCTCATCTTTTATTTGAGTCGTTGCCGCATTGTCAAAATATACGTGCTTCATAAAACAGGCCTTTAATACTAACACTTGGGAGGTGCTAGGTGGTTTAACAAACTTTTGCGATTCAAAAATACTTCAAATAAAATTATTATTGATAAACTACGTTATAAATAACAATTCCATTATTTTTGCCTTAAAATCTGAAGTCCATGCGTAAATTATTTTTAGTTTTTATATCGACATGTTTAATAAGTACGTCCTCCTGCGATGATGGTGATATTATCACGGTGGAATTAGATTTTGAACAAACCTTTTTTGTTTGTGAAGGGGTGTCTGGTTTGGTATTTTATAAAACTAAAGATGCGCCCTCGGAATCCCTATCATTACAGGTCGCAAATCTTACACTCAATACTGTTCTTGATGTTAAAGAAGAGGACAACTTCATACGTGAACAAAACATAGACTTAAGCACCACAAATGCGTTTACATATAGAACCTACAGTAACGAGACGTTACCAAAACAAGGTCTGTTCTGTAATGATGTTCCTTTATCTGACATTGTGATTACAGATGACGTTGAAAGCACAGACGGAACGGCTGTATTAAGAACGGAACTTATTAAAGACGATAACGATGGGGTTCCGGCCGAATTAGAAGATATTGACGGAAATGGAGATCTTACAAACGATGATACGGATGGCGATGGCGTTCCCAATTATCTTGACGAAGATGATGATGGAGATAATATATTGACCAAAGATGAAAACCCAGACCCGAACGAAGATGGGAATTTAGATGATGCTCAGAACTCAGACGATGATGATATAGCAGATTATTTAGATTCAGACGACGATAATGACAACGTACTTACCAGAGATGAAGAAAATAACACGCAAGATCAAAACCCTAAAAATGATGAAACCAATAGCGATGTTGGTCCGGACTACTTAAATCCAGATGTAGCTACAACAGTAGCTGCCACAAAATATAGAGAACATAAAATCTACAACACGTACCAGGTTTCCTTAACAGTTTCTAATGTAGACTTAAAGCTTATTTCCCTGGATGTTTTTGACTTTGGTCTCTTAGATGACTCTGAAATACCGAATGATAAAAAATCGACTGTCGTAGAAACTGTATTTAAATAGCAGATATATTTTGGTAAATATAAACCTCGGTAGCACCTAATCCATATTTCTGGTAATTCGCATCGTAGAATTTAACGTTATTGTAGCGCCCGAATAAATATTCTAATTCGATCTTTAATACACCTTCTCCTACGCCATGAATAAAAACTATTTTTTGAATACGCTTTCGAATGGCAAAATCTAATTGACCTCTGGCGGTATCGAGTTGCAGAGTTAAAATATCGTATTTAGACATACCTCGAGGAGACTTTACCAGTTTATCAATATGCAGGTCGACTTCCATTGTGGGCTCGTACCTATCTTTTGCTCTGGCTTTTGGCCACTTCCTTTTTGGTGATTCCTCTTTTTCGGAAACAATATCACCAATACTTTTTTCGGAAAATAAAGCACCGGTGTCTCTATAATCTGATTTATTTACAACCAATTCATCCGGTCTAAAGTCCAATAAAAACCCATCTGTAGTTTCCACTGAAATGATATGCTCTGAAATGTTCTTTATTATTCCCGATAAGTCCTCATCAATAACGAGAACCGGATCCCCCAAATTAAAAATCATAAATTATTCTTCTTCTTCAGAATTATCCAAGTTACTTTCTTTACCCTGTCTACTAGGTACTTTTCTAGAAACTCTGTAAACACCAATCATAAGCACAATAATTCCACCTATTAACACAAATTGATTTTGCTCATTTTCAGATTTCCCATATGTCGCAATAATCGCTCCAAGAATGATTAAAAAATAATTAAGATACTTCATTTAGTTAGATTATGTTTTTAGTCGGCAAAATACGTTAAAATTTGGTTTTAGTGCGATTTTCAAGGTATTCACCTCCTATTTATCCGTTTAAACACATTTTTTACCGACGAAATAATTGTTTTTATCAAAAATAATCTATATTTGTTATCCCTAAATTTAAGTAACCTATGTAATTATGTATAGCAGATTCGCCCTTTTTCTACTACTTTTCATAAGTCATTTTTCATTCTCTCAATTATCAGTAAGAAATGATACCTATATCTTCATATCTGATGAAATTGTTTTTGTTGAAGATGATATTAATCTAAATGAAGCCGATAGTCGAATCTATCTAAGATCAGAAGGTCAGGTTATCCAGGGTACTGGAGTTACTGGGAATTCAGGTGTGGGAGAATTGAGTGTTTACCAGGAAGGTAACGTAGGAGCGCATGAATATAATTACTGGTGTTCGCCTGTTGGAACAACAACCAGTTCTGCTATTAATAATCCAAATGGCGCCACACTTCTTAACGATGTCACGGGGCTTATAACAAGTACTCCCGCTACCGTAGGGAGACTGCCAGGTTACAATGGGACATCCAGTCCTTTAGCCATTGAATCTCGCTGGATATGGAAATTTATAGCTTCAGATGACTACGCAGAATGGGTTTATGTAGGAGCCAATACATCTGTAAACCCTGGCGAAGGATTTACAATGAAAGGAACGTCTGGTTCTGGTGATGCACAACAATACGATTTTAGAGGAAAGCCTAATAATGGCACCATAAGTGTTACAGTAGCAGATGGCCAACTTTCGTTAGTTGGTAATCCTTACCCTTCCGCTTTAGACGCCCGAGATTACATCCATGATGTAGAAAATGCAGCTGTTATTACAGGTACGCTACAATTTTGGGAACAAGATCCTACCGTCGATTCACATTATGTCAGTAGCTATGATGGTGGTTATGCAACGTATACCATTGATGCTACGGGTACGGTTCCAACCTATGTTGCCGCTACGTTTAGTACGTACACCGCAGGTGGAGCTATTAATGGAAGTGGAAGTGGATCGCCTTCGGGCAAGCAACCGGGACGATACATCCCTATTGGACAAGGCTTTATGGTTGAAGGTATAGCAGCAGGTACGGTAAAAGCAAAGAATAGCCATAGAGAATTTGTTCAGGAAACAGACCTGGATAGCGAGTTTTTCAAAAATGCAGACGGTAAGACCAAAAAAACGTCTAAAACAACTCATGAACACTTTCAAATACCAGATGATTTTAAACGTTTTCGATTAAATATTGATTTCAACGATACATATACAAGACAATTATTAGAAACCTTTCATAATTCAGCAACCAAAGGGTTCGATTATGGCTTGGAAACCAAATTAAACGGAGCTGATGTTTTGGCATCTGATGCTTATTGGAGCATTGATGATAAACCTTATTTTAATGCAGAAGCATTACCTTACGATCTGGATGTAAAAATTCCATTGACCATTACAGTCGCTGATGACTCTGAAGTAAGAGTTAGAATTGCAGATATTCAAAATTTCGATAGTGATCAACCTATCTATTTACACGATAAAGATGAAGACATTTATGTAGATTTAAGATCTCAGGACTTTAATATTGGTATTAATGCTGCTGAATATTCAAACCGCTTTGAAATTACGTTCAAAAAAGCAACAACTTTAAATACGGTAAACTCCGATTTAGAGGGCTTAAGCGTATTTCAAAATAATAGCATTTCCGAATTAAAAATTTCGAACCCAAATTCCCTAGAAATAAGCAATTTTAGTTTGGTAGATGTAAGCGGTAAGGAAGTTAAAAAAGAAATCATTAAAAATGCTCAAAAAGAGGCTTCTTTCTCTACAAAAACTCTAAGCGAAGGCGTATACATCGTTAGCATAAATTTAGAGGATAATAGGACGATTAATAAAAAGATTGTTATTACTAACAAGTAATATATTGCAGTATGTCTAAACTACAATTGAAGTTTTAACTTAGTTTTTAAGCTTTTTTTATATATTTAGGCCTTATCATTACACTTTTTATCCTATGGAATCTAAACCACCAAGACCCAGCAGCTATTTAGCGTTGGCTATTATTAGCACCATTATGTGTTGTTTACCAATCGGAATTGTGAGTATTATATATGCCACTAAGGTTAATAGCGCTTACGAAGACGGTAAATATAGCGAAGCAAACAAAGCTTCCAAAAACGCAAAAACATGGGGCTTAATTTCTGTTGGAGTTGCACTTTTGGGATTTGTAATCTACCTTCTTATTTTTGGAGTAGCATTTTTAGGGATTCTTGGAAGCAGTGCTCGATAAAATAAAGCCATATGTTGGGATTTTAATAGCAGTTACAATAGTATTAGCTATTTATCTATACTATAATTATAATCCGATGCGATCTGAAGTTTTTCCAAAGTGCCCAATATATTCCTTAACAGGTATATATTGTGCCGGGTGTGGCAGTCAAAGAGCTGTTCATCAGATATTACATGGACATATTATTGAAGGTATTAAGCACAATATTTTAATTCTTTTTTTAATTGTGGTATTGCTATATGATGCATCTATTAAAATCCTTAAACTTGTCTTTAATCAAACCTATAAAAACCTCTTACATAACTCCAAAATAACGTATACCATCTTAATACTAGTTATTTTATTTTGGATCTTAAGAAACATTAATTTGTATCCTTTTACTATTTTAGCTCCTTAAATCATTTCTTTTACATGGACCCCATAGAAGATTACATGTTACCCTGTTTAAATAAAAAGCTCTTTGGAGTAGAGTGCATGGGCTGTGGCATGCAGCGGTCTATTGCTCTAATATTGGACGGGCAATTTATAGAAGCTTTCCACATGTACCCGGCTATTTACAGCTTAATCGCATTGGTTTTATCTATAGGAACAAATATTTTCTTTAAATTTAAACATTCCAATAAAATTATTGCCGTGCTGGCTATTGTTACAGTAGCGACAATCATTATAAGTTACATCATTAAAATAATCAATTAAAATTCACACATGGAACAACAAAAACTCAGTCCGGCCATTGTATATGTACTGGCCATTATAGGATTATTATGCTGCTGTTTTGGCGGTTTGGGGTTTATTCTTGCAGGTATTGCTTTTATAATTGCAAACAACAAGCTTAAAGACGCAAAACTTAATCCGCAAAATTACGACCCTAATAGTGTTAAAGCGATGAATACAGCTAAAATTGTAGCTCTGGTTATATTAGCCATAAACATGATATACTTAATAATGACGATTTACCAAATCAGTACCATAGGTTGGGATGAAATGATGAGTCGATCTCAGGAGATGATGGATCAATTTCAGCAGCAAAACCAATAATAAATATATTTTAGATAAAAAAAGCGCCTACTGGGCGCTTTTTTATGTTATAGTTTTATACTTCAAATTGTTTTAAGGTCCTGATAATAATGCCAACGCAATCTAATAATTGCTCTTCATTCATAACCAAAGGCGGTGCAAAACGAATGATGTTTCCATGAGTCGGTTTCGCCAATAACCCATTATCTCTAAGCGCGAGGCAAATATTCCAAGCCGTATCACTGTCTTCATAATCATTAATAACAATGGCATTAAGTAAACCTTTCCCTCTAACCAGATTAACAATATTACTAGTTTCTATATATGTATTCAATTCTTTTCTAAACACGTTTCCTAATATCTCTGCATTGTTCGCCAGGTTTTCATCTCTTACAACCTCTAAAGCCGCTATAGCAACGGCAGCAGCAATAGGGTTTCCTCCAAACGTACTTCCGTGGCTACCAGGCTTAATAACATTCATGATACTATTGTTGGCAAGTACCGCAGAAACAGGATAAACACCTCCACTAAGAGCTTTACCGAGTATTAAAATGTCTGGAGTTACATCTTCATGATTAACTGCCAATAATTTTCCAGTCCTTGCGATACCAGTTTGCACCTCATCTGCAATAAATAAGACATTGTACTGCTCGCAAAGTGCTTTTGCTTTGGCTAAATAACCTTCTCCTGGCACATAAACACCGGCCTCTCCTTGTATAGGCTCCACTAAAAATCCCGCAACATTAGGCTGCGATTTTAAAGTAGATTCTAACGCTTCTAAGTTATCGTATTCAACCTTAATAAACCCGTTGGTATACGGTCCAAAGTTTTGACGTGCTACAGCATCGTTAGAAAATGATATAATCGTTGTGGTTCGGCCATGGAAATTGTTTTTACACACAATAATTTCTGCCTGGTTTTCATCAATACCTTTTACTTCATAAGCCCATTTTCTGCATAATTTTAAAGCGGTTTCAACAGCTTCTGCCCCGGTATTCATTGGGAGTAATTTATCAAATCCAAAAAAATCACACGCAAACTTTTCATACTTACCAAGTATGTCATTATAAAAAGCTCTCGAGGTTAATGTAAGGGTTTGTGCCTGTTCCATCATTGCATTCACAATTTTTGGGTGACAGTGCCCTTGATTAACAGCCGAATAAGCCGAAAGAAAATCATAATATTGCTTTCCATCAACATCCCAAACGTATACGCCTTCTCCTTTGCTCAATACTACAGGTAGTGGATGATAATTATGAGCTCCGTATTCGTTTTCTAATGCAATTAATTGTTGCGATGTTTGTTTTTCTAAAATTGCCATTTTAAAAGTTTTAATTAAAAAAAATATGCAATTCCTACTGTACCTTTATTCTTTCGAAGTCACGAAAATTCAGCGTGGGAGAGAAATCACCCCTGGATAGAGGTACAAAGTTAACAAATATCGTCTGTATTATACAAACCTAATCAGACATTTTACCCGATAGAGACGAAACCTGCAATTCTAATCGTTTCAATTCTCTCATCAATACATTTTTATCCATTTGAAGCCACATAAACAGCTTAATCATACTTACAAACATTAAACTTATAAATGTAGAACCCGCCCACATGATAAGCTCGTTTGTAACATCGGTACTAAAAAACTGGACAACACTGTACACCCCAAAAGCAAAAAACGCCAAATTAACTAGATTCATAATAACCAATATCCATTTGTTTTTACCTTTAAATACTCCAATAAGCATTCCATACATACCTTGCTCACCAAGATCATCATAAAATCTAGCCTCCTCCTCAGACAAGGTTTCTTTAATCAATTTGTCTATATCTTCCATATCTGTTTTCATTTTATTATAGTTTATTGTTAATTAATATCAATTTTAGTTTCTCCCGTGCATGAAATAGCCTTGATTTTGCTGTTCCAACCGAAATATTTAAAAGGTTTCCAATCTCCTTTAAAGAATAGTCTTCCACATAAAATAGTTTAATAACCGTTTGCTGATTTTGAGGAAGTTTTTTTACAGTTTGCAAAAGTTTTGTCTTAAGTTGCTCTCTATCGTCTTCCTTAAACGCCGTGAACTCCTGTTCATATCTGTAATCCTCCAGAGCATCTCGCGTCTTATTCTTTGCTTTAATGGTATCTAAAGACTTGGTATAAACAATGCGCATGGCCCAACTTCCAAAACTCTCAGGGCTTTTTAAATTGGAAAGTTTATCGATAATAATTTTCCAGCAATCTTGAGTGACATCTTTAGCTGCGTCGGCATCCTTTAGTATATAATACGCCTTTTCACAAAATACCTTATGCCATCGTTTCACCAATTGTATCAGGGCTCTTTCATTTCCCAATTGATATTCTAAAACCAGTTTCTTATCTATTTCACGTTGTTTAGTATTCATTTTTATCTGGCTGCTTATACCTTAAAGACGGCAAAAAATAAAAAAGGTTCATTTTTGCTTAACTAAATATTAACCGATTTGGAAAACTCCTAAATAAAGAATTTCTTAAAACGAACTATCCTCAAGGCAAGCCATAAATATGTGCTTCGGTTACGATGAGCACAGGTTTTGCTTGTTTTATTTAGACTTTAAGGTCAAAAACCGACCCCGAAAACCTTCAGGACTGGTATTTAGACTCCTGCTTTCGCGCGACTAACAATTTCATTGGAAACCCCGGCACAAAGCGTCAAGGCATTCTTATCGATTAAAATCTCTTAAAGTTAATAGAAATAAAGGCATATTTATTTATTGCTATTATTATTTTTGCAGCATGTCAAGAAGAAAAGCGAGAAAACAGGTTTTTGAAAATGTTGAAGTTGTCGATGCAGGGGCCAAAGGAAAAACGATTGCCAAAGCTCCAGATGGAAGAGTCATTTTCTTATCAAATGCAGTACCGGGAGATATCATAGATGTACAAACTTTTAAAAAACGTAAGTCTTATTATGAAGGTCATGCGACTACATTTCATAAATTATCGGATAAAAGAACATCTCCTAAATGTGAGCATTTTGGAACATGCGGTGGTTGCAAATGGCAGGACATGGCTTACGAGCACCAACTTTTTTACAAACAAAAAGAAGTCATTAACAATTTAACACGGATAGGGCATGTAGAACTTCCCGAAGTCACCCCTATTCTTGGTTCGGCACATCAATATTTCTATAGAAATAAAATGGAATTTTCATTTAGTGATAGCCGCTGGCTTACATTGGAAGAAATACAATCTAATGAGGATTTAGGAGATAAAAACGCTCTAGGGTTTCATATTCCTGGAATGTGGGATAAAATCCTGGATGTTAAAAAATGTTATCTACAAGCAGATCCATCTAATGCCATTAGAAATGCCGTTAAACAATTTGCTCTTGAAAACAATCTGGAGTTTTTTAATACCAGAAACCAAACTGGGCTACTAAGAACCATGATGATTAGAACATCGAGTACCGGCGATATCATGGTACTTATTCAGTTCTTTAAAGACGATAAGGCTAAACGTGAATTGTTATTAAACTACGTCGCGGCAACCTTTCCTCAGATAACATCTTTGCAATATGTTATTAACGGAAAAGCTAATGATACAATCTACGATCAGGAGGTGATTTGTTATCATGGTGCAGATCATATTTTTGAAGCCATGGAAGGTCTTAAGTTTAAAATTAATGCTAAGTCGTTTTACCAAACAAATTCGGATCAGGCTTACGAATTGTATAAAATCACAAGAGACTTTGCAGGACTTACGGGTAATGAATTGGTTTACGATTTATATACTGGCACTGGAACCATAGCTCAATTCGTATCAAAAAAAGCCGGCAAGGTTATTGGTGTAGAATCGGTACCAGATGCTATTGTCGCTGCAAAAGAAAATGCACAATTAAATAACATAAATAACGTTGAGTTCTATGTTGGTGATATGAAACAGGTGTTCAACGAGGTGTTTATTGAAACACATGGCCATCCAGATATTATTATCACCGATCCGCCTCGCGACGGGATGCATAAAGATGTTGTTCAACAAATTTTGAATATTGCACCTAAAAAAATAGTGTATGTTAGTTGTAATAGTGCGACACAAGCCAGGGATTTAGAACTTATGGATGAGATGTATAAAGTGACTAAAACACAAGCTGTAGACATGTTTCCGCAGACGTTTCATGTTGAAAATGTAGTCCTATTGGAAAAGCGATAAATATGCGATATAATCTATAAAATGATTATATATTAGTACCCTAAAACCTTGTTAAGCTCCCGTGGTAACAAAAGCTTAGCAAAATATTTACAAAAAAGGATTAATGAGAAAAAGAAATCTATTACTAATCGCGGCCGTCATTGCTATAAGCTATATGAGTTGTGAACGTGATGATATTTGTCCGGAAAGCACACCCACAACGCCTAGATTAATTATTGACCTTTTAGATAGTGCTAATCCGGAGAACAAAAAAAAAGTATTCAAATTAGTCGCTATAGGGGAGGGTGTCGAAAATAACCTTGTTCTTCCTGATCATGATCTTAAAGATTTAGATGTGCTTTCCCTTCCATTAAAAACAACCGAAGATTCTACACAATATACTCTTATTAACGATGCCGCAATAAATGACAATGGAACACCTGATGATTCAAGTGATGATTTTCTAGACGGTAACTTCGACACGCTCACTATAAACTACACCCGTGAGCAAGTATATGTCTCTAGAGCCTGTGGTTATAAAACCATATTTAAAAACATCACATTGGTATTAGATGAAACAGATACCGATCCATGGATACTTTCAACAGAATCTTTAACCGAAAATCAAACTGCAGAAGATGAAACTACAGCGCACTTTAACATATTTCATTAGCATTACGGCAGTATTCACACTGCTCTTTTGTGCGTCGGTAAATGCTCAAAATGATACTATTGTTGGCGTTCAAAAAGATTCTGTAAAAATTAAGTTGAAATACGGACTTCGTGTAGGTGGTGATATTTCCAAATTAGTACGCTCGTTTGTTGAAGAGGGGTATTCGGGATTTGAAATTACAGCAGATTTTAGATTAAAAAAACGACTTTATGTGGCCGGAGAACTCGGCACTGAAGAAAAAAATACCGACAACGAATACTTAAGTATTACGACTAAGGGGTCTTACATAAAAGGAGGAATCGATCTAAACCTGTACGAAAACTGGTTGGACATGGATAATATGATTTATTTTGGTTTCCGAATTGGTGCCAGTTCATTCAGTCATGAATTAAATAACTTCCTGGTGTATAATACAAATCAATATTGGGGAGAGCAATTTGCAGTTGAAGAAAAGCAAGAATTTAAGAGCTTAACAGCGTTTTGGGGAGAAGTTCAATTGGGTATAAAAGTAGAGATGTTTAATAATCTGTATATGGGGTTTAATGCGCAACTCAAAATGTTAGCCAGTGAAACTGCTCCAGATAATTTTGAAAACATATATATACCAGGATTCCATAAGACATTCGACAGCAGCGGAATTGGTGTTGGTTTAGCATATACACTTTCCTACCGCATTCCTGTATTTAAAAAAGACAAGTAAACTACTCTAAAAATACGGTCTGTAATTAAGGCCTGTCATCCTTTAAATTAAGTAAACCAATAACTTAAACCTTAACGGAATAGATTCCGCGCTGGGCGCGGAATCTCAAAACAATTTCTAAAATTATTTTTTAAATGTTCTCAAGCTTGGGGTTTCTGGTGTGGGGAAATCCTTAGGAACGCTTTGCGTCACTTTTCCAGTAGCGGCCCACTCTGTACCTCTCTGTAATGTTGCTATAAACCCAACACATTCCATAGAATAATCCATATGCCCTAAAGCCGTATGAAATACTCTCCCTTTTCCATATTCTACAGCTATTAGTAAGGGCTCATGTCTTCCTGTACGGCCTTCATTTTTATTTTCTTTAGTAGCATCTGCTTCAACTCCAGAAAACGCTGTTGCCAGCACGGTCATGTTTTCGGCAGGTCCTCTTAAACGCTCATACAATTCATCTTTAGAATGCATCCATGTCGTGGGTAAACCTTTCATAATGGGATGTTCGGGAGCACGTGTTTTTAATTGAAATTCAAACTGCGGCCCATGACTTGCACAAGGCCCTTCAGATGTATCGTGCTGTAGTGTTTCATTCATATCATAATATACATAAGGTCCGCTTTGTGTATTTCTACCTCCCCAGCCTCCCAGACCGATAATTTTATTATAAGCTTCCCAATCTCCCCAGGCATTGTTCGCTGCGTGCACCAATACAAATCCACCTCCATTTTTCATATAATCCTCAAAATTCTTTTTAGTCGTTTCATTCCAATGGGGTGTTTTCCATCCAAAATTTGAAATTACTACATCATAAGCCTTAAAGTCTGGGCTAAAATTAGGGTCTAACGTCGGTTCTTTTACAGCCGTTCTTTTAACATCATCTATAGGATACATGTCCATCAATTCACTTATATCATTAACACCTTTCACCTCATTGTAATGGGGACCTTGCCAGGTATAAACAGTTCTATGAATATCAACTTCAAACAATCCGGTTTCTTCCAGATAACTTTTAATCATAATACTTGTTTTTGGCCATATACCATGGTTATTTTGACCATCAACAATTAGGGCTTTTAATTTTGTTTTTTCAGATGATTGGCAGGCTTGCAAACTTGTAAAACATGTTAAGGCAAGCACACAAAGCACGAAGTTTCTTAGGTTTTTGAGCATAAGGCAATAGATTAAATATAATTTTAACGAAATATACAACACTTAAATAGTTTTATGGCAAGTTTAATAAATAACATCCATAAAAGAAGTTCTCTTATTAAAAAAAACGTAAGGACTATAACTTAAAAACATTATGTAGCTTTACAAAAGGTTGATATGCCATATAAAGTCAAAATGAACGACCATACGAATAGCACATATCTGAAGCGAATACATACCGCTATAGACTACATTGAAAATAACTTAGATAAAGTGTTATCTCTCGATACTATCTCTAAAAAGGCCTTCTACTCCCCTTTTCATTTTCACCGTCTCTTTAAATTAATAACTGGTGAAACCTTAAACGAATTCATTAACAGAAAAAGAGTAGAAAAAATAGCTGCTATCCTACTGGTTGGCACTAGCGAAACTATTAATGAAATGGCCTATAGGTATGGTTTTAGTAGCGGCAATGCGTTTTCAAGAGCCTTTAAAAATTTTTATGGTGTTCCCCCATCCATGTTTAAGTCTGAAAAAAACATTAGCAAGATTGGTGTAGATCAAGCGGCAATAGAAAAATACATTTGCCGTATAGACAACAGTTTAAACTGGATTAAAATGAACGGAAATATAGCATTAAAAAAACTTAAAGAAATTCCATTAGTAGGCCTATCCCATATGGGTGACCTTGATAAAATTGGAGAAAGTTACCATAAATTAGGAACATGGATGGCATCCAAGAACCTCATGGATGCTCCAAATGTAAAGGCCATTACCTTGTACCATGATAATCCAAGGGTTACCGATTTTTCTAAAGTAAGATGGAGTACCTGCTTTACTGCCAATAAAAATACCCCCATTGAAGCCCCTATACAGCGTATTATTATCGAAAAAGGGTATTATGCTGTAGGCCGATTTGTAATCCCTGCCAATGATTTTAGACAAGCCTGGGATAGTATGTGTCTTTGGGTACTTGAAAATGATTATGAATTTAAAGACGGACATTATTTTGAAGTCTATCATAATGACCACACCAATCACCCCGAGCGCAAGTTTATTGTAGATATTTGCATTCCTGTTAAAACACCGCCTTCAAACCTTATTAAAAAAGAGGAACAACGCATTGATAGCAACCTGGGGCATTATAGAGAACAAATTAAAGAAGGGGTCTTACAATACGATTATAACACCTTGTTATCTCATATAAAAAAGCTTAGAACATACCTTAAAAAAGAATATGCCCCAAACTATAAAGTTGGCAATCTATATCAGGGAAGTATGGACTTTTCGTATTTTCCTTTTACTCCTGTTACCTTAAAAAGTCAGAAATTAAAAATCGTTATTATTTTTAATCATTCAAAAATGCGTTTTGAAATATGTCTGGCCGGACGTAACAGACAAGTACAAAAACAATATTGGACGCTTTTTAAAGACAGTGATTGGAATGCATATCATATCCCAGACAACTTAGAGGGGTTTTCAATCGTGGATCATATATTGGTTAGATGCCCCGATTTTAGTGATTTTGATACATTACGTCAGCAAATCGAACAGGAAACCTTAAAATTTATTACAGATATTATTGAGGTACTTGAGCTTTAAAAATTATGAACCTTCAAATATCAATCTTTCAACTCCTAACTTCCAATTAAATTGTAAATTTCTATCCTCTATCCTCTATCCTCTCCTCCTACTTCATATATTTCCCCTTCTTACTACCTTCATACATCACATATTTAACCAAACGCGATTCTAGTTTGGCATTAAATAATTGTATTTTTCGAGAAGGCCGAAGTCCTATGTGCTTAAGAGCATCTAGATTACTGGTAATAAACCAGGCATCCGTACCCGGGTAACTTCGTTTTAGAGTATTTCCTATATTTTCATAGAACCCTTGCATATCAATATTTAGACGCTCGCCATATGGTGGATTAAAAACCATATGCAATTTCTCCTCTCCCCCTTTTTGAGTCTTAAAAAAGTCTTCATGCTTCACTTTGATAAAATCGTCTAACTGAGCATTTTTAATATTATCCTTGGATTTAGCCACGGCACTAGGGGCCTTATCATAACCAATTATACTATGATGAAAGTCTCTCGATTTTTTAAGAAGAGACGCTTCAATCCTTTCAAATAGCTCTACGTCCCAATCTGGCCAGCGTTCAAAAGCAAATTCCTTACGCATTAAATTGGGAGGAATATTACAGGCAATCATAGCGGCCTCAATAAGTACAGTTCCACTTCCGCACATGGGATCCATAAAATCACTTTGTCCGTCCCACCCTGATAACATAATAATTCCGGCGGCCAGTACCTCGTTAATTGGAGCTATATTGGTTGCCGTTTTATAGCCGCGTTTATGTAGGGAATCTCCCGAAGAGTCCAGAGATATTGTACATTTTCTTCGATCTATATGTATATTAATCTTTAAATCAGGAAATTTTAAATCAACATTAGGACGTTCCCCTGTATCATTACGAAACCTATCTACAATGGCATCTTTGGTTTTTAAGGCCACATACAAGGAGTGTGTAAATAATTGGGAATGGATCGTAGCATCTACAGCTAAAGTTCCTGTAGGTTTTAAATAGTCCTCCCAGGGCATCGCATAAATCTTATTATACAGATCCGTTTCGTTATTTACAGTAAACGAGTGAATAGGCTTTAAAATTTTTATAGCAGTTCGCAACCCCAAGTTGGCTTTATACATAAAACCTTTATCTCCGGTGAAGCTAACATTTCTAACCCCCTTCTTTACGTCTCTGGCCCCTAATTGTATAAGCTCATTAGCTAATAATTCCTCAAAACCAAATAATGTTTTGGCCACCATGGTGAAATTTTCTTCCATTTTTTCCTACTACTTGCTATATACACTTTATTAGCTTGCAAAAATAGCGTAATTTTGTGTTAAATTAATGTTAATTGCGAATTAGATAAAGGGGGCTAGCAAATTTGTTTTTACCAAAGTGATTATGATAACAGATTCATGTTTGCCTGTTTAAAAACAGCATACAGAATAATCTGAAAAAGCCCAGACTTGTTTTGTTTGACAATACAAGAAAACCCTCAAAAAATAATATGATAACAGATACAAAAAATTGGTTTACGTCCTGGTTTGACACCCCATTTTACCATATCCTATATAAAGATAGGGATGATACAGAAGCACATATTTTTATGGACACCCTTACTAATTATTTAAACATTCCTGAATCAGGAACCATACTGGATTTAGCCTGCGGGAAAGGAAGACATGCTGTGTATCTAAACACCTTAGGTTACCATGTTACCGGGGTAGATTTAAGTGAAAATAGTATCAAACATGCTAAACAATTCGAAAACGACACACTTCATTTTGAAGTTCATGATATGTGTAAACCTTACCATACGCAGTTTGATGCCGTTTTTAACTTATTTACAAGTTTTGGTTATTTCGATAAAGATGAAGACAATCTAAATACCATAAAAGCAATAAAATCCAACTTGAAAGATTATGGTTTTGGTGTAATTGATTTTATGAATAGTGAATTTGTAATTGATAATTTAGTGCCCGAAGAACATAAATTGATAGATGGTATCGACTTTCATTTAAAACGCTATGTAGAAGATCAACATATAGTCAAGGATATTTCTTTCTCTGCAAACAACAAAGATTATAACTTTCAGGAACGTGTAAGAGGATTTACCCTAGATGATTTTAAGCAATTATTTGAAAAAGCTAACGTACATTTGTTGGATGTTTTTGGAGATTATAAATTACGAAAGTTCAATACCAAAACATCAGAACGTTTAGTCATGATTTTTAAATAGCCAAATCGTATTAGAAAACGCTTTCTTTTGAGACATAAATTACATGAATATATATCTTTTCCCCTTTTATGCAGTTGTTTTAGGTGTATTAATTGCTAAAATTACCAAAGCTAGAAAGCTCTGGAACACCAAGCTCTTGCTCTCTTTTAGTGGTGCCTTTTTACTGGCCTTAACACTTTTCGAACTCTTACCCGAGGTATACGAACATTTAAACCCACGAGTTACGGGACTCTACATTATGTGCGGAATTGTTTTGCAAATCGTTCTGGAATTATTTTCTAGAGGAGCAGAACATGGACACGTACATGCTCATAAAAACGGAACCTCCTTTCCTTGGTTATTGTTTGTAAGCTTATGTATTCACAGTTTTCTGGAAGGCTTTGCCATTCACCAACACAACGATATGGTCTATGGTGTGTTAATTCATAAAATTCCTATTGCAACAATCATTAGCATGTACCTCTTTCAATCAAAATACAACACAATGCAAATTGGTATTTTCCTGATAATTTTTGCTTGTATGACGCCTTTAGGAACCGTTATTTCCAATAATACGCAAATATCCGGTAATTTCACTCATATTATTGATGCCGTTGTTATTGGTATCTTCTTTCATATCTCAACAACCATTTTATTTGAGAGTGGTGACGGACATAAATTTAATCTATCTAAATTTGTTGCCATTGCTCTTGGTATTGGCATCGCTTATTTTCTATAATGTTTTCAAAAGAAGAATCCAGACGATTACGACAAGAATTTTGGATAAGCTTTGGAAAGTCATTTCCAAGGAAATGGATCTTGTATAATACTAAACTTAAAGGGTTCAGCTTTAAATTTCACTTCGATAACAAAAAAGCTCTGGTTGCTCTAGATTTGGAGGACGATCTGGAAAACAGAATTACATACTGGGAAAAACTTCAAACCCTAAAATCTATTCTTTTAGATACCTTTTTACCAGATGCTATTTTTGAAGAAGAATACGTTCTAGACAATAAAAAAGAGATTTCCAGAATCTATGTGGTTCTCAATAAAAAAGTATCCATTCATAACAAAAACAGTTGGCAGGAGGTTATGGAGTTTTTCAATGAAAATATGGGGTTATTTGAAGCTTTTTTTCTAGAATATAAGGATATTATTGAAATATAATTACAGTGTTTTTACCATGAGATAATCATCCATTATATATCCGTTACCAATGTCTGCCACTGTAGGTCCCGAATTAACAAACCCCAGTTTCTCATAAGCCTTTATTGAATTTGTATTATGTATGTTTACAGTAAGTCGGATACACTTTAAGCCATACCGTTTTGCCTTTTCCTCGATAAATTGCATGCCTTTTTTACCAATTTTCTTCCCCCTATAACTACTTAAAACATAAAGTTTGCTTAAAAACAAAGCGTTTTCTTCACGTTTTATAGAAATATACCCGGCAGCTTTCTGATTGTAGTTAAGTAAAAAATATTCATACCCAGCATTTACCTGTCCTTCAATGGCATCAGCAGATTGAAATTTATCTAACATGTAACTAACTTGAGATTCCCCTACAATTGGGATATAATGTTTTCTCCAAATAGTATTTGCCAATTCCTCAACGCAGGTAAAATCAGGTTTGGTTATAGCTGGGGCAATTTCGATCATATTAACTCTAAATTAGAAGGGTCTGCTGTGCATTTAAAGTTTAAAAATAGCATTTTAATATCAGTCTGAGTCATCCCCAAGTATCAAAATCGAATCGGGAACTCATTTAGAAACCAAAATTAGTATTCTCGATAGCTTTAGTTTAGAACAAACACTAATCTCCCGTAACATGACAAAATTCACTGTTATTAAATCACAAAATTAAACACCTAATAAACAACACCTTAAACACCACATCATAAATAACATGGTATCAAAAAATGCAACGAATTAGATGTCTAAATAAACAGTTAAACACTTGATTTACTAAAGATTCTCTTGTCTAAAAGCTACCGTTTATCGAAAAAAAAGGTTTTTTACCCGCTTTTTTACACTTATTGAAAAACCAACCGCCTAAAAATTACGTATTAACAAATAAAAATTGTTCCCATATATGAAAAAACATTTACTTATCTTCATTCTATGTCTCCCAACTTGTTTTTTTTCTCAAGAACATTATGATTATCTTGGTGCAGGGCATAGTAATGGCATTTCTGTATCCTATAGTAGTCAACAAACTAGACCAAATTGGAACGAAAATGCTGGTGCCATAAATACCGTAAATGGTCATGGCATGGATGCGCGTTTACTTGAAACATCCCGCTTTCTGGCTCAAGCTACTTTTGGAACCGATTTAGAGTATATCCAAGCGGTTTCGGAAGGGGATTTTGAAGAATGGATCGATACACAATTCGAAATTAATTCACCTTCCATGACTCAACTCGCTAGAGATACTTATAACCGAGCCCTTTTAATTTTTATATCAAATGGCGGAAAACCAGATGATTATGACGGTCCTAATTGGAGACATTTTCAATATGCCTGGTGGCAATCCAACATTGATAATGAAGATCTGCTAAGACAAAGAATAGCTCTTGCCTTGAGTCAAATTCTAGTGATCTCATGGGACTCTGGCCTTAGTAGTTATGGAGAAGGTTTAGGGTCTTATTATGATATCCTTAAAGATAATGCCTTTGGAAACTATAAGGATATATTACATGAAATAACTTTGCATCCTATGATGGGCGGGTATCTAAGTCATTATAGCAATCATAAAAGTGACCCCGAAAGAAATATTTTTCCCGATGAAAACTTCGCCCGGGAAATTATGCAGTTATTCTCTATAGGTTTATTTTCACTTAATCCTGATGGCACCTACGAACTCGACGAAAATGGAGACAAAATTCCAACATATGATAACGAAGATATTAAGGAATTTGCCAAAATATTCACTGGACTAGGAACCTCGGAAGTTGAACCAAACGAATGGGGTGTTACGGCCGATTTTGGAGTTGGTTTTGGACTTATAAAGAAAGATATCCCAATGATCATGTATGATGAGTGGCATGAACCTGGAGAGAAAAAACTACTAAATGGCTATGTGGTCCCTTCAGGACAATCTGGAATGAAAGATGTTGAAGACACGGTAGATCACTTATTTAATCATAAAAACACAGGACCTTTTATTGCGTTGCGACTAATACAGCAATTGGTAAAATCTAACCCTTCACCAGCCTATATATCCAGAGTTACTGCTGCCTTTAATAACACCAATGGTGTAAGAGGTGATCTGAAAGCCGTTATAAAAGCTATTTTACTGGACGAAGAAGCCAGAAGTTGCAGCGGGATTGAAAATCCTAATAGTGGTAAATTAATCGAGCCTATGATTAGATATTTCAATACTACCAGGCAAATTGATTTAGATAATCGAAATGGAGTAAACTGGAACAATACGCGTAATTTCCATAATGCAACCAGCCAGTCACCTTTAGGAGCGTCAAGTGTTTTTAATTTCTTTTTACCGGAATATGTTCCTAATTCGGAGTTTGCCAGTGCTAATTTAAAGGGTCCAGAATTTCAAATACATACCTCTGCAACAAGTATCGCTTATTTAAACGAAGTAGATCGCTGGACAAGTGCAAGTTCTTCTATGTTTTCTACCTGGAATCTGGATTTGGAAAAAACACCTTTAGATTTCGAAAAATTAAAGTACTACGCTAAAGATGGTGAAGTACTGGTTAACATGTTGGACAAATTATTTTCCCGTGGTCAACTCTCTGATGAAACTAAAAAGATAATGACAGATGCTATTGAACCCATTCAAGGGACAAACCAAAACGTTGACTATATGGCAAGACGTGTTAGGATGGCACTTTATCTTATGTTAATAAGCCCAGATTATGTAATTCTAAAATAACGCAAATGACGAAGTATAAAAATTCAATTTCTAGACGAAAATTTTTAGGGCAGTCATGTGCTGCACTAGGTTACACGACAATATTTTCATCCTTGGTAAATTTAAAAGCCATGGCTGCCTCTGCCATGGATAACTCATCGACATATGCATTCAACAGTGATTATAAGGCTTTAGTTTGCTTAATGTTGGGTGGTGGCAACGATTCTTATAACATGCTCATCCCCAGAGGAAACAATGAGTATGGAGAATATGCGACCTCCCGATCCAATCTAGCCATACCTCAAAACCAGATCCTACCAATTAGTCCAAATACTTCAGATGGTAGATCTTTCGGACTTCATCCGGCTATGTCCGGCATGCAGCAGTTATTCGAAGGTGGTGATCTGGCATTCCTATCTAATGTTGGGACTCTAATTGAGCCTTCAACAAAACTAGATATAAAAAACAAAATTGTTAAAACACCCTTAGGGCTGTTTTCACATTCAGATCAATCACAACAGTGGCAAACAGGAAGACCTCATGAAAGAACAGATATTGGTTGGGGAGGACGAGTTGCAGATTTAATACAATCTATGAACTCCAACGACAATATCTCTATGAACATTTCCCTAAAAGGAACGAATACCTTTCAAAAAGGAAATGAAGTTATCCCCTTTGCCATTAAAAACAACGGTAGTATAAAAATTAGAGGGTACGGAAACGATAATTCCTTTGACGAACTTAGAACCCAGGCCCTCAACTCCATGTTAGAACGAGATTATCAGGACATCTATAAAAACACCTACAGAAACACGGTAAAAACCTCTAACACCTCAAGTATTCAGTATCAGGAAGCAGTTGATAATGTTCCAGAATTTAGTACCATATTTCCAGAAGAGAATAATCTAGCTGAACAATTAAGAATGGTAGCAAGAACCATTGCCATTAGAGATACCCTAGGTTTTTCGAGACAAACATTCTATGTTCAGGTTGGTGGTTTTGATAATCATGATGAGCTTTTAAACGGTCATATGGAAAATTTAACCCAAGTAAATGACGCATTAAAGTATTTCAATGGTGTGATGAATGAATTAAACACGAATGATTGTGTAACGCTTTTTAGTATATCAGATTTTTCAAGAACACTTACCTCCAATGGAAACGGAACCGATCATGGCTGGGGAGGAAATGCCTTTATGATGGGCGGTGCTGTGCGCGGTAAGGACATGTATGGTGATTACCCCTCTCTTGCATTAGGTAGTAATTTAGATCTTAGAAATGGTGTTATGATTCCAACAACACCAGCAGATTTATACCTTGCGGAATTAGCGTTATGGTTTGGAGTTCCAGCATCTGAACTTGCAACCATTTTGCCTAATATTTCAAATTTTTACGATACTAATTCTGGTACACCTCCAATTGGCTTTATGAACATGATATGATGAAAAAAAACTACATATATATAATAGTCGCTTTTGCGCTTTTTTATCAAACTATAGACGCGCAATGCTATCCCGATAGACATAGTACGAGCTGGTTTGACGGTTGGGTATCTTGCGAAATGTCTCCAAATCCCATAGAGTCCTATGGAGTTACCCATTGGATCCTGTATGACCTGGGATATGAGTACGAACTTAGAGAATCTAAATTTTGGAATACCAACGACCCCAAGAACCTTAATGATGGTATGAATGAGTTCGATTTAGATTATTCGTTAGATGGTCAAAATTGGACAAATTTAGGGTCTTTTAACCTCGAACAAGGTCCTGGCTCTACCATTTACGAAGGTGCTGAAGGACCGGATTTTGAACTGGCTAAAGCGAGATATGTGTTAATTACACCAACCTCAAATCATGGCGGGGATTGTTTTGGGTTTAGTGAAATGAAAATTAACATTACAGATCCCTTCGATATAGTTCGAGAAGAAGACGGATTTAATGCGTTAGTATACCCTAACCCTTTTGAAGAAGATATTAGCTTAAGAATTGTGACACTGGATGAAACGCAACCCATCCATTATAAGCTTCATGATATGCTTGGAAGGCCAATCATGTCAAACAGTGTCGGTTTTATTGCTGATACTGAAATTTATAGTTTACCTCTTAACGGCAGATCTCTATCTGCGGGCATGTACATTATTACTATTGAACAAAACGGAAAAAGTCGTGCCTTTAAAATCGTTAAGAGACAGTAAGCTGTAAATATTCGGTTTTGGCTAGATCACGTAATCAAAAATCATAAAAAAATGACTTATGGCACCTGCCAATACAAACAGGTGCCATATTACGTGATTGTATGGTATTTTTTCTATGGCATAGAAAACAATGCCCAATGTATAGAAGCATCCTCCTGCAAATAAATAAAAAACACCCGTAGCTCCTATAATAGTGGATAAGTTCGAAAAATCGAACACAATAAGCCACCCCATAACCAAATACAGTAGCGTAGAGATGATTCCAAATCGACCAGTAAAAAATAATTTTAGAACCATACCAACCGCTGCAATTCCCCAAACAACCCAAAAAAGTGTCCACCCCAAATGTTTCTCTAACGAAATAAGCAAAACCGGTGTATAGGTTCCGGCAATAAGTAGATAAATACTAATATGATCCAGGATTCTAAAATAGTGTTTCCTTTTTTCGTTCTTTACCGTATGGTATAAGGTTGATGCCGTAAATAATACAATAATAGACATACCATAAACGATAATACTAAAAAGACTCCAGGGTGTCTTCTGGTTATCGTATATCATTAGAAGTGTTAATGCAACAATACCAAGTAAAGCGCCAATAGCATGCGTAAAGGCATTAAGCTTTTCTTCAAAAGGCTTTTGAATTCTCATATTTATCTACTTCGAATACAACCACTTATCTGTTAAATCGTAAAAATCAAATTTAACAGCTGGTTTTTGGCGCTCCAAACGGCCACTCTGGAAATTACGTTGCAGAATATCCTCAATTAAATAATCCTCCTTAATATTTTTAGGGTCAAACTCTCGTTTTAGCGAAATATCGAACATACTGGCGGTTGTATTATACCAAAAAGCACGCCAACCACTTCGAAGTTCTTTCACCAAATTAAATGCCGTAACACCTGTTTGCCGGTGAATTAGCTTTACCAATATTTGACCTTCTGTACGTGTAAGCTTTTTTAATTCATCTGAAAACTCCCCTTCAATATACTTTTGTATTCGCTTAGTATATCGCTTCTTTTGACGGCTTCTCTTAAGCGTTTTTAAATGTTGGTTCATAGAATCTAAACGCTCTGCAGCCATCTTTGCATAAGGATATACTTTTATCGTTTTCCTTCTAAGAATAAGATACCTGATACGTTCCTTCTTACTATCGAACTTAAGCTTATGCAGAAGCATCACTTCATCTAAACCAATAGATGTTCTTGGGACAGAGTCACCCTCAACAATGACATACTCTACTGCTGTTGAATCCTGCTCTGTAACAGGGTTCTGAGCCAAGAGTAGAACTGGCAACAAGATCAATATATATTTGAAGTAGTTCATCAATAAAAGTATAGGAGCTTTAATACTCCAAAATTACTAATTTACACTCTCTAAAACATTTTTTTTCTATTTATATTATTATTTTAGTGCAAAACTTTTATAAATGACAAAGAAGAGTATTCTTAACAAAAAGTCAATGGACTTTTTAGAAAAATATTTAAATAACGCTGCACCTACGGGTTACGAGTGGACCGGACAAAAACTATGGATGGACTATCTAAAGCCCTATGTAGATGAATTTATAACAGATACTTACGGTACGGCGGTAGGCGTAATAAACCCTAAAGCAAAATACAAAGTTGTTATTGAAGGCCATGCCGATGAAATCTCGTGGTATGTTAATTATATTTCAGACAACGGACTCATTTATGTGATTAGAAATGGAGGCAGTGACCACCAAATTGCTCCTAGTAAAATAGTTAATGTTCATACCAAAAACGGTATTGTAAAAGGTGTTTTTGGATGGCCGGCCATACATACACGTAGTAGAGTGAAAGAAGAACCACCAAAGCCTGATAATATTACTATTGATGTTGGAGCAAAGGACAAAGAAGAGGTGGAAAAAATGGGTATTCATGTAGGCTGTGTCATTACTTACCCAGATGAATTTCATATACTAAATGGAGACAAATTTGTTTGTCGCGCACTCGACAACCGTATGGGAGGTTTTATGATTGCCGAAGTGGCTCGTTTACTAAAAGAAAATAATAAAGAACTACCGTTTGGCCTCTATATTACCAATTCTGTACAGGAAGAAATTGGTTTACGTGGTGCAGAAATGATAACTCATACTATTAAACCTGATGTTGCGATTGTTACCGATGTAACTCATGACACAACAACACCAATGATAGAAAAGAAAAAAGAGGGGCATTTAGAAATTGGTAAAGGTCCCGTAGTTGCCTATGCTCCTGCCGTACAACAGAAATTAAGAGATTTAATTACAGAAACGGCCGAAGACAAGAAAATTCCATTTCAGCGCTCTGCCCTATCCCGCGCCACAGGAACAGACACAGATGCTTTTGCCTACAGTAATGGTGGTGTCGCTTCTGCGTTAATATCATTACCTCTACGTTACATGCATACCACCGTAGAAATGGTGCACAAAGAAGACGTAGAACATGTTATCAAATTAATTTATGAAAGCCTGCTTAATATTAAAGAAGGTGATACATTTAGTTATTTTGATTAAACACCAATGACACAATACATACATTGAAGTTACCCTTTTCCGGGTAACTTTTTTGTTTTAAGACGGTTCATATACCAACAGTGAATCCTTGATAATAAAGTATGACATAGTTCACACATGCACAATCATACGTTCCAAAACTTCTCCTTTATCACTTAATATGAAGCATTTATAAAACAAAATCAAACATCAATAAATCTTATAGGTATGGTTTTAACAATAAATATTTCATATATTTGAGAGAATTTACCTTCAATAAATTCAAATAAGACACATACCTCGGATTAAGAAGCCTATTGAAAATTTAAAGCCATGCGACCAAGGTTTTTCAAACGAGT
Source organism: uncultured Flavobacteriaceae bacterium (assembly GCA_947494695.1). GTDB lineage: Bacteria > Bacteroidota > Bacteroidia > Flavobacteriales > Flavobacteriaceae > Flavivirga. Next base: position 127,671 of record CANLWB010000004.1, on the reverse strand, counting down.
TTAACTTTTTTAATCGACTAAAAATGAAAAATTTGTTTGTGCTTTGTAAAAATGATTTCGACGTTTTGCTGGAAACTTTACCGAAATCTGATGCAGTTGCGTACTATTTTTTTAGCGAAACAAAATTATTGGATGTGGCAATCAAACAAAAACATCCTGATGCATTACTCGTTATGGGGTTAGAATTTAGTAATGGTGTTGCAAGTTTCATTCGTGAAGCCAACATGAATTACGATATGCCAATTGTTGTTTTTGGAAGTCCTATCGACCTAACAAGCACTCCCAATTTTCAAATACATAGCTTCCCTAATCAATTTAACCAGACCGAACTTCAAACTTTGTTTTTAAAACTTAAGTTGATTCATAAAAAACCTGAATCACCTAATCATATTGCAAATAATAATGACCAGAAAGATAATGAACAGTTTCTAAACCTTCTGATGGATAATGTACCTGACGCCATCTTTTTTAAGGATAGCCAATTAAGGTTTACAAAAATTAATTATGCAAAGGCCGTTCTTTTAGGGATAAACACCCCCGAAGAAGCTGTTGGGAAAAGCGATGAGGATTTTTTCTTTACCTCTCATAATAAAAAAATAGTTACAGAAGAGAAATCCTTAATAAAAAGTGGTCTTCCGGTTATAAACAAATTGGAACATGTTGATACGCCTATAGGTGAAAAATTTATGAGAACAACAAAAGTGCCACTAATGGATACTAACGGAAATTGCACTGGCATCGTTGGGATTTCTAGAGATGTCACAAACGAATATCTTATTGAAAAAGAACTTCGTCAGGAAAAAGAGCATATGGATTTGTTGATGAACAACGTTCCTGATAGAATCTACTTTAAAGATCGAGACTCAAGATTTATTCGAGGCAATATGGCATTGGCTAAAATTCTTGGTGTTAGTTCGCCCGAAGAACTCTATGGAAAGACCGATTTCGATTTTCACGATCCTGTTCATGCCAAAGAAACTTTCGAAGATGAACAGGAGATTATGAGTAGTTTAACACCTATTTTAAACAAACAGGAGAGTTTTCTAAAAAATGGAGAACGGTTTTGGGAGATGACTACTAAAATTCCATTTACAGATAATCAAAATAAGGTTATTGGTATGGTTGCGGTTTCACACGATTATACCGAACAAAAAAAATTAGAAGAGAAACTTGCAAAAGAGAAAGAGCTTTTACAAATACTAATGGACAATGTACCCGACTACATATACTTAAAAGACAAGGATTTAAAATACATTAAAGTAAATAAAGCCAGTGCCGAATCTTTTAAGGTAAAACATCCAGATGAAATAATAGGAAAGTCGAACCTGGATTTATTTCCTAAAAACATAGCCAATAAACTAAATGAGCAGGATTTAGAGGTGTTTAAGAGTGGAAAAGCCATGATAGACCGTGTGGTAAAGTTGAAAACTTTAGGAGGACACACATTTTGGGTCTCTTCAACTAAGGTTCCAATTTGGGACAAAAACTCCGAAATCATGAGATTAGTTGGGATTTCAAGAGATGTCACCATGCAAGAGCAAACCAAACAGCGTTTTTTAGCTGCCAAGATAAAAGCTGAAGAAGCTAACGAACTCAAAAGTTTGTTCCTGGCTAATATGTCTCATGAAATTAGAACCCCCATGAATGGCATAATTGGAGTCGTTGATATTTTAAGTAAATCTAAACTTAGCGAACGCCAAAGAGAATATTTGAATATTGTAATGAAATCGGGACAAACTTTGTTATCTCTCATTAATGATATTTTGGATTTCTCTAAAATTGAATCGGGTAAAATGGAACTGGAAACCGTTCCTATTAGTATTAGAAATATCATTGAGGAAGTTGCCGATATTCAAATTGTCGATACGATGACGAAGCCCGTAGATATATTAACTTATGTAGACCCTAAAATCCCGGAATTTGTGGGAGGAGACTATATTCGTCTAAAACAGATCATTACAAACCTTGTTAACAATGCAGTAAAGTTTACCGCTAAGGGCGAAGTTCTTGTTCGCGTCGATTATATTGGAAAGAGAGATGGGTCTCATAACCTTCAATTTAAGGTCAAAGATTCCGGCATAGGTATAGCAAAAGAAGATCAGAAAAAAATATTTGAATCATTCTCACAAGTCGACCCTTCAACGACAAGGAAACACGGAGGCACTGGTTTGGGACTTGTTATTTCTCAACGATTGGTTACTCTAATGGGAGGCAAACTGGAAGTTGATAGTTCTATTGGTAAAGGTTCGACATTCTCATTCCAAGTTAAATTTACGACCTCTGAAGAGCACAAAAAGAACAATATCTTTTTGAGTATGAAACAACTCCGAAAAAAGCATATTGTTATTGTAGATGATAATGAAACCAATAGATTAATTTTTAGAAACTATCTAAAAACCTGGCAAGTAGAGGTTACTGAATTTGAAAACGGACTAAAGGCATTGCCTTTTTTGAAAAAGATGTATGCCTCCGGCAAATCTGTCGATTTAGTTTTAATAGATTACCAAATGCCAGACATGGATGGTGAAGAATTGGCAAGGCAAATTAAAAAGATGAAACAGATGAACGATTTGAAATTAATTTTGTTATCATCAATAACCGATGCCATACCAATAGGAAAAATGGAAGAGGTTGGTTTTGATGAGGCCCTAAATAAGCCAGTGAAAATGAACCAACTTCTTAATGTCATCCTTAAAGTTTTGGGAATGCAACAAGAACAAGAACCCATCGAAACTATAGAGGATAAAGACCAATACATCGTTTTTAAAAACAAAAAGTTTCTTATTGTAGAAGACAATCTCGTTAATATAAAAGTTGCTCAAATTGTGTTAAGTTCATTTTCAACGCACATCGACGTAGCAAAAAATGGTTTGGAAGCTCTGGATTTGTTTAAAACAAACCAGTATGATATTATATTAATGGATATACGCATGCCTAAGATGGATGGTATAGAAGCCACTATAAAAATAAGAGCGTTGGAAAAGATTTCTAAAACTGAAAATCCCGTAAAAATTGTTGCAACAACAGCCAACACCTTTCAGGAAGATATTGAAAATTGTATGAAAAACGGTATGGATGCTTTTCTTGAAAAACCAATAAAAAGGCAAAACTTGGCAACTGTTTTAAGACGGTTAATCTAAAAACAGGTATATAATCTCGTCTACTTTTCCACACGTGTTTCAATAAACTTTAGTAGTTTTAGCAAATAAAGAATTTCTTGAAACCAACATCCCTTGGACAAGCTACAGGGTTATTTCGTTGGTTTAATTTTGATCTAAGTATCAAAAACCAAAATTCTATTATTTAGATTCCCATTTTCATGGGAATGACAATTTCAACGGATACCCCGACGCAGAGCTTCGGGGGAGTTCTTTTCAATTAAAACAGAAGCTAAATGGTTTAATACCACATAAAGAAACATCTAAATGGACGAATACATAGATATCCTAACAAAAGAAGGCATTCCCATAGGGAAATCTGAATTAAAATCTGTTGTACATCAAAAAGGATATTACCACAATACCGCCCATATTTGGTTTTATACGACCCAAGGTGAAATTTTGCTATCCCAACGTTCGGCAAAAAAAAAGATTTGTCCGCTCTTGTGGGATGTCTCGGTAGCTGGACATATCGATGCCGGAGAATCTATTAAACAGGCAGCTATTAGAGAAAGTACAGAGGAAATAGGGGTTTCAATTTCTGAAAGTGATTTAAAAGAAATTGGAGTCTTTCAATGCTTTCAAACCTACGATACTGGAATTATTGATAATGAGTTTCATAATACCTTTATATGTGAATTGCAGGTCGATATTTCTAAACTAGTCCTCCAAAAAGAAGAAGTTGAAGCCGTTAAATTAGTATCCTTCAAAGGATTTAATCAACTCATAGAGCATATCAAAAATAATGACAATCATTTTGTCCCATCTAACAAATCCTACTACGAATTCGTTTTACAAAAAATAGTACAAACCGTAAACTCTACCCTCCTATAATACCAGCTCAAAATGAACCTACTCCTACTGGCTATCGCGCCTATTTTCGTTGTCATCATTTATATCTATGTCAAGGATAAACATGAAAAAGAACCCAAACGGTTACTTCTTTATAACTTTCTTTTAGGTGCTGTTGTAAGTGTGGTTATTACAACTATTTTGTATTATGCCTTCGATATTGTCTTACCTCTTCCAGACCAGACCAGTATTTTTCAGCAATTCTTAAAGGCCTTTTTAGTCGTAGGCCTGACAGAAGAGTTTAGTAAATATGTTATTGTTAGGTATTACGCTCAACGACATACCGAATTTAACGAACCCTTTGATGGTATTATATATGCAGTGATGGTCTCTATGGGGTTTGCGGCAACCGAGAATATTTTTTACGTTTTAGAAGGCGGTTTACACACGGCCATATTAAGAGCTTTCACGGCCGTTCCGGCTCATGCTACTTTTGGAATCCTAATGGGGTACTATATGGGAAAAGCAAAGTTTTCAAAACATAAGATTGTGCTAAATCTTATTGGTTTATTATCTGCAATAATATGTCATGGCGCATACGATTTCTTCCTGTTTATAGATTTTGTACCTGGTGTATGGATAGGAGCTATATTATCACTCTTTATAGGCATCTTACTCTCTCAAAAAGCCATAAAGAAGCACCAAATGAACTCCAGTTTCAAAGCACAGGGCGAGTTCTAAACATGACCTATCTAATAAATTGAACAGGTCTTATTAGTTAACTTTAACTGCCTCAATATCTTCCACAAACACCATAATAATAGTGTGGAAAATTCTTATATTTACAACCAACTAACTTAAAGTGACTAATGAGTACAACTTTCAAAACTTCAGTGAATAGTTCTTTTGATTTTGAAATTAACGATGCAGATATTTCAAGCCTGGATGCTTTACAAATATCCGATTCTAAATTTCATATTCTAGAGCAAAACAAATCGTATAAAGCTGAAATTATTAAAGCAGATTTTAATAAAAAAGCTTACGAGATAAAAATCAACAACACACCGTATACTATTGATATTTCGGATAGTTTAGACCTATTAATAAAGGACATGGGATTTGCTATTGGATCTGCTAAACAAATAGATTCTGTAAAAGCCCCAATGCCAGGCTTAATCTTAGAGATCAATGTAAAAGAAAAGCAAGAAGTAAAAGAGGACGATTCCCTTTTAATTCTTGAAGCTATGAAAATGGAAAACATGATTACATCTCCACGAGACGGGGTTATAAAATCCATTTTTGTAAAACAAGGAGATGCTGTTGACAAAAATCAATTACTAATCGAATTTGAAGCTTAAAAGGGACCTCCCGTTACCCCTTCCAAAAACATAACATATTAGACTAAAAGCATTTATAATAATAGCTTATATTTATTATGAAAAAAATACTAGTAGCAAATAGAGGTGAAATAGCCATAAGAGTTATGAAGACCGCCCATAAAATGGGTATAAAGACGGTAGCCGTATACTCTACGATAGACCGAAACGCACCTCACGTCAAGTTTGCAAACGAAGCTGTTTGCATCGGTGAACCTCCATCGAATCAATCTTATCTTAGAGGTGAAAAAATTATAGAAGTTGCAAAACAATTGAAGGTTGATGGCATCCACCCTGGATACGGCTTCCTAAGTGAAAATGCAGGTTTTGCCGAGTTATGTGAACAAAACCACATTGTTTTTATTGGTCCGCGATCTAAAGCCATAAAAATAATGGGGAGTAAACTTGCAGCAAAAGAAGCGGTTAAAGCATACAATATCCCAATGGTTCCTGGTATTGATGAAGCCATTACCGATATTGATAAGGCTAAAGCTATTGCCAAAGACATTGGTTTTCCCATACTTATTAAAGCCTCTGCTGGAGGAGGTGGAAAAGGGATGCGCGTTGTAAATGAAGAACGTGACCTGGAATCTCAAATGAATAGAGCCATAAGTGAGGCTACTTCTGCCTTTGGTGATGGTTCGGTTTTTATTGAAAAATATGTTACCTCTCCACGACACATTGAAATTCAGGTCATGGCAGACAGTCACGGAAACATTTTACATTTTTTTGAACGAGAATGTAGTGTACAGCGTCGTCATCAAAAAGTGGTTGAAGAAGCTCCTTCTTCTGTGTTAACTCCAGAATTGAGAGCCAGAATGGGAGAAGCGGCCATTAAAGTCGCAAAGTCATGCGATTATCTGGGGGCCGGAACCGTAGAATTCTTATTGGATGACGATCACAATTTTTACTTCCTAGAAATGAATACAAGGCTACAGGTCGAGCATCCGGTTACCGAATTAATTTCGGGTGTTGATCTGGTAGAACTTCAAATACAGGTAGCTCGAGGAGAAGCACTTTCTATAAAACAAGACGATTTAAAAATTGTCGGACATGCTTTAGAGCTGAGAGTTTACGCGGAAGATCCGTTAAATGATTTTCTACCTAGCGTAGGACATTTGGATGTTTACAAACTTCCAACAGGAGCCGGAATACGAGTAGATAACGGTTTCGAAGAACATATGGACATTCCTATTTTTTACGACCCCATGCTTTCTAAACTAATTACCTATGGTAAGACGAGAGAGGAAGCTATACAATTAATGATAAAAGCTATAGACGATTATCACGTAGAAGGGGTGCAAACGACCTTATCATTTGGAAAATTCGTTTGTGAACACGAGGCCTTTAAATCTGGTAATTTCGACACTCATTTTGTTAAAAATTATTACGCACCCGAGGTATTACGGCAAGAAACAGAACATGAGGCCAGAATTGCCGCCTTGCTTGCTGTGAAACAATATATAAAGGATAAAAAACAACTAAGAATACCTAATTAATGGTCGCTCGTTCGTTGATATTAAATCTTAAAAAAGCAGATTAAATCTATCAATTAAAAGTGACAAAGTACACCAATCTATGGATTCAAAAATAAAAAAACTAAACGAACGTATTGCTCTAGCCCATTTAGGCGGTGGACAAAAACGTATTGATAAACAACATGAAAAAAAGAAACTTACGGCCAGAGAACGTGTAACTTATCTATTGGATGAAGGGTCTTTTGAAGAAATTGGCGTTTTGGTGACACATAGAACGACCGATTTTGGAATGCAAGATGAGATCTATTATGGAGATGGGGTCATTACCGGTTATGGTACGGTAAACGGTAGATTGATCTATGTATATGCGCAGGATTTCACAGTTTTTGGCGGTGCCTTATCTGAGACTCATGCCGAAAAAATATGTAAAATCATGGATCTGGCTGTTAAAGTTGGAGCTCCTATTGTAGGTTTGAATGATTCTGGTGGAGCTCGTATTCAGGAAGGGGTTCGGTCTTTAGGAGGCTATGCCGATATTTTTTATAGAAATGTGCAAAGTTCAGGTGTTATTCCTCAAATATCTGCAATTATGGGGCCTTGTGCCGGAGGTGCAGTATACTCGCCTGCTATGACCGATTTCACACTCATGGTTGAAAACACCAGCTACATGTTTGTAACCGGTCCAAATGTAGTAAAAACAGTAACCAACGAAGAGGTAACCAGTGAAGAACTTGGAGGTGCGTATACGCACGCCTCTAAATCTGGTGTGGCTCATAGAACCTCGACTAACGATATTGAATGTTTAGAAGATATTAAAACCTTACTGGGGTACTTACCTCAAAACAACACCCAAACCTCGCAAAAATTGGATTTTGAATTAGAAGATGAAGTTAGGGATGTTTTATCAAATATTGTTCCCGATAACCCCAATAAACCTTATGATATGCAAGAGGTTATTAATGGAATAATAGATGAAGACAGCTTTTACGAAATCCATAAAGATTACGCAGAGAATATAATTGTTGGTTTTGCCAGGCTTGGCGGGCGTAATATTGGAATTGTAGCTAACCAACCTCTTTTTTTAGCAGGAGTTTTAGATGTTAACAGCTCTAAGAAAGCCGCACGTTTTACACGCTTTTGTGATTGTTTTAATATTCCACTTCTGGTATTGGTAGATGTCCCTGGATTTTTACCAGGAACCGATCAAGAATGGAATGGCATTATTGTTCATGGCGCAAAACTATTGTATGCTTTAAGTGAGGCTACGGTTCCTCGTGTAACGGTTATTACAAGAAAGGCCTATGGGGGGGCGTACGATGTTATGAATTCTAAACACATAGGTGCAGATATAAATTATGCCTGGCCAGGAGCAGAAATTGCAGTTATGGGTGCCAAAGGCGCTAGTGAAATTATTTTTAGGAAAGAAATTGCTGCTTCTAATGACCCCGTAGAAAAACTAGCAGAAAGAGAAGCCGAGTACGCAGAGAAATTTGCAAATCCGTACAGAGCAGCAAGACGTGGTTTTATTGACGAAGTTATTCTACCCGAAAACACTAGAAGAAAACTTATAAAAGCATTTGCTATGCTTGAAGATAAAGAGGTGGACCAACCCAAACGAAAACATGGTAATATTCCACTATAGATAAAAAAAGGAGTCTCATCGAGACTCCTTTTTACTTCCAACCAAATAAACTTTTTTATGTACAAATAATGTAGTTTATCTGAAATCATAATACCACTATATCATCTCCAATGTTTTTAATACTAAAAAAGCTTAGCCTACCCAACTAAAAACAAATTTAATGTACAGCAGCTGATTGATAATAGCGATGCAAATATGATAAACTACATTAAAAACCAATAAAAATTCACTACTCACTTTATACGCAAGTATGCGTATTTTTTGTTTCCCGCATGTTTACTAAGTTTAAGGCGTATGAAAAATATGAGGGGATTAACTTTCTATAATGCGCTCTGCTCTAAAAGTCTTTTTTAGATGCTCTAATAGCGTCATCTTATTCTTATCCAGGTGAATCTTTTTCCCAATACGGTAGCGTTTACTTTCTACAGCTCTTACCGATGTATTTAGGAAAACAGCTATTTCTTTATTCTTGAAGCCAACATATAAATAGTAACATATAACAACCTCTGAATTATTAAGTTGGGGATGAAGTTCATTTATTTTTTTAAAAAAGTCGATATTCAGATCATTAACCAGATCCATATGATTCTCCTTTTTATCCAGAATTGTACTAGAGTGATGATGCAAACTCCTATATAACTCCTTTATTTTATCGCGCTGTACAGGGTGTTCTCCTATAGTCGATATTCGCTTTATTTCCTTTTTAAGGTTATTAATATATTCTTCTAAGCCCTGAACTTTTACCACCAGTTTTTCATTGTTGGACTTCAAATAAGACAAATTACTTGTTTGATTACTTAAATTGAGCGTTTTAAGAATTTGTTTCTTATAAAAAATGAAAGATAAAATACTTAGAATAGCCAGAGCAATAAACAGGACAACTACTAGCATCCCATTTCGAAATTTCATATTGCTTTCGGCTTCTAGGGCAGATTCCGTTTTTACCAGATCATTGTTTATTTGGAAACCCGATTTTATTACATTTTTATAAGTCCTGCTTTCAAAATCGGATAAAGAATCCTTATAAACCCCAGCTATTTGTTCATTACCGGATGATCTATAATAACCAGCATTTAGTTTTAAATAGGTTTTCAAAATATCCTCTGTCATAAAATGCTTCTGTTTAGCCGCTTTCGACAGGTAATTACGCGTAGAATCCATTTGTTTATTTTCAAAATAGACTTGCGCAAAATCTACATGTATATGAGACTCAAAGGATAAATAGTTATAAGAAACAATGGTACTATCGTTTTTAAGAGTTTTGAATTCATTGAAATAAAAATGGGCCTTTTTTAAGTCCGAAAGATTTATATAATTACGGGTGAGCATGTAATTGGCAAACATATAGAAATAAGCATCTTTTTTAGCTGCCTTATACCGACTTAAATTGTTCAACAAAAATGTATTGCAGGTATCATAATCCTTATCTAAAAACCTGGCATAAGCATAGGTAAGATCAACTTCAATATCACCATAGGTATAATCTGATAGTTTATAATAATCTCTTGCCTCATTTAAATATTTAAAAGCTGCTGTATCTTTATTAATATAATAAGACGAGACAAATATCTCTATACAAGCATCTCCTGCAATTTTGTAGTTTTTGTTCTCCTTAGCATATTTAAGAGCTAAGGCACTACATTGATGCGACCTTATAAAATCGTTTGCTTCATCGGAAATAATCCCTCTAATCATATAGTAATCAGGAAGCCCTTTCTTTAAATAATCCTCAACAGGCTTTGGAATAGAATCTAAAAAAGCAATGGCTTTTTCGGTACTAAAATCAATATGAATATCAGCAGAATCAACAAATCGCTCATAGTCATCAACAACCTGACTATGGCAAAACGTACCAACAAACAATAGAGTCATGGAAACACGTAGCAAAACGTGCTTCAAACTTAATTTTTGCTTAATCAAAACTTGAATGTATAAAAATCCCTAGGGTGAAAATATACAAATATATTTTCTTTCTTAACAATTGTTAAGAGTTTTTTTGGGAACCAAACGTCATGAAACTCATTGAGCACCAAAAAACTAAGAACAATAATACACCGTGTCAAAAAATACGACCGTAATAATCTAGATCTACAAGTTCTCCGCTTGTGGTTTTATAATCCCTTCTTATAGTTCCTTCTAAGATAAAACCATTCTTTTTAGCCACAGCTATACTTCCCATGTTACGACTACTTGATCGGCACAATAATTTTTTAAACGCATAGGTCTCTAATAGATATTCTATAACCAATTCTACAGATTTTGAGATAACACCCTGACCTTCATAATTTTTATCAATAAAATACCCCAGTTCTGCTTTTGGAATTCCCCAATCTATATTTTTAACATCAACAAACCCAATAAAAGCCTCTGTCTTTAGGTTTTTTATAGCAAAAGGTAAGTAACTTTTTTCCTGTTGCTTTTGCCCTATCTCTCTACAATACGACATGGTATCGTCAAGTGTTTTCGTTTGAGATAATGTTCCTGCAAAAAAATCTTCCAATCGATTTCTATTGCTATCTATTAAATTAAAGAACCTTTCACCATCTTCGGGATTCAACGCCTGGATATTAAAATGTCTAAATGTTATATGCATTGAAAAATTTGCCTGAATTTTGGAACAAAGATAGGATTAAGTACAAAAAAAGGGCGTCTAAAAAGTTTTGAAATTGTCATTTTGAGCGTGGTCGAAAAATCTTAAAACCTTAATAAATAAGCATTTAATTTCTTAGAGATTCTTCACTTCCTGCGCGTCGGCAGGCCGCGTTCCGAATGACACCTTTTTAGACGCCCTCTTAACCATTATGTATTCTCTTTTTTTTAGAATTCTAAATCGACTACCAAATCGAATTCATCATAAATCGTTTTGTCTTTTAAGTTATCGAAGAAACTTGCAGAACCATATTTTACGTCGTACTTCGTTCTATCAACTTTTAAAGTAGCCGTTGCTTTACTACCATAAATAGAAACGGTTAATGTAACCGGGTTGGTTTTACCTTTTATGGTCAAATCTCCAGTTACGCTGTAAGCATTTTTCCCAGTAGCCTTTACCTTTTTAAATACTAATTTCGCCGTTGGATAATTCGCTACTCCAAAGAAATCATCAGATTTTAAATGCCCATCTAACTTTCCTTTGTACTCACCCTCTAGATCTGTCGTATTTATGGTTTTCATATCAACAACAAACTCACCTCCTGTTAACTTATCGGACTCAAAGTTTAAAAATCCTGATTTAATCCCAATGGTTCCTTCATGAGAACCTGTTACTTTGTATCCCTTCCAAACCACTTTACTTTTGTCTGCTTTTACTTCTTTTTTGTCCTTGTCTGCAACTGTAAAAGACATTGTAAATAATGTAACTACAGCTAACGCTAATAAATTTTTGAATGTGTTTTTCATCTTTACTTTTTTTAATATTCTTGTTTTAATTTATGATCCGTAATAAAATTTTTCTTTAATTATTTTTCCTTCCTTCCAGTCTTGCACCGCCACTTGTGTATAGTTCCTTTCACCCCAATCTTTATGGGTATAGTCAAAATGCCATTCGACCATGGTTGTATTTTCTCCTACAGTTACCTTTATGGGTTTAGCCGACCTAAACTCGGTAATTGCAGCAAAAAAGTCTTCTTCTCTTATACGATTTGCTGTTTTACCAACAACCTCCGGGTGATCGTTTTCTTGCATGATAACCTCTTCATGATAAAATTCATCAAAAGCGTCTAATGCCTTCCCTTGAAGAATCATGTCATTTATTGTGCTTATGTTTTCAATTAACGTATTCATAATATATTGTTTTAATTATTATGATACAAATGTCTTAAACACTTTCCGAGAGGAAAATAAGGTAGATTATAAAATCATATTAATCTAGTTTAACTTTTTATTGTTCTACTATAAGTTCGCTTTTAATTTTACTTAAAAACTCTTTGGTAATACCTAAATATGAGGCGATCATGTATTGAGGAATGCGCTGCTCTATTTTGGGATACTGATTTCTAAAATAAACATAACGCTCTTTTGCAGAAAGGCTAAAACTTCTAATGATACGTTTTTGTGACGCCACAAATGCATTCTGTATAATTAGCCTGAAAAAACGCTCTAGTTTTGGAATAGCAGCATACAAATCTTCAATAATATCATAAGAAAACATGATTAGCTCCGTTTTTTCTAAACACTGAACATTATAATCTGCTGGAGTTTGCGTTATAAAACTTCCCATATCTGCCGTCCACCAATCTTCAATAGAAAACATAACAATATGCTCCTGCCCTTCACCATCCATATAAAATGTTTTTGTACAACCAGAAAGTACAAAACATTCATATTTACAGATATCCCCCTGCTGAACTACAAACTGTCCTTTTAAATATGTTCTATAGCCAATTTTAGAAAGTAGTATTTGTTCCTCTTCTTCTGTTAAAGGCACATACCTATTAATATAGTCTAATAATAATTGTCCTTTTTCTTTAATAATCATCTTATGAATCTAATAAACGTCTGTGATAATTTATTTGTCCTAAATGATACGTTAAATGTGTCGTTAAATGTACCAGGAAATACTCTGTAGTCATGGGTTCCTTAAAAACCACAATTGGGTATGGCTTTTCCAAATCCTCATTTGATAATTTTTTTAAGGCAATTTCAACCATCAAAATCGTATCATCTATCTGTTTTAGCAATTCCGCCTCAGGCACATTTTTAAGCGAAAACTCCAGATCTCTTTGCCTTAAATACCCTGTACTTCCAAGCGTGGCTCCAATAAAATGATTTAAGTTTCCAACAATATGCAAGCACAAATTACCGGCAGAGTTCGCAATGTCTTTATTAAAAAGCCATAAGTTTTCTTCACGATTATAGGCTCGTATCTCCGTTTTTAGCTTTTGGAGGTCCCGGGCAAAAATTCTAATTAAAGTTTTAGTCAGCATTTTTTATCAACGTTCTAATCAAATAACAAATCTAATCAAATAGTAATAAAATAGGTTCTAGAAAACTTGATTTTGCGTTTTTGGAACTAAAGCATGTATTGAAACGAACTAGCCTTAGAAGATTATAAAGGTAGACTTCAACTTACGTTTGTCTTAGGTATCCAGGTAAGGGCTTAGTTTTAAGACGAAAGACTCTTAATAAAGTCTCAGGTAAACTGGTTTGGTCTGTCAACCCGACATCTTTTAACTCAAAATAATGTTTCTTAATATTAAAATAATGATAAAATAGATTGATTTCGATGAAAAACAATCTTCTCAATAGTTTCTGTCACTAATTAACAGCAACAAGATTAATATCAAAAATAAGAACTGCACCTCCAGATATACTTCCTTTTCCCTCATTTCCATAAGCTAAATGAGATGGTATTAAAAGTACACCACTACCACCTTCCCTAAAATAAGTGATACCTTCTGTCCAACCCTCTATAACATCTCGTAAGTTAAATGTTATGCCTGCTGTACTACTTTCTTCAAAAACGGTTCCATCCGTACGGTAACCTTTGTAAGCAACGGTAACTGTTGATGTCGAATTGGGACGCGCCCCATCACCTTCATTATCAATCACATAATAGAGACCAGTTGAACTTTTCTTTGCGTTCAAATTATTTTGTGCAATGTAATTTGTGATTTCCTCATCATTCAAGGTGACATAATCTATGTTGTCATCGCTACTGCATGAAACAAAAAAAGATAACACTAAATAAAATATAATATATTTCATACTTTTCTATTAATAAATACGCTACAAATATAATTTATAAGGGCATAAAATAATGAAAATTCATGAATATTGTAACCTTTATTTCAAGCTTGGTAACTTTATATGAAGTATTTTTGCATAATGCAAAAAACAAATAATAAACTCCAATTTGAATTTGTAGCATTAATGGCGTCTCTCATGTCTATTGTAGCCCTATCAATAGATGCTTTACTACCCGCCATACCGCAAATAGGAAACGCCTTTGGTGTTACCAACCCTAATGATAATCAAATGCTTATCACCATGATTTTTCTTGGTTTAGGATTTGGACAGCTCATTTTCGGACCATTGTCTGACAGTTTCGGAAGAAAACCCATCGTCTACGTCGGTTTTTTAGTGTTCACCATTGCCAGTATCATTTGTGTTACCACGAAAAGCTTTGAAATGATGATCCTGGGCCGTATACTTCAGGGGATTGGTTTATCATCTCCTAGAACACTTAGTATAGCTATTGTAAGAGATTCATATAGTGGCGATTATATGGCTAAAATTCTATCTATTGTGGTTATGGTTTTCATATTGGTTCCAGTAATTGCACCTACTTTAGGACAGTTTTTAATTAACTTTTACAATTGGGAGTCTATATTCTATGTGAATTTAATTTACGGCCTCCTCGTTATACTTTGGTTTTGGAAACGGCAACCTGAAACTTTAGAAAAAGAAAAACGTATAAAATTTACGTCCCATCAATTTATTGATGGAGCGAAAGAGTTTGTTAAACACAAAGATGCTGTGGCTTTTACGCTTATTTCGGGTTTTGTAACCGGATCCTTTATGGTCTATTTAAGTACCTCACAACAAATTTTTCAAGAGCAGTATAACATGGCAGATATGTTTCCTTATATTTTCGCAAGTTTGGCTATATCAATTGGTTTTGCAACCTATTTAAATAGCATTTTTGTTGTAAAATATGGTATGTGGCGCATCTCATATATAGCAACTATCGCTTATGCTATTATATCTATTTTGTATGTGCTTTTATTCTGGTCTGGAGACAACCCCAGTATTGGTGTTTTACTCGGCTTTTTTGCTTTACAATTCTTTGCTGTTGGTTTTATTTTTGGGAACATAAGAGCCCTGGCCATGCAACCGTTAGGACATATTGCCGGCATAGGTGCCGCCATTAATGGCTTCGTGTCTACAGTTATGGCTGTGCCTATAGCAAATTACATAGGGAGTTTTGTTAACCATTCGGTATTACCTTTGTTTATTGGTTTTTCAATTTTTGGTATTTTATCACTTTTAACTTTTGTTATTCTAAAAAGAAAAAATAGGATGTTACACGCTTAAATACTCTAAAACCATCCTTATAAAACACTCACATCCAATCATAGAGTAAAAAACGACACATACCCTAGCTTATCCATCCATTTAGACTGACTATTTGTAAATCTTAAGGTTTACAAAAACCCATTTGAAAAGGTCGGTTATACTTAATATGTTTAGTATGCATGACATATAAAAATTGATATAAATACGACAAACGAAGATTCTAAGAATGACATTATACAATTAAAACCAAGGCCTAATAAAACCTGGTAATTACTCATAGAATAAAACTATAATTAAATCATCAAATCTATTTATTTTTTTACATTTCCCACAAACCATATTCAAATTACACACTTAAAATCAGTTAATTACACAGCAGAATTCTTAATTAAGTATTAACAATTCACCCTTAATTTTAATACGTTTACCATGTAAACAAACGCACTCACCATATTAATTTTGAAACAGTATAGCAATATTATATGTTAGCATACAAATCAAATTAATCATGAAAAAAATTACCAAATCACAAAGCATAGGAATCGTATTGTTTTCTATATTTTTATTATTAAACGGCAACAAACTTATTGCGCAAACAACAAGTCTGAATGCCCCCAGTGGTATACTACTCATTGGCAATTACTTATATATTACTGAAGCGAATGGAAACAAAATTTCCAAAATGGATATTACAGCAGACACACCTACACCTATAGATGTGATAACTGGATTGAGTCGTCCTACTGCTATCGCACTTCATGGCAATGACCTTTATATAGCCGAAACATCTGGAAACAAAATCTCTAAAATCGATATTACAGCAGCCACACCTACTGCTACAGATGTAATAACAGGGCTGAACACCCCTACTATAATGATAATCAATGGAAATGACTTATACGTTAGCGAATATGCTGGGAACAAAATCTCTAAAATAGACATTACAGCAACTACTCCGACAACCACAGACGTGATAACAGGATTGAGTCTTCCTACAGGAATGGCACTTCATGGCAATGACTTGTATATTAGTGAATTTGATGGAAATAGAATTTCTAAAATCGATATTACCGCCCCTTTACCAATTGCTACTGCAACAAATGTCACAAATGCAGTGAATCACCCATTTGGACTACTACTTATTGGAAATGAGCTATATGTTGCTGAATATGTAGGCAATAAAATTTCTAAAATAGACATTAGCCTTGCTGTACCATTGGCTACTCTTGTAACCTATGCAAATACTCCTGTTCAAATGGTCCTTGATGGAACCGATTTATATTTCACCGAATATGATGAAAACAGAGTCTCTAAAATCAATTTAAGTCCACTTTCCAATCATGATAATAAAAAATCATCAAGTATAATGTTATACCCGAGTCCTTCTTCTGACTTCATTCAAATTTCAGGATTGACTCAAACAAAAAGTTATACCATCTACAATGCTTTAGGGTCTAAAGTAAATAGCGGGGTGGTTGTTGGTAATAAAAATATTAATATCAAAAACTTATCTAACGGGTTATACTTTTTGAATCTAGAGAACAGTAACACGCTTAAATTTATAAAAGAATAAAAACATAAATTTTGCTAACTAAAAATAGCAGAAAAGTATAACTTCACCTTATATTTTTCTGCTATTTATGTATTAGTTCTAACTCAAAACGCTGCAATCATGTCGTTTTCACGAAAGAATTCACATATGTATTAAAATTAAAAACACTAATTTCTTGCTTTATTCCTTCTCTGGGATATGTCTCTATTCTATTGCTGCTACTATTTTATATCTATGCTGTGGCCGGAGTATTCTTCTTTTGAGCAAACGACCTTATACATTTTGAAAATTCACAAATGTCTATGCTATCCCTTTTTAGAGTGGTAATCCTCGAAGACTGGACCGGCGTGATGTATATAAATATGCATGGCTGCGAATACACATGAAATACAGTCAGGTATTAACACATGCTAACTGCTTTTTTATAGGTGTTTTTTTATATCTTGAAGGATAACAGCACTTTTTTTTGATCCGAAATGGAGCTTAATTACAAAAAAACGACGAGGTACAGAATAATTTGACAAATTAAGCAGTTATTATTTAAAAGCTCCAAATTCAAATCATATATTGAATCGAACATACGCCCCACAGATAATAAATACATCAACATGGTTTCGAAAACGTGTATTAATTTCAGTGGTACCTCAAATAAAGATGAAAATTGATAAAAAGCGCATCAAATGAAGAAATCGTCTACAATAATCCTCATTAATTTATTAATTTTATTGCCACTAACAACAACGAATAATAGCACATGAAAATTATTGGTATTGGAAAAAACTATGTAAGCGACAAATCTGAAGTCGCTGGCATAAAAACTGGTTCTCAATTAATATTTACTAAACCGGAAAGTTCACTTGTAACCGACAATAAGGATGTTGTATTCCCTTCTATCACTAACGAACTTATTTATGAGGTTGAGTTGGTCATTAAAATTGGGAAAACAGGAAAAGACATCCCTCTGGACCTTGCATCCTCATTTATTTCTGAAATTGCAATAGGCATCGATTATACTGCCAAGGATGTTCTAACAGCCAGCAGAAACAATAAGGAGCCTTGGGCATTGGCTAAGGGCTTCGACGGTGCGTCCCCTATTTCGAATTTCAAACCCGTTTCTCACTTTCCTGAACTTGATAACATTAATTTCGGTTTGGTGATAAATGGTGAACAAAAGCAATTGGGGAATACCAGTTTTATGATTTATAATTTTAGCGAAATCATTAGTTTTGTTTCGAACTTTATGACGTTGATTCCGGGAGATTTAATTTTTACGGGAACACCTGCATTGGGAATTGGTCAAATTTTTAAAGGTGACCACTTGCAAGCCTCCATAGAAGGAGAGCTTTTATTAGACTTTAAAATGATATAACCATATATACAACGGACCCTTAAAACAAGGACGTTATGAAAAATTCCATTGCAGAACGAGTTGTCGATTTTATAAAAGGCTACCCACCATTTAATATACTTTCCACCAAAACGCTATTAGACATTGCTTTAGAGGTGAGTATTATCTATTTAGAAAAGGGAGATACTATATTTAAAAAAGATGATGCTAGTTTAGATCATTTTTTTATAGTTAGAGATGGAGCTGTTGTTCTCTATTACAATAATGGTGAGAACCGAGATATAGCGAACATACATGACCCTGGAGATGTTTTCGGATTACGTCCACTTATAAATAAGGATCCTTACAAACTTACTGCTACAGCAAATGAAGAATCTATAGTTTATGCCATCCCAATTGACGTTTTTCAATCCTTAATAGAATATAACAACAAAGTTCAGAAGTATTTAATTACGGCATTTGCGTCTAATGCTTTTGCCCCCTACTCTTCTGAAGAAGCTGATAAGATTTTTGTGGATTATTTACCTAACACCACACAGGATATGGTAAATTTTCAAACAGCTAATTACACGAAGTCTCCGGTTACAATTAACATAAAAGCATCGCTACAGGAAGCTGCTAAAAAGATGTCTGACCATAGAATTGGATGTATCATTATAGTAGATGATGACAAAAACCCTTTGGGCATTATCACAAACAGTGATATTAAAAACAAAATAGCGACTGGCAAGTTTCCAATTGACACACCTGTAACTAATATTATGAGCTCTCCAGTTATCACGGGTAAGAAAGATTTAACGATAGCAGACGGGCAGTTACAAATGATTAAGCACAATATTGGTCATTTATGTATTACAAGAGATGGTACACCAGACTCAAAGCTTGTGGGTGTGTTAAGTCACCATGATATTTTAGTGACTCTGGGAAATAGTCCTATGGTTATTTTAAAGGAAATAAAACGTGCAAAACAAACTAAAAAACTTCGTGAGGCCAGATTAAAAGCCAATACCTTATTAAAGAGTTACATTGAGCAAAACATACCTATTTCGCATATTTTAAATGTGATTTCTCAAATTAATGATGCCGTAACCATACGCACCATTGAGTTAACTTTAGAAAAGATGTCCTCTAAACCTCCTGTTGCCTTTTCTTGGCTTGCCTTAGGAAGCCAAGGACGAAAAGAGCAATTGCTGTTTACAGATCAGGATAATGCGTTGGTATTTGAAGATGTTCCAGAGGCACTATATGAAGAGACTCAATCCTATTTTTTAAAACTGGCTGAACTGGTTACGATGTCACTTAACAAAATTGGATTTGAATATTGTGAAGCCGATATGATGGCCAGTAATCCAGAATGGTGCAAATCTTTAAGTGAGTGGAAAACCCAATTTAAAAATTGGATTTTAAAACCCGATGAAAAAGCAGTGCTCCTATCATCCATTTTTTTCGATTATGATTGTGTTTTTGGAAGTAAAGAATTGGTTGATAATCTCACCGACACCATTTTTACCAGTTTGAAAGAAACCGATCTGTTCTATAAATTCTTAGGGCGTGATGCCATAAAAAGCCCAACTCCTCTTGGCTTCTTTAAACAATTTTTGGTTGAGCAAAACGGTGATCAGAAAGAGCTTTTTAATATTAAAAACAGAGCGTTAATGCCGCTTACCGATGCCGCTCGATTGCTTATATTAAATCATCAAATAAGTGGCATTAATAATACACACGAGCGGTTTGAAAAGTTAGCTGAATTGGAACCCGCTAATAAGGAATTACACGAATCGTGTTCTTACGCCTTTAAAGCCTTATCCAAATTTAAAACTAAACAAGGCTTATTACATGGTAATTCGGGTAAGTACATTGACTTAAAAACACTTACTAAAGAGGAAAAACTTAAACTAAGACGTTGCTTCAAACCTATTCAAAAAATTCAGGAAATTTTAAAAATAAGATTTGATTTAAAAAACTTCATATAAATGGTTTTTAAATGGCTCTATAAAAATAAAAATGATTACCCTGACTTTTGGACAGCATATGTGAACACCTTTAAGGATGCAAAAAAACGCTCGATTAAAGAAACGCGTTTTATTGCTTTTGATACAGAGACCACAGGGTTCGATAAAAAAAAGGACCGCATTTTATCGATTGGTGCTGTCGAATTTACTGGGAAATCTATTCAGGTTAATGAAAGTCTGGAACTTTATTTAGAGCAGGATGTCTTTAATCCTGAAACGGTTAAAATACATGGATTAATGAAGAAAGGATCTTTGGAAAAAGTCACCGAGCCCGAAGCCATTGAAACTTTTTTAGACTACATAAAGGATGCTGTTTTAGTCGCTCACCATGCGAACTTCGATAGAAATATGGTTAATGCTATGCTATCAAGACATGGACTTGGCAGGCTTAAAAATCAATTTCTAGATACTGGACATCTGTTTAATAAATCCAAACACGCCATTTATCAAGAAAACCTAAAAGAACATTACACGTTGGACGATCTTTGTAAAGAGCTAAATGTTCCTAAGGTGGATCGACATACAGCCAGTGGTGATGCCCTTATAACGGCCATTGTATTTCTAAAAATTCTTTCCAGAATGGATAAAAGAAATAAACTGGATTGGGATCATTTATTAAAACCCTAGCACACTTAAAAAGGTTTTATTTTAATTCCCAGGTTCTTACCCAATCGTAAGACGTGGTTCTTTCTTCTTCTGTTCTTCCAATCATCCCCCCATCAGAAGGCACAGGATTCCAATCGTAAGTTTCAACAACCATTCGCATATACATTGGTAAGTCGAAATTAGCTTTCGGTGTTACAGTATATACTTTTTTACCATCCAGATAAAACTCTATTTCCGTAGCACTTTTCCACCAGGCCCCATAAACATGATATTCGGCCCAGGCTTTGGTTCCAAGTGGAGCATTACCGCCTTCAGTTCCAGTTGGTGTCGATGTACAATCGGCCTGTCTGCTATGGGTATTCGAGTGAATCGCTTCATCAAATTGTTGCGCCCAGCTCGCCGAGGTATTAATTTGTCCAACACATTCCTGAATATCAAGTTCTGTAACTCTTCTATCGCAACCGCTACCTTCATTTCGATGGTTAATCAACCAAAACGTAGACGACATAAATGTTTTATTAGCCTTCATTTTACATTCAAAATAGTAGCCTACCTGTGCAGCCGTTTTAGACCCGATATATGATCCTGCATGCGTAAATGTATTGCCATTTACAACCTCGGGTGCAGCCAGCTCATAAGCCGTGAGTTTAAGGTGACCATCGGCTTCAGTCATGGTATTTTGCTTAAAAAGTCCCGGTGGCCTACCTACCCATCGGCCAGGATCTGTATTCAACCATTTACTATTATCAAAACTATCGTCATCAAATTCATCCGACAAGCTTTCAACCCTAGTCCAGGATTCTCCAGGTGGCGTTGGGTCTTCTCCAATAAAATATGGTGCACTTGATGAAGGTGCATTTCTGGTAATAACCACATCAAAACTACATGTTGCTAAATTACCCGCAGCATCTTTAACCTGAAACGTATTTGTGGTCGTTCCTATTGGAAAAATCTCTCCGGAGGCCAAACCTTCAATTTGCGTTGTTACGGCTCCAGGTTGATCATCCGATCCTGTTGGAGCTGTATACGTTATTTCCGTTCCATTTTCTGTAGCCTCAATGGTTTCATTAATATTAGAAACACATGATATTGTGGGATCTATATTGTCTTCTGGTTCTGCACTACTATTGCTACTGCAATTTGTAACGAATATCATGAAAGACATTAATAAGACCAGTGCTAAGGTATTTGAAAAGATACTTTTTAACATGCCAAGCTTTTTTTACAAAAATATAAGATATTTAATATAATACCGGTAACATATGTTTTGTAATGGGCCACTTATGTTTTTACCAAAAATTCACGAACCTAATATTTACAATGTGTTATCTATAATGTCCTGAACAACTTCTGGATTTAAAAGTGTACTGGTATCCCCAAGGTTACTCGTATCTTTATGAGCAATTTTTCTCAAAATACGCCTCATAATTTTACCAGATCGCGTTTTGGGCAAACCTTGAGTAAACTGAATTTTATCCAGCTTGGCAATAGGACCAATATGCTCGGTAATGATCTGATTTATTTCCTTACGCAAATTATCTTGATCTCTAGTTTCTCCCACATCCTTTAAAATAACATAACCATATAAAGCATTTCCTTTTACATCATGCGGGAAGCCAACAATAGCCGATTCTGCTACTGCCGGATGTTCATTAATAGCATCTTCTATGGGTGCTGTTCCCAGGTTATGTCCAGAAACAATAATAACATCATCGACACGTCCAGTAATTCGATAGTACCCTACCTCATCACGTAAGGCACCGTCTCCTGTGAAGTATTTATTTTTAAAGGCCGAAAAATAGGTATCTCTGTATCGTTGATGGTCTCCCCAAATAGTACGTGCCATACTAGGCCATGGAAACTTAATACATAATCGTCCATCGACCTGATTTCCTTTAATTTCATTCCCATTTTCATCCATAAGTGCTGGTTGTATTCCTATAAATGGTAAAGTGGCGTAAGTAGGTTTGGTTGGTGTTACAAACGGAATGGGTGTAATCATAATGCCACCAGTTTCGGTTTGCCACCAGGTATCCACAATCGGACTTTTCTTTTTACCAATATTATCATTATACCAGTGCCAGGCTTCTTCATTTATAGGCTCTCCTACCGATCCTAAAACTTTAAGCGAAGACAAATCGTATTTCTCAACAAACTCCAATCCCTGTTTAGCCAAAGCACGTATGGCTGTTGGTGCGGTATAAAACTGGTTTATTTTATGTTTTTCAACAATCTCCCAAAAACGTCCAAAATCCGGATAACTCGGTACACCTTCAAACATAACCGTAGTAGCACCATTGGCTAATGGGCCATAAACAATGTAACTATGCCCGGTAATCCAACCTATATCTGCCGTGCACCAGTATATATCGTCTTCCTTGTATTGAAAAGCATTCTTAAATGTATATGCCGAATATACCATATAGCCTGCCGTGGTATGTACCATACCTTTTGGTTTTCCAGTAGATCCCGAAGTATACAGAATAAATAAAGGGTCTTCAGCATTCATAACCTCTGCTTTGCAATTAGGCGATGCTTCATCCAAAAGCGGTTGTAACCATTTATCCCGGCCCGATACCATATCTATATCGGACTGAATTCGTTTGGCTACCAAAACCGTTTCAACGCAAGGACAATCGTTTAGAGCTTCGTCTACAATCCCCTTCAAATCTATAGTTTTAGCACCTCTGTAAGAACCATCACTCGTAATAACCATTTTACATGAACTGTCATTAATTCTGGTAGACAATGCTGTTGAAGAAAAACCTGCAAATACCACAGAATGTATAGCACCTATTCTGGCGCAGGCCAAAACGGCGACGGCTAATTCGGGAATCATAGGTAAATAGATACATACCCGATCTCCCCTAGAGACCCCCTGAGCTCTTAATACATTTGAAAATTTGTTTACACGTTCATGTAACTGATTATAGGTTATCGATTCTGCTTTTTCCTTTGGATCATTTGGCTCAAACAAAATGGCCGTTTTATCACCTCGTGTTGCTAAATGCCTATCGATACAGTTTTCGGTAATATTTAATTGGGCGCCCTCAAACCATTTTACCTCAGGTTTGGAAAAATCCCAACTTAAAACCCGATCCCATTTTTTATGCCACATAAAATGTTCTTCGGCCACTTCTTCCCAAAAATTTTCCGGTTCTCGAACCGATTTCCGGTAAACTTGATAATACTCCTCTAAATGTTTTATGTGATAATTACTCATGGTATTTGTTAAAAAATTAATTTTGGATGCCTAAAATAATAAAAATAATACCTAATTAACACACAATTTCTATCGACAGCACCAGATATGCTATATAAAACTTTTGAAAATTAATGCGTTGCTTCTCCTGCTCCACTCGGAATTCGAATATCTTCCACTATTTTCTGAACATTTTCAGGTGGTGGAGCCGTAAATTTCATAACTCCTATAGAGACCATAAAGTTTAAAATCATAGCTACAGTTCCAAATCCTTCGGGAGAAATACCAAACCACCATTCCGTTTTATCAGGTAACTCGACGTCCAACCATCCAAGCTTATATTTAATCATGTAAAGCAACATGGATGTAATACCAACCACCATACCGGCAATAGCGCCTTCTTTATTCATACGTTTATAAAAAATACCTAAAATAATGGCTGGAAAAAAGGAAGCTGCTGCCAGTCCAAAAGCCAAAGCAACTACTGCAGCTACAAACCCCGGCGGATTAATTCCAAAATATCCTGCGACGCAAACTGCCCCAATTGCCGATAACCGCGCGGCTATTAACTCACTTTTTTCTGAAATGGAAGGCTTGATAATTTTTTTAATTAAATCGTGAGAAACTGCCGCCGAAATAACAAGTAACAACCCCGCTGCTGTAGATAATGCTGCGGCCAATCCCCCGGCAGCAACCAGAGCAATCACCCAACTAGGCAAATTCGCTATTTCGGGATTCGCTAATACCATAATGTCTCTATCAACAACCAATTCGTTTTTAGAAGGATCTGCAACATACTGAATACGACCATCTTTATTTTTATCTGTAAATGCAATTAGTCCGGTCTTTTCCCATTTTTTAAACCATTGCGGAACCTCTGAATATGGTGTATTGGATACTGTTTCAATCATGTTCGTTCTCGCAAAAACAGCTACAGCTGGTGCTGCTGTATATAAAAGAACAATTAACAAAAGTGCTATTCCTGCCGATTTACGGGCGTCCCGTACCCGCTTAACTGTAAAAAACCGGACAATAACATGTGGTAAGCCTGCTGTTCCTACCATTAAGGCCAATGTTATAGCAAATACATCTATTATAGATTTAGAACCTTCGGTGTATTCTGCAAAACCAAGCTCGGTACTCAAACCATCCAGTTTATCTAACAAATACATTTCAGAGCCATCTACTAACTTGCTTCCAAAACCAAACTGAGGCACTGGGTTTCCTGTCATTTGAATGGATATAAAAATGGCGGGGACCATAAAAGCAAAAATTAAAATGCAATACTGGGCTACTTGTGTATATGTGATGCCCTTCATACCTCCTAAAACAGCATAAAATAACACAATTAACATCCCAATAATGACACCTGTATTGATATCGACCTCTAAAAACCTTGAAAATACAATCCCTACGCCTCGCATTTGCCCAGCGACATAGGTAAAGGACACCAATAAAGCACAAAATACAGCAACCAAACGTGCCGTTTTGGAATAATACCGATCGCCTATAAAATCGGGTACGGTAAACTTTCCAAACTTTCTTAAATAAGGCGCTAAAAGCAATGCCAGTAAAACATAACCTCCAGTCCACCCCATTAAATACACAGCGCCGTCGTAACCCGCAAATGATATGATGCCTGCCATAGAAATAAAAGAAGCCGCACTCATCCAATCTGCCGCTGTTGCCATCCCATTGGCTAAAGGTGAAACACCACCTCCCGCAACATAAAATTCTTTGGTAGAACTTGCTCTGGACCAAATAGCAATTCCTATATAAATTGCAAAGGTGATTCCTACTAAAATATAAGTCCAGTTTTGAACGCCCATGGCTTCCTTTAACATCATACTATTCGTCATAACCATACTTTTTATCAAGCTTATTCATAAGACGAACATATACAAATATAAGTATGACAAACACATACATCGCCCCTTGTTGCGCAAACCAAAAGCCCAATTTAAAGCCCCCTATTTTTATCTTATTAAGAGCGTCTTTAAACAGTATTCCGGCTCCGTAGGAGACCAGAAACCAAATTAATAGTAGTATAAGCACGTATTTAATATTCTCTTTCCAATAGGCTTTTGCATTAGTTTTAGTCATATATATTAATTTAATTGGTTTCTATAGCGCTTAAATTCTTTAACCACTTTTGGTGCTAAAGCTAATGTAGAGATCATGGTTGGAATGGCCATAAGTGCAAAGGTTCCGTCAATTAAGTTCAACATCATACTAAAAGGCGTTGTAGCAGCTAGCACAATACTTATAATATAGACGTAATTGTAATAGTGTTTTTTATCTGCCCCAATTATAAAAGACATGCATTTTGTTCCATAATATGCATATGAAAACAAGGACGACACACTAAATATTAACACGCATAACATGAGGAGATACTTCCCATAATTAGGCATGCTACTGGCAAATGCTGCCGCTGTTAAGCTTATTCCATTATTTGAAGTGGTTTCCCACACTCCGGTTACCAAGATAGCTAAAGCTGTTAATGTACATACAATCAATGTATCTATAGCAGGCCCTAACATGGCAACCAATCCTTCACGCACTGGTTCATCTGTTTTTGCTGCCCCATGAGCCATGGGTGCTGTACCTATACCGGCTTCATTGGAAAAGGCTCCACGGCGCACTCCAAGTAGGATGAGCGCTCCTAAAACACCTCCAAAAAAGGGTTCTTTGGAGTAATGATTCGCCCCGAAAGCATCTGTAAAAATCATGGTAAAATATTTTGGAACCACCTCATAATTGGAAATCAAAATAAACAATACCAAAACAAAATAGAGTAATACCATAGAAGGCACCATTTTAGAAGCTGCATTGCTAATCCGTTTTAATCCGCCTAAAATAATAACTGATGTCAATAGAACCAGCACCAGGGCGATGACCAAATTTGACTTTAACCCTACCGCTATACCATTTGGTACGAGAACAATGTCGTTTATAGCCTGGGTTAACTGATTTACGTTAACCACTGGAAGTGCCCCAATCATTCCAAAGAGACTAAACATAATTGCCAAAGGCTTCCACTTCTTTCCCAGGCCTTCCACAATAAAATACATAGGTCCTCCTTGCAACTCTCCGCGACTATCTTTTCCTCGAAACATAACGGCCAATGTAGATGTAAAAAACTTGGTAGACATCCCTACAATAGCACTTACCCACATCCAAAACATAGCCCCGGGACCTCCAACCGAAATAGCCACCGCAACACCAGCAATATTCCCCATACCAATAGTTGAAGACAAGGCCGTGGTTAAGGCTTTAAAATGACTAATCTGTCCAGGATCGTTGGGATCGTCATATTTACCTCGTAATATCTGAATGGCATGACCAACAAATCTGAACGGTAAAAATCGTGATAGTATTAAGAGGTACAGACCGCCTCCAATAAGTAAGATAACTAAGGGAAGGCCCCAAGCATAATCAGAAAAGGCCTTTACAATGTGGTCCAATTGTTTCATTTACAATCTAAGTTGGTTTTATAAAAGTATTAAATTTACGCATAGTTAGCCTTAATAAGTTTTATTTTGAATAAGAATCCTATCTGGGTAGTTCGTTATTCACATAATAATGATACAGGCATTGAAAGTAAACTAAAAACCTTTCTCTAATTTCGAAAACGAAATAGTTAATAACTTTGGTTGTTTTACTCTCAAAAGCTGATAAAAGTAAGGTTTTTAAAGACATTTCATCTATAGTTTTGTATTCTACTAATACCTAAATTATCATGTTATGTATGTAAAAATTGCTTTACTGCTCCCCCTAACTTTAATGGCAAACATGTCTTGTACAAACTCAAAACATGACATATCTGAAGGTCTCCGACAACATAACCTCCATTGGAGTTATTCCGGAGAAACATCTCCTGAACATTGGATAGACATTGAGAAGAATTCTGATTGTGGAGGTCGCCATCAGTCTCCAATTAATATTATTCACAACAATGCAAACCCAGCTAAAAATCAAAACGAACTAAACATACAATACGCTCCCAATACCCTTATAAGTAAGGTTGAGAATAACGGACATTCTATACAGTTTGATTTTGAAGCCGGTGACTCCATAAACTATCATAATGAAACCTACCACCTAAAACAGATTCATTTCCATGAACCTTCGGAACATCGAATAAATGGTATTATTTATCCTATTGAGATGCACCTCGTCCATGTTAGCAAGACTGGAAGCATAAGTGTTTTAGGACTACTGGGTGAAGAAGGTGACGAAAGTCAGTTATTTGAATTTTTTGAAAGCTTTTTACCCATCAAAGAAGGTATGATAAAAGACATTCATCAAAAAATCGATTTATCCAGTCTATTTTTAGAGGATAAGCCTTATTATTCCTATAAGGGTTCATTAACTACACCACCATGTACCGAAAATGTGAACTGGATTGTATTTAAAGAACCTATCATTTTATCGGTCGAAGAGGTTCTCAAACTAAAAAACAATATGCCTATTAACAACTATCGCAATGAACAACCTTTGAACGACCGGGTTGTTACTTATCATTTCTAAAACATATAACACGGTCTGAAAAATCATTGTAATTCGAATTGTTAGGTTGAGCACTGTTCGTAGCCGAAGTGCTCCCTATGACTTACGCGTTAATTTTCAGATAATCCGAGGTTTTATAGCCCCTTGGCCTCTTAGACAGTTTAAGCTGAAGGTATTTCATCGATATTTTGATTTGGTAATTATTGGAGTTGAGATAATAGAAGTATATTTATCGCAACCAATTCGACTCATTTTGCAATCTAATCGTTTGTATTTTATTGATGCCGTTAGAGCATTTGCGATATTAATGATGCTACAAGGGCATTTCATTGATACATTAATCGATCCTGTTTATAGGGATTCTACAAACATAGTTTATAACGTATGGTCTTATTTTAGGGGTATTACTGCTCCTACTTTTTTTTCTATTTCTGGTCTGGTTTTCACCTATTTGTTATTACGAGCGTATTCTAAAAATGATGATCAACCAAGAATTAAAAAAGGGTTTTTCAGGGGACTTGTTCTTATTGGGATTGGTTATAGCCTTCGCATCAACTTAGTAAGTTGGCTTAGTGGGTATTTTAGTTCCTATTTTTTCGTAGTTGATGTATTGCAATGCATTGGTTTATCTCTTATTATTTTAGTTAGCTTACATGTTCTATTTAAACGCTACAGCTATATCTTTTCGATAATTCTTTTTTCCCTGGGATGTCTTTGCTTTATTTCTGAACCTTTGTATAGAGGCTTAGTCATTGATCATTTACCACTTCCCATTGCAAATTATATGACTAAAACTAATGGTTCTGTTTTTACTATTTTGCCATGGTTTGGTTATTCGGCTTTTGGAGCCTTTATATCCACCATTTTTTTTAGACACGTTCACAGAAATCGTTTTAAATTATGTACCATAATGACGTTCTTCGTCATAGGATATTTTCTAATTTATCATTCAACATGGTTTCTTTTAAAGCTACATGGTATAACGAATATTGAGCTATTGCGATTAAGTGCCAATTACAATTTTTTGTTTATACGTTTAGGAGATGTGCTCATTCTATTTGGTTTGTTTTATTCCTTTGAACGCTTTTTAAAACAATCTATAATTGCCAAAATAGGCAAGAAAACCCTATCCATTTATGTGATCCATTTTATTATTTTATTTGGAAGTTTTACGAACTATGGACTAAAACGTTTTTTAAACCAAACATTAAACCCTACCGAAGCCATAATTGGAGCTATACTATTTGTTGTTGTCGTTTGTCTGATATCATTTTATTATGCAAAAACAAATACGTTTGTATATCATTTTCTAAAACGAAAATTAATTAATCGTTTTAGAAAATAAAGAATTCCTTAAAACGAATTATCTTCGAGGTAAAACCGTAAAAGTATACTTTTAGTGTATAGGCTATTGAACGGCCTGTTTACGAAACTGAACTAAAAAAGAAACGCACCGAAAGAAAGCTAAATGGCTCTTTTTCGACATATTTTATCAATACTATAAAAAGCGACCCATGAGATTCTTATTTAAACTTTTAGTACTCGTAACTCCCCTTATGATTGTAACTAAAAGTACAAGTCAAACGATTAAAAACACAACATATGCTTCGGCTATATTTAAGGCACATCGCATTATTGACTCTCTTCAGCAAAAGCAAAACATTCCTGGAATTGACATTGCGGTATCTATCAATGACACCATTGTATGGTCTGAAGGGTTCGGATTTGCAAATATTGAACTTCAAGTACCTGTGATCTCTGGAAAAACTATTTTCAGAATTGGAAGTGTATCAAAACCACTAACATCTACGGCTCTAGGTAAACTGGTTGAACGTGGTAAATTAAGCTTAGATTCAACCATTCAAACCTATGTTAAATACTTCCCAAAAAAGAAGTATCCTATCACAGTGAGACAAATTGCAGGGCACATAGCAGGTATAAGACATTACAAAAACGCCGAGTATACTTCGGCTAAAAGATATAACACGGTTGAATCGGGTTTGGATATTTTTAAAAACGATTCTTTGCGCTTTAAACCGGGAACCGACTATTTATATTCGTCATACGGATTTAATTTGCTGAGTGCAGCTGTTGAAGGCGCAAGTGGGATGTCTTTTTTGGATTTTATGAAACAAGAAGTCTTTTATAAATTGGGTATGAATGCCACGTTTGCAGATAAAAATAAACGTATTATGAGAAACAGATCGTCATTTTATCAAATTAATGCCTCAAACACCATTGAAAATGCCACTTATGTGGATAATAGTTATAAATGGGCAGGAGGTGGATTTGTTTCTACGACCCACGATTTGATAACATTTGGAAATGCTATGATTAAAGAAGAATTTCTTTCTGCTAAAATCATTAAGGAGTTTACAAAATCTCAAAAATTGTCTAGTGGTAAAAAGACTGGTTATGGTATAGGTTGGGGCGTTATTAAAAGAAATGGACTAGAAGGTTTCGGACATGACGGCGGTTCTGTTGGGGGGGTTACAAAGTTTCAAATTTACCCGAAAGAAAACCTTGTTATCGTTGCCTTATCCAACTCATCTAATGTCAATTACACTAGTACTATCGAAAGTATAGTCGATCTCTTTATAAAAGCAAAAAATAATGGGACATCTCATTGAGGATTTAAGTAAACTGTTTTAATTGATATTAATTCTTTGTTCGTTGCATTTATAAATCCATTAACTTTACTCCTAGTTTAACTTAAAAACGGCTTCTTTTTATGGCTTACGACGAATATTTAGCGGATAGAATTCGACAACAACTCAAAGAAAAAAACACAGCTTTTTCAGAACTTAAAATGATGGGCGGTTTGTGTTTTAAAGTCGATAATAAAATGCTTTGCGGCATTCATTTAGATAAAAAATACGGCGACAACTTGTTGATGGCTCGAATAGGAGAAGCTGTTTACGAAACCGAACTGGAAAAGCCTGAATGCCTTCCCATGGATTTTACCGGCCGGCCTATGAAAGGGTATATTTTTGTAACTCCAGATGGTTTTGATACAGATGATGATCTATCCCATTGGTTGGATTTATGTATTGCTTTTAACCCGTTGGCGAAGGCTAGTAAGCCCAGGAAGAAGAAGAGCAAGTAAAAGGGCTGTAAGTTGATGTAACATGATAATCGATACTATGCAACCATGTCATTCCTAACGAGGAGGAATCTCATCCTCATGGGGTATCTCGAATAAAAGAGAAAGTCAAATCTTAAACAAACCTCACATAATCTTGCTTCAGCACCAACACCAGTAATTTAAAACTATTACACCTATAGTATTTTGAATTCATAAGCCCACTAAAAAACGCTCTATTTCAAATACGCCAACACATTAGTCTCTATACGTTGTTGTATATTAGAAACATCGGCTTTTTCAAAGGTTTCTCCTGTGATGTTTTCGTAAAGCTCGATATAGCGATCACTTACAGATTCAATGTACGCATCACTCATAACAGGTACCTTCTGCCCTTCTAAACCTTGAAAACCGTTTTCTATAAGCCATTGACGAACAAACTCTTTGGATAATTGTTTTTGCTTTTCACCTTTTGCCTGACGTTCCTCATACCCATCAGCATAAAAATAACGTGATGAATCAGGTGTGTGAATCTCATCGATTAATACAATTTTTCCATCTTTAGTTTTTCCAAATTCGTATTTGGTGTCCACTAAAATTAATCCTCTCGACGTTGCAATTTCGGTTCCTCGTTGAAACAATTTACGGGTATAATCCTCTAATACCACATAATCGGCTTCAGAGACAATTCTCTGACTTAAAATTTCTTCACGAGAAATATCTTCATCATGGTCTCCCTGCTCCGCTTTTGTAGCCGGTGTAATAATAGGCTCTGGAAATTTGTCATTCTCCGTCATTCCTTCCGGCATAGGTACTCCACAAAGTATTCGTTTACCAGCTTTATACTCACGAGCCGCATGCCCGGACATATAACCTCGAATAACCATTTCGACTTTAAAAGGTTCACATAGCTCGCCTACCGCCACGTTTGGGTCGGGAGTTGCTGTTAACCAGTTAGGCACCAAATCTTCGGTTGCTTTCATCATTTTAGTAGCAATCTGATTCAGTATTTGTCCTTTATATGGTATTCCTTTCGGCATAACGACATCAAAAGCAGAAAGCCTATCCGTAGCGATCATTACCAATTTGTTGTCTTCAATATTATAAACCTCTCTTACTTTTCCTTTATATACACTTTTCTGGTTCGGAAAATTAAAATTACTGTCTATTATCGTATTACTATTACTCATTTACTTTATTTATAAACCCTAAACACGTTCTGGGTCTGTTGAAAATTGTTTCTTCTGTTTGAGGTACCTAGCCTTTTATAGCTTTGATTTAATGTCACTCTTTTTAATTTGTCATCTCTAAAGTATCAAGTGGATTCCTGTCTTCCTGCCTGCCGGCGCAGGAATGACAATCATTGCTCATTGAGCCAATCACAGGCAATAACGGTGTGTTTGTCATGTTTTTATTCCTCAGCTCAGCAGAGCGTAAACCCTAAATTTACCAAAGAAATAACTTTACACCACTATTCTGAATACCATCGGTCTAACTGAACTCCCCTTGGTCAGATCACTAATTAAGATCTATTCTCAATACTTTCGTAAGCTTCAATCACTTTTTTAACCAACTTATGGCGAATCACGTCCTTGTCATCTAAAAAGATCATCCCCACACCTTCCACATTCTTTAATATTAAAAGCGCTTCTTTCAAACCAGAAATAGTACGACGAGGTAGATCAATTTGTCCAGGATCTCCAGTTAATAAAAACTTGGCATTTTTACCCATCCGCGTCAAAAACATTTTCATTTGCGCGTGTGTTGTATTCTGACCTTCATCTAAAATCACAAAGGCATTATCCAGGGTGCGTCCTCTCATAAAGGCTAATGGCGCGATCTGAATGGTACCATTCTCAATATAGTGTGTTAGTTTTTCCGGAGCGATCATATCTCGTAACGCATCGTACAATGGTTGCATATACGGATCCAGTTTTTCCTTTAAATCTCCAGGTAAAAACCCTAAATTCTCTCCGGCCTCTACTGCAGGTCGTGTTAATATAATGCGTTTTACTTCCTTATTTTTAAGCGCCTGTACTGCCAAAGCTACCCCTGTATAGGTTTTCCCCGTACCAGCAGGACCAATGGCAAAAACCATATCGTTTTTACGTATAAGTTCGACCAACTTACGTTGGTTTACGGTCTGCGCTTTAATAATTTTCCCCCCTACACCATGTACAATCACCTCTCCACTTTGTTTAGACGTATCATAATCATCACTGCTCTGGCTTGTTAAAACACGCTCGATAACATTCTCATCGATTTTGTTATACTTGGCAAAATGTTTTAAAAGCATCGTGATTCTACGATCAAACTCTTCCAATAACTCTTCGTCTCCAAAAGCTTTAATTTTGTTTCCTCTGGCAACGATTTTTAATTTAGGAAAGTATTTTTTAAGAAGTGCAATATTGGTGTTTTGAGCTCCAAAAAATTCTTTTGGAGAAATCTCTTCCAGTTCAATTACGATTTCATTCAAAGGCGTGAATTTTGATTTAGTTCTCCACCGGATTAAAGTGAAAAATAATATTTAATCGATGAAATGAATTTACTAATTTTGTTAAAACTCAAAAATACATAAATTTGAGAGACAATACCCTAAAAACATATCAACAATTTTCTCAATGGCGATAATTACATTAACTACCGATTTTGGTGAGAAAGATCATTTCGCCGGCGCAACAAAAGGAGCCATTTATAGTGAACTTGAAGATGTAAGAATTGTTGATATCTCTCACTCTATCTCTCCTTTTAGTATTCCAGAAGCCGCTTATATCATTCAAAATGCATATAAAAGCTTTCCAAAAGGTACGATACATCTTATTGGAATAGATTCTGAAATAAATCCAGAAAACAAACACATTGCCGTCAAGCTCGACGATCATTTTTTTATCTGTGCCAATAATGGCATAATGAGTATGATTTGCTCTGAAATTGCACCCGAAAAAATAGTCGAAATTAACATTCACGACAAAATACAAACCAGTTTTCCCGTTTTAGATGTTTTTGTGAAAGCGGCCTGCCATATTGCACGAGGGGGTACTCTGGAAGTCATTGGCAAAAGTATTAACACCATAAAGCCTCTTAAAAATTTGGTTCCTTATGTGAATGATGATAAAACACAAATTATTGGTAGTGTTATTTATATTGATAACTACGGCAATGTTATTACCAATATAAAAAAGAACTTTTTCGAAACCATTCAAAAAGGACGTCCTTTTGTGATTTCGGCTCGAAACAATAAGTTTAAAAGTATTTTTGAGAAGTACAGTGATATCGTAAACTTCGATATTGAAGAAAGCAAACGTAACGACGAAGGGAGAGGACTCGTGGTATTTAACTCTGGAGATTTCCTCGAAATCGCGGTTTACAAAAGTAATAGTAGTACAGTAGGAAGTGCATCAACGCTTATGGGGCTGGGCTTGATGGATTCTATAAGCGTTAATTTTATAAAAGTATAATTATGTTTGTTAGAATTGTAAAAATGGGGTTTCATAAGGAACATATTGAAACCTTTCTTGCTAATTTTAATGCGAATAAGGAAAAGATAAGGCATTTTGAGGGTTGTAAGTTCTTAGAACTTTATCGGGATAAAAATGATCCAACCATTTTTTTTACTTATAGTTATTGGGATACCGAAAATGATTTAGAACATTACAGACACTCTGAGGTTTTCAAAAATGTATGGTCTAAAACCAAACCCTTGTTTAATATTCGGCCATTGGCATGGAGTGTCGATAAACTGGAATCTTTAAATTAATTAGGTTATGGCTAATAAAGCCCTTTTAATTATCGATATGCAAAAAGGCTCGTTTACTCCTGAAACTCCCCGGTATGATACTTCTGGTGTTGTTGAACGAATCAACGCATTGGCAGAACGGTTTAGAGCTTCTGGTTTTTTTGTGTTCCACATTCAACATGATGGCAGTCGTCACAATGAATTTATTCCGAACACAGCATCCTGGGAAATTTTATCGGAGTTGCATGTGTCTCAAGAGGATATTCTTATCGACAAATATGCGAATGATGTGTTTTATAACTCCAGACTTAAGTCCGAATTAGAAATTCGTAACATTGATGAGTTATTCATAACAGGTTGTGCCACCGATTTTTGCATAGAGTCCACCATCCAATCTGCATTGGTTAAAGACTATAACATCACAGTTGTAAAAGATGGTCATACTACTGGAGACAGGCCCCATTTAAGTGCCGAAAAAGTGATCGAGCATTACAATTGGGTTTGGCAACATATGATTCCCACAAAAGGCATATTAACTGCTGAAAATTCCGAAACTATATTAAGTACAATATAAATTTAATCCACCAAATACACCACAACACTACAAATTGATGAATTTATTACGTTAATCATTCAAAATTATATAGATTAGCACACAGCATAAGACGATACAGAATTACAAGCGAAAACAGGTCATGTTAGCCATACTTAAAAAAGAAATAAACTCATTTTTTGCATCACCCATAGGGTATTTGGTCATTGCTATTTTTTTAGTTTTAAACGGTTTATTTTTGTGGGTATTTAAAGGAGAGTTTAATATTTTAGATTACGGTTTTGCAGATTTATCGGCGTTCTTTTTACTGGCACCATGGATTTTAATATTCCTAATCCCGGCAGTTACCATGCGTAGTTTTTCTGATGAAAAAAAGCAAGGCACATTAGAACTGTTGCTCACCAAACCTATTTCGCATATAAAAATTATTTTAGGAAAGTATTTCGGAGCTTTTATTTTAATCATAATTACACTACTACCAACTCTACTCTATGTGTATACCATTTATAAACTAGGAACTCCAGAGGGTAATCTCGATATAGGTAGTACTCTTGGCTCGTATTTTGGACTCCTGTTTTTAGTAGCTGCTTATACCGCCATTGGTATATTTGCATCGTCGCTTTCAGACAATCAAATTGTAGCTTTTATAATTGCTGTTTTTATTTGCTTTCTGTTTTATATAGGTTTTGAAGGCATTGCAGATTTTACATCAAGTCGTTTTATAGAACAGCTAGCCATGAGCACACATTTTAAAAGCATGAGTCGTGGGGTGCTAGACACTAGAGACATTCTTTATTTCCTAAGTATTACCGTGTTTTTTTTAATGTTAACCAAAACAAATATTAGTAAAGAAACCAAATGATTTTAACACCTTTATTTGTTATTTTTTTAGTGCTTGTTTTTGCCTTAACATGGACGTTTACCAATACTATAGATAAACGTAAGTGGGTTAGTTTACTCATCGCTATTATTTTAACTCCCGTTATTTATTTTTATGTATTTTACCCGGTGCTAAATATTTTTAGTAGCTATCATCATAAAAAATATTTTGATGAAATTGTCTGGAAAGATAAACCAGCTCTACGGTACGAGATGAGTGATCACATTATCGATGAGCACTTGTTTTTAAATAAAAGCAAAGACGACGTCGAAACACGTCTTGGAAAAAGCGAGTGGTTAGGTTGGGATGATGCTTTGAAAAAAAACTCATCAGACAAATGGAATTATAACCTGGGGTTTAAACCAGGGGCTTTCAACAAAATGCAGGAATGTATTGAAATAGAATTTAAAAATAATTTGGCCGTTAACATCAGACAATATCAATTAGAAAAGACATTTGAATAAGAATATTAAACATATCGCTTTACTCCTAGTTGTATTAATTGCAATTAATGTTTTGGGCAATCAGGTTTTTAAACGCTTTGATTTAACAACAGATCAACGGTACACACTTAGTGCGTCTGCCCTTCATATTATTGAAGAGGTGGAGTCTCCCTTAATTGTTGATGTATTCTTGAGTGGTGATGATTTCCCTTCGGAATTCAGGCGACTAAAAAGAGAAACCAAACAATTGTTGGAAGAGTTTAATGCTGAAAACAATCGGATCACCTTTAATTTTATTAATCCATTAGAAGACGAATCCACGCGAGACAGAAATATACAGCAACTTACACAACGTGGTTTAACACCGATGCAATTAAGTGTTCAGGAAAATGGAAAGGCAACGCAAGCTGTAATCTTCCCCTGGGCTTTGGCAAGTTATAACGATCAAACTGTTACTATTTCATTAATAAAAAATAAAATAGGTGCCTCCCAACAGGAACTGGTTACTAACTCGGTACAGCATCTGGAATATGCCTTTTCAGATGGATTTAGCAAACTCATAAAACCAAAACGTCGAAAAATTGCTGTTTTAAGGGGAAATAATCAATTGGAGGATAGATATATTGCAGATTTCATCAAGACACTTGGAACATATTATTTCATCGCTCCTTTCACATTAGATAGTGTTGCTGGCAATCCGCAAAAAACACTCCAAAACATTAAGGCCTTTGATTTAATAATTTCAGCTAAACCAACTCAGGCGTTCACCGAAGAAGAAAAACTGATTTTAGATCAATACACCATGAATGGCGGCAAAAGCTTATGGCTCGTAGATGCCGTGGCTATGGAAAAAGATAGCTTATATAATGATGCGGGCAGGAATTTTGCAGTAGCCAGAGACTTAAACTTAACCGATTTCTTCTTTAAATACGGTGTTCGTGTTAATCCGTTAATGGTAAGCACCCTTTACTCTGCGCCCATTACCTTAGCTATGGGCCGTGGTAGCGAGTCTCAATTTCAACATTTGCAATGGCCCTATTCCCCCTTGGCGTCTTCGAACAGTAAACACCCGATCGTTAATAATTTGAATCTTGTAAAATTCGATTTTGCCAATCCAATTGATACGATTAAAAATAATGTAAGCAAAACGATTCTCTTAGAGTCGGCTCCACTATCGAAACTGGATGGCACCCCAAGAGAAATCAGTTTAGATTTGGTTACTCAAAAACAAGACCCCAGACTATTTAACAAAGGCAATCAAACGCTCGCGGTTTTATTAGAGGGCAGCTTTGAATCGGTATTTCAAAACCGTATAAAACCGTTTAAATTATCTGAAGAAAAAAACACAAGCGTTCCTACCAAAATGATCGTGATCGCCGATGGAGATGTTATAAAAAATGATGTTCTTAAAAACAGACCACAGGAATTGGGCTTTGATCGTTGGACAGGAAAAACATTTGGAAACAAAGAATTTTTACTAAATGCCGTGAATTATCTTTTAGATGACGACGGACTTATAAACATTCGGTCAAAGGAAATTGCTATTGCATTTCTCGATCATGAAAAAATATCAGATCAAAAAATTAAGTGGCAGTTTATAAACATCGCACTACCAATGGTGTTATTGACCATCTTTGGTTTCGCCTTTAATTACTTCAGAAAGAAAAAATTTACTTCATAAATGTTAATAAGTTTCTTTCGATTTGTTGTGCATATCGAATATATTTGTAAGAAGCTTTATTAAAATTTAAACACTTTATAAATACATGAAATTTATAGTATCAAGCACCTATCTATTAAAGCAATTGCAAGTTTTAGGAGGTGTCATTAATAGCTCTAACACCTTACCTATTTTAGATAATTTTTTATTTGAATTGGATCAAACGAAACTAA
Source organism: uncultured Flavobacteriaceae bacterium (assembly GCA_947494695.1). Classification (GTDB taxonomy): domain Bacteria; phylum Bacteroidota; class Bacteroidia; order Flavobacteriales; family Flavobacteriaceae; genus Flavivirga. Next base: position 88,392 of record CANLWB010000004.1, on the reverse strand, counting down.
CGGTTTCGGCAAGTGATTTAGAAACTACCATGGCGTCCTCTCTTGATGTTGAAAGTGATAGTAAAGGTAGCGTTGCCATTCCTGCACGTCTACTTCTAGATACTTTAAAGACATTTCCCGAGCAACCGCTTACATTTGTTGTTGAGGAAGATAGCAACACTGTAGAAATTAGCTCGAATCACGGTAAATATGCCCTGGCCTATGCCGATGGTAACGAGTTTCCTAAGGCAGTTACTCTAGAAGACCCAAGTAAAACTGTAGTTACTGGGGATGTATTAGCAACAGCTATAAGCAAAACTATTTTTGCGGCTGGTAACGATGATTTACGTCCGGTGATGAGCGGTGTGTTTTTTCAATTCTCAACAGAAGGTTTAACCTTTGTGGCGACCGATGCTCATAAACTGGTTAAATACACCCGAGAAGACATTAAAGCCAGTCAAGTTGCGGAATTCATCATGCCGAAAAAACCTTTAACACTATTAAAGGGTATTTTGGCTGCTAGTGAAGAAGAGGTGTCCATAGAATATAATGAGTCAAATGCCAAGTTTACTTTTGAAAATTCTGAGTTAATTTGTCGTTTAATCGATGGTAAATACCCCAACTACGAAGCAGTAATACCAAAAGAAAACCCTAATAAGCTAACCATCGACAGAACGCAGTTTTTAAACTCTGTAAAACGTGTGAGTATCTTTTCTAATAAAACCACACATCAAATACGTTTAAAAATTGCTGGTGCCGAACTTAATATCTCGGCAGAAGATATCGATTACAGTAATAAAGCGGAAGAACGCTTAACTTGTGATTATCAAGGTGATGATATGCAAATTGGATTTAACTCACGTTTCTTAACAGAAATGTTAAACAATTTAGGTTCAGATGAGGTACAGCTAGAAATGAGCATGCCAAATAGAGCAGGAATCTTAACACCTATCGACGGACTTGACGAAGGAGAACAAGTTACTATGCTTGTTATGCCAGTTATGTTAAACGGATAATACAACCCTGAATAGTCAGACAGGAATCTCATAATAAAAATGCCCACCAATTTGGTGGGCATTTTGTTTATCTCATTTCCACTTAACTAATATAGATCTAGAGATAAAAAAGTTTAGTATTCATTTGAAAACGGAATATAATTTTCCCATTCCCAGGGCGTATACATATCTCCAATAGTTATTTCTAAAAGTTCTTTAAATATACTTTCAGCATTATCACTATTTGCAAGTATGACAATTCCTGTTTCTTTTTCGGGAAATAATAATAGTATAATGTTGAAACCCTTCTCCATAGCCTTCCTTAAAAGCTCCAAATCCATAAGGAGATTGTAATAATCCCCACCCCAAACCATAACTCAATGCCATGTCATTATTGTCATGAGATTCAACAAGAGATAGCGGTCCAAACTGAGCTTTAGTACGAATTCTAAAATTTGGTTTAAACAATACGTTTGTTACATCAGATTTTGCTTTGGTTAACTTCAAAACATGCATCACAAACAAGGAATAATCAATTAAATTGGTCTCCATAGAAGCTGCTGCTGCTGCTCTATCTCTTTTATCTTTTTTATCAATACCCTGTTCTGTAGTATGTCCGTTGCAATATGTTGTTTCAAACCTTTCTTGCCACAAGTAGCTCGTATTTTTCATTTCCAATGGTTCAAAAACGATATCCCTTGCCAATTGCTCATAATTTTTCCCAACATTTTAACTCACAAAATTAAAAGTAAAAGGATACGTTGGCACCTCCCCATTATTCGCTCTAATGGCATTAATAATTGGAAAAACTATGGATATAATTCCCAAAACTACCAGGCCAAGTAAACCAAGGCCAAATAATAATATTAGGGGAATACATATCACAAAATAAACTAGTAAACTTAACTGGAAGTTTATAATGTTTTTACCATGCTCATCCATTAGATATACTTTTTCTTTCTGGGTTAACCATAACACCAATGGTACTAACAAACTACCAAATCCTGTAATTAGGACTATGAGCTGGCTCAGATGGGTTATAACTAACAATTGATTGTCTTGTCTCATCATAGTGATTGATTATTTTGATTGATGCTTATAGGACGTAGCTCTTTACAAAATGTTACACTTTTCTTTAAAAGATATGAACCAGACCTTACTGCCCTCTAATATATTTAATATCAATGCTTAACTATTATAATAAATTAATATCTTTAACAATGATTATCTAATCTTATACTAGCAAAAGTGACGCCATCCCTCATAAACTTTTTAGTTGAAATTCCATTTTTTTCTGAAGTTTCGAAAACGTCTCTTCAGCATTTGTGCAATAACGTCACGGAAGAAACCTATATAAAAAACGAGGTTATTTTTGAAAAAGATACGGCTGGAAATTCCATGTATGCAGTTTTAAATGGTCGTGTAAAAGTCCATGATAAAAAACATGTTTACGACACTCTAACCACGGGCGACTGCTTTGGCGAATACGCCCTTATAGATAATGAAACACGTTCTGCAACGGTTACTGCTATAGAAAAAACCAAAGTCCTAAAAATAGAACGTGAGCACTTTTTAAATCTGATTAAAACCGATAGCGGGTTTGCTCAGGGAATTTTATCGGTAATGATAAAACGCCATCGCGAATTGGATGTTATACAAGAGCGACTGGCCTCCTCTAAACAAGACATTGAATTTGCCAATAGTAAACTAAGCGGACTCATTAATGGCGCGATGGATGCAATAATCATGTTTAACAAGGATTTTAGAATTGTACTCACAAATCCATCTGCAAACAAATTGTTGGAGAATGACGACAGCTTGCAACGTAACGTTTTGTTCTTCTTTGATGAAGAAAGTGCCCATTTGATCGAATCGATAGTAAAAAACGAAGCGCATGAAGCCTCTATGAATAGGTATCTCCCCGATATTGTAAAAGTCATTGGATCACATGGTGCCGAAACTTTAAACGAAGGCACCATAAGTACATATGGCACAAGCACAAAGACTTTTTACACGCTTATTCTGAGAAATATTGAAGAACGTCTTGTGGCTGAAGACAAAATAAACCTGTTAACCAAACAAACCGAATATCTTACTGAAGAAATTCAGGAACTCACAAGCAGCTACGGTATTATAGCAGAAGATAAAAGCATGAAAGACGCTTTAAATCTAATTCATCAAGTGGCAAAAACCGATGCTACCGTGCTCATAAACGGAGAAACCGGGACCGGTAAGGAATTGGTAGCCAGAGCCATTCATAGTGAAAGCCATAGAAATGACAAGCCTTTAATTCGAATTAACTGCGGTGCCATACCAACAAACCTCATTGAAAGTGAGCTGTTCGGACATGAAAAAGGAGCCTTTACAGGAGCTACAATAAGCAGAAAAGGACGTTTTCTTCTAGCAGATAAGGGAACCATCTTTTTAGATGAAATTGGAGAAATGCCCTTAGAACTGCAACCTAAACTCCTGCGTATTATACAAGAAGGTGAATTCGATCCTGTAGGAAGCTCCGAAACCATTAAAGTAGATGTGAGAATCATTGCTGCAACCCACAGAAACCTTTATGAGTTTTCCAAAGCAGGGAAGTTTCGAGAAGACCTTTACTATAGACTCAATGTTTTCCCTATTCAAGTGCCGGCTCTTAGAGACCGTGGGAATGATATTTGCTTAATTGCCGAAGACATGATCTCCCAGTTTTCAAAAAAACTTAACAAACCGGGCATTGCTTTATCTGAAGCCGACAAACAGTTGTTAATCTCATATCATTGGCCTGGTAATGTTAGGGAACTACAAAACTTAATTGAACGTGCTGTGATCGTTTCAAAACACGGGAACATAAACTGGCAAAACATTATCCCTGGCCATACACAAATAGCCGAAAACCCCCAGAATACGTCTAAAGATAAAATCTTAACCTCAACAGAACTTACTGCCCTGGAAAAAGAGAACATTTTAAAAGCACTTAAGCAAACCCGATGGAAGATTTCGGGTACAAACGGAGCTGCTGCTTTACTTCAGATCCCTCCCACCACACTGTCATCCAGAATCAAAGCATTAGGCATAGAGCGCCCTTTATAAATTCACGAGATCTCATAAATAAACTAACGAAATATCGTTAATTTATGAAATATCGTGAAACAAAAACTTACCCAAAATACATTTAACTATCTAATTTTCAAATACTTAAAGTTTTTGGCATGCCATTAGCATCTTATCAACCAAACAAAACGTTTAACACTTTAAAAATTAGAAAAAATGATTACAACATCAAACATCAAAAACGGAGTAAATGTAGACCAATTAGTAGAAACGATTGGAGCCGTTCAACAAAACCCTGAATTAGCAAAATTCGAATTTAGAGCTAAAAACGATTGGATAGAAGGTGGACATTGTGTTACCGATATTAAAAGTTTTTATGGCGTAGGTCAGGAAGATTCCACTCGTGAAGAAACATTTAGTATGGCATGCGATCATCCTAATGTATTACTAGGCAAAGACAAAGCAGCAACCCCACCAGAAGTTGTATTACACGCCTTGGGATCATGTCTAACTGCTGCTATGACCTATCATGCTGCGGCCAACGGTATCGATATTGAGAGTGCCGATTCTACCTTAAAAGGTGATATTGACCTTCACGGTTTTTTAGGATTGAACCCAGAAATACGCCAAGGCTTTGATGGCATCAAAATGGTACTCAATGTGAAATCTGACGCATCAGCTGAACAACTTGAAAATTTAGCTAAGTTCTCACCTGTATTCGATATGTTAACCAACCCCACTCCGGTTTCCATCGAAATTGTAAAGCAGTAATAGAACTAAAAACTCTTAATTTTCGCTTAAATCCAAAACGTTCAAATGGGTTCGTAAACAAAAAAATGGCTACTCAAACAAATAACCAAAGTAGCCATTTTTTTATTCCGCTTAAAACGACAAACGCTTAATACTAATTCACTACACCATGAATACTTCAACACAAAGCATACTAAATGCAAATCAGGCGGTTGCCCGAATTGCTTACAAAACCAATGAAGTTTTCCCCATTTATCCCATTACACCTGCTTCGGAAATGAGTGAATTGGTGGAGCAATGGTGTGCAGAAAAAAAAGAAAACAGTTTCGGGAATATCCCTTCTGTATTTCAAATGCAAAGTGAGGCTGGAGTTGCTGGTGCTATGCACGGTGCGCTTCAAACTGGGGCCCTGTCATCTACATTTACAGCATCCCAGGGCTTGTTACTCATGTTACCCAACATGTATAGAATTGCTGGAGAGCTTACTTCAAATGTTATTCATGTAGCCACAAGAAGTATGGCCACACATGCCTTATCTGTTTTTGGAGACCACAGTGATATTATGGGGGTACGCCAATCTGGATATGCTATGCTGGGAAGCGCCTCGGTACAAGAAGCCCAGGATTTCGCACTCATCGCACAAACCGCTACTTTAGAATCCCACATTCCTTTTGTTCACTTCTTCGACGGATTTAGAACCTCTCATGAAATTAATAAAATAGACCTCATCTTAGATGAAACCATCCAATTTATGATGGATTTAAAAGGCGCTGAAAACCATAGAAGTCGTGCTTTAACCCCAAACAAACCCGTTATAAGAGGTACAGCACAACAATCTGATGTATTTTTTCAAAGCCGTGAAGCTATTAATCCTTTTTACGATGCCTGCCCAGATATTGTTCAAAAGCATATGGATATGTTTGCTGCTTTAACCGGAAGATCTTATCAGTTATTTGATTATGTTGGAGATCCCAAAGCCGAGCAGATCATCATTTCTATGGCTTCCTCTACCGAAACTATTGAAGCAACCATTAAACATTTAAATAATACTGGGGAAAAGTTCGGACTTATTAAAGTTCGGTTATTCAGACCTTTTAGTACAAAACACCTCATAGATGCCTTACCTAAATCGGTAACATCTATAGCCGTTTTAGACCGCACTAAAGAAGCGGGCTCCAGCGGAGAACCGCTTTATTTGGATGTCCTTCAATCCCTTTCTGAAGCCTTTCAAAATAATAAAATAAAATCCTTACCAAAACTGGTTGGTGGGCGTTATGGCTTATCTTCTAAAGTGTTCAATCCAGGAATGGTTCAAGCCATTTTTAATAATCTAAAGCAAGACTATCCAAAAAACAATTTCACTATAGGTATTCACGACGATGTGACAAACCTAAGTTTAGAATACTCAAGCAATCTTCAAATTGAAAACAACACCTATCAAGCGATATTTTATCAGAAAAAAAACAAAACAACCACAGAAAGTTTCACTAACACTTTAAAACTTATAGCGAAACAACAAAATACCTATGTACAGGGTTATATTGATTGCGATTATAAAAAATCTAACACCATAAATATGGCTCACTTAAGAATCAATCAAACCCCTATTAAAGAACCTTATTTAATCAATCAAGCCGATTTTATAGGCTGTCAGTATACCGACTTTACTGCGTATAACCACATCATAGACTTGTTAAAACACAAGGGGACACTTTTGGTTCATACCCCGCTAAAATCTAAAGCATTTTGGCAATCGCTTTCAATCAAAACACAACATCAAATAAGAGAAAAAGAGGTTAATCTATTCATTTTCGATTGTGATGAGCTTTTACAATTAAATGTCTTAAAAGATCATCATCTATCCATATTACATGCCTGTTTTCTAGCGCTTAGAAAAGAGCCGACTTATGAGGAGTTAAGCGATTATATTTATAATGTAGGTACTTCCAAACCTACCCACACTAAAGACGTCCAACATCGCTTTGATTCAGTATTTAATAGCTCGTTATTGGGGCAATTACTGGCAAACAAAGGTAACGACGTTCCGGTGAGCTTACTTCCTGCAGATGGCACATACCCAAGTGATACCTCACAGTATAACCCGATTCAACAGAGCACTTCTATCCCCTCATGGCAACCCGATATGTGCACACAATGTGGAGCTTGCAGTATGGCATGTCCTCAAGGCGCACTAAGAATCAAAGTCTATGATCATACGCATTTAGAAAAGTCACCTTCAAGCTTTAAACATGTAAAATCGACTGAAACCGATTGGGATGTAGACCTTTTAAATTACACGATCCAAATACATACAGATCAGTGTAATAGCTGTAACCACTGTGTTGATGCCTGCACCTCAAAAGCATTAACCATGGTAAACAGATCGACTAGGGAAGCATCTGAAAAACAAAACTGGACCTATTTTGAAACTATTCCGGAATTTGACAGAGAAAAAATTAACCCAACAAAAATAAATCAGCAACAACTACAAGAACCACTATTTAAATATTCAATTGGTGTTGAAGGATGCGGGGAAGCCCCCTATTTAAAACTGATGTCACAATTATTTGGGGATAGGCTTTTAGTAGCAAATGCAACTGGCGCCAGTTCAATATTTGGGGGTGCTTTACCCACCACACCATGGAGTAAAAATGATAAAGGTCGTGGCCCGGCATGGTCTAACTCCTTATTTGAAGACAATGCCGAATTTGGCTTAGGATATCGATTATCATTAGACCAACAGGAGCAACAAGCAAAAAACCTCCTTCTTAAATTCGAAGATCAATTAGATTCCCAATTAGTCCGAGATATTTTAACCGCCAAGCAAACCACCGAAGTGGAAATCAACCAACAACGATCCAGAATTACAAGGTTGAAAATGTGCCTTAAAGCCCTGAATTCAAGCGAAGCCAAACAGCTTTTAAACATGACTGATCATCTGGTTAAAAAAAGCGTTTGGATTGTTGGTGGTGACGGGTGGGCTTACGATATTGGTTTTGGGGGTTTAGATCATGTGGTAGCCTCTGGTAAAAATGTAAATATTTTAATTCTTGATAATGAAGTTTACGATAATACGGGTGGACAAGCCTCAAAAGCGACGCCTTTTGGATCAGAAGCTAAATTTACGTTTCAGGGTAAACAAAAACAGAAAAAAGACCTTGGCCTTTTTGCTATGAATTATGACCATGTTTATGTCGCATCTGTAGCTATTGGAGCAAATCAAGAGCAAACCTTAAAAGCGTTTAATGAGGCCGAAAGTTTTGAAGGGCCATCCATAATCATTGCCTATTCACACAGCGCATCTCATGGTATTGATATGAAACACCCCTCTAAATATCATAAAGCTGCGGTACAATCGGGACAATGGTTATTATACAGAAACGATCCGAGACGTGCAACAAAGCATCTAAGTACACTACAACTTGATTCCGAAGTACCCTCGGTGCCTATTCAGGACTATTTAAAACTTGAAGCACGGTTTTCTAAACTATTCAGAAAAAACAAGAATGCATTTAGGAATGTTATTCGCGATATCCAAAGCCAGGTGGATACACGTTTTAATAGATATTTACAAATGAGTTCTAATCAAATCAGCAGAACCAAATGGCTTCAAAACCATAAAATAAAACAGCAATTAACCTATAAAAAGTAAAACTGACAGAGCCGTTTATTTTTTTTCCATTTTATTCACCATGTCCCAATCATCAGGAGTTCCGGCAATCATATATTCAGCCGATTTGGTTACAAAATATTTCGCTATATGATCTTTAGGGTTTTTTCTTAAAACCGTATCGAAAGCAGCTGAAGCCTTTGGGAATTCATGCCTGTAAAAATGCTTCAATCCTTTTTCAAAATGTTTTAGGGTACTTGTTTTTAATTGAATGGTTTCTTGAGAATCTCCATCGAAACATTCATATATGGGGATAATATCATTTTTCCCTTTCACTTTAACCTTTCCTAAATACCTAAAATTAAAATCTTCTTTATTCTCAATGGTATTTAAGCTATCCTCACTAATAATGATGTTTGCACCATAGTATTTAGTAACGCCTTCCATTCTAGAAGCGGTATTTACCGTATCTGCAATAATAGCAGTATCATTTCTATACACATCACCAATAATTCCCATAACCAGGTCACCGGTATGAAGTCCCATCCCTACCGAAATGGGTTTATATCCTTCTTGCATACGTTTTATGTTATAATTCTGAATGGTCTTTTGCATTTCAACAGCTGCCTTTAAGGCTTGTCCGGCATGTTCTGGAAACAATGCCATAATCCCATCCCCTAAATATTGATTTACAAATCCATCATTCTCCTGAATAATAGGTCCCATTCGTCCAACATAAGCATTTACAAATTTGAAATTCTGCTCTGGGGTCATGGATTCGGACAGGTTTGTATAATCTCTAACATCTGTAAACAATACGGTTACTTTCTTTTCTATATGGTCTCCTAAAACAACATCGGTTATAGCGTCTCGTCCTACAGATTTTAAGAACTCGGAAGGCACGAAACGGCTTGTAGCTTTGTGAATGCCGTTAAGGTTTAAGTGTGTTTTTATTCGGCTTAATAATTCGTTTTTAGAAAATGGTTTGGTTAAGTAATCGTTAGCTCCTACATTAAAACCAGCAACCAGGTCGCTAACCCTATTTTTAGCTGTTAACAGAACAACTGGTAGCTCACTGGTTAAATAATGTTCTCTTATTTTTTCACAAACCTCATAGCCAGACATATTAGGCATCATAATATCTAAAAGCACCAAATCGAAATTACCTTCTTCTATGAGTTTAAGTGCTTCCTTCCCACTTCCCGCTTCTTCCACCTGATATCCTGCCAGTGTTAAATGATTTTCCAAAACCCGTCGGTTCACAATCATATCATCTACAATAAGAATGCGTATACTCGTATTAACAGACTTAGAAACGTGGTCTTCCAGGTTTTCATTACTCGTATCGATGCTTTGAACTTTAGGTGATGACTCCCCGGTTACTGCTTCGTTAAATTCCTTTCTATCTTGTTTACTTATGGGTAGGGTAAATGTAAACACAGATCCTTTATTTACTTCAGATTTCACTGTAATAGTACCGCCATGAAGTTCTACCAATTGTTTGGTTACCGAAAGCCCCAGTCCCGTACCTCCGTAAGTCCTGGAGGTAGACCCGTCGGCCTGCTCGAAGGATTTAAAAATGGTATCAAATTGTTCTTCAGGGATCCCAATTCCTGTATCGGATATTGAAACCGATAGCATGCCTTGCTCTTCTAAAGCACTAACCTCTATATTTCCCGTTTCGGTAAACTTAATTGCATTTCCAATAAGGTTATACAGAATTTGCTCCAATCGGTTTTCATCTGCTTCAACCAATACAATACTTTTAGAAATGTTGTTTGTAAGGCGAAGCTCCTTCCCTGTGATTAAAAACTCTGAAACTTTTAAAACCGAATCCGCCACTGCGTAAACATCTGTAGGTTGGAGCGACAGTTCAAGGTCTTTATTTTTTAATTTAGAAAAGTCGAGAATATCATTAACCAAGTTTGAGAGACGTTTACCACTATTTACAATCATATCTAAATTATCAATGGCTCTGGCAGATAATTTACCGGCCACACCATCTTTAAGAGATTCAGATAACCCGATGATACCATTTAAAGGTGTTCGTAATTCGTGGGATGTATTTGCCAAAAACTGATCTTTGAGTTGATCCACCTGTTTTAGTCTGTTTATCACATTACGCTCCTGTGCCAGTTTCATACTTTTTTGTCTGGAACGCCAATAAACAATGCCTATTAACAGTAATCCCAAACCTCCAAAAACAATAAGGTTTAATTTATTTTGCTGCTTGTTTAGGTCGTTTACAAACTTTAATTCCTGCGCAGCCTGTTGCTTATTAAACGCCATACTATCTGCCAGCTGTTGCTTTTCAAATTGATACTGCATGTCCTGACGTGTAATTTCCTGGGTTTTTTCCTTATTAAACAGTGAATCTTTGGCCTGAATGGATAATCTATAATAATGCAATGCTTTTTTGGAGCTTCCTAGCTTCTCCCAGGCCTTGCTTAAGCATTCACAAGACTCTTTTTTAGCAATTAAAACACTCATGTCCTTTGCTAGCTCATAACTTTTCTCACAGTTCTCTTTGGCTTGCACATAGTTTTTGGTGTTCAGGTAAGAACCACCTCTATATAGGTAGGCAGATATAAGACCTTCCTGGTCTCCTATACTTTCCTTTATCTCAATACTTTTATTAAAATATTCCCGTGCTTTTAAAAACTGACCTTGTTTCCCATATAATTCTCCAATATTACTATAGGCCCTTGTCGAAGACCTTTTATCTCCAAGGCCTTCAGAAATCTCAACGCTTTTTAATAGATGACTTAATGCTAAATCATATTTTTCGAGATTAGTGTACACCAATCCTACATTATTATAGGCATGAGGCAAGGTCCTTTTATTCCCCATGTTTTCTTTAAGCTTAAGACTATACAAAAGATATTCCAAAGCCTTTTCTTGATTTTTCTGCCTTATATATACATTACCTAAATTATTGGTAAGCCTGGCCTGGTTTGTTTTATCATCAATTTCCTCAGCGATTTTCAACCCTTTTAATAAGTTACTTAGTGCTATGGGAAAATTTCCCAATTCGTAATGTACTGTTCCTATATTATTATAGGTTGTGGCCATTCCTTTTTTATCAGACAGTTTAATTAAAAGATCATGACTCCCCGTAAAATATTTCAACGCTTCTCTAAAACGACCCTGAATCGCGTAAGTATTCCCAATAAGACGTAGTGAGCTGGCCTCCCAGCCTTTATTTTTTCTAGACTCAGCAAATTTTAAAACGTCTTGTCCAAAAACTCTGGCAGAATCCAGATTAGACCTAAAGAGACCTATAACAGCCTCTCTTCCAGCATTAAACCTCAAAGAATCGGTCGTATCTTCACTTAAAAAGACATGCTTTAAACTGTCAATTTTATGAGTCTGACCAAAAGAAATAGAGCAATGAATGGTCAATAAAAACAATATACAGACCTTGTATTTCATCTTAGGGAATGAGAGTTGGTTGGATTAGTTATTTCTATAAAGTTAAGAGGAAAAATCCAAATTTCATAAATTAACACAAAATAATCTCTTGTTTATCAAGTAAATACACCCAAAAACAAATTATTCTATATTAAAGAATAGCCCTAACATATCATTAATTTTAGTTGTTAAGGCTATTCCGAAAGAGAACACAGTAGCTATGATTTACTTTTTATGTCATAATTACATTCTTTTATGTCGTTTTCATCACTAAAAAAGGAATATCAATACTAAACGCAAAAATTTCTACAGAATCTTTATTAAATAGGCGTTCAAAGAAAGCGTGCTTTTCACCAACCATACCAATCATCTTTATATCGTTATCCATAACATACTTATGCACGGCGTTATACATATCTTTTGTCTTTACATTAATATGATCATGAACGGGGCTTTCGAAATTCATACTAAAAAAATCACTCCGATCACCTTGTTCATGGACTTCATAATTTTCGTCGGTCACATGAAGCACATAGAGCTTGGAATTGTTTAATTTTATAAGTTCCATAATAGACCTAAGCGCATCAAAATCACGAACCGTAATATTATTAGTGGTTAACGCTATTTTGTCAAGGCTAGAAAAGGTGCAATTATCGGGGATGGCCAATACGGGTACTTCACATCGTTGCATAACCCGAGCAGTATGACTTCCAAATATGACTTTTTGTAATCCTGAAGCCCCTTTGGTTCCCATAATGATGAGCTCAATTTGGTGTTTCTCTGAAACCTGATTTATGGCATCGATAAAGTTATCATAGTCAACCATGGTGTAAAAGTGGTGTTTGTCATTATCATGACGTTCTTTTACCTTAGAAATGATATTAGATAAAGATGTCTTCGCCGCGTCAATGATCGTATTGTAAATGGTTGAAGTTACTGTAACCTCCATCATATCATCTGAAATGAATGCAGAAGCTTTCTGTACATTTAGTAAATAAAAGTTACAGGCCACATCTCTAAAAAGTGTTACGGCAAAATCAATGGCATTTATTGAATTTTTAGAAAAATCGGTAGGCAACAATATTGCTTTCATGAGATTACAGAATAAGATTACAAGTAAATATAAAACGGATAGCAGAAAAAAACTATGACAATTGTCAGTTGTAGACCATTACATACAAATCGTTAAAAAATATATTTTTTTTTATAAAAAGGGACATTTCGGCACAATAAATGTAAATGATTTGTTGCCTTAAAATCATACACATGATCCTTAGCATATGTTTAGGTTACAACCTTATGTATTCAAAGGATAACGTACAACAGGTTTATGAGAAATGACGTACATATACCGATTTTAAGGTTTAAAATGGGGGCATTGATGAAAAGCGCATTCACATCTATAATAATTATAGCATTTATACTAATAGTATTACTGCTTGCTCTTATCGTCTACTATCTTGGAATTACACCTGGAGTTATGGGGCTAGTCTTCGGAGCTATATGTTTTTATTTAGTAAAAAGAAACATTCAAAGAACAAAACTATTTAAGTTCGCATTCATTATTTTAATGATTGCCATGGTTACGGCAATTTTCGGAATGGTTTTTTCAGAACATGGTGCCATCAACTCTGAAACCTTATTGGAAATGGTAAAACCAGATAACACACAAAACGATATTAAACATAACCGCTTTTAGGACGTGATAATGAGGGCTTAACTTTTCACGGTAAGTAAATTCTACAGTATTTTTTATATATTAGCCAATAGAACGATTAATAGCGCGATAAAACGTTTTCTCTCCCAACAACGTGATTTGACAATGAAGTCTTATCTAAATATTTGGACTATCAGAACACATGAAAACCTTTTTTATCCTGTCGGCATTCGCACTATTAGGCACCTGCTCTACACCAAAATATACGATTAGAATCCAAAACCTTAAGGATAGTATTATACTTGTTGATAGTAACAACGTTACAACCTATGCAAATACCATAACTTATCAAGAGTTAAAAACACATTTATACAAGTTCGCATCTAGCGAATTCCAGGGTAGAAAAGTTGGGGAAAAGGGACAGAAATTAGCTGCAGAATTTTTAAAGTCCTATTATATAAAGGAACATATTGCCTCTCCTTTTGGAGGGGACAATTACTACCAAACCATTCCCAAAGACTTTTTCTCGAAGGGTATCAACAGTTCAGAGAATGTTTTGGCATATATTAAAGGAAGCGAAAAGCCCGAGGAAATTATTGTGATTTCGGCACACCTCGACCATCTTGGAATCTCAGATGAGGGACAAATATATTATGGTGCTGATGATGATGGTTCTGGTACGGTTGCTATTATGGAAATGGCGCAGGCATTTAATCTAGCCCAAAAAAACGGACATGGCCCAAAACGAAGCATCTTATTCCTTCATTTTACGGCTGAAGAGATTGGTAAACAAGGATCTGAATTTTATACCCAACATCCCATTTTCCCCTTAGAAAATACAGTTGCCAATTTAAATATAGACATGATAGGCAGAATTGACGACCTTCATAAAAACAATAAGGATTACATGTATCTCATTGGTTCAGATAGAATTAGCAAGGAGCTTCATTTTCTATCTGAAAAAGTTAATAACACCTATTATAACATAAATATCGATTACCGATATAACAGAGAAGGCGAATCCCACCAATATTACTCGCGATCTGATCATTATAACTTCGCAGTAAAGGGCATCCCGGTTATTTTTTATTTCAATGGTGAACATGGGGATTATCATGAAATTTCAGATACCCCGGATAAAATAGACTATAATCTTTTAGAACGACGTACAAAACTGATATTTACCACGGCTTGGCAAATTGCTAACCAGGAACATCGTATCGCTATCGATGAAGAGAATGAATTCTTAAAATAGATCGAAAAGGATGGTCTTTCTCTTAATTCATTTTTGTATTATCGCGATAAATATTACTTTTTAACCATGAAAAAACTAGCAATGTTTCTATGTGGTGCTGCATTGGCTATCGCCGCATGTAGCTCCTCTCAGCGTAAAAAAACGATACAAAAAGATGATATTATTGTAGACTTCGCAAAAACTATTACGGTAGAAGAACTCAAAGAAGCACTTTATATATATGCTTCAGATGACTATGAAGGTCGAAAAACAGGAGAACCAGGTCAAAAAAAAGCGATCAATTTTATTAAGGACCACTATGTGGCATCGGGAATTCCTTCTCCTATCGCTAAAGATGATTATTTTCAAGAAATCCCAGCATCCTATTTCTCGGGTAACATTAAGGATTCCGAGAATGTCATAGCTTATATTAAAGGGACTGAAAAGCCAGATGAAGTTGTTATTATTTCAGCACATTTAGATCATATTGGTATTTCTAAAAATGGAGATATTAATAATGGTGCTGATGATGATGGCTCTGGAACCGTTGCTATTTTGGAAATTGCTGAAGCTTTTAAAATGGCGGCTGATAAGGGACACGGACCAAAACGTTCGGTGATGTTTTTACATGTCACAGCCGAAGAAATAGGACTTTACGGATCCAGGTATTACACGGATGTAGATCCCGTTTTTAAGTTAGAAAACACAGTAGCTAACCTGAATATAGATATGATCGGGCGTGTGGACCCTAAACATGAAAACAGCAGAAACTACTTATATTTAATTGGATCTGATAAACTGAGTAAGGAATTACATGAGGTTTCCGAGGCTGTTAATAAAGAATATTTCAATATGGAGTTTGATTATACCTACAATGATGAGGATGATCCAAATCGCTTCTATTACCGATCAGACCATTATAATTTTGCAAAACACAATGTTCCGGTGATCTTCTATTTTAATGGAACTCATGCCGATTATCACAGACCAACAGATACACCAGATAAAATTGAATACGATTTATTGGAAACACGAGCGCGCCTTATCTTTCATACAGCTTGGGAATTAGCTAATAGAGACGAACGCGTGGCTTTGGATTAACAATTTAAGTTTAAGTTTTAAAACAAAAAAACCTTTCAATCTCTTGAAAGGTTTTTATTTTTGGGTGGAAGATGGGATTCGAACCCACGACCCTTGGTACCACAAACCAATGCTCTAACCAACTGAGCTACAACCACCGTGTAACGTGCATTTTGTAATGCGTGTGCAAATGTAATTGATTTCTATGGTTTCTACAAAGACTTTTTTTAATATTTTCTATAGATTTTAAAAATTGTATTTTATAATCTTTTAACTATTTGATATCAAATAGGCTATCAACGGCGACATAGCGCTCCACAGTAAAGCCTTCTGCATACTCCACCCCAACTAACCTTCCTAAATCATTGGATCTATAGATAACACTATCTGTAAAATTCTTGCTAGAAATAGGGGTTTCCGGCTCCTTACTATCACTATTGTAGAATTGTGTTTTATAAGCTAATACCGCTTCTTGTTTTTTGTCTATAAAATCGGAAACATCTACAACAAAATCCGGTTCTAAATTTTTCCATTGTATATAATGGTATACTTGTTTAGGTCTCCATGGCTCCTGTACGTCATCATCATGGTAGGTTTCAATCTTAATCAACCCACTTAAAAAACAGGCATCACTAACCAGTTTACTTCCCTTACCATGATCTATATGTCTATCATCAACAGCATTGCAAAGCACAATCTCTGGTTGAAATTTACGAATCATTTTAATGATTTCCATTTGATGCGCTTTATCATTTACAAAAAAGCCATCTGCAAACCCCAAATTAATCCGGGCTTTTACACCTAATATTTTGCCTGCATTGTAAGCTTCCTCATCGCGGGTTTCGGCCGTACCTCTGGTTCCTAATTCTCCTCTAGTTAAATCGATAATACCAACGTTTTTCCCATTGGCTATTTCCTTTGCAATGGTACCACCGCATCCTAACTCAACATCGTCGGGGTGAGCGCCTATAGCAAGAATATCTAATTTCATCTATTTAATATTATGTTTTATTTATTGAAGTGGTTTAAACTTTAAATTAAAGTGAAAAATAACACTTTTATTCCCAATTAAAGACTTTTTTGAAGAACATCCGCTTACCAAACGGACAGCTAGCATCGCTACAGAGTTATGAAAAGACAAAATTTGAGTTAAAGAGAATATTATCACCTATTGTAAAACATTTAAACCACGTTATTACTAAATTTCCGTTTACCAATTAAAAATGACAACTCAATACCTATATCTTCCTCAAAAAAATAGTTATTATGCTTTTTTTAATCTTCTCGACGGATTGAAAGTCCAAATTTATTAAATATCTCAGATATCATTAAACATCCAATATCACTACCACGTTTTCGTACGCGTTTTTAACAGGTGAGAATTAAAAATAACTACAATCTTCAAAAAGTGACATGCCTCTGGAAAGCATGACTTTCGTCATAATTATTGGAGGCAATCCCCTGTAATTTTATGTCATGAAATTGATACATTAAAACTAATAAACAATTTTAAGATATGATCTACTTAATGCTCTTCATTTTAGTTATTACCATTGGTCTATTTGTTTGGGGGAAATTCACTCCAGATATCGTAGCACTCATGTCTATGATAAGCCTGTTCTTAACAGGTATTTTAACGCCTGCTGAAACGCTAAGCGGGTTTAGTAACCCAACGGTGATCATGATCGCCGCGCTTTTTGTAATAGGCGAAGGCATCGCTCAAACGGGTTGGACAGCTCTAGCGGGTAAAAAGTTTGTAGAATGGGCTGGAAAAAGTGTTCCTAAACTACTCGTTATTGTAACGTTGGGAGCTGGTGTTTTATCGGGTTTTGTAAGTAATACTGGTACGGTTGCTACACTCATGCCACTTACCATATCATCTGCATGGAGTATTGGTACGTTACCTTCTAAAATGCTCATGCCCGTAGCATTCGGGTCTAACACCGGCGGCTTACTAACTTTAACCGGAACACCTCCTAATATTATTGCAAGTAATGCATTAATAGATGCTGGGTTTGAGGGATTCTCATTTTTCGAATTTGGCCTTATTGGCTTACCGTTACTGATAATCGCTTTAATTTATTTTAGATATGTGGGTTACAAGTTATTGCCTAAAAATAAAACCAATAACAAACCAGTAAATATCGAATCTACCCTGCACAAATGGATCGAATCTTATAAGATTGATGAAGGATACTACAAATTACGTATAAGATCATTGTCTCCTCTTATTAATACAAAAATTGAAGATTGGCAATTTGAAAAAGCATATAACGTCTCCGTCATTCGACTAAAACGACGACACCCGAATATTCTTAAGGGGATACAACCTTTTGAAGAGTTTCCAAGTCCTAAAACCGAATTATACTATCATGACATCCTAACGGTAAAAGGAGATACAGAAGCGATTAACAAACTTATGATCTCTTTCAGACTTGGATTATTACCTCTGGAGCCCATTACCGACGAGTTAAAACACAACCTGATCAATCAAGAGGTTGGTATGACCGAAATTATTGTAAACCCAAACTCTATACTGGTTGGAAGAACATATAAATTGGGCGATTACTTCAGACGATATGGCATTCAATTATTGGCTGCTTCCAGAAACAACAGACCCATAAAAGAAAAGGACATTACAGTAAAGGCTGGTGATGCTTTTATAATACGAGGTACCTGGCAAAGTATAGAAGACCTGAAGAAGCAACACGAAAACCTGGTAATCATTGGCAGCCCGGAAGGCATGGCCAAAAATGTAGAAAGTCTAAGTCGTAAATCTTTTATCGCACTAGGCGCCTTAATTCTCATGATTATATTTATGGTCTTTAAAATTGTACCGGGATCGATTGCTGCCCTAATCTCGGCAGGTATTGTATTACTAACTGGTTGCGTACCTATCTCTAAAGCCTATAAAGGTATTAGCTGGACCAGCGTTGTTATGATTGCTGCTATGATTCCCATGGGCATTGCTCTACAAAAAACCGGAACGGCCCAAGTGATCGCTAATGGACTTGTAGACTATCTGGGATCCATTCACCCTATACTATTATTGGGAGGTATTTTTCTCTTAACCACAACATTTAGTCAGGTGATTAATAACTCGGCAACAGCCGTTTTAATGGCTCCCATTTCGATCCTGGCAGCAAATTCTTTAAACCTCTCTCCTGCTCCATTTATGATTGTTGTTGCCATAAGTGCATCTACAGCTTTTTTAACTCCTATTGGAACCACAACAAATGCTATGGTGATGACCGCAGGTGGATATAAATTCATGAATTACCTAAAAGTAGGCGCTCCATTGCTACTTATATTTTTCATCATTTCGCTTATACTCGTGCCACTAATATGGCCTTTTTAAACCCCTTGTTCAATTTGACTTATGAAACACTATATAGCACCTTTAGTTTTTTTACTTACCATTTCTCTGGGCTATTCTCAAACGGTACCAAAAGACAAATTAGGCGCCTGGTACACGCTTTTTGGAAGTCATAGACTATCTAACAAATTAAGTATTCATACCTGCGCTCAAACCTGGTTGTACGAACCCGCAACCAACTTTAACCTGGTTATTCTACAGGGCGGTTTAAGTTATCATATTAATAATAAGCTCAAGGCTACAGTGGCCTATAGTTTTTTGGATATCGATAGAAGTATTCAGGATATTGAAGGCATGCATATATTTGAAAATAGAATTTCAGAACAATTGGCCTTTAAACACAAATTAAATAATCTCCCTATTGGACATCGACTAAGAATCGAGCATCGATTATTTAACCTAAGAAAAGGCAACTCTGTAAAGCATCGGTTAAGGTATCGTTTGGGCACTAAAATTAAACTCAACAACATGTTATTTATACGTGCACATAATGAAGTTATGGCCCATATAGAAGACGATTTCTTTTCAGAAAACAGACTTTACGGAGCCTTAGGAATCAACCTGTCTAAATCTTGTAATCTGCAATTGGGCTATATGCATAGATATATAAAGGGTGACGGACTTCACAGATTGCAAGCTGGTTTGTATTATAAAACGGATTTTAGAAAGAAAACGTCCCAATAATACTTACTATTAAAGATAAGGCTGCTTCAAAAGTGTTATTTTAAATGACCATGTCATTTACTTTTGAGACAGCCTCATCATGACACTCTAAAAGCCTTTGCTATATTGAGTTTCATAGCTAAACGTCATTTAAACGTTTCGGGTTATTGAAACCATAAATCCCTTTGGATGTATTTCCATTTAACAAAACACTACACTCTTAGAGTCTACCCTCAACAATTTAAGAGAACTTGATAATAATCGTTTATATATATCCATTCGAAATAAACCGAATCGTATTTAGAGTCTTTTCAAACTGCCATTTTTAGAACCCTCCAAGATGGCTTATAATTCATGAACAACGAAATGATTTAAAAATCACTTTAGAAGTGTAAGTCTTTCAAAATCAGAATATCTAAAAATACCCAGTTCTTATCATAATAGCCGAAACTTATGAAAAAAGACCGAAAACCCACTAAAAAGCGACTGAACAAAAACCGAACAATTAATTTTTTAGCGGAGTATCGTGCCTTAAAGCTGCTAATTTTTGTAAATTCCTAACTTCATTAAATAACACTAATTTGAAAAATAAATGACCTTTAACAAATTAACGCTTTGTATTCTTTTACTTGCTATGTCTTGTTCTCAAATGAAGAACAACCAAAATTCTGAAAAACTTGAGGCCCATAATTGGGAAGAACTCATTGACAGCAGCTTAACTAAATGGGATACCTATTTAAGCTATAAGCATCAACCTGGATACGATGGCACACCTCCCAAAAATGAGCAGGGAGAGCTTATTCCTCCCATTGGGTTAAATAAAGCCGGGTATGATGTTTTTACAACATTCCAGGAAACTGATGAAACCATCATTAGAAATACGGGTGAATATTATGGATGTTTAATTACCAAAGCAGAATATGACAACTACCACTTCCAACTAAAATATAAGTGGGGTGATAAAACCTGGGCGTATAGAAAACATTTACTCAAAGATTCTGGTATTTTATATCACTCTGTGGGGCCTATGGCTGTTGAATACTGGAGATCGTGGATGCTCTCTCAGGAATTTCAAATCATGGAAGGGCATACGGGCGACTTCTGGAGCCAAGCGAACTCTGCTATAGATATTAGAGCCTATAAGCCCGAGTCTGTTTTAGACCCGTTGGCACATGAGTCTCAAGATTACATCCCTATAAGTATGAATAGCCCATATAGAAACTACTGTTTACGAAGCGGCAACTATGAAAAACCTCATGATGAATGGAATACGCTCGATTTGTATTGTTTCGAGGGTAAAAGTCTACATGTTGTTAATGGTGAAGTGGTAATGATTCTAAAAAACTCAAGATATATTGATGAAAACGGTAAGGATGTTCCCTTAACAAAAGGTAAAATTCAACTCCAGAGTGAGGCGGCAGAAATATTCTTTAAAGACATAAGAATACGAAAAATAGATTCGCTTACTCAAAAACAAAAAGCGCTTTTCTAATATAATTTATAAATTAATCTGTTACATACAAAAAGAAAATTTGAACAGAGACTTGTCAGCTTTATTAGTATTACTGCCTTCTTAAAGTTTTTGATAACCGGTAAGGTTTAACATCGATGCTTATAACAGCAAGAGCAGGCTCCATAAACTTACCATTGCATATGTGTATCACCTCAATAATTTGATATCATTTCGAGTTATTGAGGTTTTTTTATGCGACGTAAAGCCATATACTTCTTTTTATAGCTAAGGCAATATTAAATAACATCAATTTTCACCGAAAAAAAATGAATTTTTTCGTTGAAAAGCCTCGACTTAGCTAAGGCCAAGGCTGCATTTTTCGCCTTAAATTTCAAATTTTTTCCTGGCAAATCTAAAATGCCTGGATTGATCTCTGGACTTGCTCCTTCATGTCTTTCTATAGCTTTTTTAAACCTGTGTTGCGATTTCCTCATCGCACTATCGTAAGCACGTCTTGTCTGGACAAATATCAAAAAGAAACTACATGAAACAAAATACATCCTTCTAATTTTTCTGTCGGAAAATCATAGCGCTTTTCCTATCTTCGTGTGTAAATTTGAACATCCCTACGGATTTTCACGCAACAAATCATATACGAACCGCTTGCGGTAAGGCATTCACTTAATCGAAAATAATGAGCGTAAAAGCAAAGATACTCATAGACGAACATCAAATGAATGTGCTCTCTTTTAGTTTTGGCTTCAACCAAGGGACAGACACGAATAACAGACCTACTAAAAAATCAGTATTTGTTGGTTTACAATTAGAGATTGAAACCATAAGAGATTTAAACCTGGCGGATTGGGCTTTTAATTCCAATCAAACAAAGCAATTAGAATTGCATATCTATCCCGTGGTTATGGGGGGTAAAACTCGTAAATTGTATTTCTATGATTGTCACCTTTTACAATGGGACAATCATTTCACTTCTACAGGAAATCTGCCAATGAGTGAAACACTTCGCATTAGTGCTGCAGGGATGAAAGACTCTAATTCTACTGCCGAATATTCTGCCTATTGGAGAACGACGTTTCCGCAACTAGAAACTCAAACAGTAGTTGAAGAAAAAAAACAACTTAAAATTAAAACCAAAATGTCTTAAAATGCCTCATTTTATACCTTTAGGAATACCTAGTTTTAATGGTGAAAAAGAACGCGATTATTTTCAATTTACTTATGAAATCGAAGATGATGATGCCAATGAATTAACTTTTACAAATACGAGATGGTAGTAGTGTTTGGTATGAAGAGAAAATAACAGAACGAGATAAAATATCTCAAGGCGAACACATATGGAAATGGGATGGTTTCGATAATGATGGAATATTAGATACAGCTAGGTTTATAAATGCCAAAAATCTTAATCTATATATAACTGCAAAAGATTCGCAAGGTAATATAGAAAGAAGTTCAACTAACTTTAGAGCAACATATGATGAAGTAAAATGGGTTGATGTTAAGATTGATAAATTAACATCTAGAATTGATATTGAACTTCGGGTTAATTTAACTGATGGCGGTGAGGTTGGAACGGAAAAAGATTGTAAAGAACTTGGGAAATCGAGAAATGCTCCAATTATAAGAATTTGCCCTTGGGATGAAATACCTGAAAAAGAAATAAAAAAATATGGAACTCCTTTAAGAAAACGCTCAAAAACATACAAAGAATTAGTACAAATGGCCTTAGATGGAATAAATACTTATTGGAGCAGAAGATATACTAATACGGAAGGGACAATTATCAACGATAAAAACTGGGAAATAATAGTAACATCCGTTCAAAACGAAAATGGTATGAAGGCTCCTGAATTGGTTTATTTTACAAACAGTATAAATCGTTTTTATACTAGATCTCATAATTGGGAAGCGTCCAGAAAATTATATTACAAAACAGGTTTTCTAAAATATAAAAATTGGTTTTTCCAAGATGATTCAGATGCAACGAGTGGATTTGAAGAAACTTCTGCTCATGAAATTGGACATGAAATATTAAAAGCATTTGGAGGACATATCTACTCTAAACAACACAAAGGTAGTTCATACTTATTACCTCAAGATGTTAAACCAGTTAATAAAGAGTCCTTTATTGAGGAAAATTTATATATCGACTATATGGAGGACTTCACAGGAGAAAACTATCCAAAAAGTGGTGAAATTGATTTAATGAAGTATTATAATGGCTATTTTTATAGTTCTTTCTATAATAGAATAGTTGCTAATGAAAAAGATGTTTTAGGATTGATTTGGCTAACAAAAATGGAATTAAAATGAAAAAATATCTTTTAATAATTTCTATTATATTTTCCTCTTGTGAATCTAAAATAGAATTTTATCACGGTTATGTTTTTGATAAAAATAATAAACCTATTCAAAATGTAAAGGTTCGGGAATTTAGTGAAAATAATTTTTATACTTATACAGACAGACTAGGGTATTTCAAATTGAAAAAGAATCCTAATTTTTCTTCTGATTTAATCTTTACTAAAAACCTATATAAAAGTGACACCATAAAAACAACCTTGTTAAGATATGATGGTAATAAATTATTATTTATGAATGATGAACTGGACACCTTAATATTAAGAAAAATAACGTTGTCTAAAAATGGCTCCTATGAAAAACACTAGCCCGTTTTTCAAAGTTAATATTCATTTAATAGTAAGGACTATATGACACGAAAAAATAGCATTTAAAAAAATTAGCTGCAAAATGGGAGGCTTTCTTTAATTTTATGGTAGTCCCCAATTACATTTAAAATTATTTGAAATAAAAAAATATTGCTAACTTTATTAAAAAATTATACGCATACAAAACGATTGCCTTATCTATACTTTGCTAATCATTGCGCCACACTCTCAAAATTAAAAAAATGAAAAAGCCTCTCATAAAAATGTCCACGCTACGATACGCGATATTTTATTCCCCTGTCCCATGTTAACAACTTTAATCTCGGTAGCTCCAAGCTTTTTTAAAGACACTTTAATACCACGTACCAGGTCTTTTTTCGAAACCAGGGTTGTAAACCACTGGCATTGATCTTTAAACTGAGCACTTTCATATAAATAATTATGAATAAAGGCCTTTTCCCCGCCTTTATACCAAAGTTCATTATGCGTTCCGGAAAAATTCCGAACCACCCCGGCTTCATTTTTATTTAAGCCTTTTAATTTACGTGTAGTGGCTGCAATGGCCTCGACTTCCGATTTATAAAATGGCGGATTACATAGTGTCGCGGTAAACCTATCTGAAGGCTTTATAACCCCATTAAAAATATGCAATGGGTTTTCTTGATGTCTTAATGTAATGCCATGATCAAGTGTGTTTTTCGAAACAATTTCCTGTGCATGCTGTAGCGATTTCTTATCGATATCGGTTCCTATAAACTTCCAGTTGTATTCGGCATGGCCTAAAATAGGATAAATACAGGTGGCTCCGGTTCCCACATCTAAAATGGTTACCTCCTTATGAACATCAGATATTTTTAATAAATCGGCTAAATGATGTATATAATCTACTCTGCCCGGTATTGGTGGGCATAAATTAGCATCTGGAAACTCCCAAAATTTAATACCATAGTGCGTAACCAATAGTGCCGTATTTAAAGCCTTTACGCCTTTGGGGTTTGAAAAATCTATGGTTTTAATCCCATGATCATTTTCGAATACGAATGCCATTAAGTCCGGATACGAATCGCATAAACGTTTTAGATCGTATCCGGATTTATGTTTGTTATTTGAATGAAGTTTTAATTTCTTTTTTATGACGTCTGTTTTTAATTAAAAAATCTTAAACCCTGTTCAAAAATCGGAATAAAATCGAAAAACATGGTCTCAATAACTTTATCCGCTCAGGATTCTCATCATATCAGACTATGCGTCCTCAATGGTATTACCTTTTTCATCCAAACTTAAATATGGATTAAAAGCGATTTCCCAAAGGTTTCCATCGGGGTCCGATATATAACCACTATACCCGCCCCAAAAAACATCTTCCGGCCTTTTTACAATAGACACCCCTTTAGACGCTAAGGTCGTTATAAGGTCATCAACTTCTTCTTTGGTTCTTGTATTAAATGCCAAAGAGAATCCCTTAAACCCACTTCCTACATGACTAACACCTGCATCTTCGGCCAGTTTTTCCCTGGGATATAGGGATAGCAAAAGACCATTTAGTTGAAAAAAGGAAATATCATCAGTACTGGATGCCATTTTTTTCCAACCAAATTTATTTTCGTAAAAATCGTTAGACACGTTTAAGTCATCTACTCCCAATCCTACAATAGTTAATCGCTGTTCCATAGTATGATTATTTAAGAAATTTTATTCCTGCATTTAAAATTGACTCAATCGTTTTTATAGGTAAATCTTCCAAGGGATACACCCTTATCATCCCGATTTGCTTATGACTTGTTTCTTCCAAATCGGGATGATTAAGATATTTGCCATCTTGCATTAAAATACTGGGATGACCAGTTTCTTTATCAATCCATAAATAGCAGAGTACCCTACCGTTATATCTAAAACAAGGTGTCTTAAATTTTAAAAACTCCACTATGGCATTATCCTGATTTAAAATAATATCCCTTAAAGCTAACATCGAACTTTTATTGGGTTCCTTAATATTCAGATAATAGGTATCTGTTTCTTTTGTCTCCAAATTGTAATATGTTAAACTTTAACCGATTTCCAACGTCCTTTCTTAAACAAGATTATAGATACAATAGCGATAAGTACCTCTGCCAGGGTAATGGCCCAGAATACACCTGCCGGACCAAAATCTAATATAATGGCCATTACATATGCAAAAGGCAATTGTAAGAGCCAAAAACATACAAAATTTATCCATGTTGGTGTTGTCGTATCTCCAGCTCCATTAAATGAGTTTATCACCACCATACCGTAGCCATAAAAAATGTAGCCAGCCGCAATAACACGTAAACACAGGCTCCCGTATTTAACCACATCTGGGGCCGTATTAAACATGGCGATTATCTGTGGTGCAAATACCAAATATATAATGGAAACGATACCCATAAAAATGGCACTGTACTTTCCGGTTTTCCAAACAGACTGTTCTGCCCGATCTGGTTTTTGAGCTCCCAAATTCTGTCCAACTAAAGTCGCTGCTGCATTACTCATACCCCAAGCGGGCATTAATGTAAACAACATAACTCGAATAGCAATGGTATATCCTGCGAGTACTTCACTACCAAACTCACTCATAATTCGCATTAAAATGACCCATGACGATGTTCCTATTAAAAACTGTCCAATACCACCCAACGATACTTTTATTAGATTAAGCATCACTCCTATCCGTATCACCAGGTCCTTAAGACCTATTTTTATCTTGCTGTAACCAATAAATAGAATGGCCAATTGAAACACCACAGCAGTTCCTCTACCTATTGTGGTAGCAATAGCCGCCCCCTCTACACCAAAAGCCGGAACAGGCCCAAAGCCAAAGATAAATATGGGATCTAATATAATATTAAGTCCGTTTGATAATACCAGAGCCCACATGGCTACTGAAGCGTCACCAGCTCCTCTAAAAATGGCATTGATTAAAAACAATAACGTAATGGTTATGTTTCCTCCTAATAGGATTTGTGTATAACCATAACCTTCCTCTATTAGATCGGGAGCGCCTCCCATAAGCCCAAGTATTTCTTTTGGGTATATTATGCCAATGGCACTAATCCCTATGGAAATAAGAATACCGATAAAAATAACCTGAACAGCGGCAATGGACGCCCCTTGAATGTCCTGTTCGCCCACACGTCTTGCTACAATAGCGGTTGCAGCCATACTTAAACCAATGGCCACAGCATATACCAGCGTAACGACAGATTCGGTTAAACCAATAGTAGCCACAGCATTCACGCTTACTTTAGAGACATACATGATGTCTACTATTGCAAAAATAGACTCCATGAGCATTTCCATAATCATCGGTATAGACAGCATAAAAACTGCTCTACGAATACTTCCGGATGTGAAATTTTGTTCTTTGCCACGAACGGCGGTAACAAAGTATTGAATATATTGTTTTAAAGATATTTTTTTTGATTGCATTTCTGATTGTATTAAAATGAATAATACACCTAAGTAGATTCAGGTGAATTTAAATGAAACGGGAGAATCCCGATACTCATGTGGAAGTGGAATTAAACAATCATGGCACAAAGATGTGCAATTAATTTTGATTTACAAAATGATTTTTTAGGGTTTTAAAGGACATTCTAATATCTTCGCAACAAAAAAAAACGAAATCATGATAAAAGCTGCAATTTTTGATATGGACGGGGTCATAATCGATAGTGAACCTATGCATAGACAAGCGTACAGTGACATGTTTGATGAGGTTGGTATTGCTGTTTCAAACGAATTATACGAATCGTTCACAGGCCAATCGACCATTAATATTTGCAAGCGTTTATGTGATCATTTTAACCTTTCGCAAACTCCGGAAAGCCTGGTAGCCATTAAACGTAAACACTATAAACGTTTTTTTGAGAGTCACTCCGATCTCACCCTTATAGATGGGGTACTTGATTTAATTAAGGACTACCACAGTAATGGTTTAACTCTGGTTTTAGCGTCCTCGGCTGCCATGACCAGTATTAATCAAATTTTTGAGCGCTTTGATCTAAATCAGTATTTTGTAGCAAAATTGAGTGGTGGTGATCTAAAAGCCTCTAAACCTCATCCCGAAATTTTTATTAAGGCCGCAGAAGCTTCTGGTTTTAAAAATGAGGAATGCTTTGTTATTGAGGATTCAACAAACGGGATTAAAGCGGCCAATGCAGCTAACATTTTTTGTGTAGGTTTTGACAGCTTTCACTCCAAAAACCAAGATTATAGCAAGGCCGACATCGTAATAAAAGAGTTTAAGGATATTGCGTTTGATAAAATAAGTGGTTTGATTCACCCAAACTAATCCTTACTCCTTTTGCGAATTTGCCTTTTGAATAATGGCTTTTAAGCGCTCCTTTCTTAGGGCTTCCTCAGATTTCTTCTTATTTTTCTTCTGAGTCATTAATTTGGTGTGCTTTGACTTATTTTTTGTATTCTTCTCACGACCAATTTTCGCCATAACATGACTTATTTTTTATAATGTTTAGCATAACCTCTGTAAGCAAAAGCTCCTAAAACAGCAATAATAACACAAGCAATACCAATAAATTTCACACTCACAATCTGGTCTCCACTAGCGTAACTATGCAGTCCGGCTAAATAGAAATTCACTCCAAAATAAGTCATTAAAATACTGGCAAAAGCCACGATAGACATGAGATTAAAAAACCAACGTCCTCGAAGTCCTGGAACCAATCGCATATGCACTACAAAGGCATACACCATAATACTAATTAATGCCCAGGTCTCTTTAGGATCCCAGCCCCAGTAGCGTCCCCAACTTTCATTAGCCCACATACCTCCTAAAAAGTTCCCAATAGTAAGCATAACCAACCCAACCGTTAAAGCCATTTCATTAATAATGGTAAGCTCCTTTATATTAAGAGCCATTTTTGCCTTGTTGGCTTTGGTTGTAAAAATCATTAAGATTAGCGATACCACACCTAAAATCATCCCTAAAGTAAACGGTCCATAACTAGCCACAATTACGGCTACATGAATCATGAGCCAATAACTATTCAATACAGGCTGTAAATTGGCAATAGCTGGATCCATCCAGTTCCAGTGTGCAATCATTAAGATCATGGAGGTCACGAATGCTGCTGCTGCTATGGTTAAATTGGACGAGTTTTTTTGTTTTAAAATACCCAGAATAATTCCAAATACATTCTTTTTAGCAACCTTATCGCCTTTTCCACTAATTCCAGTAATAAATCCAAATAGCATGGTAGACCATGCCACATAGATCATGGATTCATAGGCATCACTCCAGGGTGCATGTCCAGAAATATACCAGCGTATAATCAATCCGGCAGTATGTAAAATGAATAATCCAAGAATGATGTACTTAAAAACATTTACAGATATATTTAACACTTTACTACGATCCTTAAAAATTTGAGCAATCAATAAAATGAAGAATATTGTCCCTGCATACATATACCAACTAAACAACCTCTTAAAAATATCGTATCGGTTATATAAAATTTCGGTGTGTACTTTATCATCATCCAACATAACCTCAGCTCCATACTGATGCTGTGTTTTCTTAAACGCCCTAAGAAGCTTAGAAGCTTCGGAAAAATCTTTGGTCTTCTTTGCTTGATTTAGAGTATATAAATACACATTAAACCCATTTTTTATAAAGTTCTCATAGAGTGAATCCTTCATTTTATAACCACCAGATCGATAATCGTAATTAGAGATCCACTTATTATTGGCGTCTTCTGGAATTGGAAATATTTTTAGAGATAAACCTTCTATCGTGTTATATAATAACGTTACGCGTTGATCTGTTTCCTTAAATTCCTTCTGAAACCCATTAGGAACCTGAGCCTTATAAGCCTCATCCAAATATGGTCCAAGTTTATATACGCCTTTATCAGTAAAAAAATC
Organism: uncultured Flavobacteriaceae bacterium; assembly: GCA_947494695.1. Lineage (GTDB taxonomy): Bacteria > Bacteroidota > Bacteroidia > Flavobacteriales > Flavobacteriaceae > Flavivirga. Next base: position 58,551 of record CANLWB010000004.1, on the reverse strand, counting down.
GGCCAGCGTAGCGTATTTTTCATCTTTTGCAACACCAATCATGCTTCTAATAGAATCTGCTTTTTTAGCCTTTAGATAGATGATTGGGACATTATACCAAAGCATTGGACTCTCCTGCATAGATAGAAATACCTGATTAGCATCAAACGCTCCGTAGGTGTCATATTTACTTAGTTTACGCAACATTTCGGAGGCATAAGTATTTACAGGCATCATACGTCCGCTCAAATCTTGAATCACCAAATGCCCAAACTCATCGGCGTGTGCTTTAGGTGTCACATTAGCACCCAAAATAGAATCAATTTGATGTTTAGTAGGTTTTGCATGGTTATGTCCATCATCTGGAGTATGTTCCTGTGCAAGTCCGCTTAAACCAAAACATAAAAGTAAAACGGTAAGCAACTTCGCTTTCTTGGTTTTTATTTTTTTCAATTGCTTTTTTAAATCTCCAAAACGCGATGTCTTCACAAATAAAATAGCCATTAAGCCAAAGTAAAGTATAAAGTAGCCAATATAGGTTAGTAAAGCTCCCCAGTAATCATGATTCACAGAAAGAATGGTTCCTTTCTCGTCCGGATCGAAACCAGATTGAAAAAATCTATATCCTCTGTGATCCAAAATATTATTCATAAAGATTTTATAATCAAAATCACCTTCCTGCTCATCGACTACAGTAACCTCACTGGAGTAGGCTGAATATCCTTTATCGGTTCCTGGATAACGCTCGGCCTCAAAATCGTTTAACTTAATACTAAAGGGTAATTCTAACACTTTAGAACCGTATTTTAGAGCGATGTCCAGCCCTCCTACTTTAATTTGTTTATAATTTCCATTAAGTCCTTTTCCTCCAATAACACCGGCGCGTTTCGTTTCTCCGTTTGCCGTAATTTTAAAGACAGCACCATCGGCATCATTTCTCAGCAGTTTGGATTTTTGAACAATATCAAAAACACCTTTTACTACGGGTTTTGGGAACACCAATTGCATGTTACCAATCACATAACGAGAACGTAAGGCTAATGGCTGAATACTATCTTTTACCAATCTCCCCTGAGCTCCCGTTGCCATGGTCATATATTCACCTTCAAAAGGCGACTGAATGGTTAATTCATCCTTATCGTAAGTAATATTTATGGCACCATTTGTGGGTTTATTAAAAGCAAACAAAATATTATGAATATTCTGTACCTGCCCTAGTTTTAAAAAATGGTTGTGTGGTCCGCTTCCCCCAGCTTCAACGAGCTTTAAATACGCCTCACCATTTTCATCGGGTACAATATCTTCCTCTGCTCCTTTTATAAACTTTTCGAGCTCAATAGTAACGGGTTGTTTGTTATAATCGGTATTAATCTCAAAATCATTTTTCAGTCTTCCGGAAAAATCAACTTTACTTTCCAGATAACGCTGTTGTAACTGTCCATTTACCTCATAATCCCCTACAATCTGTCCGATAACATAGGTATCTCTGGATAAAAATGTATTCTCGGTTGCGCCTTCACGAATGGCCATCATACCTTCAAAACTCACATATCTCGTAATAAAGGCACCTAACAAAATAAAAATAAATGACAGGTGTAATATAAAAGTGGCCCATTTTTCTTTTTTGTACAATTGAAACCTAAAAATATTCCCCGTGAAGTTTATCACAAAAAACACCATAATGGCTTCAAACCACCAGGCATTGTATATTAAATTTCTGGTGTAAGGTGTTGGAGATGTTTCTTGTCCGACATCTAAAAATGTTCCAGTGGCCATGGAAGCAGCAAAAAGAATAAATAGAATAGCGGTAAGACGTGTTGAAAAAAGAATGTTGGTGAGCTTTTTTTGCATGATTTAAACCCTTTTTAGGTCGTGCAAATTTACACAATTAAGTTGATTCTTTTGTGTACGAATCGGCCTCGTTTTATTATAAAAACTGTTAAATAAAAGCGCAATACGATTAAAAGAAACAGGGTACTGTTAATTTTGTCTCGCTTCAAAAATTTTGAGATATAAAAAGGTACTCATTTTTCGAGCTCGTCTTTTGGCATTTTCGGCATAATCGCCTTCAAAATGTTCATTTACCGTCTCAAACCATAAATTAAGCCATAAGCCGAAGTGCTGCTCTGTAATGCTTTGATTGTTGTCCTGGTCAACTTTCACATGCGCTTCCAACGGATTTCCCAAATATTTAGTTCGTAAAAACAAACTGGATTCCCAAAAGCTCGTTAATCGCTGCAGGTGTTCGTCCCAATCGTCAATCACATCATTAAAAAAAGTGCCTAAAACAGGATCTCTTCTTACTTTATCGTAAAACGACGACACCAGTAAAAATATATCGGCTCTGGATTTGATATCATTCTTATTCATTAAAGCAAAGTTAGGTTATTTTTCTTGTGAAGGTGCAACAACGTCATAAATCCTGACCTCATTTAATTGTTAAAACACATCGGGTTAAAAATTTGTAATTCATAATCTGAAATTCGTAATTCGTTAGTATTTTAGCGAAATGATTTCAGTAGTGATTCTTGGTTCCGGAAATGTGGCCACACATCTGTATAAAGCTTTTAGTAAAGCTGATGGTATAACAGTGAGTCAGTGGTATAGCAGAACTTTTAGTAACATTGCTTCTTATAAAAAAGAGGTTGACGTTACCGATGATTTATCCTTAATAAAAGAAGCCGATGTTTATATTTTAGCAGTAAGCGATGATGCCATTGCAGAACTATCATCTCTGCTTCCTTTTGAAGACAGGTTGGTGGTGCATACCTCGGGAAGTGTTAATGTTTACGATATTGACAAAAAACACAAGCGCGGTGTATTCTATCCGTTGCAAACCTTTAGCAAGGATGCGAGTTTAGACTTTTCTAATGTTCCAATCTGTATAGAAACTATCGACAAGCACAGCTACCCGGTGATTAAAAATCTGGCACAGGCTATTGGAAGTCCGAACAAGAAGGTAAACGGTGATCAGCGTAGAGTTCTTCATCTGGCTGCTGTTTTTGTAAACAATTTCACAAATCAGCTATATAGAATCGGACACGAAATTACTGAAAGTGAAGGTGCCGAATTCGATCTTTTAAAACCGCTCATTCTTGAAACGGCAAAAAAAGTACTGGATTTATCGCCTTATAAAGCACAAACCGGGCCTGCAAAACGACATGACAAAAAGACCATTCGTAAACATTTAAAAGCATTAGAAAATAAACATCATAAAGCTATTTACGAACTCCTAACGACCTCGATACAACATACACATGGAAGAAAAAAGTTATAAAGAATATTTAGAGCACATTACCACGTTTATATTTGACGTTGACGGTGTTTTAACAGATGGCACTATTACTATTACCTCCTCTGGTGAAATGCTAAGAACTATGAATATAAAAGATGGATATGCCTTGAAAACGGCGGTTGACAAGGGGTATAACGTTTGTATTATTTCTGGAGGAACAAATGAAGGCGTTCGTATTCGCTTGAAAGGACTGGGTATTTCTGATATTTACCTAGGGGCTCATAACAAAATTGAACAGCTCAAAACCTATCTTAGCAATAAAGGCATTAAATCTGAAAACGTTCTGTACATGGGCGATGACATTCCAGATTTTCCGGTTATGAACATCATTGGACTCCCTTGTTGTCCGCAAGATGCCGTTCCCGAAATAAAGAACATCTCTAAATACATTTCACACAAAAAGGGTGGTAAAGGAGCCGTTCGTGATGTTATTGAACAGGTTCTAAAAGTTCAGGAAAAATGGAATGGTAATTTTGAAGCGAATTATGATTAGATTTTGGAGTTGGATTATAAATGAAAGATGAAATTAACAATTTTGAAATTTAAAGACTCGAACTTTTTAAACTTGAGATGTCATCTTAATGAGAAACAAAAGAAGGCATAGTACCGGTTTTGGTTATATTGGTTTTGGTAATAATCAAAGTCTTTTTAACAAACACTCCAACAAACCGTTCTCTGTTCTCAAGGAAAATTTAAATCATGAGACGCGCTTGCACTTTCAGCTCGATTTCACTCATAGGGATTTAAGTAAACTCGAAAAGGACACCATAAAGACTAAAATAAGGCGAGATGAAAAAATAAGAACTCGTAAAACAATTGTTTTATTCATCTTAATATTTATTTTTATACTTTTCATACTTAAACTATTGATTGACGCTTTCATGTCAAACATATCATAAAAAGAACCTTTACATATTGGATTTTTTAAACCTTATTCGCTGGAAAAACCTACTCATGATTGCCTTGGTGCAATTACTTATTAAATATGCTTTTTTAGAGTCTTATGGCATTCAGACAAGTCTGAGTACCCTAGGTATTCTTCTACTCATTTTGGCTACACTTTCTATTGCTGCAGCTGGTAATATTATTAATGATATTCATGATATAGAAACCGACCGGATTAATAAACCCGACAAACTCATTGTTGGAACATCTATTTCAGAAAAAACGGCTTACAACCTTTTTATTGCTCTTAACGTTATTGGAGTTGGTACCGGCTTTTACGTGTCTCATTTAGTTGGAAAAAGTGCTTTCTTTTCTATTTTTGTCATCATTTCTGTATTGCTTTATGTATACGCATCTTATTTAAAACGTACTTTTTTAATAGGCAATATTGTTGTTTCGGCTCTGGTTGCTCTAAGCCTAATTATTGTAGGTATTTTTGAACTACTCCCCACTATTACACCTCAAAATCAACAATTGCAGCTTACATTTTTTGAAGTCATCTTTAGTTATGCTGTATTTGCCTTTATGATTAACCTCTTAAGGGAAATAACTAAAGACATTGAAGATATTGATGGAGACTACAAAGCAGGAATGCACACTTTACCCATTGTTATAGGAAGAGAACGTACATCTAAAATACTGTTTGTTCTTTCACTTGCTCCCCTGTTCTTAACAACACTATATACCATTAATGAGCTTTATAAAGAGCTTATAGCTGTTATATATTTCTTGTTGTTTATAGTGGGCCCACTGTTTTATATAACGATTAAAACGTTTAGTGCAAAAACTAAAAAAGACCACCATCATATTAGTAACATCCTTAAACTGGTTATGCTCTTTGGAATGCTTTCCTTACTTTTATACAAGTATATTTTCTAACCATGCTCAAAGACAAACTAAAAGATTACCGAATCATTCTGGCATCCGGTTCCCCCAGAAGGCAAAACTTTTTTAGAACCCTTGACTTAGATTTCGAAATTATTTTAAAACCAGTGAAAGAAGAATATCCATCGCGTTTAACTCATTTTGAAATAAGCAATTATCTGGCTCAATTAAAAGCACTTCCTTTTAAGGATGCATTACATGATAAAGATATTCTTATTACAAGCGATACGATTGTTTGGCATAACAATAAAGCTTTAGGAAAACCTCAGGATAAAGCGGAAGCTTTTGCGGTTTTAAAATCTTTAAGTGATGCGACTCACGAAGTTATCACATCGGTTTGCTTTACCTCCAAAACTTACGAAAAGACTTTGCACAGTATCACCACCGTAACTTTTAAAAGCTTAACGGATGATGAAATTGAGTACTATATTGATACTTGTAAGCCCTATGATAAGGCAGGAGCGTATGGCATACAGGAATGGATTGGACAAATAGGCGTAACCAAATTAGAAGGCTCGTATTTTAATGTGATGGGCCTGCCTACGCATCATGTTTACAAAACGTTAAATGATATTGCAGACGCCACATAAGTTCGTAACTTTAACATACTTAAAATCGCAAGTCATGATACAGCCATTCAAAAAAATTGTTAGAGTCGAGTTAGCCTTTTACGCCGTGGTAATGATTCTAGGTCTACTCACCTCCTGTAAAGAGCAAAAAACATCTAAAGATTTGGCTCATAATGTTGATAAACGTTCTGAAATAAGCCTTCCTTTGGAAGCAAAAGAACCCTCCCCAGAATTTAAAAATTACTGGTATGCGGGTGAAGCCGAGGTATCTTCATATCAATTAGAGCAAGCGCGCTACGGTGAAATACGAAAGGGGCATGCTGTTTTAATTTATGTTACCGAGGATTTTTTACCCGAGGAACAGGTAAAAGCAGATCGACACCATACTAGCAATGTTTCTGTTTTAAAACTAAATACTACTAAAAAATTCTTTACCGGAATCTATCCGTATTCCATCATGCAAAGTACTTTCTTCCCGGTTTCAAACGATGACCATGCGATAAAAATATCCAGTTCCATGCAAGAATGGTGCGGCCATGTATACGCGCAACTAAACAATAGAGACGCCTTCGAAGTGACCTCGCACTCCTACTTTGAAGGAGAGGCCGATAAAAGTTTTAGTTTAAGTAAAGCTGTCCTTGAAAATGAATTGTGGACGCAGTTACGTATCGACCCAAAGTCCCTTCCTACGGGACATCTAAATATTATTCCTTCTTTTGAGTATTGTAGATTAAGGCATGTTCCTATAAAGGCATATAAAGCGGAAGCAACATTAAACGGAAATTCATACTCCATTTCATATCCAAAACTCCATAGAACCTTAACTATTAATTTTAATGTTAGTTTCCCACATGATATTTTAGGTTGGGAAGAAGTCTTTAAAAGTGGTTTTGGACCAAATGCCAAATCCCTAACAACCAAAGCTTCTAAACTAAAAACCATCAAATCTGCATACTGGGGTAAAAACAGTAATAAAGATGAAATTTTAAGAAAAGAACTTCTATTGAAATAGTTTATTTTATCTTTGAACATCAAAAGAAGTGACCTAACCTTTCTCAATTGGCTCAAAATCATAAATTTTCGCTTCAATTTTAAAAGTTTAAGTCACTTCGACTTTTAAAAATTATTCTTAATAATGATAGACTATTTTTATTCGCATCAAGATAAAATTATTAGCTCTGCGATTGTCCTTGTTGTATTCTTCGTATTTAGAATCGTTGTAGGCATCATAGTTCGGGGTATTGGAAAATCGAAAAAAATACTAGTAAGTCGTGCAAAGATTGTAGCGCGCTATTTCTCGGTAAGTCTTTTTCTGGTAACTCTACTTATCGTTGGCTTTATTTTTGGTATTGATATCGATGATTTAGTCGTTGTTTTTTCTTCGGTTTTTGCCGTTATTGGACTCGCTTTATTTGCCAGTTGGTCTATTTTAAGTAATGTCACTTCTGGTATTATCTTGTTTTTCTCCTTCCCTTACAAGATTGGAGATAAGATTAAAATTCACGACAAAGAATTCGAAATCGAAGCGGTTATTGAAGACATAAGATCTTACCAAATTCACTTGAGAAAAGACAATGGGGATCTCGTTACTTACCCCAATAGTATGCTACTTCAAAAGGCAGTTACCCTTATTGAAAAAGACGCATTTGATAAGTAGAAGTTAAATTACTACACATAAGTTAAAGAAACATTAAAACCTTATCGCAGGGCTTTTTACTTTGCTATATTTGATTTGAACAAACTCCATCGTTATGCGAAAAAGTACACGCTACTCTTTAATATTTCTCTTAATGGTTTCTTTGACTTTTGCTCAAAAACCCAAAACCCCATCATCTTCAGAGATCTATGAGTCTATTCAAAAACTTAACTTTTTGGGTTCAGTTTTATATGTCGCCGCTCATCCAGATGATGAAAATACGCGCTTAATTGCCTATATGTCTAATCATGTAAAAGCAAGAACGGCTTATTTATCTCTTACTAGAGGTGATGGTGGGCAAAATTTAATAGGTCCGGAAATAAGAGAGCTATTAGGCGTTATGAGAACGCAGGAACTGCTGGCTGCAAGACATGTCGATGGTGGTGAACAACTTTTTACAAGAGCTAATGATTTTGGATTCTCAAAACACCCTGATGAAACTTTAAATATTTGGGATAAAGACCTTGTTTTAAGCGATGTGGTATTAGCAATTAGAAAATTTAAACCAGATATTATCATTAACCGATTTGATCACAGAAGTCCGGGTACAACACACGGACACCACACCAGTTCTGCCATGCTTAGTTTTGAGGCTTTCGATTTAGCAAATTCGAAATCAGCCTATTCAGATCAGTTGGACATAACCACTACATGGCAACCTAAACGTCTTTTTTTTAATACATCATGGTGGTTTTACGGAAGTCGAGAAAATTTCGAAAAAGCAGATAAAAGTAACATGCTAAATTTCGATATTGGTGTGTACTATCCTTTAAAAGGGTTATCCAATAACGAAGTAGCCTCATTAGCCAGTAGTCAGCATTTATGTCAAGGGTTCGGACGCTTAACCCAACGTGGTTCAACAGAAGAGTATGTTGAGTTTTTAAAAGGTGAGCCACTTACCAAAAATCGAGATGTTTTTGCCGGTATAAATACCTCATGGAGTCGAATAAAAGGAGGAAAAGCTATTGGAGACATCCTTTATAAGGTTGAAAAGGAATTTAATTTTATAGACCCATCCTCTCATCTTCCACAATTAATGGAAGCCTATAAATTACTTCAAAAAGTTAAGGATGAACACTGGAAATCTCTAAAGACAAAAGAACTTAAATCTATTATAGAAATGTGTGCCGGCCTGTATTTAGAGGTCTCAGCAGACACCAACTGGGCTACCAAAGGTGAATCTATTAACCTAAGCATGGAAGCTCTAAATAGAAGTAATACAAACATTAACTTAGTGAGTTTTAATGATGATAATGGTTTAAACGTAAAGAAAAATATCCATCTTAAAAACAATATCAAGTTTAACTTTAAGGAAGTTTTAAAAATTAGTAACATAACCCCTCCTACAACACCGTATTGGCTTAATGAAAAAGGGTCTTTGGGTATGTACAAGGCAGATAAAGCCCATATTGGTTTACCCGAAACACCAAGACTGTTTCATATTAACTTCAATCTTCTCATTAATAACATTCCTATAACCTTTACAAAAAATGTTATAAGAAGATTTTCTAAACCTGATAAAGGGGAATTGTATCGTCCTTTTGAGATCATCCCGGAAGCTTCGGCTAAAATAGCCGAAAAGGTATTTATTTTTGAAAATGATAAGCAACACGATATTGCGGTGACCGTAAAAGCTGGGCATGATAATTTAGAAGGCCATGTAGAGCTTAGTCATCCAAAAGCATGGAGTGTATACCCCGAAAAACAAAAAATTAATATAACTGAAAAAGGTGAAGAGCAAACACTTATTTTCACTGTTATTCCTCCTAAAAATCAGCATGAGGGTTACATTCGCCCTATTGTTTATGTAGGTAACAAAATTTACACGAAGGAACTTATTGAAATTGATTATGACCATATTCCATTTCAAACTGTATTACTTCCTAGTAAAAGCAAGGTCGTACGCTTAGATATTAAGAAGAAAGGTGAAAATATAGCCTATATTGCCGGTGCTGGAGATGTGGTTCCCCAAAGTTTAGAGCAAATCGGTTATAACGTACGTACTATAACGCCAGAAGATATCAATCCCGAAACGCTTAGTCTTTTTGATGCCGTGGTGTTAGGAATACGAGCCTATAACACGGTTGAAGCATTAGATTTCAAACAACAAATCTTATTCGATTTTGTAGCAAAAGGCGGTAATATGATTGTGCAATACAACACAGCACATCGCTTAAAAACGGACAAATTAGCACCATATCACTTAAAACTGTCCAGAGATCGTGTCACTGATGAACATGCAGAAGTACGCCTTTTGAATCCGAAGCATGAACTATTGAATTTTCCAAACAAAATCACAAAAAAGGACTTTGAAGGTTGGACACAGGAACGTGGTTTATATTTCCCTAGTGAGTGGGGTAAGGAATTCACTCCTATACTATCTATGAATGATAAAAACGAGTCTCCTAAAGAAGGAAGCTTATTGGTGGCTAAATATGGGGAAGGCTACTACATCTATACGGGCTTAAGCTTCTTTAGAGAATTTCCCGAAGGTGTTTCGGGAGCCTACCGTCTATTTGCAAATATGCTTTCTATTGGTAAAGAGGATTTAAAACAAGAAGCTACATTAAACGATTAATTATGGCAGAAGAAAAACCACCAAAACAGCCATGGCTTAAGCTTTATTCTATTGTTCTTATTGCGAATGCCATATACTTTATTTTGTTTTATTTAATAACACAGTCATTTTAAATTATGCAGACTCTAGATTGGATCGATTGGGGTGTTTTAATATTTACACTTCTGGCCATAGTTGGGTATGGTACGTGGAAAACTAAAAACAGTAAAAGTGTAGAAGACTATGTTCGTGGTGGTAACTCGTCTAAATGGTGGACTATCGGCCTATCTGTTATGGCTACTCAGGCCAGTGCCATTACGTTTTTATCTACCACCGGGCAAGCGTTTTCAGATGGTATGGGCTTCGTGCAGTTTTACTTTGGCTTACCCATTGCGATGGTTATTATTTGCCTGGTTTTTATCCCTTTATATCATCGCTTAAAAGTTTATACAGCTTATGAATTTCTTGAAAACAGATTCGACTTAAAAACAAGGAGTCTTACGGCTGTATTGTTTTTAATACAGCGTGGCCTTGCTGCCGGAATCACCATTTTTGCACCTGCAATTATACTCTCAGTTGTTTTAGGCTGGAACATCACCTATTTAAATATTGCTATCGGTGTATTGGTTATTATTTATACGGTAACCGGCGGCACAAAAGCAGTTACAGTAACCCAAAAACAACAGATGTTTGTCATCTTTGCAGGTATGCTGGCCGCTTTATTTATCATATTGAATTTAATTCCAAAAGATGTCTCATTCACAGAGGCTATAGACATTGCCGGGGCCAGTGGCAGAATGGAGGTTTTAGACTTCTCATTTGACTTAGAGAATAGGTATACGGTTTGGTCTGGTTTAATTGGTGGTACATTTTTAATGCTTTCCTATTTCGGGACAGATCAAAGTCAGGTACAACGCTACCTATCCGGAAAATCCATGAAAGAAATGCAAATGGGGCTTATTTTTAATGGTTTATTAAAAGTACCTATGCAATTTTTCATTCTTTTGGTGGGTGTCATGGTATTTGTATTTTATCAATTTAATCCCGCTCCTCTAAACTTTATTGATGCTTCTACGAAAACGGTTTTAACTTCAGAGTATTCGCAACAGTATAAAAACCTTCAACAAAAGCAAAATGAACTTTTTTCCAAAAAGAAAGCATTAAGCCTTCAGTTTTCGAAAAATAATGATGCAGCTATAAAAAATGAATTATTCCAAATAGATAGTATTGAAAAGGCCTATCGACTGGAATCGAAATATCTTATTAAAAGGGCAATAGATACAGCATACGCGAATAAGTTTGATGCCCTTAGTAGCCAACTTTATGCCATTGGGGATACAAACATTGATGTTTACAATTTGAAGAAAAAAGAGTTACAAACTTTGTATAACGACTCTGCCAAAGACACGCAAACAAATGATCGGGATTACATGTTTATATCATTTATTCTCAAACACCTTCCTAAAGGCTTAATAGGGTTACTTCTAGCCGTTATTTTATCTGCAGCCATGTCATCTACAGCTTCAGAAATTAATGCACTTGCCACTATAACATCTATAGATCTGTATGGTAGAAATCTAAGAGCGAAAAGTGATGAAAAACACATGGTAAAAGCAACCAAGGTTTTTACACTTATTTGGGGTGTTATCGCTATTATTATAGCTTGTTTTGCTAATCTGGCAGAGAACTTAATACAATTGGTTAATATTATCGGGTCTATTTTTTACGGTAATGTACTTGGAATTTTCTTATTGGCATTTTTCTTCAAATCGGTTAAAGGAAATGCTGTTTTTGTTGCCGCACTAATCACTCAATTTTTAGTTATTGTAGGCTGGTGGTACGATTGGATGCCTTACTTATGGCTAAATCTTTTTGGCTGTATTTTGGTCATGATTATGGCGCTTGTCATAGATTTTAGAAAAATATCGAAAATTGATAAATTTTTATTATCGGCGTTAATTATTATACTTCTATATTTCGGGTATCATATAATTTAGAATTATGAACGAAAAGATTATAAACTGGGGGATTATAGGCCTTGGAAATATTGCTAATAAATTTGCCAAAGATTTAATAACTGTAAGAGGAGCCCAATTATATGCTGTGGCTTCCAGAACCCAGGAAAAAGCAGATGACTTTGCTTCTAAGTATGGTGCGATTAAAGCTTATAACACTTATGAAGCTCTTGTAAAAGACACTAATATAGATGCTGTTTATATTGCTACACCACATAGTATGCACAAAGACAATACACTATTATGTTTGAATCATGGTATTGCTGTGTTATGTGAAAAGCCCTTTGCTATGAACACTGATGAAGTTAGTACCATGATCTCTAAAGCCAAAGAAAGCAACGTATTACTAATGGAGGCGCTTTGGACTTACTTTCTTCCTCATTACGAATACGTCTTACAAGAACTAAAAAATAAGACCTTTGGGAAGCTTTTAAAGGTCGAAGCCGATTTTGGCTTTTACAAAAAATTTGATGACAGCTCCAGGCTCTTCAAAAAGTCACTCGGTGGCGGGAGTCTTTTAGATATTGGCATCTACCCTATTTTTGTAGCGTTGTCAACTCTAGGAGTTCCTAAAAATATTAAAGCAGATGCTACTTTTTTTGAAAATGGAGCAGATTCTTCTTGTCGTATGGTTTTTGAGTACAATGATGGAGTTACTGCACATTTAAGAAGTACCCTTCTGGAAAAAACACCTACTGAGGCAGTTTTCTACTGTGAAAAAGGCACGATTAAAATGAATAGTGGTTTCTTTATGCCTACCACGGTTACAATTCATTCAGGTAATAAAGAGAAAACCATTGATTTTAACTACAAAACTGTGGGCTATAATTACGAAGTTCTACATTTTAACGCGCTGCTTAGGGAAGGTAAACTGGAAAGCGATATTATGACTTTCGATTTTAGTAAACAGCTCATAGCGCTTCTGGATCAGGTTAGATCACAAATTAAATTAGAATACTCTTAAAAACAAAATGGTCTCAAAAATGATGTCTTTTCGTTTAAGAATAACACTTTTGAGACCATTTCTATTCTATTTTAGAACTTACAGAATTACATAGCTCCCCATTCTTTAAGAGCATCTTTGTTCATTTTTACATAATCTGCATTTCCAGCTTTTTCAGCACCTTCTAAAGACTTTTTAGCTGCAGCGATTGCACCTTTTTTATTTCCAGCTTTTGCATGAATTAAAGATTGCTGTCTTAAAAACCAAAAACGTGGTTTGTCTTTAGTCATGTCTACAGCTTTATCAATCCATTTTTGAGCTTCCTTAATGTCTTTACCTTCCTGTAAATAGTAAACAGCAGAAGCGTAATAATCGTTAGCACCAGGGCCATTCATTGTTTTTTCTATGCTAGTCAGAACAGCCTTATCTGTAGGCACTTCAAATTTAACACCAACATATACATCTTCCCACATAAGCCCTAAAACTGAAGAACTATTTGTTAAATCGTCAAACGATAAGGTAAATGTTTCAATTTTTACAGGTAATTTAAAAACCTTCGCACTCGTTTTCACTGCTACTTTAGCATCATCCCATTCTCGAGGTGTTCCCCAGTTATTAGTATCGGCATAGAAAATAATCTCCCATGCTGTTTCACCTGGCTTCGCAAAAATAGCATAGGTCCCTGCTTTTAATGTTTGTCCATCTATGGTGGCATCATTGCTAAAAGAAATCGTTGTGTTCTTATTAGCTCCTGTTCTCCAAAGTTTTCCATAAGGCACAAGGTTACCAAAAATGGCACGCCCTTTCATACTTGGCCTAGAATACTCTATAGTTACATCTGTTAAACCAACCTTTTGTTCTTGCTTAGAAAAAGGACTAGGTTGTGGTGTTTCTACTTGAGCACTAATATTTAGAGAAAGTGTAAGTGCCAAAGTGATTAAAAAAAGTTTTTTCATTTTGATTACGTTTAATTAAGAGTTTATATCGCCCTAAAATTACATATACCAAATCCTTTTATTGTTAACAAAAACTTAAAATAAGAGGTTGTATCTTTGCGGCTTATTAAGTCAATTGAACAACAATTTATAAGTAGCTCATCGCCCATAATTGCTGAAATAAGAGAATACCTACTTTGAAAAAACGAACACAATGAAAAAGTATTACGCTGAGATAATAGGAACATTTGCCCTGGTATTTTGTGGTTGCGGGGCCATGACAATAAATGAAATTTCTAATGGAAGTATTTCGCATGTTGGTGTGGCCATTACCTGGGGATTGATTGTTATGGCCATGATTTATGCTTTTGGTGAAATTTCCGGTGCACATTTCAACCCTGCCGTAACTATTGGTTTTGCGTTTGCAAAAAAGTTTTCATGGAAAGAAGTCCCGAAATATATTGGAGCGCAGGCTCTTGGAGGTATATTTGCTTGCCTTCTACTTTGGTTTTTATTTCCTGAAAGTGAGTCTTTAGGTGAAACTATACCTGCTCATGGCTTTCCCCCTTACAAAGCGGCCATTCTTGAGTTTTTGTTAACTTTTTTCTTAATGGTCGTTATTATAAACGTATCTACAGGAAGTAAAGAAATTGGAACCATGGCGGCTATAGCCGTAGGAGGTGTTATTCTTTTAGAAGCCATGTTTGCCGGACCAATGACTAAGGCTTCTATGAATCCCATTCGCTCGATTGCTCCGGCTATTTTTACTGGTAATTTTCAATTCTTATGGTTATATATTACTGCCCCTATTCTTGGAGCTATAACCGCGGTTTCTAGTTGTAAACTGGTTAAAGATGACCAGTGTTGCTAATGTGCTATATGGATCGGTTTTAGATCGTTCTACCCCCTATTTTGTCTTCTTGATTCCCCGTATTGAAGGTGATTGAAATTATAGATTATTCTAATAGTACCATCAATATTTCTGTTTGGTATATACTTACACATGTCAGACATTTTAATATATTTGTCTTGTCTACCATTTATAATTTTAGCTTTAAAAACTTATTATCAAAAGTTAAATAGACTTAGATTATAAAATTAGGCAAGGTTTTTGTGCGTTTAAATATACTTTTAATGAGGGGGCCGAACATTATTATTAAAGGTTCCCATAATTTTAAGAAAAACCGGATGTTTTTCGACAAAACTTAAAAAAGAACAGTAAAAGTTTTGTTTTTATAGTGTAACCGTTTATCAAATTGATGGACTTACATAATATATAAAACAATAAAGAGTTATATATCAGGAGGTCATTCTAAAATAAAAACAACTCTTTATAATTAAAACAATTAATATTATGGATCTGATAGAAAGAGCTCTTG
The DNA here is from genome assembly GCA_947494695.1 of uncultured Flavobacteriaceae bacterium. Taxonomy (GTDB): domain Bacteria; phylum Bacteroidota; class Bacteroidia; order Flavobacteriales; family Flavobacteriaceae; genus Flavivirga. The sequence continues at coordinate 43,353 of CANLWB010000004.1, read as the reverse complement.
AATTTGAGCAAAGAAAGATGAAAGCTTTAACAACAAGTGACAGAATAAAAATTTCGAGAGAAGCGAAAGCTCTAATCCTGGATTTAAATCAATTATACAAATCTAAAAAGGACGAAAAGATCATGGATATCATGAAGCGTTTAACAGCTATAAAAAGAAAGGTTGAAAAACGCTTAAAAGGAGCACCTTTAACGGCATAATTATTGAATTATTTATAAAATATAGATAAAAAAACTTCTAAATATTAAAATTTTCTTAATTATTCTATACTAAAATAGAATACCCTATATATTTTGTTAAATTGCCATGTTAAGTTAAATATAGATTTTAATACATGGATGTTATTAAAGATGCCTTAGAATTTGAACAACGTAAGCAATCCTTTAAAACAACTAGCGAGCGCATTAAAGCGTCGAGAGAGGTTAAGGATTTAATACTAGGCTTAAACAAAATTTATAAAGAAGAAAAAGATCCTGAAATTATGGATTTAATGAAACGCCTAACTGCTATAAAACAAAAAATAGAGAAAAGGCTAAAAGCAAGAATGTAAATGTATATTTCTCTTTCCGCTTAAACACGTACTATATTGTTTAAATTTTGAGCTTAACCACTGGATGGAGTATCCCTTTTCCCCCTGGAAAACCTTTTGTACCAAAACCATGTATTTTTAGGATGTGGCGTATCTGGTACCCCCATATTATTTATAAAACTGCTCCTATCCCCTCCCGCTTTTCAAGTTTTGCCTATTATCTTGCAAATTTATCCTTGTTTTCTGTAACAATACGTGAATTACATGGTCTAAAACAGTATGAATACGAGCCAAATAATTAGGTTGCTATTTACTGTTAAAGCCCATATATATTCATGTCAATCTTTTACGAATTTTGTACATTTAAAATCATATCCCCAAACTATCAAAACCCAATAGTAGTTATGATTAACCTTTTCATCAATACCACCTAAAAACACACATTAGTAATGAAAAAAACATCAATCAAAATTAAAAAACAAATCTTTTTATTCGCTTTTTTGGCAACCACCGTATGCAGTACAGTTTTAAACGCGCAAGACATGCCGGGTGAATCCTTCACATTGACCTCAGAGTATATGAAAGGGGATCGAAAAATTCAAATCGTACTCCCTAAAAACTATAATGAAGACACAGCATACGATGTTCAATACATGTTAGACCCGAATTGGGGGATGAAACGCCGAAAGTTTTTACTAGACTTTATGCAAGGTCACGCCATGTCTCCAAAAATAATTCTTGTTGGTGTTGTGAGTCCGGATAGAACATCGGATATGACTCCAACAAATATGAAAAATTTCCCAACATCTGGAAATGCTGAAAATTTTATAGACTTTATAGGAAAAGAGGTTAAACCTTTTGTAACTTCAAAATATAAAACAACAGATCATCACATATTTGCCGGACATTCCTTTGGTGGACTCTGTGTTATGCATGCTTTATTGAGGTCGCCAGAATACTTCGACTCCTATTTGGTTGGTGATCCGTCATTTTGGTATGACAACCAATTTCTAGTCTCTATGGCAAAAGAAAAACTAAAGCATACTGAAGGCAAAGTTTTATTTATAGGAGCAAGAAAAGGCAGGGCTTATACCGGTATGGGGATAGATGCTATGGAAGACGTTTTAAAAGAGCATGCCCCAGATAACCTGGATTGGAAAATTATAGCTTACGAAGACGAAACTCACAATAGTGTTTCTTATAAGCTCAATTACGATGGTATGAAATTTATATCTCAAGAATTTAGAAATAAGTCACTCAGGTTTATTCCAGAACAAGGAGAAATCATCTCCGGTATGCCTTTAACTGTTTACCAAATGGGGGCAAGTGACGCATTGCGCTATACAACAGATGGTAGCGAGCCAAATTTCACCTCTAAGTTTCTTAAAGATTCTGTTAGCATTTCTAAACCCTTAACATTTAAGGTAAAGGTCCCTACAAAACGAAGCAGTAGGTTACCCGCCATAAGCGGTGAATTTGTTGAAGGCAAGAAACATAAGGGTATCAAAAAGAGTAAAAGGTTTATACAAGGGTTAAAATATACGTACTATGAAGGCGATTTTAACAAGCTTCCTAATTTTGATACTTTAAAAGTCATTAAAAAAGGAACGGTTACAGATGGGTTTAGTTTAGCCTCTTTCCCTAAAAAAGAGCTATTTTCCTGTGTGTTTTCGGGTTACTTTGAAGCTAAGTCCAGTGGGTATCACTACTTCGGTTTGTCTTCAGACGACGGACTTAAATTCTATATCCATGATAAACTTATGATTAGTAATGACTGGAAACATGCGGCATATGCTGAAAAATCCACTGTGATCTATCTTGAAAAAGGCTTACACCCTATTCGCTATGAGTATTTTCAGCATAAAGATGGAGCAGAAATAAACCTTCAGTGTAAAATACCTGGAAAAGCTCCTAGCCTGTTAGGGTTTGATAAATTTTGGCACAAGCCCTCTAAAAACTGATTGTTTTAAAGGTGGTAAAATTTGCCATTATAGAAAACATGCAACTTAGACAGGTTCTATTAGCACATTCTTACGTCGTTCTGAGGAGTTCCTAAGAACGACGTATTTTGAATCCTAATTTTAGTATTAGATCAGGTGCCAGGAATTTTATAATTTTGAGATGATCCAAACACCAAATTACATTCAAAAACAAACGTATGAAAGCCAAGTATGATAGCATTGGGATTGACTATAATTTAACCCGTAAAGCCGATAAATTCATATCTAAGCGATTATTGCACCATTTAAACCCTAATAAGCAAGGCATCTATTTGGATATTGGTTGTGGAACAGGTAACTATACCAATGAACTTCAAAAAAAAGGATTTCAATGTATTGGTATTGACCCTTCTCAGGAAATGTTAGATAAAGCAAGGGCTAAAAATGGTAGTATTAACTGGCGTATCGGAACAGCCGAACATACGAGGCTGCCCAAACATTCGACCGATGGTATTATGGGGTCTTTAACCATTCATCACTGGACAAATCTGGATACCGCCTTTTTAGAATTAAAGCATATTTTAAAACCGGGAGGTCGTTTGGTATTATTTACATCGACGCCAGAACAAATGAAAGGGTATTGGCTAAATCATTACTTTCCAAAAATGCTCGAAGATTCTATAGCCCAAATGCCAACATTAGAACACGTTAAAAACGCTATGTCTGGAGCCCAAATTGAAATTACGGGAACAGAAAAATACGCTATAAGGGAGGACCTACAAGATCAGTTTTTATATTGTGGAAAACATCATCCAGAACTATACTTTGATGAACAAATTAGACAAGGAATTTCTTCGTTTTCTGCTTTGGCAAACAGCGTCGAAGTACAGCATGGTTTACAACATTTAAGAGAAGATATTGACAGCGGGGCATTTAATGAAATTTCAAAAAACTACGAGAATCAATTAGGTGACTACCTGTATATTATGGGGAAAAACACCATGGATTAATCAAAAAACTTCAGTTAGAATTTTCAATATTTTTAAAGAGACTTATAGGCTTTCCTCTAGTATTTTAAAACAAAAATATCGTTTATAAACGCTTTTAATCTTCGAATAACATTTTAATTATTATTATGTAAGTAAAAACTTATGTTTTTAAATATAAATCATTATTTTTATTGTAATGATTAAACCCAATTTTAATGATACAACGAAAACAAATCACATCCTCTATTCTCGCCAGTATCGGTTATGACTTTGTAAGTAAAACTCTGGAAATAGAGTTAAAAAAGAATCGAAAAGTAAGGCAATATCTAAATTTCCCATTGGATGCCTGGCAGGAATTTGAACATACAGATTTTAAAGACCAGTATTTCCTGGAACACATTAAGCATCATTACGACGAATTATGCTTTGCCCTAAAACCAAGTAAATATGTATTTATATTGAATGGAGAATGGAGTATGACTCCAATTGAGATTCTATAAAAACTGGTGTTAAAGGTTGTTAGATGTTAGGTTCTAGTCAATTCTTTCAATTTTAGCTCCTATAGCCCTTAAACGTTCATCAATACGTTCGTAACCACGATCTATCTGCTCAATGTTTTGAATCGTTGATGTTCCTTTTGCCGAGAGCGCCGCAATAAGTAAAGACACTCCAGCTCTAATATCTGGTGATGTCATTGTAGTTGCTTTTAAAGTTGATTTATAATCATGTCCTATTACAGTTGCCCGATGTGGGTCACACAAGATAATTTTGGCTCCCATGTCAATTAACTTATCAACAAAGAACAAGCGGCTTTCAAACATTTTTTGATGTACCAAAACACTCCCTCTAGCCTGTGTTGCGACTACCAAAATAATACTAAGTAAATCTGGCGTAAATCCTGGCCAAGGTGCATCAGATATGGTTAAAATAGAACCGTCGATAAAATTTTGGATTTCATAACCATCATGGTGTGCAGGAATGTAGATATTATCTCCCTGACGTTCCACAGTAATACCTAATTTTCTAAACACATTAGGAATTACTCCAAGATCATCCCAGGACACATTGGTGATGGTTAATTCACTTTTGGTCATGGCAGCAAGTCCAATCCAACTCCCAATTTCAATCATATCCGGTAACATGGTATGCTCTGTTCCTCCGAGGGACTCTACCCCATCGATAACCAACAGATTAGAACCTACTCCACTAATTTTGGCTCCCATCCGGTTAAGCATTTTGCACAACTGCTGTAAATAAGGTTCGCAGGCAGCATTATAAATAGTAGTTCTACCTTCTGCCAGTACTGCAGCCATAACAATATTTGCTGTTCCGGTCACAGACGCTTCTTCAAGAAGCATGTAAGCGCCTTTTAACCTATCGGCTTCTACACCATAAAATTGCTCTTCCCGACTATATTTGAATTTGGCCCCTAGATTTATAAGACCTTCGAAATGCGTATCTAACCGTCGTCTTCCTATCTTATCTCCTCCTGGCTTCGGAATATACCCTTTTCCGAAACGTGCTAGAAGTGGTCCAACAATCATAATCGAACCTCGTAAACCACGTCCGTCAATCTTAAATTGATCAGATTCTAAATAGTCTAAATCGAGATGGTCTGCCTGAAACGAATAAGATCCGTGCTTCAGTTTTTCAATTTTAACTCCTAGCTTTTTTAGTAAGTTGATTAATTTATTAACATCTACGATGTCTGGTATATTATGAATCGTTACTATTTCCGGGGTTAGTAAAACCGCACATAAAATTTGCAACGCTTCATTTTTGGCCCCCTGAGGTTGTATACTTCCCTTAAGCTGGTGGCCTCCCTCAATTTTAAATGTTCCCATGTTGTGCTAGTAGCGTTTTCTTTTGGAATTTTTTTTGTGGTTCTTTTTGTTTCCTAGAAATTTGTTTTTTGAACGCATTAAACTAGACGAATCAGACAAATCTTCTTTGGAGTCTTTCAAGTTAATTTTTCCTCCCGAAAGCTCAAATAAATGATCGAAAATCACAGCATCTTCAACGGTATCTTTATTCCAATTCAAGAAACACTTTTTCATATGATTAGCAATCGTATAGGTTAAAGCCTCTTTTAGATCCCCTTCTTCCCATGTATTCGCCACATCTATCATAATTTTTATGTTATTTCCATAAAAACGATATTTTGGGAAGTTTTGCGGGTATTTTAATGGCTCTGGACGCGCTTCAAAAAGTGCTTTTGTCGGTTTTTCGAACGGAGAATCCACATCCAATTCAAAATTAGACATGATAAAAAGTTGATCCCAAAGTTTATGTTGAAAATCGGGCACATCTCTTAAATGTGGTTGCATATTTCCCATAACCGAGATAATTGCTCTTACAACTTTATTACGCTCGTCCTTGTTTTCAATGGCTTTAGCGTAATTAATCATTTTCTGCATATGACGCCCGTATTCGGGAATAATCAAATGCTCACGCTCTGTATTGTATTCTAAATTGTCTATAGTCAAAATTAAAATGTGTAGAATTAATTATTACTGCAGGTAAGTTGCCCTACTAGCGCAAAATACAAAAAAAAACTATAGACTTATCACGTCTTCAATTTTTTCTGCAACTTCTTTATATTTTTCAATTACAGCATCCGGGTCTTTCATTAATAAATTAATAGAAACACTGGTATACTTACCGTTTTTAGATTCAGTTGTATTTATAACGGCTCCCAAATTATCAAAAATAGTCTCAAGTCTAGCTATTTTTTCGAGATCAGACTTTACAATAAACTTAAATAAATATTCTGCAGGCCAACTTACCGTATCGTAAAGCTGTCCTTTAAGTTTTTTATAAAACTCATCCGGATTCGTAGGTGAACTCATAGTCATACTTATATCTGCAAATATACAGTTTCGTTCGTTCATATCCTCATTTTATCATCATGAACTGATTTAAACTTTTTTCAAGTGGTCACAACATGTTATTTTTTACTTATGTACTCCCTTTTTTTATGCCTGAATGACTGTATCTTCAACTCAAATAAACTTTTAATTGAGTAAAAACCACTGTTTCTCTTCAATCAAAAAAGTTTAAAGTGACCCTATACTTTTACCGTATTTTAAGAATAAAAAATGGCTATTAATAACCACTTTTTTGATTGTATTTTTTTAATCGCGCTTTAATTCCGAATTTTACAGCAAAATAAGACGAGTTTGAATACTAAAAGGATTGTAATTACGGGAGGTCCAGGAACTGGAAAATCGACCATCATCAATGAATTGATACGCAGAGGTTATACTTGTCTTGAAGAAATTTCGCGTCAGGTAACCAAAAAAGCTCAGGAAGAAGGTATTGACCAGTTATTTTTATCCAACCCTTTACTTTTTAGTGAACTGCTCTTAAAGGGAAGACAAGACCAATTTAGAAATGCTGAAACTCTGGCTTCTGAATTTGTTTTTTTAGATAGAGGCATTCCTGATGTGGTCGCTTATATGGATTACCTTAAAAACTCCTATCCACAAAGCTTTATAAATCGCTGTGAGGAAGCCATATACGACACCGTTTTTATTTTAAAGCCATGGAAGGCTATTTATAAGAGCGACAGCGAACGCTATGAGAGTTTTGAACAGGCTTTAGAGATTCATAAACATTTGGTAAATACCTATCAAAACTATAATTACACACTTATAGATGTCCCCTTTGATACTGTTGAAAATCGAACCGATTTTATTTTAAATACAGTGAATATGTAATTATGGAGCATCCCATAAACATATTAGAACGTTACTGGAAGTTTACAGCGTTCAGGTTTAATCAGGAAGCCATTATTAATGCTGTAATAGATGGTGAGGATACCTTTGCATTACTTCCTACCGGAGGAGGAAAGTCGTTGTGCTTTCAAATTCCTGCATTATATAAAGACGGGCTTTGTGTTGTTATATCGCCTTTAGTTTCCCTTATGAAGGATCAGGTACTTAATCTGACTAGTAAAGGCATTAAAGCCATGGCTATAACCAGCGGAATTAGCTACAATCAACTCGATACCATGCTCGATAATTGTATTTACGGAAATTACAAATTTCTTTATTTATCTCCAGAACGGTTGCAGCAGGAATTGGTACAGAACCGAATTCGACAAATGAATGTCAACCTAATCGCAGTAGATGAAGCACACTGCATTTCGCAATGGGGAAATGACTTTAGGCCAGCATATAAAAACATCACAATATTGCGTCAATTGCAACCTGGTGCTAATGTTATTGCCCTTACAGCTTCTGCGAAGCCTAATGTGGTCGAAGATATTGTGAAGGAACTGGACTTTATTCAGCCAAAAATATTTAGACAGTCTTTTGCCCGGCCAAATCTTGGTTATATGGTTTATCACGAAGACGATAAATATTACCGCATTGAAACTATTTTAAAAAAATATACAGCCTCTTCTATTATTTATGTTAGAAATAGAAAGCTAACTATGGAACTTAGTTCGTATTTGAATTCGAAACATATTACAGCAACCTACTATCATGGCGGACTTTCTAATGATGAAAAGGAAAACCATATGCGCGATTGGTCTCAAAACCAAAAGCAGGTTATGGTAGCCACCAATGCCTTTGGTATGGGGATTGACAAACCCGATGTTAAAACGGTTATTCATTTTAACTTACCAGAAAGTATTGAAAGTTATTTTCAAGAAGCAGGTCGTGCTGGTCGTAATGGAGAAAAGGCTTTTGCGGTGATTTTAAAAAATGACAGTGATATACTTCTCGTAAAAAAACAGTTTTTAAGTATTTTACCCACCGTTGGTTTTATTAAAACGGTTTATAGAAAGTTATTTAGCTTTTTCCAAATATCCTACGGTGAAGGCGCATACACCACCTTCGACTTTAAATTTAAGGCCTTTTGTAAAGCTTATAACTTTAATTCTACCATCTGTTATAATGCGTTATTATTATTGGACAGGAATAGCATTATTTCATTGTCAAAACAATTTAAGAATAAGGTAACTACTCAATTTATTATACCCGGTAGCGCACTTTTTAATTATTTAGAAACTCACGAAAATCATAGTATTATTGTAAAATCTATGCTGAGAATGTATGGGGGTATTTTCGATCACATGACCAAAATTGATTTGAACAAAATTTCTAAAAAAGCATCCATATCTGAGAGTAGATTGATAGATACTCTCAAGGCACTGGAAAAGGATGACATTATCACGCTGAACCTGGCAGAAACAGACGCTCAAATTACCTTTATTGAACCTCGTGAAGACGATAAAACGATTAACAGAATTGCGTCTACCATAGAGCAACAAAACACACTAAAACAAGACCAGGTACATGCCGTTCTAAGCTATATTGAGGATGATTCTGTTTGTAACAGCATACAACTTCTGTCTTATTTTGGAGAAAAAGATATAGAGCCCTGTGGAATTTGCTCGGTATGTTTAGGTGCTAAAAAACCGAAAACGTCTAAGGCTACCAAAGGTTTAAAGCATCGCATTATAGAGTTATTAGAACATGAAGATAAATCATCAAGAGACATGGTAAATACATTAAACTGTAATGAAGTAGAGTTAAAAACAACCTTAAAACTACTCTTAGAACACAATATAGTTACCGTGACATCTACGAACACATATAAATTAACAAAGACTTTATAGGTGAACTTCTTAATTTCAAAACACTAAAATACTAGAAACTACACCTTCTAAAAGAAATAAAAATAATATCAACACATGAAAGATTTAAGAATCGTATTTATGGGTACACCAGATTTTGCGGTGGCCACTTTAAAAGCACTGGTAGAAAATCAATACCATATTGTTGGTGTGATTACTGCTCCGGATAAACCAGCAGGACGAGGACGTAAATTAAACGAGAGCGCTGTAAAACTATACGCCAAAGAAAACAACCTAAATATATTGCAACCCATCAATTTAAAGGATAACGATTTTTTAGAAACTCTCAAACAGCTTCAGGCAAACCTACAAATTGTAGTCGCCTTTAGAATGCTACCTAAAGTCGTTTGGCAAATGCCCGAACATGGCACCTTTAACTTACACGCTTCTCTATTACCCGACTATCGGGGAGCTGCTCCTATTAACTGGGCTATTATTAATGGTGAAACCAAAACTGGAGTCTCCACATTTTTTATCGACGAAAAGATTGACACTGGTGATATGATTCTTCAGGAAGAAATACACATAGAGCCCGATGAAAACGTAGGCAACTTACATGACAAATTAATGGATATTGGAAGTCAGCTCGTTATAAAGACTGTAAAATCTATTGAAAGTGGAATTGTAAGCTCTACACCACAACAAAATGCGAGCGCAGATATTAAAACCGCTTATAAGCTAAATAAAGACAATTGTAAGATCGATTGGAAAACATCGATAAACGGTATCTACAATAAAATACGTGGTTTAAGTCCTTACCCTGCCGCATGGTGTACTTTAATAAATGGAGATGAAATGCTTGATATTAAAATATATAAAGCCGAAAAGGAAATTATATCCCATAATGATGATATTGGAACCATCGTAGTAAATAAGACCTTCTTAAAGGTTGCAGTAACAAATGGTTACATAAATATTATGGAAATTAAGCTCCCTGGTAAACGAACTATGGATATAAAATCACTATTGAACGGTTACAATTTTGAGGCCAACGCAAAAATGCTCTAAATGCCTATCATTATTGATATTATAAAAAATATCGACGAAATGCATTGCCTTTATTAACAAATAGATGAAGTTATTAACAATACCATGTTTTTCCCTTGCCATTACTTGCATGGTTACATAATCCGTATAAATTTGTATTAGGATTTAACAAAATGTTTAACCAATTTATTAATAATTAAATTTTATATTATGAACAAAACAGATTTAATCGACGCAATGGCTGAGCACGCAGGAATCACTAAAGCTGCGGCAAAAAAAGCTTTAGAGTGTGCGATCATTGAAATTGAAGGAGCTTTACAAAAAGGTAACAGAGTTTCTTTAGTTGGATTTGGATCTTGGTCAGTTTCAAAAAGAGCTGCAAGAGAAGGAAGAAACCCTCAAACTGGACAAACTATAAAAATAAAAGCTAAAAACGTTGTGAAGTTTAAAGCTGGTTCAGATTTATCAAACGCAGTAAACTAGTAACTTACTTCTTATTATAAAGAGAAGCCTTCAATTTTTGAAGGCTTTTCTTTTTATATTAACAATAAAACAGTTGTATTTTTGCGAAATATATATTAGATTTAATTAATAATACTTTAAAAGTATGACGACAATAAACCCAAATAAAGGTAATTTGTTAATCGCCGAGCCTGCCATAATGGGTGATGCTTCTTTTAATCGCTCCATTGTGTTAATTGCTGATCATTCCGAAGATGGAACCATTGGATTTATTCTTAATAAACCTTTGAGTTACACGATTGACGAATTAGTTCCCGAAATTGAAACTACTTTTAAAGTTTACAATGGCGGCCCCGTTGAACAAGATAACCTCTATTTTATCCATAAAGTGCCAGAATTAATTCCCGATAGTATTGAAATTTCTTTTGGGATATTTTGGGGTGGCGATTTCAAGAAAGTTGTAGAGCTCATTACAAACGGAGCGATAAAAGAAACCGATATTCGTTTTTTCCTGGGATATTCGGGTTGGGATGCCCTTCAACTAGAAGATGAACTTAGAGCAAATTCCTGGGTAGTTGCAGAGAATATTTATAAAAATAATATTATCGCCAAAGACCATAAATCGTTTTGGAAAGAAAAAATGTTAGAATTTGGAGGCGAGTATAGCATTTGGTCTAACGCACCAGAAAATCCCAATTATAACTAGCTTAATCTAGTTTTCACATGTAATCTTTGCAGAAGTACCTTTGCTACTTCATTAGTATAATTCTTTTTTCTGTATTTGGTTACCGGTTGAATTCCCACGATAACATTGGTTAAGAAAATCTCATCAGCTTTTTGAAGTTCGAATGGCGATATAGAACCTTCTTCAAGGTTATAATCTGGACTTTCCTTGATAATATCGATAATCTGCTTGCGCATTACCCCCTTTAAACAACCATCACCCAATGGAGATGTTTTAATTTGATCTCCTTTCACAACAAAAATGTTGCCGTTAAGGAATTCCACAACGTGTTTGTTGGTATTTAAAATAAGACAGTTATTTAGATCATTTTCTTTAGCAAAAATGCTTCCAACTACGTTTAACGCCTTGTTATTGGTTTTTAGAGTCGACAATAAACCAGGGGACAGATAGTAATCTTTGAATAAATCGACTTCATAAGAGGTATCGCTAAGCGCGTAAAAGTCATCCTCAAGAGGTCTCACCGAAATCATAAACTCCACGTCATTTAAGTCTGGGGTGTATAAACCTCCCGCCTTTCTATGGACCATCAATTTTACACGAGCAGAAGCTTTATCTAATACATTACGTTTTAAAGTATCTATAATTTGCTCTTCCAGGTACTCCATGGTGAAATTCATGGGAATCTCCATACGCATGATTCGCATAGAAGCCATCAATCTAAAATAATGATCTTCCCAAAACAGCAGCTTCCCAAAACTCGCTTTTATTGTTTCAAATAAAGCATCTCCATAATTATAGCCTCTATTTCCAATGGAAAGAACGGTGTTCTCTTCCTGTATATTTCCGTTAACATTTACCATAAAAAAATCCCACTCTAACTTATCTATTTTTAAGAGCGGGACAAATATAATTTAAAATAAAGAATTATACAGAGCCTAGAACATGCTTTAAATCGGAAATTTGGTTATCCCAAAGCATCTTAGCCTCTTCTACTTCATCTTCATCTGCATAATCGGTAATCATTAAAGATACGTCTTTCGTAATTTCATCAACCTGAATTCGTATTTCAAAATATGATGTTTGGTCCTCTTCATCACTTAGCCATCTAAACTTTACACGCTCTCCACTCTTTTTACTTAATAATTTTGCTTGTTCTTCGCTCCCATCCCATATAAACGTGAATAACTCACCACGAGAATTCACATTATCTGAAAACCATTCTGATAGACCGGAAGGGGTAGAAATATATTGATACAAGAGCTGAGGGGAAGCCTGTATTGGAAATTCAATATTAAACTTTATTTTATCGTCCATAAATGCATTAAAATTTTATGTTACCAATATATACATTAATTAATAAGTAATACAACTATTTTTAATAATATTTTATCCCTCATCTATTTGCTTACATCAATAATGTTTTTATATTTGCACCCTCAAAATATGGCGAGGTAGCTCAGTTGGTTAGAGCGTCGGATTCATAACCCGGAGGTCACGAGTTCAAATCTCGTTCTCGCTACTAAGTAAACAAAGAGAAACCCAAGATGTAATGTCTTGGGTTTTTTGTTTATGTACAACATATGTACAACAAACATCTTTTATACGTTATGTTGTAGTACAATTTCTGGCATTTCATCATAAGTACGTCCATTTAATTCTCTACCGTTTTTCTTTTTGTTTTTTCCACCCCATTGTTTAAAGAAAAATGCTACATCTGATTTTTCACATTGTTCTTGTATATCAATCACCCAATCAGCATCCATTGGTCTAGGGCTATGCCCACTTTCCCCACCAACAATTACCCAATCAATTTTACCTAATTTTAAATTTGGTAGAGGCCCAATTAAAGGTTCTAAAGAAAGAAATTTAACTCTAGCATTGGTTTTTCTCAAATAATCAATTCTATTTTCTACTTTTTCTTCTTCAACTGAAACACCCATCCAAATATTATGAGACCACTTTAACTCTTCATGCACTTCCAACAGTCGTTTAGCTCTTTTTGTCAATACTTGAAAAACGTGTTGGGGATTATCGTTCATTACTTTAAAAACTTTTTTAATGAATTCTAACGGAATTTCTTCATGAAATAAATCACTCATAGAATTTACAAATACAACTTTTGATTTTTTCCATGTATAAGATATTTTTAAAGCTGATTCATGAGTACGAACTTTAAAATTGTCCTTATATTTTTCTACTCCCATTGCTTTTAGTCTTTTAGACATAATCTGGACTTTTGGCAATCTTTACACCGCTATCTAAATCTGCCGTAAATACAAAAAAATGGGAGTTAACTGGTTTTGGTGTTTGGGATGACAAAGGATTCCTTGACACAAAAAACTTTAGTAATAAACTATCGGTAACGGATCATAACAGAGGGCTCATTAATAAGGTTAACTTATTAGAAAATTCAAAAGATTGGTTGCTAGACCATTATGGATACGAAAAAACGGAAGAAACAGAAGAAATAGAACAGCAAAAAGGAAGTTAAAATGGGTTACAAAAAAAGATACACAGTAAAACAAGAGCATATTGATGTACAAGGCATTATGGACGGTCTTTATTACCCGTTCTACATGGAAGAATGTAGACACAATTTCATTAAAGACGTAATGGGGTTTGATATAGAAGAAGAGGATAAAAATGGGATAAATATAGTTCTGGCGGGTTATACAATTAAATTTTTACGCCCATTGAAAAAAGACGATGAAATGGAAGTAACATGCAATTTGTATCGTGATAGTAAGCGTGATACAAAATTCTATTTCAAGCAAGAAACACTTGTGAATGACAAGGTATTTACTAGCGCAACTTTTACAGGTGTATGTGTACCAGCCAAAGGAAGAAGACCATACTTACCTGAAAGTATATCTGATGTTGTTCAAAATGGGTAGTATCTCACCAAGTGTGTAAAGTTTAAAAAAATATCGAGGGTTGCAACCCTCGATATTTTTTTGATTAATTTTAAATTTTATACACAATGAACAAAGAAGATTTATTAAACGACGAATTTTTAAAACAGTTCAAGACAGGAGAAGAACTTACCTCCTTTCTAAAATCCATTCAAAAACGTGGCATTGAAAAAATGCTTGAAGGAGAGTTAGATGCTCATTTAGATTATACCAAGCATCAACCGTCAGATAATACAAATTCCCGCAATGGTTATACTTCAAAAAAGGTAAAAACCTCTCTTGGTGAAACTAACATAAAAGTGCCCAGAGACAGAGAGGCTTCTTTCAACCCTATGCTAGTACCCAAGCGCACCAACATGGTTGATGGTATCGAAAATGTCATTATCAGTCTTTATGCTAAGGGAATGAGCAATTCAGACATAGAAGAACAAATACGTGAAGTATACGATTTTGATGTTTCTACATCTACTATATCACGTATTACGGATAAAGTAACCAACGATATTGTTGCATGGCAAAACAGACCGCTAGAACCTGTGTATTTAATTACTTGGATGGATGGTATCGTATTCAAGGTCAGGGAAAACTCCAAAGTCATTAACAAGACTATGTATATTGCTGTAGGACTGCGTAGGGATGGAAAAAAAGAGGTTTTAGGTCTATGGTTGGGCAAGAATGAATCTGCTGCTTTTTGGATGAGTGTACTCACTGATATAAAAGCTCGTGGAGTGGAAGACCTACTTATTACCGCTACAGATAATCTCAATGGATTTACACAGACCATAAAAAATGTATTCCCTGAATCCACTACACAAATCTGTGTGGTACATCAGATTAGAAATGCTAGCAGATATGTGGTCTGGAAAGACAAAAAGACTTTCTCTAAAGATATGAAAGAGATTTATAATGCCCCTACTAAAGAGGCTGCTAAAGCAGCTTTGAATGATTTTGCTGAAAAATGGGAGTCCAAGTACTCTTATGCCATTAAAAGCTGGAGGGACAATTGGGAAGAACTAACAACTTTTTACGAGTTCCCCTTAGAAATCAGAAAAATCATTTATACAACAAACCTTATTGAAAATCTCAATGGTAAGATTAGAAAATATACCAAAAACAAACTCTAATTCCCAACTGATCAAGCTCTTATGAAATCTACGTTTTTGGCCCTCAGAGAAGCTACTAAAAAGTGGTCCATGCCTATTCGGAATTGGGGCATCATTTTAAATCAGTTTTTAACTATATTTGAAAAAAGGGTTCAACTTTAAAAAGTCAAACCCTCGATAATTTTTATTTACACACTTTACGGGATAGTGTCTCAAAATGCACTTCTTCTTTAATATTATTGTTTTTTTATTTGTAATTTTTTTAAACTAAATCAGACAACTCAATAAATATTTATGTGCGTGAAGCCATCAGACATCTCCCCTAAGAAGTTTTAGGGGGATATTTTAAAACCCTTATTAGAGCTGTTGGTATTGAAGCCAAAAGTATAAGCTGATAGAATCCATTTAGGGATAATAAAATATTTTGTGTTTTGTCATTTATTTAGTTGAAAAATGATTTTGAAATTCATAGGCAAAAAATTTACTTATAAATTTTTATTTTATGAATCCAGAACTAGAAAAACAATTAGAAGCCTTAATAGGCAAAATCACAAACAAAGAAGACTTTGATCAAGTAAAAGAACAATTACTTAAGCGAGGTATAGAATCACTATTGTAGGCAGAAATGACCGCTCATTTAGGTTATTCAAAAGGAGATCCAACATTAACAGATAACCAGCGCAATGGTTTCTCCCAGAAGACCTTAAAAACTCAAAATGGCGAACAGCGTATAAAAATCCCTAGAGATAGAGCATCGAGTTTCGATCCTGTGATTGTTCCCAAACATCAATCCATAAGTCAAGAATTAGAGGACTGTATTCAATTGCTTTACGCCAAAGGCATAAGTAATAGTGATATCATAGACTTCATAAAGCACACTTACGGGGTCAACTATTCAACATCACAAGTGTCACTCATTACCAACCAGTTATTGGAAGATATTAAACTTTGGCAGCATAGGCCGTTGGAGGATGTCTATCCCATAATCTGGATTGGATGCCATTCATTATAAAATACGCCACGAAGGCAAAGTCGTCTCTAAAGCTTGTATGATTGTTTTAGGAGTCAATACCGAAGGGCAACAAGATATTTTAAGTATGAACATTGTTGAATCCGAAAAAGCATCTGCCTGGATGTCTATTTTAGATGACTTGCGTACACGTGGGGTAAAAGACATCTTCTTTTTATGTTCGGATAATCTCTCTGGGCTAGACAAAGCCGTAGAAGCCATTTTTCCAGACAGTATAAGACAAATATGTATTGTGCACCAAATTAGAAACTCTCTGAAATATGTAAGCTATAAAGACCGCAAAGAAATAATGGCCGATATTAAATGTATTTATGGAGCAGATAATGAACATCTGGCATTAGAAGCTCTCGAAATATTTAAGCAAATTGGGAAGGCAAATATTTATCAGCCGTACAATCTTGGGAAAATAACTGGGATAATTTAATGGCTTTTTTAAACTACCCAAAAGAGATTAGGAAACTCATTTATACTACCAATATCATTGAAAGTTTCAATGCTAGTTTACGCAAATACACTCGTAACAAAAAAGTGTTTCCTAATGATGATGCAGCTTTAAAATCCATATATCTAGCTGCTCAAGGAATTAGAAAAAAATGGAAGAAAACTCGATTTAAATGGACGCAAATTTACAACCAATTGTATATTTGTTTCCCTAACAGGTTATAATAAACAAACTTTTAACCTATGAATTTTGAAATTATTTTTCAAAAACACAAAATTTTGGATAAACTCTCCGTTTACAGGAGAGCTCCCTTCCCTATTAGCCAATAGGAGACGCTAATTCTTTTTTATTGAGTACGGGGCCAAAATGAGTTAGGTGGTTAACTATGCATATATACCTAAACAAAAAACAAGTGTAGAATATTCAGAAATAGGCACCTCTTTAATATTTCTAAAAATTATTGGAATATTTTCTGTGCAGTCAGTCTAATATAAAGCAAATTTATTTCCTTTAAGTTATTGTAGCTAAATATGTATTAAAGAGTACTCTTATAAAATTAGGGATATTTCCCCCCTTAAAAGTTGAGTTTCTTTTATTATAAACTAGTTTTAAATTGAGATGGAATAATATCAGAATCAATCAATAATTTATAGTAATCTTCTACTAATCTCTGATTTGCCTCAGGAGTTAGATGTCCATCAGCCTTACCAAAAGTGTCTTTATTATCAAATTTGTTATTTGTACTAAAATATTTTATACCAATTGAATCACATAACCTATACATGTCTTGATCTAAGATTAAACTTGAACACACAAAATTTATTTCTCTATTTTTTAAAAATTCATTTATTTCTATCAGTTCAATTGTAGTTTCTCTTAATGATAAAGTTCGTTTATTCTTAAATTTATCTACTATTACCATCCTTTCAACTTGTTCTGTTATTCTATTTTTATCATTTAATAAAGGTACAAAAGATATAGATTTAGTAATACTATTGTCGTTCTCAGAATAATATTTACATAAATATCTAAACATGTAAGAACTCTTGAATAGTATATTCACTAATGATCCTTCTATATGTTTTTTTTCTATATGGACCTTTAGTTTCTCTAATCTAGATAAATCACTATAAGAAATTTGGAAACCCTTATAATAAGACCTATAAACAACATTTGAGCTAAAAGGTAAATCCCCTGAAAAAAATATAACATCTGGCTGATAACCTATAATGAGGTCTTTAATAATTTTTAACCTTTCTAATTCTCTATAAGCCCCGTCAATAGAACAATTAATTACTTCAATATCTGAATTCAAAAACTTTTTCTTCAGAAATTTAACATATCCATTCATATCAGATGAACCGACAAAAATTATCCTGAATTTATTTTTGTTAATTTTTGTAAATTCTTTGTCATACCAGCCAAGATTATTGATTTCCATGTCAAAACTGAAAGCTGCATTTGAATAAATCCCCCTAGAATTTGGTTTATACTTATACCCAAACCCTTCAACATTCTCATATACATCTGGGTAATGTCTTATTATTAGTTTTTGAGAATAAAATATCCTTAAGAAAATTTCTATTACTACAAATAACACAACAGATATTAGTATTATTTTTTTTATTTTTTTTAGCATGCCTTATTTATATAATTTTATACTCCTAATTCTGAGAAAATGAGTTAAACTTTATTATTAATTCTTTCACTATTTTAATTAAATCTCTTCCTACTCTTTCTTGAGCTTCATAAGTATTAGCTCCTAAATGAGGTAAAAAGCTAATTGATAGATTTTTGAATTTTGAAAGATCTTTAAGATGCCTTTTTTCAATAGGATCAATATACACATGCTTAAAAAACCCTTCATTTAACTTTTTTATTAATTGACTCATCTCAATAATTTCATATCTTGACATATTAATTAAAATACAACCTCTTTTAATATTTGAAAAAACACCATCATTAATAAAATGTTTTGTGCTTTTTGTTAATGGCACTTGGATACAAATAATATCTGATCTTTTTGATAACTCTTCTAATTCAACATATTCTAAATTGGAATTTTCAATCCTTCCAGATTTATTTGTATATATTATTTTTACATCAAAATTATATAATAAACTTGCAATAGCTTTGCCTATATTGCCAAAACCAATTAACCCAATAGTTTTGCTTTTAATCTCATTACCAATTAACTCGTTTTTTTTCCACTTTCCAGTTTCTATCGATTTAATTGCATCAGTAATATTTCTTAAACCCATCAATATTAAACAAACTACATATTCGGCAACAGAAATAGTAGATGCTTCTTTAATATTTTTGAAAATTATACCATTATTTTTCAAAAGCTTTACTGGCACATTTTCTGTACCACTTCCAGCTACTATGACTGCTTGTAGTAGAAGTGCTTTTTCTAACCACTTCTCGGTAAAAACATGAGTAGTTCTCATTATCAAAACAGAAGTTTGATCTATTCTTTCTAAAATTTCACATTCTTTGAGATTAGGAAAATAATCAATCTGAATAGATTTTATTTTCTTTAAACGACAAATGGTATTTTCACTTAATGGATCTATTACTAATACTTTCATCTATAATGACTTTTTGCTATATAATTTTGCATGTTTTTTAACAAACAACTCAAAGGAATATTTCCTTTCTAATAGTTCTCTCCCATTCTCTCCCATTCTTTTGGACAATTGCTTATTCTCTATCAAATTAATTATTTTATTTGAAATATATTTATAATCTTTAATTGGGCATAAGAAGGCATTGTCTTTGGTTAATATTATATCTTGATTTGTAGAATTTGTTGCTACAATAGCTTTTTTATAATGCATTGCTTCTAAAAATACATAAGGAAGCCCTTCCCATAAAGAAGTACTTACAAAAATATCCATGATACCATATATATTATGAATATCTGCAATATAACCTGTCAATATTATTTTAGTTTCTAAACCAAATTCAAGAATAAGTTTTCGAAGTTCTTTTTCTTGTTCTCCATTTCCTACTATCAAAAAAACTACCTTTGGGTATCTTTTTAAAACCTCATTAGCCACATAAATATATGTTTCCCAATCTTTTTGAAGCGACAATCGTCCAATAGCTCCAACAATAAAGTTTTCCTTCTTTATTTTATATTTCATCAATGTTTGATGAATGTGTTTATTTCTTTTATACTCTTCAAAGTAAATTGCGTTATTTATAACCTCAAGTTTAGAATCATTAGTGATTCTATTATTAATAGCTATCTTATATTCACTTTGAGATACTATTATTTTAGTTGTTATTTTGGATAGCATCTTTTCAAAAAAAGAGAATACACGTTTTTTAAACCCTCTGGTCCCTTGAAAATAAAAACAATGTGGTGTATAAAATATTTTCTCTATTCCATTTAAATAAGATGCAACTCGAAATAAAGAACCTGCCTTTGAACTGTGCGCATGTACAATATCAAACTTTGTTTTATCTATAAATCTTATTAAATAGAATAATGATCTTAAATCTTTTAAAAGATGAATTTTTCTAGACATTTGATGATGAATTAGGTTTACACCTCTATTTTTCATCTCTTTAAATTGAATCTGAATATATTCATTTCTAGCATCAGAATAAATAACTGTAATTTCGAATATTTCTTTATTTAATTTTGTAGTTAGATATACTAAATGTTTTAAAGCTCCTCCGCCAGTAGATTCTATACCATATAAAACTTTAATCTTCTTATACATCTAACATTATTACAAGTTATTTTGAAAAATTTTTATAAGACTATTTGTACAATGTTGAATTTCCAATTCAGACTTCACCTTCTTTTTTGCATTTTCAGAAATTGATCCATATAAGTTTTTATCATTAATCAATTCCTTAACTGCATTTACAATGGCATTTGCATCTTTGTCTTTCACCAACAATCCTGAATACCTGTTTTCTATCATTTCTGGAATAGCTGAAATTTCCGTTGAAATAACTGGTACTCCCAAAACCATTGCTTCTACAATTACGTTAGGTAATCCATCTCGGTCTCCATTTTTGGCAATTATACTTGGAAGAATAAACATATCTGATTCTAATAGAATATCTTTCACTTTATCTTGTGACTGAAAATTTAATAAGTTGACACTCTTTTCTAAATCATTCTCGTTTATATACTCTATAAATTTTTCTTTTAAATAACCTTCTCCCACAATAGTGCATTTAATATTATGTCCTTGTCTAACCAATTTAGATATTGCCTCTAATAAATAGATCAAACCTTTTTTTTCTACTAGCCTAGCAATACAAGCTATTTTAATTTGAGAACTATTCAAAAAATTACATTTTTCATATATCCAGTTCGATATATCAATTCCATGATATATAATATGAATCTTATTTTCATACCGATAACTTGTGAGATTATTTAAATACTGCTTATTGTATTGAGTACAGGTAACTAAAAAACTACATTCTGAAATTACTTGTCCTAATTTCGACTCATTAGTATAAATATCCTGTGCATGCATCGAAACACTATATTTTGTTTTATTTATATTGGCCAAAATTGATGCAATATCTACAGCTAAAAAAGCAAAATGTGCATGAAAGTGTATTTTTTTATTTTTTTTTAATTTTGATGAAAAATAGATTGAAATACAATAATCACGAAAGGTCTTAAGTGGTTTCTTTTTAATATCACTACTTAAAAAATCTAATGATTTTATAAAAAGAATTGGTTGCTTAAAAAAAATAAAAAAAGGAAAATAGAAATATATTTTAGGTAAATAGAAAATTGTTGATTTTAAATCTCCTAACTCAATAATCCCTAAAAACTCTTTTTGTTTTTTTAATACCAATATATTTGATTCAATACCTCTTCCTTCAAATTGTAGAATTTCATTTAGAATAAAGTATTCTGTTGGAGACGGAAATTTCTCGATGATATAAACAATTTTTTTCAATTTTAAAAACTTAAGTTTATTAATTATTTAGTTCAGATTCTGTAATGTTTTCATTTCTCTTTTCTTTTTTATATATGGGGAGTTATTTCTTCTGTAAGCTTACAACTCATTTAAACTTCACCCAATTTATAAACTGGTTTTCTTATTCTTTAATTTAATTTTGTTTTTCAACATCCTGCATTAATAATTTAGTTTTATCAGAAAAATATTTTTTCGGAACAATATCTTTTGTATAAAATTTTTCATAGAATGATTTAGCCATAACTTCATGGCCTTCTTGGGAAGAATGTCCATCAATTTTACCAAAAGAATAAGAACTTATGAAGGGAATATTTAGATCTAAATAACTAATTTCATTTTTCGCCAATAAGCCATTAACATGATTTAAAGAGAAGTCAGAATATGTGTTAAATAAAACAAAACTAATATTCTTTTTTTCTAATAACTCATTTGTCTCCTTATACATATTGATTGATTCTTCTTTAGTAAAATATTTAATTGTCTTTTTTTTATTATCTAAATGTCCAATACTATTTCGAGCATATCCATTAACAAGACGTAAATCCTTTATTAAATAACTTCTTATAAAAGTTTCTGAACCTTTTTCGTTTTCTATTGTATATTTACATATATATCTATATATATATGAATTATCGAAAAAAAAGGTAAATATAGATTGATCCAAAAAATTTTCATCTATATATTTTTTTGTAATTTCCAACGAAGCATTTATATCTCCATAACCAATCGAATAGCCTTTATAAGAGGTCCTATATAGAATCTTATTAACAATTGGAAAACGCACTCTCATAAGAATTAAATCAGGATTATAGTTTATACATTCTTTTTCTATTAACTGTAAATCTTTATACCCACGATGTTTACCATCAATGGCAAAATTTAGTATTTCTACTTTATCTTTATTTTCTTTGAAATATTTTTGGAGAAGTCTAGGATAACAATCTGGCCCATCAGTATCCATTCCTGCATCATCGGAACTACCAATAATTGCAATTCTAAAAACTCCTTGTCCCTTTTCAATTAAAAATTCATCCCAGTTAAATCCTTGACTGTTAATCTTATATTGATTCTGAAATACCTGCCTTATTTTAATTCCTTCCGAGTTTGGTTCATACCTCCATCCAATTATTGAATCAGTTTGATAAGATGGTTGAGTCCATTTTGTGAGTTTTTTTTTAGCAAATAATCTCAATCCTATTTCTGTTAAAAAGATAATAGACAAGATAATTAAAATTCCAATCTTAATTTTTTTCATATTTTATATTATTTTGGTTAGAATATTCTATCCATAATTTTCAAAAAAATGTTTTTCTATAAAGTCAATGGATAACCCCGCAGCAAGCTGTCGAGGTATCTGAATTATTAAAATAGCCTCAATTGATTCGAATGAATCTGTTTATACTCTTTTTGCTTCCCTTGATTGTTTAAGTGCTACTTATTATATTGCTTTCAAGAAATTAAAATAAGTTTTAGTTTCAACTTATTAGTATAAATATCATGCGCATACATCTTAATGCTGTATTTCCTTTGTTTATTTTAACTAACAAAGGAAAAATCTACAGTAAAAAAAGAAAAATGTGCATGGAAATGTAGTTTTTGGTTTTTCTTGAATTTTGACAAAAACTAAGTTGATATACTATAATCTCGAAAAGTTTTAATGAGATTTTTTGCCATCTATAAAGTATTGATCTAAATATTTTAATAAAAAATACTAAAAAAGGAAAATTATAGATAATTAAAATGAAGTTAGAAAACTAAATTGCTATAATAATATAGAATTGACATCAAATATACTTCTTTAAAAGATACACCATCTTCTGAAATTCATTCATATTTTTTACCATTCAATTATATTGTCATTTTTTTCCTTTATTCCATAAACCTCTACCTCCGTAAGAGACATTTCATCTATCTTATCTTTTTTATTTTTCCCTACTGAATATTCAGAAATTTTAGTTCCTTTTATTTTTACATACCTTATTAATTCATCTTCGAATAAAAAAATTTGCGGCTCTCCTTTTTTAGGGTTTGGATAATCTTTTTTATCAACTATTTTTTTCCAACGAATAGAATCTTTAGAAATATTAATAGTAAAATCTTTTGGAAACCCTTTTCCTTCCAAACCTTCATCATTTCTAGGATAAAGAATTATTTTATTAATTTTGTGAAAAGTATCTAGATCAATAAGAACCCATTTATTTGTCTTTTCTTTGGTATCCTGATCTCTGCTTACCCACCCTCTAGATGTTGCTATGTGATATACGCTCCCATTAACAATATTTTTTTCATGCCAACCATGTTTTCTCAAGCTACTTGAAACTACTACTTTTTTATTTAATGCTACATTATATTCAG
This sequence comes from uncultured Flavobacteriaceae bacterium, assembly GCA_947494695.1. GTDB lineage: Bacteria > Bacteroidota > Bacteroidia > Flavobacteriales > Flavobacteriaceae > Flavivirga. Next base: position 19,308 of record CANLWB010000004.1, on the reverse strand, counting down.
GGTTTAAAGATGGTTTCGGTAAAAGATCTGAGCATATAGTTTTAAATAAAATTTCCGCACTCAATTTAGCTAACATCTTTTTTTTCCAATCTTCTCCTCGCTCTCGTACTTCCCATTTCGCTATTACATTATTTAGATTAAGTAAACTTATATCATGTTCAGTCATGATATACTCAAAAATATTTCTAGAATTAGAAATCCCACTATCAAAAAATACAAGCTCTCCATTTTTATCCTTAATATGTTTATTATATTCAATAGATAGATTTAGAAAGTTTGTAAAAGATTTTGATAGCATTTCTTTGGGAACTTCAGAAATTATAATATTAGGTTTGAATCTTACTACTTCTTTATCTAATTTTCGTATAAAGTCTTTTAATAAAATAGATGAGTCATATTTTATAACACTTAATTCAATCCTGTTACCTGATATTTCTGAAAACTCATTAAAATACTTATAAAAACTTTCTGCAGAAGTTTCATTCCAGAAGAGTAAAACTCTTGGTTTTATTTTATTCTTATAATTAGTTAGTTGGTCTAACTTAAAATCATCCTTAAAGCTTTTTAAATTTAATTGAGATAACGAAATTGAACTTTGAAAATCATTCTTTTCTTTAGAAAACAACATTTTATCTTGAGTTTGTTTCGAAAGAAACCTTGAAAGAATAATTCTTTGTTTTATTAATTTTTCATAAAACTTCTCTCCTATTATTTTATGTCCTTTTTGACTTGAATGTGCATCATATTTACCAAAAGAATAAGATCTGTCAAATGGAATATTTAAATTTAAATAATCTATCTCTTTAATTTTAAACAAAAAATTGACATCCTTAATGGCTGAGTTAGAGTACGTATTGAATAAAATATATTTAGTATCATTTTTATCTAATAATACCTTTACCTCCTTATACATTTTTAAAGATTCTTCTATTGAAAATTCTTTTTTAAAAGCTCCCTTTTTTTCTCCAATAGCAGAAATATTTTTACGAGCATACCCTATAATAAATTTAGTATCCTTTATAAAATATTTTCTAATAAAGCCAGCTAAACCTTTTTCGTTTTCTATAACATATTTACATAAATATCTGTATATAAAAGATACGTCATAAAAAAATGTAAATAATGTCAGCCTTTCATAATTCTCATCTATAAACTGTTTGGTTTCTTCTAATGAAGAATTAATATCAAAATAATTAATAGCATATCCTTTATACGATTCTCTATAGCGTAAGTCATCAGAAATAGGAAAGCGTTGCTTCATAAGAACCAAATCTGGATTATATGTTATACATTCTTTTTTTATGAGCTGTAAATCTTTATACTCACGAAATCGACCATCAATAGCAAAATTCAATATTTCGACCTTATCTTTATTGTCCTTAAAATACTTTTGAAGAAGTCTCGGATAACAACTTGGTCCATCAGTATCCATACCAGTATCGTCTGAACTTCCTAAAATTATAATTCTAAAATATCTTTATCCTTTTTTAAAGAAAACTCATCCCAATTGAATCCTTGCCCATTTATTTTATATTTATTCTTAAATACAGGTCGAGTTTTAAAACCTTCCGAATTTGGTTTATATCTAGAACCTATTAAAGGATCGGAATGATAAGGTGATTGTGTCCATTTTACTAATTTATCTGAATAAAGAAGTCTAAAAACCAACTCGGTAATTAAAATAATTATAATAATACCGAGAATAACTTTTTTAATAAATTTAATCATAAGAAGATGTTTAAAAGTATACGTGTTTAATGTAAAGTAGAAACCTTTGATTATCTTTTTAAGTCACATTATCGTAACTTATCTTTAAAATTAATGACATTTGTCATTACTAAGAAAATGACAAAACAAATTACTGCAATACCAAAATTTAATCCAATAAACCCGATTTTAGAAATAACACTATAATTAAATTTTTCTAGAAAAAGGATTTTCCCTATAAGAATAAAAGATCCGAATACAACAGTAGCTCCTATCAATTTAAAAAAGGGTAGTACTAAATCTTTTATATTGTAATTAATTTTATTTCTTAAAAGAAATAATAAAATTGAATTCTTAACTATTTTTTGAATTACAAAAGCAAGAGCGATTGCTATATATCCAAAACTATCTAATAAAATCCATGTTAGTAAAATATTTAGAACTACACATCCTATCCCAACAAAAATAGGTGTTTTTGTATCTGAATTTGCATAATAAAAGATAACCAAAATAGTTTCTAATGCAAAAAACACCAAACCTATTGAATAGATTATAAAGGGCTTTACTGTTAATTGGGTCGAATTGATATCAAAAGCTCCTCGCTGAAATATTATTTCAATTATAAAATATCCATATAATAAAAAGAAAATAGTTATCGGAATAAATGTTATTAAAATCCATTTTAAACAATTTGTAAATAAACGCTGTAATTTATCATTACTTTTTTCTGTTGCTAATTGAGAAAAATAAGGAAATGCAACAATGCTCAATACATAAGGAAACATAACAATTGGCAATTCAACAACTTTTTTTGAGTAACTAAGAGCTGATATTGCTCCTTCTTGTAAATAAGAAGCAAATCCGTTATCTATAAATGTACTTATTTGAGAAAACCCAACCCCCAATAGCAAAGGCCAAGTCAGCTTCCATATGTTTTTTTTATATACAGGTTTAACACTAATTTTTTTTACACTAATTTTAGTGTATAATTTGCTAAGATGTACTACTAAACGTCCTATTGCGCCTAAAACGACTCCTACAGTAACTCCATAGATTCCATAAGTACCAAATAAAAGTACCATTGATAAAACAATTGTTCCCTTGAATACGATTTCACCTGAGGCAGGTAAAAGAAACTTTTTTTGTGCGTTTAATATGATACTTGTTAATGTAGATAATGCTAAAAAAATTGTTGCAGGTATAGTTATCCTAATCAATTCTCTACCTAAATTATATTTATCACCACTAAAGCCTGGAGCAAAAATGGTTATAAAACTACCCGAAAAAAAAAACCCTAATATGGTTATTATAATTGTAATTCCTAAAATAATTCGGATTCCTAAATTAAAAATACTCCAAGATTGTTTATCATCTTTCTCTTTTTGCTTTGCATCCAAAAAGACTCGTAAAAAACCTGGTTCAATAACTTCTCTAAAAAAAAAGAAAAAACTTAAGATTATTGTTATAACAACTGTATATACATCAACTTCATAGCCTGTACCATAATAATTAGCTAGAACTAATTTCTCTATATATCCTAGCACCTTAACAATAAGTGTGATAACTAAAAGCCAGAAAGAAGACTTTAGTATGTCATTTTTAAAAAAACTAGATACTAATTGCTTCTTCATATACTTTTAATGTTTCCTTTGCTGTTGTTTGCCAATTAAATTGTTTTACTCTTTCGAGACCTAAATTAATTTTGTTTTTTCTGAGTTCTTTATTGTTAAGCAGTATTTCTATACCCTTTGCCATTCCGTGGATATCGTATGGATTGACTTGCAAACATGCATCTCTACAAACCTCTGGAGATGCTCCTTGATTTGAAACTATTACTGGTGTTCCACAAGCCATGGCTTCTAAAGGAGGAATTCCAAACCCTTCATAAATCGAAGGAAAAACAAATAAATCTGCCATAGAGTAAATAGCAGGTAAATCTTTTTTAGGAACATATCCTGTAAATAAAATATGTTCTTTTAAATTCTGTTTTGTAATAGTCTTATATACCGATTTATTTTTCCATCCATCTTTACCGACTAACACCAATTTATGGTCTATCTTCTTTTGATTGATGAGTTCTTTATATGCCAATAACAAACGTGTTAAATTCTTTTTTCCTTCAATATTCCCAACAAAAAGGATATATTTTTCAGGTAAACTGTACTTTTTTGTTACATCAAAATCGATTGTTTTTTTGAAAATGGAATCGATACCAGGGTATATGACTTTAATTTTATGTTCATCAACATCAAAATGTCTTAAAATATCTTTCTTAACAGTATTGGATACTGTAATTATCGCTCTTGAATTGTGGATTGTTCTTTTAAAAAAAAGTCTAAAATAAAATACAGATTGATTTTTACATAGCTCAGGAAAATCTAAAGTTATGAGGTCATGAATAGTAACAACTGTTGGTATCTTAAATATATTGGGTACTATATAATGTGGAGAGTGGTATAAATCAATATGTTTTTTTTTGACATAGGATTTTAATAAAAAGACTTCATACATAACTCTTTTTAAACTGCTTTCTCCTTTTATTTTAACCGTATTACTATCTAAAATATCGATTTCAAAGTCTGATGATTTTATTTGACTCAACGCTTTAAACAAATATTCTGTATAATATTGAACTCCTGAGTTTTGTTTCTCTAATTGCAATCCATTTAAAATAATTTTTTTCACAATCGTTTTTTAAATCACCTTAAATAATTTTCCCATACCATCTACATAGCTTTCAATAGAAAATTTTTTTGCAACTCTTTTTCTACCTTCTTGACCAAGCTTTAATCTTAAATCATCATTCTCTAATAGTTTCACTGCCTGAGTTGCTAATAATTCATAATCATATGGAGTTACTAAGTACCCCGTTTCCTTATTAACTATAATCTCTTGAGGGCCTCCAGATTTATACGCAACAATAGGTACCTCCATGGACATGGCTTCTATCAAAACTCGTCCGAATGGTTCTTCTATTGCTGGATGTATTAAGACATCTATCTCAGAAAGACCCTCAACAATATTTTTCTGAAAGCCAGTAAGTTCAATAATTCCATTTAAATTGTGATTTTTAATCTCTTCTATCAATAATTTTTTGTAAATAGTATCTTTTGGGTTTAAAATATCTCCTATTAAAAGAAATTTAATATCAGAATTCTTTTTATGAATAATTTGAGCTGCCTTAATAAAATCAATTTGATTTTTCCAAGGTGTTAATTGCGCTATACAAGCTACCGTTTTGATTTTAGTTAGCTTCTTTCTTGTTCCTTGGCTAATACCTTTTTGCGGTTTGTATATATCAACATCAATTCCTCCGTAAACTACTCTTTTTTTTGAAGTCAATTTAAATTGATTGCATATAAATATTGAATTGCAAACTACTACATTTGCAAAAAAACTAAGTATTTTTATAACCCCTTTCCTTTTTAAAACATCTCTAACATGCCATATTTTTTTTGCTTTAAAAAATAGAATTCCTATCCAAAAAAAATTTAAAAAGGAATTTGTTGTATTAAAATAAATAAAGTCTGGCTTAAATCTTCCTACCTTATAAAAACATTTGTAGTTAATCACAAGTGATTGGCTTAAAAACTGTAACCATAATATTTTATCTATAATCGAGTCAACTTTTACTAAGTCAACTACTTTGATACTATTAAAATAATCAACATTACCTGTTATTAGCATTAATTGACACTTAGTATCTATTTTTTCAAGTAATTGCGTCAAACTTATTTCGGCACCACTAATGAATGGAGATGAACTAATAATTAATATTTTTTTCATTATTTATAAAAATGAAGCTATTTTATTATTAAAAAAATGAGTGTAGATAAAGTGCTCATTACTCAAAATTATAACGACTTCTTTTAAAAATATTTTATTTTATCTTCCCAAGGTGATAATCAATAACAATTTTTTGAAATAACAAAGTATATAACGCCTGAATATGTTGAGAATGTGTCTGAAGGTTTCTTTGTGTCTCAATATTGAAGTTTAATAAACTCCCTTTTCCTAATCGAAATAGTTCTTGTTGTTTTTCAAAAGATTTTTGAGAAGCTTCTACGCTCGCAACATTTGTTATGTAATTTTCCTTAAATAAATTAAAATTTTGAAAAGCATTTTGTAAATCGATAAAAACACTTCTTTCAAGATTCAAATGTGACAAACTTAAATTTTCATACAAGACTTTAGAACGCACTATATCGATTTTATTACGAAGCCCATTAAAAACGGGAATCCGAAGACTAGCACCATATCGATTGTAATTATTTTCCTTAAATAATTGATCAGTTAAAGGTATCTCTCTAGAAATATTATCTATAGGGTCGACCCTTGTTCTGTTTGAACCATAGTTTGAACCATAACTATAAAATAATGATAAGGAAGGAAGGTTTCCTGATTTTGATATCCTAATCTGAGAAAAAGCGGCTACTTTTTCTGCATTTACTTTTTTTAAATCTGAGCGATTGCTAAGTGCCTCTTTTAACATCAGATCAAAATCATGTGACATATTCATGACTGTATCTACATCCCAAGATAAGGATACTATATCATACTCTTCGTCTAACTCCAATAATAAAGATTTCAATAGTTGTCCCTTATCCAATTGAAGTTTATTGCGCATTTCAATTAAGTTCGTCTCACTTTGTTTATAAAATGCTTCTTGTGATAACAAATCAATTGAAGCTCTCTTACCTAGACGAACAGACAGTTTAATTTGCTCATAAATTTGTTTTTGTACTTCCAAATTTGACTTTGCTAATTTTAGCATTTCTTTATCTAAAAGTATTTGTATGTATTGTTGTGAAGTTTCTAAAATAATATCTTGGATACTTTGATTAATTTGCTCTTTTTGAGCAATTAGTAAATGTTTATTCTGTTTTAATTGACTTAAATTTTTAAATCCATTAAAAATAGTAATTTCAGAATTAATATTATAATTGACGCTAGAAATCGTTGTATTTAACAATCTTGCATCCTGATCAGACCATTGGAGTCCCTCAATTTTAGATGCATTTCCATTTAAATTTAAAGTTGGGAATAAATTCGCAATACCATGATTTTTAACAGCCTTATTTATCTTAAGCTTATTCCTTTCTTGCTTTATTTCAATATTTTGATCAACGGCTAGATCTACAATGTCGTCATACGTAAAAATTTTATCTTGAGAAATAGATAGCTTATAAAATAAAAGTGTAAATAAAAAACAAAGTAAGGCCGTTTTTTTTTTTATGAAATATAATATCATCTTTTAGGTTTAAATAGGTAGGTGATTGAAATTTGTATTCAATTATTATTATTTTAATATAATCTTATCCATATCTCCAAAGCTATCATAACTTGATGTGATTACTTGTTCTCCTTTATTCAATCCCCCTAATACTTCATAATATTTTGGATTTCGTCTTCCTATGCTTATATTTCTTTTGACCGCCTGTGTTCCCGATGTATCAATAACATATACCCACTGACCGCCTGTACTTTGATAAAATCCTCCTTTAGGAATTAACAAAGCTTCTTTTGATTCACCTAATTCTAAACCTATACGTGTTGTCTGTCCTATTCTAAGGTCACTTGGTCTTTCTTCTTCAAAGGTCATATCTACAGCAAATTTGCCTTCTATTACTTCTGGATAAATTTTTGATATTTTTGCTAAAAACAACTTTCCAGAAAAATCACAATTCCCTTTAAATCCTTTATAAACTCTAGAAATATAAAATTCGTCTACGTCGACTTTTAATTTATAAGAATCTAATATGTTTATGGTACCTATTCGTATTCCATAATTAATAACTTCGCCTATTTTAGGATTTAGACTTGCTAATTCACCATTTATCGGGGATTTTAGAGTTAACTTTTCTAAACGTTTTCTTGTTAAATCTAAATTTTTATGCATTCTATTTATAGATTTTCTGGAAGATGAAATTCGATGCAATCTAAAAATAGAATCCTGAATCGTTTTTTCTTTTAATAGTTTGTACTCCTTAGAATTTCTTTCATAGTTTTCTCTGGAAACAGCAAGCTCTTCTTCGGAAATATAACCTCCTTTGAATAACTCTTCATTATTCTTATAATCTCGTTTAAATTGAATTAAATCATAATACAATGCATTCAATCTATTTTTGTTACTGATATTTTGGTTTTGTAAATTTATTCTAGTTTGTTCTAAATCGTTAATAGCTCGTTCTACCTGAGCTTCATTATTAGAAATTTCTAATACTAATTTATCATTACTTAATGCCAAAATGGCATCTCCTTTTTTAACTTTAGTACCTTCTTCTATAAATATACGCTCTACTCTCCCTCCTTCGGTAGCATCCAAATAAATGGTTTGAATAGGTTCAACAGTTCCTGTAACAGCTATATAATCTTTAAATACCTCATTCTTTACAGTAACTATTGAAATTTTATCCTTAGCTACATGTAATGTAGAACTATCATCATAATTGATTAGGTTATAAAAGATAAATATTAACAGCAACATACTTAAAATCACGTATATTAAATTTTTTTTAATCCAAGGTTTTTTTTGAATTTTCTTATCCATTCCCATAGTATACTTATCTTAATTCTTTTAAAATTATTTTTTCTTAATATTTCACCAATATTCTTGTCTTTTTACCTTTTCCAACAGCCCTTTCAAAAAAATTCAAGACTAAATTATTAGTTCAACAATTTCACTTGTTATTTGATATCAATATCAAAAACTCTAGTTACCATTAATAGTATAGCAAATCCTAATTATTCACTTAATAATTATTTTAAACATAATAAGGTTCATTTTTTAATATTATCCTTTTATACTATTAATTATTACCTAATATTCCAAAAATTTACCGCACTTATCAAATATCGACTTACAACAAAAAACAGACATAGCAATTATATTTTCATCCTTCTATTCCTTCAATTTTTGGTATAATCTGTTTTGGTATACCAGAAGCAACAATTAAATATTCACATTTATAAACTATATCACCACATGTAATAGTGAAGATCTCATTTTGATCTTTTTTAATATTTTGAATACTTGAGTTGTAAGAGATATTTAATTTATAATATTCTGCAAAACCTTTTAAGTATTTTACGAAATCATTAGAATTTGGAAAATGTTCCTTTGAATGATTTTTAAAAAGTAAATCAGGGTTGTCACAAAAAGGGGAATTCAAATCCCACCTCAAAGAAAGTTCATTATTCTCATAGTTTCTATGGTCGTTGTTAATCAAATTAAGATCTTTGTATCGAGGGTATTTTAAAAAAAAACTGCCTAAACAATCATCTTTTTCTAATATACAATAATCCATATCATTATTTTCGAAAAAATGTCCTAATTGTAAACCAGAAGGATTGGCTCCTATAATGAGGTATTCATGACTTATTTTTTTCATTTAATTTTAATTTTTAGTTAAAAAAAAAAATTAACGTAGTTAATTTATTTTAATTCTTTACAACTAAATCTTTCTAAAATAGCATCTACTATTTCTTTGGTATGATTATAAATAAAAAAATGATTCCCAGATAATATTTGTTTTTCAAAATGAGATTTAGTATAATTCCTCCAATTATCTATTTGATTTGATGTTCTCTCTTCATCCCCCATAAAAACATTTATAGAGGTATTAATAGACATACCTATTTCATAATTTTCCTTCTCCTCAAGTAACTGGAAATCAGCACGAATTATTTCTGAAAAAAAAACAAACAATTCATCATCATGTAAAATTTCTTCTGGAACGCCTCCTAATCTTCTTAATTCATTTTTTAAATCTTTATCATTCAAAAGATACTTTTTTTTGCCAAAGTTTTCATCAAGTTTATCTATAACTCCTGGACCTGCATTTCCTGTTGCAATAAATTGTAATGGAGGGTCATTATAATTTTCCATCCTTCTTATTACAGAAAGCCCTAAAGTGGCTCCCATACTATGTCCATAAACAAGATAAGGAATATTTGTTCTTTCTTTTTTAATTTGATTTACATAAAAATCAATAGCTTTAATCTTATCGAGTAGTAGTTCCTCGTTGAATCGAGCTCCTCTTCCAGGTAACTCTAATGGAATAAGCTCAATTTCACTAGTTCTTTTTCGGATTTCCTTCGTTAAGAAATCAAATGAATATTTATTCCCACCTGCAAAATGAAGTAAAAATAATTGTCCAATAAACTTCATATATAATTTAGTAATAATACTTTTTTTTAGATAAGTAAGTTTAGGCTTAAACAATATAATTTTAGTATTATTCTTTTAACATATTTATTAAACCCAAAAACTCATAACAATCCATTCAATAATTTAGTATAATCAAAAAATCGAAATAGGAACTAAAACCTAAGACCGATTTAAACTTTTTCTTAAAAATTTTAATAAAGGTATAAAGTAAATATCATGCTCATCCCATTTATTTTCGAAATCTTCAATAAGATGATGCGTATTTACTAGTTTGCCATCTTTAAATTCTCTTAATATTGGGTGGAGCCCTGAACTTTTATCAGCATTTTCTATATCATTTCTATGTACTCTTTCTAAACTGAATATATCTGGTGCCATTTCAAATATTTCATTTCCATATTCCAAAGTTATAATAAAGTAATGATTAAAACTCTGACAATAGACTTCTTTTGCATAATCAACAGGAATATTTTTAACAAATAGTACTTCATTCTGATTTATGACCATCAAATCTCCTAAAAAACCAAATTGTTGCCATAAAGTAGATGATTCATTCACATCCTTGATTATTGCACCAGAAATAATTTCCGGAGATCGTTCGAGTACTTCATGTGGCCAATCTATGTTTCGATCTAACTTTTGTAGCATATGAAATAAACAACGGCTATTATATCTAAAGCCATGAATAAATCCTGAGGTAGATTTTTTATAGTCCCTCATTTGTGTTAAAGTACCTGCAAAAAACAAATTTTCTACATTGGTCGATTCCCAATTTGATTTTTGTTTTGGTAACCTATCATCAATAGCCAAATCTGGCAAAGTACTTTTATCAAAAAAAGACGTATCAAACTGAAATCCAGCACATAATATAACATTATCATAAATCAATTCTTCAATTTCATCATTTGCATGACTATAATGAAAACTAACATGATATCCATCTTCTTTTAAAATTATTTCTGAAATTTCAGCATCAATAACACCATTTTGAGATTTTAGTTGATAAGTATCCAATAAATTATTATTAACGGCTCTTAAATTACCGACAAAATGAGATTTCCATGCTAATTTTACAGAATTCGGACTACATATATGTATTTTACTTGCAGTTGCAATTATATTATCTGCTGTTTCAAACCCTGAATTTCCTTTCCCAATTATTAAAACTCTTTTGTTAATAAAATCCTTTGGGTCTACTGAGCAATTGACGTAAGTATCACATGTTTTTATACCTCTAATATTTGGTAAATAAGGTTTAAATAATCCAGTAGCTATTATAACTTTTTCAGCAAGGTATGTCTGGCCTGATTTTGTTTCTAAACTAAAAACATTTATTTTTTTAATGTTAATCACTTCTGAATTATAGCTAATTTTCAAATTGTACAAATTGGCATAATCCTGAAAATATTGAACAATTTTATCTGCATTTGGAAAATAATCATCAGAATACGTTTTGAATAATGGATTCATTTCCTCGCTCAGTAATGAGTTCCAGTCATATCTCATATTAATTTCTTCATTATCAAAACCAGTATGAATTTTATTAATCGAAATCAATTTCCTATGTCTTGGAAAGTATTCAAATGTATTACCTGCGTTATCACTTTTCTCAAGGATTAAATAATCAATATTATTCTGTTCAAAATAATATGCTAATTGCAGACCACCTGGTCCAGCACCCAGTATAACATATGGTATTATCTTATTTTTTTTTAAATTATTATCTTTTCTCATTATTGAAAGTGTTAAAATATATTATTAATTATTATGTTTTTTATTATATCCTAAAAATCAGAGTGGACGATTAATTATACAGTGCGACATTAAGTTCCGATTAAATAATCTAATATTAGTCTCTTTTGAATAGAAGATTCACCAATGTTAATTTTCAGAAATACTGATAGATATTGTGTAAGGTTTCATATATATTGTCCATTAGGTAATGCCTGTAATTATGACATGTCATCAAAAACATCAAGTGCTCCTGGGAATTTCAATTAACTAACTTTTCCAGACAAGTCGAGTAATTCTTGAGTCTTTTCATTCAATAATTCATCGGCATTATTCCATGTCATTCGGTATTTAGAAAGTCTTTTCAACCGTTTATCAAATTTCTTTTTTAAATTTTTATTCTCTTTGATTAAATTTTCCTCTGCAGGACCTCCGCCATATTTTGAATCTTTTACAATTTGATCCAAATCACTCTCCAGCTGAAAAGCTTTCAAAAGATCTGAATGTTCCAAAAAAGTGTTTTTTTGAACCGATTCACGTATGGCTTTGCCAATAGTATAATGAGCATCTCTAAAAGGGATGTTATATTCTGTATACAGTTTATTGGCATACTCTGTTGCCATTGTATAAGAAGACGAGGCTTTGTCTTTCATTATTTGATCATTTGGGCTTGAGTTAAGAATAAATATCTTAAGCAATTTAATGGAGTTTATGAATTCCTCAATCGTTTTAGTCAAAAACATTTTGGATTCCGTACCAACAGCTATAGAATTTGTAAATGGTGTTTTTTGCATTGCTGTTATAGCTCCTAAAAAAGAGGCAGAAATTACTCCCATTTTACCTTGAATATTTTCTAATATAAATGGATTTCTTTTATTTGGCATAATAGAACTTGAGCCAGTAATATTATCAGTAAGGTTAAAAAAGTTAAATTCCTGAGTATTCCATAATAAATAATCAGCAGAAATCCTACTAATTAATACACTGGTAGAAGATATAGCACTTAATAATTCCAGCCAAAAATCTCTGGTAGCTACAGCATAAATTGCATTACTAACAGACTTTTGAAATCCTAAACATTTTGCCGTAGTATTCATATTAATTGGAATGGATGTACCTCCTACAGAACAACTACCTAAAGGACATTCTTCTAAAGATTTAAGAATATTAAAAAAAGAATCAATTTTATCAACTAATGAAAATAATACTCCTTGCAAATAAAATCCGTACGTAATTGGAACAGCAGGCTGATAATGCGTATAGGCTGGCATAACAGTAGTAATATGCTTTTTTGACACAGCTCTTAATTCAATGCCAAAATCAATTAACTCTTTTAAAATTTCAGCTGTATACTCTCTGGATTCTATTTTTGCTTGCGTCGCGTTTAAATCATTTCGAGATCGTCCAATATGCATTGAACCCGCCACATCCATACCCAGTTTATCAATAAAATACTTTTCATATTGCATGTAAAGCCCTCTAGGCGCTTCGCAATTCAAGAGCGGTAGAAATTCTTGTTTCTCAAATTCCACAATATGATGTAACAATTGAACTCCTACTTCACTTGATAAAATACCTTCTTCTATTAACATTAACAAATGTGCTCTATTAATTTTAGAAAGTAATCGCAATTCTGTTATATCTTTAACACTAGTGACATCACCGAATATTATTTTACGTATATTTTTATGAATCCCTTTATTTAGCCTTCCTGTAGCACTTAATTCTTCATATTCAATTTCAGCCATTACATTTTTCATTAATTCATTACAATCGGAAATCGCCTTATTCTTGTGAATATTTGTAGTTATAACATGTCCAATTCTATCCTTAAAATTATTATTCCTTGTAAACTTACTCACTTCTGGTCTATACAATTTATACTGAACCGATGATGTATTATTTCTAAATAACTTGTCTTCAATTTTTATTTTCATCTTCCCTTCTTGTTTTGGAATAAGAAAACGAATACTCGAATAAAGACTATCTGTCCTAGTTAAATTCACCCTTTCATTCAACACTTTATTTAATAGGATTTCAATTATGTCAATGCCAATAGACTCCTTGATCAATACTGGGATAAAGCCTCCAGCTAATCGTGGGTTTATCTCAATTATACATATCCCTTTTTCATTTTTAATAAATTCAATGTGATAAGCTCCCCAACTTAAATCCATTATTTTAACTAATCGCATAATTAATGAATCTAATTGTTCTTGAGTCTCTTCATCAAATTGGAACGGAAAATCATGGCCTGTTTCAATAAAATAAGGCAATTCTCCTTTATATTTTTTAGTACCTCCAATTATTTTTCCATCGAAAAGTTCTAATGAATATTCCTCTCCTATATAATATTCTTCAATCAAAATAGAATTATCTATCTTTTGGTTTCTATCATTAGTTTCCCTTTTTAATATATTTTTGGCGTGAGAAATAACATGATTTTTGTCATAGAACAATTTCACGTCTAAACTACCAGACCCCGTAATTGGCTTTACCACTAAAGGAAATACTATTGTATCCTTTTGAAAAAAATCAGAAAGCTCATTTAAATTATTGATTACTTTAAATGAGGGCACTATAAATTCATTTTCGTCTAATTTTTTTCTGAATAAAAACTTATTGCGACACAGTTTTATAGTTTCCAAGGAAGGATGTGAACAATTAAATTTTTCAGCTACCATTGTTGCAGTCTCTAGATAATAGTCAGAGGTAGAAGTAATACCTCTTATTATAAAAGATTCAGATAATTTAGTTATTTCTCTTCTTATATGATCTAGATTTGAGGTATCGGTTATCAATTTTGTCACAAAATCATCAAACCTGTATTGCGTTAACCCATCAGTTATTAAAAATACTTTGATCCCTTTTTCATTAGCTATAGACGCTAATACATAACCAGTTCCTGAAGTATTGCTTTCTATTAAAACTAAAGCGTCATTTTTATCAAAAGTCATATCTTTTCTTTTAATTCTAATTGGACATGTTCGATTTCCCTTCTATTCCAATGCATATAATTCCATTCGATTCTTTTACAATTCAAAGGATCATCTACCAATACAGGTACTTTAGGAAGATTATTGGCATATTGATTATTTAACTTTAACCATTCGTCATTATAAATTGTGTCTTCATATCTATACCCCTCATCAGGTAATATTATAAGTGTTTTTTTATCACTATTAGTCTTTGACCATAGTACCCCGGTTAGATAAGAAGCGCCACTGGTCCCTCCCATAAACATACCTGTTCCTTTATACATTACTTTACAAGCTAAATATGCATGATTTGCATTGATCCAATGTATTTCATCAAACATATGTTGCTTCAAATTTTTGGGATAAACGCTATTTCCAAGCCCTCTAAATGGTCTAGGGCCATCATTTTGTCCAAATAGAACACTTGCATGAGTATCAAGACCAATCATATTAAGATCTTTATTTGATTCTCTTAGATAACGACCTATACCACACATGGAACCTCCTGAACCGACTGGTCCAATCAAACAATCTAATTTCCCCATTGTAGATTTTATTAGATCAGCCACCAAACCATAGGATTCAGAATTACGAGGATTATCATACTGATTAGGCCAATACATATTATTAGACCCATTTTTAATTTCATACAGTCTATCTAATCGTAGTTTTTGTATCCCAATACCTTCTATTGGTTCAATAATTTCAACTATAGTCCCTAACATCTCTAATTTGGATTTCAACTTTTTATCGATTGCAGGATCACCAATTATTATTAGCTTAATTTTATGTTTCGAACAAACTAAGGCCAATCCCAAAGCAAAAGTACCTGAACTCGATTCCACAACAGTCATATCCTTAGTTAGTTCACCATTTTCTAATGCCTTTTCTATAATATACCGTGCTGGTAGTAACTTCATCAAGTCAAACTTTAAAGCATATAAATTATCAGATAGTTTAAGCACTTTGGGAACTTCAATAAGTTCTATTAAATCATTATATATCATAATTAAAAATTGTTAAATGTCCATGTGGAAGCAATATTAAACCTCATTAATTCTTCTTTTACCATTTCAATCTTTTCAAATATTTGTGAACAGGATGGATTCCATATGATTCCTACCAGACTACCCGAATGTGAGACCTGAACTCCAACCGCATCATATTTACTACAAATTTTTATTATAGCATCCAAATTTGATTTTGGATAATACCTTTGATTAATTAAAGCTGATCGGGTTGAAACTTCTCCCAACATTGAAATATCTTGATTATCAAAAGCATGAGACAAAAGGTTCCTTAATTTTTGAAATTCTATGCGTTCGTTAACAGAGTACTTTAATGGTTTCATACTTAAAGTATTAAAACCATTATCATTTGGATCATGGGTAAAACCTAAAGCGATAAACGCAGGAAACATATTATTATATGTATCTAAAACCACCCCTTTTCTTTGGGCAAATAAAACCTCTTTCTTAAACATCAAACTATCACTAGCATGTTCCGACAAGATTGCTAATTTTGCAATGCTCTCTTCTTTTAAATCAATTTCTAACATATTCGTTATGGCACTAATAGTTGATAGAACGTCTGCAGTCGATGAACCATAGCCAACCATCGGAATAATATTACTTTGAATTTCAATACTACCTCCAATCGATAAATCACAAAAGTTTAGAATTTTTTCTGCAGCTATTTTTGCTTTAATTTTATCCTTAGGATATATTGTTATTTGATTAGATTTTTCATTTTTAATAAAACTAGCCTTAGAATAAAATAAATTGCATTTGAATGTTGTCAATCCATATACATAATCCTTATAATGATCATTATAAAAAACGCCTTGTAATATTTCTCCATGATGACAAAAAGAATGCCCAGTGCTATACAATTTAGGAGTTCGCAAGACATCTTTATTAATCAATTTAAAAGCTTTTTCTTTTTCTATTGCATCTCGCATATTAAATAAGTTTCATTTTTTGGTATTTCTAGTAGTATTATCAACAAAAAATATTGTTGTTGACCATATTAACAATGAATAACAAATTCCTTTGAAAGGTGTTTTTTATATTTTTGGTATTTCGTTTATGGAAAGAACTAACCTATTTTTCGTAATAATCCCTCTAAATAAATTTATGTTATAAAGCCTTCCGGTATATACTTTAATTTGGTAAGACCACTATATTGACAGATAATTCTATTATTACTAACTAATTTAGCATCACTATTTTTTTAGTATATTTTAGCATAATGCCGCATATATTCACAGTAAACACTGCTATATAGAAATTATATATTGGTTTATTCTTTACCAAAACATCCTAAGCAACATATAAATGAATACGACCTAATTAATTTAATAAAATGGTATAATTATATATAGTTTTGAAACAGAAATACATAGATAATAGGATTATCTCTTCTTTCAGAAGTTTTAGGAGTTTTTAATAAATAATACATCCTTCAATAGCTATAAATACAACCATTGATTATTTAATTATCAATACATAGATACGATAATTTCTCTTTCTCCTACATACGAATTTCTTCCATGTGATATCAGCATATTATTCAAATACAAAACATCCCCTTTTTTCCAAACAAACTCTATAGTTGCTTTATTATATGCTTTCTTAATATTTTCTATTTCCCCTTTAGAAAATTCACTACCATCTCCGTAATATGTATTACTTGGTAGTTCATCATCAGAAGAAACAAAATCAAGAAGTTCAGGAAATGCAATTAACTTATTAAAAAACATAGCATGATTAAACCAAACAAGTTCCTTTGAAATTGGAGACTCCCATATTCCCTTCTTTTTCCAATTAATTGATAGATGATTGCTATTCTTCCATTCAAAGTTTATTTTATTTTCCTGACAAATATTTTCTACCTCATTTTTATCAGAAGTTTGAAACACTTCTTCCCATTTCATCCCCATAAAACCTCCCATATTTCTATTATATAAAATGCCATGCGTTTTAACTTTCTCAATAATTTTATCGTCAATATAGTCAAGTACAAGTCTATTATCAGCTATTGGAGTCTCTCCACCAGAAATAGCTGGTTGCACGCAACAAAATATAATATTAGATGGGCTATGCATAGCGTAAGAGCTTTCACTATGCATATTTATTTTTTGGGTCTTGGGATAAGTTGTCGATACATATATGTTGTCCCCTATTGCATTTCTTGGAGACGATCTTAATTTATATTCTAATGTGTTTTTTTCTAAACTCAAAATAAATTCTTGAAATTCATTAACAGAGTTAATATCAAAATTTCTAAATAAAATAGCCCCTCGTTTATTTAAATCTTCATTAATACTATTTTTATTTTCAATTAAATATTGAGTCAAACTACCATTAGAATTGATTATTGTTTTTAAAAATGATTCATCTAATTTTTTCATAGTTTTTTATTCTTTTCTATATGATTATATTTCAGTTTTGCATAAATATTATTGCATAATTTATTTCTTTTCAATAGAAACCATCCCATACCTTAAATTTAGTTTTTTTTCTTATTTTAACATTAAACAAACGAAAGGGGATAAACTAATTCTGCAAACTTCTGCTCACCATTCAATTATAACAAACACTATTTATTATTTTTACATTAGGATGTCTAAAAATAAGCTTAATAAGTCCATTTTCATTAGTAAGATTATTCATGTTTTTTAAGGTATTGTTCAATCTTATTTGCTATGTATTTTGCATTTTTTCCATAAATCATTTCAGTATGAAGTCCTTTTCCTTGTATAAAGTCATAATTTTTCACATAATTGGACCAATGAAAATCTACTTCAAAATCTTTATCTTCTACATATCTTTCATTTCCTATGAAAACCATATGTTTGATTTCCCCCTTTACTAAATGATTTAATAAAATAGATAGGTTATTAGAATAAACTTTAAAAAACCTATTCACATAATTTAAATCCCTCTTAAAATAAATTTTGTTATTTATAATAAATGACCTTAAATGTTTCCAGGACTCGTCTAGATTCTCCGCGTCAAACGTATTCTCTATATATAATTTCCATGTATCATTTAATTCAGTTTTTATATCATTGGCTTCTATTACTTTCTCGATCATAGAAATCACGTCATCTCTAATTTCTTTATTAACCATAGCTTTATCAGGTAAAGCTTCTAATTGAAAATCCATATTAAATACAGCTACCTCTTCTTGAATTGCTTCTAATTGTTTAGCCATTTCATAAGCAACTAGTCCCCCTATCGAGTGTCCTAATAAAAGGTATGGTCCTTTTGTTTTGATTTTTTTAATATTTTTTATATTATGTTTAGCAAGTTCTTCAATATTATCAACAATTTTATCTCCTTCTAATATTCCTAGTGACTCTAAACCGTAAATAGGTCTATCGTCAAAAAAGTAGTTAGAAAATTCTTCCATCACAACTGTAGAGCCACCTGCAGGCGGAATAAAAAACATAGGATTTTTACTACCTCCAGGTTTCAACAAAATTGTATGTTTGCTTTTTTTAGAACTAAATGTTAAATCTAATTTACTTTTCATTAACACCTGAGAACATCCAAAAACTGTTGGTGAAAACATAAATTCTTTTAAATTTATTTTAAAACCTATCTCTTTAATTCTACTCAGTAATTGTATTGCTTTTATAGAATGGCCTCCCAATTCAAAGAAATTGTCATGGATCCCTATCCTATCTATACCCAATAGACCCTGCCAGATATCTAC
>CANLWB010000003.1 GCA_947494695.1 uncultured Flavobacteriaceae bacterium | reverse complement strand
GACGTCAGGAACCACTTTTTCCTTTTCGGAAAACGTGTGTGAATCGCTTATCCCGCTCCTGAAGCGGGATCACAAGAAAGAGAGTGCTAATACGGTTATTGCCCGTAACATTTAAAATAACTTTACGCTATTCAAGTCGCTTTACTTACCGTTATTCAATTTGAATATCTAATGCCCCTTTTATACCGTCCTTTTTAAATGTTATAGGTTCGTTTGCAGAAACTGGATAGGCATCATCCCAAGAATATAATTCAATGGTCACCTGTCCTTTCTTTTTGGCATTTACAACACCAAATTTATCTATAGAAGCTATTTCCGGATTGCTGGAATGCCAAATCACGTTATTTCTGGTAGCATTTTTTGGGTTTATCTCATGATTTAACTGAGTTTTTGTCCCGACTTCCATATGTGCGTTTCCCGATATTTTTAATTGAGTTACCGGTACGTAGTTGCGGTTTTCAATTTCTGTTTTTAAAGCTAAATAGGCGGTTTTCTGTTCATCTCTAAGGCTATTAAGATCAAGGCCGCTATAAAGAAGTACTCCAAATCTTCGTTTCAAATGAAAGCTACCTTCTCTTTCCAGGGGATCGGTTCTTAAGTCAAAGAATCTACCATTTGGGAATTCCTCGGTAGGTGCATAAAATTTAAAGTCCTTATTGAAAGCATATCTTAACAGTTTTGATTCATCTGTATAAGGTTCGTTACCATTATACCACGCGTATATAATATCGCGATGTGATTGTTTTTCGTCTTTCAATGTGTTCCAAAAACTAATGCCGTCTATGTCATCTTTTCTCGGAATTTCTATACCAGAGGCATCACAAATAGTTGGAAGAATATCGACGAGATCCACAAGTCCATCGTATTGAGAATTGGCCTTAAGCGTACCGGGTTGACTAAGAACTAGTGGAACATGGGTGCCATTATCTGCGGTCCCTCCCTTTCTTGCCGGGTAGATACTGTCATTAGGCCAAACATGAGTAAACGATTCTTTGGTACCATTATCACCCATAACTATAATTAAGGTGTTTTCTCTTAAATGATGCTCATCTAATTTATCAACAATATTACCAATGAGTTTATCCATATAAGTGACCATATCGGGGAAGTATTTTTGGTCATCTCCGGTATGTCCATCCCGATTATGATTGGCTTCATCAAAATTATCAAATAGGCTATTGGGTTTGGTGTCTGGTGTGGGTTTGTGATCATCATGCACTAATAACATGGGGTAGTACAAGAAAAATGGTTTATCTTTATTCTTATCAATGAATTTTAAAGCATCTCTGTTGCAGATATCAGGTCCGTACCAACGACGACCAGTTTCAGGATCTAAGTCCGTTCTGCCTTTGTAGTCCATAACGTTACCGTTAACGACTAAATTCGGATTTATAAAACGCTGCCCTTCAGTAATCACATCAAAACAGGTAAATTCGTCCCAACCAAATTCGAAAATGTAATCTTTACCATGAATTTCTTTAGTACCACGTGTTTGTTTCCATTTTCCAAACATTCCCGTGGCGTACCCATTTTTCTTAAACAAATCACCAAAAGTAACATCTGACGCATGCTGCGATTTACAACGTAAAAAGTTTCTAGAATTGTGTTTCCCAGACATTAATGCAATTCTTGTATTCTCACATAAGGGATAAGCATGAGCACTGTTAAACCGTATGCCTTCATTGATCAATTGATCGATTTGAGGTGTTTCATAAGTCACATTTTTAAACAACCCTTTATTTGAGGACACCCGATTGGCCCCATAGGAGGAAACTCCTAAATGACTTAAATCATCAATTAATATAAGCACTACATTAGGTTTATTAGCCTTTTTTTGTGGGGTTTGTTTTTCTTTGGGTTTACAACCCATAAATAATAGAGAAATGGTTAATATTAGAAAGGTTCTAAATGTTGACATAGATATTAGGGTTTAAGGGGAATTAACAGTTGCGTTTTAAATATATTTAGTTTAGATGGCTCTGTATTGAGCGTTCAAAAATAGCGTTTTAAATATGAGATTTAGTTTATAATTTCGACTTTTCGGATATAGACATTTTTATCTGGCCAGTCGCCGCGATCCGTTTCAACAGCGGCGATTTTGTCTACAACATCCATGCCTCTAATAACTTTACCAAAAATCGTATAGTCGCCGTCTAAAAAAGAAGCTCCTCCTTTTTGCTGAACGATGAAAAACTCGAAAGGAGAGGCTAGTTTATAAGGGTTATTAATTTCACTACTGGGCATAGATACCGCACCTCTATGATGCGTGAAGCCTCGTTTAGTATCTGGAGGTAATAAATATCGGCCAATACGGGCTCGCTTTTTAGCGGTTTTTTTATCATCACTGTTTCCCGCCTGAACGATGTAATTGTCTATAACTCTATAAAATTGTGTATTGTCAAAATATTTTTGTTTGGTTAAGAATATGAAATTAGAGCGATGGAATTTTGTTTCGTTGTAGAGTAAAATATCAATGGTTCCAAAGTCGGTTGTAATACGCACTTTATTTTCCTTATGTTTTTTGTTGTAATCCAGGAAAAAAGCCATCGCGCTTTTCGAGTTTAATTTTGGAAATGCCCTTTTCGGTTCAATAACCGAATCTATAGTAGGTTTCTTTTTTTCTTTTTTGTCCGTTTTCGTAACCTGCGTTTCTCGAGGTGTTTTCTTTTTAGTTTGTTTATCTTCACAGTTTAGAAATGCAAGAAAAAGACATAAAAGAAATGTTAGCCTCATAGATATGAATTTTAATAATTTTTTAGAATTAACATCAAAAGTAAAGAATATCCCGCTTCCAGCCGAATCGTCACACCTTAAAATGGTTCCACCGTTTAGACGAGCGCTTATGGAAAGGCAAAAAGAGGCTATAAAAAAGGCAAAACGAGCAGGGGTATTAGCGCTGTGCTATCCAGATAAAAATGAACAAACCAAACTGGTTTTAATTTTAAGAAAATCTTACAATGGCGTGCATTCTGCACAGGTGGCATTCCCTGGAGGAAAATTAGAAGAACAGGACGATTCTATGGAAGCAGCGGCATTGAGAGAGGCTTTCGAAGAAGTTGGAGTGCCCGTTGCTACTATTGAAGTCGTTAGAGCACTTTCTCAGGTATACATACCGCCAAGCAACTTTTACGTACAGCCTTTTTTAGGATTTACCAGGCAAACCCCAGGTTTTGTGAAACAAGAAGATGAGGTAGAGGCTATTATTGAAATTAATTTGAAAGATGTTCTAAACGATGAGGTGTTAATCACCCAGAAAGTATCGACATCTTACAGTGTAGAAGTGGAGGTGCCTGCCTTTAAATTAAATGGTCATATTGTATGGGGAGCAACAGCGATGATGTTAAGTGAAATGAAAGACTTGTTAAAACAATGCCAGTAGTTTATTAGATTTTTTACATTTGCAAAAAATGAACTAAATTTTGAGATGTGATTTATGAGGTTGTTTAAGAGAAATCCGTTCGGACATATATTATTTTTAAAAAAGTGGCTCATTAGAGTATTGGGTGTAATGACTCATAGACGCTTTAGAGGCTTTAATGAGTTACAGATAGAAGGTTCGGAGATCATTAAATCCCTACCAGATACCAATGTGCTATTCATTTCTAATCATCAAACATATTTTGCCGATGTGGTATCCATGTTTCATGTTTTTAATGCGAGCTTAAGCGGGCGTGTTGATTCCATAAAAAATGTGGGATATCTATGGAACCCCAAGTTAAACCTGTATTACGTGGCGGCTAAGGAAACCATGAAAGCGGGGTTATTGCCAAAAATATTAGCCTATGTGGGGTCTGTTAGTATTGAACGAACTTGGAGATCGGCTGGCCAGAATGTAAATAGGCAGGTTAAGATGAGTGATATTTCTAATATTGGTAAAGCATTGGACGATGGTTGGGTAATTACCTTTCCACAAGGTACAACGACTCCTTTTAAGCCTATTAGAAAGGGAACCGCCCATATTATTAAACGGTATAGACCCATTGTAGTTCCCATTGTTATAGATGGATTTAGACGATCTTTTGATAAGAAAGGATTACGCATAAAAAAGAAAAATATTCTACAATCTTTTGAAATAAAAGCACCTTTGGAAATCGATTACGATAATGAAACCACAAATGACATCGTAAAGAAAATAGAGTATGCTATAGAGCAGCACCCTTCATTTTTAAAAGTGATTCCTCAAAAAGAGTTGGAGGCTATCGAAGAGCTAAACAAAAGAAGGAAGTGGTAGTTTAGGGGAAGTTAACCGCTTTAGGGTTTTAAAACAGGCCATTGGCTTTGCCCGATTGTTTTTCATATCATTCTGCATGAAAGGAAATATCAAGCTTAACTTAATAGCATATGTAAGGCTTTAAGCGTGTGGTTGTTATGGGTTTGAAACCGAGTTCTCTAAGACTAAGACAACAGCGGTATTTTAAATTTATGAAACAGATTGTTAAATTCAATTATCCTCGAAAGTTCCATGGCATCGTTTCTGGTTATTAAAAAATTATAAAAGAATAGTTTAACCTTAAGTTTGTGTTTTTAATCTAATATTATTTATGTTTTATTGATTTATAGATACTTTCATCTGCTACAGTTAAATTCGTTCTATCGTCATGAATAATGATTTGATTTTAAACTTTACTCCAACGGGTATGATTCCCACCAAGGAGATGACACCTCATGTGCCAGTAAGTGTTTCAGAAATTGTTGAAGATGTACATCGTGCTTATGAAATAGGTATAACCATGGCGCATTTACATGCCAGAGATGCGGTTTCTGGTGTGCCAACTTATAGTAGAGATATTTATGCCGAAATCATTGAAGGGATTAGGAAGTATGCACCAGAATTGGTTTTGTGTGCTTCTTTAAGTGGGCGAGATTTTAGTGAGTTGGAAAAACGGAGCAGTGTCCTTTTTTTAGAAGGAGACTTAAAACCGGATATGGGAAGCCTTACATTGAGTTCATTAAATTTTAATAAAACGGCGAGTATGAATGCTCCCGATATGATTGCAGACCTGGCCTTAATAATGAAGGAAAAGGGTATTGTTCCCGAGTTGGAGGCATTTGACATAGGGATGATTAATTATGCAAAATATTTAGAAAAAAAAGGATTAATTCAAGCACCGCATTATTTTAATCTTCTTTTTGGGAACATCGCCTGTTCACAGGCAAATGTATTGCACGCCGGAGTTATGATAAACGATCTTCCCGAAAACGCTTTTTGGAGTATCGCAGGTATAGGGAATGAGCAACTAAAAATGAATTCTCTGTCTATAGCTATTGGAGGCGGGGTAAGAGTTGGAATTGAAGATAACATATGGTATGATACTTCAAGAACAAAGTTGGCAAGTAATAGTGATTTATTAAACCGTGTTCATGTCATAGCAAAGGCGAATGCAAGACAAATAATGAGCCCAAAAGATTTTAGATTAAAGATGGATTTACAACCAGGAAATGGCTTATACGGGCGTCGTTTATGACATAAAGTTAATGTATGGAGTTAAAAAATAAAAACAGGTTTTATAAGATATTTTGGATATGGAATATCTTAAGAAATGGGCTTTTTTTACATGGATTGAGAAATAGATTAGCTCGTATTGGGTTAGATTTTATGCCGTATTATTGGGTACAAGAAGGCGTTGGGGAATTTGAAGCACCAAAAATAAGAGGTGAAGCATTGGGGTATTCGATTTCATATTTTGGTGAAGAAGAATTAATTCAAATTAAGAGTAGTATTAGTGGAATAGCACATAAAAACTTGCTAAAATATCTTGATGAGGGACAAAGGTGTG
Source organism: uncultured Flavobacteriaceae bacterium (assembly GCA_947494695.1). Lineage (GTDB taxonomy): Bacteria > Bacteroidota > Bacteroidia > Flavobacteriales > Flavobacteriaceae > Flavivirga. Next base: position 530,972 of record CANLWB010000003.1, on the reverse strand, counting down.
TTGGACTAAAGCATCATGAACACATTGCGGCATATATGTTTATAAAGCAAAAGGACTACTTTTTTAGAGGAAAAACATTCAACTTTAAAGATAATGAAGCCTATATGCACAGCATGTATACCTTCGAATCTTACAGAGGCAAAAATCTTGCCCCGTATTTAAGATACCATTGTTATAAATTAGCCAAAGAACAAGGTGTAGATACTACCTATAGTATTAGTGAGTATTTTAATAAATCGACAATAAAATTTAAGAAAAAGCTTAATTCAAAACACCTATACCTCTACTTGAGCATTGTTTTATTTAAAAGGTACAATTGGAATTTTACTATACGCAAGTACAATATTAAAAAAGCTTTATCTAACAAATAGTTGAACACGATCTGTAGTTGAGTTTTCAGCGCGTATTCCAAGCCAACCAACTCTAACACCTATGGTATAATACGGATTCCAGGGGCTATTTATAGTGCCTACCAAATAACTTGGAATATTAGGATTGTTTGGAGCGCGTGCCAACCCTCCAAAGTTTGTTGTCATATCCAGACTAAATGCGGTAAAACCAGGAACCGGGTTTGTTGGAGGGTTACCTGTAAGTGGATTAAATGTTTGTGACCAGTGGTTCGTTAAACCTAAACTGGGGTAGTGTAATCTAAATTCATATGGTGCTCCACTTTTAATATCATCAATCCGTCTTAATATAGAATATTTGCTGGTTGATACACCAGGAGAATTTACGTTGAACGTTCTTACTTGATTAAAATTCGCCCAGGTTTCACTTCCACTTACAGCGATATGATTAAAAACCAAGGTCCATCCACCGCCATCATTGGTCATATCGCAATAACAGTCGTATTCTGGGGTGCCTCCAGGACCATCGGGATCAATCGTGTATATGCCATCTGTTCTGGATCCGGTATTATAATATTCCAGACAATTCGCGCGGAAGCCATCTATAACATTTACATTTACAGTACAGATCTGCCCTGTTCCGGCAAAACTTATTGTAAACGTGTCATTTTGAGCTGCTAAAGGAGTCCCAGAACCAGTTAAGGTAATCGTATTTGCGCCAAGTGTTGCAAACGATCCGGAAGCGGAAAAACGATAACCGTTAACAGTGTTTGTGGTAATGTTGTAAGTATCGTAGTTGTTAACAACAACATCAATAGTTATGGTGTTTAAGCTTGTAAAAGCAATGCCTCGCGAGTAAACACCATTGGCAGAAACCGAACTACAGTCTAATCTGTTACCGGTTGCTCCTGTTGTAGTTCCTTGTCCTAAGCAAGGAGACCACGCCGATCCCGTATAAAATTGAATGCAACCACTATCTGTATTATAAATAAGTAATCCCTCGGCTGGCGATGCAATGGCATCTCTCTGGGCATCTGTCATTCTGGGAGGGAGAAAACCTTGTGTTGTCGAGTTTACATCGAGTATTGAGGAGGGGTCTGGAGTTGTCGTACCTATACCTACTTGGCCAAAACTATAATATACGCTACAGCATAGCAATATTATAAAATATGCAGATTTAATCATTTAGAAAGGGGCATTTTCGTTAGTTATGAACGAAATTAGTAAAATTTGTTGATTTGTATGATTTTGTTTGTGTTAAATTATTTACTCGACGTGCTATTTTGTTTATAGTCAGATGGTTTTGTCTTTAAAAGTTATTACACATAATCGAAAAAAATATGTAGCGAAGCTGATATAACGTTTTCTTTTCCAGATATAGACAGTTTTTTAGAAAAATACCGCACTTTTACCAGTGTAAATACTACCATTCAAAAAATGGTTAGGTCGAGATACATGTGCATCTCTTTTAGGAAATATAGCCTTACAGTTAATAACTCCTAATAAATCTGTTTTAAAAGAAATATCAAAATTCCTATTTTGCGCGTTATACCAGTTATGTTCTAAATTTTTCAAAAGTAAAATAATGGGTTTTTGAGAAAATTTATGATGTAGATGGTATAAACCTAAATAAAATAAAACACTATCTATTGAAAGTTTGCATAGCTGAAAAACCGAGTGTAGCACGTGAAATAGCTTCTGTAATAGGTGCTAACACCAAACGTGATGGCTTTTTTGAAGGTAATGGTTATGCTGTAACGTATACTTTTGGACATTTATGCACCCTAAAGGAGCCTAGTGATTATAAACCCTATTGGAAAAGTTGGGATTTAAATAATTTACCCATGTTGCCTGAAAAATTTGAAACCAAGGTGGTTTCGAATTCCGGAATACAGAAACAATTTAAAATTGTAAAGGCACTATTTGAGAAAGCTGAGATGGTTATAAACTGTGGGGATGCTGGACAAGAAGGAGAGTTAATTCAGCGATGGGTAATGAATGAGGCCAATTATAAAGGCGAGGTACAGCGGCTATGGATTTCTTCGTTGACCACGGAAGCCATTAAGGAAGGTTTTGAAAATTTAAAACCGGCATCAGATTATGATAACTTGTATTATGCAGGGTTTTCCAGAGCCATTGGAGATTGGCTATTGGGGATAAACGCTACCAGACTCTATACGGTAAAACATGGAGGTTACAAACAAGTGTTGTCTGTAGGACGTGTACAAACGCCAACATTGGCGATGGTTGTAAACAGGTTTAAAGATATAGAGAACTTTAAGCCACAGCCGTATTGGGAGCTACAAACATTGTATAGAGATACCTTGTTTAGTTATGAAGAAGGGCGTTTTTTTAAGCAGGAAGACGGAGAAGTTTTAGCCAATAAAGTAAAGGATAGTGATTTTGAAATAGCATCCATTACCAAGAAGAAAGGGAAGGAGTATGCTCCAAAATTGTTTGATCTAACAGGGTTACAGGTGTATTGTAACACTAAGTTTGGATTTTCGGCAGATGAAACTTTAAAAATAGTTCAAGGGCTTTATGAGCGTAAGGTGGTAACCTATCCCAGAGTGGATACGACCTTTTTACCAAATGATATATATCCTAAAGTAGCTGGTATTCTTAAAAAGTTAACAAGTTATTCAGAATTAACACAACCTATTCTTGAAAAGAAAATAAAAAAGTCGGCTAAAGTCTTTAACGATAAAAAAGTAACAGATCACCATGCGATCATTCCAACGGGAATTGAGACGCATTTACAACCAAATGATGCCAAAGTATACGATATTATTGTAAGGCGGTTTATAGCTGTTTTTTATGATGATTGTTCGGTAGCGAATACTACGGTTATTGGAAAAGCGGCCGATGTAGCTTTCAAAACCAAAGGAAAGGAAATACTAGATAAGGGATGGCGTGTTGTTTTTGAAATTTCAACTGCAGTAGGATCGTCAAGTGGCGATAAGTTATTACCTGCATTTGAAAAAGGAGAAAAAGGCCCCCATGAACCTTCGTTTTTAGAAAAAGAAACAAAACCACCAAATCAATATACAGAAGCCTCTTTATTACGGGCTATGGAGACAGCAGGAAAACAGGTAGATGATGAAGACTTAAGGGAACTAATGAAAGAAAATGGTATTGGACGACCTTCAACCCGAGCGAATATTATAGAAACACTTTTTAAAAGAAAATACATAGAACGTAATAAAAAGCAGGTCTTGCCAACAGTTACTGGGATTCAACTCATTGATACGATTCAGAATGACCTATTAAAATCTGCAGAGCTTACCGGTTCCTGGGAGAAGCAATTAAAAGATATTGAGAAAGGAGATTTTAGTGCCGGAGCATTTATAAAAAATATGAAGCGTATGGTCGATGTATTGGTCTATGAGGTAAGGACCGAAGCCAAACGTGCTAATATATCATATGCCACGACCGTAAAAAATACGAAGGCGAAGACTAAAAAGATGGAAGTCGCAGGAATTACTGCTGAGGCATGCCCGAAATGTAAAGAAGGGCGTATTCTTAAAGGTAAGTCGGCCTATGGCTGCAGTGCTTATAAGAGCGGATGTGATTTCGTTATGCCTTTTGCCTATGCTAAAAAGAAAATCTCAGAAAAACAGTATCTCAGGTTACTTAAAAAAGGAGCTACGGTAAACTTAAAAGGGTTTAAAACCGATACAGGTACTTTAGAAGGCACATTAAGTTTTGATGATGCATTCCAGCTAAAACTAATTCCTAAAAATACTCCTGTAAAATCAGAATCTAAGGAATTAAGCTGTCCAAAGTGTAAAAAAGGAACCATTGTTAAAGGTAAGACGGCCTATGGTTGTACCGAATATAAATCGGGATGCGATTTTAAGGTCGCATTCGATGTAGTTCGAGCAAAAATAGGTGAACAAAAACCAACGAAAGAACGTGTTCAAAATATATTAAAAGAACATGTCTAGCAACCAACATCGGCATTTTATTGTTTATAAACCTTATAAATGTTTAAGTCAGTTTAAGAGTAACGACTCCAAACAGCAATCTAAAAATTTTTTAGGAGCATTACATGATTTTCCCGAGGACATTATGGCTATTGGCCGATTAGATGAAAAATCCGAGGGACTCTTATTACTAACTACCGATGGTAAAATGAGTGATTTTGTTAATAGCCAAAAAGTTGAAAAAGAATATTATGCTCAAGTTGACGGGCATATGTCTTTGGAGGCTATCGAGAAGCTTAAGACGGGCGTAGAAATAGGTTTTGATGGAAAAAAATATAAAACAAAACCCTGTGAGGCTTTTAGATTGAATAATACTCCCGATTTACCTAAACGATCGAAGAAGATTCGAGATGATCGTCACGGGCCTACATCCTGGGTGTCTATAACCTTAAAAGAAGGTAAATTTAGACAGGTACGAAAAATGACTTCGGCCGTAGGTTTTCCAACATTACGTTTGGTTCGGGTTAGAGTAGGAACTATAACCTTAAATACAATGGATGCAGGAGATGTTATTGAAGTCGATAATTTCTTTTAAACCTCAAGCTTTTTTAACTCTTTATAGTTTTTATTAAGACGTTTTAGTAAAAGTCCGTAGACTAACCAGTAAAAGAATAAGAGCACCGAAATAGCTATAGCTAAAAATACAAAGGCTAAAATAATAATACCAGCGTAAAATTTAAAAACTTCACCATTAGCCGCCGCTTGTGCAATTTGATCTTTGATGAGTTGATCCTTATCTAATTCAATATATAGGACAAAAAAGGTAACAACCACAAGATAAATTAGGTTAAAAGCTACATAGCGTCTAACTGTTTTCCTGGTTTTAAGAATGTTCTCCATGAGAACCTTGGCATTGTCTGTGCTGGATATTCTTTTATAATTTCTAAAAAACAAATAGAAGAAAAAGGCTAAAATAATATACCCTATTACGGCTAAGGGAGTAAAAATAGCGTCGGCCTCAAGTTCGTCGAATCGTTGCATACTGTCTGTATCCTTTAATAATAAAGATATACCAGCCCAAAAAACAAACTCCAGTAGACTAATTATAAAAATCCACTTTACAATGGACGATGATTTTTTTAAAATCATCTTATATATTTCGTTATAGGTTAGTTTAGGATATCTATCGTCATCCTTATTCCAGTCTCGCTTCAATAAATCTAATTCATCCATAGTTTTTACGGATTTAATATGGTTCTAAGTTTCGTCTTTATTCTGTTCATCTTCACTCTGGCATTAACTTCACTAATACCCAATGTTTCACTAATTTCTCTGTAATCTTTATCCTCTAAGTACAAGAAAACCAAAGCCTTCTCAATATCATTTAATTGATGTACGGCTTTGTATAATATTTTTAGTTGCTGTTCCTCGGTATCATCATAATTTTCGGCCTTAATTTTAAATTCAACACCATTAAAATCTTGCGTTGCAATGGTTCGCTTCGATTTTCTATATAGTGTAATTGCCGTGTTCAAGCCTACTCGGTACATCCAGGTGCTAAATTTGGAATCCCCTCTAAATTTGGGGTATGCTTTCCAGAGCTGAATGGTAATCTCTTGAAATAAATCGTTGTGAGCATCATAATTATTAGTATATAATCGACATACCTTATGTATAATGTTTTGATGCTTTTCCAGCAATTCAACAAAATTATGTTCTAATTCTTTATTCAAGTTGATGGTTTAGTTATCTATATGTAGCACAAAATTTTAAAACGTTACAGTCGTAAAAATAATATTTTTATTGAATTGGTTTAAACTGTTTTAATTGAGGTGAATACAGCCAGTTTTATTTCCAAATGGAGTGTTTTTTAAAGACATAGGAGTGGCTACGCAGTCATAAAAAGACAAATTTGAGTGTAAAAGGATATTTTACAACCCATTTAAAAAGTTTAAACTACTTCAATAGCAAAAAATAAACCTGTATTGTATCTTTGTAGCAGATAAAATTTACCATGAATATCCCCCAGAAGGAGTATCCTAGAGTTGTTATTATAGGAGGAGGTTTTGCAGGAATTAACCTGGCCAGAAAAATAGCAAATAAGAACATACAGGTTGTTTTAATTGATAAACGAAACTATCATACATTTCAACCCTTATTATATCAAGTGTCTTCAGCCGGATTAGAACCGGATTCCATAGCATATCCTCTTCGAAAAATATTAAAAAACCATAAGAATACGTTTTTTCGGTTGGCAGAGGTATTATCTGTTAATTCAGATAAAAATGAAATAACAACCAATATCGGAAACATAAACTACGACTATTTGGTGATTGCCACTGGAACCAAAACGAATTATTTTGGAAATACCTCCATAGAAACCTTTGGTATGCCTATGAAAAAGGTACCTCAGGCATTAAATATTCGTAGTTTAATATTACAAAATTTCGAACAGGCAGCGATTACTCATGATAGAGAAACTCGTAAAGCATTGCTAAATTTTGTTATTGTAGGAGGTGGACCAACTGGTGTTGAACTGGCAGGCGCTATTGCCGAGCTTAAGAATCACATTTTACCAAGAGATTATCGTGATTTGATTCCTGAAGATATGCAGATATATCTGCTGGAAGGAAGCCCACGTGTTTTACCAACGATGAGTGAATACGCTTCCAAAAATGCTACAAAGTTTTTGAAAAAACTTGGCGTATCCGTTCATTGTAATACTCTGGTTGAAAATTATGACGGCAGAAATGTGTTGTCCAATAACCTGAAGTTACAATCTGAAACCTTAATTTGGGCGGCTGGTGTAACCGGAAACCCTGTAATGGGACTTCATGCAGATGCACTTATTGATCGCGCTAATAGATACAAAGTAAATGCATATAACCAAGTTGAAGGCTATGACAATATTTTTGCTCTAGGAGATATCTGTTTGATGAAAACAGAAGCGTATCCAAACGGACATCCACAAGTGGCACAACCCGCTATTCAACAAGGCGTACTTCTGGGAAAAAACCTGGTAAGGCTGTTGGCTGGCCAACCCATGAAAAAGTTTAAATATAAAGATAAAGGTTCTTTGGCAACCATAGGTCGAAATAAAGCAGTTGCCGATATAGGTCAGTTTAGGTTTGCTGGTTTTTTCTCATGGTTTATATGGATGTTTGTTCATCTCATGGCACTCGTTGGATTTAGAAACCGAATGATTGTTTTCTTTAATTGGGGCTATAATTACATTAATTTCGATAAAGCTGCGAGGCTTATTATACGTTCGTTTAACAAGCCAAAGTCTTAAAGTAACAGGCTTACCGAAGTTGTCTTTATACTTGTTTAGGGCCGACTTTCCACAGACCAAGATCCACTAATTATGCCTTATTTTGAGGCCTGCTAGTACGTTATATGATGAAAAGATGTCGACTCCCATAGACTCTTTATGTCATTTCAAATAACACGCTTTAAAACCTCTCATCCTTTTCGCATGCATCTTAAAACTCAATTCATCACCAAAAAATTACAGTTCGGTTAGATTGAATTTATTGCAAAGATATTCTGTTGCAAATTTGTCAAGTAAATAGAAAATAACAACAGAATAATTTACTTATGAAAGCAATTTTAACCAGTATTGTTTTAATGATATCGATTCAAATAGGAGCCCAATCAACCATTAATGGCAAGGTTTATAATATGAAAAATACACCTATATCTGGAGCAAATATTTACCTGGAAGGCACGTATGATGGTAGTACTACCAAAGCCGATGGGAGTTTCTCATTTACAACAACCGAAACTGGAACGCAGACTTTGATCGTTTCTTACCTCTCATATGAAACCTATACTATGGCCGGAGACTTGACTTATATGAAAGATTTAACCATAAACCTTCGGGATGATGTAAGTACTTTGGATGCCGTTGTATTATCTGCTGGAACGTTTTCTGCAGGCGATAATAGTAAAGTAAATGCCTTAAAACCTCTCGATGTGGTTACCACAGCCAGTGCTTTAGGAGATTTTGTTGGAGCCTTGCAAACGCTTCCAGGAACAACAACTGTAGCAGAAGATGGTAGACTATTCGTGCGTGGTGGAGATGCCAACGAAACTCAAATTTTTATTGATGGTATTCGTGTATTTACGCCTTATACTCCAACAACCAATAATGCCCCAACACGCGGACGCTATTCACCGTTTTTATTTGATGGTATTACGTTTTCTACCGGAGGTTACTCGGCAGAATTCGGACAGGCACTTTCCAGTGTATTGTTATTAAACACTATAGATGAGCCAGACCAGGAAAAAACAGATGTTGGCATTATGAGTGTGGGGGCACTTCTTGGAAATACCCAAAAATGGGAAAAAAGTTCCCTCAGTGTAAATGCCTCTTACATCAATTTAGCGCCATACAACGCCATTTTTACAAATAGGAACGATTGGATAAAACCTTATGAAACAGCTTCTGGTGAGGCCGTTTTAAGAAAGAAAACGAACTCAGGGTTATTTAAACTATACGGAGCTTTCGATGCTACCAATTTTGAACTTACGCAAGAGGATATTAATCTTGAAGAAGGCGCTTATTTTAAACTAAGAAATAGTAACGTTTATGTAAACGGTTCTTACAAAGGAAAATTAAACGACACTTGGACATTGTTTGGAGGTGCTAGTTATACGCATGCCGTAAATAATTTGAATATCATTGAGAGTACGGTTAAAAATACAGAAAATTCGATGCACGCAAAATTGAAGTTGAAAAACAGAGTTAGTAACCGTTTAAAACTTTATTTCGGAGCAGAATATTTTGTAACCGATTTTGAAGAGCATTTTTCTGATGACAATATCTCAAATGTCGCTTACGGGTATGATAATAATATAGCGGCCGTTTTCGCCGAAGCAGATATATTTATATCTAAGCATCTGGCTTTTAAACCTGGAGTAAGAGGAGAGTACAGTGAGATTTTTAAGGATTTTACAGTGGCTCCCAGGGTATCGGTAGCTTATAAAACTTCAGAAAGAGGTCAGGTATCCTTAGCCTATGGTAATTTTTATCAAAATCCGTCGAGCAATATTCTAAAATTCAATCAAGACTTAGAAGCTCAACAAACGTCTCATTATATTGTCAATTTTCAACATAATGGAGATAGAAGGCTATTTAGAGCCGAAGCCTATTATAAGACATATGATAAACTTGTTAAGTATGACAGCGATTTTACAGCTTTTAATAGTAATTTTAATAGTGACGGACATGGTTTTGCAAGGGGAATAGATTTTTTCTGGAGGGATAGTAAGAGTATTAAAAACTTCGATTACTGGTTGAGTTATTCGTATCTGGATACAGAACGTAACTACAGAAATTATCCAACGAAATCCCAACCAAATTTTGCAAATACACATAATGTATCTGTAGTTGGAAAATATTGGATTGACGATTGGAAAAGTCAGGTAGGGTTTAGTTACGCATTAGCATCTGGTAGAACATATACAAACCCTAATGAACCCGGATTTTTAAATAATAAAACAAAGCCTTTTAATAATTTAAGTATTAATTGGGCTTATCTCATTAGTCCACAAAAAATACTCTACGCTTCAGTGAACAATGTATTAGGGTTTAGAAACATTAACGGGTATCAATATGCTAATACACCAGATCTAAATGGTAATTTTAACAGGCGGGCGCTGCGACCGGCGCTGGATCAATTCTTCTTTGTCGGATTCTTTTGGACCATTAGCGAGGATAAAACGAGTAATCAACTGGATAACCTCTAGGAAGGTTGTTTTTGGTATAACCATTCCTAAATGTGACTAAATATATAGAGTGTTCTTAAACAGTTTCATTATACAATTTATAAATGTCAGAATTATAACATGTTAGTATGTTGAGTATTCAGCTTTTATAAATGGGTTTAGAGGAAAATGATGTGTCTTTTTAATGAAAATCCCTATTTAAGGGTATATATTAATTGACTATAACATATAGATTTGCCTTATTAAGAAAATAAAAAATCTATTTATGTCTTACCAATCACAAACAATTCCAGATTTAGAAAAGGAATATCAAGCAGCCTTAGGCGTTGCTCAAGAAAAAATGTTAACAGATATAAACGAAGCTCAAACATCTGGAAATTTTCAACAGATGGAAGAAGCAAGTGTGGTCTATCAAAATATAGTGACAGAATTAACTCAAAACTTTACTAAAAGAATTGAGGAAATTAACGCTATGAACCTTAAGGCTATAACAGATAATGTGCCTCAAATTTATGGTAACGATAGAACAGATATAGATTTAAACTTATTAGTGTATGATGGTGATAGAGATTACGTTATTGATTTTGAAAAGGACGAATCACTACAAAACATTTTAGAAAAAATTAATCAAGATAGGAGCAAATTTACCTCACGTAAACATTTATTAAAGTCAAGTTTAAGATTAACAAAAACCTTGGCTCCTATGCTTCACGACATTGGAGAACATTGTAAACAAGTACTAAAACTTAAAGGAGATATTGAGTTTTTTGTTTACCAAAACGATATGTTTAATGCATCTTGTTACCCACCAGATAATGATAAATTATATGTCATTTTAACTTCTGGGATTTTGGAGCGTTTTTCTAAAGACGAATTAATGTTTGTGGTAGGCCATGAAATTGGCCATGTGCTTTTTGAACACTTTAACTATCCAGTTCGGCTAATTTTAGATGAAGGTTGTGATGATTTAGCCCCAATCCATGCCATGAAATTGTATGCCTGGAATAGAAATGCAGAAATAAGTGCAGATAGAGCGGGGTTATTATGTTGCCAGAGTTTTGAGGCCGCCGGGCGTACTTTCTTTAAATTATCGTCTGGTGTAACTACAGACTCACTGGATTTTCAGTTAAATGAATATATAGGGCAATTTACGGATTTAGAAGAGGTTTTAAATGATGCAACTCACGACCCTTCAGATTGGTATACAACGCACCCTTTTAGTCCGTTACGAATCAAAGCCTTAGAGCTTTTTAATAAAAGTGAAACCTACGCTGCATTTAATGAAACGATAACTGGTGAAATTACCGAAGAAACCATGGAGATAGAGATTAAGCGTATTATGTCATTGATGGAACCGGAACATTTAGAGGGCGATAGTGAACAATCTGAAAAAATGCAGCGTTTCATGTTCCTTGGTGGTTATTTGATAGCCGAGGCAGATGGTGTTGTCGATGATTCGGAAATCCAGGCATTAAGTTCTATTGTAGCCCCTAAAGTTTTCGCCGATGGCATAATAACTGTTAAGAAACTTGGTAAAGAAGAAACGGTAGATGAGGTACAGGCACTTGCAAAAGATCTGGATATCGTGTTATCTGTTATGCAAAAGCTTAATATGCTTAGGGATTTATCCATTATATCTTATGCCGATGGGGTCATAGACGACAGTGAGATACAAGTTTTATACAACCTGGCCGGGTCACTATACATTAATCCGGATTTTGTAGATCGTATTATAAGTGACGCCCAAGATGTTAATAATTAAGGATCTCATGTGTTATGTATAAAGGCCTTTTGAAATAATAGTATAGGTCTGACTCTAAACAACTATAAGTTTTAGAGTTAGACCTTTTTTATAAAGAGTACGTTTATAACGTTTCTTATGTGCTTTTGATGTTCCTAATCAGTTTTCAAAGTTTTTGACTTTCATTTTCTTTTCCTCAGCGCTTAATTCAAAAAAGATTCTTCCCTTTTTAATGTTTTGAAAATTGTTATAGAAATTGGATTTATACAGGTTTGGAATACGATATAATCAAAATATGTCAATTTTTTTAAGATATGATAAATGTCATAGTTGTTTTTGTGAATATATGATAATTTTAGACTAATAATTAATGATGGTTCGTTATCAATAAATATTAGGGTCATGGAAGCTAAAAAGAATCCAAATTTTGAAGTAGGTAGAAATAGTGGCCTATACTTTGCTATAGGTCTTAATGTGATGCTATTTCTTTCCTGGCAAGTTTTAGAACATAAAACTTACGAAAAAAGCGACATTGTTGTAGACTTTCTGGAGGTTGAAGAAGTGGAGGAAGAGGAAATCCCCATTATTAATGTGAATGCGCCACCACCACCGCCACCGCCAGTTGCAGTACAGCAATCCATCCAAATTGTCGAAGATCTGGATGAGATAGAAGAAACAGTTATTGAAAGTTCCGAAACATCGCAGGATGAAGCCATTCAAGAGATTGTAGCGGTAGACGATGTGGAAGTAGAGGAAGTGGAAGAGGAGGTAGAAGTAGCATTTGCGCTTATTGAAAATGTTCCTGTTTTTCCGGGATGTGAAGGACTCCCAAAGCAGAAGATGAAAGATTGTTTTCAACAAAAAATGCAGGAGCATGTGGTCAACAATTTTAGGTACCCTCAGGAAGCTTTAGATATGGGCTTACAAGGCCGTGTATCTGTAGTATTTATAATAAATTCTAAAGGACATATTACAGGAATAAGATCAAGAGGTCCAGATAGAATCTTAGAAACGGAGGCCGAAAGAATTATAAAACTATTACCAAAAATGAAACCGGGAACCCAACGCGGCAAACCGGTGAAAGTAACTTACGCAGTGCCTATATTCTTCAAATACAGTGAAGGTTAGGGTTTGTAAAAGTTGTTATATCAATGTTAGGATCAAGAGGTGAATGTCATCTCTTGATCTTTTTTATGCGATTTGCAGGCTAAATTTACTCGATGCAATATGTCTTTTTGTACGATATGGCATTACAAAAATCCATCATTCTATTTTGAACAACTTAAGAACATGATAGATATTACATTTCGTCATGGTAAAATAACAATTCAGTAAGTTACTTTTTAAAAATACATGTTGCAGGTAGATATTTGCTTTGTAATTAAAACTAAAAATTGAAAAAGCATGAAAAATCTAATCATTATTGCGATACTATTAGTCTCAAGTTTAGCACAATCTCAAACAGACTATGAAAAAGGAATGCAAAAAGCCTTTGAACTATGGAGAAACAATCCTACCGAAGCAGAAAATATGTTTGAGCGTATTGCTAAAGCAGAACAGGATAATTGGTTACCATCTTATTATGCTGCACAAATTAATGTTACTAATAGCTTTGGAATCCAGGATGAAAAGAAATTATCAATACAATTAAAAAAAGCACAGGATTTAATTAACGATGCCACTGCTATTTCAAAAAACAACCCAGAAATTCTTGTTATGCAGGCTTTACTTCATACGGCGTGGGTAGCATTCGATGGCGCTACGTATGGCAGAAAATTATCTCCTAAGGTTGCCAAACTCTATGCTAAAGCAGCTCAAATCGCACCGAAAAACCCAAGAGTAGCATATTGTAAAGCCGAATGGGACATGGGGAGTGCTCGTTATTTTGGACAAGACACAACACCGTTTTGTAAAGATTTAGAAAGAGCCATTGAACTTTTTGCTAACTTTAAGCCGGAATCACCATTTCATCCTAAATGGGGTAAAGAACGGGCATCACAAGTTTTAGCGTCTTGCAAAAAATAAGTTTAAACAGCATTTAATTTTAAACATATGACAAAATTGGTTAAAAATATCCTGATAATGTTCATGATTGGATGCGCCGTATTCCTGGTAAGTAATTTACTGTTTAACGGATTTCAATTCAATAGTATCAATGATTTTTTAATCGATTTTGTCCTTCATCAGTTATATTCCTTTGTCCTTGGGTTTTTAAATTTTGGGTTTTTTAATTATTTCAATACCCTTAATTGGAAAAAAGGAGATACAGCAAAACGTATTGTTTTAGGAATTTTAGGATCGACTTCCATAACGCTTTTGGGATTATTTGTGTTAAGACTGATTGTCTCTGTAAGTCTGGAAGGTGAATCTTTATCTGAGTTTATTCAAAATGAAACCCTCGCATCTTATCGATTCGGACTCTGGATAACGCTTACGATTGTTATTATCTTTCACCTTGTTTATTTCTATAATAAATATCAGCAAAACAAGATAAAAGAACAAAAGGTTATTGCGGGAACGGCAAGTGCTAAGTTCGATGCCTTGAAGAACCAGTTAGACCCCCATTTTTTGTTTAATAGCTTGAATGTCTTAACCAGTTTAATTGAAGAAAACCCAGATAGTGCCCAAAAATTTACCACCTCATTGTCTAAAGTATATCGCTATGTTTTAGAACAAAAGGATAAGGAATTAGTTACCGTTGATGAGGAATTACAATTTGCGAAAACCTATATGTCTTTACTTAAAATGCGTTTTGAAGACAGTATCGTATTCGATATGCCGGAGCATTCGGTAAACCCAGAAAGTAAGGTGGTACCATTATCCCTGCAATTGCTTCTAGAGAATGCAGTAAAGCACAATATGGTAACGCCGGGAAAACCCCTGCATATAAAAATATATGAAGACCAGGGGGATCTGGTTGTCGAAAATAATCTGCAACCAAAGCAAATTGTAAAAAAGAGCAGTGGTGTAGGCCTAAGTAATATTAAACAGCGTTACAATTTGTTAACCAATAAAAATATAAGTGTTAATAAGGAAGCAAAACGTTTTGCTGTAGCGATACCTATGCTTACGAAGCAAATTACGGTTATGAGTTCACGATCACAACCAGAATCACAAATGAGTGATAGTTATGTACGAGCACGTGCTCATGTAGAGGAACTTAAAACATTTTATTATAGCTTGATATCATATTGCCTAGTCATTCCATTTCTAATCTTTATAAATTATAAAACGTCCTGGGGGTTTCAATGGTTTTGGTTCCCTATGATAGGTTGGGGGATAGGTTTGATTATAGGAGCCTTCAAGGTTTTTGTAAATAATGGCAATTTTGCCAGAGATTGGGAAATGCGTAAGATAGAGAAATATATGAAGGAAGAAGAAGAAAGTAAACATTGGAATTAAAAGTAAGACATTATGGAAAAGTTACCAGAATCAGATATTAACGATAAATACCTAAGAGCGCGAAAACGGGTAGACGATCTTAAAAACTTTTACTACCATTTGGTTGCTTATTGTTTGGTGATTCCTTTTTTAATTTTTATAAATTATAAAACCTATTGGGGATTTCAGTGGTTTTGGTTTCCTGTGGCCGGATGGGCACTTGGTTTAGGATTTCACGCTTTCAGCGTCTTTGTAGACAAGGGCATTCTTGGCCGTCGTTGGGAAGGAAAAAAAATACAGGAGTTTATGGATGAGGAAGAAGAGAAAATGCGTTGGGGTTAAATTTTACAGAAGATGAAACAAATAGATAACAATAATCAATCAGACGAATACACAAGAGAAGAGGCCTATCTAAGAGCTAAAAAAAGGCTTAAAGAGCTTAAAGGTTTTTATTGGCATGCTTTTGTTTATGCAGTAGTAAATATACTTCTTTTAATCGTGCATGTTAATCATTCCGATGAAGGTATTTTGCATATGGGAACGTTTGCAACACCTTTATTTTGGGGTATTGGTTTGGCTTTTCATGCATTAGGAGTCTTTGGTAAAAATTTGATTTTTAGCAAAAAATGGGAGCAACGCAAGATCAATGAGTTTATGGACAGGGATAGCAAGCAATGGAAATAATATTAAGAATGTATTACAGAATATAACAGGATTAAAAAAGTTTAACAGAATCATGCATATAATTATTATAGAAGATGAAAAACCATCCGCGAGGCGTTTACAACGTATGCTGAAGGTCTTAAACATGGACGTTCAAACCTTGTTGCACTCTGTAGAGGAGTCTTTAGAGTGGTTTCAAAATAATACACATCCCGATTTGATTTTCCTGGATATTCAACTAAGCGATGGCCTGTCTTTTGAAATTTTTGAATCTATTGAGATTAAAAGTGCCGTGATATTCACGACAGCTTATGATGAATACGCCTTGCAGGCTTTTAAGTTAAATAGCATAGACTACTTATTAAAACCCATTGATGATGATGAATTGAAAGTTGCTGTGGAAAAATATCAGGAAAGAGTGCCACAACAACAAGCGGTTACTTTAGATTTTAATGATATTAAGAAGCTTCTTGTAAACCCACTGGATCGGGACTATAAAAAACGCTTTTCGGTAAAAGTTGGTCAGCATTTAAAGCTTATAAACATTGATGATATTGAATGCTTTTATAGTGAAAATAAAGGCACCTATTTATACACTGCAGAGGGCCGAAATTATCTTCTAGACACCACACTTGAACATCTGGAACAAGAATTGGAACCACAGACTTTTTTTCGTATTAACAGAAAATTCTTCGTTAATGTTAATGCCATAAAAGATATGCTTAATTATACCAATTCAAGATTACAAATAAAACTCCATGCTTATAATGAACAGGACGTTATTGTAGCTCGCGAACGCGTTAAAGACTTTAAAGCCTGGTTGGAGTAACATATTTACAATTCGAAAGTCTCCTTAACGTCTTTATGAGATTAGACCTCTTTTATAGATTCAAGCGCGTTTTTAGGCTTTTGAAAATTCTGGTTTTGATATCATTTCTGGTATCTCCTGAGGTCTACATTTTTAAGGATTTCTATTTTTTTGGAAATCTGATGGTTTATTTTAGAGATCACATCTTTTTGAAACTGCAGATTTTCTGGGTTTACTTAGCCTTTCTTTATAAAACCTTTTTCCTTCCATAGGATGGTATTATTGTACTCTTTTTTTCTTGTTCAGATCCCTCTGTTTTACAAAGCAAAGAAAGGTATAATACGATGCACTCGTATTATACCCATCTCATCGACAACACAAATTACTTAATAACTCGTGTTCCTCTAAAGTTAAGAATTATTTTTTTAATACCTGATCTCTATAAGAATTATCTATAATCATACGCCACTCCCCATGCTTTTGTTTTTTAAGTTGAAGTATTATAGCAAAGAGAAAACCGCACAAATACTACATCTTTGCTGTAGTATTTGTGCGGCCTAACAGAAAGTCTAAAACGTTCTAGACTTCAATTTTATTACTTAGTAATGTTGAAAAAGAACTACTTTTTCGCAAGCTTTCTCATAACGACCCATTGCTTTAACATATCTCTGGCATCTTGTGCAGGGTATCCTAAAACGGTTTCTCCGGCTTTTACATTATTCATAACACCAGACCCAGCGCCGACAGTAGCCCCAGAATCTATGGTCGTATGATCTTTAATAGAAGCACTACCACCTATAATAACGCCATCCCCTAAAGTTACAGAACCAGCGAGTCCACTATGTCCTGCCATAATACAAAACCGCCCCATAACGCTGTTATGTGCTATTTGTACAAGATTATCTATTTTACAGCCATCACCAACAATAGTTGCGCTAAATTTGGCACGGTCTACACACGAATTAGCTCCAATTTCAACATAATGTCCAATAATAACATTTCCAATTTGCGGTATTTTAACGAGTCCTTGTCCATTATCACTAGGGCGATATCCAAAACCATCTGCGCCAATGCTTACATTTGTGTGAAAAATACAATGACTCCCAATAATACAACGTTCTCTAATCACCGTTCCAGACCATGCAATGGTATGGTTTCCAATTGTTGTTTCATCAAAAACACAAACATTGGGATATAAAGTAACGTGGTCGCCTAGTTCCACATTTTTGCCAACATAACAATTAGCACCAATTTTACAGCCCTCACCTATTTTAGCAGTTTCATGAATAACTGCAGTGGGATGAATATGTGTATCGAATTCTGGAGTAGGAGGATTAAAAAGCTCTAAAATTTTAGCCATAGCTAAATCGGCATTCTTCACTTTAATCAATGCTCGGTTTTTTCCAGGTTCTGTATTTAAATTATCGTTTATTATGGCCGCACTGGCTTTTGAACTTGCCCAGTGTTTTACATATTTGGCACTTCCAATAAATGTAATATGATTACTATTAGCATTTTGCAATTGTTCTGGACCATCGATAGATTGCGTGGTATTTCCTATTAATTCTCCTTTTAAAATATCATTAATTTCTTCAATAGTGTAAGATGTCATTCGTGTTTCTTCGTTAGAGGTTATTAGCATTAATAACCGAATGTAATGGAAATATAACAGAATCCACTATTTTTTGAAGTCACACTCGATAAAATACAGATATTTAGTAAGAAAAGTAATGTTAGTGTTACTTTTTTAACAAATATCTTGCAAATGTGAAAAATTATATTTCAAACTAAATGATACTTTTTTCAATAGGCCATAACATGTTATTTTTTAAGTACATATTGTCTTTTTTATTAATTCATGATGTTGATGGTTAAAAACAAAATCTACATGTCACTTTAATCTAAAAAAAACTTGAACTTGTTTTCTAATGATCTCTAATTTAAAATAACATCAACTTTAAAAGATTTCTGTTTCGTAAAACTCAATGCAAAAGCCAATCTCAAAAACGATTTTACAACTTTAAGTTCATAATTGAGTTACTACTTTATAATTTCCAGGTGTAAACCGAAATACTTTCATTAAGGTATTCCAGGTATTTATTTGGGCAACTACTAATGTTAGATAGCTTATTTCTTCTTTATTAAAATACTCCAGTAATTCAGTATAATACACTTCGGGTAGTGGTTTAACACCAGCTTTCGATAGTTTTTCAGCGAACTTAAGAACCGCGCTTTCCCGGTCCGAGAAATAAGGTGTTTCTTCCCATACACATAACGAAGAGAGGCGTAAGTCTGTTTCTTCGGCATGTTTTAGTTCCTTATGGTGCATATCTACGCAGTACGAACAACCGTTCTCTTGTGAGATTCTTAATTTTACTAGTTCCACCAGATTATCATCTAAAGGTGAATTAAAAATTTGGGCTTCTATAGCATGTAAGTGATCAAACATTCCAGAGGGAAGGTCTGCGTGTGAAATTCGTTCCATAATTATTTTTTTAAGATTATGAAGCAAAGTTAGGATGAAGCAAATGGGGAAAAATTAAGACGCCTTAAGAAATAAAAAAACTATTTGTTTTTTCTGAGTTCGCTAAGATATTCTGGAGTAATATCGAGGTAAGACGCAATCATATATTGCGGAACACGTTGCGAAAAATCTTTAAGTTCTTGAACGAACACATAATAACGTTCCTTACTATTCATTTTGATATAATGCTCGTTTTTGCGTTCTACAGCTATGAGTGTTTTTTCGGTAACAATTCTAAAAAAACGTTCTAATTTGGGTATAACCTGGAACGCCTTTTCAAGATTACTTTTGCTAATGGTGAGTAGGGTGGTTTCTTCAAGAGCTTGAATATATAGCCTGGATGGTTTTTCTAAAACAAAACTTTCTAAATCGGTGGCCCACCAGTTTTCTATACCAAAGTGAATAATACGTTCATTGCCCTTAGAGTCAATTTTAAAAGTACGTGTTAATCCGTTTATAATAAAGAATTTGATTTTACAGATGTCACCCGCTTTTAATATAAATTCTTTTTTCGGTACAATTTCAGGTGTCATAAAACTATAAAACGTATCCAGGTCCTCTTGAGAAAAGGGTATGTAACGTTCTATATAAGCATGAAGTTGTGCTTTCATGATTAATCGTCTATTCTGTTATCATCAAAGGCAGAAGGTAATAATTTGGGAATAAACTTAACAACCAGGGGCAGCAATAAGGCACCTCCCGGAAGAATGAAAATAGCGAGACTTGGAATGGTTTTAAAAATATCTAATAACTGTTCCTGTACTTTTTTTTGTTCTTCCTCATTTAAATCCCGAATGGTCGATTGTGTTAACAGTACCATAAGTTCTTTACTGTCCTTAAGTTCCTGGTACAAACGCTTACTGTTCCTTTTAATAAGTTTTTTTACCATTTTACTAGAGTTTTCGTAAAAACTCTGCACCAGATTCTTAGAGCTTAAGAGGGCTATATTGTCCTCGTTTGTATTATAGAAGGTGTTAACATTGTCTATAGATGGGTTAATACGTGATTCAATATGAAGATCGGTTCCCAATTGACTAAGAAACCGTTGTTCATTATCGTCAATCACCCGGTCTCCCCAGGTAGCCATACAAGCAAGGTCTAATACATAGTATTTTTCCAGATTGGTACTTATAATGTTTACGGCCTTTTTATAATTTATATGAACGTTATCCTTATACCTTAAAGAGGACTCAAAAAGCTTTATTAAACTTTCGTCGTATTGACTTTTGGTCGTTTTAGAATTTAATACATTTAATGAGATGGCCTCAATCGAAGCTTCAATCTTTTTAATATAATCTATAGAAATGGAGTCCTGTTTTAAAAACTCACTATAAGCGAGAGCATCAATAAACAATAAGGCATTCGTAATAAAATAATTAAAGTTTTTAGTAAGCACATTGGCGTCAATTTGTACACGCTTGTGGATTAACTTTTCCAATTGATCACTAGATTTTTTGCCTCCTAACAATTCCCTAAAAAAGGAAATTTTAAGTTCGTTTATATCAGTATAAAAGTTAATAACGCTATCAATAAACGAGGTTTTGGAATTCGATTTGTTGTGGGTATATAAAAGTGTTAAAAACAAGTTTGCTTTACAAAGTTCTTCTTCCGTAAGATCACTTTTCTTAATAACCCCAGCAACAATGTCCATATTGCTACCATATATAAAACCGCAACATCTTAAGGCATCGTAGAAGGCCTCTTCATTGAGGTTGAATATGTTATCATTCTCTTCAATTTCATTTAATAATTTTTTTATCCAACCCTGTGCAGACGGATTCATAGGCAGCTTTTTTAGACAACGTAAATGTAACGTTTTAAGTACATAATTTACAAATTTTGAATTTAACATAATTTTAACAAAACCGCTACTTTCTTTTTTTCGTAGGTATGGCTGAGAATGAAAATAACTAATTAATTAAAAATCTCAAAAACATGAAAAATTTTAAAAGAATTCTAGGAATTGGAGTTGTAGCTGTTGCAGGCTTCTTCATAATAGCCGCCGATCATATTGATGCACCTGCTGTAAAAGGAGGTAATAGTGATATTACCGATTTTTACGCTTTTCAAGGTGAAGATACGAATGACCTGGTACTCGTGGCTAACGTTCAGGGGTTATTGAGTCCTGCGGCAACAGGTAGTGCGGTATTCGATGAAAATGTCTTAATCGAATTTAACATAGATAATACAGGAGATAATGTTGAGGATCTGGTTATTCAGGCTATCCCACGAGATGGTAAAATGTACTTTTTTGGCCCTGTAGCACCTTCGCAAACAGGTTTAAACAGTGTTATTGAAACATCTTCAACTTATGGAGGAGACGTAGAGATCACTCCTTATGGATCTGAGCCCATTATTACTTCAACCAGTGGCATGGCTCTTTTTGCTGGCCCAAGAGATGATCCGTTCTTTTTTGACTTCGGGCAGTACACTGCTATCATAGAAGGAAATGCAACAGGTTTTAATGCTACGGGTAATGATACGTTTAAAGGAACCAATGTACTTTCTATTGTAGTAGAGGTGCAAAAGTCTATGATTGGAGGCTCTGGAACCATTAACACATGGGTTGAATCAAAAAGAAAATAAAACGACTAAAAATAAGATTATGAAAACTATAAAAATATTTGCTCTCCTACTTTTAACATCCATACTAGCTCTTAACTGCTCCAATAGCGATGAAACTGTAATAGTAGGCAATCAACCGGATTTTTCAGGAACCTATAAACAAGAAGACCAAATGGGACGTCCTGCTATAAACACTGTATTTGTGAATGAAGCAAGTAAAGATATGTTTAATGTTACCATACCCTCAAATCAGAATGCATCATTCCAAAGTATGTTTCAAACAAATTTAGAAGCTTTGAGTCCGGCATTTACAAACCCTGGAGATATGAATGCTCTTGGGCAAACTTCTGAAGCCTTTACGGGACTTTTGGCCACCGATGTTTTAAATGTCTCTTTAGATGGAAAAACCACATTTTATGATGGTACCAATGTACTAACCGGTAGAGGGCTTGCAGATGATGTGATCACAGTAGAACTACTCCTCATTTTCGGAGGTGAAGATTTTAAGGAAAACCCAACACTATCAGACGATAATGTGGATGCCAATGATAAAGAATTTTTAACCTCTTTTCCTTACCTGGCCGCCCCCTGGTAAACCGCAATGAGGTTGAGTACTTTGATGTGTAACTTAGTATTTAACCTCATTATCAATATTAGAAAAAAACTCAAAAAAACAATCATGAAAATCTTAAAATCTGGAATTCTGGCTTTAGTATTACTTACCCTATTGAATTGTGATAGTGAAACCAAAAAAATAAGCCAAGTAGAAGACTACGATATTTACCTTAAAGCAGGAGAGAATGAGATGTTGCACATTGCTATGGAAGATCTACAGTTTTGGGAAAGAAAGCTTGAAAAAGAACCAAATCAGTTTCCATATCTATTAAAAGCTGCGGCATCTCAGTCTCAAATTTTTGAAAAAACGGGCGATATATGGGCACTTATTAAAGCTGAAAACTATTTGAAACAAGCCAATGCAATGACTAATTTTAAAAAGTCAGCATA
Organism: uncultured Flavobacteriaceae bacterium; assembly: GCA_947494695.1. Lineage (GTDB taxonomy): Bacteria > Bacteroidota > Bacteroidia > Flavobacteriales > Flavobacteriaceae > Flavivirga. The sequence goes on along the minus strand of CANLWB010000003.1, from coordinate 508,282 downwards.
TTTAAGGGCTCTGGCAAGAAATTATATTTCGCAACACAAATTTAAAGAGGCTTTAGAATTATTAAAGAAGGCTGAAGCAAATAGAGATGGCCTAAAAGGCACCCAAAAGATGTTATTTGATGTTTGTTTAGAACTTGGGGACTATAAAGAAGCTAAACGATATTTAGATCATATTGGTGACGATTCAGATTTCGATTATTTAATCCGATTATCAAAATGGAGCGATCATCGCGGTGATCTAGATGCCGCCATAAGATATATGGAACATGCTAAAAAAGTTGCAGAGCGCTCTAACGTTCCATCTACGAAACAATGGGTTTATACCAATTTAGCCGATTATTACGGGCATGCAGGAAACATTCAAGCCTCTTATAACCATTACCTAAAGGCATTGGAGCTTGACCCAAATGATGCATATGCAAAAAAAGGCATTGCCTGGATCGTTTATTCTCACGAAAAAAATGCAAACGAAGCCCTTCGCATTCTAAATGCTATTACAAACGACTATAATACACCAGATTATTACCTTTTAAAGGGGGAGATTGCAGAATATAAAGGTGATTTGGATTTAAAAAATGAACAATTGAAACGATATAGTAAAGCTGTGCAAAATACACACTATGGCGAAATGTATAATAAATATAACATCCTGTTTCTTGCCGAGGACAATAAATACTTTACCAAAGCCTTAGAAATAGCAAATAGAGAAGTAAACAACAGACCAACACCTCAGTCGTATGATCTACTAGCCTGGACTCATTTTAAAAACGGAAATATAGATCAGGCATTAAAGATCATAGAGTCCCATGTTAGTGGAAAAACGTTTGAACCTGAAGTGTTGTATCATATTGCAAAAATTTATAAGACGAATGGAAAACTCGATGAGGCCGAAAAGTTAAAAACTGAGCTCTTAGAAAGTGCTTTTGAGCTAGGGCCATTGACCGAGGCGTCCATTCATAAAATTTAATTCCAAGATTATTGTTTTGAGTTTTTTTAAAGAGGCTGTTGCAAACAAAATAAGACGTTTGATGGGATCCTTCGACTGTACTGAATACGGTCGAAGTGCCCACCCTGACAAAACCAACCCGTCTAGGTAGGTCGTTTAATGCAGCCTCTTTTATTTTAATCGGGCATGATATCAATATAAAAACCATGCCTTCTCACCACTTTAATAACATCGGCTTCTGTGAGATTAGGAGTGGCTTCAATTCTAAGGACATGATCAATATCTTCAATATCAACCGTCCAATCTAGGACTTCAGAAAGCTTTCCAAGTACAGGTTTTAGTGCTCTTAGCCTCTTTCTGGATGTAACGTTTGTTTCAAAAATGAGTAAATTCATAATCGGTATTTTCAGAATAAAATAGCTTATAAACGCTCCAGGTCTGTAGTATCCCCTGGTGGATTCGGAGCGCTTTTTCGGCCCACATATTGTTTATAAAGCTCGTCACCTTCTTCTTCCCAAAACTCTTTGTAATGCTTCCATTTGGAAAAATCGGTTTTCTTCGAATCATCATGATGCCTTTTTTTAGATTTATGAGACGATTTTCCGCTACTGCCACAACCGCCAAGCAATAGTTTTAGAAATATAAATAGCCCTACAGCTTGCCAGTACGTAAGTGTGGTAAGTCCGAAAATCTCAGGCATTAGCCAATTCCATAGCCACATGATTACGAAACCAAACAGAATCGCTAGGCCGGTAATGGCAATGATACCAAAGATGATCATCCCAACAATTTCTAAGGGTGATTTTCCTCTGAATTTATGTGTGAAAAAATTTTCCATAATATTTTTAATTTTTTATTTATTAATTTCTGATTCTAATTTTTTATATAACATGCCAATGGCTCGATGCCTTCTGGACATTAATGTACCCACGGCAATTCCCGTTTTTAGTGATATGTCTTTATATGAATAACCTTCAAAATCTACGGCTATTATAATATCCCGGTATCCCGGTTTAAGCTGGTCTATGCTTTTCTTTAAGGCCGGAATCATGTCCTCAAAAGAATAGCCTTCGGCAGATTGATGCATCATTTCTGCCAGATCCAATAATTCTTCATCAATTTCTATCTGCTCTGCTTTTTTAGAGGTTCGCATGATGTCTATGATCTTATTCTTAATAGATCTGTAAACAAAACCAGCAACATTATTTATAGGAGCCGATCGGTGTGCTCCTGATACTAGTTTTAAGGCTACATCCTGAATAATATCTTCGGCGTTTCTGCTAGCGGTATCTTTTATCCTATTGTTTACATAAATCTTTAAGGCGCGATACTCTTTACCAAAAAAGTCATTAAGTTTTCTAATATTTTCAGATTCCGAATTCATTTAAAACGTTTATCGAGGGCCTTCATCTTATAAGACGATGTTTTTTAAATCTATTGCATTTTATTTTGGAAAATGTTTAATGATGACGACTGAAGCCTTGATAATGTTACAGCTTCAAAGTCATGTTAAATTAGAACAGGTATAATGGTTATAACGTATAGTAACTCACATTTCTTTGCGCTCTTAGTTCTTAGATTGTGCCGCTTCTAAACGGTGTATGCTAATATTAGAGTATATAGGTTTTCAATGTAGTTTCTTTGGTAGTAACTAACTTTTGTTACATAAAGCGCCTAAAACGATATCATGGAAATTTAAAGTAATTAGCTAGAAGTGACAACCCCTAGAGTATACAATTGTTCCATAGTTGGAGATTCACTTCCGCCTGCAGGTTCGAGTGTAATTCCAAAGGCTTCACTATGGTTGGCATTTTCTATTTCAAATATTTTATTGTCATCCGTCATAAAATCATCAATAGTACCTAAACTAGTTGGGGTAAGTGGGCTTAATTTTAATGACCAAACTTGATATACCTTACCCACAGGAGGATCCGGTAATCCAAGCACATCTAAGAAGATACGTTGGGAACTTTTATCCCAGTACACTTTTGCATAAGTATTTTCAAAATTCCCTTGGCCGGCCAGCGGTACCTGGGTTATATTATTATCACGTAATACGCTTATTAGAGTTTTGGCCTCCCCAAGGCTCTGTTTAGAATGCTCAATTTGAGTTTCTAACAGTGATTGTTGAGTTTTCGATATTTGAATATCAGATTTTAACTCATCATTTTTATTAATGGTCCAAAATAAACCTAAGGCCAGGATTATAGATGCGGCCCAACCGGTATACGTTATCCAATTGTACTTAGGTTTAGCTAGGGAAACCACTTTAGAAGTATCCTTAGAATCCAGACTTAAAGATTGTTTTATGTTTTCAAAAGCGCCATCATCCGTTCCTGGAGAAACCGAAGCAGTTAGTTCTACCACGGCAGCTTCTATGTCAAGTACTTCCTGAAGTATTTCAGGGTGCTGTTGCATAAGGGCATACACATCCTTATTTTCCTCTTCGGAAAGGGCGCCAGCTACGTAAAGCTCTAATATCCCGGATTCTATGTATGCTTTAATATCCATATTACTTTACCACCATGTTTCTTAACTCTTTTATACAATTTCTATTTCGGGTTTTAATGGTCCCTATAGGCATATCAAGAGCTTCTGAAGCTTCCGTTTGTGTGTAACCTTTAAAATATAGAAGTTCTATAACTTCAATACATTTTTTGGCTAGTTTCTTCACAAATTTGGCAATGCCAATGGCATCGGTTTTATTATCGAGATTATCCTCGCTTTCCAAAATACCTACGAAAAAATCAGCATTAAGGTTTTGTTTGGAGGTTTTAAAATCTTTAGAACGTGTTTTGTCAATGGCCGCATTTCTGGCAATGTTTAACATCCAGGTGAAAAAACGACCCTTTTTGCTGGAATAGGTGTCAGATTTATGCCAGGCTTTAATAAAAACATCCTGCATAACTTCTTGGGCGACATCATGGTCTCTAACAATATTGTAAATAGCTCCAAGCATACTGTCGCTATACATATCGTACAGATGCTCAAAGGCTTTTTCGTCTTTCTTTTGAAATTTTAAAATGAGTTCTTCAAGGGGCATAGAATCGTGTAACAGATTGTGAAAATAAGTAAATTATTTTTAATAGAAAAAACGCACGGATCGTTTGGGATAATAAAATAGGTGTTCTAATTTGTTATGCCTCAGTATGCTTGGGCTTGCTTCCATTTACCTTGACTCCTCTCAATACCCTTAGTTCACCAACCGATAAATAGCAGACATCGTTCAAGAACTATGACTCAGTAACCAGGAATTTAAGCCTAAATAAGACTTTTAAATTTTGGTACGTTTAAGCTTTTTTAAATGGGAGACTTTTTACATGCGTTGTCTTTTTAAGATGCGATAGCCGTCCTAGCCCGTCTGGAGGGTAAGTATCCTTTAAAAAAGTCTTCTATTAAGCAAAAAACCTTGATGCTTTACTTCAAACAAAAAAAACAGTTCCTTAAGAAAGGTTCACACTGTTTTAATTTTCGAAGGCTGTTATTTCAGCAATTTTACAAATGACTTCGGTGGCTTTAATCATGCTTTCAACAGGAACGTATTCATAACGTCCGTGGAAATTATGCCCACCAGCGAATATATTAGGACAGGGTAAGCCCATATAACTTAATTGAGATCCATCTGTCCCGCCTCGAATCGGTTTAATAAGTGGTTCGATATTAAGAGCCCTCATCGCTTTTTCGGCAATATCCACAATATGTTTAACAGGCTCAACTTTCTCCTTCATATTGTAATATTGGTCTTTTATTTCGGTAGTAATGGCCTCTCTGTTGTACTGTGAATTAAGCTCATTGGTTAATTTGATCATCACTTCTTTACGCGCCTCAAAGTGCCCTTTATCATGATCACGAATAATATATTTTAAAGTAGTTTCTTCAACATTTCCGTCTATATTGTGTAAATGGAAGAACCCTTGGTAACCTTCTGTATGTTCTGGAGTTTCCATTCTGGGTAGGGAACTAATAAACTCCTGGGCGATATACATCGAGTTTACCATTTTACCTTTAGCATATCCTGGATGGACAATTTTACCCTTAACCTTTACAACAGCACTTGCAGCGTTAAAGTTTTCGTATTCCAATTCTCCAATCTGGCTGCCATCCATAGTATAAGCCCAATCAGCATTAAATTTGTCAACGTCAAACTTATGCGCGCCTCTACCAATTTCTTCATCGGGGGTGAAACCAACCTTAATATCACCATGCTTAATTTCGGGATGATTGATTAAATATTCCATAGCAGAAATAATTTCACAAATTCCTGCTTTATCGTCGGCTCCCAGTAGTGTTGTGCCATCGGTAGTTATTAAGGTTTGTCCTTTATACAATAATAAATCTTCAAAATAACCTGGGGATAAGATAATGTTTTCTTCAGCATTTAAAATAATATCATGACCATCGTAATGCTCTATAATTTGAGGGTTTACGTTAGCTCCTGTGAAATCGGGAGAGGTATCAAAATGCGAAATAAAACCAATGGTAGGTACATCATGCTCTACATTGCTTGGTAGTGTGGCCATGATATATGCGTTTTCATCAATACTCACATCCTGCATGCCTATGGCTTTAAGCTCTTCAACAAGCTTATTGGCTAAATTCCATTGCTTTTTTGTACTGGGTGTAGTGTTTGATTCTGGATCGGATTCTGTATCAATAGTAACGTAGCTTATAAAGCGTTTTGCGATGTGTTCTTTTGAGATCATTTTTAGTTAGGTTGAATAAAATATTTAAGCATAAGTGGGTTTAAAAATACGATTATTAATTTTTTTTGCTTCTAGAATTGTTCAGTTTTTTAATTAGATTTATTTTTGCATAAATAATACAGAATGTACAAATTACTGCTACGACCACTATTCTTTTTGTTCGATCCCGAAAAGATTCATCATTTTACATTTTCACTCATAAAAGTCACTTCTAAGATTCCTGGGTTTACAGCGATTTTCAGAAGTTTATATGTCGTTAGAGATGTTAAGTTAAAGCGAGAACTGTTTGGGTTAAGCTTTGAAAATCCGGTAGGTTTGGCGGCAGGTTTCGATAAAAATGCTGTATTGTATAACGAGTTAGCAAACTTTGGTTTTGGTTTTATTGAAATTGGAACAGTAACACCAAAAGGGCAGCTTGGTAACCCAAAGAAACGATTGTTCAGGCTTAAAGACGACCAGGGAATTATTAACCGCATGGGGTTTAATAATGAAGGCGTAAAGGCTGCAGTTTCTCAATTGAAAAAGAATAAGGGCAGGTTAATTATAGGTGGAAACATTGGAAAAAATACGAATACAAAACCTGAAGATTATACCAAAGATTATTTAGAGTGCTTCAACGCATTGCATTCCCATGTAGATTACTTCGTACTTAATGTGAGTTGCCCGAATGTGGGGAGCCACGCTAAACTAAATGATAAAGCGTATTTAGAAGAACTCATTGGAGACGTACAGAACGCGAACAAAACTTTTGACACCGAAAAACCGATACTCTTAAAAATTGCTCCAGACTTAAACGACGGGCAATTAGATGAAATTGTGGAGCTTGTGGTAAATACAAAGCTAGATGGTGTTATTGCTAGTAATACGTCTATTGATCGAAGTGATTTAAAGGCATCAGAAGAGGTGTTAGACAGTATTGGTAATGGAGGATTAAGCGGACAACCAATTAAAGATAAAAGTACTAAGGTTATTAAATATCTGGCTGATAAAAGCAATAAGGCATTTCCAATTATTGGAGTAGGTGGGGTTCATTCAGCTAAGGATGCACTTGATAAAATTGAAGCTGGAGCTGATCTAGTTCAAATTTACACTGGTTTTATTTATGAAGGCCCCAGCTTGATCAAAAAGATTAATAAAGCCTTACTTAAGGGCTAAGCTTTTTTTACTTAACTATTTTTTTAATGATTTTGGAATCTGCATTATGAATAGTGATGAAATACGTTCCTGAGGATAAATCACTTACATTAATAGGCTGACTGGTAAGTGTTCCAACTTTAGATGTTTGTCCAACCAGATTGGTGATTTTGTAACTCCAAATGTCCTGTGAGCTTCCTGTTTTAATGTAGAGATTATCGTTTGTAATGGGGTTTGGATAAGCGATTACCTCAAATAAAGACTGTACGGGTTTTAAATCTTTTGGCTCCTCATTTTTTATTATAATATTGTCAATCGCAATATCCCCATCCCAGCTGGCTCCTCTGATGGCTCTAAATCGGATTTTTATGGTTTGATTTTCGTATGAAGATAGCTCAATGGAGCGTTTTAAAAACGGATCATGTTGTTTGGTTTGCTGACTACCAACAAGCGGTTCGATAACGTCATTAATATAACCGTCATCTGTTTTTATGTCTACATGTAATGCTCCCATGTTTTGACCATACATGTGGTATGAAAATTCAAGTTTCGAAGTTTCAGGTGTTACATGGATACATGGAGAAATAAATTCGGCGATATCTCCTGGATTAGCTCCAGATGCTTCCGCATAAATATAAGTCCCTATAGTTTTGGATGTCGTATGATCAATTAAAGGCCCCGTACCATCGGTTGTCGTTGCTCCCGAATTTGAATACCAGTTGTATCCGGATTCCGAAACGTCTACGCTGGTCCAACCTTGATCTCCGGCTATGCTAAAGTCTTTAAAATCTTCTTGCAAGGCATCTATTTCAGTTCCAACTTTTATAAGCTTAGAAAACGTTTTCTTTATGGTTTTAGATTTGTTTGAAACAGTAAGTGTTACATCGTAAATTCCGGCCTCATAGGTATGCGATGGGTTTTGAACTGTATAGTCAATAACACCATCGGAATCTATATCCCATTCCCAATTGGTAATACCGGAACATTGGTTTTTAAAGTTCACCGTTAAGTTTTCCTCGCAAGTGGAACTAATATCCGCACTTAAGTTTGCATTGAACGACGGACAGGTTAAATACCTTTTCGTTGTTTGGTAGAAGGCATACATTCTGGCCAATTGTTGAGGGGTGAAATGGTTTCTGCAAGATTTTCTGGAATAAGACATTAAGTTACCGGTGTCTGGGGTAAATGTATGTCCGTTAGCATCCGTATCCGTCCCTGTAAATTCGCAAAAATTATTAATGTTTTGAGCAGAAAGTTTTGGGTCTGCGGGTGTATCGCAAATACCATCACCATCGGTATCACAGTTACTACCATCAACCAATTCTGAGGTTATTTTAGTATTGTCCGGGCCATGTGTATGTAATAAGGAAAAAAAATGTCCTAATTCATGAGCTAATGACGAACTGTTTGTAGCACAATCGTTGCTCATAATTATAATGTCGTTTGCTCTTCCAATATTGTTACTATATCCGCAAATGTTTTCTCCCGAAAGACTTTTAAGATCATCAACAAAATAGATATTAATTAAACCAGGGGTATAATAGTCTTGTTTTAAATCGGCTTCGTTCCCTTTTTTAAAATGGCAGTATTTACTTTCGTCTATATAATTGATACCATCACAAAGGAAGAATTCCATAAACGCTTCTTTAAAAATGGCGTTAACATCGGTTAAGGCTTTATTAAGGTTAGATGTACTCAATCCTCCTGTACCGTTTGAAGATCTAATAACATGGGCTTTAATGGGAATCGAATTAAGGATGCGGTTTAAGTTATTTTTACCCGACCTTTTGGCAAGAAATTCCTCCTTGTATATCTGTATTTGAGATGCATTACGGCTTATGAAATCAAGTGATTCGGTGGTTGTCGTAGTACCACAGAAAGGTGTGTGCTCACCCTGCCCTGAAACAAGGCTGGAAACCGATAAAACTATCGATAAAAATATGACGTTATAGTTAGTAAAAAACATATTCATTAGGGCTAATATTGCTCAAATGTATATCTAAATGAATATGGCAAATAATAAAAACGTTTAAACGTAAATTTTATCGGTTGTTTTTCAATTATATATTTAGTTACTAGTTGATTACTAGTTTTTGAGTGGTGTTTGCACCGTCGCTAGCTTTAAGGTTTAGCAGGTAAACACCCCGATTTAAATGTGTCAAATTCGCGTTTAATCTGTCAGGTGCATTGTTTACTTCAATCTGCTTAACCAGCTTACCCAATACATTATAAACTTCTATTGAACTTAATTCTACATTTCGAATATTTGAAATGGTAATTCCGCCTTTTGTCGGGTTTGGATATATCTTAATGGCGTTGATAGCATTTTGAGTACTACTTAAGGTGGAAGAATTGTAAGTAAAAGTAAAAGTCCCTATTTTTCTATCGTTAAAAGGCGTTATATTAGATCGACTAGACATAACACCCAGTGGATTTGTATCGGGATTACTCAGATCGTACATGGTTCCATCTTCGGTACCTGCATCATAAGGAAACAGGTCTATCGTAAAGGTAGCTCTCCATCCATTATTAACACCAGGATTACCAGAGCGTAGATTAATACTGTTTACCGCAATTAGCCAGTCCGGACTGGGGGCAATCATGGATGCTAGGGTAACCAGAGGATAATCTTCGCTAACATCTAAACTGTTTATGGTAATGGTTCCCTTTGCGGCATTCAGACCGCCGCCTGTAATCGCTTGATCGGCATCTGAATTAGCATTGATTTCAGCAAGAAAGATGGTTGTACTTCCCGTTTCGGCAACCGATTCAACACCGGGAGTAACAGCAGCTCCAGGAGATAAAAAGGCATTAGCGGTCTGATGCGTCGCTCCCACTAAAGGAGACCAATGCGCATTTGAAGGTAGGTCTATGGTGCTTTGACCATCTGTAGGGTTATCGGTAACCGATTCCCAAATACTTTCAAAAGTAATCGTATAATTAGCAGTGCTTTGACCTAATGCTATAAAAGATAAGAGCAGGGCAGGAAGGAGGATAATGCTTTTCATCGTTGATGGTTTTAGAAGTTAAAGGTAATGTCGTTCAACGATTTAAAAACTTACAGTTTATTTAAAAAATAATAGAGGGTGTAACTAAATTAATAGTATTTTTATCCACCTATTTTTAAAACGAATGCAAAACAACGTAAAGATTATTGAATGTCCGCGTGATGCCATGCAGGGTATAAAAGATTTTATTCCAACAGAGAATAAAGTACAGTATATACAATCTTTACTTCGTGTTGGTTTTGATACTATTGATTTTGGGAGTTTTGTATCACCCAAAGCCATACCGCAGATGGTCGATACTGCCGAAGTACTGTCAAGACTTGATCTGTCTAAAACAACGAGTAAACTATTGGCCATAATTGCTAATACGAGAGGTGCAGATGATGCGAGTAAACATGAAGCGATTGATTATTTGGGGTATCCGTTTTCAATTTCCGAGAACTTTCAAATGCGTAATACGCATAAAACCATTGCGGAATCTGTTGAAACCCTCTCCAGTATCCTCAACATAGCAGATGCATCTGGTAAGGAAGTGGTTGTTTATATCTCTATGGGCTTTGGTAATCCGTATGGAGACCCCTGGAATGTTGATGTAGTAGGGGAGTGGACCGAGAAGTTATCTAACATGGGGGTGAAAATTTTATCCTTAAGTGATACTATAGGAAGCTCTAATGCCGAAAGTATTACGCATGTATTCTCAAATTTAATCCCGTTATACCCCGATATAGAGTTTGGCGCCCATTTGCATACTACACCAAGTACCTGGTTTGAAAAAGTCGATGCCGCATTTAAAGCGGGGTGCAGACGTTTCGATGGAGCCATTCAGGGCTTTGGAGGTTGCCCGATGGCCAAAGATGAACTCACAGGAAATATGCCTACGGAAAAGCTGTTATCGTATATGACTTCAAATAAAAATAACGATTTAAATGCGCTTAGTTTTGAAAGTGCATATAACGAAGCTTCGAAGATTTTCAACTTTTATCATTAATTTTCATCGTTTGTAAGACCACTGTTTATGCATGTTTTGAATACCTTGTAAATTCTTTATTTAAATTTAATCTAAATAAAGTTTGCGGAAGTAATTATGTGTTTTATATTTGCATCCGTAAAACAAGATTATTTATAACAAGTCTAAATAAAAATTACAAACTGCAATGAAAACGAAAAATCTACTGTTAAGCCTTTTAGTTGTCTCATCATTATTTCAATCCTGTTCTAGTGATGATGATGGCGGAGGGAATCCTAATGAAGTTATGACTCCAGCCAATTATGCCTTTACTAGAGGAGGAGAAACTACAGTAAGCTTTAGTGGTCAAACGACAAGAATTCAAATGGCACAGGAGTTAATTGATGCATTAAAAGATAATACAGTAACAGAAGCGCAGTTAGATGGAATGTTTGCTCATGTAGAAGGAAGCGACGATTTTTCTGATGCAGATTTAAATGCGTCAAGTAAAAGTATACGAAGTAAGACAGCAGCCTCTTCAGATTATTTTTCTGCGAATACGACTAATGCTAATGCTATTAAAGCACATTTTGATGCCTGGATAAAAGCTCAAGTTGATGAGGTATTCCCAAATTGGGGTAATATTGCAACCGCTGGAAATGCAGGGAATCTGCAAGAAGGTGGTGGTGGTGCTACACGCTACGTTAATGCTAGAGGTTTAGAATATAATCAGGCTGTTAATAAAGGATTAATTGGAGCTTTAATGGTAGACCAAATGCTTAACAATTATCTAAGTATTTCTGTTTTAGATGCAGGAACAAACAGAGCAGATAATGATGCTGGTACCCTGGCAGAAGGTAAAGATTATACAACTATGGAACACAAATGGGATGAAGCATTTGGATATCTATACGGTACAGATAATGCGACAAACCCACAATTAGGAGCAGATAGTTTCTTAAACAAATACTTATCAAAAGTTGAAGAGGATGCAGATTTTGCCGGAATAGCCGATGATGTTTACAATGCCTTTAAATTAGGTAGAGCAGCGATTGTTGCAAAGAACTATGACGTTCGAGACGCGCAAGCGGAAGTTTTAAGAGAAAAGATATCTCAAATTATAGGAATAAGAGCGGTTTATTATTTGCAGCAAGGAAAAGCAACCTTGGGAACAGATAATGCCTCAGCGTTCCATGATTTATCTGAAGGTTTTGGTTTTATCTATAGTTTACAGTTTACGAGAAAACCCGGAACGAATGCACCGTATTTTACGAAATCGGATGTGGACGCTTTTATAGCGACATTAACATCTGGAAACGGATTTTGGGATTTGACATCACAGGACTTAGATACCATGTCAGATGTTATATCAGCGAGGTTTAGTTTTACAACCGCTCAAGCTGGAAGTTAAAAGAAAAGAATAAAGTTAGCTATATAATTTTAAGTAGCTGTTGTATTACATGATACAATAGCTACTTTTACTATTTTTGCAAAAATTACATTTTACCAGAATTATGATTACAGTGAGAAAGATTTTTTTAACGTTAGTTGTTGTCAGTTTTATATTAGGGTGCAGTTCTTCGTCATCGGATAGTGGACCTACCGGTACCATCGATACTTTTGATAGAGGAGCCTTATTAACAAATGTTACCAATAATATTATTATTCCGGCATTTCAGGATTTAAACACTAAACTTTCAGCTTTAAAATCTGATAAGGATGCGTTTACAGCAACTCCAGATCAAACAAATTTGGATGCATTAAGAACATCCTGGTTAGAAGCTTATAAAATATGGCAATATGTGGAAATGTTTAATATTGGTAAGGCAGAAGAAATACTTTATGGTTTTCAAATGAATGTGTACCCAACTAATATTACAGATATTGAAAATAATATTGCAGCCGGGACTTACGATTTAACGATTATTAATAACAATGATGCTGTAGGTTTTCCAGCTGTAGATTACTTACTATATGGTGTTGACAGTGATGATGCCGCTATTTTGGCAAAGTATGCAGATGCAAAGTATAAAAATTACCTTTCCGATGTAATCGACCAAATGCAATCTTTAACAGAAACTGTTTTAAATGATTGGACGGGCTCTTTTAAGGATACTTTTATTAGTCAAACGGGTAATACGGCAACAAGTACCCTGAATAAATTGACAAATGATTATGTGTTTTATTTCGAAAAGGGATTACGCGCCAATAAGATTGGAATTCCTGCGGGAAATTTTTCTTCCGCATCTTTACCAGATAAAGTAGAAGGGGTTTATAGTAAAGTGTTTTCTAAAGACTTGGCATTAGAAGCATTAGATGCCGTACAGGATATGTTTAATGGAGAGGCTTATTCCAGTAGCCAAACGGGAGGGAGCTTTAAAAGTTATTTACAGGATTTAGAACGCAATGATTTGGTTACTGTCATTAATAATAGATTGAATGACGCACGTCAAAAATTACAAGCTCTTAATGAAGACTTGAGTTCGCAGATAAATACAGATAACACTAAAATGACCGAAGCTTATGATGCACTTCAATTGGCTGTTGTATCTTTAAAAGTAGATATGCTTCAGGCATTTAATATTAGTATAGATTACGTCGATGCAGACGGCGATTAAAGTGATAAGAATTGAATGAAAAGGTTGTCCCAATGAGTAGACAACCTTTTTTATATCAAATGGATTTCAATATTAAAACATATTTAAATAAAAATACGAATGCGGCTCCTTTGGCTGTATTTAGAATGGCATTTGGTATAATGATGTGTTTTGGTATGATCCGTTTTTGGTATCATGGCTGGATTGAAACCTTATATATTCAACCCAAATTTCATTTTTCCTATTACGGCTTCGAGTGGATCAAACCAATGGATGGCTATACTTACTTGCTTTTCATTATATGTGGTTTGTCGGCATTGTTTGTTGCTTTTGGATTTAAATACAAGCTGGCTATTATAACCTTCTTTTTAAGTTTTACCTACATTGAGTTGATGGATAAAACCACATATTTAAATCATTATTACTTTATTAGTGTATTGAGTTTTTTAATGATTTTTCTACCTGCCAATGCTCATTTTTCTGTGGATAACGTTTTAAGAAAACAATCGTACGAGAAGGTGCCCAAATGGACTATCGATAGTATAAAGCTTCTTCTGGGAATTGTTTATTTTTATGCCGGTCTGGCTAAGATAAACAGTGATTGGTTGTTTAACGCCATGCCTTTAAAAATATGGCTACCGTCTAAATATGATCTGCCGTTTATAGGCGATGCCCTAATGCATCAAAACTGGTTTCACTTTGCGATGAGCTGGTCTGGTATGATTTACGATTTAGCCATTCCGTTTCTATTGTTATACAGAAAAACACGGGTTTTTGCCTTCATTTTGGTACTTATATTTCATGTGTTTACGCGAATCCTGTTTCCAATAGGAATGTTTCCCTTTATTATGATAGTAGCCACGTTAATTTTCTTTGATGCCAGGTTACATATTAAGATAATTAACATATTGAAACGCCTTTTCAGGCGCGGTAAATCAAGTGCTTTTGTCAATTTAAGTCCAAGTTACAGATACGCGTTTAGACAACCTATTACTGCGTTTTTAGCAGTGTTTTTTGTCGTACAATTGGTTTTCCCTTTTAGATATTTGTTGTACCCGAACGAATTGTTCTGGACCGAAGAAGGTTTCCGTTTTTCCTGGCGGGTTATGCTCATAGAAAAAATGGGAATGTCAACATTCAGGATTGTTAATGGAGAAACAGGTGATTTTTTCTACGTTGATAATAAAGATTTTTTAACCCCATTTCAAGAAAAGCAAATGAGCTTTCAACCGGACTTTATATTAGAATATGCGCATTACCTGGGAGATCATTTTACATCGCAGGGACATAAAAATGTTCAGGTTTTTGTTGAAAGTTATGTCGCATTAAATGGTAGATTAAGTCAACCTTATATAGATAAAAATGTCGATTTGTATCGTGAAAAAGAATCGTTTAAACCAAAATATTGGATATTACCTTTTAAAGATGAAATTAAAGGATTGTAAGCTTATTATCGCACTTATTTTTAGTGTATCTCTATACGCACAACAGCAGGTTAAAGGTGTTGTTGTGTTTTCTAAAAATGACAAACCTGTAGCAGGTGTTGAAATTTATGATAAGGACTCTGGATTATTAACAACAACAAATGCAATTGGAGCATTTGAATTTCAAACTTTAAAAAAGGATATCACTTTGGTGTTTTTTTCGTCAGAATATGAAATTAAAGAGTTAAATGTTAATACAGAGATTACGCAACATTTAAATGTTGTATTAAAAGATTTAACAACAGAATTATCAGAAGTTATAATTAGTGCCAACAGACGTCGTGTTTTCGAGTTAAGGCGACTTAGCGATGTTGAAGAAACCTCAATTTATGCCGGTAAGAAAACAGAGGTGATTTTGGTAGACGAGTCTACAGCGAATCTGGCATCAAATAATGCGCGTCAAATTTACAGCCAGGTAGCCGGATTGAATATTTATCAAAACGACGATGCTGGTTTGCAATTAAATATAGGAGGAAGGGGATTAGACCCTAACCGAACAGCTAATTTCAATACCCGGCAAAACGGATATGATATTAGTGCCGACGTTTTAGGATATCCTGAAAGTTATTATACGCCTGCATCCGAAGGGTTATCAGAAATTCAGGTGATTAGGGGGGCTGCATCGTTACAATACGGAACACAGTTTGGAGGACTGGTTAATTTTAAAATGAAATCCCCAAACCCTAACAAATCTTTAGAACTTATAACCAGAAATACACTGGGGAGTTTTGGTCTTTATACAAACTTTACCAGTTTAAGCGGCACTAAAAATAAATGGAGCTATTACACCTATTTTAATTATAAAAAGGGAGATGGCTTTAGACCGAATTCAGAATTCGAGTCTAAAAATGTATTTGCACACCTGGGATATCAGTTTAGTGATAAAACAGCTCTAAGTGGTGAGATTACATATTTACGATATCTGGCTCAGCAGGCAGGTGGTTTAACAGATACGATGTTTAATGAAGATCCCCTACAGAGTAATAGAACACGTAACTGGTTTGAAGTAGATTGGTTATTATATAACCTGAAGTTCGCCCATAAATTTTCGGAAAGAACAAATTTTACGTTGAATTTCTTCGGATTAGATGCCTCAAGGAAAGCCGTTGGATTTAGAGGGGATCCCTTTCCAACTGGATTAAACAAGAACCCAATTATCGATAATGATGTTACAAATACCGACGGAACATATTTTTACAATCGTGACGTTTTAATTGGGGAATTTAAGAACTGGGGTATAGAAGCGAGATTGCTAACCAAATATAAATTTTTAGGTAAAAAATCAGTTTTTCTTATAGGAAGCAAGTACTATAATGCCAACAATACGAGCAAGCAAGGGGCCGGAAGTAAAGGGATTAGTCCTGATTTTTCAATTGTTGAGACGGTTAATGGGGATTATCCCAATGTGTCGAATTTTAAATACCCAAATAAGAACTTAGCGATTTTCGGTGAAAACATTTTTAGAATTTCGGATAAGTTTTCAGTAACGCCTGGATTTAGACTGGAACACATTAAAACAGAAAGTGACGGAATCTATTTTGTAAAGGCATACGACAATGCAAATAATCTAATATCATCTGAAGAAAATGATGATAACAGAACATTTGATCGTAGCTTTGTTTTATTGGGAATGGGGTTGAGTTATAAGCCTAACGATTTCGTTGAAGTATATGGTAATGCCTCACAAAACTATCGTTCGGTAACTTTTAGTGACATTCGTTCCGTAAGCCCTACTTTTATTATAGATCCCGATATTACCGATGAAAAAGGGTTTACTCTGGATATAGGTTTAAGAGGAAGATACAGAAAAGCCATTTCGTATGATGTTGGAGTATTCAGTATTAATTATAATGGTAGGATTGGTAATATCTTAGATAACAGAGCTAATTGGGTAAGAACTAACGTAGGGGATGCTTTCATTTATGGTGTTGAAAGTTTTGTTGATTGGAATTTACTTAGCTTATTTCATGATACTTCAAAATATAGACTAGGATTGGCTTTAAATTTCGCCTACATAGATTCCGAGTATACAAATTCTAAGCAAAATGGAGTTAAAGGAAATAAGGTAGAGTTTATTCCAAATGTTAATTTAAAAACAGCTTTACGGTTTGGTTATAAAAACATATTGGGAAACATTCAGTACTCTTATTTGTCAAAACAATTTACCGATTCATCTAACGCCGGAATAGATTCACCGGGATCAATTAGAGAGGGCGTTATTGGTGAGATACCCTCATATAATATTTTAGATATATCGCTATCCTACAGCTATAAGAACTTTAAGTTGGAAACAGGAATCAATAATGTTCTAGATAACAGTTATTTTACAAGAAGAGCAACTGGATATCCAGGACCGGGAATAATTCCTTCGGCACCTAGAAATTTTTATAGTACATTGCAGATTAAATTTTAAATCCCAAAAAATGAAACTTTTAAAAAAAGTGCTTATCGTATTGTTGGTCGTGTTGGTATTGATTCAGTTTTACAGACCAGAAAAAAATAATGCGGAGTATAGAGACATTGCTGCGTTTGAAGCCGAAACTAAGCCAGGCAAGGAAGTCGCTGCCATTTTAGAAGCACAATGTTACGACTGTCATAGTAATAAAACAACTTATCCCTGGTACGCTGAGATAGCACCAATATCGTTTTGGATAGGGGATCATATAGAAGAAGGAAACGAGCATTTTAATGTCTCTGAATGGAGTACTTACAACGACAAAAAGAAAGATCATAAATTAGAAGAACTTATAGAGGAGGTAGAAGAAGGAGAGATGCCTTTAAATTCGTATACTTGGATACACGGCACTATAACAGAAGAGGACAAAGAGACGCTAATTACTTGGGTAAAACAAGTGAGAAAAAACTACAATGTAGAGTGATTTTTGGTGCTTAATGTACTAATCCATAAATTATAACGTATTTTATAGGTATGCGTTGGATTGCATTATTCTTAATACTCGGACTTAACAGTTCCTTATTTGCCAAAGAGTGGAAAAACCTTAGGGTTTATCAAAAAGAAACCGGGCAAACTTCATTACCGTTATCCGATTGGTTAAAAAGAGACAGAAGAAAGCATACAATAGTATGGCAAAATGCTAATGCCTATAACCTTAAACACAATCTTCCTGAAGCTTATCAAAGTATCGCTCAACGACGCGACTTCTACAAATGGTTTTTTAAGGACCTGGAAGCAAAGGGGCATGAGGTTGTTTGGGTGAAAATGGCTCATTTTATTTCTAAAAAGATGAACCTTATGGAGGTGTTTCCGTATTGCATATTTTCAAGGAAACCTGTAAAAGTTTATGCCAGGGAAGGCAGTGTCACGGTTTTTAATAATGCCTTTATAGAGCTGCAAAAACTTTATGAGTCTTCAGTTCTATTAAAAGGTGAAGACGCTCTGGAATGGGATAAAGAAATCCTCAAAAAAGAACAACATAATTGGATAGATAGTATTTATAAAACCATGAATACCAAAAGTCTAAAAACTTTAAAACGCATTGCAGGAGGAACGTTTTTATACGGTTTATTAGTACCAAAAGGGATTAGGTTTAAAGACGACCTCTCCGATGCCAGAACGAGGTATATATATGCTATTGAAGTCCTTAAGCCATATTGCGAAAACAGATACAAATAATATCCTGTTATCTTAGAATTTAATTGTATATTTGCACGCAATTATATTCTAAATAATTGCATCATGACCGCACATCAAAATAAAATCGTAGGAGAAGGTTTAACCTACGATGACGTCCTATTAGTTCCAGCATTTTCTGAAGTTCTTCCTCGTGAAGTTAACATTCAAACAAAATTAACTCGTAACATTACCATTAATGTGCCTATTATTTCGGCTGCAATGGATACCGTTACAGAGAGTAAAATGGCTATTGCTATGGCTCAGGAAGGTGGTATAGGTGTTTTGCATAAAAATATGACGATTGAGGAGCAAGCTTTAAAAGTTAGAAAAGTAAAACGTGCAGAAAGTGGAATGATTATAGATCCGGTTACTTTACCACTTACAGCCGAAGTTAAAGATGCCAAACAAAGTATGGCAGAGCATAGTATTGGTGGAATTCCCATTGTGGATAAGGAAGGAACTTTAAAAGGGATTGTAACCAATCGTGATTTGCGTTTTGAACATGACAATTCAAGACCAATTGTTGAGGTGATGACGGGAGAAAATTTGGTAACCGCAGCAGAAGGAACCTCTTTAAATGATGCGGAAGAAATTCTTCAAAAACATAAAATTGAAAAACTTCTTATTGTAGACGACAATTATAAATTATCCGGGTTAATTACGTTTAGAGATATTACCAAGTTGAGTCAAAAGCCAAATGCCAATAAAGATCAGTATGGACGTTTACGGGTGGCTGCTGCTATTGGTGTTACAGGTGATGCAGTGGATAGGGCAGATGCTTTAGTGAATGCCGGTGTTGATGCAGTGGTGATTGATACGGCCCATGGTCATACAAAAGGTGTAGTTGGCGTATTAAAAGAGATTAAATCAAAATTTCCAGGATTGGAGGTTATCGTTGGTAACATCGCAACTGGAGATGCTGCAAGATATTTAGTGGAAGCGGGAGCAGATGCTGTAAAAGTAGGTATTGGACCAGGTTCTATTTGTACTACGCGAGTTATCGCAGGGGTAGGATTCCCTCAGTTTTCGGCCGTTTTAGAAGTTGCCGCAGCAATAAAAGGAACAGGTGTACCAGTAATTGCAGATGGAGGGATTCGCTATACGGGTGATATTCCAAAAGCCATTGCAGCAGGTGCAGACACAGTGATGTTAGGGTCCTTATTAGCAGGAACTAAAGAGTCTCCAGGAGAAACCATTATCTATGAAGGCCGTAAGTTTAAATCGTACCGGGGTATGGGGTCTGTAGAAGCTATGAAACAAGGTAGTAAAGACCGTTATTTCCAGGATGTAGAAGACGATATTAAAAAGCTTGTACCAGAAGGTATTGTAGGTCGTGTACCTTATAAAGGTGATTTATACGAGAGTATTCACCAATTTATTGGTGGCTTACGCGCCGGTATGGGATACTGTGGAGCTAAAGATATAGAAACATTGAAAGAGAACGGACGATTTGTTAAGATTACGGCTAGTGGTATTAACGAAAGTCACCCACACGACGTAACGATTACTAAAGAGTCTCCGAATTACTCGAGATAAGTGTTGTTTTAGCGTAAATTTTGTTTAATAAAATGCCGAAATATAGAGGTCTACGCTTGAACTTGCGAAGCTTTTTTCCGTTTCCTCTGCAGTGCTATTAGTCCTAAGATGGGACCAATAGCCAATATCGCATAAATAGTGTTAGAACTAGTAAAACTTTTTATGTTGTTTAGGATTTGGATGCTAACAATGGTTATGGTAAAACCTATACAATTAACAATAGTTAGCGCGGTTCCCTTTATTTCGGGAGGTGCGTTTTGTGCCACTAGTGTTGAAAAAAGTGGAGAATCGGCAATAACAACCATGCCCCAGAATATTAGGAAAGCGATAAAGATGTTTTCAGATTCTAATTGAAACATGAAAGGCGATATGAGACAGCAGATGCATGAGAGAAACAGTGCTATAAAAGCGATTCTTTTTGCGCCAAAGGTCTGAGATAGATAGCCCCCTAATATACAGGAAACTCCACCCAGTCCGATAATTACGAAAGACCATAGCGGAATATTAAATACCACATTCGGATGTAAATTATGATAGGTTTTTAATAGTATTGGGGTGAAGGCCCAAAAAGCGTAAAGCTCCCACATGTGTCCGAAATATCCAAAAGCGGAGGCTCTGAATTTTGAATTTTTAAAGACATTTAAAAAACCAAAAAGATTGAGTTTTTGACCTTGTTTTCTAAAAGGGCCATTAGGAACCCATACGAGCATCAATACCCCGCCAACACTCGAAAGTGATGTTGTTGCGAAAATAACATATTGCCAGGGTAGTGTCCTTGTAAAATCTTTTAACAGATGGGGGAGTGCTGTTCCTAATACGAGAGCTCCTACTAAAAAGCCGAGAGACTTTCCGAGGCCTTTTTTATAATAATCGGCAGCTATTTTCATCCCCACAGGATAAATGCCAGCAAGGAAAAAACCAGTAAAAAACCGAAATACGAGTAAACTTATTAAATGATTACCTTCCCATAAGACACCAAGGTTGAATGTTGCAGATAGCAGCGCACTTGTAAAAAAGACTTTTGATGGGGAATAGCGGTCTACAATGTTTAGAATAGCGTAAATCAATGTGCCTGAAATAAAGCCAAATTGCACGGCAGATGTTAAATGTCCTAGGGCTTCCGGATAAAGTTGAAAGCGCTCTACAAGGTTATCAATAACACCATTAGTCGCAAACCAAAGCGAGGTACATAAAAATTGAGAAACGACAATGATTTTTATAGCCTTGCTTTGTTGTTTCATGTACTCAATGTTTTACCTCGTTCATTATTAAGCCTTCACCAATTACTTCAGTGTTTCCAAAATTTGTCTGTAATTGGTGTTGTTGGGAGCAATTTTTATAAGCCTGGAGCAGGTGTTGCGTGCTTCCAAGGTTTTCTTTAAGTTAATTTCTCCTATGAGTTTTACATAGAGCAGATTTTCATTGTTGGGAAAAATACCAAGTGCTTTTTTGAGTATGTCTATGGACTTTTGATTCAGCTTCTCTGCCTGAAGCTTTAGGGCATAATTATAAAACGCACGAATGTTTGCCGGTTCTTTATCACAGGCTTCACCCAAATATTTTAAGGCATTTTTCGCATCTCCAATCTCATTATATAAAAGCCCTAACATGTAATAGGAATTACTGTATTCTGGTTCTAACGCAATGACTTTAAGGTAAAGCTTTTTGGCTTCCTCTATTTGGCCCTGCCTGTAAAGTAAAAGAGCCAAATTCATTCGGGATACATTGTAGCGATTATCAATGTCTAAGGATCTTTTGTATGCTTTAATGGCTAAGTCGGTATGTCCTTTTAATTCATGATATACCGCGATCTGATGTTGGCCAGAAGCAAAATCGGCATTCATATCCAGTTCTTCTAAAAACTCCTTTTCAGCTTTGGCGAAATCAGTATTGCTACTCATATCCGCTCCAATACTGTTAAAATATTTTACGGCAGAAATACGTACTAATCGAATCGAATCTCTTAGTAATGGTTCTATGTCTCCATGATAGTTTTGATCACGAATTTTTTCAAAAGACCTTACTGCTTCATGTCTTACCAGAATAGAAGAGTCCTTTAAAAATTGTCTAATACCATTAATTTCTTTTGGAGAAAGGGGATTGTTCGAATATTGAAACAGAGCTGTGGCTCTAGCTATTTCAGGAAATTTACCTTGAGAAACTAAAGCATAAAGTGCTTCATGCTTACCATGATTTCCCTCTAATAAGTAATTGGAAAAGTGATCTGGCCTTTTTGTGCCATACTTTGTATTAATAAAGTTGCTGGCCCATTGAGGTGTTTTATTTGTATGACAACCGTTACAGGCATTAGGAGTTCCATATTTTACAGATTGATCTGGTCTGGGAACCCTAAAGCTATGATCTCGCCTAAAATCGTTACCCATATAGGTTTTACCGGTCATATGACAATTAATGCATTGTGCTCCCTCAGTACCCATCTTATGAAAGTGATGGGCTTCGTCGTTATATTTCGGTTCATGACAACTCATACAAAGGTTATTTCCGGTTTGTTTAAGTTGCATGGAATGTGCATCATGACAATCTGTACAAGCCACGTTGTTTTGGTACATTTTACTTTGCATGAACGATCCATAAACGTAAACCTCGTCTTTTATTTGCCCATCGGCTTCATACATGGGGTCGATAAGCAACGCCGGGTTATAGTGGTCTAAGAAATGTCCCGTATAATCAAACTTTGTTGTAATTTGAGATCGTCTCGAATGGCATCTGGCACATTTTTCCACCACACCGCTTTGAGAGACCGATGTATCGAGATACAATTTTTGGGGTTTAGAGCCCTCCTTCCCATGCTTATAAAATGACACATGGTCACTTGCTGGCCCGTGGCAAGCTTCACAGCTCACATTAATATGACTAAAGGTTGTATTAAAGGTTTGTGTTTTTGAGTCAAAATTTTTCTCAAGATTTGTAGAATGGCAATCAGCACAGGCGGTATTCCATCTCATAGCACCTCCCGTCCAGTTTATCCATTCGTCATGTGCTAAGTCCAAATTCGGTTGTAAATGGAACCACTTGTTTTTTTCAGTATCCCAGGCTGTTATTAAACATTGATATTCACCATTTGGAAACTTAACAATATACTGCTGCAATGGCGTAACGCCAAAAGTATATTCTATTTTATAATCCTGGTAGTTGCCGTTTTTATCCGTTGTGTTTACATAAAAGTCCTGTCCTTTTTTAAAGAATGTATTGTTAACACCTTTATGTTCGAAAACCGTTGTGTTAAAATCGCCTAAAATCGTTATAGAGTCTGCTACTTTCATGGCCTGCTCATGGTGTGACCCATCCCATGCCTCATGTTCGGTTTTATGACACTCAATACAGGCTTGATCTCCAGCAAACGTGGCATGTACAGTATCATTTATAGGCTCATCTTTTGGTTTGTAAGGGTGCTTCTTACAAGCACTAATCAAGAGAACTGTAAATAATATATAGAAAGCTGTTTTAAAATGGTACTTGTTTTTTTTGTAGTTAATAAAGGTGAAAAAACTCATTATATGTATTTACAAAGACGGACTAAATTAATTATTCTATTTTACTAAAAACAAATTTGAATGGTTTATTTGTATTCTATTTTAACCTGTCTAGGTTGAGTAGACCTGTCCGCGATGCGGTTTTAGGCGATCTCTAATGGGTTTCATATCCAACTCATCCACCACTAAAAAAGCAATACTATGCATATCCGTTATAGTTTCGACACCAGTAATCGAAATATTTAAATTTTCAAATTGTATGTATTCTTTTAAATGAATTTCATGGTGCTTCGCAATGTTATTGGCCTCAGGCCCATGAAAATCCCAAATAAGTTTTAGTTTTCGCATTAAATAAACTTGTTAAGAACGCTTCAAATATAAACTAAATGATGTAATAATACATTTCTTTAATCGTTCTTAAAACAACTTGTATTATCCCTTTATATTACTATTTTTGTAATTATGTGAAATAATTTTTACCCTCATGCAATTAAGATATATATTTACCCTACTTTTAACGTACTTCGTATTAAACGTAAACGCACAGACATCAGAGAAAGATGTGCTATTTTTTGTTGATAATGATCCCGTCTATACATCTGAATTTTTAAGAGTATATAACAAAAACCTGGATCTGGTTCAAGATGAGTCTCAGAAAGAAATTGATGAGTACTTAACACTTTTTACCAATTATAAATTAAAACTAAAAGAAGCCAAAGCTTTAGGACTTGATGATAAGCCTTCTTACAAAAGAGAGCTTTTAAATTATAGGAAACAGTTGGCCAAAAGCTTCATGACAGATTCTAAAGTCTCAGAGGCTATGATTAAGGAAGCCTACGAGCGTATTTCTTATGATATAAAAGCCAATCACATATTAGTTAAGGTTTTGGAAAATGCAGGTCCAGAAGATACACTTAAGGCTTATAATGATATTGTTAAGTTACGAAACAGAACTCTAAAAGAAGGGTTTGAAAGCGTTAGAAAAGAAGTGCATAATGGACAAACCATTTATGGCGAAGAATTAGGCTACTTTTCTGGTTTCAGAATGGTGTACAAGTTCGAAACAGCTGCTTTTAATACCGAGGTTGGAGGTATCTCAGAACCATTCAGAACACGTTTTGGGTATCATATTGTTAATGTTTTAGACAGACGTAAATCCAGAGGAGAGCGTACCATGGCACACATTATGGTTATTGAGAAAAAGGGAGATACCCTCGCTGAAAAACCAGAAGTAAGAATTCAGAATATTTATAAGAAGATTAATCAAGGAGAGGCTTTTGAAGCTTTAGCGAAACAATTCTCGGACGATAAAAGCTCATCTGCAAAAGGAGGACGCTTTAAATCATTTTCAAGTGGACAATTAGGATCTCCAGAATTTGAAAAGGTTGCCTTTGGTTTAACAGAAATAAATCAGATATCGGAGCCATTTCAAACCCAATATGGGTGGCATATAGCCAAGCTACTTGAAAAAAAGGAAGTCCCATCGTTTGAAGCAGCAAGGGCAGAATTAGAGACAAAAGTAAAGCGTGACGATCGTTCTAAATTAATAGACAAAGCTTTACATGAATCTCTTAAATCAAAGTATAATATTAAGGACAATCAAGAAGCATTAGACTATTTTGCATCCATACTTAATGATACTTATATAAAAAGAGGTTGGCAATTGCCTGACAATTTTAAGGCAGATACCCCCCTGTTTAAAATTGGTAAACAACAATTTATATACAAAGATTTTGGAGGTTACTTGATGAAAACTCAAGGAAGAAGAACGCAGGGCGGTAATTTAAAGGTTATGGTTTCAGGGAAATACGATGAATTTTTAAATTCCAGTTTAGTGAAGTATCAAGAGGAAAACCTGGAAGAGGAGAATGAGGAGTTTGCTCATATTGTTGGTGAATATAGAGACGGTTTATTGTTATTTGATTTAATGGAAACAACCATTTGGAATGCTGCTAAGACAGACTCTGTGGGCGTTCAGAATTATTACGAAACACATAAAACCAAGTATGTGTTACCAAAGCGCGTTGATGCCATAGTGGCGTCTTCTGCAAAGAAGAAAACGCTTAAGCAGGTATCAAAACTATTACATCAAGGTAAGTCTGTAGAGGACATCAAAAAACTGGTAAACAGTGATGAAAAAGTAGAGGTGATTTTTACATCAGGGGCTATGGATGCAAAGCATCAGGCACTTCCAAAGCCTTTTCCGTTTAAAAAGGGAATCTCGAAAATTTACAGTTATAACGATTCTTTTACCGTGGTTAATGTTAAGGATATACTACCTGAAGCATCACAAACGCTAGAAGAAGCTAAGGGGATGGTCATTAATGATTATCAATCCTATAAAGAAGAAAATTGGTTAAAAGAGTTAGCGAATAAATACAAAATAAAAATTAATCAAGACGTTTTAAAAAACATTAAAAGTCGAATTAAGAAGTAAAGTATAGGTGGGGGATAAGCGTATTTTATGTGTACTGCTTTTTGCGGTAGTGACATCTTGTAATTTGTTTAATAGTACCGAAGAACAGGTGCCTATTGCTAGGGTGAATGAAGCGTATTTGTTTTATGATGATATTAAGGATTTAGTATCTGATGATACATCTAAACAAGATAGTACACTCCTGGTACAGAATTTTATTAACCGTTGGGCTACCCAGCAATTGTTGGTTGATGGTGCAGAACTTAATTTAAGTGATGAAAAACTGGAAGCGTTTAATAGGTTGGTAGATCAGTATAAAAGCGATTTATATACCAAGGCCTATATGGAAGCTTTGGTGAAAAAAAATATAGATACCGTAGTTCACGAAAATGAAGCGCAAGCTTACTATGAAAACAATTCAGAGGTTTTTAAATTAAATGAAGAACTTCTTAAATTTCGTTACATTCATGTAGACGAAAATATTATTGATTTTGATGACATAAAAAAGAAGTTTAGACGGTATAATGATACCGATAAAAAAGAGTTAGATTCTATATCGATTCAATTTAAATCTTATTCCTTAAACGACTCCATTTGGATTAGGTTTACCCAAATTATTGATAAAATTCCCGTGGTGAGCCGGAAAAATAAAAATCAATTGTTAAAAAAATCTAATTTTATACAACTCAAAGACTCATTAGGAGTATATTTGATGCAAATTAATGATGTTTTATTGAGAAATGACAATGCTCCACTTGAGTATGTTAGACCTACCATAGATCAAATAGTTATTAATAAAAGAAAACTTGAACTAATTACAGAATTAGAAAAAGATATTACTAAAGATGCTATTAAGAATAAACAATTTGAAATTTACGATTAATTTGAAATATCTATCCGTTTTAGGCATGTCGTTACTATTAGCGAATGCAACCTATGCACAGGAGGTTATAAAAGAAGAGGTTAAAGAAGCGGTAGTAGAGGAAGTCGTTGAAAAGACAGATTCGGTTTCAGCCCAAAAGGCTGTTAAGATCGATGGTGTTGCGGCCGTGGTTGGAGACTTTATTATTTTGGATTCTGATGTTCCTAAAGAGCGAGAACAAATTACTGCAGCAGGAGGATCCTTAGAAGGCGTTACAGACTGTCAGATTATGGGAACCTTGTTAGAGAATAAATTATACGCGCACCATGCGATTCAAGATAGTATTCCTGTATCTGATGCCGAAGTTAGACAGGAGGTTGATTATACCATTCAGCAGTTTTTACAGCAAAAACCAGATATGGACGAGTTAGTCAAGTTTTATAAGCAAGAGGATGAAAAGGGCTTAAGAGATTATATTTTTGAAATCATAAAGAATAACAAACTCTCTACTAAAATGCGCGCTAGTATTGTAGAGGAAGTTGAAGTCACTCCGGAAGAGGTGAGAACGTTTTTTAATAAAATCCCGGAAGAGGAACGTCCGGATTTCGGTACAGAACTTAAAGTAGCTCAAATTGTAGCAAAACCAAAAATATCTGAGGAAGAGAAGCAAAAAGTTATTGACCGCTTAAAGCAATTTAAGGCCGATGTGGTTGAAAACGGTGCCAGTTTCCGTTCTAAAGTGGTATTGTATGGTCAAGACCCAGGGATGAAACAATCGGGTTATGTGTATACTCTGAATAGGAAAAAACCTCGAATGGTTAAAGAGTTTAGACAGGTGGCATTTTCACTTCAGGAAGGTGAAGTATCCGATCCGTTTGAGTCTGAGTTTGGCTACCATATTGTTTATTGTGAAAAAATTAGAGGTCAGGAATATGATGTAAGCCATGTTTTATTATTTCCAAAGGTTTCCAGTGAAGCCGTAAAAGAGGCTAAGGAACGTTTAGAAAAAGTAAGACAACGTATTGTTGACGGTGATATTACATTTGCAGAAGCAGCCAAGGAAGCCAGTGATGAAAAAGAAACGCGCGGAGATGGTGGGCAACTTATTAACCCGCAAACGCAGGATTATAATTTTGATTTGACTAAGATGGATCCTGAGCTTTATGCGCAAATTCAGAATTTAAATGATAATGAAGTAAGCCAGGTGCTTACTGAGCAGGATCGTAAAGGAAATGTATCCTTTAAAATTATAAAAGTAACAGATAGAATAGACGAGCACAAAGCCTCCTATGCAAGAGACTTTCTTAAAATTAAAGAGTTAGCACTAAGAGAAAAGCAAATTAAAGCCATACAAACATGGCAAAAAGAGAAAATATTAGATACATACATAAAAGTTAGTGGACCATATAGAGATTGTGAGTATGCCGGTAACTGGTTAAAAAAGTAAATATGTCTGACGTCGCTGCGATCGAGCAATTTGTAAAACAGTATAAGGATTTAAAAACTGAAATAGCCAAAGTTATCATAGGCCAGGACACAGTTGTAAATCAAATTTTAATCTCAATATTTTCTGGTGGTCACTCGCTACTTATTGGTGTTCCCGGTTTGGCAAAGACATTAATGGTAAATACCATTGCACAAGCCCTGGGGTTAGATTTTAAACGTATTCAGTTTACTCCAGATTTAATGCCCAGTGATATTTTAGGTAGTGAGATTTTGGATGAAGACAGACATTTTAAATTTATAAAAGGTCCTATTTTTTCTAATATTATTTTGGCGGATGAGATTAATAGAACGCCACCAAAAACACAGGCCGCTCTTTTAGAAGCCATGCAGGAAAGAGCTGTTACCGTAGCAGGACATCATTACAAGTTGAGCTTACCATATTTCGTTTTAGCGACACAAAACCCTATTGAGCAGGAAGGGACATACCCCTTACCCGAAGCCCAATTAGACCGTTTTATGTTTGCCATTAATTTAGATTATCCTTCTTTTGAAGAAGAAGTGGCGGTTGTTAAAGCTACAACTAACGATGTAGAAGCCAAGGTCAATTCGTTATTTTCCGCACAACAAATTGTCGATTTTCAGCACTTGATACGTCGTATCCCTGTTGCCGATAATGTTATTGAATATGCCGTGTCTATGGTTGGTAAAACAAGACCTAATGGCGATGCAGCTCCCGATTTGGTAAAAACTTATATCGACTGGGGTGCAGGCCCAAGAGCATCTCAAAACTTAATTCTTGCTGCTAAAACGCATGCTGCAATTCATGGTAAGTTCTCACCAGATATAGAGAATGTACAAGCCGTAGCCAATGGAATTTTAAGACACAGGATCATTAAAAACTACAAAGCTGAAGCCGAAGGTATTACCGAGGAAGACATTATTAAGAGTTTGTTTTAATCTGACCCTATTCAAGGCGTATAATTTAAATTAAGCGCTATTAGTTTATAGTAATATCTTTGCTCCTCAAAGTTCACTTAATTACAATGTTTCCTAAAGTTGGTCTTACGTTTGGTCGAAAGAATGGTAAAATTTGCTTGTAAAAATTTGATTTTGACATTACCATAGATATTAAAAAGAGGAATTAGCACGTTTTAATGCACTCACCTTGATAACAGGAATGATATGTCGTTTTTTAATCGTTCTAGATCCTCATTCACCAAAATATTATAAAAACCTCTTATAGCTCGCTTTTTATCGACAAGAGCGACATAACTGCTGTGATAAAAATCTGTGCCATCTTTTGTAGGGGCAAAGCGAGTCATAAATTGATTAGCCTGCG
The DNA here is from genome assembly GCA_947494695.1 of uncultured Flavobacteriaceae bacterium. Taxonomy (GTDB): domain Bacteria; phylum Bacteroidota; class Bacteroidia; order Flavobacteriales; family Flavobacteriaceae; genus Flavivirga. The sequence goes on along the minus strand of CANLWB010000003.1, from coordinate 478,737 downwards.
CTTTTGTTTTTTCAACATCTGCATGTAAGAATTGCCATGAGTTGTTAGGAATTCCTGTAGATTCGGAATAAGATTTTAAAACTGGAATACTATCGTGTTCAGGGTCGATGGTATGAGAAATTATTAAAAAATCATCATGGTCTTCAAAGGTCTTTGCAATCTCTATCAATTTTATACGCATTGGCGGACAAATACTGGGACAACGTGTAAAAAAGAAATTTGCGATAGATACTTTATTATCAATATGCTTTGTGCTAAAACCGGTATTTAATTGGTTGGTGAACCCCTGGTAAGATATGGAATAGTAAGCTTTATGTCCGTCGCTATCAATGTTATAACTTAATACAGGGAGTTCTTTGGTGTTATTTTGACATCCCCAAAAAAGCAATAAAACAAGAGCCTTTAAAACTTTCATAGACCATCGTTGTTAAATATTTTTAAACGCTCGTGCATTTCTCTATCGTAGAGAAACATGAACATACTTCCCATCATATCCTGATTGCTATTGGACGTGTTATAGGTCTTTAATATCAATTCATACTCATGATCTTTATAGAGTTTTATACCGTTTTCACTTGAAAAATAGGTGATCTCTTCAAGACCTATTCTATCAGGATGATTTTTTGCTTCACTGATAAATAAGGTAGAATCTATAGTTTTATCTCTAAAAGAAAGTGTTTCCGAAAATGGATGTAAATGGGTTGCTATGAAATGCAAAGTCGCATCCTCGTTGAGTTGCAATTGATTGGTAACATTGGTTTTGTAGGTAGCCTCACCTGGGGAAACCACCCAGTGTGCAGAATATGTTTTCCCATCATCGTAGGTATAGCTGTGGTTCTTTGTTTCCAGAGGCAGGCATGAGTTGGGATGGTCTTCTGTAGGGCCTCTAAAAGGATTTTTAGGATCGTAGGGTAAAACAATCATAATCGTTTTAGGCATAAGCGGTTTCATGCTTTCATGATGTTTTACAAAGCCAATAGATACTTTGTGTTTCACAGAAAAGGCATCACCCACAATATTATGATTTAAAGTTTGAGTCGCCAGAAATAAATTCTCATCACTAAAAACCGGAAATCCATAGCCTTTTGGAAATGCATATTGTTCAATACCAGTGGTCATCGTGGTCAATCGCGGATATTGTACCCCAATTCTATGGTTTAAACCCCATCTTCCATAATGTTCACCATCATAAAAATCGATATTGGTATGACAAATAAAATCATTGGAAACCTTGGTGTTTTCATCGGCGTTAATGGCTTCCGTTTCAAAAGAGGTGAGCCAAACCAAATCTGATTTTTCCGTTGCCAGCTGAAACGGCTTTTTAACTTGTGGCCCTTCCATAGATTTGTAAACATTGTCGATAACCATAGTGGGTGTGGTTAAGGAAACATATCCCTCCTGTGTCTTTATATTCCAACTATTATCAACAAGGCCCAATTTATGAAATAGATAAGTCTTAACAATGGCCCGGTGCCGGTTAGAGAGATTCAAGTAGTAGAGTCCTCCAATAGCGATCAACATTAATGTTAGAAAAACAAAATATTTTGTTACTTTAGATTTCATATAGGAAATTCTACTATTTGGATAACGAAAATAGTGCTTTTTATATTTAAATATATATAATAAAATTGAATGCCCGTTTTGTATTATAAATATATTCCTTATGCCATTCCGAACGGCAGTGAGCCTGTCTGCCGTCTAGGTAGAGAATCTCATGGTTTTGATATTTAGCAGTTTGTGTCTAAATCCCGAAACACGTTCAGATTGATGGCATTTAATTATGATAAATTACGGACAATCAGATCATAAAATGATAAGAATGGGAATATCAAAAAGATTACTAATTAGAATCTTATTAATTGTTAGTTTCTTAATTCCCATAATATTAAGTTTTCCGGTTTGGTTTTCAACCAGAAGTTTTCCTACCACACCACTATTTTTTGAGCGCTTAGAGTTTAGTTTCTTTATTGATGTCTTTTTATTAGTAGTGTTTGGAGCTTCAGCCATTTGGTTCCTATTAAAAGATAAGGGGAGAGGCGGTTTGTTTTTTTTCGTAATGTATATGTTGTTGGCTGTTTTCGATCAGACACGAATTCAACCCTTCTTTTTCGAAATCGCTATTATTATCTTCTTTTACGATGTGTTTAGAAACAATTTTAAGCAGTTTAAGATTGCTTTTTTCCTGCTCATGGCGGGGACCTATATTTGGAGTGGTCTACATAAAGCGAATACCGTCTTTTTTGAAATTTGGTTTGGTGGACTAGAAAAGAGAATACCGTTCGTACCTTCTTTTCTTAGACAGACATTTACCTGGATGGTGCCCTTTCTCGAAGCATCTTTTGGAGTCGCATTATTATTTAATAAGACCAGAAAGTTTGGGGTGTTTTTACTAGCCATTATGCATACCATAGTTTTAATTACGCTTGCCTATGGAGGAGCCGATTTTATGGTTTTTCCCTGGAATATGGTTAATGTGATCCTACTATTCATGCTATATCGCGAATTCGATTGGAATATCACAAATTTGAAAGCTAGCAAGTCCTTAAAACTAAAAATTATCGCTGTTTACGCTGTATTGCTTCCTGCATTAAATTTGGTTGGTTATTATGACCATCTGCTAGCTTTTAGTTATTTTTCGGGAAAACCATCTTACTGTAATATTTTTTTCTCAGACAATAAAGACATAAATAAGCTTCCTAAGGATGTGAGACGCATTGTGAGGGAATACGAAGGACAGTGGTATATAAATGTAAATGAATGGAGTTTGGCATTTACAAACGTATTATGCTATCCCGAAGACCGAATTTATCTGTATTTGCAGAAATATCTTGAAACGTTTACAGGAGCACATACAACATCCATACAGTATTATAAAAAATAGGTAAATGCGTAGAGTTTTTGGTCTGGATTTAGTTCGAGCAATTGCTATTATTATGGTGGTGTTTTCTCATGTGGCTTGGATCATACCAAAAAACAAGGGATTGCTATTAGATATTATGAGCGTTTTTGGTCTGCTTGGTGTCGAAATCTTTTTCGTTTTAAGTGGTTTTTTAATAGGAAGAATACTCTATAGACTGTATGTCTTTGAAGATTTTGGATTTTCGAGTGTATTCTATTTTTGGGTGAGACGCTGGTTTAGAACGTTACCCAATTATTATCTGGTGCTATTGATCAATATTGGTGTGGCGGTATATGTTGGAGCGATTCTGCCTAATAATTTATGGACTTATGCACTTTTTATTCAAAACTTTTCATGGCGTATGCCCGCATTCTTTATGGAATCATGGAGTTTGTCTATTGAAGAGTTTGCATACATTTTGGGGCCTCTTCTTTTGTTTTCTGCCGGGTTTATAAAAACCAGGATTTCAAAGTCTAAAATGTTTCTGTATGTTACATTATTGGTGATTTTACTGTTTATAGCTACCAAAGTAATTTACAATATTAATGAGGCTACAAGAACCCTAATACATTGGAATGAGAGCTTGAAGGCTGTTGTTATTTATAGACTAGATGCCGTGTATTATGGCGTTTTAGCAGCCTATATATCTATTGTAAAAACAAGGCTCTGGAAAAGCACAAAATATGTATCTTTTGCTTTAGGGGTGATGGTGTTTACCGGGTTGAATATTATAATGCTTATGAAAGGAATTAGAATAAACGAACACCCTTTTGTTTGGAATGTGTTGTATCTACCCATAAATTCAATGGCTATATTATTAATGTTTCCACTGTTAAGTGAGATGAAAACAGCCCCACAGATTATTTCCAAACCGATCACCTCTATAAGCCTAACCTCTTATGCTATTTACCTATTGCATAACTCTGTAATATTGCAATTACTTCAGTATTTTGTTCCTGCAAATAGCTTTTCCGGATTCGATACGCTGGTTTATATTATGGTTTATTTATCCATTGTGGTCTTAAGTTCTTATATGCTTTACAGGTTTTTTGAAAAACCTATGACCCGCTTAAGAGATTCTAATTTTATTAAAAATAGGTTTATTTAGCACTTGAGCTTATTAAATCATCAATTTTAACCGAACTAAAATATCAAAACCACAAACGATAATAATTAATAATGCTACAATAATAAATTAAGATTATTGCACAATGTATTACGTCGTTAATTTTTAAATCTTTGTATTAAATTCGTATTTTGCGTCGCTTTTGAAATAAAATTTAATATTACTTTTTATGACATTGGCATGATGAAAGGAACACGCACCTGATAATTGAGATGCCGTTATTATACCTTTCACAAATTATAGTCAAGCCAATTTAACATTTGAAACACTTCTTTATATGAACTATAACGATTACATCAAGGAAATCGAAGAAAGAAAAGCTCAGGGGCTTCACCCTAAGCCAATTGATGGAGCTGAATTATTAAGTGAAATTATTTCGCAAATAAAAGATTCAGATAACACGCATCGAGAAGATTCTCTTAAATTCTTTATTTATAACACCTTGCCGGGGACAACTAGTGCTGCTGGTGTCAAGGCGAAATTTTTAAAAGAAATTATTCTTGGTGAATCGGTAGTTGAGGAAATTACGCAGGCTTTTGCATTTGAGCAATTATCGCATATGAAAGGAGGCCCTTCTATTGAAGTGCTTCTTGATTTAGCTTTAGGAAATGATGCTGCTATTGCTGCTGAAGCTGCGAAAGTATTGAAAACTCAAGTGTTTTTATATGAAGCAGATACAGAACGTTTGGAAAATGCTTATAAAGCAGGAAGTGCTATTGCTAAAGAATTATTAGAAAGCTACGCACAAGCTGAGTTTTTTACAAAATTGCCAGAGATCGATGAAGAAATTCAAGTCGTGACTTACATTGCTGGTGTTGGTGATATTTCCACAGATTTATTGTCTCCTGGAGCCGATGCGCACTCTAGATCAGATCGTGAATTACACGGACAATGTATTTTTGAGCATAACAAAGACATGCAAAAAGAAGTGTTGGCTTTAAAAGAGCAACACCCAGATAAACGTGTTATGTTAATTGCAGAAAAAGGAACCATGGGAGTGGGGTCTTCAAGAATGTCGGGTGTAAACAATGTGGCGTTATGGACAGGTATTTCCTCAAGTCCATATGTACCATTTATTAATATTGCACCAGTAATTGCTGGAACAAATGGTATTTCTCCCATATTTTTAACTACTGTTGGAGTTACCGGTGGTATTGGAATCGATTTGAAAAACTGGGTGAAGCAAAAAGATGCTGAAGGAAATACTATTGTAGATGAAGAAGGAGAACCTGTATTAAAACAAGAATACGCTGTTGATACAGGCACAGTACTCACAATTAATACAAAAACTAAAAAATTATATAGCGGAGACAAAGAATTAAAAGATATTTCAGCAGCTTTAACCCCACAGAAAATGGAGTTTATAAAAGCAGGTGGGTCTTATGCTGTTGTTTTCGGTAAAAAATTACAAACATTAGCTGCTAAAGTTTTAGGAATTGAAGTTCCTCAGGTATTCGCTGCTTCAAAAGAAATTTCTGTTGAAGGTCAGGGATTAACAGCAGTAGAGAAAATATTCAACAAAAACGCAGTTGGAACAACACCTGGTAAAACATTACATGCAGGTTCTGATGTTCGCGTTGAAGTAAACATAGTAGGATCTCAAGATACTACAGGGTTAATGACGTCTCAGGAGTTAGAGATGATGGCTGCAACCATTATTTCTCCAATTGTAGATGGTGCCTACCAGTCTGGGTGTCACACGGCATCTGTTTGGGATGATAAATCTAAAGCGAACATTCCTAGATTAATGCAATTTATGAATGACTTCGGATTAATCACTGCTCGTGATCCTAAAGGAGCGTATCACGCTATGACCGATGTAATTCACAAAGTATTAAACGATATTACAGTAGGTGATTGGGATATCATTATTGGAGGTGATTCACATACACGTATGTCCAAAGGCGTTGCTTTTGGAGCAGATTCAGGAACCGTAGCCCTTGCTTTGGCTACAGGAGAGGCCACCATGCCTATTCCGGAATCGGTTAAAGTTACATTTAAAGGAGATATGAGAAGTTATATGGACTTCCGTGATGTGGTGCACGCTACGCAGCAACAAATGTTAAAGCAGTTTGGTGGAGAGAATGTTTTCCAGGGGAGAATTATTGAAGTACATATTGGTACCTTAACAGCAGACCAGGCCTTTACATTTACAGACTGGACGGCAGAAATGAAAGCTAAGGCGTCTATCTGTATTTCTGAAGATGAAACCTTAATCGAATCCTTAGAAATTGCAAGAGATCGTATCCAAATCATGATTGAAAAGGGTATGGACAACAAAAAGCAAGTGTTACAAGGTTTAATTGATAAAGCAAATACCAGAATTACCGAGTTAAAAACTGGAATTAAACCAGCATTAAGACCAGATGTAAACGCTAAGTATTATGCTGAGGTCGTGATTGATCTGGATGAGGTTGCAGAACCAATGATTGCAGATCCAGATGTAAATAACGATGATGTTTCTAAACGTTATACACACGATACCATTAGACCATTATCATACTATGGAGGTACGAAACAAGTAGATTTAGGATTTGTTGGATCTTGTATGGTTCATAAAGGCGATATGAAAATTTTAGCACAGATGCTAAAGAATATTGAGGCTCAGCAGGGTGAGGTTACATTTAAAGCACCTCTTGTTGTGGCGCCACCAACTTACAATATTGTTGACGAGTTAAAAGAAGAAGGAGATTGGGAAGTACTGCAAAAGTATTCTGGTTTTGAGTTCGATGATAATGCTCCAAAAGGTTTGGCACGTACGAAATACGAAAACATGCTATACTTAGAGCGTCCAGGATGTAACTTATGTATGGGGAACCAGGAAAAAGCAGAACCTGGAGACACTGTTATGGCAACATCTACACGTTTATTCCAGGGAAGAGTAGTAAAAGATTCTGGTGAGAAAAAAGGAGAGTCTTTATTATCGTCGACACCAGTGGTCGTGTTATCTACGATTTTAGGAAGAACACCTACTATGGAAGAGTATGAAAAAGCTGTGGAAGGTATTGTGTTAACTAAGTTCAAGCCATCTCAAAAGCAATTGGTTATATAATTTAAAATATGATATCAAAATAATGGAAAGCTCAAGTTTTAAACCTTGGGCTTTTTTTATAACTTTTATTGAGGCATTTTTTCTTTTACTCGTCTTCTATTTTCTGTTTTTCAATGGTGTACTTATTTTGTATCTTGGTAGACACTTAATCAAGAAACAAAAATTAATAATATACGTTTTATGGCATTTGATATTGATATGATAAAAGGGGTATACGCAAGAATGAAAGCACGCGTAGATGCTGCCCGGGAAATTGTTGGAAAACCACTAACACTTTCTGAAAAAATATTATATAATCACCTCTGGGATGGAACAGCTACGAAAGCTTTCGAAAGAGGAAAAGATTATGTCGATTTTGCACCAGATCGCATTGCATGTCAGGATGCAACCGCGCAAATGGCTTTATTACAATTTATGCAGGCTGGAAAGTCTAAAGTTGCCGTACCAACAACCGTGCATTGTGATCACCTCATTCAAGCCAAAGAAGGCGCAGCTGTAGACTTAAAACATGCTAATAGTGTAAGTAGTGAGGTTTTTAATTTTTTAGAATCTGTTTCTAATAAATACGGTATTGGTTTCTGGAAACCGGGAGCAGGGATTATTCACCAGGTCGTATTAGAAAACTACGCTTTTCCAGGAGGGATGATGATCGGTACAGATTCACATACCGTAAATGCCGGAGGATTAGGAATGGTAGCCATTGGTGTAGGAGGCGCAGATGCCGTTGATGTTATGGCAGGTATGGCCTGGGAGTTAAAATTTCCTAAACTAATAGGCGTGAGATTAACGGGTAAATTGTCTGGTTGGACAGCTCCAAAAGATGTGATTTTAAAGGTTGCAGAAATTCTTACCGTAAAAGGTGGAACAGGTGCCATTGTAGAGTATTTTGGATCTGGAGCCATAGCGATGTCCTGCACAGGAAAAGGTACTATTTGTAATATGGGGGCCGAAATAGGAGCAACAACATCTACATTTGGTTATGACGAGTCTATGGATCGCTATTTAAGAGCTACAGACAGAGCAGATATTGCTGATGCAGCTAACGAAGTGGCAGATTGTTTAACTGCGGATGCCGAGGTATACAATAACCCGGAACAGTATTTCGATCAAGTTATTGAAATTAACCTATCTGAATTAGGACCATTGTTAAACGGGCCATTTACGCCAGATTTATCTACGGAAGTAGGTGTGGATATGACCAAAAAAGCCACTGAAAATGAATGGCCATTAAAAGTAGAGTGGGGGTTAATTGGGTCTTGTACCAATTCGTCTTACGAAGATTTATCCAGAGCCTCGTCCATAGCACAGCAAGCTTTAGATAAAGGCTTGAAAACTAAAGCAGAATTTGGTATTAACCCGGGGTCAGAGCAGGTACGTTACACGGCCGAGCGCGATGGTATTCTTCAGGTATTTGAAAAACTAGATGCAAAGATATTTACCAATGCCTGCGGACCATGTATCGGACAATGGGCCAGATATTCAGATCCTAAAAATGCACCAAAGAATAGTATTGTACATTCCTTCAACAGAAACTTTGCGAAACGTGCTGATGGAAACCCAAATACCCATGCATTTGTGGCCTCTCCAGAGCTAACCGCAGCTATTGCTATTGCCGGACGTTTAGATTTCAACCCACTAACCGATAAGTTAATTAATGAAAATGGGGATGAAGTTATGCTTGACGAACCCACAGGATGGGAGTTACCACCAAAAGGTTTTGATGTAAAAGATAATGGTTACTTAGAACCTTTAGAGGATGGTAGCGGAGTCGATGTGGTTGTAAAAGACGATTCAGAACGTTTACAATTGCTAACACCTTTCCAACCACTTGGAGATGCTATTACAGGAGCGAAACTATTAATAAAAGCCTTTGGAAAATGTACAACAGACCATATTTCTATGGCTGGACCATGGTTACGTTTTAGAGGACATTTAGACAATATTGCCAACAATACTTTGATTGGTGCGGTAAATGCTTTCAATCAAAAAACAAATTTTGTTAAGAACCAATTAACTGGAGATTACGGGGGCGTACCAGATGTGCAAAGAGCCTATAAGAAAGAGGGAATTAAAACGATTGTTGTTGGAGATCACAACTACGGTGAGGGGTCTTCCAGAGAGCATGCAGCCATGCAACCAAGACACTTGGGTGTTGCGGCAGTCATCGTAAAATCGTTTGCTCGTATTCACGAAACAAACCTTAAAAAACAAGGGATGTTAGGTTTAACGTTTGCTAACGAAGCAGATTACGATTTAATACGAGAAGATGACACCTTCAACTTCCTGGATTTAAGCGAATTTGCACCAGATAAACAACTAACCTTAGAAATTGTGCATGCTAATGGCGATAAAGACACCATTAAGTTAAACCACACATATAACAATGCGCAAATAACCTGGTATAAAGAAGGTTCTGCTCTTAACTTGATAAAAAAGGAAAACATTTAGCGCAATGCATTAGATATAAAAAATCCAACGTGAAAACGTTGGATTTTTATTATTATACAGAACGCGTTTTAGTACTCCCATACGGGTTAAAGTACTAACTTGATTGCTGCAGCGTTTTATTTTTCTCTTTAAGTATAGCCAATTGCTTTTCTAAAAACGTAATAGCTTGCTCGGTTTTATAGCTCGCCTTAGAAGCAAAGCCCTTTACATCCTTTTTAAATTTACCCTTACCAGATTCAGTAGCTTTATAAACATCCTCTTTTACCTCTTTAAAATCTTGAGTGATCTGATCTTTTATGGTTTTACCTTCTTTTTTTAGGATATCTCTGGTTACCTTCCCTTTTTCTGGGGCCAATAATACACCTATTCCAGCACCAATTAATGCGCCTAAAACTAATGTTCCTTTATTGATAATCATTTCTTTGTCCTTTTAGATATTAAACGTATTTTACTTATACGTCCTAAAAATTACGAATTTGTTACAAATAAATTCGTTTTCAGGGATTTAAAATAGCTATAAAACACCTTTTCTGTTTACCAGTTTTGATGATATAACACGAGTCATAACTTGAAATTTGCAGATTTTAAACACTGAAACTCTTTTTTATTCAAAAGGAATTAAATCCGGTTCTAGGAAGCTTAATTTTGCCTTTTCTGAGGAAAAAATATCGATTGAATAATGACTGTTAATCAATTCTTTAAAATGAGTTTTTAGTTTCTGGTTTTCTATAATAAACTCTTCAAAATTCTTTGAGTTCGATTTTTTGATGAAGTGATGAACGGCTTTCATAGAAGCTATTGTTACCGTAACATGGTATTTGTCTATGGCGTCTAAACTTTTTACAAAATGTTGCAATTGAAGTTGAATTGTTGTTATGGCTTCATCTATCCCAAATTCATTAATTAAGATCCAGGCTAATCGTAGATGGGCTTCATGGTTGAATATATTAGGATTTAAACTGCAATCCTTAAACTGTGCCTTAAGTTCATTATCTGTTAATTCGATATGGCTTATATGCTTCATAATTTAGAATATTTTTATAGTTAACATAGACTCACGTTAGTTATATAGAATCCATATTATATTAGCCAAAACTACCCAATCAATGATTGATTCTCATCAACATTTGTTGATAAGTGTATAGGTTATAAATGGTGTGTATTTAGAAAATGAAAAACGAGGCCCTGGTTATTGTAACGTTAAGGAGTACTTCGTTTTCTTTCAATGAGTTCTTTCCTGGCTCTACTTAATTGTGTTGGTGTTATCCCCAGATAGTTGGCAATAAAATAATGAGGAATACGATTAATTAAACTGGTATACTCCTTTAAGAACAGCTCGTATTTTTCAGTCGATTTTAAGTTTAGTAATGAGACCAACCGAGATTGTAACTGGTTATTCAGTTTTTGAAATTGATTGGTAATAATCCTGGTAATTTCTTTATCTCTATTTACATTGCTCATGATTTGAGAATAATTAGCAACAGATATTTCGCAGTTTTCCAAAGCTTCCACTGTCATGGCAACATTTGTATTTGGAATGAAGCTACCAATAATCATATCGCCTTCCTGATAAAAATGAGTTGTAATCTCGTCACCTTCATGGTTATAAACAAAACCACGCATAACCCCTTTGTTTAACATGCCAATATGTACACAAGGCGTTCCAATTTTTAAAAATAGGTCGCCTGTTTTTAGGCTTTTAGTGGAATGAAGTGATTCGCTAATGGATTGTTGGTGCATTTGAGGTGAATATTTAACGAAGCCAAAGTTAATGAATTTAACATGTTTATTTTCGGCTTGTATACCTAATTTGACCATAAGAAAGCCACTAGTATTCCTGTAAAGACAGGAATCTATTATAAAAAATATAGCTATCTCAAATAATTAATTTAGTCTCATTAATTTTTAACCAGTTTCTTAGTACCAATCACTGTATTGTCTCTCATAATTTTAACAATGTAGATACCAGAATTTAGGTTGCGAGTGTATATACTGCTTTTATCTTTAACATCGGTTAATTGCATAACAACCTTTCCAAACATATCAATAATACTAACATCATGATCAACACTATTTAAACCAGATAGTGTTATAAATTCATCTGAAGGGTTTGGATATATAGATATGTTCTGTGTCACAGAATTCGTCTCATTAGTTGATAAAGACCCACTATGGCGCAGTTCAATCATTCCCCAGCAAGCGTCAAAAGTTCCTATATTAAGTGTTGCTATACCGGAATTATCGGTTTCGAGTACCAAATCTACAGAAGCTTTGTTAGGCATATGCAGTTTTGCTCCTGTAATGGTATTCGGAAATGTTGCTTCAGGTATTTTTACAGAGATACTATTATGAGTTTGGGCATCATCCTCACTTGTATTGTATTTACGGTTAAGCAGATGAAGGACATAAGGCGCCTCGGGTTTAGAAGATATTCTTGGCAGGGCAGATATGAGATCATTGCGAACCGTAATATCGCTTAACACATCAATTTTCCAGGAGAGAAGTTGTGTTATCGAATTAGGGTTATTAATTGACACGACTTTGGCTCCTGCACTATTCAAAATGGCATTCTGTTCTGCAGTAAAGTATTGGGAATCGCTATCAATAACAACGGCTTCGTATGGCTCTAATTGTTCGGTAGTGGGGCTTATTGGGCGGTCAGGGTCACCAAAAATCTTTAAGTCAAATGAGATGTTCTGTTCTACAAGGTTGCGCAAAGTTTGACGAGCGGTTATACTGCCATCCATACCAGATTCAAGGAGCGATGCGTACACAGAATACGCAAGTGCTACATTTGAAACGGACTTGTAATCGTCAAGCAGTTCACTGTTATCGTGAATAAACGCATACAAATCTGCATAAACCTGCCATCCTGGATCCCAGACTGGATATCCGTTACCAAGCCATATGTTTCCAGGTACCGTAAAAATGGAACCCATAGCGTAGGCCTGTGCGACCCATGCACGAGCCTGGCGTGGAGCATTTCTATCATATAATGCTGCAAATGCATCTGGATAAGGAAAATAGATTAAGGTTTTATCAAGTGCTTCGGCTGCTTTGAAGTGTAACATGGGCTTGAATGGAGGGCTTGTAGTGACATCATGAGCATGAAAAAATTCACCCGCCAAATAGGTTTGTCGTTCTGAAAAAATAAAACCACGAGGTTCAATAAGATTGGTGGTGGCACCTATTGCAATACCTGGCTTCTTAGTGTCAATATAGGCAAACAGTTCCTCCATAACCGAATTCAACGCCTGACGCTGGAAGTAGACAAAATCATGGTACAACGGAATGTTGCCAGCAATACTAAACGCTTGCTGTTTATAACTGTTTAGCGTATAGCCTTTACCGAGCAAGAAATTTCGATAATTGAAATTATCAATATCATTGATTTCTAGAGCACTCAACTCTGCCGAAGTGTATTTTTCCTTTAGATATGCCCTGAAGTTATTCATAGAATGAACAGAAAAATCCCCACCAAGCCAATGTAATGTTCGAGAAGCAGAAGTTTGCGAATCGATCATGAGGTGTGTGATTGGAGCGAGATCTATTCGATCTACCTGATATTTTAACCATTCCAAAAACTCAGGACCATGATGACTTTGCCAGCTATGGGCATGTCCATTATGTACGGTGCCCGTCCAAAGGATATTATTACCATCAAGATCTTGTGCCCAGTATGATCCTGGATCATTCATGAAATCTATCATCCATTTCCAACCCCAGTCAAACTCAATGCGTCCAAAAAAATATTCGCCGTTTAATACACGATTCTCTACGTCTGCAGCCCAGTTGTTCATAGCAACATCAGAATCGATACCATTATGAATCATATGTCCCCAGAAAATGCCATCCGCTTTATATTTATCATAATTGAAAGCTGTTGCACTTGATTTCTGGGTAAACAGAATCATGGATTTTTTAATAGGAGCATTTTCAGTACCTGCCCCTTGAGCATTTATACCTATTGAAAAGAAGGTTGTAAAAAGAAATAAGATTACGTAAATAGGAAAGGAATTCTTCATTGTGATAGTCAGTTTGTGCGAACAAATTAATGAAAAATGAGAAAACTTGATACAGTTTAATCTAGACAAATACTAAACACAACCTAATTTCTATGAATCATGTTTGAAGATAAATGATGATATTATTTTTTGAAAAATTAAGAGGTACTCAAAATGGTTATCTCATCTTAGAGTACATTAAACAATAAATTATTTCTTGTTGAGGGTGTTCAAAATTGTATTTTTACAAAAATTCCAAAAATGAATTCCAGACAAGATCAGCTTAAAGCTTTTGATAGACTATTAACTATAATGGATGAACTTCGAGAGCAATGTCCGTGGGATAAAAAGCAAACCATGGAAACTTTACGTCATTTAACGATTGAGGAGACTTACGAATTGGGTGATGCCATTTTAGATCATGATTTAGAAGAGATTAAAAAAGAACTGGGAGACGTGCTTTTGCATATTGTATTTTACTCTAAGATAGGAAGTGAAACGAATGCTTTTGACATTGCAGATGTCTGTCATGGGATTTGCGAAAAACTAATCCATAGGCATCCACATATCTACGGTGATGTTGAGGTGCAAAATGAAGAAGATGTTAAGCGAAATTGGGAAAATCTAAAACTTAAAGAAGGTAAAAAGAGTGTCTTAGAAGGTGTTCCGGGAAGTTTACCAGCGTTAGTAAAAGCCAATAGAATACAGGAAAAAGTGGCAGGTGTTGGTTTTGACTGGGAAGCACCGGACCAGGTTTGGGAAAAAGTAGAGGAGGAGCTCGCCGAGTTTAAGGCAGAGGTACAGGCAGGAAATAAAGATGCTATGGAAAGTGAATTTGGTGACGTTATGTTTTCTATGGTGAATTATGCCAGATTTTTGAGTATAAACCCGGAAAATGCCTTAGAACGAACCAATAAAAAGTTTTCTAAGCGATTTCAATACTTAGAAGAAAAGGCCAAAGCCATTAATAAGCCTTTAAAAGAGATGTCTCTGGCCGAAATGGATGTGTTTTGGGAAGAGGCTAAGAAACTTTAGCTGTCTGGTTATGCCATTTTTACGAGAGGTGGATACCAATGTTGTACCTAGGTATTTTATAGGTTGTCATTCCTGTTTTATCCCTTTAATCTGTTTATAAATTGCGATCGATTCATTATAGGTTACAGGTCATGTCGACACTTCAAAATGACTTTGAGTTTAATATAGTTTTGAGTTATCGTCACAATGAGGAACGATGGAGACATCGGGATCACCAGCAGACACTCAATACACTATTTTAAACGTTTCAAGACAATGGGAGATAATGCCATTTAGATACCCAAATAATGAAATTCCAAATGTTATTCCATCTCTTGAATCATTTTTAATGTCTTATTAAATACCATTTCAAAATCATTAATTTCTGTAATGTGCGTATAGACTGCTGCTACAGGAGTTAAAATCTCCAGGTTAGATTTTTCTACATCACCCGTCATCAAAGCGAAACAGGCTAGAGCTTCTTCGTCTTTTTCTAAAACGGCATTAATAATTCCCTTATAAAGATTAAGAAAGGATGTTGAATACGCATCCGAGAATCTCTCTAATCCGAGATTACATTGTTCCATTGCTGTATTATATTCTGAAGAAATTAGGTAAAACTTTACTCTGTTAAGAAAAGCATTTCTGCAAAAAATACCAGTGCAGGCCTTATTAAAATATACTATGGCCTTTTCAGGTAGATCCATATCTTTGTATGCACACGCTAATAAATTTAAGGCATCTGGGATTTCCTTCATATACGGGCCAGGTATTGCCGGATTAACAGGAGTTTTATCGAAGAAGTCTTCTAATAGGTTTATAACTAATGTATTGTCGTTACTAAAAAAGGCTTCTTGAGATTTTTCATAAAGTACTCCAAATTGTTCCATAGGGTTTACATCTCCACCATCCAGATACTCCAAAAAGTGATTTAATGTCTTATGAATTAACGTAAATTCACCTGTTTCATGGTCACCATAATAAACAGGACAGTTTTCCTGACTAATATTAATAGCTAAAAAATCGGTTAGTTCACTCTCATCACCTTCAAGTAAATTAGAGAAAGGAATGTATGTACACTCATCGGTTTTCGAAGCTTTTAAAAGCCAATCTTTATGCTGTTCCTGCAATTGAGCAATGGTACTTGAAGAAAAACTTAGTCCAAATTGGTATTCGGGATCCCAACCGGGTAAATTGGCAATCATAGAATCATCAAATCTTTCTATTTCAGAAAGATAAAAATTTTCAAGCCGCTTTGGAATAGGTGACTTAAAATAGGATTTTACAGTGTTTAATACTTCAGACATAGCTACTAGGTTTTAATATTTAGGCAAAAATAAGTACCGTAGCTCATTTTGAATACCCTGTATACAGTGAAAGATCTGATATATGGCTCATTACAGAGCTTTCTTAAGGAAGATTCCAGTGAATTAATATGCTGAAAAACCTATAATGAACCATATTGCAGCTAAGACCAAGTGCTTATTTTTTCCAATTTTGAAGTTGGTCGATATATAAATATTGTTCGACAAATCTTCTGTGTTCGATGCTCGTCATTTTTTCAACTAAATTCAGGGCGGTAATGTAACTGGTGAGGTTTCCGTTTGAGGAACTAAATTTTCCATCCTCGACAAAAGTTACCAAACTGTCATTTTGAACCTTTAATTTGGGGTATTCTTTTTGCAGCTGTTTTCCACCGCCAATATAGGTAACGATTTTATGCCCGTCTGCAATTCCAGATTTTCCAATAAGCTGTGCGCCTGCGCAATTACTCACGATGTATTGAGCTTCTTCGTTTTTCCTTTTTATAAAATCAATCATGTCTTCATTGCGAACTTGTGCATACATGTCGTAGCCACTAGGGACAAATAAAGCTGTTAATTTTGGACAATTTTCAAAAGTGTAATCCGGAACAAATCGCAGACCTTCTTCGGTCGTGATTGGATTTTCTGTTTGCGCTATGGTTATCACATTAAAAATTTGCTCCATATTTTGATTGGGTTTCCCAAAAACATCCGATGTCGCGACAACCTCACCTTGTAAAACCCCGTTAAACATGAGAAGACCTATTGTTGGTAATTCGGGTTTGAAAGGTTTTAAGTGCTTCGTTAGTGTGTCTGAAGGTACCTTTACTGGAGCCGTATGCTCAACCTTGAGTATGGGTTTTGATGTTTGGGTATTGCAGCTTATAAAAATAATTGCAATTAAAATTGTTGCTATAATCCTTGAGTTTTTCATGTTTAATTTATGTATTACGATGTTTATTTATTTTTTAAAATTGACCAGTCCTATGGTAACCAGAAAAGAAGGTGTTAGAATCTTTTATGATGTGTTTTCGTCCAGGAACATCTCATCCAACCCTATTTCTCCCTAATGTTTTATTTTTTAACCCGTATAGTACAAAACGCTTCATTTTATTAGGCGAATTCAGAATGTAAATGGTATTACGGCGTTTTCATAGTCTAACAAAAGACAAAGGTTATTAAATTAATTGTATTAAAAATTAAGCTGGTTTAAGAACGTTGTTTTCATTTGTAGATGTCTGTAATTTGTTATAACCCCAAAAACCTCATGATTTTCATTGCGAACACCCGCTTGCGTTACGGGCAGTGAAGAATCTGCGATAGAAGTAATTCGAGACCCTTCGTTCGTGCCTTGTTCTGGATGACAAGGTGATTCTGTTTATTGAACATACTGTTTATTCAGAATGGAGAGAAACGACATGAAGCATGTATCAATAATCCATGAGATTCCTTGTCTGTCGACAGGTATGACTCCTTTGCAGGAATAACAAAACATTGTATTATGAGTGAATACAGATATTCGATTTTCTTTTAATCAAAAAGAATTCCTCGACGCTCTGCGTCGGGGTTTCCATTGAAATTGTCATTCCCGTGTGGTCAGTGAGCGTAGCCGAACTGAAAACGGGAATCTAAATACAAAATTTCGAATTTTGCCCCCTTAAGGTCAAAATGAAACGGGCGAAACCTGTGCTGAGCCTGCCGAAGTATACCCCTATGGCTCTGCCTCGGGGATAGTTCGTTTCAAGAAATTTTTTATTTTCGCTCAAATATTCGGGAGTTAAGCCAGAAATATTGCCGCTTCGCAAAGTTTCTTGACTTAACGGATGATGTCATAAAAAGTCATCAATTACAAAATATTATCAGTTCTCAAAATTCAAGGTATGTTTTTGAAATTATAATGGACCTCAAAGTCAGAAGACTTTGCGTAACCCTGGGGTTTGCTAGATCTACTGTGGTCTACCTACTTTAAAAACAAGGTTGTTTTCCGTAAGGATCCAACTCATGTTCAATAGTGAACTTAAAGGTTTTGCCATCTTTCCCTCTAGTGTATTCTACATAATCCCAAATGCCAGAGTGTATCATTTTATAAACACCATTAACCTCACCTCTATATATTTCGTCGTAATATGTGTTTATTGTTGGATGCGCACCGCCTTCTTTATATTCGTTTTTTGAATATACAAGTTCTATGGCTTGATCTTGCCCTTCATATTTTACTTTTAAAGCGATGTCATCCTTATTAAACCCAACCCATATTTTTTTATCCTTTCTTTCATTATTACTGTAGCAGATATAGTGATCGATCTGGTTTGTAGCCTTCAATTCATCTTTCAATTTAGTATTTAAGTGAAAATCACCACAGCCAAAATATAATTTATCATTATTTTGAATGGTCACCGAACATTGGTGTTTATTGTCTGCTTCATCATAGCAGGCCTCCATCTTTAATTTTATTTCCGTTTCGTTATTGTCATTCAACAATTTGAAAATAGCATAATTAGAATGATCTAACCGCTTTAGGTTTACAACTCCCTGTTTTTGAATGTCTCCATAATCTAATTCTAATGTATAATTTAGAATATCTAACTTTTTATGGATGGTAAGTTGCCATCCTGGTTCACCACCTTGCGCTTGAAAGAATAGCTGAGCAGGTGATTCCTTGGTGATTTTAGTTTGTGGTGTGTTTTGTTTTTGGGAGGTATTCTCAGGTTTGGAGCCATTGGAATTGTCCTTACATGATAATAGCATGCTTGTGAAAAGCATAATTATTCCAATCTTGGTTAATGGATACATTTTGTAATCGTTTTTTTAAACATTTTAATGACATACTTGATCTTAGTTCTTAATACCTAATGCGTTTATTTACGATTTGTTGTGTGTATTAAGTACTTTATTTTATACGAAATTTGGTATAGTTATAGCTTCAGCTCTTTTTTAATAGGTAGTTAGTTATTAGGATTTCTGTATAGAGTTCTAGGATAATCCGATAGCCTTATAGGGGCTTTTTGCAATTCGGTCAAAGCATTTGTTGCGATCCATTTGGCCGATTTACTTTCAAGGTTTAATAGATCATTGGCAACTTCAATGGCTTTTCTATTAAGATCAATATTTCGTTTTCCAATATTTCTCAAAGCCCAATTCACCGCTTTTTTTACATACAACCTGTCATCATGGGCTTCGCGTTTTATTATTGGGAAAAACTGTTCAAATAATTCATTCTCTGAAGTCTTATCTGCCATACAATAAGACGCCATAATTGTAAAACCTGCTCTTTTTTCAAATTCAGGTTTTCTAGTTGTCCATTCTAATATCTTGGCTAAAGCTAATTTACTTTTAGAAAAAAGGCCCATACTAAAACTATCACAAATCTCCCAATTTTCAAATGTAACGACCCATTTTTCCATCAAAGAATCGGTCATATCCTTGGGTTTAAATATTTTGCTACATAAAAGACGACCTTCATAAATTCCGCTTTCGAAAAGCTGTAAGGCCAGCTTATTGTTAGGGCCAATATCTTTGGCTATCGTTTTCAATTCCTTATGATAAATACCAAGAGCGTTCTTAGAAACGATTCCAAATTTTTTCTCTTTAAAAATAACTTTTTCGTCATCTTTTAAATCATAAAGGCGCGCTATGATGTCATTGTAAGTCACCTATTGTTTTGAGTTTATTGCTATAGCTTGTTTTAGGTAGTACGTAACAGCTTCTTTATTTAATTCCTTTTGAGGTAACACTCTTAGAGCCTTTCCTTGTCCTGTCAACAAGCCTAATTCATCGTCCATTTTTGCGCCCTTTAAAAATCCAAAATCGATACCATAAGGCATGGTTCGCATATGGCAAATTCCACCTTTTTTATTTGAATATGTTGTAATGCTTTCTTTTTTGGTTTCAATGATACCGTCGAAAGATAATAAAAATGTTCTGGCTTGAATAAATAGGTCTTTATGTTCTGATTGTAAATCTTTATCGTATTGCATATGGCGCTATTAGAAAGGAAAGTCAGTTGAAGTTAATTGGTTCAATAATATAGTTTTGATTTCAGTACAAAACTATGAAGGATTAGTTTCAATTTATGTTCCAACCTTGCTGTTTTTTTATTTAGCTCTAAAAAAGAGATCGTCTAAAAATTACTTTCTAGACGATCTCTTTTTTACTTGTCTTGACCTTAATTAAGATCCCAAAAAAAGAAAAAGAAAAACCCTGCGACCCATTCGCGTTTAACGCCTTTACATTGAGCAATTTTGCTTCCGCCATAATACACATCACCATCATGTTCAACTTCCCCAATGCGAGAGCCTTTTTTATAAACACCGCCATTAGATTTTATCTCCCCAATGCGAGAGCCTTTTTTATAAACACCTCCATTAGATTTTATCTCCCCAATACGAGAGCCTTTTTTATAAACATCACCATCATCTTCAAATTTCCCCACACGCGATCCTTTTATATATACATCGCCATCGCTTTCTATGGTTCCGATTGAGCTTCCTTTATAATATATACGTTGAGCGTGCATAGCATGTCCTATAGCTATTAACAATACAAAGAGTAGTAGTTTTTTCATTTGTTTTTAAATGTTTTTTAAAGATTAAAAATGATCAAATCAAAAGCAACAATTGTACCGAAAAGCTATTAGGAGCTATAAATATTGATAGGTATTCTATATTTGAGATTGATTTGAGGAGTGGTTTAGCGACCATATACGTCTGTTCTTTGTTAGTCTCATTCTAAAGCTTCAAATCCTTTTATTTTCCTTTAAAATTATATACAAGAGTTAATACAAATTATTGACCTTCCAACGAACAGGTTATAGGTTGTTTTTACTATGAATTATAGATGGATAACCTCCTAGTTTACTTCAGGGTTTCTCCCTTTTTCTTTAGGTGTAAATACGGGGTTAGATCGAGTTATTTGACTCTGGATTCGTACATGCAAGTGTACTAGGTTTGTCATTCCAAAATCACACGTAAAACAAATTAAATCAATACATTATGGAAAAAGTTGTAATTACTGGTTCAGACAAACCGGAACTTGTTGTCGTCTTTAAAAAAGAGGCAAAAATCAGAATGAAATCTGAAGTAGAGATTGCGTCTAAAAGGCTCTCCAATGACAAAATAGAACCGCTTCAGACTATACTCAAGAAGAGAAAATCCAAAATTAATCCCATTTTTACCAAGACTCGAATTCCTAAATATGCTTCAAAAGTTTATAGAGAATTGAATTACGATCCGCAGTCTTTTTTCAATATCAGCGATATTAAGAAAAATGATCTGGAAAAATTGCGTGATGAGCTCTTAGATAATGACCTGGTGGAAGCAGCTTATATAAAACCACCAGCTATAGAACCTAGTAGTTCTACGCCCGATTTTACAGGCAATCAGGGGTATTTGGAAGCGGCACCAGAAGGTGTAGATGCACGTTTTGCATGGCAATTTGGAGGCGGTCGTGGAGAGGGAATCGATATTATCGATATTGAAAGAGGTTTTAATTTTGATCATGAGGATTTGCAAGATGGCTTTGGTGGGCTTCTCGAGGGCACCAATAGAGCGGCTTCTGAAAATCATGGAACGGCTGTTCTAGGGGTTATGGGAGCAGATGACAATGGTTTTGGTGTTACTGGAATTTCACACAATGCCTACATTAGTGCGATATCGTATCATGGCGGATTAGGAACGTCTCAGGCCATTATTAATGCTGCCGATCGCTTAAATGCCGGTGATATTATTCTTTTAGAGGTCCATAGACCAGGACCGGCGGCCAATGGAAGTGGACAGGATGGCTTCATTGCTATTGAATGGTGGCCGGATGATTTTGCAGCGATTGTTTATGCGACGTCTAAAGGTATTATCGTTGTTGAGGCTGCCGGTAACGGATCTGAGGATTTTGATACCGATATTTATAACCATCCAGAATCTGGATTTCCGGCTTCATGGAGAAACCCTTTCAATTTAAATAATCCGCAATCCGGTGCTATTATTGTTGGTGCAGGATCTCCAAGTAATTCTATCGACAGAACCATTTTAGGTTTCTCTAACTGGGGATCTAGAGTTGATGTCCAGGGTTGGGGACAAAGTGTAGCCTCTACAGGATATGGTGGTTTACAAGGCGGATCGGATGACAACTGTTGGTATACAGGTACGTTTAGCGGAACATCAAGCGCTAGTCCCGTGGTTACAGGTGCTATAGCGTGTATACAAGGAAGGCTTAAAGCACGAGGAAAAGCGCTTTTAACTCCTACCACGGCAACAAATATTATGCGCAATTCAGGATCTCATCAGATGCGTTTTAGTGGAAATACCGAGGGAAGTTCACCGTCTAACTGGAAAGGCTTACCGGCAAGTGATTTTGGTACGGGAATCGATGCGGCGCTTTGGAATGGTAAAAGTGATAAATTATACATGTTTAGTGGTAATAAATACGTAAGAATTGATCCAAATGCTAATTGGAGTGTTGAACCAGAATATCCAAAACCAATATCTGGTAACTGGCCAGGGTTTCCAGCTAGTTTTGCATCTGGGGTGGATGCTGCGCTTTGGAGTGAGATTAATGATAAAGTGTATTTCTTTAAAGGTAATGAGTATTTACGTGTAGATCCTTATAATAGTTGGAATGTTGATTCCGGATATCCGAAACCAATTGCCGGAAATTGGCCTGGTTTTCCGTCTGATTTCGAGAACGGCATTGATGCAGCAATTTGGAACGACAAAAACGATAAAATTTACTTTTTCAAGGGCGACGAGTATATTCGTGTAGATCCTGGTAACAGTTGGAATGTAGATGTTGGCTATCCGAAACCGATCTTAGGGAATTGGCCAGGACTTCATAGTAATTTTGCAAATGGTATTGAAGCTGCTTTATGGAGTGGGACCAACGATAAAATCTATTTCTTTAAAGGCGAAGACTATGTGAGGATAGATCCATATAATGGATGGAACCAGGATTCTGGTTACCCAAAACTCATAGCGACCAATAGAATAGGGAAGCGACCTGATTTAAAGGAGGCATTTGCCGATTTAGATATCGATTCTAACTGGCCTGGATTCCCAAATAGTTTTGGGCAGAATCTAGATGCCGCTGTTTGGGCGCATAAAAACAACAAAGTATATGTTTTTCAAGGCAATTCGTACTTGCGTGTAAACCCTGCTAACAATTGGGAAGTCGATTCTGGATACCCTAAGCCTATAGCTGGAAATTGGCCAGGATTCCCAGTAAACTTTGCTAATGGAGTAGATGCTGCTGTGGGAAATACGGTTAATAATAAAATCTATTTCTTTAAAGGGAGTGAATACATTAGGGTAGACCCTAATAATAGTTGGAATGTAGACGCCGGTTACCCGAAACCTATTGCAGGAAATTGGCCGGGATTCCCAGCCGATTTTGAAAATGGAGTCGATGCCGCCATTTGGAGTGGAACCAACAATAAAATCTATTTCTTCAAGGGGGATGAATATATTAGGGTCGACCCTAATAATAGCTGGAACGTAGATTCTGGTTATCCTAAACCAATAGCCGGGAACTGGCCGGATGTGAATGCCCCGTTTAGCGATGGTCTGGATTGTGCACTATGGAACGGAAATAGTAATAAAATGTACGTTTTCAAAGGAGATGAATATCTAAGGATAAATCCATCAAATAATTGGCATGTGGATGATTATTATCCGCGACCAATTATTAATTAGAAGCATCATATAAAGAGACTGAATTCTTTGGTTTTAACTTAGAATTCAGTCTTTATTAATTATTTATATTAACTTTATAACTATGAATGTCATCAAATTATACGGCTTTTTAAGTCTCTTTTTTATGATAAATTGCCCAGGTTCTGAGCATGAAGACGCCACTGAGGTACAAAATGATCCAAAAATGAACGAAATAGTTGTTTACATAGATTCCAAGATCCAAATTCGATACGAAGATGGTGTGTTTAAATCTGAAGTCCGAGAATATTCTGAAAAACTAAACGACCTATTAGCTATAGACCATATCTCTGTTAAACCATTGGTTGGAAAAAATGCTGTATCTAAAACCGATTCTATTTTTTTTCTAACGGTACGGCAAACAGATACTCAACAGTTGTTAAAGGATTTAGGGGATCTGGTTTTTGTTAATGCGGCTTATATGAAACCCCAGTCGGAAGAACCGTCGATGGATGATTAAAGATTGTGCTATTAGAACCAGGAATTTAATCCATGTGACACCTCGAAATATTGAACAGAGTTTACCTTATCTTTTTCGTTTATAATGACTTTGAACCAATTGTCCCAGAAAAACCTCTGTTTTAGTATGATCGAATACCAGGGATTTAGATAACGTATTGAATAAAGGAATACCATCGCCTAATACAATAGGAACCGTGGTAATTCGAAGTTCATCAATTAAATCGGCTTCCAGAAAGTTTTGAACAACTTTGCCACCATCGATATATAAATTCTTGTACCCTTTACTATGGATGGTATTTAAAATAGTATTTTCATTACCTTTTAATATGGTTACCTGGTCTTTTAACTTTTCAGGAACTTCTTTTAAGGTATTACTTAATACAAATACATGCTTGGCATAATGCCAGTCACCGCCAAAATTGAGTACCGTTTCAAATGATGTCCTCCCCATGACAATGGCATCAATCTCATCGATGAGATCGTGATATCCCATACCGTGTTGTTCCGGGTTTGGAATCATGTCCAACCAGTCTAATTCACCATTTTTTCCAGCGATAAAGCCATCTATACTTCGACCAATATACTTCGACCAACAAACACAATGTTTTTATATTCCATTTTGAGATTTTATAAGGTTAAAACAACCCGCTATGCATGTATGATAGGGACTATAAAATTAGAAAATACGAACTGTGTTTACGAGCAGATTTTAAAAAGTTATTAACTATATTTTCTATATGAGAATACGCAGTTCATGCAAGCAGTCACATTTTTGTGTTCTTCAAAAATAATATGGTTTCTTTTAAGATTTTCGCTCTAAAAGTGCCATGTAAAAACCATCGAATCCAGATGTATGGGCCAATACCTTTTTATCTTTTACTAGGGTGAAATTAGCACCGGTTTCCGATTTTAAAAAGGCTTCTACCTGTTTTTGATTCTCAGATGGCAAAACAGAGCAGGTTGCGTAAACCAATTTACCTTCAGGTTTCACCATTTTAGAGTATTGTTGTAATACCTCTTGTTGTGTCACTCTAATACGATCTAAAAATTCGGGTTCCAGTTTCCATTTGGCGTCCGGATTTCGTCTTAAAACGCCTAAACCAGAACAGGGCGCATCAATTAAAACACGATCGGCTTTATTGTGGAGTTTTTTTATAGGCTTGGTAGAATCAATCACCCGTAAATCTACATTATGCACTCCATTACGTCTGGCTCTTACTTTTAACTTTTTAAGTTTACTTTCGTAAATATCCATAGCAATAATTTGCCCTTTATTTTCCATTAAGGACGCAATATGCAATGTTTTACCACCAGCACCAGCGCAGGTATCTACGACTTTCATTCCGGGTTTTACATCGAGAAAATCGGCAACCAACTGGGACGAGGCGTCCTGAACCTCGAAAAGTCCATCTTTAAAAGCATCGGTCACAAAAACGTTCGCACGTTTTTTTAATTTAAGCGCAGAAGCGTAGCCTTTTATGGATTCGGTTTCAATATCCTGATCGTGAAGGATATTTTGTAATTTTTCTTTGGTAGTTTTAAGTGTATTGGTTCTAAGAATAACATCGGCCTGCTCGTTTTGCATGGCGATCTCTTTAGTCCATAGGGTTTCACCCAGTTCTTCCAAACCAACCTTTTCAATCCAATCGGGAATGGACTCTCTAAACTTTCTAATTTTAGAAAGCTCGTCGAAACGTCCTTTTATTTTTCTGGTTGGCGTCTCTTCAAAATATTTCCAATCGGGTAGTTTAATACCCTTTAGAGTGCCCCAAACAGCGAACATACGCCATAGGTTATCTCTGTCGAATGGTTGTTTAACTTCTGCAATTTCTGCATATAACCGTTTCCAACGAACAATATCGTAGGTGGTCTCTGCAACAAAAGCCCTATCTCTGGCTCCCCAGCGTTTATCACGTTTTAACAGTTGTTGGATAACTTTATCGGCATAATGCCCTTCATTAAAAATTAAAGTAAGTCCATCTATAACAGCAAAGCAAAGGTTTCTATGTAATCGCATGTTTTTGTTCAACATGTTCAGTATGTTATGAGCGCTTTTGAAGGCCGCATTAAAACTGAACGATTTAAAATTATTAAGGCTGCAAAGGTACATTTTATTAATGAACTCATCTTGACTTTTTCTATTGCATAAAAAATGGCTGAAATTCGCCCATGCCAGCCTGCCGGTTGGCGGGTTTTATTACTTTTTTTGTTCATAACGCTGCTACCTGCCCGTCCGGCAGACGGGTGCAACTACAAAAAGTGCTTCATCTGGTCAAATTTCGACTCATCCCGATAGTATCGGGACAAAAAGTCAAGATGAGTTCAATGTATTTGATTACTAGTTGATAACTTAATTAGTAACACAGTTGTATTTTATATAATTTTGAAAAAACTTCTGGAGTCTTGTGCATGTTTTTCATTTTGAAGTGGTTAACATGTCTGGGTTTAACACTATGAATTTTTGACAGAAAACGAATTTATTAGGGGGCTACAAAATCGCAATGCGAATGCGTATAGCAAATTGCTTGACGATTTTCAGGATAAAGTATACGGTACTTGCCTGTCCTTTGTACCTAATAAAGAAGATGCTGAAGATATTGCTCAGGATGTTTTTGTTGAGGTTTTTAAATCCATCAACACATTTAAGGGTAAGTCTAAATTATCTACCTGGATTTATCGAATTGCAACAAACAAATGTTTGGAATTTATTAGAAAAAAGAGTGCTAAAAAGCGTTTTGCTTTTTTGCAGTCTATTATAGGGCATGATATGCCTTTAGATAAAAGCCAATATTTTACAGAAATGAATCATCCTGGAATTATTTTGGAGAATAAGGAAAAAAGTGAGACTCTGTTATTGGCTATCAACCAATTATCGGAAGATCAAAGAACCGTATTTACGCTTAGCAAAATTGACGGTATGAGCAATAAAGAAATAGGAGATATTATGAATAAAAGTGTGTCTTCGGTAGAGTCTTTAATGTTTAGAGCGAAGAAAAGTTTACAGAAGTTGCTCGAAAATTTTTATAAAAATGAAAATTAGCGCAAGGTTTTAAAAATTATTACATCTAATACTATATAACATGGAAAGAAATAAAAGCATAAAGGAGATAGTTGAGGAAACCATGAATGCCATGGATACCAATGAAGCGGTGAATGTGTCTCCCTTTTTTAAGGATAAAACCATGCAGAAGATGTTTGCTCAGGAGGATGAGGAAGAGCAGGTTTGGTCATGGTTTACACCCAAAGTACAATTGGCGACATTGGTTTGCGTTGTGATATTAAATATACTGGCTTTTACGCAGCTTAATTCTGGTAACTATGATAGTGGTATTGATGAGTTTGCCGAGATTTATGGTTTGTCTTCTGGATCAGATATGTCTTTGTTCAATTAAATAGAACATTATGAAAAAGAACAAGATATTATATATTTTATTGATTTTTCTGGTAGGAATTAATGCGTTTTTCCTGTTTAATTATTTAGGAGGCTCTAAACATGTCGAAAATAAAACGAAACCCGAACGTGGAGGACCAGTAGGTTTTATCGTGAGAGAGTTAGGGTTTAGTGAAGATCAAATGTTTGAATTAGACATGATAAGTAGAGACCATCATCACGAAATGAGACGTATTCGTGATGATATAAAGGGATTAAAAGATGTTCTATTTAATGAGATTTCCAATGAAAGATCGAATGAAGTTGTAATCGATTCTATTACAACCTTAATAGGTCAAAAGATAAAAGAAAGAGATATAGAAACGTTTTATCATTTTAAAGAGGTTAGAGCCTTATGTACCGATGAGCAAAAAGAAAAGTTTAAAAAAATTATTAACGATGCACTTCATAGAGAAGGAAGGAACATCCAAAGATCACAATTTGGGGGCGCGAATGAGAGGCACAGGCCACCTCCACCAAGACATTAATTTCCATCAATTAACTAAAATTATATAAAAAAGACTTACACAATTGCTCCAAACGACTGTGTTATATGCTATTGATATACCCTATATTTTAAATGACTTTAACCCCAAAAACTGTTTGTCGATCCCGCTTTTATGGCCATGTTTTTAAATTTTTTCAAAAAAAAAATAAAAATGGCGCAAGTTTTTCCAAGAAACGACATCTAAATAAACAAAACCTAAACAATTCAATGAAAATTAAGCGAACATTCCTGGTAGTTAGTCTTACACTTTTAGTGATTTCTTTATTGACGTTAAACCTTATGTTTATTTATTCAGCATATTAAAAAAACGGATCTATGAAAAATTTGAAAAACATTTTGATTCTTCCTGTTTTGGCGGCCACTATTTTTATGGCCTGTTCCAATGGAGATGATTCAGAAATTGTTACAGATGATGGGAATACACAACCTGCAAATACGAATTATGATATCACTCCAATTCTCTCGAAATTTGTTGGTACGGGGTTATCGTATGCTGTAAATGGAAATACAGTAACGTTTACAACTCAGAATTTACCAAACCATACAAGTCCGTATTGGCCAACCAGTAATGCATTATACGAAGCTTACAATGGTACAAATCCCAATTGGAACCAAAACCCCAATGAGATTAGTGCACAAAATATAGTACTCACCATGTCCATAAACCCTGCCGAAGCTTCAAACAAACAGGCAACAAGCCTGGGGCCCATTGGTATTGCCAGAAATGGTGTGGTGTTTTTTAATCAGTATGCCGGGCCAGATCAACCATTAACGAACGAGATTGATTCGTTCGATCAATGGTTAGGGCATCCGCAACGTACTGGGCAATATCATTATCATATAGAGCCTATCTATTTAACACATGAATTTGGTGAGGATGCATTTTTAGGCGTATTATCTGATGGGTTTCCAGTATATGGACCCATTGAGAATGGTGAAGTTATTACCAATGCAAATTTAGATGATTATCACGGACATACGTCTGCTACTGCCGATTTCCCCGATGGTATTTATCATTATCACATAACTAGTGAGGACCCTTATATTAATGGCAGCGGTTATTTTGGAAGCCCTGGAAATATTACAAACTAGGTGTTAGGAAAACTTAAATATATCATTTTTTTAAGCGTTCTATATGCTTGCAGCTCTCAAGGTTCAAAACAAATTGTGGATACATCAAGTGCTTATTTAGAGCTAGATAACGGTGTGTTATTGTATCGTGATCGCCCCTTTACGGGGAATTTACAAACTTATTATTCAGACCATAAATTAAAGTCCGATATCGAATATCATCACGGCAAAAAAGAGGGGTATGAGCACCATTGGTTTGAAGACGGTTCTAAATCTGTAGAGCGCTTTTATACAAAGGGTTATAAGTCAGGAATGCATAAGGGATGGTGGAACGATTCCACGCTTAAATTTCAGTATTATTTTAATGAAAAAGGGGAGTACAATGGGGTTGTTAAAGAATGGTATAATACGGGGAGTTTGTTAAAAGTATTCAATTATGTGGATGGGAAAGAAGTGGGAAGGCAGCGTCTTTGGAAAATAGATGGGACGATTAAAGCAAATTATGAGGTGATTAATGGGGAACGATTTGGTTTAGTGGGTTTAAAAAAATGCTATACAGTAACAAGAAACAGCGATAACATTCGATGAGGTATTCTTTTTTTATACTATTGATTTTTTTATGTGCTTCTTGTAAAGAGAAGCATGAAGAATCGCAAGTGATTACTGAGTTGCCCTATTTTAATAGTGCCGATTTTACTCCAGAATGGGGTAAAGGGACGCATAAAATTCCAAAATTCTCTTTTATCAACCAAAATGGGGATAGGGTGACTAATGCAACGTATAAAGACAAAATTTATATTGCCGATTTCTTTTTCACCAGTTGTCCTGGGATTTGCCCGAAGCTGACTAAAAACATGAGAACACTTCAAGATACCTATAAAAACGATGACGATATCATGTTACTTTCTCATACGGTTATGCCCTGGAAAGATTCCGTTCCTGTTTTAAAGGACTATGGACAAAGACATGAGGTGGATATCGGAAAATGGCATCTCGTAACCGGAGATAAAACAGCATTATATCGTATTGCGAGACAAGGCTATTTTGCAGATAAGGATGTCGTGAAATTGCAAACAGAAGATGATTTTATTCACACAGAAAATTTTGTTTTAGTAGACAAACAGGGCCATATACGAGGCGTTTATAACGGCACATTACCCATAGATATTGAACGTTTAAAAAGACACATAACTATTTTAAAAACAAAGGGATAAGTTTATTAATAATAGTTTTATTAGAAAGCTTCATGGTTATTCATGAAGCTTTTTTACTTTTGAAGGTATAGATCAAACCTTATGAAAAAAGCCTTTTTAGTATGCCTGGGAGTTGTTGCGTTCTTTGGATTTAATGAATCCAGTTCGTTTAGAGTGAAAAATTTTAAGCATGTTGAGATTGAAACCATTATTGAAGATTCCTTGTTGAATGTAAGAGCTTTAGAAGTTATTGATGACCATTTTTTTGCTTTTTTAACATCACGAGGAAATATGGGGGTAGTTGAGATTGGAAAGCCTCAGTATAAGGTAAACTATCCATTTAAAGTTAAAAGTGACTCCATAGTTCCAAATTTTAGAGCATTGGCAGGGAATAGTAAGCGTGGATATGGCTTGAGTATTGGCTCTCCAGCCTTACTGTTTAAACTAGATATTGGTAAAGATCGCGTGGTGTATCGTGAAGCTCACCCTAAAGCGTTTTATGATGCTATGGATTTTTGGAATGATGATGAGGGGATCGCCATTGGAGACCCCACCGATGGTTGTATGAGTATTATTATAACAAGAGATGGTGGCGATACATGGACCAAACTATCTTGTGATGATTTGCCAAAGACTAACGAAGGAGAGGCTGCTTTTGCGGCCAGCGATACGAATATAGCCATCGTTGGAGATCATACCTGGGTAGCAACCGGAGGGAAGGCGAGTAGAGTTTTGTATTCTTCAGATAGAGGAAAGACCTGGGAGGTTTTTAATACCCCCATGGTGCAGGGAAAAGAAACGACAGGCATATATTCCATTGATTTTTATGATGCTTTAAATGGTTTTGCTATTGGAGGTGATTATACGAAACCAGATGAGAATGCCGCTAATAAAATGATAACGGTAGATGGGGGGAAAACATGGAATCTGGTTGCTAAAAATAAAAATCCGGGGTATCGAAGTTGTGTGCAGTATGTGCCTAATGGTGAAGGAAAGGCCCTTGCAGCGATTGGATTTAAGGGGATAGACTACAGCAACGATTCGGGAAAGTCCTGGAAACACCTCAGTGATGAAGGGTTTTACACCATTCGATTTCTAAACGACTCTATTGCTTTTGCAGCCGGTGGCGGAAGGGTTTCTAAACTTACGTTTAGGGAGTAGCAGGAAGATGAGGTTTTCGGTATAAGTCACACTTATAAACTTAAGAACAGTTTTACTATAGAATGGGGTGGCATTTAACAGAATTAATACATAAAGCAAAGTCTCGTAAGATTAAATCTTCTTTGATTACAATGAAATGGTTTGTAGTGAAATAATTTAAAAACGCTATTAATTAAGTTGTTTAAGAAGAAAAAGGGAAAACAGCCGACTTGTAAAGACCGACTGTTTGTTAACTAAAAGTGTATTTCTAATTTTGCTATCAATTAATTGGTACTGTGATTTATAATTTTAAAATTAAGCATAGGCTTATTAAAGTTGCTAGCCATCAACGGGTTAGCTAAACCATAGATAAGATTGAGAGCGCTGTATATAACAACCGTAACATAAACATTTACGATAATCCTATGCCATTTTAAAATTCTTTGTATTTTAATCCCTTAAAATTTAAAGAATCGTCCCACAAGGGAACTCATAGTAGCAATACAAAACAAAAATAGTATATTGTAGTTAATTTCGCAACAATTATTAACTTATTTTTTTGCAGCCCTTCTAATTTATAGTTTTTTATATGACACCATCTGAAATTATTATTGCGTTGATTAGGCATTTTCAAACAGACCAGGTCGGGTTTGCCGACATGCTGGAAGTGAATAAATCAACCATAAATAATATCTTAAATAATAGAACAAAATCCATATCTCCCGGTCTGGCTAAAAAAATAGTCAAACTTCGAAATGATATTAATTACAATTGCTTAATAGGGATTGAGGACCATTTATTTTTAGATCAAAAGAGTATTAAGAAAACGGTAGACCATGTCACCTTGAGTTGTGTTGGAAAGGCAGAAATAACATTACAGGAGGCTTTACAATTTATTGTTTCTAACTTGGATAAAGCGCAAAAAGAGCCGGCATTCGATATCTTGAAAACGTATATTTTGAATGACAAAAAAATAAAGATGCTAGAGAAGCATTTGGGAATAGATAGTAGCACATAAGTGACAACTTAGCCTGCTATATTGGGTTTGTTATTGTTACAATATCCTTTTCTGATAGCCAAACACCAAACTGTTTCTTTAACACTTCTTGATACAATTCTAATATGCGTTTGTTTTGTTCAACCAATTTATTGATATAATCACCAGATCTAAGTACTTTGTTTAAAGTTAAATCTTCTTGAGCCGCCATTTTATTAAATAGCGTAAAAAGCTCATCAATTAATTCAGTTTTAGAAAGTTCGTTGTTGATCATCCGATGTTCTAATTCCTTAATTTCCAATAATAACCCTTCCATACGATTTTAAGATTTTTTATCTTCTATTAGTGCCATAAGCCTTTCATTTACCTCGAATATCTGCTTGGCATACGATCTGTTTTTATTAAGACTAATTAGGAAGAACTTTATAATCATAAATAGTATACAAAAGAGAACAAATACTCCTAAGGCATATATATAGATTAATGGGTCGTCAGAATGTAAAGGACTGAACACCCAGACAAGTTGCAGTAGATAGCAATAAACAGGAATAGCGCAAGATAATAGGTAGGGCTTTAATTTTAGTAAAATAACAATGATAATTATAAGCGGAGCAATAGATTGAGTTAATGTCCAGATAAAATTGGCATAACTCGAATAACCAAAAGTATTAGTTCCTTCGATGCCCAATAATGAAAAAACCTTATCAAGAATCAATAAGATTCCTGATAAGGCCACTAAAATAGTTGCAAATATTCGATTAACCTCCGTGTTGGGTTCCAGGTCTTTCGATATTTTTGTCAACGGCGTGTACCTCGTTTTCTTCTTGAATGCCTTCATTCGTGCATGATGAAATTAATGTTAAACCAAATAGGGTGATTAAAGTAATTAAAGCCTTTGCTTTCATAGTTGGAAATATTTTTAGTTAATTAATAGTTCCATAAGATAAAAGCTATTGCTTACCTCTCTTTAATTAGTATAAAATACTTATAAATAAGATGTTAACACTTACATTCATTGGAGTATTTTACTTACTATATATTGAAAGTACTTGCTTTCCTAAGACTCTGTGACTTTTTTCGATATATTGTTATTAAATTAGATGAAATGATAGCTTTACGGGAAACCCGTAATGGCTTAAATTTATTGGAACTACAACATTTTCAGCATTAAAAAAAGAAACATTCCTTCATGTGTTGGTCTTGAAAATTTTATGCCATATTTTCAATTTCTGGTTCACTTCTTTTCAATGATCAATAAAAAACACGAACGCTTCAAAATGGTTTTTCGAATATGGCTTTAGCTAGATATAAAAAACGGCCCTCTCTATAGCTCCTTTTTAGTTTCTCTGTCCTTTATGACCTTTACTTCTATAACGCTCTAACATCTTTCTCTTAAAATCTTCTTCTGCAACTTTGAGTAGAATGATTTTTTTAGGTGGAATGATTTTAAGTAATTTAGAAGATAATGCTATACGTTCTTTATGAAGTGCCGTCTCTGCCTGATTGAGTTTAAGAACTAATTCCTTGGCCCTGGAATCGCTTAAGGTATTAATGGTTCTCCTAATTTCTCTACGAATATTTCTAATATCTTCATGTTTAATTTTGTTTACGGCTTTTTCGTAGCTATTAAAGACCGGCCAAAATTGTTGTGCTTCCTGTGCTGTTAGATCCAGTTTCTCGGTAATAAACGAGACTTTAAGAGCTTTTACGCGTTCTCTATGTTGCTGTGCTATCGCATGCACAGAAAATAAAAGGAATAGTATAGGGTATATAAATTTTTTCATGTTCTTAGGGTATTATTCAATAATGATATCTTCAACATCTAGGTGGTCTAAAATATAATCTTCTAAAGTATGATCTTCTGTCTGGTACTCAATAAAATTTTCGTCTATTAGATCGTCTTCAGAGAGAAGTGTTGCAATGTCATAGGAACCAATATTTTCATTTAAAACATAGCTTTCAAGGGTTTCAAAATCTAAAGTATCGAAGGTCGGTTCGCTTTTAAAAATTGAAAGATTAAATAAAAGTATGACAGCCGCTGCAACAGCAGATGCATAGATAAGGGGGCCTTTTCTAAATAATGGAATGACTTTCGTAGGTGATTTTTCTGAAACGTTATCTAAAATAATATCTTCCAACGAATCAAAATAATGTTCCGGGGCTTTAAAACCACTGTCGTTAACCTTTTTTTTGAGCTTTACAGTATTTAAAATCTCATCTTCTAGGCCTTCGAAATAGCCTTTTGGAACTTTAAACCCAGATGGGGTATTCGTATGTGGTTTATCCTGTTTCATTATCTGTTAATAAGACTTGGTTTTTTTGTAAAGATTTAATTGTTAGTTAAATAAGCTTCTATTTTTTTTACAGCAATATGATAGGATGCTTTTAGGGCACCCTCACTGGTCTCCAGAATTTCTGCCATGTCTTTGTACTTTATGTTTTCAAAATATTTCATATTAAAGACGAGTTGTTGCTTTTGGGGTAACGTTGCTATGGCCTGCTGTAATTTTAACTGAATCGCATCGCCTTCAAAATAAACGTCTGAAGTCAAATTATTTATGGCTAATTGTTGAATGTCTTCATTACTTATTTGTAATCGTTTTGCATTTTTATTTATTAAAGTGATAGACTCGTTAGTTGCAATGCGATACAACCAGGAGAATAGTTTACTGTCTCCCTTAAAATTATGAATGTTCTTGTAAACCTTAATAAACGTGTTTTGAAGCACATCATCGGCATCATCATGCGATTTTACAATGTTTCGAATATGCCAATAGAGCCGCTCTTTGTAAAGCGTAATGAGTGCCCTGAAGGCTGTATCTTTTTGATTTTCAGACTTTAATAATTCTAAGAGTTGTGCTTCGTCGGTCACAAAAGTTGTTTAGTCTTTAGACAAATAAAGATACAGAAAGTTTAATCATTTTATTTAAAAATTATTCGACAAACGTAATATCTTGTTAATCAGTATTTTGATGTGAATTTTATCGACGAAGTGTAAAAATTTGACGATTAAATGTAATTTTTCTTGTTGGAAAAGGTTTTTTGTTTTATGTTTGTATCAGAAACCTACTTATTGTTGTTAGTCGTCCCCAAGTCTATCAATGAGCTTTAAAAAAGGATAGAAACCCCAAATCTCTATCCTTTTTTCTTTTTTATAAGTTTTTTGCTTAGATATGTTTATCCAAAGCTTTGCATTTCCACCAATTTATAGTAAACACCTTTCTTACTCATTAGGTCTTTATGTTTGCCCTGTTCGACAATTTTTCCTTTACTTAAAACAATAATCTCATCGGCATTTTGAATGGTTGATAATCTATGGGCAATGACGATAGACGTCCTATTTTTAGTCATGTTTTCTAAAGCAACCTGTACCAAACGCTCGCTTTCGGTATCGAGAGCAGAAGTGGCCTCGTCTAGAACCATAATAGGAGGGCTTTTAAGGACCGCTCTGGCAATACTTAATCGTTGTTTTTGTCCGCCAGAAAGCTTGTTTCCTGAATCTCCAATATTGGTATGAATAGTTTCAGGAAGATCTTTTACAAATTCCCAGGCGTTGGCAACTTTCAGGGCTTCAATGATTTGCTCGTCGGTAGCATTTTCCTGGCCTAAAAGCATATTGTTTTTAATACTTTCATTAAAGAGAATGGCATCTTGAGTTACAATACCCAATTGGTTGCGTAGTGAGCCTGTAGTGAGATCGCGAATGTCCATTCCGTCAATTAAAATTTCACCCTCATTTACATCATAAAAACGCGTAATTAAATTGGCTATTGTGGACTTTCCACTACCAGATTGTCCAACCAGTGCCACCGTTTTACCCTTAGGAATTGTTAAAGAAAAGTCTTTTAATACATAGTCTTCGCTGTATTTAAAGGAGATGTTGTCAAATACAATATCTGTATCAAAGCCTTCTTTTTCAATGGCATTTTCCTTATCCTTTAAAGGGTTTTCTGTATCAATAATTTCCTGTATTCTTTCAGCTGCTGCTCCTCCTTTCTTAATATTATAAAGTCCTCTGGAAATAGCTTTTGCAGGGGTAAGCACATTATAAGATAAACCCATATAGACTAAAAACATACTACTATCCAGACTAGAAGAGGCATTATCAAGTACTAAATTACCACCATACCATAAAATAACAGCAATGATACAAATACCTAAAAATTCGCTTGTTGGTGAGGCCAGATTTTGCCGATTAAACAACTTATTTGAAAAATGATAAAACCGTGATGTGGATTCCTGAAATTTTTCATCGAATTTATCTTCAGCATTAAATCCTTTTATAATGCGTAAACCGGTTAAAGTCTCTTCTAAAGTTGATAAAAAGGTGCCCTGTTCTTTTTGAACGCGATCGGATTTTCTTTTTAAACTTTTACCAATTTTGGAAATAACAAACCCCATAATTGGGATAAAAACAAATACAAATAATGTAAGTTGCGGACTTATATAAAGCATGACCGCTATGGTAAATATAATGGTAAGGGGTTCCCGAATAATAAGCTCTAAAACGGAGAGAAATGAATACTGTAAATCTAAAACATCGGTGGTTACCCTGGCTAAAATATCGCCCTTTCTTTTTTCTGAAAAATAAGAGAGTGGTAATTCAATTGTTTTACGATATACCTTATTTCTAAGGTCTCTTATAACACCATTACGGAGAAACACTAGAAAATAATTTGCAAAGTAACCAGAAATGTTTTTTAACAGGAATACCACTAAAATCAGGCAAACAACAAATATTAATGCTTTTCCAGGATCTCCATCGGTGTAGTGGTGCATTTGATAGGCTAAATAGCTTTTTGTAAAAGCTCCAATATCTGTTAAACCAGACCATTCTGGCATGGAGACCGGTATGTTTTGACCTTTCTTAAAAATAACATCCAGCATAGGTTTTAAGGCTACGAATGAGAGTGTGCCAAACAAGGCAAAAAAGATGTTACAGATAATATGGCCTATAGCAAATCTTTTATACGGTTTTGCATACCGTAAAATATTTACGAAATGATTCATCTAATGATGTTTATTGTTATAGTGGCTATGCTTTAAGTGTAAAATATAAAGGTAAAGCCTTATTAATTAAGTTTCATGTCTTTTAGAATGGCATCGATTTTCGCTTCAATTTTTATTTCGGTATCGATAAAAGCATCAACAGACTCTAAAGTGTCATTTACACTAACGTAAAACTTGATTTTTGGCTCTGTTCCACTAGGCCTTAGTGCTATTTGGCTCCCATCTTCGGTATAATAAATAAGAACATTGGCCTTTGGAATGTCAATGGTATCTGCTTCACCCGAAATCATGTTTTTTGAAACCGAAGATTGATAGTCTTCAACTTTCACAACTTTAGAGCCATTTACTACTGTGAGTGGGTTTTCACGAGCATCTACCATCATTTGCTTGATTTCTTGGGCGCCCTCAATACCTTTTTTGGTAAGAGATACGAGTCTTTCTTTGTAGAAACCATGTTCTACATATAGTTTTATAAGCTCATTATAAAAAGAGCTTCCTGCTGCTTTACATTGCGCAGCTATTTCACAGGCTAAAAGTGTTGAGGTTACAGCATCTTTGTCTCTCACAAAATCACCAACCATAAAACCAAAGCTTTCTTCACCACCTCCAATAAAGTCTAGTTCGGGGAAGTCTTTAATCAATTTGGCAATCCATTTAAAACCGGTCAATACCACCTTGCTATCTACAGTATTGGCGTCGGCAAGCTTCTTTAACATAGGCGTAGATACGATGGTCGTAGCAATAAACTCTTGCCCTTTAATTTTCCCTTCGGCTTTCCATTGTTTTAGTAGGAAATCGATCATCATAACCATGGTTTGGTTACCATTAAGCAATTGCAGTTTGTTCTCGGAATTTCGAACAGCAACCCCCAATCTATCACAATCAGGATCGGTACCAATTACAATATCGGCACCTACCTCTTCGGCCAGTTCCAGAGCCATTTTAAGTGCTGCGGGTTCTTCGGGATTAGGAGAGGCCACCGTTGGAAAATCTCCATCTGGTGTTTCCTGTTCTTTTACAATATAAACGTTTTTATACCCTGCTCGTTTTAGGGTTTCTGGAACTGCTGTAATCGACGTACCATGCAACGATGTAAACACAACTTTTAAGTTATCTTTAGCGTCTTGCGAAGCACCACAACTACCGTTTTCAACGGAAGCGTTGATAAAGACATCATCGATATCTTTTCCTATATAATGAATAAGGTTTTCGTTGGCTTCAAATTTTATATTCGAATAATCAAGGTTATTAATAACCTGAATCAAGGCATTATCATGAGGCGGCACTAGTTGTCCGCCATCCTGCCAGTATACTTTGTATCCGTTATATTCTGGTGGATTATGTGATGCTGTTAAAACAATACCGCAATGACAGTTTAAGTGTTTTACGGCAAATGATAATTCTGGAGTGGCTCTTAAATCTTCGAATAAATAGACTTTTATGTTGTTGGCAGAAAACACATCTGCAACCACTTTAGCTAATGTTTTACTATTATGTCTGCAATCGTAAGCAATTGCCACTTTTAAAGCTTCACCGGGAAACGATGTATGTAAATAATCGCTCAGGCCCTGGGTACTTTTACCTAGAGTATATTTATTTATGCGGTTCGTACCAACCCCCATAACACCACGCATGCCTCCTGTTCCAAATTCTAAGTCTTTGTAAAAACTTTCCTGGATATCTTCTGGGTTATTCGCAATGCTATCTTTAATGAAAGCTTGTGTATCCTTGTCGAAGGTTGGAGTTAACCATGTATTTATTCGTTCTAAAATTTGTGGTTCTATGTAAATCATATGCTTTATTAAATAAATGCAAAAGTAATCAATTGGTAAGAAAAGATACTGTTTTTTTAATCTAAAAAATGATATTTAACGAGCTGGTGTCTTGTTATTTGTCAGGGTTTATTTTTTAAGTTTTTACAAGTTTAATTAAAACGCGTTTCAACTTTTCCAATTCCTCAAAAATGGATAAAATTCAATAGTATTTCGTTAATTTCCTTAGGTACAGCACTGTTTTAACTAAGAAAAGAGCCTTGTCTGGTTGCATTTCTCATCATTTCGGTTAAAAAACCAAAAAGTAAAATGAAGTCTAAAAGTTTAAATCATCTTTAATGGAATATCGTTTTTTGTCTTCTTTTGTTCTTAGGATGATTTCACCTAAAAAACCGGCAACAAAAAACTGAGTCCCAATAATCATTGTGGAAAGCGCAATATAGAATTGAGGTCGCTGTGTGATGAGTCTCCCAGTTGGGTTTAAAAATAACTTATCAATACCAAGATAAAAAGAAAACCCGAAACCTATGGTAAACATGATGAATCCAAGGGCACCAAACAAATGCATGGGGCGTTTTCCAAACCTTGATAAAAACCAAATGGTAATTAAATCTAGAAAACCATTTATAAAGCGATTCATTCCAAATTTAGTTTCGCCATATTTTCTGGCTTGGTGTTTAACTATCTTTTCACCAATTTTTGTGAACCCGGCATTTTTGGATAGTACCGGAATGTAGCGGTGCATTTCACCATTAACATCTATATGTTTAACAACGTTTAGTCGATATGCTTTGAGTCCGCAATTAAAATCATTTAATTTAACGCCCGAGGTTTTTCGTGCTGCCCAGTTAAACAGTTTCGAAGGCAAGTTTTTTGCCAGAATGGAATCGTATCGTTTCTTTTTCCAACCCGAAACAAGATCAAAGCCATCCTTAACAATCATGTTATAAAGTTCTGGAATTTCATCAGGGTTGTCTTGTAAATCGGCATCCATGGTAATCACCACATCGCCTTGTGCTTTATTAAAACCAGCATGAAGTGCTTGCGATTTTCCGAAGTTCTTAAAAAAGCGAATGCCTTTTACATGAGCATTTTGAGAGGCTAATTGAGAGATAATTTGCCAGGAATTATCTGTACTACCATCATCAATAAAAATGATTTCATAAGAAAAATGATTGGATTGCATAACTTTAGCAATCCAATCATGTAATTCTTTTAAAGAGTCTTGTTCGTTTAGTAGTGGTATAACTACAGATATGTTCATTTAAATAGTTTCAAAATTCACTATTCAAAAATAATGAATTTATTCGGTGTCTGGTTTACTTTTTTTCATGGCGGCCGCAACAATCAATCCAATAATACTAAAAAGGACCAAATATCCTGCAAGACCTTTAAATATATTACCTAATGAATATTGATTTTGAGATTCAATTTGTTCTACAGACTCGGCGATGACCTCATTTGGTGTATTAAAGCCTTCAAGCATTTCAACCGTTTTTTCAATCGTTTTTTCCTTGAGTACCTCGGCAGCATCGGGATCAATAAAATTGAATAATAGATAAGAAACCACAGTACTTACTAATAATCCAATTAAAACAGTAATAAAATAAGATGTAAACGATTCTTTAAAAGAAGCGTACCCATCCTGATTTTGTTTGGTTTTAGCGACAGAAATAATTCCAAAAACAATAATAGCGATGAGGATAAAGATTCCGTACCACATGTTTGTTAATAGTCCGAGGTTAACGCCATAAGCTACAATAGTCAATAAGGCGAGTAATGCACCTAAATATAATCCATAATTTATTGCAATAGACTTCAAAGTTTTTTTCATAATATCATACTTAAAATGTTAGTTGTCCAGTTAGTATTCAAAAATAACAAAACGTTACACAAACAATAGAAATAAAAATAATAAAAAGTGTTGTTCGTTTACAAAAAATACTTAAATTTGCAGCTCCAAAATTGAAAAGAATAATAAAGTATTAAGCGATGAGAAAAGGTATACATCCAGAAAATTATAGATTAGTAGCATTTAAAGACATGTCTAATGACGATGTGTTTATAACAAAATCTACTGCTGAAACAAATGAGACTATTGATGTTGATGGTGTGGAGTATCCGCTTATTAAAATGGAGATTTCCAGAACATCGCACCCTTACTACACTGGTAAGTCTAAACTAGTAGACACGGCTGGTCGTATTGATAAATTTAAAACTAAATACGCTAAGTTTAAAAAATAATTTAAGCGTTATTTGATAAGTTCTTAAGCCTTTCATAAAATGAAAGGCTTTTATATGTTATCTAATTGATTTACTTTTGAGTGGGTTTAAGGTTTTAAACCTAGAGCTAACAAACAAACTACAAAACGTAAACTTTTTTATGAACTACATTCTTTTTGACGGGCCTTCCCGAAATAACTTGCTACCTTTTACCTTTACGCGCCCGGTGGCTGATATTCGAGTTGGAATTTTAACCATTCGAGAAAAGTGGGAAGCCTATTTAAAATCTACAACCACCACAATTACTGAGGACTATCTATCGGACAAGTACCCCATGGTAGAAATGGAGGAAAATGTTATGATTAATGCTTCTGTGCTTCCTAATGTTGAGTTGGTAAAGGCTATTAAGGGACTAAAGGAAAATCAAGCCATTTTTAAGGGGGACGATGTTCTGGCCTTTTTTACGAAAGAAGAACAGGATGATATTGATTTTAATACCTTTGAGGTAACCGAATTTACCCCAGATATTTTAACGATCGCTCATACCTGGGATATATTTTCTAAAAATGGGCAGGCCATTCAGGAAGATTTTGACCTCATTACAAAGGGGAAAACATCTAACCCAATACCAGACAGCAATAATATTATAGCACCCGAGAATATTTTTGTGGAAGCAGGTGCGACATTAGAATTTGTAACCTTAAATGCGAGTAAAGGACCTATTTATATTGGTAAAGATGCCGAAATAATGGAAGGAAGTATTATACGAGGCCCTTTTGCGTTGTGCGAAGGTGCCACGATAAAAATGGCAGCAAAAATTTACGGACCAACAACTATTGGGCCGAAGAGTAAAGCTGGCGGTGAAATTAATAACGCCGTATTATTCGCAAATTCAAACAAGGGACATGATGGTTTTCTAGGGAATTCTGTTCTGGGAGAATGGTGTAATCTAGGCGCAGATACCAATACCTCTAATTTAAAGAATAATTACGCCGAAGTACGATTATGGGATTACCAAACAGAAGGGTTTGCTAAAACAGGATTACAGTTTTGCGGACTCATGATGGGAGATCATAGTAAATGCGGAATTAATACCATGTTTAACACTGGAACCGTAGTGGGAGTAAGCGCCAATATTTTTGGTAGCGGATTTCCAAGAAACTTTGTGCCTAGTTTTAGTTGGGGTGGTAGTGGTGGCTTTTCTACATATTTAACCAAAAAGGCGTTTGAAGTAGCTCAAATTGTGATGGACAGGCGTAATCAAGAATTCACAGAGCAGGAACAGGCTATTTTAGAACATGTTTTTGAAGCGACTAAAAAGCATAGACGAGAATAATTGTATTGACATACAGGTGGTTATGGCTAGTTTTAGCTTCAAATTACTATATTTGTTTCTGCTATAGAACTCTCATTCTCATGCTTAGATTGTTTTGTTATACGCTTTTTTTAATCGGACTTTCAGGTTTTGCACAAACTAAAGACTACCGTATATCCAACCTGGACATCAATACAGCGTATCCGCATTTTGGACTCATGCCGGTTAATCACTCCAAAATTCTTTTCACGTCCTATTTGCTAGATAAAAAAGGCAGGGTAAAACGGTATGAGGGTAACCCAATATTAACAATATATGAAGCTGAATTATCTGAGAATGGAAATATAATTAATGCTACCGCTTTAAAAATAGATAAAAAACAGGAGGTTAAGCACATAACCAGTGCAACCATGTCAGTAGATGGAAAACGGCTCTTTGTGACGACTAATTATACCCGGAAGAATATGCCAAAAGGTAATTTTAAAGCATCCAATTTTCATATTAAAGTAGGGGAGTATAAGGACGATTTGGGGTGGACCAATTTTAAAGTATTACCATTTTGTAAACCCAAATATTCCTATGCGCACCCTGCCTTAAGCGAGGATGGGAAAACATTGTATTTTATTGCAAACATTAGAGGCGGAAAAGAAACAACAAGAGGCGGGTCGGATATTTTTAAAGTAGATGTATTAAATGATGGCTCATATAGTGCGCCTAAAAACCTGGGAAATAAGGTTAATTCTTATAGCAGAGAAATGTTTCCTTTTATGAGTGCTAATAATGGCTTGTATTTTGCTTCAAACAGACCCAACGGCGTTGGTGGGTTCGATATTTATAAAAGTGTTTTGAATACCGATGGCTCTTTTGGAAAAGCTGAAAAACTCCCAAAACCTATAAATAGTAAACAGGACGACTTCTGCTTTATATTTGATATCAATACCAATACAGGCTATTTTTCGTCCAAACGCTTGGGAGGAAAGGGTGATGACGATATCTATTTTTTTTCTATGGATTAAAATCTTATATTAGGTGCATCGTTGCTCTCAACTCTAACAAAAATGCGGGATTTTTTTAGGAACACCTCTTTGTTTTCAGTTCTATTTTTTTCTATATTATTTACAGATATTTGGATCAAGTTATACTCCGAAGTGTCGGTTTATCGATTCATTACAAAAGGGGGCATTATCATGTTACTATTGGCGTATTATTTAATAAATAATAAGGAAAGAGTAGCATTGAAAAGAACGTTTGTAATTGGTGCTTTACTGTGCTTTTGGGTGGGAGATATCTTCTTGCTTTTAGATAAATATCCATTCTGCTTTTCTATAGGTGGTTTTTGCTTCATATTAGGGAAAATGTTTTATGTGTTTCGGTTTTCAAATAAAAAGGACTTCAGTTTATTGAAAATATTACCTTTTTTAATCGTATTCTTTTTCTATATGGTTGGTATTTTAGCTTTAATTTATAAAAATTTAGAAAACACGTTTTACCTGGCCTTATTATATTTCTTTATTGCACTAACCACTATTATTTTTGCTTATTTAAGGAAGGGAGAAGTTAATACATTAAGCTATTACTGGGTTTTAATAGGAGTGATGTTTTCAGTATTATCTGATAGTATTACTGCTCTTAAAACTTTTTATGATAAAAATATAGCGTATCATTTAATTACAATCATGCTGTTTTATGGACTCTCACAATATTTTATAGTACTCGGTATTGTTAAAGAAACGAATTTGATTACCATTAAAGGAACGCCTTAATTTAAACAACTAGATATGTTAGGACTTTTACTTATTTATTTTATTGGAAAACGATTTTATGATTTATCTGAAGAATATAATCAAAACAAATGGCTATATGCTGTGTTAAGTATTGTCGTTTATTATGCAGCAACGTTTGTTGTTGGGATCGTTTTAG
Organism: uncultured Flavobacteriaceae bacterium; assembly: GCA_947494695.1. GTDB lineage: Bacteria > Bacteroidota > Bacteroidia > Flavobacteriales > Flavobacteriaceae > Flavivirga. The sequence goes on along the minus strand of CANLWB010000003.1, from coordinate 434,152 downwards.
CGGTTTTGATTGAATCTGGAATAGTAGATTTTGATTTGGAAAATACATTTATTGTAACCCTTATCGCTTTACCTTTTGGACTTGGAGCTGTTTATCTATTATATACGTTATTAGAAAAAAAGTGGAAAAAAGCTGGTGCTCTAATGAAAGATGAGATTCATGATATTGGCAGACAAATGGATGAGTAGTTTTTTTGTGTAATTGTTTGTCTAATTGGTTATTAAGTTTATAATCATTAAAAAATCAGTGGAAAAACGCACTTTTTTTAATAACTTAATAATGATAACTGAAAGTTTAATTTTGATCTAATTGGATAAAAATGTAAATTTTTTCTTATTTTGTGAAAAGTTTACTGCTTTTAAAGTATGTAGATTTTTATCCAATGTCCCTATAAATGATAAATTGTGTTGCATATTTTAAGAAATGAAAAAAAATTCAGTATTCTTTACTTTGTTGTTCTAATTATAGACATTGTAGTTAAGCTAAATATGCCACCTTTTCCGTTCAGGTATGTTTCCAAGCCGGTGGTGATCCTACTTTTGTTTTTATATTATTACCATAATAATTTTGAGAAAAGAAAACGGAAAAAACAATGGGCAATCCTTGCTTTATCATGTTTTTTATTGGCCGATTTATTGATTATAAATCATAACAATATGATTCTTTTTAGCTTGAGTCTGCTTTTTTTCGCCTTAGCAAAGGTCTTTTTGAGTATGAGACTTTCACATAAATCGGATTTTAAAGTCGTTAGATTAATCCCGTTCTCCATAATACTATTTGCCTACACGGTTTTTATAATGAGTTTGTTATTTAATAATCTAGGGAACTTTTTTGCACCAGCTTTAATTAGCTTTTTTATCTCCCTACTACTCATTCAATTTGCCTTTTTGCGAAGAGGTGTTGTGGGGCGATTTAGCTATTTGTATGTGTTTTTTGGTGTCATGTTCTATATGATTTGCGAGAGTATGATGGCCATAAAAACGTTTAAAACAGATCTGCCTATGCAGGATGTCTTAATTATGCTAACTTACGGTACAGCGGTATACCTTATTACTTTAGGAATGGTAAAGGAACACGAAAAGGATAGTACGGTTAGTCTTTCTTAACCCATCTTAGGTCCAATAGGTTTATAGGGTTAATACCAAGACCAGATACATTTTTTCTAGTAAAACGTACCACTTCATCGTAGTACAATGGAACCATAATGGCTTGTTCCATGGCTATGGAATCCATTGCTGTGTAAAGGTGTTTTCTTTCCTCAATATTTGTAACTGTAAAGGCTTTGTTATAAAGGTGATCAAACAAAGAATCCTTAAAATGAAAATAATTGGAACCACCAGGGGCAAAATTCTTACTGTAAAAGATAGATAAGTAGTTTTCAGCATCGAGATAATCGGCTATCCAGGAACTTCTAAACATATCAACTTTGCCATTGGATCTAGCAGCTCTAAGACTGGCTTCAGGCATAACATCAATATTTATAGTTAACCCTGTTTTTTCAAGTTCTCGTTGAATGAATTCACAAAAGCTCAAGTAATTACTTGTGGTGGTTAAAGTGATTTCTGGCTTATGGATACCACTTTCTTTTTTGAACTGCTCTACGAGCTGTTTTGCTTTTTGGGGCTGGTATGTAAAGCCAATAGATGTATCGTGTCCGGCAAGTCCGATAGGGATAAAACCGCCATTTGCGGGATTACCAATATCGTTACGTAAATAGACCATCATTTTTTTTCTGTCAAAGCCATAATTGATAGCTTTTCGTATGAGTTTAGATTGTATTTCGGGGGTTTTAGAATCCAGATAAAAGCCCAAATACTCAGAGTTAAGATAGGGCCCTTGTATCATATCTACGGTTTCTTTATAAGTTTCACGAAGTTGGCCGTCTGCCGTTAACAATTCGTCTTTATAAGATGCATCCAAACTATTTAAGAAATCAATATTCCCTTGGGCGAACTGTAGAAACTCACTTTGTTTATCGGGCAAGAATGTGATGGATACGGCTTCCAAATAGGGGAGTGTAGCACCTGTACTGTCTTTTTCAAAATAGCGGTGATTTTTTCTAAAAACCAATTTAATATTTTCTTCCCAACGTTTAAACTGAAACGGACCGGTACCAATAGGGTGAGCTCTAAATTCACTGCCGTAGTGTTCGGCAACTTCTTTGGGAATAACCGAGCAGTATTTCATGGATAGTAACCCGATAAAAGCCGGAAAAGGTTGCTTTAGTTTGATTTGAAAGAGGGTGTCATTTACTGCACTAAAACCATCAACCTTTTTGAGAACCCATTTACCCGGAGCCGCTAGTTTTTCATCCTTTAATCGGTTAAAACTATATTCAAAATCTTGGGCAACCACGGTTCTGGTAGAATCCTTTCCTAATAACTCATGCTTATGAAAATAGACATCGTTTCGCAATGAAAACATGTAAGTCAATCCATCTTCAGAAATGGTCCAGTTTTTCGCAATACTCGGTAAAATATTAAGATTATTATCTAATTGAACCAAACCGTTAAACAATTGATTACAAACCCAGGTATCCTGTAATGTTCTGGAAAACGCAGGATCTAAGGTGTTAATATTAGCATGTTCATTATACCTAAAAACCAAATGGTCCTTGTTTGCTTGTTTACCACCTGTACATGAGAAAAACATTAAAGACAGGTAAGTTAAAAGCAGATATGCCACGGAGTTATTAAGGTTTATTTTAGTTGGTTTCATTTAAGATATGATGATTTTTGGAGGATTTAACCTTCTGGTAAAGCCTTCCAATTTTTTATAACACGGGCATAAAAATACATAAAGAAAAGGTTAACTATAAATAATATGTAACTCCACGTTATGCCTAAACTGTCCAATATATTAAAACAATCTTCCTGGTTTAGATGAGAAAAAACACCTCTGCAGGCATCCGTTTGATGCATGGATATAACAAAAAGAATAAGCAAAATATAAAGAATAAATCCTATAATAGACATATTTAAACAAATACCCACTATTATCTTTTTTATTTTTTTTGAATACATTATAGGAACAGATAAAATAACAGCACCTAAAGCGAGGAGGACATATGAAATAAAATACCCCGTACTTTGATCATTAAATTTACTAATATAAGCATATAGAACGGCTACTAACGATACAAAGACTATTAAGACACCTATGGTTATCACAGTAAAAATAAGTGTTTTTAAATCCGTAATTCTAAAAGCAAAAAGGAAAGCGGAAACAAAGAATGCAAACCACATAAAAACATGTATACTTTCCAAAAAGAAGCTGCTGTTTTTAATGTCTTCAATGTTTTCAAAAACATTATGCAGCGAATCAATATCCAGATGATAGTCTGTAATACGGTCGTCGTAAAACACCTCTATGGCACTTTGCGATTCTGTAAGACCATATTCTAAAGTTTCTTTAGGGGTTTTCCTAATTACATGTTTTAATTCGAAGTGATCTTCCGGATGATATACCAATTCAAACCATATGTCTGAAGTCAGGTTATGGCGGATCTTGTGTCGGTCACAAATCGATAAAAACGCTGTTAATAGTTGTTTTATTTCATTTGGGTTATTACGTTTTAAAAGCTCATATGCAGATTTAGTTGATGATTCATTGGCTTTCATAGCATTTACCTGATAATTCAAATTGCCGTAATCGAAACCATTATTGTTTTCGTAATTCGCATAGTTATATTCTATATCGGTGTCGGTCGAATTGTCCGTTATAGATCTATAAAAAGTACTCGAATAGTTAAAATAACTTGGTTTAGGGCTTTTAACTAAACTGGAGACATCATAAACGGAGTCTTTAAAGAAGTACGTTGTAATGGTGTCTTTTGTTTTGCGGTAGATGTATCCTTTATAGGTCGAGTCTGAATATTCTGAGCTTGCCTTACCTTCTCTTTCATAAATCGAATAAAATGTATAATGAAAATCCAGGAATTGTAAAGATGAACGTGCTTCATGGCGTTTCGTTCCATTGTAGGTTTCGCAATACAATGTGTTAAAAGGGGGCGGGTAATTGCGTTGATTAAGTGTGTACAGAAGTGCATTTTGAGAAAAAAACAGAGCTGCTGCGTTTGACGTTGTAATGTCTTGTATTAAGCTTTCATCATCATTAGCCCCCGATATAGAAGACTTAACGCCCATATTATAAGAAATACAAAAGGTAGTTGATAAGAAGATTATTATCAAGTAGATAATAAACTGCTTGAATAATGTAAACCTTGTAGTTGGATAAAAACTTTTAAAAGCGTTGTTCTTTAGCAAATAAATAAGCCAGGTAACCAAAATTAAAATGGACAAAATAATACTTATAAAAACGGTTCCATTTTTAAAGAAAATATCCTTGGCACCATAGTCATGTAAGGTTTCTGGATTTGAAATTGCGAAGAATCCGAAAACAAAGAATAAAATATGTAAAACAACTGTGATTGATGCCACCCATAATAATTTGGTGTTCCAAATTGTTGGGTGATTTTCAATGAAGTACGTATTAGTTTTATGAATAAACTTTTTCATGGGAGCTGTGTTAAGAAACGAAGAAACGTCTGGTAGATTTCGTAATATTGCGAATGTAAGTGACTTCTATATTGTGCTTACCCAATGTTTCAAGAACAGAAGGGAAAGGTACATCAATTGGAAAATAGGCAACAAAAATACCACCATTAAAAATTAACCTTTCAAGTTTTAAATCCGAAAAAATTTGTTTGAGAATGTCTCTTTCGCAATGGCATTCAATCTCTATAATTAAATGCTTTTCTGTATGCGTTTCATTGTTTTTGTCTTCATTTTCCCTGTATACACCATGTTTAAGATAAATAACCTTGTCTGATACTTTTTCTACTTCATACAATTGTTGTGAACTTAGAATTAAAGCAATGGGATTATTTATGGAGTTACAAATTGACTTTAAATCTTCTAAAATAACCTGCTGTGCCAGTACATCTAGATTAGCCAATGGTTCATCTAAAAGAAGCAGTTCTGGTTTTCTAAGTAGTGTTCTGGCTAATTCAAAACGCATTTTATACCCTGAAGACAATTCATCCCACTTTAAATGTTTGTAATTCCATAACCCTAAGCGCGCAATGATCATTAAAACCCGGGTTTCATTTTCTTCTGGACTAACTCCATAATTTGATAAAACAAATTTTAGATTATCTTTTAGACTACCATACCATTTTTGTGTGCGTTGGGGAATATATACCAGGTTAGTACGAAGGTCGTATTCATCATTAAATGCTTTATCAAAATTGAACTCGAGAGATCCCTCGGTGCGTTTTAATTCGTTGGCCAAAACTCTTAAAAGTGTGGTCTTTCCGTTGCCATTTTCACCTACAAGTCCATAGACTTCACCTTTATGGATATTCATTGAAATCGGACCGAGTTTGAAGCGGTTAGCACCATAGCTTTTTACTAGGTTTGAACCTATAACTACCGGGGTGCTGGTATTGTATTCGTTAATTGGAATTTGAGAAACCTTAGCAAGAACCTGAAGGCTTTTTTTAATGAATTCGTTTTCCTCCTTTGGGTGGTTTTCTTTCCAGTTGGTAAGTGCTATAACGTCTTTATAGATATCCAGGTTTTGAGTATCTATAGCACAGTCCATAAGTTTTCGGTATCCTAAAAAGGTGTCCTTGTTTTTAAAAAAACTGGCCACTTCTTTAATTCTTGCTTCGGTTCTGGTCATGTAATTTTGTAAATTGTTGGCATTTTTATTTAAGTCTCCCACTTAGATTGTATTACTTGGAGCAATTGTGTAAATTTGCAGGCTTTTAAGTCGGGAAAACAAGTAAAGATAAATACATTTCTGATTTCAAGGAAATTAAAACATGGTAATGAGAAAAAAAGTCGCATTTTATACCTTAGGTTGTAAGCTGAATTTTTCGGAGACCTCTACGATCGCCCGAAATTTTAGAGATGAAGGTTTTGATCGTGTGGACTTTTCGGAAAAAGCAGATATATATGTGATTAATACCTGTTCTGTGACTGAGAATGCAGATAAACGATTTAAAACCATTGTGAAGCAAGCTCAAAAAGCAAACGGCGATGCCTTTATTGCAGCCGTGGGGTGTTATGCTCAATTGAAACCGCAAGAATTGGGAGATATTCATGGGGTGGATTTGGTGTTAGGGGCTACCGAAAAGTTTAAAATTACTGACTACTTGAATGACCTCACAAAAAATGACTTCGGAGAGGTGCATTCTTGCGAAATAGAAGATGCCGATTTTTATGTTGGAAGCTATTCCATTGGGGACAGGACTCGGGCATTTTTAAAAGTTCAGGACGGATGTGACTATAAATGTACTTACTGTACTATTCCTTTGGCTCGCGGTGTTTCAAGGAGTGATGTTATGGAAAACGTTTTAAAGAATGCCAAGGAGATTTCTCAGCAAAATATAAAAGAGATTGTACTTACCGGCGTTAATATTGGTGACTACGGAAAAGGGGAGTTTGGCAATAAAAAACACCAACATACCTTTTTAGATTTGGTAACCGAACTGGATAAGGTTGAAGGTATTGAACGACTTCGAATTTCATCCATTGAACCTAATCTTTTAAAAAATGAAACGATTGATTTGGTGTCTAAATCCAGAGCTTTTGTTCCGCATTTTCATATACCATTACAATCTGGAAGTAATGATATACTGAAGAAAATGAAGCGACGTTACATGCGTGAATTGTACATTGACCGTGTCACCAAAATAAGAGAAGTCATGCCACATGCATGCATTGGCGTTGATGTTATTGTGGGATTTCCGGGAGAAACAGAGACACATTTCTTAGAAACGTATAACTTCCTGGCCGAATTGGATATCTCGTATTTGCATGTGTTTACATACTCCGAACGTGATAATACTGAGGCAGCAGAGATGAATGGTGTTGTACCTGGTAATATAAGAAGTAAACGTAGTAAGATGTTGCGAGGGTTGTCTGTTAAAAAACGTCGTGCTTTTTATGAAGAGCAATTAGGAAGTGACAGAACGGTGCTGTTTGAGAGTGAAAATAAAGAAGGTTATATCCATGGGTTTACAGAAAATTATGTAAAAGTAAAAACCCCGTGGAATCCTGAATTAGTTAATACATTGCATCATGTAAATCTTACCGAAATAGATGACGATGGGATAGTTAGGTTTAAATTTAGTGATACTTTATTTAATTAAAAAAAGAAGGTAATTTACATATTAACTAAGTTTTGTTCACTTCACCCCATTTATTATGTAAATAAAACACGCCAGTATATTTTTAGGGATTAAGTATGAATTTTGCCCTAAAGATGAATAAGTTACTCACCGTATTTAGTTTAATAGCGTTCGCATGTATTGGTTGTTCAAGTGAAGATCGTTTTGACGTATCTGTTGTTGGTAAATGGGAATTAACGGCCTGGGAAGTAGAAGGTGGATTCGACATCGACAAAGATGGAACAGCAAGTATCAATATTTTGAATGAAATCGATTGTTCTAATAACGAAATCTTAGCTTTTGAAGCGAGTGGTGTGATAGCTGCAACCATGACTTATAATCCCGACCTTCAAATTGCTTTATTAGACGGAACCACAGATACATATGAATGTACCGTATCCTGTGACAGCCAGGGAGTTATTGGACTGGCCACTACATATGAACACGAAGCAAATAAAGTGACGTTTAATAATATGCAGTTTATGTTAACAGATAATCAATTGTCGAGAGTAATACAGGGCGGTTTAAAGATATATAATGAAGCCCTAACCGAAGTGGTTGCCACTAAAGATTTAACGGTGGTTTATGTAAGGGAATGATGATTAGAAATATAGAAAAACAAAAAATCCGGAACTAAGAACTCCGGATTTTTTGTTTTTTACTTTTAGAATTAGATTCTAACTCCAACAGGAAGCATGCGTTTATACTTTCTATTGCTTCTAACAAATTTAGCAATTTCAGGACTAGTTGGTACAATGCTTAGATTGCGTTCTTCAATTTGTTCAAAAACGGCCACTAAAAAATCCTTTTTAAAGTCATGGTCAACAATTTCTTCGGGGATAATAAGTTTGGTTAAAAAAATCTTTCTTTCCTGTAAAGAGTATTCAATTTTGGCTAAATGGTTGTCAATTTTTATTTCAAACTGACGTAAAAAATCATTATCGATTAATTCTGCGGTTTCAACCATAGTAATTTTGTGTTTAATTTCTTTAGGAATCTTAAATAGTGAAGTACTATTTACATAACTTTGTTTTGCAAAAGTATGAAAAAAATTTGTCATTCTAAACATAATATAAGGGTAATGCCTTAAAAAATAAACTATTAGAATTGTTTTTGTTTTAATTTAGAAGGTAATTAATACGTTTAGTTTAAATGAGTAAAGATATTGTACATGTTTATTTGATGCCTGGTATGGCTGCCAATCCAACAATTTTTGAATACATAAAACTACCCCAAGATCAATTCGAAGTCCATTGGCTAGAATGGATGTTGCCATTGGATAACAGCGAATCTATTAGTGATTATGCACGTCGAATGACCAGGGCCATAAAACACAACAACATTGTGTTGCTTGGCGTATCTTTTGGGGGGGTGTTAGTTCAGGAAATGAGCAGGCATATAAAAGTAAAAAAGCTTATTATCGTGTCCAGTATTAAATCTATGAACGAATTACCCAGACATATGCAATTAGCAAAAAAAACCAAAGCTTATAAATTGGTGCCAACTCATTTGGTTGGGAATTTTGAATTATTGGCAAAATATGCTTTTGGTAGCAATGTGAAAAAACGTGTAGATTTATATAAAAAATATTTGTCTGTAAGCGATGATAAATACTTGAGTTGGGCGATTAAGGAAATTCTTTATTGGAACCAGAAAGAGCCACCCGCAAATGTTATTCATATTCATGGGGACAAAGATGCTGTCTTTCCCATCAAAAAAATTACTCAATGTATTACCATAAAAAATGGCACGCACATCATGATAATTAATAAGTATAAGTGGTTTAATGAGAATTTACCCAGTTTAATTTTAGAAAATTAAATAAAAATTTTACCTTTAACCAAACTTATTAAAAATGAAGACAGTACAAAGAGTATTGGCGTCGGTGGGATTATTAAGTTTATCAGCCCTATTTATTTATGCCCTTCAAGATGCGCCTACAGATGAAAATTTCGAAAAAAAATTAATAAACGATTATAATGTTTATGCGCTGCAAGTGCCTGAAGATTTAAATTTTTCAGGAGAACCGATGCCGCTCAAAAGTCCCGACATTTTAGAGCGTATGGATCGTGAGTTGTTGGTTAATACCTATTGGCAGTCCAATGGGTTATTAATGTTTAAGCGTGCCAAAAAGTATTTCCCAATTATTGAGCCCATCTTAAAAGAACATGGCGTTCCAGATGATTTTAAATATCTGGCCGTGATTGAAAGTGGTTTAACAAATGCGACGTCTCCAGCAGGAGCCAGAGGTGTTTGGCAAATTATGAAAGCTACGGGTAGAGAAAATGGTTTGGAAATTAACGATAATGTAGATGAACGTTATCATTTGGAGAAGGCAACAGAGGTCGCCTGTAAATATTTGTTAAGATCTAAAAAACGTTTAGGTTCCTGGACATTGGCCGCGGCAGCTTATAATGCAGGTACGGCGGGGATTGCCAGAAAGCTAAGAGACCAAAAAGTGTCTAATTACTACGATTTGGCGCTTATAGAAGAAACTGGGCGTTATATTTTTAGAATAGTGGCTTTAAAAGAAATCTTATCCAATCCTTCTAGATACGGATTTAATTTTAGAGATAAAGATTTATATCAAACCATCCCTACGTATAAAGTAGAAGTTGATACGGCGATTACCAGTTTTCCTAAGTTTGCTGAGAATTTTGGAATTAATTATAAGATCTTAAAACTTCATAATCCCTGGTTACGTGAATCAGGTTTAAATAATAAATCACGAAAGCTTTATAAAATTGATATTCCAAAAGAAGGGTATTACGAGATACAATAACGAGTAAAGAATATAATAAGTAAAAAAGGGAGAGGTTAATTTTGTTAACCTCTTCTTTTTTGAGCTCTTATAGAACCGCCACTACCGTAGTGCTGATTTGGCATTTGTGACCGTTTCATGTTTTGTTTCATCATTTTTATCTGGTCGGTAAGCATACCTTGTTTATCTAATTTTTGAGCCTCAGTTAAGAGCTTTTGAGCTTCCTGTTTTCTGCGTTTAGAAAACGCAATACCCGCCAAGTTTAATTTAGCCATAGCCAAATCATGACCCATGGATAATCCAAGAGAAATGGCTTTTTTAAAGTACTTTTCGGCCTCGTTCATATTACTTTGAGAGACCATAATACCATGTAGGTAGTTATAATATCCTTGTTGCTTTTTTACTAACGCAGATTCTGGATTTTTAATCTTGTTTAACCATTTTTTTGCACCATCAAAGTCTTGCTTACGCAATCTTAAAAATGCTAAAAGAATAAACTCATTTTTAAAATACAGGAATATAAAAATTAGAGAAAGCAGTATGAACATGATTCCATTACCAATATAACCCTCTGTAAATTGATACACGGCATAGGTTAAGATCCCTGCCGCTATGATAAGTTTTATAATTTTATTGTACATTTTTATACGTTTATATTTTGAATTGGCGATATCTACTGTTTACTAATACGGCCTTTAGACTGCAAAGAAACTAAAATTTCTTAAAAGAAACTTACAGATATTTAAGAAAAGATATGCTATTATACTAACTAAATAAGGGATTTATGTAACTGCTTTAGTAAAAAAAACAAATAAAAATATTTTTTCAAAAATGGTTTGCAAAGTAATAAACGCTTTGTATATTTGCCCTCGGTTTTTGAAGGAGCTTCAAACCATAAAAAATACATTCAGATTTTAAAGATACAAGATAATGAGTAAAAGAACATTTCAGCCTTCTAAAAGAAAGAGAAGAAACAAGCACGGTTTCAGAGAAAGAATGGCTTCTGCTAACGGTAGAAAGGTATTAGCTCGTAGAAGGGCTAAAGGAAGAAAAAGACTATCTGTGTCATCTGAAACTAGACATAAGAAATAATGATTAACAATTGTTGATATTTTAAAGGTGTTACTTAAGCGTAACGCCTTTTTTTATATCTTTTGAAGATTACTTTTGTAACAAACTATACAATACAATTACATAACCAGCAAAAAATGCCGAAAAATTCTAAACTAAAATCGATACTAATAATTGGCTCAGGCCCTATCGTTATTGGTCAGGCCTGTGAGTTTGATTATTCTGGTTCGCAGTCTTTAAGGTCTCTTAAAGAAGACGGAATTGAAACCATTCTTATTAATTCGAATCCTGCAACTATCATGACAGATCCTTCTATGGCCAATCATGTGTATTTGCTTCCTCTCAACACAAAATCTATAATTAAAATTTTAAAGGAACACCCTCAAATTGATGCTGTTTTACCAACTATGGGGGGACAGACTGCTTTAAATTTATGTATAGAAGCCGATGAAAAAGGCATTTGGAAGGATTTTGATGTTGAATTAATTGGTGTTGATATCAATGCCATTAATATAACAGAAGACAGAGAGCAGTTTAGGGAATTAATGGGGAAGATAGGTGTTGGCATGGCTCCACAGGCTACTGCGACGTCTTTCTTAAAAGGAAAAGAAATTGCTCAGGAATTTGGTTTCCCACTTTGTATTAGAGCATCGTATACATTAGGAGGTGCCGGTGCAGCCATTGTTCATGACGAAGAAGATTTTGATAAATTATTACGTCGAGGATTAGAAGTTTCTCCAATTCATGAGGTGATGATCGATAAAGCCATGATGGGCTGGAAAGAATATGAATTAGAATTACTCCGTGATAAAAATGACAATGTAGTCATTATATGTTCTATTGAGAATATGGATCCAATGGGAATTCATACTGGAGATTCTATTACAGTTGCACCTGCCATGACTTTAAGTGATAGAACGTACCAAAAGATGCGTGATATGGCTATTAAGATGATGCGCAGTATTGGTGATTTTGAAGGTGGATGTAATGTGCAATTCGCTGTAAGTCCAGATGAAAAAGAGGAGATTATAGCCATTGAAATTAATCCGCGAGTATCGCGTTCTTCAGCACTGGCAAGTAAAGCAACAGGATATCCTATTGCAAAAATAGCAACAAAACTAGCTATTGGTTATACCTTAGATGAATTAGATAATCAAATAACAAAATCTACATCAGCCTTATTCGAGCCTACATTAGATTACGTTATTGTGAAAATTCCACGATGGAATTTTGATAAATTCGAAGGCTCTGATAGAACTTTAGGACTGCAGATGAAAGCCGTTGGAGAAGTTATGGGAATTGGGCGTTCTTTCCAGGAAGCTCTGCATAAGGCTACACAATCTTTAGAGATTAAGAGAAATGGCTTAGGGGCAGATGGAAAGGGGTATAGTGATTATAATCAAATTATAGATAAGCTAACCAACGCTTCCTGGGATCGTGTTTTTGTTATTTACGATGCGATTGCCATGGGAATTCCTCTAAGTCAGATTTACGATATCACAAAAATTGATATGTGGTATCTAAAACAATATGAAGAGCTATTTCAATTGGAAAAAGAAATATCTCAATATACCATCGATACGCTCGATAAAGATCTGTTGTTAGAAGCAAAGCAAAAAGGATATGGGGATCGTCAAATCGCCCATATGCTAGGTTGTCTGGAAAGTGAGGTGTATAATAAGAGAGACGAATATAATATACAACGTGTATTCAAGTTGGTAGATACTTGTGCTGCTGAGTTCACTGCGAAAACACCATACTACTATTCTACATTTGAAAATGTGGTTGAAACCGCTTCAGGAGAAGTTTATACGCATAATGAAAGTATAGTATCTGATAAAAAGAAAATTGTTGTATTGGGGTCTGGACCAAATAGAATAGGTCAGGGAATCGAGTTTGATTACTGTTGCGTTCATGGTGTTTTAGCCGCTTCAGAATGTGGATATGAGACCATTATGATTAACTGTAACCCAGAAACGGTTTCTACAGATTTTGATACTGCCGATAAGCTATATTTCGAGCCTGTTTTCTGGGAACATATTTACGATATCATTCGTCATGAAAAGCCAGAAGGCGTTATTGTTCAGTTAGGAGGGCAGACGGCTCTAAAACTTGCTGAAAAGTTAACGAAGTACGGTATTAAAATTATAGGAACTAGTTTTGAATCTTTAGACTTAGCAGAAGACCGAGGAAGTTTTTCTACACTGTTAAAGGAACATAATATTCCGTATCCTGAATTTGGAGTTGCCGAAAATGCAGATGAAGCTTTAGCGTTGGCAGACGAATTGGATTTCCCAATCTTGGTAAGACCAAGTTATGTTTTAGGCGGACAGGGTATGAAGATTGTTATTAATAAAGAGGAGTTAGTAGAGCATGTTGTTGATTTACTAAGAAAAATTCCTAATAACAAACTGCTATTGGATCATTATTTAGATGGTGCTATTGAGGCCGAGGCCGATGCTATTTGCGATGCAGACGGAAATGTTTACATTATTGGAATTATGGAGCATATCGAACCATGTGGTGTACACTCGGGAGATTCAAATGCTACCCTACCAGCTTTTAACCTGGGAGATCTGGTTATGCAACAAATTATCGATCATACAAATACTATTGCCAAGGCATTAAATACCGTTGGGTTAATTAATATTCAATTTGCAATTAAAAATGATATTGTATATATCATAGAAGCAAACCCTAGGGCTTCCAGAACTGTACCTTTTATAGCAAAAGCTTATAAGGAACCCTATGTAAATTATGCAACAAAAGTGATGCTGGGAGAGAAAAAGGTAACCGATTTTGATTTTAAACCGAAGTTAGATGGTTACGCTATTAAGCAGCCTGTATTCTCTTTTAACAAGTTTCCAAATGTAGATAAGAGATTAGGACCAGAAATGAAGAGTACTGGAGAAAGTATTTTGTTTATAGATAGTCTAAAAGATGATGATTTCTATGATTTGTACTCCAGACGGAAAATGTATTTAAGTAAATAAAAAAAAACCGCTTTTAAAGCGGTTTTTTTTTGTCTTAAACGTTTTTAAGGTGAAGGATTTAATTTTTTTTAGATAACAAAAGACAGAAAAAGTTTAATTTATTTTGTTGTTTTTTCTGAAATTTTTTAATATAAAATTCGTTATATTCATAATTAAGATCTATTGAAACCCAAACCTAATGAAAACTTGTAACTACTGGGCATTTGTAATGTTTACAATGCTGTTTTTTGGTCCAAATGTTAATGGGCAAACAATCTCAGGAGAAGAAGACTTTAATCTCCAAAATAGTTCGGTTCCTCACGAATTTTGTGGAACAGATTATTTCCATAATCAACAAATGAAAAATGATGCCGGATACAGGGCGAGGTATCAAGAAGGTGTCGAGCGTATTCAAAAAGTTGCTTCCCAAAAAAGAACGTCACCAGATGGTATTATGCAAGTTCCAGTCGTGGTGCATGTTATGCACAAAGGGGAGCCTGTTGGAACGGGAACGAATATTTCAGATGAAGACGTGGTTAAAGGTATTCAGTATTTAAATAACTATTGGAGAAAAATGCCAGGAACGCAGGGTGATGGAGATGGTGTGGATATGAAAATTGAATTTGCTTTGGCTATTCAGGATGAAAGAGGAAACTGTACTAATGGTATAGACCGTGTAGATATGAGCGGTGTTCCTGCCTATGTGAACAATGGTGTTAACAGGCAAGGAACTGGTGGAATTAGTGATTATACTGTAGGTGGTGGCGTAAATTCACTTAAAGAATATAGCATTTGGGATCCAACGAAATACTATAATGTTTGGATTGTTGATGAAATTGATAATAAGAACTGCTACACTGGAGGTAGTTTTATTGCAGGGTATGCATATTTTGCCTCTTCGCATGGAAACCCCAGAGATGGTTCTGTGGTTTTAATTTGTTCATATTTGAGTGAATCGTCGTCTACATGGGCGCACGAAATGGGGCATGCCTTTAATTTACCTCATACCTTTAATGGGGATAACCCCGAGACAGGTAAATGTGGAGACGATGGTATTGCAGATACGCCTTCACATATAAGAACATCATCATTTGAGCCTTCTATTTATCGCGAGTGTGATAATAGTGATAGAAATGACTGCGATCCTAATTTTAATCAGGTTGTAAATCCAGATACCGGGTTTACCCGAGGAGAGGGTAACCACCAGGATCATATGCATAATTATATGGATTATACAGGGTGCGACTCCGAGTTTACTGGAGGACAACGTGCCGTAGCACAAGACGCATTGCGTAATATGCGTACCTCTTTCCTAACAAGCCCGGCTTTAATACCACCAACAACAGCGACTGTGGATTTTATTTCGAAGGGAAATAGTGCTTGTAAAGGAGGGACATTAAGTTTTTTTGATGCTTCAACATGTACGCCAAATGCCTATACCAATGAAAGCTATGATAATATTACTTTTCTATGGACGTTCGATAACGGTAGAGATACGCCCTACACATCTACGCAACAAAACCCAACAATTACTTTTGATAATGCTGGGGTGTACGATGTTACACTTGCAGTAACGAATCCGCAAGGAACTACAAGCACAACCAAAACAGATCATATTATTGTTAATTCAGAGACAGCAATAAGTACTGGAAATTGCGTGTTTTCAAGTAGAAATAATGGAAGAGACTTTAATAATGGTGTTACTAAGGTATCGCTCAATACAATACATAATAATACGTCCACATTTATACCGACTAATGCAACTAATGACTTTATATGTTCTTATAAAACCACGCTTGAAGTTGATAAACCGTACGATTTAAGTGTTAACTATAGAGGAAGAACAGGAGGGAGACAGTTTGTTGAGGTATGGATTGACTGGGATAATAATGGTAGTTTTGAAATATCCAATACCAGTGGTATTAATGAAAGGGTGTTGGTAGATGACATTGAAGCCGGCTCTTCGACTCAGAAATTAGTGAGTGTAACACCTCCAACATCTGCGGTTCGAAATACCCTACTAAGAATGCGTGTGGCATCTGAATATAATAAAGTACCGGTTATGTGTGGAGAGGGAAGAGCTCAACGTGCAGATGATTATGGTATCTATGTAACAGATGGTTCTTTAAGCGTTAATGATTTATCTGAATCTGATGATGTGTTTAAAGTTTTTCCCAACCCTACAGAGACGTATTTAAATATGTCCTTAAAGAAAGATTTATCAATTAGTGCTTATGAGATCTACGATATTAGTGGTAAAAGCGTTTTGTCCAATGCTAAGGCAACAGGAAACCAGGTTAACGTTTCCAACCTGTCTAAAGGGTTTTATTTTATTAAGGTTAGTGTTGAAGACCAGATACTAACCCGTAAATTTATAAAGAAATAAGTAAAATGCGTGGCTAAAAAAAGCGGGCGTCTAAAAAGATATCATTCAGAACAAAGTGAAGAACCTATTAGAGATTAAACGCTTATTTATTAAGGTTTTAAGGTTTTTCGGCTGCGCTCAAAATGACAATTTCAGCACTTTTTAGACGTCCTCTTTTTTCTTTTTCAATAACAATTTCAATCCTCTATTTTTCTAAAAGTCCATCATCCTTCCATTGTTGAATGATATCTATGTTTTTTGGTATCATTTGTCCGGTTGGAGGCATAGGGCTCGACGAACTATTAATTCGAGATAATATCGCTTCAATTTTATCTTTTACTTGTATATAGGTTAGTAAAGAAAATGGAGCCCCGTTAGCGGTAGGACTACCATGGCACTGTAAACAATTACCAGCAATAACAACTTTTACATTGGCATCGTAGGTAACTTTAGCATTGGGGTCGGGGTCTGGTTGAGAGACGGTATCGTCACTATTTTTGGAACAATTAAATACCAACAACATAGCGAACAAATACATAAACTTCTTAAAATTCATAGCAATTGAGTGTTTAAGGCATAGATATGATTTTTATTTATATACGATTTAGAATACGATTTGGTTTAAAGTTGTTATAATTTAAAATATTGCTTGTTAATCCCCTTATTTGTTGATAAAACGATCTTTTAAGTAAGATAAGGCCTTATAATGTGTAAGGTGAATCCCTACTTTTATCTCGCTTTTTAATAGTAGTTTTAATAAGAATAATTCCACAAATTAAAATTATATGTAATGAAAGTTAAGTTTTTTATAATCATAATATTAGTCTGCTTCTCGAAACAAAACGGTAATGCTCAAATTAGTACGCCAAGTGGAACGGTGAGTACAACAACAAACCCAACTACGGGAAATGTTGGAATAGGGACTTCCTCTCCGAATTCTAAATTAGATGTGGCAGGTGATTTAAAAGCAATTAAAGGAGTTTTTCCAGGACGAGAACTTGAAGATGAAGTATTCATTGATTGGAATGATGGTATAGAAAAAAGTATTGTTTTCTCGGCAGGGAAAACAGTACCAGGGTCTGCAAATAAGCGTCTTTTTACAATGCACGATTTATCTATGTCTAGCCCTCATGATTTCAATGGTGTATTCTTTAACATGAGAGATAGAACAGGTAAAGAAAGATTTAACGTATTACTTTATGAAGGTCATGGATCTATTCTAGAATTAAAGGATCATAATCAAAGTGAATTATTTAAAGTAAGCGGTAATAGTGAAGGTGCCTATTTACAAATGCCAAAAGGTAGTACGAAAGTTGTTATTGGTGGATTTTCAGATAACCCAATCGTAGGGACTCATAAATTTGTTGTATTGGGAAGCTCCTTAATTCAGGGAAATATTATAACAGATTCCAGTATTGGTATTGGAACATCAATTTTTACTGATGGTGATGATACTTACAAGCTTTCCGTAAATGGAAATGCCAGGGCAGAGGAAGTTAAGGTTTATAATACATGGGCGGATTATGTTTTTAAAGATACTTATAAACTAATGTCATTAGAAGATATAGAAGTTTATATAAAAGAAAATGGACATTTACCAAATGTACCTTCAGCTAAAGAAATAACTGAAAATGGTTTAGAACTTGGAGGGATTTCAAAAATTCAGCAGGAGAAAATAGAAGAGTTAACCTTGTATGTCATTGAACAATATAAAATAAACAATAAGCAAAGTTTAGAATTAGAGAAGCAATCAGAAGAAATCAAAGAATTGAGAGCTCTGATTGAAACCCTATTGGAAAAAGAGTAAACATTACTGAAATTATATTTAAGACTTCAGAATAAGTGTACCTCTTTGATATGTCGTGAGGTTCGTGAGGTCTTCAACCTGGTCATATTTCTTGATTACATCCAAATGAATCAAGTTTATATTAAGTTCAGTACGTTCTCTATAGTTTTCTCCTATAAATTCAACAACGTTAAGTTCATGTTTTTTTGCTAATTCCAGATAATACAGGTAAGAAAGGCGGTTCGTGTATGCAATTGAATTTCCTGCCCAAAAATTCCAGAATTTATCTGAATATTTTAAGAAATTGAATTCTGAGATCGATTTATCTTGAAAGAAACCTGGATTGGCAAAATGATCAATAAAGTTAATGGTATGAACAGCAAACCCATTAGGAGTTAACCATTTTTTTGTGTGGCGAAATAAACTATCCAGTGCTGGCGGAGACATATGTTCTAGCACAACTTGGGACGTTATGTAGTTAAAAGAAGAACATTCTTTTTCAATATCTTCAAACATGTAAGGCGCCTTATATACAATATTTAAATCATTAAAAAGCGCATTCAGAGACGTCGAATTTTCTATTGATGATATTTTATTTAAGATGTCATTTTTAGAATGAATACTTTTTAAGGTGACTTCTTCTAAAAAGGATGATGTATGTAAAAATGGAATTTGTTTTTTAAAAGTTGAAAACTTTAAATCGTTTGTAATATCAACGGTAACTACTTTTTTAAACCCCAAGAGCGATAATGTAATGGCAGAAAGTATCGAGTAACCAGTACCTATTTCTAAAGCTGTTGCCCCTTTTTGGAGATCTATGTTACAATCCTTAAATTTTCTTAAAGATTCATACGTTTGATACTTAAAAACATTTGAATGATAGTCCTTATTTAGTTTGGCAGCCACATGATTTAATTGATCACCGATTCTAGTAAGTGATAGAACTTTTTGTATCGCAGCTTTTATTTTCCAATTCATTAGTGTGTAGTGTTTTAACTTAATGTAATCTTGAAAATAAAGTTCTTTTCTCCAATGACTTTTTTCTCCAATATGCATTGCATAGACATGTTGTTTTTAGAGGCGATAGATTTTATATGTTCCAAA
This sequence comes from uncultured Flavobacteriaceae bacterium, assembly GCA_947494695.1. Classification (GTDB taxonomy): domain Bacteria; phylum Bacteroidota; class Bacteroidia; order Flavobacteriales; family Flavobacteriaceae; genus Flavivirga. The sequence goes on along the minus strand of CANLWB010000003.1, from coordinate 414,916 downwards.
TTACAATCTTGAGAGAGTATCATAAAAGTAGTATTATGTTCATTAATATACATAGGGAGTTGGTCGAATAAATCAATAAAATACTCAAAGTCTTCACCACAAAACCAAGCTTGCTCTTTTATTGATTTTGGTTGTTTTGGGTAGTATGGAGGGTTGATTATAATGTAATTAAATGTTTGGTTTTTTAGATTGTTAAAAAGATTGGAATACACACAATTAACATTTAAATTATTCTTAATTTTAGCTATTTCAAGATGCTCAAGCGCTGTTTTATTAATATCTGAAGCAGTTACCGTAGCTCCTTTTTTTGAAGCGTATAATGAGATAATCCCAGATCCACATCCTAATTCCAATAAGCTTTTGTCTTTTAAGTTTATAGTAGAAATAAAATTTAACAGAATTTTAGTACTCCATGTTAAATGAGGAGGAAAAACATTAGGGTGTACAATAACTTCAATACCATCATATGAAAATTTCCGAGACTTACTATAAAATAGAGAAAGCCCTAATTTGAGAAATGGATGCGTGATGGTTTTTAAGAAATTTCTCATTACTCAGAATAAAAACCTTGAATTTCCGGTTGACGATATTTCCATATTTTGTGTAATACCTTTATTTCATAGGGGAATTTATACCATCCATATTTAAATCTGTATCCAGAAACTAATTTTAATAAACGCTTTTTGTAGCCTTTTATTCTAAAATCTGAAGCCGTGGGATAATAACCATTAAGAACAGTCTCGAAATTTTTTATTTTGTCTACCATTTCAGGGGTTAACCATGGTGTTAATGGGTTCTTGCGCAGGTCGAATTTCTCCCATTCCGGATCAAGCCAATCTTCTAACTTTTTGGGAAAGTTAAACCCGGCATTTTGAATTTGTTCATATAATTCTGAGCCTTCGGTGGCAACTGGACTATAGAGATAGATTATTATTTCTGAATTGGGGTTGATCTCTTTAATCTCTTTAATAAATTCAATATCCCATTTGATTTGATCCATAACCTGCTTAGGGGAATCGGCAGGCATTCCTAAAACGAATGAGAATTCTGGGATGATTCCAATAGGTGCTAAACGTTTGGCAAAGTCTTTAATGCCTTGTCCAGTTTGCGTCCCGCCTTTATTCATTTGTTTTAATATATCGTCATTCCCGGTCTCGGCTCCTAAAAATATCATCTTACAGCCCGCTTTTTTCATAGTTTTTAAGTCGTCATCACTATATTTATTAATCGTGTCAATTCTTCCTTCTCCCCACCAGGTAATGTTATCATTCATAATGAGGTTAGAAAATTCAATAACACGTTTTCTGGATGTGAAAAAATTATTATCATGAAACTCTATGGCATCAATACCATAGTGGGTTTTAAAATGCTTAACGTCATTATATACGGTTTGAGCAGATTTGGCCTTCCATCGTCCATCATAGATGGGTACCACAGCACAAAAAGAACAGGTAAAGGGGCAGCCCAAGCTGGAATGATAAGAAAAGGTCTTATTGCCCAGAAACGTTCTGCTTAAATAATTATTAAGGTCATAGAATTTATTAAGGTGATTATAAGGTAATGGAGCCAGTTTATCCTGGTCTAATAATTTTTCTTTTGGAGTTTGAACAATTTGTTTTTCATCATCTAAAAAAATTAGATTTTTTATAGTTCTTATGGTATCTAAATGATCATTTTCCAAAGCCTCTATCAATGAAGGAAACGCCACATCACCAGGCCCATTCACAATATAATCTACAAAATTAGACTCAATGCAAACTTTAAACTGATTAGAGGCAAAATACCCTCCCCAAATAGTAATAGATTCGGGATATTGTGCTTTAATTCTTTTTGTTATTGGAATGGCTTGTTTTAATTGAGGGCCAGGCATTACCGTTGAACAAAAGTATTTGAATTCACCTGTGTCAAGATAATTCCTGATTTTGTTCCAGGGATCATGTTCTAGATTACCATCTACAAATACAAATTCATATTTACCATAAATAGAAGCACCTACTTGTAAGATGGAATTAGGAATACGATGCTTTGCATTAGCACTTCTAGGATTGAATATTACAATTTTGTTTTTCATAAGATTATATAATACTGCAGCACCTGCTACAAGCTGGGAGCAACCCTCCAGCCTTTTGTAAATCACTTCTAAATTTATTTAAGATAGATGAATGCCATATATCCTTTATATTTTTGTCGTAAATATTTCCAATATCTAAATTGTAGCATCTACCATGGGCAGGAATAACACTCCCATCAGATTTTATCATGATATTATTAAAAATATCATTGCATTTTTTTCCTATTTGTTTTTCTGGGTTTTTATAGAAAGTCAATAATTGCTCTTTTGAATTTATCCTTGGAGAAAAATCAACGGGAAAATTAAAAGAACAAGATTTAATATCATTTATTTCGTCCCAAAGTAAATCCAAATCCATATTGTCGATATTAATTTCATCAATATTAGAATCGGTTGCCGGATAATAATTCAACCACGTTTGATTATGCAAATGAGCGATTTCAGGAGTTGTAAAGTTAGTATGCATAAAACCTAATTGTTGCAATGGGTAATTTTTGAAGAAGTCAGCAAACTCTTTTAAATAACCAATATTCCATTCTGTAATAACACAAAAAACCGAAATAGTCGGACGATTTTTATATTTTAATAACTCTTCAATACCTTCAATAGCCTTTTGGAAAGATTTTTTATGCCCACGTATGTTATTATGTATATCTTGAGGCCCATCAAGTGATATATAGAGCTCATTTAAGTTCGTATTTACAAGGTCTTTTGCTTTATGCTTAAGCGTTAAAGCATTTGTTGTAATTGAAGTAAATAAATTTTTTGTACTTGCATATTGAAGAGATTCTATTAATAGAGGGTAAACTAAAGGTTCTGTAAAACCATAGCCTAATTTTGTTTTGGGATAATATAATGAAGCTTGATTAATTATTTTTTCAATGAGCTCTTTAGGCATATTAATAGGGTGCGTTCCCACTAAATTTTGCGCAAAATTGCTTTCTAGGTTTTTGGTACCCACATCACACATTTTACAGTGTAAATTACACACATTATTAACACCTAGTACGATCCATTTTGGAGGAAAAAAGAATTTACCAGGAGCTACTCTCTTATTTAATTCCTTTAAATATTTATTCATTTTTGGGATTTAGGCTAAATAATTTATGAAACGTATTGTTTTTTATATAATTAAGAAACTTTATTCTGAGTTTTAAAATTAGATATTTTAGACACATAATACTATTTGAGTTACGTTTTAATAGGGCGTTTACGTAATTTAAACTATTTTCAAATTCATTCTGATTTAAGTAGAATCGTATAATCTTGATATCATTTCTATTATTTAATAATCGATAATATGTTGGGGCTATTTTTTCGTTAGAATACAATTTTTCTAGACTTGTATTAAAATTGATTAGCGCAGATACACGAAAATTATTAGAAACACCATCCTCATACGCTTTTCTATACGCTAGTATTTTAGAAGAATAAAAGAAGGGATGGTTTGATGCTATTCTTAAGAAAAAATCATGCTGGCCATCTATCATATTTTCATCATAGATATCATTGTTTTCTAGCAATGATCTTCTAAAACTATAGAAAGCAAAAGGTAAGATTTCATTATCTAATATGAGCTTAAGAATGTTTTTGAAAAAATCATCTTTATATAAATATATGGTTCCTGTATTAGTACCATTTACATTATAAAGTTGAACATTATGAATAACAAAATGAACATTTGTATTCTTAAATATTTTAGAAATTACGCTTAGTTTTTCTTTGTCCCAAATATCATCAGAATCTAAAACACATATAAATTCACCAGAGGAACGTTTAATTCCTTCGTTTCTTAAAAAGCTTCGATGAGTATGTTTTTCATATTTGAAGTACTTAATTTTATCATTATTTATTTTAGTGATAACGTCTTGGGTATTATCGGTGGAACCATCATCAATAATAATGTGTTCATAGTTCTTATAAGTTTGATCTATGACACTTTGAATGGTTTTTCCAATAATATGCCCTCTATTATATGTTATCGTAATAATGCTAAATTTCATGAATTTTCCTTTAGTGTTATGATACGGTCATAAAGGTGTTTTATCTCTTCAATATGATGTGTTACAGAAATTACAGTTGTTTTATTCTTCTTTGCAAATGACTTTAGATAATTCAAAGTTTCTATTTCTGTTTCTAAATCCAGGTTATTTGTAGCTTCATCCAATATTAAAATTTTTGGATTATTTAATATCGCCCTGGCAATACAAATACGTTGTAATTGTCCAGCCGATAAATTACCGGCATCAGAACCTATGTATGTATCTAATTTATTGGGAAACTGGTCAATTATTTTGTCAAGTTTCATAGAATTTATGACGTGGATAACGTCCTCATCTTTATATTCATTGTTAAACATTAGTAAATTGTCCTTAATACTTCCTTCGTAGATGAAAGGTTTTTGAGTTAAATATGAAAAAAGATTGAAATACTCATATTTGTTAAACTCTGTAATTTCGGTATTATCAACATAAATATAACCTTTAGTTGACGGGATCAATCTTGCTATAATATTTAAAAGGGTTGTTTTACCAATACCAGAAGAACCTACAATACCAATGAATAACCCTTTATCGATTTTTATGTTTAAGTTATTTAATATCGGTTTTTTGTTTTCATAAGAAAATGAAATATTTTTAAGAACAATGTGCTCATTGAAACAAATAGATGGATTTTTAGTATTCATTTTCTCAAATTCTTTTGTTTTCTTTTCTATTATATCTAAGGTGTATAGATGCGATTTTAGATTAGTGAAAGCAATATTCAATTTGTTAATTGAAGGAACAGATTTGAAGATTAAGGAGGCGAAAACAGAAAGAAATATAGCGGGTGTAATACCATTGAGAGCGAATACATTTATAGCTAAGAAAATAAGGCATAAAAGTAATACTAATATAATTTCGGTTTGCTTGGAGCTATTTATTCTTTTTGATTGCAAGACCGCATAACTTTGATTTAAAGTTTGATTGGATTTGTGAAATGTTTTTAAAAAATGATTTACAATATTAGGAGATTTGATAGAGAGATATCCATTTAAAAGGTTATTTAAATTACTTATGTTATTATCGTAATCTTTAACTCTAGTAGCATTGATTTTATTAAGGGTAGATTGGTTATGTTTTTTGTATATAAAAGTAATACAGCCTATTACAATGACTATAAGCAAGGCGATTAGAAAATTATAATAAATACCAACAAGGCCTATTAAAGATAGCAGAATTATTTCGGTAACAATTGTATTAATAGATAGTAATATATTTCCTACAAAGTCGTTGGGAATAAAGATGATGTCTTTAATTATTGATGATTTCTTTTTTTGTTTAAACGCTAAGTAATCACTTAATAAATAATGCTTTGATAGAGATAAGGAATACTCGGACCCTAACTTAAATGCTAGACTGGATTGAAATTTATTGATATAAATTGAAACGAAGTTTTTTGCAAAAAAGAATAGAATGACTATAGCAATGAAATGGTATTTATTTATAACATCAAGATTTGAAGGTAAAAAAGCGATGGTATTCGAGTCGACATTAAGTAGAGAAACCATTAAGGGAATCAATAAAAAAATCGAAAATATGTCTAGAATTAATAGAACAAGAGAGAGTACGAAAGATTTGAATACCTTTTTTTTATAATGATTTGGTATTACGGCCAGAACTCTATTAAATGTTTTATAGAAATTAAGCATATTTTATTTATTCAGGTTGATTTTTCTAAAAGCATAAAAGCCAAAACCTCTATCATAGTCCGAAAGATATATTAATTCATTTTCATTAATGATAGCTGGTTTTAATTTATTAGAATTTGTATTAGTTATTTGAATGCCCTTATAATAGATTTGACTGTTTTGTATATTTAGATCATCATAGGTTATGGTAAAAAGTTTGTACTTCGAATTTTTAGTTTTGCTGCCATCAATCGTCCAATATGTGTATAACAATTCATTATTTTCAATGTCATAGTCATAAATCAGTGGTTGGTGCTGATCATCGAGTAGGTAATGATATTCTGATATCGCTGGCTTATTGTAATGAGCTAGGGTTAGAATAGTAGCAGCTATAAGTGAAAAGATCAAAACACTATAGTGAGACTTAAGTTTTGGTAAAGTACTTATAAATAAGAATATAGTGATTAATAAGAATAGCAATAACTTCAGAAAAGATAAGGGTAGGGGAAATTCTCGGTAATAATTTGATGAGATATTTGCAATAATAAAAACAGAAACAAGTAGAATAATAATATTTAGAGGTTTTATTTTTTTAGAAATAGAATATACAAGAATAAAGATTAAAAGAATATTACCATACGAACTGCCATACGGAGACAATAAATAGGTTGCAAGTATCCAATAGGATAGTGCTTTTATATCAGAACTATTTTTATACGTTATAAGTATCCCATACCCTAAGACAATCAATTTTATCAGTGCTAAAAAAAAATGATACATAAATGCACTATTTATTATTGGATTAGGATTTTTTATTTCATTAAAAACAAAAAAGTGTTTAAGGAACATTAAAATTGACTGGTAATTTTTAACAAATTCTCCAGATATTTCTCCACGACTAGATTTCGGTAGTACATTTTCGAGGAAAAAAAGCCAAGAATCAAAACCATTTATAGTTACAGATAATGTTAGAATTACTAAAGAACAGGCTCCAAGATAAATCAATGCCTTTAACTTCTTATTAAAGATTAGAAAAGCAAAAAGTATAACGGGGAAAATTTTTAGAAAAATTGCAACACTCCATAATATTCCCATATGTATGTACTTTTTCTTTTTATAGGCTAGGAAGCCCTCTGATATTAGAAAAAATAACAATAAATACACCTGCCCAAAAAGGATGTTGTTTTTTATTGGAATAAATAATATAACAGGTAACCAAATCATATATCTATTTGGAAGGCTATAAAACTGAAATAAGTTTTTTAAGGTATATAAAAATAAAACCAAACTTAAGCTACCAAAAAGTAATTTTGCTGCGGTAAAGTTTAGTATGGTGAATGGTAGAAAAAATAAAGCTAGAAACGGTGTGTTTGGAGCATAGCTAGCAAAGACTCCTTGTTGTAACGAGTGTATTTTTAAATTGAACCAGGTTGGATCATAAATATTTGTCAAAAATTTTCCGTTTTCCAAAAAGGAAGCCCCAAAATAATAATTAGCAAAGTCATGAGGTAAAAAGGATACAGATTTAACTATATAATAAACCCCCAAACATAAAAGAGGTAGTAAATAGACCAAAGATTTGTTTTTAAGTAATGGGTTCATTGCTTAAATAATCTAAATTTAAATATCTTGTTATAATGTAGGAAATATTGGAATGAAACTCTTAAAACTCCAAATCCATATATAACACTTCTTTTAAAATTAATTGAGGAAGAATCATGCTCATATTTTGCGGGGCATGAAATCTCTCCAATAATAAACTTTTCAAAACAAATTTGAGCGAGTATTTCATTGTCAAATACAAAGTCATCAGAATTGTTTTCAAAGGCGATACTTTTAAGTACCTTAGAACTAAAACATCTATATCCGGTATGATATTCCGATAATTTTTGTCCCATTAATAAATTCTGAATAAAGGTTAATATTCTGTTTGCTATGTATTTATATATCGGCATTCCTCCTTTTAGAGCGCTTTTTCCTAGAATTCTAGAACCCAGAACAGTTTTATAAATATCATTAGCGACTAAAGAACACATAGCAGGTATTAATTTAGGCGTATATTGATAATCTGGATGTAACATAACTATGATATCAGCATGGAGTTCTAAAGCTTTTTTATAGCAAGATTTTTGATTGGCTCCATATCCTTTATTTGATTGATGTTCAATAATATGTTTAATGCCTATTTCTTTGGCTATTCGGACTGTATTATCATTGCTGAAATCATCAGTTAGGATAACATCGTCTACTATATTAAATGGAATTTCTCTATAGGTCTGCATTAATGTTTTTTCCGCATTATAAGCAGGAAATATGACAATGATTTTTTTACCATTAAGCATAATTATCTAAGTAAGTTTAATTCATTAACAGACTCATCTCGTATGCTAGTGGGGACTTCAATAGTTTTCCATGGTGCTATCTTATCTATATCCTCACGTCTATATAAGTTTCCTAAATAGTCAAATTCATGATGTCTGTGTGTAGCAAAATGTTTTACTTTACTTTTCACTTTATCTACAGGCATAGACCACTCTTGTGATAATCTTTTAATGGAAGGTTCCATAAATGATATATAGGCTATTTCCATAAGGGTGTGTAATTTTTTATTTCTTATAGCTTCATCAACCCAAAGACTGTCTTGCTTTTTTTGTAAAGATTGATTGAATTTTTCTAGTGAGTCATTAAAAGTTAGGTAATCCAAAAAACCATTAAAACTTCTTTGATCGCTAAATAACGGTTGAATGTTTACTTCATGACACCACACGCATTTTGCTGGTTTTCCTGCTTTGGTATGGTCGGGGTTTGCAGAGCCTTTTAATTGGCCATTAGCATCATAAATACCAAATTTAAGTTGACCATTGGCCATGACTTCCATAGTTTCATATTCTAAAACAGTTCTCGAAATAGAATCAATTTCAGCAGAAATAAAGCCTTGTTTAAGTTTCTTTGGGTTATTGTTGGAATAAGAAATAATTCGATGGAGATATGAGACACTTGAATGATTAATATAGCCCTGTATACTATCAAATTCATATAAAGAATAATAGTCATCTAGTTTTTCAGGAATATCTACAATTCTATAATAATGATATGAACTACCAATGGTCAAAGCCATGAACCTACCTAAGTCAACGGTATTTGTTTTTTTGTATTCCTCAGAGTTTTTTAGTTCATAATTTAGTTTAGCCAAAAAAGATGTAGATGCTTTAGAAAATCCAAGTTTATTTATATCTAAAGAAATTAAAGAATCGTTATAAGTTAAGCCTTGTGAAATGGAATCATTAGCAATTGTCGAACCCAAAAAGGATAAGCACCATTGTAAGCCAATAACATTATTCTCTATAGTATCTTCAGGATAGGATTTATTCCATCTTAAATTTATTTGATAAGATTCCTTTTTAGAACAATCTAAGAGAAACAAGCATAGCGTTATAAGAATAAATATTTTTAATTTACTCATACGTAATTTAAATTTTATAATATTTCATTAATGCTAATGATAAAATAGACTTTAGTTTTAATTTGTATTTTATTAATCGATTTTGTTCATTTTTATAAGCATTCACCTCATTCACAATCCTTCGCACCGCATAGTCATAGAACTTTCTGGAATAGGTCCGTTTAAAATCAATATCTCTATCGGTTGAGGTTTCCCAATGGGGGCGAACCGTTATTTTATCTTCAATCTCATTGTATAACGAAGTCCCTTTGATGGGGTAGGCTACTGTAATTGTAAAATGCGTTGGGTTTGCGGCTTTTAAATAGCTGATAGTTTGGTTAATATCGGTTTCATCCTCTCCTGGATACCCAACCATGATAAACGTACCGGTTTCAATGCCCAGAGCGTTTGTTTTCTGTATGGCTTCTTTTACAACATCCACATCGACACGTCTGTCCATGGCATCAATAATTTTTTGAGAACCACTTTCGGCGCCTATCCAAATTCGAAAGCAACCGGCTTCTTTTAGTAATTTCAAAATGTCATCGTTTAGGCGTTCTGCTCTGGTAATACATTCAAAAGGAATAATCGCCTTTTGTTTTGTAACTTCTTCATGAAAGCTTTGTATCCATTTGTGGCTTACCGTAAATACATCATCTACAAACCAAATACTATCAGGTTTATAAGTCGTTTTAAGCATCTGCATTTCCTGTGCCACCATATTTGCAGGACGTCTTCTGTAACTTTGTCCGTATACTGCCGTACTACACCATTTGCAAGTATAGGGACAGCCTCTTTGCGTGCTAATGGTCATGGAGCTTTTTCCATGATTCGCCTTCCATGTCTCTAAATATTTATCGATGGGAATAGCCGCCCTGTTGGGTAGAGGGAGTTCAGATAGGTCTTTAATTTTCGTTCTGGCTCCGGTTTTTTTCACCTTCCCATGTTCTAAAAAAGCAATTCCCGGAATGTTTTCGTAAATATCATGCTTCACAATGGCGTTATACAATTCTAAAGTTGTTTGCTCACCTTCTCCAATAATTAAAAAATCAACACCAGAATTTAAATAGTTTTCGCAATTATAAGTAATGTCGGGACCGCCTAATATAATTTTTGGAAAGCCATATTTTGAATTCGTTTTTAATAGTTTAACCAGTTTGATCACATTGATTTTAGTCATCAAATTTGTATAAATGGCAATGGCTTTAGGTTGCTTGCTTTCAATACATGCTAATTGGTCTTCCTGAGAATAAAATGTAGAATCAAAAACGTGATTTTCAATGTTTTTTGCATTTAAGTAGGATGAGATATACAGTAAGCCTAAAGGAGCGTATGGTTTCATAATACGCAACTCTATAGGGTCTTCGTAGAGATAATAGGCATGTGTTAATATAAGGCTCACGTTTTTGTCAATTCAATTAAATAATGATCTGCATATTTCGCCAAAAAGGAGAAACCTAGAGCTTTCTCGAGTTCAGTTAATATGTTTAAAAAAGGCTTTTTAGATAAAAAAGACGCCTCGAGATATGAGGGCGGAATACTAATTCCTATGGGTTTTATGTTTTTAGGCTTGTATTTCGGACTGGCTAAAGCTATAATGTCTTTGGGGTTATAATACCAGGTAGACACGTTTACACCGTCTACATTTGCCTGGATGGGGGCTTTAGTATGTCTTCTTGTTGCATTTTTTAAATCTCCTTTTAAGAAAAAATATAAACGTTCCCAAAGACAAAATTTAGGCATGATAACAAGGATTAATTTTCCATTTGTGTTCAGAAGGTTTTCAGAAGTCCTTAAGAAATTCTGTAATTCCACTTCAGAAAGACAATTAAGGCCACCAAAGTTTGAAAAAATCAAATCAAACTTTTCCTGAAATGTCTCTGGAGACATGGTATTAATGTCCTGAACTTTAAAGTCTAAGTTTTTTGGAAATGTCTTTGCCCTGGCGGTATCAATCATGGGTTTAGAAATATCTGTGGCTAATACCGTGTGTCCTAAACTTGCTAATGTTATAGCATCTGCTCCAGTGCCACAATTTACTTCAAGTATAGACAGGTTTTTACTTGAATTAATAATGGGGTTTAGATAGCTAAAAACACGATGTCGTTGTGCACTACCAATCTGTGAAAATGTGAATACATCATCATAACGCTTTGCAGCTATATCAAAATCACTAGACATACTTGTGTTCCATGTTTTTTAAGATCATTTTATCAAATAATGCAAAAGGAGCATAATACGCATACAGAATTATAGATCTTAGTTCGGGTTTAGTTAGGGAGAAAGGAGCCTTTAAAATCTTTTTAAAGTTCAATTTTGCTTGGCTTTTGCGATATTCCTTATGTACATAACGATGTAGCTTTTTATAAAACCTGGAATTGAATGTGCCTTGAAATAGCATGGCTAAATCATCAGAATCTGTCCAATTGGTTTTTAGTTTTAAATCGTCTTTAACTTTTTCATAAAACTTAGTACCTGGTAGGGGATATGAAACCGAAATTCCAAGATTATCCGGAATCAGGGTTTTTATCATTTTAATCGTTTTGTCAATGTCTTCTTTGGTTTCATTTAAATACCCAAACTGAATAAAGAATGCCACCCGAATGTCTTTCGCTTTGAGCAAGCGTGTGGCCTTGTAAATTTGAGAAACGGTAATGCCCTTATCCATACCATCAAGTATCGATTGAGAACCACTTTCTGCACCAACCCAAACCTCATGGAGCCCACTTTCTGCCAAAGCATCAATAGTATCTTCTTTTAAAAGTAAATCAACCCGACTTTGAATGTAATAAGAAATAGAAAGCGCTTCTTTCTTTAGATGCGTATTGAACTCTTGAACCCAATTGGGCTTTAACCCAAAAATATCATCGCACATCCAAAACCTACTAACATGATAGGTTTCAACCAAATGTTTTATATGTTTTGTGATGTATTCCGGGCTATGTGAATTATAACGATTCCCATAAATGGGTTTAGCGCACCAGTTACATTTATATGGGCAACCTCGTGTTGTCGCAATGTTTAAAGTGAATGCATTTCCGTGAGACTCCCAAATGTCCCTGTACGACTCAATATCAACCAAATCCCAGGCTGGTAACGGGAGTTCATCTAATTTTTTTAAAACGGTTCTCGACGGGTTTTTAATAATTTCACCATTATCTTTAAAAACAATCCCTTGAATTAAAGACGTGTCTGTATTCTGGTCTAAAGCCGTAACCAGCTCTTTAAGCGTAATTTCACCTTCTCCCTGAATAACAAAATCGGCACCAGAATCTAAATATTTTTCATAATGATCGGTAGAATCAGAACTACAAACAATAACATGACAATGTCTTTCTTTTGCAATCTTTATCATTTCAAAAGCAGCCTCACGCATAGTTGTGAGGCACATTTTTGTTAAATAGTTAAAACCATCATCATAGATAACAAAGGTTCGTGGATTATGCTTTTCCAGATATGGCTCAATTGTTTTAGGATCATCTAAAAGATTGGTGTCAAAAAGCCCTACCGAATATCCATGCTCTCTAAGATAAGACGCTGCATATATAGTACCTAATGGAGGGTATGGGGTTTTGTTCTTCCATTGTTTTAGGTCGAATTTATAATAATAAGAATGTGAAAAGACAATATCAAGCATGTTCCGGGTGTAAATCCAAGTTATGTTGTTTTCTTATGGCGTTGTATTTTTCGTTTAACAAATCGATCACCTTTTTTTGAAAGTTTTGAGGATGATGTTTGGAAACATTTTTAGTTGACTTCATAGCAATTTTAAAATCATCTTTTTGCATAGCATGCCCAAATTTAGCATGCCACTTTTTTAAAGTGATTTTTCTGAAAAAATCATCTAATAAATCGCCAATTTTGGTGTTTAATATGCTCTGAATGAGTAAAGATAGCCAAGTTTTTTTACAGGCTTCTATTTTCGAAAAATCAAAAGGGCTTTTGTTCGGGAAATAATCATTTGCCCAATCGTTTTCTTTAACAAATGATTTAAAAGCATCTTGTCCTGCAACTGGTATGAGCGTTACGAGTTCTGTAGCCGTAAATCTATTTTGTTCATGAATTTTTAGATTATTGGTACCAACAAAGTAATTCACACAAAAATATTTTTTCGAATTCAACAATAAGACCTTTTTGTATAAGACAAGGAGCGTACGAGCAACCCAAAGCCTATTAGGTTTAGTGAAAATGAAGAAATCGATATCTCCTGCATCGTCATGATAGCCTTTAGATAGGGCGCCAGAAAGCGAAACGCCTCTTACATATGGAAATTTAGCTATAAATTTAGCCACCTTAAAAGCTTTTGGCATGATGTCTTTTGCCATTCGATTGCCTTCAATTCTACGATTTATTAAGGCGATGTCATTTATAGTCGTATAAAAGCTTTCGAATTTGTAAATAACTTTTTTTTGCAACAAAAGACTTAACTCTTTGTTTAAGGTCTCTTTAGAGTCTAAAGGAGAGAATTTATAAATCTCCTCTCTAGTTAGTGGATATTTAAAAATTGAGAAATAGAGTAATGTTTTGAGAGTGTTCAAATTTCTTGAGTTTTATGGGGTAACGAGAGCGCTATTTACAGGCCTACTTTTTTTTAAGCCTGAAATCAAAGGTCACTTCTATATCGTTGGCTATTTTATTTTTAACCACTTTAGGTATTTTAATGTTAAAATCTGAAGCATTAGCTAAAAAAGATCCAGATATGGTAATCACATCTTCATTTAGACTCAGCTGAACTTTAACATCATCCAATTGTTTTGTGACGCCATGAAATGTTAATTGACCTTTAACGGTAAATGATTGCTTGTTCGCACTTAGTTTCTCTAACGAGAAATCTGTTATTTTTCCTTTAAATGTAGCTTTCGGGTAAGTGTCGGATTCTGCATAATTCTCATTAAAATGTTCTTCCATAAGCGCATTTTTAAAGCGAAAACCTTTCACTAAAACTAAAGCTGCGAATTCTCCGTTTTCTGAATTTGCTATGGCGGTAACAGCACTGTGGGAAGCTTTTACTTCTTCAAACGATGGTACAGAGGCTTCAAAGGTAACCGCCCCTTTTTTGGTTAAATATTTGCTTTGAGCAGTGAGTCCCAAACCAATAAAAAGCGTGATTAAAAAAAGTATATGTTTCATGTCGAAATTTGTTTTAATGTTTAATCGTTCGTTTTAAGACATTTTTATTCTTCAAGGAGCCCGTCATCTTTCCACTTTTGAATTAAGTCGATTAAATTCTGTGGTAATCTTGGACCGCCAAAAGGCATGGCTCCGGCTTCTCCGGCCTGACGAGATATTCTGTCAATTAAGTTATTATTAGTTATTGCATTTTGCACCTCGCTAAATGTTGTTAAAGATATTGGCGCTCCGTTTACCGGAGGATCAGCATGACAACCAACACAATTATTATCGATAATTGTTTTAATATCATCGGTATACGTTGTTAAAACCGGTTGAGGTATTTCAACGATTAAATCTTCTTCGCTAACGTTTGTACAGCTAGAAAAAATAATAAGATTAATAGCTAGTAATAGATATATTCTTTTCATAAACAATAGGGTATTAAAAAACTCTGCTTAAGTTAAATCCAAAATAAATGTCGCCATCAGACCAATCTCCGGTCGATTGACCAAGGAACGTATTGGTATTCATACCTTGGGCGTTAGTAAAGTGCAATTGAAATACATGCCCTCCGGTTTCTAAATCAAAACCAACCGACAGTGGGTTTTTAAATGGCGAGTCGCTAAATCTATTTAGATGCCATCCATAGTCAACATTTACAGACCAGCGTTTGGATAGTTTATGCCTGCCTCCTAAACCTAGTGCAAATTGGGAATTATCTTGCCCATCAATTTGAACATAGTTATCATGGAAAAAAGTAGGAGCTAATTCTACCGAAAAATTGGTGTTTATTTTTCGCGATACTAGCAATTGAGCAACGTAACCAAGACGATGTTTAAACTCGATGAGTGGTAAATTATCTTCATCTAATGCCGTGTTAACCATAACGGAGTTAAAACCGACAATGGTAAAGGGGAATCCGTTTTTTTCTTGTCTTAGAAGTCTATACTTCGCAGAGGCTTCATAAATTTTCTGAAAAGAACTTCTTGAGACTCCAATATTGAATCCGTCGGAAATTCCATAGACAAAATTTAAACGCGTTACTGCATCGTCTAATCCAAAAAACGTATTAATGCCATTTTTAAGTGT
The DNA here is from genome assembly GCA_947494695.1 of uncultured Flavobacteriaceae bacterium. Classification (GTDB taxonomy): domain Bacteria; phylum Bacteroidota; class Bacteroidia; order Flavobacteriales; family Flavobacteriaceae; genus Flavivirga. Next base: position 399,532 of record CANLWB010000003.1, on the reverse strand, counting down.
ACCAAAGCGGTGAGAAACGATAAATGTAAGTTCGTTTTTAGCAACAAGTTTGGTAGATTCAAAGTTGACTATTTTTAAGCCCTTAAAGGCTGCGGAGACGTACTGTTCTGTTACAGGATCAGAATCAATTTCATCAAGCAGGTCATCCTGTGCGTATGTCAACAAAGGAAAACAAAAAACAAGTGTTAATAAGTATTTCATATAATATTTAAGTTAAACTGGAATTATGATATGTTTTAATTTAAGTCGAAAGTCAATGGTATATTAAAAAGTAAACCTAATCTACAATGGTACATTGGTCTAACTTAACTTGCTCAAGTAAGTCATCGTAGCCAATACATCTTCCTTTTATTCGTATTTCAGAATTCATTTCAAGTGATGAGGTAATAGGTGCGCTAAATGCACAAAACGCGTTGTCATTTAATGTTAAATCGTTGTCGTTCAATTCTGAAACGACTCCGTAAACCTCTACTGTTTTGTTTAAATATTTTTCCTCGGATGCTTGAAGGTTTTGCGAAAACTCGATACTTATGTCATGAGCAGAGACGGAAAAAACAGCTTGCTCTGATTCAATGTTACGATGGTCCTGATAAATGTAATTATACCCGAAAACAAGAATAAAGGCGGCAAGTATCAAGGCGATAATACCTATCCGTAATGTTTTATTTTTAGCCATTTTTTGTTAGTGATTGATTAAAATTAAGTATTTTTCTTACAATTTTATATTTTTTGTAGTTTTTTTATGTCAATTGCAACCATTGTCATACCGTAACCTATCAACACCACCAACTCTTAAATCAATTTTGGTTGCAGAATATTTGGATATTTCATGTAATATCCAGTCGTTATTGCAATAAGGTAAACCAGGGACATTAATAGTTACCGTAATATTATTTCCTGTACCGCTAGCTACCCATGTACCATTTGCGGTTACACCAGACCAGTATACCATTAAAGTGCCATCTGCTGAGAAATTGAATGTATAGCCATCATATATATTATTTAAGTCATTGTTATCACGTTTTAATCTGTCGACAGTCCAATCTGTGCAAGTCGTTAAAACGTCACTTAATTGATCGGGGAGACAATCGTCACAATCATCATCATTATAATCGTAATCATCATCTTCATCGCAATCGGTACGGTATGTTTCGATAATGGATTCCAGTTCCACAAAATCATTAATGCTTAACTCTGTACCATCCAGAAGTATTACGGCAATAGGAAAATTGATCGTAACGAAATCAGTTGTCGTTAAATCATTCACCAGTTCATACAAACCAGTATCCGAGTTTACCGTAATGACATCTAGAAGTTCCTTATCCGAGTTAAAGCGAGAGACAGATATAGGATATTTAAAATCCAAACACTCGATATCGTCGTCCTCTTCATTTTCACCGTTACAACTGTTTGAATAACTCATCAATTCGTCGTGATTATTTATAGTAACGCTAGAATGATCTTTAAGACTAATAGTTATAGGGTATGCAATATCTATTTCGTCTGTATCATCGTCTTCCTCATCGAAAATATATTCAATAACTTTATAATCATCTTTAGACGTCACATTAATATCTTGATTGTTCACGCGTACAGAAATGGGGAATTTTATATTAAAACAATTGGATCTATCGATTATATTATCGTTAGAACCATCGTTACTGGCTGTTTGCAGTATGAGGTTTGCAATTTTCGAATTGGCTTCCAAAACTTCCTCTTCGGGAGCTTCTATTAATACTCTTTCTTCGGTTCTACATGAGGTAAACCATGAAGTGACCGCTATTAAGATTAAGAAAGGTATTTTAGACATTTTATGCATTTAATGGGATTTCCATTCGTAATTTATAACTATAACAACTCAACTTTATAAACTCCTCAATTTTTTTAAATTAATTTTTATATTACTTTAACGGCTCAAAAAGAACAGTTTGAAAAAAGACCTCAATACTACGATTTGTGAAGAAACCGTTTTTGAACGCGTTTATAACAAATACTCAAAGGATTTATACAGTTTCTTATACTATAAATATGGAACGCAATTTAATCCGAATGACAAGGTCCAGGATGCCTTCGTGAAACTTTGGCACAACTGTAAAAAAGTGACATTACACAAAGCGAAATCTTTTTTATTTACAGTTGCGAATAATATGATGCTTAATGAAGCTAAACATCAAAAAGTCGTTTTAAAGCATCAGGGAGCTTTGGTTAAAAAAGATTACACCAACGAAACCCCTGAATTTCTTTTAGAGAAAGAAGAGTTCTTAGAACGTTATAATAAGGTGTTATCGAGCTTAAGTGAGGAACAACGCGTTGCCTTTATGCTAAGTAAAGCAGAAGGGAAGAAACATAGTGAAATTGCAGACCTGTTAGGGATTACTCAAAAGATGGTGGAATACAGAATTTATAGTGCTTTTAATATTCTGAAGAAGGAATTAGAAGGATTTAAAATAAAATAATCGGGAGAAATAAAAGTAAAGTTGTTGTATATATAATGGACAAAGAATATTTAATAGAAAAATGGTTGAAGGATGACCTATCGAATACAGAAAAAGAAGCATTTAGTCAACTAGATGATGCTGATTTCAATACGTCTATCATTGATGCAGCACAGCATTTTAAGGCATCTCATTTTTTTAACTTAGACGATTTCGAAACGTTTAAGGCAGCCTATTATTCAAAAAAAACATCGGTTAAGACTCTAAACTGGTTTAGGCCCCTATTAAAAGTGGCCGGTCTCGTTGTAATTGGTTTAGGCTTATATTTTGTATTTTTCTTTAACACAGTAACACATGTTGAGACTCTGGCAAGCGAGAAGCGAACCATTGAACTCCCCGATCAATCAACAGTTGTATTGAATGCATTGACCAGAATGCGGTTTAATGCCGAAACATGGGATGAAAAAAGAGCATTAGAACTGGAAGGAGAAGCCTTTTTTAAGGTTGCAAAAGGAAAGGTTTTTGATGTTAAAACCGAAGACGGAATGGTAACTGTGATTGGTACACAATTTAACGTTAAACAGCGTGAAAACTACTTTGAGGTTAAATGTTTTGAAGGTATTGTTAAAGTTGTATCAGATACGATTACAAGAGAATTGAAGGCTGGAGATAGGTTTCAAATTTTAAACGGAAAATTTACGGAAACAAAGACGACGGTTTCTGCTCCAAAGTGGACTAAAAACGTAAGTTCTTTTGAAGAAATTCCATTTAGTGAAATTTTAGCAGAGTTAGAACGACAATATAATATAGAAGTTATTTACGATGGAGAAAACCCTAATAGGTTATTCACAGGAGGGTTTGTGCATGATAAATTAGAAAATGCATTAATATCCATTACAGAACCAATGAATATGGCTTTTAAAATACGTTCTTCAAACCTGGTAGTCGTTCATGAAAAAGAGCATTAAAAAAACAGTTATTTTTTTTAGCCTCTTGTTTCTAACAGTTCACGCTGTTTGCGCTCAGAAGGATATAGGTTTACGTACCCTAGAGCAAATTATGTCGTTGCTTGAAGAGACACACGATGTTCAATTTAATTATGCGAAAGACGTCGTGGAAGGCATTTCCATTAAGCCCCCTGGAAAAAATATATCATTACAAGACGCTTTAAACTACCTGGAAACAACTACCGGACTATTATTTACCTTGAACGGAAGCTTTGTATTAATTCAACCCGGAAAAGAAATCGTTTTTTGTGGTTTTCTCAAAGATAATGATGATTTACGAGTATTGCCTAAGGCCACTATTCAAACCCAAAATGGTTTTACGACGAGCGACGAAAATGGTTTTTTCGAAATAAAAGTAGAAAACGTATCCCAACACATTACAATTCGTTATTTGGGGTATAAAACTATAACAAAGTCTTTTAAAGCCTTTAAAACAGATAAATGCAGTGATGTATTGTTACAACCAGACATTCAGTCGTTGTCTCGTGTTATCATATCTAATTACATCACAAGTGGTATTAATAAAATTGATAATGGGTCCTTCCAAATAGATTTTTCAAATTTAAAGATTTTGCCGGGACTGATTAATAATGATGTATTACAGGCAGTTCAGGCATTTCCAGGAATTCAAAGTGTTAATGAAACTGTTTCGAATATCAATATTAGAGGAGGGACTCATGATCAAAATTTAATCCTTTGGGACGATATTAAAATGTATCAATCTGGTCATTTTTTTGGTCTCATATCCATGTATAATCCGCACATTACCAACAAGGTTTCTTTAAGAAAAAGTGGAAGTCATGTGAGTTATACCGATGGCGTTTCGGGAACCATTTCCATGCAGACAAATCATGAGGTGAATCATGAGTTTAAAGGTGTAGCCGGATTAAACTTAACCGATGCTAATGGATTTGCAGACATTCCAATTAGCGAATCATCATCTATTCAAATTGCGGCACGAAAGTCAATTAGTGATTTTATAGAAACACCAACTTATACTGCGTTTTTTGATAGGATTTCTCAGAATACTGAAGTGGCTTCTAATTTTATGGCAATTACGAATACAAATGAAACGTTTGACTTTTACGATACGTCGCTAAGGTGGATTTATAATTTTAGTGACAAAGACAAGCTAAGGGTGAACTTTATTAATTCACAAAACCGACTTCAGTTTAATGAAAATGCCGTCATAGATTTTGAAGAAGAATCTCGTTTAAGTAAGCTAACTCAAAGTAGTATTGCAGGAGCCATACATTATAGCAGGGATTGGAATGATAAACTAAGAACAGATTTCGAAATTTATGAAACAGATTATAAGCTTAGAGCAGTAAACGTTAATATACCCGAAGCGCAGCGTTTTTTACAAGAGAATATTGTATCTGAAACCAGTACCAAACTTAAGGCAGATTATAAATTGAACGATAGGTTACATGTGTTGAATGGGTATCATTTTGTAGAAACAGAAGTAACCAATTTAGATGATGTAGACCTTCCGTTATATAAATTTTTAGTGTCGGAAGTCTTAAGAACACATGGTGTTTTTTCCCAGTTAGATTATAAAACGAAGAATCAAAAAACTAATGTAAATCTGGGGCTTAGGTACAATTACCTTAGTAAATTTAAAAAGAGTATATGGGAACCTCGATTGAGCTTTAATCATCGGTTTCTTCACCATTTCACACTTGAAATCTTAGGGGAATTTAAACATCAAAACACCTCTCAGGTCATCAATTTCCAGAACGACTTTCTAGGCATAGAAAAACGCAGGTGGCAGTTGTCTAATGATAGTGAAATTCCAGTTATTACGAGTAAACAAGTATCTATGGGGCTTAATTATAGTTATAACGGATGGTTAATAGGCGTAGACGGATTTTATAAGAAGGTTGATGGAGTTACAACCCAAAGTCAAGGGTTTCATAATCAATACGAGTTTACCAAAAGTAGCGGGCGTTATGATGTGAAGGGGGTGGATGTCTTATTGCGAAAACAAGTTGATAAAGTGAGTACCTGGCTAAGTTATTCTTATATGGATAACCGATATCGTTTTAAAGATTTAGAACCCGATTATTTTCCCAGTAACTTCAATATTTCTCATGCCATAACCTTGGGAACGACTTATGCATTCAATCAGTTGAAGCTTTCTGCCGGACTCAATTGGCATTCCGGAGTACCAACAACACAACCCGTTGCTAATAATGAAATTGTAGATGGGCAGGTGAATTTTGGAGCTACTAACGCTTCAAACCTAAATGATTACTTGCGCTTAGACATTTCTGCACTGTACAATCTGAAATTAGGCAGAAATATAAGAGGTAACCTGGGGCTCTCGGTTTGGAATATTTTAGACAGAGAGAACCAGATAAGTAATTTTTACCGCGTTAATGGCGGAGCGCTTGCTGAAATTTTACAGAAATCATTAGGGTTTACTCCCAATGCAGTCTTCGAGGTCTACTTTTAGAGTTCTACCTTGACGTTATGCCCTTGTAAAAGCGAGATGTAATCGTCCATTTTAAACTCTGAAGCTTTAAAGTGATTCGTTCTGGTTTTTGCCTGTTCTTGTCTGGCAACACTTCTTGAAAAACGGCGTATACTTTGTTCTGAGTCTAATACGATTCCCGGTACCGGGACGTTTTTTCCGTTTTCATCTTTGGCAACCATAGTAAAATACGAGGAATTACAGTGTTTTATATGGCCTGTTTGGATGTTTTCGGACTCGACACGTACCCCAATAACCATAGAGGTTCTTCCCGTATAGTTAACAGAAGCTTTTAGAGTGACCAGTTCACCAACATCGATGGAATTTAAGAAATCAACCCGATTCACCGATGCTGTTACACAATAGTGCCCGGAATGTTTTGATGCGCATGCAAATGCGATTTGATCCATGAGGTTTAAAATATAACCACCATGAATTTTTCCACTAAAGTTAGAGTGGGATGGGAGCATTAATTCTGTGATCGTGACTTGCGATTTCTGTATGCTTTTAAACATGTATATTAAGTTAGCACGGTATTGTATATAATGCCCGTGACGATTGCTATTCCAAAACTAATTAAAGTGCCTATTAAAATATACTCGGTAAGTTGTCTGTCTTTGCTTTCTCTTAAACTTCCAAACCTAAACACAGATTTAGCCGTAATTAGAAAACCAACAGCTTCCCAATGGTCTGATATGACGAATAAAAACACTAAAACACGTTCCAAAATACCAATATATTTACCAGCATCCTTAAGAGACATGCTATTTTTAGTGAGTTCTGAAATATTCCACTTTAAAAAAATGGTTTTCATAATTATTGCGACTGGAATTGTTAAAAATAATATAGAGGTTAGGAACAAAAGGTTGGCCTCGGTCATTATAAGTTCCCAGTCGAATTTGTATTCTGAATAGAGCACATAGCACCCAACAATAACTAAAATATGAAGCAATTGATCTATAAAAAATAAGGATCGTTTGGTCTTTTCTTTTTGAAAGGTGAGTTTTAAAGCGTCTATAATAAGGTGAGAAATTCCTATAGTTATTATGTAGGGCCATAGCGATATATCCCAAAGTACTATAAGTAATAGAACGATATGAATAAGGATATGAATATATAATTTGGGGGATTTTAGTTTTTTTGTTTCTTTCTCCTGAACCCATTTTTGAGGTTGAAGAAAAAAGTCGCCAATTAAATGGGCTAATAACAGTTTAAGTAGTATCATATTAAAGTATCTATTTTTTCTCTGTACATGAGATCGAGCTCCATAATTTCGTCAAGATGAGCTCTTTTTTGCCTGGTGCTTACAGCGTTTTGATTAATGCCTATGAGCTTTCCCAGTTCACTTTGCCGCTCGTTAGGTTTTTCGATGCTTAATTTAACCATTTCGGCTAGATTTACGGTCCAACTATCCATAGAAATAAGGGCTAACTTAAAATACAGGTTTAACGCTTCATTGAGTTTATCGTCTTTGGTTTTTATACGTAAGTTTTGTTTTTCTTTTTTTAGAGTTTCCAGAGTTTCTCCCGAATATATAAACGCTTCTCCATTAGATTCTGTGACATTTTCACCATCATAAGCTTTAGTGCCAATGCCTATAGCCTGGCGAACATCTAAGCCGTGAATGGTCTTTATACAGGCTTTTATATACAATGCGGCCAAAAAACTAGTATGAATATCTTGTATTTCTATTTGAAAACTGTCGCCTCTGTATATCTCCCAATACGTTCTGTCCGGGCTTAAATACGATAAGGCACTTTTCAGTGCTTTTATCCATATTTCCGGATTTAGTTGTGTTCTGGACTTAATAATATCACCGGTTATAACACTGGTGGTTTCTTTAACTAACATAATATCACATATTTGTATGATAAGCAAAAATATCACATTTTTATGTGATAAACAAATATATCGCATAATTTTGTGATAAATTTAAATATCGCATTTTTGTGTGATAAATTAAAATATCATGTTTTAATGTGATATATATTAAGATTGATCATCATCTTCAGCCCGTTTTATAATAGCTTCAGGTAGCGCTTTTTTAGCTTTCGCTCCCATTTTTTTAAGCTTTTCAACACTGGTAATCAGGTTACCTCTACCTTCAACTAACTTGTTCATAGCAGCAGAATAGTCATGTTTAGCAGCATCAATTTTCTTTCCAACACCAGTAAGGTCTTTTACCAGGCCTTCAAATTTATCATACAAAGCACCGGCTTGTCTGGCAATTTCTATAGCATTTCGTTGTTGTTTTTCATTATTCCACATCGTGTCTATGGTGCGAAGCGTCGCCAATAGAGTAGATGGTGTAACAATAACTATATTTTTTTCGAATGCTCTATTATAAATTGAACTGTCCTCGTTTATAACCACAGCAAAAGCTGGTTCAATGGGGATAAACATAAGCACAAAATCAGGTGAAGCTATATCGTATAAATCCTGATAGTTCTTTTCGGAAAGTTGATCCACATGTTTTTTTACAGAATTAACATGTGCCTTTAAAAACAATGCTTTATCATCATCTTCTGCATTAACCAAACGCTCATAATCGGTTAAGGATACCTTAGAATCGATAATCATTTTTTTACTGTCTGGTAAATGTAATACAACATCGGGGAGTACCCTGGAACCATCGTTTAGCGTAAAACTTTGCTGCACAAAATACTCACGGTCTTTCTCTAATCCCGATTTTTCAAGAACGCGCTCTAAAACCAATTCACCCCAATTTCCTTGCATTTTGCTGTCTCCTTTTAAAGCACGCGTTAAATTGGTAGCCTCCTTACTCATTTGTTGGTTGAGGTCTTTTAGACCAAGAAGTTGCTCTTTTAAAGCAGAATGCATGCTAATGCTTTCCTTTTGAGAAGCTTCCACCTTTTTCTCAAAACCCTGAATTTTCTCTTGTAATGGATTTAAAATGTTTTTGATGTTTTCTTTATTCTGAAGTGTAAATTTCTCGGACTTTTCATCTAATATTTTCGTCGCCAACAATTCAAAATCTTTACGCAACTGCTCCTGACGTTCTTCAATCTCTTTATCACGTTTTAAATTTAACTGTTGAAGGTTTTCATACTCGGTATTTTTTCGAGTTAATTCAGAATTTAAAAATTCCTTTTCTCTCCTTATGTCTTCACGTTCACCTTCAATTTTACTTAAGTTTTGTCTAAGTTCATCTATCGTACGACTCATTTGATTCTGGCGTTCTTCAAGTGCACTTTTATCACTTTTACTTTTAAGTTTAGAGAATAAAACACCCAAATAACCACCTATAGCGGCAGAAATGAGTACGGAAATAATAAGAATAAGACTGTCGTTCATGAATGCGAATAATATATAATCAAAGATAATTTTTTTGAATGGAAGACCCAGACTAAATATTTTGGAATTTAGAATTTGTTTTCAGAGGTATTACTTTTTCACCCGAAAACTCCCTGTTTTATTATCAAAAACGATGAAATCTTTGGGAAACAAATTATCAAATGTTCCTTTTTCTATGAGGTCACAGGGTTGCCCTGTAATAACCGAGTTATCAGACATTACAATAAGCGTATCACATAATTGAATGGCTAAATCTATTTCGTGAGATGAAAACAGGATCGTTTTATTGGTTTCTTTAGCTAGCCTTTGAAGCAGTTTTAAAATATATGCTTTGTGATACATATCCAGGTGTGTCGTGGGTTCGTCCAGAATAATTAAATCGGTATCCTGAGCTAAAGCACGGGCGATCATGACTTTTTGGAGCTGTCCGTCACTTAATTCATAGCATTTTTTATGTTTTAGGTCGTCGATATTGATTTGGTGTAGGCATGTGTTTACCGTTTGAAGATCTTTATCGCTTAAATTTCCAACCCAGTTGGTGTAAGGCTGCCTTCCCAGGGCTACCAACTCGAAAACTGTTAGGTTTTTAGACGTTAAAGATTCTGTAAGAACCAGACTTAGTGCTTTTGCGAGGCTAAGGTTAGAATAGTTTTCCAAAAGCGTGTTATTAATACTAATATGTCCGCTAAGTTTTCGTTGAACCCCGGTAATCGTTCGTAATAAGGTTGATTTTCCTATTCCATTGGCCCCGATAAGACCAACGAGCTCTCCCTTATGTAACTCGATGTTAATGTTAGATGCGATAATACTTTTGGCCTTTTTAGTATTGTAGCCTATTACCAAATCTTCGGTTTTTAAAACGATATGTGATTCATTTTTTTTCATAAATTCCAATAAAGACATTCCGAATTCCAAATACTTTAGATAACTTTCTCTATTCTCTATTCTCTATTCTCTATTCTCTATTCTCTATTCTCTATTCTCTATTCTCTATTCTCTATTCTCTATTCAAAACATCATCTTACGTTTCCTAACCAATAACCAAATGATGACAGGCGCTCCAATAAGCGAGGTTATTGCATTTATAGGTAAAGTAAGATCACTGGACGGTAATTGAGCAATACTGTCACAAATAAGCATTACGATGGCTCCAAATAAAAACACCGCCGGTAATAATATTTTATGATTGGACGTATTAAAAATTTGCCGAGTCATGTGAGGAATCGCTAAACCAATAAAAATAATAGGCCCGGCAAAAGCCGTAATGGTTCCTGCTAGTAAGCTCGTCGATATAATGATGAGTAATCGGCTCCGCTTTATATTCAATCCTAAGCTTTTAGCATAATTTTCCCCTAGTAATAATGTATTTAAGGTTTTAATCGATGTCATACTTATTATAATACCAATCGCATAAATGATAAAAAGAACAAATAGTTCATCCCAGGTTAAGTTTCCAATACTACCAAACCCCCAGAAGACATATAGTTGTAACTCTTCAGCCGTGCTAAAAAAAGACAACAAACTAACTGTAGCAGACGTCATGCTACCAAACATGAGGCCTATAATTAACAAAGCCATAGTATCTCGAACCCTGTTAGACATGATCAGTACCACCAAAAGTACAACAAATCCACCTATACTCGCGGCGATAACAATGCTCCATTTAGAAGTAAGGACACCTGCTAAGGTACCTCCAAAAATAGAGGCTCCCATAATAACCAGAGCGACACCCAAGCTAGAACCCGAAGTAATGCCCAAAACAAAAGGACCTGCTAATGGGTTTCTAAATAAAGTTTGCATGAGTAGTCCCGAGACACCTAAACCAGAACCAACTATAATAGCCGTATAGGCTTTGGGTAATCTGTATTCATGAATAATATGGTGCCAGGACTGGTTTTCAGTTAGATCCCCAACAAAACTATTAAAAACATCCTTAAAAGGAATAGATACCGACCCTAAGCTTATGTTTCCAAAGAAACATAGCAAGAGTAATACCCCTAATACCGCAAAAGGTACTATATATGTTTTAGTGTCCGGCAATTATTCTAAACGTTTAAAAAAGAAGGTTTCGTAATCCTTTAGTAATTCGGGGTGAGCAATTTTAATAAGGTCTTTTAAAATTAGGTCCGGGCGCAGCGTTCCTAACTCATAATAGAGCAAACCTCCTTTTGTACCTTTCTTTTTTGTATAGGTATAAATGCTATTGTTGCTATAGGCATCAAAAAACATGTAACCTTTGTGATTGCTTTCCATGTGTTCTTTAGAATCAAAACTTCCAGCCCCAATCCAAAAGTCGGCCTTTTGAGCGGTTTCCAATACATTTTCAAAGTTTAATTGTAAACTTCCCGTACTATTATTGTCTTTCCAAAGATAATTGGTATTTGCATCTTCCAGGTACTTTGCAATAAAACTTTTACCTCCAGGAACATTCCATACATCTTTAAAAGAAGAGCCAGACATAACCGTTGGCTTTTTAGCAACAACCTTAGCCATTTCTTTGGCATTTAAATAGGCTGTTTCAACAGTTTTGAAAATAGAATCTGCTTCTTTTTCCTTATTGTAAAAGGTAGCAACGAATTTTATCCATTCAGATCTTCCCAAAGGATGCTGTTCTGTCCATGCACCATCTAAAACCACTGGGATATTTAATTTTTCTATTTGATTTAATTTTGTATTTACCCCATTAACAGAGAAGCCAAGAACCATTTCCGGATTTAGTTCTAGAAGCGATTCTATATTGAGTTCTAAATCGTTACCTAAATCTTTAACGTCTCCACGATCTATTCTTGTTCTGGTCTTTTTAGAACTTACATATTTGGTATTTGGAAAGCCGATTAAAGTATGATCAACACCTAAGTATTCCAAAGTAGGAATATTGGTTGTAGAAATACATACAATGGATGTAATAGGAACCTCAATAATTCTTGAATTCGTATCATGTTGAGGCAGGGGTTCTCCCTTTTTTGTAAGTATGTATGTAAATGATTTTTCACTATTGGGCCATGGGGAATTAACAACGATCTTTTTATAGTTTTTGTATGTCGTTATAGAAAAACCTTTAGCATAGCGTATATCGGTCTCAATACCTTCTGATGAGTTTTGAGAGGCAACTGTATGCTCCTTATTCTCTTTGCAAGAGCAAAGAAATACCAAACAGGTAATTAAAAGAGTTAAAAAGCGCATGAAAATATAATTGAGCTTCAAAGGTCTTTAATTTTTTTGTAAAACGATAACCCTAAGCGTAATTAAACTATTTTTGGTGTTCCAAAACCATATTATGAATCATTTTTTGTGTTCCTGGAGTGGAGGTAAGGATAGTTGTTTCGCTTTTTTTAAAGCGATGCAATTGGGTTATAAACCAGCGGTTTTATTAAATGTAATGAATGAATTTGGAGATCGATCCCGTTCTCATGGCATTACAAAACCTATATTGGAGGCTCAGGCTGATGCTTTAAATTTACCTATTCATTTTTTTAGTAGTTCCTGGGCAGACTATGAAGCGAAGTATATTCAAAATTTGAATCGGCTAGTAAAGGAGTACCCCATAAGTCATGCGGTTTTTGGTGATATTGATATTGAATCCCACCGCGCCTGGGAAGAAAAAGTGTCTGAAGCCGCTAATTTAACTGCTGTTTTACCATTATGGCAGGGCGATAGAACGCAGTTGGTTTTAGAGATGATAGATGCCGGGTTGGAAGCCATAATTGTATCATGTAACCAGACTTTAGGGCCAGATTTTCTTGGGAAACCCATTAATGCGTCAATTATTAGGACTTTTGAATCTATGGACGTGGATGCCTGCGGAGAAAATGGAGAGTATCACACATTGGTTGTTAACGCCCCTTTTTTTAAGCATAAAGTAAATGTAGAAGTGATTCAAAAGTCAGTTTCGAGCCATTATAATTTTGCAGAATTGAGGTTGGTCAACGGTTAACATTATGCTGTCATTCCTACATAGATAGGAACCCACAAGTTACTTATAGGTATTAATTTTCATCATATTTTCATGTAAGCACATACTTTGTCATTCCTGCGCAGGCAGGAATCCACAAATTCTCTACAACTATTAATTCCCATAATGCTTTTGTATAAGTTCCTACTTTGTCATTCCTGCGAAGACAGGAATCCATTCGCATATTAAAAAGATTCAAAAGAACTCCATTTTTTAATCAATCAAATGAGTCCAATCTTTAGACAGATCTTTCCAGTTAGGATTATCCTTTTCTATCAAATCAATTTTCCATTGGCGCTTCCACTTCTTCATATTTTTTTCTCTTTTAATGGCATCTTTAACATATTGATAGGTTTCAATGTATAATAATTTATTTAGACCGTACTTCTTCGTAAAACCTTCAATTAGTTTGTTTTTGTGTTCATACATCCTTCGCTCTAAATTGTTTGTTACTCCAATGTATATGGTACCACATGTTTTATTGGTTAGAATATAGAGGTAGTATTGGTGAATTGTTTTGTACATGATTCGTTTTGTTTGTGGATTCCTGCCTTCGCAGGAATGACATCATAGGAATTATTCTTGATTAAAAGATTAAGTAAGTTCAACCTTAGAGTGTAACTTCCAAGCGTCTTCTTCTTTTTTAAGATGAAACACATCCCCATATTGAATCTTAATTTGAAAAGATTTCTCCAATGGAATCCCCAAAACAGAAGCCATAAAGGCGCGTATTGGCCCGGCATGAGTTACGATAATATATCCCTGTTTACCAGGAGGCTTTTTGAGCGTTTCAAAATAATGACGCACCCTTGCAGATAACTCTGTGTAAGATTCTCCGTTTGTAACCTTAACGTTTACAAAGTCTGCCATCCACGGATCTAGTTGCCCCTTAGGAATGTCGTTCCAGTTTTGCATTTCCCAGCTCCCAAAATCAAGTTCTTTCAATCGATCGTCAAACCTAACAGGGGTACCTAAATACTGCGCTAATTGAGCACATCGTTTTAAAGGGCTGCTTTGTATTGAGAAATCTATACGATTAGGGATATGCCTAGAAACTGTTTTGAACGCTTCAGGAAACGTATCAGATAAATCTAAATCCGTTTGCCCGTAACATATACCTTTTTCAATGTCTGGAGTGGTATGCCTTATCAGATAAATTTCCATAGCGCAATAATACTTAAATAAAATACAATTTCGCAAAATTGTTGTGTAGCTCCTGCGCAATCTCCCGTTTGCCCACCCAGCCATTTTTTAAACTTGGCACCCAAATACATTTTTGCTAAATAGCATGGAATGAGCGTTAGAAAAATTAAAGGCTCATTAAAAAAGAATATAGGAGCAATTCCAAAACTTGCACTTATAATTAATGTTTTGAGTGTGATACTTTTAGCAGCGGGTTTGGCTTTGCTGTCTTCGGTATCTCTAACGTATGGGTGTGTAAAAATAAGCGTTGTTGCTATGAATCGACTTAAACTATGTCCAGTAATTATTGTTAGTGGTATAACATGATGAGGAACTTCTCTTAATGCTGAAAATTTTACAGCTAAAATCAAAATTATGCCTACAGTACCATAGGTGCCCAGGCGAGAGTCCTTCATAATTAAAAGAATTTTTTCCTTCGTCCATCCACCACCAAACCCATCGCAGACATCGGCAAAACCATCCTCATGAAAAGCTCCTGTAGTGTAAATCGTGGAGGCCATACTAAGTAATAGCGCTATTTCGGTTGAGAATAGAAATGAAAACCCATAAAAAACGAGAGCACCAATACCTCCAACAATAATCCCAACCAGAGAAAAGTATCTGGCACTTTTGGTAAGAAACTCAGGATTATGATCTACCCATTTAGGACAAGGAATTCTTGTGAAAAACATGATAGCGGTAAGGAAAATTTGGATTTCTTTTTTCAATAGTGTTAGTCTTTAGTTTCACCACTTATTCCGGCAGAATCGAAACTCGCCATATCATTTAAAAAGTTTACAGCAGCTCGAATCAAAGGGATGCTTAGGGCAGCACCGGTTCCTTCTCCTAGTCTTAAGTCTAAAGACAATAGTGGTGTTTTATTTAAAAATTCGAGCATTTTAGAATGTCCTTTCTCGTTGGAATGATGTGCAAAGATACAATAGTCCAATACGTTTTTATTTATAGCTTGAGCAACAAGGAGCGCCGAGGTTACAATAAATCCATCTATGAGGATGGTCATTTTAAACTCTGCAGCTTTTAAAATGGCACCTGTAAGCATAGCTATTTCAAAACCACCAAAAATAGATAAAGCCTCTATGGCATCTTTCGGACTATATTTTTGATAAACCTGTGACAGAATCTCCTGTTTTTTTAAAATACCATCCTCGTTTAGTCCAGTTCCAGAACCTACACATTCTGAAATTGGTATTTTGGTGAAATATGTCATAAGAAGTGTCGCAGCAGACGTATTGCTAATCCCCATTTCTCCAAAGCCTATCGTATTGGTACCTTCCTCGTTAAGTTTAGTAACGATCTCACCACTTCTGGCAAACGCCATTTGGCACTGCTCCAAACTCATTGCCGGTTCTTCCTGATAGTTTTTTGTTCCGAAATCAATTTTAGCATCAATAATACCAAGTGTTTCTGGAAACTGGTGGTTTACTCCGGCATCTACTATTTTTAAATTCAAATGGTTGGTACTGCTAAAAATATTGATGGCAGCTCCTCCATTAATAAAATTATAGACCATTTGAGACGTGACTTCCTGAGGAAATGGGTTTACCTCGCCTTTAGTTGCTATGCCATGATCACCGGCAAATACAACAATTGTTGGTTTTTTAATAGTTGGACTTTCGGTTTGTTGAATACATCCAATTTTAAAGGCAATATCCTCAAGTTTACCTAAAGCGCCAATGGGCTTTGTCTTTAAGTTTATTTTTTGCTGAAGTTTCGCTTCTAATTCAGGATTTTTAACAGATTTTATACGATAGGTCATTTATTTTAATTTTACTGGTATTCCAGATACCATTAATGTGGCCTGGTCGGCATGTTTAGCAATATGTTGATTCATCCAACCCTGAAGCTCTGTAAATAGTCTCCCTATTTCTGTTTGGGCATGAACTCCCATGCCAATTTCGTTGGAAATTATAATGATTGTGGCGTCTATATGTCGGAGTTTGTTGAATTCTTTTTTGGCTAACTCCAAGCTTTTTTCAATATCGTTTTTAGTATCCATAAAAAAATTGGTGAGCCATAGTGTTACACAATCGATTACTACAACATCTCGAGGCCTTATATGGTTAGAAATGGCCTTTTCTTCTTCAATAGAAGTCCAGCGTTCATCGCGGTCTGCAATATGCCTGTCTATACGTTTTCTATGATTGCCATCCCAAATACGAGACGTGGCAATGTATTTAGGGGTGTTAGATAATGATAATGCCAGGTTTTGCGCATGACTGCTTTTCCCAGATCGTTCGCCCCCAGTTATATAAATAATCATGTTAATGATGGTTTAAAGCATTTGCAAAGATTAAACATTTTGTAATAATAATGCTAAAAAGACATTTTTAATTATAAAATTGATAGTATATTTGCGGAAAATTTTGGTTCTGTTCAATTTATAATAAACAGATTAAAAGGGAATCAAGTGAAAAGATTAATGATTTAAGATTGGTGAAGTACAAATTAAGAACTTCTAAAATTGGAAATTGTTTTCTTCATTCTTGAACTGTTCCCGCAACTGTAAATTTATACTGAATTCGGTTTCAGTACCTCGTAAGAGGATGTTATCAACTTCAAAAACCACTGGCTTTAGCCGGGAAGGTAGCATAGCATTAAAAAAGTCAGGAGACCTGCCAGATTCGAATTAATAAGTTAAACTTTCGGGATAAAAGTTTGCGTATGAAATATCCATACGACTCTCGATTAATTAGTCAAAAAAATGAACAAAAAATTACGATTTTTTGGTATCCTTTGTATTGGGGTATCCTTAATTGGTGTTGCTCAAGAAGAGCAAGAATCGGCCAAAGTAGAAGAACTGGACGAAGTGGTTATTGCAGATTCTCGTTTTAGTCTAAAGCGTGAAAACTCGGGGAAAACCGTCATTAAAATTTCCAAACAAGACATTGAAAGGAACCAGGGGCGAACCATTTCAGAATTAATAAACACGAAATCCGGCATCGAAATAAACGGTAGTAGGAGTAATGCTGGACAAAACTTAGGTGTTTATGCACGTGGGGGACGTAACCGCCAGGTACTGGTGCTAATCGATGGGGTTCAAACGGGTGACCCTTCTCAAATAAATGGAGAATACGATTTTAGACTTTTAAATTTAAGTCAGATCGAATCCATAGAAATTATAAAAGGAGCTGCAAGTACCTTGTATGGCAGTGGAGCAGCTACCGCAGTTATTAGTATTACAACGAAGAAAGCAGGGGCAAAGAACGTAAATGCCATATTTGCCTCCAGTATAGGAACAAATCAGTCTGAAGATGATCAAAACTATAACATAGCCGATTTTAATAATAGCCTGGCGATAAGTGGTACACTTAATAAGTTTACTTACAGAACATCATTTAGCCAGCAATTTGCAGATGGTCTTTCAGCAGTTAAAACAGATTTAAATGAAAAAGACCCATATTCTAAATATGGCGTTGATGTTAACCTGGGATATAAATTTAGTAAAGCATTTTCTGTAAATGTGTTTGGAAACTTTACTGATGTTAGCTCCGATATTGATGGTTTCGATGCTAATTTTAGTTTAACAGACACCGATGATAGTTTCGAAAGTAAACAATCACGTGTTGGACTGTCTACCAAATTTAAATACACACATGGAAGCATACATTTAAATGTAGCTTATAGTGAGTATGATAGAGAATTTATTTCGAACTTTCCTTCTATGTTCGAGTCTAAAAATTATGTTTTAGATGCCTATAACAAATATGTATTCGATAAAACATTTTATACCATTGTTGGTGTGAACGTTATTGAAAATAAAGCCACCTTTACGGAGGATGAAACGTTTACTATTATAGACCCGTATGCAAATTTTGTTTATGTTTCAGACTTTGGATTAAATGTCAATGCCGGAGCACGTTTAAACAACCATAGTGAATATGGAACGCATGTAACTTATAACATCAACCCATCTTTTACTTTAAAATCCGATGACAATACATATACTAAGGTGTTTGGTTCCTACAGCACATCTTTTATAGCGCCTTCGTTGTCGCAACTTTTTGGTTTTTTCGGACCAAATCCAGAATTGGATCCCGAAGAGAACATAACTATTGAAGGAGGTATTGAATTTAAGTTATCCGATAACTTTAGAATTAATGCTCTGTATTTTAATCGTGAAGAAAAGAACTTTTTCATATATGATTTTACATTAGGGTACCTTAATTCGGTCGATAAAGTAAAGACTCATGGAGCCGAGGTAGAAGTAAAAGCGACACCAGTTGAAAACTTAAATGTAACTGCGAATTATACGTTTATCGAAAATAAAGATGCCGTTGCGGTTCGTATACCAAAACACAAGGCGAATTTACAATTAGGCTATGACTTTTGCCCTAAAACGTTTGCCTCTCTAGCCTATCAATATACAGGAAAGCGATTAGATAATGGAGGTGTTACTTTAGATGCTTTTAGTTTGATTAATTTATATGTTAACCATACATTGATTAATAATAAATTAAAGGTATTTGCTGGTATTGATAACGTTTTAAATGAAGATTATTTAGAAATTGCTGGATACGTTACCAAAGGGCGTAATGTCAGGTTAGGTATGCAATTAAATTTTTAAGTTTAACCTATGTTGGTTTAACCACGATATAAAAAATGCCATCCTTAAGATGGCATTTTTTATATTAATGGCTGTTTTAATAGAAAAGAATTCCTCGGGACTTCTTTCTCGGTCATTTTTTGCTCGTATGTTTCCCTGAGCATTTCGGGCAACCCAATAACATTGGAAGGTATATTTAGGGCTTTGGTTTGTCTAGTTTCTAAGTCCGTGCATAGATACCCCTGTTATAATGGCTATTAACTGTTGTGATGAGTTCACCCACCCAGTAACGCTGGTCCTATAATAAATGATAAAGTTCTAGTGCGCAGTCCCTTTCCGGTACTCCAGTTGAAATACGTTTTATGTGTATTTAAATTATAACCCTATTAATGGCTTTTTGTCCGTATACATGCTTTTAGAAAATGGTATTAAATCCTTGCTGTCTTCCACAATATTAACAGATTTACCTTTTTTGTGGGCAGATAATTTTACTACACCATTAATTCTAGCCAATGCTGTTGCAAGAAGTGGTTCATTAACATCGCCTAAGACCCCTAAATTGCTAATATCTTCAAAAATAACATTAGTAGAGTTTGGTGAAAGTCCATCAAAATAGTCGGTTACACCGTCAACATTTAAAGACTTAAATATAAGGGGTTGCATCGCGTAAGTATGTGCGGGGTTGGCTCCGTTACGGCTAAAGTTAGGGGAATCATAAAGCGTTGTTGAAGCCTGATATTTTCCGGAGGTCGCAGATCCAATTTGTACTACATTAATATATGGAATTAAAGAATTTATAATCAATTCACTTGCTGAAGCACTACTTCTTGTCGTTAAGATATAAACCGTATTAAGGTTTAAGCTGTTTAAATCTGTATCTCCATTACGATTAACAAATCGGTTAATTAATAATTCAGGGTCATCATTATCAAAGGCTTGCTGTAATTCAGTATTCCATTGTTCGGTACTAAAAACATCTCCAAAAAATTGACCGGTAATTAAACTCCCTAGCATAATGGCTGTATTAACAGAGCCTCCAGGGTTATAACGAAGATCCAGAACCAATTCTGTTGCACTTGCATTTTTAAACGTACCAAAAGCACTATTTAAATCGGCATTAAATTGTTCGGTTCCTGTAAAACCATTATACATTAAATAGGCTACTTTGGTACCAGAGACATCTAATACGTTACTTATAAATACAGGGTTTTCTGTGTATTCAGTCTTAGTTAGAGCGATGCTTTTGGTACCTGGAGTTATAGAATCGTCACTGGTATCATCAGGAGTCCCATTTTCATCATAATTTCCTAAGTTTATGGTATAACTGGTCTGGTTTAAAAGTGTTCTTCTGTTATCCATTGTTAATTGTGTGCCATCTATTCCATAAAATAGATCACCGCGCTTAACACCTTGTCGGGCAGCATCAGTATTTGGCAAGACATGCGTTACAAAACCGTAGATGTTATTATCTGTAGAGGAAAATCTAAACGTTTTGAATTCCATGCCGTTACTGGTGCTCACACCGCTAAATAGTTGTTCCAAAGCAATATAGTCATCCACAATCCAGCTAAATCTATCCACTGTTTGTCTTTGATAAATCAAGCTTTCGAAGAGGTCTTCCGGTTTGGAAAAATTGTTTAAGTAGGCATTATAGTCCTGATCTGTAGAAAATCTGTTATTGGCAAGATCGGGCGTATTGTCCTTATAAAGATAGAAAGCATTCATGCCCTTCCATACAAAATCATTTATTTCACCTGCCGTAATAGGAACATCATCGCCGTCATCAAAACAACCAGTAATAAGGACAGAACATATAATCAATAAGATTAGGGCTTTTAGATTTTTCATAGCAGTTTTTTTATAAACTTATAGTCTTTAAAACTCTAAATTTACTTACATTATTATATAATTAAAAATATTTTGTAACAAAATAGATTAATGGTCGTCGTGATATTAAACGGCCTTATTAAGCCAATTAAACAAAACTAAACCAAACCGTAAATGACTCAAGTAGAGTTTTTAAATATAGTAATGCCTTTTAAGGATAAAGTTTTTCGCTTGGCTAAGCGTTTACTTGTATCGACAGAAGAAGCAGAAGATGCTACTCAGGAGGTTCTACTAAAGTTATGGAATAATAAAAGGAAAATGCAAGAATATAAGAATATTGAAGCGTTTTCTATGACAATGACTAAGAATTTTTGTTTTGATAAGCTGAAATCTAAACAATCTCAAAATTTAAAGATTGTTCACAGTAATTATGAAGATGGAAATACATCCTTGCAAAAGCAAGTTGAATTAAATGACAGTGTAGATTGGGTTTCAAAAATTATTGAAGAATTACCAGATCAACAAAGAATGATCATTCAACTTAGAGATATAGAAGAATATGATTTTGATGAGATTGCCAAAATGCTAAATATGAATAATACAGCAGTACGTGTAAATTTATCAAGAGCTAGAAAAACAATAAGAGAAAAATTAACTAATACACATAATTATGGTATTAAATAATATAGAAAAATTACTCGAGAAGTACGAGAACGGAGAAACATCAATAAAAGAAGAGCAGCAGTTAAAACACTATTTTTCACAAGAAACTGTAGCGCCGCATTTAGAAATGTACAAACCCATGTTTACGTATTTTTTGGGAAATAAACAGGAGCAGTTTACTAAAGACATACCATTAAAAACGAGACGAACTTTTAATTACAAATGGATTTCTGTCGCTGCAGTAGCTGTTCTCATGTTAGGGTTTTATTTTAAGGATCCCATAGTTGCTTCTTATGATTCGTATACTTATGGAACTTACAATAAACCCGAAGACGCCCTAAACGAAGTCACAAAATCGTTGGCCATGATTTCAAGTCATTTTAATAAAGGAACTTCTACAGTGAATTACCTTAAAGAAATGGATAAAGGTACAGCTACACTAAGCTACTTGAATGAAATTGAAAATACAACGAGCATAATTTTTAAAAATTAACAGTTAAAAAAACAAAAAAATGAAGACGATAATAAATAGTAATACAAGTATGAAAAAGAAAGTAATTGTGTTTATAATGGCACTTATGTTAGCGCCATTAACGGGAATGGCTCAGGGCATTTTTGAAAAATACAGTGATAACTCAGATGTTACCTATGTATCAATTAAACCAAAAATGTTTCAAATGATAGCTAAGATGGGGATTAATGTTGAAGACCCGGAAGCTAAGTCTTATATGGACATGGTAAAAAGTATTACCAGTTTTAAAACTATTGTAACAGATAACAAAACGATTTCTGGAGATATTTCAAAGTGGGTAAAGTCACGCTCGGGTTCATTAGAAGAACTTATGGAAGTAAAAGATGATGGTACCGAAGTTAAGTTTTATGTGAAAGAAGGGAAAGACGCAGATCATGTAAAAGAGTTATTAATCTTCGTTAATGGCATTGATAAAGCTATGAAAGGTAAAGGTGTTGAAATAAACGGAGAACACAGAAAGATAGAAACAGTTGTTGTATCGCTTACGGGAGACATAGATTTAAATGAAATCTCTAAGCTTACCGATAAAATGAACATTCCGGGAGGGAAACATTTAGAAAAACAACATTAGTCATCATCATCAATCAAAACTTATCATATCTAAGGGTTTTAACAAAAGCTGAAGCCCTTAGGTATGTAAATCACATTTGTGTATTCACAGATTATTTAATTCTGATAAAAACCAAAAACAAATGAAACGAACAGTCAAATACTTATTTTATACATTATTTACAGCACTACTTCTGGTAAGTTGTGCCAGCGAAGCAAGTTTGCAACACTACTTTGTGGACCATCAGGAGTCGGCTAATTTTATTTCTCAGGATATTCCAATATCTATGGTGAAATTAGATAAATCTAACTTTAGTAAAGAACAAAATGAAGCCTATAACTCTGTTAAAAAATTAAACTTTTTAGGGTATAAGGCAGATGGAACAGATGTTGAAACGTATAAAACCGAATTAAAAAAGGTAAAAACCATCTTAAGGGATAAAAAGTACAACGAATTGATGGCATTTAATGATAAAGGAAGGAAAGTTGTTGTAAAGTACATTGGAGATGATGACGAGGCTGATGAAGTCGTCGTTTTTGGAAGTGCCAAAGACATGGGATTTGGTATTATTAGAGTACTGGGGAGTGATATGAGTCCGGATAAAATGGTCACATTATTTACGGCACTACAAAGTGCTAATATTGATGAAGGACAGATAAAGGATATTACAAACTTTTTTAAATAGGGCAGTAACGAGATAAGGTGAAAGTTCTCTGCAAAAGATATAAAAAGGAACGGACCTAAAAAGGTGTCATTCAGAACGACGTAAAGAATCTATTAAAAATTAAACGCATACGTATGCGCATTAAGGTTTTAAGATGTTTCGACTGCCTGCCTGTCCGGCAGACAGGAATTCAAAATGATAATTCTAAAACGTTTTAGACACTCTCTTTTTCGTCATAATTATCTGTACCGATCTCTTTTTCAACCGCATTGGCCTGATTTAACTTCGTATACATAAGGTTGGCAATAACGGTGAAAAATACAATCGTAAGAATGGTTAAAACGATAAAGTTAGTTAGTACGTCTAGGATGCCTCCAACAAAAATACCTCCGGCTGTAATTCCGCAGAGTAATAAAGACTGTTTATCGCTTAACATAACTCTAAAGTATTAAATTCCAGTGTAATTACTAGGTGTAATACGTTTTAATTCGTCTTTTATTGCATCAGAGACCTCCAGTGTCTCTATAAAATTTGATATGGAATCCTGATTAATGGTTTCATTAGTTCTTGTAAGGCCTTTTAATGCCTCATATGGGTTCGGGTAAGCTTCACGACGTAAAATGGTCTGAATAGCCTCGGCAACCACAGCCCAGTTATTTTCTAAATCTTCGGCGAATTTAGATTCATTTAATAAAAGTTTATCAAGACCTTTTAATGTCGATTTAAAACCAATAATGGTATGTCCAAAAGGAACACCAACATTACGTAAAACCGTACTATCGGTTAAATCGCGTTGTAATCTTGAAATTGGAAGTTTTATAGCTAAATGCTCAAATACGGCGTTAGCTATACCTAAATTACCTTCACTATTTTCAAAATCTATTGGGTTTACCTTGTGTGGCATGGCAGAACTACCAATTTCTCCTTTTTTGATTTTTTGTTTGAAATAATCCATAGATACATACGTCCAGATATCACGATCTAAATCTATAATAATGGTATTAATTCGTTTTAAGGCATCAAAAAGAGCAGCCATATGGTCATAGTGCTCAATTTGAGTGGTAGGAAACGAATGTTGTAAGCCTAGTTTTTCTTGAACAAATTTAGAACCAAAAGCTTTCCAGTCAATATTCGGGTACGCCACATGGTGTGCGTTATAGTTACCCGTGGCGCCACCAAATTTAGCAGCTCCCGGTATATCGTTTAATAAATTAAATTGTTCCTCAAGACGTTTTACAAAAACAGCAATTTCTTTTCCTAATCGGGTAGGAGAAGCTGGCTGCCCATGTGTTCTGGCAAGCATGGGTATAGAAGCCCATTCTTCACTTAGGGTGTTTAGTTTATTTAAAACGTTTAAATATTCAGGAACATATACATCATTCATGGCTTCCTTAATGCTTAAAGGAATTGCCGTGTTGTTAATATCTTGTGAGGTTAATCCGAAATGAATAAACTCCTTGTATTCAGATAGGTTTAAAGCATCAAATTTTTCCTTGATAAAGTACTCAACGGCTTTAACATCATGATTGGTAGTGCTTTCAATTTTTTTAATGGCCAGCGCATCATCTTCAGAGAAATCGTTATAAATGTTTCTTAAATCATCAAAAATAGCCGTATCAATACCTTTAAGTTGCGGTAAGGGAATTTCACACAGTGCAATAAAGTATTCAATTTCAACAAGAACACGGTATTTTATAAGAGCTTCTTCAGAGAAATAGGGTGCTAATTGGTTAACTTTATTTCTATATCGTCCGTCGATCGGAGAGATGGCATTTAATGATGATAATGACATTAGTATGTAATTTTTTTGAAAAGGCAAAGATACGTTTTTGATTTGCGTTTTCAGGCATTTAAACCTCGATTTTTCAGGAAGCTTTTCTTTTCTTCATTTTTTGAAGGGTACGCTTTGCCCGAGCCTTAAAACCGGCACTTTGCGTTGCGAAATCTTGTTCTAAGATCTGTGTTAATTCGGGGTGAATCCAATTATAGTCCAGTCCATATAAAAACAGAGATTCCATCGCATATACCTTGGGAGCTACCTTTTGGTCACTTATCATCCAATCGAAACAAGCTTCAATAATACGTTTTTGATACTGTGGATGAAGTGTTTTCTTTATCGTGTTGGGGTGTTTAGAATAATATTCTCGGGTAATAAACTCACATATTTTAGAGACGGGGCGAACAGACGAATCGAGGTGAATCGTATTGAGATTTTTGGTGAAGATTTCCAGGTAAGGAACTATGGCATAAATGTATTCTGCACATACAAATTCCAGAACCCAGGCCGCCCTGGAAGACACCTTATCGTCTACCATAAATAAAATATCCAGGAGTTTGGGAAGTAAGCTCAGATCATCTAATACCATTTTGGCGTACTTCATTCGATGCTCTCGGGCCGTGTTTAAATAACTTAATTCTTTATAGAAATCTTCTAAAGTCATAAGATAATTTTATCTATTTTTATTTCCCTAAAATACCCATAATGAAAATAATAAAAAAGACATTTTTGTTCTTATTAATGATATTGGGTATAGCCCAATTTTTTGGTCCGGATAAAAATGAAGGGGATGTTGCGTCTGTAGGGGCTTTCTTAAATGAAACAAATCCACCTGAAAATGTCAAAGCTATTTTAAAAGCAGGGTGTTTCGATTGCCACAGTAATGTAACAAGGTATCCATGGTATAGTCGTATTACGCCTGTTAATTATTGGATGGCAGACCATATAAAACATGGAAAAAAGCATTTTAATGTCTCTAATTGGGAAGGGAGTTCTGTAACGCGGAAAGATCACAAGTTTGAAGAGCTTATAGAGATGGTAGAGGATAAAAATATGCCACCTAAATCATATACCTGGATGCATGCCGAAGCTAAACTTGCTAACAATCAAATTATTGCCGTAGTAGATTGGGCTAAACAGGTGCGTTTTAAATATAGTTTGGAACCAAAACCGGAATAGAGGTGATTGGTGGTTGGGAGTATAAAGTATGAAGTATAAAGTATGAAGTATGAAGTATTAAGTATGGAGTATGGAGTATGGAGTATAGAGTATAAAGTATGAAGTATGAAGTATGAAGTATGAAGTTCGGAATTAGGAATTAGGAATTAGGAATTGGGAAATTAAAATTTTAGAATTTGGTTCTTCGGTTTTGAATGCTAAAGTTTGGAATTTGGAGTTTTGAGTTTGAAATTTGGAGATTAAAAATAAATTTTCGTGCAAAAAAAGTTATTAATAATTGGATTTGTTTGGCCGGAACCTAAGAGTTCAGCTGCGGGTAGCCGAATGATGCAGCTTATTGAGTTTTTTCAAACTCAGGATTACCATATCACATATGCTTCCTCTTGTACTCGAAGTGAAAATGCAACAGACTTAACAAGTTTGGGAATCGATCAGGCCGCTATTCAGTTAAACGATTCAAGTTTTGATACATTTATTAAGGAGCTAAAACCCAATACGGTTCTTTTTGATCGTTTTATGACGGAAGAACAGTTCGGTTGGCGTGTGGCAGAGCATTGTCCGGATGCTATTAGGATTTTGGATACCGAAGATTTACATGGACTCCGAAAAGGAAGACAGCAAGCTCTTAAGGACACTAAAGCATTTGATGCCTCGTATCTGTTTAATGATACCTCAAAAAGAGAAATAGCCAGTATTTATAGAAGTGATTTGAGTTTGATTATTTCTGAAACTGAAATGGATATGCTTATAAACGACTTTAAAGTCGATAAGGCGTTATTGCATTATTTACCTTTTATGTTGGATAATATTTTAAATAAAACCATAAAGGAACTTCCTGAATTTCGTAACAGACAGCACTTTATAACCATTGGTAATTTTTTACACGAACCCAATTATAACCTCGTGTTATATTTAAAAGAAACGATTTGGCCACTGATAAGAAATAAACTTCCCAAAACAGAATTACATGTTTATGGTGCCTATGTCTCTCAAAAAGTGAACCAACTGCATCATGAAAAGCAAGGGTTTTTAATTAAAGGTTTTGCTCATGATGTTCATGAGGTTATGCAACAAACGAAGGTGTGTCTAGTGCCGGTTAGGTTTGGTGCTGGTCTTAAAGGAAAACTGGTAGATGCCATGCAAAATGGGACACCGTGTGTTATGACATCTATTGGAGCAGAGGGGATGTACGGTAATTTAAGTCCTAACGGATTTATCGAGGATAACCCTGAAGCCATTGCAGATAAGGCTATTTCGTTATATACGCAGGAGTTGCTTTGGAAAGAGAAGCAGCAGAACGGATTTGAAGCTTTTAACCAGCGTTTTAATAAAAAAGAACACCATCAAGGCTTAATTTCAAGATTAGAAGTATTATCCAAACAACTTCGAAATCATAGACTTCATAATTTTACAGGACAAATGCTGCAACACCATAGTTTACAGAGCACAAAATTTATGGGTAAATGGATTGAAGAGAAAAATAAATAATCTTCACCAGCTTCATTAATAACCATATTTTACGATGATATATGATATGGAAACTTTTTTACTAATTAACCTGAGTCGACATAAAAACTGTTGATAATTAGATGTTTATATTTTATTTGGTAAAAATCGTTGTCATCCAGACGAAGGATGAGGAAGAATCTATATTAAATTAAGATTTCTCGAAAGTTTATCCTGAGCGCAGTCGAAGGGCTCGTTCCGCTCTCCGTCAAAATGACATAGCGCTAAAAACCAACATTATACATATTAAAAGGTCAAATAAAGTTACGTCCAAACCACGTTAATTACTAGTAAAAAATAAGGTTTCATATTCGAATTCTAGTACTTTTTCATTGGTAACAAACATATGATTAATAAAATCTGATTGTGATTCACTTTTTAAATAAATTGTTGTACTCCCATACTTCATAGAGCTAATACTTAAGTCAGGATACATGTTTTTTATGTCCTCCGGTAAATCGTAGAAGTTTAGGGAGGTTTCAGAGTCAGAATATATCGTCCATTGTACTTTAAAACCAGTATTGTTAATCTCTTCTAAGGGAGTTTCCCAACGACTTAATTGTCTTATATAACTAGCAGAAGTAGAGAAACTAAAATTAGAGATAGATTCATCTTCATAAGTAAAGTCGGGCTTTGAAGGAATCGTTAAGAGAGCGGTCTTATCTCCATTTTTTCGATAATTGTACCTACAGCCATCCAGATTTAAATCGAATCTAACTTTATATTTTTTAAAGGCATCCAGATATCCAATTTTTATAAAATTTTGCGGTATATGCCAATAAGAGGGATCAAAATCATGGTTTAGAGTATAAACACCGACGTTTGAATTGATATCATTTTCTAAGGCAAGAACACTAGTATTTGGAGCTTGAGCCGATGGTAAATCAATATTTAAATAATGGTCGAAATCACTAAAATCGCTATAATCCAGATTAAGATTATCATCGTTTTTAACATCATTGAGTTGGATATACTTAAAATTGTTATCATCATCTAAAATAGTTAACAGGTAATTATTCCTTTCAAATAATTTAATGTTATCGATATGCAGTGCGTAAAGAGCAGGGTTAGAACCTAAAGTGGTCGTACTATTTTCTGCGTTTATTCTATTATCACCCGATAAACTATGTCTTTGTATGCCAGGGATATTATCAACTACGATATTGAATGTTCCTATTTCTGGATTTATCAGCAATTCCTCAGCCGGAGGTAAGTTTTTGAAGCTCCAAACACTCTTTTTGGGAATATTAGGATAGGTTTTTATAATGTAATTTTCCCCTCCAGTTGTATTGTAGTTTAATGTTGTAATGGATAGGTTTTCGGTAACTTCATCTTCCAATGCTTCAAATGTCAAGGCATCTCCATTCTCATATCTCGCATAGTCTAATACATCGCCGTTTTCATCATGAATGATTATCCAGTTATGTTCAGACGTGTCACTTGACCATGCATTATTGATATTTAGACTAAAATAGACCTCAGGGACTAACGTTTCTTCTTTGTCTTCTTCTTTTTGGGGTTCGGGTTGTTCAGCGTCATTTTTTGAGCAATTAAACAACAAAACAGAAAATAAAATAATAGAGAGAAATGTTAGAGCACGCATAAGGTATACTAGGTTTTAATGAGAGAATAAGGTTATATAGTGGTTTCAGTTAATTATTACCAATGATTAACTAAAATTTATATTACAGTTCTTAAATATAGTACTTTATGATTAAAATGTGTTTATTAATGATTAATTATGTCTAATTAGTTCTCTGGACGCTTTAATACCTATCTTTTTCTAATAGAACGATGAAGGTAGAACAGTAGTTTTTAAATTTTATAGAAGAAGCCTGTCTAGAGTTAACAACGGATTATTAATAGACGACATGTAAAAAAGTGTAAAAAGCCTTCATTTTGATCGTATTTACCATAAATATTGCTTTTCTCTAAGGCATTTGAGGCTTTCTCAATTGTATTTATCGAAAAACATTAGCTGGTGCCTAACATTTTGAGAGCCTTAGCAACTCCTGTTGTAGCAGATTCTGCAATAACCGTTAAATGTTCTGTACTCGTGATATTGGGTTTGGGATCGATAAAATACGTCGGTGTATTTTGAGGTACGTAGTTCATTAATCCAGCAGCAGGATATACTTGCATGGACGTGCCAATAATAAATAGGATGTCGGCTGTGTTACAGATGGCCATGGCGCTTTCAATCATAGGAACATCTTCACCAAACCAAACGATATGCGGTCGGAGTTGATGCCCTTTTTTACAAATATCTCCCAAAACAAGATCGGTTTTCCACTCCAGAATATCAGTGTTATCAAAAGTACTGCGTACTTTGAGTAATTCACCGTGTAAGTGAATCACATTGCTACTTCCCGAGCGTTCATGTAAATCGTCTACATTTTGAGTTATAATAGTAACCTTGTAATCGTTTTCAAGCTTAGCCAAATCGTAATGCGCACTGTTGGGGGTAACTTCAAATAGTTGTTTACGACGTTGGTTATAAAAATCTAAAACCAATTCGGGATTCGCTTTAAAACCTTCTGGGGTTGCAACTTCCATAACATCGTGACCTTCCCATAAGCCATCGGCGTCTCTAAACGTTTTAATACCACTTTCGGCACTAATACCGGCGCCTGTAAGTACAACTATATGTTTTTTCATAAGATAAAAATAGGTATTATTTGTATGGGCTCTAATATGAGAATCTTACTTTTTTATTAAATTGGGAGTTTTATCATAACTATGATCGACTTAAAATTACTAGAACACCTAGAAACTTATATTACAGAACACCGCAAAACACGGTTTGAAAGCGTACTATCTCAGCGAACCAAGTTCTACACTGTAGCTACAGAAGATGTATATCAATTACATAATACCAGTGCTGTATTACGTAGTTGTGATGTATTTGGTATACAGGAGGTTAATGTTATTGAGGAACGCAACGTAAAAAGTATCGATAGGGAGATTGCCATGGGCGCTCAAAAATGGGTGGATTTGAATCGATATCACACCGTAAATAATTGTATTCAGGATTTGAAACAGAACGGCTATCAAATAGTCGCGACGACACCGCACACGAACGACTGTGCATTGCACGAGTTTGATTTTACTAAAAAATCCTGTTTCTTTTTTGGTAAAGAAACCGATGGACTCTCGCAGGACGTATTGGATGCAGCAGATTGTTATTTGAAAATACCAATGGTGGGTTTTACCGAAAGTTTAAACATTTCTGTATCTGCAGCTATTATTTTACAACATGTTACCACAAAGCTAAAGCAGTCATCCATTAATTGGCAACTCACCGAAGAAGAGCTGTTAGAAAAGCGTTTAGATTGGGTGACTAAAACCATAAAGAAAAGTGATGATATTATAAAACGCTTTTACAACGAATAAAGGCGTTTTAAGTTTTTCATAATTGGCTACAACAACCTCATTTAGCCCTATTTTTTGTATTTATATAGCTTCGCAACGATGCTACCTGTCTGTTTGGTAAGTGGGCCCTGGAAAGCCTTTATTGGGAAATAAAATTGCTGCCTTTCGTTTCAATCAACAAAGTTTAAACCACTTCATAATAATTTTATTATTTTTAAGTCATTAATTAGTAATCCAATACCAACCATGCATATTGTTTTTTATACCCTTCTCGCAGTCTTCTTTGTATTCGTGCTTTTAGCTTTATTAGCTCCGAAGAAATATTATGTAAATCGAAGTATTGTTATTAACAAACCACTTTCTGATGTGTTTAGATACTTAAAGCATATTAAAAATCAAGATGAGTGGTCGCCCTGGAAAAAGAAAGATCCAAACATGAAGCAGGAGTTTATAGGCAATGATGGAGAAGTAGGGTTTATTGCGAAATGGGAAGGAAATAAGGATGTCGGACTTGGGGAGCAAGAAATTATGAGTATTGTGGACGACGAAAGTATTGAAACCCGATTGCGATTTTTCAGGCCGTGGAAATCAGAATCCGATGCTGCCATAAGTGTGAGTGAGGTTGGGGTGAAAAAAACCAAGGTTACCTGGGGGTTTTCGGGAGTAAATAAAGTGCCTTCAAATATTTTTATGATGCTTTATAATGTAGATAAGCATGTTGGAAAGGATTTTGAAGAAGGATTAACAAGTTTAAAAGAAATTTTAGAACGTTAAAACATTAGATTATGAAAGAAAATATGGTTTGTTGGTTCGAGATTCCAGTAACCGATATGGATAGGGCTATCTCATTTTATAATGCCGTTTTTAAAATAGAAGTTCAGGCACAGAATTTTGGTGGTACGATAATGGGGTGGTTTCCATTTGCTGAAGGAAAACCAGGAGCATCGGGTTCGTTAATTCAAAATGATGCTTACGAGCCAAGTGAAAAGAAAGGATCTTTGGTGTATTTTAGTTCGGAGGATGTGAATATCGAATTGAATAGAGTAGAGGCAGCCGGAGGAAGCGTGGTGCAACCGAAAACTCAAATCTCTCCAGAGATTGGTTATATGGGGCTTTTTATCGATAGTGAAGGAAATAGGATTGCCTTACACTCCAGAGCTTAAAATGTGTTTAAACTAAGTGCAATATCTGCTGAGAGAAGTTGCAATATGCCCCAAAACAAAGGATGTATAGTAAACTAAAACGTAGTAAGAAAGGAAGGTGATTTAAATTCTTTTGCCCCTGCTTCGGCTTAGTAGTTTATATTCTTCATAGCATTCACTTATAGCATCAAGAATCTGTAAATCATTAGCTGTTTGAATAAAACCTTTAGAGTAGTCACATTGGCTTACTATTTCGTCTAAATCTACACGATCAACTTGTAATAGTACGGTAAGCATTTCTCTATCGAATCGAGATGCCAATAAATTTCTAATTTCGTCATCTTCTTTCATCTTTTTCAGTTTACGTAATTCATTTGGACGTTTGCCAAACATACGATGTAAAAAATCTGCCGGATTAAAAATAGAACCAATAATTTTGCTTATCGAGCCTTTAGATGCTTCGTAACCTGTTGATGGTAATCCCGAAATACTGTAACGATAATTATTATTAACAGCGGGTAATTGTTTGATGTCAACTTCCAAATATCCTGTAAGTTTAAGCTGGTTTACAACCACTTTTTCCAATGCTAAAGCAGCTTCGGTTAGCTCAATTTGAGAACTTCCGTATTTAAGCCAGTCATTGGTTACTCTAACTTTTATAGATTTAAAACCTAAATATGAAAAGTGAAGGGTATCATTTGCTTTTGCTGAAATTTCGAATTCGCCTTTTTTGTTGGTTGTTGTACCAATAACCTGATTTAGGTTAACAATATTAACGTTTTCAAGGGGCGTTCCATTTGAAGAATTAATAACAACTCCCAAAACACTATTGGCTTCCTGACCCATACATAGGGCTGAAGTTAGTAGAAAAAAAACAAGAAACAGGAGGTTTTTCATATAGCTAAAATAGTAAACAAAAATGGCAAATGTTATGCATTGGTCGCATTTTGACCAAAAATTAACAAAAAAGATTAATCTCTAGTATATTTTTTAAAATGTTTTTATGAATTTCAAAAGTTAAGAGGGACATGGAGTGTCGTAAAATAAAATATGTATATGTTGAATGAAACAGAGAGGTATTTGATTTTCTACCACTCTTGGTTTAGGTTTTTTTTCGAAATTTACTACTATAAAAGATTACGGCATTATTAGCTTTAGTAAAACTGGCATTCAAAACGTAGAATTAAGGGTGGAAGACTTAAATGACTTTCCCTGAATTCAGGCATTTTGGCAATTAGAATTGGCTCCTTTATATAGAGGAGCCTAATCTCGTGAATTTTGAAGTAACTGCATTATAAACGCTATCTCCTTGAACGTCTAGGCTTAAAAGCATTAGAGCCTCCAGAATTTGAATTTGAACGTCTCGGTTTAGAAGCTCCTTCAGAACGACGTTTTCCGCCTCCTTTTCTGTCGTCACGTCTTCTACCACTACCACGGTTTCGGTCACCACGTCTTTTACCACCTCCACCTCGGTTTTCAGAAACTTCGACATTTACAAAGCGTCCGTTGTTTTTAAAATCAGTAAAGAAATCTATAACCTTTTCTTTTAATTCGTTTTCAGTATTAAAAAATGAAAAGCTATCCTTAACTTCAACTTTAAAGACATCGTCCTGTCCCAGTTGTAACTGGTCTTTTAAGAAGTCTTTAAGTGTCATCCAGTCGTAACCATCTTTACTACCAACATTTATAAAATAACGGGTTGATTTACTATTAGAAACACGTTCGCTGTCATCACGACCTCCATCGGCAGAAACATTGAGGTTTTTTGCCTTTTTATAGTAATCATAAAATCGTGTAAACTCAACAGAGAAAAACTTTTTAATCAATTCATCTTTACTTGTATCTTCAAACAGTTCGTTGATACTTGATAGGTATTTATCGATTTCATGATTAATCTCTGTGTTGTTGATTTTATTAGCGAGTGACATGAGTTGTACCTCACAAATCTCCATGCCATCTGGAATATCTTTTTTCTCAAACTTACGTTTAATAATACGTTCGATACTCTTTATCTTTCGAACTTCACTTTTTGATACAATGACCATAGAAACCCCGGTTTTTCCGGCACGTCCGGTTCGTCCCGAACGATGCGTATAGGTTTCGATCTCATCTGGTAACTGGTAGTTTATAACATGTGTTACATCATCGACATCAATACCACGAGCGGCAACATCTGTCGCAACTAACATTTGAATTTGGTTCTTTCTAAAAGCATTCATGACCAAATCGCGTTGATTCTGACTTAAGTCACCATGCAAAGCACCTGCATTATACCCGTCTTCAATCAGTTTTTCAGCAACTTTTTGAGTATCCCGCTTGGTTCTACAAAATATCACTGAAAAGATATCAGGATTCGCGTCGGCCAGGCGTTTAAGAGATTGATAACGATCTCTTGCATTTACTAAATAATATTCATGAGATACATTGGAGGTACTTTCGTTTTTATTTCCAACAGTAATTTCCTGTGGATCGTGCATAAAGTTTTTGGCAATGGCCGATACTTCGCGAGGCATTGTTGCCGAGAATAGCCAGGTACTTTTATCATCCGGAGTATGAGATAAGATGTTAGTGATATCCTCTTTAAATCCCATATTTAGCATCTCATCGGCCTCGTCTAATACCGAATATTGAATTTTAGAAATATCAACCATGCGCCTGCTAATCATATCCTTCATACGACCAGGTGTGGCTACAATAATTTGTGCTCCACGTTTTACATCACGAGCCTGTTCTGAAATACTGGAGCCTCCATAGACGGCTACAACATTAAGCCCTTTGCAATATTTACCATAGAGCTTCATCTCATTGGTAATCTGCAAACAAAGTTCCCGCGTAGGCGATAAAATTAAGCCCTGTGTAGTTTTACTATTAACATCTATTTTTTCCAGCATAGGAAATCCAAAAGCAGCCGTTTTACCGGTTCCTGTTTGTGCCAGTGCTACTAAATCACCTTCTGATCCTAATAAAATAGGGATGGCTTTTTCTTGTACTTCACTGGGTTTAGTAAATCCTAAATCTGTAATTGCTTGTAATAGGTCGTTATTAAGACCCAAATCTTGAAATGTGCTCATTTTAGTTATAAGTATTCGATTGTAATGTATAAAGTGTTACATATAGAAGCGAATCGACATACTTAAACCTAAACTTCTGGTAACACACCCTCTCCCCTGAGAGAATTTCAAGCGGCAAAGATACACTTTTATTTGACTTGCTATTCCTGCGACGTTAGGAATCTTTATAAATGTTGTTCTTAATAGACAAAAAAATCCCGAAACCTCGGGATTTTAATACATTGTTATCAATAATTTTTTGACTTTATTTAAGTGGTAAAAGAAATATTATCAAGTGAATATGACGTAAAGTTAAGCTTGAGTTAGCCAAATTCGCATAACATTAAATACATTCTCTTTCGTAATTTGTTGCTACCATATCATCTAGTGGTGTTTCACCTTCAGTAAATTCTGTATCAGATATTACCGTTAGTTTATAAGCGCCATCAACCCCTGCGCTTAACCCCCAGTCTCTGGCGATAGCAAGATTATAAGTACCGGTCTCGGAAATTAAGATATTGGTTAGAGACACATTTTCATTTTGGCCTGTACATCCGTGATACGTTATTTTACCTGCGTTAAGTAGATTCGGGCCTCCATATTGTCCGAATTCAGCAGATAAGTCTAAGGAGACAACAGATTTACCAGTAACAGCTTCAACACTTATGGAGATTCTTGTGCCCTCGGTAAATTCAAATTGATAAAGGTCTTCGCAGGTTTCACCTAAATCGCAATGCCACTCTTCGGTTACTTCAAATAAGGTAATACTTTCATTTACACTAGGACTATCATTTTTTGAGCAATTAGCAAAAAGTACAGCTAATAAAATAATTACGGTTTTTTTAATTTGAGTTCTCATGACGTGATTAATTAATGTTATATATGCTTACATCAATGACGTCATGAAAATGTTACCCTCTTTTTTTAAAAAAATTAGTAACTCTGTTGGGTATTTTGATGAAATTCTGCCAATTCGAGTGATTCCATTGCGTCAGGATCACTTGAATGGACGTTCAACGCATTATTTTAAACTCTAAAGCACGACAGGTAAAGTTCAACACGTTTTTATTTGACCAATACGCTTAGGATCTCAAATTCTTAATCCGTTCTAACAACGTTGGATGCGAATAATGCATAAAAACAAAAGCCGGGTGAGGTGTTAAATTACTCAAACTATTTTTAGACAGTTTTTTTAATGATGTAATTAGTGGCTCTGCTTTATAAGTGTTTTTGGCATAATCGTCGGCTTGGTACTCAAATTTTCTGGAAAATACATTCATAATTAATCCAGTAATCTCAGAAATTGGAGCATATAACAACCCAAAGGCAATGAGACCAATATGAAAACTAGCTGATTCTACTCCTAAAGCGTTTGATAATAAAGGGTTTGAAACGAAAAGAGATAAAACGTAGAGTGTTAATCCTGTGAGTAAAATGGAGGCAAACAGGTTGAATATAATGTGTTTTCTTTTATAATGACCGACCTCATGTGCTAATACGGCAACAATTTCTTCATCGTCGAGATCCTTAATTAAGGTATCATAAAGTGTGACACGTTTCTCACTGCCAAACCCTGAAAAATAAGCATTGGCCTTTGTGCTTCGTTTGGAGCCATCGATTACAAATATTTTATCTAGTTTAAAACCAACGTTTTGAGCGTATTCAGATATTTTATCTCTTAAACTCCCAGCTTCCAAAGGCGTCTGTTTATTAAATAAAGGAACAATAAGTTTAGAGTAAAACATATTCATAAACAAGGTAAATGTAGCAATCAAGCCCCAGGCATAAAGCCAGAAATGGTTTTCGGTGACCTGGTAAAACCAGATAATAAGTGCTAGTATTCCTCCTCCAAGAATAGCCATCATGAACCACCCCTTAATTTTATCAAGAATAAATGTTTTAACAGTTGTTTTATTAAAACCAAACTTTTCTTCAATGACAAAAGTACCGTAATAAGAAAATGGTGTGGTGATAATATCACTACCAATCATAATAATTCCAAAGAAAATTAAAGCAACAATAATAGGGTGGTCGCTATAGCTCCTTGCGATGTTATCGACAAACTCAAAACCATCAAAAAATAAAAATCCCAGGGTTAAAAAAAAGGAAAACAATGACGTTATAATTCCAAATTTATAATTGGTAGCCTTATACTTTTGTGATTTTTTATAGTCGTCATCGTCGTAAACATCCTTTATGTCTTCGGGAAGCACATCGTTAAAATGTTTGGCATTTAAGGCATTAATAATTTTATCAATCAAGAAGTTGATAATCAATATAGCGATAATGATATAAAATAAAGCGGTTGATGTCATATATTAGTTTAATTCTAGTATTTTAGGTCTCAGGCCCAAATGTCGTTCATTGGATTTAGAGATTTGTATTTGGTAATTGCGAAATTTTTAAAGGAAATTTCGCTGTCTCTTAGCTTCAAAAATAAGAATTCCAGCGGCAACAGATACATTCATAGAATCTATTTCGCCTTGCATGGGAATAATAATGTTTTGTTTTGAGTTTTTAAGCCACTCATCGCTTAGGCCTGTAGCTTCAGTTCCCACTACAATGGCAGAAGGTTCGGTAAAGTCTTGTGTATGATAGTTTTTAGAAGCCTGTAATGCGGCACAGTAAATGTTAATGTTCTTTTCTTTTAAGAAGTCAATAATTTCAGAAGTACTTCCCGTAGCCATTTGTTTCGTAAATACGCAGCCGACACTGGATCGAATAATATTTGGATTATAGAGGTCTGTTTTGGGATTTGCAATAATAACAGCATCTACATTGGCAGCATCTGCTGTTCTTAGAATGGCACCAATATTGCCTGGCTTTTCAGGAGCTTCGGCGACTAGGATTAAAGGTGCATTGGTATTAAAACTTAAATTATTAATGCTATGGTCTTTAGCTTTAGCAACAGCGAGAATACCTTCGGTGGTTTCCCTATATGCCAATTTTTGATGCACTTCTTTAGAAATCTCAATGGTATTAGTAGTTTGATCTATTAAACTATTAACCTGCTCTAAAGAGACTATTTCCGGATAAAATAAAACCGTTTCAATAGTATAATGTCCCTTAAGAGCTAATGAGATTTCACGCGCGCCTTCGATTAGAAACGTTCCATTTTTTCTTCGTTCGCGAGATTTATCGATTAATTGTGTGAGTTGTCGAATAAACGGGTTTTGGGTGCTGGTTATTAGTTTTATAGGCAATGTATTGATTAGTTTTGTTTGTGCAAATTTATCATAAATTATGGTTTAGCGATTACTATTATTACTTTTCATTTTTCGTAATATAAGGTCTTCGCTTCCGACAAAAATGATACTAACCTAAACTTAGAAATGAAAAATATATTGTTTTTAGTAATTCTGGTATTAGTTACATCGTGTAAAAATAATACCAAAGAAACAGAGAAATCGATTGATTATTCTACAGAAACTCTAGATGCGACAACGAGCATTTATCCGGAAAATATATCTAATGTATTTGACGCTCATGGTGGTTTGGATGCATGGAATAGCATGCAATCTTTTGAATTTACCATACAAAAACCAAATGGAAATGAGGTAACAACGACAAGTTTAAAAAATAGATGGTCTTTAATTGAAATGCCTAAACATGCTATTGGTTATAATGGCGAAGATGTTTGGCTACATTCTAAAGATACAGCGGCATATAAAGGGGCGAATGTAAAGTTCTACTATAATTTGATGTTTTATTTCTGTGCGATGCCTTTTGTATTAGCGGATGATGGGATTATCTATTCGGATGTGGAACCGCTGGTCTTTGAGGGAAAATCATATCCGGGAATTAAAATCTCTTATGAAGATGGTGTAGGGGAGTCTTCCGAAGATGAATATATATTGTACTATGATTCTGAAACCAACAAAATGGCCTGGTTAAGCTATACCATGACTTATTTTTCTAAAGAAAAAAGTGATACGTTTACATATATTCAATATGGTGAATGGGAGACCGTACAAGGTATATTGTTACCAAAACATATAACTTGGTATAACAAAGAGAATAACCAACCTACGACAAAAATAGAAAACGGTTTAACGTTTGCAAACCTTAAACTTTCTAAAGTAAAACCCGAAGTGAAGCGCTTTGAAGTTCCTGAAGGAGCAAACATTATAGGGAAAAACTAAAGGTTTTTATTTTCAAAATAGTTAACTAATAAAGCTACGACATAACTATAACTTTCTAGGCCTTTATTTTGGTTGTTGGCCTTTAAAAAATTGCTGTAAAATAGCTTAAATAGCGGTTCGGTAGGGTTTTCATGGGCTTCCCAAAATTCGCGTACTTCGATGTAGTTTTTTAAGATTCCTAAATTCACATCTGCGACGAGGTCTTCATATAAACAGGGATCACGTCGGTATATTTCATTTAGGCAAAAGCGTAATCCAAAGGTATAGCCCGTATATCTAAAATGAACATCGCTATGATTGATGGCAGCCATACATCCTATGAAATTGGCTTCGTTTTCTGCAGCATAACCCAGTTGATGGGCCATTTCATGCGCTGTCGTTGTTGGGAATTTATAAACCGGAATTAAGCTATTAACCTGAGACTCGTTGGTGAACGGATTTAAATACCCACTAAATCCCATATAGGTTAACGGGTAGCTGTACAGCGATTTTTTTACACTTTTCGGGTGATATTCCAGATGAGGAAATACTTGCTTTAAATTTTGGTACCCAGAGGGCGTCATTTTAAGAACGTCACTTTTGCTATAAGGTAGATCAACTTTTAAAGTATCGTTTTGAGTAATTTCTAAATGCAGTGCATTCGATTTATAAATAAATTTTTCGGTGACTAAAGCTAATTGACTCGTTGTGTAATCACTTGCAAGGTTTAAATTTTTATGTAGTGGTAATCGGTAGTAGTTAAGGCCCCAAAGTAAATGAAAACCAAGGTATACGATGGCTAATACAGAGAGTACATCTAAAATTCGTTGTTTGATATTTTTTCTAAAGTGTTTCCAGTTTTTATATACCCAACGGCATACATAAATAATAGAAATAGTGTACACCAAATCTCCAAAAGAAATAGGTAGCCAACCCAGTGCATATCTTGATAATTTCGATACAAACACATAAAAACCATGACTGTAAAAGCGTTCGATAAATTCGGGATAATGAGATAGCCATTTAACGAGTAGATACTGGGGAATAAGTGATAATGCCAGTACGTTCTTTTTTTTCTTCAGCATATATCAAAAGTAATAAAAATTAATGGCCAATATTAGAAGTTTGTTTATAAAAACATGTGCTTTCGGTAACTAGATTTAGTTATGGTACTTTCGTTTTTCCTACCTTTGCAAAATTATTATCTTACAACACTATGAGCGACAATATTAGACAACTTCAACCACAACAACTTTGGAATAAATTTGCAGACTTAAATGCCGTACCCCGAGGGTCTAAAAAGGAGGAACGTGTTATTACATTCATGAAAGCGTTTGGTGAAAATTTAGGTTTAGAAACGTTCGAAGATGAAGTAGGGAATGTGATTATAAAAAAGCCTGCGACTGTTGGTATGGAAAACAGAACAACCATAGTTATGCAGTCCCATTTAGACATGGTACATCAAAAGAATGGTGGAACCGATTTTGATTTCGATACTCAAGGTATTGAGATGATTGTTGATGGCGATTGGGTTCGCGCGAATGGTACCACATTAGGAGCAGATAATGGGTTGGGAGTTGCTACGATTATGGCCATTTTAGAAAGTACCGAGATTCCGCACCCAGCTATTGAAGCCTTGTTTACTATAGATGAAGAAACGGGGATGACAGGAGCCATGGGGTTAAAAGGCGGGCTGCTTTCTGGAGGCATTCTTTTAAATTTAGATACCGAAGAAGATGATGAGATTGGAGTAGGCTGCGCTGGCGGTATCGATGTAACGGCTAGAAGGGAATACGATGAGGAAGATACGCCAGAGTCTAAAATTGGATATCAAATTTTTGTAAAGGGGTTGCAAGGTGGACATTCAGGAATGCAGATTCATGAAGGTTTAGGTAATGCTAATAAGATTATGAACCGTTTAATGTTTGATGGTTTTGAAAACTTTGGCTTAAGAATCTCGGAAATAGATGGTGGCGGATTACGTAATGCTATTCCGAGAGAAAGTACAGCTATTGTTGCCATTGATGCCGTTCATGAAGATGTCTTTTTATTAGAAATAGCATTGCTTTCTAATACCATTAAGAAAGAGCTAAAAACTATGGAACCCAATTTAGAAATTGGTGTTTCTAAAATAGATACACCAAAACACATTATGAATCTTGGCGTACAGGAAGGTGTAACCCGGGCATTATATGCTGCATTAAATGGGGTATACCGCATGAGTGCGGATATGCCGGAATTGGTTGAAACGTCTAATAATATAGCCCGTGTTGTTATTAAGGGTGGTCAGATTAAAATAGCCTGTTTAACACGTTCATCTGTAGAGAGCGCTAAAATGGATTTGGCTAATACACTACGTGCTACTTTTGAGCTTACGGGATGTGAGGTTGAATTTTCAGGTGATTATCCTGGATGGACCCCCAATATGGATTCGCCTATTTTAAAAGTGATGGAAAAGCTTTACGAAGAACTAAATGGCGAGAAACCTCATGTTGCTGCGTGTCATGCAGGGCTGGAATGTGGCATTTTAGGAACAAATTATCCCGACATGGATATGATTAGTTTTGGCCCCAATATTAAGGGGGCACACTCACCGGATGAACGCGCGCAAATATCTTCAGCTAAAAAATATTGGAACTTTGTTTTAGAGATTTTGAAACATATTCCGGTTAAATGAATGCGTTGAGATTTGATTCCTTTTAACAGTGGTATTAGTAAGTACGTATATTTTGTATAAATTTCTTTTTGTAATCCATAGGTCTGATACCTACTACGAGAAGACATACTTTTGAAAAATAGGAGAGATTTTCAAATCCACATTTAAAAGCAATTTCCGAAATGGTGTCATCAGAATATTCAATACAACTAACAGCTCTATGTATTCTGTACTCATTTAGATAGCTAATAAACGATTTGTTTGTTAATTTCTTGAAAATTTTACAAAATGATATTGTGCTTTCATGAACTCAAAGTTAGCCTAAATTTTGTCCAAATGTTTTCAATTGGAATAAATTGTACCAGAATAGGACTAAATCCTGCTAACTTTAACTTCAAATAGATAGTTCCTTTGTAGTAATATTAATACGTGTTACATTGAAACTAGAATCTCTAAGACTTATATTATCTGATAAAAAATACTTTTCACCAGCTTGGGTATTTGCCTCATTAAATGTCATGACCGGAACGTGGGTACTTTATCTTCCACATATAAAAACGAAATTTGGACTTAATGACGGACACATAGGAATCGCCTTATTTTGTCTAGCTTTGGGCTTATTAATTTCCATTCCTTTCATTCCCTATCTCAATCAAAAAATAGGGGTAGGGCGTTCCACGAAGTATGGTGTGTTGTTATATGCTTTAGCTTTTAACTTGCCTCTGGTAGTTCCTAATTATTTAAGTCTTTGTGGTAGCCTTCTTTTAATCGGGGTATTATCAGGATTTACAGATGTTTCTATGAATGCTCTGGTTTCTACTCTTGAAAATAGAAATAAAAAGCATGTGATGTCTGCTACACATGGGTTTTTTAGTTTAGGAGGATTTGCGGGTGCCGGTGTAGGTAGTCTTTTAATGTCACTCTTTTCGAACCCGGTCTGGCATATGATGTCTGTTTCTATTTTTATAATAGTTTCCAATTGGTATTTTTCCAGATATTATGATGAAATAGAAGAGAAGAAACCTTCTAAGAAGCCCCAAAGTAAGGGATTTAAAAATCTTCGTCCACTTTTAGGTTTAGCGATAGTAGCCTTTATTATCATGCTAAACGAGGGATCTGTAGAACATTGGAGCAATTTATTTCTTTTTGATATTGTTCAGGTTCAGGAAAATCAAGCTGGGTTAGGATTTGTTGCTTTTTCCTTTTGTATGACTTTGGGACGGTTTTTTGGGGATGCCATTAGTAAAAAAGCGGGTTCTATTAATAGTATTAAAGGAGGTTCTGTCATTGCTTTTATAGGATATGTTTTCGTAGTAAGTGCGAACTTCTATTTGTCTGTTATAGGGTTTGGTATATTAGGATTAGGGCTTTCTGTGGTTATTCCGGAATTA
This sequence comes from uncultured Flavobacteriaceae bacterium, assembly GCA_947494695.1. GTDB lineage: Bacteria > Bacteroidota > Bacteroidia > Flavobacteriales > Flavobacteriaceae > Flavivirga. The sequence continues at coordinate 356,171 of CANLWB010000003.1, read as the reverse complement.
TACAGATTGGCAGGGAAAATTAAGGATGTCCCGACTTCTTTGGGGATTTCCATTGTGTCGGGAATTGGATTTGCAGGATTCCTTCTGGGACCAGTATTATTAGGGGTGATATCTAATTGGACCAATTTGGTGTGGAGTTTTATTTTTTTAGCTTTTACAATAATCCTTTCTCTCGTGCTTGTCTATTATCGATTGAAAAAGCATCATGGCTTTTCTTGAGTTCTATATATGACTGGTGATCTTTATAACAAAGTAACAGGTTGTTTAGGCATTTTTATGATGTTTATATTGTTTTTATAGAGGGTTTTACGTGTGGTTTTTTGCTTCAAAAACTAGGTGATTGAGACGATTTTGAAAGTAATATCACATGAAATCTATGCTACAGAGAATATTTAGGCTAAATACCAGTTTTTCTACTAAACAATTTAAAGAATTCATTATTTTAACAGAGCCAAAGTTAAAAATGTATTTATAATGAGTTTACAAACAAGTCAATACCTTTTACCTCGAATTCTTTTTTCTTTTTTCTTTTCTTTCATAACCATGTTTAGTATGGGACAGTCCATGCCGTATCTTAAAAAAGATGGTCATAAAGTTCAGCTCATTGTTGATGATAAACCTTTTCTGGTATTAGGGGGAGAATTATCAAATTCGGCCAGTGGAAGTGTTGCGAATATGCTTAATGGAGAACACCCTATTCCCAGAAAAAAATATAAAATGTTAAACGGGAGTTTGGGAAATGACAGCAGTTTGAACCTGGAATACAAAGGTTCTATTTGGCAACAAATGGTCGATTTAAATGTAAATACAGTACTTGCTGCAGTGTCATGGGAAATGATTGAGCCCGAGGAAGGTAAATTTGACTTTTCGATTGTTGACGCCATGATAAAAGGGGCCAGGGAGAAAAATATAAGATTGATTCCTCTTTGGTTTGGTTCCTGGAAAAATGGCATGTCGAGTTATGCCCCGCTATGGGTAAAACAAGATTACAAGCGTTTTCCCAGAACTAAAATTAAAGATAAAGGCAGTATTGAGGTGCTTTCTACGTTTAGTGAAGAAGCTCTTAAAGCAGATGCCAAGGCTTTTACCGCCCTTATGGAGCATATTAAAGAAATAGACAGCGCCCACAGAACTGTAATCATGGTTCAGGTAGAAAACGAAGTTGGTATATTGGGAGATTCCAGAGATCGTTCGAAGGTAGCAGAAAACGCATTTAAAAATGAAGTGCCTCAAAAACTAATGAGTTACCTCATAAAAAATAAAGGGAAATTAATGTCGGAACTTGATGCGTTATGGGCTTCTACCGGATACAAAACGTCGGGTAGCTGGACCGAGGTTTTTGGTTCTAGCGTATGGACCGACCTGGTATTTATGTCATGGCAATATGCTAGGTATATGAATTATGTAACCAAACAGGGTAAAGCTGTATACAACTTACCTATGTTTGTAAATGCTTGGTTAGAATATCCGAATCGTCCTAATCCTGGAGGATTTCCAACGGGAGGGCCACTTCCAAGAGTTATGGATGTATGGAAGGCTGCTGCTCCGGATATTGATTTTATAAGCCCCGATATTTATGGATCTAACTTTATAGAATGGTGTGATCGTTATACCAGTCAAAACAACCCGCTGTTTATCCCCGAAACATGGTGGAATAAGCCCGAATATGTAAACTATATGATGTATGCTATTGGCAGTTATAATACACTAGGAGTTGCTCCTTTTGGGATTGACCGTTTAGAACCGGGAGAAGATCAGCCTTTAAGGGATATGTACAGGGCTGTAGCGTATTTATCTCCTAAAATACTGGATTATCAAGGAGATAAAAATAAAATTAGAGGGTTTCTTATTGACAGGACGACCCCTTCTGTAGAATTTGAAATGGATAATTATTACGTGAAAGCAAGCCTATATGAAAGGCGTGGTGAATTTAAAGTTGATAATGCCTATGGTTTAGTTTTAAAGACAGGAAAAGATGAATTTATGATAACGGGAAGCTGTGCTGTTGTTAGTTTTCGTCCAAAAAATTTAAAGGAAAAGGCAGGAATAGGGCCTGTTAATGAATATATTTATATAGATGGAAAATGGCAAAAAGGCAGAGCGTTAGGTGGTGATGAAACCAATAGAGGACAAGGTGTTTTTCTGCCCGTGGAGGGATTAGGTATTCAAAAGGTAACAGTTTATAAATATAGATAAATACAATAGTTAAATAGGTGTATTAAGAAAATAGAACATATTCCTCACAAAAAAGGTTCATCCTCTGGTGAAATTTTTCAAAATAAGATGTTACTTTTCTTTTTTCTTGCCTAATGAAATTTTATAGTCATCAATGCTTCCTTTAATCTTTAGATTGAGATACCTTACTTTTTTGTTAGGGTCTATTTCTACAATCTCATCTTCTTGTCCTTGATTAACAACAGTATCCTTGTTTCCAAATAACTTTTGCCAGGCAGCTTTCCTGACGGTTTTCCAGGGAATGCGTAAATAATAATCGATTTTTTGGTTGCTATCATGGGTGCCGGATAATTCCATATGGCCTAAGCTAGATTTAATCGTCATAGAGGGAATACTAATTTTACCTTGCTTTATATTCAGGTTATTTTTTAAGGTATCAAACCGAATGTTTTGCAGGTTTTTATCTCCCATATAATCTGAAAGCGCAAGCATTGGATCGTAATTTTTTAGTCTTCCATTTAATACTTTTACATCTATTTCTATAGTAGATTGATCCAGATCTGGCACCATATCCGGGTATACTCTAATCTTACCTTTAATTCTGGAGGTAAGTTTCCCTTGTAAATTTTCTGAAATGAGATGATCTTGCCCAAAATTTTCAAATTTGAACAGCAATTTATCCAAATCAACATGATTCATAACCAAATCTGGTTGCATATAAATATGTTTTGGATCGCTACCATTAAAATAACCACTTAATCGAATATGTCCTCCTGCAGCATCCATATTTAACGTATCTATATAAATGTAATGGTTAGGTGTTGTTTTTAAATCTGCTTTGATATTTTGAAGATCAATCCTGTGGTAAATAAAGTGAGCTATATCTGCCTTAAATTGCATATCTGTAAAAGGTAACTCATATAAATTGAAAGCCTCTGCATGTGCTTTTACATCTACAGTTTTAGAAATAGCAACTTCTGCAGGTTTTGGCGGACTTAAATCGAATTTGAAAAGTGCATCAAAGTCTATATAATCTGCATTTAATTTTAGATAATTATCTCTTTTCTTTATTTTCGGATTTTCCCCAAAATAATAGTTTAAATCGAAATTAAAATTGGTAGCTCCTATTTCCCCATGAAAGTCTTTTATTATTAGGTGTTCATCTTCGTACTGTATATGTCCCTTAAAATTGTCAAAACGAAGCGGATGCAATTTCATTTTTGTATCTAACTTGTCTAAAGCCACATCGATGGAATGCAAAGCAGAATCTTTATAATGCATACCGGAAGTAAAATGCAATGCCAAATCATCAAAAGTTTCATGTCGGTATTCTTTTGGAACATAATTTTCTCCTTTATACGAAAAGACATCTTCTAGCCTTAACTTTTTAGAATTAAGATTGATATCCAGATTTACATCTCCATTAAGTTGGGGTTGCATCCAAAACGCATAATCATGTATTAGCCCATCCAAATGAAAATCACTATCATCTATGTAACCGGTAAAATCTATAACTTTTAAGTCTTTGTCATCTATTAAAACATCGGCATGAAAATCATGCAGTTGATGTGGATAATGCTTTAAGTTTGCATATAAACTATCTATAAAAAAATCCCCTTTGGGTAAATACTTAGATTCTGTAAAATCTTTGGCTGAAGTTTTAAAAGAAAGCCCAAGACTTAAATCTTCTATTTGCTCGTCGAAACCGGTTTGAGTATTGTTTTGTTTTGAAAAACCAGTTAATTGGGCAATATCTAAGTCATTGGAGGTAATATTTAAATGAGCTTCTACCGGAATGTTAGTATGATGCAATATTGCAGGTAGGTTTGTAAGAAAACCAGTTACAGACAGGTCTGATTTTCCCATTAACAATTCAAACTGGCTCAGGGTTGCTTCCTTGCCATTCATGATTAAATGTACATTTAAATTATGCAGGGGAGCGGGAAGTTCTTTGGCTACTAAACTCAAATCTTTTACAATCAATTCAGAAAAGTATGCCCGGTTGAGTTCTTGTAAGGCTTTTTCGGGGTGTTCAATATCAACAATATCATGAAAATTCATTTTCAACGAAACTTGTCCAGAGGCATCTTGTACATGCTCCAGTTCAAAAAAGTCTGCAATAAAATCGAGATTGAAATTTGATGTTATTTGCATATCCACTTCCGGGGAGTCAAAATTCTTCACGAAAATAGAACCTTCAAATTCTCCCTTTTCCAAAGATGCCGTCATATCGGTTAGAGAAAACTCCATGGTACTGGCGTCTCTATTTGCTCCATTAGTAAAATGCCCTTTGAAGCCTACATTATCTATCTTTTTATCTCTTTCGGTATTTTCTAAAAAGGCTTTTCCAGCTCTGAAATCAGCATTGATAAAAGGCCTGTTTCCTTTGTTAGCGGGCCCTTGAATGCTAGCATTAAAATCGATTTCACCAGCATTTTTGTATTTTTCTAATAAGGGGATTATATCGGTTGGAGCAAACGCGATAAGCATATCAAAATTAGGCTTAGTTCCTTTTATACTAAGATCGAGATCCATATCGTTCTTTGTGTCTATAGAGCCTTCTAACTCAAAATTGCCATGTTCCATTACAATACCAGAAGGTTCTATGTCAATAATACCGGTGTATTCATCAAATACAAGATCTGTATGAACTTCAAAATGTTTTTTACGAACAAAGGTGGTATCTCCGTCTTTTATTACGTTTAACTCAAAATCTGTATCTATATGCCCGGCGATGACGCCATCTTTTAAACTAAAACCGCCCTTTCCTGCGTACATGAATTTTTCGACATCTGTATGCGTGACTTCATCTAACGTGTGGATATCCAGATTTTTAAGTTTAATTTTTTTTAGGTGTATATTAATCGGAGGGGGAGCTGTTTCAGAGGAGCCGGCCAGGGAGTTTTGAATATTAGTCGTATTATTTTCATGAATGACAATATTAAAAACGCCTTCTTCAACTAATAGAGATTGAATATCATAGTTTTTATTAACAATATCCCACAGGTTAAAACCTATGTATATGTCTTTTACATCCATTATAATGGGCGCATTGTCCTCCTTTGTTTCAAAAATTCGCACATCGTAAATTTTTATTGAGATGTGCGGAAAATTACCAAAAAGGGATAATTTACTTTCACCAACGCTAATAAGACCCTTGTGTTCTTTATTTAGCTTTACGATCTCTTCTTTAATAATTTGAGATTGGTTGCTCTGAATGTATAGCATGAGACTTCCTACTAATGAAACAGGAACTAAGATTAGCGCAAATAAAATTCGTTTCCAGAATTTTTTAATTTTCAAAGTAAATACCTTAAGGGTTAGAAAACTAGTTTGAGTTTAAAAGTAACGAATTCGTATGAAAAAATTTTGTTTTAGATTACGATTTAGTTCTTTGAGAAAGCCTATTTACGGATTATCGAATGAAATTAGATAAAACTTTTATAAAATAGAAGAAGATATTTATAAATCACTTCAATATTAAACGACATAAATCTTCGCTGGCGGGTTGGCGGTATTTTTAGTTGTCATCCTTATCAGGAACAGGGTCGTAACCACTACCTCCCCAAGGATGACAACTAAAAATACGTTTCAAGGCTAACCACCCACCTTTAAACAGACCGTGTTTTTGTAAAGCTTCTTTAGTATAATGCGAACAGGTTGGCGTATATCTACAGGTTGCTGGAGTTATTGGTGATATAAATATTTGATAAATTTTTATCACAAATAAAAACGGTGCAATGAGTAGTTTTTTTAACATAATTATTCCAAGGAAAACGAGAACCTCATATTTTGAATTTCAATTAAAAAGATTCCTGTCTTACTGAAATAAGTTCAGCAGGGCTACAGAAATATATTAGTTCACAGAGAACGTTGTGCCATCTTTCCCATCGTTAAGTTGAATGCCAGCGTCTGCTAATTCATCACGAATTTTGTCAGATAAAGCAAAGTCTTTATTAGCTCGTGCTTCTTGCCTTAATTTAATTAGGATGTCCACAGCTCCCGATAGTTTATCTGTTCCAGAATCGCTCTTACTTGTGTTTTTTAGTCCTAAAACATCAAAAACAAAATTGTTAATTGTGGTGTTAAAAGTGTTTAAATCCTCAGAAGATAATGTTTCGGAGCCTTCTTTAATTTGATTAATGTATTTAGACGCTTCGAATAAATGTGAGATGAGAATAGGTGAATTAAAATCATCATTCATCGCATCGTAACATTTCTGTTTCCATGCGTTCACATCAATTGACGAAGCTTGTGAAGGCTTTAGATCATCTAAAAGATTTACAGCATCCATTAACCTATGAAATCCTTTTTCACTGGCCAATAAACCATCGTCTGTTAAATCTAAAACACTACGATAAGAAGATTGTGCGTTAAAGAAGCGAATGACACTAGGGGCATAAGCCTTACTAAAGAATGTATTATCTCCAGATAATAGTTCTCCAGGGTTTACTGTATTTCCTGTTGTTTTAGACATACGCTGTCCGTTTAGTTCAAGCATATTGGCATGCATCCAATAGTTGACTGGAGATTTTCCTTTGGCAGCTTCATTTTGGGCGATTTCACATTCGTGGTGCGGAAATTTTAAATCCATACCACCACCATGAATATCAAATTGGTCTCCTAAGTATTTGGTGCTCATAGCGGTACATTCCAGGTGCCACCCCGGGAAACCGTCACTCCATGGAGAAGGCCAACGCATAATGTGCTGTGGCTCAGCTTTTTTCCATAAAGCAAAGTCCTGAGGATTCTTTTTATCACTCTGTCCATCTAATGCACGAGTATTATGAACCAGATCGTCGAGCTTGCGTTTACTTAATTTACCGTATTCTTTTGTTTCATTGAACTTATGAACGTCGAAGTAAACCGATCCATTCTTAACGTAAGCAAACCCATTATCAATAATATTTTTAATAAGTTCAATCTGCTCGATAATATGTCCCGTAGCTGTGGGCTCAATACTAGGGGGGAGGAAGTTTAATGTGTTTAGTATGTTGTGAAAATCAACAGTGTAACGTTGCACAACCTCCATAGGTTCAATTTCTTCTAAACGTGCTTTTTTAGTAATCTTATCTTCACCCGTATCCGCATCATTTTCTAAATGACCTGCATCTGTAATATTTCTCACATAACGCACTTTATACCCCAGATGTTTCAGGTACCTAAAGACCATGTCAAAAGACATAAAAGTCCTTACATTACCGAGGTGTACATTGCTGTAAACAGTAGGACCACAAACGTACATGCCGACGTGGCCTTCATTAATGGGTTTAAATATTTCTTTGTTGCCTGTTAGTGAGTTGTATATTTTAATGCGTTGATGCTGAAAAAGTTGCATATTGATAAACGGATTTGGTTGTGGTTAAAAAATTAAAACTTAGTATCTAATTTTATATAATCTAAAAATTCTCTACGTGTTGCTTCTTCTTTAAATTTACCCCCAAATTCTGAAGTTACTGTACTACTTTCTATATCTCTAATACCTCTTGAGTTAACACACAGATGTTTGGCATCTATGATACAAGCGACGTCCTTGGTGCCTAAAACGTCTTGAAGCTCCTTAACTACCTGAATGGTAAGGCGCTCCTGAACCTGAGGTCGTTTTGCAAAATAATCGACAATGCGATTCATTTTAGACAGTCCAACTACAGTTCCACTAGAAATATAGGCAATATGAGCTCTACCAACTATTGGTAATAAATGATGTTCGCATGTGGAATAAACAGTAATGTTCTTCTCTACAAGCATTTCTCCATATTTATATTTATTTTCAAATGTGGAGGCATTAGGTTTTTTCTTAGGGTCTAACCCACCAAAGATTTCTTTAACAAACATCTTGGCAACTCGGTTAGGTGTACCACTAAGGCTATCGTCTTTTAAATCAAGACCCAAGGTCTCCATGATGTGTCTTACATCATCTTTAATGATGTCAATTTTTTCTTGATTCGACAACTTAAATGCATCATTACGTAGCGGTGTGTTTGAAGAAGTTCCAACATGATCATCCCCTAATGGATCGAATTCTTCAATATTATTTTCAATTTTCATTAGCTATTATGTGATGTTTTTAGTCTGCAAAGATAAGTAAAACACTTTTGTTATGTTTTGTATTAACAAACAATTAATCTTTATGAGCTGGTGCTTGATGGATGTTCGTTTTTAAGGGGTTGACAAAGGATAGGTAGCTGAAAAAAAATAAAATCATGTAAGCAAAGACTCACCTGTTAATTCCGTGTTTTTAAGTCGAAAATGGTATTAAATAATTCGTGAGGTAGTTTTCATTATGCGTATGTCGAACCAAGGTTTTGTATTAAAAAAACATGTAAATCATACCTGGCTTTAATACCATTTCTGATGTGAAATTTAATGTTAGAAATGGTATCAGGAGCTTATAAAGATGGGAAAAAAATAAAGCCCTAAACAATGGTTTGTTTAAGGCTTCATCTTAGGATTAAAAAAATGACAATTTATATATTAAAGCTCAATGAAAGAGTGATGTTAGAATTAATTCGATCAATATTTGCGGTGTCTAGCAGTCCAAAGTTATAGAGTGGAGTCTCGAAGGATTGTTCAGATCGATCGTATGTAATATCTAATTTTGTATTTCCGAAATTATAGCCAAGACCTAAAGAAAATCCAGTTAAATCTCCAATAGTACTACCATTGGCATAAGGGCTTTCTTCGTAGCGGTAACCGCCTCTAAAACTAAATTGTTCATGCTTATATTCAGCACCAAGTCTATAGGTAGAAGCATCTGTTAATATGTTACTAATGACGTCATTTTGGTCTGCGAAAAAGGCATCAGACGTTGGTTTGAATTTCGTTTTGCTGTAATCCTTACGAGAATAATCAAAACTAATTAACCCCTGCTTTGCGAAAACGTAGGCTAAGCTACCAGAAATTTTAGATGGCGTTTGCACCCTGTATTCTGGAAAAACACTTAACACATCCGGATTTACAACTTGTGTAACATTAGATCCGGAATCTTCTCTTACTGTAGCAAGGTATTGACTAGATTCCTCTTCAATGGTGTACCAAATGGGAGAATCGTAGGTGATACCAACTCTAACCTCTGGCGATAATTTCATAATACCTCCAAGTTGAAAAGAGAAACCAGTACCGGTAGTCGATAAATAGTTTTCAAATTCTATGCTATTAACAATAGACCCTACATTGATATTATCTTCAAATAGAAGTGTAGTACGTTGATAATTTATAAAGTGAGAGTTTAAATTCAGTCCTAAAAACAGGTTGTCTTGATATTGAGCAGCTGCGTTAAAAGTCACTTTTCCGTTATATCCAGTAGAGGAGTAGGTGTAATCGTGGTCGAAATTACCTGCGCTAACGTTCGAAAGGTACGTTGTGTTAGCATCATTGTTTATATCATCTGGTTCAACAATAAACGATTCAAATCCTAAAAAGGCTTGTTGATGAGCAAACCCATACTGATTTCCTATGGCTCTGTAAGCATCGGTTATTGTTTCACCGGGAAAAGTAGATATTTCATCCAACCTTTTACCTTTAGCATAATCGTAGAAATAACTCGCAATGGAATTGCTGAAATCACCATCGTCATTGGTGTTTAAACCTCTGGCTTTCCAATTATCATCATAATCATTTGTCTTATCATAAGCAATTGCCACTGTGAATTTTCGCCATGGAGAATTGGTATTGGAGGCAAATACAAAAACGGCACCACCTTGATTGATATCGAAATCGGATGTGTTAGAATTGTTTGCTCCGTTAAAATAACGCGTGTCATTTTCGACATCTAAATTGGATAGTGTAAAGGACATGTGACTTCTGCTAAAAACAGCCGAACCAGCGGGATTTAAGCTTAGAGCACTCATATCACCCCCCAATGCTCCAAACGCACCACTTAGGGCTCTAAAACGAGCTGTCCCCTGTATGTCATTTTGAGAAAACCTTAAAGCGTCACTAATATCTTGAGCATCAACTAAAGACATAGATAGAACACCTATGAATAGTAAATAAAACTTTTTCATATAAATGGAATTTTATTTTAAGAATTTTAACGACGTCTTCCTCCTCCAGAACCAGAACTCCTGCTACCTCCCGAGCTTCTACCTCCCGAACTTCTGCTTCCTGAGTAACTACGGCTGCCAGAAGATCTGGAGTACGATGAATTAGACCTAGAACTTCGACTGGGAGAGTACCCAGAAGAACTTCTCGATGAATTGGATCTTCTTGCTGTATTACCAGAAGAACTACTATTTGCATTCGACGGACGTCTGTAAACTGTACTTGAATTTCTTCTCACACTTGAAGATGACGACCTTCTAACCGAATTCGCCGATGGCGTTCTGGAGGTTACTGTTCTTCGTTGTGTATATCTACGTGTTCCGTTAGAATTTTGGTTTCTAGAATAGTTTCTCGCGATAGTACCAGTACTACTTCTCCTTGAAGTCGTGTATCTTGAAGTTGTTGCACGCCCTCTATTTAGATGGCGTACTGAAGCACTACTACGTCTTGATGAATTGATATTGCCTCTGCTAAAGCCTCTTGATCTAGACGTGTTTGCAGCGTAATAACTGCCTCTTCTTCCTGTATTGTATGCAAGATGTCTTCCTCCGTAATATCTATTACCAGCATAGTACCCTCTGTTGTACCTGTTGCCATAACCCCAGTTACCGTAAAATCCACCGTAATATGGCGGACACCAAAAAGGATCGTATCCCCAGGAATTCCATCCCCAGCCCCAATTGTTCCATCCCCAATTATTCCAACCCCAGCCAAAACCAGCATTCCAACCCCAGTTATTCCAACCGTTGTCAACATAGTTTACGGTAACACCGTTACTGTTCTGCCCCCAACCAGCATATCCCTGATAATTGTTCGCAATGGTATCGTTTTCAGTATAATTTGTTCCTTCATAAGAATCAATGTCTGTAAACACGGCATCCTCGGCGAATAGGTTTTCGGCTTCTAAAGATTTATTTTTAAAATGATTTTCATAAAAATTGCTGCGAGACCTGTTAGGCACTTCAACAACTTGATTAGGGTTCGGAGCGGTTTCTACGCTTACTTGTCTAGTCGTATTGGCATAAATACCATCATCGTCTGCTCCAACATATTGGTAAGAACCACATGAAGCCAATCCAAATAGCAAGCCTAAAATGGCCACTATTGGTGCTTTCTTTTTTAGGTAGTTGTTAAATTGCATATCTCATAGAATTTTATTGTTGAACATCACAAAAATAGTTAGTTTTGTTGAACTATTTTATTTAACTAAGTCACAATATTTGTGCCAAAACTTTGATATGAGCAAAAAACTTACTAGTAGAGCAGAAGATTACTCGAAATGGTATAACGAATTGGTAGTAAAAGCGGATTTAGCTGAGAACTCGGCAGTTAGAGGATGTATGGTGATTAAACCCTATGGTTATGCTATTTGGGAGAAGATGCAGGCAGAATTGGATAGAATGTTTAAAGAAACCGGTCACCAAAACGCTTATTTCCCCTTATTTGTACCTAAAAGTTTATTTGAAGCTGAAGAAAAAAATGCCGAAGGATTTGCGAAAGAATGTGCTATTGTAACGCATTACAGGTTGCAGAACGATCCGGATAAGCAGGGAAAACTAAGAGTAGACCCCGAAGCTAAGTTAGAAGAGGAACTCATTGTACGTCCTACGAGTGAAGCTATTATATGGAACACGTATAGAGGGTGGATTCAATCGTATAGAGACTTACCACTTTTAATCAACCAGTGGGCCAATGTTGTACGTTGGGAAATGCGTACGCGTTTATTTTTGCGTACTGCTGAGTTTTTATGGCAAGAAGGACATACGGCTCATGAGACGAAAGAAGAGGCTCTAGAGGAAGCCAAATTGATGAATAACGTATATGCTACGTTTGTTGAAAATTTTATGGCCATACCTGTTGTACAGGGGGTGAAAACCGAAAGTGAACGTTTTGCTGGAGCTGATGAAACCTATTGTATTGAGGCTTTAATGCAAGACGGGAAGGCGTTACAGGCAGGAACTTCACATTTTCTCGGACAGAACTTCGCTAAGGCATTTGATGTTAAATACGCCAATAAAGAAGGAAAGCAGGATTACGTATGGGCGACTTCCTGGGGGGTTTCAACACGACTAATGGGAGCACTAATCATGACACATAGTGATGATAATGGATTGGTTTTACCTCCAAATTTAGCACCTAACCAAGTTGTTATTGTGCCAATTTATAAGAGCGAAGACGATTTAAATAAGATTACAGAGGTTGCCAATAAGATTTCTAGTGATTTAAGAAATAAGAATATTTCTGTAAAGTTTGATAATAGAACCACCCACAGACCAGGAGCAAAATTTGCACAACACGAATTACAAGGTGTGCCATTACGTATTGCTATTGGACCTAAAGATTTAGAACAAGGTACAGTAGAATTAGCACGTCGTGATACCTTGAGTAAGCAGACAATTAACCTGGATGATGTTGTAGAAACTTCAGAACGTTTATTAAAAGAGATTCAGGAATCTTTATTTAATAAAGCTTTGGAATTTAGAAATACTCATATCACTGAGGTTGATACATTTGATGAGTTTAAAGATATTTTAGAAACGAAGACAGGATTTGTTTCTGCGCATTGGGATGGAACGAACGAGACTGAAGAAAAAATAAAAGAACTCACCAAAGCAACCATTCGCTGTATTCCATTAGATATGAAGAAGGTAGAAGGTGTGTGTGTGTATTCTGGAAAGCCTTCTAAAGGTAGAGTATTGTTTGCAAAAGCATATTAATTGAATTTTTTTTAAAAAAAAATTGTCTAGCTATTGTGACATTCAAAATTAGTTGTATTTTTGCATCCGCAATGGCAACATTGTTGGTTCTTTTGAAAGATTTGCAAGTTTAAAATTAATGTTTATCTTTGCGCTCTCAAAAACCAAATGGCCCGTTCGTCTATCGGCTAGGACGCCAGGTTTTCATCCTGGTAAGAGGGGTTCGATTCCCCTACGGGCTACAATATTTTAATAATAAAAAGAACAAATGGCAAATCATAAGTCAGCGTTAAAGAGAATTAGGAGTAACGAATCGAAACGTTTGTTGAACAAGTATCAACACAAAACGACTCGTAATGCGATTAAGAAATTGCGCGAATTAACTGATAAGAAAGAAGCTGAGGCTTTATTCCCATCAGTAGTATCTATGTTAGATAAGCTAGCTAAGAAAAATGTTATTCATGCGAATAAAGCATCAAATCTTAAATCTGGCTTAGCAAAACATATTGCCGCACTTTAATTAAATTTAAAGTTAACATATTGAAAAGCTTCTCATCCTTGAGAAGCTTTTTTTTATGATTTTCGTATGTCATTTTATGACTCAGGAAAATGATAAGAATAATTTAATTTAAAAAGACAAAATTTCACAGAAAAAATAGGCATATTAGCTTATAATAATTAGTTAACCATCAAATATCTTGACCTTTTGGAAAATAAAAAAGCAATTAAATTAGTCGATAAAATTCTGGAAAATCTGGATGAGACAGGAATTAATACGGATGTATTGGTCGATGACATAAAAGAATTAAGAACATATGCTTTAGAAGAGCAAAACCCCTTAGTTGTAAAGGTACTAAGGTATGCTTATGAGCATATTGAAGAGCATGACTCATTTCTTATTCCCACACCCGAAGATGAGCCTACAGATGAAGAAGATTCTACTGTAGAGCAGGATGTTGTTTCTCCGGTGGAAAGTCTTAAATATTTATTATCGCTTGTTAAAAATCTTAAAAACAAAGGTAATATTTCTGACTTGAAGGAATATAGAGACCTTTTACAGGCATATTAGAAAAGCATACTTTAAATTGATAATAATATATAATACTGTTTACATTTATTGTTACTGTAAATAAATAAAAGACCAGAAAGCTAAGCCTCCTGGTCTTTTTTAGTTAGTTAGTTTGTTGTTTATTTGTTAGTAAATCCGAATACTAAAGCTTTTATCCATTCATTGAGATTAAAAACTCTTCGTTATTTTTTGTTTGTTTAAAACGATCATTGGTGAATTCCATAGCTTCAACGGGGTTCATATCGGCAAGATACTTACGCATTACCCACATACGTTGAATCGTGCTTTCGTCTAACAGTATGTCATCACGTCGCGTACTAGATGATGTAAGATCAATGGCAGGGAAGATTCTACGGTTAGATATTTTTCTATCTAATTGTAGCTCCATATTACCGGTTCCTTTAAACTCTTCGAAGATAACTTCGTCCATTTTAGAACCAGTTTCGGTTAATGCTGTTGCAATAATAGTTAAAGAACCACCATTTTCTATATTTCTGGCAGCACCAAAGAATCGTTTTGGTTTATGTAATGCGTTGGCGTCTACACCACCACTTAATATTTTACCCGATGCAGGTTGAACTGTATTATAAGCTCTTGCCAAACGTGTAATTGAATCTAAAAGAATCACAACGTCATGTCCGCATTCAACAAGCCTTTTGGCTTTTTCTAATACAATATTGGCAATTTTTACGTGTTCATGCGCTTCTTTATCGAATGTAGAAGCAATAACTTCACCTCGCACATTACGTTGCATATCTGTTACCTCTTCAGGACGTTCATCAATAAGTAAGATCATTTGATAAACTTCAGGATGATTGGCCGCAATAGCATTGGCAACATCTTTTAATAACATGGTTTTTCCTGTCTTAGGTTGAGACACAATCATACCACGTTGTCCTTTTCCTATAGGTGCAAACAAATCCATAATTCTTGTAGAAATGGTACTTTGTTTTTCTGCAATGTTGAATTTCTCCTGAGGGAATAATGGTGTCAGGTGTTCGAAAGAAACACGATCTCTAACAACGTTTGGATTCTGGCCATTAATCTTATTTACTTTAATTAATGGGAAATATTTTTCACCTTCTTTTGGAGGTCTTACATGTCCAAGAACTGTATCTCCGGTTTTCAATCCAAATAATCTAATTTGGGATTGAGAAACATAAATATCGTCTGGAGACGAGAGATAATTATAATCCGAAGAACGTAAAAAACCATACCCATCCTGCATGATATCTAAAACACCTTCACTTTCAATAATAGCATCAAATTCGAAGTCTGGTTCACGGTATCGATTTCGACTGTCTTTATTCCCAGCTTCAACTTGACCATTCTTTTGGTTTTTGTGTTGTTGATTCTGGTTTTTCTGTTGGTGTTGGTTATTATTTTGTTTTGGGTGAGGCTTTTGTTGATTCTCGTTTTGCTTTTTTTGTTTAGCCTGGTTGTTGTCCTGCTTTGGTTCCTCTTTAGTTTGTTTAACAGCTGGGCTGGCAGGAGTACTTTTGTCCTTTTCAGGAGTTTCTGTCTTGATTCCGTTTGATGGCGCTTTCTCTACTTTTTTAGCAGGAGCCTTTTTAGCAGGCCTTTGAACACGTTGTCTTGGTTTCTTTACTTCTTTTTTAATGTCTTTTTTTGTTTCTGTTGCCGCTTGGTCGGGAGTGCTTACTACGGCTTTTACTGCTTTTGGGTCTGCAGCTTGTTGATCTAGTATTTGGTAGACCAGATCTAACTTTTTTAGTGAACGATATTTAGGAACGTTCAGTTTTTTAGCAATCTCCTGTAAGTCAGAGAGCTTCTTTTCTTTTAATTGTGAAATTTCAAACATTGATGTTTAGTTGAATATGATATATTTTTATGTACTTTCGAATTATTATTAAGTCCTTTAAGTAATTCTGAAAATGATTTCTTATTCTGAAGAATTAACCACGTGCAAATGAGGTTGTCGAGAATTATTACTGCAATAATACAACTTTATTTTTAATTTTTAAGGCCATTTTTTTAAAAGAAACCATTATTTTTGCTGTCTAGTTTTTAAAATTATATGTTACAGCGTATTCAAACCATATACCTTCTATTAGCCGCTGGTGTGTCATCAGGCTTAATTTTTGTGTTCCATTTATGGATAACAAACGATGATATTATGGTATTTGCGAAAGATAACGTGTTGTTTCTTACTTTATTTTTAGGCTCAGCTATATTATCTTTAGCTTCTATATTTATGTATAAAAACAGGAAATCTCAGTTTATATTGGGACGACTTAACATCATATTAAACTTTATTTTACTAGGATTTTTTGTATATCAATCTCTAAGTGTATCTGGAGAAACTGCTGTTTCAGAGAAAGGTATTGGGATGCTTCTTCCTATTGTTTCTATCGTGTTTTTGGCACTAGCCAATAAAGCCATCAAAAAGGATGAAGATCTTGTAAAATCTGTAGATCGATTGCGATAAACCTAACATCTTAGTAGTATTAGTGCGTAGAAACCCAAAGTGAAAACTTTGGGTTTTTTTGTTTAAACTGGGCGTTAGTAGTTTGAAGCTTGATGAAGGTATGTATGAAGACATGGTTTACCAAGTCTAAGCTCTAAATGGTACTAAAGGCCTAAGTTTTAACGCTTGTTAAACTCAATAACTTCCAGGTTGTCAATTTTACGACCATCTATAGTAAAGCGAAGCATGGTTCGGGTTTTATGAAAACCATGTTTTCCTACGGCTCCCGGATTCATATGAAGTAGGCGTAATTTTTTATCGGGCATTACTTTTAAGATATGTGAGTGCCCACAAATAAAAAGCCTCGGTGGATTTTGTTTAATTTCCTCACGAATCCTCATATTATATGCATTGGGATATCCTCCAATATGTGTTATCCACACATCTACATCTTCACACATAAATCGATCATTTTCTGGAAATTCTGTTCTTATCTTCGTATCATCAATATTCCCATATACAGCGCGTAAGGGCTTTAAGGCTTTAATAGTATCTGTGACTTCTAAGTCTCCTATGTCACCGGCATGCCAGACTTCATCAACTTGTTTAACATATTTTAAAATATCATTATCTATGTAACTATGGGTGTCTGAAAGCAGTAGTATTTTTTTCATAATCGATTTTAAAAATCTTTTAATATATAATTAAGATTTGGGTGTTCGCTGGAATACCAAAACTAGCTATCTTTGCTGTTTAGCAAAAGTATTAAATCATATTGAGGTATTTTATAGAACTTTCTTATAATGGTAAGGCATACCATGGCTGGCAGAACCAACCTGAAGACGTATCGGTACAGGAAGTCATAGAAAAAGCGTTATCCACGCTTTTGAAGAAAGATGTTTCCATAATGGGAGCTGGCCGTACAGATACTGGTGTGCATGCTATCCAAATGTTTGCTCATTTTGATACTCCTAACCTGATTAATACCGACAATTTAGTTTACAAACTAAATTCTTTTTTACCAAAAGATGTGGCCATTTATAAGGTTTTTAGGGTGAAGGACGATGCTCATGCACGTTTTAATGCTACAAGTAGAACTTATTTATATCGAATAGCCCTTAAAAAAAATGTCTTCGCATTCGATTCGAGCTATTATATAAGGCAGGGTTTGGATATTGATAAAATGAATGAGGCTTCAAAAATTTTATTTACCTATAAAGATTTTCAATGCTTTTCAAAGCGTAATACCGATGTAAAAACGTATTATTGTAACGTCATGAAAGCGCAATGGACTTTTGAAAATAGCGAACTTCATTTTGAGATAAAAGCAGATCGATTTTTACGAAACATGGTACGAGCCATAGTAGGCACGATGGTTAATGTGGGCCTTGGTAAAATTAAGGTTGAAGATGTGCACACGATAATACAATCTAAAAATAGGGAAGAAGCTGGGTTTTCGGTTCCGGCGCATGGACTATATTTAACAAAAATTGAGTATCCTAACGATATTAAAATAGATGAGTAAAAAGCAGGAAAAAATATTTGACGTTACCTTATTTAAGCGTTTGTTTCAATATATAAAACCATACAAATTCATTTTTTTAGGGTTGGTCATTTTGGTGGTTTTATTGGCAGTTCTTAGTGCGGCAACACCTCGTATCACACAATTTGCAATAGATGACAGTATCACCGGAGAGAAGTCTAAAGATTTTCTTTTCTACATCACCATTATGTTTGCTATTCTAATTTTGCAAACCATATTTCAGCTCACCTTTATTTATTTTGCAGCCTGGTTGGGGCAGAGTTTGGTTGTAGACGTTCGTGTAAAATTGTTTGATCACTTGTTGCGATTTAAAATGAAGTATTATGATAACTCGTCGGTGGGGGTGCTCATTACGCGAGCGGTGACCGATATGGAACGTATTGCAGATATTTTTGGTCAAGGCTTATTCATGATCTTTAGGGATTTACTTACCATGTCTGTGGTTTTTGGAATCATGGTTTATACCAATTGGCGATTAGGGCTAATCGTTTTTATGATGTTACCTTTGTTGTTGTATGCCACCCGAGTTTTTCAGAAGTATATGAAAAAAGCTTTTGAAGAAGTACGAACAGAAGTTTCCAATTTGAACTCTTTTGTACAGGAACGCTTAACCGGAATGAAAATTCTACAGATTTTCACACGAGAAGATGTGGAGTACGAGAACTTTAAAAAAATAAATGCCAGACATAAAAAAGGTTGGTTAAAAACAGTTTGGTACAATTCCATTTTCTTTCCCATTGCAGATTTATCATCGTCTATAACTATTGGTTTAGTTGCCTGGTATGGTGGATTAAATGTGGTGCTAGAAGGTAATGTCTCTAAAGGAGTTCTGGTAGCATTTATTATGTATATCCCTATGATGTTTAGACCATTGCGTCAAATAGCAGATAAATTCAATACCTTACAAATGGGAATGGTAGCCGCTAACAGGGTGTTTAAAGTTATCGATACGACCTCTCAAATCGATGACCACGGTACATATGTGGCAGAACATTTTAAAGGTGATATTAAGTTTGATAGTGTCTTTTTTAATTATGTGGAAAACGAAGATGTTTTAAAAGGTATTTCGTTTGAAGTAAAAGCTGGAGAAACCGTCGCTATCGTTGGAGCTACAGGGGCAGGGAAGTCAACCATTATTAATTTATTGAATCGTTTTTATGAAATTAAAGACGGCAGTATTTATGTTGATGATACCGATATTAGAGAAGTGACATTAGCATCTCTTAGAACCCAAATAGCTGTAGTGTTACAGGATGTATTCTTATTTGCAGATACTATTTTAAGTAATATTACTTTAAATAATCCAGATATTTCTGAAGAACAAGTACATCAGGCTGCCAAAGATATTGGTATTCATGATTTTATTATGAGCTTGCCAAATGGATATCATTATAATGTAAAAGAACGAGGAGTGATGTTATCTTCTGGGCAACGACAGCTTATATCGTTTTTAAGGGCTTATGTAACGAACCCAAGTATACTTGTTCTGGATGAAGCTACATCGTCTGTCGATTCGTATTCCGAACAACTTATTCAGAATGCTACGGATGAAATAACCAAAGGAAGAACATCTATTGTTATTGCCCATAGATTGGCTACTGTGAAAAAGGCTGACAAAATTATTGTTATGGAATCTGGTAATATTGTTGAACAAGGGACTCACAAAGAACTGCTTAAAAAGGAAAACGGATATTATAAGAACCTTTACGAGGTTCAGTTTTTACAGGAAGAGGTTATTTAGTTTGTTATTGGGCTTTTTTAGCAGCTTCAATGGTGGCTCTTTGGGCTTCAATGACTTGATCCATGGTACCATTGTAATACATAATAATACCCATTAAAATACCAAATGCGATAAATAAAGCGCCTAAAAGGACTAAAGATAAAAGTGTTTTTAGAAGAATGCTCTTTAGGCTTAAACCAAATAAGCGTTTGAACGAATAAGCAAAATACAAAATTTGAATAGGTATTAAAATAAAACTAATGACCCCGAAGTTCATTCCGAAAACCCCCATAATAAGAGCTATTAGAGATGTGAAAAATGAAACATGTGCTGCCAGGTACATATTGGCTACCAGATGTTCTGTGTAATTATACTGTTTATAATTAAAGAAAATAAGTTTAGAAGCCAGGGCGTAACCAGGAACAATAAGCATATAAATAACAGATTGATATTCCTGGACAAAGTCAAAATTCTGCTGTTGAATATCCTTCATACCATTTTGAGCAAGAAAATCCATATTCATTAACTCCGGAAAGAATTTATTCATAATAAATGCCTGGAATCCTGTAACTGTTAGCGCGATAACAAAATAGCTCACTACATTCACGTATTTTTTTCGGGTGCCATTAATATAGCTGGATATAACAAGCTCAGGGTGTGTGAAAAGTGTTATAAGGGTTTGAAGTAACTTATTGTCGTAGTCAAAATACTCTTCATAAAAATGGATGAACAGATTTTTAAGAGTAAGTCTGTTTCTAATAACTTTCGCTCCGCAAGTGTTGCAAAAATTAGATTCAGAGGAAAGCTCATTTTTACAATTCTTGCAGCGCATTACGACAGGTCTTCTTTTATTATTGAATTAAGTTGGTTTGTATCTTCAAAAGACACAAATCGCCCATCTTTAAAATAAGATAAGAGTCCGGTTTCTTCACTAACCACCAAAGCAAGAGCATCGGTTTTCTCGGTTACTCCAATGGCTGCTCTGTGACGTAGTCCGAAACGTTGAGGAATGTTTTTTTCATTGTTTACAGGAAGAATGACCCGAGTAGCCTTTACAATATTATTATTAACAATTATGGCGCCATCGTGTAATGGACTATTTTTAAAAAAGATACTTTCAATAATAGGCTGTGTTACTGTAATATTCATCTCATCTCCAGATTCTAATAAAAAATCTAGGCTGTTATTTCTTTCAAAAACAATGAGTACCCCTGTTTTAGACATTGACATTTTGTTACAGGCAGAAATAATAGCGTTGATATCGGTTTCGTCTTTGGTTTCTGTTTTTAAAAACTTAAGCTGCTTTAAAAACTTGCGCCTTCTATTAAAATTGGCAGACCCCACCATAAGTAAAAACTTCCTAATTTCGGGCTGAAACACTACAATTAGGGCAATAATCCCTACCTTCATAAAGCCCCCGAATATTCCTGTAAGAAGCTCCATGTTGAGAAAATCGGTGAGTTTCCAAACCAAATATATAATGATGATTCCAAGAAAAATATTGATAGCTACAGTACCCTTTACAAGCTTGTAAACGTAGTATAGAAGAAGGGCCACAAGAATAACGTCTATAATATCACCGACTGAGAATTTTAAGATGTCTTTGAATATTTCCAAGTAAAGATGGTTTTGGTAAATTTAATAAAATATGATTAATTAGAAATAAACTCTTTTTGGGATATCGATAAAGCGTCTTTTGTTAGTTTCGATAACTCGGATTTAAAGGCAATATAATCTTCAAAACTTAGATTTTCGTAAAAGCATAAATTCATAGTCACCCTACTGTTTTTATTTAGTAATGCCAATATATTCTGATTCAGTTTAGAGCTGCTAGAATGTGTTACATGAGGTTCTTCAAAGAACGAATTAATCTTAATGTCATCTGGAGATATAAAATGAACAACAAGCTCGTTTGTGGGTTTTGAAGCCATATCGGCAAGTACATTCACGATCTTCTTTTCTTTATAAATTATACTGGTAAAATCGATAAACCCTAAATTACTCCGGCTTATATCATGGCAGGTAAAATAGTTCTTAGCCTGCTTATTTTTATGAGCACTATTGGCTTTTTTATCCTGTAAAAATGTTATGTGAGGAATCACCTGTTTCAATGTTAAACGTTTGTCAATATTTACCAACCAATTGGTGGTGCTAATAAGGTTCTTTCTGTTTAATTCAACACGGTCTGGCTTCGTCTCATCGTAGAACAAATAAGCCGGGGATACATCGTGTATTTCAGTGATTTTGGAATGACTAATTTCTGGAAGGTGAATCACTTTTTTCTGTTCACAGGAAAGCATAAAAACAAATAAACCAAGAGCTAAAAGTTGCTTCATGTTATGGGTTTAAGGATGTAACCAATGTAATACATTCCATAGCTTCCCTGACGTCGTGAACTCTTAAGATAGAAGCATTTTTTTGTAAAGCAACAGTATTTAAAACACTGGTACCATTTAGGGATGTTTCGGGAGTTATTCCTAAATTTTTATAAATCATAGATTTTCGAGAAACACCAACCAAGAGCGGTTTTTTAATCATTCTAAAGAGTTCCAGTTTATTTAGTAATTCATAATTCTGTTCTAGAGTTTTGGCAAAACCAAACCCGGGATCCACAATAATATCTGCTATACCTAGCCGTTTGGCTTCCGCAATACGTTGAGAAAAGTAGAAGAGGATGTCTTTGATCAGGTCGTCATAATTTGTGTTTTGCTGCATGGTTTGAGGAGTTCCTCTCATATGCATCATAATATATGGAACCCTTAAATTAGAGATCGTTTGTAACATTTGACTATCTAATTTACCAGCCGAAATATCATTGATTAAGGCGGCTCCTTTTTCAACACACTGTTTAGCAACTTCGCTTCTAAATGTATCGATGGAAAGTAGCGTTTCGGGGAACTCTTTTAAGATTATATCAACTATGGGGAGTATTCTTTTTAACTCTTCTTCTTCACTAACATGATCGGCATTAGGCCGTGAACTATATGCCCCGACATCTATAAATGTCGCACCTTCATTTAGCATCAACGCTGTACGTTTTAAAATATCAGATTCATTTTTGTGATGTCCGCCATCATAAAAAGAATCCGGAGTAATATTTAAAACCCCCATGACTTTTGGAGTCGTTAAATCAATGAGTTTACCTTTACAATTAATTGTCATTTATAACCTTTTGTATGGTGTTCGTACTAAGTTTAAAACTTTAAACCTTAAACTTTGACGGTTAAACTTTTTTATGCGAAATTTACGCAAAATACATTTTAATTCATGCAAGATACTTCAAAACAATATGACGCCGTTATCGATACGTGTAAAAGTTTATTTATAAAGAAAATGTCGGATTATGGAAGTGCATGGCGCATATTACGTTTACCCTCACTTACGGATCAAATTTTTATTAAGGCTCAGCGCATTAGGGGACTTCAGGAGAATGATGAGCGAAAAGTGGATGAAGGAGAGGAGAGTGAGTTTATCGGTATTATAAATTACTGTATCATGGCTTTAATTCAGTTAGAAAAGGGCGTTGTAGAACAACCAGACCTATCTACCGAGGAAGCAACAGCACTGTATCAAGAACAGGTAGGGATTACAAAACAGCTCATGCAAGATAAGAACCATGATTATGGTGAGGCATGGCGCGATATGCGAGTAAGTAGTTTGACAGATTTAATTTTGCAAAAACTATTACGCGTTAAGCAGATTGAAGATAATTTAGGTAAAACGTTGGTTAGTGAAGGAATTGATGCTAATTATCAGGATATGATTAATTATGCCGTTTTTGCATTGATTCATTTGAATGCGAGGTAATTAGATCACTGAGCCTTTCGACTTTGCTCAAGGTAAACTAAAGTCAAAGCGTGGTCACTGAGCGTAGTCGAAGTGAATCACTATTAATAAAAAATAAATTTCAATTAATAAGACTCCCGTTGCCATTTACCTTGAGTGTGTATCAATGGCGGGAATGACAAAAGCATATGAAGATTATAGTAAGCATATCCCGAATATTTGTCGGTGTTTTATTCATCATTTCCGGATTAATAAAACTAAACGACCCCCTGGGCTTTTCATATAAGCTACAGGAATATTTTAGCGCAGACGTGTTAAACCTTACATTTTTAGAACCCTATGCATTAATGGTGTCTATTTTGGTGGTGGTTTTTGAGGTGGTTTTAGGAGTCTTTTTGCTCATAGGATATAAGCCGAAATTCACAATTTGGAGCTTATTGGTGATGATCGTATTCTTTACTTTCTTAACCTTTTATTCGGCCTATTTCGATAAAGTAAAGGATTGTGGTTGCTTTGGTGATGCCCTGAAACTAACCCCTTGGGAGAGTTTTATAAAGGATTTAATTTTGCTGTTCTTTATTTTGATTTTATTCTTCGGGTTGAAATATATAACCCCCATATTTAATAAGTTACTAACTACTGTAATAGCTTTATTAGGTTTTGTGTTTAGCCTATGGCTTGGGTATCACGTTCTGGAACATTTACCAGTAAAAGATTTTAGAGCGTACAAAATAGGGGCAAATATATCTGAAGGGATGAGCATTCCCGAAGATGCTGAGAAAGCGGTTGTAGAATATAGCTGGAAGTTTAATGTAAAAGGGGAAGACAAAATCGTTGTAACGCAGGGAAGCTATCCATCAGTGGAAGGTGATTTTGTTAGCGTAGATACTAAGGTTATTCAAGAAGGATATCAGCCACCTATCTATGATTTTTCTATTGAAAGTGAGGATGAAGATTTAACAACACAGTTTTTAGAGGAAGATAATCTTATAATAGTTATATCTTATAGCCTGGATAAAATTGAAAGAAACGGAGCTTTAAAGTTAAAGAGTTTGCAGGACAATGCTGTGAAAAATGGTTACAGAATAATAGGTTTAACGGCTTCAGGAGAAGAGGCCAAGCAACGTATAAAAGAAGCTTACAACATTGATTTTAAATTTTATCTGTGTGATGAAAAAGCTTTGAAAACGGTTGTGCGTTCTAATCCGGGAATTATAGAGTTAGATCGGGGAACCATTAAGCAAAAAGTACATTGGAATGACATTGATGATTTAGAGCTACCTAAGGTTGAAAGAAAACCGAAACCTGTAGAGGCAGAAGAAGAGACCATTGCCTATTTTATTGATGGAGAATTGGCTACAGAAGATGCTGTGGATGCATTGGATGAAGATGACATAGAACGTATTGATATTGTTGAAGATTCACTGCGACTAAAGGAGTTAAAGGAGCAACATGATATTATTTTTGATAGTATTATTGAGGTGACTTTAAGGCCGAAGGAGAATCGTTAATGTTTGGTTACAATGACCAATAGTCGTGCAGATTAGCAGCAGTAGATCGTAGTTACTGTATACAGTTGACATGATGTGAGGTCTCGAATAGAAAATATTAATAATTAATAATTAATAAAACGTAACACCTGATAAGTTATATTCTAAATAAAACAACCTATGCATTACTCACATTATTCGGAGTAGTAACCGTCATTTTCTTTTTATTTAATGTGCTTCCCGGAGACCCTGCACAAATGATGCTAGGGCAGAATGAAGACAGTGAACAATTGACTACTATTAAACAGAAATACGGATTTGATAAACCTATAAGTACACAATATTTCTACTACCTAAACGATGTATCTCCTGTTTCATTTCATTCCAATAACACAGATGATTACTCCTTTTTAAGAGAAGGCAAGTACAGTGCAGTGAAGTTATTTACTATAGGAAGTACCACCACCGTTCTAAAATGGCCCTATTTACGAGAGTCTTTTACAAAACAAGGCAAAAAGGTAACTCAGGTATTGGGAGAAACCTTACCTAATACATTTGTATTAGCGGTAACAGCTATCATAATAGCAATGATTCTAGGCGTCCTATTTGGGGTCTTATCTGCACTTTATAAAGATCGATGGTTAGATAAATTCATTCAAATTTTTAGCACCCTGGGTATGAGTATCCCGTCCTTTTTTAGCGCTATTTTGTTTGCCTGGTTTTTTGGGTATATACTTCATGAGTATACTAATTTGGAAATGACCGGAAGTTTATACGAATTGGATGATTTTGGAGAAGCTATGCATATAAAATGGAAAAACCTTATTCTTCCAGCTATTGTATTGGGAATTCGTCCATTGGCAGTGGTTATACAACTTATGAGGAATTCGCTATTAGAAGTTTTTAATCAGGACTATATTCGCACGGCCAGAGCAAAAGGCTTAAGTGAATTTCAAATTATAAGAAGGCATGCTGTGAAGAACGCCTTAAACCCTGTGGTTACAGCGATATCTGGCTGGTTTGCATCCATGCTGGCAGGTGCGGTATTTGTAGAGTACATTTTTGGTTGGAACGGACTGGGAAAAGAGATCGTAAACGCTTTAAATACATTGGATCTACCTGTGATTATGGGTTCGGTGTTAATTATAGCTTTACTCTTCATAATTATTAATATTTTTGTAGACTTAATCTATGTATGGTTAGACCCTAAAGTAAAGCTGCAATAATTGATATATGAAAAGAATAAATTATCTAATTATAGTGTTAATCAGCTTTTTGGGTTGTAACACAAAGGATCCCGTTAAGTTTTCCGAAGCAGCTTTAAACGATACGTTTATAGCCTTAGAAGGCAAATCCATTAGTTTTAAGGATATTCTCGATGCACATAAAGGAGAAACTTTACTCATTGACGTATGGGCTTCCTGGTGTAAAGACTGTCTAAAAGGCTTGCCAAAAGTTAAAACATTACAGGACACGCATAAAGATGTTACCTATATGTTTTTATCTATGGATAAGACACAAAAGGCATGGAAACGAGGCATCGAAAAATATGATATTAACGGGATGCATTACTTTATGCCCTCTGGATGGGATGCTGTTTTTTCCAATTTTATTGATTTAGATTGGATACCACGTTATATGGTGGTAGATGGAGAAGGAAGTATTAAAGTGTTTGACGCCATTAAGGCAGACGATATAAGAATTAAAGAAAATTTATAAATAATTAACAAAGTCCTTTGTTTAAAGGTTAAGATGAAAATGAGAAAACAAATTGTAGCTGGAAACTGGAAGATGAATAATAATTTATCGCAAACAGAAGCATTAATCGATGCGTTAAAAAGTAAATCGCAAGCGTCTAATGCCGAGGTTATGGTAGCACCAACGTTTACCAACCTATATCATGCTTCCCAGGCATTACATGGAACGACCATTGAAGTGATCGCTCAAAACATGCATTTTGCTGAAAATGGTGCTTACACAGGTGAGGTTAGTGCAAGCATGCTAAAAAGTATAGGTGTAAAAACTGTAATTTTAGGGCATAGTGAGCGTCGTGAGTATTTTAATGAGACCGATGACTTACTGGCAAAAAAGGTAGATGCAGCATTGGCAAACGACCTACGCGTTATTTTTTGTTTTGGCGAGGAATTGGCCGATAGAAAATCTGGAAACCAGGATGCTATTGTGGAAGCTCAGTTAAAAAATGCTTTATTTCATTTAGAAGGAGAAGCCTTTAAGAACATTGTATTGGCTTACGAACCAGTATGGGCCATTGGTACAGGAGAAACAGCAACACCTGAACAGGCTCAGGATATGCACGCCTTTATTAGAAAAACCTTAGCAGGAACATATGGCGATGATGTGGCGAACGATATGACTATTCTCTACGGAGGTAGTGTTAAGCCAGCCAATGCACAAGAGATTTTCTCGAAGCCAGACGTTGATGGTGGATTGATTGGTGGTGCGGCCCTTAAAGCAGACGACTTTTTTGCGATTGTAAACGCTTTTTAAAAGAATCAATTGGCAGGGTACAGCCTAAGATATTTAGATCGTGTTTTTAGGAACCGTTCACTTTGGAGACGATGCTCTTAAGAATTCATATAAAACACCCTTATAGACAACGTTTATAAGGGTGTTGTCATTAAAACCAACTATTTTAAGGGAATTTTCTTATTTCTTAACTTAGTGGGGTCTCATTAGGTATACTTTTTGTGTTGGACTAGGATTGAAAAACCCTATGTTTACTATGAAGTACGCTTTGTTAACACTTATTCTTTTATCCATATCAAAGCTATTTTCTCAGTCTGGTCAAACCAGGTTTTATATTCAGCTTCATACTCTGGAATTTCCACATACATCTTATCTTGGTAGTGAGTCTGTTACCCCTTTTATCATAAATCAAATCCAAACCGGGTTAAATACAAGAATAAAACCAGTTTTATCATGTTCCGTAAAAAGTAATTCGGGAAATGCATTGGTACATAATACAGCACTAGTTTCTAAAAGTGGAGGAATATTAAGTGTGGCCTACGATGCCATTTTCGAGAAAAACATAGTACATATAAGTTATCCGCTTAATACCATGTTAGAAGGCTTTGTAGAGATTGGGGTTAACTCTTCCAGTGAGAAGGGGTTATATAATCCTTTGAGTTGGCTGGTAAGAGATAAATTTATTGAAAACGTACATTCCCTGTTTGGTAAAAAGGACATTTATGAAAGAAAATCTATGGGGTATGATCGGTTTATAAATAAGACTATTAATGAAGAAGGCCAATTGCGTACTTCAGAAAATAACAGTGTTTTATCTACTCCATTAGTTCTAGGCTGTAATTATTATTTAAAACTGAAAAAAACTGCACGAAACGTTGTAAATATCAATACCAGCATTTTATGAAACTACCATTAGAAGCTATCAATTTCAACAATTTAGAAGCAGGTTTCTCATTAAACGTTCTATCTACAAAACGCATAACTAAAAAAGTTAGTATCACGTCCGCTTTACATGGCAGTATGTATTATCATAATGAGTCATACAGTAATAATCATGCGAATCACGAAAGCATGTTTAGTGGAAGGTTTGGTGGTCTTTTAGGAATTAATCTTCATAAACTCAATAGTAAAAATAAAGCATCCCTTTACCTGACTTTAAACCGAATAACGTCAAGATTAAAATCACAGTTTTATCAGGCCTATGGAGAAAAATTGAATAGACTAGCCTACAGAGCGGCCACCAAGGGCAACGAATACTTTGAAATAGGCATGAATTACGATTTGATTTTTAAGAATCAAAATGCGTTAACTCTCGAATTAGCAGTTAGGGAAGACCTTGTATTGAATCTTAAAAATTTTGATGACATTTTACAAGGACGCAATGCAGAAGATTTTGGAGTCTTTTTGGGGTTGAGATATGCCGTGCCATAGCAAGGACAAATTTTGAGAAAATTTCCGGGTTTCTTTTTATGATCGAAAATAATGTTCGAACCATTCAAAATGATATTGAAAAACAGTTGTTAAATCAGAATAAGTATTATAGTATTTACCTCTATCTTTGCTGCTGAAACAATTAACTATGTCAAACATTATTTATCTGGGCTACGATTTTAGAGTAGAACCCATACAACCGGGAGTAGAAATACTTATTGCAGAATTAGGATATTTGGGTTTTGAGAGTTTTGTTGAAACTGAAGTTGGCGTCACAGCATACATTCAAAAAGAAGATTTTAATCCCGAGATGATAGAGGAAGTTGACATTCTGAACTCTAAAGCATTTGAAATTAGTTATACATTTAACGAAATTGAACAAACCAATTGGAATGAGGAATGGGAAAAAAACTTTAATCCCATTGTGGTTGATAATGTTTGTTCGGTTCGGGCACCATTTCATGATAAACCTAATACCCAATATGATATAGTAATTGAACCAAAAATGAGTTTCGGTACAGGCCACCATGAAACCACCCATATGATGATTCAGCATATTTTAAGCCATGATTTCACAGGTGAATCTGTTTTAGACATGGGCTGTGGTACTGCGGTATTGGCGATTTTAGCAGAGTTTAAAGGAGCTACAACCATTGATGCCATAGATATTGATAATTGGTGTTATATAAACAGCCTGGAAAATATAGAGCGTAATAACTGCGAATACATTTCGGTTTATGAAGGAGATGCTTCATTATTAAAAGATAAAAAGTACGATATTATTATTGCTAATATTAACCGAAATATTTTATTGCAGGATATGCAAACTTACGCATCCTGTTTAACCGGGAAGGGGACGTTATTTTTAAGCGGTTTTTATAATGACGATATTCCTCTTATAACAGAAGCATGCGAAAGAAATAATCTTGAACTTCAACAACAACTCGAAAGAAACAATTGGGTTGCTTTAAAGTTTGATAAAATTTGAAAATTTCAATAAAATTTTATTAAATCGTTAACAAATAAGTGTTTTTAATATCGAATTGATATTAAATGTGGAAAAACCACACAAATATTCTATTTTGAATAGTTATCTTTAGTATAGAGACCCGTAGTGCATTTTAAACGGACTAATGGGTTTACCCTGAGTCATTTATTGTTGATTATATAATTATCTCTAAAAGCTTATTACTTTTTTGTGATTTAGCTAAGACTTTACAAGTAGAGGTATGTTTTTTGGAAGCTAAAAAGTGTCTACGCATTCCAAATTAAAGAAATAATCTAAAACTATTTTAAACTAAATTAAACGATTTATCATGACTAAACTGAAATTTATTCATTTTAAAGTATTTGTCTTATCAATACTTTTTACTCAAGCCTCTTTAGCTCAAGTAGACGCCGAAAGTAGGTTTTACACAGAAACATTTAATAACGGTGTTAATAGAAATATTATTACCGATTACGGAGCCATAATAAATGATGGCCAAGATGACAGTCAAGTACTTACTACAGCTATTAATGATGTAAGTAGTAGACCTAATGGTGGGAAAATCTATTTTCCTGCAGGTACTTATCACCTTAAGTTTGTACATTTAAAAAGTAACGTACATCTCGTATTTCATAAAAATGCAGTAGTAAAATTGCCTCCTAATGACAACCCTTGGGGAGCAATATTCTGGATAGGTAATAGAGAAACGGTGCAAAATGTTAGTATTCGAGGAGATGGAGGAAGATTTACCATAGATGTAAGTGATGCAGAATTTTCGGAAATTTGTATTGTGGCAAAGGTTGAAAATGTAAAAAACTTCCTTATTGATAATGTGCATGTTATAGAAAACTATACACAACAAGCTTGTTTTGTATTTGGTCGAGGTCATAATGGTGGTTATCCTGAAGGTGGGATCCTGAAAAATTTGGATGTTATAGATGCAGAATTTGGATATGGGCTGGTGCAAATAGGGTTAGGTAGTAAAATTCTATTTAAAAATATTCAGAGTACAGGAGGGATTTGTCTTCGCTTAGAACCTGCGGATCGCGAACTAACAGGAGCAAAAGATATTGTTGGACGAAATATAACGTGTACGAATGGCAATAGTGCGGTAATGTTATCACCACACTCATCAATTGGAGGTACAATTAATGTTCATGGCGTTAAGTCTGTTGGTTGTTCCTTTGGTGTTAGGATTGAAAGAGGGTTTGGACCTTATGGAGATGGTAGAGGTCGTTATGCTAACGATTCCAGGGTGACAGGAATTTTGGCTGAATATGGTACTAATGCTCAAGTTAGGTCAGATCACTTTCTATATTTACCTTGTGAATTGAAAAATGTAGAAAAACGCAGACCAATCAACTGGGAAGTTTCTAATGGTTGGTACTATGACGCGGTATCCATTGCACCAGTAATTTATGATCAAGGTGATGGAGATGGATTCTATAAAGTAGAATTTGGACAAGTTGGTTTTTCAGGTTTTAGATATCAGCCAAAAGTAATTTTGAATTCTATTACTGATAAAATTCCAGATTCACAATGTAATAATAGTAGTTCAAATTTTGTAACTATTAGAAAAGGAAACGCTTCCAATTTTGCAATAGATGGAGGTAATGGAGGCACTAATGGCCAGAATGTACACCTATGGGCGTACAATCAAAATAATGTGAACCAACAATGGGAGGAAATTAATCGAGGTAATGGTTTTTATTCCTACAAAAAGCGAAATACTAATTTCTGTATAGACGGTAATAATGGCGGGTCGAATGGTCAGAATATACATTTATGGACCTGTAATAATGGGAACCAGAATCAACATTTTAGAAAAGTATCTTTAGGAAATAACCGGTTTCGGCTAGAGAAACGAAATGCCTCTAATGTATCAATAGACGGCCTTGGAGGAGGAGCCAACGCACAAAACGTACAGATGGGGTCTTCAAATAACAATAGTGGTAATCAACAGTGGATTATTACACGGGTGAATACAGCTAAAGCAAATAAAAATAAATTAGCAATTAGAGATGGAGCTTCTTTGGAAAAATTGAAGATTTATCCTAATCCAACTAAAGGATTAATGCGAATTTCTGGTTTTAATAATCTGGTAAGTTCAATAAAGGTTTTGAATTCTTTAGGACAGGTCATTATGGAAAGTAGTAGCACGGAAAGTCCGAAAAATGAAATGAGTATTAATGTTAGTCGTTTACAATCGGGGGTTTATTGGGTTGTTGCTGGAAGTCAAACTTCAATATTTGTTAAAGAGTAATTATGGTTCTTACTTTTTAGTAAACCATAAAAATAAGGGTTTAACTTATTTAAGGTTGAACCCTTTATCAATTACATAGAGCTCATCTTGACTTTTTGTTTTCAATCATTCCCGTTATAGGAGCGCTTATTGGGCTTTTAAAAGAAATAATCTTGAACCTAACACCAATTAGAAAAAAAGCAACTGAGTTGCATTAAAGCTTGAAAAACTGTAATTTTCTTAAAACATCTTCAATGAATATCTGTTTTTTGTGATAAAACGTTATTAAATACGGAAAAACCACATAAATATTCTGTTTTAAATAGTTACCTTTAATATAGAAATAAATTTATTTTAAAGCGCATGTTTTCAGTGTCCTATAAGGAAGACTGGAGTAATCGGGCTTGTATCATTAGTTTTCGAAAACTTTAGTTTAATCATTAAAAACCTTAAATCATGAAAAAATTTAAAATACTTTTATTAATCATTCTATTACCCACATTTTTATTTCAATCGTGCCAAAAAGAAGAGGTTACTCCTGAAGATAATTCTCAAATTGAACCGGAAATTAAAGCAGAAGGTCCCACAAAGGATAAAATAAAAATAACAAAGGCCATGCTGAAAAAGCTGTCAGATTTTTATCTAAATACCAATAACGTAAAAGTTGTCGATTTTTTATTACCGGATGGTTCTACTACGCCAATGGTACAGGTAGAGGAAGACATTATGCTATCTGTAGAACAGATTATGAATCTGGACATGGGTGGTGGTCTTGAGGATCGTAACTATCATACCAATAATTTAGTGTCTCAGGGCAAAAATATTTCTATCATTGGCTTTACTGGTGGTGGTGGACAAGGTTTAACACAAAAGGAGCAAACAGCCTTACAATGGGCGGTAAATAATTTTAATCAATTAAATGGTGTTTCAATTTCTTTTACATTAACGTTTGGTACAAACTATCAAAATAAAGATATGGTTGTTTATAATAATCCAAATGTTAACGGAACTGGTGGTTCTGCTGGATTTCCAGTAAATGGTAATCCGCATAAGTTTGTACAGATATATGGTCTAAGCAATTTTAATACCAATGTTATAGAGCATGTTATTACACATGAAATTGGACATTCGGTTGGATTTAGACATACAGATTGGCAAACCAGACAAAGTTGTGGTCAAAATGTAAATGAAGGCGTTGGAAGCATCGGTGCCAATGCCATTCCGGGAACATCTGCTGGTTATAACCCGAATTCAATTATGGTAGCATGTTTTAATTTAGGGGTAGATGGCGAGTTTGATACCGATGATATTATTGGATTGCAGTATATGTACTAATATTCTTAATAAAAAGAAATTTATATTTAGAAGGGACATCTTTTTGGATGTCCTTTTCTTTTGTTTGAGAAAAATAAATTATTTTAGTATAAAAATTGAGAGATGGGTAATAAAGAAAAAGCCTCAGAAGAATTATTACTTGAAGAAGAGGTAATAGGTCTAAATGAAATTGTATTATATAATGATGATGTTAATACGTTCGATCACGTGATAGAAACTCTTATTCATGCGTGTGACCATACTTCAGAGCAGGCAGAGCAGTGTTCTTTAATAGTACATTACAAAGGAAAATGTACTGTTAAAACTGGTAAGTATGACGATTTAAAACCACGTTGTACCATATTGCTAGAGGCGGGTTTAAGCGCCGAGATTGTTTAATAGAGCATGAGTTTGATTAGGTTGTAATCGAATTTATCTAGAAATTAATATTCCAAGTCACATTCAGGTTGAACCTTTCAACATTACTCAGAACCGGAAAAAATCTTTTTTTAATTAAGATATTTAATATTCTCAACCATTCATCCTACCAATAGCACAACTAACAAAAGATTTTGCTTTGGTTGTTACGGCGTTTTTTTCTCCTGCAACGGGATACCCAATTTTATGTAATACTCGTTTGACTTCCAGAAGAGTTTCGTTATTATCATAAGAAAAAGACACCGAATTAGTTTCATTATCAATATCTATATTGTTGAGGGGCTTTATCTCCAATAATTTCTTAATGATGGTATTTGCGCAACCTCCACATTTTAAGTTTTGTATCTCTAAAATCACGTTCATTTTAAAGTGTTGAGGGACAGATGAAATTGGTTATAGGTAAATCTGTTTTCTTAATAGCTGCAAATCCTCCGGCAATATCTATAACATTAAATCCCCTGGCTTTTAGGATGGATGCGGCAATAACAGAACGATACCCTCCGGCACAATGTACGTGGTACGTTTTTGTTTTATCAAGAGCACTCATATTGTCATTAATAAAGTCCAGAGCGAAATGCCGTACGGTATCACTATCCAGATGCTCCGATTTATACTCTCCGTCTTTTCTAACATCCAGGGTACTAACAGAGTCGTTTTTAAAGCGGTTAGAAAACACTTCTGCAGAGATAGACTCTATAGTTTCAATGTCTTTACCGGCGCTTTTCCAGGCATGAATACCGCCTTTTAGATACCCTAAAGTATTATCGTAACCAACACGAGATAGTCTGGTTACGGTTTCTTCTTCTCTTCCTTCTGGAGTAACTAACAAAATAGGCTGCTTTAAATCTGTAATTAAAGCACCTACCCAGGGAGCGAAACCACCGTTAATACCAATAAATATGGAGTTAGGAATATGTTCTTTTACAAATTCTTCCTGAGGCCTCACATCGAGAACCAAAGCCCCTTCCTGATTGGCAATGGCTTCAAAATCTTCGGCGGTTAATCCAGTATTACCTCGCTTTAACACCGATTCAAAATTATCGTATCCCGATTTATTCATCATTGCATTTTTAGCAAAGTACTGTGGTGGTGGTGGGATACCGTCCAAAACTTCTTCCACAAACTCCTCTTTGGTCATATCTGCTCTTAATGCGTAATTAGTTTTTTTCTGTTCTCCCAAAAGCCCAACGGTATCCTTGCTTAAATTTTTTCCGCAGGCAGAACCGGCGCCATGGGCGGGGTATACGATAATATTATCTGCAAGAGGCATGATCTTATTACGCAAAGAATCGTATAACATTCCTGCCAGGTCTTCTTTAGTCAGGTTAGATTTAATTGCTAAGTCCGGACGCCCAACATCCCCTAAAAACAACGTGTCTCCACTAAAAATAGCATGATTTTCTCCGTTTTCATCAATTAGAAGAAATGTTGACGATTCCAAAGTATGCCCAGGTGTATGCAACACTTTAATAGTAATAGCTCCAATTTTAAACGTTTCCTGATCTGCTGCAATGTGAGCATCATACCCGGTTTCGGCTTCGGGACCAAAAACAATAATAGCTCCGGTTTTCTTTGCTAAATCTACATGTCCAGAAACAAAATCGGCATGGAAGTGAGTTTCAAAAATATATTTGATTTTTGCGTCTTCTTTATTTGCTTTATCGACATATTGCTGTGTTTCACGTAATGGATCGATAATAGCAACTTCTCCATTAGATTCTATATAATAAGCTCCCTGGGCGAGACATCCAGTATATATTTGTTCTATTTTCATGATTAATTCTTGGTCTTTTATTTGTAGAGGCTTTTTTATTAAGACATTATAAAATTACAAAACCAAAATGGTTTAGTTTGTGACTATTGTCACATTGCACTTTCTTTATAAATAATGTAAACGGCCATAAAGAGTATAAAAAAACCAAAACTCTTTTTTAATCTCTTGGCACTTATAAATTTCGACAGGAACACACCCAAAATAATACCAGCAATAGAAATTATTGTAAAAGAGAGAAGAAAACCCCATTCTATGTCTAAAGTTTGAACATCGCCCATAAAGCCTATCAAAGAGTTAATAGTTACAATAATTAAAGAGGTTCCTACGGCACGTTTCATTGGAATATTCGCCCATACCACTAGAGCAGGAACGTATAAAAATCCACCACCGGCGCCAATAATGCCAGTTATAGTTCCAATTATTAATCCCTGAACAAATGTTTTATAATAGGGGTGAGAGGGTAAGTGTGTACCATTCTTTTTTTGTTTTTTAATCATTGAAAACGAAGCGAATATCATGATAAAAGCAAAAAATATCATGATTCCCATGTTTTTAGTAAGCATATAATCACCAAAGTCTATAATCGTATCGGGTATACCAGGTACCAGATAGCGTCTGGATAAATAAACAGCTACAAACGATGGAAACGAAAATGCCAAACCAGTTTTAAAGTCTACATAGCCTTTTTTATGTTTTTGATAGGTGCCTACCAGTGAGGATGTACCAACCACGAAAAGAGAATAAGCAGTTGCCACAACGGGATTATACCCCAAAAGGTATACCAGTAAAGGAACGGTAAGAATGGAACCACCGCCACCTATGAGCCCCAAAACCAGCCCTACAATTAACGCTCCAATGTATCCTAAGACCAGAGTTGTATCCATTAATGAGGAAGTTTATCTTTTAAAATCCCGTAAATAAATGTTCCCAAAAGTGCTGCAGCAATTACAATAATCATACTATACACTCCTGTGCCTAAAAGGATATACATAGGCCCGGGACAAGCCCCGATAAGTGCCCAACCAAACCCAAATAGAACACCACCAATAATATATCTTGAAAAGCCTTTTTCTTTTTCGGGAACTAAAATATTGGCCCCTCGAATGTTTTTAATAATACCCTTTTTAGACATTTGAAGGAATAATATACCGCAAGCGATAGCTGTTCCTATAATGCCATACATATGAAAGGATTGAAAACGAAACATCTCGTAAATTCGATACCATGAAACGGCTTCAGATTTAACCAGAACAATTCCGAAAAAGATACCAACCAGTAAAAACTTTAAATATTTCATATGTTAAAAGATTAAGGGTAAAATAAAATTAGTCATGATTAATCCTCCAACAAAAAAACCAATTACAGCGATTAATGACGGTTTTTGTAAGCTGCTAAGTCCTGTAATAGCATGCCCAGAGGTACATCCTCCCGCATAACGAGTACCAAAACCCACTAAAAAACCTCCTATAATTAGCAGAAGCAGTCCTTTTGGAGTTGTAAAGGCCTCTAAACTGTATATTTCATCTGGAACTAGCTCAATTCCAGAGTTTTTAAATCCCATATGTTGAAGTTCTGCGACCGTTTTTGGATTAAGGTCGGTCGTACTAGAATCAGAGAGGTATTGTGTGGCTATAAAACCACCTATGACAGCGCCAAGCACTACAATTAAATTCCATTTTTGTTCCTTCCAGTTAAATTTAAAGAAGTTTGCCGCTTTTCCGGCTCCCATCATAGAACACATGGTTCTAAGGTTAGAAGACATACCAAATGTTTTACCTAAATAGAGCAATAGCGACATAACTAGAGCGATGAGTGGCCCCGAGATATACCATGGCCAGGGGGCTAAAATATGTTCCATATACGTTGAATTTACTACAAATGTAAACCGAAACTAAAGGACACTCTGTAATAAAAGTTACTTTTTAATAAAGGAATAACCGAGGAGATTTAACGTTTAAGGCCATTTTAAGGTTATAATGGCGCCCTAAAGTGGTTATTTTATATCGAAGACCTCAATTTTATTTCTACTAAGCTTTATTTTCTTTTCGTTTTCCAGTTGTTTTAAGAGTCTGGAAATAACAACACGAGAGGTATGCAGATCTTCTGCAATGTCCTGGTGTTTGGCAATAACAAAGTTAGATGTATGAAGATTAGCTTTATTTATTAGATATTTATAAAGGCGTTCTTCCATTTTCATGAACGCAATATTATCTATGGCTTCCAGCATTTCATCAAAACGGGTTTGATAGCTTTCCAGGATAAAATTTCTCCAACTTTCGTTATTATGAAACCATATTTGCATGTTTTGTACCGGTATCATAATCAAGCTGGAATCTCTTTCGGCCACGGCTCTAATTTTACTTTTGGTAGTTCCCATACAGCAAGTAAGTGACATGGTACAGGTTTCGCCTGCTTCTAAAAAGTAAATGAGTAGTTCGTTACCATCCTTATCTTCACGAAGTATTTTAATATTACCACTTAATAAAAGCGGTATATATTGAAGTGGTTGATTGATATCGATAATGATATCGTCTTTCGAAAATGTCCTGATAGAACCTATTTTGTCAATTTCGTTAATGAGGTTACTATCAAAAACATGGTCGAATTTAAGGTGTAGTAATTCGTTAGCCATGTTCAAAAATAATGATTTAGAAACTTGGAATAAAAATTTGAAGTGGTTTTAATAAAAAGTATTTGGGTGAAAACACTATAAAAGCCCAGGAAATCAAATGGGGTCAAGGTTTTTAGGTTATATTAGTTGGAACTTTCAAAACACATCGTACGATTAATTTAATGCCTATTAAAAGGCAAAACTCCGTACTGTTTAATCAAAAAGAATTCCTCGACGCTCTGCGTCGGGGTTTCCATTGAAATTGTCATTCCCGTGTGGTCAGTGAGCGTAGCCGAACTGAAAACGGGAATCTAAATACAAAATTTCGAATTTTGACCCCTTAAGGTCAAAATGAAACGGGCGAAACCTGTGCTGAGCCTGCCGAAGTATACCCCCTATGGCTCTGCCTCGGGGATAGTTCGTTTCAAGAAATTTTTTATTTAAAACCGAAATATGAGATCATCATGAAAAACACAATCTTCCTAATAACTAAAATATGTTTAATCAGTTTTTTAGTTCTTAATAAATTACAGGCACAAAACATAAAAGGAACGCTTAAAAAATGGCATAAAGTCACTATAGAATTTGAAGGCCCAGAAACCTCAGAAAACGCTGAAGATAATCCATTTTTAAATTACAAGTTAGCTGTGACTTTTAAGCATAATACTTCGGGTAAAATTTATACGGTACCGGGGTTCTTTGCTGCAGATGGCAATGCCGCAAATACGGGAGCGTCTTCTGGAAATATTTGGAAAGTTTATTTTTCACCAGATGAAGTCGGGGAGTGGGGCTACAGTGTGAGGTTTGTAAAAGGCAAATGGGTTGCGATACGAACTTCTAATAAATTGAAGTCTGCCGGGTTTATGGACAAAGCGGAAGGCCATTTTACCATTACCCCTTCAGACAAAACTGGGCGTGATCTGCGAGCTAAAGGCCGTTTGCAATATGTTGGAGAACGTTATTTGAAATTTGCCGAGACCGGAGAATATTTTCTAAAGTGCGGTTCAGATGCTCCCGAAAACTTTTTATCGTATACAGATTTCGATGGCACATTTAAAAGTGATGGTATAAAGGATGATTTGGTTAAAACCTGGGAAGCACATGAAAAGGATTGGAAACCGGGAGATCCTGTATGGAAGGATACCAAGGGCAAAAATATTATTGGAGCGATCAATTATTTAGCATCAAAGGGTATGAATGCCTTTTCTTTTATTACCATGAATATTGAAGGAGACGACCGAAACGTATTTCCATTTACAGATTATCATACCCTGGATCGGTTTGATGTGTCCAAATTAGACCAATGGGAGATTGTTTTTAAACATGGTGAAAGATTAGGTATGTTTTTACACTTTAAAACTTTAGAAGCAGAAAATCAAGGGCTTTTAGATAATGGAGGCGTTGGACTTTATACTAAGTTGTATTACAGGGAATTGATAGCGCGTTTTGGACATCATTTGGCTTTAAACTGGAACTTATGCGAGGAAACAGGAGATTGGCAAAACCCACCCCGGACGTTTCCTGTGGATGTTCAGGGGCGTTTGACATTGGCGAGTTATGTGAGTTCTATCGATCCTTATAAACACCATATCGTAATACATAATGGGAATTGGTTTACCGGGGTCTATGGAACAGATAGCAAGTTTAGTGGTGCATCGCTTCAAACAAATAGAGAGGATTTTGGTAATGTACATAAAAATGTTTTACGAGTTTTAAACGAAGCAGAATCTGAGGGGAAAACCTGGGCAGTTGCATGCGATGAACCGGGCGATGCACAGCACTCTCTGGTACCCGATAGCGATAACCCAGAGCACAATAATGCGAGAAAAAATGGTTTATGGGGAGCTATGATGGCAGGAGCCTGGGGAACAGAATGGTATTTTGGCTATAAGCATGCGCATTCTGATTTGACCTGTCAGGACTTCCGATCACGAGATTTGTTCTGGGATCAGGGGAAAATTTGTTTAGATTTTTTCAGTAATAATAAGATCCCAGTTTGGGATATGACATCTAAAGATGATTTAATATCCAACAAAGGAGACTATGTTTTGGCAGATCCAGGTAAAATATATGTGGTTTTTTTAAAAAATGGCGGAGCGTCTCAACTTAATCTCGAAAACTATAATACAACCTATGAGGTATTTTGGTATAATCCTCGAAAAGGAGGAAAACTTTTAAAGGGCCGTGTCAAATCAATTTCAGGAACAGGGTATCAGTCGTTGGGATTGCCACCAACTGAAAAGAGCAAAGACTGGGTAGTATGGGTTAAATTAGTATCAAAATGATGATTTATTTAAGGTATTATGATTCCCTATTTCTTGCTACTGAATAATGATTTATAAATTTGGAGTAAAAATTTGGTGTGGTTTTAATAAAAATATTTATATTTGCAGCCGCATAAAACGGCCACGTGGCGCAACTGAATAGCGCACTTGATTACGGCTCAAGAGGTTGCAGGTTTGAATCCTGCCGTGGTCACAATAAAATCCTTAACATCCTTTAAAATGGAGTGATTAAGGATTTTTTTTGTCTTTTTTGGCCCCATTTTTCTATATGTCAGTATACATTAATACTACTACTTTCCCAATCACATGGCTTAATATTGTACCATATAAAAAAGGATGAATTCTCTGTTTATAATGCCATTAAGGTTTCTAAAGTCATCTTTTACAGGGCCGCGTATGTGCGTAACCATGTTCGCGTAAACAGTCCAGAGGGACGTTATATGAAAAGCCAACATCAAAGTACTGTAGAACCAGTATTTGGGACTTTAACCTCATTTTCAGACCTTTGTAAATGGTCTTTATTTAGATTTGAAATATGTTGAGCGTTACTGAAAAAGGTGCTATAGAAGCACCTTTTATTGTTTTGTTGGACTAACTGCTACTGTTGTTCGCAGTATTTATTAGTTCTTTCACTTCTGAATTTACACGTTCATATATCCAATCTTTATCTTCAGTTGACAATTCTTCCAAAAGTCCCTCATTATTTTCGTTAAAATCGATCAAAGTGTCATTGAATAATTCCTTTTCAATTTCTTCAAGTCTTTCTCGATTACTAAAATCTATTGCACCAACTTTGGAAACTGCACTTTCTAATCTATTTCTGGTGATGTAATTCCTTAACTCATCTAAGATGAATGTGAGGTCTTCAGATTTAGATGAAACATTAGGTATATACGACCATTTTTCTGCTTGGTGAAATTTGTTTTCTTCGTCAAATTCTTTGTTTTTGAGTTTAACAATTGGTCGAGAAGAGATGTTGTTATTCGCTAAATTATTATATGGTTTTATTACGACACCTTCTATTAAGTTCTCTGTTAATTCAGGTAGGTTCAGTTGTTTAGGAATCATGGAATTGATTCGTGTGTTAAAATTTACAGCATCGCTAAATTTTCCAATCAATAAAGGCTTTATATAGAAAAGATTGTGTTTTTCGAAATATGAAATCGAAGATTCATAATCTAAATAGCGCTTTGAATTTGAATCGCTTTTTTCAATTGCAATGTCAAATGCACAAAATTTAATAGAGGGTGAATAGTATACTCCTGTCTGGATAGCATTTAAATTATCATCTGCTTTAACATCAGGATGGGGATATTTTCCGCCAAACAACTCTCCATAAATAATGTACTTCTCTCCATCCTCATTAGCGCTTAAATCCTCAAATAATCGAATGATTTTATCTTCAATTTCATTAACTACAAGTTGAAAGCCAAAAAAGTCGTCACTCCAAGATAGATATACTTTTCTTTTAGCATATCTTAATGTTCTATTTTCATATACGAAACTGAAGTTCGCTCCATGGATTTTTTCAGTCACAACCCATTTTAACTTCTCCATTTTGGAAAAATCAGTTTCACTTAAACCAAGTTTCTTTAGGTTACTTGGCATTTTCTCATAACTCGAAAATTCACTCATTGTTTTTCAATTACTGCTAAAGGTTTGGTGTATGAGTATGAGCGAGTTTCTACTCGCTAAATTTTAGCTTTGTACAGACCTTTGTTTTTTGTTTATATTTTAGTTTTATCACGTAAAACTCCATTACTTATACACCATGTGCTTGTTGCACAATTACTATGTAAATATAGATAAAAAGTGCAAAAGCCAACATCAAAGTACTGTAGAACCAGTATTTGGGACTTTAACCTCATTTTCAGACCTTTGTAAATGGTCTTTATTTAGATTTGAAATATGTTGAGCGTTACTGAAAAAGATGCTATAGAAGCACCTTTTTATAATTTTATTGGACTCGTGTAACAATTACCGTTTTTACAATTCAATATATTCAAATTCAATATAGCTTGTACTATCTCCAAAATTTGTTCTTTATAAAGCTAAATCAAAAAGATTTGGCAGACTTAGTTAAAAAGCACTGCACTTTAGGTTAGGCATCAAAACCCGCATTAATTATAGCATTTTTGTGCGCTCGGTTTTGTCTTTATTCTGGATTTATTATCTTTTTAGTCGCTAGCATTTTGTTTAATTGTTCTGAAAAATCCAATTTACTTTTAAAATTTCCGTGGTTCTGATAGATTCCAGACATTGAATCCAATTCCTCCATTTCATTATTATAAACTTCAATATTATCGACAAAATTAAGATGGCCTTTTGTAATTATTCCACATGCAATCGAAGAATTTATTCTTTTGTTGCACCGACATTTATTCTTGGTATTATAAACACCACAATTAGAATTTAAAAAAGAACGCATTAGTTTTCGCGATTTCTCAAGTCGTTTTCTAAAATTTTCAGGTGAAATTTCAATTATCTCACAGGCTATATTGCTTTTTATTTTAAGAATACTTCCAAGTATAAAAACCATTCTTAAATCTCTACTTAAACATTGGAGCATTGCCAGTGTACATCCCGTTTTCATTTCCTTTTCTAATAAATTTTTATCAGGCAAATCATAACTTACCAGCTTACTAATTGAATTTAGTTCATTTGAAAAAGCATTAAATGATATGGGATCTTTTTCAAAAGTTGTTTTTTTAAGATTGATTAAATAATTTGTTGCAACTCGATAAGCCCATGTATTAAATTTACTTCGATTATCAAATTTACTTAAGTTGGTAATTATTTTAATTAAAATTTCTTGAGTAGCATCTTCTGCATCCATCCTATTCCAAAGGAATCGAAGTGATAAATTATAAACCAATGGTTGAACTAAACCTATTAATTCTTCAAAGCTTTGCTTATTTCCTGCAATACAGGATTCTATAAGTTCTTTTTCTTTCATATCTCAAA
The DNA here is from genome assembly GCA_947494695.1 of uncultured Flavobacteriaceae bacterium. GTDB lineage: Bacteria > Bacteroidota > Bacteroidia > Flavobacteriales > Flavobacteriaceae > Flavivirga. The sequence goes on along the minus strand of CANLWB010000003.1, from coordinate 312,687 downwards.
AATATTAAAATGGGCTAACCTACAGATTACCCCATTTCTTAGTTTTATTATTTGGATCTACCAAGTAAAAATTGCCCATGAGGATTGTCTTGTATCATAAGCCAATTTCCATCTGCTTGTTTTCTTAAAATAGCAACCGATAGCCCTTCTTCCTCAATTTTTGTTCCATCAGGCATATGTCCTATCATTTTCCAAGGAGAAATATGAGTTGCAATATTACCAGATATGTAAATTTCGTGACCACTAAAAGTATATTGTGGATTCATTCCAACAAATTGTGTAAACATAGCCCTTAATGTTTCTTTTCCTTGCACTGGTTTTTGAGGTTCAAACATGATAACAGCATTGTCTTCATAAGTTTCTAGAACTCCATCAATGTCTTTGTTTTGAAATGAAGTTACCATTTTTTCAATTGTACTAAATACTTTTTTCTGTTCTTTGTTAAAATTGTTTTTCACTCCTTGAATTGTTTTCATGTTTTTTCCTTGTGCTTTCCCATTTGATATTATCCCAAATGTCATTAAGACGACTAATAAACTTGTTTGTCTCATTATTTATTTTGTTTTTAGAATAGACGATTTATTCCGACTATATTGTATTAGACAGGTGAAAAATGAAACTGTGAATGTTTTAAGTGATTTTATTTTTTTGAAGGGTGTTTTGTGAGCTTACGCACAACAGTTAGTGTAAGGGTGGTTGCTTGGTTAACGTACTAACTAAAATGGAACGCACCAAATCTTTTTAAAGTAAAAACAATATTCTGAATATTTTTTCTATCAAAAGTACCCGCTTCTATATAGAACAACATCTCAATTTTGTTATCCAGACATTCTACAAACTCCTCGGGAGATAGCAAACAATCATCAACGAATTTTGAAAAGTCTATTTCTTGTTTTTTTATAATTTTGTCATATATGGCCAGTATGAAAAAATAAGAAGTTTTAAAAATTGTTGGTCAGAACATAAAGAGAATTAGACTTGAAAAAGGTTTAACACAGGTAGATTTTGCTGGTAAAATTGAGGCACGAATTGATACAACAAATATTTCAAGAATTGAGCAAGGAAGAACTAATGCTACTATTCATACATTGTTTAAAATAAGTCAAGCTTAAGACGTTCCTTTGTCGGAAATCTGCGATGTACATAGTCTCAAAAGAGTATAATTCTTTTTTTTAGAATTTGAATTCCCTACATCGCTCTAATTATAGCTAACGGTCTGGCGATAACCAATAGTCGTCCTTGCCGCTTGTTAGCGGCTGACTTTTTGATTTTTGATAAACGTCTTAATTAACTTACTTATTTATTAATGAAATTTGACATATTATAAAGTCCCAACTAGGTTCCAGCTTAATCCATCAGGAGATTTAAATGAAATACTTTGCTCTTTAAATTCATTTTCAAAGATTTCAGTTACTTCAGTTGCTCCTCCATCAATTACTTTCTTTCTATAGGCTGCTATATCTTTCACTTGATAGGTTAATAGTGACATCCCAAGAGATCCTGGACGAGAAAGATCATGTACATCTTTCATTTTTGAAGACTCATCCATTCTTACAATTTTTAAGCGACCCGATAAATGACCTTTTATATCTAAAGTAGAGCGAGGATCATCAAAATCGTGAATATGATATATTTCTGTAAATCCTAGTCCGAAAGTGTCTATATTACCAGAAGAACAAGTAGGTTTTCCCCCCATAGTTTGTTCTTTTTGTCTTAACAATCCAAGACATTCATCGTAAAATTTAAGATGCTCGGTGTTATTTGATCGAAGCAGTATCCCATGATGCGTAAATTGACTTGATTGAAGAAAACTATCTGGATCTATTTTCCCATAGGTAGGTTTTACATAGTTGTATCTTTCAAATAATGCTAATCGACAATGAGGGTGCAAAGCTATTCCTTCTCTCACTCCTAGCGGTGCATCAAAAAATGGTTCTCCTTTATCCATGGCATATACCTGAAGCCAATGAGGCATAATATAAGACCATGGTTCTCCTTTAGATATAGCATCTTCGACATGATTTAGAATGTTAAGAATACTCTTGGTTAAAACTACTCCCCATCGATTTCCATCCTGACGTAGATTTGTTGTAAATCCAATACCTTTATTTTTTGGGTTGTTCCATTTCATTAACCTAATGAAACTATGATCTGTATCTTGATGTTGAAGTCTAATTGATTCAAGCTCTGATTGATGTTGATAGAGTTGTTCGGCACTATTTGAGTTTAATTTACCTTTTTCCACAACATGGTAGCCAAATTGATTCCAAAATTTAACCCCATAATTTATGTCAGGTACACCAATGCAAGATTCGTAAACACCTCTAATTTGATGATTCTCATTTGTATTCATAATAAACGTTTTATTTGATTAATAATTGAAATTTTAGTTCCGATACTTTAAAAAGCAGACCAAACCCCATAAAATAAATACTTCCAATTAGCTAATATAGTTAATTGTTAACTATGTTAACTAATTTAAAATGAATAATATACTTTTTATTTTGATTGAAAGACAAACAATTATACAAGGATTAAGAATTTGGCTTTGTTGAAAGACTCCTATTCTATTGTGAGAGTAAATTCGGCTCTTTTTTAAAAAGTAAGGCATAATCCTTAGCGTCAATTCTATCCTTTCTATGTATGTAAAGGAACACGGTTTACTCAAGTTAAAGATTAGAGTTTACACAACTACTTTTCAGTCTATAATTTAATAAGATGTAAGGTGTACAGAGCAACACGTTTTCGATTCAGCTCTATATACGGTACGCTTTAATATGAGTACTGTCTGTATCTTGAAACAAAAACTCATCGAATGCGATGCGCTTAAAGGTTCTTTTCAAGAATCAGATTTATAGCAACTGTCGGTTTAAATAGTGGTGTACACTTTTAATTAACTAATTAATCCTGGAGTTTTCATCTTTAGCACCAGTTCGTGAATTTCCAGCTTTAACTTTAGAATTCCCAAAGCTATACGCGTAACTTAATCTAAATATGCTAGATCTCGCCGATTCTGGTCTGTAACTTACATTAGCCATATTATTATAAGCTTCTCTTGTTACGCTTCCTATAGAAGATTTTATATCTATACTTCTTAAAAGGTCTGTGACTGTAAACTGAAGACTTGATCCATTTTTAAAGCTTTTTTTAACACCAGTATTTATTGAACCAAAGCCATCAACTTTGTAGGAACCATTATAGTGATTTGAAGTATACCATCCAGATAACTCTAAAGACAACTTATCGGTTATGTTAAATGTTTGATTTATATTGAAATTATAGTGAAAATAGTTATTAGTAGTCTCCATTGGCGTGTGTAGTAACTTGTATGCTCTATGGCCAAACGTGCTATTACAGTTAATGTTCCACCAATTTAAGATACGCCAGGGGATATTCATTTGTAAGTCCAAACTGTTTTGATATTTTAGATTTTGAGGGGATACAAGAACCAAATCGCTACGACTATCTTCGGTAACTTGATAGTATGCAATAGGATTATCTTCTAAGGTACCCATTAAAGAAAAACTTAACGATTTATAATTATAGGTAATGTTTAGTGTATTTGTTATGGAAGGTAATAATTGAGGGTTGCCCGTATAAACCGAGGTAGGGGAGTTGTACCTTAAATAAGAAGCCAAATCAATATAGTTAGGGCGTGTAATCCGCTTAGTATATGCTACATTCCAGCTTGTGGCATCTGATATAGTTTTAGTGAGAAAAATTGATGGGAATAATTTGCCAAACTTCCTGTCTAAACTGGATTCATCAAAAGATTGATTCCAATACTCGTAACGTATTCCCATTTGTAGATTAAGTTTATTACTTAGATTGTAATTTCCTTGTGCATATAGAGCAGCAATTTGTTCTTTAGTCTCTGTATTACTTATAAAGCGTTCATCAGTTACAAAAACACCACCTTCTTCAATTTCTATACGGGCTGTGTTTTCCGTTTTAGATATTGAGCCTTTTAGTCCTGTTTCAATCACCAGTTTTTCATTAATATTAGTTTTATAATCTATTTTCATCACACCTACATCTATATTGGTTTCATTAAAGCCGCGGTTTCCGGTATTATAAATGTCTCCTTCAGGTTGAAATGGCTCTCCTAATTCATTTAAATAAATACTATTAACAAGGTTTGGCGATTGGTTATTATAGTTAATATAATCTGTAGTCACAGTAAATGTATTGGTATCGTTAGAAAACTCGTAAAACGATGATGCATTATAATTTTTCCAATTAGCATTGCTTTTCAAATGGATACGGGCATCTAAATAAGGATTCACCTCAAAATCATACAGGCCTCTATTTTTTGTGTTAATTGTTGGGCTAGAGCTGTTCAATAATAAACTAATACCTAATGATGATTTTTTATTCAACTGATAGTCAGTGCCTAAATTCAGGTTGTGGCTTCTGTTAATTCTTGAAGTCTCACTATTAAAATCTATAAAAGTAACACCACCAAAAACAGGAAGCATAGTACTTCCTATGCCTCGAAAGCCACCAAAAGTATCGTCATAAACAAAAGAATAGGAGCCAAATGCAGCTATTTTTTCAGTACCGTAATTTAAGGAGACACTACTAGTTTGTTTAACACCTAAACCATACCCACCAGAAACACTAGCATTACCACGAAATCCTAAATTTTCATTCTTTTGCAGCACAATATTTATAATACCAGCATTACCATCGACATCATATTTAGATGAAGGATTAGTGAGTAGTTCAATGCGTTCAATATTATCTGCACTCATGCCATTTAGCATTGTAATGATATCGGCAGTAGGCATACGAATTACTTTTCCATTAATCATTATAGTTGTATTATTTTTTCCGTTTAAAGAAAAACTATTATGTCTTTGATCTAAGATCACTCCAGGAGAACGCTCTAACAGTTGCAATGCAGTACTTCCTTTTGTTAGTAAACTTTCTTGTACATTAATAATACTTCCTTCCTGTGTGCGCTTTATAAGCTTCTTTTTTGAAACTAATGTAATGGCATCTAATTGATCGGTTAATTCATTGAGAACAATCTCAGGCATGTGTTTTACACGCCCAGATGAATAGTTAAAAGCCATAGATTCCCATGTTTTAAAACCCAATAGACTTACTTTTAAATTATATTCAGCAGTATTTAAGCTACTTGTAATATTAAAGTTTCCATTTTCATTTGTTATGACTCCTCTAATTAATGTTTCATTATCATCTGCATAAAGCATTACATTGGCAAAAGCAATAGGGTTTTTGTTACTATCTACTACTTTACCTTTAATTTGTGCATGTGTTTGTAAAAAGTAAAGTAAAGCGCAACTTATTGAAAATAACTTCATGATTTTTTTGTTTTTATTCAAAGATGTATGGCTAACGATTTAAATAAAAACAGTATTGATAAGTGACTATAATTTATTGACAAGCTGTATGCATCTTATAAAAAGTATAGGTTTTGGTCAGTTGTCAATTAAATCTAACAGCTTATCAAAATCTAAATTTTTGAACTACATTTAATGTATTTTAGATGTTGATATGTTACAACTAAATAGTATATACCAAAAAATAGCAATATATAAAGGGCATCATATTCTCTTTTGGGCGGTTTATCATTTTATTTGGTGGACTATACACGAAGGAAATGTACTTAGCATTTTAAAAACACTAGCATTACCACATCTATTAGTAAAGTTTTTAGGCTATGTTATTGTACAGGCTTTTGGCGTATACTTTTGTTTATATTTTTTAATACCAAGATATTTAGAAAACAGAAAGTACTTACAATTTTTATTAGGTTTATTAGGAGCACTATTCCTAATGTGTTTACTAATTACTAGTAATTATTATTTGGCCGGTGCTGTAGCAGATGAGGCACATTATGAAGGTTTTAAAACATATATTAGTACTCCAGTTAATATATTTAAAGCCAAAGCTTTACCATCGTGTGTCGCATCTATAACACTAGGATTAAGTATAAAGCTCTCTAAAAATTGGTTAGAAGTTCAAAAGAAGCAACAAGAGTTACAAAAAGAAAAGTTAGAAACAGAACTTAAGTTTTTAAAATCACAGTTTAATCCACATTTTTTATTTAATACGATCAATTCAATTTTTGTACTTATAAATAAAAATACAGAAATGGCTTCAGAATCTTTAGTAAAGTTTTCTGGTCTTTTACGATATCAGTTGTATGAGTGCAATGTAGATGTTATTTCCTTAAAGAATGAATTGTCATATATTAAAAGTTTTATTGAATTAGAAAGCTTACGTCAAAATAATGATTTTCATTTAGAAGAAACGTACCCAGAGCATACCAACAATTTATTAATAGCGCCATTTGTGTTAATTCCTTTTATGGAAAATGCTTTTAAGCATGTAACCGAAGATAAACACCAAAAAAAATGGATGCGAATTCAAATTCAAATTCAAGATAAGAAGTTAGTTTTTAATGTGTCTAACAGTTCTAATCATAACGTGAATGGTAGTTTAATAAATGATACGATTTATAAAGGTTTAGGACTTAAAAATGTTAGAAGACGGTTAGATTTGTTATACCCAGATAACTATCAATTAAACATCACAAAACTAAAAGATTCGTATACCGTTAATCTTGAAGTAAATTTAGAGGAGCAAATACATGTAAAATCTAACAAATTAGCTGTATGATAAAGTGTTTGGTAGTAGACGATGAGCCTTTAGCGAGAGAGTGTATAGAAAACTACATTCAGCAAGTTGATTTCTTAACCTTTACAGGCTCATGTAAGTCTGCATTAGAGGTAAGTTCAATTTTAGAGAAAACAAAAGTAGATGTTTTGTTTTTAGATATACAAATGCCAATAATGAACGGATTAGAGTTTTTAAAAGTTATAGAAAATCCACCATTAACCATTTTAACAACAGCTTTTCCTAATTATGCAGTTGAAGGGTTTGATCTAAATGTGTTAGATTATTTGTTAAAACCTATTGAATTTAACAGGTTTTTTGCATCGGCTATGAAAGCTAAGAAAGCACTACATCTAGAATATAAGAGCACCCCATCTGTAATTAAAGAAGAAGAGGATTGTTTTTTTATAAAATGTGATGGACGCTATGTTAAAATTTTCACTCATGACATTCTTTTTGTAGAAGCCATGCAAAATTATGTTATCATACAAACCCAAGAAAAAAGATACATCACACATTTGTATTTAAAAAATGTTGCCGAAAAATTAAATCCTGAAGATTTTTTACGTGTGCATAAGTCTTTTATTGTGGCCAAATCTAAAATAGAATCTGCAAGTACCACAGAAATTCAAATACAATCTTATAAAATACCCATAAGCCGAAGCTATAAGAAAGATACACTTTTAAAAATATTAAACGGTAAGTTTTGGAAAAGTATAGGTGAAGGGAAATAGGTAAACATATCTTAGTTAAAAGTTCGAGATGCTAGTATTAGTATCTCGTTTTTTTGAATACCACGTCGAAGGTACTTCTCTTAGATCAAGAGTAAAAGTTGTGTTTGGGTAACATATGTTTTAACCTAAAAAGGAATAATGTCTAAAAAATCTATTAGACAAATTTTCATCTCATCCTATATGAGTTTTTTTACTTCACTTCATGCAAAATCAATGTTCCAGACCATATCTTTTTTAGCGATATCGCTAATAAAACCATTCTTCTGTCAATAAATTTTCAAAGTGATTTTTACCAAGCCTACCCCTATTTTAAGTGTTAGATCCAGAGCATAATAAAGCTTTAAAAGAGGTAAAATCCCACAATTATAACAGGTGTTTTTCCTTGAAATTTTAGGGTGGAAACCCTTCGCTAATCATATATGTGTATGGCTACATTTATAATGTAAAGTTTTAAACATTCTTTTAGCTAAATGGTTAACGAAAATTCAATTCATGTTATATGGAAAATAGTTTTGAGGAAAGAAATATTGGTGAAAAAAATGCTGCACCGAGTCATGTAGATCTGTTGTCAAAAGAAAATGCCACACAATCTAACGCCATAGAAATTCCTTCAATATCACTCCCAAAAGGAGGGGGAGCGTTAAAGGGGATAGACGAAAAATTTGAAGTAAACCCTTCAAATGGTACTGCTGGATTTAGTATTCCTTTTCCAGTTTCTCCCGGAAGGAATGGAAGTTCTCCATCTATAACCTTAAGCTATAATTCTGGAGTTGGAAATAGCATATTTGGTATTGGGTGGGATATAGGTTTGTCGTCTATAAAGAGAAAAACAGATAGGGAATTACCCAAATATCAGGATACAAATTCACAAGAAGATACGTTTGTTTTTTCCGGAATAGAAGATCTGGTACCATGTTTAGAAGAAACCGCTCCCAAAGAATGGAATATTAAGGAACACGTCGATAATGGGTATAAAGTGAAAAGGTACCGTCCGCGTATCGAAGGTGGCTTTTCAAAGATTGAAAAAATAACGCATTCAGACGATGGTACATATTGGAAGATAACATCTGGCGACAACCGGGTGACATTTTATGGGAAAAACAAGAACTACAGGATTTCAAATCCTATAGATGAAGAAATGATTTATGAGTGGCTACCTGAATTTTCCTATGATAATAAAGGCAATTATATACATTATGAGTATAAAGCTGAAAATCTCGATAACGTTCCAAATACTGTATATAATAAGAATAGAGTTAACGGCCTGGCTCCTTTTGCAAACCTATATCTTAAACGCATAAAGTATGGGAATCAAGCACCTTTTTACCCGGAAACAGAAATACCCTATGATTTTGAAAAACCTCTGAATGATTTATGCGCCTTTGAACTGGTTTTAGATTACGGAGAGCATGACAAAGACCATCCAACCCCCGAAGAAAGTACCGGCCAAAAATGGCGATATCGCTCAGACGCGTTTTCTTCCTACAGGTCGGGTTTCGACATTCGAACAAATAGGCTATGCGATCGGGTATTAATGTTTCATACCTTTCCTGAGTTAAATGCCGGTACGCCCACTTTGGTGCGTTCTTTAGATTTTGAATATATATCATCAGAAGCCCTAAAAGAAAAAACAAACAGGCCGGCAGAGCTTACCTATCTAATTGGTATGACTCAAAAAGGATATATCTTAAAACCAGATAACACGTATTCGGTGAAGGCGCTGCCACAAATGACCTTCGACTACCAGTGGCTCAACTGGAATACAGAAACAAAAACGGTTAGTGAAGACAATTTGGTAAATGCACCCGTTGGAATTTCTGAAAATTACCAATGGGTTGATTTATATAGTGAAGGCATTAATGGGATTTTAACCGAACAGGCAAACGCCTTATTTTATAAAAGTAATTTAGGTGAAGATAAAGAAGGAAAGGTATGTTTTTCGCAAGCAAAATCCATTATTCCAAAACCAGCTTTTTTAGGCATTGCCGAGGGGACTTTACAGTTACAGGATTTAGAAGCTAACGGACAGAAACAAGTTGTTGTTAATGCCCCTGGGCAACAGGGGTATTTTGAATTAAGTGATGACGAAGTATGGCAGCCTTTTAAAACATTTATAAAAGCGCTTAGAATAGATATGAGCAACCCAAATGTACGAATGCTGGACCTCAATGGTGATGGAAGGCCAGATGTGGTTATGAGTGAGCAGGGGGCTTTTATATGGTGGAGCAATGAGGGGAAAGAAGGGTATAATAATCCAGAGAGCGTTTCAAAACCATATGATGATGAAACAGGACCAGCAATCGTGTTTCAAGATCAGGAGCAAAGCATTTTTTTAGCCGATATGACAGGCGATGGACTTACCGATATTGTGCGTATAACCAATGGTGAAGTCTGCTACTGGGCAAATATGGGGTACGGACGGTTTAGCGCTAAAATAACTATGGAAAATGCTCCCCGGTTTGATGCGCCAGAACTTTTTAATCCGCAATATTTACAACTGTCAGATATAAGTGGTACGGGAGTATCAGATATCATGTATCTTGGGAATAATAAATTCACAGCATACCTTAATTTTAGTGGAAATGCCTGGAGTGATGCTACATGTATAGACCCTTTTTTTTCTACCGAAAAGCCCAATAAAATAACCGTTACAGATTTGTTAGGAAATGGAACGTCCTGTATCGTATGGTCTTCAGAATTACCAGCATACAAACAGGCTCCTATGCGATATATAGATCTTATGGGGGGAATAAAGCCCCACATCATGAAAAGCTATGAAAACGGATTTGGTAAAAAAGTAGAGCTAGAATACAGGAGTTCAACATCTTACTATTTAGAAGATAAGCGTAATGGAACACCCTGGATTACCAAATTACCATTTCCAGTACAATGTGTTAGTAAAACTATAATAACAGAAGAGGTAACCAAGGTACGTTTTGCAACAAAATATGCGTATCATCACGGGTATTATGATCATGGAGAACGGGAATTTAGAGGGTTTGGAAGTGTTGAACAACTGGATAGTGAGTATTTTGAAGTATTTGAAAAAACCGGGGCCAGTAATGTCGTGACAAAAGAGCATCATCAGCCGCCGGTGCTAACAAAAACCTGGTTTCATACAGGGGCCTTTTTAGATAAGAAAAAAATACTCACCCAGTTTAAAAAAGAATACTGGTATGAAGTCTTTAAAGAAAAAGGGTTCGATGTCGACCCGATAGAATTTGAATTGCCAGATGCAACGCTCTCGATGGCAAAAAACATAACCCATCTGGATGTGGAGATGCTAAATACCGAAGAATACATAGAAGCTCTTAGAGCTTGTAAAGGTATAGTGCTTCGTAGAGAAACATTCGCTTTGGATGCTGAAGACGAAAATGATCCGGAACAACTAAAAAAACAACTAACACCATATCATGTAACAACACATAATTGTGACATTCAGTTATTGCAGCAAAGGCATCAAAATAAACATGCTGTTTATATTGTAAAAGAAAGCGAAGCCATTACCTATACGTATGAACGTAATCCGGAAGATCCACGTATCGCACATACTTTAAATATTGAAATAGACGACTATGGAAACATTCTGGAATCTGCTTCCATTACTTATCCTCGTATTCAAACAGAAGAAGCCCTTAAAGATGCTTCAACAGATACGGTGGCGGCTCGAAAAGCAAAACGTCATGCTCGAAATGCCCAACAAAAAAGTTGGATAACATATACGGTTAATAATTTCACAAATCATATAAATACGCCGCAAAACTATTTGCTTAAAAAAGGGTGGCAAACCAAAACGTATGAAATAACAGGTATGATGTCTACCGGGAATATTTTTACTATTGATGATTTTAAAAACAGTTTTAATGTACTGCCGGAAATTGAATATCAAACCCAACCCGAAGAAGGTGTCGCTCAAAAAAGGCTTATAGAGCATATAAAAACAAAATACTATAACGATACCTTATCGGCCCCTTTATTAGATGGACAATTAGGCATTTTTGGAGTGAATTATGAAAACTATCAGCTGGCATATACACCCAACCTTCTACAAGAACTATATACGCCAAGTGATCACTCCTATGTTTTTGAAGTATCGGAAACAGATATGTTGCAAGCCCAGTATTATCAGGAAGATACCAATTGGTGGGTTCGATCAGGAACGACTCAATTTATGAATGCCGGAGAAACTATTGAAGATATTAAACAACGTTTTTTCAATCCAATCTCATATACAGATCCTTTTGGTTCCAAAATAGAGGTGTTTTTCGATTCTCAGTTATGGTTTATTAATAGAATTCTTGATGCTCTGGGGAATGAAAGTAGGGTCCTTGATTTTAATTATCGAACATTCTCTCCTACCAAAATAATGGATATAAATGATAATATCTCATCAATTATTATGAACGAATTGGGATTTGTAAAGGCAGAAGCCGTTGAAGGCAAAGACACAAATAATGATAAGGTAGGAGAAGAAGCAGATAATTTAATAGGCATTACAGGTATAACACAGCCTGCCGAACAAACTCTAATAGACCAATTTTTTACAACTGCTCAGGTGCACGATATCTGTAATTCTTCCCAATTACAAAGCATAGCAAAAGACTTATTACAATCTGCAAGTAACCGATTGGTTTATAATTTCAATCAAAAACCAACAGTAGTAGCCAGTATTATTAGAGAGCAACATACCCAAGAAAATCCAGATAGTCCACTGCAAATAAGTTTTCAATACAGTGATGGTTTGGGTAATGTAGTCATGACAAAGGTTCAGGCAGAACCAGGTATTGCAAAAATGGGAACTTTATTACCAAATGATAACTGGCAAATTGAGGAAGTAGATACTAACAACCAATTACGTTGGGTAGGCAATGGACGTACCGTTTTAAATAATAAAGGCAATCCTATAAAACAGTATGAACCCTATTTTTCGGTATCTCCGGTATATGAAGATGCGGCTGGTTTGGTAGAAACCGGAGTCACACCAATTTTATCTTATGATGCGGCAGGAAGAAATGTTAAAACCGAATTACCTAATGGAACCTTTACCAAAGTAGTATTCGATGCCTGGCAATCGTTTTCTTATGATACTAACGACACGGTTACAGAAAGTAAGTGGTATGCAGAACGTATTCTTTTGGCCGATAATAATGCAGAAAAAATAGCCGCCCTCAAAGCAGAGATTCACTATAAAACGCCCGTTCGTATTATTCTTGACACTTTAGGAAGGCCGGTAGTAGCCATAGATCATAATAAATTTATTAATGGAAGTGCGCTCGCCATAGAAACGTTTTCATATACCTACACAAATATTGATATAGAAGGTCATGCACAGTCTATAATAGATGCCAGAGGAAATACAGTTATAGCGTATCAATATAACTTTTTAGGACATCGAGTAGCTCAAACAAGTATGGACGCTGGAAAACGTTGGGTATTTAGCAATGTATTGGGCAATCCTCTAAAAACCTGGGATGAACGTAATCATGAGTTCAATTTTAAGTACGATGCATTACATAGACTCATTGAGCGATGGATAACTGGAGGAGAAGGTACAATACCCATTAATATAATGTACGAGAAATTGGTGTATGGAGAAAGTCTCCCCAACAGCAAACAAAATAATCTTAGGGGAAGTGTAGCCATAGTATACGATTCTGCTGGGAAACTCGTTTCCGAAACTTATGATTTTAAAGGCAATTTATTATCATCAACCAGAATATTTGCTCAGGATTATAAAACAAGTCCGAATTGGGATTTGGCCGACCCGGACAGTATTTTAGAAACAGCAAATTATAGTTTTACCTACAGTGTTGCATTTGATGCTTTAAATAGGCCTATAAAGCAAACACTGCCAGATGGTAGCGAACATATACCGCTTTTTAACTCTGCAGGGTTTCTGGATCGCGTAGAAATGAAAAAGGATGGGAGTACAAATGTATATGTTGAGAATATTGATTATGATGAAAAAGGGCAACGTAAAAGTATTCAATATGGAAATCAGGTACGTACACGATATAAGTATGACCCTGAAACGTTTCGACTGGTTCAACTTCGAAGTACAAGAGGTAATGGAGACCTATTACAGGATTTAAACTATACCTACGACCCAACAGGGAATATTACCCAAATACAGGACAAGGCCATTCCTACGGTGTTTTTTAATAATCAAAAAATCATTGGAAAAAATGAATATACCTATGATGCGTTATATCGCCTGGTAGCAGCTACAGGAAGGGAACAAAACGCAAATACTAATGATTTTAGTTCTGGAGATAACTGGAATGATGATTATTCAAAATTTATTCACAGCCCTAACGACCCCATGGCCATGCATAATTATACACAATACTATCAATATGATCGTGTAGGTAATATTTTGCAGATGAAACATGTCGCAGGCACGAACTCCTGGACAAGAGATTATGTTTACGAAAACCAAAATAATCGTATAAAAAGTACAGATGCTGGTGAGTATACCTATGCTTATAAGCATCATGAACAACATGGGTACATTCTTGAAATGTCACATTTACCATTTATGCAATGGAACTTTAAAGAAGAACTTTCTGCGACATCGAAGCAAGTTCGCGATGATGGTGGAACTCCCGAAACGACATATTATGTTTATGATGGTAGTGGTAAGCGGGTTAGGAAAGTGACTGAAAATGAAGCCGATGAGGGAGAGGTTCCAACACTAAAGGATGAGCGTATTTATGTAGGTAATTACGAGGTATATAGACATGAAAATGGATTGGAACGTGAAACCGTTCATATCATGGATAATCGAACCCGGATTGCTATGATAGATACAGAAACCGAACCCAGATTAATTTTGGGGATTCCTATAGGGAGAACAGCACCCATACGAACCGTGCGCTATCAGTTAAATAATCACCTGGGATCGTCAAGTTTGGAGTTGGATGAAAGTGCCCAGATTATTAGTTACGAAGAGTTTCACCCATATGGTACTACAGCATATCAAGCAAAAAATGCAGCTATTAAAGCTGCCGCAAAACGTTATCGTTACACGGGAGCAGAACGGGATGAAGAAACCGGGTTAGAATATCATTCGGCACGGTATTATTTACCATGGTTAGGAAGGTGGTTGTCCAGTGATCCACTTGGGGTAATTGATGGAAGTAACTTATATAGATACAGTAGAAATAACCCAATTAGCTATAACGATATTAAAGGAACCGATCCCGATGATTATACAGACCCTGCAAATTTTGATTCGTTTGAAAATTATAGAGAAGCAAATGCCAATCAATCTGAAGAATTAGTTTGGCAAGTATGGTCTGAGACGTATGCAAATACCCCGGAAATGATAAGTACACCAAATCCCGAAACACCTCAATATACAGCAAATCCGGAGCCTGAAGAAACACCCGAACCTGAATCAGCACCAGAACCGTCGGGGTGGACTAATTTGAGTGGAAGAGCGCTAAGCCCTGAAGAAGTTGCCGATGCAGAAGTGTATATATTTCATGATGACGATTTCGAAGAGCAAGCACAAATTCAATATAACGATGCAGAAAGGTTATATGGAGCAGGATCAGCGGCATTGAGTAATACAGGAACAACAGAAGGTTTTACAAGAGCATGGGAGAATATGTCTGGAGAGATTAGAAGCGTTATGATTATGACTCATGGTAAAAACCAATCAATTAATGTAGGTAATGGAGAACAGTTTACAGCAACGGGAGATGGACGCACTAATATTTCCAGAAGTCAGGCTCCAAATATTCAGGATTTACCCCAACCGCAAGGAGATATTGCCGATGCTGAATTGTTTTTATGTACATGCCATTCAGCCGATAGTAATCCAGATGCTCATGATGAACAAGGCGCTTTAAGTGGTTCTGGGCAAACATTGGCCGAAGCATTTTCAAGGACATTTTCATTTAGAAGGGTCCGGGGAACGGAAGGTTCGGTGAATTATAATTCATTTGGAACCAACGGCACCTTACCAGAACATAGAGATTATATGCGCCCTTATCCAGAAGATGGTGTTTGGCAAGATTACACGGCAGGTGTTCGAACAAGTAGTCCGCACGTCGAGTCTCAGGGAGTTATACAAGATACAATAGATAATGCTACCTCAGGAACGCCTTTAAGTAGGTACCATAGTCCAAGTTCATATGGATGGGAAGCCGATGTTGTCTTCTGGCTCCGAAGTGCATTGACTCAATAAAAATAAGTGTTAATAAGATAGTAAGAAATAAAAGCATAAAACGCATGAAAACCGCATCTAAGCATAAAACAATAACGCGCCTAAACCTTTTTAAAGCAGATTTAGGAACAGCAAAAGGTATTAACGAAAAATTTGAATCTATTTATAAGGCTCATAAAGGAGATTGGAAATCAATTTCTGTAGCCTTGAAAGAAGAACCGGATTTTAAACCGGAGCTTGTTAATAAATTAAAATTCACTAATGCTTTAGCGTCATGGAGTGGAGAAAAGGAAAAATTGGTCACGGTTTTTCAAGAAAATAAAGTAACTAATTCGATGCGGGATGTGGCATTACATTTCAATAAGGAAAAGCTTACTAACACGATAAAAGAAACAAATTTAGATTTAGGAGATGATACTCCCGAAGCGTATGCAGCAACATTGCGAACACAGTTATTTCATATAGAACCAACAGCTATTGTAATGACCATGCTGGCAGATCCTGCCGAAACACCTGTAGAAAATAGGGTAATTAGCGGAGAATTAAATACGTTTTTGGCCAATCAACCCGAAACTTTCAATTTAAAAACGACTTCGGTGTACGAAGCTTTTAAACATGATAATGCTTTTAAAGATATAGCAGAAGAAAGTAAAGAAGAGCTTGTACTTAACCTAAAAACGTTGCAACGTGTGGTGGCATTGAGTCCAACCCCAGAGGTTATGCCTGCTTTAATGAGAACAAATATGACTTCGGCCTATAGAATTGGAGAGTTATCAGAAAAACAATTTGTAAAAAGTTTTGCTTCAGAGTTTGGAGATCAGGGAGAAACCGTTGCGAGACAACTGCATGCCAATGCCGTTAATACACGTATTCGCAACGAGCAGGCGTTAATGGCTATGAAAGAGATTGGGCAAGGAACTGGTGTCGATTTTATTGATAAATCGTTACGAATAACACCTCCTCAAAATGCAAGTATGATGTCTACGACAAGTGAGGCGGTGTTCATAAATTATTCCATTGAAGAACGTGTACATGATACCTTTAAAAAGAACAACTTAAGCTGGGATACGCTCTTTGGTGATGCCGATTTTTGCGAATGTGGAGAGTGCAACTCGGTATACAGTGCAGCTGCTTATTTTGTTGACCTTTTACAATATTTAAGAAATAACAATTTAGATCCTCATGCCGAAGGGAGTACGGCTATAAATCCAGACCCCAAAGATATCTCCGGGACACCGCTAAAAGCACTCTTTGAACGTAGACCAGATTTGGGCTGTTTACAATTAACCTGCAAGAATACCAATACCATACTGCCGTATATAGACCTGGTTAATGAGGTGATGGAAAATTATATCGTTTTTCATCATACAAAACCTTTTAATGTTACAGATGAAACCACAGGCGAACTATTGGCGCAACCACAACATACAGAGTACGAAGCCTATTGTATTTTACATAAGGCCGTATACCCATTTACACTACCATATCATCAACCCATAGATGTATCCAGGGTGTACCTGGAGCATTTAGATTCCAGCAGGCATGAGCTTATAGACACATTCCGTTCGGTGAGAAAAGAAAAAACAGTTCCCGTTTCTGAAGAAAATGGTGAATTGGAAGCAGTCGCAGAGGGATTTACAGAAGAAGAAAATAAGGAGTTAGATGATTTACATACAAAGTATATCGATCGGGCAGCAGATGCCGAGTGTTTAAATATAACACAGGAGGAATATGTGATCTTAACAAAAGAAGCATTTGTATCTAAGGAATATTGGGATAAACAATGTAAAGAAGATCATACCGAGCAGGAATACCATGATAAAATTGGAGTAAAACCAGTTTACGAATATTATGGTTACGCTAGTGAATCTGATTTGCTTAATACAGACGAAAGCACTAAAAACGGGCTCACTTTTGTAAAAGACCAATTCTTAAGACGTACAGGAATAGCTTATGTGGATTTGGTAGAATTGCTAAAGACCCAATGTATAAATCCTAATATTCCAGAAGGTAAGGCCTTGACTATTATGGAAAGTATCCAATTTAGTTACAGGTATTTACAAACGTTGGTCGATCATGGAGCCAGTAGTCCAAAAGGCAAATACGAAAAACTTATTGCCTTTTTAACTAAGACTCAGCCATTAGTACCTTTGTTAGAAACCATTCTTAATCCAGACCCCTGCAATCCTAAACCAGTAGATACCTGCGTGGAAACTAAGGATATTGAAAAATGGGTGTACTGCTACTTTGAAAGAATAGGGCAAATTATTGTTTTAGAAAATTCGCAATCCTGCTCATGTCCTGAGGGGCAGTTTTTCCAAAAAACAAGTGCCAGCAATAATGGCTTAACAGAATTTGTTGGAACGGCACTTCCCGACGAAATGGAGATGGATGATAATTTTGTTTTTCTACGGGATTGTAAAATTGTAATAGCCGATGAAAGTGGAAACAATATAACCAGGGAAATTGGATTTATGAATCCGATGGATGGCAAGGTTTCCATTTTTTATCCGGATGGCAAACCCCTGGAAGAAGATCATTATAATGTTTTAGAATTTAGAAGTAATGATGATATAAGAGGTGTTTTTGCGAATAGTTTTTTAGTTAAAAGACTTCCCGAAGAACGTGCAGAATTATGGAATTGCAGAAATGTAGCATTAGATAATTGTGATCTGGACACTGTAAGATTGGTGCATTTAGATGGTTCGCCGGTAACCTTGGAGGAGTACGATCACATTCAAAGGTTTATCAGGTTATGGACAAAATTAGGTTGGACCATTGATGAAGTAGATAAAGCACTGGTAGGTTTAAGCAACCCTAAAGACACCTGCATAGATGATCTTTTGCCAGATAGTGATGATTGTACGAACTGTGATGACCTGTTTGAAGAAACAGAAGCCTGTGGAGACAGTGATGATGACCATGGTGGTTGTTTTGATATAAAAAGTATCGAACACATTAACTGTAATATTACACCAGACTTTTTGCACCAATTAGTTGCTGTAAAAAAACTATTAGATGTTACAGGGATTGAGCTTATAAAGCTACTCACTTTCTGGACAAATATTAGCACTTCAGGAGAGAAGTCATTATACAAACGTTTATTTCTGAGGTATAACCTAAAAGGTATAGACAAAGTATTTGTTGAAGATAAGAATGGAAACTATTTAACAAAATCTACGGCCATAACAGAACATTTCCCCATCATAATGGCTGCTTTCAATATGGCTTCAGATGATATTAAAGCTATTATGGACGCAGAAACAATGGACGATGTTTTAAGCATTTGTAACTTATCTGTCATCTATCGTTACCGTTTACTCTCAAAAGCCATAGGTTTAAAAATTCCAGATTTTATTAATGTCATTCCTCTATTTGGAAATCCGTTTAAAGACGCCCATACAACGTTCAGTTTTACAGAAAGATGGGCTAAAATGGAAGATGCTGGTTTTAATTACAGACAGCTCAATTATCTCATTAGAGATTATGACGATGTTAAAAAACCATTGGCGCCAACACAGAAGGATATTTTATTGATTGCTAAAACTCTATATGACGGACTTAACGCCATAGATGATACGCATAAAGATATAGCAGCGGATGAAGAGATATCGATAGACATCGTTAGGGCAAAAGCGGCTTTATTATTTCCGCAGTTATTGGTTGAAAACATAGTAAATATTCTGGAAGGAACAGAACTCTTTATAACCAATGCCCCAAAAAGTTTAGCCATTATTCCCGCAGAAGATAAAACGCTAAAGGATAAATTGCTGTACCATGCCGAAAATGGAACCATTCAAATTACCGGGATATTAACATTGGCAGAAAGAACAGAATATAGTACGCTAAGTAATGATCCCGAGTGGGAAGATGCTATAGTACGTATTGAGAAGCAACAAGCTAAATTATTTAAAGAGGTCTTGTTTGCTGTTTTCGAAGCTGAAAAGCAAAAATCTCCAGAACGGCTAGCCGAAGTAGAAGCCGCAGAGCACACCATTAAAAGCGGAGATATTAGCGTGCCGTTTGATGAGATTCCAGAAGGAGAGGAGGACCCTAACACCATACCTAAAAAGATACGTGCTTTTATAAATGTCTTCCTACCATATCTGAGAGATCAATTAACCCATCAATTTGTTGTCGAGACATTATCTGATTCGGTAGGATTAACCGAAGACGTTACAGATGTATTAATCTCTGAAATATTAACAACTGGGCTACCCGAGTCGCCAATATACGGTGTTTTCGAAACAATTAAAGAAAGTGCAAAACCTGCTGAAGCAGACTGGGACGGATACCTCATTCCTTCGGCAAAAGATAAATATACCTTTATTGTAAGAGACAGAGATACAGCACCAAATATTACAATAGATGGAGTTTCTTTGGAGTTTACTCAACAAGAAGACCCAACAAACGAATGGTGGAGTTCTCCGGTGTCATTAAAAGCCGGTAGTTTGTATTTGTTGCATGTAAACGGACAGGATTTAAGCACTGTTTTTTGGAAAACACCCACATCGGCTATTGCAAACATACCACCTTCCTTATTACTTCCAGATTTTACCACAATCCTGACAGAATGGGCCTATATAAAATTATACAAAACAGCCATAATGGCCGAAGGGTTTGAATTAACCGCCAAAGAGTTTGAGCATTTACACACCAATAAAACCGATTTTGATGATTTAGATATAAATGTTTTAACATTAAATCACTGGTTGCGAATAGAAGCATATGTTAGACTTCGAAATTCATTACCGAATACCGAAACCAATATATTAGAATTCTTTAGTTGGACACATGAGACTGAAGCTCCTGAATTATTAAGTGAAAAAATTGCAGAATTAACACTTTGGGAAAAAGACAATATCGATAAACTTATTCACGAAAATCATTTTGATTTAAATGCTTCAGAGGCTTTTCATAATGAGATTAACCTGCTAAAATTACAGAAAGCGCTCCGTGTAGCCGATAATATTGCTATAGATATCGACTCGCTATTCAAGTGGGCCAAACCAACATCAAATTTCAAAAAAACCAGAAAAATAGCAGATAGTATTCAGCATGCCATACGCGCAAAATATGAGCAGGAAGATTGGGAGCAGGTCGTGAAACCTCTTAATGATCAAATTCGTAATAACCAGGAATCTGCCCTCATAGCTTATTTGTTACAGCAACCCGACCTTATTAATTGGGGGGTGACAGATGCTAACGGACTGTTTGAATACTTTCTTATCGATGTGCAAATGGATGCCTGCATGGAAACATCCAGAATTAAACAGGCGTTGTCGTCTGTTCAATTATTTGTACAGCGTTGCTTCCTTGGGTTAGAAGAGGAACACAGCGGAATTAGTCCGGATGTATTAGATCGCGACCGATGGGAGTGGATGCAACGATACCGCGTTTGGGAGGCCAATAGAAAAGTGTTTTTATACCCCGAAAATTGGATAGAGAGTAATCTAAGAGATGACAAAACACCTTTCTTTATAGAACTGGAAAGTGAATTGTTGCAAAAAGACATTAATCCACAAAATATTAAGGATACTCTAAAATCTTATGTGTTTAAAGTAGATGAAGTCGCTAATATGGAGATTGTTGGGGTGCATATTGAGGGCGAAAGAACAACCAGTGGCATTTGGCAGGAAGGTAGTAAACTGCACGTATTTGCAAGAACGCGTACCGCACCGTATTTATATTTTTATAGATACCTGTCTCTGGATCAGCAGAACTGGAATCCCTGGGAAAAAATGCAGGTAGACATTCCGGATTACGATATTATGGGGGCAGATAACAAAGTAACCGGTAACGGTTGTTATCTTACTCCTGTTGTTTGGAATGGCAGGTTAATAGTATTGTTTCCTCAATTTATGAGTAAAACCAGACCGGCGGAAAATGGAGGTTCAGATTTAACTGCGATTGCAGATACCAGTCCTAATGAGAATAAACCTATTGATTATTGGGAGATTAAAATGGCCATGAGTGAGTATCGTAATAATAAATGGAGCCAGAAGGTAGTGAGTAAAGATGCACTTTATCATGAGAGTGGATCTGTTATACCTCGTATTTATGATTATGAGTTTATACCGGTTCCGGAAATAAATACACTGGCTATAAAGGTCAATTATAATGAAGTAGCCTTACCAGATAACCAACATGGGTTTGAATTGGGTATAGGAGGAAGCATACGAACACTAAGCGTCTCACCAATAGTAAATAATAGTGTAACGGTTACTAATTTCCATCATCATAATCATGATATAACATCATTGCAGGATAGTAGCGATGTAAATAGCCATTCATTTAATGATGAAGAGCTTACTACATATAATTCTAGCAACTTTCATATTCCTTATGTTCATCACTTAATGGGGAAAGTGAATAATGGAAAACTTAAAGATTTTTTTGCTTACAACCTATCTATTAGCGGCATTAATAAAGACGATGCATTTGGTAAACATAGTGATATATACCATGAATTAAAGGCCCCGTATTCTATATACAATTGGGAATTATTTTTTCATACTCCGGTTATGCTGGCCAATGCTTTAAGTGAGTCGCAACAGTTTGAAGAGGCTATGAAGTGGTATCATTACGTATTTAATCCCATGGCAGAAGGTGTAGACGATAAACGTTTCTGGAACTTTAGTCCGTTTAAAGAGATCGATGCACAACGTATTTTAGATGCTATATTCAATAATTTAGAACCAAATAAAGCCGATCAGGCCATAAATGAGTGGCGAAACAATCCGTTTAAACCACACCTGATAGCAAGAAGCCGTCCTGTGGCGTATATGAAATGGATCGTTATGAAATATATAGATAATTTGATTGCATGGGGCGACTATTTATTCCGTCAGGATACTATAGAAACTCTTAATCAGGCTACACAGCTTTATATTTTGGCATATCATATTCTGGGTAAGCGCCCACAGTTAATTCCAAAACGCGGTAAAATAAAACCACAGACCTATAACGGGTTATTAGGCAAATGGGATGCATTTTCAAATGCCATGGTAGAGCTGGAAATCACTTTACCCTTTAGTAACCAAATAACAACACCTATTGGAGTGGATAATGGCGTGGTTGGGTTTGCCAATATTTTTGGCTTCTCATCATCATTGTATTTCTGTATTCCCAATAATCCTAAACTTCTGGGGTATTGGGATACGATAGAGGACAGGTTGTTTAAAATAAGACATTGTTTAAATATCGAAGGTATATTCCGAAAGCTACCATTATTTCAGCCACCAATAGATCCGGCATTGTTAGTTCAGGCAACAGCTCAGGGGTTAAGTATTGCTTCGGTGCTAAACGATTTGAATACACCAATGCCTAATTATCGTTTTTATTATTTATTACAAAAGTCTTTGGAGTTATGTAATGAATTAAAATCGTTAGGAAATTCCATGTTATCGGCATTGGAGAAAAAAGACAATGAAGTGTTAACACTACTTCGTGCTAAGCATGAAGGCGTCATGCAGAATCTGGTGATGGACATTAAAAAACAGCAGTTGGAAGAAGCAGAGAAATCATTAGAAAGCCTATTCCAAAATAGAAAATCACCAGAGCAGCGTATGAAATATTATCTGAAACTTATAGGTGAAGATGCCAATAAAGTACCGGGGCTAGATGCCGATTTTACAGAATTAGTCAATACCATAGAAGCTCCTTTAGATGAAAGTGGACTTAAATTGGTAAAGTATGAAAAAGAAGATATGGATAAGGCTAGTGAGGCGAACGATAAACAAAAACAAGCCGAACTACCTGAAAAAATAGCCAGTATACTTCATATTATACCTAATTTTAGTGGTAATATTCAACCCTTTGGTATAGGTATGTCCATGAGTTTAGGAGGGTCTAACTTTGGAGCAGCAGCCCAGGCTTTTGCTAAATTTATTACGTCTAATGTTGCAGATTTATCGTTTCAATCAAGCAAGGCCTCTAAGAAAAGTGGTTTTTTAAGAGCCTTACAGGATAGAGTACAACAAGCTAATGCGGCAGGATTAGAGATAAAACAGATCGATAAACAGATTCTTTCCCAACAGATTCGAATAGATATGGCGAACCAGGAAATTATAAATCAGCAAAAACTTATTGATCATTCCCAGGAAGTAGAAGATTTTTTAAGAAACAAGTATACAAACGAAGAACTGTATGTTTGGATGAAAGGAAACCTAAAAACGGTCTATCACCAGGTATACGGTTTAGCCCATGAATTAGCTAAGAAAGCGGAGAAAGTATATCGTTTTGAGCGTGGATTAAACAGCTCTAATTTTATACAATCTGGATATTGGAATGCCGGCCGGGATGGGTTATTAGCAGGGGAGCAACTTTATGTAGGACTGAAACAACTCGAAGCAGCCTATCAGGAAAAAAGAGGGCATGACTATGAAATTACCAAGCATGTTTCTCTACGACAGATTAACCCATTATCCTTGATCGCTCTTAAAGAAACGGGAATCTGTGAATTTAGTTTACCAGAAATCCTGTTCGATATGGATTATCCGGGGCATTACAAGCGCCGTATTAAAACTATATCGATTTCAATTCCTTGCATCGTGGGGCCTTATACCGGTTTGAACGCTTCGTTAAGACTATTGGAGCATAAATTCCGTAATTCATCGGTGGCGCAAAATAAAAATGATTATAAGGAAAAAACGGATGAGGTAGATGATCGTTTTATGACCTTTAACATACCGCTAACGTCTATTGCGGCAAGTTCGGCACAAAATGAGAGCGGCATGTTTGAGCTTAACTTTAATGACGAACGTTACCTTCCGTTTGAAGGCGCTGGAGCCATAAGCAAATGGCGATTAGAATTGCCGGAATTCCGTCAGTTTGATTATGATACCATTGCAGATGCTATCATACATGTACGATACACTTCTAATGAAGGCGGGGAACGTATTAAAAAAGCAGCTTTAGATACGGTACACGATTTTAATAAAAACAATGAAGAACTTGGTAAGGAAGAAGGACTTTTTTCTATGATCGATCTTAAACATGATCTAAGCAATGCATGGCATAAAGCTATGCAGGTGGAAGAAGGGGATACCGAACGTATTATTGAAGTAGAAAATATTCTGGATTACTTACCGTATTATGTTCGATTAGATAAAGATGGACAGTCCAGAGCATCGAAAGACATTAAAATTACAGATATTGTGTTAATTACAGAATCGGACTTGCAAGCTTCAGAAATTGTAGTTCAGCAGGATGATACTGATATTAATTTTACAGATGGTATTTCGATTGGAGCTACTTCAACCTTTGCTATAAGAGACGAAGACATAAAAGCAGAACATTTAAATGTAACGATTAAGAATACAGATAAAGATATCGGTAAGGCATTAATGGTTGTTCGGTTTATTTTAAAGTAATAGTACTGGTCTAAATTTTTTCAATACCATCTGGTTGTAAATTTATTAACCCCCTTATGTTTAAGGGGGTAGTTTTTTGGAGTCCTGTGCAATGGTAACTTTTATTGTTTGTAGTTTTATTTTTTAAGGTATGAATGTATTAAATAGTTGGTAACAAAGGGACCTACTTGTGTTCCATCTGTTGAAGCATGTGACATATGCCCTTTAGGGTCTTGTGCATTTCGAATTACCCATAGCCCTGTTGTTCTCGATTGACAGAATTCATCTGTAATAGCGAAGCCATTTTGATCTACTTCACACAAGTTTTCAGCTAATAGAGAATTTACTCTAACTGGAGTCGCGATGAATACACCTCCGAACGACGCTACTTCTGTTCTTGTTTTTAAAAAATAATCACTCGGATTCATATTGTCAAAACCCAAATATTCATGGATTTTTGCATTTTCTGGCATTCTCTTTTTACCCCTGTCAAAAATGATTACTTTTCTATTCGCTCTTGCTAAAAAAAGAACTACGGCCAAACCAGAAGGACCAGCTCCAACAATGATGACTTCTGTCTGTGTTATGTCGTTTTTTTGCATGATATTCAATGTTTTGGATTCTAAAGTTGGTGATGATATGAGTAGAAGTGAGCCGGCCGAGTATTTAATAAACGTTCTTCTTTTCATTCAATTTCTATTGTATATTTATGCGTATCGACGGACAAAGATAAATCTTTTTGTTGTTAATGCATCTTTGTTGCAATAGTGGTTTGCAAGACAAAGATATGTTCGTTGAAAACGAATGGTTTTGGATTTCTTGAAAAAAATTAGATTCAGTTGTGAGTCATAAAACAATCCTAACAAAAAGAAGTTCTTAGATTTAGAATATAGCCCGCTACTTAAAACAAAAGCCCCTTAAAAAGAAGCTCTTGTATTAAAATTTATCGGTTTTTAAAGTCTTGTGTAACGGTTACTACGGCTAGCTACTGTAATTAGTCATTACCCTGGTGTATAGCAGTTCTATGTCTTCACTATTTTCGAATTCTGAAACAATTCCCAATGTCCCCATTGTGGTCTTTATTAAGGCTATTGTTACAATAAAAACGTGTATGTTTTTCTTGAAGAATACGCCCATTGATGTCCTTTTTTAGCGTTGTGTGAAATGATTCATCGTTGCACATGGAGTTTCAAACCATTAAATATGTATATGGACTCGAATGGCATGTTACCATTGAAATTTGTTTTCTCCGTATGGACGTTAGCTTTTTCTTTTTACAAGTAAATAAACAGAAGCTAAAATAAAAGGTAAGTCTAAAGCAACGACTTCCGGCTGCGAACTGTGCAAAAACGTCATAAAACATATCATCATTAACAATGTCCCATATAAGGCGGGTTTTACAGCGAAACGGTTTAATATAAGGACTAATCCTGCCGTAATCATCGCGCATCCTATAAAATAGGCCATAAATGTGTGATGTTCACTCATCCATAGCGTAGGTTTTTCTAATAGTGTGCCATTGTTGAATATTGCGGCATTTTCCAATACATCTTCTACAGATTCTATTTCAGGGAAGAATTTGGAGATTCCTGCTAAAATATAAAGTGTTCCAAATATACGTTGTATGATAAGTTGTTTTTTATTTTGCATACCTTTTAAGTTAAATGTTCATTGGGGGATGTTCGGGAAATACGGCCGACCAGAATACCATACCTTCAAATTTCACAATGCGTTGTAGTGCTTCAAGCTTGGCATTTTTGTGACCTGCTTTTTCAAGTACAGCGGACAGTATCTGTCTTAATTTTGTATAGAATTGTTGGATTTCGGTTTTAAATGTAGGATGAATTTCAAAAGACTCAAAAAACAGTATAAAGTATCTTGATAGCCCTTTTTGAGTAATGGATAGGATCGTAGTAGGGATAAAGGATTGGTAAAACGTCTGCATCATGTGCTCAATTTCATTTATGTTCAATTGCTCTACAGCATCCCAATCTACTTGCCGGTAGTAGGACAAAAAATATATATCTATAACGTCTTCATATATTTTTTCCTTGTTTTTAAAATAATGGTAAAATGCACCTTTTGACAGATTTGTTGCCTCTACCAAATCTCGCATAGATGTGTTTCTGTATCCTTTATCCAGAAACAATTTGAATGCCGTTTCGGTAATTAGGGATTTTGTTTCTTGTTCAATCATTTTTATTACCATCTGTTAAAAACACACCTGTTTTATGGTTGTTCTATATATAGAATGTGTTTTTTGATTTGTACATTCCGACCGTTTGGTATGTAAAATTAAATATTTTTTTTAGACGTGCAAAATTTTTTGAGAATTTGTATGGTTTTACCATCTAATGGCACAGCCGGTGCCAAAACATAACGGAACTTTTATATAAATGAAGCACAAGTTCTCGCTTGGTCAAATCATCATGATCCATCTATATACGAATATTAACAGGTGCTTTGGTGTCCTATTTTGCTCTAGACACTCTTTTTAAAAAAATAATAGTGGCTATGCTTAAAAGTATGAGTGAGGGTAACGAAATGACATATTCTTTAAACGCTAAATGCATGATAAAGGAATCCAGACAAATACTCCCTAATATACCTACAGAAATTAGAAGAAAGCTCGAATGGATTTTCGACCCAAAGAGCAACCCGATAGATGCTATTATTTCTAAGGTTCCAATAGTGTAATGGAGCCAAAGAGGTCTCCCGTAATGTTGCGTAAACTGATTAAGTACCTCGTCATTGGCATTTAATGTTAATATCCCGAAAATTAAAAAGGCAAGTCCAAGTACGATCTGAAGAATCTTATATAACATCTGTTTTTTGTTGAAAATGGTTAATTTGACGCAACAAAATTCTTGATTATTTTGCAGTTAAAATTATACGACACGTCCGATTACTTATCTCAAGAGTTCAATTATAATGTTGAGACGGGGATATCCTATATTTTTTAGTTGCTGGGTAGTGATTAGTACGGTTTGTAACTCACAGTTTTTTTAATCAAAATGCATCTTCATTCCTTCGTGAGTAGCTTTAAATCCTAAATCTTCATAGAATTTAATAGCCTTTGGTCTTTTTTTGTCAGTCGTTAACTGTAATACGTGAGCGTTTCGTTCTTTTGCTCTATGAATTGCCCATTCAAACATCGTTTTTCCAATACCTAGTCCTCTTTTGTCCTTTCTAATTCTTACCGCTTCAATTTGAGCTCTTATTCCTCCGCGATAGGTGAGATACTGAATAAATGACAATTGAAGGGTTCCTATAATTTCAGAATTCTCATCCTCTAGTACTACGAGTTCCTGATTTTGATCGGCATCTATATTTTCAAAAGCCGTGAAATATTCGGGCTGCAATGGTATTTGAAAGTTTTCTCTAGTTTTTCCAAGTTCGTCGTCGGCAATCATTTCCACAATTTTTATTACATCATGTTTTGTCGCTTTTCTAAATATCATATTCTCGTGCGCTTTTTTATGAGTGAAATTTGATTTAATGGATTAAAATGGAGGTCTAAGATTACATCTTGAGTATGTCATTTGGAATGATTAAAGATAATTAACTTTCGGTTGGGTTATTCATCCGAAATCCTATTTTTTTGTTTAATCACGATGTCCTCAAGTTCGCTCCAACCCCCACCATTGAATACATGTTTAAACCCTTTGTCCTTTAAAATACTTTCAACTTTCACACTTCTTAAACCGTGTGAACAGCAGGTTATGTAGGTTTTACTTGTATCAAGTTCAACATATCTTTCACGAATTGTCCCTAATGATATATTTATGGAGCCTTCAATATGTCCCATGTTGTATTCGCTTTCTGTTCGGACATCTAAAATTACGGCGCCATTTCTAATTTTAACGTCTAATCCAGTGTCTAGTTTAACATAACGATACGTTCGGTATGATATATAAAGTAGAACGAAAATACCTGTTACAATGAGTCCTGTTTTCATATTTTATTTTGTTTAAGATTTTATTATCAATGTTTAAGGTCGCAGACGTAATAAAATAAGCAACGATAAATTTTTCGAGCTGTTTCGTTGGGTTGACGTTAAGACAATTTTTAAGTGTTCTCGATGTTATGCAAATCCAGCTTGTTGTTTGATGCAAGTTTCTGAAATCCCATTTTAAAAAGAATATCAGCTCTTGTATGCTCTTTATGATGTAATTCGGTCATGGTATTAAGTATGTCACTTTTGAAATTAGTTCGAGGAAAATTTTTATGTGTTGTTTTAATGAAATCATGAGGTAGCTGAAATGCGTGTGCACCAATAACGTCCATTGCTGCTCCTTTTGATAAAGCATAGGCTTCATTTCCAAATGTTTTTTTGTTTACATAGGGATTCAGGTGTGCATCAATAGCTAGTTTCATGCGATTGGCTCTCTGTTTTTCAGTTCCATTTTTTACAGCAAAATATTTTACAAAATGGCCGCCATGAATAGCAAAACATTGTTGACTGCAAATGTGATTATGGGTAGCTGTCAAGCCAACATCATGTAAAATTGATGTTACAAATAAAAATTCTTCGTCGATTTTTAAATT
Organism: uncultured Flavobacteriaceae bacterium; assembly: GCA_947494695.1. Classification (GTDB taxonomy): domain Bacteria; phylum Bacteroidota; class Bacteroidia; order Flavobacteriales; family Flavobacteriaceae; genus Flavivirga. Next base: position 283,231 of record CANLWB010000003.1, on the reverse strand, counting down.
TTGTGAGCAGGCGAGACCTGCACTAAAAAAATAGGTTCGATAGCAATGTTTTAATAAAGATGTATTATAAATATCGTTAGCCTCTTCAATGGCTAGGGAAGCTAGTCTTGAATCAGGTATTTTTATGTCATCGAAATGAGGGGTGTTATAGGTTTTTATTCCGAGTTGGTGGAGTAGTTTGTTTTTGTTTTCATTCAACTTAGATTTTATAAGGGACAGTTTGAAACTTGTGGCTTCACGACTATTTAAAATTCCTAATCCGTTAGTATACACTTGCTATTGGGGTTTCGTAATAATTGAATAGCAAATGTATCAAAAAACATACTAATTAGTATGTTTTTTGATATGGAAATTATTTAAAAAAATCTAAGTAACTTTTAAGTTATTTTAAATAGGGGAGAAGATATTTTTTATGATGTTCTAATTAGCTAAAATTATGTGAGCCCAAATCTCAATATTACACACGGAGTTAGTTGTTTGATTTTGATATTGTTGTGCGTGATTCAATTTTATAAATCAATTTTGGGCGTATTAAGTCCGACGTTCATATAAACAATTTTCCTATGTTATCAATTAGCATGCATTCGCCATATTAAAAAATGATAAGCAGTGCCATAAAATGGTTTAACAAATAAACCTTGTCAATTCATACGACAAATCACGGTCATTGAGTAAAATAAAAACTTTTATCCATCAAAATTTAAATCGAGTTATCTTATAAGTTTATGCATATGAACGTTTGAAATCACTAGAACCCCTAATAAAAGAAAGAGTAATAGTATGATGAAGATAGAATCTTTGTACTTTATATGTGCGATCAATGCTGTTAATAGAAATAGAGCTACCCCCGCATAAGCCCATTCTTTTAATTGTAAAGATGCGAATGGCACTAGTAAAATAACCGCTGCTATAAGTTTTAGTATAGCCAACTCTACTCTAAAAAAATCTGGAAAGCCTAATTGCTTAATGCCTTCAATCGTACTTTTACTGAACAAATAAGTATAAGAGCTTAAAAGCAGAAAGGCCGATATTGCCGATGTTGATACCCAATAAATAAGTTTCATGTTTTCTATAAAAAGCTATCTGTAATTTGTTCAATTAATTTTGTACCATCTGGATCTGCTTCGGTCTTCAATTTACAAAAATCTTCTGCCCATTTTGAAGTACGGACTCTTAAAGGCGGATTTTCAAGCTGAGTTACTTTAAATACAATTTCTGCGACCTCTGGACCTGTTTGATAGATCTGCTCTTTGCTTTCATTAGCTCTTTTTTGATTACCTGCCATATATCTTTCAAAAATAGGGGCATAGTCTCCGGTAGCAAATTTTCCATTAACGACTGTTTTTTCTATGGCGGCGGTCATAAAAGCTGTTGCTATTCCTCCGGGCTCAATGTTACTAATTTTAATATTAAAAGCATCACTTACATAGGTTGCAAGAGCCTCCATAAAACCTTCTACAGCAAATTTAGCGCCACAATACAATTCGTTAAATGGTTGTCCAACTAATCCACCTACCGAAGTAATACTAATGATATGTCCCGATTTTTGTTTCCTCATATAAGGCAGAACAGCCTGAGTACAAAATACAACGCCATGATAATTGACCTCTGTTACCCATCTTATTTCTTCCTCTGATGCTTGCTCTGTGGTTTTTGCAAAACCAGCACCGGCATTATTAACCAGGATGTCTATTTTACCATCCTTTTCTATGATTGTATTTACAGCAGAATTAATAGAATTAATATCTGTAACATCAAGTTGAAGGATGTCAATATCTAAATTTTCTTTATGTATTATATCTTTTAACGCATCGGATTTATTGGTATTACGCATAGAGGCATATACCTTAAATCCATTTTTAGCAAATAGAATAGCACTTTCAAATCCTACGCCTGTAGAGGTTCCTGTAATTAAAACATTTTTTTTCATAAATTTTTATTTTTTTTGGAATGAATAGTCATTCCAATTTTATAGCAAATTTTTTATTCCTTAATGGCATCCCAAACCATTTGAATTTGATTTTTAATAGACGACTGCGTTGTTTTTGGCTTATCAAAATGCCACCTTAAAAAAGATAAAACAGTCCCACCAATAAACATGAGTATGTCTTCTATATCTATACTTTTAATGATTCGGTCTTGTTGTCCTTTTTTCAATAGGAGTCGTATAGGTTCTATTGATTCTCCGCCTTTATCTCTGCTTTCTTTTGTAATAATAGGAGAGGCGTGTAACTGCTCCATAAATTTAAAATATGAAGGATTACCAATGAAAAAGTCGATTATTGAAGTAAAATAATTCTCAAATTGTGTTTTAATGGGCTTAGTTGGCTCAAAATCTAAGAATACAAATTTTTCTTCTTCCTTAATTTTAATATAAATATCGTTTATTAGTAAGTCTTTGTTAGGGAAATAGTTATAGATGGTACCCATTCCAGTGCCCGCGGTTTTTGCGATTGCAGACATTGGGGTATTATGAACGCCTTTTTCGATAAGCAGTTCAAGTGCCGCTGATATTATAGCATCTTTTTTAGTCACACCGCAAATATATGAAAATTGGAATGATTATTCCAAGTGTTTTTTTAGATATGTAATTGAGAAGCATTTACAATTTCTTGATATTCCGTATTTAGGAAGTGGTTAAAAGACAGTGTTATTGCTTTGCCATTCGTGTTTTTGATTTCAATGTGTATGCGAATTTTATCTCCTATTCTGTAATTCTCTATTTCATTATTTTCTAAATCTGTAATATAATATCCTATAAATTTTGGTTCATCATCAATAGTTGTTACTTGAATCTCTTGTTACGGAAAGGTTGTTCTTCAACATGCCAAATATTAGGCAGTAGAATTTGAATCTTTAACACCAGTAGCAGAAATATGAAGTGTTTCACTCATTGGTTGATTCCCTGTAGAGGAAAAATCATTTTCCCATCTTGACTTTTTCTATTTCCTAAAACCTGCCGGCAGGACGGCTCAAATTCACTCATATTTTGTTACTTTTTTGTTCGTAGCACCGCTATGAGCTTCAAAAAGTACCTCATGTGGTTAAATTTCAACTCATTTTCGGTTAAAAACAAAAAGCCAAGATGGATTCATGATAAAGTGACGGAAAATCACCAGGGGTTTAATTGAGATATCAAATTCTTTTCCAGTGTTTTCTAATATAATTTTTAGATTTTTTTAAATCTTTCATTAAATCTTATAGTTTGCCATTTTTAGAGGAAATGGATATGATTACGCATAATAACATAACCATTTCCTCTAAGTCTGAAAATTTTCCGGAGTGGGAATACTACTTTTAAATTAGCTGATTTTATTAAGAATTTTTTGAAATAGTCTTACTTATTTTATTCATATCGGAATTATTGATATTATATTTACTTTCAACATTTAAATAGATGATTTCTCCTGTTTTACCATTGGAAATTGAAAGAATTTTAAATTTACTAAATTGAGTACTATTTAAATAGTAAAATTTCTCCTCGTCTTTTATCTTTTCGTTTAACCTATCATAGGAGATTAATTCGTAAGGATGCTCATAATTTTTAAGCGTTTTAGAGATATATTTTTTATGATCTTCAATTTCTTCAGTAGACGCATCGTCTTTGATAGCCCAAGGAATATATAAAGTCTGCTCGGAGAGAGTACCTAGTTTCTTTTTCTTTACAATGCCATCATTCATTTTGAGATTTTGCGAATTGGTCAATCTCCTGTTTAATTCTTGAAAATAATTTTTAATCAAACCTAACTGGAGGCAATACGTATCGTTTTCATCTTTGGGTTTTACGATGTCATTTTCATTTGAAAGATAAATTTCGGCAATATCTAGGAAATCCGATTTTATTTTTCCCTTTGTAGTTATTTTAACATTATTGTATGTTGATACTAAAAAAATAATTTTTTTGAAGTACCCAACAGTTTCAATGCCTTTTTTTACCGTAAAGTCCATATCTCTAAGGTAGATAAGCATGTTGTCTGAGGAAATGTATTTTTTTTTGTTTGATTTGATTTCGTCCATAGTAACAAAGGAGATGTCATTGAATGTCCAAACAGATTTTATTATTTCTTTTAATTCATTCTTATTACATATATTGGGAATAGCAAAAAAAGTTTTAGTTGTTTTTAGATGATTAAATGTTTTTTCACTGTGATTTGCGACCCAAAGGTTACCTGCGCCTCTTCCATTACCAATGTTGACTTGACTTATTGCATTTAAAAAACAAAAAAAGAGTAAAGTGGCAAAATAAAAATTTCTTATCATGGATTTAAGTTTTGGTTGATATTTCATATGTAGTGGAGCAAAATTTAGTTTTTATATTGTTTATTCAATTCGGTTGCGTATTCTTAAAAGGAAATAAACCTGATAAAAATTAGAATTATTCTGACTATTTTTAAACATTCATTTTTTTAATGTTTTATAGTGACTAGCCGTACATATCAACACGCATACATTTTGTTTATACTACTAATCTAGTATATTTTTAACCAGTATGAAAGTTTTTACTGTAGTGTTGAACGTGTTTATTTACGTGTTGTAAGTGGTGCCAAAAGACTCTGCATCTAATTTAAATTAGTAAGGCTTTGGTATATAGGTTTTAAGGTGTGTATGGCTTTGTGAATTACCTTTAAGCCGATTTTTTATTTTCAAATAAATGTTTTGGAGTTCCATACTTGGATAGGGAATCCTTTGAATAAAACTAGAAGTTAAACAGATTGTACGACTTTTATAAAGTCGTACAATACTATTGTTAGCCCCATTTTAGAGTAATACCTATCTAAAATTGATAGGTCACTCCAACTTGGGCACGCCATCGGGAGTTAAACAAGTCGGTAACGTAAGGGGTGGTCTCCTCTGGAATATTAAACTGAAATTGTGGTTCATTGTTGTTAATACCTCTAAAATTAAGGAGGCTAAAACTGGAATTAACCACATTAGGAACAAACACTAAACGCCCCCAGTCTTTATTGATAAAATTAAAAACATTAAGCATATCTAAAGACAGCGAAATGCGCTTACCTTGTTTTAGTGTTAAAGCATATTCCAGCTTCATATCAAGTTCATGGTTCCAGGGCGTTCGTGCTCCATTGCGTTCGGCCGTTCGACCACGCCTTTTTCTTAGGTATGGGTCTTTTTCAATGAATGCATCTAAACGTTCCCATTGTTCGGTGGCACTCACAGTAATGTTACCATTTGTATCTGTAATATCAATAAGGTTAATTTCAGAAGCATCCCGAGGGACATAAATAACATCGTTTCTTGATGACCCATCACGATTTAAATCCCCCTGATACACATAAGAGAACGGGCTACCAGCTCTTCCATTGTATAAAAAAGAAATAAAGCCCATACTATTTTTGTTGACCTTAAAATTATAGGAATGGTTACTCACAAATTTATGCCTGAGATCAAAATTTGAAAATGAAAGTGTTGGATTATTAGCAACAAGGGCCTGATTCCATTCAAAATTTGCGGCGGGAGAACTCCGTACGGTGCTGGATATATCTTTACTCATTCCATAGGTGTACCCCAAATAACCATTGTAGTTTCCTATGTGTTTGCTGAGTCCGAAGGTGAAATTATATCTAAATCCTTTTTTAGTATTGGTTAATAGAAATACATTGGTGAAGTTTGGATTGATTTTTATGTCATTACCTGTTTCTAAAAAGTACGAACGATTGTCTGCTCCGTCAAAATTGCCCAAACGCTCTCTTCGATTTATAGATTGAAAAAAGATGCCATTAACGACCTCGGTATATGTACCCTCCAAATTAATAGTCCATTTATGAGGTAATTTTGCTTTAAAAGCAATGTTTGTTTTCCAGTCTCTTGGCAAGCTAAAATTGGGATCTAATAGATTTATTTCTGTTAAATTGGGTTGTATGCTACGTAGGTCTTCTAAGTTTTCGGTTAAAGCAACAGTATTATTTGGTCTTAAATCGATATTAAAGTACTCGGTACCCGAAATATATTCTGCATAAGCGAACCACAAATATGGAATACGTCCCGAAAACAATCCGGTTCCCCCACGAACAGTAAATCGCCCTTTGTTATCAAACTTATAGTTAAACCCAAATCGAGGATTCAACTGGGGTTTTTTAGAGATCCTATTGTCGAAACGTGCAAACTCTGGAGTGGTTCGAATGTCTTCGTTTAAAGGAAGTCGTTGTGTGAGATATTGCCCATCAAGACGAATACCAGCTGTGATATCCAGTTTTTCGCCTATACGAAAGTTGTCTTGAAAAAATGCAGCTGCTTCTACAACCCCTATAGTTGCCGAAGGGCGGTTACTTACAAAATTAAATGCATTATTGTTTGTGTTGTAAACACCTCGTATTCGGGCAGGTCTATCGTTTAAAAAGTCTTCAACAGACCGGTATTCCCAACGTCCGTTCCAGGCCGATAGAAATCCGTAATCAACATCATGCAATTGTCCAAATATTCCCGAGGAGAGATGGTGGTTTCCCAGATCGAAAGTATACGTGTCTGCAATTTGTAAAGTTGTAAAATCGGTATTGTAAACCGAGGCTTCCCGGTATGTCCCGGCAAAGATACGTCCTGCAGACGATGTAGCGATTTGAATATGAGGAAATACACGTCCGTCAAAATCCCGATGTTCTTTTACCGTGTTAAAACCGAGTGTCAACTGATTAGTGCTACCATCTTTAAAGTTCGATTTTAACTCTAAGGCCAGGCTATTGGCAACACTGTTATGTCTGTATCCCTGATTTCCAAAATTAAAAAACGTACTATTCCATTCGAGGTTATCTGCGAAACTATTTACATAGTTATTACGTAGTGTAAGTTTATGGATATCGGAAAGGTTGTAGTCTAACCGGGCAAATAGTTTCGTGCTGGCTGTTTGTAAATTGGAACTTTGAAAGGCTCCAGGATCATAATTGTAAACATCCAATAAGCGATCTCTAATAGAAGTGACATCTTCTAAAGAAATATTTGAAGATGGACTTCCGGGAGCATTTAAAACGGGGGTGTTAGATAGGGATTGTTCAAAATTTACATAATAAAACAGTTTGTCTTTAACCAGTGCCCCTCCAATACCGCCTCCAAATTGCACATCGTAGAACGATTGTACATCTTGTTTTGAACCGTTGGCGTAACGACCAATTAGATTTTGATTGTTGCCATAGCCGTAAATGTCACCTTTTGTTGTGTTTGTTCCATTTTTAGTTACTAAATTAATACTGGCTCCATTAAAATTTCCAATACTCACATTAAAAGGAGAAAGTTTAACACTGACTTGTTTTACAGCCCCCAATCCTATAGGTTGGCTTCTCGATAAACTTCCGGGAGTCCCATTGGCCGATGAACCCGAAGCACCACTTGCTGGTTCTTGAAAACCTATAATGTCATTATTTGCAATACCATCGATATTTAGAGTATTGAATCGGTTACTGGCTCCGCCAAAAGAATTTAGATTGTTTTCTGGTAGATTCCTGGTTAAGTCCTGAATACTTCTGTTAATGGTAGGAGTCGCCTTTATGGATTTACGCCCCAATAAGGTTTCGTTACCATTCTTTTTTGGGGTAGATTTAGCAGTGACTACCACTTCTTGTAGCGCCGTATTTTCTTCGTGAAGCATAAAGTCTTTTATGGTTGTGCTTCCAAGGTTAATAACGAGGTTGTTTTCTTCAATGGGTTTGTATCCTAGAAATGAAACCTTGATTTTGTAACGGTTTCCGGGCGGAATATTATTTAGTCTGTAAAAGCCACTTTCCTGGGATATGGCACCATAAGAGAAATTTGTTTCTGTATCTATTAAAATAATATTAGCAAAAGGTATGGGGGTGTTTTGATTGTCTTTTAAGACCCCTTGAAGGCTACCGGTGGTTTCCTGAGTAAAGCTATTCAGACTAATGGTAAGCAAAAAAAAGGTGGTTAGAATTTTTGTCATTCTCTTAATTAAATTGTTGTATAACGCAAATGGAACCATAACTGATTATGCGTATTTATAAAAGTCAAATTGAGGTTTTAGGGAGGACTTTTTCAAAGAATATCCCTTGTTATGTTAAATGGGAAGTGGAAGAGGAGAGCCCTTATTAAAGGGAACAGCTTGTAAAAGGCTAAAATTATTAATATAGGGAATTGAATAATTTTCAATATGTTTTGCTGTTAAGGCTATAATGATGTGTCGTAATTCTTCGTTACAAATATTGTAAAGAGAAAGCTTTTCCAATTCCGAGAAATGATCAATATCTCTTAACGTCTGGAGTGTCAAGCAAGGACAGTCGATACTTAAGAAGCTATTGTATGCTTCTTGAAAAACGGTGTTGGTATTCCACGAATAATTAAGAAACGTTTTATAGTGAAAATGCTTTTTTGAGATGCCTATGAGGTAGAATCCACCATCAAAGGTAGGACCAAGAACAGCACCGTCGTTTTCTAATATCTTTTTGGCTTGATTAATATGATTTACCTCCAAATGAGGGCAGTCGTTACCTATGGCAATTACCGAATCGTATCCCTGATTATATGTGTTTTGCAAGGCATTTGAAAACCTTGAGCCAAAGTCAGAACCTATTTGTTTGGTTTCGTCAAAGTATAAAATAGGTAATCCACTATCAGTCGCAATTCTTTTGGTATGACGGCTTAGCGATTTGGCCAAAGCCCCCTTCATTAGAAAAGGTTTATGTTTCACTTCTTCTTCAGCAGAGCGCGCAAAGACTAATAGTGCTATGTTTTGTCCCGACATTTGGTTCTAATGATAGTTTAAGAATCTGTTCAAGTTATGTCGATACCTTATTTTTATCATTACAGAATTTATGGGAAATTAATGGAGCGTGTGTTTTATGTCAGGATTCTTTCTGTAATAACCTGAGTTTCTATATAAGAAAATAGGATCAGTTTGAGTGCTCTGGCTTTAGGGGACCTGTATCGATAACAGTGATTTTCTGATCAAAAACCTATTCTCAAGACGATCCCGATAAAAAAATGGGATCACTCGAATTGACGGTTTTTGATCATTTGTATCCTTATACCGAGTTCACGCTATAATATATAAATACTTTTTTAGCTAAATACTCGCTCTCTTCTCTAAAGCCTTTAATTCTACTTTAAGCTCATTAAACATTTGTAAAATACTGCTTATACTGAGGTCATGCTCGTTGTATTCCTGGGTATTAATACTACAGGTAAACTCCCAAAGTTCAAGCACATCTTCCATATTAATTTCATAAGGTTGGTAGGCTTTATTATCAGATTTAAGCAGTAAGGTACCGTTATCGTCTATTTGATCGTAAACCCGTTTATAAACCAAACCGTCTTGCTGGGTAAGGACAATATAAGTTCTTCCACTTTTAATATCGGTAATATCACTTACATATTTAGCCACAATGAAAGAGCCAGATTTAACAGGAAGCATAGAGTCTCCTTTAATGGGGAAGGCTCTATGGGTTCCTGTGGGCAAAAAGGGAAGATTGATTTTTTGCAGTTGCTCGATATATTCAGGGTCATCATATCCTCCCAAATATCCGGCAGAAGCCTCTAAAGGCACAATTTCTATAAGTTCTTCGTTATTATCGTTAACCGAAATTGGAAATAACACGCGCTTATTACCAATATCAATAAATGATAAGTCTTTAGACCGCCTTAAGTCTACCTTAATTAAGGTGTCGATGGGGATTTTGGTATATTCAGATAATTCAACGAGTCTGGACACAGAAGGCTCTGTTCTACCAATTTCAAACGATGCCAGCATAGATCTGGTCCATGTTAATTCTTCAGCAAAATATTCCTGAGAGCATGCTTTTTTCTCTCTAAGATAACGGATATTGGAGTCTATATAATTCATTTTGTTTCAAAATTACACAATTATTGTGTAAAAATGAAACTATCTTTGTTTAAATTTTTTTAACCTCTCTAACATTGTATATAAACTGTCACACATATTTCAGTTTACGCTTTGGTACGCTCAAGCCTAAGGAGCTATTAGCAATAGCAGCTGAATACGGGATTAAAACATTGGCAGTCACAGATATTAATAATACATCTGCTTGCCTGGATGTGGTGCGCTTGTCTTCCAAATATGGAGTTACACCTGTTCTTGGTGTTGATTTTAGAAATGGAGCCACACAAAAATTCATCTTACTGGCTGAAAACAATGCTGGATTTGAGCAAATAAATAGCTACCTGTCGGAATTTCTGCATTTGGATGATTTTGAAATTCCAGATGATGCTAAAACGTTACCGGATACCATTGTTATTTATCCTTTTACAAGCTTTAAAGAAAGGCCACTTAAGGCAAATGAATATTTAGGAGTGTGTATTAAAGACCTTAATACTCTAAAGTTTTCACGGTTTAAAGGAGATGAGCGTAAATTAGTTGTACTTCATACCATATCTTTTAAAGATAAAAAAGGGTTTAATGCTCACAGATTACTTAGGGCTATTGATAATAATACGCTTTTGAGTAAGCTTCCAAAAGAAGAGGAAGGCAAGGCATGGCATAAGTTTATGTCTGAAACAGATCTAAAGGAAGCTTTTAAACATTACCCTGAGCTCATTACTAATACTTCAGTATTGCTAAGGCGTTGTGATGTGAATTTTGATTTTGAAAAAGAAACCCCTAACAATCAAAATAGTTATACAGGTAATGAAGCGTTAGATTATAAATTATTGAAAAAACTCACTTACGATGGTTTGTCATATCGTTATAAGCAAGCCGATGATGAGATACGCTCCCGAATTAAAAAAGAACTGGCTATTATTAAAGAAAAAGGCTTTGTGTCTTATTTTTTAATCAATTGGAAAATCCTCAAATACGCCCGATCTAAAGGGTATTTTTATGTAGGGCGGGGAAGTGGTGCGAATAGTATTATTGCTTACTTAATTCGTATTACCGATGTGGACCCCGTAGAACTGGATTTGTATTTTGAACGTTTTATCAATCTCTATCGAAAGAACCCTCCCGATTTTGATATTGACTTTTCATGGAAAGATCGGGATGATATTACCGAATTTATATTCAGGCGATTTAAACATACGGCGCTCATTACAGTTTACAATACCTTTAAATATAAAGCTTCGATACGAGAATTGGGAAAGGTGTTCGGTTTACCAAAATCTGAAATTGATGTACTCTCGTCTGGGCAATACCATTACAATACTTTAGATAAATTATCTCAGTTGGTTGTAATATACAGTCAGCTCATTCAGGGGTTTCCAAACTATTTAGGAATTCATGCAGGAGGGATTCTTATTTCAGAAAAGCCTATTCATTATTATACGGCGACGTTTATGCCTCCTAAAGGGTTTTCTACGACGCATATAGATATGGTTGTTTCTGAGGATATCGGACTCTATAAATTTGATATTTTAAGTCAACGCGGCCTGGGAAAAATAAAAGATGCCGTAGAGATTGTAAAAGATAACCACCCCAATTTACCACCAATAGATATTCATGATATAAAGCGTTTTAAAGAAGACCAACGCATTAAATACCTGTTAAAAAATGCTAAAGCTATCGGTTGCTTCTATGTAGAATCGCCTGCCATGCGTATGCTGCTTAAAAAATTACAGGTAGATGATTATTTGGGACTGGTTGCTGCCAGTTCTGTTATTAGGCCAGGAGTAGCTAAATCGGGGATGATGCGGGAATATATTTTACGATTTCGGTATCCCGAGCGAAGAAAAGAAGCCCACCCCGTTATGGTAGATATCATGCCCGAAACTTATGGGGTGATGGTCTACCAGGAAGATGTAATTAAGGTCGCTCATTATTTTGGAGGGTTAACCCTTGGGGAAGCCGATATGTTAAGACGAGGTATGTCTGGTAAATTTCGTTCCAGAGAAGAATTTTTAAAAGTGAAAGATCAGTTTTTTGAAAACTGCTATAAGAGTGGGAAACCTAAAGCACTTACCAGTGAGATATGGCGACAAATAGAAAGCTTCGCAGGTTATGCTTTTGCAAAGGGACATTCGGCATCCTATGCGGTAGAGAGTTATCAGAGTTTATTTTTAAAGGCCTATTATCCGTTAGAATATATGGTAGCAACCATCAATAATTTTGGTGGTTTTTACAGAACAGAATTTTATATACACGAAGCCAGAATGCACGGAGGTGAAATTTTAGCACCCTGCGTAAACAAGAGTTATAACCAAACGGTGATCTATGGAAAAAAGATCTACCTGGGATTTATGCACCTGCAATCTTTTGAAGCGAATACTATAAAAACCTTATTAGAAGCACGTGAAACGAATGGAGAATTTGCTTCTTTGGATGACTTTATAGATAGGGTTTCTATTTCGATAGAGCAAATCACTATTCTTATCAAGGTTGATGCCTTTCGTTTTACTGGAGTTAATAAGCGGGAACTGCTATGGGAAGCCCATATGAAGATTAGTAAAGTAACTTTTGATGAAACGCGTATAACCCTTTTTAAGACAGAGCGCATTAATTATGATATTCCAAGATTAACCAGTTCTGCGTTGGAAGATGCTTTCGACCAAATAGAACTATTGGGGTATCCGCTTTGCAATCCGTTTCAACTTCTGGCAGATCCCATGAAGGAGCATCTTAAAGCAAAGGATTTAATACGATATAAAGATAAAATCGTAACGGTTTATGGTTATTTAGTTACGACTAAGAAAACCAGCACCTCTAACGGTAAGCAGATGTTTTTTGGAACCTTTCTGGATGGTAACGGCGATTTTTTAGATAGTGTGCATTTCCCTTCTGTAGCCAAAAAATATCCGTTTAGAGGAAAGGGAATTTATAAAATTACAGGAAAGGTAACCGAAGAGTTCGATTGCATCAATATAGATGTTACTCAAATGGAACGTATGGCCATTATAGAGGATCCAAGATATGCCGTTAATACACCTAAATCTATTGAGATATGAATCAGGAACGTGCTATTGTACATATGGATTTAGATACATTTTTTGTGTCATGCGAACGGTTGTTGGATCGTAAGCTTATAGGGAAGCCAGTGCTTATTGGAGGAACATCAGATAGAGGTGTCGTAGCCTCATGCAGTTATGAAGCCAGGAGTTTTGGGGTACATTCGGCAATGCCTATGCGTATGGCAAAGCAACTTTGTCCGGAAGCTATCGTACTACGTGGTAATTCGGGAACATATACCAAGTTTTCGAACATGGTTACAGAGGTTATTAAAGAACGTGTACCGCTCTATGAAAAAACATCTATAGATGAGTTTTATGTAGACCTTACTGGAATGGATAAGTTTTTTGGGTGTCATAAACTGGCATCAGAAATCCGGACACGCATTATTAAAGAAACGGGACTTCCAATTTCGTTTGGACTATCTATTAATAAAACAGTTTCTAAGATTGCTACCGGTGAAGCAAAACCGAATAATGAAATTAGAATTCTAAAAGGTACAGAAAAACCATTTTTGGCACCACTGTCGGTAAAAAAAATACCCATGGTAGGTCATGTGACCTATAAGGCATTATGCGATTTGGGTATTAAGCGTATTATAAATATTCAAGATATGCAAATGGAGATGATGCATAAGGTTTTTGGTAAAAACGGCATTGGTATTTGGAGAAAAGCCAATGGTATTGATCATGCTCCGGTAGTCCAGTATCACGAACGAAAATCTATTTCAACAGAGCGTACTTTCGATAGAGATACTACAGATGTAAAAAAGCTGGAAAGTATTATCGTTGCTATGTCAGAAAACCTTATTTATCAATTACGACGGGGAAATAAATTAACGGCTTGTGTGACATTTAAAATCAGATATTCAGATTTTCAAACCTATACCTTACAGAAGCGAATTCCTTATACCTCGGCAGATCATACTATTTTGCCTGTAGTAAAAGAACTGTATAAAAAACTGTATCAACGCCGATTACTTGTTAGACTCATTGGCGTAAAGTTTAGTCATTTGGTAGAAGGCGGTTATCAAATTAATCTTTTTGAGGATAATGAAAAGATTATTAACCTCTATCAGGCGATGGATAAAATGCGGGAACGCTATGGAGACCGAGCAGTTATTAGAGCCGTTGGTATGGAAGCAAAAAGCATAAGTCGGTGGAATCCGTTTACAGGAGAACCTCCACCATTGCTAGCAAACAGGCGTCGATAATTTTTTTGAAATTTTTGGAGGTTTTTATAACAATGAAACGTTTTTATAATGGAGGCTACCTAAAACACCCGATAAGTTTTGATACAATCGACTCTAAAAATACGACGCCCCATGTAAATAATGAGTTGCAGTTTTTTATCGAGAAGAATACGCTCGAGGCCATATTTAAACTAATTTGTATACAAATATTTTATCGGTAAGGTGGCCCTCATATCCATATATAAACGAAGCGGTTGCTAAATCTTATACGATAGTAACTCGACTTGTGCGAATTAGCGGTTTTGGCACATTAATCAGTTGGTGATTTGCTTTGTAACCCCTGTTTAAGTTAGATTAAACAGGGGTTTTAACATAAAACTCAATATTATAAAGTTGGTTTCGAACCTAAAGAGGTATATATCTTTATTAAAAATAATAGATGCGACGCCCCATTGCTTTTATATTACTTTTCTATTTACACGTGCAACCAGGTGTAAACCCTATTATTAAGGATATGGAAAACAAGAAGATATATATAAAATAAGCAATAATTTTAGGAACTATAAATCAAACCAGATGAGCTTGCTTGTCTGGTTTTTTATATCCTGTAAGCTTGAAAATTAACGCGAAAACATTGAAGAAACTAGGGCATAAAGTTGAATTCAATGCGTTAATGTTTCTTTAGACCTTACTTATAACGTTTGATGCGCTTTCTTAAAAACAAAATATCTTGGCTATGTGTCCTTGACGAAGTATAGGAGAGGAAGTCTTGTAATTATTATTGGGTATGGTATTGATTAAACGATTAGATCATTATTTGTAGCATAGGCTATAGCTTCAGAAACAGTAGAGACTTTAAATTTTGAAAATAATTTGTGTCTATGAAATTTTACTGTGTTGGGTGATACAAAAATAGTATCGGCGATCTCACTAATAGTATAGCCTTTTATCGAAAACCTAAGAATTTCTTTTTCACGGTTGGTTAGTTTAACTTTAGTTATAGTTTTCCAAAAGCTATCTGTCATATCATATTCGAACAGTTTGTTACTTCTATGCTTATAAATTTTAATGTTACCCGAAGTTTTAGCGGAAGAGAGAGAAGTAAAGCAAATGGCTTTCCATAATTTTCCTTCGTCAGTTAGATATAGTGGGGTTAACTTTTGGTTTATAAGAACAACTTTATTGTCTAAGTTTTTTAAATGAAAGTCGTAACTAATGGTATGTGAAATTCGTTCTTCAACGGGAAGCTTGTCATAAAAATCAAACCCCACCGTATTTATTTTAAAAAGTAAATCTTGATCTTCTGGAATAACATGTTTAAAATAAAACGCATAGCCCAACTTCTTAACTTCTCTTGCCGAACGACCACATAGAAATAGCGAATTTTCAGATACATATTCAAACTCTTTTTGTTTGTAATCGACAACATAAACGCTATTGCTAGAGATCCTAACAAATGCTTTAATTGCTTCTAAATAATGTAAGGGTTGGTTTTTATCTTCCTCGGTAATATGGTTAATCGTATTGTGCAAAGAGAAAAAATCAATTTCACTTGTCATAATTTATGCGGTTAAGTATGGGCAGTACTAAATTAAGTCTTTTTTTTCTCACAATAGCAACTTAAAAAAGGGTTGTTTTATGTTTTTTCGTAGGTCTTATTGAAAAACAACAATATTAGGTGTCGTAAGGTGAAACATGTTAACTGAATCTTGTGTAGAGCAGTTTGGTTTTACCTGTAAACCTATCTCATAGTGTAGTTTTTTGTAATAAAAGACTTAACTATACAGAAGTGTAGTCTTACAAAATAAAATACCATATAACTTTGATAGGGAAAGCATATAGGACATTGATCTGTTAATTGAAGAATTTCTTTAATAAGAACAAGAGATAGTCTTTAAAAGAGCCATAAAATCGATTCGATTTTAAAATGGGAATAGTTATTAGGTTTTGAAAAATAAACATTGACATTATCTAGAAACCCCATCTGTTTTTTATCACAGGCAAAAGTATAAACAATTGCCTCCGTATTTTTTAGAATAAATAATGCGACTTAGAATGGCGAAGCCATGTCGAAAAAAATTAGAAACTATGATGAGTAACTGTGACTGGTATGTTTTGATAGTAAAATCGAAGCATAAAGAGAAGGTGAAATAATGGTTTTGAAGCGTCTGTTTGTTTCTATAGCTATGAGAATTAACAGAACATAACCAAGGTAAACAATCTAACATTTAACAAAAATAACAATGAAAACTATACCAAAAAGCATAAGGTCAAGCTCCTGCCTTATAACAGGGAGTACTGGTTTTGTAGGAAAGAATATACTTAAAGAAATATTGCTAAATCATTACGAAACGTTTGATAGTATTATATTGTTAATTAGACCATCAAAGTACACGTCGTCTTCACAAAGAGGAGAGCAATTATTACGCAGCCTCCATTTAGGAGAGGAACAATACAAAACAGAAAAGGTAAAAATATTAGAGTCTGAAATAACAGAAGAAAATTTAAAGCTCAATCCAAATCAATATAGTGAATTGGTAGAATCTGTAAGTGTCATTTTTCATTCGGCAGCAACGGTGGAGTATAGTCACACTTACGAGCATGCGGGGTATATTAATATTAATGGTACTTTAAATCTTCTCAAACTTGCCGATAAGTGTATGGAGGCGGGGGCCTTTAAAAAGTTTAACCATATAAGTACGGCATATGTAACCGGAAATCAAAGAGATAGAAAGGTATTGAATAGGACGTTTCTTAATACCTATGAAGAAACAAAATATGATGCAGAACAAAAAGTATTAGAATACATGAGGAATGGACTTCCCGCCACCATTTTCAGACCTTCCACTATCGCAGGCGATTCTGTTACTGGGGAAATTATGAGAACGAATGTAATTTTCAAGTTTATTAAGCTTTTTGAAACAGAAAATTTAAAATACTTTCCTTGTGATGAAGGGGCTTCCTTAAATATGATACCTATAGATTACTTTATAAAAGTCTTGTTTGAACTTTGGGATCTAGAAAAAAGTATTGGTAGAATATTAAATATTTCCAGTTATAAAAATATGGATATCCAAAGTTGTGTGACCTTTAAGTGTAATTTTATGAATGCCAGGGTTCCAATATTTGTACCTAGCGACCGATTAGACTTATTACCCGAAAATGTGAGGCAAAATTTATCTTACGTTTTGGGATATGTTAGAGAATCTCACCAGTTTGATCTGTCTGAAACATACAATTTATTAGATGACAAGATGCCCGAATGCCCTGAATGGGACACATACTTAGGTAAAATTATGCAGTATTGCGCAGACAGTGGGTTTGTGAAAATAAAAGCAGGTAAAGAAACACTTGTATAAAGAGAATTCGATCATTACCACATAGTAACGTGAATCTTGTTATAGGTTTCGAGGTATCACTTGAGCCATCGAGAAGTTTTTTATCAAGAAGATTATTGATTTTCGATACAATATCGAGACATCGGGAACACTCAAGCTCACCTAAATTTTCTTAGCAAGATTCACGTCTTATTATTCTCATTTAGATAAACGAACCCAATTCAATAATTGAAAAGGTTATTCTAACATAATATTTCAGATAATGGTATCAGTTATCTACAAACTATTAAAATCTATAAATTACATGGACCTACTATTAAACTATTTTAATCAAACAGACCCAATACAACTTATCATAGAATTATATCTGGGTGCTGCGGGAGCACTTGGATTGATTTTTGCATTGAGTGCCTTTTTGTACACCACCTACAAGCTAGTGCATTTAGCAAGCATTAAAAAAACAATCTTCTTTTTAGTTGTTTGTGTACTTATATTTTTTGGAACAAAAGCGGATATTCTACCTTGGGTAGCTGCGATAATTCTTATGTCGAATGGTTTGTTTTACATGGTTTTTATGGGACGATTCGTTTCTTTCAAGTGGAAAGTGAAAACCAAAAAAAGTGAAGAAAATCCGTCTGTAGCGATTCTTATACCTGCGAAAAATGAAGCTTTGGTAATACAAGAAACACTTGAGCATTTAAACGAATTAGAATACCCTGAAGATAAATTAAGGATTATTGTAATTAACGATAACTCTAATGACGAGACGTTGGAAATATGCATTGATATGCTAAGTAAAATACCTAGCCTGGAAATAGTTAATAATAAAAAATCTCTTGGAAAATCGGTTGGATTAAATAAGGTTATATCAAATCTGGATGATGAATATGCGGTGATCCTCGATGCCGATCATCATATGTCTGGTAGCTGGTTAAAAATGGCTATTTCCCGTTTTACGAGTAAAGATATTATCGGAGTTCAAGGAAAGAGCAGGGTAAGGAATGAAAAATCCTCACTATTAGCTAAAATGTGCTATATCGAGAATTTATTTCGCTATGAAGTGGTGTATTCCGGACGATCGATTGGTGTTTTTATGGGGTCTGGAGCCATTTTTAAAACGGCTTGTTTAAAAGAAGTCAATGGATTTAGTCCCGATAGTCTTACAGAGGATTTAGATATAACATACAGGTTTTATGAAAAAGGATATCGCATGGTTTTTGAAAATGGTATTGAGACCTACGATCTTGCTCCTCCAAATATTAAAAATTATTATTCCCAGAGACTGCGATGGTTCAGAGGAAGTTGGGTATGCTTTGTTCAGTATTTTAAACAATTGTTCAGCGGAAAAACGATGCCACTTGCCACAAGATTACAATTATTGAATCTAATGATTGAGAATCTAACATTAATCGCAATGCTATATCTATATACGCTTTATTTTCTTGGCCTTATAGGAGTTTTTCAATTTAATTTTACCCCATTTGTATTTATAAAAGTTATCGTAATGACATTAATAATGCTTACAGCTTGTATAAAAACCAAAAGCTTTAAAGCACTTCTTGTTATGCCTATGATGAATTTCTATTTCATGCTGTATGCCTTTCCCAATATAATGGCCATGATTAATGCCTGGATCTTAAAAACGAATGCAGTTTGGGTTAAAACAGAACGGTCTAGAGAACCAAATAGAGTGGAGCCTGTTTTATCTTCAAATCAATAGACAGGGACTTAAATGGAGTAAAAAATAATTCTCATATATCTTATGAAGGTTTTTATAGAAATATTCAGAATGGGACTTAAATCAAGTTTTGAGTACCGTGGTAGTTTCATTATTTCACTTGTATTTGATCCTTTAACGCTTATGTTATTGATCTCTTTGCTACAAGTTATTTACGGAAATTCCCAGGGAGATATTATTCTTGGGTATACCTTATCTCAAATGATTTGGTATTTCGTGGCGACCAGGTTTTTTTACTATTTAATTTGGAATGGCACCGATAAGGAGATCTCGAATGCCGTACTTAATGGTGAAATGGCACTCCGTCTTATTCGTCCTTTGTCGTTATTAAAATGGGAATTTGCCAAGGCTTTAAGCAGTAAAATATTTTCTTTCATTTTTGAGTTTGTGCCTATGCTTTGTATATGTGCGCTCTTGGTTTATCCAGATTTTTTTACATGGATAGCCTTGTTGAAATATCTGTTTATCTGCTCACTGTCTTTTATCTTATTTTTTTTAGTAAGCTTTATTATTGGCACTGTTTCATTCTTATGGCAGAGTAATCAAGCCCTGGTCAATATAAAAACGGCGATAGTAAGTTTAATGGGAGGCGTTGCTATACCTCTGGAATTTTATCCCGAGGTTTTAAAAAACGCAATGACTTATCTGCCGTTTCAATATTTGTGTTATGTCCCAGCACAGTTTTTATTAAATAAGTCATTCACACATAATTGGAGCTATTTCTTCGAAGTCGTAGGGATTATTTCGATATGGATAGTCATTTTTTATATGATAAGTGTTGGTTTTTGGAATATTGGAGTAAAAAAATATATATCTGCAGGAGGTTAATATGGTTTATATCAAAGATTTATTGCTCATTTTTTATTACGAAATGAAGTTGAGTTTGGCTAAGGCCGTAGAATTTAGGTCGGATTTCCTTTTCGGGATGCTTTCCGATCTCGTATTCTCCTTTTTTGCACCTATATTTCAGCTACTTATCTATACAAAAACCAATGGCTATCCAGGATGGTCGTTAGATCAGTTACTGCTTTATCAGGCTATATTATTAACCTGGCAAGGTACAGTAAATACACTATTTGGAGGCATACCATATTATATTGGAATAGTAGCAAAGTATGGGTTGTTCGACAGACTTTTACTAACGCCTTATCCAACCTTAGGGTTGTTGCTAACCCGAGGGTTTAATCAAAAATCCCTGGGAACATTACTGGCGGGTTTAATAGGAATGATCATTATTATTTATAAATACAATTTTAACATAAGCCTTATAAATTTAATACTGTTTCTATTCTACTTTGGAATTGCTACCATCTTTTATGTTAGTATGCTCATCCTATATAGCATTATTAACCTCAAGCTTATTTATGCCGATAGGTTGCGTTCTATTTTTGATAACATCATTTTTCTAAGCAATTTTCCAGCAGAAGTTTTCTCAGGAGGGCTAAGAGTTGTCTATCTTTTTGTAATACCAATTGCGGCATGGGTATACTTCCCAACGCAAGCATTATTAGGACGATTAAACAACTATTCAATATATGGTGCAATTAGTACAATAATTATTCTATGGTTGTCGGTTAAATTATGGATTTATCAAACAAAAAAATATACTAGTGCAGGAGGGTAAGAACTATGGAAAACATTATATCGGCTAAAGGCCTAACAAAAGAATTTAAGGTACATCACCGCCAGAAAGAAGGGTTAATGGCATCTTTTAAATCTCTGTATAAAAGGGAATTTAAAAATATAACAGCTGTTAATAACATAGATTTCCATGTAAAGGAAGGAAATATTCATGGGTTGATAGGCTCTAACGGATCGGGGAAATCTACAACTATAAAAATGCTTTCGGGAATCTTATTGCCTACAAGTGGCTCTATAAATGTTATGGGATTGTCTCCCTGGAAAAACAGAACCCAATATGTGAAAAATATAGGTGTTTTGCTAGGGCAAAAAGGGCAACTAAATTGGGAACTACCAGCTCTGGAAACGTATCATTTACAGAAGCATATTTATAAAATTAAAGAATCCAATTTTAGAAATAACCTGGAGTATTATATTGATGTATTTAATATAGATGATATTGTAAGGAAGCCCGTTAGAAATCTGTCTTTAGGGGAACGCATGAAATGTGAGTTTTTATGTGCTTTATTACACGAACCGAAACTTATATTTCTAGATGAACCAACCATAGGTTTAGATGTTACATCAAAAGATACACTTCGAAAGATTATTAAAAAAATTAACAAAGAGAAGGGCATTACTTTTGTTCTCACTACACACGATTTGGATGATGTAGAAAACCTTTGCCACGAGATTACCATTATGAATAGGGGTAATATTATATTTAATGATTCTTTCGACAAATTGAGCCAACACTTTTCTCAAAAGAAGACCATACGTCTTAAGTTTTTAGAACCTATTACTAAAAATCAGCTTAACGGTTTTTCCATGTACCTGCCAGATGCCTATACAGGTATTATTGAAGTAGATCCTCAAAAAACAGATATAGGTCTTCAAGTAAAGTCTATACTAGAACATCTTCCTGTTAAAGATATTGATATTAAACCTATTGATTTGGAGTCTGTAGTTCGAGAGATTTATAAACAAGATAATTAACTCATTATCGGGAAAACTTGGAAGAAGTTGTTTTAAAACCTTTAAGAATAAAAAAATGAAAAGTAATTATAAAGTATTATTTGTAACGTTCGAGTACAAAAAAACTGTTTCCGGGGGGATAGGTAGAGTGATTAACGGTATTATTTCTCATTTAAGAGAAAAGTCAGGAGTTGATGTTTTTCATATTAGATGGAAAACTAAATTTATGAAATTGGCTGGAGATCATTATTATATGGCTGGAGAAAAAGAGTTATGTGAAAAGTACCCTACCATGTACCGTGCTTTAATAAAAGTGTTGCAAGATCATCAATATGACATTATACATGTTTTACATGTTGGGTTGGAAACCACCAAGATGGCTAGAATTATAAAGGAAAAATTTCCTAGGGTTCAAATAATATTCAGTTGCCATTCTTTGGCTCCTAAGGATTCTGAAATTCGTATGTCAAACCCAAAAAAAATGGCATTTGAGGAAGAAATAATTAAAAAATGTGATGCCATTCATGTACTTAATAAAACAAGCCTGAATTTATTAAAGCAACATTATCCATGGGCAAGGCAGTCTACTCCTGTTTTTATGATTCCCAATGGTATTAATAAGGCTGATTATGATTATAAACCTAGTAAAATTGAGTCGTTAGGTTTGTTAAAAACCAGCACCAATAAGAAAATAAACATTACCTGTATGTCCAGATGGACCTTTGGAAAAGGGTTGGAGCATTTTTTAAATGCTGTTCCTATAATAATAGAAAAGGCTAGCCATGTAAAATTCACAATTGCCGGAAGAAAAAACATTAGTTGGGAAAACAACTATTTCCAGTATGTTCTTAAAATAGATGCCATGGCTCGAAAATTAAAGAAGCATGTTAAAATTATGGGGTGGCTTAATGATGTGGAAAGAAATAGGTTGTTTGCACAATCCGATATATGCGTTATGCCTAGTGAATTAGAGTACTTTCCGTATTCTCTTCTAGAACCCATGATAACCAAGGTCCCAGTTGTTGCCAGTGATATAGATTGCGTTTCTGAAACTTTTTCCAACAATGAAGAGTGTTTGCTTTTTGAAAACACCAATCATTATGATCTGGCAGATAAAGTTTTGGAATTGATTTTTGATGAGAATAAAAGATACGCACTCCAGGAAAGTGCTTATAAAAAGGTTTCTACAGAGTTTCAGTGGCATTATGTGGCAAATCAATATCATGACATGTATCAAAATATTGTACGACAAGATGATAAGCTTATTAGCACCAGTTATTGATTATGCCGATTGCATTCTGATTCGATATTCGTTTCCCACGATATTGAATAAAGCGATTATCTGGCATTATCAAATGGATGTTGCATTCTAAACCAGGTTTACCCTATCTAATTTATAATATATGAAATACTGCATCATTTACTCTGAAAAACAGAACATATCGAAAGATACCATAGATGCTGTTAATTTTTATCAATGGGCTAATGCTCTTAATGGAGAGATACATCATATTGATGACGTACTTCCTGATTTTCAAGACGGCCAGTATGATATAGTTCATTTTCGACTAACTCAGGAAAATTTAATTTCCATCCAGGCCATACGAGAAAAAATTGGTCGAAGAGGGGCAACAAAAATAATGGCGAGTTTAGACATTCCTCCTGGTTTATGGGACGTTGAATTTTCTAATACAGAAACCCTATTGCATACAACCAAACTCATAGATTTTATAACGGCTACACAATATGCCATTGCAGAATCTTTAGGACGTTTTATTAATAAAAAGGTCATTGATATCCCTTATCCGGCAGACCTTGATAAAATAAGGTCTTATAAAACGCATCATGTAAATAGAAAGCTCATTACGGTGTTAAACGATTCACTAATAGATCAATATAAAATAATAAAAGGCTTGAATTTTAAGTATCTAAGACCTTTCTTATATATTTTTAGAAAAAGAATTCATTACATTTTTAAAAAAATAGTCGGTGCAAGCCTTATGTTTATATACTATCGCGAACAATATGACTCTGAAAGACTTTCTGATTTTCAGTATAATAAAATAAAAAGATCACCATTTGCGATCACTACCATTAACGAGCAGGAATTATGCGATATTCTATGTAATAGCAAGTTGGTTTTGTCTATGTATAAGGAACCTTCTCATGGTAAACTTGTTATTTATGCCGCAGCACTCGAGTGTCAATTGGTAGGGCAGATTCATACTGAAGCCGCAGGAAGGTGTTATCCGCAAAATGTACATGCTTATGAAGACTACAAAAACTACGGACGATCGTTTTGGTGGCTTTGTAAAACAAGATTATCAAATGAGTTCTTTCCCACGAATGCCATGAATAAGGTAGAATACTACAATTTTGCAAATATGCGAAAGAAAATGCTGGATTTTCTATGGGATGAAACGAATAAGGAAGTATTTAAATATACTCCCGAACGAGGCTTAAATATAAAAAAAGACTATTTTGAATCTATGGAGCTTGTCTCAGGGCCTGCACAAATTACTTATGGTTTGTTCGAATGTGTCGTGGTATGCCCAATACGGGATGGAGAAGAGTTTATCCATACATACCTGATGCATTACAGAGCCTTAGGAGTAAAACACTTTATTTTTGTAGATAATGGCTCTAAGGACAATACTTTAAATATACTGTCTAATCAAAACGATGTAACGTTATATAAGACCTCTTTAAAATTTAGTCATTATGAAGCCGAAATGAGGGAGATCCTTATACAGCATCATTGTAGAGGCCGGTGGGTTTTATGTACCGATTCCGATGAATTATTTGAGTTTCCGTTTTCAGATAAAATTAGCCTTTCACAGTTTTTAGAATACCAATATAACAAAGAGTATACTGCTGTAGTAGCCTATATGTTAGATATGTTTGGAGACGAAAATGTTTATAAAAGTAGCACGTATTCTATAAATGATAACCTGAAAGAATTGTATCCGTACTACGATATTAGCAAGGTGGAGAAAGAAGATTATTTTAAGAACCGACACGGGTATAATTCTTATAATAAGATCGCTAATAAAAATATTGTTTGTTCCTATGGAGGAATAAGAAATCATCATTTCAAACCATCTTCTCATAAGATTATGAATCTAAAACATCCGCTGTTGTTTATAGACGGGACCATATCCCCTTTTTTAAATCCTCATTATAGCAACAAAGCGAAAATCTCTGATGTATCCTGTATTCTTAGGCATTATAAATTCACCAAATCTTTAAAGGAGAGAATATATAAATTCTTTGAGTATAAATCAGACAATATTTATCACAACGAAGAATACAAAGCATATTATAAAGTCCTTAAGGATAAAGATTCCTTTGATTTGTGTTCCAATACATCAGAAAAATATATACACGTTAATCAACTTATCGATTCAGAGTTCATAACAACCTCTAAAGATTACGAACAATGGGTTGAAACTGCAAAACCTTCAAGACCTAGTATAACGGAGGTCGCTATAAAACCTATTTTATAAAAAACGTGTATTCATAACAAATTTTTTGAACAAGGGTTTAAAGACACAATAAACTGTTCAAACGAAAAACGCTCAAATTATTTTGGGCGTTTTTTTGTTTTTGAATATGATGTTAGAGCATAAATACCCTGGTTTATAGATATAGCTATATCGATTTAGACTGGTTAATTTTTAAAATGAGCTAACCAAAGATGCATTTGATTGATTTGAATTTATATTAACTTTTACGGGTTAGCCACAGAGAGAAACCAATTGTACTGTGTTTTTTGTCGAAAAAATAGGAAACAGACTACTGGGGTATTGTGGTTATTCATAATTTTGACCTAGAAATTAAATGCCCCAATAATGAAAAACTTTAACAACTTAGCTGATTAATTATTTGTATTCCCGCTTACATAAAAGCCTTTTAAAGATAGATTTTAGTTGAAGCGTTGAAAGCCTGTAGGTTTGTTGCAAACATGGTGTTTCATTCATCCAGCAGGTATTTAATCGATATATTCAAGCCCCTTAGTGAAAGAACGCGTTCTGGATTGATTTTGGGAGAACTCATATTTTGCTAAGGAGGTCTTGAATTTACATTTTGAACGGTTTAAAAACGCTTTCTTATCCCGTTTTCAGACCTACTACATGAGCACAGGTTTAAAAATTAAGTAGTTTACCACCTATTTATTATTATTACGACCTTCACGAGAAGAAAAAGAAATGTCATTCTATAAGTGTTATATTTGGTGGGAATTTCAAAAAACTTCAAAAATAATCACTAAAACGCTTGACTCTTACCTTACGTCATAGCTTTTCTTTGTATCGTATTTAATTATTTACTAAATGAAAAAGTATTCAGTCAAGGAGTTATCTAAACTAGCAGGGATAAGTGTACGTACATTACATCACTACGATAAAATCGGACTGTTAAAACCTGCAATTCGTACCGAGGCCAGGTATAGGTTGTATGGGCATAACGAACTTTTAAAGCTACAACAGATTCTTTTTTATAAAGAATTGGGCTTTACTTTAGGTGATATTATGGATATTTTAAATGATCCTGGTTTTGATTTACTACAAGCTTTGGAGCATCATAAACAGGCACTTTTAAAGAAACAAAAAAGACTCTCACAAATGCTGGATACTATCGAGAAAACAAAGTTTAATTTAAAAAAGCGAAAAATGATTACAGATGAAGAGCTTTATGAAGGGTTTCCAAAAAAGAGTACTCAAGAGATTCGAAACGATGTTTCCAAAACGTTTGGTAAGCGTGCATTGGAAACAAGTGAAACGTATTTAAAAACGTTGACTAAAGAGCAGTTTCAGAAATTAAAAACGGACTATCAGAACATATTCAAAAATTTATTTGACCTTTCTAATAAAGATCCAGAAAGCGAAGCAGTTCAATTAGAAGTTGCCAGACATTTCACGGCAACCATGAAATTTTGGGGAACCTATGGTTCTGGTACTTCCCAAAAGAAAAAATATATTGGATTGGGAGAATTGTATGTTCAGGATGAGCGTTTTACGACGATGGAAGGCAAAGCGCAACCAGAATTTGCCAGGTTTCTCTCTAAAGCCATGACCTATTATGCCGATATACAGTTAGATTAGAGGAATTAACGAAAGCAGTTGCATCAAAAGTAAACTAATGAGTAAGGAGAAGCCTTTCGTTTCTACCTACGGAAAATGGGGTGAAACATTGGCAACTTAATGAAATTCAATGACTGTTTTCGGAAATATGACCCCCGATGATATAAATTGAAATAACTTTTGATGTAGCTGTTTTCGTTTTACCTGAAATATATTGTACCAATAAATTAAGGCTGAAGGTTTACTTCCAAAGACAATAATTTCTACATTTACAGGTTAGAAAATGGTACTAAAATTTTGCTAAAATTATAAGAACGTACTGTGCATATTAACCATTAGCTAGAAGAGGATAAAAAATAAATGGCATTAGAAAGCACTAAGAAGAAGAAGTTTTCCGTACTATTCGACAGGTATTATAAAAGGCTTTTGGGGTATGCTTTGAAGGTCGTTAAACAGAGAGATTTAGCAGAAGAACTTGTTCAGGAAACATTTATTAAAGTTTGGGAGAATTTTGAAAATATAAGTAAAGAAGAACGCTCTATTGAGTCTTATTTCATTAAGGTCTTAAAACATAAAATTATTGATAACTACAGAAAAGACCGTACCAGAGACAAACATGTTAACTTATATAAATTAAATACGGAGTTTTTAGAAGATGTAGACCGTGAATGGGAATTACAAAAAGAAATAGATCGTATTTATGAGGCATTACCATTAAAAACGGCCGAGATTTTCAAATTATCTAGAGATAAGGGGCTAACATACCCCGAAATAGCTTCCCAAAAGAATATATCAGTTAAAACCGTAGAGTCTCATATCTCAAAGGCTTTACGGGTTTTTAGAGAACAGCTTAAAGATTATTTGTAAAGGCCCTTTAGAGTGAGTTCTTTGACCATTTAATAAAATTAGGGTACTTATACACAAAACATACGTTTACTATTTTTTATAGGGTACTACTGTCTGGCAAACGTCCTATAATAAAACAACCAATAAAGAGTGGATGATTAAATAAAAAAAGTGGGAAAATTGCCGCTTTCCCACTTACATGTCAATAGAAACCAATCGCCTAAGATTAGTAACAATTAACAAGATTCAAATTTATGAAAATAAAACAAATTACCGTTTCACTTTTAGCAAAACGTATTTCTAAAAGTAGTATGCTTTTAATGAAATTATCAAGTACAATGTATCTGCTATGCTGCTTCCAACGTATTGAACCTAACAATTTTTTCCAGAATAAAGTAACATTAACACTTAAAAATACCTCTCTATAATCTATTCTTAAGCGAATAGAATCTCAAACCACATATAGTTTTGTATTTAATAATGATGATATTGCTGTTCGACAAAATTTTAGGTATCTGGTCGCAAACCCTGAAGACATACAATGTTAGTACTTCAAAATTTAATTTTAGCACTTACCAATATTATCTTAATCAATTTGCTTAATACGAAAATCAAATAGACAATGCCGGAAGCGAAGATGATCCCGGATAATTATTTTTACGACCTCCCATAAAACTAACAGGACATATTATGAACATATCTAATAATATAGGAGCTTTAGGTTTTTTGGATTACAAAGTAAATCTCAATGGATTCGGGATCATTAACATACATGGCTTATGGCATGTTAAGACCGAATTCAAAAAATAAAGCAATACATGCCTTAAATCTCGGACCTCTTATATTTAATCCAGGGCATTTTTAGTTACAAACCACCTCCAGCCAATAATAGCCATTTGTAGTTTATTTGCCTTAGCCAAATCTAATTGCTTCTTAGTATAGCTTGGAAGGATGATTTTATTAACCTTCGCTAAAAATTTAAAAACTTGCCTTTTCACTTTATAAAAATAGTAAACTTATTCTATATTTTAAGATAAGGTTAAGAAGGGGAGGCTGTCGTTTTTAAAATAGCGTAAAGAATTTTAAGAATAAAGGTTAATCACTTGCTGTTACAGATGCATGACCTAAGAACAATTCCAACATTTAGCATTTAGCTTACCAAGTGAACCCCTTTTGTCTATTATGGAATGCGTAATAGTTTGCTCAATAAGCTTATCCAGAATACTATAAATAGTAGTCTGGTTTACTTGTGCTTCTAATAATTTAAATAATGCTAATGCTATTGTTTTACTAGCAACCTGGTTACTGTTAGTTGTTTTTTTACCGGTGGTTGTAAACAATTATATTACTAACAAATATCCTATTGAAAAAGCCTTTGGTATGAGCATAAAGCAACGGGATGCATACCACAAAAAATGGGATACTAATAAAAGAGAAACCCTGGAGAAATTTTACAAGCATTATCCTCAATTCGAAAAATTTGGATTTAAAGAAGATAAATTTTCCTGGTTGTGGTATTATGCCATGCAACAAATGGGAGACGATGAATCTAAAGACGAGCGAGATGCCATGTATGCAAGCATAAATAGTAGAGCGCAGTTAAGTAAAAACATAGCGCGTTTTTTTCCGCCATTACAGGTGCAACTGACTATGAATGATATCGCTAAAACAAGCTTAACACATCACTTAAAGTTTTTAAATGAAACAACCAATTTTCATGAAAGAATGCGTTTGGAATTTTATCCGAAGATTTTTGAAAATAAGCCCCCAAATACTGTGAAATGGGAAACATATAAGCCGGAGTTTTTTAAACCTGAAGATGATTTTAAGGCTTTAAAAAACGCATCTTATATTATTGTATTGACTTTTATTTTAATTGGCTTTGGGCTTTTTAGAAATAGAAAATACTTTAATAAGTGAAATAGGTTTTTAGTATCCATTTAAATGGATAATATGAAAGAGGACGTCTAGAAAAAGTCATGCAGAACGGAGTGAAGAATCTTTTAGAAACTAAATGCTCATTTAGTTTCAAGATTTTTATACTGCGCTCAAAATGACAATTCCAGAACGTTTTAGACGTCCTCTTAATGACGTCGTTAAACGTTTTTATAAACTACGTTGTTGGGGGATCTTTATCTTCTCAATTTTAATGGTAAATAAACAAATTGAGTTAAATATTTTTCGTTGTATTCGCCAATAGCTTTCATGGCGATTGCATCATTTTGAAGTTTTACGTTTTGCGATACAAAATCGTGAAAATGTATTGTGAATTCATCTGGTTTTTCAAATCCAATAGACTCATTTACCATGATCATGCGTTCTGTGTAAAACCCATATGGGGCTAATTTTGTTCCTATGTCACCTAGCATATCTAATCTGCCTTGAATGTTACTTTTATAATATGACATTTTAATCAAGTACATTCTTCCATCTTCATCACTTTTTGATGATTGAAACATTTCAGAGGTTCCTTTAACCACACGAATATTGGAGGTAGAGGCTTTTAATAATTTACTTATGTCTTTATATTTCGGATTGTCCATGACGTGTTGATGCCCCGTTTCAGAATCCCATTTTACAACAACAATTCTATTTGGAGCTTCAAAACCAGAGATATTTCCTTTTTGACCCATAACGTCAAATTCCCGTTCGATATGACCGCCAGCTTTTTTAAATAGTTTATCTGCTTTTTTTTGTACTGGTTATAACCAGCTTCATTGTTTATGTTCAACATGATTACAGCATAGTTTTTCCCTGTATTAGCTTCTGGTTTTTGATGTTCGTTCATACTTTCTTGTGATTTAATCGTTCCGCAAGACAATGTAAGCGCAGCAAAACATAGAGCTGTTAATAAATGATTTAATTGATGCATTCTTTTTTTGTTTTTTAAGGATTTAGAACAAACATATAGGCTTAAAAGAAGTCTTGAAAAAATAAGATGTAATTAGGAATATTTTGATGTAAACGGGAAAAGGGGAGGATAAGGTGGGGTTAACCAGTTATATGTTGATGTATTTCGGAAGCTTTAATTCTAGATACCGGTATTGTCACGGCATATGCTTTTAAGTGCAATTGTAATTTCTTTCTGTTTCCTGAAATGGAATAAGGAATCTTAGTATTTATAATAAAAGAATTATGACATCTGTACAGGTTTGAACTCATGGATTCGGCCATAATTTTGGATAATGAGGTCCGTAATATTTTTTCTTCCAATACTTGGTGCGCATTAATGTAAACTATTTTTGAATAACTACTTTGAGATTCAATATAAAGAAGATGTTTAGATGAGATTGAAATACTTTCCGAGGTAAGCGAATTAATAACAATAATATCGTCTCTAATTTCGGTTAAATGCTTTGGAAGTAGAGGAGGGTTGATTAATTTTAAACGTTTCTTGTAAATATAAAAGGCGTCGCTTTCTCTAATTTTTTTCCAGGCAGGATGTGTTAATGCTCTAATAAACCCCTTTTTTTGCTGGTAGAATAATTCAAAGTGTTGCATCCCTTTCTTTTTGTTGCCTAATTCATAAAAAGAAAAAGAAGCTTCTCTGTCATATTTTATAGGAGAATCTTCATATAGTAAATCTGTTAGTTTGTCCTCCCATAGTTTTGTTTCATGCAGTAACCCCAAATTGAAATGAATAACAATCTGAGTAGCGGGTGTTAAAAAGATGTCATTGCCTTTTTTATGAACAAGTACTTTAGCTTTTTCATATTGCTCGTTCATAATGCAATTCCAAATTAAAGCATCATACGTAGGAATAGAGTTAGGGCTTAAACCAAGTGTTTTTTCAAGTTGTTTTTCGGCTAAATCATATTTACCCCATAATGAAAGTGCAAAGCCATACGTACTGTTCTTTTGAATGTTGAAAGGGTCATTTTCTAAAGCATATTTAACAGCATCAACAGCCTGTTTATATTTACCAACAGCTAATAAATAGAATGCATAATAATAGTGTGTTTCAGAAGAATGATTGTTAAGCGAAAATGCTTTTTCAATAGAATAATAAGCCCCTAAAATATCTAGATCATTTAATAATTTTATAAGTGCAAGAGACAAATGAGCCTCGATAATAGAATCGTCGAGGTTTACAGCTTTTAAGGCAGCAGATTTTGCCAATTGATAATGTTGAGAACCATGTTCTAAATCAATAGCCGCCAGTAAAGAATAACAATGTGCTATCCTGGCATAACTAAGTGCAAAATGAGGCTCTTGTGTAACGGCATCTTTAAAATGTTCAATAGCCTTTACGACATTATTTTCATTCCATGAATTCCAGTATTGTAGGCCTTTGAGATAACTTTTATAGGCAGAAGAGGATAGCTTTTGTAAACGCTTTTCAGGTATATTTTTTAACTTAAAAAATTCTATAATATTTGTCGATACATGATCTATAAGCTCAAAAATATTAACAGCACTGTATTCTAGTTTTAAGGAGTCTAAACAGGTATGGGTTACATTATCAAATAGTTCAATATTAAATCGTATTTGGTGTTCCACTTTTAAGAAAGAACCTTTAAGAAGCAGATCTATTTGCATGTTTTTCTGTAAATCATTGAATGACTCTATTGAGTGATTCGCAATAACTCTAATCGTTTTGTATTTAGATAGTTGGTGGTTGATTTCTAACGGAATAGATTTGCACAAGTAATCAACGTCTTGATTTTTAATGATATTTTCAAAAGTTAAAATTACGATGCTTTTTATCACAGGTTTCGAAATGTTTTAGGGATCCTCATAATGTCTCAGTTATGGTCGGTTCGAGAATTAAAAGTAGTAAACTTTCGATTAAGCAATTAAACAAGGCTTTACATTTAACATTTGTTGGCTATGTTTTGCATGATGTTTTTTACTATTAATTTTAAGGGGTACTAATCATCGTGTTTTTCACTATAATTTCATGTAGTTTTTGAGTGTCAGACGCCAAAATGCCATTCAAGTCGAACGTCATACAGTTCCCATTCTTTTTCGCAATGATCAACTGTTTCTCATGAAGCTCGGTGGTTTTAATTTGGTTAAAACTAAATGATGTTCCAATCCAAGAGTTAATTCGAATAACAGCACCTTTCTTATTCCAATGCATATAGTTTTTGTACCAAAACATCTTACTGAAGTAGATGACTTGAAGAAAAAAACCGATTGCACTTAAACTTTTATGGAATTTTGAATTTTCAAACTCAAAAAACTCGAACGTTCCAATCAAAACAAATACAACTGAAAGTATTAAAATGGCAGTCCAAATCCAATGTTTTATATGATCAAAGTGTATGCGTTTCATTGTTTTTTCGTTTTGAGACCGTTTGAGGTGTTTGTATAACTTAAGTTCGATTATTAATCAAAGATAGATGTTAAATTTAAGGATATAAACCAGAAAGAATTAAAGTTACGTTGTTAAAATAAAAAGCACGCATCGTTTATTTGCCGATTTAAATAAAATACCAATAAAAATGAATTAAAAATAAAGAGGTGTACACCATTTGCATCTCATATTCTGTGAGTACAGTAATAGTAAGAAGATTTAGAAAACAGATAAGATAATAATAATAGTATCAGCTATAAGTTTGGCAAGAGTCATCATGTTTTTAAGGTTTTAAGGTTAATAAATAAGTTTACTATATCAATGTTTTTTGAAGATATATATTAACCGATATGTTTGTCAAACATTTTGACTGAAATCAATGAAATTGAATGCTAATTTGTAAGTAAAAAGATGAAATTGATTTCTTTTTTTTAGTGACCTCCTTCAGGAAAGTTTTATTATGTAATTTTTATGTGCTTTTTATGTTTTAAATTATAACAATTGTAGGGGTGTTTTGCTTAAGATTTTTAAAACCAAGGCCAAATTTATTAAAAAAGCATGTTTTTTAATGATTTCATCTTTTTCAAAGTGCCTAAATAAAAAAAGACACTTAAAGATTAAGTGCCTTGAAACAGATGTTTTTTATTTGTCTAGTTTAAGTTCTAGATCCAGAAGTATGTTTGTCTTTTTTCGAAACCTATTTAGCGACACAGGTCGCCGCACATTTTTCAGCCTTATAATTTGTATCGGCACTCTTAATATAAAGAACTTTCCCGGTATCATTAAAACAAATCTTAATTGGTTTTATAACGTCATCAGAACTGATAGAGCAATCACTCGAATTGACGGCTTTTGATTATTTGTATCCTTACATCGAATTCACTTTAATTAGGGATTTAAAAATCGTAAATCAAAAATCATATATCATAATTCTTATATTATCTTCGCTAAAAATTATTTTATGAGCATACTTTGGGTCATTCTTGGCTTTGTATTATTGGTAGTAGGAGGTGAGTTTCTTGTGCGTTCGTCTGTAGCGCTATCTTTCAAGTTTAAAATTTCGAAAATGGTTATTGGTATGACGGTGGTGTCTTTTGCAACATCGGCGCCAGAATTATTAGTAAGTATTCAAGCAGCACTCTCGGGTTCATCTGCCATAGCCATTAATAATGTGATAGGCTCTAACATTGCTAATATAGGTCTGGTACTTGGTGTTACGGCGCTGGTAGGAAACATAGCGGTAGATAAGTCCTTTTACAGGCTTAATTGGCCGGTTATGATGATTTTTTCAATGGTACTATATTATTTTCTTAAGAACGATGGTGTGCTTTCGGGGCTAGAAGGAGGTATGTTGTTTTTAGCGCTTATAGTGTTTTTGTTCATTTTGATTAAAAAAGGAAAAAAAGGCAATGTTGAAGATGTAGATGATACCCTGGAAAAGGTTTCTAACTTTAAGATTGTTTTATGGTTACTCATTGGTGCAGCAGCCTTATATTTTGGAAGTGAATGGTTGGTGGAAGGCTCTAAGGATATTGCAAGATCTGTTGGAGTGAGTGAAGCTGTAATAGGTGTGTCACTTATAGCAGTTGGTACAAGCGTACCAGAACTGGCAGCATCGGTTATTGCCGCCGCAAAACAGGAAAAAGCAATTTCCCTTGGTAACTTAATAGGGTCTAATATTTTTAATATAGCATCGGTTTTAGGTATAACATCCATAATAAAACCTATTACCATAACAGAACCTTTAATACTTTCTAATGATATTTTCTGGATGTTGGGCTTTAGCTTTATTTTAATACCTCTAATAATTTTGCCAAAAAGACTTCAAATAAGTCGAATGAAAGGTTTTTTTCTCGTTTTAGCTTACGGTATTTTTATGATCTTGATCTTCTCAAGACGTTAGTAATGATTAAGTTACTAAGGTCCTAAAATATAAAAAAGGGTTTACAAAACATTGTAAGCCCTTTTTTATTATGAACAAAACGTGATTATTAAACTTCTGCAGAGTTAACTGTTTTAACAATTCTAGCTGCAATTTTGTATGGATCTCCGTTTGAAGCAGGTCTTCTGTCTTCTAACCATCCTTTCCATCCTTTTTCAACGGTGATAATAGGAATACGAATTGAAGCACCTCTATCTGAAACACCATAAGAGAAATCATTAATAGAAGCTGTTTCATGTAAACCAGTTAGACGTTGGTCGTTAAACTCACCGTAAACTTCGATGTGCTCTTTTGTAACAGGTCTAAACGATTCGCATATTTTCTCATAAACTTCTTGAGAACCACAAGTTCTTAAAGTTGTATTAGAGAAGTTCGCGTGCATACCAGAACCATTCCAGTCACCTTTTACTGGTTTTGGGTGGTAGTCAATGTAGTATCCGTATTTTTCAGTTAATCTGTCTAATAAATATCTGGCAACCCAAATTTCATCACCAGCTTTTTTAGCACCTTTAGCAAATAATTGGAATTCCCATTGTCCACTAGCAACCTCCTGGTTAATACCTTCAAAGTTTAATCCGGCATCAATACATAGGTTTGCGTGCTCTTCAACAAAGTCTCTACCATGAGTGTTTTTTCCACCAACAGAACAATAGTACATACCTTGAGGTCCAGGGTATCCACCAATCGGGAATCCTAAAGGCAATTGTGTATGCGTATCCATGATAAAATATTCTTGTTCGAATCCAAACCAGAAATCATTATCATTATCATCAATAGTAGCTCTTGCATTAGACTCATGAGCCGTTCCATCTGCATTTAAAACTTCAGTCATTACTAGATATCCATTAATACGAGCAGGATCTGGGTATATTGCAACAGGTTTTAATAAACAATCTGAAGACCCACCTTCAGCTTGTTGTGTTGATGAACCGTCAAACGACCACATACTCAACTCTTCTAACGTTCCTTTAAAGTTTTCGTGCTCTTCTACCTTAGTTTTACTTCTCAAATTTTGAGTTGGCTTATAACCATCTAACCAAAGGTATTCTAATTTAATCTTTGCCATAATGAATATTTTATGAATGAAATTTTAATAATAATCACAAATATAATTTTTTCTTCAATCACTTTAAATTTTAAGGGGGTGTTTTAGTTAAAACATGAGTTATTTTTGATTATACCCCATTATTTTGGAGTATATTTTAAAAAAAGAATATTTTTTTATATATAAATTGCTAAAGTGTTAACAATAAAAACTTAAGATTTTCATACATTTATTGTTTTAGCTCCTTATTTTTGTAGTCAAAAATATAAACGTTTTAATTTTAACTAACCACTTGAAAATGTCAACATTAAGATTTCATGCAATCAAAGAATCATTAACCTATAAACCTGTAAATGTTGAGGAAAAAGAACGAAGGTCGGATTTGTTTGGTAAGCATGTATTTAATGAACGGACTATGCGTCAATATTTAACAAAAGATGCATTTAATGGTGTTAGAGATGCTATACAGTATGGTAAGAAAATAGATAGAAGCATTGCAGACCAGGTGGCATCCTCTATGAAAGATTGGGCGTTATCTAAGGGGGTAACCCATTATACGCACTGGTTTCAACCGTTAACTGGGGCCACAGCAGAAAAGCACGATGCTTTTTTTGAAACCATGCAGGATGGCATGGCTATTGAAAAGTTTGGTGGCAGTCAATTGGTACAGCAAGAACCAGATGCTTCCAGCTTTCCTAGTGGAGGTATTAGAAATACGTTTGAAGCTCGTGGATATACAGCATGGGATCCAACGTCTCCAGCCTTTATTTATGGAACAACCTTATGTATTCCCACGATTTTTGTGGCCTATACAGGGGAGGCTTTAGATTATAAAACACCATTGTTAAGAGCTTTACATGCCGTAGATAATGCGGCGACAGCAATTTGTAAATATTTTGATAAAAATGTAAAAAAAGTATCCTCGTCTTTAGGCTGGGAACAAGAATATTTTCTTGTGGATAAAATGTTGGCAGCTAGCCGCCCAGATATTTCCTTAACGGGAAGAACGTTATTAGGGCATTCACCAGCGAAAGGACAACAACTGGACGATCATTATTTTGGATCAATTCCTAACAGAGCACTAAGCTTTATGCGTGAATTGGAAACCGAATGCATGCTTTTAGGAATTCCTGTAAAAACGAGACATAACGAAGTGGCTCCAAATCAATTTGAGCTCGCACCTATTTATGAAGAGGCTAATCTGGCAGTAGATCATAATTCGCTTTTAATGGATATGATGGGACGTGTCGCGGCACGTCATAACTTTAAAGTATTGTTGCATGAAAAACCATTTAAAGGGATTAATGGTTCTGGTAAGCACAATAACTGGTCCTTATCTACAGATACTGGGGTGAATTTGCTAGGGCCCGGAAAAACACCAATGAGTAACCTACAGTTTTTAACCTTCTTTATTAATACGATAAAAGCGGTCCATGAGCATGAAGCCTTGTTACGAGCAACAGTAGCATCTGCCGGTAACGATCACAGGTTGGGAGCAAACGAGGCGCCACCGGCTATTATTTCTGTTTTTATAGGAGAACAATTAACCAAAGTCTTAGAAGAATTGGAAGGGGTTACAAAAGGAAAATTATCTCCTCAGGAAAAAACAGAACTCAAGCTAAATGTAGTTGGGAAAATCCCCGATGTTTTACTGGATAATACCGACAGAAACAGAACATCTCCTTTTGCTTTTACCGGTAATAAATTTGAGTTTAGAGCCGTGGGCTCTACTGCGAACTGTGGAAACCCAATGACCATTTTAAATACGATCGTGGCCAAGCAGTTAAGCGATTTTAAAGTTGAAGTTGATAAACTAATTGACAAAAAAGGTCTCAAGAAAGATGAAGCCATATTCAATGTACTAAGAGAATACATTAAGTCTACAAGACATATTTTGTTTGAAGGGAATGGATATGGTAAAGCTTGGGAGGAAGAAGCCAAGAAAAGAGGTTTAAGCAATAATAAAACGACTCCAGAAGCTTTAAAGGCTAAAATATCGAAAGAAACCATAGCCTTGTTTGAGGAAATGAACGTAATGAGTAGAGTAGAAACCGAAGCACGTTACGAAATTGAGATGGAAGCCTACATCATGCATATTCAAATAGAAAGTCGTGTATTAGGTGATATTGCGCGTAATCATATTGTTCCAACAGCGGTAAAATATCAAAACATTTTAATTGAAAATGTGAGAGGACTAAAAGAGATCTTCGATAAAAAATTTAACTCGGTATCCAAAGAACAACTTAGTTTAATTGAAGAGATTTCGAGTCATATAGAAAGTATCAATGCCAATGTTACCAAAATGATTAATGAGCGCAAGAAAGCAAATGCTTTAGAAGACTTAGAGAAGCGAGCCATGGCATATTGTGATAAGGTAAAGCCTATATTTGATGATATTCGTTATCATTGTGACAAATTAGAACTGTTGGTGGATGATGAGATTTGGCCATTAACCAAATATCGAGAATTGCTCTTTACAAGATAGGATTCCAAAAGTGTAATGATGTTCTGAGGGCGTTCTAATTCCATGTTTGTTAAAAAATAAATGCATGATATACTTATCTTAGGGATGGTAAATTTTAAAATAAACCTTTACTTTTGCACCACAATAAAATATTATGAGTCAAGAAGTTTCTAAACGATACGCACAACGTGGAGTTTCAGCGTCTAAAGAGGATGTTCACAATGCTATTAAGAATATAGATAAAGGATTATTCCCTAAGGCCTTTTGTAAAATAGTACCAGATTATCTAACTCATGATGATGAGTATTGTTTAATTATGCATGCAGATGGCGCTGGTACTAAATCTTCATTGGCCTATATGTATTGGAAAGAGACTGGAGATGTTTCTGTTTGGAAAGGCATTGCTCAGGATGCTTTAATCATGAATATTGACGATTTATTGTGCGTTGGAGCAACCGATAATATCATGTTGTCCTCTACCATAGGAAGAAACAAAAACCTAATTCCGGGAGCGGTTATTTCTGAAATCATTAATGGTACAGAAGAATTACTGGAAGATTTGAAATCTTTTGGAGTAACCATTCATTCTACGGGTGGAGAAACTGCAGATGTTGGTGACTTGGTAAGAACAATTATCGTCGACTCTACAGTAACTGCTCGAATGAAGAGAAAAGATGTTATTGATAATGAAAATATTAAAGCTGGAGATGTTATCGTAGGATTAGCGTCTTTTGGACAGGCATCATACGAGACCTCTTATAACGGAGGTATGGGAAGTAATGGCTTGACATCGGCTAGGCACGATGTGTTTAATAAATATTTGGCTAAGAAATACCCTGAAAGTTTTGATGCGTCTGTGCCAGAAGCGTTAGTGTATTCGGGAGCTATGAAATTAACAGACGATGTTGAAAACGCTCCAATCGATGCAGGTAAATTGGTGTTATCACCAACAAGAACCTATGCGCCAATTATTAAAAAAATATTATCAGAATATAATAGTGAAACCGTTCATGGTATGGTGCATTGTAGTGGTGGTGCCCAAACGAAGATTCTTCATTTTGTAGATAACCTTCATATAGTGAAGGATAATATGTTTCCAATTCCACCGTTATTTAAGCTAATTCAGCAGCAGTCTAAAACAGACTGGAAAGAGATGTATCAGGTGTTTAATTGTGGTCATAGAATGGAATTATATGTATCTCCCGAAATTGCTGAAAATATTATCGCTATTTCAAAATCCTTTCAGGTAGATGCCAAAATTATAGGAAGAGTAGAAGCCTCCGAGACAAAAAAACTAACCATACAGTCTGAGTTCGGAGAATTTAATTATTGAATCGGTTTAAATTTTTTTTGATTGCATAGTACAACTATGCGGTGATAAAAAAGACAATAAGCGCGTAAAAAATAAAATTTTACAGCTATTTGTAAAAAGTTTAAAACAATTCATTAAAAAAACAAAGCTCTTTTTTTAAAATGGAATGATTATTGATGAAGAGATATAGATAATTATCAACCATCGTTTTAAGTCATGAAAAGTACTTTGTTAATCCCTCTGTTACTGTTTTGTCAGTTAATTTTTGCCCAACCCGATTCTTTGTTTTTAAAGGAAAAGCCTAAAAAAATGCCTAGACCTCAATGGGTTCAAAAAAATAAGGCCTCGGTAGATTTAAGTCAGGTGTCGTTCTCGAACTGGAATGCTGGTGGTAGTAATTCTATTTCAGGACTTTTAGGGTTTGAATCCTCTGCAAATTATAGAGATAAGTATTTTTCATGGAGAAATGACGTGTCTGTTCGTTATGGAATAAACAAACAAGAATCTAGAGAACTACGAAAAACAGATGATTTGTTTGAAATTAACTCCGATATAGGTTATAAACCGAATGAAAACTCCGATTGGTTCTACTCAGCGAAGCTTAATTTTAAAACCCAGATTACCAATGGATATAAATATCCAAATAAAGAGATACCGATATCGAGATTAATGGCCCCTGGATATTTGTTCTTTGGAGGGGGAATGGAGTATGGAAAAGATATTGAGGAGTTATCATTTTATTTTTCACCCTTAACTTTAAAAGCAACGTTCGTACTGGACGAAGATTTAGCCAATGCGGGTTCATTTGGTGTGACTCCAGCTGTTTTAGACGATGAGGGTAATGTGATTGCTTCGGGAGAACGCGTACGAAAAGAGGTGGGGATTTTAATGACCAACAGTTATGAAATGGAAGTAGCCACTAATGTTAATCTTAAACATAAGGTGAGTTTGTATTCCGATTACATAAATAATTTTGGAAACGTGGATTTAGATTGGAGAGTCGATTTTAATTTCAAAGTAAATAGTTTTATAAAAGCAACCCTGGGATCTCATTTAAGATATGATGATGACGTAAAAACAGTTGAGCCTTCAGAAATAGAGGGCGAGCTTGATGAGTCAGGAGCCAAGGTGCAATGGAAGCAGATCCTTGGTATTGGATTCGCTGTAGATTTTTAAAAACGACTCACTTTTTGTTTCAAAAATTTGTTAACTTTTTATTGTTTACAAGTATTTAAGTGTCTTGTATCCAGTGATTTGATTTTAGTTTCTTGAAGGCATTATGATTTTTATCATATTTTAAGTTGCACACTTTTGGTTTATTTATATCACAATTAAATAATCCAAATACAACAACTTTTCAATGCATCCAAACGTGACAAAAACCACTCCAAAAACGTACTCTCAAGACCAAGCCTTTAAGGCCTCACTAAAGTATTTTAACAACGACGATTTAGCAGCGCGTGTATGGTTAAATAAATATGCTCTTAAAGATGCCAAAGGACATATTTACGAATTAACCCCAGACGATATGCACCTTAGAATTGCTAAGGAACTGGCACGAATCGAGAAAAAATATACAAATCCTTTATCTGTTGACGAGATTTATAATCTAATAAAAGGGTTTAAATATATTGTACCACAGGGCAGTCCTATGGCCGGCATAGGGAATCCATATCAAATCGCTTCATTATCCAATTGTTTTGTCATTGGAAACTCAGGAGAATCAGATTCCTACGGAGGTATTATGAAGATTGACCAGGAACAGGTGCAACTTATGAAACGTCGGGGAGGTGTGGGGCACGATTTGTCTCATGTGCGCCCTAAAGGGTCTGAAGTCAAAAATTCTGCATTAACCTCTACAGGTATCGTTCCATTTATGGAGCGCTATTCAAATTCCACCCGAGAAGTAGCACAGGATGGACGAAGAGGGGCTTTAATGTTGTCTGTTTCAATTAATCATCCCGATTCCGAAGATTTTATAGATGCCAAATTAGAACAGGATAAAGTAACCGGAGCGAATGTTTCGGTTAGAATTGATGATGATTTTATGAGTGCTGTAAAAAAT
The DNA here is from genome assembly GCA_947494695.1 of uncultured Flavobacteriaceae bacterium. Classification (GTDB taxonomy): domain Bacteria; phylum Bacteroidota; class Bacteroidia; order Flavobacteriales; family Flavobacteriaceae; genus Flavivirga. The sequence continues at coordinate 241,458 of CANLWB010000003.1, read as the reverse complement.
AATACTGACTATGTTCAAAAGTATCCGGTATTTAGTAATAACCCGAAAGTTTCTAAAACGATAAAGGCGAGAAATCTTTGGAAAAAAATTGTACACAACGCATGGAAATCGGCCGAACCTGGAGTTTTATTTTGGGATACCATTATTAGAGAGTCTGTTCCAGATTGTTATACCGATCTGGGGTATAAAACAGTGTCCACCAATCCATGTGGAGAAATTCCTTTATGCCCTTACGACTCCTGTAGGTTATTGGCTATTAATTTGTTTTCCTATGTCGAAAAACCGTTTACAAAACATGCCAGTTTTAACTTTAAACTATTTAAAGAGCATATTGCAGCAGCTCAACGTATTATGGATGATATTATTGATTTGGAACTTGAAAAAATCGATATCATTCTACAGAAAATTTATGAAGACCCCGAATCTGATGAAGTTAAAGCCACCGAGCGCAATTTATGGATACAAATAAAGCAAAAGGCCGAACAAGGCCGAAGAACAGGTATTGGTATCACTGCAGAGGGAGATATGTTGGCGGCTTTAGGTATTCAATATGGAAGTGACGAAGGAAATGCATGCGCCTTAGAAGTGCATAAAACCATAGCCATAGAGGCGTATCGGGCATCGGTACACCTGGCAAAAGAACGTGGCGCGTTTTCCATTTTTGATGCAGACCGAGAAAAGGATAACCCATTTATTCAACGATTAAAGGAGGCCGATAGTAAGTTGTATTATGACATGTTGGAATATGGTAGAAGAAATATAGCCCTACTCACTATAGCTCCAACCGGGACAACGAGTCTAATGACGCAAACGACCTCTGGGATAGAACCTGTGTTCTTACCTGTTTATATACGCAGACGAAAGGTGAATCCTGGTGACCATGATGTGCGCATCGATTTTGTAGATGATATAGGTGACTCCTGGGAAGAATATGTTGTTTTTCATCACAGATTTAAACAGTGGATGAATGTAAACGGTATCGATACCACTAAAAATTATTCTCAAGAAGAGTTAGACGATCTGGTTAAGCAATCTCCATATTATAAGGCCACCTCCAATGATGTAGATTGGTTAAGCAAGGTGCGCATGCAGGGGGAAATTCAAAAGTGGGTGGATCATTCTATAAGTGTAACGATTAACCTTCCTAATGAGGTCTCAGAAGATTTAGTAGGAGAATTGTACCTGAAAGCCTGGGAAGAAGGATGTAAGGGCGTAACTGTTTATCGAGACGGTTCGCGTTCGGGTGTGTTGATTTCAAACGATGATAAAAAAGAAGATCAATCTAAAGACCAATTAATTCCATTTCCCGTAAAACGTCCGCAGATCTTAGAGGCAGATGTGGTTCGTTTTCAAAACAATAAGGAAAAATGGATTGCTTTTATTGGTATTATAGACGATAAACCATATGAGATATTCACAGGGTTAACAGATGACGAAGATGGTATTTTAATACCTCGTTGGGTTAATAACGGATTAATTATTAAAAACAGGACAGATGACGGGGCTTCCCGTTACGATTTTCAATATAAAAATAAAAGGGGCTATAAAACGACTATAGAAGGTTTGTCACATAAGTTTAATCCGGAATATTGGAACTACGCCAAACTTATTTCCGGTACGCTTCGTCATGGTATGCCAATCGATAAGGTGGTCGATTTAATAAATAGCCTGCAATTAGACAGTGCCTCTATTAATACCTGGAAAAATGGTGTAGGGCGAGCGTTGAAACGTTATGTAGCCGATGGAACAGAAGCCAAAGGGCACACCTGTAGTTTGTGTAAATCGGAAAATCTCATATATCAAGAAGGCTGTTTAACCTGTAAAGACTGCGGGGGCTCCAAATGTGGATAATGCCTAGGTCTCCAGGCGTGGACATGGCCATTACAAACGCGTCTTTTTGGTGATTGTTTGTTATATAAAACCTCTTAAAATTAAAAGAAAAGGAATACTAAGAATAAGGTCAATGATATATAACCAACCAAACAATTTAAATGTTGAAATTCCAAGGTTTTTATACGTGGCTAGCTTTTGTTTGCCATCTGTTTCATTTAAATAAAACCATAGGAAAACCACTAGGAATACTTTTGCGATAAGTATAGTGAGGATATCATATTTTAAAAATGAAAAAATGATATTTAAACCAAAAGACCAAAAAATGTAAGGCTTGTAGAAAAGAAATATGGAAAACAATTGATTCATAATTATAATTAGAAACGCAAAAAGTTTCAGATTATTCTAACTTAAACATTAATAGGTGTTTATATTCATACTGAAAATTCATAAATTATCGTATTTTTGGTGACCAATTAAAAGAGGTCGATGTTAGAGAAATTACAAATAGTAAAACAACGTTTTGATGAGGTTAGTGATTTAATCATTCAACCAGATATTATTTCAGATCAGAAGCGTTATGTAGAACTTAATAGAGAATACAAAGACCTGCGAATCCTTATGGAAAAGCGGGAAAAGTATATAGAACTTACGGATAATTTAAAAGAGGCCGAATCTATTATAGCCGACGGGAGTGATGAAGAAATGGTCGAAATGGCTAAAATGCAGCTCGATGAAGCTAAAGAAGGGATTCCCAGACTTGAGGAAGAGATTAGAGTGTTACTAATTCCAAAAGACCCTGAAGATGCCAAAAATGCTGTTGTAGAATTGCGTGCTGGAACCGGAGGAGATGAAGCCAGTATTTTTGCTGGAGATTTGTTTAGAATGTATACGAAATACTGTGAAGGTAAAGGGTGGTCTGTTAGTACAGTAGACTTTAGTGAAGGTACAAACGGTGGCTTTAAAGAAATCCAGTTTGAAGTTAATGGAGAAGATGTCTATGGAACGTTAAAATTTGAAGCCGGTGTACACCGTGTACAGCGGGTTCCTCAAACCGAAACACAGGGACGTGTGCATACCAGTGCCGCCACGGTTATGGTTTTTCCTGAAGCAGAAGAGTTTGATGTCGAGATCGATCCAAAAGAGGTACGAATTGACTATTTCTGTTCTTCAGGACCTGGAGGGCAGTCGGTAAATACCACATATTCAGCAGTGCGCTTAACCCATATACCAACCGGGTTAGTGGCTCAGTGTCAAGACCAGAAGTCCCAACACAAAAACAAAGAAAAAGCCTTTAAAGTATTGCGCTCACGTTTATACGATCTGGAACTGGCTAAAAAGATGGAGGAAGATGCTGCCAAACGTGGAAGTATGGTGTCGTCTGGAGATCGAAGTGCTAAAATTAGAACCTATAATTATCCACAGGGACGTGTTACCGATCATAGAATCGGATTAACATTATACGATTTACAAAATATTGTAAATGGTGATATTCAAAAAATAATAGACGAACTCATGCTGGCCGAAAACACCGAAAAGTTGAAAGCCAATGATGATGTGATATAAATGCCTGTCATTTCGGTGAAGTTATTGGACCTTTCGAACTTCGATTAAGATAAGCTAATGCCGAAATGGAAGCAGGAATTTGTAAACTTAATTACTAAAAAAGGAGATTCCTGTCTTCACAGGAATAACAAAATATACGTAGTGACAACAAACCAACTCGTTTCAGAAATCAAAAAGAAGCAATCCTTCCTTTGCATAGGGTTGGATGTTGATTTAAATAAAATACCAGAACACCTTTTAAAAGAAGAAGATCCAATATTTGCATTTAATAAAGCGATTATTGATAAGACACACCACTTGTGCGTTGCCTATAAACCTAATACAGCTTTTTATGAAGCGTATGGTTTAAAAGGCTGGAAGGCTCTGGAGAAAACGATTAATTATTTAAATAAAAACTATCCCGAAATCTTTACCATAGCAGATGCGAAACGTGGTGATATTGGAAATACCAGTACGATGTATGCCAGGGCATTTTTTGAAGACTTGGCTTTCGATTCTGTAACCGTAGCACCCTATATGGGGAAAGATTCTGTAGAGCCATTTTTGGTATTTGAAGATAAACACACCATTTTATTAGCCTTAACTTCAAATCAGGGTGCATTCGATTTCCAAACAAAAACAGTTGATTCTAAAGAATTATACAAACAGGTTTTAGAGACTTCCAAGACGTGGCAGCATTCTGAAAATCTAATGTATGTTGTAGGAGCAACAAAAGCCGAATATTTAGCAGATATTAGACAAATAATTCCAGATAGCTTCTTGTTGGTTCCAGGAGTAGGAGCACAGGGAGGAAATTTACAGGATGTCTGTAAATATGGTATGAATAATAATGTGGGGTTACTAATCAATTCTTCTCGTGGCATTATTTATGCCTCAAATAAAGACGATTTTGCCGAGGCAGCAGCCATTAAAGCACAGGAACTTCAAAGGGCTATGAAGGTTGAATTAAATGGTCATTTTTAAAGCAGCTTCAAGTAGTTGTATTCTTACCGTTGAGCCTGTTTGGCGGTTTTTATAGGGTTTCATCGTAAGTTCTGTGAATGAGATTAATAAGCGTTTTTTTTAGGCGGGTTTTTTGAGTTTGAAACGTTAATAACTCAAAAAAAGCTTGATGAAAAAGAAATTAACTTTCAAATTGTCTGGAGCAATTCCATTAATGCTCGTAGTGGGGATTATGAAGAATGTCTTGTGGAATGCACAATGTGTAATTTGCAAAAACCTTGGGGAAGGCAAAAGCGTACATATCCAGAAATTTTTCAATGTTGACCGGGGCACGTTTAATATTGAAAATTATTCTAAAGGAGTATCTAATCTACAAATAGAAACGGAAAACAAAATATAAAAACGGCTACTATCGTTAAGGTATGGCAGGGCTTGATGGAAGTATTTCTGTTGAAGATGGAGATTTAATTGTTTAATATCTTCAAGAAGAACGTGACTTTCATTTATTTAACAAATCCCGAATCTATGAATAACAAAATTGAAATTAAGTTAAGTAAGGTAAAGCTTCTATTGCTATTGTTAGGAGCAATTATGTTTATTGGTATAGGTATATTGTTTATTATAAATCCTGATGAGTTTGCCAAAGGACTTCTTAAAAATCCGGAAATTGTATATGTTTCGGGAGTCGTCACAATTATCGTTTTTGGACTGAGCTCCATTATTATAATCATAAAACTATTTAGCAATAGTGTAGGGTTGACTATAGATGATCATGGAATTACAGACCATTCCAGTACTACTAGTGTAGGGCTTATCGAGTGGAGTGATATCATAGGAATAGAAACCATGCAAATCGCTTCCACTAAAACATTAGTAATAGACATTAAGAATCCGCAGAAATATATTAAAAAAGCGAAAAATAAGATGGCTCTAGGAACAATGAAAAGAAATTGTAAATCATATGGGTCTCCATTATCGCTAATATCTGAGGCTTTAGAAATAAAGCACAAAGCTCTGGAGCGGTTGTTAATAGAAGAACTTGAAAAGAGAAAAAATTAACCAGAGTAGATGGCATGCAAATGCCTTAAGAAAACTATCTTTAGCAAGTTTCGGGTTTTATGGCAGCGATATAGTTTAGATATTTGTGATATAAAATTCGGGAACGATGAACGATCAGCAAGCTTTAAATTATAACCGTATTGCAGAGGCAATTGCATACATTAAGAATAACTTTAAAGAACAACCCAATCTTGAAGATGTCGCTTCAAAAGTACATTTAAGCACATTTCATTTTCAACGTTTATTTAAGGAGTGGGCGGGGACAACTCCCAAGAAGTTCTTGCAGTATATCAGTTTAGAACATGCGAAAAAACTCTTAAGAGAAGAGCAATCATCTGTATTTGATACCGCTTACAATACCGGATTTTCCGGAACGGGGAGGCTTCACGATCTATTCACTAAAGTAGAGGGTATGACACCTGCTGAATATAAAAATGGAGGGAAAAATTTATCGATCAATTATAGTTTTGTAGAAAGTCCTTTTGGAAATTTAATTGTAGCTTCAACAAAAAAAGGAATCTGTTATATGGCCTTTAAAACCAATGAAAAAAAGGCTTTTAGCGATTTGAAAATAAAATTTCCAAATGCAAACTTTCAAAAAAAAATCGACCCTATGCAACAAAACGCGTTGCTTATTTTTCAAAATGATTGGAGTAGGTTAAACGACATTAAATTACATTTAAAAGGCACGGATTTTCAGTTGAAAGTGTGGGAAGCCTTACTTAAAATTCCAATTGGGAAATTGACTACCTATGGTCAAGTCGCATCACAAATTGGTAATGTAAACGCTGCCCGAGCAGTTGGGACCGCTATTGGTAGTAACCCAATAGCGTTTCTTATTCCGTGCCATAGAGTCATACAATCCACTGGAAATTTGGGAGGTTACATGTGGGGAGAAACCAGGAAAATGGCTATTATTGGTTGGGAAGGCGCTAAAAGCAACACACTTTAATTATGTATGGTTAAGCATCGAGATATATTAGATGTCGATTTGTTTAAAAAATTGAAAAGTCAAAACATTCAATTTGGAGGCAATCGAAGATTAAAAATTTATGGAAAACTGTCATGTTCTTCGGGAAAAAGAATGAAAAAAGAAAATAGAGTTTTTTTTAGTTCAGAAGAAGAGGCTATACGCAATAATTATCGTCCTTGCGGACACTGCATGAAAGCACAATATAAAATGTGGAAAAATGAAGCTATTTAATATACCAACAGATAAAACTAAAAATTGGCTACCTAAAGATGGAATAGTGAATTATCATGGACTTGTTTTTTCTTCCCGACTGGCTGATGATTATTTAAACATATTGCTTCAAACCATTGAATGGAAAAATGATGAAGCTTTTATATTTGGAAAGAAGATTATAACGAAGCGAAAAGTAGCTTGGTATGGAGATAGACCTTATCAATATTCATATTCGAATACAACAAAACAAGCGTTGCCTTGGACACCCGAATTATTGAATTTGAAGAAAAAAGTTGAAAAGGAAACTGGAGAAGCCTTTAATTCTTGTTTGCTAAATCTATATCATACTGGAGAAGAAGGTATGGCCTGGCATAGTGATGATGAAACCGATTTAAAAGAAAAGGCTGCAATTGGTTCATTAACTTTTGGGGCAGAAAGAAAGTTTGCATTTAAACACAAAAAAACAGGAGAAAAAGTGGAATTGACTTTAGAACATGGTGGCCTATTAGTTATGAAAGGCGTTACCCAAAAATATTGGTTACACAGACTACCTCCAACAAAACGCATCCTCACTCCAAGGGTAAACCTAACCTTTAGAGCCATGATTAATTCACACATTTAGCATATCTGCAAACTATTAGTATTTGATTGTGAGATCTGTTTTTTTTGCTTGTATGGTTATTCTTATAACTGAAATTAAGAAAACCATATGTTAGCCTAAATTAAAACATAAGTGTTGCTGTTTAGCATTGATGATTTATAAATTTACTATTGCATTCTTTATTAGTGTTTTGCACTATAAGATGTACAACTTAAATAACAAATTAAACTTAAATCAATGATGAAAAACCTACTGTTTAATATGGGGATTAAGCAATAATAATGGTGTTTTTTATCTGTAAATTCTTGCAGAAATGGAAAAAAGAGAAGCATTATCAGAAAATGAATTAATCAGTAAAATTCGAATGTCTGAGGACGAATTAAAGGGAGATTTATGGGTGTTTTGGCAGTTAATTAAAATTTCTCCAGAACGATGGAACATTCAAGAATTTAGGCAGGAGGGAAAAGTTTGGGTAGTTGCTATATTCGCTAGAGAAATAATCTGGTATAACGATGTGGAAAAAGAATACTATATCTCTAATTATAAGGAACACGGAAAAATAGATGAACAACTTTCCTGTCAGGATAAATTGGCTCATGCGGTTAGCCTTTTATACGACCTTATAAGGCCGAAGGAAGATTCTAATTTACTAGGGTATTATAGGTGTTGATTTCCTGCACTTTTTATCCTAGAGAACCAAATAGAGAACATGGAAGTAGCGCAAACGTTTCACTGCGTTGCGCTTGATTATGATTGACATGTCCTCATGCTATCACTACTGGTTTATATAGTAACGAGGTATAAGTGAGATTTTAAATTATGATGCTTTGAGTATAAAATGCGTATATAAGGTTGATAGATTTTAACACAAATTTTGATTGAAAAGAATTACATTTGATATGAAATTAACACAACCTAATGTTACCCATATTTCAATTGATAAGTTTTGAGTTTAAAAAAACGCAATGAACGATTGAGAAAAATGAAAATTACAATCCTAGTTTTACTACTATGTACTGGGAATTTACGAGCTCAAATATCTGAAAACTCCATTACCCTTAGAACAGAAACTGGAAAAATTGAAGGAACTTTACTGTATCCCGACATTTCAAAGAAGGTGCCCCTTGTCTTAATAATAGCTGGTTCTGGGCCAACAGATAGAAATGGAAATGGCCCTTTGATGCTAAATAATTCATTAAAAATGTTAGCAGAAGGATTAGTTGAAAAAGGAATAGCCTCTGTTAGATATGATAAACGGGGTATCGGTGAAAGTGCTGGGGCTGTATTAAAAGAAAGTGATTTAAGGTTTGAGCATTACATTGAAGATGCCAGGAGTTGGATCGATACTTTGAAAACAGATAAAAGGTTTTCAGAGATTATTGTTCTTGGACATAGCCAGGGGTCATTGATAGGCATGATAACGGCTAGAGAAAAAGCGGTTAAGAAATTTATTTCTATTGCAGGCATTAGTGTTATGGCCGGAACGTTATTGCAATGGCAATTGGCAAGGCAACCTTCAATTATTTTTAACGAAGCGAAATCAATTATTGAATCCTTGGAAAAAGGAGAACTTGAAGAACGGGTATCAAAAGAACTTTACCCTATTTTTCGACCAAGTGTTCAACCGTATATGATATCCTGGTTTAAATACGAGCCCCAAAAAGAACTGGCAAAATTGAATAAACCTATATTGGTTATTCAAGGAAACAGAGATATTCAAGTAGATACTTCGCAAGCAGAAAAGTTAGTTAAATCAAATAAATCTGCTGAAAAACAAATAATAGAAGGGATGAATCACGTTTTAAAAGACACTGAAGCTGATTGGCAAAAGAATATGGAGACCTACAGAAAACCCGATTTACCTTTAAAGGAAGGCTTAATTGGTGTCATTGTTAATTTTATTGAATAATGAAAAAATGGGAACCCGTATCGAGAAGTGAACTGTTAGATATTATTCAAAAATCAGAAACGGATTTATCGGGAGAACTATGGAGTTTTTGGGAGCTAATTAGAGTAATTCCTGAAAAATGGAGCGAATCGGAATCTGGAAATTCAGAAAGTGGCTTTTGGGTAGTAGCAGTATTTGGTAGAGAAGTGATTTGGTATAACGATATTGAAGAAGGATTTACCATTTCTGAATATAAAGAACATGGAAAGATTGAATCATACCACGACGATCAGGATACATTGGCAGGTGCTGTAAGTAGGTTGTACGACCTAATTAAACCAAAAGAATTGTAATCGAAAAAGAAACAGGAAGAATGTTTCTGAGCTTAAAGTCTAATGTCTCAAAAATTATGAATGGATTACTATAATTATTAAAAGTATTTTTATGATTAATACCTCGATGACATGAAAAATAGTGCTTTGATGCTCCACCTGGAATCTTATAACATGTTAGAAATTAAGGATGTGGAGGCATTAGTGTCAATAGCCGAAACCAGACATTTAAATAAAGGTGATTTTTTTATTAGGGAAGGCGAACGTTGTGAAGACCTGGCGTTTGTGCATTCGGGATTTTTACATGCGTACTATTCATCAAAATCATTGGATGAGATAACATATTGTATTGTGTTTCCCAATGAAGTCGTTACAGCCCTATCATCTTACATTTCAAATCAAAAATCACGAATTAGTATTCAGGCTTTAACCGATACTGAAATTGAGGTTCTTCCAAAACAACAACTTAACGAATTGGTTAACTCAAACCATAATATCCAACGTTTTTTTAGTACGATTATTGAAAGTTATTTATTGAAACTTGAAAACCGATTTTTTCAATTTCAAAAAGATGGTGCTAAAAATAGATATAAGGAACTTCTAAAAAATCATCCCGAATTTATTCAAAATATCCCGCTCAAGCTGTTGGCCTCTTATTTAGGGGTGACTCCAAGGCATCTTAGCAGGATAAGGGCTTCTAAAAATTAAGAATTAATAGACAAATGTCTGCTTGTCTAAGGGTAACCTGCCTTTATTTTTGCCATAAACAATTATAAAAATAATACAATGGCAACAATAAAATCAATAAGAACCTTGCTAACGCGACAGGAGGTCAATATTAACGTTTCTATTCAAAACACGTTTGCTTATATTTCTAACATGGAGAATTTCAAGGATTGGTTTCCTGAAGTTTCAGATATGGTTTCAGAGAATAGCCTAGAGTACCGTAGGTAAAACCTATTTGGAGTCGGTAAACCTTCCTCAAAATGGCAAACAGGAGTTAAAAATTGAAGTGAAACAAGTAGAATCACCTAGACTTTATGTGACCGAAAGTGAATACGACCCACTATTTCCGCGAATGACTATAATACTCACAGAAAGAGGAGAAGCTTCGACCCACCTCATTTGGGAAATGGAGAGTCGAAATAGCGATAACGATTTTATAACAAGTATGTTACCTGGGTTTAAAGCCGTAATCCGGGAACGTGCGATAATAGCTATGAAAAACTTAAAGGAAATCTTAGAGCGAAAATAATATACAAAAGATCATTATAAATTTGTATGTTATTAGAGAAACTATAAAAACCTTAATTTTAAATGGTATTGAGCAAGATTTTCCATTGCGTATGAAGTGCGTAGTGTGGTTTTAGTTTCTAATCAATTTATCTGTGATCCTAACCTGGGGAATTAAAAGGAATATTAGAGCGTATTTTAATTAACATAGAAAATCATGTTAATTATGAAACTGGAATAGGCCTTGGCTATCTGAATTACTTTGCGAAAAACATAGGATTTGCTAGTGACAAATATAAAATGAGATGTCAACAAAGATAAATCTAAAACTTTATATTTGGCTTGATATTGAAGCAAACAAGTATAGGGTAGTGACAATCAAAGACCAAATTAACAGGGCAATTTTTTTTAGCGAAGTTCCTAAACGAATCGTTTCGTTAGTGCCAAGTCAAACAGAATTATTATGCGATTTAGGGTTAGAGAACGATCTTGTGGGAATTACCAAATTCTGTGTGCATCCCTATCATATTAGAAAAGAAGTCACTGTAGTTGGCGGTACAAAACAAATTCATTTAGGTAGAATTAAAGACTTACAACCAGATATTATTCTTTGTAACAAAGAAGAGAACACTAAGGAGATTGTAGAAGCGTGTGAAATGATTTGTAATGTACATGTGTCTGATATTTTTTCTATTGATGACAGTTTGGAATTAATTCATCAATACGGTGAAGTTTTTAACGTATTAGAAACCGCTTCAACTATGGTCAATACCATTAAAAAAGATGTTGAAAGTTTTAGTGATTTCATTAAAGATAGGCACACATTAAAAGTGGCGTACTTTATATGGAAGGACCCGTGGATGGTTGCAGGAAACCAAACATTCATAAATTATTTGCTCGCACTCAATAAGTTCGAAAATATTTTTGGGAAAGAAACACGTTATCCAGAAATTAAACTGGAGAAGGGACGTGTGTATAAAGATGTCAATATAGTGCTTCTATCTAGTGAGCCTTATCCTTTTAAAGAAAAGCATAAAGATACGGTGCAAGATTTTTATCCCAATGCAAAGATTGTTTTAGCAGATGGGGAAATGTTTTCCTGGTATGGTTCCAGGTTAACTAAAGCTTTTAAGTATTTTAAAAACTTGCATTTAAATCTTGAGAACGGTCAACTTTAGTCGCATCTTCTACAAAGTTAGCGATCATATTTTCCAATTCTTTTAAACTTATTAGCTTATTTAAGTTGGGTTTTATTTTTCCAACTCTACAATGTTGTGTATTCATAATTTCTTTTTATACAAAGTACGTGCCATAACATGATTTAGACGTCACAAAAAAGTTAAGGAATTACTAAATTTAGATCTAAATAACTTGAGAAGGCTCTCTGGTTAAGTACTTTATTCTATTAATTTCATTAAGTAGTTTAATAGCTCTGTACTCTGAGATATCACTTAACGCACTATCTGTTTGCTTAAAATTATAAGCTTGCTCAATAAGCTCCTTGTAGCGCTTATTAAGCCTATTCTGATAAGCTTTTATGTTATTTCGATGTTTCATGATTTCCATCGTATACCTCGTTATTAAATATACACTTTTTTAATGAGGTTTGAAAGGGATTTTTTAATTATTTTGATAAATCATGCCTGTTTTTTAATTGATTGTAAACATTTGTTAATTATTGGAGGAGTTTTAGAATAATTTATAATTTTAAAAACCAATTAAAGCTAATCTTTATGAAGATACTACTAAACACCTTTTTCTTCCTGTTTCTTTCGGTTTCCTGTTATGCACAGGATAAAACTTGTAGTTGTTGTAGTGAAAAGCATGCTGAGTTCGATTTTTGGATAGGAACCTGGGTTGTTTATACACCTGAGGGTAAAGTCGCTGGAAGAAATGTTATTGATAAGATTCAGGATAACTGCGTTATAAGAGAAAACTGGACCAGTGCCAGTGGAAATTACACGGGTACCAGTAATAATTTTTATAATGCCTATACAAAACAATGGGAACAGCTTTGGATTGATAATAAAGGAGGAAGTTTACATCTAAAAGGACATAAAACAGGCAACCAAATGATTTTAAAGACAGATGTATCAAGGAATCAAGAAGGAAAACCTTTTTATCATCGTGTTACCTGGACATTAAATGATGATAACTCGGTTCGTCAATACTGGGAAACCATTACAAATGATAAAGATATTACAGTGGCTTTTGAAGGGGTGTACAAAAGGGAATAGCTTTGGTGTTCAGTCTCAAGATACAGCATCAGATGAATTTCCATAGTTATTCGTGAAAATTTGTGCAATTTGTGCCCATTAGAGTTTAATATGTAGCGGGAAGCGACCTAAATTCCAAATTTATCTTTCAACAAATATCTCTTATAAGTACAACATTATTATGCGCTACTCTGAAATCCCAAATTATCAACACGTGCACTCCAAACTGTATACTGCCACTGAACACTGAACGGGCTGTTTCAACATCCGAAATTCTTTAATTGTAAGTCAAAAATCACCTGTCCTGTAAAGCAAACACCTTCTTTAGCAAGTCTGTTGTTCTGGAAGATAATTTTGTTCTAATGTCACCTTCTTCTACAGCAATCATTGTAAATACACCTTTTAAAGCTTCTTCTGTAACGTAATCTGTCAGGTCTGGGTTTACATTGTTGGTAAAAGGAATGTTGTTGTATTTTGTGATAAGATTACTCCAAATTTCATCGGCCCCAACCTTACTAAATGACTTCTTGATAACCGGATTAAATTTGTTATATAAAGAAGTTCGTGTTTTTCCACTTAAATACTGTGTGGCAGCATCATTATTACCGAGTAAAATATTTTTAGCATCGGCAAACGTAATGCCCTTTACAGCATCAATAAAAATTGGAGTGGCTTCTTTTACAGCATCCTCTGCCGCCCTGTTAAGCACTTTTAAGCCTTCATCTGCTAATTTATTTAATCCTATATCTCTAAGTGTTTTATCAACCTTCTGTAGTTCCTGAGGGAGCAAAATCTTAACCAATTCATTTTTAAGGAATCCGTCAGTTTGTGTTAGTTTACTCACCTGTTTATCTATACCAAAATTTAAAGCTTGCCTTAAACCAGAGGCAATTTCGGCATTGCCAATAACACCTCCACTCTGCGGTAATTGATTAACTACTTGTTGTAATTCTGCGCATGCAGTAAGATTAAAAATAAGTATGAATGCTAAAATTTTTCGAATCATTGTTTTGAGTTTTATGTGTATAACAAATATATGTTTTAGATCTGAAACGTATTTAGAAAAAAGTTAAGATTTGTATCTATTAAGAAAGACACCTTGAGAGAAAGGTGTCTTTTGAGCAAACTAAATAATCCCATATTGTATTTTAAGCCTTATTATGACCAGAGATTTGTCCTTAACCTAATTATGAGACACAGAGAAAAAGTAAAAGTCACAACCATTTAAAGTTATTTTTATAGGACGCAACTTGATTTTCACGTTTGATTATCAGTGGTTAATCTAATAGATGGCATGTTTTGTCGATTAAATTTTATCTGTGAATGGATTTGTAAGTACTTTCTTGAAAGTTACTAACCAAGCACATATTTTTATGTATCACGTCTTAAAAAGACTGTTTATGTCTTTTCTAATTAGAAAAAGAAAAGACCTTGTTCGATTGAACCTGATTCTATGGTATCGAAGAAAGATTAAAGTGAAAATAAGGAAGCATAATCCAAAGACATTAAGTTCTAATCAAAAACAAGAAATAAAAGCCTATTATGACAAAAGAGGGTATAAAAATGTAAAAACGTATTGGCACCGTTACTTTGGCGGATTTAATAATATTTTTTCTGTAGAGTATTTACCTGAAGACATTTTTCACCCGTATATAGCGGCTACAGTAAATGAAATGAAACAGTGGCCTGCTTTATTGGATAAAAACTTATTGGAAGTCCTGTTTCCAAATACAAAACAACTCAAAAGTGTGGTGAAAAATATAAACGGATTTTACTATAACGGGAGCACCAGAATAAGTGAAAAAGAGGCTATTGATATTTGCAATACACATGATCGGTTGGTTATTAAACCTTCCATAGAGTCGGGAGGGGGAAAGGATGTTATTGGATTTCGAATTAAAGATAAGATTACGGACTATAAAGATATGTCTTTAAAACATTTACTTCGCGAGTTTGAAAAGGATTTCATCGTACAGGAAATACTGGAACAGCATGAGGACATGAAAACATTAAACGAGTCCTCCTTAAATAGTATAAGAATACTAAGTTATTTACGTGAAGACGGCGTACACGTTTTATCATCTATAGTAAGAATAGGGAGAGCAGGTGCTTTTACAGATAACAGTTCTTCAGGGGGTATGTCCTGCGGGATTAATGAAGATGGCAGTTTAAAAGGCTACGGATTTAACCAGGCCGGAAATCAAAGATTTATTACAGATTCGGGAACTCATTTAAACCAGGTTGTCATTCCTGCTTTTGATAAGGCTAAGGAACTAATAAAAGCAGCACATATTAATGTACCTTATTTTAAACTCATTGCATGGGACGTCGCTATTGATCGCAATAAAGAACCTGTTTTAATCGAATACAATACCTATCGTATGGGGATAAGCAGTCTTCAATTAGCTAATGGTCCCTTGCTTGGAAAATTCACAGATGAACTTCTGGAACTCGGACAGAATAAAAAATAATTTTAAGAGAAGATAACTGTTTTGTTATTATAGACCATCACTTTTCTATCGGCATGGCGTTTAACGGCATTTGCCAGTACAATTTTTTCCAGATCACGCCCTCTGGAAATTAAATCCTGAATGGAATAGGTGTGAGAAACATGAGCCACATCTTGTTCTATAATAGGGCCGGCATCAAGTTCCTCTGTTACATAATGACTGGTAGCACCAATAATTTTTACGCCACGTTTATATGCAGAATGGTAAGGTTTAGCACCAACAAAAGCGGGAAGAAATGAATGATGAATATTAATTATTTTATTAGGGTATCGGTCAATTAATTTTCCAGAAACAATTTGCATATACCTTGCCAAAACGATAAAATCAATATGGTGTTTTTCCAATAATTCCAGTTGTTTATTTTCGGCTTCATCTTTCGTGTCTTTAGTAACCGGAATGTGATAAAAAGGAATCTTAAAGGAATCGGCAATAGGTTTTAAATCCTCATGATTACTTATAATAAAAGGGATTTCCAGATTGAGTTCACCAGAATTATAGCGTCCTAAAAGGTCATATAAACAATGGTCGTATTTAGAAATAAACAGTGCCATTTTTGGTTTCACTTCAGATGAATAGATTCGCCATTTCATGGCAAACCCATTTACCAGGTTATCTTTAAAAGATGCTTTGAAATGATCTGTAGAAAAAGAATCGTTAGTAAATTCGCTTTCCAAGCGCATAAAGAAGATATTTTGTTCTCTATCCACATGCTGATCTATATAAACAATATTTCCGCCCTCTTTAGCAACAAAGTTTGTTACAGAAGCTATAATATTTGGGCGGTCTTTACAATGTATTAAAATCGTAATTTTATTCATGTGTTTCTCAATCAAAGAACTCCAAAATTAATCTAAAAATCATACAGAAACAGTAGAGATTTAAATTTTAGATAATTATATGAAAATGATGTAATTCTTTGAATATTTCGTAAGTTGCGACACTTAAAATGAAGATTCTTTAAGAATGAAACAACAGGTTCCATATAAACCCAAAAATAAAGTTAGAATTGTAACTGCTGCATCATTATTTGATGGCCATGATGCGTCTATTAATATCATGCGTCGAATTATTCAAGCCACAGGGGTGGAGGTGATTCACCTGGGGCATGATAGAAGTGTCGAAGAGGTTGTTAATACTGCGATACAAGAAGATGTCAATGCCATTTGTTTAACGTCTTACCAAGGAGGTCACAACGAGTATTTTAAATATATGCACGATTTGTTGAAGGAAAAAGGTGCCGGGCATATCAAGATTTTTGGTGGTGGAGGCGGTGTGATTCTGCCTTCAGAAATCGAAGCATTAATGGAACATGGAATTACACGAATATACTCTCCTGATGATGGGCGTGAAATGGGCTTACAAGGCATGATTAATGATTTGGTTGAAAAATCGGATTTCGCTATTGGAGATGTTTTAAATGGGGAGCAAAATAATTTAGAGAAGAAAGACTCCAGGTCTATTGCCCGTATTATTTCTTCGGCAGAAAATTTTCCTGACGTCGCTAAGGATACTCTAGTCAAAATTCATTCTAAAAATAAGAATTCTAAAACTCCGGTTTTAGGAATAACAGGTACTGGAGGGGCTGGTAAATCGAGTTTGGTTGATGAATTGGTACGTCGTTTTTTAGTTGATTTTCCAGAAAAAACTATTGGAATTGTTTCGGTCGATCCTTCAAAACGAAAGACTGGTGGAGCCTTACTGGGTGATCGAATTCGTATGAATGCTATTAATTCTCCACGTGTTTATATGCGTAGTTTGGCGACACGTCAGTCCAATTTGGCATTGTCCAAATATGTCAATGAAGCTGTTGAAATTTTAAAAGCTGCAGAGTACGATCTGATTATTTTGGAAACGTCTGGTATCGGACAATCGGATACCGAAATTATAGAGCATTCAGATATGTCTTTATATGTTATGACTCCAGAGTTTGGAGCGGCAACACAGTTGGAAAAAATCGATATGCTGGATTTTGCCGATTTGGTAGCTATTAATAAGTTTGACAAAAGGGGGGCTTTAGATGCATTACGAGATGTGAAAAAACAGTATATGCGTAACAATAACCTTTGGGATATTCCACAAGAAGAATTGCCGGTTTTTGGAACCATTGCCTCGCAGTTTAACGACCCAGGGATGAATACGCTTTATAAAGCTGTGATTGATATGCTGGTTGAAAAGACAGATGCAAATCTTAAATCATCTTTTAGTATTTCTGATGAAATGAGTGAGAAGGTTTTTGTTATTCCGCCATCAAGAACCCGTTATTTATCCGAAATAGCCGAATCGAACCGGGCATACGATCAAAAAGCAAAGCATCAGGTGGAAGCCGCTCAAAAACTGTATGGGATATATAAGACCATTTGTTCAGTTGCCAATATTAAAAGTGCGTTTACTACGCTTGAAGCAGACTCAAATGGAGAAACTTTAATTTCAAAATCGGGTTTAAATGGCGAAGCAGTTTTGCACCTTGCTCATAATGATGGCGATAAGACGTTTTTAGAGTTGTTATTAAAGGAATTTGATAAAGTTAAACTGGATTTAGATCCTTATAATTGGGAAACCATTATAGCCTGGGGAGAGAAAGTAGATACATATAAATCTCCAATATATTCCTTTAAAGTAAGAGATAAAGAGATTAAGATCGAAACTCATACGGCGTCTTTATCTCATTTACAAATCCCAAAAGTGGCCTTACCTAAATATGAGGCCTGGGGTGATATTTTAAGATGGTGTTTACAGGAAAATGTTCCTGGAGAGTTTCCATATACATCCGGTTTGTATCCGTTTAAACGAACAGGGGAAGACCCAGCAAGAATGTTTGCGGGTGAAGGAGGGCCGGAGCGTACCAATCGTCGTTTTCATTATGTGAGTATGGGAATGCCTGCTAAACGCTTATCAACCGCGTTCGATAGTGTGACGCTTTATGGTAATGACCCAGATCATCGTCCAGACATTTACGGAAAAATTGGAAATGCAGGTGTTTCCGTTTGTTGCTTAGATGATGCTAAAAAACTGTATTCTGGATTCAATTTGGCAGATGTTATGACTTCTGTTAGTATGACAATTAATGGACCAGCCCCAATGTTGCTAGGCTTTTTTATGAATGCGGCCATAGATCAGCAATGTGAAATTTATATTAAAGAAAATGGCCTGGAAAAGGAGATTGAAGCCAAAATAGCAGATATTTATAAAGACAAAGAACGACCAAAATATAATGGGGAATTGCCAGAAGGGAATGATGGTTTAGGACTCATGCTACTTGGTGTTACTGGTAATCAGGTATTACCCTTAGATGTTTATAATGATATTAAGATAAAAACCATTACACAGGTTAGAGGAACGGTACAGGCCGATATTTTAAAAGAAGACCAGGCGCAAAACACCTGTATATTCTCTACGGAGTTTGCTTTAAGGTTGATGGGAGATGTTCAGGAGTATTTTATAGAAAATAATGTTCGTAATTTTTATTCGGTATCTATTTCGGGGTATCATATCGCAGAAGCCGGAGCAAATCCCATTACGCAGTTGGCCTTAACGCTTTCTAATGGGTTTACGTATGTTGAGTATTATTTAAGCAGGGGGATGGATATTAATAAGTTTGGCCCAAACTTATCTTTCTTTTTCTCGAATGGTATCGACCCGGAGTATGCTGTAATTGGTCGTGTGGCAAGAAAAATTTGGTCGAAAGCTATGAAATATAAGTATGGAGCCAATAGCAGAGCTCAAATGCTTAAATATCATATCCAAACTTCGGGGCGTAGTTTACATGCACAGGAAATAGATTTTAATGATATTCGTACCACATTGCAGGCTTTATATGCGATTTACGATAATTGTAACTCATTGCATACAAACGCCTATGATGAGGCTATTACAACGCCTACTGAAGAATCGGTAAGACGTGCCATGGCGATTCAACTTATTATAAATAAAGAATTAGGACTTGCCAAAAATGAAAACCCAATTCAAGGGTCGTTTATCATAGAGGAGTTAACCGATTTGGTTGAAGAGGCTGTGTTAACTGAGTTCGATAGAATTACCGAACGAGGAGGTGTTTTAGGTGCTATGGAAACCATGTATCAAAGAAGTAAAATTCAAGAAGAAAGCCTATACTACGAAACCTTAAAGCATAATGGTAAATTTCCAATTATTGGAGTGAATACATTTTTAAGTTCAAAAGGATCACCAACCGTACTACCAAAAGAGGTGATTCGAGCTACGGAGGAAGAAAAGCAATATCAAATAAGAACTTTGGAAAATCTTCATGAGGCCAATGATACAAAAGAATTACTCGAGGATTTACAAACGAAAGCTGTTAACAATGAAAATATTTTTGAGTCATTGATGGAAGTTTGTAAAGTGTGTTCTTTGGGAGAAATAACAAGTGCTTTATTTGAAGTAGGCGGACAGTATCGCCGAAACATGTAAGCAGCGAACCACTTTTGCCTAAGCAAAAGTGTGTGAGTCGCTTACCCTGAGCGTAGTCGAAGGGTCAAAATAGCACTGAGTTGAATTGGAGCTCTAGTTTAGAAGGATTGAGACATTGCATAGTATTTTTTATCACTATTATGTGATGTCTACTGTATCCGTACCCAGCCGAAAGGTGGCAGTAGCGAGGAAGGTTAATCTTGCTTCTCGATACAAATTTGCTTCGTTGCCTTCACAAATTAACTTGAAGAGACATGAGAACTATGATTGTTAATATGAACTATACGCTCCATTTCTATAACTGACACTATAATATACTAGTTATGGCCAACCACTTTTGCCTAAGCAAAAGTGTGTGAGTCGCTTACCCTGAGCGTAGTCGAAGGGTCAAAATAGCACTGAGTTGAATTGGAACTCTAGTTTAGAAGGGTTGAGGCATTGCATAGTAATTTTTATCACTATTATGTGATGTCTACTGTATCCGTACCCAGCCGAAAGGAGGCAGTAGCGAGGAAGGTTAATCTTGCTTCTCGATACAAATTTGCTTCGTTGCCTTCGCAAATTCACTCGAAGAGACACTAGAACTATGATTGTTACTCTGAACTATAGGGGCTGTTTTCTTGAACTGACCCTATGGTATGCTAGTTATAGCGAACCACTTTTGCCTAAGCAAAAGTGTGTGAGTCGCTTACCCTGAGCGTAGTCGAAGGGTCAAAATAGCACTGAGTTGAATTGGAGCTCTAGTTTAGAAGGGTTGAGGCATTGCGTAGTAATTTTTATCACAATTATGTGATGTCTACTGTATCCGTACCCAGCCGAAAGGTGGCAGTAGCGAGGAAGGTTAATCTTGCTTCTCGATACAAGTTTGCTTCGTTGCCTTGGCAAATTAACTCGAAGAGACATGAGAACTATGATTGTTAATATGAACTATACGCTCCATTTCTATAACTGACACTATAATATACTAGTTCAACCACTTTTGCCTAGGCAAAAGTGTGTGAGTCGCTTACCCTGAGCGTAGTCGAAGGGTCAAAATAGCACTGAGTTGAATTGGCGCTCTAGTTTAGAAGGGTTGAGGCATTGCATAGTAATGTTTTAGCAAAAATAGGACATGCGTAAGTCGTTATTCAAATTTCCGGATTGGATCCAATCTGATCTATAAGAGACAATGAAGTATCGGTTTTTATCAAGATAAGCTCGAGTTTGGCAATGCGCTGTACGACATAAATTGCTAGTCCGATAGCTAGTAGGTCTAGCAAATCTGAGATGACATAGATATTATTTGCTTCTATAAAAGCATCGATAGTATCGGCTCTGTTCATTTGTTTCGAGGCAACATTTGCAATGCCGCCATTTACCAAGTATAAGATCCACCATAGCGTAATAAAACCAGTATTTTGATCCATCTGAATATTGGAGCTATATGCTTTGATTGTTTGTTGCGTTTTTAAAAATATTTCTTTCATGGTTTTTATCGGTCTAACCCAATTTATAATAGGAATAAAATATCCCCAAACGGCTGAGTTTTCGCTATACGCCATGGACACATTTAATCTAATTAAGTTACCATAAGCTCTTCTAAACCACTTAATAAATAAAACAATGGTTGTAACAAAAAGGATAAACTGTATAGTTCCCAGTGCAATGGTCATATTATCAAGAAGGTTAATCCTGTCGGAATCATACGTTCCAATTTCATAACCTTTAAGAACAGAATTTTGATATAGATTCAAGGACACTGAAACCATGTCGATCAATGCAGTCAAGGTAAATGCCAAGATAACATGTTTACTTCTTAACGTGTTGTCTTTTATTACTTTCATAAGTAAGTTTTGTTAAATATAGAACTTTGATTGAAGAATCAAGTACTATTCTATTTTTTTACGTTAAGAAAGTGAAGGTGTTTTGCGCAACCATTAAACACGTCTAGTGGTTACGTTGTGACATTAAAATCAATTTGCAAATTGAACTGAGGTGGCCATACCATGACATATTTTACGTGCTTTCTCTTACTGTCTTTTTATGACTTTTTAGAGATACCATTCCTAACAACCGTACTTTTGGTATACAAAGGTGTTTTATAAATGGGATGGATCTAACTTCGTTTTAGTATCCTTTTTTACGGAGTCTTGCGGACAAAAATTGGTTAAACTAACCAGTTAAAGTGTTAAAAGCCAAGAGCGTTGAAGCTTTTTGAATTTTTTCAATTCACTTCTCAAAATAGGCAAGAAATCCTTTCCACGACTATTAGAACGTTCCAATCGGTAAGAGTTCTTATAAAGCAAATTGGTAAGACGTTTTAGTGAAGCAATATGCTTATGTCTTCTTTCAGAATAACGCTCTAATTCTGCATTTAAAATCTCGGGAGCCAGAGATACAGATTGTTGTACAATATCTCCAGAAAAATAGATATTGGAATCCTCTGTACCATCATTTTTAAGAACAGACAAATCGTGATTTAAATTTGCGGAAATACTCTGAGAAAGCGTGAAAATTTCAACTGCTTTTTTATAAATCGGTAATTCCGATAGATTTAATGGGGTATTAGTTGACATATTCTTTCTCTTTTTAGCGTTTTTATCAAAATTACTGACAAGAAATGAGATTCAACTTTAGGTTTTAAAGTAAATTAGTATATTTACTTTAGATTTTAAGTTTTTATAGTTAAATTTCATTAAATGGATATCGATGGGCTTAATTGGAAGATTTTAAAGTGTTTACAAGAGAACGCACGTCTTTCAAATGCCGAAATTGGACGTCGGGTGGGGGTAAGTTCGCCCGCTGTTTCAGAACGTATAAAGAAGATGGAGGACCTCGGGATTATAGAAGGTTATAAAACTATTGTGTCTCCATTAGAGGTTGGTTATCAGCTTAAAGCGATTATAACCTTACGGGCCTTTATGGGGAAACTAAAACCTTTTTTGGCCAAGGTAAGAACGTTTGACGAGGTGATTAATTGTTATCGAATTACGGGCGACGAAAACATCGTTATGGAAGTCGTTTTTAAAAATCAAAAGCACCTCGAATCATTCATTGATCAACTTATTGTATACGGAGAAAGTAAAACTCAGATTGTCCTTTCCGATGTCGTTAAGCAAAAGGAGATCAAATCATTAAAATAGGCTAAGTTTACGATAAAGCAAAAGGTTAAGTCTTACCATTTTATTGTAGTTTTTGTAAATATATGAGCTGTAAATACATGGCATGATCTGGCTTATTTTATTAATGTCCATCTAAATAATCATTAATAAATACCTTTGGAAAACTTAGGATAGCAACAGCGTTAACTACTAATAATATGTGCGATAATATGTTATTAAGATTTTAACCCAATTCATATGGTATCATTCAGAAACTATTCAAAATAGTTATCTGGATCGAAAGGGATATCGTCATCTGGATCATTGTCGTCATAATTAATTCCTGGCGGGTTAAAAACTCCCCAGCGATCAATAGCGTAATTCCACATATCAAACGCTTTCACCCATTCAGCAAACAAGATTCGAAAGACTTCTACTTCTGTTCTAAGTAAATCCAAATATTCTGTGTCTTTATAACCATGCATTTCTATACCATGAGCGTCGGTAATAAGTTCTCGTGCCGCTTTACGTATAATGGCTGCATTTTCCATTTTGAGATCATAAAGTGCTTGTTCTCCAGAAGCACCAGCAATCTTAGCAGGAATAATTAATGAGTTTTCACGCATATAGGTAATATTGCTTTGTATCATTTCGGACTGAATTTCATACTCGAAATCGATATCCGTATTTTCAACAGATTTAACAATATGGTCTACCAGTTTTTGTATTTCCATAGCTTTTTGAAATACAGGTAAGTTATGCCACTTTTCCATGATTTATTTGTCAATAATTAAATGTGGGACATCATCTAAATTCCAGTCAATTACCAGGCCACCGGCTAAAGATTGTGCTACCTTTTTACCATATAAAAATTCACATAGATATAAGGCGGCTTCAAAACTTTTGGCTCCTCCGGCAGAGGTTATATACTTGCCATCATGCACAAACAGAACCTTTTTACGAATATCAAGGTTTGGAAACATCGTTTTCATCCTGTCAATGTCACTGGGGAATGTTGTAGAAACGGCATGATTAAGGATGCCAGCTTTTGCCAAGACAAAAGCACCATCGCAGTGTGATGTGACAAATTGGGCTGTTTGATCTACCTGCCTTACAAAGTTAATCATGGCCGCGTCTTCTAAATCGGTGTCTAAATGATGTTCTGCACTGGGTACCACTAAAATATCAATTTTGGGTAAATCATCCTTTAAATAATTGAAGTCCGGTAGTATGCGCATGCCTTCAAACGTTGTTATGGGATCATCGGTATTGGCCACTGTAAAGACGTTCATGCCTTTAATTTGGTCTCTAAAGATAGTATGTTGAAAAATATCAAAAGGCGCTGTTAACTCTGTGTTATAGGTTCCATTCATGATTAGAAATGCAACGTTGTACCGATTGGGATCCAGCTTAGGAAACGTCTTTGCACTAAGCGTTTCGCTACTAATTCTTGATATAGGTTTTCGCGCTTCACTATCCTGTGATGCCGAATTCTTCTCCGGAAAGTTACAACCGATAACAAATAACAGATTTAAGGTAAATAATAAATATTTCATATGTTGGCCTTTCAGGTTTTTTAAATAACAATTTTACTAATTAATTAACACGCCAGGGTGGATTTTTTCTGTTTTTTCCGGCATGATATAAAATAACCCTATTACCGTCGGGGTCTAGCAGTCGCGCTTCGCGCCATAAATACGATTTGTCTTCTGGTAGATGTGTAAAAACGATTCCTCTTTCTTGAAGGGTAGTAACTAGATTATCTAGATTATCATCTTCAAAGTAAATCATAATACCTTCACCTTTAGGTAAGGCGTCTACTTGGTGAATGGAAAATGTACTGGTTCCGTTTGGACACTCAAAACGCACATATCTAGGAGCTGCATCTACAATAAGCTGCAGCCCCAAGATTTTATAAAACTCTGTCGCTTTTTTTACATCCAAAGAAGGAATGGTAATTTGATTTAAATCCATAAAATTTCGTTTTCTTCTTCTTTTCTTTTATGTTTCTTATTAGCGTTCAAATATTGTTTCAATATGAATAGTAATACCATGCATAATGCTGCTAGTAAAGTAACAATATACCAGGTATTATCAAAACCAATAGCGTCTACCATTTGTAATCCTGAATTATGACCAAAAATATGAGCTATGGAAAAGGAAATACTATAGAGCGCCATGTACTCGCCCTGGTTTCCTTTTTTTGCCCGGTCCATTGCAAATGCATTGGAAAAAGGAAATGTAATCATTTCTCCAATAGACATTAATAACATTCCTATGATTAAAATGCCAACCCAACTGGTAAAGTTTAAGATGATAAAACTTAGGCCTGTTAATACAGCTCCAAAAAGCATGAGCCCTATTTTGGTAAATCGGGAATCTTCCAACCATTTAATTAAAGGCATTTCAAGTAAAAAGATTAAGAAACCATTAAGTCCCAAAAGGATGCCAATTTCAAACTCGGTTAAATGATGAATGTCTTTGTAGTACAAAGGCATTGTAGAGAAGTATTGTAAAAATACAACGCCAAAAAGCATCATGGCTACAAGAAATATTAGAAAGGCCTTATCGCCGTATGCCGACTCGGGATTCTGATTTTTAATGTCTTCCTGGGTTTTTGCTTTTCTGGGATTTAAAACCAATACTAATACCAAAGTTGCTAGAACACAAGTAACACCATCGACCCAAAAAAGTCCACCATACCCCAATGTTGTAATAATGATACCTCCAACAGCAGGACCAGCAGAAAACCCCAGGTTAATAGCCAAACGAATAAGCGTAACAGATCGCGTTCTGTTTTTAGGCTTACTATAAGCACTAAGGGCCACAAACATTGCAGGTCTAAACATATCTGCCACTACCATAACTAGAAAGATACCCATGCAAAACCACATAAAAGTATCTAGATATTGCAATGCAACAAACAGAAAACCCGTTGCGAGTAAACTAAAAACCATGACTTTATAATAGCCAATTTTATCGGTTAGTTTACCGCCTAGCCATGACCCAACAACAGAACCTAAACCAAAAGCACTCATAACCCAAGCCACATCACTAAGGGTAAAATTAAGACTCTTGGTTAGGTAAAGTGATAAAAATGGAATCACCATGGTTCCTGCTCTATTAATAAGAGTTATTAAGGAAAGCCACCATACCTCTCTGGATAAGCCTTTAAAGGTGTTTAAGTAATTGTTGAATAAAGTTTTCATTGTTTCTAAGTGTTAGAGTTTCTGTTTTTACATAATTTGTGGGTTAGTAGTCCTGACATGACTAAAAATAAAAAGTCCGACTGTGAAGTCGGACTTTTATATATTGTAATATCTTATATTTATATCAACACAACATATGCCAAGTCCGACTCTTTCCTTTTAAAGAGGTCGAATGCTTTTTACAAATTGTGACGATATAACGCATTTTATTCTGTTTTTGAGAGTTCAAAACTAGGTAAAATATTTGTAAGTTGTATTTTTGAAATGATAATTTTTATTTATTAATGATATAATAATATTTATATGTCCGATAATGAATTGATTGAAGTTAAATTTTTAAAATCGCCAAAAGGAAAGTTCTTAGTTGGTCATTTACCAGAATTCAACACGTACAATAAACATCAGGTTTTGGAACGGTGGGTGGAAGCGTGCGGAGATTTATTTAAAATACACTTTGTTGGAAAAGAATTCGTAGTATCGGCAAATCCAGATCTCAATAATAAAATGTTGAGATTAAGACCTGAAAGTTTTAAACGGTTTTCTAAAATAGATGAAATTTTAAAAGAGATGGGTGTAGATGGTGTATTTAATGCAGAAGGCACTTCTTGGAAAAGACACAGGAAACCTATAGCTGAAGCTCTAAGTGTAAAAAATGTAAAAGCGTTTTATCCTATTATTTTGGACAAGACGAAAATTATTCTGGAGAAATTTAAAGACTATGCAGAACGTAAAACAGTTGTCGATGTGCAAAAAGAATTTATGGCGTTTACAATAGATGTTACCACCGAAATAGCCTTTGGTCATAAGTTGGACACCATAAATAATAAATCGAATGATTTTCAGAAACATTTAGAGGTCATTTTTCCAATGATCAACGAACGTGTTACCGCACCAATTCCGATATGGAGATATTTTAAAAGGAAAAAGGATAAAACGTTGGATAATTCTTTAAAGTCTATTCAACAGGTGATCCATGGGTTTATTGATGATGCCAAAAATAGAATGTTACAAAACCCCGAATTAAAAGACCAGCCTTCAAATTTTTTAGAAGCTTTATTGGTAGAAAATAAAGATGCAAATTTCACCGATGAGGAAATCTACGGAAATGTTTTTACCATGTTGCTGGCAGGAGAAGATACAACTTCGAATTCGTTGTCATGGATTGTTTTTTATTTAGCTCAAAACCCAGGTATTGTAACCCAGGTTAGAGAAGAAGCCAATACGGTATATCCAGAAGGTTTACCAGATGTTTATGAACATGTGGAGGCCTTAAAATATGCCCATGCTGTGTCTTTGGAAGCTATGCGATTAAAACCAACAACCCCGCAGTTATATTTGGAGGCTAATGATGATGTGGTTGTTGATCATGTCGTAATACCAAAAGGAACCAATATCATTTTACAAAATAAAGTCGCACAAACAGATGAGAGTTATTTTTCCAATGGAGATACATTCATGCCAGAAAGGTGGCTAGAAGGTAAATGTCCAATGGATAAAAATCATGCCCCCAATGTTATGAGGGCTTTTGGAGGAGGAGCTAGGTACTGTCCAGGAATGCATTTAGCCAAAACAGAAATGATCGTTCTGGTTTCTGTACTGTGTAAGTATTTCGATTTTAAGTTAGAAGTTAAACCAGAGGACATTAGAGAACGCTTTGAGTTTACTATGTATCCCGAAAATTTAAAAATAACCTTGGAACCCATTACCTTAAATAAAGAAGTTATTGCATGATGAAGTGGTTTAAAAAGATATCAGGGAGGCGTAGTTTAATGGTATTATCTTTATTCATGTTAGTTGGTTGTACCCAAAAAAAGAGACCGCTACATGGTGAAACGGAATTTCAACGACAACTAAATGCCGATTATAAGGACGCTACAAAATCACCACTTAAAGATAAAGACCGAAAAGAATTTACAGGTTTAGATTTCTTTAAGTTCGACTCTACATACGTCGTAACAGCTCAATTTAAAAGAACCCCGGAAGCGCAACCTTTCAAAATGAAAACGACAACAGAGCGATTACCAGTATACTTAAAGTATGGGGAATTGCACTTTACTTTAAAAGGAAAAGAGTTTAGGTTGAACATCTATCAAAATCAAGAATTGATGCGGGAGGCAGGTTACGAAGATTACTTGTTTTTACCTTTTTTAGATGAAACCAACAGCTTTGAAAGTTACGGGGGCGGCCGTTATATAGATGCCAGAATTCCTGAAGGGGATACCTTTGTTATAGATTTTAATACGGCTTATAACCCGTATTGCGCCTATAATGAAAAGTACTCTTGCCCCATTGTACCCCGAGAAAATTATTTAAAGATTAGAGTGGAGGCAGGGGTAAAGGCTTTTGGGAAGCATTGATAATAGTATTTTTAAGTATAAAGATAAAGATGTTTTTGCATGACTTTAACGCCGCTTAAACCAAACCATGTTTTGGTTGAATCTCTCAGTGTAGCTAAAGAGGAGAAACCTTACCCTTCCGGTAAATCTCAATCACTTACTTAAATAGAAAAGTGTTCACTTCACCAAATACATCCCGAAAAACACAGCTAAAAAACCAATTACAAAACTTGCTATGGTATACATGGCAAAACTCATAAAGTCCCCCGATTTCAAAAACACATGGTTTTCATAAGCAAACGTTGAGAAGGTAGTAAAACCACCGCAAAAACCAGTAGCTAATAATAGGGTTTGGTTTTGAGATAGTGAATCATTTTTTGCCGCTAAGCCAAGAATGATACCAATAAGTAAACTTCCTAAAATATTAGCAGCAAATGTACCATAGGGGATGCCGGTTTCAGTGCTGTTTAAGTATTTGCCGATAAGAAAACGCAAAACGCTTCCAGTACCACCACCTAAAAAGACCAGTAAAAGATGCTTCATATATTATTTAACGGCAATGTATATTTCGGTAACCCAATCTGCCGGATTAGGGGTGCTTTGCGGGTCTGTTAAGTAAACTTCAAGCATAGGGCCGTTTTCGGCAAACTCATGACCATGCTCAGGGATGTATTTCATAACCGAGTCCCAGGTTTCTTTTAAGTTTTCGTAATCACCTTTAAGGGTTGTTTTAATTGCTTTAAAGGATTCTAGTTGCCCTGTTAAAATATCACCATCCGTACTTATCACCTTTTCTGTTGTAGGCACACAAGCAGAATACATGACCGCATTATTCTTTTCATCCCATTTATGGTAAAACGTATAAGGCGCTCCGGCCATAGGAACCTTATTGGTCATGGCATAATGACCTACCTTAGAAAGAGATTCCACCATTTTAGTTTTTAACTCTGTTATTTTACATGACGTCGTATTATATAAGTAGTAACCACCACTATGTTCTGTCATTCCATTAATTTCAATGCTGTATGTTTTCATATCGACAGCAATAATGCTGTCCAGTTTTTCCAAACTACGTTCGTAATGTGGTCCAATTTGTTTTTCCATACCTCCTGAAAAAGCGGCAAATGCTTTAAAATCGAAAGGAAGGTCTTTACCAGAGATCGTCCAGGTGGCATCTGTAGAGCCATCTTCATTAGGCGTAAAGGTCCAGTCAATATCAGAAGACGGAAATTCCGCAAATTGTAAAGTTTGTTTAATGGATTTGTTAGGAACAGCTTCGAGAGTTTTCATGGTTCCTATGCCATCTTTATCTTCCCAGGAATACGAACCACCAATACCTTTAGTTTGATCAGATAGTGTAATTATCATATCCGGATCAGACTCTGCCCATGACGACCAGGCTTCCCAGTTTTTATAATCAATAACATTGTTATAAATAACAGTCACAGGGGCTTTTATGGTTCTGGTTCTTGTAACTTCGAAAGAGTTAGGTTGAACAGCAACATAAATAGCAGTCCCTATAATTGCAATAAGCAACAAGAATAAAATGTATTTAATAGCTTTCATTTTTTGTGTTTTGAAGAATCAACTACCAAATATAATCATTTTATGAATCGTTTAATAAATTATTGTTTTTGTTGCTTTAAAAATTAATTTTTTGTAAAAGGAGTCTTTTAAAATCTGAAGGCGATTATAAAGTCGTAGAAGTCTAAGTGGAAAGTTATGGCGAAAAGGAGGATAAAGCACTACAAGCCGAAGTGCTAAGGCGTAATGAAAAATTAGTGTCGGCAACTTACAATCGCTTTGTAAACCCTGTTTTTGTTGAAGAGAAAAATAAGGAAGAAGAAACTACGGCAGTTAAAGTAATGCAACTGGAATCATTTTTTTTACAACTGATTTAAGCGTTAAAATGATGAACAAAAAAACAGAACCTTTTTCAAGGTTCTGTTTTTTTGTTAACACTAAAAGTCAAAAGAATTAAATTAACGATAATTAGTACGCTAATTATTATTAGTATTTTCATCTGTTTAGTTTGTTTTGTTCGTTGATTGTATTTATACATACTAGATGCAAAAGTTTCAAAAAGGTTGCGTGAAATATTGCAACTATTTATATAACAGTTTAAACATTATTTTTCCTACTATCATATATAGGAATTACAATAAATATGCCATATTGGGTGGTAAAATGTTAAAAAAAGAATATTTTGTAGTTTATTTCCTTCTGGTTAGGCAAGTGGAATGCTTTTTTGCATGGATCGTTTAGTCCGTTTTATCGTTAAGTCTTTGTAATATATAACTTTGAGAGGTTTATGTTAATAGATTAAGTTCATAATTTCATTAGGTTATTTATTTGAATCAATTAGTGATTTCAAATCTATACGTTTTGATAAGTTAATTACAATAAAAGGATCTTGACCTACACCAAAGAATTTACGTATTTCACCATTTAGCTTGAGGCCATGTTTTTTTTCAATGATATGAAACTGAAAAACACCAAAAAACGTTGTGGACTTTTCCCTGCCAGGCGTTCTACTTCGGGCGAGATCAGAGTACCCCATACCCAGAACAGGGTTGAGGAAGATTTCAATCTCTTTATTATTATAAAACATTGGAGTTCCAAGTCCAAAATAAGAATTATAATATTTTGCAGTACGTTCTCTGTCTAATGATAAAATTGATCTTATGGTCCGGCTATTAAGGCTGTCCTTAGGAATTTTTTCGGTACCTAAAGTTATTAAATCTTCAAAATCGTAACTTGTGGTTTCAACCCGTTGTATAACCTCAGCCCTTGGGGCTAAATACATTTTAAAATTTTTCGAGTTATGAACTCTTAATAACAGTTCGGTATAAAACCCCAGGTTATCATAAGACACTTTTGGGGTTCTAATGATACGTTTATTTTCAACAATTGCAGAGTCGTTTTCTGGGAGATTTTCCAGGATTTCGATACGAGAGGTTTCAATCGAGCGATCTTTATTGGTACTTAAAGATCGATTTTTATATATTCCAGCTCTAAGCCCTCCCCAAAGATCCCCTTTTTTGTTTTTAAAAAATAAACCAGGCAAATAAGCGTCGATTTCAGAATAAAAACTGTTGGCTTTAATCTTATTTTCCAGATCGA
The DNA here is from genome assembly GCA_947494695.1 of uncultured Flavobacteriaceae bacterium. Lineage (GTDB taxonomy): Bacteria > Bacteroidota > Bacteroidia > Flavobacteriales > Flavobacteriaceae > Flavivirga. The sequence continues at coordinate 209,922 of CANLWB010000003.1, read as the reverse complement.
AATTGGCCCCCAGGAAGAAATTATATTTTCGGTTTGACTCGTCTTTTTCTGGCCTTAATTCAATATACTTCCTGGAGATTTTAGTCTCAATAGAGACTTCTGTACGGGGAACATTAAATTTCTTTTTCAATAAGGTAAAGGAAAGCGAAAATATAGCTTCTTTATGCTGTATCGATTCTACAATGTCCTTAAAATTGTTAATGTGTTTGTTAGACTCATTTGTAAATTTAAGTTCTCCTTTTGTCTTAGAAGCATGAATGTTAAATTCATTATTTGATAGAAAGGCATTCAATGCGTTACTACTTGAACTAATTTTGACTTTAATATTATCAGATTCACTGGGAATATAAGATCCATCAATTGTTATTGAAAAGGGAATGGTAAGGGTATCACTTTCTTTAAACAGGACGATTTCAGATGCTTTTTCGAAGCCTAAAGTTATTTTTTGGGTGTTCTTTTCGGTGTCTAAATTTGTTGTTTGGGCTTCCATAAAATATATACTACATATAGATAGTATACAGAATAAAAAGGGTTGAAGTTTTTTCATAAAATTTTGATTTATAGTTTGTTAAAACTATAAATCAGGCCCATATGAAAACATACCCAATACTAGGTAAACTTATACTTTTTTTCTAGAGCATAACGCATAAGTTCTCCTTTGCCTTTAAGTCCTAAGATACGTACCATATTTTTTCTATGGGTGTCTACGGTATGGACACCAATAAAAAGTAAGTCGGCAATTTCACGTGAGGTTTTCCCTTGTCCGATGAGTTCCAGAATTTCAATTTGACGCCTGGTTAATGGGCCCTTGGTTTTAGATGAAGATTTTGATTCTAAGGCGTTTGCGTTAATATTGGGATCGAAATAGGTTTCACCTTTAGATACTTTAATAATAGCATCATGGACCTCATTTAAAGATGAATTTTTTAGAATATATCCAGACGCTCCGGCATCCAACATCTGTTCGATGGCCTCTAATTGATCGAACATGGTAAAGGCTAACACTTTTATTTCCGGAAACTCCTTTTTTATCAATTTAGTCGCAGTAATCCCATCCATTTTGGGCATCCGTATATCGGTAACCACCAGATTAGGACGTTTTAGACGAACAATTTTCATGAGTTCTTCACCGTTATTAGCAGTTCCAACAATACTAATACCTTCTTCGTAGTTTAAGAGTAGTTTTATCCCATCGATTAGAGATTGATGGTCTTCGGCTATAGCTAGTCGTATCATATGGGTATATCTATTATTATGGTGGTTCCTTTATTGACTTCATCAGATTCTATGGCCATGGTGCCTTCTAAATACGCCACACGTTTGTCGATGCTACTTATGCCCATACCTTTATTTTTAGTAGTGATTTGACTCGGATTAAAACCTGTACCATTATCCTCAACCATAATGTTTAGGGATTCTTTATGATTGGTTAAATGAATGGTGGCCTCTGTGGCATCGGCATGTTTTAAAATATTGGTTACTAATTCCTGAATAATTCTGAATATAGTTAATTCCAAACTGTTTTCAAGGCGGTTTTCCAATCCGTAATCCATGACATGTATGGATATTTTGTTGGAACTGGATATTTTATCCGCCATATTATTAATGGCCTTTAATAATCCCTGTTTGGCAATAACTCCAGAGTTTTTGGCATGAGCAATCGATCGTATTTTTTGATAGGCTTCATCTAGCAAGTGCGTTGTTTTATCAAATAGTTCAGGGGTTTGTTTATCCTTAAGCGCATTGAAATGCAGTTTTACGGTAGCCATAAGTCCACCCAAATCATCATGTAAGTCGTTTGCAATACGCTGACGTTCCTTTTCCTGACCTTCAATCATGGCATCGATACTCATGAGTTCCTGTTCTTTTAGAACGGTTGCTAATTTTTGGGTTTCCAGGATTTTTTCCTGTTCGGCTAGTTTTTGTTTTCTTCTGGTGTTTTTGTAGAGGAGAAGAGCCGTTATCCCTCCAAAAAGAATAAAGGCTAAAGCCCCAATTAAAAAGTTTTGGCTTTGTTTTCGTTTGGATTCTATTTCTAGGTTGTCGGCACGGAGTTTTTCGTTGTCGTATTTGGAAATAGTAATGTTTTGTTTTTTTTCATCAATAATTTTTTGTACACTGTTGTACTTAGATGAATATTCATATGCTTTCTTCCAATTTTGTAAATAGTAGTAAGTCGAATCTATATTTCTATAAAGGATTTCTTTACTTTTTAGGTTCAGTTTTAGTAAATCTATTTTTTCAGCTTGATCATAATAATTTAATGCTTTAATGTAGTCTTTTTTTCTTCTATAGGTGTTGCCTATATTATTTAACAGTTTGAATTTAGTATTTAAATTTTTATTTCTCAGAGTATCGGAAAAGTATAAAACCAAGGCTTTGTTATAGTAATGAAGAGCAGAGTCATAGTTTTTATAGCTCTTATAGTCTCTACTATGAAGTGTTCCCAATAGATTATATATATCGATTTTAGATTCAGAGGTTTTAAGAGACTCAGAAGTTCTTTTAGCCTTATTTATATAGTGTTTTACTGAATCGGGAGCTTTATTTTTTAAAGAAGCAACACTAAGATTTATGAAGTATCTGGTAAGCCATTTATTTGATTTGGTTTCATTGGCATACTTGTAAAGTTCTCTTAAATAGAAATCTTTATTGGCATTCAGTTTTTTTTTACTATCAAGAAGTAAATATATTTCGTTATTTATCTCGGCAATATTTTCTTTATAATTTATGTCTTTATAAAGTTTTAGGGATTCATTATAGTGTATAAAAGCGGAATCCTCTTTATTTAAGTTTTCAAAAGCTTTGGCCAAGGTGAAATTATATTTGGCCAAAAGAGATATGTTTGTGGTAGTAATTTTTTTTTGAGATTTTATTATCTCCAAATATTTTTTTTCTAGATACAAGGAATCTACTTTCTTGAAGAAAGAAGTTTCCTCTTGTGCAATTATAATATTGCACAAGAGGATAAGGTATATTATGAATATTCTTTTTATCATGGAATAATATCCCCTCCGTCTTCACCAGGTCTAGATTTGTCTATTTTCCACTCTTGACTATTTATATAAGCTTTTATGTCCTCATAGGTGGTACAGGGGTTATTAATTATTCTCTGGTAGCTTACAACATGAGCACCATTGAAGTTTGCATCATGCATCACGATTACCATCAACTTTGATAAGTTAGGTTTTAAACCTAATTTACTTATTTTAAACTTGTTTTTAATTAGATGAGTGGCGGCCCCGGTAGGGGTTTTTATCCCTCCATTTCCTTTTAAGATTATTAATAAAGCGTTAATTTCATTTCCAGAAATATTTACTGCATTAACTATTCTTAGTTGATTATCAGTGATTGGAATAATAATATCAATTTCATCTGTATCAGAATTAATCTCACCAGAAGTTTCATACCTGTCTTTAATGACGTACCTCCCTTGATAATCATCAACAGGAATTACATCTTGATTATTAAGACAGCAGGGAGTTGGAAAAACGGCATCATGAGTTTCCATTAGGTCATGGAGCTTATCTTTTAATAGTTTTAATTCGTCTTCACATGTGACATTTTCTAACGATTTTTTTTCTGAGTTTTGCTTGCAAGAAAGGACAATTAGGATTGCAATGCAAAGAGTTATAAATTTTGTTTTCATAATTGTTGAGGGTTTTTTGGTTAATAATGCAAATCTCAAAAAAAAAGAATGTTAATACTATACCCAATTACAGGTATATCAGTGGATTAAGATATGAAAATATCTTTTATAGACGAAAAATCGCTCGTATTATAAGAGTTTGCACGTGTATTTTGAGGAAAATACCTTGTAGAGCTGCTGTAAAAAATTAAATAATCAATGAAAAGAAAAAAACGGTCAAGTACTATTTCAAAAAGAATTTAATAGCCACTATAGATAAAATAAAAGCAATAAAGGCAAACAATATCCAGATACTACCATTGTAAAAGCGTTTATGAAGTTTTAAGTCTTTCCGGTAGGTGTATCCAATGATAATAGCGAAGACAATAAAAAATAAAACTCCGAAAATGATTTGACCCTTACTGAACATATAATTATTTTTATGCAAATTTAATGAAAACCGAAATTCTTACCTTGGTAGGGATAAAAAAATAGGGGTATACAATGAAAAATAAAATAGAGGCGGTAAAAGCTTTTCACACGGCATTTAAAATAGGACATCTAGAAACACCAAAAGCAGATTTGGGTATTGAAAAAAATACACTTCGTTTCAATTTAATGAAAGAAGAGAACGAAGAATATCTGGAAGCAGCTAATAATAATGACTTGGTAGAAGTTGCAGATGCCCTTGGGGATATGTTGTATATTTTGTGTGGTACCATTATAGAACATGGTATGCAGCATAAAATAGAAGAAGTCTTTGAAGAAATACAACGTAGTAATATGAGTAAGTTAGGTGAGGATGGAGAGCCTATCTATAGAGAAGATGGTAAAGTATTAAAGGGGCCTAATTATTTTAAACCCAATATTGAATCCATTATAATGGACAAATAAAATAAAAAAAGAGAAGCGGTTTAGCTTCTCTTTTTTATTTATAACGGTTGTCTCGTTTATTCAACCTTAAACCTCCATCCAAAAGGATCTTCAGCTTTATTGGTTTGAATATCTGTAATACGTTGCTTTAATGAACTTGCATATGAGTTTTCCAATTCAGGTAAATCATAGTCAGTACCTTTATAACCAAAACCTGCAATAGGAGAAATTACAGCTGCGGTTCCTGCACCGAACATTTCCTTAAGGTCTCCATTTTGTGCGGCTTCTACCACCTCATGAACCGATAATTTTCTAACCTCTACAGCGATTCCTTCAGACTCGGCCAATTCTATGATACTCTTTCGCGTAATACCATCTAGAATTCTGTCACTGGTAGGCCCGGTGATAAGTGTGTCTTTTATACGAACAAAAATATTCATCGCACCGGCCTCTTCAATATACTCATGCGTATTATCATCGGTCCAGATAACTTGCTGGTATCCTTTTTCTACGGCGAGTTGCGTTGGATAGAATTGTCCGGCATAGTTCCCTCCAGCTTTAGCGTAACCAACGCCGCCATTAGCAGAACGTGAATATTTTTCTTCAATCAATACCTTTACTTTTCCAGAAAAATAAGCTCCCGAGGGTGCTGTGGCAATAATGAATGTATATTCATCTGCTGGAGAGGCATGAAAACCACCTCCTGAAGCAAAAATAAAAGGTCTAATGTATAAAGAACTTCCATCTTGCTTCGGAATCCATTCGTTATCCACTTTTAAGAGGGCTTTAAGGCCTTCCATAAAGTAATCTTCCGGTAATTCCGGCATCGCCAAACGATTTGCGGAAATATTTAAACGCTTGTAGTTGTCCATCGGACGAAATAACCAGACATCTTCATTTGCATCCTTATAAGCTTTCATGCCTTCAAATACGGCTTGACCGTAGTGAAAAATCTTGGCAGATGGATCTAAATTAATAGACTGATAAGGGACGACCTTTGGAGCATCCCATTGTCCATCTTTATAATGGCATAAAAGCATATGATCAGAAAATATCTGACCAAATTTCAAATTATCAAAATCTACATCTTTTATTTTGGAAGATTTTGTCCTTATAATCTCTAAATTGTTGATTATAGCATTCATAAGTCTAGTCATTTAATAATACAAATTTAAATAAAAACGTTTGTAAAAAAGCGGTATATTTACATAAATCGTTTAAAATTGAAATATTTTTAACATGAAGTCTCTTACTTTGTTAATTATCTGTGTTCTAACGTTAAATTCTTGCAAAAAGAAAAGTGAGGAACATACAGAAAAAAACCTTGAAACCAGTGCTATTGAGAACGTATCTGGTTCGGAGGAAGGCATTTTAGCTGATACTACTACAACTTCGGCTCATGGGAACACTAATAAGGTCGAATATATACCTTTTGGAATAAAAATTATTCCAGATGATGCCATTGCAGCAACATCGATGGCCAAGCATTATAAAACGATGAATACAGGAGACTCCATACATTCTAAAATAAAGGCAAAGGTGAATAATGTTTGTCAGGCAAAAGGATGTTGGATGACGCTTAATCTGGAAGATGGCAATGAAGTCATGGTAAAGTTTAAGGATTATGGTTTTTTTGTGCCAAAAGATATTGCTGGTAAAGAGGTTATCGTAAATGGGAAAGCCTATGTAAAAGAGGTGCCTGTGGATGAGCTAAAGCATTATGCAGAAGATGCTGGAAAATCTGCCAAGGACATAGCGGCCATTACAGAACCCGAAAGAACGTATTCGTTTGAAGCCGATGGCGTTTTATTAAGACAATAATTGCAATATCTTCCGTACTCTTTTTTAAGGCAGTTATGATCACTATAGGTGGTCCTTGTGTCAAAATCGCAAATACATAACCACATGAAACGAGAAATTGTAATTACTGCCGATGGTTCGTCTACCATTCATTTGCCAGACTGGGACGAACAATATCATTCCAAACATGGTGCTATACAAGAAGCCTATCACGTTTTTATAAAACATGGTTTACATCATTTTTATAATTCTGAAGTTATAAATAACAACATCAATATTTTAGAAATTGGTTTTGGAACAGGATTGAATGCCTTTATTACGATGTTGGAAGCTGAAAAATTAAGGGCCAAGATTAATTATTTTGGGATTGAGGGGTACCCCATTTTAATGTCCGAAATAGAACAACTAAATTACCCTGAAGCGTTGAAGGTCGAAAGTAAGAAGGGACTCTTTAAAGCACTTCATCAAGTTACCTGGGAAGAGAAGCATACCATTTCCGAATATTTTTTAATTGAAAAACAAAATCGTTTTTTTTCAGAAATTGAAGAAAAAAACCGATATAACATCATCTATTTTGATGCCTTTGGAGCTAGAGTACAACCAGAATTATGGACGGAATCTATATTTTTAAGAATGTATGAAGCTTTACAGACAGAAGGTGTTTTAGTGACCTATTCTGCAAAAGGAAGTGTCCGTAGGGCTATGGAAACCGTTGGTTTTGAGGTTGAACGCTTGCCAGGACCTCCTGGTAAACGTGAAATGCTTCGAGCGACTAAAAAGATTTAAGTTTTAATGTATTTCCCAAAAAGTAATTAAAAGCAGTTATGATTGTTAAACCTAACATAAATATCTAGTAAACAGAACAGTCTTTTTGTAACTTTAAATAAAAAGAATATGCGAGTTTTAATTACGGGGGCTACAGGTTTAGTAGGACAGCAGGTCGTAAAACTCTGTCGGGAAAAAGAAATTGCCATTAACTACTTAACCACCAGCAAATCTAAAATATCTCATTCAGAAACTTATAAGGGGTTTTATTGGAATCCGAAAGCCCAGGAAATCGATTTAGATTGTTTTAAGGGTATAGATAGTATTATTCATTTGGCGGGGGCAACAATATCTAAACGATGGACACCTGCTTATAAAAAGGAAATTTTGTCTAGTAGAACAACGTCCACCAAGCTATTAATTAATGCTTTAAAAGGAGAATCTCATACCATAAAGCACGTTGTTGGGGCAAGCGCTATTGGCATATATTCGAGTTCTGGAATAAATTATTACGAAGAATCATCTAAAGAATTTAGTAGATCCTTTCTTGGTAAAGTAGTACAAGAATGGGAGACGGAAATGAATGGGTTTAGTGAACTAAATATCGAGGTTTCCAAAATTAGAATAGGTTTGGTTTTGGCCAAAAATGGAGGCGCATTGTCAGAAATGATTAAACCCTTTAAATTTGGAGCAGGAACCGCCTTGGGAAATGGCAAACAATGGCAATCCTGGATTCATATTCAAGATTTAGCACGTCTCTTTTTATACGTTTTAGAACATCATTTAGGTGGTGTATTTAATGGTGTAGCCCCAAACCCTGTTACAAATAAAGAATTAACTAAATCCATTGCAAAGGTGATGCGAAAACCCTTGTTTTTACCTAATATACCTCAGTTTTTCTTAAAATTGGTTCTAGGGGAGATGCATATACTATTGTTTGAAAGCCAGCGGGTAAGTTCGAAGAAAATAGAAAATAAAGGGTTTCAGTTTGAATTCCATTACCTGCGTCCGGCATTGGAAAATATTTTAAAATAGACCATCTACACAAATTTAAAAGTGTAACAATGTATACTATCCTTAGACATACTGTTGTCTAAAATATTTATATCATGAAACTTGCTTACGTCGGACTTTGTTGTCTATTAATATCTTCTTGTCATTCGCAGCATGACTATAGCATTCCCGAAAGAATTGAAGGAGATTGGGAGGTCGATCATGTTAAAAATGTAAAAATCAATCCGGAAAAGCTAAATGTATTTAGTAATCAAATCCATGGGAGAGCATATAAAAACATACATGGTTTACTAATTATTAAGGACGAGAAATTAGTTTATGAAAGTTATTATAAGGGGTACAATAGAAGTAAAGTTCATGATGTGGCTTCTGTTACAAAAAGTATTTCTTCTGCATTAATTGGAATTGCTATTGACCAGGGACATATAGAAAATACAGAATCTAAAGTAGCTAGATTTTATAAAGGAACTATTTATGAAAGTAAATGGGATAGTTTAAAAAAAGAAATTAGAATAAAAGATTTACTAACCATGCGTCACGGTTTAGATTGTGACGATTTTAATCATAAAACTTCGGGAGATTTCGATACTTTTTTACGTTCAGATGATTATATAAATTATATGCTTGATGTAAATATGGTTAACGAACCAGATAAAGTAAATGCTTATTGCACAGGAAGTACCCAATTGTTAGAACCCGTTTTGAGGCATAGCACACAACAAGCTGTTGAGGATTTTGCATCAAAATTTTTGTTTGATCCCATTGGAATAAAAAGCTTTACATGGGAAAAAACGCCAAAAGGACATCCGGCAATGGGAATGGGGGCAGATATGACCGCCAGGGATATGGCGAGATTTGGACAGTTGTATTTAAATAAAGGGAAATGGAATGGAGAGCAGATTATTTCGAAAGCATGGATAGAGGAAAGCCTTACACCCTATGGCAAACTATTCGATTTTGTGGATTATGGCTATATGTGGTATCTCGAGCCAGCAATAACGATAAATAATAAAAAAATACAGTATTACAACGCGCTTGGGCATGGCGGACAAACCGTAGCCATATATCCAGATTTAAATATGGTCGTTGTAATCATTGCAGGGAACTATAATAATGAATCTGATTATTATGAATTGTTGGAAAAATACCTGCTTCCCGCTGTAATTAACGAATAGAGATCCCCTCAAACCAAAATTCTTTCCGAAAGCAAAAAAATAATTAATGACATTATGACATTTTTACAATATTGGCAGTACTTTTGCCAACCAATTATAGTATTGTATAAAATTTAAATGCAGTAATGAGCAAGAAAGATAAAACAAACGATATAGAAAACGATCAAATAGACGGAGTACAAAGTGAAACCGTTGAAGTTGAAGAACAAGTTGCAGAGGAACAGGTAACTGAAGAGCAGGAAGAATTAGGTACTGAAGAAAAACTTCAGAATCAATTAAAACAAGAAAAAGATAAGTTTTTGCGCTTATTTGCTGAATTTGAAAACTACAAAAGACGTACTTCAAAGGAGCGTATTGAGTTATTTTCAACAGCGAGTGAAGATGTTATGAAAACGTTATTGCCAATTCTTGATGATTTTGAGCGAGCACTAACTCATATAGAAGACGACAAAGAGGCAGAAGAGTTACGCAAGGGTGTTTTGCTAATTTATCAAAAATTGGTAACCACTTTAGAACAAAAAGGATTAGCAGCCATTAAGGTTGAAAAAGGAGAAGCATTTAATGCAGATGATCATGAAGCGGTAACACAAATTCCGGCTCCTAGTGATGATCTAAAAGGAAAAATTATCGATGTTATTGAAAAAGGATACAAACTAGGAGAAAAAGTCATTCGTTTTCCAAAAGTCGTAATAGGGCAATAAAATATAAACCATGGCGAAGAGAGATTATTACGAAGTATTAGGAGTTAGTAAAGGAGCTTCTGCTTCAGAAATTAAAAAGGCTTATAGAAAGAAAGCTATTGAATTTCATCCAGATAAAAACCCTGATAATAAAGAAGCTGAAGCCAATTTTAAAGAAGCAGCCGAGGCCTATGAAATATTGAGTGATGCCGATAAAAAAGCACGCTATGATCAATTTGGTCATCAAGCCTTTGAGAATGGTGGTGGCTTTGGCGGAGGTGGCATGAATATGGATGACATCTTTAGTCAGTTCGGTGATATTTTTGGCGGTGGCTTTGGTGGTGGATTCTCTGGTTTTGGAGGTGGCGGCGGCCAACGTCGTACTAAAGGAAGTAACTTACGTATTCGTGTTAGACTAACCCTGGAAGAAATCGCTAATGGTGTAGAAAAGAAGGTCAAAGTAAAACGTAGAGTGCAGGCTCCCGGAACCACTTATAAAACATGTACAACATGTAATGGTAGCGGGCAGGTAACCCGCATAGCCAATACCATTTTAGGTAGAATGCAAACATCCTCACCATGTACTGCATGTGGAGGGACAGGGCAAATCATTGATAAAAAGCCTGGCGATGCAGATTCACAAGGATTAAAGGTTGCTGAAGAAACGGTAGCCATAAAAATACCAGCTGGAGTAGTAGATGGTATGCAACTTAAAGTTTCTGGTAAAGGAAATGAAGCACCTGGTCATGGGATATCTGGAGACCTTATTGTTGTTATAGAGGAAGAGCAACACAAAGACTTACAAAGAGAAGGCGATAATTTACATTACGATTTATATATAAGTTACCCCGAGGCTGTTTTAGGAACATCAAAAGAAATTAATACCGTTACTGGAAAAGTTCGTATTAAAGTTGAAGCAGGTGTACAATCTGGTAAAATTCTGCGATTACGAGGTAAAGGAATACCTAGCATAAATGGTTATGGGAAAGGTGATTTATTAGTGCATGTAAATGTTTGGACACCAAAGACTTTAAGCAAGCAGCAACGTGAGTTTTTTGAAACTATGAAGAACGATGAACATTTCGCACCAAAACCAGAAAGTTCAGATAAATCTTTCTTCGAGAAAGTTAAGGATATGTTTTCATAAAAACAGAGTCTAATATGTAATAATAGCAAAATACTTTATAATAAATTTTAACGACTAAAAAAAGAAGTTATTATAAAGTTTTGCAAATAGTATTTAAAAAATAACTATATTTGAATTATCACTAGATATATATCATAGTGATAATTTTTCTTTTTCATAGCAATTTTTTTCCCATCCTTAATATGATTAGGGGTGGGTTTTGTTTTTTTCAACTGATTTCAAGTGTACTGATTACCTTTATGAAATAACTTCTGTAAAACTCTTTCTGACTTTTCTTTTTAACCAAGAATGAATTACGGCTTAACAACAATAGAGGAAGTTTTGAAAGTTAGAAAAACTACAACTAAAAGTAACGAAACCTGCCAGTCGGCAGGCTGGTGTGAGGGAATTCCAAACATTTTCAGGAAATTGAAAAAGTCGGGCTGAATTCAATAAGTTAATTATAACATTTAATATATTTACCACAACAAGTCAATTAAAAATAGGAATGAGCAACTTACTGGAAGTTCATGAAGTTTGTAAAAACTTTGGAGACTTTAGAGCACTTAATAAGGTATCTATTTCGGTTCCTCAGGGGAGTATCTTTGGTTTATTAGGACCTAATGGAGCAGGAAAAACAACGCTTATAAGAGTTATTAATCAAATCACAATGCCAGACTCTGGCACGGTACATTTGGATGGAGCATCTCTTAAACCTGAGCATATAAAAGATATTGGTTATTTACCAGAAGAGCGAGGACTTTATAAGACAATGAAGGTAGGGGAGCAAGCTTTGTATTTAGCACAGTTAAAGGGTTTAAATAAGGCAGAAGCAAAAAAACGCCTTAACTATTGGTTTGAGCGCCTGGAAATTGGCGATTGGTGGAATAAAAAGATTCAGGAACTATCCAAAGGGATGGCTCAAAAAATACAGTTTGTGGTTACCGTTTTACATCGTCCTAAACTTTTAATTTTTGATGAACCTTTTTCTGGTTTCGATCCCATAAATGCAAATTTAATTAAAGACGAAATTTTACGATTAAGAGAAGACGGAGCCACAGTTATTTTCTCCACCCACAGAATGGAATCGGTAGAAGAACTCTGTGATGATATTGCTTTGATACACAAATCGAATAAAATTCTTGACGGAAGGTTAATTGATGTTAAACGACAGTATAAAATAAGTACCTACGAAGTTGGTATTCGAACGCATAATAAAGCTTTATTAGAGCAAGAATTGTCGAATAAATTTGAAGTTTCTGTTGCTAATTTTAAAACGTTAGAAGATGAATTAAAACTGAATATAAAACTTGCTGAAACCGATAAACCTAACGACTTACTAAACTATTTGACCTCGCAAGGAGAGGTGTCTCATTTTGTAGAACTCATACCTAGTGTGAACGACATTTTTATTCAAACGGTAAAGAATAACTAATTTTTATGAACCACCTATCTCTCATTATAAAACGCGAATATTTAACCAAGGTTAAGAACAAATCGTTTATTGTCATGACCATTTTAAGCCCTATTATAATGATAGCGCTTGCTGCAGTTGTTGCCTATTTGTCTCAATTGAATAATGAAAAGGTACGTACCATTAACATTTTTGATGAGTCCGGAGTCGTAAGGGATATTTTTAAAAGTACCGATAAGACGACTTACAATGTCTTAAAAGGAATGTCGCTAGAAGAGGCCAAAGTATTGTCTAAAGAATCTGGTTCTTATGGGCTACTATATATTGATAAATTTACAGATGTAAAAGAAGCTTCAAATCATATCAAGTTTTATTCGAAAGAATCGGCTTCCTTATCGTTAATATCAGATTTTGAAAATAAATTGAATAAAAAACTTACCAATTTGGAACTTCAAAATAATGGCGTGGATATTGATAAGATCAAGGAATCAAAAATAAGTGTCAATATTGCCCAGGAAAGTTTTGAGGGGGAAAAAACATCTAAGATAGACAGCATTATAAAATTAGTATTCGGACTTGCCTCCGGCTATTTACTTTTTATGTTCATAATCATTTATGGAAACATGATTATGAGAAGTGTTATAGAAGAAAAAACCAGTAGAATCATTGAGGTGATTATCTCATCTGTAAAACCTGTGCAATTAATGTTGGGTAAGATTATAGGCACCTCGCTGGCAGGCATCACTCAATTTATAATCTGGATGGTGTTTGGAGGATTATTAATGACTATTGTGTCATTGGTTTTGGGTGTAAATATGCTCGAAGTTCAAACACCACAGCAAGAAATCGTTGAAATGGCATCACAGGGAGCAGACTTTAAATTTTATTTCGAGTCATTTAAAATGTCTATGGAGAATATGCCCTTAATGAATCTTATCATAGCATTTATCCTGTTCTTTATAGGAGGGTATCTGTTGTATAGTTCGTTGTACGCGGCTATTGGGGCAGCGGTTGATAATGAGACTGATACGCAGCAATTTTTATTACCAATCATCGTCCCCTTAATTTTAGCCGTATATATTGGTATATTTACGGTAATAGAAGATCCACATGGTACAGTATCTACGGTATTTTCGTTTATACCGCTAACATCTCCGGTGGTTATGCTTATGCGCATCCCTTTTGGAGTACCATTATGGCAACAATTGGTATCATTATTGTTATTAATAAGTACATTTATAGGCACCGTTTGGTTTGCTGCTAAAATTTATCGGGTAGGGATATTAATGTACGGTAAAAAGCCAAGTTATAAAGAAATAATAAAGTGGATTAAATATTAAAATGAATCAGAACTTAGAAGATATAGAAGAGACTATTACCAAGAGCTCGATTTGGGAAAATATTATCGATTTTACAAGACTTCATCTTTACGAAAATGAAGCGGGTACCATTAAAATAACGGTAGGTTTTTTAATTATAGTTTGCATCTTTTTTGTACTTACCAATGTACTGCTTAGGTTTTCTAAAAAACTCATGACACGCAAATTACCAAAAGAGGACAAAGCTAAGTTTAATACGGTATTTACATTTTCCCGGTGGTTTATTTATCTGGTCGTATTACTTATAGCTTTTAGTACAGCGGGCATAAATGTAAATGCGATTTTAGCGGCCTCTGCGGGTTTATTAATTGGTGTTGGTTTAGCCCTTCAAACCTTATTTCAGGATATCATTTCCGGTATTTTTATTCTGGTCGATCAATCGGTACATGTTGGTGATATTATTGAGCTAGAAGGCAAAGTTGGTAGAGTAGAGGAAATAAAACTACGTACAACAAGAGCAGTCACAATTGACAATAAAGTACTGGTAATTCCAAATCATTTATATCTAACCAATAGCTTGTACAACTGGACACAAAATGGAACCAAAACCAGAGAAAGTGTTTACGTTGGAGTGGCGTACGGAAGTGATGTTGAACTCGTAAAGAAGTTGCTTCTACAAGTCGCATCAGAATGTGAAGATGTTTTAAGGTATCCAGAACCATTGGTACTTTTTACTGATTTTGCCGACAGTTCGCTCAACTTTAAGTTGATCGTTACCATAGATGATAGTTTCCAGGCTATCATTCCAAAAAGTAATTTAAGATTCGCAATCGATAAAATATTTAGAGAAAACAACATTAGTATTCCATTTCCACAGAGAGATGTACACGTTGTTTCTCAGGGTACAGAATAGTAAATAAGAAGAGAAATTAAAACATATAATTTGGATACAGGTCAACTGTATTCTTTAATCTAAAATTAAGATGCCAAAAATATTAGTAATAGAAGACGAAGCTGCTATTAGACGTGTATTGGTTAAAATACTTTCTGAAGAAAATGATACCTATGAAGTTGAAGAAGCCGATGACGGTTTGGTAGGAATTGATAAAATAAAAACAGAAGACTACGACCTGATTCTTTGCGATATCAAAATGCCAAAAATGGATGGTGTTGAAGTTTTAGAAGCGGTTAAAAAGATTAAACCAGAAATCCCTATTGTTATGATTTCTGGGCACGGAGATTTAGACACAGCCGTTAATACCATGCGTTTAGGAGCATTCGATTATATATCCAAGCCGCCGGATCTAAATAGGTTGTTGAACACGGTACGTAATGCTTTGGATAAAAAAGAACTGGTTGTTGAAAATAAATTGCTTAAGAAAAAGGTAAGCAAGAATTTTGAGATGATTGGAGAAAGCAACGAGATTTCTCATATAAAAGAGATTATTGAAAAAGTAGCACCAACAGACGCACGTGTGCTTATTACAGGGCCTAATGGAACAGGGAAAGAACTTGTGGCACATTGGTTACACCAAAAAAGTGATCGATCTAAGGCGCCAATGATCGAGGTAAACTGTGCGGCCATCCCCAGTGAACTTATCGAAAGTGAGTTATTTGGTCATGTAAAAGGTGCTTTCACCAGCGCTGTAAAAGATCGAGCCGGTAAATTTGAAGCCGCTAATAAAGGAACCATTTTTCTCGATGAAATAGGAGATATGAGTTTATCGGCGCAGGCCAAAGTCCTTAGGGCATTGCAAGAAAATCGTATTCAACGTGTAGGTAGTGACAGAGATATTAAAGTTGATGTTCGTGTGGTTGCAGCAACAAATAAAGACTTAAAGAAGGAGATCGACGAAGGAAGGTTCCGTGAAGATTTGTACCACCGATTGGCTGTTATACTAGTAAAAGTACCGGCACTAAACGATAGACGGGATGATATTCCATTGTTAGTAAATCACTTTGCCGAAAAGATTGCAGGAGAACAGGGCGTTGCTAAAAAATCATTTTCTACTAAAGCAATTAAGTTATTACAGGATTACGATTGGACAGGAAATATTAGAGAGTTACGAAACGTAGTTGAACGCTTAATTATTCTTGGAGGTACCGAAGTGAGCGAAGAAGATGTTAAGTTGTTTGCTTCAAAATAAAAAGCAAATTTAATACATAAAAAGAGGCTGAATTCTTTGCTTTTTAGCATAGAATTCAGCCTTGTAAAAAGAATAGCTTACATTATAATAATGGAGTAAGATGGGATGTCAAACGCCATTATTTTTTTAATAGAATAGCTTACTTTTTTAAATACTTCGTAGTCTTAACTCTTTTGTTTGATGAATCATATAAATTAATCAAATAAAGACCACTTGGTTGTTTGGTTAAATTGATGTCATTATCCTGATTGAATATTCCTGATAATACGATTTGTCCCAACTGGTTATATACCTCATAATGACCATCAATTAGCGATTTAACTTTTAATACTCCGCTTCCTGGATTAGGAAATACGTTGATACTTGAAGCTCTTGCAGGTTCATTAGTTGTTGTAGATAAGAAACTGTTGCCAAACCCTTCTTTTATCCAGGCATTAATAGGAGCAGCTGTATAAGCGGTATCCCAGTTTAAATAATTCATGCCCTCTAAATTTTGATAATATTCATCTCTACCAGATAAACCAAGAACTTCAGTAATATATCTATCGAAAGAACGACTAGGATCTGGATATGCAGGCGTAATAGTATTGGTAGCCCCTGTTTGTGTCATCCAGCTATTTAAAGAATAACGTGAACCATCAACATTAAATGCATTAGAGGTGTCATCTTGTAGTTCAAAAGTATTATTGCTCATTATAGACCTATAGTCATCATCGACCATGTTAACCATAAAACCACCAGTTCTAGATGCGGACTGTGTAATCTCATTATCGGTTATCGATACATTGGTGTTGTTAACTAAAGCACTTATTCTAAACATATCACCAGTTCCTAAATTGTAAATAATATTTTTACTAATGCTAAGGTTTCTATTTTCTCCTGTCACAGAAATTCCCCTTACATTATTGACCGAAGGGTTGGTTTGATGGATGATAAGATTTCTCATAACGTCTCCACCATCCCAGTCATTAATACCAATATTCCATCCTAAAGTTCTATTCGTTTGTTGCGACAAACCGATTGAAGTAACAACATTTTCCTTAATAGTTATGTCTTTAAAACGGTGAGGTTGTGTGTCATCATTTCCACCCATACTTATGGCAACCTCACAGTCGTTATAAAGGTTATTGTCTATAGTTATGTTAGCTGCGTCTCCTGAATCTGTATTTGCCCATTTCGTTCCAATACTTGATGGTCTATGAAAAGCATTTCCTCTAAAAATAGCATTTTCGGTATGATAAAAATAGGTGTTGTGGTTAAAAATAGTAGCTCGACTAACGGCTGGAGCACCATTAACAGCTCTTGAATACCATCCATTGTGATCAAAAATATTTTCTTCAAGAAGAAACCCTCCTTTAATATTACTGGTAAATAATCCTTGAGAGTGAATAACTTCACCATTATCATTAGTTGTACCATAATTGTTTCGAAAAGTATTCCTCCTAATTCTCACATTTTCAATAAAGCCTCCTCTTAATGTTTGAAGAACATTACTTCTGTAAAAGTTAAAGGTACACCCTTCTATTAAAAGGTTTTCAATGGTATGGTTTTTAGCGGCGTAAAAATTAAAACCATCTCCACCTTGATGGCCAACATATTCTGGATCATTTGGATTTCTTGTATGTGCGTAAAAAGAAAGTCCAATAAACCAAATATGTCTGGTGTCACGACAACATGCACTAATACCTGCATTACTACCAGTTTTAAGTAGAGGAGGCTGATTGCCGGGACCATAAGAAGCGAAAACTATGGGGCGTGTTAAAGACTCACCATTTTTTTTGTAATTACCTATTCTTTGATAGAATACATCTCCTCTTTTCAGAAGAATCCATGCAGCATCTCCATTAGATACATTTTGCATAGCAGCTCCAATGGTTCTAAAGGCCCTAATGGTTCCTGAAGGTAAAATAGGGTTACTTCCAACTTCACCAGCTGTATTTGAATATACTTCCGCGGTAGAATCATCCCCTGAGGAACTTACGTATAAGATTTTTGACGTATTTGCAGGATCTAAAATACTCCAGCCATCTGAATCATATGGGTTTTCGACCAGCTGCGCGTGACCTGTTAATAATGCAAAAAGAACTATTGGTATCAATAATTTTTTTTTGTTACTTGAGATGTTTAAAAAAAATAAATGTAAATTTTTCATTATAATTTTATTTAGATTTGGGACTATAAATTTACGCGGATTAATTGTTAATAAAATGTTAATCGAGATGTTCAATAAGGGGTGTTTTCTTCTAATTCAGACTTTTTTTAATACCAGATTTTAAAAAATAATTAAACATTTTTTTTTCTAATTATTTAGAATTTATACTATTAGGTTCTAAATAAAGCGGTTTAATTGGTGTTAAAAATCTGCATAATTAACGTAAAAAAGGATGACATCCTTTTGTCGAATTTATGATTTAAATATATGAAAATGTAAGAAAAAGAACTCAATTAGGTTTTGGCTATTAAGAAAATATAAAGAAATGTGTCTTAGAATAGTGCTAGCATCTAATGACTTATTAAGGAGAAAGAGAAGTGTGATTTAATATAACCATAGCACAAACCAATACAGGTATTAACATGGTTTGAACCATAAATGCAAAAAAATAGGCTGCCTTATTTAAGACAGCCTGCTTTGTAATTTATTTTATAGTCCGTTATTATTCATCACAACTATTTAGTAGCGATAAATATTCCGTAGCTAAAGACTTGATACGTACGTTGTAATGGGCCTTAATTTCCGAAATGGTTTTTGCCGATACGTCTTCTTCAGAAGTGTTATCTCTAAAAGGGGTATAGTTTTTACACTTACAAGCATTTAAAGTTTCATTATAAGTGTTTACATTCGACCTGATGGCATTTTTATAAGAAAGAACTAATTGCTTCTTTTCAATGGCTTGCGCTTTTTTCTTTTGATCCTCAAGTTTCTTTTTAATCTCGGCTTCTTTCTTTATTAAAGCCTTTTGTTGTTGCTTTAATATTTCTAATTCCGACATGGAACTATCGTCTTCGGCTAAATCTGCAGAATCATCTGCGGGGGCTGCAGCAGAACACTTATCGATCTCAATAACGCTGTTTTTACTATAATCTCTAGCGCGTTTCACATAAAAACGGCCATCTTCATACTTTTCAGCGGTATCGACTTTTGCTAATAAATCAATACACTTGTCTGTAAATTCCAATGCGGCTTCACAATTACAATCTGATAATTCTTTTTTGGCAAGCCTAAAAGATTCTAAAGATCTATTCGCATAGTATTGTAAATGATTAATATTGTTAGATTCGTAAGAATCCTTAACATGCGAATAAGCACTTACAAGGTACGAATTTGCATAGTCGCAATCACCTTGTGCGCTGATAGTCAGGGGAATGATTAGAAAAATTAATAAATAATAGTTTTTCATAACTCTTTTGGTTTTTTTAACATAAATAGGGCTAGCAATGTATTAAAAACCTAATAAAATACCATGTTTTTAGTGGAAATTTATGATATTGCCCTTAAAAAACGACAAAAAATCGCACATTAAAGGTGTCATACGTCGTTTTTTATGTTTTTCATAAAGAGATCTATCCTAAATTTTAATACTATGGTTAATGTTATCGTTTTCAATAAACGTATGAATATCTCCTAAGTAATTCATTTCTAAATAATTAGAAGACTCTTTAAAGGGCGTGGAAAATCCATCAACTAAATCATCATGATTAGAACAGCTCACCATGGCCATATTTTTCCCTCTAAGTGCTCTACCCGTGTCTTTATGAATTCTTAGTAAATCTGAAATTCTATCAAAGAATACTTTTAAAATACCACTCATGCTATACCAATAAACGGGTGTGGCAAAAATAATAGTATCGTAAGTTTCTATAACACGAGTCATGAGATCCAGAAAATCATCATCCTGATTTAGTTATATATTCATAATCGTAGTGCCCAATATTCTTAGTGTACAAATCAATAACGTCAATGTCATGATTTTTGGTAATATAATGAACCATTTTGTTCGTGTCGCCCTGGCTTCTTGAGCTTCCCTGAATAATTACGGTTCGTTTCATTTTAGTAGATTTAAATTTAGACTTAAAGTAATGACTAAAAACAGGAGCATAAGTCGATTTGCAATAGAAACATTTAATGAGGTACTTTAAATAATCAATAGCATTTTTATATATTTAGTGAGATAAATTTTTTACAATGGACAAATACAAAGTAACCACTCCCATATCTTTAGAAGATTTCGATACTAAAGCCGTTAAAGAGGGTGCCGAAAAAGAATTAAAAACTGTTAGAAAGAAGTTAGGAAAGCTTCAAGATACTATTTATGCACATGGCAAATATGCTGTTTTAGTTTGTTTGCAAGGCATGGATACCGCAGGAAAGGATAGTTTGATTCGTGAGGTGTTTAAAGATTTTAATGTACGGGGTGTAGAAGTTCATAGTTTTAAAGTTCCAACGGAGTTAGAGTTAAAGCATGATTATATTTGGAGGCACTATATAGCGTTACCGGCTCGAGGCAAATTTGGGGTTTTTAATAGAACACATTACGAAAATGTTCTGGTAACCAGAGTACATCCAGAATATATAATGGGAGAGAATATTCCAAATATTAATGCTGTTGAAGATATTAACGACACCTTTTGGGATAGTCGTTTCGAGCAAATAAATAACTTTGAAAAGCATATTGCCCAAAACGGAACGATTATATTTAAATTCTTCCTGAACCTCTCAAAAAACGAGCAAAAGAATAGACTGCTGCGCCGATTAGAAAAACAGGAAAAGAATTGGAAGTTTTCACCAGGAGATTTAAAAGAGCGGAAGCTTTGGGATACCTACCAAGAATGTTATCAGGATGCTATAAACAGAACCTCTAAGTCACATGCGCCATGGTATATCATTCCAGCAGATGATAAACCAACAGCCCGATATATAGTCGCAAAAACAATGTACGATACCTTGAAGATGTATTCAGATATTCAGGAACCAGAACTTGAAGATGACATTAAAGAAAATCTAGAAACCTATAAGAAGGAATTAAATAACGAATAATCTTATGTGTAAGAAAGAGGCAGTTTAAAGGTTTTAAGATTTCTTTTAGATTTTTAACTTTTAATAAGTGCTATATTTGATAATAAAATATGATGGCATGAACAGATTACGATTAATGGTGGGGCTTTTAGGTATATGTTTCTCCTTAAACATCTATGCACAAAATGATGCAGAAGTCCTCAAGAAAATTTATTACAATGCCTTAACCAATGGTAAAAGTTATGAGTGGTTGGATTATTTATCGAATCAAATTGGCGGGCGTTTATCGGGATCCTTAAATGCAGAAAAAGCAGTTAAATACACCAAGGAAGAGCTTGATAAATTAGGATTAGATAAGGTTTGGTTACAACCTGTAATGGTTCCGAAGTGGGTTCGCGGATTTAAGGAGTATGCCTTTATCGAATCTGAAAAAGGAAAAACAATAACCGTTAATATTTGTGCCCTGGGAGGTTCGATTGCGACACCAGCTCTGGGAATAAAAGCAGATGTTGTAGAGGTTAAAAACTTTAAAGAGTTAGATAGCTTGGGAAAGGAACATGTGGAAGGCAAAATAATATTCTACAATCGCCCCATGCAACCTGATTTAATTAATACGTTTGAAGCCTATGGAGGTTGTGTTAATCAAAGGTATAACGGCGCGGTAGAAGCAGCCAAATATGGCGCAGTAGGAGTCATTGTTAGGTCCATGAATTTAAGACTGGATGATTTCCCACATACCGGAAGTATGACCTATGCCGATTTACCTGTGGAAAAACGGATTCCCTCGGCCGCCATAAGTACAAACGGTGCAGAATTACTAAGTACGATGCTTACACTTAATAAATCCATTAAATTTTATTTTAAACAAAACTGTAAGCAACTTAAGGATGTGCAGTCTTATAATGTCATTGGAGAAATTACAGGAAGTGAATTTCCTAGAGAATTTATGATTGTTGGAGGGCATTTAGACTCCTGGGATCTCGGTGACGGTTCTCACGATGATGGAGCAGGAGTTGTACAGTCTATGGACGTACTACGCTTGTTAAAAGCATCGGGAATAAAACCCAAAAGAAGTATAAGAGTGGTATTGTTCATGAATGAAGAAAATGGCTTAAGAGGCGGAAAGAAATATGCAGAAGTAGCCAAGAAAAAAGGAGAAAATCACGTTTTTGCTTTAGAAAGTGATGCCGGAGGTTTTACGCCACGTGGATTTTCTTTTGATTGTACAGACGCAAGCTTTGACCAGGTACTAAGCTGGAAGCCTTTATTTAAGCCCTATTTAATTCATTATTTTGAAAAAGGAGGAAGTGGAGCAGATGTGGGGCCTTTAAAAACAAAAACGAATGTCTTAGCAGGGTTAAGGCCTGATTCACAGCGCTATTTCGATCACCATCACGCCAGTAGCGATACCTTCGATGCTGTTAATAAACGTGAATTGGAGTTGGGAGCCGCAACCATGACATCGTTAGTTTATTTGTTTGATAAATACGGTGTTAATCCGATAGCTAGCCAGGAAAAACTAAAAAAGTAAAACTTATGTGGGACGAGAAACTAAAAATCTATGACCTACTAATAGATAAATGTCCTAGATTTGATCGAAAAGGGAAAACAATGCCCTACACTTCGGCCAATGGATATATGTTTTCTCTATTTAATAAGGATTGTGAGATAGGAATTAGATTCTCGAAGGAAGTACAGGAAAAGTATATCAAAGCATTTAATTCGTCCATATACAAATCCTATGGAGCCGTTATGAAAGGTTATGTGCTTATCCCCGAAAATATATTAGAAGATTTAGATAACGTGGCGCGTTATTTAAATGAAAGTTATGATTATGTAATGTCTTTAGAACCAAAATAAATGAAACAACTTACTTTAATTTTTGTCTTATCATTATCAGCATTTGCTATGGCACAATCAGAAAATGAAAAACTACCTTTTTACGAAATACCTACGCATCCAGAACGTTATACAGCTGGAACCGTTGCGGCCAGAATGGTCGATGGGCTTGGTTTTCGTTATTATTGGGCAACAGAAGGTCTACGTAGCGAAGATCTCAAATACAAACCGAGCGAATCTGGACGTACCAGTGCCGAAACCATAGACCATATTCTTGGGCTTTCCAATTTTATTCTTAATTCGGTATCCCAACAGGCAAGTAAGAAAGAAGACGAGAAGCGTTCTTTTGAAGAAAAAAGAAAACAAACCTTGTTAAATCTTAAAAAGATCTCGGATCTTTTACGAACCATGGATGACGTATCTCAATTTGATAATGATAAATTTCCGTTTTGGAATATTATTAACGGACCGATAGCCGATGCTTTATGGCACTGCGGACAGGTCGTGATGTTACGACGTGCTTCAGGAAATCCTTTTAACTCGAAGGCGAGTGTATTTACTGGTAAACTGAGGGAATAGGGGATTAAGTGGTTGTATATTTGGATACGTTTTGTCAATTCAAGACCGAGACCAAAAAAATGATTAAGCGGACAAGATGGTGTCATGATTTGCCACCCTATTTGTTTATGAATATAATGGGTATTATGCCTTGTTTTAAAGCTACTCTGCAAATGACAGGGTAGCTCGATTTGACTAGTCGTATTTTGCCTGTTATATTTGTTCCTCAATTATGACATCTCCATCCCTTAAAGCTTTAAAAAGCCATTTGTTATCAATACATCTTTGAATCTCTTTACCTATCGCTTCAGACTCAAAATGGTCAGAATCATAGTGTGGCATAAAAGCGTAATTAAATATTCCCAATCCTTTATAAATGGGGGCATTGATTTCTTTGTATGGAAAATTATTAGGGTCGTCTACAATTTCTATAGATTCTAAGGAGTTGGATAACACACAAATACCTGCACTATATCCTCCATAAAGAAAATCATCCCTATGTTTTAAGTCTTCAAATATGTCATCAAATCCGCTTAATTTCATTGCCATCCTTAATACAAAGGTATTTCCTCCACTAACCCATAAGGCACCTAAAGAATTGATTTTGTGTCTTAGTTCATCTGTTTTATGAAAATACATTTTCAAATCTAAAGGTTCAGCTTTGAATCCAAATCCATTCAGAGTTTCAATTTCTTCGTTTTGATGTTTGTTCGCTCTTTCGGGATCATTACCCACCCAATCCCTTGAGTTGTTTATATGACCAATTCTATTGTTATTAGGAATTAGTCTTTTTAATTCTTCTATTTTATTTCCAAATTTGTATGATGATAAGTAGTAGGTCATTTTTTGATGATACTAAATAGCAGTATTAATAATAATTTTATTTCTAAAGAGTTTACTAGAACCATGTCACAGTGAATCAAAGTTAGTAAACCCTTGAGGATTTCCAAGAGGAAATAATGTTACAATTCGTTATAGTTATTGAGTCTATTAAATACCTAGAGAAGTTCTTTTATACCAATTCAAGTAGTTTGTAAATAGACACGTTCTTGTTTATCGGTTCCTAACGGTCTTCTATAAACAACGAGTTCTTTGGCGATGGCAATTTTAATGATGAGATGTCCTAAATCCTTATTTTTAAATCTATTTAGTATCTGGGTCTAAACTCGAATCATACTCATATGCATCGTTATTCATATAGTCTTGAATGACTTGATGTCCTTTTTGCACGTTATCACCATGTTCCAAAGATAAGTCGCATTCAAAACGTACAAAGTGATAATAAGGGTACAACATATGGCTGATTCCCCAGGTTAAACCAGGTCCGGGCTGCTCATCAACATCGGTGAAATGTCCCGAACGATAGCACCCGCCACCTTTGGGAACAGTTAACCCCTGAATAACGGGATGAAAATTTATACCATCTTCCGAGAATAAGATACTATTTCTTTCTGGCCCTTCAGGTAAGGTGGCACATACGCCATTGCGGTATGGCCAGACCATACTTCCGTGTCCTCCCATTAGCACAGGGTTATATTTTGACTTAATATAAGGGCCTTCAGGATGGTTAGCGATGGCGACTCCCGTAGCCAGAGGTACATCGGCATGCGCTTTATTAAATTCTCCCGAGGAGATATTAGGTGTCCAGGGCAATCGGCCATGACTCTTATAGTATAAAAAATATTGTCCGCCTTTAACAAAAAAAGTAGGTTCATGTATAACCTCTCCATCCCAGGCATCTTGCTCTGGACCAGGTTTTAAAATTGGTTTGTCTAATGCTTTCCACGGACCATTAGGGGAGTTGGCCACAGACATACCGATAACATTTGGTACAAAATCACCAGAGGTTCGGAATTGTTTTGACCAACGGGCATCCTTTATACTTCCTGCCGCCTGATAAGCCAGATAGTACTTACCATTTACAACCAGTATATCGGGATTAAAAACACTGCGATGATTGTAACGCCCCGCTTTCCCTCGATGAATTGCGATACCTTGTTCTTCCCATGCGTAGCCATCGGTTGACGTGGCATACCATACTTCGCACAGATCCCAATGAAAAGCTCTTAATGAGTCAGTGGCCTCATTAGGTCCTACCACTTCCGTATGAGGCTTGGGCTTGGAATACCACATGTAATATGTATCATCTACTTTTATGACACTTGAAGGGTAGTAGCGTTCAATACCCTTATCGAATTCAAACCCTTCTAGTTTTGTAAATTTAAATTGCGTGTTAAACTCGTTAAATTTCTCATAGCGAATTTTACCTTCTCGGAAACGCTTATAGGATGCACTTTCGAAAGTTTCCGGTTGCTGACTTTCAAGAGTCTTTGACTGCTCGCATGAGAACAAATTTATTGTTAGCACTACCAAAATAATACGAATTTCTTTTGTGGTGATGAGTCTAATTGTCATAATCTGGTCAATGGTTTATTTTTTTTAACGAATATTTTTAAAATAAATCGGGCTATCTGTAAATTCTGATGATAAATGTCTCTAAAAAGCTGGAATTAAAACTAATGATAATAGCCGAAAACCCCAAACATCAAAGTACCATTTGTCGAGTTTGCCTTTTCTGTGTTTGATGGTGGGGGAAACCTGAATTTCAAGATTTGTGCTATAAAATATCCCATTAATTCTTCGTTCTTCATAGTCATTTTGTGTTGGTGTTTTCTAGTGTTTATCTTTGGTGAGCTTATATTTAATTGTTTTCAAATGATTAGAATTTTGAATCAGCGACGTTAAAGCTATTCATGAGATATGAATTGACATCTAAAAAGTTATTTGTTAGCCTTGTTCAGCTTTTCTCTAGTTCAAAAAAGCCATATATGTCATGATGCTTCTTAAAATTCCGAAGTAATTTTCCAAATACGCACTGGCTAAGGCCATTTAGAAGAGCAACCATTAATAACGGACTAACTTTGAATTTAGAACGAAATCGCTATGAGTTTACAATATATGGGTTGCTTTTTAGTGTTTACCACTCAACATTAGGGTATCGAGCTATGCTTTTTTGTGCATTATAGTCGTGAGCAGGAACAATTATAATGTTATTTTTTTTCTTTTTTAAGTGATGAACCATAACAATTGTTTCTTTAACTTTTTCTCGATCTCCATCTACTTTTTTTCTTGGAATAGCATGTTTTTCGGAAGGCGCATAAAATGCTTCAGCAGCCCAGGTTAAATCTCCGGTGAAAAAGTAGCGTTTTCCAGATTTTAAGTTAACGAACATTCCTAAAGAGCCTTTTGTATGACCTGGTAGTTTTACTAGAACTATGGTTCCATCATTAAAAACGTCATAGCTTTCTTCAAATACTTCATAAGGAATGGAGTTGAAATTTATGAATTTCCATTTTATGAATTTCGCATCATACTGTTCTTTTATGAAGGCTGGAGGATTTGCTTCTTCACTAATTGCATGGTTGTATTCTTCCTTTGTTGTCCAAACTCTAGCTTTTGGGAAATCTTCTATCCCACCTGCATGGTCAAAATGAAGATGTGTTGGTATAATAAAATCAATAGAATCCGGGGTGAATTCATTTTTGACTAATATTTCTTTTAGTGATTCTAACGTCGTAAACTTAAACATTTGACGATCCCAAAAAGAAAAATTATCATGAAATTGGCCTTCGATGTTGCTCCCCAAACCGGTATCAAATACAAATGTGCCTTTGGGGTGCTGAATTAATATCGAAACGTGAGACAATTTGCGAGTTTTAAATAAACTTCCGCCTCTAAATACAAATGCTTCGGGAGTTTTAGCAAAACCAGTTTCTATAATTGAGAGTGAAAATTTAATAGTTTTGTCTATGGGATAGTTAGTCGTAGAAAAAGTCGGTATGGGGTATTTAGAAACATCGATTGTCGTCTTACAAGATTGAACGATGGCAAAAATGCTAATGGTTAAAACCGACAATAAGATTAATTTTATTTTTTTCATTGTGTTATTTCTGGGTTAAAAACACAAAGAAACATTAGGTGAAAAAGGTCTACATTGATATTTGTTAAGAAATAGAAATTTCTTTTCTTATTCGGCTTAATGATTCAGGAGCTATTCCAAGAAAGCTTGCTATTTGGTATTGCGGAACTCTTTGAATGATCTTTTTGTCATAGTTTTTTATAAAATATAAATAGTTTTGTTTAGCCGTTTTTGTTTGCATTGTAAATGTTCTGTCAAGGACACATAAATAGTTTTTTTCGGCTAAAATCCTTCCAAGTTTTTCAAATTTTTTGGACTCTGCATATAATGTAGTCAAGGTGTGATACGGTAATTCATATACTGTACTATCTTCAATCGCTTCTAAGATTTCAAAAGAAGGGCTTTGACTTATAAAACTTGAAAAAGAAGATATAAATTGTCTATCGCAAGCGAAATAGGTGTTAATTTCTTTTCCTTCTAATAAGTGATAGGTTCTCAATAACCCTGTCTCAATAAAGTATATATTATGTGCAGTATAACCTTCTTTAACCAGTTGTGTTTTAGATTTAAACGCTTTCCTGTTTAGTTTAGCACTAAAACTTCTCCATTCACTCTCCGTTAGGCCAATTAAGTCTTCTAATATCTTGTAGAGTTCATCCATTTTAATTGATTCTGAGGTGTTTATGTGAGATGCGTTCAAAAAAGAGGTTAAGATAGTAAAAAGAGACTAGCTCGAGAGAATTGGGAGAACTTTTCGATACGCCCATACTACGCTCCTGGCAATTCGAATTACAGGTTAGGTCTGTTACATAACAACTACGTAAACATTGAGAAACGACCTATCCTGAGATGTTCGATGGAGGAAAGAACATCTTAGTGCTTATAGGTTAGGAGATAGCACTATACAGCTTAAGGAGATGAGCCCAATTCAAAGCCTTTAAAAATGGAGTTTTTGAGTTAAAATTTATCTTTTTTAGTGCCTTGTGCAACGGTCACCATTGTTGCCTACTGACTTAACTTGTCAAAGTCTAAAATATGCTTTAAAATCTAATCACTTTTTTTTCGATTATTTAAATTCTCTATTATTTTTAATGCAACAGCTTTAGATGATAAATAATTTTGCCCTGATATTAAGTTTCCATCGACTTCTACGTGAGAATTGTTTCTTGGTGAAAATTTAAAAACAGCACCTCTATCTTCTAATGTTTTCTGTATTAGAAATGGGAAATGGGTGAAATATTCTGCATCCTTTTTTTCAAATGAATCTGGATATCCACTTACTAATTTATCTTTAAAAAGATATTCACCATCTCTAGTTTTTAGATTGACAACTCCAGCTGTTCCGTGACATACAGAAGATATAATGCCGTTATGCTGCTCATATATAGTCATTGCTATATTTTGGATTGCTTTATTTTCTGGAACTCCAAACATCGCAGCACCGCCACCAATGTAGTGTACTGCTTTATAATTGCTAGGGATGATGTCATTTGGTTTATTTGTGTTTTTCAAAGCATACATAAAATCGGAATTATATAAATATTTCATAATCAATGAGTCGGACGCTTTAACATATGAAAGCGGGATAGTTCCTCCTTTTGGACTTACAAAATCCACCGTAAAACCAGCATCTTTAAAAGTATCATAGGCATTTACCAATTCAGAAAAGCTATTTCCTGTAGGAATATCAGATGCTCCATAACGCGCGGCATTCGAAACTATAAATAGAATCTTGTCTGCTGCTACTGTACTATTGGTTTTATCTTTTGTAGCAGCTTTACTTATAATTTTCCATTCATGCTCTATCTTTTTTAAAAGAAACAAATCTATATATCTTGAATTATTATTTGGGAGTAGTATTTCTACTTTAGCCGTAGCAATTGTATTGTGGCAATCTATTGATACTACATTTCCTATTCTACCATTGAATTCTCCCTGCTTTTTATTTTCGTACCAGCTTTGGTATTTTTTAATCGGAACTATCCATAATTCTTCTTCCTTATTATCCAAGAAGAGATTTGCTTCAGAATAAAATGCTTTTTCAATAAGTTTGGGTTGATTGTAAGATGTACCATTTACATAATTTAAAAGTACAGTTTTAATTTTACGCTCTTCGGTTTGTCCATAAGAAGAAGAGTAAAAAATAATAAGACTAAATAGTAAGAATGAATGTTTCATAAAAATTGTGTTTTGATTACAATTTTAGTTGAAACAATGACTTATGTTATAATAGAATTATACCTTAGAATTCCTATTGTATACATTAGGAAGTTTAGAATATAGATTATGAAGTCATTTAGACTTTTTTTTGTTAAACTTTTTGATAGCTATCAGAATAAATGCCAGATGGTTTAATTCCTTCCAGGAACTAACCAAAGTATCAAAGCTGTTGAGTAATGAACGAAAACTACCTATCCAAGCATTGGTTGGTTCAATGATGCATCTTTGGTTGTATAATTCTTTGGGCTTCCATCTGAAAGGTCTAATTTTTCTCGATGGTTCCTTAGAAAGGATATCCAACAACTTTTGAAGGCACCGGACGTCTTCCAATTGTTGAAATGATAATAAACACCTTGCCATGTTAGTACTTTACCTGAAAACAAAGAGGTTACCGATAGATATTCCCATTGAGCACCTGTTTTAAGTTTGTATAGAATTCAATTAACAATCTCAACTCATGGAATAGTTGGTGAAAATCTTCGCTTGCCTTTAGGAATATATGGCACTATTTCCGTTTCTATTGTGTCTTTGTCCAGTGTTTTATGTATAAAGGGTTGTTTTAGTCTGGCTTATGTTTTGCAACACAAATCTAAACACCCCATATTTTTCTCAAAAAAGTCTAAATCACTTCAATTTATCTACGTATTTAGAGGGTGTAGTATTAGTTATCTTTTTAAATGCCGAATAGAATGTGCTATTTGAATTAAACCCACTCCCTTCGGCAATTGTTTCAATTTTTAAATGAGGCTTCGTTTTTAGAAGCTGTTTAGCTTCTTCAATTCTATATTCATTAATAAATTGAGAAAAACTTTTATTTAAATTATTATTTAATAATTGCGATAATAATTGTGGCCGGATACTAATCTTTTTAGCTAAAACAGGCATTGTTATGTTAGGGTTTTTATATAACTCTTCGTTGATTAGTATGTATTCAATTTTTGCCAATAGCCGATTAGCTTCCGTTTCTTTTATTTGGACATTTGCATATTTTTCTTTTTTTACTAAAACGATAAACTCTTTTTTTCTTTTGTAATAAAGCAGTAACCCTGATAAGTAAAAAATAAAAGAAAATGATAAAGCTCCTGCGATATATGATGTATATGATGCTGTATTATATGCTGTCCAAATAATTAAAACACCAAAGAAGACACTAACAAGCCAAACTTCACTATAGTTTAACCTGTCATTTTTTGATACTAACTTTTGAATGACACGTTTTAACAGGAATGCGGAAATGGCAATATAAACAAGCCACTGAAAATTAATGATGTAATAAAAATAATTAATCCAAAGGGTTATGTTTTTTTGATATGGGTATAAAATTCCTATACACAAAATAAGTGTTAGAATGAATAATAAATGAAAGTTTAAAAATCTATTTGATTCTTGTGGTTTTGAAATTTTAGATTTAATATAGAAAAATAAAAACGGACCTATAAGAAAACATGCAGATAGCCCTATTTGCAAGTATATTTTAGAAAGTTCGGGATTAAAATAGAAAAATAAGGACTTCCAAACTCGAATACTTAAAACTACAAGTAATCCACCCAAAAAATAATTTGATTTATTTCTGGGGCTAGCAAAAAACAAAAAATAAATACTTAGGGCAAGACTATTAAAAGCACCTAAAGCACTAAAAAAAAATATTAAGTTGTTATCTAAATTCAATTTGTTTTTGTGATGTCTTTCAGGTTGTAGCTAACAGTTTTTGTATGATCTCGTTGCGTGTTTTAGCAACCAATTTAGCAAATACAAACCGAATAGAAAATCCGTGAGGAATTTGGTAAGTAGGCAAGTACTAGCAATTATTTTTTACACTTTGTGCCTGTCGCACAAGCACAATGTAAATATAAAGAAAAGACTTATCTTGTAGTATGCAGGACAAGTAAGATTATCGGGAAAAATTATTCTCGTAGTTCCTGCTCAGTGAGCGTATTCCCAAAGCGAATTTTTATAGACAGTTAAAGGATATTCTGAATCTGGATTTTCTCTATCCGTTAACCAAAGACCATTATGGATCAAGCGGCCAAAAGAGCATCGACCCCGTTGTTTTCTTCAAACTTTGTCTGGTGGGGTATCTTGAAAATATCATCAGTGACCAACAACTCATCCAGCACAGTAGCATGCGATTAGAGATCTTATTCTTTTTAGTGGCTTGTATAACGGTTACCTATGTTGTGCATTCACTCTTTTTTAATTTGGCGAATGAAGTCCGATTTTATTTCCTTCCGAGTCGTGGAAAATTGCAAAAAAACCGCTCTCGTCAGCGTGAGGTGTTTTAGGAACAATGACTACCCCGCCATTCTTTTCTGCTTTGTCAAGAATAGGTTGCAGGTTATCTCCGCCATTGAGATAAATAGTAACTCCGTCGGCAGAAGGTTTGTAGCCTTCTCCTTTCATAATCACTCCCGTAACCATTTGGTCTTGGTATGGAAATAAACCCATTTCCATTCCCGGGAATTCTAATCTTTCAATGTCTACTCCTAAGATTTCTTTGTAAAAACTAATGGCTCGCGAAATATCCGTTGCCGGAATCTCGAATATTGATATAAAACAGTTCATATTCTTATCTTTTTTGATTGTTATCTCTTTATTTGGATTTGGTTCGGAAGCAGAAGTGCTTTCGTTTTTACAGGCTACAATGCCAAAGGTCAAGGCAATAATTGGGATGAATAAAGTGTGTTTCATTTTCCGTTTTTGTTAACGGAACAAAATTAACATTAGATAGTCGTTTGAAATTGTAAAAAAGCGACACCGTTAACTATTTGTAAAAAAGGGCGGAAAGCGCTAAGTTTTCGTGATTGATAAACTCTTTGGGGTTTATTCCTGTAAATTCCCTAAAGTCCTTTATGAAGTGTGCTTGGTCGAAATATTTGCTTTCATAGGCAACATGGGTGAGGTTTTCTGATTTTTGGTCAAGCAACAGTTTTAAAGCGGTCTGTAATCGAATAACCTTTCCCAATTGTTTAGGACTTACACCAATTTGCTTTTTGAAGTTCCTTTCGAGTTGTCGTCGTTTTGACAAGTCGTCTTTAAGGATGGAGTTTATTGAGGCACTGCCGTTTGTGGATAATAGAGAATCAACGGTGTTTTTTACAATTGTATTAATCGTCTTTTCGTCATTAAGCCGATCTAAAAGAAATTTTTCGATAATGCTTATTCGTTGTTCGGTATGCTCCGCTTTGATTATTTCTTGCTCCAAATTATCTGCAGTTTCTACTCCGAAAAGTTGGTTTATGGGGGTTTCCTTATTTGCCAAATTGCTGATTGGTTCAGAAACAAAATTTGCAAATCCATAAGGATAAAATCGGACAGCTAATGTTTTAACAAACCCTGTTGGCTCAATGTAAAAAGGCTCAATTGTTTGTCCAAGTACCATAGCACGAGGTTGAAGTATAAATTCATTTTTGGAAGTGTACCGTTTTATGTCATCTCCGAGAATAAACGCCATTTCAATACAGCCATCTGGCACAATGCGTTGCTTTTGCGGTTCAGATTGTTTAGGTACTTCCAAAGTCCAATAACAACTAACAAGTGATTTTAAGTCAATATGTGATTCGTATGTTTGGTAGTCCATAACTCTCTTATAGGTCGTTTTTCGAGTGACGTCTAACGGCAGTCTGTCTCAAAACTACGATTAATAATTAATTTAAACGGATATACCTCTGTTTAACGAACAATTAAAGACTAGGATATATTGTAGTTTGTATAAAAAAGAAGCTTCCATATTTCTTTAAAATGGCTTGAAATCGTTTAAAACGAGGTTTGAAAGAGTTTATTTGAGGCCTCCATCTCAAATTAAATAGTCTTTTCAGAATATAAATTAAAGCGACCAATCCAAAATCAGCGCTAGCAGTGCTTCGCGCATTATCCAGGGCTTACTCCTGTGTGGTACCAGTTACAAACTGGCACCAGCGGAGGGATATTTATCTAATAATTCATGATAGAGATATAATTAAAGTCGATTAACTCATTGATCTTTCGAAGTAAATTATCTTGGGGAACCATCAAATCATATGGTGAAGTGTAAGAACTTAAATGTAATGTCTGTTGTCGTACAAGCATGGACTAAAATACAAAAGGAGTAGAATCTGTGAAATTCTACTCCTCTGTTTTATTATTCAGACTTTTTCAGTGGCCTCCCTTTTTAGACAACCTCTTTTTATGTCATTTAGTCTTTTATTTCTTCGTTTTTACTGGATACGCCGGGCGTTCTATAGTTCTTTCAGGAGATGCTTTTAATTCCTTTAAAACAATTTCAATGGCCTTTTCAAGCTGTGGATCTCTTCCTTTTATAACGTGTTCTGGCCATTGTTCAACTTCCACATGAGGAGCAACCCCTTCGTTTTCAATTCTAAAACCATCTTCGGTGTAGTAAGCGACGTTTGGAGCGGTTACTCTACCACCATCGATGAATTCAGGATACCCTAAAATACCTACCAAACCACCCCAGGTACGTTTACCGACTAGAGTTCCCAGTTTGAATTTTTTAAACATCCAGGGGAGGTAATCTCCACCAGAGCCGGCAGTTTCATCGGCGAGCATCACTTTTGGACCTTGTATAGAAGCACTCGGTGCTTTTAAATCTTTGCCATAACGAAATGCCCAATAGGATTGTACAGGTTTCTTTAACATATCAATATAGTAATCGGCTAGCTGTCCGCCACCATTGAAGCGTTCATCAATAATAATCGCTTTTCTATTGGCCTGTGGGAAGAAATAACGTTTAAAGTATTCATGACCGGCAGTAGTAGTATTGGGTACGTAGACATAAGCAACCTGTCCGTTGGTAGCTTCATCCACTTTTTTAATATTACCTTCAATCCAGTCTCTATTTCTAAGAGAGCGTTCGCTATTAACCGGAGTTACTTTAACGGTACGGGCATTCGAACCGTTTGAATTGGAGCTCACTTTTAAGGTTATAATTTTCCCTGAGGTATTTTCAAAAAAGCTAAAGAAGTTATCTCGAGCTGTAATCGTTTTACCATTAACCGCTAAAATGTAATCTCCGGAGCTTACATTAACGCCGGGTTCCGTTAAAGGAGATCGTAATTTAGGATTCCAGTTTAAACCACCGTATATTTTTTTAATGCGGTAACGGCTGTTTTTAATTTCATAATCTGCGCCTAATAAACCGCCGCTAATGCGTTTCGGATTGTTCATGCGATCACCTCGATTAGAGAATCGGTGGTGTCCTACCGCTAATTCACTAAACATCCAGCTCATCATTCTATAAAGGTCGCTTCTGCAGGTAACATGAGGTAAGAAAATTTCATATTTGGTTTTCATGGCATCCCAATCCACTCCATGCATCCCAGGGTCGTAGAAATAATCACGATTTACCCGCCAGGCTTCGTGAAAAATGTTTTTCCATTCTGACATAGGGTCTATTTTAACTTGTACATCAGAGGTGTTTATTAAGCCATCTTTAGGTTTTTTACCGGCATCTGTGATTCCTATGTTACGATCTTTAATGTATAACATTTTTTTGCCCTTTGCAGATAATTCATAATAATCTGCAGGCATAACAGATTCATCTTTTCTTTCTTTTAAATCGTATTTATGCAGGGTTGTTTTACGGGTGTGTGCCGTTCTGGATAAATAGTATAAAACACCTTCTTTTGCATTTCCCAGGGTGCTATAGTTTCCTCGAGAAACGGGAATATCTACAATTCTATTCTGTATACCATCCCAGTCAATTTTAAGGGCAGATGGCTTTTCTTTTTTATCGTCTTTATCGTCTTTATCGTCCCCTTTTTTGTCATTTTGAGATGCATCGTCACTAATGGCTTCAACATCGTTTTCTTTAGCAAATGGTGATTTGGTATCTTTTTGAAGGGTTACCAAATAAATAGAATTTGTAGATTTCATATCCTGATTGGATTGGTCGAACCAATTAACTACTGGTCCGGCGTCTGTAGAAGCGAGCATATAAAGATATTTACCACTGGAATCGAAAACCGGGTCTGTAATATTGGACAGGCCATCAGAAAGTGAAAAAGATGTTTTATCCAATATTGAATACAGAGCTACCTGCTCAAAATTAGCTTCATTAATTGTGGTGTAGGCGATCCAGTTAGAGTCCGCCGACCAATCTCCAAACAGTTCTCTAAAGACACCAGGTGTATACAGTGTATCTGAAGCAATTTTATCAATCTGACCAGAAGCAATGTGGAGTACATATAAACTTCTGCTGTTATCAACAAAAGCGATTTTATTATTATCTGGAGACCAATGCATATTAGCGTAAAAACCTTTACCTGTGAGGTTGATTTTTTTAATGTTTCCGTTACTAAGCGTTTGAATATGTAGAGCATATTCACCCGAAGCATCAGAAAAATAGGCGATGTATTTTCCGTTTGGAGACCAGGCCGGAGCTTTTTCATGAATACCAGGGGTGTTGGTTAGGTTTTTAGGGTCTCCTTTTTTAGCAGGAATTGTGACGATATCCCCTCTAAAATCTACAACAACTCTGGCGCCAGAAGGAGAAATAGAAGCTCCTCTTATATAGCGATTACCTGATACATAGCGAGGTCTTAGCTCTAATAAATCGGTTTGAATGCTAACATCCAGTTTACGCGTTACAGCAGAAGCTATGTTATAAACATGCAAATATCCACCTTGTTCAAAGATGACATCATCCTTACTAGAAGATAAACTAATGACTGGAAAATCTTTAAACTGGGTGAGTTGTTCAATCAATTTTGAATTAACATCATAACTAAACAAATTAAACTCGCCATTTCGATCACTTTTAAAGTAGATTTTATTTCCAGACCATTGGGGGTAACTATCATTACAACCACCGGTTGGCTTGGATAGTTCTTCTACTTTATGAGTACTATTATTGTAGACCCAAATTCGGGAAATGGTTCCACCGCGATAATGTTTCCATTGGTTAAAGGCATCATAAATAGGGGTATATGCCATAAATTTTTCATCATCAGAATACGATGCCCAAAATGCGTTTGGAATGTCCAGTTGTGCGACGGCACCACCGTTTACAGAAATCTTAAAAAGTTGAAAATGCCTCCCTGTGTGAGTATGTCTTTGTGAAGCGAAAATTACATACGAACCGTCGGCACTAAAATCGCGAACCATATCATTGTAGGGATGCCAGGTTAACCGTTTTGGAACCCCACCGGAAACGGGAACAATAAAAACATCTGAATTCCCATCATATTGTGCATTAAAAGCAATATGAGAACCATCCGGGGAAAACACTGGATTCGACTCAACACCTTCATCGATTGTTAACCGTTTAGGGTTGGTACCATCTTTATTAGCAATCCATAAATCTTCGGCATAAATAAAGGCGATATGGGTATCGCTAATGGCAGGTTGAGAAAGCAAACGAGTTCCTTGTGCGAAAGCAATACTAGAGGAAGAAAATGCTATGAAAAGAATGAAACAATATTTTAAAGGTGTTTTGATTGATGTTCTCATTATGTAATGATTTTGAATGATTGTATGTTAAAAAAGCTTCTTGATTTCTTGATTGTCATAATAAAATCAGATCATTAACTAATTCTCATTATGATGGTTTTTAAGTCTTCTAAAGATACCATAAATAATCGTTAAAACAGCAATAAAGACAAACGTGGCGGTTATTTCGCCTAGCGATAAATTCGATAGAAAGTATAAAATAATCACCATAGAAAGTATGGGAACTGTGAGCCCTCCGGGAATTTTAAATGTTCCGTTTATGGCGTTATGTGATTTGCGAAGTTTGATGACGGATAAAGCAACGCCCAAATAGATGAGGAGCATAGAACTACTTGCAATAATGGCCAGTTTTTCAAAACTACCAGAGACCGAAAGGGTAAAGCCTATTATCGCATAGATAAGAATGGCAATATATGGTGTTTTAAAGGATTTATGAATTTTAGATAAGGCCGTTATAGGAAATACACGATCCCTGGATAGGGCATATATGACTCTGGGGTTATTAAGTATAGATCCGCTTAAAAAACCAAACATAGAGACAATGGCTCCAATAAACAGTAAGGTAAACCCAAAAGTACCAAGAATGACTTTAGCCGTTTCTGCCAATGGTGCTGACTTAAAATTTGGGAGCTCATTACCCAAAACGCCTTGAGATACAGTTTGTATTAAAATATACATACCCACAACTACAGAAATACTAATTAAGATTGCTCTTGGGACGGTACGCTTAGGGTTTAGTACTTCGCCACCAACAACGAGTCCAGTCTCGGCTCCCTGAAAAGCAAAAAATAGAATGAGGGCTGTTTCACCAATTTTTTTTGTCCCCGGCATGTCGCTGAATAACAGGTTGCTAAGAGCGACATCTTTCCAGCCTATAGTAACTAATAGAAGTAAAGGTACCAATTTGGCAAGCGTATTAAATTTTACTAGCCCAATACCTAGCTTTAACCCCATAATGTTAATGGAAGCCAGCCCAAAAAAGATGACAAACAGAAAAGACAGGCGCATCCAATGATGTTCAAAAATAGGGTAGGCCGTGGCTAACACGTTTACTAGGGCGTTAGATACGGCAGCATCGGCAAATATAGTACCACCCAGAACAAAAAATCCACTTATAAACCCGGCGTAGTTACCAAAAGCTGTTTCAATGTATGTATAGGGGCCTCCAGTGTTGGTTATTTTACTCCCAGCTTCGGCAAAACAAAGCATAACGAGTGCTATTAGAATTCCGCAGAACAGGTAGGCTATAATACTCGAAGCTCCCATTTTCGATGCTAGGACTGCGGGTAATGCAAAAATACCAGCGCCTATTATGATGTTGACAATGTTGGCAGATAGTCCTAAAACACCAACACTTCTTTTTAAGCCATCTTCTTTTTTACTCATATAATGTATACCATAACGACACCTGTTTAATAATTAAGAGGTTTAAACGGGGTTGATTTTGAATAGTTTAGCTTCAATTAGGTGTTTTACCAACTAAAAATAACATATTCAGTAACCATATACAAACTTTAAGGAAGGCTTTAAGTAGTTTACTTATAAGTATAAATAACGACTAAATGTGTGTTTATTAGGTTAATATGTAAGTTTTTTAATGAAAAAATATATAATTGTAAGAAAAATTATATATATTAGTGAAAAATATTTATCAAACCAGTTTGAAGTAAGAAAAAATATCCACTACAGGTATTAAAAATTACTAACTGTTTGGTACGATAATTTTTTCATAAGAGGAGAGTGATTGAGTATTTATACTATAAGTGGGTTATAATATAATGCTCTAAGTAAAAAGCAATCTTAACTTTAAGATTGCTTTTTCTATTAATGATAACCAGTGCGTAGTCCTATTTGGCTAAACTAGGTTTCTTTTCAGTTTTAAAGTCTACCTCAACTTGATTTTTAGTAATATCTTCGAATGTCTCTCTTTTTCTAATCAAATGGGCTTTATTCTTATACCATAAAACTTCCGCAGGACGATATCTGGAATTATAGTTACTTGCCATAGAAAAGCAGTACGCTCCAGCATTTTTAAAACATAAAATATCCTCTTCGTTAATCTCGTTAATACGTCTGTTACTGCCAAAGGTATCGGTTTCGCATATATATCCTACAACAGTATAAAAGCGCTCGCGTCCCTTAGGATTTGAGATGTTTACGATATCGTGGTGAGAACCATAAAACATCGGTCTTATTAAATGGTTAAATCCAGAATCTACCTGAGCAAAAACAGTTGATGTTGTTTGTTTTACGGCGTTTACCTTCGTTAAAAAGTATCCGGATTCACTTACTAGGAATTTACCCGGCTCGAAGGCTAAGGTTAAATCTTTTCCATAGTTTTTACAGAATTCGTTGAATCTAGCAGACAGTTTTTTACCTAATTCTTCAATATTAGTTTCAATATCGCCTTGTTGGTATGGTACTTTAAAACCAGAACCAAAATCAATAAAGTCTAAGTTTTTGAATTGTCTGGCTGTTTCAAAAAGAATTTCGCTGGCATATAGAAATACTTCAACATCTAAAATATCACTTCCCGTATGCATATGAATGCCATTAATGGTCATTTTGGTATTTTCTACAATACGCAACAAGTGGGGGATTTGATGAATAGAAATTCCAAATTTCGAATCGATATGCCCTACAGAAATTTTACTGTTTCCACCAGCCATAACATGCGGATTAATACGAATGCATACAGGTGTTTTCGGGTGTTTCGATCCAAATTGCTCCAGTATAGATAGATTATCGATATTAATTTTAACACCCAGTTTGGCGACATCTTCGATTTCGGATAAGGAGACACCATTAGGGGTGAAAATAATTTGATCGGGCGAAAATCCAGCCGCTAACCCTAATTTTACCTCCTGGATAGATACCGTATCTATTCCAGAGCCCAGAGTGTTTAAAAGTTTTAATATAGATATATTGGATAATGCTTTAACTGCATAATTAATCTTAAGGCTTTTTACATTTTTAAAAGCACTGGTAAGTCTTTTGTATTGACTTTCAATTTTCTCTGCATCATACACATAAACAGGGCTTCCAAAATCTTGTACAATTTTAAGCAATTGACTTTCTAACATGTTTTCAAAATTTTTTTCAAAGATATTTCATTAAGATTAATAAAAAATAAATAATTAAAAAATTGTACAAATTAAACATTTTGTTAAATATATAACAAATGTGCATGACATCGCGATGTTGGTAAGTTTTCACTCTTAAATATTAGGGTAAGTAATTGCTATTATTTACATTTGCTTTTCTTAAAACGATTAAGCGAATTATGAATTTACACGAATATCAAGGTAAAGAAATATTAAGCAGTTTTGGAGTGCGCATACAACGTGGTATTGTGGCTCAAAATGCTAACGAAGCAGTTGCAGCTGCAAAACAATTAACAAGTGAAACCGGTACAAGTTGGCACGTTATTAAGGCTCAGGTTCATGCCGGTGGACGAGGTAAAGGCGGTGGTGTAAAACTAGCCAAGAACTTACAGGAAGTAGAGGATATTGCTGGACAAATTATTGGAATGAACTTAGTGACGCCTCAAACATCAGCCGAGGGTAAGAAGGTGCATCAAGTATTGGTTGCTGAAGATGTTTATTACCCTGGAGAAACCGAGACAGACGAGTTTTACGTTTCAGTACTTTTAAACAGAGGCACAGGACGTAATATGATCATGTATTCTACTGAAGGAGGAATGGATATTGAAACTGTTGCAGAGGAAACACCACATCTAATATTTACTGAAGAAATTGACCCTGCTGTAGGGTTATTACCATTTCAGGCGAGACGCGTTGCTTTTAATCTTGGATTATCCGGTTTGGCGTTTAAAGAAATGACAAAATTTGTTACGGCTTTGTATAAAGCCTATGTAGAATCAGATTCGTCTTTATTTGAAATTAATCCTGTTTTAAAGACAAGTGATAACAAAATAATGGCGGTAGACGCTAAAGTTACAATTGACGATAATGCGCTTTACAGACATAAGAACTATATTGATTTACGTGATGTACGTGAAGAAAGTGCTATTGAAGTGGAAGCAGGTGAACTTGGTTTAAATTATGTTGACCTTGACGGAAATGTTGGTTGTATGGTAAACGGAGCCGGCTTAGCTATGGCAACGATGGACCTTATTAAACAAGCAGGAGGGGAGCCAGCAAACTTCCTTGATGTTGGTGGTACCGCTGATGCTGCTCGTGTAGAAGCAGCTTTTAAAATTATATTGAAAGACCCCGCTGTAAAGGCTATTTTAATTAATATTTTTGGTGGTATTGTACGTTGTGATCGTGTAGCACAAGGTGTTATCGATGCTTATAAAAATATGGGAACTATTAATGTACCTATTATTGTACGTTTACAGGGAACTAATGCAGATATTGCTAAAGAATTAATAGACAATTCTGGGTTAGATGTATTGAGTGCCACGCAATTTCAAGAAGCCGCAGATAAAGTACAGCAAGTTTTAGCTTAGAATATATCTAAGAGAAACATTGTTGTTAGTTATATAACATTGAGTTTATTAAAATCTCCATGAGTTAATAACTTGTGGAGATTTTTGTTTTAGGCGTGTTGTGATATTATGGATCGTATGCCCTGATGTCCTGTTTATACGAGTTCCTAAATTTAAGTTATTCTTGTATCCAAGCGCTTCTGAATAAAATGCTATATGAATACCCCTAATTTAGTATAAGCCAGAACATACAATGATTTTGTCATTCGAACAAAGGAAGCTTTGCCCATTGACAGGAAGGGAATCTCACAGGTTATAATGGATTCTCCATGTCGTTTCTCTCCATTCTGATGACAAAAATAGCATTATAGAATAATACAGATATTCAAAAAAAAATTCTTTTTTCGATAATCCTTCTAAGAGAAGAAAGTCTTCTTAAAATATAATTTTTATCACCCATATTTGTACAGACATATAAAAGGAATAGATTTCAAGTTAAAGTCTAAATGTCATTCTTTTTATGTCTAAATGTATGTACATAAATTTCAAGCCTTAAACAATCCCATAACCTACAACTCTTTTTATGAATTTACTATCCATTGCAATTACTAATACGTATAACAACTATGATCTACATAACGAACTTTCAAAATCAGATTGCCTTCCCTTTAATCATTATTTGGTGATACGAGCACTTATATGAACTACATAAAACCTACTTTATGTCTCCAAAAAAGCTTTACATTTCCCTCGTTCTCTGTACTGCTGGTAGTATAGGGTTTATGACCCTTTTGTTCATCTTTTCCAGAACAGAACTTAAGCGAGATCATAGTTTCAAACGAGAATTTCTCTATTATGCCCCGAAGAAAATTCATGAATTCGATCTGGGGCATAACAGATCTTATATTTCTGGAGTCGATGAAGAACATATTTATTTGGGATATTCGGGATCTCCCGTAGACCTTGCGGTTCTGGATTCTTCATTTCAAAATAAAAAAGATATTCGATTATCCATTGATCGAGATAGTATACCACTTCGGTCTCCAAGGATTAGTGTGATACCGCCTTATTTTTTTTTAAGTGATGGAACCATTCCATACATCTTTAGAGGAAAAACCAGTGATTGGAAAGGATATTCCAAATTAGACGAACCACTTTTCTTTTCGAATGGAGAACCTATGGATTCCTCGACTATGGTGGTGCGAACCATTAGTAGTAAGACCAATGAGTTTACTTTGGGTAGCCTGCATTTATCCGATTCTGCAAGCATAACACTTTCCTACGATCTTTTACAAAAACAGGTTGATGGTATTTTTGATGTAGACGGGACGCTTCAATATAACAGACAGCGACAACAGCTTGTATACACCTACCATTATCGCAACCAATATATAGTTGCC
Source organism: uncultured Flavobacteriaceae bacterium (assembly GCA_947494695.1). Classification (GTDB taxonomy): domain Bacteria; phylum Bacteroidota; class Bacteroidia; order Flavobacteriales; family Flavobacteriaceae; genus Flavivirga. The sequence continues at coordinate 167,132 of CANLWB010000003.1, read as the reverse complement.
AACGATAGTTTACAATTAAAACAGTTAGGTAAAACCTTAGATACTATAAGTAAGGCCCAAATAGAAGTAGGAACCATAGCGTCTAAAAATCAACAAAAACTATCGGCACCAGCATTAATGGTAAATAAGTATAGTGCTACCTCTGGAAATTACCTTTTTGTGAACTCTGTATTACTGGGAAGAAAGGAGTCTTTAATGCTATGGAAAATATCTTCGGTGGTCGATGTGTACAATATGGACAAGAATAGTTACTTATTTAGTTTTTATGTTGAAGATGTAGATAAAAACAAACTGAGAGAATTTCGAGTGGTTCATGATAGGTTTTTCGGACTTATTGGTAATCATATAGTCGTTTATCAGTTGGACAAACATTTTAAAAAAAATAACCAAACAAAGATAATCTCGACAAATATACAACCCAAATCCACAAACATGACAGGTGAAATAAAAAAACCAACCCCAAAACCTCGGTCAACAAAACTATAGTCAGGGCTAAGGCCGAAAACCTGTAAACAGAGTAGGCCGTAAATTTTAAATACTTATGTTATGAAACGAAATTTTTTAAAAGCCATACTACCGGCTTGTGCGCTAATGCTTGCTATTGCAGCTTCTTTAGCCTTTGCCTCTGCCGAAAAGGATGTAGCAGAAGATGTGACACTTTATACCGGATACTATGTTAATAGCGAAGGTCAATGTCGTGAGACTCATCCGATTTCAAGTAATTCGTGTCAGCCTAATATTGGTGGTCTATTTTGTACTATTAGACTACCTTTCCAGGGGACTAAAATAGTTTACGCGAGCTCTTATTGTAATGAAGTAGCTCCTGTAACTGTTTTATGGCAGGTGCCAACTCGTCCGAGACCATAGGGTAGGATAGCGGTGATATAATTTTAAGAAGAGAGAAGGAGGTTGTCTAAATTTTTTAGACAGCCTCTATTTTATAGATTATATATTAATTGAATTTTGGAGACTGCTAGTTACTATTTCCTTTTTTAGAATTTGAAGGTTTGTTTTTGGAGTTTGAAGGCCCGGCAGTTTTAGAATCTGTTTTTTTTTCTGGCATGGGGCCGCGAAGGTGAATGACAAGCCCATTTAAAAAATTACGTAGAATTTGATCACCGCATTCCATATATTTTGGGTGATCTTCTCTTCTAAAAAATGCACCCAGTTCACTTTTAGAAATTCTAAAATCAACAAGACTTAAAATGCTAACGATTTCATCATCTCGAAGCTTTAAAGCAACTCGTAATTTTTTTAAAACATCATTATTTGTCATAAGCTAAATGTCTACACCTTTAAACGTGCAAAATCGTCAATTTTTTTTAACTGGGAATATATTTTTAGCGTTTTCTTCATTTTCGAAAAAGGACCTGGAATATTAGTTTTTATAAATGTAAGTAAAATATGATTTTTTCAATTTTAAACTGTTGATAATCAGTTTATTGTGTTTTGTGTCTTTTTAGGGTGAAAATTATCTAAGAATGATGAAATGCAATTTTTTTGGATAAAAAAAAACGATTATTGATGAAATAAAGAAAAGTTACGACCAAATACCTCTTGTTTTTCGATAAGTTACATTATATACACGATTATTAAAGTATTGTTGTGCGTACCTTTATATTGTAATTAATTAATCCCGAGAGACATGATTAATAGAGTCGAAAAATTGAGTCTTTTATCTGAAATGATAGCATTTGCAAAATATGATAAAGACATAAAAGAAATAGAGTATAATTTCTTATTAGGTGTAGCAAAACAACTCGAAATAACACGAGAGGATTTTGACTATTTAATAGAACACCCGGTTACATATACGCATTTAAAGACGCATAGTGAGAGAATTGTACAATTTCATAGATTAGTATTATTAATGAATATAGATCAGGAAAATGAAGATAATTCTTCAGGAGCTACAAAGTTATATAATTTTGGCTTAAGAATGGGTTTAAGCCATGAGTCCATTACTAAGGTACTATATTTAATGGAAAGTTTTCCAAACAAAATAGTGCCGCCCGATGTGTTGATTGACATTTTTAAAACGCAATACAATTAATAACAATCTGCTAAGTAGTGTTAATTCATAATGTGTTTTAATTAGAGACCTCGCGAGGTTATAGAAAAGCTAAAGGTTTATACTTTTAGCTTTTCTAGTTTATCCTGATATATTTTTATTTCGTCACGCAGTTTTGCAGCCACAATAAAATCTAAAGCTTTTGCGGCTTCTTCCATTAATTTACGTTTTTCACGTATTTTCTTTTCCAATTCCGGTTTGGATAGGTATTCACTTTCGGGTTCGGCAGCTTTTAGAGCTTCCAACTCGTAATGATATGTACTAACCGAGTTTTTGGATAATGCGTTGTCTAAACTTTTATTAAGGGCTTTAGGAGTGACATTATTTTTGGTATTGTAAGCTATTTGTTTTTCACGTCTGTAATTCGTTTCATCAATAGTTTTTTGCATGCTATTGGTGACTTTGTCGGCGTACATAATAGCTTTACCATTTAAGTTTCTTGCGGCACGACCCACGGTTTGGGTGAGCGATCGTGTTGAACGTAAAAAACCTTCTTTATCAGCATCTAGAATGGCAACAAGCGATACTTCTGGTAAATCCAGCCCCTCTCTTAAAAGGTTTACACCAACCAAGACATCAAACAAACCCTTACGAAGGTTCTGCATGATTTCAACACGTTCTAAGGTATCTACGTCGCTGTGGATGTAACGACACCGTATCTGGATTCGATCCAGATATTTTGTGAGCTCTTCGGCCATTCGTTTGGTAAGTGTGGTAACCAACACTCGTTCATCCTTCTCAACACGTAGTTGTATTTCTTCTATTAAATCATCAATTTGATTTAAACTTGGTCTAATTTCTATGATTGGGTCTAACAATCCGGTTGGACGAATAACCTGTTCAACATAAATACCATCTGTTTTTTCGAGCTCGTAATCCGCAGGTGTGGCACTTACATAAATGACCTGATTTTGAATGGCTTCAAACTCTTCAAATTTTAAGGGACGGTTGTCCATAGCCGCTGGCAGTCTAAAACCGTATTCCACCAAATTTTCTTTTCTACTTCTATCACCACCATACATGGCATGTACCTGAGAGATGGTGACATGACTCTCATCTACAACCATTAAATAATCATCTGGGAAATAATCTAACAAGCAGAATGGGCGGGTACCAGGCATTCGTCCGTCTAAATAACGCGAATAATTTTCTATACCCGAGCAATACCCCAATTCCCGAATCATTTCCAGGTCAAATTCCGTACGTTCCTTAAGGCGTTTGGCCTCTAAATGCTTTCCTATATCTTTAAAATAGTCATGTTGTTTGACTAAATCGTCCTGAATATCCTTAATAGCGTTCTGTAAAACATCAGGAGATGTCACGAACATGTTTGCCGGGTAAATATTAAGCTGATCGTATTTTTCAAGTATTTCGTTTGTTTGCACGTTGAACGATTCAATATCTTCAATCTCATCACCAAAAAAGTGAATTCTGAAGGCATCATCGGCATAACTTGGGAAGATATCAACGGTGTCACCTTTTATTCGGAAGTTTCCATGTTTGAATTCATCTTCGGTTCTGGAATATAAACTTTGTACCAGATTATGCAATAGTTTGGTTCTGGAAATGATCTGATCACGTTTTAACCTAACCACATTCTTTTGAAACTCAATAGGGTTCCCAATACCATAAATACAGGACACCGATGCAATTACAAGGACATCTCTACGACCAGAAAGGAGGGAAGATGTGGCACTTAGACGCATCTTTTCAATTTCTTCGTTTATGGACAGATCTTTTTCTATATAAACTCCAGATACAGGAATATAGGCTTCAGGTTGATAATAATCGTAGTAAGACACGAAATACTCAACTGCATTATTTGGAAAAAACTGTTTAAACTCAGAGTACAACTGGGCTGCCAATGTTTTGTTATGAGCCAAAACCAAAGTAGGGCGTTGGATTTCCTGAACAACGTTAGCAACGGTGAAGGTTTTTCCCGACCCCGTTACACCAAGTAGTGTTTGATATTTTTCATTGGAGCGCACACCATCAACCAGTTGTTTTATGGCTTCGGGCTGATCTCCTGTTGGGCTAAATTCAGATTCAATTTTAAATTGCATGTTACAAAATTAAGCAAAATATGTATGCTATCGTTTTAAAGTGAAATACCTGAAAGTTTTCTATCGCCCTTTAAAAACATGTTTACCATTTCTCCTTTTAAATGACGATGATGACATGAATATTTTGTTAAAAAATCTACGTTAACTTGAGTTTGTATTGTGTTTTAAGCCAGTGAATCAAGGGGTTATAAGAAGTAGGAATGTCATCCGAACAGGAACGAGCAGGGATATCATAATTTTCGTATATTTAAATGAGCTTTTATAACCTATTATATATTTAATATCACGAAAAAATAAAATCGAAAATAGCAACCCTGGTTATCAGGAGAAACGTCCTATTATCCAACAGACAAGTTTTAAAGATGATCGCATAGAGTCTGAAAGCCTGCAGTCTAAGGTAAAAATGATACAACAAAGTGATCATTTACAAAAAGTACATCAATTACAGAGGGTAATAAAACAATCTCCACAAAATGATACAACCGCATATTTACAATTACAGGCCAATGCACCTATGGATTATACCTCAAGTCCCGTTCAAAAAAAGAAAAATCAGACCGGGCTTCCCGATCAATTAAAATCAGGTATTGAGCAATTGTCGGGGATAGATATGAGCAATACGCGAGTGCATTACAATTCTGCCAAACCAGCACAATTACAAGCACAAGCGTATGCACAGGGGGATCACATTCATGTTGCGCCGGGGCAAGAAAAACATGTGCCACACGAAGCCTGGCATGTCGTACAACAAAAACAGGGAAGAGTCCAACCTACCAGGCAATTAAAAAAGAAGATAGCTATTAATGATGACAAGGGATTAGAGCATGAAGCTGATCGTATGGGGGCTAAGGCGATGCAATATTCGGTACAGCAAACCACTGAGAATTTGAAATCTGTAAGTCGTCGGTCTGCCATTTTTCCTATTCAACGTATTAAAAAGAATAAACCAGAATTTAAAGGTAAAAGAGTAGAAGACCATGCACATAAAGGAACTATTATAAAGCCTGATCACAATGGATATTGGGTGTTATTTGATAATAGGGAAGTGGTAGTACTTGTATTAGCAGACGAACTCGAATTTATTAATGAAAATGATGTAGATATAGATGCAAAACTGAAATTGATAAAGGGGAAAAAAAATAACAAGAAAAAGAAAAAGAACAATACATCAGGAAGAAAAAACAGAAGCCATTCTACGCCTGTGATGTCTTCAGCGTCATATAATTATCAAAGACGTATACCACCTGTTTTACCCAATTTAATTAAGAGACAATTAAGCGTAAAGCATAATATTACTTATCATGGGAATTTTAAACCGGCCAAGAATAACAGCCTTTATAAAAAAAGTTTAAGTGCAAATGCACCTACATTAATAAATTTTGTTGTAAAAAACAAAGGCAAGTTTTTCTATTCAGAATATGAGGGAACATTTGGGGATACCTATCAGTTTCATTTAGGTTTTGATACAAAAGGTGATGCCTGGTTTGTTACAGTAGATTATTATGAAGGTGCTTATGGTTCATCACCATATGGAATTATTACACATTTTGGCCCTTTTGGTCATACGACAAGTGTATCAATTTAGCCGTTATTCTCTATGTGTTAAGGATATTAAAAGTTATCGTTTTAATGTAAAGTGGCCTTTTAAATTGAATGCATGTCCTTCCTGAACGACATCGGCCGAAAACCAGTAGTCATCAGAAGGCATGTTTTGTCCATTATAGGTCCCATCCCATCCTATAGACGTATGAGCTAAGGTTTTAATGAGCTTACCATATCGGTTATAGATATTTATAACGGTTCCCGGTAGTTGCTCAATGCCTATAATATGCCAGGTGTCGTATACCGTATCGTTATTGGGGGTGAAGAACTTTGGTACATCAAAAACCATGACTCTTTGTGTGACATCTAGACAGCCATTGAGGTCTCTAACGGTTACGGCATGCCACCCAAAGGATACATTATCGAAGATATTGGATGTTTGTTCTTCACCATCATCGAGTATGTAGACATAGTTTCCTATTCTGTCGGAGTCTATTAAAACTGTGATACTATTTGGGTCTGAGAAATCAACCGTTGGTGTCAAATTTATAATGGCAGATTCTGATTCTATAACTGAAAAATTATGGGTGTAAGCACAATCACCACCTATAACATAAGGCCTTGTAACGGTTACCCAATAGTTTCCTATCTCACTTACATTACTTAACATTATCTCTGAAGATGTCGCTCCCGTAGACCATAAATAAGTGTCGTTTGGAGCACCTGTATCGGCACTAATCACAAGAGGAATAGGGATATCATTTTCGTCGACGCATAAAGGAACTATATTATTAATTGGAATAACTGGTAAAGGGTTTATTCTCACAGAAAACTCGGTAGTATCGAAACATCCTGTGGTATTATTTTCGATGCGCGCATAGATAATGTCTCCATCAAAAGCTTCATAATTGTTGCCAATGGCATTTGTACCTGCTTCAGCACTCATGGCATCTGTATAATAGGTGATCGTAAAATTGACAGGGTTTTGAGGCCCTAAAATAGTATTAGCCGTTAATGCGGGTAAGTCGAATTCAAAACCATCAATAAAGTCATCATCACAGGTCACAAGACCCGGTGTTGTATGGGCTATTGGGTTTGGGTTTATTTGTAAATCAAAAGAAGGCGTTACAAAGCACCTTGTTATAATATCCTCGACCCTTATAAATAAGGTATGGCTACTAGCGGTATAAGTGAATATGTTGCTTAAAGGCGCCATATTTGTCTCGGCATCACCTTGTGAGCTATGATAAGAGATATTAACCAGGCTGGTGTCGTTAACAATCATAGTATCTACAGCAGATAAATCGAAGGTATCCGTATCGTTATCACAAATAGGAACTACAGTTAGATTATTTATTGCTGGAGGAATGTTTACTTCTAATTCCAGTTCGACCACAGTAAAACAACTGGTTAACGTATTAGCTACTTTAATATAAACAGTTTGAGCTGCGGAGTTAAAACTTGTGGGCGTTGGAATTTCATTGGTGTTATCCAATCCGTCATTAAGATTGATATCGCTTAGATTTTCAAAATAATTCACAATCAAATTTGTTTGAATTCGATCTAGAATCTCGAAATCTGCAGTGGTTAAATCGAATAATGTGCTGCCATTGTAATCTTCATCACAGCGTATTAATGGAGGAGGAGAAGTAACATCTGGAGCTGCAAGAATATTAATACCGACTTCTTCGACCACATAGCAAAGGGAGTCATCACTTTCTATCCTGGCGTATAGTGTTTGTGGATTTCTAACATTGGTATAACTTAAAGGTAACGGATTTCTATTATTTTCTGCGTCGGCTCGTATCAGGTGAAATGTAATATTGAGAGGTTCCGGAGGATTAGGGCCGCGAATCTCCTGAACCTTTTCATTTAAATCAAAAGTATCTACACCATCATTACTGATATCGTCGCATCTTAAATAAGGGGTGGGCATATTATATACAGGGTCTGGAGATACCTGTATAATGAATGAAGCCGTTGCAGAACAGGTGGCGTCTGTGATATTTTCTACACGAACATAGATTGTTTGCGGACTTGATGTATTCGGATAATTTATCGTTTTATCAATGGGTACAGTAAATGCAGCATCTTCAAAATAGTAGACCTCTTTACCGGTTTGACCATTTAAAATTTCAGCATCCTTTTCAGATAATAGAAAATTTGCAGTGCTACCACCTCCGGTCTGACAAATTTGAAAATTACTAATTTCTGGAATGTTTGGACGTGTATTTACAATAACTTGCTGCTCAACAATATTATAGCAACCTGTTGTTGAGATGTTGCTTTCTACTCTTATATAAATGATTTGCGTAGTAGCATTAAAAGCGATTCTTTCGCTTGCCGAAATCGGGTTTGTAGATGTATCGGCATCATCGAAAGACCTAAAAAACTCAATATCTAATCCGGTTGTACTAGCTACTATTTCAGGTATTTTATCTTCTAAGTTTATAACGGAAAACCCATCATCGTCAGTATCGCAAATAAGAAACGGACTTGGAGGTGTTGCTGCCGGAGCTGTTAAAATCTCTATGTCAAAGGAGTTGGTCGTCGAACAACGGGTATCGTTATTGGTGATTCTGGCAAAAACAGTTTCAATGGGATTGGTATTTCTAAAGGGATCAGGCAACTGATTTTGTGGGTTATTATCTGCATCAAATTGTGTGGGGAAATAAGTCACCGAGAAATTAGAGTTATTGTTGGTTACCATATCGTCCAGAGTGTGTAATTCAATATCGACAAAACCATCATCATCTGTATCACAATAAGGAATAGGATCTGCCGAAGAAAATAATAGTACCGGGTTTATCAGCAGTGTTATTTCTGCATCCTGACTACAATTCCCATCATCCATACTAAGGTACAAAATAGTAGGGCTTGTGGCGGGATATAATACACCTTTAGAAAGTGCCATCCCATTATCTCTATCATTTTCGGTCTCATAAAAGTTTACAGTTACTGGGTTTGGTAAATCATCCGAAATATGAGTTTCAATGGATGGTAAGTGAAATTCCAGGGTGTCATTCTCTACATCGTTATTATCACATAGGGCAAAATCGCCTAAATTGGTTCCTGTGAGCAATAAGTTTGTATGGATTTCTAAAGATACTACGGAAGCACATCCTGTAGTATCATCTTCTATTCTTACATAAATAGTTTGTTCTTCGGGATTTGTATTTTGATAGTTTGTTGGTGTACCAATAGGGTTGATACCGGCATTTGCATCGTCTAAACTCACATGGTAGGTCGCCGTCACACCAGTTAGTCCTCCTATAATATCTCCAAGCACCTGGGTGAGATCAAAATTGGCTGTACCATCCATATCCGTTTCACAAGCATCGATATATTGGGTATCACGATTTACAAGAATAGGGCTTACTGTAATATCAACCGTTAACGTTTCAGATGTATTTACGCAACCCGTTAGTGAATTTATAACGCGAATATAAACGGTCTCAGTAGGTGTATTTGCATTTACATACGGGGAGGGGATTGGGTTGTTGCCCGAATTGGCATCTGCCTGATTAGAATGGTAGGATACAATTAAATTGCTTTGTCCACCCGTAATTTCAGCATCCTTTTGTGTTAAATCTATAATAGCAAAACCATCAGGAGAATCATCTTCATCACATACCTCCAAATGAGTTGGAGCAGTTATGTTTGGAACCGGGTTTACAATCAAATTAAAAGTGGTGTAAGCAAAACAATTACTATCCAGGTCATCTATTCTAACAAAAATGGGTTGCGGGTTTATGGTGTTGGAAATAGGCCCCGTGATTTCGTTAGTATCGGCTCTGGCATCTGCATCAGACGGGTGATATGAAAATGTATATGTTGTAAAAGGGATGTTTGCAATGTTGGTATGTAGTTCTGCATCTTTTGTTGTTAAGTCGAAGGTTTCTATACCATTGCCGCTTAAGTCATCGCATAACTCATAATCTGTTATAGGGGTGATAGGCTCTTCTGTATTCAAAGTCACATTAATCTCATCTTCTTCAACACAATTAGATCCATTTAGAGATACACTAACTTCGACTCTATAGGTACCATTCTGTATGGCGGTATATGTAGGGTTTATGGCACCGGGTAATGGATTGTTATTCAAATACCAGTTGTAAGTAGCCAAAGGGTTTTGGATATCTGCATCTAAAACGACGGAGCTTCCACAGGTAGAGATATCGTCTCCAAGGTCAAGAATTGTAAAACTATCACCTTCAATGAATACTGCCGAATCGAAAGTACCATCATTTTGGTCGGCAATAATGATCTTAACATGATATTGAACATTGGGTGTTATAGTTGTAGAAGCCGTAAGTACGTTTGTACGCCCAACATAATTGGTGTCTCCTATATTATATCCATCAAAAAACTGCTCGTTTTGAGGGGCACAGGCCGGTAATAAATTTGGACGAATTGTATTGGTGTTTACCGGTGATGATGTTCCAGGTACCAAGGCAATGTTTTGATAGGGCCCCGTACTACTTGCTTCTCTAATTAAAAAAACAAATCCATCTGAAACCAAACAAGGGTTGATACCATTGTAATCTTCTGAAGCAAAAAGGTAATTAAATTGTATTTGATTGGATATGGATACGATATCAAATTCTATAGATGTAGCATTAAGTGTATTGGTAATACCTAGAGCGGTTTCTAAATCGGGATCTGTTCCCCAGGTTGTCGAGCTTTCGCTAAGCGTTGGGGTAATGAGTCCGTTTCCTCCGGATGCCGCGCTACCGGTAGATAACATGATACCATTTTCGAAAGGGAAATTTGAGCTTGCACGCTCAAAATAACCATAACTTGGCAGTCCGTGGGCATTCCCGTTAACAGCAGAGGTAATGTTAGAAATATCGACACAACCGTCTACCAAATTATCTTCTATAAGCTGTGTTAAACCAACGCTGCTATCTACCGTTATTTGTTGTGAAAACATCAAATTGCTAGCACATATCAGAAAAAATAATATGTAGGAATTAGATTTCATTGCCCGTGGGTTTTATTTTTTAATTGTTGTAAAATTATTTATATAAACAGGGGGCAATTATGATTGAAAAGTAGATATTTTTGTTATTTCCGGCAAAAAAAAACAATGAAACGCATTTTAATTAGTTTTATGGTCTTTTTTGGGTGTAGAAGGGAATATTTTAGTCTTTATTGCCTACAAATCAAGTAGGTAATTACAGATTTAATATTTTAAACTAAAATGACTTTTGAAGAGGGTTCCGTCTTGTAATTTGACCGAAAACCAGTAATCGTCTACTGGTAATTTTTCACCATTAACAGTACCATTCCAGCCTTTTCCAAGAGGACTTATTTGTTTAATTAACTGCCCATATCGATTAAATATGCGAATGGTCGTATGAGGTTGAAAAACACTTGAAATGCCTTGAATCTGCCAGGTATCATTTATGCCGTCATTATTGGGCGTGAAAAACCTGGGAAAACCAATAATATAAGCTTTGGCAGTTGCCGTACCGCAGTCATTTTTTACGTCCTTCACTGTGACATTATAAATACCTGGATAGACATTTTCAAAAATATGACTTTCCTGATAAGGCGCGACAACTACATTGTTTTCATTCAATAACCTGTATTCATAGGAGCCTTCTCCTGTTGCGAAAACGGTAATAACGTTATTAGGAGTCGTTTGGTCTGTTTCTATTTTTAGGGTTGCAATGTTGGACGGGGCTACAGTTATAACTTTGTTTTTATAGCATCCATAGGTGTTTGTAACGGTAACGTTATAGGTATTTGGTTCGTTTATTTGGATGTTATAGGTATGTGCTCCGGTAGACCAGCTATAGGTGTAATTGGAAGGCGAATCATTATATATTTCTGGGCTTAGAGTTATTGTTTCGGGAAATGTATTTAAACAATAATAGGTTAGAGCTTCTGCATCTATAGGTGGTAATTCGCGAACCGTAAGTGTTACTTCACTTATACCATAGCAATCATTGGCGTTTTCAACTCGGGCAAATATGGTTTGTGAATACTGTACGGTATTGGTAAAAGAATCTTCCAACACGCGTTGTTCCAGAAGCGCGTCATTATAAGTTTCGTAATAGAAAACGGTTAATCCAGAGGGAAGTCCAGTTAAAATGGCCGCATCGGCATCACGTAGATTAAAACTATGAAATCCGTCTTCAACACCATCATCGTCGCAAACGGCGGGTAGTGAGGTATCATTAGAACCTGTTGTACTTACCCGAAGTGTTAATTCGCATTGATTAATACATCCGGTGTCATCATTTATAACGTCTACATAAATGGTTTGCGGATTTGAAGTATTATGGTATGAATGGGCATCAATTTCATTAGATCTTGCCGGGTTAGAATAGAATTTGGTACTCCGATCTGGGATGCCTCCCGTTAGGTCAGCATTGGCTTCATTAAGATTGAATACTGTTAAACCATCTAAGCTGCCATCCTCATCACATTGTAGAATGCTATGATTAAAAGCATCGGGTTTAGGGGAAACAACTAGGTTTAAGGGCGTCACACTTTTACATTCCGGATTTACAACATCTTCTATTCTAACAAAAACCTGTTCGCTATAGGCCGTTGCATTATAATATAAATTGGGAAGTGGATTGGTTTTTGTTTCTGCATTTGTCTGAGATGTATAATAGGTGATGTTGAAATCTGCAGGGTTTTGACCGTTTAAAATTTCGTCGTTTTTCGAGGTCAAATTAAAATTGACCTGACCATTTTGATCATCCCCATCATTAGCGTTATCGCAGCGTTCAAAATCTGAAGGAGGTGTGAAATCCGGTCCTGAATTTACGTTTAAAGTAAAATCTGTAAGTTCAAAGCATTTGGTGTTATTATCCGTAATTCGTGCATAAATCCTTTGAGGGTTCCTAATATTTGCATAAGGACTTGTTAATGTGTTAATGCCTATGTTAGCATCACTGGCAGATAGATGGTAGGTAATGGTAACATCGGTTTGGCTACCCAAAATACGCGGCGTATTATCGGATAACATAAAGGGTGTGGAACCATTATTGAAAGGTGCTACAATATCACATTGCTCAAAATCTAATGGCGTACCGGTGCTTAAGGACTGGTTGAGCGGTGGCTCCGAGAATTTTGCCGTTCCCGTCCATTCCAGACTAAATGGACTATTACCAATGGGGCGATCTATAACCAGGAAATAGGTTTCGCCAGCATTTGTATCTAAAGATTTTACAAAACCATTACCAAATGGCCCGGGGCCTTCGGAAGTGTCTAAGGAAGAACTGTTCATCCCAGTTAAATTATTGGTTTGTCCAGACGCTATTGGGTTAGTCGTTGAACACCTTATGGTATGGCCTATATTTGAACAGGATACATTGGGACCGAAAACAAAAAAATCGAAATCTTCATTAAGATCAGAACTATTTGGCCTTAATGTAAAACCAAGCGAGCCGCCTTCAACGATAGTTACTTTTAACCAAATGCTATTGTTTTCTTGACCACCACAACTATTGAAAGCATTTAATTCTTGCGTACCAACACCATTAACATCGAATGTGATTTCGGAATTGCCACAAACAATAACCGAGTTGATACAGTCTGTTGGTTCTTGTGAGGACATTGTATATCCCCAACATACCAAAATGGTTGTAAAAAGGAACTTTATTCGTAGGTTCAATAGGTTAATATTTTAGGGTAAAATGATCTTTAAAGACGCTTCCGTCTTGCAATTTAACAACAAACCAATAATCGTCAACTGGTAATTTATCACCATTAATGGTACCGTCCCAGCCTTTGCCTATGGGGTCTATTTGCTTGACCAGTTTACCATATCGGTTAAAAATACGAATTTTGGTATGGGGTTGATGTTCATTTGAAATCCCGTAAATCTGCCAGGTATCATTTATTCCATCATTATTTGGAGTAAAGAACCTGGGAAAACCAATAACATATGCCTTAGCAGAACGCGTTCCACAATCATTTTTTATATCCTTAACATTGATATGGTAAATTCCGGGAAATACGTTGTCAAAGATATGACTTTTCTGGTAGTCTGCAATCACTTCATTATTTTCATTTAGCAATCTATATTCATAGTCCCCCTCACCGCTTACAATAACGGTAATAGTATTGTTTGAAGAGACATCTTTAATTTTTACTTCTTGTATTGTTGCGATATTAGAAGGTTCTACTTTAATTACTTTTTCTTTAGAGCATCCATTGGTATTTGTAATGGTTACTGTATAGTCTTTGGCTTCATTTATTTGAATAGTGTAAGTATGGTCACCGGTAGACCAACTGTAGGTGTAGTTTGAAGACACATCATTACTTATACCCGGATTGATATTAATCGTTTCTGGAAACGTGTTTAGGCAATAATTAAATATTAAGCCCTGAGTACTTATATCTGGTAATTCATTAACAATAAGAGTGACTTCAATAATACCGAAACAGGTATTGGCGTTTTCTACACGAGCATATATGATTTGACGATAAGGACTATTGTCGTTGGTATGTGATGTCTCCAGGGCATTTTTTTCAAGAAGGGCATCTTCATAAGAGCCGTAGTAGGTTATTGGGTAATTAAAACTATTAATAGCCTTTATGTTAGTTGTTATGTCTTCCAGGTTAAAGGTGTTAATCCCATCTTCTGAACCTATTTCATCACAACCCCGATAGACATAAGGGGCGATGTTTTCTAAACTTAGGCTTAGTGTTAATACGGACGTATCATAACAGTTCGTATTTACATTATAAACCTCGACATAGATCGGGGAGGGAGCATCTGCATTGTAGGCATAGTTGCTGCTGTCGGGGATTTTATTGGTTCTGCCACTATCTGAGAAGAATTTAGTTGATAACTCCGGGACTCCACCAGTTAAGTCGTTATTTGCCTGTGTTAGATCAAATCTGGTAAAACCACCCAAAATACCATCTTCGTCGCATTGGACGAGCTCTGCATCGTTTGCAATTGGATTGGTATTGTAAACAATGGTGGCTATGCCTTCGAATGTTTCACCACAATCTCCGGTATTTAAATCTACAAAAACACGGTAGGACCCAGGAGAAGAAATGTCTAAATCGAAATCCGTTTCGGGGAGCAGGTTTCCATCCAGATACCATGAGTAAAGGGCTCCGGGAGCATCAATAGCTCTTAATGTATAGGTGTCACCATCGCATAAATCCAGTCTGTTTGATGCGGCGTTATTACCTATAATATCTATCTTTTCAGCAAAGAAAGAAGCGATAAAGGGAGGTAGGCCTTGTCTTGAGTTATTAGTTAATCTAATGGCATTATTTTGGTAATTACATCCCGGGCCTAAAACGTTTGGGTTATTTATAACGGATAAATAAGGCGTCCCTTCAAGGTACGTTGTACTCATAGCCCTGTAAATTTTACCGTCAATTCCCAGTTGTAGAGCACCTCTAAACATACGTCTATTATCCACAACAACCTCACTAAGACTGATGTTGGTAGCGGTTAGATCATATTGTAAAAGCGCACTGTGTTGTACGTTTGGATCGTTAAATTGTTCTTCATTAGGGTTAAAAAAAGTTGAAACGTATAGAATATCTCCATTTTGAGAGAATTCAACGCCATAAGAGGATTGAGGCCTATTTATTGGAGAAAAATTAATTACAATTTCTTTTTGATTACTAACTGTTCCGGTATTGGTGTCAAAGTCGTAGAGGTATAAACCAGAAACCGCATTGGCACAGGCTAGTTTCGTACCATCAGAGGAAAGTTTTAGATACCCTCTGGCGTCTTGGATGTCTAGTCCTGTAAATGACGAGGTCACTGGGGTTGTTTTTATTCCGGTTTCTGTGATTTCGTATGCATAAAAGGTGTTGTATATTATGGGGTCTTTTAAAAGTCCTACTTCTGGTCCTAAAGTAATTACCCAAAGGGATTGTGACTTACAATCTTTTACAACAGCACTAATTTTTTCAGAGCTTTTGGACAGTAAGTTTCTGTTTTTAATCGTGACATCGCCAAACCCACCATTCAATGTCATGTCTATAACAGAGTAATTAAACCCTCTGTCTAAATCCTCTCCAAAAGTATCCACGGTAAAGATGTAATAGATATTAGGGTCTTTGGGTTTGGGAATTACAATGGCAGATTGGGAGCTTGAAGGGTTTCCATATAAACCGCCTGATCCTACATTCGCATTAGGCATCACCTTATGCGATCGATCCCAAATGGTTATACCGTCTGTATAAAACAACAAGTTTCCATTGGCATCAGAGATCGTAGTACAGCCTTCGATGGTTTTTAGTTGTCCATCTGTTAACTCGGTAACTGTTCCATTATCGTTAAAGCGAATGCCAGCATTAAAACCAAAATACCAGTTGGCTGCTTCTTTTTGAGAAAAAGCGCAATGACTTACAATAAAGCATAAGATTAAAGTGGCGATTTTTCTCATAAAATATTCGGTAGCTAGACTACCAAATATATCATAAATCTCTCTTTTTTAATAATCTATACGATAAAAACACAAATAATGCTGTCCAACCTAAAACAATGAACATTTCGTACCAATGCACCCCATAATCGTAAACCAATTCTGTTTTATTTGGGAATTTAGACATGGCAATCCTTTGAAAAGGCTGATCGATTAGTTTGTACATGGATTGTAAAGGGAAGAAATTGTGAATTTCCCCTGCTATATTAGTGTCTGTTTCCCATGATATTAATCCGAATATGATCCATTCTAAAATGAATAAAATGAACAGGAACGCCAGGGCAAAAGCAGAACGCTTTACCAGCATTCCAAAAAATAAACATAAGCTAAAAAAGCCAATAAGCTTAATACAATAAGCTAATAAAAACTCTGTTTCCCTAAAGATTATTGAAGCCTCTGTATAACTAGAATAATAAAGCCCGATGCAAAGAGAAATAAGACTAATTAGTACAGTAGATATTAAAGAAAAGAAAACAATGGTATAAAATTTAGAAAGTATAAACTCCTTTTTACTCAGTCCATCTATAAGATTTTGCTTTATCGTTTTGTTACTGTACTCGTTACCAATCATACTTACGACCACGATCGCAAAGAAAAACTTAAATTGAGAAGCAAAAAATGTTGTTAAGTGCCAGATAATAGGGAAATTAAAAATCCCCAATTCTCCAAGTTCTAGCGTGAAAAAACCAAACACATTGATCTTAAATGATGAAAGAAGGATTACAAAAAAAGGTAAAATAAAGGAAACAAATATGAGTATTTTACTGGTTTTATTTTGAAGTAATTTTTGAAGTTCTAAGTTTAAAAGTCGTAACATGAGATGTGTTTTGGAGGAGTTAGTTGTTATCTGTTAATTGTAAAAATTGTTCTTCGAGACTCTCTTTACGTTGTACCAGATGGGTTAGAATGATGTCTTTTTCAAATAGGTATTTATTAAAGTCTTCAGAACTCATGGGTTCATTTAAAAAGGCCGTTATTAAACCGTCTTCCTCCTTAATTTTTTTAAATGATGTATTATTTTCTAGAAGCGCGATTAACGCATCACGCTTATTCGTTTTTAATTCGAAAAAACCGTGACTTGAAATCATTTCATCTACGCGCCCCGAATATAGTTTAACACCTTTTCGAAGTACGACAACATGACTACATACTTTCTCGACTTCATCTAAGAGGTGCGAAGCCAAAAGAATGGTTGTCCCTTTTGATGCAATTTTTTTAATAATCTCTCTAATTTGATGAATTCCTTGAGGGTCTAATCCATTGGTAGGCTCATCTAAAATGAGAATTTCGGGATCGTTTAAAAGTGCAGAAGCTATGGCCAGACGTTGTTTCATCCCTAAAGAATAGGTTTTAAATTTACTATCCTTTCGCTCTAAAAGCCCTACAACTTCTAGCTTTTCATCAATTTTACTATAAGCTACGCCTTTAATTTTACAAACCAGTTTTAGGTTTTGGGTTGCAGTCATATAAGGGTAAAAGTTTGGACGTTCAATAATGGCTCCTACTTTTTTTAGCGCATTATGTGTACTGGTATTACCATCGAACCAATGGAAATTACCGGATGTCCTGTTTACAACATTTAAAACAATACCCAGGGTTGTGGATTTTCCACTTCCGTTAGGGCCAAGTATGCCATAAACATTACCTTTGTTAATGGTAAACGAAAGATCTTTTACTGCTGTTAAGTATCCAAATTTTTTTGTGAGGTTGTTGATCGTTAGTATGGACTCCAAATTTTTTTAATTTTTTATGCCAATTAAAATAGCAATGATTTGTGAAGGTACGACGATGGTATGAATGTTTTGTTACACAGCTATTAAATAAAAATTTTAAATTTGAGTAATTATACGAGTTATGCAAGATTTGAAGATATCTAAAAAGAAGCCGTCATATCCTGTAACGCCAGAGTTACACGATTATCTCTACGAATATAACAGGAACATCAAAATACCAATTTTTTATGATGATCTATTGCGTTTTCAGGGGTCGGTCACGGTTTACGATAAGGATGATAATGATACATTATGGATACGTGTTTATTACAATGAATATGAAAGAGAGGAAATAGATTTATCTTTAAAAAAAGTTTATACCATTTTGCATTCCGACGGAAATGAGCAAACCATTCCGTTTCTTAATGTGGATGCCATTGATTATTGTACGTTTGGTAACTCGAAACCTTTTAGAATTAAAATTAGGAATATCTTAAACGATAATTTCACCTATTTTTATGTGAAAATAGCAGATGCCTCAAGGGTTTATGGGTTGGAACTAGAGCATATGCTATCGCCATATAACCTCCACTTCTTAGTGTATAAAAACACACTAATTGAAGAACATATCGCAGGAATCCCAGGGGATGAATTTGTTAAAAATATGCTTCCCAATTGTGATAAATCTGAAAAGGCACAGATCGCCAAGGAATTTGTGAAATTTAATGAGCGTTGTATGATTCGCCTTTTAGGTGATATGCGCTCTTACAATTATGTTATTGTACCCACACACGATTTTGATCATGTGGTTTATAAAATTAGAGCGATTGACTTCGATCAGCAGAGCTACGAAGGGAAGTTTAATATTTATAGACCTCAGTTTTTTAAAGAGAATCTAAAAATGGTAGAGCTTGTTTCTTCTAGCATTCAGAAGCTTTCTATAGATCAATATAAGACGGAAGAACGTTCTATTTTAGTAAGGCGTTTAAAAAGTTTTCCGGGCAGAGTCGAGAAGTTATTGGAATGCATGTGTCTGGATACCATCTCGAAACAGGAAAATATCGATTCATTAAAGATGACCATCTTTGATTATACTCAGGATGTAAAATTTAAACGCAGTAAGAACATGGGGGAGATTCTTAAGCATTCATTGGAATTTTTAACCCGAAATTACGAAAATGTGAGTCTTGAAAATTTAAAGTAACTGGAATTGATATTTAGCGTTAGTTTCGACTTAAATTATATTCAAAAAAACCTATTAATTATCTAAAAAACAATTGTTTGTCATGTCGAAATGAGGCGCGATTGAGACATCTCATTATGCTTATTCTCACTGTTATGTGATTTCTCAATGCTCGAAATGACATTGGGTTCGAAAATGACAAGATTTATTTATTAAAACATTTTAAAACGATGATTATCAGCTTATAATACATCGACTGACATTGTTTAGTTCCAGTTCTCATCAAAGTCCAGATCGGTATAGTCTTCTAAGTCCATACTATCTTCATCTTCATTGTCATTGAAGCTGTCCCCAGGTTCAGCTTCAAATAATTTATCGGGAGCTTCATCGGGAACCTGTCCTTGGACAAACATTAAATTAGGATAGTCTGTTCCTTCTGCTTCATCAACAATTTCAGCCAGCTCAACGTAAAATGTCCACATGCTCAAAAAGTCGTAAACATAGATTAGCTTAGGTTGTACTTCGTGTACCACGCTACATATTTCGGTTTCGTTCATTAAGCGAGCCGAATTGTCTTCGCTTAGATCAAAAAGAGAAATTTCCTCCCCTTGATTCCATTGGTCATCACTTAAGTAAAAGGATGCCATTTCGGAGCCATCAAACGCAAAAGATTGTGTAATGATATTATGTAAGTCTTCGAGGGTATCGGTTTCGCGAATTTCTAAATCTCGAAAGATATCGTCCTCAGTATCATTGTCTAAAATAACTCTAAATCTATAGATCATAATGGAAAAATTGTACTACAAAGGTAGGTTTTTTTTAAATTATTTTGAAAAACGGTGCAAGGTAAAAGTTAGGGTACTTAACAAAAAGAATGCACCTATTTGATGACATACACCCAGCCAAACGGGGACTTGTAATATTATGGTAAATACGCCGAGTAAAAACTGAATACCAACCATGATTAATAATATGGTTATGCCTTTTGATTGATAGGTTGTTAGATTCATTTTTTTTGATTTTATCCAGATCAATAAAATGAATATCACAACAACATAGGCCAATAGTCTATGCACAAATTGAACACCGCTTTTTCCTTCGATAAAGTTTTTATATAGTGGGTCTTGTTCAATATAAACGGTGTCGTGCATAAACTTTCCTTCACTCATCATGGGCCAATGGTTATGAATAAAACCGGCATCTAAACCAGCTACAAAAGCACCATATATGATTTGAATTAATAAAATTGCCATGGCCCATCGAACTACATTTCTAAAGGTTCTGTTAATGGCTTTTTTATTAGGGAATATTAAATCCAGAGCAACCCAAAAGGTGTAGGCGAATGTTACAAATGCGGTTGTGAGGTGTGCTGCCAGTCTGTAATGGCTCACATCAGGATTATCTACCAGACCACTTTTAACCATATACCAGCCCAGAAACCCTTGAAAGGCTCCCAAACCGAGTAAAACAATAGATTTTCTTATCGTTGCTTTGGTGAGTTGTTTTCTTATTAAGAAGTATACAAAAGGAATAAAAAATACAAGTCCAATTAATCTCCCTATTACACGGTGCAACCATTCCCAGAAATAGATGTCTTTGAAATCTTGAAGTGTAAAATGGGTGTTTAGTTTTTGATATTCGGGATATTGCTTATAGAGGTCGAAAGCAGCTTGCCATTCAACATCATTTGTTGGTGGTATGGTTCCCGAAATTAATTTATAGTTAGATATGGATAAACCAGAGTGGGTCAATCTTGTAATACCCCCAACAACCACCATAATAAAAATGAGTAGGCATCCTGTAAATAACCAATATATAACTTTTTTGTTGTCTTTATTCATAGTCCTAAAGCATTTTTCTAAAACAGATGCTATTGGTTACCCCTTCATATTGCCCATAATTAGGGATTACGGTGTACTTATTCTTTTGATAAAACTGAACGGCTTCTACCTGACTTTTTCCAGTTTCCAGGATACATGCCTTATAATTTAACTCCTTAGACCAGACTTCCAGTTCTTTCAGAATTTTAGAAGCAATGCCCATTCCACGGGTTTCAGGTAGGGTGAACATACGTTTCACTTCGGTTTCTTTTTCAGTATATTTTTTGAAGGCACCACAGCCTACAGGCGTATCATTTAAATAAGCGATCACCACATATTTTAGTGTATCGAGGCCATTAAATTGATGGTAGAACTCATGATCATCACCGTCAACTACTTTTAAATAATTGTTTAACTGATCTACTAACGTAACAAAGTCCTCATTACTAGAATTTGTTCTAACAATTTTAATCATTTTAGTCCACGGTTTTTAATCCTAGTCGTTCTCCTTCTTTAAGCATTAATTGATAGGCAGCCTGGTATTCATTAGGAATGTCACCATCTAAAATGGCTTCCTTGATCACGTTTTTTATCATACCAATTTCCCTGGAAGGTTTCATGTTAAATGTTTTCATAATTTCTTCTCCGGTAATTGGAGGTTGAAAATTTCTAACATGATCGCGTTCTTCAACTTCAACAATCTTTTTTCTAACAATCTTAAAGTTATTATGATACTTGTTAAATTTTTTCGGGTTTTTGGTGGTTATATCGGCTTCACAAAGGGTCATAAGATCATCGACGTAATCGCCTGCATCAAAAACCAAACGGCGTACGGCAGAATCTGTTACAATATCCTGAGCCAATATGATAGGACGCGAACTCATAAACACCATTTTCTGAACGAATTTCATCTTATCATTCAATGGCATTTTAAGCCTTTTAAATAAGTGGAATATCATTTTTGAGCCTTCGAACTCATGTCCGTGAAAGGTCCAGCCCACTTTTTTACTAAATTTTTTAGTTGGCGCTTTACCGATGTCATGTAATAGAGCGGCCCATCGTAACCAAAGGTTATTGGTGTGTTTTGCTATATTATCAACCACCTCCAGCGTGTGATAAAAGTTATCTTTATGCCGTTGGCCTTCTACTTCATCAATGCCCTTTAAAGCAGTAAGCTCTGGCATAATATAATCTAAAAGCCCCGTTTTTTCTAATAACAGAAAACCGATGGATGGTTTTGCGCTTTCCAGAATTTTATTCAATTCGGTAACAATACGTTCTTTGGTTATAATTTTAATGCGTTTACTGTGTTGCGTAATGGCGTTTAGCGATGCATTTTCAATCTTAAAATTTAACTGTGAAGCAAAACGGATGGCACGCATCATGCGCAACGGATCGTCACTATACGTAATACCAGGCTCCAAAGGGGTCTTAATGGTTTGCTTTTCTAAATCTTCAATACCATTAAAGGGGTCAAGTAAGTCACCAAAATTTGATGCATCTAAATTTAACGCTAGTGCATTAATGGTAAAATCGCGACGGTTTTGGTCATCTTCCAAAGAACCGGTTTCCACAATAGGATTTCTGCTATCCCTGCTATAAGACTCTTTACGGGCTCCTACGAATTCAATTTCAATATCATCGTGTCTAAGCATAGCCGTACCATAAGTCTTAAATACCTGTACTTTTGGTTTGTTAGGAAGGTTTTTAGCAACTTGTTTAGCAAGTTTAATACCGTCGCCAATGGCAACCACATCGATATCTTTTGCTGTACCTCGATTTAATATAAAGTCGCGTACGTAGCCACCAATAACATAGCTTTCTACACCTAGCTCATTGGAGGATTGAGATATTACCTTAAAAATGTTATGTTGTAATGCCTTTTTGTAATTCATTGATAAAATTCCAACGGTCCATTTTATAAATTCCAATAATCAAATGCTAAATTCCAAATACGTCTGGATTAGAATTTGGTTCTTCAAATTTGGAATTTAGTTTTAACTTGAAATTTAAGCTCTTATAACCTTAACAATCCCATTGTTGCTCAATTTAATAATTGAAGATGGTTTATCGCAGTTTTTTTCGCGATGCAAATTTACAACATAGTCTACACCTTTTATAACCTCTGGCGATATTTCTTTGAATGATTTTGGGGTAGGTTGTCCGCTAATATTTGCCGATGTGGAAACAATAGCAGTATTTAGTTTTCTTGAGAGCTGATAACAAAACTCATCGTCGGGGATTCGAATGGCGATAGAACCATCGTCTGCAATAAGGTTGCTAGCCAAATTTTGAGCTTTATCGTAAATAATTGTTGTTGGTTTATCCGCGACATCGATAATGCTTAAAGCAGCATCGGGTATGGTCTTTACATATTTTTTTAGCATTCTGTCGTCAGCGACCAAACATATTAGCGCTTTGCTGTCTTCACGTTGCTTTAATTCGTATATCTTTTTTACAGCCTCTTCGTTGGTCGCATCGCAACCAATACCCCAAACGGTATCTGTAGGGTAGAGTATAAGGCCTCCGTTTTTAAGAGTTTCAAGCGTGTTGTTTAGTTCTTGATTCATACCAATTGCTAGTTATTCTTATTATTTTAATACAATTATATGGAAGTGCAAAATTAAAACTATAATTTGCGAAAAGAACTAACCTAACTTTTTTATTTTTGATCCTAGTTTTAAATAAATGTACGTCCTACGATTCTTTTGGAAATAAATTGCTACTAGGAATATAATATACTAAAGAATTAGAAATTTTAATTTTTGATTAAAAGGATTTGATAGGCATTAATTAGAACTTTCCAATCCTTTTTCAGCATATACTCGACAACAGTTTTGCCTTTTCCGCCACCTGGTAAGCCACAATCATCTATCAATACGATGGTATCATCGTGTAGTTTATCTTCAATGAGCTGAAATTCTTTTAAATGATGTTCCTGACTTTTAACCTGGATATTCTGATCTGTTTTAGAATAGTCATAACTGTCCAGATATAAAAAATCTACAGGTTCCTCAAAGTTTTTAAGAAAAGCCAGGGAATCGCTAAGATGTAAGGTTACCGTATCGTTTAGCCCCTGTTTGTTAACTTCATCCTGAGCGCCTTTTACAGAGTCTTCGCTAATGTCTACCGAATGCATTTTAGCCTGGTTTTCTTGGGCCCATTTACCAAATACTAATGTGGCTGCACCGTCTCCTTTAGTATTATTTAAGCCTTCTCTGGATGTTCCCGTTTCAATAATTATTTTCGCCTTTCTCTCATTAAGCAATTTCAATGTTTTTGCAAATGTTTTTCGCCGTCGTTTAAAGTTGTATTTATAAGGCATAAAAGGATATAAAGACTTATGTTTTAGAAATTTTATCGAAAGAAAAATAAACAAAGACAGGGGGAGAATAATTAAAAAAATTTCAAGAGGCATTTTATGAAAATTGCGGGTTAGTGAAGTTGCAAATTAAATATTTTTTTGTAAAAAAATACAAAATGTGTGTAATAAAATTTTTTGTTTGAAGTGATAGTTTTATTATTGCCATGCATTGTGTTAGTAATATGCGTAGTAATATGAATAATTTTTGATCTGAAACAATGAACAAAAAACTAAAGTATACGTTTTTAAAGCTAAAATCTTCATTAAGAAACAAACTTCTTGGAAAATATGCCATTGGCGTCATATATGAAACTAAAAATGGAAAAATAGCCGCTCCCATAAATGATCTTATGGTTGGGAAAAAACTTGGACATAAAGGAGAGTACGATATGTCTGAGGTTAATACTATTAAAGGTTTTATAGAGCCAACAGATACTATTTATGTCGTAGGAGTACACTGGGGAACTCTGCTAATCCCATTATCTAAACATTGTGAAAATATTGTAGGATACGAGGCCAACCCAAGAACATTTTCTTTTCTGGAAACGAATTTATTACTTAATAAAATAGAGAATGTTTCACTTTTTAATAATGCAGCGGGTGATTCATCGAGGACAGTGAAATTTTATACGAGTACTATAAATTCGGGAGGAAGTAAAATAAAGCCCAAGGTTGATAAATATATG
Organism: uncultured Flavobacteriaceae bacterium; assembly: GCA_947494695.1. Classification (GTDB taxonomy): domain Bacteria; phylum Bacteroidota; class Bacteroidia; order Flavobacteriales; family Flavobacteriaceae; genus Flavivirga. Next base: position 142,270 of record CANLWB010000003.1, on the reverse strand, counting down.
TATAAATATGATAATCCAGATACTATTGAAGTAGATATGATTGCCATTGATGAACACATATTGGCAAATAAACTGGACGCGGCTCAGGGGATTATAATGGATATTGAAGGTGCAGAGTATTATGCCTTGCAGGGTATGACTAATACCTTAAAATCCAGTAAGTTTTTATACATTGAATATGTGCCACATCATTTAGAAAATGTATCCAATACGAGTAATTCCGACTTTTTTAATTTAATACTACCTTATTATAATACAGTTACATTTATGAACAATAAATCTGAATCTTTCAATATTCAAAACGATAGAGATAGGTTTTTGTCTTATGTAGATGAATTAAAAAGTACAGGAAAATCAGACAATATATTATTTACCAAATAGCAGGTCTCGATATACTTTTATATATTCTGAAGCGGCATCATTCCAGCTGAAACTTTTAGCATGGTTGATATAGTTTTGCGACCATACACTTTTATTTTCATGATAAGCCCTTAGACCATTTTCAACTACTTTGGCCATATAATCAGGTTCGTAGTTATCCCAATAAAAAGCATGTTTGCCTCCAATTTCGGGGAGCGAGGTGCGATTAGACAAAAACACCGGTGTTCCGAAGCGCATGGCTTCAATTGGAGGTATCCCAAAGCCTTCTCTTAATGAAGGAAAAACCAGGGCTTCACAGTTTTTTAAATAGTACTGTTTGTCTAGCTCAGATACCTTTCCAGTAATCAGGACACGATTTTCAAACCCTAATTCTTGTATTGTTTTTTGCAGTGTGCTTTCGGCATAAGGCGTGTTGTCTTTTCCGGAAAGAATTAAATTATAGTCCGGTAAAAATTCAAGCATTTTTACCAGCACATGGAAGTTCTTACGTTCGGTAAACTGGCCAATACTAAAGAAAAATGGAGATTTAGACGTTTGCTTGGGAATATAGTTTTCAGGTATTTCGATATCTATTACAGGGTTACCATTGTAGATGATGTATTCTGGAACGTCTGGAACCATGAAATATTTATGCGTGGATTCTTTTGCGTAGTTAGATATGTATGTTATGCCATGGCAACGATTTAATTTTTCCTGAAATCGTACATTTCGTTCGTGAGACAGGTCACTAGAAATTTCATCAATAAAATTAACGTCGTGTACAGTTAAAAGATAAGGGATGTCATGGTAAGGTTCTATTTTAATATTTTGATTAAGACAGTGCCACAGGTCGTGTTTTTTTCTAATTCTGAAAAAGCTATGTCTACTAAGAGAACGATATGTTTTGTAGTCGAAATATGAACCGAATTCAGATTTTAAAGGTTGTGTTTCCTTAGCATGAAGCGTCATTTTAAAGTCTGTAACGTTGGCGTTGTAAAGCCCTTTTATTAGGTGTTTATTAAATTGACCAAAGCCGAAGTAAGGGTTTTTTATGTTGTGAGATTCTAAGAAAACATTGTGCATAATTCTTTTTTGACAAAGTAACAAATAGATATAATATTATGCATACAATTATTTAAAAAGATAAAAAGTAGTTGTAGTTTTGTTCCATGAAACGTTGGGAAGTTAAAAAAGAATTCCAAAGTCAGAAATCAAAACTTGACGATTTTATAGAAAATTTTGAAACTAAAGGTAAGCCTTTTGGTAACCAAGATAGAAATTCTCTAAAACTATTTAGGTTACAGGAAAAGATTCTTAATATCAAGTCTTTTAGGATTCCAAATATTGTTAACCAGATCACTTATAAATTCTTTAGAAAAAGTAAGGCACAGCGTTCTTACAACTATGCAAAAAAACTTGGAACACTTGATGTAGGTACCCCTGAGCCCATTGCGTATTATGAGTATACCACGCTTTTTTTATTTAAGAAAAGTTATTATATAAGTGAGCAACTTGATTGTGATTTAACCTATAGAGAACTAACGACCGATTTAAATTATCCGGATCATGAAATCATTCTTAGAGCTTTTACTCGTTTTAGCTTTGATTTACATGAAAAAGGGGTTCATTTTTTAGACCATTCTCCTGGAAATACATTAATAAAGAGAACAAATACCGGATACAGTTTTTATTTGGTTGATTTAAACAGAATGTTATTTGAAGATTTAGATTTTGAAACGAGAATTAAGAATTTTTCAAAACTAACCATCCATAAGTCCATGGTGGAGGTGATGAGCAACGAATATGCCAAGTGTTCTGGTTATAATGAAGAAGATGTGTTCAATTTAATGTGGGATGCTACCAAAGTATTTCAAAATAAGTATTATCGCAAAATCCGTATTAAAAAAAGAGTGTTTTTTTGGAAAAAAAAGTACAAAAATAAAGTCTCAAAAAGCCCGATTTAATTTATAAATTATAACGTTGTATTAAAATTTTTGAAAGCACTGGATGATTATATTTTTTAGAAGTAAATTTGCGTACAACTATAGGTTGCCTTCAAAAAGATAGCCCCAATGAACTTCAAAACTGTTTTGGATTCTTATATTTTATAATTGCTATTGAATTAATGAAAATTTTCCCCTAAATGAAAGTTAAACGTCCTAAGATTAAGACAGCGCTGGTTGTTACAACTTACAACAGGCCAGAGGCTCTGGAATTAGTTTAAAAAAGTCTTATTAATCAAAAAGTACTTCCAACTGAAGTTATTGTCGCTGATGACGGATCAACCAGTAAAACAAAACAATTAATAGAAAATTTTCAAAGTGATTTTCCAGTTCCTTTAAAACACGTTTGGCATGAGGACAAAGGTTTTAGAAGATCGGTAATATTAAATTTGGCAGTTTCTCAGACGGAATCAGATTATATCATTCATATAGAAGGAGATTGTGTACTTCACAAAAATTTCATAAAAGATCATATGAGGTATATTGAAAAAGGAACTTATTTATAAATTAAGAGGATGCAATTTGTCATTTTGGAAATCCGATTTTATAAAATCCAATGGGTATAATGAGGATATTACAGGTTAGGGAAGGGAAGACTCAGAACTTATTATTAGAATGATGAATAGCGGGGTTTTAGGTAAACGTTTATTTAAGGCTATTGTGTATCATATTTAGCATAAGGAGAATTCAATGGATAAATGATGCCATTCAAGAGGAGTCATCAAAAAAATAAATTGACTTAGTGCCATAATGATATTGATAAATATTTTGAGAAACCTATTCAAATTTCTGAAGAAACCCAGTTTTAAAAAAGTCAATCTTTCATTTTCTGAAGTCTATAAAGCTTAATATATTTTAGAAATGTTACGTTAAAAGTTTGTACACAAATAATTAATCCGTTTAAACCATCTAAAAACCCTAATCTTAGGAAGTATGCTTTAAAAAAGGCCCAACTTGGATTAAACAAAATTTTCCAGAGAGAGGATTTCTTTCCGACATCGAAATAAGCCTTTGCAGCAATGCTAGAAAAGTTCTCAACTTTTTGGTTGTGTTCATGATAATCTCGATATATCCAATGTAACAGATCACCTTTTAATTTACCGGATTTCAATCCTTTTTTGAGTGTATAAGTATCATGCGGGTTTAGGCCTTTCCATTCGCCATTCCCTTTTTTAAACAATCGCAGTTTTTTATCGGGATACCAATCCGAGTGTTTGATCCATTGTCCACAATAATTATTTAGTCTATTACAATAATAGCCATCAAAAACCCAATTTTCTTTCACTTTCAATATAGATTCCTTAAGAGTTTCAGAAAGCGCTTCATCGCCATCAAGTGATAAGATATAATCATATTTGGCATGCGATAGTGCGTAATTTTTTTGCTCAATATAGCCTTCGAATTTATTTTGAATAAATCTCACATTATAAGCTGTGCATATTTCCGGAGTTTTATCGGTAGAAAAAGAATCTACCACAACAATTTCATCGACAATACTAACAAGGGATTTTAAGCATTTTTCTAAGTGCTCTTCTTCATTAAAAGTGATTATTACTCCGGATATTTTAATCATTTGGTACTTTAAAAGTCGTTACAAAAATAAGTTAATTAAGTTCTTTTTTTTGCCTTATTTAAGGCAGAAGCAATTATTTGGTGCATGTCGTAATATTTTTATTCGGCCAACCTTCCGCCAAAATAATATGATACTCTTTTAAAGAGCGTGTTTTATAGGCCTGATATTTTTTTTGATTCTCATCATTATTAATGGGATAGTAGGCTTCTTTTTCATAAGTTCACTGCTCTGGATATTCCTTTGTAATTACGGTATGCTTTTGTTGTTCATATTCAAAATGTTGTTTGTGCTCAATAATTCGTGCATACGGAGTAAGCATCATTAAAATAATTATTATTAAAGGTATAACGAACTGGTAACCTCTTAATTATAAAAGCAGGAAGCTCGGTTGCTCTTTTACCTCATTCTCATTGCTTTTCGGTATATTCTTTAATCTGATGCTCTATAACCGCCTTTGGCTTCTTTGGGGGGGCAAAATTGGTAAAAGGTGTTCATGTTAAAAGGCAAATTATAAAGCCTCCCCTTCGATATGGAAACGGGTGAGTTCACATAATTGTTAAACTCTGAAAACTGATTTACATAATCCCAAATGTTTTTATCGTTGGTGTGAAATAAGTGTGCTCCGTATTTATGAACATTAATACCATCAACATTTTCACAATATACATTTCCTCCTGCATGATCTCTTTTACCTATAACCAGGTGCTTTTTACCTTTTTTGGTCGCTTCATGTGCAAAACCACAACCAAATAAACCGGCAGCAACAATTAAATAATCATACATTTCTATACGTTTATAAATTTTGACAAAACTAGGATATTAATTATCCTCAAAAAAACTTTTCAATATAATGTATTACATTCGAGAAAGTATAAATCTTTATTCAATATTAGAGTTTATTTGAATTTTTAATCCTCTAAAGAAATTATAAACATACTACTCTTAAATAGTTTTTAGGAATACTTCTAGTTTGTCTAAAACAAGATTGACTGGATATTCATCAAAAAACTTAAAAGTATGTTCTTTTATATGTTTTTCATTAAATTCTTTATATATTTCTGGTTTTAAGTCTTTTAGATGAATAGATACATTCCTTTCGTCCTCAAATATTTGCCAGGTCTCTTTATCGACACTAGGAGAAAATATGGAAAAAGTTGGTGTATTTAGTGCTTTTGCCATATTTACGGAACCACCTTCATTGCCTATAAGTCCTGTACATTGTGACAATAGTCCTAAAAAACCTCTAAGGGATGGCGCATAAACATTAATAAAGATATTATTTCGTGTAGTTTCAGTGCATAAATTATAAAGTTCTAAAGCATCATCTTTTTGGTTTGGCATATAATTAAACAACAAAGATGCATTTGTTTGTTTAACTATAAAATCTAAAAGTTTAGACATCTTATCTAATGGATACGTTTTGTACCATTCACTTCCCGAAACCCCAATCATAAATACTTTTTTCTCATTACTCACACCATTGTCCAACAACATTTTTTTTGCCATATTCAGTTCGGCCTCAGATAAGCATATTCTAGGTTTAAAATCGGTTAGTTTATTAGTTAATAAAGGAGATAAAAGCTTTAATCTATTTTCAATTGCTAAACCATAAGTACTCTGCGTTCCGCTTTCAAGTCTTTTAATATTATGGTTGTAGAAAATACTGGAATATGATTTATAATAAGAAATTTTATGTTTTGCTCCTGAAAAAAAGGTGATCAAATTGGTTTCTAATTTAGAATAAGCATCAATTACAACAGTGTATTTTTGTTTGCGAATATTATATATGAACTTAGCAAGAGGCCAGTAGTTTTTTCTTACTGATTCTTCTAAAACAACTATGTTGTTAATTGAAGGGTTTTCTTTTAAGACATCAACGCAGTAACTGTAGCACATATAATCAATATGCGCATCAGGATATTCCTTTTTTAAAATACTGGCAAGCATAGAGCTTGTTAAAACATCACCAATACGCTTTTGTTGTATAATTAAAATCTTCATTCTTCTCTATAGGATTTCTTAACTCGATTTGTCAAAAATATTAAATAAGAAATAATTATTGATTGCAAAAATGACTAGATTAACTTAGATGTTCACCTTTATTTTGTTGATATAGTAAAACTCTTTTTTTCTTACTTTATATTTTAATTTTGCGGTTACCAAGAACGGAAGTTTTCTTAATTTCCCCAAAAAACTTTTTATATAATTGTTTAAATTTCTTTTTTCTATTGTCCAAGATTCTTGCCACCAATGTATACAATATGAGTTTTGAGTTACGTATTTTTCGGCTTGATTAAAACTAACTTTGGGAGGTAAAGGATAAAAGTATTCTGTGGTATAAATGTTAACATCATTTATTTTTTGCAATTTATACTCCTTTAAACCATAATTTAGTAAAACTTTAGATACTATATGTGGACCTCCAATAGCATGAAATGTCATGCGCTGCTTTTTTTCGGTTTCTTTTATGCATTCTAAAATGAAAGGGGAACTTTTTGTTGCTCCAATTACGGCAGAATTTAACGGAGTATGTCCCAAGACATGTTCGATCTGAAAACCAACAAAGACGTTGTTTGTTATGAGCTCATCAAAGTTTTTTAGAACCTCAATATCTGTATCTAAATAGATTCCCCCTTCGGTATAAACGGAAAACAAACGTATATAGTCAGATATAAACGAAAACTTCTTTTGTTGGAGAAGAGGTTTTAAAAACGGTAATTTGTCAAAAGGAGTGTTGGTCTCATCCCATTTTTTAAACTCATAATCCGGTAATTTTTCTTTCCATGAATTTGCACACTTTTCAAGAACGTCATTATAGCTGTTATTACCATACCAGCAGTAGTGAATTTTTTTTGGAATCATTATTAAATTGATGTTATTTTGAAGATCATAAATAATAGCAGCAAAATTACTTTAATTTTTATTAAAATCACATATGAATATTAGCGGATTGGTAATTACCTATAACGAAGAAAAAAATATAGGAAAATGTATTGAGGCTTTGTTTAAAGTATGTGAGGAAGTTATAGTCGTTGATTCTTTTAGTGAAGATAATACTGTTGAAATAGCCAAGGACAAAGGAGCTAAAGTTATATCTCAGGAGTTTCTTGGAGACGGGCCACAACGCAAATATGGTTTACAATTTTGTAATAATGATTGGATTCTAAATTTGGATGCCGATGAATTTTTAGATACTGATGCCGAAAAATTTATTAAGGAAAAGAAATTCTTAGACAATAATTTTGATGCATTCTCTTTTAGAGTAAAAAATTTCCTGGATGATGAATTAATTGATTTCTCAGGTTGGTACCCCGACCATAAAGTACGCTTTTTTAATAAGCAAACAGCCACACCCTCTGACTCTAAAGTACACCAGAAAGTAATAACGTTAAACGAAAAAAAAGTAAATGTACATATATTACATTATGGGTGGAATTCGCTAGAACAGATTATTGCAAAAAAAAACCAGTATTCAACCTGGCACGCGAAACAACTATTCGATCAAGGAAAACGCATTAAAAGATTTAAACCCATTTTAAACGGAGCTGTTGCGTTTTTTAGATGCTGGATTTTTAAAAAAGGTATTTTTAACGGTATAGATGGTATAACCATAGCTTTAATTCAGGCGTTTTTCTCGTATATGAAGTATGCAAAATTGCTAAAGCTTCAAAGACAGGAAAAAATAAGACTGAATTCCAAATTGTAAACAATCTAGAAATTCAGTCTTTTCATTATAAAAATAAATTTTGCTAAACGGCAACATCATGCTCTCTTAAAGCATCATTAAGAGATGTCTTTTTATTGGTACTCTCTTTACGTTTACCAATTATTAAGGCACAAGGTACATTATAGCTTCCCGAAGGGAATTCCTTGGCATAACTTCCTGGTATAACCACAGAACGAGCAGGCACTCTACCTTTATACTCTAAAGGCTCATCACTAGTGACGTCAATAATCTTTGTACTCATGGTTAAAACCACACCAGCACCTAATACAGCCTCTTTTTCAACGCGTACCCCTTCAACAACAATGCATCTAGAACCTATAAAGGTATCATCTTCAATAATTACCGGAGCGGCCTGTAGGGGCTCTAAAACACCACCAATACCAACACCACCAGATAAATGTACATTTTTGCCTATTTGCGCACAGCTACCTACTGTAGCCCAAGTATCAACCATAGTTCCTTCATCTACATAAGCTCCAATATTTACATAACTGGGCATTAAAATAGTACCGCTAGAAATGTAAGCACCATGTCTGGCAACAGCATGAGGAACCACACGAATACCTTTTGCGGCATAATCACGTTTTAATGGAATTTTATCATGAAACTCTAATGGTCCAGCTTCAATCGTTTCCATTTTCTGAATTGGAAAATATAAAACCACGGCCTTTTTTACCCATTCATTAACCTGCCAACCATCTGCAACCGGTTCAGCAACACGAAGTTCTCCCTTATCTAATAAGTCTATAACGTTTCTTATAGCAGACGTCGTCGTCTCTTCCTTTAGTAATTCTCTGTTCTCCCAGGCATTTTCTATGATTTGTTGTAATTCAGTCATCGATATTTAATTTTTGAGCAAATATAATAGGTATGGTTTAAAAAAATAGAACGTAATACGGGTTAATATCCTAATATTAAAATTCTTTAAAAGAATAGGTCGATTTACACAGAATTTTACAAAAAAAGAGAGCCATTTTCTCTTTGAATGAAAAGAATAAACCGACAAAATACATTTTACTCGTTTTTTATCTATTTAAGTGGACTTTTTATCTGTTTATCGGCGAAAATTTGTCACTCCACTAGTAATCGAAAATTCCCGTTTTTATAACTAATTTATTGTTTTTGAGGCATGTAACGTATATATATTTGAGACATCAAACATCGATAACAGAAATGAAAACCAATATCTACATAGTATCAATTTTATTACTTTCTTTCTCTTTCGGGAATGCGCAAAGCACTACTGAAACGATTAAGAAGGACGATAATAAAGTTGTTTCTGTTTCTGTAGAAGATACGATGAATCCTGTGGAGGTGGTTGAAGATGTAAAAGAAAATGATGTACAGTTAATCAATGCCGAAGCGTTAAAAGAAACGATTGCACGTACAAGTGACATAAGAAGATATTTTAATAGAGTAAGAAATGTTGATAATTTGAAATTGCTATTTCCAAAAATGAATACATTAAAAAGAGCTTAGTTATAAAATTTGAGTACTAGTTAAGGTTAAGCGATGCAAGAACAAAAGGCTGTCTATGAAGATGGTCTTTTGTGGTTTAATAAATTTATTTAACCAAAGTCTTAGTTAAATGATAATGGGGCTATAGTGCTGATACTTAACTGAGACCCTGAGTCATTTCGAAGGCAGAGAGAAATCACATCGTTTAGGAACCATACCCCTGGATAACCTAATTATTTAAGCATATGATCTCAAGAGTCTTTATATGAGTTTATTCGAAGCATCTAAGGAAGCAAATCACAAGATATATAGTTTGCTCAAAAATAAACCTCTAACAAGCAAGATATGCGTAGTTTTAGCCGGTAGGCCGGAAAGTCTCTTTTACGAATGACTCATAAATTGGAAATTTTTTAACTTTTAACTCATAAACAAACCGGATTTAAATCGAACACAAATTATTTAAATGAGTTCAATTAACTTATTTTTACAAAAAAAACAATAATGGCTCGAATTTTAGCTATAGACTATGGAACTAAAAGAACTGGAATAGCGGTTACCGATACGTTGCAAATTATAGCATCGGGATTAACAACTGTTAATACCGGAGAGCTTTTACAGTTTTTACAGGATTATACAAGCACCGAGCAAGTAGAGCTCTTTCTAGTTGGGGAGCCCAAACAAATGGATAACTCGGCTTCTGAAAGCGAGAAACATATTTTGTCCTTTATTGAAAGTTTAAAAGAAACATGCCCAACCATTCCTATTAAAAGGGTTGACGAGCGATTCACATCCAAAATGGCGTTTCAAACCATGATTGATAGTGGACTTAAAAAGAATCAAAGAAAAAATAAAGGCCTGATAGACGAAATAAGTGCAACGCTCATTCTACAGAGTTACTTGTATTCCAAATAAGATATTTGTTAAAAAAACAAAAGGATTTTATCAATTACAGATACTCAATACTTTATCAAAACGACTATGTTAAAGTAGGATTTTAATACGTTTAACGTAGGTATTGTATGGTTTTTTTTCATTTTTTTTGCCACAAATTTTGTAAAATTTGGAGTGCCCTGGCTTAGGGTTCTCTAAGTATGATACATTAGCTATACGATATGTATCACCAATAATCCTTAAATCTAAAAACATGAAAAAAAAATTATTTTTAGTTATTACATGCTTAGTTGCTTATGTTGGGATATCCCAAACCTTCACATTAGATAATATTGAATACAAGGTAACATCTACCAGTCCTAATGCCGTGGAGGTTGTAACAGGTAATCGTAATACAGAAGATATTATTATACCTGGAGCCATTACTTATAATGGAATAACTTATAATGTAACCCGTATTGGGCATAATGCATTTGCTCGTGGCATTTTAAAAAGCGTTACGATTCCCAATAGCGTAACGCATATTGGACGTTCTGCATTTCATGATTGCTTATTGGAAAGCGTTACAATTCCTAATAGCGTAACCAGTATAGAGGAATCTGCGTTTTCTTATAATAGATTAGAAAGTATTACGATTCCCAACAGTATTTCAAGGATTGAATCTTATGTTTTTGGGAGTAATCAATTAACAAGTGTTACCTTCCATGAAGGTATTACAAGTATTGGGTCTGGTGCATTTGCCTATAATAATTTAGAGCACGTTACGATTCCCAACGGTGTTACAAGTATTGAATCTTACGTTTTTGAGAATAATCAACTAACAAGTGTTACCTTCCATGAGGGTGTTACAAGTATTGGGTATGGTGCATTTGACGATAATATGTTAGAACACGTTACGATTCCGGATAGTGTAACCAGTATTGACGGCTATGCATTTCAAGAAAATAAATTAAAAAGTATAACGATTCCCAACGGTGTTACAAGTATTGGGGAAGGGGCATTTGCCCTTAATGAGTTAGAGCACATTACGATCCCCAACGGTGTTTCAAGGATTGAACCTTACGTTTTTGGATCTAATCAACTAACAAGTGTTACCTTCCATGAGGGTGTTACAAGTATTGGGTATGGTGCATTTGCTTATAATAAGTTAGAACACGTTACGATTCCTGATAGTGTAACCAGTATTGAAGGCTCTGCATTTGCCTCTAATAAGTTTGAGCACGTTACGATTCCCAACGGTGTTTCAAGGATTGAATCTTACGTTTTTGGGGATAATCAACTAACAAGTGTTACCTTCCATGAAGGTGTTACAAGTATTGGGGAGTCTGCATTTGGAGATAACCAATTAGAAAGTATTACGATTCCGAATGGTGTAACCAGTATTGAGGAGTCTGCATTTCGAAATAATCAACTAACAAGTGTTACCTTCCATGAAGGTGTTACAAGTATTGGGGAGTCTGCATTTGCCTATAATAAGTTAGAGCACGTTACGATTCCCAAGGGTGTTTCAAGTATTGAATCTTACGTTTTTCAGAATAATCAACTAACAAGTGTTACCTTCCATGAAGGTGTTACAAGTATTAGGGAGTCTGCATTTCAAGATAATAAATTAATAAATATTACAATTCCTAATAGTGTTACCAGTATAGAAGATTATGCTTTTTATGGCAACCCAATAACTAAAGTCATAGTAAAAAGTAATGCACCACCTGTTTCAGAGATGGGTATACCCGAGGGACTTGGTCCTGAGGTTTTTGGGAATCGTAATGACATAGATTTAGTAATTCCTGCTGGTACTACAACGGCATATATCGCAGCAAAATGGACAGGTTTTAAATCCATAACTGAAGATGTAACATTAAGTGTTTCAGATCCTAACTTAAATGCTGCTACACGAATAGTAGTAGAAGATAATAGCTTAAAGGTTTTACATCCACATACTACAAGGTTAAAAAATTATACGATCTATAATATTTCGGGAGCCCGGGTATTAAATGCAACAGAGAATAACATATCGATAGCTACATTATCCGGTGGGGTATATGTTATAGAATTAAGATTAGAAAATGGTCTGGTACGTAAAAAGTTTGTAAAGTAATTCATATTGAAATAACCTTTTAGTGACCTTTTTCATTAGAACTCATCTTGACCTTACTATTTTTAAGGAAATAAAAAAGTCAAGGTGAGTTCTATTAATATATTTAATAAAGTGTTGTATTTTTACGCATTATTAATAGAAAATAACTAATGATTTTACCAATAGTAGCCTATGGCGATCCCGTCTTAAAGAAAAAAGGAACAAGTATTACCAAAGATTACCCAGAGCTGGACGAACTTTTAAAAAACATGTTTGAAACCATGTATAACGCCCATGGCGTTGGTTTGGCGGCACCACAAATAGGATTACCCATTAGGTTGTTTTTGGTTGATACCAAACCATTTGCTGACGATGAGGAGTTAACTGCAGAGGAACAAGAGGTATTGGCAAATTTTAGGCAAGTTTTTATTAATGCTGAAATAGTAGAAGAAGAAGGTGACGAGTGGGCCTTTAATGAAGGCTGTTTAAGTATCCCCGATGTTAGAGAAGATGTTTTTAGAAAGCCTAAAGTCACAATTGAATATATGGATGAGAACTTTAAGTCTCATACAGAAACATTTGATGGGCTCATAGCCAGAGTGATTCAACATGAATACGACCATATTGAAGGGATTTTGTTTACAGACAAACTTTCTAGCTTAAAAAAGCGTTTAATAAAAGGAAGGCTTTCTAACATATCCAAAGGTAAGATTAATGCAGATTATAGAATGCGTTTTCCAGATCAAAAAAAGAAGCGATAATATTTGCAATCGATCAATAAACAGATGATATTTGCTGCTTTCAAAAATAAAATATGAGTTTAGAAAAGATACTATCAATAGGAGGTAAACCGGGATTATATAAATTAATAACCCAAACCCGTGGAGGTTTTGTAGCAGAGTCTTTAATTGATAATAAACGTATATCTGTTAGCGTACAAAACAACATTAGTGTATTGAGTGAAATAGCTATTTATACATTAGAAGAAGAAGTGCCTTTAAAGCAGGTTTTAGAGCGTATTAAGGAAAAAGAAAACGGACAAGAAAGTTCTGTGAAGCCTAAGGATAGTAAGGACAAGTTGGAAGAATATTTTTTTGATGTGCTGCCCAATTATGACGAAGATAGAGTTTATGCAAGTGATATTAAGAAAGTCATACAATGGTATAATTTGTTGCAAAAACATGATATGCTAGACTTTGCAGATTCAAATGACGATAGTCAAGCAGATGCCAAAGACGAAGAAGAATAAAATTAATAACCTCCATTAGGAGGTTTTTTTATGTCTTTTTGTAAGTATTTTTTTTGTTATTCGACTGTAAAAGGATAACAAAAAGATAAAAAATGAAATCACTTTGGTTTTTTGATGATGTCAATCTTTTCAAGGTGCTTTGTCCTCACAAATTTAAAGCTTATAAAGCGACTCACGATTTCGACGCCTACAAAAAGAAAGACTACATCTACTTTGAAGAAGATTCTGCGAACAAAGTATACCTTATAGAGCAGGGTAAAGTTAAAATAGGATATTATAGCGAAGATGGAGAGGAGGTTGTAAAAGCCATTTTAACGAGGGGCGAACTATTTGGAGAAACGGCTATTCTTGGAGAATCTAAGCGAGAAGAATTTGCTCAATCTATCGATAACGCCACCAGTATTTGTCCAATTGGTGTAGATACTATGCACGACCTGATGAGAAACAACCAAACCTTTAGTTTTAAGGTTTATAAACTTATTGGTTTTAAGTTTAAAAAACTGGAAAGGCGTTTACAGTTACTCTTATTTAAAGATACCAAAACACGTCTGATGGAGTTTTTAGATGAATTGTGCTCCGACTATGGATACGACTGTGAGAAAACCGGAGATAAGGTGATTCATCATCCTTATACACAAAAAGACATTGCCTCTTTAATTGGTACATCAAGACCAACGTTGAACATCCTTTTAAACGAATTAAAAGAGGAAAACGTGATTCAATTTTCTAGAAAAGAGATCCGGATTCATACAAAAATTGCCTAATGTTAGCTAGCTAACATTTTATAAAGTTGACGTAGAGTAATTTTGAGTTAATAAAAAACTTAAAAGAAAAATACGATGATTAAAAAAATGTTAATGGCGGTATTAGCAATTGGTTTATTTACTAGTTCTTGTAGTAACGATGACGATAATGCGCCGCTTAGAAATACACTAACCTTAGAATTAACCGGTTTGGAGGAATTGGGTAGTGATTATGTTTATGAAGGCTGGATAATTGTAAATGGAGCTCCAGTTTCCACAGGCACCTTTTCTTCCATTACATTTCCACAAACGTTTACAGTAGATGAAACACAATTGGCAAATGCAACACGATTTGTTTTGTCCATTGAGCCAGCAGGTGAAACCGGAACTGCAGCAGCGACTCCGGCTGATACAAAACTATTAGTTGGAGATTTTACAGGAGATACAGCATCTGTTAACACAGGAATTGTTGGAGATTTTACAGGGTCTTCTGGAAAAGCGTTCTTAAGAACACCAACGGATGAACTACCGGGAAGTGGTAATAACGGAAACGATCAATACGGCATTTGGTTTGGTGAGCCTCAGGCTTCCGGACCTCCAACGGCGGGATTCGGATTACCAGCATTACCTGCAGGATGGAAGTATGAAGGCTGGGTTGTAGTGGACGGTGTTGGACCAATAACCACCGGAACGTTCACCGCATTTACAACTGCCGATGATTCTAATGGATTTAGTGGAACAGAAAATAACGCGGGGCCACCAGTACCAGGTGAAGATTTCTTTAATAATGCACCTGCAGGGTTTACATTTCCGTTAGATGTTAGAGGGCGTACAGCTGTGATATCTATAGAACCATATCCAGATAATTCGCCTGCACCGTTCACATTAAAGCCATTAGTTGGTATGATTGGACAAGAAACAGCTCCTACAACGCATGACCTGGACTTTAGCTCCGATTCCTTTCCAGGAGGAGCGGTAACAAGATAAGGCATAAAATTAGAGATTCATATTTTTTGTTAGATTTGGGGCATGGTAACGACTTAGAAACCGTGCCCTTTTATTTTTAATGCCATGCTTAGAAAAAAAATCAACTTAAAAAATATTATATTTTTAGTCGTTATAGCGCTCTTGCTTATTCCGCAAACACGTCGACCTATTACGATCTTTATGCACAGAGGATTGGCGTATTTAAACTCACCTTCGGTCATTAATGATGAACAAGTAACGTTAAGCAGTTATGCCTGGAAACTTAAAAATGAGCATGGAGAGCTCTTTAATTTTAATCAAACCAAAGGAAAGGTTGTCTTTATAAATTTTTGGGCCACTTGGTGCCCGCCTTGTGTTGCTGAAATGCCGGAAATTCAATCACTTTATAAGGATTATAAAGACCAGATTGAATTTGTGTTTGTATCGAATGAAGACCATCAGGTAATTAACGCATTTTTAGATAAACATGGTTATACTTTTAAGGTTCACTCACCAATAACCATGTACCCAAAAGAATTTGATGTGTCCAGTATACCTAGAACCTTTTTAATCGATAAGGACGGACGTATTGTATTAGATAAAACAGGAGCTGTTAATTGGAATAGCGATACGGTTAGAGACATTATTAATGGTCTTTTATAACCTCTTTTTTTAATTCAAAAAGACGCATTACAAATAAGTTTAGAAGAATAAGTGTGAACGCATAGACGGTATCTTCAACTGGAATGGTAAATAATCTTAGATTCAGGTTTTCAGAATTGTTGTACCATACAACTTCCTCTAAAATAAAACTTCCTGTCAATATACCGTTTACAATAAAAAACGGGATAAGCATGACTAAAAAAGTTAAATAGTAGCTACATAATAAGTTGATATTTCTTTTCATAACAACGATAAGCAAAACGATTGCTAGCATAAAATTGATGAAAGTATACCACTTGGAACTATTGTAAACCGAAAGTACACCTAACAGTACTAAAAGTATATAGCTTATGGTTTTTGCCGTTGCTTTTGAGAGCCTCATATTAGGAAAGTAAAGTCGTAATGCGTAATGCGTAAATACACAGGCATACGGAATACAGATGAAAAACAGCCATTCTTCCATAGGTAAAGACATAAATTTAGGTCCCAAAAAATAATCTTTATTAAACCCCCAAATACCGTTGATAGTAAAAATAATGTCCCATGGTATAAAGATGCACATACTTACCAACGTGCCTACGAATAAGGATTTCCAGTGCTTGTAAAACTTTAATTTTGGATGAAAACTAAATATGAATGGTACAGATACAGACCCTAAGTTTAGTAACAGATACAAATAACTCATTCGTTATTTTTTGAAGTACTTAAAAGGTACTACTAGCATGCCAAAACACTCACCATCTCCTTTGCCTATATGTTTGTGATGCATTTTGTGAGCACGCCTTACACCTTTGGCATACCAATTATTGGCCTTTCTAAACAATTTAAAACGCTGATGAATAAAAATATCATGCACCATAAAATAGCATGCACCATATACAAATATTCCCAGACCAATGGGTAATCCAGCCCAAAAGCTAGTGTGTTTCCAGAGTAAAAAAAAGACAATGCTTACTACGGCATAGAAAATAAAGAAGGCATCATTGCGTTCGAACCAGCTTTCATGGTCTTTTTTATGATGATCTTTATGTAAAGACCATAAAAAGCCATGCATGACGTATTTATGAGTAAACCAGGCCATAAATTCCATAAATGAAAATGTACCGAAAAAAATCAATATCCAGAAGAAAGTATGCATGACTTAAATTTACATTAAATTTAATTGATATTTTACATAACTACGCATAAGGAGTTCTATTTTTTTAGGGTTAGATACGCGTATTCGGGTATTTTTTATTTGAAGAGCCGGTGTTTTCTTGAGTTTTTTTAGAAGCTGACGGTAGTATCTATAGGCAATAAATACTCCAAATTTAGCCTCGATTGGCAATTTTTTAATGCCATCGAGTCCTTTCGCAAAATCCATTTCAATATCGTTAATAATGTCTAATTTAGAGTCTTCGCATAAATTTTTTAAATCCACTTTAGGGAAATAACTTCTGTTTAAATCGTTAAAATCAGCCTTTAAATCTCTTAAAAAGTTGACCTTTTGAAACGCAGAGCCTAATGACATAGCGCTATCTTTTAAAGCGTCGTATTTATTTTGATCGCCCTTAACAAATACCTTTAAACACATGAGGCCTACCACATCTGCAGAACCATAAATATAGGCTTTAAACTCTTCTTGAGTTAGGTATTGTGTTTTATGCAAATCCATGCGCATGCTGTGCATAAAAGCATCTACAAGTGTTTTATCCAAATCGTATTTATGAAATGTATATTGAAAAGCATTTAGTATAGGATTCAAACTAATTTTGTCTTTAAGAGCCAATTCCAGATCATCAGAAAATTTATTAAAAAGATCTTCTTTATTGTAATCGTGAAAGGAATCTACAATCTCGTCGGCAAAGCGTACAAAACCATAAATATTGTAAATATCCATTCTAATAGATTGGGATAGCATTTTAGTTGCTAACGAAAATGAGGTACTGTAGGTCTTTGTAACGAGCTTACTACAATTGTAAGAAACCGTATCAAATAGTAATTTCATAATTAGTGTTTTTTGTTACTAAATCTGCTGCTAATTTTCCGGAAATTAATGAGGGCGGAACCCCAGGGCCGGGAACTGTTAGTTGACCAGTAAAAAACAAGTTTTTTACTTTTTTACTTTTTAATTTAGGTCTCAAAAAAGCAGTTTGCATTAGTGTATTTGCCATACCGTAGGCATTTCCTTTGTATGAATTATAGTCATTAATAAAATCATTAATACAAAAACTCTCCTTAAAGATAATATGATTTTCAACATGTTGCGAAGTTAAGTCTTCAAATCGTTGTATTATTTTCTTAAAATAACGGTCTCTAAGTTGTTGAGTATCTTCTAGTCCGGGAGCTAGAGGAATTAAAAAGATACCTGCTTCTTTGCCTTCAGGGGCAGCGTTCTCATCAGTAATACTAGGAAAACTTGCATAGAATAATGGGTTTTCAGGCCATTTAGGACGATCATAAATACTTTTGGCGTGTGTGTCAAAATCAACATCAAAAAATAAGGTGTGATGGTCCACATTTTTTAATTTTTTATCAAAACCAACATAAAATAGAAGTGAGGAAGGAGCAAAAGTTTTCTTGTTCCAAAAGCTTTCAGAGTATTGTCTGTATGGTTTTTCCAGGAGCGACTCTGTATGATGATAATCGGCACCACTTACCACAACATCTGAAGCATAGGTTACTCCATTAGACATAAGCCCCTGGCAAATGCCGTTTTTAACAATTATTTTTTCTATTGCGGCGTTTGTTTTAATGTGAACTCCTAAGTCCTGCGCCAGACTCTCAATAGCTAATATAACCTGATACATCCCTTTTTTAGGATGAAAAGTGCCTAGTCCAAAGTCGGCGTAATTCATGAAACTATAAAAAGAAGGCGTATCGCTAGGTTTAGCACCAAGGAATAATACAGGAAATTCTAAAATTTTGGCAAGTCTATCATTTTTAAAAGCCTTTCTAACATCTGTTTTTATAGTACTAAAAAATTGATTTAGTTTTTTAAAAGTCGCCGGAGTTACCAATTCTAAAGGAGAAATTCCCGGGTTATAAACGAGGTCTTTAATGGCAATATCATAATTACTTTTTGCACGATCTATGAATGTTTTGAGCTTTTTCGAACTTCCAGGTTCCTCTTTTTCAAAAGCAGCCGCTATTTTTTCTAGAGTATTTTCAATAGTGATAACATCATCTTTTCCAAAATACACGCTGTATGCTGGATTCAACTTTTCAAGGGTATAATAGTCTTCGGGAGTCTTATTAAAATCGGCAAAGAAACGTTCAAAAACGTCAGGCATCCAATACCATGTAGGACCTATATCGAAGGTGAACCCATCTTTAGATAATTGTCTTGCTCTGCCTCCTATAGTTGCATTTTTCTCAAAAATAGTAACCTGATAGCCAGCCTTTGCCAAATAACAAGAAGCTGCTAGAGACGAAAAACCTGAACCGATTATGTGGACGTTTGATTTCATAATGTTTAACGAATATAATAAAAAGTTAAACAAAAATAAAATAATTATAGATCTTCTATGAGATTTTCGATAGAATCGTAGATTGTTACTTTTTCGGGAAGGTTACTTTTGTTTAGGTCTGAAATGTTTTTTCCCAGCAATAGCAGGTTGGTATCGACTTTGGTTAGTAGCAAGTCATTAAATTGTTGAATATAGTCGTTAACGTCCAATTTAGAAGGATACACTGTAAAAAAGGAAACAAAAGTAATTTCTTCGAAGAACTCTAGAAGATCAGTAAGACTTTCCATGGGAACACTTTCTCCTAGAAAAATAGTATGGTATCCTTTACTTCTGAGTTGATAATTAATGAATAATAGCCCAATATCATGAATTTCATTATCAGGTAAAAATAAGACATAAGTTTTAGAGACCGGTGTAGGTTCTAAAATTTGAAGTCTCTCAATATTCAGCATGATTTTCTGTTTAATATGGATGGACAGAAAATGTTCGTGAGCGGGAGTTATGGTATTTGTTTGCCATAATAAGCCAACTTCATGCAATAAAGGTAAAAATACCGAATAGAAGATGTCACTAAAAGACTTGGTTTCCAGTAAATTATTATAGGTATTGTAAAATAAAGCCTGATCGAAATTTATCATGGCCATTTTAAAGGCGTTAATAGCATGATCTTCAACCTTGGCTCGGGATGCAATTTCTCTAACCTTGATAGGAATCTCTTCTTCTTTAAGGTTTGCAATTTTTGAAATTTTTAATCCATTATTATTGAGATACGAGATATTCAATAATTTTTGAAAACTGGCTAAACTGTAGTTCCTTATGTTGGTATCGGATCTATTTGGATGTAATAAACCATAACGCTTTTCCCATATACGTATGGTATGAGCCTTAATACCGGTAAGGTTTTCCAGGTCTTTAATACTAAAATTAATCCGAATATTGTTCATTAAAAATGAATTAATGTTAAACAAAACTACGTAATTTTATCGACAAAGTGTGAAAACGTGAAGACTATTTTTTACAAGATCAAAATAACATTGTCGAATTTTAGGGCTATTCGAATAACATTTGGAGTCAGAAATATTTTTAATAGTTATGGTTTAGTCGGTCGTTTTATGCTTTAATTGAATCAGGGTTGTTTGAGAGGCAGCACAACGTGTTTCCTTAGCACCTTTTCTTATAAAAACTTCAGATCGGCATACTGTTAAAGTACGTCCACTTTTTAAAACATGGGCTTTTGCAATGAGTAGATCTCCATCTCCAGGAGAAAGTAGATTTAGTTTAAATTCAACGGTAAGGACATTTGAATCTTTTTCCATTAACGAGAAAGCCGCATAACCAGATGCATTATCGGCGATGGTACCTATAACACCAGCATGAAAATATCCGTGTTGTTGCGTTAACTCTAAATGATAGGGGAGATGAATTTCACAGTAACCGGGTCTAACTTCAATCAGTTTGGCATCGATGAGCTGCATAAATTTTTGCTTTTTAAAGCTTTCTTCGACCTTTTGCTTAAAACCATTGTATTTAGGTTCAAAATCCATAGTTAAAATATGTTTCTAGAATACATTAAAGCCTTTTGCCTGTATGAACGAAGATAATAAAAGCAAGAGACAATGTGTTATGACCTAATATTTAATTAAAAAAATGACATTTAAAATCATAGTATCAGTAAGGTTAAGGTAAGTTCATACAATAAAAAAGGGTAAGAATAGGGGGAAATAAAAAAGACTTTATAAGTTATTGATATAAAGTCTTTTTTCGAAATTACTTGTGCGCACAAGAAGACTAAGACCCTTAAATTTTAATGATTTTGTTTAAATTCATATTTACATCTTAAACCTTATTATTTATGGTGTTTGTTGGAATATGTCAAATTTAATGAATTCAATTGAATTTTAAATATTCATTAAAATTCACTCATTTCAGGGGTGTTTTTGGGGGTGTTTTTAGTATCTTTGTGAAAAGATTTTCACTATGCCATCTGCTCAATACAGGATTAAAACCAACAATAAATCAAATTCAATTCTTTTAAGGTTTAAGCAAGGAAGTCAATTTGATACCGAGGTTTCAACTAAAATCAAAGTTCCTAAAGGTAAGTTTAGTTCTAGTCTCCAAAGAATTAATCCTACTGATGAAGTTGATTATAAAAAGCTAAATGCCAAACTACGTGATTTAAAAGTTCATATAGAAAAGCAGTATAGTTCTGATTCGGTTGAAGGGATTATTATTAATAATAAGTGGTTAAGGTCAAATATTGATAGTTTTCTGAACAGGAAATCTAGTGATGAAGTTATTGATGAAAAGCATTTTTTATCTACATTCATGGATTCTTTTATAGATACGGCAAAGAAAAGATTGGATAAACCTAACAATCCTATTAGTTACAGAACTATACAGCATTACGAAACAACAAAGAATAAGCTTAATGACTATGAACAACATTCAAGAAAGTTGGTTAAGTTATTGGATGTTGATTTGGCTTTTCGGGAGAATTTTATTGAGTATTTAGATTCTGAACAGAAGTTAAACCCAAACACTATTGGAGGCTATTTATCCGTAATAAAACGAGTTTGTCGAAAGGCTGAATTAAAAGGGTATGAAGTAAATGTAAATTATAAGAGTTCCGATTTTTCTTTACCTTCAAATAAAACAATAGACACGTATTTAACTTTAGAGGAGATTCATAAAATTAATGGTCATAAATTTGATAAGGATTATTTGGATAATGCAAGAGATTGGTTGATTATAGGTGTTTGGACTGGTTTTAGAGTGTCCGACTTGTTAACATTGACAAAATCCAACATAGATGGAGATTTCATTCAAAAAGATACCTTAAAAACAGACTTTCCTGTTTATGTTCCAATGCACAACCACGTTAAAAAGATATTGGAGAAAAGAAAAGGCAAGTTTCCAAGAAAAATTTCTGACCCAAAGTTTAATGATTATATAAAAGTGGTTTGTAAGGATGTTGGGTTGACCTATAAAATTAAAGGGGCAAAAATGTCTCCTATTGAGATTGAAAAAAACGGAAAAAAGAAAACAATATACCGCAAAGTAAAAGGTGTATATAAAAAGCATGAGTTGATTTCAAGCCATGTATGTCGTAGAAGTTTTGCAACTAATCATTATGGTAAACTTGATACCCTTACTATTATGAAGATTACGGGGCATAAGACAGAATCTCAATTTTTGAAGTATATTAAAATTACTCCAAAGGAATATGCTTTTAAACTTAAAAAGTATTGGGAGAAAATAGATGTAAACGAATTTGTTAATAGTTAATT
Source organism: uncultured Flavobacteriaceae bacterium (assembly GCA_947494695.1). Classification (GTDB taxonomy): domain Bacteria; phylum Bacteroidota; class Bacteroidia; order Flavobacteriales; family Flavobacteriaceae; genus Flavivirga. Next base: position 119,824 of record CANLWB010000003.1, on the reverse strand, counting down.
ATGTTAAAGCAAAAAGATTTCAGTCAGTTTTATATTATCAATTATAAACCTTGGGCTAAGGAAGAAGATTTAAAAGATAGGGTAGAGCATCCTTTTGTTTTTATTGAAAGTTACATCCATGATTTTAATGTTTACCCATCAGTAAGCACTTTTGAAAAGGCACAAGCAATTTTTAATGATATAAAAGAATACCAAGAGGCAGCTTATAACTGTTTTGAGTTGGAATTGAATTTGCTACAAGAAAACAGAATAAAATACTTAAATCAAATCGTATCAAGGCTATTGGGAGTTCAAAAAGATTTAAGACAAATAAAAAGAAAGAAAGACTTAGAAAAATATAGGGCTATCAACAACTTAATACTGTTGCTCTTAGGCTCAATTAAAGACGTTCTTAAATCAATTTTTATATCTTATCATCTTGAACTTAATAATACTAATAGGGAAGTTTTGTCTAAATGGTTTTATTTAAAAAAAGCTATTACTTCTTTTCGCTTTAATAAACACCCCGAAGATAAAAGGCTAGAAATTCTATATCGTAAATATTTAACAGATTGGGGATTTGTTTCTAAGCTAACAAATTTCAACACTTTCAAATGTCTATTTGAAGCAAAGCAATTAGAAAACAAAATAAATTGGATAGACAAAAAGTCTTCATTGTATTATTTTATTAAACTTCTTATAGAGTATAAGGTAGTTAGAAGCCCTAAAAATAAACATTGGGAGATTGCCTCTGAATTCTTTTTACTAAATGGAGAGGCACTTTTACCTAGAGATTTTCTGAATCAAAAAGAAACTCAAAACAAAAAGAGTAGAGTAATCCTGGAATCCTTCGTTAAAGCCCTATCTGAAAACTCTTAATTAAAAATAAATATTCCTGCATTAGCTAATTCAAAGACAGCAACCCTTTTAAGGGCTTGATTTCATTTTTTATATTTAATAAAATACTCTTACTTTAAAATCAGAGTATTTGTTTTAATTGACATTATTATTCTCTTTGTCAGGTATTTAACTGTAAAAATATTCATTATGAATCAAGTAATTTTAACTTCTATTAAATTAGATGAATTAGTTCAACTACTAACTAATAAGTTTGAGGATATAATCCAAAAGAATAATGAAGTAGTTTCCAAACAAGTTTTTAATACTGTACCAAAAAGTAAATATTTAGACAAAAAAGAAACTGCTGAAATTTGTAAAGTAACTTCATTGACAACTTTGTGGAACTGGGAGCAAAATGGAAAGCTTGTTCCAAAAAGAAAATCAGGAAAAAAACCACTTTATCTCAGAAAAGATGTTGAAGAATTCCTAAAAGGAAATTACAATGGGTCTAACTCAAATGCTGCTTAATTATGTTAGATTTTGTAAAATTTAGAATAGAAGACAAAGAGTGTTTTGAAACCTTTGTTCAGAGTAATGCCTCTTTAAAAAAGACTTATAAAGCATATTCCAATGAGGACGGAGTTTTTTATCCCATTGTTGGTAAAGTTTATAACATGGAATATAGAATTACAAGAACGGAAGCAATAGTTTCGGGTAGTATCCATAAGTTTTATAATAATATAAGCGGTCTAGGAAATATAAATTATAATGATTTTACTCTTACTGAATTTTACACCGCAATTGATTATTTATGTGATACTTTTTCAATCGAGAAAACAAAGACTACGATTACTAATTTAGAATTTGGATTTAATATTTTAATCAATAAACCTAGTAGTTATTTTATTGAGCAAAATGTTCAGATGTTTGACTTTCAACCTTACGATAACCGAATTGCAACTCGTGCAGGTACTGCATTTAAAATTTTTAAGAAATCTGACTTTTCAATCAAAATTTATGATAAAGGAAAAGAATCCCAATTAGAGCAGAAGAATTTGTTGAGAATTGAACTAAAAATTATTCAAAAAAGATTTTTAAATAATATTGGCATTAATTCACTTGACCAATTAGACGGTGTAGCTGTTTTAAGCCTATTTAAAGCCTTTGTGGAGCGTTATAATAAAATGCTAATAGTGGATTCTATTTCTCCATGGAATACCCTTGAAACTCACGAAAGAGTGTTTTATGAAAATTATACAAATCCAAGTTATTGGATGATGGTAAGAAATACCAAAACATCGCAGGAAATCAGGAAAGATAAAAAGAGAATTATGTCGTTTATCAAAAAGATAGGATATGATTCCAATAAAAATCAAATATTAAAACTCATCTCCAGTAAATACCATCAACTAATTATCACATAGTATTAAAAACTCTTACATTATGTAGTTTTATACTAAAATGCCAACTATAAGACATCTTACATTTTTAAAACTACAATTATATCTCCCCAAACAACAACCTTCCCCCTAAAGCCTGTTTTCGTCCATTTTTACACCCTGAAAATGCCTTAAATTTTATCCTGTAAGCATGTATTACAAAATCAATCTAATTTAGTTTTCTGAGAATATACCAGTTTCTAAAAAATAAGACTAGGCAAATAGAAAGAGCAACAGGATAAATGATACAGAAGATTATAGCGTTTACTTCATAATAGGATATTCCTAAAAGGTTTGCTAGGTTAATTACAAAGTCTGTACAGTACACAAATATTTCATTTACTATATTATTCATGTATTTGTTTTAAAGCTTTAATCTTATACCCCATTTTTATTGTACGAACCAATAAAAAGAATATTAACAATGGTACTAATATCATTAAGAAGATGATATTCATTAACTGATAGTTATTACCAGAATGTAATGAGTTTATAATGCCAAAATAAATAGGGTCTATATATTGAAAATACGGCTTTAAAATTGTGGTATGATACTTTTTACAATGGCTGGTTGTTTCCATATAGCAATACCATGAACATTTATCTAATTGAGGTTTATATGGATTTATTGCTTTGACTCCTCTTAAGTGAAACGGCTTATCTTGGAGATTGGGTCTAAGGGATTCATTGACCAATACCATTGATAGGAATGGCATTAATAAAATGAATATATATAGAATAACTCTTTTCAAATTATCATTAAATTATAGTCAATGGATTAAATAAGAGTTTATGTTTCAATCATTTTCAATCTCCATTTATTTAGTATGTTGGCTATCTCAAAAAGTTCTTTTTCTTCGGACTGTTTAATTAAGTTTTGAAGTTCTGATGTGATTTCTTGTGGGTTTTCAAAGTATCCATATAAGTCTCTTTTCCCCCTCATTAATGCGTAAATCCAATTAACTGTTCGTTGCTCCAAACCAACAGTTTCCCATTCCTTCTTTTTGGCTAGTAGCTTTTCATCATTATTGTATCCCGAATACACATGAGATATTAACTCGTTTCTTTGCTGATAGCCACGTTTAATCTGTTCTGAGGTCAATTCGTCAACTCTTTCTTTTAAAGCTTTAAAAACCTCTCGAAGTTTTTTTTGATGTTTTGTGTTAATTGACACTTAATAGTATTAATTTGAAAACGGGTCAGCATCGGCTTTTAAAAAAGCAGACCCAATCATTCTATATTTCATTTTCTTTCCTTTAACGCATAGATTATACATCCCATTGCCTTTACCTTCTGTATAGCTAATAACAATGATATCTTCAATTTTACACTCATTTGCAACAGATACGTGCTTTATTAACCTTTTTACATTTTTTGTTATTTTAGGCTCTTTGTAATTTTCTCCTAAACCACAAGAGGTTTCAGAATTTTTAACATTTTCAGAATCAATATATTCCCATGTTTTGTCATCGTTTAGAATAACCATTTTTCCATCGTTAGTAGTAGCTGTTTTGCTTTGGGCGAATAAAACTCCAGTTGATAACATTAGAGTTAAAATAATTAGTTTTTTCATTTTTTATTAAAGTTTAGATATGATTAAATCTTTTGTTTTTTTCAATACTCTAGCTTAACTAGTTTTCCTTCATCAGTAGCACACACAATATTTCCTTCCGTATCAATAATAAAGTTGTTTTTGTAAAATCTAAAGCCAAAATTTACATCATAAATTTTCTTTTCAATGACTTCTCCATTTTTAGAAATTTCTAGTAAAAATGTTTTATCGTTGTATGCTGATGGAAAATACTCATAAATTGAAGGGTCAATTTGTCCCAACAAAATAAAGTTGTTGTTAATTAAGCCAATATTTTTACTAAATAGTTTATTGATGTTTTTGGAGTAAACTTCGCTTTTACCATCAGCATATATTGAGAACTCATAGTTTTGAGAATTTTCTTGATGAATAACGCCAATATTATTTTGAATAGAAATACTCGACTTAATAAAGAATAAATTACGAGAACTTTCGCTATTCAAATATACATGAGAATCATTTAGTGCAAAATCACTTTTATTTATATTAAAATAACCAGAGCGAGGAGAATTAGTATAACTCGAATTTATATTATAATCAAGTATAAAGTATGAATTAGAAGTTTCCATAAAAGCAAAGTTTGTACCAATATCATTTACAACATAATTGCCTGAATCAAAGTTAGCGAAATTGAATGTTTCAATAGTAACTCCTAGTTCATTGACAATGTTTCCAGTATTATAATTTAAATTCAAAAAGTTACCTGATTCTAATTTGTAAACATCATTAACAATAAAGTTTAAATTTGCGGAATTTAAAATGCTACCATCATTTGATGATATTTTCAGAATATTGTTTTTACTTGTACTTGAAGTGATTATAACTAAATCATCATTTGTAGTCAATAAATGAGTTTTATAAAATACCTCTGAATCATGGTTAATCCCTGTTAAATTTGCTTTTTCCCAAATAACATTACCATTGGATTTGTCAACTTTAAACAAATCAGCATCTTCATCTAAAACAAAATAGTAATTGCCGATTTCAATTAAGTCAACATCATCATAAGTTTTCATATTGAAGCTCATATTTGAAGACCATAAAATATTGCCAAGATTGTAAAGAGAACATCCATTTGAATCCACAGCTTCTCCATCTGGCGTATCTGGGCAATGGTCTAAATTATCTGATATACCGTCAGAGTCGGAATCTATTTGTGAATTTGAACATCCATTTGAATCCACAGCTTCTCCATCTGGCGTATCTGGGCAATGATCTAAATTATCTGATATACCGTCAGAGTCGGAATCTATTTGTGAATTTGAACATCCATTTGAATCCACAGCTTCTCCGTCTGGCGTATCTGGACATTGGTCTAAATTATCTGATATACCATCAGAGTCGGAATCTTTAATTTTAAAATTTGCAGTTATAATTTTATTAGAATCCATTATTAACTCAATTGACTTATTATTTCCAGAAGCGTCATCGCTCCAATAGTCAAATTTATAATCACTTGAAGGATTAGCTATTAGCGTAATAACCTCTCCCGATGCGTGTTTTCCAGAATTTGGGCTTACGACACCTCCATTAGGTGGAGAAATATTTATTTCTAAAGAATAGGCAATAACTTCTTTATCCTCTGAACAATTTATGTTAATGAGAATTAGGAGTAAATAAGTTAGCTTTGATATATTTCTGTTCATAAATTAATTTTATTTGATATTGGTATAGTATTGTTATTTCCAAAAGTCATAATTCTGCAAGACACCCATATTAGCTGTCCTCATTCCACTGCTAAGATTGCACATGAACACATCTTCAATTTCATTGTTTCCTTTATGGGTTATATAGGCAAATGCAGGAGTGAGTTTGTTTGTGTAGAATTGGTAAACTTTATCCCCACAATGACATCCTTCACAAGAGCCTTTTATCGTGGTTGTTTTGGTAAACCCTTTTTCTTTCCATGAATCAAATTCATCCTTTAAGGACTGTAAGAATCTGTATTTATCTAAATCTTGAAAATACTGCTCCTCCTGAATTAGGGGTTCAAAAATTGAAGCATCTAATTGTTTACAAGCTCGAATAAAAGTATTCTTTATCATTTCAGCATCTTTACCGACTGAAGATTTCTTATTTATTTTTAGTTTTATGAGTTCTGACTTCATAACTTACTTATTAACGATTATTACTCTTTGAAATATCCAAATGTACACTGGTATAGTGTACTAGTGTTTAATAATCCGAATATTACAAAAATAAATTTAAATACACCCTAAAGGGGGTCGATTAATTTGTTAAAATGAGCAACATTTCGATATGTTGTCAAAAAAGGAAGAACAAGAGATAATCAATAACATTGGTAATAAAATTAGAGCCTTAAGAACTAAGCAAGGTTTAAGCCAATTTCAATTAAATGTAGATGCAGACCTATCCAAGAATCAGATTGGTAGAATTGAGCGAGGAGAACGTAATGTTAAGATTACTACGCTGTATAAGATAGTGAAAGCGTTAGGGGTTGATATATCTGAAATTCTTAAAACATAATTTCTCTAATAAGAATCAAGCTTAATTTTTTTATGATTTTAAAAACCCATTTTTTTACCTTTTTTAATTGAATTTTCTTTAAAGTTATTTTAATCGTTACTATCATAATCTATGTTTTTTTTCAAATATTAGATTATTGATAAGTATTTATGTGTTAGACCTTATAAAACCTTATGAAGAGTAACTTTTAAAATGGCTTATTCTTAATATATTTCATTGTTTTTTTTCTGAATTCTTCAGATACGTTTGACACATCTAGTTTAGATTTTATTTTTAGTCCTATTTCCTTTCCTAGCGTTTTATATAATTTATCAAGGCTAACATTTGGAAGTATGCTACATTCTCTTAATGCTTCGGTAACACCTCTAATTGCTCCTTTTTTTCTCATGCTAAGAATTGATTGACCTTCATTTGTAATTGATAAATCTTCTAACATAGAATATATGTATTTTGTTTTTTCTTCTGTGGTTAGACTTAATAGTTCATCGTTATGTGTATTGATTAAAAGTGTTTCTGATGTTTCAATTTGTAATGAGAAATCCCCATTTGCTTGACTGGTATCTTTAATGAATTCAGCTTCTATTTCTAAAAATTCTCTAAAAAGTGTAGAATATTTGAACTCCTTTTTGCCCAAATCTTTATCTTCTTTAATATAAGCATCTAATCGTGCCTCACGATGCCTTAGTTCTTTTAGTCTACTCTGTACATATAATACTTTTTTGTTAGGTTCTGAATCATCTAGAGTATTTTGTAATCTATCAATACATTTACGATAGAGGTTTGTGAATTTGTCTCTTTGGTTTTGAAAAAAGACATCCATAGGAAGCCGAAAGTTATGAAATTGCATCATGAAATTATCAAGAGTTTCTTCCAAATCATTGTATAATTCCTTATCTAAAACCATTTGATGCATTAAAAACATTATTTCAGTATAAGAAACATCGTTGTCAGGAAAGTCTAATCTATGAGTGTCAAAAACACCACAATAAGTTTGAACAATTTTCCAACAAAATTCTTGTATAATAAGAGCTTCTTTAATCAGTTTTATATGTTGTTCAAATTCGTTACCAAAAAATGAATTGACTTTAAGTGTTCCGAGCAAAGCTCTTCTGTTTTCTTTGACTATTAAATAAAAATAATTTTTAGATTCATAGTTGTTAAATTTATTGCGATAAATATCAAATTGTTCTAATAAATATGATTTTATATCCTCTTTGTCTTTGTTTTCATCGTAAGCATAATTGTCTATCGTTATTTCATAGTCATTAGCTTTACTGACCACATTGGAAATTAAATTTTCCAGTTCAAGATTGTAATCTGGATATTCAAAATGTTTATAAATAGACTGTCCCTCTATAATGTCTTCAAACCAAAATAATAAATTATTAATTGTATAAAATAAAGTATATTCATTACTAATTAGCCTATTAGGCTTTTTACCAATTTCTTCAATTAAATTTCCTATTGTCTTTAAGGATACTTTTTTAAAATCAATTCTATTGCTGTATAAAATTTCATAATTCTCGTACAACAAAGCATCATCAAAACTTTCTAGATTTAAACCTGACAAAATTGTGGATTTTTTTAAGGTTTCCTTTAGTTCTTTTGCATTTTTAACATGTGCTTCTAATAATGAATTATTTAGGAGTTTGTATTCGCCATTTATATATTCTAGAGGGGTGGTAATTGTTTTACAATATTTTTGAATTCTATTAATAGTATTTATTGTGTCATACGAAACAACCTTGATTAAGTTTTCAGTCTGCCATTCAAGAATGCTATGATACTCTTCTTTATCAATATTGTAATATTTATCAAAATTTAAGTAGTAATCACATACCTTTCCGTCCATAAAATCCGCTAATGAATACTTAGGTATTTCCTTAACTATATCATCAATATCATTAAAAAGTTTCCTTTCATAGTGACCTAGATATACAGCATTAATAAACTCATGTGTATCATCAACTTCAAGTAGAAAATGGCGACTTGCCAGTTGAGTCAATAACCAATTGTCAGAATTGTGATTTTTAATATAAAACGGATATTCGCTCTTATCAATTATTATTTTTATTTTACTTAATTCAGAATCTAAAAGTTTTAATAACTTAAAATTATTAAGTCCCTCAGTTTTTAATACAATATTATTGTAGTAGGCATCTTCTGCTCTTTGTTTTGCTTCGTTTAGTAATTTATTATAAGAAGCTTTAATTATATTATTTATTGGTTTATGTAGCATTTATTATGCTTTTGTCTACTTGTTAATTTGTTAAAATTAGGAAAATTATTTTCTTCTATCTATTACTTATTTAATAATAGTTAATTACATTTACGTGAAGGTGAATTCCCGCAGATGAACTATGTTAGATTCTTGTTTAAAGGTGAATTTGGTGTCTAGTATTAGATAATAGCAGAAAATAAACGGAGAATGACTTTTGAATAATGGTTTGGTCTTGAGATTTTTATAAAAAAAATGACTTATGATAGGAGTATATAGTTCAGGAGATAGTGGAAGGCAAAGCAGAACACCAAAACGGGATATACTTTCTCAAGGAATAAATTTTGACGGTAACGTGTTTGAAAAACCAATTGAAGTTGTTTATCCGCAAGTAGGTAAAAATAGTATTATATCATTTCACGGATGTACTTTCAAATCTTTTACCTCTTTACAGGAAATTCAAGTCAAAGAAATTTCATTTATTGACTGTATTTTTGAAAAAGAATTTTTCTTAAGTAAGTCTGAAATAGGAATAATAGGTTTTACAGATTGCACATTTAATATCAAACTTGTTTTAATAGGAAATAATTGTAGGAACTTAATTAATTTAAGAAGAGTAAAATCTCCAAAATTAAGGATTGAAGGGAGTTATAAAAATTTTCAAATAGGTTCATCAAAAATTAAGAAAGTGAAAATTGATGACATCAATTCTTTATCATCTTTGAAAGATAGTAAAATAGAATTTCTGATTGAAAATGAAATAGAAAGAGTTGATATTAAACCTCATTCTACCTATTCTCATATATCTTTTCAAGGTAGTATTTATGGAACAATCAATTTTGAGGGAGCTTTTAATAATCGTATAGTTTTTGAGTCCAATATTAAGTGTGGTAAATTATTTTTTGAATCTTCTGTATGTAACAACAGAATTGATTTAGTTGAGGGTGATTTTGATTATGTATATTTCTTTAGAAGTAACTTTAATGGATTACTTTATATTAATGATTTTGACGGTGATAATATAAATGGTTTTTCAAGAGAATTGTCAATTGAGCACATTTGGTTTAGTTCATGTACATTTGATAAGGATGCATCTGTTCATTTATCTGAAATTAGGTACTTAACTCTTTTAAATAATAACTTTAAGCAACTTTTTAGTTTTAATAATTATTTAAGTGATACAGATAGAGAAGAAGATATAGAAGATACTGTCATGATTAGTAGTAATGGTACTAATAGGGGAACTATTGTAATAGAAAGAAGTTATATAGATATATCTCTTGGTGGTATTAACTTTGGGGATTTATTTATAAAGGATTCAAAAATATGGTCTTTCTATTTAGTGGATTTTGACAATAAAGGGAGTATTTCACTCAAGGATATAAATGACTGTGAATTTTTTACAATTCACAATTCAAATAGTGGTCAATTAAAATTAGTAAATGCCGATATAAGCAAGTTTAAGGAAGTTGTCATAGCAGATAGTAATATAGAAGGTTTGGAGACAACAAAGTATCCTAAGAACATACGATCATATAGTTCTGATTCAAATGTTGGATATGGTTTATCCGATAAATCAAGAAATAATTCTAACCTAAAAAATGTTTACAATCAGCTTAAACAAATTGCTAAAAAGAAAGGAGACACGCATACTTTATATAAATATCAATCAAAGGAACATGAAAAGCTGTTATTAAGTAAGAAATTTGGTTTTGATTCGATTTTACTTTTGCTAAACTGGTTGTCTAACAAAAATGGAAAGAGTTGGTCAAGAGGTGTCTTGTTTACAATAATAATATCTTTTGCTTTCTACTTAAGCTATTCCTCTTCTGTAGGTGTAGGTCAAAAGTTTAATGAAGAATCATTAAAAGATTTTGTTTTATTCATTACTTCCTTCCCTAAGCTTAGTTTAGAAAAATTCAAAGAATATGATTCTATTTGGTATGTCAGTTTAATAATCTGGCTTTCCAGAATTTTTATAAGTTATGGTATTTATCAAACTATTTCCGCTTTTAGGAAATATGGTAAACCTTAATTTTAATTTGTATATAGAAAGGATAGGGTACCTTAATAAAACCCCACCCCTTGATAATCAGTTTTTTGGTGTACCCGCTTCTTTTTGTGGGGTTTATCTACATGTATATGTCAGGTTTGATAGCCTATGTTGCTTTTCTTTTCCTTTTTGGCTACCTTTGTTTGAACTTGTAATCTTAATGGTAGATAGAAGATTGATAGTAGTATTATTTGGGAATATTTGATTGAAAGTGTGTTGAAAATAGACGAATGAATATCATAAGAGCAAACAAGTGTTTATGTTAATTAGTTACTTCTTAATAATTTAAAAACACTTACATTAGAGGACAGAAGGCTTATTGGCAAGTGTTTCAATAAAAGGCAGAAAAACCTAAATTCTTCAAAAAAAGTGATTCAAATTTAATATTAGGGGTGATTTTAGGGGATTTTAAAAATAAAAAATCCTTGAATCCCTTATATATTAAGGAAAACAAGGATTAAATCCGTGCGCACGAGAAGATTCGAACTTCCACATCCTAAAACGGATACTGGCCCCTCAAGCCAGCGCGTCTACCAATTCCGCCACGTGCGCAAATAAACTATGTAAAAATAGAAAAAGTCCGGCAATACCACTTAGCTTTTATCTTGTGGCCCAACCGGGCCTTCAATGCCGACACAAGTAAGCTATTTAATGTCACAATTTATGTTGACGATTTGTGAACCTTGCTTCACTTTATTTAGGTCAAATTGACTTTTTCTGGCGCAAATATAAACAATTTGAAGTTTCAATAAACGTTTTATGTGCTCTTCTTATTATTTCATTATATAGTGTCTGAATATAGCATCCAATCTGGAGAAAAATATTGATGATGACCAAGGCCGTATTTGTTATAAGTCATTCACTTAATAAGAGAGCCAATAACATTAGTACTATAGTTCTAATATTAAAAATATAGACATTATACTCGTTGTAAGATTTAGTATTTACTAAAAGAGACTTAATATTTACAATATAAAACATCTTTTTTCATTATTATAATTTAATTGCACTAAAATTAGTGATTTTATCAAGGGAAGTGTCTTAGTTATTTATGACACTAGTAATAATAAAACAGTTATGGTATGAGAAAAATAATAAGAATGTATGGATTGATTTTGCTTTTATCGCTAAGTCAATTCAGTATTGCTCAAGTAAGAGTGCCAAAAATTAATATTGAAGATTTTACGGGTACTGAAGAACAGGCTCTGGAAAAGATGAGCACATTGCAGGCGTTGATAACAGAAGCCGAAAATGAAGGCTTTAATGCGCTCAAAGAAAAAATGGCCATAAGATTAGCCGAGGTATTTCTGTTTTACGCTAAGTGGGATGAAGATAATAAATCTACCCTAGTGCCAATGTTTGATGGTTTACATAATTTTCATGAGACCACTCCAGAAAAATTGGCAGAACACCTGGCTACTTATGAGCGAAGTGCTGTAATAACGGTTTTAGAAGAATCTATAGCCACACTAGAAGGAGTTATTAATGGGGATATTGTTAGAAACCCAATACCTGAGGTTGATTGGTCCCAAATATCTTATGATGGGAATCAAATGATGTTTGATGGAAAGCCTGTTTTCTTAGCAGATTATAATTCACAACAAGCCACTGCTGGACCATATAGACTTGGAGATTATTTTGGGGACTATGGGGGAGGATTTGTGGATCCCAAACATGTCTCAAACGAAAATGGAGATATAGTACCATGGCTAAGAAATGAACTCACTACAAAGTCTAGTGGTAATTTTGGAACATTCTTTTTCGGACATAGAAGGACCCCAGATTGGTTGCTTCAAAAATACCCAGATATTGAGACGGGACGGGCATATTATACTGCTTATGATATAAGTAGCCCTGGGTCTAGAGAGGTAATAGAAAAGCTTTGTGCTGGTATTGTTCCTTTGGTAAAAGGGAAAAATTATACTAAACAAGGATATATGCTTACAAACGAACCACATTGGAATTTATCGGGTACATGGGAAGTGGTTCAATTTTCAGAGCATGCTAAGGACAGTTTAAGAGATTGGTTAAAAAACAAGCATTTAGATGTAAGTAATCTTAATACATTGTGGGGCAAGAATTTTGCCAGTTTTGATGATGTAGAAATAGAAAATTTCCCAATTGCGGCAACCGAACGAGGAAAGCCCATATGGTATGATCTTATGAAGTTCAATCAGTACCGAATTACAAATTGGTTCAAGTTTTTTAATAACGAAGTATTAAAGCATGATCCAGATGCCAAGACGCACATTAAAGTAATTCCGGGAATGTGGTCTGAGAATGGTAGACACCATGGTTTGGATTTTGAAGCACTTACAGAAATGACTACAAATATAGGTAATGATGGAGGGGCTAAAAATTCATTGAGATGGGGAGCTCCAAAACCTTGGCAAGATCGTTATCATTATTTTTGGGCTGATTTTGCGATGCCTTACGATTTTTTTAGGTCTATATCTCCTAATAAAGTTAATTATAATTCTGAGGGACATTTTATACAGTCAGGAGGATTTACCGATTTGTTCTTAGATCCTTCATACGTAAGATCGGTGTATTGGCACGCTGTACTTCAGGGAATGAATTCTGTTAGATCATGGTATTGGCCAAGAACTACTGATGGAGCTTATAGTAGTAATGAATTTGAAGTTTCAGGTTCTTTTGCTCAACAACCAAAAGCAGTGTTCGAATTACATGAAACCTTCATGGATTTGAATGCAAATTCTGAGCACATAGCGGCTTTACAGCATATTAAGCAACACATACGCTTGTTCTATTCGGAAACTTCAGCAATAAATAAGCCCAATCATATGAGTGGCCTATTCGATCTTTATGAGTCATTATATTTCGAAGGACAATCTATAGGATTTGCAACAGAGAAAATTATTAAAAACCATCCAAACTCAAATTGGGACGTTATTGCAGTTTTCAAAACAGAATATGTTACCGAAGCAGAATTCGATGCATTACAATTGTATTTGGATAATGGCGGAACAGTTATTATAGATGCTGTTAGTTTGAAAAAGGATGAATACGGAAGAAGTTTAAATAAAAGCTTAAATACTAATAATGGAGGTGTATTGTTGTCCGCATCATCAGTAGAAGATTTTACTACAAAAACACTTAACTTAATAAATGACAAGGGGCATTCACCTACTTTTACATTAGCAGAAACGAATGGCATAGGTGAAAAAGGTTGCGTATGGAGAAGTTATGTTAGCGATGATGATGAAAACATAATTAATATCATCAACATTGGAAAAACGGAGGCTACATTAGACCTTAAACTAAAAGGAAACAGTAGTACCTTAGTTTGTACCAATTTGTTGAATGGAGAGAAATTAGATAGCAATTTTACGATACAACCAGAAACAGTTTATTTGTTTTCGGTAAGAGAGCGTACGGTTGAAGATAATAGATTCTCTATTACTACTACTGGTGAAACTTGTCCAGATCAAAATAATGGGACGATAAACATTGTTGCAGATATAGAGCAAGATTATGTAGTAACCTTTAACGGGACTAATACAAGTTTTACAAAAGAAATTACACTAGAGGATATACAACCAGGAACATACGAATTATGTATAGCTGTAGTAGGGTCTTCGATCAATAAGTGTTATAATTTAGAAATAAAAGAAGCTCCTTCTGTTTCTGGCAAATCACAAGTAAATGGTAAGTCTAAAACCATGACAGTTGAAGTTGAAAAAGGAACAGCCCCATACACGGTTCTAATTAATAATACTGTTACTTATCAAACCAGTGCAACATCTTTTGATATAGAGGTGAATCAAGGAGATGAAGTACAGATAAAGACCGATGTAGATTGTGAAGGGCTAATGACGAAGCATATTGATTTTTTGGATAGCATAAAGGCATACCCTAATCCAACATCAGGAGTTATAGAACTAAACATACCAATATCAGTAACGGATGTTCCAATAAATATTTATGGTCTACAATCGCAAATTATTTCTTCAGAAGTATATCCAGTAGATTCAGGAAAGGTAAACTTAAATTTAGAAGGAAAACCAGATGGTATTTATTTTATAGAGTTATTATTGGAAAGACCAGTTAATATAAAAATTGTAAAGCAATAAATAAATTGATAACGATGAAAGAGTTAGACGTTTTTAGAACAACAGTATTAGTTTTTGCCGCTACCGTAATATTTTCATGTGGAGGCGGAGGGGATAATGCAACAGAAGCAGAACAAGCTCCAGATAAAGTTACGATATTGACATATCCAACAAATAATTTATTGTGTATAGATAATACAATAGAGTTTGAATGGGGAGAGAGTACCGATCCCAATGGAGATGTCGTATTTTATGTGTTGGAAATAGCCACAAAGAATGATTTCTCAGATGCCGAGACATTTACTTTAAGAGAAGAAACCTTAAAATCTGTTACTCTTGATATAGGTAGTGCCTATTTCTGGCGAGTATTAGCAAGAGATAGTAAGAATAATAAAAGTGAATATTCAGAAGTATATCAATTTTATACAGAAGGAGAAGCCGAAGAGAATCATTTACCTTTTTCACCTGTATTAGTATCGCCTACAAATGGGACGGATGTTTCAAGTGGCTCGGTTGATTTAATTTGGAACGCAACTGATGTTGATGATGACCCTTTAACTTATGATGTTTATTTTGATACAGCTAATCCTCCAGTTGCCAAAGTAGGAGATAACCAATCTGATAATAAAAAGAATGTATCCGTAAGCGCAGCAACAACTTACTATTGGAAAGTTGTAGTTAAGGACGGAAAAGGAGGTGAATCTATAGGACAAATATGGAGCTTCGAAACTAATTGATTAATAGTTAGTGTTTGTTATTTAGTTAACAGTTTTTATATGGGTGCTTTTCAATAAAGCACCCATCTCTTTTATATCTAATATTGGTTGAAAAGTTGACTTCATACAGACCCAATACACCCTTAATTAATATAATAAACTGAAAGTAACATATAATTAACTACTGGATACATTTAAGCACTAAATAAGTAGTTCTTTTGGGGGTATACATTCCAAATATGAATTTTAACAACAAGATGATACTCGCAAAAACATTTAAGAAAAAGTTATTATACATTTTTTTAATATCAACAACGTTTATTGGTGCTCAATCACTAGAGAAGCTGGCAGAAGAAAAAATAGAAACACTAGAGAAACTCATTAAAATAGCAGAAAAAAATGATATTGATGTTTTAAAAGAAAAAACGACAGTAAGAACAGCAGAAATATTTTTAACCTATGCCGATTGGGATGCAAAGCATATTGATGAAAATGTGAGTTTCTTTAAAAAAGCCCCTATATATAAAGAGGAAGCTTTGAAAATGGCAAAAGAACTTCCTGATTTTGAGCGTAAAGACATTTTGTTGATGCTGGAAGAAGCTATAGCGCATCTGCAATTATTAATAGAGGGAAAGGTCTTTAGACAACCTTCTCCAATGATCGATTGGAAAAAGATATCAGTAGAAGGAGATCAACTAATTTTTGAAAATAGACCTGTATTTGTAACGGATTACGTTTGGAAGCGAAACACAAAAAAGCTGACTGAATATCATGGTCATCTAGATGGGTTTTTCATGACACCAGCATATATTAAAAAGGATGGAAGCTTGATACCTAAAATTCATGACAAACTCGTCAATAAGTTTGACGGATCACTGGGGTTTATCTTTATGAATCATAAAACCGCACCAAATTGGGCACTTAGTAAGTATGGAGATTCACTAGTTCTGCCAACAGATAGATATACGGTTTACGATATTGATAGTCCAGGAGCAAGAGATTTTCAAAGAAAACTAATTAAAACTGTAGTGCCACATACTGCAAATAGAAAATTTTCTGAATTAGGTTATATGTTGTGCAACGAACCACACTTTTATACACAAAAAACTGGAGATAAGTTAGGTTGGGCATCAGGACCCGTTACAGAATATACAAAGGATAAGTTTAGGAATTGGTTGAAAGAAAAACACGAAAACATTAACAAACTTAATACTTTGTGGAGTACTAATTTTTCCGATTTTAAAACAATAAAAATAGAAATTCCAATAGATACTAAGCACAAAGGAACCCCAATGTGGTACGATTGGTCGCTTTTTAACATGCATCGTGTGACAGAATGGTATCAATTTTTAAAATCGGAAATTTTAAAATATGATGAAGATGCAAAAGTACATCTTAAAATAATGCCTAATCTTTGGACTGAGAATCAAAGAGTACATGGAATTGATTTAGAAAAACTTACCGAAATAAGTGGGGTAGTTGGAAATGATTCAGGAGCAGCCCATTCCAGAATGTGGGGCGCACCTAAGGAATGGGAACAGAATTATGCATTTGAATGGCGAGAATTATGCATGGGATTTGATTTTATGAAATCGGTAAGCCCAAAAAAAATCAATTTTAATTCGGAATTACATTATTTGTCAACTGGAAGCTCGAGGAATTTGTATTTAGACCCTCAATATGCCAGAGCAACGTTTTGGCTAGCACATATGTATGGTATGACGGCGAGTCAAATATGGTTTTGGCCACGACTAGAAGATGGCGAAATAAGCTATACAGGCAAAGGTTATGCAGGTTCAAATAGTCAACAACCTAGAGTAACTAATGAAGTTGCAACCACTTTAATTGATTTAAATGCCAATGCAGAGGTAATTATGGCAATACAACGCCAAAGAAAACCACTTCGTATTTATTATTCAAAAGCATCAGCAATAAATAAAAAAGAGCATATGGATGACCTCTTTCATTTATACGAATCTATGCATTTTGAAGGTATCCCACTAGGATTTGCTACCAAAAACATTTTGCAAAAGCAGAATCATGACAACTGGGATGCAATGCTAATATATAAAACACCATATGTTACTCAAAATGAGTTTGATGAAATTCAAAATTATGTTAATGAAGGAGGAATTGTTATTACGGATTCTAATAGCCTGAAGCATGATGAATATGGTATTCCGTTTACTAAAACTTTAAAATCAAGTTCGGGAAATGTAATAATATTAGATACTGTTGAAGACATAAAGGAAAAAGCACTAAGTATTATTGAAGATAAAGGTTTAACCTCTAATATCATAGTAGAAGAAAATAATCAAGCAGAAAAGAAGGGGTGTGTATGGCGCGTTGTGAAGAATAAAAAAGGAAGAGAGGTTTTGTCAATTGTAAATATTGGTAAGACTGATGCTGAAGTATCTATATGGTCAAAAAATAAAGACAAGTTTGCGTGTGTAGATATTATTGATGGAGTAGAAGTGAGTTCTACACCAAAAATAAAGCCTCATGAAGTATATTTTGTTGAGATTATAGGTAAGTAAATACGTATTCAAGTCGATCTACCGAGCTCATAGAAAATTTTTAGGTTTTATTTTATGATTAACGACATATAGTTTACAAATTGAAACATTGTAAGTGGTTTAGTATCATAGTTTTGTGAAATATAAATTAACTAAAATTCAAAAATTATGAAAAAAATTACATTATTAATTGCACTGTGTTTTTTGGTAGCATTGAAATTAGAAGCACAAGTTGTACATACAATTTTTGGAAGTGCTGGCAATGGAGCTGATACACAATGGAGTGATCCAGGAGCTACATTTAGTGTATTTGCACCTGTAGAGCAACCTGATAATGGAAAGCTTCAAACAAGGTGTTGTGTCTTAGCAAATTGTACTTACACAGGAACATATTCGGGAACGGTTTCTTCTACAGATGTTATATACCTTAAAATTAGACGTATTTCTGTAGAACCAACGCAGATTGAGGATTTTATTGTGTCATATAAACAAAATGGAGGAGCTACAGAAACAGTTACATTAAAATTGCCTTTAATCGCAGGTGTTGAAGAAGTTAAGGTAACACCAGGTTTTACCGATGGGGCTACACTTTCGGAACTGTCATTTAGTTTGGCACAAGGCGATGGAGTTTCTCCTGCTTTTGATGTTTTTAGAGCTAGTGAGTTTTCAATAGGTCCAGATCCAACACTATCTGCTAAATCTAATGTTATTGAAGGAGTGTTTGTCTCTGCAAAAGAAGGGACTATTACTGTAAAAGGAGCAGATTTAGAAGCTGTTTATGCTTTAACGGGGCAGGAGGTTAAAGCTACTAACCTTTCAAGTGGTATATATATAGTCAAGATTTCTAAGGTAGATAAAACGGCAACTTTAAAAGTTGCTTTATCAAATTAAAATTTAATCAGGTTTTAATTTAAAAATGGCCAAACAAAAATTGTTTGGCCATTTTTTTAACCAATAATTTCTTTTCAAAAAAAATATATATGAGTAGTCTAACTTTTAAGAAGTTGTTTTTTCCACGTATTAAGTAAAGTGTATAATCTTTGTGTCGTATTAGATTAGACTTCTTAATGTAATTTGTATAGATAATTTGTTAGAACTCTTGAATGTTACGCTAAGAGACATCAATTGGATTTACAGGGACCTTTTTTTATGGGGTTATGGTTTAATTTGTGGCATATATTAATCATTAATGAATATGAAAAACGCCATAAAGCAGGTGCTACAACTAACGGTTTTTTTAATTATTGTTTCGTGTGGAGAACATATAGAAACCAAGACTTATAATCCAGAAACAGGAGAAGGTAAATATATTTTAACACCAGAGGATGGAGGCTTACCAAAAATTCACGGTCCTTCTGTTTTTGGTGTTCGTCCCAATTCCCCCTTTTTATATACAATACCAGCTACAGGAAACTCAATTTTAGAATTTTCGGTTGAAAATTTACCAGAAGGTTTAGCTGTAAATAGCAAGACAGGAGTGATTAGTGGTGTTATTAAAAATGAAGATCTGAAAGATTATCAAGTAACATTAGTTGCTAATAATAACCTAGGAATAGCTACGAAGAATTTTAAAATAAAGGTAGGAGAAACTATTTGTTTAACACCGCCTTTGGGGTGGAATAGTTGGAATTGTTGGGGAGAATATGTTACCCAGGAAAATGTAATTGCATCGGCTAAAGCTATGGTAGATAAAGGGCTTAAAAACTATGGCTGGTCTTATATCAATATGGATGATGGTTGGCAATCTCATAGAGGAGGAAAACACAATGCTATTTTAGCCGATTCTATTAAATTTCCAAATATGGCTTCTATGTGTGATGAGATTCACAATATGGGATTAAAAGTAGGTATTTATTCCTCACCTTGGATTACTACCTATGCCGGTAGAGCGGGAGGTTCCAGCGATTTAGAAAATGGCTTTTGGGATAAAACTATGGATGATAGAGATTTAAGATCTAATAGGATGTATACAAAAGTAGGACAGTATACTTTTGATAAGAATGATGCTGCTCAATGGGCAGAATGGGGAATAGATTATTTAAAATACGATTGGAACCCAAATGAGCCTGCTAGTACATTAAGAATGGCAAAAGCATTAGAAAATAGTGGGAGAGATATTATTTATTCCATTTCTAATACCGCACCTTTAGAGCATGCCAGTTTATTTGGTAAGCATGTAAACTGTTTTAGAACCTATGGTGATTTAAAAGACCGATGGGATGGTAAGGGTATTCATAAAAGCATAATGGATGTATGGAAAGCGCATAGACCATGGATGGAGAATGGTTTTAGTGGAGCTCCCGGACATTTTCCAGACCCTGATATGTTGGTAGTTGGAGAAGTAAATACAAAAAGTAAAAATCCAATTCCCTCACGTTTAACAGCAGATGAGCAGTATTCTCACTTATCATTATGGTCATTATGGGCTGCGCCTTTACTTATAGGCTGCCCTATTGAAAGAATGGATGAATTCACCGTTAAGCTTTTAACCAACTCTGAAGTTTTAGATGTCAATCAAGATGAAAAGGGGGTAGCTGGCAAATCCATTATCCATAATGAAGGTTTTGAAATAATAGTAAAAGAATTAGTAGATGGAACAAAAGCAGTTGGTCTATTTAATTTAAAAAACACGAAACAAACTATCACTTTAAATTGGAATGACCTGAAGATTGAAGGCGCAAAAACAATAAGGGATTTATGGAGGCAAAAAGACATTGGGTTTTACGAAGATAGTTTTTCTGCAGTAGTGCAACCTCATGGCGTTATTTTAATACGAATACTTGAGAACTATTAGGCTTTTTAAGTTGAAAATAGTTTTGTGATAAGTTAAAATCACTCAATATTACAGATAGAGACATCGAATAAACTCAAATGGACGCTACTCGGCGGGATTCCTACTATTTTTATTGTTCAGTTGGAAAGTAAATAAACCTTAACCATTTAAATTAAGAAATGAAATCGTTCAAACTCGTTTTAGCAGTTGCCTGCATTTTTACGCTTAATGCCTGTAATAAAGTTGAAGACAATCAAACTCCGCAAAATAAAAAAGAAAAGTACTCAGGAAAACAACCCAATATCATTTTTTTATTGGCAGATGATATGGGATATGGTGAGCTAGGTAGCTATGGACAAAAAGATATAAAAACGCCTTTTTTAGATGAATTATCTTCTAAAGGGCTTCGCTTTACAGATTTTTATGCAGGAACATCGGTATGTTCTCCATCTCGCGCAATTTTAATGACAGGAAAACATGCAGGGCATTCTACAATACGTGCCAATGGCGGTTTAATAAACGGAAAAGGAGGGAGGGTGCCCTTAAAAAAATCAGAAATAACAATAGGAGAGATGTTACAAAATGCAGGATACCAAACAGCCATGATAGGTAAATGGCATTTAGGAGTGCCTGAAGATATGTCAACATGGGCTAAGGGTAGAGGTTTTGACTATGCGGTACAGGAGCAATGGGGAGTAAGTAAAAAAGGAAATGTATTAGATGAACGTGAGCATTGGGTAAACAACGATCAGGATTCGGTGTTTTACAATTATAATGATTACAAATGTTTAGACGAATTCAGAACAAATTTCGCATTAGATTATTTGGAAAAGAAAGATAATAGCAAGCCTTTCTTTTTATACATGTCTTATAGAATACCGCATGCGCATGAATTCTTTTTAAGCAAAAATGATTTGTATAAAGACAAAACAGAAGAATGGCTAGAGATAGAAAGACGTCATGCAGCTAGAATAACCATGCTTGATACCCAAATTAAAAGATTATACGATACTCTGGGAAAAAGCGGAGAGTTAGAAAACACATTAATTATATTTTCTAGTGATAATGGTCCGCATAAAGAGAACTACCATGATAACGAGTTTTTTAATAGTTCAGGAGGTTTAAAAGGATATAAGAGAGCACTATACGAAGGAGGCATAAGAGTACCAATGATTGCGTATTGGAAAGGCAAAGTTAAGGAAGGTGAAACTACTAATCTACAGGCTGCATTTTATGATATCATGCCAACATTTGCTGATGTAGCTGGAGTGCAAATACCAGAACAAACAGATGGGATTTCCATTTTACCAGAAATATTAGGGAAACCTCAAAAAAAGCATGATTACTTGTATTGGGAAATTCATGAAGGAGGTTATCACAAAAGTATGGCCCAAGCAGCAAGAAAAGGGAAATGGAAAGCCGTTAGAATAGCAGCTACTAATAAAACAGAATTGTACAATCTGGAAACTGATATGTTTGAGAAAAACAATGTTGCAGCAGTTCATCCTGAAATTGTAGAAGAAATGAATACGATATTGGCAAGTGAAAGTGTAGCAAATGAGCATTATCCAAATGCAGGAGGTTTATTTAAAAAGTAGAAAATGCTTCAACCAAAAAGATATATAACCTTGCTAATAATTACATGTTTGTTTATAGCATGTAAGACTAAAAATAACTCTAAAGTAACTAGTGAGGAAACGACTGAAGAGCTAGAAAAGCCAAATATCATTTGGTTAATGGCAGAAGATATTAGTGTCGATTTAGAGTGTTATGGAATGCCCAATGTTAAAACCCCTAACTTAAATAAAATGGCCAATGAAGGGGTGTTATTTGAAAATACATTTGTAACGAACCCTATATGTTCCCCAAGTCGATCGGCTATGATGATTGGTACACATCAAGTAAAAACAAATACGCATCATCATAGAAGTAACAGAGAAATACCCTTAGATAGTACGTTCACGCCTTTCACAAAATTACTTAGAAATGCCGGTTACACTACTATATTAGGGCATCATAGCGTATTTCAAAAAGGAAGAAAAATAGATGTGAATTTTAAACATACTCCTATTGGAGAATGGGATGGGAAAACGCAGTTTGGGCTTTTTGATAAGTATGATACATTCGAAAAAGAAGATGAGCCTTTCTTTGCGCAAATTCAACTTAAAGTAACGCATCGAGGAGATTGGTGGAATGAAATTAGAGAGCAATCTGAAAATCCAATAGATCCGAGTACCGTAACCTTACCACCCTATATGGCAGATCATCCGGCCATAAGATTAGATTGGGCTAAATACCTTGATCAAATAGAATATATGGATAATGAAGTAGGGATGATTTTTAAAGAATTAGAAGAGAAAGGACTAAAAGAGAATACCATTGTTGTTTTTATTGGTGATAATGGTAGATGTAATATTAGAGGTAAAGGCTATTTACATGACCCCGGTTTACACATACCTTTTATTGTATATCATCCTAAAAAGTTTAAAGGAGCTAAAATAAGAAAAGAGGTCGTAAGTGCCACAGATATTACAGCTACAATTGTAGATTTTGCAGGTATAGATATTCCAGATTATATGACAGGAAAACCAATTTTTTCCAAGAGTTTTAATCGAGAATATGTATATGCAGCAAGAGACTTATGGGATGAGGTTGAAGAAAAATCTAGAGCGGTAACTACAAACAAATGGTCTTACATTAGAAATGATAAACCCGAAGTACCATATGATGCACATCAAGCCTATTTAGAATTTTATAGACCTGCCGTACATGTCATGCGCACGCTAAATAAAGAAGGTAAATTAAATGACAACCAAAAACCTTTTTTTGAACCTTCAAAGCCTAAAGAAGAACTATACAATCTTAAAGACGATCCACATCAATTACATAACCTGGCAAATAGTTCTGATTTTAAAACGGTTTTAGAAAAATTCCGCAAAGAAACAAAAGCTTTTGATACAAAAATGATACCCGTAAGTGATACTTATCAACCAACTAAAATGATTGGCCCTCAGGCTATAAAATGGTTAAAAACTGAAATGCCTGAGGATTATGCAAAAATGGTTGCAGGAGAGGAAATTGGACATAAGCGAATAATGAGCCTATATAAAAATAGCCAACCAAAAACTAAATAATTATTACAAACTATGAAGCTTACTTTTTTTAAGAAATTATCTGTTGCTGTTATAATCCTAATAACAACTTTAAGCATAGAATCTTGCAATGAGGATAATGTTAATGCTAAGATTAATTTCAATTCCAATTGGAAATTTCACATATCAGATGATACTCCAAGTTCTGATATGAAATATATAAATGAAGAATTTGACGATTCTAATTGGGAAGATGTAAGCTTACCGCATACCTCTAATATTGAGCCTCTAGTTGTAAATAACCAATGGCAAGGCATCTGTTGGTATCGTAAAACTTTCGTACTACCAAAATTATCAGGTGATAAAAAAATAATTGTTGAGCTTGAAGCAGCAATGAACCATTCTATAGTTTATGTTAATGGAGAGGAAGTTAAAATACATCAGGGAGGCTACTTGCCTGTGATTGTAGACGTAACACAGTATGTGAAACAGGGACAAGATAACTTGATTGTAGTTAGATTAAACAACACAGATAACCCTATTACAGGACCTAAACCATTAAAAAGATTAGATTTTAGTACTTATGGAGGTATGTATCGTAATGTCTGGTTAACCATAAAAGAAAATGTTTACATATCACATCCAATTTTAGCTGAAAAACAAGCAGGAGGAGGGGTGTTTGTAACAACTCCTGAAGTTTCAGAAAAACAGTCTGTTGTTAAAGTAAAAACACATGTTATAAATGAAAGCAAACAACCTAAAGAGGTTGAAATTGTACAATCCATTTTTTATAAGGATGAATTGGTAAAGGAACAAAAATCTGAAAAAGTCAAAATAGAAGCAGAAAGTGACCGAAATATTGAGGAACGCTATACATTGATGAATCCCAATTTATGGTCGCCCAAAACCCCCAATTTGTATCATTTAGAGACCAAAATTTTGATAAACGGTATCGAAATAGATAAAGAGATAACCCGATTTGGAATTAGGGAGTTTGCATTTAAAGACAATAAGCTTTATATCAATGGAAAACAGACATTCTTAAGAGGAACAAACAGACACCAGGATTATCCATTTATTGGTTATGCCCTTTCAGATAATGCGCAATACCGTGATGCAAAAAAGATAAAAGATGCGGGCTTTGATTATATTAGATTATCACATTACCCACATTCTCCTGCATTTATGAACGCATGTGATGAACTAGGATTGGTAGTTATAGATGCCATTCTTGGGTGGCAATATTATTTAGATAGCGATGCCTTTAGAGACTATTGCTACAATAGTGCTAGAAACCTAATAAGGCGAGATAGAAACCATCCTTGTGTATTGGCATGGGAAGTATCACTCAATGAAACACAAATGCCTGTTCCTTTCATGGAAAAATTGAATGATATGGTTCATAAAGAATATCCTGGAGAACATGTATACTCTTGCGGGTGGATGGACGATGTGTATGATATTTATTTACAGGCTCGCCAGCATAGAATACTAGATCCTCATGAGCTAAAAGATAAACCTTATTCAGTTTCAGAATATGGTGATTGGGAATATTATTCAAAAAATGCAGGATTAAATCAAGATAACTTACCTAACGATTTGCGTGATGAAATGAGTAGTAGACAGGCTAGAGGGTTTGGAGAAGAACGCATGCTAAGGCAAGTTAAAAATGTACAAGAAGCACATAATGATAACTTAGCTACGCCAGCATATTCAGATAGTTATTGGGTAATGTATGACTATAATCGTGGGTATGATACTTGGATTGCCAGATGTGGTATTATGGATATCTTTAGATTACCAAAATTGGCCTACTATTTTTATCAAAGTCAGCGAGATTTAGACGAAGATACTATAGTTAAGATTGGGAGTTATTGGAATTCTAAATCACCTTTAAATGCAAAGGTATTTAGTAATTGTGATGAAGTAAAACTATTTTTAGATGATGAATTAGTAGCCTCACAAAAGCCAGATGAAGATGAAATTTCTACACATTTGAACCATCCACCATTTACCTTCAAAATACCAAAGTTTAAAGCAGGAACACTAAAAGCAGTAGGGTATATAAACGGGAAAGAGATTAAAACAGATATTGTAAAAACACCAAAAAAACCAACCAAATTAAAATTGTGGTTAGATGAGAGTGGTAAATCACCTCAGGCGGGTGTCAATGATGTGTTGTTTCTTTATATAGCTGCGGTTGATGATAATGGGACTATAAGTCCAGACTTTTCAGAAGAAATAACTTTAAGTATCAATGGAGAAATTACAGTTGTAAATATAGAACCAATTATCGCAGAGGCAGGTATAGCTACAGCTCTAATTAAAATTGGAAATACTAAAGAAAAAGTTACGATTTTAGCAAAATCGGCCAATCTTTCTGGAGATATAGAATTTGAGATAAAATAAGTATACCTATTCGTTATAATGGCAAAGTCAATACAATATAATATCATTTTTATTTGTACATTCCTGTTATCATACCATGGTATTGCTCAACAAGAATCTTCATTTACTGAAACTTTAGATTTTGAAAATAATAACCGTTCAATAATAAATTTAAACAAAAGGTGGAAGTTTAAATTATCAGATAGCACTTCATACAATGCTATTGACTTTGATGATGCAAATTGGAGAACATTAGATGTGCCACATGATTGGAGTATTGAATTTGATTATAGCAAAACTAATTCAGGGAGAAATGCATGGTTACCTGGAGGTATAGCTTGGTATAGAAAAACTATAGCTATTCCCAAATCTTATTCTAATAAAGAGTTTAGGATAGTATTTGATGGTGTTTATAAAAATTCAACACTTTGGGTAAATGGTCATTATGTTGGTAATCAACATGACGGGTACACTAGTTTTTACTATAACATAACCTCCTTTCTGAATTTTGGAGAAGTCAATACACTTGCTTTAAAAGTAGATAATTCTATTCAACCCAATTGTAGATGGTACTCAGGATCAGGTATATATAGAAATGTACGTTTGGTAGCTACAAATAAATTGGCTATTAAGCAATGGGGTACATTCATAAAAACGCCTGAAGTCAATAAAAATAAGGCGAAGGTTGTTATTGAAACAACCTTGCGAAATCAGATAGAATCCAAAGGGTTTAAATTAGAAACTGTAGTTTATGATAGTGGTGGACAGCAAGTAGCTAAAGTAAATACTATGGACACTATCGCTAGAAAAACATCTAAAACAGTAGAGCAACAACTCTATATTCAAACGCCTAATTTATGGTCTGTTACATCTCCAACACTTTATACAGCAAAAACAAAGGTGATGGTAAATTCAGAAATAGTAGATGTTTATGAAACAACATTTGGAATTAGAACTATAGATTTTGATGCTCAAAAAGGTTTTTTTCTTAATGGCAAAAATTTAAAGTTAAAAGGTGTTTGTTTGCATAATGACGGAGGAGTAATGGGGGTAGCTGTTCCTATTGAAATATGGGAGAGACGATTAAATAAGCTAAAAGAAATAGGGTGTAATGCTATAAGAGCGGCGCACAATCCGCCATCACCTGAATTTTTAGATTTATGTGATGAAAAGGGCTTTCTCGTAATGAACGAGTTTGTTGATAAATGGAATGCAGATAAAACCAATAATAAAAAGGGAAAAGGACTAAACAATTTTTTTAACCCTAACGGATTTGGAGACCCGTATTTTGAATTTGAATGGCAAAAAAATTATAAAGCGACTATAGAACGTGACAGGAATCACCCCAGTGTGATTATGTGGAGTGTAGGGAATGAGAATTACCCACCAGAAGCCGAAGAACAAGTTCAAGGTTTAAGAAAATATACCTCTTTTGTTAGAAATTTAGATGCTACAAGACCTGTTATTTCTGGTATGGAAAGAGGATTGGACGGTAAGGTAAATAATAAAATTGATGCTATAATCAACACTTGTAACGAAATGGATTTAATAGCTTTAAACTATGGAGAACAATGGTGTAAAGATATAGGGAATAAAAACCCAGGAAAACCTTATGTAAGTACCGAAAGTTATCGTTATTTTAATAGCTCTTCTGAAAAGCGTTTTGCAAATATTGAGCGTTCACCTTGGATTGATGTTTTGGAAAATGACCACAACATGGGGCTTTTTCTTTGGGTAGGTATAGACTATTTAGGAGAATCTAAAAGCTTTCCTAGATTAGGTTCAACCAGCGGTTTGTTAGATATTTCTGGTTTTAAAAAATCAGAATCCTATCTTTATCAAGCATTTTGGTCAGAGAAGCCCATGGTACGAATTGCCATTTACAAAGATGATGCAGATGATTTTTCTAATTCAGGACGTTGGGGATGGCCTACTATACTCGAAACATGGAATTTTAAAGAGAATGAGAAAAAAGATTTAGTAACTTATACAAATTGTGAATCTGTAAACTTATATCTAAATGATAAGTTGATAGGCAACAAAAAACTAGCTAATTTTTCTAATTGGATAATGAAATGGAGGGATATCCCTTTTAAAGAAGGAACGTTAAAAGCAATTGGTGTAATATCTGGAAAAGAGGTATGCCAATTTGAATTAAAAACAACAGGTGAGCCACATAGTATTGACTTCGAATTATATAAAAAAGCGATTCAACCTGAAAGTACTCTACAAGTAGAAGTGTCTCTAATAGATAAAAAAAGGAATTTAATTACGCATATACCAAAAGATTTACATTTCAAAATAGAAGGAGATGCTGAAATCTTAGGGCTTTCAAATGGTAATATGTATGATGCAACACCAGCAAGTGATATTCAAACTAGAAAGACTCATCGAGGAACTTGTTTAGTTATATTGAAAACAAAAAAACTGTTTGAAGAGGCTAAACTTACAGTTGAAGCAGACGATATTAAAAAAGGAGTTTTAAAACTCAAATAAAATCAAAAGAATGAGATTAATTTCCATCTTTATATTTGGCATTATAACTTTAATAGGTTGTAAACAACAAAAGGATACAACTAAAAATAAAATCAAAACCATAGAAACAAAACCAAATATCATTTATATACTAGCAGATGATTTAGGTTATGGAGACTTAAGTTGCTACGGACAGGAAAAGTTTAAGACTCCACATATTGATGCATTAGCTTCCAGAGGTATGAAGTTTACACAACATTACAGCGGAGCTGCAGTTTGCGCCCCAGCGCGTTCTTCTCTTATGACTGGACAACATACAGGGCATACCCCAATAAGAGGAAATAAAGAGATTAAAGAAGGGAAAGGAGGACAAGAGCCTTTACCTGCTTCAGCTATTACTATAGCTGAATTGTTAAAACAAGCAGGGTATACTACAGGCATGTTTGGGAAATGGGGGCTAGGTTTTAATGAAGGAGACCCTAACAAACAAGGCTTTGACGAGTTTTATGGGTATAATGATCAAAAATTGGCACATCGCTATTACCCACCATATTTAAACCATAATCAAGAGATAGATTCTCTTAAGGGTAATGATTGGAAACAAAAAACAATCTACGCACCAGAAAAGATTCAACAAGCTACATTAGAGTTTATAGAAACAAATAAAGACAAACCGTTTTTTGCATACATACCATCAATAATTCCACATGCAGAATTGGTGTCTCCAAAAGACTCGATATTTTCTAAATATAAAAATGAATTTGATGAAGTACCACATACTAACAGCCTTAATTATACTTCAGATTATGGAGATTTAGATATGGTATGGTACGAATATGCACCTCAAGAAAAGCCATATGCTACATACGCCACAATGATTAATAGACTAGATAATTATGTTGGACAAATAGTAGCTAAATTAAAAGAATTAAATATTGCAGATAACACTATAATCATGTTTGCAAGTGATAATGGTCCTGCTAGAGAGGGAGGAGCAAACCCTGAGTTTTTTAATAGTAGTGGTGGACTTAGAGGTATTAAACGCGATTTGTATGAAGGAGGTATAAGAAGTCCTTTTATAGTTACGTGGCCTAATGAAATAAAAAGAGGAACTATTACTAATCATGTTTCTGCTTTTTGGGATATTCTTCCAACATTCACTGAAATAGCAAA
The DNA here is from genome assembly GCA_947494695.1 of uncultured Flavobacteriaceae bacterium. Lineage (GTDB taxonomy): Bacteria > Bacteroidota > Bacteroidia > Flavobacteriales > Flavobacteriaceae > Flavivirga. Next base: position 90,011 of record CANLWB010000003.1, on the reverse strand, counting down.
AATAGATACACCAGAAGAAGTTGATGGCATCTCTTTACTTCCAACGTTATTAGGTTCGGGGAACCAAAAGGAACACGAATATTTGTATTGGGAATTCAATATAAAGGGAGGAAGAAAAGCTATAAGGAAAGGAAATTGGAAAGGTGTTTGGTATGAAACACGTAAAAACAATTTAAAAGATTTTGAACTATATAATTTAATAAGTGATGAAACAGAAGCTAATAATATGGCATCTCAACATCCTGAAATAGTTAAGAAGCTTAAAGTTTTGATGGATACGGCTAGTGAGCAATCACAAGTGTTTCCATTTTGAAATTAAAGTGATTTTTAACTTAATATCTTCGATTTTGAAAAAAAACATCAAGTTGATTTGTTGAGCTATTTATTTTGGATAAATTTCGATAAACTTATTAATCTCTATTTACAATGAAAAAAAGAATATACAAGCTTTCTCTCTCTCTGTTATTTTTTTTTCTAACCTTTTTTTTATTTGCTCAAAAAAAAACACTAGAATATTCTTCTAATCTTACAATTTCTAGCGGATTATCTCATAATGGAGTAACTTCTATTTTAGAAGATTCGAATGGGTATTTATGGTTTGCTACATATGAAGGTCTTAGTTTATATGATGGCTATAAGTTTAAAATTTATAAAAATAGAATTGATGAAAAATCTTTGATAAGTAATAGGGTAAGAACTCTTTTTGAAGATAAAAAAGGAAAAATTTGGATAGGAACTGATGAAGGAATTACGCTTTATGATTTGTCCAAAAAACAGTTTGAAAATTTATTTTCTAATTCATCTCTTAAAAAAGGAGTAACAGGCCCTATTGTTAGAAACATAATTTCGAATGATAATGGCGTAATATTATGTGCTACAGAAGAATCTGAAATTATAATTTTTGATGAAAATTATAATTTTAAAGGGAAATACTTCTATAAAGATAAGTTATCTCAAGAAAATACTTTTTTTTTTCAAGGTATAGTTATAGATAAATTTAATGTACTATATGCTACTTCTAGAGGTCTCGTCGTTTTTAATTTAAAAACTAAAGCTTTTAGAAAAGTTTTAGGAGATGAAATAGCTCAAAGCTTTTCTATTAATTCAATAGATGAAACTACTTTTTTGATAACCTTGTCGAAAGGAGTAGGAATTGTTGAGATTGAAGATACACAAAAAGGTGAATTTATCTTTAGGGCCAAAGAAAAAAAATTTACTGAGTATGTATTTAATAGTAGTTTAATAGACTCGAAAGAAAAACTGTGGCTAGGTTTATTAAAGGGTGGGGTGATTGAGGTAGGAAATATCAATGATTTTAGAAATAATAAAAGTACTAATATCTCTTATTTCCAAGATCAATCTAGGGATTTAAAAAGCAGTTGTTTTTATGAAACCTCTAAGGGTGATTATTGGTTAGGTACTTTTAATGAAGGACTTTTTAAATTCGAATTAAATAAAAACCCATTCAATAAGTATAATACTAAAATGGGTTTTAAATATGGAATAAGAGCTAATAATATCACTGAAATATCCAAAATAGATGATAAACGGGTTTATTTGAGTACTAACGGAGGAGGAATAGCTATTTTCAATACGTCAACACAATCATTTGAACCTGTTAGAAATTCATTATTAAAAAATGGGATAAATCAATTAGGAAGTATATTTAACGACTCAAGACAAAATTTATGGTTTAGAGTTAATACCGTTGGTTTATGTCGTTTAAAAAAAGATGATACTCAAATTGAAGTTGTAAATAATGCTGAACCTCCGCTATTTGATTACATACATATTCAAAATTATACAGAGGATAGAGAAGGTAATATTTGGGTTGTTGGAAATTATGGTGTTTATAAAGTGGTTATAAATGATAAAAATGAAATCACTAGGGTTGAAAGTATTAATGACAATAACTATTTTAAATCGGGAAAACTAGGGTTTGTTAGATATGTTTATGCAGACCCCTTATTAGATTGTGTATGGATAGGTACAGATAAAGATGGTCTATTTAAAATTGAAACTAAAACACCTCTATACAATGCCAAAATAAATCAATTTATAAATGAGGTAGGTAACAATGAGTCTCTATCAAATAACTTTGTAAGTTCAATTATTAGATTACCAAATAATGAACTTTGGGTAGGAACAGAAGGAGGTGGGTTTTGTAAAGTTCTAAATAGTAATGCTAAGCCCAAGTTTATTGCGTTTTCAGAAAAAAATGGATTATCAAATAATGTAGTAAAAAGTATTTTATATGATAAGGAATATAATTTATGGATAGCAACTAATATTGGACTTAATAAATTTAATACCAAGGATTATAGTTTTAGGAGGTTTACAGACTCTGACGGTTTACCTTTTGAAGATTTTTGGTATGCATCTGCGAATCTAGAAAACGGTTATTTAATGTTCTCTGGTCTTGATGGTTTTTGTTATTTTAAACCCGAGGCAATTTTAAATAAAGAATCACTGCCTCGCGTAGAACTAGGCAATTTTAAACTCTACAATAAACCAGTTTCTGTTGGAGACTCAATTAATAATAGGGTTTTATTTCATAAACGTTTGGCAGATATTGAACAGTTAGAGTTAAAGCATAATGAAAACGTTTTTTCTTTAGATGTTACTAGTTTACATTATTCGAATCCTAAAAATCACCATATTAAATATAAATTATTACCATTAAATGATGACTGGGTAAAGGTGTCATCAGATCAGAAGACTGTTTATTTTAGTGGTTTACAGCCTGGAGAATACCAATTAAACGCAGCAGCATCAAATTCATTGAATGAATGGACCCCAATACAATCTCTTAAGATTACTATAGCAAAACCATTTTGGGAAACTACCCTAGCTTATTTTTTATATTTCCTTGCAGCGGTGCTAATTGTGTTTTTAGTGACAAAAGTAATTTTTAGAATTCAATCCTTAAACCATAAAGTAGAACTTGAACAGTTAGAGAAAGATAATGTTAAACATTTAAATTCGGCAAAATTGAGATTCTTTTCTAATATTTCTCATGAAATAAAAACACCTTTAACTCTTATTTCAGGGCCGATAGACCTGCTTATTCAAGAATTTGGAAGAAACTTTAATGCTGTTGAAAAACTTAAACTCATTCAGCGTCAGTCAAAAAAGATGCTTCAACTTGTAGATCAGGTACATGATTTTCAAAAAGCAGACTTTGAATTGCTTAAAATGAACTATTCCCATTTTCATTTTAACTTGTTTATTGAGGAACTTTTAAAAGACTTTGAGTTTTTAGCTAAAAATGAAGGAAAAGAGTTATCCCTTAAAAAAAATAAAAGTGATATTTATGTGTCTGCTGATAAGCAAAAGTTAGAAAAGATTTTTAACAACTTACTCAACAATGCATTTAAATACACAAAAAAAGGGGATTCTATTTCATTGGAAATTAATAATGAAGATAAAGATTTAATTGTTTCAGTTATTGATACCGGTAGAGGAATTGATAACAAAGACCTTAAACATGTTTTTGAAAGATTTTATCAATCTCACAAGAGGCATGAATCTTATATTGGAGGTTCTGGTATAGGATTGGCATTTTCTAAACGTCTTGTAGAAATGCACTATGGCTATGTAAGCGCAGAAAGTGAAATAAATGAGGGGACTACTTTTACGGTAAGATTGCCAATTGTTAAAAAAGAAAAAAGTAATAAAGAAACAAACGAAAAAGAAATTTTATTAGCTGCAGAAAAAGAATTGGAAAACAACCCTGTGTTAATTAATAACAATGGTATTGAAGATCTAAAGGTTGATACGGAGTTTTCTAATGCCACTATTTTTTATGCAGAAGATAATTTAGATATGCGCTTATTTGTATCAAATTCATTATCAAAGTTCTTTAGCGTTACTCCTTTTGTTAATGGCCAAGAATGTTTGGATGCCATGGAAAATGAGTGGCCTGATATTATTATTAGCGATTTGTTAATGCCAGAGTTAAATGGTTTAGATTTATGTAAAAGTGTAAAATCTGATGTTAAAACAAGTCATATTCCTATTATACTTTTAACCGCTTGTGTAACCAGTGAAGATAGAATTCAAGGTTTAAGAGATGGAGCAGATGCATACATAAAAAAACCATTCAATATGGAGCATTTGGTAACTAGAGTTGAAGCTTTGTTGCAAAATAGAAAGCAACTTAGAGAGCGATATCAAATAGGTATACCTTTAACAAAAGAAAATAACAAGAACAATGCAAACGATAATGCGTTCCTTGAAAAGCTTTATAATTTAATGGCCGAAAATTTAGATAATCAAGATTTAGATATTAACACATTTGCCAGAGAGTTATTTTTAAATAGAACATTATTTTTTCAAAAAGTGAAAGCCCTAACAAATCACACTCCTTTCGAGTTATTAAAAATGTATAGACTTACAAAAGGAGCTGAATTTTTAATTCAGGAAAGGCTATCTGTAAAAGAGGTGACAATGAGAACAGGTTTTAAAAGTAGAACTCATTTTACAAGACTTTTTAAAGAAAAGTACGGAACTACTCCAAGTACATATGCAGAAGAAAACGAAAAAAAGTATGGTTCTATTTAATATATAAAACCTATTTAAAATAGGTTTAACTAATAGTATTATCTGCAGGTAAACGAAGTAATCTATATTCGGTTTACTAATTTAAACAAATTTCGTATTCTCAGACTCCTAATAATTATTTATAGAGGTACAGGTTTCATGTATAAATGATTGATTTGTAGTGGACAAATTAAAAATCGTTGAAACTATGAAAACAAAATAATCCTGCTATCATTCATTTAGGTATTAGTATCAAGTTCTTTTCTCTAAAATGCTTAGGTTTAGTGTTTTGTTTTGTATCAATTTTAAGCTCAAATAAGCCTGGTGTGATGCCAATTACACATTTAGATAATTTAGAGAAATGTGAAATAATTTAGCTTCGAAACTTTATATCCTAAAGTTGAACTTGATAGTGAAAGTTCAATATTAATAGTTCAATAATTTAACTTGTTTTATAATCACTGTTTAGTCAATTGTATTTATTTGAAATCACGTCAGAGTGTATTCGAAAATTACTATTAGAGACAATTTTTGGCGTGATTCAAATTATTAAAAGGTAAGCGTTATCAACGATTACAGAGGGGGAAGTGAAAATCATTATGATTTTAATATTCGTACTGTTGTACTCTATATTTTGACTTACAGTGACATCTTTTTAAAAAGATAAAAGGAAATTTATAATTAATTAAACCAAACTTAATGAGCATTATGAATAGTGAAAGAAAAATTCACCTTAAATTATTATTATACATTTCAATTATCTGTGGCATTTTAATTAATGTTGGATGTTTTGCAAAAAAAGATAATACAAAACCTGTCGTATTTAATACAGATATCGCTTCAGATGCAACCCCTTTTGTTTTAGAGAAAATTTTAAAGGCAAAAGAACTTCTAATATCTGAGATTAAGTTTGAAAAAGGGATATATCATTTTTACCCGGATAAAGGATTAGAACAATTTTGTTACATATCTAATCATAACGATGTGGTAATCAAAACAGCGTTTCCTATTTTTAATATGAGAAATTTAATGATAGATGGACAAGGATCTACATTTGTTTTTCATGGTAAAATGATTCCTTTCCTTATTGATGAATCTCAGGATATTTCAATTAAAAACTTAAGTATAGATTGGGAAATACCATTTCATAGCGAAGCTCTGGTAGTCGCTAATAACCTTGAAGAGCGAACATTTGATTTACAGATATCCGATGATTATCGGTACGAGATACGTAATGAGCAATTATATTTTATAAAGGAATCTTATGAGCATAATTTAGGGCAAGCTATTTTATATGATCCAGAAAGAAAAGCAATTGCTTTTAATACAGAATCTTATACACCCCTTACTTTATATGATTACATGTCTAAAAAAGAAATTACTGAAAAAGTAATATCAAGCTACAAATATAAATTAGATCCTATAGCACCAAGTCTGCGTGTTTTAGGAAAAGAATTTAGACTTCAGGTAAAGGAAATTAAACCAGGTCTAGTGAGGATCTTTAATCATGGTAAAGAAATGCCACCTATAGGAAAAATATTGGTTTGCAAAGGAGAACAGCATTTAAACAGACTTGCTCCAGCAATAAGATTAACCGGTACTTATGGGTTTGAAGCTACCAATGTAAATATTCATCATGCAGGTGGAATGGGAGTTATTGCAGAAAACTCGGCAGATTTAATACTTGATAATGTTAATGTTACACCATCAAACGGAAGAATGGTATCTACAACTGCTGATGCAACTCATTTCGTAGGATGTAGAGGTAAAGTAGTTCTTAAAAATTGCACATTTAATAATCAGCTTGATGATGCTACAAATGTGCATGGAACCTACCAAGAAGTAGTGGATCTTTTAGGGGGAAACTCGATTGGAGTTCGTATGGGGCATTATCAACAGCAAGGTTTTGTTGTAGGAAAAGTTAATGATACAATTGGACTTGTTAGGTTGAACGAATCTTTTTTTCCTTATGATGAGTTGACCATAAAATCTACACAACGTTTAAACAGTAGATACCAAATTATAACGTTCAATGAAGCTTTGCCAAAGGACTTAAAGTCTGGAGACTTAATTGAGAATTTAAACGGTTATCCAGAAGTATTGGTAGAGAACTGCAATATTAGCGGTAATAGAGCACGAGGCTTATTATTATCATCTCCAAAGAAAACAGTTATAAAGAATAATTTTTTTAGTACCGAAATGGAAGCACTTTTAATACCTGTAGAAAGCGGACATTGGTATGAGTCTGGTAATGGTTCTAACATAACTATTGAGAACAACATTTTTCAAGATTGTAATCATAGTGGGTATAACCGGGGTGTTATTCGTTTTGTTACAGATGACGATAATGAAAATATTGCTTTCAATAATATAAAAATAAGAGGGAACACTTTCAATCATTTTGATAATCTGGTTCTTGAAATAGCCAATACAAACAATCTAGAGTTTTCAAATAATACTATTTCAAGGTCGATGACATTTCCAAAACTCTTCAATCAAAATTATGCTATAACGGTGAAATCATCAAAAAATATACAATTCAATGACAATATATATGAAGGTGAAGCTCCCCTTATTTTGCAAACCAAAAGTGATATGCCAAAGCTTGTTTTTAATTAAAAACAAACTATGTTAATAATAACCAACATTATAAGGGAAATGATTTTACCCTTAAAATGAATTTTAAACAACTAATCTAAAATTTGAAATTAATTCACAAACAAATGAGACAAAAGAAATTAATGACATCGAAAAAAATGCTAAGGACAGGTATTCTAGCTCTTTTTTTTCTTCTTGGCTTGTGTCTAACCAATGCAGCTCAAGCACAAAGCACAACTGTTAAAGGGACAGTTACAGAAGTTGCATCAGGACAACCAATTCCTGGTGTAGGTATTATAAAGCAAGGTACTTCAGTTGGAACAACTACTGATTTTGATGGAATGTACACCATAGATGCTAAAATAGGGGATGTTCTTTTAATCTCCCATATTGGAATGAAGGATCAGACTCTTACGGTTACTGGTAACGTTTTAAATGTAGCCATGGAAGAATCCTTTGAAGGTTTAGGAGAAATAGTATTGATAGGTTACGGTACTCAAAAGAAAAAAGAAGTAATTGGTGCTGTAGGAAGTATTAAAGCACAGGATATTGAGAATATTGTAACTTCAGATTTAGGAAATGCTATTCAAGGACAGATTGCAGGTGTTAGTGTAATATCGTCGGCAGAACCTGGAGGGCAAGCAGAAATTCTAATTAGAGGTATTACTTCAATATCTGGATCGAATACACCTTTATTTGTAGTAGATGGTATTCCACAAGAAGGAGACCCTGGCATTCCCCCAACAGAGATAGAGTCTATTGATGTATTAAAAGATGCTGCCTCCGCAGCCATTTATGGTACTCGTGGTGCTGCTGGCGTTATTCTTATAACGACAAAACAGGGAGAAGCTGGGTCGTTATCTGTTAAAGTAAATGCTAGCTACGGTGTACAGAATATTACGTCTGAACAAACTCCAGTGATGAATACATCTCAAACAACATATTTTCAGTTGGTTAGAGATAGAAATCAAACTGGTAGTACAGATGATGTTACCATCCTAAACTTTACAAGAGCTCCATTGTCTTTTCAAAATGATACAGATTTGTATCCTGTAATATTTCAGGATAATGCACCTATTCAAAATTATACGGTAAACTTATCTGGTGGTACAAAAGACATTACTTATAGTGTCATATCAAATTTGTATGAAAAGGAAGGTACGGTGCTTAATTCTAATTTTAAACGTTTTAGTACTCGCGCTAATACTACCTATAACCATGGTAAATGGCGTATAAGAGCAACAGCGGGTATTAATAAAGAAATTACTGATAGGGCTGCGGCGGGATCAGTACCTTTAACTACGCGTTACTTGCCAACACAGCAGGGTATTACACCTGAAGATGAGGAAATATTAAGTTTTAGAGGAGAAGAATCTAATAGATTAGGATGGGTGTTAGAAAGTTTTGGTAATACAGACGTATCCAACACAACTAAGGCTTATGCCAATTTTAATGTGGACTATGAAATCATGAAAGGTCTAAATATAGTTGCTAGAGTAGGTGTCAATGAAACTAACCAGATTAGAGAACGCTTTAACGGGTATACACCGGTTTTTGATGCTTTTAATGGAGAAGAAATTAGCAATCCTGTGAATAGTTTTGTAGAAAATAGTGCAAGCAGGTGGTCCTCAGCTACTTTTGATACTTTCCTTACCTATAAAAAAAATATCGACGACCATAATTTAACATTTACTGCAGGGGCTTCTAGGGAGGAATATGTATATAGAAGTTTTACGGCAAAAAAATCTGGTGTAGAGAGCAATGATATTAGAGTGTTAAACATTGCTACTTTAAATCCATCGGCAACGTCTGGAAATAATTATACTAATACCATAGTTGGTTACCTTTCGCGTATTCAATACAACTATAAAGGAAGGTATTTGTTAAGCTCAAGTATTCGTAGGGATGGTTCTTCTAAATTTGGAATAGATAGAAGATGGGGAACGTTTCCATCAGTTTCTTTGGGTTGGAATGTTTCTAGTGAACCATTCTGGGCACCTTTACAAAAAACAGTCAATAATTTTAAGATAAGAGCAACCAGAGGTACTGTAGGAAATGAAAGAATTAGCCCTTATGCCTATTCAACGGGTGTTGATCAAGGTATAGACTATGCTTTTGGTGTAGGAGAAGGGGTACTTAACTCAGGTGCTGCCCAAACGCAATTTGCAAATGCTGTAGTGCAATGGGAAACCTCAATTCAAAATAATATTGGTGTTGATTTGGGCTTTTTTAAAAATAAGTTAACGCTTTCTGCAGAGTATTATAATACTAAGAAAGAAGATATGTTGTTCCCTATACGCTTATCTGGTTCAAATGGTGGTGGAAGAAACTCTACTGTACAGTTGAATATTGGTAATATGACAAACAAAGGTTTTGAGCTTAGTGCAGGCTATCGTGGAAAAATAGGAAAGCTAAATTATAGAATGAATGGAACCTTTACTACCAATGAAAATGTAGTTACAGATATTAATGGTTCAACGGAAAGGTACATGACCAATGATGGTGGTTTAATTAGTGGAGCAACAACAAGCTCTCAGGTTACAGCCATTGCAAAGGGGTATGAAGCGGGTGCATTTTTTATATATAGAACAAATGGTATAATTAATACGCCAGAAAAACTTGCCGAATACCAAGAATTAGTTCCTACCGCAGAAATGGGCGATTTAATATACGTTGATACTGATGGAAGTGGCGACATATCAGATGCCGATAGAGTATATGGTGGTAGTGGTTTGGCTGAGTTTGAAGTAGGGTATAATTTAAATCTTGATTACAAAGGTTTTGATTTTTCAATGCAATGGTTCGCCTCGGTAGGACATGAAATTATGAATGGAGTTGAAGCTTTTGCCTATGGTTATGGAAGACATAGAGATTTATTGTTTGCTTATTCTGATATTAATCAAGATGCCGTTATTCCAGCTTATAGAGGAGATACAAAATCTCACCCTAACTTTAAAGGATATACAGATTTATGGCTAGAAGATGGAGATTATTTGCGTCTAAAAAATATTACGCTAGGTTATAGCTTACCGAAGAAATTTACTGAAAAACTTGGGGTTACTAAGTTTAGGATATATGCCACGGCACAGAACCCTATAACTATTACTAATTATGAAGGATTTGATCCTGAAGTCGGTGGTGGGATACAAGCTAGAGGTTTGGATAAAGGAATATATCCAATAACCGCACAATATATATTTGGATTGAATTTTAATTTTTAATAACCAATTGTTATGAAACAAATTATTTTTATTTTAATGATAGGTATGGTTCTAGTAGGTTGCGAAAATGCAGAGTTTTTAGAGGAATCAAACCCCAACCAAATTGCCACAGATAATTACTGGCAAAATTTAACAGAAACTAACGCTACACTTAATGCGACATATTCTGTATTGTTTAATCATTATGTATTGGGTATAGTTGAGGAATCCTGGAGGTCCGATATGGGTTGGCCTGGATATGGTCGTCCAACTCCAGGAAGCGAACTAGGAAGAGCATATTACTTTAAAACGTATACCGATGATGATGAGGTTATTGAGTTTAGATGGAATGCCTTATACCAAGGTGTTTTTAGAGCTAATCAAGTTATAGAAGGTCTTGAAGCGTTACAGGGTACTGTAAATGAAGAGGAGTGGACTTTACAAATGGCCCAAGCAAGATTTTTTAGAGGCCTATTTCACTTTTATCTGCACTCTACGTTTAACAACGGAAATATTATTATTAAGGATAAAGTACCTGGAACTCAGGAAGAGTTCAATAAGGGCGTGTCTCCTTCAGCAGAAGTTATTGCCTTTTTCAGGGAAGATTTAAGCTATGCATATGCTAATTTACCTGCAAAATGGGAAAATAAGCAGGCGGATCAAGGAAGGGTTACAGCAGGAACTGCCGCCACTATTTTAGGGACTAGTTATCTTTATGAAGAAGAGTATGATAGAGCGTTACCTATGTTTAATGATGTAATAGATAATACAGATTATGGTTATAGACTTGTTAGTCCAGAAGTTTTATTTACCAAAGCAGGCGAATTTAATGATGAATCTATATTTGAAATTAATTACAACCTGACGCACAGACCAGAATTGAATCAATGGGATGAGTCAAGTCACGGTAACCGTTTGGTGTTTAGCTTTGGTGGTGTGGATTCTGCAATGCCTGCTTGGATTTTGTACAAGTATAAAACAGAGTCTATGGATCCTTTAGACGATAGAAACTATTACGTAGACCCTATAGAGGGTAGAAAATTACGTAATGTGCCTTTAAGAGCTTCGCAGATGGTTACGTTGGCTGAAGATGAACAAACCTTGTATTATTTAACTGATAATGTAAGTGCAAATATGCAAGGAAACCCAGTTGAATGGGGATTCGGTCATCTTAAAAAATATTTTAATCACGATCATTTAGAAAGTGAAGACGAAAATCCTGGAGGAAATTGGTTTTCTGGTAAAAATGTTACTGTAAATAGATTGGCAGATGTCTATTTAATGAGAGCCGAAGTGAAAATAAAAATGGGGGATATAACAGGAGCTTTAGCAGATATTAATGCCGTACGTGCTAGATGGGGACTTGTGCTATTGGGGCCTGTATTGGATGCTAGTCATAGTTACGATTCACTTTCGTACACAGCCGAAACTTTAATGAATCATTTAATGTATGTTGAAAAACCGTTAGAGTTATCTAATGAGGGGCAATCTATTAGATGGAATGATTTACGCCGTTGGGGTATAATAGGTGAAAACTTTAATAGGTTGGCAGGTGAAGTGTATCACACGGTTACTTATCAGTATACTAATGTGGAAGGTGATTTAGGATGGAGAAATAATTCATTACAAGAAGGACCTGATACAGGTGATGCAACTCATGTTATTGATTATGCATATGATTTAACCGCTGAGAATTATGTGCCCGAGTTGCACGATTATTTACCGATACCGTTAAGTGAAGTTTTAGCTAACTCGGCCATAACCGAATAAAATTAATTTATTATGAAAATTATTGAAAAATATATAATATGTCTTACGGTGCTATTTTTAGTGGCTTGTCAAGATGATGAGTATGATGCACCAGATACCGTTTCTGATGTTACATGGTATACAAGTATAACGCCAGGTAATGATTTTATACAAGCTACAGAAGGGTTCATTTCTTTTTTAGATGCTTCCCAAGGAGAGATTTCACATGAGTGGACTATTGAAGAGGGGAATTTCTTTTTGAAAACGGGTTTTACTAATAAAGACTCCTTACCGCTTTTTATAGATAAACCTAAAGGGTTATCTACTAGTGACAAAACTGCTCATGTTATATTCATGAAAGAAGGAATAAATAAAGTGTGCTTAACTAATGTTTTTGAAGAAAAAGTATCCTATCAAACAGTTGATGGTCCAATAGATGCAGTTCAAGAAGGCGATAAGTGGGTGTTTGAAAAATGTTTTGAAGTTGATGTGCTTTCAAAAGAGATAAAACCAGCGTTTAAAGTATTACAAGATGGAGTTGAAATATTGAATATTACTGCAGATGACGAGGTTAAACTTGCAGATGCAGATACTTGGCCTATAATAGACGTAGAAGTTAATAAAACACTAACTTTTGTTGATGAAACAACCGTTGGTAGACCAAACGACAGAAAATGGGTTATTACAGGAGGTGCGCCAGCAACATCAAATGAGGCTACTTTTGAAGTTGCATTTTTGAATTATGGTACCACAGAGAATCTGGGTAGAATAGAGTCTATGAGAATAGATCCATTGCCTAACAAAGTAAATTGGAAATATATTCCATTAAAAGTAAGGGTAGTAAGTTCTTCTGCACCGTTTAATATTTTAAGTGAAATTACCGAAGATGAGAACGAAAAATTATCATTTCAATTAGGAGGTATTATTGATCCAGCTAGTCTTGTTGGCCAAAATGGAAACTTTACCGTTAATGTTACAAATGGAAGTTTTAATCAGGATATTCCTGTAAGAAGTATCGAAATTAATTCTATCGATAAGTCAATTTTAGAATTAACCTTAGATGCTCCAATATATAATTCAGATGATGTTACAGTGTCATATTCTGGTGGAGGTATTATGTCTACTGATGAAAGGTCTTTAGATGATTTTTCAAATATGGTAGTTAAAATGCACTTTGAAGGTAATGTACTTGCAGATGTAAATGGAAGATTCAGCTTTGAAACTTATAATGACTCAGGTCCAAACAGAGGTGATGCACTTGGTTGGTGGGCACAACATACGTTTTATCAAAGAACAGATGAGATAGAAGCGGCCGACGGAGATTATTCATTCAGATTTATTCACCCAAATTTTGAGGCAGCTGGAGGAGGTATGACAAGCTGGGGGCCTTCTGATCTACAAGTACCTGCAGGTACTTATAAAATGACTATGCAGGTTTATATGGAAGCTGGTTCTGATTTAGGTGGTATTAGAGTTGCTTTTGATCCATGGAATTTATTAATTTTTGATTCAAAAGGTATTGCCAAAGAGCAATGGGTAACCTTAGAAGGAGAGATTACACAGGCGGAAACAACTATCGGTACGTTGATTCAGGTACATTCAGATGATAGTCCTGGGGTTACTGGACCTCAAACAATGTACATTGATGATATTCAAATGATACCTTTAGAACCAAGACTCTAAATTTATTTGATTAATTAGTTAGTTAGTTTGTAGTGAAATATCCCAGCCCAGGTATAAGCCGGGCTGGGTATTTTCTATAATAACCCTAAGTTTATTTATCTTATATGTTTATAGCTACTATTATCAAAAAAATGATATTTAATTATAGTTGGTGGTAATACTATGAACAAGGAAAAATATCTGTATCTAATAATTTTCTTTACTCTTTTTGTGTTTTCTGTAAGATATGGTTAGATACAAATACGTGTCCCTAAAATAAATAAAAGATTTAGTTTAGATAGAAGAGTAAGTAAAAAGGAAAACAATGGATTAGAATGGTTAAGCAAGGAGGTGAAATTTCAACATATCTTTCGCAAACCTAAATGTTCAACTGTGAAAAAGTAGACTAAACTAGTGTAGGCCTTGATGGTGAATTTTGTGTGGGTACAGTGACATCGTTTTTGAATGAAAACGGTTTAAACGTTGCTAGATTTAAAGATTTAGATATACATACATTAGGTTTTCCAAAAACAGATATTATATACGCGCACAACTTACCCTATTCCATACCAGAATCTCAGAAAGTAAAAGTGAAAATTGAGCATGAATGTGCTCAAGAAAGAAAGATTTCCCTTGGCATGCATAATACTACAATTTGAAAACCATATAATTCTGTAGACAAATTTGTTAAAGGATATGGCATTTTTTGAGTTTAAGTATGTACCAAATAATAGCAGACGATGCATACCTATTTAATTTAACATTAATGCCCAAGTATAAAGATTGGAAAAGTAAAATACAAAGTAGTCTAAAGGAAGCAGAACTAGGTAGACTTTTTACTAAAACAAATACTTAGGTAAATTATATGTCTTAAAATGAGGAGAGACAGAAAACTGATAAAAAAGGATGTATTTGGAAGGTTGTTAAAAACAGAAAAAGTCATGATGTTTTATCTGTTGTAAATGTTGGTAAATCAAATGCAGAAATAAAAATTTCTCTAATTTGTAACGCAAGGAAAGGTTATAGCTTCTGCTCGTGCCATGGTGGATAAAGGCGTTTTGGTATAAATATCTACAAAAATGAATCAGATAGTTTTGAGTTTATGATCTATCAAACAAAAGATATGGCAGAAGAAAATAATATAGAAATAAAACATCTTGAATAAAGGTTTGATGAATGAAACAAAGCTCCTTTAAAATTATTTCCATTGCCGTACGGCTATATGGATTTAATTTAAAGCAGGTTTATGTCTTCTTTTTGGGGTGATTTAAGAACTTAGTGTTTGTCTAAAACGATGGTTTTACGCTTAATCTCTTATGTTATTGTTAAGAGAGAAAGGGGTAACGAAACGAAGATGGCTTTATCATTGTTCGTTAAATCTTGAATATGATGAAAAACAGAGGGCCAGGTTTGTTTTTGCTGAAAATCTAGGATTAATGATTTAAGCCATGTCGATAAATACCAGCCATCCAACCTAACCCGCCGTTCTTCGTTATTATTAAAATTATTTAACCATTTTTTTCATGTATACATTACCATCTTCAAACTCCAGTTGAAGCAAGTAAATACCATGTTGCTTTATATGAGAACATGATAAAGAAACTTTAGTGTCGTTTATTTCCTTTTTTGATATAAGGCTATTACCATTTAAGTTATATAGCTTTACAGTTTTAATAGTTTTATTTGCTTTTACAAATATGGTCTCATTAACTGGATTAGGGTAGATATCTGGTTCCTGTTTAAGAATTACCTCGTGATTTGATAAAGAAGTACCTTCATATTCAAATGCTCCAATATCTACTACGTCATTTCTGCCTAAACCATCAAAATCGTTTATTGGGGCGCCAGAACTTGTACCTGCGTTAATTGCAGGAGACCCATTTTGCAGTTTGAAATTACCTGTTGAAACATCGATAAATAAAGGATTGACACCATATAAATTGTTGGCGGCAGTATACTCACCATTACCATTATCTGCGCTAAAGTCGGTTC
Organism: uncultured Flavobacteriaceae bacterium; assembly: GCA_947494695.1. Classification (GTDB taxonomy): domain Bacteria; phylum Bacteroidota; class Bacteroidia; order Flavobacteriales; family Flavobacteriaceae; genus Flavivirga. The sequence continues at coordinate 74,268 of CANLWB010000003.1, read as the reverse complement.
CGTTGTTATAACATATGTTATTGTAATATTCAAGACCTGTAGAGCCCGGGAAGTTTAATAGTATACCATAACGTGGATTTCCATAAATAGAGTTATTATATGTTCTAATATTACTTATTGAACCTGTTCCCCAGGGATGTTTGTAGTACATTATGCCATCTTCTGTATTGTTGTACAATACGTTGTTAAAAACATCAATATTAGTGGCGTCTCCAATACCTTCAGTCATAATAGCAATACCTTGTCCTTCACAATCGTGAGCCATATTATTATATACTTCTATGTCTTTCATTATTGGTTTAGGTTGACTTGGGTCTGTACCTCCGGCCGCATCTATATAAATGGCTCTTCTGTATAAGTCGTGTAAATGATTATTTGCTATAATACCATTTTGAATACCAGATTTTATATCAATGCCTTCTCCTCCGTTAACACCTTCTTGAGTTTGATTAGGTCCAGTACCAACTTCGAGTCCGCTACCCCAAATCTCATTACCAGATATTTCAAAACCTATAATACCGCTGGCAAGTGTAATACATTCGTTCCAACCACCATTACAGGCTTTTTCAACTTTATTATTTAGTATTTTAATATTGAAAGCGTTTTGAAAATCTCGCATGTCATAAGGGTATCTAATTCCCCAAACAATTATTCCAGAAGCTACGCTGTTATATGTGTGGTTATTGGATATCGTAACATCTGTAATTTCAGGGCCCTCAACAAGTATGGCATTTTCAGCATTTTGAATCTTAATACCCGATACGCGAATATAACTGGCTTTTACCTCAAAATTTTCACCATCTAAAATTACTTGTAACTCGTCACCAGGGTAAGCATCGTAAGTAACCCAATTATTCGCTTCACCACTAATGGTAACTTCAACCTTATTAGTATAGGTGCCGGCCTTAATGAATACCTGATCACCTGGTCCGGCCACTTCAGTAGCTTTTTGGATAGTAGCAAAAGGAGTGGCTTCACTGCCATTATCACTATCATCTCCTGTGGTCGAAACATACCAGGTATCGGGAGTGTTATCAGCAATACCATAAACAATTCCTATATCTTCGTAAGTTTGGTCATTGACTATTGTTCTCCAGTCTCCACCCTGTTCTCGCATTTGTAACTGCCAAAGGTGTCCCCCCATATTTGCAGTTGCTGATACTGGAAGCGTAATTTCAACAGTACCAGTACCGTTTACGGTTTTAGATGATGAACCGTACACCGTCCAGTTGGAACGTTTTCTTAAGGCAATATATAGGTCTCGCGGTTCATTGGTCTCATAACTAACGGTAATAGTAACTTCTTGGCTCTGCTCCATACGGGCTGGCATGGTGTAATCAGTAATTAAATCTGAAGCCCAAACCGAACTTAATGAGCCAGTTAAAATTACTAGAAGGAAAAATGTAAATCTTTCTTTAGTTTTCATGTGAGTGAATTTCATTTGTTTAACATTTTTTTAGGTTTAAAACCTGAATATTTTGATCGAAATTATTATTTTTTTAATAGAAATTAGGTAAAAAATGGTGCCAATTTGACCTTGATATCAACTTTCTTACTAAGAGATTCCTGATAAGTACTGAGGTACACATAAATAGCTTTATTAGCGATACGTTTTAACGAAAAAAGAGTATGTGTAAATTAGAATATGTGCTAATTCAGGAGTAAACCAAGGGGGCAAAAAAGATTAAAACCCATTAGCAATTGTAATAAACCTGTCTTCGTTCTTATAAATATTTGGGAAGGGAAATGCTGGTTGGGAGATTGGAACAGTTAAAACTTAAAAGGGAAGATGAAAAAGTAGAATTCCTTTCTATGGTCTTAAACCCCTTATTAATAGTAAGTGACGAACAAGGTAGACTATAGCAAAAATTCCCGTAAAATAAGTTGCTTAATCGGTTACCAGAAGCAATTAATTAAATGTAGTTGTTTGATTTTTAAAATAGGAGGGGCTGGGTGATATTCCTGCCGCGTCGATTTAAGTAAAACGTCTAAGGAAATAAAACCTTGTAAATTATAAGATTTGCAAGGTTTTCGGTTTTTAGACTATCATAAGAATTTATTGAGTAATAAAGCAGCATTGAAACGTCTTCAGTTAACGTATGTAATAGTAGAAGTTATTGTGCTTACTACATTAGACTTGGCAGGTTAACAAAACCAATACGCTTTGCAGCTATTTAGTCTTATTCTAAGCTCTTTTTTATTAATAGTTACTTCAAATTTATTGAGGAAGACACGAATTGATTTGTTATTAAATATTTTGGTATTCCTAATTAAATAGCATCGTAATACAAGATTTAAATAAGTTAATTAATAATGGTAATGTATACTCAAAAAATGAATTTTAATAAATGGTATCTGGTTCAAGCTCTAATTTTATTCTCCGTATGCATGAGCACAGCTCAAGAAAAAACTTTAAAAGACTTCTTTTTACCCATGGAGCCGCAAACTACCTTAGTAAAATTTGGAGATACTTGGGGTGATGAATCTTTAATGCCAAGAGATATCTCAAACGGTTTGGAAGATGCTAGTATGAAAAACTGGTGTTACTGGGATGGCAGCATTGTTAAAGATGATGAAGGTAAATACCATATGTATGCCAGTAGATGGGATCAAAAGAATCATCATAGTACCGGTTGGAGAATAAACTCAAAAGCAATGCATGCTATTGCAGATAAGCCTATAGGGCCTTATAAAGATTTAGGGATGACATGGCCTTACTGGTGGGAAGGGAGAGCGCATAACACTATTGGCCTAAAAATGCATGATGGTAGATATGCCATGATAACTAGTGAAATAACTAGAGGAGAGGTGTTTGTTTCTGAAAACCCATATGGTCCATTTAAATTTCATGGTGAATTTACCACAGACCTTAATGGGTACAGACAAGGATTAACAAGATATAATAATCCGCCACATCGCATGGCTAATGTGATGATTATTAGGAGACCAGATGATCGGTATATGATGATGGCCAGATGGTGCGCACCATTAATTAGTGATAATGGCATTTTAGGGCCATATAAAATTATGGGAGAGGCTGTTTGGAGAGACTTACCTGGTGTGCCACAAAAGTATATGGAAGACCCAACGATTTGGTATAGTAATGGACTGTATCATGTTGTGGTCAATTATTATGAGAAAACTGACGAAACGTATCATTTAACGTCAGAAGATGGTATTCATAACTGGAAAAACAGAGGAATGGCTTTTCAGCATGATGCTGGGATTTTTAGATACACTAATGGTGATGTAGATGAATGGTATACGGTTCAGCGTCCCACAGTATATGTAGAAGATGGAGGAATAAGTCATTTTAATTTCTCCGTAATAGATGTGTTTAAAGGGGTAGATGGTGGAAATGATAATCACGGTAGTAAAGTCATTGTAGTTCCTTTTGATGGTGATGGTTTTGGTAAGCATATGAAAGCAATTTTAGATGAAGAACATGCAAAAGCTGATGCTACACCAGCCCCAGCAGAATGGAAATCCATTGACATAGGGAGCCCTAAAATAAAAGGAAATACAGGGTATAGTGAAGAGTTTAATACCATTAGGGTAAAAGCCTCAGGGAATTCATTTAATAAAAAAAAGGATGCATGTCGGTTTGTTTACAAAAAAATGTCAGGAGATGTAGTTGCAAGCACTTTAATAATGTCTCATGATGTTACCTCTGGCGCTATTAAAGCAGGCTTAATGTTTCGTCAGAATTTAAAACCCAATTCAAAATCGCTATATGCTACTATAGAAAAAAATAAAGGATTTAGTTTAGATAGAAGAGCAGGTAAAATAGCTAAAACCATTATTTCAAAAAAATTAGTAGCACCTTACTGGATTAGAATGGTAAAACAGGATAATAAAATTTCAACATATATCTCACAAACTAATATGTACAATTGGGAGAAAATAGATGAAACGACTATAGACTTACGCAGTGAGTTTTATGTAGGTGCTGTAGCATCGTCTTTAAATGAAAACCGTTTAAATCTTGCCCGATTTAAAGATTTGGATGTTCACACTTTAGGACAGCCCAAAACAGATGTCATTTACACACATAATTTGCCCGATTCTATACCACAATCTCAGAAGGTAAAAGTGAAAATTGAATATGAATGTGCTCAAGAAAGAAGGATTACCCTTGGGATGCATAATACCACTACCTGGAAACCATATAATTCTGTAGAAAAATTTGTTAAAGGGTATGGGGTTGTTGAGTTAGAATATATACCAAATAAACAATTAACAACAGACGATGCTTACCGATTTAATTTAACATTACTACCAAAGGATAAAGACTGGGAAAGCAAAATACAAAGTACTTTGAAAGAAGTAGAATTGGATAGACCTTTTGTTAAAGCAAACGCTATTAATATTTCAGATAGTATCATTAAACTTAAAGTTGGAGAAACTTACGAATTAAGTGCAGAAGTACTTCCTGAAAACACATGGCATAAAAAAATATTCTGGTCTACAAAAAACAATGAAGTGGCAGAGGTAGATCAAGTTTTAGGCAAAGTATATGCGCTAAAAAAGGGAGAGACCATTATAGAAGTTAAAAATTCTGATGGCATAAAATCAATATGTAAAGTGATAATAGAATAAAAGGGTTATGAAATTAATGAAAAACTACATTTTCCAAACAGTTGTAATGTTATTAATAGTGAATACTGTTTTTGCACAAACAACTAAAGAAACAGCATTAACCAAGATTGACGAACTTAATGCTTTAATTACTTCGGCAGAAAACCAAGGTTTTGATGCTACAAGAGAAAAAATGAGTGTTAGGGCAGCAGAGGTGTTTATATATTATGCGGATAGAGATGAAATTAACGTTGATCATAATGAGACCGTTATTGCTAGTGAGGCAGTTTTACCAAAGGAAGTTAGGGGTGATTATACAAACCGCGAATTGGCTGAGCTTCTCCCTGAATTTGAACGTACAGAAGTAGTTAAATTCCTTGATTTAGGAATAGAAACGCTTACCAAGGTAATATCTGGTGATATTGTAAGAAAAGCAACTTTTAATCCTGATTATACAAAGTTAGATATTAATGGGACGCGTATAGAACAAGATGGAAATCCGGTTTTCTTGGCAGATTGGGTATCTAAACCAAGAACTGCTGGAGGAGATATTGATTTGAGGGAATACTTTGGAAGTATAGGAGGTGCGTTTATTCGTCCTTTGGATATGGAAAAAAATGCTCAGGGCGAGGTGTCTTTAATAGGGCATACCAAAAATGTTTTGGAAGCGTTGTCGGAACCAGGGAATTTCGGCCTGGGCTTTTTGGCCTCAAGAGACGTTGCTGTACCTGAATATATCAAGGCTGAATACCCTGAGATTGAAGATGGATTTAGTTTGTATACTGGGTTTGATATAGACCACCCGGTAACTAGAGAGTTTCATGATGATTTCTTTAGTTTGGTTGTGCCACAAATGAAAGAAGGCAACCATAGTAAAATGGGGTATCTTTTAACTAACGAGCCCCACTGGAATATAGATGGTACATGGGCCGTGGTAGATCCCACGCCATATACAAAAGCTAAATTTGGAACTTGGTTAAGTGACAAACACGGAGATATAGCTACTTTAAATACATTATGGGGAACAAGTTTTACCGACTTTACCGAAGTAGGGAACACGTTCCGAACACCTATTTCCAATATAACTACTCAAGGGACGCCGCGTTGGTATGATATGGTACGTTTCAACCAAGTGCGAATTAATGAATGGTATGATTTTTTAATAGCCTCAATAAGAACCTACGACCCAAACGCTAAAACACATTTAAAGTTAATTCCTAATATGTGGTCTCAAGATGGCCGTATAAATGGTTTGGATTTTGAGTATATAACTCAAATTAGTACTATTATTGGAAATGATGCAAACGCAGCTAATTCTGAAGCTTGGGAGGGTGCAGCAACAGCCACTTATTGGATGGATACTTATGCAATAGAATGGAGAAATACAGCAATGAGCTATGATTTTTTATCTTCAATTCTGCCCAATGCCATTAACTATAATTCAGAATCCGGTTTCACGGGCTGGGTAAGGTTTAGAGATTTGTTTTTGGAGCCATCCTACATAAATGCAGTGCATTGGTTGGCAGTTATACAAGGTATGGATGTTGTAAATACTTGGAGTTGGGGAAGAAATTCTGGTGGTATTTTAAAACTTGGAGGTGTTGGTTTTGTAGATATGATGCCACAAACACTTAACACCACGCATTTAGCTATGCTAGAAATGACAGCGCATGGCGAAGAGCTATCAAAACTTCAAGATATGGACAGGCCTATACGCGTATTCTATTCTGAAACATCTGCTATAAATAACTCAGATTACATGGAGGGTGAAATTCAGCAGTTATATGGGGATTTATTTTTCCATGATTATAAGGTAGGATTCGCTACAGCCAACATTATTAATACCCAAGATAATAAAGATTGGAACACCATTGTCATTAGAAATACCCCTCATGTAAGGGTTCATGAATTCGATGCACTACAAACCTATCTGAATAATGGCGGTACTATAATAATGGATAGTGGCAGTATTCTTAAAGATGAATATGGAAGAAATCTAAGTGAGCAATTAACTTCTGGAGGAGGAAAGTTAGTGACTGTTTCAAGCTCAGATTTAGCAACCAGAGCCATTTCAGAGATTGAAAGTTTAGGAATTAAACCTGTTGTTAAAGTAGAAGAAGTAAATGCCCAAGGAAGTGATTTTCAAGGTGTACTGTGTCGTTCAGTACAAATGAATGATGGGAGAAAAGTTGTAGCGTTAATTAATTTAGGGATTACAGATGCAACAATTAATTTGGCTTTATCTGGAAATCCGAAATTAGCCATTAAAAATATGGTAAATGGTCTAGAATTAGACAATGGATTTATTATGAAACCAGAAGATGTTTTACTTCTTGATGTAAGCAAATTTTATATGGGTGATGATAGTTATACCCTAAAGGTTACTGGGGAGACATGTCCAGATAAAGATAATGGTATGGTTGAAGTTTTAGCTAGAGATACAGGTAATTATACGGCTAGTATTAATGGTACAGATTATAACTTTACAGAAACGACAACTATATCAGGTTTAGCTCCTAATTCATATGAAGTATGTATAACAAATACAGATAATAGTGTTGAGCAATGTTTTAATTTAAGAGTAGAAGAAGGAGAGACACTTACGGCTAAAATTACTTCAGTGAAATCAAATGTTGTTGCAGTAGATATTTCAGAAGGTACAGCTCCTTTTCAGGTTTTGGTTAATGGTGAAGAAGTTCTGGAAACAACAAATAAATCATTCACAATTTCTGCAGATGGAGGCGATCTTGTTGAGGTAATATCTGGAGTTACATGTGAAGGTTCTTTTTCAAAAAGAATGACTGTTAAAGAAGAAACGTATCCTAATCCCTTCAATAGTGAGGTAACTTTAAGACTAGATGCAGGGGAAAATAAGGCGTTACCAGAAATAAGCATGTTCAATGTTTTAGGAAAACGTATCCTTGATTTAAAAATATCAAGTGAGAAAAGAGGCGGGGTTTATGAAATTAATATTCGTGAAATGGATAAATTGCCTACAGGAGTATATGTTGTCAATGTTACTTTAGATACCCAAGTAAAACAATTTAAATTAGTTAAAAACTAAATAAAAAGTAGAACCTAATACAACGTATTTGTAGAAAAATAAAAATTATAAACATATGAAATCAATAAAAAAAAGTGCTTTTATCTTCTTAATATTTATACTCTCGTTTTCTTGTGGCGGGGGTGGAGATGATACTCCAACTCCAGAAGAAAATAAAGCTCCTGAGAAGGTTGCAACTTTAACCTATCCTACAAATAACTTGTTATGTATAGATAATACCTTAGATTTTCAATGGGGAGCGTCAACAGACCCTAATGGAGATGAGGTGAGTTATACCATAGAAATAGCTGCGAAAAACGATTTTTCTGATGCAGAAACTCATGCTGCAACAAGTACAACAAAAACAATTACTTTAGAAAAAGGTAAAGCATTTTATTGGAGAGTTCAAGCAAAAGATAGTAAAGGTTTAACTGCGGAATATTCAGAGACATATCAATTTTATACTGAAGGAGAAGGAGAAGTAAATCATGTGCCTTTTGCACCAGAATTGGTTACCCCAGCTAATAATTCAAATACATCAGAAGTATCGATTGATTTAAAATGGAATACAAGTGATGTAGATGACGATGCATTAATCTATGATGTGTATTTTGATACAGCAAACCCACCAGTAACGAAAGTAGGGAATGATTTGTCTGAAAAAAAGATGAATGTTACATTATCTCCAACTACTACTTATTACTGGAAAGTAATTGTTAAAGACGGAAATGGAGGTAAATCAATAGGACAGGTTTGGAGTTTTCAAACAAACTAATATATAGTACGAAGTTAAAAAAATGCTGTTCAGTTTTTTGTTTTTCAAATCAAAATGAAGACTTATTATATTAAATAACCTCTAACTGTTTAATGGCAAGATAAAAGGAGGTCTTAAAGTTAAAAGGTCTCCTTTTATAGTTTTAAAAGTTTTGTTGTATGTGTCAAATTAATTAATAGTTACATCAAATGTATTATTAAAGACATCAATTGGTGTGAAATTAAATACTTTAGAAAATTCTAAAGTTTTAGTGTGAAAAAATTATGAAATTAATGAAAAACTACATTTTCCAAACAGTTGTAATGCTATTAATAGTCAATACTGTTTTTGCTCAAACAACCAAAGAAACAGCATTGACTAAAATGGACGAACTTAATGCTTTAATTACATCTGCTGAAAATGAAGGTTTAGATGCCACACGAGAAAAAATGAGTGTTCAAGTAGCAGAGGTGTTTTTGTATTACGCCGATAAAGATGAAAATAGCATTGATTATAATGAAACTATTTTTGCTAGTCAGATAGCTTTACCAAAAGGAGTTAGCGATAATTATACAGACCGCCAATTGGCAGAGTTTCTTCCAGAATTTGAACGTACAGAAGTGGTTAAACTCCTAGATTTAGGAATAGAAACGCTTACCAAAGTAATAGCTGGTGAGATTGTAAGAAAAGCAACTTTTAATCCCGATTATACGAAGTTAGATATTAATGGTACACGAATAGAACAAGATGGAAATCCTGTATTTTTAGCAGATTGGGTATTTAAACCAGAACGAGCAGGGAGCATCAATCTAAAAGAATATTTTGGAAGTATAGGAGGCGCTTTTATTCGTCCTGTAGATATGGAAAAAAATGCCCAAGATGAGGTGGTTTTAAAAGCATTCACTAAAAGTACTTTGGAAGGATTGCCACAACCTGGAGATTTTGGCTTAGGTTTTTTAGCTCAAAGAAATGTTGTGGTACCTGATTATATCAAGAATGACTATCCTGAGATTGAAGATGGATTTAGTTTGCATACGGGCTTTGATATAGATCACCCAAAAGCTAGAGAGTTTCATGAAGATTTCTTTAGATTGGTCGTGCCACTAATGAAAGAAGGTAACAATAGCAAATTAGGATACCTTTTAACTAACGAGCCCCACTGGAATATAAATGGAACATGGGCTGTGGTAGATCCCACCCCATATACAAAAGCGAAATTTGGAACCTGGTTAAGCGATAAACATAGCGATATAGCTACTTTAAATACATTATGGGGAACAAGTTTTACCGATTTTACAGAAGTAGGGAACTCGTTTCAAACACCTATTTCTAATTTAACCACTAAGGGTACGCCACGTTGGTATGATTTGGTACGGTTCAATCAAGAGCGAGTTAATGATTGGTATGATTTTTTAAGAACCACAATAAAAACACACGACACAAATGCAAAAACACATTTAAAATTAATACCTAATATGTGGTCTCAAGATGGTCGTATACATGGTTTAGATTTCGAACATTTAACCGCAACAAGTACAATTATAGGAAATGATGCAAACTCCGCTAATTCTGAAGCTTGGGATGGCGCATCAGTATCCGGTTACTGGGCGAATACGTATGCATTAGAATGGAGAAATACAGCAATGACTTATGACTTTTTATCTTCAATTTTACCCAATGCTATTAATTATAATTCAGAATCTGGTTTCACAGGTTGGGGAAGATTTAGAAATTTGTTTTTGGAGCCATCTTACCTTAACGCTGTGCATTGGTTTGCAGTTATTCAAGGTATGGATATTGTAAATAGTTGGGAATGGGGAAGAAACTCTGGTGGTGTTTTAAGATCTGGAGGTGTTGCTTATGTTGATATGATGCCACAAACCCTTAACACTACACATTTAGCTATGTTAGAAATGACTGCACATGGCGAAGAGCTATCAAGACTTCAAGATATGGATAGACCTATAAGAGTATTTTATTCTGAAACGTCTGCTATAAATAATTCAGATTATATGGATGGTGAAATTCAACAGTTATATGGAGATTTATTTTTCTATGATTATAAAGTAGGATTCGCCACAGCTAACATTATTAATACTCAAAATAATAGAGATTGGAACACCATTGTAATTAGAAATACGCCTCATGTAACGACTGAGGAATTCAATGCTTTACAAACCTATCTGAATAATGGGGGCACTATAATAATGGATAGTGGTAGTATTCTTAAAGATGAATATGGAAGAAATCTAAGTGTGCAATTAACTGCAGGAGGAGGTAAGTTAGTAACTGCTTCAACCTCAGATTTAGCAACTAGAGCCATTTCAGAAATTGAAAGTATGGGAATTAGTCCTGTTGTAAAAGTGGAAGAAGTCAATACACAAGGAGGCGATTTTCAGGGCGTAATGCACCGTTCTGTATTAATGAATAATGGGAGAAATGTTGTGGCATTAATTAATTTAGGTATCACAGATGCAACAATTGATTTGACCTTATCTGGCAGTTCAAGATTAACTATTAAAAATATGGTAAACGGTCTGGAATTGAAGAATGGATTTGTTATGAAACCAGAGGATGTACTACTTCTAGATGTAAGCCAACGGGCTGTTGGAGATGAAAAATATACCATAAAGGTCACAGGGCAAACATGTCCTGGTGTAGATAATGGTATGGTTGAAATTGCAGCTGAAGATATGGGGACATATACAGCTAGTATTAATGGTGTCGATAATAATTTTAATGAAACAATAACTATAGAAAATTTAACTCCTAATTCATATGAGTTATGTATTACAAATACAGATAGTGGTATCGAGCAATGTTTTAACTTAAGAATTGAAGAGGCGGAGACACTTACAGCTAAAATGACTTCAGTTAAATCAAGTGTCGTTGCAGTAGATATTTCAGAAGGAACAGCTCCTTTTCAGGTTTTGGTTAATGGACAAGAGGTTTTGGAAACAACAAATAAATCATTCACAATTTCTGCTGAAGGTGGAGATCTTGTAGAGGTAAAATCTGGAGTTACATGTGAAGGTGCTTTTTCAAAAAGAATGGCTTTCAAAGATGATATTTATCCTAATCCTTTCAAAAGTGAAGTAACTTTAAGAATAGATACAATAGAAAATAACAAGTCACCAGAAATAAGCATGTTTAATATTTTAGGAAAGCGTATCCTTGATTTAAAAATATCAAGTGCAAAAAGAGGTAGCTTTTATGAAATAAATATTCGTGAAATGGATAAGTTACCCACAGGCGTATATGTTGTGAATGTTACTTTGAATGATGAAGTGAAACAATTTAAATTAATAAAAAATTAATAAAAAGTAGAACCTAATTTGTTTTTATGAGCCGTATTATAAGTGTTTTAGTTCTGACTGTATTATTTTTTCAGTGCCAGAAATTACCAGAAAAAGAAATTGAACAAAAGAAATCAAAAACACTTATAGATTTTTTCTTGCCTTTTGAAAAACAAGCACCTTTAGTAACAGAAGGTATTTGGGGAGATGCGGCAGTTATTCCTAGAGATACGGCAAACGGATTGGAAGATGCTAGCATGAAGAATTGGTGCTACTGGGATGGAAAAATTGTAAAGGATGATGCAGGTAAGTATCACATGTATGCTAGTAGATGGTCGCAAGAATTTCACCATGGTGTAGGATGGACCAAAGGTTCAAAAGGTGTACATGCAGTTAGTGATAATTTATATGGACCTTATAAAGATTTAGGTTTAACATGGCCATATTGGAAAGAAGGAAAAGGACATAACGTTATAGGCTTGCGTATGCACGATGGCAGATATGCTTTGGTAACAAGCGAAATTGTGCCAGGTCAAGTATTTGTGTCTCATTCTCCAAATGGTCCTTTTGAACTACTGGGTGATTTCAAAATTGATCCTAACGGATACTATCCAGGTTGGGGACGTTACAATGAATTAGATGATGGTGCACTAAATGGAGGAGGTGTTGGAAACCTAGCCAATGTCATGATTATTTTGAGACCAGACGGACGCTATATGATGATTGCACGCCATTGTGTCGCAATGATAAGTGATGATGGTATTTTAGGACCTTATAAAATGTTATCGGATAAAGCATGGCTAGGCGTTGAAGGTATACCTCAATTTAAAATGGAAGACCCAACAGTTTGGTATAGTGATAGTTTATATCATATTGTGGTGAATCATTATGGAGGTAAAACAGATCATACATATCATTTAACTTCTGAAGATGGTATCCATAATTGGAAGAATAGAGGTAAAGCTTTCGAAAAAAGTTTAGGTGTATTTAGGCATAAAGACGGAACTGTAGAAGATTGGTTTACAGTGCAGAGACCGACTGTTTACACAGAAGAAAATATGGTTAAAGCATTCAATTTTTCAGTTATAGATGTACAAAAAGGACAAGATGGTGCTAATGATGAAAATGGTAGTAAAATTCTTGTAGTACCCTTTGATGGAGAAGGTTTCAGAAAGCACATCAAATCTATTGTTAATGAAGAAAATAAACAATCAGATGCTACTTTACCACCAAAACCTTGGAAGTCAACTGATATTGGAAGTATCGCGAAAAACGGAAACACAGGTTTTGATGAAATTGTTAACACAATCAGGGTGAGGGGTTTAGGTAATAATTTAGATAAGAAAAATGATGCTTTTAGGTATGTGCATCAAAAAATGACGGGAGATATTTCTGCAAAGGTAATGGTGCTATCTCAGGATATTTCGGGAGGTCCGGTAAAATCAGGATTGATGATTAGGAATAGTCTTAAAGAAGGAGCTCCGTTTATTATGATTTCTATTGATAAAAATGAAGGCATTAAATTAGAACAACGCTCTCAAGAAGGTGCGAATTCAGAAGTTTTAAAACACTTAAAAATTGAAGCACCTTACTGGTTAAGGTTAGAGAAAAGAAATAATACTATTACATCATATATCTCATCTAGTAATAGATTAAACTGGACAAAAATTGGAGAACTAAGCTTAGATTTAAATGAAACATTTTATGCAGGCATGGCTTCAACTTCTAAAAATGAATCTTCGGCTAGTTTAGCTAGATTTAAAGATATAGATGTGCATAACTATGGAGAACCACTTTCTGACGGGGTAGTGTCGCATACATTTCCAGACACCATTCCTGCTTCTGGGATTATAGATTTTGAAGTAGAATTAGAATCTGTGAAAACCTTAGACGTATGGGTTGAATTAGAAAATGTACAAACCCTGGAAAAACATAAAGTTTTACGTGAGCGTTTTTGGAAAAACGGCACAAAAAAAATGACCTACAATGCGGGTTCAAAACTAGACCCTAATGCGACATATTGGTTTGCTATAAAAGCAGTTCCTATGCACTTTCATGATAGTGAACATGTTCAAGCATCGTTTAAAAAAGTATTTGTAGAAAAATAAAATATATAAATGCAAATAAAGTATTCCTTTGTTCTACTATTCCTGCTTTTTTTTAGCAGACATTCTGCACAGATTAACACCAGTGGAGTTCGTAAAATACAGTCTGTTGATTCTCAAAATAAAAGATACAACCCTAATTGGGAGTCTATAAGAGGTCAGTATAAAATACCAAATTGGTTTAGAGATGCCAAGTTTGGAATTTTTATTCATTGGGGCCCTTATGCAGTGCCAGCCAAAGGAAGTGAAAAATACCCTAAATACATGTATTATGAAAATCATATAAAAAAAGATGGTTTTAATAATTATGAGCATCACCAAAAAACATATGGTAACCATAAAGAATTTGGGTATAAAGATTTCATTCCAATGTTTAAAGCTGAAAGGTTTAATGCTAAAAAATGGGCTAAACTCTTTAAAAAATCAGGAGCAAGATATGTAGTCCCAGTAGCAGAACATCATGATGCATTTGCTATGTATAATTCCAAATTCACGAAATGGAATTCAGTAAATATGGGACCAAAAAGAGACATTTTGGGAGAACTGTCAAAAGCAGTGAGAAATCGGGGGATGAAATTTGGAGTCTCATCACACCTTGCTAATTGGCGAAATTATTATTGGAAAAAGCCAAAGTACGATAATTCAAACCCAGAATATGCCGATTTGTATTGGAAACCAGTTAAAAACAAACCAAAACCATCTCAGGGCTTTTTAGATTTATGGTGGAACCGTACCACAGATATTATTGATCAATACCAACCAGACGTGTTATGGTTTGATTTTGGGTTGGATAAACCAGGTTTTGAATCGGTGCACCCTAAAATCCTATCCTATTATTACAATAAAGGAGAAGAATGGAACAAAGGTGTCGTATTTCAGAATAAAAACATGAAAAATGAGTCTTTCCCGGAAGATTTAATTGTTTTGGACATAGAACGCGGTAGAATGGATAATATTTTTAAATATCCATGGCAAACAGATACCTCGGTAGGTTATAAATCTTGGGGATATATTGATGATGAAGATTATAAAACCTCAAACTATTTAATAGACGAGCTTATTGATATTGTGAGTAAAAATGGCTGTTTGTTATTAAATATTGGCCCAAAAGCAGATGGAACTATTCCTGAGGAATCTCAAAAAATTCTAACAGAAATAGGTGCTTGGTTAAAAGTAAATGGAGAGGCTATTTACGATACAAGACCATGGAAAATTTATGGAGAAGGGCCTACACAGGTAAATAAAGGACACCATTCTGAAAAGAAAAACAAATTATCTACCGCTGAAGATGTTAGATTTACGCAAAGGGAAGGTATTTTATATGCAACAGTACTCGATTGGTCTAAAAATAATGAGTTTATAATTAAAACATTATCAAAAGGCAGTACAATAGAAAATAGAGCCATTAAAACGGTAGAATTTATAAGTGGAAATAATAATATTAATTGGGTACAAACAAATGAGGCATTGGTTATAAATACTAAGGGGAAAAAACCATGTAAAGCGGCCTACGTTTTTAAAATTGAATTTGAAACTGATTAACCTTAGCACCTGAAATCAAAAAGCAGGATAGCTAATTAAAATTATCTCTAATACTTACCATTTTTTTTAATAGCCTGGTCTCTATTGTATAATGCATGTTTTTTAATAAATAATTTACGATAAACGTCATTTTATTTACGCATGTCTACTTGAAAACCATAAATAATATAAAAATTTACATTCTTAAACTACTTCATTAAGATAACATAGAATTTAAAAGCAGTTTAGAAATACTAGCGTTGTATTTGTTTGATACAATTGTCTATCTAAATAATATTATTAATGATTAAAAGAAGAGATTTTATAAAAAAAGCAGGTGCAGGGATGATACTTACTGGAGTTTCAGGAAGTATGGTTCTTAATGCATCTAATGCTTTAGAAACTAAACGACAAGATAGGGCATCAAATATATTGACGATAAAGAATAAAGTTGAAATAAAAGTTGCTAAACCCCTATTTTGTCCATATTACAGTATCAATGAACCGCACGAAAAAGGAGGAAACAGTTATTATTATAGAAGCGATGCATTTACCCATAATCCATTTACTGCAGCAGCTAGTGGAATGTCAGGTTCTCCAGTGATAATGGATGCCAATGGCAAATTTGTTGGATTTATGACCACAATGGGGTTTGAAAATTCCATATTTAGTTTTGATGGAAAGGAAACATTAACCGTTGCGGTACCTGAAGGGCAAGAATTATTCTTGGACGAAAGCGGTATAGGTGATGAAGCTTGGAAAACGTATAATTCTATCATGATGAAACGCCTCAATTTTGAGCCAATAGCTATACATCCTCATTTTTGGAGTGATGTTGAATATTGCACATGGTCTGAACAAAAGTTTTTTGCAAAAAAGCGTTTTGAACAATTTCATTTATTAAATCATGATTTTGTAAAATATTATTTAAATAAAGTTATAGCGTTTGGTTATCCAAAAGGGAAATTAACTTTAGATCATGGTTGGGGGCAATTCCCAGATGGAAGTATAGATTCTGGTTTTGGCTCATGGGTGCCAGACCCTAAAAAATTTCCAGACTTTGAAAAAACTATGGGAATGATTCAAGAAAAAGGATTTACACCTGGTTTATGGATTGGGTTTCCTAAAATTCATCCAGAAAGCCATACTGCAAAAAAACATCCAGATTTATTGGGAAGTTGGCGAACTAGTAATAAAGATAGAAACCCCAATGATATTAGGTGGCTGAATCCAAAAGCTGATATTTTTGATTATGCTTCAGAAACTATAAATCGTTTCCATAAGATAGGAGTGAGAAAGTTTAAAATAGACATGTCTTACAATACAAAATCAGATATGTTACATATCCACAAAGAATTATATAAAGCAGCCAAAGCCATTGATTCTGATATTGAAATGGAATTCCATGTGCCAGACATTTTCTTTACTAAATATACAGATGTGATAAGAACCAATGATGTATGGTTGAATGATAAATTTGATTGGCAGGCTAGGGTTAAAACGCATTACGAAATAAGTATGAAATCTTCTCCAGGACGATTAATAAATCTGGACCACATAGGTGGTAATGATACCGGCGTGATCACTGAAGAAAAGTATTTAAAGCATTTATCAATGTATAAAACAAAGATAGGTTACCCTTTAGTATCTGTGCTTCCGCATCATTATACTCAAAAATGTGTTGATAAAACAGGTGAATATCTTTGGGAGTATGAAAAAAGTAATAAAAAAGTAGTTTCTAATTTTTATGCAATACAATAGAAAAAATTATATGAAGTCCTTTGTTTCCAAGTATTTAAAATATTTATTATCCCCTTTTTTAACACTCGTTATAGCTTTTGGCGTAAACGCTCAAGAACTTAACGAAATTGATTTATCTGGAGAATGGTCTGTGAAATTAGATCCAAAAAATGAGGGGGTTTCAGAGAAGTGGTATGAAATCGGTTTTGAAGATAAAATGAATCTCCCAGGTTGTTTACAAGAGCAAGGTTATGGTGAAAAACCAGGCCCCAATACAAAGTGGTGGGCCCCTTTAGATGTATCAGAAAGGCATCCGTCTTTAGATAAGTACGCAAAGCCAAACACCAATTTTAAACTCATACAGTTCTTAATGCCAAGGCATCATTATATTGGAGCTGCTTGGTTTTCTAAAGAAATAGAGATCCCTAAAGGTTTTAGCAATAAAAATAAAGTTCTTTTTCTAGAACGCTGCCATTGGAAATCTACAGTTTGGCTAGATGGGAAACTTATAGGTTCTAATGCCTCCTTAGCAGTACCACATCAATATGCTTTAAATGCATTACAATCAGGTAAACATAGATTAACAATTAGGATTGATAATAGTGAAATCTATAAAATAGGTAATATGCCTCACAGCGTTTCAGACCAAACTCAAGGTACTTGGAATGGTATTGTAGGTGCTATTAAAATAAATGCCAAAGACAAGATATCGATTACCAATGTAAAGACCATTCCAGATATAAAAACAAAGACAGTCAAGGTTTTAGTTGATGTAGAAAATACTTTAGGCTTAAAAGGTGCGTTCAATCTCAATTTAGAAGCCCATGGGTATAATGGTAATGAACATAGTCCTTTAGCAGAAGACGAGAAAGGCGTTTTAACGGGCGATAAAATTCAGCGTTTAACTTTCAACTATGTTCTGGGGAAGGATACGAAACTATGGAGTGAATTTAATCCAAATCTGTATAAACTAAAGATTGATTTAGAGGTTAAGTCTACAAGTGAAAATTATCGAGATACCGCATCCGTTACATTTGGGATGAGAGCATTTAAAACCGATGGAAAGCACTTTTATATTAACGGTATTAAGACTTTTTTACGAGGTAATGTAGATTGTGCAGTATATCCCAAAACAGGATATGCGCCTATGTCTGTGAACGAATGGAAACGCGTGTTGCAAAAACATAAAGATTTCGGGTTGAATTTTGTAAGATACCATTCTTGGTGTCCGCCAAAACAAGCTTTCATTGCTGCCGATGAACTAGGCGTATACCTGGCTCCAGAAGTGCACGAATGGTCTTGGGTTAAGGATCCTGAAATGCATCAATTTTTTAAAGAAGAATCAGATAAAATGCTGTCTTATTTCGCAAACTACCCATCGTTTGTAATGATGGGGTTAGGAAATGAGAGCGGTATAGATAAAGAAATAGCCAATGATTTAATAAAACAATGGAAACATACAGATACAACAAGGTTATATACCGTAAAAGCTAGTATTGCTGAAAATCAAGGCATACCAGATGAAATGGATTTTGAGGTTGTAAGCCATATAAAAGATGACGCTTTTGAAAGAGGTAGAGGACGTACACGTTATCAGGCATTTTGGCCTCCAATACCCAAAAATTCATTGTTTTACACAGAAAAACCCCAAACAATTATAGATTGGGATGAATCAATAGACCTGTATAATTCAAAATTTAACAATCCAATTATATCGCATGAATTGGCGCAATTTTGTGCCTATCCAGATGTGTTTAATGAAATAAAAAAGTATAAGGGCTATTTAAGACCAACGTATTTAGAAATAGCGGCCGATCAATTAAAAGAAAGAGGTTTGGTTGATCAATTACCAAATTTTATACACGATTCTGGTAAATGGCAAGTGCAATTAACTAAAGAAGAGATAGAAGCTGCATTCAGATCTGGTGAAATGGCAGGGTTTCAATGGTTATCATTAAATGATTTTACAGGACAAAATACGGCTCCTGTTGGGTTTACAGATGCTTTTTATGAAGAGAAGAGTTATGTGGATGCTACGGACATGCAAAAATTCTGTGGCACATCTGTATTGCTCGCTAGATTACCTAAGAGAGTTTTTACCAATTCAGATCATTTTTCTGCTGAGTTTGAAATAAGCCATTACGGAAACAAAAATTTAGACTTAAAAGATTTAGAAATGATAATAACTAATGAAGCCGGAAAGGTTATCGTTTCAAAAAAGATACCGTCAAAGGCTTTAGTAAATCAAGGTTTGCAGAGTATTGGTGAGTTTCAAATGGATTTATCAAATGTAGATGCTTCAAAATATAATCTACAGTTGGTATCAAAATCTAATGGATTAACTAATAATTGGGACTTTTGGGTATATGCAGACAGTAAGGTGACCGAGTTTCCAAAGTCAATTAAAGTCACCAATACATGGGATAATAATACCTTAAAGCTATTGAAAAAAGGAAAAACAGTGTTGTTATTACCTAAAAAAGGAACATTAAAAGGGAACTTGCCAGGTTGTTTCACGACGTTTTATTGGACGAGTTTTGGTGAAAAAGGAGGGCAGTCTTCGGCTAATGGTATTACTATGAATCCAGATCATGCCTTATTTAAGGGGTTTAAGACAGATTCTCATGCCAATTGGAATTGGTGGGAGCTATTAACAGAATGCCAACCGATGATTTTAGACCAGTTTGAAGAGAAACACCCTTGGCCCATAAATTACAAACCTATCATTCAGCCTATAGATTCATGGAAGTTAAATAGAAAATTAGGATTAGTAGTTGAAGCCAAAGTTGGTAAAGGCAAACTTTTAATTTGTTCTATAGATATTAAGAATGATTTAAAGAACAGACCGGTTGCTAAACAATTTAGACAATCCCTGATTAATTATATGGCTTCAAAAACATTTAATCCTGATACTCAGATTGAAGTATCTCAAATTACGTCACTATTTGATACATCAAATCCCGAGGTCAAAGAAAGTATGCAAGGTTTACCTGATGAAGGGTAAATAAGCTCTAAATTTTGATAGCAGGATATCATTTTAAAACATCACATAAATGAGGATTAAAATAAAATTAATGACCTTAAGAGTATCTGTTTTCTTAACTTTTTTTATGGCTGCACTATCGTATGTAAATGCTCAAGTCAAAGAGAATTATCCCGATATGTATAATGTCGTGTGGAACAGTCAGAGTAAAGATGTTTCTGCTTCTATGCCCGTTGGAGGAGGCGATATTGGAATGAATGTATGGGTAGAAGGGAATGAACTGCTGTTCTACATGCAGCGAAGTGGCGTTCATGATGAATACAATGGTTTCCCTAAACTTGGTAGGGTAAGAATTTGGACAGAGCCTAATATTTTTGATGGAGCAACAACGTTTCGCCAAGAATTAAAACTCCGTGAAAGTGCTATGGAAATAGTCGCTAAACATCCAGAGCACGGCGATGTGAAATTTAAAGTTTGGTCAGAAGTTCATAGACCAGAAATTCATGTGGAATGTAAATCTTCTAAAGCCATTACATATTATTCCCAGTTTGAATCTTGGCGTACTCAACCTCGTAAATTGAATATGGATAAGAATATAAAAGACCGTTGGGGCTGGTGGGACACTGGAGGTTGGGCAAATGAAGTTATTTTGGAACCAGATAACTTTAAACAAGAAGATAATGGTTTTTCTTTTTATCACATAAATCCTGAGGAAAAACTCACAAGTAAGCTAGCCTATGAAATGACTGGTCTAGGCGAATACTATGGGAAGTATTATGATCCACTAAAAGATTTAGTCTGGGGAGGCTGGATGGGAGGTGATAACCTGGTTTTTGACCAAAAAGTACAGGGAAAGTATACACTAACCGATTTTATGGGTTGGAGATATAAATCAAAAGCACCGGTAAAAAAACACCAGATAGAACTTGTTTTTCATAATAGTCATTGTGGTAACGGTAATGAATGGTTGAGTGAGATTGAAACAGTAAAAACAGAAAAAGTTTCAACAAAAGAAGCCTGGAGTAAAAATTTAAAATGGTGGAAATCATTTTGGGAGAAGAGTTATATAGTATTAAATCCAGATAAAAACGAAACCGATGATATTTGGAGTATGGGAAGAAATTACAACCTGTTTCGATACATGACAGCTCTTAATGCTTATGGCGAAAACCCAACTATGTTTAATGGTGGACTGTTAAGTTTTGATCCGAGTTTGGTGAGCAAAAGGTTTCCGTTTCATCCAGATTGGCGTTGTTGGAGTGGGGGGAATTACACGCTTCAAAATCAACGCTGGGTCTACTGGCCCATGCTAAAATGGGGGGATTTTGAACATATGGAATCTCAATTTGATTTTTTCGAGAGAACCTTAGAGGTGGGCAAACTTAGAGTCTCTAAAAACTATGGCTTTGAGGGTTGGTTATTTGAGGAAGTAGGAACTGTTTATGGATTGCCCATGCCCATGCATTACGGGTTTGATAAAGTTTATGATGAAAAAAGAAAACGGCCAGACTGGATGGAACCTGGTTTATCTACAAACTGGTGTACAATTCACCATCATACTGCAATGTTGGAATTTTCATATATGATTTTAGAGTACTATCGCTATTCTGGACGTGATATTTCAAAATGGTTGCCTATAGTAAAAGGTACTATAGATTTCTTTGATAATTATTACCGACATAAAGCAAAATACAATGCCAATTGGGCGGAGTATGACCCAGAGGGAAAATTAATTATTTTTCCAGCAGGTGCTTGCGAGTCTCACTATTATGTAAGTAACCCAGTACCTGATGTCGCGGGACTTAAAGCAGTTGCAGAAGGTGTTTTACAACTCCCTGAAAAATGGGTAAATACTTTTTTTGAAGGAAAAGAGAAGATTGAAAAATTCCAGAGTACCATACCAGATTTTCATTTAGATGACATTGATGGAGATAAGGTAATGCCTCCAGGACGCAGTGTGGCCTATTCTTGGTGGAAAAAAACAGAATTATATATAAACTACCCCATGTTTCCTTTCAATCAAATTGAAAAAGGAGACAAAGAAATGGATTATATTTTCAACACGTATAAACATTGGGATACATGGCAAACCCCAGATGCCTGGGAAGTTGTGCATAGTTGGAACAATGCCAATGTAGCCTTTGCACGTATGGGCGTTGTGGATAAAGCAGCAGATTTAACCTATAAAACATTAGCCAATGGGCCGTTTCGTTTCCCTTCATTTTGGGGGCCAGGAAACGATTGGGTGCCAGACCATAATTGGGGAGGTACTGGAGCTGTAGGATTACAGGAAATGCTTATGCAAACCCTTGATGATAAAATTGTACTTACTCCAACGTGGCCAAAAGATTGGGATTGCAATTTTAAAGTTATAGCTCCTAAACAAACTACCATTACTGGAGAAGTAAGACATGGCGAGTTAAAAGAACTTAAGGTCTATCCAGAAGAAAGAAGGAAAGATGTTATTATTAATTAGTTTTTTAATAAGAAATATAACTAAAAAAGAAAGTAATGAGATTAATTAAAATGTTAAAGCAGTTTAGTCTCATAGCTATATGCTTTTTTGCTACGAGTATATACATACACGCTCAGGATTTTATGATTAATATACCAGAGCGCGTACAAACTAGCCTTAATGGGAAGTGGGAATACATTATAGACCCTGTAGATGTTGGAATTAAGAAATGGAAATCTTTATACAAAGATGTTCCAAATAATAAAGAGCACAGATCTGAGTATGCTTTTATTTCAAGTCTTACTCTAAATGTGCCAGGTGATTTTAACTCACAAAAACCTGAATTAAAATTTTATGAATCTACAGTTTGGTATAAAAAAGTAATAAACATTAAGAAAAAGAAAGGCAAACGTTTGTTTTTATACTTCGATGCAGTGAACTACTTGTCAGATGTTTTTTTTAATTCAGAGAAAATAGGCAGTCACGAAGGCGGTTTTACTCCTTTTCAATTTGAAATTACAGATAGCGTTAAAGATGGTGAAAATTCAATCATCTTAAGAGTTAATAATCGCAGGCAAAAGGAAGGTGTACCTGCCTTAGGTTACGACTGGGTAAACTATGGCGGTATTACAAGAGACGTAAGACTTGTTGAAACGAACGAAACATTTATTGAAGATTATTTTATACAGCTTAAGAAAGGAGCTAATAAAAAGATAGAAGGATATATTCAATTAAACGGTTCTAAACTTTCGCAGAAAGTTAGTATTAAGATACCAGAAGCTAAAATCAGTCATACAATTACTACAGATAATACTGGTTATGCTAAAATTAGTTTTGATAAAAAATTAAAATTGTGGAGTCCTTCTAACCCAAAGCTTTATAAGGTTGTTATTCAATCTGAAACAGATAGCATTGAGGAATACATAGGTTTTAGAACTATTAGTACACATGGTACCAAAATTATATTGAATGGCAAACCTATGTTTTTAAAAGGGGTAAATTTTCATGAGGAGGCGTCAGAGAGAAAATCTAGAGCTTACACTAAAGAAGATGCAAAAAAGCATCTCACTATGGCAAAAGAATTAGGCTGTAACTTTATTAGGACTGCACATTACCCTCAAAATGAATATGTGGTTCGTTTAGCAGAAACGATGGGCTTTATGCTTTGGGAAGAAATACCCGTTTTTCAAGGGATAAATTTTAATAATAAAGAGACGATAAAATTAGCAAATAGGCAATTAACAGAAATGTTAAGAAGAGATAAAAACCGTTGTGCGATTATCATTTGGAGTGTGTCTAACGAAACATACCCAAGCCATACACGTACTTCGGTATTGAAATCTTTAGTAGACTCTTGCAGAGTAATTGACAATACACGTCTTGTAAGTAGTGCTATAAATAAATACAAGAAAAAAGGAGAAGTATTTACTATTAAAGATGATTTAATCGATGTTTTAGATGTCATTGGCATGAATCAATATATTGGATGGTACGATGGATGGCCGGTTGCTCCCGAAGAAATCGTCTGGAAAAGCGAGTACAATAAACCATTGATAATATCTGAGTTTGGTGCAGAAGCTTTATATGGTCATCATGGAACAAACAATGATGCTTCATCATGGTCTGAAGAATTTCAAGAAAAATTCTATCGCGATCAAATAACAATGCAAAAAAATATTCCTTTTTTAGGTGGTACGTGCCCTTGGACTCTTATTGACTTTAGGTCGCCTTTACGTTTACACCCAATATATCAAGATTATTGGAATAGAAAAGGCCTACTTTCAGAAAAGGGTTATAGAAAAAAAGCATGGTATGTTATGAGAGAATATTATGGTAGCATAAATTAAATTTAAAGAAAGTAACGTTTTTTGCAAATTGGAGTTCTTAGAGCGTAAGGCGGGTGTTTTTTATATGGAGACAAAACAACTCAAGAACTTTAGCACTTTTTAAAAATCTTTAATTGATTCTGATAAGAAATAAAAAACATTAAGTTTTAGATCATACTATTTCTGGTTTTGATTGAATTCGAATTACATTTTTGATAATAACTAAATGATTCTAGGTTTAAAATTATTGTTGGACGTTGTGAATAGTAATTCCTTTTACCATCAATGATATCAATCTTTCAAATGCCATCATTATCTTTTTATTCCTATTAAAATTGGTGTCAACTAATTCAATGGCATCATATCATTCCTAAGTTGTTTTTTAGAAAACCTAAAAACAGGTGAAATTTCTTTCTTTTTTGAAAAACTTTGTTGCTGTTTATTTGTTATCTGATAATCAGTTATTTATAGGTATATGTTTTTACGAAAAACGACATTTAATTTACAGAAATCGACAGGACGCGTGTAAAAAAAAACAAAATTTACATTCTAATGATTAATACAATTTTATGAATTCTAGACTCAATAGTAAGTTTTTTAAACTCTCCAATATTCTCATATGCATTTTTGTTTTTGTTGCAGTGAGTTGCTTTTCAATTTCTAATAAAGGTAAAACGGTAATATTTGACTCAAGTATATCGGAAGATGCAACACCAAAAGTTTTACAACGTTTTTTAAAAGTTGATAAAGACAATCCCATATCAGAAGTTAAGTTTGAGAAGGGAATCTACCACTTTTATCCAGATAAAGGGCTTGAAAAATTTGTGTACATATCAAATCATTGTGATTTAATGGTAAGCACTCCATTCCCTATTAACAACTTCAGAAACCTTACAATAGATGGTCAAGGGTCTACTTTTATTTTTCATGGCGTTATGATTCCTTTTTTGGTAGAAGAAAGTGAGAACATATCAATAAAAAATCTAACCATAGATTGGGAGGAGCCATTTCATAGTGAGGGGCTTATTGTTGCCCATGATGACGAGAACAAAACATTTGATATGAAAATTTCAGATGAGTACCCTTATGAAATTAGAAATGGCCAAATTCATTTTATTAAACCTTATTACGAACACAGTTTAGGGCAATCTATTTTATACGATCCAAATCGTGAAGCCATTGCGTTTAACACAGAAGCCTATACAGGGATTACAGTTAAAAAACGAACGACAACACGTAATGGATTAAAGAGTATTAAGTATAAATATATTAACGACGAACGTGCTCCAGAATACAAGGATATAGGATTGGAAGATAGAGTACGTGTTGAGCAGTTAAAACCAGGCTTAGTACGTATTCACAATCACAAAAAGAAGTTGCCTCCGGTAGGGATGATTTTAACCATGAAGGGTGAACAAGGGGTTAATCGCGTATCACCAGCATTTAGGGTTACTCACACAAATGGATTTAAAGGGACAAATGTAAATGTACACCATGCAGGTGGTATGGGAATCATTGCTGAAAATTCGGCAGATTTGATATTGGATAATTTTAATATCACTCCTTCCAATGGACGTATGGTATCTACTACTGCAGATGCAACTCATTTTGTAGGGTGCAGAGGTAAAGTGGTACTTAAGAATTGCACGTTCAATAATCAATTGGATGATGCCACCAATGTTCACGGTACCTATCAAAAAATAGTAGATATACTAGATCATAACAAAATTGGGGTACGAATGATGCACCATCAACAAAAAGGTTTTGTGGTTGCTCAACCCAATGATACCATTGGTTTTGTGAGATTAGATAACTCATTTTTTCCTTATGAAAAAAACACCGTAAAAAAAATAGAATACCTCAATAGCAGATATCAAATAATAACATTCAACAAAGATTTACCCAAAGATGTTGAATCTGGAGATTTAATTGAAAATTTAAGTGGTTATCCAGATTTATTGGTACAGAATTGTAAAATTAGTAACAACAGAGCTAGAGGTTTGCTAATCTCAAACCCAGTAAACACAGTTATAGAAAATAATTTCTTTAATACTGAAATGGAAGCCATACTTATTCCCGTAGAAAGCGGGCATTGGTTTGAGTCTGGAAATGCAGCAAATGTTGTAATAAGAAACAATGTATTTCAAGATAGTCAACATGGAGGGTATAACAGAGGTGTTATACGTTTTGTGACAGATGATGACAACGAAAATATTGCGTTTAGAAGTATAGAAATTGTTAATAATACGTTTAATCAGTTTGATAACTTAATTCTGGAAATTGCAAATACAGATGGGTTAAAATTTATAAACAATACGATAACGAACTCGGGAACATTTCCTCAATTATATCCTGAAAACCCCGCAGTAAGAATTAAATCTTCCAAAAATATAGTTTTTGAAAACAATACCTATTCTGGTAAAGCTTCAAAAATTTTGGAAACAAGTAATACGGATAACCGCGTAGTATTTAAATAAGTTAAACTAAAAATGATTTATATGAGAGAAGGACTATTTTAAAGCGATTTCAAGCAAAGTGGAATTAAACTATTTACTAACATAGAAAACTAAACTAAATTAAATGAAATTAAATAAAGAAAACCAGATAAGGAAGATGTGGGGCAAACTATTGCTGTTTGCTTTTATCTTTTCGCTAAGTCTAAGTAACCAGGCTCAGAATCAACAAATAACCGTTAGTGGTTCGGTGACTAATTCAGCAGATGGGTTGCCTATACCAGGCGTTGCTATTATTATAAAAGAGAGCTCTAAAGGAACAGTTACAGATTTTGACGGTTATTATTCTATTCAGGCAAAAGTAGGAGACGAACTATCGGTGTCTTATTTGGGAATGGAGGGAAAAACTGTTACAATAACCGGAGCCAATATGGATATTAGATTATCTCCTAGTCTAGAAGACTTAGATGAAGTTGTCGTTATTGGTTATGGAACGGTAACGAAAAAAGAAGTTACAGGCGCTGTATCAAGTGTGAAATCTAAAGATATAGAACAAGTAGTTACTTCAGATTTGGGAATTGCGCTGCAAGGACAAATGGCAGGTGTTAATGTAATATCCTCTGCACAACCTGGTGAGCCCTCTCAAATTTTAATTAGAGGTATAACATCGGTGGCTGGAAGCAGCGAACCGTTGTATGTTGTAGATGGATTTATACAAGAAGGCAATCCTAATATAAGTCCTAATGAAATTGAGTCCATAGATATATTAAAAGATGCCGCATCTACAGCTATTTATGGTACTCGTGGAGCTCCAGGCGTTATTATAATTACCACCAAGCAAGGTAAAGCAGGTAACTTATCTGTACGTGCAAATTCAAGTTATGGTATAAAATCTGTAAATAATGATATAACAAGATTAATGAATGCGCATCAGCAAACCTATTTTGATCTTATTTTTGCAAGAAATGCAAGAGGTACTAATGGTTTACCAGATGATGAAATTGATATTATTGGTCAGTCTGGACCAAGTAAATTACAACTAGATACTAATTTGTTTCATAATATAATTATAGATAACCAGCCAACGCAAAATCATTTTGTTAATATATCTGGAGGTTCAAAAGATATAACTTATGGTGTAAGTACAGGTTTTTTCCAGGAAAAAGGATCGCAAGTTGGAGCTAGTTTTGATAGGTTTAATATAAGAGCAAATACGAGCTATGTACATGGAAAATGGGATATTAAGGCTAATGTTTCTTTAAACTCTGAACATAGAGATTTATCACCAGGCCTTGTAAATCAATTGATAAGGTATCAGCCATATAGACCAGATTTAACGAAACTTGAACCAGGTGAGGTGTTAATACATGAAGGAGGAGCTCTCGGAACCGCCTCAAACTGGGTGTTAGATTCTTTTGAAAACGAAAGATCTCAGGATTGGATTAAAACCATGACAAATTTAAATATTAAGTATGATATTTTTAAAGGAGTGACATTAACAGCTAGTTATGGTTTAGCTACTGCAAATATGTTTGAACGTAGATTTAATCCATTTAGACAAGTATATACTGTTGATGGAGAAAATTGGAGTTTTCCGTCATCTAGTAGTGTAAGGAATGACGCTTTAAGGAGAAAAAACCAAAGTTTTAATCTTTATGGAACCTATAAATTTAATATAAAAAATATTCATGATTTTACCTTTACAGGAGGTATGACATGGGAAGATTTTAGAAATGAACGCTTTTTTGCCAGTAGGAATGGTGTTCTTAGTAATGATATTAAGGTCCTTAATGGGGCTAGTGGAGTCCCAATAGTTGGATCTGGGTTTAATGCAGATCATACAATTTTGGGCATAATTGCTAGAGTCCAATATGGATATAAAGGCAAGTATCTAATTAGTTCTAGTGTTAGGCGAGACGCATCATCAAGATTCGGAGCTAGTAACAGATCGAATATCTTCCCTTCGGGAGCCTTTGCTTGGAATGTTACAGAAGAGAATTTTTTGAAAAATAATAAGACCATTAATAACTTGAAATTAAGAGCGAGTTATGGAGAAGTTGGTAATGAAAGTTTCAGCGATTATACTTTCGATGCTTCTATTACACCAAATATAGACTATGTGTTTGGTTCAGAAACAGATATTTTAACTAATGGTGCAATACAAACAGCTTTTGCAAACCCATTAGTAAAATGGGAGACTTCAATTCAAACAAATCTTGGTGTAGATATTGGTCTATTCAAAAATAAATTAACGTTTACCGCAGAGTATTATGAAAAAACTAATAGGGATATGTTATTCCCTGTAACAATACCAGGTTCGGCATCTGGTGTGAATAATTCTAAAGTAACATTAAATATTGGTAATATGACTAATAGAGGTGTTGAGTTGTCTGCAAAATGTAGGGCTGAAATTGGAAAATTAAACTTGACAATGAACGGTACATTTGCAACTAATGAGAATAAGATAACGAGAATTGTTGGAGACAAAGAGCCTATATACATTAATGATTATGGATTGAGAGGCACAGCAATAACTGTTTTAGCTGAAGACTATGAAGCTGGTGCATTTTTTATGCGTACCAGAGATGGAATTATAAATAACGAAGAAGAATTGGAAGAGTATAAGTTATTGGAAACTGATGTCGAACCTCAATTAGGGGATGTAAAATATGTAGATAATAATGGAGATGGAGCCATTACCAACGCAGATAGAGTTTATGTAGGAAGTGGTTTGCCAGAATACGAAGTAGGTTTTAATTTAAATGCTAATTATAAGCGCTTTGATTTTTCTATGAATTGGTATGCTGCTCTAGGGCATGAAATTGTTAACTCTTCAAAATATGAAGCTTACAGATGGGGGCGTCATGAAGATTTGGTGTATCAATGGTCTGAAAGTAATCCAACCTCTAATATCGCAACAGCAAGGGATGATAACCATTCTAATTATGCAGCGTTTTCTGACTTATGGATTGAAGATGGAAGTTATTTACGTTTAAAGCAAGCAACATTGGGATACAGTTTTTCTGATAATTTTTTAAAGAAAATTGGTGGAATAAATAAATTGAGACTATATGTTTCTGCACAAAACCCAATTACTATTACAGATTATACGGGTTATGATCCAGAAATAGGAGGTGGTACAGCTAGTAGAGGAATTGATAGGAACCAATACCCAAGAGCTGCGTTTTACTTAGTAGGTTTAGATTTAAACTTTTAAAAAAAATGAAAATGAAAAACTTAAAAATCAATTATATTTTGATAGCTCTCGTAACAGTATTTCTGTGTTCTTGCGAGGAGAAATTAGACTTAACAAATCCAAATGAACTTTCTACAGGATCTTTTTGGAAAAATTTAATAGATACCCAAAAAGGTTTAGCCGCTTCTTATCAAGCTTTACTAGATCACGATATATTACAGCTAGAAGCCGAGGCTATGAAAACAGATGAAGGTTGGCCAGGTTGGGGAAGGCCATTAGGTGTAGTTTGGAGATTGCCTTATTATGACCTTAATTATAGTAATGCAGATAGCTATGTTGAACAGAGATGGGTGGCAATGTATAGAGCAATTTTTAGAGCAAATCAAGTCATAGAAGGTTTAGAAAATATAGAAGCTAACTATACAGATGAAGAAGATATTGCTATTTGGACTAATCAAATGGCAGAGGCAAGATTTATAAGGGGATTAATGCATTTTTATTTGCATACCACATACAATAATGGAAGTGTTATTATTAGAGATTTTGTTCCTGCTAATAGAGAAGAGTTTAACACCGCTTTGTCACCTGCTAACGAAGTTCAAGATTTTTTTCGTAAAGATTTAGAATATGCTTACAATAATTTACCAACGAGTTATGATAAAGCAGGAACAGGTCGTGCAACACGTGGAGCTGCGGCGGTAAATTTAGGAAAAAGTTATTTGTTTGATAAAGATTATGCAAATGCAATGACTTATTTTAATGATATTATTAATAATGTTACTGCAGATTATAACTATAGTTTGGTTTATGACTTAGATATTCTGTTTACTAGTAAAGGAGATTTTACAAAAGAATCAATTTTCGAACTTAATTATACTTTAGATCATAGAGAAGATATTAGTGTTTGGTGGGATGAAGCTATATCAAATCGATATGCACTTCTAACAGTAAATTCAGAAGGTCCAATATTACCCGCGTGGTTAATTGACACATTTAAGAAAGACGAAATGGATTCCTTAGATGATAGAAATTACTATGAAGACCCAGATGATGGTCGTACATTGAGACCAGTAAACTTAAGAGCATCGTCTTTCCTTTTTTTACCAGATGATGATGTCTCTTTAAGTTATGGACAAACTACTGGAGCATGGGTTGCCACAGCTGCTGATGGATGGGGATTTGGTAGGTATAAGAAATATACCAATTATGATTTAAATGAAGATGAAGGAGCTTCAAATCCAAGAGGATCTAGAGCTTCTGGTAAAAATGTTATATTAGATAGATTGGCAAATGTATATTTAATGCAGGCAGAATGTATGATTAAAACTGGAGATGTTACAGAAGCTCTAGAATTAATTAATGCATTAAGACATAGATGGGCACTTGTTTTATTAGGACCTGTTAACCCAAGGTGGTCTTCCTCTACTTTTGATAATATTACGTATACCGAAGAATCTTTAATGGAACATTTAATGTTTAAAGAAAAGCCTTTAGAGATGTGTCTTGAAGGTTTCCAAACACGTTGGACTGATTTAAGAAGATGGGGTGTTATAAAGTCTAATTTTGACAGGTTGGCAAGTGAAACGTATTATGTAAGTACTATATCAATAAAAAATGTTAATGGAGATGATGTTAATCAAATAACCGTTGGTAGCGAAGTTGATCCTACTGCAACTGGGTTGAAGATTATAGATTATGAGTATGATCAAAAAGCTCAGAATTACAATCCTGCAAGTCATGATTATGTACCATTACCATTGGCAGAAGTAGTAGCAAACCCTTCAATTTCTGAATAAAAAAATATAAAGATGAAAAATTTTAAAATTTTATTAGTAGCTCTTACCCTAATTTTTGTATTTGGGTGCGAGGATAATGATACTTTGCCTCCTGCTTTTCAGGATGCAACTTGGGTTACAAGTATTAGACCAGGATTCTTATACAGTATAAAAGAAGGAGAACATATTACATTCAGAGATTTATCACAAAACCCGTTAACTCATGAGTTTATTATTGAGGAAGGTAATAAATATTTACACCCGGATTTTGATTTTAAAACGGACTCATTACCATTATTTATAAATGATGAACTTGATCTTGTAAGTACTAACAAAGATGCTCATGTTTTATTTTTAAACCCCGGTAAAAATATAGTTAAACTTAGAAATACATTTAAAGATTCGCTTATCTATAGAGGTAGAGATACCATTTATGCATATCCGGAAAATGGTGTTTGGGTTATTGAAAATGAATGGGAAGTAGATGTGTTTGGGAAATTAAAGCCAGCATTTTTGGTTCGTGACTCTAATGGAGATGAAATATTAAAAGTAACTGGAGACCAAAATGTAGAGGGACCTAATGGAGAAATTCCTGCCTCATGGCCAGAAATTGATGTTGAGGCAGGTAATGCTTTAACATTTGTAGACTTAACAACAGAGGATAGACCTAATGGAAGAACTTGGGACTTGCCATTTTCAAAACTTACTGATGGAGCCACCGTTACAGACTCTGTTCTTACCGCTAAGTATTTTTCATTAGGTAGATTTACAGCTGGTGGGATGAAATCTATTAGAGAAGATTTATTACCAGCCGAAGAAGTGCATAAGCATATACCATTGATAATTAATGTTATTCCTTCATCGCAGCCATTTGAGGCTATTGGTGGAATTCAAATCGATTCAGATGGTGTTATTAGTTTTACCGTAAGTGGAGAAATTGCTGTCGCAAATGGTTCAGAAAACGATTTTACTGTAAATGTTAAAAACCCTAACACTGGTTTTGATCAAAATATACCAGTATCTTCCGTTAGTGCAAATGCTAATGATAAAACGATATTAGAATTAAAATTGTCAGAAGCTGTTTATTTTGACGATGAGATTACAGTATCCTACTCTGGTAATATCGTAGAATCTGTAGATACTAGAGTTTTAGGAACTTTTAGTCAGCAGTCTGTGGTAAAAATAGTGACAGGAGAAAGTATAGTAGATCCTGTTTGGGCTGGTGTTGAAGGAATTGGTGGAGATTGGAAAGGAGCCAATGCTGATGGATACTGGGTTGGAAATAACAACAATACAGAAGATGATCCAATATTTACTCGAACAACAGACATGGCATTTAGTGGAGACGCCTCTATGCGATATAGTTACGCAGATGGAGCTGTAGATTTAAACTTGCAGCAATGGGGTATTGCAGGTAATGAATTTAAAGGGGCCGTACCTGCTGGTTCATACTATGTCTCGTACATGATTTATATAGAGCCAGGTACCACATTAAAAGGTTTTAGAACCGCCGTAACGCAACCATGGACTCTTACGACTTGGGATATCGAAAATATACCTCGTGGAGAGTGGGTTAAAATAGGTGTTGAAATTACGTTGAATGACGTCACAAATCAACGTTTTGACCTAAATGTACGTCCAGATCTTAATAGTGGAGTTACTGGAAAACAAACCTTTTACTTAGATGAAATGAAATGGGTGCCTATAAATTATCGACCTTAATATTCTTGTTTTAAAGAACAAAAAATTATTAAATAATTTTTGTTAAGAGTTTTTAACTAGTTTTATTTATTAAGTTAATAGTTTTATAAAGAAAGGTTGCTTATTATAAGTAACCTTTCTTTATAATAAGTAAATAACGATATATACTACGATCTTTATTTCTGTTGTTAAAGATACATGGGGTATATTTTTGTTATTTTAGTGTACCATTAATTGCTAAAAAAAATGTTAAATAAAAACAGACTGTTTTTTTTAATTAATTTCCTTTCATGTTTAGTTTTAATAGCCCAAGGGGCGAAATTTGATTCAAATTTAAACCTAAGCATTTCAGATGGGTTAGCTCATAATGGGGTTACCTCAATTCTTGAGGATTCTAAAGGGTATATTTGGTTAGGAAGCTATGACGGGATAAGTATTTATAACGGTTATGGGGTAAATACCATTAAAAATACGTTGCATAAAAATGTATTATCTAGCAATCGGGTAAGAGCACTTGCCGAAGATAAAAAGGGGAATATTTGGATAGGAACTGATCATGGTATTACAATATATCATTATAAATCACAGAAATTCAAAAATGTAAATATAAATCTACCTAAGAGAAAAGATGATGGGCAAACGATAATTCGTAATATAATTTTTACAAATACAGGTTTGGTTTTATGCGCAACAGATCGAAGAGGTGTATTGGTATTTGATGAAAATTACGTTTTTAAGGGAAGCTATATGCCTAATAACATCCCAAACCCAGAAAGTGCCCTTTTATCTAATGGAATTTCGTTAGATGCTTCAAATCATTTGTTTAGCTCCTCGGAAGGGCTATTACATTTCAATACAGACGATTTTCAATTAAAAAGAATTCTTGGAAATACTATAAAAGGAACCCATTGCATTGAAAGTTTAGGCGAAGGAAAATTATTAGTTGCAACGGCTAGAGGGGCTTCCCTAATAAGTTTTAATAAAATTAAAGATGAGTATAAATTTAATTTAGAAAAGAGTAATGTATATGGAAACCATCATATTATATGCATGATGGTTGATAAAAACGAAACGTTGTGGTTAGGCACTGCAAAGAGTGGCTTAATAAAAATTAAGAATGTAAAAAAATTAATAGAAAAAAATGAGTTTGTTGCAGAGCAGTTTAATGATGGATTAGAGGTGCTACGTTCAAGCGCTCTATTATCAACATCAACCAACCACTGTTGGTTGGCTACATTCAATGAAGGTGTTTATAGATTTGATATTAAAAAATCGGCATTCAACACTTTTAATACTTCAATGAAACTAAATAAGACTAACACCTTACCATTAAATTTATCAAATTTTATTTCAATAAAAAATGAAAAAGAATTTTATATCACTAGCCAATATGGAGGTATAGCATTGTTTAATGTTGAAAACCAAAGTTTTGGTGAGTTAAGTCCTGAGGTCTTAAGAGAAATGAAGCATCAAATTAGGTCGGTGTTTGTAGATTCCAAGAAGAATTTATGGCTTGGTCTTCTAACATCAAGAGACCTATTTCGTATAAAAAATGGAAGCAACGAATTAGAGAGGGTATCCATTGTTAACTACCCATTAAATGAGTATTTCTTAGGGTTTGAGCATATAACAGAAGATAAATCTGGAAATATATGGTTTACAGGTAGACAAAATGCTTATAAAATAGTATTAAACGAAGATAATACTATTGAAAACATTGAAGGATTAAACGAAAACCCCTTTTTAGATGATAAAGATTTTGGAGGAATAGAATTTATTTATGCAGACCCTCTATATGACTTTATATGGATGGGTTCCAGGTCAAAGGGGTTGTTTAGAATAAAACTTGAAGAAGGTGTATCAATTAAAGATTTGGAAATAAAAAATTACTCCAAAGATGCAACTATACAAAATACCATTTCAAGTAATTTCGTCTCAACGATAATAAGGTTGCCTAATAATGAATTATGGGTTGGAACAGAAGGAGGGGGTATTTGTAAGGTTATTGATAGTTATGCAGAGCCCAAGTTTTTTACCTTATCCGAAAAAGATGGACTTTCAAACAATGTGGTGAAAAATATACTTTATGATGATGAACATAACCTTTGGATAAGTACAAATATTGGATTAAATAAATTTAATACTAAAAGCAATAGTTTCAGAAAATTTAATAAGTCAGATGGGCTGCCCTTTGAAGATTTTTTGTATCCAGCTCAAAGGTTTGCCAATGGTATAATGGTGTTTTCTGGTTTTTATGGTTTTTGTTATTTCAATTCTAATAGAATTATTGAAAAGGAGCAATTGCCTAATCTTGAGTTTGAAAATTTTAAATTATTCAACAAACTCATAACCCCCGAGAATAGCGTAAATAATAGAGTGATTCTTGATAAGCGAATAAGTGATAAGAATGAAGTTACCCTAAAATATAATGAAAATGTATTCTCATTAGATATTGTGAGTCTACATTTTTTAAATTCGGAAAACCATTTTTTAAAATATAAATTATTACCTCTAGATAAGGAGTGGTTACAGATTCGTTCAAATAATAATACCATAAATTATAATGGATTGCAGCCAGGGGAATATGAGTTAAATGTGATGGCATCTAATGCATTGAATGAATGGACGCCCCCCAAGAAACTAAAAATTACAATTACTCCTCCGTATTGGCAAACGCCGCTGGCCTATGTTATCTATGTTATTTTGCTTTTGTTATTAATTTATGTAATAAGTAGTGCCATAATAAAAATAAAAACCCTTAGTCATAAAGTAGAAATAGAACAACTTGAAATTGATAATGTTAAAAAAGTAAACGAAGCCAAATTGCGCTTTTTTTCCAATATTTCACATGAAATAAAAACACCATTAACGCTACTCGCAGGACCCACAAATATCCTTTTGGAAAGGTTTAAAGGGAATCCTGAGATTTCCAGTAAGTTAAGTTTGATGCAACGTCAATCTAGAAAAATATATCAGCTCATCGAGCAAGTTCAAGATTTTAGACGAGCCGATGTAGGGGCGCTTAAAATGGATTATACGCGGTTTAGTTTTAATGCCTTCATTCAAGAACTTACTCAAGATTTTAAAATTTTGGCAAGTAATGACAATAAAGAAATAAAGATAGATGGTGAGGATAATGTCATTATTGTATCGGCCGATAAAGATAAACTAGAAAAAATTTTTAATAACCTTTTAAACAATGCTTTTAAGTATACCAGAACTAATGATATCATAGATGTTAAGTTTAAAACAGATGATAAAGATCTAATAGTTGAAGTAATTGACAATGGCAAAGGGATAGATGCTATTGATATTGACCATATTTTTGAACGTTTTTACCAGTCTCATAAATCAGAAAATAAACATGTTAGCGGTTCTGGTATTGGATTGGCTTTTTCTAAAAGGTTGGTTGAAATGCATTATGGATTTATTAATGCAGAAAGTATCATAAATGAAGGTACAAAAATTACGGTTCGATTGCCTATAGTTAAAGAGTTGTTAGATAAAGAAATCATTAAGGATATTAATTTACCTAAAGAAAAAGAGGTGTTGATTGATAATCATTTTTTTGATAAAGATTCAATTAATAAGTTGAAAACCTCAAATGATTTTTCCGAATCGTTAATTTTTTATGCTGAAGATAATCCAGATATGAGATCTTTTGTTACAGATGTCTTATCTAAATTTTTCAAGGTAAAGTCTTTTAGAAATGGTCAAGAATGCTATAACGCACTAGATGATGAGTGGCCTGATATTATAATAAGTGATGTGCAAATGCCAGAATTAAATGGATTGGATTTATGTGTTCGAATAAAATCAGATTTAAAAACTAGCCATATTCCAGTTATCCTTTTAACAGCTTTAGCGAATCTGAAAGACCATATTAAAGGCATAAGAGATGGTGCAGACGCATACATAAAAAAGCCTTTTAATTTTCAGCATTTAGTTACTAACGTAGAAGCTTTATTGAATAATCGAAAACAACTAAGAGAACGTTATAAAATAGGGATTCCTCTTACTAAAGAAAATAATAAGAATAATAGAAATGACAATGCTTTTTTAGAAAAGCTTTATAGTTTAATAGAAAAAAATATGGAAGATCAAGACTTTGATCTGAATAAATTATCGAGAGAACTTTATCTTAACCGTACTCATTTTTATCAAAAGGTAAAAACCTTAACCAATCAAACTCCATTGGAATTATTAAGAAACTACAGATTGAAAAAAGCAGCTGAACTTTTAGTTAATGAGAGATTATCTATAAACGAGGTTATCCCTAAAATAGGACTAAAAAACCGCACGCATTTTGCAAAAATATTCAAGGATAAATATGGAGTTACAGCTAGTACTTATGCCTCAGAAATGTACAAAAATATTCACGATAAGTAATCGACAGTTTTATTAGTAAGATACTCAAGAGATTTTGTAATACAAATGTATTAATACAGACATTATGTTTACTTACAGATACAGCTTTTGCTTCTATTTTTAAGAGTTTTACAATGTAACGAGGTGATTACAGATGAATGATAAAAAAACAATAATGTGGTTTATAGAATTTAACTGTGAAAATACCTTCGACGTTTAAATAACACGTATTATTTAAGTTAATTGTTTGATTTTTATTTAGTTAAAAAGAGCCTTCTAATTGTGAAATCTGGAGGTTTTTTTAATTAAAAGTTTTAATATCAATTTCATGAAAGTAAGATTTCTTATTGTGCTTTTGACACTTCTGTCTTCACTTGCATTTAGCCAAGATATTACAGACTTAAAACCTGGAAAACATTGGGCAAATTCAAAGACAGTAAACAATAATTGGTTATACCTGGAAGTAAATTCTAATGGCATACCTAATAATTCTGATGAGGCGTACAAGAAAATAGACTTGCCTCATACGTGGAATGCTAAAGATGTCTTGCAAACAAAAGATTATAGAAGAGAAGGAGCTTGGTATAGAAAATATATAAGTTTTAAAAAAGAAGAATTAGACAAGAGATTTTTTTTACGTTTTAATGCCGCTGGACAAGAAGCGAAAGTATATCTAAATGGTAATTTTTTAACACATCACCAAGGCGGGTATAGTGCATTCACAGTGGAACTTACAAAATACCTTAAAAGTGGTAAAAATAAAATAGATGTGTGGGTTTCTAATGCACCCAATTCTAGCCTAGCGCCAATTAGCGGCGATTTTAATTTTTATGGTGGTTTATACCGTTCTGTAGAATTAATTATTGCTCCTAAAGTATCATTTTCTAGAAATTATTACGGAGGTCCAGGTTTTAGAATATGGAATACAGATGTTTCAGAAAAAAAGGCTAAGGTTAATTTAGAAGTATTATTAGATAATTATTCAAATACCGCCAGAAGTCTTGCTGTTAAAGCGAGCATGAAAAATAAGGAAGGAGACATAGTATCAAAAGGATATTTAAAGGTGCACCAGGACCCGAATAAAATATTAAGTGCAAATATTCCAATGTCTTCCATTGTGAATCCAAAATTGTGGAGCCCAGAAACACCGTATTTGTATGATGTAGAAATTGAGTTATATGAAGATGGTGCTAAACTAGATGAAGTTAGTACAAAATTTGGAGTTAGATGGTATGAGTTTACTGCCAATAAAGGGTTCTTTCTCAATGGTAGGCCTTATAAACTAAAAGGAGTTAATAGACATCAAGATTATTTTGCAAAAGGCAATGCATTAACATCAGAAATGCATCTTACCGATATAAAACTAATGAAAAAACTTGGGGTTAATTGGCTTAGATTAGCACATTATCAGCAAGACGATTACATACTCCAATTATGTGATGAGCTTGGTGTTTTGGTATGGGAAGAAATACCATATGTTAATAATACTCCAAAAAATGTGGGTTTTGAAAGTAATCTACGCTCTATGTTAAAGGAGTTGATAGAGCAACACTATAATCATACATCTATAATTCTTTGGGGCATGGGTAATGAAACATGGATGAGTGATAGGGGAGATGGAAAGGCTTCTAATTATCATATTATCGAAAATTTGAATGCCCTAATTCATTCTGAAGACCCTACCAGAAAAACAGTCTTTGTAAATGGAGACAATAACAAACCAATTGATTTTGGGGTAATTCATATACCAGATGTCTTTGGGTTTAATCTTTACAGGGGCTGGTACAAAGGTCATTATGATGATGTATCAGAAAGACTGAATGAAATACATCGATCGGCGCCAAATGTACCCCTAATACTTTCAGAATTTGGAGTGGGTTCAGATGAGAGAGTGCACACAGAGAATCCTCAAAAACAAGATTTTAGTATTCAATATCATAATGATTATTTGGAGTCTCATATAGAACAATTAGACAAACTCAATTGGTTATGTGGCATAAATTATTGGGCCTTTGCCGATTTTGGAGCAGCTCATAGAGGAGACACAAAGCCTCATATTAACCAAAAAGGACTGGTTACTTTCGATCGAAAGAAAAAGGATGCATTTTTTTTGTTAAAATCCAAATGGTCCAAAGAGCCAGTTGTTTATATAGAATCACCATTTTGGACAGAGCGTTTTGGTAATTCAAAAAAAGAAATTCGGGTGTTTTCAAATATGAATGAGGTTGAGTTTTTTCATAATAAAAAGTCGTTAGGTAAACAGAGTAGCAAGTTTCTGTGGTCTGTGGATTTAAAAGAAGGGAAAAATAAGTTAAAGGCAATAGGAGTTTCAAATGGCATTAAAAAAGAACATCAATTTGTTGTTAACTATGATAAAAGTAAAACGAAATACAGTATAAGTGCACGTGATGCAGAAGAAAATCACGAAGCTAAATATGCCATAGACGAAAATCTTGAAACGAAATGGCAATCTAAAAATCCTAGTGAAATTATTATCGATTTAAATAAAATAAGTCTGGTAAATGGTACTAGAGTAGTTTTTGAAAACTATGAAGAAAAGATTTATAATTTGGATATTGAAGGTTCTGTTGATGCTAAATCCTGGGTGCCATTATTTTCTGGAAAAAGCAATAAAAGAGCGCCTGTAAACACATTCCTGTTTAAAAAGCAACAAGAAATTCAATATATAAAGATTGTAGCTAAAGGCAATTCAAAAGATAATCTAAATGCCTATTCAGAAATAATTCCAATAACATCTCTAGAAAAAGAAAAAAAGAATTTATATGAGATTATTGGAGCTGGAGGTAGATGATGAGTTCTAAATAATAATCTAACATAATTACATTTAACATCAATAATGAATTAATGAAAACCTTTAAAACCCCAGTACCTTATTTCAAGTTTAAAGCCATAACTGAAAAGTTAGCTTTTTTAGGTCTTATCGTATTTTCATATTCGGTAATCGCCCAACAAAAATTTTCAACAGCAGGCTTTTTTGA
The DNA here is from genome assembly GCA_947494695.1 of uncultured Flavobacteriaceae bacterium. Classification (GTDB taxonomy): domain Bacteria; phylum Bacteroidota; class Bacteroidia; order Flavobacteriales; family Flavobacteriaceae; genus Flavivirga. Next base: position 33,475 of record CANLWB010000003.1, on the reverse strand, counting down.
AGTGAAGAATAGCAAACGTTCCGTTTATGATTTTAATCAGGGCTGGCGTTTTCATAAAGGCGATGTAGAAGGGGCAGAAAAATACGCTTTTGATGATTCCGGTTGGGAAGCTGCAAGTCTACCTCATGGTTTAGAAATTTTGCCAGAAAATGCAAGCGGGGGAAGAAATTATCAAGGGAAAGCTTGGTATAGAAAAGTTTTCAATCTAAAACAGCAAGAAACAGGAAAAGTATTCTTGTATTTCGAAGCGATTATGGGGCATGCCAAAGTGTGGGTAAATGGAACTTTAGTAAAAGAACATTTTGGAGGCTATTTGCCTTTTGCAGCAGATGTTTCAGAAGTACTCAACAAAGATGGGAAACATGTAGTTGCTGTTATGGCAGACAACAGAGATAGTAAATTGTATCCACCAGGAAAACATCAGGCAGGTTTAGACTTTAGTTATTTAGGTGGTATTTACAGAGATACTTATTTAATTAAAACGGAAGATATACACGTTACGTTACCTGAATTAAGTAAAACAGAAGCCGGGGGTGGTGTTTTTGTTGGAACCCATGATGTAAATGGTAATAATGCCAGATTAGGAGTTAGGACAGAAGTTTCAAACCATTCTAAAAAGAAGCAAAGCATTACAGTGAGGTCTGTTTTAGAGGATATAAATTTTAAAGAAATCAAATCTGTTGAACAAACAATTAGGTTAGCAGCTAATAAGACAAAACAACTTACTAAGGAGTTTGATGTTCAAAATGTAAAACTATGGCATCCAGATAGCCCCAATTTACATTTTATAAGAACAGATGTTATTGTTGATGGAACTATAGTAGATCAAATGAGAACCCGTTTTGGAATTCGCTTATTTGAGATGAAAGGTGCGGAAGGTCTATTTGTGAACAAGAAGTATATAGGAAAGAAATTAGTTGGCGTAAATCGTCATCAAGATTATGCTTATGTTGGTAACGCATTGCCTAATTCTGCGCATTACAGAGATGTTCAACTACTTAGAGAGGGAGGTAGTCATATCATTCGAGTAGGTCATTATCCTCAGGATGATGCGTTTTATGACACCTGTGATGAGTTGGGAATGCTAACTACTACAGCGAACCCAGGCTGGCATTTTTTCAATTTTAAAAACAAAATTTTTGAAGAACGCTTATATGAAGATACCAGAAATTTGGTCAGGAAAGATAGAAACAGACCTTCAATTTTATTATGGGAAACGGCATTAAATGAAACTCCATCTCAACCAGATTATGCAATGAATACGATGCATAAAGTGGCACACTCAGAGTATCCGTTTCCAGGAATGTTTACCGTTACAGACCATGATGAGGCTAAAAAAGGAGGTTTAGATGTGTTTTATCATGGCAATGACAAAAACATAAATTCATTTAATAGAGAGTTTGGTGATGGAGGAGAGGTTGATGATTGGTATTCTCAAAATTCTATTGTTAGGGTGAAAAGAGCATGGGGAGAAAAAGCTATGCTAGACCAATCATTAAGGCAGGCAAGATATTTGTCCCAAAGGTTTAAAACAGATAAGGTACGTTTAGGAGGTGCCATGTGGGCAGGAATAGACCACCAAAGAGGCTATCATCCCGATCCATTTTTAGGAGGACACTTAAACGTTTTACGATTACCTCGCTACACGTATTACTTGTACAAAAGCCAAAATTCACCAGATTATAAAATTGATGGCATTGAGACTGGTCCAATGGTTTATATTACTAATGAATTAAACCAGTTATCATCTAGTGATGTGATTATTTATAGTAATTGCGATGAAGTACGTTTAACATGGATGGGGAAAGATTATGGTACACAAAAGCCGTCTACAGATTCTAAGTTTTCAGGATTGCCACACCCACCATTTGTATTTAAAGATGTGTTCTTTTTAGATAACATAAGATATCGAAAAGGAGATCAGAAAGGAACTATAAAATATATGCATGCTGAAGGTATTATTAATGGCAAAGTAGCAATAAAAGAAACAAAATTATATGCAGAACGATCCGAGAAACTAAAATTGTCTATTGATCAGGAAGATATGGATTTAATAGCAGATGGATCAGATTTCATTCCAGTTAGAGCCACCATTGTAGATCGAAATAATACAAAAAAAGTCCTTGCAGAAGAATATGTGTATTTTGAAGTAGAAGGACCTGCCGAGGTTATTGGAGGTATAAAGAATTTTGGAAATCCAGCAAAGTCTTCATTTGGTATGGCAACAGCATTAATTCGAACAACAACAACACCTGGAAAAATTACAGTAAAAGCCTATGTAAATGGATTAGAATCAGATACTATAATTTTTGAGTCTAAATCAGCAACATTAAAAATGCTTTATGATGAAACCTATGTTACGGCATCTAAAAAAGTAAACAAAGATGTTATAGTCATCGAGCAGGAAAAACAGGAAGAATTACCTAAAGAAGTTAAACAACTTCAAGAAGAAGTAAAATCTCTAAGGTTAGAACTGGTAGGTAAGAATCAAGCCTTAATGGAATTAAGAAGTAACCCAAAAGGAAAAGGGAATTAATACTAATTATTTTGAGTTTGGTCTAAAATCCATTTAGTAAATGTTATTAAGAATTGTAAAATGAAAGCACGCCTAGAAGGATTGAATTTGTTAAAAAGTATTCTGAGTTTAGTAATCATACTGGTCGTTGTATTGAGCTGTGCTTCATTAAGGCAAAACAGTGATTTACCCCCTACTTTAAGCTCAATAGAAACTATTGGAAACAAAGTTGCAGATTGGCAAATCAAAACTTTTGATAGTATGGGTAAGTACCGCGCACTTCCCCCTAAAGAAGAAAGGAAAAGTTACCATCATAGGCGAAAACATCATGAACTAGATTGGACATGTGGAGCTCTATACACAGGAATGTATGAATGGGCTAAGATTAGTCCCAATGATGCCTATGAAAAATGGTTAACAGGTATAGGAATGAGACATAATTGGAGCTTGTTAGACCGGATGTATCATGCGGATGATCATGCAGTTGGTCAGCTATACCTTAAGTTGTATGAATTGTACGGACATCGAAAGCTTATTAATCCATTGACCAAACAATTCGATTCTATAATGTCTACCGAAAGAGGGAAAAGAAAACAATGGTATTGGGCAGATGCTCTTTTTATGGCACCACCAGTTTGGTCCGAGCTTTCGAAAGCTACCGGCGATAAAAAGTATTTGGAGTATATGGATAGTCAATACCATCAAACCTATGACCTGTTGTGGGATAAAGAAGAGCAATTCTTTTTCAGAGATAAATCATTTCTAAGCAAAACAGAAAAAAATGGTAAGAAGCTTTTTTGGGCAAGAGGTAACGGATGGGTTTTTGGAGGCTTAGCACTAATGATCCCGGATTTACCAAAAGATTGGGAAGGAAAGGCATTTTACACAAATATATTTCAACAAATGACAGAAAGCCTTAAGAAACATCAGAGACCAGATGGAACGTGGTCTTCGGGGCTTTTAGGAGGAGTTGAAGCATACCCAATAAAAGAAATTAGTGGATCAGCATTTTTTGTATATGGCTTGGCTTGGGGTATTAATCAAGGATTATTAGATCGAGAAACCTATGAGCCTATTATGTTAAAAGGCTGGAAAGCCTTGACAGAATGTGTTACTGAAGAAGGCTTGGTGGGTTATATACAACCTATAGGCGCGGCTCCTGGTAATAGTTTTAAAGATTTTACCGAGGTTTACGGTGTTGGAGCTTTTCTTGCCGCCGCCGCTGAAGTATACAAATTTGTTGAAGCCCAAAATCCTGAAAAACCTAAAAACGCTCAAGTGTTTAAAACATTTATGCACGATGGCGGATGGTGTTGGTATCAAGATCCACGAGCTGTTATTACTAACGGAAAATTAGTTTTTGGTGGTTTGAGTGGGCAAACAGGAGATGTAAAACTAGGTGTTTACGATCTTAAAAACGATACTATTTTGGGAAGTGTAGTACTTCATGAAAAATTTGAAAAAGATGATCATAATGTACCCGCTTTATATGTAAGACCAGATAATAGCATTTTAGCAATGTGGGCTAAACATGCCCATAATAAGAAGCATTACACCAGTATATCTTCTCCCTACAACTATATGAAATGGGATGAAGTAAAAGAGTTTGTACATGATTATGATAATAAGGTTGGAGTAACCTACATGAACCTGTATCATATGAAAGATGAAGGATTATTGTATAATTTTTTTAGAGATGGTCCCTCATTTAATCCCAGCTATATCACTTCTCCCGATCATGGAGAAACATGGGGCAATAGAACACATTTTATAGCCGATGAAGTTCATGGGCGTCAAAGACCTTATGCTAAATACCTGAAAAAAGACGAAAATACTATTGGTATGGCTTTTACAGATGGTCATCCTAGAAATTATGGTAATAGTCTGTATTATTCAGAATTTAGAAATGGAGTGTTTTACAATGTAGATGGTACAAAAATTAAAGCTCTTGAAAAGGAACCTTTAAAAACCTCTGAATCTGAAAAAATTTACCTTGGAAGTGAAACCAGTAAAAAATCAAAAGGATATGAAAGTGTCCCCAATAGTGCATGGCCTTGCGTAGTTGAAAAAGACAGAAATAATAAACCTCATATTGGGTATTCATTGTATGTAAACAATGAAGACCATAGATTTAGAATAGCTTCATGGAATGGAGAAAAATGGATTGATAGAGAGATAGCCTTTGCTGGTAAATCTTTATATACATTAGAAAGTAGTTACACCGGTTTAATGGCTTTTGATCCTACCGATATAACACAAGTTTATATTTCAACAGATGTAGACCCTTCAACAGGGAAAGATATAGGAGGGCTTCATGAAATTTATACTGCCAAAATAGAAATTGATGATAATATTTCAACTATTAAATGGAAACCCATTACAAAGGACTCTCCATATAGAAACATCCGACCCGTAGTCGTTGCTGGCGAAGGACACAAAGTTTTACTCTGGTTGAATGGACAATGGAATTCATTTTTCAATTACAATGTTGATGTAAAAGGCATTGTTTTACAGAATTCAATACGAGAATAAAAGATAAGTCAAAATAAACTAAATAGTAATTATGAAATTTCCAAAATTAATTTTAATGTTATGCTTTATAGTATTTCAATATACTGAGTCCCAGGAAACATATAAAGCAGATTGGGAATCCATTAAAAATTATGAAGTTCCGGAATGGTATGAAGATGCAAAAATAGGTTTCTGGGTGCATTGGGGCGTATATTCAGTACCGGCATATAAAGGAGATCACGCAGCCGAATGGTATGGAAGATGGATGTACTGCCAAAAAGGACAAAGTAGCCGAAATAATCAAGCGTTGGCAACACATCTCCATCATAACAAAGTATATGGGCCTCCAGAAAAATTCGGTTACAAAGATTTTATCCCCATGTTTAAAGCTGAAAATTTTAATGCAGATGAATGGGCAGATTTGTGTGTTAAAGGAGGTGCAAAATTCTTTACCATGATGGGCGCGCATCATGATGCTTTTTGTTTATGGGATACCAAATTAAGTAAATGGAACTCTGTTAACATGGGGCCAAAACGAGATTTGGTAGGAGAAGTTGCTAAAGCAGTTCGCAAAAAAGGGCTAAAGTTTGGCGTATCAAACCATACGGCATGGAATCCTATCTTTTTTCAATGGAATCATATTAATCGTTATGATGCGGTTAATAAAGACTATCAAGATTTGTATGGTAATCCGGTTATTCAAAAATGTGCTGATACGCTTAGAATAGGAGAAAATGAAGCTAGAAACTCATGGCTTAAAAAGTCACGATGGGATGAGAGTTACATTAAGCCTAGTGAGAGAGATATGAATCGATGGTTATCGAGAACTAAGGAGTTAGCAGACATGTATAAACCAGATTTATACTATTTTGATTGGGGGTTTAATTCTAAACTATGGGAATCTAGAAGAAAAGAATTTGGCGCGTTTTATTATAACAATGCTATTGAAGCAGGAAAAGGGGGCTATGGAAAACCCGAAGTTGTACTTAATTACAAAGGCACAAACACTTGGATAGAAGGGGGCGCTGTTAGGGATTATGAAAGAGGAGGCGATGATGACATTGCAAAGTATGTATGGCAAACAGACGATTGTGTGTATGCCGATCATAATTGGGGTTATGTAGAAGGAACGCCTATTAAACCAACCAATAATATAGTAGACCAATTAATGGATATTGTAAGTAAACGAGGCGTTTTAATGTTATCGTTTGCTCCAAAACCAGATGGTACGTTTCCAGAGGAACAAAAAACAATGATGTACGAATTAGGTGAATGGTTAAGTATATGTGGAGAGGCTGTTTATAAAACTAGGCCCTATAAGATATTTGGAGAAAAGCCTAACAAAGTATCAAATCGCAATGAAACAGGTTATGTTGAGCATGTGGGGAGTCGTGAAGACATCAGGTTTACTAGAAACAAAAAAAATAATATTCTTTTCGCCACAGTTTTGGATTGGCCTGGAGAGAAAGTGCTCATTAAGTCTCTAAAAGATTTGGACATGAAAAATATTAAAAAAATTACACTCTTAGGTGTGGCAAAAAGGTTAAAACACAAGATGACTAATGAAGGTCTAGAGATAAAAATGCCCGAAAAACCAAACTACGGAATGGCTTTTCCGATTAAAATTGAATTTAAAGATACAATGACGTATTAAAGTTTCTTAATTGGATTAATAGAGAAAGCAAAGAAATAATTAAAAGGATGAGTATAAGGATTATATTGGGGGTGCTAATTTTACCAATTCTGGTATCGTGCAAGTCAGAGAAAAAAACAGAGTCGAAAAAAGAAACCGCAAAGCCCAATGTAGTGGTTATTATGGTGGACGACTTAGGTTATGCCGATTTAGGTTTTTTGCCTTATGCTCCAACAGACGTTAAGACAGTTGGAACTCCATTTATGGATAATATTGCTAAAAAAGGCACCTATTTCACAAATGCTTATGCTACGGCTCCTATTTGTAGTCCCTCAAGAGCAGGCTTTATTACAGGTAAGTACCAACAGCGATGGGGTAATTATTGGTATAACGAGGGAGGGCTTCCTGCTGACCAAAAGACCATTCCGCAAGCATTAAAAGAATTGGGATATGCCACAAAAAAAATAGGAAAAACACATTTAAATGGAGGACCTGTGGAATACCCTACGGATCATGGGTTTGATGAGTTTTTAGGTTTTATGCACCATACCTGGGATTACATTCGTTTAAGCGAAAAGGATGTGGAAGCCTACAGGAGAAAAGGTGTTGACTACTTGGGTAATCAAGTTATTGGCCCCTTATTAAAAGATAAGGAAAAAAAGAAAATATCTTACGAAAATAGTTTTACTACGGAAGTTTTTGCAGATGAAGCTATAGAGTACATAAAACGAGACCGAGGTGATCAACCTTTTTATTTACAATTGGAATTTAATGCGGTTCACCAACCTACTTATGTAGTCCCTGAACATTATGCTAAACAATTTGGAATCCCTTATGTGCCTTTTGATAGAGAAGCCGAGGAATGGGAATTCCCGTATTGGGAACCCAGTAAAGAATCGCATCAGGATTTTCATCAAGATTGGGGACATATGCGCAAAACATATCCGTATGGAAGAAAAGCATATTTAGCACAATTAAAAGCCTTAGATGATAACATAGGAAAAATATATAAAACCTTAGAAGCTCAGAATATACTAGAAAATACTTTACTAATCTTTTTATCAGATAATGGAGGAACCATTAATACTTATGCGAACAATACACCTTTAAATGGTTATAAATATATGTTCGGAGAGGGAGGGATAAGGATACCAATTATTGTGTCATGGCCTTCAAAATTACCCGTATCACAACAAAGAGAGAATTTGGTGTCCACAATGGATATTTTTCCAACAATTATGGAACTGGTAGAAGGTAATACCCCTGATGTGGATGGTAAAAGTTTGGTTCATGCGATAAACGACCCAAGCTCAAAGACACATGAAAGTATCTGTTGGTCTAAAGGAAAAGATGATACCTGGGTGGTCAGGCAAGGTGATTGGAAACTGATAAGTAGCAAAGGTTGGGTGCATTCAGATTTTAGATTAGAAAATGGTCTGTGTGTAAAGGCAGAGGATTATATATACCCTGAAGGTATAAAATTGTTTAATCTAAAAGAAGATATTGGAGAAAGCAAAGACCTTTCTGAAAAATATCCAGACAAGGTGAAAGCACTAAAAGAAATCTACAAAAAATGGAGTAGTGAAATGTCTGCTCCTAGAACTAGTGAAGGGACGTTAAAATGAAAAAGAGAAGATATGACTCTTTAACCAATAAAAAAATGACTCATGCAATGAGTAAATCATATAGGCCATTAAACTATTTGCTAAAAAACACAGAAAAACTTAAGAAAATGAGAATACTTAACATATCATTTAGATTATTAATACTAATGACTATTGTTATTACGCAACAATCTTGTGCAAATAAGGAACAAAATGCAACAATCGATCTTTCTGGCGCATGGTCAGTTCAATTAGATCCGCAAGGCCTTGGAGAGGAGCAAGAATGGTTTTCAAAAAAAATGTCAGATTCCATAAACTTACCTGGTACCACCGATGAAGCAGGTTTGGGGAAACCTGAGGAATATAAAGATCCATATAATGCTTTAATTAGACCGCACTATTATGTGGGTAAAGTATGGTATCAACGTGATATTGAAATACCAGAAAATGAAGCCCCTAAAAACTATACCTTGTTTTTAGAACGCGTACACTGGGTTTCTCAGGTTTGGGTGAATAATGACTATGTAGGTAGTGAAAATAGTTTGTGTACAGCTCAAGAATATAATTTGACCAAATATTTACATCCCGGTAAAAACAGAGTCACCATCTGTGTAAATAATAAATACCCTTTCCATCTGGGAGGTTTTGCATCATCAGTATCAGAACATACCCAGAGTAATTGGAATGGTATTGTGGGGCGTATCGAATTACAAGTAAAAGATGCAGTTTATATGGACGATTTAAGGGTGTACCCGTCTGTGGGAGATAATACGGCCAAAATAAGAGTGACTGTTTATAATAAAACCGGAAAAAAACAAAACGGAAGTATTACATTTTCTCCTTCTTCGGTAGATGGAAGTCTCAAAATAAAAGAAACAGAATTAAATTTTGAAATTGATGGTGATTCGAAAGTACTAGAAGCAATAGTTGCTATGGGAGACGACGTAAAACTGTGGAATGAGTTTACGCCAACCTTTTATAAAATGGATGCCGCTTTAACAGGCAGCACATTTAAGGGTAACGCATCTGTTAATTTTGGAATGAGAGAACTAGGAGTAAAGGATAAGAACTTTACGGTTAATGGCAAAAAAACATATATGCGAGGAAATTTAGAGTGCTGTATTTTTCCGTTAACAGGCTATCCTTCGATGGATGTTGAAAGTTGGGAGAGGATTTTAAAGCGCCAAAAGGAATTGGGGATGAATCATGTGCGTTTCCATTCATGGTGCCCTCCAAAAGCAGCTTTCAAAGCAGCCGATAAAGTTGGAATGTATTTACAAGCAGAAGCACCACGCGCCAATGTGGGGCCCGATAAAGAAAGAGATGCATTTATAAGAAACGAATTAATGCGTATAAACAGAGCGTATGGTAATCATCCTTCCTTTACGTTTATGACCGGAGGAAACGAATTGGGGCATGAAAATGAACATGATCCAGAAAACACTGGGATGATTAGAGATGCCATTGCAGATGATAATAGACACCTATATACGGTAACTTCAGGAGGTTGGGGTATGGGGCATAAAGAGACCAATTTAGATGTGAACCAATATAGAATTGGAGGGGCTCGTGGTTTTAATTCACCAGGAACTCAGGAAGATAAAAGCGGATATTATGAAAAATGTGAATGGGCATCGATAACACATGAAGTTGGGCAACACACATCGTATCCTAATATATATGAAATTGAAAAATATAAAGGTGTTTTAAAACCTGTAAATCTTGAAGCAATTCGAGATGATTTAAAGAAAAAAGGGTTGTTAGATCAAGCGAAGAAATTTACAGATGCCACGACCCATCATGCTGCTATTCTTTATAAAGAGGAGATTGAAATATTAATGCGAAGTAATTACAATGCAGGGTTTCAATTGCTTTCATTGCATGATTACCCAGGGCAAGGTACAGCTCACGTAGGTCTATTTGATGCTTTTTGGGATAATAAAGGCGGAATTACTCCAGAAGATTTCCGCAAATTCTGTGGACCTACAACCCCCTTGTTACGTATGCCTAAAAGAACTTATTTCAATAATGAATCTTTTGTGGCTACGGCAGAAATTAGCAATTATGCGTCAAACGATATTGCTAATGCATCTCTTAAGTGGCATATTAAAACTAAAACGGGTGGTGTATTTGCCGAAGGACGTTTTGATGCAAAGAATTTAGTACAGGGAGAGCGTATACAATTAGGAAAAATAGAAGCAGATTTATCAACTGTAAAAGAAGCAGAACAGCTTACGGTGTCTATTTTTTCAGAAGACAAAGAAATTTTAAACGATTGGGATATTTGGTGTTACCCAGCAAAGGTGAACACCAACTTTGCAGAAGATATTTTGGTATCTCATACCTATAATAGAAAGGTAGAAACAGCATTAAAAAAGGGACAAAAGGTATTATTACTTCCAAAGGAAAAGAACATTCAAGTGTCTTTACCAGGAAGTGCAAAACCAGCATTTTGGAGTCCAACGTGGTGGTTTACACGTCCGCGTGGTGGTAATGTTTCCATGAGTATACTTTGTGATCCGGAACATGCTTTGTTTAAAGCCTTTCCAACAGAATATCACAGTAACTGGCAATGGTGGAATTTGCAAAATGATTCTAATTCTATGGTTCTGGATGAATTATCGCAAGATTTTAAGCCACTGGTGCAGGTTATTGATAATTACAGTAGGAATCACCGTTTAGCCAACGTATTTCAAGCCCAAGTAGGTAAAGGGAAATTGGTAGTGTGTAGTATAGATATTGAAACCGATCTAACAAAGCGACCGGCAGCTAACCAATTGCGAAATGCCATCATTACATATATGGGAAGTGATGATTTTAATCCTTCGCAAGTATTAAAATTTCATGATTTAAGTAAAGTATTCAAGTAAATAAGAGACTAGATTTTAAAAATTATAAGAATGAAAACAAATGTAATCAAAGCTATAGCTGTTTTATTAATTGGACAATGGTTTTTGGCCTGCGATACTACTAAAACAGAACCTATAGCACAGGTGAAAATAAATACAAGTGAAGCGCCGGCCAAACGTTGGGAAGATGCTTTGATAAGTGGTAATGGTGAAATGGGTATTATGGTTCATGGTAACCCCAAAAAAGAAAAAATCATTCTTAACCATGAACTTTTATACGAGTATATAGGTACCGAAAGTATTAAGCCGCCTGAAATAGCAGATATTGCTTCTAAAGCAAAACAACTAATTAAAGCAACTAAATACCGAGAAGCTAAGAATGAAATACAAAAACATGCAAAAGAGAAAGGGCTCGACGGTATTTTATGGACAGACCCATACCATCCAGCCTGTGCTTTAGACCTTCATCAAGAATTTCAAGGTGAAGTTTTAAATTACGAGCGAAGTCAGAATTACGAAAACGGTGAAATCACGGTTCATTGGAATGCTGAAGATACTCAATATTCAAGAACTTCTTTTGTTTCCCGTACAGATAATATTATAGCAACAAAAATTGAAAGTGATAAAGAAAGTAATATTAATATATCTCTTGAATTAACCAAGCTGTTTACTCCTAAAAAAGTAAAAGATTTAGAGAAAATATCTGCAATCGAAGAGAATGTGAAGATGCTGTTCCCAGACAAATGGGAAAACCTAAATACACCATTCATTGAAGAAACAGAAAATAAAGCAGAAGGACATTGGTTAACACTTAGAAGAAAATATCAATTAGCAGATAGAGGATATGAAGTTATTATAAATGTAAAAAACCAAGGAGGTGTAGTATCTAATAAAGACAATAAGATCTTTGTAAAAGAAGCCGATAAGGTTGAAGTTTTTACAAAAGTTATACCTATTGAACCCTTTTCAGAATCAGCTATTACATTTGAAAAAAAGGCGATTAATAATTTACCATCGTATGATGTATTGATGAAAAAACATGCGCCTATTCATGCTGAAATGTTTAACAGAGTTACTCTAAATCTTGATAAAACAGGGTTTGCCGATGGGACGAATGAAACATTGATTGCTGAGCAAAAAGAAAAGGGAAAAATCAACCCATATCTTCTAGAGAAAGTATTTAATATGGGGATCTACGGTTTAATTTCGAGTAGTGGTAAAAACCCACCTAACCTTATGGGGATTTGGAATGGACAATGGAGACCAAGTTGGTCGGGAGATTTTACCTTAGATGCCAATATAAACCTTCAAATTTCAGCAGCAAACCTGGCTAACCAAAAAGAAGCTATGGATAGTTATATGAATCTTTTAGAACGTATTGCACCAGATTGGGAAGTAAATGCAAAAAACTTATATGGTTGTAGAGGTTACCTATCTGGAGTTAGAACATCGGGTAGGCATAATTATCAAACCCATTTTGGAAATTGGCCTGGGAATTATTGGACAGCTGGTGCACCTTGGTTGCTTTTTCCTTGTTATGAATATTATTTGTGTACAGGTGATAAAGATTTTATGTTGAACAGGCTGTATCCAATGCTAAAAAAAACAGCTTTATTCTATGAAGATTTTTTAGATACTTATGATGATAATGGTAAATTCTTTATAGCGCCTTCGTATTCTCCTGAAAACGGTGCTGTATTGCCTGATGGAAGCAGGTATGATGCTGTGGCTAATGCATCAATGGATATTGCCGTAATTAGAGAGCTATTAAACAGTTTAATTTTTATCAATAATGAATTGAACTTAAAAGAAGAGAAAATAGCGCTTTGGAAAGATATGTTGGCAAAATTACCACCTTATTTAATTAATGAAGATGGGGCAATTAAGGAATGGTCATTACCAAACTTAGGAGATAATTATGACCATAAACATGTTTCACATTTATACTCGGTATGGCCTGGCTTAGAAATAGCTCCAGAGAAAGAAGAACTTTTTGCCGCTGCAAATATGGCCATTGAAAAAAGAGGCAAAGGAAATGGTAGTGCACATGGGTTAGCACATACAGGACTTATAGCTGCGAGATTAAAAAAGGCTGATTTGGTGTATAATAATGTACTGTATATCCTAAAAAACAATTATTTATACAGCAGCTTAGTAACATCTCATAACCCCAATGCCATTTACAATACGGATGCCTTACTTTCTGTGCCTGCTGTAATTTTAGAAATGTTAGTGTATTCAAGACCTGGAGTTATCGAGTTTTTACCAGCCCTTTCAGAAAAGTTTCCTAAAGGGAATGTGTCAGGTGTGTTATGCAGAACGCAGGCAAAAATAGAAACTTTAAACTGGGATATGGTTGGTAAAAGTATGATGGCAAAAGTATCAAGCGGAAAAAAACAAGCTATTACTTTTCAATTGAGAAAAGCAATCACTGAAATAGAAGTAAATGATGCAAAAACCAATTTTGAAGGAGGTACCTTTACTGTAAATTTTGAATCTGGAGAATCAAAAACCATTAAAATTTTGTGGTAATATATTTGGTTTAGGTATAGTTCGATATCCTATTATATATACTAAGCGATCATCTAAATCGTCAACATATTGAAGATTTGTGAACTTTTAAAACCAAATCACATTAAATCAAAGATAGTTCTAAAACTAGAAAACCTTGTTAATTATAAAATTAACAAGGTTTTTATTTAGGATGTCATCCTAATTTAGTGACCGGGCTGGGGCTCGAACCCAGGACCCTCTCCTTAAAAGGGAGATGCTCTACCAACTGAGCTACCCGGTCATTATTTCAATGCTTACATTGTTGTTAGCGGGTGCAAATATAAAATGTTTTATTAATTAAACAATACTTTTTTTAAATAAATTTTTGTTTTTTTGCATCGCATAAACGTATGTTTTTAATTATCAATTTATAGCGAAAAAATGATTGTAGTTTTAATTGGGTATATGGCTTCAGGAAAGTCGACATTAGGTAGAGTTTTAGCAAAGAAAATGAACTACGATTTTATAGATTTAGACGATTACATAGAAGAAAAAGAACAATTGCAGGTAAGTGATATCTTTAAATCTAAAGGCGAAATATACTTCAGAAGGATAGAAACCATGTATTTAAAGGAACTTTTGGATAAGAAAAGCAAGTTGGTTTTATCGCTAGGTGGTGGAACACCATGTTATAGTAATAACATGGAAACTTTAAGAGAAAACAATAAAGTTAAGAGTATTTATTTAAAAGCGTCTATTCCAAGTTTGGTAGCCAGGTTAAAAAATGAGAAGAGTAAACGTCCTCTAATTGCTCATATAGAAACCGATGAGCTATTAGCAGAGTTTATTGGAAAGCACCTTTTTGAGCGCTCTCAATTTTATAATTTATCAGAAGTTACTATAACAACCGATAATAAAACTAAAGAAGATGTTATTGAGGCATTGGTTTTAGAGCTATTCTAAAACGGCTTCAAAAGATTTGCCTTCTAATACCACATTCACATGCTCATGTAATGAGGTTGACAAAGAGATCCCTTTAAAATCTGCTTTAATAGGATATTTTTTATGATTTCTATTAACTAAAACAGCTGTTTTAAATTGTTTTAAAGGGACATCCAGAAAATGTTTTACACCATAAATTAAGGTTGTACCCGAATTTAAAACATCATCAACGAGTATTAAGGACTTGTTTTTATAATCATTGGGCGCAATGGAGGTCTTAATCTCAGAAGACGGATTCTTTTTATCCATCGAAACCTTACAAAGTATGGGATCAATATCGGATATTTTTTGTAAAGCCGTTTTTAACTTTTTCGCAAAGATGTAGCCGTTCCTATCAATACCAGCTAGAATAACCTCTTTTTCATTAACATTGCTTTCATATATCTGAAAGGCAATACGTCTTATTTTATGATTAATTTCATCGTGATTAAGGATTACGTTATTCTTAGCTGTCATATACGCTGAATTCAAAAAAATTAAAACGTAAAATTACTCATTTTCTTCAGTAAAATTATCAATATCCCTTCTATCTTTTTTTGTAGGTCTGCCAATACCCTTTTTTCTATAGTAATCTTTAGAGTATTTTAAGAGTTCCTGTGCCTCGAATTGTGCCTTAGGGGTAATATCTGTTCTATAAATATCAACGAGTTTAGCCCCAACCCGGCTTTCAGGAATATCGTTTACAACGAGTTTATAGTTTATTTGGTTTTTTCTTAATTCTATGGTGTCTTGTGGATAAACGTCTCTACTCGGTTTCACAATATCCTCATTTACCCGCACCTGTCCTTTTTTACAGGCAGTCGTAGCCAGACTTCTTGTTTTGTAGTATCTAATGCACCATAAGTACTTGTCAATTCGCATACAATTGTTATAAACTAGGTTAATCTTCTTGCACAAAATTATTTTAAAATCGTATCTTGCGCGTCAAAATTAAACAATAAAGGTACATTCTTAGAGTTTAAATTCAAAAGGAGATCGAATTTTAAAGAATATTCAACCACAAAGAGTATCATAGAAGTATAGATCCTCGAAATAGCAAATAAAAATTTATATGAAATTGAGAAAAATAGTTTTACTAACATTAGGTCTGTCTATATGTTTTTTGTCTTGTAATAACGATGATGACGGTGGAATTGAACCCGTTGAAATTAGAGATAGAGCAGAACAGCAGGCTACAGATAAGACCGACTTATTAAATTATTTAGCAACACACTATTATAATTCGAGTGAATTTGAAGCTTTAACTGATCCAACAATTAGGGAACTAAAAATTAAAGAACTTGCAGAGGGCGCAACTACAGCACCAGATGGGCATACATTGCTTAAAGATGCGGCCGGCTATGAGGTTATTGATGGTGTTAAATTTGCCGACATCGATTACGAATACTATATCATTAAGTTACAACAAGGAGGAGGTGTTAATTCTCCAACATTTTCAGATAATGTAAGTGCCGTTTATGAAGGGTTTACTTTGAATAATTCTGTTTTTGATAGTGGTATAAACCCTGTAAGTTTTGATTTAGCAGCGACTATAACCGGATGGCAAAAGGTATTTCCTCACTTTAAGGAGGCAGATAATTTTGTTGAAAACAGCGACGGCACTATTAATTTTAGCAATCAAGGTATTGGGATTATGTTTTTACCTTCAGGGTTAGCATATTTCAATGCCACACGACCTGGGATTCCAGCATATGCTCCTTTGGTTTTTAAATTTGAATTGCTACAAACGACTCAAAACGACCAGGATAACGACGGTATACCTACATATCTGGAAGATACAAATGGGGACGGGCTAATTTTTGATAATACAGATGAGGATTTTGTTGGCGCAGCTAATGGCTCCGTTAATCCATTATATGACTATCTGGATTCAGATGATGATAATGATGGTATTTTAACAAAAGATGAAATTATGGTAACAACAGAAAACCGAGCAACTGTTGAAGAACTAAAAGCAATAGTTTTAGAAAATAATCAAAAGCTTTTAAATCATATCACTAAGGAAGAAGATGGTAGCTTTACAGGAACTATAGTAACATTTCCCGATACAGACGGTGACGGTACCGCAGATTACCTAGATGCCGAATAATGGTCAAAACATAGCATAAAAAAACCTCGCATTTGCGAGGTTTTTTTATTTGATTCATATACAATGTTACAAAATAACAGACAAACTCAGAATAAGCTGATCAGGCCTTGTGTCCAGTCTACTGGTGTTAACACTATTGTTTCTTAAAAAGGACGCTTCATTCTTACCAAAACCTCTTTCATAACGCAAGTCTATACCAACCCTGTCAAGGTTGAAGCCTACACCAAAATTAAGTCCAACTGAGAAATCGTTTTTAATGTCATTAATTGAGGTATCTCCAAAATCCGAATCTAAGATGTATTGAAGCGATGGACCTCCAAAAACGCTAATAGGACCAAGTATTCTTGTCCCTACCAATAAAGGTGCATCAAGTTTTTGCATCTTAAAGTCCTCATCTGTATAATCACTTTTTGTAGCCGTATAAACAATTTCAGGTTTAAAATAAAGTCTTGGATCTCCAATTTTACCAAATAATCCAATGTGATATCCTATATTTCTATCCGGGTTATCAGCATTTGTATTAATCGATTCAATATACTTACCATTAGCATTGTAGTTCAGCCCAGCTTTAATTCCCATTCCGGTCGCCATCGTAGCTTTTTGAGCAACAGCCGTTATTGGAAGGACTAAGGCAATACATAAAATAAAAAATAGATGTCTCATAATAGTCGTTTTAAGATTTGATTCATATTATCAAAAACGTTGCCAAAGGTATATTATTTCCTTTCCATATTTATGATTACAACTCTTTTTTAAAAAAAAAATATCCTAATGCATTCAAAAAAAGAGGATTAAAATAGCTTTAATTCCAAGTAAACCTCAGGTTTTGCACCCTGATCTTCAGATCAATTTTTAGAGAACGTAATTTCTCCTGGGTTTAATACCTTTTTATTTATCTTTGCCAACTTAATGTGTAGAGATGACATTCGAATTAAAGGCTAAAGATGTACAAAGTAAGGCGAGAGCTGGTAAAATAACAACCGATCACGGGGTTATCGAAACTCCTATTTTTATGCCTGTGGGTACGGTGGCCACGGTAAAAGGAGTGCATCAACGTGAGCTAAAAGAGGATATAAATCCTGACATTATTTTAGGTAATACCTATCACTTATATCTTAGACCGCAAACCGAGATACTTGAAAAAGCTGGCGGACTTCATAAGTTCATGAACTGGGATAGAAATATTTTAACAGATTCTGGTGGGTATCAGGTATATTCATTATCGGCAAATAGAAAAATAAAAGAAGAAGGTGTAAAGTTTAAGTCACATATTGATGGCAGTTACCATACGTTTACACCAGAGAACGTTATGGAGATTCAGCGAAGTATAGGTGCCGATATTATTATGGCTTTCGATGAATGTACACCGTATCCATGCGATTATAACTATGCCAAACGTTCTATGCATATGACGCATCGCTGGTTAGATAGATGTATCAATCATTTAGAGAAAACACCGTTAAAATATGGTTACGATCAGGCATTTTTTCCAATCGTACAAGGAAGTACCTATAAAGATTTACGCCAACAGTCTGCAGAATATATTGCAAATTCTGGAGCAGTAGGGAATGCCATTGGTGGATTATCGGTAGGGGAGCCGGCAGAAGAAATGTATGCCATGACCGATGTTGTTTGTGCCATTTTGCCAGAAGATAAACCACGTTATTTAATGGGGGTTGGGACACCAATCAATATTTTAGAAAATATAGCGTTAGGAGTAGACATGTTTGATTGTGTCATGCCAACAAGAAATGCTAGAAATGGTATGCTATTTACTGCGTATGGAACCATTAATATTAAAAATCTGAAATGGACAGACGATTTTTCACCAATAGATGAGATGGGCATAACTTTTGTAGATACGCAATATAGTAAAGCTTATTTAAGACATTTATTTACAGTTAATGAGCTGCTTGGGAAGCAGATAGCAACCATTCACAATTTAGGGTTCTATTTATGGTTGGTTCGGGAAGCAAGAAAACATATATTAGCAGGAGATTTTAGTGCATGGAAAGACAAAATGGTGAAACAAATGGATAACCGTTTATAGCATTTATGAAAATATTAGATTGGTACATTTTAAAACGCTATTTGTTTACATTTTTAATGATGTTACTGCTATTCATTCCTATTGGAATAACAGTGCATCTGGCTGAAAAAATTGGTAAAATATTAAAAAACAAAGCACCTTTTGGAGAAGTTATGCTTTACTTTTTAGACTTTACTATTTATTTTGCACATTTACTATTTCCGCTATTTTTGTTTCTATCGGTTATTTGGTTTACTTCTAAACTTGCGAATAACACCGAAGTTGTTGCTTTTTTAAGCTCTGGAGTTTCTTTCACACGCTTTTTACGACCCTATATGATCGGGGCCACTATTGTCGCTATATTTTCGATCATCTTAGGATTGTTTTTAGCACCTAAAGCCAGTGAGGGCTTTAATGACTTTAGCTTTAAGTATTTGAAGAAACATAAAAGTGCGGTAAAAAAAACGAATGTATTTAGACAGATAAATGATAACGAGATTATCTATGTCAGTAACTTTGATGCAAAAAATAAAGAAGGAAGAAACTTTACATTAGAACACTTTGAGGGAAACGAACTCAAATATAAAATCAATGCCAGTAGAATTAAGTTTATTGAGAAAGATACCATCTACCAATTAACCAACTATGTGAAAAGAGATATTGGAGAAAACGAAGACATCATTGAAAAAGCAAGAAGAAAAGATACCTTGTTTTCTTTTCATGTAGACGATCTTATTCCTGTAATATATGCAGCCGAAACGAAGACCTATGGCGATCTAAAACGCTTTATAGCAAAAGAGGAAGCTCGTGGCTCTTCAAATGTTGGGCGTTTTAAACTCGTACTGTATAGAAAGTGGAGTTTACCAGTCTCTGTTTTTATACTAACCATCATTGCCGTTGCCGTATCATCTATAAAAAGGCGAGGGGGAATGGGAGTTAATTTAGCAGTAGGTATATGTATTGCTATGGTCTTTGTCTTTTTTGATAAAATCTTCGGTGTTATGGCACAACAATCGGACTTCCCTCCACTTGTAGCTGTATGGTTTCCTAATGTTATTTTTGGTATTTTAGCCGCCTATCTCTTGTATAATGCCAAACGCTAAAATCAAGAACCACTTACACCTCCATATTTTAGTTTTTATAGCTGGCTTTACCGCTATATTAGGAGAACTCATTACAATAAAAGCAATCCCTTTAGTGTGGTTCAGAATGGTAATGGCTTCCATTTTAATGTTTATTTATATTAAAGTTGTAAAGGTTAGATTAAAAATCTCCTTAGAAGCACTCCTAAGACTGGCAATAGCCGGTGTTATAATAGCTCTGCATTGGATTACCTTTTTTGGTGCTATAGACGAGTCAAATATATCCATTGCATTGGCCATGTTTTCTACAGGAGCCTTTTTTGCATCGTTTATAGAGCCAATTATTTACAAAAGAAAAATTATTTGGTATGAAATACTATTCGGAATTATAGTTATTATCGGGGTTTTTATAATTACCAGTAGTGAAATAAAATATATTACAGGCATACTATTAGGAATTTCCTCCGCATTTTTATCATCATTATTTGCGGTATTAAATGGAAAGTTCTTAAAACAACATACCGCTACAGTTATCTCTTTTTATGAGTTTTTAAGTGGCGTATTATTTATCACTATTTATATTTTGTTTTTCGGACAAGGGTTTTCTCTGGAGTTTTTTAGTTTAAGTACTTCCGATTACGGGTATATTTTTATATTGGCATCAATATGTACAGCATATGCATTCATTGCCGCAGTTTATGTGATGAAAGTAATTAGCCCTTATACCGTAGTATTAACATATAATCTGGAACCTATATATGGTATTGTGATGGCCATTATACTATTTCCCGAAAAAGAGCGTATGAGTCCTTCGTTTTATTATGGAGCTATTATTATAATATCGACAGTGATTTTAAACGCTATTTTAAAAAATTCAAGAAAGTTAAAAAGAAAGCATACTTGAACGGTTTTGAAGATTAAAGTTTTTATATTTGTACGCTAACCTAAAAAGTTATTTAGCCTAAATAAAATTTTTATGGAATACTTAGAATTTGAACTCCCAATTAAGGAATTAGAAGATCAATTACAGAAGTGTAGAATCATTGGAGAAGAAAGTGAAGTAGATGTTACCGAAACCTGTTCTCAGATAGAAAAGAAGTTAGTAGATGCCCAAAAAGATATATATAAGAATTTAACACCATGGCAGCGCGTGCAACTATCGCGTCATCCTAACAGACCCTATACCTTAGATCATATAAATGCCATTTGTGGAGATACGTTTCTGGAATTGCACGGAGATCGTAACATAAAAGATGATAAAGCCATGATTGGAGGATTAGGAAAGATTGGCGACCAGAGTTTTATGTTTATAGGCCAGCAAAAAGGTTATAACACCAAGACCAGACAATATAGAAACTTTGGAATGGCAAATCCAGAAGGATATCGTAAAGCCTTACGTTTAATGAAATCTGCCGAGAAATTTGGAATTCCTGTTGTCACCTTAATTGATACTCCCGGAGCTTATCCAGGATTAGAAGCAGAAGAACGTGGACAGGGAGAAGCCATTGCCAGAAATATTTTAGAAATGACACGCCTAAAAGTTCCAATAATTGCCATTGTGATTGGAGAAGGAGCGTCTGGAGGAGCTTTAGGAATAGGAGTAGGTGATAAAGTCTTAATGTTAGAAAACTCATGGTATTCTGTGATATCACCAGAAAACTGTTCGTCAATATTATGGAGAAGCTGGGAGTTTAAAGAACAGGCTGCTAAAGCCTTAAAGCTTACAGCTACAGATGCGATGAAGATAAAGGTGGTAGATGGAGTAATAAAAGAACCTCTGGGAGGCGCTCATAGAGATCGCGAAAAAACATTTTCGGCTGTAAGTAGCGCTATTTTAAAATCTTATGAAGAACTTAAAAACTTATCACCAACAGATTTGATATCCAAGCGAATGGATAAATATGAAAATATGGGAGTGTATAAGGGGTAATCCTTTTAGAACAGTATTATAAGAAAAATCTGAAACCTGTAGTTTTGGATTTTTTTGTGCTTATTAACAATATTTTTTAGTTGTTAACAGTTAAATTGTTAACGACCAGTGAGCAATAGAATTCTAATTTTTATTTAAAAACCATTTCTTTTTAATTACTTTCGTAAGTATGAAACAACCTAATCGACTTGAGGGATACAAAGTAGACAAAAGTACTATTATTAGTCTTGAAAAAGGAAAAATACCGCCTCAAGCCATTGATTTAGAAGAGGTTGTTCTCGGTGCTATGATGATAGATAAGAAAGGTGTCGATGAAGTTATCGATATTTTAAGTGCCGAGTCATTCTATAAAGAAGCTCATCAGTACATTTTTGAAGCCATTTTTCAGTTATTTGAAAATAGTGAACCTATTGACTTATTAACGGTTTCAACACAATTGAAGAAGAACTCGAAATTAGAAATTTCGGGTGGAGATTTTTACTTAATTTCTTTAACACAAAAAGTATCCTCTTCAGCACATATTGAATTTCATGCCCGTATTATTCTGCAAAAGTTTATTCAACGTAGTTTAATAAAAATTTCCAACGAAATTATTGAGGAATCCTATGATGAAACGAAAGATGTTTTCGACTTATTAGATAAGGCAGAATCAAAATTATACGAAGTTACTCAGGGAAATATTAAAAAATCTAGTGAAACTGCTCAGGAATTAGTAATTCAGGCCAAGAAGAAAATCGAAGAAATTTCGAATAAAGAAGGTTTAAGTGGTATTCCTACGGGTTTTACAAAACTGGATAAATTAACATCGGGTTGGCAGCCTTCCGATTTAATTATTGTGGCAGCGCGTCCTGGTATGGGTAAAACAGCTTTAACACTGTCTATGGCAAGGAATATAGCCGTAGACCAAAATATGCCTGTTGCGTTTTTCTCACTAGAGATGGCCTCGGTTCAATTGATCACACGTTTAATTTCCAGTGAAACAGGTTTGTCTTCAGAAAAACTACGTACCGGAAAACTTGAAAAGCACGAATGGGAACAGTTAAATGTAAAGGTGAAAGGTTTAGAAAAAGCACCACTCTTTATAGATGATACGCCCTCGTTATCTATTTTTGATTTAAGAGCGAAAGCGCGTCGTCTGTCCTCTCAACATGGTATTAAACTTATCATGATAGATTATTTACAACTCATGACAGGTGGGGGAAGTCATGCCGGAAACCGTGAACAAGAAATTTCTATGATTTCGAGAAACCTGAAGGCATTAGCTAAAGAATTAAATGTTCCGGTAATTGCATTATCTCAGTTATCTCGTGCCGTGGAGACTCGTGGAGGAAGTAAGCGACCACTACTATCCGATTTACGTGAATCTGGAGCTATTGAGCAGGATGCCGATATTGTATCTTTCATCTATAGACCAGAATATTATAAGATTGAAGAGTGGGATGATGAAGAACGCTCTCCAACAGAAGGACAGGCCGAGTTTATTATCGCGAAACACAGAAATGGTGGTTTAGAAAATATACGACTGAAGTTCCTTGGGCATTTAGGTAAGTTCGATAATTTAGATGAATTCGATTCACCTTTCGAGTTTCACTCCAAGATGAACGCTGCTGCAAATGATGATACCTTCCAGTCAGACAATTTTAAGGCAAGCCCAGATCAGGCCTTTGGTAGTTCTTTTAATGACGATAACGATGATGATGTGCCATTTTAAAAGGTAATCTCCTATTAAATCTATCTGAAAAACAGAAATTTTATTATCTTACATGCTGAAAAAGAGCTTCATGTCTTTTCTTTAGGAAAAAGCACGTAGAAAACTCTCAAAGTAAGTTGTAATTTTAAGAAAAATGGTCACAATTTTGTTTCTTCCATTAATGAATATGAACTCTCACACGTTCGATGTCCTAAAATACTTATAGAGATGTGAAGCATCAAGTCTACCCAGAACATTATTCAAATACATTTAATTTAATCTGCTATTATGAAACATTTACTTATTTTATTATCATCATTAGTTTTTATTCTTTCAACTTCCGATGCCCTTGCGCAGCGGACAAAGAAGAAGAAAAATAAGAAAAAAGAGGCTGTTGAAGTTGTTGAAACTATTGAGGAAGTCGAAGAAGTTGAAGAAACAATAATAGAATCTACTGAATACCACCAGGAGCGATCTTCTAACCGAGTATTATCGCAAGAATATTATAGTTTTAAACAGAAATATGACACAGAAAGAATCAACGATGAATACGATTGGTTTTACGATAAAAATACCAGTTACAGTGACAGAAAGTATGGTATTGTAAACATGAATGGTGAGGTTATTTTACCTAATGTTTTTAAGTATGCTTATGGAGGAGACAATTATAATAAGATATTATACATTGATAATAAATATGGTGTATTCAACCTAACTGAAAAGAGATGGATTATCCCTATAGATCATAAAAATATCCTTACATTAAATCCTAATTTTTATGCAGCAAAAAAGAATAACACATATACCATTGTAGATTTTAATAATAAACCAATTACAAATAAGGAGTGGTACTCTGTAGATACAATTTCATCGTTAGAAAATTATGTCATAGTATCAGAGAAGAGAAATGAAACCACGTACTATGGTATTTTTAGTTTAATGGAAAGAAAGTTAGTTATACCATGTAGTTACCTCGATTTTCGTAAGCTTTATTATAACACAAATATTTTTAAAGTAAAGAACGCTATTACTTCCAAGTATAATTTAATCAACATAAATAATCAACTGCTTTTTAAGGATTGGTATGATGAAGTAATAACTCCAAATAATATAAGTAACAGGTTTATTGTTAAACAGGGTAGTAATTTTGGAATTGTAGATAGCGACGAGAAAATAATAGTGCCAATAAACTATCTCTTAATTTCTAAGAATTCATATTCCGATGGGTCGCACTTATCTAGAAATGGAGAAGGCAAATATGGTTTTATGACTATAGAAGGAAAAGTTACGTTACCCTTTGAATATGACAAATTAGAAAAGAAATATGGGAGCAATAATATGATTTCTTCACAAAATAGTAAATGTGGAATCGTTAGAATAAATTCAGGATCACCGCAAGAAATTATTTCATGCGATTATGACGATATTACGAATCTGGAGAGAATATTAATCATAAAAAAAGGAGATAAGTATGGGGTTCTGGATGGTAACGGAAAGATTATGGTAGAACCTATTTATGAAGATCTGAAAGTTTTGAGAGATAAAATTATTATTGCGAAACTTAAAGGAAAATATTTGATTTTAAATGAGCAAGGGCAAAAAACCACTACTGAAAAGTTTGAAGAAATCGACATTATTCTGGATGAAGCCAAAAATTCTTATTATGAATATTTTACGTTTCTTAAAGTTAAGAAAAAGGATAAGTTTCAAATAATGGATAAAGTAGGTAAAATAATAGGAGATCGTACCTTTGATGATATAACCTCCGAATTCAAAAACGTTTTTATAGTAAAGAAAAATAACAAATATGGCTTGTTTGCTTTGTTTGAAAATAAGTTTCTAATTGATTATTCTTATGATTTGATTACCAAAACCAGTAAGTATTATTTAGGAATTAAAGGAAATAAAGTAGATGTTTTGAAATACGAAAGAGGAAAGGTCGTTACGGTAGATTCAAAGAGTTAAAAAACACTAGCTAATGTCAAATGAATTTTAAATGAAATGTTAAATCGTTTCAATCGGAATAAAATTTAAGTATATTTCAGTATAAATTATAAATTCTATCATTCCTATAATAGAACGGTTGGATACCATATAAATAGTTGCTTCAATTGAAAAAGATCGTATTTGCTTGTTTATTAGTGTTTTTAGGTATAAGTGCTCATGCATCTTATATTCTTTTACCTATGGATTCAAAAAGTCAAAAAAATCACTTAAAGGCCTATGGAATAACCTATTGGACGCTCAATAAACAGTTAAAAGTCAAATGGCTTTTGAATTATAGAGGGGGATCTTTCTTATTACCAGACACACAAGATATCCAGCGAGAGTGCCAAATACGGGGGGTGTCTTTCGAGGTGCTTTCAAATGCGAAAGTTGAAGGTATTTTAGAAGAAATTAGCAGTCCCAGCAAAAATATGGAAGCCGTTGTTTTAGAAAAGGCACCTAAAATTGCAGTTTATACACCTAAAGGGAAATTACCCTGGGATGATGCCGTAACCATGGTTTTGAAGTATGCAGAAATTCCTTATGAAACCGTTTACGATGAAGAAGTGTTGAACGATGCACTTTTACTTTTCGACTGGCTGCACTTACACCACGAAGATTTTACAGGTCAATATGGCAAATTTTATGGCGCCTATAGAGCGGCATCATGGTATATAAATGAAAAGAAGGAAGCAGAAGCTCTGGCTGCTAAATTAGGTTATAGTAAGGTATCTCAAGAGAAATCGGATGTAGCTTTAAAGATTAGAGACTATGTTATAGGAGGAGGGTTTATGTTTGCTATGTGCAGTGCAACCGATAGTTTCGATATCGCCTTGTCGGCAGAAGGTTTAGATATATGTGAACCTATGTTTGATGGCGATGGGAGCGACCCCGCCTACCAAAATAAAATTGATTACGGTAAAACCTTTGCCTTTACCAACTTTACTTTAGAACGAAGTCCGATTGTTTATGAATTTTCCTCTATTGATATGACGCGCAAGCGGAGAGTGCCAAAAACAACCGATTATTTTTCGCTTATGGAGTTTTCAGCAAAATGGGACCCCATACCAACCATGTTATGCCAAAACCATACAGCTTTGGTAAAAGGGTTTATGGGGCAAACCACTTCTTTTTCAAGAGATGAAATAAAATCGAATGTATTGGTTATGGGGGAGACCAAATTGAATGGAGAAGCCAAATATATCCATGGTATAAAAGGGAAAGGGTTTTTTACGTTCTATGGCGGTCATGACCCTGAAGATTATCAGCATAGGGTAGGAGATGCCAAGACAGAATTAGATTTACATCCAACATCTCCAGGATATCGACTCATTTTAAATAATGTATTATTTCCTGCTGCAAGAAAAAAGAAGCAGAAGACCTAATTAATTCACAATTTCCACAACTTTTTGAAAGGTAAATACAAAGCCATCGGCCCCAGTACCCTCAGGTCGTTCATTTTGATCTATAATGAGTTGATCATTAGATGTGAAAGTGAATTTCCCAAACGTATTTCCATCAATATTTAGAAATTTATTCCCTTTAGATTCGATCTCTTCGTACGGATAAGTACCAGTGGCTAAAGCATCCTGCTTGGTCGTATCGGTATTGCTGTTTACAACATTAACTTGTTGTTTGTTTATATCGAAAGTCCAAACCACTGTTTTTAAAGAAAATTCATAATTTACACCTGCAATTCCACCGGTAGTTTTGATTAGATTCCATCTAATGATTTCAAAACTCTGAGTTGGTACGTCTACCGTACTGTTTGTTGAACAACCAGCTAAAACGAATAGACACGATAGAACTATTGGGTAAAAATATCTTTTCATAATTCAAAATGTTGTTTTTATTTTAAAGATGGGTGAAAATGAAAATGGTTGCGTTATAATTTTAATAAAAGTGAGATAATATATACTTTGGTAGACGTATGAGAAATCATGATATTATGAAGTTTATTCAGAAAGAAATAAAACTAAAACCTTACCCAAGAGGCTTTCATTTAATTACAAATTCAATACTAAATGCCATTCCGGATATTGATGGGATAAACGTTGGTCAACTTCAAGTATTTATTAAACATACTTCGGCTAGTGTAACGATAAATGAGAACGCAGATTCTACGGTGAGAACCGATTTTGAATCACATTTTAATGTCATGGTTCCAGAACATGCAGCGTATTATAAACACACTTATGAAGGGGCAGATGATATGCCAGCTCACATTAAGGCTTCGTTACTGGGAGCATCGGTAAATATCCCCATCACGAAGGGTAGGTTAAACCTGGGAATTTGGCAGGGAATTTATTTATGTGAACATCGAGATTACGGAGGTTCTAGGTCTATTGTTGTAACGGCATTTGGTGTTTAGGTGATGGACATCGATTCTTAAGTTTTTTAGAATCAGATATATGCTTTCGGAAATTGATTATTAAAGGCAAATATGTTAAATCTTAAATAGGCTTTTAAATATCTGAATCACAGGTTTTTAAAAAATTTCAAGTTACGCTTTAAGTGGAGAATTCTATTCCAACGATAAGTTTAAAGGGGGATTAACATGCTCAACCACAATATTTTCTTATTTTGAGGTCTTGTTAGGTCATGAGGTGTTTTAACCTAAAGGCCAATTGGAGAACGAATTTTTTGTTACCTCAATTTTATTTATTCAACTTAATCAATTCATGAAAAAAACTATTTTACTAGCCTTACTGGTTTGCAGTATGGTGTGTTACGCTCAAAACAATTTTAAAAAGGGATACTTTATTGATAATCTAGGAGCCAAAACTATCTGCCTGATAAAGGATCTGGACTGGGCAAATACCCCGACGGAATTCGAATATAAATTAAACGAATTTTCAAAGTCAAACTTACATACAATTACAAGTGTATTAGAATTTAGTGTATCTTCTTATGTATTTAAGAGATACTCAGTAGATATTGATAGGTCTGGGGGAAATATCCGGCATTTAAGTTCTAAAAGAGAACCCGAATTTGTTCGGGAAACTGTGTTTTTAAAAGAGCTCATAAAAGGAAATGCCAGTTTGTATAGTTATTCTGGAAAGAACCTGAAGCTTTTTTTCTTTGGAATACATAGTGATGATCTGGAACCGTTGGTTTACAAAGAATATTCGGTATCCGCAGATAAAGTCAATATTAATGATTATTATAAAATGCAATTATTGGAAGCGTTAAAATGTGAAGGCATAACGTTCAATGATATTAAGAGAGTGAAGTACCAAAGGGACGATTTGGTCGATTTCTTTATAAGATATAATTCATGTAAAAACCCGGACTTTAAAATAGACTCAAACAAGATCAAAGGCAAAAAAGGTAAGTTTAATTTGCACTTAAAACCCGGCGTAACATTCTCTTCTTTGTCTTTGGAGCGCGTTGTAGATTTTAATGAATTTACGAACCTGGGAAATCAAACTGGGTTTAGAATAGGAGTGGAGGCAGAATATGTACTGGGTTTAAACAATAATAAGTGGGCATTTTTATTTGAAACCGTTTATAATTCAGAACACACGGCAGAACGCCCATTAAGAAACGTCGCTAATTTGACGAGTAAGTTTCAATCTATATTTTTATCATTAGGAGCCAGACATTATATGTTTTTGAATGATGATCTAAAACTATTTGTGAATGCGGCTTATGAACAGGACATTGTGTCATCGAGTTCAAAACTGTCGGTAATATATCCTTTAAATACTTATGATTTCGAATACCAAACTAGAAACAGTTTTGGGTTTGGTTTGGGAGCTAATTACAAAAAAATAAGCCTGGAATTACGAACCAGTTTAGACCGAGATGTTTTAAAGCGTTGGATAGGCTGGGGAACAAAATTTAGCTATTACTCCATTATTATTGGTTATAATATATTGAAGTGATTTAAACTTTTTTAATTGGCTAAAAAATAATGTTTTTTCACCCTTTTTTCCACTTTTTCTCTTTCCGTAGCTCTGCTATGCAACTCAAAAAAGGCTTCAAAAGGTTAAAAAAATCATAGATTTTCGCTTCAATCCTAAAAGTTTAAACCATTTCATTATAAGAGATCTGTTGAGAATTTTATAATTAAAATAACTGAAGTTGCTATTTCGATTATACTCATTAGAATTATAAGGAATGTTAATTTTAGTTTCTATATGTTGCGTTGTCGAAACGTTCAAAATTAAACTCTAAAGGAACAAAGGGTGTTATAAGAAAACAAAAAATCCGATTCAATCAAGAATCGGATTTTTTTATTAAGCGAATAATATTGTTATACAATGGGCGAAAACGCCTCTTATTTTACTTTGTTTATAACAGCTTTAAAAGCTTCAGGGTTATTCATGGCTAAATCGGCTAAAACCTTACGGTTTAATTCGATGTTATTAGCTTTTAATTTCCCCATAAATTGAGAATAAGATAAACCATGCTCTCTGGCTCCAGCGTTAATACGCGTAATCCATAAAGCGCGGAATGTTCTTTTCTTATTTCTACGGTCTCTATACGAATATTGCATCGCTTTATCAACCGCATTTTTGGCTACTGTCCAAACGTTTTTACGTCTTCCAAAATAACCTTTTGCTTGTTTTAGAACCTTTTTTCTTCTGGCTCTTTTTGCTACAGAGTTTACTGATCTTGGCATAATTTTAATTGTTTTTGTAGTAGGCGTCCGTTAAAACGGTACTTTTTAATGTTTTAACTCATAGATCTAAAATCCACAATTGTTAATCCATTGGCCTAACTCCAGGGTTTATAATTTATTTAACCAGTTAAAATGATGTTACTTTAAACGTAACATAGTTTTAACATTATCTTCGTCTGCCTTATGTACTAATGTATCATGAGTCAGAGCAAGCTTACGCTTTTTAGACTTCTTTGTTAAGATGTGACTCTTAAAAGCGTGCTTTCTTTTAATTTTTCCAGTACCCGTCAACTTAAAACGTTTTTTGGCGCTAGATTTTGTTTTCATTTTAGGCATTTTCTCTCCTAGTTTTTAATTATTTCGCTTAATTAATATAAAGTGCTGAATGTATTTCAGCATCTTATGTCGTTTTTACTTATTTATTAGTAAGTTGCTTCGATTGCTAAGCGCAGTCGAAGTATTACTTTTTAGGAGCAATAAACATGGTCATACGCTTACCTTCTAAGCGAGGCATTTGCTCCACTTTTCCTAGTTCTTCCAAATCCTGAGCCAATCGTAATAATAAGATTTGACCTTGTTCTTTAAATATTATTGATCGTCCTTTAAAAAACACGAAAGCTTTAAGTTTCGCCCCTTCTTTTAAGAATTTTTCAGCATGCTTCTTTTTAAACTGGTAATCATGATCATCAGTTTGAGGACCAAAACGAATTTCTTTGACAACAACTTTACTCGCTTTAGATTTTAAAGCCTTGTCACGTTTCTTTTGCTCGTAAAGAAACTTTTTATAATCCATAACTTTGCAAACCGGAGGATCTGCATTAGGAGAAATCTCTACAAGATCTAACTCTAACTCATCAGCTATTTTTAAAGCTTGTTTTGTAGGATACACGCCCACGTCTACGTTGTCTCCAACCAAACGCACGCTAGACGCTGTGATCTTAGAATTTATTTTGTGTTTATCCTCTTTTTTAACCCTTCTATTGGGTTGGTGTCTTCTTCTAATTGCTATGGCACTAAGGTTTTAAATTAAACTTTGCTTTATATCTAAAACGATTTTAACGTTTTATTTATTTCTTCTTTTATTATTTCAGAGAATGTTTCAATGGAAATCATTCCTAAATCTTCTCCACCATGCCTACGCACAGTAATTTTGTTTTCCTTTTCTTCTTGCTCTCCAATGATAATCATGAAGGGGTATTTCTTCATTTCAGCTTCCCTAATCTTCTTACCGATGGTCTCATTTCTATGATCCACAAGGGCGCGAATTTCGTCATTTTCTAGCAAATTTAAAACTTTTTCGGAGTATTTTTCGTATTTCTCGCTAATTGACAGTATTATAGCCTGTGAAGGCACGAGCCAGATCGGGAAATTTCCAGCAGTATGCTCTAATAATATAGCGATAAAACGTTCCATACTTCCAAAAGGAGCACGATGTATCATTATAGGTCTGTGCAATTCGTTATCACTACCTTTATATGTTAGATCAAAACGTTCGGGTAAATTATAATCAACCTGAATAGTCCCAAGTTGCCAACGCCTTCCCAAGGCATCCTTTACCATAAAGTCCAACTTAGGTCCATAGAACGCCGCTTCACCTTCTTCAATAACAAAATCTAGACCCTTATCGGAGGCAGCATCAATGATGGCTTTTTCAGCTTTTTCCCAATTTTCAACATCTCCTATGTATTTGTCTGGATTTTTGGGATCCCTTACAGAAACCTGAGCTGTAAAATTCTCGAACCCTAAAGAACCAAAGACATAAAGAACGAGGTCGATGACATTTTTAAACTCTTGATCCAGTTGATCTGGCGTACAAAAAATGTGAGCATCATCCTGAGTAAACCCTCTTACTCGTGTTAAACCGTGGAGTTCACCACTTTGTTCATATCGGTATACAGTACCAAACTCAGCATAACGTTTTGGAAGATCTTTATAACTCCATTGAAAGCTGTTATATATTTCACAGTGATGTGGACAATTCATGGGTTTAAGCAAGAATTCCTCATCTGCTTTAGGTGTATGTATAGGTTGAAAACTATCTTCACCATACTTAGCATAATGTCCAGAAGTCACATACAATTCTTTCTGTCCAATATGTGGAGAAATCACCATTTCATAACCCGCTTTTTTCTGGGCTACTTTCAAAAAGTTCTCTAGACGCTCACGTAGTGCTGCACCTTTAGGAAGCCATAAAGGAAGTCCCTGTCCAACTTTTCTGGAAAATGTAAATAGCTCTAACTCTTTACCTAATTTTCTATGATCACGCTTTTTAGCTTCTTCTAATAATTCTAAATATTGAGTAAGCTCCTTTTGTTTAGGAAACGAGATGCCATATATCCGTGTTAATTGTGGTTTATTTTCATCTCCCCTCCAATATGCTCCAGCAACAGATAAGACTTTTACAGCTTTAATAATGCCCGTATTTGGTATGTGACCTCCTCGACATAAATCTGTAAAGGTAGAATGGTCACAGAAAGTAATTGTACCATCCTCGAGATTTTCAATGAGCTCTGTTTTATACACATTGTTTTTATAAAGCTCTAAAGCTTCCGCTTTAGTTGCAGAACGCATTTTAAAATCATGCTTTCCACGAGCGATCTCAAGCATCTTAGTTTCTATAGCCTTAAAGTCTTTCTCAGAAACCGTATGTGATCCAAAATCTACATCGTAATAAAATCCGCTTTCAATCGCTGGCCCAATAGTAAGTTTAGTATCTGGATATAATTCCTCAATAGCTTGAGCAAGTACGTGAGCAGAAGAATGCCAAAACGCTGTTTTACCCGCATCATCATTCCAGGTGTATAAAACTAAAGAACCGTCAGTGGTTAAAGGTGTAACGGTTTCAACGTTTGTGCCATTAAAACTTGCAGAAATTACATTTCTGGCTAATCCTTCACTGATGCTTTTAGCGACATCCATGGGTGTAGCATTCTTTTCGAACTGCTTTACACTTCCATCGGGTAATGTTATTTGTATCATAAATTAATTAAAAATCAGATGCAAAGATAATAGTATATACATACTCACACAATATATATATGTGTATAATTTTTTGTACTGCTGATTTTGGTGTTTATCCACACCTTATAAAGGTCAATTTATGATATCTTTAGACGCCGTTTTAGGAGGCAATACGTTATCTGAAACAGAAATAGTAAAAACATTTCAGTATAAGTAATTGATTTTAAGGGATTGGAGTTATGGTGTTAGGTTTAGAATAAAAAAAGGTTAAAAAAGGTGTTGTTGAATGGGAAAAGGGTTGTATGTTTGCAGCCGCTAAAAACGAGGATTATTTGTTGAGGCGATGCTCATTGAAACGGTATCTATTAGTTAGAGACGCGAAGTTTAAAAAAGCTTTAAAAAAACTAAAAAAATATTGTGCTTGATTAAAAAAAGGGTTGTATGTTTGCAGCCGCTAAAACGGGAGTTACTTGT
>CANLWB010000002.1 GCA_947494695.1 uncultured Flavobacteriaceae bacterium | reverse complement strand
TTGTGCCGAATAAAGAATATAAACGTAGTATAACATTGCTCTATTTAATTCCAAAAAAAAATCCTAAAACCATATAGTCTTAGGATATTCTTGTGGGCGCGAAGGGATTCGAACCCCTGACCCCTTGGGTGTAAACCAAGTGCTCTGAACCAACTGAGCTACGCGCCCTCGTAATTGGATTGCAAATATAAAGGAGTTTTTAATACTGCAAAAACTTTTTTATAAAAATTTTAAATTATTTCAGAAACGACAAAAGTGCTTCCTCCAACGAAAACAAAATCGTGATCACCAGATTTTCTCAAAGCAGATTTATATGCCTCATTAACAGAATTATACACCTCTCCAATTAACCTGTACTTAGAAAATAGAAATTGTAACTTTTGTGCACTAAGCCCCCGGGAAATATTTGGTTTGCAGAAATAATAGGTAGCGTTCTTCGGAAAAAGATCAATAACCGTGCTTAAATCTTTATCATTTACCACGCCTAAAACGATATGTAAGTTATCGTATGTTTCCATTTGCACTTGCTCCATCACATGAGTAAGACCTTCTCTGTTATGACCTGTATCACATACAACCTTAGGCACTTCTCTAATTATTTGCCACCTTCCTAATAATCCCGTATTCTTAACCGTGTTAAGCAACCCTTTCTTCAATTGCTTTTCTGATACATTAAAACCCTTTAGTTGAAGCTCCTTAACCGCCTGAACAACTGTTTTCACATTTTTGATTTGATAACTTCCCAGAAGATCGGTTTTGTATCCTTCTATGATTTCTTGATCGGCAAATACGATCTTAGAATTATTCTCATGGGCCAAATTCTCAAAAACAGCAGTTGTTTCATTCTGTGTTTCGCCTACAACCACAGGAATATTTCGTTTTATAATCCCCCCCTTTTCGAATGCAATTTTTTCCAAAGTATTTCCTAAAAACTGAATATGATCTAAACCTATATTCGTAATTACAGAAACTTCGGGTATAATAATGTTAGTTGAATCTAAGCGTCCACCAAGACCTACTTCAACAATAGCAATATCAACTTTTTCGCTTGAAAAATATTCAAAGGCCATACCTACAGTCATTTCAAAAAAAGACAGTGAATTAACCTCAAAAAACGTCTGATTCTCTTTAATAAAGTTCGTTACAAATTCCTCACTTATAAGGTCGCCATTTATTTTAATACGTTCTCTAAAATCTTTAAGATGGGGAGACGTATATAACCCAACTTTATATCCTGCTTCATGCAAGACAGACGCCAACATATGACTGGTAGATCCTTTGCCATTGGTTCCTGCTACATGAATGGATTTAAATTGACGTTCAGGGTTCTTCAAATAATCGGCCAATACCAACGTATTAGACAAATCTTCTTTAAAAGCTGCTTTACCCTGTCTTTGATACATTGGGAGCTGAGAGAACATCCAATTTATCGTATCTTGATATGTCATTTTGATTTATTGCCCTAGTTTGAAGTTTACTTTAACAAAACCAATTTGTTTTGTTGGAGCTTTAGAGTCTGCTCGCCATTTATGAGATAATGCTATCTTTTTTGCTGGTTCTAGTAAGCACTGGGCATTATTGGTGGTTCCTTTAACACCAGGAACTGCCTCAACAACATTTCCATTACGATTTACAATAATCTTAACGATTACCATTCCAGATTCGTTACAGTCCTGCTTAAGCCTTTTATACGATGCTTTGCCACGTCCGTTCAATCCGTAGCCAACACCTCCGCTACCAGCTCCTCTACCACCAAAATAACTTGGTGCATAAGGATTTCCGTCCAACTGACCTTTATCTCCAGCTCTGTTATCGTCTCCCTCACTACCAGTTTCTGTACCTTCCGATTTCTTTACACCTCCAATAAGCGCGTCCAGCTTTCTCTTTTTCTCCTCTTTCTCCCTCTTTTCTCTGGCTTTTCTTTCGGCTTCTGCCTTTGCTTTAGCTTCGGCAACAGCTTTAGCCTTTGCCTCTGCTTCTTTTTGTTTTTTTATGGCGATAGATTCGGCATTGTCCTGTGTTAACACCTCTTCTTTAGCTACCGAAGATTTTGCTGGTTCCGGTTTTGAAGCTTCCGGCTGAGGGGTCTCCTCAACCTTTCGGGGTTCTGACTTCACCGGTTTTAAAGGTTGAACTCTTCCTCTACCAACATTTGTGTTTCCAAAATTTACTGCGACCCCATACTCTTCAGGAGGCTCTATATCCGGGGTTCCAACCACAAACAACAACAATAGTAAAATAACTGCAATTAACGTCGTTAACTTTGCCGAGTTTCTTTCGTGTTTGGTTTTCAGATATTTCATTATATAAACGTATTTATTTTGGCTTTACTGCTAAGATCACTTTAAATTTATTTCTATTAGCAATATCCATAACCTTAACCACGTTTTCTACAGGGACAGATTTCTCTGCTCTTAAAATAATGGTTGGTTTATCCAATGATGACAATGCTGCAATTAATTCATTTTCTAAAATACTAACTCCAACAAGTTTTTGGTCTATATAATAGGTCAGGTTCTTTTTAATACTTACGGCTACCGACTTTTTATTCTCGGTCTTCCCACTTGCCTTTGGCAATACAATATCGATTGCATTGGTAGTTACTAGTGTAGAAGCGATCATAAAAAATATGAGTAGCAAGAAAACAATATCTGTCATAGATGACATATTGAATTCTGGCGTTACTTTATTTCTTCCTCTAAAATTCATACTATGTAGGTTCGTTTAAATGATCTAGGAATTCTAACGAATTGGCTTCCATCTGATACACCACCTTATCTGTTCTAACGACCAAATGGTTGTACGCAATATATGCTACAATACCTACTATTAATCCGGCTACAGTTGTCGTCATAGCAGTATAAAGGCCTCCAGCTAAAACATCCATTTGTATTGTACCACCGGCATTAGCAAGTTCAAATATTGCTAAGATCATTCCAATAACCGTACCAAGAAACCCAATCATTGGCCCGGCACCAGAAATGGTTGCTAAAATGCTCACATTCTTCTCTAGACCATAAATCTCTAAACGACCCGCGTTTTCAATCGCTGTATTAATATCTGCCAACGGTTTTCCTATCCTTGAAATTCCTTTACCAATTAATCTTGAAACCGGTGTATTTACCTGGGCACATAACATTTGTGCAGAATCAATTTTTCCATTACTCACATGATCTTTAATCTGATTCATGAAATTCGAATCTACCTTTGAGGCTGCTTTTATGGCAAAAATCCTTTCGAAATAAATATAAATGGCTCCTACCAGCAATACGAAAAGAATGGCTATAATAAATTGTCCTGCTACACCACCGCTACCTATTAATTCAATAATTGAGAGTGTTTTTTCGGCTGATTCATCGCCAGTTAGCACTTCAGATCCCTCTTGCGCATTTTGTAATAATGTATTTAGCATAAAATATTAGATTTATTGCAAATGTATAACGTTTCTTTTTTTATTAAAGTATATTAAATCATTGTTCTGGTTACCATAAAAGCTGCAGAACCAACAAGAAAGCCAATTAAAGCCAACCATGATATTTTTTTAAGATACCAGAAAAA
Organism: uncultured Flavobacteriaceae bacterium; assembly: GCA_947494695.1. Taxonomy (GTDB): domain Bacteria; phylum Bacteroidota; class Bacteroidia; order Flavobacteriales; family Flavobacteriaceae; genus Flavivirga. The sequence continues at coordinate 546,005 of CANLWB010000002.1, read as the reverse complement.
ATCAATTTTTTCCATTCCCATAGCAACAACTCCGGCTGCAGAACCTATAATTAACATACTACCTCCTGTTCCAGCTGAAAACGCTATAAAGTGCCATAATTCATGATCTAAAGGTTCCGAGAACATGCCTAAACTTGCGGCCACCAATGGTACGTTATCTATAACGGCAGACCCTATTCCCAGTAACAACACTACTAAATCTGACACACCTCCAGAATGCATCTCTGTTCCTAACTGTGGCATGGTCTCTTGTAAAGATGTTGCAAATCCGAATAAAATCCCTAATGATTCTAAAGCGGCTACGGCCATTAATATACCTAAAAAGAATAAAATACTTGGCAATTCTATTTTAGATAGTGAATAATGTACTGGGCTATGATGTGAATGGGCATCACTTTCTTCAGCATGGTATTCGGTCATGCTAAACTTAGAACTACTGTATATCTCCGCAAAGATGGCGACAACTCCTAAGGACAGCATCATGCCTACATAAGGAGGTAAATGTGTTACCATTTTAAATATTGGGACAAACACAATAGCACCTAACCCTAAATATAGCATGGTGCTACCAAATTTCGATTTTCGTTTCTCTTCGGTTTCTTCAACTTCCAATTCTCCTTTAAAGGCAGGTAAAAATGAAGCAATTAAAGATGGTACTGCCATACATAAAAGTGATGGTATGAATAAATACCCAATTAAATGCCCTGTAGTTACTTTTTTACCAATCCATAGCATGGTTGTTGTAACATCTCCAATAGGAGACCAGGCCCCCCCAGCGTTTGCTGCAATGATAATTAAACCTGCAAACCAAATTCTAGTATCTCTGTCCTTAACAATCTTTTGAAGTATTGAAATAAGAACAATGGTTGCCGTAAGGTTGTCTATTATAGCCGATAAAATAAATGCCAAAATGGAGAAAATCCATAAAATTTTGGTTTTCTTTTTGGTCTTTATAAAATTTTTAATTGTAGAAAACCCATCGAAATAGTCTATAATTTCAACAATAGTCATTGCTCCGAGAAGGAAAACGAGTATTTCTGAAGTTTTGCCTAAATGATGTAGTAAGGTTTCTTCCATGAGGTGCGTTTTTTCCTCATGATCAAGACCCCCAAAGCCATCCAATAAAGCATGTTTCGAGGAGTCAAACCATTGTTGAAAGTCATCCAATCCCAGAGCAACTAGTGCCCAGCAAATAGCCATCATGACTAATGCCGGTATAAGTTTATCAATTTTTATACTATGCTCTAAAGTAATCGCTAAATAACCCATCACGAATACCAAAATAATTGCTGCTTCCATAAAATAAATATTATATTAATAGCTTAAGTGCTATTTCAAACGCCTTAGCACTAAGCCCTGTTTTTAATTGATTTTTACTATACACTTTTTCAAGTGCTTCTCTAATTATATTAGATGTATCATTAAATATGGCTTCATCTACCATACCAACTCTGCCCTCCATAAAATAGGCAAACACGCGAGCCATTCCACAATTTGATATGAAATCGGGAATTAAACTTACTCTTTCGTCTGTATGCTCCATAATAGGCCCAAAGAAAATTTCTTTATCTGCAAAAGGCACATTAGCACCACAAGAAATAACCTCTAACCCGCTATCAATCATTTTGTCTATTTGTTCAATAGTGATTAATCGAGAAGCGGCACATGGTGCAAAAATTTCTGTATTGATAGACCAAATTTTCTCATTAACTTCTTGAAACGGAATCAGATTATCACTTACTAAAGTATTTCCTTTTTTGGCAAGAAACAGTTTAGTAATCTCTTCAAAAGTAAATCCATCTTCATTGATTAGTCCACCAGAAATATCAATAATCCCTACAATTTTGGCTCCCATTTGAGATAAGTAATACGCAGCTGCTGCACCCACATTTCCAAACCCTTGAACTACGGCTCTCTTTCCTTCTACAGCACCTCCAAAAATATCATAATATTGCTTAACGGCTTCGGCGACACCAAAACCTGTTATCATATCTGCTACTGTATATTTTCGTGAAATATCGGGGGAATAGATTGGGTTTTCAATAACCTTAATAACCCCTTGTCTTAATTGGCCTATTCTATTTATTTTGTCGGCTTCGGTGGGCTTAAAATGCCCGTTAAAAACACCTTCCTGAGGGTGCCAAACACCACTTTCTTCTGTAATTGGAATCACTTCATGTATTTCATCTACATTTAAGTCTCCTCCTGTTCCATAATAGCTTTTTAACAATGGAGATACCGCAGCATACCAACGTTCTAAAACCCCTGTTTTTCTGGGGTCGGCTGGATCGAAATTAATTCCTGATTTGGCGCCGCCTATAGCAGGCCCCGAAACGGTGAATTTAATTTCCATAGTCTTGGCTAGAGACAAAACTTCATTCATATCTAGCCCTTTCCTCATTCGTGTTCCTCCACCAGCGGCTCCTCCACGCAATGAATTTATAACCGTCCATCCCTCGGCATCTGTTTCCGGATCTTTCCAATTAAAAACTATTTCTGGTTGTTTATTTTCGTACTTCTTTAATAATTCTTTCATTTTTTATGTTGATTCAATGTTAGCTTACGTATAATTTTTCGGACGTAGAATTAAGCGCAGCTAAAGCTGAGTCATAATGAAAATGATTTAAATTATTGTAACAAAGATAACAAACAAAAAGCCTCTAAAATTAAATTTTTATTATTTTTCAGGGCAGAAATATTTTACCCGAACTATGGTTCTTAAAAGCCCCTGTAACACTTTGTAAACAATTGATTTCATTTCTCAACTTTAAAACACCTAACAGTCCGAAAATCAGGGCTTCTTTATACTCCACAACCGTATTTGAAGGTATTACAATCTTATGTTGTGAATAATGCTTAAGCCTTTCTATTAAATAATTATTATATGCGCCCCCTCCCGTTACCAGAACAGAACTTGTGTTATTTTTCTTTCTGTTAATTTCTACAGACAGCTGAATAGCGATATGTTCGACAAACGTTTTTAATACATTTTTGGGCTCCAATTGAAAGGATTCAATTATTGGAAAAACGTTTGTTTTAACCCATTCAAGTCCTAAAGATTTGGGGTAACTTTCTTTATAAAAATCTAAAGCATTCAATCCATCCAATAACTCCCTATTAATTTCCCCTGTAGCGGCTTCTTTTCCCTCATCATCATAGCTCATACCCAAATGTCTCGCATAATGATTTAAAACGATATTTACTGGACAAACATCATAAGCTATCCTATCGGAATCCAGCTCCATTGAAATATTAGCGAAACCTCCTAAGTTTAGACAAAAATCATAAGCGTTAAACAACAATTTGTCACCAATAGGTACTAAAGGCGCCCCCTGCCCTCCAAACTCAACATCCTGGACTCTAAAATCACATACCACTTTTTCCCCTACCAATTCTGAAATTGCAGGTCTATTTCCTATTTGATATGTAAGCTGATCAGCTGGTTGATGCAAAGCCGTATGACCGTGTGAACAGATGGCATCGATATTTTTTATATTATATCTGGTCATAAAATCTTTAATTATACCAGATAAATAGACCGTGTATTCATCATCTATTTGTTGTAAATCTTCAAGGCTATAAAGAACTAAATTGCTTAGTTTATTTTCCCAGTCTTCACTATAGCCTACTGTTTCAGAATTCACAATATTAAAATGCCAACCGTTATTGATCTCAAATTCAACATAAATGAGATCAATCCCATCCAATGATGTTCCGGACATCACTCCTACAACGCTATATCTATCTTTTGCCATATTTCGCAAAAATAACAATACTTATTGAAAATATGACATCAAAAGGCTATATTTGCACATATTTTTTATCAAATCAATAATAAATCGAAGAATTATGAATTTTACTCTTTCAGAAGAACATATGATGATACGTGATGCCGCTCGTGATTTTGCTCAGACCGAATTACTTCCTGGAGTTATAGAACGAGATAATAAACAAGAGTTCCCGGATGAATTGGTAAAGAAAATGGGCGAACTGGGGTTCATGGGGGTTATGGTAGACCCAAAATATGGTGGTAGTGGAATGGATGCAATTTCTTATATCCTTATCATGGAAGAATTATCTAAGATTGATGCCTCTGCCTCTGTAATGGTTTCTGTAAACAACTCGTTAGTATGTTATGGTTTGGAAGCTTATGGTTCCGAAGCGCAAAAACAAAAGTATCTAACCAAATTAGCTACAGGTGAATTTCTTGGTGCTTTTTGTTTGAGCGAACCCGAGGCGGGAAGCGATGCCACTTCTCAAAAAACAACAGCCATAGACAAGGGGGATCATTATTTAATTAATGGTACTAAAAATTGGATTACAAATGGTGGACGTGCCGATGTCTACTTAGTAGTTGCTCAAACCGACAAAGAAAAAGAACACCGAGGTATTAATGTTTTTATACTTGAAAAAGGCATGGAAGGTTTCGATATTGGTCCAAAAGAAGATAAGTTGGGCATACGAGGAAGTGACACGCATACATTACAATTTAATGATGTTAAAGTTCCTAAGGAAAATAGAATTGGGGAAGATGGTTTTGGTTTTAAATTTGCCATGAAAACACTATCTGGCGGTCGAATTGGAATTGCATCTCAAGCTTTAGGAATTGCTTCGGGAGCATACGAATTAGCCTTAAAATACTCTAAAGAAAGAAAATCTTTTGGCACAGAAATCTGCAACCATCAGGCTATTGCTTTTAAACTAGCAGATATGTATACAGAAATTGAAGCTGCTCGTCATCTTGTCATGAAAGCCGCGTGGGATAAAGACCAGGGTAATAATTACGATCAGTCCAGTGCCATGGCCAAACTCTACGCATCTAAAGTTGCTATGGAACAAACTGTCGAAGCTGTGCAAATACATGGCGGTAATGGTTTTGTAAAAGAATATCATGTAGAGCGCCTAATGCGCGATGCAAAAATCACACAGATTTACGAAGGAACCTCAGAAATTCAAAAAATTGTAATTTCAAGAGGCTTAATAAGAGATTAGCATATAAGATTTCATGCTAAACTCTGTTATCCAACAGGTTTAAATTCTCTTTTCAAAACCAGCTTTACATACCAAACTCAGTAGAGTTCAACTATTTATTTTTTATATAATAGTTGAACTTTTTTTGTTAAGTATTTTTAAATTGTTCGACATAAGATGAACAGATTTTTATCTTTAGTGAAAATTAAAATTTATGCAAAAAACATATTATGATCCGGCAGACCTTAGAAAGTTTGGCAAAATAAGTGAGTGGAACCAAGAGCTAGGTGATAAATTTTTTGAGTATTACGGAAAGGTATTTGAAGAGGGAGCACTTACGGCTCGTGAAAAATCTTTAATTGCTTTGGCAGTTGCTCATACAGAACAATGTCCGTATTGTATCGATGCCTATACAAAAGACGGTTTACAGCGCGGTATCACTAAAGAAGAAATGATGGAAGCCCTTCATGTTGGAGCTGCAATAAAAAGTGGTGCAACACTAGTACATGGCGTACAGATGATGAATAAAGTAAATAAGTTAGACGGGGAATAGAGTATTTAGTATGGAGTATGAAGTACAAAGTATAGAGTATAGAGTATAGAGTATAGAGTATAGAGTATAGAGTATAGAGTATAGAGTATAGAGTATAGAGTATAGAAAATTACGAATTTAGACAATTAGGCTTTAGAGTTTTATGCTTTAAATATTGCAAAAATCAAAACGGCATACCCTGACTAAAAACTGTGACTGCGAACAACTGAAATAAATTATTATCAGAGATAATAAAGACATGACGAAAGTAAAAACACAATCATTACATAAACGCGAAAGCGATTTAGCACAAAGTAACCGCCAATTGGAAATCTTATCTAATGGCATTTTTCAAAATGGAGAACTTCCTACATTTAAAAGTAAAATTGCAGAATCAAATCAATTTCCTTTAAAGGCTAAGAAATTGGAAATTCTACAAATTAATGTAGGCTACATGTGCAATCAGGTATGCGCGCATTGTCATGTGGATGCTGGTCCGGATCGCAAAGAGATTATGACCAAAGAAACCATGATGCAATGTTTGGATGTTATTAGAAACACTGGTGCTCATACTTTAGATTTAACAGGTGGCGCACCAGAAATGAACCCTAACTTTAGATGGTTTGTTGAAGAGGCCGCCAAAGCCGGCATTAAAGATTTTATAGTACGTTCTAATCTAACCATTATAAGGGCCAATAAAAAGTACCACGATTTACCTGAATTCTTTAAGAAACATAATGTTCATGTGGTTTCCTCTATGCCGCATTGGACCAAAGGAAAAACAGACAAACAACGTGGCGATGGTGTCTTCGATACATCCATACAGGCTCTTAAAGACCTAAATGCCATTGGGTATGGTATGCCAGATAGTGATCTTCGTCTCGATTTGGTGTATAACCCATCTGGAGCATTCCTTCCCGGAGACCAAAACTCACTTGAAAAAGATTTTAAAAAGGCTCTAATAGAAGACTTTAATATTCAATTTCATAATTTATTCGCTATAACAAACCTACCTATTAGCCGATTTTTAGATTATTTAATCGCATCTGAAAACTACGAAGATTATATGTATGCCCTGGTTGAGGCCTATAATCCGTTAGCAGTTACCAATGTTATGTGTACAAATACAATATCTGTTAGCTGGGATGGGTATCTATTTGACTGTGATTTTAATCAGATGTTAGAATTGCCTGTTAATAGTAAAGTAAAACATATTTCAGAATACAATGAAGACCTTCTCGAAGGTAGACATATTGTTATTTCTCAACATTGTTATGGATGTACTGCCGGAGCTGGTAGTAGTTGCCAGGGCGTTGTCGCTTAAATCTATGAAGATCATTTTTCTTTACATATCTATTTGTTTTACTTTTTCGGGGTTTTCTCAAAGTAGCCTTAAAGCATTACTAAAGGAGTACAATAAGGAAACCATTCCTTATATTTATGTAAAACAATTAAAAAAACAAACATCCCTACCTGTATTTTTAGACGCCAGAGAACCTTTTGAATATAAGGTAAGTCATCTAAAGAATGCTATTCACGTAGGATACGATAATTTTAAAATAGATCACATTCAAAATAAAATCACTAACAAAAACACAAAAATAGTGGTGTATTGCTCTTTAGGAATACGCTCTGAAGTTATAGCCGATAAGCTTAAAAAGGCTGGTTACAATCATGTAGAAAATTTATATGGTGGTATTTTTGAATGGAAGAATAATAATTTACCCGTTTACAATGCTCATGAAAAAGAAACAGATAGTGTTCATACGTTTTCTAAAGCATGGAGTAAATGGATAAAAAAGGGTATAAAAATATATGAGTAAAGAACTTATCATTGTTTTCGTTAAGAACATCATATTGGGAAGAGTAAAAACCAGACTTGCCAAAACCATTGGTACACAAGGAGCTTTCGAGGTTTACAAAGAGCTGGTAGACATTACCCAACGTGCAACAGAAAACATGCAAACCGACAAGCGTATTTATTTTTCAGATGTCGTTATTGAAAGCAAATGGACAAACGATTATAAAACAGTTCAAGAGGGTGAAGATTTGGGCGAACGCATGAAAAATGCTTTCAAAAAAGGATTTGAGGATGGTTATGAGCGCATTGTATTAATTGGTTCGGATTTACCAGATATTACGAGCACCCATATTAACAAAGGACTTTCTACCTTGAAACATAACGACATTGTTTTTGGACCTGCCGAGGATGGGGGCTATTATTTAATCGGACTTTCAAAAATGGTCGATATGGTGTTTCATAATAAACCCTGGAGTCAAGACACTTTGCTAGAAGTAACGCTTAACGAACTCAAATCAAATCAAATCACGTTTAAAACTTTAGAAACATTAAATGATATTGATACTTTTGAAGACTTAGAGGCTTCAGAATTTTATAAATCTAGCCCGGAATTACAAGAAAAAATCAAGCAATTAAGTCTTTAAATATTTTTTTTAACGGGAGGTGAAATTATTTGAAAATGAGGACGACTTAATAATGAACCCATTGTTAAACCATATTAAAACTCCTCATTATGAAAAATTTTTTACTAGTCTTCGTTTTATCTTTTACATCCCAAATAAGCAGTTCTCAATGTGCGACACCAGCAAATAACTTTGGAAACAACATTGCCATTTCTTCCTATAATGTAACGGGTGATGTAACCGTAACTCTTAATAACGATGATACCATTACTCTGGATTTAGGTTCCAATTTCCAAACCGCTTCCGGACCAGATATTAGAGCATACCTCGTTAATTCGAATGGGGCGTCTGCTGCCACTTTAAGAAGTTCTGAAATTGCAAGTTTAGACCATATAGAATTTGGTTTGGTAGGATGCACAGGGTGTGTTCCCGCTATACCATCGAACGGAGCAAAATCACTTACAGTTAACATTCCAAATGGAAAGAATATTGAAGATTTTGATACGGTTTTCTTTTATTGTTTACAATTCGACCAATTTTGGGATTTTGGAAGTTACACCTCGTTTTCGGCTTCTAATTGCTCCGTTTTAAGTGTTGAGGAAAATATACAGAGTATAGCATTTAAGGTTTACCCGAATCCGGCCAATGATTATTTAGAAATCACCAATGAAAAGCAACTTCCTGTAGCCATAAGCGTTTTCAATGTATTAGGACATGAAGTTTTCAAAAAAGAAGAATCAACGATATCTAAAATTAAATTAAATTTATCAACATTAAAATCTGGAGTATATTTGTTGAGAACAACACACAATAACGCATACAGTACAAATAGATTCATAAAGCGATAACACAAATGATTAAATACATAAATGAAACTGTAGACTATCTTAAAGACAAGGGTTTTGAAAATCCCCAAATTGGAATTATACTAGGCACAGGCTTAGGTCAATTGATCGACGAAATAGATATCATCAAAGAAGTTAGCTATAATCATATTCCAAACTTCCCAACGGCTACCGTCGAATTTCACAAAGGCAAATTGATTTATGGTAAAATTGCAGATAAAACAGTTGTGGTCATGCAGGGTCGTTTTCATTTATATGAGGGCTATACCTTGCAAGATGTTACCTATCCAGTTCGAATTATGGAGAAACTAGGCATTAAAACGCTTTTAGTTTCCAATGCTGCTGGCGCCATTAACTTGAACTTTAAAAAAGGGGAGTTAATGCTTATTGAAGATCACATTAATTTACAAGGCAGTTCTCCTCTTGCTTTTAAAGACGTAGGAGACTTGGGTGAACGCTTTGTGGACATGAGTGCCCCATACGATGCCGAAATTATCTCGACATTTGAAGATATCGCAAAAACAAACAACATAACATTACACAAAGGGGTCTATGCCAGTGTTGTAGGACCTCAATTAGAAACAAGGGCTGAGTATCGTATGTTAAAAATTATAGGTTCAGATGCTGTTGGAATGAGTACTGTTCCGGAAATTATTGTGGCGAATCATTTAAAATTAAAGGTGGCAGCGGTGTCAGTTTTAACAGATGAATGCGACCCAGATAATCTGGAACCCGTAAACATTACCGATATTATTGAAAATGCGGCCAAAGCAGAGCCAGATATGATAACCCTTTTTAAAGAATTAATTAAGACGATTTAAACAGTTAGCAGTATTTAGTGACAGTTAACCCGTTATAAATAAAACGCTTTGATGCTCGCTAAAATGAGAAAGTATCAGGAAAAACTGAAACTAAACACGATGACTACGAACTGTGTACCAATTACTAAACACTAAGACTATGAGTAATTATTTAGAGACCACTCACGATGTATATAAAGAAGCTGCCCTAACTCCAGACGTTGGCTTATGCTGCACCACCAACCCCATCTGGGAGTTGCCTGGATTAAAAATACCCAAAATCATGCAGGAAATGAATTATGGATGCGGGAGTACGGTGCATGCACGCGACCTAACCAATAATCCTAAAACGTTATACGTTGGTGTTGGTGGAGGTATGGAACTCTTGCAATTCGCTTACTTTAACCGTCAAAAAGGTGGTGTAATTGGTATCGATGTTGTCGATGAAATGCTAGAAGCTTCTCGTAAGAACTTTACCGAAGCAGAGGCCCAAAACGATTGGTTTAAAAGTGACTTTGTAGATTTGAGAAAAGGAGACGCCATGAATCTTCCCGTTGAAGATAATAGCATTGACGTCGCTGCCCAAAATTGCCTATTCAATATATTTAAAGCCGATGATCTTAAAAAAGCCATAGACGAAATGTATCGCGTTTTAAAACCACATGGTAGATTAGTTATGAGTGATCCAACTTGTGAGCAACCCATGAATGATACATTGCGTAACGATGAACGATTGCGTGCGTTGTGCTTAAGCGGTAGTTTACCAATTGCCGAATATGTAAAAGCCTTAACAGACGCCGGTTTTGGAACTATAGAAATTCGAGCAAGAAAACCTTATAGGGTCCTGGATTCCAAACACTATCCAACAGACGAATTAATTTATATCGAGTCTATTGAAGTTGCAGCTATAAAAGATCCAATGCCAGAAGATGGTCCTTGTATCTTTACTGGTAAAGCAGCCATTTATTTTGGTGATGACGATTACCTGGATGACAATGCCGGACATGTGCTATTGAAAAATCAACCTTTAGCCATATGTGATAAAACAGCTAATGCCTTAAAAGCATTAGGTAGAGATGATATTTTTATCTCAGAATCCACATACCATTACGATGGCGGTGGGTGCTGCTAAATTCTAAAAAAAATAAAGCGGCCTAAAAAACACAAAAGAGTATTCAATAAGGAACTTCTTTTTTGTGTTTTTTAGGCTTCTGTTCATTTATCAGCTTAAACCTAGCCCGTATTTAGTTTTAATAACCGTTGTCAATGTACCCCGATTTAATCCGTTTAGGATAACTCTTTATCCTCTAGAGACAAATTTAGTTTTCGACTTTTGTAGTGTAAATTAAACGTATAGATTTGATTGAATCCTTATAATTGAGAGAGCCACTTATGCACTTATTTCTTTTTATAGTAGTAAAGCCATTTGAATAGTGGATAAGGATTCCGTTAAAAAAGCCCCCAAAAGCCAGAGCAATATCTATCTAAAGTTTCTAGAATCTTTTTCAAAACATAAGTGAGCTCTGGTCTTTTGTATTTAGCACTCTAAAAGTATGTTTACAGTTCCTCTATAATGGCAATGTTATTTCCGCAGGTATCGTTAAAAACTGCATATTTGGCTGTTCCATGTGTAGAAGGTTTCGCACTGAATTCTACTCCAAGTTTCGTCAATCGTTCGTATTCCGCATCAACATTTTCAACATCAAATTGCGTGTATGGAATTCCAGCTTCCATCAACGCATCTTGATAAACCCTAGAAGGCTCAAAATGCTTAGGAGCTGGTTCCAACAGTATTTCTGGCCCATCCTGTGCTTCTTTTGAAACCAAAGTCAGCCATCTATTTCCATCCCCTAGTGGTTTGTCCTTCTTCTTTATAAAACCCAGTTTTTCTGTATAAAAAGCTAGTGCCTTTTCCTGGTCTCGAACTGGAATACTAATGAGGGTTACTTTCATTACTAATTCTTATTTTAAATTTAGTTTTCAACATTCAAGATTCAGGTTATATTCTATTTAGAAGCGATTTAAACTTCTCGTTTAATTTACTTCTTTTTTTAAGAACTTATTTAAACGTTTTTGGATTTAAACGAAAATTAGAGGTTTTTAGTTCTGTGAAGACTTTTTTGAGTTGCACCTGCCTACTACGGTCAGGTAGCAAGGCTATTGAAGGATAAAAAGACAAAAACAGGGCTGAAAACGGTAATTCCTGCCTGCCGACAGACAGGTTTCAGCAAATTAAAAAACGTTTAAATGCGTTCTAAATATAAATTCATACTTTGTAGTAAGAACTTTAGTTTTTTATCGTCAAAACTATGGTAAAGCATGTTTATATGAGGCACTTGATCATCTTACTAACCCTTATTTCTTTTGCATCCTGTTCTAGCTCAAAACGTATTGTTAAAGCGCCACAGAAAAGGATTGAGCAAAGCGTTTCTAAAAACGTTTTTAAGGACAGTATTCAAAAAAAAGACACCCTTACAGCTCAAGATCCCAATAGAGGTCTTATAGCAGAACGTACATTAGAATCCCCAAAACCCACAGAGGCTCTTAACCATGACACCTGGGATAATTTACTCCAAAAACACGTTTCTAAAAACGGAAACGTTGATTATAAAGCATTCAAAGCCAATCGAAGTGAATTAACCCATTACCTCAACTATCTGGGGAGCAATACCCCTAAGGATTTCTGGACAACGCAGGATTCTCTGGCGTACTGGATTAATGCCTATAATGCCATGACCATCGATTTAATTGTGAGACACTACCCTTTAAAAAGCATTAAAGACATTAAAAAACCTTGGGAACAGAGGTTTTGGAAACTTGGAGAAAAATGGTTCAATTTAAATGAAATAGAGCATCAAATTTTGCGAAAAATGAACGAACCTCGTATTCATTTCGCCATTGTTTGCGCTTCTTATTCCTGTCCGAAATTACAAGACAAAGCCTTTACTTCTTTAAATCTAAATAAACAATTAACACAAGCTACCGAGGAATTTCTAAATGACTCTGAGAAAAATAATATTTCTAAAAACCATCTTGAACTTTCAAAAATATTCCAGTGGTTTGCCAAAGATTTTAAACAAGAAGGTTCTTTAATTGACTTTTTAAATACATATTCAAAAACCCTTATTTCTAATAAAGCAAAAAAGAGCTATAAAACCTACGATTGGAACTTAAATGAATAGAATCTCGATAATTATTCCCATGCTAAATGAAGCGGATCATATTGACGATCTGCTTAAACATCTTTTAGAGAGCTCATCTGAAAAAAACATCTCTGAAATCATTGTCATTGATGGAGGCAGCACCGATGGATCCAGGGAAATCGTTTCAAATTATGCCTCTGGTCAAGCCTTTCAATCCAACTCAAGACAGGCCACATTGAAATCTTCTCATGAAGACCTCCCGACTGAGTTTGAAGAAACCAAAAAAGCAATTATAACATGTATTCGTTCCACCAAAGGACGTGCTAAACAAATGAATTTAGGGGCAAAACATGCCACTGGTAATATTTTATACTTTTTGCATGCCGATTCTTTCCCTCCGAAAGATTTCGATACTCATATAATAGATGAGGTAAAAAAGGGTCATAAAGCTGGGTGTTTTAGAATGAAATTCGACAGCAGTCATATATGGCTTAAACTTGCAGGGCAGCTTACTCGCCTACCCTGGAAAATGTGCCGGGGTGGAGACCAAAGTCAATTTATAACCACTAAACTCTTCAATAATATTGGTGGATTTAATGAAGATTTCACAATTTATGAAGACAACGACCTCATAGCGAGACTGTACAAGCGAAAACAGTTTGTTGTCATTCCAAAGTGGCTCATAACCTCACCAAGATGTTATTCTAAAAACGGGGTTTGGAAATTACAATATTACTATTGGAGAATTCACCTCAAAAAATGGATGGGAGCCGATGCTTATGAATTGAATCGGTATTACCAGAAGTATATTGTTTGATAGAACACCCGGTTTCATTTGTCATTCCTGCGAAGGCAGGAATCTCATTGATTGGAAGCGAATTCGTATGAAGTAGATTCCTGCCTTCGTAGGAATTGAATTTTAATCCTTGTTCCTCCCCTTTTCATCAGGATATAAAGCTGGTAAGTTATCACTTTGAAAGACCTCCTTCGTCTCCAAATTCATCGCCGACAATTTGCCCTTAAATGCGGCTCCAGTATCAATATTCCAGACACTAGCTGCCTGCATAGGCATATCAACATTAAAATTGGTCGTTGGGGTGTGTCCAATATAAATTTCTTTGTAATGCTTTAGTCGTTTAGGATATAAAGGAGAGTCTTCTGCGATATCTGAATTTAAGGTCGAAGCCATTTCCCAAAGTGTTCTGTCAAAATAAAATGTTTCCTTATAAACTTCCTTTTCGACACCGTGCATTGAAGTAAAACCAGCATGAACAAACAAACGATTCTCATCATCTAAATGATGTAACGACATGCTTTCAAAAAACTCTAAATGCTTTTTTTTATCCGTTTCACTATACCTTTCGTAGCTAGCGATAGTTTCTTTACCTCCATGCAAATACCAAATGGGGTTCACGTCCGCAGTTCTTAACCAGTTCTCACACCAAACATCATGGTTCCCCCTTATAAACACACATTTTATATTTTGCGATAATTCCATTAAGAACTGAATAACCTGAGCAGACTCACTCCAACCATCCACATAATCTCCCATAAAAACTAGAGTATCTTCGTCTTTAACCTCTATTTTATTTAATACCTGAACCAGAGCCTTTAGACCTCCATGTATATCACCTATTCCAAATATTCTCATGAATAATTTTTTTGGGTAAAAGTAATTTTTTTCAAAAGCTTAAAAAATTAATCATCAAATAAATTCTTCTTTATTGTGTATCATCGTTGCGCATTATAGGAATATTAAAGAATTAAACTCAAAACCACATAAACATTATACGATTCACAAACAAGAAAGATTTTAATTATTAATAATGTAAAATTTTTCTTCATAAATAACAATAATTCATTAAGTTTATAACCTCTAATAACCCTAATTATAACTATTTAATCAATGACAATAAAAAAAGTACTGGTTGCCAATCGTGGTGAAATTGCTATAAGAATTTATAGAGCTTGTGCAGAAATTGGAGTAAAAACCATAGGGATTTACACATATGAAGATCGCTATTCTCTCCATCGGCACAAATCGGATGAAGCTTACCAAATAGGAGAAGACAACGACCCTTTAAAACCATACTTAAACATTGATTTTATAATTAAAATTGCCTTGGAGAATGGCGCAGATGCGATTCATCCGGGCTATGGTTTCCTTTCTGAAAACGCCGATTTCGCTCAAGCATGTGAAGACAACAATATCATTTTTGTAGGCCCTAAAGTTTCAGTTTTAAAAGCGTTGGGCGACAAAATCACAGCGAAAAAAGTCGCCGAGGACAACAACGTTCCCATTATAAAAAGTAATTCGAAACCATTAACAGATATTGAGGTTACTTTAGCTGAAGCCGAAAAAATTGGATATCCTCTCATGTTAAAAGCGGCTGCTGGAGGTGGCGGTAGAGGAATGCGAGTTATTAGAAAAGAAGACGAACTTATTCGAGCCTTTAATGAAAGTAAACGTGAGGCTTTAAATGCTTTTGGAGATGATACCGTGTTTCTCGAGAAATTTGTAGAAAACCCAAAGCACATCGAAATACAGATTGTTGCAGATAACTATGGCAACCTGGTACATTTGTATGAAAGAGACTGCTCCGTACAACGTCGCTACCAAAAAGTCATTGAGTTTGCCCCTTCTTTTGGTTTGAAATCTGAAACAAAAGCAGCCTTATACACCTATGCAACCACTATTTGCAAAGCCGTTAATTATAATAATATTGGTACCGTAGAATTTCTGGTAGACAGCGATGACTCTATTTACTTTATTGAAGTGAACCCAAGAATCCAAGTAGAACATACGGTTACCGAAGTTATTACGAACATCGATCTGGTTAAAACGCAACTATTCGTAGCCGGGGGTTACAAATTATCAGATCGGCAAATAAAAATTGCCAGCCAGGACACAATAAGGTTAAGTGGATATGCTTTACAGTGCCGCATTACGACTGAAGACCCTCAAAACGATTTCAAACCCGACTATGGTACGATTTCGGCTTACAGAAGTGCTTCTGGTTTTGGAATTCGTCTAGATGCTGGAAGTATCTATCAAGGTGCCACCATTTCACCATTCTTTGATTCTATGCTTGTTAAGGTCACTGCACATAGCCGCACCCTAGATGGTGCCTGCAGGAAAATAAGGCGAGCCATTGCAGAGTTTAGAATTCGAGGGGTAAAAACCAATATTCCTTTCCTAAACAACATCTTAAAACACGAAACTTTTAGTCAAGGAAAGGTCACAGTAAATTTTATCAAGCAAAATCCAGACCTGTTCAACTTTAAAGAACCCAGAGATCGGGCTACCAAATTAATCACCTATCTAGGAGACATTATTGTAAATGGAAACAGTGATGTAAAAAAAATAAATCCGACCAAAACTTTTGTTAAACCAAAAGTTCCGAAGTTTGATATCACAGCAAATCACCCAAAGGGCACTAAGGACCTGCTAACCGAATTAGGTCCAGAAAAATTCTCCCAATGGCTTAAAAATGAAAAACAGGTTCATTTTACAGATACCACGATGCGTGACGCACATCAAAGTTTACTAGCTACCAGAATGCGTACTTATGATATGCTTAAAGTAGCCGAGGGGTATGCGAAAAACCATCCAGAACTATTTAGTATGGAAGTATGGGGTGGGGCCACCTTCGATGTTTGTTTGCGTTTTTTACAGGAAAATCCCTGGGAACGTCTGCAATTGTTACGTAAAGCCATGCCTAACATCTTACTACAAATGCTTATTAGAGGTTCAAACGGTGTTGGGTATAAAGCTTATCCAGATAATTTAATAGAACGATTTGTAGAAGAATCGTGGGAACACGGTGTAGATATTTTTAGAATTTTCGATTCTCTTAACTGGATGCAATCTATTGCCCCGTGTATTGAGCATGTAAGAAAGAAAACAAGAGGTTTAGCAGAAGGCTCTATTTGTTACACCAGCGATATCTTAAACCCGGAAAACACAAAATACGATCTAAAATACT
The DNA here is from genome assembly GCA_947494695.1 of uncultured Flavobacteriaceae bacterium. Lineage (GTDB taxonomy): Bacteria > Bacteroidota > Bacteroidia > Flavobacteriales > Flavobacteriaceae > Flavivirga. The sequence continues at coordinate 529,304 of CANLWB010000002.1, read as the reverse complement.
ATACAAACCTTGCCAAGGATATCGAAAATGCGGGAGCGCATATTCTAGCGATAAAGGATATGGCCGGTTTATTAAAACCTTATGCAGCATTCGAGCTTATTTCAGCTTTAAAACAAGTTATAAATATCCCAATACATTTACACACACACGATACCTCATCGATACAACCCGCTACTTATTTAAAAGCCATCGAAGCTGGTGTTGATGTTGTAGATGTGGCTATTGGTGGGCTTTCCGGGCTAACATCGCAACCCAACTTTAATTCCATTGTTGAAATGTTAAAGTTTAATGATAGAGCCCCTGCTACCAATATAGATTCTCTAAATACGTATTCAAACTATTGGAGTGCTGTTAGAGAATACTATTACCCCTTCGAATCCGGATTGAAAGCCGGTTCCGGGGAAGTATTTAAACATGAAATTCCAGGCGGACAATATTCCAACTTAAAACCCCAGGCTCAAGCTCTTGGTTTAGAAGATCGATTTCATGAAATTACAAAAATGTACAGCGAGGTTAATGCCCTTTTTGGTAATATTATAAAAGTAACACCAAGTTCAAAAGTCGTTGGCGACATGGCTCAGTATTTAGTGAGTAATAATTTAACCATTGAAGATGTTTTGCAACGAGGAGATACAATATCCTTTCCGGAATCGGTTGTAAGCTTCTTTAAAGGAGATTTAGGACAACCCGTTGGAGGGTTTCCAAAACCGCTTCAAGACATCGTTTTAAAGGATCAAAAACCTTATACAGACAGGCCTAATGCACATATCCCTCCGATTGACTTTGAATTGGATTTTAAAGCCTTTAAAACTACATTCGAAAAAGAACTGGACAGACCACTTCATATCTCCGATTTCTTATCGTATAGCCTTTATCCGAAAGTATTTACCAAGACCTACAATAAGCACCTAAAGTATGGAAGCCTTATCAATGTTCCAACTAAAAACTTCTTCTACGGTATGGACGTAGGAGAGGAAATTATTGTAACACTAGATAAAGGTAAATCACTACTCATCACCTTGGAATCAATTGGTGACCCCAATGCCAATGGTATGGTTACGATTTATTTTAGGGTTAACGGGCAAGGACGTAGTGTAGACATTAAAGATACCTCGATTAAGGTTGATGAGATTGAACACAAAAAGGCAGATAAAACCAATAAAAAAGAAATTGGCGCTCCCTTGCAGGGTATGCTATCTTCTGTTCTAGTCAAAGCAGGTGAGCAGATTAACAAAAACCAGCCATTATTTATTATCGAAGCCATGAAAATGGAAACAACCATTACTGCTGTTGAAGATGCGACAGTCGATCAAATTGTATTAGAATCTGGCACGATGGTAAACTCTGAAGATTTAATAATTATGCTTAATTAAAAGTATTGTCCGATCCCAAAAACAAAACCCTTTGTTGCATTTTTGGTGACCCCATACCCGTAGTCAATTCTAAAAATAGCATTATATATTTTTTTATGGATCACGCGAAGTCCTAGACCCGGATATACTTTAATGTTATTTACGTTGGTAAAGTCATTAAAATCTCCACCTGGATTTCGCCATGTTCCACTATCTATAAATGCATTTCCCTGTAAAACAAACCAATCTTTCTCGTATAAAGTGTGACGGTATTCCGTATTTACAACAATGACACCGGTCCCTCTATCTATAGTATTACCAACACCTCGAATATTCACATTATTATCTACCGAAAAGGGAGCAAAAGGTGTTCCATCGTTCGTAGACAAGCCCATCCTTAATCTTGATGCCCAATTTCCCTTCTCTCCTACACGTCGAAAACAGAAAAAATCATTCCACCCAATAAAAAAATCGGGAAGCATAGGGTTACTAGAGGTTACATATTGAACGTTAAGCTGACTCCTAAATCCGGAAATATATTGATAATAATAGTTTAAATTATTAAACTCATAAATCCCTTTAATGAGCCATTTATGTACATTTAACTCTGGTCTATTATTAACATTTTCACCTTTAAACTCGTAGTTTTCAACAAAATAATTAGCTCCTAACTCTAACCTGTTCTTAAAATTAAACTCATACAACCCTAAAACCTCAAAAGATTTATTTCTGTATTTGTAGTTAGCAATTTCTTCTGCAAAAAATACGGGTTCCTGCGTTGTAAGATCCTGATGGTTTATGGCCAGTCCCAGCGTATTTGAAAACAAATAGGGAGCCCTAAGGTTTATGGCATACGAACTATAAATATCCTTTTGATAAAAACCACCAAATATGATGTCTCGCCCTAAAGCATTAAACTCGTAAAGCCCTAATCTATAAGCGAATTCATCATCGTCGGTTGTATAAACATTCAACGAAGGTATGAGGGTGAAATTTTCTTCAATATTATAAAATACATTGTATTGATTGTTTTCAGACGGAAAGACCTGATAATAAGCATGAGACACCGATGGCAGTCGTTTTAAACGCACCATATCCTGCTCTATAACCAAGGTATCCAGCTTTCCACCAGTCCTAACATTGGATATCTTTTTAATAAAAGAAGCTTTTAGTCTTTTATTTCCTTGTATTTTAAGATCGTGTACGATGTTTTCCTGACCATAGGAATAGGAACAGTAAACAGAAATAAATACTAATAATAAGATCTTCTTTTTAAACATATTGCAGGGCAAAATTATGTGTTAAAAATAAACTATAAAAATTTAAAAATACTGCCCAATTCCAAAAACAATTCCATTTGTAGCCTCATCGCCAATGCCGTATCCATAATCTAACCTAAAAACGGCATTAAAAATTCGCTTATGAATAAACCTTATCCCCAGGCCAGGATAAAACTTAACAGTGCTACCATCAAATAATTCTCCCAGATTACCACCGGGAGTCCTCCATGCTCCTGTATCTATAAAGGCGTTACCTTGTAAAACAAACCACCCTTTTTCGTATAAGGTTTGTCTGTACTCCGTATTAAGAACAATAGAAGCTGTGCCTCTGTCTATTGTATTTCCAGCGCCTCGTATATTTAATTGATTATCGACCGCAAAAGGTGCAAATGGGCTTTCATCATTTGAAGCATATCCCAGACGTAATCTATTCGCCCAATTGCCTCCTGTACCCACTCTTTTAAAATATTCGAAGTCGTTTCTTCCTATAAAAAAGTTTCTTAAGAGGTCATTTTCTCCCCTGGCCCCCGTAACAATCCGATACGTTAGAATACTCCTAAACCCTTCTTGATATTGATAGAATATATTAATATTATTATACTCATATTCTCCAATTATGGCTACTTTATTTGCCTTAAGTTGTGTTGGGATTCCAGTAGGAAGGTTACCTTCTAAAAAATCGTATTCTTCAGAACCAATATTGACTCCCAGTTCTAAACGATTATAAAAATTAGGTTCAAACTGAAGTTTTATCTCAAAAGCTCGATTCGAAAACTTATAATTTACATCGTTCCCATTATTAAAAAAAACAGGCTCCTGAGATATCAGGTTTTGATAGTTTATACCAATTCCTAATCTGCGAGTAAATAAATTGGGAGCTTCCCAAAATGCGCCATAAGAATCGAACACATCCCGACTATAAAAACCACCAATGATTTGGTTTCTTCCTAAAAAATTAAAATCGAATATTGACGTTCTAAAGGCGAATTCACCGTTATTATCGGTAGCTATATTTAATCCGGGAATGATCGCAAAATTTTCCTCTATAATATAGGTTAAATGATAGATCCCATCACCAACAGTTTCTAATGTATATTTAACATGAGCAACAGAAGGCAATAACTTAAGACGTCGCACATCTGATGCTATTTTAGCCGAATCTAACACGGCCCCCTCCTTAACAAAAGCCAGCCGTTTTAAAAAGCTTGTTCTGGTCCTTTTGTTTCCCTCTATATCAACTTTGTATATGCTGTTTTCCTGTGCGTTTATGCTAACAAAAAACAACATGAATACTAAGGCTGTTATGGTTTTCACAGTATTGTAAAATTTTTGTTAATCACTAAATTCACCCAGTTATCTTCGCTCACATCCATTAAAGTGAAGTTATATGCATCGTTCGATATTAAAAGTGGTGGAGTTTGAGTCGTTATATTTAAGACAACATTACTTGTGTTATAATATTGAAAGTGATTTTCGTAAGTATAGGTACCCGATAATAAATTGTTTTGGGTATCGGAAATGACCTGAAAATAAATCGCATTGTCACCAGCTGCATCATGATCCCACATGAATACGGGCATTCCCGGGTCACTTTGATCAATGTCCACCAAATCATTCCAAACTGTGGGTTTAGAGATTTGTTTTGATCGAATAGGATTAGAAATTTTCACCTCTCCATCCAGTTCAAAAGTTACAATGATCCATTTCTCATGAGAAGACGCTTGAGTAAACTTCCCTAAATATCCATTAAAGAATGGGTCACTATTTAAAAACACCCTGATATAGTTTGAAAAATCACTGTTATCGATATCTGCTGTCTCTGTTTGATAAAACCGTATATCGGTTGCTCCGGCTTCCGGATAATAAAAGGTTAATATGTCTCCACTATTTTCATCGCTTGCAGCACAAGCTATAACGCCTCCCAAGTCAATAGACCTTCCTTCCGTATAAACAGACAATGTGAATGGTTCATCATTTTGGTCATTATGACATGACCAGGCCAAAACAATGGAACATAAAACAACAATTCTATTTATATAATTCATATTGCATTTTTATCAAAGCTTCCACTGGTTTATTTTGTGGTGTAAACCTTGAATTATTTTCACCTCCGGCACGCTCATGATTATGGTACCATTTCCATATAAAGCCACCAGCGAACCAATCTTCTTTCCAAAACGTTTCAAATAAGGCTTTGGTTGTATTGGTTTGAGCCTTCAGATTAACCTGTGTCATACTTCTATCACTTCTCCAGGGTTCCTTCCCGGCATAATCAACACTCCTATATCCATATTCGGTAAACAACACCGGTTTATCAAACTTTCCAGATAGGGTACTAACCGTATTTTTATGTTTCTCCCAACCAGCGAGGCATTCTTCAACGGTTGGTGTTTTACTGTCACTTACAGGAAAATAAGCATCAATTCCAATAAAATCCAGCACTCCCCAAAACGGCGTTCGCTTAAACTCGTCCCAATTGGCAGCATAGGTTAACTTGCCTTTATAAACCTGCTTGATTTCATGTATGAGCTTCAACCAGTAATCGGGTCGGTTATCTATAAATCTTTCGAGTTCTGTGCCTATACAAAAAATCTCAGCCTGAACGTCCTGTGCTACTTGTGCATACTCCAAAATAAACTTTGAATATGAAGCTTCTAAAGCTTTCCAGTCTGTCTCATTTTTCATTTCAATGAAGCCTGTAAACTCTCCATGCCAAACCCAAATTTGAGGTTTCAACATGATATTTACCTTCTTCTTACGAAGCGCATTTATATATTGTTTAGAACCCTCATTCGTCTCCCCATACCATTGCCCCTTGGTATTATAAGTCACTTGCGGATGAGAAAGATTTTTAACAAACCCAAATGGCATGACAGCAGCATAATTCGCATTTACTTTTACAACAGGACTAATATGCAAATCGTTAACCGATTCGTTTGCCGCGACAAAGCTTACGCCATTAATTTTTTTAGTTTGCGAAGTACAGGATTGAAGCAACCAAAGCGCTAAAAAGCAAAACAGGAGTCTATTCATTTTCATCTAACAAAATTTTTATAAACTCCTAATTTACTATAATCATTAAAACAATGCTCTTAGCCCAATGTTAAATGTTTGTCCTAAACCTGTATCATTTCCTCTAACAAAACTTGTATATAGCGTCTCAATATTTAATACATCCGTAAGTTGATATTTCAAACCACCTCCAAGCGCCGTGAAATCTTGAGAGAAATCATTGCCGGCATCAATTAATTGAGAATGTTGTACCAAACCTAAAATGGTAAACTTCGAACTTGGGAAATAACTTAAAAATACTCCCGGTGTTAAGCGCAAACTATTATTCGCAAAACTTCCGTCTATTTGAGTACCATTACTATCACGCTCTAATTTCTTTCCAAAATTATACTCAGTATTCAACTCAGAAAACAGTTGCCAATCACCACCGGCAAAACTATAATCGTAGAAAAATCTATTTTGAAATATAAATCCTTTTTGATCTAAAAACACACCGTCTTCAACTTCATTATCAACTAACGGAATGTGAATCGCTGTTTGAATTGTAAAATTACTCACGCTCTTAATTGGATTAAACTTAATTGCAGGTGCAAAAGATGTAAATCCAGAACGCGCTGTACCTCGTTCTCCATCAAAAGAAAACACATCTAAGGCATCTCTTCCCCCGATGGCATTAGAACGAAATTCTAATAACAACCCAACATTGAAGTTCCCTTTTTCAGAAACACCCGTAAAAACATCGACGGTCGACGTGAAAAATGAATTTCTTGGAATAGTTTGTTCTTCTCCATTAGTTCCAAACAAGTCTTTGGTTTCTGTATATAAATTATTAAACCATTTAATATCCCATTGTCCTTTCTTTAAAAGCTTGGATGGTGTATAGGTTTGTATCACACTTCCCGCATCTTGATCTTCGTCTTGCGAAAATCCGGAAAATGATACGGTTATAATAGTTAGCAATGCTATGATTATTCTTTTCATCTGAATTAATTTTTGATTTATTGTTTCGTTCTTATTTTATTGTTTGTTCAAACTCCAGTTATAAGGAAAATAACTCAGCTTAAAATTGTTTGGTATTTTTTCGGTTCTGTACGTATTGATAAAGTCAATTTCCGATTTACCTTTCGTCTTAAAATCTCCCTTATACCATTCCATGATTTGTGATGCCTGAACACGTTTCTTTTTAGTATTTACCTTTAAAAAAGCTCCGTTTAAAGCGATCTTGGTTTGAGTATCCATTTGAGCATTTAAGGTATTGGGTAAATACGCCTTGCTAATTAATGGCGGACATCCTACTGCACCACATACCAACACGAAATGAAAACGTGCATCATTAAATTGCGCTCTAAGCAATTTATGTTCAATATCATTTAAAGTGATTTTCTTACCGGCCAAACTATAGGTTGTTTTATCGAAAAACCCGGTATTATCTAAAGGTGATTTTGTTGGATAGTTATCTATAATACCCTTTATTACAGAAATATTATAGGCATTAATCCAAAATGCCTGGTAGTTTTTGGCATCTGTTTTAGATACCGAAATCGTTTCTGCTATTTTTAAAAGCTCATCAAGAGCCGTCTGGTCATCGTTAATTTTTGAATACGCCACTTTTCCATTAGCTACATGAGTTTTAAAAAAACTATCTGCTTTTTTAAAGAACGTATTCAAATCTTGGGCCGAAAGCGAAAGGCTTCCAAAAACCATTACTATTATTATAATTATATTCCTCATTTTAATGTGTTTATTGATTTTCAACGTTGCTTCAGTCTGAATGGTTTTAGCAAACTTTCAAAAAAAATATAAAATTTTTCGCGTCTAAATTTTGTTTTAAAACTTACAATATAAAGTAATTTATATTTATTCTAAATATGCTTCCATGTATTAAGTTCTTACACATTACTTCGACAGAAATGCCAACGTCTGACGAAATTTACAAATCGCATTACCCCATTTTACACGCTTAACCTTTAGTGTTTTTTGGTACATTGTAAGAAACAACAAAAACGATTAACCTTATGGATCATATAGTTATTATAGGAAATGGTATTTCGGGAGTTACAGCTGCACGACATATTCGTAAGCTATCGGACAAAAAAATAACCATTGTTTCTGCCGAAACGGACTATTTTTTTTCACGTACAGCTCTTATGTACATATACATGGGACACATGAAATTCGAACATACACAACCCTACGAGGATTGGTTCTGGGAGAAAAACAGAATTGATCTCAAGAAGGGTTATGTAAAACATATAGACACAGGCGCTAAAACGCTACAGTTTGCTGAAGGTGACACGTTATCATACGATAAACTAATTATTGCCACTGGAAGTAAACCAAACAAATTTGGTTGGCCGGGTCAGGACTTAGATGGTGTTATGGGGATGTACCACAAACAAGACCTTGAAAATTTAGAACACTTTGCACCCAACAATAAAGCATGTAAACGTGCCGTAATTGTGGGTGGCGGTCTTATAGGTATTGAACTTGCCGAAATGCTGAATAGTCGTAACATCCCGGTAACCTTTTTGGTTAGAGAAAGTAGTTTTTGGAATGGTGTTTTACCCGAAGGGGAATCTGCCATGATTAACAGGCATATACAAAATCACCATATAGATTTAAGGTTAAACGCTAACCTAAAAGAAATCATTGCAGACCAAAATGGCAAGGCGAAGTCCATTATAATCCAGGAAACTGGTGAAGAAATTGTCTGTGATGTTGTTGGTCTTACTGCCGGTGTGTCTCCTAATATTGACTTCATTAAGGCATCTAATATTGAAACTGGCCGTGGTGTTAAAGTCAATAGATACCTGGAAACCAATATTCCAGATGTTTATGCCGTTGGTGATTGTGCCGAACAGCATGAAGGTATTAATGGCAGACGACCCATTGAGGCCGTTTGGTACACTGGACGTATGATGGGTGAAACGGTTGCCCAAACCATTTGTGGCAATCGCATCCAGTATAACCCAGGACATTGGTTTAACTCGGCCAAATTTCTGGATATCGAATACCAAACATATGGATGGGTATTTTCTCAACCTAGAGAAAATGAGTCCCATTTTCATTGGAAGCATGAAGATGACACCAAGTGTATTACCGTCTGCTACGATAAGCATACCAACCAATTTTTGGGTATTAATACATTTGGAATTAGAATGCGTCATGATGTTTTCGATAACTGGCTTACCGAAAAACGCAGCGTAGATTATGTCATGGAACATCTCTCTGAAGCTAATTTCGATCCGGAGTTTTACAAAACTTACGAATCTGCCATTTTCTCGGCATTTAAAAACGAATTACAAACTGTATAACAATATATTATGAGTAATAAAATAAATCATAGTATGTCTTTGGCAAAACCAGATGCTGTGGACATTTCAAACACACAGAAAATTGCTTTAGCAATTGGTATTCTAGGCTTGTTTATATTAGCACTGGCACTGTTTAATACGAATTTCCCTAATAAAGGGCTTTTCTTAACATTAGCGCTTGCTTTCATTACTATAGGAACCATAGTATACTCTAGAGATGCTTACTTAACTAAGCTGGAAGGGATAAAAAATGATGCCGTTTGGTTTAAATCGATATCCTCAAGAGGTGCCTGGGGATGGATCTTAGGTGTTGTTCTAACATCTTTCTATATCGTCCTGTATTTTTATCCAAAATATCTAGGGTTGGGCGAAAACGGAGCGTCTAATACTGGACTCATTTCTCTCTTTGATCCGTTGAGTCATCTATTGAGTGGACGAAATGCCAGTCAGTGGTTTGTTTACGGAACATTATACACGATAGCCATTTTAGCCTTTGGCTATAAATTTATGCTGAAATATAGACATAACAGATACCAGCAATTAAGAACAGCTTCGGTGATGTTTTTCCAATTAGGCTTTGCTTTTTTGATTCCAGAATTTATGTATGTCATGAATTCCGATTTACCATACTATGACTTAAAAAGTATATGGCCACTTAACTACTACATTTTTGATGAGTGGTCTGTAAAGGGTTTTCTATCGAATGGTAACATAGGACTTGGATTAATTTTATTCGGTATTATTTCCATTTTTGTGATCACCCCCATATTGACATATAAATACGGAAAACGCTGGTATTGCTCATGGGTCTGTGGTTGTGGAGGATTAGCAGAAACTGCCGGTGATCCTTTTAGACAGTTGTCTTCAAAGAAAATGTCTGCCTGGAAATTAGAACGTTGGTTAATTCATACTGTTCTTGTTTTTTCGGTGGTCATGACGGTGGCCATGGTTTATACCTATTTAGGTTACGACCATAATGCGTTCTGGTTAACGAAAGATCTATTTATTGCTCTTGTTATTGGATTTCTTACCTTAATCTTTGCAGGTGTTATGTACTTTAAACGCAAAGAACTCGGTAAAGATGCTAAATACGGTGCCATTGGATACTTTGTTGTTATTGCTCTATTACTGCTCATGCACCTTACGGGTACCACCGAACATGTATTTTTTGTAAAGGGAGGTGATTTGCGTGCTGCCTATGGTATTTATATAGGCTCCATCTTTTCGGGAGTCATTGGTACTGGATTTTATCCTATTTTGGGAAGTAGAGCATGGTGCCGTTTTGGTTGCCCTATGGCCGCTATTCTAGGGTTCCAACAAAGGTTATTCTCTAAGTTTAGAATTACAACTAATGGCGGACAATGCATTTCTTGTGGTAACTGCTCTAATAGTTGTGAAATGGGAATTGATGTTCGTGCTTATGCTCAAAAAGGGGAAAACATTGTACGATCCAGTTGTGTTGGATGCGGAATATGCAGTGCCGTTTGTCCAAGAGGTGTTTTAAAATTGGAAAATGATTCTATGAAAGGTCGTATCAACCCTACTGAAATACTATTAGGAAACGATGTTGATCTTATGGATTTAGTAAATAAGAAATAAATAACATATAGTTTGCAGTTTTCAGTCGCAGTTTTCAGTTTAGTGTTATTGTTTAGTTTTCAAATTGATGCCCAAAACACCTATCAAAAAAACTATGATGACTCTGGTTATTTGGTTTCAGAAGGTTGGACACATAACAATAAGAAAATCAAATATTGGACGTTTTATTATCAAAATGGACGTATTAAAAAAGAAGGTCATTTTAAACAGGGTAAACCTATAAAATATTGGTACTTTTACGCCAAAAATGGCAATAAAAAGTCTGAAGGACATTTTATTAATGGTAAAAAAAATAACTGGTGGTTGTTCTATGACAGTATGGAGCGGGTAGACCATAAGTGTCAGCTAAAAGACAATCAAAAAAATGGTTATTGTTTGATGTATAAGAATGACGAACTGGTGTCTGCGAGAAAGTATAAAGCCGGTAAACAAATTAAAGAGTGGACTAGTTTTAAGTCCTTTAGACAAGAAAACAACTTATCTGACCTTAAATGACCCATATAAAAGTTATTATCCCTGCATATAACGAAGCAGAATCAATTGGTAACGTTATTAATGATATACCCCAAAGTGTTGACGAAATTATTGTAGTGAGTAACAACTCTACAGATGACACCGAAATCAATGCAAAAAAAGCAGGAGCGACAGTTTTAAAAGAATCTAATAAGGGATATGGGTATGCTTGTTTAAAGGGTATGGATTATATTGCCAATCAGGAGAAAAAACCAGAGATTCTTGTTTTTCTTGATGGTGATTATAGTGATTATCCAGAAGAGCTAACCAATATCATAGCTCCCATTATAAATGATAACGCAGATTTTGTAATTGGGGCACGAGTAAAGCGACTTAGAGAACAAGGTTCTATGACGACACCACAAATTTTTGGAAATTGGCTAGCAACTACACTCATGGCTCTTTTTTTTCGTTCAAAATTTACAGATCTAGGACCTTTTAGAGCCATTAAATATACTAAGCTATTAGACCTTAATATGGAGGACAAAACATATGGCTGGACCGTTGAAATGCAGTTAAAAGCTTTAAAACAAAAGTTGTCATATACAGAGGTTCCAGTTAATTATAGAAATAGAATAGGCGTATCGAAAGTTTCTGGTACGATAAAAGGTGCTATATTTGCTGGCATAAAAATTTTGGGTTGGATTTTTAAATACAGTATTAAAAAATGATTCCTCATACTATTGTTATTATTATCTACACAATTGCTCTTTTGCTTATTTTCTTATATGCATTGGCTCAATTAAACCTGCTTTTTAATTATCTAAGCGCGCAAAAAAAAGGAGATAACAGCTCTAAATTCGATTTAAATAACCCGGATGAAACCCCGTATGTCACCATACAACTTCCTGTTTATAACGAAATGTATGTTATGAAACGCTTGCTAGATAATATAGCTAACATGGACTATCCTAAAGACAAATTAGAAATACAGGTTTTAGACGATTCGACCGATGAAACGGTTGAAACAACTCGCCTGCATATTGAGGCGCTAGGGGGAACAGGATTAGACATAAAGCATATTACAAGAACCGTTCGAACCGGTTTTAAGGCAGGCGCGCTTAAAGAAGGGTTGGAAGTCGCCAAAGGTGAATTCATTGCCATTTTCGACTCTGATTTTCTTCCTGAAAAAGATTGGATAAAACGCACCGTACCATATTTTAAGGATGAAAATATTGGTGTGGTTCAAACGCGCTGGGGGCATATTAACCGTAATTATTCTATTCTAACCAGAATTCAGGCCTTTGCTTTAGATGCTCATTTTACTCTAGAACAGGTTGGTAGAAACAGTAAGGGACATTTTATCAATTTTAATGGTACTGCGGGAGTATGGCGTAAACAATGTATTTTAGATGCAGGTAACTGGGAAGGTGATACGTTAACAGAAGATCTCGATTTAAGCTACCGCGCCCAGTTGAAAAACTGGAAATTTAAATATCTGGAAGACGTGGAAACTCCGGCAGAACTTCCTGTAGTCATTAGTGCCGCAAGATCTCAGCAATTTAGATGGAATAAGGGTGGCGCCGAGAACTTTAGAAAAATGATGTGGAAAGTTCTTAGAAACGAAAATATATCGGCTAAAACTAAGGTGCATGGATTATTACATTTGCTTAACAGCACGATGTTTCTAAATATTCTTATTGTGGCCGTGCTAAGTATTCCCATGTTATATATTAAAAATGAATACGCCCATTTAAAGCCTTACTTCTATGTGATGAGTTTCTTCGTTATGAGTACGGTTATATTTTTTGTATGCTACTGGATCATGTATAAAAACATTTATGGTAGCGGCATTAAGAACTTTATACGCTATATAGGTATGTTCTTTGTATTCTTTTCTATAGCTATGGGCTTTTCATTGCATAATTCCATTGCCGTTTTAGAAGGTCATTTAGGTAAAAAGAGTGAATTTATAAGGACGCCAAAGTTTAACATCAACTCTTTAAAAGACAGTTGGAAAAATAATAAATACGTTAAAAAAACGGTATCGGTTCACGTTATTTTCGAAGGACTGCTTATGGCTTATTTTGGTTTTGGAATGTACAGCGCATTTGTCGTAGGAGATCAAGGTGGTGATTTTGGACTTTTCCCCTTCCACCTCATGCTTTTTCTAGGCTTTGGTTATGTGTTTATTAAATCTTTGACATCTAAGGTTTAGACATTACTTTTAAGATGCTCTATTTTAAGATCAATCTCTCAAAGTAATATCCCCCAATTCAATAACTTCAAAGTTATCTAGAGTTACCTGTTTTAGTTTCTTAAGATCGTCGTTATCCCATTTTTCATGAGGAGCACCAGAGATGAACATATCTGAACCTACATCGGCTAACATCAATCCATATGTTTTCATGGCTTTTAAAATGATCTGATTAGTTTCAGAAAAACCACTAATATCATAATCTGCCTTTAATCTTAGTCTCCCTCCAAAAGGTAACAATTCGTCACTAGCATTTCCTGAAACCAGATGTCTTGCCGGATGCACATAGCCTTCATATATCTTAGATCTCGAAATGGTAAATCGTATGGGGTGATCTATAACGCCTTTTTCAATCTCGGGATACCTCACCAATAACGGAAAAATAGGTAATCCAGCAGCATCGGCCGACGTCCAACCATCCGGTCTGAACACTATTTTGTTTAAATCGAATACTGCCGCCGAAGACGCTTCAAAACCATGACCAACTTGTGTTGCATTATATAATTCATATAACATCCCATTTTCTACATTTACAGAAATAACATGACTATCCCCTTGACCACCTCCTTCAACAGGAGCATTTAAGGGAATGGGGAATGGCCCCTGGTCACTTTCACTTCCATAGTTACCATCGTAACTGTTTCCTCTAAATGTTATAGGAACTTTTAACTGATTGTTATCTACACTTACATAGGGTATACCAATAGAAGCCCCCTCCCATTCTCCACTACCAAAATCGGGAAACAGCCCCTTTTCTGTCCCAATATGACTTAAAATTAAATTGGAATTTACATCTATCGGACTACCAGAAATATCCATATTTAAAGGATGTGTTGTCGGGAAAATCTGAATATTCTCAATCGAATTTATACCATCGGTGGGGTTAGCATTTTCACTTTGATTATTGGAATCTTCAGATGAGCAAGAGATAGTAGCGTTTAACACCAGGTAACATAGTACCAAGCGGCAGAATAAAGTTTTCATAAGCAGGCGTATTTATTGGTTTTATGTGACATATAGTCTATTCGTATATTTTATACATTTTATTGTAAATAAGCTGACATTAAAACCGACCAACAAATAATATTATATTTGAAACATGCTTTTAAACCCAACCTTTTTTAAACGATATAGAACTCCCTTACTAATAGCTTTAATATGTCTATTATTATATACGTATTTTGCTCATGTTCTGGTTCGAACAGATTACGTAAGCCTTGTTATATTGTATACAGGCTTGTTCTTTCTGTTTTATAGACTAGTTAAAACACATAAAGAAAACACAGCGCTCTTAACGTCGTTAGCTTTCGGATTTCGTGCCATTTTTATATTAGCTATTCCTAATTTATCACAAGATTTTTACCGTTTTATATGGGATGGCCGTATGATTCTGGAAGGCATGAACCCATATCTGTATACCGTGGAATCCTTTATTAGTACTGGAAACTCCCCTGTAAATCAGGCACAAGAACTATATAACGGCATGGGACCTTTAAACGCAAGTCATTTTACAAACTACCCCCCAATAAATCAGCTTTGTTTTGTTATAGCCGGTTTACTTAGTGGTAAAAGTGTCCTTGGCTCTGTCATTGTTATGCGTTTATTAATTATTGCAGCCGACTTTGGTACATTATATTTTGGTAAAAAACTATTACAAAACCTCCATATTCCGGTTTACAACATCTTTTGGTATATTTTAAATCCATTTATTATTATTGAACTTACCGGAAATTTGCATTTTGAAGGAGTTATGATCTTCTTCCTTATTTGGAGTTTATATTTGTTACATTCTGGTAAGTGGCCATTGGCCGGAGTTGTTTTGGCTTTGTCAATTTCGGTGAAACTTATTCCATTGATCTTTTTGCCATTGTTTTTTCAATGGTTTACTTCAACTACGTTCAGCAACCAACATGTACAAAATGTCATTGCGAGGTCGCCAGCTCCCCGCAATGGTATTCCCAGAGCGTTTCTCCGCCTAATGGGATTCTATGCCATAGTCTTAATAACTACTATCTTGTTATTTGCCCCATTTTACTCATCTCAATTCGTGAACAATTATGCAAAAACTGTTGGGTTATGGTTCCAAAACTTTGAGTTTAATGCTAGTATCTATTATATAGTTCGTGAAATAGGGTATCTGTTTAGAGGTTATAACGAAATTGCCATCATTGGAAAGATAACCCCAATGGTGGTCGTTCTGTTTGTTTTGGGACTCACATTCTTTAGAAAAAACAAATCGGCTACAGAACTCATTACAGCCATGCTTCTGGCACTTTCCTTTTATTATTTCACGACAACAACAGTACATCCTTGGTATATAGCAACACTATTAATACTATCGGTATTTACAAAGTATAAATACCCCATAGTATGGAGTTTCGTCATTATATTAAGTTATCTGGCCTATATAAACCTCAATAACGCCAATAAATCTGAAAACCTATGGGTAATAGGTCTAGAATATACCGTTGTCTACGGCGTTTTTATATGGGAAGTTTTTCTTAAAAAAAATCCTCCTCAGACTAGCTCTAATCGCTCAATTCTGTAAATAGCCTGGTCTTTATCGTCAAAAACTTCTATAAATGATAATTTAAAAGATTGTCCTACAAAGGAGTTATCATTTTTTAAATCATAATGGTAGAGTGCCTTGGGGTGAATTTCCTCAAAATCAAGTTTCACTCCGTCATCAAACAAAAACGTAAAAAAGCCGTTTTCGTATTGCTGAAAAATCGCTGTTCCCATAACTTAGTAAAGCTTTATAGTTGAAATGTAATGATTTTAATCTTCTTCACTAAACTGTGCATCTGGTGTCGACGGTGAACTTGAGTTTTCGACGTCCTCATCTTCTCCAAAATCGGCCATTGCCTTCGCCAGATAAGTGCCTACTTTTACCAGATAGATTGTATCTTCTGTTTTTACTTCAACAGCTTCAATTAAATCATTTTTAGCATTTCTAAATGAAATTATATGGTCATCATCATAACCATCTGGAAACTTCTCGACTAAAAGATTCAAAATATCTTTGTTAAGTTTTTGATAATCTACAATAATTCGTTTCATTTTTTTAAAAATTGGTCAGGTTTTAATAAACTTGGTTACGCTAATGTTAATGTTAAGATACAAATTAATTTCTGAATTTGTTTTATAGAAATTCTAAAAAAATAAATTTTATGTAGGAATTCATCTTTCCTTGTCTGTAAAGAAAATCTGTATCTATTTTTAATAGAAATTTTGGAATAAACGGAAGCTAGCTTTAAAGTCTGGTGTCT
This sequence comes from uncultured Flavobacteriaceae bacterium, assembly GCA_947494695.1. Taxonomy (GTDB): domain Bacteria; phylum Bacteroidota; class Bacteroidia; order Flavobacteriales; family Flavobacteriaceae; genus Flavivirga. Next base: position 512,768 of record CANLWB010000002.1, on the reverse strand, counting down.
TATCTTATAAGCAGCTTTTGATCTTAACTTCCTAATTTTCAAAAGCCCAGACGCAGAAACACATATCATAATGCCCAGCTAAATGCTATTGCAAATGAAATACAAAAAAATTAAATAGAGGTTTCCTCGAAGTTATTTTTTATTTTTTTTTAAACTTTTAAAGCATTTTGAGGGTATTTAATTCCTGCTCAGTAAGATGCTTCCAGGAGCCTCTGGGAATATCTTTCTTGGTTAAGTGACCAATAGCTACACAATCTAAGTTTTCAATCTCGTACTTTAAATAATCGAATATGGTACGTATGATTGTATTCCCTGTATTTTTAATTTTAAGACCAATTTCTCGCTTCGAAGCACCATCAACATAACTCGCTTCTTCCACAGCAATTAGCTTTCCTTCTACCTTAAAGCCATTCTGAATCTTTTTTAAATCTTCGAGCTTCAAGTTTTTATTTAATTCGATATGAAATAAACGTGCAACTCCATTTTTAGAGTTGGTAAACTTATCTACAATAATGTCGTCGTTTGTGAATAATAATAACCCTTTGGAGTTTCTACCCAACCTACCAATTGGTTTTATCCTTGAGGTCGAAGCATTAGCGACCAGATCCATAACGGTTCTACCTTTCCCTTCACTGGTTGTTGTGGCAAATCCTTTGGGTTTATTTAGAAGTACATAAGCCTTTTTTTCCGGATTTATACGGGCACCATCATAACGTACTTCATCTCCTGGTTTTACCTTGAATCCCATTTCGGTAACAACTTTACCATTAACTGAAACCAAACCTGTTGCAATATGAACATCGGCTTCTCTTCGAGAACAAACCCCAGAATTTGCAACATACTTATTGAGTCTAATCTCATTAGGATTTGTTGGTTTTTTGTGAAGTTGAGAATTATCCCTCTTTGGAGTCTCTTTTCCTTGAGTGACATTTTTCTTAAAACCTTTTTTTGAACCTCCAGCTGAAGCCTTTCCTTTTCGTTGCCCACCTTGTTGCTTAGTCATGTCTCTAAATTTTCTGCAAAGGTAAGTAAAGCCTTTGGCTTTCAAACATCAAAATCATAAATTACATAGATTTAAAGCAACAACAAACTCAGATATTTATCTGTAAGACATCAAAGAGGTAATCATTTTTGGAAAAGTAAGCATTTCTTTTACAATGTATTAATCACGACATGCTATTCGCAAACTCCGATGGATTATCCTGAAAATGTATGCTTTGTTCATGAAGCCTATTTTAAGACCCGAATCTTTTTTATAACATTTTTGTATTTATCACTTAGCGTAACTCTGTGATTTCCTGCTAATATAATGAGATTGTCGGTAGGTACTATTTCAATTATTTTTTCAAAATTTATAATGTGATTTCTATGAGTTCTACAAAATTTTGTGGAATCCAGAATTTTTAAAATTTTGGTTAGAGATATTAATATGACAAATTTCTCTTTTTCTGTGATTATGTTACAATAACGCTCTTCTACCTCTATATAAACAATATCATCGATGCGTACTTTTTTTAAAGTCTTTCCCTTCTTAACAAATAAATACTCACCGGTTATCACCGTGTTTTGTTCTTCACTTAAAAACACATTGGTTTGATTGTTGAATTTTTCAATAGCCATTTCTAAGGCATATAAAATTTCCAATTCATTAAAGGGTTTTAATAAAAAGCCAAAAGGCTGGGTTAGTTTAGCCCTCTTAAAAATCTCTCGATCACTTGAGCTCGTTAAAAACAAAAAGGGCACACTTTTATTAGGAACGGCATTAATGGTTTCGGCAAAAGTAATGCCATCTGTTTTTCCATCTAAAAAGACATCAATAATAACAATGTCCACGTCATTATTATAAAATGAGGTAAGTGCTTCATTAAAGGTGGTTGCGACCCCAACAACATTATAATCATTAATTAAAAGTACTTTTGTTAACGCATCACTATCGTCAAAAGTATCCTCAATAATCAATACGTTTATTTTATCCATTTTTTTGATGTTTTTGAAGTGATACAATTATTTTTGTTCCTACATGTTTTTCACTTTCGATCATAAACCTACCCCCATTTTTTTTAATCATCGATTTACACAATTGTAAACCCAATCCGGTTCCTATTCCATCTTCATTTTTTTTCTTCGAAAGCCATATCGTTTCTTTTAGAAGTTCTTGTCTTGTGACTTCATCCATCCCCAGCCCGGTATCTTCAATAATAAGATTATAATAGCTCTCATTTTTATTGAGGCCATATAGTGTTATCAAACCGTCCTGGTTGGAAAACTTAATTGCATTATCGAATAAATTTCTAAGAATAATCTTCAAAGATTCCTGATCTGCATAGACCCGATCACTTTTCGATATCTTGTTTTCAAAACAAAGGTTTTTATCGACCATTAAAGCTTTATAGTTATACGCGACCTGTTCTGCGATAAAAAATAAGTGTAACAGTTCTTTATTAAAATAGGGCTGCCTAGTCTGTAATAAGGCCCAATGTAATAGGTTATCTAATAAATTATAGGTACTGTTTGCTATGGTACTGTTTTCTTTTAAGAGCGTATTTAGTTTTTCTATATCCTTAGTTTTTAAGCTCTCAGACAACTTCACGTTACTGTTTTTCAATGCATTTACAGACGATCTCAGGTCATGGCTTACCACAGAAAACAGCTTGTCTTTTGTTGCGTTTAATTTATTTAGTTCGGTCTTTTGAGCCAGAATAATTCTATTACTTTTTATCTTTTGATTATAGGAATAAGCACCAATTCCCAAAAGTAATAATAACGAAATACAGGAGTAAAAAAGCCAGTTTCTTTCCTCTGCCTTATGTTTATTTTCCAATTCCAGTAAGGTAATTTCTTTTTGTTTTTGGTTTATGGCATGCTTTTTTTCAAATTGAGCAATGGCCCATACTTTATTTTGATCGTTTAACGAGTCTTTCCACGTTTCGAATTCTTTTCTGTAAGCTAAAGCTAATAGATAGTTTTTTCTGTTTTCCTCGACCACAGCCATGTTTAGAGCTGCTTTTCTTTTTATCTCAAAGTCATCTATTTTCTTTGACAATTGATACACCTTTTTAAAATACGGGATAGCGAGATCGTCTTTATATTGTGAATAATATAGGTTCGCTATACCCGAATAGGAGCCAATTAAAACTATGGTGTCTTTATCAAACAACTGTAATTCTGAACTTTTAAGCAAGTACTTTTCTGCTTTATCAAATTGTTCCAAATGCAAATAACTAATACCTAAGTTATGTAAAACAACACTTCTTTTAAAACCAAAATCATAGTCATCGGGCAATTTTTCTATCTTTTCAAAATAATCAATAGCCTTTTTAAATTCATTCTGCGCTAATAAAATTTCACCTAAAGACAATCTTACTTTCTGATAAAACAAAAAATTACTTGAAATTTTGTTCAACTCATTTTTTGCTTCCTTTAGAAGTTTTTTCTGCTTAAAACTAATTCCCCTGTAGTAATAACAATAATCGACAAGTGCTTTATTGTTGGAGGTCACGTTACTCAACTGCTTGGTCGAGTACACCAGCGTTGAGTCCCAGTTTTTTTCCATAAAGTACAAAGAAGCTTTATTAAAATCAGTTTCAGACGCAAACGCTTCAATTTTTTTCTTTATTTCAATATTAAAGTAACTTTCATTGGGTTGTTTTTCGGTTAAAAATGAGCAAGTAATATGTAAAAACACCATGGAGCTTATTAAAAACTTAATTTCAACCATTACCGCTCAACATATTGAAAGTTACCTACTGAAATGAAACTAAAAGGTGCTCCCAAAAGTCTCATTTTAAACAAGATGAACCAACCTGACGACAGACAGGGAATCTCCAAAAATTTTAAATTTCTTATTTTCAATACAATAATATTTTTAACCACCTGCTCGTCTGGCAAGTGACTTGATGAGAAAAATTTATTGCTATTGAGCCGGTCTCTTTAGACATCTAAGGCTCTTTCTTTTAAAACTATTTTACAGTTTTAATTAGATAATATTATAGTTTCCGTTCCTCTGGAGGTCACTGGATCTTCGTTCCAGGAAAAAACTTCGATTGTCTTTATATCTGTTAATTTTGAGCCGGCTGGAATATATTGTTCTAAAACTTTGAATGTTAGTTGATATGCTTTGAGTTCTGTAGCGGAGGTTTCTTTAATGTCATATTCTATAAAAAACTGCAGCTTTGGGTCTCCCGAATTACTAATACAATACAGTTGATATACATTAAAATCGGGTTGTGGAATTGAAGCATCAATGAAAACAATGACTTCAACCTGAACTTGACCACTTTCAGAGATAGATGCTTCTGCTATGGGAGGTAGTGGCTTTTTTGAAGGTTTATGCTGAAAGGCTATTTCTCCGCTAAATGAAACCGTGTTTATCTTTATTTGATTTCCTGGAGGGCTAGTTAATACATCTTTTGAGCTTGTCATATTCATAATTAAAAAATTTTAGATTAAAATTTATTTTAGATATTACTTTTAAATGTTTTCAGAAAGAAATTTCAATAGCTTCTTGGTTATAACATCTATTATCAATAATCTTGTTTGAATACTAATATTCCACACATTCAAACAGATATCAATATAAGTAATATTTTACTTACGATATGTACGAATATAGCTCTTTTGTTATTTTGTAGCAAATAATTTTGTAAATGAACGGTTTTAAACTTTTTAAAATCATCATAAACCACTATTTACAAACGGCTTAACATTTAAACATTACTCCGTAGCGATCCCAATGCAGTTCAAAAAAAACCTGCAATTGACCAAAAAAAGCTTTATGTCCCGCTTCAATAAAAATGTTTAAACTATTCAACACTAAAACCAAGAGCATTAAGTTTAATTAGAAAATCAAGTGTCTATTCCTTTTCACCTCTCATTTAAATATGACCGTTGACTGCCGTTCTCTATTAACAGTTAGTTTGGTGACGTCTGGACGTGAATAATGCCCAACAGGGTCAAAATTCTGGCGCTCTTCAAATACACGATTAAAATCAATGTCCTGAATAATTAACCCCTCTTTATCTAAAACAGGCTCCAATACCCATTCACCGTCGGGGCCTGCGACGCAGCTCCCTCCGTTAGCTAAAACATCGGGTGATTTTTTTAATATTTCATTTACGTGTGGTGTGTCTTTAGGAAAATCGGCTTTTGTCATTAAGCTAGACACCGATATTACAAAGGAGCGAGATTCCCTTGCTATAAAACGTGTAATATCCCTGGTGTTGTGATCGCCTCCAGGCCATACTGCAATGTGCAGGTCTTCACCTAAACCGTAGAGCGCGGCTCTAGGTAGTGGCATCCAATTTTCCCAACAGTTCAAACCTCCAACCGTAAATTTTTTCAAGGCGTGCACCTGTAAGCCATTTCCATCGCCAGGAGACCATGTTAGGCGTTCGTCGTATGTAGGTTGCAATTTTCTATGCACCGATTGTATAACACCTTCCCGATCAATATAAACCAGAGACGCATATATGCTATGCCCACCTCTATCTATTGGTCGCTCTATAATACCCAGATATATAGCCATTTTGTGCGTTTTGGCCAATTCGCAAACCGATTGCAATTCTCCTTCCTCAATACAAATGGCGTTAGACACATAATGCCTATGTATTTCTTTGTTTATCGTTTTATCCCATTCGGCACCACCTGTAAGAGCCAACCAAAAGGGATATCCCGGCAATAAACCTTCACCAAAAACCATTAGTTCGACACCTTCTTTAGAACCATTGGTTATACATGTTTCTACTTTTTTTAAAGTTTCTTTCTTATTCAACCAAACCGGAGATATTTGCGCCAAGGCGACTTTAAGTATATGATCTTTCATTAAATTCTGTTAAAAACGATGGATACATCGATTAACAAAATACTAAAAACACCTAATACTATAATAAACTTTAACACATTATGAAGAATAAGGTAATCGGTTTTCGTTTTAGATCTCCACAGAAATATTAAAAAACCAATGAGCAATAAAATACTTAAATAGAAAAATAGAAACATATGTCCTACTTCATACTTGTACAAAAGTAAACACGTTGGAATTATCGTTAAACCTGCCAAAATGCTAAGCATTTGTTTCGACGCCTTTTCACCATAGGCAATTGGAATGGTTTGATAGTTTTGCACCAAATCACCCTTAATATTTTCCAGATCCTTGGTTAATTCCCGCATAGAAATAACTAAAAACAAAAACATAGCATGTACAAAAATAACGGCTTCGAAATTCTTGTAATACATAAATATTGCAAAGAATGGTGTGATGGTTAAAATCGCAGAAGTTAAGTTACCAATAAATGGCAGCCTTTTTAACTTGTGGGAATAGAACCAGATACCAAAGATATAAACAGAAAAAAAAATAAGGCCTTTATAAGATGTGTACCCGGCCATAAGAACGGCTAAAAAGTTAAGAGCAAAATAAAATATTAGTTTTGTATTTTGACTTACCAGCCTGTCCAATTTCGATTTAATAGGCCTGTTGATTAAATCCTTCTCGGAATCGTAAAAATTATTTATAATATATCCTCCTGCAATGGTTGCGGCCGATGCTAAAACAATTAAGAATAAATTAAGGTCAAAGAGCACTTTTTTCAAAGGTCTGTTATACGCTAAAATATAGATGGACGTTAAGTATTGTGCTATAATAACAATGAGTATATTATAACCTCGTACGACAGAAAATAAGCTAAAAAACTTAAGTAGGATATGTCTTTGCCTCCTATTTAACATAAAAGCTTGTTTTTGAAATTCTAAAAAAACAGTACTGAGAGAAAAACGAAGTTCTTAATTAGAAATTATACACAACTTCTAATTTGTACCCTCTAAGGGCTTGTTTTGCTTTTTCAATATCTTCTGTAAATCCCAGGATATATCCTCCTCCACCAGATCCACAAAGTTTCAAATAGTACTCGTTTGTTTCAATACCTTTTTTCCAAAGATCATGAAACTGTTGTGGAATCATTGGTTTAAAATGATTTAAAACGACTTTGGATAAACGCTTTGTATTTTTAAACAGCGACTTAATATCACCATCTAAAAAGTCATCAATACAAGCTTCTGTATGCTTAATAAATTGGTCTTTTAGCATTTTACGGAACCCTTCTTGCTTCATATTTTCCATAAAAATGCTCACCATAGGGGCTGTTTCTCCAATAATACCGCTATCTAATAAAAACACCGCATTTTTACCTTCATTTTTTTGTGAAGGTATGCCAGTTGCTTCAATATGATCTTTAGAATTTATTAGAATTGGAATACTTAAGTAACTGTTTAAGGGATCTAATCCCGAAGATTTCCCATGAAAAAAGGACTCCATAGCCGAAAAAATGGTTTTTAATTTCAACAGCTTTTCACGAGTCAAATTCTCTAAAACAGTAATTTTATTTGTCGCATACTTATCATAAATAGCAGCTACCAGGGCACCACTACTACCAACACCGTAACCTTGTGGAATAGATGAATCAAAATACATCCCTGCACTTACATGTTCCTTCAACAAGGCCATATCAAACGTCACTAAATTTGAGTCTACCTCTTCTAAATAATCAACAAAACCTTTTAAACTTTTGTTTGATTCAATAGCGTTGTTAGAAGGATTTTCATCGGTCTTTAGCGCACCATTATAAAAGTTATACGGAATGGAAAGTCCTTTAGAATCCTTAATGATTCCATACTCTCCGAAGAGTAATATTTTCGAATAAAAAAGTGGTCCTTTCATTTAGCAATTTTTGATCTGGGTTATAGTTATAATTGTCTCGCTCCAAAACCGATTCTATCACAAATATAGTGTCCATTTTGACAATATGCAACTAATTCATTATTAATGAGTTCTATAATTTTATCTGATTCAGCTTCAGGATATAACATATGTACATTGGCACCAGCGTCTAAAGTAAAGCAAACTTTAGAGTTTGTCGTCGCTCTATAGGCCCATATTTTGTTGATTATTTTCAGGGTATTTGGTTTCATTAAAATGAAATAAGGCATACTGGTCATCATCATGGCATGAAGCGTTAATGCTTCACTTTCGACGATTGCTATAAAGGCATCTAAATCGCCTGTTTTAAATACTTCCATTAAACGCGATACGTTTTTAGGTGCTTGTTTAAAACGTTCCTGAGCAAAGGGATGGTCATGCATTAAATTATGTCCAACGGTACTACTTACTTGTTTCTGACCTTTATCCACCAACAAGATGGTATCTTGATAATTTTTAAAGTTGTCGTGCACATCATAAGGGTATTTTACACCAAACAAATCTGAGCTTCCTTTAATCTCTTTATGTGCGCCCCAAACAACCAAATCACCCTCCAAACTTCTACAGGCACTTCCAGACCCCAAACGCGCTAAAAAAGAAGCTTTTTGAATGAAATAACTATCGGTTAATACCTTTTCTTTGATATTCGTCGAAGTGCTTGTGGCAAGATCCTGTTCCATTAACGCTCTTTCAATACTCATCAAACATAAAGACAGTGCACTCATACCAGATGCCGAAGAGGCTATCCCCGAACTATGAGGAAACGAATTAGACGTTTCAATTTTAAAATGATAGTCGTTTAAAAACGGTAAATAAGCATGTACGCGTTTAAAAAACGTCTCAATTTTGGGTTTAAAATCTTCCTGTGCTTTGCCATCTAAAAAAACATCAAATGAAAAATCATTCCGGTCTTCTTTTTTTGAAAAATACACGGTAGTCGTCGTTTTACAATGATCAAGCGTAAAGCTTATTGACGGATTTTCGGGGATTTGATGTTCCTTCTTACCCCAGTATTTAACCAGGGCGATATTACTTGGAGACGACCATGTGAAGCGTCCACTTTCAACAGAACTCGTGTAGGCCTTAGAAATAAATTGTTGCTCTTGCATTCTGATTTATATCTGTCGATAGCTCAATTTAAACCTCTCGTAGTATATCGACAATTAATAATATCCGGCAAAAATATGAAATATCCATTTGGTCACCTATTTGCAAACTATAATTCAACGCAACCTTTTGACGTTTTTTGTATCTATCTAAAAAAATGTTATGAAAAAATTCATCCTACTTCTTGCTACTGTGGGTTTGATCACTGCTTGTTCCAATGATGATGACACTCCTGCTCAAAATACGTTAAACGGCACATGGCATTTAATTGATGTTACCTGTGAATGTAAACCTGTTGATTTTAAAGTAGGGGAGCATGTTTGGAATTTTAATTTAAAAAATAACCAAGTCTCCGTTGTGAATACACCAAGCGAAAACCTTCAAATACTTGACAACGGAAGTTATACGTTCGCGATACAAGGTGAGACGATAACCATTCAATCGGTTGTATACGATTACTATTTTAAAGCGGGATATTTATTTCTATCCGACAACCCTGAAGTAGACGGACCTTTAATGAAATTTACTAGAAATTAGAGGCTATCTCTATAAGCTTCACCATGGTTTTATAGTTTCGCGCAGTTGATGTTGTTTTTAGTTTGCGTTCGAAAAAGTTATTGCTGTATTTGGCTTTTCCATAACCTGTTGAACAATAGAAATAAATGCAATCATTAGTTATAACAAATTCCTCATTTGGATACGACATTTTCTCAGCTTCATGAATCAAATCTTTATTTGGAACCGAATACAGCAGTGTAAAATAACTGTTCTTTTTCTTTTCTTCAGGAAATGGACACGCATCAAAAATGTTCTTAAATGCTTCCGGAGTCTTTACTAGAATAGGCACCTCAAAGTCAAAATGAGATTTAATAGCTTCATGTATTTGAAGTTCTAATTTCGAAATATTGTTTTCAGAAGACTCAAAAATAACATTTCCACTCTGAATGTAGGTCTTTACGTTTTCTAATTTTGATTGCGCAAGAATCTCCCTAAGTTCTGCCATAGGGATTTTCTTCTGCCCGCTAACATTAATACCTCTTAATAGTGCGATGTATGTCTGCATTTAAAAATTTTGCTATTTAATACCATTTACATTCTAAATTTAGAAACTTTAATGAAAAAATAAAATGTTACTGTAATAGATTTTATATGTTATTTCCAACGAAGCCTAGAGAGAAATCATATAATTTCAAAGATGTCTTATTCATTCTTCCCTCTGTCGAAATGACCACAAATTATTGAATAACTGCCTTCGCTACAATAAAAGCTCCCGTCCAGGCATTTTGAAAATTAAACCCTCCTGTGATGGCATCAATGTTAAGCACCTCGCCTGCGAAATACAGGTTCTTATGGAGCTTACTTTCAAAAGTTTTAAAGTTTACTTCTTTTAGATCCACACCTCCAGCAGTCACAAACTCTTCTTTAAAAGTACTTTTTCCTGTAACATTAAAAAGCGCTTCGGTTAATTGTGAACTCAAGGCTTCCAATTGTTGTTTATTCATATCTGCCCAGGTTGTCGATGTTGAAATATTGGCTGCCAACACCAACTGTTGCCATAACCGCTTAGGTAGCTCAAATTGAGTAAATTTAAATACCGTTTTCTTTGCGAAAGATTGCTTGAATTCCTTTAAACGATCCATACAATCCTCGTAATTTTGATTTATAAAATTAATTTTGATTTGAAACTTATAATCCCGTTTTTCCAGTTCTAAAGCTCCAAAAGCAGAAAGTTTTAAAATAGCGGGAGCACTCATACCAACATGAGTAATCAATAGGGGACCGTTTGATTCTAAATGGCTACCGACCACTTTCACGTTTACATTCTGAGCAACCACACCAGGAATATCTTTAATTCGACCATCCTGAATATCGAAAGTAAAAAGCGAGGGAACAGGTTGAGAAATCGCATGTCCTAAACCGGTTAGGAGCTTCCATATCTTAGTATTACTTCCGGTTGCAATAATTAATTTATCTGAAGTAAAATTACACTTTTGAGTTTCCAGCTCCCATAAATCATCTTTCTTTTCTATGAATTTCACTTGATGACCATATAAAACCTCAACACCATGTTTATCGGCTTCACTTAAAAAGCAATCAATAATAGACTGAGAAGCATCAGAAACAGGGAATATACGTCCGTCGTCCTCTATTTTTAAAGGAACACCCCTTTTTTCGAACCATTCCATAGTATCGCCTGTCATAAATTGATGAAAAGGGCCTAACAACTCTTTTTCTCCTCTGGGATAATTTCGAACCAGTTCTGAAGGCATAAACTCCGCATGCGTAACATTGCAACGTCCGCCTCCAGAAATTTTAACCTTTTGAAGCCCTTCTTTATTACGCTCTAATATGGCGACTTTAAGCTTCGGATTTTGTTCGGCAATATTAATTGCTGCAAAAAAACCTGCAGCTCCGCCCCCAACAATTATAATATCGTATACCTTCATATTAAAAATTACTGCGTAAATTTAGCACTATTAACGACGACAGACAGCTCACAATGCATAAATTTCTTTTAGCGGTTATTCTGTTCACCAGCGGTTGTAATCCGGATAGCCACCATGTTATTGCCGACCTTCCCGACACTCTGCATGAAGTATCTGGTACCGAGGTTGCTCCAAAATCGAAGTTGATCTGGATGATTAACGATGGTGGGAACGCGTCCAAAATATACGGTTTAAACCGAAAAGGTCATATTAAAAGCGCACTAAAAATTAATGCAAAAAATAAAGATTGGGAAGATTTAACTTCCGATAAGGCTGGAAATATTTATATAGGAGATTTTGGAAACAATACTAACAAACGTAAAAATCTTCGGATCTTAAAAATAAATGCCAATTCCTTAAAAGGCTCTAAGAACGTAGACGTAGAACATATTTCTTTTAAATACCCAAATCAGAAGAAATTCCCTCCGAAAAAGAAAAACATGTATTTCGATTGTGAGGCCTTCTTTCACTTTAATGATAGCCTATATATATTCACCAAAAGTCGGGTAAAACATCATTACGGTACAACCCATTTGTATAAAATACCAGCAAGAAAAGGAGATCATATAGCTGAATTGATTGGTACATTTGATTCCTGTAAAGATATGTCGTGTTGGGTAACATCGGCAGATATTAGCAGTAGTGGTAAACGGGTAGCCCTGTTAACACAAAAGTCATTTTTCATATTTACCAATTTCACCTCAGACCACTTTCTGGATGGTACATTCAAGCAGTACGATTTTAAAGGTGGGTCGCAAAAGGAAAGCATATGTTTTAAAGATGAAAATACGGTTTATATTACCGATGAACGTGCTCATGGTGATGGCGGGAACCTGTATGCGTATAAACTGGAATAAACTCTTATTCATCTCCAAACTTTCCATGATCATACCTGATGATTTTTCGATAAATCTTAACACATAAAAGCCATTCTAGTTGTAAAATAGCGGCAACAAGTTCATAGTGGTAATAGGAGACATCGCGTGAAGGAGGCATGCACAAACAGCATGCGTAAAATAGGACCGTTCCAACGAAACGTCTGTGCAAAAATTAAAGTGCCATTTAGGCGAGTAGGACATATTATTGTCCATATATTAACAAGTCAATAACGTTTTGAAACGTTTTTTGATCATTGAGAAAGTACTTTGTCTTATTTAGAGTTCAACTGTTAAAAATCAATTAACAGGTAATGGGTAATATTTTAAGCATTCTGTTTCGATTGCTTGCAATATTCTGCTACCTTCATTAAAGTTAATCTTATTGATTCTTAACATGGCGTCTTCACTTATGAAACCATCGTACCTTGATTGTCTGGAATTTTTATACAAGGTATATAATTTTCTTCCCAAATTATTATCAATTGACTTTAGGTTTTTAATGTTACGCTTATGACTTTGTTCTATATTTAAATCATTAGCCTCTAATACACAATAGCACCTATGTAAACAAGTGTAAAACTGGACCGTAACTTTCCAGTCAAAATAATCGTTCGAATAATCTGTATTTAATAAATTAAGAAAGTTTTTGTTGTGGTTGGATCTATTCTCGTACTTCTTTGGCATTTAGATTAATTTTTTCAGTGTTATATAAATCTTCTTCCATGTCCGCTTGCATGAAACAAAAACTAATATTTAAATACTCTGAAAGGTTTCCTGTAGCATATTCGTATTCATGCTTAGAAAGTATTTCTCTTATATCTTCGTCTTTAGTAGATATAAAAAATACGATATCTGAAATACCTGTGTTTCCAGCATGCACAAAATTAAACCTGTCTTTGTACTTTCTGAAAATATTAACAAAATTATCAAACACAAATTGATGTAAACTATCTTTGGTAGCCTTGTGCACATCAATTACAGTCTCTATTGGTGTTTCTATTGATTTTTCGAACTTTTTAAAAAGTTCATTTTTTTCTCCAATAGAATTAAACAAATCAACACTACTATCAATATCATTACCGATACTGACTAGGATTTTAGAAAACTCACTCAATATATGAGCACTTTTAAAAGAATCGCGCTTTTGAGTTTCTGTGCTTCTTATTTTTTCCATAAAATTGATTTAATTAATACTTTCTTCAACGGATTTATTAATTAGGCTATTAATCAATAATATGAGAGATCTTAAAATCAAATATAAAAATTTTCTTATATAAATAGGATAGCAAATATAAAAAATAATTGCAGATAACAATTATACCAGCATACAAATAAGGCACTTATAATCAAAAAATATGATGATTCTGATGTTACTTTTTTGTTCTAATTATTAACCCCGCACCATGGATGAAGAAAAACCAAAAGAAGAGTAGTAGCAAAGCATATGAGGAAAAACTTGAAACAAACATGTCTTTAGATGGTCTGGACTTCTTAAAATAATAACCCGCTCCAATTAAAATTAGATAACCATCTTTTAAGTTAAAAGTAATGAGGTTTTCAAACGCCCTTCGTCCAGCTCATTCGATGAAATCAATTCACCTCAAGGGCCAATTGATGAGCCCCCGAAACGCGTTCAGGATTTAGAATCCAAACCCTAATCTAAAGGCCAATCGCAGACCATCATCACTATTAAATGCAGAAAGGTTTAACGTAACAATATCTGCGGCATTGGCAAAAATACCCCCACCAATAGATGTATTCCAGGTGTTGGAATGATGACCTGGATCTAACAAATAGCTATCGCTTATCCATACACGTCCATAATCCACACCACCATACAATCCAATATGTAATGGGAGCAGTCCGGTTTTCACTTTGCGTAAATTCAATCGTATATCGGTACTTTGAACAAAGGCACTCTTGCCGGTAAAACGCTCATTCCTATACCCTCTAAGACCATTATTAGCACCAATATTGGCTCCTTGATAAAACTCGAAATCATCTCCAAAATTAATATGTCCTTTTAGTTTTGTTGCCAGAACCAGTTGTCCGCTTGGTATTAATTTATAATTGAACCCCAGTTCGGGAATAACATACCCAAATCCGCTGGTTGTCCTTGTGTTATTTTTATATCCCGCCTGAAGAGCAAACATCATTCCAAGTGTTGGAAATGCAGTATTATCATAGTTTTCATACTGATATTTGGCATCTATACCATAAAAATCGTTATCAATTTCTACATCATCACCAATAAATTCATCGTTTATAAAACGTCCTATGGTTTCTTCAACCTCATACGATTCGAATAACACGCCTATTTTAAAACTCGCCCCCAATCTACCGCGCCAAATCAATGATGGTGCAAATTTTAGTGTTTTTAACTTCACCCGGTTATAATTTAAGTTGACGTCCAGTCCGTCATTGTCATCGGCTTCTGGGTTTGGTGTATTATTACCAAATCCGAAAAAATTAACCGCATAGTTAGGACTTGTAAATTGGGCCTGAAATCCTAAATTCATGTTCCCAATAACCTTGGCAAATTCTCCAGAATACGCCAAATCAAATCCTTCTGTTGCAAAATAATATGCACCAGAAACCGTGTGCTTAGAGGTAAATGGGTTTCGCACAAAACCATTATGAGTTAAGGTATTAGCAAAACCTATTTTAAGGCCATCGTCGGGATTCGAACCTATGGTCGGCATAAATTGATTACTATTATTTTGCAGCTTTTTATGATCGTAAACATTGGTTTCGTAACGATCGGTAAGCCGTTTTCGTCCTTTATCTGTTTCAAACGTACTCACTTTAGACTTATAATCGTAGATTACCAAACGCTTTCCATTTTTAATGATATACTTATCGTTATTCTGACCTCCTATTAATCGTGTTTTTATGAGCTTATCACCTTCACCAGTGACTTCAAAGACATCGTCATCATCTAAACCATAAATCCATATTTCTTTTGTATTGGTTTGACTATAAATTCTTTGATGAAATACATCGGCTTTATCCCCTTTCTTAATTCTATAGCCTGTTACCTTAGTTTGTCCCATAGGCATACGCTCTATTTGAAACCAATCATCTTTATTAGTTCCTTTTACTACAGCGACTTTACTGAGATGAGCATAATATGCATCTGAAATAACCTGTAGATTAGTACGTCTTCCTATAAGCTTACGTTTAATCGCTTTAATCACTTCCTGGTTAACTTCTGAAGGGAAATTTAAAAATGCCGCATCAATAACTTCGTCTGTGATATGCGTTGTGATATGCTTTACTTGAGCATCCCAAACACTTTTATCGGACTGCGTAATCAAGGTCATATCTAAAGGATAAGGTTCTAAATTGAACCACTTAGGACTTCTTAAATCCTCCTCATAACTTCTCAATAAACGCAAACCCGGTACGATAGCGGTCGCCACATTTAACAAAGCCCCATCAGACATAATTGAAAATGCTTGATCTCTATCTCGTGAAACCGGACGATATACCTTTTTTCCGTGCTCTTTAAACTCGGCCCAACGCCATTGATCTTCATGTCGATCCCAATCACCAATTAGCATATCGAATAAACGCGCTCTTATATAAGCCGTTTCATCTAAGGTATGGTCTTCATCGCCCTTTAATTCTTTAAGTAAATCGTCTGTACTTATAAGTTCATTGGAAAAACCAAAACTAGCCTGATCACCATGACCGGAGTCTGTGCGCTCCTCAATCATGTACAATTCATCTCCAAAGCCATTATTAAATGCTCCTAATGCCGATTGTTTGGGAACATAATACAACACAGGATTCGTATGATAGATGCCAACAGCGTCTGCCAACGTTCCTATGGTAAAGGGTGCATAGGGATGAGACCCCGTAAAAACATCAAGCAATAAACCTTCAGTATAAGAATTATCGTATTGCCCCTCTATATACTGGTCCTTAAATGCTACCGCCTGTAAATATTGCACCGCATTCTTTCTAAGTGCTCTCATTACATACTCCCGGCCTTGTTTGTCTTTTAAACGCAGAGACTTCGATTGATGTCCTCCGCCTTTTCTAATGGGAACAAGTCCTCCAAAAAGAGTGTCAAGATTCACCGTAGGTGCTTTAACTTTTGTACTGAAATCATCCCGGTAACGATCGCCCCAAAGCATTTTATAAAGTCCACCCCTGGCCGTCTCTTCTTTAGTGTATACCGAGGCCATCACTTCTTTATCTGTATGGGCTTTATACAGGTCATTACTATTTATTTTATCGGCTTTTAAAACCTGAGATTGAAATGCTATTTTAGCATCTTTAGAGGTGTAAAAACGTACTTGCGAAGAGCCATCTTTAAACACATCCAATCTGGCATATCCCTGCGCTCCATAAGAAAACTTTCCATCACCAACATTACGGGTTGTCATTTCTTTTGATCCCGATCCACTTACAATTTGTGGAATATTATCTTTTACAATGTATTGTAGATTATGATCATGACCAGACACAAAAATGACTTTATCATTTTCTTGAGATAAGGTAATCATGCGTTTTCTAAATTCATTATACAACTTGTTCTGTGTATCTACGGTGGTTACACCTCCCGTTTTTCGTATTAAATTCTTAAGGGAACCCAATACTGGAAGTGGCTTTAAATGACTTTTAAAAGCATACTGTCCGCCATGAGAACCATTCGTAAACATAGGATGGTGCACAGCGACAATGGTTGTTTTCCCTCGTGCTTTCTTAATTTCACTTTCGAATTCATCAAAGAATTTTGTTCGTGTTTTTATCTCACAATCATCATTTATAGTTGGGTGTTTATTCCAATTAGTGACATACCATTCAGAGTCCACAATAATCAGGACGATATCTTCCGATATTTTCACTTTTTCAATAGGGCAACCATTTTCGGGTAAAAACGTATTTTTCCCCAGTATGTTTTCGACGTACTTCTCCTGACGCTTAAGTCCTTTTAATCCATTACTATACCAATCATGGTTTCCAGGAATAAAAATGGTTTCTCCCTTAAAATCTTCTACCGCCTCTGTTTGAATATTTAACTGATGCTCTGCGAATGTTCTACCTTCATCTTCTTTTTTTGGTAGACCTTCAGGGTATATGTTATCTCCTAAAAATAGTACCGTACTTTCTTTTGGAGCCTTGTCTAGAGCTTCTTTGAATACCTGTAAAGCCTTAGATGAGGTTCCTAAAGGCGAATTACCGGCATCTCCTATTAAATAGAATGAATGCGCTATGTCCTTTTCCGGAAAAGAACGGTTAGTATTTGCCTCTAAATATTGTGGTTTATAGGTAGCGCAAGCACTAAGAACAAACAAGGCAATTAACGTTATGATTGCTTTAAAGTTGGTATTCATACGAGGGTTTTACGAATGTTCAAAGATACTAATTAATCCTCGATAACGGTTGTATCGAATACGACTTCACTCACCAGAGTCTTATGTACCGGGCATTTAGAAGCAATTTCTTTTAATCTTAATTTTTGTGCATCATCTAAATTACCAACAAATTTCAACGTTTTACTTATATGATCTAAAAAGGTTGGCTTTTCTTTGTCCAGTCCAAGATCGTCACTATGCTTTCTTGAATGGGTTACGTACACATATACTTCCTGTAAATCCCATTGTTTACGTTGTGCATACATCTTTAAGGTCATCGCTGTGCACGCCACCAAACCCGCATTGAGATACTCATAAGGAGAAGGTCCGAAATCATCCCCTCCAATAGCAGCAGGTTCATCGGCAATCATATTATGATTCTTTGTTTGGATAGAAGTTGTAAACTTATCTTCTACCACATTTAAATGCCCTACCATTTGTTCACCTTTGGTTTCCAACATAACCTGTTCTTTTGGCTCAAAATACCGCTGAACCCAGGTTCCTATAACATTTCCAACATAATTGCTATCGGTAGAATTGGACAGTAAATGGTCTGCGCCATCAAGCGTTACAAAGCTCTTAGGGTGGTGCGCATAATGATATAACTGCTCGGCATTTTTAATTCCCACGACGGTATCTGTTGGAGCGTGCATGATGAGTAGTGGTTTTCGCAATTTTTTCACAATTTCGGGTAAATCGGTTTTATCGAAATCTGCTACAAAATCCTGATTTATTTTAAAGGGACGCCCTCCAATATTCACTTCTACTTCCCCCTTCTCTCTAACTTCATGGATGCCATGTGAAAATAAATGTTTTACATGACTTACTGTCGCCGGAGCTCCAACAGTTGCCACGGCGTTCACCGTATTTAACTGATATGCTGCAGACAACACTGCTGCCCCACCAAGTGAATGTCCGATCAATAAAGACGGAGCCTCATAATGAGATGCCATATAACGGCTCACCGCTATTAAATCGTCTACATTAGCAGAAAAATGACTGTCTGCAAACTCACCCTCACTTCTTCCCAAACCTGTAAAATCGAATCTCACAACTCCAAAACCATGATTGGTTAGCGCCCTGCTTATATTTTTCACAGCACTTAATGAGCTTGTACAGGTAAAACAGTGCGCAAAAATGGCGTAGTAATTTGGTTTTTGATTGGCAGGTAACTCCAAAAAGGCCTGAAGTTTTAACCCTTTACTATTTTGTACATCTAATTTTGTTCGTTTCATCTTAAAATGGTTTTCGATCGTTTTATTTTAGTTTGGTCTACCTCACTGGAAAATTTTTCTAAAAGCAGTCTTAATTTAGGGTCTATAAATGTTTTACAAAACGGTTTTTCGGGGTCTTTTTGATAATAATTTTGAATAGCTTCTCTGGAAGCTTTAAAAGCATAAAAGGGATATACTTGGGTAATCAGCTTGTTTTCAAAATCCTTCTGAAATTGACTTATAAAACGTTCCGCCTCCTGTTTCTGTACTTCGGAGAACACATAAATAGCAGACCTGTATTTATCTCGCATCATATGATTACTCATACTTTTATGCGTATACAGGTGAATCTCAATGAGTGTTTTCAACAAAATATTTGATGCCCTAAAATGAACAATAACAGCTTCTGAAAAACTACGCTGCTCTCCTACAGATGCCACATACCCCTGTTCTACTTTTTCAACACCTTTTAAGGACTGGAATACGGCTTCTGTACACCAATGACAACCACCTCCTAAGGCTATCTTATTAAGACGACTATCCATAAACCTGTTAAAGATTAATCTTTATTATTTCAATTTATTGGCATGCAACGCTCTTAGTTTGGACAATTTAGGTGTAATGACAAAACTGCAATACCCCTGATCTTGATTACTTCTGTAGTAATTTTGATGATAATCTTCGGCTTTATAAAAAATATCTAATGGACTAAGTTCTGTAACAATGGGCTTTTCAAAATATACCTTAAGGTCATCTAAAACGCCTTTGGCTATTCCTTTTTGAACATCATCATGATAATAAATTACCGATCTATATTGTGTCCCTACATCTGCGCCTTGCTGGTTTAAAGTTGTAGGATCGTGGGTCGTCATAAAAATAACCAGAAGATCTTCATATGAAATGATATTGGCATCGAAAGTCACCTGTATCACCTCTGCATGCCCAGTTAGCCCAGAACAGATTTCACGATAGGTAGGGTGTCCGGGAGCATTTCCTCCAGAATACCCCGATTCTATGCGCTCTACGCCTTTTATTTCCTGAAATATGGCCTCAGTACACCAAAAACAACCGCCTCCAAATGTGGCTAATTCTATTTTTTTGTTGCTCATTTTTTTAAATCCTTTCATTTTCAATTCTCAATCGAATTGAACCTACCTTCTTTATTGCTTGGAATACATTCTACAAACAACGAGAGGCTACTTATTAAACTATTATTTTTCCTTTTCTAATGTCATGGACTCCGAATTTATACAATAACGCAGCCCAGTGGGTTCTGGTCCATCTGGAAATACGTGACCCAAATGTGCGTCACAGGTATTACACATCACCTCTACCCGCGTCATTCCAAACGACGTGTCTCGTTCATACTTAATAGCATTCTCTTTAATAGGCTGTGTAAAACTTGGCCAGCCTGTACCAGAACTAAACTTAATGGTAGAATCGAATAAGGGTGTATTACAACACATACAATTGTATTTGCCGGCATCATGTATATGACAAAGCGCTCCGCTATGGGGCCGCTCGGTTCCCTTTAACCTTGTAATTCGAAATTGCTCGGCAGTGAGTTGGGACTCCCACTCTTCTTCCGTTTTTTCTACACGTTTATCTGGTTTTGGGTTTCCATTAACCGAAAAACCTATAATATCTTTCCAGGTTAGCATGGTCATAATTCCTTTCTTTTTTAGTTCATTTTTGTGTTTATACTAGTCTAAACCAAGTTACATTCCTTACGTTTTCCGTTTGTATTCACCATATTGTAAAGACTTACTGAAATATACGACAAAAAACAGCGTTCCCCTACATTAACTAAAGTTTAGTATTTTTACTAAAAATCATTTTTTCATGAAAAATCTTATTGCCGAGGCAGAAACCTATGTTGTTGAGTTTTTAAACGAAAATCTTGACAACAAGTTTATTTATCATAATTTGACTCATACGCAATATGTTGTTAAAAAGGCCTCGGAACTTGCCGAATTAGGTAACATTTCTGAAACGGATACCTCATTCTTAGTCATTAGTGCCTGGTTTCATGATACAGGATACACCAAAAGTATAGAAGACCATGAAGCGGAAAGTGTAAAAATTGCAAGTGCTTTTTTAAAAGAGCGCCAAGTGCCCGAAAATGACATAAACCTTATATCTAATCTGATTTTAGCCACTAAAATGGGGTATAACCCTCTAAATCAGCTAGAGAAAATAATGCGTGATGCCGATTGCGCCCATATTGGAAGTAAGCGATTTATGGATATTACGGAACTGCTAAGAAAAGAATGGGATTTAGCCTGTGATAAGAAAATGAGCGAGGAGGAATGGTTAAGCATGAATATCGATTTTTTATCTAATGAACATCGATTTTACACTAATGAGGCGTCTTCGCAGTGGGATAAAACTAAAAGTAAAAACCTTTCACAATTATTAAAAGCACAAAAAAAGCTAGAACAGGACAACTCTAAACTCAAACAAAAAAAGGAAGAACTAACCTTTAAAAAGAACAAGGTCGAGTTACCCGAACGGGGTATTGAAACCATGTTTAGGGTAACCCTCAAGAACCATATCACCTTAAGTAATATTGCTGATACGAAAGCCAATATCTTGTTATCGGTTAATGCCATTATTGTCTCTTTAGTGCTTTCTAATTTAGTTTCGAAACTGGATAATGCTTCTAATAAGCATCTCATTGTTCCCACGATTATTTTTGTGGTGTTTACGGTAATCTCTATTATACTGTCCATTTTAGCTACTCGCCCCAATGTAACCAGTGGTAAGTTTACCAAGGAAGATGTGGCAAACAAAAAGGTGAATTTATTATTCTTTGGCAATTTTCATAAAATGAGCCTTAAGGATTTTGAATGGGCTATGGGCGAAATGATGCAAGACAAAACATACCTTTACTCTTCTATGAAAAAGGATTTATACTTTCTTGGACTGGTTCTGGATAAAAAATATAAAATACTTCGACTTACATATAGCGTCTTTATGGTTGGTATTATTGTAAGTGTTATTGCTTTTGCCATTGCATTTCAGTTTTTCTCTGGGGTAACTACGCCTCTATCATAAAAATTCAAAATAGATTGATAGAAAACCAAACTTTTAATAGCTTAAACTATTACAAAACACCTTTAGGTAAAGGAGAATACGAAGATTGTAGATTTATTAACTGTAATTTCGAAAATGCTGATCTATCGAACATTTCTTTCACAGATTGTGAGTTTACCGATTGCCATTTTAGCCTAACAAACATTAAACATTCCGTTTTTAATGATGTGCGTTTTTTGGACTGTAAATTACTCGGCATTCATTTCAATGATTGTGATGATATGCTTCTATCGGTCTCTTTTAACGGTTGTAACCTGGAGCTTTCCATGTTCTATAAATTAACGTTGAAAAAAACCCTTTTTAAAGATTGTAATCTAAATGGTGTGGATTTTACCGAAACTAATTTAACCAACTCAACATTTCATAACTGTGATTTAAAGCATGTTATTTTTCAGAATACAATTCTGGAACGTACCGACTTCGAGTCGGCCTATAACATCTCTCTGGATCCTGAAAATAACAGGATAAGGCACGCTAAATTCTCAAAAGAAAACGTAAGTGGGTTACTCAAGAAGTATCAAATTAAGATCACGTGATTTTAATGTAGGTAACTATTTGTCATTCCTGCTTCCCAGGCACAACAAAAGCGCAAACTTAAGCTCTAATCTCCTTCATTAAATCATCGTAAGTATAGAACGCTTTATCATTTTCATCTTTATGATAAAGTACACTTACCCGAATGGCCTTAAGCCCTGTTACCGCCTGCAAATCTTGAAGTTCTACGATCTCGACATCGGTATCGAGATAATGTTTCGATTGTAAAAATTTAATATATCTTAGGTATTCTCTTTCGTCTTGCTTTTGAGAATACACAATACTTATCTTTCCTTTTTGAGTTACGCGCTCTGTAGTTCCTTTTATAAACGCTTTATCGACACGCTTTTTTACAATCTCGTAACGGGCATTATAGGTTCCATCTACATCAAATTGCTTTTCATCCATTCTAAAACTTATGGACAATGGCTGATTGAAAACGAGCACCATAGACGCGACATCCAATGATACTGGGAAGTCCGATTGCATTTGATAATATGAATTTTCCATTTCACACATCACCTGAAGTTGCCACAAACGCAAATTGTACAAATAGATAAGGTTAAAGCTATCTTCTTGGGTAATGGATTCGCCAACATACATATTATGCTCAACACCATCTGTTTTGAAACGCTCAAAATAATGCGGGTACATGAGTTGTGCTTCCACTTGTTTTGCATCTAAAAGAGAAGCCATTTCTTTATTAATCAACGCAATGGTATCGTCATAGTCTTTTCTATGTCTATAAAGCACATTTACCTTGTCATCGATACTCTCAAAATAGGCGTTAATTTGCGCTTTTAATTCATCTATCGTATACAAATGCTTAAGAACGGGTTCTATATCTTGTTTGAAAAACTCGGAGATTTGCTGTTCACTGTCTACTTGAAAATGCGCACCTAAATCGTTTAGGTAATTATTAGTTTGATAAATAAATTGCTCATAAATAGGCAATTTTTCTATTTCTAAGGCACTTTCAAATATGTTCTTAATAGCATTTAACTGAAGGCTTAAATCTTGCTGAGTGGCTCTATTTCTAGCCTCTGATGATCCTTTAATATCAATTTGTCCGTAAAGCGGATAAATGTTTTCGAAAGCTATTTTTTTAAAGATGGCTTGATCACCATTCATTTCAGATTTAATAAAATTTTTGGCCTCTTTTTTAAATCGCCAATGCACACTTGGATGAATGGAGGTACATTCTTTTTGAATAATGGCTTCTATTAAATTCTCTTCATCACTCTTTGATCGTTCAACAGCAGATACTATAAATGGCATAACATCTATTAACTTGTTCGCATTTATACTATTAAGCACTTGTGGTTTACTGGAAACGATCTCCAAGATTCCCATCAAACCTTTATCATTAGCTATAGGAGCAAAAATGGCACTTTTAATACCTTGCTTTTGTAATGCAGCAATATGTGGTGCTTTTCCTTTAGTCTGTTTATATGCTTTTTCAACATCTGAAATGGAAAAGTATTTATTTTCATTCAACAGCATATCATAAGACCAACTGCATAAGGCGCCTTCACAGCAAACACTTTCTAAATTATTAATTAAGAAACTGTCAATTCCAATACCATAAACGCGTTCGAATGTTTTCTCTTCATCGTTAAAGATTGAAAACCCAACTTTTAAATCATTTATTCCTAAAAGGGACCTAAAAATCTCATGAAAGTCTTCCATAAAACCTTCATCATTGCGCTTATCTTCACCGATGAGGTTGGATTTAATATTGGATATGGATTGATCGTCTGTAACATCAAAAATATTTGATATAACAAAACCTTTGAATACATAACTGTTTGGAGGGAATTTCTCTTTCCAAAGCTCTATATTTTCAAAATTATCCAGCAATTCATTATAATCTTCCTGAGTAATCTTTTTAGCAGCTTCCGTTGGAACGATCTCACAAAAATCGGCATTATATAAAATTTTATAGTAGCGAAGTATACCATTAGCATCTGGTATTTCGTAATAAAATGGTCTTTTAAAATTTAATGTATAGCCGTAACAAAAATTTAAAATGATGGTACACGCAATAATGTACGTATCATCTTCGGGCATATTTTTTATTTGGAGCTCGAAGTCATCACCAGCAGTCTTAATAATACTCTTAAACCGTTCGGAGGAGTTAAAAATTAAACTATGAAAAGGAACCGATGCTGTTTTTATTTCATTTTTTGTTAGCAAAGGACTAAACGAATCTTCAAGAATCAATGCGATCTCCTTCTCATATTTTTCCAATAGTGAAAAATCACTAAAACCTTCCTCCAATTCAGGATACGTACGAGCGGTATCTAAAATACGCTTTGCTCTTTCCGAAATAAGCTTATCATCACTTTTCACTAAAGTTTCATAATACTTAAGTAGCTTATTGAAACTCACTCTAAGCTCTAAAGGTGATTCAATGTTATCGTTAATATCCATATGATTAATGCTCTTAGAATACAAAGTTACAAATTATTGATTTAGTCGTTAACAACAAGACTTGATAACAACGATTATGTTACACAATAAAATGTTAATTTTTCAATCTTTTCCTAATGTTTTTGAAATAGAAAACGCGCCCTTAATTTACGTTTAATAGCGATGTATAATCTGAGTTATTCAATCTTAAGACTTTTCTTGAATTAGACTTACCAAAATGAAATGTTTATATTTTTTTAACTATAAAAATAATAATTTGATAATTTTATATATATTTAACTACAACTAATTAATTAAATCCAAAACGTTATGTTTTCTAAAACTAATCTAATTTCAACACTTGTTACCTTTCTATGGGGGTTTCTTGGTGGTTATTTACTTTGGGGAATTATAGGCGATCCACTCCTCGAAGATCATGTTGTAGTTGCAGGTCTCTCAAGAGAAATACCCGATTTTGCAATTCTCGCTTTGGGGTGCTTAATTATGGGCTTTGTTTTTTCAACCATCTACTCTAAATGGGCAAGAGGTACGCATGGTATCTCTCACGGTCTCAAATTCGGTTTGGGTATAGGCGTATTTATAGGTTTTGGCAGCGGACTTATTGATTATGCAACAGCAAATCTTCTGGATTTTTCCGGAACGATTATAAACGGTATTATTTATACCATACATTTTTCGGTAATGGGTATCCTTGCAAGTTTGGTTTACGGCAAATTTGCTTCTGAAGGATAATTACATAAATGCGACTAATTCAAAACAAAAGGGACTAACTTACGCTAGTCCCTTTTGCTTTTTATATTTGAAGTGAAAGCAAACTACTGATTTCCTTTCTTATAGTCTTCTAAAAATTTAGCCAAACCAATATCAGTTAAAGGGTGTTTAAGTAACCCCTTAATAGACGATAATGGACCGGTCATCACATCAGATCCTATTTTAGCGCAATCTATTACATGCATAGTATGACGCACTGATGCCGATAGAATTTGAGTCTCAAAACCGTAGTTATCGTAAATCTGTCTTATCTCAGCAATTAATCCTAAACCATCGGTCGAGATATCGTCTAATCTACCAATAAATGGAGACACGTAAGTCGCTCCTGCTTTAGCAGCTAACAAAGCTTGACCGGCAGAAAACACTAAAGTTACATTTGTTTTTATTCCTTTATCAGAAAAATATTTACAAGCCTTAATTCCATCTGCAATTAATGGTAATTTAATTACGATTTGTGGGTGTAACGCGGCCAATTCTTCTCCTTCTTTTACCATGCCCTCGAAATCGGTAGATATCACTTCTGCACTAACATCACCGTCTACCAAATCACAAATTTTCTGGTAGTGTGCTAAAATATTCTCAGCACCGGTAATACCTTCTTTAGCCATTAGTGATGGGTTTGTTGTTACGCCATCTAAAACGCCTAAAGCCTGTGCTTCTGCAATATCATTTAGGTTTGCTGTGTCTATAAAGAATTTCATGAGTTTGTTTTTATTATGTTTTATTTTATGGATTAAATCAAAATCTGATTAAACCTCAGCTATAGATGCTTCTTTTAAATATGCGATTACATTTTGGCATACTTGCTCTCCTGTAAACCCAAACTTCTCGTCTAATACGCCTGCTGGAGCCGAATAACCAAAATGATCTACACCAAACACTCTACCCTCTGCACCAACAAGACCTTCCAGGTTTACTGGTAACCCTGCTGTTAAACCAAATAAGGGTTTGTTTTTAGGAATAATACTTTCCTGGTAGGCTTTAGGTTGAAGTCTAAATACACCTTCTGAAATGATAGAAGCAATACTTACCTTAAGATTTTCTTTTTCTTCAAGCAGTTTTGCTGCATCTATTAATGTGGACACTTCCGATCCATTTGCTACTAGCACCACATCTGGATTATCAACAGTTTTCACTAAATACCCACCTTTCTCAGCAGACAAAGCTTCCTCGTATCTCGATGCTCCTTGTGCCGGTACATCTTTAATACCTTGTCTTGACAAGATTAAACCAGATGGTGTGTTTTTATTTTCTAAGGCCATTTTCCAAGCTACTGCTGTTTCTGCAGAATCTGCAGGGCGTAAGGCTAAGAAACTGTTTTTACCACTGTGGTTTTTTAGTTTTTCTAACAATCTAATTTGCGCTTCCTGCTCAATAGGCTGGTGTGTTGGTCCATCTTCGCCCACTCTAAAGGCATCATGCGTCCAAACATATTTTACACCTAATTCCTGAATTCCACTTAAACGAATCGCTGGTTTCATATAATCTGAAAACACAAAAAACGTTGCTACTACAGGAATAATACCTCCGTGAAGTGCAATTCCATTGGCTATACAAGCCATAGTGAGCTCGGCAACACCCGCTTGTAAGAACGAACCGGTAAAATCACCTTTTCGAAGTGCTGATGTTTTCTTTAAAAATCCGTCTGTTTTATCACTGTTGGATAAATCTGCAGACGACACGATCATATTTTCCACATTTTCAGCCAGGTAAGCTAATACATTAGAGGATGCAACTCTTGTAGCTATTCCTCCTTTATGCTCGATAGACTCAAAATCTAACTCAGGTAATTCTCCCGATAAGAAGAAATCTAATTTACTTGAAAGCGCTTCATTTTCTTTTCTCCAAGCTTCAATTTCTACTTTCTTTTGAGCGGCCTGAGCCGTTTTTTCTTTTATTAAAGTGTCGTAGAACGCACTAACATCTTCGTATTTATCGAATGGATTTTCAATACTTGCACCTAAATTTAATAAGGTTTTTTCGTAATCTGCTCCCGTATTTCCAATCGGTTGTCCATGTAACTCACAGTAACCTTCGAACATGCTACCATCTGCAGCTACACAACCTTTCCCCATAATAGTTTTACCTATTATTAAAGTTGGTTTTTCAGTTTCATTATTAGCATCGGTTAACGCTTTTCTTATTTCATCATGGTCATGTCCATCAATAGTCACAACCTTCCATCCCCATGATTCGTATTTCATGGCTGTATCTTCTGTTGTTACTTCATCTGTAGATGTTGATAACTGAATATCATTTGAATCGAAGAACATGATAAAGTTGCTTAATCCTAAATGACCTGCAATTCTACCAGCTCCTTGAGAAATCTCCTCCTGAATACCACCATCTGAAATAAAACCATATATTTTATGATTTATCCAATCTCCAAATCTAGCCTCTAAAAATTTAGCAGCAATCGCAGCTCCCACACCCATAGTATGTCCTTGTCCTAAAGGCCCCGATGTGTTTTCAATACCTCTTTCTACATCAACCTCAGGGTGACCAGGAGTAATAGACTCCCATTGTCTGAAGTTCTCTATGTCTTTCTTTTCATAATTTCCTAAAAGGTAGTACTGAGCATACATTAAAGTAGACAAGTGACCAGCATCCATAAAAAATCGATCTCTAAATGGCCAGGCCATATCTGAAGGATCGTAATTAAAGAACTCAGAATATAAAATATGCATAAAGTCTGCACCTCCCATAGGTCCTCCTGGATGTCCTGATTTCGCCTTTTCTACCATCGCCACAGCTAATGCTCTAATATTATCTGCCGCCTGCTGATCAATCTTTTTATTCATTTTAAATATGGTTTAAGCTTAATAAGCCTTTATTAATACTTCGTTTTGTACTTGATTTTCAAAGAATTAATTAAGTAAAATACTCTTATTTATCTGAAAATTTCTTTTTTTAAACAGTGAAAAATTTCACTTTGCAAATATATAATCTTTAACCTGTTAGGTCTTATTAAAATTGAATTATTTAATAACAACTAGTAACATATTTGTTAAATCGTTCTTTTGTCGCAAATAATGACGACAAACCATACCGAATAAGACGAAAAAAAGCCTCTCTAAAAATAGAGAAGCTTTTTACTTTTAATTATAACGACACCTAAAAGAAAGACCGTTATAGATCTTCATGATGTCGATTTTTAAATCATATATTCGTTGACTAAAATCTTATTTAACGACAAGCTTCGTATTATACGATTTAGCATCTGCAGTGGTTATGGAAACAACATAAAAACCAGGTTTTAACGCTTTGCCTACATCAACTGTCATATCTTTGCTTTTAGATGTTTCAGAAAAAACGACTGCTCCCTTTAAATCTATAATACGCAAGGTACCGTTAATTAAATATTCTGAAGACACATTAAGAGCTTGATACGTTGAAACCGGGTTAGGAAACATCTTTGGTTTATTGCTGTCAATGTCAGCTATAGGTTCTGAACTTAACAACCCCCTTAAACCATATCCCTCACGGATATAATTATTGATCGCAAACGACGTAAATTCTGGACGCCAATACCCTTTTCGTTGCTTACGCGCTTCTGTAATAAAGGCTTCAAAACTATTACCAAACCCTAAGGAAGCGGCATAATCTGCAGAAGTTCTACCAGGATTAGGGAAATTAACCTGTTCTACTGATGAATTATCACCTGTAGCAGTAGACCATTGATTATAGCTTATATAATCTCTATCATGTCTAAACTGATTGTCTGTCGCAGCGGCAGAATAATATTTATTCCCGGTAAACGTCGTATTTGTATGGTTTCTACTTGAGCTTTCTTCCATAACGATATTATCAAAACCAGGGTTTTGAATCATATTATTTTTTATCGTTATATCTCCTGCTCTATCAGATAAAAAATGCAGTCCTCTTCTATGATTATACACAATATTATCTTCAATAGTTAGGTTAAAAGCGTAAGACGGCCAATCTTGTTTGTAATCTGTTTCTAGCTCTCCCATAGTTGCAGCCGAAAAATCTGATACCCGTATTGCAAAAGAATTCGTTGTACCGCTAAGGTCATCTGAAATAATATTTCTTTTACATTCATGACTATAGTCAGGATGTAAATCGAAAAGTTCTAAGGCCAAACCGCGTCTATTTGTAAAATTCGATCCAACAATATCTACACTTTCCTGATAAACATTGTCATTATTAATACATGCAAAAAAATCACCTCTATTAAAAGAATGTAATGGGTTTCTAGCAAAATAGTTTCCATTCAGCATTCCTCCAGAGCGTAATTGTACACCATGACTAGACCCTCGTGTAACAATATTGTTAAGCACGTTAACAGTACCTGATCCATTTTCATATTGAACATAAACATTATGTCCAAGTTGTCGCTCTCGTGGTGAATTCCGTACGCCTTCTCGCCAACCATTATAATCGAATACATTTTCTTCAATTAAAACATTCTCACAACGGTTAACAAACAAACCCTGTCTATGTGAATCTGCTCGGTAAGCATCTGTTAGAATACAACGACGAATGGTTAAGTTTTTTATAACCGCATCTCGTCCTGGAGCCCAAGTTGCTTGAAAACTCATGTTAGTGGCATAAAAATCAAACTTCATATCTTCCAATAAAATTCCATTGGAACGGCGCACCCAACTAAAGCCTTTTTGACCACTATCTATGGCTCCTTTATATTCTGGATCGTCTGGGTTTCTTTCATTAGCATAGGCGTGTAAGCTCACAAAAGCTAAATAATTTGAGACGCCACTGCCTCCACCATTATTAGACGCAGAAACACAAAGCGATTCTCCTGTTTTAAAGGTTGGTCTATCCTGGCTTAAATCACCGTAAGCTCCAAATAACATAGGTTTATCGGCAGATTGTCCCGAAAGCTTAAACTCAATCGCAATAGGTTCGTACCAAACATCACCGCGTTTGAATAAAATCCAATCCGGGTAATTGTCGCGTAATTGCCTCCTCGCCTGGGCTACCGTTTTATATGGACGAATACTACTGTTAGGGTTAAAAGGATCGCTTACCTGAGAGACGGAATAGTTGATAGCAGTAGCATCGTTACCATCGGTGCTACTTACATAAATAATTCGACTATCTGCACTTGGTGTAAAAATTGTCCAACCTTGAGCATCAAGAGGTAGATTTTGTGCCGAAGCAACAGATGTTGATACAAGTAATAAAAATACCGCTAGGTATTTAGTAAAAAATTTGTTCATAATTTGGGGTAAATAGGTTAAGTAAATTTATTTTCTCATTACGTGATGCCCCATGCTTTTTTATTTACAATAAGCTGCTATTAATTTGAGTTTTCACCTTCTTTAACCAAGATAAAACTCACAAAAAAAACATGTTACGTACACTATAAGAGCGAATTAAAATAAAATATACGTGAATCTGAGAACAAAAGTTTATTTAAGTAAAAAAATACTCTTATATAGGTATTTTATGCATACCATAATTTAATCAAATCGATAAACAGCATTCCTGCTAAATTTTCAAAATTTATATAATTTACTGAAATTTAAAACATTCCATTATATTTGTCTAAACAAGTATTGTTAAAACAATTAAAAAGTGAATTTTATTATAATATGCCAATACAAATTACGTTAAGCATATTCAATTAACCCAAATCTCAAATTAAAATGAAATTAAACACAATTAAAAAAGCAGCAAAGATTACTGCGTTCTTATTTATTACATTCCTTACGGCGTGTGTTACTGATGATCCTGTTATAGACGATCCTACTGGAGAAGACCCTCCAGGTAATGACCCTCCTACAGAGAATACCAAAGTTTCAGCAAAATTGAAAGCTAGTAGACTTACTGGTCCAGCTCCATTAGCCGTACAATTCGATGCCATAGGTACCACTCATGACGATAGTGACCTGGATACTTTTAGAGAACTTGGTTATCATTTTTCCTTCGATGATCCTACTAGTGGAACATGGAAGCACAGTGGTAAATCTAAAAACTCTCAAGTCGGGGGCCCAATTTCTGCTCACGTATTCGAAAAGCCAGGAACATATACCGTTCGAGTAAGAGCCCAAGATAGTGCGGGTAATTTTGATGACAAATCTGTTGTTATTACTGTTACAGACCCTGATACGGTTTACAGCGGTGAAAATACCGTAGTAATTAGTAAGACGACTAACACTAGTGGTTCGCCATCTGGAGCTCAATTACTAACAAACCAAACCAGTTGGCCGCAGTGGGAATCTGGAAAACGTTACTTACTCATGGCTGGACAAGATTTTTCTTCTTTTGGAGATATTCGTATCTATGAAAATGAAAATATACAAGTTGGAAAAATTGGTTCTGGTGCCGATCCCATCGTTAAACAAGTTAACGTAGACCGAGGAACAGCTACTTCAAATTGGTCTAAGGGAGTGGTTATATTAGATTTAAACGCCGAACGTGTTACCGTTCCTAACTCATCTGAAGATGTTTATGTTATTAGAGGTTCTAATGGCGGTATTAGCATTGGAAGCTCTGTTAAGCATTGGGTAGTAGATAAAGGAAATGAAGATCTTATATGGCCTGAAAACATCTTTATTTACGAATCCAGAGGTGTTGGAGCATGGGTATTATCCCGAGGGCTTAATATATTAGGCGTTGAGATGTCCGACCCTAGAGAGCATAATATTAGAACAGCTTATTTAGTAAAAGCTTTTATCGCTCATAATTTATTATACAGAGCGGCTCGTACCAAACACAATATAAAAATACATGCAGAAGGTATTGCCAGAAATGAAAATGAGAGATTAGTTAAAAATAGCTTGTCTAGTGCAACTAGATGGGTTGTGGTAGCTAATAACACCATGGGTAATGGAGAACCTCAACCTAATGGATGGGCTATGACAGTTTGCCCTGAAAATGGCAATAAACAACAAGGGGTACAGGACGTTATTGTAGAGAATAACAACTTTGCTTCTCAATATAATATTCAGGTTATTCTGGGTGGAATTAGACTTACTGAAAGAGGTAATACTAGTATTGGAGAATACAAACTTAAATTAAGTAACAGTGTTCACCAGCTTCCTGCGGAGTGGGATGGACCATATTTTACAGATGCAGAGCAAGTTATACCAGATTCCCCTGGATTATAGTTTCGTATTTTAATTAAAGTATAGTCATTTAGAGGCCGAATTGTTAATTCGGCCTCTTTTTTTATCCCCGCTCCTGCTATACCTAAGGTTATACTCTAGGTTATTTACTGTAAAAACTGATATCAAAAAAAATAAAAACGATTCAAGTTTCATTAAGCCATCCATGCATGAAAAATTCAACAATTAAAAACAGCACTAAACCCTCCAATGTTAAGCTGAAAAGCGTCCGAATTTGTTCGACATAGTTTTTTACGATATACTTTACTGATACCAAAAAAAATTAACAAAAAAAGACCTAAAAACACTTCATTTTAAATAAAAACTTAACAATCACCCATTTATCACATCCAAAAGACAAGTAATGTTCGTAAGTAATACGTATTTAAGAACGTTATTTTAAATTACTAACCCAAAAAACTTAACTTATGAAGTATGTTAAAAGCTACTTTTTAAAATCAATTATGTTAGGCATTTCCGTCTTAACACTTTTCAATTGTTCATCTGATGCAGATGATTCTCCCTCGCCAGATCCTAATCAGAATTCAGATCCGCCAAAACAAATTACCTCATTTTTAAACATTAGTGACTTTGACCTACCTCAACAAGACGCTCAAGGTTTCACGATGTTAAAAGCACAAGACGATAGTAGAATTGTGTATGTAGATAATAATACGGGTGATGATAATACTGGAAAAGTATATGCTGTCAATGATCCCGAAATTGGCACCGCCCCCTTTACTCCCAACAATACCATTAAGCCTTTTGCAACGATTGCTGCTGCCCAGAACAATATGCGAGATAATGAGGCAGACATCTTGCTACTTGCTGCTGGTGGTGTATGGAACGAATCTTTAAAATTAACTCACGGAAAATCCGATGAAGCTCGAAGCATCTATGCCTCTTACGGTGAAGGAAAACGTCCTGAACTTCGCACGGGTTTTGGCTCTGGAATTACCAATTTACAAATAACCAATGTTATCGTTTCTGGAATAAAATTCTGGGCACATACGCGAGATGATGAAGGCCCTTACCTCGAATCTTTTGATCCCGGAGGTCCTGGATTTAACTTTTATAATGGTCATGGTAAACCTGTATTAAATGTCCTTATTGAAGACTGTTTTTTCCGCTGCTACAAAGGAAATGTTATTACTGGAATTGTTGATGAAGGCAGGGTACCTATGGAAAAAATAGTACTAAGACGCAATATCTTTTCCAGAAATTATAACAACAAATCGCATAGCCAGGGACTCTTTTACAACGGTTCTGGTGAAAGCAATGGAACAACTATTTTACTAGAAGGTAACATTTTTGACCATAATGGTTGGAGAACGCAAAGAACTACGGCAGGTATGTCCGCAGATAATGGGCAAGCGACCTTTTTTAACCACAACACCTATTTTGCCAATGCTAAAGGCATATTATTCTATGGTAATATCTTTTTACGTGCTGCATCTATTGGTACTAAATGGACAGCGAACGAAGGTATGAATTCTTCACGTGATGTTGCTCTAATAGATAATTTATATGTCGATGGAGAAATTGGTATTAGTATTGGAGGAAATGCAACAGGCGCTCTTAGGTTTCAAAATATCATGATTAGCGATAATATTTTTTCTAATATAGGAAGAAGCAAACCCACTAACCGCACATTATCCTGGGGCGTGGATATTAAAGACTGGAATGGTGGTGAAGTAAAGAATAACCTATTTTTGCATCAAAAGGACGAAGAAATCACTAATCTTTTTGCAATACGCTTAAATACTGAAACCGAATCGAGTAATGTAAAAGTAACCAATAATATTGTATACGGACTTACAGGTAAACCAAGGACTAAATTAGAGCTCTTTAAAGTGGAAAATGGTGGTAAAGCAAGTAATATGACCATTTCTGGTAATTACATTTACGATTCGGGAAATACAGCCATTGTTAGTTATAATGGTGATGCGGGGTATAGTTTTTCTAAAAACTACTACCTGAGTACCAGTAATGATGCTACCTGGTTTTATGGTAACGAATCATCTATAAGTCTTGAAAACTGGCGTTCTAACTTCGAAAGCGATGCAGAGACTTTCGATCTTTCCATATGGTCTGAACCTACAAGAGATGTTGGAGGTTATTTAAGCACGCTGGGCAAAGGAAACTCTATAGACGATCTTATCAATGTACTATACGAACAATCCCGCAGCAACTGGAATGCCAATTTAACGGCTCCGTATATTAACAGGTGGATTAGAGAAGGTTTTGGAGAATAACACATAAGTATCTCCTGCGCTATACATAAATAAAGAGATTGCCAGTCAGATTGATTTCTATCGTTTCTACTGGTAATCTTTTTGTTTTATCTCATGAATTGTTTAGGTGATTTTGACTCAAGAATAAAAGTATAATCATGGCAAGATTTAGGCAAACAAAAAGTAGTTCCTATTACTTTTAGTCCCCGTATACCCCTTAATAACTAGATGGGAAGCCTTATTTTAATTTGAGTGGCGGACATCCTGTCAATAAAGCTAATTGGGCTTCATTTAGACTTTTCATTTTAAATCAAAAATTCTAAACAAAACCCAATAAACCTTTTTTCTCTTAAACAGAGAATTCTATAATTTATCTAACTATGAGTTTGCTATTGGAAACTTTAGTTCCAGAGGTCGTTACAGAAACAATATAAAAACCAGGTTTTAATATTTTGTTTACATCAATACTTACATCCCTCGTTTTAGGTTTTTCAGAGTATACAATAGCCCCTTTTAAATCTATAATATGTATGGTACTATTGGCTACATTATCTAAAGTAATATTAAGAATTTCACTATTTAAAACTGGATTTGGATACATTTTCAACTTGTTATTTCCAATTTCTGGTACAGAGAGCGCATCTTCTTCAGTAGAAAAACGAACCTCGGCAAAACCAACAGCTCCTATAGAAGTTCCAGACGCCTGACTTTTAAATATATTAAGTTTAACTAACCTAACGTTAGGTTCTTTAATTTTATAGTTTTGTGCATAACTACCACTTCTAAAAACGACAATAGAATCGGCAATAGTAAAGTTTGCAGTAGAATAATCATTATCTGACGACACCAAGACTTCAATTTTTTTAACACCATAGCGAAGTGATGGCGTTGCATCGCTCCAATTCCAAAGGTGAATTTCTGATAAATCATGATGCGTTCCTAAATCAAAGGCTATTTCCGCAGTTACTCCTGCATTAGATTTCCACATATCAGATTCTTCGTTGCTATGACTTGTTTTTTGAATAGCAGGATTATTCGAAAAGCCTTTTCCGTTTATAACATTTGCTGCTGGAGATGCACCTGTTTCTGCTGTCGAATAAACTACAGATATAGGTTGAATTAAGTCTGTTTTTTCACCTGCAATAAAGTGTTCATACAATTCAGGTACTTCTACTGTGTTTGCAGGAACTCCTGTTAACATGCCATGCTTAATTAAAAACTTTTCTAAGCGATAAGCAATAGGGTCGAAAAAATCTGCTTCATCTGCAAATCCATGCCTACCTTCTTTTCCTACCCAAAACTCCGATTCCATGTCATGTGGAACTGAAAGCTGTCTTGACATATGTGCAAAATTACTTCGCTCATCTTCTGTTCCACAGAAATAAATGGTAGGAGGTGTGTTTTGGTCAATTCCATTACTATAAAATTGTGCTCCATTTGCCACTGTTTGTCCCCATCTTGTTACCAAACCATTCATATGAGACTTACTTAGGTTTATAGCAGGATCCCAAAACACTAACATTGCTGGTTTTGTTGAAATTGAAAGATCATCGTTCGGGTCATTCATTCCATTTATAGAATACAAACTGCCTGCAAGGTGCGCGCCTGCCGACGACCCACCTGCAATAACCTTATTAGGATCTATACCCAATGCAGATGCATTTGCTTTTACCCATCTCATAGCACTTCGCGTATCAATAACACAGCTAGAAACAGTTCCATAAGTATATGAGGCTGAAATAGCCACTATACCTCGTTCTGCAAAATATTTGGCCCATTTGTACATCTGAAACCTGTTACCTGTAACCCAGCTACCACCATGAAATAATAACATTACAGGACGACTATCACTTGCCTGCCAACTACCAGGATAATGGACTCTTAAACTAACATCTACATTATTCGTTCTTTTATAAACAATGTCTCTGAATGAAATATTGTTATTCGCCGCTGTAACCGTAAGATTACTGGCAGCAACAAAGTTCCCATCAACTGTAATTGCCGTAATAATAGCTGTTCCAACTGATACGGCAGTAACCAAACCACTATTATTAACTGTAGCTACAGAAGGATTATTAGAAGACCATGTCACAGATTTATTTGTCGCATTATCTGGTGAGATCATAGGAAGCAACTCAAAAGACTCTTGCGATGCTATAGTTACATTGGTTTGGTGTACATTAAATTCAATCCCCGTCACAGGAATTTGGGCCGAAACTGAAAATGTTAGTACAAATAATAAAAGTACCGTTAGGTAATTATTAGTGAAAAATTTATTCATAATTCAAGTATAAGGGGTATAATTTATTTAACAATTAGTTTGCTATTATAAACTTTAGATTCTGGGGTTGTTACCGAAACAATATAAAAACCTGGTTTTAATATTTTGCTTACATCAATACTTAGATTACGTGTTTCAGATTTTTTAGAATATACCATGGTTCCTTTTAAATCTATAATACGTATGGTGCTATTAGCTACATTATCTGAAGAAATAGTAAGAACGTTATCAATTGAAACTGGGTTTGGATACATTTTTAGTTTATTGCTTTCAATTTCTGGAA
The DNA here is from genome assembly GCA_947494695.1 of uncultured Flavobacteriaceae bacterium. Classification (GTDB taxonomy): domain Bacteria; phylum Bacteroidota; class Bacteroidia; order Flavobacteriales; family Flavobacteriaceae; genus Flavivirga. Next base: position 475,244 of record CANLWB010000002.1, on the reverse strand, counting down.
TTGGGTCTGAACTTAAAATATCTAAACCATAGCCTTCACGGATATAATTATTGATTGCCAACGAAGTAAATGCTGTACGCCAATATCCTTTTCTTTGTTTACGTGCTTCTGTAATAAAAGCATCAAAACTACGATTAAAACCTAATGATGCAGCATAATCTGCAGAAGTCCTACCTGGATTAGGAAAAGCTAACTGTTCCACTTTTGAACCTGAATCTCCTGTAGCACTTGACCACTGACTAAAGCTCATGGATGTTCCATCCTGTTTAAAAAGTTTGTTCGCTACTGCTCCAGAATAATATTTATTCCCAGAAAATATCATATTGGTATGATTACCACTAGAAATTTCCTCCATGACTGTATTATCAAAATCAGGATTTTGAATAATATTATTTTTTACCGTTATATCTTCTGCACTATCAGATAGAATATATATCCCTCTTCTATGGTTATATACTATATTATCTTCTATAGTAAGATTATAAGCATAAGAAGGCCAATCTTCCTTATAATTTGTTTCTGGTTGCCCCATAATTGCAGCAGAATAATCGGATACCCTTATAGCAAATGAATTATATACACCGCTCATATCATTTGATATAATATTCCTTTTACATTCATGGTTATAATCAGGATGCAAATCAAAAAGCTCTAAAGCCAATCCACGAGGAGTCTCGCCATTTGTCCCAACAATATCAACATTTTCTTGATATACATTATCATTATTAATACAAGGAAAAAAATCACCCCTATTAAAAGAATGTAATGGATTTCTAGCAAAATAATTTCCATTCAGAATTCCTCCACAACGAAATTGTACTCCATGACTGGATGCTCGTGTAAAAATGTTATTCTGTATAGTAAAAGTTCCTGGTCCATTTTGATATTGTGCATAAATATTATGCCCAAGTTGTCTTTCGTGTAGTGTATGAGACATACCTTCTCGCCAACCATTATAGTCGAATACATTTTCTTCAATTAAAACATGCTCGCTATCATTTATATATAGACCTTGTCTGTGAGCTCCTTCCATATAGGCATCGGTTATCACGCAGCGACGAATGGTCAGGTTTTTTATTACTAATTCATTTGTGGCCCAAGATGCTTGAAATGTCAGATTAGTTGAATAAAAATCAAATTTCATATCTTCAAATAAAATGCTATTGGATCTACGTACCCAATTACAGCCAAAAGATCCCGTATTTTTCGATCCTGTATATTCAGGGTCGTCAGGATTTCTCTCATGTGCATAGCCATGTAGACTTACAAAAGCCACGAAATTCGAGAAATTGTTGCCACTTGTTGATGGGCTAGTAGCGGCTGTTGTAAGGAGACTAGCTTCTCCCGTTTTAAATGTAGGTCGGTCAAGACTTATATTACCATAAGCACCAAACAACATGGGTTTATCTGCCGATCTCCCTGAATGTTTAAAATTTGTTATCAATTGTTCGTACCAAACATCGCCTCGTTTAAACAATATCCAATCGGGATGGTTATCTCGCAACTGCTTTCTTGCCTCTGCAACTGTCTTGTAGGCCTTAATACTGGCAGGAGGATTAAAAGGATCGTTTACCTGAGCTGAGGTATACGTTTCTGCAGAAGCATCATTACCATCTGAGCTGCTTACATAAATAATTCGGGTATCTGTACTTGGGGTAAAAACAGTCCAGCCCTGAGCATCGAGGGGTAGGTTTTGGGCTGTAATTGTACTTGTTAACAGTAGTAATAAAAATACTGTTAAGTAACCAGTAAAAAATTTTCTCATAATTTGGGGGGGGGTTAAGTTAATATATTCGTTAACTATAAAAAATGCTTGCCTTTTGCTTTTTCTTTTGAAAAAACAAACACAAAGCGTCTTATATAGAATTTCTATATACGGTTTAAATGACTAAAAAGTTTATTTGTTTTAGATTTATTACTTTTATAGACAGGATCTTGGTTTACCCTAATAATTGAAATCTTTTTTATTTCTTAAAGCACAAAAAACCTTAAAATTATAGCAATAGCCTTAGGTAAAACTGAAACCATTTTAAGGTTTTACAATAAATACTATGATTTCCTCTGTACATATTTAATATTTATCTTTCTGATCTTTAATTATAAAAATGAATAAGAACAATGACTATTGCTCCGATTATTGAATACTTTTCAAATTACTGGCCATTAGATGATTTGGCCATTAACATACTAAATGATCGTACTATAGAAAAAAAACTGAAGCGTAAGGAATATATATTAGAGCAAGGTTTGGAATGTAACCATTTTACATTTGTTGTTAAGGGGTGTTTAAAAATGTATAAAGTGGATTCAAAAGGAAACCAACACAATCTTCAATTTGCTGTTGAAAATAATTGGATAGCAGATTATGGAAGTTTTTACAATCAAGAACCTAGTGATTTAAACATTGAGGCCTTAGAGTCATCTCACCTCTTACAAATAAAAAAAAATGATGTCTTTCATTTGTTTGACCACTCCTCCCTGTTTGATAGAAACATTCGAATTATAATTGAAAATTCATTCATTGAACAACAAAAAAGGATACTTCAAACCATTAGTTCAACAGCACAGGAGCGTTACCTGTATTTTTTAAAAAAATATCCTAGTTTATCCAATCGTATCTCAAATATTCAAATAGCCTCGTATATAGGTGTTACTCCAGAGTTTTTAAGTACGATAAGAAGAAAAGCTTCTGGCAAATAGGCCTTTTCAATATATTGATATAGTTTTATAATTTTCATCATAAAGTTCATTACATAATGAACTTATTGTACTTTTGCTTTTCATCATATCTAAACACTATGACACCAAAAGAAAAATATATAGAAGATGTCGGGCTTCTTTACGAAAAATATGGGCTGCCCAAAATGGCCGGACGGATTTTAGGCTACTTAATGTCTGCCAGCACTAAGAATACATCTTTTGAAAACCTCCAGGAAGCTCTAAAAGCCAGTAAGGGTTCTATTAGTGGAAACATCAACCTACTCCTAAGACAAAGTTTAATTGAAAAACACATGATTTCTGGAGATAGAAAATCGTATTACAAAGTCGTCTTTACCAGTTTAAACAACATTTTAGAGGCGAAGGTGAAATCTATCGCTGAGTTTAAACAAATCTATGAAAGAGGTATAACCCTTGTTGTCGACGAGCATAGTCATAATTACAAATACCTATCTGAGGTTTTGGAATACTATAAATTTCTGGAAGAAGAAATGCCTTTATTAAAAAGAAAGTGGGAAGAAAAAATAAAAAAGAATGAGACCCCTTAATCTGCAATACCTAGAACTTACAACCCTATTTGGTGTTTTTATTTGTTTAACCCTATTTTGTTTTACAAGACAAGATGTACTACCGTATTTAGTTACTACGATTATTGTAGGCATACTTTACTACTTTATTGAAATACCCAGATGGCACATTATCTTGGGCTTTCTTGTTTTTGTGTCCCTAGTACTATTTTATATTTTCAATATAAAAGCCAATTTGGTCTGGCAAATTACTGGATTCTCCTTTGGTAGTCTATTCATTGGTATTAGTTTACTACTAATTTTTGGAATTCCAATCACGACACTGCCAAAACCCACAGGCAAGTACCAGGTAGGTTCGGCATTTTTCAAAGACATTGTTATCGAAGGGCAAAATAGAGACCAATACCTCCAAATATGGTATCCAGTAGATTCTAAAGTCGATGTAAAACAATGTACTCAAAGAACCTTATGGCAACAACTTTATGAAAAGGAGAGTAAACACCTAAAAACATTAGCTTTCTTCACATCGTTTTTAAGAGGCATTAAGACCCATGCTTTTCATGCTGCTCCCCTGGCACCATCACAAGACAAATTCCCGATAATTTTATATCAACATGGCCTGGTTTCTTTTACTTCGGAAAATACACTTCTTATGGAAGAATTAGCAAGTCATGGTTATGTTGTTGTAGCCAATAGCTATCAAGAACATTTTAAAGCGTCTAAAAGTGATTCTTTAAATTTTAGTCAACCTATAAGTGAAAAAGAACTATTGAAATTATTAAAACAAGCAAAAACAAGAATTGACGTTGCAAACCTTATGCGAGACTATGCATTATCAAGTGAAAAAATGAACTACCTTGTTGCTAATAGAACAAAAGATGCCCGTTATATTCTGAATAATCTAGCCACGATATTACATCGTAAATCCAATCTGAAAAATATAGAAAAGCATATAGACTTCAATAAAACAGGTATTATTGGTTATTCTTTAGGGGGAGCTGTAGCCATTGAAACAAGTTTAGGCCTGAGCTGTACAGCTGGAATTAATTTAGACGGTATTCATTATGGAGCGGGACAAAAAGAACATCTAGCCATACCTTTTCTTTCTTTCAATAAAGCATTGACCCGTGGAGCAAACGACCATCTTTTAAAACATACACACCACCAGTTTATTGATATTACAATAAAAGATACGGAACATATAGATTTTCATGACATGACGTACCTCTTTCCTATTTTTAAATGGTTTAAGGCCTCTGGAAATGTCGATGCGAAAGCCCTGAGTAATTACCGTAACCGTACCATTTTGGACTTTATGAATACGCATTTAAAAGGACTTCCTTTATCTCTTAATGAAAACGAGGAAGGCTTGTCTATAGAACTAAAAACTACAACATTTAACGACGATTTAAATCCATAATAATGCTATTTATATCTTATAACTGAAATTCCTTCGATTTCTGCTTCCTTAAAATGACAAGATTCAACAGGGTTAAAGCGACTAAGCCAGTTGCAGAAAAAGCTAAAAACAAGGGAAGTACTGTTGTTGAAACAAATTCCCCAAAAAAGTTTGCTATAGCAACACCTAAGACCATCGAAACAAAACTAAAAACTGCGGCGCCAATACCTGCAATATGACCAATAGGTTGCATTGCTAAAGCGCTTAAATTGCCGAAAATAAATCCCAAAAATAAAAACTGTAAAAAAAGAAATGACATTAATATCATGATTCCTGGGTTTTCAGAATTATAAAAAACAAGCAGATAGATCAATGCAGTAAAAGAGAAAAAGTATAATGATATAATGACCAAATTATGCATGCCGTACTTGACCACTAAACGTCCATTAAAAAATGTAGCTATTCCAAAAACAAAAGACAGTACTGCGAACATATAGGGAAACTCCTTTACAAGATGGTATTGATCTTGAAAAATTTGTTTCGAAATGCTCAAATAAAGAATGAAAGCCCCTTCCATCAGGCCTGCTATTATGGTATAAACCAAAGTTTGCTCATGCCTGAAAAATTCTCGCAGATCATTTACAAACAGTTTTCTAGATAATTTTATGCGTTCTTCAGCCGTTAATGTTTCCTTTTGTCTGTACCTAAACCAAAGTACCGTTACAAACACAAAGATGATCTGAAAATAAAAAATGGCTTGCCAATTAAACATGCTTAAAAGGAATTGACCTAGTAATGGCGCAACCATAGGTATTAAAATAAAAATGGCCGAAATAAAAGACATGATTCTAGCCATTTGATTGCCTTGATAGGTATCTCTTATTATAGCCATACTAACTGTTCGCGGTGCTGAAAGCCCAATACCTTGCAACACTCTGCCAAAGAGCATCATTTCTATGCTCGTGGCTGTGGTACTTATCATACTGGCCAGTATAAATATGGCAACGCCTAAATATACCATGGGTTTTCTACCGTAACTATCGGAAAGTGTTCCAAAGATCAATTCACCAATTCCCAAACCTAAAAATACCGAAGAAATAATTAGGGACAAATCTGAAGCTTCGGAAACACTTAACGATATTCCAATATCTGTAAGACCAGGTAATATGGCATCAATAGATAGCGCCACATTAGCTGCTAAAAAGGCCATTAGGGCAATAAACTCAAATTCAGATATATGTTTCGTTTTTTTATTTAGATCATGCATAGTTTTCTCCATTTTTTAAGTATTGAAATACCTATTCGTTAAAAAAACAATGTCCTTATAAAAACACCGAAATTGTTAGTTGTTATGGCATTAGAGTTAAACTGGTCGAAGTTGGCTGCCAATCCGAACTGAATATTTTCTCTTTGTAGCCCCAGTCTAAACTGCTGATACCCTCTATCGTAATTATCAAAATCTGTCGTTACGAGAAATTGCATTTTAATATATGCCTTGTAATTTTCGTTAATTTTGGGACGGTATTCTAACATGGCAAATTGAGAATATTGCCTGTGTCCGTTAAGATTTACAGAAGGAAATAAAACCAATAGCAATTGATCTGTAGCATACGCATACTGCCCGCCAACATATACAAAAGCACCTGGCCTTTGTATCTCACCTCCCACTCCTGCAGAAAAGCCCTTGCCTATATTATAAGAAAACATACTTGAAATGAGGTAAACATTTCTCGGGTCTTCTTTATATTCTGCATCAAAGGATGTGATATTAAAAAAATTAAATCGTTCTTTAAATACTGTTTTATTTATAACATGTTGATAAGAAAGCGCTCTGTGCCCTCCAAATATTTCCACCGGAACAGGGGGGTTTTGAGCCATTATTTTAACACAACATATAAATATCATAATCAATATGACATACTTCTTAATTTCTTTCATAGTATTATTTTAATGTTTAAACAATATTTGTTTAAACAAATATTAGGGAAAATTTTTTTATTCTAGTTTATCCAATAGCTTATTTAATATATCGACTTCCTCATCAGACCACACTTGAGTGGCCCCAACAATACCCTTAACCACATGCTTCGTTTCCTCTACTTTTTTCAATCCTTCGTCTGTTAAAGAGATAAGAATCATTCGCCTGTTCTCCTGTGGTACATCTCTACTTACCAAGCCTTTCTTTAGCATTCTATCTATAATTCTTGTAACATCGGATGCCTGACTAATTAAAAGTTTAGAAATTTCTCCTGCCGATAAGGGTTCAGGGTGTTTCGTATTTAACATTTTAAGCACATTAAATTGTACTTCACTAATACCGTAGGGTTTGAGATGTTTGGTAAACAAGGAAAAAAAACGATTACCCCTAACCTGGATATTGGCAACTGCCTTCTCTCTAGGTGTTATATCCCTTTTTATTTGTTCTAAATCTACGATTTTACTTAGCTCCATGTGTCTACCCAAAACAATATTTGTTTAAACAAATATAATCAACAAGTCACAATTAAAAAAATATATCGGTGCAGGAATTAACATGTCATTGGCATTACGTCACTCAAAAGGGCTCTAAGGTTCTCTTGTTCTATAGGCCTAATTCTTTTTATATTGTCACATTTAGAGCAAACAAAAAAGAGCATCACAAAGACCTTTTTGAAGTTAAAATGCTTGTAGACATTTAAACTCAATACAGTCTAAAAAAGAATTGCCCGTTTTTAAATCGAAGAAAAAAAAGAAAGAATTAGTAATTACTTTGATGTTGCGCAGGAATTTTTGGATGGAATAATGAAGCCCCATAACGTTTTGAGAGGTCTTCATTATTTACCTAAAAGTTAAGCTATAGAAATCACATCTTTTTCTTTTATTTCCCAGTCATCGTTTGATCTTTCTAACAACAATAAAGTCAGAGACCCGGATAAATAATGAGAATAGCTTACTATTATGAGCATAACTGCCTTGTCTTTGGTAGAGTTAAAACCAACATTTGAAAAAGTAACTAGAGCATCATAATTCTTGAATAGTTCCTTTTTATCAACCTCTTCACAATTAACAGTACGTATTGAATGCCCTCTTTCAGTATACCAATTATCCATATTAAGCAATTCATTAGTATTGGCAAATAAATGATCTAATGCCTCCGTATATTGTTTATACTTTGATAGGTCAAAGAATCTCTCTTTAGTGAATAATGTAATCGATTTACAAGCCTTAATGTTTAGTTTGATGGCCTTTAACGAATCCCTTACATGTTGTGGCATTCCTGAATCATCACCAGGTTCAGGTGGTGGTGGTAGCGGTAAGGGTATTACATTAGCATCGATTGCCATGCTGTAAATTTCTTTGATCCCGTCGCTAGGTTCTTTAGAGACACAGGAGTTGCTAAATATTGTAATGAAAAGTAGTATAAGAGGTAATCGCATGATATGTTTGAATTAAAGGAGGCTATCAACAGAAATATCTTGCATGCTATTTCGAGTAAAACCTACAAAAAATATTCGTATTGGTATGGATATTAAACTAAACTTCTGTTAAATAGAATCATTGAGGCTGTCAATCGATTACACATATGTAATATACTTTTTTCACACATCACAATTCACTCATAACCATTATGCTACAGAAATCACCTCTTTTTGTTTTATTTCCCAATCATCATCTGGGTTTGATCTGTCTAACAACAATAAAGTCAGAGACCCGGATAAATAATGAGAATAGCTTACTATTATGAGCATAACTGCCTTGTCTTTGGTAGAGTTAAAACCAACATTTGAAAAAGTAACTAGAGCATCATAATTCTTGAATAGTTCCTTTTTATCAACCTCTTCACAATTAACAGTACCTATTGAATGTCCTCTTTCAGTATACCAATTATCCATATTAAGCAATTCATTGGTATTGGCAAATAAATGATCTAATGCCTCTATATATTCTTTATATTCTGATAGGTCAAAGAAATACTCTGGATTGAATAACTCAATAGATTTACATGCCTTAATTTTGAGTTTAATAGCGTTTAACGAATCAAGTATTTGTTGTGGCATTTCAGAATCATCGCCAGGTTCAGGCGGTGGAGGCGGTGGTAATGCTTTGACATTACCATCGATTGCAATATTGTAAATTTCTTTAATTTCATCTTTGGACTCTTTAGAAGCACAAGAGTAGCTACATATTGTAATGAAAAGTAATATAAAAGTTAATCGCATGATATATTTAAGTTTTAACGTACAATAGATTGATAGTTATAATATAAAGAATTCATATTCAACCCTAGTTGATTATTTACATCCCATTTTCTTAGTCCATTCCAAGTATAAGCCTTATAATAATCCGTTTACTTCTGTTCTGTGACTTATAGCTTTAAGTTTGTACTTAAAAAATAGTTTACTATATTCTATTTCAACATAATTATTGGCATTAAGAATCGTATTGAATTCATACGATGAGATTAATGTTTCATTATCAAGGTTAAATAAAAGATCACTCCAATTTATTTCTAAATTTTCCTTTAAAAAACGATCCTCGAAATTTTCCAGTAAAAACCCTTGTTTCATGTTTCTTTTTCACTCATTTGGTTTTGAATCCCTTCGCCTTCTGAGCAGTTAAAGAGCAATAATAAAGAAGTAAATAATAGTAATCCAATTTTGGTTACTCACTTAAATGTGTTCGTCATTTTTAGTTAAATTTTATTATATGTAAATGCTTTAATAGTCATTACAACATGCACACTAATTTGGGTGGTTAAAACATAAAGAGACGTTTTTTGAAAGTAACAGATTAAAGCTTTGTGATAAAATGATTTAGTTCAATTAAATAAAACTTCAAAATTAAACTCTAAATTACTTTTGATTCTAAATGGTTTTAATGGAATGCAATCAAAATTTTAACCGAATTTGACTTTTTTAAAGTTTACCCTTCTTTAAGGACTTGGAAACAAAGCGGTATCAAAGTAAAAGCGCTGCCTTACTATTTTACCGTTTTCAATGTCAAAGACCTCACAACAAGGAATTGTAGCTTGTACGGGAGACAATACTTTTAAAATTGAAATGTGGGTTACAGAGCCTTCGTACCCTATTAAATCTTGGGTTTCCACTGCAAACTCCATCTCAAACTTGCCTAGAGCTTTGAAATAATCTTCTGGATTATTGGTTGAAAACATAGGACCTGTATAATGGTGGTTATCTGCCATATAACTGGCAGCTTTTTGCATATCACCTGAATTAATAGCTTCAAAAAAACCTTTGACAACCTCTAAGGATTCTGCTGTTTTATTCTTCTCATTATTTGCCTTTGTTGTACTCTTACAAGAAACCGCACACATTGAAAAAAGAATGGTTGCCAGTATAAAAGGTTTACACGCACCTAGTATATTAAGTTTAACTGGTCTCATACCGGTTAAGTTTATTGTTTAGGAAATAAAGCGGTATCAAAGAAGAAACGCTGACGTACTATTTTATCATTTTCAATATCAAATACTTCGCAACATGGAATGTTTGCTTGCACAGGTGATACAACCTTTAATATAGATACATGGGTCACAGAGTTTTCATACCCTATTAAATCTTGGGTCTCTACTGCAAATTCCATTTCAAAAGCACCTAATGCCTTAAAATAATCTTGAGGATTGTTGGTAGAAAACATGGGTCCGGTATATTCATGATTATCTGACATATAACTGGCAGCCTCTCCCATATCTCTTGCATTTATTGCATTAAAGAAAGATTGCACTACCTCTAAGGATTTGTTTGTGTTATTCATAATATTTCAATTTAAATGGTTAAATTCGCTTACTTGTAAAAAACAAGTGTTGCAAATATATTAATATACTTGCAAAAAACAAGTAAACAAAATGAGAAAAATAGAAAAGCGCTCTAATTGTCCTATTAGCAGGACGTTAGACATCTTTGGAGATAAATGGACATTATTGATTATGCGAGACTTGGCCTTTAAGGGCTTTCAGTTTTACAATGAGTTTTTGGATTCTGGTGAAGGTATCGCTACAAATGTGCTATCCGATAGGTTGAAAATGTTGGAAGAGAAAGACATTATTGTTAGCAAAAAATATGAAAAACTTAAGACAAGAAAACAATATGGGTTGACAAAAAGGGGAATTGCCTCCGTACCCATATTACTTGAAATGCTTGTTTGGGGGTTCAAATTTGACGATACAACAGAAGTAGTTCCTGAATTTTACGAACGATTTTTGAATGATAAAGAGAACGTATTGAAAGAAGTTATGGCTGCTCTTGAAGAGGGTATGAACAAAAGATTTTGTTAAGCTTTTAAACAAGCTAACTAACTGTACAAACTTATAAATCTGATGAAAAACTTAATTGTTATTGCTTTGGCACTTGCTTTAATTTCTTGCTCTAAAACTCAACTACCACATACTGAGGTAGCACAAATTGTGATTGAGAGTTTTTATCAAAAAAACAACAGTGTCCTTAAAAAAAACACTACTGTTGAGAGCTATGAGGCTTTTCTATCCATTCAGGGCTTGATGACTGCAGGAGAAAGTGGAGCGTCTAACTTTACACTCATCCAAGAAATGGTTGTAGACGATATAGCCTGGGTAAAATTCACTACTTCTTATGAAGAGAAACCTGAAACATTTAAGTTAGTTAAAGTAGATGGACTATGGCAAGTAACCGAAAAAGAATTGCGGGAAGAAGCTCCTTTTTAAACTTGTTTCATTTTTCACCCCTTCATTCTTTAAAAAATTGGTCCAGATAAAGCTCCATAAATAAGTGTCTTTAACATTTAACTACAATTAAAGGTGTCATTCTACTTTAAGTAAAGGATAAGTATCATCTAATAATTTAAATCCCAAACCACTAAAATACCTTCTTCCATTTATAAGTACCACAACACCAATTTGGTCAGCAAAATTAAAGTCAGCAAAATTTACAAACCCATTCGTTCCTCCTTTATGATAATAAATAGTTTTTCCTGATTCTTTTCTCTTCAATATGTGTCAACCTAATCCCATTATATTCTTATCATCTTCAAAATAAATTCTTTGAGTCTTTTTTATTGCCTCATTAATTTCTGATGTATACATTCCTAGTTGTCTTCCCAAAAACTTTAGCATATCTTTTGCGGAAGATTTTAGACCTCCGATAGATTGAAACTGACCTAGATTCAACTCATCTGTATGATTTCCATCTTTGTAATCATAGACTATTCTATTCCGTTTGTCTTTTGAAACTTTAAACTGGGTATCTTCGAGAAAAAGGATATTTCGATATTATGGAAAAAAGTAATTTCTAAACAATACATACTAGCCAAATTCCTTTTTTACCGGTGTTAACCATTTGTATAAAACCGGTACTACCAATAATGTCAATAGTGTTGATGAAATCATCCCTCCAATTAGTGTCCACCCCAATGGCGACCAAAGCGAAGTACCTGAAAAAGTCAAGGGCATTAAACCAAGAATCGTAGTAAGAGATGTGAGAACAATGGGTGTAAACCTTCTTTTGGCGGCCATTTCAATGGCATTGGTTTTATCCTGCCCTTCGATGATGAGCTGATTGGTATAGTCCACTAGAATGATGGAATTATTAATAACAATTCCGATGAGACTTATAAACCCTACGAAAGCAAAGAAAGAGAATGACCATCCTGATATGAACAGCGCAATAAAAGAACCACTAATAGCCAGAGGTATGGCCGAAAAAATAATCAAGGGCTGTGTAATTGACCTAAATTGTAGTACGAGTACCGCGAATATTAGTATTAAAGCCGTGAGTAGTAAAATCCCTAAATCCCCAAAACTTTTTGTTTGTGTCTCATATTCGCCACCCATATGGTAGTTATAACCTTTTGGCCAATCATAGCTTTCCAACTTTGGTAATATTGCTTCGGTATATGCCTTCGTATTATCAGGGTCAATGACGTTGGCTGTTATGGCCGTGTTCCGTTGTGTATTGAAGTGGTTGATTTTTGCATAATCCTGTTCAAACTCAATGCTAGCCAATTGGCTCAGTGGAATTTGTGTACCCGTTGTACTTGCTACATATACCTTGTCAAAATCCTCTAACGTCGGTTTATCGGCAAACGGGAGTCGTAAGATTACCGGATAATCTTCATCATCTTGGTCAATTTGAATGTTATCTATATTAAGCCCGTTCAGGCTTGCCCTGATAGTTTGGTCCAAATCTAATAGAGATACATTGAATAGGGATGCCTTGTCACGATTCACTTTAATATTGATATCGGTCTTTGCAACAGCCAAGGGATTGTCTACATCCAATGTGCCTTCCGCTTCTTCAACGATTTTTTCTATATCGTAGGAAATTCGCTTTAAAGTATCTAGTTCTTTCCCAATCAACAATATTTCTATAGGTGCTTCAAAGGGGGCACCGTTTTTAAGTTCACGAAAAGAAATCTGTGCATCGGGATAGGCTGAAAATTCGCTTCGGAACTGGTCAAGGGTTTTATAGAACAACGCTGGATTCCACGCATCGAAATTCACCAATACTTCCCCGTGGTACGTTTTATATTCCTCTGGAATGCGATTATAGTAGACCTGTGGATTTCCGTGTCCGGCATTGGTCGTATAGTGCGATACAAAATCGGTCGTATCCAACACCGATTCTATATAACGTAAGGTTCTATCGGTATGCTCAATATTACTGGAATAGGGATGGTCTACATCGATAAGCAGCATCGGTTTATCGGCCGTCGGAAAAAAACTCACACCTATACTTGGAAACAGTAAAAGCGAGCACAACAGTACCACAAACCCACCGGTAACGACAACCCAACCCTTGCGAAGGGAAAAGTGCAGTAATGGAGTGTATCGCTTTTCGACGAAGGATTCCAGTTTTTTGGAAATCATAGGTGTCTTTGTTGATTTTCCCTTTTTTAGGAATCTGCTGGCCAAAATAGGAGTAAAAGTCAATGCCAGTGCTAAGGAAGCAGTTAGCACATATATTACTGTCAAAGGCAGACTTCGCAGAAATTCCCCAGGTCCGCTAGACAATAATGTTAAAGGGGCAAAGGCCAAAACCGTGGTTACCGTAGAGCTTATTATGGCATAGCCCACCTCAGCTGTACCTTTGGCCGCGGCCTCCAACAAAGAATGTCCATCTCTTTTGAATCGCACGATATTTTCGATAACCACGATACCATTATCCACTAAAAGTCCGAGGGCGATGACCAAAGCGGCAATACTAATTTGCTGAAGGGCGTAATCGGTAAAATCCAATAAGGTAACGGCGATTAAAATGGAAAGTGGTATAACAACCATAGTAACAAAGGCAGGTCGCCATCCCAAAAATAGGAGTATGATGATACCTACCAGCAAGATACCTTGAAACAGATTTGAAATGAAATCATTAATTCTAAGCATTACTGCCGGTGCCTGTTCAAAAGCGGTTTCCAGACGAATTGTCTGTGGAAGTTCATTGATAAATGTTTCGGTTATTGCCGTAAGCTCTTCTGATAGCTTAAGGATATTGCCGCCCTTTTTCTGAGTCACGGTAACATAGATGGCTTTTTTTCCATTAAATCGACCTATCCATCGCAAATCTTCATAGTCATACCCTACGGCGGCTATATTTTTAAGATAAACTATCTGACCATCATCAGAACGTATGGCAGTGTTGCGAATGTCCTCCAGCGTATCATAGCTTCCTGTCGATTTGAGGTTAAATCCTAAATTGCCTGATTTGATATTGCCTCCGGGAACATTGACATTGTTACTTTGCAAAGTGCCGATGACCTGTCTTAAAGGAATGCCTAAAGTCGCCATTTTCTGAAAATCCAAACTGATACGGATTTCTTCCTTTGGATTCGCCTTTATCTCAACCTTGTTCACAAAATCCGATGCTTCCAAAGCATCCTCCAGGTCTTCGGCATAATCGTATAGTGTATTATAGGGTTCACGTTCAGATACCATTGCAAATTGGTTGACCACGACCCTATCGGCAGGTTTGAATTGTTCCACATTTAGTTCTATGATACCCTGTGGAAGTTCGTCACGAATTTTATTGATTTCCACTACAATGTCATCGTATTTCTCATCATAGTCGATACCAAATTCCGCTTCAATTCGTAAAACGGCCAGACCGTTTGCTATTTCTGTTTTGATTTCTGTAATATCGTCCAATTCTTTGACCACTTCCTCTATAGGGTCAACGACCAGTTCTTCCATATCTTCAGGGCTGTTACCGGGATAAACAACGACGACGGTATAATTCGGCAAGGATAGAAAGGGGTCTTCCGAGCGCGGCATCGTATTAAAGGAACGGATACCCAAAAACACTAAAAGGAATACTACGGTCAAGACAAAAAGGTGGTTTTTAAGTGCTAAATATGGTAGTTTCATATGTTGAGATTTTAGATTAGATGTAATACACCAATGAAGAATTCAATAGTTGTCACTTCATTACTGTAACTCATCTCATTGTATTATATTTATAGAATCCTTGACTTTAAGGAAAGGTGCGCCCCTCGTTATTATTTTAGCATCTTTTGGTAGTTGGGAAAGTGCCACCGTAAAGTAATCTCCCTTGATTTCAAGAACTTCGACGCTTGCATGGGTCAAGGTTCGGTCATCTTGTGTATAGTAAATGGAAGCCTTCTTTTCGTTGCCTTCTACCAAAGCGTCCATTGGAATTTTTATGGATGGAAACGCGTTTAACGGATAAATGGCTACTTTGCCTATGAAGCCATTTTTCAGTTCTGGTATGAAGGTGTTGAGTGTAAGCTCCACTTCGAAAAGCCCTGTTCTCGGGTTTGAAGATTCAGAAATCTCTGTAACCTTGCCTATAAATTCAGCATTTGTGAAAGCGTCGAAATTAATCTTAGCTTCGTCGCCCAAAGCAATTTTGACAATATCCCTGTCGGAAAGCCCAAGTCGTACAATTTGTGAACCGTTGGTCTCTGAACTTCCAATTTTATATATGGGTTGTCCAACGGAAACCAACTCTCCTTTTTCCACCAGTTTTTTCAAGACCTTGCCCGTTATTGGTGCTTTAAGTATGGCGTACCTTTGATTAAATCGGGCAATCTGAAGGTTTGAATTTGCGATTTCGGAAGCTGTTTTTGCATTTTGTTTTTGCTCCAATGTGCCAACAGTATCACGATATAGATTGGTCGCCCTTTCAAGGTCGCGCACCGATTTATCATAGGCGTTCTTCGCACCTACGACCTGTGCGTTGATTTCGGTAAGGTTGATACTACCTAGACGTTGTCCTTGTTTTATGGTATTGCCTTCCTCGACATTCAGGTTGGCCACGATTCCTCCAATCTTAAAAGATAGTGTTATCTCCTCTTTGGATAGAAGCGTACCCGTTGCAGTAACAGGCTGTATATTCCTAAGGCTTTCCAAGTTTTGTACTGTCACGTTCTTGTAGTTCCTCTTTTTTGTCGTCTCTTCTTTGGCATATTCTTTCTTGCAACCAAAAAAAAGGACGGTCATCGATAGTATTATTGTCAAAGCTATATTTCTCATCGTTATAAATTATTTTGCGTTATTCTTATTAGGTTTGCCCTTGCTATTTTGATATTGAAGCGGGCAATGGATTCATTGAGTTGTGCGGTGGTCAATTGTGTTCTTACTTCGTTGAATTCGACCAGTAGAACTTGGCTTTGTCTGTATTTTGCTTCTATAATCTTAAAATTTTCTTGTGCACTTTTTAGTTGGGATAGTTGTGCGGTGTATACGGCCAAAGATTCTTCATACTGGTAATATCCCTTTGAGGCTTCCAGAAGAATACTGTTCTCTACCTCTGAATAATCGGTTTCCAGTTGTTCTTTCCGCAGTTTTGCCCTGCGCACCTTTGATTTATTTCTGCCTCCTTGGAATATGGGCCAAGAAAGGTTGAAGCTCAATAGATAATAATCCTGATTTTGGTCAAAGTCATATCCAAACCCCTGATATCCGAACTCAGCAGCGGCAGATATATCCGGGATAAGGAATCCTTTGTTGCGCTTAACTTCGTAGTCATTTGCTTCGATACCTTTTTCAATGCCCTTGAGTTCACTTCGATTGGTAAGTGCCGTTTTCTTTAATTCGGAAATGATGAAACGCTCCCGTTCAAATCCAATAGACTCATCGATAATTATCTCAGCCTCTAAATCTTTGTTCAATAGAAAATTGAAAAAATTACGGGACAGCGCAATATTCTTCTGTACCGTTGCCAGTTGTGCATCAATGCGGTAAAGCTGTGCTTCAGCGTTATATAGTGCATCTTTGGTAGCTACCTCGTATTTGACGAACTTTCCGTTGACGCGCACCAATTCTTTTAACAAAATACGTGTGCTATCCAGGATGGCTTTCTGTTCCACAAGCTTCAGGTGGTCATAATAAGCCTTGCGTATCTGGAAGGACAGTTGATTCTTATAGGTTGTTTCCCTGGCCTGATTCACCGAAATGTTCGCCTTACTCGCCTTATGACCATAATAGATATCCGTATTCAAAATGGGCTGAACGATACGTATTTTGGTTTCGTGGAAGTTGTTCGGCAACAGTTGTTCATTTACATTTGCCAAATCCGTTGGGAATCGCTCAGAAGCCGTTAATTGGTTTAAGGTCGTGTAGACCGGATTGAATAAATCTCCAATAGGGATATCTATAGTCCTTCCCCCTTCAGCGATGATATAGCTGGCGTTGAAAGATACATCTGGTAAAAAAAGACGTTTGGCCATTTTGTTTTCTTCCTTTGAAATATCCGTATTGAGCCGTTCTTTCAAATATTGCCTATTATTAAGCAACCCCTCTTCTACATAGGCTTCTAATGTGTCTTGCGAAAAGCCTATTACACTTGAAAATGAAAGTATCGTCGCTAGTAGGTATGTTTTTGTGTTCATAATGATTCTATTATTCTGATGTCCGCTTTGGTGGGATTAAAAACTCTCTATTTAATATCTATATATGTTGTATATACAACATATATCCTAAATTTTTATATCATTTTGTTTTCCAATTTTTTCAGGCTGGCCACTCCTTCATCCTCAAGATTTCCCACAAGCACATCCATGGCCTTTTCCCATTCGGGTATAATTTCATTTACCAAGTCCATACCTTCGGGAGTCAGCTCAACCTCTGGCCTATAATCTGTAGTTCGTAACACGAGGTTCTGTTTTTCCAAAAGTTTGATGTTCCTGCTCACTGTAGAGCGCTCCAGATAAAGTACTTCCCCGACCTTACCTTGCTCTACCTTACCCAACTCGTGCAAAGTGAACAATATGGTCATTTGATTCTCGGTGATTTTATGGCCGCCCAAAAACTTCCTGATATGTCCGTCGGCTATCCGGGACAAACGCCTTAATCTAAGTCCGATACAATGCTGTAGTGCATATTTCATTCGGTAAAGATATAAATATATGTTGTATATACAACGTATTTAAATTTTTATTAACATAGTGGTTGGTTTTTTAAAAAGAACGTTTTTCAGGACATACAATTATCCATCCAAATTGTTTTAATAGGAGAAGGATGTTAAAACGAGGCAAGCAATAGAGTTTTAAATTGCCAATTGAAAAAAAACAAAATGTTGTACCTATGTTTTACTCAAACAAAAAACCTCCCATTTCTGAGAGGTTTTATGACTGTAAATTTACAGTTTAAAAAGTGCGGGCGGAGAGACTCCCTTCGACTCCGCTCTGGATGAACTTCTCGTCTCTCCAGTTAATCGCGTAATTTATAGCAATAAAAAAAGCTCCCTGTTTCCAAGAAGCTTATCCTTATGTTGTGCGGGCGGAGAGACTCGAACTCTCACACCTCGCGGCACTAGATCCTAAGTCTATTGCAGTAATTTTTATTTACATAAAAATTTCACTGTCAGCATTTTAATAATTATAAAATTTAAAAAAAAGAGATGTTTGTACCCCTTTTTGTACCCTTACAACTCATGATTACTTCCCGTACATAATATTCCATAAAATAAAAAAATACAAGTATTGAAAGTGTCCAGACTAATAATTCAACACCTCCTGATAGATGGATTCTATCTAAAGAATTATATAATAATGATAGAGTTGCTCTTTATTTATAAGCAATAATTAATCCTTCTATTTGTTAAATTTTTATTACATTTTGCAGTCTTATTTTTTCTACAACTTCGGTATAAATATCTTGAGTATTCTCAGGTGTTTCAATAGACACAATTAACGAATATCTAAGTTTTTCATTAAACTTTTGTTGCTTTTTTAAATTTTTCCACCACCCAGAAGCCATTGGATGAACTGCTATATATCTACAGCTGGCAGCTTGAGCCGCTGTAACATTCCAATAATTACTATGAATTGATCCTTTAAAGACATTATCTACTCCAAGTACACCTTTTAAGTTTTTAATATCCTCAATTTCACCGTCAGGCAGTTTATCTTTTTTATCTAAACCTAAACTATCTTTTCGTTCTTGCCTAGAGGCATTATTTATTCTTAACATAAAATTATCTGGAGTGTCATTAGGAGGCATTAGCACAAATTTTAAAGCTGCAGATTGGTATGAATAGCTAGTTGAATATCCTTTTTCACCAGGGTTAGGCTCAATGAAATATGACAAAGTAATTCTTATCGTAACATCTGTATCTCCTAATTGACTAAGTACATTCTGAGGCCAAGGAAACTCATAGAAATGAGCTACATTAGTTTTAGGGTTAGAACTTTTTTCTTTTATATAAGGCTGAATAACTTCCTCTGAAACAAAAGTAAGATAATGAGATTTACAAAAAGTTGCTTTTTCTAAGTCTGGAGCTCCATAACCAAATGTTCTTAACATTTGAATTATAGAGTCTTTCTTTCCGTTAAATTTTAACTGTTTTTTCATTGCATCTGTCCAGGAAGCTGAATGAATCATTAAAGCTCTTAACGTTTCTTCCCATGCATTCGGATAAACATGTCTTAATTTTGCTAAAAAATTAACTGCAAAGGCTGTAGCTGCACTTGTTGCATTAATCGTGGTTAGCCTGTTAACACTTGCCATACTTGAAGTTGTGAGAACTTCTAAGTTGTAGTCAAAATCTACTTCTCCATTTTCAAGCCTAATGAGATTCCCCCCTTCAAACACAACATCAGGCTTTATAGGCCAGTTATTTTCCCAAGCATTTGAGGTACGACTAAAAGGAGACAGCTCCCCATTGGCTGCCAAAGTATTATTATCTGGCAGCACCTTTTCAGTATATGCCCCAACAGAAATAGCGTTCCAAGCTTGTGCGGGGCTTTCGATTTGTAAATTGAGATTATTCTCAGGGTAATCTATATAATTATCACTTTGTCTAACATTTCCAGTGCTAATAACAAATACTTTTTTATCAGCTTTATCTTGACCAAAGATTAAATTATCAATTGTAGCAGACCAACTAGAGGGTTTTCCAAAATCAAATAAATATTTTCCAGTATTTGCGAAGCAATAAATTCGTTTTATCTCAGGGTTATTTATTATTGCTATATTTACTGCGTTCTGTGTTATAAAAGGCAACTCAGCATCGTCATTCCATCCCCGAGGAGGTATTATTTTTATTGATTCAAGTTGATGGTTTATTTCAACTCCATTGGGATTTTCTAAAGTTTTATTTAAATCTGCGTATATAGCAACACCCGCCATACTAGTTCCATGCCCCCCTACATCACTTACCCCCCAAGCTTCATTTACTGTTAGTCTATCACCATCATCCAAAATTGGAGCTATTAATATATGACCACTATTTACTCCTGTATCTAAGATAGATATATAATTATTTGTCTTATTAAAGGTTGTGTTTTCAAGAGCACTTTTTATCCATCCTTCCCTTTCAATAACACTTTGATTTAACCAAAATGAATTTAACTCTTGTGGTTTTCTTAATTCAGCAATAAAATCAAATGATTTAAGTAATTCGTTTAATTGCTCAAAATTTGCTTTGATAACGAGAATAGTTCTCTCAGGAAATAGAACAAAGCCTTTACCTATTTCAATACTAAGTAAATCACAGATAGTAGCAAGTTCTACTTTTACGTTTTCAAACAACTCACAACCTCCATTTAACCATATCTCGCACCATACCGGTTTTGATTTTGGCATAAACTCATAGGGGCTGTTCCAAAAATCTTCAATAGAAGCTTTTTTTAAATCTTCAATTTTGGCAATTAATTCATTATGTTTTGGTTTGCCAGAATCAATTCCTTTATCTATATAATTTTCATGTACGTAGGCATGAACAGTATTTAATAAACTATCTTTTTTATCTTCTGAAATGTATACCGTAGCTTTTTGTTGATTTGTTTCTTTATCAATAGATACATTCAATAAATCTGCCCCACTGGTTCTATTGCTATCAAGTGATTTAAGCTGAAGTTTACTATCCTTAGAACTTAAAAAAGTCACATATTCTCCTTTTCTTATTGGTAGATCTAAATCTATTCTAGTTGAAATATCATTTTGATATTCTTGCCAAATAGACAGCAGTTTATTTGACAACAAATTACCATGTTGAATCCTGTTTCTATCAGGGATTTTATTAGATCCGGCTGGTTTAGGTATTAACGTATATTTTTGAGAAGTGTGTGCTTTTTTAATGAAAAGATGCGGTTTAAAATCTTCAGTCATGAATATTATTCTTACGAATAATTAGCCTTTCGATCTTTCAGCATTTGAATCAGCAATTTTTGGCTAATTACCTTTTTATTGGTTAGTATAACTTCTTTTAAAGCATCATTACAGGCATTAGTAATTTCAGAGTGACTTAAACCTTCAGCAGTATTGATTACTTTGTTAAAGCTAAATTTAGCTAAAAATTCTGACAATTTTAGAGTAATTAGTTCTTTAATTTCTTCTTTGTTTGGTATTGAGTAATGAATTATATCATCAAACCTTCTAAATAAAGCAGAATCTATAATTTTTATATTGTTTGTAGCTCCAAATATTATACTATCTGATTTATCTTGTTCAATAAATTGTAAAAAAGAATTTAGGACTCTTCTCATTTCTCCAACTTCATTATCTCTAGCTCTTTCTGCACCTATCGCATCAAACTCATCAAATAGATACACACCTCTATTTGATATCATCATATCAAAAATCTGACGAAGTTTTAACGCTGTCTCGCCCATATATTTTGTCATTAACTTATCCATCATTACAACATATAAAGGTAGTCTTAATTCTCCAGCAACGGCAGAAGCTGTCACAGTTTTACCTGTGCCTGGTAAACCGGATAAAAGAACTTTTCTTCTGTTTTCTAATCCGAATTTTTGAATTTTATCTCTTTGCTTATATTCTTTCAGTATTCTTTGGAGTTTATTATTTACATCATCAGAAAGGATCAAATCATTTAACTTATCTTCAGGGTAATAGACTAAAACTAAATCACTAATATCTTTGTTAAGTTTTATTACCTTAAATCCTCCTAATTTAGATTTATCCACTAAAGATTTGATGTCTTTAGCTATAGTTAAATTTCCTTTCCTTGCTTCATGAGCAGCTACTTGCAAAGCGATAGACGTAAACCGCTCACTATCATTCTTGTAGTGAGATTGCAATAAGGATTTTATTTGTTCTGCTGTAGCCATAAAACAAAGATAGTGAATTAATGTATTTGAAAGTAAAAGAGAACTTTTTGATCAAGAAGTCTTATTAAAACTTAGATTATCCCATATTCAGCTATAAACTGGTTTTAAATTATAGTAAAACTAACATAAAAGACAGTAAGTCAGTTAAAATTAGATACTACGAACTTGGTTTCAGTAAAAAAACAGCACAAATTACTTAATAGATAACACTATCAAACATTTAAACACTGATCATCAAAGCAATAAGAACCATAATGATATAAACCAGATTCAAAATCAAGAGCAAAAAAATTAAAGAATTAATTAATGGAATTAAAGAAACGAAGTCTCATTAGGCACTAGATTAAAATCTATTCCGATGTTTTTTCACATCACACAAATAACTAACAGTCAATATTTTAACAACTGAAAGCGTCCTAAAAAGCTACATTTGTACCCCTTTCTGTACCCCCTTTTTTTAGAAAAACAACAAAGTATACCCGATCCCTAAAACCATGCCCAAACCCCATTAATCAGTTGATTTAAAGACGATTAGCAGAAACAAAAAACTACACCTGTACCTCTTTCTGTACCCCTTTTTTTGAACATTTAATTGAACATTTGTACCCCTTTCGCATTGCGCAAAAAAAAAGACCTTAGAATTTAAACTCTAGGGTCTTGATTGTCAATTAAGTGCGGGCGGAGAGACTCGAACTCTCACACCTCGCGGCACTAGATCCTAAGTCTAGCGTGTCTACCAATTCCACCACGCCCGCAGAAGGAATGCAAATATAAACAAGATTTTTAAATTGCAAACTCGATACACCAATTTAATTGAAAAATAAATTGACGCATCCGTTTTATAATCAAATTGACGTGGGCTATTTAAACATTCTTTTTTCTTACTTTTGAGCAAACTATACAATCATAATATGAACCATATTCAATCTTATATAAAAGCGCATAAAGACAGATTTTTACATGAATTAATAGAACTTCTTAAAATACCATCCATAAGTGCCGATTCTGCCTATAAAGATGATGTTTTAAATACAGCCGATGCCATTAAAGTTAGCCTAGAGCATGCTGGGTGCGACACTGTAGAAATCTGTAAAACCGATGGATATCCGGTTGTTTATGGCGAAAAGATTATAGATAAAAATCTACCAACTGTATTGGTTTATGGTCATTATGATGTGCAACCACCAGACCCTATGGATTTATGGGATTCTGCTCCTTTCGATCCAGTCATTAAAAAAACTGCATTGCACCCTGAAGGCGCTATTTTCGCGCGAGGTGCATGTGACGACAAAGGGCAACTATACATGCATGTAAAGGCTTTAGAGTTTATGACCTCTACCAATCAACTACCGTGTAACGTAAAATTTATGATAGAAGGTGAAGAAGAAGTTGGAAGTCCGAATCTGGGTATTTTTATAAAAAACAATCAGGAAAAGCTTAAAAACGATGTTATTCTAATTTCGGATACTGGTATGATTGCTCAAGATGTCCCCTCTATTACGACCGGGTTGCGCGGATTAAGTTATGTAGAGGTTGAAGTTACCGGGCCAAATCGCGATTTACATTCTGGCTTATACGGCGGAGCAGTGGCTAACCCCATTAACATTTTAACCAAAATGATTGCTTCGTTACATGACGAAAACAACCACATTACCATTCCAGGGTTTTACAATAAGGTAGAAGAACTCTCTAAAGATGAGCGGGCAGAAATGGCAAAAGCCCCTTTTAGTTTAGACGCTTATAAAAAAGCTCTAGATATTAATGAGGTTTATGGAGAAACCGGATATACTACTAACGAACGAAATTCTATCCGTCCTACTTTAGACGTTAATGGTATTTGGGGCGGTTATACTGGTGAAGGCGCAAAAACCGTTATTGCCAGTAAAGCCTATGCAAAAATTTCTATGCGTTTGGTACCACATCAAGATTGGGAAGACATCACGCAATTGTTTCAAACACATTTTGAGCGTATCGCTCCTAAAAGCGTTACTGTAAAAGTTACACCACACCATGGTGGCCAGGGCTATGTCACGCCCATTAATAGTATTGGCTATCAAGCAGCGAGTAAAGCCTATCAAGATACCTTTGGCAAAACACCTATCCCGCAACGTAGCGGTGGCAGCATCCCTATTGTTTCCCTTTTTGAACAAGAATTAAAAAGTAAAACGATACTCATGGGCTTTGGTCTCGATAGTGACGCAATCCACTCTCCAAATGAACATTTTGGTATTTTTAACTACATGAAAGGTATTGAAACCATTCCTCTGTTTTATAAATATTTCACAGAACTTTCAAAATAGACTCATAGAAACTAAAGCACTCGAAAGATATTCGAGATAAGGGATCCGGTTATTGTAAAAATTAAAAACACGCATACAAATTTTGAGTCGTATTCAATCTCTAAAAAATTAAATTCGTATATGAATAATTAAATTCTGAAATACTTAAACCAAAAGCATAGTTTACTCTAACAATTTTTGCATCCATCTGATCTCAACGATTCATTATTGGATTCATCACATACTATTGTACCAAATAAATGAAAAACCAACACGTTAAGAACCTTTTATTACTAACATTAGCAGCCTTTTTTATTAGTACTTCGGGCCCTTTGGGAAGATTTATAGATTTACCTACACCAGTTATCATATGGTGTAGATCGTCTTTGGGAGCCTTATTTCTTTTTATCTATTGCAGATATAAAAAGTTTAACTTAAAAATTAAAAGCAGAAAAGACTTTTTCACTTTTCTGGGGTGTAGTATTCTTCTAGGTGTGCACTGGATTACGTATTTCTATGCTTTAAAACTATCGAATGTCGCATTAGGCATGTTATCCCTTTTTACATTTCCGGTTGTTACAACATTTTTAGAGCCTTTTTTCTCAAAATCAAAATTTAGCTTTGTTCATATTTTACTAGGTTTTATGGTGCTTTTGGGTATTTATATACTGGCTCCGGATTTTAATTTTGAAAGCGCGCATTTAAAAGGAATCCTTTGGGGGTTATTCTCTGCAGTTTGTTATGCTTTAAGAAACGTTATCCTTAAAAAACACGTTTCCAACTATAACGGTTCCGCCTTAATGATGTATCAAACCGCTTTTATAACCGTTCTATTACTACCAGTTATATTCCTAATGGAAACCGATAATATCACATCTCAATTTCCGTATTTATTAACTTTAGCATTGATCACTACTGCCGTTGGACATTCCCTGTTTGTTAGAAGCTTTAAACATTTCTCTGTAAGTACGGCAAGTATTATTGGAACTTCTCAGCCCGTATTTGGTATTATACTGGCCTTCCTTTTTCTAAATGAAATACCTTCTTTAAAAACCTATATTGGGGGAGCCTTAATTATCGCTACTGTGATTATTGAAAGTATTCGGTCTAACAAAAAATAGCATGTTATTCTGCATTTGTAGAAAACATTCTAACATTGCAGAATCATGCAATTATCAAAAACAGAAGAAGAGTTAATGAGTCACCTTTGGAAACTTTAAAAACCACCGAATAAGTTCTTTACTAAAAACAAAAAAGTAAAGTATCCAGCAAAGATATTTCTACAAATGAAAAATAAACATCAGTATATACAGATATTCAAATTCTAATTAATAGAGAACAACAAATTCTTTTGAATAATACTTTAATATCAATAGATGAGTTGAGCGAAAGATTACTCAAATTAAATTCTGAAAAAACGATAAAACAGTCAATGTTTTATACGATTCTTATATTAGAGACATTAGAACGTCGCACTTCGACTTAAGTTTATGCTAAGCGTTTGTTACTGAGCACTTTCCTGAGATCAGCCAAAGTGTTCAGTAGAGCTATGGAAAGCACATATTTTAGCTTCTATACGTGTTCTTCATAGGCTCTTGATACATGAGGATCGCTCGAACCGATACTCAAAACGTCATTTTAGGTTCTAAATGCGCAACGGGTTAAATATATCAAACCTTCAGTCCTGACAAATTTAAAAACCATAGGTCTTTTTTGCAAAATAATGTAACAAACTGCCTGCTTTAACGTTCTAATAAGCAGTCAATCAAAATAAATCACATCATGCTTAAGCAATTTTTCATTATCTGCTCGGGAGCAGATACCGATATTTTAGAGACCTGTTCTAAAGGCGAACAAAACAAGTATGCTGGTATTGGAGCCACTGTTTTCTTTACTGCAGTTATGGCATTCATCGCTTCTGGTTATGCGCTTTATACTGTATTCGACAATCTATTCGCAGCCATCTTTTTCGGTCTTGTTTGGGGGTTACTTATCTTTAATTTAGACCGGTTTATTGTATCTACAATTAAGAAGAGAGATCGTTTTTCCAGCGAACTTTTGCAGGCTACACCCAGGATCATTCTAGCCGTTATCATTGCCATTGTGATTTCCAAGCCTCTGGAATTAAAGATTTTCGAAAAAGAAATTGATCAAGTATTACTAGAACAAAAGAATGCACTCACCCTGGCAAACCAAAGTCAAATTGCAGAGCAATACACCCCAACAATAACAGCACTTCAAAATGAAATAACAGGTCTTCGTAAAGCCATTGACACTAAAGAAGCTGAAGTCAACCAATTATACAATATTTACATCGCTGAAGCCGAAGGTACTGCAGGCACTAAACGTCTTGGTAAAGGCCCGGTATACAAGGAAAAAAGAGAAAAGCATGATGCATTACTGGCAGAATTACAGCAGCTAAAAACGGAAAACAAAGCAAAAATCGTCGCTTTAGAAACGCAAATCGTAGAACTCAAAGGAAATTACGACACTCAGGTCGCAAGCACACAACCCGTTATTAATAACTTTGATGGTTTAATGGCCCGCATCAATGCTCTGGGAAAATTACCCTGGCTACCGTCCTTCTTTATATTTTTATTGTTTTTAGCCATTGAAACATCACCAATCATTGCTAAACTTTTGTCCCCCAAAAGCCAATACGATTATAAACTTGAAGATTTAGAAACGGCTGTTAAAACGAATGTGCTTCAGAATAAAAATCAAAGAGACATTTTAATAAAAACAGATCATGTCATTAACGATCGTATTTATAAAGACATAGAAAGCGAAGATGAATTATATACTTACAAGCGCAAAAAAGCGAGAGAACTTATGCAGCTTCAAGCCGATGCCTTTTACAAACATCAAAAAAACGCCCTCTAGATCTCTATGCAGCGTTTTGCGTTTTAAAATGATTGTATAAATCTTTGCACCCTAAACCTATAATCGATAAGTTTTTATTCTTTAGAATAGCTTCATTATGAAGCTCCATGAAGGCATTTACACCATAGCGATCCATACTTTCGATATCCTGGATACTAATAGTAAGATCATTTAGGCGTTCAAAAATGTCTTGAAACTCGTTTTGAAATACCTCTAAATTGTTTTTGTTAAGACTCCCTTTAATTTTGAAAAAGTTGTTGCAACTAGATATCTTTAATTCCATAGTTAAAATAATTTAAATTAATATAGCGACAGACTTGAGGGAGAGACTTATCAGTTCGATAACGATGTAAAAATATATAAACTAAAAAATTAAAACATTATTTTCTCGACAAATCGATTTTAACATAAGATTAAAACATCCATTATGTCAATTTCACCGACAAACGGCTACATTAAATTTAGATTTCGTTACTTTGTTTTTACAATTAACCCTTTGTTGATAATGAAAAAGTTAGTTTTATTTCTCTGTTTAGCAGCCTTTTTTAATGGATATGCTCAAACATCTAAAGAGCGCGATAAAAAAGCCATTCTTAAAATATTAAAAAAGCAACGCCTGGCATGGTCCGATAATAATATTGAAGCATTCATGGAGGCCTATTGGAAAAGTGATTCACTAAAGTTTTATACTAGCAATGGCGTAACTAAGGGCTGGGAAAACACTTTAGACAGATACTTAAAAGCTTACCCTACCGAAGACCATACCGGAAAATTAAACTTTAGAATCTTAAGCATCACTCAAATCACCGAAGGAGCATATTACGTTATGGGCGAGTATCACTTAAAGCGCGAAGTTGGTAATGCCGATGGTATTTTTATGATTATTTTCAAGAAAATTAACGGCAAGTGGAAAATTATTGCCGACACCTCCAGCTAAATCATGCCAGTAATTGTTAGAAAAGCAACATTAAAGGATCTCCCTGTCTTGTTAGCGTTTGAACAAGGTGTTATTACAGCAGAACGCCCTTTCGACCCCACCATTCGGGACGGTGATATTAATTATTATGATATTGGTGAGTTAATTACCAGTAAAAATTCTGAAGTTTTTGTCGCCGAGTCCAACGGACATATAGTTGCCTCCGGATATGCCAAAATTAAAACCGACAGACATTATTTAAAACACGCCCATCAAGGTTACCTGGGGTTTATGTTTGTTTCTGAAACGCATAGAGGACAAGGGCTAAACAAAATGATAATTGATGCGCTTTTAAAGTGGTGCAAAGCACGACATGTTTTCGAAATTCGATTAGATGTTTATAACAATAATATGCCCGCCATTAAAGCTTATGAGAAAATAGGGTTTAAAAAACATATGATTAATATGCGTTTGGATATTGAGGATTTGGACTTAGAATAAACTAGTTATTGGCTGCTCCTCTAAATCTCTGGTATCGTGCTTTCATTTCATTTTCTATACCAGAGCAATCACTAAAACCATACATTTTGTTTATCGTATTTTCGAAATTGTAAGGTAATCGTCCCGAACAAATTAATTCTAATATGGAATGCTCAAATAGCCGAACTCCACTCTGGTACATGTGTATCATTAGTACATCGGTCTCATAACCTTCAACTTTATTCACCCTTCTTATATAATTATAGCCAATCATTTCCTCACAAGGAAACCCATATTTGGCAATTATTTTTTCAAAATCAACTAATACTGCTTTTGCGTCATCTATTAAATCATCAACACTCAATTCAATTTCGCGCGTTCGCCATTCATGATATCGTTCTGTACGCTTTTTGTCTTTATCTAATAATAGTAGTAGTTCTTGACGGAGATTTTGATTGAAATTATCGTGATAAAACTTAGAATAATCTTTAAATTTTTTCTCAAATATTGGATACCATTTTTCTTTTTTAAATTGAAAGAAGAATCTCTTGGGAACGCCGCCTTTTGAAAGTTTTTCTGCTAATTTACCAGCTAAAGAATCATCTTTTATTTCTTTAGCTTTATATAACGCAAAACTTAAATCTTCACCTCTAGGAAATACTGAGGTCTTGAGTGCTAGTTTGAGTTGTGTTTGGCCTGCCCTATTTTTTTTGTTTTTAAAGCTTTTTCTAGCAACATTTACTAAGCTATCATATTCATGATACCTACAATTCTGCCCCAGTGACTGTTGAGAATAGAAAACGATCAAACTCAAAACAAAACATAAAAATTTAGATAATTTATATGTCATTTATTTTTTATAAATCTTCGATTATTTTCTTTCTAAAACGTTTTGTTATAAACTGTTCCTGCCAGTGGTGTAATAAACGACCATGTACTTAATTATAATTTCTTAACATACTTGGTAATAATTACAATGTGCTGTGCGCCTACTTTGCCTTCAATATACTCGGCGTTCTCATGATCTAAGCGAATATT
The DNA here is from genome assembly GCA_947494695.1 of uncultured Flavobacteriaceae bacterium. Classification (GTDB taxonomy): domain Bacteria; phylum Bacteroidota; class Bacteroidia; order Flavobacteriales; family Flavobacteriaceae; genus Flavivirga. Next base: position 445,508 of record CANLWB010000002.1, on the reverse strand, counting down.
TCTAACCGCAGTTCCTTGCTTGGCAACCATACTAGACCCTTTCACTTTTAGATCTTTCACTAAAACTACAGCATCTCCAGATTCTAAAATAACGCCATTTATATCCCTATGAATAATCTTATTGGCAGCATCTTCATGTTCACCTGTAGCCCGTGCCAAGGCTAAAGCCTCATCATCTAAATACATCATGTCTAATAAATCTTGAGGCCACCCTTCACTTCGTAACCTTTGCAGCATCCTCCAGGCCATAATTTGAACCGCTACATGCTCACTCCACATACTATCGTTTAAGCATCTCCAGTGGTTTACATCCATATCTGTGCGTTCTTCTATTTGATCTAAACAGATTTTACAAACCAATACATCGTTAGCTACATTTTCATTTAACGATGGTGGTATAGTATATTGCTGCAAATCTTTTTTAGAAGAACATAGTTCGCAGGTATTAAGGCTTCTTTCACGCAGTGTTTGTAATACGCTCATATGAGGTTAATTTTTGCAATAATACGTTTTAATAAAAGCCCCTACAAATTCAAAAGGTTCGATTAATAAAAAGAAAGTGCTTAAAAAAATTATTAAGCACCTTCTATAAAACACTATATAAGACTTATTATTTTGAAAGCTCGTGTATCCACGTATACAGATAGTCTCCATGAACACCTGTAAAATAATTACCCCAAGCCTTCATTTTCGCTTTTCTAGCTTCTTCATCGGGAAACGCCTCTTTAATGAGTTCGGTATTCCTATCAAACATCTTGTCTACATCGCACATGGTGTCTAGATAATAGGCTTCTATGAATTCGGTTCTTTCCGATCCCCAGGCATGAACATTAGGGTAATACGCCTTTATATATTCATTTTTATCAATAATGGCATCGAAACCTTCCTTTCTTAGCGTTTCGAATTCGTCCTGAGAACCATCTTCTGGAAATGAAAAGTAATTTTTCCTTAAATACATCACCATATCCTGAGTCGGTTTTTCTGCTAACAGTTTAGCTCCTGAAATGGTTGCATATATCTCATCAGAATGTTCATTTGCATAGTAAGCATTTCTCTTTTTCATAAAAGCTTTTCTTTCGGCTTCATCTGGCCATGCTTCCTTAATTAACTCATTATTTCGTTGTCCAAACTTCCCCATGTCTTCCCATGAAGCAAAAGTCTGAACTGAAATCAACTCCGTGTTATCTGTCGAAAATAAGTGTAGGTAAACAGAAGCGCCCATAATAAACTCATTTTTCATAGTCACCTTATCCAGAAATTCTTTCTCTATGGCTTTCCATTCGTCCATATTAAAATCTTCCAAATCCATGTTCCAATGCATGGTGGTCGCTGCGACAAACTTTGGTCTTTTAGGTGCTTCTCCCTGAGAGAAAAGGGACATTGGATTTAACGACAAAAACAATGTTAAAATGATTGCGAAAATTTGGTTGGTTGGTTTCATAATCTGTTAAAATTTAAAGTTAATATATTTGAATTAGTCAATACAACTTTAAGATTATGGGGCTGCTAAAAAGATTTAGGACAACCTATTTCGAACTACCTGTAAATAATTATATGGAGAATTGAGAGTAAATAAATATACAACAAAAAAACGCACAATTAGCGTTTAGTTATGCTTTAAACACTAAATAAACGATTTATTTCAATTTCACATAAGACTGATTAACAAATGTTTAAAAACCAAACTTCAATTTAACGCGAGAATGTTATTCTAATTTCCAGGTACGTACCCAATCGTATTTTGTGGTTCTGTCTTCTAAAGTCCCACGCGTAACAAGACCACCATCCTTAGGAATTGGATTCCAATCGTAAGTTTCTATGGCCATGTGTATAAAGGCAGGGGTGTCCCATTCAACTGTAGGATCTAATTTATACATGAACTTCCCGTCTAAATAACAGAGAATCTCTGTTGGTGATTTCCACCACGCGCCGTATATGTAGTATCTCTCATGATTTTCCTCTTCAAGAAGCACAAAATCCTGATCGCGCTCGCTTTCTGGGTGGCAATCTGTTTTTCGGTGAATGGTATTGGAATGAAAAATGTGATTCCAATCCTTAGCCCAATCTTTTGTTAACGCGGTTGTTCTACCTACACATTCCTGAATGTCTAACTCCTCCTTTTTCTCACAATGATATTTAGACATTAACCAAAATGTAGAAGACATAACTGTTTTATTGGCTTTCATTCTACATTCAAAATACCAACCCACATGCCCTGGTTTTAATGCTCTAACAATCCCTCCCTGGTGTGTAAATTTTTTATCATTTATATGAACAACAGCATCCAACTTACCAACCGTTACCTGTAATTTACCGTCGTCTACTTTAACATTGCTCGCCTTGAAAAGACCTGGTGGCCTTCCTATCCAACTCCAGTCATTTCCAACAGGCTCTTTTTGCCATTTTGAAGCATCTAATTCATGGCCTTCAAACTCATCGGATAAATACTCGACTTTTACCCATGTTTTATGTTTTGGTTTTGGGTCTTCATTGTCTTGAAATGTAGGTGATTCATCGTTATGAGATAAAAAAGATAACAAGACCATAGCCAATATTATTAGCGTTATTTTTTTCATGGCGTAATGGTTTTTATTTATTATTTAGTGATTCTCTTAGTTTTTTGGTCATGCCCTTAACGACCCTATCATAAGAATGATCTATTAACGCTTTAATGAATTGAGGTTCCAACTCACCTTCATGAATATACAAGGTATTCCAATGCTTTTTACTCATATGATACCCCGGACGAATACTATGATATTCTGCTCGAAGTTCTTCTGAATATTCTGGATCGGCTTTCAAATTTATAGAGGCCTCTCCCCGTTCCCAGCGTTTCAAAGGGACTAAGGCAAACATCTTCCCAAGTACTTTAAAAACTAAAGTTTCTTCATCAAAAGGAAAATCTTCAGTAGAAGCCTTTTTACTTAAACAATAGTCACGGATTTGATCTATATGCATCGTTTTATGTTTATCAAATTCCTGAGACATGTACTGAAGCTGCTCCAGTACAGCAGGAATCTTAGGGTTAAGTGCTTTAACTTAAGGTCTGTATTTTAATAAAAGTTAATCAACACGTCTTGAAATTAACTCACTATTGGCAATTTTCAATTTACTTAAAATAGCGCCTCTATTCGTATTCCCAACGTTTCGTTGAACCAAAGTTCAGGTTTCCGCAGACGTTTATCTGGCATTGCCAAAAGCTTCTGTTTAATGTGTTGGATGGGTTGAAACGTCAAATTTATAACATTCTTGCCTATTTAGGAATAACGCGCTCCATAACCATCTCCGGTCTATGTAACGCGGTATATCCGAATTTCTTATAGAGTGCGTGTGCATCGCCTGTTTTTAACATCCATGTGTGACACGATTTTAGTTCGGGTGCTTCATGTACCGCCTTTAACAACTGCTTTGAATAACCATTACCCTGGTATTCATTCAAAATAAAAACATCCATAAGATAAGCGAAGACCACATAATCTGTTGCAATTCTAGCAAAACCAATTTGCTTATCATCCAGGTATACTCCAAAACACAAACAATGGTCAATAGAGCGTTGCACCGCTTCTATAGTTCTACCTTTCGCCCAATAGGATGTTGTTAAAAACCTGTGAATCACATCAATCTGCAATCTACCTTTATCTGTAGATATGTCTATCATTCCTTCAATTCTTTTATGGGTTTATCTTCTATTTTAAGTGCCGAATAGTCCAATGTCCAACCAATCGTTTCTACAATGGTTTCCATAAGTAAAATGGTTTCCAGAGCCTCTTTTTGGGCGACCTGGATAAGACCACTTTCTGGAATCTTATCTTCGATGTGGAATTTTGCCTCGTTATGTAAATCCGTTAAATCGGTCGCTTCAAACTTATTAAACAAACCATCCGATTTATCGTAATAATTTAAATTGGTTTCAATAGACAACACTTCGGGTTGCGGAAAATGTTGTAATACAATCTTCTTTTTTTCATTCACTGCCATCAATTCAATTTTAGACAGGTCGTATCCTACATGTGCTTTGGCATTAATTACGACTAAGGCCTTCTTTTTACTCGAAATTAACTTTAAAAAACGTTCTTTAACATCCTCATAATGATAAATCTCTGCAAAGTCACCTTCTACCGTAATAAACTTGCAAACAGTTTTAATTTTGTTTAAGAGTAATACCGATTGGGCTTTAACCAATTGCTTTTTTTTAAATGACTTAAAAAATGTGACCATACCTAAAGTCACCAGGACTCCAATAATGATTCCTAAAAATGCTTCCATGAATATCTCCAGTTATAAGGTTTAATTTATAATCTCGTAAAGAACAGGTTTGCTTGGGGAGGCATCATTTTCAAACGGTGCAATTTGAAGGTTTAAAAAATATATACCATCATTTACTTTATTTGGTACGAAAATAAACTCGGTAATTGTGGCATCGAATCGTATTTTTCCACGGGTATTCCAAAATGCATTATGTGCCAACAAGAAACATTCATCCTTTTCCTTATCAACGCTGGGCACATCTATTAATAAGTGTTTAACGCCTTTTTCTCGTAAATAAATCGCTGCATCTTCTAACAGATATGTTGGATTGGTATTCGAATATTGAGCCGTTAGTTTATCCTTTGTATTGGGCATGGTTCGAATCACTATCGCATCTCTTTTTTTATTTCCAATGGCAAACTGTAATTGTTTTTTAGAAATTACAAAATCACCATTTAACTTTTCGGGAGCTACGGTAATTACCTCTGCTAAAAAGAAAAACTGCTTTAAATGTTGATTAATAGAATGTACTTTTTCTGTAATATGACCAACGCATTCGGTATGGGTTCCATGGGCGTGAGGATTAAAAGAAATATTATTAAAATTTACGCATGATCCTCCTAAAACACTTACATCGCGTTCATTATCATCTTTAGCCGGTTTTATAACTGGCGGATCAATATACCAGGCATTTACATTACTTTCTACACCGCTTAGCGGTATTGAAATATCTATGGGTTGGGTTAAATCTATTTGGAGTTTTTTTGAGTTGTATTGTATTGTCGCGATCATATTCAAATATACTAAATCATAAAGAGTTCGGAGGCGATTCCGTCTACTAAAAATTTCCCTTTATGAGTCGTTTTTAACACCGCCTTATTTTGAGGGCGTTCCTCTAAATCATCCAAAACAACAAGCAATCCACTCTGTATAAATTTTTTCGCAGATGTTTTAAGATATTTATAATAGTCGCTTCCAAAATCCTTATTTATTTTATCCAGAGATACCCCCCAAACCGTTCTTAACCCCGTCATAACATATTCATTGTATCTATCTTTTACAGAAAGTGTCTCTTTGGTAACCGGTAATTCACTTTTTTGAATGGCCTTAATGTATTTCGAATTATTAGACACATTCCAAAGGCGTTGGTCACCATAAAATGAATGTGCCGAAGGCCCAATACCTAAATATGGTTTACCCTGCCAATAGCTGGTATTATGTTTTGAAAAATATCCCGGAATTCCAAAATTTGAAATTTCGTAATGCATAAACCCCTGTTCTTCCGATCTGTTCACCAAATGATTAAAATGTTCCAGTGCTAATGCCTCATCCATTGGAGGGTAAGTACCCTTTGTTACAAATGCATCAAGGGCGGTATTTGGTTCTACCGTAAGGGCATAGGCCGATATGTGATGAACACCATAACCAAAAGCAAGCTCGAGGTTTTCATTCCATTGCTCCAGGCTCATATTCGGAATGCCATAAATGAGATCGATTGTTATATTATCGAAATATTGTGAAGCCTGTTGTAAACAGTTTTTGGCTTCTTTAGCATTATGTGCCCGGTTCATCTGCTTTAAATCGTCTTCAAAAAATGACTGGATGCCAATACTTAATCGATTTATTGGACTTTTAGACAATTCGACTATGTTCTTGTTAGTAAGGTCATCTGGGTTTGCTTCTAGAGTAATTTCGGGAGCATCGCAAACAGAATAATGTTTATAAACGGCATCCAAAATATCATGAAGCTCCTTAGCAGACAACAAACTTGGCGTACCTCCTCCAAAGTAAATGGTTTCAATAACCTGCCCCTTGAGTTCTTCTTTCCTTAGCTGCAATTCTGTTATCAAAGCCTGGATGAGTTCATCTTTCTTTTTAAGAGCGGTAGAAAAATGAAAATCGCAATAATAGCACGCTTGCTTGCAAAATGGTATGTGGATATAGATGCCAGACATGTTTTAGTATTCTATGTTTAGTGGTCAGCGGTCAATAACCAGCAATCAACATTTGGTATTTGGTAAAAATACTTTTTAAGACGTAAATTTTATTGTTTTTTTAAGGCTTTATTACAAAATAACAGCGTGATGCAAAATTTATGGAAACTTTAGACTGCAACCAGAAACCATGACTCAAAAGACTAGCCTAACTTATCGGGATTCTGTTTTACAAAAGCTCCCCAACCAGAATAACTTTTGCCCGTTGTTATTTTACCAGAATTATAGAAGTGACAAACCGCTGCCGCTAAACCATCTGTGGCATCTAGATTTTTAGGAAGCGTTTTTAACCCAAGTAAACTCTGTAACATTTTAGCAACCTGCTCTTTACTGGCGTTTCCGTTACCAGTAATAGCCATTTTTATTTTTTTAGGTAAGTATTCTGTAATTGGGACTTCTCTGCTTAAACCAGCCGCCATAGCAACGCCTTGAGCCCTCCCTAACTTAAGCATACTTTGTACATTTTTTCCAAAAAAGGGTGCTTCAATGGCGATTTCATCCGGATTATGCGTATCGATAAGCTCTATAGTGCGTTCAAATATGAGTTTTAGCTTTAAATAATGGTCGTCGTATTTCTTTAAATCGAGTTCATTGAGCTGCAAAAACGTCATGGTTTTCCCCACCACTTTTATGAGTCCGAACCCCATAATAGTCGTTCCTGGATCAATTCCTAAAATAATTCGTTCTTTACTCATACCGTTCGCAAAAATAACAACCACTCAAAGATATGGAAGCTCCCACAGTTAATGTTAAAAGATTGCCGTTAAATGATCCGAATCCTTCCGACATCGGAGAGAAATCTTCCGAAAATCCATAGATATATGACGCATCCACATAAATAGAAAGGTTATCAAATAGTCCAAAATGAAGTTCCACTCCTGCCATAGCATTAGGAAACGACATCTTATTTTGAGAAAAATCATTTAATGGCTGAATCATCGATATCCCAGGACCCGCATGAAAAAATACGCTTTTATTTTGAGGTAAGTCGAAGATGCGATTGGCATTATAAACAGCCTGTAGGTTGATGCGTAAATAATTGACTTTAAAATCTTGTGAACTGCTTTTGCTTGCTATTCTATTAAAACCAAAATCCAGTTTGGCTCCCAAAGCGGGTCTAAACAAATATTGAAGGCCTAAATTTACCGTTGGAAAATTTAAGGGCTTCGCTTCAAACCCAGATACAAATCCATTTTTAGATGGGTGATTCGCCCCCAAAGCAAACTGTGCTTTAAACGTACTAGTGTCTCCCTGAGAAAAGGAGGTAGTACAACTCATGACCAACACGAGTACTAATATCGTTTTTATATATATATTTAAATTTGAATCCATTACGTAATAATATTCTATTTTGCACCTGTAAACAGGTTAAACATCTACATGCTAACGCACAAAATTAAACAATTCTTCTTTTGGCTTATTAAATTAGGCCTTGTTATTGTAGCTTTTTACTTTATTTATCGCAAACTCACCGATAATCCGAACTTAACGCTTAAAGACTTATTTAATTTCCTACATGTAAAGAAATTTCTTTCTTTCGAAAATGTAATTTTCATGTTTTTTCTTACCAGCATAAACTGGTTTTTAGAAATTAAAAAGTGGCAAATATTGGTTGCTCCAATAACACCGATACGTTTTATAACGGCATACCAACAATGTTTGGGGTCTTTAACCGCATCACTGTTTACACCAAACCGAATTGGAGAGTATGGCGCCAAAGCTATGTATTATACATTAAACCATAGAAAACATATCTTACGCATCACGCTTATCGGGAATGTTTTGCAAATGACTACTACCACCCTATTTGGACTTATAGGTTTGTGGGCTTTTACTACTACATATCCAGTTAACATAAACTACTACAAATTGGTCCCCTTTATTATAACGTTTATCATTTTAATTATACTCTTAATATTTCTAATTAAGTACTCAAAATTCTCAATTAGAGGGTTTTCATTTGAAAAGATGAAACGATCGTTTTTAGAATTCCCCGTAACAAATATGAGGATCGCTTTCTTTTTATCACTGGCTCGTTATATTGTTTTTTCCTTTCAATTTTTTGTTATTCTTCGTTTTTTTGGAACCGAAATCTCGTATTTTAATGCCATGACCGCAATCCTAACGATGTACTTTTTAGCCTCTATTGTTCCATCTGTTTTCATATTCGACGTCGTTATTAAAGGGAGTGTTGCTTTATTTTTGTTTGGCTTCACTGGCATCAATGAGATCACCGTTTTAAGTACAATAACATTAATGTGGCTATTAAATTTTGTTTTACCCGGTATCTTGGGCAGTTATCAGGTTATTCGCTTTAACCTTCCTCAAAATACGCACTAGCTATGGTATTAATTAGTATCCTTATTACACTTAGCTACCTCATGTTAATTGGGGGTTTCGTTTATGGCTTTGATCGGGTTAAAACATTTAAATTAGATCATAACACTCCAAAAACAACATTTTCGGTTATTATTCCATTTAGAAATGAAGCTGAACATTTACCAACACTTTTAGAGTCTATTACAGCCCTAAAATACCCCAGGGATCTGTTTGAAATTATTCTGGTCGATGATGATTCTGAAGACCATTCGGTTGAACAGATTACGAGGTACCTCAAATCAAACTCTCAAAAACAAAGGGGCCTCAAGCTTAAAGTTATTAAAAACAAAAGAATCTCAAACTCACCAAAAAAAGATGCTATTACAACGGCCATTCACCAGGCCAATAGCGATTGGATTATTACCACCGACGCCGATTGCCTGGTACCCAAACATTGGCTAAATTGTTTTGATGGATTTATTAGAAAAACAGAAGCTTCCTGTGTTGTAGCCCCGGTTACCTATAGCCACTCGAAAGGCACTCTGGAACAATTCCAAACACTAGATCTTTTAAGTTTACAGGGCGCCACTCTGGGTGCATTTGGCATGCGCAGGCCTTTCCTTTGCAACGGTGCCAATTTCGCTTACAAAAAAGCACTTTTTTTAGAGTTAAGCGGTTTTGAAGGCAATACCAATATTGCCAGTGGAGACGATATTTTTCTATTGGAAAAAATAGCCAAGGCATTCCCGCAGCAACTCGGGTACTTAAGATGCAAAGAGGCCATTATTCAAACCCGTCCACAATTATCCTGGAATGCCCTAATAGGACAGCGCATACGATGGGCGGCTAAAACCAGTGCTTATAATAATGGGTTTGGTAAATTAACAGGGGGTATCGTGTTACTTATGAATGGTTTGATTGTTTCCGGAATTATACTTTCACTTCCCGGAATATTCGATTTTAAAACGTGGTGCCTTGTTCTTGTGGTGAAGGCTGCCATAGATTTCCTTCTAATTTATAAAACAGCCGTTTTTTTTAATCAAAAATCCGTTATAAGACATTTTATGGTTGGGCTTGTTTTATATCCTTTTTTCAGTTTTTATGTGGCCTTCGCATCACTTTTTACAACCTACACCTGGAAAGGTAGAACCTTTAAAAAATAAACCTATTCTACATGAATAACAATGGGCAACTTAAATTCTGTGGTCACCTGTTGTCCGCGCTTTATAGCTGGAAAAATTTCAGGTAAAGATTCCAGGCTTTCATGAAGCAAATCATTAATTCCTGGTATTTCTTGCAAGGTGAGACTATCTACACGGCTTTCAAGCAGACTAATGACGCCCTTTTCAGATATTTGAAGTTTTAAATCTATCGTGTCTCCAACATCCTGCGTTATTACGAAAATTTCATCTTGCAGATGTTCGAATATGTGCCCGGTTAAAACCTCAATAAAACACTGTTTCTTTTCCTGTTTACCAGATAGTGATTCGCACTGTGAGAAGATTGGGTATTCATCGACATCTTCCCAATTGAAACTTTGTAATTCTTCATTTAAGATCGTTTCAGGAGATACTTTTTTCGCATTAAAGTACTCACAAGAAGTAAGCAAAACTAATAACATAAAAGCGAAGGTCTGTCTCATGAATTACATCTGAAAACCGAAATGTACAATTTTTTTACATTTTAATGGCCTTTTAACCCATCCTCGATAAATTTTTCTTTCCTTAATTCATTGATACGTCTATTAATATATCCCATATGCAATCCTAACATGTACCCTTTTTGAAGTTTTTATAACTGTTAATTTTAGCATCTAAATCTGCATAAAGGACATCTTTTATTATTAATAAATAAGACATGTATTCCTATACTACAAGGGTTTTCTTTTATAGTTTTTAAAGGATTATAGTCCCTTACCAATTTATTTACTAATACATCAATTATAACTATTATATGCATACAAACTATTGATTATATGTAAAACCGAAGTCTGAGCTTCGGTTTTAAATGACAGTATTCGTAATGGTAATGTAGAAATTCTAATTATCCATTTCCTTTATTTGAAGTCTTAAGCTCAAAAATTATTGGTAAGGAATACAGTGTACTAACCTTCCTGCCCTGATGCTCACCGGGCAGCATTTTGGGAAGCGTTTTTATAACGCGCACAGCTTCGGCTTCCAGCTCGGGGTGTGGTGCCCTGGAGCGGATATCAACAATGCTACCTTCTTTATTGATTTTAAAAATGACATGGATACGCTGCTTCCCTATTAAATTTAAACTGCCTGCTTTTTTTGTATCAAAATTTCTGTTTACATGCTCTGATACATGTCTTGAAAAGCAAGCTTTCTGTTTCGATGCATCTTCATCTTTACACTCTGGAAATATTGGTGTTTGATCTAAAGCTGAAAAAGGAACCCCCTCTTGATGGGCATATTTTGTTTTGTTTAACACGGCAGACAAACTTTTTACAGCTTGTTGTTCTTTTTCCGATGTTATTTCCCCTTTCTGTTCTATCGCAGATTTTAATTGGTTAATTTGATCTGTTAATGACACCTCTTTTTCTTCTTTTTGTGCAGAACAGGACGTATAAATTAGCATCCCAATAATTATGGGAATTAAAAGTGCATACTTTAACAAGTTGATTTGTTTCGATTGTGTTTTTTGCAACATGACGATTCGTTTTTTGATTAATGATTGTTTAAAAAATGGATTGATGAATGATATATTTTGAGTTTGAAAAAATTGAGATAACAAATTTTCGTAGTAGTCTTTTTTACTTTGATTTTTCAGAGCTTGTCGGTCTGCCATAAACTCATGAAGTTGCGTCATTCTATGTTGATACACATACACCAAAGGGTTAAACCAAAACAAAACCCGAAGTACTTCAAAAAATAATAGATCCAGTGTATGCTTCTGTTTAACATGTGCTATTTCATGTTTTAAAATAGAAGCTTTATCTTTTTCATTTATTTGTTCTCCTAAAAAGATATAGTGGAAACACGAAAAGGCAGCACGGCTATTTAATACCCTAACAAGATACAAGTTGCCCATTTTGCTTTTAGGGTTTTTAGAGATTATTAGAATTAATTTGATGATTTTAAACAACAATAAGAGCGCTGCCAATGCCATACCCGTATATAAAACTATTTCTGAGAGCCATAACATTTTTAAAGTCAATACATCGGAATTCGAAGACGACGTTCTCAACTGATATTCAGAACCTATAATAACCTCAGGCAAACTAAATATAAAGTCTTGAGGAAGCACCTCCTTAAACTGGTGTATTTTAATAACAGGAATAACCAGTGCCGATAGTGAGGTCCCAAGAAGATAAAATCGATTCCAATTAAAAAATGTTTCTTTCTTAAAAAACAAGTCATAAATAATTAGAAAAAATACCTGAAATGCCATGGCATTAATAATATATTCCATCATGCTATGCGTCTTTCTTATTAATGTCTTTTAAAACGGATTCCAAATCTTTAATATTCATATCATTTTTCTTCACAAAAAAAGATACCATACTCTTAAAGGATCCTTGAAAATAGTTGTCAACTAACTTATTTATCGATTGATTGCTATAATCTTGTTTAGCCACCAGAGGAAAATACACATGCCCTTTTCCTTCTTTTTCATAATCTACAAATCCCTTGCTTTCTAAAATTCTAACAATGGTAGACACTGTATTATAAGCGGGCTTGGGCTCTGGGAATTGCTCTATTATGGCTTTAACATTGGCTTTTTCCAATTTCCAAAGTATCTGCATGATATCTTCTTCGGCCTTTGTAAGTTGTTTCATTTTTAATTTTTTTTAATGATAACCAGGATGCAACTATTTTTTCAACTAAATTCTTAGTTTAACAAATATAACTAAAAAATTAGTTCAAACTAAATTATTAGTTATAAAATGTAACAATTGAGCACTTACAGCGTCTAACTAATAGAATACATACGATTTATGGACATTATTTTAATTATCGTTGCTGCTTTATTTATGATTCTTGGTATAATAGGCAGTTTTTTACCTGTGCTTCCAGGTCCGCTTACGAGCTGGGTAGGGCTGCTTATTCTTTATTTTACAGAAGTAGTAACGATAAGCAAAACGTTTTTAATTATCACACTGCTTGTTGCCCTACTTATTTGGGTTCTGGATTATATTATACCCGCTATAGGCACCAAACGCTTCGGAGGCACCAAATATGGCATGATAGGCACGACTATTGGATTGGTTGTTGGTCTTCTAAGTCCGATGCCCGGCGGCATTATTATTGGCCCCTTTGTGGGAGCTCTTATTGGTGAGCTTTTAAACAAAAGTGATTCGGCTGCTGCCACTAAAGCTGCTTTTGGCTCGTTTATAGGGTTTCTTGCCTCGACGTTTTTAAAGTTTATAACTGCCGTGATTTATTTAGGCTTCTTTGTAGCATTCTTCTTTTAAAGCGCTTATAAATGGTTATTGGTCGCTTGAACGTTTCATGACACAAATCGCTCGATTGGTGTAATCTTAAAAAGATAAGGTTTTCATTTCATTGGAATAGGTGCAGCACACATTACTAAAATACAAAAAAGAAGAAACCCTATGGGTCTCTCACCTCCATAGGGCTTGTAAATTGCTATTATCAACAAAAAAAATTGAGGGATTAATTAATTTTTTGAAGTGTTGATACTACAAATATATGTATAAGCCTCGTCTTCGAACTGTGGGAAACCCGTAACTTCTATGCGGATAATTTGTAAATGTCAGTAAAATCAACGGTTTAGAGGATAAAAAAAAATGAAGTTTTTTTATAAAAACCTCATTTCTAGTCTAATTAAGGGTGAAATCGTGTCTAAACAAAGCCTTTTTTACGTGCTTCATTGAGTAAAGTTTCGTCTTGTCCGTCGTAAACTTCAAAGATATCTCTAAGATGTTTTTTGCGTTTTTCGATGGCACTTAATGAAATATCTAAATGAGACGCCAGGTTTTTAGTCTTTACCCCCTGAGATAATAAATGAAGAATTTTTCGGTTTTTATCGTCAATAACAATATCGCTTGTTATGGTTTTTCTTATGTGGCTATTTACCGTTCCACTATAAAATGGCGGATTGTTAAGTACCGCCTGGAACGCACTGGCAAGCTCACTTGATGTTAAATCACTTTTAATTAAAAAGCCTTCAGGATCGATAGTTTTAATAATGTTATGAATTCTAAAGGATTCATTAAACATGGTTAAAATTATAATTTTTGTCTTTCTTAAAATCTTACGTGCATATTCTGCCAGATCTTCACCGGAACTCATCGATCCGTCTTCTGAAGGAGGTAAGCTAATATCAACAAATAACACATCATAGGGCGCTTCTTTTTCTATTGATTTATCCATATACTTAACAGCTTCATCACAATTATTGGCAATATCAATTTCGAGCTCTTGATGTTCTTTTTTTGAAAAAAGCAATGTATTCTGATACCCTTCAATAATCATAGGGTGATCATCAATCATCAATATTTTTATTTTCTCGGTCATAATAAATTTTTTAGTTTAGGCAATTGGGGCTTCGATGGTTACTGTAGTTCCTACATCTTTTTTTGAAATTATATCAAGACTTCCTTTTATATCATTTATTCTCGAATTCATGTTCTTTAATCCAATACCAGATTTAGCTTTACTAACATCGAACCCAGAACCATCATCTGTCATTTTTAAGCAAATTACATTATTTTTTAGTTTAAAACTAATATTAACAAGCGTGGCATTGGCATGTTTATGAATATTATGCAGGGTTTCCTGTATAATTCTGTAAATATGAATTTTGCTTTTATTGGACACGTCGTCCCAATGAATGGAATCGTCGTGTTCCAGCTTATAATTGAGTTCGTAAGTCAAAGTTTGGGTCTCCAAAAAGGTTTTTATAATGTCTATAAACCCAGAACCCGATACGAAATCGGTATTTAATTCATGAGATACTTTTCTAATATCCTGTTCTATAATTTTTAATTCGTCTATATACTGTCCTCTCGTTCTAATAGCATCTGGCGTATTATTCATATTCAAACTATCGAGACTTAAACGCGTTCCAAACAAACGTCCTAAGACGCCATCATGGAGTTCTTCAGAGATCCGTCTTTTCTCCAGGGTTCTGGCTTCTTCAATACTTTCGTTTTGCGATAACATGAGGTTATATATCTCTTCGTTAGTTTCCTGCTGTTTTTGTATAAACTTAAGTTCCTTATTTCTGTTTCTTTGCGTAATGACGAGGTACAATAGAAAAAATGAAATGACCAAGACCACCGATATGATTAACAACCACATGCGTTCTTTGGCAATTCGAGCATTTTCCTGCTCTATTTGTTTGGTTTCAAAACGGATTCTTGCGAATTTATTTCTAATCTGCCGTTCATTCTTTTGTAGACTATCATTAAGTTTTATATAGTCTTTAAGATGTTTAACAGCAATATCTCCTTCTTCAATTTTAGAAAGCAATAACAACGACTTTAACAAATCATCGTTATGATATTCCTCGGAAATATCTTTAGCTCTATAACCATAGTGCTTTGCAAGTTGTTTATCACTTTTATCGTTATAGTATTCAGCTAGGTGTTGATTAATAATTATAGAATTATACTCGGCTACTTTTCCTCCCAAACTATCACATATTTGTAATGCCTTTAAGTACAAATCTGGAAGTTCTTGTAGTTGTTTGGTTAAATATAAACTATGTGCATAGTTATTTAAAACCAACGCATAAAATTCAGGACGCTCATTAATTAAATTTTCATTTTCTAAAATTCTATTATAATATTCAAGTGCAAGCAAATATTTCCCTGAATTTTTATAAGCCAGAGCTAAATTATTTGTAGACTTATCTATCGTAATATTATAACTTTCTTGAAACACACTTTTTGCTTGCGCTTTTAATGATTGTTTTAAACTAAGCCCCTTAATATGATAAGAAATCGATTCTTCATACTGTTCTAATTGATCAAAGACTAAACCAAGATTATTATACAGATACGATTTATAAAGTTTTACATCACGAGTTTGCTCTAATTGATTCAATAAAGAAATAGCCTCAACAGAGGTTAACTCACTTCCTGTAAAATCTTTCTCATCTTTCTGAATTGAGGCAATTTCATGTAGGGTTTCTGCCAGATTAAATTTATTTCCAAGTGCTTTATATATTTTTTCTGCATTATAGTAATAATGATACGCACTATCTGATTCAAACTTATGGTACATGAAATAATTCCCCAACTTAAAGTAAGCTCTTGCAAGAGACGAAGAGTCACGAATCTTCTCAGCACGGTATTGATTCTCTTTATTCAAGTTTTTATATAAATCAAAATATCCGATCTCCCAATATACCGTGGATAACCTCCTATTGGCATAAACAATTACCGAATCTATACCTAAATCAATAGATAACTTTCTTGCTCGTTCTGCAAAAAAACGGCGTTGCTGATTTGTATACCTTACCTTATCTTTAGAGTAATTTTTATATAGTTTAATGCTATCTAAAAGTAAATTCGCTCTACTATTTTGAGAGTAAATGTATCCAGAAAAAAAAACCGTTAAAACAAAAAATAATCTATAGTGCAATTTGAAAATTTTTCACAATTTACTCAAATGTATTCATATTTTTTGAGGTAATTTATGAAAAACTAAAATCAAAAATAAAGAGCACTATAATTAAAATTTAAAAACCCGAGAGCTTTACCCTCAGGTTTTATAATATTGAATACTTTAAAACAGGTATACGCTAAATTAATCTCCTCCACCAGTTCCTCCGTCTCCTGCCGCTCCCCCAGTATAAGGAGTAGGCATATGATCATGAGCATTAGCTTCTGTGTTATCGACTCTTAATACGTCATCTTCGTTTAAGTCTTGTTTAGTACATGATACGATGGTTGCAAAAATTAATGTTACAAATAAGGTAATTTTTAGGGCTTTCATAATATTCGATTTTAAGGTTATTATTAATTATTTATTTTTCTCTATACTATTTAATCTAACTATATATAAGATACTAAAAATTAGAGTCTTATACGAGGGAAAAATGGATAATTAATTAAAAACCGAATGTATGTTAGCACATCAGGACATTTAATTTTTTTGAGAGGGAAAATTAATATGGATTAACGCGTCTAAAGAGAACTTAGGGAAATATACTTTGGGCGCTTTCTTAGACGGAGTAAAATTGGCTAAAGCACCTCTGTTCATGAAAAATAATCGACGAAATACACGATTTTAACGATTAAAAGCAAATTTAGGACAAAAAACTGTTGATAACCTGTTAAAAACAATTAAGAGATTTCTTCAAACATACGATTTTCGATGGAGCTAAGAGATGTGTTTTGGCTTTGGGCTATCTTTAAAGTACGTTTAACTATATACAGCATAAACTCAAATTGAGGGGCTTAATATATCATGTTTTGACTTTATGGTCAAAGATCGAAATGTTGTATTGGGATTTCTGCCTTCACTTCGGCTACGCTCAGTGACCGCACTTTGGCTACGCTCAGTGACCGCACTTTGGCTACGCGCAGTGACCGCACTTTGGCTACGCGCAGTGACCGCACTTCGGCTACGCTCAGTGACCGCACTTTGGCTACGCTCAGTGACCGCACTTTGGCTACGCGCAGTGACCGCATTTGGGCTTTAATTTACCTTGAGCGAGGTTGAAAGGCTCAGTGAGCAACAGGAATGGCTATTTTAAGCTAAACAGCACCTCAAGGATGGGGTTCGATTAAAGTGTCGATTTACTTTTAACCAAACTGGTTTTAACAATCTTAGTTTTCACCTCTTCATTTAAATGCATGTGCTCTAACCTGTGGATTAATATTTGGGCAGCACTGGCACCAATGGCTTTGGCATGCTGTCGTATGGTGGTTAACCTTGGAAGTGCATGGTTAGAGTCGGATTTACTGGCAAATCCCATAACCGAAATATCTTTAGGGACTTTTAAACCCAGGTTAATCGCCGTATTAATGGCTATAATTCCCGAAGTACTATCCGCCGCAATAACTCCATCTACCGTTTTATTCTTTTTTAGGAAGGACTTTATTTTCTTCTGGTGGTCATCTTTCTTTTTTACCTTTAGTACCAAAGGGTCCTGTTTACTATGTTCTAATATCGCCTTGGTATATCCGCGTTCTCTAAGCTTACCAACACTTAAATTATTTATGTTGGTCATAAACGCAATGTTCTTTCTCTGCTCTTCTAACAAGCTTTTCGTGGCATTATAAGTAGCATCAAAATCGTCTACAATCACCTTATCACACATCACATCATGAGCTACTCTATCGAACATCACGATGGGTAATCCCTGACTTATGGTTCTCTTAAAATGTTCCACCTCGTTTTTAACCTGAGTTTCTTCAGCCACAGATAGTATAAACCCATCTACACTGCCATTAGCTAATAACAATAAACTTTGCTTTTCCTTATCTAAAGATTCATTGGAAATACAAGTAATAATATTATAACCCAGATTAGTAGCTTCTCGCTCAATTCCAAATAGGACTTTGGCCAAAAAATGATTGAGGATGTTCGGGATAATCACCCCGATGGTTTTTGTTTTATTTTGCTTTAAACTTAAGGCGACTTTATTAGGTTTGTAATTGTATAACGCAGCAAGCTCTTTAACTCGCTTAATTGTATCTTCCCCTATTTCTTCACTATTATTAAGCGCTTTAGAAACTGTTGATATTGAAACATTCAATTCCTTCGCTAACTGCTTTAACGTAACCATTTTTGTCCTTTGTATATAAATGTAAGCACTGCAATTTACGAAATTAAAGACATTAAGAGCTTAGATTTTACATATTGTTAAACTACAAATGTTTGTACCTGGTTAATTATATAAGCTCGAAAATAGAAACTTGAAAACGGGATTACTATAGGAAGAAGTATTTAGTATTCAATTCAAAAAAGCTATTCTGTTAGAGTCAATTAAACTAAAGTAGTTACCATGAAATTACGAGTTTCTAACATTTAACTTGGAAATAAGATTAAAATCCTTAGATTTTCAAACCCTGCTGGATCATAGTATGCGCTAGTTCGAGTTTTTAACTCGGACTTCCATAAGAGTCACGCTAAAGACGTAATAAAATAATAAATAAAATTAGGAAACCACCTTTAGCGAGGTGTTTTTTTTATGCATACGCGATCTGGACGAACTAGTCTATATGTACGAATCGCTACCCGAAGGCATATTATTACTAACCAAGGTAGAGAAAAGATATTGCAAACAAGAACAACTAAAAAGCACAACCTATTAGTAGGATACTCTTGGCAAGCTCCCCGCATCAAGAGATTTTTGAGCTATCTGATAGCTGGAAACCTGAACAAACTAATTACCATATATATGAGGTCTCAATTTGCGACCTCATATTAAAAAACTATTTTTATCAATCAAAAAGAGCAAAATAAATGAGTAAAGAAATTACCATTCCAGAAGAAATAATCACCAATAAAATCTATTTAATCAGAGGTCAAAAGGTCATGATCGACAAAGACTTGGCAGAACTTTATGGAGTAGAAACAAAACAACTTAAAAGGCAAGTTCGAAGAAACATAGAACGCTTCCCTGAAGATTTTATGTTTGAGTTGACAAAACAGGAATTCGATAACTTGAGGAGCCAATTTGGCATCTCAAATTGGGGAGGTAACAGATATGTCCCAACAACCTAATCACAACCTCCGCAATACATCTTTAACTCATGATACTTTGGTAAGATGCCCGGGTAATAATATATTTGATGTTATTAAAACTATTGCGATTAAAAAAAGACAAAGAAAACTTTATTAAATAGTAAAATCAACGCACATGTCAAGCACCAATCAATCATCAACATCAAAAAACAGCACCTTTGTTCCTATTGCCATCATTGCCGGACTATTTTTCATTTTCGGATTCGTTACCTGGATTAATGGCGCTTTAATTCCATTTATGAAAACCATTAATGAATTAACCGATGCACAATCGTATCTGGTTGCTTCAGCCTCTTATATTTCATTTGTTATCATGGCATTGCCGGCGTCCTTCGTAATTAACAAGATAGGTTATAAGAAAGGCATGTCGTTGGGACTCATTATTATGGGATTGGGAGCTTTGGTATTTATTCCGGCAGCCGAGGCCAGAACGTATTGGATGTTTTTAAGTGGTATTTTTATTCAGGGAGCAGGTATGACGCTTCTTCAAACAGCATCGAATCCATACATTACTATTTTGGGGCCTATTGAAAGTGCTGCCAAGCGCATCTCCATTATGGGTATTGCCAATAAGGTGGCCGGAGGCTTAGGGTCTGTTATTTTTGGAGCACTCCTATTATCTGGAATAGACCAAATAAAAGACAAGCTTAGCACGGTCTCCAGTGAAGAAAAGGCAAATCTATTGAGTACCATGGCAGATAGTGTTATCACCCCATATATTGTAATGGCCATAGTATTGTTTGTTTTGGGTCTTTTAATTTTAAAAGCCCCCTTACCTCATGTAGAAGCAGAACCTATAGAAGACTCTATAGATGGCGAAACCACCAAAACGAGTATTTTTCAATTTCCACATTTATGGCTTGGTGTATTAGCCCTGTTTGTATATGTTGGGGCCGAAGTTATTGCAGGAGATACAATTATTGCCTACGGTATTGCTTTAGACCTTCCTGTTAGTCAGGCCAAATTCTTTACGCTCTTTACCTTATTAGCTATGGTAGCCACCTATGCATTGGGGGTTGTATTGATTCCAAAATATATGAGTCAGTCATTTGCCCTTAAGGCTAGTGCCGTTTTAGGTATTATTTTATCTTTTTGTATTTTATATACCACCGGATTCACTTCTGTGCTTTTTGTTGCCGCTCTTGGTATCGCCAATGCCTTGGTTTGGCCTGCCGTCTGGCCACTTACCCTAAAAGGCCTTGGGAAGTTCACTAAAACGGCCTCTGCACTGCTCATTATGGCAATTTCGGGAGGCGCCATTATACCTCCTTTGTACGGTACTATTGTTGATTCTGAAAAAGAACAGTTACTGGCCAGTGGTGTTGAAGAAGCTTCAGCATTGGCAGAATCGGCTTCTTACGGCTATTGGATTTTAATACCTTGTTACCTTATTATTCTGTATTATGCATTCTGGGGCCATAAAATGGGGCTTAAAAAAGATTGATGTCCTTTTTATTGGGTATTAGTTATTAATAAAACTAAAAAACCATGCCTAGAGCATGGTTTTTTAGTTTTATCTATTTAAATAAGCTTTTATAGCTGCGTAGCCTCTACTTGATCATTTTCTTCTAAAGCTTCAATATCTGCTCTTACTTCAGACGCACTACCTCTAAACGTTTCGTAGCTCACAGACGCTTCTCCATTTTCAACAGTTGTTGTTTTTACAATAGCCTTGACCGTACCATCTTCGTTATTAGTCATCTCTACTTTTACTTTTTTAGAAACCTCTACCTGCTGTTCTACCACGTCAGCATCTGAAACGTAAGCTACAACGGTTTGATCTTCTATTAGGCTAGGTGCAATAACCAGGGCTACTACAGACATTAACTTTAGCAAAATATTTAAAGAAGGCCCTGAAGTATCTTTAAACGGATCTCCAACCGTATCTCCTACAACCGCTGCTTTATGCGCATCGGTACCTTTTCTACCTTGTTCTTCGATAGTCTTTTTAGCATTATCCCAGGCACCACCAGCATTCGATTGAAAAATAGCCATAAGCACTCCACATGTTGTTACACCGGCAAGTAATCCACCTAACATCTCGGCACCGCCAAGAAAACCAACAGCCACTGGAACAGCTATAGCTAAAAGTCCCGGAAATACCATTTCTCTTATAGAAGCTTTTGTAGAGATATCTACACACTTATCGTATTCGGCTTTACCATCTGCGTCATCAAATATTTGTCTATCTTCTTCTGAAGCTTTGCTCATATCGGAATCATACTTACGCATCACTTCCAATGCCGCTTTTAATTCAGGAATATCTCTAAATTGACGTCGTACCTCCTCAATCATAGCCATGGCAGCGCGACCAACAGCATTCATAGACATTGCCGAAAACACGAATGGTAACATTCCTCCAACTAAGAGACCTGCCATAATACGAGGTTGAGACACATCTATCGCTGTTACATTCGCTGTTTTCATAAATGCGGCAAATAAGGCCAATGCTGTAAGTGCAGCCGAAGCAATTGCAAACCCTTTACCAATAGCAGCAGTGGTGTTACCCACAGCATCTAACTTATCGGTACGTTCTCTAACTTCACTTGGTAGCTCAGCCATTTCGGCAATACCTCCTGCGTTATCAGAAATAGGTCCGTAAGCATCTACCGCCAATTGGATCCCTGTATTTGCAAGCATTCCTACAGCTGCAATTGCAATACCATATAAACCAGCATAATTGTGTGATACTAAAATCGCCGCAGCTATTAAAATAATTGGAATTGCCGTAGACATCATACCTATACCTAAACCAGCAATAATGTTCGTGGCTGCTCCTGTTTCAGATTGTTTTACTATAGAATTAACAGGCTTTGTTCCTGTTCCTGTGTAATATTCGGTTACTTTTCCAACGGCTAGTCCAGCAATTAACCCTGCGATCACAGCTACAAAAACACCTGTAGAACCATGAGGCAATCCTGCAGTATCTGCCAACATGATATCGATTATAAAATATGAAGCTACTACCATTAAACCAGCAGAACCAAACTCACCAATGTTTAATGCCGTTTGTGGATTACCGCCGTCTTTTACTTTTACAAAAAAGGTTCCAATAATAGACATAACAATACCTACAGCAGCTAATACCAATGGTAAATACACAGCTCCTAAACCATTAAATTCTGGTGTTATAATAAAGGCTCCAAGAACCATAGTTCCTATAATAGACCCAACATAAGACTCGAATAAATCGGCTCCCATTCCTGCTACATCACCAACATTATCACCAACATTATCTGCAATTGTTGCAGGGTTTAATGGGTGATCTTCAGGGATACCAGCCTCTACTTTACCTACTAAATCGGCTCCCACATCGGCAGCCTTGGTATAAATACCACCACCAACACGAGCAAATAAGGCAATAGAGGATGCTCCCAGTGAAAACCCTGACAATACATTAAGGATTTCACTAATGCCCCATCCCATTTCACTATACACCATAAAAAGTCCGCTTAATCCAAGAACTCCGAGTCCTACCACTCCAAGTCCCATAACCGCTCCACCGGCAAAGGCAACTTCTAAAGCTTTTCCTAAAGACTCCCTGGCTGCACTAGTTGTCCTGACGTTCGCCTTGGTAGCTACTTTCATTCCAATAAATCCTGCCAAAGCCGAACAAATAGCACCAACAATAAATGAGACTGCTACCATGCCATTAGATCCTTCCTCAGAGCTCCCTTTAAAATATAATAGAACAGCTACAGTAATCACAAAGATGGATAATATCTTATACTCTGCTTTGAGAAAAGACATGGCGCCATCTGAAATATTTTTAGCTATTCTAATCATTTTATCGTCTCCTTGATCTTGCTTCGAGACCCAGGCACTCTTTAGAAAAACATATGCTAATGCTAAACCTCCGAAAACCGGTAAAAACTTCACGATTAATTCCATACTTTTAAGTTGTTTATTTTAGTAAAAATTTATAAATGGTTCTAAAAGTAGGAAAATATAAGGTATAAAAAAAGCCACTTTTAATTAAAGATGGCTCATTTTTCAATACAGTTTATTTCGTATTAAACTAGATCGTAAACGTTCGTTTTTTCTTGTGCTCGCTATTATTATAACGCTGAACACATTCGTGATAAATTTTAAAAGCTTCTACTGCATTTCCCCACCCTCCAGTATCAACTTTTTTCTCTTCTAAATCCTTATATACCTGGAAAAAATGCTCTATTTCTTTTAGTCTATGTGGGTTTAAATCTGAGATATCTTTCTTTTTATTCCAAACAGGATCTGAAACAGGTACACATATAATTTTTTCATCTGGTCCTTTTTCATCCGTCATATGGAATACCCCCAGAGGTCTCACTTCCATAACGACCATAGGATATGTAGGCTCTGTTCCCAGAACTAATACATCTAAAGGATCTTGATCTAAAGCCAAAGTTTCGGGAATAAACCCGTAATCTCCCGGGTACATCATGGAAGAAAATAACATACGATCGAAACGGATTTTATGCAATGTAAAATCGTATTCGTACTTATTCCTACTGCCTTTTGGTATCTCAATAAGAACATCAAACGTTAAATCTTTTTTCTTTGTCATATTTTTAAAATAGTTTAGGTCGCAAATGTACACAACACCTGTACCTTAAACAACAAAATATCTCGTTGTTTTATATTAATATTCCTATCTTGTGCCCGACTAATTCAAATAACAATATGATTAACCATGAAACATTTACTTTTTGTATTTTTAATCGTGTTTTTACATGATTCTTCTTTGGGTGCTCAAACCCAACCCTGGCAAGGAAAATTTGAGCCTATTGACAACATGATCAAACAACCCAACTCTTACAGAACCGCTAGTGGAGCCCCGGGAAAAGACTATTGGCAGCAGCAGGCAGATTATAAAATAAAAGTTGTACTAAACGAATCAAAGAACACCATTTCCGGAGAGGAAGTGATTACCTATTATAATAATTCACCAGACGACCTAAGTTATTTATGGATTCAACTGGAACAAAACGTTAACAAAAAAGGTAACGAGGACTTTGGAGGTATAAAAAACAATGTAAGAGATGGCATAACCACCAGAAAGATGCAATTTTTAACGAGAGCCATCGATTTTCCCGCCGGCTATAGCATTAAATATGTGAAAGATGGCAAGGGACATGACATAAAAACTATCGTTAATAATACCATGATGAAGGTTAAGTTAAATACACCGCTTAAATCGGGAACATCAACCAACCTCTCCATAGCATGGTCGTACCCGATAACCGACAGAAGCATGTATTCACTTTCTCGTGAGGGATACGAGTACTTTCCTGAAGATGATAACACTGTATATCTTATTGCGCACTGGTTTCCCAGAATGGCCGTTTATAATGATACCGAAGGATGGCAAAACCAACAGTTTCAAAGACTGGGCGAATTTGCTTTAGAATTTGGTAATTATGAGGTTGAAATTACCGTTCCGGAAGATCATATTGTAGCCGCTACAGGAGCACTGCAAAATGGTGATGACGTTTTAAGTAAGGAACAACGCAAACGACTAAGTAAGGCTGAAAAGTCTTTCGCCAAACCAGTTATGATTATCACCAAAGAGGAAGCAGAAGCTAATGAAAAAGAAAAATCCTCTAAGAAAAAAACCTGGAAATTTCATGCTAAGCATGTTCGTGATTTTGCTTTTGCCGCATCCCGTAAATTTATGTGGGATGCCCAGGCTGTAAAACTTCCTACCAATACCGTTATGGCCATGTCTCTTTATCCTAAGGAAGGCTTACCGGTTTGGCAAGAGGAATCTACGAAGGCCGTGATGCACGCTCTAGAGGTATATTCTGAAGCGACTTTCGATTACCCTTACCCGGTTGCTATTTCTGTGAATACGTCTAACATTGGTATGGAGTTCCCTATGATTAGTTTTAACGGAGGGCGCCCTAAAAACGGAAAAATAAGTAATGCCGCCAAACAAGGTATGGTAGGTACTATTATTCATGAAGTAGGACACAACTGGTTTCCTATGATTGTGAGTTCAGACGAGCGTAAATGGATGTGGATGGACGAAGGTTTAAATACCTTCTTACATCAAAGAACCGTGGCCGAACGCTATCCAGATTATAACAACGTAACACCTAAAACCATTGTACCATTTATGAGCGGCGATAAGAATATTTTACGCCCCATCATGACAACATCAGACAACGAACTTATGTCACAGTTTGGTGCTAACTTTTACTTAAAGCCAACCGTTGGACTACAAATGCTTAGAAACTCCATTATTGGAAAAGAGTTATTCGATGAGGCTTTTAGAGAATATGCTAACCGTTGGAAATACAAGCATCCTAATCCAGGAGATTTATTTAGAACCCTAGAAGATGCCACTGCCACCAATCTCGATTGGTTTTACCGGGGTTGGTTCTTTACCACAGACCATGTGGATATGGAGCTTAGTGAAGTAAAATGGTTTAAAGTGTATGAAGAGCATTCAAATATTGAAGACCAACAAGTTAACGCTAAGGTAAAAATTGAAGCCTCTGGTAAAAATGTAGAGACAGAGACCAGAGATTTCTCGGACGGACCAGAAACCATTACCATGAAATCCACACCAGATTCGGGATATGGACAGTTTTTATCTAGACTTGATGAGCCCGAATTAAGAAAACAGCTTTCAGATAAAAACATTTATGAAATTACAGTTAAGAATAAGGGCGGGCTTGTAATGCCTGTAACTGTTGAATGGGAATTTGAAGACGGATCGAAAGAAATTGATAGAATTCCTGCCGAAGCCTGGCGTAGAAATGAATATGAAATACAAAAGACTTTTGTAAAAGATAAAAAAGTTAAAACTGTCAACCTAGATCCTAACCTGGAATATGCCGATACCGACATGAATAACAATTCATTCCCAAAGGAAGACGCACCCTCGAAGTTTAATAGTTTTAAAGAAAAGAATAATTAAATAACTAAAGCGGACGCCTAAAAAGATGTCATTCAGAACAACGTGAAAAATCCATTAGAGGTTAAACACTTAATTTATTAAGGTTTTAAGATTTTTCGGCTGCGCTTAAAATGATAATTCCAGAACGTTTTAGACGTCCGCTTTGTTTGACCTATGTCGATTTTAATATGTATTCGTTTGGATACGTTTTAAGGCTGTACCCAGGCATCGTTGTATGCATTGTATATCATTTGCCTTAGACTCGTTGTATTTTGTAACGTTACGCCCTGGGAATTCATAACAATAACGCAATCTATACCATTCCCTGGGAACATGACTATTTGAGCCCTAACCCCTTGCGAAGCTCCTCCTCCTGTCCCTATAGACCCCGCTTTACCATAGTATTCACCGTGTATTTCATCTGCGATATCGGCTACATCCATTCCTAATCGATGTTGTTTCATAAGCGCTCTCTGGTCATGGGTTACCAATACCTCGGTATGTTCAAAATATGCATTTATTTTTGCCATTTCTAAAGCAGTCATAAAATATCCGCCACCTCCAGATTTATTGTTCCAACTATCGTAGTACCTACCCTTGGTATTGGTATTAGTATCATTTACATTATAATACATGGTAGAAGTCTCTCTGTCCTCGGGAACGCACCCCACTAACGGAAGGGAAAGTTTATCAAAAATATGTTGTTGCATGTAGAGCAAATACATAAATTGTGTGTTAGCATCGTTTTCTATATCGATAGCAGGACTATGTTCCAAATGACTCCATAAGGAAGGAATCAATACTCTGTAAAGTGCGAAATTGACATTGAGATAATTTCGAGTTTGAGAATTCACTACACCAGTTTCAATACAATCTTTTAAACCTTGATATCCTAAAGTTATATCAAAATTAGTGTTGGTACTTTGCAATCCTGATTCATGTTTTAACAGATCTTTAAAGCTTAAGTTATTTACTCCAGGCCCTTGAGACCAATTATCTGGCAACCATTCCGAAATTTTATCTTCTATAGTAAGGTCGTTAGCTTCTAACAATTGCATAACAGCTATTGCTGTATAAAATTTAGTAACGCTGGCAATATTTATCTCTTTATGTAATGTAAAGTCTAATTCATCGTCGGCAGTCGTTCTGGCTTTTCCAAAATCATCAGATCTTGCCAAAACACCATTATGACTTATGGTGTAAGCCCATCCAACAGGACTATCTCCTCCTGCCTGAATATAATCGATTATGTTTTGTTCAAAAATATCCAGGCTAAAAACCTGGGTATTTGTTTGAAAATCATTGTTTAAATGCTCCTCTTCTTCGCAACTGTTAAACGTTAACAATCCCATTACAAATAATAATAAAGATGTTCTTAATTTGCTTTTATTAGGTACGGTAAAAAAAATGTTATTTGCTTTCATTAGTTTTTAATTATGTTATTTACACCCTTATATCAACAGTTTAATTTTTTGTTACCCCTGTCTTGTATGTGTATGGTATTCTTGGCACATCGTGTTAAAAACTAAAATAAAGTGAGTTGGATTATTAATCTGAACCACAGGTTATATACCAACAACCTGTGGTTTAATTTTTGTTATATTAAAACCTGTCTACCTTCAGTAAGACAGACCTTTTAAGTTTTAAGAGAAAGCTTCATTAAATAACTAAAAGAAAGCCTGAAAAGTAAAACGTAAGTCATCTTGAACACTTTGGCTACACATAGACTCCGTCGAAATAAGGTCTCCTTACTTCCCTTCTGATTTTTCAGAAATTTAATAGGATTAGACTTCTTATAACCATAAAAAGCTAATCTGGCAGCCCGGTCAAAGTGTGGTCACTAAACAGCAAAATTACACTACCTAACCAATCAAATTACAATAACTTTTCAGACAGCTTATTGTATCAATCGATATCGAACCTCACGCCCATTGAGATATTATTCTGTTCGATAATTTGGTCTTTAAAAATGGGGGACAAATCGTATTTAACATATAATGCCATTTCTCCAAAAGCCAAATAACCACTAACCCCATATACCAGATCGGAAGTATTAAAACCTCGCTTTTGTTTATCTTTAATACGTTCACCGTTTAAGTCGTATTTTAATTTTTGGCGGGTTCCTATATTAAAACCCCCATAGGCTCCCAAGCCCATTTTAAATTGTCGACGCGTTACGTATCTAAAATAGTTTTCGCCTTCAATTTTTTTCGACGGACCAAATTCTAAATGTATTGGAAATACCAAATTCGTAGCAGACAGCTTAGATTTCTTAAGGTTTTGAGGATGGTTCTCCAGTACAACCTGATTTCCCTGCTGAACGAAATATTGGTTATCATCTGGTTTTAATCCGTTTACCTGAAAGGAATACCCATATTTAACACGTAAAAAATTGGTGTTTTTAAACACCCGTGTTTTCCACGCCCAACCCAATTCTAAAAATCGTGAACCTCCAAATTTATATGGCGAATCGTCCAAACTCTGTCCTTCAATAATGGCATTATTCAAACCAAAGGCCAAAACGAAATCGCTGGTGGTTCGTTTATCGTATTTCTTGGGTTTCTTTTTCCTTTTAATATCAATACCCGCAAAGGTTCCTTCGTAAGATCCAATACTAAACCCCACTCTAGAGGCCTCTTTTAGGTCGCTTGTACTATACCCGTCTTCATTACGTCTTAAAAGAGCGATTTGATTGTCTATAATCGAAATGCGATTTTCTATGTTTAAGGCACGTTTCTTTGCAGCTTCCTTTTTCAAAACACTTGCTTCTTCATTAGAAAGTTCGCCACGCTCTAAACGGGTGTTAATGAATTCTACTTCGGTTTTTAGAAGATCTCGTTCTTCAGTTTTAATGTGCTCCCTAATGTCTAAAAGGGTGTCTATTTTCTCCTTGTTGTTTGTATTCTGAAGGGTATCTTGTGCAGTGATTAGTTGCCCAAAAAAACTTAGAATAAGTAATACTAAATACTTGATAAAAGTTTGCATAAATAACTGTTCGTTTTTTCAATGCCGAATTCATTTCAGCATCGGTTGATTAATGATGATTGATTTGATGATGATTTTTGTATTTGTATAATGCTTTCTGCCCTCTGCTCTAATCGTTGCGCTGTGCCACAGCAGTTTTTACGGTACCATAACTGGTTTTTATGGCCTCGAAAACCCTATTTCTAAAAGATTGGTCTAAATCTGCCTCGACATCTTCTAACAATTGATTGGCATTTACCACCCCCGTGCGCTCATTATACAAGCGATTTAGCCTAATTTCCTTTTGCGCTTCTAATAACAAGGCATCAATGGCTTCATTTGTCACCATATGATCCTCTTTTAATTGCTGAATTTGTTTTGCCACCGCCTGTATTTTCTCTTCCTCAAATGTTAAGGGTTCTATCTCCTCTTTAACAGGGCTTAGGGCTTCTTTCTTTAGGGCGTCCTGTAGGTCTTCCCGTTTCCCGGCAATCAATGCTTCGTTTTTTGAAATTATTTCAGGTAATGGTGATGCTTTTACCGGGGCTTTAATCGTCTGTTTTGTTTTGGGACTAACTATGTTCTCAACCTCTTTTTCATCTATAGTCTCAATGGCCACGGTATGATTTTCATTAGACATTTCAACCATTGGAGTATCCGCTATTTTGGGTGTTTCATCCTTTGTTATTTCTCTTCCAAAAAATTGAGTGATAATAAGTAACACCCCTACAATACAGGCCGCAACCCCCATCCATAAAACAGGTATACGCGTTTGTTTTCCGTCATGATCATCTAAACGTTCCGAGAGTCTATCCCATGTATTTTTAGATGGTTTTATGGCTCTTTTTTCAAGCTTATTCTTAATCGTTTCTTCAAATTTAACTGGCTCCATAGCTTGTCTTTTTGTGTAATGCTTTAATTTTTCCCTGAAGCAATTTTCGTGCTTTAAACAACTGTGATTTCGATGTCCCTTCCGTAATATTTAATAACGCTGCAATTTCTTGGTGTTTATACCCCTCTATGGCATACATAACAAACACCATTTTATATCCTTCGGGCAGACTGTCTATCAACCGTTGTATCTCTGCAACTTCAATATTTGTATTAATATTATTACTTGAATCACTGTTAAATTCAAAATTTTCCACAGAAAATTCAATCCGCTTTTTTTGTCTTAAGAATGAAATAGCTTCACGTATCATAATACGTCGAATCCAACCTTCAAAGCTCCCTTTATTTTCATAGCTTTTCAAATGGGTAAACACTTTAAAAAAACCATTAAGCATGACCTCTTCTGCCTGTTGCAAATCTTTTATATAATATCGGCAAACACTCAGCATCTTAGAGGAATACAGTTCAAATAACACATGTTGAGCCTCTCGGTTTTTTTTAATCGCCCGTTTTATAAGGGACGCCTCATTATTATGTAGTTGTATGACTTTCAAAAACAATTTCATTAGGTTCTCTATTTTTAAAAGACGCAAATTTTATACTAATGGTTGCCAAAGAATTAAAATATTTTTTGCACTATTATTGGAGGGAAGTTATGAAATATTAAAATTAAACATTTGACTTTATGAAAATTTTCATTTACTTTCGTTTTATAACTGACGTAAATTGTTAGCGCGATTTTGCTTTGTATTCGCCCTAATTCAATTTAAAAAACCACTCCAATGAAATTAAAATTACTTGTATTAACTTTATTTGTGAGCATGTGCTATGCAAATACCCACTCTCAATCCAATACAGGCTGTAGTGTCTTTTTAAGCCCCATAATAAAAATTGACTTAACTATTGGCAATGAAAAAAAATCGGCTATTTTAACGTATTTAGATGAATCTACACAATTAAAATCAACCGATACCCGCTATATTCCCAAAGGCCTGGAAATGTATCAAGGCAGTAAAAAAATCACTTTACCTAATGGCTATGTTTCTAACACCAAGTTTACACTTCGATTTAGAGGAGACAAATTACTGGGGTATAAATTATACATGGATATAGGAGATAATTACAACTCATTTTGGGAATTGCTTGATTTTATAAAAAAGCATGATACCGATTTGGTAAATCAGTTTATTTACGACTATCCTAAATCACCATCTTACGACGACATATTCGATGACGTAAAATGTAAAAGACGAGTAGGTGTTGTTAAAAGAGATAAGAAAAGTAAGATTTACGAAATCAAGATTAGTATTAACTAGTTTCGAATTTTTTTAGATGTTTTTCCGCTTTCGAGCATTATTCCAGGAGGTTAACTCACGGCTATCAATCACTTTATAGCATCATTTTTTTCTGTCTATAACGTAGTTCACCATAAGCTCCAATGAATTTTTGTAATCAGACTCTGGATACCCTTCAAGTATTTGTAGTGCTTCTTTCTGGAACAACCTCATCTTGTTTATAGCATAGTCTAATCCCCCATTTTCTTTTACAAAAGCTATAACGGCTTTAACACGCCTGGTGTCCTTATTATGATTCTTTATAGAATTTATAAGCCACTTTTTATCTTTCTTAGACGCTTTGTTAAGCACGTGGATTAATGGAAGCGTCATTTTCTGCTCCTTGATATCTATTCCTGTAGGTTTGCCAATTTGTGCATCACCGTAATCAAATAAATCGTCTTTTATTTGAAATGCCATCCCTATAAGTTCTCCAAACTTTCTCATAGATTCCACATGCTCCGATTCTGGTTTTACCGAAGCCGCTCCCAAACTACAGCAAGCAGCTATTAGAGTTGCTGTTTTCTGACGAATAATTTCGTAATACACATCTTCTGTAATATCCAGCTTTCTGGCTTTTTCGATTTGAAGTAACTCACCTTCACTCATTTCTCGAACAGCTACAGAAATGATTTTAAGTAAATCGAAATCATTATTATCAATGCTTAATAACAGGCCTTTAGATAACAAATAATCTCCTATTAAAACAGCGATTTTGTTCTTCCAAAGCGCATTAACCGAGAAAAAGCCACGTCTACGGTTACTATCATCTACCACATCGTCATGTACCAGTGTTGCTGTATGAATAAGCTCTATGACCGAGGCTCCTCTGTAAGTTCGCTCCCTAACCTCGCCGTTAGAAACCATTTTTGCAACCAAAAACACGAACATTGGACGCATTTGTTTGCCTTTTCTATTAACGATATAGTGGGTAATTCTATTTAATAAGGCAACCTTGCTTGACATGGAGAGCTGGAACTTTTGTTCGAAAAGCTCCATTTCATACGCAATGGGTTGTTTTATTTGCTCTACTACTTTCAATACTCAATCTTAATCTGCGCGAAATTACTAATAAAGTTAAAATATTTAACACAGTTTCCTTAAAAGTTCCTGATATGAAAGGAACTACTCACCATTAAAACAAACGCTTAGTCGATAAAATATGCTTTTAGAAAAATTATTTAATACCTTAAATATCTAACTTATAACAGATTACAATATGAAAAACATTTACCTATTACTTTTTATTAGCGTTTTTTGGGTGTTAAATATTCATGCACAAGTATTTCAATCAGAGAATTTTGATGGGCTTACTGTTGGAAACGTTGGAACTGATGTTACGGGAGCTGTTTCCGGACAGGGAGGCCTATTTACTTTAGATAATACTGCACAAAACTCAGACTTTCAAATTGTGGATGATGGGGGCAGTCAAGGTCAAGTATTGCAAATTACAGGATCGGAAAATGACACAGGAACAAAATTTGTTTGGATAGGCGGATTAAATACAGACTGGGGTAACCGCACCTCTGGAAATGATATTTTAGAGGTTGAGTTCGATTTTTTTACGGGACCAGCCACTACCAGTAAAAACGTTTTTGAGGTGAGAATTTTTAATGCGTCATTTGAAACTCTTGGAGGTTTTAGCTACACTCCCGAAAACAAAACCCTCATTGGGTTAGGAAGACTTGATGATATGGGAACGCCTACGTTGTTTGGGTTTAATCTTGGAGCATCGAATACAGCCATAGTACTTAATGAGAACACCTGGTACCGGATGGGACTCGCATTTGACAAAACAACAGGTAATTTAATTTGGAAAGGACCTGGTTTTTATGCCGGAATAGCCACTGTAGATGTTGGTGCAGACCCGATAGAGGTCGATTTTATGGTTTTTGCAGGAACCCTGAACACTGTAGCCTTTGACTTTAAACTGGATAACTACAGAGTTAGAGCAGTTAACACCGAAGGTTTATTGGGTATTGGTGACTTTAAAACAGACCTTAGCCATTCAGTAACGTTATTTCCAAATCCATTTGAAGACGTTCTTAACGTTTCATTTGCGAGCAGTATCACTCCAACCAAAATGGAGCTTATAGATTTAAATGGTAGACTTATTAAAACAATTACCCCATCTAGCATAGATAATAACGCCATTAACACCTCCAATTTAAATAAAGGACTCTATGTACTTAATGTTTATTCTGCGGAAGGAAAAGCGTCTAAAAAGGTAATTAAGAAATAAATATGCCCCTAACGTAACACAAAAGAGCTTCAACTTTGGAGCTCTTTATTTTTTATTGGCCAGCTGCCCACAAGCGGCATCAATATCTTTTCCTCTGCTACGACGCACGTTTACAACAATCCTGTTCTTTTCCAGAGCATCAATATAATGTTGCAAGGCTTCACTCGACGCTTGTTTAAAATCGCCATCCTCAATAGGGTTGTATTCTATAATATTGACTTTACAGGGCACATATTTACAAAATTTCACAAAGGCATCAATATCCTTTTGTGTATCGTTTATGCCCTTCCAAACCACATATTCGTAACTAATTTTACGTTTGGTTTTCGCATACCAATGTTCTAGTGCCGCTTTTAAATCTGTTAAAGAGAATGTCTCATTAAATGGCATAATGGATGTACGAACCTCTTCGACAGCAGAATGTAACGACACAGCTAGATTGAATTTCACCTCATCGTCTGCCATTTTTCTAATCATTTTTGGCACCCCTGAGGTTGATAACGTAATACGTTTAGCAGACATACCTAAGCCTTCTGGAGAGGTAATCTTATCAATGGCTTTAATAACATTTTTGTAGTTCATGAGTGGTTCTCCCATACCCATAAAAACGATATTGGTTAACGCCTGGTTATGATACAAACGGCTTTGTTTATCTATAGCAACAACCTGATCGTAAATTTCATCGGGATTTAGATTCCGCATACGTTTTAAGCG
Organism: uncultured Flavobacteriaceae bacterium; assembly: GCA_947494695.1. Lineage (GTDB taxonomy): Bacteria > Bacteroidota > Bacteroidia > Flavobacteriales > Flavobacteriaceae > Flavivirga. The sequence goes on along the minus strand of CANLWB010000002.1, from coordinate 411,231 downwards.
TGCGGTTGCACAAAACTTACAATCCAAACTACACCCTACCTGACTCGACACGCAAGCCGTAGTTCTTGTTTTGGTTGGTATTAATACAGACTCTACAATTAAACCATCATGTAATCTTACCGCATTCTTTACGGTTCCGTCCTGACTCCTTTGCATGGTATCGACTTCAATATGGTTGATAACAAAGTTATCTTCCAGCATTTTTCGAGTCGCTTTCGAAACATTGGTCATGTCCTCGAAGGTATGCGCAGATTTTTGCCAAAGCCACTCGTAAACCTGGTTCCCTCTAAAGGCTTTATCTCCCTGGTCTACAAAGAATGCTCTAAGATCGTCTCTGGTTAATGCTCGAATGTCCTTTTTGCTTGTTGCCATACGTTTTGCAAAAATAGTAATTTACTGTTTTAGGTGTTATTGTTGTATTTTATAACTAAACCCTATGCTTTCATTTAGAAAACCGGAGCCTTCCGAATGAAAAAGCCTTGTTCAATAAAACAAGGCTTCAAATTTCATTTATAATGTTCCTGAAACGTGTTCGGGTTTATATAATTAGCATCGCGTCACCGTAACTGTAGAACTTATATTTTTCTTTTACAGCTTCTTCATAGGCCTTTTTAATAAAATCATGACCTGCGAATGCAGAAACCATCATTAGTAATGTTGATTTCGGTGTATGAAAGTTCGTAATCATGCAATTCGCGATACTAAAATCGTAAGGCGGAAAAATAAATTTATTGGTCCATCCTTCTAATTCATTCAGTCTTCCACTAGATGATACAGAACTTTCTATAGCACGCATTGCTGTAGTTCCTACTGCACATACGCGTTTTTTATTACTTATTCCTTTGTTTACAGTTTCAACGGCTCGAGAATCGATTGTAAGCTCTTCACTATCCATTTTGTGTTTAGATAAATCTTCCACCTCAACAGGATTAAAAGTTCCTAAACCTACATGTAAAGTAATCTCGGCAAAATTAACACCTTTTATCTCCAGGCGTTTAAGCAAATGCTTAGAGAAGTGCAGTCCAGCTGTTGGAGCTGCCACAGCACCTTCATTCTTAGCATAAATAGTTTGGTAACGCTCTTCATCATTTGGCTCTACACCTCTCTTGATATATTTTGGAAGTGGCGTTTCTCCCAATTCATTAAGTTTTCTTCGAAACTCAGAATACGATCCATCATATAAAAAACGTAATGTACGTCCTCTAGAAGTCGTATTATCTATAACCTCTGCCACCAACGTATCATCATCTCCAAAATATAACTTATTTCCAATTCTTATTTTACGTGCAGGGTCTACTAAAACATCCCAAAGACGTTGTTCTTCGTTTAGTTCCCTTAACAAAAACACCTCTATCCTAGCTCCTGTTTTTTCCTTATTACCATACAACCTCGCAGGAAAAACTTTAGTGTTATTTAGAATTAAGACATCGTCTTCATTAAAATAATCAATTAAATCCTTAAACATTTTATGTTCAATGGTTTGCTCTTTTCGATTTAAAACCATTAAACGCGATTCATCTCTGTTCTCCGCTGGGTACTCGGCTAGTAATTCATCAGGCAAATTGAATCCAAAGTGTGATAATTTCATATATACTCGTGTTTTTTTGAAAGCTGCAAATATACAATCTGCAGGTAGGGGTTGTCAAGTAATTGGGTGATTATTATTTAGTTATTTTAAAACCAATGGATTCCAAGTCATCCCAGAACGCTGGATATGATTTTGAAACCACCATGGCATCTTCAATAACCACTGGAACTTTTAAGGCTAAAGGAGCAAAAGCCATAGCCATTCTATGATCGTGATAGGTTGCTATTGAAACCAATTCATTTATTTTTTCAGAAACTTTCAGGTGCAAAGATTTATCTGTTATTTCTACTACTCCACCTAGTTTTTCGATTTCATTTTTTAAAGCAACCAACCTATCAGTTTCTTTAATTTTTAGTGTATGAAGCCCCGTTAAATCGCATGGGATTCCCAATGCAAAGCAAGTAACTGTTATAGTTTGAGCGATATCGGGTGCATTCTTTAAATCTAAAGTCAACGGCTCTAAATTCGAAGCTATTTTCTTTAAGGTAACACTGTTATTGTTAAACGTTGTACGGACTCCAAAATGTTCGTAAATCTCTGGTAAAACAGAATCTCCCTGTAATGAATTTGCTTTATATGAAGCTAGTGTAACCTCTGTGCCTACTTCACTAAGCGCTACAATTCCGAAAAAGTATGACGCTGACGACCAATCAGATTCTACCGTTAGCGTTTTAGATTCAGAACCTTCTTTTCCGGGTTTTACAGTGATCACATTTCCAACAAAAGATGATTCCACGCCGATTTCATCCAATAAACTCAGCGTCATTTTGATATATGGAACCGATGTGATCTCACCTTCTAGTGTTAGCTCTATTCCGTTTTCAAGTTTAGAGGCTATGAGCAACAATGCTGAAATATATTGGCTACTTACATTGGCTTTTAGAGATACTTTATGATTGACTAATTTCTTACCTTTTATTTTTATTGGTGGATAGCCCTCATTATTCACATAACTAATATCTGACCCCAGTTCTCTAAGTGCAGTTACTAATACTTCTATGGGTCGTTCCTTCATTCGTTTCGACCCCGTAAGCGTCACTTCTCGTCCTTCCTGAACCGAAAAATATGCTGTTAAAAACCGCATCGCTGTTCCAGCATGGTTAATGTCCACTACATCTGAATTGGTAGTCAAAGCATTGGTCATTAAATTACTATCATCTGAATTGGAAACATTCTCCAGATTAAATTCCGGATAGAGTGCTTTTAATAACAATAATCTGTTCGACTCACTTTTAGACCCTGTAATTTGAATTGAAGATTGTTTGGCAATTGTTGATTTTTGAAGTGTAATTCGCATATGCATTGATTCTCTTTAACAAGCCGCTAATTTACTTTAATTTTTCGTTATTATGATGCCTATCGTGATCTCGTTTTGTTTTCTTATCCATTCTTTGATCAAAAGCTTCCTGAAGGTCTACACCAGTTTGATTTGCAAGGCATAACACTACAAATAAAACGTCGGCAAGTTCTTCTCCCAGATCTTTGTCTTTATCACTTTCTTTTTCACTTTGCTCTCCATAACGTCTGGCAATAATTCGCGCCACTTCCCCTACCTCTTCGGTGAGCTGAGCCATATTGGTAAGCTCGTTAAAGTAGCGAACTCCGTGCTCATTTATCCAATCGTCAACAATTTTTTGTGCGTTTTTTATACCACTCATACTATACTTTCGTTAATACTATTTGTTCGTTTTCTTTTTCTATAACCTGATTAAAATATGCCTTTAGTGCTTTGTAATATAGCGGTGTAATAACAGCATCGTTAATTTCGGTATCTACAACCAATTGCAAGGTACTACCGTTATCTACTAAATAATATTTAAATACACCCAGTTTATCTGGCATAGCCAAAGCTGCTTTTTCTGGAAGAGACTCGACCTTATACCCTTCGGGCAATTTAATAATAAATCTGTATTTGGATGTACTCGGATACCCAAAATCTACAGGAAATTCACGATTTTCTAATTTAAAAGGGTTTTCTGATGTTTTAAGAAAAAACATAGGAGAAAAATACAATTTATCACCGATAACATCGGCCTGATCTTCTATTGAAAATTTAAAGGTTTCTGTAACTGGTTTAGACAGGTCGTTTTCATTTTTAACATTGAATTCTGAAATCTCTAATCCGTCATACTTATTTTCCAGTTTTTCCAGGAACTCTTCTTTGTTTACGGTATTATATCCCTCTCTATAAGACAAGGCCATATGATTTGTTTTTACACTTCTACAACTTCCTTCCAGGCTGCCATCTTCACTCAAATTAACCATGACCGAAACGGTCGTTTTAGATTTTTGCTTAGGGTATAAATCTACCAAAGTAGAACCTCCTTTTTCTGCAATAACACGGCCTTGCCAGTTAAGCACTCTATATGGTAATACATCGGGTATACTGTACTTATTTGTTGCATCCAGAAGCACATATCCATCGGCTAATTTCACATAACTTATCACATAATTATAACCCTCTCTTGTTGGAAACAGTGGTATACCATTCTTTCTTGTACTTACCAATACCGGGTAGGCATTTAGGCCTGCATATTTTAACATCGATGTAAGCATAAGGTTTATTTCTGCGACATTTCCGGTTTGATTTTTATAAGCTTTTCTAACACCATCCTTGGTATATTTGCTATTATATCCGTTCCATGTTATTCTGGACTTTACGAAATCGAAAATTAATCCCAGTCGTGTCATAGGGTCAGATATTGTACCTATAATAGCATTGAGATCGTCTTCATAATAACCCGTCTTTTTCAATTCATCACCAAAAGACGAACTTTCATAAATGGTCTTAACAACGTCCTCCCAGGTGGTACTGTAATATTTCATTGGAGACTGCGGAAACTTAGTATAAGACAGTTCATATTCTACAGAAGACCTATAGTTATTAATATTATTTACATAAGGTTCTTGTTCCAGAGCCGGAACATTACTCAGGTTATATGTGGTTAGTGTTTTCTCAAACTCTAAATCTGATGAATGAAAAGATGTTCTAGTGGCACCAAAGCCAGAATCTCCGGTTCTGGTTTTACTTCTAAACGTAATTTTATCTCGTTTCTTTTCTATTTTCGGAGTTACAGTTAAAAACCCTTTAGTATTTACTTTAAAAACGAAATACTCCGGCACTTCCAGCTTTGCTCTCAACGTCTTTACCGGAATACTATATTGAAAGTTAAAGTCGTTTACATGTGAAAAAAACGGGGAGAAAACCTTATACTTATATTCTATAACACTGCCCGCTTTAATATTGGGCATGGTAAATTTGGTTTCATTCCAATATTTAGACCGTTCGGTCTTAAAGACACCTTCTTTTTTAAGTTTAGTTTCTTCAATCTTACCATCAACCAAATTATAAGTGTAAGCTTTTAAAGCGTTTAACTCCTCTTCTTCTGTTGCTCCTTTATACAACCCCACTTGCTCCGTAGCATAATTAAATCCATCTTTATTATATATCTTGACACGTTCATGTACTTCGGTTATTAATTGAAAGCCCAATTCCTGATTATACTCAAAATATGTCTTTCGATACTTGTACAGATACGTGGCACTGGCAGAAGAATCCTTGGGGTTATACTTTTCCTCCAGTTCCTCTTTAGACACCTTTCCAAACTTGTAGTCCTGGGAAAATGCAGTTATGGTAAAACATAGACTCAATAAGATTGCTGTGATTTTCATCGTTCTATTTTTTAATTAAGGCGACTTTGGCGTTATCCTGTTTGTTTACTTCTTTATAAAAATTTCTAAATGCTTCGTAATCTTCCTTCGGGAATTCACCATCTTTCACCACAAATTTTCTCTTATACACCAAGGTGTTTTCATCTTTTACCACCAACTCGGTTTTGTAACTACCAAATTTATTTTCGATAGTTTTATCGTTAGGTTTTGACTCCACCTTATAGTCCTGGGGTAAAGTAATTTCGACTTCATCGATATCTATAAATCCTCTTCTAATTTTAAGGGGAAGTTTTCTATTTCTATAGCGATCTGGAATGTTGGTATTTCTATTGAGAGCGTTTAAAGTGAGAAGCATTCTATCACCTAAAATTTTGGAGTATTTGGTGGCTTGAAAGCTCACATCTTCAATAAACTCAACGGTTTCTTTATCATTGGTAATATTCATACTGTTAATTTTAACGGTATTGATATATTTCCATCGTTTTTTATAATGTTTATCCAGATCTCTTTCGGTTTCTGTCTCCAATCTGTATTTATCGTCATACTGAATCCCTTTGGAATTTATATGCGCTTTAACCTGAATGGCTCCATCATTAGAAATCGAATAGTGTCCGTTAATACGTTGTATATTATCTTCTGTTTTGTACTTTTTAGTATGTCGAATTTCACCCCCTTCTGGCGTGATTACCAAAACATCACGGTCGTCTGTAAAATCTCCTATAAAACCAAAAGGTAATTTTTGACTGGTACATTCTAACCAGATGTCTTCTTTGTTTTCTTGTGGAATATTAAGAATGACGTGGTTCCCCTGCATGGCAGCAAAATCTTTTTCTAAACTTCTTTGCGAACCACCTGCATAAACTACTGAATAATTAGATTTAACACCTGCCGCTTTTAAAAGTGACATGGTATAATTTGTTAGTGCTTTACAATCACCATAACCTAATTTATCTACTTCTGAGGCGTTGAATGGTTTCCATCCACCAATCCCTACCTGTACACTTATATAACGTGTTTTATCCTGTACATATTTATAAATCTTTCTGGCCTTTGCGATATCATTAGGTTCATCTTTTACCAAATCCTGAATCATACTTACTGTGGCCGCTGGTAAGTCGTAGGTGTTTTTTATTAAATCGTGATACATCCACTTTCCAAAGTCATTCCAATCTTCTACTTCGGTATGTACACCTTCTAAAGTAAATTGCTTGGCTGCCACTAAAACCGCTGGAGCCAGATTTGCCACGCCGGGACTGTAGGCTTCTGGCTTTGAAGCCGGAATATTTTCTACTTTATATGTAATCTTCCCCGGTGTTTCTTCTTTTTTCAGGTCTAAAGAATTAAAATTCTTTTCTTTGGTTCTAATCGTGATTTCATTAGGAAACTCAATCGTATAACGACTTTTTTCAACACTTACAAAATATTCGTCTACTGGCATGAACGGCCTTATAAAAGCCGTGTTTTTAGTTACAATTTCACTGGTAAAGTCAACGGTATACGGATATCCAATTGGTGTATATTCTAAATATTTTACCCGGGAATCTGAGTACAAAGTTCCCCCACTTACCGCGCTCACATCCTTAAAGTCGTTCTTTTTAATCTTTTTAATTTCTTTTCCAAAATTATCATAGATTTTAACCTCCAGAACTTTAATCTTTACATTATTATCGTAATGTATAAAGGCATTAACATCGTCTCGCCCCCCTTTATTAAGGATAGTGATAATTCTTTTGTTCGATACGTGCATTTCACTTGAAGACTTTATTAGGATATGAATCTCATTGGATCGAATAACGGAATTTGCTTTTTCTTTAAGATGTTTTGGAATGGTTAGGCTGGTATATAAGTTCTCCTGAGAGTAAACGGAGAATGTTATGAACACAATAATTGCGTTCATAATTCTTTTTAGAATCATACTACGATAAGGTTTACATGTTAAAGATACTCCTCAATACTAATTTACTATGTATCGATGTATTTATTTTTTCTTATTAACAACCTCTTTTATTCGTAAATATAGAAATCTTACAAGTATTACCATAAAAGAAGGGAGAAAAACATATTTAAATTCGTTAAGCAGTACCTTTTTTGCCTCATACTAAAAAAAGCTTCTTCACCTAATGAAAATACTTCTGTGAACCGGAGACGATGCACTTCCATTTTTTCACCGATCAACACAGTAAGTTTTTTCTTTTTAATTGAAGGTAAATTAGCACAAATAATCATTGCGTTACGAAAAGAGTTCCATACTTTTACGCCCGTTTAATCTCTATGAGACAACGTCAACCTCCTCTAACCCAAACAAAAAACTAACTGTTATTTATGCGTATTATTTATTATCTGGTAAACAAACTGATTTCAGATAATCGGTTAATCGTAACTTACCGATTATTGAAGCTTTTAAAAATCAATGCTTCTTACGGTCTGCTAAAATCCAGAATTTTAGAACATCAGAATTATGGATCGTTATTGTCCATCTATGAAACCATAGAATCCATTGGTCTTGAAGTGGATGCTCATAAAAATGATTCTAAGGACTTAAATAACTATCATAAGCCTTTTATCGTTCAAATCCGTAAAGACGAAACCGACCTTTTTGTCGTGGTAAAAACCATAGATAATGATAAGGTGATATTTTATGATGAACACAGTAAGAAAAGAAAACTTTCAATAGTAGAATTTCAAGAAATATGGACAGGGATTAGCTTGTCGATAAAAGAGCCTGTCGTCAAGCTCTCTGCTAAAAAAAACAACTATAATGCGGTTCTTTTATGTGTCTTGTTTATTGGTGTATTATTGATCCTATTTCCGGGAGCCTATTTTTTCAAGACGGGGAGTCTGGTATTTTTCATCGGTTATTTTTTGTTGAAAATAGGAGGGTTATCTATTGGTTTGATGCTATTATGGTATGATATTGACCGATTTAATCCGATCATTAATAAGGTTTGCTCATCGTCTATTTCCAAAAAGATCAACTGTAATGCGGTGCTAAGTTCTAAGGGATCAAGCCTGTTTAATCGGACGCTTAATTTGAGTGAGTTGATTGTAAGCTACTTTTTAGGCACATTACTGTTTTTGACGATCGCGTTTGCCGGACGATATGCCATCAACTATCTAGCAATTTTGTCGTTAGTGTCATTGTTGGCAGTAATGTACTCATTCATTTATCAGAAATTTATTATCAAACAATGGTGCTTACTATGCATATTTGTGCAAATTATTTTGGTACTGGAGGTGCTATGGGGTACTTTCTTTGATGTGATAGCTCTGCCTTCTTTAGATTATAGAGATATATTGATTTTGGTGTTTATGCTTACACTTCCATTAGTACTATGGAAGCCTTTAAAACCCTTACTGAAAAAAGCCAAAGAGAATGCTTTTGTTAAAAGACAATTCAACCAACTAAAATTTAAGCAAGCCGTCTTTGCAGGATTGCTGGAAGATTCACAAGAAATGCAGTATTCAACGGAAGGTTTGGGAATAGAGATAGGTAATAAAAATGCTGCATATAAAGTGGTGAAAGTGTGTAATCCTTATTGTTCGCCATGTGCTAAAGCACATGTGGTTTTAGAGGAGTTAATTGAAAATGGCATCATTCATCTGAAAATCATTTTTAATTCAAGACCGGACTACCACAATGCGAACTACTTACCGACCTTCCATTTTATGACACAATATGAAAAGGATGCATCACAAATGAGAGAAGTATTGGATTTCTGGTATGGTTTGGACAAAAAGAATAACGAGGTATTGGAGAAAAAATTTCCGATAACGCGCGATACACGACCTAACCAGAGTCCTAAAATAGAGGCGATGCATGAGTGGTGTGTTAAAGAAAAAATCACCCATACACCAACACTCTATATTAATAACAGAAGATTACCTAATGAATACGCAATAAAGGACTTACTGAATTTATTATACTAACGCTTTTTTACTCAGACGAATATTCTTACGTTTAACAAAAATTATTTAACTATTAATAAACAATTATGAAGAAATGAAATGATTTAAGTCTGATACTGGGAGGAGTTGAGGAAGGCCAGGGACCAACACTATTTAAGTCCGGAGGTAGCGGAGGTGAAGGTAGCAGAGGGTTCTGTGTAATAACTTGTTCAAATGGATTAACACTTGATGGAGGGCCTGAATGCCCTACTTCTTCAAATCAAAATGAAATTTGTCAAGAAATAGGTGGAGGAAACTCCGCTAGTAGTTGTCAATGTTATTCAACTTAGTTATTAAAGGTCTGATTAAAAAATGAATAAAATTTAAATAGTTTTTTATGAACTTCTTAATGAAATACTTGCCTTTATCTATGGCCATTATACTTTATGGTTGTAAACTAACCCCAAAAGACAAAGACCATATTAAAAATGATATTAGCTATCATAAGGTGTTTTTTAAGGGAGTTACAGACGACCCTAAGGCATTCAAACACTTTAATTTAATTAATTATGCGTATTTATTACCATCAAGTCATAAGTCTATAAAAAAAACTACGATAAAAGACAGTTTATATCTTGTTTTGGATTCTTTAAAACAACCAGAAATTATACACCTTATAGCCTTTGGAGATTCTTCGAGATATAGTTCAAAGGTTTTTGTTACTCCAAAAGACAACATCTTTATTAGAATAAAAAATAAATCAATAGAATTTATAGGAGACAATGCTTCTCATTACAATTTTTATAAAAAAATGAAATCTTTAAACTTTAAAACACCTCATTTCGAAGGTAATTTAAGTACTTACAAAAAAGCTTGTAAAGATCTCTTTGAAAAGCAAAATAATTTTTTAACTCAATATACATCCAATCACGGAGATTTATCGGATGCCTTTAAAACAAAGGCAAGAGCAGATATTAGATTCAGTTATTTAAAAAATATGATGCTCGTTAACCGAAAAACAGCTACTGAGATTTTATCTGATTCGTCATACAAAAATGGAAAAGAAAAACTAGGGAAAAAGAATTACTTTGATAGTATCAGGTTAAAAGAATTTAAAAGACCGGATCTACTAAATATGAGTTCTTTTAAGGTTTGTTTAATAAATTATATCCGTCATTATTTTATTGATAATAGTTTCAAAGATTATTCAAGAGAAAAAATTTTAGCTGAAGAGAATTTTATCGTTTCAAATTTTACTGGAGAACTAAGGCATTATGCAATAGCCAAGTTAATAAGAGATACTTATCAGAATTTTTCTGATGAAAACACCGATCTATTAACGGCCTTAATTAAAAAATACAAGCATCATTTTTCTAAACCGTCATATCTAGAAGTTATCAAAAACATAGAAGATAACCTTAAAAGTAGAAATAATAAATTACCTCAAACTGTTCTAAATTCTAAATTAATAAACTTAAAAGGAGATACACTTAAAGTTAAAGATGTTCTAAATAATACGGACAACATTAAAGTTATTGATTTTTGGGCAAGTTGGTGTTCCCCGTGTATTAAAGAAACAAAAACAACAAGATCTTTTAGAAATAAACTCTCTAATGAAAATAATGTAGAATGGATTTACCTGTCTATTGATAAAGATGAAAAAAAATGGATAAAAAAGACACAAGAACTAAGCAGTTATTTAAATGATAAAAACCAATATTTACTTGTAAAAGGGAACAAATCTTCCTTAGCAACCACTATGAAAGTTAATTCTATTCCAAGATACGTCATATTAAATAAACAAAATGAAATTGTATTAGAGCAAGCTCCTAAGCCATCTGATAGTGTAAGTTTTAGTGAGATTATTAAAAAACTAGATACAAATTTTTAGTTATTAAAATAATCGGTACGTTAAAGAAAATATTACCTGCACTACCCTTACATTGATAAGAGAAAACAGTCAAATAAACACAAAGTAGAAGTTATCAAAATTAGTAAGTTAATTCTTTTATATAATGATGAAAAAACCTACTTTTAACAAAAATTATTTAACTATTAATAAACAATTATGAAAAAATTAAACAGAAACGATCTGAGTTTGATACTTGGAGGAGTGGAAGATGGAGATGGGCCTACACCTTTCAAATCAGGTGGCAGCGGAGGTGGTGGTGATGCTACTTGTATTGCTGGGTGTAATATGAGGGAAGACGGCTCTTTTGAACGTTATGAAATATGTAGTGGAAGCAATTGTACAGCAACTGATCATGAGGGATGCAAATCGGATACGGAACATAAATATTGTTAAATACATTAAAAACAAAAATTATGAAGGAATTAAATAGAAGAGATTTAAGTTTGATACATGGAGGAATTGAAGATGGCGACGGTCCAACACCATTTAAGTCCGGTGGTAGTGCCGGAGGCGGTGACGGAGCTTGTTCCGCCTCATGTGACTCTGGCGAGACTCACACCGTTGTTACTTGTTCGGGTCCCCATTGCAAAGCCGTTGACAATGAAGGGTGCAAATCTGATACTATGAAAGCAGACTGTCCAGCAAATTGACATTTTTAAAATTAACAAGAGGTCGTCTAAAACGTTCTGGAATTGTCATTTTGAGCGCCCGCCTGCCGGACAGACAGGCAGTCGAAAAATCTTAAAACCCTAATAAATAAGGATTTAATTTCTAATAGGTTCTTCACTTTGTTCTTAATGACATCTTTTTAGACGCCCTTTATTTCATAATATTGACTAATTAACTTTCCGTTCATGAGACCCATTATTTCAATAATTTTTGTTTGCTTATTTATTCCTGTAAAAAGGTTGAAAACAAAACGTCCATTAATATTTCCAATGAAAAAAAGTACTTCCTACTAATGAAAATTGAATCTTTATGAAAGCTTTCTACTTTATTTTGTTCTTTATCATCTCTTTTTACGGGTGCCAAAAAAAACAACAAAAAACAACCATAACTGTTTCTCTAGAAAAGAAAACAGGAGATATCTTATTTAGAAAAACAATAAAAAGGTTTAAATTATTAGATACCATACCTGATTATTTTCAAAATATACCAAAACTTGACTCTTTTGCGGCATTGAAATTGAACTTAAATAGGACATCAGCAAAACAAGACTTAGAAAGAAATAACCATAAAAATGCTGTTTTTGCCATTAGTGGCTTCAAAAAAAATAAACAGATTGTTATTTTAGATGTAAATAACAACTATAATTTCGGAGACGATCCGGTAATCACAACTTCTACCAGTTTTAAACATCAGGTTTCTCAAAACCCTATTTACAGAGATTCCATTACGCAGTCTAAGGTTCCAATTGAAAAAATGGATAAAAATGGTGCTATTTATACCGAATATTACTTTATGAAAACATACCCTTATTATGGTTCATATTATCCCATTAGAGATTCTATTAAAGAAAACTATAAATTGGTAGCAGAAATTGACGAATATTGGTACGGAGAATTTACCCACAATGAGACACATTATAAAATCGCAATTGATAATAGCTCTCTTTTTGGCCCAGAAATTTTATTAACCGAACAAACCAACGAATTTGATAAATTAGGAGAAAGTCAGTATTACCCATACACCAATAAAGATACCATAGAACTTAATGGAAACTACTTTAAAATAGGAAAAATTAATAGGGATAAAGTAGACATAACAAAGGTGAATACTAAAAGGGCAAATGGATATAGAACAGGAGATTTAATGGAAGAAGTAACCTTTACAGATATTAATACCAATCAGAAAATGTCCATATCGGAATTACTGAAGGAAAAGGAATTTGTATTATTTGACTTTTGGGGAACCTGGTGCAGCCCTTGTAAAGAAATGACTCCCGATTTGATTGCATTAAATAAGAAATATAAAAACAAACTTAATATCGTTAGTTTTGCTTATGATAAGGAGGTAGCCCCTGTAAAAAGCTATATTAATGAGCATCATATGGATTGGTACCACGCGTTTATTGAGGGTCATGCCAAGGGAAGAAAACATCCCAAAATAATAAATAATTTAAGAATCGAAGCTTACCCAACCTTAATACTTATTGACTCTCATAAAAAAATCGTACTTCGAGGGCATTCTCAACCCATGCGTGCCATTGACTCTATTTTGGCGAAATAATTAACAAAGCGTGGCCTTGAGAAAGACTGCGTTAAATAGTAATAATAATATAAACTAACTAATTTCTCTCTCATGAGACTACTTACTTCAATCATACTTTGTTTGCTTATTTACTCTTGTAAAAAGGTTGAAAGCAACGCATCCATTAATATTGCCATAGAAAAAAGAGTACTTTCTAATGACGCCTTCAGAACAACTTTAAAATCTCTTGTTTTACTGGATTCAATACCAGATGAACTTTCTAATATTCCAAAACTAGATTCTTTTGCTATCCTAAAATTAAACCTCTATAAGCTTCCTCAATTTGACACAAAGACATCTAACCTCAAAAATGCTGTTTTTGCGGTTAGCGGTTATAAAAATAACAAGCAAATTGTAATAGTTGATGAAAACAACAATTACGACTTCGAAGATGATAGAATTGTAAGTACATCTTTGGATTTTAAACATAAAATTGAAAAAGATATTAACCTTAGAGATTCTATACCTCTGCTAAATGTTAGAATCGAAAAAAATGATGAAAATGGTCATACTTACAACGAAATTTATTACTTAAAAGTATTTCCTCATTATGGGTACTATTATCCAATTAGAGATTCCATTAGAGAAAACTACAAATTAACAACTCAAATTAGTGAGTATTGGTATGGTGAATTTAATTTTAAAAATATAGACTATAAGATTGGCATTAATAAGTTTGGTTTGTTTAATATTCCCTTATTAATCACTAAAAAGCACGATTCTTTTCCAAGTATCTTTGATATTAATTATTTCCCTTATACTACAAGAGATACGTTTCCTATTGGCAATGATTATTTTTTCTTAAAACATTACAATAGCGATATTAAAGAGCTAACACTTAAAAAAATAAGCAACGATAGCGTGTATATAAATGGCTATAGGATGGGACATTATTTAAGCTCTATTACGTTTACCGATGTGAATACAAATGAACTAACTTCTATTGATGATATTTTAGTAGAAAAAAAATATGCCCTCTTAGATTTTTGGGGAACCTGGTGTGGACCTTGTAAAGAAATAACACCCGATTTGATTGCATTAAATAAGAAATATAAAAACAAACTTAATATCGTTAGTTTTGCTTATGATAAAAAGGTAGCCCCTGTAAAAAGCTATATTAATGAGCATCATATGGATTGGCACCATGCGTTTATTGAAGGTAATGCCAAGGGAGGAAAACATCCCAAATTAATAAATAATTTAAGGGTTAAAACTTACCCAACCCTAATACTTATTGACTCTAAGAAAAAAATCGTATTTCGAGGGCATTCTCAATCCATACGCGCCATTGACTCTATCTTGGCGAAATAATTAACCAACAATTCTCTTGAAGCAAGTTTTTCCGTTTTTTAAACAACTTGATCACAAAGACTGCGGCGCTACCTGTTTAAGAATTATTTCCAAACATTATAAAAAGAATATCTCTCTGGAATTACTTCGTAATTTAAGTGAGACCACACGAAAAGGAAGTAGTTTGTTAAATTTAAGCGATGCGGCTGAATCACTCGGTTTTAGGTCGACCGGGGTTAAATTGGCACTTACGTCCCTCGTAGATGCAGAATTGCCATGTATCTTGCACTGGAATAAAAACCACTATGTCGTTTTATACAAAATCCACAATGATTTCTTTTATATATCAGACCCGGCTCATGGTTTAATCAAGTTTGCAAAAAAGGAATTCTTAGAATCCTGGATTGGCAATAACACGTATGATTCTACCGAGGAAGGAATTGCTCTTTTATTGGAGCCTACCCCTGCCTTTTATGACTCGGAATTTGATACCAATAAACCGAAATTTGGCTTTTCTCTCATATCAAGATACTTATTGAAATATAAAAGGTTTCTGTGGCAGTTGGTGATTGGTTTAATCGCGGCCAGTTTACTGCAACTTGTTTTTCCTTTTCTCACCCAGAGTATTGTTGATGTCGGGATCAAAAATCAGGATATCCACTTTATCTACTTAATATTATTTGCGAAGCTGGCATTATTCATAGGGCGAACGGCTATAGAAGTGGTGCGGAGCTGGATCGTTTTACACTTAAGTACCAGGATAAACATCTCGCTGGTTTCCGATTTCTTTATCAAATTAATGAGCCTTCCGATTGCCTTTTTTGACACAAGGGTTACAGGTGATATTTTACAGCGAATTAATGACCATAAACGCATTGAACGTATCTTAACCACTTCATCTTTGAATGTGTTATTCTCCATGATAAACCTCATTGTTTTTAGCTTTGTCCTTGCCTATTATAACCTGCTGATATTTGCCACTTTTTTAGTTGGAAGTGTGTTGTATTTCCTGTGGATTGCCATTTTTCTGAAAAAGAGAAAAGACTTGGATTACAAGCGTTTTTCGAGAGTAAGTAAGGAACAAAGTAAAGTCATTGAGTTGATCAATGGTATGCAGGAGATTAAATTACACAATGCGGAAAAACAAAAGCGATGGTCCTGGGAGTTTTTGCAAGCCCGGTTATACAAAGTGTCGATAGAAGGACTCATTTTAAATCAATATCAGAGCGTCGGTTCCGGCTTTATCAATGAATTAAAAAACATTTTCATCTCCGTCTTATCCGCTAAACTGGTCATTGACGGTGAGATCACTCTGGGAATGATGCTTGCAATAAGCTATATCGTGGGACAGCTTAACTCTCCTATATCCCAGATCATCCATTTTGTGAGGGAAATTCAAGACGCTAAAATTTCATTAGAAAGACTCTCAGAGATACATGATAAAGAGGGTGAGGATTCGGCCTTGGATGAAAAAATAACAGATTTACCCAAGAATCTGGATTTGTCATTAACCAATCTGTCTTTCAAATATACCGGAGTGGATAAATTTGTCCTGGAGGATTTGAATCTACACATTCCAGATAATAAAATTACCGCCATTGTGGGGGTCAGTGGTAGTGGTAAAACCACTCTGCTGAAGCTACTGTTAAAGTTTTACGCCCCCAATAAAGGTGACATTAAATTGGGGAATTTTGACCTCAAAAATGTATCGCAAAAATCCTGGCGGGAACAATGCGGGGTGGTGATGCAGGAGGGGTATATATTTAATGATACAATTGCTAAGAACATCGTAGTTAGTAATGATTATATTGATAAAGAAAAACTACTACATGCGGTAAATGTAGCCAATATCAGGGAGTTTATCGAAACACTGCCCTTGTCCTACAACACCAAGATAGGAATGGAGGGTGTAGGATTAAGTACCGGACAAAAACAACGGTTGTTAATTGCCAGAGCCGTTTATAAAAACCCTGAGTTTTTATTCTTCGACGAGGCAACATCTGCTTTAGATGCCAATAATGAAAAAGTGATCATGGAGAAGCTCAATACCTTTTTCGAGAAGAAAACGGTTGTAGTGATAGCACATCGATTAAGTACGGTAAAAAATGCACACCAAATTGTGGTTTTAGACCAGGGAAAGATTGTGGAAGTCGGCAGTCATGAGGAGCTGATAAATAATAAAGGTAATTATTACCATTTAGTCAAGAATCAATTGGAACTCGGAAAATAGATGTCAGAAAATCATTTAGACAACATAGAGCTTCGCAGCGAGGAGGTGCAGGAAATATTGACCAAGGTACCGCATTGGATGATACGATGGGGGAATGTTATGTTTTTGGCATTAACTCTCTTGTTATTCATTATGTCTTATGTGATTAGATACCCGGATATTATTCTATCCGAAGCTGTATTAACTACTAAAATCCCTCCACAAAAAGAATATGCAAAAATCACCGCAAAGATAAGTGCCATTTTGGTAGAGGATAATCAGGAAGTGATCAAAGGGCAACCTTTGGCTATTTTAGAAAATACGGCGAATTACAAGGATGTGTATTACCTGAAATCGATCATTGATACGATCACGTTAAATAACCGGTATTTTCATTTTCCCATAGACGATCTGGGCATTTTGTTTTTGGGAGACGCAGAATCCCAATTTGCTCTTTTTGAGAATAGTTATCTGCAATATAAACTCAACCAAGATCTGGAACCATTTTCTAATGAGGCATTGGCGAATCAACATTCCATTTCAGAGTTGAACAGACAGTTAAAGAATCTCGTAACACAAAAGGAGATAAACAAGACTGAGTTAGCCATAAAAGAGAAAGGGGTAAAACGGAACAAAATACTCTTTGAGAAGGGGATAATTTCGTCTCAGGACTTTGAAAATAATCAGGTAGAGTATGCGCAAGCAAAACGTAATTACCAGAATTTTGAATCTTCTATTTCGCAGATAAGGGGGGCGATAAGCAACGCTCGTAAGACGTCGAAAGGAACAGAAATTAGTCGTGTCAAAGAAGAAATGGCGTTACTTAAAAATGTGATTCAGTCTTTCAATCAATTGAAGAAAGCCGTCAAGGATTGGGAGTATACTTATGTATTGAAATCCGATATTTCAGGTAATGTATCTTTCTTAAATGTGTGGAATATTAATCAGACTGTCAATCAGGGTGATTTAGTGTTTAGTATCATCCCTAATGAAAACTCTTCATTTGTTGCTAAACTAAAAACACCAATGAAGAATTCCGGAAAGATTAAAGTCAATCAAGTTGTCAATATTAAGCTAGAAAACTACCCTGACACCGAGTTTGGAGTGTTGGTTGGTAGGGTCGAAAAAATTTCATTAATTCCTGATAAAGAAGGCTTCTACAACATAGATGTGAGCTTACCTAAAAAATTGATTACCTCGTATAATGAAGACATTGATTTTAAGCAAGAAATGGTTGGAGTTGCCGAAATAATCACTGAAGATTTGAGACTTATTGAACGCTTTTTTTACCAATTGAAAGATATAGTTAAAAGGTAGTTATCCATTATAAAACCATGTAGGTAGAAAAACAACTAAAAACGAAATAAGCTTATGCTTTCTACCAAAAGCAACTATTAAAGTAAGCATATAGAGCCAACATATCCCATCTCCAAATATGGACGTCCCTATTCCCTGTTCTTTGAATCGATAAGTATGGTAACGGGACCATCGTTAAGAAGTGCTACCTTCATATCGGCTCCAAATTGACCGGTTTGTACGTTTCTTTGCGAATCCAACTCGAACTGTTTTATAAAATTCTCATAGAGTGGTACAGCAACATCTGGTTTTGCGGCTTTTATATAACTAGGTCGGTTTCCCTTTTTTGTAGAAGCATGAAGCGTGAACTGGCTAACGACTATAGCCTCTCCTTTAACGTCCAGCAAGGACCTATTCATCACGTTATTTTCATCTCCAAAAATTCGCAGGTTCGCAATCTTCTTAGATAACCATAGGATATCTTCCTGAGTGTCTTCATCAACAATACCTAAAAGAATTAAAAGCCCTTTGGAAATAGACGCCACTTCATTGCCTTCAATAGTAACACTGGCTTCCGAGACTCTTTGAATAACAGCTCTCATTTAAAAATTTTATTCATTATTATCCCAGTTATCGGTTCTGTAATGTTCGTCTTCACCCTCAATAATCTGAAGGTAACTTCTGTATCGGGAAAATGCAATGCCATCATTATCCAAAGCATCCTTTACAGCACATTTGGGCTCCTGGACATGTAGACAGTTATTAAACTTACAGTCCTGCTTGAGTTTAAATATTTCGGGGAAGTAATCACCAACCTCTTCTTTGTCCATATCAACCACGCCAAAACCTTTTATTCCAGGCGTATCTATAATTTTTGCTCCAAAGCTTAAATCGTGCATCTCTGCAAAAGTTGTGGTGTGTTGCCCTTGCATATGTTGCGTCGAAATCTCCTTTGTTTTAATACTTAATGTGGGCTCAATGGCATTTACGAGCGTCGATTTCCCTACCCCCGAATGCCCCGAAAACATACTAACCTTCTTGTGCATTAAAGCTTTTACCTTATCGATATTCTTACCGGTTTTCGCCGAAATCCCAATGCACTCGTATCCTATAGTTCGATATACATGTGCCAGGTACTTTACCTCCAGCAGTGTTTCATCATCGTAAGTATCTATTTTATTAAAAAGAAGTACTGTTTTTATGGAATAGGCCTCGGCCGTTACTAAAAACCGATCAATAAAGCTTGTTAGTGTAGGTGGGTTATTAATGGTAACAATTAAAAAAACCTGATCTAAGTTAGCTGCAATAATGTGAGTCTGTTTGGATAGGTTAACCGACTTTCTAACGATATAATTCGTTCTGTCGTGAATGGCATATATAACGCCAGACTCCCTGTTATTGCTAGTTTCAAGCTCGAAATCCACAACATCGCCAACCGCAATGGGGTTCGTACTTTTAATTCCTTTAATACGAAACTTTCCTTTTATGCGGCATTCATAAACTTGGCCCAATTCGGTTTTAACCGTGTACCAACTTCCTGTAGATTTATATACTAGTCCTGTCATATTTTTTTCAAAAGTAAAACTAAAAAAAATTTTATTTGGCATAGATATTGTTTAAACTTGTCATTATTAATTTTAAACAATCGACAACATGAAAAAATTACTTATTGTTTTTACCCTTGCGTTATTTGCTTTTATTGATGCCAATGCACAAGTTGAGTACAAAGTTATCACTAGTGTGGAATCTATCGTCCCAAACGGTTTAGGTCGTTCTAGAATTATTAGCGCCAACGAAGAAAAAGATTATAAAGAGTACACCAGTACTCAAACAGAAGAAGATAATACACGTAACAAATCTAAGCGTGGAGATATTAGAGTAAAAGGTTTCGACGAAACTAAATTATTAAACTTCTACAACTTAGGAGGTATTCGTTTTCAAAACATTGCTGCTAACGACGCTTTAATTACGTCTAAAATCAATGGAATGATTTCTGAAGGATGGGAATTAGCTTTTGTTACTAGTGCCGTTGAAAGTAAAGGTGGTAAAGATGATAAACAAGGGATCTTTATTACACGTTATATGTTTAAAAGAAATAAATAATTTAGTTCTTTTAGCAGAATACAAAAAAGCCTCGTATTTACGAGGCTTTTGTATTAAATGACTTCTTTTATTAACCTTTAAGAATCTTCTCCTGATGATTAATAGATTCCTGGTGAATCGCTTTAAACATTTTTAGAATGAACTCTTCACTTAAACCGTGCTCTTGTCCTTCTAAAACCATTCTTCCTAAAATCTCATTCCAACGTTTCGATTGTAAAACGGCTACGTTCTTTTTCTTTTTAAGAGCGCCTATACCATCGGCAGCGATCATACGCTTCCCTAATAAACCAATAATATCGTTGTCAACCACATCAATTTGAGCTCTCAAATTATTTAGAGCATTGTTGTATTCTGTTTCAGCATCGCTCTCTTTTCTAATTTTAAGATCTTTCATAATTTGTATCAATGATGAAGGCGTTACTTGCTGCGCAGCATCACTCCATGCATTTTCAGGGTCATGATGTGTTTCAATCATTAATCCATCGTAATTTAAATCTAATGCTGTCTGAGACACATCTAAAATCATCTCACGATTACCAGTAATATGAGACGGATCTAATATTAATGGAATGTCTGGGAATTTATTTTGAAACTCAATAGCCAATTGCCACTCTGGAATATTTCTGTACTTTGTCTTTTGGTATGTAGAAAACCCTCTGTGAATTGCTCCAATATTTTTAACACCCGACTTGTAAATTCTTTCAATACCACCTAACCATAATGACAAATCTGGATTTACAGGATTTTTAATTAACACTGGTTTATCGGTTCCTTCTAAAGCATCTGCTATTTCTTGCATTATAAAAGGGCTCACTGTAGAGCGCGCACCAATCCATAATAAATCTACATCATGCTCTATCGCTAACTTAACATGGGTGGCATTTGCAACTTCTGTACAGACCTTCATCCCTGTTTCTTCCTTCACTTTTTGCAACCACTTTAAACCTAAAGCACCAACACCTTCAAACATTCCTGGCCTAGTCCTTGGTTTCCAAATACCAGCTCTAAAATAGCTTGTATCTGTATCTTTTAACTCATGAGCTATTTTTAATACCTGCTCTTCGGTTTCGGCACTACAAGGCCCGCCTATAACCAGAGGGTGGTCTAAATTTAAGGCCTCCAACCAGTTTCTCATTTCTTTTTTGTTCTCCATGATTTCTCTAAATTAAGTTAAGCTATACCGTTTAAAATTTGTTTTATATAATTCGTATTTTTCATTTCGTTATATACCTCATCAAAGTCATCTTTTTCCATAAACTCTTTAAACTGTTTTAGGTTATTAATGTACTCGTCTAAAGTTTCAATGACATTCTCTTTGTTTTGTTTAAAAATTGGAGTCCACATTTCTGGTGAACTCTTTGCAAGTCTTACCGTAGATTCAAATCCACTACCAGCCATATCAAAAATATCGCGTTCGTTCTTTTCTTTTTCTAGAACTGTTTTACCAAGCATAAAAGAACTTATATGGGATAAATGAGACATATATGCAATGTGTTTATCATGTGCTTCAGGATTCATATATCGAATCCGCATACCGATATCTACAAAAAGCTTTAGTGCCTTTTCCTGAAGTTTGAAAGCCGTCTTCTCTACTTCACAAATAATATTTGTCTTGCCTTTAAACAAACCATTTAAAGCCGCACTCGGACCAGAATGTTCGGTTCCCGCAATAGGATGCATAGCTAGAAAATTTCTACGCTTAGGATGATTCTCAACAACTTTACAGATATCCACTTTGGTCGATCCGGCATCCATTACCAATCCCGAATCGGAGATTTTATCTAAAACTGTTGGCAACAATTTTACCGTGGCATCTACAGGAATGGATATAATGACCATATCGGCGTTTTCTATATCGTCTAAGGTTGCTTTTTTATCAATTAAATTAAGTGATAAAGCCTCATCGAGCGTTGTTTGCTTTCTACTAATACCATGAATAACCACATCTGGATTGATACCTTTGATATCTTTAGCAAGACTACCACCAATTAACCCAACTCCTATTATGTAAATATTTTTCATTTATATTAATCTTTTTAAAGCGTCTTCTAAAACTTCAGTTGGCGCACATAAGGAAAAACGAATATATCCTTCTCCCTGACTCCCAAAAATGGTTCCCGGAGTAATGAAAATATTATTGTTTTTTAGTACCGTATCTATGAATTCTTCAGCTTTTAAAGCTCCTGGTAATTTGGCCCAGACAAAAAGCCCCATGGCATTTTTATCGTAGGTACAGTTTAAAGCGTCGGCTAGCTTCCAAACCAAATCACGTCGTTGCTTATACACACTATTAAGCGTCACAAACCACATTTTCGAACACTTTAAAGCTTCAATGGCTCCTTTTTGAATGCCATAAAACATCCCAGAATCCATATTACTCTTCACTTTTAGAATATTACTTATATGCTTGCTATCTCCAACAACCATTCCTACACGCCATCCGGCCATGTTAAAGGTTTTACTCAATGAATTAAGCTCTAAACAAACTTCTTTTGCTCCTGCTATACTTAGGATACTTTCCGGATTATCGTTTAAAATAAAACTATAAGGATTGTCATTAACAACTAATATGTTATGCTTCCTAGCAAAAGCAACCAGCTCTTCAAACAGACCCGCTTTTGGTCTGGATCCTGTTGGCATATGCGGATAATTTACCCACATAATCTTTACCTTACTCAGGTCTAATTGTTCCAGAGCCTTAAAGTTGGGGGACCAATCATTTGCCGCATCCAAATCATAAAATACGGGTTTGGCTCCTACCAGTTTTGTAACAGATTGATATGTTGGGTATCCGGGATTTGGAATTAGCACCTCGTCGCCTTCATTTAAATAAGCCATCGAAATGTGCATGATGCCTTCTTTGCTTCCCATAAGTGGTAATACTTCGAAAGACGCATCTAAGGACACCGAAAAGTGCTCATTATAAAACTCTGCTATAGCTTTTCTTAACTCTGGCAACCCCTGGTAGCTCTGATATTTATGCGCATTAGCATCAAGCAACCCGTCTTTTATAGCCTCAACAACGCGCTGTGGGGGTTGTAAATCTGGACTGCCAATACCCAAATTAATTATGGGTTTACCACTGGTTATAAGAAAATTAACCTCTCGTAATTTTTTCGAAAAGTAATATTCTTCTACGGTTTGTAACCTATTTGCAACTTCAATCATGCTTTAGCGTTTTTATATTCTCCCAAGACTTTAAAGCCTTCTGCCATAATATCAATTATAGATTTCATTTTTTCAAAATCCTTATATTTTTCAAACGTAACATCAACGAAAAAGGCGTATTTCCATGGCGTATTCATTACTGGTAAAGATTGTATTTTAGTTAAATTTAATTTACAATCACTCATAACGTTAAGAATTGTGGCTAAACTTCCACGCTTATGGTCACACACAAACTTAAACGATGCCTTGTTTATGTCTTCTTCCTGGACCTCTCCGTTATCCCTTTTTATGATAACAAAACGTGTCTCATTATGTTTTATGGTCTGAATGCTATGTCCCAAAACATCCAGATCAAAAATATCGGCTGCAAGTGTACTTGCAATACTTCCTACGCCTAAGAGTTGTTCCTCATGAATACGTTTAGCGACACCTGCCGTATCTGTGTCTGTCACTAATTTAATATGAGGATATTCTTTAAAAAACTCTTTACATTGTAGTAATGCCATAGGGTGTGAACACACTTCCTTTATATCTTCTATACGTTGATTACGTAATGCCAACAGGTTATGTTGAATATTTAAATAGTGTTCTCCAACAATATGCAGGTCACCACTATCTAACAGTGCATAATTAGGTATGATAGATCCCACAATAGAATTCTCTAATGCCATAATTGCGGCATCGCAATCCTTATTAATTAAGGCGTCTACAACGTCATCAAATGTTTCACATCTAAGAACATTTACGGACTCATCAAAGTACTCCTCTGATACAATGTGATGAAAAGATCCATATTCTCCCTGTATAGCTATGGTTTTAATCATATCATAAAAAAAAGTCCCGATTTTCATCGAGACTCATATTAAATTTATTATTATAAATTATACATACAACGTCTCGTCCCTCTTGCTAAAAAAGAAATAAAACCAGTTGTTATAATATGTATAAGAAATTGCTGTTGTCATAATTACGTAGCTAAAGTAATTATTATTTCAGGAAATCAAAATGGAGCCCCTCATTTTTTTCTAATTTTTCAAAAGTTTTAAAGATTATACAACAAAACTTCTGTTGCATTATATAATTATTATTTTTGAACAAATAATTTTAATTATGTCTATTGAAGTTGAAGCGGTTTCAAAATACTATGGGGAACAAAAAGCCTTAAACAATGTTTCATTTAAGGTAAACAAACCAGAAGTCGTTGGTTTTTTAGGACCTAATGGCGCTGGAAAGTCTACCATGATGAAGATCTTAACGACTTATATCAACCCCAGTGAAGGCACTGCAAAAGTAAACGGACATGACATTAATGACCATACCCAACTTGTACAACAAAGTGTAGGATACCTCCCCGAACATAATCCGCTATACCTGGACATGTTCGTTAAAGAATATCTAAAGTTTAACGCAAACATCTATAAAGTCCCCAAACATCGCATCCATGATGTGATTGAACTTACTGGTCTAACCCCCGAAGCTCATAAAAAAATAGGACAGCTCTCGAAAGGGTATCGCCAACGTATAGGTCTGGCTAATGCGTTATTACATGACCCCGATGTATTAATCCTTGATGAACCCACTACCGGTTTAGACCCCAACCAGTTAGTTGATATTAGAAATCTCATTAAACACATAGGAAAAACCAAAACCATCTTTCTATCAACTCATATTATGCAGGAAGTTGAAGCCATGTGTGATCGGGTTATTATTATAAATAAAGGTGAAATTGTAGCCGACAAAAAGCTTAGCGACTTACGTGATGAAAAAGAACAAATTGTTATTGTTGAATTTGATTATCGCGTAGAAGATGCTTTTCTTTTAAAACTCCCTAAAGTTAAAAGTGTTCATAATACTCATGATTTTGTTTATGAAATTACTTTTAAGACTTCAGAAGATATGCGATCTCATGTCTTCGATTTCGCACACGATAATCAATTGAAAATTTTACAACTGAATCAAAAAAATGCAAGCCTGGAATCTCTTTTCAGGGATTTAACCTCCAACTAGTTCGCCGGTTTCAATTAAATTATGGTTAAAGTAAAAATTATGATAAAAATCATCATTATCATAATATGAAGGTACTAATTTTGCTTCGAGTTCTTTTATAAAATTTACAATACAAGTGTAGCCCCGGCTATCTTACAATACTAACAAACACACTATGAGCAAAGGAATTTATGTAGCTACTATCGAACCTAACAGCGGTAAATCCGTTGTTGTTCTTGGTTTGATGCGTATGCTTCTAGGAAAAACTGCAAAGGTTGGATACTTTAGACCTATTATCGAAGACCTTGAAACAGGAGAAATGGACAACCACATTAATACGGTTATGTCTCATTTCGAATTGGATATTAATTATAAAAAAACATATGCCTTCACCAGAAATGAAGTTCTTGATCTTTATAATCAAGGAAAATCAGGTGACGTTATAGACGAGATTATAAGAAAGTATAAAACGCTTGAAGAGCTTTTCGATTTTGTTCTGGTTGAAGGAACGGACTTCTCTCACGAAAACTCAAGCCTGGAATTGGATATTAATATTTTAATATCGAAAAATCTTGGGCTTCCGGTAATCATTGTTTCTCAAGGGGACAAAAAAGGGCTTAAGGAAATTGTAGACAGTGTTCAATTGGCGCATGATACGTTTAAGCAAGAGGTTGATGTACTTTCTATCATTACAAACAAAGCAAATCCTAATGACCTTTCTGCCCTTAAAGCACAACTAAAAACACGAATAACCAATGGCACTAATATTACGGTTATTCCCAAAATACCTAGCCTAAGCAGTCCGACAGTTCAAGAGATTTCAAACGCTCTGGGTGGCGAAATTCTTTTTGGTCATGATATGATGAATAACCTAACCGAAAGTTTTAGCGTTGGTGCCATGCAATTACGTAACTATTTAATGCACCTAAAAGAAAACGCATTGGTGATTGCGCCAGGAGATCGTGCCGATATTGTTTTGGGAGCATTACAAGCGAATATTTCCAAGAATTACCCGAAAATTGCAGGTATTATTCTAACAGGTGGTTTAATTCCTGAAGATCCAATTTTAAAGCTCATGGACGGGCTTTCCAGTATCGTTCCAATTATTAGTGTAAAAAGTGGCACATACAATGTAACCAGTAGTATTGGTAATATTAAATCCAGAATATATGCTGAAAATAATGAAAAAATAACGACATCTATAGCTACTTTCGAAAAACATGTAGATACAGACCAACTAGCAGAACGACTCATTACTTTCAAATCTGAGGTATTCACGCCAAGAATGTTTCAATATCATTTATTGCAACGCGCTTTAAGTGACAAGAAACATATTGTGCTTCCCGAAGGTAACGACGAACGTGTTTTAAGAGCGGCAGCAAGACTCATTAACGCAAATGTGGTAGAACTTACGCTTTTAGGTGAAGAAGACAAGATTAAAGACCGTATTGAAAACTTAGACATTCCTCTAAACATTAACAACATAAATATCGTATCCCCAACAAAGTCTCCCTATTTTGAAGACTATGTTGAAACCTTTTATGAGCTTAGAAAGCACAAAAACGTAAACATGGAAATGGCGAGAGATACAATGGCCGATGTTTCGTATTTTGGAACTATGATGATTTATAAAGGTCATGCAGATGGTATGGTTTCTGGTGCAGTCCATACTACACAACATACATTAAGGCCCGCTTTGCAGTTTATAAAAACGAAGCCTGGGGTAAACCTCGTATCTTCCATATTCTTCATGTGTTTAGAGGATCGAATTTCTGTATTTGGAGACTGTGCTATTAACCCGAATCCAAATGCCCAACAACTGGCAGAAATTGCAATCTCATCTGCACAAACAGCCGAAGAATTTGGAATCGAACCCAAAATTGCTATGCTATCCTACTCTTCGGGAGCCTCTGGAAAAGGAGCCGATGTTGAAAGAGTGCGGGAGGCAACAGATATTGTAAAAGTTCAGGATTCTAATTTAAAAGTGGAAGGCCCTATACAATATGATGCGGCGGTAGATATGCGAATTGGAAAAAGTAAATTACCAGACTCTGAAGTTGCGGGACACGCCAGCGTTTTAATTTTTCCCGATTTAAATACAGGAAACAATACGTATAAAGCGGTACAACGAGAAACCGGTGCATTGGCCATAGGCCCTGTACTACAAGGCTTAAACAAACCTGTAAACGATCTAAGTAGAGGTTGTACTGTAGACGACATTTACAGTACAGTTATAATAACGGCTATTCAAGCCCAAAATCAATAAGCATGCAAGTATTAGTTTTAAACTCAGGAAGCTCCTCTATAAAATTTCAACTGTTCTCAATGCCCAAAGCAGATATTTTATGCTCGGGGATCATCGAACGTATTGGTTTTAATGATGCTATTTTTAAATTTGAAACCCAAAAGGATACCATTGAATTTGAAGGTCCTATTTTGAATCATAACGAAGGGTTAAAGCGCTTATCAAAGCAATTATTAGATAAAAAAACGGGGATTATAAAATCTCCAAAAGATATTGTTCTTGTTGGACACAGGGTGGTCCATGGAGGCATCCACTTTAATGAAACTACCGAAATTACCGAAACCGTAAAGCAAAAAATCAAGGAACTCTCCTCTCTGGCTCCATTACACAATCCTGCCAATCTTGAAGGCATTGAAGTCGCAGAAGAAATCTTTCCAGAGGCTAAGCAATTTGCGGTTTTCGACACAGCGTTTCACCAGTCCATTCCCGAACATGCCTATAAGTACGCCATTCCAAATCATTTTTTAAGCGATCATCATATTCGTTTGTATGGTTTTCACGGAACAAGCCACAAGTATGTTTCGGAAAAAGCTATAGAATACCTAGGTAAAAAAGCATCTAAAATCATTACCATTCATTTAGGCAATGGTTGTAGTATGACAGCCGTTAAAAATGGTAAAAGTATAGACCATTCTTTGGGGTTTTCTCCTGTAAGTGGATTAATTATGGGAACCCGATCTGGAGATATCGACCCTGCTATAATTTTTCATTTAGCCAATAAATTAGATTATAGCTTAGATGACATCAATACCTTGTTACAGAAAAAGAGTGGCATGCTAGGGCTAACAGGCCTTAGTGATTTAAGGGATATTCAGGACCAAGCGAATAACGGGGATAAAGCCTGCCAATTGGCTTTAGAAATGAATGCATATCGTATAAAAAAATATATTGGTAGCTACGCCGCCATTTTAAATGGTTTAGATGCTATTGTATTTACTGCAGGTATTGGAGAGAATTCTCAGTTAATAAGGTCGCTTGTCTGTAAGGATATGGATTTTCTGGGCATTCAGTTAAATGATGAAAAGAATGCTCTAAAAGCTAAAGAAACACATGCTATTAGCACGGATGATGCTCCTGTTAAGATTCTGGTTATTCCAACGAATGAAGAGCTGGAAATCGCGAAACAAGCTACTAAATTATTCAAAAATGAGGCGCCCCTTGTATAACTCGTTCACTTCTATTACAGGTGGACGGTTAACGGCAATAACATCGCCTGTGCCAGAAATAGTTCCCTTGATTTCTTGTTGAGGGTTTACGATCATATCGTTAGAAGCCCGGTTTCTTAACTGTACGCTCTGTGCTATGAGATCACGACCTTCAAAGCGCGAATTCCCAGCGGCAAACACTAGATCTAGGTGATCTGTTTTCCCTGAAACAAAACAATTGGACAGATTATTAAACACTAATTTAAACGTCGTATTATCGATCTGTAATTTAAAGTTTGCGCTAATAAAAGTATCTGGGGCTCCAAAATCTTCAGACAAAATGGTTAAACTTGGGTAGGTCAACACCCCATCGGAACGAATGTCATACTGTGTTGAACTTCTTATTTCTGTAATATTTGGAGACGTTACGTAGATTTTGGTAATTCCATAAGCTCTTACATAATTGCAGGTGTTATCGTCTGTTAGAATTAACTTTCCGTCTACAACAACTGCAGACACATCGTTCAACAAGTTTTTTCCAGTTTCAATAATGACCTGATGTTCTGCCCCTTCTTTGATAATTAATTCGATATCCCGGTTAACAAGAATTTTGCTAAACTCATCTACAATAACTTCGGACCGGACAGGAATTCCTACTTTTTGAAAACAATCATTAGCGTCCTCATCGTTACAAGAACACAGTAAAAACAATATTAAAATATAGGCTACTCTTTTCATGTCTTATCACCAAAAGTTAGTATTTATTCTTTTTCTATATGCTTTATACGACCCCACTATTCAGAACAATTCACTACAACCTTACCCCTACACCAAATTCTATGGCTTCTGCTTTTGCTCCATGAGATTTTAAAGTTAATGCACCAAACCATGTATTCCCAAAATAACGTTTTAAACCTATCCTAGCATATGTACGCCCCTCAAAGTCAACTGGATAATACACATAATATCCTAGTTGAGTAACCAGGGATGTTCTGCCAATAAATAATTCATGACCAGCAAAAACCCCCACCCTTTTATAATCTTCTTTTCCAGATATATTCAATTCGGGAAAAGCTACAGATTTATGACGAATATGTTCCTTTAAAAAATTTGAAAAAAACACATCAGTTCCAAACTGCAAAGCACTTTTCACATTAATACGCTTATCTGCATAGGCTGAAAAAATGTAAAAAGGAAATTGTCCGCTGCCTATAATATCACTTTCATTAATACCTCCTCTAAAAGCCAAATTATATTTTATAGGCTCTGTAAATCGCTCTTGGTCATTGTTACTTAAGGTCGTTACATATTCTGGTTCTTCCTCATCTAAATTATAAATCACTCCAATATTTAAAGCCAAAGAATTTGTGCTGGCATTGGGTGCTTTTACATTCCCATTAGAATAATGAATAAGCGATAGCCCTGCTTGCAGACCCAACTTATTTATAATGCGCTCCTTTTTATAATTAAGCATCAAATAGGTACTGCTCATTAATTTGGAACCAAATGCTATGTTTCTAAAATTCTCAACCTTATCATACGGATTGCTTGTAAAGGTCAACCCCTGTCCAATCCGAAACATGACATGACGTTTTAAAAAATAAAAATTACAATGCGCATATAATGAATAATTGTTTCCCAGAATGTCATTCTTTAAATTCTGATAGGAAAATGACACGCCATAATCGGGATAATTATAACGCTGTTCCCAATCGTTAAATCCGAATGTCTTTTTGTTCCAACTTAGAATAACACCCTCAGGATGCCCGTTAATTAAATGGAGGATATCATTATTATGATGTGCTATGTTTCCCTTGAAATAATTAACATCGATATAAGACGTATGTTCCTTCTTCTGAGAAAAAGAAATACTTACGCAAAAAATACAGATTAGAAATAATCTCATCAATGGATATACTTATGGCGCAAAAATAAGAGAATTCTTAAAACATATGCGAAGCAATAGCTTTAATATTATCACTCTTACCCATTGAATAATAATGAAGTACCGGTACACCTGCTTTTTTAAGCTCTTTAGATTGTTTGATGGCCCATTCTATACCGACTTGTCTTACATCTTTATTACTTTTACATTTTTCCACTTCATTAACCAAATCCTCTGGTAAATCTATTTTAAAAACCTGTGGAAGTATTTGTAAATGGCGTTTTACGGCAATCGGTTTGATTCCTGGAATAATAGGCACGTTAATTCCAGCCTCTTTTGCTTTATCTACAAATTTGAAATACTTTTCGTTATCGAAAAACATTTGCGTAACCACATAGTCTGCTCCGGCATCGACTTTCTCCTTTAGACGCCTTAAATCTGCTTGTAAAGAAGGGGCTTCCATATGCTTCTCGGGGTAACCTGCTACACCAATGCAGAAATCGGCTTTATGATCTGTTTCTATAACGTCATGCAAATATTTACCATAATTTAAATTCTGAATTTGAGCTACCAAATCTGATGCATAGTGATTTCCACCTTCTGAAGGCACAAAATACTTTTGATGACTCATGGCATCGCCTCGCAAAGCCATAATATTATCAATTCCTAAATACTGACAATCGACAAGTAAATATTCGGTTTCTTCCTGAGTAAAACCACCACACAATACATGTGGAACGGTATCCACATTATACTTATGTTTTATGGCTGCACAAATACCAACCGTACCTGGACGCATACGGGTAATCTTTCTATCTAGCAATCCTTCGCCCTTATCTATATACACGTACTGCTCTCGGGAAGTAGTTACATCAATAAAAGGTGGATTAAATTCCATTAAAGGGTCTATATTGTTATATAATTCCTGAATATTTCTTCCTTTTTGTGGTGGAATAATTTCGAAAGAAAATAATGTCTTTCCTTTGGCCTTTTTTATATGATCTGTTATTTTCATATCCATTTCCTGCGAAGGCAGAAATCTTTTAGTTTATTACTTTCTTTAACAATGAACTCATGAACTCATGAATAATGGTCAATACCATTTACATCCTGACTCTACTTAATAATATGTGTATTTGTACTACATGGTGTTCACTTCGACTTCGCTCAGTGACCTTTATTTTATTTTTGAGCTAATTTTAGAATATAACTACTCTAAAATATTATTTTTCAACGCTATCTCAAACTTAATATTCTAATTCCAATGCTGTTGCGGATGAATATTCATATGTATTCATCAACGATTTCACCTCCTTTAGCAATTCAACAGACGCCTCAATTTCAGTCTTTCGTATGGAAACGCTTTCTATGTTAAAGCCAATGGGTATTTTTTTACCTTCACAATAATTCAATAATTCTACAGCGATATCTTTACAAATGTCTACAGATTTTGACAGGATATCTTTAGAGTTTTGTAAATCATTTTTTAACCATTTTGGAATATCGATTCCCAACCATTCCATAAACTCCATAGTTTTTAAAGACCCACAAGGTGTTAAGGTGAAAATAATAGGAAGTAATTCCCCATGACTTTCCATTGAACTATAGTAATAATCTGAAAGGAAATTTTTAGTATTATTTATATTATATACACATTGCGAAATAAAAAAACGACAGCCTTTCTCCGTCTTTCTAAACAGGCGAATGTGCTCGTCATTTTTTTTATGGTGACGCTCTGGAATAGTAACTCCTCCTAATCGAATTGCTGTATCGGAATTTTGATTTATTTGATACGCATCATTTAAAGACAATGTTGTTTTTTGTTTATTTGATGGTGAACCTACAAAAACAGAATAATCGATACGTTTTGAATTTTTATTAATCCATGTACTTAGTTCGCTAACCGAATATTTCCCAACACTTTTATAAATAATCTTAGGCAGGTTTAAGTCTTTTAAATACAAATCATTGTAAACATCTGGACTTAGAGTTTCCATAAAAGGGAAGGGCCTATGGGCGTCATTTCTAGAAGATTCATCTTGAATATCATACAGGACCAAGCCATCAATATCCAATTTGCTAATACGCTCTATCTGCTTGTTAGCAATAGCTTTAATTTTACTCTCATCGGAATGTAACTTTGGAGGAGTTAATCCGTAAAGCAATATTCCGGACTTTTTGTTACTGATTTTATCTTCTAACATTTATTGAACTAATATGTTTTTAATGTCCTCAAACGATTCTTCATACTCCCAATAGATCCATCTACCTTCTATATAATCTGTTAAAATATAAGTTTCACTAACAGATTTAATTCTTGATATAGCGACCATCTTTTTTGAAAAACCATCAACCGTGATTTTCTCGATGATTTCCTTATTTTTATCATCGTAGCCATGAGCTATCATATGACTTCCTAATGTCAACTCTAAAAACTTCATCTTTAATATTTTATTGATTGGCTAAATTAGGATGCAGCCATTTTCGAGCTTTATCTTTTTCAATACCTTTTCTAATGGCATAATCGGTCACCTGATCGTCTGTTATTTTACCTAAACCAAAATATTTCGCTTCTGGATTGCCAAAGTAATACCCAGAGACTGCCGCTGCTGGCCACATAGCCAGGCTTTCTGTTAAGGAAACACCAATTAGTTTTTCAACATCCAATAATTCCCAAATCGTTTCCTTTTCTAAATGATCTGGACATGCAGGATAACCAGGTGCAGGACGAATACCTTTATACGTTTCCTTGATCAATTCTTCATTAGATAAATATTCGTCTGATGCATAGCCCCAGTGCTTCGTTCGTACTTGCTTATGTAAATATTCTGCAAAGGCTTCTGCAAACCTATCTGCTATGGCTTGTGCCATTATTGCGTTATAATCGTCTTCCTTGTCCTTGTAATATGTGGCCAATTCCTGAGCACCAAAAATACCAACACAGAATGCACCCATATAATCTGTTTTACCAGTTTCTTTAGGTGCTATAAAATCAGACAGCGCTATATTAGGGACACCTTCTCTTTTCTTTAATTGCTGACGTAAGGTTCTAAATACAGCAATTTCACGTCCATTTTTCTGAATGGAAATATCATCCTCATTAATCGTATTGGCTTCAAACAAACCAAAAACCGCTTTTGGCTTTAATAACTGTTTTGCAACAATCTGTTTAATCATTTCCTGAGCGTCCTCATACAATTGAGTAGCTTGTTCACCGACCACCTCATCTGATAATATTTCTGGAAATTTACCGTGTAAATCCCAGGAAATAAAGAAAGGTTTCCAATCTATATATGGCAGAAGCTCTTTTAAACTTAACTGCTTTAATATTTGAACTCCTAATTCATTTGGTTTTACAATTTCTGAGGTTTCCCAATCTATACTGTACTTTTTATTCCGAGCCTCTTCTATTGAGATATAAGATTTCTCTTTACCTCGTTTTAAAAACTTCTCACGAAATTCATCGTAATCCTTTTTTAACTTGGCAACATACTCGTTTGAGGTCTTCTCATTCAACAAATCTCCCACTACGGTCACTGCTCTAGAGGCATCATTAACATGAACTACAGCATTTTTATACTGAGGATCGATTTTCACTGCGGTATGTGCTTTCGATGTGGTGGCTCCTCCAATAAGTAAAGGCACTGTAAAATTTTGACGTTCCATTTCTTTGGCTATATACACCATTTCATCTAAAGACGGCGTGATGAGCCCCGATAAACCAATCGCATCTACATTGTGTTCTTTAGCTTCAGAAATGATCTTTTCGGGAGGTACCATAACTCCCAGGTCTACGATTTCATAATTATTACAGCCCAAAACAACACTCACAATATTTTTACCTATATCGTGCACGTCGCCTTTCACCGTTGCCATTAACACCTTCCCTAAAGCTTGTTGCTTTTCAGATTTTTCTGCCTCTATAAACGGATTCAAATAAGCCACTGCTTTTTTCATCACCCTGGCCGATTTAACCACCTGGGGCAAGAACATTTTTCCCTCTCCAAATAAATCCCCAACAACATTCATACCTACCATTAAATGTCCTTCTATAACATCAATAGGTTTTTTGGCTTCTTGTCTTGCTAATTCGGCATCTTCAATTATAAATGCATCTATTCCTTTTACCAGGGCGTGCGTAATTCTATCTTGCAACGATCCTTCCCGCCATGATAAATCAGCCTTCTTTTCTGCCTTGGTTCCTTTAACTGTTTCTGCAAGGTCTAATAAACGCTCCGTAGAATCATCTCGTCTATCTAAAATAACATCTTCAACATGTTCTAATAAATCTTTTGGTATGTCGTCATAAACCTCCAACATGGCAGGGTTTACAATCCCCATATTCATCCCAGCCTGAATAGCATAGTATAAAAATACCGAGTGCATGGCTTCCCGTACAACATTATTTCCTCTAAAAGAAAACGATACATTACTCACACCTCCACTTACGCTAACATTAGGTAGATTTTCACGTACCCAACGGGTAGCCTCAATAAAATCGATGGCATTTTTGCGATGTTCTTCCATCCCTGTCGCAACTGGGAATATATTTAAATCGAAAATGATATCTTCTGAAGGAAACCCTACTTTATTTACCAAAACATCATAAGAACGCTTAGCAATTTCAATACGTCTTTCGTAATTATCTGCTTGCCCAACCTCATCAAAGGCCATTACTATAACAGCAGCGCCATATCGCTTGATTTGCTTTGCTTCCCAAATAAATTTTTCTTCGCCTTCTTTTAAAGAAATGGAATTTACCACACATTTTCCTTGCACGACCTGAAGCCCAGCTTCAATAATTTCCCATTTAGAACTATCTATCATAATGGGTACGCGGCAAATGTCGGGTTCGGCGGCTATTAAATTTAAAAAACGAACCATCGATTCTTTTCCGTCAATAAGTCCATCGTCCATATTAATGTCAATAATTTGCGCACCACCATCGACCTGGTGACGGGCAATATCTAAGGCCTCATCAAACGTTTCCTCTTTTATCAAACGCAAGAACTTACGAGATCCCGCCACATTGGTTCGTTCACCAACATTGATAAAATTGCTGTTCTCATTCAGTATCAGAGGTTCCAACCCCGATAACTTCATATATTTAGTTTGCTTAACTTTCATTACTTATAATGTTCTACCACGGGGAAAGGATCGTAAAAATGGTGCAATAGCGCTTTCCATTCTTGATACGGTTCAGATTGTCTAAAACCAATTTCATGGTCTTCAATCGTTTCCCAATTCACTAATAATATATATTTATTCTCCTGTTCTACACACTTTTTCAACTCGTGAGACATATAGCCTTTCATTGATGAAATGATAGTCTTTGCTACGTCAAAGGCTTTTTCAAAATCTGCTGAAAGTCCTTTTTTAATATTTAATATGGCTACTTCTAGTATCATTTCTTTATTTTACTTCGACTACGCTCAGTGACCGCGACTACGCTCAGTGACCTCTGCTTTGATAAGTGCATATGGTCTCTATTATAAACTTGGTTTTAGTTGGTTATCATGGTTTGATTCACGATAACACTTTCTCTAGGTTTATATTTCGCTGCAATATCTGCTATAACTTTGATATGTTCTGGAGTTGTACCACAGCACCCTCCAATAATATTTATCAAATTCTTTTTTAAATACTCTTCTATTTGAGCGCCCATTTCTTCAGGCGTTTCATCATATTCTCCAAAAGCATTTGGTAAGCCGGCATTAGGATGTGCCGAAATTGCAAAATCTGTTTTAAATGCAATAGCTTCTAAATGCGGTTGCAATAAATTAGCACCTAAAGCACAATTAAATCCAACGGATAATAATGGAATATGCGATACTGATATTAAAAAAGCTTCGGCTGTTTGCCCGGACAGGGTTCTACCGGAGGCATCAGTAATAGTTCCGCTTAACATAATGGGAACATCTATATTTCGTTCTTCTTTAACCTCTTCTATGGCAAAAAGAGCAGCTTTAGCATTTAAAGTATCGAAAACGGTTTCCACTAACAATATATCGACCCCTCCATCTACAAGCGCTTCGACCTGTTGCTTATAGGCTATTCTTAATTCATCGAAAGTTACTGCTCTATAACCGGGATCATTAACATCGGGCGACATACTGGCTGTACGGTTCGTTGGCCCAATAGCACCAGCCACAAAACGTGGTTTGTGAGGTTCTTTGGCTGTAAACTCTTTGGCTACTTCTTTGGCTATTTTAGCCGACTCGTAATTGAGTTCATATACCAAATCCTCCATTTGATAATCTGCCATAGCTATTGTAGTTCCGGAGAATGTATTGGTCTCCACGATATCCGCACCTGCTTCAAAGTATTTCGCATGTACCTCTTTAATTGCTTTTGGCTGTGTAATAGATAGCAAATCGTTATTACCTTGTAGTGGTATTGAATACTCTTTAAAGCGCTCACCTCTAAAATCGTCTTCGCTAAATTTATAAGCTTGTAGCATGGTTCCCATGGCCCCATCTAACACCAAAATTCGATTCTGTAAAGCTTGTTTTATATTCGACATCTTCGATATTTTTATATCCATAATGCCATCAAGAAAAGTGTAAGAAACATTTCTGGTTATCTGTCTAATATTTTTAATATTAGTAGAATGTAGCACCTTCTTTAAAATTAAAGGGTTGCTAAGGCCTCATTGGGTCTATTCCCTCAGCCTTTCTTGATAACAATATTAATACGTTAATGAACTAGATTGCAAAAATAACAACTATATTGTTCTTATCCTTGTAATTTTATTAAAAAATACATTATTCGAACAGTGGTGACGACAAATATCGATCTCCCCTGTCGCAAATAATAGCAACGATTACACCAGTATCTATAGATTTGGCAACTTCGAGAGCACAGAATACAGACCCCCCACTACTCATCCCGGCAAATACTCCGGCATCTTTTGCTAAACGTTGCGTGGTCTCTTTAGCATGGGCTTCGTTTACTTCGATCACCACATCAACCTTCGCCTTACTAAAAAAACCGGGAACATATTCTTTAGGCCATTTTCTAATTCCCGGAATCCTGGAATCATCATCGGGCTGCGCTCCAACGATGGTAACCGCTTGATTTTGTTCTTTTAAATAGTTTGAAACCCCTGTTATGGTTCCCGTAGTTCCCATGGCCGAAACAAAATGTGTTATTTCACCTTCTGTTTCTTTCCAAATTTCGGGTCCCGTAGTCTTATAATGTGCTTGCCAGTTATCGTCATTCTCAAACTGATTTAGCAATGTATATCCTTTTGTATCCCTAAGCTCGAATGCCAAATCTCGCGACCCTTCAATCCCAATATCTTTGGATGTTAGAATAACTTCGGCTCCATAGGCTCTCATCGTTTTCACCCGTTCTTCGGTAGAATTCTCTGGCATAATCAATACCATATTTAATCCTAAACGTTTTGCAAAAAGTGCCAGAGCAATTCCTGTATTTCCGCTCGTTGCTTCCACCAAAGTGTCTCCTTTTTTAATATCACCACGTTTAAGTGCTTCATTGATCATATTAAAAGCGGGACGGTCTTTTACACTTCCTCCAGGGTTATTTCCTTCTAATTTCAATAGTAGTTTAACGCCTTCTTTTGCCACTAAATGGCTAGCATCTACCAAAGGTGTATTTCCAATAAAATCTAAAATTGTCTTATCGTAAGCCATTTTTTTTGGGTTTTATTTTAATTTCTGTTTGATAGGTTACTAAGGAATTTTCAGGTACCGATTGTGTAATCCATACATTGGCTCCAATAATACTATGAGCTCCTATTACAATATCACCTCCTAAAATCGTAGCATTCGCATAAATGCATACATGATCTTCAATCGTTGGGTGCCTTTTGGTGGAAGCCAGACTTTTAGCCACTTGAATTCCTCCTAAGGTAACCCCTTGATATATTTTAACTTGCTCACCAATAACAGAAGACTCTCCTATAACAATCCCAGTACCGTGATCTATATAAAATGATTCGCCAATAGTCGCTCCAGGATGTATATCTATTCCAGTAATTCCGTGAATATATTCACTCATCATCCTGGGAAGGATGGGAACATTCATTTTATACAACGCATGACTCAACCTATAAATGGAGATGGCATGAAACCCTGGATAGGCCAAATAAATTTCTTCTAAACTATGAGACGCGGGATCATTATTTTCAAAAGCAATGGCATCTAAATCTAGCTGCCTCCTTATTTCGGGAAGTGCTTCTTTAAAGTGTTTCCATATGTTTTCACCATGTTCAATCTTTAATGTTGAAAATATTTTAAGGCATGTTTTCTCTAGATATGCACCATGTTCTTCTTCCTGCTCGCAATCGAATAGCGAATAAAACAGCCTTTTTGTAAATGTTTTAACCGTGTCTTTTAAACAAACGTTATAACTTCTCATGGACTAAACTTCTATAATGTTTTCTATTTCAAACGCCTTCAACAAGTATCATTCTTGTTTTAGCCGCTTTATTTCCATATACACTAACCTCTCTATAAACTTCTGAATTGTACCATGCCTTCATCCAGTCTAATGTTGGAAATTATACCATAACCAACCGTTCCGGATTCCAGTAACCTTCCAGAGTTATTTTTTGTCCTCCTCGAACAATGCGTTTCCATTAAAAGCTTTGATTGTATTAGGTGCACGTTTTTTATATGCTTCAAGAGTTGTTTTATCAAAAACTTCAAACTCAATCATTACATATCCGTACACAAAAAATCTTAATTAATAGATTGAACAACCGCTTTTGGAGCTTCTTTTCGAGTTCCATCGAAACCATCAAT
Source organism: uncultured Flavobacteriaceae bacterium (assembly GCA_947494695.1). GTDB lineage: Bacteria > Bacteroidota > Bacteroidia > Flavobacteriales > Flavobacteriaceae > Flavivirga. Next base: position 371,769 of record CANLWB010000002.1, on the reverse strand, counting down.
ACCACTTACTGTTGTATATTTCAACACATATTTTTTACCTGGATTAATGATTCTATAGGCTGCCTGACACATTAATGTTGCTTCATGGAAACCACATAAAATCAATTTTAGTTTTTCCGGGTAGGTATTCACATCTCCAATAGCAAAAATACCAGGGATGTTTGTTTGATAGTTTAATGAATTATCTACTTTTATGGCGTTCTTTTCTATCTCTAATCCCCAATTTGCAATAGGACCTAATTTAGGGGATAGACCAAATAAGGGTATAAAGTGATCTGTTTCAATTCGCGTTGATTCTCCCTCTTTTGCAACGGTCACTGCTTCTATTTTTCCATCACCGTGAAGTTCTTTAACTTCGGCCGGTGTAATTAAGTTTATCTTGTTTAGAAGCGTTAATTCTCTAACTTTTTCTACTGAATCTAAAGCGCCTCTAAATTCATTTCTTCTATGAATTAAGGTCACTTCTTTTGCTACATCTGCCAAAAAGATACTCCAATCTAATGCAGAATCTCCTCCTCCAGAAATAACTACTTTTTTGTCTCTGTAAATCTCAGGATCTTTAATGATATACTCAACACCTTTATCCTCGTAGCCGGCAATCCCTTCGATGGCTGGTTTTCTTGGCTCGAAAGACCCTAGCCCTCCTGCAATAGCCACAATCGGAGCCTGGTGTTGGGTCCCTTTATTGGTCGTTACTATAAAGGATCCATCGTCTTGCTTTTCTATAGTTTCAGCACGTTCTCCAAGTGTGAATCCCGGTTCGAATTGCTTACCTTGTTCCAATAAATTTTTAGTTAAATCTCCTGCTAAAATCTCAGGAAATCCCGGAATATCGTATATAGGTTTTTTAGGATAAATCTCCGAGCATTGTCCGCCAGGCTGAGGCAATGCATCTATTAAATGACATTTAAGTTTTAATAAACCTGCTTCAAAAACTGTAAATAATCCTGTAGGACCTGCGCCTATTATTAGTATATCTGTTTTAATCATCTTACGATTCTTTTTTTGCAATTATTCCTTTGGTGAATTCATTAAGTGTTTCCACTTTTTCTTCGAAATCACCCTGTATTGATTTTCTATATTCATTTAAATTTTCAACAAGATCGTTTATATCTTCTGGAATCACGTCCTCAAAAAACTGTCTCAACCTTTTTGCCATTGTAGGTGATTTTCCATTGGTTGAAATCGCAACCTTAACATGGCCTTTTGTAACGATACCTCCCATATAAAAATCGCAATATGGTGGGTTATCTGCGACATTAACCAAAATACTTCTCTTGCGACAATGCTTATAAATTTTTTCATTTATCTCAGGCACATCAGTCGTTGCTATTACGATATGCTTTCCTTTTAAATGACTTTTTTTATATGTTGATTTTATTAATGTAACATCTCCTTTTTTTGCTAACTCTAGAGTTCCTTCCCTAAACAGGGGAGCTACCATAACAACTCGGGCATCTGGGCTGGACTTTAGCAAAAACGTTAACTTTTCTTCGGCAACAAAACCACCACCTACAATAAGAACATTTAAGTTTTCAGGTTTCAAAAAAATAGGATATAAATTATTTCTTTCCATCTTTATTTAACCTATTGCATTAACTTCTTTATAAATAGATGTTAGTACTGCTCGTTCTTTTACAACATCTCCAATGACAATAACAGCCGGATTTGCTAATCCTTTCCTCTCTACAATATCCCTTATGGTTTCCATAGTACCGATACCTACTTTTTCGTTGCTCGTGGTTCCATTTTGAACAATAGCAATAGGTGTTTCCTGCCTGTTTTCCTCTGAAAAAATTCGAACGATCTCTTCCAACTTACTCATTCCCATTAAAATCACAATGGTTGCTGTTGATTTTGCGGCCAATGTTACATCTAACGACAACTGATGATTTTTAGTCGTTCCTGTAATAACCCAAAAGCTTTCTGAAACATGTCGTTTAGTTAACGGAATACCTTGATAAGCGGGTGCTGCAATAGCCGATGTTATTCCCGGTACTACCTGCGTTTCCAATCCAAACTGCCTAGCGTAATCGATCTCTTCTGCACCTCTACCAAAAACAAATGGATCTCCGCCCTTTAATCGTACAACATGTCCAAAACTTTTGGCCTTACTAACAATGAGTTCGTTTATTTGTTCTTGTTGAAAGGCATAACACCCTTTTCGTTTTCCCACAAAAATAAGTTCTGCTCTACTCGATGCGTATTCAAGTAGTACTTCGTTTATAAGAGCATCGTACAACACAACATCTGCAGATTCTATAGCTTTAATCGCTTTAAGTGTTATTAAATCTATATCGCCTGGACCAGCTCCTACAACCGTTAATTTCGGGATCTTCAAACTCATTTTTTATTCTTTTACACTACTTTTTGTTGTACTGCATTTAATTCTGACTCTCTATAAGCTCTTACTTTATTTAGAAAATCGTTAGCACTTTCAATATATTTTAAAGCAAAAGTTTCTGATGGCGCTAATTTATTGATTTGGTACACTAAATCGGTAAAAGTTTCGTCTAAAGTCACTTTTCCACTTTCAACAAACAATTCATCAAACTGTTTGATAATGCTCGCATGTGTATTGGTTTTTTTATTTTCTGACGTTAATAAGGCTTTAGCCGTATTCACCATCGAGCTATAAGCGTGGTAAATAGCACCGGAATAAACCTCATTGCTCGCAGATTCCATAGCGTTTCTAATTTTATCTTCACTTTCGAAGAATAGTGTTGCCACTAAATCGATAACCACTCCGGCACATTCTCCAACACCAATTTCCTTTACATACTTCTCCTCGGTACCCCAATCTATAAAATCATGATCTGTTAAATTACTAACATCTTGTAAATCTTGTAAGATATCGTAAAAATACTTCTCTCCTTTTTCTTTATAGTAATCAACAAATTTTGCCCCATTAGCATGCGCTTCGTAATCGTTTAAGATTCTTCTTAAAGCTTCAGGTCCTCTTCGACTTGGTACTTTAACTACCTTATCTGCAAATACGCCTCTACCATCTCCAAGGTTACCACCTCCTAACAAAACCTGTAAGGCTGGCGCTACCAGTTTGTCTGGAGTACGAACCGACATTCCTTGAAAACCAATGTTTGCCATATTGTGCTGTCCGCAGGCATTCATACAACCACTAATTTTAATAACTAAATCTTCATTCTTTAAATACTGTGGGTACTCTGCTTTTATGACACGCTCTAATTCATCTGAAATCCCTGTACTACTAGCAATTCCCAAATTACAAGTATCTGTTCCTGGACATGCCGTAATATCTACAGCTTTGTTATATCCAGCTTCTACAAATCCTAGGGCTTCCAATTGGGTATAGAAAAACGGTACAAGTTCTTCTTTTACAAATGGAATAACAATATTTTGACGCAGAGACAATCTAATTTCTCCTGCTGCATAGTTTTCTACTAAATCGGCTAATAATCTGGCCTTATCGGTATAGAAATCTCCTAAAAGCACTTTAATTCCTATGGCGACATAACCTTCCTGCTTTTGAGGGATTAGGTTCGTTGATTTCCATATTTCGAAAGCGTCCTTATCTTTAATCTCTACTTCTGGAATCGAAGTCACTTCAACCGGTGTAGAGACCTGGTAAGCCTCGGCATCAATTGGTACCGATTTTAACTCGATAGCATTTTGCTCTGCTTCCACCAGTTCTTTAAAGGCATCTAAACCAATATCTTTCATTAAGAATTTCATACGTGCTTTGGCGCGACTTTTACGTTCACCATGACGATCGAATACTCTTAACACACCTTCCATTACTGGAATAATTTTATCGGGTTCTAAAAAGTCGTATAACACATCGGCATGACGTGGTTGCGATCCTAGTCCACCACCAATCATCACTTTAAATCCGCGAACACCATTTTCAACCTTTGCGATAAAACCTAAATCATGCATATACGACAGGCCTGTATCTTCATCTGTTCCAGAAAAAGACACTTTAAACTTACGTCCCATTTCCTGACAAATAGGGTTTCTTAAGAAGAAGCGAAATAAAGCATCGGCATACGGTGATACATCAAAAGGTTCATTCACATCGATACCCGCTGTTTCACTTGCCGTTACATTTCTCACTGTGTTTCCACAGGCTTCACGTAATGTTACATCATCACGCTCTAATTCTGCCCAAAGCTCTGGGGTTCTGTTTAGGTCTACGTAATGGATTTGAATATCCTGACGTGTTGTGATGTGCAAACGTCCTCGTGAATATTCATCAGACACTTCCGAAATTCTTCGTAATTGGTTACTCTTCACTTTTCCATAAGGTAACTTAATACGAATCATTTGTACACCTTCCTGACGTTGTCCGTAAACACCACGGGCTAAACGAAGACTTCTAAATTTTTCTTCATCAATTTTCCCGTTGTGAAATAGCTCAATTTTATTTGCTAACTCAATAATATCTTTTTCAACAACCGGGTTCTCTATTTCTGTTCTAAAGCTTTGCATTTTCTTTTTTACGTTTTATGTCGAAAGGTTTTTTCTTTCTAACTTTTTAGCTTATTTATTGGATAAATCCTGCTCCCACTGTACTGTTTGACTGCGAATCGATGATAATAAACGATCCGTTAGTACGGTGATTTTTAAACTTATCGAAAAACATAGGTTTGTTTAATTTGAAACTTACTGAGGCAATATCGTTCATTCCCAAACCACTTACATTATCTTCTATTCCAGAGTAATCTGGATGAATTTTATGGTGAATCGCATCTACTTTCGCTAATACTTTATTAACACCATGTTGCACGACATACTTCGCTCCAGGAGTTAATTGTTTTGAGTCCATCCAACATACATTAGCTGTAAATTGCTTTTCTATAGTTGGTAAGTCCCCTTCTTTAACAATCATATCTCCTCGACTTACATTAATATCATCTTCTAACGTAATGGTTACAGATGACCGTCTTGAAGCTGTATCGTATTTTTCATCGTAGAAATAAATGTCTTTTATTTTAGATTTTGTTTGTGATGGTAACACCACAATATCATCACCCACACTTAGATTACCTCCATAAACCTTACCGGCATACCCTCTATAGTCATGAAAATCTTCTGTTTTTGGTCGAATAACATACTGTACCGGGAAACGTGGTGTTCCTACATTAAATATGTCTGATTTGTCTAACTTTTCTAGGTGTTCCAATATAGACTCTCCTGTGTACCAAGGCATTTTATCTGACTTGTTTACTACATTGTCTCCTTTAAGAGCACTCACAGGAATAAAGCTTATGGTTTGATCTTGATAATCTCTCTTACTCATTAAATCTTCAAAATCGGCTTTAATTCTATTATAAACCTCCTCTGAATAATCTACCAAATCCATCTTGTTTATAGCCACTACAACATCTTTTACGCGCAGTAAGTTGTTTATAAAGAAATGACGGTTGGTTTGCTCGATCACACCTTTTCTGGCATCAATAAGAATAAGAGATGCTTGCGATGTTGAAGCCCCCGTTACCATGTTTCTGGTATATTCTACATGACCTGGTGTATCTGCAATAATATAGCTCTTATTTGCCGTCGAAAAATAGATATGTGCTACATCAATAGTAATACCTTGCTCTCTTTCTGCAACCAAGCCATCTGTTGCCAGTGAAAAATCTAAATAATCGTAACCACGTTGTTTACTGGTTTTTTCAATAGCCTCCAACTTATCTGTAGTCATGGATTTTGTATCGTATAAAATACGACCAATCAATGTACTTTTTCCGTCATCTACACTTCCTGCTGTTGCAATTTTTAATACTTCCATTTTATTTTGGTATTGAGTATTAAGTTGATCGTACTAAGACTTTCTAACTTTAATACTTCTTAATATTTTTGACTTAACTTCTATAACGCTTTGTTCTTAATACTTTGTACTTGATACTTTATTCTTAATACTTTGTACTAAATACCTTGCACTAAAAGTACCCTTGCTGCTTGCGTTTCTCCATGGCTGCTTCAGAACGCTTATCGTCAATACGCGCACCACGCTCTGAAATCGTACTTTCTCTAATCTCCTGAACTACAGTTTTAATATCTGCTGCTTCCGATAATACCGCTGCTGTACAACTCATATCTCCTACGGTTCTAAATCGAACAATACGCTCTACAACTTCCTCGTCTTCTTCTCTGTAAACCACTTCATCGTCTGCAGACCAGATTAATCCATCACGCAAGAATGTTGCTCTAGTATGCGCAAAATAAATTGAAGGGATCTCTATATTTTCTTTTTCTATGTAAGACCAAACATCTAATTCTGTCCAGTTCGAAATTGGGAATACACGAACGTTTTGGCCCAATTCAATTGCTCCATTTAGCATATCGAATAATTCCGGACGCTGATTTTTTTCATCCCATTGTCCAAAGTCATCACGTACTGAAAAAATACGTTCCTTAGCTCTTGCTTTTTCTTCATCGCGACGCGCACCACCAATACAAGCATCGAACTTAAATTCTTCAATAGCATCCAAAAGGGTGGTTGTTTGTAACTGATTTCTACTTGCGTATTTACCAGATTCTTCTTTTACTTTTCCCTGATCGATGGAATCCTGAACGTTTCTTACGATTAATTCCAGACCCAATTCTTTAACTAAACGATCTCTAAATTCAATCGTTTCCGGGAAATTGTGTCCCGTATCTATATGCATTAATGGGAATGGTATTTTTGCCGGGTAGAACGCTTTTTGAGCTAACCTTACCAGGGTAATAGAATCTTTCCCTCCAGAGAATAACAGCACAGGTTTTTCGAATTGTGCAGCGACTTCCCTCATGATGTAAATTGCTTCGTTTTCAAGCGAATTTATATGTGATGTGTTTTTATTCATAATGTTTTGCCCCCTAGTCCCCAAAAGAGGAACTCTTACCCGGGCGAAGTAAAAGTTTTTGATTTTTCTTTATTCTTTATAACTCTTTACCACGACTTTAGATTGCTTATTTCTTTAAGCATGTAAACCGCATTCTCTATTCTCTAAAGCTTTAGTTGGATCGAAATATTTAAACTCATTTGGTAAATTATTGTCTTCTAAATAGGTATCCAGTTTTTCATCAGACCAGAAATAAAATGGACTCACTTTTAACACACCATCTTTACTTAAACTAAAAATACCTATACTATCTCTAAATGCTGTTTGTCCCTTACGTAAATTCGTAAACCAAATGTTAGGCTCATGCTCTTGCATAGCTCTTCTAAATGGCTCAAGCTTCACTTGTTCTGTAAACAAAGCGTGTTCGGGAGCATCAATACTTGGAATCCCCATAACTACATCTCTATAAGAAGCGGTTTGCTTAGGAACATAAAGCGATATGTTTAGCTTTAAAGTTTCAATAACCTCGTTTGCATGCCTATAGGTTTGAGGCGTATTATAACCTGTATCACACCATACCACAGAAATATCCGACTTAACAGAACTAACGGCATGTAAAATAGCAGCCTCATATGGTCTAAAATTGGTGGTTACTACTGCCTTACCTTTAAGGTCTATAGCTTTCTTAATAATCTCTGATGGTGCGGCATCTTTTAATGCCTCATTCAATTCTTGTATTTGATTCTCTGTAAACATGTGCTTTCCTTAATTTATTTACCCTTACCCCATTTAATCTTATTCCAAAGTCTCTCATGAAAAAAGTATAACACCATCTTTGTTAAGAAATCTACCGATGCTATAAGAGAGGCCACCCCAATTTCCTTGGTTAGAATAAAAGATACAATTAAAGTATCCAGAGTACCTACAACCCTCCAGCTTAAAGCTTTAGCCACACTGCGAATAGGTTTTTCGCCTGAGCTATCTGCTTTATAAGTAGATTTTTCTTTATTTTTTAATAACATTTGTGCTATCATTTTTTTTCATTTACATTAATCCTATCGATTTAATAGGAATTACAAATGTAATATTTTTTCTGGTATAACAAAGGGTATTAACCACTTATTTGGAAAAACAGAATTTTTTGTGATGTTTATCGACTTAAATGAAGAAAAAGTCGGGCTATTTTATCAAATTCGCAGGGCTACTTTGGCGCCAAATCCTCTAATGTATTATTTCTCAATACATTTAGCGTATTATCTCGTACCTGGATCATAAGTTTGTGTACACTACACTCGTGCTCATCGGGGCAATCATCGCACTTTTCATAAAAGTTTAAACTTACACAAGGCACCATAGCAATAGGCCCCTCTAATACACGCATAACATCTGTCATTTTAATTTCTGAAGGTTCTTTTATAAGATAATAGCCTCCGTGCTTGCCTTTTTTAGACCCTAAAAAGCCTGATTTTCTAAGTGTAAGCATGATACTTTCAAGAAATTTCTGTGGAATGTTTTCATTCTTAGAAATTTCACTTATTTGAACCGGAGTATCCCCTTCGCTTTTAGCTATATAAGTAAGCGCTTTTAATCCGTACTTCGTTTTTTTAGACAGCATGCTGCTAATATACTTAATTTAAAGCTTCTAACAAGATATTAAAGCGCTAACAGCACTTACTTTATAAAACCAACAATACGTATAACACTTATGTCTTAAAAATGATACCTTTTAAAGGCTTCCATAGCCTCATAATCTGCAAGTCCCAAACGCCTGTATTTTAATGCGGTGTCTTTGTTACGTTCTTCTGCACGAACCCAGAATTCTCTTGAATCGTCTCCTTGAAACATCACCCCATCTTTTTGAGATTGATGGAAGAATATCGCTTTTCTTTTTCTCAAGACCTGATCGGGACTCATGGGTACGGCCATATCTATTTCATGGATACCCCATTCGTGCCAGGCACCACGATACAACCAAACCCAACAGTCGTTCATAAAAGGCTCGCTCTTAATATCTTCAATAGCCTGAAGAATACTATCTAAGGCTACTTTGTGCGTTCCGTGGGGATCGGCAAGATCTCCAGCGGCATAAATTTGATGAGGCTTAATAGATGTTATAAGTGACTTTACGATATTGACATCTGCTACTCCCAATGCATTTTTCTTAACCGTTCCTGTTTCGTAAAATGGCAAGTTTAAGAAATGTACATTCGTATCGTTTATTCCAACATATCTTGTAGCTCCCAGAGATTCTTTCTGACGAATAAATCCTTTAACTTTTAGTAATTCCGGGGTATTAAACTCTTCTTCTGGTTTGGCTTTCACTTGCTCTACAATCTTCTTAAAAACAGCATTATCCGGATTCAGTTCTAAACCCACCTCTGCAAATTTTAAAGCGTCGTGATTGGATACCGCTATGTTTCCGGATGTTTGAAACGCAACATGGACGTCATGCCCCTGATCGACCAACCTATCGAAAGTCCCTCCCATAGAGATCACATCATCGTCTGGATGTGGGCTAAAAATAATAATGCGCTTCTTCTCTGGAGTTGCTCTTTCTGGTCTATTGGAATCGTCTGCATTAGGCTTACCAGCTGGCCATCCTGTAATAGTGTGCTGCAACACATTAAACATTTTAATATTTAAATCGTATGCACTCCCCTCCTGAGCTAAAAGACTTTCCATACCATTATCATTATAATCTTTATCTGTTAATTTTAATATGGATTTTGATGTTAAATCACATAACCAAACGGTTGCTCTTCTAATTAAATCTTCTGTCCATTCACAGGGCCCTACCTTCCATGGTGTGTGGTATTGTGTAAGCATAGAGGCTGCCCCTTGATCTAGTATAAACGTGGTATTCTTATGTCCCTGTAAATAGGTTGCCGGGACTTGCGATGATATAGTGCCTTCTATAGTCTCTTTTACCACAGATGCTTTATTTTCTCCCCAGGCCAATAACACAATTCTTTTAGCTTCTTTAACCGTTCCAATTCCCATCGTAATGGCACGCTTAGGCACTTTTTCTAACCCCAGAAAGGATGGTGCAGCATCTGTTCTGGTTAGATAATCTAATGTTATTAAACGGGTGCGGGAGCTGTTATGGGATCCTGGTTCATTAAACCCAATATGCCCAGTTCTTCCTATACCTAATAATTGAAAGTCCAATCCTCCATAGGCTTTAATCTTCTTTTCATAATCAATACAGAAATCCAGAATTTCATCGGGTTTTAAATCCCCTCTTGGAATATGAATATTTTCCGGTAAGATATCGACATGATTAAACAAATGATCATGCATAAAATAATGGTAGCTCTGTTCATTTTCTTTTTCCATTGGATAATATTCATCTAGGTTAAAGGTTACCACATTTTTGAAGCTTAATCTCTCATTTTTATGCAGTCTAACTAACTCTTCATAAACTCTTATAGGTGAAGAACCTGTGGCTAAACCTAATATACATTTTTCATTTCTTGCCTGTTTATCCCTCATAAAACCAGCAATTTCTCTAGCCACAATTTCTGATGCCCGATTAGATTCGTCGAAAACAATGTTATGAATCTTTTCATACCGGGTGTTCTCAAAAATACCTGCTTCTCTATAAGATATATCTTCCAAATTTTTAAAATGAACTTTAGCTACCATAATTTTTAAATGCATTGAATTCGTGATAAAAGTAGAATAGAATGCAATGACTTAACATGTATTTTCGACCAATAACATCAATGGAGCAATAAATAAAGAGACGGGTTGTAGCCCGCCTCTATCTAACAAACAAAATCAAAAAATAAACTAATTCGCTATTAATTGGTGTCCTCTTTTGATGTTTTCACTTCGCCATCAAAACATTCGCTTCGTTTCTAAATGAAAACAGCTTTAAACATGTTATGGGAAGTATATTCCTAATTTTACTTTCTATATCTATACTATTTGTGTCATTTTTAAAATGAACTTTATTACAACAGCCTTTGAACTAATTTTCGTTCAATAAAATTAAAACAGATCCTTTTGAGCTGACAATTATTTCGACCAATAACATCTGTGAACCAATGAACAGAGTAATTTTATCAAACCACAGACGGAGTTACTTCTACAATTAATCAAGAATACTTTTAAACTAAAAACGTCTTTATCAAATAGAACTTTAAAATAATTGCATCTACTTACCATGGTTTGGTTTGAGACCATCTAAACCACCTGAAAGCCACTCTGCGTTGAGGCTACTTAAGTTAGAACCTGCTAGCAAAAAACATCAGATGACACCCGTAGAACAACGCATATCACCATATACACATACTCTCTAAATAAGAAAGGCCGTCTTAAGTATTTAAGACAGCCTTTTTCTTTATTCTTTAGTAGGGTTCTAGTAGGGTTGTTCTATTAAAAGTTACTACTCATTAAGCCACCAGACTTCGCTTTCGTATCGGCGGTATCCCACCATAATCTTATATCCATTCTATCCGTTTCTACTGTATTTTGTGCTGCAGGCATAAACGGCGTATCAAATAAATGCGCATTATCTGGATATCTTATACGTTTTACCCAGGTACCTGATGCTACAGATGAATTACTACTAACACCATCTACGGGTAATGTAATATCCGGATAATCTGTTCTTCTAAAGTCCGCCCATGCCTCTACACCATTAGGGAAGTTAGCAATATACTTTTGCGAAATTAATTGCTTTAACTGTGCTTCATTGGAACCAGACAGCGGTGATAAACCATTAATATAATCTGTCGCCGGGGTAGCTTCAACACCAACGAAATCCATAGAAGCCTGTACTCCTTCTAAATATAAGGCATTAGCATCTCCTGCTACCCAACCTCTTAACGCTGCTTCTGCTCTTAAGAATAAAACTTCAGAGTAGAACATATAAGGTAAGTACTGAGATGCGGTCGTACCATTACCTGTAAACCCAACATAACCGCCTTCTAAATTCATAGTAGCAAAATCGCGAGAATCTGCCGGAAGTACATCATACCCATTTACAAGACCTTCCAGTTCGGCATTTCCTACCAATGGAGAATCTGATTTATAAGCCAACCATATTCTGGCTCTAGGATCTTCACCTAAAGTAGATTGATTATACAATAAATCAGTAAAGGTTTTAGACGCTCTTATATTGTTCCAGTTAAATGCCATTTGGTGCAGATAGTCATACCAACCACTTGACCATAACGGAATATGCGCTACATCGTCATTGCTAGTCATAACACCATCTGCTACTGCTGCTGCTGCTTCAGCCTGAGCCTTAGTAGGATCTACATTGGCCAAACGCATGGCTAATCGTAAACGCATAGAGTTACCAAATCGTTTCCATTTATCTAAGTCTCCTTCAAATAGGATATCGTAGTTTGTTCCGTCATCCTTTTTATATTTATATTGATCTGAAGCTCCTGTATCAATAGTGTTCACGGCTGTCGTTAACCTTTCGAATAAGTCATAATAGATTTCCTGTTGCGAATTATAAGAAACGTTCTCCCCTAAACCAGCTCCAAAATATGGCATATCACCGTAAGTCTGTAACATACGTGACCATTCTGAACATATCCAAACCTCTAGCTGTGCCATGGCATTCGCGTATATAGGATCTTCTCCATACCAAGTCATTAACTGATTTGCTTCCGGCAAAGTCTGTGTATAAAATTCATTCCACTGATTACCAATCCACCCATCGACGTACTCATATCTCGGAGATTCAAAGCCAGATACAGTATTGGCCCAATATTGCGAAAATAAATCCGGATATAAATTGGTATTACGTTGATAGTTTCTTAACGGATTTTGCAATAATGGGTTAAACATAATCCCTGGCTCTACTAATAAAGCACCATCCTTTGGGGTATTAATTTCTTCGAAATCGTCTGTACAACCAACCATAAAAGCTAATAGTACAATTCCTAAACATATAATTCCTTTTTTCATGTCTTTTAACTTTTAAAAATTAAGGTTAAGTGAAAATCCTACCGATCTTGTGACTGGCACTGGTGAAAAATCGAATGCTTGTGCGCCAAACGACGTGTTATAAACTCCTGAATCTGGTACGGTACCAGGCGTATTTCTATAAAGGTAGAATAAGTTTCTACCCACGATAGAAAACTTAGCTTTGTTAATCACACCATGTCCTAATTTATCTAAAATCTTTCTAGGAATACTGTAGCCCAAAGCTACTTCTGTAAGTTTCATGAAAGATGCATCGTAAATAGAAGTCTCACTAATTCCCGATACTCTACCCCAATATTGTTGTGGAGACACCGTCGTAGTGTTAGCACTTCCATCGGCCAAATTACCTGGAACGACAAACGGCTCTCGTCCTAAGCTCGTCGTTACTTCAGCAGTACCGCTTCCTATAGCTCCAGATTCTGTCAAAGAGTAGATGTCTCCCCCTTGTTGCATTCCTAATAAGGCATTTAACGATACACTTTTATAATTTAAATTTAAACCAATTGATCCCGTGAAATCTGCCTGAATATTACCCAGCTTCACCTTATCTTCAGATCTTAGTGGCAATCCATCATCTCCTATGATAAGATTCCCTGCTCCATCTCTTTGGAAAGCAAAACCATAAATGTCTCCCATTTTTTCACCAACTTCTGCTCGAACTTGTTCTGAAATGGTATTACTATTAAAGAAGAAGAAAGGAAGATTTTCTCCATCTTGATCCTGAGCAAACTCTTCTAATACACCTTCATTCTTCGCAAAGTTAAGTGTTAACCCCATATTGAAGTCCTTAGTTTTTATTGGAATTATATTGGCTATAATTTCCACCCCTTTGTTGGTAATTAAACCTAAGTTCGTCACATATCTAGGGAACCCTGTACTTCTTCCGTTCTCCGTTGCGACGATTTGGTTTTTAGTGCGTTCGTTATAATAGGTAACATCAATACCAAATCGGCTTTTAAATAATTTTAATTCTAAACCAACCTCTGCGGTAGATGATATCTCCGGTTTAAGGTTTGTATCCACTAATCTATCAGGAACAGAACTGGTTAACAAATTAAAGTTCCATGTGCTATATTCGAAAACAGGATTGGCTAGGTAGGGTAGGGTATCTTTACCAACCTGAGCCCATGAAGCACGAACTTTAAAATAGGATATCCAATCTGGCATTTGAGTCATTTCTGAAATAAGTCCACTCAAACCTACAGACGGGTAGAAGTAGGAATTATTATCTATAGGTAACGCCGAAGACCAATCGTTTCTAGCTGTTGCAGTTAAAAACAGATATTCGTTATAAGACACATCTAATAGCCCGTAAACAGATTGTATTTCACGCTCAGAAAAGGTTTCTTTACTATTCAAGGACAGCCCTGCATTAAAGAAGAAGTCTCTACTTGACACCAGCCTTCCTGAAGTACTCCTAAGTGTTTCAGATTCTCTATGCATTTTATTACCTCCCGCACTTAATCCAAATTTAACTTTTTCTCCAAAATCTTTGTTATAACTTAGTAAAAACTCCATGTTTTCCTCTGTATAGAACTTTTCAGAAGTATTGAAGTATGGTCGTTGACCATCTACGTTGTCGGCATATCTGTATCCATCTAAAGACTCGTATCTATAGGTATCTAATCCGTATTTAAGCTTTAACTTTAAATGATCTGTAAATTTAAATGTAGAAGCAAAATATCCAAAGAATCTGTTACGCTCATCACTATTGAATATTTGATCCTGAACAAAATAGGGATTCCTGCTACTTGCATTTGGGTTTGCAGTTAAATCATCACTTGCTCCATACAAAAACTCTCTACGTTCATTCCTTATAATTCTAAACCCAGGTTTTAAATCCTGTGTTCTAATATTAGCTGGCATACTATTGAAAAAAGAAACAAAGCTATAGCTTCCAACTTCTGGTCGTTGTTGCCCCTCATTTTTGATGTATGATATTTTTGTATCTACATTCAACCAAGGGTTAATATCATAAGCCGCTTTTAAATCGAAATTAAGTTTATCGATCTGGTGGTTTTCATATACACCTTCTGTTTGGTCTTTTGAGATAGACACTCTAAAATTTCCGTCTTCATTAGCCTTTGAAAGTGCTAGTGCGTGCCTCATACTCAAAGCAGTTCTTGTAAAATCTTCCAATTGATTAGATGCTGCCTGGTAAGGTAATTGTTCACCTGTCCATGACAGTCTTGAAGCACCGTCAAAACGAGGTCCCCAGGATGCTCCCGAAGTTGGGTCGTAATTCCCATCGATACCTTGTCCGTATTCTTTCTGAAGGTCTAAGAAGTAAGCGGCTTCAGAAAATACAGTAGATCCTGTATAACTAATACCCAATCCTTCAGATTTTGCACCACTTTTTGTGGTTATCAAAATAACACCATTTGCACCACGCGTACCATATAGTGCTGCTGCTTGACCTCCTTTAAGTACAGATACGGTCTCAACATCGTCTGGGTTAATATCTAAAAGACCTCCTCCATTTGAGACACCTCCGAATAAATCATCTGGATCATTTGTATCATCGGCAGCAAACGGCACACCGTCAATGACCCACAATACTTTATCGTCTCCACTCAATGAACTGGTACCACGTAAATCTAATCTGGCATTACCTCCAATACCACCACTTGTTGTAATATTAACACCTGCTACTTTACCTTGTAAAGCTGTGTTAATATTACCATTGGCTGCGGCCGTTACGGTTTCGGCAGAAACTTCCTGAGCAGAATACCCAAGCGCCTTTTTCTCCCTTTTAATTCCTAAAGCGGTTACCACCACTTCTTCTAAGGCCTGTACACTTTCTTCGAGTGAAACCTCTATAACGGTTTGGGTTCCAACAGGTATTTCCTGTGTAACAAAACCAATGGACGAGAAGACCAAGACCGCAGAACCGCTTACTCTTAGCGAGTAACTACCATCAAAATCGGCAGAAGCTCCATTAACGGTTCCCTTTTCTAGAATGTTTGCACCAGGTAGCGGAATTCCATTACTGTCGGTAACTTTTCCGGACACCTTAATGCTTTGTGCATGAATTATTCCACTGGATAATATAAACACAAGAGCTAAAAAATTTAGTAATTTTTTACACATAAGTCATTGTTTAAATTCGTTTGAAGTTTGGTTCTATCTAAAATCTTTATTTTGAAACACTAAAAGTTGTAATAATGTTAATTTTTTTGAAAGTTTTTCGACCAATAACAGCGGACGAAAGCTAAAGAACATCGTTTTTAGCACTAAAAAAAACATGTCAACGTCAAAAACCAACACATTGTCGTTTTTTTTAAAAGCTTTTAGATCATTATTTTTTTGATTAGTTCAAGTTAATTCTTAAAGTATTTGTGGCTTGTAGTTGTTGATGTGAAATAAAAAAGGTCGATAGGTTTCTACCATCCACCTTTATAGAGTTAATACGCTTTGTGTTTTCTTCTGTATTTTTCATTTGGGGGTTTTTAATAATTTCTATTTTATCGTTATTATAATATCTGTTATCTAAATGAATTGTAACCTTGTTAAATACCGGAGAAAACAGGGCATAAACATCGTCTGCTGGTGATATTGGATATATCCCCATCATCGAAAACACGCCCCATGCACTCATGGTGCCGGTGTCGTCATTTCCCGGCAAACCGTCTGGTGCGTTTTTAAAGTAGGTTTTTAATAATTCGCTTACTTTATGCCCGGTTTTATATTCTTGTCCCTTCACATAATTAAACAAAAAAGGATAGGTTATATCTGGTTCGTTAGCCATATCGAATTGTTTTTTATTAAAAACATCTTCCAATTTGCTTGCAAATTTCTTTGCTCCCCCCATCAACCTCATTAACCCCTTAACATCGTGAGTTACCATAAATGTATATTGCCAAGCATTTCCCTCTATGAACCCTGGGTTTTTAACAAAATTGGCACCAGTTTCAGGGTTGTATGGTGTTAGCCAGCTTCCATCATGATTTTTAGGACGCAAAAGATTAAAGCTCTTATCAAATAAGCTCCTATAAGAAAGAGCTCTTTTAGAAAAGATCTTGTAATCATCTTGTTTTCCCAACACTTTTGCTAATTGTGCAATGGCATGGTCTGAAATATTATATTCCTGGGTTGTGGAAACCGAACCACTTTTAGTGGTCTTTGTGGTTAAATATCCCTTTTCTATATAATCACGAAGCCCTGGACGTAATGGATTATCTTCGAGCTGTGTCGCACTCTTCTTCATAGCTTCATAGGCCTTATTAATATCGAAGTCTCTAATGCCTTTTAAATACGTATCCGCTATAATAATTCCCGCTGGATCTCCCACCATGGTGGTCGTTTCGGTTGCATTAAGCTCCCACTTTGGTAACCACCCAGATTCGTCGTAAATCTGTAACATGCTCTTAACCATATTAGATTGCTGTTTGGGGTATACCAGACTCATTAATTGGTGTAGATTCCTGTAAGTATCCCAAAATGAAAATGTTGTATAACGGGTTCCCGAAGTGTGGCGTGTTTCCCTGGTCTTCATCTTAGGGTACTCCCCATTAACATCATTCAAAGTATTGGGATGAATTAAGGTATGAAACAAGGCTGTATAGAAGATCGTTTTTTCATCTTCAGTACCGCCTTCAACCTCTATTCTAGATAAGTAATTATTCCATTCTTGTTTTGAAGCTGCCAAAATTTGATTAAATGTTCTATTGGACGTTTCTTTTTCCAAATTCTCTCTGGCATTTTCTATACTCACATAAGAAACTCCTATCTTAACTTCTACTTCGGTTGGCTTTTCAAAACGATATCTCATATAGGCTCCTATACTGTCTCCTATAACTTCTTTGGTGTATCCTTCTTTTATTCTAACCTTCCCGTTTTTTAAAAACCACTCGGCCTCGACACCTTTATACGTTTCTGGTTTTTTCCAAACACCAAAGGTATTGGCCGGTTTAGAAAAACGGGCCACAAAGTATACGGGATAGGCCTCATCTGGCTTATAATAGCAAAAGGATCCTACCGAACGCATACCTTCTATTTCGGTTGGAGACACGACCTTTATCATGGCTCCTGCTTCATTCGTAAGACCTAGTCCTAAGTTTAAAAGGACATTTGCATCTCCAGCAGGGAAATAATATTTACTAACACCGACTCTCGTGGTCGCTGTAGTTTCTACTTTTATATTGTATTTATCAATGGTATTGGAATAGTAACCAACGGTTGCTTTTTCTTTTGAATATGTAGAACCATACTTTAAATGATCGGTCTCTAATTCCCCCATTGTTGGCATGGCAAGAATAACCCCTAAATCAGGACATCCAACACCACTCAAATTCACATGACTAAATCCTGTTAAAAATGTATTTTCATGAACGTATGGGGTCGATAACCAGCGGCTATCTTTTTCTAGAGGCAGGTTTTTTGGTCCGGCCACATTAAAAGGTGATACGTTGACCATACCCCGCACAGCAATTGGTCCCGGATTGGTGGTTCCAAAATTTGATGTCCCTATAAACGGATTCACATAATCTACCGGTTTGTGCTGCCCGGACAGGTTATAACATAGCATCCCAAGACATAAAAAAAGAATGACTTTAATTTTGTCGGTCATAACTTTATTCTTCTTTTTGATGGCCTTCCTGGTTTTCCACTTTTAGAGACCGGCTCGACCACGATATCGATAAAATTATAGTCTACCATAATCTTTGGTATATAATAATCGTTGGAGGCTGTTTTCCCCAACCAAAGCTTTTCACCTTTATTATTTAATTTATAAATATTGTGATAACTAACATGATCTCTATTTATAGAATCAAGGTGTAAATATAATTCGGTTGAATTATTTTTCGGGAACACTTCTACCGAAAATTCAGGATTTTGTAAAACTGGCTGCCTTTTATCGATAATTGCAATTTCTCCAACATAAACAATCCCTTCCCCGTGTGTTTCGAAACCTAAAGACACAATAGATACACCCTTCTGGTTTTTAATGGTAAAAGAGGATCTTTTCCAATCTTGACTAATGTTTATTTCTTTTTTTATAATGTTACCATTAGATAATAGTACATAGCAATGTGTTTTTACACGAGAACTCCCTTTAGCAACTACATCTATCTTCACAGAGGAACCTAGGTTTATTTTTGTTTTATAAAGCGGAATCATTCCTCCCGACACAGATTCTAACTCCAGGCAACTACCACCGGTATAACTTTCTTTGAAATTGAAATTAGGTCTTACCTGCATGGTATCAACCTGCCATTGCCAGGTTGGTAATACATCCTGAACACCTAAATTATGCCACTCATTTTTAGATACTGTTTTTCCTTTTTCATTATAAAATCTTCCTAATCCGTAATTAAAATTTGTTAAAAAGGGTAATGTACTCACAACGCTGCTAGCAGGGAAATAATTACTAAAGCCTTTCCATATCTGTTTTCCATAAGGGCCTTGAATGGTATCTCGTCCATTCCAAAACTTCTGTTCATTTTTATAAACGTCTTCGGGTTCTTTGGTTTTTGATATATCGAAGGTAGAATTGGGCCAGTACAGACCTATAGATGTTGTATATGGTTTTTCATTCTTAAGTAAAGCATCCCACTTGGCATAAGACTTATAACTTTTTTGTTGTATATCTATCCCGGCATACAGATCCCAGGGGCTTCGTCCTAATTTAAGTGCGAGGTCATGTGAATCCTCTAATTGTGTCTCCTGATATTTGAAATCAATAAACATTAAGTCTGCCATTTTTTTATCATCCTTTTGAAAAAAGACCTGATTGTGATGGTTAAGTTCCCTTTGCCAAATAACACGTCCATCGGTAATCATGGCGTCATACCAAACAAGCTCTATGGCATCACCCGACTTTTTATTATAGTATTCAATAAACTCTAGCATTTTTTTAGCATACCGCGCATCGAGACCATGTGTTTCCTGATTGATGAACCACCCATCAAAATGGTAGTATTTCGCTACCTCTATAAGTTTATCAGCTACTGGAAAACTACCATCTTTATTTTGCTGTAAAAACTCAATAACCCATTCTTTTTTTCCACCGTAAACAACAGGAGGAAAGAACACGGTCCCTATAGACTTTACACCATTTTTATGAGCTGCATCGGTCCATGTAGATGTTGGTGATAAAATAATACCTTCTGCGGCCGATCCCCCCCAGAGCACAACATAATCTATATATTGCCAAAACGGAAAGGCATATTGTTTTATACTGGAAAACCCTTGTGACGGATGATTTGAAGTGGTATGTGCCGCTATTAAGGAAATAATCTTAGGGTCATTAGACAGGTCTTTTTTAACCTGTGTACTCGTGTCTGTAAATCGTTTTGCTAAGGGTACATAACTCACATTAAAAACAGCATGTTTATCTGTTTTTGGTGACCATTTAAGAAAGTCGTTTACATACCAATACGACGAAAATGGCTGGTTTTGCCCTGTCAACATAGCCACTGTAAGAAAACATAAAATAGATAACTTGCCCCTCATGAATATCATTTAATTATTAATACACTATCATTTAAAAACATAAACGTTTTACTCGTAGATCAAATAAGCCGAAACTAACCAATGGTTATATTGATCTTTTTTATTTGATGTTGCTGGAATTTTAACCTGTAAATTATGCTGTCCTTTCTCAATATCTCCCAATGTGGTATGGTATGGTTTCACAAAAGAACCAGGACACCAATTGGATCGCGACAAATCTGAAGAAGCCAAACGTTCCTCTATCGCCTTGAACTCCTTTTTGAATGCTTTATTATAAGCATAGGCCGTGTCTTTTTTAACCCATACTCCAGATGAGGGGTTAAACCTTCTAAAAGCAGCACAATCATTTCGCCACGGCGTTTTATCTATCACCAATTCTGAATCGAATACGACCTGGTTTTTTAGCTTAATAAACTCATCGCCTCCACTGTGTCCTCCATGACCAGAAGTTGTATAATAAAGTTCTGTATTTTTTAATTTCCCATCCGCGATAAAGTCAAGATTCAGGGAAGTTTCTGCAAACAAATCAGGTATTTTTTGACCATTTACATAGTAAACTGTATTTATTAACGACATAACCTTTTTCTTTCGCCGTGCCCTTCCAGAATATTCCAATGATACGTCAACGATATACCCTTCGGGCGTCCAGGTATCAATCCAAACACCAATATAAAACTCTCCTGTAACCAAAGATTCCAGTTCAGAAATATCCTTTTCCCAAACCACTTCTTTTTCCCATTCCGGGACGTAAACAGGTCTGTTATACTTAATTTTTGGATGTTTTTCTTCATCACTGAAATATCCTACTCCAAATGGCGTCATAAACCTTATAAGCTCAAGTGCAGGCTGATAATTTTCTGCTCTTAGAACACCGCCATAATCGTTAGAAACATTTGCCTGCTCTGGAAACCTTTCTTTTCCTAAAGAGACATCGATAATATCGATTTGTTCTTTATTTGTAATAACAAAACAGGATCCCGATTTATCCCATCGATCACCATTAGATTTCAGGGTTATTTTAATGGATACATCTGTTCCTCTTTTATACTTTGGCGCCTGTACTTTTTTAAATACAACACGACCATTTTGAAGTCTTTTTACGCTAGTTGTGTCCCCCGTTTCTCCTCCAAAATTTATATAGCGTTTTTTAAAAACATCTATTTTAGTAGATGGTGTTTTTTCCTGACCGTTAAGACTTGTTAAAACAGAAAAAACAACCATGCAAAACACATAGTACTTTAAATAAGGGGGCTTGTACATTACTGCAATATTTTTAATTAGTACTTAACGAGTAGGGTAAAGAATTATTGGTTACACCCCAATTTTTATTTGGTTCACTACCCATTTCTAATCTTAAAGTTCCACCATCCTGAATCGTTTGAGTCCCTATCCAGGTTTGATCAAATGGCTGCTCATTTAAATGTCCACTATGAATAAAATGATGATCCTTTTTATTGTTTTTAGCCGTAACTGTGAAGGTGTTTCCATTTTGAAGGTGTAAGGTTACTTCATCGAAAAGTGGACTTCCCATAACATATTGGTTCGTTGCAGGTGCTACTGGGTAAAAACCTAAAGCGCTAAACACATACCATGCAGATGTTTGTCCGTTATCTTCATCCCCACAATATCCGTCTGGTGCTGGGGTATACAATGTGTTTAAAATCTGTCTAACTCTGGTTTGAGTTTTCCAGGGTTGTCTGGCATAATTATACAAATACACCATATGTTGTATGGGTTGATTCCCATGGGCGTAATTTCCCATATTCACAATTTGCATTTCGCGAATTTCATGAATGGTAAACCCATAATATGAGGCATCAAAATCTGGAGGCATGTTAAACACATTATCTAAGGACGCAACAAACGTATCATCTCCCCCCATGAGATCTATTAAACCTTTTACATCATGAAAAACACTCCAGGTGTAATGCAAGCTGTTCCCTTCTGTAAAGGCATCGCCCCATTTTAGTGGATTGAACGGTGATTGAAAACTCCCATCTTTGTTCTTTCCTCGCATTAAATTGTTTGAAGGATCAAAAAGGTTTTTATAGTTTAACGATTTTTCATAGTACGTTTTCGCCAGATCTTCTTTACCTAGAGATTTGGCCATTTGCGCAATGGTAAAATCGGCATATGCATATTCCAGAGTTCTTGCTGCATTCTCATTAATACCAACATCGTAAGGTACATATCCTAATTCGTTATAATATTCTAAACCTGCACGCCCAACGCTATTCACCGGCCGGCCGTCTGCCACTGTAGCATTTTTAAGGATGGCTTCGAGTAAAGTTTCTTTGTCGAAACCGGTAACTCCAGACAGGTGAGCATCTGCTATAATGGGTGCAGAATTCGATCCAATCATACAATCTCTATGCCCAGGACTTGCCCACTCTGGCAGCCAACCCGATTCTTTGTAGGTGTTTACCAGACCTTCCATAATCTCACCATTTAAATCTGGATACATCATATTAAAAAATGGAAAGACTGCTCTAAATGTATCCCAAAATCCATTGTCTGTAAACATATAACCGGGTAATATCTCGCCATTGTATGGACTGTAATGTACAACCTCATCATTAGCATTAAACTCATAGAATTTTCTTGGAAACAACAGGACTCTATAAAGACAGGAATAGAATGTTTTTAATTGTTCCTGATTCGATGTTTTTACTTGAATTCTGCTTAATTCTTTATCCCAGGACTTCGTTGCTTCTGCCTTTACGGCATTAAAGCTCTTCTTTCCAATTTCTCTATCCAGATTAAGCTGTGCCTGCTCTGGACTAATAAATGAAGACGCTACTTTTACATGAACCTGTTCTCCGCGTTTCGTTTTAAAACCAACAATAGCTCCAACATGTTCCCCGTTATTCTCGGTACTGTTTTCTATTAATTTCCATTGGTCTCCCCAAGTATGATTTAGTTGAAAGTCTTTATCAAACTCTGCAACAAAATAATTGTGAAAATTATCGGGAACACCACCACTATTGTTTCTGCAATAGCCTATTATTTTTCGTTCCTCGGGAAGAATTTTCACCATCGAACCTTTAAAAAAGGCATCTAACATGATGTAAGCGCTATCCGTTTCTGGAAAGGTAAACCTAAAATGAGCCGCACGCTCTGTTGGTGTTACTTCGGCTACCACATCGTAATCGGCTAAATATACACTGTAATAATCTGGACGAACAGTTTCGGCTTTATGT
Organism: uncultured Flavobacteriaceae bacterium; assembly: GCA_947494695.1. Classification (GTDB taxonomy): domain Bacteria; phylum Bacteroidota; class Bacteroidia; order Flavobacteriales; family Flavobacteriaceae; genus Flavivirga. The sequence goes on along the minus strand of CANLWB010000002.1, from coordinate 348,362 downwards.
GAAAAATAGGATTCGCGTTCGCCTTCTTTGAATTTTAAATCGCCCGTAACAGCCATAAGTGAAAACGCTGCGTAATCATTAATCCACGGACTTGGTTGATGGGTCTGCTTTATGCCTCTTATTTTTTTATCATCATACTTATAAGCCCATCCGTCACCCATCTTAGATGTCATAGGCGTCCAAAAGTTCATGCCCCAAGGTGTCGCAATGGCAGGATAAGTATTTCCATTAGAAAGACTAAAGTCTGAGTCTGTACCCATAAGTGGATTCACATATGCGATCAAATCAGCACTTACTTGCGCTTGCTGTTTACTCGGTTGTTTATGTTCGGTACACGAAAGTAAAACGCAAATGGCAATAAGCCCTATATATATTTTCATTTGTTTGTTTTTGTTCTGTTTATATCTAAATGTTCTCAAAATTAAAAACGGAGATTATACTATTAATCCTTTGACCATGCCGAAATTAGTGATACACTTTATTGACGACTGGTGTTTTTGCATCTTGAAAAAGATTGTTGCTAGCTTCATTCGTCATTACAAACTCTAAGCTCCCACCGTTAACAATGTCTTTATGTGTTATATATGTTTTGTTTAAAGGTTTTCCGTTCAACAGGATGTTTTTCACATATTGATTTTCTTTGGAGAAATTCGAAGCGATCACTTTAAAGGTTTTATCCTCTGAAAAGGTAATTACGGCTTCTTCGAATGCTGGCACTCCTAAATGGTAAACCCCTTGCGCCGGGTTAACTGGATAGAACCCAAGTGAGCTGAATATATACCATGACGACATTTGCCCACAGTCCTCGTTACCACAGTGCCCATTTGGTTCATTTTTATATTGATTTTCCAGTATTTCTCTAATTAATTTCTGTGCTTTCGAGGGCTTTTTTACATAATTATATAAATAGGCGACGTGATGACTGGGTTCGTTTCCATGAGCGTACTGACCAATCATACCAGTACTAAAAAGTGGTAGTTTGTCTTCCGGTTCAGGAAAGTAGCTAAACATGGAATCCAACTTTTGTTCAAATCGTTCTGCTCCCCCGGTTTTTTCAATCAATCCATCTATATTTTGAGGAACAAACCAGTAATACTGCCAGGCATTACTTTCACAAAAATAGGATGTATATGATTTAGGTGTGAAAGGTTCAATAAACACGCCCGACTCATCTTTGGGTTGAAACCATGTGCGTTTGTCATTGTACATGTTTTTCCAATGCTCTGATCGCTTTAAGAAGTATTCATAATCTGCTTCCTTACCTAAATCTTTTGCAAACATAGCAATACACCAATCGTCGTAGGCATACTCCAATGTTTTTGATACCGACCAATTTTCATGACTATCATCTACAGGAATAAACCCTTTTTTTATGTAAATATCGATTTGTCTATCGCTTACCATAGCACTTTCTTTGCAAGCTTTATAGGCCAGTTCACTATCAAAGTCGAACCCTTTAAAGTAGGCATCTACAATAACAGGAACCGCATGATAACCAATCATCATATTGGTTTCACTGCCCTGCATAGACCATACTGGAAGCTCATCGGTTTCCTTGTAATGCGCCAATAATGATTTTATCATATCTGGCACTCGTTTTTGTTGAATTATGGTATACAGAGGGTGTGCTGCCCTAAAGGTATCCCAAAGTGAAAACGTGTCATATCTTTGGAATCCGTTTGCTTTGGCCAAACTGTCTTTTCCTTCTTTATATTTACCATGCTCATCGTTGGCCGCCTTATAGCTCCCATCCTTGTCGCTCAACAACGTTGGAGCTAACATAGATTGATACATCATGGTATAGAAAACACACTTTTTATTCTTATCTGGAGTTTTAATTTTAATTTTCTGAAGTTCATGTTCCCAGGTTAGCTTAGCTTTTTCGCGATGAAAGTTGAAATTGAATCCATCGGTTTCCATAGCTATAGCCTCTTCGGCAGCTTTACAACTGGTAGAAGACAGGCCTGTTTTAACAACAATTTGTTCGCCTTCTTCCATATCGTATTTAAGCACCATTTTTGTATGTCCTTTCATAGGATATTCCATAGGTGTTTCTCCTTTATAATAGTTATACGAAGAAAATGGTTTTGAGAACTGCATTTGGAAAAATACTTTTTGATTTCTGGCCCAACCGGTTGACAAACGATAGCCTTGAATGGTGGAATCGTTTACCGTTTCGAGAAAGGTAGCTGTAGGTTTATCCCAGTTTAAGGCATATCCCAAATCGATATGTATTTCTGTATTTTTATCCTTTGGAAATGTATAACGATGAACACCTACACGTTCTGTAGCTGTTAGTTCTGCTTGTATTCCGTAGTCCAGCAGATCTACCGTGTAATACCCTGGTGCTGCATCTTCCTGCTCATGATTAAATGAAGAAAAGGGTTTAAAATTATTGGCTTCTATTCTTCTTTTTGACCGACTGTTAACTGGCATCACCAAAATATCGTACAAATCTCCTGCTCCGGTTCCTGTTAAATGCGTATGTGAAAACCCTGTTATTATGGAATCCCGATAGTAATAGCCCGCTATACGATCCCACCCCGGAATACCAATATCTGGGCTTAGCTGCACCATCCCAAAAGGCACAGTTGCTCCGGGGTATGTGTTTCCGGGGCCATCGGTTCCAATAAACGGATTCACATAATCTACTAACTTTTCCTTTTTAGAGTGTTCTTTAGTAGGTTTACTGCAAGCCGCAAACACCAAGAATACCGATATATAAATGCAGAGTTTTTTCATAATCAAATATTTATTTCTTAAATCCTTGAATAACTTCGAAAAAGATGTTCTTTTATCTCGAAAAACAAAATCCCCGCTACTTCACTTTCCTTTAAACCTCTAATCCCTTATTTTGATGCAAATTTAACCCAATCTAAGCCTTCATGATAAAAATTATTATAAATCATAGAAAGCACTATATCTATGCGTCATGTATTCCAAACTTGGCGCATCATATGATCTTCCATTTTTGGATAAGAAAAAACAGCTACTGTTCGTTTTTTCCTGCGATTATGAGTCATTTTATTAACAGCGCTTGCCACTACTTTTATGTCGCGAGGTCTAAACTGTTCCCTATTTAGGTCGATGACATTGACCTCCTCTTTTTTATCTTTAGCATAGTGAGTCGGTAAAATGATTATAAACACAAAACATATGATCTTAAATATTTTCATGGCTCTATTTTTCTATAACTTTTCCATCTTCTTTCAAAATTATTTTCTTTCCAGAAAAAGGGCTTACAACGCAAATATTATAACCCGATTCGTGCGTTTCAAACTCAGGAATAATAATTTTATCTAAAATGGTCGCTGGGGTTTTTATACTATTCGAACTTAGTTCGTTACTCTTAAAATTATTATGAAGCTTATATAAATACCGTTTTATATAATCGTCTTTAGGGCTTGTAAATGATGATTTTCCATCTTCGGAGAAATAAACATATCCCCAGGTTTCAGGCCGGTGCATGGCGATAACGCCCTGTGGCGACCATACCCAATTGTTTTCACGTATGTACGTTCCGTCGGCATTCTTTTTTCGTCCGTATTTCCCGTTCTCTAGTTGAAACTCCCAATGAACTCTTGAAAAGTTAATCCGCCAAAATTTATCCCTAAGTCCTGTTTTTTCATCATAAGAGACGTTAAAAACCCTTAGAGGAATGGCTATTTCAATACTCCATTTATTGTCAATATCATTGGGACTATTCAACGTTCCGTCGATATGTACTGCAGATTCAAGTCCGTTGGCGTCCCAATCATTCAAAACGACATTGCCATTCCTGTAAGGTTTAGTGAGAAAGAGATCCCAAATTGTATTCATGGCATTAAATTCAAACTCATAATAGTTATGTGAATCACCATCGGGATCAATAAAAATTTCAAAATCATTATTATAATAAACAATCGTATCTCTTTGTTTCAGTGTTGCCCAAATATGAGGATCTTCTAATTCAGCAAAAAAATAGATGTACTCGGCATCCCAAAGCATTTTAAATGTTGTTGCTAAAGGCGGTTTTTTTATTCCTACTATATCGACAAACGGGTCTGAATACTTCGCGTTTTGCCATGAACGTTCGTCTCCAATGCCATCTATTTTAATTTTTTCTGTTGTACGATTCGAAACATATACTCTGGGTATTTGGTCTTTAGTTTTATTTTGACCATAACTTTTATACGCTAATAGCCCAAAAACCATAAAGACCAATAAAACGCTAACCGATTTACTTCTAAGGTGTTTGGAATTCATAATCCATATAATTTATAATGAATTCTCTTTGGTAAACGTCAAGATCTCGCTAATGTAACCAAATGCCAAAGCCACAACGGTATCTGCAGCTCCATAATAAATAGCTACTTTATCGTTTTCAACATCTTGTAATGTTGCACATGGAAAAATAACATTGGGCACGTCTCCTACTTGCTCGTAAAGTTCTGATGGGGTTAAGAGATAAGGTTGTGTTCGATATTTTACAATATTCGGATGCTCCTTATCTAAAATGGCCGACCCCATGGCGTATCTAAAACCACTACAAGTGGTAATTACTCCGTGATAAAACATTAGCCAACCCTCGTTTGTTAAAAACGGGACCGACCCTGCTCCTATTTTTGTACATTGCCATGCACTCGCTTTAAACGGAGTTGGAGACATCATATGGCGATGCTCTCCCCAGTATTTCATATCCGGACTGTAACTTAAATAGATATCGCCAAAAGGCGTATGACCATTATCACTGGGCCTACTCATCATGGCATATTTCCCATTTATTTTCTTAGGAAATAGCACACCATTTCTATTAAAGGGCAAAAAGGCATTTTCGCATTGAAAAAATTCAACAAAATCGAAGGTGTATCCCACACCAATAGTAGGCCCATTATGTCCTTCACACCAGGTAATCCAATAGCGATCTTCTATAAACACCACTCTAGGGTCGTATTTGTAATCGCCATGAACATTATCTATATCTCCTGCTTTGAAATCTATAGGCTTGTGATTGATATCCCAGTGTATTCCATCTTTACTAAAACCTGCAAAAATATTCATTTGCACGGCTTTATTATCGCATCTAAACACCCCAGCGTAGCCATCCCCAAAAGGGGCAACAGCACTATTAAAAACACTGTTTGATGTTGGTATAGCGTCTCTTTTTATTATCGGATTCTCACGATACCTCCAAACAACATCATTACAATTTTGTGGTCTCTCTTGCCAGGGTAACTTCATTACGTTTTATTTGTTTTTTTGATTTTATAGACTTACCCTTTATTTCTAAGGTATCGTACCAGGTCTTTTTAAGGATAACCGACGTAGCAATCATAACCCCAATAACAATATATAATCTATTGTATTCTTTAATAATTAAATACATAGGTGCTAATACAAACGTCATTTGCCAAACTATTCCAATAATACAATTGAACATATCTATTTTAAAAGACTTGTTTGGAAGAAAATCTGGTTCGGTTTTTTGAATTTCGCTTACCACAGGTTTCCAAAAACCCCAGGGTTTTGTAGTTTTATAAAAATGCTTAAGCACCTCCATGTCGTCTGCCTTGTATAGATATACTCCGACGAGACAACCAATAAAGGAAATGATCAAAACATATGGAAACAGATAGATTGAAGACATATCTGAAAAGATTTCGGGTAAAATAGTAGAAGCTATGAGACCTGCCAACATTCCTCCAAAATAGCCGTAGGCGTTAAAACGCCACCATATCCACTTTAAAACATTAGCAGCCGCATAGCCTCCATATAAACCAAATGTTAACCACAGTGTCAAAGCGTTAATAGATGAAGCAAAAAATCCACCTATCACTCCAACCACAACTAATGAGATTGATGCCACATAGCTGCACCTAATATAGGTTTTATTTGACGCATTTGGGTTAATATATTTTTTATAGATATCGTTTACTATATAAGCTGGGGCTGAATTCACAAAAGCAGCAAACGTCCCCATAAAAGCAGCTAATAGTCCGGCTAGTAATAATCCTTTAACACCAATTGGAACAAAGCGCTGAATGGCCTCGGGGAGTATAGTCTCAAAATCAAATCGAGATCCCATAGTCTGTAATTCTGGCCCCATATAAACCAAACATAAAACGGCAAAACCGGCTATCATTAAATATCTTGGAATAGAAAGCACAACAATAGTTAATGCACTCATTTTTGAGGCTTCCACTTCATTTCTGGTAGACAAAACACGCTGCATATCGTAGCTGGGTACAGGGCCCGCCAAACTTGCAAATATACCTTTAAAGATCATCATCATAAATAAAAACCCAAACAATGAAAATCCATCATCCTCAATTTTTTTATTGACACTATCTATATAACCCGTCCAGTCTATATCCATATTCATTCCAAACGACAAATTCTTCCAATTTTGTGGTACCGCAGCATCTACCTGCTCAAAGGTTACAGCGTTAAGTGCTATATATCCAATAACCAGACAGGAAATGGTCATGATTAAAAATTGTAACACCTCGGTTGCAACAACGCTATACATTCCACCTTTAAGGGTGTACAGTGTTGTAACACCTATAATAATAAGAGCATATGCCTGTTCTGAAGAAACCGGGAGCGACCCGATATTAAAAGATAAATCCCAGGGGAAAAAAATCACAACAAATTTCCCAATACCTTCAAAAAAGTAGGCCATAAAACCTAAAGTGCTTATTACAGCAAATACAGTAACTATAATATGCGACCATCTAGCTCCCAAACCTTTTCCAAAGCGGTAGGTTATCCATTGCGCCCCTGTTAAAACATTTGAACGCCTTAACCAGGCAGCTAGAAAAACAAATATGAATACCTGATTCCATACCGGCCAGGCCCAAGGCAACCAGGCACTTTTTATACCATAAACAAACATAATGGTAACAGCCCACATGGTTCCCGAAATATCGAACATCCCGGAGGCATTAGATAAACCCAGATAATACCACGGAATTTCATTACCACCAAGAAAATACGAGTTTAAACTTTTTGAGGCTTTTTTCGATACATATAACCCGAATAAAACGGTGATTACCACATATCCTAAAATTATAACAATGTCTATTGTTGCTAAATTCATTCACTCTTATTTAAAACATTCAAAAATGTTTACTCTCACTGTCATTATTAAAAAACGCAAACACTAAAAATGCACACAAACCACTAATTATAAATTGTATAAAATTTGCAAAAACAAAAAAACAAGAGTGGATAGCGTAATTTTTTCTATATTCGTTTTACTTATTATATTTGTTACCAATACACCCTAAAAATTATAGAATTCTGCATATTTTTTTAGCATATTTATTAATAACATTAAAGATTTATAATTTCACTTACTGCACGAATAATTTTAGACCAACAACAGCCGTAGAAAGCTAAACGCCTCAAAAACTAAAAAGTATTATGCTTCAAAAAATCAAGGATGCTATTAATATAAATGACCATAATAATTTTAATATTACCTTAAAACATCATGCTATTTTTTGGGTGGCGTACTTTTTATTTACGACGTTTAGGTGGGGGAGTTATTTTAATGATTATCCTTATGCCTTTAAAACAACTCTTCTGGGTTTCGTGATTCACATGACCTTGTCCTATTTTAACCTCTATTATTTAATGCCAAAGTTCATTAATACGCGTAAGTACATTAAGTATGCATTGGCATTAGGGGCCTCTCTTTTTTTTATGTTGTTATTAAAGTTTAATCTAACCTATTTTTTAGTAAGCAATAATGTATGGCCTGAAGGTCCCAAAGTCACCACGACACTAACTTTAAATTATGCTATTGAAATGATGCTGGGAGAGCTATATGTTGTGGCATTTGTGGCTGCGATAAAGGTAACTTTTGATTGGATTAGAGAACACAAACGGCGCGTTGATTTGGAAAAGTTGCAACTCGAAACCGAACTACGCTTATTAAAGACTCAGGTATCTCCTCATTTTTTCTTTAATACCTTAAATAATATTTACTCTTTAACTATAGAAAAATCAGATAAAGCACCACAAGTCATCATTAAATTATCAGAATTAATGCGCTATCTGCTATATGAGACGAAACAAAAACAACAGAGCCTGAAAAAAGAAATTATTTGTCTTCAAAATTACCTGGATTTAGAGCGTATTAGATACGGGGATCAATTAAATATAGACATCAACATATCGGGCGAAATCGAAGATAAAAAAATTGCCCCGATGCTACTGTTAGCATTCCTGGAGAACTCTTTTAAACATGGCGCCAATAAAAATGTTGGAGAAGTCAATATCAATATTGATTTTAATGTTATTGGAAATTTTCTTCATTTTAGGGTTTCAAATCCAATTCCTACCAAAAAAAACAATAATGCTATTCAAGCAACTCAAGGAGGAATTGGCATTGGAAATGTTAAAAAGAGACTGGAATTAGGTTATAATGAGAACGAATACGATCTTGATATAAATAATGATGGCAAAGAATATGTTGTAAACCTCAAAATTAAAGTATGATGAACTTGAAATGTGTTATTGTAGATGACGAACCGTTGGCTATAAATGTTATTAAAAGTTATATAAAAGAATCCAAAGGATTAGAACTCATAGATACTTTTAGCAATGCTGTTGAAAGCATAGATTATATTCGAAACAACACCATAGATCTGCTATTTTTAGATATAAATATGCCATTGTTAGATGGTTTAAATCTTTTAAAGAGCTTGGATAAAAAGCCTATGACCATTATCACTACCGCCCATGAGGAATTTGCCGTAGAAAGTTACGAATTGGAAGTTTTAGACTATTTGGTTAAACCTATACCATTTCACAGATTTATTATGGCCATAAACAAAGCTTTTAAAGCCTACAACCCAGTAAAAGACATTGCTGCACATAACGATAGAGCTTTTATTTTTGTAAAGGTTGATAAGAAAAAAATGGCCAAGGTTTATCTGGATGAGATCTTATCGGTAGAAAGCTTAAAAGATTATATTAAAATAAACACCCACACAAACCGCTACATTGTTCATCAGACTTTAGGAAGCTTTACAGACGAACTACCTTCTGATCGGTTTATAAGAATACACCGTTCTTATACGATTCCTATTGAAAAAGTAGAATCTGTAGAAGGCAACAGCTTAGAAATTGCCGGTATACGCTATACCATTGGAAGAAGCTATATTAATGAAGTAAAAAGCATTATCCTTAAGAATAATGCTTTAAACGAATAGTTCTTTTTTGGAGTTTTTAGTTTGCAACGGTCGTACTTGCCTTTTTACCATAATATGCTATAAATAAAAAGCATATTAATGGCAGTATGAAAGAGAAGTTAACTTCTGATACGCCTAATATGGTTGTATCATTAACTTTTTCTCCTCCTATATCCATAATCATGGCTTGCCATTGTGGCATTAAGGCACCACCTACTATGGCCATAACCAGTCCAGCTGCTCCTATTTTAGACTCTTCTTCTCCTAACCCATCTAAAGCAATACCATATATAGTTGGAAACATCAAGGACATGAAGAATGAAATAGCCACCAGGCAATATACTCCGGTTATACCTTCAATAAATATGGTTCCGGCGGTACATAAAAGCGCTAACACACAGAATAGCATTAACAATTTTCCAGAATTAATATATCGTAACAACACGGTACCAACCGCTCTACCCACCATAAATAAAACAAAAGCAATAAGCTGATAATTCGCTGCTGTTTCACTATCCATTCCAATACCTTCTGCATATTGGTAAATGTAGGTCCAGCACATAATCTGAGCACCAACATACAGAGCTTGCGATAGCACGCCATAAACATAGTTTTTATTTTTAAATAGACCTGAAAACGTTGTTCCCAAACTTGGAATCCCTCCTTCATCTTTAAATTTGGGCATTTTAATAAATACCATGATAAATAAAAACACTAAAATCACCAATCCAAGCGTCACGTATGGGTTACGAATTACTAACAAATCAGATGTTCTTATTAGGGCTTTCTTTGCTTCATCTAAAATCGTAAAATCTTCAACATCGTCAGACTGAAGATTTTTCAAAACGAAATACTGGGCGACCAACAAACCAGACACTAAACCAACAGGGTTAAATGCTTGTGCCAGATTTAATCGTTGTGTTGCCGTATTTTTAGGCCCCATAGCTAATATGTATGGATTGGCCGCTGTTTCTAAAAACGCCAAACCAAAGGTAAGGATGTACAATGCCACACAAAACACCCAGAATTCCTCGTTAGTTGCGGCAGGGAAAAACAGTAGTGCACCACCAGAATACAATACCAATCCAATTAAAATAGCTGTTTTGTATGAATACTTTCTAATAAACAATGCAGCCGGTAAAGCCATACAAAAATAACCGCCATAAAAAGCCATTTGTACCCACGAAGCCTGCGAATTTGTTAATTCCAACACCTTTTTAAAAGCTGTTACCATAGGATCTGTTACGGCATTAGCAAATCCCCATAATGCAAATAATGTTGTTACTAAAATGAAAGGGATAACGACATTTTTAGGTACGATCGTCTTGTTATTAGTCATAATATTTAGTTTATTTAATGCGTCTATTTAGTTATTTTTCTTTCTGTTTTTTTATAAATTCACTCCAAAACCGCAGCTCTAATGAAAAATTATCCGGTTTACAGTTAAACGGCTTCATCGTAGGTATTTCTAGCAATTCCATAAATGAAGCGTTGAAAATATTAATACCCTAAGTATACTTTGGCCTTGGCAGGGTCGAAATCCGATTTTTTAAAAGTATGTGCTTCAGTATTAAATACGTGATCATTGAAATCGAAATCCCCTTGAGAAAAAGCGATATAAAGGTATTTCATCGTTTCTGCGAAGAAGAATGTTGCCAAATAATCTTTTTTCTCTTTGGTTCTTACATCTTTTATGGAATTAAAAGCAACATCATTTTTGCAATGTTTTTTAATATCGAACCAATACTTTTTCACCATATCTAGATACAGGTCTTTATTCGTTATTTGATGCAAATAGTATGCAGATTCGATAATCTCAGGATTAATTTCCATGTTTGCATATTCAACAATATCCTCGTCATACTTATAACGTGTTGGTAGCATCTCGAACTTGTTCCAAATCCAATTCCAAGTTTTTTGATTTTTTTCTGCTGCCTCAATGTCACCTGCTATTGCCTGAACTGCAGGAAAAAACGCATCATATAACGATACCGAACGCTTTAAAACGGCTCCGGTATCCATATCCACAATCGTGTAAAAATGATGTCCCTTATATACATCTAATAAGTACTGATCTATCTTAGACTTACTGTAATCCCATATGGCTTTGATTTCGGGGTCTGGAAAGATCATCCAACTTTTATACATATACTCATAATACGCATCTACACCAGCTTGCAAATGATGCCACCTGGTTCCTTCCCACTTACCAGTATATACATTAATCAACTCGCCGGGAAGTCCGATTTCCGATTTTCTTTCAAAAATGGCTTTTGTAGCTTTCTTCGCTGCGCGATAATACTTAGCATCTTTGGTGTAATAACTTAAAATACCAAACTCAAACAAATAGGTTGCGGCTTGCGCTACATTAACTACATATCCATCTCCTTCGCCGTGGTTTCCACCTTGTTTCCCCGTTTTTAAGTTTACAGAATGTGTTGGTATACCGGTTGGTGTCTGGAATGCAGGTAATATTCTATCACCAAAATCACGAGCTTTGTCTAAAATGGCATCATGCTTTGTATAGTGATACATGGATAAAAGTCCACCAAGGATTCTAATGTTTACCTCAAACGTTTGAACGTATAGATCTTTATCCCAGTCCATTGCTAACGCATAATCTTCAATTTCTTTAGCCTCGGCATGAAGCCCCATAACTTTTAACGTGCTATAGGCGTCTATAGGCGATATCCCTAAAGATTCTTTGTACCAATCGAAGTGATTTTTAGATAGAGGTAATAAAACATCATGCCCCCAGGCATATTTTTTATAGTCATTCCAAGCCCTAAGCGTTTCTGCCTTTACCTCGTCTTGCAATGCGAGCAACAACGAATCTTTTTCCTGAACGCCTTCCGTTATCTTTTCTGTCCCACCATCTCTTTTCTTATCCGTCCTGCAAGACACCATTACGATAAGCACCAACAGGGTAAAAATTATTTTCATCATTTCTAAAACTGAAATCTCATTAAGATTTTTGAAAAATCTTATAAACTTAAATATTCAGATGTTTAGTATTTAAAATATTCGACTAACAACAGCGCTCGAATCATTAATGAAGTTTAAATAGGGTATTTGAATCTCGTAGTACCGACTCCAGAATTTCCCCATATGAATGTGTACCTTTTTTTAAAAACTCTATGTTTAGTTTAACACTTTTATAAGTCACCTAGTCATCCAATATTCCTCGATCTCTTCTAAGGATTTCCCTTTGGTTTGTGGTAAATACTTTCCAGCAATATAATAGGTTGGTAAACAGAAAGCGGCGAATAACCAGAAAATTCCAGACTCACTTATTTCACTTCGTAACCACGGCACTAACTGTGCTACAACTGTATTGGTAACCCACAATGCTAAAACAGCAATGGACATAGCTCTTCCTCTAATTTTGGTTGGGAACAGTTCTGATAACAGCACCCAAATTACCGGGCCATATGAAAATGCAAATCCAGCTACAAACATTAGAATAAACAACATTTTTAGCTCCATAGCTGCATTGAGCCTAAACATGAGACCAACCATAAACAGAGATATCACCAATACTGTAACGCCAGTATACAATAACTTTTTACGACCAACCCTGTCAATTGTAAAAACGGCTATAAATGTAAACAACACATTGATTACACCTATAAGTACTTGCCCTTTAAACGCCATATTGGTATCGGCACCACCCGAAGACAAAATACTGTTGCCATAATACATAATGGCATTAATACCACTGGTTTGAGTTAAAACAGCCAGTACGGTTCCCGCAATAATAGCCATACGAACACCTTTATTCGAAAAGTATTTTTTCACCTGTTTTTCACTATTACCCTGCGGGCCATCTATAGAAGTATCTATGTTATATTTATTAATTATAACATTGGCCTCATCCATTCTTCCTCGGGATTCTAACCACCTTGGAGTAGCAGGAATGAAGGTGAGCAAAATAAAGAACAGCAATGCCGGAATAGTTTCAATCCCCAACATACCTCGCCACTGTTCTGTAACAAATACTTGATCCACCAGCCCAACCCCGGAACTATTATTTAGTGCAAAATTCTGAATATATGCATTGGATAAAAACGCTATTAAAATTCCTGCTGTAATGGCCAACTGGTACAATGAGGTTAACATTCCTCTTTTATTTTGGGGTGAAATCTCAGATATATACATGGGTGATAATACAGAGGCTATACCAACTCCAACACCACCAACAAGCCGTGAAATGACCAGTAAGGTAAACGTCCCTGTAATGGCACAACCAATAGCGGATAAGCAAAACAAAATGGCACTCCCCATTAATGCCTTTTTTCTTCCAAATCCATCACTTAAAAACCCAGCAATTATTACACCAAGAACGCAACCTGCCAACCCAGAACTTACATACCAACCTAACAGTACATCGTCTAATCCGTATTGATTTTTTATTAAATCTGTAGTTCCGGAAACAACGGCTGTATCAAAACCAAACAAAAAGCCTCCAATAGATGCCACAACGGCAAAAAAAATAATGTGTTTCATGTATATCCCTTTAAGTTCGTTTATTAAGGAACATGTTCTAATGCTAGAAATAAATTCTTAGCAAATTTTCCCGAATTTATGCGTGATTTTAATACACCATAATCTCATCTAAAAACAACCATACTGCATTTCCAGAACCGCCATGCCATTCTGGGGCGACGCCAAATGAATTTATTTTCACTTTCAAATATTTATAACGCCCTCTCTTTAAATCTATAACGCGACGATTCACTTCCTTTGAATAACTATCTTTTGCAGAAATAATTGTGTGTCCAATACGTTTTAAATTTTGCTCTGAGGCTCCTCCATAGATTTCAATAGACTTTGCGGGGAATATCCACGATCCCGTATCGGTTAAAATTCCTACTGAGACATATTCAATCATTTGGTTTTGCCCCAAGTCGATGTCTACATCGAAATCTTGTTTCATTCCTGTCCATTTTCCATCACCATAGCTTTTTGAACCGGTTATTTCATCTATGAGCATACGCCCGTCAGATTTCCCATAGTTTGGGTCTGCCCAGCTGTTCATTATAATTTTTGGATATCCGGTCTTTAACAATGGAAACACACTTTTGAAAATGGGCTTTTCATAAACTTTACTAACTCGTAGCCCCGATTTTACAGCAATTGCTTTCAATATACAATTTTCTTTAATTTCTAAAGGAGATTCATATTTACGAGCTTGTAATGTGGGTTCGGTTCCATCTGTTGTATAGTATATCTCAGCTTCGGGATCTTTGCTTTTTAAAATTGCTATATGCTGTTTAGTAAAGAAGAATGCACTGTTCTCATCATAAGGTGATTTGGTGGCTTTAACCAAGATTTCTGGTTTTTCTTTAGAAACCGCTCCTATAGATTGGCTGTCATCCAAGCGTCCCCATTCTTTATTGGGCGCACCTCCCATAGTGAACTCTAATACGCCTCCCTGCATGATGGTATCGTGGGTTATAAAGGTCTTATGATATGCTTCCCCGTTAAGTTTTACGGATTGCACATAAAAATTATCCTCACTTAAATTGATGGCTTTTACGGTAAATGTATGACCATTTTCCAGGTTTATGGTCGCATTTTCATGATATGGCGCTCCGATTTGATAATTCAGACTTGCTGGGGCGACGGGATAAAACCCTAACGTACTAAAAACATACCAGGCGGACATCTGACCTAAATCCTCATTATTAATTAATCCATCAGGTTTATCGGAATACATGGTAGTTACCACTTCATTTACAAGTTTTTGCCCCTTCCAAGGCTGTCCAACATAGTTATACAGATAAGGCATTTGATGCCCCGGCTCATCACCATGACCATACTTACCAATAAACCCCGAAATATCAACATGCTGCGAACCGCCTACCTGTGTCGTATCTGTAAAAACTTTATCTAACCAGGCAGCATACTTATCTTTTCCTCCATGTAATTGAATAATTCCGGCCATATCGTGTGGGGTATACCCGGAATAGGCCCAAATATTCCCCGAAACATAATTAGGAATGAGTTCATCCCAGGTTGTTAAATCCAAATTGCGCATGGTACCATTACTGTAAACCGGATACAAATACCCGTCTTTCGAACTAAACAAATTTCGATACCCTATGCTTCGTTTTTGAAATTCCTGAGCTTCTTTTGTTTTTCCTAATTTTTCGGCAACGCGAGCAATAACATAATCATGGTAATTATATTCTGTGGTTTTTGATACAGAGCTTCCAGTTTCTGCAGTTACGTAGCCATAATTTATATAATCTTCCAATCCGCTTACATCATACACGGCACTGTGTTTCGTTAAATCAAAAGCCGATGTATACATGGCATTAAATGCCGCCTCATAATCAATCCCTTCAATGTCTTTTAATACAGCATCTCCTATTACCGAGGACGTCGTGTAGCCTATCATACAGGCATTATCAAAACCCATAAGCTCCCAAACAGGTTGACCAATGCCGGCCTGAGTGCCTCTTGACACTAAGCTATTAACCATCTTAGACGTTTCTTTTTGCTCTATAATAGTCAACAAAGGATGAAGGGCTCTATAAGTGTCCCAGGTTGAATAATTACTAAACTGAGTTCCCTCGTATTTATATGATTTACCTTCAACAGCATAGCGCCCATCAACATCTGAAATGATGTTAGGTGAAATAAATGTATGATACATAGCCGTGTAAAACGTTCTTTTCTTAGCATCTGAACTCGACTCACTAATCACAATTTTATTTAATACGCTATTCCAGGCATCGGTAGTCTCTTTTAAAACATCATCAAATGATTTCCCTTTGGCCTCGGCAACAAAATTTTTATCTACACCATCGTAATCTATAGGTGATATCGTTACCAATACTTCAATTTGCTCCCCTTTTTCAACATGAAAGGACGCATAGCTTTTAGCTTTAATTGCCGTTAACTTATCTGCCTCTGTATCGTCGTCATTATTTGTTATAATAGCCTTTTGAAAAGGCTTTGAGAACTTAGCACTAAAATAGGCGTACCGACTTTTATCTCCACCACCAGTACGTTTGTAGCCGCGTATTTCTGAATTCGAGATTACCTCAATGCTAGTTTCTGTGGAGCGCTCCATAACCCCATGTGTAGGATCTATAACAATATTTGTAACTCCCGAATTATTGAACGTATATCTATGAAAACCGGTACGAGGTGTTGCTGTTAATTCGACATTAATATTATAATCGTCCAGGATTACCGAATAATATCCTGCTCTGGCATGTTCAGTGTTATGAGAAAAACGAGAGCGATAACTAGCGTCTACAAGCTCGTCTGATCCGGACTTCGTTGTTTGCTTACCCATAGTTGGCATTAGCAGAATATCTCCTAAACCCGACAGACCAGCACCGCTAATATGATTATGTGCAAACCCTTTAATAATGGAATCGGAATAATGATACCCCGAACACCAATCCCAGGACTTAAAATCATTCGACGGACTTAACTGTATGGCTCCAAATGGTGTCGTGGCTCCTGGAAATGTGTGACCATGAGCAGAGGTTCCAATCATAGGGTCTACATAGTTCGTGAGATTTAAAAGGGATTTCTTTTGACAAGAAAGCACCATGAATAACATCCACAAGAGTACAATTGTTTTTTTCATAGTTTAATCGAGTTTTCCAACAATGCGCTTACCATGATAGGACGTCGCTGCGATATATTCGTGTAACGCTTGTATATTTTCTGTATCTATTTTTCCCGCTGGAAGGATCTCGATGGCATTGCCAGCCAACGCCACCAATCGTTTTAAAACATGTTTTCCTTTCTCAGCTGTGATCGCTCCTCCCGAAGTTAACAGGGTTAAGTTTTGGCCTAAGGATTCCAACGTTTTTAGGGCTTCATAGATATCTGGTGTTTCATCTACGGCTTTATGTATGGTGATTTTTAAAGGTAAGGCCGCGGAAATTAATCTTTCGGTTGCTTTTATATCCATCGTATTATTCTTATTCAACACACCAAAAACAACACCTTCTGCTCCCAATGCCTTACAAGTCATTATTTGATCTTCCATGAGGGCTAACTCGTCTTCTAAATAGACAAAATCACCTCCCCGAGGTCGAATTATAACTCTTACAGGTATTTGAACATGCGCTAAGACTGCCTTTATAACACTGGTAGAAGGTGTTGTACCCCCCACATCCAGATTAGCGCAAAGTTCTATTCTATCTGCTCCTAATTCTTGAGCATTTAAGGCCTGATTTAAACCTTCTACACATGCTTCTTTAAGAAAAGCCATAGTTACTAGTTTGTAATCGATAAAATTAAAACAAATCTAACTACTTTTATTAAAGTTATCGACCAACAACAGCCCTGAAAAGACGAGTAAAAATTGGACTACAATATAAATGTCTTTACATTTCTAAAAACCAGTTAGTTACAGATAAACTATGTGTATCTCATTCCAAAACAACCTAAAATCCTACGCAACTATTCCTAACATTCTGCATCTAATACATTAAACCTTAAAATTATTCAACATGAAAAAAAAGAATGCCCTTATACATAGTTTAGTCTTAATTGTACTTGTAATGGTTAGTTGTAACGACGATGATGTTCCTAACTGTATTCAAGACTTAACTGGAGAACTGAGTGCCAATGAAACCGCATTTGCTCATAAGTGGGTTTTAGCTGAAATCGTTTCGGTCGATGAAATCGATATAACCGATGATAACGTGGACAACCCAAGCACTAATTTGTTTGAACAATACTCTGCATGTGAAAGAGATGCTTCTTATAGCTTCGATAATGATAGAGACTATACGTTCCAACAGGGAGAAATGGCTCCTAATTGTGATAATAAACAGTCCTCAACAGGTACCTGGAAACTTACAGGAAACAGACTAACACTAGTAAGTTTCTGCAATCTAAGAGAGATTGAACTCGAAATTAATGATGATGACACTTCTTTTTTTATTGAAGATGTCTTTGATTTTACAGATGTGAATAGCAAAGTCGTTAGAACAAAAGTTAAGTTCACTTATAACAAAATCCTCTAATAAACACTTATAAACAGGAACAAAAAACCACAGTTTTAGCTGTGGTTTTTTTATTTGACAAAACCACGAATTCACTAACGTTTTCAAAACCAAATACTTGTACAATACAACTGGTTTTAAAACTCATTTTTGTGGTTTTTCTGCACACTAAAAAAGAAATACTTACAGAATATTTCTGTAATTTTAGCATAGATCATTTGAGGTAGACTATTAGAATTTAGTATTTCTAATTTTCTAAACGATCTATCTTTTTACTGTTAAATTACGCCTAAACCGCCAATCAAACTTAGGTTAACCAGGCTTATAATAAAATATTATAGCCGCTCTTCTGGTTGCAAGACAAAAACGAAATTGGTTTAACTTTAATAGGGTGCTAATCGATCATGGTCATCAAAGGGGAGATGATTCAAAAAGATTGATTATGCAGAAACACATACACTAATAACTATGTGAGCCAAATGCCATTCCATAAAGGAATAGGTAAGAGAACGGTTAGGACATATTACAGATATGTAGCCTTTACCATTTAACCCAAAAAAACAAACCAAAAATGAAACACAAAAACCTACTATTACCCCTATTGTTCGTTATGTCTTTAATGGCGTATTCTCAACAAGGTTCAACCAAAGCTACTTATCAGGGAAAAATATCCTCTGTAGAACACGTTCCTTCCATGTTATCAAGACCCAATGATCTCGTACCACCCGATAACACTGTTAGAGAAGCCAAAGATAAAAGATCCTTAGGAAGTCAAATTATTTCAGGTAAAGACCCTCAAACGGCAAACGATTATTTTATTAGAAACAGGCATGAAGAGGAACAAAGTGTACAAAGATCTCCTGCAAGCCTTGTTTTTGACACCTACTCATCAAACTCTTCACCTACCGACCCTTCCTTAGCGGTAGGCCCAAACCATGTGATGGTGGTTTATAATACCGGGTTTATGATTTTTGATAAATTAGGAAACGAGTTGTTAGGCGAAACAGCTCCTAATCCCGCTATTTTCCCTTCGGGCGGGTGTTGCGATCTTACGGCATCCTACGACAATGCGGCAGACAGATGGGTACTTTCCTTTCTGGGATCTGGAGCTCAAGTAGCCGTTTCAGATGGCCCAGACCCACTAACCTCCGGATGGTTTGTGTACAATATTCCGGCCATAGATGATTACCAGAAACTATCTGTCTGGAGTGATGGGTACTATCTCACAGATAATACTTCAAGCGCAGACAAGCTTTGGGTATTGGAAAGAGATGTGATGTTAACCGGAGGTTCTGGAGCGCAAATTCTCGGATTTGACCTTCCTGGGATTGTAACCAGTGGCTTTTTTAGTCCACAGGTACTCAGTGTTACCGATGGTAATTTACCCGCTCCAGGAGGTGCTACAATAGTTTATTTACAAGACGATGCCTGGGCTGGAGTATCACAGGATCATGTTAAAATTTGGACTGCCGATGTCGATTGGACGACTCCCGCAAACTCAACAATTTCGAGCCCGGTGGAAATCAATACAACACCTTTTATTGGTGTTTTTGATAATGGAAGCTTCTCTAATTTAACCCAACCTGGAGGAGGCATTCCTATTGATGCGTTACAAGCAACTATTATGAATCAAGCGCAGTTTAGAAAATTCCCTACGCATAATTCGGCCTTATTTAATTTTGTGGTTGACACAGATGCTAGTGCAGGTGAATTGGCAGGAATACGTTGGTACGAGTTTCGTCAAACTGGGGATAATCAGCCCTGGACATTATACCAAGAAGGTACGTATACCTCTCCAGATGGAAAACATGCGTGGCATGCAAGTTTGGCCATGGACGGACAAGGAAACATAGGTATGGGATATACGGCTATGTCTGGGCCTTCAACACCTACAACGGTTAGAGTTAGCTCGTATTTTACCGGAAGACTAAGCTCTGACCCCCTAGGAACAATGACTAGCGCAGAGCAGGTTATTGCTAATGGAAACGCTAATATACCCGGGCTTCGATATGGTGATTATAGTAAGATTGATGTAGACCCGTCTGATGATTCTTCATTTTGGTTTATTAATGAGTATATGAACGATGGCAGAAAAGGTGTTGTTGGAAAGTTTCAAATTGAACCTGGCGTTCCTGATTTTGAAGCACCAACAGACCCAACAGATTTAGTTGTAAGTAATATTACTTCCAGTGGATCAACACTTAGCTGGACGGCATCAACCGATAATATAGGGGTAACGCTTTATAATGTTACTATAGATGGTAATCCCGCTGGTACGTCAACAACTCCTACTACAAATGTTACAGGACTTTCCCCTTTAACTACATATGTTGCTTCTGTGACCGCTCAAGATGCCGCGGGAAATGTTTCTGGCAGTGCCACTGTTACGTTTACGACAATAGAAGGTGAAATTGTTTATTGTGATTCTTCAAGTTCAAACGTGAACGACGAATATATTAGCACCGTTCAGTTAAACTCGATCTTCAATACTTCCGATGCACAATTTTATTCGGACTTCACTTCCATCTCAACAGATCTAAATGAAGGTTCATCATACACGATATCTGTTACACCAACCTGGACAGGGACTATATATCCTGAAGGTTATGCTGTTTGGATTGACTATAATAATAATGGAAGTTTTGATGATTCCGGTGAATTAGTGTGGTCTAAAGCACCATCAAGGGATGTTACCAATAGCGGGACTTTTGCTATCCCTACAGGAACGTCTAAGACTTCGGTTAGAATGCGAGTTTCAATGAAGTATAACTCAATACCAACCTCTTGCGAAAATTTCACCTGGGGAGAAGTAGAAGATTATACAGTTAATCTGGGAACAGGAACTTTTACTAAAACGAATAAAGAAGCATTAAAAACATTTAATCAGGTCGTGGACAACAACATCAACATACACCCAGTTCCAGCAGATTCAAGATTAACTATTGATATTTTAGAGGGTAGTTTTGATGAAGTTACAATATATTCATCTACAGGAGCGCTTATTAAGAAGGTAAACCCTGGTAAGGGATCTCATACTGTTGATACGTCGAAACTTATGTCTGGTATGTATTTTATAAAGTTTATATCTAATAGGTTGGCAACTACCAAAAGATTTATCAAAAAATAATAATAGTCTCTCATAATAGTTTTAAAAAGCTGCTCTATAACGGGCAGCTTTTTTTATAATCTAAATGTCCTTAAAGAGTAGAACGCAAACTTATACCAGATTGTTTCAAAAAAATACTAAAGTCATGAAGCATCATTTATCCCATTCAACCAACAGTTCCGCCATAACAACGCAATCGCCTCTTAAAAGCACTCTATCGTTTTCAATGACTTCACATTCAACACCACCACCACGTTTAGATGCCTGATATCCAATAATGGTGTTTTTGGTTAACTTGTCACTCCAATAATCTGCTAAATAACAGTGAGCAGATCCAGTCACGGGGTCTTCATTAATACCTATTGCAGGTGCAAAAAACCTTGAAACAAAATCTAAATGTGTATCATTTGATTTTGCAGTAGCAATAAAATTAACTTTTGAATGCTTTAATAGTTTGTTGAAGTCGGGTGTTACGCTTTTAAGTTGCGTTTCATTTTCAAACTCAATTAAACACCAATCTTTATCTATTGAAATTGAAATTGGTTCTATACCAAAAGCCTCTTCAATCAAACGATCTCTGGTATGGCTTTTAGTAACTTTGCCAATAGGAAAATTCATTTCTAACAGGTCTCCCTTTTGTTTTACAGTTAGAATTCCGCTTTTAGTCTTAAATTCTAAAAGGTCTTTTTCAACTTTATATTTTTCAAACAAAATTTTTGCCGTTGCCAAAGTTGCGTGCCCGCAGAGGTCTACTTCAACTTGTGGTGTAAACCACCTCAATTGATATTGTCCATCTTCTAAATACACAAAAGCCGTTTCGGCCAAATTCATTTCTTGAGCAATATTAATGTATTGTTTTTCAGAAAGGGGTTGCTCTAGCACACAAACCGCTGCTGGATTTCCTTTAAAAGGTACATTAGTAAATGAATCTACTGTAAAAAGCCTCATTAGTAACCGTTTTAATTGCTTAAAGCCTGTTCAAAATCTGCAATAATATCATCTATATGCTCTAACCCTAGAGAACAACGTACCATACCATCTGTAATTCCTACGGCTGCTTTCACGTCTGCTTCTACTTTTGCATGTGTTGTGCTTGCCGGATGTGTAACAATAGTTCTTGTATCACCCAAATTAGCTGATAGCGAGCACATTTTTATAGCATCAAAGAAAGCCCGCCCGCCTTCAATATCTCCTTCAACCTCAAAAGCCACAATACTCCCTCCTAATCTCATTTGTTTTTTTGCAACTTCATATTTAGGATGCGATTTTAAAAACGGATATTTTACCCATTTTACTTTTGGATGCAACTCTAAATATCTTGCCAACTTCAATGCATTTTCACAATGTTTCTCAACCCTAATGGCTAATGTTTCCAGAGACTTAGAAAGTACCCAGGCATTGAACGGACTCATTGCTGGCCCTGTTAATCTGGAGAATAAATATATTTCTCTAATTAATTCTTTTTTACCAACAGTAATACCTCCAAGCACGCGCCCTTGTCCGTCCATTAATTTTGTAGCCGAATGAATTACTAAATCAGCTCCAAATTTTATCGGATTTTGCAAATACGGGGTTGCAAAACAATTATCTATTACCAGCAACAAATTGTGTTTTTTACAAAGTGTGCTTAAATATTCTAAATCTAAGACATCTACTCCGGGATTAGTTGGAGTTTCCGCATAGATAAACTTAGTATTTGGTTTTATTAAACGTTCTACAGTTTCAACTTCATTGATATTGAAATATGAATACTCAATATTCCACTTAGGTAAATATTTCGTAAACAGACCATGCGTAGCTCCAAACACAGAACTACAGGACACCACATGATCTCCTGCATCCAGCAATGTCGCAAACGTTGAAAATACGGCTGCCATTCCACTTGCAAAAGCAAAACCTGCTTCTGCCTCTTCCATTTTGCAAACTTTATCTACAAACTCATTTACATTAGGGTTACTATATCTGCTATATAAATCGCGTTGTTTCTCTTCCGCAAAAGATGCTCGCATCTCTTCTGCATCATCAAATACAAATCCCGATGTTACATACAATGGCACTGAGTGCTCTGAAAACTGTGTGTTTTCACTTTGTGTGCGAATAGCTTCTGTTTCAAAATGTTTTCTCTCTTTACTCATTTTCCCTTTTTTGAAGTCTAGACTACGCTCGACCAGACATTTTTAATATTTAGATTCCCGTTTGTACTTCAACGCCACTCAGTAACCTCGCGGAAATAACAAATTTCTTTTTAATTAATATGTTTAGACAATCTTAAAATATCTCCAAAAACACCTCGTGCTGTTACCTCGGCTCCGGCTCCGGCCCCCTGAATAACAATAGGTTGTTCTCCATACGATTCTGTGAAAATTTCGAAAATAGCGTCCGATCCTTTTACATGTCCAAGTGTGCTATCTTCGGGAATCGATATGAGCTTCACATCCAAGTTCCCTTTATCTTGTGATAAATCCCCCGATAAATCACCAACATATCTTAATACATGACCAACTTCCTGATTATTCTTTATCTTTTGAAACGTTTCATCTAAAACATCTAACTGACTCAAAAATTCCTCTACGGAAATATTTTGATAAGCTTCAGGTATTAAATTCTGAACGGCCACATCTTCAAACTCATTCTGTAAATCCAGTTCCCTAGCTAAAATTAATAACTTTCTTGCGACATCGTTTCCAGAAAAATCTTCTCTGGGATCGGGCTCTGTAAATCCTTTATCAATAGTTTCCTGAACAATCACACTAAAAGGTTTATCCTGAATCGAAAAGTTATTAAACAAATAGCTCAATGTTCCTGAAAACACTCCCCGGATTCTGGTAATATTTTCCCCAGATTCATGTAGCAATTTTATAGTATCAATCAGCGGTAATCCAGCACCAACAGTAGTTTCGTAAAGATATTGCTTATTGTGTTCTTCCAATTGAAAGCGCAAATCTTTGTAAAACTCATGTGAAATCGTATTTGCTATTTTATTAGAAGACACTAAGTCGAAACCGGCTTCTACTAATGGCACATAATTTTCATGAAAATCTGAACTCGAAGTATTATCTACAGCTATCAAATTCTCTAAATGGTTCGTTTTGGCAAAAGTAATAATATCCTCCATCGAACTTTCCTGCGATGTCGATTCTATGTCCTGCTGCCAGCTGCTTCCCACACCGTCTTTGTTTAAAAGAAGCTTTCTGGAATTTGCTATAGCAAACACATTCAGGTTGATGTTTTTTCTCTTTTCTATATCGTTTTTAGACTTTAATATCTGATTAATTAAAGCACCACCAACCAGTCCATGTCCAAAAATAGCAATGTTGATCTTTTTAGAAATTCCAAAAATCTCACCATGGATCACATTCATAGCTTTATGAAGCTGTTTCTTCTTAACCACAAGGCTTACATTTTTTCCAGTCACAGTATTGTTAAACAATAATGGCGTGATTTGGTTTTTAATGAGTGCATTAAATGGTTTATGGAAGGAACTTAATTCAATTCCAATTATAGAAATTACAGATACATCATCAACAATTTCAATCTTATTAACATCTTGCGAATAAAAATCATTCTCAAACTCACGTTCTAAAGCGATAACAGCTTGAGTAGCCTTATCAGCATTTATTATAAGCCCAATACCTCTTTCTGAAGAACCCTGAGAAATAATGCTTACGCTAATATTATGAACACTAAGCGCCTTAAAAATTCTGGCGTCTACACCAATTTTACCTAGTAAGCCGCGCCCTTCTAAATTTAGCAACGCCACATCATTAAGAACCGATAGCGAGGTTACCTCCTTTGAGCTCGGTTTAGATGTAATTAATGTACCCTCATCATCTTCATTAAACGTATTTAAAATTCGCAAACTAATGTTCTTCTCTACGAGAGGAATAATGGTTTTTGCATGCAATACGGTTGCTCCAAAATTTGCCAGTTCATTGGCTTCACTAAACGATAATTCTCTAATTTTTTGCGCATCGGAAACCAAACCAGGGTCGGCCGTATAAATACCGTTTACATGGGTGTAATTTTGCAACTCTTCGGCATCTAAATAATTAGCTAATAACGCTGCCGTATAATTGCTTCCATTTCTTCCTAAAGTGGTGGTTTCATTCTTTGTATTCGATGCTATAAAACCTGAAACCACATGCACCGTCTTTCCATTGTATTGCTTGAAGTAACTTCTAACATTATCTTTTGTTACTTGTGAAATAGGTTGTGCATTACCAAAAGCATCATCGGTCTTTATTAACGCCCTCGCGTCGGTTGCTTTTGCTTTAATATCCCGTTCATTTAGTAATTCTGAAACTAATTTTATGGCGAGCAATTCTCCTTGTGCTAAGATCTCGTCTTTCGTTTTCTGACTGCAATCACGCAACAGGCTAACACCTTCAAAAAGTTTATTAAGCACAGAGAATTCCTGAGAAAAATCTATGGTTTCCAAGGGTTCTTTTTGGTAAGCTTTAAAGGCTTCTATAGCGTCGTTAAAAGGCTCTCCCTTTAACGCCTTATTTAAAATAGCTTCAAGCTCATCTGTTGCACTACCTCTCGCTGAGACTACAACCGTTACTCGTTCTCCGCTTTTAACTTTATTTTCAATAATGGAAAGTACTCTATTTAAACCATCTCCGTTTGCCAAAGATTTTCCACCAAATTTTAAAACTTTCATTTTTCTTTTTTTAGAATCTGGCACAAAAATGCCTTCTATAATTTTTTCTAATTGTTCGTATTCCATTAAAAAAGCATCATGCCCATGTACCGAGTTTATTTCACTATAAGTTACATTGGGGTGTGTTACTGCCAGTTGTTTGTGGGTCTGCCTATTTTCTTCCGCTGTAAAAAATAAATCGGAATCTACCCCCACAATATGAATATTGGCATCTATACGTTCCAGAACATTGAAGTCGTCTGCCCTGTCCTTGGTAACATCTATCGTTTTTAACAATTGATTCATCAATTTATAGGCTGATAGCTGAAAACGCTCCTGTAATTTTTTACCATGATGCAGTAGCCAGCTTTCTACATTAAAAATCTCTAAATCTTCATTTTTAGAGCGATGGAAACGTTCTTTGAAGGACTCTGGAGTACGGTAACATAGCATAGCATGCATCCTGGCATCATGCACCGGATTCTTCGAGTTCAATAAAAACTGTTCCTGAATCTGGCAATTAGCTATTAACCAATCGGTCGATTTCCAGTCGGTCGCAACCGGTATTAAATGGGTTGTAAGATCTGGTTTTATAACAGCCATTTCCCAGGCAATACCTCCCCCCAAAGAACCACCAATAACGGCAAAAAGCGAATCAATTTTTAGTTCCTCAAGACCTCTTAAAAACAGTTTGGCGATGTCTCTAGCAACAAAATCCTTATAATTATCAATTACAAAACCGTCAAAACTATTACCCGGTATATTAAACGCTAAAACGGTATATAAATTGGTATCTATTACTTTATCATCACCAACTAAATCTTTCCACCAGCCCTCTTCTCCGGCCACATTGCTGTTTCCTGTTAAGGCATGGTTTACCAAAACGATGGGTGCCGTACCTAAGGGATTCCCGAAAAACTGATAACTCAGCTTGATTTCTGGAATTAGCACCTTACTTTCGGTGGTATAATTTGTTATTATGATATGTGATAGTGTATCTTCCATTAAGCATTATTTGGAGCCAAAATCTCATTAAAGGCAGCTTTTAAATCTGCTTTTAAATCTTCAATAGCCTCTATTCCAACTGATAATCTAATTAAATCCTGTGTTACTCCGGCAGATTCCTGTTCCGCTTCACTTAATTGCTGATGGGTTGTACTTGCTGGATGAATAATAAGCGACTTGGTATCCCCAATATTGGCTAATAATGAGAAGATTTTTGTCTTATCTGCAATCGTTTTAGCGGCATCATATCCTCCTTTTGCTCCAAAAGTAACTATACCACTTTGTCCTTCTGGTAAATATTTATCTGCCAAAGCTTTGTATTTACTACTTTCTAATCCCGGATAATTAACCCAGGTGACCTCATCTTGTTCTTCAAGCCATTTCGCAAGAGCTAAGGCATTTTCGCTATGTTGTTTTATTCTTACAGGTAATGTTTCCAGTCCTTGAATAATATTAAATGCATTCGTTGGACTTAATGCTCCTCCAAAATCTCTCAAGCCTTCTAATATGAGTTTAAATGTATAACTTGCAGCTCCCAGAGCTTCGTTATATACCAAACCGTGATATCCTGCTGATGGTTCTGTAAATTCAGGAAATTTACCATTGGCCCAATCGAATGTCCCCCCGTCAATTATGGCACCACCAAGAGACGTTCCTTGTCCGCCAATGTACTTAGTAAGTGAATGAATAACGATGTTAGCGCCGTGCTTTAACGGATTTAGTAAAGCGGGTGTCGCCACGGTATTATCTACAATAAAAGGCACACCGGCAGCTTTCGAGTGTACTGCAATGGCTTCCAAATCTAAAACATCTAATTTGGGATTCCCTAAAGACTCTACAAAAAATGCTCTGGTATTATCCTGCACGGCATCCTTGAAATTATCTGGATTCGAAGCATCTACAAATGTCGTGGTTATACCTAATCTAGGAAGGGTAACATTTAGTAAATTATAGGTCCCGCCGTATAAACTACTGGAAGCCACAATGTGATCTCCCGCTTTTAAAAGTGTTAGTAAGCCTGTTGAGATGGCTGCTGTTCCAGAAGCAAATACAACAGCTCCAATGCCACCTTCTATGGTGGCTAAACGTTCCTGAAGAATTTGGTTCGTTGGATTATTAAGCCTCGTGTAAATAAATCCTAATTCCTTTAATGCGAATAGGTTTGCAGCATGATCTGAATCATTAAAAACGTAAGAGGTTGTTTGATATATGGGTACTGCTCGTGTTCCTCCATTAGCTGTAAAATCATGTCCCGCGTGTAACGCATCAGTTGCTAGTTTTCGTGTGCTCATTTTTCTGTTATCTTTTTATAATTTTTAATAGTCTCATCAAGAGAAACATTGCTTTAATAATTTGAACGCACGGTAAAAACGTGGCGTACAAGTCAAAAGACGTTAACAACGTACTTATATAGAAAAATGTTAAGAAGAAATTTTTAAAATTACAGCATGTAATTTCATCGAGTTATCTATCCGCTAGTTCCTAAGTTTGTGAGAACACGGGGTAGAATTTAGCACCTTCTTTACGAATAAAGGGTTGCTAAGGCTTCTAAGGGTCTAATCCCTCCACCTTTCTTGATAACATTTCAATAAGTGATTGAACTTTCTTTATGCAAATATTCGTTCAGAAAAATTTAAAATCCTAATTTTTTCAGAAAAATTTTTGAAAAATTTAATTTAGAAGGATAATTTATGGGCTCCAGAGTTCCTTCTATCATGTTTTATTTCAACTATTTTTAGCCCATACCACGGGTGTTTTCCGTGAACTTATCTTTTATAACCTGATCTATGGGTTTGTTTTCTATTTTAGACTCCAGCCATGAAATAATATCCAAGTATAAGAAGGCTCGGCTTTGATAAGGGTCGTCTTCATATTGTTTTAATTTCTTGTGAAGTTTAATAAACTCTCTTTTCACCTCATTGGGATAAATATCTCCTAATCCTCTTAAAAACTTAATAAATTCCTTCTGTACCTCGTACAGATCTTCCATCTTAATCAGGAATTTATAAGTGCCTCTTATCAAGGTATCCAGATTATAATCTAAACCAGCTTCGTAATGCGCCACAAGGTTTAATATTCTTGAAAAACATAATAAATCTTCACGCATTTGCAGCGATTTATTACTTATAATTTTTTCTAAAAAGCTAATACACTTTTTGTTCTCTCCTGCACCAAAATACATACTAGCTATCTTATAATAAAATACCATAATGTGGTGCTCGTCTATACGATCTTTGTAGTTTTTTAAACGATCTAAAACCTCATCAATTAATGGTAAGCCCTCTTTAAAACTACCATCCATAAAATGCAGGTTGAATTTATTATTATAGATGTATAAAAATGCCAATCCATCCAAATTATCATCTATAGGGAACCATCTTTCCTTTGTAACGGCTTCCAATTTATACAAGGTATCCTTAAATTTTTGGTACTGTCTTAAGTAAAATAATGCTTCCAGAAGATAATGATTTCCTTTTAAGAAAAACACTGGATTCAACACTATCATATCCTTATTTTCATAGAATAGATCGACCCACTTTGCGGCGTATTTATAACTAGCCAGAAAATCTGAGGTTAGAAAACTATACCATAAATAGGCTTTATACAACCAGAGCTTTTCTCTAAAACTTAATGTATTGATGTCATATTTCGGCAATCTGTTATTAAAGTAAGTAGTAACTCTCTGGTGTTCCTTATCGTTCTTTATATAGCCTGTTTTTAAAAACAATCCATAGAGCTGAAGTGATAAATTAGAAAGTTTACTGGCTATGACATTTTGCTGACTAAGTTCTTTTGCCTGAACAGAAAGTTCATCCGCTCTATTATTAAGGCTTCGTGTTATATATTGAGATTCAATAATCTTTTCCAACTCAACAATTTCGTAGGCAACATTTTTTTCTTCATTAACAATGGCCAAACTTTTAGCCTTATCTAGTATTTTTAAACTTTGTTTATAAAGTCCTTTATGATATAAAATGGTCGCAAAATCTAATTGCTCACGAATTTGAATTCTTATATTTTGGTGAGATGGGTTTAGCCGAAGGCTTATTAGAATCTGTTTATATAAATGCGCTTTTAAATTAGAGAGTTGTTGTTTTTTTACGATTCCCTTTTTTAGAATTACAGCTTCATCGTAAACAGAAAGCTTATCGAGTATATTGAAAAGTGTTAAAAACTTCGAATCTTCATTCACCCCCAATCGACCAACATAAAGCTTAAACTGACGCTTTTCCGACTTGGAAAGTGACTTCACTAATACAAACAAATTATCTTTTTGCTCTCTTGTCATAGTTACAAAAACAATACTAAGATTCTGATTTTCAATTATTTAAAAAAACAATCAATGAGTTAAACATCGTAAAAACAACAGTTTTAATTCTGCTTTTAAGAAACCAAAATATAAATTCGTAGTACAATAAGAAAATATATTTTGATAAATGTCTAATAATAACGTACAAATTTTTGATACCACGCTTCGAGATGGCGAGCAAGTTCCTGGCTGTAAGTTGAATACTGAGCAAAAGTTAATCATTGCCGAGCAGTTAGACGATTTAGGAGTAGATATACTTGAAGCAGGCTTTCCTGTGTCTAGCCCTGGCGATTTTAAATCGGTGGATGCTATTTCCAGGATTGTTAAAAATGCAACAGTTTGTGGTTTAACCAGATCTGTTGAAAACGATATTAAAGTAGCTGCCGAAGCATTAAAGCACGCCAAAACGCCAAGAATTCATACTGGTATTGGCACGTCAGACTCTCATATAAAATTTAAATTTAAATCAAGTAAAGAAGACATTATTGATCGTGCTGTAAAAGCGGTTAAATATGCGAAGTCTTTTGTTGAAGATGTTGAATTTTTTGCGGAGGATGCAGGTAGAACAGATAACGAATATTTAGCTAAAGTTTGTGAGGAAGTCATCAAAGCAGGTGCTACGGTTTTAAATATTCCAGATACTACCGGATACTGTTTACCACATGAATATGGCGCTAAAATTAAATACTTAAAAGAAAACGTAAAGGGTATTGACAAAGCTATTTTGTCGTGCCACTGTCATAATGATTTAGGTCTAGCAACTGCAAACTCTATTGAAGGTGTAATTAATGGTGCCCGACAAATTGAGTGTACGATTAACGGAATTGGTGAACGTGCAGGAAATACAGCTTTAGAAGAGGTTGTTATGATCTTAAAGCAGCATCCTTACTTAAATTTGGACACCAGAATACAAACCGAAATGCTTTACGGTATTAGTCAGTTGGTATCAGACAGCATGGGGATTTATACACAACCTAATAAGGCGATTGTTGGAGCAAATGCTTTTGCGCATAGTTCTGGAATTCACCAGGATGGTGTTATTAAAAACCGTGAAACTTACGAGATTATAGACCCTAAGGATGTAGGTGTTACAGAATCTGCCATTGTATTAACTGCAAGAAGCGGACGTGCAGCATTAGCGTATAGAGCAAAAAATATTGGATACGAATTAACAAAGCTTCAGTTGGATGAAATCTATTCGAATTTCTTAGATTTTGCCGATAAGAAGAAAGAAGTTAATGATAATGATATCCATCAAATTATAGAAAGCAGCAAGATGTATAAAGAAATTACTTCTGCTTAAGAAATTGGTATAAAAAAAAAGAACATGAAATTAAATATTGCCGTTTTACCAGGCGATGGTATAGGTCCAGAGGTTACAGCTCAAGCCGTTAAGGTTTTGAAAGCTATAGCTATGGAGTTTGACCATGTATTTACTTTCAACACAGGATTGGTTGGTGCTGCCGCTATTGATAACACTGGAAACCCATTGCCTGAAGAAACTATAGGTATTTGTGAAAACGCAGATGCTATTTTATTTGGAGCTATTGGGGATACCAAATACGATGTAGACCCAAATGCAGAAGTGAGGCCAGAACAAGGGCTCTTGGGGCTTAGAAAAGTATTAGATCTTTATGCTAATATTAGACCGGTTATTGCTTATGAAGATTTATTAAACAAATCTTCATTAAAGAAGAAACAGATTGAAGATACTAATATTCTTATTTATCGAGAGCTTACCAGTGGTATCTATTTTGGTGAAAAAACGATAAGTGAAGATGGTAATAAGGCCTCTGATATTTGCGAGTATACGCGCTTCGAAATAGAACGTGTTGCGCATTTAGCATTTAAGGCAGCGCAATCGAGAAAACGCCGACTAGCCTTGGTTGATAAAGCCAATGTTTTGGTGAGTTCGCGTTTATGGCGTAAGATCGTGCAAGAACTTGCTCCTAAGTACCCCGATGTAAGCGTAGATTATTTATATATCGATAATGCAGCTATGGAACTCATTATCAACCCAAGACAATTCGATGTCATTTTAACAGAAAATATGTTTGGTGATATCCTGTCTGAAGAAGCTAGCGTCATTGTGGGCTCCATAGGTTTACTGGCATCGGCGTCTATAGGGGAAAAACATGCCATGTTCGAGCCTATACATGGTGCTTATACAAAGGCAGCAAACAAAGGTATTGCAAACCCTATCGCCTCTATTTTATCGGCAGCGATGCTACTGGATCATTTTGACCTACATGAAGAAGCAGATTTAATTAGAACAGGAGTCGATAAATCACTTAAGCTACATATTACAACACCAGATTTAAACACAAAATATAATCACATAACTACGACTAAGGTTGGTGATTTTATAGAAGATTTTATAAATAACCCGGATGAAACTAATTTGAACTTTACAAATATTCATCTAGGCCAGTCCACAATCATTTAATTATTTGAGTTAGTCGCCAAAATTAAATTAAAATTGTTGGGATCATGAAAAGCGCATTTAACGATGCGCTTTTCTAGTTTATAACAATAAGTGTTCAAAACCAGAATCTTAAAAAAACTATTAGAATTCATAAAACCCCATATAATGTAAATTCAAAACTAAAGAACCCGCAAACCAAAATTTCTTTCGTTTACGGGTTCCTCTGTTATAGATAAACTCTATAAAAAAACTAATTATTTTAATATCACTTTTTTATTAATTTTTAGGATATCGCCTATAACAATCTTAACAAGATAAACCCCTTTAGGTCTTGCTTCCATGCTTAAGGTTTGCTTATTTTTTTTCAAGCGGTCAATGGTTATAGCTTTAACAATCTGACCCGTCAAAGAAACCATTACGATCTCTACTTTAGAATTCATAGCTTCATTGCCAAACAACTGCTATTTAACCCATATAACGTTCTTCTAAGATAGAATGACGGTAAAATTAGTTCTCGTCATTATTGTTTATTTTTAGACTTCCTTTTAAGAAAAAAAGAAATAATCTATTTTTACAATAAAGTCACATTAAACTTATGAAAAGAAGGAAAACGAAATCACAGGAAGCAATTCTAACCATTTTAAAAAACTCCAAACTGGCTTTAAATCATGACATGCTTCAAGCCAAGTTAAAATCGAAGATGGACAGAGCTACCATATATCGTATCTTGAATCGGTTTAGTGAGGACGGACTGATACATAAGATTATTGGCGATGATGGCAAACAGTATTTTGCCATCTGCATAAATTGTGGCGAACAAAACAAATCACATTCGCACAACCACCTTCACTTTAGGTGTCTTAAATGTGGTAAGGTAGAATGCCTTAATAACGACATTGAAATATCTTTACCAAAAGGGTATACTTCTAAAACTTTTAATGGGTTTATTTCTGGTTATTGTAATCATTGTTCCTAGTTTTAAAAATGACAGAATTAGAGCCCTACCAACAAGAATTTGTGTTATTTAAAAATGAGTTAAAATCATTTATCTATCGCATTATAGCACATAAGGAAGACACCGAGGATCTTGCTCAGGAAACCTACATAAAAGTCTTTAAAAACATGGATTCGTTTCAAGGAAAATCTTCGTTTAAAACCTGGGTGTTTTCTATCGCTACCAACCTCGTAAAAGATAGTCTAAGAGCAAAAAAAAGATGGGGAGAGAATTGGCAGGATCTCGGTAAAGAGTACAATCAAATTAATCCAGAAGTCACAAAAGAGAAAGTACAAATCTCACAAACTTCAGAACATGGAAAATTTGTGATTCGGGAGCATATTAATTTTTGCTTTACATGCATTAATAAAACACTTTTATTACCGAATCAAATTTGCTTACTACTTAAAAACGTTTATAATTTCAAAGTAAAAGAAATTGTTCTTATTACCAATTTAACTGAAGGCAAGGTTAAGCATGCTATTGCCGATGCCAGAAAGGACATGTTAAGAATTTTTGATTATCGCTGTTCTTTAATTAACCAAAGAGGTATTTGCCATCAATGCTCCGAACTCAATAATAAGTTCAATCCCAAACAGAATGTACAAATTGAACTTAACAAAATCAAATTGACGAAAAAATCTCCCAGTAAAAACAATGAAGAACTTCTAAAACTCAGACTCGAACTTGTAAAAAACATAGATCCTTTAAATGCAGAAGGAACAAATCTTCACAATTACATACTCGAAAACTGTCCGGATTGGGTTGAAATTAGAACAAATATGAAGTCTTAAATCCTTTTCTAAAATACTTTTTCGTCCGTTTTTTAATTGCTGTACGTCTAATTTTTAGAAACGAATATTAATTTAAAACGAATTAAAAGTATGAGAAAATTAGCGATTTTGACTTTTGTAACACTAGATGGTGTTATGCAAGCTCCCAAACTTCCAGAAGAAGACACTTCAAACGGATTTCAATATGGCGGATGGGCCGAAAAATATTGGGAAGAAGTCATGTCCTCTGTTGCACAACATGCTATGAATAAACCTTATGATGTCTTATTAGGTAGAAAGACTTACGAACTTTTCAATGAACACAATGCCGTAAACCCAAATTCGCCATTTCATGACCTAACCAAGTATGTTGTAACCAATTCACTTTCTGAATTAACATGGAAAAACTCAGTTCCTATATCTGGACACGTTGCAGACGAAATACGTAAGCTAAAAGAGAAAGACGGCCCATTGCTACAAATTCACGGAAGCTGGGAATTAACACAAGCCCTTATTAAAAACAATCTGGTTGATGAATTTAGAATCTGGACATTTCCAATTATATTAGGTAAGGGAAAGCGTTTATTTTCGGATGAAGATTTTCCCAACGACCTCAACCTCATTACATCTGAAACAACAGCCAATGGTGTTATTATGAGCATATACAGTCCTAAAAAGGATGAGATACTCCATTAATGGTTCCTTATTAAACTATGATTTAAAATGAATTAGAGGCTGTTTAAACTTGGTGTTCTAATAGGTAAAACAGATCACTTTTTTAAGCAGCATCTTTTACATGTATTTGAAAGGACAAGACAATAACTATGTTAGTTTTGATGAAACGTATTCGAAACAAACTCTAAAACCTTAGGTAATGCAGTACGCCAATAGGTCCACGAATGTCCTCCGTCTCTAATCCTAAACTCATGAGGCACTTCTTTTTTACGAAGTGCAATGTGCACCAGACTATTCCCTTCATATAAAAAGTCATCATCGCCGCAATCGATATACCATTTTACAGATTCAATCTCTTTTTTGGTTTTGGATTCGATTAAAGATAGGGCACTATAATTGGATAAATATTTCCGAGCCTCTGCACTGCTCGCTTCGTAATTATAATACTGCTTAGCCATGCGCTTAACCTCATCGACCGACTTCGGGCCTACATAGGCACTTAAAGGACATGCAGATGAGAACAGTTCGGGATGACGTAAGGCATACATAAAAGAGCCACCACCTCCCATAGATAGTCCGGCTACGGCTCTATATCGTTTTTGCCGCTTTATTCGATACGTCGTTTCAACATGAGGCATAAGCTCTTTAAAAAAGTAATCCTCATAATCCCAGTCTCCTCTTACATCATTAAAATACCCCATGCGATTGGTAAAAGCATCCGGCATTACAATAATCATTGGAGTGGCCTTACCTTCTTTTATGGCCTTATCTGTGATATATAGCACTTCTCCAAATTGAACCCAACCGGTTTGGTCATCTCCAGCACCATGAAGCAAATACAAAACCGGATAACTCCTTTGAGACGTCTCATAATCTGGCGGTAAATAGATCGCGAAGTTTCGATCTCCTTTCAAAATCGTACTGCTATGTGACACCTTATCGAAAACCTTTCCTGTTTGAGTAAAACTCATTAACGACAACAGAAAACAAAAGCTAAACACGAGTCTTTTTTTCATATTAAAACCTATATTAAATTTATATAAAGCCCAGGCTCTAATTTAACTAATAACTTCGATAACTGTGTGTCAATCAGGAAATTTATCTCGTATATTATCCAAACATAAATTATGGATGCTTCCAGCATGTGTATGATGTTTAGACGTATCTGGCACATAAGTCCCATCTTGTACTTCCCCTCCTATTTTTTGATAGGCCTCTCTAAAACTCAAACCTTCAACAACCAGAGTATTAATATTATCTACGGTAAACAGATATTTGTACAAATCATTGTGAATGTCGACATCCTTAACGATGATCTGTTGAATGGAATAATTAAAAATATCCAGAATATCCTTAACATCCTCAAAAGCAGCGATAATATTTTCTTTTAAGAGCTGAAAATCCCTATGATAGCCACTTGGTAAATTATTCGTTATTAAAATCATTTCACTTTGTAAAGCCTGAATTTTATTACATTTCCCTCGGATTAATTCGAAAACATCCGGGTTTTTTTTATGTGGCATAATGCTACTACCTGTAGTTAACTCATCTGGAAAGGAAATGAATCCGAAATTCTGACTCATATACAAACAAACATCCATGGCAAAACGCGATAGGGTATTGCAAAGACTTCCTAAACTCGTTGCTATCGTTCGTTCGCTCTTTCCTCTACTCATTTGTGCTGCTACGACATTATACTTTAAGGTCGAAAAATCCATTTCTTTGGTCGTCAGGTCTCTGTTAATAGGGAAGGAACTACCATATCCTGCGGCCGATCCCAGTGGGTTCTGGTCTACTGTTTTAATAGCTGCATTTAAGAGATAAACATCGTCGATCATGAGTTCGGCATAGGCCGAAAACCATAAGCCGAAAGACGACGGCATAGCCACCTGTAAATGGGTGTACCCTGGTAGAACTTTATCCTTATGTGTTTCTGCCAGCCCTAGAAGTGATGAAAATAATGTTCTTGTTTTTTCCTTTACAACCTTTAAATTTTCCTTGTAATAGAGTTGTAAGGCTACCAAAACTTGATCGTTTCTAGAGCGCGCCGTATGAATCTTTTTACCAACGTCCCCTAAGGATTTGGTCAACTCGAATTCTATTTTAGAATGTACATCTTCAAATTGAGGATCGATAACAAATGTACCTTCTTCAATTTGAGCCTCTAAAGCGTCTAACCCTCCCAATAGTTCAATCAATTCTTTATCAGACAGAATGCCTATGCTTTGAAGCATTTTTGCATGAGCCTTAGATGCGATGACATCATACTTAGCAATATGAATATCTATCTCCCTATCATTTCCAACTGTAAACTGCTCTATTTTTTTGTCTATCGATATGCCTTTATCCCAGAGTTTCATTTCAATAATTTTATATTTCTTAAAAAATTAGAACCTTGATGTTAGATCTCCTTACTTTTAGAATTAAGACCTGATTCAAACCAGTTTAATGTCTCTTCTCTATACATCTATCCTCTAGATTCCTTGTACTTTATACTTAATACTAGTCTACTTAATACTTAATTACTAGTCTACTTAATACTATCTACTCACCGCTATTTACCATCACCCTACAATAACCTGATTCAATAATTCAATATAAATCC
Source organism: uncultured Flavobacteriaceae bacterium (assembly GCA_947494695.1). Taxonomy (GTDB): domain Bacteria; phylum Bacteroidota; class Bacteroidia; order Flavobacteriales; family Flavobacteriaceae; genus Flavivirga. Next base: position 310,667 of record CANLWB010000002.1, on the reverse strand, counting down.
TAACGCCTTCTTCAATCTCGTTTACATAAATAAACTCATCTGCCGAATGTGAACGTGTGCTATCTCCGGGCCCTAATTTTAACGACGGGCATGTCAGCACCGCCTGATCGGACAACGTTGGTGAGCCATAAGTACTTCGACCAATTGCCATACCTGCTTTAACCAAATCGTGATCCATTGGAATGCTGGACGAATTTAAACGCAGGCTTCTCGGTGTAATGCTCGTACATGGTGATTGCTTCTGTAAAATCTCGGCAATTTCAGCATTACTGTAAGCATCATTAACGCGAACATCGACCACCAAATCTAAATGAGCAGGAACTGCATTGTGTTGTTTTCCGGCATTAATTTGTGTTACTGTTAATTTCACATCCCCCAGGGCTTCCGAACCTTTTTCGAACCTAAAATCTTTAAACCATTGCAATACTTCAATAGCATTATAAAGGACATTGTCATCGTTGGGGTGTGCTGCATGACTGGGTGTTCCAGATACTACAGCATCAAAAACAACCAACCCTTTCTCGGCAACCGCCAGGTTCATAAGTGTGGGTTCTCCAACAATGGCGACATCCACTTCCGGAATCACAGATAACATACTATTTAATCCGTTTGGCCCACTACTTTCCTCTTCGGCCGATGCCACAATAACCAGATTATATTTTAAATCTTCCCGGTTGTAAAAATGCGTAAAAGTCGCGATTAACGATACTAAACATCCCCCTGCATCATTACTCCCTAGTCCGAATAATTTACCATCTTCCACAATCGCTTTAAATGGATCTTTTGTATAAGCGCTATTAGGCTTTACCGTATCATGATGCGAGTTTAACAATAGTGTTGGCTTGCCTTCTTCAAAATACTTATTAACAGCCCAAACATTATGTTGTGTTCTTTTATAATCCACTTTATAACGCTTAAACCAGTCTTCTATATGTAAAGCCGTTTGGTCTTCTTCTGAAGAAAATGACTGGGTCTCTATCAGCTTTTTTAAAAGTGAAATCGCATCGCTTGTTAACTCCTGTTGCGTCATCTTAAAATTATAAGGTTATGGTTGTAAAATTATCATTTTCCCGGGTTAACATCGCAGTATTTCCCATATTAATTGTACTCACCCCATTATTTAAGGCATCAAAGCAATTATGCAGCTTAGGTAACATGCCGTCTGCTATAATTCCTTTTTCTAATAAGGATTTATACGTTGCAGTATCTATATGTTTTATAACAGAATTTTTATCATTAATATCTTCTAAAACACCGTTTAACTCAAAGCAATAGTAAATTGATGTTTCGTATAAATGACTCATTCCTACTGCTACCTGCGACGCTATAGTATCTGCGTTGGTATTAAGTAACTGTCCTTCACCATCATGGGTAATCGCACAAAAAACCGGTGTAAAATCGCCTTGAATTAGTGTGTCGATGGACTTATATGCGACTTGTTTAACGTCTCCTACATAGCCAAAGTCAATATCCTTAACAGGTCTCTTATCCGATAAGATACTGCCGGCATCGGCTCCTGTTAATCCAATAGCATTAAGACCTAATCCCTGTAACTTCGCCACTATATTTTTATTAACCAGGCCTCCATAAACCATAGTAATAACTTCGAGTGTATCGGCATCTGTAATGCGTCTACCGTTTATCATTTTAGATTCTACTCCCAGTTTAGAAGCCATAGACGTCGCTCGTTTGCCACCTCCATGCACCAAAATCTTTTTGCCTTCCAAATTTGAAAATAGCTTTAGGAAATCTTTTAAAGATGTATCATCCTCAATAATATTTCCTCCTATTTTTACTATGGATAATTTTTCCATGTTTTTTTATGTATTCGTTTGGCTTTGCTTTTTGGCTCCGCTCAAAGCGACAGCGCTACCAGACATTTTATTCTTATTATGAGTTTTCCAGTAATTTCTTAAGCACCAATTGAGCCGCATAGGTTCTATTATTGGCCTGTTCGATTACAAGAGAACTATCGCTATCCAAAACAGCATCTTCCACAACCACATTTCGTCTTACTGGTAAACAGTGCATAAATTTGGCATGACCAATCTTATCTTTAGTCACCATCCAATCTGGGTCTTTTACTAAAATTTTCCCATAATCTGAATAAGAGCTCCAGTTTTTGGTATATACAAAATCTGCATTCTTGAAAGCTTCTTCCTGATTGTAATAAATTGGTGTATCGCCGGTAATTTCAGGGTTCAATTCATATCCTTTAGGATGTGTAATAACAAACTCTACATCCATTTTTTGCATGGCCTGAATAAAACTATTGGCTACGGCATGTGGTAAAGCTCTAACATGCGGTGCCCAACTTAACACCACCTTCGGCTTTGCCACTTTTGTATATTCTGAAATAGTCAACGCATCTGTTAGTCCCTGAAGCGGGTGTCCCGTAGCACTTTCCATATTCACAATAGGAACCGACGCATATTTGACAAACGATTTTAAAACCTGTTCACTTTCATCCAGAGCTTTATCGGTTAATGAAGGAAAGGCTCTCACCGCTATGATATCACAATACTGTGATACTACGGCTGCCGCCTCCTTGATATGTTCCGCTGTATTGCCATTCATTACGGTTCCATCTCCAAACTCAATCCCCCAGGCATCTCCAGACACATTCATTACTATGGGATCCATTCCTAAATTCAATGCTGCCTTTTGCGTACTTAAACGGGTTCGTAAGCTTGAATTAAAAAATAATAACCCTATCGTTTTACCCTTACCCAGGGCAACGTCTTTTAAAGGGTCTTGTTTTAAAGCTTTAGCGTCTGATATCCAAGACTCTATATGGTCTATATCGTGAATGGATGTATAATGTTTCATGGTTACTAATTTAATATATTTTCAAAATCATCTGCTGATGTATAATTCCTGTTTTTTTAGAATGATAGGCATCTCCGTGTCCTGTAAACCCAAACTTTTCATAAAAAGTAATGGCAGTCTCTCTGGCTCCGAGATTAACATATCTCACGTTTCCCTCTTTACTTCTTTTAATTAATAGTTTTAATATGCTCGCTCCAATTCCTCTCCGTTGATATGCTTTCGAAATGGCCATTTGCGAAATTACAGCTCGGTGTTCTTCCAGGTTTAACCGCCCGGCTCCAACAACCTTATTGCGATCTAAACAAACCAAATGCATACCATTGGACTCAAGATCATCATGAATCAAATCCCCACTATTAGGTAAGTTTCTAAAAAATACCGCCTCTCGCAACGCTATAGCCGCTTCATGAAAATGGCTTTTTAAGTCAATATATTTAAACTTAAGCGCATGCATCCAACCTATTTTATCTTGGTAAACTGACTCTTATTTTCAAAAGCCCTTGTTATAAAATGATCTTCCAATCCGTTTAAAATCCACGTTTCTATCTGGGCTTGCTTTGCCACTGAAATGGCATCAATTTTAGATTGCATACCTCCGGTACCATGTGATGATTTGGAATTAACCACTTCGTTTTTCAGTTTATCAAAATCATCCACAACTTCAATGGTTTTAGGTGTCCCGTTCTCCATAGATGCCTTGGTATAAATACCATTTGTATTTGTGGCGATAATGAACAAATCGGCCTTTAAAAGCGAGGCCGTAAGTGCCCCTAATTTATCGTTGTCACCGAATTTAATTTCATCGGTAGCTACCGTGTCATTTTCATTAATAATGGGTACATAACTATTATTGACCAATACGTTTATAGTGTTTACAATATTGGTTTTACTTTCTTGTTTCTCAAAGTCTGAATAAGACAACAAACACTGGGAGGTTAAAAGCCCATACTCTCTAAAAATCTCCTGGTAAATTCTTATAAGATGCGGCTGTCCAATAGATGCCAGAGCCTGTTTTACAAAAACATCTTTTTGTTTGCTTTCTAGCTTTACAAATTGTTTTGCAACGGCAATGGCACCAGAACTTACTATAATAAATTCGCAGGTATCCTGTAATTGCGCAATTTGATTTGCAATATCTTCTATTTTACCTCTTGAGATATTATTCGTCTCTTTGGTAAGTGTATTAGACCCTACTTTTAGTAAAATTCTTTTCTTCTTCATGGTTATCTTATTTGTCCGTTTCCATGAACATACCACTTATTTGTCACCAAATGCTGAAGTCCAATTGGACCTCTTTGGTGTAATTTATCGGTACTAATGGCTAATTCTCCTCCTAAGCCCAATTGTCCGCCATCTGTAAATCGAGATGAGGCATTGTGATATACCGCAGCGCTATCTGCATTTTCCATAAACAATTTTGCTTCGGCTTCGTTTGTCGTTACAATGACAGATGAATGTCCTCCTGAATATGTATTGATCATCGCTACAGCTGCTTCGGTAGAGGCAATCTCTCCCATGGCAATCTTATAATCTAAAAATTCTTCAAACCAAATATCATTAGAAGGAATAGCCTTCACCTCATCTAATTCGGTAAAACTTTCGTCTCCAAGAATTTCCACATCAAACGCCTTAAGTTTTGAAATTAAGCGATTAACAAATTCCTTTTTTCCTGGCAGGTTAGTATCGATCAATACCTTATCTATAGCATTACATGCCGATATCTTGGCTGTTTTTCCATTTACGATTAGATCTAAGGCGACGTCCAAATCAGCCTCTTTATGTACATAAACAAAGTTATTCCCTCGACCACTTATTATTACCGGACAGGCTGCATGTTGCTTCACAAAAGCAATTAATTTTTCACCGCCTCTTGGTACAATTAGGTCTACATTCTGTGTTGGTTTTTCTAAAAATGCTTGAGTTTCCGCTCTATTAAACTGTAAATACTCAACCCAGTCTGTCGAGGCTCCATTTTCTTTCAATGCTTCATGCCACAACTCGACAATTTTTAGGTTAGATTTTAAAGACTCTTTACCGCCTTTAAGTAGGATTTTATTACCCGATTTAAAGGCTATTCCTGCTGCTTCAACCGTTACATCTGGCCTAGATTCGTAAATGATCAATATGGTTCCAAAAGATGCCGTTTTGTTATAAACTTGCATCCCGTTTTCATGTTTAAAACTAAAGCGTTCTACTCCCACTGGGTCTTCTTGAGAAGCTAAATGTGTAACTGCAGCTATCATTTCGTCTACCTTTCCATCATTTACCTTTAACCTGTCGTACATCGAAATATCATCACCATTGTACGCGTCTAAATCTGTTTTGTTAATAGCTATAATGGCACGTCGTTCTCGCTCCAAAAGCACTGCCATTTTAAGCAGTACCGCATTTCGTTTTTCTATAGATAATAATGTATTCATTTTCTTTGGTATTCGATATTCAGTATTCAGTTATCGGTAGCTATTTTAAGTCTTTCTATTTTTCTAAACCTGCTATAATTCCTTCTCTGTTTTGTGCACGACTAGTCTACAACAGGTGTTTCAATATCTTCCAGGACTTTAGTCAGTGCTTTAAAAAATTGATCTACGTGTTCTTTCTTAATGGTTAACGGTGGTAATATTCTCAGTAACTTTTTATTGGATGCACCACCTGTAAAAATATGATTATCGTAAATAAGCTTCTTTCTAAGATCTCCAACTTCAAAGTCAAATTCCAAACCGATCATTAGGCCTTTTCCTTTTATATTTTTTATCTGGGGAATCGTTTTGGCCTTTTCTACAAAATACATAGAAAGGTCGTTGGTGTTTTCTATAAGACGCTCTTCTTCAATAGTGTTTAAAACGGCTAATCCGGCTGCACATGCCAAATGATTGCCTCCAAAAGTTGTTCCCAGCATCCCATATTTTGCTTCAATATCGGGATGAATTAAAATACCACCTATTGGAAAACCGTTCCCCATACCTTTGGCCATTGAAATGATATCTGGAGTTACATTGTAGTACTGAAACGCGAAAAATTTACCCGATCTTCCGTAACCACACTGAATTTCATCTGCAATCAACATGGTATTATTTGCTTTACAAAGTGCATCTATATCTTCAAAAAAGGCTGTTGTTCCCTGATCTAAACCTCCAACACCCTGAATAAATTCCACAATAACCGCACATACATCACCTTTCTCTAATTCTTGCTTAACGGCTTCCACATCATTTAAAGGTAAGATGGTCACCGCTTGCTGTGCATTTATTGGCGCAATGATATTTTTATTATCAGTTGCTGCCACGGCTGCCGATGTTCGTCCATGAAATCCATTTTCAAATGCCACAACACGTTTTTTACCTGTTTTGAAAGACGCCAATTTTAATGCATTTTCGTTGGCTTCTGCTCCAGAATTGCATAAAAACAACTCATAATCTTTACATTCTGAAAGCGCCTCTAACTTGCTGGCTAATTCTTTTTGTAGCGGATTTTGCACGGCGTTGGAATAAAAACCCAGGCTGTTAACCTGATTGGTTATAGCCTCCACATAATTTGGGTGCGCATGCCCAATGGAAATTACGGCATGCCCCCCATAAAGGTCTAAATACTCGGTTCCTTTATCGTCATAGACCTTTACATCTTTACCTGAAACCGGTGTTACATCGTATAATGGATAAACGTCAAATAATGGCATTTTAACTCTTTTTTAATTGATTAATTTTTTCGAAAGACGCCACAATACCTTGAATTAAAGCAGAGCTTAACCCTTCATGTTCCATGGCATTTAAGCCTTCAATGGTGCAACCGCTTGGTGTCGTTACACGATCTATTTCTTGCTCTGGGTGTCTCCCCGATTCAATTAAGAGACTAGCCGAACCAAAACAGGTTTGAACCGCCAAATCATGAGCTTCATCTGCTTCAAAACCTAATTGAATAGCACCTTGCGTGGTAGCACGTACTAGGCGCATCCAAAATGCAATCCCGCTGGCACAAATTACTGTCGCCGCTTGTATTTGTTCTTCGGGAATAACTAAGGTAGTTCCTAATTGATTAAAGATCGTTTTTGCTAGTTCAAGCTGTTCCTCGCCTTTATCATTTGCCGAAAGACAGGTCATCGATTTCCCTATTGAAATCGCCGTATTTGGCATCACACGAATAATATGTTTATCACTCCCAATAATACTTTCTATTCTGGAAATCTCGAATCCAGCGGCTACCGAAAGTACTACATGATTGGCTCTTATAAGCGGAGCAACACCTTTTAGTACATTTTCTATATGTCGGGGCTGCAATGCAAAAAGGATAATATCTGATTGTTCTACCGCTTCAGAATTATTACTGGTTATTGTAACATAAGGTTCGTCTTTAAAATCGACTACCGCCGACGTATTTTTATCACTTAAATACAGTGAGGTAAAAGACTTGTTATTAATAAGCCCTTTTGCTATCGAACTTCCTAAATTTCCGGTTCCTATAATTGCTATTTTCATGATTCTTTATCTTGTTACTTAAAAATACGTTCCTTTTAACTGTAATCCAACAGATTCCTGTAAACCAAACATTAAATTCATATTTTGAATCGCCTGTCCGGAAGCTCCTTTTAATAAATTATCAATAATACTAGTAACGAGTAATTTATTATTGTGTTTATGTACATGAAGGATGCATTTATTGGTATTAACCACTTGCTTTAGATGAATATTTGCATCTGAAACCACAGTGAACGCGGCATCCTTATAAAAATCTTTGTATAACGATATAGCATCTTCCAGTGTTCCTTCGAAATCTGTATAAAGGCTGGCAAAAATTCCTCTGGAAAAATTCCCTCGGTTTGGCATGAATAAGATCTCAGAAGAAAAATTATTCTGTAATTGATTTACAGATTGATTTATTTCTCCTAAATGCTGATGCGTAAACGGTTTGTAGTATGAAAAGTTGTTATCTCTCCAGGTATAATGCGTTGTTGCAGATAAAGACGTTCCCGCTCCAGTAGCACCGGTAACAGCATTAACATGTACATCATTCTCTAATAACCCCTTATCTGCCAATGGCAATAGCGCTAATTGAATGGCCGTTGCAAAACACCCTGGGTTCGCAATATAATTAGCAGACTTTATAGCTTCTCTTTGTAATTCCGGTAAGCCGTACACAAAGTCTTTACCATGAAACACTTTATCTTTCTCCAGTCTAAAATCATTTCCTAAATCAATGATCTTTGTATCATCTGAAAATGTATGGTTCTCTAAAAACTTTACTGAATTTCCATGACCCAAGCACAGAAACAACACATCAACGTCGGGATTCACCTTGTCTGTGAACTTTAAATCCAAAGACCCGACCATATCCTGGTGGATATGGCTAATTTTGTTTCCGGCATTGGATGTACTAAACACAAAATTAATATGTGTCTCGGGATGGGATACTAATAACCTTACCAGTTCTCCTGCCGTATACCCAGCTCCTCCAATAATGCCAACTTCTATTTTTTCCATTTTGTACTATTTTATCGTTTAAAGTCATATCGAAATGCGGTGGTTATTTGAGCTTTTTAAATGACGTGATGTCTCCCAAAATTGAAATAACTGACTCGTGTCTACAACGTTCATCCCTTAATAACTCAATAACCCAACATCTCAGCTCTCCTCCTTAAGAATTCACCTGTTGGTATATTTTGTTCTGATTTCCAACAATCTTAATAAAACCTTTGGCTTCATCTGCCGTCCAGCCTTTATTCACCTCACCATAGCTTCCAAACTTAGCATTCATTAAATCATGCTCTGATACGATACCGTCTAACGAGAAATGATATGGTTTTAAGGTCACAGTTACTTCTCCGCTTACATTATCCTGACTACTTTCTAAAAAAGACTCAATGTTTCGCATCACCGGATCTAAATACTGCCCTTCATGTAAATGCATACCATAAAAACTTGATAAATACTCCTTATGTTGAAGTTGCCACTTGGTAAGTGTATGCTTTTCTAGTAAGTGATGTGCTTTTACAGTAATTAATGCCGCAGCAGCTTCAAAACCTACCCGCCCTTTTATTCCAACAATGGTATCTCCAACATGAATATCTCTACCAATGGCATAGGCTGAAGCGATATCATTTAATTTTTCAATATTAACCTGTGGCGCATTGCTTTCTCCATTTAGAGCAACAAACTCACCATTTTTAAATGTTAGCCTTACTTTTTCTTCGCCGTCTTTCTCTAACTGTGAAGGATACGCTTCTCCTGGTAATGGTTTTTCAGACGTTAAGGTTTCAGAACCTCCAACGCTGGTTCCCCAAAGCCCCTTGTTAATAGAATACTGTGCTTTTTCCCAGGACATATCTATACCATTCGATTTTAAATAATCGATTTCTTCCTGCCTGGTTAATTTTTGATCTCTTATAGGAGTAATGATCTCTATTTCCGGTGCCAGTGTTTGAAAGATCATATCGAATCTTACCTGGTCGTTTCCTGCCCCGGTACTTCCGTGTGCAATGTATTGTGCACCTATGCTTTTTGCATATTCTACGATTTCAATGGCCTGCACAATTCGCTCTGCACTTACCGATAATGGATAGGTATTATTCTTTAAAACATTACCAAAAATTAAATACTTCACTACTTTTTGATAAAATGTAGCAACCGCATCAACATTCTTATAAGTTGCAACGCCCATTTTATAGGCATTGCTTTCTATATGACTGATTTCTTCCTGTGTAAAACCGCCTGTATTAACACTTACTGCATGTACTTCATATGCTTTAGACAGGCTAACTGCACAATACGATGTATCCAATCCACCACTATATGCTATTACTAATTTCTTCATTGTTGTTACTGTTTTATTATTTCGGTTGACATGTTAAAATTTCAAACTTTAACTGTTATACTTTTTTTTCTCTACTGAGAATCTTATTAAACTGTTTAATTTTTGACTCAAAATAGGGGTTAACATAATATTTATACTTGTATTCATCTCTTAACTTTCCTATTTGTTCTAGGGTTTCGATTAAAATTGGAGAAATTTCAGATAGTGTTATATGTACCATCCCCAGCAATTCATTATTATGATGAACTCTGGGTTCCTGAGCTATTGAAATAAGAAAGTCTTTAGTAAATCGCCCGGTAAGCAAATGCATTAATAGTAATCCTATTTTCTGATTGCGATATTGAGGGTGTATCCATAACGATGAACGCTCGTAAACAGCGTACTTATGAACCTGATGCTTATGAGCAAATATATGACCATAAACCTCATCTCCTTTTTTTAATAAATAGCATCCGTTTTTAAGACGCCCCTTCAACATGTCTTTGCTTGCAAAGTACATTGATGGAAGTTCTTTCGACCTCTGAGAAATGGTATCTAATAATTCATCTGAAACCTCATAGGCAAGTTCTATATCCAACCCTTCGTCCAAACAAAACGCTTTTGCCTGTTCGATTGCTATTTTTATGTCTTTATTAAATGCAGTTTCCATGTTGTTTTTATATGTTAAGAATATGATTGTAATTCTTAACTTATTGTTTATTGCTTGTAATTTTCTGAATACTGAACCGGACACACCTAAGTTCAAAAACATACAACACCCTTACGGGCGACGCGAAAATCTGCGGCGCATGGGAAAACTGTTAATCCTTATGGACTTAACTTTATTTTGAAATACTATGGATATAAATTTGAACACTATGAAAAAAAATTAAAATTACGTTTTGGTTTGCGGGCATAAAACTAGATGCAGCGACGGCGACGTCGTGCGGGCAAACCGGGGAGAGAATAACGTAGTTTATGTTTTAAATTTTTCATAGGACAAAGCTATAACTTTATTTTGACAACAACTCTAAAAACGAATATTTTTTTGATTAAAATTATTAATCCTTCTATTTTTAGCTTGTTTTATTTTAAATAATTCAATGATATCCCAATTATTTAGAAACTTCAAACATGGAATACCAAATGACGTGGTTTAAATTCATAAATAACCAAAGTTTTTGGTAAGCACCTCATTATATGGAGGTTTATTTTTTTAACACCTCACTACCTAACGATATCATTTTTTGATCTAGATCAAAATCTTCACAGGCCTTTTTTATACATTTACTTCTCCATAATCAAATTAATCTACTATGAAATTCTACCTAAAACGCCCCCTAAAGGTCGCTATTCTTGTTTTTGATTTACCAGGATTATTTCAATGCAGTAGTGTAACTCGAATACCTCATAATAATTGTCATGACAACAACAGAACGAATTTTGCTCCTTTCGGGAATATAGTAAGTCATGTACCCGCTGGTACCGAAAGCATGATTTTAAATCCTAAAAATGTTGAAATTTTCGGTAATACACTCACGAATAATAATTTTACCGGAGTTTTAGTAGCAAATGACCTGTTTCTAAATAGCAACATAATCGACCCTAATTTCGTTTCGTTTCCAACAGGTGTTTATATACATGAAAACCCATATGGTGCAATGGGTACAGCTAACACAAACCAGCAAACTTTAACAAGTCGACTAATTGACCCGGGAAATTCTAAAGCTTCTAGTTTATTGTTTAGAATAAACTCTAATAAAGTCGATATTCGAATACCAGAAATTGGAAGAGCATGGATTCACGAAGAAGGTGTACAACTCATAGCTGCATGGATTGATAGTTTATAACGACTTTATGTTTTCTTAAAAAAATATGCCATGTTATAAAAATTTGGTATTTCGTATACCGTAAAGTATATTTGCATCATGATTCGGTCACAAAAAACCAGGCAATATATTATTGAGAAAACCGCTTCTATATTCAATAAAAAAGGATATACGGGGACATATTTATCAGATTTAACTCATGCCACGGGTCTAACTAAAGGTAGCATCTACGGGAATTTTAAGAATAAAAATGAAGTTGCTTTAGAAGCCTTAAAGTACAATTATAAGTTGCAGACCGGATCCATACTTTCTGAAGTTGAAAAAGAGACGTTAGCAGTAAATAAACTCCTAACATTTTTAAAGTATCACAGAGCAACCTTCAAACCTATATCTAAAAATGGAGGTTGTGCCATTTTAAATACAGCTGCAGACGCCGACGACGGCAATGAATTATTGAAACAGGAAGTTGTGAAAATGATTGAGAAATGGAAGCATACATTGGCTTCTATTTTAACAGAAGGCATTCGTAACAAGGAACTAAAAAAAATAGATGTCGACAAATTCACCTATCGCATGATTTCTTTAATTGAAGGTAGCATTCTATTAGCTAAAACATTAAATAAACCGGAGATTCTATTAGACAATATGGACTTCTTAGAAGAAGAAATTCTTCAAATCGTATTAGAGTAAAAAAATTTAAATTATCATATACCTTACGGTATATAAACAGAATATAAAAATGAAAAGAGTAGTTATAACAGGCTTAGGCGCCATTACACCAATAGGAAAAAATGTAGCGGACTATTGGAAAAATTTACTAAATGGCATATCTGGTGCAAACAAAATAACACGGTTCGACCCGAGTAAGTTCAAGACACAATTTGCCTGCGAAATAAAAGATTATGAACCTTTAGATTATTTCAACCGAAAAGAGATTAGAAAACTAGATCGGTTTAGTCAATATGGATTAATCTCGGCCGATGAAGCCATCAAGGATGCAAAACTTGATTTTTCAAAGCTAGACACGAACAGAATCGGCGTTATTTTTTCAAGTGGTATTGGAGGTTTTGATACGTTCGAACGGGAACTCATAAATTATGCGCATAATAACCTCAACCCAAGATTTAATCCTTTTTTTATTACAAAAATTATAGCTAATGGTTTATCTGGTCTAATTTCCATTAAACATGGACTTAGAGGCATAAATTATTGCCCGGTTACTGCTTGCGCATCCTCTACACAAAGTATTATTCAGGCTTTTAATTATATTCGATTAGGAAAGGCAGACGTTATTATAGCCGGTGGTTCGGAAGCTCCTGTTACAGAAGCCTCAATAGGCGGTTTTAATGCCATGAAGGCTATGTCTACCAATAATGAAAATTTTAGTTCGGCTTCAAGACCATTTGACACCGATAGGGATGGTTTTGTTGTTGGAGAAGGAAGCGGTGCTTTAATTGTGGAAAGCCTGGAGTCTGCATTGAAAAGAGACGCAAACATTTATGGAGAAATTGTTGGTGGTGGAGAAAGCTCTGATGCCCATCATATCACCGGCACACACCCAGAAGGGCTCGGCGCTTATCTCGCAATGAAAAGCGGTATCAAAGAGGCCGATATTACACCAGAAAACATCAATTACATTAACGCGCATGCCACATCCACTGGTTTAGGTGATTTATCGGAGGTTAAAGCCATCGAAACATTGTTCCATTCAAGTCTTGATTCGGTACAAGTAAGTGCTTCTAAATCCATGACTGGCCACCTTTTGGGAGGAACAGGAGCTATAGAGGCCATCTCGACATGTCTATCTATATATACCGATCTTATTCCTCCAACCATAAACACGTCTAAAGTGGATGAAGCCATTCCCAAAGCTCTGAATCTATCTTTGGGTAAATCAACCTCAACCCCAGTTCATTATGCATTAAGTAATAGCTTTGGATTTGGAGGCCATTGCGCGGCGTTAATTCTAAAAAAATATACGGACTAACGAAAATATCACTTAAATATCATCGCCTTATTAATCCAACGTCCTCACCCAGATATTTCTATAGCTCACTCTACTATGATCGCCATGGTCCTGAAGCTTTAGAGCTGCTTTCCCATGAGATTTATTTTTAGGCCAACCAATATATTCTGTGGTTCCCTGAATTTCAAAATGATCTTGAATCAAAATACCGTTATGCAGTACGGTGATGGTCGCTGATTTAGTCTTCTCTCCATCGGAGTTAAACTCTGGCGCATGGTAAATAATATCATAAACATTCCATTCTCCGGTAGCCACAGAAGCTTTAGCTAAAGGGACAGATTGTTTGTATATTGATCCAACCTGTCCGTTTACATAAGTTTCATTATCGTTATTATCCAGAACCTGAACTTCATAGCGCTCCTGAAGAAAAATACCACTATTACCTCGGTTTTGTCCGCTTCCTTTATGCTCTGGAGACGATCGCCATTCTATGTGTAGCTGTACACTGCCAAATACTTGGTTTGTTTTTATGTCTCCAGATTTATCTTTAACCGTGGTCGAACCATCCTCATTTAAAACCCATTCTACCGGACGACTGTCTTTGGCATGCACCCAATGATCAAAATGTTTCCCATCAAATAATACAATGGCATCACTCGGTATTCCATTTTTCCCCATAGGGTTTACCGTTGGAGGTACCGGTTCGTAAAATTCGGTGGCCTTAGGATCTGTGGGCTCAACGATGGTATCTTTAACCTCCTGATCAACGAAAGCCGTATGCTCCTCTTTAACCTGTTGTTTACAAGACATTATGGAAAGCCCAATTAATAACGCTAATATTCTGCTCATTTTAAATTTATCTAAATACCTAAAATACGTTTTAAATGATTTTCATCAATATCACCACCGGCAAAATCATCAAAACTTCTTTCGGCCGCTTCAATAATATGCTTTTTAATAAAAGGTGCACCTTCTCTAGCACCCTGTTCTGAAGATTTTATACAACATTCCCATTCCATAACTGCCCAAAAATCGCATTCGTATTTTGTTAGTTTTGAAAAGATGCCTTTAAAATCTACCTGACCATCTCCCAAGGATCTAAAACGTCCTGCTCTATTTTTCCAATCAGCATATCCGCCATAAACACCCTGCTTCCCTGTTGGATTAAACTCGGCATCTTTAACATGGAACGCCTTAATTCGCTCATGGTAATAATCGATAAACGCCAAATAATCTAATTGTTGGAGCACAAAGTGACTCGGATCGTAAAGAATGTTAACACGTTTATGATGATTTGTTGCTTCTAAAAAGCGCTCAAAGGTTGTACCATCATGAATATCCTCTCCTGGATGAATTTCATAACACACATCTACACCGTGTTCGTCAAAATGATCTAATATCGGTATCCAACGGTCGGCCAATTCTTTAAATCCCATGTCTACCAATCCGTTGGGACGCTGCGGCCACGGATACATGGTATGCCACATTAACGCTCCTGAAAATGTAGCATGAGCTTTAAGACCTAGTCGTCCACTGGCAGTTCCCGATTTTTTAACAAAATCAATAGCCCATTCTGTTCGCGCTTTTTGATTATTTCTAACATGTTCTGGGGCAAAACCATCAAACATAGTATCGTAAGCTGGGTTAACAGCTACCAATTGTCCCTGTAAATGTGTAGATAATTCTGTTATTTCTAATCCATATGATGCTACTTTACCTTTTAACTCATCACAATACGTCTGACTTTCAGCAGCTTTTTCAATATCAATTAAACTTGATTCCCAGGTTGGAATCTGGATACCTTTGTACCCTAAACCTGCTGCCCATTTACATAGCCCATCCAAGGTATTAAATGGAGCTTCACTCCCTGCAAATTGCGCTAAAAAAACAGCAGGGCCTTTTATTGTTTTCATCTATTAAATTTTATTGTTTTTCATTGGTTAGATGTAACTCGCCATTATATGTTTCGATGTATTTTACAATCTAGGTATAAGGCTCGTTTCATAATTAATTCAGCTTTATAAATCTAACCAAACATTACCTTTCTTATGAGATTCCACACATTTTTCAATAAATTTCATCCCCCTAACTCCATCATTTATATTAGGATATTCTCCTGTATCATAATCTAAACCTCTAATGGCTTTTGCCACTCCGTAATAGATATTCCCCATAGAATCAAAAATTCCTTCCGGGTGTCCTGGAGGTAACTTGGTACCATCTAAAGACACGGCACCATTATATGCATGCCCTGGTTTTAAGACCTGTACGGGCTTATCATCTGTTAAGTGATATAAGACATTTGGATTTTCTTGTTCCCAATTAAAACCTCCTTTGGTTCCATAAATTTTCACAGCTAGTCCATTTTCTTCTCCGGTAGCAATTTGACTCGATCTAATAACACCTTTAACGTGTTTAGAGAAACGAATTAAAATAGTGCCATCTACATCTAATGCATTGTCATCATATCTGGTATTTAAATCTGCCAGAATAGTTTCAACTTCCATTCCAGTTAAATACTCTGCCATATTGAATGCATGCGTTCCTATATCTCCCACACAACAACTAATTCCAGCTTTTTCAGGATCTAAACGCCAAATCGTTTTCCTCAATTCTTTATCTTGAAGTACAGGATTTATCCATCCCTGATAATACTGTACGTCTACCTTTTGAATATCTCCAATAACGCCAGACTGAATCATTTCACGCATTTGGCGCACCATAGGATACCCGGTATACGTGTACGTCACAGCAAATACTGTTTTAGATTTTTCTAGAGCCGACTCTAAAACAAAAGCCTCATCTAAAGTTGTTGTTAATGGCTTTTCGCAAATGACATGAAACCTATTTTCAATAAGTTTTTTTGCCATTGGAAAGTGCAAGAAGTTTGGTGTTAAAACAGAAACTACCTGTATTCTTTCTTCTTCTGGACGTTTAGTTTCTTCCTCAACAAAAGTATCGAAGTCTTTATATATTCTATCGGTTCTTATTCCTAATTTCTCAGCAAACCCAATATTTTCTTCAAAAACCGGGTTAAATACACCACCAACTATTTCGTATTGATCATGCATTGCAGATGCAACTCTATGAAGTACTCCAATAAGGGAATCTCCTCCTCCACCTAAAATACCTAATTTTATTTTTTGTGCCATTTATTTACAATTGTTTTCTATATTTTTTTAATTACAATGGTATTTTTTTATTAAACTCTTTTTGCTTCTAACTTTTTGCGTTGCGTGTATAATATTCCAAAAAGCACCACTAGAACCATTGGAAAAATCGCAATATTACTTAAGGTTTTCTGCCCTGCCATTAATTCTGCAACTTCTACTGTTGCTCCCGATTCGACAGCCGCAGCTTTAGCTTTATCCAACCATGACCCTATTACGGGTTGCCAGATACTTGTTGCAAGCATACCGGCTCCACCAATTAAAGACATTCCTAAAGCACCTGTTTTTGGAGCATATTCGCTAATAAAACCAATCATAGTTGGCCAGAAATAGCACACTCCAATAGCAAATAGTATAGCAGCGACATACACCATGCCCCCTGTTGCGGAACTCATAAGGTATATAGCTACCGCAGCAATAATAGACGACACTAATAATACCCCCGGAGGATTTAATCTATGAATTATAGGCCCTGCAAAATATCGGCCAACAGCCATTAATCCGGTTACCATAGCCAGAATAAGCATAGGATTTGCTCCTGTACTCCCAAGAATCTTTTCAACCCATTGCTGTGTTCCTAATTCTGTCGTAGCTGTAAGCGTCATGCACACCAACATGAAAATAAATAATGGTGACAATAAGCTTTTTATATTTACTTTGGTATCGGCTACCATATTCTCGTTTTTTGGAAATTTTTGACCTAAAAACAAAACGCCATAGATTATTGTTGGAATGATCATAATAGCGATTTGCAATTTCCACCCTAAACCAAAATCTGTCATAAATTTAGAAACCAAAGCACCTATTACGATACCCCCAGGGAACCAAACATGAAACTTATTAAGCATGGTTGTTCTGTTCTGCGTGTACATATCTGCAACTAACGGATTACAGGCCGCTTCAACAGAACCATTAGCAAAACCGATAAAAAAGGTTGAAATTAAAAGTGTCCAGAAGCCTCCTGCAAAAATAGTAAGCACCAATCCCAGTAGGTGGGATATAAAGGCAATAATCATTAATGTTCTGGCTCCAACAGAATTGTAAAGAAGCCCTCCAAAAACTGTGGCCACCGGGAATCCCAAAAATGCCATACTATTCACAAACCCAAGTTCTGTGTCGCTCAACGCGAAGTCCGTTCCCAACTGGCCAAGAATACCAGCTCTAATTGCGAATGTCATAGCCGTCACAATTAAGGAAATGCACGCCGCTATGAACAAACGATTTTTATTAATCTGTCCCATTATATATTTAGTTTTTTAGTTTTTTTTAAGAAAGTTGTTTTCCAACTCGAATCAATAAGTCTCTGGTAAGTTCGATGCCCTTTTCTTCAGGTGCTTCATCACCTTCATACTCAACACCAATAAAACCTGTGTAACCAGATGCTTTAACCAGTTTCATTATTCTAGCGTAATCTATAAGCTTATCATCACCTTTTTCGTTAAAGTTATAAGACTTAGCACTCACGGCTTTGGCAAAAGGTAGAAGTTCCTTCATGCCTTGATACCTGTCATATTCTTCAAGACAGGTGCCATCTTTATTTTTTTCTATACAGAAATTTCCAAAATCGGGTAAAGTCCCACAGTTATCATTTTGAACTTGTGAAAACACTTTAGTCATCCATGCTCCATTAGAAGAAAAGCCTCCATGATTTTCAATAAGAACATTGATATTTGAGCCTTTTGCAAATGTAGATAACTTATCTAAAGAATCTATACTGGCTTTAACAGCCTCATCCTTATCAACACCTCCAGCCAAATTAACACGAATAGCATGACAGCCTAAAAACTGAGCTGCTTCTACCCATTTATAGTGATTCTCAATAGCCTTTAGTCTTTCCTTTTCATCTGGATTTGCAAGATTGCCTTCACCATCAATCATAATCAAGACGTTTTGTTGACCTTCAGAATCTGCCCTCATGTTCATCTCTTTGAGATAGTTGAAATCTTTAGCCTTATCTTTAAAAAAGCCATTTACATATTCCAGACCTTCTAAGCCAAAGCCTCTGGACTTCGCTGCAAAGTCTAAATGGTCCATTTTTCTTCCAAACAAAGCACGATGCAATGACCATTGTGCCAAGGATAATTTAAAAAATAGGGGCTGCGAATTGGAAACAGCTTGTTCGGGTAATGCCTCTTTTTTATTGGAATTCTTACATCCATAGATCCCCATTAGGGATAATGCAGTACCAGCGAAAGCTGCTTTCATAACAAAATCTCTTCGTTTCATAAAAGAACGTTTAGTATACTTATTTTCAAGTTAGTTACGTGAAAATACACATTTGAATTCGGAAATCTGTGTATTTTTATTCAGTGAAAGAATTTAAACAACTTTAGGGGGTAATCCAAAAATCAGGTTGGTGATAAGTCGTCGGCAACTAAGTGCTTTAACCGATACTCATTTGGCGAACATTTCTCATGCTTTTTAAACACCGTTGCAAAATACTGACTTGTTGTAAACCCGCACGTATAGGCGACTTCCGCAATGGTTATGTTCGGATTTTTAATAAGAATTCCTTTGGACATTTCTAGGCGTTTCATGGTTAAATAACGCATGGGCGTTAAATTGGTTAATCGCCTACAATGATGTGTAAACCTTGTTAATCCCACCCCCGCAGATTGCGCCATTAATTCAATTGTCCAATGTTCTGAAAGATTTTTTTCCAACTCCTTTAAAAAGAATCGAACACTTCTGGAACTATCTGTTAGCGATTCATTTAAAACAATATCATCGGTGTTTAAGATATCAAGTAATAAAATTAGCAGATAATTTATTAACAGCCTTATCCGGGAAGCATTACTTCCATTTTCATCAGTATTAATCGTTTTATTTATCCTTATGAAACAATCTCTAAAACGCTTATCTGTTTTTATAATGGATTTCTCATTTTGCCTAAGAATCGTTGTAAGCCTTGTTAAATCTGAAGGTGTTAAGGTTATCCATTCTGGCCATACCCAATCTTGATGTGGCCTGCGAACTCCCAGATCTATAATCACCCAATACAATTTTCCCATTCCAATATTGGGATCCCCCACTTTATGAGCTTCCCATGGACGCGTTATTGTTAAATGATTTGGGGTTAACATAATTTCTTTATTCTCCTGAGCATAAGGCATAGATCCTGACTCTAAAAAATGAAACTCAATCCCTTCATTTCTGTGCCAATCTAACCCCCAATCCTGAGGTTCATTAGCATCCCAATACCCAATACTATTCAATCCCAGGGTATTATCATCCAGTCTATCTCCAGGATATGTATGACGGGCGAGAGCTTTAAATTTCAACTTCTTACGTTTGAAAGCATCTATTAAAGGTAAACAAGTATCGGCGTGATAGATAATTCCATCGGCAGCTTCATAAGGTTGTATCTCTTGTATACCAAACTTCATTGAAATAATTTAAACACTATTATCACGCAAATTAATTAATTTTCCAATAAATAAAAATTAAACTGAGTTTTTATCAGGTTTTCACACCTGTAATTATGAAATTATCAATACATCAGCTAAATTTACTAAATTATTCTTGCATTTAATTTTAAAATTAATGAGTAAAGACGAAACTAAAACAACTTCTAAAAACACCTCATCTTACGATGCCATTGTTATTGGTACCGGTATAAGTGGGGGCTGGGCCGCCAAAGAACTTTGTGAAAACGGATTGAAAACACTGGTTCTTGAAAGGGGGCGCATGGTAAAACACATTGAAGACTACCCTACCATGAATATGGATCCCTGGGATTTTAAACACAGAGGAAAACAAACTGAAGACGCGAATAAAAATCAGAAGCAACAGAGCAAACTGTGGGGAGGAGGTCTTACCGGGCCAAGTACAAAGCATTGGTTTGTAGATGATCTAAAACATCCTTATAATGAGGTGAAAGACTACTTATGGATTCGAGGTTATCATGTTGGAGGACGCTCTATTATGTGGGGAAAACATAGTTACAGATTAAGTGATTTAGATTTTGAAGCGAATAAAAAAGATGGACATGGTGTCGATTGGCCTATTCGTTATAATGATATTGCTCCATGGTACGATAAGGTAGAAGCATACATTGGTGTTTCTGGTGAAAACCTGGGACTTTCTCAGTTACCCGATGGAAAACTATCAGATCCAATGGAGTTAAATTGTGTTGAAAAGGATTTACAGGAAACGGTAAATACCAAATTTGAAGATGAGCGTGTATTAACCCCAGGAAGAGTTGCGCACTTAACGGGTAATGCCACGCACGAAGGAAGATCTAATTGTCAATATAGAAACCGGTGTATGCGAGGTTGCCCTTTTGGAGGTTATTTTAGCAGTAACTCGTGTACGTTACCGTCTGCAGAAAGAACTGGTAATATGACACTTAGACCTAATTCAATTGCTCATGAAATTGTCTATGATGAATCCACAGGATTAGCTAGTGGCGTAAAGGTTATAGACTCTGAAACTAAAGAAAAACACTTTTTTAAAGCCTCCATTATATTTTGTTGTGCCTCAACATTAGGAACAACATCCATTTTATTACAATCGAAATCTAAAAGATTCCCAAATGGACTGGGGAATGACAGTGGGGAACTGGGACACAATCTTATGGATCATCATTATGCTGTGGGTGCATCTGCTGAAGTTGATGGATTTGATGATAACTATTATAAAGGAAGAAAACCTAACGGGTTTTACATCCCTAGATTTAGAAACTTAAATGATAAAACCAAGCAAAAAGATTTTATTCGTGGCTATGGTTACCAAGGAGGAGCCAGCAGAACAAATTGGAGACGTGCTGTATCTGAATTGAGTTTTGGAAAGGATCTAAAGGACGAGTTACTAAAACCCGGGCCATGGCGCGTAGGCATGAGTGGTTTTGGTGAATGTCTACCTTACCATGAGAATAAGGTCTCATTAAATTATGACGTACTGGATGAGTGGGGTTTACCAACTTTAGATTTAGACGCCGAATTTAAAGACAATGAGTTAAAGATGCGCGAAGACATGAGAGATCAAGCGGTTGCCATGCTTAAAGCAGCGGGCTATAAAAATGTTGTTGGCCATTTGGGAAAAGCAGTGCCGGGCGCCTGTATTCATGAAATGGGTACCGCAAGAATGGGACACCATCCTGAAACATCGATCTTAAATAAACACAACCAAATGCATGCTGTACCAAATGTTTATGTTACCGATGGCGCATGTATGACGTCCTCGGCCTGTCAAAATCCATCACTAACTTATATGGCATTGACAGCCCGTGCTGCCAATCATGCGGCAGAAGAATTTAAAAAGTATAAAAAGAGCTAAAACCATGGATAGAAGAACTGCATTAAAAAATATAACAATGGGGCTCGGCTACACAGTGGCTACACCCACCATTTTAAATGTACTGGCATCCTGTAATGCCGAAAAAGAAACCTGGACACCATTATTCTTCTCTAAAGAAGAGAAACATATCGTAACCCATTTAGTGGATGTTATTTTACCAACTTCCGATACCCCTGGAGCGCTCGATGTTAATATTCCTCAATTTATCGACATGATGTATCACGATATTGAGAAAACACAAAACCAGGAACTTTTTAAGCAGGGAGCAAATATATTTATTCAGAAGTTTGGCTCGCCCGTATTAGAAGGTAAAAAGGAGGATTTTGAAAAATCTTTGGCGTCCTACTTTAATATTCCGGAAGAAGAAACAAAAAATATATTAAGAGACCAGCGTCGGCCTGTGGAGAAGATTAATACTTCTGAAAAAGAAAATTACGCCTTGTATAAGTTTTTAATATCCGTTAGATCTTATACGTTGCTCGGTTACTTCACCTCAGAAAAGGTAGGCAAAGAGGTTTTAATTTACGATCCTATACCAGGATCTTATCAAGCATGTATTCCGGTAGAAGAGGCCACCAATGGACGGGCCTGGACCCTATAATAAACATTCAATATGACAGATACTTATGATGCTATAGTAATAGGTACCGGAATTTCGGGGGGTTGGGCTGCCAAAGAGCTCTGTGAGCATGGATTAAAAACACTGGTCCTTGAAAGAGGCCCCATGGTTAAACATATAGAGGATTATCCCACTATGCATTTGGATCCCTGGGACTTTAAATTCAAGGGAGCCATATCGACCGAAGAAAAAGCACAGCAATTGAAACAAAATAGAACCGGCTACACAACCAAAGCAGAGCACAAGCATTGGTTTGTTAACGACCTTAAACATCCTTACAATGAAACAAAGCGTTTCGACTGGATGCGTGGATATCATGTAGGTGGTCGTTCAATTACCTGGGGAAGACAAAGTTACAGATTGAGTGACTTAGATTTTGAAGCCAATAAAAAAGATGGCCATGGTGTGGATTGGCCCATTCGCTATAAGGATATTTCGCCCTGGTACGACTATGTCGAATCCTATATTGGTGTAAGCGGTGAAAAGCTAGGGCTTCCGCAACTGCCTGACGGAATTTTTACACCTCCAATGGAACTTAACTGTGTAGAAAAACATTTAAAACATAGCCTTTTGGAACATTTTGATGATCGCCTCCTTACTATTGGGCGTTCTGCAAACATCACAGGGACTAAAAACTATGACGGTAGAAGCCAATGTCAGTTTAGAGCCAGATGTATGAGAGGTTGTCCTTTTGGAGGATATTTTAGTAGTCTGTCATCAACCTTACCCGCTGCAGAACGAACCGGAAATATGACGATTAGACCCCATTCTATTGTCCATGAAATAATATATGATGACGCTCTAAAAAAGGCAACCAGTGTAAAAGTAATCGACACTGAAACAAAAGAAGCTCTTGTATTTAATGCCAGTGTTATTTTTTGCTGTGCATCTTCAATGGCATCGGCTTCCATACTCCTGCAATCTAAGTCTGAAAGATTTCCAAACGGATTGGGTAACGATTCTGGAGAGCTAGGCCATAATATTATGGACCATCATTTGGGAGCTGGAGCATCTGGAACATTTGACGGATTTCGCGATAAATACTATAAAGGACGACGTCCCAATGGTATTTATATTCCAAGATTTAGAAATCTGGGAGATCATAAAACCTATAAAAAAGACTTCCTTAGAGGCTACGGATATCAAGGTGGTGCAAGTCGTAAAGCTATATTTGAACATGTTGCAGAAATGGGTTATGGCCCAGAATTTAAAGACAACATCTTAGAACCCGGAGCTTGGCGAATGGGGCTGGGTGGATTTGGAGAGTGTTTACCAAATCACGATAACAAAATGACGCTTGATTACGATAAATTGGACGAATGGGGACTGCCAACCATAACTTTCGATGCCGAGTGGAAAGATAACGAACTCAAAATGCGGGAAGATATGATTCTACAAGCTGCGATTATGTTAGAAAAAGCAGGCTTTAAGGACATTCAAACAATTGATAAACGTGCTGCCCCTGGTATTGGCATTCACGAAATGGGAACAGCCAGAATGGGAAGAGATCCTAAAACGTCCATTCTAAATAAGTACAATCAAGTACATACAGTTCCCAATGTCTATGTCACAGATGGTGCTTGTATGACGTCTTCGGGATGTCAAAATCCATCACTTACCTACATGGCTATAACGGCAAGAGCAGCCAATCATGCCGCAAAACAATTTAAAAGTTTAGAATCATGAATAGAAGAGATGCATTAAAAGGATTGGGGCTTACACTTGGGTACACCATTACTTCATCCAGTATGATCGGCTTACTTCATAGTTGTAAAACCGAAGTAAAACTATGGACACCTAAATTTTTGTCAATAGACGAGGGTATTGTTCTAAGACATCTAATAGATATTATGCTTCCTAAAACTAAAACCACACCTGGGGCTTTAGATGTAAATGTTCCAGAATTTATTGATCTGTTGGTAGACACCACTTACGATAACAAAAAGAAGAGCAAATTCAGTAAAGGTATCACAACCGTTATAGAAGCTCTAAACATTCCCGAAGATGGTGTCTCTGCTCTAAAACATGAAGATTACAACGCCCTTCTGGCTAAATATTTAAGGCTTTCAAAGCAGGAACGGATGGCTTACGAAGTAGAATATGAAAAAGAAAAAGAAAGCAGTAGCGCAGATGCCATAATTTACACGACTCTTGTATCCTTAAGAGACACCTCTGTATGGGCGTTTAGAAATAGTGAACAAATTGGAGA
The DNA here is from genome assembly GCA_947494695.1 of uncultured Flavobacteriaceae bacterium. Classification (GTDB taxonomy): domain Bacteria; phylum Bacteroidota; class Bacteroidia; order Flavobacteriales; family Flavobacteriaceae; genus Flavivirga. Next base: position 285,967 of record CANLWB010000002.1, on the reverse strand, counting down.
ACAGTTTTTGGCCTACGACCCAATTCCGGGAGCTCAAATAGGTTGTGTCTCGGTAGAGGAATCTACAAAAGGAAAAGCTTGGTCTCTATAACATTTATAACATCATGAAAATATATTTATACTTAATTTGCCTAATAATCGTACTACCTATTGTTTCATGCAAAGAGAAGGCGGGTCAGAAAAAAACCGAAACCACCGAAATTGCCGAACCTATTGAAAAATGGACTCCCATTTTCAATGGTAAAGACTTAAATGACTGGATCGTAAAAATTAAAGGTCATCCTGCCGGAACAAATTTTAAAAACACGTTTATTGCTCAAGATGGTTGTATTAAAGTTAATTACGATCAGTATAATGATACATTCAACGCTACCTTTGGTCATATCTATTATAAGGAACCATTTTCTAGTTACAGGTTACGTTTACAATATCGTTTCACCGGAAAACAGTTGGGTGATGGTCCATCATGGGCTACAGCTAATAGTGGTGTTATGATTCATTGTGAAGATCCCAAAAATATTGGATTAGATCAAAATTTCCCTGTTTCTATAGAAGTTCAACTTTTAGGGGGATTAGGTACTGGCGAGCGTCCCACAGCGAATCTATGTACACCAGGAACTCATGTGGTTTTAGACAGCAAAATTGCAACAGATCACTGCTTTGAATCATCGTCAAAAACATATCATGGCGATCAATGGGTTAAACTTGAAATCGAAGTGAGACAAGATTCCATTATTAAACATTTTATTAATGACAACCTCGTGTTTAGCTATACCAAACCACAGATAGGTGGCGAGGTTGATTACAATGAAACATACTGGAAAAACAAACAGGGAGACCCTTTAAAAGCGGGCTATATTTCTTTGCAAAGTGAAAGTCATCCTGTAGCGTTTAAAAATATTGAAATTTTAGAATTATAAGCCTCTTGAAATCTCATGTTATTTTTAAAATACGCCACATTGTTAATCATTTATTTTCTTGTATCACATACCGAAGCACAGGAATTTAAAGATTACACCCAAAATCTTGAAACTCCAAACCTATCTATAAAAATGGTCGCTGTACCAGGCGGAACGTTCTTAATGGGTTCTAACAATCCCAAACGACATGCAGATGAAAAACCTAATCATGAGGTAGACATAGACGATTTTTGGATTGGCAAGTATGAAATTACCTGGCAAGAATATGATGCTTTTGTCTTTGGCAAATTTGGCCCAGATCAGTTTATTAAAAAAACCGAGCTTAAAACCTTAGGTATAGATGCAGTGTCTGGTGCTACCGCACCCTATGTCGATATGAGTTTTGGTATGGGCAAAGATAACTTTCCAGCTATTAACATGACACAATACGCTGCTATTATGTATTGCAAGTGGTTAACATCTAAAACCGGGATTTTTTATCGGCTACCTACTGAAGCCGAATGGGAATATGTTTGTAAAAAAGGCCAAACCGATAAGGTTGCAAATCTTAAAAATATGGCATGGTACCATGAAAACAGCCCGGATAAATATCAGGAAATAGGAGAAAAACAGCCCAATGCCTTAGGGATATATGATGTGTTGGGAAATGTATCGGAATGGGTATACGATCAGTACAGCCTATCGTACTATAAAAATGCCCCTAAAAAAAACCCTGTTAATTTCCCTACTACGCTCTATCCAAGGGTTGTGAGGGGTGGTTCGTGGAAAGATACAGTTGATAAATTATGTTGTACATCAAGACAAGCCTCTAAACAAGAATGGAAACAACGAGACCCACAAATACCGAAAAGCAACTGGTGGTTAACTGATGCATCGTTTGTTGGTTTTCGCATTGTAAGACCAAAAATACAGCCTTCAGAAAAGGACATTAAAACATATTGGCTGGATGCCATTGAAGACTTCGGAATTTAGCTTACGGCATTATGAAAAACAATAAAAAAGTATCAAGACGGCATTTTGTAAAAGACTCATCACTCATTGCAGGAGGTGTCTTATTGGCTCCTTCATTATTGATGGCATCTACAAAATCAACATTAAAACTCGCCGTTATAGGTTGCGGCGGCCGTGGTACCGGTGCTGTTGTGCAAGCACTAAAAGCGGATAAGGATGTAAAACTCGTAGCGATGTCGGATGCATTTAAAGATCGACTGGACAAATCGCTCACAAGTCTGTCCAAAATATTCGATACCAGCAGAATAGATGTTCCTGCTACGAAACAATTTATTGGTTTTGGTTCTTACAAAAAAGCTATTGATGAAGCGGATGTGGTTATTCTAACTACACCTCCCGGATTTAGGCCGCAACACTTTGAATATGCCATTAGCCAAGGCAAACATGTCTTTATGGAAAAGCCGGTCGCTACAGATGTTGTTGGCGTAAAAAAGGTTTTAGCAGCTGCAAAAATGGCCAAAGAAAAAAAGCTCAATGTCGTAGTTGGACTTCAAAGACGTTATCAAAGAAGCTATTTAGAAGCTTATGAAACGATTAAAAAAGGAGCTATTGGAGATATTATTTCCGGACAAGTGTACTGGAATAGTGGTGGTGTTTGGGTAAAACCTCGTCAGGAATCCTGGTCTGAAATGACCTACCAAATGCGCAACTGGTATTACTTTAATTGGATTTGTGGTGACCATATTTTAGAGCAGCACATTCACAACATCGATGTGGCCAACTGGTTTATTGGTGAATTCCCTTTAAAGGCACAAGGTATGGGAGGTCGACAGGTTAGAACAGGAAAAGACCATGGGGAAATATTCGATCATCATTTTGTCGAATTCGAATATCCAGGTGGTGCTGTAATTTCTAGTCAGTGTCGGCATCAACGTAACTGCCTAACACGAGTTGCCGAGATATTTCAAGGTACCAATGGTACAGCGTCTCTGTCTGGTTCGGGGCATGCCGTGTTAACGTCCCGTAAAAATCATGTGATCTATGATCATAATCGCGAAAACAACCCTAGTCCATATCAAACGGAGCACGATCAATTATTTAAAGCCATAAGAACTGGAGCCTACATTAATAATGGGGATTACGGAGCTAAAAGTACGATGAGCGCTATTTTAGGACGTATGGCTACCTATTCAGGAAAACAAATTACCTGGGAGCAGGCTATGAATTCCAATTATCAAATTGTTCCAGATGAAGATACGTTGTCCTGGGAAAGTATCCCCCCAACAACTTGTGATGAAAATGGAAATTACCCTATTCCTACTCCTGGAAAAACTAATTTTATTTAAGTTATGAAAAGACGATCATTCATAAAAAAAAGTACGTTTGCAGCTTCAACTGTTGGAGTTGGTTTATCGGGGATAAACGCCATGTCTAAAGAGGCCTTCGACAATTCATCTACTTCGCAAAAGTTTAAAATGAATTTTGCTCCACATCTGGGCATGTTCAAACATCATGCTGGAAAAAACCCTATTGATCAGATCAATTATATGGCCGATCAGGGATTTACGGCTTTCGAAGATAACAATATGATGACAAGGGATGTATCTCTTCAAACTAAAATAGGGGAAACACTTGCAAAGAGAAACATGTTCATGGGGGTCTTTGTTATTCAAAAAGGAGGCAACTTAAACAATACTTTGGCTGCCGGCAAGCAAGAGTACATTGATATTTTTTTAGATGGATGCAGAAAAGCCATCGATGTGGCCAAGCGTGTTAATGCCAAATGGCTAACCGTTGTTCCGGGAGGGTTTCAAAGAAGGCTTCCAATTGGTGTTCAAGATACTAATGTTATTGAAGCACTACGTCGTGGAGCCGACATACTTGAACCTCATGGACTTACTATGGTTTTAGAGCCTTTATCAGACTCCCCAGATTTATACCTACAACGGTCTGACCAAACCTATATGATATGCAAGGCTGTTAATAGTCCGGCGTGTAAACTATTATTCGACATCTATCACCTTCAAAAAACCGAAGGAAACCTTATGAATAACATAGACTTTACATGGGACGAAATAGCCTACTTTCAAATTGGGGATAATCCGGGTAGAAAAGAGCCCTCTACAGGAGAAATTAATTATACAAACATCTTTAAGCATATCCATGATAAAGGCTATACCGGGGTGCTTGGTATGGAACATGGGAACTCCCTTAAAGGTAAAAAAGGAGAATTAGCTGTTATTAAAGCTTATCGAGAAACGTCCAATTTCTAAAACGCGAAACGACAAGCTTTAATGAACAAATAAGTTTTATTCTGTTTAATCTGAAAAATTTAGGACTGCAAATTATTCCACGATGAATTTGCCCTTCATCATCCCGTAATGTCCAGGAAAACTACAGATAAAGTCGTAAGTTCCGGCTTCGGGAGCATCAAACTCAATAGATGTTGTTTGTCCCCCACCAATAGTTTTGGTATAGGCAACAACAGCGTCCTCTGAGTCTTTAGGAATATACTCATTATCTCTTGCGGTAGCTGCTTTTCCTGCAAAGGTGGTTACATCAACTCCCTGTTTAAGAATCACAACATTATGCCCCATAACATTTATATCCAGTTTTCCTTTATGTCGTAAAGTAAGTTTAACTTTCTCTCCTGCTTTTACCTTAATTTGGGTTTTATCAAACTGCATTAAATCGTTACCCGTTATCACCACCTCTGTAATACCACTTGTTTCTTCCTTGTTTTTTTTGTTGGTTGTTTCTTCCTTAGTATCATAACTAAATCCTTCTTTCTTTTTTTCTTCTTTTCCGCCACAGGCTATTAGCATTACAAAAGAAAAAAAGGCTCCTAATACATACTTTGATAATTTCATTTACGTCTCTTAATTTTAAATTATTATTTCTTTTTATAATATAGGCCATCGAATAACTAACGATAAGCCATAAAGTGACTCAAATAAGGTCATAAAATAACCAAAGATAATAGGATATACAAAAAAAGCAGTGCAGTTTTTTTCACTGAAAAAAATTGCACTGTTTATACCTTTTAAGAACAGCTAAACTTTTTAAGCAACCATTCTTTTATAAAATATAGTCTGTACTAATAAAATTAGAGGTTTTATTCTCTAACAATTTATTTAGAATAGCATTGTTATATTCATTATCCTTGGATGCTACAAAAGTTCTTATAGAAAAAGAACGTAGTGCATCATGGACGCTTAATGTACTAAATGCAGAATCTTTTCTTCCTGTAAAAGGATATACATCGGGACCTCGCTGGCAAGAACTATTCAGATTAACTCTACAAACCAGATTTACCAAAGAATCAATAAGCGGAGATAAGGTATTGATGTTCTTTCCAAACAGACTCACTTGTTGTCCGTAATTTGACGCTGCCATGTCATCTAAAGGTTCTTCTATCTCTTTAAATGGCACAATCGGTACCACTGGTCCAAATTGCTCTTCCTGAAATACCCGCATATTCTTACTAACTGGATATAACACAGCTGGAAAGATAAAGTTTTCATTGGTTTGTCCTCCTTTTTCATTCAATATTTGAGCTCCCTTTTCTAAAGCATCATCTATTAATTCCTGAATATATGATGGTTTATCTACTTCGGGAAGTGGTGTTAATTTGACTCCAGAATCCCAGGGATTTCCAAACTTGAGAGCATCAACCTTTTTCGAATATCGCCTATTAAATTCATCTACAACAGATTCATGCACATATAGCACTTTTAATGCGGTACAGCGCTGCCCATTGAACGACAGGGTACCGGCGATGCATTCATTTACGGCTAAATCTAAATCGGCATCTGGTAAAATAATGGCTGGATTTTTAGCTTCCAATCCCAGAACCAAGCGTAATCTATTTTTTTTAGGGTGGTTGTTTTGAATAGCATTGGCAGATTTACTGTTCCCTATCAATGCCAGCACATCGATTTTACCGGATTGCATAATTGGGGTTGCCAATACACGCCCCCTACCATAGATAACATTGACAACACCTTCCGGGAAACTATTTTGAAAAGCTTCTAACAACGGTGAAATTAACAGAACCCCTAGTTTAGCAGGCTTAAAAATCACCGTATTACCCATTATTAATGCCGGTATTAATAATGTAAATGTTTCATTTAATGGATAGTTATATGGCCCTAAACATAGCACCACTCCTAGTGGTCCTCTACGAATATGGGCGTATACACCATCATTCTTCTCAAACTTAGCCGAATCTCTATCGATTTGTTTATAAGCTTCAATAGTATCATATATATAATCTATTGTTCGGTCAAATTCTTTTTCTGAATCGGGAAGATTTTTTCCAATCTCCCACATTAGAAGTTTTACAACGTCCTCTCGTTTGGATTTTATTTGTTCGACAAACTCTTCCATACAGGCAATTCGATCTATCACCCGCATTGTAGGCCATAACCCCTGACCTTTATCATAAGCCGCCAAGGCAGAATCCAAAGATTCCAAAGCCTCCTTTTCTGTAAGCTGAGGAATTTTCCCCAATAGTGTTGGTTTGTAATCTTCGGTAGAAGAAATGGTTGAATATACTTCAGCTGTATCCCCTTCCCATTCTTTTAATTTACCTGAAACCAAATAATTCTTTTGGTTTAGGGGAGTCTTGATTTTATAGGCATCTGGAATTTCTAAAAAAGTATTACTCATAGCTGGATTAATTGATATTAACATTTACTAATATATTCTTAAAATCATTAAAACTATCGTCAAACTACGAGTTTATACCAACAAATATGACATTTTCATGAAAAAAAGAGCCTGACAGTAAATTACTTACGGCGCAATCGTTTTCGTCTAGATATTTTTTATGTCCATTATTATTATGTATTTAATTTTTGGATTTTCTTCTTAATTATTCGTAATTTGTGTACGTACACGAAATTTATAACTATTATGACACCACCACGATTAAGCCTACTACTTTCTTTATACATTCTTACAATTTGCCTTACAAGTTTTACCGTTAATTCTCAATCTAAAAACGATGGTTGGGTATCGCTTTTTAATGGTAAGAACCTCAAGGGTTGGAAACAATTAAATGGAAAAGCCACCTATAAAGTTGAAAATGGGGCGATTATTGGCATCTCAAAGATGAACACTCCGAATAGTTTTCTTTGCACAGAAAAGGAATATGGTGACTTTATTTTGGAATTTGATGTATTATTGGATCCGTCTCTAAATTCAGGCGTTCAGTTCAGGTCAAATAGTTTCAAGGACTACAGAAATGGACGTGTTCATGGTTATCAATTTGAGCTAGACCCGTCAACTCGTGCTTTTAGTGGAGGTATATTTGATGAAGGGCGACGAGGATGGATGTATCCCCTTTCTTTGAACAACAAAGGGCGAAACGCTTTTAATAATGGAAGGTGGAACTCATGCCGTATTGAAGCCATTGGATCTTCTATAAAAACCTGGATAAATGGTGTGCAATGTGCTAATTTGGTTGATGATCTTACGTCTTCCGGGTTTATTGGACTGCAGGTACACTTCATCCAGTCTGATAAAAGCCGTGCTGGAAAAGAAATTAGGTGGAAAAATTTAAAAATTAAAACCACCAACCTCGAAGAAGCCCGTTGGTCTTCAGACCCAGAGGCTAAGCAAATGAGTTATCTCATTAACTCACTAAGTCAACACGAGGTGAATAACGGATGGCGCTTACTATGGGATGGTAAAACTTCTAACGGATGGCGAGGTGCAAAATTAGATCATTTTCCAAAATCCGGTTGGGAGATAAAAGATGGTAACTTAACTGTTGTGGCAACCGACGGTGGTGAATCTACCGGACCGGGAGATATTATTACAGAAAAGCTTTTTAGCAGTTTCGAATTGGAACTGGAGTTTAAAATTACTGAAGGCGCCAATAGTGGTATTAAATATTTTGTAGATGCCGAACTCAACAAGGGATCTGGTTCTGCAATTGGATGTGAATTTCAAATATTAGATGATAAGAACCACCCTGATGCAAAAGCTGGTGTTAATGGCAACCGAACTATTGGGTCTCTTTACGATTTAATCACAGCCGAGAACTTATCTATAGTTGGAAGAAGTAAACAATTTAAAGGCATTGGTAACTGGAATAAAGCGAGAGTCGTTGCTAAAGGTTCGCTCGTAGAACATTGGCTTAATAATGAAAAGGTTATCGCGTATGATCGGTCTTCACAAATGTTTAGAGCTTTAGTAGCCTACAGTAAATATAAAAAATGGCCGGAGTTTGGACAATGGCCATCCGGACACATCTTACTTCAGGATCATGGAGATACGGTACACTACAGAAGTATAAAAATTAGAGAGTTTAACTAAAAAAATTACAGGGAATGCGTTCAAATAGAAGAGATTTTATAAAAAAAGCATCGGCAGGAGCCCTTGGGGTAACCTTAACAGGAGGTCTTACTAGTGCCTCTGCCAAAAGTTATTCACGAATACTTGGTGCAAATGACAGAATTCATGTAGCCGTTCAAGGTCTGGGAAGACGATTAGGAGGCTTTATAGAGGCTATTTCAGATAAAAAAAATAACATTGAGCTCATGTATTTATGCGATGTTATGACAAGCCAGCGTGAAAAAGCTTCTCAAAAATTCTCTAAAGTGATGGACCATAAGGCCCAGCTAGAAAATGATATTAGGGTTATTTTAGATGACAAAAAAGTAGATGCCGTTTTTATGGCTACCCCAGATCACTGGCATGCTCCAGGAGCTTGTATGGCAGTACAGGCTGACAAGCACGTATATCTGGAAAAACCATGTAGCCACAATCCCAAAGAGGGTGAATTGCTTGTTGCTTATCAGAAAAAATACAATAAACTCATTCAAATGGGGAATCAACAACGTTCATCTCTTGAATCTTCTGAAATTATAAATGATATTCACAACGGTATTATAGGTGACACTTACAATGCCATTGCCTTTTATGCCAATTCTAGAGGCAAAGTCCCAGTACCTGTAAAGGCTGCTCCTCCAGAAGGGTTGGATTGGGAACTTTTTCAGGGTCCTGCCCCTCGAAAGGATTATATGCATGACACCTGGAACTACAACTGGCACTGGTACGGGTGGGATTACGGCACTGGAGAAACAGGTAACAACGCCACTCATGAATTAGATATTGCACGCTGGGCATTAGATGTGAAATACCCGGAGCACGTCGAGGTATATTCTGGAAAGTTTCACTATAAAAATGATGGCTGGGAGATGTACGATAGCATGCTAGCTAAATTTAAGTTCTCTAATGACAAGACCATACAGTGGGATGGACAAAGCCGAAATGGATTGAGTAAGTTTGGCGCTGGGCGAGGCACCTTGATTTACGGCTCTAAAGGCTCTGTATTTATTGACAGGGGAGGCTATCGATTATACGACTTAACAGGTAAAGTTTTAAGAAAAAAATCCTTACAGGGTGGTGAAGACGGAGTCGCTTTGGGTGGTGGTGGCAACCTTTCTACCAGACATTGTGTAAACTTTTTTCAAGCGATAAGAGGAAAAGAATCCTTAACTTCACCAATAGAACAAGGTGTTGTTAGCCAAATGCTTACCCATTATGCGAATATTGGTTCGAGAATTAACAAATCATTTGAAGTTGATGAAATAACAGGTAGAATTTACGATCGTGATGCCATGAAATTGTGGTCCAGAACATATGAACCTGGTTGGGAAATAAAGCCTGTATAAATTAGAAATATACGTCATGAAAAGAAGAGAATTTATTTCGAAAAGCGGCCTGGCTTCTGCCGGAATTGTAGCAGGAACATCAACTTTGGGAGCTATCTCAAAGACCTTTAACTCTAATAACATGATTAACATTGGAATTATCGGATCTGGTAACCGAGGTTCCGGGTTAATTCCAGTATTAAAGAATGTAGAAGGTGTTAATGTTGCTGCTGTCTGCGACACGATTCCGTTTCGTTTAGAGCAAGGGGTTTCTAAGACTGGAAATAAAGCAAAAGCTTACAGTAACTATAAGCGCCTATTAGATAACAAAAACATTGATGCGGTACTTATAAGCACACCTTTTAACACTCATGCCTCCATTGCTTTGGATGCTCTCGATGCTGGAAAACATATTTATTGTGAAAAAACTATGGCTAAAGGTTTTAAGGGAATTAATGTTTTGCTAGAAAAGGCTTCGTATTCAAAGACCATTTTTCAAACTGGCCATCAATATCATAGTTCACGGCTTTATAAACATGTTGTAGATCTTATAAAAGCTGGCGAAATTGGTAAAATAACTGCTTTCGAATGCCAGTGGAACAGAAACGGAAACTGGAGACGACGTGTTCCCGATCCTGCTTTAGAACGCGCCATAAACTGGCGAATGTATCGAGAATATTCGGGTGGTCTGGCCGCAGAACTTTGCTCTCATCAAATTGATTTTGTGCATTGGGTACTTGGTGAAAACCCTAAAAAAATTATGGGGACTGGTGGTATTGACTATTGGAAGGATGGCAGAGAAACCTTCGATAACATTCATTTACTGTTTGAATATCCAAGTGGTGTAAAAGCTAAATTCACTTGTCTAACCAGCAACGCGATGAACGGTTATCAAATAAAAGTACATGGAAGTAAAGCTACAATACTATTAGATTATACCAAAGCCTGGATTCAATATGAAAAAGGTTATAAAAAAGAAATTGGGGATGTAGATGGTGTATCTGGGGCTACTAAAAGCCACAAAGCCGGACATCGAATTCCTATTGAAGTATCTCACCTGGACCCCAGTAAACAGGCTCTAATAGATTTTAGAGATTCCATTTTGAATAATACACAACCTATTTCGAACATTACTACTGGAGCGAATACAGCCAGAGCGGTGCAACTTTCTTTGGATGCTATGTATAATGAAGATATTAGGTATTGGAAGACATAAACCAATCCTTTCCAGATAAACTTATTTTATCTGGTTTAATAAAGAACTATTGAAACAGACCAATAGTTTCGTGTATGAGTGATAACTAGCATTGAAGAACTTTACATTACAGGTTTATTGCTTAAACCACTAGACACTATCACTTATACACGACATTATTAATTGGATTGACCTTCCTTAGATCTTAACGATAACATTTCCTTTTTTATGCCCTTTTTCCACATATCTATGCGCATCGACTATATCTTCTAATGCATATGTTTTGTCTATAACCGCTCGAATACCCTTCATTTCAAAAAGGGCTCTTAGTTTTGGCAAATAACTATTCTGTATTTTTAAAAAACCGTCATCCACAGAGGCGTAGCTTCCGTTCTTTGTGAGCGCTTCTTTGCTGGCTATTTTAAGTTTTGAGGTCTTGTTTTTCCCAACGGCATCAAGTATAAAATCGTATTCTTCCAGTTGGCTCACAGCATCCACTGCCTTGTAATCAATCATTTTATCAGCACCAAGGGAGGCGACCAAATCAAAATTTCCAGAACTGCAAACTGCTGTCACATTAGCATTGTATCGCTTAGCTAATTGAATGGCCATTGTTCCAATAGCTCCGGAAGCACCATATATTAGGATTTTAGAGTCTTTATTAAGAATGGTATTGCTCATAAAATACATGGATAATGCACCTCCATATACAATGGCAACCGCTTCTTCATGGCTGGCGTTTTTGGGTTTAAAAAATACCTCTCCGGTGGAAATTTCTTTTAAGGTTACACTTTTATATTCTGCATAAGCACCTCTGCTAATTCCTGTAAATCCAAAAACCTCATCCCCATTGCAGAAGGTTTCAATATCACCACCTGTTGCTTCTATTACACCAGAAAACACCAAACCAATAATGGGGTTTCTTGGTTTACTAAATCCAATAAACAAGCGCATACCTAATTTCATTAATTGCTTTATTGGAAAACGATGCCCTCCTGGTACGTTTAGCCCACGAATTACGCAATCGCTGGCAGTCACTGCAGTGGCATGTATCTTTACCAATATTTCATCATTATTAGGAACAGGCTTTTTAACTTCTCTCAATTCTAATACTTCGGGCGCTCCATATTTAGTACAGATCACCGCTTTCATTTTTGCCATAACTACTATGTCTTAGGGTTAGTAATTTACTCAGTTCGAACACATATCATGTGCTAACGTGATTGTTATAATAGGCTTGATTTTGACTTATTCCAATTCCCGGCATTCAAAATTTCCACCTCCTAACAAGTCTATTATCACTTCTGCTGATATATTTGAGCCGTCAATTCTTAAAATATTATCACAATCCTCCAGATCGAAATCCCATGTACGTATTGAAGATATATTATCGAGTTTTGCTTTTAATGTTTTAACATCGTCCTCTGTTTTAACAGAGGTTTTGAACACATAAATCATCACTGTACTATCTTATATCTAAGGGTCTGGTTATTTCAATATGGCATTAGGTTGTCTATGACACACGAAATATTCGAGTAAAAGTAGCATTAAATAGAGGTCGGTTATTAGGATAAAACGAACTAATATTAGGACAAATCATTCATTTTCCTATAATTAGCCGGGGTTATGCCTTCTTGTTTTTTGAATAATCGAGAAAAATACGATTGATCCTCTACTCCTAACTCTAATGCTATTTCCTGAATAGACAGATTTGATTGAAATAGTAAGACCTTCGCTTCATTAATTAATGTTTCCCTAACCCAGATTGAAGGTGATTTTTGGGTAATAAGTTTAATGGTTTTATTTAAGTGGTTGGGCGTAACATTTAGCATATTCGCAAAATCTGAAACCTTATGTGTTTTATATATATTCTGGTGAAGGAATTCTTTGAATCTATTCGTTAATTCGACAGCCGTTTTATTTTTGTGTCTGGAAAGGGGCAAATAGTTTATATTTAAATCACAGAGCAAGGCAATAAGGTGTGCTTGAATAACAATCTTATTTTGTAAACCATGTTCTGCATATTCGTTCCATATTCTTTTCAAACCGTAAGACAAATGAGCTGCGGACTTTGACGTTAGTTTAATGTTTGGATTTCCCCAAATGGTTAGAAACTCAAAAGTTTTCAATAGATTCCGACTTCCAATCTGCCCCATTAAAAAATCGTCACTGAAACCGCAAATGAAACCTTCTGATTCCTCGCTTTTATGAGCATCATTAATATCGTAACTAAATACTTGTCCAGTAGGAATGATTAAACATTCATTTTGCTCAATTCTTAGGGTATGGCTTCCAATTTTCATTGTAAGTATACCACTGGTTAAAAAAAGTAATGAATGCGTTTTTGCTTTGATAGGCGGAATGGGTGGTTTAGAAATCTCTCTTACCCCCTGCAACGTACCGATGTAAAACAGCTCATAATCTTTCTTAAATATATCGTCTCGCTTTGTGCCATAACTCATAAACGAGTCAAGCATTTCATTGGGATTAAGTGTCTTGATTTTAGAGCTCATGTATTACTTTTTGCTTACCATAGACGACCGCCTGATGATAATGATATATAATAAACGAAACGTAGTTGGTTAGTCTTAAATTTCAATTTAGTATCCATCCAAATATACTATTTTGCTTTTACCTTTGATATTGAAATACTAAATGTTTTAGTTTCACCTATAACCTTAAAAAGCACAAAATCCTAATTTAGGCAACTATACCATAATGCGCGCAATGCTTTTGCAAGAAACATCTTCTATACTTACAATAAATATCTTTATACCTGAAAATCAGAATCTTATTACATTTTATTAAAATTCAATCTGTCATTTCTTCAACTTTATATTGTAATCTAATGCAACGTATTCGATTTAGTAGCTACCATCTGCATTCCGGTTACTACGGTGGAATCCGAAAAACCAATTTGAATAGAGTAGGATAATATAAAATTCAATAAAATGTCAGTAAAAACACAATTTTCACCAGACGATGTAAAAAAAGTTTTGAAATCCAACGGTCTTGACGATTTCGATTCAATTTTAGATTACATATCTAAACACAGTGCAAATCCTAAAGATTACCCAAACATTAGTCTCGGAGATGGTAGAGATCCAGACCTTTGGTGCTGCTGTATTTGTTCATAAATAATAGCAAAGAGTACGGGGATTCTATATCATATCTGCGTACTCTTTCTTTCTTAATTAAAAAAATAGTCAAAATAATCATGGATAAAACAAAAGAAGTCGTAAAGCAATACATAGATGAATTGTGTATTCATTTTAATCCATATCATCCTGATGATTTTAGTTTATTTATTAAGGCCTCAATGGAATTTTCTTTATTGTGTTATGTATATCAGGTTAAATCGAATTTACCTGTGGAATATCTTCAAACCTGTAAAACGATTTCGGAGAAAATAGATCATGAATTATTTAAGCTGAATAAAACATTTGGCTTTAAATATATCTTCGATTTTTTGGGAGTTCCTAATTCGATAACTCTAAATGAATCTAAAGATATTCGTGATTACTTCGCTAGTGATTCTTTATTAATGGAAGCAGGTTTTATTCTTGATGTCTTTAAACAGGACTTATCTAAAGGGTATTGGGAACTGGCTGCTTTTGAAATCTATAAGCATATTAAAAATGAAGGATTAAGTGTTGAAAATTGCTATCAAGTTACCCATCTGGTCATGTTTGGAACACATATGGGACAAAGGGAACTAACCAAGGATTGTTCTGAAAGAACGGTCAAAATATGTGAAGTTATACTGTCTGAAATCGAGAAATATGCTAAAGAAACAGAATACTGGGACTTGTTGTTAGAGGTATATATTTGCATGATGTATTTAAACAGTTTTAATGACAGTGCATTGAATTTGACCTTACCCAAGTATGGGTCTTATTACTTAAGTAAGGGTTCAAGTGATGAAAAATATAAGAAAAACATTGAAAACCCTTTAGATAGAATGACATATCAACTTTTTCATACCACTTTAGTAAAGTGCCTACTGGATGTTGAATTAGAGCATTCTCAAGTTCGTTATTTGGACTGAGATAGGTACTTTCGTTGATTGGCAGACAGGCCCTCAAAATAAATTCTAGAACTTTTTAGTCCCCCTCTAGCATCGTGTTGTCTAAATGTCTTTTAAATATTTGTCATAATATTTAATCACCTGAGACCTATTAACAGGTCCGCCATGTCCGAGATAATACATTGTTCCTTTCAACGACAGAACCCTATCGAAACTTCTTTTTAGTGCTATGAGATTATCATGAAAAGGAGGGTGTTTTACTCGAGAATGGAGCCATACACCACCAAGAAGAATACCCGAAGCCATCATATCCATAATTATGGCTTCTCCATGATCTAAAATAATAGAGATTGAGCCTGGCGTGTGTCCTGGGGTATGAATAACCTTTCCTTGTACGCCCCACTGAGATAAATCGTAAACCTGTTCGTCTTTTAAAAGAATCTCTGGTGTAAAGGGTTTTGTACTTTGGTTCTTTATTATCTGTCGAAATAACCACCATTGCGGTCTATTTAGCTTCATTGTAGCGATATCTGCTCGTCCATTTAAGTAAGCTTCTTTATCAAATTCGTGAGTCAGTATGGGAACTTTCAAGATATCTTTTAGACAGCTCGCGCTACCAAAATGATCAATGTGAGCATGCGTTATGATGATTAACCCAATATCTTCTTTGTTAACCTTATGCTGGACTAATTGTTTTAGAATTTTCTTTTCACTATTAGGAACACCGGTATCTACCAGAATATGTTTATGTGTCCCTTTAATTAAGAAACAATTGATTAATCCTCTTGACCAGATTGAAATCGGTATAACACTATTCATACTTTTTAGTTTTTTTCAAAAGTATAGAAGCGTTTATCCAATAAAAATCACATTTGTTACTTAATGGAACTTCTTATTCTACTTAATGATTGTGGTTTGATTCCAAGGTAAGACGCCAGATATTTAACCTCGGTATTTAATACAACATCCGGTTCGGTTTCCATTAAATTCTGATACCTTTCTGTTGCCGACAAGTGTTGAAATGCGTAGATTCTTTCATCTTTTTTCTTGATATAATCTTCATATATTTTCCGACAGAATATGGGCCATGCTTTCACAGTTTTGTAAAATGCATCGTAATCCTCTTTTGAGATTGATAAATACTCACATTGAGAAATACATTGTACATTTTCATCAGAAGGGGTAGCATTTACAAAACTTTCGAATGAGGTTACAAAACTATTGGCTCGAAATAGATGGGTTGTAATTTCATTCCCTTCGCTATCATATTTAAAAATCCGAATGCTTCCGTTTACAATGAAATATAAATGCCGAGCTCTATCGTCGTGCTTTATTAAGTAATCGTTTTTATTTTTATTACTAACCTTAAAGGAAGCCAATAACACCTTTCTTTCTTCATCAGAGATTGACACTCTACCTTCAATGAAATTCAACAATCCTTTTTGGTTATCCATTTTTATAGCTTGCAATGTTGAGAACTATGCTCTTTACTGATTAAAATATGTTTCTAATTTTTCTTTAAATATTCCTTTTTTATAACCAAACCATTGTTCAAGTATTATCCCTTTAGGCGATATTAAAACGTAATTTGGAGTTCCTATTGCCCAATATTTTATTACGGCATCACCAAATTCTCCTTTACCATCCCATAAATAGATCCAAGGGATCGCATCTTTTTTAACAGTACTTTGCCACTGTTCTCTGCTGTAATCTTCGGAATAGGATAATACGGTTGTGGCAAAAATTTATTTAACATAGAAACTCATGTTATTTTAAATTATTACCAGCACAAATATGATAGCTTAGAATGGATATCGTATTATAAAAATACTAAGTTCTAGATATCTTACAAAGCTTAATTTTTATTTAATACATCCACATTAAACATGTCTCGTTTTGTAAACAAGCACAGAAAGCTCTTCGATTTAAACATTACTAGCTATGTGTCACACCTGGGTGTTTGGACTACTTTTTTTAGTTATTTCTAGTGTTTCATTTGTATTCGTATCAATAATCGCTAAACCTTCGTTTTTACTATTTAGTTGTCTAAGTAGTAAACCTTCATTGTTCCATATAGAACTCTTTCCTGCGCAATCGTATGTTCCAGAACGCCCTACAAAATTAGCCATCACTGCGGTCATCTTATATTGTTTAGCAATATCAGAAATTCGGTTTATATCTTTATCAACCCCTTTTACAGAATTCAGTACACTAGCTATATAGATATTAGCGCCACTCTCAAAGGCCTTTTTAGAATGCTTAGGTATTGAGGTTTCATAGCAGATGGCAAATGCTAGTATATTATTTTTAAATGTAATTGGTATTGAATTTGGACCAGAAACAAAATATACTTCTTCCCCCGGGTGTAAGTGCTCTTTTGAATAGGTTATTTTGTCTTGGTTTGGCTGACAAATGATCATACTTATACAAGTTCCAGACTCATTTTTAGTGGGTAATCCAAATGCGATTATAATTTTATTCGAATCGCTAATGCTTTGAAATTCATCAAATCTATCATCATACTGGGTCGTTGCTAATTCTTTTGCTAGTTCCGGCTCATATCCTGTTATTGAAAGTTCGGGAAAGATTATAATATCTGCTTTGTTCTCTACAGCGAGATTAATCCATTTCATATGGTTTTCAATATTTTTTGGAATATCTCCTTTAATAGGTTCGGTTTGTGCTATACAAATTTTCATTTCACATGTTTTTAGCTACATCCAAGACTAAGATACATCTACACGTACCTCGGTTGTACTACCTAACAAATCTATGAGATTTCTCGCTAACTCGAACTATTTGCGAATAACAGAATATGGAATTAGAGTGAAAGGATATCTCAAAGAACATGTTGTGCATTCATTTTTATTTTAATTCTGCTTTAAAATCTCCTTCTATTTCAATTTTTCCCTCACAATCGGATTCACAAATTCCCCTAAAATAGAATTTCCCAAAAATCATGTCTCCCTTTTCCTTAGGTATCGATTTAAGTGTTAATTCTTGTTCGATTCTTTTTATTTGCGGGTCAATTAATGGTCCGGACATCCAAAATTTAAAATCCATAGTAAACCGGTCTTCAACGATTTTAATAGTTAAATTTTGTGCATATGCTGGGTTCGTTTCGAATATTTTTAATTCAAGTGTATCCGAGTTCATTCGTTTTAATTCTGCAAACCGCATTACTCTTAAACTGTCTTTATTTACAATCGCATTCGATGTTATGATATACTGCGTGGAATCGGAAACATTGTCGTATCCCGATTCGGTTTTTAAAGTCAGTGGATTGTATATAAATTCCGTTGAAGTAAATAGGTGGCTATTCAAACCGTTATCAATGATTATGTTGTTGAATTCGGGTATATTGTTTTTAATGTCGCATGAGACTAAAATTGCACAACATATTATTAGTAGCTTTTTCAAATTGGGACGATTTTAAATGACACACCAAAGTTTATATTGCTCTTCCCAGAGTTAAGTCACTTATTTTTAACAACAAACACTCACCATTTCAAGTAGCTGATTTGCCATAATTTATTAAGCATGATCAAACTTAGTGTTTATTAGTTATAAGCTAAACATATTGTTACATGCCTTTTTTAATTCTAACAAATATCAATTTGTTTCTTCTATTCTGGTTTTCTCTCTGCTCTATTTCAAATTTATCAATAGACTCTATTAGCGGGGTTAGTTTTTCATAACCATAATTCCTGGAGTCGAAATTTGGACGTTTTTTTTGAAGTAAACTACCAACATCTCCAAGAAATGCCCAGCCATCATCATCGGACAAATCATTAATAGTTGATGCGATTAAATTAATTTCTTTTTTAGTTATTTTATCAATAATGAGCTTGGCTGACTCTTTAGTTTCTGTTTTCTCTTCAGTTTGTTTCTTTAAAATTTCAATATAAATGAACTTATCACAGGCTACAATAAACGGGTTGGGGGTCTTTTTTTCTCCAATCCCTATAACCTGCATGCCTGCTTCTCTCAATCTGGTAGCAAGTCTTGTAAAATCGCTATCACTTGAAACCAAACAAAACCCATTAACTTTACCACTATAAAGAATATCCATGGCATCAATGATCATGGCAGAATCGGTCGCATTTTTTCCTTTAGTGTATCCGTACTGTTGCACAGGTGTAATGGCATTCTCCAGGAGTAAATTTTTCCATTTCGTCAAACCAGGTCTGGTCCAGTCTCCATAGATTCTTTTAATGGTTGGATTACCATATTTAGCGATCTCTTCCATCATTTCCTTAACATTGGCCGATGGAATGTTGTCACCGTCTATTAAAACGGCTATGTTTATATTTTGAGTCATTTTTTTAATTCTGTATCATAAATATAATGACCATGAGTGATTGCTTGCGCTTAACTTAGCATGTGAATCACAGGTTGCACATCTTTATGGATTTTAATATTCTTCACATACCCCCATATGCCTTATTCCTCGTTTTTTAAATTCCTTGCTGGCATCAACATTTGCCAGTTTCACTAGACTCATTATTTAAAGGTAGAACCATTTACCTGACAATGAACTGAGTTAACAAAGATAGTTAAGATTATGAGTATAACTAATTTCTTAATTTATGCGCACTGCTTCTACATCCAACGTTTCTTAATTTAGTTAATTTGTTGATTATATGATTCGTTATTTCAACATGAGTAGCTGCCCTAAAACGATATTCAATAGTATTTGGACCATCTACATTTATAAACTTTTGTATTGTTTATTAGGTTCCCATATAAATACCCCAGGCCTTGTCAAAATTCAGGTTTTCCAAATCAGAACTCGTAATAAAAAATGATAGGTCCCCATCTAAATTCTCCCATTCAAAAAGCAAATTTTGATCCCGGGCGATTTTTATTTTTTCTTTAAATGCCTCAAGACTATCGATATCAGCATTCATTTTACATCCCTTTGGATCACTTTGCATACAAATAGGGTAGGCCATGATTCCTCTACTATCTGTTTCATAGTCCTCATTTTCAACAACAGGATGACTATAAAAAAGATCAAATTGTTCGATTACAGACAGTTTTAATAGTTCCATCTTTTGCTCCAACAATTGCAATTCCACACTTTGCCTATTTGCTGGTAACGAGATTTGGTATTGAAACTTGATTTTCTCTAGATCCACAACCTTAACACTTGGTGGCAACTTAGTGTCTACCTTTTCATGATTGAGTGCTTCTTTTTGATAGATGACCTTCACAGGACAAATATCGGTCTCTCCGCCATCATCAAAGTATTTCGTATCAGCAAAAAAATATAATACCCCTTTAGCAGGCAGTTTTTTTTGAGAAGCAGATGTCTGTAGTTCTTCAAGATTTACCTGCCCTACGAAAAACATTGGTACTCCTTGGTGAACGGGCCATTCTATATGAAAAAGAAAATCTGGCGTCCCACCATATTTGGACTCAAACCTCAAGGGTTTTTTCTTTAAGGTCTTTATTCTTGATGAAACAACTACAAATCGCTCTATATCAGAAAGAATATTTGGATTAATATCTTCATTTCGAAAATATTGAATCGCCTTAACTCGCTTTTTTTCCTTTTCATCTAAGCCTTTCGTAGACATCTTGGAGTTCTTTTTTTGTGGCTTTTTTTTAGCACTTTCAATCCATTGTTGAGGATCTACTAGTACACAACCGTCGTTAGAATGCCCCCCTCCTATCATAATTTCACCTTTAGGTGTGACACATAACGTAATGAAATAAAACTTTCTGCTAATTTTCAGTGGCAATTTCTTCCAATTTTCGAGATCTTTGGTGTAGTACACGCCAGATAGATCTTTGATTGCATACAAGGTATCGTCTATAACACATGCATCCTCTATATCTAACGCTTCGGGTATAAAATTTCTAGAATTGAATGTGATAAGCCCTCCATCAATGAGCTCAATACTGGAATTAGTCCGATGTTTGCGATAAAGTTCTGGCAGAATTTCGGCATTATTAGAAAAATAGTGTAACTCTTGCCATGTAATACCATCATTATCACTAATAATAGCTGTTTTTTGAGCATGATTTATTGAAATCAGAGTATTACCATCTTCAATAATTCTTTTTACGATATACCAAGCAGAGGCTGGTGTTTCAGATTGTACAAAGGTCTTACCGTTATCAACCGATCTATATATCTTCCCATATTCTGTACCCACTAATAATGTCCCCAGTGATGTTTTTTTTATAGAGCATACATTTTCCTCTATTGGGAGTTTTAATTTCTGCCAGGTTTCTCCAGAAACTGAATGATAAATTATTCCATTTACTCCACCTACAAATATTTCATCTTTATTAGTGACTGTTATTATTTGCCCTTTGGGCTTAGCAGAAATTCGCTTCCATTTCTGGCCATTCCAAGAGTACACGCCTTTAAATGAAGGTGTTAACAATAGGTTTTTCCATCTTATAATTTGCTTGAAGCCTGATCCTGACGGTGACTCTAGCCTTAGAATTCCATTTGTCATTTTTTAAGATTTAAAATATTAATATAGTTACATATATCATTGTATGTACTATGATTATCACAAGAAAGGCTAAACAAATTTTTTTATCTTTTTTATGACCATAATATGTATGCTAGTATTCTCATTCCAGTAGATCTTAACTTTCTTTACCCAAAACCAAAAACCTCTTTTAATTTATATTCTCCTTCAATTAATATGAGTTCTATTAAATGGAAACCTTAGCCATCGTCATCTAAAGCAAAAATAAATTAAGAATAAACGACACATCACACTGTTTTCCGTGAAAATGTTTTAGAGTAGCTATTCGTACTCCTATGTAAATTATGGATTATAGTAATGAAATGACCATCGAAAAATGAGTTCATGTTAAAAAATAAGGTACCTGAACTCATTTTATATGCTGTTCGTAACTGGCTTTATTTTTTAGATTTTTTTAAAAACAATTCTCAATATGTTTTAACAATATCGATCAAGTATACTTTGAGGGGAGGTCTAAGACAGTTTCTTTTTAAACCAAAAACTGAAACAAATCTGGTTTATCATTCAAGTAGTCTCCATAAAAATTATGTGCCTTCATTTTAGATATTAAGGGCTCCAAATCTTCTGCTGTTTTTAATTGAATACCAACAACTGCAGATCCATTTTCACGGTTAGTTTTTTTAGCGTATTGAAAATATGTAATGTCATCGTGTTCTCCTAAAATATCCACTACGAACTGTTTTAAAGCTCCTGCCCGTTGTGGGAACTTGACAATAAAGTAATGCTTTAGGTTGGCATAGAGAAGTGCCCGTTCTTTAATTTCTGATGTCCGTGTGATATCGTTATTACTCCCACTTACGATACATACCACATTTTTACCCTTTATCTCGTCGGCATAAAAGTCTAATGCGGCAATACTCAATGCTCCTGCGGGTTCTACCACAATAGCGTCTTTATTATATAGTTCCAGGATCGTCTCGCACACTTTCCCTTCGGGAACGGTAATCATATCATCTAAGGTCTCCTTACATATCGAAAAGGTTAAGTCTCCAACGCGTTTTACAGCAGCGCCATCAACAAACTTTTCGATGTGATTCAACGTCGTATTTTTATTATTCTTAATAGAAACCGACATGGATGGTGCTCCCTCTGGCTCTACTCCAATAATTTTTGTTTTAGGCGATAATTGTTTGAACACTGTAGACAAACCAGCAGCCAATCCGCCACCACCAACAGCCATAAAAATATAATCGATGGGTTCTGAAGTTTGTTCCAGTATCTCCAACCCAATGGTAGCTTGCCCTTCTATAACTTTTTCATCGTTAAACGGATGAATAAATGTTTTATGCAAGTGCTCACATTCTAACATGGCTGCGTGATAGGCATCATCAAACGTATCACCTTCAAGTTTGATGTCTATAAAATCGCCTCCAAACATTTTAACCTGCTCTATTTTTTGATTTGGCGTTGGAGCGGGCATATAGATAGTGCCTTCAATTTCTAAAAGCTTACACGAGAGTGCTACACCCTGAGCATGGTTTCCAGCACTGGCACAAACAACGCCCTTTTGGGATTGCTCTGTTGTTAAAGCGCTTATTTTGTTGTAGGCCCCTCTAATTTTATAAGAACGCACCTGTTGTAAGTCTTCACGTTTTAAGAGTACATTCGCCTGAAAGTGATTCGAATATCTCACACTAGGGCCTAAAGGCGTAACTGCCGATACTTTTTTAATGGTATCGGCAGCTACTCTAATATTATTAATATGAGGAAAATATGTTACGTTTTCCCTATGCATACACTATCTAATTTAAACTATAGGCTTCATAGCCGTCATAGAAGCTCTCAAGAATGTCCCCACTTTTTCAACAGGGTGGCTTCTTAATGTCTCATTAATCTCTATAAGTTTCGCATTATCAACACCAGCTCCATTATCTTTAGCAAAAGCTGTTCCTATAACGTCTGTATCGATCGTTTTCATGAAATCTGTTAATAATGGTTTACAGGCGTGGTCGAATAAATAACAACCGTACTCTGCCGTATCTGAAATAACACGGTTCATTTCGTATAGTTTCTTTCTTGCAATGGTATTTGCAATAAGTGGTGTTTCATGTAACGACTCATAGTAAGCCGATGCATCGATAATTCCAGAATCTGTCATCGCTTCGAAAGCAAGCTCAACACCAGCTCTAACAAATGCTACCATAAGCACACCATTATCATAATACTCCTGTTCTGAAATTTCAACATCTCCAGCTGGAGTTTTTTCAAAGGCAGTCTCAGCCGTTGCAGCTCTCCAACCTAATAAATTCTTATCATCATTACCCCAGTCTTCCATCATACCTTTAGAGAAATTCCCTAACATGATATCGTCCATATGCTTTTGAAATAACGGACGCATAATGCCTTTTAACTCTTCAGATAATTCAAATGCTTTAATTTTTGCCGGGTTAGACAAACGATCCATCATGTTGGTAATACCACCATATTTAAGACCTTCTGTAATGGTTTCCCATCCGTATTGAATAAGTTTAGAGGCATATCCTGGATCAATACCTTTTTCTACCATTTTATCAAAACATAAGATAGAACCTGTTTGTAATAATCCACAAAGAATGGTCTGCTCTCCCATCAAGTCACTTTTAACTTCGGCGACAAACGACGATTCTAAAACACCTGCTCTATCTCCTCCAGTTGCTGCAGCATAAGCTTTTGCCTGAGCCCAACCTTTTCCTTCTGGATCATTTTCAGGATGTACTGCAATAAGTGTTGGTACACCAAAACCACGTTTGTATTCCTCTCTCACCTCAGATCCTGGGCATTTTGGTGCCACCATAATAACAGTAAGATCTTCACGTATTTGCATGCCTTCTTCAACGATATTAAATCCGTGAGAATAAGATAAAGTCGCACCTTTCTTCATTAAAGGCATCACTGCATTTACAACATTTGTATGTTGTTTATCTGGTGTTAGATTTAATACAACATCGGCTGTTGGAATTAATTCCTCATAGGTCCCTACAGCAAAATTGTTTTCTGTAGCATTAACATAAGAAGCTCTTTTTTCAGAAATGGCTGCATCACGCAACGTATAAGAAATGTCCAAACCAGAATCTCTCATATTTAGTCCCTGGTTAAGCCCTTGAGCTCCACATCCAACGATGACCACTTTTTTTCCTTTTAAAGCTTCTACTCCATCTGAAAACTCAGAAGCATCCATAAATCTACACTTCGATAATTGATCTAACTTATCTCTTAATGACAGTGTATTAAAATAATTTCCCATTTTTTACTCTATTGTGTTATTATTGGTTTTTGAAAGCTAAAAGCATTTCTGTTACTTTCATTTCTTCTTTTGTGACTGCTATTCTACCCGAACGTACAAATTGCATAATACCAAAAACATTCAGGTCTCTGCGAAGCGATTCGATTTCAAATCTCCTACCGGATTTCTCTAAAACGAAAAACTCTTTATTTACCGTTACAATTCTGGCATTACTCTCTTTAATTATATTTTGAATTTGAGGTTCTTCAAATAATAAACCTGACTTAATTTTAAACATACAGGACTCTTGATAAATGGTTTCTTCATCGGTATGATAATATGCCCTGATCACCTCAACTTGTTTCTCGAACTGACCTATAATCTTCTTAGCCTGAGTCTCTGTGATATTGACAACAATAACAAATCTATTGACACCTTCAATCTCTGATTGTGATGTTGTTAAACTCTCAACATTGATATGCCTCCTTTGAAAAATTGCTGAAATACGATTTAGTAAACCGATATTATTTTCGGTGTAAATTGAAATCGTGAATGTTTTTATTTCCTCGTTCATTTTATAAAAAATAATAGAAGAAAGACGAACATGAAAAAACTGTTAAGCGCATTTTCTAAGTGTCATCTTTGTTCTCTGTTCTATATATCCTTTGTTCTTTTTTTACTAACTTAATCTGATATCTGATACTGATGCTCCTGCGGGAATCATTGGGAATACATTATCTTCCTTCTCCACACAAACTTCCAGGAAATAAGAGTCTTTAGAAGCAATCATGTCTTTAACTGCATCTGCCAGTTCTTCTCGCTTCGTAACCCGTTTCCCTTCTATGTGATACCCTTTGGCAATGGTTACAAAATCTGGATTTGTCATTTCTGTGGATGCATAACGTTTATCGAAAAATAATTGCTGCCACTGACGTACCATTCCAAGAAATTCATTATTCAATACCACAATTTTCACCGGAACTTTTTGCTGAAAAATGGTTCCTAATTCCTGAATATTCATTTGATATCCTCCATCTCCAATAATAGCAACAACTTCTCTGTTTGGTGCGGCCATTTTAGCTCCAATGGCTGCTGGTAATGCAAACCCCATGGTTCCTAATCCACCAGATGTTATATTACTTTTTGAAACATTAAATTCTGAATAACGGCAAGCAATCATTTGGTGTTGCCCCACATCTGATACGATGGCTGCATTTCCAGCTGTTTCACTGTTTATTTGCTTTATAACCTCCCCCATAGTTAAACCTTCTTTGGTTGGGGAAATATCATCTTTTATAACTTTTTCAAGTTCTATTGCATATAGTTTTTTAAACTCTTCTAACCATTCCGTATGATTATTTGCATTTAATTCTTCTAACAATAGTGCGAGGCTTTCTTTTGAATCTCCTAAAACGGCAACATCTGTTTTTACGTTTTTATCGATTTCAGCCGGATCTATATCAAAATGGATAATTTTAGCTTGTTTCGCATAGGTATTTAAATCCCCCGTAACACGATCGTCAAAACGCATTCCAATAGCAATAAGTACATCGCATTCGTTAGTTAGCTTGTTAGGTGCGTAATTTCCATGCATACCAACCATACCAACATTTAAGGGATGCGAGGTAGGAATTGCTGAAGCTCCCATAATGGTCCAGGCTGCCGGAACACCCGACTTTTCAATAACAGCTTTTAACTCATTTTCGGCCTGGCCCAAAATAACACCTTGTCCCCAAACGATCATGGGTTTTTTGGCTGCATTTATTAACTCGGCCGCAGCTTTAACAGCTTGTATATCTACCTTAGGTGTTGGATTATAACTTCTTACGCCTGTACATTTTTCATACTTAAAATCGAGTTCTCCTAACTGAGCATCCTTTGTGATATCTATTAATACCGGTCCCGGACGACCACTTTTTGCTACATAAAACGCTTTGGCTAAGACTTCAGGAATTTCTGAAGCTTTTGTTATTTGATGGTTCCATTTTGTTACTGGCGTAGAGATTCCAACAATATCGGTTTCTTGAAATGCATCGCTCCCCAATAGATGAGAAAACACCTGACCTGTTATACATACTATAGGTGTAGAATCAATCTGGGCATCGGCAATTCCTGTTACTAAATTTGTAGCTCCGGGCCCTGAAGTGGCCATCGCCACACCAACTTTACCCGAAATACGGGCATATCCCTGCGCCGAATGTGCTGCGCCTTGCTCATGTCTTGTTAAGACATGGTGAATTTCATTTCTAAATTTATATAGTTCGTCATATACCGGCATAATAGCGCCTCCAGGATATCCATAAAGAATATCAACACCTTCTTCTATTAAACATCTTATAATAGCCTCACTACCAGTAATTCGTTCTGTTTTATTAGCCACGTTTTGCGTTCTTTTAGCTGTTTTTGTGTCCATAATATTTTCGTTATTTAAATTTTCGTTATCCTTTCCTTAATAAAAGATCGAAAGAACGAAAATGAAAAATCTTTATCTAAAACTCATCCGTTACGCACCCTTTAGATGCCGAAGATACCGATCGTGCATACTTGTAAAGTACACCTCTATCAAATTTTAATTTTGGTTCTACCCAATGCGTTCTTCTTTTTTGTAGCTCCTCTTCTGAAACATCCATTGAAATGGTATTCGTTTCGGCATCAATGGTAATGGTATCTCCATTTTCTACAAGAGCGATATTACCACCTTCTTGAGCTTCAGGTGTAATATGACCGACTACAAAGCCATGGGTTCCTCCAGAAAAACGTCCATCTGTAATTAATGCCACATCTTTACCCAATCCGGCTCCCATAATAGCAGCAGTTGGCTTTAACATTTCTGGCATCCCAGGGCCTCCTTTAGGACCTTCGTAACGAATTACCACGACATCTCCCTTTTCTACTTTTCCGTCTCGAATCCCATCATTAGCGTCATATTCACTATCAAATACTTTTGCTTTCCCAACAAATCTCAACCCTTCTTTTCCTGTAATTTTCGCTACACTTCCATCTTTCGCCAAATTACCATACAACATTCTTAAGTGACCAGTTGCTTTAATTGGCTCTTCTAAGGTTTTAATAATATCTTGCCCTTCTGCTAAATCTTCTACCTCTAATAGGTTCTCTGCAAGCGTCTTTCCGGTTACCGTTAAACAGTCTCCATGTAATAAACCTTTCTTTAATAAATATTTTAACACGGCAGGCACACCTCCTATAGCATGTAAGTCTTCCATTAAATATTTACCACTAGGTTTTAAATCGGCTATATATGGTGTGTTATCACTAATATTCTGAAAATCCTTAAGTGTAAAGTCAATCTGTGCTGCTCTGGCAATTGCCAAAAAGTGAAGTACAGCATTGGTAGACCCTCCTAAAATTGTTACTACTCGAATAGCGTTTTCTAACGACTTTCTTGTAATAATATCTGAAGGTTTAATGTCTTTCTCTAACAGGTTACGCATGGCCTCTCCAGCTTTAATAGATTCCTGTTTTTTAACATCACTACTTGCTGGGTTAGATGAATTATAAGGTAACGCCATACCTAAGGTTTCAATCGCAGAAGCCATAGTGTTTGCAGTATACATACCTCCGCAAGCACCCTGTCCCGGAATAGATTTTCTAATCACTTCCTTATATTCACTCTCCTCCATAGTACCTGCTACCTTGCTTCCCCAGGCCTCAAATGAAGAAACAATGTCTAATTTCTTTCCTTCATGACAACCTGAATCTGTGGTACCTCCAAAAATTAATATAGAAGGACGGTTTAAACGAATCATCGCCATTAATGCTCCAGGCATGTTTTTATCACATCCTACAACAGTAATTAACCCATCATAACTCATTCCTTGCACTACAGTTTCCATAGAATCTGCAATAATATCTCTGGAAGGTAAAGAATAACGCATCCCAGGTGTTCCCATAGAAATCCCGTCACTTACTCCAATCGTATTAAAAATCAAACCGATTAGATCTTCATTCTTTGTTCCCTCTTTAGCAAGCTTTGCCAAATCATTTAAATGCATGTTGCAGGGGTTACCTTCGTAACCTGTACTGGCAATACCAATAAGGGGTTTAAAAAAATCTTCGTCAGAAAAGCCAATGGCATATAACATGGCTTGTGCGGCAGGTTGTGTTGAGTCCTGAGTTACTGTTTTACTGTATTTATTAAGTTCTTTCATCTTTTTTAGAGATATTTTTACTCTTTACCTTATTTAAGTTCAATATTTTAATGATTTAAGAATTACTTTAAAAATCCTATAACCATATAAATAGAGTTCGAAATTAATTTATTTAGGTTTTTATTTAGTTTATCCTTTAGTTTTAACGGTTAAATTCACAATCATAAAAAACCACGTAAAATACTGTAAAACAATAATTTAAGTCGTTTTTTTTATGATGTCCAAAATTGAAAAAATATACAATAAAAAAGCCTTACTGTGATAGAAAGGCCTCTTTATTTGATCATATTTTTATATAGCGCCTCTATCATTGTGGTATTACCACAATGACAATAACAGAAACGATATGTAATATTTGTTTTCTCATTAACACAAACAAAGGTTAATAACTAAAATATAATAACCAAATTTATGTTTTAAAAAATGAAAAATAAAGACTCATTTCCTTTTATTTTTTTATTTTTGCCAGACTAACAAAAAGAGGAGAGATTTGACTGATTGCAACCTCTTCTGAAACGTTTTAGAATAGTACAAATTCTGAAACAAGTTCAGAATTAAAAAATGCTAAAGGCAGTGTAAACTTCCTTCGACGCTATCGTCAAATCACGAATAAAATATTATTTATGGCATATTTATTTACATCGGAAAGTGTCTCTGAAGGACACCCGGACAAGGTAGCAGATCAAATTAGTGATGCTTTAATCGATAATTTTTTGGCTTTTGATGTAGATTCGAAAGTAGCATGTGAAACTCTGGTAACAACGGGACAGGTTGTTCTTGCTGGAGAGGTTAAGTCTCAAACCTATTTAGATGTACAAAAAATTGCTAGAGAAACAATAAATAAAATAGGATATACCAAAGGAGAATACATGTTTGATGGTAATTCTTGTGGCGTGGTTTCTGCGATCCATGAGCAATCTGATGATATTAATCGCGGTGTAGACCGAGCTAGTAAAGAAGAGCAAGGAGCTGGTGACCAGGGTATGATGTTTGGTTACGCTACCAATGAAACCGAAAACTTCATGCCATTGGCCTTGGACCTATCGCATAGAATACTTATTGAACTAGCAGAATTAAGAAGAGAACATAAAGATATTACTTATTTACGTCCCGATTCTAAAAGTCAGGTAACTATTGAGTATAGTGACGATAATATTCCACAACGTATTGATGCTATTGTCGTATCTACCCAGCATGACGATTTTGGAGACGATGACTCCATGCTTGCAAAAATTAGAAAAGATATTGTAGAGATTCTAATACCACGTGTTGTTGCCAAGTTACCAAAACAACTTCAGGTGCTATTTAATGATGACATTAAGTACCATATCAATCCAACAGGAAAATTCGTTATTGGGGGGCCTCATGGAGACACAGGATTAACAGGTAGAAAAATTATTGTTGATACCTATGGTGGAAAAGGAGCTCATGGTGGTGGAGCGTTCTCGGGGAAAGACCCTAGTAAAGTTGATAGAAGTGCTGCTTACGCTACACGTCATATTGCTAAAAACTTGGTTGCTGCTGGTGTTGCCGATGAAGTTCTCGTACAAGTAAGTTATGCCATTGGCGTTGTAGAGCCTATGGGTATCTTTATTGACACCTACGGTACCTGTCCTTTTAATATGACAGACGGAGAAATTGCAGAAAAGGTATCTAATATTTTTGATATGCGTCCGTTCGCCATCGAAGATCGCTTAAAACTGCGTTCGCCCATGTATAGTGAAACGGCTGCTTACGGACATATGGGACGTAACAACGAAACAGTGTCTAAAACATTTACCCAACCCAATGGAGAGAGCAAAACGATTGATGTTGAACTTTTTACCTGGGAGAAATTGGATTATGTTGATAAGGTAAAAGACGTATTTGGATTGTAATATAAAGTCCATTTTTATAACTATTTTAAAGACCGCCGTTCCAGGCGGTCTGTTGTTTCTATAGATCTCCTGTTTAAAAACAACATGGTATTTTATTCTGCAAAATAATCCTCTCCTCTTTTAGAACACCTCAACAAAATCACTCGGGTATTTAACCAGATATTTCCAAAACCGGTAAAAATCACTTAGATTAGCACTCTCAACCCTATGGTTTTACATCTACAATTGCGTATAGCCATGCTCTAACCAAAATTAAAGTAAATGAAAATTCTCAAATTTTTAATCATTCTAATAGTTGCCTGTTCTTGCTCAAAAGGTGATGTAAACGACTCCATAGATCCAGATGAAAATGATGTAGACCTTGGAGAAAAAGTATTTTCAATTGAATACCCAAGTCATTTTGTAAACCCTGAGACAACATTCCATGTTATCCTGTCTGATGCGTCTGGAAATTTCTTAGATTCCAAAACTTATAAAGACATTGAAGACACCATCTCTCTTTATTCAAAACAAGAATTTAACGATAATACGTCATTTACACTTACGTTTATCTCATCGTTTGATAACGCCATTTATAGCCTGTATGTGTATTCAAACATAACTAAAGCAGCCCTAGGAGAACTCATAGTATTTCAACCTGGGAGCTTTCCTTTAAGTACATCTTTGGTCGATATTCAAACAAAGGAATTGAACGATCATATTTTAAATGCCAAAGGACATGGATACGCCATGACTCAAATAAATAACAAATTATCAGGACATTATTCTCCTAAATTCAACCAAAATCTAGGCCCAGAAAATATTTTTGTTAAATATTACGATCCGAATGATGTTCTTAACGACAGTTATAAATATATTCTAACAAATAGCATTGATGGTTTTTCTGAATTAAATGAATTTGATTTAAAAAATGACCAAATAGAATCCAAGCAACTTTCAACCAATAGACCTGAAAACTTACCGCTTTTACTTATGTATGGCTATGAAAACGAAAAGCTTTTTAATCAAATTTCGGGACATCAAATTTATGATACCTATATCCCAACATTTGGTTTTGGAGGAAATCATTACTACGCATTTCCAAATATATTTTATAAGACTTCTTATTCTTTAAGCTTTCCCAAATACTCTTTATTCGGTTTAGGCACCCCACCCGCTACTGTAAATGTCCCCGATGAAACAATATCTTCTTCATTCTTAAATAGCAATCTAACGTTTTCTGGACATGAAGGATTTGAAGTTGGCAGGATAAGATTAGATAATTCTGATTTAAACTTAAATATTGAATTTATTTTTGACGGAAGCTCAAAAGACATTGTCATTCCAACTATACCAGATGATTTAATTTCTGAAAACATAGCAAATACCATTAATGATGGCAAACTAAGATTGGTACAAGCTATAGCAGAGGACTATCATAGCTTTGACAGCTATTATGATTATTTAGAGAACGTTTTTAAAAACTCGACTCCTTTCTATTTAAGTTCACCTACAAGGGAAAGGTTATACGAATCTTATATTTCTACTCAACTATTACCTGTTCATGAATTTCCACACCCGGAAAGATTTAGATAGTTAACGTTATGCTTTAAAAAAAAAATCGAAAGATAATAAAGGCCTCAAAAACTGGGAGCCCTTGTAGAATACTGAGAATCATTTGATTTAAAAATGTTTTACCATCTTCCGTTTAGCATGACTTGAGGCGTATATACTCATATAGCAATAAATACTTTCAAAACAACTATAAATCCTTTAAATTAGGAGTCATTAATGACATGGATATACGCGTTCGAGAACACATGGCCCTTTGTTGTGGCCAAATAAAATTCTAAAATGGAGACATGGACAAATACTGTCAAATGCGACTAGAGGTATTTGCTAATCCTTATAGAGACGTTCTGAAATCCCGTTAATAATGGATAATGGGATTTCATAAATTCCATATAACAACAGCCTAAAAAATAAAACGTTTTTAATAATTAAAAAAAACTAAGAACAATGGATATAGGTACAATCTTTCTGGCAGTATCATTAATTATCATCATGTTTGGCATGGGCTTGTCTCTTGTTAAAAATGATTTTATTCGATTATTTCAGCATCCAAAAGCAATAATTGTGGGGCTAATGAATCAGATTATCTTGTTGCCAATTATTGCTTATATATTAATCTCCATATTTGATGTAGGAACAGACATTGCCATTGGTTTAATGATTTTGGCGGCTTGCCCTGGTGGCCCAACATCTAACCTAATCACCTATTTGGCAAAAGGAGATGCTAGCCTGTCCATTTCATTAACGACAGCCAATAGCTTAATTACTATTTTCACCATTCCTTTTGTGGTAGATTTTGCATTAACCCAATTTTTAGATGCCGACGACATGATCCAAATCAACAAATTGCAAACGGTAATTCAAATTTTTGTAATCGTAATCATTCCTGTTTCCCTTGGTATGGTATTAAAGAGAGCCAAACCTACTTTTGCGGATAAAATGAATAAACCCGTTAAAATTGCTTCTGCTGCTGTCTTGTTTTTAGTCATATTGGGATTGGTAATAAAGAAAAAAGAAGATCTCATTCCTTATTTACAACAAGCAGGGTTAACAACTTTAGCATTAAATATTACAACCATGCTCGTCGGTTTAGCAACTGCAAAAATTGCAAAATTAAATTTAGCTCAATCGTTAACGATTTCGATAGAGTCCGGAATTCAAAATGGCACCATGGCTATTGCCATTGCTTCAGGAATATTAATGAATGATAACTATGCCATCGCTCCTGCCGTTTATAGTCTTGTTATGTTCTTTACTGGAGGGGTCATTATAGCTTTTGGGATAAAGACTTTAGATACAAAACCAGCAAATGGAAATAAATAAAGCTGGCTACAATATGAAATAAAATCAATTACTACCTTAATCTGCTCATGAAAACCTTCACGGATTTTTTATTCGGTTTGTATTTCCTAAATTAAATGTTTAACACGCCCAACTAAGATTAGAAACACGTTAGACATTATAAAGCGTAACATTAATACTTTTTAAAGACTATTGATAAAAGAAGTTCCTTTAACTTTATTTGAATAAAAACGTTTAGCAATATTTATGACATTAGACAACACAAAAAGAATAGAGCTACTAAAAAAAAATGAGACTAAACGTTATGCAAAACATTAAACTCCTTCTAAGTTTATTACTTATCCCCTTAACTGGTCTATGTCAAGACTCAGACCAGTTAATCACAGAAATAAGAGCTGAATTTAAGCGTATAAATTCGACCAGCCAGCTAGAAAAAATTGAATTATTCAATGACACATTCATGGAATATCATACCGACGGAGGAGGACAACTCACAGGCTTTTTTGAAAATAATAATTTAGTTAAAATCACAGAATGGATTGGCCCCTCTCATGGGACGCTAATAACGGATTATTACTTAAAGGATGGTAAACTTTTTTTTGCTTATCAACAAGAAAATAAATTCAAGGATATTTTTGATGAATCTGGTGAATGGATTGGCCTAAACACCTCCCAAGAAGAAACTAAATTCGAAGGAAGATACTACTTTCACAACAAAAAGCTTATTAAGCAGCTTAATAAAGGAACTCGTATGTTTGATCAGGTTTTTGAACAAAGAAAATTTTTAGAACATATGAACTCCATTGCAGAATTGCTAAGAAAAAAGAAAACCATCAAAAACTTAAAGCACTAAAAACGACTTTTTATTCGTACCCTTGCGTGTCATTTAAAAAAAAAATCAGGTATTCAATGAAAATAAATCAGTTTTGGATTAGAGCCTTAGGAATGTTTGGAATATTAGGCGGATTGATTTTGTTTGCTGGAGATATGCTCTTGTATTATAACCCAACTAGCATGAGTCTAAAACGGAATATGGGTCATGCGTCTGACTTTAGAATTATAGCAAGTGGAATTTGTGCATTGTTTGCAACTTGGTTTTATATGATAGGGTTAAGTCAGATTTATTATGCTTTTAAAAGCGCAAAACCGATTTATAGAAATAGTGTGTTGTTGTTTTTTGGAAGTATTTTAATTGCATTTGGAATAGTTCATGGGGCTTTTCTTGCCATTGCAACAACTTCGAAATTGGCAATCGAATATAATCTTGATTTAAACGAAGCTGCTTCACTTTCTGAAAAAATAAACAGAATATTGAGGTTAACCGTTTATCCACTTTTTGGCATTTTATCCATTCTCTTTATTAGTCAAGTTTGGAAAAGAAAAACCTTATATCCGAGATGGATTATAATTTTTTTTCCACTTTTTCCATTTTTGATGGAAGGTTTCGTTACTAAATATCTACCAGATAATATTTGGATTATAGTTAAAGGAGGATACTTGAATATAATCTTGACCATATTTTTTATCGCATCAACTACTGCTTTATGGAATATTAAGGCATCTGAAACACATACTAAATAAAGTACAGTATCTTTATAAGAATAACCCATTGTGTATTTAAAGTTTAAAATAGCATATTGAGAGCCTGTTCGAATTGAGACTTTTTAACCAAAGTTCACCTCGCCAGCCGGTATTGAGATTTTTTTTGTTATTATTTTAAAGAATCTGGATACTTCCTAAATTTACATCGTCATTATACCCACATGATGAAATTTTTATAGAGATGTAACAGACTCGTCATTATGCAAACCACATTAAAACACAGCTACGTTTAACATTGTAGCCCATAAAAAAATGACCGATTTACAAGAAATTTTTATCAAGAAAATGCTACTCCAAAAAGAGCACTATTTAAAATTCTGTGAAATCTCGCAAGTGAAATCATATCATAAAAAAGAGTTTATCCTTAAGGAAAATAGTATTTGCTCATTTGTTGGGTTTGTAGAAAAAGGAACGGTGAGATCATTTATCCAAAACGATGGTAAAGAACATAATAATGACTTTTATTTTAACAACTCATTTATTAGTGCATATCGAAGTTTTGTAACCCAAACGCCCGCATATAGTAACATACAAGCCATGTCTCAAACAACCATGCGGTATATAACTTTCGAACAAATTAAAGCATTAGAAAGCACGTCTGATACCTGGAATAAATTTGGAAAATATATTGCCGAACAATTTTTTATACGAAAATGCAGTAGGGAAACATCCTTTCTAATAAACTCTGCTAAAGAACGATACGATTCGTTAATAGCATCTCATCCAAAAATTGAGCAACTTATGCCTCAATATGCTATTGCTTCCTATCTAAGAGTAGAGCCTGAATCTTTAAGCAGAATAAAAGCCTTAACATACATCAAGAAATAGGATTTACATTTCATTTAAGTTTGCCAAATATTAATTTTTAATTACGATCGAAATGGAATCCATAAATGTAAACGACAAACTTGAGCTAATAAATGACTTGTGGAAACCCAGAGTTATAGCTGAACTAAATGGACAACAGGTCAAAATTTCTAAAGTGAAAGGTGAATTTGTTTGGCATGACCATAAAGATGAGGACGAGCTTTTTTATATTTTGAAAGGGAAAATGATCATGGAATTTAGAGACAAAAAAGTAGAGGTTAATGAAGGAGAAATTATCGTTGTTCCAAAAGGTGTTGAGCATAGACCTATTGCAGAGGAAGAAGTCTGGATGATGCTTTTTGAACCTCAAAACATAAAACATACTGGCGATGTAAAATCCGAATTAACCATCGATAGTTATGAGAAAATATAAACCAGATACGGCACCACTCTACAAAGCCCCCGACTTCGCGGAATATCAACTAATCGCGTGTATAATATTCGAAAGTAGGTTTCATAATACGAAAGCAAGGAAACCACGCATTTTATCATTATAACACGAGTAAATTAGATTGATACCTTTACATGAAGGTCTTGTTATTGGGCATTAGCCTTCAGCAGAATTAATAAAATAAAGCTATGTTTTAGAAAAAATCGAAACGTAATAATAGCTTCAAAGCCGGGAGACTTTGCGAAGCACATGGGGAGATACAATATTATAGCAACACACAACAAAGTAAGATTACCCGTATCGTTAAACTACAAAATACCTAATACGGATATCAATTATCGGCCTAAATTCAATTTTTAACCGTGGCCATATTTCAGGGCCAGGCATTTAACTCAATACTATTTTAAGATTATTAGTAACTATTTTACTATTACTTTAGTGTATCTTTATAAGAATCTCAATTCTTTTTAAAAATGAAATTAAAATTATTTACAATAGCTACGCTGTTATTAGCAACAACAGTTATGTTTTCACAAACAAAAAGCACAGCAACGTTAAGGTTAGAAGCCTATCAATCAAGCGGTAATTGTGATGTTGATATTCCAACAGATAATCCAGAATGGAATTTAGAGTTCGAAGTAAGAGATTTAACAGGTGATTTAGCACCTAATGATTATTACACAAGACGTGATCCAAGTTCAGTATTAAAAGTAAATGGCAAATACTATGTCTGGTATTCCTATAGTTTAACTAACGGTACAGGTAAGATATCTCCATGGGATTTAAACGATTTGTATTTTGCAACATCAACAGATGGCTATCATTGGACTGAACAAGGCATAGCAATTGCACGTGGACCAGACGGCTCATATGACCACAGATCGGCTTTTACTACTGAAGTCTTTCACCACGATAATATGTTTTATTTAGTATATCAAGCTTCCGATATAGAAGCAAACCTAAATCGCAATAATACCGTTGCCATGGCTTATTCAAGCTCGGCAGACGGACCTTGGACTAAGTTAGAGGATCCTATACTCTCCCCATCATCCGGACAAGTGGCATTTGATAAATATGCTGTACACGACCCCTGTATTGTTTACTTTAACAATAAATTTTATATGTATTACAAAGGAGAAGGTAATGAATCACCTACTTGTAGTTATGATACCCAAATTTGGGGGACAAGTAACAAACAAGTAAAATGGGGCGTTGCTATTGCCGATAATGTCACAGGACCTTATGTTAAGTCTGAATATAACCCTATTACAAATACCGGACATGAAGTTTGCGTTTGGCACTCTGGAGAAGGATTGGGTATTATGCTACACCAAGATGGACCTGAATACGGTACAACCCAATATGCTTCAGATGGTTTGAATTTCACAATTATGGGTCAAGTTAATTTTCCTTTAAAAAACCCAGGGAATTCTACATATCCTGAAGCCGCAGGTTTATATAGATCTGAAACATCTAATGATTCTCCAGTATCTGGAGTCTCTTGGGGCTTAAGCCATGTTTTAAATTGGAGCGGTACATACGGGTCATGGATGTATATAAGACGCTTTGACCTTAAAGACCCCCTTGTTAGTTTAGAAGATATTGAAAAATTATACGGAGTAAACATTTATCCTAATCCGGCTAGTGGTATTATTAATATAGATGGTTTTGACAACGGAACACTTGTGTTATATAATATCAATGGAGTGATTTTAAAAAAAGTTGATGCTTCTCAAATAAATGATGGTATTAATATGAGTGCTTTAGCTTCAGGAATATATTATTTAATATTTAAAACAGAGCAAGGAACTTATG
The DNA here is from genome assembly GCA_947494695.1 of uncultured Flavobacteriaceae bacterium. Classification (GTDB taxonomy): domain Bacteria; phylum Bacteroidota; class Bacteroidia; order Flavobacteriales; family Flavobacteriaceae; genus Flavivirga. The sequence continues at coordinate 247,922 of CANLWB010000002.1, read as the reverse complement.
GAACAAAGGTTGTAAAGAATTGATAAACATTAAAGCATTAAAATAAGAAGTCAATTCTTAAACAAATTTATCCAGTAAAAAAACGTTTTTCAGACTCGTCTTCTCTATGACCTTTTTCATCTTTGTTCTTCGCCATAAAACGAAAGAAAATTTTTTATTTTAATTGTCACGATAAGGCCAGTTTGAGGATTTTTACTAAGTTTGTTTTCGAATATACATATATTTGCCACTCTCCAAAAAAATTAGAAGCATTCGCTTAGAATCTCGCTATCAAAAACTGGTAATTTAATACACGAGATGATAACGGCTTAATGAGTGTGCCTCATGGCTCAGGCACCTTCAATTTATAGTCGTTTTAAAAAATTTAGTCCATGATAGAATCTAAAAACCAAAGGCCGCCCCTAAACGAATTACTGCCCCACTGCACCACCTTAGCTCTGTTAATAGAGCTAATTGACAAATTAGGGTTAACAAAAACTGTTAAAACTCATTATAAGACCGAACTACAGATGTTTGGCATTATTTATGCTGATCAAGTTTATAAAAAAGGGATTGAAACCTTAAATAATAAAGCGTTCGACATGTTCTTTAAATTATTGCCCAAAATACATTTTAACAATCGCGAATCGATTTCCGTTAACATGATTATAAAAAACATAAAACTATGTATTACAACAAACAACATCCTGTATCTAAATTATGAGTAATATATTTTCACTCCAGGAAAACAACAACGACCTATCCTTAAAGGAATTTAAGAAAGTTTTTGAGGATTTGTACCCACAGCTATGTCTATTGGCCTACCAGCACCTCAATAATCTAGAGGTCTCTAAAGACATTGTTCAAGATGTATTTCTTAGAGTATGGGTAGACAACATTCCTTTTCAAAATAAAAACCACATCTCCGAATATTTTCATAAAACCGTAAAAGACATCTGTCTTGATTATACAAAAAAGTAAGAACAACCGGTCTAAAGGCTTTGATCGATTGACTTCACAAACGATGAAGAGACCCACTCCATAAAGTCTCTCGACTTTATGGCTATCATTACATTTCGATTTTTTCTAATCCAGCTTTTAGCCTTAAATTTTTCAAAATTTCTTTCAAATCTTGTGTTCTTGACTGGCCAATGTTTCGCCCAGTCGGGAGACTTTCTGGAGTGAGGTAGGGACTTAACGAAGCAGAATTAAAAAATCACCTCTGCTCTTATACGCTTCTAAAACAAATCGTAAGAAAAACAAACGCATTCGCAGGTTTAAAATACCTAAAAACCATTAAATCCCTCTATTCAACATATTAAAAAGGTTTTCGGTAATTTATATCGAAAAAAAATATAATTTTAATATTAGTTCCCTCAAATTGTGATCAATGAAACCTATTTTATACAACACTTCTCTTCAATCAAATATACTTAAAGACCTCTCTGGTTTTCAACCTTTACATGTCTCTAGCTTAAAATATTATAAACCTCGTATTTATACTTAACTTAAATGTAAACCTATGAAACAAATTTATTTTATTGCCTCTCTTTTACTTTTGGGATGTAACCAACTGCCAGCACAAACCACAGATGTTATAACGGGAATCGGAACTGAATTAGATGCTTCTTTTGGGATGGCTTTTAATGGGGATGACCTATATATTTCTCAACGTGATGAGAACAAAATTTCCAAAATCGATATTACAGCGGTTACCCCCACCTTAACTGAAGTCGTTACTGGATTAAGTTCTCCAGCCGATCTCTTGCTAAATGGAGACCAACTGTATAGCGTTGAAGTTCTTGGACGTAAAATTTCCACCATCGATATAACCATAGCTATGCCTTCATTATCAAATTTGGTAACCGGATTAGACTTTCCACTAGGAATGGCACTTGCGGGCAACAACTTATATGTTTCCAACGCCAATGCCAACATTATTTCGAAGGTCGATATTACGGCTGTAACACCAAGTCCATCTAATTTTGTAACATCCAATCTCAATGGCCCCGCTGGAATGCTGGTTTATGGAAACGACCTCTATATTGCTAATCTTAATGACAATAAAATTTCTAAAATTGACTTGACAGCCCCTATACCAACACCCGTAGATGTGATAACAACAGGGTTGGACTTTCCTTTTAACATGGTACTTCACGGAGATGACTTGTATATAGCACAAAAAAGTAAAATTTCCAAAATTGACATTACCCAAGTTTCTCCTACGGCCTCAGATGTGTTAAACGGATTAAATGAAGTCTCTGCCATTGCTCTTAAAGGGCATGATCTGTACATAGCAGAAAAGGGCAAAATTTCCAAACTCGACCTCTCTCAACCAACGCTAAATACCAACGAAGAATTGGTGAAACGCTCGATTAGAAGTTACCCAATGCCTTCTTCAGATTACATTCAAATATCTGGTCTTTTGCAATCTGAAAATTATATTATTTATAATACAAAGGGCAGCCCAATAAGCAAAGGAGATCTTTCCAATAATGAAAACATTGACATTAGAAGTCTAGCCCATGGGATGTATTTCTTAAAACTTGAAACGGGCAGAACTATTAAATTTATAAAGGAATAAAACTATTGAAGACAACGAATAAGCTATAGATCCATACTGTTTTATAAAACTGAAAAAGAAACCTCTCTTTATTATATCCTACTTTATGAAGGAAGCAGGTTACTATAGAAACAACTACCGTAATAGAAAATACACTAAACTATTATTGACCTATTCATCCTACATATAATCAAACAAGTTTCACTGAATATGGGGTGATGCATAATAACATACACACTTATCTTTACCAAGCGCTAAGTGCATGGAAATTAAATAGTAATGCAAAACAATATATAAACTCTTGATTTGAAAACTTTAAAAAAACACCTTCCGTATTGAAACGAGCAAAAAGGTCTTAACAGTACGGGAACTTATTAAACTTAGGGTCTTTGAAGAAGTTGAAAACTATAATGCATGCTTGCCCAAATATTTTTCTGGCTTAATTCAGCCAACAGATACCGAAGTCACGCTAAATGGTTACAAAATGAATAACAAGAATACAATAGATGCCGAAAAACAATTCTATTTAGCTATAGACGCCTTTGTAAAAAACAGGTTCTTCCTAATAATTAATAATAACCAAATAGACACTTTAGAAGAAAAAATAGAGGTAAAAGAGAACCTGGAACTCAATTTTATTAAACTAACTCCACTTGTGGGAGGATAGCTAAATGCTTCAGTACTAATCCTGCTTAAAGAATACACCAAATACAACATAATTATCCTCAGAATAACAATTTAACATACAGCTATGATATTCGAACCTAACAAACAATACGATGACATCTTAAATACTTTATATCTAGAAATGGGACATGTTTATGTCAATTACCGACAAGACAACAAGCTCAGTAAATCTGCTATTTATGGGAGTATTAAAAAATGGAAGCCCACCGATAAAACACCTTTTCTTAAATACCTTATCCAGGTTATTGATCTGAAACACAATCCAAAAAAGCACCCCATAGCTGAAATATCACTAATTTATGACCTATTAACGGTTAGCCTTTTTAAATCAACATTAGGGCTTACCGAAAATGACCTTAAAGAACTGCTAACCTTATTGAATACCTCTCAAAATTCAGTTAGACATTTGGGAGAGTGGCCTATTACGCACGCCGTAAATCAAATCACTAAATTCGTTAAAAACGATGGTTTATCAGAAAGCTTAAAATCATTTTTGGAAAGCATGCTTTTATGGAGCGACCTCTCGGGTAAAGACGGTTGGTTTAAAAACGGAAGCTTGTCAAAATCCCGAGAAAAAATAGACGCTATCCTTTTTGAGTATGGTGGATCGAATCTTGTATCACCCGAATATAAACTATCAACATACGACAAATTAGGCGCTTTCGTTAATAACAAAATAGATGCTTTAGGTATTGAAAAAACGCAATACTGGCATCAATTATTCCATCTGGCAGAAAAAAGTTCTGAATCACCCAAACCCACAAAAAAATACTTAAAAGAATCGGCCGTAATTATTCAAAACATTGGAGAGGACATGTATTATAATTTCACGAAACAATTCTTCAATCATATGGCCAACATGAAGGATTCAATGGATGGGTTTGACGATATTGTAAATGAGGACTCAGACGACTATGATCCGGAAGACCGTTTTTTCGCAACTCATGACAACACTTCGATCATGAAAGGTTTAGTATGGACCATGATGGCATATAACAACATCGAGATGTTAAACACTTTAGCGGCATTGGCCGAACGTTGCTTTAAAAAAGCAGGGATACGGCCGGCATCTGTACGTCTAGGAAATGCTTGTATACTTGTAATAAAAAACCATGCCGAAGAATGATGCTTTACGCCTACTAGCGCGCTTACAAAATAAAATAGACCATAGGGCTGCAAAAAACAATATTGATTTGCACCTGCACCAGGTGGCGAATAACAAAGGAATAACAAAGTCCCAATTGGAAGATGCTTTAATTCCAGATTTCAACCTGGCTAATAATCGCATACAAAAAACAGTTGGAGACTATGCTGTTATTATTCTGTTACATACTAATGGTAAACTTAGTATGGAGTGGGTAAAACCCAATGGAAGCAAACAAAAAAGCATCCCGGCTATATTGAAAAATAACCCTGAATGGTCTCAAGAACTCACTGAAATTAAAACCATTAAAAAGGATGTTTCAGACACTTTTAAATATCAAAAAAGTCGGCTTAATCAACGCTTACGAACAAAGGAAATATGGAGCTATTCATATTTAAAAACACAATTTTTAAATCATGGTTTGTTAAGTCTAATTGCAAAACAACTTATATGGACATTTAAAAATGGAGACAAAACAATTACCGCTATGTATAATGGAAGCTGGCGGGACGTAAACGGGACCATCTTTTCTCCTAACGAAAGTACTACTGTTTCCTTATGGCATCCCATAGACGGTACCATAGAAGACGTGATGGCATGGCGCAAAACATTAGAAGAACAGCGAATCGTACAACCCATTAAGCAAGCATTTAGAGAGGTGTACCTTATCACTGATGCCGAAATCAATGCCATAAATAAAAGTGCGCGGATGGCTGGTCACTTGCTAAAACAACATGTATTAAATAGACTGGCAAAACAGCGCAATTGGACTTACTCCTTATTGACCAACTATGATGATAGCGCTTCTATAACTTATGCCTATTATAACCTAGACCAACTAGGTATTCGGGCCTGTTTTGAATTTCATCGTCCACCCATAAATAGTGACTATAATAATACTGGCATTTGGAATTACGTGATTAGTGGGCATGTACAGTTTCTTGACTATAAAGGCAAAGCAATAAAATTAGCAGATGTACCGCCTGTTGCTTTTAGCGAAATTATGCGAGATTTAGATTTATTCGTAGCGGTATGTGGTGTGGGTAGCGACCCTGCATGGTTGGAACAGGCTATAGCGAATGATCATGCACATAGAACATATTGGGAAAAAGATGCTTTTGGCCAGCTTACAGAACTTGCAAGAACGCGTAAAACAGTATTAAGCAATTTACTACCCAAATTAAAAATTAGTGAAGCCGTGAAGGTCGATGGTCATTATGTTCACGTTCGGGGGAAAATAAAAAACTACAAAATACATATTGGTAGTGGCAACATACTAATTCAGCCAAATGACCAATACCTGTGTATCGTTCCTAAAGCCATAAAATCTCATGACATGAATAAAATATATCTTCCTTTCGAAGGCGATACATTGCTTTCTATAATTATAAGCAAGATATTTTTACTTGCTAATGACAATCAGATTACAGATCCCAGTATCTTAAACCAGATAAACTAAGCAAACCTTCCTAAAACCTGATTGTAGTATGCACGTTCAAAAGGTTTTGGAAAGATATAAGATTAACTTACGGTCTTAACTAAAGGATTAGACGCACTAAAATGGACAAGGTTTTTCAATGCATCCAGAGGAAATAACGTTCTCATGTTATGCTTACTAATATAAAGGTTCTTAAGGTTAGAGCATTTTCTATTTTACGTAAGTGACTTAGTCCGCAATTTGACGCTCATAACGTACACAGGCGTGCAAAGTTTTCAATTGTTAAAAAAATTATCTATTTGGAATAAAAAAGTTTACATGAAATAAAACATTTTCTTCTGGAATCGTATCAAATCAGTGTTTCGGTTTTTTCAAACTTAAAAACTGGGTTTGAATAGAATATCTAATTTTTCGGCTCTAACATATATAAGGGGCTTGAGGGACTTAAGAGAACCTTGAGAAAGATATTGAATAATATATGAAGTGTATCCCAAAACAAATCTTTGAATATTTTGTAAACAAAAAAAGCTTGCATTTTCATGCAAACTTTTCAAATTATTGTGGGAAGAGCAGGATTCGAACCTGCGAAGGTAAAACCAACAGATTTACAGTCTGTCCTCGTTGGCCGCTTGAGTATCTTCCCAAAACCTGCGCAAATATATTATTGTTCTGCTATTATACCAATAAAAATTTCGGTTTTATTTTTACAACTTATATTGAAATGTTAATAAAACATATAAAGAGCGAATATAATGCTCTACAATACTTACAAATATGTTACTCTGGCTCTGGTTGTTCTGTATTTCTACATCAAATACTATAGATTGATTCTATCACATATTTAAATCATTAATATTCATAAAATGGCTAGGTTTTTGTATTTTTCAAATTCATATGAAATATACACGCTATCTTTTTTTACTCCTATCGGCTTCCATGTATGCTCAAAACCCTATAGAGGTTTCTTTAATAAAAAAGACAGATTTTGAAATTGACAAACTGATTTCTGTCGACGGTTTTAACAACATGTACTTTATTAAAAACAATGTATTTAGTAAAAAAAATGCACAGAACACCATAACTTACAATAACCTACAATTAGGAGATATAACTACTGCTAATGCTTTTAACCCTTTAAAGGTTAATGTATTTTATCGAGACTTTAACACTGTTATTATTCTTGACAACCGGTTAGCAGAAATATTTAAAATAGATTTTAATCTCCTTCCCGAATATAAAAATGTTACCCATGTTTCTACTGGGCACGATAATACGATATGGATTTTTAATCAGGATAATCAAAAATTAGAACTTTTTGACTATAAAACAAATACAACGCGATCGCAGACCACACCTGTACAAAGCGTTATTTTGGATATAAAAAGTAATTATAATTTCTGTTTTCTACTTACCAAAAACCATTTTTATACGTATAACTATTTTGGAAGCCTGGTAAAAAAAGTGAAAAATAATGGCTACACCAGGTTGACAGAAAGTAACGGAAATATTATATTTGAAAAAGACGGTTCCTTGGACTTCCAAAGAAAAAATAGCAACACAACGAACTCACTTTCAACGCCAAAATTGCTGGCAGACGAGTTTTTTGTAACCAATGAAACCCTATATATTTACGAAAGTAAAACCCTATATGAGTTTAAAATAAAAATCAACTAAAAAATTATGCATATTGCTATTGCAGGAAACATCGGGGCCGGGAAGACCACTCTTACAAAACTTTTATCAAAACATTATAAATGGGAACCTCAACTAGAGGACGTTGTAGACAATCCTTATTTGGACGATTTTTACAATCAAATGGAACGATGGAGTTTCAACTTACAAGTCTATTTTTTAAATAGTAGATTTCGACAAGTTTTGCAAATTCGTGAAAGCGGAAAAGATATTATTCAGGATAGAACCATATACGAGGATGCTCATATTTTTGCACCCAATTTACACGCTATGGGTTTAATGACCAATCGTGATTTTGAGAATTACCGATCCCTTTTTGAATTGATGGAATCTTTGGTTAAGGGACCAGATTTACTTATTTATTTACGCAGCTCTATACCAAATTTAGTTTCTCAAATACATAATCGAGGTCGGGATTACGAAAATTCTATTAGCATTGATTATTTAAGCCGACTCAATGAACGTTATGAGGCCTGGATTCATGGCTATGACCAGGGTAAACTATTAGTTATAGATGTCGATAAATTAAATTTCGTTGACAATCCCGAAGATTTGGGAACTGTTATAAACACTATTGATGCAGAAATAAACGGGTTATTTTAACTCGTTTATTTCTAGCGAATATAACTACCACTCATCTTCTTGTTCTTTCCCTGTTAAATGATTAAGAATACTTTTATTCATATCATTTAGTAGTGTTTCTACTTGCGAAGACACCTCTTCGTAACCTTGTTGTATTACGCCGTCTTTACCCTTAAATTTGTGTTTATTAAGATTTATATTTTGCTCCTTTTTGCTTGAAGACGTTTTAAAGGATAGTCTCATGGGTTTAAACCTATAATCTCCATCTCTAAATCTCAGTTCCACTTTGTATTCCAACCCTACACAAGTATAATTATCATCCGTTCCAAAACATAAAGCATTATCCGTAAATCCGATAAACCTAAGTTTTATATTTTTATCTGTCTTCCCTGTTGCCTCAGGTTCATCTTTAACAACTTCGTAGCTAAGAATTGTAGTCGTACGACCTTTCTCTGTTTTCTTATCCCCATCATTACCTTTTTTATCATGTCCTCCTCGACCATAATATTTCTTCTCAAACCATTCTTCTGCTTTAGTAAATAAATCATCTTTATTCATTCCCTCAAGATCGATTACGAAATGTCTTGGAACCAAGCCACCTTCACCGTAAACAAACTTAGTATCTTGAGCGTAAGAAAACGTATAAGCAAAAATAAGAACCAGTAAGATAATTTTTTTCATAACTATTTTATTTAGAATTATTTTGATCTCGACAGATCATTCTTTCCAACATGTCATCCGTACTATCTTTCAAATTTAATAAATAAATTCATACAAAATAGTAATTAACAAACTGATAATGAGTTTTAACGACAAAACTCTTAAATAGTTTTCAAAAAAAATGAGGGCGTCTAAAAAGGTGTCATTCAGAACAAAGTGAAGAATCTTTCAGAAATTAAACGCTTATTTATTAAGGTTTTAAGATTTTTCAACGAAGCTCAAAATGACAATTTCAAAACTTTTTAGACGCCCTCAAAAACAACATAGTTATGAGTAGTCACTTAATTTACTAAGCTAAATCTTCGATCGAAGCTGCAGGAGCATTCTTTTTAACGGAGGCAATACCATTTTCCAAGGCACTTACAGATGAGTACATCTCACTTGTTCCAATCACCTGTCCATTCTTAGCTTTTAGGTTAAAATACGGACTGCCTCCTTTTGATTCCAAACGTTCGAATCTAGAGTCTTCTGTTGAATTTTTTCTCACAGATTCTATACCATTCGTACAACCGGTTTTTGCCGCATAACCTTCGCTAGCCAGAATGGCCTGACCATTAGCTGCCTTTAATCTAAATCTAAATTCTCCTCTTTTGTCTTTATAAATTTCAAATTTTGCCATCTTATCTGGTTTTTAATATAATTTAAGATACTTGTTTAGACACATGCCGTAATAAAAAGTCACATGACTATAAAATTAACATTCAAATGTAAGAAAAAAAGTACAATATAAATCTGGTAAGATTATTCCTTTTTTTGAATCAGATTTTTTTTAATTTTAACTTAATATATTCTTTAAGCCGTTTAGTAAAACAAACCATATTTTGTGCTTGTTTGCTTCTTATTTATATACCCTATATTGGGTATTCCTCGGAACTAAAGACGACACTATATTGTGGATTATTAATATACTTCTTATGAAAATATTCAAATCGTTCTTATTTATATTCTTTTGTGTCACGGCTTGCTTTGCTCAGACTCCTCAAAAACATGACTTTTTTGTATTGGATAACATATCTGTAGGCCATACCGTTTATAGTGTTCACAGTAAACTGGAGAAAGATTATTTTTTACTCAAATTATGTAATAACGATACTTGTTTTACAAGTAAATCCTACGCAAAAAAAATATCACCTCAACTACTAACTACAGATATTATCGATCTTGTTAAAAACAAACTGGACAAAAACCTAGTTGTATCATCTGTAACTCAAACGGAAAAAGACACCATTGCACAATTGGTTAAAAAAGTAGAACTAAAAGACATAGAAAAGATTAGGAACGAGCGTAACGATCTGGAAAACATTTTAAATGATATTGACAATGAAAAGCATCAATACTCGGCAAAAATTGTTCTTAACAAATATGTTCCCTACTCTATTAAATATAGTGAGACTTCCAGAAAGGAGCCTGGAGCCAAGAACGATGCATCCAAACCCGCGAAAAAAGCAATAAAAGGAACTGGAACTTTAGAAATTATAGATGCTAAGATTCATTTTTTTAATAATAAAGCTTCTTCTATATACGTTAAAGCCAAATTAATCTCGAACGGTAAAACCGAAAAGCTTATTTTCTTAAATAACCGTTATAGTGTTCCTTTGCGCTACTTTAACAATTATGGAAGTATAGTATCTACCAAAGATGCCAACAGAAATGATATCATCGTAGACTATAATGATATTTTCGATTACGAATCTGACCAATTTTTCAACTATTCTGTAGCCAATAGCCAAATCTCCCTATCATGTGAAAAGGGGGGTAAAGCTGAAAGCCAAGTAATACAACGTCGTTTCCTTGATTTTTTTACCGGAATTATTTATTCTGATGTGATGGGTTTTAATACGGAAAACAGTAATTCTATTTTGAACGCTCAAGTTAAATTACTACTACCACTAAACTTAAAAAACTGGGGAAAACTAACGCTTACCAGGCAATTTATAACCAGTTCTAATATTGCTCTCAATAACAGTTTTGAAGATGAGACTCGTTTTATAGCCATTAAGGACAACGAAACGTTTAGCAGTTTTGATCTTTTAAAAAAGAACAACCTTTATGGTAAAATTGGTTTAGATGCTCTTACATATGAATCTAAAGGTTGGTTCTTAAATACGTCTCTAGGGTATAGCGTGGCATTTTACAGAACCGGATTTAGATATACGCAAACTCAAGATGGTGCTGAAGATATTGTAACAAACCAACAGCTACTCTCTCTGGGTCATGGTCCCTATCTAAACTTTGAAATTCGTCCTCAAACAAATTTTGGAGCCGATATTGCTGTAAGCCTGGAAGATCTTAACTATAATGGTATGCAAACCATTAATAACCGAAGCTTTAACAATGATATCATCGTTGATACTCAAGAAAATCATTTTATAACAAGATATAATATGGTTAATGTTGAGGCCAATTTTTACTGGTTAACAAACCCAGATAAATCCAAAGGTGGTATTTATGCCAAATTGGGAACGTATTATCATACCGATAGCCATACTATATTTCCACAAATTATGGTAGGTTATGCTACTAATCTAACGTCTTTTGTAAACCGTTTTAAGCCTAAAAAGAAAACGCCTGAAATTAAAGAAAAATAATAAACCTACGTATTATGGCCGCTGTAAATAAACATTCTAATAATGAACAAAATTGGTTGGTACTATTGCTCAATGAACTAAGTAAGCATACCATGTCTATTGTGGTTATCGTTATTTTGTTCCTGTTACTATGGATTATACCACAAATAAATGACCTTATTGTCGTGGTAAATCAAGCGGACAATGATTGGTTCGTGTTATTTATTTTTTTTGCATCTTTAAGTGTTATGGGCTTCTTAATAAGTACGACAAGCGTTTATTTTAGGAGATTAAGAGACGCCCTTAACGGGAGTGCTAGCGGACCTACACTGTTTTCTAAAAGGGGCAAATCAAGTCGTCGTGTTCTTTTATTTAAATTCCCCATGGACGATAAAGAACTTTTTATAAAAAGTAAGGGAAAAAACATAAACTCGCTCTCAAAAGTATACCACGAAACTCAGGAAGAATACATTGAGCGTATGTTTCCCAAAATATTGGGCTCGTTACTAATTTTTATTGCTGCGTTTGCTGTAAACAATACCTATTTTATGGTCTATGGTAGTGACATTACCATCTTTGGGGACTGGGGTTTACTGGTCTGTATGGCCCTTTTACTAGCGTCTTTAAATTTAAAATGGACAAACGCGCTATGTAAGTGGCTTCTTAGATTTCGAATTTTCAAATACATTCCAGGAGTCATGGCTGTATGTTGTCTTATTACCATATTAATTCTTGGCCTCTTTAATCAAGGCGGATCCGAAGGAGATACCATCCGTTTATTCTATGCGCTCCTTTTACTGGCAATATTTTTTCTATTGATATCCACCTCCTATAACAGGTGGGTTTTAAAATTTAAACAATATATAGGAGCGCCTTTAATTCTTACCTTATTATTTGGCGTCTTTGTATCGTACACCATATTGTTATTTAATCCTCAGGCTTTAAAACTCTTTACACCTTTGCCTATTGTTGTGATATGTATTATTGGTCTCTACAGCGTTATAAACTTGGTCAAGCTCTTAGGGGTAATATGGCGAATTCCCTTATTAGGCATGACCTTATTTGTGACCTTAATTTTAGGAATATGGACCGCTAACCGACCCAATTTTTCTCATTTCGATGCTACTTCAACAAAAACCGATGTACATCCAGACGAACGCTTAGATTTAGATCGTTACGTTAAACTGTGGCTAGCCGATCGTAAAGACGACATTCAAAACAGGACGTCCAATAATAAGTTTCCAATTATATTTGTTTCAGCAGAAGGTGGTGGTTCCCGAGCTGGTCTATGGTCTTTTTTAGTTCAAAGCTATTTGTATGAACGAAATCCAGATTATTTCAAAAAGTATTTATTTGCCATGACAGGAGCTTCGGGAGGTGGTGTAGGGAACAATATGTTTTATACGCAAGCCCATGCATTGCAAAAAGGCACAAGCACTACATCTTTGAAATATGCAAATTCTCAAAACGGATTTAAATACCGCGCCAGTAGCATCTATAATAAAGATTACTTATCGACATCTGTAGCTGGAATCATGGGCCGCGATTTTTTTAAAAGTATCACTAACTTTTTTACTTTTAAAGATAGGGGCGCCTTACTGGAGGAAGAATGGGAAACATCTTTTAATACTGTATTCGCATATAATGAAACAAGTCCTTTGGCAGAACCTTATTTAAACATCATGCCAAGGCCAGGGCAAAACGACTACCTCTTGCCTATCATCGTGACCAACACAACCCATTTACAATCTGGTCAACGCACCGTAGTGAGTCCGATAGCTATAAAAAATGACACCCATAACATGTCTGTGTTTAAAGATTTGTTAGCTGAGTATCCCATCGATTCTATGATGATAAAGCGCTCTACAGCCATGTCTATGAATGCCCGGTTTCCATATATAAGTCCAGCAGCGCGTATTAAAGGTGTTGGACAATTTGGAGATGCAGGATACTATGATAATATAGGAGGTACTGTAACGAGACGTTTGGCAGATGCCCTAAAAAATAAGATCGAACAAGATACCAGCTTAACCGGAAAGTATGTCATAAAACATCTTCTTATTACTCACTTTGAAGAGGACAACGACATGACCTATAGCACACAGCTTACAGCACCTTTATCGATGATATGGAACGCGACCTTTGCACATCCCAAAGAAATGGAAAAAACATTTGCAAATGTCTACAATATTCAATCTAAACGTACAGAAATTGCATCCAAAGAAGAGGCTTTACTAGAATTTATTCAATCTGAAACACACACGGGCGTTAAGCCATTCATTCCTTTGGGACGATATTTATCGGATATTGCAGTTAAATCTCTGGAAAAATGCCTGGAAGAAATATCGGATAGCTTAGATCGTATTGTACCACCAGCCGTTCAATAATTCGGAGTCATCAGTAAAAATCGTTGTCATTCAGACGAAGCACGAGGAAGAATCTATGATTAAATTAAGATTTCTCGAAAGTTTATCCTGAGCGCGACAGAAGGGCTCGTTCCGCTCTCTGCTGAAATGATATATAGCTAAAAACCAACATTATACATGTTAAAAAATCAAATAAAGTGACGTCGAGTTAACGTAATAATATTTGAATTTAACTTGTATTTGTTTCATCCTACTTTCAACTTAAAATCACCCATTAAAATTTGTCATTTTTTCACCTCTATAACAAACAACGGTGTTTTATTTGAGTCATTTTTTATTTCAAAATTTTACAAAAACGCTCTACTTTTAATGTGTTAAACACCTACATATAAACAAATTAAAACAACTTAAATGCATATTTAATAAGATAATTCATATATTTATTGTAAAGATTTTCATTACTATGCCATGAAAACTACCTTACTTTATATACTTTGTTTTGTCTTAACCATCAAAATTAATGCCCAAATTGGGTTCCAAAAACACCTTTTATCGAGTAATTTCGAGTCGGTAATAATGACAAAAGTGGCTGATATTGATGGAGATGGTGATCTGGATGTTGTTGCAGGTAATTTAGATAAGCTCGTCTGGTTTGAAAATATTGACGGAATAGGCACATTTGGAACCGAACACAGCATAGATACTGGGCATGAATTTTCTATCATTGAGGTGACCGATATTGATAACGACGGTGATCTGGATGTTTTGTCAAGTTCAAATAACGATGTAATCATTAGTCTTAGCTATTATAAAAACACCAACGGAACTGGAAGTTTCTCAAACAGCATACCCATTCCAACAGAATACAACATTAGAGAATCTTTCTCAACCGCAGACCTTGACCTCGATGGGCTTCCGGACATCGTAATGGCATCAATTCGACCCTCGGGAGCTGGGGATTATAATGACGTTTTAGCCTGGCATAAAAATCTGGGAATTGATGCTTCTGGAGACCTACAGTGGTCTTCTGAACATGAGATCATGCCTTTCAACGATCTCATTCGTGAAGTCTCGATTGGTGACATTGATGGCGATCATGATTTAGATATTGTAACATCTCTTCTTCATGAAATTTGCCTTTTAAAAAACTCAAATGCATCAGAATCTTTTATATATAGTAATATAGCAACTAAAGAAGCCAGCTCGTACACCCTAAAAATGCCTTCTAATATGTATCTATCAGATATGGATAATGATGGTGACAGCGACCTTGTTACCAACCTTACCTCTATAAACAAAACACATAAAATAGTATGGTATAAAAATGAAGATGGCCTGGGAACTTTTGGAAATGAAATTATTATAGATGAAAAAAATAGCGTATTCCATATGCCCACCGCAATAGATATTGATAACGATAATGACAATGATATACTCTACCTATCCTATTCTGAAGATAAAATATTCTGGTTTGAAAACACAAATGCTTTGGGTAGTTTTGGACCTTGCCTTGAAGTAGCAACAACTCCAATGAGGTTCCCAAAAAGTATAGGCACTGGAGATATTGATTTTGATGGAGATATTGATCTTATCGTACCAATTGAAAGCGAAGATGAAATTGCCTATTATGAAAACCTGGGGTTGCTTGGTAATACCATAAGTGGAACCATTAGATCGGATTCTGAACTAAATGGTTGTGATGGTAGTGATCTGCCTACACCTTCTGTCAAGGTAACCTCAACGAATGGCGTTCATAGTTTTTCGACATTTACTCAGTCTGATGGCAGTTATATCCTATATACCAACGCTGGGGATTTTACAACCTCCATTTCTTCTGAAATTCCAAATTTCTATACTCTAAATCCAAATGCTCATAATTCCAACTTTGTGGGACTTAATAATACTGATACTGCCGATTTTTGTTTACAAACATCGCAAACCATCAGATTAGTTAGCACCAGTATGTTTCCAATCACCCAGGCAAGGCCAGGTTTCGAGGCCGGTTATCAATTGGTATTTCAAAATGTAGGTAGTACGCAATTGAATGGTACTATCGTACTAGACTACAACAATGCTAAACTTAATTTTTCAGATTCAAGTCCCACGATTTCATCACAGACTTCAAATACACTTACCTTTAATTATAGCGACCTTAACCCTTTTGAAACAAGAACTGTAGATCTTACATTCCTCGTATTTCCTCCTCCAACAACAAACATTGATGATATTTTAGAATTCACTATAACAGTGGATGCAGTAGGAGGTTATAGTGCCCCTTGCGAAAATGTCTACGACTTTCAACAAACTATTATTGGATCTTATGACCCTAATGACATTCTAGTTTTAGAAGGTAACCAAATCTTATTAGACGATGTAGATTCATATTTACACTATATTATTCGTTTTCAAAATACAGGAACTGCCGATGCCATTAATGTTAGGGTTGATAACGTTTTGGATTCAAATTTAGATTGGAACTCATTTCATTTAGAAAGCACCAGTCATTCTGGTCGAGTTGAGATAAAAGACGGAAATGACGTGGCTTTTATATTCAATGGTATTCATTTACCCGATAGCACTACAAACGAACCCGACTCGCATGGTTTTATAACCTATAAAATCAAACCAAAACCAGGTATTCATGTTGGGGATATTATGCAAAATAAAGCCGATATTTTCTTTGATTTTAATCCAGCTATTGTAACTAATACGGTACACACCCAGGTGACCAACACCCTAAACATCGATAAAAACGAATCATCCAACTTTCAAGTATTTACAGATTCATCTCGTGATATTTTAAATATTCAATCCAGGTCTCAAATAGGTCTTGTAAAGATATATAATAACCTCGCACAAAAGGTTTTATCCCAATTTAACAAAACTTTAATCGATATCTCTTCACTCCATACTGGTCTCTATTTTATTATGATAGAAGACTTAAACGGGCATACCGAAACAAAAAAGTTTGTTCGGGAATAACCAAAGGGTAAATCTAGTTCCTAGAATTCCAGCATTAAAAATACATTTGATTCTTTCGTTATTCTTAAAGCAGAAAATACACACAAAAAAACATTGCTTTTCATAAATATTTTAGTATTTTCATACAACTAAAATAAGAATTAACTGCACAATTTGATTTAAAATTTACCGTGCGACTCAACAAAATAAGTTTAGAAATAGTTATTAATTGTTAAAGTCTTCCAAATAAAAGTTAAAACACCCCAATATTATATATGACTAATTATCAATTACTTAATGCTAAACAGTTAAGTTTACGTCAAGTTCCTTTTAACAAAAAAAACTTAAATGTCAAGTTCTAATTCAGTTAAAAGCATCCTCTATCACCTATTCATCACTAATTTTATGAAAATTAACTAAACTGAATAATATGAAATTAAACTTTTGTATGAAAAAAGATGTACGTTACTTCGTCTCATCTTTATTAATACTAGGATTTGGAATAATTCATGCACAAAACATTACCATAAGAGGTAAGGTCTCTGCAGAAGGACTGCCACTTCCTGGCGTAACTGTAATTGTAAACGGCACTTCAAATGGTACAGTTACAAATTTTGACGGTTTTTATCAGATAAAAGCAAGTTCAAATGCAACACTAGAATTTAGCTTTCTAGGGTATCAAACAAAATCTGTATTGGTAAATGGAAAAACCAATATTGATGTTATTCTTCAAACTGATTTGGCTGAATTAGATGAAGTCGTAGTTGTTGGTTACGGTACGTTAACCAAAAAAGAGTCCACGGGGTCTCAAATCTCATTAAAATCAGATGACATTAACAGGGTTCAAGCCGTTGCCTTTGAGGAGGCTATACAAGGGCAAGCAGCCGGTGTTCAGGTAACCGCTTCCGGTGGTCCCGGAGACGCTGCAAGAATTCAAATTAGAGGTGTTACATCAATTAATGCAAGTAGCGCACCATTATATGTTATAGATGGTGTTGAAATAGATGGTGATGCCTTGGGGATTCAAAATGGAATTTCTTCAACCGAAAGTAGTCCACTTTCTTTAATTGATCCATCCACGATTAAATCCATTGAAATTTTAAAAGACGCGAGTGCAACAGCCATTTATGGTTCTCGTGGTGCTAATGGAGTTGTTATCATTCAAACTAAGAATGGTAAAAACGGACTTGATAAACCGGTCGTAGAATTAGATGTCACAACAGGTATTCAAAGAATATCTAATCATATAGATTTGTTAGGTGCACAAGACTATGTAGATCGATATAATGATGCTTTCCCATTTAACCCTAACGATAATTCCACATTATTTTCTCAAAGAGCTTTTAGGGATAATGCGGGTAACCCAATAAGTCTTAACAGCTTAAAACCAGATGGTACCCCAGTTCTTCCAGTACGTGATTTCAGGGATGAAGTTTTTAGAGATGCCATGATAAAGAAGTACAGTTTGAGCGTTAGAAAAGGAGGTCAAAATTCTTGGTTTAGCGGTTCAATTGGTTACACCGACCAGGAAGGTATTGTTTTAAATACAGACTTTAAGAGAATACAAGCTGCAGTTAATGCAGGAGCAAATGTTGGGGACAAAGTAACTTTAGGCTTCCAGGCCAATGGAGGACGTAATGATCGTTCCGGTATTGTTAATGCAAGTCCAAATGCTAACGGTCAATCCAACACATTTGGTGTCATTACAAGTTTATCGTTAGCCCCTCCAATTCAACCAAGATTTGACCAATTAAGACAAGGAGGAAATGCGACTTCCAATATTGTTCGAGATGAAACGGGCTTCGTCATTCAGGTAGGTGAACAAATTTTAATAAATCCAGTAGTTCAGGCCAGAGAAACTCAAAATAATAGTTTCGAAGTTTTTGGATATACTTCCACCTTTTTAGAATATAAAATTACCGATTATTTGAAGTTTAGAAGTGAACTCTCTTTAAGCCATTACGAAAACCAATCTCGAGTTTTTTTTCCTAGTACCTTTGGATATGGTAGATTTGTTGGTGGTGGTCTTGCCGCTATAAATCAGTTCACCCAGAACAGGTGGCAAAATAATAATACATTAACTTTTAATAAAGAATTCGCAGAGAAACATAAATTTAATGTTGTTGTTGGACAGAGTATTTTGTCTAATGAAAGTTTTACAACATCAATAACAGGGCAAGATTTCGAAAGTGATGATGTTAACCTGGATGATATTAATGCTGCTAAGACTATAAATGTTAATTCAAACCGAGCAGAAAATGGATTATTAGGAGTCTTCGGCCGTTTCAACTATTCATTTGATAAAAGATATGTATTAACCCTTTCTGCTAGAGGAGATAAATCTTCGCGTTTTCCAGATGGTGCTAAATGGGGGTTCTTCCCTTCTGTAGGACTTTCATGGAACATCTCTGAAGAAGCTTTTCTTAGAGATGTTAAATTTATAAGTGATTTTAGACTTCGTGGTAGCTGGGGAGAAACTGGTAATGATAAAATTGGTGTATTTCAGTCGGGTCTCGTATTCGGATCTCAAAGGCAAGCACCTTTTAGAACAGGAACTCAAACAGTCTTTGCTGGTGGTGTAATCAACGGATCTAGAAATAATGCCTTCTTTTTGTCTCGAGTTGCCAATCCGAACTTAACCTGGGAAACCACAACAACATACGATGTTGGTACAGAATTAGGATTATTTAATAATCGCATTGTTATTGGAGCAGACTGGTTTCAAAAAGATACCAGAGACTTGTTACTCGAACGTCAGGTAAATGCACAGTCCGGGTTTACCTTTGTGCTACAGAATATTGGAGAGGTTCAAAATAGAGGTTTAGAATTTTCGCTAAGATCTGTAAATATAAACACGAAAGACTTTACCTGGAAGACAAACTTTAATATTAGTTTTATAGAAAATGAAGTCATTGATTTAGGTGCATTGGGAAGTGAATTTCCAGTGTCTTCACCTGTAGGAACCATGGTTTCTAATGATTTTATAGTTCGAGAAGGAGAACCACTTGGGTCGTTTTATGGTTATGTATCTGATGGAGTATATGGTTATGATGATTTTGAAGAATTTGATGGTCTTTCGCAAGAAGAAGCTGCACAATTATATACTTTCGATAACAATAATAATATAAGACAGACTGGGGGTGACAATAATAGTAATCCGTTCACATTAAAAAATGGTGTTCCAGAATATGCCACTGTTAACTCCTATCGTCCTGGTATGCAAAAGATTAAAGATATTAGTGGACCAGATGGTGTACCAGATGGTATCATTGATTCGAATGATCTTACAATTATTGGAAATGCCAATCCAGACCATTTTGGTGGTATTACAAACTCGTTTAAATATAAAACCCTTGATTTCTCATTCCAATTAAACTGGAAATATGGAAATGATATATACAACAAGAACCTATTTCCTGCATTGAATGCTTCTAATCAAACCTCTAACAGGTATGGTGTATCAAGACATCGTTGGACTCCTACAAACACAAATACAACGCAACATAGTATTTATGGTCGTGTATTAAATGGTGGAATAGCAACGGTTTCAGATTATATAGAAGACGGCTCGTATTTGAGACTTCAAAATGTTTCTATTGGATATAATTTCCCTAAAAAACATATTGAAAATATAGGGTTAACCGCGTTACGATTTTATGCTGCTGCAGATAATTTACATGTATGGACCAAATACTCAGGTTATGATCCTGAGGTAAGTGTGTCCAGAGGTCAAAATGCTGGCTTAACTATTGGTGTAGATTTCGATGCTTATCCTAGAGCTAGAACTTTTAGATTTGGAGTAAAAGCAACATTTTAAAAAAATAAATATGAAAAAAAATAAAATTTCATTGCTATTGGTAACATGTATTATGGTCTTGACCTTTACCAATTGTGATGATATAACCTCAGAAAATAATACACGAACGGCATCCTTTGACACTTTAGAAGAGTTAGCAAGTGGAAGGCTACCCAGTTTATATGCAAATTTAAGATCACGCTCATTATTTAGCCAGGCAGGAATCCCGGCAAGTTGGAGTGATGCAGGAATCGACACTCATGGAGGAACGCTTTTCCCTCAAGAGTTTAACCCAATCTACAACTATACATACGATTCCGGAACCATGATTATCGAACAGACCTGGGCCGAATTTTACAAATCGATAAAAAATGCAAATGCCTTCATTGGACAAGTAAATGCTGCTTCTGGCGATGATGCATTACGAGAAAGTCTAATTGGACAAGCGCGCTTTATAAGAGCGATGCTGTATTTTGAAATGGTTAAAATTTGGGGTAATGTGCCGCTTATAGTTAGTGAAGATATTTCATTAGACACTGTACTAGAGGATAGTGAAGCCTCTAATGCAGAAGCTGAAGATATTTACCTTCAAGTTATTTCCGACCTTGAATATGCAAAAGCAAATTTACCATTTAAGTCCGGATCTGCCGATGTGGCTTCGGGTGCCGCAGCGCAAACGCTGTTAGGAAAAGTTTATTTACAAATGACCACGTCCACAGCTTTTGGCGGTGTTGAAGGCGGTGTTGACGCAAGCGGGAACGCTGTTAGTGTTAATACGCGATTTGAACAAGCGAAAGCCGAATTAACTGGTATATTGGGGCAGTATGAATTAGAAACCAATTATTCTGATGTCTTTTCGGTAGAAGCCGAGAACGCCAATAGCGAGGTTATTTTTGCTGTTGGTTTTGAAGCCGGTCCACAAACTGGAAGTGACTGGGGAGATTGGATTGGACCATGGGGTAATTGTAGACACGGAGGATGTTTTAGTGCATATCCGATCAACATTAGTTTTGCTTTTCAATATTTAATTCCAGACGGACTTGTATCTGCCACAGAGTTCTTTACTTCAACTAATGCTAGTTTAGATCCCGATTTATACCCATTACCTAATTATACTGATGGTTTTTTTAATAACACTACGATTAGGTTATCAAATGAACTCCTACTTCTAGGTATTGAAAATTTTGTCTCTGATGTGCGTTTTGAGCATAATGTCGCAAGGTTTCATGCACAAAATTTAGTAGAACTTGCAGACGGAACGCAAGCTTCCAACCCTCTTGCCATATTTAATAACCAAGAAGTCGTTACGGCGAGATGGCAACCCTGGAAATTCCATAAGCCAAACCCTAACCCTAACCAAGGAGGTCAGGGCGATATAGACTTTCCATATTTAAGATATGCAGATGTGCTTTTATTGATGGCAGAAATAGAAAATGAATTGATTGGGCCAGGTGCAGCCGTTCCTTATGTTGAAGAAGTTGCTCTAAGACCTTTAAAATCTCAAGTTCTTAATGCCATTCCAGACTTAACTGGAACTGGTGTAAGCTACATCGTACCAACGGTCGACACGCCAGGAACATCTAGAAGCGAACTTCAACCTTTTATAGATAGCAATTTAGAGAGTGTTGACACGAATCTATTTATGGTTACTCCGGAGGAATCTTCTTCTAAAGATACTATGTTAGATCGTATTTTACTTGAGCGTGCTAAAGAATTATGCTTTGAAGGAAAAAGAAAAGACGACCTTATTAGAACAGGTAAGTTTACCGAGGTTGTTAATTCGATTAAATTCGGCCAGGTATTTAACAGTGTAGCAACAGACGATATAAAGCTTAACTATGATCAAGCCAAGCATGTACATTGGCCTATTCCTTTTAGAGAACTTAGTTTAAATCCTAATCTTAAACAAAATTGTGCTTACGCCAATAGTGGAGGAGAATGCTTTTAAAAAAATTTAAATCATGAAAAAAATATTAATAATTCTTGGGGTAATTTGTCTTGTGGCTACGTCTTGTGAAGATGCCCCATTAGACAAAACTGCCACACCTGATAATCAACTTAATATTATTCAAGTTATTACTTCGGATAATCAAGGGGCAAATATTGATGAAGATACAGGTATTGAAATACCAAAAGCTGTCTTTACCAATACCGACGTAACGTTTAAGTCGAATACAGACCCACAATTGGTTCAAAGCCGCTTGTGGTTAATTCCTCAACCGGAAGCCAGACCAGCAGCAGGAGGCACTACAAACATAAATATAACAGAATTTACGACTGCTGAGCCAACGGTTCAATTTTTACGAGATAATGAAACCACTCAAAACAGTGAAAATCAAGGCTTCATAATTAATCTCATTGAAACCTTAACAGATGGTTCTATCAAAAGAGCCAATGTTCAAGTTGGCGTTCGTAGACCTTTAACGCCAGACATCGTCCCAATTGGTGACAGAGTTACAAGAGGAGAACAAATCAATTTAACCTTATTATCTCCTGCTCAATTAGGTTTATCACAAAGTGATTTCAACACGACGATGACCTGGACTATTATTGATAAAGGTGTATTTAATCTCCCTAATGGAGAAACAACCGACACCAGAATCATTGAGTTTGGTCAAGATGAATTTAATTCTCCATCACAAATCCCTATAACGTTTACCGAACTGGGAGAAGGTTCTTTTTCTTTAAAAATCACACGTAACGAGCCTATTTTTTCAGAAGTAGAAAAAGTATTTACAGTTGAAGTGGTTGATGTTTTAGTGCCTTCAGGAGGTGATAAGGATCCTATTAAGTTATCGGCGGATGGTTCCCGTATAAATATTTTGTATACTGAAAGTATAACCAATACAGGTTCGATAGGAGCTGGCGATTATGTACTAAATTATGATAACTCTTTGTTTCCAAGCTTTAGCACAACAATAAATAATATTCAATTTAATGGGGACAATGATGTTATTACGCTTGTACTTAGCGAAAGCATACCGTCCTTTATGATGGATTCTGTCACATTAGATTATACTGGGACTGGTATTATGTCGGAAAGTGGTAAGGTACTAGATATATTTGAAGATTTAAAAGTTTTTCCTACTGGTACCAATGAGTTCAATGCAGATTTTAGTGGGTTTGAAGTTGAGACTGGTGTCTGGGATAATGGCTGGGAACCTCAACATTTAGCAGAGATTTTATTTAGTACTGAAAGAGCTTTGCTTGGAAGTCAAAGTATGTTATTCAATATAACATCCTCACCAACAGTTTTAGGTGCCTTTAGACATGAGACTGACCCTATTATATTTAGTCCGTCTCAAACCGGCACATTCGAAGTTTCATACTGGGTTTATGTTGAAAGTACTGATGCTACAGCCAGTTTAAACCTGTTTTGGTTGGATGGAAGCTCAGTTCAATGGTTAGTTAGTGTTGGTGCAATAATAAATCAATTAGACACTAATAGATGGGTTAAGGTTTCTGGACAAAGAGATTTTTCTCAAGGTGCAAAAACAGACCCACTTATTAGGGTAACTGAAGGAAACGCCAGATTTTTTGTTGATCATATCGATATTAGACCTGTTGATGACGGAAGATAAAATAAACACTATAAACTTAAAAAATTAGGGTTTAATTAATATTGTAAAGGCTGTCTAAAAGCAATTAGGCAGCCTTTTTTAATTGGTTGAATGAGGTTCTGGAGGAGACCATTTTATTCTACCATAAATACCTATGTATTTTATCTCGAATGTGTAAGCACAACTGTTTCGAAATCACAAAGTGCAGAGGTCTCAGGATTCAAAAACATTGTAAAAAATCATTATTTTAAAAACGCATTAAAAGACTTAACACGCTTAAATCAACGTGAACTCGACACTCAAAACATTTATAATAAGGAACTTATATTTAATTTAGCAAAAATCGTTGTCATTCAGACGAAGCATGAGGAAGACCCTATATTAAATTAAGATTTCTCGTCGTTCGTTCCTCTCTTCCAGCCTGCCCGGCTGGCAGGTGTCGAAATGACATAGCACTAAAAATCAATATTATACATGTTAAAAAGTCAAAAACTCACGTTAAATCAACGTGATGTAAGGATATATAGCTAAATCAATATAAAATAACATCAATCTTCACCGAAAAAACTTGAATTTTTTCGTTAAAAAGCCTCATCTTAGCTAAGGCTACCTGCCCGATCCGGCAGGCGGGTGCCTGCGTTTTTCGCCTTAAACTTCAAGCTTTTTCTTGGCAAATCTAAAATGCCATTTAATATTGATTTAGCTATAAATGATCAAAAGCTGTAATTGTCGAGATGCCAATTTTTTATCGGGATAGTATCCACACTAGGTTTTTTGATCAAAAAAACCACTGCTCTCGATACACTTCTTCTAAAGTCGAAGCACTCGAACTGAAGCTATTTCCTTCTATCCAACTCAGGCCAAATTATATATCTTCCTTTGTAGTAGTCTCTATCCTTTTTAAAACTCCCATTTTGCTATAATGTCTTTAATTTTACGTACGTCTATTGGTTTTTTTAAGGTTATATCTGCTCCTAAAGTTTGTGCAATATCCTCTGTAGATACAGTGCGACTAGTTCCTTCCCGGAACAAACCTGTCATAGCAATAATTAAAGATTTTTTATTATATGACGCATTGCGTTTTCTAATTCGACCAATACTTCTTATACCACCGTCTGGTAAAAACTGATTGTCTTTAATATGAAACAAATCGATCAAAAAACAATCATAATTATTCGATAGCAAGAACTTCGCATCACTCGAATTCGCCACGACATCAACTTTATATCCTTCTGTAGACAACTCGCTTTGTAGTTCTGTAGCGAGTTGATAATCATCTTCAATAAGAAGTATGGTTTCCACTTTATTTGTCATCTGTACTATTTAAAATATATCCTTCTACTATTTCTTTTAGTTTATCTGTCTTAATAGGTTTTTCAATCACCGATGCTTCGGGAAAAGACGTGTTTTCTTCAAGAAAAGAATTTCCATAACCCGAAATATAGTGAAACGGAATCTTTCTTTTTTCACATTCAAAAGCAACGTTTATACAGCTTTCCTTTTTTAAGTTCACATCTAAAAATGCAAAATCGTAATTTACACTTCCCAATGCGTTTAATGCCTGTTTTTGATTTGAAAAAGTATCTATTTTATTTACTTTAGAATTAGATATTGCCTGCTTTAGATCTTGAGCTAATATAAAATCATCTTCTAAAATAAACACAGTTCTTTCTTTAGGATTTTTAGGGCTTTTGGAGTCTTTAACCTTCAGGGTCTTCTGCATTTGTTCCAAAATAAAAACATCATCTTTACTTTCCCCTACGAGATTTTTTGGGATTTGAAATTTAATGTACAACCCGTCTTTTAGAAATTCAATTTTTGAACTGCCGTTAAACTCATAATTTATAGCATTTTCAATAATGGTCATTCCAAAACCAGTTTTATCAGGCACTTCTATTTGTGGTCCATCTAATTCTTTCCATTCAATTGTTAAACCTTCAGGATCGATATCCCAAACAATTTTCAACTTACCTCTTTGTGTCGATAATGCTCCATATTTTATGGCATTTGTGGTAAGCTCATGAACTATAAGCACCATCATTGAGGTAACCTCGGGGATTAGTTTAATATTAGGTCCTTCCAGGATTATATTTTCCGAGCTGCTACAAAGTGGTATAATAATACTTTTAAATATTTTTTTTACTTCAACCGAAGTATTTGAGCTTTCTGTTATTAAACTATTGGCTTTGGCCAAAGCCGAAATACGGTATTCTAAAGCATTCACATAATCATCAATAGAATCTGTATTATGCATGGTTTGTTTCGAAATAGACCCAACTAATGTTAATATATTCCTCAACCTATGATTAAGTTCCCCAACTACAATTTTAAGGCGTTTTGTTGTTTTCTTTTCAATATGCACGGCTTTTTGAAAAGCGACAACCGCAATTTCTGCAAGTCTCAAAGTCTCAAAGTCCCAAAGTTCAGATTGCTCCTTATTCAAATCATAAAATTCATTAAAGGAGCTTCTTGGATGAAGACGTACCTTCTCTTTTTCAAAAACGATGTCTTTTTTAGGATTACCTGCCCACAAAATGTTCTTTTCAATTTTATTTCTAAAAAAATAAATGTTTATTTCCGGGTCGTTAGTATAAATTCGTAAAGCTAATACACCTCTACAATCATCCAAATTCTTAAGGTGCAGCTCGGTTAGATCATTAGAATAAAAAATATCATTGGTTTCTGTATTATCAAAATTCGTAGCAATACTTTCAATCGTTTCTTTACCTGGACAATCTCCATGCAACAATATTTTTTTACCAATATGATAAGCCACACCGTCACATTTTATGAATGATTTAAGTTTCCTTCCATAATCTTTCCAAAATGTTTGAAGATAAGCCGGATTTTGGTTGAGTGTTATAAACTCTTCTCTTTCCAAATGCAATGTATTGATTTTCTTTTCTGCTGCCTGTTCTATTTTCTGTTCAAGAATCATTCCTACAATTTGGCCAACTAATTCTGATGAATACGTGATCTCTGATGAAAGTTGCTTCACATCTTGATTATGTAACGCAAATAGCCCCCAAAGTTTACCTTTTATAATTATTGGAAGTGTTAAAGTAGAAGAAACATACATGTTTCTTAAGTACTGATTATGGACGGGTGAGTTACCTCTTAAAATACCTAAAGTTAAATTTAAAGGTTTAAGTGTTTTATTGGCACGTCGTAATCTCACTCCAGCATCAGACGTGTCATGTATATGTCGTATTGAAGTTTTCAAGAAAATCTCTCTTGCTTTAGGAGGAATATCAGATGCAGGAAAGCGTAAACCTAAATAAGAATCCATTTTTCCACTATTAAATTCTGCAATAACTTCACCTGAGTCATCGGGATGAAACTTATAGGCTTTAACCCTATCAAACTGTGTAATATTTCTTAATGCGATCACAGATTGATTTAATATATCGTCTACATGTTCTAGCTTTTTAATGGTGTCTAGTGTCCATTTTAAATGCGCATTAATTTTAAGTATCGCTACAGATTCAATTATTGGAGTAATTTCAATAACAACATGTTCATCCACTCTAAATAGAGAGATATCAACCTGTTGTTCTTTTAATACAATTATCTTTGCCTGCTCTCGCTGCTGATACGTAGATTTGTGTGATGCAATACTACTAATGTCATGAAAGATGTCGCTACCAAACAAATCTTTAATTGAAAGCTTAAATAGGTTATCTTCTTCAAAATCAAAATAATCACTTAAATTTTCTGAAGCGTAGGTAATATCTAAAGAATCAAAATTAAAAGCTACTAAGGCTCCATAACTTTGTATAATACCAGGAATTTCAATTGGTTCATTATTGCATTCTTCCAGGGCCCTAGCCTCTAATGCTTTGGAGTTTTGTATTTCTTCTTTGAAGTTCATGGGTTGCTATTTGATAAATAAGATGAAACGTGTTTTGTGCAGCGGCAATAACTTCGCTTTCAATGAATTCCTTTTTAGATAATAGTTCTTCTAAACTATCCATTTGATTCTTGCTGCTGTCTACTAAAGCTGTGACGTAGTGAAACGGTTTTACCACGGCTTGTTTTTTAGCCGATGCTAACAGTATTTTTGCTCCTGCCGATGATCCTGCAAAAACATAATAGACACCTAATTGTGTACTAAAATTTGCGTTCGTGAAATTACAGTTCCGATATTTTTCAAGCTCACGTGATATGTTATAACGCGTTAACTTTAAATCTCTTTTCAATGCGGCTATCAAATCCTCATTAAAGGTATTTATATTATGAGGAATAAGGTGATCTAAAAGTGATCTACAATAATATCTCGAAACCAGCATAGTGTTATAAAAAAGAGCCAGATTTTCCTCTGTTATTCCATCACTAAACTTAAAAATATCTTCTACAGCATTATGAAGTTCCTTTGTTGATGTATATAGTCTTTTTCTAAACGTGTTTTCCATAGTTTACTAAGTTTTGTACTGAACAAATAACAAAATTTGTTCTAAAAAACGGGGTGTTTTTAAATTCCATATCTATAGTCTCCTGAAGGGAGATATATTAATTAAGCCACTTGTTAAGGGTACTAAACAACTCTTCTTTTATTACTGGTTTAGATAAAAAGTCTACACAGCCTTTATTAAAGCATTTTTCCTTTTCTTCCGGCATAGCGTAAGCGGTTTGCATAATTATTTTTGCCTTAGCATTCATTTTTAAAATTTTATCCATAGCACTAATTCCATTCATTTGTGGCATTCTTATATCTAACAACACCACATCGATATTGGGGTTGTTCTTATATGTATCTACAGCCACCTTTCCTGTTTCGGCAAAAAGAACTTTTGCTCCTGTATTTTTTAAGACAATCTGAAACAACAATCGTATTAAAGGATCGTCTTCTGCAATTAAAATCGTTTTACTCTTTAAAAAATCATTGGATTTGGGAGCATCAATTTTTTTAATATTTTTATTTTCTTTTGCCGATTTTAGGGGTATGGTAAATTCAAACAAGGTACCAACTTTATATTTTGAATTCACAGAAATGTAGCCTCCTAGAAGTGTTATGATTCCCTTACAAATGGCCAAACCTAATCCGGTACCTCCATATTTGGCATTATTTTCGTAATTAATCTGTTTAAATCGCTCAAATATTTCAACCTGTTTACTTTTTTGAATGCCAATTCCCTGATCTTTTACAAAAAATTTCAAATAACCTTGATCAACTTCAAACCCAAAAGAAATTTCACCATTTTCAGAAAACTTTAATGCATTATTAAGAAGGTTAGACAAAACTTGTTCCAATCTTTGTGGATCTGTAATAATCATTAAATCCTTATATTCATTGGGTATAACCGTTTTAAAAGTAATGTTGTTTTTGTCTTTGGCTTTTTTTAACTCGTTGTATGAAATTTCTAAGTGATTTACAAGTTTAGGCACATGGCATTCTTTATAAATCATTTTTATTTCATTCGATTCTATTTTAGCAACATCAATAATATCATCAATTAAATTTAAAAGTTGCTTAGAATTACTGTCTATAATCTCCAGATATTTTAACCGGTCTTCCTGACTAATGTTGTTGTTTTTAAGCAGTTCTGAGAACCCTAAAACGCTATTCATAGGGGTTCTAATTTCATGACTCATATTTGCTAAAAAATAATTTTTATGAATGTTTGCTGCTTCTGCAGCCTTTTTAGCTTTTATAAGTTCGTCTTCATTAAATTTTTGCTGTGTTATATCTTGAGCAGCACCTCTTAACGCAATAATTTTACCTTCATCATTTCTCACGGCTTCACCTTGCGCCCATAACCAACCAAACTCACCATTTTGCTTAATCATGTTTAACTCCAAATCATAAGGAATACCTTCTGTTATGGCTTTATTTACTGAAGATGATAATAATGTCCAACTATCTTTTGTAAACAACGTTTCATGTTCTGTAAATGGTGGTGGTGGTAATTGAGGATCAAACCCGTGGATTTTATAAAGCTCTAAAGTCCATTCAACTTCTTTTGTAGCGACATCTAGATACCAGCTACCGACATGTGTTATCTCCTGAATGCGTTTTAGTTCTGTTTCACTTTTACTAAGAGCTATTTCATTTTTCTTTGCTTCAGTAATATCTGAAATAGTCCCTGCAAATTCACCTTTTCTTGGGCTAAAAGCGTTTATAACAAAATATTTACCAAGAGTTGTCGCGTACCCTTCTATAGTTTGACCTTTACCAGTTGATGCTATTTCTCCGTATTTTTGTATCCAATTATTCGGATCTTTTTTTAATTCTGGGAAAACTTCAGAAAACTTTTTTCCGATAATTTTTTTTGCATCAACATCAAATATTTTTTCGTACGATGGATTTACATCAATATATTCCCAATCTATAGGATTGTCATTTTTATCGGTAATAATTCTGGAATGAATAAAGCCCTGATTTAAATTCTCGAATAGTTTATGGTATTTTTTGTCTTGTTCGGCAAGTTCTTTCTCTGTGTCTTTAAGTTTGTTTATATTGTTTAATGTAATAACAACACCGTTAATGATTTTGTCTGTTGTAATAAAGGGGCTTATTCTCTTGAGATAAAAATTGTTGTCCTTATCCTTTACTTGTTTTTCAACAGTAATTAGCCTTTCGAGGACTAATTTTGAATCTTCAATTATTGAAGCTCTTGTTTCTTCTTCAAAATTGGATGTAAAACTCGAAAGTGGTCGGCCATGATCTGCTTCATGTAAATTAAATACTTTTTTAAGTGCTGGGGTAAACTTTCTAATGCGTAAATCTGTATCTAAAAACAGAGTAGCTATTTCTGTATTATCAAGAAGGTTTGTAACGTCATTACTTAGATTCGTCAGCTCTTTATTTTTTTCTTGCATTTCAGAGTTTACGGTATACAACTCTTCATTTACAGATTGAAGTTCCTCATTAGTACTTTGGAGCTCTTCGTTTGAAGCCATCAACTCTTCATTTGAAGATTGGAGTTCTTCGTTACTGGTTTCTAATTCTTCAATGGCGTTTTGCAGTTCAGTTTTAACAACCTTAAGCTCATTTTCCAGATCTTCTAAACGCTGGTTTGAAACCTCATCAACGTCGATATTATTTATAATTAAAGGCTCTTCATATTTCAGAATTTTATCATTTGTAAATTCTATTAAGTAGCATCCATTTAACGCATCATCAAAATCAGGTTTATGAAACTTCAAATCAAAGGAAAAGTTTTTCTCGTTAGATTTATTCACAATACCCTTAATAACAATGTCCTGTTTTTCATTTTCAATTCTTCTAACACCACTTCTTATTACTGCAGCGATATCATGATTAACAATTTTTAATAAATTGTTTTGAAATAACCCTTCACCATGAGATAGTCGTTTACCAGCATCACCTTTTATATATAGAATATTAAAGTTCTTATCTATAAAAATTGATGCAGGGCTAAACTTTTTACTCAAATATTTATGAAATATGAATTCGGGGTCTTCTTTTGTTTTAAATTGAGGGATGCTTATAGGTGAGGTCGGGTTTTTATAGGTTATTGTCGAAATTCTTTCCTGGTTGTTATTTTGAGATGGAATTTGTCTTGCTATAGATATATTTTGATAAATTTTCCATTTAACATCGACCGTTTTAAAGTGTTTTGCAACTTCACCCAGCGACTCACTATTCCCCAAAAATAAATATGAGAATTGATTTAATGCAAATTGAAAACCAAACATTACTTTCTTTTGAATTTTACCATTAAAATATATCAGTAAATTTCTACAAGAAATAAGATCCATTTTTATAAAAGGTGGGTCTTTAATTAGGTTGTGGTTGGAAAACACTATTTTCTCTCTAACACGCTTTATAATTTGAATTTTATCCCCAGTTTTTAAAAAATATTGGTCTAAATAAGGTTTTTCAATTTCATTAACAATATTGACATGATACATCCCAATCCCGGCAATCGTTAAGGCCTTTGGATCAATATCTGTTGCAAATATCTTATAATCAAGATTTAATTGATGTGTGCGAATGTAGTCGTCAACTAAAATTGCAATGGAGTACACTTCTTCCCCTGTTGAACATCCTGCTACCCATATTCGAACCGTTTCAGATTTGTTTTTAGAGTTACATATTTCTGGAACAACCTCATCTCTAAGATTATTGAAAGCCTCGGTATCTCTAAAAAAACGAGTAACCCCAATTAAAAAATCTTCTTTTAAAGCTTGCTTTTCATTTAAATTACTTGATAAGAATGTAACATAATCAAAGAGATACTCTATATTGTTTATGTTCATACGCTTTTCTATTCGGCGTATAAGGGTATTTTTTTTATATTCTCTAAAATCTATTCCAGAATATTTATAAATAATAGTTAATATATTATTTATTAAAGTTTCTTCAGATGAATTAACATTAAACTCCGTGGAAATTAGTTTTTTGTTTGCTGGTATTTTGCAGAATAGTTCGCCAATATTTTCTGGTTTAAGGATGTAATCTGCTACATTCGATCTTATGGCAGAATTAGGCATTCCGTCAAATTGCGCAGAAATTGGGTCTTGCACGATGATCGTACCCCCACCTTCTTTAATGGTATGTACTCCCCTGGTACCATCAGATCCGGTACCAGACAAAATAACACCTATAGCATTTTCCCTATACTCTTCCCCTAAGGTGTGAAAAAAGATATCTATGGGTAGATTTAAATTGTGTTTTGGCCCTTTATTTAATAAATATAATTTTTCGCCTTTTATATGAAGGTTTTGGTTCCTTTGGTTTAAATAAATGCAATTGGGTTTGATGATCTGCTTATCCTTTGCGGTATAGATGGGCATATTGGTATGCTTACTAAGTAATTCGGGCATTAAGCTTTTAAAATCAGGTGAGAGGTGTTGAATAATTATAAAAGTTATCCCAGTATTGTCGGGTATGTGATCAAACAGTGTTTGTATAGCATCCAAACCTCCTGCTGAAGCACCAATACCAACAACATAACAGTTGGAATTTTTATTCTTCATTGATGAGTTTTTTTTATAACACAAACCTTAAATTAAGAAAAGTTCTTAACCAAAAGAAAATATTTTCCTACAATAAACAATTTTTTTTTCACAATTACAACAAGAATTAAACAATTGAATTACAGATCATTTCGTGCAACAATATTTTTATGCGCTTCATGAAGATGTCTCTTATAAAAATGCTAACCCCATATTAGTATAGCGGTACATTATGATAAAACGTGTTAGTGCCTCTAGATTTTAAACCATTTCTCTAATCTGTTTTCTCCAATTTTTTGAGAGTGTTTCGGCCATATAATCGTACCAATACATTAAGTATATACGACTTGAGATTATTTGGAGACATTTAGGGAACTTTTTCTGTTTTTAAGATGCTTTAATAAGCCAAACAAAACGCGGGGTAAAACCCTCTATTTGATATCTTTTTCGTACATATTTTTGCAAGTTTTTTTGAGACAAAAGGTTCTAAAACAAAAAAGCATCCCAATCTTCTGTTAAGAAAAAAGGAAAGCTTCTCATTGGATACCAAATATATTTGGTATACTACATCCCGAATTATATTCGGGAACAACACAACTGTCTTAAAAACTGTAAAAAAACTCTAATAATCTTAGAGCTTTTAGAATATTAGTGGTTTGGAGACATCCAAACCTTATATTTTTAGGTCATATAAAACCAAATTGTCTTTACATGTCACAAAACAACTGTAAACGATTTGCGAGCTTTTATATGATGTCTATAATGTCAAAATAACTTTCGAATTGCAAATATATCATTTGTATTATGTCAAAACAATATAAATCCTAATAAATTTGACGATATGTTATATTAACTAACATGAGTTTTCTATGTTAAAAACATCAGACTCAAGAAAAGTATTTCGATTTATATAAGCTGAATACAAAGTTTGTGGTTAATATAGACAGCAAATGAGAACTAGAGAAAAAAGTAGATGACACCTACAAAGCACTTCCAACTAAAACTTCAGGAATGTTTAAATTATCAAGAATAAAAGGACTCACGTGTCCAGAAATTGCTGTTCTAAAAACCTATCTGTAAAACGGTAAAACCTCATATCTCAAAGGTACTTCAAGCGTTCAGAAAAGAAACTAAAGACTACTTGTAAATAAAAATAGGGTGTTACTTGTTGACAAACGTCTTATAGTAAAAACACCGAAATTATGAAAACCAACAGCATTGAAGATGCCGAAATTTGGGCTTATGTTTCCCAAATTGCAGATGAGGTTACTTTAAGCAAGGTTGAAACCTGGAAAAACTCATCTGATTTTGATGCGCAACGTTTCAATGCTATTGTCAAACTTTATGAGGTAACGGCTGAAAATCCATATGAACAAGATATTGATATTGACGATGAAAAAGCCAAATTCTTTGAAGTAGTGACGCCTTCAAAGACAAGTGTTGGCCTACAAAAGTATTTAAAGTACGCTGCTGTAGTTGTATTGTTCATTTCAATTGCTGGTATAGCCTACCAAAGTTTCTCAACTAATATGATTACCATAGCAAGTAATTTTGGAGAAGAGAAACACGTAGAACTTCCCGATGGTTCAACGGTTTGGTTAAATGCAGGAAGTCGCATTTCATATAAGAAAGAGGCTCCAAGAACCATTCAATTAAACGGTGAAGCTTTTTTTGAAGTTGCCAAAGACAAAGCACATCCTTTTACTGTAGAAACACCAGACCATGTTATCGTAAAAGCATTAGGTACTAGCTTCAACGTAAAAGCCTATTCTGAAAATTCCTATTTAGAAACCACACTTTTAACAGGTAAGGTTGAGGTCTCATCAAGGCATTACTTTGATGAGAACATCATCATGCTTCCTAATGATAACATTAAAATTATAAAAGCAGATGGTATTCCTGTAAAATCTACTATTCAGAATAAGACAACTGTTTTGATGTGGAGAGCGAACAAAATTAGATTTAAAAACCAATCGTTTAAAGATATAGCTAACGACCTTAACAATCAGCTAAACATAAAACTAGTATTTAAAAACACAACCATTACCGAGTCCAGATTTACAGCTGTTTTTGATAAGTCTACCCCAGCAGAAGACATATTAGAGGTATTACAAGACTCCAAACACTTTACGTATAACCTAAATCCTGAAACAAATGAGTGGATAATAGAATAAAACAAGTGGGGAAATTGCCGCTTTCCCACTATAACCGTCAATAAAACCAATCGCCTAAGATTAGTATTAATTAACATCGTTCAAATTCATGAAAATAAAACAAACTGCTGTTTCATTAAAACGAAAACGCGTTCTAAAAAGATCTATTTTTTTAATGAAATTATCACTAACAATATACCTGGCATGCTGCTTTCAACTCATGGCGGTGTCCAGTTTTTCTCAAAATAAAATTAGCCTACAGCTCAATAACACCTCCTTAAACTCTATTCTTAATCAGATAGAAACTCAGACCACTTATAGCTTTGTATATAACAATGATGAAGTGAATATTGAACAGACGTTCAGCATTAATGTCCTTGAAAAAGATATTGTATTTACTATGGATGAGTTATTACAGAATACCGATATCGGCTATAAGTTAAAGAAGAATTTAGTTATTCTTTCTCATCGAAAAAAGCAAAACGAAACCTATACCGTAAGTGGGACCATTACAGATGCGGAAACCGGAGAAACTTTACTTGGGGCAAATGTTATAGTGGTTGATAAAGGGATAGGTGCGACCACCAACGCATATGGTTTTTACTCCCTAACGCTTCCACAAGGAAAACACACGTTTCAAGTTTCCTATTTGGGGTATGCTTCTTTAGAAGTAACGGTGGAACTAAATGCCAATGAGAAAAGAAATTTTGAGCTGCAACCGTCTTCAGATACCTTAGATGAGGTAGTGATAACATCGGAAAACAAAAATAAAAGTCAAGTGAGACATATGCTCACGGGTGTTAATAACTTAACTGTTGCCGATATTAAAAAGCTACCGGCCTTTTTTGGTGAACCAGATATTACGAGAGCGGTATTGTCGCAACCTGGAGTTTCCTCGGTGGGTGAAGGTACCCCGGGATTTAACATTCGTGGCGGAAATATAGACCAAAACCTTGTGCTTTTAGATGAAGCGCCCATGTATATTTCTTCACATTTATGGGGCTTGTTTTCAGTAGTTAATGCAGACGCCATAAAGGGTATGACGCTTTACAAAGGCGGTATACCCGCTAGATATGGAGGGAGAGCTTCGTCAGTTTTAGATATTCGCCAAAAGGAAGGAAACACCAAAGCATTTAAAGGTGAAGGAGGCTTGGGTACCCTTTTTTCCAGAATTACATTAGAGGGGCCTATAGCAAAAGAAAAACTAAACTTTTTAGTGTCGGGGCGTAGGTCATATTTCGATATATTCTTCCCTATTATAGGAGGTGAATTAGAAGATACAAAACTCGCTTTCTATGATTTGAATACTAAGCTATCTTGGAACATTAACGAAAACAACAAACTATATGTTTCAGGGTATTTTGGAGCAGATATAATGAAGCTCGACGAAAGTACAGAAGAAGGAGCAGATGATTCAGACGGCGTAAGCGGCTCTATTGATTTTAGATGGAAAAATGCCACCACGACGGTGCGTTGGAATCATCTTTTTAATCATAAATTGTTCATGAATTTATCAGGGATTTATAGTAGTTATACCTATAAATTCATTTCTCAAAACGATAATGGGGGCATCATACCAAGCGGACAAACATTTGAATGGGGTTCTGGAGTGCAAAACTGGATAGTTAAACCGGATTTCACGTATTACCTAAACCCCTATACCACGATGCGATTTGGCGTAAATGGCACTTTATACCAATTTAATCCAGCTGAAATAGATCATGTAGGTGGTGATTTTTTTCCTGAAAAATTTGATAAAGACAAAGGGCTTGAAATTTCGCCTTATTATGAAATAGAAAAAACATGGAATAAATTTTCAATGAACCTAGGTCTTAGGTACTCGTGGTTTGGGAATATTGGTACTAATTCGGTGGCCATCTATAATCCGGATTTTCCTTCTACTGTAAACACCATTACAGATATCAAAACATATAAAAAAGGAGCGCTTATTAAAAGTTATTCGGGATTTGAACCACGCCTTTCTTTAAAATATAATATCAATGATAGAAAAGCATTAAAGCTGAGTTATAACCGAAACTACCAGTATATACACCTCATGTCTAATACTGCTGCTGCATTACCTTTTGATATTTGGAAGCCATCAGGTATTCATATTAAACCACTGGAGGTCAATCAAGTTTCAGGAGGATATGCTTATGATACAGATGATGGTATTTATAATTTTTCTGTAGAAGGCTATTATAAAACCTTCAAAAATTTTGTGGAATACAAAGAGGGTGCCGATTTATTCATAAATGAAAATTTAGAAACGCAATTACTGCCTGCCGATGGATACGCCTATGGACTAGAACTAGCGGCTTATAAAAACAAAGGTAAACTAACAGGAAACTTTAATTATACGTATTCGGTTTCCAAACGAAAAACAACCAGTAAATTCAATCAAGAGAACATAAATAACGGTACGTATTACCCCTCTAATTACGATAGACCTCATTTGCTGAATATTACCGCTAATTATGATTTAGGGAAAAAATGGGATGTAGGATTCTTTTTCACCTATCAAACAGGAAGACCAACTACGGTGCCTACAGGGCGCTTGTCTTTTGATGGAAATCCATATTTAACCTATTCCAATAGAAACGCATACCGAGTTCCAGATACACACAGACTCGATATTTCATTTACCTATACCCCAGAAGGGAATCCAGACACCCGTTGGCAAAGTAGCTGGAATTTTGGATTGTATAATGCCTATGGAAGCAGGAATGCCTTTTCTGTGTTTTCAACCTTTCATGACAATCAGCTAAAAACCTTTGAGTTTTCAGTATTTGGTGCTCCTGTCCCTTTTGTAACCTACAATTTTAAATTCTAATTTTAAGATGAAATCAATTAAAAACATATCAATAGTCGTCCTTCTTATCACGTTTACAAGTTGTGTTAAAGAAGTACCAAACGCTTCTAATTACGAACCCCAAGTATTTATTTCAGGATTTCTTTTAGGTGGAAGTCATTATGTGAACGTAAAAATACAGAGAACAGTCCCCGTAAATGTTACAACTTCAGAGTACATATCAAATGCTCAAATAACGGTTTTTACAAAACATTCTACAGGTGCTACTACGGTATTGACTGATGATTTTAATTACTCCAACGGTAATTATAGAAGTGCCGATATGGTCGTTGGGGATGTTGGAAGCACCTATTGGGTAGAAATAGAATTGGAAGATGGCACCATATACAAATCTGATGAAGAAGTTCTAAAGGAAGAAATCACTATACAGGATGTAGAAATTACTAAGGATTATAACCGGGTTATATTTTCAGACCCTGAAGATGACACCAATTTTTATTTAATCAATTACCTTTTCTATAAAAACGGGAGACTAGCATTAGAAATTAATAATCTCACCAATGATGTGCTTTTTAATGGTAACGAAAATGCCATTTTTGACTCTACAGAATTTTTTATTGATAATCCAGATGAAGTCCATGTTGCCATTGCCAATTTAAACTATAATACATACCAATTTTACTTTAATCAGTTCGAACAATTAGAAAGTCAGATAACAAATTCCGGCAGTGAAGATGACCCTGGTCAGCTATTTTGGCCACCACCAGCTAACTTAACTGGGAACATTATTAAGATCTCAGATGATACCAGAGCACTCGGTTTTTTTGGCATACAGAGTTCCAAACAGTTTGTGAAGGTTTTTTAGGAGTTCTCAACAGATTTTTTCTAAAAAAACCACATGATTTATTAAAAAAGTTATAATGGATTTGTAACAATATTAATGTTACATCCGTCGGTATAGTATCAATCAAAAAACATGATTATGGATTCAAATAAAAAATTAGGAAGACTAGCAGGTCTTATTTTTTTAGTTCTTGCAATTACTGGAATTTTTGCCGAGTTTTTTGTGAGGCAAAAATTATTCGTTCCAGGAGATTTAACTGCTACTTATGCAAACATTACAGAAAACCAGTGGCTTTTTCGCTTAGGTTTTGTGAGCGATTTAATAATGTCCACTTCTTTTTTCTTTTATGTATTCGTAATGTACACAGTTTTCAAGAAGGTTAATACGCATTTATCATTGCTAATGTTGCTTTTAACGGTAATTTCAGTAGCTATGTTTTGTCAAAATGCACTAAATCAATTTGCCAGTTTAAAGCTGCTTACAACAGATTATTATGTTGGAGCTTTAAACTATGAACAATTACAGAGTTTGTCTGTTTTCTTCTTAAACATCCATACTGATGGCTATTTTATCAATCAAATATTTTACGGATTGTATATGTTTCCATTAGGATATATGATTTTTAAGACGGGTTTA
Organism: uncultured Flavobacteriaceae bacterium; assembly: GCA_947494695.1. Lineage (GTDB taxonomy): Bacteria > Bacteroidota > Bacteroidia > Flavobacteriales > Flavobacteriaceae > Flavivirga. Next base: position 208,500 of record CANLWB010000002.1, on the reverse strand, counting down.
GCTCCCAAATTTATTGGTGTGTTCTTAATGCTAGGGGCTATTGGAGATATCGTTGACTTTATTGTTTATTTCCTGTTTCCAGATGCAAACTCTATCATTTTAGAAAACGCAACAATTTTTGCAGATATTGGAGAGATTTCTCTTTGTCTATGGTTAATAGCAATGGGACTTAAAAGTTATGAAGCCCTAAAAGCAACAGCATGATTAACAATTATTTGTAATTAATGTACTAAGCCAAAAACCTTCATTTAATTTTGGCTCCGTATTATGGACCATCGCACAACGCTACCCGATTAGGTTTTGCTTCACTTACTTTTTCTGAAATCGATACCTATTTGGAAATTTTAAAAGATGTATTAACCAAACTCTAAAAACAAATACGTTTAATGCCGTTTTTAGCCTTGTTATAGTTAATCGTTAATGTCATCCTGAATTGAGATTCCTTCTTTTTCAAAGAAGGTTTGGATTTACTTAATGATTAAATATAATTGAGGAGTGGTAAGGGTTGTGTGTTTAAGATTGTATTGTGGTACGAACTGGTAATTAATAGGTTACAATTATGAGCGACAAAATAAGCTTAAATTGTAAAGCAAAACTTGAGTAAGCAATTCTTATTCAATCCCCTCTAATAACCTCCCCAGGGCGATTCCATGAATATCGGCAACAACAAAAAGGTTCTTAAGGCTAATGTTTCCGTTTTCCCAACGCCAAACACTCTTACCTTCTAAATTATGTTCAATTGCAAAATGTGCGTAACTGGTATAGCCTGCCCGAACGCGTAAGTCTTTGATGCGTTTCCCTAAGGCTTTCTGACGTTTTTTGAATTGATCTTCGCTCATCAAAAACAAATTTGACGTTTAGCTCTCAAAAATCATACGTCAAAATTGACGTATATTGATTTTATTCATTATCTTGCGAATATTCTTATGAAAAAATCCGGTGAACTGAAATTACCTGACTTCTTAGGGTTTAAGGAAGCTATTGAGAAGTATAAAAACAATCCTAATTTGGATGTAGATGATTACTGTCTATATGCAACGAAGGCTTTTTTTTCTAATAAGAAAGAAGAAGACGGAAATACTGTTAAGAATAGAGTTCTTTACACCATGCTTTTACGTAGATGTATATTAAACTCTGTAAATAAATTAATCAGCAATTAGGGGGGATGATTAAATAAGAGGTTAGGGAACTCTTCATTCCCTGCCTCTTTTTGCTTGTATAATTAAGGATAGTAAATTATGTCAATCTAATGGGAACTTTTAATTAATACTTCTCAACGAAACGCAGGTCCACAAATAATACTTCCCTGTTCTAAAATTCTTCTTTTTCTCAAACGATAAGTTAATGATCTCTCCAAACTTGGTCTCTTGCTCTAGATAATGAACCAATGTTATAATATCATTGTAGCCCCCTTGAACCGTGAATTGATGGGTTTTTAATATGACATCATTATTTCGCGCAACATGGGGTTGCAAAAAGGCGATCACCTTTAATTGATTACTGCTTGCTATCGAATTGATTCTTTTCAAAAGGTTATTCTGAATCGAAGCCCCCGTAATTAGATGTTTGTTTAAAATCGAATCGTAATACGTTTGTTTCTGCTTTAATAGAGTTAGTTGCTTCGGCATATTTTTAAATAGTTTTTCTTCTTGCTTGAAAGTGTCGAACTCACTTTTAAGATCGACCGTCTTAGAGATAGCTAGATGGTAACATAAGAAGATTGCCAGGGTAAACCCGGCTACCAAAAGTATATTTTTAGTCTGATTGGTCATTTTTCATATTGATTTTTATACTGAAGTGAGAAGCTCCGAGTTTTATGTCTTTATACTCCATTACTTCCACGCCTTTTACCCAATCCATTGTTTCTAGTTTGGATATCCAGTTAGAATACTGGTCGCTATCATTAGAATCACCAGATATTACAATGGTGTTCCGTTTTACCTGAATAGGTTTGTTTGGCTTTGGTTTCTTTTCCAACGGTTGGTATTGTATGCCTGATAGTAGAATTGATTCTGGTAAACTGTTAATAATAGCATTCATGTAATATGAACTTTTAGAAGCCGTACTTTTTAATATATCATCGGCTGTTTTTTGAAGTTTCCCAACAGTTTTACTAAGGGTAACAATCTTGTCCTTGGCGGCCTGATTGATCAAGGAAGTTTCGTTTAAGGTATTTACCTTGTTATAATAATGGTTGAAAATAAGTGTGTTCACCAATAACACCGCAAATAAAAAGACCAGTCCCAACTTAAAAAACTGACTAAAAAACCGTACTTCTTTAAAACCTTTAAAGAGCACATGGCTTTCATCTTTATAGTTTGTTTTGGGATGATAATTATTTAAAATGGTATTCAACCCAGCGCAAAATGATAGGAAATAATCATTTGTAATTCTTAGCCCATTAATATGGTATGCCTCGCTTTCAATGGAAGGCTTCATATCTATGTCAGTAATTAGCCCTTTATTTAAGTGAATGGTCGCGTTAGAGGTTAATAACATGTCATCCTCAACATAACTTACCACATTAGCCAAACTGGAGTTTCCTAAAGAAAAATCCAAAACCAGCACCCCTTGTTTCTGGTACGATTTAATTAGATTATCGACATAAGACCGTCTACAAATGGTCACAAACGCCTGGTCTCCCTGGCTTATAATCTCATAATAAAATTTGGAGATATCGATATTAGAAAATGCCTGATAAACCAGTTTAAGATCATCTTGTTGTGTACTATTAACGACTTTGGTTAAAATTTGCTCATCGTTTATAATTAAACTAGCATGCTGTTTTTTGCGTAGTACTTTGGTTAGTTCCCCGGTGGATGAAGTGGTGTAGTGCTTCTCAATGTCAACACTTTTATTTGTCTTTTTTAAAAGCGTTATATGGACGGTGGTTTCCCCATTTTTATTCGTATGTTCGATACCACAATACCGACTACCATATACCGCATATGTTTTGAATGTTTCAAACATTAGTATATAATTGTTGGTTTAATAAACACGGTTAATTTTGCCTTTGATGCTTCTCGTTTTCTGGAACTAAACAGCCATTTAATCATAGGAATACGTGACAATAACGGTACCCCACTACCCGAATTTATTTTGGTTTGTTCTTCCAGTCCACCAAGCACCACAATGTCCTGATCTTGCACGCGAATAATGGAACTAAATTCCCGGGAGTTTATATCGGGGGGAGCATTTTCGTCTATGCGATTGCCAAAACTGGATTGAATCACAAAAATGTCAAGCGTGACTTGTCCGTCCCCAGACACTAATGGTTTAATGGTTAAACCAAGCTCGGCATCTATGGGTTCGTAATTTGTAATTTCTGAGGTTTGTGGGTTATCGGTACCATAAATGTTACGTTGTGTTACCGTATAATAAGAGGTTTCTCCATTGGAAAATGTAGCTCTATGTCCGTTTAATGTAGACAACTTAGGCGTTGATTTTATTTTTAAATGACCATTGCTCTCCATGGCCTTCACTGTAGCGAAAAAGTTAGGAACCACCTTTCCTAAATTCAGTCGGTCAAACCCACTAAATCCATGAATTACTTTATTTATGGTCTTGGCCCCAAGAGTGAAGTCCGTTTTAGGAAAAAGACTCCCTTTTGTTTCTGCGGGTTCGTCGCCTATTCCCCAACTTATTCCACTTTCAATGGTATTGTTTTTATTAACTTCTACAAACATGGCTTCTATCAACACAACTGGAACCGTTTTATCAATATAGGCGATGAATTTTTTTAACCGTTCAATCCTAGCACCGGTTCCTGTCACGTAGAGACTATTAAGCTCGCGGTCTATTTTTATGTCTAAACCTTCGATAATGTCATCGGGGATAATCTCGTCAATGGTTCTAGACATACCGCCAGATCCCCTTGTTCTTGTGGTAGAGTTGTTGCCCCCTCCATTTGAAACATTTCTGTTCCGGTTTATACCGGTGCCAGAGGTATTAATGGAATTGTTATAGTTTGAATTATACCCATTGTAATTATTACCAGAGTAATTATTCCTTCCTACGGTTCGGCTTCGTCCACTTCCCCCCTGCGGGTCTGAAAATAGCTCCACAGTACGATGCATTAAATGAATGATTTCGACTTTACGTACACTTAACTGGTTTTCGGTGCCGAAATAATATACATCATCTTCTTTTTTGAATGTAAAGTTTTTTCCTCCGGTGGATGTTTTTACTTCTGAATTCCCCTGCCGAGCAGAAATCATTTTTGAATTGGATTCAAACATTTTTAAGAGCAGCTCATCAAAGGCTATGGATGCCGCTTTAAAGGTTATGGTTCCGGCGTCATCTAAAGGTGTTGCTGTAAAGACATTAATATTAAGGGTCTGACTAAGCTCTGCAATGACGTCTTTTATTTGTACGGTGTTAAAATCTACAGCTAAAAGCTTCTTTCCTTTGTCGAGAATCTTAAAATTTAATGGCTTCCCGCGTCGTGATCTTGTACTGGATTGCGCTTTGGTACTGGTGTCACTATTACTTTCGAATACATAGAAATTGTCTTTTGTTTTTTCCAGGTACAAATTATTGGCTAATGCCAGTTTATCCATGGCCGCATCAAAAGGCATGTCTTTTATATATGAGGTCATAGTTTTATTCTCTAAACCCGGGGTAAAGACCAGGTTTTTTGCACTTTCGTCCGTAATGCGTTTAAACACCTCGTAGAGTTTGTCATTTTGCGCATCAATGGTAATTGTATGTTTCTCGGGATTATATAGTACCGGAATGATTCGCTTTTCGGGAACCTCTATTGGAGGGGTATAATTTTTAATTGATAAAATACTTCCGGTAAAATCGATGTCTAAATTGTATTCTTTGCATAAAAACACTAATAGATCGGACACCGTGACATCCGAAAAATTATTGTTGGCAATGGTAATCTTGTTTAACTCCGGAGCAATATTGATATTCACGCCGTGCGCATTGGAAATGGCCAGAATAAAATTAGACAGGGTAATATTACTAACACTAATCTCTGTTTTAGCCTGCTCGGTAAGCCCTTTATGATCTACTGCAAGTAGTTCGAGTTGGTTTTTAATACTGATAATGCGTTGGTCTTCACTTTGTGAAAATCCCGAACAACAAATTAGTGTTAGTACTACGATATAAAATAACTTTTTCATACTGGATTGTATCAATCGATTAATAGGGCATATACGTCTTCTACAGAGGTAACACCTTGTTGTATAAGTAGGGTAGCATTTTGTTTGAGGGTGGTGATATTATTGTCTTTTAAGTAGGTATCTATTTCGAGATCGTTGTTTTTAATGTGAGGGACTAAGGCTTTGGTAATGGGAACGATTTCATAGATGGCCTTTCTTCCACTGTATCCTGTATGATAGCACTTTGGACATCCTATAGCTACATGATGGGTTTCTAAATCCTTTGGAATACTAAAGTGTTCGGGGAATATCTCTTTGTGTACCGGAACGTCTTGTTTACAGTGGTTGCATAATGTTCTAACCAGTCGTTGCGCAATACTAACGTTTAAGGTACTGGCTATTAGGAAGGCTGGTATACCCATATCGATAAGCCTGGAAATGGTGGCCCATGCCGAATTGGTATGAATGGTAGATAGTACCAAGTGCCCTGTGAGAGCTGCACGAATGGCCATGTTAGCGGTATTCACATCCCGGATCTCCCCCACCATAATGATATCCGGGTCTTGCCGAAGAAATGTGCGTAGAGCACTGGTAAAATCTAAGCCTATATTTTCTTTTAGTTGTACTTGATTAATGCCTTCAAGTGTATATTCAATAGGGTCTTCTATGGTAACAATATTGGTTTTATCATCATTAAGCAGTTTTAAAGTCGCATATAAAGTGGTGGTTTTACCCGAGCCGGTTGGCCCCGAAATAAGAACAATGCCATTTGGGTTTTTAATGGCTTCGGTATATGTTTTTAGCTCTCTTTTGGTAAATCCTAAATCGTCTATATGAATATGTCCGGCGTCTTTACTTAAAATACGTAGTACCATTTTTTCTCCATGCAAGGTCGGTAGGCTGGATACCCTAATATCGAATTCATCGGAACCTGTCTTAACGGTTATTCGACCATCTTGTGGTAAACGTTTTTCTGATATGTCTAATCCGGCTTTGATTTTAAGCTTGTTGACAATTACCGGATATTCTAATAGTGAGATGATAAAATGTTCCTTAAGCTTTCCATCGAGACGAAACCGCACTCTGCATTTATACTCATAGGGCTCGAAATGGATATCACTACTGCCAATATCTTTGGCAGATAACAATAGCTTTTCAAGAAAATCCCCGGTATAATGTAGGTCTTCTGTTTTGTTAAGGTATTTTTTTCTATAGTTGGTAGACAGGTATTGGTCTATGTTTTCAGGAGTTTCTGAAATGAGTTCAATATCGGTTCCAAATATGATTCGTAGCTCTTGTTTTAGTTTATCGGATAGATCATTGGATTTAAAAGTTAGGGTTCCATTATTAGCCTCAATTGGAACAATACCATATTGATAGGCCTGTTCACTTGATATGAGTTGTAATAGATTGGCTGGAAGGGTATAATTTGTTTCTGTCATTCTACAGCGTATAAAGCATATTTGCCTGTGTGAACCATAGCATGATATAAGCTGCTAAAAAAAACAGGCTCATATATCCAGCCAGGGGTACTAATGTGTTACTATTATGTTTAGGTAATAACATATGCAGAAGAAGGGAACATATAAGTGCCCATATAAATACGACTATAAAAGCTATGGTACTAAAGGATAAGGCCAGAGCAATACAGAGTAATAGATCTCCCAGCCCTATGGTTTTAAACAGGGATGTTTTGAGTTTGAGTTTTGAGTATAGGGCAATGATTAATAGCATGACCGTAATAAACGCCAGATTGAGTTTTAAGGCGTTGTAAAAGAGTTCGGGAAGGGTATTTTTATAAAACAGCACACCACAAAAGAGGCCGATAAGGGGAAACAAGAACCAATACACTTGCCGGTCTTTATAGTCCTGATAAAAGACCAGGAGAAAGCAGCAGATTAATGCGATCTTTATAAGGACCATCTTAATCTTTTACGATTTGTTTTGGGGTGCCGTTTTCGTCGATCTCCCAGACATTTAATACGCCATCGCCATCAAAATCTGTAATAGCGGTTGCTTTGGCTTTAAAGCTATTATTACTGGCACTTAATATATCGTAAGTGTAGTTGCTTTGTCCACCTTGGTTTACTGTTTTTGGGGCTTCGAAGTCGAGTTCACTTAAATCTGGTGAGAACTTCGAGTACATATACCTGTAAGTGGTCTGCGAGTTGTAAATAAACTTAAGCTGGGTTTGAGCCTCCACACTTTTTGTTTTACTTATTAGGGGCATGAGGTTGGGTAAGGCCAGCAATAGAAGGATGCCTATAATAACCAGGACGATTAGGATTTCCTGAAGGTTGTAAGCGGGGAGTTTTTTTATGTTTAATGTTTTCATTGGTTATATAATGCCGTATTTTTTTGCAGATTTAATTAAGAGTCTATCAGCCCTACCCGAAAGGCCAAATTTTTGTTTTATTAAAATTTTTCTTTTTTCCAACGCACTAAGTGATATCTTAACTTTTGGAGGAATATCTTTCATTCTGGTGCCAATATTCAACTCATGTAATAAAATAAGATCAATGCTATCTAAGTTGAACTTGTTACAATAAGTTAGGCTTATAAACTTAAGAACTGTTTTACTGTAATATGGGGTGGCATTTAAGACCGAATTAATGCAGGCACGAAAATTACGTAATATTAAATCTTCCTTAATTACTAAGGCGTCAGGGGTAAATTCAGATAGCGCCTGATAAATAGTGTAGTTAGACCCATAAGGAATAGAAACAATAATTTTTGATCTCCTAAAGAACCTTTGAATAAGTTCTACTTTATCAGATATAGACAAAACCCGATTATGTCTTTTCGTAGCAACTTGTATATCAATAATTACAAAAACATAGTGCGCCGTTTTTCCTCGAATGGCCTCCTCACAACTTGAAACCACATGAGTCTTATAACTTGGGTCAAATTCAAAAAATGACTTTTTATAGAATTTAATTACGTCCTCATCGCTGTCTATAATTAAGACATTACCTGTATCAGTCATATGTGTGAAATTTAATTATCAGGTTTCCTTTTGAAAACCACATACCACAAGCTTGTCTCGAAATTTGTTCTCGAAACCCAAGCTAACTACGAAGTGGTAATTCAAAAAACGCTATTAATTAAATTACTTTAAGAAGAAATGGGGTGTAAAAACAGTTAATGATTATAACTGACTGTTTGTTATCAATTAAAATGTTTCTATTAATCAGTTATTTATACTATTAAACAAGCTTGCATATAAACTAATAATTCTTTCTATTACAGCTATGCAATCTTATAGCCAGGATAGTACTACACATATCATTTATTGTTTAGGGTTTTCTTTTTTTAATTGTTAAAACAAGCTGTTGAGTTTGAAAAATATTGTATTTTAATTCCTTGAAGCAATAATTAATCCTAAACTAATTGTAATAGTAATATGCGACAAATATACTATAAAAAAAATAAAATACAGTATTTTTGTAGTATACTTTTTTTGGCATGACACAAACTGTTATATAATTGTAAATGAAGAAGTTATTGAAAAAGGAGAAAATAAAAAGGATTTTAAAAATCATTAGTGATCAAGACGTTACGGCTTATGAATTATCAAAAGACACCGGATTAAATGAGTCAGGTTTAGGTCGATTTATAAATGGAAAAACAAAAAGTCCGCATGATGGTACTCTAAATATACTGTATAATTACTTTTTTGGAAGTGAAGTAGAGGTTGATTCTGCACTTCCTAAAACTTTGGGAAAATATTCTTTAAAAGAAGTCGGTGATTTCGTAGCCGAGAATTTCGAAAACGTCAGAAAGGAAAGCGAATTCTTTAATTTAGTTATGAATGAAAAGAAACGGGAGGATATAGCCAAACATTTACAGGAAAGAGGTATTAAAATTGAATATGTTACATCTGAAGAATCGAGTTCCGATTAGTTTTATTACCCTTCCTTAATTTTAAAAACAAAGGACGCATTTAAAGAATCCAGAAAATCATTAAGCTTTTTTTCTTCTTCAATATTTTTTAAGTTTCTAAATCGTTTCAAGTAACTTTCCTTGTATTTTTCAGGTAAATACTTAGATTCTAAAACTTTGTTTTTTCTTTGCTCACTTCTCATGTTCAACTACCTTTTCAGTAATTTCGACAACAAATTCATCATATTCTTCCTGTTTCCAAGGATTTATCAAGTTTTTTTCTTCCATATCTTCATAGTATCCTTTAAATAATATGTGAATCATTTTGCTTAACCTTTCCTCTAAGGTCTTATAATGTTTGAAAATAAAGTACGTGGAGAGTAATATAATAACTGATAAACTGTACATCATCACACCATATGTCCAAGGCTCAAAGTCGTATTCGCCAATTGAATTGACTTTATAAATAAATGCCCATATAACCCAATAGGTTGAATTGAATAAAATTGAACCTGTAAGTACTAAAAGAAATAATCTTCTATATTTGTTTAAAACGTACTTAATTACCAAATAAAAAGCGAGTAGAGAGGTTACAAGCAGGCTAATTCGTATACCAATAGATAGTAAATAATTCTTTCGGGAAGAGTATCCAATTATAGAATCTTTAGCTCTTATTTCTTTTCTAATTTTGTTGTAAGTGGCCAAGTCTTTTAAATATAATTCCCTTCTGTTTTTATATAGTTTCGTATAATCTTTTACAGATATTATGGATTTTTCTAAACGATTTAGTATAGAATCCAAATACAAATCTCTACTCTGTATCAGAGGTCTATAGGATTTTACATGTTCAGTGTACGCTTTCGATTGTGCCGGTTCGTAATTGTGTAAATAGGTAACGGCAATCGCAAAAAAACCGATTATTATTACTGCCAGAATTGATTTGATTAAATTAACCACCAACTTCATATTTGTGGTCACGTGAGACCGCTGGGTCTCAAATTTCGTTATCCTCTGTTTGTTGTTCATTTTCTGTTATAAAACTTTGTTCTATGCAAGAAGACATAAATAACACCCCTAATAATAGGATAGTCATTCTTAATAGCATTTTAGCTTTCATAATTGAATATTTTAGTTAATATTCCTATAAGATAAAAGCTACTTTAACCCCCCTTAAACTCAAGTAAATTAATTACAAACAAGTTGTTAAAACCTATGCCGAGTAGAATAATTAACCTACAAACGATGAAAGTAATAGCTTTCTATAAACCTTATGGCTTTTTTCGACATACAGTTTATAAATCAGATGAAATGAGCGAGTTACGAAAAACCCGCAATTAACTTTACTCTGTCGTTATTTGATTTATTAAAAATTATCAAAACATGAAAACTGGTTGAAAATTGGAAGGTTCTTTATTATTTTTTTAAGTTCGAATTTTTAAATCACGAACCGAAAGTATGCTGCATTTTTTTTCAAACTCAACTACTTAAAAAACTAAAATCTGACGTCTTTTTGATGAAAACTGAAAAAAAAATTTTTCAGTTTTGGTTCATTTTTTCTGATGACTTGATGTGTTTTTGAAAGCTAACACCCTGTAAAACCCTCTTATTTATTGATATCTTCGAGCTTATTAACAGCTTTTTTATGATCTCTGGGGTAAACAGTTATAACTTCCTTTCAATTTAATTTATTTAAATTATTAAAAATCAATACTTTAAATCCTAAAAACACATTTCTATTTTAATCAAGAGCATACTAAATAATATTTTTTATAAAGCAACTTAATCCCAGTCATAGTATGACTTAAAACATGTTGTTCTCTTCTTTATAAAAAACCCGCAATTATTTTGGAGGAAAAAAATTCGTTTTTTCTTACAACTTCACTATAGTTTTACATCGCTATTATAAGAATAGTTGTATAGCGCACTCTAACACAAAACTTTTTATCAACTCAAAATTTAAACGTGTAATGAAAACACTATTATTCATTATGTGCTTTGTAACACTCTCTTATGCACAAAACGATGATTTTAAACTGCCCGAGGTTATCCCGCCATCACCCAATACGGCGGCACTGGGTAAGTATGGAGACATTCCCATTGGCCTCTTTACCGGTTCACCACAAATTAGTATCCCATTGTGTGAATTAAAAACAAAAAACATATCCATACCCGTTGCGCTTCGTTACAGTTCCAATGGTGTACGCGTCGATGAATACTCATCAAATGTTGGCATGGGTTGGGATTTAAGTGTTGGAGGTGTTGTAACCAGACAGGTTAACGACGACCCCGATGAAAACCCACAAAGAATTATGCCAGATTTTCCGGGACAATTGGTAACCACAGCCATGGAAGACTTTCTTATCTCCCAAACCGAAGGTAATGGAGAACCTAATAGTAGTGACTCCCAACCCGATATATTTTCATTTAATTTTGCGGGTTATTCCGGGAGATTTTATCTGGATAATAACAGTACATCTATCACTGCAAGAACTCCCATTCTTTTTGAACCAGCGCCGTTAAAGATTAATCTTGTTACAAGTTTCGGCAAATTGTCGCAAATTACCATTACCGATCCCAATGGCATTAATTATGTGTTTGCTACCACCGAAAAGAGTATGAGTCGCTCGTCCTGTGTGACCCTTCCCGGTTATCTGGCGGAATATAGAATCACCAATGCCTGGCATTTAACCGATATAAATTACCCCAATGGTGATTATGTAGAGTTTAGTTATACCTCCAAACAGGTTAATTTCGATAATGGGTTCTCTCAAAGCGTAACTGCTCAAACCGATTTAAATAATTCCGGGTGTAGTACTCCAACCTGGACCCCCTGTTTATACGGGTCTAATAACATCACGCCATACCTCACCGAAATAAACGCATATACTGCTAGTCATGTAAATTTAGGACGCATCACCTTTGACTATTCCCATAAAACAGATATGCCTGCCGGTATGGACAAACTGGATAAAGTGGCGCTGTTCGATGCACATGGAGCCCTGTTAAAGGAGCAGGTTTTAGAATATCACTCTTTTGGTGGTTCTAGTACAGGTAATTTCCCGCCTCCAGTTGGAAAAACCTATCATAGCAAACGTTTTTTCTTAGATAGAGTCACCGAAAAAGATAGTATTGGATCAACCAAACCGGCACATATTTTCCAATACCATCAACCCCATACCTTACCCTTTCGATTTTCATATGCACAGGACTACTGGGGGTATTACAATGGTAAATTAAACACCAATCTTATAGATACGAGAACCCTGGAACCTTTTATGGGGAATCAGGTTATTGCCAACACTTTGGGGAATTTCAATCCTGCGAACCGAGATGCCAGTTCAAGCTATGGAAAGCGCGGTATTTTAACCCGCATTACCTACCCAACTGGAGGTCGTAGCGACCTGTATTATGAAGGACATTCCTATGCGACTTTAGAACTAGAATTCCCTCCTGCAACCGTACAAACGGCCAGAGCTGAAAATGAAAACGACCACTATGTGGCTCATGAATTTACAACCATGAGTATTGACACCGACCAGGAAGTCCCTGTGCATTTGGCATTAAGCCCCTTTGGCGGGCCTATTCCAGAAGGCCCTGGTGATCCGACCCCCGATCCCGACCCGCGGTATTTTGATATGGAAATCATAGATCTAACAGATAACAATGCACATATTCCTATGAATCGAAAAATAGGAGAAGCCCATTTTCCCGTAAACAATCCATTTAGAGTCACTATGGACAATTTTTTAGATGACTATGTTGTCGATTTCGAAAAGGATCATATTTACAAGGTTAAAGTGTGGGTGCGCAGACATCAAACAACAGGTTCTGCCAGCGTTACCTATACAGAAGCCCCTACCCAGGTCATGAAGAATAAGAGCGTGGGTGGTCTTCGTATTGCCAAAGTGGAAACTCACGATGATGAAGGACAAACACAAACCCGAAACTATCATTATGGAACCTTAGAAAATCTCGAGATTTCCTCGGGAGATTTGGCTAGTGGAAACTTTACAGGAACCGTTAGTGAGTTTACAACGATTACCGATGGTGAGTCTGGCGCCAATGTGTGTAGAACCATTACATTTTCTTCCAATTCGGCATTTCCAATTTATGGGACTTACCATATTGGGTATAAATCGGTGATTGAAACCTCCGGCGATGATTTTTCGGGAGGTGGTACGGTAAATACGTTTCAAACTCAGCGCCTTGGTTTTGAGCCTAGCGAAGGCTGGGGGAGTTATATTCAGGGATCTCCGCAATCGAATTTCTTCGGCTATGGCAGGCCCTGGGAAACATCAACCTTTAAAAAGGAAGCCGCCAATACCATCACGCTAAGAAAGCAAACCCGTATTTATAAGCATGACCCACACTTCGATAAACACATACAAGCTTATAATGTAAGATTGAATACCAAATTACATAACTCTATAGGAACCAATCTGGAAACCAGAATAGGCTACTATGATATAACGGGATACAAAAAGAAACGCCAGTGGCACTATTTAGAAAAGACTATAGATTCCATATTCGATCAAAACGGATTAAACCCTATGGTGACAACCACAGATTATTATTACGACAATCCAGCACATCTACAGGTTACCCGAACCAGGACCACTACCAGTAATGATGTCCCCATGCTAAGCAAGACCTATTACCCGGATGATGTGACCAGTCTAACCGCTTTGGGGCATAATAATTTAACATCGAGTGAAAAAAATGCCATAGACCAATTAAAAGCACCAGGTTCCAGTCATCCAAATGGAAGACATCGTCTGGCAGAAGTCATTCAAACCGAAGTTTATAAAGATTTTGATAACGACAGTATTGAAGACCCTGGAGAACTCCTAAATGTACAACGTACCATTTTTAACAGCAATTCGAACCCATTGCCCAAAGCTATTCGCACCTTAAAAGGGGCATACAACTCAAGTACCAATACCTTGAATGAGCGCATTACCTTTCATAGTTACTACAGTAACGACAACATTAAGGAAGTAAGTAAAACCAATGGAATGCACCTGGTTTATATCTGGGGATACAACCAGCAATATCCGGTAGCTAAAATAGAAAATGCTACCTATGCAGATATTCCAGCCCTCATTTATAATAGCATCCTTACGGCATCAAATGAAGACGACGATACTTGTATGGATTCGGGTACCTGTAAGGAGCAAGACCTGCGTGTCGAGTTAGATAAACTGCGGGATGCGTCTTTAGCGCCTCATTTATCGAATGCCTTGATCACAACGTATACTTACGACCCCGCCATAGGTCTAACCAGCGTTACAGACCCCAAAGGCCATACCACCTATTACGAGTACGATACATTTAGACGTCTTAAACGGGTAAAAAACCAGGACGGTCATATTCTAAGTGAAAACGCATACTACTACAAAAACTAAAATCAAAATAAAACGGACAAAATGAAAACTATATATAGCAGCCTGGTATGTCTGTGCTTGCTTTTTAACATCTCAATGTTAAGCGCACAGAGCGACATTCAAGATTTTACAATAACCAGTCAGGAATTATCGGTTCATGATAAAACCTTAACCACTCCATCTACTATTACTAAAACCGGAGACCTTTTATCATGGACTCAAGGCGCATCGGGTACCGGTACTCCAATAACGTTTCAAATTTTAGAAACTTCGGGAGATTGGGATAGTTCCACCAATCAAGGTGAGCTTACATACAGCCTTTCCCTGGGGGGCTCGCTTTGTGAATTTAAACTCCTGAGTAATCAACAGGGGCTTATCGCCAAATTATCTTTTATGGAGTCTTCCAATGACCAGTCTTTTTACCAGATTACGGTAGATACCTTAACATACTTGTAATGCTTAAAACAAACTTAAAAAAAGAACAAACACATTATGCAACATATAAATATATTTCATAGGCTTTTCTTTAGTTTTCTGCTTGCTTTATGTACCACAAACACCTTACAGGCACAATATGCTATTGATGGAGAGGATGATGTTGAACGCGATCAGGAATATTCCTATTCGATAGTCGGTGGGGCGGTTTCCATGGTTGTTTGGAGCATCGAATACGGGGGGACTATTATTAGCCCACCTATTGGCGATGAGATCGAAGTGCAATGGACGGGCAGTGGTAGCGGCCTTTTAAAAGCTACGGTTACAGATCCTAATTCGGGAACAACCAACCTGACTTTATCGGTAGATATTTCGGCATCTGCACCTCCTAACCCCGGAGTCCCAACGGCACCTACAATTTTCGAGAATAACTGTGGCAGTACAATTTTAAAGCGCGCAAACCCACCTGCAAATAGCAATATTATCTGGTATTGGCAAGAGACTCCCACAGGTACTAGCAGGGCACATTCTAAGGATACCATAGTTAGAACAACTGGTACGATTCAATATTTAAGAGCGAGAAATAACTCTGGAGTTTGGAGTGACGCAAGTAGTAAGAGTTACACTATAAATCAGCCGTCAACCTGGTATGCCGACAGTGATGCCGATAATTTGGGAGACCCCAATACCACGCAATTGGCCTGTTCGCAACCCGCAGGCTATGTCGACAATAGCAGTGATCAATGTCCGGGCGAATACGGAACAGCACAAAACAATGGCTGTGCTGAACCCTTACCCCCAGCAGCTCCCACCGTTCAAAGTCTTAACTGTGGTAACACCGTTTTAGTTAGGGGGACACCTTTAAATGGTGAAACCTGGTTCTGGCAAAGTCATCCATCTGGTACCTCCATCTCAAACTCCGACCTAACCATAACCAAAACAAGTGGTCAGGTGCATTATTTAAGAGCCTTAAGCGCATCTGGGGTTTGGAGTGCCAGTTCCAGTAGTGTTAGTTATACCATAAATACACCTTCAATCTGGTATGCCGATACCGATGCCGATACTCTGGGAGATGTAAACAGCACACAATCTGCATGCGAACAACCCCAAGGATATGTTGACAATAGTAGCGATGACTGCCCAACGGAACAGGGCCCCATTGAAAATAATGGGTGTCCCATCTCTAGTTCGGTGGATCCAAATTATATTCATACTGTAGCGCCCCGCGTGCCAACAACATCTACTGCAACGCTTTCCAATGACGAAAAAATAGAGGGAGTTACCTATTTTGATGGCCTGGGCCGGTCGATGCAAAATATAAGTATAAGAGCTGGAGGTCAAGAAGAAGATGTGGTAACCCATATGTCTTATGATGCTTACGGAAGACAAGATAAAGCGTACCTGCCTTATGCTACAACACACAATGGTGGGCATTATAAAACCAATGCATTAAACGCTACCCATAGTTTTTATAACACCAATAAATATGAAAACACCTTAAACCCATTCTCTGAGAAACATTTTGAAGACTCTCCCTTAAACCGGGTGTTAGAGCAGGCGGCTCCGGGAGCCGATTGGGCTTTAAATAAAACCGCCGATACCGATCATACCATTAAGTTTGCATATGAAACGAATACGGATGCCGATTTTGTTAGGCGCTTTGGAGTATTCTTCCTTTTTGGGAATACCAGCATCCCACAATTAGAAGACAATGGGCTATACCAAGCAGGTTCCTTATATAAAACCGTAACCAAAGACGAAAATTGGCAACCAGGACAACCCTATCCCACCGATCATACTACAGAGGAATATAAAAACAAACTAGGTCAGGTGATTTTAAAACGAACCTTCGAATCAAACGGCTGGCACGATACCTATTATATATACGACGATTTTGGGAACCTGACCTACGTGCTACCGCCTATGACACAAACCTATCATAGCATAGATCAGATGCTACATAATCAAAGTAATTTAAATACAGATACCGAATATTTTAGTGGTAACTCACATCAATATATAATAAACCAAATGAGTGTAGAGGTAAACAAAAATATGCTGAATCTTTTCTTTTGGGGATTAACTGATACAAGTGGACTATCTTTCAAAAATGGGCTTATCGCCGAGTTGGATTTTTACCCGCAGTTACCCGATATGAATCTGGGAGATATCATGATCACCAATGCTTCCGGGCAAAGCGTAGTTGGAGCCACTGCCAGAATAGAAAATGGCGATGTATATTTTTCTTCTACCCCAGAGCAAATGCAGGGCATTGGTTTTGGCTTTGGTAAGTCTATTGACCTTACGCCCTATCAAAACACAATCACACTACCGGCAGTTACCACAGCAGATCTGGATACCTATGCCTACCAGTATAAATACGACCATAGAAACCGACTTATAGAAAAGAAACTTCCAGGTAAAGGTTGGGAATATATCCTTTACGATAATCTGGATCGGCCAGTGCTCACCCAAGATGCTAATCAACGTGCTAAATCCACTAAAGAATGGAGCTTTACCAAATATGATGTCTTTGGGAGAGTGATTTATAACGGGATTTACCAGTCTAATATTTCGGTGGTTCTTCTTAGAAGTATTTTTAACAGTGCTTCGGCCTCTCAAAGCCATGAAAGTCGCGTGACATCGGGTACCGGGTATCAAGGGACGTATTATACCAATGATGATTTCCCGAATTCAAATATTGAGATTTTAACGGTGAATTATTACGACGACTACAATATAGGTGACCTGGTAGACTTTAATCCGGCTAATGGCTCAGGTACCTGGGAAGGGATGACCGCCTCTGCCGATACCAAAGGCTTAGCTACTGTTACCAGAGTAAAGGTACTGGGAACAAACGATTGGGTAACCACAGCAACCTATTACGATGATAAAGGAAGACCCTGGGAAACCCATGTGAAAAATGACTTTTTAGATTATGAAGATTACATTTTAAACAAGCTGGATTTTACAGGACAGGTTTTAAAAACAAACCGCTCGCATACCAAAGCGGGACAAACTATCTCTACTATTGATGATTATGAGTACGACCACGCCGGACGTTTAATATCCCATAAACAGAATATTAATAATCAAGGCCAGGAGCTTATTGTAAAAAATGACTATGACGAGCTCGGCCAGCTTATTAAAAAAGAGGTTGGGAATACCGAGGTACAGCCTTTACAACAAGTCGATTACACCTATAACATTAGAGGTTGGTTAAAGGCTATTAATCCTGTTTTAAACACATCTACAGAAAATGATCTGTTTTCTTTTGGGTTGAACTACACCAACCCAAATGGCCCGACAACAAATTCCAATATTCAGGTGCCTTTATATAACGGAAATATTAGCCATGTGTATTGGCAAACTAATAATACAAGTGGGACAATCAAAAGACATTATAGTTATAGATATGACGCTCTTAATAGAATCTCCAAATCGAGCTATGCCGAAGGCGGAAGTTATAAATCAAAATATGACGCTCGTGTTATGGGATACGACCGAAATGGCAATATAAAAGAACTTAACCGTATGATGCCCAGTGTGTATGGAGGTGACGGACTTGATCATATGGATTTACTGGACTATACATATAGCGGTAACCAGTTAATAGCCGTAGAAGATGATGCATCATTACCGGAAGCCGCCGTTCAAGGGTTTTACGACGGAAATACCACCGGAAATGATTATAGGTATGACCAAAATGGAAATTTAGTTATGGATTTAAATAAAGGAATTGGAACAACCACCACCAATGGGATTACCTATAACCATTTAAATCTGCCAGAACTGGTAACTATTAATGATAATTCTGAAAATGTAGGAAATATTAGCTATATTTACGACGCCACTGGCGTAAAACTAAAAAAGACAGTGAATAGGCAAGTAGGAGCATTAACCGCAACAACCACAACATCTTATGCTGGGGATTATGTGTATAAAAACACGGGGAGTGGTGGTGATAGACTAGAGTTTATAAGCCACCCAGAGGGCTATATTGAACCCGAATTTGAAGTGGTTCACGGCAGCCCTACAAACACGATCTTAGCATTTGACTATGTATATCAATACAAAGACCACTTAGGTAATGTACGACTCTCCTACGCAGACCTCGATAATAATGGGATTATAAATGCTTCAACTGAAATTTTGGAGGAGAATAATTATTATATGTTTGGTCTTAAACATAAAGGGTATAATACGGTGGTCAATTCTACCAATCCAGCATTGAAGAAAAACTATAACGGAAAAGAGTTTCAAGACGAGTTAGGATTAAATTGGCACGATTATGGTGCAAGAAATTATGACGCTAGCTTGGGGCGTTGGATGAATATTGACCCACTGGCCGATAATTATTATGAATATTCACCTTATGCATATACGGTTAATAACCCTATTTTATTTGTTGACCCTGATGGTAAGAGAGTTGAGTGGATGGAAAACATTGACCCCGAAGATGCCAAAATAATAGGAGCTGTAATTCATTACTTGAGAAAGAACTCTAAATCTTTTGATAAGGCATTTACAAAGCTACATGAAAGCGATGCCGTATATAAAGTAGGAGCAACCAAAAGTGGTGGTGGATATGGATTGTTTTTCCCTAACAGACAGCCTACTGAGAAGACCGATGAAAGTGGAAATACTGTTTATGAAGATGACTTCGGCAATACTTCGACTCATAGTGGAGAAGGCGGAGAAATCACATTTAATCTAGGGAATATGGCTAAAGATGGATTGGAAGCAATTGATGTTGTCCCAGAGGAATTTGCCCATGCATTTTCACATGAGTTTTATACAGAAGGAGGCAATTTTGATAAATATAGTAATAGACCCGAACAAGGGAACTTTGAGTTCGAGGGGCAAGTAATGAGTGGAATAATGAAAAAAGAAGCTAATGTGAGAACTGCGCCTAATCAACCAAATAATTTTGCAGAAGAATTTGGCAAGAAATTTGATGCCAATAAGTATTCTGAAACTTTAAAAAGTTGGTATAACAGAAGTGATAATTTTTACAGGACATCTTATGGGGCAAAAATTAATGCTCAACAACCACCGTCATCTGTACTACAAATTTTAAAAAAGAATGATTAAGAAAAGTTTAATTTTATTATTGACAATGTTTTTGTCAAATAGTATTTACTCTCAGGTTAACTCTGAAAATGAGTATTTATTTGAAATTAGTTTTCTAGGAAAAAGCCTTGAAAATAAATCTGTAAACATATATGTTGATAATGAAATAATATTTGAAAATATATTATTTAAAGATATACCTTACGGTGTGTATAAATTTGAAAAAAATCTTAGGTACAAGGCTGGTATTTTTGAACTTTATAGTATTAGAAAAGGCGGAATCATTTTAAAAAGGAAAGAATTTAAAATTAAGGAGTTAAATAAAGTTAAAGTAGCTCTTGAAATTAAAGGTGTAAGTTATGAGCAAACTATAAATGCGAATACTGATAAGTTCCACTATTTAAGGTATGAAAATGAAAATCTAAGTCTAATACACCTTAAAAGGATTGGTAATAAGTCGAAATAGCGCTATTGGTAGATTTTGGCAGATAGACCCACTTGCAGAAACTTATGTTTACAATTCTACTTATGCATTTGCTGAAAATAAAGTAATAGCAAATTTTGAATTAGAAGGTTTAGAAGCTATATCTATCCATTCCGCGAGTTTTGCACCATTTAACAAGTTTGGAAAAGCTATGGGTACTGGTTCATTTAGTGGAGATGGAAATAATAGAAAGTTTGGTACTAATCCAAATGCAAGTTCAAGAATTTATGGAAGAGCAGATTTAAACTTATCTGGCGATGGGATTACTTTAACGGGTTCTGACCAAAGAGGTTCAGTATCACGCAACTATGGTTCTGGCAAGGAAGAGTATTCGTCTGCATCGATGCAACCATCTATCTCTAAACAAGATAGTGATGGACTTACAGCTTCGGCAATGTTGGATTATGACCTTTCAGGAAGTAACAAGGCCGCGCCAGGCGGAATTGCACCAGATATAGATGTTAAAGGAAATATGTCTTTTGGCGTTATGGATTTAGGAGACCAAGGTAGTATGGCTATAATATCAGGTATGATAGCTGGAGATAAATTTCCTGCAAGTGAAACATTTTTAACAGATTCCAATGGTCTTGGCGTATTTTTAGGTGTTTCAGGAGCTGATGGTGGTCCTGTAACAATGCTTCCAGGAGATAACCATAGAGCAATGGCTTCTTTTACAATAGGCGTGAGTTTTAATAGCGATGGTCATATTACAGGAGTTATGCATAATGAAAAAACCTATACTGTAGCAGATTGGAACAAGCAATTTTCAAATCTAAATCCACAAAATGGGAATGTTACCACAAACTTTGATTAAAATGAGGTTTTTATATTTATTAATAACAATACTACTAATGAGTAGTTGCGAAACAAACGAGAAGGCAGTCTTTTATGTTCCAGAAGGATTTAAAGGAACTGTTGTAGTTGTATTTGAACAAGAAAATGGTCGAGAAAAAGAATACATAAATGATGAGAGGGTTTATAGAATACCTAAAGATGGAGTGCTGTATTCTAAATTTGAAGAACCTGTAAAAGGCACTATATATCACAAATACTATTATGTGAAGAACAATTCTGTATTGAGAGAGATTAAACAATATATTCCATATTCTGAAACAAATACCTTTAAAAAAGATAGTGTTTATGTTTTAGAAGAATTTAATGGTGGTCATGGATTTTTTAACAAAGAAAATGAAATTGAAAAAGAGGTTAATTACCTTTATTCTTCAATTGGTGAATTAAGTAATAAAGATTTATTAATTAAGAAAGCTCATAATAGAATAAGAGAACTTAATGATAAATCAGATTAATTAAATAGTTCTTAAAGGAGTTTATCCAAAATTTTGTGTTTTTGAAAAATAATTTCAAAATTCCCAGCTGGGTCATAGTATGCGCTAATTCGAGTTTGCAACTCAGGCTTTCGTAAGAGTCGTCTGGTTTGATAACTTAAGCATCCGAAAGGCGAACGATGTCAAAGATGTTGAGATTGTGGAGGAGAATAATTTTTATCCATTTGGGCTGAAACATAAAGGGTACAATAATAATGTTGCTTCCGGTAATATTGCGCTAAAGAGAAAATTTGGTGGTAATGAGTACCAAGATGAATTTGGTTTAAACTGGTATGATGTTACAGCTAGGAATTATGATCCAGCAATTGGTAGATGGATGAATATTGACCCATTAGCGGAACAGATGAGAAGATGGAGCCCATATAATTATGCATTTAATAATCCTATATTCTTTATTGACCCGGATGGGATGATGCCTTTTAGCTATGGTGAATGGACTAATAATGGTGATGGCAGTTGGTCTCCTGATACAGAATTATTTGACTTAAATGGAAATAAAATAGGAGAAGATGAAAATGGTAAAGATGGAAATGTTTCAATAATAACTAGAAGCGAAGACAAAAAAAGAATTAAAAGGAACACTAAAAAGGGGAAATTAGCTAGTCAGGCTGATGTTGATAGCGGGGTACAAACGACTAAAACTGTTTTAGCAGAAGCATTAAACGTACTGCAACGAACGGAGGATAATGGAGGGTTAAGTGAAGAAGCATCTACGGTTACGGGCAATGGTTTAATTACTAGGTCAAAAACAGGAAGCGCAGAGAGTAAATTTATTAACGGAGCTGAAGTTAAAACTTCAATACTAAAAGACCCTAAAAGTGATGGAAACACTACAGGTATACATTCTCACCCTACGAAAATTATTCAAACACCTGATGGAGGTGTTAAGTTTAGTTCTGCATTAATACCGGGTCCAGGGGATGTCGGGAAAAGTCAGTTTAAACAACAAATAATTGTCGGGCGTTTAGGAACTCCGACTTTAACTCCAGCTAGTATAACTCAAAAATCGAGATTGATTAAGCCCACTTTAGGAGTTGCCATCTTTCCTAGCACAATAATATCAAATAAGTCTAAACCGCTAGCTAAATTAACTAAAGGAGCAGTAAATAAAATAATCGAATAAACTATGAAACATTTAACCATATTTATACTTTTTATAAATTTTAGCATATGTGCTTCATTTGGACAAGAGGATGCTATTAAAAGTATCAACTGTGTCGTTTTAATTGATGAAATTTTAGCAGATTCCTTTCCTGAGAGTTATATAACAATTTATGACAAAAATGGATTAACTAGAAATATAGATTTTGTATATGAAGTAGGGCAAATGAATTTATTAGTTGAAGACTTTAATAAATTACAAGCACTAGATAAATATTCTAAAGTTACTGTCCGCATGAAACATGAATACGACACAAAAAAAGGATATAGTAAAAGTAATGTATATATTAAAAATTTAGAAGCAATTGATCTTAGACAACGTTATATCATATTCAAAATATATTCTTGCAAAGTAAAAGGTAAATTTAAAGTTTTCGTTGAAACACCTAGATTTCCAGAAATAGCTCCATTGCAAAAAAAACGAAAGCCTCTTAATTGTAAATCTATTGACAAACTCATGGATCGTCTTGTTGATAAGGGGGAAATAATTTCCAATCAGCCCAAAAGGTGAGCATTCAGAGACAAAAAGAGAATAGTTTTTATGTATTTGGTTTGAAACATCGTGGATACAATAATAACGTGAACGGTGTTGACCATCCTTATCGATTCAACGGGAAAGAAGAAAATAATGAGTTAGGATTAAACACTCTTGATTTTGGGTGGAGAAATTATAATGCTTCTATTGGCAGATGGATGAATATTGACCCACATAGTGAAAGCTATTATACATTATCTCCTTATGTGTCTTTTGCAAACAATCCGATTTCTTTTGTTGACCCAGACGGTAGAGATTTGCTATTCTGGCAGAAAAACAAGAAAGGTAAATGGGTGCAAGTTGGGTTTGACCAATTAGATAAAGACGTTCAAAAAGGTTTAGAAGCTTTTGCTAAAACAAAAGAAGGAAATGCTTTCTTATCAAAGTTTGCGAAAAAAGGAGATAAAATAGGAGAAGTTGAATTTGGAGAAGATGGAGAATATTCAAAGCATGAGTTGTCATATGGAGATAAAGACTATTACGGAGCTTCTGCTGGAAGTTCATTTGCTCGTCACAAAAAAGGGGATAAGAAACTAACTTTTGAATGGACTATAAATAGTGCTTACAAAAGTGAATTCATTGAAGATGGTTTAGATGTCGTTGCAAAATTTGCTTCTACCAATGGTCATGAGGCATTTATACACTTTTCACAATATATAGATGAGTTGATTGAGGCATTTGATGCTGGTGATATGGATAAAGTGAACTCTATTTTTAGAAAACGTAAAGAAATTGCAGGAGATAGAGCTGGAGGTATTGAACATGATGGCTATGTGAACAATCAAGAAGAATTTAAACAAATGAGAACTTATGTTTCTCAATTAAAAAAGGTTCTAAACCCAAGTAATGTAAACAAAGTCATGCTACGTCATGATAATAAGCTTAAAAGTCGAAAGAAGAATTAATATGAAGAATCTATTTATATTTCTTACCCTATGCTTATTGTTCAGTTCATGTAACAAAAATAGAGAAAGTTCTAAAAGCTACTATTTTAAAATTTACGATACGGACAATAATGTAAAAGGATATTTCAAAAGGGTAATAGTTAGTGAAACAAATAGAAGAGTAGATACAATCTATAGATATGACAAGAACAAAGAGCTTCAAAATACTCGTATCGAAGAAGTGAAATCTATTAACAAAGGGATAAAGATTAATGACGAAAACGAATATTTAACAGCAGCAGTAGATAGTTGTTATAATTATAAAAATGATTCAAGTGATAATGTTGAAATATGTTATTTAGGCTTATCCAGTTTATCTATTAATAGTTCCAATTATGAAGACGTTTTTAAATTTAGTGTGTCTGAATTAGGTGTTGATGGTATTGCAAAAGATAGATATTTTGACAATAACTTTATTCTTGTTCGAGAAGAATTTAAGGAAGGACTTTTAGATTATTATCGAATAGATAGAACAGATAAAATAGATGGATTAAAATAGCTGTATTTACAAGAACTCGCACGTGGTTGTTAAACCTGTTAATATAAACACTACAGTTCGTCAACTTAGAGTTGCATATCCAACAATAAATTTTGGAAACAGGAACAATGCCTTAACACTTAGACAATTATACCCAGGAATAATAACTAACAGATGAGAATAATAATTTTATTTACGATAGCTACTACACTCTTAAGTTCTTGTGTAGCTATAGATTTAAACAAAAACACTCCAACAGGAAGATATAATATAAAAGATTTGTTACATTATGAAGAATTAGAGCTAAAACCAGATAGCACTTTTAATTTAATAGAAAAACAACCTCACAGAATAAGAGAATGTGAAGGACAATGGTCTATTAAATCTAAAAACGAGTTAGTCCTTAACGGAGCAGATACTAAACCAGTTTTTGGAGCAGATTCACTATTTTATGAAAGATTAGACTGTAAAAATTTACTTTTAAAATTTGAAAGCAAAAATAAAATAAGGCATAAAACTTATTATCTCAAAAGAATGCGTAAATAATAACTCTCCGAAGGGTATGTGGAGCCCTGATGGCTATGGTGGGTACAATTATGTATATCAATACAAAGACCACTTAGGTAATGTACGACTCTCCTACGCAGACCTCGATAATAATGGGGTTGTAAATGCTTCAACTGAAATTTTGGAGGAGAATAATTATTATATGTTTGGGCTTAAGCATCAAGGATACAATAATAATGTTGTTTCCGGTAATATAGCTCTGAAATACAAGTATAACGGTAAGGAACTTAATGATGAGCTCGGACTGGATTGGTACGATTACGGTGCTAGAAATTATCAACCAGACTTAGGAAGATGGATGAATTTAGACCCGTTAGCAGCACATTATTTATCTCATAGTCCTTATCACTATTCGTTTAATAATCCTATAAGATTTATTGATCCAGATGGAAGAAGAATTGTAGATAGAAATGGCAATGAGGTAAAGGTTACTGTAAATACTGATGAAGATGGAAATAGAACTGCATCCTATGAATTTGCTAAAGGAACTAAAAAAAGCACTATTAGAAACTTTAAAAGAAATGCAGGAAAAGTAATTGGAGCTATGATAGGTTCTGATAAAGGTTTAGACCTCGTTAATGAAGCTATCGAATCTAAAGATAACATTTCAATTAATTTATCTTCCAAAGTTAAAACGGACAGACTAGGAGACACTAGCATTAAAGTAACCCGGCTCAATGCCCAAACAGGAGAAGAAGGGCCTAGTGACATTGAAGTAAATGTGTATTCTGGAAGTATAGATACACTTACATCATTGGGGGCAAGTACGAATGAAGAAACTGCTATAACTGATGAAAAAACAAATAAAATTTTAGATTCCTGGAAATCAAACAATTTAACAAGAAAACAAAAGATTGGAAGTGTTGGAGGTCATGAACTTTATCATGCTGCAGTTGAAAAAGGGCGTTCTAATAGCGAAGAAGGTGCAGAAAACGCGGAAGAGGTAATAGCCAAAGAATTTGGAATACAAAACAAAAAGAAGAAGGAATGAAAAAAGTAATGTTATTAATTATGATTGGGATGTTTCAATTAACTAATGCTCAATTAAAGATACATGGAGTTGTATATCAAGACAGCACATTAACAACCAAATTACCAAAGGTTAAAATCTATGCAATTTCTAATGGTGGTAAAAAAAAGTGTTTTAAAACAAATAAAGAGGGAACTTATGAGATTAATATAAAGAAGCCAGAGCAAGAATACTCTATTTTGTTTAAAAAGAAAAATCACACATCATTGGAGCTGTCTAATTATAAAGTTGACCAAAATAAGCCAACAAATTACAAGGTAAATGTGATACTCACAAGAGAATTTTCTGTGCATGATAAAATCAAACGAGGTTTTCCTAAAGTTGTACTATCTAAAAGGATTGAATAAGGTTACTACTACCCCTTTGGCCTGAAACATAAAGGGTACAATAATAACGTGAACTCTAGTAATATTGCGCTAAAGTATAAGTATAATGGTAAGGAGTTGCAAGACGAGTTGGGACTTAACCAATATGACTATGGTGCAAGGTTCTACGACCCAGCAGTTGGTAGATGGATGAATATTGACCCATTGGCGGAACAGATGAGAAGACACTCGCCTTATAACTATGCGTTTAACAATCCTATATTCTTTATTGACCCGGATGGGATGATGCCATATGACTTCAGTGGTGATATTTGGGGAGGAGATTATGGGCAATTTTCAGGTCGATTTGCAAATCCTTTTGATTGGATTAGAAGAAGAGGAACAGAAAAATGGGAATGGAATGAAAAGGTGAATGGAGAAGAAGACACTCCTGAGGGTTATGAATACGGAGGAGCTAATAAGTCTGAGGTTATAGAGAAACATGGGCGGAATACAACAGACGGTCTTGAAGGATGGTTTAACCAGACTTTTAGAGACAACCCCCATGGACAAGAATTTGACGATAATAGTTATGCCAGTGCAAAAATTAGTCCTAAAATAGAATTAGCATTCGAGTTGGAAAAAGCCGCAACCCAATTACAGTTAGAAAATCCTTTAGGAGATAATAATGGACAGTTTGAGAAAATAGATTTTAATTTCGATGACTTTCAAAGCAAAAAGGGAGTTTATGGAGCAAATAACCAATTTTCTTTTAAGTCCACCTTCGAAATTGATGGCAATGAAATCGGTTACACAGGGATTTATACTGCAAGAAATAAGGGAGTTAATTTTGTTAGAGATGTTAATTTTGTTGGACATACAGTTTTAGGTATTGGTCATAATGATCCAGGTTTTAAAAACTCAATCTTTTTTGATGGGGGAGCAAAAGGAGTGTTAATCATTAATGTAAGTAAAAAATCTTATAATTTATTACAAAATTATGTTTTCGGTAAAAAATAAAAAATTTAAGTTATTGTTTGTTTTCCTAATACTATTTAATTGTGAAAAACAAGATAATAGAGTTATATTAAAGAATAAATTGGATCAATTTGTAGCAAATTATTGTAGATACTATCCAAAAATTAAGAAAGCTGAGGACTTAAATAAACTTGATAGTTTTATAAAGAAAAACTACCAGCATATTGAAGAAATTAAAAATCCAAACTATGAACTAGATTTGGCAGATAACTCTTTAATTCTTTATGATAAGACCCTTGATTTAAAAGTAAAAACTAATTTAGATAAATTTGATAAAATGAATTTTTGTGAAGGAGGAGTATTGATAAAAGGTTTTTTTTCAAAAGATTATTTAGAAGTCAATGGTGTACCCTTTTTGAAAAATTTAGATGATTTTCTAGTTGAAAATTTATCAAATACTAATGTTACTTTTTTTGATGAATCAAAAATTGGAAAAAAAATGTTGTTTAAATATGAAAATAGCGACATAAGTTTGGTATGTAACCATTCTTCTGTTTCACCAAAAGAAATTAAGAAATTAACCAGTATTTTGCAGGAATACACTAGCCTTAAAAAAAACTCTAACAGTTTTGACTATGCTTTGCTTCCATTGATTTTAAACTATAATTAGCCCCCGAACGGTATGATGCCTTTTAACTATGGTGAATGGGTTAATAATGAAGATGGATGTTGGTATAATAAAAATAGTATATCGACCGAAACAAACACAAATGGAAGTTCTAACTTTAGCCCGCCAAAGACTATATTTATTCGTGTTGGGTGTTTCTTGAGGATGTACCGGATAATAGAGCCGATATTTTCTTATTTATGAAAGAAGCGGGAGAAACGGGGTACGCTACTTTAACAGATTATATACGAACTCAAAACACCAAAGGAAAGTGGGTATATTTAGAAAGGAGAAGTTTGCAGGAGAAGATTATGAAGATGAGTTAGGAAAGAATACAGTGGCTTATCAATGGAGAGATTATGACCCTGCGATTGCGCGCTTTAGTAAAATTGATAGGTTTGCTGAAAAGTATTATGCAGTTTCAAATTATGCCTTTGTTGGAAACAATCCAATTTTAAATAGGGAAATAGCCGGAGATAGTATTGGAAAAGGGAAAGAGCATTTTAACAGATTAAGACAAACAGCGGTTGACAGAAAACAAAAAACACTAAATAAACGTTCTGAAAAATTAGCTAAAGCAAAAGGGAATGGTAAGAAGACTGCAAAGTTGAAAGCAAGATATGCTAGACAAGATGCGAATTCTAACTCTACTATTAACCGTTTGGCAAATACTATAACCGAACTGGATGCACTCGAATCTTCAGGTCAGGTTTTTAACTTTATTACGAACAGTTCAGATGTAAACTCGAGTACTGGAACTTTAGGCAATATTATGTATGATGATTCAAATGGAGAAATTAACATAAATCTTGGTGGTGGATATAATTCAGCTTTATTTGCTCATGAAGCAAAACATGCGTATCAATTTTTAGAAAGAAAAATTTCATTTTCTAAAACAACAGGGCATGGTGGTGAACTATATGACTTACAAGATGAAGTTGAGGCTTACAGAAGACAAGATTTATTTGGTGGCGGTGGAAGGACATTTTCTGAAATAAGAAATGACCCCAATTATAAAGGGATAAGGAATAGAACCACTCAGCGAACAATAAATTCTCTTGTTCAGCCACAGTTTCCGAATACCGCAACATATAGAATGCAACTTCCAAGATTTAGAGGAACAGCTAGTGAACAAATTTATATAGAAAATTAAGTTATGAAAGAACTAAAAGTTATTACCTTTTTTATGATGATAATTACGTCTTGTGGTACAACTAAAAATAGTAGTGAAATTTTTGGAAAGTACAAGTCAAAAGATGGTATATCTGAAATAATCTTACATAAAGATAATTTTTATTACACGCAAAAAGGTAGTTTATATACTTCAAAAAGTGAAGGTGTTTGGAGCCTAAAAGACGGTAGAATACTTTTAAAAAGTAATAAGAATTTTAAAGATAATATGATTGAGGTTAATGAAATTAACGATACGACACAATATATTAAGGTGTTGGATTTGTACGATAAACCCATTTCTAATGTAGCAAATGTTATTTTGACTTATGAAAATGGTACAGATTCGAAACCCTTTTTTACTGATGAAAAAGGAATAATATCAATTATGCCTAATCAAAAAATAGAATCTATTAAAATTATTTACCTAGATACTTTTGAATATGACGTTCAAAATGGAAATGCGAGTTATGAAGTTAAAGTTTACCCTGATAACTTGGATAAAAAATACTTTAATAATGAACAAATAAGGCTTAATCAGAGATTTATTTTTTTAGAGGGAAGCAAATTATATAAAGTTGGCGATAACTAAAATTTAGGCTAATGTAGTAAATTGGAGCTTTTGAAAAATAAAGCATTTTAACATTTGATTATCAGCAACATAAACACAGAATTAGTCTCAATTTTGAGACTAATTCTAGTTCTTTGAAATAATGAAAACCCAGCTCTTCTGTCAGGATCTAATAGAAGCCCCTGAAGGTACCAAACATAATTTACAGATTATGGATGTAAGTAATGGCAGCTTTAAAGATATAAAATCAATATTTGAATTTTCATCTATAAATAGCAATAGCGAGTTCTCTTTTCAGAGTTTTGCAAACGGTAATAAGTTTATAGGCACAACTTTTTTGCCTAGTTCAGAATTAAGTGCTACAACTTTGATTAGAAGAAATGGTCAATTGTTGCACCATGTACATTCTCACCCAGGACAAGGTTATTTTGCCCCATCACCAGCAGATATCAGTTCGGCATCGTATTTAATGAAAAAATATGGCACACATCTTGAGATTTATTCGCCAGTATTGGGAGCGTACAAAGAGTATAATGGTGAATCTGCTAGTTTTGAATTGGAGGAAATAATAATAACACCTAATAAGAAAAATTAGAAAATGATGATAGGAAGAATATATATATTAATTTTTGTCTTAATGATAAGTTGCTTGTCATTTGGTCAAGTAGATAGATCAGAACTGATCACTTTTAAGAATAAATATTTTGTCGAATTAGTACAACAGGTTATCAAATCCAAACATAACTGTAATAAAAATAGTAGTAATCATAATTGGTATATAGAAAGTCAACAAGATGGTTCCTATTTAATATCCATAAACAGAATAAGTAATCTTTTACACACATTAGGAAACAAACAATTATATACCACAATAATCAATAATCAAATAGTCTTTTTTATAACTCAAAAAGAAAATAATTTTTTTTCAAAGAAGGGGTACTTTATTGATTTAAATAACTATAAAGATTCTGAATATGTACTATTTGAAGATTTCTCTTATTGGCTAGTAGCTAAAAGTAAGAAACATGATTTCGCTATTAAAAACGAAAAAACATTTAAGTGCAATGATTAATTGTAATGATTTAAATTCGTAATAGGTCAAATTAGGATATTGCTTAAAAACAGATTAAACAATTAAAAAACAGCGGTTAACAAAAGTTTTAATTGCTGTTTTTCTCTATTCATTGACATGCCTCTAAAATACCCCGCTGGATCATAGTATGCGCTAGTTCGAGTTTGCAACTCGGACTTCCGTAAGAGTCACGCTAAAGACGTGATAAATAAGAAAAAAGCGAAGCCACATTTTAGAGATATAATGTGGTTTTAGCATATGTTCTTAAAAATAAAATTTTTGTGATTGCTTTTTGGAATGGTAAGCTGTAAAGGTGCCGGTGTTAAAAAAACATATAAACTATTATCTTTTTGTGAAGACAAATTAAGTTAATATGACCCGAATAGTCCAAGATTATAATGAAAAATATTATTGCAGAGAAAAGGAACCGGTAACATATTCTGGAACGTTCAAAATGATAGATGAAAATACTTTTAAAATTGAATTAGATCCTATTTATAACTATTCGTTAATACCTCCTCCTGATTTTAACGGAACTTATACGTTTATCGACAACAGAATAATTAGGAGTTACACAAGATATCATCCTATATCCTATAACAAAGAAAGACAAGCATATAATTCCGAAAAGATTGAGGTCAACGAAATTTTTGAACTTGAACAGTTAAGGTAAGAGCCCCTGCCCCATGACGAACTATATCCAATTGACTTACTTAAGCCAATGTTAGTGCTACCTCGTAACGCCACTGACTGAAAGATTATTTAAAGAAAAACACTATTTATTTATTTTTTAAAAATAAGTAACATTAAATATAAAAATTAATTATTGGTAAACTTTTTTTAAAAGACATTACCACCCCTATGCATCATTTTATTGTTATAACATCAACAGTAAGTTGCTAAAATTCATTGATATTCAAACGCTCACAATCAACATGTTTATAATTATTGAATATCAAGAATCATATGGTGAGCCAGGTTAAATTTATTTATACCTGGTTTACCTTTTTTATTTAACAAAAAACATTACAAATGCTTAATAATAAATATTTCATACTAATAGTTGCTTGCATTTTAGTAAGCTGTAAAACAAATCATTTAACAGGTGAAAAGCGAAGTCACGCTCGAAACCAAATCGCTATTGGAAGCGTTGGACAAGAAAAAGACTTCATTCTGCAAAAGGATTTTTCGAACGTCGCCATTCCCTGCTTTAATAACCCAATTAAATTAAATGTCACTACGCAATCTTTCACTAAACAATCTTTTAAGGCATTTACAACGGCCAAAGCATTTCAAACAGCAGAAGTTGCGGTTACTTATATAGATTCTTTGGAGACCAAACCAAAATACCTTCAAATAGATATCGCTGATAAACTCGCTTTTATAAAAGCGTTAAACAGTCATTGTAATATCGATGTGAAAAGCTATCTGGCTTTAAACAAGCATGCTGTTCTAATAACCGGTATATCCCTTGCGCTTAAGCAAACGGATATCCATAAAATTACCACCGCTAATGCCGTGTTTCTGATAGAAAACGGACTAAAAGATTACGCTCTTAAACTTTATAAAGAAGATTCTGAAACCGAAATACTAAGGTTTAACAATGGCATTATATTTGGCTATCAAACCTCACATTGCTGCTGGCAAGACAATAAAAAACACAGACTACACATCGTAGACTTGGTTAGTAGTTTTAACGACTGTCCATTTAAAAGCTATAGATCTTCTTATAAAGCGATAAAAAAAACAAATCCTTATAAATTATAGAGGTATGAAAAAGTTAGTATTGATATTTTATTTTCTAATAGGGTTAACGGCTTGTGATGATATTACAGAAGTTGATAATATCACAGATCAAACCATAACGATATTAGCTCCAACAAACGAATCTGTATTAAACTCGGCTAATCTAAGCTTTTCATGGGAAGCTTTAGAAGGCGTAGAAAACTATCGCCTGCAAATTGCTACTCCCAATTTTGAAAATGCCGCTCAGATTGTTGAAGATACCCTAATAACGAGGGCAAATTTCAATAAGACTCTGGACGCCTCAAATTATGAGTGGCGCATCAAAGGTGTTAACGCCGAACACGAAACAGCTTACACGATTAATGGTTTTACAATAATAGAATAATAAGTGAAAAGAAAAGTAACGACATACGTATTATTGGTTTTGGTATTAGGGGTATGGGGAGCTATTGGCCATCAAATCGTTTCTGCGGTTAGTCCTTCGGAATCTGAAACGGTAGTAAACGATTATGATCCATCTTTTAGCCCTAAAACTCTTGCAAAGGTTGAACCCTTTTCGTTGACTATACCTAATCGCGACCCATTTTTAGGAACCTTGTTTGTAAAAAAGAAACCGATTAAAACCAAGACAGCAAAAACAACGAAATTAACCTGGCCGGCGGTTAGGTATCATGGTAATATCTCCAAACAAAACACAAAAACTAAAGTCTTTATCGTATCTGTTAATGGACAACAAAACCTAATGAAAATAGGTCAAACCATCAACGAGGTAATGCTACTTCGTGGAAGCTCCAGTAGTATATCGGTAAGTTATAAAGGTGCCAGAAAAACCATTAAGAAATCGTGATCTTTAAAAAGCTAAAAGCTGGAGCCTTACAATTCGCCATGTTTGCGGTGGTGGTAATCGCGTTACTTCTTGCCGCTTTTGTGATTTTTGTGCATGTTTATAAAACCTTTAAAGTTCAAACGCAATTTACAATAGACGTTGTTAAAAATGCCAAGCTCGGTATCAATTACACCTTAGCAAATGATCTAAAATTAAATGACACCATTGCGCTTAATCAGAATGAAAATAACAATACATCTATAAAGTTACACCGTGATTATTGGGGGCTTTTTGAAAAGGTGACAAGCGTTTCAAATATCAAAAATAAAACCATTAAGAACATAGGATTAATGGGTGGGCTGCAAATAGAACCAGATCGTATGGCCTTATATCTTGAAGATAATAATAGACCGCTGGTAGTTGTAGGAGACACAAAAATAAAAGGGGTAAGCTACCTCCCAAAGCAAGGCGTAAAAACAGGTAATATATCGGGGCATTCCTATTATGGTGATCGGCTCATTTATGGCAGACAAAAGACTAGTTCGACCCTAATAGAACTACCACCAGAAACCCAAAACGAAATACAGACAATATCGAAAAACTTAAGCGTTTTTAAGGCGGATAACTTTATTGATATTGATGCTAAAAAGGTGTTTTACAACTCATTTTATAATCCGGTTCAGCTTATGTATAGCCCCGGTCTCATTGATTTATCCGGTAAATCCTTAGTTGGGCATATCATTGTTCAATCTGAAACAAAAATTGTAGTAGGTGCTTCAACCAATCTGAAAGAGGTTATTTTAATAGCACCTACAATAGATATTAAGAACGGAACACAAGGACGCTTTCAAGCTTTTGCCACTAAAGAAATCACTGTTGGAAAAAATTGCGAACTCCATTACCCAAGTACCCTGGTTTTAAAAGAGAATCATAAACGGGTTCTAAACACAGACACCAATAAAGCCTCCTCTCTTATTAAGGTTCAAAAAGGGAGCCATATAAAAGGCGCTATAGCATATTTAGGACATACCTCAAACTATAACCCACAGATAATTATTGACGAAGGAACCATAATCGAAGGTGAAGTTTACTGTAATCAAAATATTGAATTGTTAGGTGCTGTTTATGGCAGTATTTATACTTCTGGATTTGTGTATAATCAATCGGGTTCCAAATATCAAAATCATATTTATGGCGGAACTATCAATGCGAACAAGCTCTCTTTGGAATATGTGGGGCTACCATTAAACAACACTAAAAAAGGAATAGCAAAATGGTTATACTAAAAAAAGTAAAAGGGTCCACACTCATGGAAACCCTAGTTGCCACGGTAATTATTGTGATCGTGTTTATGGTGACCAGTATGACCTTAAACAACCTGTTTTCTAATACCCTTACCAATAATACTAGAGAGATAGACTCCTACTTAAATAAGCTGGAATACCTCTATATAACAGATAAACTCATATTGCCCTATAATGATGACTTTAAAGCATGGGAAGTGACTGTTATGCGATCAAATAACAATAATCTAAGCACCATATTATTTGAAGCACAAAATCTAAAGACGCATAAAACACTAACTCGCAACATCATTGAACCCTAAACATAAAATACCAGCCTTTACGCTAAGCGAAATGATCGTTGTACTCATGATAACCAGCATTGTGGTTGGAATGGCATTTTCTGTACTATCCCTGGTTCAAAGGCATATGAATAGTATTAAAAACAACTTTAGTACCAATACAGAATTAAACCGATTCGAGCAGTCCTTATGGATTGATTTTAACAGGTATGGAACTATTAAGTATTATAAACTAAATGACGCGCTAGTATGTTCTTCAGAAATCGATTCTGTAATCTATAAGTTTACAGATAAACTTATTGTTAAAGACATCGATACATTTTATATCCCCATTCAAAACAAGACTGTTTATTTTGATGGTGATAAAAAAGACACCGGATTAATTGATGCTATCCAACTGAAAACCACCAAAGCCCTGCAAAGCCAAACGCTATTTATCTACAAACAAAATGATGCAGCACAATTTATAAACTCATGGCCTTTCAATTAGATAAGATATCAAAACAAACGTCCGTAAAAAAGGAAACTTCAAATAACGGTTCCTTGTTAAAAAAAGAGATCACACTTTTTAACAAGAGCTTTTCGAATAAGGTTAAGGAAGATTTTTATACAGAGTTAGGGGTTTTGTTAAAAGCTGGAGTGTCTTTAAAGGATGCCTTAGAACTCATAGGCAAGTCCCAAAAAAAGAAACAGAACAAAGAGGTCGTTCAAAAAATAACGGCAAAGGTTATTTCCGGGGAAAGCTTTTCGGATGCTTTAAGTAAGAATAGGCAATTTACAAGCTACGAATTTCACTCCATAAAAATAGGAGAAGAAACGGGGACTCTGGCCCTGGTAAGTAAGCAACTTGGTGATTTTTTTACCAGGAAAAACGAACAGCGAAGAAACGTTGTTAGCGCCTTAACTTATCCTATTATTATTTTAAGTACAGCGGTTCTCGTTGTCGTGTTTATGCTTCAATATGTGGTCCCCATGTTTCAGGATATTTTTAAACAACAGGGCGTGGAATTACCAGGTATTACAAAATTTATTATAGCACTATCAGAATTACTCAGTAACTATGGGGGGATGGTATTATTGCTTCTAATTGGAGGCATAAGCTCTCAAACTTTTCTAAATAAAAAGAAACGATATAAGCAGTTAAAAGACAGGGTGATTCTAAAATTACCCTTTATAGGTAACTTTGTTAGGACGGTGTATTTATCTCAATTTACACAGGCGGTTTCATTACTTACGGCTTCTAAGGTACCGGTGGTAAGCAGTATTCAATTGGTTAAGCAAATGATAAACTTTTATCCGTTGCAGCATGCACTGGAAATGGTAGAACAAAAAATCATTCTAGGAAATCATTTAAGTACAAGCCTGGAAGCTCACAAACTGTTTGATGATAAAATGGTTGCCCTGGTAAAAGTGGCCGAGGAAACCAACCAAACAGAATATATTTTCGAACGACTAAACACGCTTTATAACACCCAGGTGCAGCAGAAATCTAAAATGCTATCCACTATTATGGAGCCTTTTATAATTTTAATTGTTGGGGTGATTGTTGGAATTATCCTTATTGCAATGTACTTGCCAATGTTTAAATTGAGTAGTGTGATGAGGTAACGTGAATTTAACGTATTTTTTTTTGACCCCAAAAGTCTTTGCCTTCTTAATTACAAACGGTATAAAACCAAAAAAGCTTCGAAAAATTCGAAGCTTTTGCGGTCTGGACGGGACTCGAACCCGCGACCCCCTGCGTGACAGGCAGATATTCTAACCAACTGAACTACCAGACCGTTGCGTTATTGCGGTTGCAAATATACACGCCTTTTTTTATATCTCAAACGTTTTTTCACTTTTTTTAAATATTATTTTAATTAAATAAATTTTTGACGCTCTAACATATAGGTAGTCAATACATTATTAAAATCCTTATTAATATTAGCTTCAACATATTTAATCTTGTATTGCGCACATTTTAATCGTAATGTTTCAAAATAATCGCTTACCGCCTTTTTATAATTATCCTTTATAGAATCGGCATATAAATTTATATACTCACCAGTTTCTACATCGATAAAACGTTTGGGTTTATTATCAAAATCAAAAATCAACTCTTTTTCTTTATCAAATACATGAAATAGGATGACCTCATGCTTATTATATTTTAAGTGTTGCAACGCCTCAAATAGTTTCACTTCATCCTCTGACGTTTGAAACATATCGGTAAACAAAAAGATCATAGAGCGTCTATGAATCTTTTCGGCTATTTCATGTAAATATTTATAGGTCTCTGTTTCTTTATTTAGGGGTCTTGAAATTACGGCTTCACTTAAATGGTTTAACAACATTTGGTGATGACGTTCACTCCCTTTTTCCGGGGCATAATAGTCGTATTGATCGCTGTAAATACTCAAGCCAACAGCATCTCGTTGTTTCTTTAATATGTGCATTAAAGACGCCGAAGCTAACGCCGAAAACGCTATTTTGTTTAAGTTATCAATACTAAAGGTATCCATTTTAGGGTAATGCATGGAGCTACTATTATCTACAATAATATGACAGCGCAAATTCGTTTCATCATCATAACGTTTGGTATACAGCTTATCTGTTTTAGCAAATAGCTTCCAATCTATATGACGCGTACTTTCTCCCTGATTGTAAATTTTATGTTCTGAGAATTCCGCAGAAAACCCATGAAACGGACTTTTATGCATGCCTGTAATAAACCCCTCTACGACCTGCTTGGCGAGCAGCTCCAAGTTTTTAAACCCACCGGCTTTATTAAGTTCATGCTGTAAATTCAAACCTTATTGGTATCTCATTATTTTAAAACTGAATCTACAATTCCATAAGCAACAGACTCGTCTGCCCCCATCCAATGGTCGCGATTAAAGTCTTTCATAACCTTATCATAAGATTGTCCACAGTTATCGGCTAATATCTGAGCGCTTAATTCTTTTGTTAGTACAATTTCTTTCGCTGTAATTTCAATATCACTAGCTTGCCCTCGTGCTCCTCCACTTGGTTGATGAATCATCACACGGGCATGGGGTTGTATAAAACGCTTGCCTTTTTCTCCTGCAGATAATATAATAGATCCCATAGAAGCGGCAAATCCGGTACAGATTGTCGATACGTCACTCTTTAAAGACCTCATACAATCGTAAATAGCAAAACCAGAGGTTACATAACCACCTGGACTATTAATATATAAATGGATGTCTTTTGTTTCTATAGCATCTAAATACATTAGACGCTCTATAACGTGCTTTGCAGAATCGTCATCAACCATACCCCATAAAAACACTTTGCGTTCTTCAATTAGTTTACTATCTACTATATTTTGTACTTTGATCTGTTCACTCATAACATGTTTAATTTGCATCTAAAATAAAAAAAGGTTTGCCATAATAAACAAACCTTTTTAATTTTCTTTCAATTATATACTATAAAAGTGAATCTATCGCTTCTGTATATGCATTTTTAGGAGCTACACCAACTTGTCTTCCAACAACTTCTCCGTTTTGAAAAACTAAAACCGTAGGTATATTACGTACCCCATATTTAGCAGCAAACTCTTGATTGGCATCTACATCTACTTTACCAACAACAGCCTTTCCTTCATATTCTCCACTAATTTCCTCTATGATTGGTCCAACCATTCTACAAGGTCCACACCAGGCCGCCCAAAAGTCAACCAATACAGGTTTGTCGCTTTTCAATACAGTTTCCTCAAAAGTTGCATCTGTTATTTCTAATGCCATGATATTTTATGTTTTAAATTGTGTTTTTATTATTGATATCGCAAAATTAGTCAAAATATTTTCGAAAGCTTACAAACTAACAATTTGTTTTCCTTATATCAATATTGTTTTGTGCTATTATTTCGGTTAAGCCTAAAAATATTTTAACGTTTATAAACTATATTTTAGACGCCTCTTTTAAAAAAAGTCACAATTCAATTATTTAAAAAACCACATAATCAATGTGTTATATTCAAATTCCTGAACACAAATTATTTAAGCAACCAAATAGTTGCGTATTAAAAATATTTAGTTTAGTTTAGCAACCATCAAGTTGCATATTAATTAAAAACGAACAGTTATGAATGATGTTATTAAAAAAGAAAAAGTGTTTACGCACGCTATAGACAGGGTATGGAATGCCATTTCTAAAGCCGACGAAATCTCTGCATGGTTTATTCAAGCAGATTTTAAAGCTGAAGTGGGATATCAATACACCTTTACTGCAGAACCAAATGAAAAAGGTTGTACAATAATAACGGGTACAGTCAAAGAATCTAACCCTTACAAATTGGTTTATACATGGAAAGTTGCAGAAATGAAGGAAGAAACTACAGTAACCTGGCTATTAGAACCTACCCAAGGTGGTACCAAATTATATTTGGAACACTCGGGAATTTCGAAATATGAAGGAGAAACCGCAGTTAAAATGTTCGAAAGCTTTAATGGCGGTTGGGACAATTGCATTACTGGACTAACCGATTACTTAAAAAAATTAGTCAATGCAGGATAAAATCACCAAGTTATTTAAAGCTATTGCAGACCCTACCAGGCGTGATATTTTTCACGCTCTGGTTATTGCTACATCCGCCTTATCCATAACACAAATATCCAGTCAGTTTGAAATTAGCAGACAAGGTGTAACCAAACATATTAAAACCCTGGAAGAAGCCGGGTTGGTTCATATTCAAGCCAACGGACGAGAACGTTTTTGTAATGCCAATGCGAAACCCTTAGAAGAAATAAGCAAATGGGTGGCCTATTACTCACAATTCTGGGATGATTCTCTTAACAAATTAGAAGATTACTTAAATCATACAAAAGATGCCTAATACCAAAACATTAGAAAATCAAGACTTAGATTACAAAATTCGGTTAGAGGTAAATGCCAACACCCAACAGGTTTTTTTTGCTCTAACCGAGGGCATCGGCTCCTGGTGGGGAAAAGTAAGTGATTCTAAATTTAAAACCGGTGGACAATTTACGATCACGTTTGACAATGGATATTGGTGGACTTTTAAAATTATGGAATATGAACCTAACCAGGAGTTGGTTTGGAAATGCATCAATGGCGAACCCGATTTTAATAAGGAATGGATTGGACACGTTTTACATTGGCAATTAGAGGAACGAAACGAACAGACAACCCTTAATTTCCATCAAATTGGACTAAC
Source organism: uncultured Flavobacteriaceae bacterium (assembly GCA_947494695.1). GTDB lineage: Bacteria > Bacteroidota > Bacteroidia > Flavobacteriales > Flavobacteriaceae > Flavivirga. Next base: position 167,965 of record CANLWB010000002.1, on the reverse strand, counting down.
ACCTGAACTTCATTGTTACGACGTGTGTTCTTCAACCTGGAATATGTTTTTGGTTGAGAAATTAAAAACCATATTAAGTTATATCTAACGAGGAAAACTCAAAAAAGCAATAGCGATACTATTCTACCGAGATATTCTTTTTAATAGAAACAGGATGCCCATGCTTTGTAAACCCCTCAAAACTCACTTCATAATTTCCAGGAATATCAGATGTGTAAAATGACAAGGATTCACTATGCTTATCAAACCTAAAATTGGGTATCCAACATAGCTGATGCCTATTATCGGGTATTCTTCTATACGTTTCTTTATTAGAATAATCTTGTAGGTAATACTGCTTTACAGGAAATGGCTTAAACAGTTCAAACGTGGTGGTGTTTGTATGGGTATTTTTAAAACTACCATCTTTCGTTTCAATATAGATAACACCATCGAATATTACAGGTCCGTAAACATACTGACTCCTAAGAACACCAATCCTTTTAACGTTTTTAGAATCATAATCAATAATATCATTGTGATTCTTTATTAATATACCATCCATCAACAATAACGTTGGTAGGTCGTAATCTATGCCGTCTAAATCTCGTTTTACTTTAAAACTGAAATTCCCCTTTTTAGAGGTAATCCAGGCATGGTCTATCACCTCAACAAAGGTTTCTTTTAACGTGGAAAAACGTTTAAAATCGTCTAAATAATATTCCTTAGCAAGAGCCCCGTAGAATGGAACAATTTGTTTTAATGGTGAGACCGAATCCTTTTTAACCCCCTTGTATGAGTTTTCAATTTGATTATTAATACTTCTCCGAAGAATAAAATCTTTATCGGCTTCGCTAATATAAAATCTACCAAATTTTAGGTCGTTATAATCCATTGGGACCTCCCTTGTAATTTGAATTTCGAAATCTGTGGTGGTCTGTCCAATGAGATCGAACACGGCCATATTATTAAGATAATCCTTATTAATATTAAAGAAGAAGCGACCTTCACCATTGGTGCTTGTTACTTTAAACAGGGCATTGTTTCCCGGAATAGACAGGGTTACAACGATGTTGGAAGCCGGTTTACCGGTTACTTTGTTAAGCACTAAACCTTCTACCAGTTCCCCTCTTAATTCTGGCATAAAAAAATGGCTGCTAACCCGTGAGTTGTTTTCCTTTTTACTTTTATAGTTTAAAGTAGTCTTAATCTCCGGTACATCCATTGGAGTACTTTTTTTTACTGAAACCGAATAACTCCCAAAAGACGACTCCCCTAATAAGGATGCTATTTGCAGTGTAACGTGTTCTCTTCGCTTATAAGAATCTTTATTTAAACGTAATTCAATAGAACCGCTATGTGTGTCTTCATCCAACTTAGGTTTACTACTTTCCTTTTTCTTTTTCGGTGCTTCACCAGACTCATCATACTCAACAGTCCGTAAAATTTTAGATTGATCTTTGCTAAAGGAATTCACAATAAGTAAATCATTTTCATAAAACAGGTTTTTGTTTCTCATCCAATTGGTATAGGCAATTAACTTATAATTCCCTGAACTCAATGAGGACGGCACAAAAAAATCGGCATAAGATTGCCCGTTTTCCAGTCTTAATTTATGCTTTACTACAGATCGTTTGTCTTCGCTTACCAGCTCCACATAAATGATTTTACTAAGATCGCTCAACATTTTAGTTTCCGAATTGATACAATACACTTTATAGTAAAGTGTCTCTCCGGTAAGTAAAAAAGAGGTGTTGAGATGCACAAACACGTCTTCTTGTGGTATCTTAGCCTCTAAAAATTTGGATTGCCCAAAACAAACCATTTGTGCAAGAACAAAACAAGTTATAACTATTTTTTTCTTCATATTACTGTCATTAATCAATCCAAAAATCGGGTTTTACGTTACTCCCATAAACCGTACAATCTCCGCATCCGCGCTGTGTCATTAAATAGGGCCCCGGACGTTTATCATCGGGTTCTAAATTCACATCTATAAATTTTAAGGTATTAGACCTTATCGCATCAACAAGTGGTGAAAAAGAACCGCCTCCTGGTAAATTCAAAAGCGGTGCTACAATTTCGCAAGTTTCAAAATACAATGCTCTTCCTTCTCCTGGGTAAAGGTCATCGAAACTTGCAAAAACCCTTTGAGAGGACAACGAAGCAACTTCAAAATACCCTAATACTTTCTCCGATGGGTCGGAGAGGGAATTTATATTTCCATTGAGAAAGCCCGGCTGATTCTCTGAAAATAAACTTTCAGACGATGAGAGCTCACTCAACGTTTTGTAATAGCTATAAGCTTCGAAAGACTGTACATATTGTTTTACCAGAATACTATAGCGTTCTCTAAATACCGGATCTTTTTTCAAAATAAATTTTAAAGGAAATTCGGTAATCCTATCGGCTGTTAGATTATTGGTTTCTGTTTGAAAAATGGCATTGCTAGGCACCGTATTATAACAAACACGTTCTTCCTGAGTTTTTGGAATCGTGCCAACAGTGGCAGGATTAGATACAGAAATCACAATAGCATCATTCGGACTCCATAACGGTGGGACAATTTTATAGGTTTCTTCATATTCAAACCTGTAATACTTAGACCCACCAGAGGGGTCGACACTGCTAATAGAAATCTCTACACCTTCTTCTTTTTGGTTGTTTGTCGTTTTCGAAAGTTTAATATCGGTTAATTCGGAAGCACTATCTGGTAAAGGCTCTGCTTTTGAAGCATATCTAAGATTGTTCTGTGTTGTTATAAGCAACTGATAGGTTTTATTGGGCTCGGCACGAAACGCCGCAGTAGAAACATAATGTCCGGGCTCTAGCTCCTGAAAATTCATTACCTCTCCCAGATTATCAACGATACTAACATTCGCATTTTGCTCAAATTTCTGTACGCTATCAAACTCAAATGTTCGCGATAATTTCACCTCATGAAACTTATATACATTGGTTATTGTAGACTCCACAACCAATATGTCCTCAAAAATCAGTGTTTCGGGAACAAACTCTTCAACGCAGTTACTTATTAGTAATACCAGGGGTACTAATAGAAAATAAATTTGTTTTCGACTTGATGTTGTCATATTAATATTAAAGTCTTTAATCTGTCCAAAAGTCGGGTCTTACATTCGTTCCAAAAACCGTGCAATCTCCGCAAGCCCTTGTTACCACTTCATATGGCGGATTTTCAACAGGGTTTCCAAAAAAATCTTCATTTACTTGCAAATATGCCACCTCGCCGTTCTTTACTTGTTCTATTAATGGTGATATCGAGAGGTTTTCCGGGTCAATTAACAAAGGTTTCGAAGTGCTACAGGGCGAAAAATAAGGAAGCTGATCCTCACCAGGAAAAGCCTCTCTATAATTTATAAACAGACGTCCGCTAGAAACCGAATTTACTTCGAAAAAGCCCAGTACTTTTTCATCTGGATTAGATTCTGAAACGATATTACCGTTTATAAACCCGGGTTGATTTTCAGAAAAAACACTTTCTGAGCTTGAAAAATCATTGAGCGTCTGATAATAGGTATAAGCCTCTAAGGTTTGCACATGTTGCTTGACCAAAATGCTATATCGATCTCTAATTACAGAATCTCTTTTATGTATAAATTTCACAGGGAATTTTGTTACCCGATCTTCAGATAGACCATTGGTTTCTGTTTGAACAATATCACTATCGCTAGTCGATGTTTTATAACAGGTCCTTCGTTCTTCAGTTCTCGGTATGATGTCGACCTGAAACGGAGGAACATCAGAAATAACAACAATCTCTCTAGACCCCCAATACGGTGCAACAATTCTCTGGGTTTCTTCAAATTCATATCGATAATATCTGGAGTTTCCCATAGGATCAAAACTATCCACCAAAATATCTATACCTTCTCTTCCACCATTTACACTATGTTTAAAAGAAACACCAGTTACCTGAGCCGTATGTTCTGGTGTTTTTACTGCCGCCGAATTATACGTTTTATTATTTTGAGTTGTAACACGTAGCGTATAGACTCGATCCTGCTCTGCACTAAATTCGTTTACCGAAACATAAACTCCTGGCCCATCCTCCCGAAACACATAGGAATTCTGAATATCGTCTACAATCGTTACCTGGGCTCCGCGCTCTATTCCGGCCTCTGGATTGTCACCAAACTGAAACGTTCTGGATAGCCTCACTTCATGGCGTTTAAACTCATCGGTTAACGTCGCTTCAACCACTAACAAATCTTCAAATGAGATGTTTTGAGGTTCGAATTCCTCAACGCAACTTATTAGCATCAAACTCTGTAATGCTAAAATCCATTTTAAATATGTTCTTAAAGCATCCATAATTAAAACTTAAAATTGTAGGTTATTGTGGGTACAGGAATTGCAAAAATGGAGCTTTTAAAAGCTTTTATATCTCCATTTTCGGTCACAAAAAATACCGAGTATGGATTGTTTCTTCCCAACACATTGTAAACTGAAATATTCCAAAAGCTATGCGCAAACTTTTTAATTTTATGGTTCCCTTCAATATTTAGTCCAAGATCCAACCTGTAATAATCGGGTATTCTAAATTTATTTCTATCACTATAAAATACACGTCTGGACCCATTAACAATATAATTTCCAATGGGGTAGGTTACTGGTCTTCCAGTCTGATATGTGAAATTGGTAGAAAGACTAAACCGCTGTGTTAATTTATAGTTTGCTATCAAACTAACATCATGAGGTTTGTCGAAATTGGCTGGAAAAAATGCGCCATTATTAATGCGTTCTTCACCAAACTCACTATCTAATTTATTAAAAGCTCTGGAGTAACTATATCCCAGCCAACCGTTAAGTCTTCCCTTATTCTTTTTAATTAAAAACTCAATACCATAGGCCTTTCCTTCGCCTTGCAATACCTCGGTTTCTATCGTTTCATTTAACAATAAATTGGCTCCAACCTTGTAATCTAAAATGTTTTTGGTCTTTTTATAATACCCTTCCAGACTTAACTCATAAACATTAGCATTAAGATTTTTAAAAATTCCCAGAGAAAACTGTTGGGCTTGTTGTGGTTTGATATTAACATCGGACAACTTCCAGGTATCTGTAGGTGAAACAGTTGTATTGTTAGAGAGTGTATGAATGTATTGATATGTATTATTATAGCCTGCTTTTATAGAAAAGTCTTCTCCTAAAAAGTACCTGGCCGATATTCTGGATTCTAATCCGCCATATGTTTTTATAACCTCATTGTTTCCAAATTCCTCTGTTCGTTCTAATGTCCCTTCGTTTCTAGGAAGCCCTTCAGTGTAAAACCTTTGTGTTGATTCACCTAATGATGCAAAGAACGAATATCTAAGTCCCATGCTAATTAGTAGTTTTTCAGTCACCTCAAAATCATCCGAAACAAACACCGCAGACTCTAATGCCTTTTCCTTCGGAATAATAAGAGACTCAATAATAGATTCATTACCAAGAGGCTTAATACTTCCAGGGTTTATATTATAAAACTTAGTAGAAATTCCATAAGTAAACTTATGTTTATCGCTATGTAAATAGCGCATTTTAAGTTTTAAATCGGTCTCATTTACTTTATACCCCAGGTCAAAATTTCTATCTAGTTGACCTTCGAACTCAATGTTAAATTTGTATTCACTATTAGCTAAAATAACATCCAGGGTGTGTTTTTTATTAAATCTATGGTTCCAGTCAACAGACAATAACCTGTTACTATAACTGTATAAAGAATCTGAGGTAATGCTAAACTTGTCTTTACTAAAATATCCGGTCGCTTTTACACTATTATTTTGGTTTATATTGTGATCGTATTTTGCCACAACATCATAAAACGAGGCCTTACTTCTTTTAAGTTTTTCATCATCTAAAGACCTTAATATCCAATCGGAATATGTACCCCGCCCTCCAATTAAAAGCGACGAAACACCCTTTTTAACAGGCAGTTCTAATGTTACATTACTAGTCACTGGACCAATGGAAGCTTCGCCCGCAAATTTCTCATGATTCCCTTTTTTAGTCTTTATATCGATAACAGAAGACAACCTCCCTCCATATTCGGCCGGGATATTACCTTTATAGATTTTAGCATCTCCGGAGGTAAAAGGATTAATGGCAGAAAAAATACCGAAAAAGTGAGCAGGGTTATAAATAACACCATTATCCAACAAAATAAGGTTTTGATCGGTATTACCCCCTCTTACATTATAACCCGAAGAGCCTTCGCCCGCAGTCTTAATACCGGGAAGGGTTGTGGCTATCTTTAAAATATCCCGCTCCCCCAAGACCAGAGGAACACTCTTTATATCTTCAACTTTTATTTGGGAAACACCTATAATGGCTTCTCTAACGTTTCTGGCTCCTTCAGCTTCTATAACCAACTCATCCAATTCCTCTATAGATTCGTTTAAGTAAAGATTCAGTGTCCCATCATCATAAATCACAACACGTTTTTTAGAAGCTTCAATTCCTAGAGATTTTGTTTCAATAATATTGACTCCTGCAGGTAATTCAATGGAATAAAACCCGTTATTATCTGTAACCGTATTTTTACCACCATTCGCAATAACTAATAAACTTGAGATGGGTTTATTTGTTTTTGAATCTCTTACAACTCCTGTTAACGTATAAGTGAGTCTTCTGGAATGTATGCGCTCCTTTCCAATCTTAACTGTTTCTATGCTCTGGGACGTATTAACCGTAACATTTTCATTATAAATAACCGGTTTTTCCTCTTCTATAGACCCTTCTTTTTTTGAACCAAAGAAATCCTCATGCAAGGTATTACGAATGAGGTTATTCTGAGTTAGAATGATTTTATTATCATCTGTGATATAAAAATTGATAACCGTATCCTTAAACAACGTGTCTAAAACCGATTCCATAGAAGCATGATCAACTTGAATAGAGGTTGTTTTAGTACTTAGCCAGTCTTCAATAAAATAAAAGGTGTAATCTGATTTTTGTTCAATCAGCTCAATAATGTCTAATACGGTTTCATTCTCGACATGCAAAGACATGGTTTTGGTTTGACCTGAGGATTGTTGAACTACAGAAACCAGCAAAAAAAGAAAAAGCAGACTTCTAAACGTCTTTAAAAAATAATGTATTGATTTAGACACTTAATGATAGGGTTTATAATAAATTCTACACTCGAACAGAAAAGCTATCCATAAACAACAGCCTGATTAGCCATTAGGTTAGCTACAATAAAATCACTAACGAGATATCCTTAATGGTTTCATTCTTTAGTTATTTGCTTGAAAAGCAATTTGAAAAATGCATCTTCGTTAGTATTCCGCAAATAATCATTCTCGGAAAAGAAATCGTTAATCAAGGACTTTTTTTCCGGAAATAATTTCGATACACTTTTCCTGGTATCTACGTCTTCTAAACGGTTTCTATAAGACACTAAATACCTTGTCTTTTTGGTAAATTTATAGTAGGCTTTTTGGTCATTTAGATAGCGATGCATTTTTTTGAAATGCTTTTTATACAGTATTATTTCGTTGGTACGTAACAACAGTTCGAAAAACCCGTTAGTACTGGAATCTTCATCTTTCAAGTGCACAAATGACCTGTTATTTATGAAAAAAGATTCAACCTTATCCTTAACCAATTTAATGGGTAATAATAAATCATTTTCTTGAAATCCTAGAATGAGATCGTCAGAATACAAATCGTAACTCAAGTTAACTTTAAAATAGGGTTGTTGGTCATAGACCATATTCCCCTGTAAAAAGTTTGGTGTTACATAATATTGATCGAAACCCTCTTGCGAATCATACTTTTCCAGATGGTATGTACCATTAATTAAATCGCTGTTTTTTGCATAGATAGTCGTGTCAAACCACTTAAAATAAGACGCTTCATCTTGTCTGGTCGACTGACAAAAAACATGAAAATTTAAGATAAGTAGAAGTAGAGTAATTTTGTTAGTCAGGCAAAATTTCTTCATAGTCAGGTAAAACTACAAAAAAACCAGACATTAAGAGCCTTTATTTCTCTAATTAACATTTAAACGGATATCAACAACCAATCTTAAACACTAAACCGAAACTAATTAAGAATCAATTACTCCTAAGACTAGCAACACGACATGGGTTGATATAGAAATAAGTCTTTAGTAAATTCCCTTAAGTCTTTTAATTAAGCTTAAACAACACATCGTGACGCCTTAATTCATCCAACAGCTCTTGAGACACCTTAACTTTTTGTCTTCGACTAGCCATTTGTATCTTTATTTGTTCTTTGTTATCGTATACTATGAAGTTAAGGGCCTGGTTACCGGGATGCATTTGTAACAATTCCTTTAAACGCATAATGCTTTCCTCCTGAAGGTCTCTAATATTAAGTTGAATAGACAGTTTTTTGGCATAATTTTCCATAACGTCATGTAACAACTGAAAACTATTGAATTGTAACCTGGGATCACTTTTCTTTCCCGTATCTTTATTTACCCAGCCTTCTCGAATAAAACTTTTAACAAATACAAAATTGTTCTTCATTAAAAAATGTCGAAACTTTAAATACTCCTCTCCAAAAATTCTAAATTCGAAACTATCGGTGTAATCCTCAATGGTAAACATCCCCCAACCTTTTCCTTGTTTACTCACCCGGTGTATAACATCGGTTACCACCCCTCCAAAAACAATTTCTCTGTTTACGTAAGGCTCCAGGTCATTAAACATCCCAATAGCTCCATTACAAAACGTTTTCATTTCAATTCTAAAATCGTCTAACGGATGCCCCGAAATATAAATCCCAACAACTTCACGTTCCTTGCTTAGTTTTTCCATGGTTCCCCACTCTTCACATGGTGGCACTACAGGCTCATCAATTTGAACATTACTCGCATCTCCAAATAAACTCACCTGAGCCGAATTTTCGTTCTCCTGGTGTTTACTTCCATATTTTACCGCTTTTTCTAAAAAGGTCATCTCATCACCTTCCTTATGAAAATACTGGGCGCGATGTGTATCTTCAAAACAATCAAACCCACCTGCCAATGCAAGATTTTCGAACGCCTTCTTATTGGCTGCTCTTAAATCGATTCTTTTAGCCAAATCGAAAATAGATTTATAAGACCCGTCTTTTCTGTGATCCACAATCGTCATTACAGCACCATGACCAACACCTTTAATAGCTCCCATACCAAAACGTACGGCATTATCCTGATTTACAGAAAATTTATAGTACGACTCATTGACATCCGGGCCTAGCACTTCCAGCTTCATACGTTTACATTCCTCCATAAAGAATGTGACCTGCTTAATGTCGTTCATATTATTAGAAAGTACCGCAGCCATATATTCAGCAGGATAATGCGCTTTTAAATAAGCCGTTTGATAGGCAATCCATGCATAACATGTAGAGTGCGACTTGTTAAATGCGTAACTCGCAAAAGCCTCCCAGTCTTTCCATACTTTTTCCAGAACTTTAGCGTCATGGCCATTTTCACTCGCCTGCTTTATGAATTTGGGTTTCATTTTATCCAGTACCGCGATCTGCTTTTTACCCATGGCCTTACGTAAAACATCCGCTTCACCTTTAGTAAACCCAGCCAGTTTTTGAGACAGTAGCATCACTTGCTCCTGATATACTGTAATACCGTATGTTTCTTTAAGGTATTCTTCCATGGCTGGTAAATCGTAATCAATATCTTCATCACCATGCTTTCTACGTACGAAACTTGGAATATATTCCATCGGTCCCGGACGATACAAGGCATTCATCGCAATTAAATCTTCGAATACCGTTGGTTTTAAGTCTCTAAGATGTTTCTGCATCCCAGGAGATTCGTATTGGAACACCCCTACTGTTTCTCCTCTTTGGAATAAAGCATATGTTTTTTCATCGTCAAGCGGAAATGATTCCGGATCTAACTGAATGTCATGTTTCGCCTTTACAATTTTAACCGTATCCTTAATTAGAGTTAAAGTTTTTAAACCAAGGAAGTCCATTTTAAGGAGTCCGGCAGACTCTACAACCGAGTTATCAAATTGGGTGACGTATAAATCGGAATCCTTAGCCACCGATACCGGTACGAACTTGGTAATATCATCGGGCGTTATAATAACACCACAAGCATGAATCCCGGTATTTCTAACAGATCCCTCTAAAGCCCTTGCCGTGTTAACAGTTTCGGCTTCTAAATCCGATCCTTCGGAAATATTTAAAAGCTCATTCACCTTTTCCAAGTCATCAGCTCTAAACTTACTTGACAACGCCTTCTCATCTAAGCCAAAAATTTTATTGAGCTTAGACATATTAGGGATGAGCTTGGCAATCCTATCGGCATCAAACAATGGTAAATCCAGTACACGTGCTGTATCTCGAATAGATGACTTGGCCGCCATGGTTCCATACGTGATAATTTGTGCCACTTGATTGGCACCATATTTATCAATAACATAGTCCATAACCCGACTTCGTCCTTCATCATCGAAATCAATATCAATATCGGGCATACTAACACGATCCGGATTTAAGAAACGCTCAAAAAGCAAATCATACTTCATGGGATCGATATTGGTAATCCATAAACAATAGGCGGCTACCGAACCTGCAGCCGATCCACGCCCAGGACCTACCGACACGTCCATATTTCGCGCCTCCCGAATAAAATCCTCCACAATTAAGAAATATCCTGGATACCCAGTATTCTCAATAACGTTCAATTCAAAATCGAGTCGTTCTACAACCTCTTCAGAAAGCGGTTCTCCGTAACGTTTTTTAGCACCTTCGAAGGTAATATGTTTTAAATACGCATTCTCTCCACGTTTTCCACCATCAACTAAATCTTCTTCATGCTTAAATTCGTCAGGAATATCGAAGGCGGGTAATAAAACATCACGTGCCAATTGGAACCCTTCAATTTTATCGATTAGCTCTTGAATATTTATAATAGCATCGGGCAAATCCTGAAACAGTTGTTTCATGTCCTCTGAAGACTTGAAATAATATTCCTGATTTGGTAATCCGTATCGATATCCACGACCTCTACCTATAGGAGTAGCTTGTTTTTCACCGTCTTTAACACATAACAATATATCGTGAGCATTCGCATCATCCTGTTTTTGATAATACGTATTATTAGTGGCCACCAGCTTAACATCATGCTTTCTCGCCAATTCAACCAAAGTAATGTTTACACGGTTTTCATCTTCCTGATTATGACGCATGAGTTCAACATACAGATCATCTCCAAATTCTTCCTTCCACCATAACAAAGCCTCTTCTGCTTGCTTTTCACCAATATTTAAGACCTTACTTGGAACTTCTCCATACAAATTCCCAGTAAGCACAATAATATCTTCTTTGTATTGTTTTATCAGTTCTTTATCAATTCTGGGAACGTAGTAAAAACCACTAACAAAAGCATGTGAAGATAATTTTGCCAGATTGTGATACCCATTTTTGTTTTTTGCTAATAATACAATCTGGTATCCGTTATCCTTTCTCGATTTATCCTGATGATTCTCACAGACAAAAAACTCACACCCAATAATGGGTTTTATTAATTGTTGGTCTGGAGTCTCACCCTGCTCTTCAGCCGCAGCAATACTGGCTTTTATCGTTTTATTTTGATTATTAACGGCATTTATAAAATGGAAGGCCCCCATCATATTTGCATGATCGGTAAGGGCTACTGCCGGCATATTATGGGATGCCGCAGCAGCTACAATATCTCCCACACTCATTGTAGATTGTAATACTGAGAATTGCGAGTGATTGTGCAAATGCACAAAATCGACATCTGCTAAATCTGCTAAATTTTGCGTTGTATCTTGAGTAGGAGCCTTATCTTTTTTCAGTTTTTCAAGGCGCTCTCGAATTCTTGCACTTTCTTTCTTAAGGTTAACATGTTTTAAGTTAATAACCTCAATAGTCTTAGGATTGGCCTCACTAAAGTTCTCAAAATAATCGGCCTCAACATCCAACTGCTCTTTAGTGTACTCTCCTAAACGAACCAACTCAAAAAAGCAACGTGTTGTCGCTTCCACATCGGCCGTTGCATTATGCGCTTCAGCGAACGGTTCGTTAAATAAAAACTCGTGTAACTCGGTAAGGGTGGGTAACTTGAATTTACCACCACGGCCTCCAGGAATCTTACACAAGCTTGCTGTATGCTCGGTACAGGTATCCAAAACCGGTAATTCCTGTAACGGGTTCGTAACATTTCCTCTAACAAACTCGGCGCCCATGATGTTCAAATCGAACTTCACGTTTTGCCCAACAATAAATTCAGTTTTACTTAAAGCCTCATTAAATTTCTCCAATACCTCCGCCAAAGGTATTCCCTGCTCTTGAGCTAATTCGGTAGAAATACCGTGAATCTTCTCTGCATCATAAGGAATATTAAATCCCTCGGGTTGCACCAGGTAGTCCTGATGCTCGATACAGTTCCCCATAGCATCATGCAACTGCCATGCTATTTGAATACACCTTGGCCAATTATCTAAATCGGTAATAGGTGCGTCCCAACGTTTAGGCAATCCCGTGGTTTCTGTATCGAAAATTAAGTACATATTAGATCTTTATATATTTGATGTTAAGCCGTTTACAAAAACGAAAAGAAGTCTCTAAAAATACGTAGAAATAATAGGTTTTGAAACGAAAGTTATAAAGAGTTTTAAACAAAAATGCCCTAACTTAAATTATTCTTATTTTTGAATTCAATTCAACCCTCAGTTATATGAAAATTAATCTATTACTCATCTGTTTCGCATTCAATCTTTTTAATGCATTCTCTCAAAACATGCGCCTATATGTTGGCACCTATACCCATGGAGATAGCAAAGGTATTTATCAACTCGAATTTAACCCCAATACCGGCGAGTTAAGCAATAAGCAGCTCGCTATACCCATAGATAACCCGTCGTTTTTACAGTATTCTCCCGATAAAAAATATCTGTACTCGGTGAATCAAAGCGAAACCGGATTTGTATCCTCCTATAAAGTTAATGAAAATGGAACGTTATCACTTTTAACGCGGGTAAGTAGCCACGGAGGTGGCCCGTGTCATATTTCGGTAAATGAAAAAGGAGACACAGCTGCTGTATCAAATTATATGGGTGGTAGTTTATCGATCTACCCTATAAATAAAGATGGTAGTCTAAATGCAGCTTCACAGGTTTTTAATCACAGTTCAAAAGACGAAAAATCGCATGTACACTCAGCTAGGTTTTTTAAAGACAATCTGTTTGTAGCCGATTTAGGTAGAAACGCGGTCTATCAATACAAAGCCGAAAAACAGGGGTATATACTTAAATCGGATAACATTGTTAGAACCAAGGGAAACCCAGGCCCTCGTCATTTCGACATTAGCAAAGATGGCACCTATCTATATGTTATAAATGAATACGGTGCTTCCATCACTTCCATTAAAAAGACAGGAGATCATTTTAAGCAAATAGATTTCGATGGGACATTAACTAAAGCATACAAAGGAAAAAATAAATGTGCAGATATTCATTTATCTCCAGATGAGCAGTTTCTTTATGGTTCAAATCGTGGAGAAAACACTATTGCCGTTTTTAAAAGAAATACGTCTGATGGTACCCTTGAAAAAATTCAAAATGAAAGCGTTCATGGAGACTGGCCAAGAAACTTTACATTAGACCCCAGCGGTGAATTCCTTTTAGTTGCCAATAAAAACAGTAATAACATTAGTGTGTTTAAAATTGACACCATATCAGGAAAATTGCATTTTTTAAGCAGCACGAACATCCCTAGTCCGGTGTGTCTTTTGTTTTAATTTTCAACCTTTATCTTTTTAAGTACGTTTTACTTTTAGAGGATAGCCACATAATGAAAATAATAAGTTATCAGAATAGTTAAAAACTTTCATCCAATACGTTAAACACCAAAAAAGTACTTGATCAAGTACTTTTTTTACTATCTTTACACTATGGAAACAGTAAATTATACAGACTTTCGCTCAAACCTTAAGCATTGGTTGGATAAAGTAGTTAATGATGTAAGTGATATAATTATCAAACGCAAAAGCGGTAAAGACCTTGTATTAATATCATTAGACGAATACAACTCGTTAAAAGAAACTACTTATTTATTAACAGGCAAAAACAGAGATGTTTTATTGAACTCTATCAAAGAACTGGAATCAGAAAAAGGTATTGAAAGAGATTTAATTGAATAGATGAAATTAACTTGGTCTACTTCTTCCTGGGAAGATTATTTATATTGGCAAAAAGTCGATAAGAACATAGTAAAACGGATTAACGAACTCATCAAAAGTTGCATGCGAACACCTTTTGAAGGCGTAGGAAAACCCGAAATCTTAAAAGGTGATTTACAAGGGTATTGGTCAAGGCGCATAACATCTGAACACCGATTGGTATATAAATACGAAAAAGACCAACTCATGATAGCTGCTTGCCGTTATCATTACGGGAAATAAATGGTATTCAAAACAAAATTCAAGTTACCGTAATTTCTAAACCCTTCGTATTTCACTCAATCCTCTCAAAATCCCTAACACTTTAAAAACTAAAGATTGCTAATACTTAAATGTTTATCCTTATTAAAACATCTCCTTTATAGGTTTTTTAATTGTCCTCCTTCTAATTTTCAGCAACAAAAAATAACATTTCGTTCTACGAAAAACCTTCTTAATTCAAAAAATATAGTATCTTTGCGCTCTTATTAATAATCGAGGTCGAGAACCTCAAATAATTAATCATTATGCCTGTAAAAATTAGATTACAAAGACACGGTAAAAAGGGAAAACCTTATTATTGGATCGTAGCAGCAGATTCCCGTTCAAAAAGAGATGGTAGATACCTTGAAAAATTAGGTTCTTACAATCCAAACACGAACCCTGCAACTGTTGAGTTAAATGTTGACGGTGCTGTACAGTGGTTACAAAATGGTGCACAACCAACGGATACCGCAAGAACACTTTTATCTTACAAAGGTGCTTTATTGAAAAATCACCTTGCTGGTGGTGTTAAAAAAGGCGCTTTAACTGAAGAACAAGCAGAAGCTAAATTCAATGCTTGGTTAGAAGAAAAAACCGGAAAAATTGGTGCTAAGGCCGACAATTTAGCGAAAGCTGAAGCTGAAGCAAAAGCGAAAGCTCTTGAAGCCGAAAAAGCTGTTAACGAAGCACGTATTGCAGCTGCCGCTCCTGTTGTTGAAGAAGAGGAAGCCGCTACTGAGGAAGAAGCACCTGCTGCTGAAGAAGACGCAAAAGCAGAAGCTGAAACTTCAAACGAAGAAGAATAAAAAATATTTTTTTATACTTTTAAACTCCGATACTTTATCGGAGTTTTTTTGTGACATAGTATTTTATCGATCAGCAAAATACATCATTGAAAAATCCTGTTTGAGCGGGATCTCAATATCTAAAATCCTAAGATTCCCACCTTACTAAATACGTTTAGCATAAATTGTGGGAATGACAAAAACTCATTTGTCATGCGAAAAGAAGATTGTTTTTACCTGGGTAAAATTGTAAAAAAATACAGTTTTAAAGGGGAAGTTTTAGCTAAGTTGGATACAGATCAACCTGAGCTTTATGGAAAATTAGATGCCATCTTTCTAAATTTAAGGAATAACCTTGTACCATTTTTTATCGAGCATTCGCAATTCCATAAATCGGAATTACTTCGAATCAAGTTTGAGGACGTTGATGATGAGTCTGATGCCGATGCCATTATGAAAAGTGAACTCTATTTACCATTAGAGTTACTTCCTAAACTGGATGGCGATAAGTTTTATTTTCATGAGGTTATTGGTTTTACAGTTGAAGATAAAAATCATGGAACGGTAGGAACCATAACTGGAATAAATGATTCGACAGCCCAGGCGCTTTTTGAAATAGACAGAAATGGCACCGAAATTTTGATTCCAATGAATGATGAGTTTATTGTAAACTTAGATAGGGATAACAAAACGATTTTGGTTGACACTCCGGACGGGTTGATTGATTTATATCTGTAGTACCTGTCATTCCCGCGAAGGCGGGAATCTTATAAATTGAAACTAAAGCATTATAGATTCCTGCCTTCGCAGGAATGACAACATATGGACCAACCATTTAAATTCAAACAATTCGAAGTTAATCAGAATCGCTGCGCCATGAAAATAGGCACAGATGGTGTTCTACTAGGCGCATGGACTTCTATTGAAAATCGTCCATTTTCTATTTTAGATATCGGAGCCGGTACTGGTATTTTATCACTTATGCTTGCTCAACGATGCCCATCCGAAATTATTGATGCCATAGAAATCGATGATGACGCTTACGAACAATGTGTCGACAATTTTGAAGCATCACCTTGGGGAGACCGGTTATTCTGTTATCATGCCTCTTTAGAAGAATTTACTGAAGAAATTGATGACAAATACGACCTCATCATTTCAAACCCGCCCTTTTATTCCGAAGACTACAAAACAGACGATAAACAACGTGATATGGCCAGATTTCAAGACGCCATGCCACTTGATTACCTAATTGAAAGTGTTTCCAAACTACTCTCTGAGGAAGGCATCTTTTCTGTAATCATTCCTTTTAAGGAGCAAGAAAAGCTAATCAAACAAGCTTTAAATTCTAAACTCTACCCCAACAAAATAACACACGTAAAAGGAAACTCCACATCAGAAATAAAAAGAAGTTTGATTGAATTTTCATTTCAACCTACAGCTAATAACAGCGCCAGAGATGATATAAAAACGGAGGTCTTAACAATTGAATTATCCAGACACGACTACACCAAAGAATATATAAATCTCACTAAAGATTTTTACTTAAACATGTAATTGAATCGCTACGAATTGACTAAATTTGAGCTTTAAAAATATTGAATTAATAAAAAAACAACGTTTTTGTTAAAAATTTGATTCAAAAACACACTTAAATTTAGTCTTTATGCGACCAGACTTATTTGAAGCTCCAGATTATTATAACCTGAATGAGTTACTTACGGATGAACATAAATTAGTGCGCGATGCCGCCAGAGAATGGGTAAAACGCGAGGTTTCTCCTATTATTGAAGACTATGCTCAAAAAGCCGAATTCCCAATGCAAATTATAAATGGATTGGCAGAAATTGGAGCCTTTGGCCCCTATATTCCTATGGAATATGGAGGAGCCGGATTAGACCAGATTTCTTATGGCTTAATTATGCAAGAAATAGAACGTGGAGACTCTGGTGTGAGAAGTACGGCTTCAGTACAATCCTCATTAGTTATGTATCCTATTTGGAAATACGGAAATGAAGAACAGCGTCAGAAGTATTTACCTAAATTAGCGAGTGGTGAATGGATGGGGTGCTTTGGCTTAACAGAACCCGATCATGGAAGTAATCCTGGAGGTATGGTAACCCATTATAAAGACATGGGTGATCATTATCTTTTGAATGGTGCTAAAATGTGGATTAGCAATGCGCCATTTGCACAGGTCGCTGTTGTGTGGGCAAAAAATGAAGAAGGGCGTATTCATGGCTTGATCGTGGAGCGTGGCATGGAAGGGTTTACAACCCCCGAAACGCATAACAAATGGTCATTGCGCGCCTCTGCAACGGGTGAACTTATATTTGATAATGTAAAAGTCCCTAAAGACAATTTACTTCCTAATAAATCTGGTTTAGGCGCACCTCTCAAATGTCTAGATTCTGCCAGATATGGTATTGCATGGGGTGCCATTGGAGCCGCTATGGATTGCTACGATACAGCGCTTAGGTATAGCAAAGAACGTATTCAGTTTGGCAAACCTATTGGGCAGTTTCAACTGCAACAAAAAAAACTGGCCGAAATGATTACTGAAATTACAAAAGCACAATTACTTACCTGGAGACTTGGTGTTCTAAGAAATGAAGGAAAGGCGACTTCAGCTCAAATATCTATGGCTAAAAGAAATAATGTGGACATGGCTATTAATATTGCTCGTGAAGCTAGGCAAATGCTTGGTGGAATGGGAATTACTGGCGAATATAGTATAATGCGTCACGCCATGAATCTTGAAAGTGTAATTACTTACGAAGGCACTCACGATATACATTTACTTATTACCGGTTTAGATATTACCGGATTAAATGCTTTTAAATAACGTAGATTCTCAACTTTAAAACTTATAGCTAAATCAATATTAAATAACATCAATCTTCACCGAAAAAACTTAATTTTTTTCGTTAAAAAGCCTCAACTTAGCTAAGGCTATGCCTGCGTTTTTCGCCTTAAACTTTAAGTTTTTTCTTGGTAAATCTAAAATGCCATTTAATATTGATTTAGCTACACTTACTCCACTATATCGTTTTAGTGAAAAATATAGGGGCAACATGACTTTTGACAGTTTTTTTAAAATCTCCGGGGACTAACTTTGCTACAAAGAACAATGAATTATAATATAGTTAGCAAAGTTAGAACTTATGAAAAAATTAAAAAAAGATATTGTTCAATCTATCAACTTAAAGTTAGCGTCTATTGGACAACCAACCTTCACAGATGAAAAAGGTAGTAAAGAAACGTTTTGCGACCCAAAGTTTGAAGAATTAACCAGCGGATTAATAAAGAGCATTCGAGAAAAATCACGGCTTCTGGCTAATCATCAATCACCTGCAGACGCCAGAATACAAAACTTTATTAATGATTATTTAAAAGATGTGTCTTTTGACAAACCATACCTATTGCCAAATGACACCCTTATTTTATCAAAAAAAGGACAAGCCAGGGAAGCCAGTTTACCGCCAGATGGAAACTCTTTTCAAAGTGATTTGGTTAATTCCAAAAGGCTAAAGCAAGGCATTTTAAACAATCCGTTGCATGACAAAAGGACTACAAAAGGTACTTTTCACATTGTAGAGGGGGATCTCCCTGTGCCACTGGATAAAAAAGAAGTGCCAAAAATTGTGTTAGCCCATTTCTTAAATGCTGCTTTTAATGCTCCAGACGAGTTAAAAGTATTACCATTTACGGCTAACAAAAAAGAGAAAGCCAAAGTTATAGTGTCTATGCTACTAAGGCCAACCGTTTGCCCAGAGGTTAAAGGCATCATCAATAAAAAATCTTTAGAAGTCCGTTTTTTTGCTCCGGGCAACTTAGTTAGTAATTTAGATTTTGTTGAAAATATTTTTGGTAATGCGGGAGATCCTAATTTGGCTCAAAACGATGCCGCTTTAGATACTGCTCATTGGACAGGGCATACGGGTTGCATAATTTTAGCACCTCATTTAAAAGCTTTGAAGAAAAAGGATGTTGGATTACCACATTACGATGATGCTACAAAACGTCAGCGTAAAGACGGCATGTGCTGGAAAGATGAAAACGAATTCTATAATGATGGCCGAGCTTTTAAATTAACCTGTAGAGACGACAGAGGTGTTGTAGTTACCTTAATCGCAGATAACTACTATGGGTACTCTAAAAAGGAAATTAAAACCCAAATAAGCTACTCTGCTAACCTATATGGCTTAGTAGAGGAAGAACATGCTGGTGGTGCCATTGCATATGCAAGACGTATTATGGGAGACACCGTAAATGGTAAAGACTATTCTAGAAGTTATGGACTAAACCACACTTTTGAAGACGTTAAAACCTTATTGGCAAATAACATCGAGGTCAAACCCGAGAATTATGCGGTGGATAAAACATATTCCAATGTAGTTTATATTCCAGAACATGCTTATTTCAATATTAATAAAAACAGTATTACATGGGATTATAATGGTAAGGAACAAAAGTTAACATTGTCGCCATTTAAAACGTATGTACATCCATCTGGGAATAAACTGCGATTAGAAAAACACCCCTCTATTAATTTATGGCGAATGATAGAAACATTCCCAGAGGGCATATTTTGTCATAAACCTTGTACCGTATCTGGTGGCGGGAAATCGGAGATTTCAAAATCCATGCAAAATGCGATCACCTATAGCACGTTCAACATTCATGATATAGAAGCGGATTTTAAAAAAGCTGATGAAATTATTGAATTCGATTATTCTACAAGGTGGAAAATAAATGATCCCAACAGACCCAAATCAAGATCATTCTTAAGTGAAAAAAGAACCTTAGGATCGGTTGTAAAATTATTAACGCCCTCTGAAGACAACTCTGATGAATTCAATGCATGGTTAAAAAATATTCCCGTACATATACGCTCATTGGTACTGTTTGTGAAACGTTTATTTAGACAGGCTCATGGCGCCAACCTGAACTGGAAAGACATGATGTCTGTTGAAATTGTTAATGGTGTTAAAGGGACGTCCTTGATTTATAACAATAATCCTGTTGTTGGTAGTTACGTTCGTATCGGTTTCAATCAAAATGGTAATTGGATGCTTAATAAACTGCGTTCAGATTTTTCGGCAAGTGAAAAAATTCAAACCGAAGACGATATCTCCGCATCTATTACACTTCCAAGAGATCAGTTTAAAGACTTGAATCCAGAATTTAACAACCCAAGTGTAAAAGTATTGATAAATTGTGAGGCACATTTATTCCAAAGACCCGATGAAGCTATCGTTAGAGGATACGATAAGATTGCCGAATTAGATATCATTTCAGATGGTAGATTCTTAACAAATTATGAGATGTTAACTAAAGAAGATGCCATCACCATTTATGAGGACACGATTAATTTTGACAAGTACACACAACCTGTTAAAGATTTTATACTTGAAATTATTAATAGTAAAAATGATGAAGAACAATTTGTTTTGCCATCGCACCCAAGAATTATTGAAGGTGGTTTACCAACCAAAAACCCGCGTTATTTAGAGCCAAACAGATTTTATAATGAAAATGAAGCTTCATATGTTTCAGATATTGGGGTACGTTTACGTAGAAAAATTAAACCCGAAGACCCTGTAATTCATGTTGTAAATGCCGTTCTTCCCGGTAGAAGAAACAACCCGGTAGATAGAAAAGCCGGCATTAGACCTTTAGCCGTTTACAACCCCATTCACTATCAGGAAACTCCCGAACTGTTTATGGATTTTGTTTGTAGTTTAACAGGCAAATCACCATCTACAACAGGAGCAGGTTCTGAGGGAGCACTTACCAAAGCTCCATTTAATATGTTAACACCAACAACAGACTTAAACAATGCTTTACTATCGCATATTTTAACAGAGTCTAATGGGTTTAGTACAGCGGCAGGTTATGTGGGTGCCGAAAACAAAATAGACCATGATGTGAGTTTATTAATTCCCGAAATCTGGGCGAGAATGACTCCAGAGGACCGGGATCCCGAAAATCTTATTGCAAACGGTTCATTAGAAAAACTTGAGGATTTCGAATACAAAGGGCAAAAGGTTTTGGCTAGCCGTTTAGGGTATAGAATTACCAGAAAATTTGATCTATTATGTCTAAACCGCATATTCGATGAGCCTACAGCCGTATTTAGCGAACGCATGCTAAAACCAGAACTTCAAGGCTTGGAAGATTATGTTGACGGTATTAATAATATCGTTGAGGCGCAACAGAAAGTAGCCCTTAACTATTTTGAAGATGGTAGTGCTGAAGCAGCTATACCACCTTTAAAAATATTATTGCATATCATGGCATATGGAACATATGAAGGTAAAGATATTAGTGATCCTGAATTGCGAAAATATTTCGATAGAGCCTATGTATTAAATAGCGATTGGTATAAAGACCGCCTGAAGTTGAAACAACAAAAGGACATCAAGTTTTACAAATCTCAAATAGACTATTTAGAATCGTTTATAGCCGAACCAAACAATAGTTTATTGGTCGCCGAAATGAACATTAAAGACCGTCTGGAATCGGTAAAACAATCTTACAATAACGTTAAATCTGTTTCTTACTTAGATAGTTTAGTTGGTACTATTGGAGCAGATCCACTATACAGGACATAATTTAGTACCTTAAACTAGCTTTTAAAGAGGCCCTAAAAATCAAGTTTAATTTTTAGGGTCTCTTTTTTTTATACCGAATCAAAAAACAGTAAATTCCCATCGCACTTTTAACGCGTATTTATATTAGGATGGATAAGGATTTATTAAAACAAAATATTAAAAAAAACGCCCCGATTTCTAATGCTGAATTAGAACAAGTTTGTAAACATTTCTACCCGAAGTCTATTACAAAACGAGCATTTCTGCTAACTCAGGGGGACATCTGCAAATTCGAAGGTTTCGTTTTGGAGGGTTGTTTTAGAATCTTTACTATAGACAAAAAAGGAAACGAAAACACCTTGTATTTTGCAGCGAAAGACTGGTGGCTCATGGACATTGATAGTTTTATGAACCAAACACCATCTAACCTCAACATTCAGGCCTTAGAAGATAGTAAAGTGCTTTTAATAAAAAGGTCAGATAAATTGGCACTATACGATGCCTTTCCCTCGGTAGAAAAACTTTTTAGAGTCATGTCTCAAAAAGCTCTGGTTGCCTGGCAAAGGCGTTTAATACGCAACCATTGTCTCACAGCAAAAGAACGTTATCATTATTTCGATACGACGTACCCCGATATCTCTTCTAAAATCACAGATAAACAAATTGCGAGCTATTTGGGCATTACTCACGAATTTTTAAGCAAGATCAAAAAGCAGTCCTAAATCCTGCAAAATATTTATCAAGTTGAACAAGTTCAACTGTTTTTTTAAATTGGTTTTTAATTTTTGTGCTTTGCAATGGTATACCATCTATGACCTTTAAAATTATTATAAGTTTATAGATGTTAAGAACCATTCCTAAAGCAGAATTATTAACAATAACAATTATATTAGGGATCATGAATTCGTATAAACATTTTAAAATTTGTATTGGACTATTATTAATATCACTAGCTCCCTTACACGCGCAAATAGCTAACGATCTCACACATGAAGAAGCGCTTAAGGCACTTTTAGCTGCAAAGAAAAAAGCGGAAGACTCTCAAGTATTAGTGAATATAGCCGTTGTAGACGCTGGAGCTAACTTAAAAGCCTTTATACGTTTAGATGAGTCTTATTTGGGAAGCATTGATGTGGCTATAAAAAAAGCAAAAACCTCAAGATACTTTAATGCTGCTACGGGCGATATAGGAAAACTAACACAACCTGGTGGTATTATTTATAATATAGAGCATTCTAATGGTGGTTTAATAACATTCCCGGGAGGTGTGCCTATTAAAAATAAAGAAGGAAAAATTATCGGTGCCATTGGGGTTAGTGGTGGTACCATAGAACAAGATCATGAGATTGCTTCTTCGGGAGCACTATCAATACTAAAGTAATCTATTGAATTTAAAGGATTAAAATTATGAATACTATGAAAAAGGGCGTTTTTATTATAGCATTACTTTTATCTAAAATCTGTTTATCTCAGGTTTCTAATGACCTTATGCTTTACAGAAAAGATTTCCAAAATATTTCTGCAAACAATACAGTCACCGTTACAAGTTATAAAAAAGGTGATTCCCATTTCGTCTATGCCGGTGGTTTCGGTAATATTGATGTTTTTAGTTTAAATAGGGAGGGTAAGCTAACCCCTATAAGTAATCACGAACTCTATAAGAAAAAGGGGCCGGCAAGAGGAATGGTTGCCGATAATATTGGCGGAACAGACTTTCTATTTGTTGCTAATAAACATGGAGATGCCATTGAGACGTTTAAAATTTTAAACAATGGGTCTCTGGAACGTGTTTTTTTGGTGGAAGACACCGACGAGACGCACCTTGGTACTGCGATCACCTTACAGGTGATTCATATGAATCAATCGTCTTACCTCTTTATCGGTGGTCTGGAAGATACTCCTGGGCTTAGCTGTTTTAAAATACATGGAGATGGAAAATTAACACACGTACAATCTCTTAAAGATAATGAGACCATACATACAGATGGAATAATAGGCATGTATACCGTTAAAATAAAGGGAAAAACCTTTTTATACACTGGCGGGTTTCAAGACAATGGTATAAGTAGTTTTAGAGTTTATGAGAATGGGACATTCAAAAACATTAATAACATAGGTGATAATACAACAGATCGGTTTTTAACTGGTACTTATCCTGTGACAGGAGTAACATTGGAAAACAATCACTATGTTATTGTTGGACATAGACATCATAAGTATTACAAGCGTGGAAACTTTATTAAAAGACCAAATTTTGTGTACCATGGAGATGGTGTAAGCGTTTTTAAGATTGGCAAAAATGGTGCTTTGAAACCACATTTTGTTTTAAAAGATGATGAAAACACCAAATTGCAAGGTCAAACCAGAATTGAAGTCGTTTCAGCAAACGGTGAAGAAGCTATTTTGGCAGTGGGAACAAGAGATGATGAAAGTATTCAATTATGTAAACTAAGTAAAGAAGGTATTTTAACGCCCATGAACTACTTGGAAACTGGTTTTTCAATTTATTACGGTTTAAGATCACATAGAATTGAAGACACTAATTACTTGATAGCAGGTTCTTTTAGGTTTGATTTAGGAAAAGTTGCCACATACCAAGTAGCTCCAAAAATTGATAGAGCGGGTAAAGTCTTAAGACATATAGTAAACCTAAAATATAAGGAGGAAGCAACTCAAGATCAAATAGACGAGGCTGTGGAAACATTTTTAAATCTTAAAAATGAAATTCCCGAAATAGTAAATATAGAAGGCGGGTTAAATGACAGTACCGAAGGCCATAGTAATGGTTTCACCCATTGTTTTACTGTAACCTTTAAAAATGAACACGCCAGAGAAATTTACCTGTTTCACAAAGCTCATTTAGATTTAGTTAGTAAAATAGGTCCAATTATTGGCGGTGTTTTAGTTATGGATTATTGGACAGAAAAGTAGAGAATTTTCTATAAAAGACAAAAAATGAAAAGTTTAAAAAACAAAAAAGCCATCATAACCGGAGGTGGTAGAGGACTAGGAAAAGCTACGGCATTGGCATTTGCTAAGGAAGGTATCGATGTTGCTATAACGGGTAGAAATGAAAACGTCTTAAAAGAAACCGTTTCAGAATTGGAGACATTTGGTGTTAAGGCTATTTATTCGGTATTTGATGTTGGTAATTACGAAGACGTTAAAAAAAGTATTAAAAGTATTCTAGACACTTTGGGTTCTGTTGATATTTTAGTTAATAATGCCGGAATTGCAGCTATTGGCTCCTTTAACGATATGGAAGTTAGCCTATGGAGTCAAATTATTCAGACCAACGTTATGGGCATGTATTATGTAACCAAAGAAGTCTTACCTCATCTAATAAACAAAAATGAGGGTGATATTATAAATATATCCTCTACTGCGGGTCTAAATGGAAATGCAAACATATCTGCCTATTCCGCTTCAAAATTTGCGGTTATAGGCATGTCTGAATCTCTAATGAAAGAAGTTCGCAAAAATAACATTAGAGTGAACACATTAACTCCGAGCACCATTGAATCTGATATGACCATTGGATTAGGTATGTTAGAAAAGGGCTCTCATGACAATGTTTTACAACCTGATGATTTTGCCGAATTAATCCTTGCGGGCTTAAAACTTCCTAGAAGAGCTATGCTTAAAGGCGCTTCGTTATGGTCTACAAACCCTTAATTACAATGTATCAAACTTAAAGTCCCCCCCTCACTTTCTAAATGTTAGTGATCTTTGTGAGGGTGTCTAAAAAATTACAAACTTGTCATTTTGGCTACCTGTTGGACGAACAGGCAGTCAAAAAAAATCTCAACATTTTAATAAAACGATGTTTAACCTCAAAGCGGTTATTCTCTTTGTTTTCAATGACAGCTTTTTAGACACCCTTTTTTTATAACATTCTAATGTTTAAAGACAAAGCTGTATCTTTAAACTAAAAAATGAAATTGAAATTTCTCTTTGCTTACCTTGGCATTGGTGTTTTTTTATGCCTTAATTGCTCTACACATTCAGAATTGAAGGATAATGAAACCTCTAATATAGTCGTTGGAGACCCCCCTAAACCAGATCCTAATAACACGCTCGAAATTGATGGTCCGATAAAAATACTTTCTCTGGGAGACAGTTACACCATTGGAGAAAGTGTTTGTGAAACCTGCAGGTTTCCAGAGCAATTAAAGGCAGCATTAATGAGCAGTTTTAATTCTGAAACAACCGTAGACTTAAAAGTGATTGCACAAACGGGTTGGACAACAACCAACCTTCTATCTGCCTTGACATTAGAAGATCTAAAAAATGACTATAACCTGGTTACCCTGCTTATCGGGGTTAATAACCAATATCAAAACAGGGCTTTTTCGATTTATGAAACAGAGTTTCCCAAACTGGTAAATCAATCTATTTTATACGCAAAAGGAAACAAATTTGATGTTATTGTCATGTCCATCCCCGATTATGCCTTTACACCTTTTGGTCAAAATATTGCTTCAACTGGTGATATTAGTGCCGAGATTGACGCCTATAACAACTATGCCAAAAGCTATTGTGACGCAAACGGCATGACATTCGTTAATATTACCGATATCACTAGAAACGGATTAATAAACAAAGCATTAGTCGCTTCAGACAACTTGCACCCTTCAGAACTTGCTTATTCCAAATTTGTGGACAAACTGCTTCCTATCGTTCAGGAAAAGTTGCAGAACTTAAACTAATCATTTGATTTCATTTAGATTCGAGTTAAAGTATGGCTCCAAGCTTTAACAAAAAAACTAAGTCCAACCTATTAGCGTCGATAATCGTTTGTGGTTAAAGCTATTAAAAAACATCAAGACAGGATATCCAGGTATTTCTTAAAAAAACTATCCTATAGGCTTTATTTCTAATGGAAAAACTTTCTAAGACTGATATTGAATGTTTAACTTTTAGAAGGCTTCATTTTCATTCAGGATCATGTTTTTTGAAATAGCCTCTTTTTCTTTACATTTACCTCATGTTTTCATCCAGAAAAAGATTAGACAAAGCCTACAAACATGCCAAAGTCATTGATTTCGATGATGACAGCAAATTTATCCTGTTTAGCGATTGCCATCGTGGTGATAATAGTTTTGCAGATGATTTTGCAAATAACAGGAACATTTATTTCCATGCCTTAAAATATTATTACACTGAAGGGTTTCATTATTGCGAACTTGGTGATGGTGATGAATTATGGGAAAATCTTTCCTTTAGTGCTATTCTGAATGCTCATAAGAACGTCTTTTTGCTCATGAGGCAATTTCATAAGGATCATAAATTACATATGATCTGGGGTAATCACGATATGGTTTACCGCAATCCTAATTATGTTAAAAAGCACTTATCCTCTTATTTTGATCCTAAAACAGGAGAAGACATAGAGCTTTTTGGAGATATTACATATCATGAAGGTTTAATTTTAAAGCATAGATCTACAGGTCAGCACATTTTCTTAACACATGGACATCAAGCCGATTGGTGGAATTTCCTATTCTGGAAATGGAGTCGGTTTCTCGTTCGTATTCTTTGGAAACCTTTAAATGTCATGGGCATTGCCGACCCCACCAGTCCTGCAAAAAACTATAAGGAATTAATTAAAGTAGAACGTAGAACTAAAAAATGGATCTCAGAAAACAATAATCTCCTAACCATTGTTGGCCATACGCACAGACCTCGATTCCCAGAACCAGGAGACATTGCCTTTTTTAATGATGGTAGTTGTGTACATCCACGAAGTATTACCGGTATTGAAATAGAAAAAGGTAAAATCTCACTCATTAAATGGCACATTGCTACCAAAGAAGATGGCACCTTACAAATTGTAAAAACGCAGCTTGAAGGTCCGAAAAACTTAATAGATTACCGAACAACTAATTAGTCTCTATTCTAATACATCCCACCCGTGATACAAAAAAGATATATAGGCTTTTTAGAAACTCCTTTTTTATGGAAGGGTAATGCGGTCTCGAATTTACATCAATTCGAAATTAGCTCTAAACCCAAGAGCATCGATGTAGAAATAGATGAGACCCTGAGGCTGGGAAAATATATTGAACGGCTGGTTTCATTTGAGTTAAAACAGCAGGAAAACATTCGAGTTTTAGCCGAAAATATTCAAATTCAACAAAACAAGATAACTTTGGGTGAATTGGATTGCCTGTTATTAAAGAACACCAAGCCCATTCACCTGGAAATCATCTACAAATTCTATCTGTACGACCCTACTGTTGGCCATACAGAAATTGATCATTTTATTGGTCCGAATAGAAAAGATTCTTTAGTGGAAAAGCTGCATAAACTAAAACATAAACAGTTACCCCTTTTATATTCTGATGCTTGTAAAGCATATCTAAAAATGTACCATTTGACATCTAAAAACATGAATCAACACGTCTATTTTAAGGCGCAATTATTCATGCCTTTCTCTTCTCAAAATACAAAGCTCAAGATCTTGAATAATGACTGTATTTTCGGATTTTACATGAATCATGAACAGCTAGATGTACTAAAAGATTGTAAGTTCTACATCCCTGATAAACAGGATTGGCCGATTATTCCGCACCCCCATGTTGATTGGCTTAGTGCTGATTTATTTAAAGACCTCACCAAAGATTACGCAAAGCGGCAATTCTCTTCTTTATGCTGGGTAAAATATAAGAGCGGAGAATTAAAAAAAATGTTTTTGGTTTGGTGGTAGACTAATACAGTAGAAGGGATTGCTAAATCTTTTTTAGATGGATTTCCACCATATCGGTATCACCTTCTGTAATTACACCAAGAATCAGTATATCATCAGTTAACTTTAGCAATTTATAATCTCCATCATTGACTCTTTTTGGTATAGAAATCAAGGTTAAAATGCTATCTTTTTCGTTATAAGCCCATTTTCCAAATTTTGAAGCTTTTTCCCCTATGATTCCTGCTTGCAATTTCCCATCTTCCAAAAACTCTAAAAACTTAGATTCTGTTTTCTCCTTACCCATATAAATAACTTTATCTATATGCCATGTACCAATAAGTTTATTAATATCTACATTATAAGGTGTATATATAAGCAGCGATAATGCTAAAAGTATGGACTTTATCATAAGTTAAGATTTATATGGGTTAACTTTCCGGAGCTAATTCAACCTCCAGGCCTTCCATTTGAGAAGTAATTTGTATTTGGCACCCTAAACGACTGTTATCCTTTACATCAAAAGCCTCAGAGAGCATAGCCTCTTCATCATCACTCATTTCGGGTAATTCGGTTTCACTTAAAACATAACACTGACAAGATGCACACATAGCCATACCTCCACAAACACCAATGGTACCTTCTGGAGCCAACTCATAAGATCTTACCACTTCCATAAGATTCATTGCCATATCTGTTGGTGCTACAATATCGTGAGTCACACCATCTCTATCTGTTATTTTTATATTAACGTCTTCCATTATCAAG
This sequence comes from uncultured Flavobacteriaceae bacterium, assembly GCA_947494695.1. Lineage (GTDB taxonomy): Bacteria > Bacteroidota > Bacteroidia > Flavobacteriales > Flavobacteriaceae > Flavivirga. The sequence goes on along the minus strand of CANLWB010000002.1, from coordinate 138,715 downwards.
TTTTTATACTTTGAAGTATTTTAAAATTCAAGGCACAAATTTAAACTTTCTGATTTATAAACGGGTAAGATTCTCCTATTATTTTAGTAGGAATTAAAAAAGAGCTATTAAACTTCAATATTTATAACCTCTTCAATCTGCGGAACATACTTTTTTATCGTCATTTCCACGCCAGATTTTAAGGTCATTTGATTAACACTACACCCTACGCAAGCTCCTTGTAGCTGAACCTTAACACGGGTATTATTGTCCTCGATAGCTAACAAAGAAATATCTCCACCATCACTCTGAAGAAATGGACGAATTTCATCCAGGGCTTTCTCAACATTTAATTTAACTTCCTCTGTATTCATTGTATTATTTTTTAACTGCTGAACATCCAGCCATGGTTGTAATCTTAATTGCTTCTGTTGGAGGTAAGTCATCATTTCGTCTTACAACTTCTTCCACAACATTTTGTGTAAGCTTTTCAAACGCCTTTTCCAAAGGCGTTGCTACTTGTAACGCCGCAGGTCGACCTATATCACCAGCTTCTCTTATACTTTGCACTAACGGCAATTCTCCTAAAAAAGGAACGTCTAAATCTTCCGCCAGGTTTCTAGCGCCTTCTTCTCCAAAAATATAATACTTATTTTCTGGCAATTCCTCTGGTGTAAAGTATGACATATTTTCAATAATTCCTAGTACTGGAACATTAATGCTTTCTTGCTGGAACATAGCCACACCCTTTTTAGCATCAGCCAACGCCACGTTTTGAGGTGTGCTTACAACAACAGCTCCTGTAATTGGTAAGGATTGCATAATGCTTAAATGGATATCTCCAGTTCCTGGAGGTAAATCTAATAATAAGAAATCCAACGCTTCCCAGTGCGCATCAAAAATCATTTGATTAAGCGCTTTTGCTGCCATAGGCCCTCTCCATATAACGGCCTGATTGGGTTGTGTAAAAAACCCTATCGATAATACTTTTACTCCATAATTTTCAATAGGTTTCATTTTAGACTTTCCGTCTACATTGACTGCCAAAGGCTTTTCTGCTTCCACATCAAACATAATAGGAATGGAAGGCCCATAAATATCGGCATCTAAAACACCAACTTTAAAACCCATTTTTGCTAAAGTTACCGCCAAATTAGCTGTTACCGTAGATTTTCCAACACCACCCTTTCCAGAGGCTACGGCAACAATATTTTTAATTCCCGGTATGGGTTTTCCTTTTATCACATTGGGCTTTGGTTTCGCAGGAGCTTCAACCTTAACATTTACGGTAATTTTAGCTTTTTCGTAAACCTGTTCATGAATGGTTTTTAAAATATCTACCTCAGCACGTTTTTTAGCCTGTAAACTTGGGTTTTTTATAGTTATATCCACAATAACTTCATCTCCAAAAGTCATTACATTAGTTACTGCACCGCTTTCGACCATGTTTTGTCCTTCTCCAGGCACGGTAATAGATTCTAATGCTTTTAATATATCTTTTTTGTTAAGTTTCATCTCTTATTTAGATTTAATCTAAGATACAAAGATACAGTGAATTGTTCAGAATTTAAAGCCATTTCATTGAAATGATCTATACGAATATTCGCTTTGTTTATGGATGAAAAGCAACATATTAATTATTCGAAAAATGGAGGGATCGCTATAGGGCTTCAGATGGGTCCCAAAACACCTTTTCGAAGTTTTGAATCTGATTATCTATGACTTCTATGCCTTCACTTTCCAGAAGTTGTTGCATTAAATTGGTTCCATCGAAGTGATGTTTTCCCGTTAGAAGGCCTTTCCTGTTGACCACACGGTGAGCGGGAACGTCTTTTCCGCCAGAACCGTTCATAGCATACCCAACCATTCGAGCACTTCTAACAGCCCCCAAATAGCGTGCTATAGCACCATAACTTGTAACCCTTCCGTACGGAATTAGCCGTGCAACCTCGTAAACTTTAACGAAAAAATTCAGAGTTTCCGGTTTCATAAGTTACAACTCCTTTATGATATTAATCAAAGTGATAATTGAAATGATTCCGGTAACCGTTCCAATAATGTAATTCATACTTCTTTGAGATGTCAACGACTTGTTTTTAATCTTATCAAAAAAGAAAATATACATATACAACATAACAAAAGTTCCCATAGCAGCACCAGCCATATAAGATATAATGCTTATCTGGTCGAAGCCCATCCACCCAAAAGAGGCAATAGTTGTAGTCATATAAGCCTGATAGGGTATAGGAAACACATTAATTGCCGATAGGAACATCCCCTGAAAAAATCGACTGTGCTTGCTTCTCACCTGAGGTTTAATCTGCTGTTTTGGTTTCGTTTTTGCAATAAGTAAAAAGTAAATGGTTATGAGTACAAAAATGATGAATGCCACCCGCTGTAAGATGTCCAAAACTTCGGGGTGCCTACTTAAATACCTGGAAAAAACGGCAGCGATATAAGTTTGAAGTACAACAGTAACACAAACCCCAATAGAAAACATGACACCTCTTACATGTCCTTCCTTTAGGCTTATTTTAGCGGCTGTCATATTTAATAACCCTGGAGGAACAACCCCAATTAAGGCTATAAATAATCCTAAAATGAAGATAACGGTAATATTCACTAGTGTTTAATTTTGAACCGAATATACGTAATTGGTTTGTTTTGTTCTAAATATTGCGATTCATAAAATGTTTGGATAGCTGTAACCTCTTCTGGACTACCTTCTTGTTTGTATACATCATGATTAGCATAAAGTACTTCATGCCCCGCACCATGGAGCAAACCAAGGGTATAACCATGCATAAATTCACTATCGGTTTTCAAATGAATGACCCCTTCTGGTTTTAATATTTTTTTATAACGCTCCAGAAATTCCAGATTGGTCATCCTGTGTTTGGTGCGTTTATATTTTATTTGCGGATCTGGAAACGTGATCCAAATTTCGTCAACCTCATTTGTCGCAAAGGCATAATCCACTAACTCAATCTGTGTTCTTAAAAAAGCGACATTGGAAATGTTGTCTTCAAGAGCTGTTTTAGCACCTCTCCAAAAACGAGCTCCCTTAATATCTATTCCTATAAAATTTCTATTGGGGTATTTCTTCGCCAATCCAACCGAATACTCTCCTTTACCACATCCCAATTCTAATATTAGTGGATGGTCATTTTTAAATACAGATGATCTCCAACGACCTTTTAACTTGTATTCATCATTAACTAACTCATCCCGAGTTGGTTGATACACGTTAGAAAAGGTTTCATTCTCTTTAAACCTTTTAAGTTTATTTTTACTTCCCACTATTATTTAAAATTTTGGTAAAATTAAGGAAATATACGAGAGTGATTATATCCTTATCTTTGAATTTAATAAAAACTTGTGTCCTTGAATGAAATATGGTCTGAATATCATTTTAAACACCCCAAAAACAGGTTTTAACAGTATAAAGAAACGCAATCAAATTGATTAGAAATGAACATCCTTGAAAAATTCGATATCCCTGTAAATTCTTGCATACTACGTAATACATCTTATTTTTAAAATAAGGATTAAATACAGATGAAAAAACGAATTTTAGTTGCTCCGCTTAATTGGGGTTTAGGGCATGCCACCAGGTGTATTCCCATTATTCAGGAATTAATAAGGTCGGGACATGAGCCCATTATTGCAAGTGATGGTGTTGCTTTAACGCTTTTGCAGAAAGAGTTTCCTGGTTTATCTTCTATAGAACTCCCTTCTTATAATGTTACTTATGCTAAGAAAGGAAAGAATTTTAAATTGAAGATGATCAAAGATTCGCCTAAACTTCTTAAAGCCATTAAAGCCGAAAAAAAAGCAACAAAATTTATTGTAGAAACTCACAATATTAAAGGTCTTATTTCAGACAACCGTCTTGGTGTGTATAGTAAAAAAGTGCCCTCCGCGTTTATTACGCACCAGCTCAATGTGCTAACCGGAAGCACAACGTGGTTAAGTACAAAAATGCATCAAAAATTTATTAAAAAATTTGATGTATGCTGGGTTCCCGATACCGAAGGCGTGGTTAATTTAAGTGGTAAACTTGGTCATACAGATACTTATGAAATCCCAACAAAATACATAGGACCTTTAAGTAGGTTCCAAAACAAACATCTGGAGATTGAAAACGATGTTATGGTGTTACTTTCTGGTCCCGAGCCTCAACGTACCATGTTGGAAGAAAAACTCTTTTCGGAGCTAAAACATTTCAATGGAAAGGTGGTTTTCGTAAAGGGGGTTATGGAAAAAGAGCAAACCATTCAGATACACGGTAATATGACCATTTATAATTTCATGACGTCTAATTTGCTAGAAAAAACCATCAATCAGAGCAAACTCGTTTTATCAAGATCTGGTTATACAACCGTTATGGATTTGGCTAAACTTAATAAAAAAGCCCTTTTTATACCCACTCCTGGTCAGTTTGAACAGGAATATATAGCAAAGCGCTTAACGGAATTGGAGCTCGTTTCTAGCTGTAAACAAGAAGATTTTACACTGAGTAAACTGGATACAGTGGATGCTTTTAGAGGTTTAAATGCTTTTGATGATGAAGTCGATTTTGATGAGCTATTCGGCCTTTTCGAGAGTGAATGAAAACTCGCTACCAACGTCTGATTCACTCTCTACATATATTTTTTCGTTGTGAGCCTCTATAATATGTTTTACTATAGACAGCCCCAACCCAGAACCACCTTCTTTACGTGAACCACTTTTATTAACTCTGTAGAAGCGCTCAAACAGACGAGGAAGATGTTCTTTCTCAATCCCTTCACCATTATCTGTTACACGCACAATAACCTTACTTTTTATAAGGTTCTCTATACTTACTTCTGTTGTCCCCTTATCTCTACCGTATTTTAAAGAATTTACAATTAAATTCACCAATACCTGTTGTATTCGTTCTTTGTCTGCTTTAACCAGTATTTCTTCCTCATAATTGGTGTCAAAGGTAAGTGTGATTTTCTTTTTACTGGCCTTCATCTCCAACATCTCAAACACATTCTCCACTAGCTCTATAATATCGAATTCTTCTATATTCAAACTTAAATCACCCACTTCCAATTTGGTAATCATATCCAAATCCTTGACAATATATCCCAGTCGTTCAATTCCTTTGCTGGCTCGTTCTAAATACTTTTTTCGAATTTTTTCATCATCCATAGCGCCATCCAACAAGGTCAAAATATACCCTTGCACGGTAAACAAAGGAGTTTTTAATTCATGAGATACATTACCAAAAAATTCCTTTCTATATTTTTCGCGAACTCTTAAAGACTCGATTTCGATTTTTTTATCCCTTGCAAACTTATCGATCTCCTGTGTAAGGGTACGCATGTCTGTGGTTATAGGACCTTTGCTTAGGTTTGCTGATTCCAGAAGTGTTAAGTCGTCGTAGATCTTTTTTATGCGCTTATATATAAAGCGCTCTACACTAAATTGAATGATTAAAAAAGAAAAGCCATACACAAATACCGAAAAACCAAGTACATGAAGCCACTTCAACTCATATAAATAATATAAAAAAACACTCATTAAGAGCGTTGTGTATAATGTTATATAAAGCGATGTCTTTATAGAAAACCTAAATGACCGTTTAAATTTTGCCTGCATTATTCTACAAACTTGTAGCCTACCCCTTTTATGGTTTTAAAACTATTATCTCCTAATTTTTCTCTCAATTTACGAATGTGTACATCGATAGTTCTACCACCTACAACAACTTCGTTACCCCAAACTGCATCTAAAATCTCATCTCTTTTAAATACTTTTCCAGGTTTAGAGGCAAGTAAAGATAATAATTCAAATTCTTTTCTTGGTAAAATAATCTCTGTTCCCTGAGATATTATTTTATACTCATCCCGATTTATTTCTAAACTTCCAATTTTAACCGTGTTGGTAACGTCTTCTTCTTTAAAACGTCTTAATAGCGCCTTTACTTTACTAACTAAAACTTTAGGTTTAATTGGTTTTGTAATGTAATCGTCTGCACCTGCATCGAAACCAGCAACCTGAGAATAATCCTCTCCTCTAGCAGTTAAAAACGTAATGATACTATTCTTTAGATCGGGACTTTTTCTTATTAACTCGCACGCTTCAATACCATCCATTTCTGGCATCATGACATCTAAAATAATTAATTGCGGAAGTTCTTTTTTAGCCTTCTTCACACCTTCCTGTCCATTCTCTGCTGTAATAACCTGATACCCCTCGTTAGACAAATTATATCCAACAATTTCTAAGATATCTGGTTCGTCATCGACTAATAATATTTTAATGTCATTTTTTTTCATACCTAAACAATACGTTTTTATTAATTCTCCAGGTAAATATAAAACTATAATGCCGATTTATTAACATTGCAAAAATTAATAACATTAAGGTAACAACCAAGTTACGGTAATTTAATCTTTCGACAAAATCACCAAATCTTTAACAGTTTTTTGGCATCAATTTTGAGGCAGTTTTAGTACATTTACACTACTGTAAAAAGCGTATGAAAAAAAACTACTTATACTTTATATTGTTCATCACAATGTTATCCGCCCCACTGGATATGTTTGCGCAGGATTCCTTTGGTGACCCCCCGATACAGCAAACTATAGACGGCTTGTCTTTGTTTCCTAATCCAGCTCCAGCTAATAAAAATTTCATATATCTTACTACTAAACGCAATTTGACTAAAAAAATTGAGTTCTTTAACGTGTTAGGTAAAAAAATTAAAAGTACGACGCTGACTGGCAAGCAATTAAACATTCAAAATTTAAGAAAAGGTGTTTATATTCTGAAGATTACCGAAAACGGTAAAAGTGAAACTCGAAAACTTGTTATAAAATAATACATCCATATTAAACTTAAATTAGGAGCGTTGCCGTTGGTAACGCTTTTATTTTATATATTTTTGTCATTGAATTCGTTTAATCTTTTTCAATTAGTTACAACATGCTGTTTTTTATGCATTAATTGTCTTTTTAAATGCTGTAGCAAGGCTATCTACCCGTCCGCAGGTGGGGGCATCAAAAAGACCTTCTATTGACAAAAAAATCTGTGTGTCTCGCTTTAATGAAAAACGTTTAAAACCAGTTCATTCCATGCATTATGATTGACACTAATACGATTTTCAATATTAATTCGCCGTCTGAATTCGAAGCTATTGCTTTACAGATTTTTAAATTTCAATTTGAAAATAACCGTGTCTACAGATCCTTTTGCGATTTGCTTTACAGGCATCCAAGTGATGTAAAAACCATTGAAGACATCCCTTTTTTACCCATACAGTTTTTTAAATCCCGTAAGATTCTAAGCTCCAATGACACTGTTAAACGTGTTTTTTCCAGTTCTGGAACAACCGGAGGTGCAACCAGTAAACATTATGTAACCGATCTAGACATATATACCCAAAGCTTTACGAGGGGATTTCAACATGTTTATGGCCCTATCGAAAATTATGTTGTTCTGGCTTTACTTCCATCGTATTTAGAACGGGAAGGCTCTTCTTTAATATATATGGTAGACGCCATGATTAGCCAGTCCAAGCACCCGGAAAGCGGGTTCTATCTAAACAACTACTCTGAACTCAAGGATACGCTAACTACACTGGATTCTCAAGGAAAAAAAACACTATTAATAGGCGTTTCCTTTGCTTTGCTAGATTTCATTGAACGTTATAAGTTTGACCTGAACAACACCATTATTATGGAGACTGGTGGCATGAAAGGTAGACGCAAGGAGCTTATAAGAGCGGAGCTTCATAAGTTATTAAAAGCAGGTTTTGGAGTAAATTCCATTCACAGTGAATATGGTATGACCGAATTACTAAGTCAGGGGTATTCCCAGGGGCATGGTATTTTTGAATCTCCAAACTGGATGCATATTCTCGCCAGAGACACTGAAGACCCGCTTACACTTCAATCTATTGGCAAAACGGGAGGCATCAATGTTATTGATCTCGCTAACATAAACTCTTGCTCTTTTATTGCAACACAAGATTTAGGCAGAGTTTATCACGATGGAACTTTTGAAATTATTGGACGCTTTGACAATTCTGATATCCGTGGATGTAATCTTATGGTTTTGTGAATGACGAAAATGTAAGTTTGTTCCGGATCATTTCGACACTTCGACTGCACTATTAGATTAGCTTTTTCCATTTATAAGCCGTTTGATCTTATTAAACCTCTAAAAAACCAGAGAGGCAACACCTTCGAAACATGAAATAATACTCAGGTTAAAAAAAGTTCTGTTTTTGTGTAAGGTATCGAAAACAGTTGCGACTTAATAACTGCTAAGAAAAAGAAAAATTTTTATAGTTGGTTGGTTAAAAGCAAAGCCTGATATTACAATCAGGCTTTGTTATTCATTATATAGATTTTTTTATACTACGCGAAGAACGAAGTAGTTCTTTTTACCGCGTTGTAATAGTACAAACTTATTGTTAATCAAATCTTCGGTAGTAATGCTGTAATTGTCCTTCACCTTTTCTTTATTCACCGAAATAGAATTTTCTTTAAGCGCCCTTCTGGCCTCTCCATTAGACTTTAAAAAGCCTCCCTTCTCAACCAGAGCACCAATAATATCCAATCCGCCATCGATATCCCCATGTGAGATTTCAGACTGTGGTACCCCATCGAAAACATCTAAAAAGGTTTGTTCATTTAATCCTTTTAAGTCATCGCTAGTAGATTTCCCAAAAAGGATTGTACTCGCCTTAATGGCATTATCCAAATCGGCTTTAGAATGTACCATAACCGTAATTTCTTCTGCCAAACGTTTTTGTAGGATTCGTAAATGTGGTGCCTCTTTATGAGCTTCTGTTAAAGTATTAATTTCCTCCGCTGTCAAGAATGTAAAAATCTTAATATATTTTTCGGCATCCTCATCACTTGAGTTCAACCAATATTGGTAGAATTTATAAGGTGATGTTCTGTTCGCATCCAGCCATACGTTTCCACCTTCAGATTTTCCAAATTTCGATCCGTCCGACTTCGTAATTAATGGGCAGGTTACAGCATACCCCTTCCCATTTCCTATACGTCGAATTAACTCGGTTCCAGTAGTGATATTACCCCATTGATCGCTTCCTCCCATCTGTATAGAACAGTTGTTCTCTTTAAATAAATGAAGAAAATCGTATCCCTGAACCAGTTGATAGGTAAACTCTGTAAAACTCATCCCTTCAGACGCCTCGGCCGAAATCCTATTTTTTACAGAATCCTTAGCCATCATATAATTTACAGTAATGTGCTTACCAACATCGCGGATAAACTCAAGAAACGAAAAGTCTTTCATCCAATCGTAATTATTCACTAAAACGGCAGCATTTTCGGCATCGCTTTCAAAATCTAAGAAATGAGATAACTGCTTTTTTATGGCATCCTGATTATGACGTAGTGTTTTTTCATCGAGTAAATTACGTTCATTCGATTTCCCTGAAGGGTCTCCAATCATTCCAGTAGCACCTCCCACCAAGGCAACGGGCTTGTGCCCACAACGTTGATAATGTGCTAAAAGCATAATAGGCACCAGATTTCCAATGTGCAAAGAATCTGCAGTGGGATCAAAACCTATATAGGCACTGCGCATACCTTCCATTAAATGTTCTTCGGCACCTGGCATTACCGTATGGATCATACCTCTCCACGTTAATTCTTCTACAAAGTTCTTAATCATCTCTTCAATTTTTAAAAAACACTGCAAAGATAAAAATCAATGTATAATTAATACTTGTTTCAACTTTTAAATTAGACATACATCTAAAAAGATATGTTTTAGCAATTTTAATGCAACAAAACGCAAAACCCATCTCGATAATGTTAATTTTTTCATGATTTTCGATTAATTTAATACAGAAATGCCTTTTAGTAAAGTTTCGGTAAGATATTTGATGGTAAGAAATACCTTAATTATAAATAGATAATCAATGAAAACATTAGTCCATCTGACGCTACTCCTAGCTTCGACAATATTATTTGCTCAATCTAATACAGAAGTTTACCTATCTGATATTGTTAAATCGAATGAAAAAATAAAACTGATAAACCTCAAAAATATTTCAAACAATAAAGGCTATGATAATCAGCCTTCTTTTTACGATAATAATACTATTCTTTTTTCATCCACTAGAGATACTCAAACCGACATTAAAATTTATAATATAAAGCGTGAAGACAATTCTTGGATAACGAACACATCTTTTGGTAGTGAGTATTCACCATTAAAAATCCCTAAGGAAAATAACATGTCTTCAATTCGATTAGATGATAATGGGTTACAACGATTATATAAATACGATTTATCTAATGGAGAATCTACTATTCTCATAAAAGACTTAAAGGTTGGATATCATATCTGGCACGATACAAATATTTTGGTTTCATCTGTTTTAGCAGAAGAAAGCATGGATTTAGTGGTCTCAAATCTCACCAAGAATACCAATCAAACAGCACATAAAAACGTAGGTCGTTCATTACATAAAATACCAAACTCAAACCTTATAAGTTTTATAAGCAATGAAAACAAGATTTCAACCATAAAGTCTCTAAATCCTATTACGGGGGATATAAAAACAATCAAATCATTTCCCATTCAAATCAATGATATGTGCTGGTTATCACAGAATATCGCCCTAATTCCAAATGGTAAAATAATTGCTCAACTTAATACAGTGACAGATAGTTTAAGTGTTCTGCATAACTTTACAGAAGATCAAATAAATGAAATCTCAAGAATTGCAGTTAGTGATGATGGTAAACATCTGGCATTTGTTTCTGAAGAGTCCCCCAAAATTATAGTCCAGTCCCAGATTGAAGCCTTTAATAAAGGGGATTTAAACACTTTTGTGTCTTGTTTTTCTAAAGACGTGGTAGTTCGAAATTTCTCCAATGATACGCTTTATTCTGGCAGGACTAAGCTAAAAACGGCTTACAATGAACTCTTTTCAAATAATCCAAAAGCTAAAATAAAGGTTGTAAAGCGTATTACGAAAAGAAACATGGTTATCGATGAACACATAATTGAGATAAATGGAAAAGAAACCCATAAGGGAGTATTGTACGAGACAAAAAATGGGAAAATTATTAGTCTTACATCTATTGAGGAAAATGAAAAACTTAGCGATGCTGAAACCATTGTCCAGAGACAATTAGATGCATTTAACGCAAAAGATATCCATGCCTTTGCACATGTTTTCTCTGACGATATAAAAGCTAGCTACTTTCCGAATGACCTCTACGTTAATGGACAAAAACAGCTACGTGATCTGTTTTCCCAATTCTTTGCTCAAACTCCAGACTTACATTGTGAAATTAAAAACCGAATTATAATTGGTAACAAGGTTATAGATGATGAATTTTTAACGGTAAACGCAGAAAATTTCACTGCAATAGCCATTTATGAAATTGCCCATGGCAAAATTGTAAAAATGACCACGATAAGATAATAGTAAATGCATGGAGATTGATTATAAACTAAAGGCATATAAATATTTATTACTTTAGCTTCATGATTTTAGTTACAGGAGGAACTGGCTTACTAGGCGCTCATTTGCTTTACAAGCTTGCTAAAAATAACGAAAGCGTAAGAGCCATTTACAGAACACAGCATAAGCTTGATCATGTGAAATCCGTTTTTGCTACCTATACGGACAATTACCAGACTATGTTCAACGACATCGAATGGATGCAGGCAGATCTTTTAGATATTCCTTCACTATCTGAAGCATTTAAGGATATTAATTATGTGTATCACTGTGCCGCTTTTGTGTCTTTTGAACCAAACAAGTTTCAGCTTCTTAGAAAATCGAATATAGAAGGTACGGCAAATATTGTAAATCAATGTATCGCCAATAACGTGAAAAAGCTATGCCATGTAAGCTCCATAGCAACCGTAAGGGACAGTGCCAATAATGAGGATATTACAGAGACGAGTGTTTGGAATTCTGAAGATGACCACAGTGTATATGCCATTACGAAGTATGGCGCAGAAATGGAAGTTTGGAGAGCCAGTCAGGAAGGACTCGATACTGTTATTGTAAATCCAGGTGTTATTTTAGGCGCTGGGATTTGGCACTATGGCACTGGTAGTTTGTTTAAGAAGGCTCATAAAGGCCTGAAATTCTATACTTCGGGAAACATTGCGCTTGTTGACGTTGAAGATGTCGTGTCTATTATGATAAAACTAACCAAAAGTGACGTTAAAAATGAGCGTTTTATTTTGGTGGCAGAACAGTGGAGTTACAAGACGTTTTTCGAGGCTTTATCCAAATCTGTTAACGTAAAGCCTCCTAAGAAATTAGCTGGCCGGAGTCTCCTAACATTTTTATGGAAATTAGATTGGTTAAAACACAAATTAACTGGCAAACAACGTTTATTAACGAAGCACATCGTACAATCGTTAACTACCGAGAAGCATTATAATAACAATAAGATTAAAACGACTTTAGACTATTCGTTTAAACCTGTAGATAAAAGCATTGAAACTATTGGCGCGTTCTATCTGAAATAGGCTCTATTAATGTACGTTCCTCTTCAAGTTTTTTATGTATTACTTTTTCGTTTAACGAATCCTTCATCAGCTCAAATTTTGAAGCCCCATTAATAAGAGTGAGAGAGTCTCTCTCCTTAATTTTTTTAATAGAATCCTTGTGCCTCTCTTCCTTCTCTTTTAAAAACTCTTCTTCTTCTTTTTTAAACTTCTCTTTTAACAGCTTTAGGCTATCCTTAATTTTACCATAAATCTCTTGATAGTCCTTTATATAAAAGGCATAATATTCATTGCTCAAGACAAACTGCAAGCTATCAATATTGTGTTTTTCAAAAACATATTGATTTAACTTAACGCCGCGATCCTCCATAATTTTTCTATTTACAGAACTGGCCGAGGATATCAACTTGGCATCTATCAAAATATCAACCATTTTGTCCTTAGGTATTAAGTTATCCGGTTTTTTAGGCTTTTCCATATCATGACAAGCCGAAACAGACAATATTAGAAATAAGTATATGGAGAGGCGTTTTAAAATCATCTGTTAAAAGTTAATCGTTTACCTGCTTTTGCTTCACTAAATTTAGAATTTTCGTATACCAAACTACCATTTAAAATGGTATGAGTCACCTTAGATTTAAAGGTTGTTCCTTCAAAAGGAGACCAACCGCATTTATATAAAATATTATCTTTTTCTACAGTCCATGGACTATCCAAATCCACAAGTACCAAATCGGCAAAAAAGCCCTCTTTAATGTACCCTCTTCTTGCAATCTGGAATAAAATTGCCGGGTTATGAGACATTTTCTCTACCACTTTTTCTAAAGAAATTTTTCCTCTATGGTACATTTCTAGCATAGCCGGTAGCGCATGCTGCACCAAAGGGCCACCAGAAGGTGCTTTAGTATAAACGTTCTTCTTCTCCTCTAAAGTATGTGGTGCATGATCGGTCGCCAAAACATCAATCCTGTCATCCAACAATGCGTCCCAGAGTTGCTCTCTGTCATCTGCGGTTTTTACGGCCGGATTCCATTTAATAAATGTTCCTTTTTTATCGTAGTCCTCATCGCTAAACCAAAGGTGATGTGTACAAACTTCGGCTGTAATTTTTTTATCTTTTAACGGAATACTATTGTCGAATAAATGCGTTTCTTTTCCAGTTGATAGGTGAAACACATGCAATCGTGCACCCGTTTTTTTCGCCAACTCAATAGCTCTTGAAGAGGAGATGTAACAAGCTTCCTCACTCCTTATAATGGGGTGATTTTTAATAGGAATATCGTCTCCATAGGCTTCAACGTGCTTTTGAAAATTACGTCTAATAGTGCCTTCATCCTCGCAATGAACAGAAATCACCATCTTCGTACTTTTAAAAATCTTCTCAAGCACATCTAAATCATCGACCAACATATTTCCTGTAGAAGATCCTAAAAACAGCTTTAACCCGGCCGCTTGATTTACATCAAGTTTTAAAATTTCATCCAAATTGTCGTTGGTTCCACCAAACATAAACGAATAATTAGCAAAGGATGTTTTTGAAGCTATATCGAACTTCTGTTCTAATTTTTCTATCGTTGTGGTTTGTGGGTTCGTATTCGGCATTTCAATAAACGACGTAATACCTCCTGCGATTGCGGCTCGCGATTCGGTCTCTATATTACCTTTATGAGTTAGTCCTGGTTCTCTAAAATGAACCTGATCATCAATCGCTCCAGGTAATAAATACTTTCCCTTAGCATCTACAACAAGTATATTATTGGATTCAACATTTATGGAATCGTCTATCTTTTTTATATACTCCCCTTCAATTAACACATCGCCCTTAACAATAGCACCTTCATTAACAATATTCGCATTCTTTATAAGAATTGACCTTGATTCCATATATTTTATTTTTTAAAAAAGCTTTTAATTTTCATTGTAATCACTCCAAAAATGGCCTCGGTTATAATAGATGAACTTAATTTTGATTCACCTTCCGTTCTATCGGTAAAAATGACCGGCACTTCAGTAATTATAAACTTCTTTAAGTAAGCCTTAAATTTCATTTCTATTTGAAATGCATAGCCAATAAACTTAATAGAGTCTAAGCCTATGGTTTCCAATACTTGTCTTTTGTAACATACATACCCAGCCGTAGTATCGTGAATTTTCATTCCGGTAATAATACGTACATATTTGGATGCAAAATAGGAAATAAGAACACGCGACATGGGCCAGTTCACAACATTAACCCCGGTTTTATATCTCGACCCAATAGCTAGATCGGCTCCCTTAATATGACAGGCTTTGTAAAGTCTTTTAAGATCCTTTGGATTATGAGAGAAATCCGCGTCCATTTCAAAAATATATTGATACGTCCTTTCCAAACACCATTTAAAACCATGAATATACGCTCGCCCTAATCCCGATTTTTCCTTTCGTATTTCAAGAAATAACCTGTTTGGATAACGCTCCTGAAGCGCTTTCACCTTTGCCGCGGTTCCATCAGGCGAACTATCATCTACAATAAGGATATGTATATCGTCCGACTCCAAAAAAGTCGCTCGTATAATGGCTTCGACGTTCTCTATCTCGTTATAAGTAGGAATGATAACTATCGTATCCGTCATTCTTTAACTAAATTGACTCTTTTTAATTTTAGCAAATGTACGGTAATAACCGTTTATTTTTTTTAAATATTACTTAATAATTATAAGTCATGTTAATAATTATAATAATTTTATGGCATGCTTCGGGATATTATTTCAAATGATCTGTATACAATCTTACTAACTATTGGATTCATTATTGTTGCCATTGCAAAACTGACGTCTCCAAAGCGTTTTGATGACTTTGTATTTGTTGTGGGGAACTCTAAATATTTAAAGATCTATTCCAGAGAACAAAAGTTCTTCGATAAATTCGACGCCTTATTATTTAGTAATTTAGTTATTTCACTATCCGTTTTCATTTTCATTATCCATAAATATGCAACGGGAGGAGAACTACTCTCCTTAGATGAGATGTTTAAAATCGCATTTAGCATAGCTGTTTTAATTTTAATCAAAGTACTTATTGAGAGACTTATAGGAAGTGTTTTTGAAATAGATAGTTTAATAGATGACTACCTTTTCCAAAAAATAAGCTACAAAAACTATTTGGGTATTTTATTACTTCCCATAAACGCACTTCTTCTATTTAGTTTTAAGCCAACTTTACCTATTATTTACATTTCGGTCCTATTATTGGCAATTGTTAATATTATTGGGCTTATAACTTCTTTTAAGGCGCATCAAAGTTTAATAAAATACAATTATTTTTATTTTATTTTGTATCTTTGCGCACTCGAAATCTCGCCTTACATTGTTTTATATAAGGTGTTTTTTGCCAACTAATTAGAAGAACAAACTACTTACAAGTATGAAAGTAAAAACAATTTTAGTATCTCAACCAGAACCTAAAATAGAGAACTCACCCTACTTTGATTTACAAGAGAAACAAAAGGTAAAAATAGATTTCAGACCTTTTATTCACGTTGAAGGTGTCTCTGCTAAAGAGATTAGACAACAAAAGGTTGATTTAAATAACTATACGGCTATCATTCTTACCAGTAGAAATGCTGTGGATCACTTTTTTAGAATCGCAGAAGACATGCGTTTTAAAGTTCCAGACACGATGAAGTATTTTTGTCAGTCTGAAGCTGTTGCTTTTTACCTCCAAAAATACGTGGTCTATAGAAAACGTAAAATTTATGTAGGTAAACGTACGTTTGCCGAATTGTCCCCATTAATTAAAAAGTACAAAGATGAAACATTCTTATTACCTAACACCGATAAAGTAAAGCCAGCCGTTCCGGCTACTTTAGATGCATTAGGTGTTGATTGGAAACAAGCTACCTTCTATAAAACAGTGGTTAGTGACCTATCTGATCTCGCCGATGTTTATTACGATATTTTAGTGTTCTTTAGCCCTTCTGGAATCGAATCCTTATTCCAGAATTTCCCAGATTTTAAACAAAACGACACGCGCATCGCTGTTTTCGGTAACACGACCATAAAAGCAGTAGAGGCAAAAGGTTTACGAGTAGATATCTCTGCTCCAACACCAGAGACGCCATCAATGACTATGGCTTTGCAGAAATACATTGACAAAGTCAATAAAGGAAAATAAACTCTAAATGGTTTAACGTTTTATATTTGAATCAAAACAGTTTAAACCACTTCAATACAAAACAATAAAAAAGGATGATTTTTTTAAAATCATCCTTTTTTATTTTAATTAACCTCGCTTTGCTTAAAAAGCATAACGTTGAGGACCTCCTCGTCTAATCTCCTCATTGCAATACGATTCGAACTTTTTAAAATTCTCACGAAATGCATTGGTTAATTTAAAGGCTGTTGTATAGTAACCTTCGTCGTCGTTCCATGTGGCTCTCGGACTTAAAACCCTCGTTGGAACACCAGGGCACGCTCTAGGTTGTGCCACTCCAAACACTGAGTGTATATGATAATCGTCGTAATTGTATAATCCTAAATCGCCATTTAAAACAGCGTTAATCATTGCACGGGTATATTTTAATTCCATACGTTTACCAACACCATATGGTCCGCCGGTCCAACCCGTATTTACCAACCATACATTAACACCAGACTCCTTCATCTTCTTACTTAGCATTTCTGCATATTTAGCAGGATGTAGTGGCATAAAAGGCGCTCCAAAACAAGCCGAAAATGATGGTTGCGGTTCTACAACTCCGGCTTCTGTTCCCGCTACTTTCGCAGTATATCCTGAAATAAAGTGATATGCAGCCTGGCTTGGTGTTAGTTTAGATATTGGAGGCAGCACTCCAAAAGCATCTGCTGTTAAGAAAAAAATGTTTTTAGTATTCTTTCCAGTAGATGGTATCTGAATATTTTCGATATGCTCTATGGGGTAACTAACTCTTGTATTTTGAGTAATACTTGTATTTCCAAAATCTACCTGCCCTTTATCATCCAATATAACATTTTCAAGAATGGCTCCTTTTTTAATGGCATCAAAAATCTCTGGT
The DNA here is from genome assembly GCA_947494695.1 of uncultured Flavobacteriaceae bacterium. GTDB lineage: Bacteria > Bacteroidota > Bacteroidia > Flavobacteriales > Flavobacteriaceae > Flavivirga. The sequence continues at coordinate 121,206 of CANLWB010000002.1, read as the reverse complement.
TCTTTATCTCTGGATAGGTTGATAACTTTTGCATAGCATCCTCCTTCAAAATTAAATACCGAATTCTCATTAGTCCAACCGTGTTCATCATCACCAATTAGACTTCTATTAGGGTCTGTTGAAAGTGTTGTTTTACCGGTACCTGAAAGTCCAAAGAAAATAGCCGTATCACCTTCTTTACCAACATTAGCACTACAATGCATGGGGAGGGTACTTTTAAAGACTGGAAGTATAAAATTAAGTGCTGAGAATATACCTTTTTTAATCTCTCCAGTATATCCTGTCCCTCCTATTAATGCAATTTTCTTAGAAAAGTTTAAGATGGCAAAATTGTGTTGTCTTGTCCCATCTACTTCGGGATTCGCCATAAAACCAGGAGCATTTACTACGGTCCATTCCGGATCGAAGTCTTTTAACTCATCTTCTGTTGGTCTTAAAAACATGTTATAAGCAAATTGATTGCTCCATGGGTATTCATTTATAACACGTATATTTAATCTATAATCTTTATCTGCGCAGGCATAACTGTCTCTTACAAATACCTCTTTACCCGACAAATAATCCACGACTTTATTGTATAAAGCATCAAATTTACCAGGATCAAACGGAATATTGATATCTCCCCACCAAATAAGATCGCGGGTAATATCGTCTTTAACAATAAACCGATCCTGTGGAGATCGGCCTGTAAATTCACCCGTATTAACCGCTAAGGCTCCGGATGAAGCTTCCTGCCCCAACTCTTTTTCGATAGTAATCTTATGAAGTTCATCTGGTGAAAGTTGATACCTTACATTAGCATTTTTAATTCCATAGGTATCCAACGAAATCGTTTTCGTAACTTGATTATAGTTTACCATAGTTTGCAATAAAATTATTTATTGTGCAAAATTAAGACAATTATTTCAATCTGTTTATTATTAAACTCCGTTTTTAGGCTTAATCTTTAAAAAATTCGCAATGAGCAATCCCCAAGCCGAAATAAGCAGTAATCCACCTACTGGAGTCACAAAACCAATGGTTCTAAAATCAAAAGTTGTTAACAAATTTGTTGCCAATCCGTAAATTGATCCGGAGAATAAAACAATTCCCAAAACGATTACCCCAAGTAACATCTTTTTTGTTTTTTGCTTTATATGTGAGGTACTTCCTATAAATAGTAGTAAAATAGCGTGGTACATCTGGTACCTTACACCAGTTTCAAAAGTTTGCTGTGCGTTAACTGTGATTAATTCTTTCAATGCGTGCGCCCCAAATGCCCCAAAAACGACAGCCAATAATCCTAAAATTGAAGCCGTAACTAATATTTTTTTGTTCATAACATATAGGTTGGTCAGGCTATTAAAACCTACCGTATTTATTAAATTCGTTTTCACAAAACTAGTTAACTATTCTTATTATGCGAAACATTTTAGTCATTGGTTCGGGAAAATCGGCTTCCAGCCTTCTAAAATATTTGTTGAATAAATCCACCGCTGAACACCTTTTTATTACGGTTTGCGATTTAAACCTTAACGCAGCTAAAAAGCTTGTAAATCATCATGAAAATGCCAAGGCCATATCTCTGGATATTTTTGATAAGGTGTCACGCACCAATGCTATAAAAAATGCAGATATTGTAGTGTCTATGCTACCTGCTCGTTTTCATATTGAAGTTGCCAAAGATTGTGTACAGCATGGTAAGCATATGGTAACCGCCTCTTACGTGAGTCCAGACATGCAGGCTCTAGATGCAGATGCCAAAGCAAAAGGATTAATTCTTATGAACGAGATTGGTGTAGATCCTGGTATTGATCATATGAGTGCCATGCAGGTTTTGGACCGTATTCGTGAAAACAACGGAAAAATTATTTTATTTGAGTCATTCACCGGTGGACTGGTAGCTCCTGAAAGCGATACTAATTTATGGAATTATAAGTTTACCTGGAACCCCAGAAATGTGGTTACAGCTGGGCAAGGTGGAACGGCCAAATTTTTACAGGAGGGTACCTACAAATACATTCCATACCACCGTTTGTTTCGACGTACGGAGTTTTTAGATATTGATGGTTTCGGACGCTTTGAAGCCTACGCCAATAGAGATTCTTTAAAATACCAAAGTGTTTATGGATTAGACAATGTACGGACGCTTTACAGAGGTACTATGAGACGCGTTGGCTTTAGTCGTGCCTGGAATATTTTTGTAATTCTGGGAATGACCGATGATAGCTATACTATTGAGGATAGTGAAAATATGAGTTATCGCGATTTTATTAATGCTTTTTTAACGTACAGTCCTTTCGATTCTGTTGAATTAAAACTAAGACATGCTCTTAAAATTGATCAAGATGATATTGTATGGGAAAAATTGGTTGAACTGGATATCTTTAATCCCAATAAGAAAGTAGGCCTTAAAAAAGCCACACCGGCACAGATTCTTCAAAAAATACTTACCGATAGCTGGACTCTTGATGAGAACGACAAAGACATGATTGTGATGTATCATAAATTTGGTTATGAAAAGCATGGTAAAACATATCAAATTGATGCGAATATGGTTGTGTTGGGTGAAAATCAAACATATACTGCAATGGCTAAAACCGTAGGACTACCAGTTGCTATGGCTACTCTGGGAATTCTAAACAAAAAAATAACCACTCCCGGGGTGCAAATTCCAATTACCAAAGAGGTGTACGAACCCATTTTAAAGGAATTGGAAACCTTTGGTGTGACATTTCAGGAAAAGGAAGTGCCTTATTTAGGATATAATCCTTTAAATAATTAGTCGTTAAAATAATACCATTTTACTTGGTGGTTGAGTGAAGTCGAAACGACTTTGCTCGTATTTTGCTAATGTGGTTTCGACTCCGCTCAACCACCAGAAGTTATTTAGATAATACACTTTAATTTCAATTCGAAATCAATTCGCTATTTTTACCTTCTAAGATTTAACAAATGAAGTCCAAAAACAAGCCTATAATAATTGATGGTATCGATAAAAAAATTTTACGCGCATTAACTGAAGATGCCAGAACACCTATTTTGGAGATTGCCCGTAGTGTTGGAATTTCGGGTGCCGCCATTCACCAACGCCTGCGAAAACTGGAAAAATCGAAGCTTATTTCGGGATCTCAATTTATAATCGATCCTAAGGTTTTAGGTTATTCAACCATGACTTTTGTTGGTATATATCTCGAAAAAGCCGCAAATACCGAAGACGTTATTAGATCCCTGAAAAAAATCCCAGAAGTCTTAGAGTGTCACTACACCACAGGCGACTGGAATATTTTTATAAAAATGCTGGCCTATAACAATCAGCACCTCATGCAATTGCTAAATGGTAAAATTCAAAATATTGTTGGGGTTTTAAGAACGGAATCCATTATTTCTTTGGATCAACAAATTGATAGGCAGATACGAATTTAAAGTCGCAAAAACTCTCAACAGCACTCGTCGAAGTAATAAAAAGCCTAAGACAATACCTATGGGGATTTCCTCCTTACGAGATGTCCTGCCACTAAGGCTTAACCTTTATAGGCACGACAAAACTGTATCTTCCAAGAATAAAAAGCTATTTATCGATTAAAGTTCACTTAGAAACCCGTGTAATACAAAGAAATTCTACATCTTCATCAACCAGGAACGCACATCGACTTCCGCTTTAATGATCTCTCTCAAAGCATCAATTTTAACACGTTGTTGTTCCATGGTGTCTCGATGCCTAATGGTGACCATATTGTCCTTTAAAGTATCATGATCTACTGTAATACAGAATGGTGTTCCATTTGCATCTTGTCTTCTGTAACGTCTTCCCACAGCATCTTTTTCATCGTAAATCACGTTGAAATCCCATTTTAATTCCTCTACAATCTTACGGGCTACATCTGGTAAACCATCTTTTTTAACCAATGGTAAAACTGCTGCTTTTACAGGAGCCAATACACTTGGTAATTTTAAAACGGTACGCGTAGTTCCATTTTCTAAGGCTTCCTCTTGCAAGGAATTTGAGAATATAGCTAAAAACATTCTATCTAAACCAATAGATGTTTCCAATACGTACGGGGTATAGCTTGCATTTTCTTCGTGATCGAAATACTGCATCTTCTTTCCGGAGTGTTCTTCATGCGCCTTCAAATCGAAATCCGTACGAGAATGTATCCCTTCCAGTTCTTTAAATCCGAATGGAAATTTAAATTCGATATCGGCAGCAGCATCGGCATAATGTGCCAGCTTTTCGTGATCGTGGAAACGGTAATTATCTTCTCCCATACCTAATGATAAATGCCACTTTAATCGGGTCTCTTTCCAATACTCATACCATTTCTTTTGAGTTCCAGGCTTTATAAAAAATTGCATTTCCATTTGTTCAAACTCACGCATTCTAAAGATAAACTGTCTGGCAACAATTTCATTTCTAAAAGCCTTTCCAGTTTGAGCGATTCCAAACGGAATCTTCATACGCCCTGTTTTTTGAACATTCAGGAAGTTCACAAAAATCCCTTGTGCCGTTTCCGGACGTAAGTATAAATCCATTGCGGAATCTGCCGAAGCCCCCAGTTTGGTACCAAACATAAGGTTAAACTGTTTAACATCGGTCCAGTTCTTACTTCCCGTTAAAGGATCTGCAATACCTAACTCTTCTATAAGTGCCTTTACATCGGCTAAATCTTCATTTTCTAAAGATTTTGCCATACGCGAAAGCGTTGTTTTTATTTTTTCCTGATAGCCTAAAACACGACCATTGGTTGCAACAAATTCTTCTTTATTAAAAGCATCACCAAAACGTTTAGCTGCTTTGGCCACTTCCTTATCAATCTTAGCTTCAATCTTAGCACAATAGTCTTCAATTAAAACATCGGCACGATAACGTTTTTTGGAGTCTTTATTATCGATTAGAGGATCGTTAAATGCATCGACATGCCCAGAAGCTTTCCAGGTTGTAGGGTGCATAAAAATTGCGGCATCAATACCCACAATGTTTTCATGCATCTGCACCATCGCTTTCCACCAGTAATCACGAATGTTTTTCTTTAACTCCGCTCCGTTTTGTGCATAGTCATACACTGCACTTAATCCATCATAAATTTCACTGCTTTGAAACACATATCCATACTCCTTAGCATGTGAAATAACCTTCTTAAATTGATCGTCTTGATTTGCCATGTTGCAAAAATAAAAAACCGCTTTAAACTAAGGGAGTCGTTTCGCTAAAAATAATCGTGTATAATGATTTTTATTGATTTTGATCTTGTAAAAATAATCCTTAAATTTATTGTAATTTTCCCACAACCAGGTATTTAATCTATTTGAATCTTATTTAACTTGTTAGACATTAAGTCATTATGTGGTTTTCGTATTGAAAATTTACAAGTATAAAAAGGCCATATTTTATTTTAACTAAATCAAACATTATGGATAATTCAGAAATTAACACCTATATTATTGTCTCCGCACTTACGTATAAAATAATATGCCTTGTCGTTGGTTCCATTTCGATATTTTTGGGATACAAACTCTTTTCAAAAGGTATTTGGGGAAGAGCAGGTGAACTCGAATCGAGTTTTAAGGACTTAAAACTTGTCTTAAGGAATGCTGCCCCAGGTTCTTTCTTTGCTGTTTTAGGGGCTTTAATAATTTGCTTTACCATAGTTTCAGGTTTTAAAGCTCAAAATGAATTTAAAAACGGGGATTATTCTCAAGACCTGAGTGCAGAAATATCAAACGACGATTTTTTTAAGGATAAACCAAAATTAGATTAATTATGAAAGCAATAATCGCAATAATATTTACCATGGTATGTGCCCTAAGCTATTCGCAAGCAGAAAAAGAAGCGCTTTACATTTCTGGAAAAAAGGCCTTTGATAGTGATGATTTTGTCAATGCCGTAATTTTTCTTTACGCTTATAAAGAAATTAACCTGACCTATTTGGAGACAAGCGAGCCAGAAAAAATGAAAAAAATAGATGACGCCATAGCATATTCGAAAGATAACATAATAAACCTGGCTCAATTTAAAATAAAAAGAGTAAAACCTGGAAACAGCGAAGGACGGCTTAATGTTGAATGTCATGTTTCACCCTTTGATTTTGAGAAAAACCTAAAAATTAATGGTAACGATTTTCAAATTAAGGGACTGCAATTGGAACTAGAAAAGGCAAAAATTTAACATCATATAACACATGCTTTAAGTCTGTTTGTAATTACACCTTAAGATTGAGATACTATATAAAAATACCCCACTTAATATAAATACTAAACCCTTGAATTTACAAATATGAAAAACAGTTTAATTCCAGTTGACATTAATTCTCTTACGCGTTTAAACATAGAAAATGAAGAGGTTAAAGCACTAATAGATGAAGTCGAGAATGGCATACAAAAGGAAGATTTTGAGTTAATATCATTTAAGATAGAACAGAAAATAACTAATAGGACTAGCAGTAATTCTTTAAATATAGGTGGCTTTGTAAACGGCAATTCAAATATTAAGAATATGAGTATTAGATATCTGGTCACCTTGTATTCTAACCAATTTAAACTCATACCTAGTAGTGCGGAGGGTTATATAAGAAAGCGCTATGGTTACGGTTATGGATTTACACTCGATGTAAAAGATATTGAATCCAATATTAACGCTAATTTTAGTGTCGTTGCCGCTGCCGCAACGTTAAATCATGCAAAGGTTAATTACAACATAAACCAATACGGGGCGATGTCTGCCAGACTGGCCAAATACCTGCCTAAAGAAAACAAAACGGCCTTCGATATTGAATCTTTCAAACAGTTGAAAAAGTTTATCAACGAGGCCAAATTAGAGCTTAAAAAGGGGAATATCAACAAACTATACCCTATAGAGGTTCTCGATAGTTCGTATCGCAATCTAGAGAATTCGGACACAAAATCTATTTATTTTGGAGCTTTAAAGGTAAAAGAGGGGTTAAGCCTGAAAGATGCTATATTAGAAGCGAGAACTTACAAGACCTTTAATGTCAATGAAAATGTTATACAGTTTATGTATACCTACTTTGGATTAGACAATGCGTATTTAAAACCTAATTCAGATCAAAAACAAAACGCGCGGCGCTGGATTAATGGCACCTACAACAAAACAAATAATGACATTTTTAACAATACCAGTTGGGTAGATATTGAGCCCGCTGTTGATTCTAACGGAGATTTTATTGTATTGTCCGGAACAAATTTTTCAAACAAATACAAGCCACATCCTAAACCAACAGATTGGGCCAATGAGGCTAAGCTATTAAAGGATGAGTTTTCCGAAGTAAGTTTAGATTTTTCCACCTCACTTAGAATCGCCTCTACAGTTGATTTTTCGGGTAAATTCAACTCTGTAATAATCAATAGAACCATAGCACTATCAACAGATGTTTCAGATCATGGGCATGAAGGTAGCGAAGTCATTGAAACACGATACGGTGTTGGCATTAGACTAAAGGTTAAGATTTCTAATATTGCGATAGGCACTAAAATTAATTATTGGGTTGTTGGTGCAGCTAGCGAAATGGGACATGCAAATGTGGAATATGAGATTTCAGGAATAGGAATATCTGATACCGATTTTCTTTCTGAATTACCCGGACCAATAGATATTACTCAGGACTCCATGTCTCAAATAAGAAATACGTTTGATAATTTAACCAAGAAACTCGCTAGTCTCGACGTGAAAGATTTAACCCCTCAACCCTATAGCATTAAGGTCTCTGAACCTAAAGAAATAGATCCGACATTAAAAGCTCAAGCCGTCGTTTTTTCTATTGGAAAAGTGGCCGAAAGAACGCGATTGGATGAAGCCATAAAAGAAGGCATGGGACTTGGTATAGACAGGGAAGATATTATCAAAGCCTATAAAGATGAGTTCGAAATCACCGAACTTGATGAACGAATAGCAGGTTCGAACAAAAGAGACGCCAAAGACTGGCTGCTCATGCGAGATGAAAACTAATGTTTAAGTAAATAAGTTCATAATGGCCTTGGCTTGGGAATGTATTCATATTAAAAGTATTTATTTTATAAAGCTTAATTATAATGTATCGATAGCAACATGCTGAACGCTCTCCTTAATTTATTTTTCCCAAAAGTATGTTATGCCTGTCTACATGTGTTAAGCGATAAGGAAAAAACCATTTGTACGGATTGCCGTCATAACTTACCAGTAACAAATTTTCATTTTAATAATGATGCTGCTATGGCCAAAGTACTGTATGGAAGAGCCAAAATAGTATACGGAACAGCTTTATTTAGGTTCGAGAAAAAAGGTCTGGTTCAACAATTAATTCATGGATTAAAATACAAGGGCTATGAGCATATTGGAGGCTTTTTGGGAGATTGGTTAGGCGGTGAGCTTCGTACTTTAGACACCTTTAAAACTGTGGATTTGGTAATTCCCGTTCCTCTGCACAAAAAGAAACTTCGACAGCGCGGATACAATCAGGTTGCTAAATTTGGTATACAAATTGCCAAAGCTTTAGAGGCTAAGTACCATGATGATCTTCTTTTAAAAGTTACAGCAACCAAATCACAGGTGAATAAAAAGCGTTTAGCGCGTTGGAATGACAGTAACGAACTGTTCTCCTTAATGGATACCTCATCTATAGAAAATAAACATATTCTATTGGTTGATGATATTATAACAACGGGAGCGACTTTAGAAGCATGCATTACCACATTGCGTCAGGCAAAACATGTAAAAATAAGTATTGCCACCATGGCCATTGCATAATAAACTGTCTATGTTCTCAAAACATACAAATAAATCTTCCAATCTGAAACCCATCGCTTTATTGATTGGCGATTTCAAAAAGTTAAAAATTAACATAGTATTCGTGTATTCATGACTTAAACAGACATAAATTTTCGACCAAAACACGTCTCGATAGCTGCCAGTTAGCAGGCTGGTATCATACTAAAAAGAGTGATACCCGAAGAGACTTTTTAAACCCTTAAACAATATTCACGTTAAATACTTAAAAGAAGACACAAATTAACCACATTATTACAATGTTGAATTGCTATTCATCGTTATATCTCTAAAATTGCTTAGGTTTGTGCAAAATTTAAATTGGTAATGAATAAAGCCCTTTCAAATTTTCTTTTAGTTGTCTTTATAAGCTTGTTTTTTATTAACTGCGCAAACCGGGGTACTCCTGGAGGAGGCCCAAAAGATGAAGATCCGCCCGTAATTATAGGTTCAAAACCAGAAAACTATTCTACCAATTTCAATGGTAAAGAAATAGAGATCTATTTTGATGAGTACATTAAAATTAAAGATATAAATAAGCAGCTTATTATTTCTCCTCCTATGAAAACACAACCAGAAATAACACCTCTGGGGGGAGCCAGTAAGTACATTACCATAAAAATTCACGATACACTTCAACCTAATACCACGTACGCCTTTAATTTTGGAAACAGCATTACCGATAATAATGAAGGCAATCCATATCCGTATTATAGGTATGTATTTGCAACTGGTGATTATATTGACTCTTTAAGTGTTAAGGGAACTATTGTTGATGCCTTGTACAAGACACCAGAAACCTTTGTTTCTGTAGCGCTTTATGAAGTAGATTCTACCTTCCAGGATTCCATTATTTATAAGGAAACTCCCAGATATATTACCAATACCTTAGATAGTGTTACAACATTTTCAATAGACAATATTAAGGAAGGGAAGTATATGCTAATCGCAATGAAAGATGGTAACGGCGATAATAAATTTCAGCAAAAAACAGATCAAATTGGCTTTTATAATGACTTTATTGATGTCCCTACAGATACCTTGTATACTTTGAAGTTGTTTTCGGAAGAATTAGACTTTAACAGTACAAGACCCAAGCTCTTGTCTGGAGAAAAAATTGCTTTTGGTTATGAAGGTGATGCTACTGGTATGGCGATTGATATTCTATCTGAAACACCTCCTGAATTTGAACACCGAATTACTAAAGATGTCGCAACAGACAGTCTATTGTATTGGTACAAACCACGTCTAGAGGTAGACTCCCTTATATTTCAAGTGACACATCCAAGTCTTGAACTTGAAAAGGAACATACTGTAAGGATTACAGAACAAGAACGCGACTCTCTATATTTGGAAGCTGAGCCCAATGGAAACATTGGTTTTAATGAACCTTTTAAAATTTTCGGAAATACGCCATTAGTTAGCATCGATACGACTAAAATTAGATTAATAGATCAAGATTCAACACAAATTGATTTCACTACCAAATTTGACACCCTCAGTAATACTTACGCTTTTAACTTTGATAAAGTTGAGGACAGGGCTTATAATATACAACTTCTTCCTGAGGCCATTAAGGATTTCTTTGATGATACAAACGATACTTTAAGTTATACGCTAAAAACGAGAAAGGAATCTGATTTCGGGAACATACGCTTTACCTTAAACAATGCGAAATACCCAGTTATTGTTCAACTTACAAATGATAAGGGAGAAATTAAATACGAACAATACTCCACCAAAAAGGAAACCTTAGATTTTAGTAATTTAGATTCCGGGAAATATTCGATTCGGGTTATTTTCGATGAAAATGGTAACGGTAAATACGACCCTGGAAGCTACCTTAAAAAGCGACAGTCTGAACGTGTGATTCACTTTGAAATGGATAATGAAGTGAGACCCGATTGGGGGCATATTCAAACGCTTAATTTTATTGAAGAAGAGTAAAGCGGTCTCTATCTTCTAAAAACTTGAGTTTATTTCTATAAGCTTCAACATGTTTTTTTTCAAGGGTAACGACTTCAATTTGTTCTTTACCTGGTTCTATCGAGGTTATTGTGTTTCCTAAAACATCATAGGCTGCACTATGCCCAGAATACTCAACATTAACGCCATCTTTCCCAATGCGATTCACACCAATGCAATAGCACATGTTTTCAATTGCACGAGCCTTTAAAAGAGCATCCCATGCAGACACTCTGGTTTTAGGCCAATTGGCAACATACATTAAAATGTCGTAATCCTCTATATTTCTTGCCCATACCGGAAAACGCAGATCGTAACAAATAAGTGGACAAATTTTCCAGCCTTTGTAATCAATAATTAGTTTTTCTGTCCCCGCTCCATATACGTTATCTTCGCCCACCAACGTAAATGTATGCTTCTTATCGTAATGATGGATTTTCCCAGAAGGTTCTGCAAAAATCAAACGATTATAATAGGTATCATCTTCTAAAATCACAGCACTTCCAACAATGGCTGCATTTGTTTTAGAGGCCATCTTCTGCATCCATTGAACTGTTTCTCCATCCATAGCTTCAGCAACAGTACCGGCATTCATGGTGAAACCCGTTGTAAACATCTCGGGAAGCACGATAATATCTACCTCTTCAGAGATCGACTCTATTTTATTAGAAAAGTTTTGACAATTTTCTTTTGAATGCTCCCAGACTAAATCAGATTGAATCAGAGCAAGTTTAAGGTCTTCTTTCATGCTTTAAATACGGTTTAATATCTCGGCTGCTGCTTTTAATGTGGCGTCGGTTTTCGCAAAACAAAAACGCAACACTTTATTATCCAAATTATCGCTATTAAAAACCGATAAAGGGATAGACGCTACACGGGAATCAATAGTTAATCGCTTAGCAAAATCGACATCGTGTTCTTCGGTAATATCCGAATAATCCAATACCTGAAAATAAGTGCCTTTAGAAGGTATAAAGTTAAACCTTGAATCTTTAATGAGATCCAAAAACAAATCACGTTTCTTTTGGTAAAACGCAGGTAACTTTAAATAATTATCTGGGTTTAACATATAGTCCGCGATTCCCTTTTGTGTTGGGTGGTGAATACAGAACACATTAAATTGATGCACTTTCATATACTCCTTCATAAGCCCTCTGGGCGCACAGCAGTACCCAATTCGCCATCCTGTATTATGGAACGTTTTACAAAAAGATGCCACCACAAAACTTCTGGCCTTCAAACCAGGAAATAGGCAGGCACTTTGATGTTTTTCATCATCAAAAATCATATGCTCATAAACTTCATCACTCAAAACTATAATATCGGTATCTTTTGTGATCTTATCCAATTGTAGCATATCTTCTTTAGTAAATATCGTTCCTGTAGGATTATGAGGCGTATTTACAATGATCATCTTGGTACGGGGAGTTATCTTGGCACTTACTTCATCCCAATTGGTCTTAAATGTTGGTGCATGTAGTTGAACATGAACGGCTTTACCACCATTTAATACTATAGCAGGTTCGTAACTATCGTATGCTGGTTTAAAAACGATAACCTCATCACCTCTACCGATGTAAGTGTTTATTATTGTAAAAATGGCTTGAGTTGCTCCGGCAGTTACGGTAATTTCATCTTCTGGATGGTATTTAGAACCATACAACATATCAATTTTATTAGCGATGGCTTCTCGTAACTCCATGTTCCCAGCCATGGGTGCATAGTGATTATAACCAGAGTTCATAGCCTTACTAACTAAATCTGTTAGCGCTTGATCACTTTTAAAATTGGGAAACCCTTGAGACAAGTTAATCGCATCATGCTCGTTCGATAACTTACTCATAATTGAAAAAATAGTCGTTTCTACATTTGGCAGTTTAGACACATGCTGCATACCCAATTCTTTTTTAGTGTTTAAAAATGTCGTCAATCATAAAAAGCGCATCAAGCTTTGTGGAATAACAATACTCCCTATAGATATAAAAAACTTAAATACTTATGGACATCTCTAGTGGTGGTCTACTATAATGACGGAGAATAACTTTCATGCTCACCCTTAATCAACCTTGAAAGCTATGTTATGAACTTTGATCTCATTAAAACAAATCAAACATCACATAATATGAGTGTTACGAATATCTTAAAGTTTCATATTAATTAGCAATAAACCAATATTTACAACAAAATTATAATAATTAACATGCTTTGTCTAACGAACTCGTCATCTATAATTGCTCATAAACAGCCAAAATATTTTTAGGTAGTTATTCCAAATCTTATACTATAAAAACCTCTAAATAGTCACTTATGGTAAAGATAGCAACTATATTTCTATAAAAAAAAGTCTAAAATGGTCGTTTAGAACCCTATACCCCCAAAACCTTTAGTAATTCTTGCTTATATGTTCTTCCTATTGGGATTTTATGCGTTGTTATATATACAGAATTTCCGGAAATCTTATTCACATACTTACTATTTATTACGAAGGATTTATGCACCTGAATAAACTGATTTTCAGGAAGTTTTTCCACCCAGTTTTTAAGTGAATCCACATAGGAGAGTTTTTGGGTTTCGGTAACCACGGTGATATAATTTCGATCGGACTCAATATATAAAATAGAACTCAAAATAAGTTTGTGAAGTGTTTTATCCACGTTTAAAAAAATAACCTCATCATTATGTTCTTCTAAGACAGGTTCAGGCACTTCTAATCGGTCTTTAGCTTTGTTTATCGCTTTTAAAAACCTATCAAATGAAAACGGTTTTACCAGGTAATCTATAATGGTATCCAGCTCAAAACTACTGGCCGCATACTCTGGGTAGGCAGTGGTCATAATAACTGCCGGAGGGTTTTTAACGGTTTTAATAAAATCTAACCCCGACATATCAGGTAAATTAATATCAAGAAAAATAATATCAACCGTATTATTTCTTAGAAACGAATTGGCTTCAATAGCCGCTTTAAAGGTATCTACCAAAACAACTTCTGGTATTTTTTCAATAAAACTTTTTAAGATGTTTTGAGCTGGAATTTCGTCTTCTATGACTACACAGTTTATCATAATTCTATTAAAAATTAAGTTTTAAGTACACCTTGAACGTATCATTTCTGTTAATACTAAACTCATATCGATCTTTATAAATGAGTTCCAGTCTTTTTTCCAGGTTTTGTAGACCAATTTTAAAATCGGTTGTATTTACTTTTTCTTTATCATAATCATTTTCACAAATACATTCTAACATCTCGCTTCGAACATGAATAGAAATTAGAATTTCACTATGCAATGCACTATGTTTAAAGGCATTTTCTATAAGTGTTATTAAAAGCAATGGTGCGATTTGGTGTTTATAGGAGTCTATATCCTTCTTATAATTAATATACTTCGTTCCTTCTGTCCTAAGTTTCTGAAACTTCATATAATTATCTATAAACTGAATCTCTTTTTCTAATGAAATCGTTTTGGAATTACTTTCATAAAGGACATGTTTAAGATTATCTGATAGCATTAAAATCATGTCTGGAACTTCATTTGGATTTTCCAGCGAATACGAGTAGATCGTATTTAAATTATTAAACAATACATGAGGATTTATCTGCGACTTTAAAAATTTAAGTTCCATTTCTACATGCTCCTTTTTTATAATTTCCACCTCTCTTTCTTTATCTATAAACCGGAACAAAATCCAGATAAACGAAAAGAAAATTAGAGGAACCAACGATTGCCATAAATAATCACTTAAGCATTTAAAAACAGAACACCCGCAATTAGCAAAAGCATAGCAATATAGTAGTGTAGCTAAAAATGAAATGACTGCAAACACCAATGTATAAATCATATACATTCTTTTCCTTACGAAAAATGGAAGTAAAAATAAATTGTTAGCATAAACCAGAACCACTAAAAGCACTAGATATTGAAGAAACGGATTTTCTTTCCAGTAAAAATCTGAAAACAAAAACAAAGACACAAACACAAACAGCATCCAAAACAGGATGTGTACCAATATTTGCGAGGTATGTTTTTTAATAAATGCTATCAAACTTGTGTATTATATTAATGAAAAGTAAATAGAAAAGCTATAACTATCAAAGATTATGTACAAAAACCCGTTTTGTAGTTACCAACGTCCAAAATGTTGTTTGTAATCAACATGTCGCCACTTGCATTGTTAATCCTGTAAGCGATCCACCATACTTGGATTTTCACAAAAGTGCGTGCTACTTTTGGTTTCAAACAATTTCAATCATGAAACAAATACGCACTTTATTCATCCTATTATTGAATCTACACATGGGTTTTTCTCAAACAGGGAATACTAAGAAAGAAGACGCCCTTCTTCTTGGAGAAATAGACAAAAATGTCCTTACAACAACACCGTATAACACCTGGTTTTCTAAAAATTACAATGACTATTTGGTTAACAAAAGCATTGTAAAACGCATTAAAACTGATTTAAAAGATTATCAAATTACGGTTTTTATGGGCTCCTGGTGTAAAGACAGCAAGCGCGAGGTTCCCAGATTTTGCAAACTTTTAGATGCTGCAAATTTCCCCCAAAAGCAACTTAAAGTTATAGCTGTTGATAAAACACCTGATGCGTATAAACAAAGCCCGGGAGGTGAAGAAAAAGGATTAAATATACACCGTGTACCAAATTTTATTTTTTACAAAGATGGTAAAGAAGTTAATAGGATTGTCGAGTTTCCCAAAGAAACTTTCGAGCGTGATGTGCTAAGAATTACCTCCGGAGAACCATATATCCCAAACTATCATGCCGTGATTCGGCTACATGATTTACTTAAATCTAAAAGCATCGATAATTTAAAACTAGAGGCTCCTTTATTAGTTGTAGAACTAGCCGAATATGTAAAAGGGAGTCGCGAGTTAAATACTTACGGGTATACACTTTTAACTTCAAATCAAATAGATAAAGCTTTGTATGTTTTTGATCTAAACTCTAAGATATTTCCATATAAACACAGCGTGTATGATAGTCTGGGAGAAGCTCATTTTAAAGCTAAAAACTATGATCAAGCTTTAAAAAGCTATTATAAATCTCTAAGCATAAACCCCAATAATGAGAATGCTAAAAATATGATTGAGAAAATTTTAAGGCCTAACACTATGTAGTAATGGCTAAAACCCCTTGTCTTTTATACTACTAAAGCACATGCCTTTTTAAACTGGAAAAGTCCGATTTAAGACGTCGAACCTAAATGGCTCAAATCTTTTTCTAGCAGCAATTTCCCTGTATCGTTTTGAAGTTAAGTTTTCAATACCTCTATTTAAATTCAAAATTGAAAAACGGTAGAAACAAAACGTATTAAGAAAGCACATTACATTCACATTTAGCACTTTATGGTGTTGTCCTGGAATCTGGGTTTTTATCAAATTTTACATTTTACAAGGTTTTAGACACATAACAAGGCAAACGTCTACTGAATATTTTGGTTGGTCATCATAAGCGTATTTAAAGACTATCGTGTACTAAATAAATTTGGAGATGCTTGAATGAATTGCTTCGTTCTCACCATTTCAAAAAATAGTGTAACTTCGCTGCCAAAAAAAAATAAACCATGGAACATAATATGCAGTTAGATAAAGATCCAATAAGGTCATTGTTTTTTAAATATTACGTTCCTGTCTTAACCAGTTTATTGTCCGTTACCATACTCCAGATTGTAGATGGCACCATTCTCGCTCAATATGTGGGTAAAGAAGGGGTTGCTGCTGTTGGAATGTTTGGGATTATCATTACAGTCTTCATTGCGTTTGGTTTAACATTGGTTATTGGAGGTGGTATTTTAATTGGAAAACATATCGGAGCTGGTCATTATGACAAGGCACAAGAGGTTTTTCAATTTACAACCAGCCTGGCCATATTATTTAGTCTTGTAATCATAGCATTAACACCTTTTATAGCTAGTGATATTGTTTATTTTTTAGTGGGTAACAGGACAACTGAATTATTCGATAAAACATTAGATTATATGTTTTGGGGATTTATGTGGACGCCGATTTTTCTCGTGAGAATGATTTTAGGAAACGCCATTAGCCATGATGGCGCTCCAAAGATAACTAGGAACGCAACCGTTTTCGCGGTAATACTAAATATCTTATTGGATCTATTATTTGTTGTCGTATTCCCTTTTGGAACAAAAGGCGCATCAATTGCTACCGGTATTTCTATATTGTTATCAACCTGTTATCTGGTTTATTATATCAATAAGGAGAAAGGACATTTAAAAATTCGTCATTATAAATTCACAATTAAAATAAAGGAATGGAGAGAACTACTTAATTATGGGGTTCCATCATTCGTGTCCGAGATTTCTTTTTCTGCAGGGCTATTGCTAATAAATATGAGGTTAGCACAGATAGGAACTCTCGCCGTTGCTGTATTTGGTATTATTAATTATTTAAGTTTTATTTTCTTGAGGCTATTTACCTCGGCTATGATTTCGGCATTACCTATTATGACTTTTAACATTGGTGCAAAACTACCAAACAGAGTACTCGATGTTTTTAAATTTTCACTTTTATTTACCTTCGTTCTTGGTATTGTCGTTGCTGCCTTAGGCTTTCTAATACCGGAGTTTCTTGTAAATATATTTTCAGGTTCAGAACCTGAGGCGTTTAAAACCATGGCCTCAAATTCATTGGGTTTATTTTTTCTTTTCTTCATAGTCGCTGGTCCTAATTATATTTTTGGTGCGTATCTACAAAGTATTGGCAAATTGATTCCATCGGTTATCTTAAACCTGCTTAAGGGATGTGTTTTAGTGGTTGTACCTCTGTTTTTAATGCCTGAATATTTAGGTCATGAAAAGGACTGGATATGGCTTTCGCGCACTTTTGCAGAAATTGGTGCTTTTGTACTCGTTGGTTTTTATACACTTAATCGGCGTAAATTCTTTTTTAGTAATGAAGCGATAGTGAAGTAATTTATTCTTATCCTAAATCAACCACAATAACACGGCATACCATATTATCCTTTTGTTTGAATATTACGGGCATCACTTTCCCTGGGTTTCTAGAAATTTATCCAATATTCGTTTAGCATTTTGATTTTCTGGAAAAAGCTCAATAATTAGTTTATATATCTTAATTGCTCTATTACTGTCTTTTTTAACATATGCCCAATCGGTTGCTATATGCGTTATGACCTGGGTAATTTTATTTTCTAATATTTTTTTGGCTTTAGAGTCCAATTTTTCACTTTCGTCTTCCCAAAGCGTTTCATAGTGCTTAATAACCGCATCTGCATCATTATACATCTTATAATATTGGTAGCCTTTTGTGCTTTTAGAGAATAATTCAGGAATTATAAGTTTATGTCCTCCTTTTTTGAGTTCTTCGACTAAGTCTATTTCAATGAAGGTGTCAAAATTTTGATAGTGGTATACTCGAATCTTGCAATCTTCTAAATCATAAATTGTAGTATACTGAGTGATGTCTTGTTGAAAGCTATTCATAACCGTGCTGCAGTAATCAAAGCTGGGTTGTGGTTCTGATGCTTTGAGATGTTGTAGCCCTTTTTGATAGAAGTCTATATTTACTTCATCAGAGTTAGAGGTTTGGGAAGGATAGAAGTTAGAAAATGATTGCTCAGAATCATATCCTAAAATTAGCTCATCGCCCTCAACAATCAAATATGCTCCACTTCTATCTACAAAAACAAGCATACTCGTTTCTAAATAACTCAAATCTACACCCGACAAATACGTCTTAACATCTTTGACGCTGGAATAATTATGCATGATCGATGTAATTAATGTTGGTATAGGAACTTTTGTTTTCCCTTTGCTATTTTCAATCTTTAAGTAAGGCATGGCAAAACCATCAAACATTAAACCGGCCTCATTGATAGCTCCTTGAGGGAAATCATTGTTAAACCCAACGTTCATAACTCCGTATGCTTCATTTCCTTTCGGAACAAACCAAATTTGAGTATTTGCACTAAACCAATCTTCATTATTTCCAACTATGGTTTTCCCATTTCTTGTTATTTTATACATGCTACAGGCCGAAATGGAATGTGAAACAAGCAGGGTAACAGTAATGAATATCGATAAATAACGCATCTTTTGATTTTATTCTAAAAACATTTAAAGATAATCTCTTAAGGGCAATTACAAAAACCAAAACCTGACATATTAAAAAATTAATTTAAAATGGCAGCTTCATTTAGTTGTGGGGTTTTGTGTGAAATGTATATATTTGCATCCTAATATGGGTAAATACGACATGGTCTAAACGTCATGAATTGTCTTTATCTTATGAATTATAGGGTAATGGGGATGTAGCTCAGTTGGCTAGAGCGCTTGACTGGCAGTCAAGAGGTCGGCGGTTCGAGTCCGCTCTTCTCCACTAGTAATAATAAGCCTTACAGCAATGTGAGGCTTTTTTATTTTTTGTTGGGTCAAACATAGGTCAAACATTTTATCTTTATGGCTTATTTAATCTTATGAACCAGCAAACTTCACATAACATATTATCCTATTTTCAGAAACTCTTAGAATCTAATAAACTTAACTTTTTAAGAGACATAGCAATAAATAATATTGCTGAGAGATATGGTTCTCTGGTTGAATCTCAAGACTATGAAAAGGGGATTATTGTATATTGGGGCTTGTTTTCAGACCAGCATAACACTATTGAGCCTGTTGAGGCATTAGTTACTTATAATTTTTACAAGGAACATAAAAAAGAACTTTCCAAAAATGCTAATAATGTAACTAAAGCAATTGATAAACTTGTTTATGATAAGTCAGAAGCAAGTAAACCATATAAACCATTACTACAAAATATAAATCAAGAAATACATTATTTACAATTAAGAGCAGACAAACTATATCCAGATTATATAGAATTAAGTAAAGCTCTAAAGTTTATTGAAAACCATTTACTCACTAGATATCAAATTAAGCCTATTGCCATAAAACGGGCAGATGAAAAGCTCTCCTATTTTGGGTTTAAGGATACTATAACCAGAAGTAGATTTAGGGAATTATATGATGTGGCAGATAAGTTTGAAATTATTGAATTTGATGTGGTAGATGAAAACACATTCCTAGAGGTGTTTCTTGAAAACCCCTCTAGCCCAGATAGGATTATTAAGTTTAATTGCCAGAACTCTGTAGCCAAAGTGTTTATTGAAAAGATAAGACCACTATTTACATCTTTAACTCCAAAAGCAATAGAGAAGTCAGGTAGGTTTTTAACTAAGAGAAATACAGTTTTAACAGAAACAAATTATAATAGAACTGAGATTAAGCCTACTACTAAAATTGACAAAATTATTCAAGAAATGAATACTATTCTTAGAGAATAGCTTCACCTTACATTTTACCTTACACTCTTATTACATTTTACTATTTCAAGGTTTCCAACCCTCTTTCTTTGTGTTATTAAATAATTGAATGTCCGGACATTCCTAAATCTAAATGATTATGGAAAACATTCAAAGTGATGTGTTTACAAATGAACAAATACAATTAATAAGACAAGAATGGGCTGAAATTCTAAAGCCATTAAAAGAATTTATAACAGTAGACGAACTAGCTGATTATTTAGGGCTATCAAAATCTGCTGTATACAAAATAACTAGTAAAAAGGAAATTCCTTTTTATAATCCCGGAGGCAAGAAAATTTACTTTAAAAGAATTGAAGTAGATGCTTGGATTGAAACTAGTAGGGTTGCTCCAGATTCTGAAATCATAGAACAACTTAACCAAAATAGTATTAACTCAAATATTAATGAGTTATGGTAGATTTTGTAAGGTTGTTTTACAGAGATAAGGATAAGTTTGAACACTTTGTTTGCCAAGAAGAAAACTTTAAAGAATTAGACACTCTATTTGGATTGCATACAGGACAAATCAAATATCCTTATAGAACTTGTTTTAATGGTTTAGAAGTAAAGGTAACTTCCAAACATGGCTATGTGTATAATTCTATTCATAAAGCTTATAATGATAAGTTTAGTCAAGACGCACATAACCATGATGACTTTGGATACAGTAAGCTCTGTTACATGTTGGATTATATTTCAAGCAAGCTTATAGATGTGGATATAGCAAACCTTACTCAGTTTGAGTTTGGATTTAATATAGAAACACCTGTTTCAGCTCAACAAATTATAAGAAATAATGTATTAATGCATAAACAAAAAGGAGCTAATCATAATAGGGTTTTTAATGGTAGAGGTGAACTAAGGCAATTTGACTATCACAACTTTGTAATTAAGATATATGACAAGGCTAGACAATATAGTTTACCTCAAAATATTTTAAGATTTGAAATTAGGTTTCTAAAGGCTAAGGAGTTTCAAAAGTATGGTATATATAAAATTACAGACCTTAAGGATAAACAAAAACTTAGAAAGTTGTTTATATGCCTTATGCAAAGGTTTAATGAAATGACCATTGTAGACAGCTATGATGAGTCTACAATACCTGAAAATGACTTATGCAAGCTCATAAGATATAATAGCTATTCGTATTGGGAGAGAGTTATATCTAGTAGGTCAAATCAAACCAAAATGAGGCATATTAGAGCCTATCAAGAGTTACTTAACAAACATAATTTACTTCAAGTTAAATCCCTTCTAAAAGGTCTCTTGCAAAAGAAGTATTTACAACTAATTAATTTTTAACCTAGAGTGATGTTTTCTCCACTTTTTATATAGGGAATACATCACTCTTCCAATAAATGCAAACAATGGCAAGCATTAATATACTACTTAGGAAGAAAGCCAATGCGAGAGGAGAGTATCCCATTGTTATGCGTATTGTAAAAGATAGGAAATCCAAAACTATTACACTTGGTGTAAGTTGCTTTGAGAAAGATTGGGATTTTAATAATAAGAGATTCAAGAAGTCACACTCTAATTGGAATCAAAGAAATAGAATATTACTAAAGCTAGAGCAAAAAGCTTTAAAAATAGTAGATGACTTTTTAGCACAAAAAGTAGATTTTACCCTAGCTCAATTTGAAGAAAAGTTCAGAGGTACTAAACTCACTAAAACCAGTGATGTGCTAGAGTTTTTTGATATGATAATAAAAGAAATGGTTGATGCAAATAGAATTAGCAATGCTAATGCATATAAAAGCACCAAAGATTCATTGTTAAAGTTCAAGGGCAATCATATTCCTTTTCAGAGTGTAACTCCAGAATTTTTAGAAAAATATGAGGCTTTCCTGAGAATGAATGGTAATCAGAATGGTGGTATTGCTTTTAAAATGAGAGAGCTGAGGTCTATTATTAATAAGGCTATCACAAGAAAGTTGATACCTCAAGAGATTTATCCTTTTAGAGATTATAAAATATCTAAGCTAAAATCTAAGCCTGTTAAAAGAGCTTTAACCATAGAGGAGTTTAGAAGCATTAGGGATATTGACTTAAATGAACATCCACACTTAATAGAAACTCATAATTACTTTATGTTCTCTATTTACACAAGAGGGATGAATTTTCAAGATATGATGCTTTTAAAGTGGTCTAATATCCAAAATGGTAGAATGCAATATACGAGGTCTAAAACTAAAGGAAAATTTAACCTTGAAATTATTGACAAAGCTCAAGCTATATTGGACTATTATAAAAGCCAGAACAGACATACTCAATTTGTTTTTCCTATACTATTAAAAGAGGGGTTAAATGCCCAGCAAATACATTATAGAAAGTGTAAAGTGCTTAGTAAGTATAATAAAAGACTCAAAGAACTTGGGGAGTTGGCTAATATTGAAAAGCCTTTAACCTCATATGTTGCTAGACATAGTTTTGCCACTATTCTAAAAATGAGCGGAACACCAATTGAAAAAATATCTGAAATGATGGGTCATGCAGATGTAAACATTACAATGTCTTATTTAAAGGATTTTGACAATGAAACCTTAGATAAAGAGAATAGAAAACTAATGGATTTATAGTGAAACTAATAGGGTTTCTTTTTAAATCTTCCCATCCTGGAAAAATCTTTGGATTTTACAACGCAGGAACTCTGGACGAGGACTACTTTAGTAGTAGTTTTTGTAGCTGTAAAGATGCACAAAGCTACTATTTTTTCTTGACATAGAAGCTCTTAAACTCAACAAATATAGGGCTTGAAAGCATTTTATAGCTAATAGCCATTTCTTAAAAAACACATCAAAAAAAGCATTTTACTACCTGGGTAAGATGCTTTTTCAGTTTAATCTGAATACATATTTCAGGTAAATATTAATCTTAATAAAAATAAATTATGAACTTAAAACAAAGTAAAAGACAAAATGTAAAGCTCAGGTTAGGAATATCCGGAGCTAGTGGATTTGGTAAGACTTATAGTGCTTTACTATTAGCTTATGGAATAACACAAGATTGGAGTAAAATAGCTGTAATAGATACAGAAAATAGTAGTGCATCTTTATATTCAAACTTAGGTAATTTTAATGTCTTAGACTTAAAAGCCCCTTACAGTCCAGAACATTACATAGAGGCTATTGAAGTCTGTGAAAAATCAGAAAATATAGAAGTTATAATTATAGACAGTATAAGCCAAGAGTGGAATGGTAAAGGAGGCTGTTTAGATATCCATGCAAAATTAGGCTCAAAGTTTCAAGATTGGAGTAAAGTAGGTGCAAGACACCAAGCATTTATAGACAGGGTATTACAATCTAGTTGTCATATTATAACTACTACAAGAAGAAAAGTAGATTACTCCTTAAATGTTGGAAGTAATGGAAGAATGGAAGTTGTTAAGCATGGTACAAAGGAAATAACTAGACAGGGGTATGAGTACGAACTAATTGTAAATTTTGAACTAGTAAACAACCAACATAAATGTAAGGTTTCTAAAGACAGAACTAATCTGTTTTCTTCTTCACAGGAATTCGTAATTACTACTAAAACAGGTGAAAAACTCTTGAAATGGTGCCATGCAAAACCAGTTACAAGTGAAGAAGTGCTAGAAAAGATAAACAACGCATTATCCATTTCAGAGTTATCCGAAATTTATAAAGAACATGCCTCTTTTCAACAGAGCTTACAGGCTCAATTTATTAACAAGAAAGAGCAACTCGAAAAACTAATTCATCCCAAAAATTTCAGCCAAAATGGAGTTGGAAATATTGTTTAGTCTCAGTGAGAATTTTATTATAAATATTTTGTTTCTTGACATAGATGGTGTTTTAAATAGCACGCAATGGTATAATTCAAATAGTTGTAAAGCTCTTGACAAGTCAATAAAAAGATATTTTGACCCTGTTTGTATAGAGTATTTAAATAAAATAGTTAATGAAACTGAAGCTAGAATTATTATTTCTTCATCTTGGAGATTACTAAGAGATTTACAAGAGTTGCAAAATATATTCTATGCAGTTGGGTTTAAGGGTAAAATCTATGGAAAAACTCCTATTTCGTCTTCATATGATATGGAAAATCCAATACCTAGAGGGCTTGAAATTCAAGAATGGTTAGATGATAATAGAAATAAGTTCAAGTCATCAATTAAATATGCCATATTAGATGATGAAGATGATTTTTTAGAAAGTCAAAAACCTTATTTTTTTCAAACTAACTTCAATACGGGATTGGATGATTCACTAGCTGAGAAAATTATCTCTTTTTTCAAGTAGCATTTTTTTAGATAGAAATGTAAATGCTGTTGAATTGACAAATGGACGAGCACAAACTCTTAATGGTGGTTATAACAACCATTGGTTTTTGAGTTGATTGGTACACCCGCTATTAAGTGGGTGTATTTTCTAAATCTAATTTTGATATTTCAAGAGATGCAAAGGAAGCTTCAATTTCTGATAAGTTAGTTTTTGAAAACAAATTCATATCTATAAAGAATATTAATTCATTCGAAGTTCTGGTTAGAGCGACATATAATTTATTCCAAATTTTATTATGGTACTTTGCTTTAGTGATTTTTTTGAAAAGGTAATTGAACATATTCTCATTTAGAATAAAAACACATAAATCAGACTCTAAGCCTTTTACAGAATCTATACTTGATACAATTTCATATTCTTCCAAACTTTTGAATTTTTCTAAATTTTGAATTAATTCGGCATATTCAGGCTTACTCAAGTCTATTTCATACTTGGATGTCATTTCACTAATAATTGCTTTAGGAGAAAGTATTATAGATTTTCTTTTTATTTCTAATAAAATTGATTCTAAAAATAAGCCTGAATCTAAATGTCTAAATTTTTTAAGGTTCCTTATTTTATCTTCTAAAGTAACAGGTAAATGCAAAGTGCTATTATTTTTTTTGGTTAGATAACTTTCATGGGATTTCTCAATGTATATTAAAGATTGCTTATTTAAAAAATTAGAGCTTATGTTGTTTAATTGTTCTTTATTTCCAAAACAGTAAGAAACAGAACCAGTTTTTTTGAAAATGTTTGATTGTATTTGTCCTTCCGGACAAAATAGATTAGATATAGAAAGTATACTACTTGGAACTCTTCTTGTATTATTTATTGGTTTAAGTATATTATATTCTTTAGATTTTTTTTCAATACATTGATTAATATAATCACTAAAAGCTCTGTTAAATTTAATTGCTTGTTTAGGGTCACCAACCATATAAATGTTTAAACCTGCATTACCCAAAACATCAAAAACCTTAATAGTGTCTTCATCTAAGTCTTGAACTTCATCAATAAAAATATTTTGAACTCTAGATTTAATCAACTCAATAACTTTATTTACTTTTCTACGTTTATTACGGTTTGAATGTTTGCTATTGGTTACATCAATAATAATTTTTGATTTTTTGAATACATCTTCGTTATGTATAATCTCGTATTCTCTTAATTGTTTTTTCTTAAAATTTTTGAATTGTGGTTTAACAGGTAAAGGAAATGAAACAGATTTTGTATAAATTTCATTCAATATATAAGAACTATAAGGGTAAATAATTTCATTTAACAGAAAACTATGGATAGTTTCAACAATAATATTTTGATGGTTAAAGCCCTTTAAATCAATTAGAGTATTTTTGATTTTATTTTTTGCTGAATTAGTATATGTTATGGCATATATTAACTTATTGTCTTTTGCATTAATTTCTAGTTGACTTAATCTTTCTGCGAGACTATATGTTTTTCCTGCTCCTGCACCAGCAACTTGAATTTCAATCATTTTAAAAACTTAATAACATTAGAAATATGTTTTGAAAGTTTGATTGTAATGTCTTTATTTAAAATAGCATTACAAAGTGAGAGCATACTTTCTGCTTTATTATCTTTCATGTATTTAGATACTTCATCAGCATTTGAATCTCCAAGCTCAAAATGTTTTGATATTTGTTCGTAATTTTTGTCAGTATTTACTAAATCATCTTCTAAAGTATACAAACTACTGGTGCTCACATAAATTGTATTGGCATTGTGATATTTGTCATGCTCATTTTTAGCATTAGGTTGGTTGTCAAAATCTCTAATTATACCTATTTTTTTGTTTAGGTTTTTTTCGTTTAATTTTAGCCAAACATCTAGAAATTTCCTAAACCCTTTATGACCTATACTTAGTACATCTATATTATAGAGACTATCCTTTTCAATGTCAAGATAAGTATTTATCAACATTTCCTCTGTAGTTCCTTCTACAAGTATTATCTTATTAGAAAAGAGGAGTTTTAGAATATCAAAGTTTGGTCTTTTTGCTAAATAGCTAACTAAATCTTTGTCTATATCTTGAAAAGAAATAGCTTTATTATTACTTAAAGCAATGACATTGTTGAATTTTAACTTATTAATTACTTCTGGTTTATGAGTAGTAATTATAGTTTGAGATAAGCTAGAATCATTTAATTTACTGTTAGTCTTCATTATATAATCTAAAATTAAATTAAGATTATTTGTGCTTAGATGAGATTCTGGTTCTTCAATACAGTTCAAATTAAAGTTTTCTTCCTTGTTTTTATAATGTTGAAAAAAAAGTAAAATGAAAATTAAATTCCTAACACCTAATCCTTTTTGGTAAAGAAATTCATTTCCATAACCTAAAGTTATATTAGAGAGAATATTTTTCAAGTTTGCTAGATTAGGAATACAATCTATATTATCTATTAGGTCATCAATGTTTTTAAAACTTTCATCTTTTTTGAAAATTTTACTAAAGTTATCTTGATTCTTTATTTCTTGAAAAAACTTCTTATATGCATTGTGAATCTGAGATTTCTCTTGCTCATTTAATTCTTTCTCTAAAAGTTTTGCCAATACACTATTTGACTTCATTGTATTGGATACGGAGAAGTCATCTCTTTCTGCATTAATTATATTTATTGATATATGTTTTAATTCATGAAATGAGATTGATTTTCTATTATTAGTTGATACAACAGCGTATTCATAAAGTTCTGTTGGCAATACAGGCTCTTCGTTTTTAGTTTTTTCTTTCAATTGAAGCTCAATGTATTCTATAAATTCATCATTATTTTTGGGTTTAAAGACATATTGTATTTCATAAATATCCTCTCCTTCAAGTTCTGTTATCCATTTCCCCACTATTGCCTTAGCATAGTTATCCTCATCATTAATCTCATCAAATCTTATAGTTACTTTTATTATTGGAATAATTGTATTCTTTTCTACAGAGCTAGGAAAGTCATTATAGAATTTTTTTATAGTATTTGTATTGAAATCAGAAGGGTATAACCTTCTAGAACCAAACTCAAATTCATTACCAGAAAGAGGTAGTTTTAGGGCATTTATGAAATTACTTTTACCTGAGTCATTTTCACCAATGAGAATAGACAATTTAGGTAGTGTTATTTCGAAATTTTGAAAATTTCTATAGTTTTCAATTTTCACATATGATATTTTCATAGAGTTTGTTTTGTGATAATAATTGTAATCTCATCATTGTAAAACCATATAAACTACATAGTAAATTAGATTGGATGTAATTATACTTTCCTTATTAATTACTTTTTAATAATTGACCTTCCGAAATTTCAATTTTCTCAATACGACCTAATTTACTTGCAGTTTCTTTGTCATACATATTAATTATTATGAAATAATAAGTTTTGTTGTTTAGTGTTAACATAGGAGGAAATGAATTGATGTTGTCAAGTTTAAAGTCATACTTAACTTTATCAAAATTAAATATCACTAAGTAGCCATCATCTTTATTATAGTCATTAGTGTAATTTACAATTTGATGAAATCCAGATTTTACCCTTTCTAATCCATAGTTCTTTTCTTTGTCTAGTATTTTAATTTCAATAATTAATGGATTTTCAGTATCAATTGCACCTATTATATCTGCTCTTCCAGAAGCAGACTTAGGAGTGGAAAAAGGATAATCTATTCCTTGGTCAAAAAGAAATAGTTTTAAATCTTCTTCTAAAATATCTTCATAATTCTTGGTAGCACATTTATATTTGTCAATTAGACTGCTCTTGGTAAACCATTCTACTCTTCTTTTGTACTTTTCCAATAAATAAGTTGTTGAGTTAGATTTGTTCAGTACATCGTGAAAAAAATAAATAATAGGTGTAATTATATTTTCAATTATAACAATTTCTTGAGCATTATATTCACCTATTCCATAATAATAGTTTTGATTTATTTTAGAAAAACCTACAATAGAAACGCAATGTTGAATTAATTGATAGGAGTAGGCAGCTTGTTCAGCAGGGCTTTTAAATTCAACATCAAAATACCCTTCACTTTTATCCAAATTGTCAAAAAAAGTTTTTTCAAACTTATATTTATGATTAGCCTCTTTTAGCAATCCGTATAAAAGCTTATTATTTTCTATAAAATCAAAAAAGAACTTTAATTGATTTCCAAACAGATTAAAATCAGCTCTCACTAGTCTACTTTTCCATTCCTGTAGCTCAGTTCTCAAATTATGATTATAATACATTTTATTTTCCTAGTTTTTTTAGTGTATTTTTCAATTCATTAAAAGTATTATTGATTTCTTTAATTCCTTTATAGGATGAAGCGTCACTATCTTTTAATTGGATTGATGCTTTACAGTTGTGACAAAAGACTACATCTTCATTTTTAACATCAATAAGGTATATATCAATAGTATACTTGCATTTAGGACAAGATATTTGAATTTCAAAATAATTTAAATCCAGCATGCATATTGTTTTTAGTACATCAAAATTATGTTAGGTTTTCTATTTCTTCTTAAACTGCTGGGGGTAAGTTCATCATTTTCTATGATGTTTTTTGTCATACTTATTAAATAGTCAAAGTCTAATAAGTCAATATCTGTTTCGCTGTCTTTCCACATAGTGATTTATTATATTAAAAAGCCGTGTCAGTATAATTGTTAAAAATACTATGGCTTAATGCTAAAAAATAGAGAGGGTATACTAAATGTTTTTTCAATGAAATATTTGTTTTAGATTTTTTATTACTTCTTAAATTTATTTACAAAAGACGATAAATTGGTAGCATAACCCACCATAATTTGAGGGTAAAAGTCTTTAGAAGCTATGCTATAAAAACCTCCTATTCTACCATATACCCCACCATTAGAATTATCTGGGTTTATTTTAGAGAAAATATCTAGGTTTAGACGAAACATACGTTTGTCTTTTGTGTCTCCTAAAATATTTATAGGAGTATCGTTTCTAGAACCTCTTGCATTCAACCAACTATATGAAAGATTTAAATCTGCACCAAAATTAGTTTGTGGACGTATTTGAAAATTAATATTTAACTCTGGAGCCAAAGCATTTAATTGGTCTGTTGTAATAATATCTGCACCCGTTGTATTTGTTTGTGTATGATTTAATGCGGCTCTATAATAACGCACACCTCCACCTAAACTGATGTCCGTACTTAACCCTTTTAATTCTAAATTAAAAACGTCTAAAGAAATGCCTGCCATTACATTAGCAAATTTTACATGGTCAAACAAATTAACATCAACAGGATTTGCTAAGTTAATTGCTGTTGTGCTCGTTTTTGTGATTGCTCTAGAGGTATCATTAAAACCATTGTATAAAGAAAGGTTTATATCCGCACGTAGTGCTGTAAAGAAAGAAGTTTTTCTAACGTTAAAAATCCACATTGGAATGTTTACTCTTCCTTCTGCAAATAGTAACCCATTTTCTGAACCTGGGGTTAATCCTAAAAAGTCAGAAAAAATAATGGGATTAAAGTAATTTGCTAGTTTACGTTGTTCTATTTTTACACTATCATTGGCTGTAACTCTATACTCTTTGTTTTTAACAGCATAGTTGAATTTTTCTTCGTAAGGGTAATATTGAAACACTTCATTGTAGTTTATGTGCCCAATGGTTTTGCCCTTAGAATCTACAATGCTAATGCTATTTAAATTACTATTAAAACTACGTATAGGAATACTCCATTGAAAGTTCACAGAAACCTGTTCTTGTATTACCTCTCCAGATGAATCTACAACATTACCCACCAAAACAATATTGTTGGCTCTTTTGTTAAAAAAACGAACAGACGCATAAGCGGGTATAAATTTCTTATTAGTATCTTCTATACTTATTAATGTAAAATTCTCTGTTTTAGGCTTTTTATAGATTTTAGCCTCGCTATTTAATTTTAGGATTCCAGAATATTTAGTACGCTCATTTTCTATAAGATTGATAAGAGAGTCTACTTCTTTTTGTACAGGTGCTTTTATTACTTTATCATACACATCATTGTTTAATGTTTGGCATTTTAAATATAAAACAATATGTTCCTCTTCTGTTATATCTGGATTTAATGATTCATTAATAACACTTTTTAACTTTTCTTTGCTTACATCAAAATCTAATTTTATAGTGTTTATACAAGCTGTATCTTCTTTATTGCTACAAAAACGTAGGGTAAAGAATTTGTTTTTTGCTTCCTGTAAAATCTCAGTAGCATAGACGACTTTTGTGGCATCTTCTGCACTATAATTTCCTATAAACTGAAAACCATCATTTTTAAATGAACCTTTGTGTAATGCTGCAGTTTTTTGAAAATTCACTTTTGAAAATTCTTTGTTTACCGCTTTTTTCAACTCTTCCTTGGGATATAAATGTTTATAAATTTTAGCAGTATCTTTGGAAGTAGCAATATTTAATTGTTCGAAAAACTCTTTTTCGTTTGTGAAGTTTAATGTATCAATATTTATGTAATATTTAGAGTCTTTTTTATCTATTAAGTAATAAGAGTTTTTTCCTTTTTTATAATCTCCATTATCTATCTTAATTTTGAAATCATTAAAAGAACCATATTCTACATCTTTTTTAAAACGTACTACTAGAGTATCTTTTACTGGTGTAAAATTTTTATAAATATCATCAGTTATTTTATCTAACTCATTCACTTGTTCTTTAGATAGCTGTAAACTTTGAATTGTTTTTGTACTAAACGTATAGTTTTTTATAAGTTTATCAAACTCTTTGGCTACCCATTTTTGAAATTCTGCTTCTGTGAAAGTATTAGAAATACTTTTGTTTTTCGCCGAACCATCATTTGTTGTATTGGTAATATACACCATAAACAAATTGTTTTTTGAGTGTTCTATTTTTACCTCAAATTTATTTCCTAAATGTAATAGACTTCTAGTAACTTCTTGTGCTTGTAATCCAATAAAGGATAAAGTTATAAGTAGCGTTAATATAATGTTTTTCATAATGGTTGGTTTATGATTAATTATTCTTTAAAAAATTATTTCTCAAAGATTAATATGGTTTCTTCTTTTAAGAAAAATCTCATAAATATATGTTTTTTTTCTTATAAAAATTAAAATTTAATATTAAGTGTGTATAGCCTACCTTTATATAAAGTATCCCCATTCAATTGAAAAAGTAGGATACCCCACCCCTTTCTGAGGGAGAATTTGTTTTTTTGAGGGAATATATATTAAGTTGATTTTTAAAGGAAATTTTTCTTTGTGACAATTTGAAAGCATCAACTAATTTTCATACTAATCTGTAGAGTTTATTTCTAACTAGAACACATAAGATATTTATTGAGCTTAGTAAGTAAACCAACCCCTCACTCAAACTCTGAACAAACAGACGCACTAAATACCCTCACCAATTTGTGCAGATGAATTCCATTTGTACCTGATTTTATTTTAATAGCATTTCATTCAAGGTGATAGTTGTAATGATATTCTATTAGAATAGTTAGTTAGGTTATTTCACAACTCAAAAATTAGAAATTATGGTTAGAATTATAGGCTATAAAGAAAGAGAAAAAGAAGATGGTACACCTTTCTTTATTTTAGAATTACAAGGTGGTGTTGAGATGTCATTGAGTAAGACAGGTCAATATTACGCCACAGCAAAAAAGGCTTATGTAACGAGTACATTTGATGAGCAAACATGTAAAGCATTAATTGGTTCTGAAATTCCTGGTACAATAGAAAAGAAAGAAGTTGAACCATACAATTACGTGGTCAAAGAAACAGGAGAGGAACTTACCTTAAATCATAGATGGGTATTTGTTCCAGAATATGAAGAAGCTAATAAACAAGATGAAGTAATAGACCAGTTAATGGCAGACACTTCTACATTTTCTCAAAATGGAGTTTCACAATTAGCAGAACAATCTATTTAGTATTAATCCAATCCGTCCACTTTTTGCTAGTATATATTTATATGAAACAGAAAATGGACGGATTTTAATTTTTTAATTATGAAAGCCTCAGAAATAAAAGTGTTTTATTCAAACACTAATAAGAAGAAAATTAAAATATCCAGTAGTGGAACTGCTTATAATGTAGCCTTGTCTCATTGGAATATGGATACCATAGAATACCAAGAAGAATTTAAGATATTACTGCTCAACAAAGCTAATGTAGTACTAGGTTTACATGAATTATTTAAAGGAGGTACAGCATGTGTTCATGTAGATGTTAAAATGGTTTTAGCAGTAGCACTAAAATGTAATGCACACAGTATAATCTTAATCCACAACCACCCTTCAGGTAACTTGAAACCAAGCAGAGCAGATAAGAGTATAACCTCAAAACTTAAGTTGGCTTGTGAACTAGTTGATTTGAATCTATTAGACCATTTGATTATCTCAAAAGATGGGTATTACAGCTTTAAAGATGAAATGCTTTTGCTGTAGTTGTTGGATGTACTTTTAGTGTAATATCTTAAAGGATGGATATAGTTATTGTTAGACTGTTGGATATTGGAGTGAATGTGTGATAACTCATAAATGTATTATAGACTCCTTTATTGCACTAATGTAAAAGCGTAACTACATATTAATATAGCCAAAATGAGTTAAGTTTATTGGATTGTAATATGTAAACTATAGGGAATGGACAGATTATTTAACTAACCTAATGTAATAGGGTAATTTAATACAGTAACTGCTTAATAGCTAAAATTAGTTACGGGTTAAGTCTACATCTATCAAATCCTTCATAGGGACTTCTAAGGCTTTACTTAACCTATATAACGTAAACATGGTTAAGTTGCTTCTGCCAGCTTCAAGTCTGGATATATTGTTAGGGTCAGTACTTATTTCCATTCTAGCAACAAGCTCAACCTGAGATAAACCCTTGCTAATCCTTACCTCTTTAATCTTCGCACCTATCTTTTTAAGAACAAATTCTTTTTCCATCCTATCATATTTGATTGTCCAGGTGAAGAAAAAGTTTATATTTGTCCTGACACATATCATATATGATAGTTTTGTGATGGGTGACTAGGTAAGTATTGGTGAACCTTATATAATCAAATCAACACCAAACAATTAAATTTTATACACCATGGAATTAAAATCAATTATTACTATAATCATTACAACACTAGTCTTTATATCTATTGTATCTGTATTATTTACAGGTATTGCTTATATAGAAAGAGGTAATAAGGAAAGAAAGCTTTTTCAAAATACAAATGGTCTCATTTATACTTCAATAAGCCTTTTTCTTTTAATTACTGTCCTGTTGTTGATTTTAGAACACTCCTTTGACATTCAAATGGGGTCATCCTTAATGTATGCCATTCTTAGTATTATTAAGTTAATCATGGCTCTATATGTAGCTAATAGGGCTAAGGAACAAAACAGGAACTACACTCTATGGTTTATACTTGGAATACTTGAGTCTCATGCAAGCCTTGTAGCTTTGGCATTGGGCAAAACAATATACAAAGTTCCAAGTACCAGCAAACCATTATTTAAAGAGTTAGCAAATAGTACAAAAGAAAAGATATCATCACTAAAAGAA
Source organism: uncultured Flavobacteriaceae bacterium (assembly GCA_947494695.1). Classification (GTDB taxonomy): domain Bacteria; phylum Bacteroidota; class Bacteroidia; order Flavobacteriales; family Flavobacteriaceae; genus Flavivirga. The sequence goes on along the minus strand of CANLWB010000002.1, from coordinate 87,329 downwards.
TTAACTTCTGACGTACGTAAATCAAATAATTCTATTGCCATAGGACATGAGTATGACATACCCTTAATGAAGATTAAAAGAGCATACTCCAATGAATTTGAAGAACTGTTGAAGCTTATACAACAAGAAGAACATAGGAATACTTCCTTACAGCAATACGAAAGAGCATATAAGGCAGGAATAATGAACAAGGAGGATTATGAGTCTAAGGTTTCTAAACTAACCAAACAGTGATATACATCATATAATTACAAATCAATTTAACATTTAAGACAATGAAAAACATAGTTAAGGTATCCATTTTATTATTAGCATTAGTACTATCTTCATGTTCAAAAGATGATGATAATAGCAACAGTTCATTAGTGGAAATAGTTTTAACAGAAGGAAAGGCATCTTATATGAAGATAGTACCCATAGACAAAGAAGCTTTCTTTGATGCAAAAGATGTAAAAGAATATAAGGATAAAAGTCAAGTATCTTTTAGTTTACCTGAATATGCAAACCATTTTTCTTTAGAAATCCAAGGCAGTCAAAAAAAGATAAAAGGCTATGTAAAGATTAATGGAATAGAATGGGAGTTTAATGCATTAGACTGGCATTATCAAGGAACATACTATTTATCAGATTTTAAATAAATAGTTTATTAATAGCATGATTACAGAACCACCTTAACATAGGTGGTTTTTTTATACCCAAACATTATGAAACTAGATTTTATACCATTTCAAATTGGGATGCATTATGAGAACTGGGAGTTTGATTTAGAACCGGAAGACTCTACTGAAACTTATGATATGTTTAGATATGTTAAAGGAGATATAAAAAGAGTCTTGGGGTTTGAAGTGGTGGATGTCTTTTTATACTTTCACTTGGATGTTTTATTTCAAGTAGAACTTTTTTTAGAGCAAGGAGAATCTCAGTTTGAAGAGTTCCATGAAGTAAAAAATGGTTTATCATTAAGAGGTAGAATAGAAAAGCAAACTAAGTTAATAGAGCTTACTCATTGTAAGGAAGGAATATGGAGGGAGTTGTAAATGTTTGACATTGGGTCAAACATAGGTCAAACATTTAAGTATATTATAAGTTATCATCTGAAAACATATAAAATATAACTTCTTAAAAACCCTAGTGTTTATAGGCTATTTGAAATCATTTATTAAAAAAAGAAATATTACTTTTAGTAACTGGCAGTCAAGAGGTCGTCGGTTCGAATCCGATCTTCTCCACATAACCATAAAGCAGTTACAAATTTGTAACTGCTTTTTTATTGATATAAAATCAGCTTAATTTCCGTTTAAAGCATTTACTACGGGGTTGTAATTATGATTCATTTCAAAACCGCTCCAAATAGTAAAACATATCGTAATAATCAAAGCTTTAACATCTCTTTTTCTAATAAAATAAGTATCTTTGAGAAGTGGGTTTAACCTGAAAAACGATTAAAAATGTAGGCCGTTATAACCCTTGTTTTTTAAAGTTTTTTCGAATTCTAATGATTCATGAATACACAAAAACATATAGAAGAACTGCTCGAGTCTCATACATTAAAAAAGACCTCTGCACGTATTGAGATGCTTAAAATATTTATGACCCATAACTATGCGTTATCGGCTAAGGAAGTTATTTCTCATATGAACATAACTCATGATCGGGTTACTATCTATAGAACGTTAAGTTCTTTTGAAGAACATGGTATATTGCATAAAGCTTCAGAAGATAGTCATGGCATAAGATATGCCTTATGCAGTCACGAATGCCCAGAAGAAACACATACCGATGAACATGTTCACATTATCTGTAATGAATGCTCGCAAACCTACTGTCTGAGTGATGTTAAAATTCCAAAAATTCAGGTTTTAGAAAAATTTTTAGTCCAAAAAATAAGCTATACCATCAGTGGTATTTGTAGCTCCTGTCTTTCCAGCTAAAAATGAGTTAATGAATAACCCATTATCATGTCTTCGGTCAAAAAAACACCCTCGTGCAGCGACTGTAAGTTACGCCTTAACCCTTATAAAGACATAGAAACTGACGATTCGAATAAACTAACCATTGACCTGCACCTTATAAAAGTCAAAGCTATCAATCCATATAAAAAGCCAAGATGCGTTCATGAACTAAAAATTTAAAGGTCAAATAAATATAGCTTGCACATACTAGTTTTTGTGTAAACAATTATATTTGTGAATAGGTATCACTCTAATGGTTTAAATCGTTTTGTTTGAAGCGAAAACGTTTAAATCCGTTCATTAAAAAAAGCCAAATGAAGTATAGTATCCGAGTTCTGTTGTTGTGTATTGGATTATCCTCTTTTTCTCAAGATTTAGACTGGGAAAACCCAAAAGTCATAGGTATAAATAAAGAAACGCCTCATACGTATTTTATTTCTTATGATTCTGAAGAAGCCTCCCTTGAAGATCATTTAAATTCAGGTCATTATAAGTCTTTAAACGGAATTTGGCAATTTAAATGGAGTGAAAATCCAGATAAAAGATCAAAAACGTTTTATGAGCTAAATAATAAGGACTTAACGGATAAAATTCCTGTGCCTTCAAATTGGGAAATGCACCAATATGGTTACCCGTTTTATGCTAACATCACCTATCCTTTTCCAAAGAATAAACCTTTTGTCCCACATGATTACAACCCTGTAGGGCAGTATAAAAGAGTGTTTACCATAGATGATTCCTGGAAAAACAAAGAAATCTTTATTCATTTCGGAGCTGTAAAATGTGCGTTTTATTTATGGATTAATGGAAAAAAGGTGGGGTATAGTCAAGGCAGCAAATTGCCTGCTGAGTTCAATATTACGTCATTCCTGAGACAAGGAGAAAATGAGGTCGCTGTTGAGGTTTATCAATTTACAGATGCAAGCTATATTGAAGATATCGACTTTTGGCGTTTAGCAGGTATCGAAAGAGATGTTTTTTTACATGCCAGACCACAAGTCATGATTCATGATTTTTTCGCAAAATCAACGTTAGACAGTTCACTAACAAACGGCCTGCTTGACCTATCCATCGATCTTAAAAATTTTGAATCCAAACAAGCTGGTACTATTTCTGTGAAATTATATGATGCGAACAACGTCGTTTATAGTTCAATCCAAAATTTTGCTATAAAAAAAGAAGCTGAAAAAAAACTAAACTTTAAAACGACATTAGATAAGGTAAAAACCTGGTCTGCTGAAACCCCCAATTTATATACACTTAATATATCTCTTAAAGACGGTTCGGGTAAGTTGTTAGAAAGCGTATCGCACCAAATAGGCTTTAGAAGAGTGACGCTTGAAAACGGACAATTATTGGTCAATGGACAGCCTGTTTTACTAAAAGGGGTTAATCGTCATGAGCACGATCCTAAATTAGGACATGTTATGACCAAAGAGATGATGTTAAAAGATATTGAGCTTATGAAGGCCTTTAATATTAACGCCGTTAGAACGTCTCATTATCCAGATGACCCTTATTGGTATAAGCTCTGCAATACGTATGGGCTGTATGTTATTGACGAAGCCAATGTTGAAGCCCACGGTTATGGGTGGATCCAGAATGAAGTCACCAGAGATCCTAATTATTATCACGCCATTACAGATCGTATTCAACGCTTGTTTTATAGAGATAAAAACAATCCATCGGTAATCATTTGGTCTATGGGTAATGAAGCAGGCACCGGAACCCCATTTATAGATAGCTATGCCTGGTTAAAAAACATGGACGATTCGCGTTTGGTGTCTTATGACCGCGCCGAGGTAGACCCCGATTTTGATCATGTTCGACATACCGATATTATTGGCTATATGTATGCGCCCATAGTTGACATTAAAAAAGAACACTTACCAGCTAACCCAAACAGGCCATTTATATGGGTAGAATACGCACATTCTATGGGTAACAGTACAGGAAACCTAAAAGAATTATGGGACTTTGTTAGAGAAGAACCCAGAGTACAAGGCGGCTTTATTTGGGATTGGGTAGACCAGGGTATTACTATAAAAAATGAAAAAGGACAGGAGTATTGGGGATATGGTGGTGATTTTGAACCAGAGGGAAAACGTCACTCAGGTGCATTTTGTTTAAATGGGCTCGTGTTTCCAGATCGAACCATTCAGCCTGCCTTATGGGAAGTTAAAAAACAGTACCAAAATATCCATATAAACCAGTTAAAATCTCAAGATTTAGCTTTTGAGGTCTATAACGAACACTTTTTCACGAATCTTTCAACATTTAATTTACAATGGGACGTCTTAGAAGATGGTTATCAAATAAAGACAGGAAACTTGTCTTTGAATGGTGCACCTTTATCTAAACAAACCATAAATCTAAAAGCGGATTTACCAGAATTAAAGTCTAACAAAGAATACATCGTTAATTTTTACTGGAAGCTAAAGGCGCCAATGGGTCTTTTAGAAGCAGGGCATGAGGTGGCAAAAGATCAATTTATAATTAGGCCATCACAGTCTTCTTTTCTAAATGCGAGCAGTACCGATGAAAAAATAAGTACCAGTGAAACAGCAGAACGCATAAAGATTACATGTGGAACAAACATCTTAATTACTTTTGATAAATCAAGTGGAACCCTAATTTCATATGAGGTCAATGGGGAAAACTGGATGAAATCTCCACTCACCTTAAACACCTGGAGAGCACCAATTGATAATGACTTAGGGTCCAGTTTGCCTAAAAAGTCTAGTAAGTGGAAAGACATTGAATCTAAATTAACACTTAATCGCATTGGTTGGAAAACACTACCAAATAACAAGATTATGGTAAGTGTTAAAAAAACAAATAAGGACATTGCTAATTTCTTTATTAACTATACCATTGATGGAGCTGGAAAAATTAAAACGCAATATGTTTTAGAAAGAACAGGAGGTAAAGTATTAATACCTCGAGTGGGGATGAATCTTAAATTAATTGAAAATATAGATCATGTTAGTTATTATGGAAGAGGCCCACATGAAAACTATCCAGACCGTAAAGAAGCCGCTTTTTTAGGGGTCTATAAGGCAAATGCTAAAAAGGACTTTTATGTACCTTATGTGAGACCTCAAGAAAACGGATATAGAACAGATGTGCGCTGGCTAGAGGTAAAGAACGCGCAAGAAAACGGATTTAGGTTTTATAGTCAACAGCACCTTAATTTTAATATAAATCAATTCAACAATGAAGATTTTGAGCCTTCAAAAACGAATAAACACACTATAGATTTAATTCCTAAAAACCACATAAATTTAAATATTGACTATAAACAAATGGGCGTTGGTGGTGATACCAGTTGGGGAATGTTACCTTATCAAGCGTACTTAGTTTTTCCAGAGCCTATGAAGTATACGTTTTATATTGAACCTATTATAACTTATTAAATAACTGGTTGACAATGTACAACATTGAATATTAATGAAATTGACGTGACTTTTATGTTTCTAAAAGCTGTTTTAGAAAACTGATGGTAAGATCATCTTCATTATGAATAAAACATTGTGGACAGTCTCCTTTTTAAGAATCACTTAAAAAAGAAAATATTTCCAAAGTTGCTTCTTTTAAATGCTTAGGCATCTCATTTTTATTCCAGGGGTGTGAGCTTCCAAAAACATGATTCGCATCATCAATTATTTTCAAGGAGCTCTTATGGCTCCATTGGTGAAGGCTTTCGGCCTCATCAATAAAAACACTGGTATCTCCTGTTCCGTGTATAACTAAATATGGAATTTTTAAATTTAACACTGCTCTTTTAATAGTAAGGCGTTCTTCATTATTTATAAAATCTTCATAGAACTGATAATAGTGTGGCATTTGTTGTTTTGTTCTGCCGTTAAGTACATATTTTACACCTTCCTCTTTCCAGGACTCCAGATCACCAACAGTAGCTGTTCTTTTCCCAAAATCGCATACGCCAGCCAAGCTTATTATGTTTTTTATTCGAGAATCTTCTTCGGCTTTAATACATACGATTCCACCACCGCGACTATGGCCAATCAAGCTGAGAGTATTGATGTCTCCAAAATCTTTTAAACCCTCATAATCAAAAACCCAATCGATTACAGACTCTAAATCATTCAATTCTTTAGTGTAATTATTATTCCCAAAGGCTTCCAAATCTGGAAAGTCAATGGGTTGCTCCATAGTCCCTCCATTATGAGAAAAATTAAATTTTATAAAATAAAATCCGGCTTCGGCAAATGCATTAGCCATAAGATTCCAGGCTCCCCAATCTTTAAATCCTTTATACCCATGACAAAAAATAACAATGGGCTTTTCTGTTCGCGATGTATCCTGCGTGATATCAATTAAAATTGGACGTTCATGCTTGCCGTCTATAACTATACTTTCTTTATGAATCATGGTACTTCTTTTTCTGTAAATGGAACATTGGGGTTACAAATTTCTATGACAAGCTGTTTTAGTTCTTTACTAAAATGATCTATAGTGTCTTGAGTAATTAAACTATCCTTCTTTGCATATGCACCAGGCTTGTCTTTCTTAGAAAATTTTAAAACGCCTTTTTTTAGGTTTTTAAAAGATATAATTCCTGCCTCAACAGGAAGTTGTATGTCTCCAGACAGATGCATCATATACACATAGGTAAGCACCTGAAAGCTCTTACTGTATTTCGAGTAATCTGTAGTGATAGCATCCCAATCGACCACCTCAACACTGCCCTGATCTACCCGTCCGGTTTTATAATCTATAACTCTGGTGACTCCATTGTATTCATCTACTCGATCTACTTTTCCAGTAAAAGTCACTGGAAAATCGAGACCTGGAATATCTACGGTTATTCTATTATCTGTTTCAATAGCCACTATTTTTATAGCATTACCCGACTTTAAGTCTTCAATTTCTAAATCCAAAAAGTTTGACACATAACGTTTGGCGATTTCAAAAATTATCAAGTTTTTTCCCTTGCTTATATCACCTTCTTTATAAACGTCTTTAAAATGATGGGTCACTGTTTTTACGATATCCTTTTTTAGGTTCTTAACAGTTTCTACAGATAGCAACACACCAACCAGGGGCTTATAAAAGTCTTCAAGAGTGTTGTGCACAACGGTTCCAAGGGTATTTGCAGCTACGGTCTCTTCGACATTATCATGTTCCTTTATTTTTAATATTTTCTGATAATAGAAATCCATTGGGTTTCGAATATAATTGGTCAACGATGAAGGGGAAAGCCCCTTTTCTGCAACCAATCTCAAATCGTTCACTACAGATGGTGTCTTTTCTACGACATTTAATACCGATTCAATTACTGGAACTTGTGGAGCAATAATTTGATGATTTATATGATGTATTCCTTCCATTTCAAGCTGGGTAATAAATCGGCTTCTTTCACCCCCTGTTAAGACATCTGCCTCGGTGTTATAGAGAATATATACATTCTTAGCACGTTGTAAAAGCCTGTAAAAATGATAGGTATAAACGGCATCCTTTTCTTTATAGGTTGGAAGTTTATTTTCCAATTTAACATCAAACGGAATAAACGAATTATTGGTTTTCCCCGAAGGGAGAATACCCTCGTTAACAGAAGAAATAATAACGGTTTCAAAATCTAAAACACGAGATTCCAACATGCCCATAATTTGAAGTCCTTGCAACGGCTCTCCCTGAAAATCTAAGGTCTCTGAGCTTAATAACTCCCTGTAAACACCGTAAAGGGTGGAAACATCCTTAATGTGGTGATAGGTACTATTTAAACGAGACAGTCCATTAAAAAGCTCATTAAAACGAAACAAATATTCTAACGACAACAAATTTGAAGGCTTGTCTTCATCTAAAAAGCTTTTAATACGAATAATTAACTGCGAGCAATTCTTTAAAGCGATTTCTACAGATGTATTCCAATTAGCGAACAATAGATTAATCAACTCGTCATGACCGTTCGCTAGTTGCTTTAAACGTTCTACAGTGAGATAAACCAGATTATTTGTATCAATAGTTTCAACCATTTTTGATGCCAAATCTGTTCCATTAGAGTAAAATAATGGTCTAATAAACTGATGCGAAATAATATTAATTACATCCTTATAATAAAAACTATTTGGTGTGGTTTTATGCAAATGAAACAGGGCATCGAATAAGGATGCTATTGGAATGGACTTCAAAGGAAACCCCATCGTTATATTCAGCATACCTGCGGTTGATGGTAGTGAATTCAACACTGGTACCAAAAGGTTTTCATCTCCTAAAACAACAGCTGTGTTTTGCAGTGATTCATTCTCTTTTTGCAAATTCTTTAAAAGCGTGCCTATGTATTTTGCCTGACCTATATTCTTAGGAATACCAAAAACAGACATGTTTTTTTCTTTAGAATAGTTTGCTGTTACCCAGTTAAATGGGTGGTTTTCAAAATACGTCCAATTCTTTTTATGAGCTCTTGTAAACAGTGCCGCATCGTGTTTCGGGTTATCCAAAAAAACACGGTCTATATCCCAATAAACTTTCGCTAAATTACTTTGAAGCAACTCCTGAATGATCGTTTCCTCAGCAGTGTTTAATGCGTTAAAACCTAAAAAGACGTGTTGCTTATTAGGGTGACTTTGTATATAAGGCTCTAAATTTGTAACGGCCTCTCTATAAATTAAGCCTTGATATCCTATATTTTTACTTATAAGCTGTTCGGTAAACTCATTGTAGTAACTATGAAGCTTATTCCAAAAGGACAGGTAGTTTTTAACAAAATCGGTTTTATGATCTTCTAAAGACCAGTGGTTTAAATCCTGAATGGCACTTAAATATTCAAAGATGTTCTTTTGAGGGATGAGATAGCGGTCTATTTCGTTAAAATCCTGAAGCAGTATTTGCGCCCATTTGGAAAACGATTCAAATGAATCTGTCTCTTCCGGTTTGGTTAGCTTCACATAAGCACTGTAAAACTCAAATAGAAGCTCTGTATTCGACGTACTCTTTAATTGAGACAACTCCTCCACAAATTCTTCAATACTCATTATATGAGGAGAAAAAATGGTTTGATTAGCAACTTTAAAGAGTTGATGTTTGAGAAACAATCCGGCTCGCTTACTTGGCAACACAAACGTAAATTGGGAAAGATCCTTGGTGTGGTGTTGCAAATCTTTTAAAACATCAAAAATAAAAGTTGTCATCTAAGCATAATGGATTGATACCGTTAAAAATAAAAAACGCCTCGGAAATCCGAAGCGTTTTTTATAAAACTTATTTTAAAACTAATATTTAGTTTCTTATTTTATTAAGTTGATCTCAACACGTCTGTTTTGAGCTCTACCTTTTCTTGTTTTGTTAGAAGCAATTGGTCTATCCTTACCATATCCAACAGAAGATAATCTAGAACCGTTAACACCATGAGATACCAAGTAATCTTTTACAGCTTTTGCTCTAGACTCAGATAATTTTTGGTTTGTTGATGCTCTACCCGTACTATCTGTGTGACCTTCTACCGTAAATGTAGCTGTTGGGTACTCGTTTAAGATCTTAACGATATCGCTTAATACTTCTTCAGACTGAGATTTGATAGTAGATCTACCTGTATCGAATAAGATCGTCTTAGCGTACTCATTTAATGTTTTTTGTACTTCTTCAGTAACTTCTGGACAACCATTGTTAGCAACAGTACCTTTAACATCTGGACATTTATCATCTTTATCTAATACACCGTCACCATCAGTATCTGGCCAAGGGCATCCGTTGTTAGCAGCAGGACCAGCAGTGTTTGGACACTTATCGTCTCCGTCTTTTACACCATCACCGTCTGCATCTGGACAACCTCCTAAGTTCTTTAATCCAGCAACCGTAGGACAAGCATCATCTTTATCGGCAATACCATCACCATCTGAATCTGGACAACCATTAAGTTCAGCTAAACCAGCTTCGTTAGGACAAGAATCTTTACTATCTTCTATACCATCACCATCTGTATCAGGACATCCGTTGAAAGCTTCTAAACCAGGAACGTCTGGACAAGCATCATCTTTATCGTAGATACCATCATCATCAGAATCAGCTCCACCAAACTTGATAGAAATACCTACTGAATGTTGGAAATGTGTAGCTAAATAATCTTCAAATACATGCTTGTATGCAGATTGCACAGTTAAACCAATGTTATCACTAAACCAAACGTTAAACCCTAAAGTTCCGTTTAAAGATCCAGCTCCAACTTCGTCAACCCATGTGTAACCACCACCTACACCTAAAAAAGGCTCAAAGGTTTTCCAATCTAATACTTCACCAACGTTATATTTAATAGTACCATCGGCTGCATAATAAGATAAATCATCTACAGGCTCATCTCCCCAGTTTTCGATTTTATTTATAGATCCTGTAACTCCAAAAGAAAATCCATCTCCTACATATTTAGACACTGAGATAGTCGACAACGATGGCAAAATGTTCCAGTGATCACCTACATTAAAGTATTGGTCAAAAATTCCTTCACTAAAGGGAGCACCATCACCAGAAGGGAATGCATCTACAGCATTTGCCCCAATAGTAATTTGCCATGGGTTGTTTTTGTCTTGCGCATTCGTGTTGCTGCAAACAAATACAAACAACATAGCGAATAATAATCTGCTAAGATTTTTCATATTCAAAAAGTTTAATTTTTAAGTGTTAATTGTAAACAAATGTAAGTTGTTAAAATTTATTAACAAAGACAAATATATAAAAAAATAGCACATTCCGTTTGTTTATCAATAGTCCAGATAATTTCTTGTTTTTTTTTATTTTGAGTAAACCCAACAATAATCTAACCTAAACATCAATGGATGTGACTACTAAAAGCTGTACATATATTCCCTCGATTCCCGTTTTGGAATAAGAAAAAATGTTCAATTATATTAATATCTACTTGCCAAAAACGCATGTAATTCATTTTAAAACTAAGAAAAAATCAACCCTTAATTTACCGAATACAACGCATATTCTAAGTCATTACATACTATTAAAAATAAATCTTAATTAAACGTTACAGTTCTTTTACTCTAATAATTTCGTCTATATATACGAGTGTTTTCTTTACTACGGATATCTTCATCTCTTCCAGTACGTCCTGATACGATTGTAACTGTTGCCAATGTGTCTTGTCTTCTGCTCCCGTTTTGTAATCTATAATAACCGCCTCTCTATTAGAGTTTATTACCAAACGATCTGGTCTTAGGATGATTCCTTCTTTAGTTATAATATCCCGCTCATTATATATGGTATACTCTGAATTGAAGTACGCTATTAATTTTGGGTGCTCAACAATTTTAACAATGGTTTGTTTCAACTCGTTTGTTTGTTCATTAGTAATCAATGACATGCGCAAAAAATCATTGATAACAAAATCTATATCCTCCTTCGTTTTCACCAGGGCCATCATATTGTGGATAAGATTTCCTTTTTCAATCGCTTCCTGTTGATTTGTATCCCAAAGTAACCCGGATTTTGTAACCACCTTAATATTAAGTGTTTCTTTCGCTGTAGAAATAAATTCTTGCTGAAATGCGGTTTCTTTGGTTGTTCCCAAGTCTTCACTTATCTTAACAGACTCACCAAAGGCATAAACAGATTGCGTGTCATTCCATAATCCTAAATGCTGCAAATAGTTGATTAATAAACCGGAATATCGTTTATTATTTGCGATACCTTTTGAAGACATATCCTTTTTTGAAATCACATATAATTGTTCAACTGCACGCGTTAATGCCACATATAATAAATTGATATTATCCAGTTCTAATTCCGATTGATGATTGGCATAAATTTGCTGCCCCACCGCTCCGTAATTTTCAAAATCTTTACTATAATTCAATAAGGTATGTGAAAAACCAGCATACTTCGCTTCGTCTATTTTAAACCATTCCTTAGGGTCTAATTCCCGATAGATATCTAAATCGGCATAGGGAAAAACGACAACAGGAAATTCTAACCCCTTAGATTTATGTATGGTCATTATTTGAACGGCATTCTGCCCTTTGGGAGATACAATGCTCAAACTTCCCTTTTTCTTATCGAAATATTCCAAAAACCTTGAAATATCTGATCCTTTTTTTTGAGTGAAGTCTAAAACAATATCTAAATAAAATTGAACATAGGCATTCGACGATTCTATCAAATTAAATCCTCTTACAATAGTCTCTGCTAAATCGTACAGAGGTAACTGCAATAACTGGCCACCGTCAACAAATACATTGAAGATTTCCAATTCTTCAAAGAGCATCTCAATGGATAAGCCTTTATGTTTCGCAAAGAAATCGTGTTTATCTTCAACCTTAAAAAGCGTTGTTAAATAATTGAGGATTTCTATTTTCACTTCATCATTCTTCGGCTGAATTAAAAGCCTTAAAACATGATTTATAAAATTTACTTCGGGCGAATTACCAATCAATAAAGTTTCTGATGATACGATAGGGACATCATGTTGACTCAAATAATGAGCAACGCTAACCCCTTCTCTCTTTTTTCGAACTAAAACACAAATATCTTCAAACTTAAACCCATTATCCAAACAACCTCTAATCGTTCTTAAAACATGTTCGGAATACAATTCATCTCTATCATCTTCTTTATCAAAATCTAAAAAGGATAATGCAACATAACCTGCACCATCTAAACATGTATTTTGATGTGCTTCTTCATAGAGGTTTCTATATATGGGTTCACCAAATACTTCACTTGAAAGGTGATTAAAAAACCCATTATTAAATTCCACTACACTTCTATTGCTTCTATAATTTGTGGGAAGGTTTTCGATTTGCTTTTCAACATAAAACGGATTCTCATCGTTAAACAAACCTATAAATTGTTCTGCTTTACCCCCTCTCCAGCGATAAATGGCTTGCTTGGCATCACCTACCAACATAACAGTTCCTGTTTCCGAGGACAACGAATTTCCTAAGAGCGGAATTAAATTCTCCCACTGCATTACCGACGTATCCTGAAATTCATCAATAAAATAATGATTAAATTTTTCACCAATACGCTCATATATAAATGGTGTTGGTTGGTTTTTTATTTCTTTACTTATAATGGAATTAAATTCTGAAATAAGCATTTTATTCTGCTCTTCCTTTAAAGCAGTTAGCTCCTTATTAATCACATTTAAAACCGACAAGGGAGTTATATTTTTATAAAACGCTTTTAAAAATTTAAGCTGAAAAACCTGCGCTTTGGTTCTATAAAAACCATCGGCTAATTGTGGTTGAATTTGTTCAATAACAGAAGCTATGGCATCTGTAACACGTTTTGGGCACAACACTTTCGTTTCGAGATCTTCCTGCCATTTGGCCGAAAAATTCAGGTCAAACTTTTTATCGACCAAGTTCTTAAAATATTTTGGTAAATAACTTCCCGAAAAATCATTAAACTCTAAGCCTGATGCATCAATTAAAGCTAATATGTCCTGGGCTTTTTTAGTTACAAGATCTTCAAGCCCCAACACATCCTTCTTCAATTGCCCTTTTAGAGTTTTAAAATCTTCTAAGGTTTTATCTTTTAGCGCTTCTATAAAAGGAATATCATTTTCGTTAACCAGTAACTTTGCAATGTTATTAAAATCAAAAGACACATCCCAACTCTTATCTTCATCGGCTTTCTCTATAGCAAAATCAATAAGCAGTTTGGTAAGTGCTTCATCTGTACCCGCCTTTTCAATAAGGCTATTTACGGCTTCATTCAACAAACCTTCCTGATCTAGTTCAACCTCAAAGTTTAAGGGTAACTTTAAATCGTAAGCAAACGTTCTAATTAATTTATGCGTAAAACCATCGATGGTAGAAATATCGAATGCAGCATAATTATGTATAATTGTATTTAATAATTTGTTTGATTTTGTATGAAGATCTATAGGCTCCATTTGTAGTGCTTCACAAATAGAATGAAACATACTATCGGGTTTATCTAAAATGGAAATGTTGGAGAATTTTTGAAGCGTTTCTATAATACGTTCTTTCATCTCGGCAACTGCCTTATTTGTGAACGTAATGGCCAAAATGCGTTTAAACGTCTCCAGGTTACTAGATTTAAGTAAAATCTTTAAATATTCTTTTACAAGTGTATAGGTTTTTCCACTCCCGGCAGAAGCGTTGTATATAGTAAAAGAATGGTTTTTATTCATACCCTACAATTTGCCTACAAGATAAAAACTATCAATAGTTTCATAACAATTTATTATTTTTAATTGCAGTGCATTATCCGTAAATTTGGAGGAATTTAAACATTAATATTATAAAACGAAAAAACTATGGCTTTCGAATTACCGAAATTAGGATACGCTTATGATGCATTAGAACCAAACATTGATGCACGCACTATGGAGATTCACCACTCTAAACATCATCAAGGATATACGAACAATTTAAATAATGCCATTGCTGGAACAGATTTAGAAGGAAAATCTATCGAAGATATACTTGAGAATTTAGATATGGATAACGGTGCCGTAAGAAATAACGGAGGTGGTTTTTACAATCACTCATTATTCTGGGATGTTATGAAACCAGAAGACAGAGGGTATTTATCTGGTGAATTAAAGGATGCTATCGAAGCTGCATATGGTTCTAAAGACGATTTTATTGCTGCATTTAGTAAAGCTGCGGCAACACGTTTTGGTTCTGGATGGGCCTGGTTATGTGTACTCGAAGGTGGTAAAGTTGAAATTTGCTCTACACCAAATCAGGACAACCCATTAATGCCTGGAGTTGGTTGCGAAGGTACACCCATTTTAGGTCTTGATGTTTGGGAGCATGCTTACTACTTAAACTATCAAAACAGACGTCCAGATTATATTAATGCATTTTTTAATGTTGTTAACTGGAACGAAGTTGAAAGACGTTACGCAGAAGCGAAATAACAAAAAATACGACATACTTAAAAAACGCCTGGTAAAATTTACCAGGCGTTTTTTTATACCCGAAATACCAAGGTTTATCAGGAAACACCCACCTTAAATGGTAAAATACCATAGTCAACTCACACTTTAGACTACCCTGTTTACAGGGTATTTTTTTCACTGAAAAGGATGTTTCAGTATACTCCATAATGCTCCATCTTTGTCCCATAATTATTTGAAAACAACAAAAACGAATATTAACCATTAAACATTTAAAATTATGACTTGGGGAATTACCTTAATCTTATTAAGTATTATAGCGGTACCATCATTGCTTTTATCAAAAAAACCAGATGCTAAAGAACTTTTAGAAAAAATAGAACCTTACCAAGGATGGATTGGATTTGCTTTCTTCTGCTGGGGTGTTTGGGGAATTATTACTGCCGTTTTAAACATTGGCTGGCTTTCTACAACCCCAATATGGTGGATCTCATTATTAGCAGGAAATGTTGTAGAAGCTGTACTAGGTTTTATGTTAGGATTTGGATTAATTAATAAGTTTATCTTATCTAAAAACGAAGCAGCTAAAGAAAAAGCTAATGCTTTAAGAGCAAAATTAGCTCCAAAACAAGGAAAACTTGGAATTGTAGGACTTATTGTAGGGGCCTGGATGATTTTTGCCTCTTTCATGCCTTGGTAAATTAAAAAATTAGTGATCAACACATAAAAATTAGTAAATGAAAACAAAAAATGTAATTGCAATAGCCTTATTAGTTATTGGTAGCATGGGCTTTGTAAATGCTCAAAAATTAGGAAAGTTCGGTGGCTTGACAGAAAAGAAAATTGGGCCTAAAACCATAAAAGTTCCTTATACAGACATGGTGTCTTATTTGGGATACGCAGCTCCAGGAAATGAAGATGAAACAAAAGAGGATAAAAAATTCTATTACATCTACGTTTGGATTCCTGCCGTAGCTCCAGAACTTGGAGTAAGAATGATGTCTCCGGTTGGAAAAGCAAAAATTAAAAAGGCTATAAACTCTAAGGCTTACGAGAGTAATGCAAGCTCAAAAGAGTATTTCGACACATACATTACTTTAGAGCGCTCGGATATTATAAGCAAAGATAAAATTAGTGAAGACGCAGTAAACAGTGCTAACTGGTTCGTATTAGCACGTAACGATGATAGTAGTGAAATGCCAAAACAACCTAGTGGAAGTAAGTACAACTCGTTACTAAGGTATAAGAGTGAAGCTGGTAATCCTCAAAAAGCCTTAACAGTAGGTTTATATCGCATTGGATTTACAACTTACAAAAGAGGTGAAGTAAAAGGAACATTCTTAGCACAAGTTGGAGCACCAATTAAACTCCCTGGAGTTGTTATGGCTAAAACCATTGCTGAATTAAAGAAAGGGTTATAAAACTTAACTGAAAAACTAAAAAACTCATTCTTTTTTAAGAGTGAGTTTTTGGTTTTATAAAGTAAAATAGCTTTTTTAGCAAAACAAAAGCGCCCTTTATTATATCAATAACTGTTTATGTTAAAGTCATTAAACAACTTCTTCCTACAAATTTCACTACTACTATCGACAACAATAGTAGCCCAGGTTAATGACTTAAATACTTCATCCAATAAGGATTTAACGACCACAGACATAGAAGCCAAAGAAAAAAAGCAGCTCATGGATGCTTTTGATCTTTTAAACCGTGAAGATCCCAGTGTGTATAAGCTGGCTCACCAACTTCGAAAAACGTCTAAAACGCACTATGCCAAATTCAATGCACACCTGCTATTAGCTAGTTATTTCAGAAACAGGCAATTATCCGATTCTTCCATTTTTTATGTGAAGGCCTTTATGAAATTAAACACTGTGGGAAACGACTCGATAAAAAGCAGCAGAACTGTAGCAGCTTATAATTTATTGGCAATTAATTGTAACCATAAAGGTTTAGTTGAAGAAAGTAAAAAATGGCACCAAAAAGGGCTCTTGTTAGCCAAAAAACATAATATTGAAGACGGCTACTATACCCACCTCCATGGACTTGGTGTAAGCTATGTTAGCATGGGAGAATACAACCAAGCATTGCGCCTTTTTAAGGAATGTTTAGCGTACAAGGGGGATATAGAAATAAGAATGGGGAGTTATATAAATATTGGCCAAATTTATGCTGAAAAACAAGACTTCTTAAACTCAAATCTATATTTAAAAAAAGCACTCAAATTAGCTCAAAAAGAGCAGTATAGAGGTGCCACTGCTTCTATTCTATCAGGTCTGGCTTCTAACGCACAAGTTCAAGATAAAAATGATCAAGCCCTAATGCTATATGACAGTGTTGTAAAACTGTCTAATAAGTATAAATTCAATAAGATGAAGCTAACTGCCGAAATGAACATTGGCAATATCTTATTGCATGCTTCTAAATTTAAAGACGCAGAACAGGCTTACGCTTTGGCCTGGTATAACGCAAAGGAACTGGGGTATCTCGATCATCAAGCTGTGATCTGTAATCATCTAAAAAATATAGCCATTAGCCAGTCCGACTACAAAAAAGCTTACCACTTTTCGAAAGAGTACTTTGTTATAAAAGACTCCATTAGTAAACTACAAAAAAGTAAAGAGATTAACGAACTGGAGGTTAAGTATCAAACGCTTCAAAAAGAAAAAGAAATTAGCATCCTCCAAATAGAAAATGTTAATAGGCAACTAGAACTGGCTCATCAGGGCGAGGTCATTGAAAATCTGGAACTTCAAAGGGAAATAGAGCAAAAGCAAAGTGAAAATGAACTATTAACTATACAAAATGCGACCGAAAAGGCAATTAATGAAAATAACTTATTAAAAAAAAACCAGGAAATTAAAGAAGCTCAATTTATAATTCAACAGGCTGAAACAGAAAGGCAAAAAGTCATTAAAAATATTGTTCTTTTCTCCTTTCTTGTCTTTTTAATCCCCATTATAGCACTACTATACACTTACTATCTAAAACTAAAAACCCAAAGCGAACTGAATAAAAAACAAGAAGAAGTTAACGAGCAAAATATAGCTTCTATTTTAAAAGACCAGGAATTAAAACTGGTCAAAGCTTCAGTAAAGGGACAAATCAGCGAACGTGAGCGTATCGCACAGGAGCTTCATGATAGTATTGGCGGGAATTTGGCGGGAATTAAATTACGCTTAAACAACTCTGGCATGAATGATTTAGATTCAATCAATCATCAAATCGATGATACTTATAGACAAGTTAGAGACTTATCTCATAATCTGGTTCCAGAGAAGTTTAGCGAAAATAACTTTTGCAATATTTTAAGAGAATATCTTAATAATATTTTGGAAGGAAGTACGATGTCACCAAATCTAAATGCCTACCCCGAAAAAGACATTGATCTTCTGAATGAAAACTTACAGGCAGAAATTTTTAAAATCATTCAGGAATTAATAACCAATACCATAAAACATGCTAAAGCCAGTATTATTAATATTCAAATTAATTTGATAGATAATGACCTGGGGATTATTTTTGAAGACAACGGTGTTGGCTTCAATACCGAAAAGCACACTAGCGGCATAGGTTTTAAAAACATGAAAAACCGATTAAAAAAATTATCCGGAACATTAAATATTGATTCAAATCCCAAAATAGGTACTATTATAAGTATCGAAATTTCTAATTTAAAACCCACTACTCATGAAATATAATCTAATTGTTGCAGACGATCATAAAATGTTTTTAGATGGTTTGTTAAGCATTTTCGAATCTCAAGAAGCATATAATATTTTACTAACGGCAAAAAATGGCGCTCAGGTTGCAAAATACATAGACATTAATAGTAACGAACGCATAGACCTGGTTATCACAGATATCACCATGCCCGAAATGGATGGCATGTCCTTAACTAAAACTTTAAAAGAAAAAAATAGTGCTTTAAAAATTCTGGCTGTAAGTATGCATACCAACCCGGATATGATTGATACACTTATAGAAAGTAATATAGACGGTTACGTGCCAAAAAATGCCGAGAAGAAAGAACTACTTAAAGCCATAGAAACCATCTTGAAGGGTGATAAATATTTTTCCCAGGAGATCACTGCGATTTATATGGAAAATAAATTCTCTAAAAAGAAAGAAGAAAACGTCAAATTAACCGAACGAGAAATCGATGTGATTACGTTAATTGCAAAAGAATTTACCACCCAGGAAATTGCAGATCAATTGTTTCTAAGTAAACATACTATTGAGAGCTATCGAAAAAATTTAATCGCCAAACTGGGTGTACGAAATCTAGCCGGATTAACAAAATACGCGATAAAAATGAAATATTTAGATTAATACAATGACCGGATATGCAAACCCTATATGGGTTTCAAGCCAATACTCTTATATCCGTTAGGTTATCTCTAAAATAGTTTAATGTTTTTTACAAGTTTGGACTCAAGCTGCGCAAAGTCTCCCGATTTTGCGCTAAAAATTTCTGCTCTTCCTGTTATTACAATACACTTATCCAGTATCTATTTACAGCTATTTAGACTTTTTGCTTGTATTTAAGACTTTGCGGAGTCAGGCCAAGGGAAAATGCTCTATTACTAAGATTGAAAATGACGAACTTAAAAATATTCATCTAATCGAAGATTCCAAATAGAGAAACTTTGAAGATTTTTAACGAATCTAAGATTTGGAAACGGGTTTCGCACTAATTAGCACAAAAGACATTTCGTTCATCACGGGTCATTTACAAATAAATATTTCTCCTCGAAGTCACCAATACATAAAATTTTTTCAATAAAATAAGGGCATAAAAAAAGGTGAACATTAGTTCACCTTTTTGCCCCAAATCTACCATGAACTTAACCTACTTATGTTATGGTGATGTAAATATATACCCACAAAAAAAAGTAATGAAATTTATTAGTTTAACTACTCATTTCTCGGATTAAACGTTTTTTAGAATTTTAAAGAAGAAAAAATGATGCTTTAAGACAATGCTTTATTGTATAAAAAAAAGGTGAACTAATGTCCACCTTTTTGCCCCAAATCTACCATGAACTTAACCTACTTATGTTATGGTAGTCCAAATGTATGTTGATGTTCAAAACTGATAAAATATTTTAGTTAAAATGCTCATTTCTCGGCTTAAACGTTTTTTAAATAAAAAAAAACTACTACAGATTTGAAATATCTCATTTTAATTAACAGGCTTAAAGTCTGTTTCATGAAATGATTCATAAAACTTACAAAGCGCAGACTATATGTTGGTGTAGTCGTAGCTAATATATTTTTTTGAAATAAAAGAACTCCAATAAAATCTCAGGGTTTAACTTTTAACAGGATAATAAAATT
The DNA here is from genome assembly GCA_947494695.1 of uncultured Flavobacteriaceae bacterium. Classification (GTDB taxonomy): domain Bacteria; phylum Bacteroidota; class Bacteroidia; order Flavobacteriales; family Flavobacteriaceae; genus Flavivirga. Next base: position 67,202 of record CANLWB010000002.1, on the reverse strand, counting down.
GCAATTTTAAAAAGAAGACACTTCGTTGCATAAAAAAAGGTGAACAGATGTTCACCTTTTTTTGCCCCAAATCTACCATGAACTTAACCTACTTATGTTATGGTGAGACCAATTTATGCGTATTTTAGATATTTTTGATTATTTTTTAGATTAAAAGCATATTTTTCAGATAAAATGTGTTTTTCGACAAATTAAGTGGCAAAAATTGCTAAATCAATAATTTAGTATGCACGTTCATTATTCCCTTCATAAAAGTTAATAAATGCTCTGTTAACCACTCTATTACCTCCAACTGTCGGGTAATTACCTGTAAAATACCAATCGCCTAAATGGTCTGGACAGGCCTCATGTAAATTCTTAACGGGTTGAAAGATTATTTTTACATCTGCTTTAATGGATTTATCACTTAGTAATTCTGAAATTTTATCCGATATTTCTTCATCTGTGAACGGATCGTAAATCTCTTTCACAAAATTCTGAACATCCTTATCTGCTAAAGTCGTTTGGCCTATACATTTAGTATACACCTCTTCTACAATGTGATATCTATTACGTTCCTTTAACAGTTCTAACGCAGCTCTAAAGGCGACCAAACTCTCAAGGTTCGCCATGTCAATACCATAACAATCGGGATAACGAATTTGAGGTGCCGAAGAAACAACAACAATTTTTTTAGGGTTTAAACGATCCAGCATCTTTAAAATACTCTTCTTCAAAGTAGTTCCTCTAACAATACTGTCATCTATAATCACCAGGTTGTCATTTGGTTTTATAACACCATAAGTAACATCGTAAACGTGAGCTACCAAATCATCTCGACTGCTGTCCTCAGTAATGAAGGTTCTAAGCTTCACATCCTTAATAGCGATTTTTTCAATCCGAGCATGTTCTGATAAAATTTCGGTTACCTTTTCAGCAGACAATGAACGCTGACCACTTAAAATAGTTTTAGTCTTCTTCTTATTAATATAGGCCTCGGCTGTTTCAATCATTCCAAAAAACGAGGTTTCAGCTGTATTAGGTATATATGAGAATACCGTATTCTTAGTATCATGATTAATCGCCTCAAGAACCTTTGGCATTAATAACTTCCCAAGCGTTTTTCGTTCCTGGTAAATCTCTGCATCACTACCCCTTGAAAAATAAATACGCTCAAAAGAACATGATTTTCTTTCCAAAGGTTCTAATATTTGCTTAAAGCGCACCTCCCCAGATTTTTTAATAACAATAGCCTTTCCTGGGTCTAATTCCTTGACATCATCAAAATCAACATCAAATACCGTTTGAATCACAGGACGTTCTGAAGCTACAACAACAACTTCATCGTCTTTATAATAATACGCTGGACGAATGCCAGCCGGGTCTCTTAATACGAAAGCGTCACCATGACCAATAAGTCCGGCCATAGCATAGCCCCCATCCCAGTTCTTAGCCGCTCTTTTTAATATTTTTCCAACTTTAAGGCGCTCGGCAATAAGAGGTGATGCTTCTCTCTTATTATAACCTTCCTTTTTAAGATCTTTATAAATTTTACTCACTGCATCATCCAAAAAGTGACCTATTTTTTCCATAACCGTGATGGTATCGGTATACTCTTTTGGGTGCTGACCTAATTCTATAAGGTTTCCAAAAAGTTCCTTAACATTAGTCATATTAAAGTTCCCAGCCATGATAAGGTTTCTATGCATCCAGTTATTTTGCCTTAAAAACGGATGTACACTTTCTACACTATTTTTCCCAAAAGTACCATAACGAACATGTCCTAATAACACCTCACCTATATAAGGAACGTGTCGCTTTTGTGAAGCAACATCATCGGCATATTCCGGATGAGCAATTAATTCATTATTTATTCTTTCATTTATCTGGCCAAAAATATCCTGAATGGGCTGTTGTTCAACCGAACGCACTCTGCTTATATAGCGCTCTCCAGGTTTCATATCTAACTTAATACTAGCAAAACCGGCACCATCCTGACCACGATTGTGCTGTTTCTCCATCATTAGATACATCTTATTTACACCGTAAAAGGCACTTCCGTATTTCTCCTTATAATATTCAAGCGGTTTTAAAAGTCTAATAACTGCAATTCCACATTCGTGTTTTAAGGCATCACTCATAAGTAATTTTTCTCTTTTATTTCAACCTGCCAGGCAAATCAAAATGGTAAATAAATAATTTCCTGCTTCCACTTATACTAACTCAGGTGTTACAGGAAACCAACTCTCTAATTAAAAACGCGCCCTAAAAGGAGCGCGTCTGTGTTTATGTTAATTCGATGTCAAACTGCGTTAATTGTTTAAATTGCTGCAGTCGTTTATGAACTTCTTCTCTTGATACATTCTCCATACGCTCCGTTCCAAATTTCTCTACACAAAACGACGCCAGAGTAGACCCGTAAATTACGGCATTCTTCATATTTTCAAAAGAGATATCATCTGTTTTCGCCAGATACCCTGTAAAGCCTCCCGCAAATGTATCTCCTGCTCCGGTTGGATCAAATACTTCTTCCAATGGTAAGGCTGGTGCATAGAACACACTGTCATCATGAAATAATAACGCGCCATGCTCACCTTTCTTAATCACCACATATTTTGGACCCATTTCATGAATCTTTCTAGCAGCAACAACCAATGAATACTCACCTGTAAGCTGTCTCGCCTCTTCATCATTTATGGTAATGACATCAACATTTTTAATAACACGCAATAGGTCTTCCAGAGCGCAATCCATCCAGAAATTCATGGTATCTAAAACCACGAGTTTCGGTTTAGTCTTCATTTGATCTAACACACCTTGTTGTACAATAGGATGCAAGTTTCCAAGCATAACATATTCCGCATCGCGATAAGCTTCTGGAACTACCGGATTAAAATCGGCTAATGTATTCAACTCTGTAACCAAGGTATCGCGCGAATTCATGTCGTTATGATAACGTCCACTCCAGAAAAACGTCTTTCCTTCCTTCACAATTTCTATTGCCGAAATATCGATACTTCTGTTAGACAATAAGTCTAGGTATTCCTGAGGAAAATCACCCCCTACAACGGAAACAATTGAAGCGTCTATATCGAACTGTGAGGCCGATAACCCAATGAATGGAGCTGCGCCGCCAAGAATTTTATCGGTTTTACCGAAAGGTGTTTCGATAGCATCGAATGCTACCGAACCAACTATTACTAATTTACTCATAAAAGAGACCTGATAATTTTGTGCAAAGATACGTCTTTTAAATACTTATTCAAGAATATTTTTATTTCTTCAATACCAACCAAAAAACTACTATTTTCTACCAAAATCTGCGGGAATTTCCCCCCAGGCCTTGGTTTCCCATTTAACAATAACTGTTTTATATGTATTATTCTTGAGCCAATTAACAGCTCTGTCTACAAGTTCGAACAGCGTTTCATTCTTATCTGTACGCTCTAGTTTGGTGTTGCAATTCTTTTTTCTTACCCAACTCATAGCTGTCCTGGAATCGGTATATATAATATGGTCGCTATTATGTTTTTTTAAAAAAGCCAAGCCATGAACTATAGCAAGAAACTCTCCTATATTATTTGTACCTTCTTGAAATGGCCCTTTAATAAAGAGTTGTTTTTTTGTTTTAGTATCAACACCTCGATATTCCATTATACCTGGGTTTCCACTAGAGGCGGCATCTACAGAAATAGATCGATAATTGGGTTGTCCTATTTTTTTGAGTTGTACATCAGATAACTCACTTTTAAATTTTGAAGTTTTGCCAATGTAATCCCTATAATTTCCTTTCAATGCCTTTTTAGCGGCTTCGAATGTAGAAAAGGATTTATACTGCGCACCCTGAAAATCTTTTATCTGTGCTTTGCAATCATTCCAGGATTCGAAAACGCCCGTATGATGTCCTTTCCAAACTGTATAATATTTCTTTTTCTTCTTTGACATGACACTAATTTTAACTTTCAAAAACGGCAATAGCACGGACAGGAGAGCCTGTTCCTCCCCTAATTTTTAAGGGTAAACCAATGAAACGAAATCGTCCTCGCCCAATTAACTTATAAAGGTTTATCATGTTTTCATAATGTGTGAAACCTAATTCCCCACATATATAATGTACTTGTTTATTAGAAACTCCCGAAACACCTGGTGACATCGTTTCAACACCAAATGCTGAAATACCTTTATTGCCCAACCATCTTGCTGCATCTGCAGAAAGACCTGGTCCCTGGTTCCAATTATTGGTATCAAAGGTTTTTCTATAATGATCTGTATAAATTAATACGGTATCTTTTTCTTTAATGTCTATTTTTTGATTCTCGCAGGCACTTTTAAAATCGGCTACCTCTATCAATTCATTAAATGTCTTATATGAAAAATCTAAGCATATGCCTTCGGTATAAAACATGGATAGTGGCATCGTATCTATAGATTGTCCTTCATACTCTTTAGCCATATGATTAATAGCATCAACATGGGTTCCGGTATGCTCTCCAAATTCTAATTTATGTACCGCCGGAGTTTTTGTTTCAGCATTTATAATACCATCCCATTCTTCGTGAGTGTTGTGCACACTTACCTTAACTTGAGGTAAATCTTTAAAAACCGGCATACCCTCATAGATATCCTGACTTAAATCAATAATCTCTACCATGATTATTATTTAGGATCTAATATTCTCTCAACCACCCTAGGAAAATGCTCCATTTCCAATTGATGAATTTTTGCAGCCACATCTTCAGCCGTATCAGAAGGTTTTACGTCACATTTTGCCTGAAAAATAGTAGCGCCTTCATCGTAATTTTCATTAACATAATGAATGGTAATACCCGTTTCGACTTCATGATTAGCAACTACAGCTTCATGTACATGCATTCCATACATCCCTTTACCTCCGTACTTAGGCAATAAGGCAGGGTGAACATTAACAACCTTATTAGGAAATTGATCGAGAATAACTTCAGGAAATTTCCACAAGAACCCAGCAAGAATAATAAGATCTGGCTTAGAGGTCTTCAAAATATTTAAGACGTCATCGGTCTTAGTAAAAGCAATCTTATTAAAGGACAGTGCGCTTACATTGAGATTTTTGGCACGATCTAAAACTTTGGCACGGGGATTGTTGGTAAGCACCTGAATAACAGATGCATTATCACTGCTTTGAAAAAACTTAATTAAATTTTCAGCATTAGTACCACTACCGGACGCAAAAATTACAATACGCTTCATTTTACAGATTATAATGTTAGAATTATTCGAACAAAAAAAAGAATAATTATTAACAAATTGAAGGCAATATACAATTACTTAAAACTAATTTTAGTAAATTACAAACACATTTTTATCCCAAAGATGTGTTTTAAAACTAAAGTTTTTTATTTTTGCCAACTAATTAAAATTTAAAATTAAATATTATGTCAGACATTGCATCAAGAGTAAAAGCGATTATCGTAGACAAATTGGGAGTTGATGAGAACGAAGTTGTTACAGAAGCGAGCTTCACAAACGATTTAGGAGCAGACTCATTAGATACTGTTGAATTAATAATGGAGTTCGAAAAAGAATTCGATATTCAAATACCAGACGACCAGGCTGAAAATATTGCTACAGTTGGTCAAGCTATTTCTTACATAGAAGAAGCAAACTAAGCATTACATTTTATGGAACTGAAGCGAGTTGTAGTCACAGGATTAGGAGCTTTAACACCTATAGGTAATACCAAAAATGATTATTGGGAAGGACTTATTAGTGGTAAGAGTGGTGCTGCGCCTATAACATATTATGATACCGAAAAATTTAAAACCAAATTCGCATGTGAATTAAAAGGTTTTAATGCAACCGATTTTCTTGACAGAAAAGAGGCTCGTAAGATGGATAAATTTGCGCAATACGCTATGGTAGCATCTGATGAAGCCATAGAAGATGCAAACTTAAACTTAGACGAGATTAATAAATTGCGCGTAGGTGTTATATGGGGTGCAGGAATTGGAGGTTTAGAAACGTTCCAGCAGGAAGTCTTAAACTATGCTGATGGAGATGGAACCCCTAGATTTAATCCATTCTTTATTCCTAAAATGATTGCCGATATTGCACCTGCAAACATTTCTATAAAACATGGGTTTATGGGGCCAAATTACACGACAGTTTCTGCGTGTGCGTCTTCTGCAAATGCCATGTTCGATGCACTAAACTCTATACGTTTAGGTCATTGCGATGTTGTTGTTACCGGTGGTAGTGAAGCCGCGGTTACAAAGGCAGGAATGGGTGGTTTTAACGCCATGCATGCACTATCTACAAGAAATGAAAGTCCAGAAACAGCTTCCAGACCCTTTGACGGAACCAGAGATGGTTTTGTATTAGGAGAAGGTGCAGGAGCTTTAGTTTTAGAAGAATATGAACATGCAAAAGCTCGAGGGGCAAAAATATATGCAGAAGTTCTTGGAGGTGGATTATCTTCAGATGCGTATCATATGACCGCCCCGCATCCTGAAGGCGTTGGTGTTGTTGCTGTCATGGAAAATTGCCTGGCGAATGCCGGACTTAACCCTGAAGATGTAGACCATATTAATACACATGGGACTTCTACACCTCTAGGAGATGTAGCCGAATTAAAAGCTATTTCTAAAGTCTTTGGAGATCACGCAAAATCTATGAATATCAATTCAACAAAATCTATGACCGGACACCTTCTAGGTGCTGCCGGAGCAATTGAAGCGATTGCAGTTATAATGGCAATGGAAAATGGTATTGTACCGCCAACGATTAATCATACTACAGTAGACGAGAAAATTGACCCTGAGTTGAATTTAACTTTAAACAAGGCTCAAAAACGCGATGTTAAGGTAGCAATGAGTAATACTTTTGGATTTGGTGGCCATAATGCCTGTTTACTATTCAAGAAATTAGATTAATAATCTTCGAATGATATTAAACCTAGTAACATCAATCATGGTTTATTCCATCTGACATTGAAATAACATACTTAATCTCTCAGATGAAAAGCATTCGCAACATATTCAATTCCCGTTTTAAACGTAACGGGAATTTTTTTATGCAATTAACTAAAACACTTGAGTTTAAACCAAAAAACATTAAATACTATAAGACGGCATTTACACACCGCTCTATGAACTTAAAAGATAGTAAAGGGAATACTATCAATTATGAGCGATTAGAGTTCTTAGGAGATGCCATGTTAAGTGCTGTAATAGCATCTCATTTATACCTGGAAGTGCCAAGCGGCGACGAGGGGTATCTCACCAAAATGCGCTCTAAAATTGTAAGTAGAGAACATTTAAATGAACTGGGTAAAGACTTAAACCTAATAGATCTGGTTGAAAGCAAAATTCCTCAGGGACAATTTGGAGACAACATTCACGGTAATATTTTTGAAGCCTTAATTGGCGCCATCTTTCTCGATAAAGGCTATAAATTTTGCGAAAAGTTTATATATAAACGTGTTATTATTCCCTATGTAGACATTGAAACCCTAGAAGGTAAGGTTATTAGTTATAAAAGTTTACTTATAGAATGGTGTCAAAAAGAAAAGAAAACATTCGGTTACAACGTATATGAAGATACGGGTAACGACGAGGTTAGACACTTCTCTGTAAAACTATCTATAGACGAAAAAATTGTCGCTAAAGCACGGGCAACTTCCAAGAAAAAAGCAGAAGAAAAAGCCTCCAAACGTGCCTTTTTTGCCTTTCAAAACAAGATTTCTAAAATGATCTAAGTCTTTTCTTAAATAAAAAGATTAACTACAACGTTTTAGTTTAACTTGTCGCTAAGATATCCATTAAACGTATTCCGATTGAAGCTTTTATATCTTATATTTACCGCGACTAATTATAAGTTATGGCTGTACACAAGCTTATTCTTGACGATGTTTTTGAGGAAGATTTGTATACTTTAATAGCAATTCATTGCACATTAGAAGATTATAGATTAGCCTACCTTTTAAACAAACATTTAGGAATAAGTCTTATTAGAAAACCATTCGATTTGGATTATGAAAATGGACAATCGACCTACCCAATTTTTGATTGGGAAGACAAAAAACAACAAACCGTTTGGAGTTTAACTTCTAATATTTATAGAACAGAAGAATATGTAATGACTCAAAATAAGTCATTATTTAATTCGGAAGAAAAAATAACGAGGACGTCATATTTAGTACCAGAATATAAAACCGTGAATTATTTCTTGAAAATAGATCATGAGATTCATTCCAGTAAAGAAAAATATGTACTAAATAACATATTAATGGCGCCTCAAATAGCCACAGCTTATAGTATTGATATTCATCAATTAAAATCTAAAGACAATTTAATTTTTAGCTAATGGCAACAATAAGAAAGAAAACTAAAATAGTAGCAACATTAGGACCGGCTACAAGTACCAAAGAAGTTCTAAAAGGAATGCTTGAAGAAGGTGTTAATGTATTTAGAATAAACTTTTCTCATGCCGATTATAATGATGTTATTGAACGCATCAAAATGATACGAGAGCTAAATGAAGAGTTTGGTTTTACTGCAGCTATTTTAGGCGATTTGCAAGGCCCTAAGCTTCGTGTTGGGGTCATGAAAGAAGAAGTTGTTGTACACCCTAATGATGAAATTATATTTGCCACTGGTGAACGTTTTGAAGGAACCAAAGATCGTGTTTATATGACTTACGATAACTTCCCTCAAGATGCCAAACCAGGCGAACGCATCTTATTAGACGATGGAAAGCTAATTTTTGAGGTGGTGTCTACAAACAAAAAAGACGAAGTTGTTGCTCGTGTTATTCAGGGAGGACCTCTTAAATCTAAAAAAGGTGTTAACCTTCCCAACACCAATATTTCGCAACCAGCATTAACCGAAAAAGATATTGAAGATGCTATATTCGCTGTTGGACAACAAGTGGATTGGATTGCCCTATCTTTTGTACGTCATGCAGAAGATTTAATGCAATTACGTGATCTCATAAATAAACATAGTGATCATAAAATTCCAATCATTGCAAAAATTGAAAAACCAGAAGCTGTTGAAAATATTGATAAAATTGTAACACATTGCGATGGTATCATGGTAGCTCGTGGTGACTTAGGTGTTGAAGTTCCCGCAGAAGAGGTACCGCTTATTCAAAAGAAATTAGTACTTCGTGCCAAGAAGGCAAGAATACCAGTAATTATTGCGACTCAAATGATGGAGACCATGATCTCTAGTTTAACACCAACAAGAGCGGAAGTGAATGATGTAGCGAATTCGGTTATGGATGGTGCCGATGCCGTGATGTTATCGGGAGAAACCTCTGTTGGTAGTTACCCTGTGCAGGTTATTAAACAAATGGCCGATATACTTAAAAGTGTAGAAGACTCAAATTTAATTCAAGTCCCTCAACTACCTCCTCATATTAAAACGAATCGTTATATCACAAAATCTATTTGTTATCATGCAGCCCATATGGCCAACGAGATTAACGCTAAAGCTATTTCAACGCTTACAAATAGTGGGTATACGGCATTTCAGATTTCGGCTTGGAGACCATCATGCCATATCTTAGTATTTACTTCTAATAAACGTATTTTAACACGTCTTAGCTTGCTTTGGGGGGTTCGTGCATTTTATTACGATAAATTTGTTAGCACCGATGAAACTATAGAAGATGTAAATGCTATCGCCTGTAAAATGGGTTATCTAGAAGAAGGAGATATGCTAGTAAGTTTAGCCGCTATGCCAATTAAAGAACGAGGTATGGTAAATACACTTCGTGTTACGGAAATAACCAATTGCAATTTTTAAGAACCTTATTTATAAACTAAAGTAAACGTGAGTTGGACTTAATGAGGGAGACTTTATGTCTTCAATTAATGCTGTAACCATGTATGTGGGCGTATCCTTTAAAAGTAATTAGCACGTTTTTGTGTTACAAATCAAATAAATAAGCAACAGAAAAGTTAAAATAACCTGTTACCTTCAAGTTTGATTCTGTACTATTAGCGGTGGGTATGTTTAGGTTATATCCTAATTCGAAATCGAAAGATTGCATACTCAACTCTAATGGGATATTAATTTGTGTATTGATTAAACCAAAAACATCGTTTTCTAAATAACCTACAACGCGTTCACCATTCTCAAATTGTACTTGAGCCAATTCAAACGTTTGCTGAGCTGCTATAATGTTCAATTCGGGTTTTAACTTTAAAGTATTTGTTTTCTTTTTAAATAATATAAAAGATGCGTGGCTCGAAGAGGTTAATTGAAACGACTGATCATCTCCAAACAAATAGGTTCCAGAAAGTTGCGTAGACAAAGTACGTTTCTTGTTTTTAACACCACTACCAAAAGATATTGCATAATGAAATGGGTTATCTACTTCCTTTGAATAAAAGTACCTGGAACCTGAGCCAAAAAGTCTGAATAATTTATTATTTCCAAAACTTCTGGTATACCCTATAGTAGCGGCACTATAATCCCATTTTGGAACAAATTTACTATAGTACATTCCAGATACGCTTAACATAAAACCTTTGGCATCCATATAGGTGATTTGTGGTCTTATATTGTGTTGATCTATACCAATATCTCTTCCAGAAAAATAAGTATCTCTATTGTAGTTCACTGAAACGTATAAAAATTTGAACGCATTAAGGTCTTGAATCAATTCGTCTACCACATCTTCTTCTAAGAAACTATCGATAATTTCATCAACTTCGTCTTCTTGATTTTCAGTTGATCTTTCCTGAGAATATGTTAGAAAGCCACTTGATAATATCATAAAAGACAAGAAGACTTTTTTCATATGTTGTTGTTTGCGAACCGAGCTTGCCTGTATTGTTTCTACAGCTCGTTTTTTATGCTTTAAGTATTTAGATGCTTCTTTTCGTTAAACTTTGCGCCCAAATCTGAAATTTATATGTTAAAACATAAACACGGAAAAAGTGGTTGAATAAGAACCCAACCACTTTTCCTGAATTAAAAAAATGCTACACCAATCAATCCACCTACCTACTTAATTATGTTTTTTCTTTTTCGCCCTGTTTTGTCTTACCGACTCTCGCAATTCATTTCTACCCTCACCACTCCTTATTCGCGATCGCCTGCGCAATTGTTGCCGCTGTTCATGTGTAAAAGTTCCTCTAAATTGCTCCTTGAGTCTATTTACTTTGGCCTTATTTTCTTTAATCAGATTTTTTTGTGTCTGTGTAAATGTTGACATAAGTGCATGACGGCGTTCTTCTTTAGAAAGTTTGGCGTTTTTTAAAATAGCCAATTGCTCGTCGGTAAGACTGGCTTTAAAAGCTTCTCTATTCGATTTAATTAAATCACGTTGCTCCTTCATAAGCCCTTGTTGCTCTCTAGTTAGGTCATTTTTATTAAAGCCTTCCTGAGCACCCAACTTTAAGATACTTATAAATATGCCAAGCATAATTAATTTACTTTTTAATACAAATTTCATGTCTTTTGTATTTGCTTTCAGAGAAACCAGATTTAGTAGCACCTACCAAATATTAGTACTTTTTTCTTTTTCTTTTCAGTTCTATTTCAGTAACTGTTCCATCTGCTTCTGTCAAAGTCGCCATATTATCGCAAGTACCATCTCCATAATCTAATGTTGACACCTCACCACTAACTGTATACGTTTTTACACCTTGTGCAATATATTTACAGGCTTCCGGCTTAACCAAAGGCGTTGTAATTTCTACGACTTTAGCCTGACCCTCGGTATCTGTAAACGTATGTGAACCTGTAATCGTTCTTTCATCATCGATGTGCGTTGCTGTATCTCCTCCACTGGTAATGACCATCAATCGTGAACCTACTTTAGTAACAGTTCCTTCGTCGGTCTCCACAGATATATCAATAGATCCACTTATTTGTGGATTACCATCTCCGTTCTCTGCCAGATACTCATGAGCCTTTGTCCCATTAATCACATGTCCGTTTATAGAAAAATTATTAAAAGTAACCGTTCTACTTTTGTCGGTATCTGAAATAGATTTCACAACAGTTATTGTTCCAGAAATAACATCTCCGTTCCTGTCTACACAATCGTCTGGAAAGGATACAGTGATTGTAATTATATCATCTACTGTTTCCTCAGAAAATTCGGTACACTCGGGGAAAAACCCAGAACGATCCTTACAACGTTTTGGAGGGCTATTTCTTTCCGTACTTTCTTTTCCTGTATTATCAGTAACAAACTCTAAAGCACTTATCGCATAAAAGCTATAAGCGTCTGCCACACTTTCTACCGCTTCAACAGATGTTTCAAGAGCCACTGCTCCAGATGAGTCACTTAACTCTAATGAATCGTCCGTTACGGGCTCAGAATCATTACAAGATATAAAAAATAAAGGGAGTGTCGCTATGGCCATAGCTGCCATAAATTTGTTCTTTTTCATAATAAAGGTTTTTAAGTTAATGTTTATAAAGCTTCATCTATTAAAGCTTCATCTAAAACATAGTCATCTATAAAATCATCAACCTCATGGTCTTCTATAAACAAAGATGTGATTAGAATATCATGTTCTGCCGGTTCTATATTACCAGTTTCAATTTTATTGTCTTTAAATGTTTCAATGGTATCTAAAACTATAGTTTGAATGCCTTCTACCTGTAATGTTTTATTAGGTCTACCTAATATCATGGTGATTAGTAATAACACCGAAGCAGCAGCATACCAAACCATGCGTTTTTTAAAGAAGAAAACATGTTTTTGTGGCGCCGTTTCCAAAGAAACCTTGGTTAATATGTCCTGCTTCGATTTAGAAAAATACCCCTCAGGAATATTTAGCCCAAGTTCATCCTCATGTCGTCTTTGCACCTCTTTATCAAACAATTTCTTATAATTTCCTTGTCTGTTAGCTCCTGTTTTATTGTATTTTGAATCCATTGTTATATGCTTAGACCCTAGTTTTTGATGAAAGTTGAACCGATAGTATATTTTTTTCAATGTAACCCACTGTTTTGTAGTATGAAGACTTTATTGTGCTCTCCTTTACATTTATAATAACTTCTATATCTTTAAAAGTTAAGTCGTCAAAGTATTTCATTTGAAATATTTCCCTTTCTCTATTTGATAACTCCGACAGAATACGATGTAACTTTAATTGCGTTTCTCTACTATCGAAAAAAACATCGCTTTCAAGACTGTTTAAATAAGTTGTATTAACATCATCAATAGACACATTCTTCTGCTTGCTATTTTTTTCCAAAAACCTAAGCGACTCATTATAAGCAATTCTAAACATCCAGGTATGAAGGGAACTTTGTTGTTTAAATTTTGGCAAGCTTTTGTAAACTCTTAAAAATGTATTTTGTAGTACATCATCTGCATTTTCATGAGTAATTACCAGTTTACGGATATGCCAATATAGGCGTTCTTGATAAAGGTCGAGCAATTTCGCAAATGCCCTTTCCCTACCTTTGCCATGGGTTAGTTCTTTTACAAAAGCAGTTTCGTTTGTCAAATTTTAGTTAATAAGGTCTATGGGTTAAACAACACTATGTTTGTTAGACCTTTAAAAACTTAAATAGTTTATTTTAAGTAAAACTAATGTGATGAAAGTTTTGTAAAATCCTTTCTAAAACTCAAATTTTAACTGGACATTCACACTTTGTTGTTCAGGTTTTTTTTTGGCTTCCGTGTTTAAATTAGATAGAGATATCCCCAATAATCTAACAGAATTGCTTAACGTTTCCTGATACAATAAATCTTTGGCAGTTTCTAAAATGATACTCTTATCGTTTATAAAATATTGTAATGTCTTGCTTCTGGTTTGTAAGGTAAAATCGCTGTATTTTATTTTCAAGGTTACGGTTTTTCCGGCCACCTTACTTTTTTTTAATCGTCGCGATACCTCTTCTGCAATATGATCCAGTTTCTCCAACATAAAAACCTCGCTAGACAGGTTTTTACTGAATGTACGTTCTGCGGCTAAGGATTTTCGTATTCGGTTTGGTTTTACTTCACTATTATGAATACCTCTAACAATATGATAATAGTAGCGTCCCGATTTCCCGAAGTTCTTATCAAGATATTCTAATGATTTATTTTTTAAATCCAGTCCTGTAAAAATGCCATTTTGATACATTTTCTCCGCGGTCACCTTACCCACACCATAGAACTTTCTAATATCCAGTTTTTCCAAAAATTCAATAACCTCCTCTGGGTTAACCGTCTTTTGCCCATTGGGTTTATTGTAGTCGCTAGCAATCTTGGCAATAAACTTATTAATAGAAATACCTGCTGAAGCCGTTAACCCTACCTCATTGAAAATCCGTTCTCGAATGTCTTTAGCTATCAAAGACGCACTGGGGTTCCCTTTTTTATTTTCGGTAACATCTAAATAAGCCTCATCTAAAGAAAGCGGCTCTACCAAATCGGTATAATCATAGAAGATGCTTTTCACTTTTTTAGAAATTTCACTGTATCGATCAAAACGCGGACGCACAAAAATAAGTTCTGGACACAATTTAGACGCCAGATTTCCGGCCATGGCGCTTTTTACACCAAACTTTCGGGCTTCATAGCTGGCAGCACTAACTACCCCGCGTTTTCCTCCTCCACCAACCGCAACGGGCTTTCCTTTAAGCTCAGGATTATCCATTTGCTCAACAGATGCGTAAAAGGCATCCATATCTACATGTATGATTTTTCGTATTGGTAAATCGCCAGACATACTGTAAATTTATAAATTCCTGAGACTTGTTCCAGTAGAGTAAGTATTATCATTTAACCGGATTTCAATAAATACAATAAAGCCTTCTCTTTTTGAGGATATTATATGATAGAAATAGAGCGTAAATTTTTAGTAACATCCAACGATTATAAAAACTTCGTATTTAAGAGTACAAGAATTGTTCAGGGGTTTTTAAACACACATAAAGAGCGAACGGTTCGCATTAGGCTAAAAGATGACATAGGTTATATAACAGTTAAAGGTTTATCATCAAAGAACGGCCGGTCACGATTTGAATGGGAAAAAGAAATTTCTAAAACAGATGCGGAAGCCCTTTTAAAAATTTGTGAGCCTGGAGCGATTGATAAAATTCGTTATGAGGTAAAGGTTAAAAAGCATATTTTTGAAATAGATGAGTTTTTTGGCGAGAATGAAGGGTTGGTCATTGCGGAAATTGAGTTAAACAGTGAAAACGAAACTTTTGAAACACCAACATGGTTGGGTAAAGAAGTTACAGGAGATATAAAGTATTATAATTCCCAGTTAAGTAAGATACCATATAAAACATGGTGAGAATAAAACATCGAGAATAAAGCTTTCGTTATATAAGTATAACTCAAACTTACAAACAATATGAGAACTAAAAACGTAGATATTCCCATGAAACATTTAATAATCCCGATATGCTTTGCCTTCGTTCTTCTATCGTGCAAAGGTGATGCTAAAGCCTCTTTTTCAGATATCAAAAATGATACACTGGAAGATGTAGAACAATCAACCGATTCTATAGCGGTTGTAGAAGAACCCGTTAAAAAAACATCCAAACAAATCAAAGAAGAGCTTCAAGCCAATGGCTTTAAAGTTTTTGATTATATCGATGAGAAAACTCAGGATACTATTTTAATGCAACAATATTTTATAGCATTCTTAAAAACCGGACCTATTAAAGGTCAAAATGAAGAAGAAGCAGCCTTACTACAAGAAGAACACTTGGCACATTTAACCAAGATGTACGAGTTGGGATATGCAGATATCTCCGGACCTTTTGACGATGAGGGCGATATTAGAGGTATCACCATTTATAACGTTCCCACTAAGAAAATGGCAGACAGCCTGGCGAATGCAGATCCTATGGTAAAAGCTGGACGACTGGAAATAGAAATACACTCCTGGTGGGCTGGGAAAGGGTTTCCGTTACGATAAATGATAAAATTTCTAAGGCTCGTAATTAGTCTTATTAATGTTATAATTGTTGTAGCATTATTAAGCATTCACTTTATATTTAAAGAATGTAGTTTTAAGGCTTCGGTGTTCTATTATGCATTTCCTTTACCCATCATTATTGGGATGGTTTTAATACTAAGTATTTTCATAACGCATAAATTGAGAAAATATAACCTCCTCCTTGCTGCGGTATTAATGCTAATTTGGCTGGTTCAAAGTTTTAAAATACATATTCCTAAAACGATCACCGATGAGGACCTGGAAATAGTCTTATGGAATGCTTCTCGTGAAAATAACTTAGAAGATGCTTTTAAAATTAATGACGGTATTCCGGATATTCTTGTCATGGTTGAACACGGCTCCTATAAGACCAATTTCTTTAATGACAAATACCCAAATTATCATTTTTATAAATCGGACGCAGGTATTAGTATTTTTTCAAAATCACCATTAAAAATTATAAATGAGGCTTCATCAAAATTTAATACCAACTTCATACATTTTGAAACTTCTGGTGTTAATTTTTATGCTATAGATGTTCATGGTAGTATTGATGTTCCTCGCTCATGGGAACTCGGTTTTGTAAACAAACTAATTAAAAACACAAAGCATACGGTTATTCTGGGAGATTTTAATATTCCTTATGAATCCAAGCATTTTGAATCCATTAAAGTGAATTTCGATCATGCATTTTCAAAAAGAGGCAATGGTTTTAAAGAAACCTGGCCTTGGAATATACCTTTACTTTCTTTAGATCATATTTGGGCATCTAAAGATTTAAAGATTCTTAAAACCAAAAAAGTGGCAACCTTCACGTCTGATCATAGTATGGTGAAAACGTATATTAGAAAATAGATTTATAGCGCTGTTAATTCACATATAACCCTTCTGTTTTTACTCTAAAGTGTTTATTCATTTCAACAATGGAGTCTATAAAAAACTCATTGCTATCTATTAATTCTGATGAATGTTTTTTATTAACCTTTAATAACGCTTTATTTTCATTTAAAAGATACGACACATGGTTTTCATCTGTTAAAGGTGATTTTTTGTTTAATACGGCCATAACCGCAATAAAAAAAACGCCTAAATACAAAACAGGTTTTAAAGCCTGTTTAGGGCTAATAAAAATATTGTGATAAATGAATTGTTTTTTGGGTTTTGAAAATTTTCGACTAAAAGCTTTAGATAATGTTTTGGGTACCGTTTCGCTTATATTTAATTTCTGAAGATCATCATTAAAAGAAGCTTTAGAATTAATTAAAAGTAATCGAAAGTCATTATATTCTGTTTCCGTTATTTGTGATAAAACGCGGGCTCTTTCTTCAATTGACAACTCGGAAAAGTGTTTTTCTTGAATTAGTTCTTCAATAGTTAACTCCATGATTTTAGACTTTAGTCGAGCTGAATTTTTTCAGTTTTTCCGACAATTTTTTGGTAGCATAAAACAATCTTGATTTTACCGTTCCTTCAGAACATTCCATTATTTCACTTATCTCTTTAATAGACATGTTATCTTGATATTTTAAAGTAAATGTTAGACTATGTTTTTCATTCAGTTTTCCAAGTTCATTGTTTAAACTTCTTTTGAAGAATAAAAAATCATCTTCATTATCGTGAATTATTATGGATGAAGTTTCTTCATTTTAATGATTTTAAAAGTTTACTTAATATAGTATACACGCTATTTTGAAAAGGTTCAAAAAAAAATACTTTATTTAAACTTATTTTATTCTAAAATCTCAACACGTCGCTTCGCTTCATTTCCAAAGGCATCGACTACTGTAATCATATGATCTCCTGGTTTAGGTTTAACCGACATATCGTGGATATCTTTGGTTGTTCCAACAAAAACATTGTCTAAATACCAAAACAAGGTGCTTTCGGGCTTGGAATGCGCTATTTTCAGAATTAGATCATTGGTCTTTCCATTAAAATCTTTAGGTAAAAAAATAGCACTATTTTTCTTTGGATAAATAAATTCCATAGAAACGGTATTTGCTCCTAGACAATCATTTCTAAACTTCGGTAGCGGTTTGTAAAAGGGGTTTTTAGATTTGTAATAATAAGCCATCAATGGCGGTAAAACAAACCATGATTTATGAACAATACTGCTTAAATCTTCACACGACGTATTTACCTGAAAGGATTCATTGCGATCTACATGCACCAAAACATGATATGGACAGGCCCTTGTTTTTAATCCGCTCACCTGGATAAATGTCTTATCAACATGAACACAATTTGGAGATGCCCTATGTCCGCTTTCTTTACAAATATCTACGTCTTGCATGCCATCAAAAGGTTGAGCAAACCAATCACTATTGGGCAGCAAATCGAAGACATCAAACAAAATGGGGGCTGCCGTTTGTACACCAACTAACCCCGGACGCCCTTCTCCATCGGCATTACCAACCCAAACACCAACTACATAATCTTTAGTCGTTCCAATAGCCCAGGCATCGCGAAACCCGAAACTCGTTCCAGTTTTCCAAGCCACTTGCTTGGAATCATCAAAAAACTCCCAGTTTTCATCACCTTCCGGACGGTTGACTTCTTTTAGGCTTTCATAAGTCAGATATATGGAAGCCGCATCAAAAAGTATTTTATCATCCGTTTCACTGCCAAAATCAATGGCGTTTGAATCCAAAAAGGTAGGCTCACAAAACTCGTTTGTAAAGTACGTACTGGAGTTTTCAGAAAAATGGTTTAAAGTGGAAGATAACGCAGCATAACTTTTACATAAATCCCATAAATTACTTTCTGCCCCACCAAGAATAAGTGATAAGCCGTAATGATTGGCATTATATCTTAAATCCTTTAATTCTAAATTCTTTAAATAATGATAAAACCTGTCCAAACCGAAATCCTGAAGCATTTTCACGGATGGGACATTCAATGAACGCGATAATGCCCGACTTGCGGGCACCGCACCATCGTAAGTCTCATCAAAATTTTCGGGATTATAACTTCCAAATTGAGACGGAATATCGGCCACCAAAGTATTTGGCAATAAATCGCCCGCATCTAACATCGCTGCATACAAAAAAGGTTTTAAAATACTACCTGTGCTTCTGGGTTTATCGATAATGTCGACATCTTTTTGATGCGCTCTATCGGTTGGTGTATTCCCTATATACGAAAGAACACGCCTGGTTTTCACATCTAAAACCAATACAGCCGCATTGTAAATTTCATTTCCACTTAATTTATTATAATGATTTTTTACAA
The DNA here is from genome assembly GCA_947494695.1 of uncultured Flavobacteriaceae bacterium. GTDB lineage: Bacteria > Bacteroidota > Bacteroidia > Flavobacteriales > Flavobacteriaceae > Flavivirga. The sequence continues at coordinate 48,100 of CANLWB010000002.1, read as the reverse complement.
TATGGTTAATGCGATCTTGAAGTTTAATATCGATAGTCGTTTTTATCCGCTCACCATGGTTGCTACGTGACATCCTCTGCAATAAATGTGGTGCCGTATTGGGCAATGCGTACGGCTTTTGAGGTAAACTTTCGGCAACAGATAACTGGTAGGTTAATGAATCTATAATCTCATTTTGTAAAAGCTTACTTAATAGTCTATCTCTCTTTTTTAATAACCTATCCTGATTCTTCCCTGGATAAATAAGACTTGGAGCATTTGGTAAAACAGCTAAAGTTGCACTTTCTGCCCATGATAATTCATTGGAACTCCTATTAAAATAGCGCCAAGAAGCTGCATCCAACCCTACTACATTCCCTCCAAAGGGGGCATTACTGCTATAATAAGATAATATCTTTTCTTTAGACTCTCGAAACTCCAGTCGTGTAGCAAGAATAATTTCTTTAAGTTTTTCGAAGTAGGTTCTGGATTTTCCTTTTCTGGACAATCGTATAACCTGTTGGGTAATGGTGCTTCCCCCTCGCTTCACCTTTCCGGAGTGCAAGTTATCTCTTAAAGCTTTAAAAATCGATACCGGATTAAAACCCGGATGTTTGTAAAAATGCTCATCTTCAAATTGAATAATGCAGGTTTTAAATTTTTCGGAAACACTGTCATTTTGAGGAAATCGCCATTGACCATCCTTAGCGATCTGAGCCCCTAGCAACCTACCATTTGAACTCATAATAACCGTAGCTGTTGGATCTTTAAAAAGAGGACTTGGTAAGCAGAAATAATAGGCAATTAACAATACTCCAAATAGTATCGATTTTATTTTATGTGCTTTTATGTAGGTTATTATTTTATTCATGTATGTTTTTGACCCTTCCGACTTTGATTTCTTTAGAAAATCAAAGCCATCTTCCCTAAAAGGGAAGGCATTGTTTATTACTAACTACTTTTTAAATCTTCCGTTTCAATGACAAATCATAATTCCTCAAATAACGCTCCTCCTTTAAAAGGAAGAGTGGTTCCTATTTCAAAACCTTGAAATAGGAGACGAGGTGGTTTTACCACAACTCTAATCAAAATCCCCCCTCAATACCATCCTCTTATCCCAAGTTAACACCTGCACTCCCGGTGAGTAATGCACTTTATCCGGTTGATTAGTTATGATATGATTAAATCTCGGATAATCTAACACCAAATGCTTAATATTAATAGTACGCATTGGCCATTCTATATGATGAACATCGTATTCTATAATGTACTTTTTGTAATCTTGAAATACAGCGTACCGCTCGGTTAACCATAAATCTGTTTCGTCCTTTTCAACCTGCCTTTCACTAAGGTCATATTCAATATTTAAAGCATCATGAAACATTTTATTTCTGGATTTATACGTAAAATCATCTCTGCTCATTTTCGAATAGCGATATGGAAACTTCGATATCGTTTTTAAAATTTTACAGGAAGACCGCTTGCTACCTTCCATACTTAAAAAATAAACACTTGGTTTATTATTGCAAACAACATATACCCGAATATTAATTTCTAAAAAATCCGATATGTAAGGTACCTTGGGCATATGGCGAATACCGATCTTATTCATATTAAAAGCGACCAGACTAATCCAGGTTTTTCCATTGATAATATCCGGATTCATTTCTTTTGGAAGAAAAGGCTCTATTTGTTCGGGATTCACCTCCCAGTGTAAAAAAATGGCTTTATTCCATTCCTGGTAAAATTTCCATTCTTTATCCGGGCATTCAAATGGTCTGTGGCTTATTTGTTGTTGTATTTGATTTAATTCCATCCCTTAATAGCCTTTTAATAATTTAACTTGAATCTTGGATAAGAGAACTTATGCCTGTTTGAATGATCCTTGATATATTGCAATGGTATCGAAAATCTGCCTGCCGAGGTAGGCAAATAAATTTTCAACAAAACAGTTTCTCCATACATTCGAAAACATGTATCCCAAATTTACTTCGGAACGTTCGGGACACTCAAAATAATATTTCGAACGCTTAAACAAGATTCATATGACTTTTAGTTCTACTCAAAACTTCAGATTATCAAAATAGATTGTTCTCAAATATATCTCATTTTTCTATTTGTTCCAGGTTTAGATTCTTATAGACAACATAAGGTTTGATAGATGGACTCTCAATGGTTTTTTCAAAGCGATAAACGTACTAGCACCCCATAGGAATTTCAAAAGTGATAATTTTCTCTATTTGCTCATCATTCATATTGGTAAAAACGACCCTGAGATAAATGGTACTCATAGCAACCATAGAAGGCCATTCGTTTATCGATTTTACATCTTTTACAAGCTTTGCCCAATCGTCTCCGCAATGCTCCTTAGCAGCTGCTTTAAATTCATTAATATCGACTTTTAGAAACTTGCTCTGGGCTTCTGGTGCATACGTATTTGTTTTAAATCGGTTCCCTGAAAGTGATGTCAAAGGCACCCAACTGGAGTGGTAATGTTTCCAACTGGTTAAATCGCAGTGTGGCCCTTCATCCATTATTGAGATACTGTTTTCGTGCTTCTGAAATACTTCAATTTTTTTGTAATCTATATGATGACTAATTTTAATGGTATTGCCTTCAATAGTTTCTCCCAACCCTAATTCTACATTTACTGTGTCCTTAGTTCTATTAAATATTAGAGCATCTATAGGTTCTACCTGTAATGTAAATAACCTATCAAACTTAATTTTAAAACGTTTTTTAAACTCATCTTCAGCAAGGTAACCATTAAACACGTATCCAAAGTCTGCTGTATATTCATCGTCTAAAGTCATTACTTTCACCCACTCTCCGGAAATAACTTCGCCATTGTCCCTAATACTCAATTTCTCATTGGTATGTTCTAAAATTCGCAATTTAGTTCCATAATCTAGCTTGGTAACCCTGCTGGCATTTTTATCTGGTTTTACTCTTAAATTCAAACCGTTATCTGCGGTAACGTATCTTATTTCCTGTGCTTGAGTCATATTAATGCTCCCTATCAATAATGCAATGATGTATATGTATGTTTTCATGTTTTGTTCTGTTTTAACTTATTAAATAACCTTTTGCGCATTGATCTCTTAAAAGACATCAATGTTTCCTTCCTTTGCTTCAACTTCATTCAGCATAAATCGTTGCAAAACCTTAGAAGAAGCTCTATTATTGGTTGTTTTTGGATTAGTCAGTTACACCATGTCCGACTTGAAATCACGCCTTAAAACTTGTCCTTTTCACCAGGACAAAAAACGATCCTGATAAATCGACATCATATCGAAAACCTGTTTGCCTGGTCAAATACATTTTCGACAAAAATTTCTCAAAATATCCCGAAGTGAATTCGAAATACTCAAAGGGGCACTTTTGAAACCTTAAACAAGGTTCATTTTTATTCAAGTTTTCAGTTCATTGATGGTCTCAAAACTATTTCTATTTAAATATATCAAAGAGTCTGCCGAAACCGATATGTACTAGCAATAAGTTCAGCAGATCTCCATTATACCTAAATTGAACACCTGAAAACGACTCAAACATGATATCACAACTCGTCTTGAGACCATTTTTCATTTACAAACTTAGTTCTCTACGGTCACCCATTTTCCTTTGGTTCGCACTAGATACTCATTATCGTACATCGCTTCAGCCTGTACGCCTGGTAAATAATACGTTCCCAGGTAAGACGCATTAAGCATGACACTAAAGGTTTTAGAACTATACTTGCCTCGCTGACCCAGATCAAAATAGAAATTAACGCGATCATCCCGAATATCGGTAAACCTTGCCTGGCTCGTTGTTGAGCTACCATAACTTGTAAATCGTGTATTTACAATTTCCCAACCCGAAGGAAATATTTGCGTTAACGCTACATCTTTAACTTTTTCGTTTTTAAGATTACTCACTTTTACGGTAGCTAGAAAATCCTGACCTTGCTTTAGTTTAGAAACATCAATTGTATTTCCTCTTAGATCCTTGTATTGTACAGAAACACTTAATCCACGTTGTTCTGCCAATTCTCGACCCAATGGTAGTTTCCCAGAATTAAGCACACGAACATAAACAACATTATCTTTGTTATTGGTAAATGCTACGGTATTTTCTCCGTCAATAACAGCTAGTTCCCTCTGGGCAACAGCACTTTTCGTATTTATAGTTTCTGTTTTACCATTCAAGGTATAACTCACATTAAGAGCTTTCCCGCCATTTACCTCAACCATTTTTGCAATGGCTAATAGACTATAAGCTGTAGTCTGTGTACTCATCCAACGGTTACCAGACAGGTCTTTAGCAATGTATTGTGCCAATTCTCTTCTTTTTTCATCACCGGTAAGCACCATAGTTTCCAAGGCCATTGCTCTGTTCCTATCGACCGAACCATAGGTGTGATAATCGTAACGATTGGATTGAAAATTAATATTTGCCAATCTAGAGATAGACGTACTTGCTTCTTTTTGTCCGGCCAAAGCATAGGCTGCCGCTAATCGCCATTTGGCTTCGTTAGACAGCTCACTAAACTCACGTAGCCTATTCATAGCAGCCAAATCTGCCTGACCCGCTAATGCTAAAGTGTACAATCTATAAGCCTGTGCCAGATCAGAATTATATGATTTATAACTAGGCCTCCAATCTCTGGCTACCTGTTGTTGGTATTTAATCCAATTACTCTTAAATGTAAGTGGTAAGACAAAGCCCTTCTTTTCAGCTTCCAGCATAAAATGACCGGCATAACTCGTTCCCCAGTCACTTGAATAACTTTCACCCATCCAATAGCTTAAACCGCCATTTGGTTTTTGGAAATGTCCTAAACGTTTAATCCCATTTTCAATATTGTTTTTAATTTTTTGCTTCTTGTCGTGCGTTAAGTCAAAAATATCATTTAAAAACAGTTGAGGAAATACACTTGAGGTTGTTTGTTCTAAACAACCATGCGGGTATTGAATTAGATACTTTAGCCTACGAGAAAAATCCATGGGCGGCATGGTAGAGAACTCTAAGGTTGCCGAATTTGTTCCATACACTCCAAACGTTGAAAATGCGATCGATTCTGATGCCTTGGACTCCAGCGTTTTATCAATAGGTTTGGACGTAATCGGGTTGGGGTTAACAACATCCAATTCGACCTTATATGTTGATTTTTCTCCATTCCCAGAAGCAATCACCTCAATGGTATTGAATCCTTTTGCCTTACTTACGTCCAACTCAAAGTAAGCCATTTGCTCATCGGGTTGAGCAAATGAAAGCGATTTAGAGGTATCACCAACAATAGAAATACCAGAGCTTAGTTTTAAGCTAATATTTACATTTTTAACTTTGGGTTCCATAGCAAAAACAGTCACAGGAAGCGTTACCTTTTCCCCCGGGCTTAGCTTTCTGGGAAGTGATGCTAATACCATAAGTGGCTTTTTAACCTGTACCGATTTACTTGTGCTTCCATAAGCTTCTGTATTATTATTACCGGCAACCACCATGGTTCTAACTGCACCAATATAATTTGGCATTTTTATGTGATGTGTCTTACGGCCTCCTGCTTCTAATTTAAAGGGTCCCAAATATTTAACTACGGGTTTAAATCTATTGGCCTTTTTATTCTTTCCACCAGCTCCGCTAAAACCACCACCAATGGAAAGTACCTGATCAATACTTCCTGAATAGGCCCCTACGACATCATCAAAAATATCCCAGGTTTTTACGCCTAGCGCTTGTCTTGCGTAGAATGAGCTCCATGCATTTGGTGTTTTAAATCTAGTTAAATCTAATAAACCCTCTTCTACTATAGCCAATGTATAGGTCATCGCTTTTTTGTTCTTTTCAGAAATGGTCACCTTAAATTCTTGATCCGGACGTAATTTTTCCGGCATTTTTAACACAGGTTCTAACTTGGTATTCGGGTCTTCAACCAGCATAGGAATGACTCCAAACAAGCGAATTGGTAGATCGTTGGCAGAGATCGCATGCGGTTGTAACAATGATATATTAATAAACACATTAGGCGCCATTTCGGGTGTTACAGGAATATCGACCACAGTTTCTCCAGGACTGGTCTTTATCCACCTGTAATCCAGCACTTCTGTACCGTTTTCAATACTAACCAATGCTCTACCCTGACTACCCGATTGAAAGGTTACTTTAGCCGTTTCACCAACATTATATTTTTCCTTATCTGTCGAAAAAACAAGCATTTTTGCAGCACTTTTATCTCCAGATGAAGCATTTTGCCACCAATTCTTATAGAAGTACGCAGTTCTACCTGTGGCGTGACCACTCACAGGGTCTTTAATTCTTATGAGGTAACGTCCACGCTCATGGTCCGGAATATTAATATTCAGTGTCGCTTTTCCACTGGCATTCGTACTTATTTTAGAGCTTAAATAAGGTCTGTGATAACTACTGGATACGTAACTCGACAAGTTATCGTAAGACGAATTCCACCACCAACGCCATTCAATTTTATAAACCTTTACTTCTAGATTATCTCGTTTTACAGGTTTTCCATTCGCATCGACTACCACCAGGTCGAAACGCTGATTTTCATCAGTATAATAAGAACCATAGGCATTTCCCTTGGGAGATTTTAATCCAACAAAGGACGAATAAGGTGCATATTTTTTTGTAAAAGCGTCTAATGAAAAATCTCCTCCGTTTTCAAATGCACGCACTAAAAAATGAACGTTTAGCATTCCTGGTGCATTCTTTCCAACTGCTATTTTGTTAGAGATTGTTGCCTGCCCTTCCTGGTTAACCTTTCCTTCAAAAACATTAATATCTTCTGCACTAAAATAGCGTGTTGGATCATTAAACGTATAGTCCTTATAATTCTTAAACCCAGAATTTGAAGTACTGAATTTAGCTTTCACTTCGGCTTTCAAATACTTACCGGGGGCACCATGCAACCATTTTATACCTAAAGTTCCTTTTAGAGGCTCTGTACTGGTGAGTACCTCGTTTTCAAAATCGACTTTAATTTTTAATCGGTTGGGTTTAACCGTTTCTATACTTAAGTTCTTGTAAAAAGTAGCTCCGCCAACCGAAACCTTTGCGCTGTAGTTTCCTGTTTCATCTTCGGTCGATGTTGGCACTGTAAACTTGAAAAAATTATTAACATTATCAATTTCTACCTTTTTATAAACTAGTTTACCACTTGGATTTCTCACTTCCATTTTTACGGGATGTTGTTTAGGAAGTTTATTGGCATTATCATTTAACATAAACGCCAGGTGTAACGTATCTCCGGGTCTCCAAACACCACGTTCGCCATAGATATAACCTTTTAGTCCACGTTGCAATCGGTTTCCAGATACATCGAACTTACTTAACGATAAAGAGTTGCCATCATCAAGTCTTATATAACTAACATTATTACCTTTCGAAACAATGGCAAAGGAAGCATGTTTTTCTGCATCTATAGTTGCCAGACCTTCAGCATTGGTACTTACCTCTTCAAGTTTTTGCTGCTGAAAATTGTACAGACTCACATTAGCATTTGCCTCAGGGTTCGTATTTAAAATATTAGTAACTGCAAAATAATATGAGTTATTAGTACCACGCTTGGCGATCACGCCCAGGTTTGAAGCAATTAGGTTTTGAGACAATACACGTGACTCGTTGTAATAAGAACTATGACATGGGTTATCTCGCTCGCTCCAGCTATAATAATTGTTACGATATTGGTAGTTTAAATTATTCCAATAGGCTTCTTCTCTTAGGTCCTCATTTTCGGGAGAATCGTCAGCATAATCATCTTCATAATAGGCTTCTTCATAAGAATCACCTTCTACATTATCTACCCTAGCCACGCTACTGCAATCGTATAGGGAATAACTTGGCTTAAAACTAACTTCCACACGATAAATCGCACCGGGGTCGGCCTTAAAGAATTTTGATAAATCGATACTATAGGCTCTCCATTTCTCCGTATTTTCGGCTTCAGACACTAGCGGAATCGTTTTTTTTGCAATACGACGCCCTACTTTTCTAATTTCATGGCTGTTATCGCTACTCATTTTATTGTCTTGTAAGAACTGAAGAATATTATCCTCGAAAATTTTAATGATTCTTACATCGACAGCACTAAGATTAACGGCTTCAAAATTGAATTTTAATTGCTCTGAGTTTGGTAGAATGTTACCATTACTTATTAAACGTACTTCTGGCTTCAAGGCTTCGAAAGCAATGGTTTCTGAAAACGGATTTCTAAGTTTTATACCATCGGTGTTTTTTATACCCTGAAAAACATCCACTTGAATATTACCTACCAGTTTAGTATCTGGATACACTTTTAGGACATTCCCATCGACCACATACTTTGGTTTTTTTACATTTTGAAGCGATACCAAACCATCAAAATTCTGCTGTTTTTTTAAAGGATCGGAGAAATTAATCAATAAGTATTGTTCGGGTGATTGTACAACCTCTGTTTTGGTAATGGTGAAGTTATTTATCCCAGGAATGTTCACCTCATTTTCTCCTTTGTTATCTGCATTAATAGCCTTACCATTCCAGGCAACCAAAATCTTGCTATCGTTATCCAGACGTCTTATACTATCTATTTTAAAATCAAAAACCGTGTTTGTTTTATTTGCTTCATTAAAAACAATGTTCAAATTCTTACTATCTTGAGACGCTTTAACCAACTCGCGGGCATGGTCTAAGGAAATAACATCGGCAGATTTTATGACACCTTCTAAATACTGCCATTTTTTACTATAGGATTGTAAATTGCTGGTTACAACATTGAAACTTGGCGTAATGGTTTTAAACTGAAACGTGTACGTTTTATAATCACTGGGAATGTCTTTGTAAATATCGGATAGCTTTACGGTAACCGAGTATTCGGTAGAAGGTTTTAAGGGTTGATTTGGTGTAAATAACAAAGCATGTTGATTTGCTACTTCTAATTTACCTTCCACATCGGGTGATATGGAAACTATACGATCTGTAATTTCCATACCCATATCCCATCCTTCGACGTCTTTGGTTAAACTAATTTCAATTGGACTCGCTACCGAAGTAAGTCCGGAGGTGGTAAAGCTTATATACTCTTTAAACTTAAAGAGGTTATCGGTTTCTACTGGCTTCTTTTTACAAGATGTTACCAGGACCATAAGCAATACAAAGGATAGTAATTTTTTTGACAGCATAAGACGTTGGTTTTAAATGAAAGTGCACTTAAAAACTCAAACGTAAGTTATTTCTGGTTAAACTATTTACGTTTAAATTTTATTCTTTAGACTTTAGGTTATAGTTAAATTATTCTTAAAAGTTTAATTATTGTTGTAAATACCAATTGATAATTCTCCTTTATCATTCATAGTCGCTCTGTACATACCTGCTGTATTGAATTCAGCAACCATATGTCCGTTTTTGTCAACCGCGACAATACCCCCTGTACCCCCCAATTGGCTTAATTTGTTTTGAATAACCTCTTTAGCGGCTTCCTTTAACGACATACTTTTGTATTCCATAAGTGCAGAAATATCATGAGCCACCATAGCACGAATAAAATATTCTCCCCACCCCGTGCTAGATACGGCACAGGTATTATTATTGGCATAGGTTCCTGCTCCAATTATTGGAGAATCTCCAATACGTCCCCACCGTTTGTTTGTCATCCCCCCCGTTGAAGTTCCTGCGGCCAAATTTCCGTTTTTGTCCAGTGCGGCGCAACCAACCGTTCCAAACTTCGAATTTTTAATATCTTCATCATAGAACAAGGCAGCGGTTTTATCGTCGTGGTCTAATTCCAATTTTTCCGATGTTTTAATCTTTTCGAGCGATTTATGACGCCTTTCTGTAAAGAAATAATCGGGCTCCACGATTTGTAAACCTTGTTCTTTCGCAAAGGTATTTGCACCATGCCCAGACAGCATCACATGATCGGATTGATCCATAATGGCCCTAGCCAAATTAATTGGGTTTTTCACTATGGTTGTACCAGCCGAGGCTCCTGCATTTAAAGTTTTTCCGTCCATAATAGATGCATCATGTTCATTAGTTCCAGCATGGGTAAACACTGCCCCCTTTCCGGCATTAAATAACGGCGAGTCTTCCATGATATTTATGGTCTTTTGCACGGCATCCAGACTGGAACCTCCTTCTTTTAAAACGGTGTAGCCTACTTTAATAGCCTTCTCTAAGGTTTCTTTATAGGCAGCTTCTTTTTCAGGAGTCATATTTTCTCTTAAAATGGTTCCGGCTCCTCCGTGAATTATTATGGAGAACCCTGGTTTACTTGTTACGTCTTCGGTATGTTTTACTGGAGATTTCGATTCGTTTTTACAACAGGTTAAAGTCATTAAAACAACGGTTAGAGCTACAAGTTTTTTCATTTTAAAATTGAATAGTTAGAGTGATTAAAGTTAATGGTTTTATAATGAACTCATCTCGACTTTTACAATTTTGTAAAATCCCCTCATCTCATTCTAACATTTTAAACGCTACAGCAAAAATAGAGACGCAGTTTCATCCTTACATCCCCTTATTCAGTGAAATAGCAGTAACCCATTTAAGCTATAAACAGGGCTATAAGGATCGAACACATCAATTGCAGACGGCATATACACTAGCTCTAATAGTTTTCAAATGGTGATATTATGGAATCTCTTCTCAAGTTAACTGCCAACAGATAGGCAACAAAAACACCTTATAAGAAGGTTAAACCTTAGAATTACAATTTAGGTTGGGTTTATTCTAAATGCGTGATACGATTTAAGACGACAAATGAACCAAGAACAGCACAGAGATCGTATATTTAAACAACCTAAATCACCTAAATCATGAAAAAATATGTATTAAGAGCAGGGCTTACTTTAGCATTTTTAACCATTTTAACCTGTAACATAGGGTGTTCGAAAGATGATGACTCGGCCACCGATCCTGAACAGGAAGTGGTTATCGATATGGCTACTAAAATATTACAACTCGTCAATGAACATCGTTCCGGCATTGGAAAAGACATTTTAAAGACCAATACTTTAGCAGAAAACTTAGCCGAAGAACACAATATGTTCATGATTAGTCAGGGAGACATCAGTCACGACAATTTTGATCATCGGGCAAATCGACTGTTTGATGAGGAGGATGCTAAGAACGTAGGTGAAAATGTGGCGTTTAAACAGAGGTCGGCCGAACAGGTTATGACGGCCTGGTTAAATAGCAGTGGGCATCGTAAAAATATTGAAGGCGACTTTTCTCATATTGGTATTAGCGTTTCTAAAAACGACTCAGGAACTTACTATTTCACCCAGCTTTTCTTGAAAAAATAGACTGCCGCACCGCGTAATTTATTGGCAGGTTTCATTAAAAAAACATCATTAATGGATTTATTTTCTATTTGTCAGTAATTTGTAATAATCAACGTAAATTACATATGCAACATATTTATAATTAGACACTTATATGTGATTCGACAAAAATCGTTGTCATTAAGAGGAAGAATCAAAATTAAGATGTCTTCCGCTCTCTGTCGAATCACATAAGGCATGTATTTATGATACGTGAGATTCCCTGTCTATCGACAGGCATGACGCCTTTGTCGGAACTACAAAATCATGATATTTTCTGACTTATGATAAATTACGGGCGTTCATATAAACTTTATAAGTATCTTGCAGAACATTAAACAATTCGCAAAAAACCTATACATATGAGTGCAATTTCTGCTGATTTCGGAATAAATGACGCTTTAATACAATTAGATGTTAAAAATTTAAATGAAGGCACCTCAACAGGTTCCAATAATTTCTCTCATGGTGCTATTCTTGAAAGCTATTCACCAGTTGATGGTCAATTGGTTGGTAAGGTCAAATTAACAACCCGGGAAGATTATGAAACTGTGATGGGGCAAGCTACAAAAGCCTTCAAAGTTTGGAGAACTGTACCAGCACCTCAACGTGGAGAGATTGTACGTCAGTTTGGAGAAAAATTACGAACAAAGAAAGAAGCTCTTGGAACACTTGTTTCTTACGAAATGGGCAAATCTTACCAGGAAGGGTTAGGAGAGGTTCAGGAAATGATTGATATCTGTGATTTTGCCGTTGGATTGTCGCGTCAGCTTCACGGATTAACCATGCATTCTGAACGTCCCGGACACAGAATGTACGAGCAATATCATCCTTTGGGTGTTGTTGGGATTATTTCGGCCTTTAACTTTCCTGTTGCAGTATGGGCATGGAACACGGCTTTAGCATGGGTTTGTGGTGATGTCTGCGTATGGAAACCTTCTGAAAAAACACCGATATGTGGGATTGCTTGCCAGAATATTATAGCAGAAGTTTTAAAAGAAAATGATTTACCAGAGGGTATTTCTTGCCTAATTAATGGTGATTATAATGTGGGTGAATTCATGACCAAAGATGCGCGTATTCCCCTTGTTTCTGCAACTGGCTCTACCAGAATGGGTAAAATTGTGGCTCAGGAAGTTGCAGCGCGCTTAGGTAAAAGTTTATTAGAACTGGGAGGAAACAATGCTATTATTGTATCTCCCGATGCCGATATAAAAATGACTGTTATTGGTGCTGTGTTTGGAGCGGTAGGGACTGCCGGACAGCGCTGTACCTCAACGCGCCGTTTAATTATTCACGATAGTATTTACGATCAAGTAAAAAATGCCATTGTAGATGCTTATAAACAATTACGTATTGGAAATCCGTTGGATGAAAACAATCATGTCGGTCCGTTAATAGATACAGATGCGGTGAACATGTATGAACACGCACTCGCCAAAGTTGTCGAGGAAGGCGGTCATCTTATTATTGAAGGCGGTGTACTATCTGGTGCTGGCTACGAAAGCGGATGTTATGTAAAACCAGCTATCGCCGAGGCCAAGCCAAATTTCGAGATTGTACAGCACGAGACATTTGCTCCGGTGTTATATCTATTAAAGTATTCTGGTGATGTTGAACATGCAATCGAGATTCAAAACAATGTAGCGCAAGGACTAAGTTCTGCGATTATGACCAATAACCTTAGAGAGGCCGAACGTTTCTTATCGGCTGCCGGTTCAGATTGTGGTATTGCCAATGTAAACATTGGAACTTCGGGTGCCGAGATTGGAGGTGCCTTTGGTGGTGAAAAGGAAACTGGTGGTGGTCGCGAGTCCGGATCTGATGCCTGGAAAGTGTATATGAGACGTCAAACCAATACTATAAATTACACAACCGAGCTGCCTTTGGCACAAGGGATTAAGTTTGATTTGTAAAAAACCGAAGTACTCTAAAAACTATATAAACTAAAAAATTAAGGCGACTTTAAAAGTGTTATTTTTAGACCGCCTTAATTTTTTACTTTGTGCAATTATTTGTCAGTCTGTTTTTTTGAGTGTTTAATGTTATTTCTCCTTAGTTTCCAATAACATCTCTATCCTCGGCTACCACTAATTTGCAATTAGTGGCGGTAAACAAGCTAAAAAATTATAAGCACACAAAAGACAAAAGCTACTCTATTTCTAAAGCAGCTTTTCTAAATTATTTCCTCACTCGGTACGCCACCAATTAAAAATTAGCAGTTAGCACTTACTTTGATAACTTAGCGACAACTGGGGACTGCCCAAATCTATTTAGATAGCCTCTCTTTATTATTCCTTATTTTAAGTTACCAATTTTCACTACCAATATATCCTAGAAAGGTATCAGATACATTTTTTAAGGTCACACCATCAAAGGAAAACCTAATTTCAAAAAAACCTAAATCACTAAACCAGCAGTACTTATAATCATTGAAGTTTAAACTTCGGTTTTTATCAACCATAAGCTCTGTATCAATTTCATCACCAAAGGACTCGTCGTAATTCTGAAGCAATTTTTTATACGCGTCATCATTTGAAATAATACGGTAATTATTTAAGTTTATTTGTGACAATAAACTTAAATAATAGTTACTTATGGAGTCTCTATTTTTCATTTCTTTATAGCCTATTAATCTATTGAAACACCCTAAATCCATCTGAAACGACAGTAAATCTTCTCTACCTTCAATTTTGTAGTAATACAAATCATTGTTTTTTAGTAAAGATTCATCTTTATTTACTTTATCATGAAAAATGATATAGTTATGATAATTAGGATATTTGTTATAAACTATATTTACCAAATCAAACTTATCATCACTATTAAAAATACTTTCATCATAATCTAATTTATAATCTTTAGGTAAATAACCTAAGATATATCCAAGATTTATTTTAGAATGATATTTAAAATAAATATCACGTCTAAAACTGTTGTAATCGGCAAATATTATTAAATAAACTATGGCTGTTGATAAAATTATTCCAATGGTTACTTTTCTCTTTTTTATTGTCCCCATATACTTGTTTTTATAGTTTCTTGTTGTTCTGAATCAAAATCGATTAAGTCTTTCCTTCCTCTACCACTGCCATAAACAGCACGCATCGATCCAGTTTCTGAATGATCAAATGAAAGTATTCCATGTCCAATTTCATGAGTTGCAATATTTATTAAATCTATCATTGATGGATTATGTTGTTTACCCAGAATGCTTCCTTTTCCATATACTAAGGCAGTATTTGAACCAAGCTTAGCAAATCCTAAGACACCATCATCTAACGGAGCTCCAGCAGCATAAAAGTTCTGAATGATTAAATTCGCTGTTGGCATACCTTTCCATTTTGCCTTAAAAGATTTCCATCCACTATACATAGTTACCTGGGTATTTTCCGAAAAGCCATTTTTAATCAAATGTTCTCTAAGTGTTTTGTTAAACTCGCTATAATTAACCGAGGGGTCTAAATTGTGTACAAAAATTATACCGCCTTGCTTTTCTTGTTGGTTGGTGGCTACTCCCAAACCACCAGCACTAGTCCCACTACTACCAAAAAACGAAGACGGAATCGTAGCACTGGCTCCTGCCATAGCACTTACTTTGATAACTTAGCGGCAACCGGTGGCTTAATGAAAGTAAACTAAAACACAAAAAACTATGGTTTTACCCATAGCTTTTTATTGTTTCAAATCAAACTCTATACAATTTTCCCATTATTAATTGAGTCCAATAAATATCTAACAGTAAGATTCTTCTTTTTATTTTTAGTTAAACCTAAATACCGAAAAGAAGAACGGATCAAGTTTACTAAGATGAATTGGTCTTCATAATAATAATCGTAGTAATTAAAATCATTAGTGTCTAATCCATATTTTTGTTTCAAAATATTGAAAAACGTATCATTATCTTCCGATAGCGTTTTCTTTTTATTTAAAACAGTATCAAGATTCACTTCTTTAATTCCGTAAACATCAAAAATTAATTTCTGTAGTTCTATTAGTTCTATTCTATTCATCACCTAAGTTTTGGATATATTGTAATTGACTGAATCCAACAACTCTTCCGAACGGAAGAATAAAGTTTCTATTATAAAAAGTTGCTCTATCCATAGTATAGCTTCCATTAATCCAGGTATACCCTCTTTTATTTAACTTTCCCCATTTCCCATATGTCTTTAATGTTTGTAATGTAGTATATTTACTAGCACCTGGAATCATCCTCAAACCTAATGTAGACTTAGATAGTGGCATAACTCTTCTAGTGAGAGCTATTTCAGAAGCTTTCTCAATAGTAAAACCAAAATCATAACCAATCTCATAGGTAGACATATTAGGAATTTTATTTATATAATTTGAAACGGATTCATTTATTTGAGCTCTTAATAACATACCTTTAACAGAGTATTGATTCCCCATATGTGCAAAGTCTATAAATCCCTGACCTAAATCTTTCCACCCTTTTGTTGTTCCTAAGCTCTTTATAAAATTCCAAGTACTATCAATTCCTCCAGAAAAACCATGCTTAAATCCTAAATCAAACAAAAATAGTCTACCTTCAATAGCCTTCCAATTTATTCCCAAACCACCAGCACTAGTCCCACTACTACCAAAAAAAGACGATGGAATAGTCGCACTGGCCCCTGCTAATGGATCACTATTTAAACCCGTATAATTAACAAATTCTACCGGTGCAACCTTACCTATTTTATTAAACCATCCTTTAAACCAACCTTTAGTCAAGCCTTTAAACCAACGTCCTATGGTTGCTTTTTGGATGTTTTTTTCGTACCACCGTTCAAGACCTCCCAAATTCTGACCAACAAAATTGACAGCACTAAAAATGGCAGAACCTATTAAGGGTACTTTGGTTAACCATTCCCCATTCGGGTTTTGTTCATTATACATCTGCCCACTGGGGTCGGTGTACATAAGGGGGTTGTTCAATACATAGCTATACCTGTTAAAATTCTGCGTGTTCGTCACATCCTGGATAAAGTTATCTACCGATAAAAACCGCTTTAACTTCGGGTCGTATAACCGGCCATTCATATGGATGAGATTAACCCCTTGCAAATGCTCATGCCCCGTATACCCTCGGTCTAAATATACGAATTTATTTACATTGTTGCCTTGTCCGTCTGTAAGCTTTACCAAATTCCCCCAGGCATCAAAATGGCGTTTTTCCTTAACCTGAGAAAACCGGTTGGTAATCATCAAAATACTGCCCAAATAATCACGGTGTAAAAAGTGAAAGGCCTCATTTGTAGTTGTTGCATCTTGCTCCGAGCGCCAGATCACCGTGGCATCGTACCCGTCACCATTTAAGTAACTAACAAAGGTTGTTTTATCGGTAGCAAAATCATGACTAATTTCCATACGGCCATCGAAGGAATAGTGCTTACGGTTATTTCGTTGCAAAATATCACTATTCGTATCACCATAAAACATATGAGATCGCTCCATGAAAGCATTGTACTGAAACCCTATTTTTTCTTTACCGTCCTGGTTAATTTCAAAAGGCTTTTTAAAGGCGTTATAAGTAACTTGCTGTAACGATTTATTTTGAAAATAAATATCCCCTTGGTTATTTAAATCGACACTACCCAGTTGATAAGAACTTCCGGTATAAGCATAATCTCCAACGTTACTATTGGAGGTTATTCTGCCCAATAAGTCGTAAGTATGGTTATTATCCCCGTTGTTATCATTAAAATCTATTAACCTGTCTAGACTGTCATAAGTAAAGGTTTCGTCCCATGAAAATAAGCTATTGGTTCTACTGTTAAGCGTTCCTCTTTGAACATTAAAATCATTGGTAAGCGTCATATATTCAATAGTAAGATGTGGCAAAACAACTTTGGTATCACTTTGAGTTAAGTACCCGTAGGCGTCGTAAGTATTGAATTCTCTAAGGCCATTTCCATGAGCCATTTCGGTTATTTGCCCCCCGGCATTTAGCGCGTTTAACGTCCATAAAGATTCATTACTACCGCCT
The DNA here is from genome assembly GCA_947494695.1 of uncultured Flavobacteriaceae bacterium. GTDB lineage: Bacteria > Bacteroidota > Bacteroidia > Flavobacteriales > Flavobacteriaceae > Flavivirga. The sequence goes on along the minus strand of CANLWB010000002.1, from coordinate 30,835 downwards.
TCGTGCTTAATCTGTTTTAATCCACCATGTTCGTATATATTTTTAATTTTTTTGGTGCTGCTTCTGCTGTTTGCTAACAATTCAGCATGATACTCCTCGGTATCTATTCTTCCAAAAGAATCGTAAGTGACTTCTTTAGAAAATTTGGCATGGGCATTTACTTCCTGTGTTTTTATCAATCTCTGCGAGCTATCGTAGGTATAATTATAGTAGGCATTATTCCCATCTGAACTTACCAAGGACATAAAGCCAATAAGTTTATCGACCAAATTATATCGATATTCGATAGTCATATTGGTATGATCTCCCGTTATCTGCTTTTGTGTTAGTTTTCCAATCGAGGAATAGGTGTATGTAGTAGACCCTTTTGGTGTGGTCTCTTCGGTGATCTCACCAAAACCATTATAAGCATAGGTATAAACACCAGCCGAGGGATCGGTCAATTTGGTTCTTCGACCCCAACCGTCCTGCTCGGTCGAAACTACGATACCATTGAAATCGGATTGCTTTAAATTACCATTGCCAAAATAGGTATAGTTTATAGTACCTCCCGGATCGGTTACCGAGGTGGTATGTCCCATGGCATTTTTTGTCATGGATTTGGTCTGTGTACCATCATCGGTAGTAACGGTTAAACCACTATAACTAATGTTAGTAACCTTTCCGGTGTAAGCTGTTTGTATTATAGGTCTGCTATAAAGGTCGTATTCTATTTCATTCCATTGAGAGGCCGATGTGATATAAGGTTCACTTTCTTTCCAGAGACGGCCCAAATCATCATATTGGTAACTCACACTTACCCATTGTCCCAGAGCATCTTTACTTTTTGCAGTAGTCACTCGCTTTAATGCATCGAAAATGGTAATGGAGCCACTACCATCATCCCCGGTATTGGTAACCGTATAGGAATGATCGGAAGCTTCAACATAACTGGTGGTAACATCGTTCCCTAAATAATCGGTTACTTTGGTTATCCGGTTCCAGACATCATAGGTATAATTGGTGTCTTGATTAAAAGGGGTTGTTTCTTTACTTAATGTTCCTGTATTGACGTTGTACTGATAGGTCGTTTCAAGTCCTTCTGTATCGGTCTCTTTGGTTAAAAACCGTCCTGAATTGTCATATTCATAGTGTATTTCGCGAGCTGTTTCCCCAAAAGGTGTAGCTGTCTTTTTGGTGATATTTCCATAGGCATCATAAATAAACGTTTCAGTATCAAAAGGGGTATTATGCCCTCTGGTTAGCTTTTGACTTACTAGATATCCTGAATATGTAAGTTCAGTACGTTTACTAAAGGTTTCACCAGTAATATTCGTAGTTTCAGTTTTTGCAGTCGGTCGTCCTATATAATAAGGAGAACCTGTGCTATTGGCGTAAGTGATGTCAACTACATTACTTCCGGTAAATAAATACGAGGTCGTTATTTTTGTTGGGTTATTGTAAGTATCGTAGACGTAATTCTTAATTATATAGGTGCCATCTAAAACGTTTTGCTCTAAATTGGAAGTAAGCCACAATTTAAAAACTTTATTAGTAGACAACGATGAATCGTAACTATAGGTCGTCTTTTTAATATATCCCGACGAAGGTACAATAAAGGTTGGCGGGTCTGCCAACGAATAATTAAAGGTTATAGCACCTCTTAAGAGCGGGTCGAATTTTGAAACCTCCATAATTCTGTCTGAGCCATTGGTGTGCCAGTTACTTTGCGCCACCCCGCTAAACCCTTGAAAACCTAAACCTTTAGCGTTGTATACAGCACCATAATAGGTGTACAACTGCTTTAAGGTTGTTGTCCCGGTACTGCTTCGTTGCAACTCGGAAACTATTTTATTTCCGGGAGCCGTTTTTAGATCGGCATACGGGTAGACCATATCATTGGCGGGTTCATAGATCTGCATTAAAGCACTGTTAAACAAAGATGCATCCAAATCACTGTATTCAATACTATGGGTTACACCATTGTTGGTCACAGACCGTATGAGCACATCCTCCCTGTGATCCTGGGTGAATGCATACTTTGTAACCGAATTATCGCTAACCGAGGCAAATTCTAAACTCTTGTTTTTTTGATTTGAGCTTAAAAATACAGGAATGGGAAAATGCTCCAACGTACCGCTTTTTGTGGTGGATCCGGCAGACTCAAACTTAATGCGAGTGGTCACATTAGTGCCTGATTTAACACCCCGGTTATCGTAAATTCTAACGGTTTCTGTGCTATTATTACCACCATTATTGGTCTCGGTATTGTATTCTACGATATCGGTTTTTCCATCACCATTGGCATCAAATGGTAATAGGCTATAGCCATAAAAAACACCATTGTTCCCGTTCCAATTGGTAACCTTATATTGAAAAGGTTGTGTTCTTGTTTCCCTTACAAATGATTCACCACTTGACATAAACCATTTAAAGTTATAACTGTTATTAGCCGTTGGTTGTAAAAAGTCTGTTTTCCCATCGCCATTATAGTCTCCCAACATGGCATCATACACATTGATAAGGGCATCTGTAGTCTCCCATAGCAAGGTTAAATTATTACTGTCGTCCAACGCATAAACCCATAATTTCCCATTAGTAAAATGAATCAGGTCCGTCTTCCCGTCACCATTAAAATCGCCAGTACTCAAATTGTCTCCCTGAACAAACCCTTGCTGAAGTGTGCCTGCGTTATTCGCAAAACCTGTTGAAATATTCCGCTTTAAGTCAATAAAGTGTACGTAACTATTGCTACTGCTGTGAGAGTTACAATTATAATGTGCGGGGTTGCCATTATGGATATGAAAATAGTAGTCATCATATTCAGCATAAATATGAACGTAATTGGCAAAATAATCAGCATAATGATCCTCATAGTCCGGCGGAAAATAGTTTCTAAAACAAACATTTTGAGTGAATGGCAGGCCTACTGCTAAAACATCGGTAAGGCCATCCCCATTAAAGTCTCCAGATATGTAATGATGAGGCTTTGCCCTAGTCTCTGTGTTACCCGGTGACGTGTGGTTTATATAAGATGGGGCGTTCCATGTTTTTGTGTATTGATAATAGAAGGGGCCTGAAGAACCGTTGGAATACACTTTAAAATCTACTTCATTATTGGAACCATTCTGTACAAGAGTAAACCCTTGCCCTGCCAGTACTTTGTTTTGGTGATTTAGTAATGTGGTTGGGAATAAGGATTCAAAATTCCCCGAATCAACCTTAAATCCCTGCATCGTGGGAGTAATACCATTTTCTTTGAATATCCAGTATTTATTTTTAGTGGCTTTTTCATAAATGATAAAATCCATTTTTCCATTACCAGTAAGGTCAAATGGTACGATCTCTGCATTGTTTTGATTGATATTTCCAACAGAAAGATTGACAAAATGATTACTGAAATTTACCGAAGGGCTAGTTGAGTTATAACTGAAGGTGATAGGGCTATGACTCGTTGATCCGTCCCCACTGGATTCGGTAATACTTGCAAGTCTAATATATTTAGAAGCTGTGTGGTTACTTGAATAGTCAAGGCTATAGTTCCTATATCCCACATTATTGCTCAACACCTCAATATTGTCGAGTTTTTCGTCACGTACAAACCACATATTCCCTTTCATAAAAGCCTGTTCCCAACGATACGTATTGGCTGTAAAATTGAAACGGATTTCATTTATATCGTTTTGCCCGTTTATACCACCATATGTAATCTTGTTGATGTACTGTGTATTGTTACTCAATGTATATTCATAACTAATCCTGATGCCCTGCGGGTTCTCCCAATACGTGATGGAATAATTACTGAATGACCGCGAATCTGTGCTATGTCCGTAATGTGCGATGGAGCCATCGGAATAATTTACAATAAAGTACTCTGGTCCATAAGCTGCATTAATGGGGTGTGTACCGTAGCTTACTATTTTTATGTTTGAGTATTGCTCTGTTTCGTATGCTGCACCATTGGCACCATACGTACCACTTTTAAGGATCAGGCGTTGTCCGTCCAGTGCAAAGCGGTCTAAGTTGTCCATGTCTACAGCATCAATCTGGTTATCATGAAACGCAGTCGCTGGAACTTTTGAAATGGTTGATATGCCACTAATGTTCCACCCGTATCCAGCAATACCATTTCCAGCCTGACTATCATAAGATAACGATATCTCTGGAGCAATGCCATTAATACCCGGAGGGACGGCAATGGGTACATCATATTTTGCACCTCCTGTTCGAGATACAGAAAGCGCACCCGTAGTTTCACCGATTCCTGAGGCACTATTACTTGTCATAGCACTGGAACTGGTGGCGCTTAAAGGTGAACCTGAAGAAGCAGATGCACCTGTTAAAGACAGAGTACCTTCCTCACGTTCCAGAATTTCTATTTTTTTATACGTAAAATTGTCTGTGGTTTGTTTTGTGGTTCCTGTTGTTTTATTATCCTGACCATAAGAAAAGATCATAGAAAGGACAGCTATAAATACTAATATATATGTTTTCATCTGTTTATTATTTCTGATTAAGATTCACTATTCCTTAATGATTCTTTTGGTGATACTCGGACTTCCATCATTTAAGTGGATGTGAAGAAAGTAGAGACCTGATGGCACATTGGCCAGATCAACATCCAGATTTTGATTGCTCGAATTGACTTTTACATCCTTAACCAGTGAAGCATTAATGTTATACACTTTAATAGATGTCATTTTTTTACGCAACGCTGTGTTTATCTTGATATGAACTAAGTCCTTCGTAGGGTTTGGATGCATAATAATTTGTCCGTCATAGTCCGCAGGCTGTTCGACAACTTCGACCCGAACGTCTTCCGCTTCATGTTTATCTTTTCCAGATTTACCTGTTGGTGGTGTTGGTACATTGCAACTGGTACCATCAGGGCAATAAAAACGTTGCTTTTGACTACCTGAATGGTCATAAGCGAATCTTAATTCAGAATTGGAGTGAAGACTCAATAACTCATTAATAGATAATTCACTTCCATTAACTTCTTCAATTCTTGGAGCATAGAAATACTGTCGATCTACAGTATTAGTATCATAATACAAGTATGAGCGAAGTGCAAGATTATTGGCCATATTACTAAACTTATAATCTCTATGGATGCTCGACGTAAGTTCGCCGGTAACTCCATCATAAACAGCTCCTTCAGAAGTCGTAACCGATGTATTATTTTCGTGAAGAAAGCCAACTAATAAATACCATCTATCTAATTTAGGAAGATCACCATACCAAAAGTATGGATTGGAGTGGTTCGTTCCATCGAGTCTTTGGATTTGGTTACCATTGTTATTACTATAACATCCAAAATAAGTAGTTCCATCATTGGAATTCGTTTTTTTTATCCAGACACTTAATCGATACTTTTTTGTCTTATCAATTGAGATGTAATTAGAATTCCAACCTCCATCAGCATTACTGGATGCATCGGGAACAGCTTTCCATAGAATTACATGCTCTCCAACATGATTGAGGCCATATTCCCTAATGTTTTCGGTAGTTGTACCATTTTGATTAAAACCGATAACACTTCCTGAGCCGACGATCCAGGTAGAGGTATCCAGCAGATTTTGGGCATGGGTCGTTTGAAAATGGGCAAATAGAAGTCCTGCCCATAAAAATTTACTAATTTTCATAAGTTGAGTTGTTAAAGTTTGATTATAAAAATCCCACGCAAAGATTTTAGACAAATCTTTACTACTATTTATTCATTTAAAACCCTTAGGAAGATTGTACTAAAATGACGTCTTAAATGTAGTACATATTTTACATTTAGCAATAAGGAAACGCCGTAAAAAGTTATACTAAAACCCTAATTTTCAGAAGTTACAAGGGATAAATGCAGAAAAAACATGTAGATATTATTCAAAAAACATTATAAACATTTACATCTATAAATACGTATGAATATTTCTAAATAAGTATTTACAGCAAGTAGAGCTTAAAAACGATGTTTTTCTCTTTAAATCTATGTTTTAACTAGGAACATAAAAAAACCTTGCTTCAAAACTGATAAAATCAGGTAGAAACAAGGTTTATATCTAAAAAGATTAATAGCGCTGCAAAATTAGTGTTTTTTAATAGCGTACAAAATCCAAATGTTAACATAATGTTAAATTTAATAACATTTGATTAGCTATATTTCACCTTTCTTAATATCCGTAAGGATTCCTTGTAAAGACGATACAGCTCTTTATTACGAATCTTTAAATAGGGTTTAGCTTCATTAAGTTTATTTATGGCATCATGAAAAGAATTTAAAAAGCAGATCAGATATGTTCCTGGTAAATTTTTGAGATCGGCTTCCTCTCTCTTTGTAAGGCTCAATCCCTTTTTAAGCTTTTCTAAAATAGCGTTATTCGTATTGTAAATATGATGCAGCACTTTTTTATCAAATTGTGGTGGTTCAAATAATAAAGTGGTATCAATATTATAGCTGGCATTATTTTCAAAACGAATAATGGTTTCCTCTAACGGATAATACTTATTCATATTCTGAAGTCCCAAATCAACATACTCAATTATCTTAAAACTATCTTCATCAAATGAGATGGACACCTCATCTAATGCTGAAAAGAATAAACGCACCTGCTCGTTAATCAATTCAATATCCACCCTGGAAAAGAATACGTCTTCCTTTATAACTTTTTTCTGTCCTGCCCAACATACCACAAAATACTCTTTAAAAACCTTATACTGTGCATTATAGTCTTTACGGGTATTCATAAAATCGAAAACCCCATTAAGTGTATGTTCAATATTGTTCTGTGCATTGTTTTCAATAGCCTCTACAATTTCCGAATTCACATCCTTAATCTCTATATCGAAAACCTTTGGCATGCTCATGCTTCCATCTCTAAAAAAGACAGAACCTCCATAATACTTCCAGATGTTTTTTCTAAGCGACGTGATTTTACCAGTTGGCCTTATGGTTACCAGACCAATAACCTTATCGTCTGGCAGATGTGGAAATGGAATGTTTTCATACTGTACAATAGGTGGGTTGCTTAAATAAGCATTGATTAGGTTTTGTATTTTACTATCATCGAAAAAATCAACACCAATAACATGATTATCCTCATCCTCAACACCAATAACAATAAAAGAGTTGTTTTTGGGATTGCTGTTAGATAATGCACAAATATGTTTTAAAAATTTGGCTTTTCCTTCCTTATGACTAATATCTATTTTTCGCTTTTTATCATAAAAACTATTCTCATCGTTATGAGCAAGCAGGTGTTTTATAAGAAGGCGTTTATTGATCATCCAAATTCTCTATTATTCTTTATTACCTATTACTATTCTTTATTACCTATTATCATTATTTATTATTTGTTGATCAATCAAATTTAGAGCCTTTTCTGTTAGAGGATTTTAAATAATTAATAAATTTTGACAACTGACTTATGTACTCATCTGCTCGAGCACCTAGTTTTTCATATACGTCCTTATCAATATGCTTTCTTCTATAGCACCTTAATAATTGTGCTTTACTTTCTGAACATGATCCTCTGGAATAGCTAAGAAACATAATAAACTCTTTGTTTCCTCCTCTACCAAAACCTTCCGCAATATTATCCATTATAGAGCCTGAAGAGCCATTTAATTGTTCTTTTAACTTAAAATCTTTATTCAAGCTTGTGTTTATAATGATATGCCATACTTCATCACAAAAAACAACAGCTTGTTTATAAACCTCTAAATTTTCAAATGAACTGTAATGTGCCATTAAACCTGAATAAAAAAACAATTACCAATGCATAATGTTCCACCATAGTAAAGAAGGCTAATTAATCTTCTTCACTATCGTACTACTCGCTTGCGCCGTTGGGAACACTAATAAATCAGCAATATTCACATGTGGTGGACGTGACACTGCGAAATAAATAATCTCCGCTATATCTTTAGCTTTAAGCGCCTCAAAACCCTTATACACCGAATCTGCAATGTCGTCCCCCTTAAAACGCACCTTCGAAAATTCGGTCTCCACAAGGCCAGGGTTAACAGCTCCTACTTTTATTCCATAAGGATTTAAATCGATACGCATCCCCTCAGTAATGGCCAATACAGCATGCTTACTGGCACAATACACATTTCCCTTGGGGTAAACCTCCTTGCCAGCCGAAGAACCAATGTTAATAATATGCCCCGATTCACGGGCTTTCATTTGTGGAATTACAGCCTTACTAACATAAAGCAGTCCCTTAACATTAATATCCATCATAGCGTCCCAGTCATCTAGACTACCTTCGTCTATGGGATCCAATCCATGAGCATTACCAGCATTATTAATTAAAATATCAATGGTTTTAAAATCATCGGGCAAAGATTCAATAGCTTCGAGGGTTTTTGCTCTATCACTTACATCAAAATTAAGCGTATGGACATGTGTTAGTCGTTCCAATGCCTTTTGAATGGTATTTAAGCGCTCTGTACGCCTCCCACATAAAATTAAATTTATACCATGTTTTGCAAATTCGTAAGCAGTGGCTTCTCCTATTCCACTGGTTGCTCCAGTGATAAGGGCAGTTTTTTTCATTTCTTTTTACAATTAATCGGTTTTTTTTACAGGTTCAAACAGTTCATATACTTTTTTTGGCAATTCACGTATAAAAATACTTAAATCTTGCTTAATATCGTATTATTGTTTTCATATTATAATTAATTCATTGCTACTCGTTTATTAAGTACTAGATCTGGAAATCATTAGTATTTCTTACGCTAACCTGCATTCTCAAATACCTTATCAATGGTTTGTAGAACCCCTGGTACAAATAAAGTTTTAAACTCACTTGGGGTAATAAACCGTGGCTTTTAAACTAAATGTTGTTATGAGAATTTTGAACACCTTAAAATTAAGTCTGCTCTCTCTAGCATTTATCTCTCTTTCTGGATGTCATAATTCAGAATCAAATACGAAAAATGCTGCATTACCAGAACCGACAATCTCGGTTAAGTTGGTTGATGAATCGGGAGACTTTGAAGCGCTACACCTTGAAGTTGCCAAAGTTATGGTTAACATGGAAGGTGATGAAAACAACTGGATTCCTCTCAATCCAGACCAAAAAGACCTCAGCACTGTTAATCTCTCTAATGGGAAACAGGATGTATTAATTAATAAATCTCTTATTCCGTCTGGAATTTTAAACCGCCTGAAACTGGTATTAGGAGACAACAGCACCATTGTTATAAAAAACGGATTTGATGATGATGAAGCTTACGATTTAAAAACGTCAAAAGCACAAAAAGATGGACTAGAATTAGGTTTAGGACAAAGGATAAGACCTGGTTTTGCTTATGAATTTGTAGTCGATTTTAAAATTGACGAATCTATTGTCTTCTCAGGACAACCAGGAGATATTAGCTTAACTTCTTTAATGTCTGTAGCAACCGAAATGAGTTCAGGAATTATAGAAGGTTCCATATCTCCATCAGACGAACCAACCATGATATCCATTATAGACACAAAGGAAACACCAGAAACAGACGATGACGAAGTTATATCTGCCTACACCAATTATTTGGGACACTTTGCTCTATCTGGAGTACCCACGGGTACGTATCAGGTTTTATTAAAGCCAGTGGATGCCAATTCCAAATATAAAGCTATGATTATTCCAGATATTGAAGTTATCGATGGTGAAGTCACCTTCATTCGACCTGTTTTATAAAATATTAAAATATGCCTCACGCAAACCTGTGAGATTTTCAACATTAAAAATTGACTCTCAAAGCCGCTTTTTCAAAAAAGCGGCTTTTATTTTTATCCAACAATTAACTGGTTTTTTTAATATTTTAACCAATAATTAACAGGCTTAAAAGAAAAATTTTAACAATTTGCATGGCTCAAATAAGCTTATTATATTCGAGCTTTAAAAAATTAAGGAAGATGCAAGAAACAGGTACAATTGATATTAAGACGATTAACGAGAAAATTGAAAAGGAAAGTGCTTTTGTTGATTTACTGATGCTTGAAATGAACAAAGTAATTGTTGGCCAGAAAGGTATGGTAGAACGATTACTTATTGGACTACTGGGACGCGGTCATATTTTACTTGAGGGTGTTCCCGGATTAGCAAAAACTCTAGCAATCAACACGTTATCAAAAGCCGTAGATGGTAGTTTTAGCAGAATCCAGTTTACTCCAGATTTACTACCTGCCGATGTCACTGGAACGCTAATTTATAACATGAAAGTTAATGACTTTTCCATAAAGAAAGGTCCTATCTTCGCTAATTTTGTGTTAGCAGATGAGATTAACAGGGCGCCTGCTAAAGTACAATCGGCATTACTGGAGGCCATGCAGGAAAAGCAGGTTACCATTGGTGATGAAACTTTCACATTGGATAAGCCATTTTTAGTAATGGCCACCCAAAACCCTGTAGAACAGGAAGGAACTTATCCTTTACCAGAAGCTCAGGTTGACCGTTTTATGTTAAAAACGGTTATTGACTATCCGAAAATCGACGAAGAACAACTCATCATGAGAGCTAATCTTAAAGGCGCCTGGGATCAGGTAAACCCGGTTGTGTCGGTGTCTCAGATATTAAAAGCTCAAGAGGTTGTTCGAGACGTCTATATGGATGAAAAAATTGAAAAATATATTCTGGATATCATTTTTGCAACACGTTATCCCGAAAAATATAAACTTGCAGATTTAAAACCTCTCATTTCTTTTGGAGCATCCCCCCGTGGAAGTATCAATTTAGCAACAGCAGCTAAATGCTATGCGTTTATAAAACGTCGTGGGTATGTTATTCCAGAAGACGTCCGCGCCGTTGTTTATGATGTATTAAGACATAGAATAGGGATTACCTATGAAGCAGAAGCAGAAAATGTAACATCTGAAGACATTATTAACAAAATAGTAAACGAGATAGAAGTACCTTAATCAGTACTCAGTGTTCAGTCTACAGCTTGCAGTTAAATTAATTGCGACTGAATACTGGTTACTGCATACTGCATGCTGAAAAAATGGATACTAAAGAATTACTAAAAAAAGTACGAAAAATAGAGATTAAGACACGTCGTTTGTCTGATCACATATTTGGAGGCGAATACCATTCGACCTTTAAAGGGCGAGGTATGACTTTTAGTGAAGTACGACAATACCAATTCGGCGATGATGTTCGAAATATAGATTGGAATGTTACCGCGCGTTACAGCGAACCTTATGTCAAGGTTTTTGAAGAAGAACGCGAACTTACCATGATGCTTATGGTTGATATTTCGGGTTCCGAGCTGTTTGGTACCGAACAGCAATTTAAAAATGAAGTGGTTACAGAAATAGCAGCCACTCTGGCATTTTCGGCGACTCAAAATAACGACAAAATAGGGCTTATTTTATTCTCCGATCAAATCGAGCTTTATATTCCTCCTAAAAAAGGACGCTCGCATGTACTTCGTATTATTAGAGAGCTTATCGAGTTTACCCCGGAAAGCAGACAAACAAATTTGGCAGAGGCACTCAAATTCATGCAGCGTGTTATGAAGAAAAAGGCTATCGTCTTTATTCTATCAGACTTTATTGCAGATGACTATCATCAAACCATGAAAATTGTATCCGGTAAGCATGACGTTACTGGTATTCGGGTTTATGATAAACATGAGGAAACTATACCAAATCTCGGCATGGTTCAAATGAAAGACGAAGAAACCGGAGAGCTCATGCTCGTTAATACGTCTTCCAAAAAAGTACGACAAAACTATAGCACATTCTATAGGGAAAAAGTAAATTATTATAAAGATAGCTTTGCCAAATCGGGAGCAGGAGCTATAGACTCCCGTGTAGATGAAAGCTATGTAAAAAAACTATTAGGATATTTTAAAACAAGAGGATAAACGATTTATAATGAACCATTTTCGATTTACGAATAACATAACTTCGCGCTTCGGTCTTCCGTTAACGGTTGTATGGTCAATTTTCTTTGGTCTCTTTTCTCTTTTCTCTTTTGGTCAGGTAAAATCAACAATCGATTCTACGTCCATAAAAATCGGAGAACAAATCACCTATCATATTCAGGTCGAAACAGACACTACGAGTTTGGTTGTTTTCCCCGAGGGGCAAACGTTTACACCCCTGGAAATGATAGAATCATATGATGTAGATACTTTAAAAAATAATGACCGGTATAGCCTTATTAAAAAATACGGTTTAACCCAATTCGATTCGGGTTCCTATACCATTCCAAGGCAAAAAATTATTATTGGTGATAAAACCTTTTTCACAGATTCGCTAACCGTAGAAGTTAATAATATCGCCATTGACACCACCAAGCAAGGGCTCTATGATATTAAGCCCATTATTGACGTGAAAAAACCGGCCAGTAATTGGTGGAAATATGCCTTGCTTACACTTTTAATACTTGGAATTGTTGCATTTCTTCTATTCTGGTTTATATGGAGGAAAAAACCTTTAACAGAAGAAGAAGAAATTGCCTTACTCCCCCCATACGATAGAGCTAAATTAGCCCTTAAAAAATTAGATGAAAGTCATTATTTAGAGCACTCAGAATTAAAAGAATATTACTCGAGACTTACCGGGATTATTAGAACCTATCTAGATGAAAAGGTATACGACCATTCCCTGGAAAGTACCACCGATGAACTTATAAGCAGACTTCGAATACTTAAGGAAGGAAATCAGATAGATTTAAGTCCGGAAACTATAAAAAACATTGAGAGTATTCTAAAACGTGCCGACCTCGTGAAATTTGCTAAGTCTGCCCCAGACATTGCACTGGCAGAGCTAGATAGAAATACTATTGGCACTGAAATTGACCATGTAAAAGAAGTATTGCCAGAACCATCTGAAGAAGAAAAACTTCTGGATGAGCAATACCGTGAGGAATTAGAACGCAAAAAGACCCGAAAGAAAATCATCTTAACGGCAGCCATTAGTGTATTTTTACTCATTGCTACATTTGTTGGTTTTTCAATAAAATACGGATTTGGCTATGTAAAAGATACCATTATTGGTCATGAGAGTATAGAACTCCTAAAAGGTGAATGGGTTACAAGCGAATATGGGGTTCCACCAATAACGATCTCAACGCCCAGAGTTTTAAAGAGAATGGATTCGAACATACCCAAACAAACAGCTCAAAAAACGCAGGTTTCTATGTTTGGTTACGGTAGTCTGATTGATGATTTTAGTATTGTAGTTTCCACGTCCAAGCCCAAAGAAGCAGGTAAAGAGAAAGAGAAAATAGACCCTAAATTATCTGTAGAACAAATATTTAAAATTATTGAGGGAAGTGGCGCGCAAAATATTGTAACCAAAAATGACCAATTTGTTACTCCAAACGGAGCAGAAGGGTTAAAGGTTTATGGTACTTTAGACTTGCCTGTATTAAAATCTGATAAATTTAAAAAAGGGAAATACACTATTTTAATATTTACATCAGAAAGTGTTGTCCAGCAGGTCATTCTTTTTTGGGGAGATAGCGATACCTATGCCGACCAAATTGTTGAACGTATTTTAAATTCAGTAGAACTTAAAAAACCAGAAGCCTAATGTTTGAAGGAATTCAATTTTTAAATAAAGTGTTTTTCTGGTTGCTATTAGCGTTACCATTGGTCATCTTTTGGTATATCGTTAAACATAAAAAACAGACTGCCGAGCTTAAAATATCTAGTTTAAAAGGGTTTAAAATCACACACTCCTGGCTTCCTAAATTAAAGCATTTGTTATTTGTGTTTCGACTGCTGGCACTAACCCTGCTAATCGTAGCATTGGCACGACCTCAAACAGTGGATGTTTCCACCAGAACAAAAACGACACGAGGAATCGACATCGTTATGGCTATTGATGTGTCTGCCAGTATGCTCGCCAAAGATTTATCCCCCAACCGGCTTGAAGCCTTAAAAAAGGTAGCAGCCGAATTTATTAAAGGCAGACCAAACGACCGTATTGGTCTTGTAGAATATGCCGGAGAGAGTTACACCAAAACACCGATTACAAGCGATAAAGCCATCGTAATACGTGCTTTAAAAAGTATTAAGTATAACAATATTATAGAAGGAGGAACGGCCATAGGAATGGGTCTGGCAACATCTGTAAATAGACTCAAGGACAGTAAGGCTAAAAGTAAAGTGATTATTTTATTGACTGATGGTGTTAATAATTCCGGATTTATAGACCCTAAAATTGCCAGTGAATTAGCAGTTGAATATGGTATAAAGACCTATACGATTGGTTTGGGAACAAACGGTATGGCCCTGTCTCCCGTTGGTATTTTACCTAATGGAAAGTTTCAATACGGACGTATACAGGTGGAAATTGATGAAGAGCTACTAAAAGAAATCGCTAAGGTTACTGGTGGCAAATATTTTAGAGCTACCAACAATCAAAAATTAGAAGATATTTACGATGAAATAAACAAACTTGAAAGAACGGAAATAGAGGAATTCAAGTACTATAACTATGAGGAAAAATACCGATTGTTAGTCATACTGGCCGGGATGTTGCTCGTTATAGAATTACTATTGCGTTTTACCCTGTTTAGAAGCTTTGTTTAGCTTAAAATGAAGACAGAGTAACATCAATATAAACTAGATGTTTAGAATTTAAATCATGGAATTTAGAAGAACATGTATCAATTAGAAGAAAAAATATGGTTTTGGGCACTTGGAATTATTCCAATAATAATCCTATTCTTTTTGGTGCTTCAGTTTTGGAAATATAAGACACAACGTAAATTTGCAGATAAAAAATTACTCCAAAAATTAAGTCCTAATACCTCCCTTTTTAAATCGGTTTTAAAAGTTTGTGTTTTAAGTCTGGCTTTCGCCTGTTTAGCCCTGGCTCTGGTTAATCCTAAAATAGGCACTAAACTTGAAACCGTTAAACGCGAAGGTGTTGATATTGTATTTGCTCTCGATGTATCAAAAAGTATGCTCGCAGAAGACATTGCGCCCAATAGACTAGAAAAATCAAAACAATTGGTTACGCAAATTATCAATAATCTGGCGAGCGACCGTATTGGTATTATTGCTTATGCAGGAAAAGCATTCCCACAATTACCAATAACAACAGATTATGCATCGGCTAAAATGTTTTTACAAAGCATGAATACCGACATGCTTTCTTCACAGGGAACCGCTATAAATGAAGCTATTAAATTAGCAAAAACATATTTTGATGACGAAGAACAAACCAACCGTGTGTTGGTTATCATTTCAGATGGAGAAGATCATAGTGAAGAAGCCGCGGCTATAGCAGAAGAGGCCAATGAAGAAGGTATTCGAATCTTTACCATTGGTGTAGGCGATGTGAAAGGAGGTCCCATTCCCGAAAAACGTAACGGCGTTGTTTTAAATTACAAAAAGGACAGCAATGGCGAAACCGTTATTACCAGATTAAATGAAGATACGCTTAAAGCGATTGCCGAAGAAGCTAACGGAGCTTATATAAATGGAAAGAACACTAACAACGTTGTGGAAAACATTCGTGAAATTTTAAATAGCATGGACAAAACAGAATTTGAGGCTAAACAATTTGCAGATTTTAAAGATCAATTTCAATGGTTCTTAGGTTTCGGTATTTTCTTTTTACTCCTGGATGTTTTCTTGTTAGAACGTAAAACAGCCTGGTTGAAAAAGCTTAACTTATTTAATGAAAATCTTTAGTCACAAACCAATTGTTTCTCATGGTGATCTCATTTAAGTAAAACATTTATAAATTTTTTAACGAACAAAAAAATAGGGTTTTATATCTTAGAAATAAAAAAATGAAACGTTTAGCATTAATTCTATTAACATGTATAGTCTCGGTGTCTTTTGCTCAGGAAGACGGCAAAGCCCAGAAATTAGCCATGAAAAAGGCTAATGGTTATGTTTACGAAGGTAATAGTTTGATACATGACGACGATTTTGTTTCCGGGGAAATGGCCTATAGACAAGCCATTTCTAAACAGCCTAATACCATGGCCGGAATTTATAATTTAGGAAATGCCTACTATAAAAAAGGCAATCTTGAAGAAGCACTTTATCGTCATGAGCAGGCGGCGAAATCCACAACGTCTAAATCTGAAAAACATAAAGCTTATCATAATATCGGTAATATTTTAATGCAGAACAAAAAGTGTAAAGAAGCTGTTGAAGCTTTTAAAAATGCTTTAAGAAATAATCCTTCCGATGATGAAACACGTTACAATTTAGGAATTGCAAAAGCTTGTGCCGAACAGCAAAAAGATCAGCAAGACCAAAATAAAGACGACGAAAACAAGGATCAGAATAAGGATCAGGACGATAAGGATAAAAAGGAAAACGAAGACAAAAAAGATAAAGAAGGCGACGACAAAGAAGACAAAAAAGATCCAAAAGATAAAGGTGACGAAGACAAAAAGGAAGGTGATGATGAAAAGGATGATGAAGGAAAGCCCAAGGACGATAAAAAAGATAAAGACGGAAAAGGTAAAGAAGATGATAAAAAGAAGGAGCAGCAAAAGCCCAAACCAAGACCAGGACAAATGTCTCCTCAGCAAATAAAAAACTTATTGGAGGCCATGAACAATCAAGAACAAAAGGTTCAGGAAAAAATGAATAAGGCCAAAGAAAAAGGAGTAAAAATAAAAACAGAAAAAGATTGGTAAAACGAATTACGATTGATGAATTACGAATATTGATGTTATTCTCTAAATCGTCTATCTAAAATCGTTAATCACTATGAAACTAATTAAACACATATCAATATTCCTCTTTATACTTTCTGCAAGTATTGCGTCGTCTCAGGTAAAATTTGAAGCCAAAGTAAGTAAACAAAAACTTGGAGTGAATGAGCGACTGCGCATTGACTTCGAAATGAATAAGGACGGCGATAACTTCAACCCACCAAGTTTCACAAACTTTTCGGTGGTAGGTGGCCCTAACCAATCTGTGAGTAATTCTTGGATTAACGGCGTAAGATCGTATAAAAAGACCTACTCCTATTTCCTGGCTCCCAAAAAACGAGGTAGTTTTACAATACCTCAGGCAACCATTACCATCGATGGAGAAACTTATAAAACGCTCTCCATAAAAATAGAGGTTACGGCGGCTGTGGATAAACCAAAAGATCCAAATGATGCGAATTACATCGCCTCAGAAAACATTCATTTAGTAGCCGAGGTTTCTAAAACCAATCCGTATTTAAATGAAGCCATTACCGTTGTTTACAAGTTATACGTTTCGCCAACTATTGCTGTAGATAATTGGAATGAAATGGACAGTCCGCGATACAACGACTTTTGGAGTCAGAACATAAGCACACAAGGACAAAAAGTTCAAAACGGTACCTTTAACGGTAAAGACTATCGTTTTCTCATTTTAAGAAAAGCTGTTTTGTATCCGCAGAAAACTGGTAAACTTAATATAGAACCGTTAACCTTAGATATTGCTTTGCGTGTGCCTTCAAACAGGCGTGATATTTTTGGAAGCCTTTTAATGACAAGGGTTAATAAAACCGTTTCTGCCGGGAATAAAACCATCAATGTGAAACCCTTGCCCGAAGCTAGTAAACCTGTAGATTTTGCTGGAGCAGTAGGTGATTTTTCTCTAGATGTCTCGACCTCCAAAAAAGTTCTAGATGCCTCAGAATCCTTCCAGGTAAAGGTTACCGTTAAAGGAAAAGGAAATCTAAAACTTTTTAAGCTTCCTAAAATCTCCTTACCGAGTTCTTTAGAGGTTTACGAACCCGAACATGAAGAGAATGTGAAAACAACAACCTCTGGTATGCGAGGAAATACTTCAGACAGTTATACCGTGGTTCCTCAGTATAAAGGAAAATACCCGATACCTAGTATTTCGTTTTCGTATTTCGACTTGAAAACCGAAAGTTACAAGCGTCTAAGCTCTAATGAGATTATAATAGACGTCCTAAATGGGCCTACCAATGCAGATGCTACGGCCGCCAGTAATAACAATACGAACAATGTTAAACAACGTGTGGTTTTAAATAATGACCAGTTTGCTTTTATAAAGACAACAACTGACTTTATTAGTACCAAACAAGCTTATTTCTTTAAAACCAGTTTGTTCTGGAGCCTATTGTTTTTACCATTTCTGGCCATTCCATTAGCTATTGTTATCCGTAACAAAAAAGCAAGCCGAGATGCCGATGTTTATGGAAATAAAATTAGAAAAGCTGATAGGCTAGCAAAAAAATATTTAAGTCATGCTAAAAAGTCTTTAGGTAAAAAAGAAGCCTTTTATATTGCCTTAGAAAAAGCACTTCATAATTACCTTAAAGCTCGATTGCATATTGAGACCAACGATTTAAGCAAAGATAGAATTAGTAGTTTACTAAAAGAAAAGCAGGCCAATGATAGCGTTATACAAGATTTTATTAACATTGTAGAAAGCTGCGAATTGGCAAGGTACACCCCTATAGACATTGTTACGATGCAGGAGGATTACGACAAGGCAGCAAAAACAATTTCTTTAATCGATAAACAAGCCCGTTAAGATGAATAAAGTTATTTACATCATAGCTCTTTTATTAAGCTTAACTGCTTTTTCTCAAAATAAAGCCTTATTTGAAAAAGCGAATGCCTTGTATAATGACAGCAAATATGCCGAAGCTATTGATAATTATAATGCCATTTTAGAGACCGGAAACCATTCATCAGATTTGTATTTTAATCTCGCAAACGCGCATTATAAGTTAAACAATATTGCACCCAGCATCTTTTTCTATGAAAAGGCGCTGCAATTGGCTCCTAACGATGTCGATATTCAAAACAACCTCTCCTTCGCTCAAAATATGACCATAGATGCCATAGATGTGATTCCTGAAGCTGGAGTTGCCAGATTGATAAAAAACACGGCAAATACCATGAGTTTTGATGGTTGGGCTCGATTTGCAGTGTCTATGGTATTTTGTTTTGTTGTTTTATTCTTGATTTATTTTTTCTCGTATTCAACTTTAAAAAAACGTTTGGTATTTATAGGAAGCCTGGTGTCACTAATTCTGCTGTGTATTGCATTGTCTTTTGCATTTCATAAGTACAATCTAGATAAAAAAGATAATCCCGCTATTATATTTATACAAGAAAGTAAAGTGAGAAGCGATCCCAATTCTAAAAGCGATGAGTCTTTTAGATTACATGAAGGAACTAAAGTACAAGTTTTAGAGTCTTATAACGATTGGAAAAAAATAAAGCTTGCAGATGGGAAAACCGGTTGGATAAATGCAGAAGATGTTAAACTGTTGAATAACATTTAGTTTTTCCTTAACAAAAAATAATATATATTTGTTACTACATAATTCTCAACTGAAATGTCCAGAAAGTTAGTCGCTTCATGTTTAACGGTAATGTTTTTAATGCTCTTGTCGGCACCAACCATTATTGGTATAGTGGACGATTCTTTTGATATCTCTATCTTTTTCGACCTGTCTGAGGAAGAAGAAAAAATAGGTAAAACAAACAAAAACACAGAACTTCTATTTTTAGAATTTAATGATGGTGTATTTGATTTCGCTTTAAGCGAAGCTGAAAATAATTTAGAGTATTTCTTTAGAAATTACCCTAAACCACATTTAAATCTTATATCCCCTCCTCCGGAATTGCAAACTTCGTAATTTCAATAGAAAAATATTCATATAGATTAATAGGACTATTAGGCCTTTTATATCTACTTAACCACTCTTTGTTGTTCAAGGAGTACAAACTTATTTCATCATGTTTAAAACTATTAAAAATGACTTGCCAGCAAGTATCGTAGTATTCTTTGTTGCCTTACCACTATGTCTCGGTATTGCACTGGCCAGTGGCGCACCACTTTTTTCGGGATTAATTGCCGGAATTATTGGAGGAATTGTAGTCGGATCTTTAAGTGGGTCCAAAATTGGAGTTAGTGGACCAGCTGCAGGATTAGCCGCCATTGTTTTAACTGCCATTGGAACTCTTGGAGGTTATCAAAACTTCCTGGTTGCTGTAGTTTTGGGAGGAGCAATTCAATTAGTATTCGGTTTTTTAAAAGCAGGTATTATTGGGTACTATTTCCCATCATCAGTTATTAAAGGTATGCTAACAGGTATCGGTATCATCATTATTTTGAAACAAATACCACATTTCTTTGGTTATGATCCAGGAGGAAACTTACATTTCTTTGAAGTAAATAGTAAAGGAACCTTTTCAGAATTAATCGATACTGTTAATCACATCACACCAGGATCGGCTTTAGTTGGCCTTATTTCGCTCGGAATATTAATTCTTTGGGACAGGGTATTAACTAAAAAAGCGAAGATATTTCAATTAATCCAAGGGCCACTTGTAGCCGTTGTTGTTGGAATAATTTTCTTCACCGTAACCAAATCTCAGGACACCATTGGTATCACATCATCCCATTTGGTAAGTGTTCCTGTTCCAGAAGATGCCGCTTCATTTTTTGGTCAGTTTAGCTTCCCTAACTTCGCGGCTATCACAAACCCTGAGATTTGGATTGTCGCCTTTACAATCGCTCTCGTTGCTAGTTTAGAGACTTTATTATGCGTTGAAGCAACCGATAAATTAGACCCTAATAAAAACGTAACACCTACAAACAGGGAGTTACTAGCCCAAGGTACAGGTAATATTCTTTCTGGACTTATTGGAGGCTTACCGATAACACAGGTTATTGTAAGAAGTTCAGCAAACATCCAATCTGGGGGTGTTTCTAAAATGTCTGCTATTATTCATGGAGGATTCTTAGTGATTTCTGTTATACTTATACCTTCTCTACTAAATATGATTCCACTATCTGTATTAGCTGCCATCCTTCTAGTAGTAGGTTATAAGTTGGCCAAACCATCACTGTTCAAGAAAATGTACGATTTAGGGTGGAAGCAATGGATACCCTTTACTGTTACGGTTCTAGGCATCGTATTTATAGACCTTTTATATGGAATCGGACTCGGCTTAGGCGTAGGTATTGTGGTGATCTTAATTAAGAGTTACCAAAATTCTCACTTCTTACATATAGAAGATAGTAATAATGGGAAACACGTTATGAAGATGACTCTGGCAGAAGAGGTAACCTTCTTTAACAAAGGGGCGATTCTTAAAGAATTAGATGCTATACCTCAAGACACTTACTTAGAGCTAGATGTTAGGAAAACCAGATATTTAGATAATGATATTATTGAAATTCTGGAAGACTTTGCATTTAAAGCCAAAGAAAGAGAGATTGATATTAAATTGGTTTCTGAACGTGGCGTTGTTGAGAACCCGTCAAGTTTTATTGAATTTTTTAAATTGAGACCAAAATCAGCATAATAACGTAATCAACAACATAAGATGAAAGCACATACACAAGAAACACAGGCTGCAATGACGCCTCAAAAGTCATTGGACTATTTAAAAGAAGGAAATCAAAGGTTTCAGCAAAACCTTAAAGCCGATAGAGATTTACTAGACCAGGTTAAAGACACAAGCAGCGGTCAATATCCTTTTGCAACGGTTTTAAGTTGTATCGACTCGAGAGTGTCTTCCGAGTTAATTTTCGATCAGGGTATTGGTGATATCTTTAGTGCAAGAATTGCTGGAAACTTCGTAAATGAAGACATTTTAGGAAGTATGGAGTTTGCTTGCAAACTTGCAGGAACTAAGTTAATCGTCGTATTGGGACATACAAGCTGTGGTGCTGTAAAAGGAGCCTGCGACAATGCCAAAATGGGAAATCTAACCACGCTTCTTGAAAAAATAACACCCGCAGTAAACGCTGTTGCAGAGCCTGCAGATTCCGGTTTAAGAAACTCTAAAAACATTGAGTTTGTAGATAACGTTTCTAAGAAAAATGTAATGCTTAACATAGAACGAATTATGAAGGAAAGCGACATTTTAGCAGACATGCAAAACAACGGTGAGATTATGATTATTGGTGCTATGTACAATATTAGTACGGGTGCCGTAACATTCTATGAGTAAATATAACGGATGAAAAAAACGCATTCGAATATAAAATTAAGTTTGGCAGCATTAACTATAGCCTTAATGCTGCCATTATTTATGCAAGGTCAGGATAGTAATTTTGGCAATTGGTTAATCTATATTGGAAACAAAAAGCTCAATCAAAAATGGAACATTCATAACGAGGTACAGTATAGAAATTACGATGCCATTGGTGATTTGGAACAGTTACTCTTACGTACCGGTTTAGGATACACTTTTAATGAAGGCAAGAATAATGTCTTACTGGGCTATGGATATATACTTTCTGAAAATTACATGGGAAACACTGATGCTAAAATTTCTGTAAATGAACATAGAATCTTTCAGCAATTCACCTCAAAACAAAATATTGGCAGTGTAAAGCTGAATCACCGCTACCGGTTTGAACAACGTTTTGTTGAAGACGATTTTAAGATGCGTTTTCGTTATTTTCTAGCATTAAATATTCCTTTTTGTGTTAAAGACGATCAAAAAAGTAAATTTTATTTTTCGGCTTACAACGAGATATTTTTAAATACACAATCGTCAATTTTCGACAGAAATAGGGTATATGGTGGCCTGGGTTATAATGTATGTAAAGGCGTACGACTTGAATTAGGTTACATGAATCAGTTCTTTGAAACTACGAGCAGAGATCAGTTAAACATAATAACCTTTGTAACATTTTAGCCCTCTTAAAATTTAAAAAAAGACAATACTCATCGTATTGGCTTTTTTTTTGAGTACAGATGCATTAAATTAGGGAGTTTAAAACTCACTAGTTATGAAAAATTTCTTCTCTAATTTTAAAGGAGATGCTTTTGGGGGCATAACCGCGGGCATCGTTGCATTACCATTGGCACTTGCGTTTGGCGTATCTTCAGGGTTAGGGCCAAGCGCTGGATTATACGGTGCTATTTTTATTAGCTTTTTTGCAGCGCTCTTTGGAGGCACGAATACACAAATTTCGGGCCCGACAGCACCTATGACAGCCGTAAGCATGGTTGTTATCGCAACCATTGTGGCCGCTAACGAAGGGGACATAAATAAAGCCCTTCCGGCTATTTTAACCGTTTTTCTTTTAGCTGGGCTTTTTCAAATATTACTTGGAGCTTTAGGTTTTGGGATGTATATAAAATACATTCCTTACCCTGTTGTATCAGGATTTATGACCGCAATTGGAGTCATTATTTTAATAACTCAAATTCTACCATCCCTGGGATATTACCCTAAAGAAGACGCCGAATATGTAGACCGTTTTAAACCGATGGCCGAAGAAATTATATTAGAAAATATACTTATAGAAGAAGCTGGCGAAGGTATTTTGGTTCTCGAAGATTTTAAAGAAACCGTAAATCGTGCGCAAAAGATAACCCAGGCAGATATATTAAAAGAATCTAAAACCTTGGCGGCCAACGACGCGTCTGGAGTCTCCGGAACTATTAAAGTACTTCCCATAGCTTTAAAACATATTAACTGGCTTGAACTCATTCTTACACTTTGTACTATTTTTATTGTTTATGGGTTTAAACGCGTCACAACCACTATTCCCAGTGCTTTAGTAGCGTTATTGGTGGTATCGGGTGTCGCATACGGATTTGGCCTGGATTATCGTCCCATAGAGCAAATTCCCTCAGGACTCCCTATTCCAAACTTTGAAATTTTTACTGGTTTCAATCTTTCCAGTCTCTCTCCTTACATATTTACAGCCATATCTTTAGCTCTTTTGGGTGCTATTGACTCTTTGCTTACCAGTATTGTTGCAGATAATATGACCAAAACGAGGCATAAACCTAACAAGGAGCTTGTTGGACAAGGCATTGGTAATACCATAGCTGCCGTTTTTGGTGGTATTCCTGGGGCCGGGGCTACCATTCGAACTGTTGTCAATATAAACTCAGGAGGAAAAACAAGATTATCTGGAATGATTGCAAGTCTCCTGCTTCTCATCGTTCTCCTTGCTTTAGGACCAGTTGCTTCAAAGATTCCAGCTGCCGTTTTAGCAGGAATTTTAATTACGGTAGGTATTGGTGTGATGGATTATAAAGGCTTAAAAGCCATCCCTAGTTTACCAAAGGATATCAAATTGGGGCCTGTAAAGTTAAGTTCTGAAGTCATCATTATGCTCATCGTATTGTTTCTGTCCACCTTTTGGGATTTGGTATACGCTGTTGGTATAGGTCTGGTTATTGCTTCATTAATGTTTATGAAACAAATTGGTGATTTAACCGCAGAGCGATCTGACGTTAAGCCGATTAAGGAAGAGTCCTCGGCCGATGAAGCTAATTTCCCGGAGAACTTAAAAGAAAAGGTATTCATAAAACACATTAAAGGGCCTTTATTCTTTGGTTCTACAAGCGATATTCAACAACTAAGCAGGCAAATACCCGATTCGGCTAAAACAACAATCATTAGACTAGGCCGTATGCAATATATGGATCAATCTGGATTATACGCTATGGAAGATATGTTACAGCAATTAGACAAAAAAGGTATTCAGGTGCTATTTGTAGGCCTATTGAAACAGCCAAAATATATGATGGAGCGTATTGATATTATCCCGGATTTAATACCCGAAAATCATATTTTCGAAGACTTTGATGAATGTATTGAGTGGCTCAAAGTAAATGTGAACGATGAGGATTAAAAGTAATCATAAGGAACACGCTTAGACGTTATTAATAGCAAAAAAGATGACGCATTGAGTACTTCGACATGCCCAACATTCACTAAAATCGAAATGTCTCGGTTATTGATATACTAAATAGGTTTCGAGACATTCCTTTTCTTTTTTAGCAGGTTTCAAAATGAAAGTCCAATGGTTGTTCTAAAAAAGAAAAATAAGTTCGATAATATTTTTATTTAGAATCATTCTTAATTAAATTTGTTTGGCGGTTATTCAATAATCTCAAACAAGGTATAGATTATCATGGAAGATATAAACACCATTTACTACAACAATTTCGGAATCGCTTTTCAATGGACAAGATGCCCTATAAAAGACTTTAAAAAGATTCAACTGGTGTTTAGAAATACAGGCCTGCTCTTAACTTCTGATGAGCTGATAACATTTTCTCAAAATATAGCTAACTCTATAAATCATAATAACCGTTACACAAACTGCGATGAATGCAAACATTTATTAGTCGTAGCCCCAAACCCACAGACTACTTTTGTTATGAATTATAACGAAATTGAAGATATTCATGATTTAGTACAAGGAACTTTGTTTCAAATGGGTTTAAACAAAATACTTGAAGACCATACGATAATTAAATAGTTGAAGCTTCGTCTTCCTCCTGTTTTGTATCATCGTCTTCGGTATTCAAAATATCTGGTAGTATAGAAGGAACTAAAGATTTCACCGGATTGTATAAAACAGATGCTTCCAAAGTTTCTTCTTCGGTAAATGGAATTGTACTGTTCATCTTATCAAAAACAATTAGTACAACACTTAAGATAACGGCAATTTTAAGGCCTCCAAAAACACCTCCCAAAAGTTTATTAATAATGCCCAGTGCTGCAAAATTAGCTAGCTTCGTAAGCGCCTTTCCTGCCAATGCAATAGCCAAAACGATAACCACAAAAGTAATGGCAAAAGCTACAATACTAATCATTTTTTCACTCCAATTAAAGTGATTTACCAAAAGATCGCCCGCAAAATTGCTAAAGTGAATGGCGCCGTATACCCCAGCTACCAAAGCAACTAAAGATGCTATTTCAACAAAAAGCCCTTTCATAAACCCTCGAACGAGTCCGAATAAAATCAGTGCCCCCAAAACAATGTCTATAACACTCATGATTCAATAGAATTTAAACAAATATAAAACAATAGTAACACTTAGGTTTATTAACTTTGCTTCTTTCAATTTTATTATGTCTAGAGATCAAGAATTAAAAGAACGTTGGGAGCAGGTGGTGCAAAAACTATCAGATAAATTTGCTGATGGCGAGACTTTAGATCTTGATGCCATTATTTATTTAATTGGAATCCAAGAGTTGGGTCAGCTAGATCGAACCTTTAAAAAAGACCAAAAGCTAGACTTAATGCACATCGCTATTTGCAAACTATTAACACCTTATGGTTACTACAAACTAGACTTTGTCGACAAAGATGGCTGGCCACACTATAGCGCTCTTGAAACCTTACCCCATCTAAAAGCTGGTGAGCAAAGTGTTTTAATGAAAGAAGCCATCGTTAATTACTTTTTAGAAACCGAATTTATTAATTAGTTCCTTAGACTATCTTCCACAAGGACATAAGTTTTTCGTTTTTAAAAAAGACGGAAAAAACGTATGATACATGATGTAAAATTCATCGTATAAAGAAAAAAACACATATGTTTGTTACTTAATTTATAACCTAAATCTTTTATGAAAAAACTAGTTTTATTATTAGCAATTGTCACATTCCATCTAACATCCTGTAGCAGTGACGATTCAAAACCTTCTGAGAACGCCAGTATTGTTGGTAAGTGGAAAATCGTCTCAATGACATCGAATGGAGAGGAAGAACTTCAGGCGGAATTAGAGGGGTTAAACGCATGTTACTGGGTAGAAGTCTTCACAGAAAACACGATATCGAATATTTATTTTAAGGGAAGCGACTGCAAACCAGGCGCTCCAAGTACTCCTGTAACTTATACACTGAACGGAAAGTTTATTTCATATGCATTTGACGGTAAGGATGACGAACCACAAGAAATTATTGAATTATCGAACACAACATTAAAGCTTCAAGAGAAGTTTGAAGAAGAAGGAAAGACTTATACAGACATTTATACCTATAAACGTCAATAACAGAACGATTTTTAATACTTAAAAACTCCTTCAAAAGAAGGAGTTTTTTATTTATAAAATTCATTAAATTTGCCATCACTTTAAGACGCCAAATTAATTTTGGCTTAACGTTAATGCCATGATAGATAAGATAAAGGAACTCATTGCCGAAGCCGAAACTTTTAAAACCCAATCTAAAGAAGATGTTGAGGCGTTCAGAATAAAATATTTAGGAAAAAAAGGCTTATTAAATGAGTTTTTTGCTGAGTTTAAAAATGTGGCTAACGATCAAAAAAAGGAGTTTGGTCAAACCATAAATAAGCTTAAAAAAACAGCAGAAGATAAGGTAAAGGCTTTAAAAGAAGAGCTTGAAAGTAAAGAGGAAGTAAAAGGTGTTTATGGAGATTTATCACGTCCGGGAGAACCTGTTCAAATTGGTGCGCGACACCCCATTTCTATTGTTAAGAATCAAATTATAGATATCTTTTCAAGAATAGGATTTAATGTTAGTGAAGGTCCTGAAATAGAAGACGACTGGCACAATTTTACAGCTTTAAACTTACCCGAATACCATCCAGCCAGAGACATGCAGGATACGTTTTTTATTCAAACAAATCCCGATATTTTACTGCGTACACATACCAGTTCTGTGCAGGTACGCTATATGGAAAATAACAAACCTCCTATTCGTACCATATCCCCGGGTAGAGTGTATAGAAATGAGGCTATATCTGCACGATCGCACTGCTTTTTCCATCAAGTAGAAGGGCTATACATTGATAAAGATGTGAGTTTTGCAGATTTAAAACAAACGCTTCAACACTTCACAACCGAAATGTTTGGGAAGTCTAAAATACGCTTACGTCCGTCCTATTTCCCGTTTACAGAACCAAGTGCGGAAATTGATGTGTACTGGGGCTTAGAAACAGAAACCGATTATAAAATTACTAAAGGTACTGGTTGGTTAGAAATTGGAGGTTGTGGAATGGTAGACCCTAATGTTTTAGAAAACTGTAAGATCGATCCAACTGAATACTCAGGCTTTGCATTTGGTGTTGGTATAGATCGCATCGCGATGCTCTTACATCAAATTGGTGATATTCGCTTATTAAGTGAAAATGATGTTCGCTTCTTAGAGCAATTTAAATCGGTTTTATAACTTGAAAAAAGACATTCAAATCCCAAAAGTTGACGGTGTTTATATTGCCGTTGTAAATGAATACAACGCTATTTATAAAACTCAAGATTGGAATGCCTATATTATTAACGATAAGGATGTTGATCTGGACATGGTACTTATTGTAACCAGTGGTTATTCTGAAGATAAGCAAACATCGGTATTCAGAAAAAAACTAGATAAACTTCCTAAAAAGAGCTATGCCAAGATCGAGTTGATGCAAGAAGCTCTATTCGCACTTAATAATACCTTTAAAGTTTCCTTTTTTGAAGGTAATACGATGCTGGATAAAACGTATCTCTTTAGAAAAAACACGATTAACCTAAAAGCTTTACAACCTGTTCCTTTAATGGACGTGAAGGGCATTTTAGTGAAGTAAAGCCTGCTCCGCAAAGTCTCCCTACTTTGTGAAGGGCATTGTTAATCCAAAAACAGTGATGCCTAGTACTTATTTACAATGCGAAACGTTAAACAACCAATAACAATATTTTTTAAGACTTTCGCGTAAAGACATCTATTTAATCTAATGTGAACTTCTATGTTAAAAACCAAGTAAAAAAGGTGTTAGTATTGCGATAATAAAATGTATTTTTTCTTGATCTCGTAAAGTATAACCTGTTTTCAAATTTATACGCCTGACTGGTTAATATTCCGCTAAGTCAGGAGACTTTGCGAAGCGGTTACTAGTCTCTCCAAAAACGCTCTACCTCAAGAGGAGTGGATTCAATTTCGACACTCCGACATTGAAAACGACGAGGTCAAACCTCATACTAATCCAACTTATCTGTCAGCTTTCTAAATACCTTTTTCGGGTTTTTACCTTCATACAAAATCTGGTAAACAGCATTTATAATAGGGAGTTGAGTCTTTTTCGCATTCTTTTCATTAAGCAAATGCGCACTTTTCGTAGCATAAAAACCTTCAGCAACCATATTCATTTCCATTTGTGCAGATTTTACCGTGTAGCCCTTACCAATCATATTACCAAACATACGATTCCTTGAAAACACCGAATACCCGGTAACCAACAAATCTCCTAAATAAGCAGAATTATTGATGTTACGTTTCATTTTATGCATCTTTTTAATGAAACGCTTCATCTCCCGTATGGCATTACTCATTAAAACACTTTGGAAATTATCACCATAACCCAAGCCATGTGCAATCCCCGCAGCAATAGCGTAAATATTTTTAAGCATTACGGCATATTCTACACCAATAATATCATCATTAATTTTAGTTTTTATATAATTGCTAGATAACTTATTTGCGATGGTTTTGGCCTTATCGGTATCAGAACAAGAAATCGTAAGGTAAGATAAGCGTTCCAGAGCAACCTCTTCTGCATGGCAAGGCCCAGCAATAACTGCAATATTATCATAAGGGGTTTTATAAAACTCATGAAAATGCTCGCCCACCAGAAGCCCAGATTCTGGCATAATACCTTTTACTGCCGATACAATAATTTTATTAGAAATATCAACATTAAGTTTTTGTAACTCGCTATGGATAAACGCCGAAGGAATTACAAAAAAAAGCACATCGGCATATTCTGCTATTTCATTTATATCATTACTAAGCCTAAGTTGTTCCATATGAAACTCCACGGAGCTCAGGTAATTCGGATTATGTTGTTCTTTTAATAGATGTTCCTTAGTATAGGCACTTCTCATATACCAGCCCACCTCATCTAAATTTTCACAAAGCATCTTTACTATAGCTGTGGCCCAGCTCCCCGCACCGAAAACCGCGTACTTTAATGGTTTATTCATATATAATTACATCATTTCGATTCCAAAAATACGTAAAATAATCATTGTTGTTAATCAAGAAAAGATTAAGAGATTGTTTTTTGGCACATGTTTTGAAATGCTTTAAATAGAAACACAAAAAAGTTTGACTATGAAGACATTGAAATTACTTTTAAGATTTACACTTATCGCAACTTTGTTTACCTCTTGTTACACAGAAGTAAATATTGATGATGACATACAAGATGTACCTGGAATATCTATAAATGAATTGTTAAGCTCTCATGAGTTATGGTACGTAGATATTAATAGTACTAAAGGGCATATTGAAACACCTTTTTTACAGCGCGCTTTTACCATATCTTTTAGAAATGGAATTGTTTATGCGAATAACAACATTGTTGGATTAGGTGACAACGGTGGAGGTTTTGGTATTGATATAGGAGAATATGATGCCTATAATATGGTGTTAGATGTCACTCATGATATCGATGGTTTTAACACGTTTGATGTCTTTCAAATAGATAGTCATACCATTGAATTATATAACCCAAATACAGATACCTCATATTTTCTTGATGGCTATCAACGAAGTAACTTCGATTATGATTTTGTTTTCTATGATAATATTCACTATTTCTTACAGGAATATGAGGCCTGGGAAAAGACCTATACCAGTGAGTTTGGAGCAATAAACGAATTTGATAGTGAAAACTACCTACAGTTTTTAGCTGGAGGGAACGATTCCGAATTTCAAAGTTCTCAGGATGATAATGGTATCCCGGTAAATAATCTTATTTGGCATTATACAGGAATTTACGGTATCGGGGATGTTAGTGGAGATATGTACTTGAAAATTTTAACATTAGATTATGATTTCTTCAACAATGAACACTTTGAATTGAGCGTTATAAATGATAGTAAGATAGAGTTATACCACCCGCCTTCTGAAACGATTTATCAGTTTGAAGGAAAAGGCTATATACAATATTTAAAAAACAGCAATACAAAAGCTAAAACTAAAACGCCGGTTGATAAGAAGCGTAAGTTTAGAAAAGATAAAGTAGACAACCCGAGAGAAAATACAAGGGTTTAAAAATATTTTGGTTGGTTATTTAGTTAAAAAACCGTCTAAAGAATTAATTCTTTAGGCGGTTTTTTTTATGTTCTATTTGTCCCGTCCTGAAATAGCGATACACTAAAACCTTAGTGTCATGAAAACATCAGAAAAAACCGTGTATGTAAAGCGT
>CANLWB010000001.1 GCA_947494695.1 uncultured Flavobacteriaceae bacterium | reverse complement strand
CCACTTGAAACAAAAAATCCCGACCTATTTTCAAGATCAGGATTTGCATTTTTGTTGGCCTACTAGGGCTCACTTCGACTGCGCTCTGTATAAACTTCTCGCCCAATGAACACCACTTGAAACAAAAAATCCCGACCTATTTTCAAGATCAGGATTTGCATTTTTGTTGGCCTACTAGGGCTCACTTCGGCTGCGCTCTGTATAAACTTCTCGCCCAATGAACACCACTTGAAACAAAAAATCCTGACCTATTTTCAAGATCAGGATTTGCATTTTTGTTGGCCTACTAGGGCTCGAACCTAGACTCTTCTGGACCAAAACCAGACGTGTTGCCAGTTACACCATAGGCCATTGGCAATTGAGGGTGCAAATTTAGTACAAAGTTTTATTTGTACAAGTATTTTTTAAAAATAATTTTCAATACTTAACGTTTCCTTAAAAACATTTAGAATAACATATTTATTATTAAATTCGCCAAGGCAAACAAACTTTGATAAACATGGCACACTTCAACTTTAAGAAATGGAATACGATTTTAGGTTGGTTTTCATTTTTAATAGCTTTTATCACTTACGCTTTAACAGTTGAACCCACAGTAAGTTTCTGGGATGCTGGTGAATACATTTTAACCTCATCTAAATTGCAGGTTGGACATCCACCTGGAGCTCCATTGTTTCAAATGTTTGGCGCATTTTTCTCAATTTTCGCATTAGAACCCTCTCAAATTGGCTGGGTTATGAACATGATGAGTGCCGTTTCCAGTGCATTCACCATTTTATTTATGTTTTGGACCATCACCTTATTGCTTAAAAAACTTGCTGGTCCTTCTGAAAATTTAAGTAAAAATCAATATATCGCTATTTTAGGAAGTGGCTTAGTTGGAAGTTTAGCCTTTAGTTTTACCGACTCGTTCTGGTTTAATGCCGTTGAAACAGAAGTATATGCCATGGCCACTTTAATCATGTCTATTTTATTCTGGTCGGCCTTACGTTGGGAACAAGACATGGACAAACCACGTGGCAATAGGTGGCTTATTTTAATTGCCTTTATTATCGGGTTATCATTTGGGGTTCATTTTATGGGCTTACTCACCATCCCAGCAATAGGACTTATCTATTACTTTAAAAATTACAAAACGATCACTATTCAGAATTTTATTCTTGCGAACGTCGTTTCGGTTGCTGTGTTATTATTTATTTTTAAACTTCTAGCACCTAATATCCTTAAAATCTTTAGTGTTTTCGAAATTTTCTTCATTAACACGATTGGCTTACCTTTTAACTCTGGTTCAATCATTGCAGGGTTACTATTAATTGCCATTATATTCTACGCACTGCGTTATACACGAAAAAAGAATTTTATTCATCTAAATACAGGAATCCTTTGTTTAACCTTTGTGATTATTGGGTTTTCAACATGGCTTATGCTTCCTATTAGAGCAAATGCTAATGTGGTGATTAATGAAAACAATCCATCAAGTGCAAGGGAATTGCTAGCCTATTATAATCTGGAACAATACCCTGAAACACATTTGTTCTACGGTCCTCAGTTTACAGATCAATATGCATATCTCGATGAGAATAACCCTTATGTAGACGATAAACCTAAATACGAAAAAGACGCAGAAAAGGGCGAATATGTTATTGTTAACGACTATAAAAACGCCAAACAAAACTATAACTCCAAACACGCTTCTATCCTACCCCGTATGTGGAGTGCAGAGCATGCCGAAAACTACATGATGTTCTCTGGCTTTCTGGATTTCAAGCTGAAGCCAGATTTTCAAATGGAAAATCAATTGCGAACGGCGGTTGCGAATTTCAAAAATGATGTCGCTACAGGCAATGTGGATTACGAAGATTATAACAATTTCTTAAAACGATTTAAAAGTTATATCGACATAGAAAAACCGTCATTAGCTAGTAATATTGCCTATCTATTCGAATACCAATTAGGGTACATGTACTGGCGTTATTTTATGTGGAATTTTTCGGGAAGACAGGATGACATACAGGGGCGCTATGACAACCATGGTAACTGGATTACTGGAATAAAACCTTTGGATGAAGCACTTCTTGGGTTCTCACAGGATAATTTACCAAGTGACGTTAAGAACAACAAAGCTAGAAACACCTATTACCTGTTACCTTTTATTTTAGGGCTTATTGGGTTTTTCTTTTTGTTCAATAAAGACAAAAAGCTATTCTGGACTATGTTTGTCTTTTTCCTTTTTACAGGTATCGCCATTCAGGTTTATACAAATGTTCGTCCGTTCGAACCTCGTGAACGCGATTATTCTGTAGTGGGATCCTTTTATGTGTTTGCACTTTGGATTGGTTTTGGAGTCTACGCTATTTTTGAAACACTAAAAAAATACCTCGCACCTAAACTAGTTGCGCCAATAATTTCTGCGGTTTGTCTATTACTGGTTCCAGGAATCCTCGCAGCCAATAACTGGGATGATCATGATAGATCTGATAAATATACCGCCAAAGCTATGGCGAAAATGTATTTAGATTCATGCGCTGAAAATGGGATTCTTTTTACTATTGGTGATAATGATACGTTTGCCTTATGGTATGCGCAGGAGATAGAAGGCTATAGAACCGATGTGCGTGTGGTTAATACCAGTTTATTTCAAACAGATTGGTATATAGACCAAATGAAACGCAAAGCTTACGACAGTGACCCTGTACCTTCACAATTAACGCATGATCTTTATAAACATGGAACAAACGATTATATCGTTATACAGCCTGTTATAAAAGACACGATAACAATAAAACGATTTTTGAATTTTGTAGCAGACACCAACCCAAGAACCAAATACAAGCACGTTTTACAAAAAGAAGGCGTAGACCTTACCCAGGTTAGAAGCCAGGATTTAAATGCGACCTACATGCCAACCGAGCATCTAAGACTCCCTGTTAATAAAGAGAATGCCTTAAAATCTGGCATTGTAAAACCTAAAGATGCCGATAAAATTGTGTCTAATATCGACATAAAAGTTAGCGGAGGGGCTCTATACAAAAACAGGTTACTCATGTTAGATATCGTTGCCAATAACGACTGGAAACGTCCCATATATTTTACTGGCGGAAGTTTTGGTAATGATGACTATATCTGGATGAAGGATTACCTGCAACTAGATGGTATGTGCTACAAATTGGTCCCCATTAAAACCAAGGTTGATAGAGCCAACCCATTTGATATGGGCCGCGTAGACTCTGAGTTAATGTATGAAAAAGTTAAAAACTGGTACTGGGGGAATAGCGGAAGCCCAGATATTTATCATGATGTAGAAACTCGCAAAAACTCCATTACATATCGAGGTAATTTGGCAAGGCTGATTGAAACTTTAATTAATGAGGACAAACTCGGTAAGGCTGAAGAAATTGCAGATATTGCTATGACCAATATGCCTTTAGAGTTTTTTGGATATTATACCCTTTTAGAGCCTTACATTAGTGCTTATTACGAAGTTGGTAATAAAGAAAAAGCGCAACGTTTATTCAAAGATGTTGCTAAGAAATATCAAGAAAACCTGACATATTATAGTAGTTTAAAAATCGATAACCAAGAACGTTTATTCGAAGACATCTATACAGACATTCAACGTTATAAGGGATTGGTTGATGTATTGGTGGAATACGATATAGAATTTGCCGAAAAAGAGGGAAATACATTTAACAACTACCTAAAATCGTTCAAGCATTTCTATGGTGAAGAGGAATCGGATGAAGTAAAGACACCTGAAATTGATAAAGATATTCCTGAAACGGATAGTGGATTACCAATTGATTCCACGAATTAATCCTGGTACGGTATATGTTTCCTCCTGTTAAGATCCCTTTAATTTTCAAGAAAATATTCCGAAACTATGTTTGGAATTTGTCTTCAACAGATAAGGTCATCTACTTAACATTTGACGATGGCCCCACACCAAAAATCACCGATTGGGTGTTGGATACATTAAAATCGTATAACGCTAAAGCAACTTTTTTTTGTATCGGGAATAATATTGATAAACACCACAATATCTTTCAGAGGATTATAGATGAAGGGCATAGTATTGGGAACCACACCTACAACCACCTTAAAGGTTGGAAGACCAAAACCAATGATTATTTAAAGAATGTTGCCGAAACCGAGAGCGCTATAGAAAATCAAACCCAAAACTTACCGGACTATAAACCCCAGAATCTATTCAGGCCACCATATGGACAATTACGCTATAAACAAGGCAAAGCACTTGTAGACATGGGATACAACGTCATTATGTGGGATGTTTTATCTTTCGATTGGGAACAATCCGTGAGCCAGGAAACCTGTTTAAAAAATGTCACCGACTATGCGTCCAACGGAAGTATTATTGTATTTCATGATAGTGAAAAAGCTTCAAAAAACATGCAATATGCCTTACCAGGTGTATTAGATTTTTTTAGTAAACTTGGATATTCGTTCGAGGCCATAAAATCGTCTCAGGCAAGATAATACTTGATGTGTATTAACCTCAAAAAGTCTGAATAAGTACCTAAAACTCTGTTGAGATTTAAGCGTATTGTTGAATAATACCAATTAGAGTATTAGCATCCTGCTCACCACTTTGACGCCACTTCATTTCACCATCCTTATAAATAATAAGCGTAGGCAAAGTTTTTACTCGCAGAGCCTCGGCAAGTTCTTCGTTTTTTTCAACGTCAATTTTTATAACTTTAGCTTTGTCCCCAAGTGCAGCAGCAACATCTCTTAAGACCAGGTGCATAGCGGTGGATTGTTCATTCCATTCTGTATAAAAATCTAACAGAACCGGAATTTCTACATCTATAAGTTCTCCAAATTTTGACATGCTTTTTTGTTTATTAG
Source organism: uncultured Flavobacteriaceae bacterium (assembly GCA_947494695.1). Lineage (GTDB taxonomy): Bacteria > Bacteroidota > Bacteroidia > Flavobacteriales > Flavobacteriaceae > Flavivirga. The sequence continues at coordinate 564,074 of CANLWB010000001.1, read as the reverse complement.
CCAAAAGTACTTATACAAATATAGCATTTTTAGCGATTATGTATTATCCTACTGCTTTTTTAAGTTCTATTACAGTAATTTCAGGCCATATTCCAACGCGTCCAGGGAACGCCAGATACCCAAAACCTCGATTTACATTAATATATTGTCCTGCTTCTTGATAAATACCCGCCCAGTATTTATAACGCCATTTTACCGGACTCCACTTAAACCATCCAGGTATTTCTATACCAAACTGCATACCATGCGTATGTCCGCTTAAGGTTAAGTGATAGTGGTACGCATCCTGAATCACCTTTTTCTCCCAATGTGACGGGTCATGACTCATTAAAATTTTAAAATCATCCTTATTAATGAGTTCTGAAGCCTTCTTTAAATCACCTGCCGTTTTAAACCCACCAGCTCCCCAGTTTTCAACCCCTACTAAGGCGATACGTTCTCCATCTTTCTCAAGATACTTGCTTTCGTTTAATAATAATTGAAACCCGATGTCCTTTTGAATCTTTTTTAGGTCTTCCAGATTCGCACGCTTAGCGTCTTCAGATTCCCAATGCACATAATCTCCATAATCGTGATTCCCCAATACTGAAAACAGGCCATCTTTGGCTTTTAGTTTACCAAAAACATCTGTATAAGGTCGCAATTCTTCTGCTTTATTATTTACAATATCCCCAGTAAACAATATGACATCACTTTCTTGTTCATTTATAAGGTCTACGGCATATTTCACTTTATCCATATTGTCAAAACTTCCGGAATGAATATCGCTAATTTGAGTTAATTTATAGCCATCGAAAGCCTCGGGTAAATCTTCAAAACTCAACGTGTATTTAAGGACTTTATAATTGTATTTCCCCCTGTAGATTCCATAAATAATAGAAGCCAGGGGAATCGCAGCAATTCCTAAAGCCAATTTGCTTATAAACTGTCTCCTGGATGCAAAGTAATTTCCTTTAGCAGCATCACCTTCCGTGAAATATCTGAAAATAGCCAGAGGGACCCTAAAAATGTCCTCTCCTACCATAATGGCAAATAATACCATTTTAGGGACCAATAAAGCGATAAAAAAACCAAAAGCATACGCATGACCATGAGAAAAGCCATCACTTCTGTTAAACCCGAAATAATACAACACGAAGTTTCCAATAACTAGTATAGTAATTAGCCAATACAATATGTGTATCCAGTTATTTTTTGTAACTGTTCGCAATGTCTGAAATGCGTAAAAATCAACAATTCCAAAAATAATAAGAAATATAACCCACCGAAGCATAACTCTTTTTTTACCAAATATAAAGGTATTCCAAGTTAATACTTCTTTTGCCGATTTAATTTAACTTATAGTTAAGAGTTTTGTTAATTTTTAACAATCCGTAATTTTTTCTCATTTGAAGTCACTAAAAATACTTGTAGAATCAACAGACGACATGACCATTAAAAGTATTTTTACAAACCGGATATAATAACTTTCAGATTAACACAGAACACTCAGGCCATCACATTGCCCCGAAAGTAAGTCTATTTTAAACTTATTTTATATTGTAAATCTTAAACCATAAGGCTAAACATTATTCTTTCACTATCTTAATGCTTCGTGATTGCCCATGTCCATCTGTAAAAGATAAAAAATACACGCCCCTCGAAAATGCCTTTGTATCGATACCCTCTATCCCATCATTATTTGTGATTTCAAGTACTTTTTTTCCAAGAACATTGGTAACGACGGCATGATTAACCCTGATACCAGAGTTAATAAACAACCTGTCTCCAAAAGGATTAGGGTAAACCCAAGACGTTTGGATACGACTGGCGTTGAGACTTAGCAGGTTACTAGATAGGGCCTGATATGCATTTATTCTACCATAGCCATGGTATGAATCCCAGCCCGCTATGTCTTCTGTTATATGTCCAACCCGATCCTCGGAAGTTTGCTCTAAAATAGTTCGTATTTGATTCACCGTTAAGCTCGAATCGGCCGATAATAATAAAGACACCAAGCCCGTTACCTGTGGTGCTGCTTGCGAAGTCCCGGACCAGTATGAATCATAATTAGTATCTGAATTATAAGCCAGACCATACACATAATTTCCAGGTGCTACAAAATCGAGCTCTGAACCATAATTACTTCCCCCAGTAGCTTGTCCTGCAAAAGGCGCACTTCGGGTATCATCTGGGTTTGTGGCACCAATAGCAAATGCATTCGCATATCGTGCCGGGTATTGAATCGCTGCGTTTTCGTTACCAACAGATACTACCACGGGCACATTGTTGCTATGCGCATAGTCTATGGCATCCTTTAATAACGAAGAGGCGCCATGCCCCCCGGCAGATAGGTTTATAACGTGAGCACCATTATCTACAGCATAATAAATGGCATCTGCCCAATCACTATAAAAACCTCTATTATCATCATCCAGGATTTTACATACCATAATTTGAGAATTCCAATTCATTCCTGCATAACCAATGGCGTTGTTTCCACTTGCCATGGCAACTCCGGTCACATTGGTTCCATGACCATGGTCATCGGTAGGATCGTTATCATTATTTACAAAATCCCAACCTGCATTTACATCATCTATGTAGCCGTTTGAGTCCGAATCCGATCCATTTAAAGTTTCGTTTGTATTTTCCCAAATTCTACCAGTAACCTCTGGATGGTCCAATTTAAGGCCTGTATCCAGTATCGCCACAACTAAATTGGCATCCCCTTGGGTAATATCCCAAGCTAGATCTGTATCCATATCGGCATCGTTGGTAGATGTCATTAAAGCGAATGTGGCGTCGTTATAATGCATCCATTGTCGACTGTAAAAATTATCGTTTGGAGTTGTTTGTAAGGCGCCATGTCCACTTCCAACAAAGTTAGGCTCAACGTACTCAAAAAGACCTGTATTCTTATAGGCCTCGATTAGCCTCTTTATATTTCGACTTGTATTAAAACGTAAAACGTATGTACGCTCCTGGTTTTTATCACCAATTATTCGAACGGATTGCAAGGTATTCTCTGCATTTAGAACGTCTAAATTGGAGAAACCAAATGTCTTACTATAAATCGAGGTTTTACTATTAGGCCTGCTATTTATTTTAAACTTTATTATTAATTCATTGGCCGCAAAATTGTTTTCTACTTGAGCGCACAAAGACCCAATACATATCATGCATAATAGGCCCGACAATATTCTTTTTTTCATATTTGTCTGTATGGTTAGTATTTGCTTTGATCTGACATTTAAACTGTTAATGACATAAATATACTTTTTTTAAAATGATTGACCTACTTATCCTACAAGAGCTAAATTTTAAGAATAACTTTTTGTAGTTTTGGTTTCTTTCAAAAGATAAAAACATGTCAGATCAAAAACGCCTTTTTCTAGTCGATGCCTACGCTTTAATTTTCCGTGGTTATTATGCATTTATTAAAAACCCAAGAATTAACTCTAAAGGAACCGACACCTCGGCTATTATGGGGTTTATGAATTCACTTTTGGACGTTATAAAGCGTGAACGCCCAGATCATTTGGCGGTTTGTTTTGATAAGGGCGGAAGTGCCGACCGGGTTGAAATGTACCAGGATTATAAAGCAAATAGAGATGAAACCCCTGAAGCTATTAAAGTAGCTGTCCCCTATATCTATAGCATTCTTGAAGCCATGCATATTCCCATCATGGAGAAAGCTGGTTTCGAGGCTGATGACATTATTGGAACTCTTTCCAAACAAGCAGAGAAGGAAGGTTATAAAACATTTATGGTAACTCCCGATAAGGATTTTGCACAACTGGTATCTGATAACATTTTTATGTATCGCCCCGTTTTTGGGGGTGGGTACGAAACCTGGGGTATCCCTGAAGTACAGAAAAAATTTGAAGTTGAAGACCCCTTACAAGTTATTGACTTTTTAGGAATGATGGGAGATTCCAGTGATAATATTCCTGGACTTCCAGGTGTTGGTGAGAAAACAGCCAAAAAGTTTTTAGCACAATATGGAAGTATGGAAAATCTTTTAGCCAATACCCATGAGTTAAAAGGTAAAATGAAAGAGAAAATTGAGGCTAATGGCGAGTTAGGGATTTTATCTAAAAAACTAGCAACCATCATGTTAGATGTACCCGTTGAGTTTAATGATAAAGATTTCGAAATGTCTCAGCCCGATATTCCAAAAGTCACTCAAATTTTTCAGGATTTAGAATTTAGACGTCTTATTGACAATTTCAATAAAACATTTGCTGCCAATAACGTTACCCAGGAAACAGATACTACATCTTCAAAAAAAGCCAGTCAAAAAGCAACTCCCAAAGAGGCTGCTGCTGCAGGGGCCGGACAATTTTCTTTGTTTGGTACTTCGGCTTCAACTGGTGATCAAAATGATAATTCGGAAGTTACTCAGGAATACACCAGAAAAACAGCCGAGAATACATCTCATTTTTATCAAAGTATTTCACCTGGAATAGCAACAACATTATTCCTTAAGAATCTAATGAGTCAAACCGCTGTATGTTTCGACACTGAGACTACGGGAATTAACCCCATAACAGCCGAATTAGTGGGCATTGCCTTTTCATGGGATGTAGGAAAAGGGTTTTACTTACCATTTCCAGAAAACAGAGAAGAAGCACAGGAACTTATTGAACAATTACGTCCGTTTTTTGAACATGAAGCCATTCTTAAAATTGGACAGAATCTAAAATACGATATTAAAGTTCTTGCCAAATATAATATTGATGTTAAGGGGAAATTGTTTGATACCATGCTAGCGCATTATCTTATCAATCCGGATATGCGTCATAATATGGATGTATTAGCAGAAACGTATTTAAACTACTCCCCCATTTCCATTGAAACTCTGGTTGGCAAAAAAGGTAAGAATCAGCTATCTATGCGCGACGTTCCTTTGGAAAAACAGACTGAATATGCCGTTGAAGACTCCGATATTACCCTACAGCTAAAAGAACATTTTGAAAAAGAATTAGGCGAAGCGAATACCCAAAAGCTTTTCGATGATATTGAAATCCCCTTACTTCGTGTGCTTGCTGCCATGGAATTGGAAGGCATTAATCTGGATAAAAAATTCTTGGAAACCCTCTCCAACGAATTAGATACCGACATTTCTGCATTGGAAACCAAAATTTATCAGGCTGCCGGAGAGGAGTTCAATATTGCATCTCCAAAACAGTTGGGGGTTATTCTTTTTGAAAAATTAAAACTTGTAGATAAACCCAAGAAAACTAAAACAGGGCAGTACGCCACTTCAGAAGATATTTTATCTTATTTAGCTAAGGACCATGAGATTATTCAGAACATTTTAGATTTTAGAGGTTTAGCTAAACTAAAAAGCACCTATGTTGATGCTTTACCTCAGCAGGTGGAAGAATCGACGAATCGAGTGCATACCGATTATATGCAAACTGTAGCGGCCACGGGTCGATTAAGCAGTAACAACCCGAATCTTCAAAATATACCTATTCGCACCGAACGTGGTAGACAGGTAAGGAAAGCTTTTATTCCGAGAAACGAAGATTACACGCTTTTAGCGGCGGATTATTCTCAAATTGAGCTTCGTATTATCGCTGCTTTAAGCGAAGAAGAAACGATGATCTCTGCTTTTAAGAATGGAGAAGACATTCATGCTTCTACCGCCTCAAAAGTATTTAATGTCCCCATTAACGAGGTTACCCGTGAGCAACGTAGCAACGCTAAAACAGTTAATTTCGGAATCATCTATGGAGTTTCAGCCTTTGGCTTAAGTAATCAAACCAATTTATCACGAGGGGAATCCAAAGAACTCATTGACACCTATTATGAGACTTATCCGAAACTACGAAGCTTCATGAGCAACCAGGTAGATTTTGCCAGGGATAATGGATATGTGCAAACCGTTTTGGGTCGCCGTCGTTATTTGAAAGATATTAATTCCAGAAATGCTGTTGTAAGAGGCGCAGCAGAACGAAATGCTGTAAACGCTCCTATACAGGGAAGTGCCGCCGATATTATCAAAATTGCCATGATTAATATTTACAACAAACTTTCTGAAGGCGACTATAAGTCTAAGATGCTTCTACAAGTACATGATGAATTGGTTTTTGACGTTTACAAACCAGAATTAGAAACTATAAAGTCCCTTGTTAAAACTGAAATGGAAAGTGCTTACAAACTGGAAGTCCCTTTAGATGTTGATTTAGATATTGGAGACAACTGGTTGGAAGCACATTAATTAATGTGAATCTTGTTTAAACGTTCAACAATGTTAATGACCTCAAAGTTGTGAGACTTTATGGAGCGGTTTAATTACGTTGTTATTCAGAGGAGCACCAAAGTGCGTCGTAGGAATCTCTTAAACTTAACCTGAAATTAACCAAGCTATTACACCCTATCGCTCTCATAATAAACATTTGTTGTCGAAAATTTGCTTGTCCAAATACCAACATTCCAACTTCTAGCCTCTATTGCCTATTGAAACTTAAAATTATAGGTTAAAGATACTAACGGACTATTTATGGCCGAAAGTTGAAAAGACCCTAATGGACTATCTCTAAAAACAGGAGAATTAAATTTCTCGGATGTACGTTGTGTATAATAAATATTAAATGGGTTCTTTCGGCTATATACATTATAAATCGTAACCGTCCAATCGTTTTTCCATCGCTTGTTCTTTTTACTCCCACTAAAATGAATATTCCACGACAAGTCTAAACGATGATAGACAGGAAGTCGGGCATTATTTCTACTAATAAAAATAGGCACATCAATATTATCAACTTGCACGACAGCATTAGCAGCTGTATATGGCCTCCCTGTTTGCCCCGTAAAATTGAAACTGAAGGTATTATATTTATCTCCCTCTAGATTAAGCGTAGCATTAACCACATGTGTTCTGTCAAAATCTGAAGGGTACCATTCATTGTTATTCACACGATCTGCCAGGTTCTCATTAAAAGATTTTAAACGGCTTCTGGACCAGGTATAATTAATCCATCCGTTGACGTCGCCTCTCGGTTTCTTTATACTCAGCTCTACCCCGTAGGCTTTACCAATGCCCTGAACAACGTCACGCTCCAAAAATTCTTGGAGAAAGAAATCTGCTCCAGGCTTATAACTCAACACATTCTTTACATCTCTGTAATAGCCTTCAAGTCCTAAAATTAGCTTTCGATCATCTTCCATAACATTTCGATAAACCCCAAGACCGTAGGTATCTCCTATTTGCGGTTTTATATTTATGTCTGATGTTTTCCAACGGGACGTTGGTATAGGTGTTGAACTATTATATACATTTTGAAGATACTGATTGACTCTAGCGTAACTTGCTTTTATTGATGTTTTATCATTGAACTTATAAGACATCCCTAGTCTGGGTTCTAAACCGCCATAAGATTTTACAAGGTCTCCACTCCCAAACTCTTTAGTATCTGTAATTGACCCCGTTCCTTCATCAAATGTCGCCTGGGTATAAGGGCCTAAAAACATGAAGTGATTATAACGTAATCCTGCAGATACTGACAACTTATCTATTGGTCTCCAGTTCGCATTTAAGTATCCTGATAATTCATAGCTCGTTTCGGAGTCCAACGAAACGGGACGTACACTTTCCGCACTACCCGGGTTTAACGTTCCAGGTTCTATAACATACTTATTGGCCTGGATTCCCGAAGTAAAATCGAAGGAATCATCAACATCCTTTTTTAATTCCGATATTAAACTCAAATAGTTTATCCTGGATTGAAATTCAATCTTGTTCGGGTTTTCAACTTCAGGAAAAAGAATTTTTGGCGTATATCTACTTCCCACTAAAATGGTTCTTAAACTGGTTTTATTGTTAAAAGAATGCAACCAATTTAGTGTCCCATTCATCATTCCAAAGTCATATTGATTATTCTTAGCATTTACATTTTGCACCTTGCTAATTAAATCCAACTGATAAAAGTCTTTACTATAAAAACCAGTAAAAGTCAATTGATCTTTATCGGTTGGTAAGTACATTAATTTTAATGTAGCATCACCAAACTTTGCCTTAGTGTTCTTTAGTCTCTTAGAAAATATAGGTAATAAAAAATCTGTTAGACCTGCACGTGTCCCTGCAATGAGCATAAGTTTATCCTTAATTATAGGAGTTTCTACAGCAAATCTTGTGGAGACCAGGCCTATCCCTCCACTTAATTTTAATTTATCCACATATGGATTTTTAACTTTTATATCTAACACTGACGCCACTCTGCCTCCATATTTTGAAGGAATATTTGCCCGATATAAATTTACAGACGACAACACCTCTGGCGTAAAAACAGAAAACAGTCCAAATAAGTGTGTTGGATTAAAAACGGGAGCGTGATCATATAAAATAAGGTTTTGATCCAGTGATCCGCCTCGAACGGAAAGTCCATTACTCACATCACCTGCATTATTTACTCCTGCCAAAAGTGTCACACCTTTTAATACATCTATTTCCCCTAAAGCCGAGGGCAACTTTTTTATGTCCTCAGACTTTAATTGTAAGGCTCCCATTTGTGGAGAATCGATATTATCGTTTATGTTTTTTGCCCTTAAAATCACCTTAGACAACTGTTCCTGACTTTCTTCCAGAACAATATTGAGGCTCATATCATTATCTAAAACAACACGTTGCTCGTAAGATTTAAAGCCAATATACGTCACGCTTAAGCTGTAAGTTGCTTTAGGAAGGTTAACAGCAAAAAAACCATTGGAATCTGTTACGCCACCACAATCACAGGGGGTAATGAATATTTGCGCATCTGCTAAATTGGTGTTAGTACTTTTATCTTTGACTTTAAAAGATATTTCGAACTTTTGGGTTTGGGCTTCACTGTTAAAAACTACTAAAACTGATGAAAAGAGAAACCAGAATATTTTCATAAAACGTATTTTAAATTTGTTCGATATTAGATCTTATTAAGTTGTTCATTTTTTTAACATAACACAGGACATATCACGCATATCCCGAAAAGCAAACCATGTGCTTATCTGATTTCTATTCAATTCCATACATCATTATAAATCGACCCATGCTTTAGGTCTTATTTGTGTCCGAAATCTAGATTCTTCACAAGGCACTCTCCTAACTGGTATGCATTCTGGCACTGGAGTCATAGAAGAACAGTCAGATAAAGAGCATATATCATCGCATTTCTCAGGATCTACTAATTTTAGTGGCTCAAAAGGCTTTTCTTTAATCTGCGACCTATCGATAAATATAGATTTCGTCACCGCTGAAGCTGCCGTAAATCTACCCAAAACAAATTCCGTATGATCTTCGGGATTAAACATGTTACCTATTAGTGCTGCTGGTGGTGGTGCATTAAATCCACCATTATTATCCACAATATCCTTGATAACCCGATAATATTTATGTGCCGTAGCAGATAAAGAATATTGCTGTACCTCTACAGTAATATTGTTTTTAGTAAACAATAACACATGCCCAACTGGTATACTCTGTACTAAAGCCCCATTTGAAAAGTCATCCGAAAAAATCCTAATATCTTCATTATATCGTATCTGCCAACAATCCGTTTCACACCCATAAGTAAATGTTTTTTCTTCCTCTATAGGTTTAGGTGCATTTACACATTGTCCGTCTCTTAAAATGGACTCATAGCACTGCCCACAAACCTTAAGTTTTTCGAATGTTCGAAACTTCCAGAAATAATAGTTTTCCTCGCCTCCGGGGTCATCAATATCTATGGAAATTAAATGACCTGGAACGAAATCATCAATACTTTCTCTAAACTCTAATGCTTTATCATAGTTAGCTCTTAAATTTGAAAACCCAACCGACTCTATTATGGTTTCTGGTTCAGATTGGTATTTTCTTCCATCGGGAAGCGTGATTAAAAGCTCCCACGCTTCACCAACCGTGGCATGAAATTCACTAGGAGGAAAATATCCTTGTTCCGATTCCATCAAAAAAACTTCAAAATTAGTATTCACATTTCTATAAGAAACGGTGGCTCCTCCAACAAAAAAATTTTTTAATTTGTTGGCAATCAAAACTGTTTCAGATATTCGAGTATAAGAAGATCCAATGGCTGTTGAAATATATGCATCAATATAAACCAACCCTTCTTTGTATTCATACTCTGGAGCAACAGGGTCTGTGCAACCCATACTTGTCATTAAAACTAAGAAGCACAGAGACCTGACAATTGAACAAAACGTTCTTTTATTAAACATTAAATTTTAAAATGATTAACTCGATTCGATTAAAGGTCTCAGGGGTAACACCTTAGCATTAAACCGAAAATTTAGACAATTAACTAACATAAACCCTACCACTAATGTAGTAAAAACAATATGTTATTTTAACGCTGTAAATGTTAAATACCAATACAAATCAATCATTTTTTAATCCATAATTATCAAGTAATAAGAATCGGTAAATTCTAAGAAAAGCAGGTGAAAAAGAAACCTCCATCACGTTTTAGCTTTATTAGACTTTAAACCAATTCTTTAATTGTAAATTTCTCATTTACCATCAAAGCCGAATCCTATATTTTATTGTATTAAAATTCGAATTTATGGTCACTATATATCAACCCAATCTTCTGGTCTTATCTGTGTCCGAAATCTGGATTCTTCACATGGCACTTCTAAAACCGGCATGCATTCTGGCGGAATAGGGATTACAATGGAACACGAAGACCCAGGGCAAACATCTCTGCACGTTTCAGGTGCAATTGTGGTGATTTCTAAAGACCGTTCTTCAATTTGAGACCGTTCAATAAAAACAGATTCTATCACCGCAGAAGCTGCCGTGAACCTACCTAATACAAATTCATTAGGATCTTCGGGATTAAACATATTTCCTATTAAAGCCGCCGGTGGTGGCGCATTAAAACCTCCATTATTATCTACAATATCTTTTATAACCCGGTAATACTTGTAGGCCGCGGCAGATAAAGAATATTGCTGAATCTCGACTAAAATATCGTTTTTAGAGTAAAGCAATACATCCCCAACCGGGATCCCTTTTGTTTCAATACCATTGGTAAACTCATCTGAAAAAATCCTTATATCTTCATTATATCGTATCTGCCAACAGTCTGTTTCACAACCATAACTAATTGTACGCCCTCCTTGAATAAATCCATCAGATTCTATACACTTCCCGCCTCTTAAAATCTTTTCTAAACATTCTCCACAAACCTTAAGTTTTTCGAAAGAACGAAATGTCCAAAAATAGTAGTTCTCTTCATCACCCGGATCGTCTATATTCAAAGACACAAAATGTCCTGGAACAAAATCATCGATACCTTCTCTATAAGCCAATTCTTTATTATAGGTGGCTTTCAAATTTGAGAACCCAACCGATTCTACAATAGTCTCCTGTTTAGACCTATACCTTCTTCCATCTCGAAACGTGATTAACAGTTCCCACACATCACCCACAGAAGCATAAAAATCTTTTGGAGGAACATATACACCGTCAGATTCCATTAAGGTCACTTGAAGACCAGTATCTACATTTCTATAAGAAACCGTGGCTCCCTTAACAAAAAGGTCTTTTAATTTTTCACTAACAAAGGAGGTTTCTGTTATACGAACAAATGAAGCTCCCAACGATGTGGAGACGTAGGCATCCACATAAACCAAGCCTTCTTTGTATTCATACTCAGGAACCACTGGATCGGTACAACCCAGGTTTACCATTAAAACCAAAACGCATAGAAGTCTGAAAACGGGATAATTCTTTTCTCTATTTAGCATTATATATTAAAATAAAAAACTCTAACTGTTCGGTGTTTAAATATTTACTAACACAAAATCACACCCCGAAAGTAGTGAAAACGACTTCTTACATAAACATCATATGTCCTAAATAGTAAAACAAATCAATCATTCTATAATAAGTTATTTCCAAACTATCAATGTAGTTAAACGAAGAACAAAACCCGTTGTAACCCTCCTAAAGTCATCAATTTATATAAGTATTACTCCCACGTCGTCCTTAAATGTTAAAATTAGTAAGGCAAATTGCATTTTATCGACACCTTATATATGCTAAAAGATTTGCTATGAATATAAAAAGGCTCATTTTTATAATATGTGTTTTAGTCTTTCCACAAATCCATGCTCAAACATGCTGCTCCGGTGGTATTCCCTTATCCAATAACTTAGGACTTTCTCAACAAGAAAAAGGGGGCATACAAATAGGGTTAAACTATGACTATAATAATTTAAACACCTTGAATTCCGGTACCGAAACCTTAAACGATAATTCCAGATTAAGAATTACACATTCGGTTTTATTGAACGCAAACTATTCGGTTACCGACAGGTTTTCCATTGAGGGCCTGTTTACATGGGTAAACCAAAGACGTAAAATAACCCAATTTGGAAATGAAAACCTGGATCAGAGTTCCGGTATTGGTGACGCCGTTGTTCTATTAAAATATAATTTCCCGGAATTATTAGGACGTCAAAGTAACATAGCTGTTGGATTGGGAACTAAAATTCCGTTGGGTTCATCTACCGAGACAAACGAACTGGGTATAACGTTAAATGCCGATTTGCAACCAGGTAGTAATGCCTGGGATGTTATCTATTGGACATCATTCTCTAAGAATTTTAATTTCAGGCCATCTTTTACTTTTTCTGCAAGAGCCATTTACAGAAACACTGGAACCAATGATACCTATTTTGATAATAGCTCTTATAAATTTGGCAACGAATTCCAGGGTTTTATAAGCTTTTCCGATCAATTTATACTCCTTAAAGCACTTACAAATCCAAGTCTTTCTTTTAAATATAGACATGCACAACGAGATACCATTGATGACTTTAGCCTGGACAACACTGGTGGTAATTGGGTGTCTTTAATTCCCAACTTCTCTATAAATGTAACATCAAATTTAGCTTTCTCGGCAAAGGCCGAAATCCCTATTTATAATAATGTTGATGGCACACAACTAACACCAACGTATAGAATAACGACCGGGTTTTTATTTAAAATAGTCTCGAAGAAAAATGTATTACAATTAAACTAAATGTTATGAAAAAGAATATAGTCTATGTATTAGTCTGTTGCTTTTTAGTTATAGCCTGCAGCAGCGATGACAGTAATAATCCTCTACCCCCAAACGGAAGCAATGCTTCCGGCGACTGGCTAATTCCTATTTCTGAAGTCAAAGACGGAGGCCCCGGAAAAGATGGTATCCCATCTATAGATAATCCTGTTTTTATGCAGACCAATAACGCCAATTTTCTAAATGATGCCGATCTCGTCGTTGGCCTTGTTTACAATAATGAAGCTAAGGCTTATCCTCATATTGTTTTAGATTGGCACGAGGTAGTAAATGATGAAATAAACGGTAAATTTATTACTTTAAATTATTGTCCGTTAACAGGAACAGCTTTCGCCTGGGAAAGCAAAAGTAATGGTACGAAAAGTACGTTTGGTGTATCGGGTTTACTATACAATGCAAATCTTATACTTTACGACAGGAATACAGACAGCCATTGGTCTCAATTAAGGCTTGAATGTGTTAATGGAGAACTCATTAATAACAAACCCACTTTGATTGATGTTATAGAAACGGATTGGAAAACCTGGAAAACCCTGTACCCGGATTCTGAGGTTTTAACCACACAAACTGGCTTCTCCAGAACCTACGGTACCTCGCCGTACGGTGACTATTCTACCAATAATAGCGGGTTTCTATTTGTACCCTCAATTTTAAATTCTGCATTACCTAATAAGGATCGTGTATACGCCATTATAGACAATGATGTCTCTAAAGTTTATCAGTTTTCAGACTTTGGGAATGGCAGCATTATAAGAGATTCGTTCAATGGCTCAAACTATTTAATAGTAGGGAATGAAGACCTGATCTACGGGTTTGAGCTAACCGGAGATCACGATAATCTAACTTTTGAGTATGATTTTAATGGATCTGAAGCTTTTTTCAAGGATAACGAAGGAAACAAATGGTCTATTTTTGGTAAAGCTATTGAAGGCCCCAGAACTGGGGAAACGCTTACAGGAGCGAATTCGGTTATGAGCTATTGGTTTGCTATTGCGGCATTTTATCCAGATCCAGAGATTTTCACCCCGTAATCGTATATTTCGCTAATTTAGTGTGAAAATGAAAAAGCTGCTGATTGTTATGGCAATCAGCAGCTTTTTTTATGTCTTAAAAATTAGTAAAACTAAGGTTTAATCAATTTTTAACGACTTTAATTGCCGTTCTTCCTCTTGCCCCATCCTTCTCCAGGAACTTGATTAAATAAACATTGGTACCAGCAGCTTTGGAACTAAAATGGCTTAGATCAATATTTTGCTGATTATGTTCTATCTTTTGGCTATACAACAACCTTCCGTAAGTATCGAAAACCTGGGCTTCTTTAAATGAATGTCTTTTAGGCAATACAATATTTAAACTACTCTTAAATGGATTGGGATATGCTTTTACACCTACCTTATTAAAATCACCCATTTGCCCCACAGATTCATCATGCTTTCTGGACGATAATGTTGAAGATAACACACTAACTCCTGTTACTTTACAACCATCTATATTTTCTGTCCAGGACGCACCAACCGGACGAATATTAACTTTCCATAAATAGTCAGAACCAGTGGCTGGTGGATTGTTTAAATTAATTGCTACCGATGCTGTTCCAGAACCAGGCCCAACGGTTACAGTTCCATTAGCAATCCATGTTGAATTATTCCAAAACTCAACGACAATATCCCTATTCTGAGTCGCTGTATATGGTACATTAACGGTATAAGAAGATTGAGGTTCCATCGACATTGGTAATCGTGTACACTCTACGGTATCTGCACCAGGTATTGTACTAACGAACGACAGGTCTTTTAAGTTTAGTCCGCCATCGGGAAACTCCAATTGTAATACCTTATTAACACCTCCCGTTACAGCAATATCATTCAACGTTATCGTTTGATAGGCGTCCCATGCTCCCGTATTCGGAACCGTAAACGTTCCTAAAGTTGCGCCATCTAATTTAACAACAATATCCTTATCGTCTTTGGGCGAAGCTACTCTGGCCTCAATATTATAGGTGCCTGCCGTAGCATTTACGGTATACTCTAACCATTCCCCCGAATCTGTCCAACCAATAACAACATCACCATCCCCATTATCAAGATCGACATCGGTAGACCTATATACACCTCCTGTATTTCCAGAAGTCGTATCATGGTAAGCTACCCCCTCTCCTCCATTATCGAAATTTTTTGCAACAATAGTTCCAGGAATATTCTGTGGTACACCATTTGGGTAAGCGCTTTGTTCGCTTACCGCAGAATCATACTTTTCTACCTGTAAAATCAAAGCTGCCACATGTCCTCCCGAATCAGGAAAATTAAGTACCACCGTATTATTCGCCTGGATGAGATTCATAGGTACTGGAATTTCTATGGTTCCGAAAAAATCGGTTCTGTTCGCTTGATCGTATCCTTTCCAGTTATCCGGAACAGAAATAGGTGTCCCATTTACGGTAACAGTTGGTGCTTTTGTAACGTTATGTTTTCTTCCAATAGACATTCTTAACATAGCCCTCCCCGAGCCTGTTGTTACATTATTAAAAGAAAACGATATATTCGATCCACTTGAAATCGGCTTCAAATAAGTAGACGCATAGTATTTTGTTCTACGTATAGCATTATCGAAAGTAATCGCACTTGAAAAGGTATATTCCAGAGTTACAGTTTCACCTCCTATCAAGGTTATACTTGATGGTGCACTATTGCTTACTGTGTTACTAAAATCTGGAGAAACGTTATCGTATACCTTCAGTTTTTTTATTCTCACGTTTTGAAATCCTGAAAAAGCATCGGCAAAATTTAAATTTACCGTTTTCGAGCCAGTATCCAGGTTATTTAGAGCCACATACATTTTAGAACCATTGACAAAAGCCTGAGCCTGAACATCAAAATCATCTGAATTCACTTCAATACGCTTCCCTTCGAATGACTTCCATAGGTCATAAAAATGAATTTTAGGTGTATACACCCAACCTGTAGGGTTTGGCTGTCCTAAATTGGCCGGTCTAAATAATACTGCACCATATGGTTGATAGTTATTAGCCGCTGTTAAAAACCATAAGGACTTATCGGTAGCAAAGGGAATAGAGATCGCCATTTTATCCTCACGTTCTAATAAGTTGAACAAAATATTGTTAAATGATTTCGTAGTTTGCGCACTCTCGGCATCAGAATAGTTTGGGCCATACCCCTTTGCAATACCTCCATATTCGGTAATAGCATGATCTTTAACGAATCCGAATTTAATATGGCTATACGCTTCAATAAGGTCTAATATCGCCTCGGAATTACTTCCAGATCTAAAAGAATCCTGTCCAGTAACATTAATGCCATCATAAAGGTGGGTTGCAAAAGCATCCATATTGGCTCCAGCACGATCCATAAACATTTTCATCCTGCTATCCCAATGACCAAAATTCCATAACTCCATAGATGGCCAGGCACTAGAATACCCTATGACTTTCATGTTTGCCAATAGCGGTTCGTCATGAATTTTTTTACCAACTTCATTATACCAATCTGCCATACGCAGACGCATCAAGTTCGCATCGGGTTGCTGTTCCGAAAAAATGTCATCATCAGAATGCACAAAAGGTTCGTTCATGAGTTCGAAAAACTCTGGACGTCCATTATCATCGACAAAATCTTTCCAGTATTCTACGGTCCAGTTAGCGGCGGCTACCATATCTAAATCATATCGAATCACATTTCTAGGGTGTTCTGTACCAACGAAGCTCGACACATTTCGAACACCGCCGGGGCCATCTTTGTAAGCAGGATAGCTACCCACAGATCCTGTTTTCTGCTTAGCATAAGAGAATGGTCCCCAAAAACTCCTTCCGCGGGTGACATTATAATCTGAAAAAAAAGCATTCATCTCAGGATCTGTAGTCGCATTAGAATGAATTCTAAAATATTTCGTCCGGTCTAAATCCGTGACGGCTCCCAAATAGCGTTGAACGCTCTGGTCAATGGTCACTGTTTGTGAAAACAGGGGCACAGATAGCAATAAGACACACATCTGCACAACAGTTTTAAAATTAAATTTTTTCATAATTCGTAGATTTTATTAAATTGTTACTTCCATAACATTATAGAAGCAGGGTTAAGAAAATTCATTGTACGTAAATTATGGAGGGGCTCTTTTGGCAGGAAGATTTGCATGTTTGGATTAGTAACAATTGTCTTTGCGCACGAGGCATCCATTAGACAAACATAAAATTGTAAGTCAGGTAGTTAAATATTCGCTCAAAATGTAATCAACCGAAGAAGATATGTTTCGGTTATAGAATATGGTAATCTAACTTACAAATTTTTTAATCAGGTTATCATTTCATTAAAAATTATTGTGGAAAAACCACAAGTATTTACTTGTTAAAAACATCCATTCACAGAATTTTTAAGAATAAACTATACGGAAGATATCGAACCGTATAAAATCGAATAAACTCTACTCCAAAATTTAAATTGACAAATCCTTTAATACCATAATATTCACGGCATTTAACACGTAATTTTAATCGCACATATCATTTAAAGAAATTATATCACTTCTCTATTTGGTAATCAAATATATAATCGTAAATTTGCAAACTCTTTTCGAGAGAGGAATGTTTAACCTATCGCGTGTATAGCGTGATAAATAAAAAATTAATTTAGTGTGGATACATTAAGCTACAAAACGATTTCGGCCAATAAGGCTACTGTAAATAAGCAGTGGGTTTTAGTTGATGCCGAAGGTCAGGCACTTGGTCGTCTCGCTTCTAAAGTTGCAAAACTTTTAAGAGGTAAGCACAAGCCAAACTTCACACCTCATGTTGATTGCGGAGATAATGTTATTGTTATCAATGCAGAAAAAATCAGCTTATCTGGAAACAAATGGACAGACAAAACGTACATTCGTCACACAGGTTACCCAGGTGGTCAAAGAAGTTTAACTGCTACGGAATTGTATGGTAAAGACCCTGCAAGAGTAGTTGAGAAATCAATTAAAGGAATGTTACCTAAAAACAAATTAGGTGCAAATTTATTCCGTAACTTAACAGTTGTTGTAGGTTCGACTCACAAGCATGAGGCTCAAAAACCTAAGGCAATTAACTTAAACGAATTCAAATAATGGAAGTAATTCACAAAATCGGTCGTAGAAAAACGGCTGTTGCACGTGTGTATGTTGCTCCTGGAAAAGGAGACATCACGATTAATAAAAAAGACATAGCGGCTTACTTTACTACTGCAACTTTACAGTATAAAGTAAAGCAACCTTTAGTTATGACTAACAATGATGGCAACTTTGATATTACAGTAAATGTATTTGGAGGAGGTATTACAGGTCAGGCAGAAGCTGTTCGTTTAGCACTATCTCGTGCTATGTGCGAACTTGATGCAGAAAACAGATCGGTTTTAAAACCAGAAGGTTTATTAACAAGAGATCCAAGAATGGTAGAGCGTAAGAAATTCGGTCAGAAGAAAGCTCGTAAGAAATTCCAGTTCTCTAAACGTTAATACCGAACTTGTTTTTGGTATCCGTTTATTTGTTACCAGAAATATTTTTAAAAAAATTAATAAGATTCTGAAACACGCATTCGACAAACTCAATGTAGGTGTTCAGGATTGAAAAAAAACCAGTTGTTGTTACCCCTAGTTTTAAACAGGGTTTAGTTTAGCATCTAAATGATTAAGGCGATTAGAATTTATGACCACTTAATCATTGCTAATTCAACAGAACGTAAACTATTACAAAATGGCAGTAGAAGTAAAAGAATTATTAGAGGCAGGTGTACACTTTGGACACCTTACACGTAAGTGGGATCCAAACATGGCCCCTTATGTATATATGGAGCGTAATGGTATCCATATCATCAATCTTTATAAAACAGCGGCGAAAATGGAAGAAGCAGGTGCTGCGTTAAGCAAAATTGCTAATTCCGGTCGTAAGATCCTATTCGTTGCAACTAAAAAGCAAGCAAAAGATATCGTAGCTGAAAAAGCCGGTTCTATTAACATGCCTTACATCACAGAAAGATGGCCTGGAGGTATGTTAACAAACTTTGTTACTATTAGAAAAGCTGTTAAAAAAATGGCTTCAATCGATAGAATGAAGAAAGACGGTACGTTCAACACACTTTCTAAAAAAGAACGTTTACAGGTAGATCGTTTAAGAGCTAAATTAGAAAAGAACTTAGGTTCTATTAGCGATATGACTCGTTTACCTGGAGCGCTGTTTGTTGTAGATATTAAGCGTGAGCATATCGCGATTAAGGAAGCACAAAAGTTAAACATTCCTATTTTTGCAATGGTAGATACAAATTCAGACCCTCGTCAGGTTGATTATGTAATACCTGCAAATGACGATGCTTCTAAATCGATAGATAAAATATTATCTCACGTATCTGCTTCAATCGCCAGTGGATTAGCAGAACGTAAAGCCGAAAAAGATGCTGCGGCATCTTCTACAGAGGCTCCAAAAGCTAAAAAGGAATCTGCATCTGCATCAGCTAAACCAGTTGCAGCCGAAGAAGAAGAATAAATTAACATTTACACAATACAAATAAGTCGTTTAATTCTTTTCTTAGCTGAAATTATTTGAACGACTTTTTTAAATAAAAACACATATGGAATCTACAGTAAAAGTTACAGCAGCAGAGGTAAATAAGCTTAGACAAGCAACTGGTGCCGGAATGATGGATTGCAAAAAAGCTTTAGTTGAAGCACAAGGCGATTTTGACAAAGCCATTGAAGTATTACGTAAAAAAGGACAAAAAGTAGCAGAGAAAAGAGCCGACAGAGATTCATCTGAAGGTGCTGCTGTTGCTAAAATTAATGCTGACCAAACTCAAGGGGTAGCTATTGTTTTAGGATGTGAGACAGATTTTGTTGGAAAAAACGAAAACTTCCTTGCTCTAGCCAATCAATTGGCCGACATAGCTTTAAACCATAATACGAAAGAAGAGTTTTTAGCAGCCGATTTTGACGGTATGACTGTTACTGAGAAATTAACTGAGCAAACTGGTGTTATTGGTGAAAAACTGGATATCACAGCTTTCGAAAAATTAGAAGCGCCTTTTGTTGGTTCTTATGTACACATTAATAAAATTGCTGCTTTAGTAGGTTTATCTGCAAAAGTAGATAATGCTGAAACTTTAGTTAAAGATGTAGCCATGCAAGTTGCTTCAATGGGAGCAACAACATTATCTTATAAAGATTTTGATCCTGCATATGTTGCTTCTGAAACTGAAGCCAGAATTGCTGTAATTGAAAAAGATAACATCGAGTTAGGTCGTTTAGGTAAAACACTTAAAAATGTACCTCAATTTATCTCTATGTCTCAATTAACTCCTGAAGTTTTAGCTAAAGCTGAAGAAGACGCTAAAGCTGAATTAAAAGCTGAAGGTAAGCCAGAGCAAATCTGGGATAGAATCTTACCTGGAAAAATGGAGCGTTTTATTTCTGATAATACAACACTTGATAATGAACAATGTTTATTAGATCAAAACTTTATCAAAGACGAAAAAATAAATGTCGCTAAATATGTTGAATCTTATGGTGAGGTTGAAATTACAGGTTTCAAACGCACAACTGTAGGATAAGCACAAACAATTGTTCCTGTTTACAGGAATCTCAATATTTTAAACCACTACACTTATTAAAGTGTAGTGGTTTTTTTTGCTTTCAACTCTAAGTGCCATTGCACATTTTAATGACATTAGGAATTCCTATTCTTAAATTAACGTGAGTTTTCTATGTTAAATTAATCTTTCACTTCAATCTTAAAGCATCTAGTTTTTAACTAACTATAAATTCATTACAGAGCTTCCTTTTTTATTATTTATCTAAAAGTTCTCCAATCACAACGTTCTATAAGTCTTTTTATACTGTATACCAACAAACTACGTACGTTTATAGAGTTTATTGGTAATTCGGCTAATATATTGATGTTAACCCCTGAATTTTAGATCAAAAATAATAGATTCGTTACGTTTTCGTAATAAACCTCTCAAAACTAGCTTGTCAGATCATGAAAAAAACTACATTTTTCTTTAAACATTTTAGCTTATTCTTACTCATTACTTTATCCACATTTCAAGTTTCTTTTGCTCAAGACGCCTTATGGCAGGAACAACACAGTTTTAACCGATATACTTCCAGTAAAGGCCAAGCAAACACCACCACTTTTCATTTAAGAACGGTAGATTTTGAACAAAAACTCAATAGTATTGCGTACAATAATACTATAACATTATCTTTTCCTTTAAATCATGATGCTAACCTGGTTCCGTTCGCCGTTACCGAAACGAACCCGATGCATCCCACGCTAGCAGCTAAATTCAACGGAATAAAAAGCTATAAAGGCATTTCCTTAGATAAGCACAATACGGTTATCCGCTTTACATATAGCCCAGAACATGGTCTTTATGGGTTTTCAGAAACCAATGCGCATGATAACGTTACGATCAAACCTATTGGAACATCTTTATATGAATTTACCGCTACTTCAAAAAAACATTCAGACACCTCTTTTGAATGCCAAACCGAATCTCAAGTACAAAATCAACTAAACAAGTTTAATACATTAAATAGAGATGTCAACGATGGTAATTTAAGACGTTATCGCCTCGCATTATCGGTAAGTGGCGATTATTCTCAAGTATTTTTGGATGGTACCGAAACTAGTGATGCCGATAGAAAAGCTAAGGTCTTACAGGCTATGGTTACCACTCTAAATCGCTTAAATGGTATTTTCGAACGCGATTTTGGCATTACCATGCAGTTAATTGCTAATAATGATCTTCTTATATTCTTAGACCCCAACACAGACCCTTATTCCTCGGGAGGCAATCTACGCACAGAAATATCGTCTACAATTAATAATACTATAGATGACGACGATTATGATGTTGGACATTTGTTTCACAAGGAAAATGCCATTTACGGAAATGCTGGATGTATTGCTTGCGTTTGTACCCCTGTTAGCAAAGGCACCGCTTACAGTGTACACCGGAACCCCGAAAGTGATGCGATGACGCTTTTAGCTGCTCATGAATTTGGTCATCAATTTGGTGCCTACCATACACAAAGCAGTTCGAATTGCCGCAGTGGTTTTAATAGTGAAGTAGAACCTGGTAGTGGAAGTACCATTATGAGCTATGCCGGTATATGTTCACCAAATGTACAAGCTGCATCCGATGACTATTTTAATTATACAAGCATAAGAGATGTTGCCATTTGGACGATTAATAATTCCAATTGTGCCGAACTCATTCCGTTTACTAATGCAGCACCTGTAATAACTGAAGGGTTAGATTATACGATTCCTAAAAGTACAGCTTTTGTTTTAGAAGGTACTGTTAATGATCCAGATGGGAATAGCGCACTTACTTACTGCTGGGAACAAAATGATCCTGAAAATCCAAATAGTTTTGCTGCCCCGTCTTCAACAAGAGCCTTAGGGCCGATGTTTAGGTCATTTATTCCTACCAATGACACCAAGCGATACTTTCCCAATTTAAATGATGTCGTTTCAAATAATCTTACCCCCACGTGGGAGGTCCTTCCTTCACTTTCAAGAGCACTAAATTTCGTATTTACGGTTCGAGATAATCATATTGACGTTGGACAAGTCGTTTCAGATGCTATTAGGATAGATATTGATGCCAATGCAGGACCTTTTGAGGTAACCTCTCAAACTGATGGATCTGAAGTATGGACCGTTGGAGATTTAGTTACTGTTTCCTGGGATGTCGCCAATACTAACTTACATCCAATTGGTACCAATTCTATTGAAATCATATTATCAACAGATGGTGGGCTTACATTCCCAACAACCTTAATCACAACAGAGAATGATGGAGAAGTAACTTTTAGTCTTCCCGATGTAGCATCCACCAATGAGGCTAGATTTATGCTAAAGGCAGTTAACAATGTATTCTTTGCTGTAAATCAACAAAATTTCACTATTGAGAAATCCGAATACGCTCTAATTGCAGAAGAATCATCTCTTGACATATGCCAGTCGGACGATGCTAATTTTAACCTTGAATACAAAACATTCTTAACCTTTGGAGAGGACGTCAATCTTTCGGCTTCGAATTTACCTCCAGGTACTACTATTATTTTTTCAGAAGACACATTTAGCGGATCTCAAACATCTGGGGTTGCCTTTGACGTTACACTTACAAACACCGATTCACTAGATTCCGGATATTACACATTTAATATAGACGGTGTATCTTCATCTAACATTCAAAAGAGCTTGGAATTAGGTATTTATGTGTATACAGCAGATGATATCAGCCTAAACCTAATAACCCCTATGGATCAAAGTGATTTGCAAGAGCTTGATGTTGAATTTAGTTGGGAACAAGATAACAATGCTGTTTCTTACCTCATAGAGATAGCAACAGACGACACATTCACTAATATCGTGGATACTATATCGACTCCAAATACGGTCTATACATCTCCTAATTTAGAAAATAATCAGCAATATTATTGGCGAGTACAAACGATAAACCCATGCATAACCTCGAGTTTTTCCAACACTTCCTCCTTCACAACGAAATGCAACACCCCTACCAATTTAAATGTGGCAGACATAAAAACGAAAAGTATTGAAATTACCTGGGAAGATAACGTAAATGTAAACTCCTGGGTTGTAGAATATGGTGAATCCGGGTTTATAGTTGGTACAGGTACAGAAGTCATTGTAAATTCAAAACAATTTAAAGCTGAAACATTAGAATCTGCCACGTCTTACGATTTTTACGTGCGAGGACATTGTACTTCGGCAGATCCCGATTCCTCTATCAGCCTTTTGAATATCACAACACATTCAGATTATTGTAGCGGTGATCGTTTTTATGATTCGGGTGGTGAATTTGGGAATTATTCAAATGGAGAAAACACAACTACCGTTATTGGTCCAGAGTCAAATACCGACAGAGTTATTGTTACTTTTAATAGCTTTTCTGTAGAGTCATGCTGTGATCGTTTACGTATCTATAACGGGCCTAACGCCTCTGGTGAACTTTTAGGCACGTATACCAGTAAACCACTTGTACCTATAAAGTCTACGCACGACAGCGGTGCGTTAACATTTGTTTTTACTTCTGATTCTAGTGTTACCAGAAGTGGTTGGGATGCTAGCGTTACATGCGAAGCCAAACCTAATTGCTCAACGCCAACTAACCTTTCTGCCAGTAATGCAGAACCTACACAAGTTGATCTATCCTGGGTTCCGAATGATGACGAATTGGAATGGACCATAGAATATGGTTTTATAGGTTTTGAACCAGGAACTGGAACAGAACTAATTGCTACAGCTACCAATTTCACCATTACCGATTTAACACCAGGAGCGTTATATGACGTCTATTTAAAGGCAAATTGCGCTGCTGGAGGATTTAGTGAGAGAACAGACCCTGTTTTCTTTTCAACTCCAGAACTGTGTGTTACTCCAAATAATCTTAGTGTACTCTCTCTTACCAAAGACACAGCAACTTTAATCTGGGATGATGATAGCCCCCATACCGAGTGGGAAATAGAATATAACACCCTGGATTCCGGTACCGAAAACGGTCTTATAGAAACAACAACGACAAACTCTGTGACTCTGGAAGGTTTATTACCCAATACGTATTACTATGCCTATGTGAAGAAAAATTGTGCCGACGACGGTTACAGCAATGCCGTTCTTATCACATTTTTAACAACAGAATTATGTCCGCCATCTACCAATTTAAGTGTCGTTAGTTTTACAAAAGATAGTGCAACATTATCATGGGATGACGACACTAATGCGACAGAATGGGAAGTTGAATATTATCCTGGATACTTTACTCCAGGAAACGGCATAGCTTTAACAGCCAACACCACTTCCATTACCATTGAAAATCTAACTCCAAACACATTTTACTATGCATACGTGAGAAAAAATTGTGGTGACGACGGCTATAGTGACTGGTCCATCTACACCAGTTTTAGAACCGAAGAAGCGTGTTCTGCCCCTACTAATTTCAGATCCTTAGACATCACTAAAAATAGTGCTTGGCTAACATGGGATGATGATTCTAATGTCTCTTCATGGGAGATTGAATATAGTACTGAATATTTTACTCCGGGAGGTGGCGGAATCTCTGTAAACTCATTTACTAACTTTATAAACCTCGAAAATCTGCTACCAGACACTGGCTATTATGTATACTTAAGAAAAAATTGTGGTGCAGATGGTTATGGTCAATGGAGTGGATACCTTTATTTTAGAACTGTTATCGCCTGCACGGTTCCTAACAATCTTATAGCATCAAATATTACAAAAAATAGTGCCTCCATATCCTGGGACGATGATCCCAGTGCGGCAGGATGGGACATTGAATACAATCCAGAATACTTCAACCCTGGAAATGGTATTGGAATAGTTGAAACAAGTACTACAAATGCCATAACTCTTGAAAACTTAATACCAGATACAGGGTATTACGTTTACGTAAGAAAAAATTGTGATGCTGATGGTTATAGTCAATGGACCAGATACGTTTATTTTAGTACAGATGAAGCTTGTTATGTTCCAAATAACTTTATAGCTTCTAATATTACCGGAAATAGCGCTTCATTAACTTGGGATAACGACCCTAATGCTTTAGGATGGGAAGTGGAGTACAGTATTGGATATTTTACTCCAGGAAATGGCACATTAGAGACTACCTCAACCAACGCTATTACTATTGAAAATTTATTACCCGACACAATCTACTATGCCTACATCAGAAAAAACTGTAATGCAGACGGTTATAGTCGTTGGATATATATGAGTTTCCGAACTGAATTAGTCTGTTCTGTTCCTACCAACATATTAGTTTCATCGATAGATGAGCATAGCGCTTCTTTAACCTGGGACGAAGACCCTACTGCTACGGGATGGGAGATTGAATACAATAAAGGCTATTTCAATCCAGGTAGTGGTACCCAACAAAGTACTTCTACAAATTCTATACATATTGATGGTCTGGATTCAGGGAGTACCTATTATTTCTATTTAAGAAAAAACTGTGGTGACGACGGCTATAGTCCATGGACCTCCTTTTCTTCTTTTTCCACAATTTGTACTATTAATCCAGAAAACGATCAACTCATAGGAAACGGTAGTTTCGAATGTGGATCTTTAGACGGATGGGAGCTTGATGGACCTCTTATTTTCTCCGGTTGTAGTCAGAACTTTATTGTTCTTGAAAATTCCCTGTCCGTATGCTCTACTGTTGATAATATAACTCCAACAGATGGTACATTCGCTGCCTTTACTTCTTTTGATGGCGGACCAGATGTAACCTATAGTTTAACACAAGCTATTGATGTACCTAACGACATTAATACAGCCGATTCGGCAATGCTCTCACTGGATTTCAGTGTAAATTATAACATGACGGTTGGTCCGACTCAAGAACGCGTATTTACCGTAAGATTTACGGATGAATCTAACAATGAATTGTTTAAAGTTGAAGAGGTTAGGTTTGGTTTGTCTCCAAATACAGGTAATATAAGCAGAACGCTTAGCCATGATATTTTAACCCATTTAAGTGCATATACCGGGCAAACAATTATTTTTAATTTAGATGCATACGTCCCAGAGCGCTTTACAGGGCCATCAAAAGCTATGGTAGATAATGTCTCACTATTAATTGATAGATCACTCACTGCCAGAGATCATAAATTTTCTAATCAAATAAACATTTACCCTTCACCCAATAACGGAAGCTTTACCATTGATAATAAAAGTTCTGATAACATTGACATGGTAGAAATTCTTGATGTATCGGGAAGATTAATTCAAAAAAACAAATTAACGGAGGGTTCTGGAAAGATAAACATTACAATGAAACATGCCAATGTTGGAATTTACTTTGTAAAAATACATATTGGCAACTATAAAAGTATGAAAAGAATTATTGTCAGGTAACATCATGTGAATTTTAAATTTAAAAAGGCAAGTATCATTTCTAACAACATGAACTTGCCTGCATCTGGAAGTCAACCTCATAAATTTTCAATTTTTTAATTTTCAAATTCATACCAGTTTTAGTTCTACCCTCAATGACTAAACGCACTCATTTTGAGATAACGCTTTTAAATAACTTTTTAATCAAATCGATTTTATCGGATGCGACGTTTTTATCATTATTCAACACTGATTTTTAAAAATATTTTGGCATACAGGTCTTCGTTAAACAGTAAAAAAATGTTTAATTTTGCACAACTTCAGTAAATAAAGAATGAAATATAAAAGAATACTCCTAAAATTATCGGGCGAAGCATTAATGGGAGATCGCCAGTATGGTATTGATCCAGATCGATTATCAGAATATGCACAAGATATTAAAACGATTACAGATAAAGGTGTAGAAGTTGCCATTGTTATAGGTGGTGGTAACATTTTTAGAGGTGTTGCAGGAGCCAGCAAAGGGATGGATCGCGTGCAAGGGGACCACATGGGAATGCTGGCAACCGTTATTAATGGACTCGCCTTACAAGGTGCTTTAGAAGATGCCGGTATTCCAACGCGTTTACAAACCGCTATTAAAATTAATGAAGTGGCAGAACCTTTTATACGACGGAGAGCCATGCGCCATTTAGAAAAAGGGCGTGTTGTTATTTTTGGTGGTGGTACTGGAAATCCTTACTTTACAACAGATTCTGCAGCCGTTTTAAGAGCTATTGAAGTTGAGGCAGACGTTATTTTAAAAGGAACTCGTGTAGATGGAATTTATAATGCCGATCCCGAAAAAGATGAAAAGGCTATTAAATTTAATTTCATATCTTTTGACGACGTTTTGCGCAAAGGATTAAAAGTCATGGATACTACAGCTTTTACACTTAGCCAGGAAAATGAATTACCTATTGTTGTTTTCGATATGAACAAAAAAGGTAATTTGTTTAAAGTTGTTTCGGGCGAAAATATAGGTACAGAGGTTAACCTGTAAACTTTGGCGTAGTTTTTGAAATCATGTTCGTGTTGGTTCGAAACCAATTAAATTAAATACAACAAATCAAGACATACCGAGTTATTTAATAACGTACTCGGCTTATAATTTATATCGATCTAAAAGTTTAATACGATGAACGAAGACATACAATTTATATTGGATACGGCAAAAGAAGCTATGGGTAATGCAATAAAGCATTTAGAAAAGCAATTTGTTAATATTAGAGCTGGTAAAGCTAGCCCTGCTATGCTTGGTAGTGTTATGGTAGATTATTACGGGTCGCAAACACCGTTAAACCAGGTTGCTAATGTAAACACTCCCGATGGAAGGACCATTTCTGTACAGCCATGGGAGAAAAATATGTTGCAGGAAATAGAACGTGGAATAGCTTATGCTAACCTTGGTTTTAACCCAATGAATAATGGAGAAACCATTATTATTAACGTTCCTCCATTAACAGAAGAACGTAGACGTGAATTGGCCAAACAAGCTAAATCTGAGGCAGAAGACGCAAAAGTTAGTATTAGAACGGCACGTAAAGATGCCAATAACGATATAAAAAAAGTAGATGATATATCTGAAGATTTAATTAAGAATGCCGAAATCGATGTTCAGGAAATGACAGATATGTACGTTAAAAAAGTAGATGATGTTTTCGATATAAAAGAAAAAGAAATCATGACCGTATGATTTAAAAGAAACTGTTTAAAAAGCAATATGCTTTGTTATTTGGAGAACTTGTACCAAATGCAATCTAGGTAAGCAAACCTCCCTAATTTTCAAATTAAGGAGTTAAAACTTCAAGAGATGCTCTGCCCATGGTGGATAGGTTCATGTCATTGTGAATAGCACTTTTTAGACAGTCGCTTTTTTTAAAAAAACCTAGTCTCTCTCACAGCTTAAATGATAAAGCACCTAGCTCTCATAGTTTTTTTTATTTGTGCCCATGCGGCACATACGCAATCTGGGTTAGAAAGTTTCTTAAAACCCTCTCAGGATTCTATTAAAAGAAGTATATTTTTAAAGCATCTTGGCAATGGATATTTACCTACAAAGTATGTTAATTTCGATTTGAGGTATTTAATTAAGTACAATCAATTCGAAGGTGTTAGGTCTGGTTTAGGTGGTATTACAAATGATGCGTTTTCTGAGACATACCGACTTAACAGTTACGGAGTTTACGGGTTTAGAGATGATCGCTTTAAATACAGTATTGGAGGTGGTGTTAGATTAGATGAGAAGACAAATACCTGGATGAACTTATCTTATACAGATGATTTGCAAGAAACAGGAAGTGCTAAATTTTTAACAGACGGACGATTCTTTCAATTCTTTGAACCCCGTTTATTAAACATCGATCTGTTTCACAAGCATATTACAAAGGCCTTGACCTTTGAACATCAGCCGCACCCGAAACTACTAACCGAAACAGAGTTTGCGATAAGTAATGTGGACCCCACCTACCCTTATGGATACGTATTGAATAATGATATTATAAGCACGTTTCATTTTAGTACCGCTGTGGTGTCTCTACAATGGAATCCGTTTAGCAAATTTGAAACCAGAAAAAATAAGTTCGTTGAGACCAAAAAGGGCTATCCACAATTTGCACTTCAGTATACTAAAAGTTTTAGAGATGTTTTCAAGGGTAATTTTAATTTTTCGAAATTGGACTTTAGAACGGTCTATAAAATTGGAGATGAAAATACGGGTGCTTCAGAAATCACATTGGTTTCGGGAGTTACCAATGGTAATACACCACTAACACATCTGTATCATGCCTACCCCAACAATATTAACAAAGAGACTGTCATGCAACGTTTCTCTGTTGCCGGGTTAAACAGTTTTGAAACCATGTATTTTAACGAATTCTTTTCAGATAAGTTTACCACGATACAACTTAAGCATTACCTAAAGCCTTTTAATGTCACCGAACGTTATAAACCTCAGGTTGTTTTGATAACCCGATATGCTTTGGGAGATATTGAGAAACCCGAGCTTCATCAAAACGTAAGTTTTGGTTCTCTAAAAAAGGGATACACAGAATCCGGATTCGAAATTAACAAGCTCTTTTTTGGTTTTGGTTTAAGCTTCACATATCGCTACGGAGCCTATCATTTAGACAGCTTTACAGATAATATTGCCTTTAAATTTACATTTAACATTGCATTATAACCTTTACAAAACATTCCCTTCAATATACAAAGAGTTTTAAAGATGTTTTTAACTTTTCGAAATTAGACTTCAGGACTGTTTATAAAACTGGAAATAAAGACCATGATGTTTCAGAAATAACCTTAGTTTCTGGAATAACAAATGGCAATACCCCATTAACAAATTTATACCATGCTTATCCAAACAACATCAACAAAGCAACCATCATGCAACGCTTTTCGATTGCTGGATTAAATAGTTTTGAAACCATGTATTTTAATGAATTCTTTTCAGATAGGTTCGCCACTATATAGCTTAAACATTATGTAAAACCTTTTAAAATATCGAATCCATTATAAACCACAAATTGTTTTAACAACACCATATGCCATAGGCCATATAAAACAGCCTGAATTACATCAAAATATAACTTTTCGCTCTTTAAAAAAAGGGTACACAGAATCTGGCTTTGAAATTAATAAACTGTTCTTCGGCTTCGGTTTAAGCTTCACATACCGATATGGCACCTATCACCTAACGGAATTTAGCGACAACCTTGCTGTTAAGTTTACGTTTCATGTTTCTTTATAAAAATTAAGTGACTTTAATTTCTGTTACGTATACATTATCAGTACATTTATCCTGTTGCCACCAGGAAATAAGTCTTTCACTTACAAAATACCTCATTGGTAATTTTTTTACCCTAAATAAATCGGGAACATTGGTTAATTTTTCAGCTGAAAACGTATACGACTCCATACCAACAATCTCACCTGTTCTGCGTCCTCGTTTTACTTTACTGTTCATAATATCAAGTACATCATAGGAGTCCAGAGGATTAATAATCTAATAATCCTTGCTATAAACCTTTCCTTTCGAATTGGTAAGCGCAAAGGGTAATAATTCTATTTTAGATGGTTCTGGCTTGGTGTCTTCAATCGCTGTTTTCATAGTAGAATTAACTATTAAAAAACTAAGCGAATTACCAAGCAACGATGATAGTTGCGCCCCTCTATCTCCAGCCAATTCAAGTACCGCATCCAAAGGAAAACGATCTCTCACAGCTTCACCAAGGGCGAGACTGTGCGAAATTTTGTTAAGGTTCGATTCATAAATCATGCCTAATTCGGCATTCATATGATTGCCTCTAGTATTGATCTTAAAATATCTCATATTTTAAAAATAAAGGTAGTCAGACCAAATCAAAATCAAGTAGATATTACGTTAAAGCTTTACCTTATAGAACTTAAATCGATCTAGCAATACAACCTAAAAACAGTCGTTATTTTCTTACTTTACCCCGTATAGTCTTCTTATTTAAAACCTCATGTATCGATATATTACCATTATTTAGGAGATTTTTTTGATAATCTTATCTTTACCTCCATATTTAACGTCTCTTTATAATGTATTACACCGCTTTTTTCTACCTTTGCGCTTCTTTTATTTGAAGCATGTTTAAATTATTTAGTAAAGACTTTTGGGATATCATTGCGAGGTTGATTTTACGTAATAAAATCATCATACTTACTGGTATTGTTTTAATTACTATTTTCTTTAGTACTAAATGGGAAAACATGCGTTTCACTTATACGGAAGCGAACTTATTACCCGATGATCATGAGGTGAACATCATTTATAATAACTTTTTAAAAACATTTGGGGAAGAGGGCAATCTCATTGTACTTGGAATTAAAGACAGTACCCTCTTTACCGTTGAAAAGTTAAATGCGTGGAACAAATTATCTGAGAGTTTTAAAGGTCTTGACGAAGTTGAAACTGTAGTCTCCATTAAAGACTTACAGAAACTTATTAAAGACACTAAAAATGAGAAGTTTAAACTTGAACCATTTATAAAAGATTCCATTTCCTCGATAGAACAGGTTAAAAAACTTCAGGAAGAGCTTTTTAAAAAGTACCCCTTTTACGATAATTTTCTGTTTAATAATGAAACCAAGACTATTAGAACGGCATTATATCTCAAAAAGGATATTGTAAACACCTCGATTAGAAAAGACTTCGTTGTTAATAGGCTATTACCTACGGTGGAAACCTTTGAGAAATCTCATAATTTCGATGTGAGAATATCGGGAATGCCATATATACGAACACTCAATTCACAAAATATTGTAGATGAAATTGGGCTATTCATAGCCGTAGCCTTATTGGTAACATCGGTAATTTTCTTTTTCTTTTTCAGATCTTTTAGAGCGACATTTATTTCACTTATAGTTGTATGCATAGGTGTTATGTGGACCTTAGGTATTATAGGCCTCTTGAATTACGAAATCACTGTTTTAACAGCACTTATTCCTCCATTAATTATCGTTATTGGAATTCCTAATTGTATTTTTTTAATTAATAAATATCAGCACGAAGTAAAGCTACATGGTAATAAGGTAAAATCATTGCAGCGCGTTATTACAAAAATTGGTAATGCTACTTTAATGACCAATGTAACGACGGCTTCCGGGTTTGCTACGTTTATTTTAACCGAGAGCAAACTTTTAAAGGAGTTTGGTATTGTTGCCTCCCTTAGTATTCTTGCCATCTTCGTTCTGTGTTTACTCATCATTCCAATTATTTACACGTTTTTACCATTTCCCAAAGAACGGCACCTGGAGCATTTAAACAAACGCTGGATAGGTGGCTTTGTGAATTGGATGGAGCATATGGTAAGACACAGACGCATTGCTATTTATACCTCATCTGTTATTTTACTAACACTGAGTATTATTGGAATCTATCAAATAAAAATCTCGGGTAGTCTCATAGAAGACATGCCTAAAAAAACCGAGTTTTTTCAGGACATACGTTTCTTTGAAGAAGAGTTTAATGGTATTATGCCTTTGGAGATTATGATTGATACCAAGCGTAAAAAAGGTGTGATGAAACTTTCCACGTTGAAGCGCATGGATCAATTGGAGGATTTGATTATTGAAACTCCAGAACTTTCTAAACCTATTTCGGTTGTTAGCCTTGTTAAATACTCGAAACAAGCTTACTATAACGGAAACACAAAGTATTACCAACTGCCAACCTCACAAGAAAACAGCTTTATTCTGTCTTACGCCAAAAATTCTTCATCTCATGTAGATTTACTAAAGAATTTTGTAGACAGTACTGGTCAATATGCTCGGATTACCACCTTTATGAAAGATGTGGGTACAGATAAGATGGAGCGTATTGAGGAAAATCTTCAAACGAAAATTAACAAGGTTTTCCCGAAAGAAAGATATGATGTTACTATGACCGGTAAAGCTCTGGTTTTTCAAAAAGGAACAAAATATTTGGTTAAAAACTTAGCCATATCATTATCGCTGGCTATTTTTTTAATATCCCTGTTTATGGCGTATATGTTTAGGTCGGGACGAATGATTATTGTTTCCCTGATACCCAACTTACTCCCTTTGTTAATAACAGCAGGTTTAATGGGCTACCTCGGGGTTCCTATAAAACCATCAACCATATTGGTATTTAGTATTGCTTTTGGAATTTCTGTAGATGACACTATTCATTTCCTTGCAAAATACCGACAGGAACTTCAGGCAAATCACTGGAAAATTAAAGTGTCTGTATACGGTGCTTTACGTGAAACCGGAGTAAGTATGTTCTATACATCCATAGTGCTCTTTTTTGGTTTCTCAGTGTTCACCATTTCCAGCTTTGGTGGTACTGTAGCGCTCGGGGCTTTGGTATCGGCAACACTGCTTTTTGCTATGTTATCCAATTTACTTTTACTCCCTTCTTTACTACTTTCTCTGGAGCGCAGTATTGCAAATAAGGAAGTCCTTAGAGAACCGGCGATCAATATTATCCCGGAAGAGGACGAAAAGGAAGAAAATTTGTCATAAAACTCCGGTCTTTTTCGTAAATATTTGATGTCCGTAAGTCAATTTTCTATCTTTACATTCTAAACTTTTAACATATATGAAATCACGAACTATTTCAGAATTATTATCTCAGGATATTACGTTTCCGGAAGTGGAAATAAAAGGTTGGGTTAGAACCTTTAGGGCCAATCGCTTTATAGCGTTAAACGATGGTTCAACCATAAATAATATTCAATGTGTGGTAGATTTTGAAAATTTCGATGAAGCCCTGTTAAAACGTATAAATACCGGAGCTGCCATATCTGTTAAAGGAGAATTAGTGGAGAGCCAGGGAAAAGGACAGCGCGTAGAAATACAGGTGTCTGAACTTGAGGTTTTAGGAGACTCAGATCCGGATACCTACCCGATTCAACCCAAAAAACATTCTTTCGAATTTTTACGAGAGCATGCTCATTTACGCACACGTACTAGCACATTTAGTGCCGTAATGCGCTTGCGTTCATCATTATCGTTCGCCATCCATAAGTATTTTAATGAGCATGGTTTTTACTATATGCACGCCCCTATTATTACGGGTAGTGATGCCGAAGGTGCTGGAGAAATGTTTAAAGTTTCGAGCTTAGACAGTGAAAACCCACCTTTAAATGATGAAGGCCGTATAGATTATTCTCAGGATTTCTTTGGTAAGGAAACCAACTTAACAGTTTCGGGTCAATTAGAAGCAGAAACCTATGCCATGTCTTTAGGCAAAGTCTATACATTCGGTCCTACTTTTAGAGCTGAAAACTCTAATACTTCGCGTCATCTTGCTGAATTCTGGATGATCGAACCAGAAGTTGCCTTTTTAGATTTAGCGGGTAATATGGATCTCGCCGAGGATTTTATGAAATATGTTATTAAGTATGTCTTGGATAATAACCGTGAGGATTTAGAATTCCTGGACAAACGCCTACAAGATGAGGACAAGACCAAGCCTCAAGCCGAAAGACATGATATGACCTTAATTGAAAAGCTCAATTTTGTAACAGATAACCATTTTAAACGTGTAAGTTATACCGAAGCGATTGATATCTTACGTAATTGCAAACCTAATAAGAAGAAGAAATTTAAATATTTAATTAACGAATGGGGTACAGACCTTCAGAGTGAGCATGAACGCTATCTTGTAGAGAAGCACTTTAAATGTCCTGTCATTTTATTCGATTACCCTGCCAATATTAAGGCATTTTATATGCGCTTAAACGAAGACGGTAAAACTGTTCGGGCTATGGATATATTATTCCCGGGTATTGGTGAAATTGTTGGGGGTGCACAGCGTGAAGAGCGATTGGATGTCTTAACACAAAGAATGGCAGCTATTAATATTCCTGAAGAGGAGCTTTGGTGGTATCTGGATTTACGTAAATTTGGAACCGCTATTCATTCTGGTTTTGGTTTAGGTTTTGAGCGCCTGGTCATGTTCGCCACAGGAATGAGCAATATTAGAGATGTTATTCCTTATCCAAGAACCCCTCAAAACGCAGAATTTTAGAAAACATCGTTGTTTAGCCATTTCAGGTAAAAGTTTTTTTATACTTTTATCTTAAACCAAATCATGTATGCTTAAGCAGTATTTACAGTTTAAATTATCACAAAAACTATCACCTCAGCAAATTCAGCTGATGAAGTTGATACAACTACCTACACAAGCTTTTGAACAACGCTTAAAGCAAGAATTGGAAGAGAATCCAGCACTTGAAGGAGGTAAGGCAGAAAGTAATGACGAATACGATTCTGAATACGATAATACGGATGATTTTGGCGATAGTGAAACTATAAATGCTGATGATATTAATGTTGATGAGTATTTGAGTGATGATGAAATTCCCGATTATCGCATGCAGGCAAACAATTATAGCAGCGATGATGATGAAAAAACCATCCCTTATGCAGCAGGCACCTCATTTACACAGCATTTAATAAATCAATTAAACACCTACCGTCTTGATGAGGAAGCACGCGAAATAGCTATATTTCTGGTTGGTAGTGTGGACGAAAGCGGGTATATCCGCAGAGAACTGTCAGATATTATGGACGATTTGGCTTTTACTCAAAACGTTTATACTACAGAAGAAAAAATTGAAGAAGTTCTCAAAATTGTGCATCAATTAGATCCTGCCGGTGTTGGAGCGCGCAATCTTCAAGAATGCCTTAGTATTCAGTTGCAGAGAAAGGAAAAAACGCAACAAAATGAACTAGCCATTAAAATTATAGATGCTGCGTTTGATCAGTTTACTAAAAAGCACTACAAAAAACTTATTCAAAAATTTGATATTTCCGAAGAACAATTAAAAGCAGCCATTTCTGAAATTGAGCATCTCAATCCTAAACCAGGAGGCTCTTATGCAGGTAATAACAGAATTGTTGAGCATGTGGTTCCCGATTTCGCCATTAGAATTCTAGATGGTGAGTTAGAACTAACCCTGAACGGCAGAAATGCTCCAGAACTTCATGTTTCCAGAGAATATAATAATATGCTTAAGGGGTATAAAGACACTAAAGATAAATCGAAATCACAGAAAGATGCTATCATCTTTATTAAGCAAAAGTTAGATGCTGCAAAGTGGTTTATTGAAGCCATAAAACAGCGTCAACAAACACTTTTTATTACTATGAGCTCCATTATGCATTATCAAAAAGATTATTTCCTAACTGGTGATGAGCGTAACTTGAAGCCCATGATACTTAAGGATATTGCAGATGAAATCGAAATGGATGTCTCTACGGTATCGCGAGTAGCTAATAGTAAATATGTCGATACACCTTACGGGACAAAACTCATAAAAGAGTTCTTTTCTGAATCTATGAAAAATGATCAGGGGGAAGATGTTTCTACCCGAGAAATAAAGAAAATACTAGAAACAGTTATTGAAGAAGAAGATAAAAAGAAACCATTAACAGATGAAACTTTGGCGGGGATTTTAAAAGAAAAAGGATATCCTATTGCGCGTCGTACGGTCGCAAAATACAGAGAACAGTTGGATATTCCCGTTGCCCGTTTGCGTAAAAAGATCTAATGAATAGTATACTTAAGAGTATCTCGTACATTTTTCATCCGTTAATAATGCCTTTATTGGGGGTTTTATTCTATTTCTATAAGTCCCCCAGGTACATTCAAGAAGACATTATTAAAGCCAAGTTAGTATCTCTTTTTATACTAACCGTTATTTTACCTATCCTTCTTTATTTCCTATTAAAAACATTAGGTAAAGTACAGTCGATGTATTTGAGTTCTACCAAAGAACGCATTATTCCCCTAATACTAAACTGCTTTGTGATTTTAATCATTATACAGCGTATTATTACCCCTTCTCAAATCATAGAACTTTACTTTTTTTTTGTTGGTATACTTATATCTACTTTGGCTTGTTTAATATTGGCCATACTTAAATTTAAGGCAAGCATTCATATGATTGCTGTTTCTGGCTTGTTTGCTTTTTTCACCATATTAAGTGTTCATTTTAGTATTAATATTAATGGAACTTTGGCACTCTTAGCTATTATTTCGGGTGCCGTGGCAACTTCACGACTGCATTTAAATGCACATACTTATGTCGAGTTAATTATGGGGGTATTTGTAGGAGGTATTCCTCAGCTTATACTGGTTCCCTATTGGTTATAAAATCAATGTATTTATAATCCATTGTTTATATGTTTCACGAGCAAACCTTGTCATCTGAACGTTAGTTACTAAAACATATTTTGGTTGAAAGTATCTAGTACAACTAACGAAGAATCCATCTGTCTGTCCAGTGCAATGTCCCCATTAAGTTGCTATTAAACGCGAAACTAGAGGTAAGCAAATAAATTTTCGGCTAAAAGAGCTTCTCGATAACACTACTCAGTAACCCAATGCTCGGTGTTGAGTGTCGGGCTTAAATGTTCCTAAAAATAGCCAACTACGATGTTATATTACCTGCTTGATCATTTTTTGGCCCCCAAGTCTCGAAGTGACTTCTTTTGCTCTTAATATTCCCGTTAATTTATGCTAAGTGTTAGCCACTGGCCGAAGTGAGTCGAAGCCCTCTGGGAAGGTATCCGATAAGGATAAGATTTCTCCTGGTTCCTCGTTCGAAATGACAAGCTTTACTTATTACAATATTTTAAGAAGTTGATTGTCAGATTTAATATATCAAACGGATGTTATTTTAGCAACATACAACCTTTATCCATTAAAATTTAAATCGAGTTATAACATGTAAAACATTAAACCAACTTTTATGGCATTCATGTCAATTCTATGGTCATCGAGTGTGACTTTATCTGAAAACATAGCGTTCAATGCATAGTACAAATAGATATTCCATGTATTATAACCGGCACTCATGTATACGCCGTATTGAAACCTATTAAAATCTTTAATATTAGTGTGTTTAATGCGTCCTAAATCACCACGATGTTTAGCAGTGTTCCCAAATATATATCCTAGCTTAAATCCCGTATAAATGCGCCAAAAATTATAGTCGGTTGGGGTGGATGTTCGCCACCTGAATTCAATTGGAACGTCTATAACATGTGTTGAAAATTTATTCTTAATAAATGAACTACTTGTTTGTAGAGCACTGTACGTGTATTCACCTGTATCACTCTTATCAATTAGTAAGTTTTGGTTGTACGAGTTTGTAGCATATCCTAAACCAATGCCAATGGCGACATTTCTATTTTTGTTAATAGGTATGTCTTTAATAAAACCTAAATGAAGTCCAAAGGAAAAACCATTCTGCGTAATACCTTCAGGTTTTTTACCAAGTAAATTATACGTAATACCAGCGTAAAATTGATCTTCTTTATACAGGGAATCAATTTCAACGTCTTTAACATCCTGGCAATAACAAGCTATAGAGCTTATTAAAAACGATAAAGTTATTAATAGTTGTTTCATTAAAAGGCATTATACTATTAAACACGTGCACAATGTAATTAAATTGAGGGGGTTTTAAAAATCAAAAGGCGTTCTGATAAATCAAAACGCCTTTTAACTATATAATATTAAGAGTTTAAACTAATTCTGTGTTGCACTACCTTTTTTAGTCGTGTAATTAATCTTAAGTGCATTTACTTTTCTTAATTCTTGTTTAATGTCACCGATTAATCCCATATTAGCATCGCTATCGACTTTTAAGGCCGTTGTTAAAAACGGAACCAACTCTTCACGCTTTGCAGCTCGTTCTGATGCAATAAACGAAGCTATATCACTTACGTTAGCGAAATCGTCGTTAAGCTGTATTCTTGCTTCGGTACCAAATTGCTTATAGTTTTCACTTGGTTTTCCCGCATAAATATACATAACCAAATCTTTCTTATCTAGTTTTTCAACCTGATCTGCAAATGGTAAATTATTATCAATTTTCAGGGTATTTTGCCTCATTACTGTTGCAACCATAAAGAAAAACAATAACATAAATACAATATCTGGTAAAGATGCTGTACTTACCGCTGGTAACTCTCCACTTTTTTTCTTCTTAAATTTAGACATATTTGTTCATGTTAAATTATTGTACTTCTGAAAGCTTTTGAGGGTAATCAACCTTAATTTGATCGATTCTAGCCTTCAATTTTTCTTTATTCCCTGGCCAGTTAACATCCTTATAATTCGCTTGCATTTCTGCAAAAGACTTCCCGTATTGACTTTGAGCTCGCTTATCCCTTAATTCGTTATAAGCTGCCACTAATTCGTTTTGCACAGCTATATAGGTTTTATAGGTTGTTTCACGCTCATTCTTTAGAGATATAATCGCTTTATCCGGATTATCTGAAGACTCACTATCACGCGCTCCCTTGCAGTACTCGCATGATCTATCTCCATTATTATCTAAAAATTCAATGGCTGCCTTTCTTAAATCTTTAAGCTCCATTAATTCATCTTCAACCAATAATTGATCTCTACCATTTAATAAGACAGTAAAAATATTTTTTTGTTTGATGATCACTTCTTCATCAGACTCTTCCATTGGAGGAAGCTTACGGTTAATCCCGGAGTCTGTTTCAATAGTGGTTGTTACTAGGAAGAATATTAATAGTAAGAACGCAATGTCGGCCATGGAGCCTGCATTTACTTCTGGTGCTGCTCTTTTTGCCATAAATTGTAAATTTTATTTATTAAATATTTTTTTAGCCCCTGAAAACGCCATTGACGCAATAGCTAAGAACGCTAAAACGTAAAATGCGTACAATCCAGCTCCAACATATTTTGATGTTGACTCATCGACTTCCATTCCCTTATCTGTAAAAGGTGTAAGGTCAAGATCTGTACCAGATGACACGCCATAAGATATAAGAACTATAGCTAAAAATGCTCCGACCGTTAATACTGTTTTCTTGATATTACCCGCAAAGAGTCCTTTTATAACAAAGATAAGAACCATGGCTAGCACAATACCAAGTACAACATATGTAATGTATAGCATATTTCCACTCATACTTAGAGCAGACTCCTCGTCACCTGCTATAATCATTAGCGCAAAAACCGCGCCAATAATAGCAAGAGCGAACGCTATTATTTTTAATACTTTATGTAAACCCATAATTTTTTATTATTTAATTATTACTTTTTGTTTCTAATTAATATATCCATTAACGTGATAGAAGCATCTTCCATGTCGTTAACAATACTATCAATTTTAGCAATAATATAATTGTAAAAAATTTGAAGAATAATAGCTACTATAAGACCAAATACTGTTGTTAAAAGTGCTACTTTAATACCACCAGCAACAAGAGAAGGTTGCATATCTCCGGCAGCTTCAATTTTATCGAATGCTGCAATCATACCAATTACCGTACCCATGAAACCAAGCATTGGTGCCAGAGCGATAAATAATGAAATCCAGGATACATTTTTTTCTAACTGTCCCATTTGAACACCTCCGTAAGCTACAACAGCTTTTTCAGCAGCTTCAAGACCTTCATCTGTTCTATCTAATCCTTGATAGTAAATAGACGCGATAGGTCCTTTTGTATTTCTACATACTTCTTTAGCGGCCTCAACACCTCCGGAAGATAAAGCATCTTCTACATTTTGTGTTAATTTCTTAGTGTTTGTAGTTGAAAGGTTTAAAAAGATAATTCTTTCTATAGCAATTGCTAATCCAAGAATTAAACATAATAATACAATCCCCATAAAACCTGCACCACCTTCAATAAAACGTTTCTTTAATTCTTGATGAAATCCAAGAGGCTCATCCGCAGCAGCAGTATCATCTGCATCTTGAATAGCATTAACAGTAGTCGCTACAGCTGTATTTGTGTTTGCAATTGTTGTTGCATTAGTCGTTCCGAATGCCATCATACCCGATATGGCAAGGAGTGAAAATAATCTTTTCATGTTCTAGATCTTAATTATATTAGTTAAAGTGTTAAAGATATTAAAAAAAAAGTAATTAAAAACAAATACCAAGCAGAGAGGAAGGGATTCGAACCCTCGATACGCTTTTGACGTATACACACTTTCCAGGCGTGCGCCTTCGACCACTCGGCCACCTCTCTCTATTTCAATTGTACATTAATTACGGGGGCTCAAATAACAAAAAAAACTTTGAACGTTAAAATTTTAAGAGTTAATTTTAAGAGATTTCGCCTCTCAACGACGTTTCGTATATGGTTTTGAGGCTTTTAACTGAATTTTTTTGTCCTAAAACATACATTAATTTACTTATTGCAGCCTCTGTTGTAATGTCTTTTCCCGATATAACACCTATATTTTTTAACGCGTTACTGGTCTCATAGTGTCCCATCATCACACTTCCACCCGAACATTGGGTTATATTTACCACATGTATACCTTTTAAAATATACGCCTTTAACATGTCTATAAACCATGTTTCGGTTGTACAATTTCCCGCCCCGTAGGTTTCAATAATAACAGCTTTTAGATTTGGAGTGCTAAAAATACTTTTTAGTACACCCATTGTTATTCCGGGAAAGAGCTTTATTAAGGCTATATTATGATCTAAAGTTTTATGAACTTTTAAGGGTTTATTCAAATCGGGCTTGAATAAATAGTCCTCATTCACTTTTAGATGTACTCCAGACTCTGCCAAATCGGGATAATTCAAAGAGTCGAACGCTTCAAAATGTTCAGCATTTATTTTAGTTGTTCGATTACCTCTGTATAATTTATACTCGAAGTATAAACACACCTCCTTAATTAAGGGGCTGCCTTCTTTTTGTAAAGCGGCTACCTGGATTGAAGTTATCAAGTTTTCCTTGGCATCGGTTCTTAAGTCTCCTATAGGTAATTGTGAGCCGGTAAAGATAAC
The DNA here is from genome assembly GCA_947494695.1 of uncultured Flavobacteriaceae bacterium. Classification (GTDB taxonomy): domain Bacteria; phylum Bacteroidota; class Bacteroidia; order Flavobacteriales; family Flavobacteriaceae; genus Flavivirga. Next base: position 521,797 of record CANLWB010000001.1, on the reverse strand, counting down.
TGGCTTTGCTAAGTTTTCCAGCATAAAGCTTAATGCTGATGCCGAATAACTCATGGTATCACTTCCATGTAAAATCACGAAGCCATCTACCTTATTATATTGACTCTCGATAATTTCGGCCAACTGCACCCAGTACTTCGGGTTCATATTACTGGAATCTATAGGATTTTCAAATGATATAGTTTCAATAAAACAATCTAACAGTTGCAGCTCCGGTATTTTGTCCAACAGCGTTTCAAAATCGAAAGCACGCAATGCACCAGTTTCAAAATCTTTAACCATACCTATGGTACCCCCTGTATAGATTAGTAGTATTCTTGGCTTCGTTTCGATCATCTTTTAAACTTTAAAAACATCTTTAGAATTTTGAGTCGTAATAGCCGCTATTTCTTCTAAAGATACACCGTATATATTAACCAGTTTTTCTAACACCTTTACAATATAGGAACTTTCATTACGCTTCCCTCTATAAGGTACTGGAGATAAATAGGGGGAATCTGTTTCTAAAACAATATGTTTTATATCGATTTGATCTAAAAACGTATCTATCTTGCCATTTTTAAAAGTAGCCACACCACCAATGCCTAGCTTCATATTATATGAGATCGCCTGATGAGCTTGCTCTAAGGTTCCGGTAAAGCAGTGAAAAATTCCGAATAGATCATCACTCTTTTCGGCTTCTAACACTTCAAAAATTTCATCAAACGCATCTCTGCAATGAATAACAATAGGTAGTTGATATGTCTTAGCTAATTGTATTTGATATCTGAATGCCTCTTGCTGAATTTGTAATGTTGACTTATCCCAATACAGATCGATTCCAATTTCGCCTATAGCATAAAAGTGACGTTTTGTAAGCATATCTTCAACATGCTTTAATTCGTCTTTATAATTTTCTTTTACATGGGTGGGATGTAATCCCATCATTAAAAACATATGGTCGGGATACGTTTTTTCCAGTTGAAACATAGCCTCGGTAGATTCTGAATCTATCGCTGGAATAAAAAACCTTGTGACTCCCAAGTCTATAGCACGTTCAATCATCTCGTTTCTATCGTCGTCGAAAGCTTCGCTATATAAATGCGTATGTGTGTCTGTGATAATCATTTGGTAAAAATAAAAAAGTCACCATTAAATTGATGACTTTCTTCATGCATATTTATTCAGGTTTCGTTTAAAAGTATTTGACTTTTTTAGTGAAATCCAGTGACCTCTTAATCTAACTTACTCATAAGTCTTTGTGCCTGTTTATAATCTTCGGCATCTTCTGGTAAAGTTTTTAGCAAATCCAAACATGCCGCATGATCTTTCTGCTTTAATTTACTTAAAGCTAAATACCAAAGCGCCTTGTTTTTATACACCGAGTTCTCTTTAGAAAGACCATTAAACAGTCCGTCGGCTTCCTCAAAGCTATCTAACTCAAGCAGCACAATACCCCGATACAATTGTAATTCTTTATTCGAGTTATCTTTGTCTAATAATTGTTTAAAAGCACGATCGGCACTTATAAAATCCTTATTATTAAAGGCCGTTTCTGCTACCTTTAAAAGGTCTTTCTGCGTCCCCCTAACTGTCAAACTAATAGTTTCATAGTTATTATAGTCGTTAAAACTGGGACCAGAAAAATTATTAAAAGTAAAGATTCCAATCAATAATAGTACACTCGCAGCAATAGCGTATTTCCAGGGCTTAAATCGAGTAACCTTCTTAGAGTTAAAACCTTCTTGTTTTTCAAAATAGTCTTTAGAAATGTTTTTAAGGTTCGTTTCGAAAGCAAGCGTATTGTCTTCATCTCCGAATGTATGTTCTAAAAAAGAAGATACATCCTTGTACTGGTTAAACGCTTCTTTAAGTTCTAATTCGTTTTCCAATCTTAACTCAAAAGCGGCTACCTCCTCCTGAGATAATTCTTCAGATAAGTAGGATTCGAATAATATGTAATTCTGATCTTTCATGAGTTCATTGTTTTTGGTTCTTAATGGTCTCACACAACATGGTTACTAATACGTTCTTTACAAGACAAACCAATAGATATTGCACAACCATTACCGATTAAGTTGGTTAAACTTTGGAGATTCCCGAACCAGCTCTGTTAGTTTACCAATACATAGAGATTTCTTTTTTCTGGCATAGGCATAACTTACACCTAAACTTTTAGCTACGTCTTCCATAGATTTTATTTTAAAAGTAGTGGTTAATAAATCTCTACATGCTGCTCCCAGTTTTTGAAACATCTCTAAAAATAAGGCCTGCTTTTCTCCAAATACCGATGTTTCAAATGCTAATTCCTGAGCCTCATCACCCTTAGATAAAACCACTTCATTAATTGTTACCTCTTTATTAGAAGATTTTTTTAATTCGTTTAACCACCTGCGCTTACACAGTAAAAAGAAATAGGCATCGAACGGACAGGTAAGCCGTAACTTTTTGTGTTTTGCCTGATTATAAATGGTTATTAAAGTCTCCTGAATGACATCCTGAGCCTTATCACTATCACCACTATTTTGTTTTATATAATGAATCACTTTAGGCACGAACTTATCATAAATAGCCTGAATAATAAACGAATTGTTTTCCAATAATCCGTCTATATACTTCTGGTCTTCGTGCAATTTTTTTTCACTCATTACCCCTTGTATTTGCAACTAAAATAAGAAATCTTAGAAATAACAGGGTAACAAATTTTAACTGGTGTTGATATAAAGGTGTAACAGTAAAACATACTGGAACAATTAATTAATCCATAAAACTTATAAATCATGAAGACATTAATTTTAATTATTGGAACTGTAGTGTTGTCCACATTAAACACTCGGGCTACAAACAAAACGTCAACCTTTAGCACAGTAATTATTACTGAAGCTATCTCAGATAACGATCTGGTTAAAGTTTACGACTGGAACGTGGAAACGAACAGCGCTGTGTATTCGGGAACATCACTTTCTATCGAACATGCTAAAGAAATGATTCGTCTAACAAGTTCTGGTGAACTTATAAACGGATCTAAAATTGAAAGTTACTTTGTTCTAAAAACTGAGGCAAAAGACAATTCTAAGAGAAATTACTTCTGGGAAGTTGAAACTGCAACGGGCTTCGCTAAGGGCTATTCTTCTACTGAAGGGTATGCGCACAAAATGATTCAACTGGTGTCTTCTGGTGATGCCATTGTCTCTAAAAAAATAATAAGTCAGCTACAACAATAAAAAAATCAAAAAAACAGGGTAACAAAAAAACAGCCCTGTTTATATAAAGTCGAAACATAAATTTTAAACCAAATTAATCATGAAAATTTCAAAACAATTTCGCGCACACTCAAATAATTATGCTATTGTGAGTAAAAACTTTAAACACATTTTTGGAACACTTTTATTGACCGCCCTATTATTAACGGGATGTAAAAACAATGATGATGACGAGGGGGTTATTTTAACTCGTCCTACCGCCGAAGACTATAATAATTTAAAAGATGAGGCTCTTGAAGAATTGGTTCAAACCTTCGAATTTAATACAGACGACGGCTATGTAACATTAACTTCAGAACAAGGCGTCCAGATTTCTATTAGCAGTTCTTGTTTAAGGCTTGATGGAGAAACCGTAACTGGAGCAGTAGATCTTGAATATGTTGAACTTTTTGACAAAGGGAGCATGCTTACAACCAACAAGCCCTCTATGGGAATTATGCCTAATGGGGATAGAGCATTACTTATTTCGGGAGGAGAATTTTATGTTCAGGCCTCACAAAATGGTCAGGCTTTAGAAACTAATTGCGGATTTCAAATGTTAATTCCTGGAGAATTAACTGGAGGCGTTGATAATGATATGACGCTTTGGGAAGGTAGGGTTGACGACAACGGAAATATTATATGGGATGAAGTTGAAGATGGCGGACCACAAGGTGAAGGTGGTGTGTTTGGTGAAGGGAATCAATACTATGGATTCTTCCAATCGTTTGGGTGGTCTAACGTCGATCGTTTTTATAACGACCCACGTCCTAAAACAACCATTTTAGTAGATGTTCCTAATGGTTACAATAATACAAACAGTTCTGTATACATCTCTTACGACGGAGAAGATGCCGGACTGGCTCATTTAGACACTTACGATGAAGGAACAGGTCTATTTAGTGAGCATTATGGACAAATTCCAATAGGATTAGAATGTCATATTATTTTTGCAACCGAAGATGGAGATAACTGGAAATATGCAATAAAAGGTGTCACTATTGAAGAAAACGGTATTATCGTGTTTACAGAAGATGATATGTCTGTTGCCACAGAAGCACAATTAACGATTATCATTAATGACTTACCGTAATAATCTACGCATCTTGATAACCTGCTTATATATCTTGTGGTTAGTGAGCTTCAATGACTAATTTAGCTTACGTATTGAGGTCTAAAAAGTTCTGGAATTATCATTTTGAGCACAGCTGAAAAACATTAAAACCTTAATAAACAAGCGTTTAGTTTTTAATAGATTCTTCATGTTGTTCTGAATGGTAACTTTTTAGGCCTCTTTATTTTAATGTGTGTCTTAATTAAATGTAGAATCCGGTCTTCAAAGGCATGAAAAACCCTTTCTAAGTCGTTTCCTTAGTAATCCATTTTCCTGTTTGAGGCGCCTTATAGGTTTTCATCTTTAAAAGTAAATCGTCGATAGTATCGCTCATAAGCACCATGTCTTTATTAGTCTCTTTTAAAAGACCATGTTCTGTCATAACATCCAAAAGCTTCATTAAGTGATCGTAAAACCCATCTACATTTAAAATCCCAATAGGTTTTTGATGAAGTCCCAATTGCCCCCAGGTAAGCATTTCGAAAAGTTCATCTAAAGTTCCAAACCCTCCTGGAAGTGCAATAGCGCCATCACATAAATCGTTCATCTTGGTTTTTCTTTCCAGCATCGTATCTACCAGAATTAATTCGGTAAGACCTTCATGAGCAACTTCTTTTTCCTCGAGAAACTTTGGAAGCACTCCAATAACCTGCCCTCCTTCTGCTAAAGCTCCATCTGCAACAGCTCCCATAAGCCCTACTTTAGCACCGCCATAAACGACATCCATATTTTCAATAGCCAATTGCCTCCCCAGTTTCCTGGCTTGAATTTCATATGCGCTATTCGATCCGAAACTAGATCCACAAAAGATTGTAATGCGTTTCATTTAGTCTTCATTTATATGTTTATTTTTAATAATGCTTCATATGGATTCCCTTCGAGGCCCAGTAATTTGGCAAACGCAGGTTCTGTCTTAAAGCCCTGTGACTTCAGTTTTTTTATTTGTAATCTAAAGTCAGGAGGGTTGATATTCAAAATTTTATATTCAGCAATCATGTGCCTGTAAGCTTCCTGATCTTTGGTTGGTATATGCTTACCAAAAATCTCAATCCTAAAGTGTTCCGCTTCAAATTGAGCTACGGTACATTTCATACCATTCGAATCCTCTGAATACATTTTAAAACCAACCTTATCGGAAAATAATTCTATGAGCAATGTTGAGAATTCCTCATGATTCTCGCACTGGCATATGATATCCAGGTCACTTTCAGGCAAATCGATATCAATAGGAATGGTTCCCGTTAAAATTGGGGTATATACTTTTAAGGCCTCAAAAACCCCCAGTTGACTGAGTTCTATATATGCCTTTTGCTGACGTTCATTTCCCGATTTAAATATTCAATATTTGTGAAATCTTTTATCATTAATTAACAGAAATCGCATGAGGTCTTTTCTTAAAAGACTAAGTTAACCAATTATGTGTTTTCATAACTAGCTTTGTTATACATACTTCTTATACAACAATTAGTTTGCTAAACATTGCACATCCTTGTAACAATCTACATAATCCTAATTTGATCACTATTTAGCATCGTGTTTTTCGAGGAATAACGAAGGTTAAGTCATTATTTCACTCGTATATAGGATAAAGTATTCCCTCGCCCCATGTAAGCCAGTTCCAATCTATTTTCATTGATCTCAACGATATACCAACATAAATCTGAATCCATACATGATATATAACGATCCTTTTCAGGAGTAACTTCGTGCGCTTTATTATATTCATTCAGACATGTATCTGAAAGCTCAAATTCATCATAACTCCATTTACTTGCTCCATCACCTGCTATTTCACTTCTGCTGTTACCTTTAAATACTACAAAATTCGTTTTATCGTCTACATGTTGCCATTTTCCCTGTAACATTCTAAATGTTGAAGTCATTTCTTCATCATCTAATTCTTTATCTTCAAATGCTTTTTTTATTCTTTCTATTTTCTGAAGAATGTCAACCTCCTTTTGACTGAACTGAGAACGAGACACTTTTTCCTTGTTAGCATTAAGCCACCTTACTATTTTGCGCTTATTAAAATAATACCGTTGTTCTTCTATAGCCTCTACCTTGGAGCCTTCCATATGTATAGGCATATTATATTGATACGTTTGTGTAAAAACAAAAAATAACTCATCTTCCCAAAAGTAATATGCCTCAACCTGTTTTCCCATTTCACCAAAGTAACTGGCAACTATTTTCTTTAACGCTTTATCACTATAATAGCCTTCCAGATATCCCCCTTCAGTACTTTCGCCCATAGCCTCTTTAGTTACAACTTTGAAAGACTTAAGGTTATTATGTATTGAAGCGTATTTTTCTTTGATATCCAGAATTATATCGGCCTCGGTTTTTGGAGCCTCGGTTTTATTTTCTAAAACACGTTCTTCTTTTTTTAAGTCGTTAATATTGGATGTTTCATGCTTCTTTTGATTGCATGCGATCATAAGAATTGAAAGTCCGAAAATAACCACCCCTCTTAGCGTTCTAATGTTCTTTATCTGCATTAATGTTGATCTAAAAGAAAGTTATCAAATTTTCGTTGCGTACTGTTAAATTCTAATGCATCTCTAAACATGTACATTTTATCGAGTTCTGGTGCATAATCATATAAATACATAACAACATCCAGTTTATCACTAGAGAATTTGAATATGCTAACGATTTTCAATAACTGCTCCGTAGAAAAGCATTTCTTCGCAATGTATTTTTTTGCCATTACTTTTTGTTTGCTTGGAAACGTTTGATCTTTAATCGAAGTCATAACATGGGCAAATTCACCATTGCTTACAAAGCAATCATTAACAGGGCTTGGTTCCTGTGTTGGAAGCTGACTTATAGATCTGAAATGATCGTCAATGTATTGTCTTAAATCTTCTTTATAATAGGTATGATTTATAACCTGAAGACTTTTTGAGAAGTTCTTCATATCAAAACAACGATCCAGGGAAAATTTTAAAAATTTTAATCGGTTTCTTTCCAATTGCAACTCCAATCCTAATGTCATGATTTGAGCCACAGAAAAACAATGTGTTGACACCTGTTGTTTTAAATACATTAACTGCTGATCGTCGTCGTTGTTAAATCTTAAATTATTAAAGAGATAATTAAAATCACTTTTAGACATGGGTGCACTACAATTAACCCCTGTTAAACCTATATAGTCTTCACAACTGGGAAAAATAATAGAATCGTAATGTTCTCCCGGTGAATCGTTAGGATCAAAATTACCGTCTTTTGCTTGTGTATTATGATACAACATCATAGCATAGGAAAACGACGAAAACGCATCGTAAATACTAAAGAAATTATTTTTATCAACGATTCCCGGATAGGCCGCAACACAAAGTCGGTATTTAACCTTATCATTTGGCATATAATAACAAGCTTCTTCTAACTCAAAGACTGTCGTTCTATGGTTTGAAAAGTAGTTTAGGGCATAATTATAACGCCCTTGTTTTTTACCATTAGATTGCATGGACGACATGAACGTATTAAACTCTTTTTTAGATTTGGGAGCATTGCCTTGTGCTAATAGATCTATGGGTATTAACAAAACAATCAATGCAAACAGCAGGGTAAGTAGCGTTTTTTTCATTTCTTTTAAATTATTGATTTGAATGAGCTTTATTCAAAATCAATGCCAATATTTTTATTTTCGATGTTCACCAGACGTTTTTTATCCGCGATTTGGATTGGTTGCCCAAACCTCAAAACTTGGAATAAATCCTAAATCATTCATTGTTAACATAGAAAGAACAGCATGTGCAATTTCTGAGGCTTTTAATTTAAACTCGGTATTATTTATCTCTCTACCCGATCTTTTTATAAAATCGGTAACAACCTCACTAGGATTTACCTGAGAAACCCTAATATTATATGGTCTTAATTCCGTTCTCCAACATTCGGTTAATCCCGAAACCGCAAATTTACTGGCTACATAGCCAGATCCGGTGGCAAAACCACGAACAGCAGCGGTCGATCCCATATTGATAATATTTCCGTATTGCTGTTCTATAAAATGCTTTGCTGCTTCCCTACCGGCAAGAAAAATTCCCTTGGTGTTGATCTCCCATTGCTTTTGAAAATCGTCTGTAGAGGTCTCAACCAAAGGAGCCATAAGACCAATTCCTGCATTATTGATTAAAACATTTACATGTCCCATTTCTTTAATGGCAAATTCGAACATGGCTTTTACATCATTCTCATTCGCGACATTAGCTTTATATGAAAGCACGCCTAATTCTTTAGCGGCTCTATTTAGTTTTTCCTCATCTCTTGCCGAAATAAGAACAGTGGCTCCATGGTCTTTTAAAACTTTGGCCGTAGCAAAACCAATACCACTGCTACCTCCTGTTACAACTACTTTTGCATCCTTAATATTCATACTATAAGGTTTTATAAAATTTATACTTTTTGTGTTTTAATAACTTCGAAGTTCATATACACGAAAACATGTGACAACATCATATCGTATGTTTAACCATAAATTCACGGTTACAAAACGCCTCATCAAAAATAGAAAAAGAGGGCAAGTAATATGATATAACTGTAAGGAAAATCGATAAAAAAAGAGGGCCTAGTTTTTCAACTAAGCCCCACATTTAAACTTGTGCTAACACCCAACTATTTACCTAAAGTTTTAACATAAGCCTCAAGGCCTTTAATCCCCATCGTTCCTGCTCCCTTAAATGCCTCCTTCGCCTGGCTTGCAACATCTGCATCTTTTGCATCAAACGTCCATTTCCAATTTATCATGGTTTGTTCTTCTTCGTTAGACAACACTTTCATGGTTCCTACCAAATTATGAATATCGGGAACCATGTTTTGCTCTATAAAGGCATATTTAAACTCTTTGTTTTCATTATCAATTTTTAATACCTCCTCTATGATATCGCCATGATCTGTTCCGCAAACCCGAGTATTCCCTTTTAATTCGCAGGTTCTTATCATTTCGGGAAACCATTTGTGTACATCTTTCCCCGAACCTATAACGCTCCAGGCACCTTCTTGACTCACATCGATTGTCATTGTTACTTGTTGTTCTGTTTTAATCATCTTCTTTTTGTTTAATTATTTTGAATTTAATTTCAATGGTTTAAATACTTCTCTTACCCGACCATCTTTCACGTCGTATATACATCCGGAAATAGTTAGATGTTTGGGTATTTTTGGGGAGTGTCTTAAACGTTCAATATCCTCTTCAAGACTTTTTTCATGGTTTGTTATAACTAGAGAAGACACATCAACACCAACATGCTGTTTTAATGCGTTTTGAAGGTTAGGGTCTGCAAAACGTTCGGCACCGCAATCGGTATGATGCATAATTAATATCTCAAAAGGCTTAGGAACCCCTCCATCCATTTGACCTGCCATAAAAGTAATGCAACCTATTTCCTCTATAATTTCTGTGGTTACTCTCCCTCCGGTATTACGCATTACTAGACACTCTCCCAAATCCAGGTTTAAAATGAACGCCGGATCTACACGTGCATCTGTACATGTTAATATTAGTGTACGTAATTTGGGAGATAAGGGTAACCCTCCTTGATTAAAATTGTTTACAAATGCTTTATTGCGATTAATTAGTGTTTCTATGCTGGACATTTTCAACTTGATTTAGATTATTATGATGCTGTATCGTGCAATTCGTTAATAATATTGGCGATAATCTCGGGCTGCTCAATAGTACAAAAATGTCCTCCTGGTATTTCCCGAATATCGACATGATACTTACCAAGGCTTTTTTGGGCCTTTACAAGCTGCCTGGGTTCGAAAATATCATCCTGACTTCCAACAATATGGAAAGAAACGGTGTCTTTCATCTCTAAATAAATGCTTTCCAAATCCCACCTCATCGCATAGTTCTTTTTATGCTCATCTACAAAACCTCCGGCATGACTCATAAATACCGCGCCATTTCTATGTGTTACTGCCTTGTAGAACTCATCTAATTCTATTTTACTCACCTGGTAATTAGAAGACCACATGTTTTTAACCATTTTTAGATACATTAAAAACACGATCTTAGACCTTTGAACCATTTTGGTACTCATCTTCCCTAAACGGCTTTTAAGAAACGGAGTCGTTAAATAAGGGTGTGAATGGGCATCTGCAAAATAGCCTCCATTAATTAGGAGTACCTTATTTATAGTAGTATCCAATGGAATGCCCTTAGATATGCGCTCTTGTTGACGTCTTAGTAGCTCTAAAACAACCAAGGACGAATAGTCGAAAGACACCACAAACGTACTCTTTATTTGCTGTTGCTTCCAATGTGCTTCGACCAAATCTGCGCGCTCAATTGTGGAGTAATTATAATCCTCAGGCTTGTCTGAATCACCCTGGCCCACATATTCTACATACAACCTGGGTGCGTTATTTTTATCTTTTAACTGATCTTCAACTTTTGCCCACCCGAAAGAACCATCGGGGTACCCGGACAACATAGTGATCCATGGTTTGGAACTTTCCAACGCATTAATAATTTTCTGAAATACGAAAAGCTCGGACTGTGTACTTTCTCCATGTAAACGAATTCGCTTTTCTTTGAAAGCATAAGGAATTCGCTTTCCATTTATTATCCAGTTATTAAATGTAAAATCCATATGTTTTCTCCTTTGTATTTATAAGTACAAAGAGAAAAAATAAATCGAAAAACAACTTTTTTAAAAAGCTCAATTATTTGTGCAATTGGCTCATTCTGTAGTCTGAAGGACTTTGATTGTATTTGGCCTTAAAGGATTTGGAAAAATGTGAGAGATTAGTAAATTGGCAATCGTAGGCGATATGATTTATGGAATTATCGGTTAATCTTAAAAAAGAAGCCGCTCTTTCTAAGCGTCTATTTTTTATATAATTTGCTGGACTATCATTATAGGTGTTTTTGAATTCTCGCTTAAATGAAGCCAAGCTCTTATTGGTTAATTTCGCAAGATCTTGTAGGGTGATTGATGAAAAAATATGAGATTCTATAACCTCTTTAAAACTATAACTTTTATGAATGAATAAATTCTGCATAATCTCTAGCACATCTGGAGCATTAGTTGAATTTAAAAGTAATAGAATGATTTCTTTCATTTTTAAAACGGTCAGCTCCTCGGTGACGATATCCGGGTTTTCAAAGTAAAATATAAGACCTTCAATGTACTTACGAATTAAAACATCTGTTTTTAACACGGCCATACTTCGTTTAAACTTATCTGTGGAAGGATTCTTTAAAAAACCAGGAACGTCATTTTTGTAAATTTTCAATAAGACTTCAGGGTAAAAGTGAATCGCTATAAATCCGAAATTACCAGTTTCTTCATTAGAAATCCCTTCGTAGATGTAGTTTCCACATTTCATTAAGACGCCTTCTTCCTTATTTATGGTCATGGCTTCTTTTTCTGAATACGAATTGTTACTACCTTCTAAAACATATAGAAGACAGGCCTCATTGGGCATAGGGTTTAAATTTTTAAAAGGTGGTTTTACAAGCCCTCTTTCAAAGATTTTCTTATCAAATAATTTTATGACATGATGGTTAACGATCAATTTTATTCTTTTTTTAGTAAAAGCTTTAGTCGAATAGCTTTGTAAAACCCTTTCTCAAATAATAAAAGGACTAAGTCTTTCCTCATAACTATGCTTAAAGATACTGGAGGTTTCCTCATTGAGGATATCTAAAAACTCGAACGTTGACAATGAAGAAAAAAGCAACTTGCAATCCATATCTTTCACCAGATCGAAATAATATGGAAATCCATCTTGCGGCTTTTATTTCATATAGCTTAGTGACCACTCTTTTTAACAAACCATTTGGTTCCCCACTCCGAAATACGATGTTTACTAACTTTTCCCGTTATGACATCTCTCATCATGGTATCGTTTTTTCCATTAGTTGACGCTATTAAAGACCATTCTAAATTTTCTTCCAATACCACTTCTTGTCTTTTATGCTTGGGTTTTTGACCAATAATAGGATCTATTTGAGCGGTGACGAACTGCCCTTCTGGAGAATTCATAATCGTAGAAAACTTTACCAGAGCCGTATGCTCTACAAACGTTTCGGGATGCCTTTTTTTTCCCATTTTAAAATATATACGAATGGTTTCTCCGTTCTGCACGGCAGACACCAATGCGCTCAATTCTCCTTTTACAGCATTACCTTCTGCATCATTTTCGTAAATTAAAGTCCAGTTATTCTGTGAAAACGCAAATGTTGTCAGTAATAAAAAAACGATAGTGTAAATAGGTTTCATAGTTGTCATTTAAGGGTTAATAGTTTGTCATTGGTTCTAAACATACAATTTCTTTCAAAGAATCTAGATCCTTTGAATAAAAATAAATAAAATTCTCTTTTCAATCTTTATCGTAAAACTTCTTTTTCTCTTTTAGCCGTTCTATCATGGAAACAACTCTTTTCACTTTGGTATCGTCCGTTTTTGCATTATAAATCCAATCTAAATAGGCTTTCTGCTCACCTTCTTTAAACGATAAAAAGGTCTCATAGATATCACGAGGTTCGTTTTTAAAACAATCTACAATCTCTTCAGGTATTTCTAGTTTAGAATAATCGCTAAAGAGTTTAATGGTTACATAATCGCCTGCTTCCTTTTTAATTTTTTTCCGAATTTCTTTTTTTACAGGCAGAAATAGTTTTCCGCTACCCATAGGCATTAATTTGTATTGTTTTAATTCGTAGGTATCTATAAAGCCTCTAACTTTTACCCAGCCAAAGGGATTGTTCTTATTCTGAACAATTTCCGGAATTTGAGCATAGACCCATCCTCCCTTTCCTGGGAATTTATGTAATAGGTATTCTGAATTCACAAGTGGTTTTTCATGACTCATCATTCAAATTTATAAATAAATAAACGCTTTTTACCCATTTTATGTTTTATAGACTCCTTTTTTTAAAAGGCAGAGCCTTCCTCTTACATTTTGTAAGTCGCTCTCTTCTTTAATACTATTTTCGGGATGTGGATCTAGCCAACCAGGGTCTAAATTTTTAGCATCCCGTAAGATATAGCTTCGTTCTAACACCTGTATTACATCCGGAAACTGATATGCACACTTATTGAATATGATTACTAAATCCAGGTTCAGAATCCAGGTAATTTTCATGCCATATTTTTAATTGGGTCTCATGATCTATATTTCCACCAGACAGTATAATAACGATTCTCTTTTTGGATTTTTGGGTCTTTAACCATTGAAAAGCGGCCTCCATGGATAACGCACTTGTCGGTTCTATATGTAGTTTTAAAAGATGTGTTAGCCATTGTGTCCAATACACCATCTTTGTTTCTTCAATTTCATATAAATGGTCTAATTTTTTCAAATGCTCGAACGTAATATCCCCAATGGCCATAGTCATAGCACCATCTGCAAGTGTATTTGGAACGTCCTTAAGCCGTTGTATTGAATTTTTCTTTAAAGACTGTGCTGCGTCGTTAGCATTAAGAGGTTCTGCACCAAAAACTTTTGTCTTAGGCGATAGTCCACGAGTAGCTAAAACAGTACCAGATAACAATCCACCACCGCCACAAGGTGCAAACATGGCATCTACATGATCTAATTCTCTTAGTACTTCGTAAGCTGCAGTACCTTGACCATAAATAACCTGTTCATGATTGTACGGTGGAATCCAAAACACGCCGTCTTCTTTAGCATGTTCTTTGACTTTCATATCTGCCTCATCTCTGGTTTCGCATAATTCAACTTCGGCACCATAACGCCTCGTTGCCTGGACTTTTACCAAAGAAGCATAGGAAGGCATATAAATCTTTGAAGGGATTCCAAATTGACTCGAAGCCCAAGCTATAGCCTGCGCATGATTTCCAGAGCTGTTAGCAATCACTTTTTTAGGTTTGTTATTATTTTCAATTAACCAGGATATTGTATTACATCCGCCTCGGGCTTTAAAAGCTCCTATTTTTTGTAAACATTCTGCTTTAAAGAATATCTCGTGTCCAAGCCATTCATTTAACAGCTTCGAACTTACAATAGGTGTTTTATTTATAAACTTCCCTATTCTTTGTTTGGCTTTTTCTATATGTTCTATTTCCATAATTTAGATCAAATTAAGGTTATTAACATCTTATATTTTTTTAGATTCCAGGCTTTAACTCCGGATAGGTTCCTGGTAAATCATCAAGATAGGAGGTTAATAATTTTTTCATCTCGACAAGTTTTTCGGCATAAGCTGAATCTTTTGCGAGGTTTTTAGATTCCATAGGGTCTTCATTGAGGTTGTATAACTGATCGGAATCAAAATAATGCGCTTTCCATGCCGCATCTCCCCTCAATTGGTTGCGTTCAAAACTTGTACCTCCTGCGCCCATACCCATTTGGTAATAACGCGCTTCGGGATCTATTGAAAGCTCAAATCCTCCGTATTCTTTTTGTTGTTTAATCAACTTATACTGGTCTTCCATACGCTCCTCCTTTGTGCGTTGCAAACTGGGAGGAACTTTAAAAGCAATATATTTCCAACCATCTGAAGTGGTTACAGCACGGGTTAATCCGATTTCAGAATAAACACTTTTATAACCATCAAACGCCTTCCCATGAAATGCATCTACAAAACTTTCACCATCAACCTTCATCGTTTTTGGAGTCTCAACCCCTGCTAACTCCATAAAGGTTGGAGCAAAATCGATATTCTGAATCATGGCCTGACTTACCTGAGGCTTTACAACACCAGGCCAATATGTAAAGGTCGGTGTAATTAAACCGCCTTCATAACAAGTTCCTTTGCTAGCCTTAGCCATACCGTGATCTACAAAATAAACAATTAGGGTATTATCTTGTATCTCGAGTTCCTCTAACTTCTTCATTAAAGCACCAATGCCATCATCTAACCAGGTTGCTCCCCAACGCTTTTCGTCGATACCGGCAGCTTCACATCGTTCAATCACAGATTCTCGTGAAGGTTGCACACCGGAAATAGGTTCTGGCAAGATCCCTACAGGGCTTTTACGTGGATCACCCACCAAAGAAGCATGGTTGTCTGGCACGTGATTTAACGTTGTCGAAAAGTATAAAAAGAAAGGATTGTCCCGATTCTGCTCAATAAATTCTAACCCGGCCTGGGTTAACCATTCCTGGTTATGCACATCTAACCCCGAGTTACGTAACGCCCTATCGTCCCAAGGATTACCCGAATAAATATGATTAGCATAATCGAAACCAAATGTTTTAACACGTTTTTCATAAATCATTTGATTGCCTTTAAGAGTCTCAATAACTTCTGGGTTTGAAGGGTCACTATCTTTAGGTAATGGTTTCCATCCAGATAACCCACCAATATGCCACTTACCAACAAAACCTGTTTTATACCCTCCCTGTTGTAAAGCCATGGGTAAAGTAATCTGGTCATTGGAAAACCCTATATTCCATAAAACACGATTAACCCCTTCTTCTGTAGTTGATTCTTTAAAATGAGGAACGGTACTTCGACTAGCATACTGCCCAGTAAGACAAGTATAGCGGCTAGGTGAACAGACACTGGCCGTTACATAAGCGTTTTCAAAACGAATGCCTCCTTCTGCTAACTTATCTATATTAGGGGTTAGAGCTTTACCTTCCATAAAGCCCAAAAGATCTGTACTTTGATCATCCACTATTACAAAGATAATATTGGGCTTTTGGGGATTAACAAGGCTATTTTTTGTCTTAGTTTGACATGCTGTACCACATAAAAGTACAAACAATAGTGGCAAAACACCGAATGGTCTCATAATTATCGTTTTAGGTTAAGAGAGATTATTAAACCTGTTGTGTATTAAGATACTTAAAATAGCTTTCTGAATGTTAGTTCATATGGCATTGGATATATCGAGCTCGCATTTCAATCGTAAAATTCAACAGAAATGACTCAATTCTTGGTTCGCTATTAAACCATGCATACGCTATCGGTTCGAGTTGAGGCTTTTTAATCGAAGCCTGCCTCGCCGGTCAGGCAGGTATCGAGCCCCCTGTTTAATTCAGAGCCTCCCAAATTTACTTCGTATTATATACACTTGAAAATGTTCTTTATCTCTATTCTCAAATTGACATTTTTTTCAAAATGCACAACGGGTTGTTAATTATTCTATTTCACGAATATACAAAGTGTTGAAAAGTTTTAGCGCATCTAAAGAACAAACAATACCTACCAAACAACAAATTCTTAATTCACACTACTATTTTTTAAAAAACATATGGTCTAACATAAAAGAAGTCCCTCCAAAGGGTAACAAAATAGAAACCATTTGTATTTAATTATAAAAACAAGAATATGTTGTGAAAAGAGCAGCTCTAATATTGGCGTTTGTCATTGTTATATTATTAATAATTGCTATAAACATTATGGCAATTACCTCTAATTTAGACACATTGTCTCATGTTAGAATAAAAACAAACGACATTAAAGGAGTCACTTTTTGTATATTTAAACCAGTATCTTAATAAATCATTTATTTAATGAAGAAACTATCGCTTTTTATTGGCCTCACATTTGTGTGCGCTTATGGTTATTCTCAACAACGCGCAGCAAACGACACGCTTAAAAGAACGGCTACCATTAAAAGTTCCTCAAATGGCAATGAAGTCCTACTATCGCCAGAAACACCCACACTACAGCAAATCGCAGGTGCACCCAAAGCGTTTTACACCTATTATTGGGAATTGGGAGATGGACACTATAGCACCGAAAAGCATCCAAAACATATATACAAAGACAAAGGAAACTATGAAGTAAAGTTATGGGCCACCAATAATTACGATACGGGCAAACCTCCAACCTCAAGACCAAAAAAAATAGCCGTTAACACCATAACCACAACATATCAGGATTTGGCTATTATGGATGAAAACTTCACATTAAAACGTAATCGTGAACCGTTACCAGAAGAGGAAATGGTCGCCATAATGAGCTATAAAAACACCAAAGACTACACGACTAACGGGAAGGTTTATCTGTTTTACAACGAGCTAAAATATAAAGCCAACAACTTCGAATTGCTAGAAACCAGAACGCACCATAATGAAAGAAACATTTCTGTAGATGGTTTTGCGTATACCAATAATATAGATGACGAAAGAACGTATCTTGCCTCATTGGATAATGACATTGTTAAATCTAAAACCGTATTACAGGATTCTACAGAAAAAACCAACTTACCCGTATCGATTGCAGATGCTAAAGCCATTTACAAAGACTGGAGCCTGTTGGAATTTGACAATATGGAACCCAATGAAGAACGTCATATCTTTTTCAGCCTTAAAACCACTCCGGAAATGGTTAAAGACACCAGCGCTATTATATCGGTAAGAGGTATTTATGTCCCAGACAGCAATTATGACAACCATAAAGTCAAGGACATGGAAATGGAGATTGTAACCTCACATGACCCCAATAAAATGTCATCTAATGGAAGTTTTATGAACTACAGGCTTGTTCGCTTTAAAAACTTAAAATTTAAAATAAAATTTCAAAACAATGGGGAAGGACCAGCGCGGACCATACGATTAGAAACAGATATTCCAGAAATGTTAGACAAATCCACACTCAAGGTCTTAGACATGTATCCCAAATGTGACATATGCCCGAAACGCGACGTACTTTATAGTTGTTTAGATACGACTTTTACAGATACTCAGGCCATTTTCACCTTTAAGAACATCTATCTTCCGGGAAGTGAACAGAAACATGTTAAAGCATACGATTCTACTAAAGGTTTTGTAAAATACAACATCAAATTTGCGAAAGACTTTCATAAGAAAAAAACCAAAAGTAAGACTGCTATTATTTTTGATAAAAACGACCCAATTATTACCAATTATGCAACAACCCGGTTTTTACCTGGCATTTCTATTGGTGTGAAAACAGGTTTTAATTCATTTAGCGATTTGAGGAATTCTGAAAGTTATTTTTTAGGAGCTACCCTCTCTCCATTTAAATCTTATAGGTGGTATTGGCAAGTGGAGCTTATGAATAATCTTCATAATTACGAAACACATGCCGATATAGTCGATGAGTTTATACAAAATGCTCAAGGGGCTCGGTTTTTACAGCGTACTACAACCATTGATTCTTATGAAAATTTTGACTGGGATGTTCCTGTGTTAATTCGATATAATGTGAATAATTACATAGGTCTAGGAGCCGGTTTACAAAACAGTATTTCGTTAAGTGAAAAACGAGAACAACAGGTTACAATGGATTTCTATGAAGGCCCTTCAACAGACCTTCCTATTGCTGGAACAGAAGAGTTTTCTACAAGTGAAACCAACACTTTCATTAATTTAAGAACTGGTTTCTTGTTTGATGTAACTGCTGGTTTCGCCCGAATTGGTCCTAGTTTGGGAGCCCGTTACATTATGAATTTTGAAGAAAACTTTAATTATTGGCAGTTTTATGCTATTTGGAAATTTTAATACCAAAGCGCCCTGGTAATATATGCCTATGAAAAAACTAAAATTTCTTTTCTTTTTAATTTACGGCATCACACTGTCCCAAAATTTGGAAGAAGATATTTATGCGGCTGCCGAAACGTTTATGGCCAATAAAAATGATGTCACTTTAAAACATTTAACCGAACGAGAATCTAGATTTAAAGCGCAAGTTAAAAGCAAAGATGAACAATTAGCTTTGGTGTTTTTACTATCCCACAAAGGGTATTACCTGGATCAAAAATCGAGGTTAAATGAAGCGATCTCAACCTTTGAAGATGCTTTGAATCGTTTTAATTCCAACGAACTTTCAAAACGTTCCGATTTCGACATTATAGAGCATTGTTTAAAACCTTTAGGTAACCTGTACACCAAAACAAACGACTATACCAATGCCGAAAACATTATTAAAGCATACATTTACTTAGCTGAAAAAAGCAACCATTTAAAGCATCAAGCGAGCGGAGTCATTAATCTAGCTATTTTGTACCAGACTATTGGCAAGCATGAAACGGCTTTGAAGTTAACTTCAACCTATAAGGATAAGCAAAACCTGGATAAGCATCAAAAGGAAAAAATCATTCAACTGCATACACAGAGTCAAATTACCCTCAAGAAAATAAATAAGATTTCGGACATTCCTGAGGCCTCTCAAAATAGCAGCTATTACAGTCACCGAAGTCATTATATGATTCTGTTACAAAACAATAAATTTGAAGCGGCTTTAAAGGCATTTAACCAGGCTAAAAAACAACGTATTATTAGCCGTTTATCTGTTAGGGAATTGGCTAAGCTTTATTTGGAAGAGGCACAACTTTACAAACTTCTAAACCAGCCCGATAAAGCTAAAACTAACTTAAATTCGGCTATTAAAACATTATTACCAGAAACCAAATCTATCGATCATATTAACAAAGTCCAATTATATGCTGAAAACACCTTTATAGACATTTTCGATTTGTACGCCACATGGCATGAGGATTATAAACTTGCACTAAAGTATTACGATTTTAGCTTTTATGTATCGCGCTTATTAGAAAACAACTGGACATCTCAGGAAAACAAAATATCAAATCAAGCTGCAAATCGAATTCGCAGTGAACTATGTATTGATATGATGTTTAATGAATTTCTAAACACTAAAAAAGATTCCCTTTTAATTACAGCTCTGCAATATGCCGAATTCAATAAGTCCGGTGTATTAAAAGAAAAAGCCATCAAAAAAGCATTGCTTAGAAAGCATCCCAATGACAGTTTACTTCTTAAAGAAACACACTTATTAAAACAACAAGAAAGCATAACGGGACGCTTAATTAACGAACAACTGGGAAATACTCAGGCGGCTGTTATTACAGACTTAAGTTCTAAATTAAATCGTGTGAGTATTGCCTTAAAAACTCTTAATGAAAGAATAAGGAAAGTATATCCAGAATTGAAATCTTCTAATTTCTCGCTTCAGAATACACAAGCCAGACTGAACGCAGACAACGCTGTTTTAATTGAGTATTTCTTCGGAAAAAAGAACCTCTATCAATTCGTTATTAATGACCATGAAATCAAATTGAATAGAATTCCTTTAGAGGATGGCACCCAAAAACGCATCACAGATTTTATCCATCTGTTCGACACAGCTTCTATAATTAACAACAATGTAAGTAAGTTCACCGATTTGGCATTCTCACTTTATAAGACACTTAATCTTAAAAATGCTGTTGAGACAAAAAACATGATTGTTATTCCCGATGGGTTGTTAAATTTTGTTCCATTTGAAGCCTTGCTTACCTCAAAAACGAATACGACGAACTTTTCGAAAATGCCCTTTGTTGTGCAAAAATATCAAGTCCTTTACAATACCAGTATTCCGTTTTACTTAAAACGAGAAGACCATATTATGGCGAGTAAACTCCTGGGGGTCTTTCCTATTTTTGAAAACACAAACAGTTCCTTAACATATTCTATAGATGAAGCCCATGCTATAGAAGGAGAAATGGCATCTCGTTTTTTATTGAAGGAACAGGCCACAAAAGAAGCTTTTATAGAACATAGTACTTACTACGATATTCTACATTTGTCTACACACGCCAGTAGTGGCGATTTTTCAACACCTGCAAATATCGAATTCTACAACAACACCCTATTTTTAAATGAATTATACAGCTTAGATTTAAACACAAACTTAGTGGTTCTAAGTGCCTGTGAAACAGGCGTTGGTAAATTACATAAAGGTGAGGGGGCTATGAGTATCGCCAGAGGGTTTCAATATGCCGGAGCCCAAAACATATTATTTTCATTGTGGCAAATAAATGATTTATCGACGTCTCAAGTTATGGCATCCTTTTACAAAAATTATAGTGATAACAAATCTGCTTACCTTGCTAATCATCAGTCGAAGATCGATTATCTACAAAGTAATTCCATCAGTAATATTAAAAAATCCCCCTATTATTGGAGCGCTTTTGTCTATTATGGTCAATTCATGAAACCTGAGTCTGACAATAATAAATTAATTAATACCTTCGTTATACTAATAGCGCTTCTTATTATACTATTTTTACGGTATAGAATTAAAATATCTTATGGAAAAGACACTTCAGGAGTTTCTTCTTGAAAAAGATTATGTCAAGGTAAAATTACACCTAACCAAAACGAATCACTTTGAAATAAAAGCCACTATAAATGGTCACAAAGGACGATTCATTTTAGATACTGGGGCTTCCAGTTCTTGTGTGGGCTTTGAAGCTGTTGATACGTTCAATCTAAAAACCGAGGATTCGGCGATTAAAGCGGCAGGTGCTGGAGCTATAGATATGGATACAAAAATGTCTAAAAAGAATAAAGTTAGAATTGGCAAATGGAAACATAATAAGGTTGTATTGGTATTGTTTAACCTTACTCATGTTAATACTGCGCTTGTAAATCATAATTCCACACCAGTAGATGGTATTATAGGAGCCGATATCCTAAAAAAAGCTAAAGCCATCATAGATTATGAAAAGAAATATTTATATTTAAAACGATAAAAAACAAACCTGGACATATTTAATCATGATTTAGACAAATCTACATTTTAATTAATAGCTTATATAATTCTTCTCACTTAATGAACACCTCTATAGTAATTGCTGATGATCATCCATTGATGTTAAGGGGCCTTAGTGATTTTTTGATTTCTAAGGGATTTAATATTATTGGAAGTGCAAAAGACGGTAATGCGGCCTACAATCTGGTGGTAAAATTAAAACCAGATATCGCCATACTGGATATAAGAATGCCTCACAGAACAGGATTAGAAATTGCAGAGGCTTGTAAAAAAAATAACCTAAAGACCAGAGTTATCCTTATTACTTTTGATAAGGAAGAAGAATTATACGAACAGGCCAAAGCCTTTAATGTTTTTGGTTATATTCTTAAAGAGTTTGCTATTGAAGAGATTGAAATATGTATTAAACATGTTGTAAATGGTACGCCTTATTTTAGCAAGGAAATCACGTCTCACCTAAATACCAGCAACTTAGACCAAAAACCAGACACCATAAACCTCTTAACAAAGTCCGAACTAAAGATTGTAAAGCTTATCTCTGAAAATAAAACAAGTCTCGATATCGCCGAAGGCCTTTCCATTTCGGTACGAACCGTTGATAAACACCGAAGTAACATTGTTGCCAAACTAGGTTTAGATAACAAACCCACATCACTTTCTTTATGGGCTAATCTAAATAAAGCACATTTTTAGAAAAAACTCGCGTTATGTATTTTTTTTCTCACAAAAATAATATATCTTTATAGTCGCTATTAATTAGTTCTTAGGGAGAATTATGAAAGCTCTAAATTCATCGTGATTTAGAGCTTTCGCTTTTTATAAACTTTTCCATTTTTAAAAAATACGTAGAAGTGCGTATTTTTTTTCTCACATAAACATCATATATTTACGGCCGCTATTAATTAGTTCTTAGGGAGAATTAAGAAAGCTCTAAATCCATCTGTGGTTTAGAGCTTTCACTTTTTATAAACGTTTTCATTTTTTAAAAATACGTAGAAGTGCGTATTTTTTTTTACGTCTTTGAGATATACCTTTACACTGCTATTAATTAATTCTTTAAGAAAAGGATTTAAAAATTCTGTGCCTACCCGTGTAGAGTTTTCAACAAAAAAATTTATATAACTAAGACATTTAAAATTAAGATTAAAGGGATGGAAATGGAAAAAGGTAACGACGTTATTGACAAGTATTGCATGATTGGACTAGCTGTATTAGTAGTTATTGTTATTTCTATAAATCTTATTATGTGTTTTAGCTAGTTTTTGTTTTATATTTAGTTAAACTAAAAAGGGAACTACCAATCGATATTGGCAGCTCCCTTTTTTATTCTTATCTAAAGTTAAGTCTCTCCTAGAGCTCTAAAGCTCTTTTAACATCATTATCCATTAATAATTCTGTAGGGTTTTCTAATGCTTCTTTTACAGCAACCAAAAAGCCTACACTCTCCTTACCATCAATAATTCTATGATCGTACGAAAGTGCCACATACATGATAGGTCGTATTTCTACTTTTCCGTCGACTGCGACCGGACGCTCAACAATATTATGCATTCCTAAAATACCACTTTGCGGTGGGTTAATGATTGGTGTTGATAACATGCTACCAAACACACCTCCATTAGAAATTGTAAACGTTCCTCCTGTCATTTCATCCACAGTAATTTGCCCATCACGAGCACGAAGTGCCAAACGTTTTACTTCAGCCTCAACACCTCTAAAACTTAAATTCTCTACATTTCTCATCACAGGAACCATTAATCCTTTTGGTCCGGAAACAGCAATACTGATATCACAAAAATCATAGCTTATCATTTCTTTCCCATCAATCATAGAGTTCACTGCAGGATACATTTTTAATGCACGTACCACCGCCAATGTAAAGAAACTCATGAACCCTAAACCTACGCCATGCTTAGCTTTAAATGTTTCTTTATACTCCGAACGTAAAGCAAATATTGGAGACATGTCAACTTCATTAAAAGTCGTTAACATAGCCGTTGTATTTTTGGCTTCTACCAAACGCTCTGCCACCTTTCGACGCAACATCGACATTTTGCTTCGAGATGTTCCTCTACTACCTCCGGTTGGTGTACCCATAGAAGGCACTGCATTTATAGCATCTTCTTTTGTAACTCTACCGTCTTTACCAGTTCCAGAAACCGATTGTGCTTCGATTCCTTTTTCTGCTAAAATCTTTTTAGCCGCTGGACTTGCTGTTCCAGTTGCATATGTTTTTGTTTCAGGAGTTGCAGCTTTAGGAGCTTCGGCTTTCGGGGCCTCTTCCTTTTTATCTGCTTTTGGCGCATCTCCCTCTGGTTTCTCTGCACTTGTATCGATTAAACAAACAACTTCACCAACGGCAACAGCATCACCTTCTTCCGCTTTAAGCGTAATGGTTCCGCTAGACTCTGCAGGTAATTCCAATGTTGCTTTATCACTATCTACCTCCGCTATAGCCTGATCCTTCTCTACATAATCCCCATCTTCCACTAACCATGTTGCTATTTCCACTTCTGTAATGGACTCACCTGGCGAGGGTACTTTCATTTCTAAAATCATTCCTTATAATTTTAATTGTATATGAATTATTTTCTTTTAATCTTAACTTAGTCTATGTTGAAAACCGAATCAATAACAGCACGTTGTCTTCTCTTATCTCTTGTACTTGATCCTGGTGCCGGCACCGAACTATAAGGCCTAGAAGCCACGTCCAGCTTAACCAAGTCCATACGCTGTGCCATATAACTCCATGATCCCATATTTTTAGGTTCTTCCTGTGCCCATACATGGTTCTCTGCATTAGGATACCTATTTAAAATGGTCTGTATTTTTTCTAAATGCAATGGAAATAACTGCTCTATTCTTACTAGAGCAACATCTTTTCTTTCCAATGCTTCTCTTTCGGCCAACAAGTCGTAATAGAATTTTCCTGTACAGAATACCACTTTTTTAACATGATCTGGAGCGATCGTATCGTCTATCACTTCCTCAAACCCACCCTGTGCCAACTCGCCTATCGACGATACTGCTTTTGGGTGACGCAATAAACTTTTAGGTGTGAATACCACCAATGGTTTTCTAAAATCGCGTTTCATTTGACGGCGTAACAGGTGGAAGAAATTAGCCGGAGTCGTACAATCTGCCACAATCATATTATCTTCGCCACATAATTGTAAATACCGTTCTATTCTTGCCGATGAATGCTCAGACCCTTGTCCTTCGTATCCATGTGGTAATAAAACAACGATACCGTTTTGAGATTTCCATTTATCTTCAGCTGCCGATAAATACTGGTCGAAAATAATCTGCGCACCATTACTAAAATCACCAAACTGTGCTTCCCAAATTGTTAATGTATTTGGATTAGCCATAGCATAACCATAATCGAAACCAAGTACACCATATTCAGATAAAAAGGAATTATAAATATCCATTTTACCTTTATTTTCTGGATTGGTATTTAATAAATTAATACGTTCTTCTGATATTTCATCACGCAAAATAGCATGACGATGACTAAATGTCCCGCGTTCTACATCCTGACCAGAGATTCGGATATTAAATCCTTCTTCCATTAAACTTCCATAAGCCAAAGACTCAGCCATTCCCCAGTCCAAGCTATCGGTTTCAAAAACCATTTTTCTACGTCCGTCAAGAATTCGTTCTGCCTTGCGTAAAAATTTAACACCTTCAGGAACTGTTGAAATCACTTTAGAAATTTCTTCCAGTTTGTCCTTTGTATATGCAGTATCCACGGGCTCCAACATGGCATCTAAACCTTGGCGTTCGAAAGCCGACCAACGTTCTTGCATGAACTCTCGAACTTTAGAAGATTCTGCTTCCTTAGCTTTCGCATATTCGTTTTCTAAGGTTTCTTTAAAATCTTCAATAATCTTGTCGACATAAGCCTGATCGATAGTGCCTTCTGCAATGAGTTTATCTGAGTATATTTTAAACGGATTTGGATGCCTTGAAATCTCTTTATACAACTTAGGTTGTGTAAATCGAGGTTCATCACCTTCATTATGTCCGTACTTACGATATCCTAATAAATCAATATATACGTCCTTTTTATAACGCATTCTATATTCTAAAGCCATTTCAACGGCATGTACCACAGCTTCAGCATCATCTGCATTAACATGTAATACGGGCGACAGCGTCACTTTTGCTACATCTGTACAATAGGTACTAGACCGTGCATCTAGGTAGTTGGTAGTAAATCCAATTTGGTTGTTAACCACAATATGAACGGTACCTCCGGTTTTATACCCGTTAAGTTGACTCATTTGACTCACTTCATACGCTACACCTTGTCCTGCAATAGCTGCATCGCCATGTACTATAATAGGAACGATCTTAGAATTATCCCCATTATAATCGTCATCGATCTTAGCTCGCGTAATCCCTTCTGCTACAGGAGCTACAGTTTCCAAGTGTGACGGGTTAGGAACTAAATTCATCTTAATGCTTTTCCCGTTTTGATATGTTTTATCAAGAGTTAAACCTAAATGATATTTTACGTCACCATCAATATTTTCATCTTCAAAATCTTTCCCATCAAATTCACTAAAAAGTTCTCTTAATGGTTTTCTAAAAATATTTACCAGTGTACTTAGACGTCCACGGTGCGCCATTCCTAAAACACACTCCTTTACACCATACTTCTCAACCGAATAGAATAGCACATTACTAAGAGCAGGAATTAAAGATTCACCACCTTCTAACGAGAAACGTTTTTGACCAACATATTTAGTCTGTAAAAAGTTCTCGAAGGTCACCGCCTGGTTTAGTTTAGAAAGAATATATTTTTTTGTCTCAACCGAATAATTAGGCTGATTATTATTTTCATTAAGTTGACCTTGCCACCATTTTATAACTTCCGGGTTACGTAAATACATGTATTCTACACCAATGGAGCTACAATAAATTTTATCTAAGTGAACGATAATTTCGCGTAATGTTTTCGTTCCAAGCCCCAGAATATCGCCAGCATTAAAAACGGTGTCTAAATCGTTTTCGGAGAGGTCGAAATATGATAGTTCTAAAGCAGGTGTATAACTTCTACGTTCTCTTACCGGATTTGTTTTAGTAAACAAATGACCACGCATTCTATAGCCATCAATAAGCTTTACGACATTAAATTCTTTCTGCACATGTTCTGGGATTTGGGTAGAAACTCCCTCTACAATCTCACCATCTAATCCATAGTTCTCACTACCAAAGTCGTAACCTTGAAAAAAGGCTCTCCAACTTGGTTCTACGGCATCAGGATTTTGTAAATATTGATCGTATAAATCAGCAAAATATGCCGTGTGCGCTGTGTTTAAAAATGAAAATTTATCCATTGTTACTTTTAATACCGAGTAGGTTAGTCAAAATATTCCCCAAAAATACAACTTTTAGCAAAATTAGAAGTTTCTTTCTCCATATTTATAGGTTAGCATCTCCCATTTAAAGAATATATAATTATTGCATTATATTTTTTAATGATTTGTAATTATAGACAAGTCATTTTTTATCATTCTCAAAAAACACCCCATAGTATTGCTGCTTTTCTATTCAGGAATCACAATATTATTGTATAACATAAAACTGCTCCTATTAGGTTATTTAATTGCTCATTAACAGAAACTTACATCATTATTTCATCTAAAAAGACCAATCTTTATCTAAGGGTGATTTTTGTCATATTTCGTTGTGATTTAAGGCTTTAAATTTGTGTTATAAACCAATAACAATGAAAAATGCACTCTATATTACGGCTCTAATATGCACCTCATTACTAATGAGTTGTGATGGAAAAGAAGCGAAAAAGAAAGCAGGGTTTTCTTATGAACAAAACATGCCATCAACAGAACAAAACGCAGAAAAATCTGAACTTATTCCGCCATCGAAACAAGTAGATCTCACGAACAAAGGTATTGGACCGATAACATCTCTGAACATCCCTTCAAAAATTGATAAAACCATGGTTTCTCATGGTGCTGATGTATTCAAAAAATTGTGTGCAGCCTGTCACAGAACAGATAAGAAATTTATTGGCCCCTCGCCTAAAAAGATCTTAGAAAGACGTACTCCGGAATGGGTTATGAATATGATATTGAATCCGAATGAAATGGTTCAAAAAGATCCATTAGCAAAAGCATTACTCATAGAGTTTAATGGTTCTCCTATGATGAACCAAAATATTACGACAGAAGACGCTCGAGCTTTATTAGAATATTTTAGGACATTACAATAAAACCTTAAAGCTTTTCCAATTGAAAATTCCGAAGAATCGGAACGTGATACTTCAGAATTTTCAATGACACTTATATTACATGAACTGCTGCTCTAATTTTATCGCTCCGGGGAACAGAATATTATTTTCTAAATGAATGTGCACATGTAAATCTTTTTCAAACTCCTCTAACATGGCAAAAGTGACTTTATAGGTATTACAAGCATCATGTGGTGGTGTATAATTGTTCGTTAACTTAGCAATCTCTTTGAATCGGTCTCCTTCATTATCATGCTCATGCTTCATCATGGCAATAGGATTTAGAACCGTTCCAAAAGGAGGTGCTTCAGTACCCGACTCACTCATGGTCAAATTAATCATTTTCTTAACAAAGGGAAAAAGTATCAATTCCTCCTTTTTCATATGAGCTCCCAAATCTTTTGCAGAAGCCTTAAAATGCTCATTAATTTCAATTAATTCGGGATGCCTTTCTCCATGAACCCGACAAAGTTTATCTAAAAACTGAAGTAATACGGGAATCTTCTCTTCTACATATCGATGATGCTTTTTTTCAATATAATCCACTAATAAATCCAAAGGCCAGGATTTATAATCTATATTTTGGGCCGTGGAGGCCTCTAAAACGTTTTGAAGTTCACCTAATACTTCAGAGACAGCTATGTCTTTCTTCTTACAGACATCTTCTAGTGTCTTCTCTCCACCGCAGCAGAAATCAATCCCATATTTACTAAAAACAGCAGCTGTTCTAAAATCTTCAACAACAAATTGTTTTATTTGCTTTTCAGAATCCTTAATTATTGTTTCCATAATGACTTCTTTAATTCGGATAATTTTATCCTATTTTAATTCAAATTTTTTTAAACCTTTAAAAACGATGCTCCAGAACTAATGTTTAGAGCCAACTCTTCCAGATTCGTATGTTCTAACATAAACTTTAATTCATCCCTTACCAATTTAAACCTATCATGTACAGGACATGGGTGATTTTCATCGCAAGTTTCAAGTCCCAATCCACAGCCATTATAAATAGAATCGCCGTCAATAGCATTTACAATATGAGATAGTTTTATAGAAGATATCGAGGTTTTATCAACATCAAAACCGCCATAAGCTCCTTTGGTTGAGTTTATAATCTTATGTCTCACCAGATCCTGAAGAATTTTAGCCGTAAAGGCTTCTGGTGAATTAATTTCTTTGGCAATGGCCTTTAAACTAACCCGCTCTCCTTTATAAGAACTAAGCGCTATAAAAATTGACGCTTTTATGCCATACTCACAAGCCTTAGAGAACATCATAGATGATAAATTTTAATACAAAAATAAGCTATTTTTTAATTAGGACAAAATTATCCTAATTAATAATTGTTTCTAAACCAAACTTTTTGCCATTCTCGCTTCAGGATTAAAAAAGAAACAGCCTCAGAGAGTTTGCCAATATCCTCACCCTTCAAGTCTTTCACCTGTTTTTCGGGAACATCAATAATATAAAGCAAGTTTAAATACTCAATAAATTTCTCCTGCATTAAGTTAAATATGGTTTCATGGAGCAAAAGTTTTAAACTGGATGGCAAGATCTCTTCATGAAAATCCATGTCAATATTGGCCAAATGAAAATCCTTGTTAAGTTGAATAATAAGTTTTTTATACAATCCCATTTGGTTGGCTTCATCAACCAACTTTTCAAACGTCGTAGGTAGTTGCATTATACTGTTCTATTCATTAAAAATTCACCAAATTCTCGTAACAGCATTTTTTTATTTTCAGAGACATTCAAGGATTCCAAAATTAAAAACGCCTTATTCGTATAGTTTTCAATTTCCCTTTGCGTAGCCTCTGCCGCTCCCGAACTTTTAAAAATGGCCTTTACTGTTTCAATTTTAGATGTATGGTCTTCTACGGTACCATTAAACAACGCATTTAGTACAGCTTTATTTTTGTCATTCGAAAGCTCTTCTGCCTTTAAATACAAGAAGGTTTTCTTATTTTCAATAATATCACCGCCAACTTGTTTTCCAAACGTTTCCGGATTCCCAAAAGCATCCAGATAATCATCCTGCAACTGAAACGCCAGTCCCAAATCCCTTCCAAAACTATAAATACGATCTTGATCTTCCACGCTGGCATTAGCCACAATAGCGCCCATTTCCATAGCTGCCCCTACCAAAACAGCCGTTTTGTATTCAATCATTTTTAAATATTCAGGGATGGTTACGTCATTTCTCGTTTCAAAATCCACATCGTATTGTTGCCCCTCACAAACCTCTAACGCTGTTTTACTAAATAAACTTGCTAGAGACCTAAACATATTGGGATCATATTTTTCAAATAATTGATACGCCATAATCAACATGGCATCTCCCGATAAAATCCCTGTATTAACATCCCACTTTTCATGAACTGTTACGTTTCCACGACGCAAAGGTGCATCATCCATAATATCGTCATGAACCAATGAAAAATTATGAAAAATCTCAACACTTAGAGCTGCATCTAGGGCTTTTTTATAATCACAATTAAAAATATCGGCACTCATTAAGGTTAAAATCGGCCTCAACCTCTTCCCTCCCAGGCCAAGTATATACTCGATAGGTTCATATAAATTTTGGGGCTCTTTTAACACGGCGTATTGTTCTAAATACGCCATAAACTCCTTTTGGTAGTTTTCTATTGATTGCATGAAACAAAAATAATGCAAATAGTATTATTTGACGGTTTACAATAAAATTATATGTTAAAAAAATGTAAAACCTTGGAAACTTTTTTGGTTTTTATAGTTTCCTGAAGTAGTTTTGCCCTCAATTATGAGGGAGAAAATTATAGATAAGGCCGCAGAACTTTTCTTAACACTTGGTTTTAAAAGTGTTACAATGGATGATATTGCCAGAGAGATGGGGATCTCTAAAAAAACCATTTACGTACATTTTGCAAACAAGACTAAATTAGTTGAAGCCGTGACCTTCAATCTTTTCGAAACCATTTGTGACGGTATTGACGACATTTGTGAAGCTTCAAACAACCCCATTGAGGAACTTTACGACGTTAAGATGTTCGTGATGCGTAACCTAAAAAATGAAAGATCATCACCTCAATTTCAATTAAAAAAATACTATCCTCAACTATATGATGTCCTAAAAGTGAGACAATTTGGTAAAATGCACGATTCGGTAAAAGAGAGCCTTCAAAAAGGTGTAGATACCGAATTATTTAGGTCGAATATCAACGTAGATTTTATATCCAGGATGTATTTTAATGGCATGAGTGGTATAAAAGATCATGCCATTTTTCCTAGAGAGATATTTAGCATGGATTACTTAGTGGAAAGCTATTTGGAATACCACTTAAGAGCTATTGTAACAGATAAAGGTTTTAAAATATTAAACAAGTTCATAACATCAAATCAGTCATAACATGAAGAACAAACTAATATTAGTATTTAGTTTATTATGGTACTGTGGTATGTTTTCACAAGAAAACGCGCGTAGCTTCTCTTTACAGGAAGCTATCGATTTTGCAATTGAAAACAACAGAGTCTCCAAAAACGCTGCACTCGATATTAAAGGAGCCGAAAAGCAAAAATGGGAAACCATCGCTACCGGTCTGCCGCAAATAAGTGCTAGTATAGATTATCAAAACTTTTTAAAACAACAGGTCTCTGTAATACCTGCAGAGTTTTTTGGAGGCAACCCAGGAGAATTTGCCGAAGTTGTATTTGGCACCAAGCAAAGTGTTAATGCCTTTGCCAAATTGGACCAAAAGATTTTTGATGGATCTTATATTGTAGGTTTACAATCTGCTAAGGTATTTTTAGAAATTTCCAAAAATGCCAAAGAAAAAACCGATTTAGAAATTAGAAAAGCTGTTATTAATGCTTATGGAAATGTTTTATTGGCCGAAGAAAGCGTCAAAATCTTAGAACGCAATATTGAAGTTTTAAAGAAAAACCTTCATGAAACTAATAAAATCTATGAAAACGGTTTAGGAGATGAAGAAAGTGTTGAACAATTGCAAATTACGCTATCCAGCCTCGAAAGTAATTTAAACAATACATCTCGTTTAAAAACTCTGGCTCACCAAATGTTTAATATCACTTTGGGTACCGAGATAGACGCGAAAACGACCTTAACCAATAATTTAGAGAGTCTAACAGCTAAAAACATCGTTCTGGACTTAATGGAGTCTGAGGAACTTGTTGAAAACAACGTTGACTTTAAAATTGCAGAAAATGATAAGGTTTCTAAGGAACTACTCTTGAAATTGGAAAAAAGTAGAGCCCTTCCAACAATAAATGCTTTTGTTAATGCTGGGTACTCGACGTTTGGTAATGATTTTGTTTTCTTTGATAGTGATCAAAAATGGTTTGGCTCATCTCTATTAGGATTAAATGTTAACATTCCTATTTTTAGTTCAGGAGGACGAGGTGCTGCAACCCAAAGAGCTAAGGTTAACTTGGAAAAAGCGAAGAACGACTTAACCGAAGCTCAGCAAAAAATAAAGCTTCAAATCGCATCTGCTAAAAGTGATTACCAGTTTTCTATAGAAGATTATGAAAACAAAAAGCTAAACCTAAATCTAGCAGAGCGCATAGAGAAAAAAAACCAAACCAAGTTTTTTGAAGGTATTGCTTCAAGTTTTGAATTAAGACAAGCGCAAACACAATTATATAGTTCACAGCAAGAGTTTCTTCAAGCCATGCTCGATGTTATTAATAAAAAAGCCGAACTAGAAACCGTATTAAACAGAATTAACAATTAATCAATCATAACAATGAAAAATATATTAACATTATTAATCGTAACTCTTGTTCTGGCATCTTGCGGAGGCGATAAAAAAATGTCTATAGAAGATATTGTAGCTTCTGGCGACTTACAAATAATAAGAACAAAGAAGGCTGAATTAGATGCTTCTGCTCAGGAGATTTCGGCTCAATTAAAGCAGCTTGAAACTAAGATTAAGGAGTTAGATCCTCAGGAACGTATTCCTTTAATTACAACCTTCACTGCCAAAGAAGCTTTATTTAATCACTATGTAGAGCTACAAGGAAATGTTAGTACAAAAAAGAATCTTGTTATCTACCCAGAATATCCAGGAACCTTAACCAGAGTTTATGTTAAAGAAGGTCAAAAAGTTTCTAAAGGACAAATACTTGCTAAAATTGATGATGGTGGTTTGGGCCAGCAAGTAGCACAACTACAGATTCAGGCTGAACTTGCTAAAACGACTTTCGAGCGTCAGGAACGTTTATGGAATCAAAAAATTGGTAGTGAAATTCAGTATTTACAGGCAAAGTCTACTTACGAAGCACAAGAGAGAGCCGTAAACCAATTAAAACAACAGGTTGGAAAAACAATTGTTCGTGCGCCATTTTCTGGTACAATTGACGATGTTATCACAGAACAAGGTAGTGTAGTCGCTCAAGGGCAATCTCAACTTTTTAGAATTGTAAACCTTAGAGACATGTATATTGAAACAGACGTGCCAGAACGTTACATCAATAGTATTACACCCGGCAAACAAGTAGAGGTGGAATTTCCAATACTTGGGAAAAAGGTGAATGCTAAAATTCGTCAAGCGGGTAACTTTATAAACCCGGCAAACAGAACCTTTAAAATAGAAGTTGCTGTGCCAAATAAAGATAAATCTATAAAGCCCAACCTAACGGCCAAACTTAAAATTAATGATTACCAAAGCGAAAAGGCCATATTGATTCCTCAAAGTATTATTTCTGAAAATGCTGAAGGTGAACAATATGTATACACCGTTGCTAATAAGGTTGAAAACAAGGCGAAAGCAAAACGTGTTATTATAGAAACGGGAAAAACGCAAGGTGATTACATTGAAGTACTTTCCGGCCTGGAAAATGGAAATGAAATTATCGATGAAGGTGCAAGAAGTGTAAAAGACGGACAAGACATAAAAATACTTGTTGTAGAATAGACTTGTCATTCCTGCGCAGGCAGGAATCCACTTTATTAAAATTCAGTTTCAAAATAATAAGATTCCTGCCTTCGCAGGAATGACAAAATAAAAGCTAATGAGTAAAAACGAAAAACAAAAGAAGGTAGATAAAGAGTTTGGTTTATCGTCATGGGCAATTAACAATAAAACGACCATGTACGTTTTAATTGCCTTAATCTTATTTCTAGGTGCTGGAGCTTATTTTAGTATGCCCAGAGAAAATTTCCCAGAAATTAAAGAAACCAAAATTTATATTAGTTCTGTGTATCCGGGAAATACTGCCGAGGATATTGAGAAATTAATTACCGATCCCATTGAGGACAAATTGAAAACAGTTAGTAATGTTGTTGAAATAATATCAACATCTCAAGAAGATTATTCTATAGTTATTGTAGAGTTTGATGAAGGGATAACTGTTGATGCCGCGAAACAAAAAGTAAAAGACGAAGTCGATACAGAAACATCTGGAGAAGACTGGCCAACCTTTAACGGTGCTAAAGTAGAGCCAAATATATTCGACTTAAGTATGTCTGAGGAAATTCCTATTCTCAACATTAATATTTCTGGTGATTATCCGGTTGATAAGCTCAAGGAATTTGGGGAATATCTTGAAGATGAAATTGAAAGCTTGCAAGAAATTAAACAAGTAGATATTCGTGGTGCACAAGATAAAGAAGTAGAAGTTGCTGTAGACATCTATAAAATGATGGCTGCTCAAGTGAGTTTTAACGATATCATCAGTACCATAAGCAACGAAAACGTGACCATGTCTGCAGGTAATTTAATTACAAGTGGACAGCGTCGTACAATTAGAATTCTTGGTGAGATTGAAGACCCTAAAGAATTAGAAAACTTTGTAGTAAAATCTGAGAAGAATAATTCTATTTATTTAAAAGATATTGCTCAAATCACTTTTAAGGATGAAGATAAAACAACGTACGCCAGGGAATTTGGTGCACCTGTTGTTATGCTTGATGTTAAAAAACGTGCAGGGAAAAATATGGTGGACGCTGCAGAACAAATAGAAGATATTGTTGAAAATGCTACTGCCAATGTATTTCCACCAGACCTAACCGTTACGATAGCTAACGATCAGTCTTCAAAAACGATTGGCCAAGTGGACGATTTAGTAAACAATATCATATTTGGTATCATTCTCGTGGTGACCGTTTTAATGTTCTTTTTAGGATTTAAAAACGCACTGTTTGTTGGTTTTGCCATCCCGATGTCCATGTTTATGTCTCTCATGGTTTTAGATATGTTAGGATATACCATGAATACCATGATTCTATTCGGACTCATTATGGGACTTGGAATGTTGGTAGATAATGGTATTGTAGTCGTAGAAAATGTGTATCGATTAATGAGTGAAGAAGGTATGAGTCGTATTGAGGCGGCAAAAAAAGGAATAGGCGAAATCGCTTTCCCGATTATTATATCCACAGCCACAACGGTCGCTGCTTTCATACCATTAGGGTTATGGCCAGGAGTTATGGGCCAGTTTATGATTTATTTCCCAATTACCCTATCGGTCGTTCTAGGATCTTCGTTATTCGTAGCCATATTTTTTAACTCGGTTATGGTATCTCAGTTTATGACAACTGAAGACAAGGATATGCCTTTAAAAAACATTATAAAAATCTCGGCAATTGTAGGTGGTATTGGTGTACTCATTATGCTTGTTGGAGGAGCATACAAAGGCCTGGGAACTTTAATGATCGTAACGATTATCATGCTTTGGGCATACAGGTTATTCCTTAGAGGTTGGGCCAATGGGTTTCAAAATAGAGTTCTACCTAAATGGGAGCGCTTCTACGAAAAGACACTTCGAGCTGCCTTAAGCGGAAGGAAACCAGCGGTTATTGCTATTGGAACATTTATATTACTTATTATCGCCTTTATGGGTTTTGGTGCATCTATTGGAAGCCAACGAACCAAAGTGGAATTTTTTCCAGACAATGCGCCTAATCAAATTATTGTTTATATAGAGTATCCGGAAGGTACAGATATTAAAAAAACCAATGCGATCACAAATGATATTGAAAAGCGCGTTTATAAAATTATAAACGAAGAAGCTTATATGCATGGTGATTTCAATTTCCTGACTGAAAGTGCCGTATCTCAAGTAGGTGAAGGCGCTGGAAATCCTCAAACCGATGGTGGTTCTCAAGCAGAAATGCCGCATCGTGGTAAAATAACGGCGACCATGCGTGAATATAAATTTAGGGATGGTGCCGATAGTAATGTCCTGCTTAAAAAAGTACAGGAAGATTTAAAGGATATTTATCCCGGCGTTGCCATTTCGGTTGAAAAAGATGCCGTTGGTCCTCCTGCAGGGTACCCGATTAATCTTGAATTGGAAGGAAACGACTATTCAGAACTTATTGCCACAGCAGAAAAAATGCGCGATTTCATCAATTCAAAAAATATCCAGGGTATTGACGAATTAAAAATTGACGTGAACCGGTCTAAGCCGTCCATGCAGGTACAGGTAGACAGAAAAAAAGCTGGAGAATTAGGCGTAACTTCGGGTCAGGTAGGCCAACAACTGCGTAATGCTATCTTTGGAGCCAAAGCAGGTATTTACAAAGAAGATGGTGAAGACTACGATATTTATGTGCGTTTTAATGAAGACAACAGATATAACACCAGTGCCATTTTTAATCAGAAAATCACCTTTAGAGATCCTTCGAATGGTCAAATAAAAGAAGTTCCTGTTTCTGTCGTTGCCAAACAGAATAACACCTCTGGTTTTAGCGCTATAAAACATAGAGATGTTAGACGTGTGGTAACGTTATATTCTGCCTTAGCTCCTGGGTTTACAGATGCCGGTGCTATCGTTTCTCAAATTCAAAATGAAATGCAGGGCTTCACAGAGCAACCTGCATCAGTAAAAGTTGATTATACTGGACAAATCGAGGAACAGAATAAACAAATGGTATTTTTAATGGGAGCCTTCTTTACAGGTTTAGGTTTAATTTTCTTTATTCTAATTTTCCAATTTAATTCGGTTTCTAAACCGGGCATTATTATGTTGGCTATTTTCTTGAGTTTAATAGGTGTATTTGGTGGTATTGTAGCCACAGGTAGTGCCTTTGTAATTATGATGACCATGATGGGTATTATTTCCCTTGCGGGTATCGTAGTAAATAATGGGGTGGTACTTTTAGACTATACACAACTTTTAATTGATAGAAAGAAACTGGAACGTCACTTAGACGATAACCAGTATTTGGAAACTCCCGATTTATTAGAAGCGATTATTAAAGGGGGTAAAGCACGTTTACGTCCAGTATTGCTAACAGCAATCACGACTATTTTAGGGCTAATTCCTTTGGCAACCGGATTAAATATCAACTTCTTTACGTTGTTTAGCGAATTCAATCCTCATATTTATATGGGAGGTGACAATGTTATCTTTTGGGGACCTCTGGCCTGGACTGTAATTTACGGGTTATTCGTTGCTACATTCCTTACATTGATCGTGGTTCCAATACTATTTTATTTAATAACTAAATTCAAAATGTGGTTGTACAGTAATAGAGCAGCTAAATACAATAATGTTGTTAGTCAAGACATTGACGTAGCTGTTGGTGCCGATAAATAAATTAAAACAACGACGTCTCTTTAATAGTCATGTAAATAGCATATGCTTTAAGGACAAGTTCATATACAATAAAACCCTTTAATTATACTCTAACTGGGGTTGGTTAATAGCGGAAAGCGCCTCAACGATTAGTTGAGGCGCTTTAATTTTATAAGCGTATGTTCTTTCTATAGCTAAATCAATATTAAAATTTAAACGCTATGCTTCCGTTTATCGTTGTTCCATTAAAACCAAATTGGTTGACTTCCCAAGGATATCTAAAACGGCCTCCTAAATCTGTAACAACATCACCTTTGGTGTCAATCTCATCCGGATATACATCTAGCAAATTACTGGCTGATACGTTTGCTGAAAATTTATCACTAAATTCATAGTTAATAATTAAATCGGTTATCACCTTTCCAGCAAAAGTTTGATCGTTTGCTGGCGTTGTAGCATGTTGCCAGGTGACCTCTCCAAAATACGTATTATTTAATATAAAATTCCACTTGCTAATACCGTAATCCAGACCTAATAAAACTTTAGATTTTGGTCTGGCCGATATAATTCTAGACTGTTCTTTTCTATTAAAAATATCGTAACCATTGGCTTGCAATAATGGCGGCGTACCAATTTGTCCTTCTATTTTGGTTTCATTGTAGTTGGCGGCTAAAGTGGCATCAAGCGATCCGTTCCCCAACTCAATATTTGTATAATTAACAACCACGTCCAAACCTGTTGTATTTGTATTTACCGCATTAACAAAGAACTTTAAACTCGTAATTGAATTATCTATTAGCACTTGCTCTACGGGGTTCGTCGTTCCATTGTCACCATCGAAACCTATTTCCCCTGTAAATAATACACGGTCATCAACTTTCACATTATAAAAGTCGACAGAAACCGATAGGTTTTGTACTGGTTTAAAAGTAATCCCTGCCGAAATATTTTTAGATGTTTCTGCTGTTAATTGTGGAACTCCTAAACCATTTCGAATTATCGGATCCACATTGTTAAACGTTCCCTGATTGGAAATAGTTCCACCTGAAACTAAGGTTTGAATATTACTTAAATAAATTTGATGTAAAGATGGTGCTCTAAATCCAGTACTGTATGATCCTCGAATCGCTCCTTTATCTCCCAATGAATATCTACCACTAACTTTCCATGATGTATTATCTCCAAAATCACTAAAGTCTTCATATCTCACAGCAGCACCAATCAAGAATGCTTCGGTTGGTTCCCATTCAACATCTCCGTATAGACCATAATTATCGCGATTCGCTCTAATGGCATTACTTGGCTGTAATCCAGGGAAAGATTGCGCACCACTTGCAAAATATGATGCCGGATCACCAGCTTCAGCAGTAAATTGTTCGCCTTTTATTTCGGCTCCAAATGCGATACTTACCTGATCAAAGCTTCTCGATAAATCCAGATTCGCCAAAGTATTGCTAAAGGTATAAGCCCCGACATCAAAAGACGTTGGACTAGCTGCTCCCAGTGCAGGGTTTATACTATTGTTAACTTCATAATCTACCGCATTTCTACCATAAGTTCCACTCAAATCCACATCAAATTCAAGAAGTTTCCATTTGGTACCAACCGTGATGTTATTATCTCTAACATCTGTTTCAAAAGTTGGCTGAAAACCTTGATATTCCGTCCCTGCAGGATGTAACAGATTAAATGGATCCTGTACCCAATAAGGGGTTCTATATAATGCAAAACTCTTTCCTTTTCTAGCAGTAAGACCACCAAACGTGTAAAATTCTCCATGACCACCTTTAAAAGGTATCCCTGCGTTAAAAAAGATATCTGTCTTTCTCAATTCAGGTTGACCAACGGTCATTCCCAAATCGGGATTAGCTGCTAACCATGGGCCAAAGGTAGGGTCATCTGCTAACACTCCAAAGAGAGCATCCTCTCCCGGCACCCCGGCTCTATTGGTTTCTTCCTGCGTATAATAGCCTACCGTAAAGTTAAAATACCCGTTATCACCAATACTTTTAGAGGTATTCAGGTTCGCCCCAAAGTTAAACCCATCTCCTTCTGTAGTGACCCCCGATTTAACATTTACCGTGGTATAGTCCACATTTTTCTTTAAAACCATGTTTATAACACCGGCAATCGCATCCGACCCATATTGAGCGGAAGCTCCATCTCTTAAAACCTCTATTCTTTCAATAGCTGCGGCAGGAATACTTTTAAGATCAACACCTACCTCACCTTTACCCGGTGTATCATTTATATACACTAAAGCGCTTTGGTTTTTACGCTTTCCATTAACTAGCACCAATGTCCTACTGGGCCCCAAGCCTCTTAAATCTGCCGGATCGAAATGCGCTGTTGCATCAGAAATGGTTTGGTTTGTCGAGTTAAAAGAAGGTACTTTATACGTTAGCATTTTGTCTACTGTGGGCTGCCCCGTAGTCGCTAGTTCGGTAGCGCTAATATTATCTACAGGAACCGGTGAGTCTAAAATAGTTCTGGGTTTAGCTCTGTTACCAACCAGGATAACCTCATCTAAAGCAACGCCTTCCTGTAGTGCAATTTTAATCTTATCTGTAGATGTGACGACTACCTCCTGAGTTTCAAAACCTACGGACGAAACAACAAGGGTGACCGGCAGACTGTCTACATCCAAAATAAAATTTCCATCAAAGTCCGACGTCGTTCCCGTTGACGTTCCTTTAATAATAAGATTTGCACCTGCAAGCGGTAAATTTGATACTCCATCTGTTACTGTCCCCGAAATCTGTTGTGAGAAACTAATTTGAGGGATAAAAAATAACAGTACCAGGAGCAACTTAAATTGTAAACTTTTACTCATAATATGTGTTTTTTGTAATGTTTGTCTTACCAATATCAGAAAAATAATTGGATATTCATAAAAACAAGTCACAATACATATCAATCCTTCAAAAAAAAACCGCTTTTCATTAGTATTTTATTGGCTAACAAAAAAAGCCCCGCGATACATCGTGGGGCTTTTGAATTATATGTTTTTAAATGGTCTACTTAAGCTTGAAACTTAATCTGGCAAAAAGGAAACGTCCACCAATACCAAACTGCTGAGAACGTCTAGACCAATCGAAACGTCCACCACTTCGGTTTGTTCCTCCATCGGGTAAAACTGTTGCCGCTCTATCTGGATAGATATCTAGTAGATTGTTCGCTCCAACTGTTAATGTCAAGTTTTCTGAAGCCTTGAAACCAAGAGATAAATCGGTGACAACCTTATTTCCAAACACTTGCTGTCTATCAACATTAGTAGTTGCTTCTGTTACCTCTCCAAAATACACATTCCTCAAGAACACATTAAACTTCCCAGCGGTTAAACTATTAGATAAATTAATCTTAGTTCTTGGCACAGCTTCTTCAAGATATACACGGCTATCTTCTGGAAAATAAGTTCCTACTTTATCTGCTCTTTCCAACAAATCTGAAGCATTTATTGGGCCAACTTGTTTCGTTTTAGAAAACGTTCCAGAAAGGTCAGACTTTAATCTCGCATTATCTCCTATATTGGTTTTATGAGTAATCACAACATCTAAACCTTTAGACTCTGTATCAATAGCATTCGCAAAGAAAGATGCTCTAGAAGCATTTGCCTGAGTTAGTAAGTTAAATAACTCCAATTGTGCTCCCGAATATACGGCCGGCACACCTCCTGTACCCGTTCCAGCGTCTGGGGTTGGCGCAAATTGACCGGTATACACCACACGATCATCAATAGCTACAAAATAGCCATCAACCGTTATTGTTAAGTTCGCCTCTGGTAATTTAGCAGTAAATCCTAAACTAACACTTTGAGAGGTTTCTTCTTTTAATTGTGGTATCCCTAATAACTGTGCAGCTCTACTATCGTTTGAAAATGTTCCTACTTCTTGAGGGTTACCATCCTGATCAAATATAGTGGATGTTGAGTTAAAGTTCAACTGGTGTAATGACGGCGCTCTAAATCCTGTATTTACTGCTGCTCTAATATTAAGGTTTTCACTCGCTTTAACTCTGGTGGCCAACTTAAAGTTAATGGTAGATCCGAAATCTGAATAGTTCTCAAAACGTGTCGCAAAATTCGCTAAGAACGCTTCAGAAAAATCGGCTTCAAAATCTAAATATCCAGCAATACTGCTCCGTCCACGAGATAATTCGTTATTCGGACTAAACCCTGGAAATACCTGTGAGCCTCCGGGTCTTGCGTTACCAAAAAAGTCTCGCGCAGGATCTTGTGTTGCCAGTGTAATCACTTGTCCATCTTCGGTATACTGAGAATAAGACGCTTCTTCGCCAGCTACGATCTCATAATTTTCTAATCTATATTCGGCCCCAAAAGCAACATTAAGTCCGCTAAAAATATCGTCGTAAAACTTGCTAAGATCAAGGTTAACCGTGTTCTGCATAAAGTTAAACCCTCCAGCATCAAAAGTTGTTGGCGAAGCATTTTGAAAGGATGCATTGAACGTGTTTCCTATGGTATATAAAAAGGCATTTTTACCCCAGGTATTACTTAAATCTACATTCCAATCCTTTATTTTTCCTTTAATTCCAACAGCTAAAGATTTATCGGTAATCGTCGAATTAATTTCTGGCAAAAACCCGTTAAAATAAGCCGGTGTATAGGTTCTGGATTGATTTGGCAACCTGTAGAATCCGGCAGAATTTCCTTTTCTGGAACTTGTCCCAGCAAATGAATAGAGTTCTGTCCCGTTGTCGTCTAATGGCAACGACAAGTTGGCAAAAAATCGTCCACCTCTTACTTGAGATTGTCCAACACGCATGTTGAAGTCACTTCTTGTAAGACCTCTGGCTGCTAATTCTGCATCGGTATTGTCGGCAATTAAAATAGGCTGAAGCTCGGCTAAGGTTGTTGCCCCTCCAAGACTAATCCCGGCTGCGTTAGCATATTGAATAACATCGGCAACATCATCATCTAATAAATCTACTAAATTATAACCATCATTATTGGCAAATCGTTCTACTGTATTATACAGATTAAAAACATCACCTTCCCATTCTTTCATTCTACTATAATCTTCTCTAAAATCGAAATCCCCGGTAAAATTTATAAACCCGCCGTTGTCTCCCAGAGGCAGTCCATAATTGGCACTTACATTAACTGTTTCACCATCCACACCTCCTGTTTGCCCATTGGCGTTTTTTGAGAAATTGGCTCCGCTCGTTACATTTAATGAAAGCTCATTTACGTTACTGTTCAACACAATATTAATGACACCTGCAATGGCATCCGATCCGTATTGAGCAGCCGCTCCATCACGTAATACTTCCAAGCGTTGAATAGCCGCTGCTGGAATGGCATTTAAATCGGTTCCAACGCTACCACGACCAAACGTTCCGTTTACATTAACTAAAGACGAATTGTGTCTTCGCTTTCCGTTAATCAAAACAAGAACCTGGTCTGGTCCTAATCCTCTTAACGACGCTGGGTCAATGTGATCTGTTCCATCCGAAATAGTTTGCGTATTGGATGTAAACGACGGCGCCACAAAGTTTAAAATCTGATTTAAATTAACTTGTGGCGCTTGCGAAGTGAGTTCCGAAATATCAATGACATCCACCGGGACCGGTGTATCAACGGCTGTTCTACTTGGATTTCTCGACCCGATTAAAACAACCTCATCCAAGGCGACCCCTTCCTTTAATAAGATCTGAATGCTTTGAGACGAAGAAGTCACCGCTACTTCCGCAGTCTCGTACCCCACCGAAGACGCTACCAATGTAATTGGAAACGTATCTGCATTTAAACTAAAATTACCGTCAAAATCGGTAATCGCTCCGGAACTCGTGCCCTTAATAACGACATTTACTCCTGCTAAAGGTAAATTTGTTGCTTCTTCAATGACTTTACCCGAGACCTGTTGTGAAAACATGATTCCAGGAATAAAAAATAACATTGTTAAAAACAATTTTAATTGTAGTAATTTGCTCATCATTTGTTTTTATTTGAATTAGTAAGGGTAATATCTAAAAAAAATATGAAAATTCATAACAAAACAAAAAATCAATTCAAGATTAATCAATAAATTCCAATGAATCATGAAAATTCACTAATAAAGACTTAATTTAAATCTTTGTGAAAAAGGTTACACTACAAAGTAATATCTTCATAAATTTGCAATCTGTTTAATGCACCGATCTATAATTCGTTTAGCTATTGAATAATAGGCGTGCACCTCAATTTTCAACTATGTATAGAAGTC
Source organism: uncultured Flavobacteriaceae bacterium (assembly GCA_947494695.1). Taxonomy (GTDB): domain Bacteria; phylum Bacteroidota; class Bacteroidia; order Flavobacteriales; family Flavobacteriaceae; genus Flavivirga. Next base: position 478,002 of record CANLWB010000001.1, on the reverse strand, counting down.
ATAATTGCGGTGAGCTAAGTACCGCAAATATAAACGAAGAAGTAACGCTTGCCGGATGGGTTCAAAAATCCAGAGATAAAGGCTTTATCGTTTGGGTCGATTTACGCGACAGATATGGTATTACCCAATTGGTTTTTGATGAAGAGCGCACTTCAAAAGATATGATGCAGCAAGCTCAAGGTCTTGGTCGTGAATTTGTTATTCAGGTTAAAGGAACGGTTATAGAACGTGCCTCTAAAAACCCCAACATTCCTACCGGAGATATTGAGATCTTGGTTTCTGAATTGAACCTTCTTAACAAAGCCCTTATTCCTCCATTTACCATTGAAGACAACACCGATGGTGGAGAAGACTTACGTATGAAGTACCGTTACCTTGACATTCGTCGGAACCCAGTAAAAAACAGTTTGATTTTTAGGCATAAGGTCACTCAAGAGGTTAGAAATTACTTATCTCAAGACGGTTTTATTGAGGTTGAAACACCTTATTTAATTAAGTCAACACCTGAAGGTGCGCGTGATTTTGTGGTACCCTCTCGTATGAATGAAGGTCAGTTTTACGCCCTACCGCAATCACCTCAAACGTTTAAGCAATTGCTTATGGTTGGCGGGATGGATAAATATTTCCAAATTGTAAAGTGCTTTAGAGATGAAGATTTACGTGCAGATAGACAGCCTGAATTCACCCAAATAGATTGTGAAATGGCCTTTATTGAGCAGGAAGATATTTTAAATGCCTTTGAAGGATTAACACGTCATTTATTAAAAGAAATAAAAGGTGTAGAGGTTAATAAGTTCCCAAGAATGTTATACGACGATGCCATGCGATTATATGGTAATGATAAACCGGATATAAGATTCGGAATGAAGTTTGGTGAGCTCAACGCAGTAACTCAACATAAAGAATTTAAGGTCTTTAATACAGCCGAACTGGTTGTTGGAATTGCAGTACCAGGAGGGAACAGCTACACCAGAAAGGATATTGATAAATTAATAGATTGGGTAAAACGTCCACAAATTGGTGCTTTAGGAATGGTGTATTGTCGTTGTAATGATGATGGATCGTTTAAATCTTCGGTCGATAAGTTTTATGATCAGGATGACCTCGCCAAATGGGCAGAAGTTACCGGAGCTAAAGCTGGTGATTTAATTTGTGTGCTATCTGGAGATACAAATAAAGTACGTGCACAATTAAGTGCATTACGTATGGAACTAGCCGAACGCCTAGATTTGCGTAAACCAGACGAGTTTGCGCCGCTTTGGGTAATTGATTTCCCATTATTGGAGTGGGATGAAGACACAGAACGCTACCATGCCATGCACCACCCATTCACGGCCCCAAAACCAGGGCAAATTGAATTGTTAAAAACGAATCCGGGCGATGTAAAAGCCAATGCTTACGATTTGGTTTTAAACGGAAATGAAATTGGTGGAGGTTCTATAAGAATTCACGATAAAGAGACCCAATCCTTAATGTTCGATTATCTAGGCTTTACTCCCGAGGAAGCCAAAGCTCAATTCGGCTTTTTAATGGATGCTTTTCAATACGGAGCGCCACCACATGGTGGTTTAGCTTTTGGCCTAGATCGATTGGTTGCTATTCTGGGCGGACAAGAAACCATAAGAGACTTTATCGCCTTTCCAAAAAACAATTCGGGACGTGATGTGATGATAGATGCTCCTGCACCAATTGACGACGAACAGCTAACAGAATTAAGTTTAAAGCTTAATTTAAGATCATAAAAATTTAATCCCGCGAAATGCGGGATTTTTTTGCTAATTTTATAACATGCCTCTCAACGGTAAAAGCCTTTTACGAAAATTTTTAATCTGGAAATACAAACATATTTCAGAACGTCAATTTATCTACATTCTAAGTATTTTGGTAGGTTTCCTGGCGGGAATGGGTACGGTACTGCTAAAAAATATAACGCATTACATTCAGTTGCTTTTTGCCTTAGATTTTTTTAACAATTACCAGAACTCATTATATTTTATCTTCCCAATTATTGGGCTTTTACTGGTTTATATGATAAAACAAACCTGGCTTAAAAAACATATCGGCCATGGTATTTCGTCTACATTATATGCCATTTCTAAACTAAACGGAATCATTCCCAGATATAATATTTATGCCGCCCTTATAACAGCTCCACTAACAGCTGGTTTTGGGGGATCGGTTGGATTACAAGGGCCTGCTGTAAGCGTAGGTTCGGCATTAGGATCGAATGCAGCACGTCTGTTCCATATGAACACAAAAACACGAATGCTCTTAATTGGTTGTGCTGCTGCAGGAGCTATGGCATCTATGTTCAAAGCACCTATTGCAGCCATTATCTTTGCGGTTGAAATTTTTAGCCTGGATATTGCTTTTACCTCTTTAGTACCTCTGCTACTTGCCTCTGTTTCGGCCGTAGTGACATCTTACATGTTTCTGGGAACCGATATTTTACTTCGATTCGAATTAACTGACAAATTCGAAGTTAACGACATCCTGTTCTATATTATTTTAGGCCTGGTAACCGGTATCACTTCTGTTTATTTCTCAAAAGTATTTTTCGGAATAACCAACTACTTCAAAAAATTTGAAAGCCGAGCCAAACGCCTACTAATTGGTGGTATTGCTATAGGATCTATGCTATATTTTGTCCCCCCGCTTTACGGTGAGGGTTATGGGATTATAAACAATCTTCTAAAAGATGATCATCTCGCTGCCATTGGAACCACTCCTTTTAATTTAGATTTATCAAATATCTGGATCGTTATTGCCCTATTACTTGGCATCACTGTATTTAAAGCCATTGCCATGACCACTACGTTTGGAGCTGGAGGGGTTGGAGGGGTTTTTATACCAACACTTGTTATGGGAAGTGCTTTAGGAAATGCCTTTGCAAAAATTATAAATAATGTTGGGTTAAATTTTAGCGTTTCGGAATCGAATTTCACCCTTATAGGTATGACCGGACTCATGGCTGGGGTGCTTCACGCTCCGCTAACCGCTATTTTCCTTATTGCCGAAATTACTGGAGGTTATGAACTCTTTGTGCCTTTAATGATTGTTTCTACCATTTCGTTCGCCATTACTAAATATTATGTTTCCCATTCCATTTACACGCTCAAACTAGCAGAACGCGGAGAATTAATGACCCACGATAAGGATCAAAATGTGTTGATGGTTTTAGACATCGACAAGGTTATTGAAACGAACTTTGTAATCTTAAAACCAGACATGAAACTAGGTGACATTTTAAAACAAGCGGTAGCCAAGTCTTCTCGAAACCATTTTCCCGTTGTTAATGACCATCATGAATTTATTGGCGTTATACGATTAGATGATATCCGACATATTATGTTCAATTCCCATCTTTACGACAAAGTAGATGTTTCCAACCTCATGCATGTTACCGCAGATATTATTGTTTATGAAGAGCATTCCATGAATGACATTATGGAGAAATTTAAAAGCAGCGGTGCATGGAATTTACCGGTCGTTAAACATGGTAAGTATTATGGATATATTTCCAAATCGAAATTATTAACCGCATATAGACAACAATTGATTAATTTTACACAATGATCTCACTCATACCTTATATCTGATGAAATACATTATTCTTTTCTTTTTTTTAGTTTCTGTCTTATGTATTGCTACGGGTTATTTTATTGAAAATAGCTGGTCACAAAAATTTATTGGCCTTGGTGTTGTCGGTTTATTCTTTATTGTTTTTCCATTGTTTTCGTATCACCGTTGGAAAGACAAGGATGTTAAAGATTATATGCTTACTAAAGAGAATTTGGAAAAAATGCGGGACAACCAAAAGGATAAGAAAGATTAGTTCAAATTCCGTTTTTCAATAAAAAAACGTTTCATGAGTTCTGAAGCCTCATCGGCCATAATTCCTCCCCTTATATTGGTTTTCGGGTGTAACGTTGTATTCAAACTGATGAAACCCCGTTCTTTATCCCTTGCTCCATAAACAATATTCGCTATTTGACTCCAATACAAAGCTCCTGCACACATCTGGCAAGGTTCTAAAGTAACATATAGCGTACAACCTTTAAGATACTTCCCACCCAAAAAATTAGCTGCGGCTGTGATTGCCTGCATTTCGGCATGAGCCGTCACATCGGTTAATGTTTCGGTTAAATTATGTCCACGAGCAATGATCTTATTATCGATAACAATAACAGCTCCTACTGGAACTTCACCTTTTTCGAAAGCCACTTCTGCCTCCTGAAGGGCTTTTTTCATAAAGTATGTATCATCAAAAGGTTCTACCATAAAAGCAAAAATACAATTTCAAATAGTACATTTGTACTCACATGCAAAAATTATTAAATCACATTAATTGTCCTTCGCAACTTCGTTTATTAAAGCAAGAAGATTTACCTCAGCTTGCTCAAGAGTTACGGGATTTCATCATAAATATTGTTGCTACTAAAGAAGGCCATTTGGGGGCCAGTTTAGGTGTGGTAGAGCTTACCATTGCCCTACATTATGTGTTTAACACCCCCCATGACGAGATTATTTGGGATGTGGGACACCAGGCCTACGGACATAAAATCTTAACTGGGCGACAGGGTGTTTTTCACACCAATAGACAATTAGGTGGCTTAAGTGGATTCCCAAAACGTGCAGAAAGTGAATATGATGCTTTTGGCGTTGGGCACTCATCAACATCCATATCGGCCGCATTAGGCATGGCCATTGCATCTCAATTAAATGGCGATATTAATAAACATCATGTTGCAATTATAGGAGACGCCTCCATAGCCAGTGGTATGGCCTTTGAAGGCTTAAACCATGCTGGTGTTACCACGGCAAATTTACTGGTGATTTTAAACGACAATGCTATTGGTATCGACCCCAGCGTAGGGGCATTAAAGCAGTATCTAACTAACGTTAAAAAAGGCACTCAAAAACAAGATAACATTTTTGAAGCTTTAAATTTTGACTACTCTGGACCTATAGACGGCCATGACATTAATGCCATCGTTTCAGAATTGGAGCGCCTTAAAACCATTAAGGGCCCAAAGTTTTTACATATTATTTCCACTAAAGGCAAGGGCCTAAAGCAGGCCGAAGAAGATCAGGTTAAATATCACGCACCAGGGAAATTTAATGCAAAAACGGGTGATTTAATTGTAAAGGCTGAAACGGTTCAACCTCCAAAATATCAGGATGTCTTTGGGTATACCATTTTAGAATTAGCCAAACTCAATAAAAAGATTGTTGGCATTACACCTGCCATGCCTACGGGAAGCTCGTTAAAATATATGATGGATGCCATTCCAGATCGTGCTTTCGATGTAGGGATTGCCGAACAGCATGCTGTTACTCTGGCCGCCGGTATGGCGACACAAGGGCTCATCCCTTTTTGTAATATTTATTCAACCTTTTTGCAACGGGCCTACGATCAGGTGATTCATGATGTAGCCCTTCAAAAGTTACCGGTTATTTTTTGTTTGGATCGCGCGGGATTGGTGGGTCAGGACGGTGCAACTCATCATGGGGTTTACGATCTTTCATATCTGAGATGCATTCCAAACCTTATTATTTTCGCTCCTCGAAACGAAATCGAGTTACGCAACATCATGTATACCGTACAATTGGGTCTGGAACAACCTATTGCTATTCGCTATCCTCGCGGACGTGGGGTTACTGTTAACTGGGAACAACCATTCTCAAAAATAGAACTGGGAAAAGGTGTTCAATTAAAAAAAGGAACACATATCGCTGTTTTAAGTATTGGTGCCATTGCAAAAGTTGCCAATAAGGCCATTGAAGCATGCCATGCTCCCAAAAACGTCGCGCATTACGACATGCGTTTTGTAAAACCGCTTGACGAATCGCTTCTACATGATATTTTCAAAACACACCAAACCGTTATCTCTATAGAAGATAATGCAGTAAAGGGCGGATTTGGAAGTGCTATTCTGGAATTTGCTGCTGCAAACAACTATAAAAACAATATAAACACATTAGGTGTTCCCGATACTTTTATTGAACATGGAAAGGTAGATCGCTTGCATGAATCGATCGGGTTGGATGTGAAGCGTTTGGTCGGTTATATTAATGGTATACTCGATTCATAATTTACTTAGACGTCATTCCCACTGTTATTTGAATTCCTTTGAATAAGAATGACATAAACCATGTAATACCTTCTAATGATGACGTCGAACTCCTTATAACCTTTTCACCAAAATCAAGTCAAAAAGGACGAATTTAATTCACACTAAACTTCCAAACTTGCCCAATCGTTTTTGCCCCAGAACCATCTGAGGTATTTACTTTCCAATAGTACGTTTTTCCAGAATCTACAGTGACTTCAAAGGTTTCAGCGGTTACGTTTTCCGTAACCAGTGGTGGGGCTTCTGTTTCTCCAAAATAAAGATCATAGACTAACTCATCTTCTGTATCTATGTCACTACCCGTCCAACTTAAACTTATGGCACCTGGATTGACATTACCATCATCATTCGGACTCACAAGCGCAGCCGCAAATGGAGCATAATTGGTCACACCATTTCCCGCAGTATAAAACGCCTGAGTCGCAGAGGGTGTACCTTCATTATTTTCACTATCTATAGCAGTCACTTTCCAGTAATGTGCAAATCCCTTTTGTAAGGTTATGGAAACATTGGTAGCTGAAAGCGTTCGTTCTTCAACAATATCTGTTAACGCCCTATCTTTGGCAATGGTTATCTTATATCTAAGCACATCTTGATCGGGATCTGTAGCCTCGCTCCAATCAAAAGGGATCGTATTATCTATACATAATAAGTTGACCGTAGGATACACTAAATCTAATGTAGATGGAGCTCTATTTGGTGGTGGACCATCACTACCTCCACAGGCAAAAACTAAAGTTATTACTCCTAAAATTAATCCTTTTATAATAGTCTTTTCCATACTAATTTGGCTATTTAATTATCTTAAAGGTTACAGACTTCTCCACGTTAATTCTAACAAAATAAACACCTTTTTTAAACGCATTAAATGGTATTTTTATAAAATTGGCATCCCCCTTATTCACAAGATCACTAAAGAGTAAGTGCCCGTTAATATTGTAAATTTCTATAGGAACTTGTTCTGCTTTGACAGCGGGTAATGTTACCTTTAAATCGTTTATAACCGGATTAGGGCTGGCTATAACTTTATGTCCTTCTATAACTTTACTGGCTTTCCCTTCACAGGCTTTGGAAGTAACTATTTCTAAAACACCCGAACCCAGATCCTGTACCTCAAAAGTAGTTTCGCTAGTTGTCCTAATGGTTTCTCCATTAAAGAGAACTTTAAATGGCGGTGTGCCATGATTAATAGTTACCGATGTGCCGTCTTTAGTATGATTTGCACGACTAAAAACAGCATTTAATGTCTCGGCCGGTGCAACATCAATCTCAAAACACTGCTGAAAAGACCTTTCATCAACATCAACACATAAGGTATACGATCCAACCGCCAGGCTTTCGAAGGTATGAACAGAAGTAAAACCTTCTGTTAGATTTACTCCGTTTCCGGTTAGAGTCGCGGTATAGCTCACAAATGTATGTGTCACACTAATGATAAGTTCTCCATTATTTAAACCTTGGCAGGTTTCAGATACAACTTGAAGGTTTATGTTATTCGGATTCTCATAACTCGTATCGCACACATCCCCAATACCGTTTCCGTTCGTATCTTTTTGATCTGGGTTGGATATGGTAATACAGTTGTCTTCGCCATCGACAATCCCATCACCATCGGTATCTTCACAAGCATCACCTATACCATTCCCATTGCTATCAGCCTGAGTAATGTTAGAGTTTGTTGGGCAGTTATCATTAGTATCCAATATGGAATCTTTATCTGTATCCTGACAGACATCTCCAATACCATTTCCATCAGAATCTGCCTGATCTGCATTGGCTACCTGCGGACATATATCCACACCATTCAATACACCGTCACCATCAAGATCGCCATCGGGGTCTAGTGTAAATTCTCCAGAAAACACCCCTCGTCCGTAAGTAGAAGCAAAGACCGCGTTATCATCTCTTAAATCCAGATCGGTTACAATAACGTTACTCATACCATTATATGCTTGACTCCATGTTGGATTTGCATTTGAAAAATTATTGGTAAACCAAACCCCTAGATCTGTACCTATAATGACTTCTTCGTAATTCAATGGGTTTTGTAAAATCGTTTTTACTGGTAAGTCTGGTAAGTCACCATCTTTAGATTCCCAATTCGTACCACCATCATTGGTATACCAGATATTACTGACTCCATAATTATGCATGGTTACGAATATTTCACTTTCATTCGCTCCAAACTCAATATCGGATACGCTGCCAACAAAATTAGGTCCTGTTATTTCAGACCACTCGGGAGACTCGCTATTGGCATTTATTACTACAAGCACTTTCCCTAAAACTGTTCCTACCAATAATTTTGTGGAATTCGCAGTAAATGGTGATACTGTTAGAGCTGTAGGCCTTGCAGTTAACAAATTGTCTGTTAAGTTCGTTTTGGTAATTGTGGATTCTGATTTTATCTGAGAATATCTTCTTATTATATTATTTCCCTGTGCTGAATAATTCGAGTATAAAATGTCTAAATTAGAATCTAACGCCTGGGGATTGATGAACGATCCGTTATCTTCATCTTCTGAATTAATGGTTACGTATTCCGAGGTATTGTAGTCGAATAGAAATATTAATTGATTGTAAAAAATGTTCCCTATAAAATAGACATCGCTTCCATCCTGATCGAAAAAACTAAAAGCACCATCGCCTCCTGCGACTTCAAAGGATTCTTCTGGCTGTTTTGAGGCGTCTTGAAATAATTGTGTCCCATTATCTTGTGATCCTGCTACAAAAAAATCACCATCAAAAACTTTAAACGGGCCAACACCAACGGTATAAAACTGAGTCACATTATACCCTTTATTTCTAGAATCTATCTTGGCTCCGGCATCACTTGAATAAAACACCCCACCATCGTTTAAAAATAAAATTTTAGCCTGGTCCCCATTTCCATAAACCATATTATGCTGATCTGCATGAACCAAAGGAACATTTAAATCTTTTATCGGGTTGCTTCCACCACCTTGGGTCCACTTGGATATTTGATCCCAATCTGCACCCGCATTGGTAGATTTAAATAAATCGATCCCTCCGGCATATACGATATCGTCATTAACCGGGTCGACAGATATCATAAGGTCGTAAAAGGCTTGCCCTCTGGTAAAATCATTAGCAGGAATACCCGAATCGGCATCATTAGGAAGCCCTATAGCTTCACTTGTGCTAAAACTATTCTCTGTTTTTTGCATGATTACAGGGGTAGTTTCCCCACCTTCAGCTAGAACATATACTTTTTGTGCATTAGTTGTCGATACTGCAATCTGCGTTCTTCGGGCTCCAGAAATTTCGTGCTCTTTAATAAAAGTCGTTCCATTGGCTGAAGAAAAAATAACGCCCCCGCCATCTCCATAAACTGCACTCCGCGTAGTCGATATCCAAATTTTATTATCGGCTCCAATTTCAATATCATTAGGTGCATGTTTATTTCCATTGGACGTTAACGGCAATGAAATTTCAGTCCAGTTTGCACCACCATCTACCGACTTATATAATCCGAATTCTGGTCCGCCAAGAAAGGTACTTGTATTAGCATTTCGATAAAACGAATCTCCTGCGGCTACATATATTTCTGAAGTTCCTCCATTATTTCTAACAACCACATCATTAATATGCTGTACCCCCGGAACAAGCACTCCGGTAAAATCACCAGTTCTGGGGTTAATGGAAACGTTAACTGTTTGAGTCTCTAAGGTGCTTTCCATCAAGTCGCCATCTGCTTTGGTTATCATCATGGCCGGAATGGAAATGGTTGTATCGTCACCTCCCATATTAATGGGATCTCCATCTATATTGTTCATAACGATAGCAGCTATAGCTCCTGCGTTTTCTGCATGTTTTACTTTATCGTCAAAATTGCAACCGCCTCTTCTTATCAATGCAATTTTACCGTTTAATTCCGACCCATTTACCAACGCAGTACAGGCATCTGTTATCTCTCCATCCCCATCGTCGACTACAACCACATCTGCAGTAATCACTGTATTGACAGTAGTTCCAAAATTTGTCGTTGGCAGATAGGATAGGGTTCCTGCAATAGTCCCAGGAGCATTAATGGTTATGTTCGTTGCGGATTCAAAAAAACTATCTCCGCTTACACCACCAAAAACATTAACCCAGGTAACTCCGGCATCCTCAGATTTCCATAGCCCGTCGCCATTTACATCCCCTCCTACATAAGACTCACCGGTACCTATGTAAAAAATATTAGAATTGTTAGGGTCGTAGGTTATACTTGAAATAGATAAATTTTCAGGGATATCTACCCTACTCCATTGGGAATTCGCGTTGGAAATGTTATTATTTTTCCAAAGTCCTCCACTAACACCTCCTGCAAAAACCGTTTCATTTGTAGAATCATTTGGGTCGAACATCGCAGCACGGGTTCTTCCTCCCACATTGGTTGGCCCCCGTTCGACCCACGCATTATCAACCTTTTCACCGGGAACCTTTCCTGTTAGGCGCGTTAATTTTCTAGTCGCGTTCAACGCTTGTTGTAACGCTCTAATCTTTTCACGGGTAGGTCTTCCCAGTGCTGGGTTCATCTCCAACAAATATTGTTCTTCGAAATATTTGTTTGGAGGTATTCTTAATGCCTTTCTTTCTTTTTTACTAAGTTTTAAACTGTTATTATAAGGATGAGATTCTAAAAAACGTGCATGTTCCTTTCTAAGTTTTTCTACCTCAGAATTTTCAGAATCAAAAAGAAGTACAATAGAACAGACAGCAAAAAGTGATGCTATTAATAGTAGGATATTCTTTTTCATATAGATAATAGTCTGGATTTGGGGGTAATATTTACAGCAAAATATGGATTATTTTTCCATTATAGCATAAACACTTTAATTAATGTTAATCCCTTTTATTTTGTTAAATAGTAAAATCGCATAGCTATCAGACATATTAGAAACAAAGCCACAGGCTTTAAAGATTCTGTTATAAAGCGAATCGGTTATTTCGGTATGGCTACCAGGTAACATATGCAATATAAGTTTATCGTAATTTGACGCGATATTATTGTGCGAGTTATTAATGGCCGAGATAAAAACGTGCAGCAAATCCGATAAAATTCGGTAACCAGCTATTTCCTTTTCAATAACTTCTTTACTTTGATACACTTTTTCTATACTAATCTTAATGATGTCACTAATCTGAGCTTCATATTTACTTTTATCGAGCAAAGCACAATCAAAATCACCATTTAATATAGCCTCTTCATGTTTCATAAATACAGAAACCGTCTCATTTATTAGAGTATTTATAGCTAGGGCTCTTAAATAACTGACGCGATCTTCAGTCTTTTTTAACTGATTATATTTTTTAGTATTTATAGTGTCCCGCACCAAATTAATAAGATATTCTAGCGCAAACTCTTCTTGTATAAGCCCCAGATTTATGCCATCTTCAAAATCAATAATCGTATAACAAATATCGTCTGCGGCTTCAACCAAAAAGGTAAGTGGATGCCTGGAAAAGCTAAGGTCTGTCTCACTTCTTTTAAGCAGCCCCAATTCGTTCACCACATCGACAAAGGCTTCTTTTTCACTTTGAAAAAAGCCATATTTTTTATCTGCAATATGAGAGCTTGGTCGTTTTGGCAAGGATTCTTTTGGATATTTCATAAAAGCTCCAAGTGTTGCATAACTCAATCGTAAACCACCCTCTCGCCCGGCTCTGCTTTCTGTTAAAATTTTAAAGCCGTTAGCATTACCTTCAAAATCACATAAATCCTGATATTCTTTATCCGTTAGCTGTGTTTTAAATTGCTTTCCTTGTCCGGTCTTAAAAAATTCACCAATTGCTTTTTCACCCGAATGTCCAAATGGTGGATTACCAATATCGTGAGCTAAAGCAGCAGCGGCAACAATAGCACCAAAATCGTTTGCCTGATACCCCAGGGAGGTTTGTAAATGCGGATGTTTCTCTAACAGTTTTTTTCCTACCAACCGCCCTAAAGAGCGTCCAACAACACTTACCTCTAAACTGTGCGTTAATCGCGTATGTACAAAATCCGTTTCAGATAGAGGAATGACTTGAGTTTTGTCCTGAAGACTTCTAAATTCTGAAGAAAAGATGACCCGATCGTAATCGACTTCAAAGCCCAAACGTGTTTCGTCCTGTTCTTTCCTAATGCGCTTATTTGTATCTCCAAACCGTTTTAAGGATAATAATTGTTCCCAGTTCATCTCATTTTTTTAAGAATGCCCAATATAACTAAATTCCTTAAAAATGAGGCCCCAAAATCTCTTAACATTAAAGTAACATTTTAATCATTTTTCGTTAATGATTTGATAACACATAAATGACCCTAAAATCGGTTCTTTGCAGCAATTATTTATTAACCAATTCGATGAAACATCTTATAGCACTTATAACGTTTTTCTTTTCAACAATGTGTTTTGCTCAGCATAGCGGGGTAATTACTGGCAAATTGTTAGATAAGGCATTCGACAACAATCCACTAGTGTTTGCAGATGTTGCTATTAAAGGCACTACTTTAAAGTCTACGACAGATCAAACCGGTTTATTTTTCATTGAAAATATAGCCGATGGAGACTACACTTTAGTTTGCAGTTTTGTTGGTTATGAAACCAAAGAAATTAAAATAAAAGTAGCTTCAGGAACATCTGAATTTGTAAAAACGTCTTTAAATGCCAGCACAATTGCGTTAGACGAATTTGCAGCACTCGTTAACACTGCCGAAAAGCACGACAAAGCACTTTCCAAATAGGGCTAAGCATTGTTATATTTGTTTTGAAATTCACCCGAACCACCTTGTTAAGTTATTTGGTTTTAGACATTTGATTAGACATTTCTTTTCAGGTCTATGGCAATATGATATGCAAAAATCGTCTTTCTCCCCAATAGGAGATCTGCATGTATAAAATCTATTCTTTTTTAAAGTGTTTTCAATGTTAAATTATTGTTTCCAAATTTAAAATCAAGTCCTTTTTAAGTAACATTTAGATAACCCTCTGGTTACTGTTGTTTAATCTAAAGGTAACACATGCTTTACATTACCTACCGTTCTTTGCAGCTAGAAATTTAAAGAACAAATGAAAAAAATTCTAGTATTAATAGCGGTATTTGCAGCGACCATTTTGAACGCTCAAAACACTGGTTCTGTGGTAGGTAAACTTACAGACAAGGAGTTTAACAATGAACCTCTAGCATTTGCTAATGTATTAATTAAAGGAACGACAAAAGGGACTACTACCGATTTTGACGGCCATTACATTTTAGAAAGTTTAAGCCCGGGAGCTTATACTTTAATTTTTAGTTTCGTTGGATACGAGACTCAAGAAGTAAACGTCCAGGTAGTTGCCGGAAAGGTAACAGAGGTTAATATTCCTATGGGTGCAAGTGCGGCATCGTTGGATGAAATTGTGATTACTACAGTTACAAAGAGAGAGAGTGAAACAGCTCTTTTATTGGAGCAAAAGAAGGCTGTAGAAATAAAAACTGCTATTGGCGCTCAGGAACTTAATAAAAAAGCGATTTCTGATGCGGCTTCTGCTACATTAAAGGTAACAGGGGTTAATAAAAAAGAAGGATCCAGTAAAATTTACGTTAGAGGTTTAGGCGACAGATATAATAGTACAACACTTAATGGTTTACCATTGCCTTCTAACGATCCCAGAAGTAAAAATATCGATTTATCATTATTCAGTACAGACATTATCCAAAATGTAGGAATAGGGAAAGCTTTTTCTTCTTATATGTCTTCTGATGTTGCGGGTGCAAACATTGATATAGTAAGTAAAGAGATATCCGGAAAGTCGTTATTTAAAATAGGTGTTTCTTCGGGAATAAACACACAAACTACTTTTAAAGATTTTAAGGAAATAGATGGTGCTAACTGGTTTGGTGTTAATTCTAACACCAAACACAAAATAAGAGACTTATCTGTTTATAATTTTGACAATAGTTATACAACTAACTCTACAACCGCTAATCCTAATTTGGGAGTTTCCATAAACTACGGAAAAAAGATTACGTTATCTGATGAAAGCAGCCTTAGCTTTTTCTTAGTTGGCTCATTTAGTAATAAGTATACCTTTCAAGAAGGAGAATCTGACGCTATAGTTGATATTAGTGATACTGGGGTTCTTAACGTAGGGTCTATCTTTGACACTAAAACATATAACTATAATGCCTCTAAATTAGTAATGGGCAATGCTGTTTATAAAATCAACAGCAATCACACCTTAAAGTTTAATCATTTATTTATTCATTCTAATGATCAAAAAATCCAGGACTTCATTGGAACTACTAATGATATTGGTAGAGATTCAGATGATAACAGGTTGGTTAATGTGGTATTGCAAACAGAGATACAAAACAAGCTTTTTGTAAATCAATTAAGGTCTTCTCATAAATTTGGAGAATCAATTGATGTTAATGCGGCAATTAGTTATAATTCGATATTCAATGATGAACCAGACAGAAGGAAAAATACATTTATAATAAACAACGATACTGGTACCACTAGAATATCTCAAAATGCAGTTAGAGATAACAGTAGATTTTATGGTAATTTATTTGAAAACAGTATCGCAGGAAATCTAAGCGCCATTAAATACATTGGAGAGCGCACAGATAATAAAGGAAAAATAACTTTGGGTTATAGCGGAAGTATTACAGATAGAAAGTTTGATGGTATTTATTTTGACCACAATTTTAGAAATCCAAGGGGTGCTTTTGTAGATGTTAATAATCTGGATGCTACGTTTAATCAAAACAATCTTGACAGCGGACTTTTTGGAATTGAAACGTCTAGAGGAAGAAACGTTTCAGATCCCGAAACATATTTACCACAATTATATGATGCAGAAAAAACTATTCATGCTGCTTATATCGATGCTATCTATAAGTTCAATGATAAATTTACAGCTAACTTAGGAATTCGTGCAGAGGATATTAAAATGGATGTTGAATGGGACACTAATATTAGCTTCCCTAATTTTTCTAACAATAGCCAAATAGCATTAGATAAACAATACATATTACCCACCCTTAACTTAAAATACCAGGTAAACGAAAAAATGAACTTAAGAGCATCGGGTAGCGTTACTTATACATATCCGCAATTTAAAGAAATTGCCCCCTTTACTTACGAAGGTATTAACTTTCAGGAAAGTGGCAACCCTGCATTACAACCGTCTGATAACTACAATGGTGAGCTTAAATTTGAATTGTTCCCCAATAAGAGCGAGTTAATTTCTATAGGAGTATTTGGTAAGTTAATACAGAACTCCATTAACCGATTGGAAAGAAACTCGGCCATTGAAAGAGATTTCACTTATGATAACTCTGGTGATGCCTCCGTATTTGGAGCGGAACTGGAAGGACGAGTAAATATTATTTCTAATGAATCTGAAGATGCGGATAAATCTCAAAATCTTACTTTAGGTGGTAATATTACTTTAATGACAACAAAGTTAGAATATGACACAACAAACACTTTGTTTAATTACACTGGAGACAGCTCCAAATTAGAAGGCGCCTCACCATTTACCGTTAACGCAGATGTTTCATATAGGTTTAAAGTGAATGAAAAAGAAACTATTTCAACTTTAGTATTTAATTACCAAAGCGATAAAGTTTATAGTATCGGAACAAACTTCCAGGAAAATATTATTGAAAAAGGAGTGCCTTTACTGGATTTTGTGTTTAGTCATAAATTTAATAAGAATTTAAGCGTTAAATTCAATGCCAAAAACTTACTAGACCCTAGTTTTGAGAGATACAGAGACATTCCTGAAAAACTTACAATGAACACTTACAAAAGAGGTATGTCGATATCTGCTGGAATAAGTTATAGTTTATAGAAAAGTCGATTATAAAAAGCCAATAAACCTCAAAAAACAAATAATTGTTTTTTGAGGTTTTTTTATTTGAATAACAAATAATTATACACCAAACATTAATTTAACATTGCCATCATTTCTTAACCTAATACTAATATTAAATTAATCTCTTATTTAAGCCTCTAAGGTTTATTTGCACTGTAATAAAAAACTATAATAATTCAAAATGAAAACATTAAAAAAATTACTAGTTGCTATAACCATAGTTTCGATATTCTCTTGTTCTTCGGATGATGATAACAGAACAATTGACCCACCAGGTAATGGAGGAGGACCTATTACAGGAAATGAATTAACAGGAGACCTTTCTGAAGACGCAACACTATCGGCTTCAACTGAATATAATTTAACAGGATCTTTTACTGTAAAAAGTGGAGCTACTTTAACCATAGAAGCAGGTACCGTAATTAAAGCTAAAAGTGGTAGAACAGATGTTTTCTTAGCCATTGAAAGAGGTGCAAAAATTATGGCTAAAGGAACTGCTGCTAATCCTATCAAGTTTACTTCAGATGCTGCATCTCCACAGTCAGGAGACTGGGGTGGCATTGTAATTGCTGGTTATGCCAGAAGTAATAAAGGTACAGATGTTCAATCTGAGGTTGCCGGTCTTCTTTACGGAGGTACTGATGATACTGATAACTCTGGTGAGTTAAGCTATGTAATCGCTGAGTATACAGGAGCTAAAATTAATGGTGAACAAGAATTTAATGGAGTTTCTTTCTTTGGTGTTGGAAGCGGAACCATTGTTAACAATATTGTTGTTAACAATGGTAACGACGACGGTATTGAGTTTTTCGGAGGAAGTGTGAACGTAACAAATGTTTACTGTGCAAATATAGCTGATGATATGTTCGATTGGACAGGTGGTTATACAGGAACTGTTACAAATGCTTTTGGTGTTCGTAATGACGGATTTGATGCTGCTACCCCTGACCCAAGAGGTATTGAGGGAGATAGTAATGGTTCTGATGCTACAGCTGCACCTATATCTACACCAACATTGAAGAACGTTACTATATTAAACCTTAATCCAGATGTTGCTCTTAAAGCAGGAGCTGAAATCAGAAGAGGTACTCAGGCTATTATAAGCAACATTTTATTTGCCGCTTACGGTAACGCAAGTTTTGGAAACAGAATTGATACTAAAGATGATAAAGGAGATGGAACTTTAACAATTTCCAGTGCATATGCTCAAGGAAATGTTGGAGAAGATAAAGAAGGTGGTGCTATTACAGGTACAGTTGCAGAAGTTACCGATGGAATAACTATTCCTTCTGATAATACTGTAAATACAAAAGCAGGTGTTGGTGCAGATTTATCTGCTTTCGCTTGGGCAAACCCAACTTTTGTGGTTACGAAATTATAAACTAGCTTTTCAGCATAAATATTACTAAGAAAGATTCTTTTTTAGTATCTATCAAGAATAAAAATCCCCCAACGAACTTTGGTTTGTTGGGGGATTTTCTTTCATAGTTTTGTGTTAGATAAGACATAATATAAAACTCGCCCTATATCATCTTAAGGGCTTTAAGTGTGAAAATAGATTCTGTATAGGAAAAAATAACAATAGAAGATAGCTCTTTTGATTTATGGAGTCAGGAGAAGTATAATCTTCACCTAAACAACAATGTAAAACGAATAATATATATTTGTATTATTTTCAGTTGTATATGAATAATCGAAACAATATGAGTAAAATTTTTAATAACATTAGCAAAACATAAATAAAAACTTACCTTAATGTAGGCAAGAGACTTCAAAGATAGAAAATCACTAATTTCATGTAAATTTTAAACCCCGAATTTCATGAAAAAAATTATTTGTTTACTATTCCTTTTATCTATTACAAATGTATTTTCTCAACAATGTCCGAAGTATAAGTTTCATAAATTATTGAAACTAGGTCGTGGCTTGGGAAACGCAACTCACTCCTATTGTACTGGATCTGATTTAGGAGAATTACCAGTCAATTTATTTGAGCATAAACTGGACTTAAATCAAGTATACCACGCCGACTTAGGCGATGGAATGTACTATTATAAAGTAATTTTAGCTTTAGACCGATGTTCCGATCAAGGAGATCTAATTGATGACACTAGTAATATTAATCCTGTTGAACTTTCCTGTAATGATCTGTCTTGGAAATACCATAAGGTCATAACTCTAGGTAGTACGCTAGTAGCTGCTCAAAATAAGGTTTGCAACAATAATATAACCGGTACTCAACATAAATTAAATATTTATATTGATGTTCCGCTGATTTTAAATAAGGTTTACCGTTTAGATATAGGCGATGGGAATGGTTTACAATATTATTATGTTAAACTTAGAAGTTATACAAAAGGTGATCCCGACTATGAAGTACTTGGTTCTTCTTTCGACGACACAGCTGTTTCAATTTCTTGTGACTCTGATGGAGATGGTGTACCAGATCATGAGGATCTCTGCCCCAACACATATTCAAGTACTTCAAATTATGGGTGTCCTGGATTTCCACATTATAAACCACATCGTCAATCTGAACTTTCAGCTCCAACTTGGGGAAATTATGAATTAGGATATGCTACTGGTTCAAACAATCCTATTTTTTTATCTCGGTTTCAAAATGGTTTTATTCTATTTAACAGACTACTATTCAAAAATATAGGCGACGGAGATGGCGTTGTGGCTCCGATAAAAATACACTTCTATATTTCAAAAGATGGAACGGTCTCTGAAGATGACTTTAAATTTCCAACACATGCAGTATACAACGGAAAATTAAAAGCAGGTGAAACGACTCTAAATCCAGATGGACCTAGAAATTTTAAATTACTCGGATCATCGGTTGGAGATAAGCTAAGTTATGGTTGGTATAAACTGTTAATAGTTGTTGACGAAGAAAACTATTTACATGGTAGAACTGGGGTTTATTCAATTCCTTTAGAATATGTGAATTCACATATTGGACACCCTGCTAAAACCATAGGTGAATCAAATTCAGTAAAAAATAAACCGTATAGAATAGATATTTTTGATCTTAATGGAAGCACAATAAAATCAGAAAAGGTTATTTCTAAAGACAAGGAGGAAAATATTATTAATCAATTACCCTCCGGAAAATATATTATTAAAACACCTGAGAGTACTAAAAAGATTTCAAAGTAAGCCTTGGACTTGCTTTACTAGAACTATTTTAACTAACAAAAAAACCTCCTAAGAACTCTTTAGGAGGTTTTTTCATTAACATTACATATAACTTTTTAAACTATAACCCGTCGTTTCCTTGGGTTTCAGATTCTTTTAAACCGGCAATTACATTGGCATTATAATCGACTTCTTTCACTACTCCATCGGTCCAGTAATACCACTTGCCAACTTTCTTACCTTCGTTATACTTCGCAGAAATTGTTTTTTTACCTTCGGCATTAAAGCTTAACCATTCGCCATGTAACTTACCATCGGTCGTGTAAGCTCCGGTTTGACTTACAACACCATTATCATGGTAATAAACAACTTCTATTAAATTCGTATCTTTATTATGTTTTAGGTCTCTTTTTTGCTGTGCAAAAACAGATACCCCTACAAATAAAACTGCTAATATTGTAATATATCTTTTCATCTTCACATGGGGTTTAATTAATAATTCTATAACAAATATATATATTATTTTACATTCAAACAACACTTACATAACATTAAGTTAACATTGAGCATGCAACTACCTGCATATCAATTCATTAAAAATTAACACAATTCTTAAAACCATTAAGTTATTAGTAAGCAGCAGGTTATATAGCCCTAAACTTTTATACCAATTCCTTAGAACATAACATTTCCATAACATTGAGTTCAATTTAAAATTAGACATTTGCCTTCAATATCTTTTCACTATAATTTACATGGAAAACATTTACATTTTTATGTTAATCGCACTTGTATTTCTAGCAGTTGCGGATTTAATAGTTGGTGTAAGTAATGATGCGGTAAACTTTCTTAACTCTGCCATAGGTTCTAAAGCCGTCTCTTTTAAAACTATAATGATCGTCGCCAGTATAGGCGTGGCCTTTGGAGCCATGTCTTCCAGTGGTATGATGGAGGTTGCCAGAAAGGGAATCTTCGTCCCGGGTGAGTTTATGTTCGATGAGATCATGATCATATTTATGGCCGTTATGATTACAGACATTCTCCTACTCGATTTCTTTAATACGCTAGGACTTCCTACATCGACAACCGTTTCCATTGTATTTGAGCTTTTGGGAGCTTCTGTTTGTATGGCGATTATAAAAATATATGCAGATAGTAATCTTACGCTTCTAGATGTTGGAAACTATATTAACAATGATAAAGCCATAGAAATTATTCTAGGGATCTTGTTATCCGTCTTTGTGGCCTTTTCTGTGGGAGCCATCGTTCAATTGATTTCAAGGCTTCTTTTATCATTTAATTTTAATTCCAAACCAAAAATGGTTGGAGCCATTTTTAGTGGTTTTGCAGTAACTTCCATCATGTACTTTATTCTTATTAAAGGAATTAAAAATGCGTCCTTTATGAATGATGGTGTTAAGAGCCTCATATCTGATAACTCATTTATGGTGATTGGCATTGGCTTTGTTCTTTTTACCTTATTATCACTGGCACTAATTGTTTTATTAAAAACAAACATCTATAAAATTATTATCGTAGTGGGTACATTCGCACTTGCAGTAGCCTTTGCAGGAAACGATCTGGTAAACTTTATCGGTGTGCCTATAGCCGCCTTTAATTCCTGGGAAGCATGGTCTGTAAGTAATGTATTGCCTTCTAATTTCCCAATGGTCGCACTTGGCGAACCTGTGGCCACAGAACCTTATTTATTGCTTATTGCAGGTCTAATTATGGTATTAACCCTTTGGTTTTCAAGCAAAGCAAAAGCCGTGGTAAAAACCTCAGTAGATTTATCACGTCAGGATGATGTTAAAGAACGCTTTGAACCTAATTTTCTATCCAGATACATTGTGCGATCCAGTATGGCCATATCTGATTCTTTTAACAACGCCCTTCCAAAATCGACAAAAAAATATATTGAAAAGCAATTTGTAAAACCTCCGGTTTCTCCAGCTATCAAATCTGAAGATTTACCGGCTTTCGATTTAGTAAGAGCGGCAGTAAACCTTATGGTAGCCAGCGTACTTATTTCGCTAGCGACGTCCATGAAATTGCCACTATCTACAACTTATGTCACCTTTATGGTAGCTATGGGTACATCTCTGGCCGATCGTGCCTGGGGTAGCGAAAGTGCCGTTTATAGGGTAGCGGGAGTACTTAATGTTATTGGAGGATGGTTTTTCACAGCCCTAGTCGCGTTTTTAGCTGCTGCCGTCATGGCACTAATCTTATTTTATGGTGAGGCCTATGCGCTTGCTGCGTTATTAACCATCGCTTGTATTTTATTAGTTAGAAACTACCTAACCCACAGAAAAAAATCGAGAGAGTTAAAGGCAGAAGATAGCCTGAAAAAAGCAGAAAGCAGCTCAACGCAAGGGGTTATTGTTGAAAGCGCCAACAACATTGCCAACGTTGTAAAGCGAGGTAACAAAATATACACAGGAGCCATCAACGGGTTAGCAACGCACAACCTGAAAATGCTTAAAAAGAATAAAACTAACGTTGCAAAGCTCTCCGATGAAATTGAAGACCTAAGAGACAATATTTTCTACTTTATTAAGAACCTTGAAGAACCTAGTGTTAGTGCAAGTAACTTTTATATAAACATTTTAAGTCACCTACAGGATATGGCACAGTCTTTAGAATACATTTCTAAGGTGAGTTTTAAACATGTTAACAACAATCATAAAAAGCTTAAATTTAGCCAAATCAAGGAGCTTAAAGAGGTTGATGTGGTTCTGGAAAAACTATTTGACAGCGCAAAAGCGGCATTTACGTCGGGGTCTTTTGAAGAGATTGGTGATGTCCTTAGAAAAAAGCAACGTATCCTGGGGCTGCTTCAAGAAAAAATTCAAAAGCAGGTTGAACGTACGAGAACCGAGGAGTCCAGTCCTAAGAACACGACTTTATATTTTGGAGTATTGCTAGAAACTAAAGACTTGTTAGCAGCCACTATGAATCTTCTGCAAGAATATTACAATGCACATGATAGTTCTGTTGAGCCGGCAACTATTCCCATGAGTCATAACAACATTGAAGAAGAAGAATAGAGCAGATCTATCCTTTTTAGAACTCTTTAAATGCAAGAATTAAAATAGGCTATGGATACCTGTCTAGCCAGATAAACGTAATGAATAATCAATGGTGAACTTGTTTGAGAGCCTTCGTTCGTGCCTCCCTTTGGATGATGACGCAATTGTTATTTTCTGCACCCTGTCATCCAGAACGCAGTGAAGAATCTATAATGGAATAATTCGAGATCCTTCGCTCGTACCTCTCTCTGGATGACAACGCAATTCCACAGCAGGATGAAACAGATAAAATATAAAAAAACAACGCCGAAATACCTTATTTTTTGTTCCCATAAAAAAATACCACCCTTTCAACGTCTAAATATATACTTTAAACGTAAATAGCCTATATAACCTAATGACCATTATATATTATGAAGAAAATTTCAGCTTTGCTATTAATAGCTATTTTTGCACTTTCATGTGTTTCAAAGAAAAAATACATGGCTCTTGAACAAGAAAACGGAGAGATTAAAAGCGAATTACAAAAATCAAAAGTTGCTAATGAAAATCTAGAAGCCAAGTTTAGTAAAATTCAAGCTAGAGTTGACGCTTACAACTCTAAAATAGAAGCTCTTAAAGAGTCTAATGATTCTAAATTAGAAGTTGTAGAAAATGCAGCCGTAATGTCTAATAAGACAAAAGCAAGAATGCGTGAGACTTTAAAAAATGTTGACCCTGCTAAATTAAGTAACGCAAAAACACTTAAAGATTCTATGAATCTTGCTGTTGCTTACAATCTTGAAAAAACAATTAACGAAAGTAATATCGATGAAAGCGAAGATTTTGCTGTAGACATCAATAAAACGGTTGTTATGATTTCTATTGCAGACGACATGTTGTTTAATACTGGTAGTTACAGGTTAAGCTCTAAAGCCGATCCTGTTTTAAAGAAATTAGCCGATGTTATTAACTCTGAGCCTAGTTTAGAGGTTATGGTCGAAGGGCATACTGATTCCAGATCTATAAATACTACAACTATTGCAGATAATTGGGATTTAAGTGTCTTAAGATCAACTTCTGTTGTACGTAGACTACAAAAAAAGCACAATGTGGCACCAGAGAAATTAATTGCATCAGGTAGAAGCAGTTATCAGCCTATTGCACAAAATGATTCTAGAGAAAACAGAGCGAAAAATAGAAGAACAAGAATTATTATTCTTCCAAATCTTAACAAATTTTTTGCTTTAATGGCTGAAAACGATAATTCGGTTGCCGAAAGTACAATATCAAATTAAGTATACACCACGTTTAGAATTAAAAAAGCATCCCAATATGGGATGCTTTTTTAATTAATTAGTTCGATGTAACTTATATTATAAATCTGAATCAATGATTTAAAAAACAGCTGTTTCTTATGTCGCCACTTAGCAGTAGACAGACTGGGGACGAAGCATGAGATACTCGTTAGCTATGCTAGGGACTTTCAATCAAAATACATTTTAGTTTCAGTAACGTTCGAAATTGCAAAGGTTTATTTACTAAAATATGTCAAGACTCTAATTATCCATTTTAACCTAAAAACCGGCGTTATTTAAACCGTTTGAACTATTTGGTTTAGGTGATGTTCCAAATGCTCGACATAATCCACCATTAGAAACCTTAGGTCTCTTATTTCTCGATGATCCAGTTCTATGGTATATTGAAGTGTTTCCTCTGTTTGTTGATTCATAATGTAGGCAATCCTTTTATTGACGGCCACCCAAAAATCTGAAATTTCTTCGATATCTGCATGTTGATAATGGTTGGCAATAACCAAATCATCCTGCTCGTATTTTCTAATTTTGTAAGGTTTGACAGCTCTATGAATTTCAGTAAATCGCTGTAAATTATGTATTCCAGAATCAATAAGATGTCCTAAAATTTCCTTTTTAGACCACTTGTTAGGCAACGGTTTCTTAACAAGTACCTGCTCGGCAGACGTTAACACATACGCCAACCCTTTTCTTACCAAATCTTCTAACCTACAAATTGTTTCTTTCATGGTTTTATAATTTCTAACGGACAAAAAAAGGCACCTTAATCGGGTGCCTTTTAACCTATTTTAAATGAAATTTAATTAAGATCCGCACATTAAGCAGTCGTCTCCTTCTCCAGCTTTAGCCTGTGCTATAAGTGCTTTCATTTCTTCTGCAGTCATAGGTTCTACTTCTGGTGCTTTTTCTTTCTGCTTCGCAAATTTA
This sequence comes from uncultured Flavobacteriaceae bacterium, assembly GCA_947494695.1. Taxonomy (GTDB): domain Bacteria; phylum Bacteroidota; class Bacteroidia; order Flavobacteriales; family Flavobacteriaceae; genus Flavivirga. Next base: position 453,622 of record CANLWB010000001.1, on the reverse strand, counting down.
GCTGCGTTTTGCGCTGCTAGCTTCTTTTTCTTTGACTCTTCTTTTTCTTCTAAGGCGGCATCTTTATTATTAACTTCAACAGCTTCTGCTATTGGTTCTTCTTTTTTAGCCGACTGCAACGTAAATTTAATTGCATCTACGGCACTCTTGGTACGTAAGTAATACATCCCGGTTTTTAAGCCACTTTTCCATGCATAAAAGTGCATCGATGTCAATTTAGCCATAGTTGCTCCTTCCATAAACAGGTTAAGTGATTGTGACTGATCTATAAAATACCCTCTTTGTCGAGACATATCTATAATATCCTTCATACTAAGTTCCCAAACTGTTTTATAAAGCTCCTTAATGTCTTGTGGAATACCTTCGATAGCCTGAATTGATCCGTTAGCCCTCATAATATCTTGCTTCAAACTCTCGTTCCAAAGTCCAAGATCAACTAAATCTTCTAACAAATGTTTATTGACTACAATAAACTCGCCAGATAATACTCGACGCGTATAGATATTAGACGTGTAAGGTTCGAAACACTCATTATTTCCAAGAATTTGAGATGTTGATGCTGTTGGCATAGGTGCAACTAACAACGAGTTACGTACACCATGCTTTTTCACTTGCTTACGTAATTTTTCCCAATCCCAGTTACCACTTAATTCTTCGTCCTTTAGGTTCCATAAGTTGTGCTGAAATTTACCTTCACTAATTGGAGACCCTTCGTAGGTTTCGTACGGCCCATCTATTTTTGCTTCTTCCATACTCGCTGTAACGGCAGCGTAGTACAGTGTTTCAAAAATATCCTGGTTCATTTTTTTAGCTTCATCACTAGTAAAAGGCATACGTAACTGAATAAACGTATCTGCTAACCCCTGTACCCCTAATCCAATAGGTCTGTGACGCATATTTGATTTTTCGGCCTCTGGTACCGGATAGTAATTCCTATCTATAACTCTGTTTAAATTTTTGGTCACGCGTTTTGTAATTCGGAATAATTCTTTGTGATCGAACGCTCCATTCTTAACAAACATCGGCAAGGCAATCGATGCCAGATTACATACGGCAACTTCATCAGGGGATGTATATTCTAAAATCTCAGTACATAAATTTGAAGAACGAATGGTTCCTAAATTTTGCTGATTTGACTTACGGTTAGCCGAATCTTTATAAAGCATGTAAGGTGTCCCTGTTTCTATTTGAGATTCTAATATTTTCTCCCAGAGCTCTCTTGCTTTTACTGTTTTACGCCCTTTTCCTTCTTCCTCAAATTTCGTGTATAGTGCTTCAAACTCCTCACTATGTATGTCTGGTAACCCAGGACATTCATTAGGACACATTAATGTCCATTCTGCATCTTGTTCTACACGTTTCATAAACAAATCCGGGATCCACATGGCATAAAACAAATCACGCGCACGCATTTCTTCTTTTCCGTGGTTTTTCTTTAAATCCAGAAAATCGAAAATATCGGCATGCCAGGGTTCTAGGTAAATTGCAAAGCTTCCTTTACGTTTTCCGCCTCCCTGGTCTACATAACGCGCTGTATCATTAAACACACGTAACATAGGCACAATACCATTACTGGTACCATTTGTTCCGGCAATATAACTACCTGTAGCACGTATGTTATGCATAGATAAACCTATTCCGCCAGCAGATTGCGAGATCTTTGCTGTTTGCTTTAAAGTGTCGTAAATACCATCAATACTATCGTCTTTCATGGTTAAAAGAAAGCAAGACGACATCTGTGGTTTTGGTGTACCTGAATTAAAAAGTGTTGGTGTAGCGTGTGTAAAGTATTTTTTAGACATTAACTCATAGGTCTCAATAGCAGCATCTAAATCATTTAAATGAATTCCTATTGAAACGCGCATAAGCATGTGCTGAGGGCGCTCTGCTATCTTCCCATTTAATTTTAAAAGATACGAACGCTCTAAGGTTTTAAAGCCAAAATAATCGTAACCAAAATCACGATTATAAATAATAGTAGAATCCAGACGCTCCTTGTTCTCCATGATGACATTATAAACCTCATCAGACAAAAGCGGTGCTTCTTTACCGGTTCTTGGATTTACATATTTATGTAAGTCTTCCATCACATTGCTAAAAGACTTCTTAGTATTTTTATGCAAGTTTGAAACTGAAATACGTGCAGCTAAACGGGCATAATCGGGATGCACCGTTGTCATTGTTGCAGCAATTTCTGCGGCCAAATTATCAAGTTCGCTGGTGGTTACACCATCGTACAAGCCTTCTATAACACGCATTGCTACTTTTAATGGATCGACTAAATCATTCAACCCATAACACAATTTTCTTACTCTGGCAGTAATTTTGTCGAACATGACCTGCTCTTTTCTTCCGTCTCTTTTTATGACATACATATGATTACACTTTTTAGATTCTTTTCTGATACACCGCTCAGAAAATAGGTTAGATTACACTATAAAATACTCCTTTCTAATGGTTAATTAGAAATATTCAAATGGCTTAGTTAGTTAAATATAAGGTCTATAATTTCCATTAAATCATGGAAATGTCATTCTAATTGAATTTTCAAAAAAGGGCTCCTTGAAAATTTAGGATTCAATTAGAAATCGGCGTCAAAACTGAATTTATCATCCTCTTCTTCTTTATTGAGAACACCTGCCTTTTGATATTCGGATACACGTTTTTCAAAGAAGTTCGTTTTTCCTTGCAACGAAATCATATCCATGAAATCGAATGGATTTGCTGTGTTGTATTCCTTTTCACAACCCAATTCTGTTAACAGCCTGTCTGTTACAAATTCCAGATACTGGGCCATTAACACAGCATTCATACCAATTAAGCTGGCAGGTAAAGATTCGGTAATAAATTCGCGTTCAATATCTAAAGCATCCACAAGTATTTCGCGAATACGAGACTTAGGAACTTTATTTATTAAGTGATGATTATGTAAATGCACTGCAAAATCGCAATGTACTCCTTCATCTCGAGAGATTAATTCATTAGAAAATGTTAAACCAGGCATTAGACCTCTTTTCTTTAACCAGAAAATAGAGCAAAATGCCCCAGAAAAGAAGATACCTTCAACGGCTGCAAATGCAATTAAACGTTCTGCAAAGCTTGGAGATTCAATCCATTTAAGCGCCCAGTCAGCCTTCTTTTTTATCGCAGGAAAATTCTCAATAGCGTTGAATAATAAATTCTTTTCTTTTTCGTCTTTCACATAAGTATCTATGAGCAGCGAATAGGTTTCACTATGGATATTCTCCATCATGATTTGAAATCCATAAAAGAATTTCGCCTCACTATACTGCACTTCGTTTACGAAGTTTTCAGCTAAATTTTCGTTCACAATACCATCACTCGCAGCAAAAAATGCCAAGATGTGTTTAATAAAATAGCGTTCATCGTCATTTAGCTTAGTCGACCAATCTGTAAGATCTTGATGTAGATCAATCTCTTCAGCAGTCCAAAAACTAGCCTCCGATTTTTTATACCATTCCCAAATATCGTGGTGTTGAATTGGAAATATAACAAAACGATCTTTGTTTTCTTGCAGAATCGGTTCTATAGCCTGAGACATTGTTTCTTTAGATTTTTTATAAAATATTGGACGAAAATTTATTTTGATTTAGGAATAACAAAGATTGAAAATTGAAGCCAAAAATGAAAGACCTCATGAGAAACATTGTCAACAAGTTTTTAACAGCTATCAACAATACTCAACTTTCAAAGATTTTTTTTACATCTTTATAAGTATTTGAAAATCAAATAATTAAATAATTAAAACATTGCTTAACCCTTGTAAAATAAGGATTGTTGATTTCTTTAAAAAACACGATCAATGGTAGATTTTATAGCTTAAAAGTAAAAGGTGGATTTACTTTATTTTTTTGAATTTCCAATCTTCTCTAACTCCAGATACCAGTCTTCCCCAAATTTCCGAATTAGAGCTTCTTTTACGAATGTATAGACAGGTGTTTTCAATTCCTCACCCAATGCGCAAGCATCATCACAAATTTGCCATTTATGATAATTTACCGCAGAAAATTCTGTGTAATCCTTAACTCTAACAGGATATAAATGACAAGATACCGGCTTTTTCCAATCGACTTCACCTTGATTATAGGCTTCTTCAATAGCACAAAGCGCCACATTTTTATCATCAAAGATCACATAAGCACAATCTGCACCATTAATTAATGGCGTTTCAAGCTCACCTTCTTCTGTAACTATATGCGTTCCTTGAGACTCGATAGCCTCTATACCTTCTTTTCGTAAGAAAGGCTTAACCTTGGGGTATATATCCTTTAAGATCTTAACTTCATCATCATCCAGAGGTGCTCCGGCGTCACCATCAATACAACACGCACCTTTACAGGCCGAAAGGTTACATACAAAATCCTTTGTAAGAATATCTTCGGATACAATTGTTTTTCCTAGTTGAAACATGGGACAAAAATAGATAATCTTTAAGAATTATTTAATACTATAATTTGATATTTAATACCGACCTTTGCCGGGAATATAACAGCTAACCGCATGGAACTAAACTTTAAAGAAATCTTTACGGCTTTTATGGTGTTATTTGCCGTTATTGACATCATTGGAAATATTCCAATTATTATAGATTTAAGAAAAAAGGCTGGTCACATACAAAGTGAAAAGGCTTCTATTATTGCTGGCATTATACTTATTGTATTTCTATTTTTAGGGAAAAGTATTTTAAATCTTATTGGTATTGATGTAAACTCTTTTGCTGTAGCCGGTGCATTTATTTTATTCTTTATTGCATTGGAAATGATTTTAGGCATCACCCTATATAAGCAAGAAGAGACCTCCCCTATGACAGCAGCCGTATTTCCACTGGCATTTCCCCTCATTGCCGGGCCTGGTAGTTTAACAACATTACTATCATTAAGAGCCGAGTTTAGAACAGAAAATATTGTTGTTGCGGTTATATTTAATGTAATTATTATTTTTATAGTGCTTAAAACATCGGCCAGAATAGAGCGTATTATTGGCCAAAACGGCATCGACATTATACGCAAGATTTTCGGAGTTATATTACTGGCTATTGCGGTTAAATTGTTTGCTTACAATATTAAAGCGCTATTTGAATTCACCTAAACACTTAATTTAACATGAAGAATCTAACAATAATTATAAGCATTGTTGCTCTGGGGTTAATAATTTTCAATGTCACTAAAATAAATTTTAACGCACCCTTTGAAGACGATAGTATCATTGCAATAATAACCGTTCTCGCATCGCTTTGTGCCATACTTTTAATGACCATTTTAAGAATATCGAAGCGCATTGAACAAAAAGTAAAAAAACACCATTAATGTACGACGCTTTAATTATCGGTGGTGGAGCCGCAGGATTGTCATGCGCTTTAGTTTTGGGATCTGCAAAAAACAAAGCATTTGCCAAAGACAGGCATATTGGTATTATTGCGCACCAAAAAACATCACACCTTCAAACGGCTTTATTTAATAACGTATTAGGACTGGCTCCTGAAACGACTGGGGCTTCTATTTTAGAAAGTGGAAAAAAGCAGCTCGTGAAATTATATCCTCATGTTGATACGATTGAAGGCGAAAAAACTCTGGACGTATCAAAATCTGAGGGTTTATTCAGTATAAGAACAAACAAAAATACATATACAGCTAAAATTGTAGTTATTGCTGTTGGTTACACCAATTTAATGCAAATTAAAGGTCTTGAGAGCTATATGGAACCACACCCAAGGTCTCCCAAAGAAAAGGAACGTATTTGGCTAAAAAACACCGATCATTTAGTAGCAGAACATTTATATGTCGCGGGTACACTTGCAGGATGGCGAAGTCAGTTCGCTATAGCCTCTGGCAGTGGCGCTCATGTTGCCACAGATATTTTAACACTTTGGAATGGCGGGAAAGACACTAAGGTTCATGATAAGATCGATGTTTAAATCAATCCTCATTATTACCATCACTTAGCTTAATTACCTCATCAAGCATAATATCACGCTGATTGAAGACTTCTTCAAAGGCCCCTGCCCCATAAAGCTGATCTGCCAATGTAGCTTTAATATACTGCTTAACCTCTTCGTGGTAGGCTACGAAAGTAATTCTAGAGTCGGTACGTACATTTAAATAGTCCTGAAAGGCAAAAACCACATCGTCGCCAACCTCGAAAGTATCAATAAAATCTTGTCTTGAAATGCCTTCATACATCGCTCGGTCTTTTTCCAGTTCTTCAAATATAAAATACCCAATAAAACCGCGTCTTTGCAAAAAGGTAAGTGTTTCATTTTGCATGCTACTATCAATAGGCACAAATACATCGGGAATAATGCCTCCGCCTCCATAAACCACCTTACCTTTAGGTGTCGTAAATTTTAATGAATCGGCCACTTTAATTTTAGCAGGATCCAAAAGCTCTCCACTACTTAATCTATCGAAGTACTCATCATAATAATCTCTATTTCCATTTTTATAGGAACGCTGAATAGAACGTCCGGTTGGCGTATAATATCTAGAAACCGTTAATCGTACTGCACTGCCATCTCCTAAATCCATTTCTCGCTGCACCAAACCTTTTCCATAGGAACGACGCCCCACAATTGTACCTTTATCATTATCCTGCAAGGCTCCTGCAACAATCTCACTTGCCGATGCCGAATTTTCATCTATTAGGACGTATACATGTCCATTTTCAAAATCCCCTTTACCGGTAGCATAGCTCTTTTCTATATTGCCACGCTTGTTTTTAGTAAAAAGAATTAGCTTATCATCTTCCAGAAACTCATCCACGATTTGCTCAGATATACTCAATATACCTCCTGGGTTGTTTCGTAAATCAAGAGCAACTTCTGTAGCCCCAAGACTTAAAAGTTTGTCCAACCCAGCTTTAAACTCTTTATAGGTCGACTCGGCAAATCGATTCACCTTTATATATCCTAAACTTTCAGTTAACATATAAGAGGCATCGACACTCTTTATAGGAATATTGTCCCGCTTCACTGTAAAATTTAAAAGCTTCGGTTCTCCCTTTCTAAAGACCTTTAAATTTACCTTGGTATTAATAGGACCTTTTAACTTCTTTACCATTTCGCCATCATTCAATCGATCACCGTAAAGCGTATCACCATCGGCCATAAGGATACGATCTCCCCCTTTTATTCCAGCTTTCGCACTAGGCCCTCCTTCAATAGCTCTTATAACGGCAATGGTATCTTTATACGGGTAAAAGCTAACCCCAATACCAACAAAATCTCCTTTCATCTCTTCGGCAACTCGTTCCATAGCTTCTTTAGGTATGTATACCGAATGCGGATCCAGATTACCCAGAATACCGTTCACTGTAACATCAACGATACTATCGGTATTAACATCGTCAACATAATCGTAGTCGATGTAATCTATAAGCCTGTTAAGTTTATCCTTTTTACTATTGGTGGAAAACAACTTATCGGACGAGTCTCTAAAATCCAACTTTCCGCCAATAAAAATGCCTGTTGCTATAGCAACGCCTAAAATAAATGGTAGATATTTTTTTTGAAATGACATTATGCCTTTAAATCTTCTATTTGTTTAAGTTCTATCCCGGCTTTTTTCAGGAATTTTAACCCAGAATCATCTTTATATGCTTCGTTATACACCACTTTCACTATTCCTGCCTGATGAATTAACTTGCTACACTCTTTGCATGGTGATAAGGTAATATACAACGTGGCTCCCTTACACGACTGAGTCGATGACGCCACTTTTAAAATAGCATTGGCCTCCGCATGTAACACGTACCATTTTGTGTATCCTTCGTCATCTTCACAAAAATTTTCGAAACCCGTTGGGGTTCCATTATACCCGTCCGAGATAATCATTCTATCCTTTACAATAATCGCGCCAACTTGTCTGCGCTCACAATAAGATAATTTCCCCCACTCCTTTGCTATTCTCAAATAAGCTTTGTCGTACTTAAGCTGTTTGTTTTCTGACATTAAATATATATGGTATTTCCTCGTAACCCCCTAGTCTAGCTAACGCTTCAACCGACCTGAATTTACGTCAATATCTTCTTATAAAACAATACAACGAAGATACTTGGTTCGTATTTCAATTACAACGCAAGTTCGTTAAAGTTTTAAGAAAGTTCGATATAAGCGCCTAAAAAAATTAGGAAATCACAAGTTTAAAGAGATTTCGGTCTATATTCGAATAAGAACCAATTTAAAAAAGTATCTACCTACCGAAGACGTCACTATTCAATATCATTGGAATTACCAAACCAACAACAACGGCAGATATAACCATAATCCAGTCACGCTTAGAAAACCTAAAAATGGTTTGCACGACATAACTTAAAAACAATACGATGAATACAATAATTATTTGTGCGATTTCAATTCCCAGCGCGAATTCTAATAATAGAACAAATTTATTATCGGAATCTCCCAGAAGCATGTAAAATTCCCTAGCGAAGCCTAAGCCATGTATCAATCCGAAAAATAATGTTGACAAAAACAATATCCCTACTTTCTCTTTTTGAGCGCCTTTACCCGAGGTAAACACATTAAAAAGAGCGACGACCATTATGGTAATTGGAATTAAAAATTCAACCACATGGGCATTTACACTTATAGCACCATAGGCTGCCAAAATTAGTGACAACGTATGCCCCAGAGTAAACATAGACACTAATAATAAAACACGTTTCCAGTCTTTAAACAGATAAGGTACTGTTAAAACAATAAGAAATAAAACGTGATCGTAAGCGTTGATATCTAATACGTGATTGATACCATATTGAACGTTAAACCAAAAATTTTCCAACATAATATTTTATATGATTAGGGGAACTTTTCAAATATACAATTAATTAGATTCTTATTAAACGTAGCTAAACTTTTTGTGCGTCACTTCATCATGCTCGAATAAAGAAAATTTTAATTTGATTACCAATTTTAAACAGAAAAAAAACTATTGCCATATCTTTGTACAGCTTCTATTAAATGAAACACCATGCATATTAGAATATTAAGTATTTTAAGCCTGTTTATTATCTTTCTCGCTTGTAAGAAAGCTGAGGAAACTGGGACCGAAGTTAACACAGGAGAGCATCCAGAGGAGAAAGTAACTGAAAAAGAACTCTCAAAAATCGATTATGTGGATTATGCGCTCGACATCAAAACAGAAGATGCCGTTAAAGATTGGAAAGAATATCACCAATTACATGACGTTATTATGAATCTAAAAAAAGCAGATTTAAGCTTTTTTTCGGATAACGATGAGGCGATTAATGCGCTTTTAAAAGAAATTAAGATAAATATTCCCCCGTCTGTAAAATCGCCTTCCATTTTAGCAAGGATTATTGCTTTAGAAACGAAACTGGGTAAACTAAAAAGCCTTTATAATTTAGACACGACCTCGAAAGAAGAACTCAAGACAACTATTAAGGATTTTCTAGTTGCCTTCTCCAGCTTAAATCTTCAAATTAATAAAAAGGTAGAGTTTGACTCTCAGGACATAGAAAAGCCCTAAGTTAGTGCTAGATTAAAAAAAATCGCATCTAAGTTGTTAGCTTTTGATACGATTTCTTTATTAATATTATTTGGTTATTATTTCTTCGTCGCCTGTTCCTGCAAAACTTGTTTTTGCCTTAATAACTCATTTTTTGTTAACTGAACCAAATTAAAATTAGGTGCTGTTTTTAAAGTATCGTCTAATATATCTACAGCAGCATCAATATTTGCTTTGGTATCTTTATTGTATACCACTAAGGCATTTAAATACATAAAAGCGGCTTTTAGAGAGACCTCATATGGCGTTTGAGTTTCATAATAAGCTTTTTTCATATCGGCTTTAGCATTTGCTAAGCCATAAGCAACGTGTTTCTCGGCTTCTGCCATTTTTTTAGTTTGCAAGCTAAGTTCTGCCAACTCGTATGCCACAACAGCACTAGGTTTTCTTTTAAAAATCTCATCGAAAAAGCCAATCGCCAAATCTACTTGTTTAAGTGACTTTAAAGACAATGCTTTTACCTCTAGTGCAATATCTGAATCGCTGGCACTTTTTTCTATACCTATTGTATTAAGTGCTTGCATATACCTGCCTTCACTTGCATACAAATACGCCAAAGTATCTTTTCTTTGTTGCAATGGTGCCAGTAAATTTAAATGTGTCATCCCATTTATAATACCTTGTATATCTCCCTGAGCTTTCATTTGTTTGTAATATGCTTCAAAGTGCTTCACCAAATCTGTGTTACTTTGAGCATTTAAAGCGAAGCTGCTTACTAATAAAATCAATCCAAAAAATCTTTTCATGCCTCTAATGTTTAATTTTGACGCGTAAAACTATAAAAAATTAACATGTAATCTCTTAAAAGAATGCTAATTATTTTTTATCAATCTAAGTCCTTGTTTTTACATAAAGTCATGCTTTAAGTATTATTATATCTATTAATGTCCCTCACTAAATCCCTTAAAATGAAAAAATTACTTTTAGGGGTATTCAAAAAAATTAACTATATTTAAGAGGATTAAATTGAATAATTATGGGAATAAAGAGTTTTCTAGGTTCACGGAAAAAAACTAAAATGGCAACAGCCACTCCCGACACCCTAATAAAGGTGAGTGACTATATGACCACAAATTTGATTACTTTCAAACCTCAGCAAAGTATCGAACAGGTTATAGATGCCATAATAAAACATAGAATATCTGGAGGACCAGTAGTAAATGATAAAAACGAATTGGTAGGTGTTATCTCTGAAGGTGATTGTATTAAACAAATTAGTGAAAGCCGATATTACAATATGCCAATGGACAACGCTATTGTTGAAAAACATATGGCACAAAATGTTGAAACCATTGATGGTAATATGAATATTTTTGATGCGGCTAATAAATTTCTCAACTCTAAAAGAAGACGTTTTCCTATTGTTGAAAACGGTAAACTAATTGGTCAAATAAGCCAAAAAGACATTCTTAAAGCTGCACTTAAGTTAAAAGGTCAAAACTGGAAATAGATTAAACCTTGTTTTCTTCTTACTTTATAGCATCCGTGTTTTATTATTAATATTTTCTGATTGTAATTGCTAGAAAAATAGCTAGCATGAGATAATTATGTCCATTTATTAGCGCATCCGATGTTTCTCATTTTGCTATACCTCCAATTGTAATAGCTCTAACAATTTCTATAAGGCTTTCGACATATTTTAGTTTTTTATTCACCTCAAACTAATTTACACATGTTATCTTAACCAACGCAACCATTAGAACTCTAAAAGCTACGAATCCAGAAGAAGACACTCTTAATTATGGCATGGTAACCAATGACAATGACTTATTCAAAGTTTCAGAAGCAGGAGGTTTAAACCTGGCAGTTGGGAAACATCTAGATTTTGAAACGACAGAAAGCCATACGATAACCGTTGAAGTATCGGACGACGAATTAAAGGCAACAGCTAAAATTACAATTACGGTAATAGATGTTAATGAAAATATAGCTCCTGTAATAGAAAAACAGAGTTTTACAATAGCCGAAGATGTGTTGGATGATGCCGAAATAGGAACTGTGGCGGGAACCGATAGTGGCGTTCGGAAAATAACATTTCAATACGATAAAATGAAGCAAGACCTTACTGAATTAATAAAACAGATTAGAATGATAAACTAATCCTTTATTCTCTTTTTACCAAAGCGTAATAATCTCCCTCTAGAGGTAAATACCCCTGGTCGTAAACAAAATAATACACCGTTCCCGCCTTAGTGGTATAGATACTGGTAAAATAATTAAAATCGAAACCAGCAGCGACTAGTTTAGCTCTGGATGTTTTTGTTTTTTGGCTTGGGTTAAGCATTTCCAATATTCTATAATTTTTGCGCAGTCTGTTATTGGTATTGCGAATTAAATTTTTGCTATCCTTATTCACTCGGTTATTGTAGGTGTTTCGACAACCATCATTACAGAATTTCTTATCTATTCTACCTACAATCTTATCCCCACATTCCAGGCATTGTTTCTCCATAATTATTTACTTTCTATTTTATACCACCGCAATTGCAAACCTTCTTTTTCAAAGAAAAAATCTTCTTCATAGTTTAAACCTAGCTTTAACAAGGCCTTATGCGAGGCTTGGTTTTCTTTTTCGGTTATTCCATAAACCACATCTAATTGCATCCTATTAAAAGCATAATTTAATGCAGCAAATCCAGATTCTGTTGCATATCCCTTTCCCCAGTATCTAGGTATTAATCTATAACCAATATCTATAAAATTAGAATGCCCGTTCATAACATACTCTGTATTGAGTCTTAACCCAGACCATCCAATAAAGTTTCCTGATTCTTTTTCTACAGCAGCCCATCTACCAATACCGCGTTCTTGATATTGATCTATAATACCTTCCAATATGGCCTTAGACTCTTTTTTTGTCTTTATTGGCTTATTTCCTAAATACCTATGTACGGCTGCATTAGAATCCAATTCGAACATTCCATTCAAATCGCTCAAGCGAAGGTCTCTTAATATTAGCCGTTCTGTTTCTATATGAAATGTCACGTGTTTTAAAATTTACCAATCACCAGCGTAAGATAAATCAAAATTTGAATACGCATTTAAATATTGATATTGATATCTTAAAATTTGCCTAATATGTAAATAATCATGAGCCAGCCAGTTAGCTAACAGTTGTTCCGCCGACAGTTCTCCCAATTCTGGATGTATCACTATGTTATTCCAGGAGACATCTACCAAGTTTCTTAACCATTCCACTGATGCCTTTCGTTCTTCCAGGAAATCGCGAAGGGTTTTATCATATGCCATACTTGCATACCCTCTTTGCTCTACCCACCCCTCTGGATCAATGGGCACCAATTCCTTTGTAGGAGTTTCCAGTGCATGCTTAACCCGTGTTTTAAAATCATCTCGTTCCTCATCCACAAGATGACATACGATTTCCAATATATTCCATTTTTCAGGTTTAGGTCGCCATAAAAACTCCTTTTCTGTTTTGAACATTAACAGGTTTTTAAAAACCTCTCGGTTATATTCTATTTGATTTATAATTTCTACGATGGGCATGTCTTTTTATGTGTTTAGAGGTTAATTATGCATTCAAAATTGGAATATAAGCCTTCCAAGGGCCCACCTCTTCTTTATATTGTTTTGCCATAACGCGTGCTATTTGAGCCATATGTGCTAAATCATGAGTCACCCAAGTTGCTAATTGCTGTCTTAGTGTGACGACTCCGAATTCAGGATGTAACCCGGTCATGTCCAACTTTGAAGTCGTAACATTGAACCCCTTGAGGGTTTCCAAATTTTCCGATCTCAATTCGGCAAATTCCTCTAGCAATACCTCAAGTGTTTTTCCTTTAGAGTTATCGAATTGTGCAAACCTATCGAAAGCGTCGAACATCTTGTTTTCAGAATGACTTAAAATAAGCTCCGAACGCCTAATCCAATCTGTTTTTTCTCCATGAATTAGATGTCCAATAATATCAAAAGGACTCCATGTATCTTCGCCCTCGTTAGAATACACCCAATCTTTCGATAAACCTAAAAGCATTGTTTTTAATGTATTTGGGGTGCGTTCTAATATGTCGATCGCTTGTTCCAGATTATAAATCATATTATTTGATATTTGTTAGTTATTTGAAATGGTAAGTCCATACCAAATATAAGACTATTCTGATAATGAACTGATTCAATAGAACACGTTAAAACGTATAATGATTTCTATAATTTTGTTCCAAGAGCATGACCTTGTGCATCATACCACCCAATAAAGAGAAGCTCAGAAAACCAGGATTCCCATAGTCTATCCGATTTTAATTGTAATAAAATTCATATTATACAGTATATTCGTAGTATAAAACCACAAATTATACTACGTAAAACCTATGAGTCCCCTCAAGAAATTAATATTTCCAAGTATATTCATGTTCATTGGTTATTTTTCATTGCAGGCACAGAACTTTCCATCATATAATATTAAGCATTACAATATTCATGATGGGCTTTCGAATAATTGGATCTCGAATATTTTTCAGGATAAGGATGGCTTCTTATGGCTTGGAACTCAATACGGACTAAATCGATTTGATGGACAATATTTTAAAATATTCACATACATTCCTGGAGACAGCACGGCACTCAAAGCTAATTGGGTTCGTAGTATAACACAATTAGACGATCATAACATATACATTGGTACCCTTGGAGGCGGTATAACCATTTTAGATCCTTATAAAGAAAAATTTACCGATTTAGAGGTTAAGCTTGACACGTTCAAGCCCGATTTATCATTAATTAATAAGCTTGTCCCCGACTACAATAAAAATATGTGGATTTCTTGTGCTTCGGGAGCTTTTCGATACCGCCCTAAAGATAGCACCTTAAAACGTTTTTATAACCGGGCGTCTGTTAATATTAGTATTTCAAAAAGCGGTTCAAAACTCATTCTGGGAAGAAAAGGAATCCCTAATTCAATGAAGAACAAACAGGCCCGTGTATGCTACCATGTTGTTCACGACACTATACAAAGGGTACCTATACCTGAAGATCAAAAACTCATAAACATTTTTTCTATTACTGCAGACAGTACACTGATTTACACAAACAAAGGATTATATATTGCTCATAAATCCCATGGTATTTGGCAAAGGCAAAAACTACGCTTCAAGAGCCCCTACAAAACTCATAAACAAGATATTTCTTTTATTTTCAGGGATAGGGAGCACTATTTTTGGGTAAATTCCGGACATAAAATTTACAGATTTTCTCCCGATTTTACTCACCAAGAGGTTATTGACATTGAAACGTTGTTGAATCGTCCATTTCCTATGGGCATAAAAGTCAATTGCATGTTTCAGGATAAGGAAAACAATTATTGGTTGGGTACAAGCCAGGGTTTATTTCAACTTATAAAACATAAATCATTTAGACATCCTATTCTTGGACATTTAGGGAAAGTTAGGGAAACTGTAGAATGTGGCAATAACATGTGGTTCGCCTTATCTGATGGGATTTATTCTTGGGACAAAACCAAAATCAATCCTCCTATTCGCGTAAACGAACACGTTGTTACTTCAATGATTTGTGCAAGTGATGCCTTTATATATACCATGGACAACGATACTAATGGTCAGTCTCCTTTAATAAAAATAGATCCAGTCACAAACAAAAAGTCTTACATTTATTTTCCTAATCTTGATTTCTCTACAGGTATATGCTGGCGCATTATAGAAGACCGTAATCAACGACTATGGATCGCTCAATGGGGTCATATAATTGTTTACAGTTTAAAAGATCAGAGTTATTTTTCAATCGATTTTTCTAACAAGCATATTGGTATTCTTGACCTATATCTGGATAAATCTGACAACGTTTGGGTGGGAAGTATTGGCAAAGGATTGTTTAAGTTTTCCAATGCTAGCAGTATTATAGATGAAAACCATCATAGCTACGAACAATATTCTCATGACTTTCTCAACCCGAACAGCATTAGTTCTAACCTTATTCAATCTATACAACAAGATGACAACGGCTTATTGTGGATAGGAACAGACGGTGGACTCAACAGCTTTAACATTAAGGACGAAACCTTTAAGAGGTATGTTAGGAACGACCAGGTACCAAACGATAAAATTTTAACTATTACCAACGACGCAAAGGGTAAATTATGGCTGAGCACGGTAAGCCATGGTATTTTATCGTTTGATGTACACACCAAAAAAATCGATCATTTCATGACAACCGATGGTCTGTATGACAATTCTATGTTAATTAGTTCAGCGTATCTGGATAAAGCCGGCTCTTTATGGCTAGGTAGCGAAACAGGTATTCAATATTTTCATCCCGATCAACTCACTGCTTCAAAGATCGAGGCTCCTAACATCATATGGGAATCTTACACCAAGTTTAAGACAGACACTTCAACTGTTTATAAGTTTCCAAATAAAAATGCTCTAAACGACCATACCCTAACCATCTTTCCTGATGACCAAAGTATTAACTTCTCATTTAAGACATTAACTTTTGAAAAACATGAAAAAATAAGGTATCATTTCAAGCTTGAAGGTTATCACAACCAATGGCTTCCGTCGCAAGAAAATGGCAACTTAATACTATCCAATTTACCAAAAGGATCATTCAAATTACTGGTAAAGGCAACGCTTCAAGGTCACTGGAAAATATCTTACAAACCTATTGAGGTGATCGTTATTCCTCCCTGGTATAAAACAAATCTTGCATACGCTATTTATAGTATTCTTACTCTATCCCTAATATTCGTTGCATATCAGATTCAACTAAGTATCAAGGTAACAAAAAGTGAAAAAGAATTTGTTAGTGACCTTTCTAAAGCTAAAAGTCGATGGTTTAATCAAATAGCCCACGAATTTAGAACACCCTTAACCGTTATTTTAGGAGCAACCGATCAAATAAGAGACCAGACCTCATCTAAATTTAGAAAAAGAACTCAGAATCATTTATCTCAAATTGAAGAACAAGCCAATCATCTTTCGAATCAGGTACAACAGATTTTAGAAATAGCGAGAACTCAAAACAATCAACTGGAAATACGGGTAAACGATGGTGATTTTATCACTTTTCAACGATATCTTTTCTATTCCTTTTCCTCATTGGCAGAAAAAGACAAAATAACGCTTAATTTTTCAAGCTCCCATGATAGCCTATATCTTTCATTCGATGAGGATAAATGGAGAAAAATAGCAACCAATTTAGTTTCCAACGCCATAAAATATAATGTTTTGGGAGGGCGTGTCTTGTTTTCTATTGTGTTTGAAGAGCAAGACCAGACCATAACAATCATGGTAAAAGACACCGGTATTGGTATGAATGAAACGTTCCTTTTTAATTTATTTGATCCTTTTACAAAGGAAAACATCGACGGCTCTGAGGGTGTTGGGCTAGGCCTTACGCTAACCAAAGAACTAATTCAAATCATGGGAGGAAACATTTCTGTAAGCAGTATAAAAGGTATTGGAACCACATTTACATTAAAAGCTCCAATGACTAAATCAAACGAAAATTCGGCCATAGAACATAAAAATATTATTATACCAGGTGATAATGAAACACCTGTTGTTCTAATTGCTGAGGACCATAAAGAAATACGGGAGTATATTCACTTTTGTTTATCCTCAGATTTTATTACACTACAAGCCGAAAACGGCTTAACAGCCTGGGAATTATGCAAAAATCATATTCCGGATTTAGTTATTTCAGATATTATGATGCCAGAATGCGACGGGATTCAATTAAGTGCTAAAATTCGGGAAAACATAGCAACAAATCATATCCCCATTATCTTATTAACGGCAAAATCGGGGCAAACAAATCAGTTAGAAGGTTTAAAAGTGGGAGCCGATGCTTATCTTACGAAACCTTTCGACCGCCAGGAATTATTGGTTCGGGTTGACAATCTTATTAAAACCAGAAAGAAACTTCAGGAAAAATATCAAAGTGGGGAGATTTTGGTAACATCAGAAAACAATGCTATTGATAGTTTTATGAATACCGTAATCCAAGTGATCCAAAAACACATGGACAACGATGAGTTTGGTGTGCCTCAATTGGCCGAGCACCTGCATATTAGCCGGGTACATTTATACAGAAAAATTAAAAACCTAACCGGTCTGTCTCCCACTAAATTCATTCGCAAAGTTCGCTTAAAAAAAGCACAGGACCTATTAAGGGTAAGCGAATTAACCATTTCAGAAGTCGCCTACCAAACCGGGTTTAAGGACCCCGCATATTTTACCAGAGTTCATATTGAAGAATTTGGGAAATCACCTTCAGAATTCAGGAAATAACCTTAAAAAGATAGGGTTTAGAATGCGTATAACCGCAGTGCAATGAAATTTGAAAGTACCATAATCTTGTTATTATATCGTAGGAAGTATATATTGTATGGGACGAGACCTTTTTAAGAGTTAATTGTGTTCAATTTCATGCTTATAAAAGGATTAAAATTACTAGATATAAAACTCATTCCCTTAATTTATATACCATGTCACCTCCATTGAGAACTTCCATATTTATCGTTCCGGATATCTTATTCCCAACTTCCATTTCTTCCTTATCTTCTATTATAAATTCGCCTCTTGTATCGTACGTTTTCCATTCAGCAGCATCATAAAATTGAATTTGTGTTCCTATTTGTTTCCCTGTATATTCTTTAAATTCAATTTTGTCTATAGCTTTGAAATTATCATTTGTTAAGTCATTCAACTAAATAAAATGTGTGGGCAACTATATACAATAAGGGACAAATCCTAAAGCAAATTAGCGGTTAGTTATTTTTCTTGCTAAGTTTTTTAAAAAATGATTTACATAAAAATACAGTTAGATAGAAAAGAACAATAGTAAGTACCGCAGCTACTATCTTTACATTATTCGAGCTTAAGTAGTTTTGTATTTTTAAAAGCATCAATATTTTAATAGATATGTAACCATATAAAAACAACGATGATACAATAAGTATAACCTTGAAAATCATTGAAAAAACCACTTAATAGAGTCTAGCATAGTAAACTATTAGTATCCTACTATCGATAAATGTTACTAAATCAACCCATGAGCAGCCAAACTATAGAAGTCTTTACTATCACAAATAATAAGATGGTCTAACAGTTCTATATTCAGTACTTCCGCACCTTTCTTAATCTTTTGTGTGATTCGTTTGTCTGATTCGCTGGGTTTGACGTCTCCGGAAGGGTGATTATGGCAAATAATGATTCGCTTACACTTTTTAGCCACAGCAAAATTAAACACTTCTACGGGGTCAATATTATTTTGATTTAGTATGCCAATAGTAAGAAGTTCGATATACTCAATATCATTTTTAGTACTTAGACCAATCGTCCAAAAGTATTCCTTTTTCCTGTGTAGTTTATTTTGTCTTAGAAGTATTTTACGCATGATTCTGGCTATGTCGTGTGAATCTTCTATGCGTGTATTTTCGTCTCTAGGAATACGTACGTTCATTTAAATTTAGTTTTATCAAATATAAGATTATTCCGAATATAGGTTAAACTGTAAGTTAAAGATTCAAGAATTTATATTATGCTAAATAATCAATTACTCAGTCTTTGTAATGAAAAGTTAATTATTTTTCCTACTTTTCACGTCAATTACAATATCTAAATTCATTGGCTATAAAAGAATTAAACTTAGTTTCAATAAAAAAAATACTTGAAGGAGGGAGTACTTTCCCTTTAGTTATTGAAGCAGAAGACGAAAATTCGAATATAGCTCCCTACGTATTGAAACTTTATAAAAGACAACACGTAAAACAAGAATTTTCCGTAGCTAAAGAAATTTTGGTTGCTGAAATTGCCAAAGAGTTTGATTTACCGGTTCCTGACTATGGTATAATAAATTTTGACCATAAATATTTATCCGGTTTTTTCGACGACAAGTATATTGATATTTTAGATACGGGATATAAGTTTTGTAGTAAATTAAAAAACGGAGTCTTTATCTACAATCCTAATACAAAAAATAACTTCTTGAAAGATTATGATTTAGAAAACGTATTTGCTTTTGATAATGTAATTTTAAATACAGATAGAGGTGGCTTCAGAAATAAACCGAATTTACTGGTCAATGACAATGATTTTGTTTTAATTGACCACGAGCAAACATTCCCTTTCTATTCAGCTCAATTCATAAATTCTAAAATGAATTATAAGAATATTTTTTCTACCTATTTTTGCAAAAAACATGTTTTTTACGACCAATTAAAAAAGATTAGAAAAAAGGTCTAATTTTTGATGAATTCCAATTAAATATAAATAATTTCAATTTGAGTATTTTTGACAGTATATTTGCTGACTTAGATAACTTTAACATTAAAAATATAGGAAAATCAGATTTTTTTAATTATTTTAAATGGTTAAAGAAAAACAACACACATGTTATTAACACGTTAAATGATAGACTCTTATAAATGAATAACAAATATACATACAGTATTCTAAGATATAGTCACTCAGCTTTTTTAGGTGAGAGTCTAAATGTTGGATTATTGGTATATTTTAATGAACAAAAGAGGTTTTATTTCAAATATTCTGGTAAGTTATCAAGATTAAAAGCTATTTATTCTAATGTTCCAGAAAAATCTTTGAAAAATTATTTGAGAGAAATCAATTCCAAAGTAGAATTACTGAATAAAAAAATTGATGAAATCTTTCATACCGAAATTGATAATTCATTTGACTTATTTATAAGCAATTATTTTTTGCCTTTCGATGGAAGCTCATTACAGTTTGAGAAATCAATTAAGAGTTTTCAATATCACAAAAAAGATGAAGATATTGTTTCTTATCTCATTAAATCATATATATACGAATCTTCAGAAAGTAAAGTTGACAAAGAATATGAAATTGGAAAAAGGTTTTATCAATATGTAAAAAATCATGTTAAAGAAGTTGATAAAAGTAACAAACCTAATTTCTTTAGAGATTACAAGGTAAAAAATACCACTGGAGCTGAATTCAATTTTAAATATGCTTGGCAAAATGGAAGCTTGAACTTAATCAAGCCTCTTAATTTTGATTTATCAGAACAAAGATCAATAGCAAGGAAAGCTCATGAAAACTATGGTCTATTTGTAGACTTGGAATCAGTTGCTTCCAAAGAAAACTTTAGATATGATTTATTATTAGGTAGACCAACTAAAAAAGAATTGTTCAAAGAGTATGATCATTCTATTAAACTACTTGAAAAAATAGATCGAATACAACTCATCGAAGAATCAAAAATAATTGATTATACTCAGAAATTAATAACTTCTATTTCTGAATAAATCAATAATGCTTAGCCTTAAATATCTTGCAATTACCAAACTCAATTGGAAACTCTTTCTTCCTAACTAACGTCCAGTAACTTGGAAAGTTATCATCTTTTACAAACTCTGTAATCTTTCTTAGGTTTCCAAACGTACCTAATACTATTCAGTCTTTAACTAGCACGAAATTATATTGATTTTCTCTTCTTTCCTTATATGTAGTCATATTACAAAACCACAAAATTATTCGGAAATATTTGCACATATCAATATTGTCAGTTATATCTGTATAATTAATAATTAGATTGAGACAGCCGATAATGAATCACTTAAAATAGATTAATACTAAAATTGGAGATATCGGTAACAGGGCTTTATTAATTAACAATGGAGGATGGGCTGTGTATTTAATCTTACCTTTAATAGCTATTGTTGTAATGGCAATATTTAAAGCTCAATTAGAAAAAATAGATAGACTTATTACTAAAGTTAGCACACGACTCATTTATTCTTCTGAAACTATTCAAACGGCATAGTTTAAAGTTATGAACAAAGAAAAAGAGCCTAAAGAAAGAGCAAAACAATACGAAGAAAAACTAAAGATAAACACATCTTTAAATGACGTATTAAAGGCTTCCGTTCCTAAGCCTAAAGAAAAGGAATAGTACCGTTTTCAGACGTATTCTAGGAGTATGCCCAACTGGGTAACTATTGGTGAGTGCGACACGCTATTTGATTGAATTACCTCAGATTTGATTTATTCGGCAAAATGCTAACGCTTTGATATTCCGAAGGGTATAACATAAATCGTGAATTAAAGGTCCGACTTCACAAAAAAATCGCTTTTTCTAGCGAAATTAAATTACCATGTTTGCTTGTCCCTTATTGTATATAGCTTCCAATGTGTGCCATTCTCATATCATTTACAAACGACTACAAACGTTTACAAACGAATTTAAATGAGTAAGTACCGAATAACTTTTGCAAGCTATTTCATATTTGCAGTGTTGAAGTTTGTAGCACACTAGTACTTAAAGACTTTGACCAGAAATTTAAAAGATCCTGAAACGAGTTCAGGACAAAGTATTAACTGTTTAACCATTAAATTAAAAATTATGAACGCACTTAGAAACAAAGTACAGTTGATTGGTAACTTAGGAAACGATCCCGAAATCGTAAATTTAGAATCTGGTAGGACATTGGCCAAATTCACTATGGCAACCAACGAAAACTACACCAACAGCGATGGCGAAAAAATCACGGATACGCAATGGCACAACATTGTAGCCTGGGGAAAAACGGCTCAAATTATTGAGAAATATGTTACGAAAGGAAAGGAAATTGCCATTGAAGGAAAACTGACATCACGCAGTTATGACGACAAAAATGGCAATAAAAGATATATTACTGAAATTGTTTGTAATGAACTCTTGATGCTGGGAAAATAACAGAACAACATTTTTGAAGAATTACAACACTTATTAAGTATTTTCAAAACTATAATTCGGCATTAAACTCGATTTACTGTCGGATTATGGTTTTTATATCTTGGTTTAAAATCATACCAATTAGAACCAACAAAAAATCAAGTGCTTTTTAAAGATGAATGATGCCCTTAATTACGTCTTAACATTATCCACATTAAAATAGCCACCCTTATTCTTTTTCCGATCTAAAGACTGTCTTATAATTAAGTGAGATACGTTTATCATATTACGTAACTCACAAAGTGTCGTTGTTATTTTTGATTCTTTATAAAGATCTTCAACCTCATTGTAAATTAAATCCAGGCGCTTAATTGCTCGTTTTAAACGTTTATCACTTCTAACAATACCCACATAATTACGCATAAGAGCTTGCAACTGTTTTAAATTATGCTGTATTAGGATGTGCTCTTCGGGAATAACCGTTCCTTCATCGTTCCAATCGGGAATATCAATATCTAAAGCATGATAATCCTTTTTAGTGTGATGTTTAAAAATATTATGAGCATAAACTAAAGCTTCCAGTAAAGAGTTTGATGCCAGTCTGTTCGCTCCATGAAGTCCAGTTCTGGAACATTCCCCACAAGCAAACAAATTATCTATGGTGGTTTTCCCTTTTTTAGTCACCTTAATTCCACCACATAAATAATGAGATGCCGGAATTACCGGAATCCAATCCGTTTCGATATTTATATGATGCTCCAGGCATTTTTTGTAAATATTAGGAAAGTGATTTTTAAAAGCCTCTATATCTAAATGTGTGCAGTCTAAATACACATGTGGGTCTCCCGTCTTCTTTAGTTCGCTATCTATACTTTGTGACACAATATCTCTTGACGCCAGTTCGGCACGCTCATCATAATCGGGCATAAAACGATAACCCTTTTTGTTTCTTAGGTAAGCACCAAAACCTCTAACCGCCTCAGAAATTAAAAACGAGGACTCTCCTTTCTCCTCGTACAATGCCGTTGGGTGGAACTGAACAAATTCCATATCCTTAATACGAGCCTTAGCTCTATAGGCCATAGCAATACCATCTCCGGTTGCAATAACCGGGTTCGTGGTATGTCCGTAAACACATCCTATTCCGCCCGACGCCAACAACGTACTGTTTGCTTTAACAACAAAAATATCTCCTGTATTTTGATTGAGCACATAAGCTCCAAAACAGGTTAAATCTTCAAACTTACAGTCTTTAATATGGTGATTCGTAACCAAATCTATGGCGAAATGATGGGGAAGAATTGTAATATTTGGTAACTGACGTGTACGCTCTAGCAGTGCACGTTCTATCTCATACCCGGTAATATCTTTATGATGCACTACACGGTATTCTGAATGTCCGCCTTCTTTTCCTAAATCAAATTTTCCGCTGTCATTAACATCAAAGTTGGCCCCCCAAAGCAATAGTTCTTTCAATCGCTTTGGTCCTTCTTTAACAACCAATTTCACAACCTCTTCATTGCATAAGCCATCTCCCGCGATAAGGGTGTCATTGATATGTTTTTTAAAAGAATCCTGTTCTTTATCAAGAACAACGGCTACACCCCCTTGAGCATATTTAGTATTAGACTCATCTTCGTTGGCTTTAGTAACAATGACAACGGTTCTATCGGGAAACTTTTCTGCAATTTTAACCGCAAAGGTTAAACCGGCTATCCCCGATCCAATAACTAAATAATCTGTTGAGAGCATATATTTATTTAGATAATTCCAGCATACGCTCTATAGGTAGCAATGCTTTTTTTCTAACATCTTCTGGGACTTCAATTTGAGGGGATTCATTTAACAAACAATCATACAGTTTTTGCATGGTGTTCATTTTCATGAAATGACATTCACTACACGCACAGGTATTATCCTCTACGGCTGGTGCAGGCACCAATTCGGTATATGGCATTTCTTGTTGCATTTTATGTAAAATCCCGGCTTCAGTAGCTATAATAAATTTCTCTTCCTGATGTTCTTTTACATAATTTATCATACCAGAGGTGGACCCAACATAAGTTGCCGTGTCTAAAATATGTTCTTCGGACTCCGGGTGTGCAATAATCTTATAATCTGGGTATTTTTTGTGAAGTTCAATTAACTTATCCATGGAAAAGGCCTCGTGCACAATGCAACTACCATCCCAAAGTAACATATCTCTTCCCGTCTCCTTGATGACATATTTACCCAGGTTTTTATCTGGTGCAAAAATAATAGGTGTGTCCTTAGGAACAGATTCAACAATTTTTAAAGCATTAGACGACGTACAAACAATATCACTTAATGCTTTAATTTCTGCCGAACAGTTCACATAAGTAATCACAACGTGATCTGGATGTGCTTTCGTAAAAGCCTCAAAACTTTCTGGTGGACAAGAATCTGCAAGGGAACAGCCCGCATTTAAATCGGGCAATACAACTGTTTTAGTCGGATTTAAGATTTTAGCCGTTTCTGCCATAAAATGCACGCCTGCAAATACAATAATATCTGCATCCGTTTCGGCCGCTTTTTGTGAAAGCCCTAAACTATCTCCGACATAATCAGCAATATCCTGTATTTCGGCAACCTGATAATAATGAGCCAGAATTACAGCATTCTTCTCTTCTTTAAGACGTTTTATTTCTTTTACTAAATCCATGTTGTTAGCATTCAATATGTAGCTAAAAGTCTTACACTTTGCTACATCTATATTTTTGCAAATATCTTAATTAAAATTGTATTGAAAATCCCCCGGGCCTAAAATTTAAGAAGAAATTAAGCATATTCAAAAAAATCACTTTAAATAAGAATCGAATACAAACAAACACCTTAATATTTTGTAAAAACGGAATACAATAACACAAAAAACTAACTCATTTTACGGTCTTAACTGGTAACAGACAAACTTTCAATCTCATGCGCGATTAAATTCAAGGCGTTTTCACTGCTATCTAATTCATTTAAAACATGCTCCTTAACATCTGTAAAGCTATGCTTTAACTCGAAAAACAAGGTTTTATAATAAGAGATACCCGCTTTTAGATTGTTAGTGAACGTCCATAAATATTTTTCATCCTTTCCAGTTATAGTCTTTTTCACGTCGTTTAATTTATGCTTTAAAAAATCGATATAAATATGCAATTCCTTAATGAAGATATTTGGTCTATCGGGTCTTGAGAGCATATTGGCTCTGCCATAAATATGATCGGTAATATCCTTTAGACTCATAATATTGGAATAATAGGCCATATTGGGACCTGGGCAAATAGAAACACCTTCTCCCTCTACTTTAGTATTTAAATTGTAAGCCAACAAAGCCGAAGTTCCTAGCCCCACACAAGTACAGGATTTTTCTATTATTTTATTAAACTCATTCTGATAGTCTTCACGAGACAAGCCTTGTTTTTCCAATGCCTTTATTTTTAAGTGCTGGTATTCGCGTGAAGCCGTGCATATACCCTGTTCTTTAAACTCTTTATTCAAAGCTACGAACTTTTTGGGGCAGGCACTTCCCGGTCTTCCTTTGTTAATAAACGATTCCTTTTCATCATCTTTAGTATTGCCTCTAAGATTGTTAAACGGAACACCCAAAGGTGAGATATCACTTAAATACAAGTCCTCTTCTTTGGCAACAACCAACTTATTCAAGGTTTTTTCATCGACCGTAGTGGCTTCCGGAACCAATAAAAATGGTGTTCCCCAACCCACAGAGTCTAATTGATATTCGTTTATTAAAAACTCGTGTTCCTCACGAGTTCCAACCCCACCCTGTGCAGAAACTTTTATGGTTAAAGTCTTTTTAGGAACAGCACGCTCCTTATGTATTAATGCTTTGTTCAATATATCCTGAATAGAACTTCTCAGCATTTCTCGTTTTTCTTTAAACTCAGCCAAAACAGGCCCCAGGAGATATCCATGAGTCGCAAATGCATGTCCCCCGCAATTTAACCCCGATTCAATTCTGTATTCAGATACCCACAGCCCCTTCTTTGCCAAAAACTTCCCTTGAATTAAAGCCGATTTATAATCGCTAACTTTTAAAATGATTTTCTTTTTAAATGTGCCATCTGAATCCGGATAAAAATCATCAAACTCCCCCATATAACCATACAGCTTAGGATTCATTCCTGCCGAAAGCACGACAGAAGAATTGAGTTTACTGTTTACAAACCCCCTCAGAGCTGCATGTGCGTCATTGTATTCTACTGGTAATTTTTCATTGTTCTTGTAGTTATCCTTATCTACTTTGGTCATAATGTTCACATCGATAGCCCCCATAGACAAATTGCTCAAAGTCCACTTCTTAATTTCAGCAAAATTAAACGCTTTCGACGTTAACTTTTTGAATTCATTTTTTATTCTGGAACTATCTGGAAGCATCGTAACATAAGCCTTAAGCTCATCACTTTTTTCGGCAGTTACATGTTTTAATGATTCAAACTTTCTATCGGCCAGATCACTTATTAAATTGAGATATGAGGTAATTCGCTTTGCCCTAAAATCATCTACCTGATCTGTAATTTCTTTGTATGGGATTTCGAATTTCTCACTATACATCTTTCTTAATTTCTCCAGCAAAATATCATCTACCAGAGAAATAACGGAGTCCATCCCATATTGGGCTACTTTTAATGGGGTGTCTATTGTAAAACCAATACCCATTACCGGAATATGAAATGAATGTAATTTTTCCATTTATTTATCTTTTATTATCTATGTCCTTAAATGTTATGAAACACCGAAGGTATTGTTTAATCAAATTCTCTAACATGACTTTTATCATACCTCTTAAAAGAACAAAGACTTAAGAATTATAGATAATTAACACCATTTTTCAATTAAAAAGATTCCGATGAAGTCGTGTTTTTTTTTAATTATTCACAACGAGAATTCACCTATCTAAAGAAATCAATAAATCTTTATCTGGCCTGCTAGCTTTAACAAAAGCTTCACTACTTTTATGCTTAATTTTCAACAGAACGAAACTATGTCGGTAGAGCCTAAATTGATACGATTTAAACAAAATGTTTTGTCAAAATATCAGATATACAACAGTATATTTATGACATTACCTTTTGATACGATTACAAAAACCGGAATATTACTTCCTTTATTTCATGAAACCTGTGTAAAAGGATTTGCCAATGGCGATGATCCCACTAAAATTGTGGATACATTCTTTAAAAAATACCAGGGTAGACGCTCCAAGGAGAGTCAAATAAATTTACTGTTTCGTTTTATTCAATATATTGAGAGACAAGTCGTATTATTTGATGCTATTGAAGATGCGGCGTTCCCTGTTGTGAATAACATGGAAGGCATTGGCACCTTAAGAAACCTTAAAGAAACTGCAACATCAGAGAACACTTTAGAGGAATTAAAAGCCTACCTTGAAGAGTTTAAGGTACGTATTGTTCTAACAGCACACCCCACACAGTTTTACCCGGGGTCTGTTTTAGGAATTATTACCGATTTAACCGAAGCCATTAAGGAAAATAACCTGTCTAGCATCAACAATTTATTTGGTCAGTTAGGAAAAACACCGTTCTTCAAACGTGAAAAACCAACACCTTATCATGAAGCGAAAAGCTTAATATGGTATTTGGAAAACGTATTTTATCAATCGTTTGGTGACATTTACAATTACATTCAACAAAATATTTATGACGACGGTAAAAAACATAACGAAATTATAAATATTGGTTTTTGGCCAGGTGGTGACCGTGACGGGAACCCATTTGTTAAACCAGACACCACATTAAAAGTTTCAAGAAAACTAAAGCAATCTATCCTAAAAAAGTATTACTCCGATCTTAAACAACTAAGACGCAAGCTTACGTTTAGAGGTGTAGAGGATCGTATTATTAGACTAGAAACTATTTTATATAACTATAGTGTTAATTTAAATGCCAAGGAAACCATAACATCTAAAGAACTTATTCTTGAGTTGTTAAGCATTAGAGATCATATTGTAGATGAGCATCAATCTTTGTATGTCGATGACATAAACAAGTTAATAAACAGAATACGAATTTTCCGTTATTATTTTGCAACCCTGGACATAAGACAAGACAGTAGAATTCACCATTCGGTTTTCACGAATGTTATTGATCAATTGATTAAAACGGGGAATTCTTCTATTCCGAACAACTACCATGACCTCTCAGAAGACGAACAATTCGACATACTATCGAAATTAACCGATGGGACAGTAGACATTAATGCTTTTGAGGATGAAATGACTTCTAACACCTTAAGAACTATTGAGGTGATTAAAGAGATTCAAGAAACCAATGGCGAACAGGGTGCAAACAGATACATTATAAGCAATAATCAAACGGCTTTAA
Source organism: uncultured Flavobacteriaceae bacterium (assembly GCA_947494695.1). Classification (GTDB taxonomy): domain Bacteria; phylum Bacteroidota; class Bacteroidia; order Flavobacteriales; family Flavobacteriaceae; genus Flavivirga. Next base: position 425,037 of record CANLWB010000001.1, on the reverse strand, counting down.
ATGTGATGCAGCTATTCACCATGCTTAAACTTGTTGCCTTCAAAGACGCGTTAACAGTTGATGTTGTACCACTTTTTGAAACGATTACTGATTTAGAAAATGCCCCGGCCGTCATGGAACAATTATATACCAACCCAGCCTATATGTCGCATTTAAAAAGTCGTGGAAATAAGCAAACCATCATGTTAGGGTTCTCAGACGGAACCAAAGATGGCGGGTATTTAATGGCCAATTGGGGAATCTTTAAAGCAAAAGAGTTGCTTACCGAGATGTCCAGAAAATATGATATTACTGCTATTTTCTTTGATGGTCGTGGTGGACCACCAGCTAGAGGTGGTGGTAAGACACATCAATTCTATTCTTCATTGGGTCCAACCATTGAAGATAAGGAAGTACAATTAACTATTCAAGGTCAAACCATTAGCTCTAATTTTGGAACACTAGATTCGTCTCGATACAATTTGGAACAACTTATTAGTTCGGGTGTTTCGAACCGTTTAGATAAAAACAAAGCGATGTCTCCAGAGGACAAAGCTGTTATGGATGATTTGGCTGAAAAGAGTTATAAAACCTATAAAGACTTTAAAGGTCATGCCATGTTTATTCCGTATTTGGAAAGGATGAGTACCTTAAAGTACTATGCTAAAACCAATATTGGAAGTAGACCATCTAAACGATCTAATTCTAACAAATTGGTATTTTCAGATTTAAGAGCGATTCCGTTTGTTGGTTCCTGGAGCCAGTTAAAACAGAATGTACCTGGTTTCTTTGGTGTTGGAACAGCCTTAAAGGTTTACGAGGACAACAACGCATTTGATAAGGTTGTACAACTTTACAATAACTCGAAATTCTTTAAGACCCTAATAGAAAACAGTATGATGTCCTTGTCGAAATCATTCTTCGATTTAACCAAGTACATGTCTAAAGATGCCGAATTTGGTGAATTCTGGGATATTATTCATGAAGAATACATCACTACAAAACGTCTGCTTTTAAAGCTTACCGGTTACGAGAATTTAATGGAAAACGAGCTTTCAGGAAAAGCTTCTATTGAGGTAAGAGAATCTATCGTTCTACCATTACTAACCATACAGCAGTATGCGCTTAAAAAGGTTCAGGAACTCGAAAAAGAAGAGATAAGAGACGAAGAACAAATACGAATTTTTGAGAAGATAGTAACCCGTTCACTATTTGGTAATATTAATGCCAGTAGAAATTCGGCTTAAACCTATCCATAAATAATAAAAAAGTAAAGCCTTCGATAACCGAAGGCTTTACTTTTTTATCCGATTGTCCATAATTTGTCATAGTTAAATGCTATCAATCTGAACTTGTTTCAGGACTAACACACAAACCACTGAATATCAAAACCATGAAACCCCAAACTTCCTGATCAGGAAGGTAGGCGTTTGAAACGACACAAGAAATATCGTTATGATACAAACAAGGAGATGCAATTTTTTTTATTATTCCTGAAAAATAGGAGTCTTTAATATAAACGAAATTCCTATTGATATACAGGGTGACACCACCATCATCGTAAAAAAGGTTTGTAACACCTGTTCTAAAAAGCTAAATCAAGTCATAAGACCACCCAACCAAATCCGTTTAATTGGGAAAGACCTCTTCCTTTATTTCGAACACCTCATTTACCCGACACTATTTTTTATCTCGATCGAAGCACAACAGGTGGGTTTAAACATATTACAATATCATAGTCGCACATTTATATGTTTTACAAAAAACATACCATCCTAATGGTTATAAAATGACAGCATTAATAAAACAAGAAAAAAGCACGAGACAATTTTGACTAATAAAAAGGGCGCCTTCAATAAGACACCCTTTTTATTCTAAACTAATTATTACCTTAATATATTATACACTTAAGTAAAACTCTTAATGCTCATTCATTCTAAAATCAGCATAAGCACCCATCCCATGCTCATGACCGTCAAGCCCTTCTAATTCTTCTTTTTCAGAAACTCGTATTCCAACAGTTTTCTTCAATGTAAAGAGAATCAAGAATGATGATATAATACATACCGCTGCATAAGATGCGATACCAACTAACTGACTAATAAATTGATCTAATCCAGCCAACTTTCCAAAGATACCCACTGCAAGAGTTCCCCAGATACCACATATTAAGTGAACCGCAATCGCTCCAACAGGATCATCTAATCTCAATCTATCAACAAAACTAACAGCGAATACGATTAATGCTCCAGCAATTGCTCCAATTATAATAGCATCCTCAGGACTCATTTGATCTGCTCCGGCAGTAATACCAACTAATCCACCTAAGATACCATTTAAGAACATGGTTAAATCCAAGTTCTTATATCTTAAGAAAGATACTAAGGCAGAAACTACACCACCTGCCGCTGCTGCTAAACATGTTGTTACTAAAGTTAAAGACGTTGCTTCTGGATCTGCAGAAAGTACAGAACCTCCATTAAATCCGAACCATCCTAACCAAAGCACTAATACTCCGGCAGTCGCCAATGGAATGTTATGTCCTGGTATAGCTTGCGCTTTACCGTCTTTAAATTTCCCAATTCTTGCACCTAGTAACCAAACCGCTACTAATGCAGCCCATCCTCCAACAGAATGCACTAATGTAGAACCTGCAAAATCATAAAAAGGAGTTTCTCTCATATCTAAGAATCCAGCTCCCCATTTCCATGATCCGGCCCAAGGGTAGATAAAACCAACATATAGTACCACAAACACCATAAATGGTCCAATTTTAATACGCTCGGCAACGGCTCCCGATACAATGGTAGCTGCAGTTGCGGCAAACATCCCTTGGAACAAGAAATCTGTCCACCATGTATAACCACCATCAGCATATTCTGGTGTCATTCCATTTTCCGGTGGAGCAATTCCAAATCCAGCAAATTCAAAAAATCCTGCAGATTCTTCTCCAAATCCAGGGTACATCAAGTTGAATCCTAATATGTAGTATAATAAAAGACCAACGGTGATGATAAAAATGTTCTTAAATAAAATGTTGATGGTATTCTTTTGTCTTGTTAACCCAATTTCTAAAAACGCAAAACCTGTATGCATGAAGAAAACGAGTGCTGTACAGACCATCATCCATACATTATTAGCTGTAAATAAACCTTCCATAATTATATATATTTTTTAGACGATGATTAATTATTTTAAAGTGTCTCCACCTTTCTCCCCTGTACGTATTCTGTAGCATTCTGAAATATCCGATACGAATATTTTCCCATCTCCAACCTCACCGGTAGCAGCAGAATCGAGAATAGCCTTAACAGTTACCTCTTCAAAATCATCATTCACAACTATCGATAAATATCTACGTTGAATATCGCTTGTGCTATAAGAGACTCCTCTATACACATGACCTTCTTTTTCATTTCCTAAACCGGTAACATCCCAGTAAGAGAAAAAGTTCACTCCCACATCGTGTAACGCCTCTTTAACGACACGATATTTTGATTTTCTAATGATTGCTTCAATTTTCTTCATGATTTTATGTTTAGTTAATGGTTTAGAAAGAATAAATCGCAGCCAACGTAAAAGCAGCTAAGCTCTTTGTAGCTTGTAGATCTGAATCTACATATACTTCTTCAGAGTTACTGTCTAAACGTAATTCAGGCTTGATTATAAGGTTCTCTACCGTATAGCTTCCTGTTAAAGTCACAGCAAATACACTATCATCTTCGCTTCCTGCAAATAATCCGTTATCTCCTAACTCGGCAAAATACTCACCTCTTAAACCAATTGAAAAGTCATCAGACGTAGCAAGTTGTGGATAAAGTGCAGCTCCGTAAAACCCATTACCATCATTATCTGCATAAGCTCCATTAATTCCTAAGAAGAAATCTTCAGATAAATCGAAACCTCCGGTATAATCAACTTCAAATCCTAATTTGATTCCAGAATCATAATAGAAGTTTAAAAACTGTCCTTTATACCCTAATTGAGCTCCTAAAGCATAATCTCCTGTTGTATTGCTATCAATATCAGTAGCATTCATAACGGCTAACATTAAGCTAAAATCATCAGATAAAGAAAAATCAGCTTTTAAACCTACGTGAGAGAAAGGTCCGTTAGAAAATAAGTAAGATGTACTGTAGTTAAAATTCGCAGCTGGCGAAATAACCTCGTATCCCAGGTAGGTATTAAAACGACCTAAAGTTAACGTTGTAGCATCAGACACATTCCAGTAAGCATATAATTGATTAATATTATTTCCTGTAATGGCATCGTTACCTCTTGGTCCAAAAACCACATCTGCAACTACCCCTGTTTTTTCACCGTCATAGCTCGCAATAATGTTTGCCATACCCAATGCAAAACCAGTTTCGTTTGCGAATGATGTACCAAAAGACTGGAATTCATCATTAGCACCACCAAAAATAGCTTGATCTGTAGAGGTTATGTTTGTCTTGTAATAAGCATCAACTGTCCCGCTTACGTTCACTTTCTTTTTTGTTTCTTCTTCTTGAGCAAATAAAGCTGTCGCCATAAAAAGCATTGAAAGCGTAATTAATTTTCTCATAATTGTTTCCTTTTTAAGTTATTGATCTTTGTGTTATTTTGAATTAATGCGGCTAATCTATACAAAAAAAGCATATACCCCATAAAAAACAGGGGTATACGATTCATTTTTGATGATATTTAATTTTTTACCCTATTTTTTTGAGGGTATTATTCTAAAAAAGAAGAATTTTGAGTTTTTAACAACTCAATTATTTGAATGATTGTCAATATTTTCAGTTATTTTATGATGTTATTTTCAGTAATTGCATTTTTTCTTGTTATTAATTCAGATATTTTTATTTATTACCAAAAAAATGGTGATTGAATATTTATTAAAAAATCAGACTAATATTATTATATAATTATTTTTATGTCAACTTCATTTCTATAATCGGAATAATGAAATAGCCTCTATTGTAATTCGAATCTTAGTGCATATCTTAGCTTTTCAACTCATTTTTTAATCCAAAATTTGCTGATTATGCTGAAGAAACAAGGACTATATACACCAGAATTTGAGCATGAAAACTGTGGTGCGGGTTTTATCTGTAATCTTAACGGAGAAAAAACCAACCAGATTATTCATGATGCCCTGGAGATTCTAGTTAAATTGGAGCATCGTGGTGGTGTAAGTGCCGATGGAAAAACTGGTGATGGTGCTGGTTTATTGATTGATATCCCTCACGATTATTTTAAGCGAGTTTGCGACTTCGATCTCCCCCCTCAAAGAGATTATGCTGTAGGTATGGTTTTTTTACCAAAAACATCAAATCAATATACCTATTGTAAAGACACTTTTGAGCGTGAAATAAAAGCTCAAGGGCTTGCCATATTAGGATGGCGCGAAGTTCCTGTAGACTCCACGCAATTGGGTGAAATTGCTTTAGCATCGGAACCTAAAATCGAACAGCTTTTTGTTAAAAAAACAGAAGCCATTTCTGAAGCAGACTTTAAAGCTAAACTATACGCCGCACGTAAAATTGCAGAACATGCGATAAGACATTCTAAAATTTCAGAAAGTGACTATTTTTACGTGCCAAGTTTATCCACGACAACGCTTATCTACAAAGGTATTATTATGCCAGAAGATATTGGCCCGTATTATACCGATTTACAACAAAAGGATCTGGTAACTCGTCTAGCACTGGTACACCAACGTTTCTCAACAAATACAATGCCTACCTGGGATTTGGCACAACCCTTTCGTTTTATGTGTCAAAACGGAGAAATCAACACCCTTCGTGGCAATGTAAGTAGAATGCGTGTTCGGGAAGAGATCATGAAAAGTGATGTTTTTGGGCCTCAAATAGATAAGTTATTTCCAATCATATTACCAGGTAAATCAGATTCTGCCTCTATGGATATGGTGGTTGAATTATTAACACATACCGGAAGATCGTTACCTGAAATTATGATGATGATGATTCCTGAAGCATGGGAAAAACACAACACCATGTCTGAGGAAAGAAAGGCCTTTTATGAATACAACTGCTGTATTATGGAACCTTGGGATGGTCCTGCTTCTGTACCATTTACAGATGGAGACTACATTGGTGCTTTATTAGATAGAAACGGACTAAGGCCATCCAGATATACCGTTACAAAAAGTGGCAAATTAATCATGTCTTCAGAAATTGGAGTCGTAGATTTAGAGCCAGAAGATATTGAAAAGCACGGTCGTTTAGAACCCGGAAAAATGTTCCTGGTAGACATGAACAAAGGTCGTATTATCGAAGATGAAGAAATTAAAAGTAAAATTGTTTCTGAAAGACCTTATAAAACATGGCTGGACAAAACAAGATTACATCTTAAAGACGTTCCGTATACAAGCGAAACTTGTCCAATTGAGACCATCGATATAAAAACAAGACAACGCTTATTCAACTATACATTCGAAGACATTCAGGAGGTGATCACGCCAATGGCGCTAAATGCTAAAGAAGCTCTTGGTTCTATGGGTATTGATACACCATTAGCAGTGTTATCAGACCGACCTCAACTCATTTCAAATTACTTTAAACAATTATTCGCGCAAGTAACCAATCCGCCATTAGATGGAATTCGCGAAGAAATTGTAACCGATATTAGCCTAAATCTAGGTAAAGACCGAAACATATTCAGTATTACAGAACGACAGTGTAGAAAACTAAGAATTCAAAATCCTGTTATTTCTAATGCCGATTTAGAAAAAATAAGAACCATTCAAGTTGAGAGTTTTAAGGCTGAAACGATTCATATGCTTTATCCGAAATCTCAAGGATTAAATGGTCTGGAAGATGCTTTAGAAGACATTATCAAACAAGTTGAAAAAGCACTAGAGCGAAAAACAAACATTATCATCCTATCTGATAGAGGTGTTAATCAAGACTTCGCTCCAATCCCTGCTTTACTGGCATGTTCGTATGTAAATCATCAAATGAACCGTTTACGTAAGCGTTCTTACTTTGATATTATTATTGAATCTGCAGAGCCTCGTGAACCTCATCATTTTGCTACCTTATTTGGATACGGTGCTTCAGCCATCAACCCATATATGGTTAACGAAATTATTAGAATGCAGGTGAAAGAAGGCTTTATCACCAATATGAATGAGGATAAAGCAGTAGACAACTTCAATAAAGCCATTGGTAAGGGCTTACTCAAAATCATGAACAAAATTGGAATCTCAACGCTACACTCGTACCGAGGTTCTCAGATATTTGAAATTGTTGGTTTCAACTCTCAATTTGTAGACAAATATTTCCCTTATACAGCCTCAAGAATTGAAGGTATTGGGCTTTATGAAATTGAAAGAGAAATTAACGAACGTTATAAACAAGCCTATCCAGATAATGCCATCGACAAACGCCTGGGATTAAACATTGGAGGCGATTACAGATGGAGACGTAATGGTGAAAAGCACTTGTTTAACCCAACAACAGTTGCCAAATTGCAACAAGCGGTTAGATTGAGTGACCAAAAGAGTTACGATGTCTATTCTAACACCATTAATGAGCAGTCTGAAAACTTAATGACCATTCGTGGTTTATTCGAATTTGATAATTTAAACCCAATTCCCCTCGAAGAGGTAGAACCATGGACAGAGATTGTTAAGCGCTTTAAAACGGGTGCGATGTCTTACGGATCTATTTCCAGAGAAGCTCATGAAAATTTAGCGATTGCCATGAATAGAATTGGAGGGAAATCCAATTCTGGAGAAGGAGGAGAAGACCGAAGACGTTTCCAAAAAGATATAAATGGGGATAGCAGAAACTCTGCTATTAAGCAAGTCGCTTCAGGACGTTTTGGAGTCACATCACATTACCTTTCCAGTGCCAAGGAGATCCAAATAAAAATGGCTCAAGGTGCCAAGCCTGGTGAAGGCGGGCAATTACCAGGTGAAAAAGTATTACCATGGATTGCCGATGCCAGAAACTCCACGCCATTTGTTGGTCTTATTTCACCACCTCCTCATCACGATATTTATTCTATTGAGGATTTGGCACAATTAATTTACGATCTTAAAAATGCAAATAGAGAAGCCAGAATTAATGTAAAGTTGGTATCTGAAGTTGGTGTTGGTACCATTGCTGCCGGAGTTGCAAAAGCAAAAGCAGATGTTGTACTCATCTCTGGTTACGATGGAGGAACAGGGGCTTCACCGCTCACCTCTTTAAAACATGCCGGACTACCATGGGAACTTGGCTTATCTGAAGCCCAGCAAACCCTGGTATTAAATGACCTTAGAAGCCGAATTGTTGTAGAATGTGATGGTCAGTTAAAAACCGGTAGAGATGTAGCTATAGCAGCACTTCTGGGAGCAGAAGAATTCGGATTTGCAACGGCACCTCTTGTAGCGTCAGGTTGTATTATGATGCGTAAATGTCATTTAAATACCTGTCCCGTTGGTGTTGCCACTCAAGACAAAGAACTACGTAAAAACTTTAAAGGAACACCAGAGCATGTTATCAACTTCTTCTATTATGTCGCTGAAGAATTAAGAGGTATCATGGCTCAATTAGGGTTTAGAACGTTAGACGAAATGGTTGGGCAAACGCATAAAATAAATGCCAATAAAGCCATCAAACACTATAAGGCTAAAGGGTTAGATTTATCTAGTATTCTATATAGACCTGCTTCATATAATAGCATGACTGTAAAGAATACAGAATCACAAGACCATAGTTTAGATAAGGTTCTAGATTTTACTATTCTTAAAGATTCGCATAGAGCGCTTTACAGAAAAGAAAAAATGACTCTGGAATATCCTATAAAAAATACAAACCGAACGGTTGGAGCCATTATTAGTAATGAAATTTCAAAAATTTACGGACATCTCGGTTTACCAGAAGACACATTGAACGTTAATTTCACTGGTTCTGCCGGACAAAGTTTTGGAGCTTTTGGTGCACACGGATTAACATTTAATTTAGAAGGAAACACAAACGATTATCTGGGTAAAGGCCTATCTGGTGCGAAATTGATCGTAAAAAAACCTAAAGCGGCCAATTTTCTTGCTCAAGAAAACATTATCGTTGGTAATGTATGTCTCTTTGGAGCCGTTCATGGTCAGGCCTATATCAATGGTATTGCTGGTGAGCGCTTTGCTGTACGTAACTCGGGAGCAACCGCAGTTGTTGAAGGCGTTGGGGATCACTGTTGTGAGTACATGACCGGTGGTCGTGTGGTCGTACTTGGTAAAACAGGTAGAAACTTTGCAGCGGGTATGAGTGGTGGCTATGCTTATGTCTTAAATGAAACCGGACAGTTTACCGATGGGTTATGCAACAAAGAAACAATTGATTTCGATCCTATTAGCGAAACAGACGCTGCTGAATTAAAGGAATTGATCCAAAAACATGTGGCATACACCAGTAGTAAACGTGGAAAAGACATTCTTGAAGATTGGGATAACTATTTAGCAAAATTTGTTAAAGTTATGCCTAAAGAATACAAAGTAGCATTAGAAAGAATTGCTAATGAAGAGCCAATGGTAGAAGAACTAACAACAGCATAATGTCATGGGAAAAGTAACAGGATTTAAAGAATTTGAAAGACAAGATGAAGCTTACACGTCTGTAGATGAGCGTGTAAAGCATTATAAAGAATTTACGGTTCCTTTAAGTGAAGCCGAAATGACCAAACAAGGATCTCGCTGTATGGACTGTGGTATTCCCTTTTGCCATAGTGGTTGTCCGTTAGGAAATTTAATCCCGGATTTCAATCATATGGTACATCAGGGAGAATGGAAAAAAGCGTCGTGGATATTGCATTCTACGAATAACTTTCCAGAATTTACAGGACGTCTATGCCCTGCACCATGCGAAAAAGCTTGTGTGTTAGGTATTATTGAAGATCCTATCTCAATAGAAAATATAGAAAAAAATATTGTTGAACGCGCTTTTAAAGAAGGGTGGATTAAACCTCAACCTCCTAAAACCAGAACAGGTAAAACGGTTGCTATTGTTGGTTCTGGACCCGCTGGTTTAGCCGCTGCTCAACAACTTAATAGAGCAGGACACACCGTTACTGTATTTGAAAGAGATGATGAAATAGGCGGATTACTTCGTTATGGAATTCCTAACTTTAAAATGGAAAAAGAGATCATTGATCGTCGTGTTGCCATTTTAAAGGCTGAAGGTATTACATTTCAGGTTAACGTCAATGTTGGCGTAAACTATGATGTAGACGAACTGAAAGCCTTCGATTCTGTTGTACTATGTGGTGGCGCGACCGAAAGACGTAACTTACCAACTCCAGGGATTGATGCCGACGGCGTGGTACAGGCCATGGATTTCCTAACGCAGCAAACCAAAGTTGTTTTTGGAAAAGATGTAAAAGACCAAGTATTGGCTACCGATAAAGACGTGATCGTTATTGGTGGTGGGGATACTGGTTCCGATTGTGTTGGAACCTCTAATCGTCAGGGAGCAAAATCGGTAACAAATTTCGAAATCATGCCGAAGCCTCCAGGGCATCGTTCACCAACAACTCCTTGGCCGTACTGGCCCTTACAGCTTAAAACATCTTCATCTCATAAAGAAGGTTGCGAGCGTAACTGGCTCATTAATACCAAGGAATTTATCACCGATAAAAACGGCAAGTTAACGGCTTTAAAAACGGTTAATGTTGAATGGGAAATGATTCCAGGAGAGCGTCCTAAATTAATAGAAATTGAAGGTAGCGAAAAAACCTGGCCGTGCGATTTAGCCTTACTGGCTCTTGGTTTTACAGGACCAGAAGGTACATTAGCGGAGAAACTAGGTATTGAAAGAGATGCTCGTTCAAACTATAAAGCTGAATACGGAAAATATCAAACCAACATTCCAAATATCTTTACAGCAGGTGATATGCGTCGTGGACAATCGTTAATCGTTTGGGCCATATCTGAAGGTAGAGAAGCAGCCCGTCAGGTAGATTTATATCTTATGGGTAAATCTAACCTACCTTCTAAGGATGTAAGTGGTGATTTAGTTGCACTTTAAGCATACATACTAAATCGATTATATAAAAAGAGGGCGTCTAAAAAGACGTCCTCTTTCATTTTTACTAATCTGGTAAACTCTAATTAAAAACCGGTTATCCTGGTTGCGTTCTAAATTTATTCTAAAATAAAACCATGAATTTTTGTGATAAATAAGGCAGAGAACTTAAACAGAACCTCTTGCTTTGAGCGTTAGTTACTGAATGCAGAAGGGTTCTCCTTTATTTTTACGACCATGTATGGTGTAAAGAGGCACATTTTATTGAATACATTTATGATGTCAATGATATTTACTACCATATTCAAATAAAACGCTATCTTATAGAAATAAACTATTAATTATGAATGCGCTTAAGTTTGTATTAAATAAAGTCTTTTTCGTATTGGTATTGCTAACCACATGTTCTTCTTGTAAAACAGAACAAAAACCAAATACTTCAAATCATCAAGAAAGTTTTCCGTTTATGTTGCCTGATGAAAAGCCTAACAGACCGTTAAGCGCAGCCATGAAGCGATTGTATGACGATTACCCGGCACCTAAACCAGAAAACAACGAACTGTTCTCCCAATTTAAATACACGCCATTAAAAGGTTTTAAATACGGCAATCATGACGGAACTATAAGTCGTCGTGATCCATCAAAAGTTATTTTGCATAACGGAACATATTATGTTTGGTACACCTATAGGCATACACCAACACCCCCACAGGGTGCGGCTAAATCTAACGATACGATACCTTCTTCAGACTGGGATCTATCCGAGATTTGGTATGCCACAAGTACCGATGGCTTTACTTGGAAAGAGCAAGGTGTTGCTATTAAAAGACCGAAAAAACCCTTAGTAGGCTGGCGATCGGTAACAACTACCGATATTCTAAAATGGGAAGGTAAATATTATCTATACTATCAGGGCTTTATGGAGGCCAGCGGAAAACGCGGTGATGACTGCCCTGTTGCTGTATCTTATGCCGATTCTCCTGATGGTCCCTGGACACCGTACAATAAAATTGTGATCCCAAATGGAGACCAGGGAGCCTGGGATCAATACTCTATTCATGACCCCTATCCGCTAGTCTATCAAGGCAAAATATATTTATACTACAAATCCGATACCGGTGTTGCTCCACATTGGATTCGCATGCAGGGCTTAGCCATTGGAGATAACCCTTTGGGGCCATTTTCAAAACACCCTTTAAATCCAGTGATTTCTTCTGGACATGAAACGTCCATGTTCCCCTTTAAAGATGGTATTGCTGCTTTGGTTTATAAAGACGGTAATGAGCACAACACTATTCAATACGCAAAAGATGGTGTAAACTTTGAGATTGCTTCTATTACAGAATTAATGCCCTATGCCGCGGCACCCTATATCTCAGACGCTTTTTCTAATACTAGCGATGGCCGGGGAATTACCTGGGGTTTATCTCATTTTATTAACCTCGGAGGTCACAATAAATTTCATTCCATGTTAGTTAGATTCGATTGCGATTTGAGTCAGGACTTACATGACCCTGAGATGAAACGACATCGTGTTAAACATGACACTACGGTATATTTCAAACAAGGTTTAAGTACCAATCAGATCGAACGCATTAAAAACGCGCATAGTAATTAATATGAATCTTCAGGTATTACGAATTATATGAAATAAAAGACCGTCTAAATAGTTTAGACGGTCTTTTTTAATTTAATGTAAATCTTACACTATTACTCTTGACCGATTAGGTCTATTTCTTCAGCATCAGATTTTGGGTTTGGCCCCCATTTATTTGAACCAGCTTCACTATCTGTTAAAGTTAAGATCAAACTGTAAATAGGGATTAATACATACCAACCGCTTTTACCAGCGTCGTGCATTCTTCTTACACCAACAGCAATAGCCGGAACTAAAACCGCAAGAGTATAGATCATGCTTACTGTTGCTAAAGCTGCCAATTCTAGTACTCCTGCAAGAATTATTAATCCATACATAATAATCATATGGAATAGGAAAAACATCCAATATTCTTTTCTTCTGGCTCTTCCAGAAAAGTCCGCGTACTGTTTTAGTACTTTTAGGTACCAATTCATAATTGTTGATTTTGGGGTTAATAGCCTCAAATATAGTTTTTTTATTTAAATTTAATATCGTAATATTGCAATATATAAATTTAAGCTATGGGAATTACCAAAAGCCAAATGTTCACAGACAGACAAAATGACCTTGCTCAGTTTTTTAAGGTTTTGGGGCATCCAGCCCGGGTTGCCATTTTACAATATATAAGTAATCAGAATGCTTGTATATGTAGTGATTTGGTAGAAGAGATCGGGTTAGCGCAAGCCACCATTTCTCAACATTTAAAAGAACTTAAGAGTATAGGCTTGTTAAAAGGTGAAGTAGAAGGTAAGAGTATGTGCTATTGTATTAACGTTGAACGGTGGACTACCATTCAAAACAAGTTAAACGTATTTTTTAATACGACAAAGTCCAATTGCTGCTAAATAAAACATGTATTCTTGAGATTTTACCTCAAGATTTAAATTAATAATTGTCATTCCTGTCAAGTCATTAAGCGTTGACCACTAATCATTGATCACCTAGAGTTGGCTACCGAGCATTGATTACTGAGCGTTGGTTACTGAGCGTAGTCGAAGTAAGTCGAAGTGAAACAGGAACCTAAAATTAAATAGATTATGAAAACACAAGAATTATTTGATGTACTAACACACAATCAGGGAAAATCATTATTGTTTGAATATGCGCCAAATTTATTAGTGGGAGCGAATTATCATATTACAGAAGTAAAGCATGTCACCATCGATGCTATCGATTGTGGTTCTAATGCAGACGCCTGGAAGGAAACCATTGTTCAGCTTTGGGAAAGCCCGAGTGAATTGGGTAAAACCGAATATATGTCTGCCTACAAAGCATTAGGTATTTTAAAAAAAGTTGGACAAATGAAAGCTTATAATTTCGATTCCGAAGTGAAGTTTGAATATAGTAATGCCACGTTTCATACAGCACAACTATTTGTTAACGATTTTGAAATAAAGGGACAACATCTAATCATTAAATTGGCAGTTGAAAAAACAGACTGTAAAGCTAAGGAAATGTGCGGTGTGAGTGCATCTGAAAGTACTGAAACGGTAGCGGCTGGAGAAGAACCATGTTGTGCACCCGGTGGAAATTGTTGTTAGAACCTTAAAGAAAAGTGACTGGGTTTCCGTTTCTGAAATCTACAAAGCTGGTATTGCTACCGGAATTGCAACTTTCGAAACAGAAATTACCAACTGGCAACATTGGGATGCCAAGCACATTTCAGAGTGTAGATTTGTTGCCGAAGTGGACCATCATGTGGTCGGATTTGCTGTATTGGCTAAAGTTTCAGAAAGACCAGTCTACAAGGGAGTGGCAGAAGTTAGCGTTTATGTTAGGCATGCCTTTAGAAGAAACCATATTGGGGAGCATTTGCTAAAGCATCTCATTGAAGCTAGCGAAAACCACGGGTTTTGGACCTTACAGGCCGGAATCTTTTCGGAGAATACAGCAAGTATTAATTTGCATGTAAAGTGCGGATTTCGGATTGTTGGGGTTCGCAAGAAAATTGGTCGATTACATGGAATATGGTATGACAACCATTTTCTGGAACGAAGACGTTGTAAAATAGATTAATCACATTATGTTATTTCTGCATGTGACACAAAACCGAAGGCTTACTGGACAGAAGGTGAGCCGAAGTAACATCAGGAATTCATAGAATTTAATAATAAACAAAAATGAACTCTCTCTCATTTACCAAAAAACAAGGTGTAAAAAGAGGGATTACAAAAACAACTATTAATGAAAAACATTTTAGTATTATGCACGGGAAACTCATGTAGAAGTCAAATGGCACATGGGTATTTAAATCATTTTTTAGATAACGGAGTAGCAACAGTTTACAGTGCAGGTATAGAAACTCATGGATTAAATCCCGGTGCATTGGCCATTATGAAAGAGGATGGTATCGATATTTCTCATCATACCTCGAATCATGTAGACGAGTATGCCGATATAGATTTTGATTATATCGTTACGGTTTGTGATCATGCCAATGAAAACTGCCCGTTTATTCCAAGTAAAAATGCGCAACGTTTACATCATAATTTCTTCGACCCTTCAAAAGTAGAAGGTACAGATGAAGAAAAACATGCCGCATTCTTAAAAGCAAGAGAGGAAATTAAAGCGTACTTTAAAGCGTTTGTAGAGAAAAACGAACTCATTTTAGTTTAGACTTCTCCGTTATTCTCTAATTTACTTTCTAATTCCGCCTGGAATTCTTCCATAACAGGACGAACGGTACTTTCGGGCAAGTCGGCAATCTTGATATACATTAATCCATCAACGGCATTATTAAATAGAGGGTCGACATTAAAGGCTACTAATCGGGCGTTTTGTTTAATGTACTTTTTTAAAAGTACAGGTAATCGTAAAGCGCCCGGTTCGACTTCGTCTATAATCTTGTCGAATTTATTTAAATCGGCCTCGGTAGCATCAAAAACGAAATCTTTATCCGCATCTTTAAGAATGACTTTAAATTCCTTTTTAGGTCGTACATATTGTGCTATATACGGATCGTAGTAATGCGATTTCATAAACTCAATCATGAGTGATTTTGAGAAATTAGAAAATTGGTTACTAATACTAACCCCTCCAATTAAGAACTTGTGTTCCGGGAAGCGTAGTGTTGTATGTACAATTCCTTTCCATAATAGAAATAATGGCATCGCTTTTTGCTGGTAGTCTTTAATGATGAAAGCACGTCCCATTTCGATGGACTGACTCATCATTTTATGCAATTCCGGTTCAAATCTAAAGAGATCTTGTAAATAGAACCCATTAATACCGTAACGCTCAAAAATCTTAGACCCAAGCCCCATCCTATAGGCTCCTGCGATTAACTTATTTTCATTATCCCAAAGAAACATATGGTGATAATAGGTATCAAACGTATCTAAATCTATAGCCTCGTTAGTGCCTTCTCCTACTTCTCTAAACGTAATTTCGCGAAGACGCCCAATTTCACGCAAAATATTAGGAATCATCTTTGGTTCCGCTAAAAAGACTTCATAGTTCTTGCTTTGTAGAAGCCTTGAGTTGCTTTTAGTAAGCACCTCAATCTCCTGAGTCATTAACATTTTGTCTACCGGTGTTACAATACTTTTTGGTGCTTTCGGTGTTTTTAATGTCGAGGAAATATTGTCTAAAATCTTCGATTTATCTTCAAAAGCATTAGACAGCATATAGGTTTTTCGCCTTAAATATGCCGTAAAATCCTCCAGGGTTTTGTGTTCTTTCTGATTGGATACCGAAATGGGTTTTCCAACCCTAACCTTAATAACACGTCTTTTTTGAGTTAATAGTTCCGAAGGCAATTTAGCGGTTCTAAACGTATCACTAATTTTAGACAGTTTATAAAACAACTTACTGTTTTTAGCGTGAAAGTAAATTGGAACCACAGGTACTTCAGCCTTTTTAATAAGTTTCATAGCTGCTTCTTCCCAGGGCTTATCGACCACTAATTTTCCATCCCGGTAGGTTGATACCTCCCCTGCAGGGAAAATTCCTAATGGATGTCCATCCCTTAGATGTAAAAGCGAATTCTTAAAACCAACAACACTGGATTTCACATCCTTTCTATCTTCAAAAGGATTAACCGGCATAATATAGGGTTTCAGAGGTTCTATTCTGTGCAATAGGAAATTTGCTATTATTTTAAAGTCTTTGCGTTGCTCGAGCATAAGCTTTAGCAGTAAGATTCCATCTATACCTCCTAGGGGATGATTAGAAATGGTAATATAAGCACCGTCTTTAGGTAAGCGCTTTAAATCTTCTTCCGGGATTTCAAATTTAATCTGAAAATCATCCAGAATACCATCCAGAAAAGCTAATTCACTAAGATGCTTATTACGACTATATATTTTATTTAATGTCGATATTTTGAGAATCTTCATTAAAATCCAGCCTATAAAAGTGCCTAAAAACCCATATTTATCCATTTGTATGGCCTTGGCGACTTCTCTGGCGGTTACAAGTCCCGTGTTTTGTTGCTTGGTCATGACTGTAAATGTACTAAATTGTTTATTTAGTTACTACTTGAACTGTTTCTTGTGTTAACTGTTTTAATAACACCGTTTTATCATGCTCAATTTGTTTTATCGCATTTTCATTATAATGTCTAATGGTATAAAGAGATACATTCTCGTGACAAGTTACTCTAAATTTTGCTCGTAATTGATGTAATAACTTATCGAGATTATTAAAAAGGTTATCAATGCATACCGAAAAACTAATGGCAGAATTCTGAATAACGTCTACCTTCATTTTATATTGGTGTAGCAAATTAAAAATATCACTGATATTTTCTTCCACGATATACGAAAAATCAAGAGATGACAGTGATATTAATACTTGGTTTTTTTTTACAATAAAGCATGAAATTAGAGGGTCTAGCGTCACATTCTTACCAATTCTCGTTCCTGGAGCCTCAGGATCTAGAAACGATTTTACATACAAGGGGATTTCTTTCCTCTGCAAGGGTTGTAATGTTTTTGGATGTATCACCGTGGCCCCATAAAATGCTAATTCAATAGCCTCTCTGTAAGATATTTTATTAAGAAGCTGTGCTTTTTCAAAATAACGTGGATCGGCATTTAAGACACCGGGAACATCTTTCCAAATGGTGACGCGTTCTGCATTTAAGCAATACCCGTAAATGGCCGCCGTATAATCACTCCCTTCTCTACCCAGTGTGGTTGTAAAATTGTTAGAATCACTACCCAAAAAACCTTGAGTAATATTTAAAATAGATGTGTTAAAATCTGAAGAAATCAAACGTTGTGTACTTTCCCAATCGATATTAGCACGTCTGTAATAATTATCGGTTTTAATTTGGGTTCTTACATCCATCCAACGGTTTTTAATGTTAACAGCATTTAGATATTCGCTAACAATCGTGGTAGAGATAAGTTCTCCAAAACCTATAATCTGGTCATAAACAAAGTTATAATCCGGAGATTTATTGGTATTTAAAAAAACGTCTAACTCATCAAATAGCATATTCACTTTTTTAAATGCAGGATGAGAATCGTTTGCAAATAAATCCCTTAAAATGATTTGATGATACGTTTTAACTTCCGTGAGAGCATCTTGCAATGCCGTTTTATTCTCAAGATAATTTTTAATAACAGTTTCTAAAGCATTGGTTGTTTTTCCCATAGCAGAAACAACGACAAGTGTATTCTTATAGCCTGTTTTTTGTAAAACCAAAGCCATGTTCTTTACACCGGTTGCATCTTTTACAGAGGCACCTCCAAATTTAAATATCTGCATGTTATAATTTTGAAATATAAGCTTTTATACGTTCTTTGTTTAAGTGCACCACCATCCAGTCGCGTTTAATCTCCGCACCTTTTTTTTCGTAAAAAGCGATGGCCGGTTCATTCCAATCCAGAACTTCCCAAGTAACGCGTTTTACACCCAAATCATGAGCATATCTAATAACTTCGTCTAAAAGAGCGGTTCCTAAACCAGAACCTCTCATAGCTTCACTTACTATTAAATCTTCTAAATGTAAGGCTCTTCCTTTCCATGTGGAATATTTCTTAAACACCAAGGCAATGCCTTCAATTTTATGATTTACTTCTGCTACAAAACATGTAAAGGCTGGAGAAGCTCCAAATCCATCAGTTTGCAGCTCTTCTATGGTTACTTCCACCTCATTAGCCTCATTTTCAAAACTCGCCAACTCTTTTATAAGCCTTAGAACATGAGGCATATCCTCTTTAACAGCTTTTCTTATAGTATAGTTCATAGTATTCTTTAAAATTTGTTTCAAATATAATTTAAAAGTTAATCATTTTTTAATATTAATCTTTAACGAAAACGTTGTAGTTCAATAAAAAATACTGTTTATTTGTACAAACTAAAACAAACATTTTCATGTCTCATAAAAAACAGACACTGGGAGAATTTATTATTGAAAATCAAGCCTCTTTCAAATATTCTTCCGGAGAACTATCTAGTCTCATTAATTCCATCCGATTAGCAGCAAAAGTAGTAAATCATGAAGTGAATAAGGCGGGCTTAGTAGATATTATTGGTGCTGCCGGAGATACTAATATACAAGGGGAAGACCAACAGAAGTTAGACGTTTATGCCAACGAAAAGTTTATACAAACGCTAACCAACAGAGATATTGTTTGTGGTATTGCCAGTGAGGAAGAAGACGATTTTGTTGCCATTAATAGTCAGGATGAGAACCATCAAAATAAATATGTTGTTTTAATCGATCCTTTGGATGGGTCTTCAAATATCGATGTAAACGTTTCTGTAGGAACCATTTTTTCAATCTACAGACGTGTTACGCCTATCGGAACGCCAGTAACTATTGAAGATTTTTTACAAAAAGGAAGCAATCAGGTCGCTGCTGGATATGTTGTTTATGGGACGTCTACCATGTTGGTTTATACGACAGGGGATGGTGTTAATGGATTCACTTTAAATCCGGCTATTGGGTCTTTCTATTTATCACACCCTAATATGCAATTTCCAGAAGATGGAGCCATTTATTCGGTTAATGAAGGAAACTATATCCACTTCCCACAAGGCATAAAAGATTATATCAAGTATTGCCAAGAAGAAAGAGAGGACAGGCCTTATACCTCACGATATATTGGGTCTTTGGTTTCAGATTTTCATAGAAATATGATAAAAGGAGGTATTTACCTTTACCCGCAAAGTTCTAAAAATCCAAATGGTAAATTACGTCTGTTATATGAGTGCAATCCTATGGCCTATTTAGCAGAACAAGCCAATGGTAAGGCCAGTGATGGTTTTACAAGAATTATGGATATTGAGCCAAAAGAATTACACCAACGCGTACCTTTTATTTGTGGTAGTAAAAATATGGTTGAAAAGGCCGAAGACTTTATGCATAAAGCCCAGAAATAAAAAGAAGGCATCTAAAAAGAAGATGTCATTCAGAACAACGTGAAGAATCTATTAGAAATTAAATACCTATTTTATTTAGGCTTTAAGATTTTTAGGCTGCGCTCAAAATGATAATTCCAGAACTTTTTAGACGCCCTCTTTGCACCACCCACTTCATGGGATCCCTATGGTTAGTATAGCAATTTAAAGATCAACATATTCTAATTTATTTTTGTCTTGATGACGGTATTAAATATATTAACAACACGTCTAGCACTTTCTATATCCTTAGTTTCAATGATCACTTTAAACCCGTAAGGTTTAATTTGCCCATCGATGTAGGTTTTAATACTTTTTTCTAAATGTTTGGTATTAAGTTCAACCCATACCCTTTTCCCCGATACTGTAACTCCCGTGTTTTTATGGTTTAAATCTTTTAGGCTAAATTCTAAAGCGGTCTCTTTGCTTTTTTTAAGGCTAGAAAACACAGTTGTTAGCTTAAGCGTGTTTGTTTTGGAGTCTATGAGTTCTAAAAAAACGTCATAAGCGTCGTCACCAATAGCGACCTTACTTAAGTGTTTTTTAATGTCCAGGATGGCCGACTCTACCGAAGTTGATGTGTACTTTTCAGCATTCATTTCGTCTTCAGACAATTCCACTAGATTTTGAAGCAATTCCTTTGCTATTATAGCGTCTTCAAGGGTGTTGAAATATAACCTGGCACCGTTCACATAGTTTTGTGCTTCGTCATTCTTAATATATTTTATAAACTTAAGCTGTTTTTTAACAGCTAGGTCCACAAACAAACGATCTTTATAAGTCCCAAAATCAATATTATTTGCATTAATATCGGCGAAATTAAACAGGTATTGATGATCTATAGTTTTATCTGGGTGTGTTTCAATCAACCTATATGTGGTTACATTTTTATTTAAGGTTAAACTTTGTTTTAAGCTTTGCTCACCTGTACTAATTTCTGAGGTACTTTTGTTTAAAAAAGATATAATTTCAGAAATGGATGTTATTTTCGGGTGTTGGTCGTTAAAAGCCTTTTTGGCTAAGGGAATAATGGCTTTAAAGACGTTAAGTAAATCTTTTCCATTGGTGATAGAACTGGCATACAATTTTAATGTACCTATGTAGTTTTTTTGCTCACCGTTTTCTATATACTTAATGCCTTTTATTGCTCTTCTTAATGCCAAGGAGATCACTAATTCATCTCCAAGTATTTTAAGCTCAACGGCATTAGGGTTTAATGTAGCAAGATTAAACTCGTATACCTTAGACGTACTCTTATTTTTTGCATTTGTAGATAGATGAAACGACACATGGCCTTTGTGCTTTGTGTTGGCTTCAAGCTTTTGTGTAATCTGTTTGTTGGGTAATTCAATATCTTTTAGATGATCTAATAACCATTTTAGATGATCTTGATAAGTGGTTAGAGACAAGCGTTTTTCCTCTAAAGTAATAGCATCTGGAATAAGCCTTTTAATGGCTTCTTCAATATCATTTCCATTGTTAGAATTTTTTGCATAGAAGTAAAGCGCATTGGTATACGATATTTTGTCGCCACCGTTAGACATCACTTGAATAAGTTTTTGTTTACTCGAAACCAATAGTTGTACTTTAATAAGGTCCTTATGCGTTACAGATCGAACTGTATTTATATCAATGTCTGAAAAGCTAAAATGATAGGTGGTTTCACTACCTTTTCCTTTTAAATCTTCTTGAGATAAGGTATACATTAATAATCCGTTGGACGATAATTTTAGATGTTGTCTGTAGACATGTTTTCCCGTTTCTACGGTTTCTAATAAATCTTCAACTTGATCGACCTGAATGCTCAGATTAGATTGCGCTATTAATTGAAAGCTGAACAATAATAAAGGTAATGTACTTATAGATGTCTTCATCATTATGAGGTTGTATTCTAAATAGATAAAAGCTACCCAAGGGCATTGCCCTGAGCAGCCTTATTCATCAACTAATTCAAAAAAAAATCAACTTTAAAGATTAAAATAATAGTGAAACCCTACTCCGAAAATGACGCCTGAGTAACTAAGGCCATTTCCAAAGGAGCCTCCACCGTAACCAATCTCGGCATTAAACCCTAACTGTTCTAACCCACTAAATGCATATTCTATACCGCCGCCAAGTCCGTACGATATGGACGTTTCTTTGATTTCGGGTGTGGTCACATTAAAAATTGTAAACCCATCATATTTTAATGTCCAAAAACCGACTTGCCCAAACGCATAAGGTCTAAGGTTTTCATTGTCGATATCGAAATTATATAAATACCTCCCCGTTGCTGTGAAGGAACTAAAATCACCGGGTAATTTGTAGTTTCCACCTCCAACTACAATTTCTCCGGAGTGTACTTCTGTAAAGTTGTATTTCGCACTTATACCGTAAAAAAGACTATTAAATTGAGCTCCAAGTCCAAGAGAACCGGCTTCGGTCATGCCTTGAGCATTAAGTGTTGTGTTTATTAATGTTATAAATGAAATGGTTAAAAAAAAGATTTTTTTCATCTTCTAAATGTTTTAGTTTTTATAAATACTGGTTCGGGTTATTCTATAATAATTGTTTTTGTAGATACGTCTGTAAATGGACCGTTTGCCGAAGTATAATTCGTCGTTATTTCTATGGTTAATGTTGTACCGGATGCGTAATTAATGGGCCATTCTAAAATATAAAGCTTTCTTAGCTGTTGATTGATAACCTCATAGAGATTTGAAACGTCCTCACTTGTTGGTGCATAGAAGAATCGACCACCAGTTTCATCTGCTAAAAGCTTTAAACCAACTCTATCGGCATTACCAAAACCAACCGTGTAAACAGGTACGTTTAAGGATTTCGATTTAAGAATTAAATCAGCTAATGTGATGTTTGAATTGTTGTCATAACCATCTGTAAAGCCTATAACTAGTGGTAAAACACTACTAAGCTTATCAACTTCTTCGAGCCCTAAATCACATGCACTGTAAAACGCTGTAGATCCACCAATACCAGAATTAGCATCTACTGCCGTTTCAAGTAAAACGTTATCTGCAGTAAAGCCTTGCACTTCTTTTATAGTACTTCCAAACTTGATTACCGACATTAAATCTGAGCTACTTTTAAGACTGATAAAGTTTTTTAAAGCAGCTTCCATATCTGCAATATTTTTGTAGCTCATGCTACCGGAATAATCCATGGTTGTGGCCACCGCTAATGGGTCTGTATTTGTATTATCGAACTCAGATAGTGTAACCTGATTTTGACTAATGGTCTGCAAATCTTCGCCATTAACACTTATTTTGATTTCATAATTTCCAAGTGTAAATTGCTCTATAGGTTCCCCTTTTTGATTTGTAACAGATAGCATGGCAACTAGTTGATTATTAGATTGAGAAATTTCTAATCTCGGAATAGTCGTTTCCAGACTTGTTGTAACATTATCGTTTGGATCTGTAAACGCGGCTTCTGGCTGCGCATTATTAGAATCATCAGATGAGCATGAGAGTAGTGTAGTTACTAGAACTACTAATAGATAGAATTTTTTCATAATTGTTTCATTTTAATGGATTAAATAATGGCTATGTGGATAAGGTTTTAAAAGATTTCGTTATTGAAATTATCAAATACACGAGGGTACAGGATAATAAAAGAGCATTTGCTTTTAAATATCCCTGTGAAAACAAGGTGTTAATTATTAAGGGAGCTCTGCTCATTTTGTACTGAAATTAAATTCGATGCAAACTTAATTTCAATACCTTAGATCTGATTACGGGTAGCCATAATGCGAGCTCTTTAAGTGGTAAATAAAGACGAACAGAATAAAAACTCGTTGAAATACAAAGTTTAATCCGTAGAGACAAAATAAATGTTACAGTTATTTTTAAGTGAACTAAATTTTTAAATAGCAGTTTAGACTGAGGATATTGGCTTAGTACGCGTCGAATTTCCAAATACCATTTTGGTTGACTAGTTTACCCTCCCAATAACTTCCTTTTTGGTTTAAGAACTTAAAAAAACTGCTCACTTTTTTAGAATTATTTTCGGCAGTATAGGCAGCCTGCTGTTGTATGTAATTCGTTCGGCCATGTTCTGTTAAAATAAGTTTTACTATGGCTGTACTTTTGTTGTGCGAGACGACTTCAATGGCATTACTGAAGCCATAACTGTATGTGTTGGATTCTAAGGATGAAAGCTCCCCATAGAGTCTGGCAGTTGTGGTACTCTTGATGGTGATTAATGATTTGCTATTTAAACCTCTTACAAATAACCGGGCAGTGGAAGTAATATTTTCCACTGCTAAAAGATCATCTTTCGATTCACCAGCTACATTAGACTTTTTGGTTTTTAAAACACAATTTGGAGGGGAACTGGTATAGACACCTTCTGAAACCGAAAGGGTTTTATAATTCACAGATCGTGTTTCTATAGGGCCCGAACCGGCAATTTTATTTCCAAGCAGGTACTTATACCAGTTTTTTCGTTTTGTATTTTTATTTCCATGATTAATACATAGCATAATGGTTTTGGGCAGAGCACTATGTAAGGCATTAGAACTTATAAAATCTACTTGTAACGTACCATGTGCATCTACAGAAGCTTTTTGCTGTATAGGTATAGTCTGCTGTTCTTTTTCATATATTAAAACTGCTGTTACCACAACATTTTCTGCAATAGCGGCTGAATTATTTGATAATTTAAGAACAAATTTACGTTCCTTTTTCTGCCAGATAAAGCTGTCTTCAACCAACTGTAACTTGG
Organism: uncultured Flavobacteriaceae bacterium; assembly: GCA_947494695.1. Lineage (GTDB taxonomy): Bacteria > Bacteroidota > Bacteroidia > Flavobacteriales > Flavobacteriaceae > Flavivirga. The sequence continues at coordinate 400,338 of CANLWB010000001.1, read as the reverse complement.
CATATATGGGTTTCGACACTTTTACCTGAGTAGGCGCCGTATTTGTCTGTTTTTCTTCCTTTTTAGTTGATTTTTGTAGCGTTACAGGGTCTCGCTGCTTTGGTAACGACGGTTTTTTAAGAGCCGAATCTGTTGATTGATTTTCTTCAAGATTGGTTGTTAAAATTTCTTGTTCCGGCACCGGGATTTGTTCTTTATCAAATACATGCTCAACAAGTTTAAAGAGTATCAAAGCAATCACTAAAACCTTAGAGATAATAGCGACCCAAAATTTTATTTTTCGCTCTGTTTTTAAATCCATAATAATCTTGTTAATTTTATATGAGATCGTCTAACAAATCTTCATGATCTCCATAGTAGTCATCTAGGAAGTCTTCAAAAATACGTCCTTCATCTACAGTATCGTAATCAATGGAAACAAAGAATAACCCCAAAGCCCCTAAGGTATTATGCATAAAGTTCGCTTGCTTTAGTTTTTGTTGTAATTCATCTATTTTAATTTCCATATGCGCAATCATTCGCGTTTTTAGAGCCAGATCGTCGTTCATTTTTTGCTGTAAATCTTCAAAACGCTGTAATATTTTTTCCTCCATAGAAGCCACCAAACTATTTATAGGCTGCTGTTCAATAGTATCTTTAATATGTAGGTATTGCTCCTGTTGTTGTTCTAAAAACTCTATTTTTTCCGGTTTAGATCTAAATACAGCTTGTATAACACCTGTTTTAGGACTATGCCTTGTATAATAATCATCTATGTTTTGACGGTAATTCTTTGCCACTTTCAAAAACGTTTCCTGGGTGTTTTCAAAATAATAAGCACAAAGCACATTTAAGGTTTTTAATGTGGGCTTATAAACCTTGCGTTCTAATTCATTTTTTGCCAGTTCATCTCTAAGATCGAAAGCACGTTTTATGGTGCGGGCATCAATTTCTTTTCTATCCGCAACCCCTTCTTCGGCAATTTTTTTATAGTCGATAATATCCTCTTCGGCTAATATCAAGTCTATAATATAGATAAATGCCGGCAGGTATTCTTGTGTGAGTTTTGTGATTGGCATGGGTCAAATGTACTTAAAAACTTCTTTGTGAGAAAATCTGCCATGTTCTCCATGACGGTCATGACAGCATTTTCATTGCGCTTCCCTGTTCCTTTGAAGTGTACTTAAAGAGCACACCGGTTTAAGCTTCGTCAAGTGCAAACGTCGTCCCAAATTTTCTTAACCAGATTTTATCAACCGTTTAAATTTTATTATTATGAAAAATTTTGGAAAACTATTGTTCTTAGGCGTTTTATTTACATTAACAGCAACATCTTGTACTGAAACGGGTTTAGATTTGGATGAAGATAAGGTAGAAAACACCAATCCGCAGAGTACAGAAGGCGGAGATGACGAGATCCCTGTCGTTCCAACCGGAGGCTAAGAGAATTACTTTTAATTCCATTTTTGACACAGTAGAAAAAGTCGCACGATATGTGTGGCTTTTTTTGTTAGATTTACATTTTAGTTTTAATGATCTCATTATAAATGAAATAAGCACAATGTTAAACCGCCAAATAATCCTTATTTTTTTTACAAGTATCGCCATGGTCTTGTTTACTGCTCGATGCACAAAAGTCAAAAGAGTAATAAAAAGCAAACCTTACGAACTTTTAGAATTAAGCAAAAAAGAGTCTTTAAAACTAAACGACAAACTGGCTTGCATAGATAGTGCGTACTATTTGTCCCAAAAATCCAGTATAGATTCGTTGGCCTTGGCCATTATCTTCGAAAAAGCGTTTATACATCTGAAAAAACGGGAAGCAGACAGCTTTTATTATTACAATCAATTATTAGTTCAACGAGCTAAAACCCTTCATGCGATAACTTATAAAGCTAAGGGGTATTTTAATTTAGGGTTTTATTTTCAATATGTAACCAAAATACCAGATAGCGCCTTTCATTACTACATCCAGTCTAAAAATAATTATTTAGCGATAGAAGATACGATACAGGCCGGGAATAGTTTATTAAACATGGCTATAATTCAGAAGAATCGAGCAAATTTTTTTGTAGCCAAAGAGATTCTTACAGAATCGCTACAGTACCTCGTTAAAAGTGAAGATACCAAATATTTAGCCTCTGCTTATAATGAGTTGGGGACCAATAATTCAAAACTCTTAAACTTTACAGATGCACGAACTTATTATAAGAAGGCCATTGCAGTAACAAATTCTAAGTATAATACTATTAGCTATAAAAATAATATAGCACTCTCGTACAATGAGCAAGGAGACTACCAGCCTGCCTTAAACCTATTGCAAAATTTGATTTTAGATTCTTTATTACAAAAGGGTTCTGTGCTATATGCCAGAGTATTACATAATTTAACCTATGCGCAATGGCACCTTGGTAAAAAGCATGTACTTCCAAGGTTTTTACAAGCTTTAGAAATTCGCAAAAATAAAAATGATAAGAGAGGACAGATTCAAAGCTATACTAATATTGGCGAGTATTATACAAAAACCAACCCTCAAAAAGCCAAAAAATATTTAGATACTGTAATACAAATAGCTAAAGACATGAAAAATCCCAGGGCAGAAACCGATGCGTTACAATTCTTGATGACCTTACAGCCCGAAAATATCACCTTTAAAGACCGCTATATTTTTTTAAAAGACAGCCTGTACCTGCAAGAACTTAAAGTAAAAACACAGTTTGCAAAAATGCGTTACGATGACTTACAGGAAAAAGAACAAATACTACAATTACAAAGAGAAACGGCAGAGAAAAAGACAGCATTGGCAACACAAAAAGCGCAAAAGATATTGTTTTTATCCCTTAGCAGTTTCTTATTAATAGCTGGTGTGTCTTTGTTTTATGCTTTAAGACAACGGTATAAAAAAGAGAAGCTAAAAGAAGTTTATAAGACCGAAAAGCAAATTAGTAAACGCTTGCATGACGAACTTTCAAACGATATTTATGGGCTAATGGCCTCCATTGAGCAAAATCCTACTGCAAATAGGCTTTATCTCTTAGACCGTTTAGAAAAAATATACGGACAAACCCGAAATATTTCTCACGATCATCGCGAAATTAATACAGGAGCGGCATTTGCAGCCGAACTCAAAGATACCTTAGGAGCTTTTTATAATGAAGAAACCACAGTCATGGTTAAAGGCTTAGAAAGCGTTTCATGGGAAAAGGTGTCAGATTATAAAAGTGTAGCCATTCATAGAAGTCTTAAAGAGTTTATGGTAAATATGAAAAAACATAGCGAGGCCAGTTTGGTTGCTATAGATTTTAAGCAAGATAAGAAGTTGTTGCACATTGCCTATTCAGACAATGGAATTGGTATAGATACGACGCAGAAATTTGGAGTGGGCCTCAATAATACGGTTTCCCGTATCCATGGTATTAATGGGAAAATTAAATTTGATTCTGAAAACAATCATGGTACAAAAATTACTATTAAGATTCCCAATTAATTTACACAGTTATGTTTAAAAAAATACTTCTTGTTGAAGATATCGATATTATTAGTCAGGGCCTCACTGCAAAAATAAAACAAGAGTTAGGAGTAATAGACGTAGTCCTCACGCAATATTGTGACGATGCTTTCTTAAAATTTGTAAAGGCAGAGAAAGACCAGGAACCTTTTGATCTTCTAATTACAGACCTTTCCTTTAAAAAGGACTATAGGAAAAACACCATATCTTCGGGAGAGCAATTAATTAAAAAATTGCGCGATCAAAATTACAACGTTCCTATTATTGTATATTCTATTGAAGAACGTTCCACCATGATTAAAAAACTACTGGATTGGTATGGCGTTTCCGCATATGTCTTAAAAGGCAGAAGCAGTATAAAAAGTATGATTTATGCACTTAATGCTGTCAAAAACGGAGAGTCTTTTATTTCGGCAGAATTGGCAGCAGCTTTTAGAAAAAAAGAAATTTTTACATTCGAAGAGTTTGACGCCATTCTTCTACGGCAATTATCCAGAGGAAATACTCAAGAAGAGATTTCTGTTCTTTTAAAAGAAAAAAGTATTTCACCCAGTAGTTTAAGCTCGATCGAAAAAAGACTGAATAGATTAAAAGAAGAGCTTAAAGCCAAAACCACAATACAATTAGTCGCCAATGCCAAAGACTTGGGATTAATATAATCATTATTAGTTATTTATAAGTTTTCATAAGCTTAGCCTAAAGGTAAAAAAACCTTCTTTTTACGGGTTCCCGTAACCATCTAAAAGGCTTTAGCTCTTAGGTTTGTATACGCTATTTTTTAACCAAAATAACATTACGAAATATGAAAACTAATTTAAAACCATTATGGTATGGTGTGTTTTTTTTATGCACACAATACCTATCTGCACAAAAAGAAGAAATCTGGAAGGGGACAACCGTTTTCGAGTTTAACGAACCCTATGAAAGCATTACCATTAATTACGATGATGAGGAATTTGTCTTTAAGGTTACCGATAAAACCAAATTTTTAATCGGAAAAAAACAAAAGGTATCCAAAGACAGAATTTCATTGGGAAGCACTGTAGATGTTGCTATAGTGATAGAAAACAGGAAAAGAATATTAACTAAAGTACTACTTAGCAAAGATGAATACGGGGAAATTAAAAAATTTGCAGGTGTTATAGATTCATACAAAGGCGATACCGCTGTTATAGACGGAAGACGCGTTGTACTAACCGATAAAACGATTATAAAATGTGATGGTCGTCCGGGTTGTGCTTGTAGCAAGGGACGAACTTTTTTGGGTTTTGATGAACTCGAGTTGGGAAGCTTCTTAACCGTTTTTGGCGAATTAAATGGTGAGGGCGTCTACATGGCTTCTAAGATAGAAGTTTGTAAAAACACCTACGGTAAGGTTGATGAGGAATTTATGTTAAACCTGTCTAAGGATTTTGATGCCTCAAATTTAAATCAATTTAAAAGTGTACCTGCAAACGTATTTAAAGCAGCTAACGGATTGCATAATGGTACTATAAAAATGGGGGATTTAGAGTACAAGTTACTGGATGATATTCGGGTTCAAGGTTACGTTAATATGGTGGGCCATCGCATACTTCCCGATTATGCCAAGGAAGAACGTTTTTCAGAAAAGCATGGTGTTATTTTTAGATTTTATGTTATTGAAAACCATATCCCTAATGCATCTGCATTTCCTAATGGGATGGTATTTATTCATACCGGCCTATTAAACATCATGGAAAATGAAGCGCAATTAGCGGCTGTTTTAGGACATGAAGTTGCTCATGTTACCTACGAACATGGGATTAAAGAATATAAAACGACCAGAATTACCAATAGTAATCTCGGCCAAAAGACTTCTAAATGGTTGAAAAAGGCTTTTACAAAAAAAATGAATGTTAACGAAGGTACTTTGGGCGGAAAGGCTTTAGCATCTGCCTTAGAGCATACCACACCTAGAACCGTAATGAGTTTGTTTAATAAAAAACGAGAAACACAGGCAGACAGAGCTGGACTTTATTATATGTCTGAAGCCGGATACGACCCACGTGAAGCAGCCAGTTTCTGGGAAATTATGATGGAAAATACAGGTAATCAAAAATTTATGAGTAAACTTTTTACATCAACATTTACTATGGTAAATACGCTCCAAACCGATTTAAGCCAAACGAATTATAGCGATTTAGGTAAAGACGGCATCAATGTATTGGTAAGCAATATTTTAGACACCATTTACACATCACACCCGCTTGCTGTAAAAAGACTTGGCGCTATTAACAATGTATTAAGTACAACATATAAAGACACAGATTTTTCCCAGTTAGAAGCAGGTAAAGGGTCTTTTGATAAACATATTAAAAAACTTAAAGAATAGAGGAATGAAACATCTAATAACATTGGCCTTTTCATGTTGTTTAATCTTTTCTTTTGTAACATATGATCCCAAAAAAGAACTCAAGCATATCTCCGGATTATCCAATCCGGTATCTCTTGTTAAAGATTCTATTATAAACAAATCATCTACCATTTTTCTCATTGATAAATCAGGTAGTATGGCAGCCAAAGGTGAAAGTGGGAAGCCGAAATGGGAAGAAGCAAAAGAGTCTGTATTAAATGCCACATCGTCTATTTTGAAAGGATACAGAGAAAGTCAACAAGTGGCTTTTTTAACCTTTTCTGGAGGCTGCGTGGAAGACCCAACAAAACAGCAAGCCTTAAAGTTTAGTAGTGATTATACCCAAGTGAAACGGCAGCTAAGTGCTTTAGGGAACCCAGGAGGAGGCACCCCTTTACAAGAAGCGGTAACATCTACAGAAAAGAGGTTACAGTATTATAGTGCTAATTACGGCGATGGTGATGTAAGCAAATTAATTGTTTTAAGTGACGGTGTGGCCACTTGTGGTCAAATACGACCTAAAGATATATATGCAACAGGCCATACAGTGATTACGATCGCAAGTGCTCCTACTCAAAATACTGCTGGCGGTAATACGAAAACAGGTCAAAAAAATATGGTAAAGTCGTACAATGCCGCAGCAAAACGGAGTACGCCAAACATAAACTCCATAAAAAAACGTGTTAAAGGCGCAACACAGATGCCAAACTCATTTATGGGAAATTCGATTCCAGTAAAATATTTCACCATTGGTTTTGATATAAAACCTGGGTCGCCTGCAGAAAGAGATTTACAATATCTAGCGGGAAAGACGGGAGGGAAATATATTAATACACAAAACGAATTTGAATTAACAAGAGCAGTTACAAAATTTTTTAAGTTGTATAATCCAAAACCTCGAAGCAGTCTTACTAATTTAAATTTTGAAAAAGGACATCAATTTTTAAGCGGAGTAGAGGCCATTAAAGAAGAGAAATACCGCAAAGCACAACAATTATTCGAAAATTTTTGTACCGAAAATCCCGAGGATTATAATGCTCTATTTAATCTGGCATTAATGTACGAAGCCAACGATTTCCACTTGCAAGCTATTGAAAAACTTGAGCAGTATCTGAATCTTAGACCAAATGCCGAAGATAAAGCTTGGGTATTGGCACAAATTCAGTTATTACAAAATGATATGCTTCAGTTTTTTGATTATACCAGAAAAGTTTTAAAAGCAGATTTAGAGTATTTGGAGTTACATTTTAAAAAGATTCAAAACGGAGAAAGCATGGCTTTGGCCTACGAATTTATGGGATTTATTCAGGAAAAAGAATTTTATTATAAAGATTTACCTTCCAAAATGGGGATAGAAGGGAAGGCTGAACAAAGCCTTTGTAATACTATAGAATCCGATTTAAGAACATGTGCCAAGTATATAAAAAAAGACCCGGAGAATTGGGATAAAAATGCCGCGTCTCCGCTCTCATTAATTTTCTTCAATTTAGAAACATTAATTGGGGCGTTATAAGTTAAAAATATTTGGGGAGTAACATCCTTTTATAAAAATTTAAATCACTTAAAAAGAAAAACTCCCGGTAAACCTTGGTTTACCGGGAGTTTTATTATTTTCAATTCTGTTAGAGTAAAATGATTTCTCAGGGTGATTTATCTATTAAAACCAAGGTTTTTGACCTGCCTGATAGGTATTATAAAATTCTTCATCAGATTTAGTCAGATATATAATACCTTCAATTAAACCAATAATACTAGTTACTCCGGCTCCTACCACACAGGTAAGCGCTCCCAGGATAAACGTTACAGCAAGCATAATAATACCTTCTTTATTGTACCCTAAAACAAATTTGTGGATTCCAAACGCTCCTAATATAATAGCTAAAACTCCGGCTAAAATTTTCTTGTTTTCTCCGGTTGCATTATTAAAAGTTTCTTTGGCACTATCGGCAAACTCGGACGCAGATTCTTTAACGTCATCAAACGTTTCTTTTGCCTTTTCTTTGGCATCTTCTGCAAATTCTCCAGCCTTATCGGCTGCCTTTTTTGCGCCATCTTTGGCATCTCCTAACATATCGTTTAGGTCGTCGCTTAAATTCTTTTCATCAGACATAATTATATCAAATATATTGGTTAGTGCATAAAGGTAATAAAAAATCAAATTGATTCTAAACCTCTCTTATTAACTTTATTACTCTTTATCAAATACGTTTTTAATAAACCTTTTGGCGGTTTCTGATACCTTACCCAGATTTTCACTGGCCCCCTCAACAAACTCAGAGGTTTTTTCTTTAGCTTCGGTATATCTTTCTTTGGCTTCAACCGAAAACGTTGCTCCTTTCTCTTTTGCAATTTCGGCTAAATCTCCAAACTTATCATGTGCTTCCTTAACAAGCGTGTTGGCCTGTTCTTTTGTTTTGTTATAAATATCTTTGGCTTCAACCTGTAATGCTCGAGCTCTATCGTTTAAATCTTGCCCCCCTAAGGTTGAACCCTCTTTTATGACTTCAGCTATATAAACTTTATCTTCATTTTCACCATTTTTTAATGCCTCTTCCATGACTTATTCATTTTACGTTCTGTATTTATAGGTCTTTCAATCTCTAATAATGTTACATCCCTTAATAAAACTCTAACTAAAAACCAGCCCGTATTAAACCTGAAAAATAAAGAGGGGACGTTTGTAATTCATGAACTACCTGCCGAAGCTCAACTTTCTAATATTAATAAAATTTTGGTTGGTGCCTACGACCAGGATCATGCACTGGATATTCTAATCGCTGAAAATCTTTTTTCCTCAGAAGTTGAAACACCTCGTAATGATGGCGGCTATGGTCTATTTTTAAAAGGAAATAATAAAGGTGATTTTCATGCTATTCCAGCTTCAGAAAGTGGGTTTTATGTTCCGGGAGAGGTCAAAGATATGCAAGCCATTAAAACAAAAAACGCAATGTATATTATAGCAGCTAAAAACAATGATTCTCTTCAATTCATTAAAATCAATTAATAAATAATAATGAGTAATGAACTATCTAAATAGCATAACGAGACCTCCTGCTGCTGTAATAACGAGTATAAATCTTCTGTAATTGACATTAGAAATTAACTTCACAATATAAACACCAACAAAAAAGCCTATAACGATTACCGGAATTAAAACCGTATTTAAGACCAGTGTTTCTTTGGTAATGGTTTTCCACACAAAAAAATGAAACGGGAGTTTGAATATATTGATAATAAAAAATAACCAGGCAGCCGTTCCTATGAACTCGTTCTTGGGCAATCGCATGGCTAAAAAATAAATATTAGAAATAGGCCCGGCCAAATTACCAACCATAGTTGTGAATCCTGCTAAAAACCCTGCTCCACTGGAAAATAATTTGTTTTTTGGTATGCTGTTGGAGCTTCTATTTTCGGTATAAATCATGATTAAAATAGAACCTATAACAATGACTGCCATTACTTTTTTGAATAGTCCCTCGGAAATATCATTACCAACCCATACACCAACTAAAACACCAACGACTACCCAAGGCATTAATTTCCAAATATATTTCCATTGGGCATGTCTATTATAATAAACAACGGCACAAATATCGGCCACAATAAGCATAGGTAATAAGACACCTGTTGATGCTTTTTCACCAAAAACAAAGGCTAAAATAAGCACAATGACAATGGATATCCCCTTAAGTCCAGACTTGGATATTCCTAATAAAAAAACTGCAACACTAATGGCAACCCATTGTAGTACAGTTAAATTATATGATGCTAAAATGTCTAAAAAAGTCAAGTATTGGGCTTAAAATCTTGGTGCTAAATTACAAAAAGGCTTTATCAATAGGTTCCCAAAGCTCAATTTTATTCCCATCGTTGTCCAAAATCCAACCAAACTTTCCATATTCAAACTCTTGTATATCGCCAACAATGGTAACCCCTTCTTCTCTTAAAGTGTTGAGTAATTCGTGTAAGTTCTCTACACGGTAATTAAACATAAAGTCTTTTTTTGAGGGCTCATAATACGTCGTATCTTCAGAAAAAGGTCCCCACTGTGTTGAGCAATCGTTTCCTTCTTGATCCTTCCACCAAAATGTACACCCATAATCGTCGGTATTAAACCCAAGGTGCTTCTTATACCAGTCTTTAGTGGCTTTAGGGTCTTTAGTTTTAAAAAATAGTCCACCTATTCCAGTCACTCTTTTTTTCATCGTTTTCTGTTTTTAATGGCGCTTTCATAAATATTTATCCATGTTTCCACAGATAATTTTCTGGTGAGCTCTCCAATGAGCTCATAAGGAATATCGTCTAAATGTTTAAAACGAATACAGCTTTTTCCCATATCAAGCTTACGTTTGCTATGCTTTGGAAATTCATCTACGAACCAATCGTACAATTCTTTTTTAGCATAAATACCACTATGATATAGGTTTACGGAGTTCTTTTGTGAAGCAAAACTCATAAATGGCAATGGTATTTTAGGGTCGCAATGATAACCATCTGGGTACACCGAATGAGGAACATAAAATCCAATCATTTTATAGATCATTCCTTCTTCGAAACCTTCCGGTAAATTATCATTTATAACATTTCTAAGCTTTTTTAATGTGTTCTGGCGCTCTTTTGGTACCAAACTAATATAGTCCTCGGGTGAGTTGGCTTCGTATTGCATACTATTATGATTTACGTTGAAGTATTAATCCAGATATTAAAGATATAACAAATCCAATAAGCAGTACGGTGACACTCATTAAAACCGCCATAAATTCTGGGCTACCATAGGCTTCCATCTGCTGAATAAGTTCTGTTTTTTTTACTTCAAACTCATCTGAAGGCATAGAAGCTTTCATAGTATTTAATGAGGTTTCTAAATATTCAGTAGCAAAATCCGGATTGATTAGCGTGGTGTAAATATAATCGGCAATACCAACACCAATCCCAACGAAAACGGCAATTAACATCCCTATAATTAACGCTTTCCCAAAAGAAATAGCACCATCATTTTCTTTGTCCCGGTAATGTTTAACTCCGAAAAAAATAAACGATAGTGAGGCTACCATGGCAGCATAGCCCAGAATTTCCTGCAACGTGAAACTTAAGCTTCGGGTTAATAAAATAGCAAGAAGAAAACATATAATTCCTGTTAAAAGCCCATAAAGTCCGTATGTTTTGATTGTGTTTTTCATATGCCTTGGTTTGGTTAATTTATATACATTAAACATGTTGGTCGATTAGAATCGTGTTTCCATCGGGATCGATTAAAACAAGACTAGCAGGCCCAGACGTACTTTCGTCGGCTTCACTTTCCAGTTTTATGTTTTTGCGTTTTAAATGGTTTTGAATCGTTCTAACATCTTCAAAAGTATCCAATTTGTTTGCGCTTTCATCCCACCCCGGGTTAAAGGTTAAAATATTATTCTCGAACATTCCCTGAAACAACCCGACCAAGGCATTTCCGTTTTTCATTATGAGATAGTGTCTTTCAATGTCGCCCGCAAAAACTTTAAATCCCAGGCTTTCATAAAATTCTTTTGAAGCGTGAATGTCTTTTACATTTAAGCTTATGGAAAATGCACCTAATGTCATACGTTTAAGTTTAAAAATTTAGATAAAACTACTTGTAAACACAAAAATTGGACTCATACTAAAGTACCAAACAGCTTGTATTTCAGACTTAAAGCTATAAAATCTTGTAATCTTTTGCAATTTGAAGCGCCTGAGTTCGTCTTTTCGCATTCAATTTTACCAGAAGATTGGAAACATGTGTTTTGATGGTGCTTTCTGATAAAAACAATTTTTCGGCAATCTCTCTATTCGATAATCCCTCTGAAATGGCCTGCAAAACTTCATACTCTCTGTTGGTTATTTCAAGTTCTTTTATTTTTTTATGATCAATTTGAAGTGGAGCTTTCTCTAATTTATGAAGGCTCTTTTTATTCATATAAATCCCAATAATAAAAAAGATAATGGCTATAATGGTAATAACAAATTCTATGGAGGTATCTCCGGCAAGCAATGTGTATTCGCTAATTCTAAGAAGCAGGTAAAGCGCAAGGATTAAAAGAGCAAAAACGAGAATAGTTTTTTTCATATACAAATTTTAACCAACGGTGAGGTCGCGCTCTGGTTACCAAACGGAATCGAAGTAAGTCGAATCCCTATCTAATATCATTTCTGACTTAAACTGTAGATTCTAACGATCTTTTGACTCCGAATCAGACAACATTGGAACATAAACCTATTACCAACGCGAAATGCTAATCACAGTTTTAGTAATACTTAAATTTAACAAAATTTCGCTTTAATTTTGTCAACTATGGTTTGTGCTAGTTTCTCTTTGCTTTCAACCGTCCAACCGGCGACATGAGGGGATAAAATAACGTTCTGGGAGTTTATTAATTCTTGAAACGCCTCTGGCATCTCGCCTTCGCTTGGTGACCCAGAACCTGATTTAAATAAGTTTTCAAATGAGGCTTTTTCATATTCTAGCACGTCCAGTCCCGCACCAAGTACTTGACCTGCCTTTAGTGCCGAAACCAAATCTTTTGTTACCACACTTTTTCCACGTGCCGTATTTATTAACCAAAACGGTTTTTTAAACGCACTAATAAAATCTTTATTAACCATATTCATAGTCAATGGTGTTTGTGGTGTATGCAAACTCACGATATCTACGTTTTCCTGAAACTCACGTAATGATACTTGTTGTGCATTTTTATCTTCTACGCCTTCTTTTATATCGTAACATAGCACCTCAACATCAAACCCACGAAGTTTTTTGGAAAAGGCTTTCCCCATATGTCCGTAGCCAATAATCCCAACCGTTTTACCATCGAGTTCTATGCCTCGGTTGTCTTCCCGTAACCATTTACCTGCTCTAACTTCTTGATCTGCTCTATTAAGTTTATTGAAGAGTGATAGCAACATTCCCAAGGCATGTTCACCCACAGCGTTTCTATTTCCTTCTGGAGCAGATATAAGAGTAATACCTTTTTTAAGGGCATAATCGCAATCTATATTTTCTAATCCGGCACCCACACGCCCTATAAACTTAAGATTGGTGGCAGCGTCTAAAAATTGCTTATCAATAGTAAAACGGCTTCTTATAACGAAACCCTGATAGTCCTTAATTTTATCTTCTATGGCAGTTTTTGAGGATGTATAATCTTCATGATTTATAAACCCTAAACCGTTAAGTTGGTTAATTAGTAATTCGTGATTGGTATCTAAATGAAGTATTTTCATAGTGCCTACTTAAAAAAGTAAATGTTAGTTAGTTATTAATGAGATACCGAAACAAGTTCGGCATGACAGAAATCAAATTTTCGGGTAGTGTGTTTGTGTTTTTTCATGTTTTACATTTCCTGTATGTGCCGTGCTTAATTTCTCAAAAAGTAAGACATGAACCTCTTCGTTATCTTTTGTGTATGGGCTATGTTCTACCCCTTTTGGCACCACTATAATGTCACCTTCCTTAACCACTTCGGTTCTATCTCTAAACTGCATGTATAGGGTTCCCTTTATCACTTGAAATAATTCATCCTCATCGTCATGACTGTGCCATACCAATTCACCTTTAAGCTTCGCCAAAAGCACCTGCATATTATCTACAACTGCTATTTGGTGGGGATGCCAATTCGTACTAAACTTTGTAAGCTTGTTTTCAATGTTTATTGTTTTCATACTATAGATATTAAAGTTAGAAACTAAAACCTCGACTTCATTTATAAAAATAAAGTCTTTATGAGTGTTACAAGTTCGTTCTAACTATAAAAATTTATAATTAATTCTGCTATCCAAAAGTAAAGGAGAATGCCCAAAATATCATTACTCGTTGTTATAAAAGGGCCTGTAGCGATGGCCGGGTCGACTCCACGCTTGTTTAAAAATAGAGGTACAAAGGTTCCTATTAAACCAGCTACTATAATCACTACAACCAATGAAATGGATATGGCCACGGCTTTATCCAACTCACCCTTATAAAACCAAACGAATAAAAATAAAAATATGGCTAGTATAACGCCGTTAAGAGCGGCTAAAAACATTTCTTTTAAAAGCCTACTATTAACGCTTCCTCTCACATCATCATTAGCAAGTCCTTGTACGATAATCGCACTGGATTGCACCCCGACATTACCGGCCATAGCCGCGATTAAAGGGGTAAAGAAGAAGAGAATGGCTTTTTCTTTAAAAGACTCCTGAAACCCTTCCATGATTAGAAAGGCTCCAATACCTCCAACTAAACCGAGTACCAGCCAGGGTAAACGTGCTCTAGTTAATTCTAAAATACTGTCATCTGCTACAACATCTCCTGTAATACCCGCTGCTAACTGATAATCTTTTTCTGCCTCTTCTTTTAAAACATCCACAATGTCATCAATGGTAATCCTACCCAACAACACCTGATTTTCATCAATTACCGGAATAGCTTCCAAATCGTATTTTGCCATTACCTTTGCAACATCTTCTACATCCTCATCAACCTTGACATAATCAACATTAGAGATATAAATATCTGATATCTTTTGTTCGTTTTTAGCAACAATAAGATCTTTTAAAGACAGGCGACCTATTAACTTTTCTTGTTTATCGACCACATAAATGGAATGCACTCTGGTAACTTCTTTGGCCTGTCCTCGAATTCTACGTAAACAACCGGCCACCGTCCAGGTTTCATAAACTTTTACCAGCTCCTTTGCCATAAGTCCACCGGCCGAATCCTCATCATAAGTAAGAAGTTCTGTGATCTCTGCCTTATGTTCTTCGTCCTCAATTTTAGAAATCACTTCCTGTTGCCTTTCTTCAGGAAGCTCTGCAATGATATCGGCAGCATCATCGGTATCCAACTCTTCTATCTCCTCGGCAATTTCTTTATCAGAAAGGTTTTTTAGAACTTTTTCTCGATTGTCTTCATCGAGCTCGGTTAAAACATCTGAAGTTGTTTCCGAATCTAAAAGCTTAATCACATAAATGGCTTCTTCCAGGCTTAGCTCATCTAGAATTTCGGCAATATCGGCGTAGTGAAACTCATTTAACAGTTTCTGCAGTGCTTTGTCATTTTGTTCTTCGACAAATAGCTCTACCTGCTCTATGAGTTCATCAGAAAGTTGAAACTGTATGTTTTCTTTTTCTTCAGACAAAAAAGGACTATTTTAAAAGATTCTAGGCGTCTTTTTCAATTAATTCTGTGAGCTCTACAAACTCTTGAACACTTAATTGTTCTGGACGCTTGCCAAATATAACATTTGCTTTTAAATTATCTGACAAATTGAATGTTTTTAAACTGTTACGAAGCGTTTTTCGGCGTTGTTGAAATGCTGTTTTTACGACTTTAAAAAATAATGCATCATCACAGGGTAAACTATAATCTTCTTTCCTAACGAGTCGTAAAACACCAGAGTCTACTTTTGGTGGCGGATTGAACACATTTGGAGGCACCGTGAACAAGTATTCGGCATCATAATAGGCCTGGGTTAACACGGATAGAATACCATAAATTTTACTGCCTTCTTTAGAACAAATACGTTGCGCCACTTCTTTCTGGAACATTCCCGAAAACTCCGGAATTTGATCCCGCATATCTAACGTTTTAAAAACAATTTGTGTTGAAATATTATAAGGGAAGTTCCCTATAATTGCAAAAGGTTCAGCTTTAAAAATATGGCTTAGATCATATTTTAAAAAATCCTGCTCTATAATTCTAGGAGCCAGGTTTAAATAGTTTGCCTGCAAATACGCTACAGATTCTGTATCTATTTCTATAACGTAGGTGGTCACGGGTTTATCTAGCAAATACTTTGTTAAAACTCCCATCCCCGGACCAATTTCCAAAATATTTGCATACCGTTTTAAAGAAAGGGTATCGGCAATTTTTTGTGCTACAGATTCATCATTTAAGAAATGCTGTCCTAAATACTTTTTTGCTTTTACCTGATGTTGTTTTGGATTGTATGACACGTATTTACAGATGTTTTAGAATACAAAAGTACACTATATAAATGAGAGTTACTTGTTTCGAATGCCTTATCATTAGACTCAATATACGCTTTACAAGCCTCTAATAAGGATGGGCTAATTAAAGTTTACCGTATATTCATCAATAACTTCAAGTTCGGTTCTAAACGCTAGCATTTTATCTCCAAATTTCTTCAAGCCATCTGCCTTTAAACGTTCTGCATCTTCTCTATAATAGGCTTCCAGGGCTTCTCTAGAATACGATCTGTATTGCACAGAATAGGTCACACCTCCCATATCTTCTTCTACCAGAACACGGGTTAAAGTTGCCTTTTCAAATTTGCCAGTTCCAAGTACCTGAGGAATGTGCTCTTTTATCCATTTTAACCATTCGTTATGAATGCTTTCATCTACGTTTACCGTTACGTTGTAAATTATCATAATCTATTGTCTCAAAAAAGGGTTAATATAACCCAACATATTATTACGAATAAAATTTGAGTTATAGAGATTTTGCAAATAACAGAAGTTCCTTTCCATCTTCAAAGGGTTTTACTCTTTTTTCGTAAGTAAACCCTAATTTCTCAATCAGTTTCGAGGATTTCATATTCTCCGGCATGGTCACAGCAACTATTTTTTCAAGTCCAAATGAAGTCTTGGCCATTTTAACAATAGGAACTGAAGATTCGTATCCAAATCCTTTTCCTTCATACCCTGGTAAGAACGCAAACCCCAGATCCACATCATCAAGTGTCTCTCGTTTTACCAAACCTACCGAACCTATAGGTTTATTATGTTCTTCTTTTAGTAAAACCTTATAAAAGCCAAACCCCATATCGTCATAACTTTTTAAGTGATTCTCCTTTATATAGGCTCTGGCATCATCATGCGTTTTAACATGTCGATCTCCAATATATCGTAGCCAATTTGGCGTATTTACCAATGCTTTGAAAAAGAAGGCATCTTCTAAGGTAAACTTTTCAATAATAAGTCGTTCTGTTTCTGCTATCATAATTTAATTAATCACATCTCCTCGCAGCGCACGGTAACGCTTTCTGGCATCTACAAAATAAATACTATCGGCATGACTAAAAATAATCTGCTCATAAAGTGTCTTAGCTTTATCGGGGAGATTTAATTGTTTCTCGTAAATCCGTGCTAACCTATAGTAAGCATCGTCTATAAGGATTCCCTCTCTATAATTCGCAATGATTAAATTGTAATTGGTTTCTGCCTTTTCGTATTGCCTCTTTATTTCAAACAACTGAGCCTGCTTATATAATGCCTGAGCTATGATAGGTTCTGTTTTATGAGCATCTAGAATTTTATTTAGCAAGTCTATGGCTTCGTCATTTCTATTTTGAAACGCCAATAAATCTGCTTTAGCATAAAGCTTTAAAGCCGTTTGTACGGAGTCTTCATATTTGTTATCGGAAATTAACAATTTTAAATCCAATGCATCGTTGGCAATAAGTTGTGAGGTTGACGATTTTAAAATTTTAAGTTGAGACTCTGCCCATTTAAAATCGCCTTTATAATAACTTGTTTTAGCCACCTTATAGCGCGCTTCCTGAGAAATGGTACTATTTTTTAAATTACGCTGAATCTGAGTATAATAAATTAATGCCTTGTTGAACTTCTCCTGAAGCACTAAAATATCCCCTAATTCTAGTTTCACCTCGGCTTTTTGTACTCTACTTAAAGGCAGTTTTAAAGCATTTTCCAGAAATGCTGTCGCCCCTTTAGAATCATTCACATAGAATGCTAAAAAGTGAGCATATGCAATTTGTAGCTTTAAGGTTTGAGAGAACTTCCCATAGTCTTTAAAAAGTTCTAAATATTTATTTTTAATCGTTCCATAACGTTCCTTATCGTTTTTGGCAGTTTCTAATCGTAATACATTATAATGTGCGTCGAGAATAGTTCCTTTATCCTGAGCCGTTTCAATTATATATGTAAAAATTTCTTCGGAAACTTCGTTTTCATTTTCATTAGAGGCTATTAATGCTAACTCCCGAATTCTACCTAAATTATCAGGTTTCCTATTAAAAATAGCGCGCTCCTGAATAAACGCTTTTTTAAAATCCTTTTGCTGAATGAATAACCAACTTAGCATCTCATTCCAAAGCACATTGGGCTCTATCTGATTTTTTTTAAGCAGTAACTTGCGAAATGTGATATTGTTTTCATTATCACTATTCTCACTAATAAAATCGCTAATGGCTCTTTTAACATTATTTATACTACTGGAATTTGACTCTGCAAATTGGATATAACTGGAAAACATTTTTTCTATATTTCCCTGTTCACCATACAATTTGGCAAGCTGTAAATCAAAATTAAAATCAGGGTTTAACCCCATGGCTTTTTCATAGGAGACCACGGCTTCATTTATAAGTCCATGGCTTTGAAAACTCCGCGCCACAGAAAACACATGGCTTGCTCGCTCCGCTATACTAGCAATGGCCTTTTTATAATTGATGGTCGCATTTGCTATATCGTCTTTTAGTTGGTAATTATAGCCCAGTTCTACTAAATACGCCGGGTATTTTACGCGCTCTAACAACTTTAAAAGGAAAGCTTCTGCTTCATCATATTGTTCTAATTGCTGATGGGTATTTACAATTTGATTGATGTAATTAATATTAGAAGGCGACTTAGCATACAACTTTTTATACTCATATAGAGCCTTGGCATAATCTCCTTTTTTAAAATACTCTTTAGCAAGAATATTATTTTGAGAAAATGTAACCATAGTGGTTAATAGGAATAGTATATGAATAAGTCTCATATGGTAAATATAATAAGAACAGAATTAAATGTAACCTTAGGGTTTTATAAAAAAAAAATAATTTTTAACTAGATAAAATTAAAAACCAGACCTCTCAACTGTAGTTACCCAAACAACATTTCACAAAAAAAATGCCCGGATAAATCCGGGCACTAACCAACCAAAATAAATGTTCCATTAACTACCGTTAATATAAAAAACGATGCAATATATGATTGGGGACAGTCTTTTTATTTTGAAAAATCTTATTTGTTTGCGACTGCTGTAACATTATTTTCGGACTTAGATATCTCAAAATCTGAAAATAATACCTGGCTCGCAACAACTATCAGTGTTATTAAAATAACTAAGCGTTTTAGGTTTTTCATGGTAGGTTAGGTTTGGTTTGTTTTGCTGTAGCTAACATCTAAAATATATACCTTAACTCAAAAAAATTCAAAACAAAATCGTTAAACAGCATGAAAAAACTGCACTTAATCGATGTTAAATGCAGAAAACCTGCAAAATGCAGGTTTTTACTTATGAATAATTTGATTGTTATTAGTTTATAATACTAAATCCTGTATACCCCTGAAGTACGTCTGGTATAACAACACCATCTTTAGTTTGATAGTTTTCAAGAATTCCAGCAAGTACTCGAGGTAATGCCAATGAACTTCCATTTAAAGTATGAGCCAATTCGTTCTTACCATTACTATTTTTAAAGCGTAATTTTAACCTGTTTGCCTGAAAGGTCTCAAAGTTAGACACCGAAGATACTTCTAACCAGCGATCCTGTGCCGTAGAAAACACCTCGAAATCGTATGTTAGCGCAGATGTAAATCCTAAATCACCTCCACAAAGTCTTAAGATTCGATATGGTAGTTTTAGCTCTTGAAGAATTGTTTTTACGTGATTTACCATACCATCTAGAGCGTTGTAAGATTTACTAGGGTGTTCCACTCTTAAAATCTCAACCTTATCGAACTGGTGCAATCTGTTTAACCCACGTACATGAGCTCCATAGCTTCCTGCTTCTCTACGAAAGCAGGGAGTATATCCTGTTATACCAATGGGTAAGTCACCTTCGTTTAAAACAACATCTCTAAAAATATTCGTTCCCGGGACTTCTGCCGTTGGAATCAAATACAAATTATCTTCTCCCACATGATACATCTGTCCTTCCTTATCGGGTAACTGACCCGTACCAAACCCTGAAGCTTCATTAACCAAATGTGGTAATTGAAATTCTGAATAACCGGCTTCGGTATTTTTATCTAAGAAATAGTTAATCAACGCACGCTGTAGCTTCGCTCCTTTTCCTTTATAAACAGGAAATCCCGCTCCGGTAATTTTATTTCCAAGTTCAAAATCTATAATATCATACTTTTTAGCAAGCTCCCAATGCGGTAAAGCTTCGTCATGTAGAACTGGAATATCGCCTTCTTTAAAAATCTCCTCATTATCTTCATCTGAATCTCCCTTCGGCACAACTTCATTTGGCACATTAGGAATTTTATAAAGTAATTCCTTTAAAGCTTCTGAAGTATCATTCAGTGATTCAGCAAGTTCTTTAGAAGCTTCCTTTAACTCACCTGATTTTGTCTTTAAGAGATTTGCCTTTTCAGCTTCTCCCGATTTAAACAAGTTTCCTATTTCTTTGGATAAGGTATTAGATTCTGCCAATATATTATCTAACGACGTTTGAATACGTCTTCTATCTTCATCAAGAGATAAAACATCATTAACCATTTGATTAGCATCTATGTTTCTTTTTGCTAATCGTTCTACTACTAATTCTTTGTTTTCTCTAATAAAGGGAACTTGTAACATATCATAAAAATTTGAGCGACAAATTTAGGAAATTGCCGAGATATTTAATCCTGTTTTGATGGTAAAATCCAACTGCTGTGCTTAAATGGTTGCCACTCTGCATTTGCCAAATCGACTTTCGGATCTATTAACGTTTTAAATGGTTTTCCATTAATACTTACTTTACAACTTACATATACAGCCACATCCTGCCCTTCTTCATTAAATTTTTGTTTTAAATGTTGTGCAAATTGCCAAATAACGTCTGGCTTGGTACTTGCCGATCGCTTTTGTTTTGTACTCAAGTAATCATTTAAATTGACGTTGAAACGCTCTCCCGTATCTTTATTTTCAACACGATAGATAACTCTACCACTTTTAGATCTAAGCATCATTCTCCATGAAAGTCGATGTCCCTCTTCGGTCCATAGTACATTATCTTCAATAAAATGATGTCTCAATGGTAACCCTATTTGAATTAAAAAGTAAATCGAACATATCGCCAATAACGACGCTTTAAACTTTGGAACGATCACCTCTTCCGAATCATAAAAAGATTTCGTCTTTAAGAATATCTTTTGAATGGTTTTGGGTTCAAAGAAGAATAGTGTAAACGCCAATGACAGGTAAGGGAAAATACCTATTTGAAATATTATCGAATTAAACAGATGAAAGAAAATGGAGCATACAAAAGCATATTTTCTGGTTCGTTTAAACAATAATAGTGGTACTAATAAGCCATCGAATACGATGCCCCCATAAGCTAGTGCATAATGCAACCATTTTTTCTGAAGAAACTCACCTACCAGGGCGTAGTTTCGTTTACCTTTCATAAATAGCTCAACCGCAGTTGCATCTAACCAATCTGGGTAGAGCTTTGCAACAGATGCATAAGTATATACGATGAACAATTGTAAAATAATAACCATACGACACCATTGTGGCATGGATATGCTTTTTAGTTTAGGGTTTAATCTTGCATCTAATGAAACATATCGATGCGCTGGAAGACATACCATAATACTGCTTAAAAGCATTAACAGATAATAATGGTTGTTGTATGACGATTTCTGCATGAAGTATGTCCCAGCCCACATAACAGCAAAGGCAATCATACTAAATCGGTATTTATAACCAAACATAATACCTAATGCAAACACACCCATAATAGCATAGTAGATGTACATACCATATCCCGGAAGTGGTTGTAGCCATTCAAGTCCAATAAAAGAAAATGTAAACTCCGGTTCGACCAAGGTTTTCCTTACCCAACCTGTAAAGATCGCTCCAACCGATTCTAAAAAACAAAGGAGTCCAAAAATAATACGAAAAACGACTAGTGATGAATTATCTATATGTTTAAATAATAAGTTATTGAGCATGATTGGTTGC
This sequence comes from uncultured Flavobacteriaceae bacterium, assembly GCA_947494695.1. GTDB lineage: Bacteria > Bacteroidota > Bacteroidia > Flavobacteriales > Flavobacteriaceae > Flavivirga. The sequence goes on along the minus strand of CANLWB010000001.1, from coordinate 378,555 downwards.
AATGTAGGTAAGTGCAGTTTCTTTATCCTTTTTTAATTGTTGCTTTAGGGCTTCTACCGATTCAAATTTCTCCTCATCCCGGATGCGGCTTAAGAGTTCTATTTGAATGGTTTTATCGTAAATATCAAGATTAAAATTAAAAAAATGAACTTCAATGGTTTCCTTTTGTCCGTTAACAGTTGGATTAACCCCTATGTTCATCATGCCATAAATAGTCCCATTATTAATGTCTGCCTTTACAATATAAGATCCTTGTTTTGGTATTAACTTATAGTCTTCTTCTACCTTAATATTTGCAGTTGGAAAATTTAATTGTCTTCCCAGGCCTTTTCCTCTTGTGACAACTCCGCAAATCGCAAAGTTATACCCTAAAAATGCATTCGCTTTAACGACATCACCTTCCATTAAAGCTTTCCTTATCTTAGTGGAGCTAACAGAAACGTCATCAATATCTTGCGCTGAAATTTCTTCAACTTCGAAACCGTAAATATCTCCAAACTTTTTTAGATCGTTTATGTCGGCATTTCTATTTCTTCCAAACCTATGATCGTAACCAATAATCACCTTCTTTGCATTTAGTTTATCGACTAGTATTTGCCTTACGAAGTCTTCGGCTTTTAAACGAGAGAACTCCATGGTAAATTTTTTAATTATCAAATAATCTAAACCCAATCCGTCCAGAATCTCTCGCCGTTCTTTAATGGTGTTTATTAACTTGATATTAAAATCTTTTTGCAACACCATACGAGGGTGCGGAAAAAAAGTGAGGATAACAGATTTGAGGCCGTTAGTCTCTCCATCGGCAATAAGGTGATTCACAATCTTTTGATGTCCGATATGAACACCATCAAATGTACCAATGGTAACGACTGTTTTTTCCTCTGATTTATAAGTCTCAATGTCTTTTACCATATCCATTTATTGTTATTTCCAACTAAAAAAACTAGATTTGTTATAGTCATGCTTATCAAAGCCCCGAAATAATTTTTATGAAAACAAAACTACATTATGTTTTTTCAATAACCATGTTTTTGATGGTATTTTCAGGTATTGCTCAAAACTCTCCGTGGAAAAAGACAGAAAATATGGTCAATCTTGAAACGTTGACTAAATATTCTTTAAACAAAAATACGGCTCATTTTTTTGAACTCGATATAACGACATTTAAAAAAAGTACGACTCCTACAATTATAAAAGGAACTAAACAGGCTAAAGAATCTAGCATTGTTACTATTCCCGGTGCTCATGGCGTCATGGAATCATTTGAAATTTATGAAAGCCCTGTTTTTTCCTCTAGTCTTGCCGCGAAGTATCCAAATATTAAATCGTATGTAGGGGTTAGTTTGAGTAACTCGGGTGCGCGACTGCGAATGAGTGTATCTCCTCAAGGGGTTCAAACCATGATTTCCTACGTTAATAAGCCTACAATGTTTATGCAACCCGTAGCCAAAGGGTCACATCAATATGTACTTTACGATAGGGCTTCTAAAAAGCACGCTACTGGTAAATTGGCATGTAAAACACGAGATGAGTTAAATAAGAAGTTCAATAAAACCAGTGAAACTTCTAAAGTTAACGAAGGTGGTGCGAATGATCAAACATTGCAAAAGTTTAGAATAGCAATTTCTACAACTTCGGAATATACAGCGTATCACGACGACGGTAACGCCGGAAATGGTGATGCCATCGCTGATGCTCTTGCTGCCATAAATGTGACGCTTAATAGGGTTAATGAAGTTTTTGAAACCGATATGGCTGTAACCTTTGAACTTGTTGATGCCACTCAACTTATATACAATGATGCCGACAACGACCCGTATTCTAATGCCAGTATTGGTATTGATGATTCCAACTTCAACAATCTGAACGGATGGAACTTGCAGCTCCAAAATAACTTGACTAATACTATTGGTAACGGAGCTTATGATATAGGTCATTTGTTCGGTGCTACTGGTGGCCGTGGAAATGCTGGTTGTATTGGTTGCATTTGTGAAAACCCCTCCGGCTCATTAGATCATGCCAAGGGAAGTGCTTATACCTCTCCGAGTAACAGCGTTCCGGAAGGTGACACCTTCGATATTGATTTTGTTATTCATGAAATTGGACACCAAATGGGAGCCAATCATACCTGGGCGTTCGACGTTGAAGGGACCGGAGTTAATTCGGAACCCGGAAGTGGTTCAACGATTATGGGCTATGCCGGAATTCAAGGATCAGACAATGTAGAGCTACATAGTGATGATTATTTTCATTACCATAGCATTAAGCAAATTTTAGATAATTTAACGGGTAAAAGTTGTCAAACCACCGAAGCCATTACTAATAATCCGCCAATTGCTGACGCTGGAAGCGATTTTAACATTCCAAAAGGAACCGCCTATGTTTTGAGAGGAGCAGCAAGCGATTTAGACGGTGGAGACAACTTAACCTTTTGCTGGGAACAGACGGATAGCGGAATAACGAACTTTTTAAATTTTGGATCAACACTAGAGTCCGGATCAATGAATAGATCACTTCCTCCTTCGAGTTCTCCAGATAGATACATCCCCAGATTCAGTAGTGTTATTGCTGGCAATATCACACAAACCAACCCAACGTTAGGTAGTGACTGGGAGACCGTTTCTACTGTCGCCAGAACGCTAAATTGGGCCTTAACTGTTAGAGACCGTTCTATTGCCTCTCCAGCGGGAGGGCAAAGCAGTTATGATACTATGCAAATAACTGTGGAAGACGTTCTGCCTTTTACTGTTAGTAATCCGGTATCATGGGCTCAAAATTCAATGCAAACCATTGAGTGGGAAGTGGGAGAAACCACCAATGGTACAATTAATTGTCAGAATGTAAACATAAGGTTGTCAACAGATGGTGGATTGACCTTCCCAACTATTGTTGCTTCAAATACACCTAATGACGGCTCTTTTACTTATACGGTACCAGCGATTCCAAATACAACTACAGCGCGTATTTTGGTTGAAGCCGCCGACAATATTTTTTATGATGTTTCTAACTTTGACTTCTCAATTTCAACTGATCCTGACTTTTTTATAGCAGAAGAGGCCATGGATCCAACGGGTTGCGGAGACACAACAGTAACATTTAACTTCGATTATGTTGCGGCAAATAGCTTTTCTGAAAATACCACGTTTACCCTTTCTGGAAACCCGGCAGGCTCTTCATTTAACTTTACGCCTGCAAGTTTAAACACCTCGGGAACGGTTACTCTAACCATTAGTGATCTGGATAGTACTCCGGAAGGCGATTATGCCTTAGTCATTACAGGAACCTCAACATCGGTTACAAAAAATAAGACTATAGATTTCCCTTTCTTTAATGGGTTATGTGCTTCTGTTGCGAACACAGAATATCAAACCAGTACAACTCTGGTTCAGTTTAACACTATTAATAACAGCTCTGCAAAGCCTTCGGGCTATTCAGATTACAAATCTATCGTTACAAATGTGAATAGGGATAGTTCTTATGATACGACCATTAACGTAAACACCGATGGAGATTTTACCACCTTTACAAGAATATCTATAGACTGGAATCAAAATTGCAGTTTTGATGACCCTGGAGAGAGTTACGACTTAGGAACGACCACTAGTGAAAGTAATGGTGCCACATCTAACTCCCCCTTCTCTATAAAGGTACCTCTTAATGCTGTCTTAGGAAACACAACGATGCGCGTATCTACTAAATTTGACCAAACTCCTGGAGTCTGCGAAAATGGCTTTGATGGAGAAGTTGAGGACTATACAGTAAATGTTACGGCAACTCTAGATATTGAAAATTTTGGTTTTGAAAACTTTGTTGTTTATCCGAATCCGAATGATGGCGCATTTTCAATTAAACTAAACAGCTCGACATCGCGCCAAATAGGTGTGGAGGTATTCGATATAAGAGGTCGTTATTTTTATAATAAAAAATTCGAGTTTGCTGGTGATTTTAACGAATCTATACATATAGATAAGATTCCTGCTGGTATTTATTTCTTAAATGTATCTGACGGGGTTAGAAAATCTACAAAGAAGATTATTATATACTAAAGCTTGTTTTAATATAGTTCTGTGTGGTATCAAAAAAATGCGACAGCAGACTTCTTAACCTTATGAAATAACATGAGTTTCTATGTTAAATAAGGCTTGTTTTTTGGTGATTCAACAATTTGTATTGATTAATAAAACTCCTGTTTTCGAAGGAATGCCGAGTCAAGGCATATTACTTTTTTTATTTACCATTGAAAGTATTCATGGTAATGTTTACACCTGCAAGTACAAATGATTTAATAAGATCTACCGAGACATCCAGTCGCTCCTTAAGCTTATCTAATTCCTCATCAGACCATTCCCCCAGGACATAGTCCACTTGTCGGCCTTTAGAGAACGCATTACTAATTCCAAATCTAAAACGGTTGTATTTTGTGGTGTTTAACTTGTCTTGTGTATCCTTCAAACCATTATGCCCACCATCACTTCCTTTTGTTTTTACGCGAATGGTTCCAAATGGAAGATTTAAGTCATCGGTAATAATCAGCAAATTCTCTAAAGGGATCTTCTCTTTAGTCATCCAATACAATATAGCTTTGCCACTTAAATTCATAAATGTATTAGGTTTTAAAAAGATAAATGTCCGTCCTTTCAATTTAAACGTAGCCATATCCCCTAGCTTTTGAGTTTCGAAAGTTAATGATTCTTTATCTGCAAAATGATCTAGTACCTTAAATCCAATATTATGACGCGTATTTACATATGTCTCGCCAATATTTCCTAAACCAACTATTAAATACTTCTTCATAATATTTTCTTGTACTTCTGGTTTTTCTTTTCTCTTAAATAACTTTAATAAAAACCCATACATACGTCTTAATATTTACATCAGTTCTTAGAAATGTTTTAATCTTTTCTTGATTAAACCACTTCTTGATGTAAAAATAAAAAAGCATCTTGTAATACAAGATGCTTTCTATATTTTAAATTGATAATATGTTATTCTTGAGCTGCTGGTGCTTCTGCCGCTTCTGCTCCTTCAGCTGGTGCTGCTCCTTCTTCTAATTCTTCATCATCCTCTTCATCTTCAACGGCTACCCTAGACGTCTTAATTTGACATACTACAGTATTATCGGTATGTAAGAATGCATATTTATCGTTTGTTAAATCTCCAACGTAAACTTTATCACCAATTTTTAAAGGCGTAATGTCTATCTCGATAAAATCGGGTAAGTTAGCAGGTAATGCTTTGATACGAAGCTTTCTGTTGTTTCTTCTTAAAACACCACCATTTTTAACACCTTTTGAGTTTCCTACTAGCTGCACAGGAATATTTAAAGCAATTTCTTTGTCTTCAAATAACTGGTAAAAATCTATGTGCAAGATTTTATCTGTTACCGGGTGAAATTGAATATCCTGTAATACAGCATTTAACGTTTCACCATTATCTAAATTAATTACAACAGTATGTGCATTCGGAGTGTAAACAAGTTTGGAGAATGCTAATTCTGCTGCTGCGAAATGAACTGGTTTTTCTCCTCCGTATAACACGCAAGGAACCTGACCAGCATTACGTAAGGCTTTTGTCGCTTTTTTGCCCACGCTTTCTCTTTGAGATCCGTTGATTGTAATTGATTTCATGATTTTAATTTATAATTATTTATTTATTATTCTAGTTAACCTCAACTATCTTGCGATAGCATAATTCGGTGTCATCGAAACTACATGACAAATTTAGAACTAATAGACTGGTTGTTGTGAACTTTGTCCATAACTTCAGCAAATAGATCTGCACAACCTAGAACTCTAACTTTATCACTCTCTTGTGATAATGGAATAGAGTCTGTTACTATAAGTTCCTGTAATTTGGAATTCTGTAATCTTTCGTAAGCATTTCCAGATAATAATGGATGGGTACAAATAGCTCTTACGCTTAATGCTCCTCGCTCAATCATTAAATCGGCTGCTTTCGTTAGAGTCCCAGCCGTATCTACCATATCATCCACCAACACCACATTCTTCCCAGTAACATCACCAATAAGTTCCATATGAGAAATCACATTGGCTTTCGCTCGTTGTTTATAACAAATTACAACATCACTTTCTAAAGCCTTAGAATATGCATAAGCTCTCTTAGAACCTCCCATATCTGGAGAGGCTATTGTTAAGTTATCTAAGTTTAAACTCTTTAAGTAAGGTAGAAAGATCGTTGATGCAAATAAATGATCTACCGGTCTTTCAAAAAAGCCCTGAATTTGATCGGCATGCAAATCCATTGTTATAATACGAGTTGCGCCAGCGCTCTCCAACATCTTAGCTACTAATTTCGCAGCGATTGGCACTCTTGGTTTGTCTTTTCTATCTTGTCTTGCCCATCCAAAATAAGGCATTACTGCTGTAATGTGTCTCGCAGATGCGCGTTTGGCTGCATCAATCATTAACAACATTTCCATTAGGTTCTGTGGCCCTGGATTTGTTGAACCAATAATAAAAATTCTGGTTCCACGAATAGATTCTTCATAGGATGGTTGAAATTCTCCATCGCTGTAAGTTGATGTGATAACATTACCTAAATTAGCACCGAAAGCTTTAGCGATTTTTTCACCTAAGACTTTACTCTGAGTACATGCAAAAATTTTGGCTTCAGTATTTACAACGGCCATAGTAACAAGTTGTTTTATAGTACGTAAAGACTACCTTATTTTAAACGAGGTGCAAATTTATACATTTATTTTCACCTAAAAAGGATATTGACCGGTAATTTTGTGATTATTTATCGAAAAAATATATACTTTTGCTATCCGAAATGCTCAAGTGGCGGAATTGGTAGACGCGCTGGATTCAAAATCCAGTTCTTTCGGGAGTGTGGGTTCGATTCCCACCTTGAGTACCTACTGGGACAAATCAGAATTATTTGATTTGTCCCTTTTTTTATTCCCTTTTAAACTGAGTCGTCCTAAAATAGGTTGACAGTTTTACAGAAGGTTTTTTTGGATTCTTCAACTTTGGGATTCAGTTTCTTTTATAAGATTTTATTTAGGCTGTTGTTTACACGAAATAAACAATAATTAGATAGATAGGGTAAGTGTTTTTTGTGTTGTGAACATGACGTATGTCTTTAAAAAATTAAACACCATCAAATATGTTGATTTGATGGTGTTTAGGTAAATTGACACTCGGGTAAGTTATAATACTTGTTTATCTCGCTGTATATACCAATCCAAAAGAAAAGACGGATTCTTTATTATAATTTCTTCCGGTTAAAGTTGTACCATAACCAGTAGAAATACCCATATTGTCTTTATATATGGGAATATAAAAATCAAAAGATAGATTTGTGAAATCTACTTCGGTTTCTGGTAAAACCGCTGCTCCACCAGCTGCTCCAAATTCTGGAGAACCAATATCTAGTCCAGACATAGAATCTTGTATATCTAATTTAACATGCACATAAAACAGTTCGTTATGATATCCAACCTTAGCACTGTATAGCATTGCATTTGGAATGTCAAAATCATTACTATTTCTAAGGCTATATCCTAATTGGAGTTCACTAAAAATGTTAATAGGCGTAGAGTACAGGAAAATTGTAGAGCCATTAACAGTTGTAGCTTGGTTTCCAAGAGAGAGTACACCGGCTCCTTCATAATTACCAACAGGTAAAGTAGCTCCAAAAGCTCCTCCCAGTGTTATTTTAGAAGAATTATCGTATTTTTTCTCTAGAATTCTAGCTTTCGTAAAAATGCCTAGATCTTGAATACCGTCTACCTGATCTACATTTTGTACAGGATCAGGTTGACCGGTTTCACTTTTAACACTAATAAATGGTAAGGTGACTGTTGAAGACAACCAATCTAATATAGCATATTGGCCATAGAATGATACAATAGATGATGAGATTTTTCCGAGTTCTGCCGGATTTCCTTCTGATAAGGTAGATCCCCTAAAAAACTGATCAGAGCTTTTATAGGAATAACTGGGTGCGATAGTAAGTGTATTCTTTTTTGGGTAAAAACCATTTACAGGAACTTGTGCCAAAACACTTAAGGTTGGGCATAGAAGAAGTACTATGCCTAGTAGGACATTTTTAGATTTGTGGGACATATTTTTATTTTTTTAATTAATTAATAAGCCCGATTAGACGAGTAACTAATGCCTTACTTACATCGTAGTATATTACTTTTATATTAACCGTGTTTTTAGAAAAATAAAAAGCTTTTTAAAGCCTGATCCACATAGGTGTTCCCATTAAAATTTTCGCCTTTAAGGGCAAAAATTAGTTCACCTGTCCTTTTCTCTTTTAAATATAATACTCTAGCAAACTAAAGGTTAATTCTAAAGCAAAATATCAAGTTTCTTGTGCAGAAAACTTGATATTTCATCCTTGTATTTATTCACGTCTGGGAAAAATTTCAAGAATGCTAAATAAAGTTTATTTGATAAGATGTGCTTCGCCCTTCCCCTTCTACCCTAAAAATGTCGAGTTCCAGTAGTTTTTGTAAATCTCTCGTGGCAGTAGCTTTAGATGTTTGGGTGATTCTTATATATTTTTTAGCAGTCATACCACCCTCAAAGCCTTTTGGGCCTTCTCGTAGCATACGTTTTATTGCTTTTAATTGTCGGTCATTCAATTGTAATTGATAGTGATCAAATAGCTTTGCCTTTTTTAATGTGAAATCAATTAAGTTTTCTGAATGACTTTGCGCCTGTAATATAACATCTATAAAATATTCCAGCCAAGGGGTAATCTCATTACCGCTTTGTCCAATTTTTAAAGCATTGTAATAGTCTTTTTTCTTGGCTTCTATGGCTAAAGAAAGGCTTAACAAAAGCGGATAACCAACCGTTTGAGATAATGCTTTTTCTACTATAGCACGCCCAATTCGTCCATTACCATCTTCAAAAGGGTGGATGGTTTCAAAATATAAATGGGAGATTGCTGACCTTATCGGAGCATATTTAATCGGATTAGAACCACGAGGAGAGGTTTCATTAAACCAGTTGATAAAATTATCCATTTCTAAAGGAACCCTATTAGAAGGTGGAGCTTCAAAATGTACAATGGGTCTATCTATTCTTCCTGATACAACTTGCATTGGTTCTTCATGGGTACGCCACACACCAACATTGATATTTTTTGTATCGGGAAATACCATTTTGTGCCAATCAAAAAGCTTTTCTTTGGTCAAAGGTTCTGCATAAGTATTTTGCACATCGGTTATAAGCGTTGCCATACCTTCAGCCTCAACATCTTTAACTTGCTCGGTTTTGATATTCAGCCCCAAATTATTTCGTATAGAAGAGGTCACATCTTTTCGGCTTAGATATTCACCTTCAATCTCTGATGTTTTGATGGCTTCTGCTACTAAAATATTTATGGTGGTTTGCACATGGTCTTCTTTTGACATGGCCTTTAAAGTACCACTAATACGACCAGACTTTTCAGCAAAAGCATAAAGCCTTTCTTCCAGCTTGCTTATATCGTAGCTGAATTTTGTCCAATCTTTTTGTTGCCAATTATAGGTCATGAGCCGATTACATCACATTATTGGCTCAAAAATACATAAAAATATGAGCCGATTAACAAAAATAATCGGCTCATCATTAAATAATATTTTCTGATAAACAGATCATTTATATGATTTATTATAGATTTAACAACTATACATTCATATATAAAGACCTGAATAACTAGAAGTTAAGCATACACAATAGAAGTAGTTCGAGATCCTTCACTCGTGTCTCACTCCGGATGACAAAATGATTCTGTTTTTTCAGCACCCTGTCATCAGAACACCTACCTGTATCCTATAATTAATCCCAATAAATCAGAATACACTTTGACAAATACGGGATGGAAAATTAGCAACCACAACTGACTTAGGGTCAAAAATCCGAGAGTTCAAATCCCAAAGTCTCCAAAATGAAATCATAGTACATCAAGCCCTAGTTTAGCCAAAGTACAAATTTGCTCCGTTGCTTTTCCCTAATTCACTAGAAAAGACATTGGGTTATAACGATAAATACGACCTAAACAATCTCCATCTTCTTCAAAAGAAAAGAAGCATTCATATTCTGGCAGATACCGGCTTTCAGCTTATAATCAAAATGCAGCTCATCGTCAATAATCTCGGCATCAAAATAATAGTTTTTTACGTCCTCCAGTTCCTGTTCTATTTCACATAAACTCAAGTCGTGTGTAGCAATAATTCCTGTGGCTTTTGAAGCTACCAACTTTTCAACAAATTTTCTGGAACCAATAGCTTTATCTGTACTATTTGTTCCTTTTAAAATCTCGTCTAAAACGATAAAATAAGGCTCATCTTTAATGGCATCTACGATGTATTTTAGCCTGGTTAATTCGGAAAAGAAATACGAACTATCGTCTGTAAGTGAGTCGGTTGTTCTCATACTAGTAATTAACTTTACAGGAGAATACGCACTTTCCTTGGCACAAATAGGAAGTCCCACATTGGCCATAACAATATGCAAAGAAACGGTACGTAAAAACGTACTTTTTCCAGCCATATTCGCTCCCGTAACGATAAAGAACTGCTCGTCTTTAATTAATAAATCGCTATCTACACGTTTATTTTTATCAAGCATCGGATGCCCGAGGTTACTGGCATTAATGACTGCTCCTTTTTCTAGTACTTCCGGAAAAATAAAGTCTGAGTGATTAAACACAAAATTCCCCAAAGAATTATAGGCATCAAAAAATGATACGACTTCAAACCAATCGGCTACTTTATTTCCATACTGCTCAATCCATTTTTCAATGTTATACCCATTTCTAATATCTGTTAAAAACAGTCCGTTTCCAAAAATAGCTCCAATAATATTATTCCTATTATCCAGCGCATCCAAGGATTTTGAGAGTCTTTTAAAAATATACGACGCCTGCTCGGTCTCTTTCTGAATTTGCTGCTGCTTGTCTTGTAGTAGTTTTGAGGTGAACGTTTCGTTTTCTATCAAATCCAATAACTGTGTATATTGACGAAAGGTACTCTTAACCTTATCTGTATTTGATGATAACACACCTATTTTTTTCACATAAACTCCCGTTATTCCCAATCCGAAAAGTAGCCAATACCCAATAATCTCCGGATTTATTAAACTTAAAATGGATAAACCGAACCATACCACCGAACACAGCATGAAAACCAAAGGAAGTCGTTGCATTACTTTTGGTAGAAATGTTTGATAGTTTTGTAGCCACTCTATGATGTTTTTAGCAGGTGTTTCAACATCAACCAGATGCGATGTTGCAGAATAATGCTGTCTCCATTGCGGTTTTAAACCGAGTTCTTTTATCGCGTCCTGACGTTCGGTAATCCCTTCAATATCATTCGCTTTTAAGGCATCGGCTAATTGTTTAGCCCCTTCATTAATACGCGTTCTATTTATAAACTGAAAGAAGGAACCGCGCCCAAATAGATCAATATCCAAGCTGTAAAAATGTCCTGGATCTTGAAATTTCAATCCCTTTTCCCGGTCATGAAAATCACCTGAGGCTATTGCTATCTCTTCTTCGTTGATCTTAACTAATGCTTTATTAAAGTTTCTTTGAGATTTCACATCGGCATGTCTGGAAAGTAGATATACGAATACTGCAATCCCAACAACAGCGATCACTACTGCGATCTGCCATATTTGAAATGTGAAATAAATTCCAAACCCTGTTAGCAAAAAAACGGATAGACGCAATGTGCTTAATGCGGTCATTCGTCTATATAGTCTTTGAGCTTCGGATGTGTATTTTTCTAAATGCTCCTTATAATATAACAAAGGGTTATTCATTGTTTATTGTGATTCAAATTGAAGAGAAACAAAAAAGCCCTGTAGCATGTCAGAGCTTTTCTTATTACATCATATTATTTTTAGTCTCGACCGAATACCTGAAGTGCCCAATATAATAGCGAAGCTAAAGCTCCAATAGCAGCAACCAGATAAGTTCTTGCCGCCCATTTAAGGGCATCTTGAGAACCGGCATATTCTTCTTGAGACACCATATTCTTATTCTTTAACCAGGCTAATGCTCTATTACTTGCATCGTATTCGACGGGTAACGTGATAAAACTAAATAGTGTTGCGAACCCCATGAGTACCACTCCGGCAGCGGCAGCCCACCATCCTAAACCAACTCCGGCAGCACCACCTAAAACTAACCCTCCAATAATCAACCATTGTGACATCCCTGATGACACACTCACAATGGGTACAAGCGAAGAACGCATTTGTAACCAACTATAGGCCTGTGCATGCTGTACGGCATGACCACATTCGTGAGCAGCTACAGCCGCAGCCGCAGCATTACGCTGACTATATACGGCCTCACTTAAATTAACTGTTTTATTTTTCGGATTGTAATGATCGGTTAACCGTCCTGGTGTAGAAATCACCTGAACATCCATAATGCCATGATCTGCCAACATTTTCTCTGCAATCTCGGCACCACTCATACCGTTTCGCAACTGTACTTTCGAATATTTTTCGAACTTCTTTTTCAGTGTATTGCTTACTAACCAACTCACCAATGCAATACCTCCTATTAATATATAATACCCCAACATCTTTTTCTAATTTTAAATTTATAATAAAGATAGCAAAAATAACGCCAATTTCAGATTATGAAATTATGTCAGGTTAGACCAATTCCACTTCCCTGTTAAAAGCTTCTGCAATTTCGCGGTAAACGACTTTTCCTTTAACAATATTTAATCCTTTGGATAAGGGTTCACTGCTTTCACAAGCTTTTTCCCAACCCTGATTCGCCAGTTTAAGAATATATGGTAAGGTTACATTAGTTAAAGCCACCGTAGATGTGTAAGGTACCGCTCCTGGCATATTAGCCACGCAATAATGCACAACATCTTCTATAACATACGTAGGATCCTGGTGTGTGGTTGCCATTGTGGTTTCAAAACATCCCCCCTGATCTACAGCCACATCAACCACTACAGTTCCGGGTCGCATGTCCTTCAACATATCTTTAGTGATAAGTTTAGGGGCCTTTGCGCCTTTTATTAAAACACCTCCTATGATTAAATCGCACTCCTTAATGCGCTTTCTAATCGTGTACTCGCTTGAAAACTCGGTCACGACGTGGCTTGGCATGATATCGTTTACATAACGCAATTGTTTCATGTTTATATCCATAATCGTTACATGAGCACCCAAACCCGCAGCCATCTTAGCCGCTTGAATTCCTACAACTCCGGCTCCTAACACTAAGACCTTTCCTGGTTCAACCCCCGGAACTCCTCCCAACAGGACACCGCGGCCTTTAATGGGCTTCTCTAAATATTTGGCTCCTTGCTGAATAGACATCCTTCCAGCAACTTCAGACATGGGGATTAGCAATGGTAAAGATCCATCGGCTTCTTCAACCGTTTCATAAGCAATACAAACGGCTCCACTTTTTATCATGGCTTCGGTTAGCTCCTCACTGGAAGCAAAATGAAAATAGGTAAACACCACCTGATTGCGTCTAATGAGCTGATATTCCTCCTGTATGGGTTCTTTAACCTTTACAATCATATCACCAGACGCATAGACATCATCGATGGTGTCTAAAATGATGGCTCCGGCCTCCTGATAATCTTTATCAAAAAACCCACTTCCAAAACCAGCTCGAGTTTGAACGTAAACTGTATGATTTCTTTTTGTAAGTTCAAAAACACCAGCAGGAGTCATTCCTACGCGATTTTCATTGTTTTTGATTTCTTTCGGAATTCCAATTTTCATAAAACAATATTTATTAGGTTATTATTCCGCTAAAATTACGATTTAAACGCAGAATACTTACCTATATCATTGGGCTCACCCTATTTTTATTATTTTCAATAAAATAGGGTTATTATTTTATGAAGTAGAAAATTCAGGCCAAAAATTAGCCATCAAAATTATCAATTTAGTTATTTTTTACTGTATTTAATTTTGTAGTATACCAAAAGAAAAGAAGATACAATGGTAATACTATTTGCAAAAATCATAGGCAAGCTATTCTTCAAGAAACCATAAACTAACCAGGCCATAATCCCAACAAAAAAAATAAGCAACATAGGTAGTGATAAGCTGGAAACATCTTTGGTTTTCCAGGTCTTATAAACCTGGGGTAGAAAGGCGGCCGTTGTTAATACTGCCGCAACAAAACCAATAGCTTCTATGTAATCCATTTTGTTATTGCTTAATGTCTATTGAACTCTGGTTTACTTAAAGACCTTAAAGTTATACATCATAGTAAGCTTGCTTTTAGATCTTCATCATGAGGACATATCTACGTCTTGGTAGAAAGGCACAACCGTAACAATCTGTTTATTAAAAATAAAACTTAATACAGACAGATTGTTACGCTTCATCATCCAGGCCATAACCTAGCCTACGATGTTAACTATTTTACCGGGAACAACAATTACTTTTTTAGGCGTTCTCCCCCCAAGTTGCTCCTGTGTTTTTTCATTTGATAGTACCGCAGCTTCAATATCTTCCTTGCTCATGTCTAACGGTAATTCTAGTGTAAAACGCATCTTTCCGTTAAATGAAATCGGATAGTTTTTACTACTTTCTACCAAATGACTTTCATCAAACTTGGGAAAATCTGCTGTTGAAATAGATTCATCATGTCCTAATTGGTTCCATAACTCCTCTGCAATATGCGGAGCATATGGTGAAATTAGAACTAACAAGGGCTTCAAGATCTCTTTACTCGTACATTTTTGAGCTGTTAACTCATTCACTGCGATCATAAACGTAGACACCGAGGTATTAAATGAGAAATTCTCAATATCTTCCTCTACTTTTTTGATGGTTTTATGAAGAGTTTTGAGATGATCTTTTGTAGGCACAGCATCGGTTACTTTTAATCCGTTATCGTCAACAAACAATTTCCAAAGTTTTTTAAGGAAGGAATGAACTCCAGTGATACCAGAAGTATTCCATGGCTTGTATTGCTCTAATGGCCCCAGGAACATTTCATAAAGACGTAAACTATCTGCTCCGTAGCGTTCACAAATGTTATCGGGATTAACAACATTAAACCAACGTTTCGACATTTTTTCAACCTCTCTTCCAACGATATAATACTCGCCTTCCAGAATAAACTCGGCATCTTTAAATTGTGGTTGCCATGCTTTTAATGCTTCAATATTAATTTCATCGGAAGCATTCACCATACTAACATCAACCCGTATTTCTTCAACGTCATAGTCACCCTTGAGTCCTTTAGAAACATATGTATTCGTTCCCGAGATTCTATATACTATGGCACTCGTTCCCAGAATCATGCCCTGGTTAATCAATTTTTTAGCAAACTCATCATGATTCACATAACCTTTATCAAACATGAATTTCTGCCAGAATCGCGAATATAACAAGTGCCCCGTGGCGTGCTCCGATCCTCCGATATACAAATCAACCTGTTGCCAATAATCGATCGCCGCTTTCGAAAAGATGGCTTCGCTATTATTGGGGTCCATATAGCGGTTAAAATATTGTGAACTTCCGGCCCATCCCGGCATGGTATTCAGTTCTAACGGAAAGATAGTTTCATGATCTATTAGGTCATTACTGACTACTGAATTTTTATTTACATCCCAGGCCCAAACCGTGGCGTTTCCTAAAGGCGGCTCACCGGTTTCTGTGGGTAAATATTTTTCAACTTCGGGTAATTCAATGGGTAGATGTTTTATATCAATCATCTGCGGCATGCCATTCACATAATACACAGGGAACGGTTCTCCCCAGTAGCGCTGACGGCTAAACACGGCATCGCGTAGTCTGTAATTGGTTTTTCCTTCTCCTTTACCTAATTGCTCCAATTCGTAAATAACACGACTGCTTGCCTTTTTACAGTTCATCCCATCGATAAAATCACTATTAGCAATGATGGTTTTTTCTTTGTCGGCAAAGGCTTCCTGAGAAATATCAATACCTTCAAAAATATTTGGAATCGGGATATTAAAATGCTTCGCAAAATCGTAATCACGTTGGTCTCCGCATGGCACTGCCATAACCGCTCCTGTACCATATCCAGCCAATACATAATCACCAATCCAGATAGGAATAGGTTCTTTTGTAAACGGATGCTCGGCATAAGCCCCGGTAAATACCCCTGAAATATTTTTCACATCGGCCATTCTATCACGCTCGCTACGTTTTGCAGTAGCTTCAACATAAGCCTCGACCTCGGCTTTCTGTTCTGGTGTTGTAATTTTTGCCACTAAATCATGCTCGGGAGCAAGTGTCATAAAACTCACCCCAAAAATGGTATCCGGGCGCGTGGTAAAAACTTCTATTTGATGGTTGAGTGTCGTCGAAGTGTCCAGGTTGGAAAATACATTAAAAGCTACCGAAGCTCCAACCGATTTTCCAATCCAGTTGCGCTGGCTTTCCTTTAAAGAGTCCGTCCAGTCAATAGTATCTAACCCTTGAAGTAAACGCTCTGCATAGGCAGAAATACGCATACTCCACTGTGTCATTTTTTTACGAATTACAGGGTGGCCTCCTCGTTCTGAAACGCCGTTTACAATTTCATCATTTGCCAAAACCGTTCCTAAAGCCGGACACCAGTTCACCTCTGTCTCGGCCAAATATGTTAATCGGTATTGTAATAATATTTCCTGTTGTTTTTTAGAAGAAAACCCGTTCCAATCTTCAGCAGTAAAAACCTCAACATCATCATCGCATGCCGCATGCACTCCGTCGTTCCCTGTTGCTTCAAACGTATTTATAAGGTTTGAAATGTCTTCAGCCTTATTAGAATCATAATTGTACCAGGATTCAAAAAGTTGGATAAAAACCCATTGCGTCCATTTGTAGTAACTCGGGTCTGAAGTTCTAACTTCGCGAGACCAATCGAACGAAAAACCAATTTGGTCTAACTGCCTACGGTATGTTTTTATGTTTTCTGCTGTTGTAATTGCAGGGTGTTGTCCCGTTTGGATGGCATATTGCTCTGCAGGCAACCCAAAACTATCGTACCCTTGTGGGTGCAACACGTTAAACCCTTGGTGACGCTTATAACGTGCATAAATATCACTGGCAATATACCCTAGTGGATGTCCTACATGTAAACCGGCCCCACTTGGGTAAGGGAACATGTCCAATACATAATATTTTGGTTTGTCACTACCATTTTCGGCTTTAAATGTTTGGTGTTCTGCCCAATATTTTTGCCATCTGGCTTCTATCTCGTTGAAATTGTATTTCATAAACTATTCTTTTCTCGCAGAGACGTAAAGGCGCAGAGTCAAGTAATTAAACTGGCGGCTTGGCGGCTTTGTGAGCGTCATTAAAAGCGCAAATTTAAGCTTATTATAACAATGTTGAAAGTTTAAACGTTGTTATTAATGAATACTTAATTTAGATTTACTGAAGGTCTTAATTTTAAAAGATTCCTCGGTGGTACCTCGATTTCGCTCGGTGACCACGAAGGAATAACAACCCTGCTTGGCGGCGAGTTCAACAGAAACCCTGACGGAAAGCATCGATGAATTCTTTTTTAATTAAAAGACTTAAATCTTTTGAAGTTTATTTTCAGATACTTTATTATTTTTACGCTGCTAATCCTAAATAATTTATGAGTTCATCATTTG
The DNA here is from genome assembly GCA_947494695.1 of uncultured Flavobacteriaceae bacterium. Lineage (GTDB taxonomy): Bacteria > Bacteroidota > Bacteroidia > Flavobacteriales > Flavobacteriaceae > Flavivirga. The sequence goes on along the minus strand of CANLWB010000001.1, from coordinate 360,974 downwards.
AAAAACATCAAAAACGCAGACTTATTTCGTCCTATTTCTCTGTGGTCTTAAGTATTGCCTTAGTGCTGTTTTTATTAGGTTTATTAGGAATGCTTATCCTAAATGCTAAAAAGGTATCCGATCATTTCAAAGAACAGGTCGTCGTTACCATATATCTAAAAGAGTCTGCGAAAGAAGTTGAAATCAAACAACTTGAAAAGAGCCTGGCTATGGCCGATTACGTAAAATCGACCGAATATGTATCGAAAGAACAGGCTGCTGAATTTATGAAAGCTCTAAATGGTGAAGATTTCATGGATTTTGTGGGATACAACCCGTTGCAAAATTCGATTGATGTACACTTAAAAGCCGATTTTGTAACTTCCGAACATTTAGATAAAATTTCGGCAGATGCTGTGGCTAAAAACTTTGTTGACGAAGTAAGTTACGATAACGACCTAGTGAATCTCATGAACGATAATGTAAAAAAGATTAGCTTTTGGGTGCTTATAGTAAGTGCTATCTTTACCCTAATAGCTGTTTTACTCATTAATAGTTCAATTCGATTAGCGGTGTATTCAAAACGATTTACCATTAAAACCATGCAAATGGTTGGTGCGACCAAACAGTTTATTAGACGTCCTTTCGTTTGGCGAAGTGTAAAACTGGGTATGGTTGGTGCTGTATTAGCTCTTGCAGGCATGGCTATTGTTTTATATTATCTCAACAGAACATTTTCTGAACTGGAATTACTCAGCAATCCAGTTCTAATCGCGTTCTTATTTGTTTTTGTTTTTGGTCTGGGTGTAGTGATTACCTGGATAAGTACACATTTTGCCACACAGCGTTTTTTAAACTTAAGAACAGATCAGTTGTATTAATCGATCAAACAGATGAAAAAATTTATCATCATTTTAAGCGCTTTACTTTTTATTGCAGTTCTTGTTTATGCCGGGTACACTACTCTTTTGGCATCCGTAATTGATAATCCTACGGAAGAATCGTCTGTTACTGAAACGAAAACCATTAAAGGTATTAAAGCGGGTACATCTTTCGATATTGTCTTTACAGATCTTCAGGGAGATTCCTATTATATTAATAGAGGACTGGAACGTGGATTAAATTTAGATTCTCTTAACGCAAAAGTTCTAAATAAAAGAGTTACTTTGCACTTGGCAAAAACACTTGGAGGTTATGTAACTTCCGAACATATTTCACAACTATCTGTAGGTGGGGATATTATTTTTACTGAATTTGATTAATTATGGGAGAAAAAAAACGAAAACAAGAAGCTAAAGAGAACTTTGTTTTTGGAAAGAAAAACTACAAGTTCATGTTTATTGGACTGGCGTGTATTGCCATTGGTTTTATCTTAATGTCTGGTGGTGGAAGTGACGATCCAAACGTTTTTAATCCTGAAATCTTTCATTGGAGACGCATCAGATTGGCTCCGGCGATTATCTTGCTTGGGTTCGGTATTGAAATCTATGCCATTTTATTGAATCCTGATAAATAAAATTTCGGCTCAATTGCATCAATTTTAATACTTTTGCCCCCATGGAAATTATAGACGCTATTATTCTTGGGATTATTCAGGGACTTACTGAATTTTTACCAGTATCGTCCAGTGGTCATTTGGAGCTGGGCAAAGCTATTCTAGGTGACAACTCGCTCCCCGAAGAAAGCTTATTATTCACGGTGGTATTGCACTTTGCAACCGCTTTAAGTACTCTTGTTGTGTTTAGAAAAGACGTATGGGATATTATAAAAGGTATCCTAAAGTTTCAATGGAATGAGGACTTACAGTTTATTACAAAAATTGTGCTGTCCATGATTCCAGCCGTTGCGATTGGAGTGTTCTTTGAAGAAGAATTAGAACAACTTTTTGGAGGAAATATACTTTTTGTAGGATGCATGTTAATTATAACTGCCATTTTACTTTTTTTAGCCGATAAGGCCAAGGACACCAATAAAAAGGTATCGTTTAAGAATGCTTTTATTATCGGTATTTCTCAAGCCATTGCTATGTTACCTGGTATCTCACGATCTGGGGCTACGATCTCAACTTCGGTGTTATTAGGTAATGATAAAACAAAAGCCGCTCGTTTTTCGTTTTTAATGGTCGTCCCTTTAATTTTTGGTAAAATCGCCAAAGATATTATGAGTGGTGATTTAACTTATGAAAGTCAGAACTTCACATCACTATCCATTGGTTTTGTAGCAGCCTTTATCGCTGGATTATTTGCCTGTACGTGGATGATAGCTTTAGTAAAAAAGAGTAAGCTAGGTTACTTTGCGATTTACTGTATCGTTGTGGGGATTATTGCCATTGTTGTTTCTTTATTAAATTCGTAATATGATTACGAAAGACGATTATCTTTCTGGGCAGGTACTCTTAATTGACAAGCCGCTTAATTGGACGTCTTTTCAGGTGGTTAATAAACTACGCTGGGAGATAAGACGAACCTTTAATATTAAAAAGATAAAAGTAGGTCATGCAGGTACACTCGATCCTTTGGCTACAGGATTACTGGTAATTTGTACAGGCAAAATGACTAAACAAATAAACACCTTTCAAGGTCAGATTAAGGAATATACCGGCACCTTTGTTTTAGGGAGTACAACTCCTTCTTACGATTTGGAAACTGAGATCAACGAAACCTTCACAACCCAGCATATTACTGAACGTTTAATTCACGATACAACGAAGCAATTCATAGGAGACATTCAACAATACCCTCCGATTTTTTCGGCCATAAAAAAAGACGGTAAACGCTTGTATGAATTTGCCAGGGCTGGTGAGGATGTGGAAATAAAACCCAGAACCATTCATATTTCCGAATTTGAAATTACGAACATCGATACCTCGGCATCACCCGAATCCAATGTTATAGTTGTTGACTTTAGAGTGGTTTGTAGCAAAGGGACTTATATTCGTTCTTTAGCCAATGATTTTGGAAAAGCCTTAAAATCTGGAGCTCATCTTTCAGCATTAAGACGAACAAAAATTGGCGATTTTGATGTCATGAGGGCCGTTTCAATAGAATCTTTTATAGAAGACCTCCCTTCGGAATAATAATTGACACACATCTGTTTCATTAAAACTTCAAGTTTTTTCCTGGCAAATCTAAAATGCCATTTAATTAGGCTATCAATTTGACAAACGTTCTTCATTAGGTTTAAATTTCGAATACGATTATCATTCTAAACAAGGGCTTCAGTTTTTTCCTATCTATTTAAGCTTTCAGTACACTATTATTCCTAATGATAGTAATCTCTTTATTAGAGGTGGGTACGGAACTTTCCTTGGAGTTAATAGAAACTTTGAAAAAGGGAATATGTACAAATTTGGCACGGGAATTCAGATTTTTGATAAAAATTTTAGAAATTCCTTTCAAATTGGGCTTGATTTTACCCGAAAACGCTTCAGATATCGAAATCTTGAAGGCCTTTCCAGTGTCTCATTTTTTGTAGAATTTAGGCTTTTTTAAACTTTTTATTATATTTTACCGTATATTACATACATAATTCTCTCTAAAAGCACATGATTTGCGCCTAACAGATCAACATAAAGCCCTACTTATCACCGTCCTGATTTCGGGAACGGTCATCATGGCTGTTTTTAGTTTTAGCCTTCAAAAACAGGATGAGTTATCTTCCGAAAGTTATTATGAAATAGAACCTGAAGAGGAATTAACCGAAGAGGAGCTTAAGGTACTAGAAGCCTTGGAACAACTTAATGCTAGTAAAGCAGAAACAAATAATGCGTTTAACGAATCTCAAAATAACAAACATTTTGCAGAGGCATTTAAGCCCATTGCACCACCCGAGGATTATGTACCAAAAAGCAGCACGGAAGCTGGTGCAAAAAGTTATAACAAAGCGTATGAGGCCTCTGAAGAAACGAAAGTTGACAAAGACGAACTATCCTCATTCAATAAGGTTAACGATTTATTAAAAAAGCAACAAAGCGACGACAATAACTCTATGAGTACGATTAGTTACTCGCTTGCTAACAGGGCTAAAGTGTATATTCCTATTCCTGTTTATTTATGTGAGGTAGATGGTAAAATTGTGGTTAATGTAACGGTTAACGATAAAGGGCATGTTATAGATGCATATATCAACACCTCGTCAAATTCAAACAACGAATGCCTCGTAGAACATGCCCTCGAATATGCTAAAGAATCTATATTTAGTGAAGCACCTTCAAAGAAAACACAATTAGGGTCTATTACCTTTCACTTTATTGGCAAACATTAGATTCTAATTCACAAAGAATATCGGTAATATCCTTAATAATGTTCTGGCCTTTATTGGTATTATACCAATGCTGAAGGTCTTCTTTAAACTCTGGGGTTAGTTTCCCATGTTTTGCTTTAAACCTATTAACATAACCTGTTGCTTCACTCGGTCTTGGTCCATAAGTATTTAAAACGTCTCCGGTATCATTATCTAGCATGATTACTTTAGGAATGGATTTGTTTCCATTTGTTAAAAAACGATCCATCAACTCCGGATTCTCATCGCGAAGCACAACTTTAAAATCTATATTATTATTTAATTCTGAAATCTTATTTAGTACAGGCATAATATGTGCAGCATCACCACACCAGCTTTCTGTAATAACCAACCAGGTAACAGGTCCTTCGAAACTTTTAATAGGCGCTAAAACATTTTCTGGTACCTTAACGGTCTTATCCCATCGTTTCATACGACGGTCGTTCAACTTGGTATAATTTACCAGAGCTTCTGTTTTCTCACTTCCTGTTGTAGAACCAGCATCTGCCAGTTGCTTTACTAAGGCTCTATATGCTGTATAAGATGTACTTTTTTCTAAGCTGCTTTTTATAATTGTGTCCATAATGTTTATTATCCTCTTTTAAAGATCGTTACAAAATTAGGGTCTTGACCTTTCAATTAAGATGATATTTGTCATACTTTTACGCTGAACCTTACGATAAAATTTATGGAAAACAAAAAAAGATGCGAATGGTGTATTGGTGATGACTTATATGAAGCTTATCATGACGAGGAGTGGGGAACACCCGTATACGATGATGATATGCTATTTGAATTTTTAATTCTGGAAACGTTTCAAGCTGGTTTAAGCTGGATTACGGTTTTACGCAAACGTGAAAACTTTAGAAAAGCATTCGATCATTTTGATTACAAGAAAATTGCAACATATCAACAGGACAAAATAGATGCTCTTTTACAGGATGCCGGTATTATTAGAAATAAACTAAAAGTAAGGGCTACGGTTTCTAATGCTCAGGTCTTTATAAAGGTTCAGGAAGAGTTTGGCAGTTTTAGTAAATATATTTGGGGGTTTGTAGATGGTAAGCCTATAAAAAATGCTTTTAAAAGTTTAAAAGAGATTCCTGCCAATACACCTCTAAGTGATACCATTAGTAAAGATTTAAAGAAACGCGGGTTTAAATTTGTTGGCACTACAGTAGTTTATGCGCTTATGCAAGCTACGGGTATGGTAAATGATCATTTGGTTGACTGTTTTAGATATGATCAGGTTTAATCGACATATCATTATTTTCACATTTTTAAGTGTGTCCCTGGCTTTTGGTCAAACCAAAAATGAGAAAGAGGAGCGCATACTTTTCAATGAATTTCCTGAAAAAGCCCGACCCTATTTTGGTTCTGAATTTCCCAAAGTAAAGTCCTTAAAATTCTATAAAGAAACGGACGGGGAGAAGGCTAGTTTTGAAGCTAAGTTTAAATTTAAAAAACGGTATTTTAGTTTAGAATTTGATACCAGTGGCAAGCTGGAAGATATTGAAGTTATTACTAAAACAAAACATATTGAAGCTTCTGTTCTAAACCATATTTCAAAATATTTTGATGAATATTATGATAAGGTTCGTTTCATCAAAATTCAAAAGCAATACAAGAATGATTCTACTGGAAATGACGGAAATTTTATCCGGAGGGTTCTGCGAAATAACATTAAAAACTCTGGCTTCGAAATTATAGCCGAAACCAGTAAAAGCGGTTCACAAACACTAAGCGAATTTACCTTTAATCCTGACGGACAATTTGTTGCCTCCAGAGCGATCTTACCATCATCTTATGAGTATGTTCTCTATTAAACGCATCATACTGTTAGCGCTTTTGGTTACTGGCCTTAAAAGTTTGTCTCAGTCAAATTTTCAAACCTTAAGCGAATCTAACGTTGCGTTAAACCACCAGGTATCTAAAAAATATCAGGTAAATTTCTCATTAAAGTCTAGATCGTTCATATATCATAACGACGATCTTGGATTGAAGCAACAACAAATAGACCTGGTGCACTTTTCCAGTTTAAAACTAAATCACTACCATACTATAAGTTTAGGGTTACAGTATCGAAACCGGGATGTATTTAACATGACAGGCAATGAGCTTCGAATGACTCAACAGTTTAACATGGCGAAACGGCAATTGGCTATTCGTTTTGGTCATCGTTTTAGAACCGAACAACGCATTCTAAAGACTAAAACCATTTTTAGACAACGCTACAGATTCGCCATCGACTTCCCGCTTAATGGGGAAAGGTTGGATATTGGGGAAGCTTACTTTGTAGGGTCTGTAGAAACCTTACTAAGTTTAAGTAAAATTGAGTCTCCCGAAATAGATCAAAGAGCAACATTTCTAGTGGGTTGGCAACTTAGTGACACTCTAAAGTTACAGACTGGTTTGGAGTACCGTGCTGAAGCTTTTAATGTAAGTACTGAAAACAAATTATTTATACTCACCTCGGCAGTTTTGAAAATTTAAACCACATCAATTTTAAAGAAAACGCTTTTCGATACTTTTAAAGTAAGTGCGAAACTATTTAACCAAACTGTGCAAAGTCTCCTGACCTTGAGCTAAAATTTTTGCTTTGACCGTCATTACCGGACACTTATCTAATATCGTATTTACAACTGTTTTGACTTTTTTGTTTTGTATGTCTTCAAAGTTGGAAGACTTTACAGGATCGGATTAAAAATGGTAAAAGATCTTAATTTTTGTCCATGGTTACTCATAATCAAACTCAAACCTCAATAATTCCATAGGTTCTATTTCTAGCCCTTTTGCTAATTCAAATAATGTTATTAATTGCAAACTAACTTTACCTTTTTCTATTCTACTAATTTGACTATGGTCTACATCACACAACTGAGCTAACTGCCTATAACTAATATTTTTTTCCTTTCGGATTCTAGCCAAAGTTTCACCAAACGACATTAACAACCTTTTTTTAGATATACTTTCCATTTCAAATTTGTTTCAAGGAATATCTAAGAATTCAAAATAATTTTTGTAGTATTTACATACTACAATTAAAAATTTTATTTATATTCGCTTTTGAATACATATATTTGCGATTCTTCGTATAGAAAATATTTGAAGCGGTCGCTTAGATTCTCGAACAGAAAACTGGTAATTTTATGCAACGAGATGATAGGCAGATTAGCTCACGTACCCGGGCGTGAGCTCTCTTATCGTTGCACGGTATACCAGTACCTCTGTTCAATAAGTTGAGTTCCACGCCCTTTTTTCCACATAAATGGTTCCTAATGGGCGTTAGATTCTAGACAACTTAACGTTGTCTGGATGTTTATAATGTTATATGACTAATCTATTATTTATTAAATAATCTGGTTTTCATATCTGTAATTACTCTATTAAAAGCATACTATAAAACCTAATCAATGAAAACAACTAAAATAAATACTTCGTATGAAAAATTGTTTTTAGCGCATGAAACGCTTTTTCATTCCCTAACGCTTTTAATCAACCTAACATCTCTTAAAAACGATGTGAAAAACTATAGCGGACTAGGTTTAAAAATTATTGGAATCCTTTTAGCCGATTTAAAATATAATACTGGTACCCATATGTTAACAAAAAAAGAGTTCGACCTGTTCTTTGAATCCTTACCCACCAAATTATATAACAACAAAAGAAAGAACAGAACATGGATTTGCATGTATACAGTGGCTAAAAACATAGAAGCCTGTATTAACGCCAATGCGATTGTTCTTTCCAATTATGATAAAACCCCTAAACTAAACCCTTCTATTCTTTAAAGTTTATGATCTACAACAATAAGAAACTAGGCAAACGGGCTAATAATAAAATAATTGGCAATACAGCTATTTCTAAAATAATTGAAATGGGGCATGGCGATATAAAAGTGGTGACCTTCCCAGAACTGGGAGAATTTGTTTCCATCTGCTTTACTGAAGGAAAAAAGGGCGAGATTGGTAGGGAGGTATATCGCATTTGTGAGCTTTCTAATAATCGTGAAATTCCAGACACCATGCTAATTTTCACTAATACTAAAAGTATAGATGTTGTTATAAAACAATTACAGTTTGCCAAAGCTATTCTAAGAAAGTCTTAGCTAATTTTTATAAAAAATAGCAATCTAACTTATCTTTTGATTGTGAGCAATCAAAGTTGACTATTTAATTGTGTTGAGGGTAATAGTCACGTTTTAAGCCTCCTTTTGGGAGGCTTTTTTGGGTACATACACTGTAAAGTCGGGAGACAATACTAAGTGGTTTATTACAAAATAAGCTTATCCCGCAGCGCCAATTCCCTCCAAAAAGATCTCTCCATTTGTATTTTTTATTAAGTATAGTATGAATGTACTTTCGCTTGAATGTTCTTCATTATCGTCGGTTATTTTTATTATATAATTGTAATACACCGCTAGAGTATGGCATTCAGCACTTTGGTCTTCAATTTCAAAATCGGGAATGGCATCATTGTTTAAAGCCGTATGAAATAATTCACAAGGAAATTTTTTGAAATTTTTAGTAAATAAATTATGCTTGTTTTCTTTTTTAGCACAGCTTTGTTTCAACATATTTAGAACGTTTAAGACCTCTAAACTGTCTTTTTTTTGAAAACAATTTATCTTTTGTGTTTTTTTAACTTCTTTAGTTATATGTTTCGCCGTTGCCGCATCACTTATTTCAGTTTTCTTCTTGCAAGAAGTTAGAGTAATTAATAAAATAAGTATTAAATGTTTTATCATTTTACATGGCGGCATGAGCTTTACAAAGTCTCCCGACTTTGTGCTAAAAATTTCAATTTTACCATTAGACCATGCTACCGTTGTCATTTAATATATATATAATAAATCTATCTCGCTTGAAGAAAAAAGGGAGCTAGGTTTTTTTGAGTTTTCTTGCTTGCAGCAAGAAAGCATAATAAATAGTATTAATAAAATATTCCCGTTCATAAGGGGTGGTAAAACAGTTACTTTTGTTAAGCAACTTTATTTATTTTAGAATTTTTTTTTCTTTTATGTCAAAGTAAATATTTTTCTTTTTACCTTCATTATGATAGGTCAGTATTTTTTTATTTTCGTTTAGTGGGAAAAAATGAATAAATAAGTTTTTAATAGTCTTTTTTGACAATCTTAATGTGTCAGATATAACATATTCTCTAAGGTCTTCAAAGCTAATTTGTTCTTCTATACTATAAACATATTCTAAATTATTCTCATAAATGGAATAAGATATTAAACTGTCTTTGGTTAAAAAACCTCCTTTAAAAAAAGTATAGTTTGTTAACTCATCGCCTTCATAAAATTTTTTACCTATATATATATCAGCAGTTTGAGATATTCTTGGTGAAACATTAACGTCTGCCTTATCATTACTATTTTTTGTTTTGTCTTTACAATTGAGTAATATGAATAATAGAATTAGATATAAAGGGAAGTTTTTCATATTTGATCTTCTTTTTTAGGATTTGTAATTAAATCTCTTTTTAATTCTGAAACTACAGAAACAGGATTTACTCTATTACCTGTTCTTGTACCTTCTGTTCTTATTTCAAAGTGTAAATGGACTTGATTAGCCTTAAGGTTTTTCGCTGATTTTCCTGTTTTTCCACTATAACCAATGACATCTCCGGCCTTAACTTTATCCTTTGATTTGTAAGTAACTTTATCTCTTAAATGTGCATAAAAGAAATAATAAGTTTTGTTATTGTATTTACCTTTTATAGTTAAAGTGTTTCCATAACTTCCAGATATATATGGATCATAAATTTCTCCATCAACAGTCGCGTAAAGAGGTGTGCCTTCTGGAGCATATAAATCCAAACCATCATGTTTACCTTTTGATCTTCCTTTTATATTTTTTGAATGGATGCTACGTTCTGGAGCCCAAATTGAATAGTGCCCCCTCAATTGAGGGTTTTTAACTGGGTTATACCACTTTATGTTTGTTACCTCAAACCAAGCCCCTTCTTCATTTAAAAAATGATTAGGGACGTTACTATCGTCTTTTCCACCTTTATATCCTTTATAAAGTATATATTGTGATTTAAAATTAGGGATAGAATTTTCGCTATGTACATCTACTAATAAATAGAGGAAGGCTTTTTTTTCTCCGGCACATTCTAAACCATCCTTCCATGCGTTTTGTTTGGCTTCTGCTTTTGGTTGCAGTTTAACTTTTGCAATGGCCCAATTTACAAACTCGTCTTTATTTGTAACATGTTGTTGGTTGCAATAATTACCAACGGTGGTTTTTATTTGTGTTACATCCTGGTTGTCTTGTTGTACCGTAACAAGTGCATCCTTTTTAGATAAAACATCTTCCTGTCCCTGTAAAACATTAACAATTACTGTTTCCTCTTCAAGATGTAACGTTTCTATAACAATATAAACATCTTCGCCAACCGTGGCTTTATCTAATTTTGTAAACTTTACTTTTACTCCTGTTTTTTCTTTTGCTGTTACCTTAACAATTTCGCCAACCTGCAAATACTTTGTGGTTTTAGTGCGCTTTACGTCTTTAGTGTCTACATTGTATTTTTTTGCAATTTTACTTAAAGTTTCGCCGGCTTTTGTAGTATGATCTTTTATCGCGGTTTTATATTGAGCGTCTTCTTCGCGTTTTGCAAAATAGGCTTTACTTACTTCTTGTTGTTTTGGTTTTAAAGGAGGGCAGTATGCGCTAATACTTGGGTTACTTGACAAATAAACTGTAGGCATAGTTTAATGATTTTGAGCAATTACGGTTAATTTTTCTCTTTGCGTGTTACTATTTATAATAAGGTTTTCTAAAATATCGTGTTCTAAAACCTGTTCTTTATAGATAAAATCTTTTTTCTTGTCGCTTAAATCTATATCTACGGATTGGCCAGAAACATTATTGCTTTTTATCACTAAATAAACATCTGTTCCAATTGCAGGATCACTAATTTTGTTACCGTTTAAGTCTGTAAAATAAATTTCAGAGATGTCTTCTTGCTCATCATTTATTGTAGTTAGAGCTGTATTATCCTCTTTAAATGTTTTTCTCCAATACGCAGAATACTCTGCAGTAGAATTAGAGTCTTTAACTCCAGCAGCAGTAATACGAAGTTTTTCGCTCATGGGTTGGTCGCCTGTTGATGTGAAATAATTATTCCAATGTACCAAATGACAATCATAGAAATACAACTTTCTAGTTTTACCTCCCATAATCACTGGGTAAATAAAAAGTTCTATGTGCTTGGTTTGATTTATAGAGAATGACCAGTCCGCAAAATTTAAGTCTTTTTGGGTTTCAATAATAAGTTCTAGACCAGCAAAAACAGGCTTTTTTAAAGGTCTTCCGTTATGATCTGGGTTTTGATTAAACCCGAAATTAAACCACAAAACGTTTAATTCTTTTTCGTCTATTATTAATTTTGCTTTTACCATTATTTTTCCATTTCCACTCTTCCGTTAGGGTGAGTTTATGTTATTTAATGTTTAGCGTAAGAATAGTGCGTGTTAAGAGGAGACCTGTTTTCTTTTATAAAATTAGACGCAAGCAATGGGGCACCTACCTACAATTATAGAATAAACTTAAGCATTATTTTTACACTTTGTTAAATTTAGCGGTATTTATTTTATCAAATTATTAGTAATTCTTTTAAAAGAAGGAGCGATATTCTCAATATATTCCAAGCTGCGCAAAGTCTCCCGACGGCTGTCCTAAAAATTTTGACTTTTGTACTTCCTCACAGCCGATAGACTTTGATGAGTGACGCTTTTATGGTGTCGTGGAATGAGGTTTTGTTGTGTAGTTTTTATTAAACCAAGCCATAGGGATATCTGCTTCAAAATTTTCAGTTCCATTATCAATTCTATTTTCAAACCTACCTTCAATTTTAAAGCCTAATTTTTCATAAAACTTTATAGCCTTTGTGTTACTTTCCCTTGCTATAAGTTCTACTCTTAAAACATCTGTTCTATGTTCTTCAATGTGACTTAAAAGAGATTTAAAGAGTAGCTTTCCAAGTCCTTGGTTTTGAAATTCGGGGTCGACGACAATGGTTAATTCAGATAAAATATGGTCGAAAACGCGAGCTGTTAATTTGTAACAATGTATTTCTGCAATAATCTTATCAAAATTAGGGCTATCAATAACTATACAAACCCCATTATGAATTGAATTTGTTAGGTTGTTGCGAATATACTTTTCGGTAATTTCATTTTCGGTTCTAGCAATTCCTCCGGTTACTTTCGAAACACGTTTGTAAAGTTTTTGTATACTTTCTTTATCTTCTAAATCGGCAAATCTTGAGGCAAAGTTCATTGGCATTTTACTTTTTCCAAATAACTCACAATATTTGGGTTATTAGTACTTGGTTTTGATACTTAATCTTGCAAATACACGCTAAAACTGAATATCTGCAAGGGCTTTCAGAAGTAGACGAGAGCAAGCAATTATAGCTATTATGTTTATTTCACTAAAATAATATATAATCCTTATAACTTCATTACTGTTTTTTCTATAAATACTCTAAAAAAAGATTCCTTGAAATCTCTTCAGCACCAAGACTTTCCAAATGATTGGTATGCACCTGACAGTCAATAAGCTTATAGTCTGTGTTTTGAATAAAGCTTATAAAACCTACTTTACTGGCATTGCTTTCTTTGCTAAACATACTTTCACCACAGAATACTTTGTTACCTAAATCTACACCGTAAAGTCCACCAACCAGGGCGTCTCCATGCCATACTTCAACCGATTTAGCATAACCTAACTCATAAAGCTTCGTATAGGCTTCAATCATATTATCTGTTATCCAGGTACCCGCCTGTCCGTCGCGCTTTATCACAGAGCATTCCGTTATAACCGCTTTGAAAGCTTGATTAACGGTGACCACATAATCTTTATTTCGCATGACCTGTTTCATACTTTTAGACACTTTTAATCTATCGGGAAACAAAACAAAACGGGGATCTGGAGACCACCATAAAATGGTTTCATCGGCTTCAAACCATGGGAAAATACCCGATCTATAGGCCAATAATAAGCGCTCTACCGACAAATCTCCTCCAAAGGCTAAAATACCTTCTTCTGTTGCCTGGTTAACCTCTGGAAACCATATAATATCGTTAAGTCGTGTAAGCATTAAAATAAAATTAGTCCCAGAATATAAACACTCATTCCCACTAACATGAGCATTAATGTATAGGGTAAAATGTCTTTTGCCTTTAATTTCGTTATTCCCAACAGCGGAAGCGCCCAAAAAGGTTGCAACATATTGGTAATTTGATCGCCATAGGCCAAAGCCATAATGGCTTTAGGGAGTGGCACGCCTAATTTTAAAGCAGATTCCACAACAATAGGCCCCTGGATGGCCCATTGTCCGCCACCACTCGGCACAAAAATATTAACCAGTCCTGCACTTATAAACGTAAAAATGGGTAATGTTGTTTCATTGGCTATAGACACAAAAAAATCTGAAATCAGAACCACCATTCCCGAAGATTTCATAATTCCCATAATACCAAAGTACAGAGGAAACTGAATTAGAATTCCCGATGTTCCTTTAATAGCTTCTTCAACTGCTTTTAGAAAATTGTTAAAGTTTTTATGCAAAAGTATCGCAAGCCCCAGCATAAAAAAGTTAAGCATATTGGGCGTAATTTGAAGACTTAGAATGTTACTCCAATATTGGTAGAGAAACGTTATTAGCAAGATTATGCCAAAAAAGATTCCCAAAATACTGGAGAAGTCGAGTTTTTCTGCACCTTCTATCTCGCTTTTTTCTTTGGAATTGAACGGATAGTCTTCTAACTTAAAATGGGTTGGTTGTGTTATTTTAGAGAGTCGTTTTAATACCAGAGGAACCAGAATTAGTAATACAGCAAATAATACAAGGTTCCACCAGCTAAAAATAGTAGCATTAAAGTTTATACTTTCAGGAACTTGTCTCAATACTTCAGAAGACGAAATACCCTGCATAAAACTTCTAATATGACCACTTTCTGCAACCTTTATTGGTGCAGAACCGCTAATTCCACCATGCCAGATCATTAAACCAGTATATCCGGCAGCTCCAACCAGGGGATAATTTAAAGGTATATTATTACGTTGTGCATGCTCACCAACTTTTCTTGCCAGAATGGCTCCAAAAATTAGCCCCAGGCCCCAATTTAGGAACGCCATGATCATGGTTGTGATACTCACCAAAACTACTGCCGACCCCGTGTTAGAAATATTCCTGGACAAGGCTACTATTAAAGTATTCAACGGTTTACTAAGCACTAAAACATGCCCCAACACCAGGATAAGCATCATTTGATATGCGAATACCAGCAAACCATTATTCCAGACCCCTGTTTCCCAATACGATAAAACTTCTAATATAGCGTTGTTCTCCTTAGATTCTGTAAAACAGATTGCCAATACTATAGTAAGTAATGTTAATAGTATGGCAATGGTGAATGGAGAAGGTAGATAACGCTTAAAAAGAGTTTCTATGGTTCTGGTAACGTTCATAGTGGAAAATTAAACCATTTCAATTAAACACAAAAAACCTCAACATTAATTTTAATATTGAGGTTAATCTATTTTTGTTTTTAAATACAAAACAAAAACCATTTTCCGTAAAGGAACATATTATTTTCTATAATTAGAAAGGAAGATCGTCGTGATCCTCTTCTTTTAAGTCTCCTGCCGGTTCAAAAGCTTCAGAAGGAGGTACTGGAGGCATATTTTCTCCACCGGCATCAGCCTGTACTGCTTCTATTCTCCAACCTTGAATAGAGTTGAAGTATTTAGTTTCCCCTTGTGGATTCACCCACTCTCTACCTCTTAAGTTAATATTAATCTTAACTTGTTGTCCTACTTGGAAACTATTTAATAAGTCTGTTTTATCCTGAACAAACTCAACCATGATATGCTGTGGATATTGCTCTTCTGTGGTTACCACGATCTCTCTTTTTTTGAAACCATTGCTCCCAAAACTTTGGGTTTCTCCAATCACTTTAATTCTTCCTTGAACTTCCATTAATTAATTTGTTATTTACTTTTTATTTAACTTAACAATATTTTCCAGGCACTTTCTATATCTCCAAAACTTAGATAATTTCGTGCCAGTTTATGTTTCTGTCTGTGAGTCGCTGTATTAATATTAGAATAGCGTCCTCCCAAATCTTCTATAAAATCCTTTACGCTATCCTCGGATGGTAAAGCTTCTATATTGGCTAACATCCCTAAATCATTTCCCGTTAAAACCATACTGTTTTTAACATGATCGGGAAAATTATCAACTCCGATTCCAAGGGTTGATAATGGTTTGGGAATCTCAAAAAAGCCTTTTTTGGCTCTTGTATAATAACTTCCTCCTGCTCTGGCAACCAGATCTAACTTTTGCTGATTAATAACTTCATTTTCATCAAGCACCTCATCATCAATATGAAGTTTAACAACTTCGCAAATAATTAAATTTCCAGCACCGCCTTCTGTTCCAAGCTTTATAATCTCATTCACCTTACACTCAAACTGAACAGGGGCCTCGGCAACACGATACGGTTTTACGATATCGGATTTCAACATGGTTAATCCCGATTTATCAAATTCATTGACACCTTCAGGATACTCGGCACTACTTAATGACATTTGATGAACCATATCGTAGTTCACCACGTTTATAACGACTTCATTTATGATCTCTGCGTTTTCTAATGTATGTTTGGTCGTATTATCTCTAACACGTCTCGCCGGTGAAAATATCATGATTGGCGGATTGGCACTAAATACATTAAAAAAACTAAACGGTGACAGGTTAGGATTTCCATCTGCATCTATCGTACTTGCAAAAGCAATTGGCCTGGGCGCAACTGAACTTAAGAGGTAACCATGTAATTTACTGGTAGATAAACTTTTTGGATCAAAAGATGCCATTCCCGTTTTTAGTTTTAACAAATGTAACTATTCTGTCGTTTAACTAAAAACCAATTTACTAACAACTTGAACAATAATATTAACAGATTTGCATTATATTACAGGTTCAATTTGATAATTAATGATATTTACGCAACATGGTAACGCTTTTCGATGGATTATCGTTATAGCGTCTTTCTTTATTGTCTCTCTTATTTTGTGGAAAACCTTCGAGTTTTTTCAGCATTTTAAGGACGAGGAACGTGTAAAAATGGAAAACTGGTCCTTTGCGCAATCCGATTTATTAAAAATTGATGATCTAAACGGGAATATCGGGGAACTGCCTTTAAAGGTAATTACCAGTAACAAAACGACTCCTATGATTAAGGTCAATGTCGATGGTAGCTATGATTTTAATAATATTGATGAAGACAAGGCTCGAGACTCTATATATATAAAGCGATTGATCTTGAAATTTGCAAAGGAAAACATACCGATTGAGGTTAAATTTGACGATAAACCCTTTAGCACAATTTACTACGGCAACTCGCCACTATTAAACAAATTAAAGTATTATCCCATAGCTCTAGTGCTCATTGTAGTCTTGTTTGGAGCTGTTATTTTCTTCTTTTACAGCAGTAATAAAAATGCTACTCAAAATAAACTTTGGTCTGGAATGGCCAAAGAAACGGCTCATCAAATTGGAACGCCGCTATCATCGTTAATAGGATGGACAGAGATTTTGAAAAGTGAACATATAAATCCCGATTATATTAATGAAATTGAAAAAGATGTAGACCGCTTAAAAACCATTACCGAACGCTTTAGTAAAATTGGATCACTTCCCACCCTTGAGGTTAGTGATATTATTGAAGAAACCGTTAACTCTTACGATTATTTAAAAGCCAGGTCTTCGAATTTAATTGACTTTGACCTGATCACTCCTGAGGGAGACATCCCGGTAAACTTGAACAAACAATTATATAGCTGGACGATTGAAAATCTGGTAAAAAATGCCATTGACGCCATGAAAGGCAGAGGAAAACTTACTTTAGAAATTTCCCAATTGGAAAACAACGTAAAAGTTAGCGTTACCGACACGGGGAAAGGGATTCATAAAAAGGATTTCAATAAAATTTTCACCCCAGGGTACACGACAAAAAAACGTGGCTGGGGTTTAGGTTTATCTCTTACCAGGCGTATTATTGAAGATTTTCATGATGGTAAAATAAGAGTTCTGCAGTCTCAAAAAGATAAAGGAACGACCATTCAGATCAGCTTAAAACGCGCCTCAAATTATGTCTAAAAACCTACTTACAATTAAGGAAGTTGTACTAAAAAACAACTGTCCCGAATGTTACAGCACCGAAGGCTTGCGCTTAACTTTTAAGCAACAAGTTATCGAAACGAAGCTTTATAAAGCTATTTCGTCTAAAATGAGTTATGAGATTGATTGCAGACTCTGCAATTCTATAATCTACCCGGTAAAATGGACCGATGATATTGAACGTGTATTTGAATATCAAAAAAAAGCTTTTGTTCCCCAAAAAGCATCTACCCATATAAAGAAAGCAACATGGATTGGCCTAATATTAGCCGTCGCATTAGCTTTAGGTGCAGCTATTGTTATGTATTATACTATTAATATTTAATCAATAACTTCCTGTATCTTCTGGGCGGTAGCCTTAAATTCTTCAGGAGAAAGTTTTGCTTTTTGAACAAAGCGCGCGTCCTCCATAGAATGTAATGGAATTAAGTGTACATGAACATGGGGTACTTCAAGACCTATAACAGACATCCCCACACGCTCACATGGTATTACTTTTTCCATGGCTAATGCTACACGTCTTGAAAAACTCATGAGTCCGGAATAGGTGGCTTCATCTAAATCAAAAATCTTATCAACCTCTTTTTTAGGAATACAAAGCGTATGTCCCTTACTATTTGGGTTGATATCTAAAAATGCTAAGAATTCATCGGTTTCAGCAACTTTGTAACAAGGAATTTCACCGTTAACTATTTTCGTAAATATTGAAGCCATACAACTAAATAAGAGAGGACATTTTATTAAATTTATCTGGAAATCTCTACAATATCAAATTTCATAACACCATTAGGCACCTGAATTTCGGCTACATCTCCCACAGATTTCCCTAACAGACCTTTACCTATAGGTGAGTTTACAGAGATTTTGCCAGAAGCTAAATCTGCTTCTCCGTCGGCCACTAAGGTGTAGGTTACTTCCATACCATTGGTTTGGTTTTTTATTTTAACCTTAGACAGAACTAATATTTTAGAGGTATCTAATTGAGACTCATCAATAACACGCGCCCCTGCCAAAGCTTCTTCTAATTTAGAAATACGCATCTCTAGCATACCTTGTGCTTCTTTTGCTGCATCATATTCGGCATTTTCACTTAAATCACCTTTATCTCTGGCCTCGGCTATAGCTTTTGAGGCTTTTATACGCTCCACATCTTTTAACTGTTGAAGCTCGTCTCTTAATTTTTTTAATCCCTCTGGTGTATAGTAGGATACTTTACTCATAACTTCATCGTTTTACTTAATAACAAAGATGCTGAAATACACTTCGATTTATTTATAAAGTGTTCAGCATCAAAAAAATCTCGCATATACGAGATTGTCTAACAAATATACAAAATATTTAACGCAATTTACTTTTTGTTGTAAATTGCATTTTAATTTCAAAAATCACTATGAAACCTATATTTTACCTGGCTTGTTTTGTTATTTTAATATCCTGCGATAAAGATTCTGTTGACAATCCGAATTGCCGGTTTCTTCTCGATTTAGGTGTTAATATTAATATTAATTTGAGCTTGCCTCAATATAGTCAATTGCCCTTTGTTGGAAACTCTGTTTACATCCCAAATGCCGGTAATGGTGGAATTATTGTAGCTAGTACAGGTAGTGATTTTTTTGCTTGGGATGCCAGTGATCCCAATCGCCCTCCTAGCGAGTGCTCCATTCTTGTCCCTAAAGGATTAGAAGCTACCAGTAGTTGCGAGGATAAAAACACTTATAGCCTGATTACAGGTCAGGCATTAAATGATGGCACTCTGCAATGCAGTTTAAAAAATTACAGGGTTGAAAGAAGCGGAAATAATCTTTTAATATTTAATTAGTATACGCCCTCTGAGCCTGTTTGTCATTCGAGGCAAGGAACGCCTGAGTGTGGCGCTCAATGTCATTAAGTTAAGGTGAATTCAATACGCAAAATATTTATAATAAGGAATTTACATTTAATCTGGATAAAATCGTTGTCATTTAGAGGAAGAATCTATATTAAATAAGATTTCTCGAAAGTTTAGGAGCGCAGCCGAAGGGTTCGTTCCACTCTCTCCATGACACTTCACAACATCATAACAAATAACCTTAAAACCAATAACAGAATAACTCAGTACCCTACCTTAAAACTTCAAAGTAAGCCCTACCAAAAAGTTTGTGGTTGCCTGTGGATAATATCCTGCGCCCTCAATGGTTGTGGTGACGCCTGGAGTGGTCCAGGTATCGTCAAATGTATAATAATACCCATTAGACACATATTCTTCTCCAAAAACATTATTTACAAGTCCTGTTAATAGTATCGCTTTAAATATGGAATTCGTTTTTATCTCGTATGTTATATTAAAATCGTTTACAAAGTAACTGTCTAATTTAGACACAGAAGAATCTGTATTTCCCATAAATTGCTCTCCAACATATTTGCTTAAAAACGACATTTGGAAATTCGGTGTTGGCTGATATACCAAAGCGTTAGCGGCTATAAAATCGGGAGAAAACGAAATGTTTGTATTTCCAAGGTTTTCTAAAACACCGTCTCTTTCAAAAAAAGTTTCTTTATTTTTATTCGAGCTAATAGTAAAATTAGGCTGAATGGCAAACCGTTTTGAAATCGCCACGGCGGCATCTACTTCTAAACCTAACCTGTAACTTTCACCACTATTTGTTCTTATGGCGGCCCCTGAATTGTCTATAGCTCCGGTTAACACCAATTGCTCATTATATAACATGTAATACAGGTTCGCATTAACCCTTATCTTATTATTAGAGTACCTCCAACCCAATTCGAAATCGTTTAATTGCTCCGGTTTTATATCCGGATTACTCTCGAAGTCACCTCTACTGGGTTCACGATTTGCTCTAGCATAAGAAAAATACAAATTACTTGTTTCATTTACTTTATAAGTCATACCAGCTTTTGGATTGAAAAAGTTATAGTTCTCATCAACTAATAAATTAACTCTATCAGACGTTAAACCAGTCGTTTTATAATCAATACTACGTAATTGCAGATCTCCGTAAAGGCTCACCTTATCATTGATTCTATAGGTTGCTTTCGCAAAGACACTAAAATCCTTCTTTTTTCCTTGTCCGTTATAATAATGATCTCCTGTTTCAGAACCACTAGCAAAACGAGCCCAGATAATCTCACCAAAGTGATCTCCTATATAACTGCTATAAGATAGGCCGATAGACATGTCTAATTCATTATTTTTATAGTTTACACCAGCGTTAGCCACATAAAAATCATTGTCCAACCAACGACGACGAATTAAATCGGTTGTATTTATAGTTTCACCTCCAATTACTAATTCGGCTAAATCGTAACCGGCAAAATCTTGTTCTTCTTTATACTGTTCGAAATACCCGCGACCATAAGTGTAGTTTAAACCCAGATTTGTAGACCAGTTATTGTTATATTTTTGATTCCAATGAAACTGATAATGGTCCTGTTTATAATTATCTACCTCATCTTCATGAAATCTGGTTGCTCCATTTTCATCGGTAAACATTCCAGAAGGATTAAATCGTCTATTTGATTGCAACGTTTGTAAATCGATCCCGTTCCAGGCTTGATATGTTATTTCATGACCTCCAAAAGCCAGGGCTTTTATTAAGGTTCCATTATTAATATAGGAGCCTTGTAAAAAATATGCTTTTAGATCGGATGTTGCTCTATCTATATACCCATCTGAATTAATTTGAGACAATCTTCCCGAAATCTCAAAATGATCGTTCATTAAACCTGTACTGAACTTAACATTGTGTTTTCTGGTATTATAACTTCCAAAGGCATTGGAGATCTCAGCATTTGCTTTTTCTGCAACGGCATCTGTTAAAATATTAATACTGGCCCCAAAAGCACCAGAACCATTAGTGGATGTTCCAACACCGCGTTGGAGTTGTAAACTCTCTACAGACGAAGAAAAATCGGGTAAGTCTACCCAAAATGTTCCCAGAGACTCGGTGTCGTTATATGGAATTCCATTAATAGTAACATTTGTAGACTGCGCACTTACACCACGCACTCTAATTCCTGTGTAACCTACGCCAGCACCAGCGTCACTGGTTGTAACAACAGATGGTAAATAGTTAAGTAATATAGGGAGATCCTGACCTAAATTTCGTTTTTCAAGTTCCTTTTTTGTGACATTAGAGTGTGTTATTGGTGAGGTGGCATCTACACGAACGGCTTTCACCAATACATCATCCAATTTTTGCGTTTTCGTAGAATCTTGTTGCTGTGTATTACTTTGAGCATTGCCATGTATAGAAAGCACGATCAACGCAGAAAATAAAAATATTTTTTTAAAAGCCGATTTCATTACGATTATCTATTTATAATCAAATAAAAAGGGGTCATTATTCTTTAGTTAATAATTTGGTTTTAAACGTTTATTTGCAGAAAATGCTAAAGCATTTTGTACGCACTAAAAATGTCCACCAGACATTTTTTAAACGTTCGAGTCCCTAAACAGCATTACCTGTTCGAGGTTCATTGGGTATGATCTCAGCACTCCGGAGGTTAAAAATTTAGCACATCTTATCGTTAATACTTAGCTCTTAAATTTCTAACTGGAAAGCACCCCTTTTTGAGAACGCGGCAAAGATACAAACAATTAACAATTGTTTTTCAGTTTGTTGTTGGTTTTTTAATCCGTATTGGGTTTCTTTCGATTTAGTTTTTTATCAGAACGTACACGTTTATCTTTTAATCGCTTTTTAATAACTGCCTTGGGTATTTTAGTAGGAATACGTTTTTTTTGAATTTCCAAATTCAAACGAATCAAATCTAAAAAGCGTTTTATGGCTAGTTCTTTGTTTTTATGCTGACTACGACTTTCACCACATTGCAAGATTAAAACTCCATCTTTAGTAAGTCGGTGCCCAAGTTTATTTAAAAGACGTGCTTTTTGGTCTTCAGTAAATGCGAATGATTCTTTTAAATTAAAAGTGAGTTCAATCTTTGAGGACACTTTATTTACATGCTGTCCACCACTACCAGAACTTCTAATAGCCTTAAAAACTAACTCTTTTAAAACAATGTCTTCATTAAACATTTTCGTAAGTCACCTGATGCGCAGGCTTAAGTAGGTCGTTAACAGTTTTCACAGGGTTGAAGGTTTCTAAAGGGACTTCTACAAAAATAGAATTCCAATGGGCCATACTACCATTCCATAACCCCGGAAGTTCTAGTGCTTTTATGTCGATCCCATTTTGAGTTTTCATCGTAATAAAAGCGGCTTCGGGATCTACAAATTCCTTGAGATCAAACTTTTCCCCTTTATAATTTCTAACACCACAGACCAAATCGGTAGGATTAAAATGGGTGGCGTTTTTCACGATATCTTTTTGGGTTGTATCATCTACATTAATTTGAGCAAACTCCACAATTTGCAAGGACACCTCTCCGTTTTCATCTTTTACCCAAAATGGCCCTCCACCAGGCTCTCCTTCATTTTTAACCATACCACATACTCGAATAGGACGATTTAATTTTTCTCTAAGGTATACTCGTTTTTCTTCTAAAGTAAAATCTTCAAAATCTTCATGAATAACCCCATTTACTTTGCTGGATAAAAATGATGTGATTTTAAGTAGCTCTGCTTCTTCAACAAGGTCTTCATCGAGTTTATGCAGAAAGGAAAACACTTGTTCCTGGGTTTCTATAAGGATACCGGCAAGCAGTTTTTTATACTCCGATACGTCTACATTCTTATTTGCCACAACAATGTTATCTACATTTTTAATAAAAATGATATCATGGTCGAGCTCATTTAAATTCTCTAATAAAGCCCCATGTCCGGCAGGTCTGAACAAAATGGAATCGTCTTCGTTTCTAAAAACATGACCATCTTCTGTTAGCGCCACAGTTTCGGTAGCTTCTTTTTGATATGAAAAAGAGATATTAAATATCGTTGTTTCCATTTCTTGCTTTTGCCTTATACGATCCAATTCTGCTTTAAAATAGCTAAGATGTTTTTCTGAAACCGTAAAATGAAGATTCGCCGTATGTCTGGATGAAGCATATAATGTTGACTCCAACATATGTTCCTTAAATGCGGTCACAACATGATATCCATATTTATGAAATGGGAGCAATCCTTTAGGTAAGAAACTGTAGTTAAGACCATCTTCATCCAGCATGGTTTTTACAAACTCAAGATATTTTTCACCTTCTGGTAAAGTATCAAAATCTGAATTTATGTCATTCGCTTTCTCTACGACCTGCTTATAAAAGGGAAATGTTTCCAGGTTATCGAAAAAAGTCTCAATCAAAGCATCGTTATGTTTATTCGCGTAGTCTTTAATGCTTTCATTGGGATTGTATTGTTTCAAAAATTGAAATAAAAACTTAAACATTCTTGTCGCAGCTCCAGAAGCTGGGACAAATTTTAAGGTAGATAAATCATCTTTCTTAGACTCATAACTCTCAATAAAATCCTGGATGTCGTCTTTGCTAAAACGCTCAATGCCTTGCCCTATTGTAGCAGCCGCCACTAAATTAGAGAAAGACATACCATTTTTTATACGGGCTACTTGCGCATCAACTTGATCTGCGGTAATCCCCTTAGTATCTATTTGTTTAATATCTTTTTCGGTTAACATGACACGGACTTTTAGTAATTTGTTTATTTCTTCAATTGCAATTTTTAGACGTTGCTCTTTATCACCCTTAAGCAATACGAAAGGCCTATTATGTTTTATTAACTCATTGTGAAAAGCATCAAACATATCCTTTCTATGTTCTGGCCTATCTCTTAAATCATCCTTTTTCCAAGGTATGTCAATATAAGTTAAAAAATATAAATTGTAAGTGTTTTCTATCGAAAATTTTTCAAGCATTGGGTTACAACTTCCTTGATAATAAGCTTCTGAATAGACCTTAGTTTCCAACAGATCGGTGTCACAAATTAAAACCGTATTTGTTTGTTTTGCTAATTCATTCTCAAGCTTCATCTGTCCTTCTGCAATAGGCAGCAAATCCTCAGGTTCGCACGTTTTTCTTTCCCTATCCCATTTATTTTGAAGATACTCTCTAGCATATTCGGGTACCCAAACAGAATTATAATGTTCTGCCAGTTGCTTTGAGAGTGTTGTTTTTCCGGTAGATTCGGGCCCGAATAAAACAACTTTTATACAATGTGCAGGCTCTTGTTTATACTTTTCTTCCATTCTAAATAACCAAATATTGCAATACAAGTAAACACTAAATATTGAAAACTTGTAAACGTAAAACCTTTATAAAAGTATAAAGGTACCGAGATTATGTCTCCAATAATCCAAAGTATCCAATTTTCTAATTTCCTCCTCGCCATGAGCCACATACCAACAAAAAATATCGCTGTTGTAAGGGTATCTACATAAGCCACCCAACCCGTCCATTTATTGAACGTTTTGTACACAAAAAATACAAATAGCAACGTGGTTAAAAAAATAAATACACTTATTTTTTTTTCTTTTGCCGTTGTTACAGAAATTGGTGTCACCTGTGTGTCATCAATTTTTCTTGTCCAGACATACCACCCATAAACACTCATAATAAAATAATAAGCATTTATCATCATATCTCCCAGAAGCTCCCATTTTAATAACAGATATACAAATATAACGGTACTAATCATCCCGGTAGGAAAGACCAAAACTTTATTCTGTTTAGAGAACCATACGGAAAGAAACCCAAAAATAACGGCTATAATTTCCAGCAGTATATCCAGGGTTTGATAATCTGAATATTGTTTAAATAAAAAATCAAAAATGAGGTTCATAGTCGTGCCTGTCAGACTTTACAATTTTCATATATAACAAACCGCTCTCCACAAGATGAAAGGCTTCTTTTACCTCAACCGTTAAGACCTTCATAACATCATCATAGTCCCCATAAACCTGAGTACTTAAGGGATTTTCCATAACGGTAAGATTCGACGCTCTTAATTTTTTTATAAAGTGAATTATAGCAGGCTCATAATCATTTTGTAAAGGTGTCATGGTTAGTTCTACGGATATTTTCATAGGTTTTAAAATAAAATTTGAAACGTGTTTATCCGTTTCATTAGCTCTTATATTCTTCTGCACGTTTTAATGTATCAAAAAAAGAATCATCTTCTTCAAAAGCCGTGCCAACTACTACGATATCTGCACCCCATTTGTAAGCATTATCAAGATGCTCCATATTTTTAATTCCGCCTCCCACGATTATTGGGATGTTAAGCTCGTTTTTAACCTTAGATACGATCTCTTCTGAAATTGGAACCCTGGCTCCACTACCACCTTCAAGATATATCAATTTCATTCCCAGCAATTCAGCAGCTTTGGCGGTATCGACTATATACTGAACATTGGCTCTTGATAAAGGCTTTGTTCCCGTTACTTTTTCTACTGCTGTTTCTTTTCCACTTTCTATTAAAATATAGCCTGTAGAAATGATGTCAAGATCTGTTTTTCTTAGTTGGGTCATGGCATTTACATGCTTGCCAATTAAATACTCAGGATTTCTTCCCGAAATTAATGAGAGGAACAACATAGCATCTGCTCTGGGAGTAATTTGAGTAACATCCCCCGGAAACAAAATAACAGGTAAAATAGTATATTCCTTTATTGCTTTAACTAATCTATCGGTTGCATGTTCAACAACAGTACTCCCTCCAACAAAAATATGAGTAATTCTAGATGAATTCACTTTTTTAATAAAGGGTTCAACATCTCTTAACCTCATCTTATCGGGGTCTATTAAAACAGCAAGCAGTCTTTCCTGATTACATCTCGACTCTAAAATATCTTTATAAATACGTTTCATTTAAGACATGGCATAAGCACAAGTAAACCCTTCGAAAGAAATAAAACTCGTGTTGTATCGTTGTTTTTTAGCCTTATAATCTATCCAGGCCACGGTTTCGGAATCATCATTTGTAAACGGAATCACTAAACAATGGTCTTTAAAACTTAATCCCGGTGTTGCGAATAATTTATATAACGACTCCTTTATGCACCAAATTATGGTGAGCTTTTCTATATATGTATCATCATCACGACAAAGATAATCATCCTCATAATCAATAAACTTATGAGCTATAATGGTGATCTTATCCCGTTGTTTTTCAATATCTATTCCAACTAAGGTATCGTTCTCACTGATAATAACCGCAGAAAAATAAAACGAATGTGTAATAGAGATTTGCCTACCATCGTTTAAGTGCGGTTTACCATAAGCGTCATAAAACAAATCTGAATCCCGATACCCAAATTCTGCAAGTAAGCAGCGAACACTTAAAAACCCACGTCGATGTATTTCACTCTTCATACCTAATACACGTTCTAAACTTGCTGGTGCTAACGCCGTCTGTTGCATTAAATCTTGATAAGATTCTTCTATCTTCCAGATTTTAATGGTTGTTTTCTTATTTGGACATATGGTTTTATAGAGAGGCATTTACTTTTCTAAAAGTTATTGATTATCTTTGCATCACCTAATTAGGTTGGTCATTTTTGATAGGCGAATTTAACTATTTAAGAGTGAATTACAATCTAGTTTAGGTTTAAAAAACAAAAAAGAAAATATCGATATGAGTACAAAAACAATTCCATACGTAGCTAATAAAGTAAAAGATATTACATTGGCTGATTGGGGGCGAAAAGAGATTGAATTGGCCGAAGCTGAAATGCCAGGGCTTATGAGTTTACGTAAAGAATACAAAGATTCACAACCTCTTAAGGGTGCCAGAATTGCTGGATGTCTACATATGACCATTCAAACGGCTGTTTTAATTGAAACTTTACAGGCTTTAGGTGCTGAGGTGACCTGGAGTTCTTGTAACATATTTTCTACACAAGATCAGGCCGCTGCTGCTATTGCCGCTGCTGGAACGGCTGTTTATGCCTGGAAAGATATGACTGAAGAAGAATTTGACTGGTGTATTGAGCAAACACTTTTCTTTGGTGAGGATAGAAAACCACTTAACATGATTCTTGATGATGGTGGTGATTTAACTAATATGGTTTTAGATAAATACCCTGAATTAACTGCCGGTATTAAAGGACTATCTGAAGAAACAACAACAGGTGTTCACAGGTTATATGAGCGTGTAAAGAACGGTACATTGCCAATGCCTGCTATAAATGTTAATGATTCGGTGACAAAATCGAAATTCGATAATAAATATGGATGCAAAGAGAGTGCCGTAGATGCGATTCGTCGTGCTACCGATATTATGCTTGCCGGTAAACGTGTAACCGTTTGCGGTTATGGTGATGTTGGTAAAGGAACGGCTGCTTCTTTTAAAGGTGCCGGAAGTATTGTAACCGTTACCGAAATAGACCCAATTTGTGCATTACAGGCAGCCATGGATGGTTTTGAGGTTAAGAAACTTGAAACTGTTATTGGTAACACCGATATTGTTATAACTACGACCGGAAATAAAGATATTGTTCAAGGGAAACATTTTGAGGCTTTAAAAGACAAAGCTATTGTTTGTAACATAGGACATTTTGATAACGAAATAGACATGGCCTGGTTAAATGCAAACCACGGACATACAAAAACAACTATTAAACCTCAGGTAGACAAATACAATGTAAACGGAAATGATGTTATCATTCTTGCTGAAGGGCGCTTAGTAAATTTAGGCTGCGCAACAGGACATCCAAGTTTTGTAATGAGTAATTCGTTTACCAACCAGACTTTAGCACAAATTGAGCTTTGGAACAATTCTGAAGCCTATAAAAATGAAGTTTACATGTTACCTAAAGCTTTAGATGAAAAAGTGGCGAAACTACACCTGGCTAAAATAGGTGTTGAGTTAACAGAGCTTAGAGAGGAACAGGCTCAATATATTGGTGTAACCGTAGAAGGACCGTTTAAACCTGAACATTATAGATATTAATATATTCCTGTAAACGCTGGAATGTAAATTATTCTAATAAGGTGAATTTTGTTAAACGAATAAAATGACCAGATAAATTTGAGAAGTGTAAGGAAGTTTCTTGTGGAAGCTGCTCAAACCGAGATAAATTTTCTTATCTAGGATTCACATGTTAATAATAAAATCACAAAACCCCTATAATTCTTAGAATTGTTGGGGTTTCTTTGTTTAAATCAACAGTCCAACCACTTTTTAAAATTAGTCGTTCGTTCTCTGGATACAATAACTTGTTCTGCTTCTTCCGGGGCTAATTTCAATAATAACCGACTATTAAAATAGCTATGAATTTCACTTACAGCATTAACCGAAACCATATACTTTCGGTTTATTCTAAAGAAACGTATGGGATCCAGAATATCTTCCAACTGATCTAGTGAATATTCAATGGGATAGCGCTTTCCATTAACATTTCGCAAGTAAATAAGTCCTTCATGAGATTTAAAATAAGCGATATCTTCTACATTAAAACTGTTAAACTGATTTCCAATTTTGACCATAAAACGTCGCTTATAGGCCTTGGAAAACAGGTTCTTTAACTGCTCATATTTCAATTCGCCTTCTTTTTTGGGAACCACCGTTGTTTTTCTAAATTTATTTAAAGCGTTTTCTAAGTCTCTTTTATCAATGGGTTTGAGTAAATAATCTAATCCGTTATACTTAAACCCCCGTATGGCATATTCGTTATAGGCGGTTGTAAAAATTATGGGGGGATGCTCATCTATCGCATCAATAATATCGAAACCATAGCCGTCATTTAACTGGATATCTAAAAATATTAAATCGGGTAAGACATTGTCTTTAAACCAGGCAATACCTTCTTCAACAGAGCTTATCCGTTCTAAAATCTCAATATCCGGAGCCAATTCATTTACCAGATTAGCCAATCGCTTAGACGCTATATTTTCATCTTCTATAATTAAAGCCTTCATATTAAGAATCTGGTGTTGTATTAAATTGTTTTATATTTTTTTCTAGTAAAGGAATTTCAATTCTGTAAAAATCATTTATGGTTTCTATAATTACCGGTTCGTTAGTATAAAAAGCATAGCGATTTTTTATGTTACTAATACCTAATTTGGTAGATGGCTCTTCCTTCCTTTTGCGTAATGTGTTTTGTACAACCAATTTCTGGTTATTGGAAAAAATACTAACATCTAGTGGCTTTGCTTTAGAAAAATAATTGTGTTTCAAAACATTCTCTACCAGCATTTGCAAAGACAGTGTTGGTATTAAAAAATCTTTAGGATTTACCAAAATATTGGTTGTTATAGATAGCGATTCCTTGTGTCTCACATTCATCATAAAAATAAACGAATCTAAAAAATTCATTTCTTTTTCTAATGTTACAAGATCCTTTTCCTTATGATCCAGGATATATCTATAACACGACGCCAATCGTGTAACAAAATCTGAAGCCAAATCACGATCCTCATACATTAGAGAAGTCAATGTATTTAAACTGTTGAATAAAAAATGTGGACTTATTTGATTTTTTAGGGAGTTATATTTCGATGTCATGACTTCTTGCTTGAGTTGATGCATCGAATTTTCGATTTCCTTAGCTCTTATCGTGGCATAATAAAACAGATTACAAATGATCAATGAAAAGAGTAACAACGCAGCTCTAAAAAAGTCTATGCGAAATTGTAACCAGGGCTGCTTTGCATCAATTCTACAGATATCATTAAATTCAAAAATCGCTAGATAATATGTTAGGGCGACAAACGGCAATACGATGAGCAATGTTTTAACCAAAACAATAACACCCTTAGAAAAATCCATATTAGATTTTACTACATTCTTATTATTCTTTTTAATTAGCCAATCATTTATTTCCCATGTAAACAGAAAGAATATAATCGCCGATACATAATAAAAAATAGGCTCACAAATGGGGTCTTCTCCTTGAAGTCCATTTTCTTCATCATTAACAGTAAATTTTATCAATAGAAAAATAATATTGATAATGAGAAGTCTGTAACCAATTTTTTTCAACCGAGTAGTTTTAATCATATACATGTCTTTCAATATTCCACCATATCCAAAGATACTAAGTCATGTATTAAAAACGACGACCTTGATGTTCAATTGTTAAATAAGGACTTAAACTGCCATAGTTTGCCTCTAAACCGAAAAAAAGCATATCAACCGGCTCATTAATAACTCAAAGTGAATTCTAAACAACTCAGATTATAATTAAACGGTTAATCAAAAGAGACTTTAGAGCGTTGGTTTTAATCGTCAAATTTGGATCAAAATCAATTAAAGAACAAAATGAGAATTATTTTAAAATTATTTATTTTATGTGCTACATTTTTTCTTAATGCACAAACTGGAACGATTAAAGGGCTTATCATTGATAAACAATCTGAAATTCCACTTCCAGGAGCTTCTATAGAGCTGTTAAACCAGGATAAGGCCGTTGGAGCAATCACAGATGAAAACGGATATTTTACACTTAACAATGTTCCTTTAGGTAGACAGACCATCCGTATTAATTATGTGGGCTACGAGCCTATTACAATGCCTAATTTGGATGTAACAACAGGTAAAGATGTCACTGTAAACGTAAGTTTAACAGAAGCTTTTGGTCAATTAGACGCTGTAATTTTAACTTCCGAAACTAGTAAAGATAGAACGGTAAATAAACTAGCGGCAATTTCTGCACGGCAATTCAGTATGGAAGAAGTTAACCGCTTTTCTGGAGGCAGAGGTGATGTAGGTAGGTTAGCGTCAAATTTCGCTGGTGTTTCTGCTCCTGACGATAGTAGAAACGACATTGTAGTTCGAGGTAATTCGCCAACAGGATTATTGTGGCGATTAGAAGGAGTTCCCATACCCAGCCCCAATCATTTCTCTACATTAGGTACAACTGGCAGCCCTGTTTCTGCCTTAAACCCGAATATGCTAAAAAACTCCGATTTTATCACCTCTGCTTTTCCCGCAGAATATGGTAATGCTTTGGGAGGTGTTTTCGATTTGGGCTTAAGAAAAGGAAATACAGATGATTACGAATTTACGACTCAAATAGGTGCTTTCACAGGAGTTGAAGCCATGGCAGAAGGTCCTTTAGGAAATAAACAAGGTTCTTTCCTAGTTGCGGGTAGATATTCTTTAATTGGCCTTGTAGGAGGCGGTGGTACATCTGCCACCCCTAACTATAGCGATATCTCCTATAATATCGATTTAGGAACCGGAACCTATGGCAATGTATCCCTATTTGGGATTATTGGAAATTCGGATATTGACCTATTGGGTGATCAGGCTGAAAAAGATGACCTGTTTGCTGCTAAAGATGAGAATTCGTTTGTTAAATCCAATTTCCACGTTTTTGGACTTAATCACCGTATTACACTTGGCAAAAAGAGTTATATAAAAACAGTAGCGTCTATATCTGGATCTGGTAACAACTTTACAGAAGACCGAATTATAGATATAGATACACCCGACGAACGTACAATCAAATATACAGAATCGGATAACAAGCAAAACCGTATTACCTTTTCGTCCTTATTTAATTCTAAAATAAATAATAAGATAACATTAAGAACAGGGATGCTTTTTGAAAACCTTAAATTAAAATCTTACTTAAGGGATAGAGATGAACAACCCGATTTAAATAATGATGGGGATCCAGATCTATATACATTTATAGATACAGATGAACGTTTAAATCTATTTCAACCTTATATCCAAGGTCGTTTTAGACTAACCGAAAAACTCACTTTAAATGCTGGACTGCATTCTCAATATAGCTCATTAAACAGTCAGTTTGTAATAGAGCCTAGAGCGGCTATAAACTACAAAATAGCTCCCAAACACAGTTTAAGTTTAGGTTATGGTATACACCATCAAACGATACCATTACCCATTCTATTTTTAAATGAAGACATTAATGGTGAATTGGTACAAACCAATAGAAATTTAGACTTCGTTAAGAGTGATCATTATGTTTTGGGTTATGACGTAAAACTAGCAAAAAGCTGGCGAGCCAAAGCAGAAGTTTACTATCAAAACATTACTAAAGCGGCAGTAGAAGCGTTTCCATCAAGCTATTCATCGTTAACAGAGGGTGCCGATTTTGGTTTTAACAATAGCGTTGTTTCTCTTAAAAATGAAGGTACAGGCTATAATCAAGGGATTGAATTAACGGTTGAGAAGTTTTTCAGCAATGGATTTTATGGACTTTTAACCTCCTCCTTCTTTGAAAGTAAATACAAAGGTAGTGATGGTGTAGAAAGAAATTCACCCTTTAACAATGGCTATGTTACCAACTTATTGGCTGGTAAGGAAATCACCGTAGGTAAAGCACAAAAAAATGTTTTGTTTTTTGATACGCGTTTTACAATTTCGGGAGGACGCTATTACACGCCCGCAGATTTAGAAGCCTCTCGTCAAGCAGGTTTTGAAGTTTTATTAGACGATCAAGCTTTCTCCAAACAATATGATAATTACATGCGTTGGGATTTCAAAGTCGGTTTTAAAATCAATAGTAAAAAGAAAAAACTATCGCATCAATTCTATGTTGATATTCAGAATCTAACCAATAGAAAAAATATTTTTGAGCGTCGTTATAACCGTTTAACAAACAATATAGATCGAGTAGACCAAATCGGACTCTTTCCAGATGTTGGGTACCGTTTCCGTTTTTAATTTTTAAGTGATTGGTAGTTAGCTTGATTTTTAATTCCAGGCAAGAACGAACCTAGTTCTTGTCTGGTTTTTATTTTTCAAAGCATTCTGAATCTAAGAAATAGCCCCCTTTATGGCCTTATCTATTGTTATTACAACAACATGATATGCTACAAATTATACGAAATTTTCATCCCTTAATTAGGACGTTCATTAGTACCCTTCTTTATATTTTTAATTTTCGTTTCCGAAAAGTTTGAAGAATTACATAACATGCTAACGATAACAGATTCATTATTCGAAGAAAAGTTAGAAACAATTATTTGGCTCCCTTTGAAATCTGAAACTGCTATAATTTGCTCCTTAATCTTAAGTATGTGAATGCCATTTAATGACGAATCATTATCAAATAAACTCTGTGTTCCATCCCCAATGATAACAACAATGGCTTCCTCTGCAAAACTGTTATTTTTAACAACGCAAATGCATTGAGATCCATTATTTGTATTTAAGACGGCATATTCATATTGAGAAACCACAATAGCATCAACATTGTAGGGATTTACTATCTGTTGACCAAAACTAGAATGGCAAAATACAAAGAGAAGTATAAAAAAAGTCTTGCCCCACATACCGTACCATCTTTTTCTATTCAAAAATTAAACCTCATTAGACCACCTAAATCATACTAAAACATTAGGTATAAGTAGTATTCTATACTGATAAAAAAGAGGCTGTCTGAAAAATGTGTCATTTAGAATGAAATGAACCTGTATGTCGCAAACAGAAACCTTCATTAAAATTCAATCCTTATTTTGCAAAAGATTAAAATTTTTAGACTATAAAATGACAGCGTTTAAACTTTTCAGACAGCCCCTTTTAATTAATCACTTATTATGATCCAGAATTGTTAGTTGCAACAATATTTCCTGTAGCAGGATTCTGCTCATTAGTGTTATTTTGAACGGTAACTTTGACACCTTTATAATCACCATTACCAACGATACTATATGTTGGCGTATTTGGTGGAATGCTATGTAAACCATTTAAAGTTCCTGGTTGACCATTAATAAATCCATTTACATCATCTGGAATACCTGAAATTATAATATTTAAAGTATTCTCACGACTTACATTCGTTATGGTCATATTTGAAATTGAACCACTAACTGTATTCCAAGTAGCTGTACCTGTTGGTGGTACATTTGCATTACCTGTCTTATTTATTACCGGGTTTTTTGTCGATGTTGCTGTTGACATGATCTCAATATTTATTTTTCTTACTCTTTTAAAAATAGGCTTTTCAGATACCGCCTTCATAATCAAAAGAAAGATCGTAGCTACTCAATCGAATATTTTTTTTTGATTATTTCTAAATACGTTCGATGATACTATTATATGTTTAAGCTGTTATATGTTTCAATAAAACAGACCTAAGAACCTAGGTAGTACACATTCGACACGGACTACTTCAAAGTTGCTAAAACAAAGAGTTTAATTTTTTATAAATGCCATAAAGCACTCATATTTAGACACAAAGACAAGATTTCTTGGTATAAAAGCAAGAAAAAAGCATTTTTGAGTATTGCTACCACTATTTAATACGGCATGAGAAGCAGATAAAAGATTAGACGATTTCAAGATGTAGCGTATCAATTTCACTTTTAATATTAGAAGGTAAAGAAGTACTATTTAATTTTTATTCCAGACAAGCGCCTAAACTCTTGTCTGGAATTTGTTGTTATGGAACCGATAATGCAAATATTTAATTATTTCTGCTTCTCGGAAACTAATTCGTATAAACCTGTTATTTTATTGAAGCTTTTGGTTAGATCATTAGTAACATTATATACATCGATGAGTTCAAAGTCTCCATCTAGAAACTTCTTTTTGTTAGCCTGATAATTCTCCCAGGCTGCCATAACAACTCCTATTTCTTCTTCGGTTTCTGTTGTATTATAGGTATTAATTAGCAAATAGCTTATCACATCAGAGAACTCCTCAAAAACCTCCTTAAGTACCGTTTGATATTCTGACTTGTTTTTAGGAAACACTTTAATGGCCGTGAAGTATAAACATAATCTTTGAGATAACATTCTTTGTTTCCCAGAAACATTAATGGTTTTCACAAGCTCCTGATCGTTATTTGAAAAAAACTTATTACTATAATTAGAACTCGTCTCTATACTTTTAACAACCTGATGACAAGCACTTAAGAGCTCTGTATTTAGATTCATAATTTTTAAAGAATTATTCAAGTTTGCGGTTTCATTGATTATTCCTTTAAATTCTGTCCAAAGACCATAAACCTTTCTTAGGTATAGCTTCGTTGACGAACTTTTAGCATTCTGGTTTAAAATATCTAGCTGTCTTTCAAAAATAAATTTACTGGAGGTAAGCTCTTTTTTAATTTTTTCATTATTAACCCCTTTAGATAATAGCAAATACGCCTTGGACATTTTTTGGGATAACATTCTTTGTTTCCCAGAAATATTAACAGCTTTATTATAATTAATCGAGCCAAAATTTTGAGATTGTCCAGTAACATGCTTTAGGTTGAATAACACAATAACAATTAAGATAATTATTGTTTTAAGTTTCATGTTTAGAGAATTTAGAGTTAAGTAATATGATTTGAATACTAAGTAAAATTACTTATTTTCTTACACGAAACAAAAAAACCCCACTCCGCTCATACTAAAAAGCGTACAAAAACAATATTAACAGACATCTAAAACCTAAGGTTCAGTATCATATCGTCAATACAGACAGACTCTAATACCATCTAATTGTTAAGTAGTTAATATGAAGGTATAAAAATTCTTAAATGCATAAAAGTTACCTGAATCAATATTTTTTTAAAAAACTAAGTATTAGCACCTGATTTTCAAAGAAGATTTGTGAATATATGTCACAACTGCAATCTTTAAATTATTTGATACATCAATGCGTTATTCGACTTAAAGATATCAAGATGGGTTTTGAAGGACAAGAACCCCATAAAGGCATTAGTTATTGGGAACAACTAATGTATCATTCGTAATCCAGCACTTAATTAATTTTTTATTTGTTGATATTTCGGCAAACGCATAAATATTAGAACTAAAACAAGGCGAGGTTTCTGCCAGTTCTATAACCACTTTATCGTCACAATAACTGGAGTGCAAAAAATAAAGCTCTCTATCCTTGATTAAAACATAGCCGACATGGTTATCTAGTCCCACGAGATAGATTCCGTCTTTATATACCGTATTCAATTTAGTTTTTAATGTATTAAAAGATATGTTGGAAAATATCTTGAGTTCTGTTTTGTCTTGAATCATTTTGGCCTGAACAAGTGCAGCCTGTTGTGCCATTTTATAGCGGTTTAAATTAAACCCAATATGTTTTAACGTTGTTGATACAAAATAACCACAAGCCACCTCTCCCTTATTTGGAATATTCGTATACCCATTAAAATCCCATGGTGTACCATACCAAAATGGAGTAATATCATTAATTAATTTAGAGAACAAATAACTGGAAGCACTATCTATCGCTTTTGCGGCACTGGTACGATATAAATTCTTGAAATATGCCCTATCATTAACAATATCTCGCTTAATAGTGGCATAATTCCCCCTGGGCTTAAAATTAATACCAAGTTTTACACTATCTATTGAAACATCCTCAAGCGCCGCTTTAACCTCTGGGCGTTCTTTACTAACTTCTTCGGCAAAAAGCGTGTGCGTTTTGGAGTGTTTGCAACTCCCAACTAAAATCGATAGTACGAAAAGAAGAACAAGGCTTTTCTCCATTTTACTAAAACGAAAGAAAACATAGAATCTTGTAAAGACCTGACAGGTCATTTATATCAAATGGGAATCGGTGATTATTCATCAACCATATCCCTTTCAAAATACCACCACAAACTGGAATCAATAGACGTTTTCATCGTATTGATATCTATCCCTTCTTTTAAAAAAACAGTGATGTTTTCTCCTTCCCTATTTTGCCCGACACTCTCTCTAATCTCAATGAAATCAATGTCATCAAAATGTTCTAAATGTGCTTTAATTTTAGAGTCTAAAGATGAGTCGGCCAAAAACACCTTAATCGTCTGTCGACTTGGTGAATTTCTTATTTCTGATCTAAATGGTAGCATAGCATACACATTTTAAGTAATACAATTTACAGCGTTGCAAACGCAACACCTACAAGTTAAGAATTTATTCTTATTTTTTATAATTATATTTAACAATGCAACACAAAAAAATAGTTCTTTTGAACAATCATTTGTCCCAAATAGAAGGCTATGTACCCTCAATGAGTATTAGAAATCCGAATATTTCGGTAGCCAGTGTTGGCTGGCATCTGGATCATTCGTTAAAAGTTATAAACAGAATAAGTGAATCTATAAAATCTTCTAATCCCAATGATTTTAAAAAGGATCTTAATATTAAACGATCTATACTATTTATCCTCTGTTATATTCCTAGAAAACGTGGTAAATGTCCAAAAAGCACCGCCCCTCCAAATAATATATTAATAGCGGATTTGAAGGCCCAAATTAATGCATCCAGAGCACATCTAGGTCAAATTGCAATGCTAGACAAAAACACTCATTTCAAGCACTTTATATTTGGAAATTTGTCAAAAGCAAACACGCTTCGCTTTTTAGAAATGCATACCAGGCATCACCTAAAAATAGTTAGAGATATCTTAAACACTCAAGACCAGTCCAAAAATTAGAACTCAGGTTTTCTACGATTTCTTAGTGCTTCTGAAAGACGTATTTAAACCCCTGAAGCGTATTAAAATGCTCCATAGAAGAAATTATTCATAAAAAAACCCTTTCTGTTTCCAGAAAGGGCTTTATTTTTTTAAGAAACAAGACGTCTTAAGCCTCAAAAGGCTCTATAGAAACATACGATTTGTTATCTTTTTTCTTTGTAAACTTTACGATACCATCTACTCTGGCATGTAAAGTATGATCTTTTGAAGAGTAAACATTCTCACCTGGGTGATGTGTATTCCCTCTTTGTCTAACGATAATATTCCCAGCAATTGCTGCTTGACCACCAAAAATCTTAACACCTAAGCGTTTCGATTCTGATTCTCTACCGTTTTTCGAACTTCCGACTCCTTTTTTATGTGCCATTTTATTTCGATTTTATTTTTTACTATTTACTTAAAGCATCGATTAAATCGGCTTTCTTCATTGAAGAGATTCCTTCAACTCCTTTTTCCTTAGCAATCTCTTTTAATTGAGCAACTGTAAGTTTACTCAAATCTTGAGTTGCTTCTTCCTTTTTTGCAGTTTCTGCCTTCTTAGCTTTTGGCTCTGCTTTTTTAGCTTCTTTTACAGGAGCTGCATCCTCAGCTTTCTTAGCCTCTACTTTAGTCGCTTTTTTAGCTCCCGAAGCAGCAATATTTTCAATTACAATTTCTGTCAAAGCTTGACGGTGACCATTCTTAACACGGTAACCTTTACGTCTCTTCTTCTTAAAAACTATAACCTTATCACCTTTAAGGTGCTTTAAGACTTTTGCTCCTACTTGAGCTCCGTCTATAGCTGGGGCGCCTACAGTTACCTTGTCACCATCTGCTACCAAAAGTACGTTATCGAAAGAAACTTTCTTACCTTCTTCTGTTTGTAAACGGTTAACAAAAACTTTTTGGTCTTTTTCAACTTTAAATTGATGCCCTGCTATCTCTACAATTGCGTACATAGCGTAACGTTTTTATTAATTAATTTATACAAAAATGAGTGCAAATATACTGCTAATTAATTAAACTGCAAACGTTTTTTAACGATTTTAGAAGGCTCTCTCATACTTGTTTTGAAAAATAAAATTTTAGACTAAGGAGGGATTTTGTTTATGCAATCGTTCTAAGTACAAAAATTGCTATATTATGAAAAATCTAAAAAAACAATTCAAAGTTAAATCGAACAAGTTTTACGAAATCTTTAAAGAATTGGCAGTAGCTGCCTCTTATGCTTTAAAACATTAAACACTAAAAGTTAAAGGTGGTTTTGAGGGATATTCCAGGTCTTTTTAAAAAATTGCATCACGGTGAGAACAACGACTACGCTTGTTGCCAATCCCATAACTGCAACTATAAAAGTTACCATACCAATACTCACATTAAAATCACCTTTAATTGTTTGAAGTAATTCTGATAAAAAGGCAGGTTTAATTTCGGTAGCATAAAACAAGAAAAAAGCTGTAAAAACAAATGTTGCAATAAAGCCAGTAACTATACCTGTTTTAAATCCTTCTTGATAAGTAAAGCCTTCTAGATTTTCAAGCTTCTTTAAACGTATTACTTCACAGATACCAAATGCGGTAATGATAGCATTAAAAAAACTAAAAGCAGGATTCGTGTGCTTATTAAATAATGCTAATATCAAGAAATACGCAATTAACATAGCACTTGTAACGAGGCCAAATCGAATTGAAAGTGATAGCTTTTTCATCTTTTTGAGAGTTTACATGTATTTAAATTTCGTGAAATTTTTTGTGATTTAATAATTAAATCGTGTATTTTTTGATAAAATCGTGTATTTTTTGATAAAATCGATTATTTTAAGTTAAATCGCCTTCGATTTATCAAGTCCTCACAAGATAAATAGACGCTCATGGAATCGTAATACCGACAAGTCTCTAAATGCCTCCTTGTGTGAAATCTACAGTGTACTTACAAATTGTAGATAAATAATATCATGGTTTAAAAGACAGATCATGAATGCACAAATCTCATTAACCGCTCTTTCTATCGATAGGCTCAACAATCTGGGACGCATAATTCGTGTTTACGCCAAATACTATTGGCATAGCCATTAGAGATTCTACTCGTTATTATTTTTTGTATTCATGAAATATTTAAAGAATGATCCTCCTGTATAGGTAAAATTTAAGGGAATAGCGCTTATAAAAGAGCAGAGGCACAGTTGCTAGTCTTAATTAACACACGCAAAACGGCAACAGACATAGCAAAAGGCTACTCAAGACGCATAATGTTAAACAATACAGAAAAGGTCAAACCTGTTTCTTCATAAAATTCTACTTTTAAGCATAATAAACAGCATTATTTATTAGTTTTGTAATACTAAACTTAATGACTTAGAACAGATGAGTGTATTTAAAAATATGACAATAATTGCAATGATGGCCTTAATAACTATTAGTTGCAAGAATAAAACGGAAGCGGAAGTTAAAACCATAGAAATAACTGCCGAAACTTCTAAAGAATTAGATCTAAATGCTACATATGCCAAAGCAGAATTCACTATAGATGGTATGACATGTGCTGTAGGGTGTGCCAAAACCATTGAGAAAAAAATCTCAAAAATGGAGGGTGTTAAATCTGCTGCTGTAGATTTTGATAGAAAGTTAGCCATGGTAGAATATAATGATGCAAAAGTTACAACGACTTCACTCGAAGCAACAGTTACAAATGTTTCAGATACGTATGAGGTCAGTGATATGAAAACTGTGGAAAACTTCTCTAACTAAAAAAGTTACAAGCTATAGCTTTCGAAAAGGCCTGTTAGACGAAAGAAACATAGACTTCACGTTAAAACATATCTTTTCACATAAAACAGGTGTTTTAAGTATCGATTTTAGGTTTGCCTAATTTTATACTTAGAATACCTGTTTTTTGTTTTTTCTCATAAAAAAATCATATCTAATTTCAAGTATACATCGTCTGCTTTATCTAAGGAGTTCTTGACGTTGATAAAAAGTTTAGTACTTTTATTTTTTATATCCGCTATAATCGATCTATTAAAATTTACAATGAAAAAACAAAAATATAGTTTATACATGCTAGCATGTTTTGTTTGCCTCTTAATATGGTCGTGTTCAGGCCAAAAGGCAGTAAACTTATCAAAAGACATGGCCCCGGAGATATCAACAGGACATCAAAAACAAATGATATCTGCTACAGTAATTTTCAAAAAATTTGTTTTAAAAAATGGTGTGTCTACCAAGCAAAAGGAAGCTTATATTAGATATTCTGGCCTGGACTATTTCGTAAAATTTTGTAAAAGCAAAATTAGTCGTAAAGATTTAGAAAAACACATCTCCAAAATAGATCAAGCCTCAAAGGTGGCCACTTTTGAAGTTGAGTTTCACAACGGGCTTTTAGATATATGTGATGGCAATTTCCAGCAACAAAGTAGAAAAGGTGCTTATGTAATTATTCATAGGATTGTTAAAAACTAGAGAAAACCTCTTAATTTGTTATAAATAAGACCCAAAAAAAGAGTATAATCTCTTACCCGAGTGCAGTCGAAGTAATGTGAGTTCTATTTCATTTTCGTAACGACATACCTTATAAAAAGAGTATTTTATTGAGTAAACCTAGAGTATAAAGGTTATTACCACCTTACCTTTTTTACTTCCATTCAATGGTCGCCATGAGATGTTTAATATCTTTCTGTAAATAATCGGCAGCAGGTAAAATAGAATCGTAGTTTGGTCTCGCATAAAAATATAATGAGCCCGTTAAAAAGTGATTTACACTGTCTGTTACATAAAACTGTGCCGGTGAAGCCACATTTCCTTTAACCTCAATAAAACTCCCATACACTTTTTCCTCATTGTTTATATAGGGGTATTCAGGAATTTCATCTGCCTTTTGCATATGTTTTTCTGTAAACTTTCTGGCATCTCTTAAAAAACCAGCTAAATTCTTTTTGTCTCCATTAACCGCCTTATAAGTCAGGAAAATGGTTCCTTTTAATCCTGGGTATCCTATATTCAATCCATAGCTCTTCGTCGTCGCATCAACATTAACTTTACTAATTCTTGTTGCAAGCGTATTGACCTCAAAAGAAAAAGGAATCTCGACCTCTGTTTTCACATAATTTGCCTTGGGATAGTCTAGCCTAAGATAGGCCTTTGGCTTAGGGACATAATTATCCCCACATGACATCAGTATCGTAACCCCTAGTATTGGTAATATTTTAAATAGTTTTTTCAAAATCATAAGCATTGTCTAGCATCAAATTGAATGTTTAATACGAACTAAGTCATTGTAAATTTTACAAGTTTTATTCGCTTCTTATCTAATGCTTCTATAGTAAAAACGAAATTTTCAAAATTTATTCTACTATTTAATTTTGGAAAGCTCCCAGATATTTCCAGAACAAAACCGGCAATAGTTTCGGCCTCTCCTTTATTATCTTCAAACACAGAATCGTCCTCAATTCGTATAATCTTGTAAAAGTCTTTTAATGCTGTC
Source organism: uncultured Flavobacteriaceae bacterium (assembly GCA_947494695.1). Taxonomy (GTDB): domain Bacteria; phylum Bacteroidota; class Bacteroidia; order Flavobacteriales; family Flavobacteriaceae; genus Flavivirga. Next base: position 318,751 of record CANLWB010000001.1, on the reverse strand, counting down.
TTCCCTTCAAAAACGAAATTATTATCATCCAGTTTAGAATACGTCAAATCTTCATCATCAAATTCATCACTTATATCCCCTACAATTTCCTCAATGATATCTTCCAAGGAAATCAACCCGGATGTTCCCCCGTATTCATCTACAACAACCGCCAAATGCACTTTTTTCTCCTGGAATTCGACCATTAAATCGTCCAGTTTTTTGTTTTCTGGAACAAAGAAAGGCTCCCGTATTAGACCGGTCCAGTCTAACTGCTTTCTGTCTATAAAAGGTAACAAATCTTTAACGTAAAGAATACCCCTGATAGTATCGATATTATCCTCGTAAACCGGTATTCTGGAATATCCCTTAGCAATTATTTCGGGAACAATTTCTGTATATTTCTGATCTATATTTAAAGCAAAAATATCGATTCTGGGTCTCATAACCTGTTTGGTATCTGTATTACCAAAAGACACGATACCTTGCAAAATTTTGTGCTCTTCTTTAGTGGTGTCTTCTTCGCTGGTTAACTCCAATGCTTGAGAAAGTTGATCGACACTCAAATTAGACTTTTGTTTCCTCAGTTTATTATGAATAGCAAGCGTCACACTTCGCATTGGGAGACTTACCGGTGAGAGGAATACATCTAAAAAACGTAATGGATACGCCATAAATGAGGCAAACTTTAAATTATTTCGGCTCGCATATATTTTAGGTAATATCTCACCAAATAATAATATTAAAAAGGTAATTACAACAACTTCTACAAGAAATTTAACTTTTGGATTACTAATATCGCTAAACATAAAATCTCCTAAAAAGGCAAATAAGATAACTACTGCGATATTTATAAAGTTGTTAGCAACGAGTATAGTTGCCAATAACTTTTTGGGGTGTTCAAGAAGCTTTGAAATAATTCCAATACGTCTGGATTTTGCCTCTAAACCCTCATCGATATCTTTTCTACTAAGCGAAAACAATGCGACCTCTGCCCCCGATATAAGTGCAGAACACACTAAAAGCAAAAATAATAACACAAAACCTGTAACAACTGAGAAATCAATTGTGAAAAATAAAGATTTAAAACTCGAAGGGTCAGGATCCAAATGCTTCTTTTTGGTTCAACTTAAATTTAAAACGGAAGGTCGTCATTATCTTCATGATTAGGCTCGGTGTTTGATGGCTGATTAGTATTTGGTTTTTGAGCAACAGGCCCGTTCATAGCGGCATTACTTTCACTTTCCTTTTTGGTTGATAGAAATGTAAAATCGGTACACTGAATTTCGGTAGAATACCTTTCATTACCATTATCGTCCTGCCATTTTCTTGTTTTTAATCTACCTTCTATATAAACCTTATCTCCTTTACTTAAATACTTTTCACATATTTCGGCTCCTTTGTTTCTAACTACAACGTTATGCCATTCCGTATTGGAGATACGCTCGTTAGTTTGTCTATTTGTATACGTTTCGTTAGTTGCTAATGGAAACCTACCAACACAGCCACCTCCTTCAAAATAATGCATCTTAACCTCATCACCCAAATGGCCAATAAGCATGACTTTATTTAATGTTCCCGACATAATTAACGATTTGTTTTAGAATGCTAAATTACAATATTGCGTTGCATTTTTTTAAAATTAATAAAAAAATATGATTGTTGAAATCTAAACGAATCAAAAAATAAAGAATTCATTAGACCAACGGCCTATTATTAGATATGCTACTTTCAAAAATTAAAATCATCAATAAAATTACCTATTAGAATTGGCACGGCGTAATCATGCACGTTACTGGTATGGACTCCCTCAACCAAAAGTCTGTTCACATTCACAATCCAGAACTTGGTATATAAATGCTGATGAGATAACTTATGCACGATCTGATCCTTATTATACAACGACATTTCAAATGACGCTCCTCTTACCAAATCATGATTTTCCAACAGAGTTTTTAGCTCATCCATTTCTAAGTTTTTATTAGATTCCACTAACGGGAATTGATATAAATTTTGCCAAATCCCTTTCCCTTCTCTTTTTTCAAGAATGGTCTTGCCGTCCTGGGAAACAAAAACTAAAAAATTGAAATGCTTCTTCTTTGCTTTTGCCGACTTAATTTTTACAGGTAATTCACTTATCCGATTTTCGCTAAATGCGATACAGTTATCAAGCAAAGGACAAGTCCTACAATCGGGGTTTTTGGGTTTACATTGCGTTGCACCAAATTCCATAATGGCCTGATTAAAATCTGCCGGATTCTTTGTATCGATTAATTCCTGTGCTAAATTTTTATACATTTTGGTGCCCTTTGAAGAATTTATGGGCGTATCTATCCCAAAATACCGCGATAATACGCGATATACATTTCCATCAACCACAGCCGTGGGTTCGTTGAAACAAATAGAAGCAATAGCACTAGCGGTATAATCTCCAACGCCTTTTAGCTTTAAAAGGCCTATGTAGTTATCTGGAAATTTGCCATTTAAGTCATTTGCAACATGCTTAGATGTTGCATGTAAATTTCGTGCTCTTGAATAATATCCTAATCCTTGCCATAACTTTAGTACATCACTCTCGTTGGCATTAGCCAGATCAAAAACCGAGGGAAATTCCTCAATAAAAGACATATAATATGGCAAACCTTGCTTAATTTGTGTTTGTTGTAAAATAATTTCTGACAACCAAATATGGTAGGGCTCCTTTGTTTGTCTCCATGGCAAATCCCTCTTATTGTTTGAATACCAGTGGATTAAAATTTTTGAAAATATCATTCTTTGACTATATGGTAAGCACAAAAATAAACGTTTATAATCTTAAATTTTAATGATTTAGGTTTGAAATATTGAATATTAAATTCCTATATTTGCAACCCTCGAAATTTATAGTAACCTTAAAAATAATTTAAAAATGACGAAGGCTGATTTAGTAGCAAAAATTTCTGAAAAACTAGGAATTGAAAAAGGCGATGTTCAAGCAACAGTAGAAACTTTTATGGAAGAAGTAAAAACTTCTTTGGAAAGTGGTGACAATGTGTATTTAAGAGGCTTTGGAAGCTTCATAATTAAAACAAGAGCCGAAAAGACTGGTAGAAACATTTCTAAAAACACAACCATTAAAATACCAGCTCACAACATTCCTGCATTCAAGCCAGCAAAAGTTTTTGTTGAAGGCGTTAAAACAAACGTTGGCGTTAAATAGACAAAAACACCGAAAATAAATTATTAATTTTAAAAAACGACACTATTTATGCCAAGTGGTAAAAAACGAAAAAGACATAAGGTAGCGACGCATAAGCGTAAAAAACGTAGGCGTGCTAACCGTCACAAAAAGAAAAAATAAATCGAAGAAGTAGTTAGTTTAACTTAACTACTTCTTTTGGTTTAAAAAACAACACGTTCTTTGAAATGAGTTCGTCTAAGCGATATACGCTTTTTTGAACTCCACGGATTTAAAAAAATCCTGTGAAATCCTCGATTATAATTTAGTTTAAAGTAAATTATAATTAAGGGTGTTATATCTAAAAATGATGATATTAATCATTTTTGGATAAAAAAATAATGTATAATCCATCTGTACAATTCTGTTAAGATGCTTGTCTGTATTGCATATGTATTCATGCTATTTATAGTCATTGGCAAAACCAGAAGGTATGGATAAAAATTAACTACATGGAGAAAGAATTGATTATTCGATCTAGTTCCGAGAATGTTGATTTTGCCTTATTAAAAGATGGAAAACTTATTGAATTACAGAAAGATGAAGATAGTAATGACTTTTCTGTTGGTGATGTGTTTATAGCCAAAATAAGAAAAGCTGTTCCTGGTTTAAATGCCGCATTTGTTAATGTGGGTTACGAAAAAGATGCATTTCTGCATTATCACGATTTAGGCCCGAAACTACCTTCCCTTTTAAAATTCACAAAACGTGTAAGCGCAGGTAGATTAAAAGATTTTTCTTTAAAAGACTTCCCATTTGAAAAAGATATTGAGAAAGACGGTAAAATTGCCGATGTCTTAAAATCTAATCAGTCGCTATTGGTACAAATAGTTAAAGAACCTATATCTACAAAAGGCCCAAGAATAAGCTCTGAGCTTTCTATCGCCGGAAGATATATTGTTTTAGTTCCTTTTTCTAATCGTATCTCTATTTCTCAAAAAATAGAGGACAGAGAAGAAAAAGATCGATTAAAACGATTGGTAAAAAGTATTACACCACCAGGGTTTGGTATAATTGTTCGCACCGTAGCACAAGGCAGAAAAGTAGCTGAACTAGACAAAGATTTACAAAATTTGCTAGGTCGTTGGACCGCAATGTGTAAAAAGCTACATAAAGCTCATCATCCAAGTAAAGTATTAGGAGAAATGAATAAGGCCTCTTCCATTTTAAGAGACATATTTAATGACACCTTTACAAGCATTTATGTTGATGATGAAGAGCTTTTCATTCAAATTAAAGATTATGTGCAAGAAATTGCACCAAAAAAAGAATCAATAGTCAAATTGTATCAGTCAAAGATTCCAATTTTTGAAAAATTCGGAATAGAAAGACAAATTAAAACCTCCTTTGGAAAAACCGTTTCCATGGCAAAAGGGGCCTATTTGGTAATCGAACATACCGAAGCCCTTCATGTTATAGATGTAAACAGCGGTAACAGATCAAACAAAGCAAGCAATCAAGAAGACACAGCTCTTGAAGTCAACCTAATAGCAGCTACAGAAATGGCCCGCCAATTACGTTTACGTGATATGGGAGGCATTATTGTTGTAGATTTCATTGATATGACTAATTCTGAAAATCGGCAAAAGTTATTTAACCATCTTCGTGACGAAATGAAAGATGACCGAGCTAAACACAAAATTTTGCCACCCAGTAAATTTGGGTTGATACAAATAACGAGACAGCGTGTTCGACCAGAGATGAATATTAAAACCCGTGAGGAGAACCCTAACGGCTTAAATGGCTCTGAAATTGAAGCACCAATTGGATTGGTACAAAGAATAACGCAAGATCTTGAAAGACTATTAAAAAAAGACTATAAAAAGCTGACCTTAAACACACATCCTTTTATAGCAGCCTTTCTAACAAAAGGTTTTCCATCTATACGTTCAAAATGGTTTTTTGAACACAAAAAATGGGTTAAAGTTTTACCTAGAGACGCTTACACATACCTTGAATATCATTTTTTTGATAAAAATGGTAATCAACTTAAATAAAAAGAAACCCTTTGCTTTTAAAGCAGAGGGTTTTTTGTTTTTCAAACGTTTTAAAACTTTCGCCACTTGGTATAATTTTACATCTCGAAAAACAAGCATCTATTGAGCAGTTTTTAGTCATTAATTTGAAATTATAATGCACTGAACTACTTTTCTTTAGATATTAATGCTATTCTTAATAAAAAGAATATTATTTTTGTAAATAAAAGATTACAAAACATGACAATATTACTTTTTTCAAACACACCAAACACATTCTTAAAGTCTTCAAGCCTATTGACCCTACTCACGCTTACAAAACCAATTTAAGCTTCCGACTTAAAACCCTTTAAAACAAACCTCTTTTTAACATTAAGATAACTATAAATAAATAGGCTTTGTATAATTTTAGCCAAACTATCACCTCGATGAAGTTTCGATTCCACAAATCCTACAGATTCAAAATTATTGTATCGTTTTTGAGCATTATTGCAGTCACCATACTACTATTTATTGCTCATAGCTATTTCAATAAAAAGACAAAGGACCTACAAACTGTAATTACGAATATCTACAACTTAGAATCCAATTTCTCGAATAACGAAAAAAACTTTCAATCCTTTCTCCTTTATGGCTATAAAAGTCCTTCTTTTTACACAACAACGAAGGAAAAAAACATTGATACTTTTATTAATAACATTTCCTTAAATAAAAATAGTCTAGAGTATATTTTGAATGAGTTAAAGCTAAATGACCTCTCGCTGGCTCATCAAACTATTGAGGATTTAAAAAACGATTTTCTCCATCTAGATACGCTTTCTAAAAGAATAAAAACCGAGCGTCTTAAACTAGGATATCGAAATCATGGTAAGATTGGAGCTATGAGAGACGTTGCGCATAATATAGAAACTTTAAACCTACTACCCAAAAGAGATATCCTCCAACTAAGACGTAATGAAAAAGATTTTTTACTTAGATCGGATAGTATTTACATCAACAAATTTAACAACCTTATATCTCAACTTACATTAAAAAACAGCCATGTTGAACAAACCCAAAAAGCATTAAATAAATATCAAACATTATTCAATGAAATAGCTCAAATACAATTTAAGATTGGTAATGACATAAGCATTAATCATTCAGGATTACATGAACAAATACTTAAAACTAATCAGTCTATTCTCAAACATATCAATGACATAGAAACGCTTGCTAAAAAAGAAATTGAAAGAAAAAATTTAGACACCTCTCGCTTTGTAAAAATCTCGTTTGGAGGTATTCTAATCTTTATGACATTCTTTATTCTCTATCTATCTCAGGCTTTAACACGTGATTTGAAACGACTTCAGGCATCTATTCATAAGTTTATAAAATCTGATTTCAAAGAATACGACGCTATAAAAAACAAAGAAGCATCAAATATTTTAGAGGTGGATTTTTTATATAAAGCCTACGATTTGCTTAAAAAGAACTTACTAGAAAACATAGACGGGCTAAAACTAACCATAGAAGAATTAGAAAGAGCTACGGCCTATAAGTCCAGTTTTCTGGCCAATATGAGTCATGAAATACGAACACCCCTAAATGGCATTATTGGTATTTTGAATTTATTAAATCAATCTAAGTTAAATGATGAACAGGTAGAGTTACTGGACATTGCTAATTACTCTTCCAGCCATCTTTTAGGCTTAATAAATCTTATACTGGACTATTCTAAAATATCAGCCGGTAAAATGGAACTTGAAAAAAGTAGCCTAAATTTAAATCAGGATTTAAACCAGCTCATTAATATTTTTAAATACCAGGCATCAGAAAAAAATATCGAACTTATATACAACTTTGAACGATCTCCGGAAGCTTCAGAACTCATTATTGGTGATAGCATTCGAATAAATCAAATTGTTATTAACCTTCTTAACAATGCGATTAAATTTACTCATAAAGGATGGGTAAAACTGGACATTACACAGGAAAAGTTTGACGATACTCTTGACATTTTTCATGTCTCTGTTGAGGATACAGGAATTGGAATGAACGAAGAAGAGTCTAAAAAAATATTTCAGGCGTTTGAACAGGTAGACCTCTCAACTACAAGAAAATTTGGAGGTACTGGTTTAGGATTAACCATTTCTAATGAGTTGGCGAGTTTAATGGATAGTGAATTAAAGTTTACAACCTCATTAAACACAGGGAGCCGTTTCTACTTTAGCCTGAAACTAGAACGTGAAAGCAATGAGGTAACTCAACTCAATTCTAACATACTCGCAAATAACCTTCCTAAAATTAGAGAAACAACCAGTGTCCTTGTGGTCGATGATAATGCGATGAATCAAAAAGTTATAGGGCTTATGCTAAGTAAATTTAACCTAAGCATAGACTACGCTAATAACGGAATTGAAGCCATAGAACAATTTAACGTTAATAGGTACGATATGGTTTTTATGGATATACAAATGCCCGTAATGGACGGATTAGATGCCACTAAAAACATTAAAAAAACCGAAAAATTTAAATCTAACCCAATGCCAATTGTAGCCGTTTCTGCCAGCGCTTATACCGACGACAGAAAAAAGGCTACCTTAGCTGGTATCGACGACTTCATCTCTAAACCCATTGTCATTAAAAAAGTCCAGGATTTATTAATTAAATACGATATACACTTATAAATGTTGGCTTAATACACTTACGGTGCGGGATTAGGAATGGCAAGATGCACTTCATTAATTTCCTCTAACACCTTGTCACTTAAACGCACATCAATACTATCAATATTTTCCTGAAGTTGCTTCAAATTGGTTGCACCAATAATCGTACTTGTTACGAAGGGTTGTTGGTTTATAAATGCTAAAGACATTTGAGCCAGGCTTAGACCGTTGTTTTCTGCAATTTCTAAATAACGTCTTGTGGCCTCGGTAGATTGATCACTGCTGTAACGTGCAAAACGAGGATGCTTTCCTAGTCTAGAATTTTCGTCTGCTGTCCCTTTAATATATTTCCCAGATAAAACGCCAAATGCCATAGGAGAATACGCAAGTAAACCAATATTTTCCCTTAACGATACTTCAACCAGTTCGTATTCAAATAAACGGTTTAAGAGGGAATAAGCATTTTGAATGGTTATTGGCCCTTGTAAGTTATGGTCTTTAGCCTCTTGCAAATAACGCATAGTCCCCCAGGAATTTTCATTAGAAACACCTATATGTCGTATTTTTCCTGATTTTACCATATCATTCAAAGTTTCTAAAACGTCTTTAAAATTCTCATCCCATTGTTGCTTAGAATGATATGGAAAGTTACGTATCCCAAACTTATTGGTGTCTCGCTCTGGCCAATGTAGTTGGTACAAATCTATATAATCGGTTTGTAACCTTTTAAGCTCTAAATCTATAGCTTCTTTAATAGACTGTGAGCTAAAACCCGTTGTACGAATATGAGCCGTATAGTCTCCTGGGCCTGCAATTTTTGAAGCAATCACAACCTCACTTCTTTTGCCAGTTTTCTTCAACCATGAACCAATAATCTCACTGGTACGACCGCTGGTTTCTGCTGTGGCAGGCACTGGATACAATTCTGCCGTATCGATAAAGTTGACGCCGCGATTCAGCGCATAATCTAATTGAGCATGTCCTTCTGCTTCTGTGTTTTGGATTCCCCAGGTCATTGATCCCAGGCATATCTTACTAACGTTTATATTGGTATTGGGTAAGGTTGTATATTTCATCTTAGGGTTAGAGAGTTATATTCATTAAAATTTAAAACGGCATAAAGATAAAAAACCTTTAAATCTCCAGAGGAATATTTAAAGGTTTTTACATTTTTTGTGTTACTACGAAAAATGAGTCTTACAAATTGAAACAATTGCTTATACTTCTCAAGAAAGGCAATTCTAGTTTCTAGTTATTTAATAATTTCGACAACTCATCTAATTTAGGTGTTAAAATTACTTCAATTCGTCTATTTTTCGCTTTACCTTCAGGTGTAGAATTTGTTGCAACTGGTGCAAACTCTCCACGACCTGCAGCGGTTAAATTTTCCGGATTAATATTAGTATTCTCTCTTAGAATGTTTACTATGGCCGTTGCCCGTTTTGTAGATAAATCCCAGTTACCACTTAATTGTGAATTCCCTTTGTATGGAACATTATCGGTATGACCTTCAATTAAAACAGCAATATCAGGGTTATCTCCTAAAACACGACCTAACTGCTGTACCGCTCTTCTTCCTTCAGAACCAACGGCCCAACTACCAGAACCAAATAAAAGTTTATTTTCCATAGACACGTAAACTTTTCCGTCTCTTTGTTCTACCGTTAATCCCTTTCCTTCAAAATCTGTTAAGGCTTTTGATATGGCATTTTTAAGTTGTGTCATAGCTGCATCTTTAGCCACTATTACATTTTCCAATTCGGCCACTCTGTTAGATCTGTCTTCCAATTGCTTTTTAAGTTTTGCTAAACGCGCATTCTCTGTCGCCAAAGCTTGCTCCTTTGCTTCTAATTGAGCTAATAATTCTCTATTCTTTTTGGAGTTTCTTGCAATGGCACTAGAACTGTTCTTCTCTAAAGCAGCATAAGAGTTTTTTAAATTATCGTAATTAGATTTCATAGCGTTATAATCTGATTGCGATTTATCACGTTGCTGAATCGCTTCATCATAAGCCTGCTGCATTTGTTTCAGCTCATTTTCAGCAGCATTCTTTGCGCTTAAAAGCGCATCGTTTTCAGTAGATAGCGTTCTATTTTCTTCCTTTAAATCAGCATACTTATCTTCTAGTTCTTTATATATTTTCGGAGACACGCAAGACACCAAAAAGGTAAGGGTTAATATGGCTAATAAAGTCTTTTTAATCATTTTGCTAAGGTTCATTTGATTTTACTTATTTATAAAATATTTTTATTTATCTAATTCCAATAAAATTGGACAATGGTCACTATGAACAGCTTCAGATAATATAACGGCTCTTTTTATATTTTCTTGTAACGGGTTCGCTACCATGGCATAATCTAATCTCCACCCCTTGTTATTAGCTCGGGAGTTGGCTCGATAACTCCACCAACTGAATTCCTGAACATCTTTGTTTAAATATCTAAATGAATCGGTAAATCCGTTATCAATAAACTTGCCAATCCATTCACGTTCCTCAGGTAAAAAACCTGAAACACCTTTCATTTTGGGATTATGAATATCAATTTCTTCATGACAAATGTTATAATCACCACAAATTACCAAATTAGGAATATCCTTTTTAAGTGTATTTATATAGTCCTGAAACATATCCATGTATTCCAATTTGTGATTTAAACGCGCATCGTTAGTACCTGAGGGTAAATACAAACTCATAACAGACACCTCAACGCCGTTTGCTGCACTGGCCGGAAAATCGGCTCTTATATTTCTACCTTCAAAATCCATGGACTCAATTCCCGTGCCATATTCTATATGCTTTGGTTCTATTTTGCTTAAAATAGCCACACCACTGTATCCTTTTTTTTGAGCACTAAACCAGTAGTTGTATGTGTATCCTGCATCTGCAAAAACATCTAAATCCAATTGTTCTTTTTGAGCCTTCGTTTCCTGTATACAAACCACATCTGGATTCGCACTTTTTAACCAGTCTATAAAACCTTTGTTTATAGCTGCACGAATACCGTTTACATTATAAGATATAATTTTCATTCTTATTTAACTGTTTTTAAAATGGTTAGATGTAATTAAAGTCCTTAACGTTTCGACAAAAATCAAAATCGTTAATTGCGTTTTTGTTCGATAAGCTAAAATAAATAATACCTTACTTTTACACTATCAAATAAAAATAAATTTTTATGCTAGTTTTCCTTTGTCATAAAAGACAAGTTTAAAAGATGTATTTAAGTTTACTTAAAGGTATTATATTCGTCATTTTAGCCGTTCTAACGAATAATATTAACAAAATATTTTAAACTATTTGTAGTTTAAGTATCTAATGAGGTGTATTACAACAATTCTTTTATGTTTAGTTTGGTTTTTGGGGGGTGCACAAGAGCCCGTTTCAAACTATAAAACTATTAAAGTTGTTGTTAAAGACACTATTCGTATTGATAGTGTTAGTATTAATTCCCGAGCGTTTTCGGTTAAAAGAAAAGACAACACCATCATAGACTCCACATTTTATTCGATCGATTTTGCCAAAGCCATCCTTACGTTTAAAAAGCCTCTTGAAACAGATTCAATACGGATTGACTATCTGAAGTTTCCTGATTTTCTAACCAAAACTTACAAACAACTAGACGAGAGTATTATTGTTTCTAACACGAGTAACCTTGACAAATTATATAAACTATCTCAGCCGAATACGACCAAAAATTTTATTCCCTTTGATGGTCTAACAACATCTGGAAGTATTTCCAGGGGCGTTACTATAGGAAATAACCAAAATTCAGTATTAAACAGTGAGCTCGACCTTAAAATAACGGGAAAATTAAGTGATAAAGTATCTCTTAGAGCCTCTATACAAGACGCTAATATTCCGCTTCAAGAAAGTGGTTATTCGCAACGTCTGGACGAATTCGACCAGGTTTTTATAGAATTGTTTAGCGATCGTTGGAGGGTTAGGGCCGGAGATATCGACTTACAAAATACCGACTCATATTTTGCAAACTTCTCCAAACGTGTTCAGGGCTTATCTGTAAATACTAATCTAGGAAATGAAACCACCCGAACGAACTTATTTGTATCTGGCGCTATAGTAAGAGGGCAATTTACCACAAGTCAATTTACCGCTCAGGAAGGTAATCAGGGCCCTTACAAACTGCAAGGCTCCAATGGTGAGCTATTTGTACTCATTGTTTCGGGAAGTGAAACAGTTTATGTAAATGGTGTTGCTGTAAAACGCGGAGAGGATCAAGATTATATTATAGATTATAATGCTGGTGAAATTATCTTCAATGCGACCTACCCCATAACCTCTGAAATGCGAATTACGGTCGATTATCAATTTAGTGAACGTAACTATTCTCGTTTCGTCGCATTTGGCGGTGGACAAATTGAAACCGACAAATTAAAAATTGGTGTTTCGGTGTACTCTGAAAATGATGCCAAAAACCAACCACTTCAGCAAAACTTATCTGAAAATCAAATACAAATTCTATCTGAAGCGGGGGACGACCGTTCGCAAATGGTAGCACCATCTGAAATTCAGGAAACCTTTAATGAGAATAGAATCTTATATAAAAAAGAGCTTATTGATGGTGTGGAAGCTTTTGTATTTTCAAACAATCCAGATGATGAGCTTTACCGTGTTACTTTTACCCTGGTTGGGGACAATCAGGGCGATTACATCCTTACCAATACATCGGCCATAAATAACATTTATGAATTCGCTGGTATTGGCCTTGGAAACTATGCCCCAATTATTCAATTGGTGGCTCCTACCAAACTTCAAATTGCTGTGTTGAACGGAAGTTATAAACCATCTGAAAAAACCAGCATCGATTTTGAGGCAGCCGGTAGTAAAAATGATTTAAACCTTTTTTCAAATTTAAACGATGCCAACAACGATGGCTTTGCCGGAAGTCTAAACATAAAACAACAACTCGTTAAACAGGATAGTCTTTGGAATTTTAATGTATTTAGCAATGTAGATTATGTTCAGGAAAATTTTAGATCTGTTGAACGCTTATACAAAGCCGAATTTAATCGAGATTGGAACTTAGACATCCCATTAACGAATCCAAACATGCGAAACCCGGGAGATCAGGTTTTATTTAACTCAGGCTTTCAATTCTTCCACCCCAAGAAAGGAACGGCTAACTATCAATTTGAGCATTTGGAATACTCAGGAAACTTTAACGGTAACCGGCATCTAACTCATGTAAATTTGCTTTTAAACAAATTTAACATAGCATCATATTTCAGCTATTTAAGTGCCAGATCGACGCTTAACATGTCAACCTTTCTAAGGTCACATAACCGTATTACATACCATATGCGAAAAAGCTGGGTAGGTGCAAAACTAGCTATCGAGGATAATGAACAACAAGATATTGCCACTCAAACACTCACGCCTTTAAGTCAAAAATTTAAGTCTTACGAGGCGTTCTTTGGTGTTGGGGATAGCACCAAAGTTTTTGCTGAAATAGGTTATAAAAACAGGATTAATGATAGTATTCGAAATAATCAATTACAAAAGGTAAACACATCCAACACCTTTTATTTCGATTCACGACTTGTAAAAAACAAAAATACAAATCTGACTTTATATGCTAATTACAGAACTTTAAAAAGTGAAGATAACGATATTGAAGATGAGCGATCAGTAAACTCCAGGCTGCAGTTTAATCAAAAACTATTTAAACAAATTGTACAATGGAATACTATTTTTGAAACCAATTCAGGAACTTTACCACAACAGGACTTCACCTATGTTGAAGTGGAACCGGGACAGGGAACCTACACCTGGATTGACTATAACGAAAACGGGATCCAGGAACTTGAAGAGTTCGAAATTGCTCAATTTCAGGATCAGGGAAAATACATTAGGGTGCTTCTACCTAATCGGGTGTTTATCAAAACACACCAAAATAGGCTAAGTCAAACACTGACTATAAATCCTTCCCAATGGTCTGTAAGCAAAAGTAAGTCAAAAAAATTCTGGTCTCACTTTTATAATCAGACCAGTTATTTAATTGATAGAAAAACAAGACGGGATGGTAACAGCTTTAACATTAACCCCTTCGAAAACGACAAAGAAAACCAACTAGGCTTACAGTTGAACTTTAGAAATGTTTTATTTTTGAATAGAGGGAAACAACGTTATACAACCTCATACACGTATTTAAGCAATACTACTCGAAACATCTTATCGATCGGCTTTATTGAAAATAGCTTAAAAAGCCATCAGTTTAATTTTAACCATAAAATCACCCCGAATTGGTTACTTAATATACTTTCATCCTTTAATACTAATGAAAGTATTAGCCAGAACTTTACAAGTAAGAATTACAATTTTGATGAAACCCTTATAAATCCCAAACTTTCCTATTTATTTAATGAAAATTCGAGTTTTGACATATTTTACCAGCACAGCAGCAAGGATAATACCATTGGCAGCTTTGAATCTTTGAAACAACAGAAATATGGTGCTTCATTTACGCTTGCCAGTAGTCAAAAAAGTGCTATTAACGGCGAGTTTAATTATTTTTCGAATGTTTTTAACGGAAATGCCAATACTCCTGTAGCTTATCAAATGTTAGAAGGTCTTCAACCTGGAAAAAACTTCACCTGGACCTTATTGGCACAGAAAAAATTAACGACTTTTCTCGATCTTAATTTAAGTTATTTTGGAAGAAAAACCGAGGAGAGTAAAACCATTCACACCGGTTCTATTCAACTTAAAGCTTACTTTTAATCACGCGGTAAACTGTCTAAAGTTCTAAAAACGGAAATAATAGTTCTTACGGCTTCTACATAAAACTTAGGATGAATATTTTCAAAGTCGTCTGTAGGCTCATGATAATCCTCATGATTTTCCACACCAAAGTATAAAAACGGAATGCCTTTTTTATAAAAGTTCACGTGGTCGGACGCATACGTCCAGTTTTCCAGTCCATCATATCCATCATGTCCAGCTACAAGCTTAATCTTTTTAGAAAACTCAAAATGTGAAATGATATATTTCAATTTCTTATGGAATACCGAACCAACGACATACAACTCATTTTTTTCACTCCTGCTAATCATATCCATATTGATATTGCCTTCAATATTTTTTAATGGAACAATCGAATTACGCACAAAATATTTAGACCCTTGTAGCCCCAATTCTTCGGCATCAAAAGCTGCCAAAATTATGGAATGTTTGGGTGGGTATTTTTTAAAGTATTCTGCAAAGCTAAACAACGCACATACACCTGAGGCGTTATCATCTGCACCGTTGTATATTTTCCCTCTTTTTATACCTTCATGGTCATAATGCGCACTAATAACAATAAATTTATTGACATTTTCTGTGCCTTTTATTAGTCCTAAAACGTTTGATCCTTTATAAAAACAGTTTTTTTTATTAAATGTAAAAGGTTGTGAATAACGCTTCCCCAAAGGTTTTACTCCTAACGAATGAAATTGATTAATTATATATTTCCTTGCCTTAATCCCTCCCTTTGTCCCGGTTCGTCTTCCTTCGAAAGCATCTGAAGATAAGCTTTTTACATGCTTAAGAAGGGTGTTTTCATTCCATGGTTTGTCCATAGAACATGACCCCTGCGAAAATCCTGTAAAGTTGATAAAACATAAGAGTAGAATGGAACCTATTCGAAGCATCGCATGTATTTAATATTAGCTCTGTTAATATAGCTAAAAATACTTTAGGTTTTCACCCCGAAACAATCTTCGCAGCAGTATGCAAAGGAAAAATTGGCTTTAAGTCCTAATATTGGCTTTAAAGTATAGCATCAACGACTTTGCTAGATAATAAAACAAATTAAACACAGGAAACGAGATGCGTTCGATTCACAATTTTGATTTCTGCACGTTGCACAGCATTTCAAAACTGAGTTTTCCAGCCTCGCAATGAACGTGGACTAATAAAAGAACAATTGGTCTACATATAACTTTTCTTTTTTCTGGGGTTTTGCAATAACCTTGTAATACGTAGCATTCGATTTAGGCACTTCTATGACTACTTTTCTGGTTCTTCCCTCTTTTTTCTTATCAATCTTTCTATAGGTTTTCGATACGCGTTTTAATAAACTTAAATCGTCTTTACTTTCCCCTGCCCAAACTTCTATGAGTGCGAGAGGTTCCTTTTTCTGTCGTTGATGCATTCCATAACTAATCACAATACTTTTCAGTTCTGGTGGGTTATTTCCAAAATATGCTGTTGCTTCTAATGGATGCTTTCCATTAAAGGTCCCTCAAAATGAAGACGTTTTCGCATGGCTATAGGCACCTGCTTTATTATGGTCTATTAACACGGCAGTGGCATCACCAACAAAATCACTGTAAATACCCGGATAAACAAGTTCAAATTGCTCAGGTTGGTACCCCTTATCAACAAACGTGTAACCTTTCACCTCACTCGGTAACCAGTTGTCTTTATAGGCGATAACTCGAACCGGTTTTTGAGTTTCTAAATCAATTTGTATTGGTGTCTTATATAATATTGACGTTGTATCTGGCTTGGTGCCATCTGTGGTATATCTAATTTCAACACCTGGCATTTTATGACCAAATTCTACAAAATCATCTTTATGAATTACTGTATTTTTGCTAAGAAGCAAAGGTGCTGTAAGCTTTAGTTTTTCTTCAGAATTTTGAAACCCTGTTTCAAAGCGAATGTTAGGAAACTGTGTTTTAAGCTGTTCTAGCTTTTTCGAATCAACAATTGTTGATTGTGTATATGTTGCGGACGTTACAATTTGTTTTAAAAGCCGTTTAACATCCCAACCATTCTCGCGAAAGTCTACTGCAAGCCAATTAAGAAGGTCAAAATGAGTAGGCAGATCACCCTGCATTCCAAAATCTCCAGAGCTATTCACCATACCAAATCCAAAAATATCCTGCCAAATTCGATTCTTTAGGAGGCATGACTTTAGAGGAGTCCTTTGTAGATATTCTTAAAACAACCTCAGATTCATCAGGTTTTCCCTTAACGATAGCAAATTTGTTCTTATTATTTTTTAAAGCCTTAAAGGCTTCTTCTTCTAAATCTAATCTTAGTTCTGCGGCTCGTTTAGTAGGATCTGGTCCATGACAGTTAAAACACTTGTCTGAAAGAATAGGTCTAACATCAAAATTAAAATCTACAACGTCTGGTACGTTCTTTTCTTCGACACTGGTATAGTAAGAGTTGTTACCCTTACATGAGGATAGGGCAGTTACAACGAAGGCAAATACTATTAATCTGAATGTCATTTATATTCTTTCTAGTTTTATGGGATACGATTTATTAGCGTTCCATTGGCATATGTATAGGTTCTTATCGTTATCTACACAGACGTCATGACAATGATTAAAAAGTGACGTATTTTGAAGCATTAATTGTAATTCACCCCCCTTATATTTCGGCTTCGATCCTCCTGGATTTGAGATCACTTTATTATGCTTATCCAAAATGGTTACGAATCCCGAGTTTGGAACACGTTCTAAATATTTCATTCTAGACCAACATACACCAGAATAAATATTATCTCCATCTATTATCGGTCGGCAAACATAGGCACCAGGAAGGAAAATAGTGGATAGGTATTTACCATCAAGTGTAAATCTTTTAAAGGCATTATGCTTTCTGGACGTGCATAACAACGTTATATTATCTGGATTTCTATCATCTATGGCTACACCATGAGCATTGTTTAATTGCTCATCTAAATGCCCGCGTCCTGCAAATTTTCTAATAAACTCTCCATCTTTGTTAAATTGTAAAATCCAATCAGAACCATATCCATCAGATACATAAATGTCTCCATTGGGAGCTATTCAGTTTCTGTTGGTTTATGCGTCATGTTTTCGGTATAAACGCCAATATCTTTGGGGTTTGGTAACTCCATTAAGACTTTCCCTTCTACGGTGGTTTTTACGACTTTCCCTCCGGGATCGGTAATAAATAAGACATCTTCGCTACCTTCTTTAAATAATGTAAGCCCATGACCAGATTTATACTCATGCCCCCAGGTCTTGATAAGTTTTCCCGATTTATCGTAAATTATGATGTTATTCTTTGTTTCATCTGTAACCATAATTAAACGACCTTTTGAATCCATCACCATTTCATGACAATTTTTTATTGGTGTAGTATTAGGGTCTAGATTTCCCCATGACTTGTGTACACGATATTTAAAATCGCCATGCCCTATAATTTGTTCGTGTAATTCCGGTTTTTTTAAAATTGTGAATCCGTATGACGGTATTGTTAAAGCTGCACCTGCAAATGCTGTTTTTTTAATAAAGTCTCTACGCGTTTTCGCCATAATGTTTAGGGTTTAGTTCTAACTATCATAAAGTTAGTCAAACCCCAAAAGGTTAATGGTGTTCTTTTTGTTAAAAAAGGGGTAGATATTAAACAATGAAGGTCAAATTTTAACTTATAACGTTTTAAAACATGTAAAATACGTCGTTTTAATTGAGAGACCGGAAATCTGCTCGGAGAAAGGACTCATAAATTTCATAAGACAACAGACCATGTACTTATTGTTAATACAATATTTATATAAAAAAAGTAACTGCTAATTACAGGGTTTTAACCTTTAATACCTGTTCTAATATAACTTGATTATACATTGTTAAACACTTAGGTTTATAACAAGAAAAAGCCCAAACTGGTATCGTTTGAGCTTTTATAAGTGTATGATGTATTTTATCTCTTATCCTTTCACGGAAGCTTTCATTAGTTCGCGATTCATTCTCGCAATATTATCTAAAGAAATTCCTTTTGGACATTCTATTTCACATGCTCCGGTATTTGTACAGTTACCAAATCCTTCCAGATCCATTTGAGCAACCATATTCTTAACACGGTCTACAGCTTCTACTTGCCCTTGAGGCAGTAATGCATACTGTGATACTTTAGCTCCTACAAATAACATGGCAGATGAATTTTTACAGGTTGCCACGCATGCTCCGCAACCAATACATGTTGCTGCATCCATAGCCTCATCGGCCGCATGTTTAGAAATAGGAAGTGCATTCGCATCCTGTGTATTACCCGATGTATTCACTGAAATATACCCTCCTGCCTGTTGAATACGTTCGAAAGATGTTCTATCGACTACTAAATCCTTTATTACTGGAAAAGCAGCTGCTCTAAAGGGTTCAATTGTTATGGTATCACCGTCTTTAAACATACGCATATGTAACTGACAGGTAGTAACACCTCTGTCTGGCCCATGAGCTTCACCATTAATGTACATAGAACACATCCCGCAAATACCTTCCCGACAATCATGATCGAAAGCTACAGGTTCCTCACCTGAATTAATTAACTGTTCGTTCAAAACATCCATCATCTCTAAAAAAGACATGTGTTCTGAAATATCAGTAACTTTATAATCGACCATTTGCCCCTTGGAAGAAGCGTCCTTTTGTCTCCAAATTTTAAGTGTTAGATTCATAATCTTATAATTTATAAGAAACTAGAACATCGAAAAAAGATACTAGAAAAAGTCTTTGTTCTTTGTTCTTTTATCCTTGTTCTATTTGTATGAACGTTGTTTCAATTCAATATCGTTAAACTCTAATTCTTCCTTATGTAAAACTGCATCTGCAGGTTCTCCTTTATATTCCCAGGCTGCCACAAAAGCGAAATCTTTATCGTTACGTTTTGCTTCTCCTTTTTGTTCTCCCGATTCTTCTACAGATTCTTCTCTAAAGTGACCTCCACAAGATTCTTCACGTATTAGTGCGTCTTTAGCAAAAAGCTCTCCTAATTCCAGGAAGTCCGCTACACGTCCGGCTTTCTCTAATTCCGGGTTCATTTCGTTGGCATTACCAGGGACTTTTACCTCCTTCCAGAATTCTTCACGAATGGCTTTAATTTCGGCCATTGCTTCTTTTAAACCTTTCTCATTCCTTGCCATACCTACTTTATCCCACATCACTTTTCCTAGTCTTTTATGGAAGTAGTCTACAGATTTTGTTCCGTTATTATTTATAAAGAAATCCACACGATCTCTAACATCTTTTTCTGCATCTTCAAACTCTTTTGTTTCCGTTGAAATAGGCCCTGTTCTAATATCATCTGCCAGATAATCACCAATAGTATATGGCAATACAAAATATCCGTCTGCCAAACCTTGCATTAAAGCAGAAGCTCCTAAACGGTTGGCTCCGTGATCTGAGAAGTTGGCTTCTCCAATACAGTATAACCCAGGCACCGTAGTCATTAAATTATAATCAACCCAAACACCACCCATAGTGTAGTGTGTAGCCGGGTAAATCATCATTGGAGTTTTATATGGGTTCTCATCTACAATCTTTTCATACATCTGGAACAGGTTTCCATACTTAGCCTCAACAATGTTCTCACCCAAGGCGATAATTTTCTCTTTTGATGCGTTATCGATGCCTTGAATCTTAGCTTGTTCTTTTCCGTAGCGCTCAATCGCAGAAGCGAAATCTAAGTATACTGCTTCTCCCGTTGCATTCACACCATATCCTGCATCGCAACGTTCTTTGGCAGCACGTGATGCTACATCACGAGGTACTAGATTCCCAAAGGCTGGATAACGACGTTCCAAGTAATAATCGCGATCTTCTTCTGATAAATCGGTTGGTTTTTTACGACCTTCACGAATCGCTAAAACATCATCCATATTTTTAGGCACCCAGATACGTCCATCGTTACGTAGAGACTCAGACATCAACGTAAGTTTAGACTGGTAATCTCCCGATCGTGGAATACATGTCGGGTGAATTTGAGTATAACATGGATTCGCGAAATAAGCCCCTTTCTTATGAATTTTCCAGGCTGCTGTGGTATTAGATCCCATAGCATTTGTTGATAGGAAATATACGTTTCCGTATCCTCCAGATGCGATAACAACAGCATGAGCCGAATGTCTTTCTATTTCACCAGTTATAAGGTTACGTGCAATAATACCTCTTGCTTTTCCATCGACAATAACAACATCAAGCATTTCGTGACGATTGAACATTTCAATCTTACCACGTGCTATTTGCCTGTTCATTGCAGAATAAGCTCCCAATAGTAATTGCTGTCCTGTTTGACCTTTTGCATAGAAGGTTCTGGATACTAATACCCCTCCAAACGAGCGGTTGTCTAAAAGTCCTCCATAATCACGTGCAAATGGCACACCCTGAGCGACACATTGGTCTATAATATTAGCAGATACCTCAGCCAAACGATATACATTGGCTTCTCGCGAACGGTAATCCCCTCCTTTTACAGTATCATAAAATAATCTATATGTTGAATCTCCATCACCCTGATAATTCTTAGCTGCATTAATTCCTCCCTGTGCTGCAATTGAATGCGCACGTCTGGGGGAATCCTGGTAAGCAAATGCTTTTACATTATATCCTAATTCAGCCAGGGTCGCCGAAGCAGAACCTCCTGCCAAACCAGTACCCACCACAATAACATCAATATGACGTTTGTTCGCAGGGTTTACTAAATTGATCTTATTTTTATAATCTGTCCATTTATCTTTAATTGGACCCTTTGGTACTTTTGAATCTAAAGCCATACTAAACGAATTAAGATTGATGGTTAAGGTGATGATAGAGTGCAATGATTATGAACCCTAATGGAATAGCAAATGCATAAATCTTTCCAAATGTTTGCATGGCTTTCTTACGTCCGGCTGTTACTCCAACCGACTGGAATGCCGAAGTAAACCCGTGAAGTAAGTGTAGTGCCAATAATATAAATGCGACAACATACGCTGCGACTCTGGCCGGGCTTAAAAATTTATGCTGAAGCTCATGAAAGTATCTATAACTACCGTCATGCATTCCAGACATATCACCTTGGATATACTTAGTATTTATTTCTGGAAACCAGAAATCTATAAAATGGAGTACAATAAACGCCAATATAACCAACCCGCTGTAAATCATATTTCTACTCATCCAGCTAGAGTTTGCTGCTCCATTATTTTTGGCATAAGACACACCTTGCGCCTTTTTATTCTTAAGTTCTAATACAAATCCCATTACAAAATGAAATACAACACCTAAAATTAAAACGGGTTGTAGAGCAAATTGCACCAAGGGGTTTGTTCCCATAAAATGGGATAGCTCGTTAAACAAATCTTCACTGAATAAAGATGTGATATTTACTGCTAAATGTATAATTAAGAAAAACATGAGGAAGAAGGCAGAAAGTGCCATAGCAACCTTCCTTCCAATCGAAGATTTAAAAAATCCACTCATTATTTTGAAGTTATTTTGTGTTTTTACAAAGGTACGCCAGGGTAATGGTTTAGACAAATAACAAATATCATGTTTTCACTATTTAGAATGAATTTAAAGTAATCTATCAGCAAACAGCGCCTTAAACAACGATAAGTTTTAAGCTGTTTTTTATATTACAATCATGCATCTTAAGAAAAGGAGGATTAATTTATTTTAAAGTTTGTTTTCTCCGCGTTAATTTGAATTATATACGTTCCCTTTGGCAAATAATATTTTCCATTCTTTGCTTGCTTAACTTCCAGATTATCAAACTCTTTAACTAGTGCTTTTTTAGCTTTTTCCGATAGAGACAAATCGTAATCTACATAGTTAAACCCTTTATCTGCATCTACCGTCAAAGTGCTTAGAACTGTATTATTTTTTGATAGAATTTTAAGCTCCTCTTTCCCTGCATTATTTGCATAGAATTTAATGGTCACCGAAGGCTCTTTGGGCTTAAACCATTTACTCCAGGAACTTCCCCAGTTTGAAGAAAACTTTAAATCATCAACAGAAAAAAGTGTTAATTCCCTGGTTATTAAGTCAGAATTAACATATTGCAATGGCGCAATATTGGCCTTATAAATACTTCGACCGTGGGTTCCAAGAAGTAAATCTTTAGCTTCTGGCTGAATTACCAAATCGTGAATGGCTACATTTGGAAGCCCCTTGCTAAACACATCCCAATGTTTCCCCCTATTAAAGGACACGTAAGCTCCATTATCGGTACCAAGATACAACACATTCTCATTCGAAGGGTCTTCTTTTATAACGTTAACCGGTGAAGTGGGAACATTAGAACTTATTTTTTTCCATGTTTCTCCATAGTCATTACTCATATAAATATAAACCTCGAAGTTATCCCAACGATACCCATTTAATGTTGCATAAACACGTTCCTTTTTGTGCTGTGAAGCAATAACGCGACTCACCCAAAGCTTTTGTGGTAAGCTGTTAGAAATATCCTCCCAACTTCCACCAGCATTTTTTGTTACATGTATTTTACCATCATCACTACCGGTGTATATGAGTCCGAATTGAAATGGAGATTCACTAATAGTTGTTAGCGTTCCATAAGCCACATTGCCTTTTTTTCCTCCATTAGTAAGATCGTTACTAATGGCTTCCCAATCGGCTCCCTTATTCATAGATCTCATAAGTTTATTACCTCCTAAATATAGGATATCCTGATTATGAGGCGACAGTAAAATAGGAGTTTGCCAATTAAATCGATACGGGTTTTCACCCAACTCATGCTTGGGTTGAATGTAGGTACGTTTATTGGTTTCTAAATTAACTCTGTAATAATTCCCAAATTGAAAACCCGTGTATACAAGGTTATGATTTCTTTGATCTATTTGAACCTGCATGCCATCACCTCCCAATATACGTTTCCAGGGATACTGGCCACTTTGGTGCCAACTCTTATTTTCTATAGCTGTATGAGCTCCAACCCAAACACCATTATCCTGTAGCCCTCCATATATATTGTAAGGCTGTGCATTGTCTACATTTATGGAATAGAATTGTCCAACAGCGTTAACATTGAGCTTCTCCCATGTTTCTCCATCGTCGTAACTCATATTTAACCCACCGTCATTACCATTTATGAGATGTCCTGGCCTATTGGGATTTATCCATAACGCCTGGTGATCGGCATGAACATTTTCTCTGCTTATAGACTCAAAAGTCGCTCCGCCATCTTTCGACTTTAATATGGGAACTCCTAAAAGATAAATACCACGTTCATCTTTGGGATCTACTCTTATTTCTCCAAAATAATAACCGTAGCTGTAGTATACATCATCAATAAAATCTTTGTGAGTTTTTTTCCAGGTTAAACCGCCATCTTCACTTTTGTAAACTTCGGCTCCTATCACGGGAGTATCAAACAACAAAGAGTTAGCATCTTCCAGGTATTTTGCTAAATCAATTGGTTTTACAGTACCACTCCGAACAAGTTGTTTAACATTCTCTGACCTATATTTCTCTTGGAATCCGTTCAATTTTAAAAATCCGTTGAGCTTTTTATCCTCCAAATTCAAAAAATCTTCAACAGACATGGTCTTAAACCCCTCCTTAGTTAAACCTTTATCTTTTTCGGGCATTGAGGCTCTTCTAAACTGACTATCATGCAAGGCATAAATAATATTATCGTTAAAAACCGCCAATCCAATTCTACCCACACCATCTCCTGTAGGAAATCCGTTTTTTTTAGTCGATACTTTAATCCAAGTATTTCCAGCATCGGTACTTTTATAGATTGCCGAATTCGATCCACTACCGTTAAAATTCCAGGCCTTTCGATCTCTGGTCCAAGACGCGGCGAACATAACGTTAAAATTCTCGGGGCTATGCTGCACATCGATTATACCACTGGTCTCATTTATAAATAAGGTTTGCGACCAGGTCTTTCCTCCATCAACCGTTTTGTAAATTCCGCGCTCCTTATTTGGTGAATATAAATGCCCGGTTACACCAACCAAAACCTCATCAGGATTATTGGGATTGATTAAAATACGACCTATGTGATGCGAATCTTTAAGTCCCATATTATCCCAAGTCTCTCCTTTATTTGTAGATTTTAGAATTCCTATTCCAGCATAACTGGATCTTGAAGAATTATTTTCTCCTGTACCTACCCAAATCGTTTCGTGTTTCCAATCTACCGCAATGTCTCCAACATTTTGCGTATTCGAAGCATCTAAGATGGGACGAAAAGCTGCTCCATTGTTTTTGGTATGCCATACCCCACCCGAAGCATAAGCCACATAAAACTCTGTAGGATCTTCCGGGTTAACAGCCAAATCTGCAACACGACCACTCATAACAGATGGCCCTATATTTTTAAACGCTACATGTTTTACTAATGACGACTTAGCAAGCTGTTCTTTCTTTGCTAGCGCCTCTTCTATAATTTGCGGAGTTGTGGCCTCTTGTTGTCCAAATGTTTTTAAACATAAAAGAACAATAAAGAGGGCATATAATTTAAATTTCATTTTAGCTCGTTTTTTGTTTGTATAAATACACTAAACCGGTTAAAACTAACTAAAATGAAATTTACGTCTACTATAGTTTTGTTAAAATTAATCCAAAACCATTTTTCTTGTAATCACGGCATCTTCTGAATGGATGTTAACAAAATAAACACCTTTAGACGCACCAACCGTATGAATTGTTTTTGTCTCGGATGTATTGGACAAATCGTATCTTGAAATAAGCCTTCCGCCTAAATCATAAATCGTAGCTTCTGTAAGATTAATAAATGATTTGTTTTCTATATAAAATGTTCCTTGTGACGGATTAGGATATAAGGAAATAGATTTATTTAATTCTTCTTCATCTACACTTAATCCACAATTTCCAGAATAATTGGTCATTACACTGGCACTGCAAACGGCTCCCCCCGTACTTCTACTATGCACATTACCTGCTGCTGTCATGTTATTTGCACTAAGCACTCTTTGATCTTCAGCATTAGACAAAGCATAATGCATCACATCGTCATTTGTATTGATAACATGTCCCAACTGATGTCCATGACCTAATTCATGCAATGCGACACTTTCAAAATCAAACTCTGTTATATCTGGTAAACCTGTTCCAAAATTCCAATCTGTGGCGTCATCAAAAGAAATATCCAACTCATTAACAAACCAATTAATGGTTGTATTTCCGCCAGCAGTACATCCAGAGTAATACGAGACACAGCGTCCTAAAACATCTGTACCCAGCTCATTTCCGTTATCAAACCTAACCACATTAATACCATCGCGCGCAGCCACATCGACAGTTGTTGTAGACCCCATGACCCAATTCACATTGGTTTCGCAACGCCATGTTTCCAACGCCCTTAAGAAAGACGTATTAGCAGCAGAATTCGCATTAAAATCGGTAAACATTCGCCAGGTATACCCACCCGAGCCATTATCCTCTACAAGCCTGGTGTTATAAGCTACATCAGTACCCGAACTTAGATCATCACTAATGAGGTTTGTTTCAGAATAGGTAACGGTCAAATCTGCAGCAGAAACATCAGAGGCACTACCACTATCGGTTACCCGTATAGTACCAGTTCCGGCACGTGAAGGCACCTCTACTGTAATTTGCGTATCGCTCCAAGTTAAAACCTGAGTATCTAAAGCATCTATAAATGTTGCTCCACCATCATCGGCATTACTAAAACCAACTTTACCTTGATTTCCTCCAAAGCCCGACCCATTGATTGTTAGGACGGTTTGGGTTCCACCGGTTACCGTTGATGGCGTGAATGTAATTGAAGTTGGAGGTAGTGAAACTTTTTGCTGCGATGCATTTATCTTTTTCATCTCCACAAAATTGGTTCTCGTATAACTCATAATTTCATTATAGAAAGACGTGGTAATTCCCTGCTTTTTATTAAATGGATTTACGGCCACATTGGTATGCAAATTGTACTTATAAAACCCTTGAACAGAACCATAAGCTTTAAATCGTTTTGCCAATGATCTTCCATCTGCTTCTAACTCTACATGATTATCATACAACATAAACACTCCGAGCTCATTTGGCCTTAACTCTAAACTTGGTGTCACAATTTCTGCCTCGAGACCAATTGTTCCTCCGGCCGTGATCACGTCAATAGTAACAGCAGGTTCCCCTTTAAAAACTTTATATATTTCTATGGTATTAACAGTATAAATATTACTGTAATTAACATCCCAAAACGATTGTTTTGACACGACTTTTCCTTCAACAACCAAACTTGAGTTTGTTATTTGCTTTTCCAATGAAGCTTCTTTTATTAGCAACTGCCCATGCAATGGCAGTAACGTTGCAAATAAAAGTAATACAGCGGTTATAGTAATCTTTTTCATTTTGAGTTTAATTTTTAACATTCGTTTGAGAGATTCGAGTAGGCGATTGAAAAATACGTGCTATACCTTAGCTTGGATTAAACTAAAGTTCACTTTTCTGTTAAAAATTTGGAGAAACCTCAAAGATAACAAATAATTATGACATAAGATTTAGTTAGTTTTGCTACATTGACAACCATTAAATTCTTTCATAAACATGAAGTACCATCCTATAAATAATCAACTCTTTATTAAAAACAGGCAGAAATTCACCTCTAAAATGAAACCGGCTAGTTTGGCTGTTTTTAACTCTAACGATATCTATCCTATTAGTGCAGATAGCACGATGCCTTTTGAGCAACATCGTGATATTTTCTATTTAAGCGGTGTAGACCAAGAGGAAAGCATACTGGTTTTATTTCCCGATTGCCCAAAAGAAAAACATCGTGAAATTTTATTTTTAAAAGAAACCAACGAACACATTGCCGTTTGGGAAGGCGAAAAGTTAACCAAGAAAAAGGCCTTTGAAACCAGTGGTATTAAAACGGTTTACTGGTTACAGGATATGGAAAAGGTTATGTTCGAAATTATGACACAATGTGATACCGTTTATATTAATACGAATGAACATTACAGAGCGAACGTAGAAACCCAAACCCGCGAAGACCGATTTACAACATGGTTAAAAGAGAGATATCCCGCTCATACCGTTGCTAAGAGTAATCCCATTCTACAACGACTTAGATCAGTAAAAGAAGACACAGAAATTGAGCTCATTCAACACGCCTGCAATATTACTGAAAAAGGGTTTAGACGAATTTTAAATTTTGTCAAGCCTGGTGTTTGGGAGTATGAAATAGAGGCTGAGTTTATTCATGAGTTTATAAGAAACCGATCTAAAAAATTTGCTTACACGCCTATTGTAGCCTCTGGAAATAATGCTAATGTGTTACATTATGTAGAGAACAATCAGCAATGTAAAGAGGGGGAATTAATATTATTGGATATTGGTGCGGAATATGCTAATTATTCGAGCGATATGACACGCAGTGTACCGGTTTCGGGAAGATTCACACCGAGACAAAAAGAGGTTTATAATGCTGTAAATCGCGTTAAAAATGAAGCCACAAAAATGTTAGTTCCCGGAACCATTTGGGCAGATTACCATTTAGAAATTGGTAAAATCATGACAAGTGAATTATTAGATTTAAAACTATTAGATAAAACCGATATACAAAATGAAAACCCCGAATGGCCAGCGTATAAAAAATACTTTATGCATGGCACTAGCCATCATTTAGGTCTAGACACGCACGATTACGGCATCTTAACAGAACCTATGCAAGCCAATATGGTTTTTACTGTAGAACCAGGAATCTATATTCCCGACGAAGGGTTTGGGATACGATTGGAAGATGATGTTGTTATTCAAGAACAAGGAGAACCCTTTAATTTAATGAAAAACATCCCGATTGAAGCCGATGACATTGAAGATATTATGAATTCATAAGAAAAAGAAAGGGCCGTTATAAACGGCCCTTATTGCTAAAAACACTAAAATTTAAGTAATTTATAGAGTGACTAATTCAAATAAATAATCATTTAGTTTTTGTAGCGAAGTGACTTTATCTTTGGTATCTACTAATAGTGAAATATTGTTTTTACTTCCACCATAGGAAATCATTCTAATTTTTACATCTTGCAAGATCTGAAATAGCTTACAGGTATCTTGATGATTAACAACAGAGTGACCTACCAAACAAATAATACTTTGATTTTTATCAATTTCGATAGTCGCTATTTGATCCAACTCTTCAACAATTTTACTAAGGTGTTTATCGTCGTCAATAGTTAATGAAACAGCAACTTCAGAAGTTGTAATCATATCTATTGGTGTTTTATAAGTTTCAAAAATCTCGAATACTTTTTTTAAGAAACCATGTGCTTGAAGCATTCTGGCAGATTTAATCTTAATCGCTGTAATATTATCTTTAGCAGCAATAGCCTTAATACCATTTTCTGAAGTCACACTAGAAATCAAAGTTCCATGAGCACTTGGATTCATTGTGTTTTTTAAGCGTACTGGAATATTATCTGCCCGCACCGGAGTAACGGTTTGAGGATGTAATATTTTAGCACCAAAATAAGCTAACTCGGCAGCCTCATCGAACGATAAATTTGAAATTGGCTTTGTATTTTCAACATATCTAGGATCGTTGTTATGCATGCCATCAATATCGGTCCAAATTTGTACTTCATCTGCCTTAATTGCAGCCCCAATAATGGTTGCTGTATAATCGCTACCCCCGCGTTGTAAATTTGAAACTTCACCGTCATCATCTAAACAAATAAAACCTTGAGTAATGTAAATTTCAGAATCCTCAAAAGTATTTATAGTAACCTCAAAGTTTCGCTTTATATAGTCGATATCCGGCTCTTTTTCTGCATCTATACGCATAAATTTCAATGCGGGTAATAGCGATGAGTTTATTCCTTCTTGTTGCAAATAACTATTAAACATATATGTAGAAAGTAATTCGCCCTGAGCCACAATGTTGTTCTCTAAATGTTCGGAAAAATCTTTATAAGCGCATTCCACTAAAAAATTAAAAATTTCCGAAACGTAATCTTTAACCTTTTTATTTAAGTTAGCATTTGTGAGAAGCTTATCTATAGTGCTAAAATAGGTCTCGTGCAATGCTTTAATCTTTTCAATGGCTCCGTCAACCTCATGACCTGCTATGTCGTTAGATATAGACACTAGCATATTCGTAGTACCAGACATAGCAGAAAGCACAACGACCTTCTTTTCACCATCATTGATAATGTTTTTAACATTAGACATATTTTCAACCGAACCCACAGAGGTTCCTCCAAACTTCAATACTTTCATGCTTTCGCTTAATTAATTTTATTGTAAAACTAAAACTCCTAAGCCCAATACCTATATTTATTTAAAAAAAAGATTATTTTTGCACATAATGTTAAATAATTAACATTTTGAATTTGTGATAATTAACTAAAACCAATATCAACTACTGTAATAAAATATGCATGTCTTTGTTATGTTTAAGTGGTGCTAAGCTCCAATGCATTCAAGACTAATAACTCTAAAAAGAAAATAAAGCCATGAAAACAGTATCAAATTGTGTCGAGGACATCCTAATAACCCAACCTTACCTAGAAGAGGCGCTTTCAAGAAACATTATCAACTTCAGCGCATTGGCTATTGAGTTAACAGAACCTATTAGCAAAATGCTCAAAAAGGATGTAAAACCGGGTGCTATCATGATGGCACTAAGACGGTATAACCCACCTACTACTTTGACCAATTCGATAAAGATGAAACGCGTAATACAGAATTTAGGAGATATTACAGTGCGTTCCAATTTAACCGATTTTACGGTTAAAAACTCTGATACCATTATAGACAACCATGCCAAAATTTTAGATAGAATAAACCAGGAGGCCAAACTATTTTACACGTTTACAAGAGGAATTCATGAAAGTAATATTATCATTTCAAGCAGCTTACAGGATTTTATTACCAACCAGTTAAAGCATGAAACTTTTTTGGCCATTCAGGATGGTCTATCTGCAATTAGCATAAATCTACCTCAGGACAACTCTAAAATTGCAGGTCTTTATTATCACTTCTTTAAACGTTTAGCATGGGAAGGTGTTGTACTTTATGAAGTTATTTCAACCACAAACGAGTTTACCATTTTAGTTGAAGACGACTATGTAGATAAAGCATTTGCTGCCATTAAAAAAGTAAAAAATTAATCATAGATTCCTCGTAATTACTTTGTTAAGTTTATTTTTAATTCAGCTCTCCTAAGTATATTTGTTCGAGATTAAAAAACATGATTTTAGAATACAAAGGGGTAGATATTTTTTATACTGATAACGGAAAAGGTAATGCCGTTGTTTTACTTCACGGGTTTTTAGAAAACGTAACTATGTGGGAGCCTTTTATTCCCATACTATCAAAAAAAAACCGGGTTATTTGCATTGACCTATTAGGGCATGGACAAACAGGCTGTCTTGGTTATATTCATAGTATGGAACTTATGGCAGATGTTGTAGAGACTGTTTTAAAACATTTAAAAATTCGTCGGTCGATATGTATTGGCCACTCGATGGGTGGGTATGTTGCTCTTGCTTTTGCCGAGAAAAACCCCGATGCGTTAAAAGGTTTATGTCTAATGAATTCTACTGCGAACGCAGATACTCCAGAAAAGCAAAAAAATAGAGATCGTGCCATTATTGCGGTGAAGCAAAACCATAAAAGGTTCATTAGAATGGCCATCTCTAATTTATTTAGGCCCAAAAACAGAACACTGTTTTCAGAGCAGATAAAACTTTTAAAAAAAGAAGCCTTAAATACTCCGTTACAAGGTATAGTTGCCGCCCTTGAAGGCATGAAAATTAGAAAAGACAGAGAGGTTCTTCTTCATTTTACACCTTTCAAAAAAATGCTTATTGTTAGTAAAAAAGATCCGGTATTAGATTACAACACAATTGTATCTAAAGCAGAAAATACCGACATAGAAGTGGTTATTTTTCCTGATGGTCATATGAGCCATATTGAAAATAAAACGGGTTTTTCGCACTCAATTATGCATTTCGTCGAAAATATTTGACGTTTTATCGTTTTATTCGATTTTTTGTTCTAGATTTATTGCTCCTAAATATTTCACCATGAACAAACCTACTAACAAACCAACTTTTATTCCTAAAATGTATTGCTCTCTCTTTGGTCATCATTATCAGGTGACTAAAAAAGTAACCTATCACGTTAAGGAATACACCTGCTCGCATTGTAAAAAGCAATTAACAACAAACGGTAATGGAGATTTAATAGAGCTAACACCAAAGTTTAAAGAAATTAATGCCATCTTAGAACGTATACACGCATCCAGAATGGAACGTTCAAAGAAAAAAACAATCGCTTCGTCGATTTACTAATAGGTTATGAATCGTTTTTGATTGTTTTTTGATACATTAATAGACTCTAACTAATTAATCTGAAAGCGTAAATGAAAAACATTCATTGCAAGGTATTTGGTCATGATTATCGGGTATCGCGACATGTAACTTACCACGTAAAGGAGTATACCTGCAAAAACTGCCAAAACCAACTAACCGTTAATGGAAACGGCTACCTTACTGAGCTCACTCCTAAATTTAAAGAAATCAATGATGTTTTGGAACGTATTCATATGAAAAGACATATGAAATCGATTCCTAGCACAAGTTCACCCGAACCAAAAGAAGACTCGAGTATCCCCACTCCAATCATAGATCCTTCTAAATTATTAGTATTTAGGCATTAAAATTTTTCCAGCCCTGTGCTTTAATAGGTATTTTAGTATCTGCTCTGGTTACTAAATGAAGGCCTGATTGCTCTTCTCTTATGTAACCAATTACGGTAAGATTTGGGTTTGCCTTGATTTTAGAATAATCATCCTGTGAAATGGTAAACAACAATTCATAATCTTCTCCTCCTCCAAGCGCGACTGTAGTACTATCTAAATTAAACTCCTCGCATACCGAGATAATCTGAGGGTCTAATGGAATTTTATTTTCGTATAAGTCACAACCCACTTTACTCTGTGTACACAAATGAATTATTTCAGAAGATAATCCATCACTTATATCAATCATTGAAGTTGGTTTCACGTTCAAGTCTTCTAATAGCTTAATCACATCCTTTCGCGCCTCCGGTTTTAACTGGCGCTCTACGATATACGAATATGGCTCTAAATCTGGTTGGCTATTTGGGTTTACCTTATATACTTCTTTTTCACGCTCTAGTACTTGAAGTCCCATATAGGCCCCACCTAAATCTCCAGTTACGACTAACAAATCATTTGGTTTAGCTCCATTTCTGTAAACTTCCTTATTATTATCAACCTCCCCAATAGCGGTTACAGAAATCAATAAACCCGTCGTAGAAGAGGTGGTATCTCCACCAACAACATCGATATTATAAACCTTAGCCGCGGTTTCTATTCCCCCATATAAATCCTCAAGAGCCTCCAATGGAAACCGATTCGAAACTGCAATCGATACCGTAATTTGTGTCGCCTTGGCATTCATCGCATAGACATCAGATAAATTAACAACAACAGATTTATAGCCCAAATGTTTTAAAGGCATGTAGCTAAGATCGAAATGAACGCCTTCTACCAAGAGATCGGTTGTAACAACAATCTTTTTATTTTTAAAATCAAGAACGGCTGCATCGTCTCCTATACTCTTAACAGTCGACTCGTGTTTTATTTTAAAATTTTTGGTAAGATGATCTATGAGTCCAAACTCCCCTAAATCACTTAATTGAGTTCTTTGTTGATTTTTGTCTTCTATCATGATGCAAAAATAAGAAGCTTAACTATAATAACGGTATAATCTTTATACATTAATGAAAAGAGTTTTATTACTTTAAATGAATCACAACTCTGTTTTTGCCCTTAAAACCAATAAGATGGAATAATTTTTGATCACTATTAAACTTATTTTGTTAATTTAACGTTTGCAGTAATAAGACTAGGAAGATACGATTAGACTTCTGAAAACCATATCTTCAAAAACTTAAAAAATTGCTCATATGAATGACTTCATAAAAAATACTGGTTTTATTAGATTATTGGTACTAACCTGCCTACTCCTTTTGCAGTCATGCCAAAAAGATGATAGCACGTCGCCTTCAAATGATACTCATTCTAATATTACACCACTGGCCTTATGTGAAAACGGTTTTGCAGATACATACCCCTGTAAGGATTACGACTTAATGCTTCATATTCCATTAAGTACCTTTGAAGCGACCTTTGGGAATGATTCCTGGGGCTGGGTAGATTCAACAACGGGAAAAGAATATGCTCTAATGGCCACGAATACCAATGTTTCTTTTGTAGATATAACCGATACCAGTAACCCTGTTTATTTAGGATCTATAGAAACGGCAACAGTAGAAAGCCTATGGCGCGATGTAAAAGTTTATAAAGATCATGCTTTTATTGTGGCCGATTTTGCTTCAAATCATGGCGTTCAGGTATTCGATTTAACGCGATTAAGACAGGTTATAAACCCGCCGCAAATGTTTACTAGCGATGCCCATTTTACAGGTATTAACAGCGCTCATAACATTGCTATAAATGAAGACTCTGGTTATGCCTACGTTGTAGGCACAGAACGCAACGGACTTTATGCTGGAGGACCATCCTTTATTAATATACAAGATCCTTTAACACCTGTAGACGATGGAGGCTTTGCAGATGGCGGATACTCTCATGACGTACAAGTAGTCACTTATAATGGACCAGACACAGATTATACTGGGCGCGAAATCTTAGTTGGAAGTAACGAAAATGAAGTCGTTATTGCAGATGTTACCGACAAAAAAAATCCCATACAGATTTCAAAAATAAGCTATAACAATGTCTTTTATGCTCACCAGGGCTGGTTTACAGAGGATATGAAATACTTTATCCTTGGCGATGAACTTGATGAGCAAAACATAGGAACTAATACAAAAACCATTATTTTTGATTTTACAGATCTCGATCAACCTAAATTCCATTTCGATTATTTGGCAGATCATCCGGCAACCGATCACAATGGTTATGTTAAAGGCAACCTATTCTATCAAGCCAATTACAGAGCTGGCGCTAGAATAATCGACATTTCTCAAATAGACAATAAGGTTTTTACAGAGGTAGGCTTCTTTGACACATATCCAGAAGATAATGGAACGCCAACAAATGGGGCCTGGAATGTATATCCTTATTTACCCAGCGGCAATATTATTGTAAGCGATACAAAAAGAGGACTTTTTGTTATTCGAAAAAGTGGTACATAATCTCTTAACATGTACAGGTTATTAAAAACATATCGCCCTTACCTCTATTTTATTTTTACAGCTTTACTCGTTTTCAATTGCTCTAAAAACGACAACTCACCACTAGCCGCTGGTGATAATGACAAAGACATTGTCTTTTTAAAAACCATTGGAGGATCGAAAAATGAAAGCGCACAATCTATTGTAAAAACCATAGACAACGGTTATGCCGTTTTGGGCCATGCTCAAAGTGCAGATGGGGATGTAACAGGCAAATTGAATGAGTCTTTCGACTATTGGCTATTGAAATATGATCTAAACGGCACATTACAATGGCAAAAAACATATGGCGGAAGTGACGACGATCGAGGTAGCGCTATTATTCATACATCCGACGGAGGGTTTGCTATTTTAGGCCGCAGCAAAAGTAGTAACGGGGATACAACCGAAAATAATGGCTTCGATGATTTTTGGGTTTCCAAACTAGACCCTGCGGGAACCATATCCTGGCAACGGTCATTTGGTTTTTCTGGAGTTGATACAGGAATATCTATAATTCAGACCAAAGACGACGGATATCTGTTAGTCGGTGTTCTAGATATAACCGCCTCGGGAGGAGAAGGCAACAGCAAATCTCCCCAGGCAAAAACACAGCATGCCGGAGGCGATTATTGGGCCATTAAACTTAATGCCTCGGGAGACAAACAATGGAGCCGGTTTTATGGTGGTACATTTACCGACACACCCTATGATGTTATTCAAACCGATGACAACGGTTATATTATTGTTGGATCTTCAGATAGTGACGATGTTGATATTAAAAACAATAAAGGTTCCTATGATTTCTGGATTGTTAAAATATCTGATGTAGGCGATTTAACTTGGGAAAAATCCTTTGGAGGATCAGAAATTGATGAAGCCAGAGGTATTGTAAAAACATCAGACGACAACTATTTGATTGTTGGAGATACGAGAAGCAACGATCTAGACGTTTCAACTAACAACGGAGCAGCAGACCTATGGATTATTAAAATATCTCCAACCGGAACATTAATCTGGGAAAAAACACTTGGGGGTTCTAGTTTTGATGTAGGGCGCTCTATTCGTAAAACTCAGGATAACGGATTTATAGTTTCTGGAAACTCCAGAAGCTCAAACGGAGATCTAATAAATAATAATGGTCAAAACGACGCCTGGGTTATAAAACTAGACAGTAATGCGAATTTGGAATGGCAGAAAACCGTTGGAGGATCTCATGTTGATCTCATTTACGACGCCATTGAACTTAATGACCAAAGCATTATTGCCGTTGGTGAATCTCAAAGCTTCGATATGGATATACCAGAAAACAAAGGGTTTTCAGATGTATTAATTTTTAAAATAAAATAGCCATGCAAAAATTTGCCCTCATAATCTTTTTTATCGTGATAACTTTGTGGTCGTGTAATAACGACGACGACACCAATAATACGGTTTCCCAAACAAATATAACTCTTAATTTTAGTCATATCTGGGATGATACCGCCATTACAAATCATGACTTTAACACTGTTCAATACACAAACGAAAAGGGAGACCATTTGAGTATTACGAAACTAAGGTATCTCATATCGAATATTACCTTTCAAAAACCCGATGGCGAAAAGCTCGTTTTAGACGGCTATAATCTGGTAGATGTTACCAATGGTACAAATCTTTCATTTACACCAAGCACAACCATTCCAACAGGCGACTACAGTAAGGTTTTATTCACATTCGGATTTAACAATAATGACAATTACAACACCAATTACCCCGATTTAAACACGGCACTATGGAGTGTACCCACTATGCTTGGCGGCGGGTACCATTATATGCAACTGGAGGGGAAATTTATTGGCAATGCTCGAACCGAAACAGGTTATGCCTATCATGCCATTAGAGCTGTAGATAACACTGGAACAACACAAGTATTTCAAGACACCTTCTTCGAAGTCGATTTAGGCCCGGTAACCATAACGGATGATGCAACTTTTGAAATCGATATGAATATTGCCGAGTGGTTTAAAAATCCGCACACCTGGGATTTGAACATTTTAGGCAACATGCTAATGCCTAATTTTGATGCTCAGGTCATGATGTTTGATAATGGTCAAAATGTGTTCAGCTTAAAATCAGTTAATCAATAAGATGTCTAAACGGATTACATATGGTGTTTTACTCATGTTCATCTGCTTATCGTGTGCAGATGAACGTGCAGATACAGACACTTATGTTCCAATACCACGTCCTTTACAAATCCCTCAGCTCTTTCAGGATAATATTCTAGCTCCGGTAATCCCGGCAGACAACCCTCAAACGGCAGAAGGCATTGCTTTGGGTAAAAAACTGTTTTTCGACCCGATGCTGTCTGGAGATAATACGCAATCCTGTGCCCATTGTCATACTCCGAGACATGCCTTTACTGATACCAATCGGTTTAGTGATGGCATTGATGGGTTTGCTGGAACACGTAATGCGATGCCACTATTTAATCTGGCCTGGAACTACGATGAGAAATTCTTTTGGGATGGCCGCGTATTTAGTTTAGAGCATCAAGCCTTTCAACCGGTAACGGATCCACTAGAAATGCATACAACCTGGACCCTGGTAGAACAAAAACTCCAGCAACACCCCGAATATCCAAATCTATTTAAGCTAGCCTTTGGAACCTCTACAATAGACTCCACTCTAGTCACAAAAGCCATAGCCCAATTTGAACGTACTTTAATTTCAGCTCATTCAAAATTCGATAGATATCTTTTAGGAGAAGCTACCTTAACGCCTGAAGAGCTTAATGGTTTTAATGTTTTTATGGATGAAACCAGAGGTGATTGTTTTCATTGCCATGGTAGTGACAAAAATCCACTTTGGACAGACAATAGTTTTCACAACAATGGTTTGGATGCTACTTTTACAGATTTAGGATTAGGAGAAGTAACAGGAGATCCGGCCGATAACGGAAAGTTCAAGACACCGTCTTTAAGGAACCTCGCATTCACAGCACCTTACATGCATGATGGTAGGTTTGCAACTCTTGAGGATGTGATAAATCATTACAGTGAGGGTCTTCAAAATTCTTCAACTATTGATCCTTTGATGAAAAAAGTAGCCCAAGGCGGCGTACAACTTTCTGCAAAAGACAAAGCAGATCTCATCGCTTTTTTATTATCACTTTCAGATGATGCGTTTATTAACAACCC
The DNA here is from genome assembly GCA_947494695.1 of uncultured Flavobacteriaceae bacterium. Lineage (GTDB taxonomy): Bacteria > Bacteroidota > Bacteroidia > Flavobacteriales > Flavobacteriaceae > Flavivirga. The sequence goes on along the minus strand of CANLWB010000001.1, from coordinate 280,788 downwards.
TGAGTTTGAGTCCATCAATCCATAGCATTAATCAACACACCAAAAGTCTAATTCGCAAACTCATAAAACCCTAAAGACAACAGGTTATATAATTAAAACTTAACGGGTTCTATAAGTCATAGAAGTAATATAGTCATCACAAAATGAAACCTTTAACCTGTCCATAAAACGCATTGCTAGTGACTAAAATTCCACAAAATACCGTATTGATCGACAAAATACATAAGTTTTTTCTTTCATTTTAGTAAGATTTTACATAAATTAAACCTTCTAAAACATTTGACGAATGAAAACCACTCTAACTTCAACACTATTTTGCTCCGCTTTTGGTCACAATTATTTCCGTTTAAACAAGGCGAATTCAAACACTCCTGAATTGATTTGCAAAACCTGTAAAAAGTATTTTAGGTTTGCCGAAAATGGTGATATTGTAGAAGTAAAACAAAGGGAAAGTGCTTTCGGTATTATGAAAGCAAAATTGCAGGTTTAATCTGTTAACTTATTTAACTTTATAGAGGCTTTTCTAAGTTGTAAAGCTATTTTAGAATTAATGTAACACCTGTAAACCTTTTTAGACCGAGACATTCATATTCAACACTAGCACATACTAACGTTAGCGATCACTCTTGTTTAAATGTACTAGGACGAGCGAGGCATTAATCAAAAATGTAAAACTTAAATCTATTGCGTAATGAAGTATGTTGCCCTTTTTTTTCTTTTAATGACTTTTAGTTGTAAGAGCCAAACAAATGATTGTTCTAAATTTAGAACAGGAACTTTTAAATATATTGATTCAAATAATTTAGAAACTACTATTATTCGAACTGATTCAACGCAAACTGAATTTAACAATCATAATGATATTAAGATTATAAGTAAAGTGAATTGGATTTCAGATTGTGAATTTGTTTTAACTTACAAGGACATTCTTAATTATTCCAATAAAGAAAATATTATTGGCGAAAAAATAAATGTAAAAATTTTAGAATCTAAAGAACAGACTTACTTGTGTCATGTCAAGAGTAGCTCTTTAGATTCTAAAATAGAGATAACTAAAGTTGAATGATGTTTTATTTAACTTTTATTTAATTTAATCCTAATCACGGTCTTTAACAAAAAAAGTAGAGCCGTTATAGTTCCAAATATTACGATAGTTGTTATTACATTATTCATTTCAAGTTTCTCTCCATAATTCATTAATAATACCCTAACTAAAATTGCAATATCTGTTACTATGAATACACCATATAGGAATTTAACAATCTTAAAAATTTCATTAAGAAAAACTTTATTTCCTATGTCCATACTATCTATCTCCTAACTTTCGTATTATCACGAACTTTAATATTCATGCCTCTTTCTGAAGTGCTTCTCCTGCCTACTGCTGGTTTTGTATTGGAAGAAGGCAAGTTATTCCTACTAGTACCAGAAACCACATCAATCACTCCATTTTTAATACTCTTTCCTAAACCAGTCCCACTAAATTTTATATTTGGAACATTTACATTTTTGACTTTGTTTGTTACAGCTGAAAAGGTTAAATCTGTTGCAACACTACTCATTTCTTTATTGACTCCTCCAATTTGAAAACCTCCATCATTGGTTACATCAGCCATAGATGTTACTACATTTTCAACTACTTCATTTATAATTTTGCCTCCAGGTAACTTAGAGGAAATAGCGTCTATACCTGCATCAAATAAATCAGCATTACCTGCGGCATCTCCTAAAGCTTCTCCAAAATCAAGGTTTTCTACACCTCCTTCTAATAATTGATTAGCACCATTAATAGTAGTGTTTAGGGCTGTTTGTTGTAGCAAACTCCTTGTGATTGCTCCTTTAGTTACAAAAACATCAACTGCTACAGCAGCACTCACAGCAAGAGCCTGATTTTGTGCTTTATTAAAAATAGCCATTTCTTCTTTAGTTGCTCCTTGTAAATTTGGGTCTCTTGAATTTAAATCATTCATACTTTCAAGACCTTCTAATTCTGGCGCATGAATTGGTTGATTTGATGAAAATTGATAAGTAGTCATCCATTCATAATCTTCAGCTAATGGGTCAATTTGCCAAAAACGTCCAATTGCCGGGTCACTTACACGATATTTCCATTCATAAACATTTAACCCTAAATCTTCTGTAAGCTCTTGACCTTGGAATTTCCAATCTAAAGCAACATTACTACTATTAATAATATTGTTGTAACCCTTATGTTTAAGCCCGAAGGGATAAAACGAATTCTCTTCCAGTATCTCAGTGGACGGGTCTATACTACCGTTGCCATTGCTATCTGAATAAGAGAGCCTTACGTTTCCGACGTTGTCCTTGTATTGATAGACATAGCTATAACCACTGCCATTCACATCTACATACCCTTCTGTATGGTTAAAGAATTTTAATAAATCACCTGAACCTGTATCTTCATAGACATAATTACCTGCATATGTCGTTGTTGTCACAGAACTTCCTTCGGTAACTACTTTTTCTAGTTTTACACCGGAGGCGTCGTAAATATAGGAAATATTTCCGCCTCCTAAAACAACCTGAGTGGGTAAATTTAAATGGTTGTAGGTAATATTTGTTGAAATGCCTTTGTTGGCATCGGTCAACATATTACCATTGGTATCGTAGGTATAATCGTCTCCTGTATTGATACCGTCTTTAAAGCCATAGGTCTTATTTCCGGTGTCACTAACTTTTAACAGTCGGTTTCCATCATACCCATACCATAGTCTATCCATCACTCCAAAAGTCGTTGCGCCACTATTTGTATGCCCTCTTCTTTCTAAAAACGATATATTACCATTCTTGTCATATTGTACACTATGTAATTTATAGTCTTGATTCGATGTATGATCAATTCCACTGGTAATTCTATTTAGGGCATCATAATTGTACTTATACCATTTAAGACCGTTGTCTGTATTGGCTGTACGCCACTCGGTTTCTGCTATGTTACCATTATACAATTTGGTTCCGCTATGACTTGTCGCGTTGTAATTAATCTTAAAGGCAAATAAATCACTACCTAATGCCGCAGGGTTGTTTATTTGTGTTAACCAACCTCGTACATTATAGGTATAATCTACCTCTTGTAATCTGTTTGCTCGGGATGACTTGCTTCCTACGCCTTTGGTTTCCAATTGACCTAGATTATCATAGGTATTGTCTACAATGGTTTCTTCTTCTAAGTCGTTAATGGTTTGCTTTTGTCTGATGAGTCTGCCTTCATGATCGTAGATATAATCATCTATGGTCGTGATGGCTGGATTAGTGCCTTTTGTATGGGTGATCGTAGTCTTATCTACTTTGCCTATAAAATCCAGTTTGTTTGCACTGGTGTCTGTAGTAGACAGATAGTTGTTTTTACTGGCAGTGTAAATAGAGCGGCCCCTGTCATCGTATCCGGTGATGGTTGTGATCCAATGACTGGTTTCTAATACTTTTACTCTGCTTCCGGTTGCCAGCCCTCTTGTTAATGCCTTACTATTATTGTTATGGTTTACTACAGTTTGACCTTCTGCTGCTTGTGGTAGGCTGAGTCCGTCTGTATCAAAACTGTAATCATCGTAATAGTTAACAGTATATAAGGTGATACTTGCATTGGGGAAGTTGGCATTGGTATAATACGAGTCATCATAACCAGTTCCGGATGCTACTTTGCTTTCGTATAACTCGGTAGCTGTATTGTTTGTGGAACTAAAATGGGATTGCATGGCGGATCGGGTGGTATGGGTCGTATTGGTGTGTAACCCGGTATACACCACTCTGCTAAAAACATCGTACTTGGTAAACAGCCATTGGTTTTGGGCTCTTAGGTTAGCGTCCTGAGTCATTACAGGACGATCCTGGGTGTCATAGATGATGTATTCCCAACCTTTCCCAGGGATTTTCTTCTCTACTAGCCTATTTCTATAATCGTATTTGTATTGATAGCAGAGTTCGGATAACTCACTTGAGGTTGGAAGGCCGCCTTGTGCTTCTGATTTTGGGGGTAATACAAACGTCAGGTTCCCAAAGTCGTCGTATACATAAAAAGTGTCGTGAGCGACATTGGTTTGTGAACTGCCTCCTACTACGGAGGTTCCATAGATGCGTTTTAATACAACTCGCCCTTGTTTGTCTTTAAACTCCTCGGTGGTGTGGGCTTTGGAAGTTGTCCCGTCGTGGTTTTCGTCTTTGGTGATCGTTTTGTGCAGTTCTCCGGCCGCGTAATAGGCCGTACCGCCTGATAATACCGGGGATTCTGTATTACTTGTCGGGTTAAAGGCAACCTCGTAGTAACGAACTTCGGTGCCTGTATTGGACTGGTAAACGAATTCTATTTCATGTCCGTTTCCTAGTTTCCAATCTTTCCCAGGGGCCGCTTGTTTTAAGACGCGATTTAATGGGGAGGGTTCTAAATCTTTTTGAGAATAGGCATTGATATTGGCAAGGCTCACTCCTGTAAAATCATCTGGGTAGTTGTTTTGATAGTAGGTGTTGGTGGCAGTAGCTCTATCGCCACGGTAGGAGCCTATACTACCGGTTGATTCATGATAGGGCAGCCAATCTTTGTCTTGCCTGCCAAAGGCATCGTAATCGATATGGGTAATAATATCTTTTTTATCTTGCGCACCCGATTTGATACCTATATGTTGCATAGGTCTTCCCAGTCCGTCAAAATAGGTTACTCGTTCTATAACATCGCCTTCTTGCGCGGTATTTGCATTAAAGGAGGGCATTCTTTCCTGATACGTTCGAGTTAATACATAGTTCTGGTTACTACTTAATGTGATTGGGGTATAAGGATCTGTTGCTGTGGTCCTTTCTACTATTCGGGCTAAAAATGTGCTGCCACTTTGTATCCAGGTATTAGGTTTTAATGTGATGCTTTGGCTTGCTTCTAAAGTCTCGGTGCCTGTAACTGTGTAATTACCGTCCTTGACTATGGTTACCGGAACTTGGGAGAATACGATTTGGGATACTATTAAAAACAGAAGAATATATAAATGGCGTCTCATGAGGGCTTAGTTTTTGTAGTTGTACTTGTTTTCGCTTAATAAATGTCCTTCGGCATCTTTTACAAATTCCAATCGGTTAAAGGAATCGTAATGGTAATAGATGGTATAACCTTTGGGGTCGGTAATGCTGGTGACACCTATCAGCGGATCGTAGGTGTAGGTAGTGACCATAGTCAAGGGAAGCCCCACTCTTATCTTATTGAGCTTGGAGATCATTGTGCTTTGATCGTAACTTCCCGAATGAATCCCAGCTAACTCCGTTGAGGTAAGGGTTCCTGTTACATCTGCATATGTGGCATTTTCTATTTTAGCCACCGGATACTCTTTTTTGTAGCCCCAAATGTATGCTATTGACATACCGTTTGACTTTTTTACTTCTAAAAGGTTACCTTTTTCATCGTAATCAACATACTCAACTCTGTCCTCCAAAGTATTATTCAATTGATGAAATTTCCCCTTTAGAGTTTGAACATTTTTAGGTAAAACAATATTGGTATGAGGTTCGTTAAAGTTCGTACGCTGTACTGTTTCAGATAACAGAGTAGCCCCTTTTCTAACCTTAGTCTCTACCTGAACGGGCGTAGCAACCTGATGTAGAGTATTTAACTTGTCAATAGCCGTTTTTTCTCCAGATTCTAAATTGTTGTACCCTAAACTACTTACTCCAGTTACATCATTTGGGTATTGAAATTCTGTAGTCACAACTTTATCTTCATAAGTAAAGACTTCAGATTTATCTAACTGATAATGCTTACCGTAGTCATAATAATACTTGGTTTCTGTAGTTAGTTTTGCATCATTATCGAAATAATCTATTTCTTTAGTGGAATGTAAATCTAAGGTTCCTGCTGTATGATGATATACTCTGTAAAAAAAATCACTTGGAACTTGAGGGCTATCGTATGGAGGAATGTCATCAGGATCGGGACAAAAAGTTACTAGAGGCAAACGGAATACTTTACTATTCTTTAAATACAATGTATTCCCCAGAGGATCTGACACATCAGACGTTAAGTTATGCACTGTGGTAAGAGGGTTGAAAATGGGCACTCTTAAATAAGGAGGGGTGTTTATTCCACCGAATAAATATTCATTTTTAATCTCTTTTCTGATCTCATAATCACTTCCTTGTTTTTCATAAACTTTAGTACTAATATTTTTTCCTCTTAACCACCCATTGTCTGTAGGTAAAGGATATGGAAATTTATAAAAGGCTCCGGTATCTTCAAATACTGTAAATTCATATTCGGTTTTACCTGAATTAACTCCTTTGATTCCTAAATACTCTGTTACACGACTATAACCAATAGAGCTACCCTGAGGTGTCCCCAAAGGACTTCCAGGAACAGCACCAAATGGTTCCAGCACCGTAAATGCTGAGGCTGTTTCATATTTACTATTTACAGAATAAAAATTTGGCATTCCAAATAATACTCCACTTGTTTCTCCATTTTCTAGGTTATATTCATATTCCTTTGTTGTTACTACACCGCCTCCATCATTGAATTCTATTTTTTTAATTCGTTTTCCCGGACCATATAAGACATTTGGAATTTCCACGTCTTCATTCCAACTTAAACTTACATTAAAACTAGAATTGTGAGTCATAATATTAAGTGGATCATAACCATTGGGGTTTATGTATACCTGCAGGGTACACATTCCTGGGACGAGATTAATACCGCCTTCCCTCGGGGAAGGTATCCCATAAATAATAGGTTCAGAGCCATCTGAAGGATCTATGCGAATGGTAGTTGAAAACAAATAAGTCTCGTTCGGAGACACCGCACTATAATTAAGAAATCCTTCTGGGTTTTCCTTTGACAAATTTGAAAGATCTATAGTTTTTGAGTATAGATTAACACCATTATATTCTTCTACATTCAAAAAACCTAAGCCATCATTTTTTCTATTATATGGATTTGTATTATTCCATACAACATTTGAAAGTTTTGAACTCTTTCTAACTTTATTGTGCTCATAGACAAAAGAGGTATGCCCTCCAGTTGGGTAATTTATCCTTTTAAGCATTCCTGCTTCGGCTTTTATGGTATCAACTGTTCTATCTACACCATGAGTGAAATAATTAAAAAATGTAAGGTAGCTCCCATTATTCTTACCATTGTAGAACCCTCATACATCCTGGGCATTTGAGAATCTGTTGGGCAAACTCTCAGCACTATAATCGAAGCTATACGGCGGTATTGTTTTACCATTAACAGCTTCTTGATCTATTGAGCTCAAAAACAGTCGTTTAGATGATTTTGGGTCGTTTAAGTACAACATGTTTAACACATTATCGTTACTTGTATCATTCGAATAAGTATAATTGAATTTGTGTTTTTGGATTAATTTATCATTGTTATCAAACACTTCTATAGTTTCTAAACTGTAACTTCCTGAAAGGTCCTCTCTTTCTACATCGGATTTCGTAAAGGTAATTTCTCCTGAATTAAAGCTTATCTTGTTCAATTGGTATTGATAACTTTTTACTTCTGACGAGTAATTAACTGGCTCATTGTTTTCTATTTTATCATGAGAGCGTCTATAAAATGTACTCACATCAGAACCGTAATAAAATTCAATGAGGTCGCCATTTACTGTCTCAATATCCATTAATTGCCAGGCATTGTAATACCGATCATCTTCCACGGAATTAATTATTGGAGAATCGCCATAACTTGTTTTAATGGATTTAATTATATCGTCTGTATTTCTCGCTTGTCTTAAACCGTCTTTCGATACACCAAAGTAATATTTTGTTCCTTTGCCGTCTGTAATAATAAAGCGCCCCACACCATCAGAAAAACTACCAGGCTCTACACTAAAATATTCTATTTTAATATCCTTGAATTCCTGAAGAATAGCCTTATTACTTTCCTTATCTAAAATAAACTTCCCACTCATTCCATTGAATTCAAAGAAAAACTGGTCTGGTGTAAAATCTAAATTAGGGTTTAAAAGATATTGACTATGAACGGACTGCCTAATAGAAAAAGCTGAAGAGTTTGGAGGGTTGGAAAAAAAAGTCTGGTTTACAACATTATTAGAATATCCCAATTGTGGATACCCATCCGCTATCCCCCTTGTTTGTCTGGAAATGGAACCTCCATAACTCAATGCCCACCCCAATCCAACTCTGGACGCAATTTCCGCAACCTTAACTCCTCTGGCATGATAGTTTAAACTTATAGGAAGTGTAATACCATTTTGCTTGATCGTATAAATGGGGATCGAAACATTAGGAATTCCAGCATAAAGAGATACAGGAACTTCTGTAAATTTAGCCAGTGAGGTAGCCTCAGGGGATGGCGGGATTATTGTTGGCAAATCCTGAGCAAATGAGGTTTCAAAAATAAATAAAAATGCAAAAATGCAACAAAATAGGGGCTTCATAGGATTAATAAATTAAGAATTATACATTAAATTTATAATAAAAATCCTAATTTGAAATAAAGTTTTGCCTTACTTTTAATGAAGTTTAAAGGCTTTTTTCAATAAAAAAATATTTAAGATTTTAACGACTTAAGAACCAGATCTTTCAGGTTTTGCTTGTTGAATTTCTCACGTTCCTAAATGTGTCTTTTAAAAGAAAACACGTCAAACTCCTCTGTTAGGAAAGAATTGTCGTCTCTACAGAGAACCATAAACAAATCCTATAAAACTATATACTAATATAATGTTAGGTTATATGGTTATCCATGACTTATATTGTATATTTGTACTCTATTTAGAAACCGTCTTAATAAAAATGAGTTATCTGGGTTCTAAATTTAATTGAAAGCATATGATAAAAGTTTCTGAAACAGCTAAAAAGAAGGTCGTTGAATTAATGACAGGCGACGGCTATAATCCTGATACAGACTACATTCGCGTAGGTGTTAAAAGTGGTGGTTGTTCGGGGTTGTCTTACGATCTGAAGTTCGACAAAGAAAACCAGGAAGACGATAAGGTATTTGAAGATAATGGTGTAAAGATTATAGTGGATAAGAAAAGCTTTTTATACCTAATTGGTACGACACTGGAATATTCGGGTGGATTAAACGGAACAGGTTTCGTTTTTAATAATCCCAACGCCAACCGTACCTGTGGTTGTGGTGAATCATTTTCGCTATAAAAGTTCAAGGTTCAAAATTCCAGATTTAAAGTTATGGCAGCAGTTAAACAATTTGAAGATTTAGAAATTTGGAAACTTGCCAGAATATTGTGTGGTGACATAAATAATGTAGCTGTCAATACGGGATTGAAATCAGACTACTGGTTATACAGCCAAATAGATGGTTCATCCAGTTCGGTAATGGATAATATTGCCGAAGGATTTGAAAGAAACGGAAATAAGGAATTTATTCAATTTTTATCTATCTCGAAAGCTTCTTGTGGTGAAACAGATCTCAATTGTATAGAGTATTAGATAGAAATTACATTAATACGGAAGAGTTCGATAAACTTCACAATCAAACTATCATTTTGGGTAAAATGATTGGCGGATTTATTAACTATTTAAAGAAAAGTGAATTGAAAGGAAGCAAATACAAGACCGTATAGCTTAACTTTGAATTTTTAAATATTAAACTCGAAATATGAGTAAGTATACAGAAGACGATTTAAGAGAAGAATTAAAAACCAAAGAATACGAATACGGTTTTTACACAGACATTGAATCGGAAACATTTCCCAATGGTTTAAATGAAGATATCGTTAGAGCCATTTCGAAAAAGAAGGAAGAACCGGAATGGATGACCGAATGGAGACTGGAAGCCTTTCGGCTCTGGAAAGATATGATCGAACCCGAGTGGCCAAATGTGACCTATAAAAAACCAGATTTTCAAGGGATCTCCTATTATTCTGCACCAAACAGCAAACCTAAATACGACAGTTTAGATGAAGTGGATCCAGAATTACTGGCAACTTTTGAGAAACTAGGCATTTCTTTAGATGAACAAAAGAAACTAGCCGGTGTTGCTATGGATGTTGTTATAGATTCCGTATCGGTAGCAACAACCTTTAAACACACTTTAGCAGAAAAGGGGATCATTTTTATGAGTATTTCGGAAGCGATCAAGGAGCATCCGGAATTAGTAAAAAAACATATTGGAACCGTAGTTCCGCAAAAAGATAATTTTTACGCGGCCTTAAACAGTGCCGTGTTTAGTGACGGATCGTTTTGTTATATTCCTAAAGGTGTAAAATGCCCCATGGAACTCTCTACCTATTTCAGGATTAATCAAGCCGGAACAGGACAATTTGAAAGAACCCTTGTCATTGCAGACGAAGGCAGTTATGTGAGTTACCTGGAAGGCTGTACAGCACCAAGTAGAGATGAGAATCAGTTACACGCTGCCGTCGTAGAACTTATTGCACTGGAAGATGCCGAGATTAAATATTCAACCGTACAAAACTGGTACCCTGGTAATGCAGAAGGTAAGGGAGGTGTTTTTAATTTTGTAACCAAACGTGGACTGTGCGAGAAAAACGCCAAAATCTCCTGGACACAGGTTGAGACAGGTTCTGCCGTAACCTGGAAGTATCCATCTTGCATATTAAAAGGAGATAATTCTGTTGGTGAATTCTACTCTATTGCTGTCACAAATAACTTTCAGCAGGCCGATACCGGCACCAAAATGATTCATTTGGGGAAAAACACCAAATCAACCATCATTTCCAAGGGAATTTCAGCAGGGAAATCACAAAACAGTTACCGCGGATTGGTTCAAATAAATTCCAGAGCAGAAAACGCACGTAACTTTTCGCAATGTGATAGTTTACTTATGGGTAACGAATGCGGAGCCCATACGTTTCCATATATAGAAGCAAAAAACAAATCGGCTAAAATCGAGCATGAAGCGACCACCAGTAAAATTGGTGAAGATCAAATTTTCTATTGTAACCAAAGAGGTATCGATACCGAAAAGGCCATTGCCTTGATTGTAAACGGATTTAGTAAAGAAGTTTTAAATAAACTTCCAATGGAATTTGCTGTAGAAGCACAAAAATTATTAGAAATAAGTTTAGAAGGTTCTGTCGGGTAACATAATCATCAGTACCCCAACCTCTTGCTAATTACTGAGCACTGATCATTAGAAACCAAACACTGAACACTAAAAATATCAATTATAGAGATGAAAAAAGTAATCATTCTTGCATTCGTCCTAATAGCTGCCCTAAGCTGCAAAAAAGAAACAAAATCTACAACAGAAGCGGACATTAATGTGGAAGGTTCGGATGCTACAACAACACAAAGCAACCGTTTAACCCACCTAAAAGGAAACTTTGTTTTTTATGATGGTGCTGCCGTTTTGCAAACGTCTACCAAACTTTATGGGGTTTTTATAACCGATAAAATGAAAGCGTTAAACAAAAAAGCAGAAGCATTTAAATCCAAACCAACAGATATGGTTGAAGTGGAAATACGCGGTAGAGTTTCAAACGAAAAGCATGAAAAAATACTTTGGGAAAATAAAGTTGAAATCGTTGAAATTATAAACGTATCCGCTCCAAAAGAAGAAGACAATAACGTTATAAAACTAGGAAACTAATCATATAGAAAAGCACATCAAGATTAAAGCATTCAGTCTTTAACTTGAACTTTAAACTTTGAATTAAAAGGTATGTTAAAAATAGATAATTTACACGCAAGTGTTGAAGACAAAAGCATCTTACAAGGTATTAATCTGGAGGTAAAACCAGGAGAAATACATGCTATAATGGGGCCTAACGGATCTGGGAAAAGTACATTAGCATCTGTAATTGCAGGAAAAGAAGAGTACGAAGTAACTAAGGGAAGTATTGAATTTGACGGAGAAAATATTGATGAATTAGCTGCTGAAGAACGTGCGCATAAAGGTGTGTTTTTATCATTTCAATATCCGGTAGAAATTCCTGGAGTAACTGTTACGAACTTCATGAAAACGGCTATCAATGAAACTCGAAAAGCTAAAGGCTTAGAGGATATGCCGGCCAAGGACATGCTTAAATTAATTCGTGAAAAGTCTGAGCTTTTAGAAATAGATAGAAAATTTTTATCACGTTCCTTAAATGAAGGTTTTTCAGGAGGAGAAAAGAAACGTAACGAGATTTTCCAAATGGCGATGTTAGAACCAAAACTAGCCATTCTTGATGAAACAGATTCTGGTCTGGATATCGATGCCTTGCGAATTGTTGCCAATGGAGTTAATAAATTGAAAAGTAAAGATAACGCAGTGGTTGTTATTACGCACTACCAGCGATTATTAGATTATATTGTTCCGGACTTTGTACACGTATTGTACAACGGAAAAATTGTAAAATCCGGTACTAAAGAGCTCGCTCATGAGCTTGAAGAAAAAGGTTACGATTGGATTAAAGAAGAAGTGAATGCGTAATTTAGTTAGCAGTATTCAGTCGCTGTTTGCAGTTTATACTGTTTTCTAAGCACTGGCCACTGTATACTGAGACCGAAAACCGAAACAATGGATTTAAAAGAAAAATTATTATCATCCTTTTTAGTATTTGAAAATCAGGTAGACATAGACCATTATGTGCACGATGTAAGGAACGATGCTATTAAAATATTTGAAGAAAAAGGCTTTCCATCAAAAAAAGAAGAAGCCTGGAAGTATACCTCTTTAAATAACATATTAAAGGAAGACTATAGTGTATTTCCAGAGCGGGAAAACGCTCTTGAATACAAAGACATTAAAAAGTATTTTATACACGATATAGACAGCTATAAAATTGTATTTATAGATGGTAAATATTCATCTCACCTGTCGCAAACCACGCATGATGGAATGGATGTTTGTCTAATGTCGGCAGCCCTTAACAAGCCTAAATATCGTATTTTAGTAGAAAACTATTTTAATAAAGCCGCTACAAAAGATAGCCTGTCTTCATTAAACACGGCATTTTCGAGTGAGGGCGCATATATTCACATTCCAAAAAATAAATTGGTAGAAAAACCAATTCAGATTATACACTTTTCTACGGGAAGTGAAAGTGCAACCATGCTACAACCGCGAAACCTCATTGTGGTAGACGAGAACTCGCATGTGCAAATTATAGAACGTCATCAAAGTTTAAATGACAATCCTGTTCTTACGAATAGTGTTACAGAAATTTTCACTAATAAACGTGCTATTGTCGATTACTATAAAATTCAAAACGATCAATCAAACGCATCGTTAATTGACAATACATTTATAAAACAAAAGCAAGAGAGTGTTGCCTCTGTGCACACCTTTGCCTTCGGTGGTAAATTAACACGTAATAATTTAAGCTTCTTTCAGGAAGGCGAGCGTATCGATTCTATCTTAAAAGGCATTACAATTATTGGCGAAAAGCAACATGTAGATCATAATACACTGGTACATCACATTGAGCCTAACTGTGAAAGTCACCAAGACTATAAAGGTATTTTTGCCGATAGGGCTACAGGCGTCTTTAACGGTAAAGTTATTGTTGAAAAAGAAGCTCAAAAAACCAATGCGTTTCAAGCCAATAACAACATTTTAGTAAGCGATAAAGCGACTATAAACACAAAACCTCAGCTTGAAATTTTTGCAGATGACGTTAAGTGTTCGCACGGATGTACAATCGGGCAATTGGATGAAAGCGCTATGTTCTATTTACGTTCAAGAGGTATTCCAGAAAAAGAGGCCAAAGCACTTTTAATGTATGCCTTTAGTAACAACGTATTGAGTTCTGTTAAAATTCCTGAAATGAAACAACGTATAAATAAGATTATTGCGAACAAGTTAGGGGTTGACATTGGTTTTGATTTGTAGAGCTTTTTAGCCTTAAAATTGTTCTAAACAGATCCCTTAATCGACGACAAATTAAATACCATGCTCAACATTCAAGATATAAGAAAAGATTTCCCCATTCTTTCACGCGAAGTAAATGGTAAACCTCTGGTGTATTTCGATAATGCTGCGACGTCACAAACGCCACAACAGGTTATTGATGCTATTACCAGCTATTATTCGGGATATAATGCCAATATTCATCGCGGGGTGCATACATTAAGTCAGGAAGCAACCGACTTATACGAACAGTCGCGCCAAAAAATACAAGCACATTTTAATGCCAAGTTCTCGCATGAAATTATATTAACATCGGGAGCTACAGATAGCATTAATTTAGTTGCAAACGGCTTTTCTTCGCTCTTAAAAAAAGGAGATGAGATCATCGTTTCCGCTCTAGAGCATCACAGTAATATTGTTCCCTGGCAAATGCTTTGCGAACGTACTGGAAGTGTGCTTAAAGTTATTCCAATGAATGCCGATGGCGAATTGGTCATGGATGAATTCGATAACCTCTTGTCTAAAAATACAAAACTGGTTTTTGTAAATCATATATCCAATGCATTGGGAACTATTAACCCCATTGAATATATCATCGAAAAAGCCCACGCGGTTGGAGCAGCTGTTTTAATTGATGGCGCTCAAGCTTGTCCCCATGTAAAACCCGACGTTCAGGCACTGGATGTTGATTTCTATGTGGCCTCCGCTCACAAAATGTGTGGCCCAACAGGCGTAGGGATGCTTTACGGAAAAGAAGCATGGTTAAATAAATTACCACCTTATCAAGGCGGTGGTGAGATGATTGCCGAAGTAACTTTTGAAAAAACGACCTATGCCGATTTACCTCATAAGTTTGAAGCAGGAACACCTAATATTGCCGGAGGTATTGTTTTTGGCACAGCTATCGATTACATGAACGCTATAGGTTTCGATAACATTGCAGTCTACGAACATGAGCTTCTCGAATACGCTACCGAAAAATTAACGGCTATAGAAGGCTTAAAAATATACGGAACATCAAAACATAAGACGTCGGTAATTTCATTTAATTTAGACCATATACACCCCTACGATGTGGGTACGATATTAGATAAATTAGGAATCGCAGTTCGTACTGGACATCATTGCGCACAACCTATTATGGATTTTTACCGTATTCCTGGTACTGTTCGTGCTTCATTCGCTTTTTACAACACGAAACAAGAGATCGACGCGTTAGTTGAAGGCGTTAAAAAAGCAAAAATGATGTTATCTTAGTCATTAATCTGTTTTATTAGTACGACCCTTTAAAACTAAACACTTATGAAATATCTTTTCATATTCCTAGCGTTGGTATTTACAGACAATCAATGTTCCGAATCCAAAATAAATCAGGACGCACTTTCACTTGAATATTCGGCAAACTCGAGAGGTTTGTATAAGAACATTAAAGTCAATAAAAAGGATATTTCTGTTATAAATAAACGTGATGCATCGGCATTCACTAAGGGCTGTTCAGAAGGGGATTGGAAAAAACTTTTAAACGCACTTAAGCCGGTAGAAGTAGATCATATACCAAACTTAAAAGCGCCTTCCAACAATCGTTTGTTTGATGGTGCTGCCATAGCACGATTAAAAATTAATTACGAAGGAACGTTATACGAAACAAAGCCCTTCGATCATGGCAACCCGCCAGAAGAAATCGCTGCTCTTGTAAAAGAAATACTAACTCTGGCAAAAAACATTGAATAGCAAACTTTCTTATTGTATTTTTGTATAAAATTGTAAACGTGACTATTAAAGATATTCAGGACGAAATTATAGACGAATTCTCAATGTTTGACGATTGGGAAGAACGCTATCAATATATGATTGATTTAGGTAAAGACTTACCCCTAATCGAAGAACAATATAAAACAGAACGCAACATTATTAAAGGTTGCCAAAGTAAAGTTTGGGTGCATGCCGAAATGCAGGACAATAATGTTGTGTTTACGGCTGATAGTGATGCTATTATTACCAAAGGCATCATTGCCATACTAATACGCACGTTTTCGAACCAACACCCAAAAGATATTATTGATGCCGATACCGATTTTATTGATCAAATCGGACTTAAAGAGCATTTATCGCCTACCAGAGCCAATGGCCTGGTAAGTATGGTAAAACAACTAAAAATGTATGCCATAGCATACCAAACACAATTAAATTAATGTGTTCACATTCTTGCATGTTATACTAAGCGCCCATCTCACAGATAGGCAGTCGAAGTATCCTGACCAATGTGGAAATAAATAATTTCTAAAACATGAGCGAAACAACAATAGATACAAATTCACTAGGCGAAAAAATAGTAAACGTTTTAAAGACTATTTTCGACCCCGAAATCCCGGTAGACATTTACGAATTAGGTTTAATCTACGATGTATTTGTCAACGAAAATTACGATGTAAAAATCCTAATGACCTTAACAACGCCTAACTGTCCGGTAGCAGAAACACTTCCGTTGGAAGTGGAAGAAAAAGTAAAATCTTTAAATGCCGTGAACAGCGCCGAAGTTGAAATTACATTCGATCCGCCCTGGACACAAGAACTTATGAGTGAAGAGGCAAAACTGGAGCTAGGCATGCTTTAAATGAGTTCGTTGTGTTTAGTCATTCGCTCTGGTGATCGTATTAGGCATAGGTAAGCTATAACAACCTACTCGTAATTACATATCAAGCGCGAGATACCAAATGGTAAACCCGAGGGTTCAAATAACTTAATAACAAATAACCCAATAACAAATAAGCCTTGAAAGACGACATTGTAAATCGCATAGCGAACAGTAAATTAGAAACCATTGATCTGGAAGATTTTTATCCGGAAGGCCCCAGAATTGTTTTTGATATTAAAGATTGGCTATTTGAAGGTTTTGTTCTTCGAGAAAAAGATTTTAGACATCAAGCTTTAGAGTTTAACTGGTCGCAATATCAAGATAGTTACGTCGCTCTAACATGTAGCAATGATGCTATTATACCGGGCTGGGCCTATATGCTTTTAAGCATTTACCTGGAACCCTACGCCAAAAAAATTGTAGTTGGTGACCTGGAGACCTTAGAAACCTCAGTGTATCAAGACATTATAAACAACTTAGAGGCTTCTAAATATAAAGACCTTCCCGTTATTATAAAAGGATGTTCTAAAAAGCCTGTACCCCAAAATGCTTACATCTTACTTACCAACAAAATAAAGCCCTTTGCAAAATCCATTATGTATGGAGAAGCTTGTTCTTCGGTTCCATTATTTAAAAACAAATAACCCTGTGACCCAAATTTAAATACGGGTCTAACTAACAAATAACTCAAAAACCAATTACTTTAAAAAATGAAAAGACTATCACTAATACTTGCCATTTTTATTGGAATCACTTCCATACATGCACAAGAAACTTTAGAGGAACTCAAAGCAGCCCAAGGCCCTAAAAAGGATTCTATTGCCGCAATTCAGGCGCGCGTAAATGCGATTCAGGCCAAAATTGATGCCTTACCAGGGTGGAAAAAAGGAGCATTTGGTACCATAGGAGGTAGTATTTCAAGCTTTAAAAACTGGTATGCTCAAGGTACTCCAAATAATAACTCTGGAAATATAGGATTTACCGTAAATGCATTCGCCAATTTAACCAAAGAAACGTTTTTTTGGAGAAATAGTGTTAACGTCAACTTATCCTGGGTACAACTGGACGATAAAGACGACCCAACAGACAGTGAGTCGTTTCAAGAAGCAACAGATGTATTTAACCTCACCTCTTTATACGGACATAAACTAAGCGATAAATTTGCCATTTCGGGAATGGGAGAGTACAGAACAACTATATTGAGTAATTTTAACGACCCGGGGTACTTAGATTTAGGTGTTGGTGGAACATGGACCCCTATAAAGGATTTAGTTGTTGTAATACACCCGGGAAACTACAATTTTGTTTTTAGTAAAGACGATACCGTTTTTAATTCGTCTTTGGGAGCCAAAGTACTCGTCGATTACACAAGACAAATTAAAGCTGTAAGTTTTAAAACAAACTTCTCTTTATTTCAGAGCTACGAGAGTTCTAATTTATCAAACTGGACATGGACCAACTCATTTGGGTATACACTTTGGAAAATGATTGGTGTTGGCTTCGATTTTGGACTTAGAAGTAACAAACAAGAAGCCCTTAACTATGCCCTTGCCCAAACACCTCCTACAGCGACCTCTTTTGACGACGTTGACAACGACTTACAAAGTTACTGGATGTTTGGATTAAACTATAAATTCTAATACAATCTATCACGTATTTTTAGCTTAAAATAACGTAAATCTTAAAGGGACGTCTAAAAAGATGTCATTTAGAACAACGTGAAGAATCTATTAGAAATTAAACCCTTATTTATTAGGGTTTTAAGATTTTTCTGCTGCGCTCAAAATGACAATTCCAGAACTTTTTAGACGTCCTTTTTTTATACCCTGTATTCAACAACCAAAGCTTTAAGCTAAACACCTCACATTTAGCAACTTATCAGAAACAAAGAATAAACAAAACATGAACCTACAAAGCTTATGTCAAGCTTATCATTTTATAATTGTAATCATTTTCCACTGCTCTATTGTGGTATTTTATCGCGTTTAATCAGCGCGTTTTCGTATATTGCATTGTTCTTGAGAACAAGAATCCTAACCAAATAAGCATGACAAAATGATCAAATCAGACCATCAGTACATCAATTTAGATGTACTAAGAGAAAGCACCCTTGATGATGTATCTATTATGAAGGAAATTATGGAAATGTTCCC
Source organism: uncultured Flavobacteriaceae bacterium (assembly GCA_947494695.1). Classification (GTDB taxonomy): domain Bacteria; phylum Bacteroidota; class Bacteroidia; order Flavobacteriales; family Flavobacteriaceae; genus Flavivirga. Next base: position 262,217 of record CANLWB010000001.1, on the reverse strand, counting down.
AGTACTCATAGACGAATACGTAGAAGCTCTTATGTTAAAACTTCCGTCTAAAGAATGGCAATCCCTTTTTCAGGCTACCCACAAAATCAGGCCAAATATTAGCATTTTTGGCATTGATAAATTGAAGGACATCATACATCAATTGGAGGTAAGTTTCAAAAATGAAACAAACCTGGACCAAGTAGATACTCTGGTTTGCGATTGTCTGGATATTTTTAAAGAGGTGAAACAAGAGTTACGGGATGAACTTAATGTATTGGAATTGTTGGAATAAGTAACTGACCTAAACTAAAACCAGACCATTACAGTAAAAACGGCCACAAATAAGCATAAAGAAAAAAGGTCACCCATTACTATTAAAACTAAAAGTTGTTTCATCAAACGCCCACCTACCAGACGGCTAAGGTGTACTTACATCTTTTAAAAACACATAAATTACGGGATTTTTTTTATGCTTATGGTGTCTTTGTTGCTTTTAACCCTTAAATGCATACCAAAATTTGCGAGTATTGCCTAGTCTCTCGGTAAGGACTTAATTCGTCACACTTACTTTTAAGGATTTTATTCAAAATTTTCGTAGTTATAATCCGGATACAAAAAGTGATTATAAGGGAATCGTGTGACGTGAATCTCACGAACTTCATTGTAAACGCGCTTTTTAAAATCTTCTAGATTCTGTTTGTTTAAAGCAGAAATAAACAAAGCATTCTTACCAACCTTACTCATCCAGGTACTTTTCCACTCGTCTAAACTATAATGTGCCCGTGTTCTAACAGCAACCAGGTCACTATCATCAAACGGTTCGGGTTGATAAGTATCTATTTTATTAAATACCATAATGGTAGGCTTATCACTACTTTCTATTTCTCCCAGAATTTTATTAACAGACTCGATATGTTCCTCAAAATTAGGATGAGAAATATCAACAACATGCAGCAACAAATCGGCTTCACGTACTTCGTCTAACGTACTTTTAAAACTTTCAACCAATTGGGTTGGTAGTTTTCTAATAAAACCTACCGTATCGCTTAACAGAAAGGGTAGATTTTGAATCACTACTTTTCTAACCGTTGTATCTAAAGTTGCAAACAATTTATTTTCTGCAAAGACCTCACTCTTACTAATCACATTCATTAGAGTGGATTTACCAACATTGGTATACCCAACGAGAGCCACTCGAACCATTTTACCACGGTTTCCACGTTGCACCGCCATTTGCTTATCTATGGTCTTAATCCGGGCTTTAAGCAAGGCTATTTTATCTCTTACAATACGTCTATCGGTCTCTATCTCCGTTTCTCCAGGACCACGCATTCCAATACCTCCTTTTTGGCGTTCAAGGTGTGTCCACATACCTCGTAATCGTGGTAATAAATATTCACATTGCGCCAGTTCCACCTGGGTTCTTGCGTAACTCGTTTGCGCACGTTGAGCAAAAATATCGAGTATTAAATTGGTTCGATCCAGTATTTTAATATTAAGGATCTTGCTAATATTACGTTCCTGTGCAGCAGAAAGCTCATCATCGAAAATAGCAGTCCCAACATCGTTATCCTCAACATATCGCCTTACATCATCCATCTTACCACTACCTATAAATGTTTTTGGGTTAGGCATCTCCATTTTTTGGGTAAAACGCTTCACCACATGGCCTCCGGCTGTAAATGTTAAAAATTCCAGTTCATCTAAATACTCCCTAGATTTTTCCTCATCCTGGTCTCTGGTAATGACACCAATTAAAACAGCTTTTTCTAAAGTAATATTCTTCTTTTCAATCATAACGACAAAGTTACACATTTGTACTCAGTTTAGTCATAAAAGACCATTTATTGATGGAACCTTAGGTCTATACCACCTCGATTTATCATTAAATTTAAATTCAAAATTCATGTAAATCAAAAGCCTGACTAAATTTTTATATTTTTGATTTATGACAAACTCTAACCACGACATTAAGGTTCGCCACGATTTACAAACCGTTGCTTTTTATAATCTTGAAAACCTATTTGATATCACCAACGACAAGTACGTTAACGACACGGACTTTTTGCCGGATTCACCTAAAAAATGGACGCCGAAGCGTTACGAAAAAAAGGTAAAAAAACTTGGCTTTGCCATCTCCAATATAGGACGGCACGAAACCGGGAAACACGCAGCGCTGGTAGGACTTGCCGAAGTAGAGAATGCTTCTGTTATTGAAGATTTAATTCAGTCTGAACATCTCAAAAAGTGTCATTACGATTATATTCATTACGATTCATTGGACGAGCGTGGGATTGATGTGGCACTCCTGTACGACCCGGACGTTTTTGAAGTGATCGCTTCTGAAACCTTTACCATCCAATTATCGCATGATAATGATACTCCAGATTACACCCGCGATATTCTACTGGTTTCCGGGTTTCTGGATAAAGAAGAAATTCATGTGATTGTAAACCATTGGTCCTCCAGACGGGAAGGTCAGCAGGAAACTGAACATAAACGTATGATTTCCTCCGAGAAAGTGAGTGATATTATCACAACACTTCGTGATGATAATCCCGATGCTAAAATTATTGTTATTGGTGATTTTAATGACGACCCCTCTAGCACGAGTGTTAAACGACTCGTTAACGATTTTGGTTTGTATAACCCTATGGAAACGCTACGGTCTTACAACAGAGGTACAACGAATCATAAAAGACAATGGAACCTATTCGATCAAATTTTGTTTTCTACCAACTTTTTTGAAAGCACCCGAGATGAGTTTAAATTTAGCACAGCTAATATCTTCGACGAAGACTACTTAAAGCTCTTTAAAGGTAAATATAAAGGCACCCCGTTTAGAACCTATGTCGGCAAAAAGTATCAAGGGGGCTACAGTGACCACTTTCCGGTTTATGCGATCTTTAAGAAGTGAACATAGTTTGTTAGTGGTTATAATTAAGACTTGTGTGTCTTTTAAATAACTCGATATATTACAAATTAATAATTCGAGTTTCAAAATATTTTAATAGATAAACCTTGCCATTTCGAAAGCTTTGAGAAATCACATAACAGTGAGAACAAGGATGATGAAATGTCTCCATTGTGCCTCATTTCGACATGACAAACAGTTGGTTTTTATATAGACAATAACTTTTTATAGTCATACTTGTCATAGTCCTTTGTATTCTCCTTCTTTAATTTTACGATTTCATTTTTAACTTGAACTCTATACCAGTATTCAGGTTTTGTTCGAGAAAACGAACTAATTTTTAATACAATTTCTGGGTTTAATTTTCTCTTTCCAGTTAAATATTTATGAAGATTACTATCTCGCATTCCAAAATATTTAGCCAAATCTCTTTTTGTGATATCTAATGCTTTTAGGTACATTTTTACAAAATCCAATATATTAAGAACTTCATGTTCTTTAATATGATCTTTTTCTATATAATCTTCCAGTTTATACTGAATAGATAGCAGCTTGTTTCTAATTTTTCTCTCTTTAGATTGATTATCAGAATGATTTTTGATGAATTCATTTATATCATTAATTTTTTCATCATTCCAAATGTCTTTAGGTAAGATTTCGACAGTCTTCATAATCCTTTATTTTAAAAATTCGTTGATGAGTTTTTCACTACCCTCAGGCAGAATAATCATGGTTGTTGAATTGCCTAATTTCACAGCATTGTATTTTTGATGATACAACTTCATTAGTTTTGTTTCATTTTCCTTTTTCTCTTCTAGTACATCAAAAGCAAGATAACCTTCTTTGTCATTGATGAAACTCTGTCTGCAAGCAAAAGCAATTAAACAACCTGCAACCCTATCATATTTTTTTTCATCTCCTTTGTTATGCGGAGCAACTTCTACAAACGCCATATAAACTTGGTTTGGACTGTTAGTATTTATTATTAAACATCCCTCTATAATTTCTGGCGTTTTATTGGTTGTTAGTATATAAGTTTTGTAATCTTTTACTTTTGAATGTTTACTAAAGTTAAACCTCCAACCTTCATGCATAGAAGGCAATTTTGACTTGTTTTTAGTTACTAAATAAATTTGAGATTTAATACTGGATTTGGTTTCTACCTCAATGATTTTTACATGCATTTAAATTTTTATTATAACTCAAAAATACACAAATTATACAAATTGTACAACTTTATTTCATATGAATGCCAACTAAATAACAGTACAGTTAAGACATTAGCATTACGGGTACCCGTATTACATATTGTGAGAAGTTTTATTTATTCGTTAAAAATTTTCTTAACATTTAAATACAAACATCATGAAGTCCCTCAATTCATTTTTCCTTCTAGTAGTTTTTCTATCTTTTCAACACTCCAACGCTCAAGCAAGCTTTCAGGGTGATGAAAAAATGCAACTCATATTAAACAAATCGTTTAAAGATCATCCAAATAGATGGCATTTTAAATCATACATCAAATCTGGTATAGGTTCAGCAAGACATAAATCGTTAGCCAAACGAAATATAAAACATGGCAACAAGGAGCTAGCACTTCATCATTTATTTCTGGGTTTTTCAACATTAAAGAAAAAGGGTAAAATAAAGCGCTATAAAAAAGTATTTACACCAGAATTAACCAACGATGTTATGACACAAGTTGGGCTTAAAATAGATAGTATCACTCAAGCGATTAAGCAGCAAGATTTTATCAAAAAGGCTAAAACACAGTTGCGCTACATTACATATTTAGACTATTTAAAAGATTTAAACCATATAAAGACCTCATCGATTACACCAATAGATTACAACGTTATAGCGTTCAATAAAACAACTCTGGATCAAACCAAAACAGATTATAACACGACCCGAAAATCTATTGCGCCCTATTATTACGACCTCGCCATCCAAAAAGAAACTCAGGCTGTTACAAAAGCGGACTGGAAAAAAGTGAGCTCTTACTATGCCATAGCACGAATCTATGATAAAGAATACAAGGACGCTTTCCAAAGGGAAAACGAAGCTGTAGACAAATCGGTCTATACCATTGCTGTTCATCCAGAACACCTTAAATCATCAACATATAAAAGTCTGGATAAATCGTTACAAATGATGATTAAGGAGCAAATCTTACCCTACACCCAACGAAAAGATATGCGTCATATCGCCTTAGTATCTGAAGGTGAGCCCGCTGACTTTCGTGTTAACCTCTCTGTGAGTAATATTATGGTAAATCACAAAAACCCAACATCTGAAAAGGCAACATACGAAAGAGACATTCCTACCGGTAAAAAAGACGCCGAAGGCAAAGACATCACAAAAACCGTACAAGCAAGTGTGACCTATTATAGAAAAGAGAGTTATACGACGCTTAAAATATTTGCAGAAATTGTTGATGGAGCTAACGGACAAATAATTCTAACAAAATCGTTTCAAGAGGGTTATACCTGGCATACCGATTGGCACAAATTTAGCGGTAATGAAGATGCCCTAACCAAAAAACAAAAAAGAAGGCTTGGTAACACGACTCCCGAAGAGACGCCTCCTAATCGCGAGCTTATCCAACAAGTTGTCGATGGATCGGTTCTTGGAGTTTCAAATACCCTAAACTCCGATTTTATCGGAAAAAAAGGCGGGGTTCATCATTAAAACCACTTAGATGCTTTCCAATCCCCGATCTTAGATCCATAACACAGCGAAATGGCTCTTAAAGTTTGAAGCCAGAAGTTGGAAGTTAAGCGTTCGGGATCTGGCGTTTGAAATTTAGGTATGGATCTTCAGGATTTGACGTTTAGTGCCGGGAATTTAATTTAAGTCGCCTGAAACAGCACATAAGCAAGCCCTAAAACAGCTATCGGAAGCACCCACAGTAGCCATAAGCTATACTCCGGTGCTTTTCTTTTGTTCATTTTCGCCTGTATCATCATACGTTTTTTGCCTGTATATAGCATCCAGTTTTTAAAAAAGATAAACACAGATATGGCAACAAACACCCCCCAGGCGTTTTCCTGGGACATGGTATTCATATGCATTTGTCTTGAAAAACCTGCAAAGAAAACACCCAAAAGCAATACTAATAAACATTGTAAAACCGACACATAGGTTACGGCAATGGTATTTGCCTTTTGTTTGTATTTAGGCTTATACCGTGTAAAAACGGCGTAGAATAGCATATCGAACTGAGTCATAATACCTGTGATGTTCTAAGGTTCATTAAGAGATCAAAACTACGGTAAATAATTAAAACATGATTCCTCCTCTTCTTATAGTTCAAGGTATTGATGTAAAAAACACTACTATTCGGCCTTTACGGAAAACCACAAGGCCTTGTCCGTAATTTTTAATATCCTTATTAGCAGATTAATATCAATTACAATGCTTAAAAAGACCTTGCTTTTCTCCAATAGATGTTCAATCACCACGAAGTACGAGCAGTTGGTTATTTCATCTCAAACAAGAAATAAAACCATTCCCATAGAAGATATTGGGTTTATGGTGATAGATAACCCAGAGATATACATAAGCATTCCGGCCATGAATTTACTTATTGCAAATAATACCGCTTTAATTATTTGTAACACCACCCATTTACCACATGGTATGTTTTTAAATTTAAACAGCCACCACATACAACAGGAACTCTTTAAACACCAGATAAACGCTAGCATGCCGTTAAAAAAACAGTTATGGCAGCAAACCATTAAGGAGAAAATTAAAAATCAGGGCATCCTCTTGGAACGCATCACAACATCGAAAAACACCTTCGAGTTTTTAGCAAGCAAAGTATTAAGTGGTGATACCTCTAATATGGAAGCCGTTGCAGCAAATTTCTATTGGAAATCGTTTTTTGAAGGCCCGTTTAAACGCGAACGGTTTGGAAGCTATCCCAATAATTTTTTAAACTATGGCTATGCCATTCTAAGGGCAGCTACAGCCAGGGCCTTATCTGGTAGCGGATTGTTAAACACTTTAGGGATTCATCATAAAAACAAGTACAATGCCTTTGCCCTGGCAGATGATATTATGGAACCCCTTAGACCCATTATAGACGAAGCCGTTTATACCATAACACAACATTATGATGCACAAGAACTACATACCGAAATAAAAGCCATACTTCTGGAAACCTTAACCCGAACCGTTTATTTTAAAGACGAAAAAAGCCCGTTAATGGTGGCCCTTCAAAAAACGGCCAGTTCGTTACAGCAATGTTATTTGGGAACGCGCAAAAAAATTAAGTATCCCAGGTTATGGAACTAAACGGCTATCGTGTTATGTGGTTATTTGTATTTTTCGATTTACCAACAGAAACGGCTAAAGACCGCAAGAATGCGGCGGGTTTTAGAAAAAACATTCTAAAAGACGGCTTTACCATGATGCAATATTCGGTGTATATAAGGCACTGTGCCAGTAGCGAAAGTGCCGATGTACATGAAAAACGAATTAAACGATTACTCCCGCCGTTTGGTAAAGTAAGTATTTTAAGAATTACCGATAAACAATTTGGTAATATGATGAATTTTTGGGGCCGCGTAGCAACCCCAAAAGAGCCTACGCCTACCCAGCTGGAATTGTTTTAAACAAAAAAATGCCTCAATCTTGCCGTATCACAACAAAAAAGAGGCATTTTTAATAACGATATATTCATGTAATTTATTGACTATTAGTAGGTAACAAAACCACTAATATCGTGTTTTCTAAATCTTAATCAAACTACAACAGCATGATGCTCATTATAGTCTAACACAACAATATCGTGTTTTCTAAATCTTAATCAAACTACAACTCCAGTACTATTTAACGAGTGTTTAAATGCAATATCGTGTTTTCTAAATCTTAATCAAACTACAACTAATTAATGTTCATAAAGATTATAATTTACAATATCGTGTTTTCTAAATCTTAATCAAACTACAACCAGTCTCCAGTAGTTCCTTCGGGACAGGTTAATATCGTGTTTTCTAAATCTTAATCAAACTACAACCACCTCTAGGCACGGTTAGATAATTATAGAAATATCGTGTTTTCTAAATCTTAATCAAACTACAACATCAGAAACGACCATGTAACCACTATTTGCAATATCGTGTTTTCTAAATCTTAATCAAACTACAACCTTTATCACTATCGATGTAAACACCTTTAGAATATCGTGTTTTCTAAATCTTAATCAAACTACAACCTAGTGACAAATATATAAGCGGCAGAGAGGAATATCGTGTTTTCTAAATCTTAATCAAACTACAACGATTCCGTTTGAATGTATAAAGCCATCATTAATATCGTGTTTTCTAAATCATATGTCAAAGAACTTTAAATTGCAATCAGGATTAAGCTTTCGTTATTTTCCCTGAAGCCGAAATTTTCACTTTTATTGGGTTAAACGTAAGCCAACCGGTTTTGCCAGAACCAAAATTTTTAATGTATTGATAAGCTTCACCCAATTCTCCGCTCAAAGAGCTTTCTTGATGTTTTCTAAAATAATAGTCTCCAGAAGAAAATTTCTGCACCCTATACAAATGCTGCCTTAGCACCTCATAATTTGGATGCTCCCAGTTAACTTCATCTTCATCCAGCCCTAATAAAAACATATCATTAATGTGCAAAGTCGTTACCATATCTTTACCTCCGGCAGGTAGTTGATACATAGAGCTACCTTGTCTTTTTCGTTCTACCACAGTCCAAAAAGTAACCACATCTTCCTTTAAATTATCTTGCTCATCTTTATAGATTAAAACGTGATGGTTATTTCTCGGGTTAACCCATTGGTTTACACCCTCTTTTAAAGGTTCGGCTCCACTAAAGTTTTCCTTCATTCTTACCCTTAAAACAGGTACGGGATCACCCTTTTTATTCGGTAAAAATATTTGTGGCTGCCTAACACCATGCTCGTCGGTAATAAAAAAAGTATTTGCAGGTATTTTTCCGTTCTCAAAACCTCCTAATTCTTGAATACGCTTTAATATTAGCAGTTTAATGGCTTCGTCTACCACTTTATCTATATGCTTCGAAGTGGTTAAACTATCTATAGACTTGCGTATATGAAAAGCCTCCTCCCCAAACGGCGCTGTACGCTTGCCAAAAACAGTATCTTTATGCAATTGCCCTCTGGCTGCCACACCTTTGTTTCGGTATTTCTTTCCATGTTTTTCTGTAACGTGTGTTCGCACTGTAATATCTTTGTTTGCTCGCTTATGCGACACCAAAATACCATTTACAGCTTGTTCGGCATCATACCTAAAGGTTGGCCAGGGCACGGGAAATGCTTTTAATTCGGGTTTACGGTTATACCGATTCCATTTCGATAATTCCTGGACATAGCTCTTTCTGGTGCAAGCCATAACTAAAGCATCTACGGCATGGTGGCGATGGTCTTCTCGGGATTTAGCATTTTCGGTATTTAACACATGGTTTAACCCCCATTTTTGCCGTAAATTAGACGTTACCTGTCCCGGAGAAACCGATACCTTTTCGCATATTTTAGATAGATAATTTTTGGCTTCTTTGCTTATATAACGTGTATCGTTTAGCTGTCTGGAAGTAAAATCATCATCGAAATTTTTCTGGACAAATCGTTTAAATTTTTGATATGCGTTGGGGTATGCTTTGGTATCTGAAAATAATTTTAAAGCCCGTTCTTTAATTCGAGTCCAATTGGCATCATCGCCTCCATAAAACTCGAAGGGGGTTTTATTCCCTTTTTTTCTATTCTCGTCTGCCCAACACAAGGTCTTGTTTCCAAAACTATCGTTTAAAGACCTGCTCCATGGGTGGATATGCTCTATTTGCACCGCTCCCGAAAACAGGTCGGCTATAGATATGGCTTCACCTGTATACGGACAGGTTTTTTTACATTCTTCCCAGAGTTTAAATTTTAAAATAGACTCATGGGTTACACGTGTGTATTTCTCAACTTCCCTCTTTACTCTATCATTTTCGCCCTCTAAGCGTTTTTGATTTTTTCTAATTTGATTGCGTTTAGATTTAGACGATTTTAAATCTCGCGCCATTTCCACCCATATTTCATCCATAGATCCATAGGTATCTATTAACTCATTAACCAGTCTTCGCAATTCGAAAAGTGCTGTAGTAACAATTGGATTTCTAATGGATTGAATTTCTTTGTCGGCCTCCCTTCCTAAAGGTAATTTCTTTAATATATCTCCATTTCGAATACTAGCCGAATGATGGTACAATTTCTTTAATTGCGCCTCGTCATACCCAAAATCTTTGCGCAGAATGTTCTTAATAACATCGATAAAACCGCCTTCTTTTTTAGAACGTACAATGTCTTCTACATTATCTATAAGTTCTAATTGTTTTTGGTTTATATCCAAAGAGTTGTTTTGCCAGGTATTGCCAAAAACATTCCGTATACCGCCCATAACCACCGCCACATCGTAAGTATAGCCTTGTTTTAAAAAAGGCAGTATATTGCTAATGGCTTTTCTACTTAAATTGGCATACCCAGCTTTAACATTGAACTCTGAAATAGCTTCGGCCTGTTTTTCGGTAAAATCCCAGTTCTTAATTGCATACGCCTTAAGATTTGATTTGCTATCAAAAGAATACAATACATGCCAGATATCATCCTGTTCTTTTGAGGTGAAATCAAACCATTTTGCACCAAAGTATTTTTTATTCGATAGACTGGAAATCGTATACGTACCAACTACTTTATCATCGTCTTTATAATTAAACTTAAATTCTGCACTTGCTTTGCCAATAACTTTTCGTATCCTTTTAAAAGCTGGTTTCTCTACAGAAAACAAAAAATCTGCAATGTTCTGTTTGTCTTCCAGACTTATCTTAACACCATTAGATTCTACGGTATTTACCCATTGCCAAACCCTAAACTGTTCGAAAATAATCGCACTAATAGGGCATTTGGTTTTTGTGGGTTCTAAAGAGCAGTTACCAACCACATGTTTTTGAGAACGCAATGGGCGTTGATGAAACAAAATACCATCTTCTTTATAATGATCTAACCTTCTGCCTCCAAGACGTGTTTTTAGGTCCGGGTTTAATACATCATGATAAGACGCTTGTTTTTCCCAGATTTGCTCAAATTCATCGACATACATCTTACGCGTTGTATACCTGTTTCTTATACGCGCTTTACCACCTTGAAAAGGCTCATATTCTTTGGGATAGATTTCAAACAAGTACGCTCCCAATGTTTTTTCTTTAAGATGCTCTGCTGTTTCGGTAATCCCTATTTTTCCTTCTTTAAGGTTTCCTTTAAAAATAGCACCATCATCTGTTCCGCCCTTTCTACTATTACTTAAAAACCCTCTACGTTGTATTAAATGATAAAAAACCCTACCTAAGGCTTCTAAAGATAGTTTTTCGTGTAAAGCTTTGTGTCTTAACTCATAGGGATTTAACGCAAACCATGACGATAACGTATCGACTGGAAACTGTTTTGTTTTTTTCCAAATCTCAAAATCCTCATCTTTTAAAGGACACATATTATATTTTGAAAGCGCTTTTAAAAGTTCTTTCTTCCTTAAACACTTTCTATAAAACTGCCGCCTTGTTCCTCTATCTTGCGTTCTACTGGCATTTTTTGACATTTCGTTATCGCCCTCTCCCAAATTATCTACTCCCATTGGAAAAATACGACTCCCAATACCTTCTATTTTATGATGCGTGTCATTTATTACCGCCCAACCTATACTATTGGTCCCCAGATCTATTCCTAAAATTCTTGACATTGTTCGCTTTTTTGTTTAGTGTCTAAATGTATTAAAATTAAAAAGTAGTTTTCTTACGGTATTCTGTAATTTGTATGAAAATTATTTACTACATTTGTGACATAGAAAAATATTCTAAATCTTAATCTTATTACAATAAGGCTATATGCCGTAGACAAAAGTCTTTAGTCCCGCCTCGGTGGGACTTTCTATTTATAACAATATGAGATCTAATAAGGGTGGTAAAAACTAACTTAGAAACGTTGTTTTTAGATGTATTCGCAAAACAATTTTTAAAGGTAAGGGCTTGGTTAACACCAAAGCATATCGGGTTCTATAAAGATATTAGGTTTCAAAATGACTGGCTCCAGGCCTCAACGTCTTTAAAAAAGTCTGATAGTTTGATGTCGCGGGATTCGCAGATTTTCATGAGCGTTTTAACCGGGATATTGTAATCCATTTTATCCTTTTGCTTTGCAGTCTTTTTAATCTTACGTACAATACTTTCCTCAATATTATGATCTAGAGCAAAAGCACGTTGAGATTTATATTCCTCAATCCAACTCCTGTAAATATATGCGCAAATTATGTAGTTTATTTGGGCCATCTTAACAAATAAATAAGGTTTCTTTAAAAAGAACGCGTTCGATCGTGCGCAAGTGAAATATTTTACTACATTTGTTATAATTATATATGTTTGCGATTCTTCGTATAAAATATTTGAAGCTATCGCTAAGAGTCTCCAAATAGAAAACAGGTCATTTTTGCAAGGAGACGATAAGTAAACCAGCTCACGATCCCCAGTGCAGGTTTCTTATCGTTGCAGACCCTTTTTGTTTTTCGTATTAATGGCTATTACGGGTTAGCTCCTTGTGTTATAAAGCGCTTTACACGAGACTCTAAATGACGAACTCATAAGAGGCCGAGATACCAGATTCCACTATGCCCCTCTAGCACATGCGACAACATATTAACCCTCATTAAATTTAAACTATGCTACAAACCAAAACCACACAGCCAGCTCAAAATACGACACTGTCTTACTATGTTAAATTGGCATTGCTCATCGTACTTATAGACAAAACGGATCTTAAGAAACAGGTTAGAACACACTGCAAAACCGGATTAACCATTATAGGAATTATCTATGCAGAACATACCTATAACACGATAACAGACGCCCTGTTGTCCACAGAATTCGATGCTTTTTTTAATACCCTTCCCGCACACTATATGAGCCATAGACATGCTACACCTATAGATCTCATTATTAAAAACATACAATTAAGCATTGCTGCAAACGATATCGTTTATACGGATAACGAATAATATAGGTTTGCATGTTTAAAACGTAAGCCATTCCCTTTTGTTTTTACAGACTTATAGAACTCTCATTATAAGACTTGGTACAAAGAAAAATTTAAGCGCTCTCCGTATTGTTATGCGGGTACACCTTGAAAAACAATACGCTTCTCACTATAATTTTTCTAACAAAAGGGACACTTACCCCCCTGCACGCTCATAAAACTGGTGTAACGTGATTTACGGTTTAACCTATAAAACTCGATTTAAATTTCAACTAACAAATCATTGCAATACTACTGAAAAACAATGCTTTGTCATATCAACACTTGCCAGCCCTTCGGCCTGTAACTAGCCATGAATACGTATTTGACTTTCAGCCTGTCAAATCAGAATTCAATATCCACGACCAATTGTCGATATACCACGACATAAGATACCCCGTGAACCATCACCCCATCCCATGCCGTTTCACTACCATGTTAAATAAACTTTTTCGACGGTTTTTACCAGTTGGTATAAAAATATCTTTAAAAACCCCATGTACATGAAAAGGCTGCAATTAACTCTAAAAGACCTCTTTATTTCAGATTGTTTAAATAAAGGTTAATACTTGATAAAATCTACAATTCTCTTCAAATTAATCATCATATTTTTCTCAAAATTGCTTAAATTCGCTTCCTTATTAGAACATAGAGTAAATGAGCACTAAATTTCCTGAATATAAAGGACTTGACTTATCAAATGTAGCAAAAGAAGTACTGCAATATTGGCAAGAAAATGACATTTTCGAAAAAAGTATTTCTACAAGAGAAGGTAACGAACCTTATGTATTTTATGAAGGTCCGCCGTCTGCGAATGGACTTCCCGGAGTACATCATGTATTAGCGCGTGCTATTAAAGATATTTTTCCGCGTTACAAAACCATGAAGGGTTACCAGGTAAAACGTAAAGCTGGATGGGATACCCATGGCTTGCCTATTGAGTTAGGTGTGGAAAAAGAATTGGGAATTACCAAAGAAGATATAGGTAAAACCATTTCGGTAGAAGATTATAATGCGGCTTGCCGTAAAGCCGTAATGCGCTATACCGATGTTTGGAATGACCTCACACAAAAAATGGGGTATTGGGTCGATATGGACGATCCGTACATTACCTACGAACCTAAATACATGGAAAGTGTGTGGTGGCTCCTCAAGCAGATTTATAATAAAAAGCTGCTTTACAAAGGGTATACCATACAACCATATTCGCCAAAAGCTGGAACGGGACTGAGTTCGCATGAGCTCAATCAGCCTGGAACATACCAGGATGTAACAGACACTACCATTGTTGCGCAGTTTAAAACCAAACAAGAATCCTTACCAGAGGTTCTTCAAGGTGAAGGCGATATTCACTTTTTAGCATGGACAACGACACCGTGGACTCTGCCAAGTAATACTGCCTTAACCGTTGGTCCTAAAATCGATTATGTTTTAGTAGAAACCTTTAATCAATATACATTCGAGCCCATAAAAGTGGTTCTGGCTAAGAAATTAGTAAGTTATCAGTTTTCGGGCAAGTTCGTTCAGGTTGAAGACCAATCAGAATTATCAAACTTTAAAGCAGGAGACAACCTGCCTGCCGGCAAGACAGGAAAGATTCCGTTTTATGTCGGTAAAGCCTTTGTTGGAAAAGATTTAGTAGGCATCGCTTACGAGCAGTTACTACCGTATGCCTTACCTCACGATAACCCAGAAGATGCTTTTAGAGTGATTTCGGGGGATTTCGTAACCACCGAAGATGGTACAGGAATTGTACATACCGCACCAACTTTTGGTGCCGATGATGCCCTGGTTGCTAAGCAAGCCAAACCCGAAATACCACCTATGTTGGTGAAAGATGAAAATGGCAATTTAGTACCTCTTGTAGATTTACAAGGACGCTTTAGGCCAGAGATGAAGGAACTGGCCGGCAAGTATGTTAAAAACGAATATTACAACGACGGTGAAGCTCCAGAGCGCTCTGTTGATGTGGAGATTGCCATTCGATTAAAAGAAGAAAATAAAGCCTTTAAGGTTGAAAAATATAAGCACAGTTATCCGAACTGCTGGAGAACCGACAAACCCATTCTTTATTATCCGTTAGACTCCTGGTTTATTAAAGTAACCGACGTTAAGGATACTATGTTTGCCCACAATAGCACCATAAACTGGAAGCCTAAAAGTACCGGAGAAGGACGTTTTGGTAACTGGTTAGCAAATGCTAACGATTGGAATTTATCACGTTCGCGGTATTGGGGAATTCCACTACCTATTTGGAGAACCGAAGATGGTAAAGAGGAACTTTGCATTGGATCTGTTGAAGCCTTAAAATCTGAAATGAACAAGGCCGTTGCAGCCGGGGTTTTAGCCAAAGATATTTTTGAAGATTTCGAGGTTGGAAACAACTCAGAAGAGAATTATGCCAAGATCGATCTTCATAAAAATATTGTAGATGAGATTGTACTCGTGTCACCATCGGGTCAAAAGATGTTCCGTGAAAGTGATCTCATTGATGTATGGTTCGATTCTGGTTCCATGCCTTACGCGCAATGGCACTACCCGTTTGAAAATGCCGATTTGATTGATGACGGTAAAACCTATCCTGCCGATTTTATTGCAGAAGGCGTCGATCAAACCCGCGGTTGGTTCTATACCCTACATGCTATTGCTACTATGGTTTTCGATTCTGTTGCCTATAAAAATGTGGTGTCTAATGGATTGGTTTTAGATAAGAACGGACAAAAAATGTCTAAGCGTTTAGGCAATGCTGTAGACCCCTTTGAGACCCTCGAAAATTATGGTGCCGATGCCACACGTTGGTATATGATAAGCAATGCAAACCCTTGGGATAACTTAAAATTCGATATCGATGGTGTAGAAGAAGTAAAGCGCAAGTTTTTTGGAACGCTTTACAACACCTATTCATTCTTCGCATTGTATACGAACCTGGATAACTTTAATTATTCCGAACCCGATATAGCCATTGCAGAGCGACCAGAGTTAGATCGTTGGATTTTGTCTGAGTTGCACACCCTTATCAATAAAGTAGATGCGGCTTATGCAGATTACGAGCCTACGAGGGCAGCACGTGCTATTTCCGATTTCACCCAGGATTATTTAAGTAACTGGTTTGTGCGATTAAGTAGAAGACGTTTCTGGAAAGGCGATTACGAGCAAGACAAAATCTCGGCATACCAAACACTTTACACCTGTATGCTCACCATTGCCAAGTTAGGAGCACCTATAGCCCCTTTCTTTATGGATAAATTGTACATGGATTTAAATGCCGTTAGCAAGAAAGAATTGTTTGAAAGTGTACATCTGGCAGATTTTCCTGTTTATAATGAGGCATATGTTGATAAAAGTTTAGAACGCAAAATGGAAAATGCCCAAACAATATCATCATTAGTTTTATCGTTAAGAGCAAAGGAAAAAATAAAAGTGCGTCAGCCACTTCAAAAAATAATGATTCCAGTTAATAATCCTCAGCAAAAAGAGGAAATATTAGCCGTATCAGATTTAATTAAACATGAAGTAAACATTAAAGACATTGAGCTTTTAGAAGAGGCTTCAGATATTTTAGTAAAGCAGATAAAGCCTAATTTTAAGGTACTTGGCCCACGTTTTGGTAAAGAAATGAAAGGTGTTGCTAATGCTATAAAAGCGTTCAATTCTGATGATATTAAAAAAATTGAAGAAAATGGCTGCTTAGATGTTGAAATTAATGGAAAAAATGTTACTTTAGAGCTTGAAGATGTAGAGATTACATCACAAGATATTGAAGGTTGGTTGGTTGCTAATGAAGGATCATTAACTGTTGCTCTAGATGTTACCATATCTGATGACCTACGAAAAGAAGGTATCGCGAGAGAACTTATCAATCGCATACAAAACCTCCGTAAAGACTCAGGATTTGAGGTCACAGATAGAATTGATGTCATGATTCAAAAAGATGAACATGTTGTGCATGCAGTCCATGCAAATATGGCGTATATTAAAACAGAAACACTAACCGACGAACTTGAAATTATTGATAGCTTAGAAAATGGTATTGAAATTACTTTTGATGATATAAATACCAAATTGTTTATCCAAAAACATTGAAATTATGAGTAAAGACGCAAACGTAAGATATTCTGATAAAGATTTAGCCGAGTTTAAAGAGTTAATTACCGAGAAAATAGAAAGAGCACAACATGACCTGGACCTTATTAAGAGTGCGTATATGAACGACCACAATAATGGAACCGAAGACACATCACCTACATTTAAAGCGTTTGATGAAGGTAGTGCAGTTATGAGCAAGGAATCGAACTCACAGTTAGCAATTAGACAAGAGAAGTTTATTCGTGATCTTAAAAATGCGTTGATTAGAATTGAAAATAAAACGTACGGTATTTGCCGCGTAACTAAAAAGCTTATCAATAAAGAACGCTTAAAATTAGTACCTCATGCGACCTTAAGCATTGAAGCTAAAAACATGCAGTAAATATTAATTAAATATTTAAGAGGCTGTCTAAAAAACGTCATTCAGAACGCCCGCCTACCGGACGGGCAAGAAGTGAAGAATCTATTAGAAATTAAACACATACGTATAAGGTCTTAAGGTTTTTTCGGCTGAGCTTAAAATGACAATTCTAAAACTTTTTAGACAGCCTCTTGTTTTAAAACTATGTCCTTAAAAAAATCTGCCCTCATTATCGTCATTATTTTACTTATAGATCAAATAAGCAAAATATATATTAAGACACATTTTAAACTTCAGGATAATATTGAAGTCTTTAGCTGGTTTAAAATATTCTTTATCGAAAATGATGGCATGGCCTGGGGTACAAAAATTAGCGATTTCACATCTTTCATATCAGACCGAACAGCAAAGGTCATACTAACACTGTTTAGAGTCGTTGCCATTTTCGGTATTGGCTATTGGCTTTATAATGTAACGAAAAACAAAGGCTCTAAGGTTTTAATTTTAGCCATTGCTTTGATTTTTGCAGGTGCTTTAGGGAATATCATCGACTCTGTATTCTACGGCGTACTATTCGATAATAGCTATAACCAGGTCGCTAACTTCTTACCAGAAGGCGGTGGGTACGACAGCTTACTTCACGGGAAAGTGGTCGACATGCTACACTTGCCATTGTACAACAATTACCTCCCCGAATGGGTGCCTTTTTATGGTGGAGAATATTTTACTTTTTTTGAACCCGTTTTTAATGTCGCCGATGTTGCCATTAGCACTGGGTTCATTATGCTTATCGTTTTTAATAGAAAGGCGTTTCCTAAGAAGACAGACATGGAATAAATTTCAACATGTATTGTGTGTTTGAAGACCGCTTTGCTATCATTGCGATCCCTTTGTTTAAGTAAATTTGGTATAATTCTCACGACACTTCTATGATAAAAACACTGCTACGCTCTAATAGCTTAGATTATCACATACCATCTGTAACGTGGTAACGTTTTAGCGTATCCCATAACTAAACTAAACACACATCAAAATGCATAGATTGTATGTGGCGTTACGCAGTAGTCCAATTTTACATCATGTTCGCAAACATCTGTAATATGGTCTTCTGCCTCAAAAAAAGACAAGCCAATTTTAATAGTTTCGGGTTTGCAACCCGATAAAAAGCGATCGTAGAAACCTTTACCATACCCTACTCGATTTCCAACATCATCAAAACCTAAAAGCGGAACAAAAACAACATCAATACTTTCATTCACAATCGGGATTCCATCAACCGGCTCCGGAATGTTATAAGCATTCTTTTTAATTCTTGTATTATCGGTTAAGAGAAAGTGCGACAGGAGTCCGGTATTAAAATCACTTTTCGAAATCACAACATTTTTATCTTTCCCCGATAGAATATTTAGAATATAATCTGTGTTTACCTCCTTTTGCTCCTCAATAGAAAGAAACAGGTGATAGAACATGCGCTCCCAAACAGGAAGTTTTAAGACCTGATTTGCTATAGACATACTTAAATCATCAACCTGAGTATCTAACAACTCATTTCGAAGCGTTTTGTACTTTTTTCGTAATTCAGACTTAATCATGATTAATCGTCAGGCTTTTATGGAAAGTTACAAGAATTTTCAAGACAAAGAAAAGCAAAAGATTAATAATAATGCATATTATTTAAGACCTCTAAGCACTAGCATTAAAAATAGTCTCCAGCTGATCAATCTTTACAGGTTTTACAAGATAGTCTTTTATGCTGTTTAACGATTTTGCACGGTCAATATCTACTGGATTTATCGAAGAACTTACAACATAAAGCGTAATGGCTTTATTAAATCTATTTTTAATTTTTGTAAACTGTTCAATAAATTCCCAACCATCCATAATTGGCATGTTTAGATCGATAAGAATAATATCCGGAATCTTATCATAGTCTAAGTTTTGAAGCAACGCTTCAAAATAATCTAAACTTTGTTTTCCGTTCTTAAAGACGATCAGATTCTCACAAAGTTTTTTAGTTTCAATAATGCGTTTAATCAGATTTATGTAGATGTCGTCATCGTCTATTATACAAGCCAATTCTACTAATTTATTTTTCATATCAAAAAGTGATTTTAAACGTTGTGAATTTTTCAACCTCACTAAAAACGTCTATATGTCCATTTAATGCTTCAACTTGATTTTTAGTGATAAACAAACCAATTCCAACAGCATCTTTGTTGTAATGGAATGTATTGTACATTCCGAAGAGTTTACCACCAAATTTTTCCAAATCAATTCCAATTCCGTTATCCGTTATTTCCAAAACGGTTCTGGAATTCTCAACATAAGACCCAATTTTTATAATCGGGTCACGTTGGGGGTGTTTATATTTAATAGCATTTGTAATTAAATTTAAAAGAATACTCTCAAGATAAGCTGGAATATAGTCTATAGCATCAACTTCTGAAAAATCTGAGAGTATCGTTGTTCTGTGTTTTGAAATTATTTGTCCAATAGAGGTCTTAACATGTTCTAGCGATTCGCTAAATGTAACAGGCGACCTATTTTCGTTGGCACTGGTTTGTATCGTGACCACCTCATTTAAATGTTCTATCGTGTCATTTAAACTTGATGTAATATCCTCTATACTGCTCATTAACTCTAATTTTTCTTCATTAGATTTAGCAGCATTCATCAATTCTACAATGAGAGATAAATTACTGGTATGCGACCTTAGGTTATGTGAAACAATATAAGCAAAATTAAAGAGCCTCTTATTTTGTGAAGCAATAATATTAGAGGTTCTTTGCAAGCTCAATTCTTTTGATTTGGTGACATCAATATCCTGAAAAACACCACGAATTCCTATAATTTCTTTTTGATCGTTAAACACGGGCTTGCCTTTAGCTCTAACCCAAAACTCACGATTGTTTTTAGTTAGCATTTTAATTTCCGTATCAAAGGGTTTACCAATAGAACATTTATAAAAAAGTCTTCTGGCTCGCTGAAATTCTTCTTTCGGATAATATAATGCCGCATTATTTATTGACGGTTTATAATCCTCAGGATATTCCAAAATCCTCCGTGCTTGTTGGTCCCAGAAACTTCTCCGTTTTACAAAATCTACGTACCAACTTCCTGCAGAAGTCATTTCGGCTGTTTCCTTGTAATAAAACTTGTGTTTATTTATTCGTTTATTCGTTTTAAGTTTTCGCTTATTGAAAAAGAGAAACTTAGAGGTGGTATTATTAAGATTGATATTGTTTTGATTCGTCGTACAAACAAACTCTTTGTATTTCCCTTTTTTACAAAGTATGAGCATACTTTGTCTAAATGGTAAATTATTCTTAATATAGCTATAGTAATTATTTCTAAATTGATTACTATCGTCTTTATGAATAAGCGTATTGATAAAGTAATCAAGAGTAATCTGTTTGTTTTTAGCAGATTTCCCAATGTGTGATAGTAAAGCTTTAGAGAAGTAAATATCGTTGTTCTTCAATTCCACATATCCGATATTGCTATCAATTGGTATCGGGGGTACTTTAACTTGAACCATGGTACTAGAGAGATGAATGTTAATTCTTTTATGACCTAAACATAACATTAATTTAACAAATAAACGATAAAAAATACCTTTAATCGATAAAAACCCACATTTCAACGATTTTTCGCACAAATGAGTAGTTGTTAATTCTGTCTTTTCAGACAGAAAAGTAGTCTTTAAATCGCGATCGAGTTAAAAAAAGCCATTAACTCGCCAGTTTAGTAGAAATATGAAACAGAGCATCACCCTGATAAACAATTGGAGCTTCATTAACATTAATAACATATCCTGAATGATCTGCCTTAACAAAATAGTTAAACTTACCATACGGATCTGTAATATTACCAAGAACATCGTCTTTTTGCACCATAGACCCTATTTTGGAATTTGCCTTAAACATTCCAGAGTATTTAGCACGTTTCCACCTGCTTTCAACTATAAATATACCATCTTTTTTAGGTGTAGACACCTTAAATTTAGAATTGAGCATCCCCAAATGATCTAATACACGCTTTACCCCATTAACACCAGAATTTGTTACCAAATCGTCTATGTGAAAAGATTTTCCGCCTTCGAAAAGCAGTAACGTTTTCCCTAAATTAAAACAGGTATGTCTAAAGGACTTACTTACGTTTTTAGAGTACAATACAAACGGGGCACCAAAGACCCTGGCCAAAATATCCAATTCAGCATCATCTTTTACAATACGAATTTGCGGAGCATTAAACCGCCCTGAACCACCTGTATGAAAGTCCATAATATAATCTACATGCGGCACCACATCCTGAATAAGTTTATAGGCCACTCTACTGGCTAAAGACCCATTAGAGCTTCCCGGAAACACACGATTTAAATCTCGACCATCGGGAAATTCACGTTTTAGATTTATAAACCCGAAAACATTAATAACGGGAATGCAAATTATAGTGCCACATTTGGGTTTATTAATCCCTTTAGCAATGAGCTGCCTAACAATTTCGATACCATTAACCTCATCTCCATGAATCCCCGCAGTAAAGAGCACCGTTGGCCCAGGTTTTTTAGCGCGTTCTATAATGACAGGTAAATTTAAAGGTGTCGAAGTGTGTAAATTAGCCACATCAATATTCGCTTCTTTATATTCTCCGGGTTTTATAGAGACCCCCAAAATAGTCAATATATCATGATTATTATCGGTCATTAATGCTTGTTTCTTTCTATATAAGTAATAATACTTTTAGCAATATTTTTTCCTGTGGCAGTTTCAATGCCCTCAAGTCCAGGAGTAGAATTGACTTCCAAAAGCAAAGGGCCTCTTTGAGATTGTAGCATGTCCACGCCGCAAACTGGTAGTTTTAAAACTCTAGAAGCTTTCATAGCCAATTTTAACTCGGCCTCGTTAAGTTTTATAACTTCCGCAGTACCTCCCCGATGTAAATTTGAACGAAATTCACCTTCCTTCCCTTGTCTTTTCATCGCTCCAACAACATGCCCGTCTACAATTAAAGCTCTTATGTCTGAACCTTTTGCCTCAGAAATATATTCCTGAACTAGAGCTCTAGCCTGTAACCCATTAAATGCTTCTAAAACAGACTCTGCGGCATTCTTAGTTTCGGCCAAAACAACGCCCAACCCTTGAGTACCTTCAAGTAGTTTAATGATGACTGGTGTTCCACCCACATGAGCAATCACCTTATCAATATCTCTGGAATAATTTGTAAATACCGTCTTAGGCATACCAATACCAGCCTTAGAAAGTCTTTGAAAACTTCTTAGTTTGTCCCTTGACCTTATTATGGCGTCAGATGTTGCCGAAGCAAATACATTCATCATTTCAAATTGTCTAACCACGGCACAACCGTAAAACGTTGCAGAGGTTCCAATCCTGGGAATAATGGCATCTACATAATTTAAATAGCGGTCCTTATAATAAATAGTAGGCTTTTCCTTTTCAATAATGATGTCACATTTCAAAGGATCTATAACCTCTACGGCATGTCCTCTTTTTTCGCCTTCAATAACAAGACGATCTGTAGAATACAAACTAGGGTTTCGAGAAAGAATAACTATATTCATTAAAATGGCATGAACAGACACCGCAATATACTAAAAAAGGGATATGAATTTTTACATTATCTAGAATTTAATATACCTTTGATTTAATGGATATGCCCACACTTGCAATACAATTAGAAACCTTACCGAATGCTCCGGGTGTGTATCAGTATTTTGACGCCAACGACACCATTCTGTATGTTGGAAAGGCGAAGAATTTAAAAAAACGGGTAAGTTCTTACTTTACCAAGACACACGATAGCGGAAAGACCAGAGTACTGGTAAAGAAAATTGCAAAAATTAAACATATCGTCGTGGATACGGAGACCGATGCATTGTTGTTGGAAAACAATCTTATTAAAAAGCATATGCCCCGTTATAATGTGATGCTTAAGGACGATAAGTCCTATCCATGGATATGTATTAAAAAAGAACGGTTTCCCAGAGTGTTTTCTACACGTCGCGTTTTTAAAGACGGAAGTGAGTATTATGGGCCTTACACCAGCATGAAAACCGTATCAACCTTATTAGAATTAATAAAAGGACTTTACCCATTAAGAACTTGCAATTATCACCTATCTGAAACTAAAATTGAAGCGGGTAAATACAAAGTATGCCTGGAATATCACCTGAAAAACTGTAAAGGAGCCTGTGAAGGATTGGAGACCGAACAGGAGTACCATGATAATGTAAAAGCCATACGGGAAATTTTAAAAGGAAACTTTAAAGATTCATTGTCTCAATTTAAAATGCAAATGAAGCAATTTGCTGAGGGCATGCAATTTGAAGAGGCTCAAAAAATTAAGGAAAAAATAGAGGTTTTAGAAAACTATCAGGCCAAATCAACCATTGTAAACCCCAAAATTAGCAATGTCGATGTATTTTCTATCATGAGTGATGAAAGTTATGGTTATGTTAATTTTTTACAATTATCGTACGGATCCATTATCCGATCTCATACCTTAGAGATAAAAAAGAAATTAGACGAAACAGACCAGGAACTATTGGAATTAGCTATTACAGAGATTAGACAGCGATTTCACTCGAAATCTAAAGAGATTTATGTTCCTTTTCATGTAGATTTAGGTGAAAACATTAAGGTAACCGTTCCAAAATTGGGAGATAAAAAACACATTTTAGACCTGTCCCTTAGAAACGCGAAATATTACAGAATGGAGCGTTTTAAACAAGATAAGATTGTCGATCCCGATAGGCACGCCAATAGAATAATGGCACAAATGAAAGCAGACCTCAAACTGTCTATCGAACCTAGACATATTGAGTGTTTTGACAACTCTAACATTCAGGGAACCCATCCGGTAGCTGCCTGCGTGGTTTTTAAAAATGGGAAACCCAGTAAGAAAGATTACCGGCATTTTAATATTAAAACCGTAGAAGGTCCCGACGATTTTGCATCTATGGAAGAAGTGGTGTACAGGAGATATAAGCGTTTATTGGACGAGGAACAACCATTACCACAACTCATTATTATTGATGGTGGCAAGGGACAATTATCTTCTGCCTTAAAAAGTTTAGATGCCTTAGAGCTCAGGGGCAAAATAGCAATTATCGGAATTGCCAAACGCCTCGAAGAATTGTTTTACCCAAATGACCCAATTCCTTTATATTTAGATAAAAAAAGTGAAACCTTAAAGATTATACAGCAATTAAGAAACGAAGCGCATCGTTTCGGAATTGAACATCACAGAAATAAACGTAGTAAAAGCGCGTTAAATACAGAATTGGAAACCATTCCGGGAATTGGGGAAAAAACAGTTGTGGAGTTATTGAAACACTTTAAATCTGCGAAGCGTATAGCTAATGCCAAACTAGACGAATTAGAAGATATTGTAGGTGTCTCGAGAGCCGAAAAAGTGTATAATTATTATCATAATAAATGAAAGACCTCTTAGTTTTAATAATAATTTTCACATGTATTAATGGGCTTGCCCAAAATTTGGAAACGCACAATAATGCTAAAGTTGGTCTGGTACTTAGTGGTGGTGGTGCAAAAGGATTAGCCCATATAGGTACCCTTAAAGTTATTGACAGCTTAGGTATAAAAATCGATTATATTGCAGGAACCAGCATGGGCGCTATTATTGGTTCGCTATATGCATCAGGATATTCGGGAAATCAATTGGATTCTATTTTTAAAAAGGTCGATTTCGATAATATTATAAATGATAATTTACCTCGAGATTCTAAGGCTTTTTATGAACGTGATAATGATGAGAAATATGCCCTTAAACTTCCGTTTAATGATTTTAAAATCAAGTTACCTTCAGCACTTTCACGAGGGCAAAACACGTATAATTTACTTTCAAAGTTAACACTTCATGTAAACGATATAAAAGAATTTGACAAGTTACCTATTCCGTTTTTCTGTATCGCTACAAATATGGAAACCGGAAAAGCAGTGATGCTTGAGCGGGGAAATCTGGTACAATCTGTTATGGCTAGCGGCGCGTTACCCAGTATATTTCAACCGGTTAGTATCAAAGGTGAGATATTAACCGACGGAGGCGTAGTTAATAATTATCCTATAGACGAGCTAAGAGCTAAAGGTATAGATCTTATTATTGGAGTGGACGTGCAGGATGGTCTGGCAGGACGGGAAAAACTAACCTCTGCACCCGAGGTATTACTTCAAATAAATAATTTTAGGACTATAAAAGCCATGGAGGAGAAAGCTCCTAAAACCGATATTTACATAAAACCAGATATTAAAGAATTTAACGTTGTATCCTTTAAAGAAGGAGCAAAGATTATAGAAAAAGGCAAAGAAGCAGCAATTGAGAAAGTGGAAATTTTAAAAAGCCTCAATAAAATTGAAGCCGGAAAACCCAAAATAAAAATACCTGTTAGGGATAGTATTGTCATCAATTCCATAGAGCTGAAAGGGGAAAACAGCTACACCCGATCTTATATTATGGGTAAACTCAAGTTAAAATTAGGAAAAAAAGTAAGTTACGAGACTTTTACCAAAGGCGTTAATAGCCTGGTCGCTACGAATAACTTTGATTCATTTCAATACGAGTTAAAAAAGGCTGAAGGACATGATGAGAGCCGGTTTGATTTGTTTGCTACATTGACTGAAACAAAAAACAGAACGTTTTTAAAAGGAGGCATCCACTATGACGACCTTTACAAAAGTGCCGTTCTTGTAAACTTAACCAAAAATCATGTTTTGTTTAATAATGACGTTGCATCATTGGATGTGATTCTGGGAGATAATGTAAGATACAACTTTGAATATTTAATTGATAAAGGGTTTTATTGGAGTATTGGATTTAAATCCAGGTTTAACCAATTTCATAAAAACATAAGCTCGGAATTATTACTGGATGAGGACGACATTGCCTTAACGGGAATAAATAAAGTAGATGCAGAACTACAAGATCAAACCAATCAGCTATACGTACAAACCTTATTTAGAAAAGATTTTGCGCTAAGCCTGGGAGCAGAGCATAAACGTTTTGAAGTAAAGTCTCCAACCATTTTGTCTGAGGATCCAGATGAGGAGTTTTTGTTCGAAAACACCGATTACTTTAGTGTTTTTGGAAATCTAAAACTAGATACATACGACAATAAATACTTTCCAAAAAGAGGATTTTACTTTAATGGAGATGTGCATTGGTATCTTCATGCTTCCCGTTTTAATGAAGATTTCAAACAATTTTCAATAGCCCGGGCAGATATTGGATATGCCTTTAGTTTATCAGACAAATTGGCCTTTAATGTACAGACGCAAGGCGGGTTTAAATTGGGCGATAAATCAACTCAGTCCCTGGATTTTGCTCTGGGCGGATATGGTACGAACCTCATAAATAACTTTATTCCTTTTGCAGGTTACGATTTTATTTCTCTTACAGCTAATAGCTATGTCAAATTAGCTCTTAATGCGAATTACGAGATTTTTAAGAATCACCACCTTACGCTTGAAGGAAACTGGGCTAACGTGGAAGATAATCTTTTCGAAAATGGCAATTGGATCTCTCTACCACCAGCTTATGAGGGCTATGGTGTAGGTTACGCTATCGATACATTTATTGGTCCGGTTCAAGGTAAATACAGTTACTCTCCGGAACAAAAAGAAGGTATCTGGTTTTTTAGTGTTGGCTTTTGGTTTTAGCGCATGGTTTTCTTATTTCAACACGTCACACCAGAAGTCTCCAGGTAAAATCTTTTAAATGAGTTCATTATTAAAACTTAAAAAAAATCACGATATTTGCGTAGTTATGAGAATTTTTTGGCAAGGACTTCTACCATTCTTACACTATCTTATCAAGAGGAATCCTGAATAAGCAGGATGATTACTGTCTTTACACACCGGTTTAACGGTTAAGACTTTACGTTTTTAATTTTATATTTTTTAATCTCTAAAATTTTAGAAACAATGCCTTTTTATCATAAATTAGGAAGTATTCCGCATAAGCGCCATATTCAATTTAGAAAGCCCGATGGGAGTTTATATTACGAGCAACTATTTGGTACTATTGGGTTTGACGGTATGTCCACAAACAGTTACCACGAACAACGGCCTACACAAGTAAAAGAAATAAGAAAACAATATAGTGTAGCGCCAAAAATAGCCTTAAAAAATAACATAAAATCATATCGGTTTAGAGGGTTTCAAGTAAAACCAGAACAAGACTATTTAGAAAGCAGAAAAACAGTACTGGTAAATAATGACTGTGCCATTATACTTGCAGCACCAAAAGCCTCTACAAGAGACTATTTTTATAAGAATACAGATGCCGATGAGCTTATCTTTATTCATAAAGGAACTGGTAAGCTAAGAACCATGCTTGGTAATCTCGATTTTAAATATGGGGATTATCTATTGGTTCCCAGAGGAATTATCTACAAAATAGATTTCGACACAGAAGATAACAGATTGTTCATTGTGGAGTCTCACAGACCTATATATACGCCAAAACGATACAGAAATTGGTTTGGACAATTATTGGAACATTCTCCATTTTGCGAAAGAGATATTCGCAGACCAGAAGTGTTAGAAACTTATAACGAATCCGGGGACTTTTTAATAAAAGTAAAAAAACAAGGCGATATTATAGAAATGGTTTACGCGTCACACCCTTTCGATGTGGTAGGATACGATGGATATAATTATCCTTATGCCTTTTCAATTCATGATTTTGAACCCATAACGGGACGTATACATCAACCACCTCCAGTACATCAAACGTTTGAAACAGATGCCTTTGTGGTGTGCAGTTTTGTACCGCGTTTGTATGATTATCATCCAGAGTCTATTCCAGCTCCATATAATCATAGTAATATTGATAGTGATGAAGTATTATATTATGTAGATGGTGATTTTATGAGTAGAAATGATATCGATGCCGGCCATATCTCATTGCATCCCGCCGGAATACCACATGGCCCGCACCCCGGAGCTACCGAGAGAAGCATTGGACAGGTAAAAACCGATGAGTTGGCCGTTATGGTTGACACATTCAAACCTTTAATGGTTACCGAGGAAGCTTTGAAAATAGCCGATGAGGATTATTATAAATCGTGGTTGGAATGATAAAGTTTTATACGTTATTACCTGCATTACCCAAATGCATTAATTTAGCCCGGTAATAATTTATAAAACGATCAAATCTATGAATGAAAGTAACTTACCCGCAGATCCTGCCTCATTAATTTTAGGAATAGCAGCCCTTGTTTTAAGTTTTGCAGGCTGTTTTTGTTATGGATTAGTGGCTATTGTACCTTTAATAATGGGAATTATAGGTCTCATATTGGCCAGTAAAAGTTTAAAAATATATAGAAATAACCCGGAAGCATATTCCCCACAAACGAAGAGTAATGTGTCCACGGCTAAACTTTTAAGTATTATAGCAATTATTTTTAATGGCTTAATCATCTTAGTTTTTATTGGGATACTCGTATCCTTTGGCGCTATGAAACGTTCGGGAGCTTTTGGTGGATTTAATTTGGATGACTTTGAACTAGAAGAAAATTTCGAAATTGAAAGAGATACACTATTTAATAATTCAGAAGATTACGAAAATCAAGAAACTCTGGATACAATAACAGTTGATCCGCTTTAAAATTTTACGAAAAGCGGTAATAAAAACAGATTTTAAAAAACAAAACATTATGAGCAAAGATATAAAACCAGTGAACTACGGATTAGAAAAAATATTCGAAGGAGCACAAGATTTTTTACCGCTTTTAGGAACAGATTATGTTGAATTTTACGTGGGAAATGCCAAGCAGTCGGCCCACTTTTATAAAACGGCATTCGGATTTCAATCGTATGCTTATAAGGGGCTTGAGACCGGATCGAAAGACTCGGTAAGCTACGTACTTATACAAGACAAAATTCGTCTGGTATTAACAACTCCTTTAAACAGTAAATCTCCAATAAATGACCATATTGTAAAGCATGGTGATGGCGTAAAAGTTATTGCGCTTTGGGTTGAAGATGCCAGAAAAGCTTATGAAGAGACGACAAGCAGAGGTGCCAAATCGTATATGGAGCCCGTTGTAGAAAAAGATGAACATGGTGAAGTGGTTAGAGCAGGTATTTACACCTATGGAGAGACCATTCACATGTTTGTTGAAAGAAAACATTACGAAGGTGCCTTTTTACCAGGGTTCGTAAAGTGGGAGTCTGAGTATAACCCAGAACCATTAGGACTAAAATATATTGACCATATGGTAGGAAATGTAGGTTGGGGAGAAATGAATACCTGGGTAAAATGGTATGAAGATGTAATGGGTTTTGAAAACTTTCTATCTTTTGATGACACACAGATCCATACCGACTATTCGGCCTTGATGAGTAAGGTTATGAGTAATGGAAACGGACGCATAAAATTTCCAATAAATGAACCGGCAGAAGGCAAGAAAAAATCTCAGATAGAGGAATATTTAGATTTTTATGAAGGTTCGGGGGTTCAGCATATCGCTGTTGCAACAGATGATATCATTTCTACAGTAAGCAGCTTAAGATCGAGAGGCGTTGAGTTTTTATCTACCCCTCCAGAGGCATATTACAATGCCGTACCCGGAAGGTTAGAAGCCTATAGCCATGAATTAAGAGAAGACATCGAGACCTTGAAAACATTGGGGATCATGATTGATGCAGACGAAGAGGGTTATTTATTACAAATCTTTACAAAACCAGTAGAAGATAGGCCAACTCTGTTTTTTGAAATTATACAACGTATGGGAGCTCGAGGTTTTGGAGCAGGAAACTTTAAAGCGCTGTTTGAGGCCATAGAACGCGAACAAGCCAATAGAGGCACGTTATAACACATTGAATTATGTAGTGATAAGAGCATGCCGTCTGAGCGTAGCCGAAGACAAACAGTCAGGATTTGAGCAGCTCTCACAATGGGATTTCAAAACAATTTCTTTACAAGATGTAACAAATAAATGTTAAGCTCTTCTTATGATTAGGAGGAGTCGGAAGAAATTTTATATTTTTGGAATGGTAATTGTAATTTCAAATAGGTATATAATAAAAGTACATGATTAGAAGTTAAATTATTAACAACCCATAAGATGAAAAATACACTACTTATATTTGTTACCATGCTAGTCATGCAGATATCATTTGCCCAGCAAGAGCCGGCATTTGGTAAAGGAGAATGGTTTAAGTTTAAAATGAGCTACAGTGGTTTCTTAAAAGCTGGAAATGCAACACTTACCGTTAACGATTCCAAATTAAACAATAAAGACGTTTATCATGTTGTTGGTAAAGGTTGGACCACAGGGATGATAAAATGGTTTTTTAAAGTGGAGGATAGATACGAAAGCTATTTTGATAAAAAAACAACCATGCCTTATAAATTCGTAAGAAATATTGATGAAGGTGGTCATACTAAGGACATTGAAATAAAATTCGATCAGAAAAACAATAAGGCTTACGTAAATGATAAGAAACATAATGAGAAATCTGTAGTAAATACAAGACCTAACATTCAGGATATGGTGTCTACATTTTATTATTTGCGAAATAACCTGGATACTGGTAATTTGAAGTCGGGAGACGAAGTTCGATTGGACATGTTTTTTGATAAAGAAAACTACGGATTTAAACTTAGATATCTGGGAGAGGAAGTCCTGAACACCGACTTTGGAAAAGTACAATCTTTAAAATTTAGACCATATGTTATGGCAGGTCGTGTATTTAAAGAGGAAGAAAGTTTAACTCTATGGGTGTCAAAAGATAAAAATAAAGTACCTTTGCGTATTAAGGCCGATCTTGCAGTTGGTTCCCTGAGGGCTGATCTTGCGGCTTTTAAAGGATTGAAACATCCTTTTAAAATAGTTGTTAGATAATTAATACATTTTGTGAGTTCAAAAATAACCCAGAAATTAAAAGAAAAATACGAGGCTATAGGCCAGGATTATGAAACTTATTTAGAAGGTTTATTGCATAGTAAACCTATTAATTATTGGGACTACATTCAAACAGATGCGCTATTAAATCTTCAAATACAGCGCACGGTTTATCCAGATGAGATGGTATTTATTATGTACCATCAAATTAATGAACTCTTGTTTAAAATGATACTGGGTGAAATAGATCAGGTGGCAAGAGCTGAAGACTTAGATGTCATTGGGTTTACTTCAAAGCTTATGCGTATTAGTAGATACTTTGATATGCTAACCTCGTCTTTTAGCATTATGAAAGATGGCATGGACGTTGATCAATATAATAAATTCAGAACCACATTAACACCAGCTAGCGGTTTTCAAAGTGCACAATATAGAAAAATTGAATTCGCATCTACAGAGCTTATAAATCTTATAGATAAAAGATTTCGAGACACTATAGATAGAAATTCATCTTACGAAAATGCTTTCGAACATTTGTATTGGCAAGCAGCCGGAAAAGATTATAAAACCGGTGAAAAAAGTTATTTGTTGGAGGCATTCGAGGAGAAATATAAAGATGAATTTATTAGGTTTACAAAGTTTTATTACGGCAACAATTTATGGTCAAAATTCAAGAAACTTCCAAAAGAATCCAGGGAGGACAAAGTACTAATTGAGGCCATGCGTCATTACGATTTTACGGTAAACATAAAATGGGTTATGGCGCACTACAATACAGCAAATCATTATTTAAACATAGGAGGTGAAACTGCCGAAGCTACAGGGGGTAGCGAATGGGTAAAATATATGCATCCAAAATACCAAAAGAGAATATTTTTTCCGGAATTATGGTCAGAAAAAGAAATACAAGAGTGGGGAACAAATATCTAGTACTGTTAATATTGGCAATAGGCTTTGTTGCCTGTAAAGATGATCCTAAACAAGACATAGAAATAGAAGAAGAATTAGCCGTTGTAGAAGAGGTTCCAGAAGACGTTTATGAGTTTGGATTTAATCTTAACAATTTTATAGTTAAGAGAGACACCATAAGACGGGGAGACAGTTTCGGTCTCATACTAGAACGCAACAGACTGGGCTATCCCCATATCTTTAATATCGCCGAAAAAGCAAAAGACTCGTTCGATATAAGACGCCTTCAGGTAGGAAAACCATATACATTACTATGTGCCAAAGACTCATTAGAGCAACCAAAATGTTTTATTTACCAGCCAAATCTCGAAGAATATGTCGTTATTAATTTTCAAGACTCCATTCATGCATATACCAGCAGAAAGCCCATTAAGTATGTAGAAAAGGTTGCAACCGGGGTGATTACAAATAACATATCGGAAACGCTGGAAGAACAAGGATTAAGTCTGCGTTTGGCCTATAAGATGGCCGATGATATTTATGCCTGGACTATAGATTTTCGACGTCTTCAAAAAGGAGACCGATTCAAGGTGGTATATACAGATAAGTATATAGACGATACGATTTATACAGGAATAGATAATATAAAAGCGGCTTATTTTGAACATAACAAGGAGCCATTTTACGCCTTCGAATACCAAACAGATTCTGTTAAAGGTATTATCGATTATTTCAGTGAGGAAGCAAAGAACTTACGTAGAGCCTTTTTAAAGGCACCAGTAAAGTTTAGTCGTATATCATCACGCTATAACTTAAAACGTCGTATTGCTGTTTACGGTTTTAGAGTAAGACCCCATAAAGGTACAGATTTCGCAGCGCCTATTGGAACGCCTATTATGGCCACTGCAAATGGTACGGTTACAGAATCTAAAAGACGTGGGGGTAATGGTAACTATGTAAAGATACGACACAATGCCACCTACGAAACCCAATATTTACATATGAAAAAACGAAATGCAAAAGTTGGACAGTTCGTTAAACAAGGTGATGTTATTGGATGGGTTGGAATGACCGGTAATACCGGAGGACCACATGTTTGTTACCGATTTTGGAAAAATGGAAGACAAGTAGATCCGTTCAAACAAAAGCTACCGGAAGCAAAACCGATATCCGATTCTCTTAAAGCTAAATATTTGGAATTTATTATTCCTATAAAACAAAAACTCGATAGCATTCCTTTTGGTGAAGAACAACCCCTAAAGGAATCCTTAGAAAATCAAAATAATCTAATTTCATTTCAAGATTAATGGCACTACCAAGCATTAACCCCACGACCACGGATTCATGGAAAAAATTACAAGAACATTTTAATAGCGTAAAAGACCTTCATATGAAGGATTTGTTTGCTCAAGATACAGAACGGGCAAATAAATTCACCATAACATGGGATGACTTTTATGTCGATTTTTCCAAAAACAGAATCACAGAAGAAACCTTTAAATATTTACTGGAACTAGCCGATGAGGTTAAGTTAAAAGAAGCGATAGACAGTCAGTTTTCCGGAGATTTAATAAATCAAACCGAAGGAAGAGCTGTTTTACATACCGCATTACGTGCTCCGAAAAGCTCCGAATGTCTTGTAAATGGTACTAATGTCGTTCCAGAAGTATTCGAAGTAAAACAAAAAATAGAACAGTTTACAAATGAGATTGTAAACGGAGATCGAAAAGGGTTTACCGGAAAAGCATTTACAGACATTGTAAATATTGGTATTGGAGGTTCTGATTTAGGACCTGCGATGGTGGTTGATTCTTTGCAGTATTACAAAAATCATTTAAACACACATTTTGTAAGCAATGTAGATGGAGATCACGTTAACGAGATTATTAAAAAATTAGATCCGGAAACAACACTTTTCGTTGTTGTATCTAAAACATTTACCACTCAAGAAACATTATCAAACGCCAATACCATAAAAGATTGGTTTTTAAAATCGGCTAGCGAAAACGCCATTGCAAAACACTTCGTTGCAGTTTCGACAAACATAGAGAGTGTAAAATCGTTTGGAATAGACGAAAATAACATCTTTCCTATGTGGGATTGGGTAGGCGGACGTTTTTCACTTTGGAGTGCCGTTGGTTTAAGCATTAGCCTGGCAGTTGGTTATACTAATTTTGAAAGCCTTCTTCATGGAGCCCATAACATGGACACCCATTTTAAGAATGAAGATTTTAAAACCAACATTCCTGTTGTATTGGCCTTAATTAGCGTTTGGTATAACAACTTCTTTAAGGCAGAAAGTGAAGCTGTGATAGCGTACTCGCAATATTTAAACCAATTTGCAACCTATTTGCAGCAAGGTATTATGGAGAGTAATGGTAAAAGTGTAGATAGAAATGGTAATCCCATAGATTACGAAACAGGCACTTTAATTTGGGGAGAGCCTGGTACCAATTCTCAACATGCCTTTTTTCAATTAATTCACCAGGGAACTAAATTGATTCCTGCCGATTTTATTGGATTTATAAAATCGCTGCATGGTAATCAAGAACATCAAGATAAACTAACATCTAACTTTTTGGCGCAGACTGAAGCGCTTTTAAATGGTAAAACCGATCAGGAGGTTTCCAAAGAGTTAAAAGGATTGCCAGAAGAAGAGGCAGACAAATTGTTACCTTTTAAAATCTTTAAAGGAAACAAACCAACCAATACCATATTTATTAAAAAGTTAACCCCCGAAAGTTTGGGAAAACTTATAGCCATGTACGAGCATAAAATATTTGTTCAAGGTGTTATTTGGAATATTTTTAGTTATGATCAATTTGGAGTAGAGCTAGGAAAGCAATTGGCTAGCAAAATTTTGAAAGAATTTCATAACACCAACGAAAATGAGCATGATTCCTCAACTTCAAATCTTTTAAGATATTATAAAGAATCCTTATAAGAGCATATAGCTCTTTAGAAAAAATGAGTAAAAGGTGTCAATATTCTAATATTGACACCTTTTTTCGTGCCTAAGGCGTACTAAATTTCCTGGTTTTTATTCTAATCTGCTTTAATTATACGTATTTTTGCGACGACTAATTTTCAAATAATTAATTCTTTTCAAATGATGAAAAAAACTATTCATTTATTGTTGATGATCGTGGCATTTTTATCAACTACAATTATCATGGCACAAAGTACAATTAAGGGTACTGTTTTAGATGCCGAACTTAATTCACCCCTTCCAGGAGCGAATATCGTTGAAAAAGGAACAACTAACGGGGTTTCTTCAGATTTCGAGGGCACATTCTCAATACAAACGAACGCTTCATCGGGATCGCTTGTGATATCGTACGTCGGGTATAACCCTATAACATTGTCGTTTAGTGGAGATACCGATTTGGGAGAAATCCAATTGTTTTCAGATAATTCTCTAGAAGAAATTGTTATCACAGGAACCGGGGTTATTGATTTAGCGGAAGACAGGAAAACACCAGTAGCTGTTTCTACGATTAAAGCCAATGAAATTAGGGAACGCGCAGGAAACTGGGATTTACCAGAGGTCCTTAAATCGACTCCTTCTGTTCAAAACATTAAAGGCGGTGGTTTTGGTGATGGTCAAATGTTTTTACGTGGTTTCGATCAAACCAATACGGCATTTATGCTAAACGGACAACCAATAAATAGCCCTGAAGACGGCAGAATGTTCTGGTCTAACTGGTCTGGTGTTCTTGATGTAGCTAATGCGGTACAGGTGCAACGTGGTTTAGGAGCATCAAAATTAGCAATATCATCTGTTGGGGGTACGATTAATATTGTAACAAAAACAGTTGATAGAAAGGAAGGTGGGTTTTTCCAACAGATGGTTGGTAATGATAATTATACCAAAACAACAGCATATTACTCTACAGGTTTAATGGAAAACGGTTGGGCTTTTTCCGGAATGTTAGGACACTGGCAAGGTGATGGTTATGTGGATTATACAGATGGACAAGGGCAAACATATTTCTTGTCATTTGGGTATAAACCAAACGAAAATCATTTACTTAACTTCTTAATCACAGGAGCGCCACAATGGCATGCAGCAGCAGGGCGAGGTGATATTATTGATTTTCTTGACAACGGAAGACGATATAATTCCTGGAATTACGATGGTGTTAGAAGCCCTAACCTGTTAAATGGAGGGAAATATCCGGGAGGTAGAAATGTATATCATAAACCAGTGGCTAACTTATCCTGGGACTGGGCAGTCAACGATAACTCTTCATTATCTACCGTTTTATATGGGTCTTTAGGTAGAGGTACTTTTGCTTTTACCATAGATGACGGCAATGCACCTTTATATGCCAGAGGTTCTAATAATAACCATAACTGGTTTGGATTGGTATCCAACTTTGAAACTCAGTTAAATGATAATTTAAGTTTAAATGTTGGAGCAGACGTACGTTTATATAATGGTATTCACTTTAGAAGTGTAAACGAATTTCTATCGGTTGCTAGTGTAGGTGCATCAAGTACCTTTAATGGAGGTGATTATTTCTTGACCGAAACCTTTGGAGGTATTAACCCCTGGGACTTAACGTTCAACCCAAATACAGACCATGCGCAACGATTTGGATACGATTATGAAGAACAAATCAATTATGGAGGGGTATTTGGTCAATTGGAATACAGCAACGATAATTTTTCAGCCTTTTTCCAGGGTTCTGCCTCAACACAATCGCATGTAAGAACAGAGTATCTTAATGCAACTGTAGAAGGCCAACCTGAAGAATCTGAAAAAGTAAATAATCCAGGATTTAACGCTAAAGCTGGAGGATCTTACACGATAAGCGAAGACCATAAAGTTTTTGTTAATGCCGGTTACTATTCACGTCAACCTTTCCATAGTGTTTTATTTGTAAGTGATAGAAATAGTAATGAGCTGATTAATCCTGAACTTGAAAATGAAACGATTACGGGCTTAGAAGGTGGATATCAGTTTAAAAGCAACAAGGTATCAGCTAACTTAAATTTATATTATACGATTTGGGGTAATAGAACTATTGTGAACTCTTTTGGAGATCAAGGGAGTGCGGATTTCAGATTAACCCAAACACAAGGTGTTGAACAAGTTCATTTAGGGGCCGAGTTGGAAGTTTTTACACGACCAGCAGACAACTTAAAAGTTAATGGATTCTTATCTATTGGGGATTGGACTTATAATGGCAATGGTTTAAGAAGAACTTTTGATGAAGCCGGAAATGAAATAGAACCCGCCACAACTGTTAATTTAGATGGTGTTAAAATTGGAGGGGGAGCTCAACTAACGGCCGGAATCTTTGCCAGCTATGAGTTCTTACCAAGATTTAGTGTCGATGGTACTTGGAATACCTATGCCAATTTATACTCTCAGGGAGATGCCACTGTTGAAGAACCTTCGATAGAATTACCTGCTTACGATACCGCAGATATAGGATTATCTTATAAATGGTATTTAGGGAAAAACGATGATAACTCATTGCAGTTTAGAATAAATGTCAATAATATATTTGATGAGGTTTATATTGAATCTCTTAATGAAAATAGACCAGCATCGACAGATCCATCTTTGAACTATAAAGGAGTTAATGTTGAGAATAGAGGACGATTTGGTTATGGAAGAACCTGGAACTGTAGTATACGTTTCAATTTCTAAAATAACATAAAAATAAAATACTTAAAACCGCTTCTTTTTAGAGGTGGTTTTTTGTTTCCAACTGTTTTATTTTAAATAGATACATTAGGTCATATCACATTAATTTTATTTTCGCTTAACATTAACATAATGATGTTTAAGAGGTAGATATTTTCACATTTAATTCAACTCGCTAACAATGTGATGATTAAACAAAATAAGACCTAAATCATAAAATATGCGCAACTATGTTTTTATAAAAATTTATTAAAAATCAGTTAATAAAAAGCCGTGTTTTCTTCAATTAATTTGCATGACTAATTCAATTAATCCATTCAAAAAATTATGAACAGAATAACTCTACTTTTATTAACATCTGTAGTCTTTTTATTTTCCATGGCTACAATGGCTCAAAGCACAGTAAAAGGTATCATCTTAGATGCCGAACTCGGCACTCCTTTACCTGGTGCAAATGTGGTTGAAAAAGGAACAACCAATGGTGTTTCAACAGATTTCAATGGAATCTTCACTTTAAAAACACAAGCACCTTCCGGAAAAGTTATGGTCTCTTTTGTAGGTTACGGTTCTGTAACCTTATCATTTGATGGCAGCACAGACTTAGGTAATGTTAACTTATCTACAGACAACTCTCTCGAAGAAATAGTAATCGTTGGAACCGGAGTAATCGATCTGGCAGAAGACAGACAAACGCCTGTAGCAGTGTCAACCATTAAAAAGGCTCAAATTCAAGAACGAGCTATTGGTAATGTAGAAGTTACCGAAATCATTAAGAGTACACCTTCAACGTTTGTTTCTCAACAAACGGGGTTTGGTGATTCTCAAATATTTTTACGTGGTTTCGATCAAACAAATATTGGTGTGCTTCTTAACGGGCAACCGGTAAATGGTATGGAAGATGGACGTGTATACTGGTCCAACTGGGCTGGAATTGCAGATATTGCAAATGCCGTACAGGTACAAAGAGGGCTTGGGTCTTCTAAACTTGCTATTTCTTCGGTTGGTGGTACTATGAACTTGGTAATGAAATCAACTGACAAACAAAGAGGTGGTTTTGTTAGATTCTTAGGAGGTAATGACAGTTATTTTAAAGGAACGGTTTCTTACGATACAGGAATTAATGATAAAGGTTGGTCTTTTTCAGTACTTTTAGATCACTGGCAAGCACACCGCAAATGGGCAGAAGGAACCTATGGACAGGGACAAACATATTTTATCTCTGCAGGTTACAAGCCAAACGAATCACATACATTTAACCTATTGTTAACCGGAGCACCTCAATTGCATGGTCAAAGATGGTCTCAATCCAGAGAAGTTATCGAAGCTAACCCTAAGTTCAATCAACATTGGGGGTACGGTGCAGACGGTATTGAGTCTGAAAGACAAAACTATTACCACAAACCTGTTTTTAACTTAAACTGGGATTGGAATATTTCAGAAAAATCAGATTTATCTACAGTGCTATATGCATCCTGGGGACGTGGTGGAGGAACGGGTCCAAGAGGCGGAAGAGCTGCAAGGACAGATGACCCCGATGGTGACGGACCACTAAGAGGTCAATTAGACTACCCTGCCATTATAGCTTCCAATACAGCAATTGGACTGGGAGATAACGCCACAAGAACAGGTTATATTAGAAGATCATCTGTAAACAACCACCAATGGTACGGATTGGTATCCAACTTTGGCACCCAACTCATAGAAGATAAGCTAAGCTTAAATGTTGGTACCGATATAAGAATGTACAGAGGAGACCACTTTAGACAAGTAGCCGATTTTTATGGTTTAACCGGGTGGGATAATGACAATTCAAACAATACGGTTGTTACAGCATCTTTCGATCCTAAACCTTGGTCGTCTTTATTCGACTTTGCCAATGAAGCAGATCGAATTGATTACGATTATTCAGAAAACATAAACTACCAAGGATTATTTTCTCAAATTGAGTATTCTGGTAATAGAGGTTCTGCCTACTTTCAAGGTGCCGTATCTAACCTGTCTTACCAAAGAGATGGTAGATTTAACAATTTAGGTAAGTCTGATAAGTTAAGTAAGTTCGGTTATAACATAAAAGGTGGTGGTTCTGTAAAATTTGCCGATTATTTTTCCTTGTTCACGAACTTAGGGTTTTACTCGCGTCAACCGTTCTTAGATAATGTATTTAAAGATATTAGAAGCTCTAACGAGATTTTTAAAAACCCAGAAGTGGAGAATGAAGAAATTACAGGAATTGAGCTTGGTTTTGCTTATGAATATAGCAAGTTTAAAGCTACTTTTAATTTCTACTATACCGATTGGGCCAACAGAGTTGATTCCGACTTTGATGTAGTGGATTTAAACGCAGTTCCAACACCTAACGATCCTAGTGATGATACCGAAATAAACATATTTGAACGAAACTTACGCCAGGAACATAAAGGTGTTGAATTAGATTTACATTATCGTGTTAACAACAGAATTACTGTTAACGGGTATGTTTCTGCTGGAAGCTGGGAAAAGAAGGGAACCGTAACCATCGATACATTTAATGACGATACCGGGGCTTTGATCTCTTCTAATCAGGGTATTAATGTTGATGGCATTAAAATAACGACAGCTCCACAATTCACTGCAGGTTTAAATGCCAGAGCAAAACTAACAAAAGACCTAACTGTATATGGTAACATAGACTATTATGAAAACCAATACATAAATAACGAAAGAACACCCACAGAAAACTTAGGAACAATAAAGCCATATTCTTTAACAGACTTTGGACTAGCCTATACCTTTAGTTTAGGAGACAATAAAATGATTTTCAGTGGAAACGTTTACAATGTTTTCGATGAAGTTAGAATTCAGTCTTCCGATCGTTTTGGGTTCTTTAACACCAACGGTATGACATTTAACTCATCCTTAAAATATCAGTTCTAAAAATTATTTCTATCAATTTAAAACCGCTTCCTCAATGAAGCGGTTTTTTTATGCTTTAAATTAGTACATTTGTTGAAATAACCAATACCTTATAATGATGTACGATATTGTCAAGATGCTACACTCCTACTGGGCCTATTTAGTGCTTTTAGTACTAATTATTGCAACTGCTAATGCTTTAATTAAAACATTTGGAGATAAAGAATACGAAGCCAAAGATTTTAGAAAATCGTTGTTTACCCTAATCGTATCTCATATACAGTTACTCATTGGATTAATACTTTATTTCGTGTCTCCTAGGTTTGCATTGTGGAGTGAACTTGGAGGTGAAGTTATGGGTAACCCCCTAGCAAGGCTATATCTTGTAGAACACCCATTTGTAAATATACTTGGGGTGGCTTTGATAACTGTAGGTTACTCTAAACATAAGAAGAAGCTCACCTCTAAAGCAAAATTAAAGACCATAGCTATTTTTTATACCATAGCTCTGCTATTATTTTTATCGAGAATACCCTGGAGTTCCTGGATGGCTTAATTGTAACATCTCATACTAGATCATTGTTTCAGTAAGATTAAGACCTCCTAACAGAACCTTTTAATACTCTAAGAAAAGGAGAGGATTATTTATTCGTTCAGGTGAATTTTAAGTACCCTCCCCTTTTTTAATAAAGGTAAAAGGAATCTCGATTTTGTCATTCCTGCGAAGGCAGGAATCCACACTAAACCCCATAATTTTAATTAATTAGATACCGATCTAGGCGAGAACGGCAGTTCCTTAATCACGTACATATAAACAGGGAAATGATCGCTAAATCCATTGGTAAACCCACTGTGATCAAAACTACGTTTAGGGTAGCCCTTGTACCGTCCATGTCTATGAGTTAAATAACGTTTATTAAATATTCCAGCTTTATAAAAACGAAACGTGGAAAAGTCTTTTTTAAGAAGTGGTTTGCTTACTATAATTTGGTCAAATAAACTCCAGGAGTCTCGATATGCAGTGGTTCCTAAACCTTTACTAAAATAGACTTCAAACGGATTATAAAGACCTTTAAGAGGGAGGCTTTTTTTGTCTCTGCTAGTTTTTAGAATAGCTTTAACGCTCTTATTTGTGGGATTGTCATTTAAATCCCCCATAATAAATATTTTGGCATACGGATCTAAAGACTGAAGAGAATCTACAATACGTTTATTCAATTTTGAAGCAGCAATACGCTTTTGTTCACTTTTAGCCTCACCACCCCGTCGTGATGGCCAATGATTTATTAAAATATGAATGGGCTCTTCTTCTAAATCACCACTAACCAACAACTGATCTCTTGTATAGATTCGTCTTCCGGTATGTTCATAAATTTTGAGTGTATGTTTGCTAGTATACCATGGCGTAAATATTCTTTTTTGGTACAATAAAGCAACATCAATACCTCTGGCATCCGGAGAGTTAAAATGAACAATACCATAATCTTTATGCATGAGCAAAGTATCCTTTACGAGGTCCTCAAGAACGTTATGATTTTCAATTTCTGCAACTCCAAGGATCGCGGGACTATTATTTGTAACCTCCGATCCAATATCGGCAATAACACGAGCCATGTTTTTTATCTTCCTTTCATAGATATTACGACGATTAACCTTTAATCGCATAATGGGACTGGCTTCATCATATTTATTAGGATCGTTAATCGTGTCAAACAGGTTTTCCAAATTGTAAAAAGCTACGGTATGAATTCTAAACTGCTTTTTTTCTTGTCCATACATGTTCCTTATTGGGTAACAACATAGAACAAGCAACCATAGATAGTGACGTTTCATAAGTTTCTAAAGCATTATATAAAAGCAAACAATCTCTTTTATAATTTTTATATGTTTTTTCTTACAAAATAATATATATTTGCCGAATCAAAAAATTAAAAATGACAAGATTAAGGTGAGCCTATTTTTAATCGAAGAAAAGCGAAGTACGTTAAAAAAAATGTCCCTCGTTCTGTTTAATCTATTTTCTACTTTAACCTTACTCGCTCAACAAACGCTTATAAAAGGAAGCATAAAGGAGTCGGGAACATGGCTACCTATAGAAAATGCCAGCATTACTATTGAAGGCACCCCTATAGAAACCACATCGAATGCCAACGGGGTGTTTTCTTTTTCAGTACAGGTTCC
Organism: uncultured Flavobacteriaceae bacterium; assembly: GCA_947494695.1. Lineage (GTDB taxonomy): Bacteria > Bacteroidota > Bacteroidia > Flavobacteriales > Flavobacteriaceae > Flavivirga. Next base: position 219,261 of record CANLWB010000001.1, on the reverse strand, counting down.
TCTTGGAGAACAGATTTTAAAAATTTCAAAAACAGGGTACCTAACAGGGCGCTATTCCATTGTTGTTGATGCATTACAGACAGTCGATATAAGGGATATGATTTTAGAGTTGGATAATACCGCGTTTAAAGATCTATATACCATTAACCTTTCTGACGACGAACTTGATGATGACACCATTGGTCTGGGTAACATTTCAGGGCTATTGCAGGCATCGCCAGATGTGTTTCAACGCACTGCAGCGTTCGACTTTAGCTCGTCGTTTTTTAGATTGAGAGGCCTAGATGCCGATCAAAGTACCATTTTAATTAATGGTATTGAAATGAACAAGGTGTTTAATGGGCGGCCTCAATGGAGTCATTGGGGAGGCTTAAACGATGTCATGCGCAATCAAGAACTTAGTTCTGGACTAGCGGCATCCCAATATAACTTTGGTGGTCTTTTAGGGACGATTAACATCAATACCCGAGCCTCTCAAATGCCTTCTGGTGGACGTGTTACCTTTTCTAACTCTAACCGAAGCTATTCCAACAGATTTATGACTACCTATGCTTCAGGGGTTTTAAAAAGTAAATGGGCCTACGTTCTATCTCTTGGAAGGCGTTGGGGTCATGAAGGATATTACGATGCTTCTTTGTATCGTTCGAATTCAGTTTTCGTTTCTGTAGAAAAACAAATTGGTGATAAGCAAAGTATAAATTTCACTGGCATTTATAGTCCCAATAAAAGAGGCAAATCCTCACCAAACACACAGGAGGTTTATAATTTAAAAGGTGTTAAGTACAATGAATATTGGGGCTGGCAGGGCGGCGAAAAACGTAATTCCAGAATTAAGGAGGTTGAAGAACCCATTGTCATGTTAAACCATTTCCTGACTATTACAGGAAAAACAACACTAAATACCAATCTCGCCTATCAGTTTGGTAAGTTGGGCAATAGCCGTTTAGCCTATGGCGGAGCGACAAGCATTCAAAATAATGAAGGCATCATTACTTTTGAAAATGGTGGTAAAAACCCAAGCCCAACATACTACCAAAAGCTCCCAAGCTATTTTGAAAGGAATTTTCCCGATGACCTTGAATTCGCTTATGGTGCCCAACAGACATTTGCACAAGGTGGTCAAATAGATTGGCAACTGATGTATCAAACCAATGTAATCGACGCTGCACAAGGACGACAGGCGACCTACATGATGTACGAAGATCGAGTGGATGACAAACAGATCACTTTTAATACCATTTTAAACAGTGAACTTAGCGAACATCTTACACTTAGCGCATCACTAAACTACAAAAGGCTAAAATCTGAAAATTATGCTCAGGTATTAGATCTTCTTGGAGGTCCTGGGTTTTTAAATGTCGATAGTTTTGATGGTGTTCAATACGATTTAAGGAAACCCAATACCGTTCTTAATGTAAACGACATTTATAGCTATAACTATAACATGTATGCAAATATCGCTTCTAGCTTTGCGCAATTACAGTTTACGTATAACACGCTAGACTTTTTTGTGTCCTCTCAAATAACCAATACACAATATCAAAGAGAAGGTTTATTTGAACATGAGGCATTTCAAAATAATACTTTAGGAAAAGGAGAAGCTTTATCATTTACGGGGTTTGGTCTAAAATCGGGTATGACATACAAAATAACAGGAAAACACCTTATAAACATTAATGGTGGATATATTGTAAAAGCTCCATCCATTAGAAATACATATTCGAATGTGAGAGCCAATCACAATATTGTTCCAAACATATCCGAGGAAAACATCTTGTCTCTGGATGCGGGTTATATCTTTAGAGCTTCTAAAGTTAAATCCAGACTTACAGGGTTTTATACAAAAGTAAAAGATGCCAATGAGATCTCTTTCTTTTTTGCCGATGGCATTGGTCATGTTATTGCCGCGTCTGGAACGCAACAGTCTGGCAATGATAATACCGAGTTCGTTCAAGAGATCCTACAGGGCATCGATAAACATTACATGGGAGCCGAATTGGGGATCGAAACTCAGGTCACATCAACCATAAAACTAAAAGGAGCGGCTGCCTTAGGACGATATACCTATGCTAATAATCCTCATGTATACCTATCTTCAGATCGATTTGAGAATGCTTACTTGGGAACCTCGAAACTCAAAGGCTATAAGCTGGCCGTAGGACCACATCAAGCGTATTCTCTAGGTTTCGAATATCGCGATCCAGACTATTGGTGGTTTGGAGCGACAGCTAATGTCTTTAGAGACATCTATGTTGATATAAGTCCGTTAACCCGTACCGATAACTTTTTTAAGGATGTCGATGGTTTACCGTTTATTGACTACGACGCATCTATTGCCGGGAGGTTATTAAAGCAAGAATCGTTTAACGATTACATGCTTGTTAACCTGGTTGGAGGTAAGTCATGGCGCATCAAAACATATTATATCGGTTTTTTTGCCAGTATAAATAATGTTCTTGACCAGATTTATAAAACAGGAGGGTTCGAGCAAGGGAGACAAGCCAATTACAGGCAATTACGGGACGACCAAGCTCTCGACAAACCCGTTTTTGGTTCCAAATATTGGTATGGTAGAGGTGCGACCTATTTTTTAAACCTATATGTGAATTTTTAAAATAACATGATAACCAGAATTTTAATATTAGTAATTACTATGATACTTATGTCTTGTGTAGAAGAAGATTATAGTATCCCTGCTCCCAATGATTTCCCAAGTGTGGATATTCCTAGAAGTCAGTTCACCACGTTTAAAGCTATTTATGAAAGGTATGAACAAGCTGTAAATGACGGCCGCCAAATAGTCATTATTAATGAAGATTTATACATTGAAGGTTATGTTATTTCGAGTGATCGTGCAGGGAATTTCTTCAAGGAACTTATTATTCAAAATAAAACCAATAATAGTAACCCGGAAAACGATCCAAGACTGGGACTTAAATTGGAAATCAATGTTGGAAACCTATCAGACACCTTTGAATTTGGGAGAAAAGTGTATGTAAAACTCAAAGGATTAACCATTGGAGAATCTCAAGGTGTTTTAACTATTGGAAAAGGTGAAGATTCAAGAATAGAACAAATACAAGAATTTGAATACAGAAATATAATTTTAAGAACCCCGGAGGTGGCAGAAATCACTCCTAAAATTAGTTCATTAATTCATTTAACAGAAAGCGATGAAAACACCTTAATCCAAGTAGATAACCTACAAATAAACAGGTTTAATTTAGGGCTTACCTATGCTGGTGAATCTACAGACGATTTTGATGGTTTAAGAGTTTTAGAAAACTGCGAATCCGGGGCTTCTATTTTGTTACAAACAAGTAGCTTTTCTAATTTTAAATCTTTAGTGGTTCCAAAACATAAAGGTAGTATTCAGGGAATTTTCAGTAGAGATTATAGGGATCATTTTAATGTGCTTATTTTAAATCGTTCTTCTGACATTATTTTTGATTTGGATGAGCGCTGCGACCCTCTGGAAATGGACTGTGGATTAGCGTCAAGTCGGGGAACCGTAAATTTATTTTACGAAGATTTCGAATCTCAAAAAAACAATAAATTAATTACAGGAAATGGATGGACCAACTACACTGAAGCGGGGAACCTGGGATGGAAAGCGTATTCTTCAACTTCGACCAATGCGTCTCTAGGAAGATCGGCCCGATTTAAATCGGCAAGTTCCGGAGACCTTAGTAATATAGGTTGGCTCATAACACCTGCAATTAATATGGATGAACATGACGGAGAGACTTTGCACTTTAAAACCTCCAATAGTTTAGCAGACAGCAGCTACCTTGAAGTTTTGTATGCACCTGATTGGGATGGCAACCCAGAGCATCTAAAACAGGCTACCTGGAAAATATTATCAGCCGCTTATGTTGTAAAAGACACCGATTCTTTTGTGCCCTGGTTTAACTCCGGAAATGTAGATTTATCATGTATTTCCGGTACTATACATATTGCTTTTAGATATACTGGTAGCGGGCACCAAATCTTCGATGGTGTTTACGAGTTAGATGAGGTGCGTATTGATTGTTCGTTTTAAATCTTCCTTAAGTTCGAAATTTATCTATTATGACTATTTCTTTGAAATTGCTATAAAAAGAAAAATACAAATCAAAGGTTGGAGTAGCACCAAAAAGAACGATTTAATTTCTAGAGATCATCCAGAATGACCGTTTTTCAACACCTTGACTATAAAGCATTATCGTCTAGAAACACCTTCATTCAGAACGCCCGCCTGCCGGACGGGCAGGCCGTGTAGCATCTTACTTCTACATCAAGGTTTAAATTAATTTAAAACAATTTTTTTAGTGAGTACTTCATTCGTTTCTGTTCGCATACAAACGATATAAGCTCCGGTTGCCATATTGCTAAACTTATAGCCACTCTCTAGTCTATTTCTGGAAACATTTTCATCCTCCAATATCGTTTGTCCTCTCATGTTAATTACAGCCAATCGTTTCACTTCACTGCTCAATTTTTTCGCATACAAGGTATTGGTCTTATTTTTATAATAAATATAGTTCTCGGTAAATGTTGCTTCTTCCGTACTCAAAGTCTTAGACTCATTTTGAAAAACAATCTCCAGACGACTATTAAACTTTCCGGGTTCAGACTGAAACTCATAGTCTCCTTGCCTTAAATCAAAATATGTCCCTGTTAAATTGTCCTTTATAAATATATCTTGATCCTCATCTATGTGTTCCATATCTGTAATGCTAATCACAAACGTATTATCTGCAGATGACTTAAAGTTTAGAGGCACTACTTTTTCCGAAGAAAGCGGTCCATAAGCCTGAATATTCATATTCTTACCTTCAAGGTTTAGGTTTAAATCATTGTTATTAATATCATCGCATTCTGCATCATATCCATAATCAAATCCATCTGTAGTATTGTCACTAAAGCCCAGGAGTAGTTCTCTTCTGGTATCTGGTCCTACTATAGATTTAAATTCTAATCGAATCTTCTGCATCGGGTTGGTATTATCCCCTTCCTCCTTAGCACTAGCATTGGCATCATCACTCCCTTTCTTAGATTTTGTTTGGGCCGATTTAACAAAAGTTGAACCATTATTATAGCTGCCATCGGCATCAGACTCTTTTATAAATACTCTCTGGCTGTTATTAAACTCGACATTACCATCGGCAATAATTTCTGTTACAAACCCTTGCCCCACAGAAAGGTATTTCGATGGTGTTATAGTACCATCCATAGAACCATTATGCGCTCCATAAAACCCTACAAATTGATAGGCTCGTACAGATCCTAGCTTATTCACCTGAGCATAACCTGCAAGGTATTCATCAAGATAATGTGAATCCCCTCCCCAATGTTGCCATAATTTAAGTGTACCATCTATCACACCGGCGTTATCATCTATAAACTTATGAATATCTAAAGCTGATGGATATGGATTTCCTAATAAATATTCTGTCTTTGATACGGAAGTTACAGATCCTGGTCCTCCGGTGTCTGTTACATTTACTAAAATAGTACCATTGTTTGGCTTTCCTTCAAATATATATTGTTGTTGTGTACCTGCATTTCCAGTCCCTTTTTGAGTATAACCAACACCAGGCTCTAGTGGAGTACCCGGTGAAACCGAAGCCCAATCCCAGTATGTCAACCCATTTTTAAAAGTGAATATCCAGTAGGAACTTATTTTTCCGACTTCATGATAACCAGAGGTAAATGATAGATTAACTCCAGATTCGTCCTTAATCATATTTAAATTATATGACGTATTGTTTGCATTATTCGTGGAGCTATTGTTATCGGTTAAACTTGTTGCCCCTAAAGTTCCAACTGGTGATGACCAATAATTGTATCTAAACATATTTGAAGTCCCTTCCTGGCGCCTTAAAAGTTTACCTGTGGCAGACGTCACCAAATCACTATTTGTCGATTGAATGAGCTGGCAATCATCCTCTAAATCCAGAGTGCCGTTTAACTCCAAATACCAAGAGTTAAATACTCCACTATCATTACTTACTTCCAGTGTACCTCCGCTATCAATGATTAAACCAACTGTTGAGATATCGGTATTTAGCTGGATATTTCCTTGTATCTGTATAATAGCACTTTCAGAAGGTATTGCACTTATATCCCATACATCACCATGAACCCAATTGTTGGAATCAGTCCAGTTTCCATTACAAAACGAGGTAGTAACATAAGGTAAAGGAGCTGTATATTCTTGATAGGTTCTCATATTATTTAAATGCCCATCAACATTTGAGTTAGAAGAATCTGGAGTATAACCCGTTTCAATAACTCCCATTTTATAGTAAAGCTCCAAATCATTCCACAATAACCCTTCAATATCTTTTGGTATAATAGTCCCTCTTACGTTACCCAAATTGTTTTCAATTTCTTGATTTACCTGCCTCTGTAACTGACTAACCGTTAAAGCTTTACTAAACACCCTACATTCATAAATAGAACCTTCAAAATAATTATTGTTCAGCTCTGTGTTTCTTCCAATTTCAAAATCATGATCTGAATTCCATTCAGCTTCATTATTTAGAGTCGTTCCAATAATGGATACATCAGAATAACTCCAAATAGATTCTCCATTTAGATCTAGGGTAATATCTCCTGTATTCCCATTATATTTTAAAGAAACATGGTACCATAAATTATCCGATAATGTTGCTAGAGAGAGATCTGGTGTGCTTATACTTAATCCAGAGTCAGTTCTAACAAACCCTTTCAAGTTTTTATTGGAATCTACATAAAGTCTAAAATTGCGCTGCCCTATAATTTCACCTCCATCAGAACCAGCATCTAGTTTTATCCATGACATCATTGTTACTTCCGATTTACCTCCTAAAAATGCAGATCTGTCTACATAATCGTTTACACCATCAAAATCTAGAGTTTGGGGGATACAAAAACTAAAATTACCGAGCCCAGAGCCATGCATAACATTAGGGGAGCATGAAGAACAATTTTGCCATAAAAAGGTAACGCTTTCAATGTAATCTTCATCTAAGAAATTAACCCCAACAATAGCATTTGTTCCACTGGTAGATGAAGCATTTGCATCTACCACTCCTGTTGAATTATTTATAGTATACGATGGAGTTGGTGAACTGGTAAATGTTGGAAAAAGGGTGTCTCCATTAGTAGTAGTCGCAGTAATCGTGTACATATCTCCATTGGTTCCATTAGAATTTACGTGAGATAAATCAAAAGATAAAGCATATATAGGAGTACTAAATGTTATTGTACAGGTTATACCTGTTGAAGAAAAGCCATTTGTTACAAGGTCTAGATTCTCCAAACTAGAACCCGAAGCTGATGTCCCTACTTTTGGTGTTTGTGTTCCTCCCCAAACGCCCAGGGTGCCAGTTTCTCCTGTAAAAGTTACTGTGAAATCTATTCCTGAATTATCTACATTATTAAATGTATTTGATAAGACCCCAGCAGCCAACCAATTAAATTCGTTAGTCGCCGAAGGCGCTGAAGACCAGTCTAAAGTGAAATTTTCGCCACATGCGGGAGGGGAATGGAGCTGCGCATGAGTAATACCTTTTATTGTTAAAAAAAACAATACAAATAAATAAACTTGTCCTAGGTTAATAGTATATGTCTTCATAATTAATAGATTTGGGTGAATCTAAATTATCTTATATTCAAATAGTTACGTGTGTTTTTTCGTCGAAAATTCGAAAATTCTCTACCAAATACAAGAATACCGACGAAATACACAGCAATTTGAATACTATTTTTAAAGCAATATCCTACACGCCACTAATAAATAACAGCATGAAACTAAATATATTAATGAACAAAACCACCAATTGAAAACAATCAATCTCACAACAGGTAGTAAATTCACTACAATATTAATTTAAAAAATCGATAAAAACTAATAAAAGTCCGACAAAATGCACATTTATACGATAAGAGCTCTATATTTATGTGTCGCTAGGCATATTTTAGTGGTAAAATTAAATGAGAAAATCGGTTAAATCTTCAATTTTAGAAATGAGTTGAACTTTAATAGAAAGCTTCTTCAATGAAATCTTGTTGTATTTAGATACAAAGATGGTCGAGAATCCTAATTTTTCAGCCTCAAGAATACGCTGCTCTACGCGCTGTATGGGTCTAATTTCACCCGATAAACCAAGTTCTGCAGCAAAACAATAGTCCTTTTGTATAGCAGCATCCTCATTAGAGGATAGTATGGCAGCTACCACCGCCAAATCAATCGCCGGATCATCTACCGTAATCCCCCCGGTAATATTTAAGAACACATCTTTCGCTCCCAAACGAAAGCCGGCTCGTTTTTCTAAAACCGCTAATAGCATATTTAAACGCTTGGCATTAAAACCAGTTGCCGAACGTTGTGGTGTTCCATAAACGGCAGTACTTACTAAGGCCTGTACTTCAATCATTAATGGACGCATACCTTCTAAAGTTGCAGCGATGGCATTTCCAGATAATTCTTCATCTTTTTTAGATATAAGCACCTCGGAAGGATTAGACACCTCACGCAATCCAGATCCTTGCATTTCGTAAATACCAAGCTCATTTGTAGAACCAAAACGATTTTTATTGGCTCTTAAAATTCTAAACACATGATTGCGATCACCTTCAAATTGCAACACAGTATCTACCATATGCTCCAAAATTTTTGGTCCAGCAATATGACCATCTTTAGTGATGTGTCCAATTAATAAAACTGGTGTTGCCGTTTCTTTGGCAAACTTTATAAGTTCTGATGTACATTCTTTTATCTGAGAAATACTCCCCGAAGAGGACTCAATATAATCGCTATGTAAAGTTTGAATAGAGTCAATAATAACAATATCCGGCTCTAAAGTCTCAATTTGTTTAAAGATATTTTGAGTTTTAGTTTCCGTTAAAATATAGCAGTTACTTTGGTTTTGATTAATGCGCTCGGCACGCATTTTTATTTGTTTTTGACTTTCTTCTCCCGAAACATACAACGTTCTATAAGGCAGTTTTAACGAAATTTGAAGTAATAATGTACTTTTTCCTATACCAGGCTCCCCACCTAAAAGTGTTAAAGACCCTGGCACAATACCTCCACCTAAAACTCTGTTAAACTCTGTATCGAGTGTATTAAGTCTAGGCTCTTTAGTAAGATCTATATCTTTTATCTGTAGGGGAATTGTAGCTTTTTTAGTCGTAGATGTAGAAGTCTTCCAATCGTTCTTTTCTGTTTTTTGAACGACCTCTTCAACAATAGTGTTCCATGCTTTACAGGCATTACACTGCCCTTGCCACTTCGCGTACTGGCTTCCACAATTCTGACAAAAAAAAGTCGTTTTTACCTTTGCCATTATAGCAATTAAAGTTTACAGTTTTTAAATTTAATTTGATACTAATAACCAAAGTCTTCCTTGATTGAATCTGCTCTTTCAAGCATTAAATCTTTGGTTATTCCAGCAATCTCGTTTAGTATATACCCCGCCTGATAAATACGCATTGCTTTTTTAGGCTCGTTACCCTCCTCGAAAAACCGAGCTAAATAATAGTCTCCTAAAAGTGTCTTAGGGTATTCATCACGTGCCATCTTACTCAATTCTTCATAATATTCAAATTGCCCAGTCTTCTCTATTGCTGCCGAAATGGCCTTGAAGTCATTTACTAATATCTTCTTTTCTACACCAAATAAATCTTTAATGGTCTGATATTTTTCTACTAAATAGGCCACCGGAGATGTTTCAAGTTCTAATATAACGTCTTTATATTCTTTTTTATTAATAGGTTGATAGACTTTAAACATACTCTCAAGAGCCCTTGGCAACCCATATAAAGGTGAAGAATAATGTGTTGCGCTTTCAAAAGTCTCAAAATTGTACTCCAAATAATCACTATCAATAGCGGTAATATCCTTATTTAATGTTTCGGTCATCTTTCTAATAGAACTTCTATCATTTTTGGTGTACGCCAAATAGTAAAATGTTTTAGATTCCAGTTTATTTAATCTTTCCGGAAGATAATTTATCATGTTTGGAGCAATCTCTGGACTTACAACGACATACCCTTGAAACAATGGCTTTGGTTTTAATAAAAAATAGTTAATATAATTAGCTGTATCCCCATGACCTACGGCCACTCTAAAGTTTGTGGTCCTATAAGTTTTATTAATAAACGGAACGAGTTCTTTAGAAATAAACTCAAAAAAATCAACTCCCGAATCTATTGGTAAAGACGTTTGTTCTGAATACATACAGTCATCAAATCGCTTATCGACTTGGTTAACACCAACAATAATAGATTCTGGCATATCTTCCCAATAGGATAAATAATCGATATTCCCCGAAACAGGTTCAAATAAAAAGTCTGCATCGAAAACAATGACTAGTGGGTATTTTTTATCTGTATTACTACTATAACCTCTTGGTAATTGTATTTTGAGTTCTCTTGTATCTCCTAATTTCAAGGATTCTATCGTTTTATACTTTACTTGAGCCCCAACAAAATGGAGAGATAGTCCTAATAATATAACATAAAGTAGTGGTTTCATTCGGTTAATGATTTGAAATTTGATATGGCAAGTTAATAAATAATGCTAGAGATAAAAAGTAAAGTTACGACAAGCTCGTTAAACGCTTTTATTTGACTTCTTTCTATTGTAGATGGGCAGATAAATTAACGATAAACCACCAAAAATGATAATCATAAGCGTTTGAGAAGCCCACATAATCCAACCAAATGCTATTGCCGGGTCTTTTGCTATTCCAAAAATTGAAAATGCCAAATATACCGCAATGGGATACGCCCCAATGCCTCCACTAGTGGCGGCAATACTAAAACTTGCAGAAATAAACCCTATTAATACAGCTCCTGTAGAAATGCCTTGTAAATCTTTAATCGCCAAAGACGTAATATAAAACATAAGGAGGTACATACTCCAGATAAAAAGTGTATGGAATATAAACGGCCATTTCTTCTTCATCTTAAAGATACTTAACGCACCTTCTATTAAACCGGATACAAATCCCTTTATTTTTAGCGCCAATTTAGAATGACTTCTCTTCATTAATCCGAAAAAAAACAAAACAAGCACCACAAATCCTGTAAAAGCTATAATAATTTTTGTGGGGTTTATTTTCTCAGCAATAAACCCATAAATAAAATCGAATTGAAGAAAAAGAGTAATCACAATAATGGTTAGTATAACGATTAAATCTGCTATACGCTCTGCTACAATAGTACCAAAACCCTTTTCGAAAGGCACATCTTCATAATTTGTTAATATTGAAGCTCTTGCTATTTCTCCCGACCTGGGAATGGTATAGTTGATTAAATACGTAGCAAATACAGCCATAATGCTGTTTCCAAATTTAATGTTATAACCAAGAGGTTCTAGTTGAAACCGCCATCGATAAGCTCTCGACAAGTGACTCAGTAAACCTAAAAAAACACCTAAAATAACCCAGCTCTTTTCTGAAGCCTCCCAATACCGAATAATTACAGGAATTGGAACTTCTCTAAGGGAATACCAAACCAAAAAAACTCCCAACAATAATGGGAGTGAAATTTTTAGTATTCTTTTCAGTTTAGGATTCAAAACGCTATTTTAATAAATTAGTCGCTTCGTCCGGAAAAACTAGTGAGGGCTTAAAATTTTTAGCACTTTCGATATCCATAAAGGCGTAAGTAATTAATATTAATGTATCTCCTAACGACACCTTCCTGGCTGCGGCCCCATTAAGTGTAATTTCACCACTCTTTCGTGGACCAGGAATGCAATACGTCTCTAAACGTTCACCGTTATTGTTATTAACAATCTGAACTTTTTCTCCCTGAATAATATTTGCCGCCTCCATTAAATCTTCATCAATGGTAATGCTACCTATATAATTGAGCTCTGCACCCGTGCATTTTACTCTATGAATCTTCGATTTTACTACTTGTATTTGCATTAGGCAAAGATAATTAATTTAGTGCGATATTATCAATAAGTCTTATATCATCTGCATATACAGCTATAAACGCTCTATATGAATTTTTATTAGATTTTTGCACCGCAGTTTTTAAGGTTTTCTCATCTGCAATTATAAAATATTCCAGTTCCAGTAAATCATGTGTTGCAAATTGATTTTCAACCCATTCTGTGACCTTTTCAACACTATCTGTGCCAAAAAGTGTTTTGGCAGTTGTTAATGTCCTGTATATAAAAGGGGCAGCTTCTTTATAAGCGGGTTTCAACCTTGTATTACGAGAACTCATCGCCAAGCCATTAGCTTCCCTATAAATTTCGCACCCTACTATATTCAAAGGAATATCAAGTTTTTCAACCAATTTCTTTATGATCTGTAATTGCTGAAAATCTTTCTCTCCAAAATAGGCATTATGAGGTTTTACGACATCGAAAAAACGCTTTACTATCGTACCAACTCCGTCAAAATGCCCATCTCTAAATTTTCCCTCCATTTCAAGTTCCAATCCATCAAAATCGAAACTTTGGGAGACTATATCATCATCATAAATGTCATTAGCCAATGGTGCATAAACCATAATATTGTCCTTGCTTACGGTTTCCAGAAGTTCCAAATCACTCTCAAGAGTTCTTGGGTATTTTTCGAGATCTTCCTCATTGTTAAATTGTGTCGGATTAACAAAAATGGTAACCACAACCTTATCATTTTCACGTAAAGCCCTTTTAACCAATTGAAGATGCCCATCGTGTAAAGCTCCCATTGTTGGAACCAACCCCAGGGTTAGCCCCTTTAATTTTAAGGCTTCAATAATGGTAGTAATTTGTTCTTTTTCTGAGTAAAATTCCACTTTTTAATAAAAAATTAACGCGTGCAAACTTAAGATTTTACAGCCAATTTGCATAAAATTTTGTACTTTTGCGTGTTTTTTATTTTGAATTTTTAATATGTAAAGCATCTCTTAAAATATGCTTGGCAAGATTTCTTTTCAAAAAAAGCCGCTAATTACTAGTTATATTCGACTTTAAAAAGTCAGCAAAAATAATCATATGAAAGATAAGAGGATATTGTATGTATCATCTGAAGTAGTTCCCTATTTACCAGAAACCGAAATTTCTTCCATGTCCTTTGAGGCTCCAAGATTGGTGAACCAACAAGGCGGGCAAATAAGAATTTTCATGCCTCGATACGGCAACATAAATGAACGTAGACATCAATTGCATGAAGTTATAAGATTATCGGGAATAAACCTGGTGATAAACGATTTAGACATGCCTCTTATTATTAAAGTTGCTTCTATCCCTAAAGAACGCATACAGGTTTACTTTATCGATAACGACGAATACTTTAAAAGAAAAGCAACGTTAACCGATGAGGACGGAAAGTTATTTTCAGATAATGATGAGCGCGCTATCTTCTTTGCAAAGGGCGTTATCGAAACTGTTAAAAAATTAAACTGGTCTCCAGATGTTATTCATGTTCATGGTTGGTTGGCATCATTATTGCCGCTATACTTGAAAGAATATTATAAAGACGAACCTTTATTTAATGAAAGTAAGATTGTGACTTCTATTTACAATAAGAGTTTTAACAATACTTTAAATGAAGATATGCTTAATAAGATTAAATTTGACAACATTAATGAGGATGCCGTTAATGTGTTGGAAGAGCCTTCATACAGCAACTTAATGAAAGTTGCTATTGATTATTCTGATGCCCTGGTTATAGGGTCTGAGAATATTCCTGACGATTTATCATCTTATTTGGAAACGTCTAATAAACCTGTATTAGAATACAAAATTAAAGATGAATTTGGTGAAGCTTATACAACATTTTTAAACACCAACGTTTTAAGTTAACCCGCCTATTCATTTGTTATATCTATGAAAAACACGATTAAAAGTCTTAAGTTTTCCTTTATGTTTATTTTAACTATTATATGTTTTATCGCATGTGATGAGGATTTTAGTGAGGTAAAAAGTGAAGTTTTAGGAAAAGAAAATGCCAATTTTGACACAAATAGTGCAGATATAGCGATATCTGCATATAACAAAAAAATTAGTGCTTTACGAATAAATAATTTAGGGTTTAACCTATTAGGATACTTCAATGACCCTGAATTTGGAGAGACTAACGCCAGTATAGTAACGCAAGTATTACCAACTTCATTTGTTACAGACTTTGGTACCAACCCAGTTGTCGACTCTGTGATCTTAAATATTCCTTATCTAAGTAGAATTGATGGCTTTGAAAATGGAAGAAACACGTATTCTATTAAAGATTCCTTATACGGCAACCCTGAGGCTCCTGTAAAACTTTCAATCTATCAGAACAATTATTTTTTAAGGAGTTTTGATCCAAATTCGAATACAAGTAGTCAAAGTTATTTTTCTGATCAAAATGGTGGAACAGATAATTTAGCTCAAACAGAAACGACATCAATCAATTTTGACACCCATAAAGGTGACCTGATGTTTGAAGGCACCTATCTTCCCAGTTCTGCTGAAATTGTAACGACCATAGGGGAAGGGGAAGATGAAGAAGTTTCACAATCCCCGCCCGCTTTAAGATTAGAATTAGATGTAGATTTTTGGAAATCTGCGATTTTAGATCAGCAAGGACAACCAGAAATAAGTAATCGTAGTAATTTTTTAGACTACTTTAGAGGTCTGTATTTTAAAGCAGAAGCAGAAAATAATGATGGAAATATGGTCTTGCTTAATCTTAATTCATCTGATGCTACCATAACAATATATTACTCAAAAGGAGAAGACAGTGCCAGAACGCAGTCTGAATACATCCTTAATTTCGGCTTTACAGGAAGCATAAGGCTTAATCCATTTATTAACAATTATAACATGACATTTGCCGATGGTGATCCGGTTTTAGGAGATGAAACTCTATATCTTAAAGGTACAGAAGGGTCTATGGCTGTCGTTAATTTATTTGGAAATGACGATGTTGAACTGGAAGCTTTTTTAAATGATTTTAGACGTATTGGTGCAGATGGCGAATATGTAACAGATCCAAGAACAGGTGATTTCGTTCTAAAAAAATTAATAAATGAGGCACAATTGGTGGTTTATGAAAGTGATGATGCTTTTTCTGGTGAGGATGGAGATTACCATAAATACGATAGACTTTATGCTTACGACATCGAAAACAATATACCTACCAGTGACTACTTTCTTGACGAAAGCACTAATGATGAAGCCTTTAACTCCAAAGTAGTTCATTTAACGCAGCGCAATCCAGTTCAAAAAAAGTTTAAAGTACGTCTTACTCAACATTTAAATAATATCTTATTAAAAGGTGCCACCAATACGAGAATAGGATTGGTATTGTCTAATAATGTTAATATTGTATCTAGTGCTGACAAATTAGAAGACGAAAATGGTATTACAGCCGTTCCGGCAAATACGATTGTAACACCAAGAGGAACTATTTTACATGGGAGCCGTAGCAGCGATGAGAATAAACGTATGACATTAAAGATATTTTATACAGAACCAGATACCAATTAGCATAATTCTTTTAAAACTAGTTTTCACGATGAATTTCATCGTATAAACCGTTGGGTTTATGCGATAATTGGTTTTTTTTCGAAATTTATTTCACATATTTGCCGCAACTTTAAATTAAACCAAAAAAAAAATACTTATGTGTGGAATTGTAGGATACATTGGACCACGAGAGGCTTACCCAATTATCATCGAAGGACTAAAGCGCCTGGAGTATCGAGGTTATGATAGTGCAGGAGTGGCATTATTTGATGGAACAGATCTTAAAGTTTCTAAAACCAAGGGAAAAGTAGCCGACTTGGAAAAACGTTCCGAGCAAGAGATTACCAAACATGGAAGTGTTGGTATTGGACATACCCGTTGGGCAACACATGGTGTTCCCAACGATGTGAATTCTCATCCCCATATTTCTAATTCCGGGGATTTAGTTATTATTCATAATGGTATTATTGAAAATTACGAATCGCTTAAACAGGAGTTGATATCGAGAGGCTATACCTTTAAATCGGATACAGACACCGAGGTGTTGATTAACCTTATTGAAGACGTAAAGAAACAAGAAAAGGTAAAATTAGGTAAAGCTGTACAGATCGCACTTAATCAAGTTGTTGGCGCATATGCAATTGCCGTTTTCGACAAGAACAAACCAGAAGAAGTCGTTATTGCCAGATTGGGTAGCCCATTGGCCGTTGGTATAGGAGAAGATGAATTCTTCATTGCCAGTGATGCATCTCCATTTATTGAATACACTAAAGATGCCATCTATTTAGAAGATGAAGAAATGGCTATCATTAGATTTCACAAAGGCATAAAAATTAGAAAAATAAAAGACGATTCTTTAGTTGATCCTTATGTTCAAAAGCTTCAAATGAACTTAGAGGAAATTGAAAAAGGCGGTTTCGATCATTTCATGTTAAAAGAAATATACGAGCAACCTAAGGCGATTACCGACACATATAGAGGTCGACTTCTAAGGGAAGAAGCCATTATAAAAATGGCAGGTATTGAGGATAATATGAAAAAATTCCTGAATGCCGACCGTATTATCATTGTAGCGTGTGGGACATCCTGGCACGCAGGGTTAGTTGCCGAATACATTTTTGAAGATTTGGCACGAATTCCGGTTGAAGTAGAGTACGCCTCCGAATTTAGATATCGTAACCCGATCATTACCGAAAAAGATGTCCTTATAGCCATATCTCAATCTGGAGAGACTGCCGACACTCTAGCTGCTATTAAACTAGCAAAATCTAAAGGCGCTTTTGTATTTGGTGTTTGTAACGTTGTTGGCTCCTCTATTGCCAGAGAAACACATGCTGGAGCTTACACACATGCTGGACCAGAAATTGGCGTGGCTTCAACGAAAGCCTTCACCACTCAGATTACAGTTTTAACCTTAATGGCTTTGCGTCTTGCAAGAGCTAAAGGAACGATTAGCAGTTCAGATTTCCGTCGTCATTTGTTAGAATTGGAAATGATCCCTCAAAAAGTAGAAGAATCCTTAAAATCTGACGCTCATATTAAAATGATATCAGACATTTATAAGGATGTTGGTAATTTCTTATATCTGGGAAGAGGATATAATTTCCCTGTTGCCCTGGAAGGTGCATTAAAATTAAAAGAGATTTCATACATACATGCAGAAGGGTATCCGGCTGCAGAAATGAAGCATGGCCCAATTGCTTTAATTGACGAAAATATGCCAATTGTGGTGATAGCCACCAGAAAAGGACACTACGAAAAAATAGTAAGTAACATTCAGGAAATAAAATCCAGAAAAGGAAAAATTATTGGAATTGTTACAAAAGGAGATGTTCAGGTAAAAGAACTTGCAGATCATGTTATTGAAATACCCGAAACCTTCGAGTTACTATCTCCATTATTAACAACCATTCCACTTCAATTATTATCTTACCATATTGCCGTCTTGCTAGACAAAAATGTAGATCAGCCGAGAAATCTGGCAAAGTCTGTTACGGTAGAATAGTTTATATTAAAAAACGCTTCGTAAAAAATAATGCCTACTCGGAATACCGGGTAGGCATTATTTTTAATAAAACTTTGTTTTTTTTGCACAAAACTCATTTTTTTCAGCGCTTGTTTGTTAAAAATATACTATGCGCGCATAATTTTGCTATTTTTATTCTAATCTAAACATTTATATATTTATATTGTAGACTTAAAACATAAACTAATTCTTACTAAATGAAGACAATTTTTTCAATTTTGCTATTGTTGTTTTGTGGTTTTTCATATGCGCAGACTACGATCTCCGGCTCTGTTGCAGATGACAACGGTCAACCTATCCCAGGAGTCAATATTATAATTATTGGCACATCAACAGGCGTCGTGACAGATTTTGATGGTAAATTCTCTCTAACAACAAACCAAAGCCCTCCTTTTAGCCTTCAGGCTAGTAGTATAGGTTTCGAAACTGCTACACAGGACATCACCACATCGAACCAAACTATTGCGTTCATCCTTACAGAAGGAACTTCCTTAGATGAAGTGGTTATTTCTGCATCAAGAACACCAGAACGTATTTTCGAGTCTCCGGTAACTGTTGAACGTTTTGGACTTAAGCAAATTAAAAATACGGCGTCTTCCGATTTCTATGATGGACTGGAAAACTTAAAGGGTGTCGATATAAACACAAACAGTTTGACCTTTAAATCCATTAATACAAGAGGGTTTGCAACATTTGCAAATACCCGTTTCATGCAACTGGTAGATGGGATGGATAATGCCGCTCCTGCTCTTAACTTCCCCCTTGGAAATTTATTAGGAATGGTAGAAACCGATGTTCAAAGCGTAGAACTTCTCCCAGGAGCTGCCTCGGCTTTATATGGAGCCAATGCTTTTAACGGAATTCTTTTCATGAGAAGTAAACACCCTTTTGACCATAACGGAATTAGTGCTTATTATAAACAAGGAATAACCTCTCAACAAACTGGTGGTGACAACGACTATAAAGATTTTGGGATCCGTATTGGCCATAAGTTTAGTGACAAATTTGCTGCTAAAGTAAATTTTAGCTATTTGGGAGGAACCGACTGGGTTGCTAACGATACTAGAGGAAAAGACAGAACAACTACATTCGTAGAAAATAATAGCACCAGAGAAAACGATATCGATTACGATGGAGTGAATGTATATGGAGATATTGCTACAATTAATATTAAAACCGTAGCAGATAGATTAGCCGCAATAGGACGGTTACCAAATCCCGCACTGGCAAACCTGGTACCTTCTGTGAATGTTAGTAGAACGGGGTATGATGAAGCCGACTTAACCGATTACGATGCGAAAAGTATTAAAACAGATTGGGGGCTTTATTATAGACCCTGGGAGAATGACTTCGAAATACAATATGTTGGTAAAATAGGTTCCGGTTCTACAGTATATCAAGGTTCGAACCGGTATTCCATTAAAAATTTCTTTTTGCAACAGCACAAAATAGAAGTAAAAAATGACAATTTCTTTTTAAGAGGATATATGACGGCAGACAACGCCGGTGACTCTTACGACATGGTATTTACTGGTGTAAATATAAACAGACAATGGAAAACCGATGAGATTTGGTTCGGGGAATATACTGCCGCCTTCATTGGAGGTACATTAGCAGGGTTAAATGCGAATGAGGCACATGCCAGTGCCAGACAAGCAGCAGATACAGGCCGTTACGAACCTGGAACTCCCGAATTTCAAAGTGCCTTTAATACCGTAATCAATGACCCCGATGTACTAACCGGTAGTAAATTTAGAGACGAATCTAAAATATATCACTCCGATGCTAACTATAATTTTAGTCACCTGATAGATTTTGCCGATATTCAAGTTGGTGGGTCATACAGAAAATATGTTTTAAATTCTTTTGGTTCAATTTACACAGATAAACTGGGACAAATTCCATATTCAGAAGTTGGCTTATATACCCAGATTCAAAAGAAATTTTTAGAAGATGACCGTCTTAAATTAACAGCCTCCATACGCTATGATAAATCAGAATTATTCGATGCCTTCTTCTCTCCAAGAGTTTCCCTTGGTTATAACTTGGGTCAAAATAATAATCATAACTTAAGGGCTTCTTTTCAAACTGGTTTCAGAAACCCCGATACTCAGGCACTTTATATAGGATTTAATGTGGGAAGCATTATTTTATTGGGTAGTGCCCCCGATAACCCGCAAAGAGACCTTAGAAGAGTAAGCGGAGATAACATCTCAACTATTGGACAAAGCATTATTGGTACATCATTTGAGTATGACGGCACTGGCGCTTATAATAATTCGTTTACCAGGTCTTCGGTTGCCAGTTTCGCAGCCTCTCAAAACCCCGCAGACCTAACATTAGGAAACCCTAATATTGTTAAGCCAGAACAGGTAAGTTCTTACGAGGTTGGCTATCGTGGAAAGATAGATAAGATTATTATCGACTTTAGTGCTTACTATAATCAGTACAAAGACTTCATTACTACCATTGATGTCATCAGTCCATTTTACGGAGACGTTGGGTTAACACAACGAACAGATGTAGGTGGAACACCAACTCCTTTAGCCTTAATCGCTTTAGCAAATAGTGATTTTCAAGCATACCGCGCTTATACAAACACCACAGCAGATGTTAACTCTTATGGAGGAGCTATTGGTGTGACCACTAAACTATTTGGTAATTACGACCTGGGGATGAACTACACGTATGCAAAACTAGACTTCGATCGTGAAGCAAATCCTGATTTTCAAACAAATTTCAACACACCAGAACATAAGTTTAAGGCCTCCTTTGGAAATACCAATTTACTAGAAAACTTTGGTTTTAATGTGGCCTGGAGATGGAGCGATAACTACGTATGGGAAGCATCTTTTGCTACAGCAGAGGTGCCAGCATACCATGTTTTAGACGCGCAAATAAATCTACGTGTCCCATCCATTAAATCGGCGTTTAAAGCAGGTGTTTCCAACCTTCTTGGAGATGAGTATTTTACTGCAGTAGGTACAGGTTTCATTGGATCGCAGTATTACATTTCATGGACAATCAATAACTTATAAAAAAACGATTATGAAAATTAAATATATATACCTTTTTGTCCTTGTTTTAGGATGCTTTGCCTGCGATGAAGACGATCAAATACTACCAGAAGAGGTCATACTACCGGAATTAACTTCGGGTTCGGCAGACTTTTCAAAATATGTCGCTGTAGGCGCTTCCTTTACTTCTGGCTTTACTGATGGAGGATTATTTAAAGCTTCTCAGGAAAATTCATTTCCTAACATTTTATCCAAGGCCTTTGCCAATGCTGGAGGCGGTACGTTTACACAGCCTTTAATGAATGATAACACTGGAGGTATTTTAGTAGGTGGAATTCCAGCAAGTGGCTATCGCTTTGTTTTTAATAGTTCCACAGCTACACCACAAGAACTAGATGCTTTTTTTACCGATTTGGGTGCTCCTGTTCCTCCAATAACAACAGAAGCTGGCATTAGTGTTGGTAGTGATTTTAATAATTTTGGGATTCCCGGTGCGAAAAGTTGGCACTTAGTAACTCCTGGATATAGCACTTTAAATCCGTTCTATGCACGAATAGCATCGTCTCCAACGGCAACGGTTATAAATGATGCCATGGCACAAAACCCAACATTTTTTACCTTATCGGAAATTGGCGGTAACGATGTATTGGGCTACGCACTCTCTGGTGGAGATGGTAGCAACCCGATAACCCCCTCTGCTGGTGCTGTAGGTATTGGATTTGATGAAACCTTCGAAGCTTTGGTAACCACTTTAACGTCTGGCGGAGCAAAAGGCGTAGTAACCAATGTTCCCTACACCACCGATTTACCACATTTTACAACAGTTCCACATAATCCACTGGATCCGACAAATCCAGACTTTGGACCACAAATACCAACACTTAACGGTATTTTCAGTCAGCTAAACAATGTCTATACATTTCTTGGTTCACCCGAGCGTTCCATTGTATTTTCAACAACAGAAGCCAGTGCTGTAGTTATTAGAGATGAGTCTTTAACGGACTTATCTGCTCAAATATCGGATAACCTACTGAATAGTCAAACATTCACTGTTTTTGTTCAATCTTTGGGGCTCCCTCCTCAGGCAGCACCATTGGTTGCAGGCCTATTGGGTACAACCTATGGACAAACCAGACAAGCAACGGCAGGAGACCTTCTGGTTTTACCCTCGAGTTCAATCATTGGGACAGTGAATACCGATAACGTTACCGCACTCGTAACACAAGGTTTATCACAAGAACTTGCAGGTCAATTTTCTGTTGAGGGTATTTCCCTTCCTTTAACCGATAAATGGGTCCTGCTCCCAAGTGAACAAGCAGAAATTAAGGCAGCAACAGATGCTTATAATACCACGATAGCAAGTATAACAGCGTCTAATGATAACATTGTATTAGTAGATCTTAACAGTATTCTTACCGAGGTCGCCAATACAGGAATTAATTTTGATGGTTTTAATATGACTGCCGATTTGGTAACCGGAGGTTCCATAGGATTAGATGGCGTACATCTAACGGCAAGGGGTTATGCACTTATGGCCAATAAATTTTTAGAAGCAATCGATGATGCATTCGGATCTAACTTTATGGAATCCGGAAACTTTGCAAAGGCCAATGATTATCCCACAAACTATTCTCCTACATTACAATAACTTGGCACAATTATATCAATAAAAAACACCTTCTTTACGAGGGTGTTTTTTTATTATAAAAAAGCCATAAAAACACCTGTAATTTAAACTAAAAAATTTATCTTTGCACGCGAAAACCAAAATTGTTTTCATACAATTAAATCGCATAACATTAAATACATAAGTAATGTCTAAAGTTACAGGTAAAGTTGCACAGATAGTAGGTCCGGTAATCGATGTTGAATTCGCTGCAGGTTCAGAACTTCCAAAAATTTATGATTCGTTAGAAATAAAGAGACCTGATGGTTCTACTTTAGTATTAGAAGTACAGTCCCACATTGGTGAGAATACTGTTCGTACAATCGCTATGGATTCATCTGACGGTTTAAGTAGAGGTACTGAAGTTGTTGCTACTGGTGCTCCTATTCAAATGCCAATTGGTGAAGATGTTTATGGACGTTTATTTAATGTAATTGGTGACGCAATTGATGGTTTAGGGAATTTACCTAAAGCCAATGACGCTGGATTACCAATTCACCGTAAAGCCCCTGCTTTTGAAGATTTATCAACTTCTACCGAAGTTTTATTCACAGGTATCAAGGTTATCGATTTAATTGAACCTTACGCAAAAGGTGGTAAAATTGGTTTATTTGGAGGTGCTGGTGTAGGGAAAACAGTATTAATTCAAGAGTTAATTAACAATATTGCAAAAGGACACGGTGGACTTTCGGTATTTGCCGGAGTTGGAGAAAGAACGCGTGAAGGAAATGACCTTTTAAGAGAGATGTTAGAATCTGGAATTATCCGTTATGGAGATGATTTCATGCATTCTATGGAAGATGGAGGATGGGATTTATCTAAAGTAGATAAGTCCAAAATGAAAGAATCTAAAGCAACTTTCGTATTCGGACAAATGAATGAGCCTCCAGGAGCTCGTGCTCGTGTGGCCTTATCTGGATTAACTATTGCTGAGTATTTCCGTGATGGTGCAGGTGATGGCCAAGGGAAAGATGTATTATTCTTCGTAGATAATATCTTCCGTTTTACACAAGCCGGATCTGAGGTATCTGCATTACTTGGACGTATGCCTTCTGCGGTAGGTTACCAACCAACATTAGCAACAGAGATGGGTGCCATGCAAGAGCGTATTACCTCAACTAAAAAAGGATCTATTACATCTGTACAGGCGGTTTATGTACCTGCAGATGATTTAACAGACCCCGCTCCTGCGACAACGTTTGCCCACTTAGATGCAACAACAGTATTATCTCGTAAAATTGCCGAGCTCGGTATTTATCCTGCGGTAGACCCGTTAGATTCTACTTCAAGAATCTTATCGGCCGACATCTTAGGAGACGCTCACTACGATTGTGCACAAAAAGTAAAAGAGTTATTACAACGTTATAAAGAATTACAAGATATTATCGCCATCCTTGGTATGGAAGAGCTTTCAGAGGAAGATAAATTAGCTGTAGGTAGAGCAAGACGTGTTCAACGTTTCTTATCTCAGCCGTTCCACGTAGCAGAACAGTTTACAGGTATACCAGGTGTCTTAGTAGATATCAAAGAAACTATTAAAGGATTTAACATGATTATGGACGGTGAATTAGATCACTTACCAGAAGCAGCGTTTAACCTTAAAGGAACTATTGAAGAAGCTGTAGAAGCCGGAGAAAAAATGCTTGCTGAGGCGTAAATCAAGTGAAGCTTGATAAATTTCGAATGTCGCTGTTACGTTTTGGAATTTGAGATTTTAAAGCTTAATTTTCAATAAAATTAAACTAAAACAAGTTTTATGTATTTAGAAATTGTATCACCTGAAGCAACTTTATTTAGCGGAGAAGTAATAAGCGTTGTTGTTCCTGGCGTAAATGGAGACTTTGAAATGTTAAATAATCACGCACCTACTGTATCTTTATTAAAAGATGGTTTTGTGAAAATTTCGGG
This sequence comes from uncultured Flavobacteriaceae bacterium, assembly GCA_947494695.1. Classification (GTDB taxonomy): domain Bacteria; phylum Bacteroidota; class Bacteroidia; order Flavobacteriales; family Flavobacteriaceae; genus Flavivirga. The sequence goes on along the minus strand of CANLWB010000001.1, from coordinate 195,217 downwards.
GAATATCGAATTAGATGAAGAGGTTCAGCATAAATTTACTAAAGGCGAAAAAGGTTCGACTTTATTAAAAATAAACTCTGGAACCATAGAAATGAAAGACAATAAAATTATTGTTTTAGCCGATTAATAACATTTTAATATAACGAGAAAGCTCAAATACTAGGATAGTATTTGAGCTTTCTTGTTTTTTATTTCTTCTAAATAGCACAGGAACATTTACATCAGTCCTTTAATATCAGTTGAATGCAGATGAGTTCTTTACTACTCGTAACAAATCATAAATACGACTTGCTTATTGGTATGTCGTAATTTGCAACGATGTACGCTAAACCCATACTGGTTCGGGAAAACCCCATAATTAAACGACCGTAAATTTTACTTAACGCCACTTCCAGATCATCAATTCCCAATCTTCCTCATCTTCTGTATGTACATCCAAAATCTTGAAACCTGTTGCGAGATGTGCCTTTGAAGAACGACTATTTTTTGAACTAACTTCTGTAATGACAGCATCAAAATCGGATTTTAATTCCTCTTTAAAGACGTTATATAGTTTTTTAAAAATGCCTTGTTTTCGGTATGTTTTATCGATACAGATCTGCCCCATGACTACATAATGTAGTTCGGATAAGCCCTTAGATACCAAAAGACCATCCATATACTCGAACATAGCCTTAAGTTGCGGCACATCCTCCCTAAACGAGTTAAGCATGCATAATGCATAACCAATAACCCTTCCATCATGAGTAGCGATTACATGTCGACAGGCATTATTCATACGCTTTAAAACATCGAATGAATGCCTCACAGTAACAAAACCCTCTTTATTTATGGCTTCGTCAGATAGTAATTTCTTGGTGTTGATATATTGCAAGTCCAAAATTTGCTGCAATTCTTCATCGGTTTCAGCACGCTTAAAAATAATTTGCATCGACCGCTACATCTTTTTAATCACGCTGGTTACAATACCCCAAATAACAAAATTATTTTCCCTCGAAACCTTAATTATTGGATAATTTGGGTTTTCCGGTTGTAACCACACATTTCCATTTTCGACTTTTAGGCGCTTCACAGTAAATTCGCCATCAAGAAAACAAACCGCAATTTTATTATGGGTAGGTTCCAAGCTTCGGTCTATAACTAGTAAATCGTTATCATCCAACCCGGCCCCGATCATAGATTGTCCGCTAACACGAGCAAAAAAAGTGGCTGCTTTGTTTTTAATAAGTTCTTGATCTAAAGATAATCGCTGCTCATCGAAGTCATTAGCAGGTGAAGGGATTCCAGCCGAAATTCCTGTATCAAAAAAAGGCGCTCCAGAACCGGCTATGCTTTGCGGCGTAAAAAAAGTAAGGGGTTGTGACTTAGGAAGAATCATATTACTTTGTGTTATATCGTTACTATTTATCTCGTCTCTAAATATTGAGACAACCATTTCAAAAAGTATAACCTTGTTAGGTATAATTCAGTTATCCCTAAAAGTACAAATTTTAAATACATTTGTCTTATGTATCAGATAGAATTTACCATAAGGGCACCTAAAGCTTCCACTTCTTAAATAGAATACCTGAAATTAACTAAAAAAACTTATCCTTCTGTACTATGGAATTACCTATACGCTTGTACGTTACTTTTGTGCCCTTTGCACAGAAATAGTACACTGCTTTCGATCTTTGTTCTGTAAATGATAACAATAAAACTTCAGAGATTTCACAGTTATAATCTTTAGCTACCTTCTTTTTAACATGGTTGATAGTAGCTCTTCCTTTCTTTAATTGCGATTGTATTTTTTTGTCTAATTTAGGTTCTTCAAAACCTTCAGTGGCACTACACGTTTTATCTTCCTTTGCTCTTGAAACGTCTTCTACCACAGCCTTCTCCACTGGTTTGGGTCCTTCTGTATCAATATACTCCCATGTAAAATCTGCTTTTAACAAGACCCGTCTGCCATCTTCAGTTTTTACAATATGATTGTTCTGTGCAGAACCAATAAAAGAAATAACCAGAAAAATTATAAAGAGTGCTGCTTTCATAAAATGGACTAATAATAAAATTGTATTCCAAAAATACATCTTTAAAGTGAAACTAACCTTCAACATATTCTAATATATCGGCTGGCTGACAGTCCAATGCCTCACAAATAGCTTCCAAAGTGGAAAAACGTACTGCCTTCGCCTTACCCGATTTTAAAATAGACAGATTCGCAGTTGTTATACCAATTATTTCGGCCAACTCCTTGCTTTTCATTTTACGCTCGGCAAGCATCATATCTAGGTTTACAATAATTGGCATAGTTATATGGTTAAATCGTTTTCTTCCTGTATACTCCGGCCTTTTTTCAGAGCATCCAAATAAAGGTATATTAAAAATGCGATTACCAAATGGGCCAATACAATAAAGTGATCATCTTCTAGACGAAAAGCTTCGCCACTTATCAATAACATAAATATATAAGCAAGAGGAGTAACATTCAATATTAAAAACAATCGTAGTCGTTCTAAAGATTTTGCTTCGAACATATTTTTTTCGACGAATACTTTTAAAAATTCCATAAAAGCATAAAAGTAAATCGCATAATATGACATAACAGACCACATTATTAGAATAGAATAATTTAATGGAACATTAATACGTAAGCCTAGCAAGGGAACATTGATTTTTGGCCGATTTTCTACAACCTCAACAAACGGAATCTGTACGCCATATTTATATTCAAAATATGAGAGGATGGAAAATATCATTACAAAAAGATATAATGTCGAATATATATAAAAAAGGGTTTTTGATAATGTATACGCTACTTGTTTCATTTTATTATTGTTTAACGATAACAAATATACAAAAATTATTGAAAAACAATAATTTTTATAAAAAAAGGATATTTTACTAAGCTAATGGGTCTTCGTATCTTTACCCCAATGTTTCCAAAAAAACTACATAACAAACTGGAAGCGCGTAAGCTTACTAATGCGCTACGACAATTAGAAACACCAGCTGATTTAGCTGATTTTTCATCTAACGATTATTTGGGGTTTTCGAAATCTAAAGTCATTTTTAACAGAACCCATAAGTTTTTAATAGATAACGGAATCCAAAATAATGGCTCATCGGGTTCCCGTTTACTTTCTGGAAACCACGTGCTCTATGACATTGTAGAAAGCTGGTTATGTGATTTTCATAAAAGCAAGTCCGCTTTAATTTTCAATTCGGGTTACGATGCTAATGTTGGATTATTCTCCTCTGTTCCGCAACGTGATGATGTTATTTTCTACGATGAGTACATTCATGCTTCCATTAGGGATGGCCTAAAACTTTCTAATGCCAAGTCTTATAAGTTTAAGCATAATAATTTAAAAGACCTTGAACGTCACCTTAAACGCTGTATAAAGAATAAACAAGCTCCAAATAAGCATCAAAACATATATATAGTCACAGAATCCATTTTTTCCATGGATGGCGATTCACCAGACCTTAAAAGCATGGTTCAACTATGCAAAGCATATCATGCTTTGTTAATTGTAGATGAAGCTCATGCGTTAGGAGTGTTTAATAAAAATGGCGCCGGTTTGTTGCAAGATTTAAAAATAGAACAGGAGGTTTTTGCAAGAATCATCACTTTTGGAAAAGCCCTAGGAACACATGGTGCCGCCATCTTAGGAAGTAAGTTTCTTAAGCAATATTTAATCAACTTCGCCAGAAGTTTTATTTATACCACCGCTTTACCCCCTCACACATTAGCAAACATTCATGCCGCATACAATGAATTAACAACAACGAATAAACGAGAACACCTCCATACAAACATTTCTCATTTTAAAAATGAGCTTATTAAAAACAAACTTGAACATATTTTCATTGAAAGTCGCTCTGCCATACACTGTTGCATTATACCAGGAAATAATCTGGTAAAACAACTAGCCTTAAAACTTAAAGAAAACGGATTTAATGTAAAGCCCATATTATCGCCAACCGTTCCCAAAGGAGAAGAACGGTTACGCTTCTGTCTACACGCCTTTAACGCTCCGGAAGAAATCTCGGAAGTCTTAAACTTACTTGCTATTTTTGTAGAAGCATGAGTAGCAAGTTTAAAATCATAGCAAGGTTCCAGTACTCCTCTGAAGCGCAAATCACTAAAGGTCGATTAGAAGCAGAAGGCATTCAGGTTTTTTTATCTGACAATGTCACCATAGACACCGACCCCCTGGTAAGCAATGCTATTGGTGGGGTTAAACTAAAAGTATTATCTGAACAGGCGTTGAAAGCACAATATATTCTTAGTACCATAGAAAAATATTCAATTGATGATGAAGGCCATGTTATGAGTTGTCCGAACTGTCATGGTGAAAAAGTAGAATTATTTTCTACAATAAAGGATGCTAAATCATTATTCTGGTTTATTTTTGGCTTCTTATTTTCCGTACTTCCTTTTTATACCAGACACAAATATAAATGTGAAGATTGTAACACAGAATTTGATTTAAAATGAAGACAATTTTTATTACCGGAATATCTACAGATGTTGGAAAAACCATAGCGTCGGCCATCGTGACTGAAGCCCTTCAGGCCGACTATTGGAAACCCGTTCAGGCAGGTGATATTGAACATGGAGACAGACATACTGTTGAACATCTCATTTCAAATGACAAATCAAAAATTCATCCAAATAATTATGCCTTGCACACACCTATGAGCCCTCATGCGGCCGCTCATATTGATGGTGTTTCTATCGACTTACTGCAAATTAAAAAACCTAAAACAGATAATCATTTGATTATTGAAGGCGCTGGTGGTTTATTGGTTCCTTTAAACGATACGCAAACGGTTTTGGACCTTATTAAACCAGAATATAAAGTTATTGTAGTTTCCAGGCATTATCTGGGAAGTATCAATCACACCTTACTTACCATAAATACATTAAAAGAAAAAGGGTTTGATGTCGCTCTTATTTTTAGTGGAGACGAACACCAAAGCACTGAAGATATTATAAAAAAAATGACTGGGGTATCGGTTATTGGCCGCATTAGCGAAGAACCTTACTTTGATAAGAATGTTATTAAGGAATACGCCGAATTGTTTAAAGATAGATTATAGCTGCCATTCCTGCGAAGACAGGCTCTTATAGCTATTAAAAATTTAAAAATATTCCTGCCTTTACGGGAACTACAACATATTATGACACTAAAAGAACGCGATAAAAAACACCTTTGGCATCCTCTAACCCAGCATAAACTGCACCCTGAAGCGATCGCCATAACAAAGGCAAAAGGGTGTCTTCTATATGATGAAGACGGCCATGAATACATAGATGCAATAGCATCCTGGTATACTTGTATGTACGGGCATTGTAATACACATATTACAGACCGAGTACATGCTCAAATGCTACAATTAGATCAAGTTGTTTTTAGTGGTTTTACACATAGTCCAGCCGTAGAACTATCTGAAGCTCTGATGAAAATATTACCGGATAATCAGAATAAAATTTTCTTCAGTGATAATGGTTCAACCTCTGTTGAAATTGGTATTAAAATGGCCTTGCAATTTCATTTTAATAATGGAAATAAGCGTCATATTCTTATTGCTTTTGAAGACGGGTTTCATGGCGATACTTTTGGTGCTATGAGTGTGTCTGGCTTATCCGTTTATAATGGTCCGTTTCAAGACTTCTCCTTAGAGGTTAAACGTATTCCACCTCCAAACGGAGAAAACAACGCATCTGTATTGAGTACATTACATACGCTTATAAAAACCAATAACGTTGCCGGGTTTATTTACGAACCTTTGGTTCAAGGTGCCGCAGCTATGAAAATGCATGATGCGCAAGGGCTTAATGGCATTTTAAACCTCTGTAAAACCCATAATATTATAACCATTGCAGATGAAGTTATGACTGGTTTTGGAAAAACAGGAGCCTATTTTGCATCAGACCATATGGAAACCAAACCAGATATTATATGTTTAAGTAAGGCTTTAACTGGCGGCCTCCTACCCATGGCTTTAACCACCTGTACTGAAGACATTTTTAAAGCCTTTTATAGTGACCAGATTAGCAAAGGTCTTTTTCATGGGCACACGTATTCGGCTAACCCATTAGCTTGTACGGCAGCTCTAGCAAGTATTGAATTGTTGCAATCTGAAACCATTCAACAAAACATAACACGAATTATTGAATCCCACAAAACGTTTAATGCGTATATAAAAACCCATCCTAAGGTAAAATCCACCCGTCAAATTGGAGTTATTTTTGCTTTAGACCTAAATATTGAAATGAAACGCTACGGTAATTTAAGGGACAAATTATTTAAGTTCTTCTTAGATCGAGGTGTCTTTCTTCGTCCGTTAGGAAACACTATTTATATTCAGGCACCATATGTTATAAGTGATAATCAATTGAAAACCATTTATAAGGTTATTGAAGAGGCCTTAAATAGTATTTAGAAAAGTTGCCTAAATACCTTCCTGCTCCTTGTCTATTAGATTAATTTCTTTACGAGATTCTTTTATTTGAACGAAAAGCTTCTCATAAGACCATACACCATAAGTCTTTGTTCCTATAACAACGATTCGAGCTTTTCCATTCGGACCAGATATGGGAATTTTGAAATTAGCCTGTCCATCATCATTTTCATAATTAATACTGCCATTAATTAACAACTCCGCTTCAAGAGGTTCTCCAAGAGTTCTAATAACCTCTTGATTTTCGAAAGCACGCTCAACGGCATGGTTATAAGGTGTAGAAGAAGTAATTAGTTTAGATACTCCAAAGAATATACCCCCAATAGCGAGAACACCCAATATAATAATAGTTAAACATCCTCCAACAGGCAGTAACCATTTCCAATTCCTGCCCAACCAGCTTTTTTGTTTTATTTCTTCCATATAAGTTGTTTTTAACTAAATAATTAGAGTCATTATAGTCCAAATTGTTACAACTTAATGATTAATTTGCTTTTCATTCTCAAAACGATATGAAATAACTACAATAAGACTTATTTTTGCCTAAAGTTTAAAATCTTGAAAAAGCACATCTCAATAACCGCTATTTCATCTGTTTCTCCTTTAGGAGCATCTCTGGACGAAGCCTGGAAAAGCTATCAAAATAATCAACATTGTTTCTCTGAAAAAACATATGGTGACACGTCTTCTTTAGTTGCTGAAATTCCTAAAGACGTTAAAAATAAGATCAAGGCTATTCAAAATTCTGACCCCAAGTACAAATCACTAGACGATACCGTTTTATTTGCATTATATGCTTCCAGGGAAGCTATTAAACAAGCCCATTGGAATAGTTCTGATAATTTTGGAATTAATATTGGCTCATCACGTGGAGCGACAAAACTCTTTGAGGCTTACCACAAGGATTTTCTTGATACACATAAAGCCAAAACATTAAGTTCTCCAACAACAACACTGGGCAATATTTCGTCCTGGGTGGCTCATGATTTGCAAACACAAGGCCCAGAAATAAGCCATTCCATAACATGTTCAACAGCATTACATGCCATGTTAAATGGTATTGCCTGGATAAATTCGGGCATGTGTGACACATTTTTGGTTGGTGGTAGTGAGGCTCCATTAACACCTTTTACCATTGCTCAAATGAGAGCTTTAAAAATTTACGCTCAGGCTAACCTAAATAATGAAAAATCCTTTCCTTGTCAGGCATTAAACCTGGATAAAAAACAAAATACTATGATTCTGGGCGAGGGTGCCTCTATGGCTTGTTTAGAAGCTGGCGAAAAAGACAATGCCCTAGCCATTATAAAAGGAATTGGGTATGCTACCGAAATATTGGAACATAACATTTCTATTTCCAGTGATGCACAATGCTTTCAAAAATCAATGCAAATGGCCCTGGGCGATCTAAATCCCGATGAGATAGATGTTATCGTTATGCATGCCCCCGGTACTATTAAGGGAGACTTAAGCGAATACAATGCTATTAAAAATGTGTTCTGCAACAAGCTTCCTTCTTTAACCACAAATAAATGGAAAATAGGGCATACCTTTGGCGCATCTGGAGCTCTTAATATTGAATTCGCCGTTTTAATGCTTCAACATCAAAAATTCATTGATATTCCTTATTTAGAATATCAAGAAGCTCCAAAGCGCATAAAGAACATCCTCTTAAATGCCGTTGGTTTTGGTGGTAATGCGGTAAGCATTTTACTTAGTAAAGGCACCTAACGGGAACTATTCCAGATTACCAAAAGCGCTTATTCTATGATTAGCACGGGTCCTAATTTAGGGTTTAGAGGTGTCATTTCGGGAATAGAGACAAGAATTTTGTCAAGCGCGCAGAATGACGATATATAGCTACATCAATAGTTAAATGATATTCTAATCTTTAATACTTTTTAGCTCTTCAACAACGTTTTTCACATGCTTATTTTGTAACAAGCCCCCATAGGATATGTCACTAACAGGAATATGAGGTTCTGCATTGGTTTCAATAACAATTGGACCTTTGGGTGTGATGGCAATATCCCAGCCTATAAACCTGTCTGGGATAATTTTAACACCTTCAATAACGGTTTGACATGCCTCCTTAAAATACGGAACCTTAAACCCTTCAAATTTGAATCCGCTATCGGGGTGCTCTGTTATCTCACCACCTCCATGTTCTGGTAAATAATGCCCGACAGCCTTTAACGTTCCCTCTTTTAAATCAACTCCAACAAAAAACCCACCCGAAGTAGCGTTATCTACTACACTATTTCCAACACCTAGTCTTAAAACAGCACTAATTATTTCTGTAACGCCATCTGAGGTTACCAAAGAAATTATTCTTAAGGTATTTACCGATTTACCATGTATTTGGTTAATATCTTCGTGTTGTTCGATCACCTCAGTATGCACATAATTTCCATGAATCAATGTCCGGTATATCGTATCTAAATCATTTTTAAAATCGCTTTTGGCAAGTTTAAAACATCCTTTCCCACCAAAGTCTGACGGAGGTCGAAAAAAGAGTGTTTCCATGCCATGTTGATCAAAGACCTTCTCATAAAATTCATGAAGTTCTTCTTTGGTTTCGAGCTTTGTAACTTCACCATTAAAGAAAAAATTCGCTCCTAAATTATAACTTACCAACTTGGGTGTTTTAATTGACGTTTTTTCACAAAACAAAGCGAAATACAATTTATTGTTTATAAGAGAAACATAATCTGGATTATGTAAACTCTTATGATCTACAAGGAGTATTTGTTCTTTAAGGCTAATGTAGTCCAAATAATTCGTTATATGTTTTCTATACAAATACTTAAAGTAATAAAAAGGAATTTCCCTTTTTTTCACGATAAGTGTTATAAGCTCTCCTATCATTTTAGGAATACTCTTTTTATTTGGGTGTTTTAAGAAAACTTTTATTCTATTCATATCATTAAAATATACCGTTACAAACTAACTGCAAAGTAAGCAAAATAGTATGTGATATTCACTTACTTAAAATTAGACTTGTATTATGCATTAGACAACCAGATTCTTAGAAATCGACTATATTATTGAAAATTATTAAATGTATATGCCATTTAATTAGTATTTTTGATATTGCTAATCAACTGGATTTATGAGTGAGACAAGACACAATTGGACAAAAGAAGAGATCTTAAACATTTACAATAAACCTTTAATGGAATTGCTTTATGAAGCAGCAACAATTCACCGATTGCATCACGATCCTAATGTTGTGCAAGTTTCCACTTTATTGTCTATAAAGACCGGTGGCTGCTCTGAAGATTGTGGTTATTGCCCACAAGCTGCTCGCTACCATACCAACATAGAGGGTAACGATTTAATGTCTGTTCAACAAGTTAAAGCTCAAGCTTTAAGAGCTAAGTCTACCGGAAGTTCCCGAGTTTGTATGGGTGCTGCGTGGAGAAATGTTAAAGACGGACCAGAGTTTGATGAGGTTCTAGAAATGGTTCGTACCATTAACAAACTGGACATGGAAGTTTGTTGTACTCTGGGAATGATTACCGAAAATCAGGCTCAACGATTGGCAGAAGCTGGTTTATATGCGTACAATCATAATCTTGACTCATCTGAAGAATACTACAAAGAAGTTATTTCTACTCGTGGTTACCAGGATCGTTTAGATACCATTGATAACGTACGTAAAACTAATGTTACTGTTTGCAGTGGAGGTATTATTGGTATGGGTGAAAGCCTTGAGGACCGTGCAGGTATGTTAGTTGCTTTATCTACATTGAATCCACAACCGGAATCCACACCAATAAACGCTTTAGTTGCTGTGGAAGGAACTCCTCTTGAAGATCAAAAACCCGTGGATATATGGGATATGATTCGAATGGTAGCAACAACTCGTATTGTTATGCCTGAAACCCAGGTACGTCTAAGTGCGGGTAGAACTCAAATGTCAAGAGAAGGGCAAGCTATGTGCTTCTTTGCTGGTGCAAACTCTATTTTTGCTGGTGATAAATTATTAACCACACCAAACCCTGATGTTAATGAGGACATGAAAATGTTTGAATTATTAGGGTTAAATCCGCAAAAACCATTTACTAAAAAAGTACAACCCAGAACTGTGGAGTCGCAGGATTCTCAATACGAAGATCGTGGAGAAAAACCGAAATGGTCTCGCCCTGAACACAGTATTGAGCGTAACGAAAATGCAAAACAAAGAGCCAAAGCCTTAAAGTAAGTTATACGATTAAGTTAAATGTCTCTGCTTCGCTCAGTGTTTTATAAAAACATCAAGTAAACAATTACGTAAAACATCGAAATTCGGGTAGTTGAAAACCGCCCTATTAGACTAGTAATTAGCTTACTATTTCTATTTTCGTAACGTTTTCTTAACTTTGAACCTGAAAAAACTAACTGAGTAGTGTCACTTAACTTGCAAGATATTCCTCGTGTAAAGACTTTGACTAAAGCGGACTTTTTAAAGTATTATTTTGCACCGCAAAAACCTGTCGTAATAGAAAACTTTATAGAGGATTGGCCGGCCCATACGAAATGGAATTTAGATTATATGAAATCTGTAGCAGGCCATATAACCATTCCACTTTACGACGATAGACCTGTAGATTATAAGGAAGGGTTTAACGAGCCACATGCTAAAATGAAAATGAGTGATTATGTGGATCTTCTAAAAAGTGAACCTACTAAATATCGAATTTTTCTTTGGAATGCGCTAAAGGAGATTCCTCAATTACAGAAAGATTTTAAATTCCCAGATTTTGGCTTACGTTTAATGAAGGGGATTCCAATGTTATTCTTTGGTGGTAGGGGTTCGAATACGTTTATGCATTACGATATCGATCTGGCTAACATTTTCCATTTTCATTTTGAGGGAACGAAGCAAATTATTCTATTCGATCAAAAACAGAGCAAATACCTTTATAAAATCCCTCATTCTTTAATTACAAGAGAGGATATCGATTTTAATAACCCTGACTTTACAAAATGGCCCATGCTTAAAAAAGCGCAAGGCTATAGGACCAAACTTCAACATGGTGAAATTTTATATATGCCAGAAGGGTATTGGCATTACATGCAATACGTAACTCCTGGTTTTTCCTTGAGCTTAAGAGCCATAGCCAGAAATCCAAAAAACTTTAGCAGAGCCATTTACAACCTATTAATTATGCGTAACTACGATAATATCATGAGACGTTTAAAGGGCCAGAAATGGATAGATTGGAAGAACGAGCAAGCCATTATAAGAACACATGAAAGTAACCGTACTACGGTATAAGTTCGTGCGCCTTTTCGTAGATCATGTCAGACTCCCAACCTTTGTAAAACAAGTAATCGATTAACTTCTTTCTTTTTTTGAATGTATCTGTTTCTTTAATGGAATCTGTCTTTTTTTTTGCTAAGTCATTAAAAATATCGAGATAATCTATGTCTTCTATTTCGGCAAGTACCAGATTTATATTGGTTTCACTTATATCTTTCTTCTTTAATTCATAAGTTAATCGACGACGTCCCCAATTTTTAATTTTAAGCTTACCGCTAACATATGTCCTGGCAAAACGTTCTTCGTTCAGAAAATTATGCTCTAAAAGATGAACCATAATTAAATCTATCGCTTCAGGAATCATGCGCATGGTTATCAACTTTTGTCTAACTTCTTGATGACAGCGTTCCTGATATGCACAATAACGCTCCATTCTTCTGGTAGCATCGTCTAAAGTATATGTTTTTTTCTGTGAATACATTGGTTCCAAAAATAGGAATAGAAAACAAAGGATAAAAAAATAAAATCTAAGACTTACAAATTGAATTTGACTTTAAAAGGCATTACAATAATCAAAAGGTCACTAAGAAATAACTTTATAAACTATACTTTAAGGATATTATATAATTTCTCCCGGGTGCTGCAATCCCTGAAGAATACGTTTTGTATAATTGGTCAGTGACATTTTCTAAACTTGCTGTTACCGTTGTTGAACTATTTATTTGGCATTGCGCTCTAAAGTTTAAGGTATACCACGATGGGCTAAATGGCCTCCCTTTTCCATCGAGAGCGTAAATATAGTCCTTTCCCACCTCAGAAGGTGCTAATTGATTAAACGAAAGTTCATCATTATAATTCAAAAAAGCATCCAGTTTCAACCCTTTTGGCGTCCAAACTAAATGCGTATTGCCAAAATTTGGAGCGACATGACGAATAGGGACTTCAATATCTCCTGCCTCTTCTGTTCCTCCAATAATACTATATTGAGAGGTTATATACACTTGATTTAAAAGCGCGGCTTTTAAACCTACTTCAAAGCCATAAATCCATGCTTTAGAAGCGTTTTGAATGGCCTGTACTTTACTTAACTCGCCATCATAAATAATTTCCGTATTGCCATTTAAGTTATAATCTCTCCGTACTAAAGCATTGTCCAGATACGTATAATACGTGCTTAAATCCAGAATTATTTTTTCATTGAAATCTAGTTTCACTCCTAATTCCCCTCCGTATGCATATTCCGGCTTAAGGTTTTCATTGGGAACGACTACCGAACCTGGTTCAGAATCAAATACTTTACCAATATCATCTACATTAGGAGCTCTAAAAGCCGAAGATGCGTTAAGCTTCCATTGTATTGTTTTATTAGGTGACCACCTAATCCCAGCTGTTCCTGTTAACGCTCCTGCAATATTCTTTGATGATTCGAAGGGTAAATTTAAAAAGGTATTGTTTTCTCTAAAATTTGCCTCAGAAACCACGTGATTGAAACGTAAACCGGATTGAAAAACAAATTTGGGGTTAGGCTTATATTTTATGCTTGAATATATGGCAGCAGATTGCCAACTTGCTCCATTGGGATATCTGGAAACCGATGGAGATATGGTATTGCTAGAAATATTTTCTTCTTTCCCACTAGACATTACCTTGTTATAAACATATTCTAATCCATAGAAAAGTTGTGTCTTAGGGCTTAACCTTTTCTCCAGGTCAAGATTAAAGGAATAGGCATCTACAGATTCCTCTCTTACATTTCTTAATTCAGACTGAAAGTCTCTATCCACTCTGCTTTCTTGAAAGTTTTGATAAGCCAAAGTAACCTTTATCTTATCATGAATGGTAGAATTGCTACTTAACTTAGTCACCTGAAAGTTGGACATGAACCATTGTTGCGGCCCATAATTCCATTCTGCAGAACGCAAGGTATTATTTCGATATCGAATTAAACGATCGTACCGAGGAATGTTTGTGGTTCTAGTAAAATATAGCCCTAAATCGAAACTTAAATTTTTATAAGGTTCGTATCTGGCTTTTTGCATAACGTTTATTTGATCATATCCAGAAAACTTCTGTACGAAAGGATCACTATTTTCTACAATGATATCTCCTGTATTCGATGTTAAAACATATTCTGGTCTTAGATAGTCATCCGGTCCGTTTTTCCCCATTTTTAAGTCATCAAAACTGGTATAACTACCACTGGTTACAAAGGCCCATTTTTTATACCCCAGGTTAAAATCAAAATGTCCGGTCTTTTCATTGCTCGCCGAGGCAAATCGTCCTATAAGATTCGATCTAAACAATAATGAGTCAGAATAGGACAGTTTTGGTTTTTGGGTGTAAAAACTCATAACACCTCCAATAGCATCACTTCCATAAATTACAGAACCAGACCCCAGAGTCACTTCGGTACTTTGAACAGAAAACGGATCGATGGCAATAACATTTTGCAAATTCCCACCTCTAAAAATCGCATTATTCATACGCACCCCATCAACTGTAATCAATAGTCTGTTTGTAGCAAAACCACGGATCATAGGGCTCCCTCCTCCTAACTGACTTTTTTGAATGTATACCTTCCCGGTATTTTCTAATAAATCGGCGCTTGTTTGTGGGTTCGAAAATTCAATAGTTCCTTTGTTTACGCTCACAATCCTTTGTGGAATATCTCTTTTATTCTGCTCAAACTTTGAAGCCGATATCACTATTTCTTCTAACCCCTGAGTATTCGAAATCAAATACACTCGATTCGAGTTTCTTAATTGTTGTTTTGTTAATTTCTTTAAAATATGAGATAAATGCTTAAAATAGATAAGCTCTCTATTTGAAAAGCTACTCAAATCGGCCTCACCTCTAAAATTAGTAACAACACTTTTAGATTTATCCACATTGTAAATAGCGACTCCAACAATGGGTTTCTGGGTAAGTTCGCTAACGACCACTATATTTTGCGCCAAAGAAGATATAGAAACAAGTAAAAGGAAGAAAATGGTGTAAAAAAACTTCATGCTTTCAATTAAAAACTTGATTAAATATCTGCAACGACTTCGGCGTCTTAAAACTTCCCAAATGTAGTTCAAAATATAGCAATATCATACTTAAAAATGACTGTCTTTGTTTAGCATTAATTTCTACTTTAGACAATGCATCAAATGTTGTGCCTAAAAGCTGTTTTAAAAGTGTTAAATTTTCGCCAAAAATAGTATATCTATCATGCGATGTTTGCTCAAATTTACCCTCACTTAAATTAAAATAGGGATAGTCAATTTGCTTTGTATCTGGATAGAACCCCAAATACCTCGTTAAATTAAGTAAAAAAAGCAAATGAAAGTTCGAATATTCCAGATGCGTGTCCAACCACAGTAGTGTTGTTTCAATATAACTATAAAGTGTTTCGTTCTCCTCTTCCTCCTGCAGAACATTTGATAATACTTCAGATAAGAACATAACAATCGAACTCTTTAAAACATTCGTGTGTAAGGTTTGATAAATGTTATTGAACTTGGTTTCTTTTATGGTCTGTAATGATCTGTTGTTTTTATACATCACAACCAACTGAAGTTGTGAGAGCAGTTGAAAGTAAGCCGCTTTGGAATTTCCTTTTTTACGCTTTAAAACACCTCTAAGTAGAAAGCTTACAACACCTAGTTTTTGAGTATAACATCTAACTATTAAATCGTTATCTCTGTATTTCAATTTAGATAAAACTATAGCATGCGTTGTAATTAACATTATCTAACCACCATTAACTTCAAAACTTTCGTTTCGAATGAATCTAAATCCGAAAGCATTATTAAATACACCCCGGAAGCCACAATATTATTCGCCATATTCTTCCCATTCCAATAGGCTGTTCCGCCGTCTATTTCAAGGTTATATCCGCTATGCCTCTGATTTGTTCTAGATTGTGCTTCTGCTACTAAATTCCCTTCTATATCTGTAATCTTAATATTTACATTTTCCGAAACATCTTTAATCTTAACTTTCTCATCAACGATATTAAAAGCAGGTCTAACAGGATTTGGATATACATGAGCACTTTCTAGATTTTCCAAAGGACTAGAACTTCCAGATTTAAAAGATACCAAACCTTTACTTGTTGCTATATAAACAATTCCATTTGTTTCATCTAAAGAGACATC
This sequence comes from uncultured Flavobacteriaceae bacterium, assembly GCA_947494695.1. Taxonomy (GTDB): domain Bacteria; phylum Bacteroidota; class Bacteroidia; order Flavobacteriales; family Flavobacteriaceae; genus Flavivirga. The sequence continues at coordinate 179,371 of CANLWB010000001.1, read as the reverse complement.
TCGAATGTTATTAGTAGGCAATGGTGAATTTTCTTTGGTAAAATGAAATATTGTTTTTTGGCCGTCCGACGAAAAATAGAACAATCCTGAATCTGATGTACTAATCCACTTGTTATTTGATCCATCTACCTCTATATCTGTAATGAACTGCTCAAACAATAGTTCCTTCGCTATACCATCTTCTTCAATAATAATTTCACGTACACTCACATTGTTATCGGTAAAAAAATCCGAAGTATTAAACAAAACTCTTAATCCTCTATGGGTTCCTATCCACAACTGTCCTCTATTATCAATAGCTAGTGCACGCACAGATTTAGAAGGAAAACCAATCGCCTCGTCATTAATACTCTTTAATAAATTCCCACTTTCATTAAACCCAATAAGTCCCTTTGAAAAGGAAGCAATAAATTTAGTTCCCAATGGATCTATAACAATATTATTAAACCCTAAATTATCATTAATTGGATTATCAATTATATCCGAAAAGCTATAACTGACCCACTGATTACTACCAGGGTTATAAGACTTTAATGGGCGCTCGGTCAAAGAAGTTATTGTCCATAACAGACCATTTTCATCAAAAGTTGATCCAGAAACCCTTAGGCTAACAAAATCAGGGCTTCCCGGTAACACTAAAGACTCCAACCCACTGTTTGTTTGATCATATCGTATTGTTGGTGTATCATTATTAATCTCCAACAGCCCATCTTGAAATGAGCTAATAAACACCTGTTCTGGGTTCAATGGATTTATAGAAATTCTATTCAAGTTTTTTGAATCAAATAAGCTGTCGTAAGGAATATTTTTCCATGTCTCATCTGTTAAGTGACTTACTCCATATTCTCTCAAAGGAGAAGGGTTATAGCTTTGTGTAAAATCACCAAAAGTAACCCACACCCCATTTGATTCTGTTTCTAAAGAAAAGGGAGTGTTTAGCAATGGCCCCTCAGGATGTATTTCTTCCAATACAACAGGGTTCGCTAATGGCGTTTTTAATACTCCAAAATCTTTAGTACCAACATAAACATGATCTAAGTCTACTATAGCAGCAGTATATTGGGTAGTAAAAGTAGGGTCGATAGATACTTGAGATATCACATTAAAAGCCGTATCATAAACGTATACATTATTTGTCGTTGTAACAACTAAATTATCATTAATTACCCTCATGTCTACAGGTCTATCACTGTATAAAAAAGCTTCTGATAACACATCATTAACTATTTGGTAAATTCTTCGATTCGTGCCAATTGCATAAAGCTGATCTACCTGAGTCTCTATTGACAACCAATTGCCAGAAGTAACTAATTGCCAATTTTGAAAGTCGATAAGATTTGGACTCATCACCTGCCCTTTTCTTATACCACTACCATCTTCACATGCTGCATAAATGAAATCACCAAAAATAGTCGTTTGATTGACCCGTATTTGACTTCCCCCATTACCAATAAGATAGGTGTCACCAAACTCTAATTTCTCCAGGTCGAAAACCGAAATACCAAAATTCGTTGATATATATATTAGGTTTTCATAAGAGTTAAAGTGATTTATTCTCTTATTATCTGGTGAAATTGTAGGCTTATCTAGAATATCTACTATCGAAAGAATGTCATCTTCATTATCAAAAGCAATTTCTATGAGACCATTTTCATATCCAATAATCATCAATTCGTAAACTTCACTATAATAAATCGTTGAAATCGTTTCTCCAGAAAGCCCATTTACTGTCGTAAACTCCTGTATTTCATCTGTTTGGGGATCTAAACTAAAAATAGCATTTTCTGCTGCAGCATAAATCTTATTATTTCCATAAGACATGTCTTTTATATTATTATAAGAGAAATGCCCGGTCCATGTTGCAGAAAAATCCTGAGAAAACTGTTGTAAAGAGAGCAAGAAAACAAAGAAAGTTATAACTTTTTTAATCATACGAGCCATTTAATTTAGATATTCAAATATATCTATAACTAACGAGTTATAGATTAAAATAATATATTTTAAAGCAAAAAGCTCCTCATAAAAATGAGAAGCTTCTATCTATTAACGTATTTGTTGTAAAATTACATTACACAATCCCCTGAGCGAGCATAGCATCTGCCACTTTTACAAATCCGGCAATGTTTGCTCCTTTCACATAATCGATGTAACCATCTTCACTTTTTCCATACTCAATACATGAATCGTGAATATTCGACATGATCTCTTTTAGTTTTAAATCAACTTCCTCTCGGGTCCAATTAAACCTAAGTGAGTTTTGAGTCATTTCAAGACCAGATGTAGCTACACCCCCTGCATTAGAAGCTTTTCCAGGAGCAAATAAAACTTTAGCCTTATGGAACGCATCAACGGCTCCCTTGGTAGACGGCATATTAGCTCCTTCGCTTATACATATACAACCATTATCTAGCAGTATATTGGCATCATCTTCGCCCAACTCATTTTGAGTTGCACAGGGCAATGCGATATCGCATTTAACTTCCCAAGGTGTTTTTCCTTTCACAAATTTGGCATTAGGATATACCTCTAAGTAATCGCTAATTCGTCCTCTTTTCACATTTTTTAGTTCCATAACAAAGGCTAATTTTTCCTCATCTATACCCTCTTCGTCATAAATATACCCGGAAGAATCCGAAAGTGTTAACACCTTTCCGCCAAGTTGTAATGCTTTTTCTGCAGCATACTGAGCCACGTTACCAGATCCAGAAACTACTACATTTTTACCCTCAAAACTATCTCCCTTGGTTTCAAGCATTTTTTCGGCAAAATAAACAGTACCGTAACCTGTCGCTTCTGGTCTAATTAACGAACCTCCCCATGACATTCCTTTTCCTGTTAAAACACCAGTAAAGGTGTTTCTAATTTTTTTATACATCCCAAAAAGAAATCCAATTTCCCTTGCTCCAACACCAATATCCCCGGCTGGAACATCTGTATTGTGTCCTATGTGTCTAAACAACTCGCTCATAAAAGCGTGACAGAAACGCATAATTTCATTGTCACTTTTACCTTTAGGATCGAAATCGCTACCTCCTTTTCCTCCTCCCATGGGTAAGGTTGTAAGACTATTTTTAAACACTTGCTCGAATGCCAAGAACTTTAATATACTAAGATTTACACTCGGGTGAAAACGCAGCCCTCCTTTATATGGTCCAATGGCCGAATTCATTTGAATTCTATAGCCTCTATTGACTTGTATTTCTCCTTTATCGTCAACCCAACAAACTCTAAACATAATAACACGTTCTGGCTCTACCATTCTCAAAAGAATATTTTTGCCATAATAAATGTCATTTTCAATAATATATGGAATTACAGTTTCAGCGACTTCTTCCACCGCCTGTAAAAACTCTGGTTCATTACCATTTCTCTTTTTTACTAGGTCTAAAAACGATTCAACATTACTTTTCATAGATACAATATTGTATAATTATTTATAAAACAGGTAATTTAAGGAAGCAAATATACGGTATCTTTAAAAAAAAGGTAGTTTTTTTTTGAAATTCGCAATAAATAATTTCAATGTGATATTACTAGAATTTATAGTGTTTAGGTTTTAGCCCTTCTATTTAATTGTTAATCAGATTTTACATACACGCTAGAGGTAGTCTACGATAAGAAAATATTAGTCATGTTATCTTTAAATTAAACCTTCTGGCAAGAATTTGACAATAAAATAATTTGTATATATTTGATAATAACCACCAAAATATTGTTAGTTTGTCGATAAAATTTGCCAGTTTACCGAGTTTTTCTATATTTGTCGTCGGTAATGCCTCCAAAAAACAAAACGTTACTATGCTTAACATTAAATATTTAGCTACTGCTTTCTGTTTCTTTCTTATTTTTCAAACAGCAACTGCTCAACTCGGTTTTTCTCATGAAATTGGTATTATTGCTGGCCCTCTGCAGTTTAGGTCGGATTATGGAAGTCGAAAAGATTCCAAAACAAACTTTGGAAATTCCGGATTTGGAATTGGAATTGTGCATTACATAAATTTCTCTTATAGAGCTGACTGTAATTGCTATACTGCAGATACTTATTTTAACGATCATTTTAAAATACGAAACGAAATATCCTATAACAGAACCAAACTTGAACATTTTGGAGAATTTGTTGACCCTAGCAAAACTGGCGTTCGGGCACAACAACTTAGAGGACATACTGGTGTATCAAAAAACCTTGACATAGGGACACAGTTGGAATTTTACCCTCTAAGTATTCGTTCTTTTCAGGCTTTTAGTACCAAATTTGCTCCTTTTGCTTGTTTAGGGGTACATTATACATCTTTTTCACCAGAGGTTGCTACGAACTATCAAAATCCCGATCCGCTTTTAACAGGAGACGTCAATGAACCCAGTAATTTTTATGCAGACTGGGCTCCTGGTTCTGTAGACGCATCACCCGGTAGTGCCTGGTCTATGGTGGCGGGTATAGGTACCCGTTATAAAATCAATCGAATGTCGGATGTTATGATAGACATGAGATGGCAATACTACTTCAATGATTGGGTGGATGGTCTTAACCACCAATTAGAATTTAATAAAAGTAACGATTGGTTACTGTGGGTTAGCGTTGGTTATATCTATTATTTGAACTAATAAGAATTATAGACAACTCGTTTGGATCAATTCAAAGCTTGCTCCAAATCTGCAATTAAGTCATCTATATCTTCTATTCCAACACTTAAGCGAATTAAGGAATCGACAACACCTGTTTTTTCCCTTTCTTCTTTCGGAATACTTGCATGTGTCATACTTGCAGGGTGTCCAGAAAGTGATTCTACACCTCCTAAAGATTCTGCCAAAGTAAAGATTTTTAGATGTTCAACAATCCTGATCGATTCCTTCATATCATTCCCTTTTGTAGTAAAAGAAATCATACCTCCAAAGTCTTTCATTTGAGATTTCGCAATGCCATGGTTAGGGTGATCTTCAAAACCTGGCCAATACACCTTATCAATTTTGGGATGCTTTGCTAAAAATTCTGCAACAGCTTTACCGTTTTCGCAATGGCGTTGCATTCTAATATGTAATGTTTTTATTCCTCTTAAAACTAAAAAACTATCTTGTGGCCCGCAAACAGCACCACTAGCATTCTGTATAAAGTAAAGCCTATCGGCTAGCTCCTTATCATTTGCAATTAATGCTCCCATAACAACATCGCTATGCCCTCCTAAATATTTAGTTGCTGAATGCATAACAATATCTGCTCCTAAATCTAGAGGTTGTTGTAAATATGGTGTTGCAAAGGTATTGTCCACTGCTAGTAAAACGTCGTGCTTCTTGGCTATTACAGACACTGCTTTAATATCAATAATGTTCATCATTGGGTTAGTTGGTGTTTCAACCCAAATTAGCTTGGTATTATCATTAATATAAGCCTCAATATTCGAAGCTTGTTGCATACCAATAAAATGAAACTTTATTCCAAAGCTTTGGAAAATACTAGTAAACAAACGAAAGGATCCTCCATAGAGATCGTTAGTCGACACGACCTCATCACCTGGCTTTAATAATTTCATAACCGCATCTATAGCAGCCAACCCCGAGCCAAATGCCAAGCCATATGTTCCATTTTCTATACTGGCCAAAGCATTTTCTAAGGCATTTCTGGTTGGGTTATGTGTTCTGGAATACTCATAGCCTTTATGCCCTCCGGGGGTTGTTTGAGCATATGTTGAAGTTTGATAAATAGGAGGCATAACTGCTCCATAAGCCTTATCATGTTCCTGTCCGCCGTGTATAACCTTTGTATTAAATTTCATTTTTTAGTTTTTGTAAATGTAATATACGGTTTAATTAAATGCATTCAAACCCTTAAACCCAAGCCAAATCATCTATTAATTAGCCAACTATTAGCAGTTAATAACTTTACGAAGTGCCATAATATATCCTATATGTAGACCTTCGTGATAAAGGGCAAACTGTATGGCGTCATCGACTTGTCTTAATGTATTTCCTGTTGTAGAAACCGTATATTCATTATAGTTTTTAAAGATATTGTTTTTATAATCTTCTTTCGTCTTTTCAATGGTTGAAAGCAATAACCTTTTCATCTCATTCACTTCTTCCTGTGCAACATCCCTTTCTGGTTTGGTTCCTTTTCTATATGTATTGATCATATCGTCGGACAACGTAGTGGGTAAACCTGATAACTTATGGACCAAAAGATGCTCACTTACCAGTATATGTCCCACATTCCATATGATATTATTATTAAAATTTTCAGGGATTTTATTCAGATCTTCTAAGCTTATTTTTTCTAAAATAGCTATTAATTGTTCTCTTGTATTTGATAATACATCAAAAGTAAAATTCATGGTCTATATTTTTTTGATAAAGATAATTCGAAAAGATATATTTGTTTTTATTTTATCAAAAATAGTTTTCAAAATCTAAGCTGAATAAAATCTCATGAAAAAAGTATATTACTTAAAGACCTGTAGTACATGTATTAGAATATTAAAGGAATTAAACCTCCCATCTGATTTTGTCCTGCAGGATATAAAAACTGAAGCGATCACAGTTAAACAATTAGAGGAGATGGAAGCACTTTCCGGAAGTTATGAATCTCTTTTTAGTAAACGTTCAAAACTGTATAAAGAAATGGACTTAAAAAACCAATCACTGGATGAGCGGGACTACAAGCAGTACATTTTAGAGCATTATACGTTTTTAAGCAGGCCGGTACTAATTAATGGGGATGACATTTTTATAGGCAATTCTAAAAAAACGGTTGAGGCGGCAAAAGGCGCCATACATGGCTAACATAATGAAACTCTTGTATTAGCCCGTTGTTATATTAAGATAAAACGATGAAACAATGGTCTTCTTTAATTTGAATACCTGTGCTTATTTTATGTGGTTGTTTCTTCAATAGATTGTTGCTGGGTTAGCTGAGTTTCAATATTCCTTACAACTTCATTACATTGCGCACAAGCTTGCTCTGCTCTTTGCATATACCATCGACACCTTTGCCTTATTGGGCAATGCTGTAGCGCTTCCGAAACCGGGTTTTCTATGATTTCCACAATGTCATGAACCAACCCACATTCGTGATTCTTCCACTGTTTACATCCGGATTTTGCACAATTTCCTGCAAAACGAAATCTTTTTTCCGGAGTTCTTCCCTTATTAGCACGAGCAATAAAGTCTTCGTTTATTGCTATTGTCGTATTTAAATAATCGACATGACCGTTAGAATTTATAATACCAAAAAGCTCCGCTCCCGGTTTAGCGACATAGCTCGGGCATAAGTAATTCTCATTATTTTTCGTTTTAGAATCTTCCATAGTAAAAATTTAAATGATTTACAATAACACGTTATATCCGTAAAGGTTGTTTTACCATACCAATTGAACTTTAAGAAAGCCCATAACTATGTCGTCTTTTAATACATGAATGTGATATGATTTGAATTGAATAGGCATAAAAGCTCAATTGGTATTAGACTTAAACTAGAACCCTTGAATCCGCCCTCTATATCTATCGAAATCTTCAATCCAAATGCCGTGCGTTCTTCCTCCCCAATCAATCTTATCAAATTTAGGATTGAGGTCTAATTTTCGGTTCATAACAACATCGCCTTCATGATCTATTTCGGCTAATTCTGCGAGAACAACATTTTTAATACCATTATCAATGCGTTCAATTTGCTCCTTAGACAACTTAATGCCATCTAAAGATGCTGTAAATACAGCATCATCACGATACTCTTTCATAATACTTAGTTTTAATGATTACTTATTTATTAAATTAAATAGTACTTAAATGGAGACGTTTCAATATCAACAAACGTCCCATACCACTCATTATCAACAAAGTTAAATAGAGCACCTCTAAATTAGAAAGGAAAAACCCTCATATGAAAAAGGGTTTTTCCTATAAAATTCTTTAGAAACTTCAGGAATAAAAATGTAGAGATGAAAGCGTTACACTTTTTACGACGCTTTTTCTCTTTTCCTCTTTTTGACTCCCTTCGACTTCACTCAGGGCAAGCGTCTTCTTAGTCTGTTCCACAAAAAAACCCGATACTTTCGTATCGGGTTTTTTGCTCCTCTTCTTGGGCTCGAACCAAGGACCCTCTGATTAACAGTCAGATGCTCTAACCAACTGAGCTAAAGAGGAAGATTATCTTTCGCTTTTGCGAGCGCAAATATATATATATTTTTAGTTACTGCAAACAAAATTTTCAAAAAATTATCCAAAAATGGCTTTATAAATATCATTTCCATTTGCGAATAAAACTAAAGCGATTAAAATGAAGAATCCAACCATTTGAGCATACTCCATAAACTTATCTCCAGGTTTTCTACCAGATATCATTTCATAAAGTAAAAACATAACATGACCACCATCTAAAGCGGGTATTGGCAAAAGATTTAAAACACCTAACATAATGGATAAAAACGCCGTAATACTCCAGAATACCTGCCAGCTCCAAAAGCTAGGAAAGATATCATAAATAGCCTTAAAACCTCCTACACCTTTATAAGCACCAGTACTGGGTGTAAAAATAGCTTTGAACTGTGTGATATACGAAGAAATCTTTTCTCCCGTTTTCTTAATTCCTACAGGGAACGATTCAAAAAACCCGTATTCCTTAACTTCAAACGTATAGTACCCTAAAGCTTCTAATGTTTCTAGTGTTGCTCCAGATGCATAAACTAATCCCATTTTTCCAGTTTCACTAATTTTTAAAGGCAATCTAATTTCAGAATTGTCTCTTAAAATCTTAGCACTTACTTCCCGGCCCTTAAATTTTTCGAGTCCGATTTTTACCTCATCGATATATTTTGTTTCATAATCATTTAACCCGATAATAATATCTCCTTTCTTAATACCACTTGTTTTATTATAAGACGTATCGGGAACCTTAACAATAACAAAAGGCTCTCTTAAACTTATAAAACCTTTTTCTTTGGAATCAATCAACTGTGATAAAAAATCTTCAGGCATGTTGATAGTAGACTCCACACCATCTCTTTCAATCGTAATTTCTTTACCAAATAATACACTTTCAGAGATTTCGGAAAACCTTTCAATTTTACGACCGTCTACAGCCATAATTTTATCCCCTGTAAACAAACCTGCTTTATTGGCTACCGTACTTTCAATTAAAACGCCATCCTTAATGCTTTCATTTGGTAAAAATTTATCTCCATAGAAATAACTCATTCCTACATAGATAAGTATGGCCAGTAAAAAATTCACTGTAACACCTCCTAGCATAATAATGAGACGTTGCCAGGCCGGTTTCGATCTAAACTCCCATGGTTTTGGTTCTTGAGCCATTTGCTCGGTATCCATACTCTCATCAATCATTCCGGCAATCTTTACATACCCTCCTAATGGCAACCAACCTATTCCATAAACCGTTTCTCCAATTTTCTTCTTAAACAGGGAAAATTTCACATCAAAAAACAGGTAGAACTTTTCAACTCGGGTCTTAAATGCTTTCGCCGGAAGAAAGTGTCCTAACTCGTGTAGAATAATTAGCAGTGAAAGGCTCAGTAAAAATTGAGATATTTTAATAACAAACTCCATATAGTTTCAAACGAATTTTACAATCGCACAAAAGTAAGCTTTTAAACCAACTTTAAAAAGACAATTATGCTCTGTAAGTATTTTTAACAAGAATTTAATTTCTAAAAATCAGGATATTTAATTTAATTTCTAAAATAGCCATAAATTGAAACCATTCTTATTTAGTTTCCTTGTATTTTTGCAATAATTAAATATCACGGTTTAAAATGATATCGTTTTTTAAGAATTACAGAGGGTTCGCAATTGTTTTCGCAATCATTTCAGTTATAATAATTTTTATCATATATAACACTTTAAATGTCTATCAACCCTTACCTATTTACCAGCCTTCTATGGTGAGTACCGAGTTGGTGGATAGCACAATTCAATACAAAAAGAAATATCATAAAATAGCCAATTTCTCTCTGGTAAATCAAAACGGCAAAACGGTTACTCAAAACGATTATGAGGACAAAATCTATGTTGCCGACTTCTTTTTCACCACTTGTCAAACCATATGCCCAATCATGACTGGTCATATGGAGCAAATACAACAAGAAATTATTAATGACAATGAGGTCATGCTTCTTTCTCACTCGGTGACTCCGGAAATCGATTCAGTAGCCCAACTAAAACGTTATGCCTTAAAAAAAGGTGTGAACGACCAAAAATGGAACCTAGTTACAGGGGATAAAAAACAGATTTACGAGCTCGCCAGAAAAAGCTATCTTGCTGTTAAAGATCATGGAGACGGAGGCCCCTTCGATATGATACACACAGAAAACTTCATGCTTGTTGATAAAAAACGTCAAATTAGAGGGTTTTATGATGGCACGAGCAGAGCGGACATCGACCAATTACTGGAGGACATTGAAACCTTAAAAGCAGAATACCAGAAATAGTTTTTTGCCAGGTATTTTTTTAGGCTATTTTTTTGCACTATTTTTGCCTCTTTAAAATCAATCTAAATAAGCTTGCAAAACACTCTAGCACATCTTAGGCAAGGTGAAAAAGGAATTATTACTGATGTTTCATCTATTGATATTCCATTGAAATTATTGGAAATGGGGTGTTTACCCGGCAATTCTGTTCAACTTCTACAAGTTGCGCCGTTTCAGGATCCTATGTATTTAAATATCAACGGAACCCATTTAGCCATTAGAAAAGAAACTGCTTCTCTTATTTTAATTGAAAAGGTAGAACATGAGTAAGCAAATCAACGTCGCTTTAATTGGCAATCCAAATACTGGAAAAACATCAGTCTTTAATGCACTAACAGGGCTCAACCAAAAGGTGGGTAACTATCCGGGGATAACCGTTGAAAAAAAAGAAGGGGTATGCAAACTTCCTCGTGGTGTTAAAGCACATATTATTGATTTGCCGGGAACTTATAGTTTAAACGCATCGTCTTTGGACGAAAGTGTTGTTATAGAACTCCTTTTAAATAAAAACGATAAAGATTTTCCCGATGTTGCCGTTGTTGTAAGTGATGTCGAGAACTTAAAGCGTAATCTGCTACTATTTACACAAATTAAGGATCTTAAAATCCCAACACTGTTAGTCATTAATATGGCGGATAGAATGGCTTATAAGGGCATCTCTCTGGATATTGATTACCTGGAAGAACACCTTCATACCAAAATTGCGTTAATAAGTACCAGAAAGAACGAAGGAATTGATCATCTAAAAAAACTCATTACCAATTTTAAAGAACTCCCATCAACACCTTGTGTCGACGCTTTGGAAATAGATAAAGACTATTTCGATAATTTACGCAAAGCTTTCCCTAATCAACTTTTGTATAAACTTTGGTTAGTAATTACTCAAGATGTTAATTTTGGAAAAACAGATCGAAAGGAAATTAGAGACGTTGCCAATTTCAAAACCAAAAGTAAGGGTGATCTAAAACGTTTACAGCAAAAAGAAACGATTAAGCGTTATCAGTATATAAATAATGTTCTTAAAAAAGGACAAACCATCGATGCGGCACAAGCCAAAGACCTAAGAGCTAGACTCGACCGTATTTTAACTCATAAAGTATGGGGTTATATTATTTTCTTTGCGATTCTGCTTCTTATTTTTCAGGCCATTTATGACTGGGCCAGCATCCCCATGGATTTTATAGACCATCTTTTTGCTTCCATGAGTGAATGGACCAAGACCGTATTGCCCGATGGAGCTTTCACAAATCTTTTAGCGGAAGGCATTATTCCAGGGCTTGGAGGTATTGTGATTTTTATTCCTCAAATCGCTTTCCTCTTTCTTTTTATAGCTGTGCTCGAAGAAAGTGGGTATATGAGTCGTGTCGTATTCCTAATGGATCGTGTTATGAGACGTTTTGGTTTGAGCGGAAAGAGTGTTGTTCCCTTAATTTCGGGAACCGCCTGTGCTATTCCGGCAATTATGGCCACCAGGAATATAGAAAGTTGGAAAGAACGATTAATAACGATTTTAGTAACACCATTTACGACCTGTTCGGCACGACTACCAGTCTATTTAATTATAATATCGCTTGTTATTCCAGAAGGGCGTTTTCTTGGATTAAGCTATCAGGCTCTAACTCTCATGCTCTTATATTTAATTGGCTTTGGTACAGCGGTTTTTTCGGCCTATATTTTAAACAGGATTTTAAAGATTAAGGGAAAAACGTTTTTTGTTATAGAAATGCCGAATTACAAACTCCCTATGTTTAAAAACGTTGCTCTTACCGTTATTGAAAAAACGAAGTCGTTTATATTCGGAGCTGGTAAAATCATTCTTGCCATTTCTATCATTCTATGGTTTTTGGCTTCTTATGGATTTGGAGACCAATTTAGTAATGCTGAAACCATTGTTACAGAACAGTATAGAACCGAAAATCTAAGTGACACCGATTTGCAACAAAAAATAGCCGCTCACAAATTAGAACATTCCTTTATCGGTATTTCTGGTCGAGCTATTGAACCTGTCATTCAGCCATTGGGATATGATTGGAAAATAGGCATTGCCATAATAAGTTCGTTTGCCGCTCGAGAAGTATTTGTAGGAACCCTTGCAACGATCTATAGTGTTGGGAGCGACGAGGAAGAAACTATAAAAAACCGAATGGCTAAAGAAATGAATTATAATTTAGGAGGCCCCTTGTTTACTTTTGCCTCTGGAATCTCTCTTCTCTTATTTTATGCTTTTGCCATGCAATGCATGAGTACATTGGCTATAGTGAAACGAGAAACGAATTCCTGGAAATGGCCCGCACTGCAATTAGTAATTATGACTATCTTTGCCTATGCGGTCGCTTTAATAGCATTTCAATTTTTAAAGTAATTCGTAAATTTTCAAAAACGATACCGACAATATACCTATGAACACGATTATTCAAAACATACTGGTTTTTGCTTCTGTAACTCTCGCGGCTTCTTTTTTTATAAAAAAATTCTTTTGGAAAAAACCGAAACCTAAAAAAGTATGTGGTAGTGATGATGGCTGTGGGTGCCATTAATACCATTTATATTCCAGACACACCCCACAAAGCGCATGATTTTATTTTGCTATCTTTATTCGATCTTTATTCGATCTTTATACAATAAAACAAATCTATTATGAAACGCCTTACAACATGTCTAGTATTATTATTTTCCTTGATCATCACCAACAGTTTTTCACAAAAAAAAGGAAAATCTATAGCCTTACTAGATAAAGATTTGAGCAATTTTGATATTTGGTTGAGTATCCCGCACTCTAGTGTTGAAGAGCTCCCGGCAGGCACCTATCAATCAGATAATGTAGAAGTAGGGACCCCTATAGGCTTAAATAACAATGTTAAAAATGTGTTTTCGATTATTGAAGAGAATGGTGAGCCTGTTTTGAAAATTACTGGTGAAATTTTTGGAGGATTAACAACAAAAAAAGAATACGACAATTATCACTTAAGTGTTCTATTTAAATGGGGTGATAAAAAGTGGGAACCAAGATTGGATAAAAAAAGAGATAGTGGAATACTATACCACTGTTATGGAGAGCACGGTAGCTTTTGGAATACGTGGAAGACCAGCTTAGAGTATCAAGTTCAGGAAAGCGATTTAGGAGACTTTATTCCGTTAGGAGGCAATACCGCCACGCCAAAAACCGGCGCTCCAATTGTTGACATTCGAGGTGATTTTAAAACCCAAAAGACATTCGACCCTAACGCCGACGTTTACTCAAAAGGCGAGGGCTATATTAATGCAGCCTCAGAGCATGACGTCCCTCATGGAGAATGGAATCATTTAGAGGTATATGTTATTGGTAACAATGCGGTGCATATTGTAAATGGCAAGATTGTCATGGTTGTAGAAAATGCCAAAAAACATGATGGAACAATCTTAGACAAAGGACAAATTCAAATTCAATCTGAAGCAGCCGAATGTTATTACAAACAGCTTACTTTAACCTCAATTAAAAAATTCCCTAAGGAGATAAAAGGTCAGGTGCGATTTAAGAAATAAATAACTTTAAGGCTTTGATGTAAATGGCATGAGTTCATAAAGAATCTCGATATTCCTAAAAACCTACGTCATTATTTTATAAGCTTGACGAAATTCATATTAAATACTAACTGAATAAGATCTATTTCAAGCATCTGCATCTACATAGACAAATAAATTATTTGCAATTAAATTGGAGATAACCAGTTCTTTATCTACAATTTTTATCGTGATAGAATTATCAAAAGGTTCCCGATGGCAAATCTTCAATTTTGTTCCAAGAGCGATATTGTTTTTATCCAAATATTTCAAAAACTCTGAAGAAGAATCCTGAACGCCTACACAAATACAATGACTTCCAATTTTTGCTTCCGATAATAATATTTTATCAATCTTTTTAATATTACCAGAACTATCCGGAATTGGATCACCATGAGGGTCATGAGTAGGAAACTCTAAAAATGCATCCAGTTGACTTATTAATTTTTTAGATTTTATATGCTCCAATTGTTCTGCTACTTCGTGCACTTCATCCCAGGAGAAGTTTAATTTTTCGACCAAAAAAACTTCCCATAACCTATGTTTTCTAACAATATTAATGGCAATTTCTTTCCCTTTTTTGGTTAAGGTAACCCCCTGGTATTTTTTATAATCTACGTATTCCTTTTCAGATAGCTTTTTAACCATATCTGTTACAGATGATGCCTTCGTCTCCATTTCTTTTGCAATGGCATTAGTGCTTACATTTTCCAAGCCATAATTTCCCAGGTGGTAAATGGCCTTTATATAGTTTTCTTCGGTGAGGGTTATCATAATTATTTTTTGAGCAACACAAAGATATAATAATTATAATATTAAAATAATTTTTAGACTTATCTAAAAATTATTTTATATTTGCATAAAAAATTTAACATGAGATCTCTAATATTACTTATTAGTGTATTATCTTTAACAGTAAACGCACAGACCATAACCGGTAACACCACAACAAATGGAAACATCTTATCTTATGTAAACATTTATTTAAAAAACACAAAAAAAGGAGCTGTATCCAATGATGATGGGACCTTTAAAATAAGGAACATAGAAGCCGGCACTTATACCATCATTGCATCGTTTACTGGGTATAAAACACAGAAAAAAACAATAACTGTTTTATCTGATGATCTTGTTGTAGATTTCGACTTATCTGAATCTGAAATGCTAGAAGAAGTCGTTGTTACCGGAACTTTAAAAGCCGTTTCGCGATTAGAAAGTCCGGTGCCTGTAGAGGTTTATACATCCACATTTTTAAAAAAGAATCCCACCCCCAATATTTTTGAAGCCCTGCAAAATGTAAACGGTGTTCGACCACAAATTAATTGTAATGTTTGTAACACTGGAGATATTCATATAAACGGTCTGGAAGGACCATACACACTGGTACTTATAGATGGTATGCCTATTGTAAGTGGATTATCAACAGTATACGGTCTTTCGGGAATACCCAATTCACTTATTGAACAGATCGAGATTGTAAAAGGTCCGGCCTCCTCGCTTTATGGAAGCGAAGCCGTAGGCGGGTTAATTAATGTCATCACTAAACTTCCCGAAAATGCTCCTCGAACTTTTCTTGATAGCTACGTTACAGGCTGGGGTGAATCTAATCTAGATCTGGGTTTTAAAACCAAAGTTGGCAATAAGGCTTATTTACTTATGGGTGTGAATTATTTTAACTACGACAATCCCATAGATAAAAATGGAGATAATTTTACCGATTTAACCCTTCAAAATAGAATCTCTGCATTCCAGAAATGGGACTTTAAGCGCAGTAATAACAAGATCTTTTCTTTAGCAGGACGCTACTATTACGAAGATAGATGGGGGGGAGACATGCAATGGAATCCTACGTTTAGAGGAGGCGACGAGGTTTATGGTGAAAGTATCTATACCTCTCGTTTTGAAATACTGGGAAAATATCAACTTCCGGTATCAGAAAACGTATTATTTCAATTCTCTTATACCGATCACGACCAAAACTCAGTATACGGAAACACACCATATCTGGCACAACAACGTATTGGTTTCGGGCAATTCACCTGGGACAAACCACTCAAAAGTCATGATTTATTATTTGGAGCTGCGGTTAGATACAATTATTATGATGATAGTACACCTGCAACGGCTCAAGAAGATGAAGTGGTTATTCCTTCTCTTTTTGTACAAGACGAAATCAAATTAGGCAATAAACACACCTTACTTCTGGGAACTCGTTACGATTACGACAAAAGGCACGGCAATATATTTACGCCTAGAATGGCTTACAAGTTTAAGCCCACTGACGACGACATCTTTCGTGTAAATGCTGGTACTGGATTTAGAGTAGTTAATATTTTTACTGAAGAACATGCAGCACTCACCGGGGCCAGAGATGTAATCATTGCTGAAGCCTTAAAACCAGAACGTTCTTATAATATTAATATTAATTATTTAAAGAAATTTTACACCAAATCTGGCGCCATTATTGGTTTAGACGCTTCGGCATGGTACACCTATTTTAATAATTTAATCTTACCTGATTACGATACAAATCCGAATCAAATTATTTACGATAACCTAGATGGTAAAGCAACAACCAAGGGGCTTAGCCTAAATCTGGATGCCATGATAGCCAGCGGTATTAAAGTTTTGGTTGGTGGTACACTTCAAGAAGTATCTCAAACCGAAAACGGTATAAAGCAACGCCAAATCTTAACCGAACGTTTTACGGGCACCTGGGCGGTTTCATATAAAAACTATAAAACCAATTTAACCCTCGATTATACAGGAAATCTCTATGGCCCCATGCGATTACCTTTGCTCGGGGAGCTGGACCCAAGAAGCGAATATTCACCAACATGGAGTATTCAAAATGTTCAATTAACCTTCGATGGTTTAACAAATTTTGAAATTTATGGCGGTGTTAAGAACCTTTTAAACTGGACACCAAACCGAGGAAACCCATTCATTGTGGCACGATCTAACGACCCTTTCGATGAAAACGTTCAATTTAATAAAACGGGTTCCGCCGGAACTTACAACGTGCCTAACACGAATAGAACGATAACTGTTCCTAACGGAGGTGTCATTCCAACAGCAAACAACCCATATGCTTTAACATTCGATCCATCTTATGTTTATGGACCAAATCAAGGAATACGGGCATTTTTAGGATTACGATATACTTTAAATTAATTATGTCTTTTTTAGTACATTAACAACAAAATTGAATACATGCATAAATATCTCCATATCATACTCATTAGTTTGGTTTTTCTAAGTTGTAAAAACGAAAAAAAAGACAACGACAAACTAAACGTTGTTACCACTACAACCATGATTACCGATCTGGTAAAAAACATTGGAGGCGATCATATCAACCTTCAGGGGCTTATGGGTAGTGGTGTCGATCCACATTTATACAAAGCCAGTGAAGGGGATGTTACGAAATTGGCCAATGCAGATATTATCTTTTATAACGGGCTTCACCTGGAGGGTAAATTGGTGGAAGTCTTCGAAAAAATGCACAGTCAGAAAACTAAAACCATTGCCATTTCTGATACTTTAGATAAAAACACACTTATTGGCTCGGAATACTTTGCCTCTAATTTCGATCCGCATATTTGGTTTAACATAGATTACTGGATTCAGGCAACCCAATTTGTTACGCAAAAACTTTCGGAGGCCATTCCTGCTCAAAAAGCAACATTCAAGGCCAATGGAGCTAGTTATATCATGGCGTTGGAAACTTTAAGAATTAAATTATTGAAGACGATTAACACATTACCAGAAGAGAAACGTATTCTGGTAACCGCCCATGATGCTTTTAACTATTTTGGAGCGTCATTTGGTTTTGAAGTCGTTGGCTTACAGGGGTTATCAACAGCCACCGAGGCAGGTGTTCAGGATGTCCAAAAGCTTTCAGCATTTATTATCGAAAAGCATGTAAACGCTATTTTTGTAGAAAGCTCTGTACCCAGGCGTACTATTGAGGCCTTACAAGCAGCCGTGAATTCTAAAGGACATGATGTTACCATTGGCGGTTCTTTATATTCTGATGCCTTAGGAGATGCAGGTACACTTGAAGGTACATATATCGGGATGTTTGAATATAATGTGAATACTATTGTAAATGCACTTAAATAAAGTTGTCTGTACTCAGTATGTAGTACGCGCTCAAAGAATATAATTAATCCAAAAATGAAAGGAAACATTGCCGTTCAAGTAGACGATTTAACCGTGGCTTATAACTACAAGCCGGTACTCTGGGACATTGATTTGGAGATTCCCGAAGGCGTACTTATGGCTATTGTTGGACCTAATGGAGCCGGAAAATCAACACTAATTAAATCTATTCTTGGTATTTTAAATCCTATAGCGGGAAGCGTGAGTATTTATGGGAAGCCATATGAAAAGCAACGCGAATTAGTTGCCTATGTCCCACAAAAAGGAAGTGTCGATTGGGATTTCCCCACCACAGCTTTAGATGTGGTGATGATGGGGACCTATGGAAGTTTGGGCTGGATTAAACGTCCCGGACAAAAAGAAAAAAAATTGGCACTTGAGGCTTTAGAAAAAGTTGGAATGCTCCCTTTTAAAAACCGACAAATAAGTCAGCTTTCCGGCGGACAGCAACAACGTATTTTCCTCGCACGAGCTTTGGTGCAAGACGCTTCCATTTACTTTATGGATGAACCCTTTCAAGGTGTTGATGCCACCACAGAAATTGCCATTATAAATATTTTAAAAGAACTTAGAAAAGCAAATAAAACAGTTATCGTCGTGCATCACGACTTACAAACCGTTCCCGAATATTTTGACTGGGTAACGTTTTTAAATGTGAAAAAAATTGCCACAGGCCCAGTTAAGGATATTTTTAATGATGACAACCTAACCAAAACCTATGGTATTAACTATAAAGTCAGTATTCAGGAGTAATGCGTGTCGATCAATCCATAGAACTATTTGTAGCTATAAATTTTTTAGCCATAGGGTTGTCTCATTTTTTACATCCAAAATCATGGGTTGATTTTTTCACCTTTTTGCATTCAAAACATACCACTGGCAATATTATCAATGCCCTAATTGCCTTGGCTATGGGATCTGTTATTTTATCATTTCACTTGATATGGGAATGGCCCAAAGGATTGATTACCTTATATGGAATCTCACAGGTTTTAAAAGGTTTTATATACCTTATCAAACCTTCAATTGGCATGTCCAGTATAGCGCGAGTAAAGATAGAAAGGGCTAATAAGTTTAGATGGACCGGATTACTTATGTTCCTGTTTTCATTGTCAATATTTTATAATTTTATTTCAAACAATATCATTTAACAAACCATCAGCATATCGATTTAAAAGAGTACATAGCACTTGTTTTTTCAGATTACACCTTAAGAACCATCACCTTAGGGACCGCTATTCTTGGCGCTGTAACAGGTATGCTTGGAAGTTTTGCCGTCCTTAGAAAACAAAGTCTGCTAGGAGATGCTATTTCACATGCTGCTTTACCTGGTATTGCCATAGCATTCTTAATTACCGGAACCAAAGACAGCAACATCTTGTTGTTAGGTGCTTTAATAAGTGGATTAATTGGCACGTTTTGGATTCGCGGTATTGTTAAAAAAACACATTTAAAATCGGACACCGCACTGGGTTTAATTCTATCTCTATTTTTTGGTTTTGGCATGTTGCTTTTAACATACATTCAAAAACAACCTAATGCCAATCAAGCTGGTTTAGATAAATATTTATTCGGGCAAGCAGCAACTCTGGTTGAAAGTGACGTTTGGCTCATGTCGCTCGTAACCGGTTTTTGCCTTTTAGTACTGTTACTCTTCTGGAAAGAGTTTAAAATTCTGCTTTTTGATGCGGATTATACGAAAACACTAGGTTTCAATACAACATTTATAGACGTTTTAATAACCTCTTTTATTGTATTGGCTATTGTGTTGGGCTTACAAACTGTTGGAGTGGTTCTAATGAGTGCCATGCTACTGGCTCCGGCCGCTGCGGCACGTCAGTGGACAAACAGTTTAGGTGTTATGGTATTTCTGGCAGCACTTTTTGGAGCTTTTTCCGGTGTTTTCGGAACAGCTATTAGTGCCAGCCAAAACAATCTGTCAACCGGTCCGGTTATCGTTATTGTTGCCAGTGTATTTGTACTCGTTTCTTTTATCTTTTCACCAAGTCGGGGCTTGCTGTTTAAGCAGATACGATTTATAAAAAACCGTCGTGATTTAAAGCTTCATAAGACATTGGCCTTTATGTATCATATTGCCAAAACTCATGATAACATTTCACATCCACATACTATTAAAATCTTAAATAATTTTCAAGGGTTTACTAAAAGAACACTTCAAAAGCTAGTGGATAAACAATATGTTACGCTTCATGGAAGCAATTGGAGTTTAACCAAAGAAGGATTTAAAACGGCTTCTAATTTGTATAATCAACAATCTGATAGCCATGAGTAACGCACAAATAGAAATACAGCTTATTGCCAGTTTGGTTGCCGTGGCCTGCGCTATACCAGGAACCTTCTTAGTATTGCGAAAAATGGCCATGATTAGTGATGCCATAAGTCATTCTATTCTTCCTGGCATTGTGATTGGTTTTTTTATGACTCAGGACCTCAACTCACCACTGTTAATCCTGTTGGCTGCTGTTACCGGAATTGTTACCGTGGTTCTGGTAGAATATATTCAGAAAACAGGTCTTGTAAAAGAAGATACGGCTATTGGGTTGGTGTTTCCTGCGTTGTTTAGTATAGGCGTAATCCTCATTGCTAAAAATGCTAACGATATTCACCTCGATGTTGATGCTGTATTACTAGGTGAATTGGCCTTTGCTCCTTTTGACAGGCTACTTATAGCTGGAGCAGACGTAGGCCCTAAATCTTTGTGGATCATTGGGTGTATTTTACTCATTACCATTGGACTTTTATTGGCATTTTTTAAGGAGGTTAAAATAAGCACGTTTGATACGGGGCTAGCGGCATCGTTAGGGTTTTCGCCTGCTATTATTCATTATGGTCTTATGACGGTTTCTTCGGTAACAACCGTAGGCGCTTTTGATGCTGTCGGTGCTATTTTAGTGGTCGCCTTAATGATTGCTCCTGCCGCAACAGCCTACTTACTCACAAATAACTTGAAACGTATGCTAATCTACGCCATTTGCTTTGGCGTATTCTGTGCTATTTCGGGGTATTGGTTTGCGCATTGGTTAGATGCTTCTATTGCAGGCTCTATTACAACCATGTTGGGATTCATCTTCTTGCTCGTTTATTTGTTTGCCCCAAACAAGGGTGTGATTGCTGTTTTATACAGAGAAAAACAACAACGCACGGAAGTATCCTTACTCACATTCCTGTTACACTTAAGAAACCATAACGAGGAAGAAGAACGTCATGTAAATCACCTTAACGAACATATTAACTGGCAAAAGGTCCGCAGTAAAACCGTACTGGAACTGGCTCTTAAAAACAATATGATCCTTATTGATAATAATATCGTTTCGCTTACAAAAAAAGGTAAAGATTTTACGTCCCAGGCTATTGATTATATCATTACCAACGAAGATTCCAAGATTGAACATATGAAGGATGATTTCTTTTTGTTTAGGGGGTAGTGTTCATTCAGAACAACTTATATTGGTTATCGTCAGGGATCTTAGCACAACCCCAATTTAGAACGGTTATCTAATAATTCTGATAGTCATTTTTAAGATTCTTCATTGGCGCCACCTTTTAAATATAAAAATTATCTTACATTCGTTTTTATGGCAAAACACAACGAACTTGGAAAAAAAGGCGAACAATTAGCAGTCGATTTTCTTTTGAAAAATGGTTATGATGTTGTAGAACGGAATTATCGTTTCGATAAAGGAGAGGTTGATATCCTCGCTCGATACGAGGATACACTTGCTGTCGTAGAAGTAAAAACGCGCTCTACTGCCGACTTTGGAAACCCTCAAGATTTTGTTAAGCCAAAACAAATTCAACGCCTGGTAAAAACGGTAGATGAATATATTAACACCAATGCCTTGGAGGTAGACGTTCGTTTTGACATTATTGCGATTGTTAAAAAAGGAAAAGGCTTTGAGATTGAGCACCTCGAAGATGCTTTTTATCATTTTTAACGTTATTCAGAAAACCGGAAAATAGGCATAATAAATTCAACTAAGAATTATTCTTTTCAAAATACACCTTTAACGCTTCAAAATCGTTTGGTTTTGCTACGATATGTTTGTTCCGATCTAGGATAAAATAAGTTGGTGTTTTTGTGACGCCATAATCATTTCCTATCTTATTCTCCCACTTTCCTTTTCCATAAACATGAATGAATTCGGAATATGTATCTTTAAGGGTATTCCATTTCGTAGCATCCTCCTCCTCCAGAGCAACCGCAACGACCTGAACTTCGCCTTTTTTCTTAGACTTAATATAGGTTTGCAATTCTGGAACTTCTTTTAAACAATGTGAACATGTACTGCTCCAAAAGGCTACAATGTAGTTCTCGGCACTCTTCAAAGAACTTAATGTCTTTGTTTTTTTGCCTTGTCCGGTTTCTATAGAAAAATCGGGAGCCACACTCCCTATAGAAAGGTTTTTGTACAACATCAAACCATGTAAAAGTTCTTGATCATTTAACGATACAGCAATATCCATTAAGTAATTCTCTGCAATATAATTGGCAACAGCCTCATGATTTAAATCGGCCATTTGCTGCCATAGACTTGTCAGTAGAATTCTTTTAACTTTTATGGGAGCTGGCTTCATGGCCATACAAAACTCATTTATGCTTTTCTTGTAACTTCCAATCTCATCTGTAGCATTAAACGATACTCCAAACACATAATTAAGCATACGTTCCTCTAGAAAACTAGAACTTTGAAGTGTTTTATTTGTAAAATCCACATGGTCAAAATAATGTGCTTTTAAATTTTCAACATAGGCACTAACATCTTTAAATGTCTTAGGCGTATAGGGTTTATTAGCCTTTATAAAATCTAGTGCAATAGTATTTTTTGCAAGTGCTTCGTACTTAGCTTGAGCTTCCACCTGGGTTTTAAAAATTGCATGTAATGCCGAAATGTCGTCACTCTGCTTTCTAAAATAATTCCCAATGCTTTGTGTTACTTTAGACATGCTGTCTGTATAAGAAGCCAGAAGCTTATTTTCGATAGATGCTATAAAGTGTACACCTGTTTCAGAATTAAATGTGAGATCAATATCTTCCTTTCCGTTATAGATAATATCAAAATTATAATCCTCTTGTGGAACGGCATAAACAATCCTATACATACCTTTAACCGCTGTAGAGTCTAACTTAAACTGGAAACTCCCGTCTTTTTTCACTTTGGCATTATCAATATACTCTGATATGGTAGGTGTTACCTTATACAACAACGCCGCAGTATATTCTTTTGCAGGTGAAAATTTACCGTTAATGGTGTGCTGGGAAAAAAGTATTCCCGGTAATAAAATGGTTAAAAAGACTAAACGGTTCAAAATGGTAATCAATTTATATTTTCTGCTATTTCAAAAGGTGTTTGACAAAAAGGACAAACAATATATTTATAATAAAACCCTGACTTTCAATTCGTCAAAGTACATCTCTCAAACTAAAACAATAATTACGCCATAATTGGCTTAATTTTCTTTAAGGCCTGTTCAACCGACTTCACGTGATCGAATGTGAGCATTAAACGCAATCCGTTTCGTGTTTGCCTTTCTTTCATCTTACATTCCTTTGAATGTTTTTGCACATACTGTAACACTTTTGTAAAGTTACTACTTTGATAGAAATTGCTTTGCTGATCACTAATAAAATAACCAATAAATTTACCTTGTTTCATAATCACCTTCTCAAATCCAATTTTAGTGGCTATCCACTTTATTTGGACACTATTTAATAAATCGGTCACTTGTTTTGGCATTTCCCCAAAACGGTCTGTTAATTCCGATTCAAAGGTAAGCAGTTCGTCTTCTGTTTTTAGTTTATTAAGCTGTGTATATAGATTTAAACGCTCTGCTATATTATTCACGTAATCATCGGGGAAAAGCAATTCAAAATCCGTATCAATCGTCACATCTTTCACATAGACTTTATCCGCTTCATCCTCATTGTACAAATCTTTGAATTCATTGTCTTTAAGTTCTTCAATGGCTTCATTTAATATTTTCTGATACGTATCGAAGCCTATCTCATTTATAAACCCACTTTGCTCACCTCCCAGAAGGTCTCCAGCTCCACGAATTTCCAAATCCTTCATAGCAATATTAAAACCACTTCCAAGTTCTGTAAATTGTTCAAGAGCAGAAATACGTTTTCTGGCATCGTCGGTCATAGCCGAATACTCTGGTGTTATAAAATAACAGAAGGCTTTTTTATTACTTCGTCCAACGCGTCCTCGCATTTGATGTAAATCGCTTAATCCAAAATTATTAGCATTATTAATAAATATGGTATTAGCATTTGGTACATCGAGTCCACTTTCAACAATGGTGGTACTTACCAGAACATCGAACGCTCCATCCATGAATGCTAACATGAGTTGTTCTAATTTTTTTCCGTCCATTTGTCCGTGTCCCACTCCAATTTTAGCATCTGGAACCAAACGCTGGATCATTCCGGCAACTTCTTTAATATTCTCAATACGATTATGAATGAAAAATATTTGTCCGCCACGTTCAATCTCATAACTCACTGCATCTCGAATGGTATCTTCATTAAAACGAATCACATGACTTTCTATGGGGTATCGGTTTGGCGGCGGTGTCGTGATAACCGACAAATCGCGCGCAGCCATTAAACTAAACTGAAGCGTTCTAGGTATGGGCGTTGCTGTAAGTGTTAATACATCTACGTTGTCCTTTATCGTTTTAAGTTTTTCCTTTACGGCCACACCAAACTTTTGTTCCTCATCGACGATTAACAAACCTAAATCCTTAAACTTCACATTTTTATTTACAAGTTGATGTGTTCCAATAATAATATCGACATTTCCCTTTTCGAGGCCTTCAAGTGTTTCTCTTTTTTCTTTTGTCGTTCTAAACCTGTTAACGTAATCTACAACAACGGGGAAGTCTTTTAATCGCCCTTTAAATGTTCTATAGTGTTGATATGCCAAAATGGTAGTTGGGACTAACACAGCAACCTGCTTACCATTATCTACAGCTTTAAATGCGGCACGAATAGCAACCTCGGTTTTACCAAAACCAACATCTCCACAAACCAACCTATCCATAGGACGTTCGCTTTCCATATCGACTTTAATATCTGCTGTTGCAGTACTTTGATCTGGCGTATCCTCATAAATAAAAGAGGCCTCCAACTCATGTTGTAAATAACTATCTGGATTGTACCGAAAACCTTTCTGAGCTTTACGTTTGGCGTAAAGTTTTATTAAATTAAACGCCACATGTTTGACACGCGCCTTGGTCTTTTGTTTTAGGTTTTTCCAAGCACTACTCCCCAGTTTATAAATCTTCGGGGGCTTGCCATCTTTACCATTAAACTTTGTGATTTTATGTAAAGAATGGATACTCAAATATAAGACATCGCGCTCACCATAAATCAATTTTATGGCTTCCTGTTTTTTTCCTTCTACATCTATTTTTTGCAATCCACCAAAACGCCCGATACCGTGGTCTATATGTGTTACGTAATCACCAATATCTAAATTTGTGAGTTCTTTTAAAGTAATGGCCTGCTTTTTAGCATAACCATTCTTAAGATGAAATTTGTGATAGCGCTCAAAAATTTGATGATCTGTATAACAGGTAATTTTATTATCATGATCTACAAACCCTTGATGTAAAGAAAGTACAATCGTTTTATAAGCAACCTCTTCTTCAATATCTTCAAAAATATCGTGAAAACGCTTAGCTTGTTGTTCACTAGTGCATACGATATAATTGGTATACCCTTTATTATGATTGGTATTTAAATCTTCAATTAACAAATTGAATTGTTTGTTAAATGAAGGTTGTGGGCTTGTATCAAACTCTATATCACCAGGTATACTGGCTGCTTTAGACAATACCGGAGAACTCCCAAATTCAATAATTGTAAAATCAAGTAGTTGCTTTTTTAACAATGCAGAATTACAGAACAGTTCTCCTGGCTCGGCATGTTTTATATCCTTAGAAAGTGTTTTAAAAGCCTCTTCGGCCTTACTGTAAAAGTCATCTATTCTTGAAAAGAACAAACTTGTATTCTTTAAACAAACCACTGTTTTCTGTGCAACGTACTTTAAAAAACTTTGTCGTTTTTCTTCTAAAAATTTATTGGCGACATTGGGAATGATATTGATTTTGTTAATCTTATCTATAGAAAGCTGCGTTTCAACATCGAAAGTCCTAATGTTATCAACCTCATCACCAAAAAATTCAATTCTATAGGGCTCATCGTGTGAAAAAGAAAATACATCTACAATACCTCCACGAACTGAAAACTCTCCCGGCTCTGTAACAAAATCGACGCGCTTAAACTGATACTCAAACAAAACTTCGTTAACAAAACCTATAGATAAGTTATCATGAACAGCAACTTTTAAAGTATTCCGTTCTAATTCCTTTCGGGTTACTACTTTTTCGAAAAGCGCATCAGGATAGGTAACGATTATAGCTGGTTTTTTACGGGAATTTATCCGGTTTAAAACCTCGGCACGAAGGAGCACATTGGCATTATCGGTTTCTTCGATTTGATAAGGTCTGCGGTAGCTTCCAGGATAGAATAACACATGCTTATCTCCACAAAGTTGCTCTAAGTCATTTAAATAAAATGCCGCTTCTTCCTTATCATTAAAAACGAGTAAAAATGGTTTATCCGATCGCTTAAAGGCATTTGAAATCACAAACGAAAACGAAGAGCCAACGAGTCCCTTTAAATGGATTTTAGCATTGTTTTCTGCGGCGTTGGAACTTTGAGATTTGGCAATAACGTCTTGCAGATCTTGCGTTTGCAAGGTCTGTTCGTAGGTCTGTTCAAGCATGATTTTACTCACTCGAATTTTGTATTTATAAAGTTACAAATATAGAACTTACACCTTTTATTTGCATGAAATATCAAGCAAATTTTTAAGTTTTTGCATAACAATTTATCCGTCACAATACGAATAGATTAAACTAAAAGTGCGTTCCATACACATATACGTATAAAGTCTCATTGACGGTTTAAAATAATCTGCATCTAATCAAGAGCCTTAATGATTATTTTTAATTATTAATTTCGAAGGAATTGAGCTTACTTTTATACTACAATTCATTTTATTTTATATAAAAAATATGTAGGTTTGCACGACTTTAAAACTAAAAGAACTAGATATGTCATTTTCGGATTTATTTGATAGTGGATTTAAAAAGCGCAATGAGAGTCATTTCGCTGCCATTGTACGTATTGCTATGGATGATGGAATTATTACTGAGGAAGAGCAGGCGTTTCTAGATCGATTAGCTCACAATTTAGATATTAGTGAGGGAGACTATAAATCAATTTTAAAAGATTATAAATCGCACCCCATAAATCCTCCTGTTTCTTACGACAGGCGTTTGGAACGTTTATATGATTTAGTTAGAATGGTACACGTAGACACCATTAATGGTGATTCTGAGCATTCTTTATTAAAGAAAATTGCTATCGGTTTAGGGTTTCACCCTGAAAACGTAAAGTATATTATTGATAAGGCTTTAACATTAGTAAGCAAAGATGTTAATCTGGATACTTTTGTTGACGAAATAAAACACATGAACCAATAACAGGTTCAATTTTTGAAACATACAAAGGCGTTCGGATATTATGGACGCCTTTTTTTATCCGTGCTTATTGGTTATGTTTTTTGGCTTGCGAAAATCGAAATTCCGGTATTTTTACTCACATGATCATCGAACGACGTCAGTTTGAAAAATGAATTCAATTTAGCACAGATAAAACGTGTTAAAGAACTATTTCATCACGCAACACATAAACCCTTTAATCCTTAATGAATATTGTGATTTACCAAGTTATCTCGCATGGAGCAAACCCTTATTTCAATCTTTATAAAATAAAACAAGCTGATTGTTAGGAAGATAGGTTTTTTTGTGTTATATTCAACATCTTGAATTATTATCAATAATAATAAAACTAACAGCTATTCTTATTGAATTCAAAGAAATACAGCCAAAGTTATTTGGTCTTGTTTTAATTTGTTTCGACAGCGCATACTATATTAATAATAGGGTTTGAGTTCGTTGAATGATTAAGAAATAAATTGCCGCACACGTTCTTAGGGCTATATCATAATTTATTGATTTGTTAACTATAAAGTCGTGACATTGATATAACTTTTAAGAAAAACATGTGGCATTTTTCATTGATAAAAATTACTAACCAAACGAAGGTAACTGTATCTTGTATACAGGTGAGAACACTAAGTTAAACTAAATTTTTATCAAATGAAACGTAAAATTCATCCTTTTGCATACTGGTTCTATTGATCAGATTCATGCAAGCTTTAAGTCTAATGTCTTTTTAACAAGACCCAAGACGTTCCAGAAGCCCAGTTTGATAGCAAACCGGATCCAGATAAACATTCATTCATAAGTAACTTGAAGCTGTATGCTGTCTATTAAATTTTGCCGGTATTAACATATTTACATTGCAAAGCGAAAAAGAAGACACTCAGTAAGCTACCTTTATTGATTCTATCATTATATTGTATTTAGAAATCATAGTTTGATCAGATGCGTATTAATACTTAGCATGAGCTATGCATATTTCAAATACCCATAAAGATCCCTTGAAAAAGAGAAAATAATAGATTTAGAGTCATTTGGTTAAACGATAAAGCAAATTGCTTTCTTCAATTTATACCAATCATTAGTTACTACTTTAAGACGCATAATCGTTGCTTTATTCTGTTATAGATAAAGTTATAGACGATATGATGTCCAAATGAATTTCAAAATGATCAGCCCTTCATTTATTCCGGCTATTTTTTAACAACCACCTCTTTGTTTACCAAAGGCGATGATGTAACGGGATACCTATAACGGAAGTTTAATCAGGTATCAACATCTGTCTAAATCAAAACATTCCCTGCTACTTCAATTTTGCGGGTAGGACGAATATTTTGTGATTTAAAACAAACGGTAAGGTTGTATGCTATTAACCATTTCTGGGAAGGAACAATCGTAATCTAACTGTAGTTCTAAAAACTACGTTTTAAAACAAATAATTAACTAGAAGCTGCTTAAAAATGTTAAACGTGGTCATTTTAAATCTTTTGACTGCGTCAAGACAGGCTAGAATCCAAAAACCACAAATCACGAAAATGAAAAGATTCATCAGTATACATAGAATAGCACTTTTAAACAGCTCCTTATTTATTAACATGAGTTTGGGTTAGAAACTTTTAATAGCGAATAGAAGCATCTAAATGATCGTCTAGTTTTTTTAGCCCTTTAAATATTTCAAACAATTAAACACACTTAACAAATGAAACTTTATAAAATACTTTTATTACTATTAAGTATTACAACGTGTGCAACTGCACAAGATTGGGCCGGCTTAGCAATTCCTGCCAGCCCTCCCTCCGGAATGGTTTGGGAATTAAACCCTGTTTCAGATAGTTTTAACTATGAATCCTCAGGATCAAATAGACCCGAAGCGTTTACCAGCAGATGGAATGACCTTTACATAAATAATTTCTCAGGTCCATCTAATACCTCTTTTCACAAGGATCACTCATGGACCACAAATGGATATTTAAACATTCACGCTGCCCAAGACCCAAATATTTCCATCATATATACGGGATGTCTTTCTTCTAAGGCACAAATGACCTACCCTATGTACATGGAAGCCAGAGTAAAACAATCCAATTGCATGTTAGCCAATAACATTTGGATGATAAGTGGCGATGAAACCGAAGAATTGGACATGTTGGAATCTTACCCCAATAGTCAAACAGGTAGAGAATGGTTTGACCAGCGTATCCATTTAAGTCATCATGTATTTATTAGAAGCCCATTTACCGACTATCAGCCAAGAGATGAAGAAGATGTATTTGGTACCTGGTATTATGAAAACGACAGAACATCATGGAGAGACCAATGGTTTAATATCGGCGTGTATTGGGTAACTCCTCATCATGTTGAATATTATATAAATGGGACAAAAGTGAGGACCATAAAAAAGAACACGCATAACTTCATCGATCCAGATGGAAATTTATCTGAACATACCACAAATTTCGATGCTATCGACAAGTATGGTTATACTGGTGGCACAGGATTGAGTAAACCTCAGCACATCATTATAAATATGGAACAACAATCCTGGCTTAGTAATTTAAATATTTACCCAACATCGGAGGAGCTTAATGATGCCAATGGTAAAAACCTATTCTTAATTGACTGGATAAGGGTCTACGATGCTGTTCCTGTGGGTGGTGCCATTCCTGTAACAGGCATTACAATAGCGCCACAAACTGTAACAATTCGACCGGGTGAAACATTTCAATTGGATGCCATAATTTCTCCTGCTAATGCTACTCAAAAAATTGTAACGTGGTCGTCTGCAAACACGGCCTTTGTAACCGTAAATGGTCAAGGTCTTGTAAAAGGTGTTAATGCGGAAAATATTGTTGTTACAGCAACAACATTTGATGGTAGTTTTACCGATTCTATTATTGTTAGCGTTGCCGGCGAACCTATAAACGAAGAACCCACTATTGATGTTACCGGAGTTAGTGTACTCCCGCCAAGTGCAACATTAGAAGTTGGAGAAACCATTCAATTAACAGGTGCCGTTATTCCATTTAATGCTACAGTACAAGCTGTTTCTTGGTCTTCTTCAAATATTAGTAGTGCTACAGTAAGTACAACAGGTTTGGTTGAAGCAGTAGGAGAAGGCACAGCTATAATAACTGGAACGACACTTAGTGGTAGCAAGACCGATACCTGCACCATTACTGTTACAGGTGGTGGCTCTACTGTGCCAGTTACCGGAGTCTCTGTAACACCTACAACAGGCACGCTTAACATAGGAGACACTTTGATGCTAACTGAAACCGTATCTCCATCTAACGCCACAAATAAAGCAGTCACCTGGAGTTCAAATAATACAAGTGTTGCTACGGTGAATGCCAATGGTTTGGTTACTGCGGCTGGAGTGGGTAATGCAACAATAACTGTTACTACAAATGATGGTTCTTTTCCAGCAAGCGCATCGATTACAGTTAGCAATAGTAATCCTCAAGGCGATCAAATCATTATAGAAGCTGAGAATTTCAATACTACTAACGGAACATTTAACGATGCTGGTTTTGGTGGCCCTGGCCTTGGTGTTAATGCCACTGCTAATAACATTAACTTCGTTAACAATAACGACTGGGCCGAGTATCTCATTAATGTGGAATCGGCAGGGAATTATACTATAACATATAATATATCAACCCCTTCTAATAATGCCCAAATTCAGCTTTCAGTAGGTGGGGCAGTAGCATCAACCACCAATGTACCCAATAATGGTGCCTGGGACAATTACGGATCATTAGCTGGGGGTAGTGTCACCCTCCCTTCCGGCCCTGTAACGATACGATTAACTGCATCTGGAAGTAACACCTGGCAATGGAATCTCGATAAGGTTACCTTAACCCGAACATCTCCATCTGCAGGACAAAGCACTTACCAAAACAGCACTGCACGTACAATTTCAGAAACTCATATGATATTGTATCCCAATCCTGTTAGTGATTTTGTAAATATTTCATTAAAAAAAGGGGTAGATGCCGCCAACATAACCATACTAGATGTACAGGGAAAGGTTATCCACAATGAAACATTTAAAGGCAATCGCTACAGAATAAACACCAATGGCTTCAACAAAGGGTTATATATCATTAAAATAAAAACTGTTAACGAAAAAATAATTAAAAAACTGATTATACAATAATGACCTATTAGACATAGAAGTGAACCTTTTTATAACGACTTCCAACTATGCCTTTATGAGACCTACAGGTATAATATGCCTATTAAAGACAATCCAGTAATAAAGTAATGCATTCGCTTTTATGGTTTTGCCTTACTTATTATGTTACGTTTTGTTTTTAAATGAATACAGGTGTTCTATGTATTTAGAACTACATCAATACTATTAAGAACAAATTTTAAAAGGTTCTTAAGTAGTGTTAGTAGACACTAGAGCATAGCTACACTCAAAATTATAATTAAATCCTACTTAATCACTTTTTACCGGGCCCATTAAGCCTGGTAGACCTAAAAAACTCAAAATATTTAACAATGAAAAATTCAATAATACCTTTACTAATACTCTTTTTTAGCATCTCACCCATTTTTTCTCAAGTAAACGTGGATGTTAACATGAATATTCGACATTCTGTTGGCGGCGTTTCCGATTTTGGAAGAGATCGCCACATTATAGCCCATTCTAACTTATATGAAAACGACTGGAGCAACGATATAGATAAATTACAATACCTTATTGGCGACCTGGATGCTTATTTTGGACGAGATAATGGCTTGGCATCCTTTTTATTTAATTATTCGCCTGCAGACACAGACCCTTCAAGACCAAATAGACATGACCCGGATAGTCTATCTGTTATGCTGGATTACTGGAGAGGCTTCTTTGATGACAGACTAAATAATGAAAATAGAACGCCATTCAAGAATAAAATCCAAAGTATGGTCATGGGAACAAATCCTCACCCTACTTATCCAACATTATCCTACAATCACGCCAGTGGTTCTGTATGGGGAAGAGACAATGGGAGCACCTGGATTCCTCAAGATATTGAAACCTCAGCCGAATGGATGGTTCAATATACTGATGAATTTTTCTCTACCGGAGGATCTGCTCCGGGACAACCTATGCCAGAATATTGGGAAGTTATAAATGAACCCGATTTTTTATTAAATACAGGCAAGTTTATGATGTCCAGCTGGGAAGATATTTGGGAATATCATAATTTGGTATATGATGGTATAAAAAATAAGCTGGGATCCAGAGCCCCTAAAATTGGAGGAATGACCTGGGGATCGCACGATTTGTTTAATAACGATCAATTCTCTCGTTATCAAACCGTTGACTATGTAAACAGTTTCTACGGAAATACTCCTGCAGACGAGATTGCAAAAGCATATGCAAGGAGTCAGGTTGCATCACCCTTTTTAGGCCAAAATGGCCCCTGGTTTCAGTGGGATGTTATCTGGAAAGGTTTTCTTAATGCAGCTGGAAATAAAATGGATTTTTATTCCGTGCATTTATACGATTGGCCATCTTACGATGCAAATGGAGGCGTTACCCGTGCCGGAGGCCATGTAGAGGCCACATTGGACATGTTGGAGAACTACGATATGAACAAATTTGGCACACGAAAACCCATTATTATTTCTGAATATGGAGGTGTTAACAACGCATGGGACTATAAACCACATGACAAGAGATATGATTGGGAAATTATGAAACCTTTCAGCTCTATGCTCATGCAGTTTTTAGAAAGACCCGATTATATAGAATTATCTATGCCATTTACACCAATTAAAGCAACCTGGGGTGATGTCGATACGAATGGAGACGGCATACCAGAACATTTCTATCAATACAAAATGCTAAGAGATGATGATCGGGATGGTAATTGGGAGTGGAGTGACTACATTAAATGGTTCGAATTATGGTCTGAAGTAAAAGGGACTCGTGTTGACACCAAATCTTCAGATCCCGATATTCAAGTAGATTGTTATATAGATGGTAACGATGCGTATTTAATTTTAAACAATCTGGAACCAGTTGCTAAAACCATTGATTTAAATTACTACGGAAACACTCCGGGATTACAAAGTGTAAGTTCGAAACATTTGTATCTATCAGGTGTTCGAAATATCAACCTGGATAGCAACAACTTAGGGAGTTCGGCTCCAAATACTATTCAATTAGCTGCCGACGCAACGATGATTCTTAAATACACCTATGCGAATGCTGTAAACATTGACGAGTCGTCTATAGAGAAAAAGTTTTACGGACCTGATTTGAGTGCCGATCAACGCGTAACTATTCAAAATGGAGACAACACATTCGTTGTAAACGGAGTTAGTGTTCCACCAAATGCCGATCAAGCGGAAGTGATGTTAAGAGTCACGGCAAATTTATTTAACGACGACGATGACAAAGAAAATGGCTTTTTAACAATTAATAAGTTAGTTTTTAATGGTACAGAGGTAGATACACCAATAGATTGGAGAGGTGGAAACCAGTTGAGAAGCCGCTGGTTCGGCACCTTAGAAATACCTATTCCAGCGAGCTTGGTTCAAACCAACAATACGGTTACCATAGATTTTCAACATGTTGGAGAAGTTTGTTACGTAAATTTATCGACTTGGGAATTTAGTACAGTTCCAGGGCGTTCGAACCCTGTCAACAATCCTCCTCTAGTTCCGGTTACTGGCGTATCTGTGAGCCCTACTTCGGGTACACTTAGTATAGGTCAGACATTAGGTTTGACCGAGACCGTATCTCCATCTAATGCCACAAATAAAACAGTAACCTGGAGTTCAAGTAATACCGGAGTTGCAACAGTAGACGCCAATGGAACGGTCACCGCAATTGCTTCGGGTACTGCTAATGTAACCGTTACCACTCAAGATGGTTCTTTTCCGGCAAGCGCATCTATTACAGTCAATAACAGTAATCCTCCTGGTCAACTCGTGATAGAAGCAGAGAATTTTAATTCTACAAATGGAACAGTTAACGATGCTCCCTATGGAGGGCCTGGTTTAGGTGTAAATGCGACGGCTAGTAATATTAACTATGTAAACAATGGAGATTGGGCAGAGTACATCATCAATGTAGCTACTGCAGGAACATACAATATATCATACAATATTTCTACACCTTCTAACAATGCCCAAATTCAGTTCTCGGTTAACGGAACAGTGGCATCAACCACCAACGTACCAAATAATGGCGCCTGGGACACGTATGGTCCTTTAAATGGAGGAAGTGTTACACTACCCGCAGGACCTGTAACCATACGATTAACAGCATCTGGAAGTAATGCATGGCAATGGAATCTAGATAAAGTAACGCTAACAGGAAGTGCTGCTTTAGAAGCCACTCAACTTCTTAACTCAGGGAATAACTCAGACCTTAGGAAGAATGCTGTTTCTAATAAAATCATGCTGTATCCAAACCCTGCCAAAAATCAAGTGCGTGTTGTAATGAAAAATGATGTTGAAGGTGCAGATCTAACTATAATGGATATACAAGGAAAGGTTATCCACAAAGAAAGGTTTAGTGGCCGAATGTATAAAATAAATACCAATAGATTTAAAGAAGGTTTATACTTGATTCAAGTAAAAACAGCTCATAAAAACATGATTAAAAAATTAGTTCTGGTTAACTAATTTCTAATTAGAGCATGTCAAAACGTAAAAGTTAATACTTTTATTAATAAACACTACCATTCCATTGGTAGTTTGAAAGCTCATTTCTGA
Organism: uncultured Flavobacteriaceae bacterium; assembly: GCA_947494695.1. Taxonomy (GTDB): domain Bacteria; phylum Bacteroidota; class Bacteroidia; order Flavobacteriales; family Flavobacteriaceae; genus Flavivirga. Next base: position 143,876 of record CANLWB010000001.1, on the reverse strand, counting down.
ATAGGTCATTACTTAAAAGGCTTGAAAGTATCCATTACTTTCGAGCCTTTTATCTGTTATTGAGCAACAGGTAACGCGCTAAATTTATTACACCTTCACCCTCAATACAAGAAAAGGTTTGATGGCTTCATCTTCTCCTCCCGTAAACCTTGGAACTTTATACAGTTGGTTTGTTGAGATATATAACCAACCATCGGGCCCCAACCGAACGTTATCTGGCCAATCTATTCGTTCATCTTTTACTAGAGTTGACAGATTTCCATCCTTATCTAAAACATCAATACTGTGGTTCTGCATATTTGTAAGATAATGTTTTCCATCGGCACTTGTTGAAACACCATCACACAAGGGTTTATTGCCAACAATTTTAATGGCTTCAGAAATCGTTTCGTTAGTGGCATTTTCTCGAAACAATTTTGTTGGCACCTCATACCATTTCGTTCCAGTCATTGCTCCAAAATATAGTGTTTCCCGATCTTCGGATATTGAAATAGGATTCATTCCAATCTTAAAAGGTTCTTTTCCAACGGCAATTACTTTGCCTCCAATAACCATCTCAATATCTTCTGGCTGCATCGTGGCATCCTGAAATTTCCTAAAGGTCTGGGTTTTAATTTCAAAAGCAATAATCCCGGGATCTCCAGAGTCTGATATGTAGACCCAGCCATTTTTTTCATCAACAACTAAATCCTGAACACAGCTGTGGCCAGGGGTTAATTCGGCCGGTAAATCGAACCGGTAAATCTCTGCACCTGTATTGATATCAAAAGCAAATAGTCTTCCTTTTAAACCAATACCAAATCCAGCATCGATAGTCCATAAACGGTCTTTGTGATCTGCATACAACCCTAACGGTGTGTCTAACTTTTCAATAGTCTTATTGGTTTTATTAGTTTGATAATCCTGGTTAGGAAATACGTTGTACTTATTATCTTCTAAAAGCTCTACTAGTTGAATCTCCCCGTCACGAATGGCGTGAGTTGTTAGAAACTTTCTACCATCCTTAGATAAGGCTATATTTCCTGGACAAATGTCGAGCTTCGCCACTACTTCTAAGGTTCCTACTGGGATTACAGTATCTTTTACTTTGTCTGGCACGTTTAAAGTTCGAGATTTCGTTTTTCCGGCACAGGAACTTAAAATTAACGCTACGAATAATATACATATTCGAATAGGGAACACTAAATGGTTGTTTTTATTCATTTTAAAGAATTATGTTAGAGTATTTAGATTTCTAGATCGATGATATCCTCGTTTTTTAAATGTTCGAATATTCTTGCAGGTCCACGACCGAAAGAGTCAAACTGGAAGTTTTTTTCAGTAATGTCTTACGGTAATCTAGTATTTAAGGCGTAATGCACTAAATATAATACTTTTCCATTTAACTCAGAAGCCAGAGCATTAGTGTGTCAATAATGCTTTGTTTAATGGAATAGTTCTTATTGGAATCAACTTGTTAAAAAAGTAAGGTTTAGTATGAAAAACATTTCCTTTTTCCCAGATCCACTCTTTTAAAGAGCTTTTTAAGGTTGTTTGTAACTATTTCCCAACTTTCTTCTCTCTTTTTGAACCTTAGACTTGTAAAAGAGTTATGTGGTTGCAAAAAATTAAAACAATAACGACATGGAGATATGACATGCCAATTTCTATATATATTATTGTACTGCTATTCTAATTTGGCTGCTTTTTTATTTTTCAGCCTTAGTATATTGCCAACAACCATACTCATAAAACTTAAAACCCATAAATAATACCCTGCTCTATAACCTGTTATTTCTCCATAATGACCTGCTTCGTTAATTATAATTTCGTCAAAAAATGAAAAAGATATCCCAATAATTAAGGCTAATAAACTAAAAATGATAGATATTTTTGGTTTTTGAGATGTTATCCAGGATACCAATATAATTGGGTTGGCAAACCAAGTTAAACAGGCCCCTCCAGCCAAAACACCAAATATTCCTGAAATTAAAGCCGCCAATCCGCCACCTAAATATCCGCAATCGCCATCAGAGCAATATACTTTTTGACTTAAAGCCGCAAGAAAAAAAACTATACTAATTATTAGGTGCAGGTTTTTATATTTTTTGGTTAAATTCAACGGTAATTACTGTTTTGAGGTTTCAGAGTCCAGAGGTTTATACAAAATGCGTCATTAATTAATTATTAAAAGAAGTCAAATCTAAGGTCAAATAATATAGCTTCAAAATTAATCGTTCTCGATAGACACCAGAAGTTAAATAAACGTACTTCATGTGCTTATTCTTCTAATAAACACTCAAATTTATGGAAATGCCTTTGGATTTGATTCGTTTTTATGAAAATTTCTGTATGCCCTATACTTTAATTTAATAAAATTAAAATAGACTCTAACTAAATCAGATTTGAATTTCAGTTAGATAGAAACATAAATTATGAACACAAGATGGTGTTCCACTAAGTTGGAATACTTAGCGGAGCTTTAGATTAGCATTATAGTTATTTTATACCGAAACCATTAAAACAACCTGTATTGAACGCCATATTAATGGTGTGTTCAAAATAAGAATGTTATTTAATCTTTATTTTGAAGTTTTTTAACTTCAGAATTAAAAAAGTGCTCAAGCTGTTTAGACCCATATTGATTGGCTATATTGTCATTTGCCATTACCGTTAGAAAAAATTCAATAGGACCATATGTTTTAGAAGAGGTACACGTTCTTAACAACCAAATGGTAAACTTCCTTATCCAATCTGGTAAATGACTAATCTTAATAGGCTTTTCCCAAGCTCTTAAGGCCAGTTCGGCTACATCGTTTTGACTGAAAATATCCATACCTCCCACAGTTTCTTCCCGCACCTCTTCAATCATTTTATCTACACAAACTTTTGCCAAATCTTCTCCATGGATGGGATTCAGCTTAAATTTACCACTTCCAAACAAATAGACTCTTCCGCCCTTCGCCATATCAAGGAAATCTTTCATATCTGAGAAAAACCCATTTGGACGCAAAACACTGTACTTAATTCCTGAGTTTTGCAATTCATCCACAAATTTCTCCTTAGCTTCAAATATCTTTAAATGTCTTAATTTATCACCATTTATCGCCGAAATATATTGAAACATTTCAACGTTATTTGCCAGTGCGTCCTTTAACAAATTTGAGTTACCTTGATAATCAACATCCATATATGTCATACCATCCTTTTGTCTGGTAATACCAATAGAAGAGAACACCCAATCTATATGTTTTGTTACCCCTTTAATTGAATCGAGCTCTGTTACTTGTCCAACAAAAACCTCATCAACAGCATCAAAAAGTTCTTCTTGACTTTCTTTTCGTATTAATACTCTAACCCAATATCCTCTACTTTTGAGTTCTTTTACCAGATTTTGCCCCAAATATCCGGTTGCCCCTGCTACTAAAACCTTCTTTATGTCCATATTTTTTTACACAAAGCTAGGGGTTCAACTCAAAAATTCTCTTGACGATCGTCAAGAATGTGTTTTCTTAAATACTCGCGATTTTATTCTACTTAAGGTTTCTGGTGATACGCCTAAAAAAGATGCTATATATTGCTGCGGAACACGTTGGAATAGTTCCCCCTGTGTATCCAATAAATCAAGGTACCGCTGTTCTGCCGATTTTGTGACGAAAGATGCGATCACTTTTTGGCAGGTTATTAATTCATTTTCTGTTGCAATTCTAGCAAGTATTTCAAATTTAGGCACCTTCATTAAGAGTCTTTCTATGTTTTCTTTTGTAAAGACAAATAGTTCTGTGTCTTCAATAGCCTGATAATTCTCTATAGTTGGAACATTAAATGTATAGCTTTCTCCAGCACAAATATATTGCCCTTCAGTATAGAAAAAAGCTGTTTTATCTACACCATCAACATTATAAAATAGTCGAACACATCCTTTTGAAACGAAATAAATTTCTTCAGATATTTTGCCCTCTGTAAATATGATTTCATTTTTTTCACAAATTCTCTTCTCTATAGATTTTTCGAGAATTAACGTTTCTTCCTTACTTAAAGAAATATAGTTCTTAATATTTGCAACCAATGTATCCATTTATATTCTTCTTATAAGGGTCTCTTTTTTAAACGTATTATATGTTATACTAGTACAAATTTATACAAAAGCCTAATAGATTTGAGAGTTTTAACGAGACGCCCGCTTCTTTGTGAAATTTCCCAACATGTTAAGTTAAAACTATACGATTGCATTTTTTAAACGACCATCCATGTGAAATGTGTTTTTAAAAATATCGCACAACTTAGGGTCACCTTTCTCTTAATTCTACTATAATTAAACCCGTTGTGTATTTGTAGCTTAGTATAATTGGTAACATTTCAATCGCAAAATTCACTGGAATGGATGGAACGTTTTCTGAATACATAACGGGGGTAATAATTATGAGTGTTTTTACCGAACGAGTTATCTTCGGATTTCAATTTAGGTATATGGTAATTCTTCTTTTTAAATATTGAAACAATTGCTTTACCCATTACATCTAAAAACCAGCAACTTTTATAAACGTGGTGAGTCCTTATTCTTTATAAAGAAGTCACCCCATTAGCCGGCAAACAGGGTAGTAAATAGGGAAGGAAAATGAAGTCTGTCTACCGGGCTTATAGGTATTGTTTAGGGTTTCATTTATGAGATTCCTGTATTCACAGGAATTAGAAATATCTAGACAAGCTCAACCTAAAAAAGCTATCGTCTTTAAAGTTTGATAGTATGAATTCACGATCATCAATAGCGTTAAAAACTCTAGCTTCTATCTCTGCGGTCCAACTACTTCCAAAGCGTCTGGATGCCTCTATACTAAACATTTTACTATTGGATTCTAAATCACTCATTCCACCAACTAAAATCGAGGTATCCTGGGTATCGTTAAAGGCTATTCGACTTCCAAAAAACACATCGTTTTGTAATGCGCTCAAGGCAAGCTCATCACGTTCGTCGTATAAATATTCTCCTAGTAAACCAATGTCCAGGCCATTACCGTCTATATTACTAAAGGTAAACTCCAGTCCGGCCACCATAGCAAAGAAATCCTGTGCTTCGGCGGTTCGGTAAATAGACTCCAATTTCCAAAGAAAGGCATCGTGGGTTATTTGTAAATCCAGCCCAGTTTGATTAATTACCGGGTAAAACGCATTGATATTGCCTAGTTGATCGAATGTAAATAGTGGTTCTCTTCCGTTTCCGTAAAAATGAGTTAAACCAATATCGAATGCGCCAAAATAATGCTTCCATCTAAAAGCAAAATCCTGACGCCATTCTTCTGCACTGCTCTCATATTGCAGGTCATCTTTATCTATAACTACTGGAAACCTAAAGCGCCCTTTTACCCCCGAAAAAGTTCGCTTTCTATGATAGGGCAAATAGAAAAACTCAAAGCTCCCCATATTATCGGTTGTGTATACAAATTGAGCCATGGGTTGTCCCAATTTATCTTCCCCATCAAAGGACTCTACCGCATCTGTCTGGTTGATAATATCTACCAAATGATTACTTTCTGCTACACCCCAGTATACTTTTTTAATCCCAACACTTAATTCCCAGTCGTTTTTTACCTTTTGGTAGTACAGTTCTCTTATGTCCCAATGGGTTCGTTCGTCATCAACATCCAATCTAAAAAAACCGGTAAAATTAAACTGTTCATAACCTTTGTTCCAGTCAATGGAATACTCCGGCCTAAATGCCACAGATGGAAAATGCTCTTTTTGATTAGCAAAAGCAGCACCATCGTAAAAGTATCTATATTCTGTTTCTACTTCTAGTTCGATATCATGATTCACCTTGTTCTTTTTGTCTTGAGCAGAAAGTGTATTCATAATTGAAAGAAGCATCAAAATAACTGTACCAAATAATATCTTTTGATTCATTTTTTTTCATTAAAAAAGCAACGCCAAAGGCCAGTATCAATCATTACTCCTATAATTAACCAAAAACGAACAACATAAGATCGCTCTGGCCAATGGTGCTACTTTACTTGAATTAGTCAACTAATTTTTAACCTCTTTTTAAAGCGACCTGTGTAAAATCTTCATCTGAAAGATTTACACCAAAGTCATAATCACTAAATTCTAATATGGTCTCTTTATTACTTTGATGGTTTGTCATAACAAATCTGGCTGCTCTCCAGAACTTATTTTTGTAACGTTTATACTGACTGTAAATAAGTGTTTTTAATAGCGCGTTCTTTCTATCGAAAAATTCTATTTTTTCTATACGATAACCTTTATCTTTATTATAGGTTACCAAACGTCTGGTATACCCTGACTTTGGATCTACGGGGTCTTGCTCTACCACCAAAAGACTCCCTTTTTCTTCAATAAACTTATAGGCATATTTTTCTATTTCCTGAGAAGATAAATCCTCGTATGCAAACTCACTACCAACAAAAGGCCCCGATTTGTTATTAGATGAAATTCTCTTTACACGCTTAATAGATGGTAGAAACAACCATTGGTCATCTGATCCAACTTTATGAGTAAACGTTAAGGTAGACGTTCCTTTTACATCCTTTGGGCTATTAAAAACGATAAGTGATTTGTCACCGTCCTCAGTAAGTTCCAATGTTTTTGTTGTGAGTGTTCGCTGGCTTGTTTGACCATTTTTGTTCTTAAGGGTCATTTTTAAATTCACAGTAGAACTATTAAATCCTAAATCTGCCTTTTCAGCTGCTTTTGCAATTTGCAAACCACGTTGTTCCGCCGATTGGCCCTGTAATCCTATGGTAATCAATAATGATAATATAAAAACTATTTTTTTCATGTCTTTTATGTTCTTTGATTTATTTATCGAATGCAATTTGTTCTGTTTTTACTGTTTCAGTATGTTCTTTTCTACTTGTAAGTATTAGCAACGACGGGAGTAAAATGAAATCTATTATTAGCGCTGCTAAAATGATGATTACCGTAATTCGTGCCATATAGCTGTTTAATGCAAAAGGCGATGTAGACAGCACGGCAAATCCAGCCAATAAAACAATTGTTGTTGTTACCAGAGCTTTACCTACAGTTTCGAAAGCATAAACCACAGCCTGTTTGGCGTCGTAACCCAGTTCTCGTCTTGCTCTCAAGAACTTACTCATAAAATGAACCGTATCGTCCACTATAATTCCTAAAGTCATCCCAAAAACGATAACCATTCCTGTATTTATTTGAGCCTTGTATAGGGTCCATACACCAAAACCTACCAACACAGGTGTCACGTTAGGAATAATACTTAGTAACCCAAGTTTGAAGTTTTTTAAGGCAAGCATTAGTACAATAGAAATAAGTATAAGGGCGATAATATTTCCTTTTAACATACTATCTGCTTGCCTAAATCCTAATTTTGAAAACATCAACGTTGGACTAACTGCCATAGCATGCATGGCTTCTGGTGTATTATTCCTTAGCCATTCTTCTCCTCTCTTAGAAAAAGCAATCACTTCAGAACTGTTAACGTTATCAATGGTAACTACAAGCCTTGTTTCAGATTTATCAACATTAATTTGATTGTTTAAATCCAGTCCAAAAGGTAACGACAGTTCGTAAAGCAACAAGTACTGAGCAGCTTCCTCTCTGCTATCTGGGATTCTATAAAAACTTTCATTATCTCCATGCATGGATCTATTTACACGTCGGGCAACCTCGCTAAAGGCATTGACATGGATAACTTCTGGTTGCTCCTTGAGCCAATCTTCAAAATCGTTTAAATGTTTAAGGTATTCGGGACTGTTAATTCCACCACTTTCTCCACTTCCTACAGAATATTCTACACTATAGATACCGGTTAAGTTTTTTCGTATATAGTCCGTATCACTTCTAAATTGAACACTTTCATCAAAATAGTTTATAAATTCATCATTAAAAGTGTTTTTCGTTGCCAAATACGTAAGCCCTCCTATTATCAAAAGCGATAAAACTGATAATCTAACAGGTTGTTTCACCACATAATTTCCCAAGCCTGTATACCAGCTTTTCTTAACCTCGGGTTTATCGGTTTCTTTTTTCGCTTTAGATTTAACAGGTAGAATAGCCATTAAAGCTGGTAATGTGGTTGTAGAATACAAAAACGCCATCCCCATACCAAAGGCTGTGATATTTCCTAAATCCCAAAATGGTGGTACATCTCCAAAATTCATAGTTAAAAACCCAATCACCGTAGTTAAACTGGTAATAAAAACGGGCATAAAATTAAGGCGCATAGACTCCTTGATAGCATCGACCTTGTTAAGGCCTTCTTTTCTCATTTTTTGAAGCATGGTTACCAGTATGTGAATACTATCTGCAACCGCCAAGGTGAGAATCATGGTTGGAAAAACGGCCGATGGTGGTGTCATTTTAATGCTTAAAAGCCCTACAAACCCCACGGCACTCATTATAGAAAAAATAACTACGATGAAGGTGGCCAGGGTACTCCAAAAATTTCGGGTTAAAATGAGCGTGGTAATAATAACAATGATAAGCATAGCCAAGGTTAATCCCATATCGTTCATTGAGGACTCAAAAAAAGCTGTGTTCATAGGAATAAATCCAGATGTATGTATCTCAAAATTAGGATGTTTCTCCTTAAAAGTCGAGATCATATTTCTAACAAAAGGTGTCACTTCTCCAGGAATTTCGTTTACATCTTTCCCAGGAAGCCTCACGGTTATATTGATAGCCGTAACGCTGCCTTCCTCATTAACAAGTCGATTAACAAGTAAGGGTTCTTTTAGAGCCTTTTCTTTGATTTCCAAAATCTCTGCTTCAGTTTTTAAAGCAGTTTCATAAGACAAATCATCAACATATAAATCGTCACCTTCTGCACTGGTATACTGAAAATTGGTAAGGGCATCTACCCTAGATGAATACGGTGTATTCCAGGCCTCGGCCGCTAATTCTTCTATCGCAACTAGGTTGTCTTTTGTAAACACATCTCCATTCGATGGAGATAATGCTATAAGCACATTGTCGTCTTTTGTATACTTCTCTTGTAAAGCATCAAATGCTTCTAGTTCCGGATTCGATTTGCTAAAGAAAACATGGTAGTCTCCATCGAATTCCATGGCTCCTTTCGAGCCAAGTCCTACAGCCAATAGGAGGGTAATTAATAACACCGGCCATTTGAACCTTATTACAAAGTTCGCCCACCGTTGTGTGAAAATAGTGGCTGCGCTTCTTACTTTTTTAATTGCATTCATACAGTGATTTAAGTAGTTGACCAGTCAATTATGATTCCGACTGGAAGGGTTAATAATTAATTTCTTTTATACTAAAGACGATTTGAAAATTTAAACGGTGGACAAATTAAAAAAAATTAACATAATTGACCAGTCGTCTATATTTTATTAAAAAAATTTATACTAATATTTCTTTTACCATAGTCATAAAATTATCAATAGGTTCTGCACTCTTCATTTCTCTCATACTAATCATAGATCCTTTTCCTGCATCTTCAATAAAAGAAGCCATGACTTCAGGTTTCATTACACTTTTTATCTCACCAAGCTTTTGAGCTTCTTCGATAACAGTAGTAATTAATGATCGTATCTTTTCTCCTTTAACCATAATGGCAATACGTATCTTTTCATTATGCTCTGCCATTTCACTAGCCAGATTGCACGCCATACAGCCCATTTTGCATTCCATTTCGTCCCTTAGTATGTTAGACCTAAACAGGTAAAAGTCTAAAAGTCTTTGTTTTGGTGCTATAGATTTATCACCCAGGATATTTTTTGATTGTGAAAAATGTAAATCAAAATATTTATTGATGGCCTTAACGGTAAAGTCTTCTTTGGATTCGAAATAAAAATAAAAGGATCCTTTTGGGACATCAGCCGCTCTCACAATATCATTTACACTTGTACCATTATAGCCTTTACTCCATAGTATCTCCATTCCCTTTTCTAGAAGGAAATTCGCTTTGGCATCATGTTTAATGGTTTTAAGCATAACTTTTAATTCCGCTACAAAAATATGACCACCCGTCTAGTGAATCCAAATTTTAAATGTTAAATTTTGTATAAACATAAAAAAGGTTACCAAAATTGGCAACCTTTCCCTCTACAAATTAATTAAAAACCCCTATTTAACTGTTAATGTATATTGTGGTGTTGGATTTAACGGGCAGAAATACACATACTCTCCTTTTGATAACTTTGTAACATTTGTTTTTTCTGTCTTACCTTCTTTAACAACTGTTGTTACATAAGCTGTTTTAATATGATTCTCTGGTTTACTGGCATCTTTCCCTTTTGGTACCAGCACCAAACCAACTTCCTTGGCTGCTTGATTGTTTGATACTTCAAAAACATAAGATCCTTCACTTAAGGTTAATGCTTTTTGCGTGAACTCGCCCTTAGTCTGTTCTAAAGACACTGTTTTTACACCTTCTTGTGCATTGGTGTGTATTGTAAATGCCAACGCGATTACTAAAATTGAAATGATTCTTTTCATGATTATAAATTATTATTTAGTTATTAATTATCCAACAACAGTTTCAAATGGTTCAACTACTGGAAAGTCCACAGGGACCTGTGTTGTTTTATGGATATAATTCGAAATTGTTTTATCTCCTACTAAAGAAATGGTATCAATTAAATTTCCTTTAGTATAGCCAGCATTAAAGAAGTTTTCTAATACAGCTTCATCTGTACTACCTCTATTTTCGGTAATATTTTTAGCCAATTGCGCCAAAGCATTTAACTTCGAATCGAATGAAGCTTGTCCTGTTCTTAATTCCAGGATTTGCTCATCCGTAAAACCGTTCATTTTCCCAATCGCCGTATGTGCAGATAAACAGTACACACACTGGTTTACTTCACTCACAGCCAGGTTAACCACCTCTTTTTCCTTTGCAGATAATGATGTTTTGGCATTCGAAAAGTTTAGGTAATTTTCTAATGCTGTATCACTATGTGCATAAGTTGCATACAGGTTAGGTACGAAGCCTAAGGCTTTATTTAAATTATCGAAAATAGCTTGATTGTTTCCGCTAACGTCTTCTCTTTTTGGTACATTAAATGTGCTCATAATATTTATTTTTATAGCTCTCGAATGTCATCGAGAGGTTATTGTTTTAATTCTGGTACAAAGGTGCGACTGCTTAACCTTATATACCATGGAAGTTTTTCCTTTATAGATACCAATTTTTCCCTTACTGTTTTAAATTTGAAATATTAGGATCTAAATATGGGCGTTCTGCATCACAATAGAAGTCATGAATATGCTTTTGCTCACAATGCGTTTGAGGCGTTATGGTATTAAGCACTGGCTTTCTATTATTACTGAATATTTTAATTAAATTAAAAATGGATACATGTTTTAAATTCATAACGTATACTGTTTAAATTTCACAGTACAAATATGCGTTATAACATGCTATACTAAAATGAATGGATTTCCCTTCCACTTGTCAATTTTTCCTAAGACGTAGATTTCAGCTGTCTTTTAAAGCCTGAAGGGGAGAGTAAGGTATGTTTTTTAAATAAACGACTTAAATGTGAGGCATCATCAAAGCCAATTTCGAAAGCAATTTCTTTTGCAGTTTTGTCGGTATACAATAATAACCTTTTAGCTTCCAGAACGAGTCGCTCATGAATTATTTTTAACGGGCTTGTGCCTAATTTAGCAAAGGTATTGGATAACGTTTTTGGAGATTTAAACAGTTTATCGGCATAGAAACTCACACTATGGTTTTGTCTAAAATGAGATTCAACAAGCAAATTAAAGCTTCTAAGCAATTCTATTTTAGAATCCTTGGTGTGTATTACAACGCCTGCCTTGTCTTTAGCTTTAAGGATTCGAGTACTTTTTATAATAAATCTGGCCATAAGCATCCGCAACATTTCTGCCTGAATATTATCTTTGGTTTCCAACTCATCTACAAATACCTCATGAAGGACATTAAACTTATTTTGCTCTTTTTCATCCAAATGAATTAAAGGTAAATGTTCATTTCCAAAAAACAACAAACCCACACACCCCACTTCCTGGTCGTGATCTTTTATACAATAAAAGTCTCTATTAAATTGGTAAACCACTAAATCCTCTCCTTCGATAAACTGTAAATACTGAATATTGGTTAAGGCCAATACGCTATGCGGATTTAGAGTAAAAGGAATGCTATCTACAATGACTTCGGCTTTGGAATCTTTAGTTCTAATAAACGTAAATAAGTCTACCCGTCTGGTCTGCCTGTGCGCTTCTAAAAGGGACTCATTTCCAACTCGTAGGATCGCGTCCGTAGAAAATTCAGAGAATTCATGTGTCATGTTTACTTAGGTCTCATTGAACGTCCAAACATTACAATCTTATTAACAATATATTTTCCATTAATGTGCCTAAAGATTTCTTATCTTAGTACAGCTTCAAAAGTGTTTTACACGTGTACCACCTAACTTAGAAACCATAAGGTGTATATAAACCTGTATTAACCTTCACTTTAAAACACTAAAAAGATGAGCGAACAACTAAAAAAGATAACCAAAAAGCATTGCGAGCAGCCGCCGGCCAGATACCATGACCTTAAAGTACTATTTTTAAATTGCACATTAAACCGAACCCCTGTCTTATCGCATACAGAGGGTCTTATTAAGGCCGCACAACATATCTTTGAAGCCCAAGGCGCCACGACTAAAATTATAAGACCTGTAGATTATGTCATTCCAGCGGGGTTGGGCTTGGACATGTCCAAAACTCCAGAATGGGATAGAGACGATTGGCCTATAATACAAAAGGAGGTGGATGCCTGCGATATTCTAATACTGTGTACATCGGTTTGGTTGGGTGAGAAATCGTCTGTATGTAATCGAACTTTAGAACGTATGTATGGATATACCCACCAATTTAATTCCAAAGGACAATACCGGGATTACGGTAAAGTAGGAGCTACACTAATTACAGGGAATGAGGATGGCGTAAAGCACTGTGCCATGAATATACTATTCTCACTTTCACACATTGGATATACCGTACCACCTCAAGCAGATGCCGGATGGATGGGAGAAGCTGGTCCAGGCCCTTCTTACATGGACGAAGGTTCGGGCGGTCCTGAAAATGACTTCACCAACAGGAATACAACATTTTTGGTATGGAACTGTCTTCACCTCGCAAGACTCCTTAAAGATAATGAAGGTATTCCCGCATATGGGAACTTACCCGACGAATGGGATGCAGGGTGCAAAGCAGGATTCGATAGTCCTGAACACAAACGTTGACATTAGGGCTTATGAAGTTTTAACTGAATACGCTTTCGCTGAATATCAACTTCCAATACTTTAACAATGATTTGTTGATGCAGGCTGACATGCTCGTTAACGTCCTGTACAAAGGAATCTGAAAGGTTTGATACATGAATCAATCCACTTTCCTTAATACCAACATCCACAAAACACCCAAAATTGGTAATATTATTAACGATACCTGGTAATAGTTGACCTTCTCTTAAATCTGATATGGTTTTTATATTTTGATTAAATGTAAAAACCTTAGCCTGTTCCCGAATGTCCAATCCGGGTTTTTCCAACTCTTTAACAATATCCTGCAGCGTTGGTAAACCCACAGATTCGGTACAATACGTTTTTAAATCTATTTTCTTTAAGAGCGCGGCGTTGCCAATAACATCTGTAACGCTTTTGCCTAAATCCTTAGCCATATGAGTCACCAAGGCATAACGTTCTGGGTGCACAGCCGAATCATCTAACGGGTTTTCAGGATCTTTAATTCTTAAAAATGCAGCACCTTGTTCAAAAGCTTTGCCTCCTAAACGGGGTACTTTTTTAATATCCTTTCTAGAGGTAAAAGCTCCATTTTCATTACGGAAATTAAAAATATTTTCGGCTAGTTTTGGGCCAATACCCGAAACATAACTCAATAAGCTTTTACTAGCTGTATTAATGTTGACACCTACCGAATTCACACAATGCTCTACGACAATACCCAGAGACTTTTGAAGTTTAGATTGGTCTACATCATGTTGGTATTGTCCAACCCCAATAGACTTAGCATCTATCTTAACCAATTCCGCCAACGGATCTTGCAAACGACGCCCAATAGACACCGACCCTCGCACGGTAACATCGTAATCCGGAAACTCTTCTCTCGCGATTTTTGAAGCGGAATAGATACTTGCTCCTGCCTCACTAACCACAAATACCTGAATATCGTTTTTAAAACGAATCTTCCTTACTAAGGCTTCGGTTTCACGAGATGCTGTTCCATTACCAATCGCAATAGCTTCTATTTTATAGGCATCGACCAATGAGTTAATTTTTTTCATAGCCCCTACCGAATCGCTCTTGGGTGGATGTGGGTAAATAGTCTCGTTATATTTTAATTGCCCCTGTGCATCTAAACAAACCACTTTACAGCCCGTTCTAAACCCAGGGTCTATAGCTAGCACACGCTTTTCTCCCAATGGAGATCCCAGTAATAGCTGTTTTAAGTTCTTTGTAAAAACAAGGATAGCAGCATCATCAGCCTTCTCTCTAGCTGTTTGTAAGGCCTCATTACTTAATGATGGCAATAGCAACCGTTTATAGGCATCTTTAATAGCCAATTCTATTTGATCTGCACAGGCGTTATGGCTGCGAATTATTCGTCTTTCTATTTTATCTAAAGCGCGCTCATCGTCAATTTCTATTTTAACGCGAATAAAGCCTTCTTTCTCTGCTCTTAGAATAGCTAATAACCGATGGGATGGAATTCTACCCAGGCTTTCAGACCAATCAAAATAGTCTCTAAATTTTTGTGTCTCTTCTTGGTCTGCTTTAGTTTTAACCACTTTTGTGGCAATAACGGCGAAACGTTCTAATTGATAGCGGATATTATTTCTAATATCGGTACGCTCGTTTATCCATTCAGCAATAATATGCCTGGCTCCTTCCAGAGCATCATCAACAGATTCGATCGTTCCGTTTATGTATCTATAAGCAACAGATTCGAGGTCGTTGGAATTTTGACTCATAATAATTTTGGCCAAAGGTTCCAGTCCATTTTTTCGCGCTGTTTCGGCCTTAGTCTTTCTACTTTTCTTAAAAGGTAAGTAGATGTCTTCAAGTGTTGTAAGATCTTGAGCAGATTCTATTTTTTGTTTAAGCTCAGTAGTTAAAACATCCTGTTCTTCAAGTGCTTTTAGAATCGTCGCTCTTCGTTTTCCAATGGCTTCAAATGCTTCCTTATATTTTACAATTTCACCAATTTGAACTTCATCTAAATTCCCGGTTCTTTCTTTTCGGTATCTTGAAATAAAGGGGACGGTACAATCCTCATTAAGAAGCTCAATGGTATTTTTAACACTAGTTTCAGAGATATTACTTTGTGAGGTAATAAACTGTACGATATTGGTCATTTGGTTCATTTTGAATAAAAAAAATCTCGTTTTCAAATTAACATTGAAAACGAGATTTAAACAAATTTATTTGAACTCATTTTGAGTTCTAAGCATTATTTAGTTTCCAGTTTGCTGTTTTGCATCCTCAATCATTTTTTCATTTGGAAGGATGGCAACGTTTACACGTCGATTTTTTGCACGACCTGCTGCTGTTGAGTTATCATGCACGGGTTGCGTTTCTCCAAACCAGTTTGTTGTAAGTCGTCCGCTGCTAATCCCATGTCCTTGCAAATATTTAGTCACTGCGTTCGCTCTGTTTTTAGAAAGTGTCATATTATAAGTATCTGAACCTGCACTATCGGTGTGTCCAACAACCAATATATTGGTATCTGGATACTCTTTAAAAACGCTAATAAGTTTATCTAAGGTTTGTTGAGACTTGCTATTTATATTGTATTTACTCGTATCGAAATAAACACCACTATTTTCGTCAAAAGTAACAACAATACCATCATCTACGCGCTCTACTTCAGCTCCTGGAATTTCTTCCTCTATTTTTTGAGCTTGCTTATCCATTTTGTTTCCTATTAGAACACCGGCCGTTCCTCCAACGACACCACCAATTACGGCTCCTAATTCTCCATTTCCTCCTTTACCAACATTATTGCCAATTATAGCGCCTAAAATAGCACCTCCAGTAGCACCAATTACAGCTCCTTTTTGCTTGTTATTTGCGTTTTGTACGGCCTTACAATTTGTAAGACTCGCGGTAATAACAAAAGCCAAAAAGACTAATCCGATTTTATTTAAAATTCTTTTCATTGTGTTTATTGTTTGTTAAAGTTCATTGTTATAATAAAAGGCTTACCACTAACCCTAACGGTTTGTCTCCATGTCATAGTGTCATCAGACAATGAAGCTAATCGTAATCTAAATCCGTGATTTGTTTCAGATTTATGTTTTTCGTTGGTGGGCTTAAGTAGAAAATCGTAAAGTCCTGTTTGTGGATCGACTTCCTGAATTGTAAAAACAAAATTGCGCGCGCCACTTGAACAACCTACACCAGCAATGTCATAGGTTCCCGTATTATTATTGGGAATAAATTGCCAGCTACTCCCTTCAAAGCATTCTTTCGATTCATCATCGAGTAAATTAACCTTATAAGTTCCGCTTTCACTATACGTTATTGAATTTAGTAACCAATTCCCTTTTATCACTTTTTTAGAAACTCTAACCGTTTTAGGAGTTCCACAGGATATCAAACAAATGGCCAATAAAAAAAGAAGTTGGTTTTTCATAGAAATAAAATTTAACAATGTCTAAAGTATTTACGTACTGGTTCTATCTTCAGATGTTTTGTTTATGTGATTTTTCTGAAAACATTTTCAGTCAATATATGAGACCCCAAATATTTAAATAAGTCACCTATTTTCCCAATATAATATCAAAAAATTAGGTTAAAAATTATCCTTATCAGTTTTAACCTAAGTATCACGTTAATAATAAACCTCTTAGATGGGCAAGACATATTACCATTATGAAAACTTTGTACGCTTTGGTATTTGTACTTCTCTTATTCAACATGTCTTGTTCTCTATATCGGATAACACATACTCCTTTGGAAACTGCAAAAGTGTCTTTTAAGGTCATAAATTTTACTCAAATGCGGCAAATCATGACGTTTTTAGCTTAAGCACTAATAAAATTAAAAATATCGAGATTATAGATGTGTTGGAAAAACACGACGTAAAATAACACTTTAACAATAGAAATTGTTAAATAGACTATCCCTAAACCAAAAAATGATGTTTATCTAGTACAGATTCAAAGCAGAAAACATATTGGAAACGAAAAGACGCATTGTTAAATAAAGACATATCAGCCTGAACTAGGCTACTTTTTTAAGTAAGTCGAAGCAAGGACATTTTTTGCAACGTTTATTCTCGCCTTTTTTAAACTTCTTGCAGCAACTCGTTTTTACCTTATCGCTAGTAATAATGCCTAAGTCTCTTAATTTTTTTACAGCTTTTTTTTGCTTCTTTTTGCCCAAATCAAAAATCTTTCAATTTTTCCTTGGGCAAAAATAGTTATTTTTATTAAATCTAAATAAGATTAACAAAAAAAATTATTGAGGTGCTTCCGCAGAGGCTGTTGTCACTGTAATTTGTTGTATATCTCTGTCGAACAGGTACAACCCGCCTTTATCATCTCCAATAAGATTTATTTTATCTAAGATTGTACGCGCCATAGCTTCTTCTTCAATTTGTTCAGAAACATACCACTGTAAAAAGTTATGTGTGGCATAATCTTTTTCTTCAAGCGTGATATGAACCAATTCGTTGATACTTTCAGACACATATACCTCATGTTCAAAAAGCATTTCGAACATTTCTTTAAAAGACTCAAAGGTTATGTTTGGTTCTTTTAATGCCGAAATTTGTGCATGCCCCCCGCGCTCATTAACAAACTTAATTAGTTTGAGCATATGATCGCGTTCTTCCTGAGATTGATCGTACATAAAGCCTGCAACACCTTCAAGGCCCTTTACTTCTGCCCAGCAAGCCATCGCCAGATATATTTGTGAAGACTCGGCTTCAATCCTAATTTGATTATTTAGTGCTTCTTCTATACTTTTTGATAACATAATTGTCTTTTTTACAAAGTTAAAAATTCTTTGGTCTATCCTAGGTCAATTTTCAATCCAAATCGCCCCATATTAAATTACTACTACTAAACTACTAATTTATGTGATAACACAATAATATCATCACACCCTGAAAACCATTTCATGCCGCCTTAAATTATAAAATGGCCTCAAATTAAGAATGAAATAATTCTAGATCTGACTCATTATCAGCAAATTGTATTTATTGTATTACAAAAACAGGGTCTCGTTTTCACACTTTTTGTAGAAAAAACAAGACAATATTGACAAACACTCTTATGTTAATTCATTTAAAATGAATTGTTTACACTAAAGTTAATTCTAAAAAGTAGATTATTTCAAAAAATATAGTGAATTTCTTATAAATTTAACCAATCTGTTTAAGCTCTCAAAAATTAACAATTTAACTGATTACACAACATTACATTGCTCTCTCAAATGAACCGAAGAAAATTTCTATCATCCGGCACTATTGGTTTAAGTGCCGTAACAATGATACCAACCTCTGTTTTTGCCAATAACAACGCCATTTCCATTTTTTCTATTGGGGCAGGGTTCGACCGAATTTCAAACCGACTCGACTATGTTTCAGGAACCAATTTACCCCTGCATTTCCAAGATGCTTATGGGCAATTATTAAATGTCCTTTTGGAAAAAGGATATCACTTTAAGTCTAAAGAACTTGTAAAACTAAGTGTAAATTGTTTTGCAATACCCTTAAACAAAACATCTTTATTAGGATTTAAATCCCACGAACTGGCTCTATTAGTAGCCCATGAAAACAATTGTAACTTTTACATTCTTAATGAAAATACAACAGCTGCGTTTAATTCGCTCATAGAGAATTTTAGTAAAAGTTCAGATTCGCATGCATTAAACCTAGATGTTGTGGCGTTTTCTACCCCAAACGAAATTATAAGTGAATCGCACGGGAAGGAAGCAAAATTTGCTTATAAAAATACCGAAGGGAACACCATTACTTTAATAGGATCTTCTAAAAGACAGGTTGCTATAGTTCAGTAGAGGTTTAATACCACAATAATGCTACACATTATCTTAAAGTTTAAGCCCTATCACTATTTGATAAGCTCAACACATGTCTTATAAACATTGAATTCATGAAAGTCATACTTATTGGAAGTTTTCCAGTCTCTCACCAGATATACCATTATCTTTCTAAGAACAATTACCTACACGGTGTATGTTTTCAAGAGTTTGAAATTCAACATACTCAAGACGACTTTTGGGTTAAATCCGTACAAAATGAAGGGGTCGATACCTTCTTAATCAATAAGGACAATATCAATCAAACCTTTAAAACATGGTTGGAAGACAAAACTCCCGACCTTATTTTAGTTTGTGGATTTTCTCTTAAAATTTCTAAAGATTTATTATCAATACCTAGATACGGGTTTTTAAATATTCATTTTGGAAAGTTACCCGAAAATAGAGGTCCCAACCCCTTATTTTGGTCAATTAAACGGGGAGAAAGACAAACGGCCATTACCATCCATCAAATGGATAAAAACTGGGATACCGGTAAGATTCTTATAGAGCAACCTGTTCCTATTATTCCAGGTGAAACGCTCGGTATGGTACATTCTAAAATGAGCAATATGCTTGAGGAGCTAACTAAACAAGCTCTTGTTTTGGTTATAAGCCCTTCTAATTTTAAATCGCAATTGGCAACCCATGCGGTATATAACAATCGCCCTAAAGCCCATGATATGTATATAGACTGGGAACAGCAAACGGCAGACGATATCGAACAATTAATTAATGCCTGTAATCCCAAATATGGCGGGGCAACCACCTACTATCAAGGTACTCCAATAAAAATTATGGAAGTATCTCCTGTAGATAGTCAACCTATTTTGGGAAAAACACCCGGACAAATCGTTCATGCACATCCACAAGAAGGTCTATTTGTTTATTGTAAATACGGAAAACTTCTTAAGGTTAACATTATAAGTTCTGATGCCGGCATACTTTCAGGAACCAAATACGTGCACTTAGGCATACAACCGGGGCAATATTTTACAACCCCTTTAAAAACTACATGGTAAACAACTGTATAATTAATAATAAAGACAAAACAATAATTTAAAAATTACTAATCTCTAATACCAAAAATTATGGAAGGAATGATAGGAGAAGTTCGGCTATTCGCAGGCAATTTTGCACCAAGAAGCTGGGCGTTTTGCAACGGTCAATTGATAGCAGTAGCATCAAACTCGGCTTTGTTTTCAATTATAGGAACCATTTACGGTGGTGATGGAAGAACAACGTTCGCCTTACCCGACCTTAGAGGTCGTGTAGCCCTTGGTCCAGGAAACGGCCCTGGTTTATCCTCTTATAGAGAGGGACAACGAGGGGGTATTGAATCTGTTACGCTTAATACAACCGAAATACCCAGTCATACACACGCTGCTGCCGGTACAGTACAAGCCAATTTTTCTCCAATAAATCCAGCAACAACCAGTAATCCCACTGGAGGAAATTTTGCAAATGCCGCTGCCAATGCTTTCAATACAGAACCCGCAGATGTTTCAATGGCTGCTAATAATGTTAATGTAACCGTTGGGAATACCGGAGGAAACCTACCTCATGAAAACCGACAACCCTGGTTGAGTATGCATTATATTATATGCCTTTTTGGTGTTTTCCCTTCAAGGAGTTAAAGACATTCATATTCTAACCCAAAACATATTCGAAATGAAAAAAAACCGCTTTTTCAGGACTTTTTCAATACTAGTTATGAGCCTGTTTATGGTGTACTCTGGTCGTACAGAGGGACAATGTTCGGTAACAAACCCTATTGGGGTTCAAGATCTTACAGGGAATGCCCTGGGACAATCTTTTACGGCCTCATGTTCGGGAATACTAACGACTATTACTGTAGAATTCGGTGCAGGGTCGGCCATTTCTAATGCCATAGTTTACTTAAGAGATGGGAACGATGCCGCAGGTACTATACTCGGAAGTCTAACAGGAATAACACTCACTCCCGGAACCACTGGTGTTTTCGATTTCTCTTCTCAAAATATTTCTCTTACGAATGCCGCTCAATATACCTTTGTTATTGACGATAACGGTTCACTTACTACCTTTTCTGTAGTGGGTGATATTGGTGATACTTATGGAGAAGGAAGCTTTTGGTTTGAAGGCGTAGAACTAACCACATTTGAAATGGGTTTTTCTACCCAAATTGTGGTACCCGACACGACGACGCCATCGGCACAATCGATACTGTTGCAGGGTAGTCCCACTGCAAATGCTACATCGATCACCAAAACGATAACTTTTGATGAGCCTGCAAATAATATCTCAACGGACGATTTCGAGTTAACAACAACCGGAACAGCCATGGGAACTATAGCATCGGTAAGTGCAGCTTCGGGAACAACTGTAGATGTTACTATAAATTCTATTTCAGGAGCAGGAACGTTACGACTGGATCTTCTTGGGACATCTAATATAACAGATAATTTTGGTAATGGTAACGGAACTAACGGTACGGTAGCTGCCTTTACAACAGGAAACATTCACACTGTTGACGTCGTGCAGCCTCGCATAGCATCCATTACCAGACAAACCCCAACTACATCCCCAACAAATGCAGATACGTTAACCTGGGATATCGTTTTTAATGAAGCCGTTAATAATGTGGATATTTCAGATTTTATGCTAACAGGAACCACAGCATCCATAAACACTATAACAAACCCCTCCGGCAATACTTATAGAGTTACCGCTTCAGGTGGAGATTTGCCTAATGCAAATGCCACTGTGACCCTGGGCTTTAATCCTTCTCAAAACATAACCGATTTGACTGGAAATGCCTTAGTAAATACATCTCCAATTGGAACTAACAACAATACTTTTGTTTTAGATAATACGGCCACTATAAGTGCAGTTTCAATAGATCAGAATCCCGTTAATACCACTAATGCTAGCTCTATAAGCTATACCTTTACAGATGCTGAAACAGGTGCTACATTTAATTACTCCTTTAGCAGTGATGGTGGTGCTGGAACTGTTAACGGATCAGGAACGGTAACTTCTAGCGGACAAACCGTTTCGGGAATCGACCTTACCGGCCTGGCAGATGGCACTATAACACTTAGCGTAACGCTAACCGATGTCGTTGGAAATATATCTGGTGCTGTTACCGATACAACAACCAAGAAAACAACGCTTCCAACGGTTACCATATCATCTGTAGAAAGTTCTCCTACAGGAGTGAATCCTATTCCTGTAACGATTACTTTTTCTGAAGACGTATCAGGTTTCACCATTGGTGATCTTATAGCAACCAATAGCACTCTAGATAACTTTTCAGGATCTGGAGCCAATTATAGCGTGGATATTACACCTTTGACCAATGGAGCTATCACACTTAATATTAACGCCAATGTTGCCATAGATAATTATGGTAACGGAAATGCTGCTGCAACTCAATTCAGTGTGACATACGATAATTCGTTAACTGTGCTTGATCATACATTAACCCATGCCTTGCAGATATATCCTGTTCCAGTTAGCAATACCGTAACCATTGCTTCGGAAACGAATTTAGGATTGCAAGGTGTAAAACTATTTGATCTCAATGGTAGGTTAGTGCTTTCGAAACGCATAAACGCTCATGTTCGTGTCAATACAATTAACATGGCTTCTGTTCATGCTGGTGTTTATATCATGCAAATTTTGTCAAAAACTGGTTTTACCAATACACGCATCATTAAGCAATAACATGATGTTAAATAATTTACGGCAGGTATTCAAGTTTACAACTTAAATACCTGCCGTATTTATAGAATAACCTCAGTTTTGATGTAAAATATATTCAAAAAAACCAAATTAGTTTCCTGAAACCCCATTGCTTGTCATGTCGAAATGAGGCACGATTGAGACATCTCATCAAGTTTTGTTCTCACTGTTATGGGATTTCTCCTGTAGCTAGCACGGAGTACTTCGTCTGCGCTCAGTATGGGTTTAAGCAGATGTGATGCTAAATGACACGGTTTATTTATTATTAAAACATTTTAAGACGCTGATTATCCATTTTTAATATATCGAGTCAAAATAGAATAACTAAAATGGATTCTAACTAATTTGCAATCCGTTTAAAACACTTGCATCTGCGGACGTTGACGGGTCTGGGTTTACGAATACCAATTTACCATCTGGCGTTTCGGTCATTAAGATCATCCCCTCACTTTCAACACCTCGTAATTTTCTTGGTGCCAGATTTACAAGAACGGTAACACGTTTGCCAACAACTTCCTCTGCAGTATAACTCTCTGCGATTCCAGAAACAATGGTTCTTACATCAATACCGGTATCCACTTTTAAAACCAATAACTTTTTGGCCTTTGGCATTTTTTCGGCTTCTAAAATGGTGCCTACGCGCATATCCAATTTGGTAAAATCCTCAAACGTTATGGTTTCTTTTTGAGGTTCTACCTTTCTATTTGCGGCTTCATTAGCTTTTAGGTTAGCTTCCAATTTGTCCAATTGTATCTGAATTGTTTTATCTTCAATTTTCGAAAATAACAATTCGGCCTTTCCTATTTGATGTTCAGATGGTAATAACACATCTTTAACACTAATGTCTTCCCAGCCGTTTTCAATGCCATTCTCTTGCCCAGAATCACTCAAACCAACTCTTAGAATCGATTTTAATTTTGTAGATGTAAAAGGTAAAAACGGTTCACTTAGTGTCGCTAAAGCCGATGCTATTTGAAGTGCCACATACATAATCGTTTTGGTTCGTTCTTCATCTTCTTTAATAACTTTCCATGGTTCCGAATCTGCTAAATACTTATTACCAAGTCGTGCTAAATTCATAAGTTCCTGCTGCGCTTCTCTAAAACGATAACGTTCAATGGAGCTTGCAATCACATTTGGATACGCTTTTACTGTGGCCAATGTTTCCTCATCCACAGGTAAGAGGTTTGCTGGATTTGGAACATGTCCGTCGTAGTATTTATTGGTTAATACAACCACACGATTAATAAAGTTTCCAAAAATGGCTACCAATTCGTTATTATTTCTTGCCTGAAAGTCTTTCCAGGTAAAATCGTTGTCTTTCGTTTCGGGAGCGTTAGCCGTCAATACATAACGCAATACATCTTGCTGTCCTGGGAACTCCTCTAAATAATCAGGTAACCAAACTGCCCAATTTTTTGAGGTTGATAATTTATTACCCTCTAAGTTCAAAAATTCGTTAGCCGGCACATTTTCTGGTAAAATATAAGACCCTTCGGCTTTTAACATCGACGGGAAAATGATGCAGTGAAATACAATATTATCTTTTCCTATAAAATGCACCAATTTGGTGTCTTTATCCTTCCAGTAAGGTTCCCAATCTTTTCCTTCACGCTCAGCCCACTCTACTGTAGACGAAATATAGCCAATAGGAGCATCGAACCAAACATAAAGCACCTTTCCTTCTCCACCTTCTGCCGGAACTGGAATCCCCCAATCTAAATCTCTGGTAACGGCACGTGGACGTAATCCGTCATCAATCCAGGATTTACACTGCCCATAGACATTAGACTTCCAATCTTTTTTATGGCCATCTAAAATCCATTCTTTCAAGAACGCTTCATGCTTATCTAATGGTAAAAACCAGTGCTTGGTCTGTTTTAAGGTTGGTGTATTACCGGTTAAGGCTGACTTCGGATTTATAAGATCTGTTGCATTGTGACTCGTTCCACAATGCTCACATTGATCACCATAACTTTCTTCATTTCCACATTTTGGACATGTTCCAATCACGAATCGATCTGCTAGAAACTGATTCGCCTGCTCGTCGTATAACTGTTCTGTTACTTCTTCAATGAATTCATTTTTATCATTCAACGTCGTAAAAAACTCTGAGGCTGTTTTATGATGGATTTTTGCCGATGTACGTGAGTAATTATCGTAAGAAATGCCGAAGTCCTCGAATGACTTTTTAATAATAGCATGATACTTATCTACAACATCCTGAGGTGTTACCCCTTCATTCTTTGCTTTAATGGTAATAGGTACACCATGTTCATCACTTCCCCCTATTAAGATAACATCATTTCCGGTTAATCTTAAGTAACGTGCATAAATATCTGCAGGAACGTAAACCCCTGCTAAATGTCCAATATGAATAGGACCATTTGTATATGGAAGTGCTGTGGTAATGGTATATCTTTTAGGTGTGCTCATGCGTTGTTTTTTATTCGTCATTGTGAGGAAGGAAACGATGTAACAATCTGATTCTTTTTGATTAAAATTCCACAGATTCTTACACTTAGACTACTCAGTGCAGGCAGCCTCGCTTCAAGGCGAGACTCAAAATGACATTTCATTTTTAATACGCTGTAAAAGTACACAATTTGACTTCGATTTAGAAAAAAAATGTACATTTACATTATGTCAAAAATCTCAATAATTACGGCCTTATGTTTTGTTACCTTTTTCTTTGGAGAAAACCGTGTTTCCGAGCAAAATGCATCATCGAATAAAACCAATATATTGATACAACCATCTTACTTAAAAGCTGGCGATACGGTTGCCATTGTTGCACCTTCCGGTGTTTTAAGAAACCGGAATAAAGAAGTGGAACAAGCAAAAACCCTTATAAAAAGCTGGGGATTACACCCCATAGTTGGCAAACACGTATTTAGCAGGGACAATCATTTTGCAGGAACCGATGATGAACGTTGTGAGGATTTTCAAAAGGCTATGGACGACCCCAAAGTAAGTGCCATTTGGTGCGCTCGTGGAGGCTATGGTACGGTTAGAATTTTGGACAAATTAGATTATAGCAAATTTAAACAACATCCGAAATGGCTAATTGGATATTCAGACATTACAGCATTGCATAACCAATTTCATAATAAAGGTTTCCAAACCATTCATGCCATGATGTGTACCAGTATGCAGGACGATTTGGAAACCATTAAAAACACGATTTCTACATTTAAAGATGCTGTTTTTGGTAAACAACTGCGTTATACCCTGGAAGGCTCTCAATATAATAAGTCAGGTCAGGTATCTGCACCTATCGTTGGTGGTAACTTAACCATGCTGCATACCATGTTAGGCTCTGATACCAGTATAGACACTTCTGGAAAAATCCTCTTTATTGAAGAGATTGGTGAATACAAGTACCATATAGACCGCATGCTACAGAGCTTAAAGCGTGCCGGATATTTTAACAACTGTAAGGGTGTGATTGTTGGAGACATGACCAAGTTGCGCAAAAACACAACGCTCTGGGGCTCGTCTATTGAACAACTTATCTTGGATGCTTTATCCGATTACGATTTTCCTATTGCTTTTAACATGCCTGCTGGCCATGAAAAGGATAATCGCGCCATGATTCTAGGAAGAACCATCGAGTTACATGTGAGCAAGACCAGTTCTACAGTTGCCTTCCAGAATTAACAGCCTAATTGCAGTTTTAGTGTTTTAGGAAAACTTAACTCAACCTCGAACTCAATCGCATCAGAGATAATATCATCTTTAACTTTACCAAACCCAAACACCCCTTTCGATTCATAATGTATTCCCCAAAGCGTTCGGTCTATTATAAATTTAGAATGTATTTTACTCTGGCCATTTTCATTTTTAAGTGTTCCTCGAAAATCGATCTTATTTGTAATCCCTTTAATGGTTAATGCCGCTCTTATATTAAATTCGTTGGGAGCCGTCTTCATTATTTTAATAAATTTAATTTTACTTATTGGGTGGTTTTTAACATCGAAAAAATCCTCATTTTTAAGGTGAGATACCAACATGTCATTATACTTTCCATCGGTATTGGTAATGGAATTCATATCAATCTCGAAAGCCCCACCAAAAACTCCGTTTTTTGATACCTCGAGATATCCTTTTTTAATTTTTACCGTACCATAATGTTGATTGAATTTAAAAAGGTTCGACCCCTTCCATATGATGGTGCTCTCTGCTTTTTTAACGTTAATGATTTCCTGAGCATTAATGCTTAGTGTAAAACAGCTCATTGCTGCGAATAAAAGAATGTTTTTCATGATTACTATTTTCCAGTAAAACTAGAGTCACATGTCCAGAATTTTTGTGAAAAAAGTGTCAAAGAAATGTAAAAGCGATGTAAAACGTTGAAAATTTCATTTATTTAGCCCATATTAAAGTAAGAATGAAAAAGTACGTCTTCTTAATACTGACTCTAATTTCCATGACACTGTGCTCGTGTTTTAAAGAGGTATCTCAGTCTCATTTTTCCGAAACGGTAAAAGTAGCTTTAAGAGATGTTGGTAACATGTTATTACACTCCAACAACGATTCTACGTCCTTGGTTTTGCCTATCTCGAAACTGAGTGATAATAGATACGAACTAACGTTTCAAAGTAAATTGTCCATAACACCAGATAGCCTGGTTTCAGCAGTAAACCATAGCTTAAAAACTGCCAATTTACCTAAACGATATATTGTAGAAGTGGTTCATTGTGGCACAAAAGAAGTATCATATAGTTTCCAAATTGAAGGAACCAGCGAGAACGATATTGTTCCTTGTATGGGAAGAAACCTTCCTTTGGATTGTTATAATATTCGAATTCATTTCTTAGAAAAACAATTCACACTGGAATATATAGCTCTTCTTTTATTTTTTAGCGTCCTGATTATGCTTCTTTTTTATTTTAAAACAAGACATAAGCACCACCCCAACGAAATTGTTAATTTCTCTCGAATTGGCGATTACAAATTTTACAAAGATCAGAACAAGTTAATAAAGGAAGCCATTGAAATTAAACTCTCTAAAAAAGAATGTGAATTAATTTCCATTTTAGGAGCCCATGTCAATGAGGTTGTAAAGCGTGAGACACTTGTTAAAGAAATCTGGGAAGATCATGGTGTTTTTGTAGACAGAAGTCTGGACACGTTTATATCGAAACTTAGAAAAAAGTTTAAAGATGACGATTCCATAAACATTATTAATGTTCACAGTGTTGGCTATAAACTTGAAGTATTATAACGCTAGAAATGCCGATTACACATCAAATTGACGCAGGTGGTGGTCTAAATGTTTATAAAACATGTTATTCCATTCTTTTTTCGATAATTTCCCAAAGGAATGAGACTCTCGATTGTCGAAATAATCTGCCCCCAAGTTTTGTGCTTTCTTTAAATAGTTAACCAGACGTTCCTTTTCAACATTAAAATTTTTCGAATCTGTAATTAAAAACTCAGGAGCCGTCCTGCTGTTCTTTTTATAGGGTTTGTTATTTACGACTGTAGGTTTTACAAATAACTTTAATAATGCCTTCTTAAAACCTGCGGGTTTAGGATGAATAGTCTCAAATGCCATTTCATACTGTACATTGCAATGTGCCAGCATTTGATCTACACTCATTTTTCCCCATTTTGCCTGAGTACTTGATTCAAGTTTATTAACCCGATCAATAACCGCATTGGTTTCATTTAAATCGAAAATATTTTTCATTGTAGTTAGTTATTTAATTAGTTAGTAAACAGCGATGTAATTTATCTAAATTATTTATATCTTGAAACCATTACCATGGGATTTTATGACTTATCAAAAGAAGAAAGAAACCAACGTGTTGAAAAAATCAACCAAGACATCACCTTAGACCTGGTTTCGAACCAAACAAAGCATCTTATTAAATATTTCTCAGATGAGGATACCTATATTAGAAAGACAGGGTATTTAGCCATTGGAAAAATCTTTTATGCAAAATCAGAACTACAAAGCGTTATTCTTTCAACTTTACAAACGCTGTCACAATCTAAAACAGATAAAATTCGTCAAACAACGGTGAACGCGGCTGGTGAAATAGGTAAATTTCATTTTGATAAAGTACAGCATTTTTTTGATACTGGCTTATTTGATGAACATCATTCCGTGAGAAACGCCGTAATAGGCTCAGTTAAAAAAATGGGAGAGAAAAACCCTTTACCGGTTCTCGAATGGGCCAAAACCTATTTAAGACACTCTGATAAAGAGGTAAGGCGTGAAATTTGCCATGGTATCGAGCTTCGGGGTCGTACACATCCGCAGGATATTTTACCACTTTTAAAAGAACTGGAGTTTGATGAAACCCGACGAGTTTCGGATACCTTAGTTCATGTTTTGGGACAAATTGCTTATAAAAACGGATGCTTACAAACTGTAGTTGCTCATCTCAGCACATGGAAAAACAAAGTTCTAGTTAAAAAAGCCTTAGATGAAATCGTCGATGTACACGATCGTTATAAAAAGTTTGCGGTGTTAAGTCAGCAGGAAGCTATTGATTATATTGATTCGTATTATATGGGAGAAAACTAAAATTTGATTTTCAGAACATCAATTTGATCCTTTCGAAACATGGTCGTTGAGTGAATCCGAAGCAAGGCACCGTTGAGGCACCTCAATATTGAATCTGAAATATATTGCGGGCTTCTCTTTGTGTTCGAAATGATCTTCTTTTTGATTTAAACGGAAATTTACCCTTTAAAACCCACGTTCCTTCTGCAACTTCTCATAGGCTTTTTGCACTTGTCTGAATTTTTCTTCAGCCCCTACCTGGTGTTCTTTACCCAAATGAATCACCTTATCGGGATGATATTTCTTCGCCATTTTTCGATAAGCGCGTTTTACTTCATCATCTGTAGCCGTTTTTTCTATTTCTAGAATTTTATAGGCGTTATCACTACTATCATAAAACATGGCTTTAATACTTTCGTAGTCGCGAGAACTAATCCCTAAATAACCGGCCATGGTATATATTTGTCGCTCTTCACTTTCGGTCACCATACCATCGGCTTTGGCAATTCCAAATAAAAAATGCATAAGCTGCAATCGCGATGGGTGATCCATCATTTGTTTAATCTGCAAACAAACCTGTCTTATGGAAATATTTTTTTGCTCACCAATATTCTTAAACAATTTAAATGCTTGATTGGCCCGTTCTTTTCCATATAAATTAACGAATTGCTGACGCACAAAATCCAACTCTCTTTGATCCTGCTTTCCATCGGCCTTTATCACTATAGAAGCCAAAATAAGAAGGCTAACTTCAAAATCTCCCGATTGTGTTTGAGGACGCTGTGTTCTACTACCATATGTTGTTCGCTCTTTATAGGTTCCTGTCCTTCGATTACCTTCTTCAAGTACTTCGCTACCTCCTTTTGCAATAGAATCCACAAAACTCCCCAATGCGACCCCAATTATGGCTCCTATAGGTCCGCCAAAAGACCAACCCAGGGCACCGCCTATCCATTTTGAAATGCTCATTAAATAATAGATTTTAATTATAATCAAATATACTATTTGTTAGTAGAATGCATTAAGAATTTGTTACACAATTGGTATCTTTGTAATCTAAAATTGTTAATTATAAAAATTTCAAAATATGTATCCACCAGAATTAGTAAAACCAATGCGCGAAGATTTAACAAGTGTGGGGTTTGAAGAATTACATACTTCTGAGGCTGTGGAGGCTGCACTGGCAAAAGAAGGCACAACTTTAGTTGTTGTAAATTCGGTATGTGGTTGTGCAGCAGCAAATGCACGTCCTGGAGCAAAAATAAGTTTACAAAACGAAAAACGCCCTTCAAATATTGTTACTGTTTTTGCAGGTGTAGATAAAGAAGCTGTAGATACAGCTCGTGGTTATATGGTCCCGTTTCCTCCTAGCTCACCAAGCATGGCATTATTTAAAGACGGAGAGCTAGTCCATATGCTAGAACGTCACCACATCGAAGGGAGACCAGCAGAATTGATAGCAGAAAACCTTGTAGACGCATACAATGAACATTGCTAAATAAAATACACTTCTAAAGAAGGCGTCTAAAAGGATCATTCTTCACTTTGTTCAGAATGATCCTTTTAGACGCCTTCTTTTTTTCAAGAATTACGCAACCAATTTCGTTACCTTTCATCTTCTTAAAAAAGACTAATGAAACTGACTTTAAAAACCATATTGGTTTTTGCTGGTTTTACACTCTTGTTCGCGGGGTGCTCTTCTAACGATAATAACACGCCAACATACGAAGACGAACTGGCAGAATTAAGCTTACTAAGAGCAGATATTGAAGCTATGGCAAGCGCCTCTATTTGTGATGGAACAACCCTATGCAAATTTATTGGACTAGGAAGTAAACCTTGTGGTGGCCCATGGTCTTACTTAACATACACCACTTCGATAGATGTGGAAAAGTTTGAAGTAGCTGTTAAGAATTATAATCAAAGGGAGAAAAATTTTAATACAAAATGGGAGATTTTTTCAGATTGTGCCCTTACAATACAGCCGGTTAGTCTAAGCTGCGAAAATAACACCTGCGTACTTACGTATTAGAACTTAGTTTTACTTATTTTTGCACATGCAAAAAATACTGTCATACCCAATAAGTATTGTGTATAGCTTGTGCTTCTTTTTAACACTGGTTGTATTCCACCCCATACAATGGGTATGTTTTAATATTTTTGGGTATGAGGCGCACAAAAAAAGTGTAGATTTTCTTCAGTTTTTTCTCATGCGTTGTTTAAATATTTTAGGCACACGGTTTACATTTAATAATGTACACGATGTTCAACTTAACGCCCCTTTAATAATTGTTGCAAACCATCAAAGCATGTACGATATATCACCTATTATGTGGTATATGCGAAAACATCACCCCAAATTTATAAGTAAAATAGAATTAGGAAAAGGCATCCCGAGTGTATCCTATAATTTACGCCACGGTGGATCGGTACTTATCGACCGAAAAAATCCAAGACAATCTTTGCCTGCTATTATGAAATTTGGAGAAAATATTGAAGAAAATAAACGTGCGGCAGTAATTTTTCCAGAAGGCACCAGAAGTAAAACAGGTAAGCCAAAGCCTTTTCAAACCAAAGGTTTGGAAATTCTATTAAAAAAAATACCTTCGGCCTATGTTGTCCCCATTTCTATAAATAATTCATGGAAGACCCTACGATATGGGAAATTCCCACTAGGATTGGGAACCCATATAATTTTTACGGTACACAAACCGTTAAAGGTGGACGCTTTTGATGATAAACATGAGCTCCTGGAAAAGATCGAAACGACAATAAAAAAACACATACACCATTAAAATCATCATATAGATGTCATTAAAAAACATTAGATTAGAAGTCATGGAGTTTCTTGAAAAGGATGTTGAATCTCTAATCGACAAGTACCTTATTCCTATTGAAAAAATATGGCAACCTACAGATTTCTTACCAGATTCTGAAAAAGATTCTTTCTTTGAAGACGTTCGAGAAATAAGAGAACTCTCCAAAGAATTACCTTATGATTTTTGGGTTGTTTTGGTTGGAGATATGATTACGGAAGAAGCCTTACCAACTTACGAGTCTTGGTTAATGGACATGCCCGGAGTTAATCAAAGAGACAGAGAAAGCCCTTGGGCTAAATGGGTTCGTCACTGGACCGCTGAAGAAAATCGTCACGGGGATGTACTTAATAAATACCTATATCTTTCTGGCCGTGTTAATATGCGCGAAATAGAGAAGACCACACAATATCTTATTGCAGATGGTTTCGATATTGGAACAGATAGAGATCCTTATAAAAACTTCGTTTATACCAGTTTTCAGGAGTTGGCAACTTACATTTCTCATAATCGTGTAGCAAAAATTGCCAAAACAATGGGAAGTAAAAGGCTTGCCAAAATGTGTAATATTGTTTCTGGTGACGAGATGAGACACCATAATGCTTATTCCGAATTTGTTGAACGCATCTTTAAGGTAGACCCTAGTGAGATGATGTTGGCATTTCATTATATGATGAAACAAAAAATTGTTATGCCGGCTCACTTCTTAAGAGAATCGGGGAATGCTATAAGTACTGCTTTTGAAGAGTTTTCAAATACCGCACAACGTATTGGTGTTTATACCGCCAACGATTATGTGGAAATTTTAGAAAAACTATTAGGACGTTGGGAAATTGATAAAATAACCAACCTTACAGACGAAGCGGAAAAAGCCAGAGATTATCTTATGAAGCTTCCTTCAAGAATGTATCGTATCTCTGAACGTATGAAAATACCTGAAAATTCGTTTCAATTTAAATGGGTTCAGCCAGCTATTTCTGAATAAAGAAAATTTATATAATTTTTGATTTCTGACAAAAACATTGAAAAAGATTATTTAAACAGAATTAATCTAGTTCTGAAATATATTGACAATAATCTCGATTCTGAATTGTCATTGGAATCTCTAGCAAGTAAAGCACTTTATTCGCCGTTTCATTTCCATAGAATTTTCAAAGCCATTATTGGCGAAACACTTCATGCGTATATCATTCGAAAACGTATTGAAAAAACCGCTTCGGTATTAATCCATCAAGGTGAGGTTAGTATAGCTGAGCTCTCATTACAATATGGTTTTAGCAGCAATTCATCATTTACGCGTTCTTTTAAAAAATTTTATGGAGTAAATCCATCTGAATTCCAAAAACAAAACCCCAGTAAATTTAGCAAGATACGTCAAGAGGAAAGCAAGAAAGGTCAAAGTGTTCAGGTTTTCGAAACATACATTTGCAACATTAATAATCATTTAAATTGGATTAAAATGAATGCAAAAATTGAAATTAAAGACACTCCCGAATTAAAATTTGCCAGCGTAACGCATTTTGGGGTTCATGCTATGGAACGTGCTTTCGATAAACTCATAACATGGGGAAATTCTAAAAGCTTAATAAAAAGCTCAGATTTCAAAATGGCTAGAATCTTTCACGATAGCTTTAAAATTACAAATCCTGATAAGGTACGCATGAGTATTTGCCTGATAACTGACGAACCTTTTGATTCTGAACAGGATATTGACTCAGGCATTATTAAACAGGGCAGGTGTATTATTGGCCATTTTGAAATAGCTCCCATGGATTTTGAGCAAGCCTGGAGTGGTCTTTTTGTTTGGATGAATGAGAACGGATACAAAAAGGCCGAAGACCCCCCATTTGAAATATACCATAATGACTTTAGAGCACATCCCGAAAACAAATGTATTGTGGATATGCATATTCCCATTGAATAAAAGCAAATCGATTTGCACATTATGGCCATCATCATAATATTATGATTCGTCATCCTGAGCCTTTCTGTTGGCCAAGACAGAGCGTGCCAAAACGCAACCACCTGCACCGGGCAAAGTCGAGCTGTGAGATCCTTTTAATTGAACAAATTGTTACGATGGAATTCAATAGCAAGTATTCAAGAGAAACTACAGTCAAAAGGCCCGATGCAAGTGGTAGCGTTTAGACGTTTCTTAGAATAACCTAATTTGTTATTATTCGTGTATTCGTGGATCACCTTTAAGAACTAGGATACTATTCATTTATCTCTATGGGTATCCTTTGGCTACTGCCAGGCAGGAAGGTATAATCACAATAATATTTCTATATTCTACTCTTTTATATGACTTGGAACTGCCATTAATTTTAACTTTGTGATGGTTATTAATTTTTATGAGTTATGAGTTCAGAGGACATTATACTACAAACCACCCATTTTGTAAAAGAACAACTAGCCAATGCCGAGGGTGGTCATGATTGGTTTCATATAGAACGCGTTTATAAAAATGCTATACTTATTTCGAATGGAGAAAGCGTAGATCCTTTTATTGTTGCACTGGGCGCTTTATTACACGATATTGCGGATAGTAAATTTCATAATGGAGACGAAACAGTAGGACCAAAATTAGCCAGAACGTTTCTCTTTAACTTAAATGTAGATTCTAAAGTTATTGAACATGTCGTTCATATCATAGAAAACATCTCTTTTAAAGGAGGACACGAGGAACAGCGGTTTAGATCTCCCGAACTGGATGTCATTCAAGATGCCGACCGATTAGATGCGATAGGCGCCATTGGTATAGCGCGTTGTTTCAACTACGGTGGATTTAAAAACAGAGCCATCTACGACCCTAATATCTCTCCTAATCTTAATATGAGTAAGGATGAATATAAAGCATCCACAGCGCCATCAATCAATCATTTTTACGAAAAGCTTCTTCTGTTAAAGGATAGAATGAACACGAAAACCGGGAAGCAATTGGCTCAAAACAGACATGAATTTATGGAATATTACCTCAAACAGTTCTATAATGAATGGAATGCGAAGATATAACTATTGAATAATGCGTTTAATTTCTTTCCTATATTGAGAAGCACTCTTACCCGTAATCTCATTAAACTGTTTATTGAAGTGTGAAAAATTATTAAATCCACACTCAAAACAAACATCGGCAATACTCATCTGACTTTCATTTAAAAGCTTCGTAGCATGCACTACACGATACTCATTCACTAACTTGGTAAAGGTTTTACCTGTAATTCGTTTGAAGTATCTGCAAAATGCGGGTACCGTCATACTAACCTTATCTGCGATCTCATCTAATGTAATATGCTTATGAAAGTTTCGGTTAATATGCTTGTAAATAATATCTATTTTGGCACTATCCTGTGGTTCAGCTTCAAAAGCAAAGCCATCGGCGTTTAAAATTACATAGTCATCTGTTTTCGCCAAATGGTTTAAGATCTCCAAAAACTTCAAAACTCTATCGAATCCTTCATAATCCAAAAGACTTTCAATTTTAGGTCCAATTACTTTTTTAGTTTCCGAATTGAACTTAATCCCCTTCTTAGCCCTATCAAACAAGGACGCTATAAGCGCCATTTCGGGAATATTAACAAAGTCATTTCCTAGAAAATTGGATTTAAACTGCACTGTAGTTTCAGTTCCATTAGCTGTTAATCGATCTGTAAAACCATTATGAGGTAAATTCGACCCAATTAATATAAGTTGACTATTGCTAAAATAGGACAGGTGAGTTCCTATATGCGTTTTTCCTTGTCCTCTGTTTACATATACAAGTTCTAATTCCGGATGAAAATGCCAAAAGGCATTGAATTTATTAACCTTAACCAAGTGTTGTTTCACCAATATCGAGCTACCGAAACTGGGGCTAAGCTTTTCTAAAGTAGGTTTTTTATTAATCATAGCAGCTAATTTAATCACAAAATTAACACATATTATTCTTATAATCTATATTCAATTATCACTATTCTATGGTATTTTAACTTAACATACTGTTAACATTGACTTAATAGATAAAATAGCATATAAATTGGTTAAAAATGATGTTTTGAGAACTGTATTCCCGACATATCTTTGCAGTGTTAAACGTTGTAAAATCCAAATCATGAAAAAAACAATTAAAAAAATCGGAAAGAGCCTATTAGCGGTAACGCTGTTTGCAAGTGTAATAGGTAACGCAAGTGAAACTAATTCTTTAAATGTTAAAATTGACATTGAGAAAACAGTAACCATCGAAAACGTAAAAAAGGGAAACCTTTTATCTATTAGAAATTACAAAGGTGTTATCATCTATAAAGAACTTATCCAATCTTCTGGAACATACACTAACGAATACGATCTTACGAAATTGCCAAACGGTCGTTATTTTTTCGAAGTAGATAAGGATCTTGAGATCAAAACAATACCTTTTACAGTTAATAATAGTAGTGTTACCTTTAAAAAAGGAGAAGAGTTAACCATCTACAAACCTTACGTAAGAGAGAAAAAGAATTTGGTCTATATCACACAATTAGCCCTAGATCTAGAACCATTAAAAATAAGTATTTACGAAAACCTTAATGATGATTTCTATTTAATTCACTCAGAAAAGGTTGAGGGATCTCAAACTCTTGGAAAAGTATACCAACTTAACAAAGGAAGTTATAAAATAGTACTTAACTCCAACAACAAAGAATTCACAAAATTCATTAACAAGTAGTTAGTTTAGTTAATGTCTTATTTAGTTAGTTTAATTTAGTAAGCAGGTGGGCTGTGAAAACAGCCCACTTTTTAATCGTTAGATATGAAGCCCCCTATTTATTTAGCAAAAGGTAGTATGACTACCAAATTCCCATTTTCTATCAAGAAACATCACCTAATTAGTATTATCTGGGCCATTATGCATACGGCTATTTTGACTTTTATTATCTATAAGATAACAGGGAGTCATTTAGAGTTTATGTGGTTTGCCATAATATTACTTTATATATCATTTTACTTGATTGCCACCAGTATTCTATTGGACGTTATCGTTGAAAGAGAGTTTAAACAACAGCTAAAATAGCCTTAATTGAGCCGTTTTATGTTGCTCATGCAATGTTAGATTAAGCTTTGGCATAGCCTTGTTTTTGAAATATTTTTGTCTGGCCAGTTTTACCAGATTATTAATTTGCTCGGCTATTTTGCCTTCACCTCGCATTCTAGTTTTAAATCTAGAATCGTTTAGGCTCCCTCCATGGCAACTTTCTATTTGATTTAACACCTTTTGTGCGCGATCGGGCATGGTTTTATGAATCCAGTCTGTAAAAATCTCGCCAATAGCACCGTTAAGTCGCACAATGGTATGGGCTATGGACAAAGCGCCGTGATCTGAAGCAGCTTTCGCCAAAGCCAAAACCTCATGACTGTTTATAGACGGAATAATTGGAGCAAGCATGACATTAACAGGAATTCCGTTTTCACTTAAGGTTTTAACGGTCTCTAAACGTCTTTTAATCGTAGCAGTACGTGGTTCTAAAATACGCCTTGTGTCCTCAGACAGTGAAGTGATTGATATATTTACCCCTATCAAATTGTCTTTGGATAATGTTTTTAAAAGATCTAAATCTCTTAAAATCAAGGCGTTTTTCGTTATAATTCCCACTGGGTGCTTATAACGCAGGAACACCTCTAAACACTGTCTGGTTATTTCATATTGTTTTTCTGCAGGTTGGTAACAATCTGTATTACCAGACATAACAATGGGGTGTGCCCTCCAACCTTTCTTTTTTAGTACGGCCTCCAATAATTTGGGGGCCTTTTTTTTCACCATAATGCGGCGCTCAAAATCTAAACCTGCACTATAACCCCAGTATTCATGACTATTGCGCGCGTAACAATAAATGCAGCCGTGTTCACAGCCCTGATAAGGGTTCATAGAGTACGTCATACCCACATCAGGACTTTCAACCTTGTTAACTATCGTTTTTGGAAATACATCAAGGTACAAGGTCTTGTTTTTATCACTATCCTCTCCTTCCTTTCGGCAGAATTCCAGAAAATCGTCGCGCATGTCGTGACTTAATTCGAAAAAACGATTAGGGACGTTTAGCTGCGCACCACGTCCTTTTATGGCAGCTTTTTTGTTCATTATAGTAAAATTAAAGATTGAATGCTCTGTGAATCGCACTTTAAAATTACCTATAATTTGCGTCTAAAAATGTTAAAACAACGTTGGGTTATTAACAAATTTTAGATACGAAACAATGTCTTCAAAATTCCAAGTTGAACTCATCCCGCCTTTCGAGCGGGATATTTTAATTTAGTACCGCGACACTCGTTTGGGTACTCTAAAATTACTTTTCCTATAGAATATTTCGTGAGTCCGACCTGAGGTCGTTTATTTCCCCGGAAAATCCGTCTTTCGTTTCTCTAGAAAAGCTGTAGTGCCTTCTGTAAAATCTTCGGTGCCAAAGCATTTACCAAATTCTTTTATCTCGGTATTAAAGCCATTAACACCGTCTATAAAATTGGCATTTATACTTCTTATAGCAGCACCAATAGCGACCGACGAGTTACGTGCTATTTTACCAGCAATTTTCTCACATAATGGAAGCAGTTCATCTTGAGTCGTTACATGATTCACTAAACCATAATTAAGTGCGTCTTTGGCATCTATCATACCCGCCGTCATAATAAGCTCCATGGCTCGTCCTTTGCCAATTAATTGAGGTAACCGCTGTGTACCACCATATCCAGGAATAACGCCTAAAGACACCTCAGGCAACCCCATTTTAGCATGGTCACTAGCCACTCTAAAATGGCTCGCCATGGCAAGTTCCAACCCGCCACCAAGAGCAAAACCATTTACGGCCGCTATTACGGGAGTCGATAAATTCTCTACAAAATCGAAAAGGACTTTCTGGCCATTTGCTGCAAGCATTTCCCCCTCTTCAACACTGTAATCTGAAAACTCGCTAATATCTGCCCCTGCCACAAACGCCTTTTCACCACTACCGGTAACGATAATAACCTTTGTTTCAGCATCCTGGTCTGCGAACTTGAAAGCGTCATGTAACTCTCCTATGGTTTCTTTATTGAGGGCATTTAGCTTTTTAGGTCGATTAATCGTAATCGTTGTGACACCATGATTAGTCTCTAATAATAAATTCGTATAACTCATTGTCTTATAGTTTGTTTAGCGTATAGTAATTTCAAAATCGTCATAACCCGGCACACAGCTTGAATCATTACAAGTCATAAATTCAATCTCACCAGATATCTTTAGTTCTTTTTTTGTCTTTAATTTAACGCGCTGCCTAAAACTGGCTGACGCTTCAAAGTGCTTCACATGAAGCTCAAAAGTAGAATCGAACATTGTTTTTCCTTTCGGTTCAGTCATAGCCCCCATCAACTCATAACCAGCGTTCTTTTCAAAAATAAATACAGTTGGTAACGGACCACCTTGAGGCACATCAAGTGCATATAAATGAAAGTTTGGTTCTATTTTAGCTGTTATAATAAGATCATACTCTAAATTTGATATTTTTTCCACTCTAGTTGACCATTTAACGGGTTCTAAAATTTGCGAATAGCCTATAGAAGTGATAAAAAGTGCTAAAACCAGAATTTTATTCATTTTAAGATATTTAATTGAAGCTTTATTCTTTAGGGAATGTCACGGTAAATGTAGTCCCTTTATCTCTCTCGGAAGTAAACGTGATGGTGCCCTTGTAAGTTTCAACAATGTTCTTAACCATGGCTAACCCCAATCCCATACCGCTCGTTTTTGTAGTAAATTTAGGTTCAAAAACTTTACCCATATTCTCCTCTGCAACGCCAGCCCCGTTATCGGCAACCGTAACAATCACATTATTATCCTGTGTTCCTACATTGATAACAATTCTTGGTATTTGGTCTTCTGGTATGGCCTGAATACCATTTTTTACTAAGTTCGTAATAACCCGAATAAGTTGCGTTCTATCAAACTTGGCAATGATTTCTTTTTGATCTGCTGTAAAGAAAATATAGTCTTCATTAAAAATATCGAGCGCCAATTTTACAATTTTCACCACATTAAGTGTTTCATTCTGCTGCGCTGGCATTTTCGCAAAATTAGAAAAGGCAGAAGCAATAGAACTCATGGTGTCTATTTGTTGAATTAGTGTTTTACTGTACTCGTCTAACTTCGAATGAATCTTTTCGTCTGTTGCATCGAATTTTCGTTGAAAGTTTTGCACTGTTAAGCGCATTGGAGTCAAAGGATTCTTAATTTCATGGGCAACCTGTTTTGCCATTTCCCTCCACGCCTGTTCACGCTCACTCCTGGCCAATTGCACAGCACTCTCCTCTAGTTCGTCAATCATACTATTATACGAATTTACCAAAGTAGAAATCTCCTCACTGGTATCACTTACCTCAATCTTTTCATTACGCTTCTCTAAACGGGTCGCATTAATTTTATCGCTAATCGTTTTTAATGACTTTGTAATATATTTAGATAACAAAAATGCTATAACAATACCCATAAGTAATACCAGCATGTAGGCATAGGCAATACGTCTTAAAAACTCTTCAAGCTCTTTGGTAAGGAAATCGTCCTTTTCCAAATACGGCAAGTTTAAAATCGCAATAGGTTTGAAGCGTTGGTCTGTGAGATAGGTGTAAGAAGATTGAAAGATCTCTCCATTTTCACGGTGCTTATCTACAAACCGGTGTGCCGCAGTATTAGAAATAGAGTTTAAAACTTCAGCATCCAGACATGTGGCAATATCCCTTTTTAATTCGTATTTCGAGGATATTAATAATTCCCCCTCTAAATCATATAAATTAATTTGTAGTTTATGAATATCTGCAACATTAAATATCTCTTCCTTAAAAATAACAGGAATGTTTTCTGTTTTTACTTCCCAGGTATTTTGTCTTCCGTTTAAAACACGTTTAAGATGGGTTTGAATATTCTCTTCTTTACGCTCTAGTCTCCCTTTATGATAATCTTGTCGCTCCTCCTTATATTGAAAAATAGCCACTGCCGAAATTAGGATGGACGCCAATAAAACCAGCAATATCATGGCTAAAAAAATGCGAGTACGTAAGGACAGTTTTTTTAATTTCATTAATAAAATTTACATCTTTAAAGTTCTCTAAATATAATAATAATCAAACCAAGTTCTCTTAAAAAAACAAAATTCCAAATTCTAAATTCCAAATATTGAAATTAGATTTTTAAGATTTAAATATTTGATTAGGCCTCTGGATTTTTAGCTCGGATATTCTTATAAACCTTGAAGCCCAACATAATAAGTATTCCTAAAACCAAAATACCAACTACGCCCCATATCCAGTTAATAGCACTCTTAAGAATAACCAAAAATATCACTGCAAAAAGAATAAAAGTGGCGCCTTCGTTCCATATACGCATAAAACTTGATGATTTTTTAACGACATCATTTTGCAATTGTTTATAAAAGTGATGTGTCTTAAAATGGTAAATAAAAAGTAACACCACAAAACCAAGTTTTACCTGCATCCAGTCTTGATAAACCAATGTCGGATTTAAATAAAATAGCGTTATCCCAAATAAAAGTGCCAGTACAGCAGATGGCCAGGTAATAATAAACCACAATCGTTTGGCCATAAGTTTAAGCTGTTGTCCTAAAATCTCTTTGTCTGGAGAAGGCTTGTGAAACGCTTCAATTTGATAAACAAATAAGCGCGGAATATAGAACAATCCGGCAAACCAGGTAATAACAAAAATTAGATGAAATGCCTTAATGTAGAAATAATATGCCATAGTCTAACTTACCTTAACAGATGATACTGTCCATGCTTTTATCCACTTACTCAGCAGATTAACAAACGCATCGTTGTCATTTAAACATGGAACCGTTGTGAAATCATGTCCGCCCATTTCATGAAAAATCTCCTGACCTTCCATAGCAATTTCTTCTAAGGTTTCAAGACAATCACTAACAAATGCCGGGGTTACAATAGCCATTTTTTTTACACCTTGTTTCCCTAAACGTTCAATGGTTCTGTCTGTATACGGTTGTAACCAGGGGTCGAAACCTAAACGCGATTGAAAAGACGTAGAATAGCTTCCTTCTTCCAATTTTAATGCTTTGGCAACCAATCTGGTCACCTCAAAGCACTGATGCCTGTAGCAAAACTCATGTGCTTTTGACGGCGTTACACAACAACTACCATCTATTTGACAATGTGATTTGGTAACATCGCTTTTCTTTATATGACGTTCGGGAACACCGTGATAGGAAAATAGTAAGTGTTCAAATTCTTTTCCATCTAAATCTCTTTTTATGGAATTAGAAAGCACGTCTATGTATTCCGGTTTATTATAAAATGCTGGAACCGACTCTATACTTATATTCGGAAAATACTGCTGCCTTATGTCTTCGGCCAATACGGTAATGGTCTCGGTGGTTGCCATTGCAAATTGAGGATATAAAGGGAATAACAAAACCTCATCAACGCCTTTATCTACTAACTCCTGAAGTCCTTTTTTAATGGTCATACTTCCATAGCGCATAGCCAAAGCAACAGGCTCGTCCATTTGCTCTTGTATTTTACTTTGAAGTCTTTCTGAAATCACAATTAAAGGAGAGCCCTCTTCCCACCAAATCTTCTTGTATGCCGCTGCAGATGCTTTTGGTCGTGTTTTTAATACGATCCCTTTTACGATCAAACTTCTCGCCCAATAGGGGATATCGATGACACGCTCGTCCATTAAAAACTCACCGAGATACTTCTTTACATCTTTTGGTTCCGGACTATCTGGCGATCCGAGGTTTACCAGTAAAACGCCTTTTTTCATTAGTAGTAATTTTTTACGAAGATAATGACATTACGTATTTTTTTGGGGTCGTTCCATATTTCTTTTTAAAGGCCGCAATAAAATGACTGGAGGTACTATATCCCACGCGATGCCCCACCTCATTTACATTGTTATCACCCGACTCCAAGAGCTTCCTGGCGACTTCCATTTTATAATCGAATAAAAAGCTAAACACCGAATCCCCATATATTTGCTTAAATCCTTCCTTTAGCTTTTTAAGATTTAGTCCTATTTCATCTGCTAGTTCCTGTAAACTCGGTGGCTCTGCCATGCGAGCAATTATAATTTCCTTAGCCTTTCTAATCTTTGTAACGTTGGTTTCATCTACAAGAAATGGACATTGCTCTATAT
This sequence comes from uncultured Flavobacteriaceae bacterium, assembly GCA_947494695.1. Lineage (GTDB taxonomy): Bacteria > Bacteroidota > Bacteroidia > Flavobacteriales > Flavobacteriaceae > Flavivirga. Next base: position 100,661 of record CANLWB010000001.1, on the reverse strand, counting down.
CGGCGTCTTCACTTCTGTTAAAATAAAGACTTAAAAGTTCGTATGCCTTCCCCTTAAAATAAAGACTTTTAACAGATTGGTTTAGGTTATAGCTTAACAACTGATTTAAAACAATCGCCATAGACGGTGAGATAATGCGATCTTTATAGTATTTCTTATCCTTATTGTCATCACTTAAAAATGTAATGTATCCCGCTTCCTGTGAAAAAAACCCATGGAATTTCTTAATCGATACTAAAATAGAAACCATCCAGGAATTAGGATCAATTTGCAAATTTATTGGTAAATCTCTTTGTGGGTTATACAGCAGTAAGGAATTCTCTTCAAGGATGTTTAATGTATACCGCCCTTCATTAAAAACAAAACTACTTGCTCCTTTTACACAAAAATGAAATTGTATATAATCGCTATCAATATCTTTGGCAAGAGACTGAACCTGATTGGTTTCATTCTTAAACGTTAAGACTACCGTGTGGTCATCTATAAGTGTTTCATCAAAAGTACTTTGAGCGACACTTTTATTATGATCTATTTCCTTCCCCATAATGATTTTATTTAGATTGGTTCTAAATAAATTAAGCAAAAACTGCCTAATAATCAGCAAAAATATGACATTTATCATATTTTTAAAAAAAACAACCCAAAAAAACCACAAACGATATTAAAAGTTCTTTAAGCGTTATTTTTTTAGTCATCATCGATATACTTTTGCTTTGGAATTTCAAGTATCAAACATGCAGAAGTATAATATATCCAGGAGTAACTACTTTTATGCCATTGGTTTAAGTTATAAAAAAGCCGATGCCGATATAAGAGGACGCTTTAGTTTAGATGAGGCCGGCAAATTAACACTCCTCAACCAAGCTAAGGACAATGGCATTGAAAGTTTGGTGGTGACTTCTACCTGTAATAGAACTGAGATTTACGGATTCGCGCAACACCCTTTTCAACTCATTCAGCTCCTTTGTGACAATACAAGAGGAACTGTTGAAGAATTTCAGGATGTTGCATACATTTATAAAAATAAAGATGCCATCGCCCATATGTTCCGTGTGGGATCAGGTTTAGATAGTCAGATTCTCGGAGATTTCGAAATTATTAGTCAGTTAAAAAGTAGTGCTCGTGCTTCAAAAAAACACGGGTTGCTAAATCATTTTTCAGAACGATTAGTAAATGCTGTGATTCAAGCCAGTAAACGTATTAAAACAGAAACTAACATCTCTTCTGGTGCAACATCTGTATCCTTCGCTTCAGTTCAATACATTTTCAATACTGTTAAAGATGTTTCCAATAAGAATATTTTGCTTTTTGGAACCGGAAAAATTGGTAGAAATACTTGCGAAAACTTGGTAAAACACACCAAAAATGAGCAAATCACTTTAATTAACAGAACAAAGGACAAAGCAGAAATCATTGCAGGTAAGTTCAACTTAGTCGTTAAAGATTATGCCAATTTGCAGGAGGAAATTGCGCATTCAGATATTTTAATCGTTGCAACAGGCGCACAACGCCCTACAATTGATAAATATATTATTCAGTCTAAAAAACCACTTCTTATTTTAGATTTGTCTATTCCTAAAAATGTCGATTCAAATGTTCAGGAATTGAGTCATGTTACTTTAGTTCATTTAGATCATTTATCAAAAATCACAGATAAAACTCTGGAAGAACGCAAAAAGCATATTCCATTTGCCGAATCGATTATAGAAGATGTAAAAACGGAATTTAACGAATGGCTGGAAACCAGAAAGTTTGCACCTACCATCAAAGCGTTAAAAAATAAACTTGCCGATTTTGCAGCTGCCGAATTAGACACGCAACGCAAGAAAAATTCGAATTTCAATGAAGCTCAGGCTGAAACCATAAGCAACAACATCATTCAAAAAATCACTAACCATTTTGCGCATCATTTAAAAGATGACAATATCTCCACAGACGAGAGCCTGGAACTTATTAAAAAAGTTTTTCAGCTAGAATCAAAAGCACATGTCTAAAACCATTAGAATTGGCACACGCGATAGTGAATTAGCACTATGGCAAGCTAAAACAGTACAGTCTCAACTCGAGCATTTAGGATATCATACGGAACTCGTTCCGGTAAAATCTACTGGTGATCTTGTTTTAGACAAACCACTGTACGAATTAGGTATTACAGGTATTTTTACACGCACCTTAGACATCGCCATGTTAAATCATGACATTGATATCGCTGTGCATTCTCTAAAAGATGTCCCCACAGTTTTACCAAAAGGCATTGTTCAGGCAGCTGTTTTAAAACGAGGAAACGTAAATGATACACTCGTTTTTAAAAAAAATGAAGAGTTTTTAAGTGCCAAAGATGCAACCATCGCAACGGGAAGCCTAAGACGTAAAGCCCAGTGGTTAAACCGTTATCCAACGCATACCATTGAAGATTTGCGAGGTAATGTAAATTCTCGTTTACAAAAACTAAACGATAACGAACACTGGAACGGTGCCATATTCGCGGCAGCAGGTATTGGTCGAATTGGAATAAGACCAGATGAATCTATTAACCTAGACTGGATGATTCCCGCACCCGCACAAGGAGCCATCATGATAACCGCTTTAGAAGACGACGATTTTTCAAAAAACGCTTGTGCGGAATTAAATCACGAAGAAACCGAAATTTGCACGACCATCGAGCGTACGTTTTTAAACCGATTAGAAGGTGGCTGTACAGCACCTATTGGAGCTCTTGCCAAAATTAAAAATGAAGAGGTGCATTTTAAGGGGGTCCTTCTAAGTAAAGATGGCTCAAAAAAAATAGAAGTTACCAGAGTTGAAAAACTAGGCAAACACGAAGACATGGCCGTTTTTTCTGCCGACTATATCATTGAACGCGGAGGTAAACGTCTTATGGACGATATTAAATACTCGAACAACCCGGTTAATGTCTTTTCAACCAAGTCCCTCACCGAAGATCAACGTTTGTTATTCCATCAAAAAGTAGTGGCCAAGAGTGACGATTTTATCAAAATAAGCCCAAACCGTATTCGTCCACAACTTCTAAAATCTAGAATTGAAAACGTTATTATAACAAGTAAGAATGCTGTGGAAGCATTGGTAACCAACTATTCAGCTACCGAGCTACAGTTTAAAAATATTTACTGTGTTGGACGGCGAACCAAAAAACTTATAGAACATAAAATTGGCAAAGTAAAACATGTCGAAAAAAATGCTCAAAAACTAGCAGAGTATTTAACCGAATATATTGATGGCACCGAAGTAACATACTTCTGTAGCGACATAAGACTAGATGCTTTACCAACTATTTTAACCCAAAATCATATACAAGTTAACGAAATAGAAGCCTACCAAACAAAGTTTGATGGACATAAAGTAGAAGCGTCTGTAGAAGCAGTTATGTTTTACAGTCCGTCTACGGTACAGAGCTTCACACAAAAGAATGATGCCGAAGTTATTGCCTTTTGTATAGGAGAAACAACGGCCAAAGAAGCTAAAAAGCATTTTAGTGATGTTAGAGTTGCCAAAGTACCTACCGTAGAAAGTGTGATAGAATTAGTAAACGAACATTATATTTAATGATCTACATAACGGCTTTTTTATTTGTAAAAAAAGGAAAAGAAGCAGTTTTCAAAACATATGAGTCGTTAGTACTTCCTATATTGAACACCTATAATGGTACGTTAATTTATAGGATGAGACCAACACAAGAAAACTTTGTAACATTTGAAGATGACTTGCCTTATGAAGTGCATTTTATCTCATTCAACAGTGACGAGGATTTCATGAGTTTCATTAACGACGAAGAACGGAAGCGTTTCAATAATCTAAAGGAAGACTCCATAAGGTCCACCTTTATAACGAAAGGCAAGAAGATATAAGAACCATTATTCCTTGGTCACTGAGCCTTTCGATGCCAGGCCCTGGTTACTAAGGGAGCCTGAAGTATGAAGAAGGATTTATTTAGTATAGAACGATAAGTTTCAATTAAAGAGGTTCCCACCTACGCGGGAATGACATAAAGTATGATAAAGAACGATTTATTTTTAAGAGCATTAAAAGGAGAAACGGTTAACCGCCCTCCGGTTTGGATGATGCGCCAGGCAGGACGTTATTTACCAGAATTTATAAAAATTCGTGAGAAATACGACTTTTTTACACGCTGTAGAACGCCAGAGTTGGCCAGTGAAATCACGGTACAACCCATTCGTCGCTACGGTATGGACGCTGCGATTTTATTTAGTGATATTTTGGTGATTCCTCAGGCCATGAATATCGAAGTTGAAATGAAACCTAATTTTGGTCCTTTCTTACCAAATACCATTCGTTCTCAAAAAGATCTGGATCGCGTTGTTGTTCCAGATGTTACGGTTGAGCTAGACTACGTCTATAAAGCTATAAAGGCCACTAAAGAATTATTAAACGATGAGATTCCGCTTATTGGGTTTGCAGGTTCGCCCTGGACTATTTTGTGCTATTGCGTACAAGGACAAGGCAGTAAAACTTTCGACAAAGCAAAGGAACTGTGTTTTACAAATCCAGCTGTGGCCCACGAATTATTACAGAAAATTACCGATACTACCATAGCGTATTTAAAAGAAAAAGTAAAAGCAGGAGTGAATGCTGTTCAGGTATTCGATTCTTGGGGAGGTATGCTGTCTCCCGTAGATTATCAGGAATTCTCATGGCAGTACATCAATCAAATTATTGAAGCCTTAAAAGATGATGCTCCTGTAATTGCCTTTGGCAAAGGGTGCTGGTTTGCACTTGGTGACATGGCAAAAAGTAATGCCTCGGCTTTAGGTGTAGATTGGACCTGTTCTCCAAGAAATGCACGTTATTTAAGTGGTGGAAATATAACACTTCAAGGGAATTTTGATCCATCTCGTTTGTTATCGCCGCCCGAAGACATAAAGAACATGGTACACCAAATGATTGATGAATTTGGTAAAGACAAATACATTGTTAATCTAGGTCATGGCATTCTACCTAATATTCCATTAGATCATGCCAAAGCGTTTATAGATGCCGTAAAAGAATACGGAAACTAAGTCGTTTTGTAAGATTAACTCAAAAGCTTTGAAACCAAACTGTCTTTGCGGATACGTGTTGTCTTGGACTCCGCTAAGACAATCAACTAGCGAAGTCCAAGACGACCTACTGTGGTAATTTGTTTATTTTAATATAGATTCTTAAATGGGGTACAGGTTCTTATAATAATGATGCTTTTAAAATAATCTCAAAATAAGCTACCTTTAGTAACAAATCGTTTTTAACTAAGACTTAATAAGAGCATATTAATATTATGTTTTAAAAACAACGTTATGATGATTAAAAACATTTTATCGGGCATACAAGCATATTTCGGGTCGCTTAGTTTGATCTCTAAACTCAACCTTTGGAAATATTTTGCAGTTCCTATGCTCATTAGCCTTATAACCGCGATAGCAATTTTTACATCGGCCTATGGATTATCTGATAATGTTGGACGTTTTATTTCGAAAATTTGGGTTTGGGACTGGGGCAAAGAGGCTTTTACCACCATTAGTACCGTAATAGGCGGACTTGTTATTATCGTTATCGGCTTAATTCTTTTCAAGCACATCATCATGGCACTTTCGGCTCCTTTTATGAGTCCAGTATCCGAAAAAATAGAGGCTCATTTAACGGGAAACGCCCCCCACTCAAATAGAAACACGTCATTTTTACAACAACTTTGGCGCGGTATAAGAGTTAATGGTAGAAATTTAATTATGGAGTTGCTTATCTCCATCCCCCTTTTACTTCTAAAATTTATACCCGTTGTTAATATCCTTTCGTCCATATTATTATTTACGGTACAAGCCTACTATGCCGGGTTTGGAAATATGGATTACACGCTAGAACGTCATTTTAAATATGATGAAAGTACTGTATTTGTTAGAAAAAACAGAGGCTTAGCCATTGGTAATGGAACTGTTTTTATCCTTCTACTGTTAATTCCATTTATAGGTGTTATTCTGGTACTACCGCTTTCGGTAACAGCAGCAACAACAAAAACAGTTGAAGCATTACATCATAAAAAAGACCTGGCAAATGCTTAGCTTTAGTAATTATCATATAGAGCCTATTCAAATACAAGATTCCTGGAATCTTTGCAATTTCATTGTTGCAAATGAAGACCGTTTAAAACGTTATTTTCCTAAAACATTAGCGCAAAACCTAACTCCCGACTTATCTAGGTTTTTTACAGAAAAAAAAACCAAACAGTTTCTATTAAAAGAAGAATTTCTATTTATCATCAAACAAACCGGACGAAAAGAAATAGTCGGTTTAGTTTATATAAAAGAACTGGACTGGACGAAAAAACAGGGTGAATTCGCTTATTGCATTGGATATCCTTTTGAGGGGCTTGGCATCATTACCAATGCGGTTAGAAAACTATCCGATTATGCATTCATCAACCTCAAGCTTGAAACCCTTCAAATAATTGTTCACAAAGATAATTTAGCCAGCATCAAGGTTGCAAAAAAGTGTAATTTTGCATGGATTAAAACTCTTAAAAAAGCATACACACCTCCAAACGAACATCCATTGGATATGGAATTATACGAATTGTACAATAAAATAGAAGCATAATATGCCACACTTTGTAATTGATTGCAGTAAAAACATTTTAAACTTTCAAGACTCAAACACCATTTTGCAAACCGTTCATTTAACGGCGATTGATACCGGTTTATTTGATGAAGGAGACATCAAGGTTAGATTAAACCCCTTCGATAAAGATTATCTTGTTGGAGGAAAAGAAAACGATTTCATTCATGTTTTCGCAAATATTATGGAAGGACGAACGACAGAGCAGAAGACCAATCTTTCCACACAAATAGTAAAGAAATTAAAAGGTTTATTTCCACACATTCCTTTTATAGCTATGAATATTAGAGATTTTGAAAAAGCGACCTACAGTAATAAAGACATGGTTTAATATATGAAAAACCTATTTTATCAATATATACAGGATTTGCAGGATCGAATTACTTCCAAATTAGAAGCTATCGACGGAAAGGCAACCTTTCAAGAAGATGTCTGGAAACGTCCTGAAGGTGGTGGCGGACGTACACGCGTGATTCAAAACGGGACTGTTTTTGAAAAAGGCGGTGTTAACATCTCGGGAGTTCATGGGAAACTCCCACAATCTATGCAGGCTTATTTCAAAGTAGGTGATGTAGATTTCTTTGCCTGTGGATTAAGCTTGGTTTTACATCCCAAAAACCCAATGGTTCCAACGGTTCATGCCAACTGGCGCTATTTTGAAATGTACAACGAACAAGGTGATGTTATTGATAGCTGGTTTGGCGGAGGACAAGATTTAACACCTTATTACTTATTTGAAGAAGATGCTATACATTTTCATCAAATTTGTAAGCGTGCCTGCGATAATCATAACCCAGAGTTTTATGCAAAATATAAGGCCCGTTGCGACGAGTACTTTTATAACACGCACCGTAATGAGGGTAGAGGTTTAGGAGGACTGTTTTTCGATTATTGTAAGGCCACCGACACCATGAGCATGGAAAACTGGTACGACTTCGTAACAGAAGTTGGAGATAGTTTCTTAGAAGCCTATACACCCATAGTTGAAAAAAGAAAAACACTAGAATATACAGATGCTCATCGCGCCTGGCAGGAGATTCGCCGCGGACGTTATGTCGAGTTTAATTTGGTGCATGATAAAGGAACACTCTTTGGTTTAAAAACCAATGGTCGTATAGAAAGTATTTTAATGAGCTTACCTCCACATGTACAATGGGTCTACGACCACCAACCCGAGGCTGGGAGTGAAGAAGAAAAATTATTAGCCGTTCTTAAAGAACCCAAAAATTGGGTATAGCCATGAGTCACTACGAGAAGTTAGAACACATGTATCTTAACGCAAACTTTAATAAAGAAATTTATCAAAGTACGACGATTAAAGTTGGCAAAGAGATCGCTCAAATACAATTAACTATAGCCCCTAAATATTTTCATGCATTGGGAGCCATACATGGTTCTGTGTATTTTAAGCTTCTGGATGATGCCGCTTTTTTTGCTGTTAACTCCATCGTAGAAGATGTTTCGGTGCTAACAACAAACTTTAATATAAATCTAATAAGACCAGCGAATGAAGGCATTTTAACAGCTATTGGCAAAGTAAAGTTTAAATCGAGACACTTATTTATTGCCGAAAGTACGTTGGTTAATGCCGAAGGAAAAGAAATCGCCTTTGGCAAAGGGCATTTCGCCAAAAGCAAAGTTATTTTAAATAAAAATATAGGATATAAATAAAATAATAACATGTTTCCAATAATAAGACATAGAAGATTAAGAACCCACAATGCCATTCGCGCATTGGTTCGTGAAACAGTGATAACACCAAACGATTTTTTAGTACCGCTTTTTGTAGTGGAAGGCAAAGGTGTTAAAGAAGAGATTCCATCCATGCCAAATTACTTTAGATACAGTCTGGATCTACTAGGAGATGAAGTAAAGGAATTGTGGCGTCTTGGATTAAAATCGGTGTTACTTTTTGTAAAAGTTCCGGAGCGTTTAAAAGACAATAAAGGCTCCGAAGCCATAAACCCCGATGGGTTGATGCAACGTGCCATTAAAACGGTTAAAAATGCTTGTCCGGATATGTTGGTTATGACCGATGTCGCGTTAGACCCTTACTCGACTTACGGACATGACGGAATCGTTGAAAACGGACAAATTGTAAACGATGCTACCGTAGATGCCCTGTGCGATATGAGTTTATCTCATGCCGAAGCTGGTGCTAATTTTTTAGCTCCCAGTGATATGATGGACGGTCGTATTCTATCCATTCGGGAAACTCTAGAGGATAACGGTTTTACAGATACAGGCATTATGAGTTATTCGGCAAAGTACGCCTCGGCATTTTATGGCCCTTTCAGAGATGCTCTAGATTCTGCACCCGTCGATTCCATTGATATTCCTAAAGATAAAAAGACATATCAAATGGATTATGCAAACCGTTTCGAAGCGCTTAGAGAAACCGAAATGGATATTGATGAGGGTGCCGATATTGTTATGGTGAAACCGGGGCTCTGTTATTTGGATATTGTAAGAGACCTTAAAAACGAAATAGATGTACCTATTGCCGTTTATCAGGTATCAGGTGAATACGCCATGCTAAAAGCCGCAGCCGAAAAAGGTTGGCTTGACCATGACGCCGTAATGATGGAGCAAATAACTGCAATTAAACGCGCTGGTGGAGATATTATCGCAAGTTACTTTGCGAAGGATGTTGTTAAACTTTTGTAGCCACTGAAGCCCCTCAATTTATAACATAATTTCTTATGAATTTAAATGACAAAAAGTTTATAACCATTGAAAATAGAAGCGGATTATCTACATTTGAAACAGTTTTTCATTATTTTCAGGATGGAACAACCATTACCGGAACCTATAAAGGAGGAGCTATACAAGAGGGGTTTATCGTTGGAAAACAAACAGAACCATCTAAAATCGAACTCTTATTTCAATGCCTTACAACAGAGAATGAACTAAAAGTTGGTCAATCGATAGGTGTGATTTCAACAACTAAAAACGGAAAGCTTAAGTTAACATTTGATTGGAGTTGGCTAAACGGGGATTTGTCTCAAGGAACATCCCAGTATGTGGAAGTAGATTAATAAATGCTTCATGAAATTGATCCATTTGATAGCGATTACAAGGAATAATAACTATTTAAACATATATGGTTTACCTGAGTTAAAACTAAAAACGCGAAATTAATCCCAATTTTGGTTCTTCTAAATTTTATCGTTTCTATCAATTTAGAACTAAGACTATGGCAACCAAAATTAATAGTGACTTTGAAGAACTGGGAGCAGATACTATTTTTAAAACTTCCAGGGGTTAATTGCAAAATTAAACGGAATTGGCGACATACTTAAAAACAGCATTATATTAAAATAAAAACAAGCTATAAAACACATTAGAATCATCAAATAGTTTGCAGTTCCATTTCTTAATCTCTTAAACGTGGAAAGTAAGCGTTTCTTAAAACAATTCTGATATTACTACGACAATGTTCTTACAGAAAATGAAGCCGCAGAAAGAAGAGAAGAAATTATCCAAACCGGCTATGATATCGCCCCATCACTTGTAGAAGGTTGGAAAAGTTTTTCACTGCCAAATGAAGACTTAAGAGACTTAGCTGAGACTATTGAATGCCCTACACTAGTGACTTATGCTATGAAAGACAAAAAAGTTCAATATAAAAGGAACATTAGTGCCATTAAAAAAATAAAAAACTTAAAATTAGTACAGTATCAGGTTGGGCACACTCCAATTTTAGAAAATTCAAAAACATTTTTAGATGATCTAATACATTTTATAAATAAAGAAAATCTAACCCATAACATGGCATAAAATGATTAGAGTAGAAGTACTAAAGGAACAATCTCCTTTTTACTTAGAACTTCAATCCAGACCTTAAAAACATACTGAAATGCGCTTTCTAACCCGAGTCATTTGCTGTTTTTAAAATTAACCCAATACAATTTTTAACAGATTAGTTTTTCTAAAAAAGCCATCATTTGGTATTTAAACACCTAGAAATATGCCCCTGGTTACTTACTTCGGCTTTAGAATAGATTTCGGAGTAGCCTCATCGCTTAATATGTCGAACTTACGCAATATCCATAAGATGAAGGATTACGGGTTTCTTGGCTTACCAGAAGCTACCAAAACCTGTTATCCCTTACAATAAAGTTACTTCTTTTTTAAGTAGACTGGTTGTTCGAGTCCACAACTACAAGTAATAATAATATAGTCGTCAAATTCGTTAGCCTCTAATACGTTTTGTTGTTTTGAAGGATTAAACTTTATTTCTTTTAACGGATAATCTATTACATCGTAAATTGAAGAAATAATAACACTATAGGTTTCATTGCAATCTTGCCTTGCACATGTTACATGAGCAAGTTTATAGAACGGTTTTTCAGTTATCATAATTTTTAAATTGCTATTTAAATTACGCTACTAAATAAAACCTAGAGAGAGAGAGAATTCTATATTAACCATTGACGTTCACTTACACAATGTACAAAATAAATTTTAACTATTTTAGCCATAAATTGATTTTTAATGACTGTATTAATTTTTTGGGCAACCATTTCCATTTTCTTCTCTTTTCTGTGTTCTATACTAGAAGCTGTATTATTAACCATAACTCGAACGTTTATTAACGTTAAAAAACAAGAAGGTAAAGACTACGCATTTACACTTGAAAATTTAAAAAAGGATGTGGATAAGCCTTTAATCGCCATACTAACCTTAAACACCATTGCACATACTTTAGGAGCTATGATGGTCGGTATATATGCCGAAAAGCTTCCTTATAAAATCGAAATATTAGGAATTAATACCGTTGGAGTTGTTTCGGCCATTATGACCCTACTCATTCTGGTTGCTTCAGAAATTATTCCTAAAACCATTGGTGCTACGTACTGGAAAAGCCTGGCTAACTTTACATCAAAGGCTTTAACCGTTTTAATCTTTCCCTTAAAGTGGACAGGTATTTTATGGTTATTACAATTCACAACCAAACTTATAGGCAATAAAGGCCATGGCAGTGTATTAAGCCGGGAAGATTTTCATGCCATGGCAGACATCGCCCAGGAAGAAGGCGTATTTCAGGAAAGCGAAAGTAAGATTATTAAAAACCTACTAACTTTTAAGGAAGTATTCGCCAAAGACATTATGACCCCCAGAACCGTTATGCTAACCGTAGACGAGAATACAACGGTCCAGGACTTTTTCAATAAAAATATGAATCTTCGTTTTTCGAGAATTCCTATTTACTCTAACGAACCAGACCATATAAAAGGGCTTGTGCTTAAAGATGAGGTTTTTAAAGAGATGGCACTGGATCACGGCAGCAAAAAACTATCTGAATTGAAGCGCTCCATTATTATTGTAAATCGTAATATCCCTATTCCCAAGCTATTCGAACAACTTGTAGAAAGCAGAAATCATATGGCTTTGGTTGTTGACGAGTATGGATCTATAAGCGGTATAGTTACTATGGAAGATGTTATTGAAACCCTTCTAGGTTTGGAAATAATGGATGAAAGTGATAACGTTTCAGACCTTCAGCTTCTGGCACGTAAAAGTTGGCAAACTAGAGCAAAAAAACTAGGCATCATAGATGAGGATGATTCGAGTCCTGAAAAATAATGGAAACCTGTATCATAAAAACACCTCTGGGTTACACCAAAATAGTTGGAGATATTGAAGGTATTGCATCTGTAACTGTTTTAAATTCCGAAGAAAAAGAAACCGATATAACGCCAACAGCATTGGAGGATTGCGCACGTCAGTTAAAAGAATATTTTAATGGTGAACGTCAGGAATTCGATCTAAAATTAAATCCACAAGGAACAGAATTTCAGAAAAAAGTGTGGAAACAACTGGAACAAATTCCGTATGGTAAAACCTGTTCATATTTAGATTTATCAAAGACCTTAGGGGATGCCAAGGCCATTCGGGCAGTTGCTAACGCTAATGGTAAAAATCCGCTTTGGATTATTGTACCCTGTCATAGAGTTATAGGTAGCGATGGTAGTTTAACAGGTTACGCCGGTGGTTTGCATAGGAAAAAATGGCTTTTAGAGCATGAGAGTCCGTATAAGCAACAATCTCTTTTTTAAATGTACAGAACCCTTACCAAATTCCTGAAAACCTTTTTATCCGATGCCCAAATCTATAAACATGGATTTAATTGGTCACCCATGTATCGACGAACAACTGGCAAGATCATTGAGGTATCAGACGATCTGCTATATATTAAAATAGCCATCCCGTTAAATATTAAAAACAGGAACTACGTGGATTCCATATTTGGAGGAAGTCTCTTTTCTGCAACAGATCCCATTTACATGATTCAACTCATGACTATTTTAGGCAATAATTACGTTGTTTGGGATAAGAATGCCTCAATAAAATACAAGCGCCCTGCAAAAGAAAAAGCGTATTCCGAGTTCACCTTCACACCAAAAGAAATAGAGCGTATTAAAGAGCAGGTTACCGTAAATGGTGAGTTCGATGTGGTTAAAACAACTCAAATAAAAAGTAAGAATCATAGTGTTTTTGCCGAGGTAACTAAAACTATGTATGTCGCGGACAAGGCTTTTTATAAGCAAAAAAGAGCTTTAAAAACCCATAGGAGATAAGCCTGTTTTAATCGGCCATAATTTTCTTATCTTTAATTGCTACAAACAAATGTGTCTATGAAATTCTTAAAAAAGTTCTTTAAATGGATAATTATTCTATTTGGCCTACTTATTATTGTTCTTTACATTACCGATACAGATTATTTGATAAAAGCAGTTAGAACCATATATCTTACAGGGCATTCTACGGCCTATTTAGAGGATTATAAGAAGTTCGACAATCAGCCCATTAAAAATGGAACGGCAAACCTATGGCCTAATCATAAAGACTATAATACCATAAAAGAAACTGAAGGGTTAAACCAAATAAATAAAGCGAACGGTACGATAGCATATCTCATTATTAAAAATGATAGCATTTGGTTTGAAAACTATTATGGCGGATTTAATAAAGATTCTAAATCCAATTCCTTTTCTATGGCAAAAAGTTATGTGTCCGGACTTATGGGTAAGGCCATCAAGGAAGGATATATAAAAGGCCTGGATCAACCTGTTGGGGATTTTATACCAGAATTTAGCGAAGGACTTGCAGCTAAAATGACGGTTGGCGATCTATCAAGTATGGCCTCGGGTACAAATTGGGATGAACATTATTACTCACCCCTATCTATTACGACCAGAGCTTATTTTGATGATGATTTGGCTAAGGTTATGCTTGGACTTAAAGTCGTTGATGAGCCAGGTCAAGCCTTTAAATATTCCAGTGGTGACACGCAAATGTTGGCTATGGTGATTGAAAAAGCTACCGGAAAAAAAATGTACAATTATCTTACTGAAAGTTTCTGGATACCTTTAGGTTGCGAACATCCTACCCTTTGGCAAGTCGATAGTGAAGGACACGATCTGGTTAAGGCATACTGCTGTATTGCCAGTAATGCCAGGGATTTCGCTCGCTATGGAAAACTTTACAAAGACCACGGAAAATGGAACGGAAAACAAATTCTAGATTCTACTTTTGTTGCAAAATCCCTCAAACCGCGATTTGCAAATGCCTCTATATATGGCTATGGATGGTGGTTAAAAGATATTGGAGACAAACATTTCTTTATGATGAGAGGGCATTTAGGCCAATATGTTATTGTTGAACCAAGCGATAATGTTATAATTGTGAGACTAGGACATTCTAAAGGGTCTAACAATGAAATAGGACACTACACGTCTGACATTGACACCTATATTCAAGAAGCTTATAAGATGTTGAATCAATGATTTCGAGGCTTAACTTAGAAAATATCTTATTTCTAGATATTGAAACAGTTCCCGAGGAACAGTATTTCTCAAACTTAGATGAAGATAAACAAGGGCTATGGGATAAAAAGTCCTTATACCAACGTAGAGATGAGTTTACTGCTGAAGAATTCTATGAGCGCGCAGGAATTTGGGCGGAATTTGGAAAAATAATATGTATCTCTGTGGGGTACTTTAACATTTTAAATGATTTACGAACTTTTAGAACCACATCCTTTTACGGGGATGAAGTTAAACTTCTAAAGGATTTTAAGAATTTATTGATCTCACATTTTAGTGAAACCAAGCATTTGCTTTGTGCGCATAACGGAAAGGAATTTGACTTTCCTTATATTGCACGCCGCATGATTATTAACCATGTGGAGCTACCACATAAACTAAATCTCTTCGGGAAAAAGCCCTGGGAGGTTCCTCATTTGGACACATTGGAACTGTGGAAATTTGGAGATTACAAAAACTTTACCTCTTTAAAATTATTAACCAATGTTTTAGGAATTCCATCTCCAAAAGACGATATTGATGGTAGTGAAGTTTGTCGTGTATATTACGAAGAAAACGATATTGACAGAATTATCACGTACTGCGAAAAAGATACAATTGCCGTGGCCCAAATTTTTCTAAGGCTGCGAGGTGATGAGCTTTTAAGTGATGATGAAATTATCCATATATAATTGATGCAAGAAAACACCATATTAGATATTAAAGACCTCTCCATTTCATTTGGTAAGAATGAAGTGATTCACAAGATATCCTATCAGTTAAAAAAGAATGAGATTTTAGGCATTGTTGGGGAATCGGGTTCGGGAAAATCGGTATCTTCTCTAGCTATTCTAGGGTTATTACCAAAAAAGATTTCCAAAATCACATCGGGAAGCATTCATTTTTGCAAGTTCGATTTAACCAGGATTAGTCCAAAGGTGTTTCGGAATATTCGTGGCAAAAGAATTGCCATGATTTTTCAGGAGCCCATGAGTTCCTTAAACCCATCTATGACTTGTGGTACTCAGGTTCAGGAAATTTTGCTTCAACATACCAGCTTATCTAAACAAGGGGCCAAAGAAGAAACGATCTTATTATTTGATAAGGTAAAACTTCCCGATAGTGAACGTGTTTATGGTGCCTATCCACATGAGATTTCCGGCGGACAGAAGCAGCGTGTCATGATTGCTATGGCCATTGCCTGTAAGCCCGACATCTTAATTGCAGATGAGCCCACAACAGCCTTAGACGTAACGGTCCAGAAGGAGATTATTAAGTTGCTTAAAACGCTACAGGAAGAGACTAAAATGAGTATTATTTTTATTACTCATGACTTAGCCTTAATTTCTGAAATTGCGGATAGAGTTGTGGTCATGTATAAGGGGGATATTGTAGAGCAAGGTACCGTTTCAACTCTATTTAAAACGCCTGAACATATCTATACCAGGGCTCTTATTAATTCACGACCTTCATTAGATACCAGACTTAAGACGTTGCCAACTATAGATGATTACTTAAACCATACCACTTCAAACGACATTATTACTCCAGAACAACGCAAGCTTCAGCATGAAAAACTTTATAGTACGCCTCCATTGTTGGAGGTTATAAATGTTGAAAAAGCGTATATATCTAAACAAGGTTTGTTTTCTAAACCAGAATCTTTCAAGGCTGTAGACGGTGTTAGTTTTAAATTATATGAAGGAGAAACGTTGGGGCTAGTAGGAGAGTCTGGATGTGGAAAATCTACGCTTGGGAATGCCATTCTTCAACTGGACAAGGCTACAGCAGGACAAATTCTCTACAAAGGAACCGATATTACGAAGCTCTTAGGCTCAGAAATAAAAACACTTAGGAAAGACATTCAAATTATTTTTCAAGACCCGTATTCGTCTTTAAACCCAAGAACCCCAGTTGGAGAAGCTATTATGGAACCTATTAAGGTACACAATCTTTATAATTCTGATGAGGAACGTAAGGAAAAGGTTATTGATATTTTAAAGCGTGTGGGTTTATCTGAAGATCATTTTTACCGGTATCCGCATGAGTTTTCCGGCGGACAAAGACAACGTATTGGCATTGCACGAACGGTAGCCCTTCAACCCAAACTCATTGTTTGTGATGAATCTGTTTCGGCATTAGACATCTCTGTTCAGGCTCAGGTGTTAAACCTCTTAAACGAGCTAAAAGAAACTTTTGGTTTTACCTACATTTTTATTTCACATGATCTGGCGGTAGTAAAATATATGGCCGATCAATTAATGGTCATGAATAAAGGCAAAATTGAGGAGATAGGCGACGCTGATATCATTTATAACGCACCAAAAACAGCATATACGAAAAAGTTAATTGAAGCCATCCCAAAGGGAATTATATCATAAATATCTTCTTGGTTAGATATATAAGGCTTTTAACAAATCGTAAATTCTGTTTAAGGGTCTCCTTAAATTTGCTTTTGTTTATTGTAGGTTGTTGTTCAGGTAAATTCGTTGCAAAATTCATAAGTTCTTAAGTTCATGATAGATTTGGCGAATCTATATTAATAGTTGGTTATTTTGGGGACTGCTAATATCGGATAATTTTTCAATAATATCGTTTAAAAACATAAAAAATCGATGAAATGCATTTTAATTTAACATTTTCATCGATTCACAAGAAATCATTAAAGATTAATTTTTCCTTTTATACTTATAATTAAAATTATTTTGTATTTTATAATAACATCTCGGGAATATCTCCATCTACAATTAAAGTGCCTTCTGTAGCCTTTTTGATTTCTTCTACCGATATACCTGGAGCCCGTTCTAAAAGTCTAAAACCGTGATCTGTTACTTCCAAAACTGCCAGATTCGTTACAACCTTCTTTACGCATCCCACACCGGTTAATGGCAACGAACATGTCTTTAGAAGTTTGGATTCTCCTCGCTTATTCGTATGCATCATGGCTACAATAATATTTTCGGCGCTAGCTACCAAATCCATAGCTCCTCCCATACCTTTAACCATTTTTCCGGGGATCTTCCAATTGGCTATATCTCCGTTTTCGGCGACTTCCATTGCTCCTAAAATAGTAAGGTCTACATGCTGACCACGTATCATGGAAAAACTCATAGCCGAATCAAAAAAACTTGCTCCTGGCAACGTTGTAATGGTTTGTTTTCCCGCATTGATAAGATCGGCATCCTCTTCCCCTTCATAAGGAAACGGCCCCATGCCTAAAACACCGTTTTCACTTTGAAATTCTACTTCAATATCTCGTCTTACATAGTTGGCTACCAATGTTGGTATACCAATCCCCAGATTGACGTAATATCCATCCTTTACCTCTTTTGCTATGCGCTTTGCTATTCCGTTTTTGTCTAACATAATGTATGTTATTCCCGCCTTTACAGGAATCTTTTAATTGAAACTTAAATTTTATAAAGTGAATTCCCATCGTAGTGGGAATGGCTCTCTAAGCCTTTGGTCTGGTTGTTCTCTGCTCTATACGTTTTTCGTAATGCTCTCCCTTAAAAATACGTTGAACAAAAATCCCGGGAATATGAATTTGATTTGGATCTAATGCTCCCAGCGGTACCAATTCTTCAACCTCTGCAACTGTAATTTTAGCAGCACCACACATATTTGGGTTGAAATTCCTTGAAGTTCCCTTAAAAATGAGGTTTCCGACAGCATCTCCTTTCCATGCCTTTACAAATGCAAAATCGGCCTTAAAAGCATGTTCTAAGACATACATTTTACCATCGAAGGCTCTGGTTTCTTTGCCCTCTGCCACTTCTGTTCCATATCCTGCAGGTGTATATACAGCAGGAAAACCTGCTTGTGCAGCCCGACAACGCTCTGCTAAAGTTCCCTGGGGAACCAATTCGACATCCAATTCACCAGAAAGCATCTGACGCTCAAATTCATCATTCTCCCCTACATAAGAGGATATCATTTTCTTTATCTGTCTATTCTGAAGAAGCAGTCCTAATCCAAAATCATCGACGCCTGCATTATTCGAGATACAGGTCACACCTTTAACACCAATGTTCACCAATTCTGCAATTGCATTTTCGGGAATACCGCTTAGTCCAAATCCCCCAAGCATAAAAGTCATATGGTCCGTTACTCCTTGTAAAGCTTCCTGGACATTTGCCACTTTTTTATTAATCATTTTATTAAATTTTTACCTCATAAATGTACATATAAATGAATTATTTTTAAAACAAATGACGAATAACTTATTAATCATCAAAATCGGTCATATTTTCCTAAGCTTACTATCTGAAAACAGGTCATAAAAAAACCACTCTTTTCGGAGTGGTTTCAATATAATTTTTACATATGAATGCATTAAAATCCATCCAAATCCTCCGGTAAATCATCATCCGGATTATCGTCCTCAACGTTTCTTTTAACTTTAGAGCAGTCTACATTAATCGATAAGTTTTTCGGTTTTGTAAATGCCTCTTTAGAGACGTTCAATGTTTTGTCGGCATAGCAACTCTTCATATAAAGTCCCCAAATAGGCAAGGCCATAGATGCCCCCTGTCCATAGGTAATTGTTCTAAAATGCGCTGCCCTGTCTTCGGCACCTACCCAAACACCAGTAACCAAATTAGGAACCATTCCCATAAACCAACCGTCACTTTGATTTTGTGTTGTCCCGGTCTTTCCAGCTATGGGATTGTTAAATTTATAAGGATATCCGGTTACGACCTTTTTATAATCGGGTCTGTTTACGGCATACGTATGTCTTAACCTCGTACCCGATCCTCCCGAGGTTACACCCTCCATAAGTTTTATGGTTACATAAGCTGCCTCCTCACTTAAAACATCTCGTGTTTCGGGTTTAAATTGATACAAAATCGCACCATTTTTATCTTCAATTGTCGTTACCATAACAGGCTTCGTATATACGCCCTTATTAACAAATGCAGAATAGGCACCTACCATTTCATAAAGGCTAACATCGGGTGTTCCCAATGCTATTGACGGAACCGCTGGAATTTCAGATTTGATTCCCAATTTTTTCGCTAAATCTACCACTGGTTGCGGGCCAACCTTATCAATAAGTCGTGCCGTAATGGTGTTTACAGAATTGGCTAGTGCATTCATTAACGTTCTGGTACCCCCATAATCATCTGGTCCACCTGCATTTTTAGGACACCACTCTTCTGGATTTCCAAACTTATCTTTTTCAATACAGAACGGCGTATCGGGAAATTCATCGCAAGGCGAATAGTGCAACTGATCAACCGCCGTTGCATACACCAAAGGCTTAAACGTAGACCCTATTTGACGTTTTCCCTGTTTTACCATATCATATTGGAAGTGCCTGTAATTCATACCACCTACCCATGCTTTTACATGCCCTGTTAACGGATCCATAGACATAACACCTGGCTTTAAAAACGATTTGTAATATCGCATAGAATCCATTGGCTTCATGATGGTGTCTACCTCAGACGCCTTGCCATCAATCCATTTAAACACCGTCATTTTTGTTGGCTTTTGAAAAGAAGCCTCGATCTCATCATCAGACTTACCATCTTCTTTCATAAGTCTCCAACGTTCTCCCTGGCGCATACGACGCTTCAATAATTGATTGATTTCCTTTCGTGAAAGCTCTAAAAATGGTGCGGTTGGATTACTTTTTGGTGTGTTTTGATTAAAAAACTCGGCCTGCAATCTGGGCATATGCTCTAATACAGCAGCTTCGGCATGTTTTTGCATACGCGAGTCTATCGTTGTATAAATTTTTAAACCGTCATTATATAAATTGTATTTCGTCCCATCTGGCTTTGGGTTCTCTTTAATCCAATCCTTCATAAAACCATCTAAATAAGCTCTAAAATAGGTCGCCGTTCCATCGCGATGCGACTGCGGTGTGTATCGTAGCCCCAAATCGGTCTTTTGAAGCGAATCTTTAACAGTTTCATCAATATAATCGTAGTATTCCAACTGATGCAAAACAACATTTCGCCTGTTCTTTACACCCACCGGGTTTCGTCTCGGGTTATATAATGAAGAATTCTTAAACATCCCAACCAGCATGGCAGACTCCCTCATGTTAAGATCTTTGGTTTCCTTATTAAAATAAATAGCGGCAGCACTACGAATGCCATCGGCATTGTTGCCAAAATCGTAAATATTGAAATACTGCGCCATGATTTCCTCTTTGGTATACTGCCTTTCCAGACGAATGGCAATAATCCATTCTCTAAGCTTTTGGGAAAGCTTTTCTATGATATTTGCTTTTTCTCTTCTATGAAATAATTGTTTGGCTAGCTGCTGCGATATGGTACTTGCCCCACCTTTGGTTCCTAGAAAAAAGGCAGCTCTTAAAGTACCTCTGGCATCAATACCAGCGTGATCATGAAAACGTGCGTCTTCTGTAGCGATAAGTGCATCGACTAAATTCTTTGGTAATTCATCGTACCCAACAGGAGTCCTGTTATCATTCAAGTAAAACTTCCCTAACGTTTTTCCATCAGATGAAATCACCTCGGTAGCCAAATGTGTTCTGGGATTCTCCAATACAGTATGATCTGGCATTTCACCAAAAGCACCCCATGATGTCAATAAAAAAATAAGAACCACACAAAGAATACCACCAGAAAATAGTACCCAAAACCAACGGATGTATTTAGAAAAATCGGGAGTTGCTGTCTTTTTATTTTTTGTCGCCATTAACTTTTTAATATTAAACATTTGCCAAATCGATTTGAGATAAATTTAGAATTATCAGCAATTTATTAGTTATTCTTTTTTAGGTTTTTCAATTCTAAAACCAATATCTGTGATACCTTCCAGTTCTACAACGCCATTAACCTTGCCATTTTCTCGCATGGCATGCTGTATATTCACGGTATAGTTCCCTTGCTCCTTAAAAACAACCTGCTCTTTATACCATAATTTATTTTCTTTTATACCCGTAAGACCCGTGCCTAAAAGCTTCCCGGTAGGATCGGCCATTTTATACTCCAGGGTATCTTTAATCGTCTTACCATGAGGAAACTCCATCTCCACAATTAAAAACAGATTATTGTACTTATAAGCATTGGTGTTTCTAAGATTAACAAACAAATTATAGGCATTTGTTGAATCTGGTGGAGTAACTTCAAAACTAATTACAGAATCTTTGTGCCATTTATCTGGAACAGAGACATATGTATCGAAAATGCGATTAGTATCACACGATACAAATACTAAAGAAGTTATTAAAAAAAATAATATACTACTTCGCTGCATTTCTGTTGTTTTGAGGTTTTCGTTTCTTCTTATTTCTATTGTTCCTCTTTCTACTATTTTTACGTTTGCTACCAGACTTTGGACTATCGAAACGGGTTAAACTGTCCTGTCCTACAACATTTTCGAATTCTGCCTTAGCATCCTCTATGACTTCTGCAGCATACTCTTCCAGGCTAGTTATTTTTTTATTTTTCTTATTTAACTCTACAATCTCATTTGCTTGAGTCGCAGTTATTTTATGCCAATTACTCCATTCGCCTTCATAGGCATACCATAGATGTCCT
Organism: uncultured Flavobacteriaceae bacterium; assembly: GCA_947494695.1. GTDB lineage: Bacteria > Bacteroidota > Bacteroidia > Flavobacteriales > Flavobacteriaceae > Flavivirga. Next base: position 78,709 of record CANLWB010000001.1, on the reverse strand, counting down.
TTGAAAATGTCGGTTTTCTGACATACAGCAACTCCTTTTTCTGTGTGTAATTTGGAATCTGTTTTAGGAAAATCTTTTAGAGCATCCATATAGGTATCCAGTTCGTAGTTGAGGCAGCATTTTAGCTTACCACATTGTCCGGCGAGTTTTTGCGGATTTAAGGATAGTTGTTGATAGCGAGCAGCCGATGTACTTACCGACCTAAAATCGGTTAACCATGTAGAACAGCATAACTCACGACCACAAGAACCAATGCCTCCAAGTCTTGACGCTTCCTGGCGGAACCCGACCTGTTTCATTTCTATACGCGTTCTAAATTCCCGAGCAAAAACCTTTATAAGTTCTCTAAAATCAACACGCTCTTCGGCAGTATAATAAAATGTTGCTTTGCTGGCATCTCCCTGAAATTCAATGTCAGAAATTTTCATTTCTAACTTTAAATCAATGGCGAACTGACGGGCCTTAACCTTCATAGGTTCTTCCTTATCCCGTGCTGCCGACCAGATATCAATGTCTTTTTGAGTGGCTTTACGGTAAATTTTTAAGATGTCTTCACCATTATCAGGGATGTTTTTTCGTTTCATTTGAACACGAACTAACTCCCCGGTAAGTGTTACCATACCAATATCGTGACCTGTCTTAGCCTGGGCCGCCACCAAATCTCCAATGCTTAACGTTAAATTCTCGGTGTTTTTGTAGTATTCTTTTCTTCCGTTTTTATAACGAACCTCAACCCATTGATAGGGTTTTTCGCCACTGGGTAATGCCATATTAGACAACCAATTGAAAACAGTTAGTTTATTACAACTATCTGTACCACAAGTACCATTATTTTTGCAGCCTTTCGGCTGTCCGTCTTTAGTTGAGCAGCTTGCACAAGCCATATATTTATATATTGATTCCGATTAGAATGGAGATTCTATCGGAAGAGGATTAATAATTCTTTCGAAATGTAAAGATATAATTATTATACTGACTTTAAAAAGCATAGGATTTATTTAAACATTCTTAACACTTATTATCTTAACAGGACATGCTTTTGAGGCTTTATCGCAGTCATCAAAAATAAGGTTATCGTTCGATTTTAACGTAAAAAATCCTTTCTTATCTTTTGAATGTAATAACACCGATTTACCATCTTTTTTAGACATTTGAAACTGTGTTGGAGCCAGTTCCACACAGTAATTACATCCTATACATTTATTACGCTGTAATGTAATAACAACCATTACCCTTCTTCTTTGTTTTCTACTATTTTATATAATTTATCTGAAGGTCTTATTTTGAAATCTACCGGAAGTGTTACGGAATCACCCTTAATTGCCTTATTTAACTTTTCGTCATTTACGAGCATATCTTTAATTTCCATTTCTTTTGCTCCGGTAGTTGGTCCAGTAATTAGTATGGTATCTCCAATAGCAATATCGTAGGCATCGATTTTAAACTCACCTATTTTTGCTTTTGTATAAAAATGTACACCTTTACCAATATATACTTTCTTTTGAGTCGCATGAGACCCAGACCCTTCACTCCATTCTCCCAGTTTCTGCCCCAAATAGTATCCGTTCCAAAATCCACGATTATACACTTTTTCAAGTTCTTTCATCCAGGAAACTACCCGTTCTTTGCTGTAAGTATGATGCTCGAGGCTATCAATCGCGTCTCTATAGCATTTTATAACACTTGCAACATATTCGGGAGCCCGACCTCTTCCTTCAATTTTTAAGACTTTAATTCCAGCATCTACAACCTGATCTAAAATATCAATAGTACACAAGTCTTTTGGGGACATAATGTATTCATTATCCAGTTCCATTTCAAAACCAGTCTCTTGATCGATCACTGTATATTTTTTTCTACAGTTTTGTTTGCAGGCCCCTCGATTTGCTGACGAATTCTGAGAGTGCAAACTCATATAACATTTCCCGGAAACGGCCATACACAAGGCGCCATGTCCAAATACCTCAATTTCAACCAACTTACCCGAAGGCCCTTTTATTTTTTCTTTTTCAATAGCCGCTGTTATGTGCTTTACCTGGCGTAAACTCAATTCTCTACTAAGTACCATAGTATCTGCAAACATGGCATAAAACTTAACAGTTTCAATATTGGTAATATTAATCTGAGTAGAAATGTGGACTTCCATTCCAACCTCTCTGGCACAGGCTATCACCGCCTGATCCATGGCTATCACTGCCGTAACATCGACCTCTTTTGCCTTATTGACAAGGGTTTTTATGATGGAAAGGTCGTGATCGTAAATAATCGTATTTAAGGTTAAATATGTTCTTACATTTTTGGCTTTACACCGTCTTGAAATTTCGGATAAATCATCTAGAGTAAAATTTATCGAGGCTCTGGCGCGCATATTGAGCTGCTCTACACCAAAATATACGGAGTCTGCACCGTTATCCAGAGCTGCCTGTAACGATTCGAAATTTCCAGCAGGTGCCATTAATTCAATCTTCTGCATACTATTTGAATTTCAAATCGCCAGATCTTCCTTTTTTGAAAATATCATTGCTATTTCCCTGCCCCTTACGAAGTTCCTTTTGTTCCTCATAAGGCAATCTATTTATTTCCATACATTTGGTAGAACAGCAGTTTTCCATGTTCTCCTTACACGAATCACACTGAATGAAAAGTAAATGACATGCTTCGTTTGCACAATTGGTATGTACATCGAACGGATTTCCACATTGATGACAATTTGCAATCACATCATCACTAATGCGTTCTGCTCTGCGATCATCGAAAACAAAATTTTGTCCCTGAAACTTATTTTCAAGATCCTTTTCTTTTACCTGTCTTGTATATTCGATAATACCTCCTTCTAACTGATACACGTTTTTAAATCCTTTGTGCTTAAAATAAGCACTGGCCTTTTCACATCGAATACCACCAGTACAATACATGACTAGATTTTTATCTTCTTTATGATCTTTTAAATCATTTTCAATAATGTCTAAGGACTCTCTAAAGGTATCAACATCTGGTGTCACGGCACTTTTAAAGTGCCCTATTTCACTTTCGTAATGATTACGCATGTCTACTAAAACCGTTTTATCATCTTCGATAAGATCATTAAACCGTTCTGCTCCTACGTGGACTCCTTTGTTTGTAACATCGAACGTATTGTCGTTTAATCCATCGGCAACAATTTTGTTACGTACCTTTACCTTCAGTTTTAAAAAGGATTTATTATCCTGTTCTACGGCGACATTTAATCGAATATCTTTTAAAAAAGAAATGGAATCGAGATGCGTCTTAAACGCGTTAAAACGATCGGCAGGTAGAGATAATTGCGCATTAATCCCTTCATGTGCGACATAAATTCTACCCAAAACATCTAAAGCATCCCAGGTAACAAACAAATGATCTCTTAAAATTTGCGGATTGCCAATTTTGGCATATTGGTAAAAAGAAAGCGTTAATCGATTTTTTCCTGTTTTATCGATTAATTCGGCCCTTTCTTTAGAACTTAATTTATTGTACAGTTGCATGCTATACTAACGTTTTAAGATTAAAGACAATTATTTAAAGTGCAAAGGTACAATTTTAAAGGAAAAGTACGCAAGTTAAATTCTAAGGGGTATAAACAAAAAAAAGCACCTTAGTAAACTTAAAGTGCTTTTTTGACTAATCCGTGGTTCATACGATTTTAATTTCTCTCTAAACTAATCATCTACCGCAGACTCAGCCACCATCGGCTTTACAACCACTATTCACAATCACAGTAGCTGAAACACCAAATTTTATTAAAATTACTCGTTTGAAAAATTTCATTTAATTCTTTTTCATAGCAAAATTTTTCACTTCACTTAATAGATGTAAGATGTATAAAAAGGTTGCGTGATAAAATTGTATTGTGACAAAAGAAGTAGTATTTTAGCAAGCATAATTTCAGAAAAATTTTTATAGATGAGTAGCGAAAAAGAAGCTAAGTTAAAAGCCCTCAAACTAACACTAGATAAATTAGACAAGGCATACGGGAAAGGAACCGTAATGAAAATGAGTGATGCCTCGGTGCAAGATGTAGAATCTATCTCGTCTGGGTCTTTAGGATTAGATATTGCTTTAGGCGTTGGAGGTTACCCTCGTGGACGTGTTATTGAGATTTATGGCCCAGAATCTTCGGGTAAAACCACGCTTACATTACATGCTATTGCCGAAGCCCAAAAATCCGGAGGTATTGCCGCTTTTATTGATGCAGAGCATGCCTTTGATAGATTTTATGCTGAAAAACTAGGCATAGACATCGATAACTTAATTATATCACAGCCAGATAACGGAGAGCAAGCACTTGAGATTGCAGATAATTTAATCCGTTCGGGTGCCATTGATATTGTCGTGATCGATTCGGTTGCTGCCTTGACTCCTAAAAGTGAAATTGAAGGTGAAATGGGAGATTCTAAAATGGGTCTGCATGCTCGTTTAATGTCTCAGGCATTAAGAAAGCTTACAGCTTCTATTAGCAAAACCAATTGTACCGTTATATTTATTAACCAGTTACGTGAAAAAATTGGTGTTATGTTTGGTAATCCCGAAACAACTACCGGTGGTAATGCCTTGAAATTCTATGCTTCGGTACGATTAGACATCAGACGGTCTACTCAAATTAAAGAAACAGATGGTAGTGTTGCAGGTAATAAAACACGTGTAAAAGTGGTTAAAAACAAAGTGGCACCTCCTTTTAAAATGGCCGAGTTTGATATTATGTACGGTGAAGGTGTCTCAAAAGTAGGTGAAGTATTAGATCTTGCTGTGGAACATGAAATTGTAAAGAAAAGCGGTTCCTGGTTTAGTTATGAGGATACCAAACTGGGACAGGGACGGGATGCTGTGAAATCCCTTATTAAAGACAATCCCGAGCTCATGGAAGAACTCGAAGGAAAGGTTAGGAAAATCGTATCAGAATAAAATAAAAGTCCCGTTAACACGGGATTTTTTATTTTTATACGCAACCTTTTAATTACCTGCGCATCTACAAAGAGCAAACATGTATTCATCCCTAAATTTTTTTTGCTATGAAAAAGTTTTTTGTTTTTTGTTTGACGGCGTTATTATTTGCATCTTGTAGTATTGATGATGGTGTGCCTTTTAGAAACGTATTTTTACCTGTTGAAAGTGTTGAAATACCTGACGAATTTGAATTAGGGGGAACATATCCAATTACTGTAAATTATTTTAGGCCCACGACATGCCATGCCTTCGAAAGGTTCTATTATTATTCTAAAAATAATGAACGTACGGTAGCTCCTATAAACTATCTTTTTGAAAGGAATGATTGTGCGGATTTACAAGAGGAATTGGTAGAGGCAAAGTTTAACTTTACAGTGATAAGTAATGGGTCTTATATTTTCAAGTTTTGGCAGGGCGAAGATGCAGATGGCGAAGACCAGTTTTTAGAAATTGAAGTACCTGTTGTTAACTAAAATTAAGTGTTACTAATTTAATACATGTTTTAATTTGAGTTTAAACCAACTCATAGAAAAATGTAAAATCGATGATACTAAAGCACAAGGAGAATTATACAAACTCTTTTCGAGTAAGTTATTTTCCCTGTGCTTGAAGTATTCAAGAAATCGTGTTGAAGCAGAAGATAATCTGCAAGACGCTTTTTTAACGATCTTTAAAAAAATTGGGCAATATAAACATACTGGTTCATTTGAAGGTTGGCTAAAACGAATCACAGTTAATACCGTATTGCAACGGTACCGAAATGAAAAGGTTTTTGATATTGTAAACGAAAATATCATTGAAGACGTCGAGCTGGAAGTAGATGAAGACACAGTGTCTATTGATTATCTTTTACAAATCATACAAGAATTACCAGATAGGTACAGGTTGGTTTTTAACCTTTATGTATTGGATGGGTATTCTCATAAAGATATAGCAGAAATGCTTGATATAAATATAGGAACATCAAAATCTAATTTGGCGCGCGCCAGACATAGTTTGAAGGAGACTATTGAAAATCACAAAAAATTGAAAAGTTTACAATCATTGTCATGAGTGATAAAAAACATATAGACAGATTATTCCAGGAGAGCTTTAAAGATTTTGAAGCCACTCCCAGCGATGCTGTTTGGCAAAATATAGAGGCCAGGCTTAATGAAAAGGAAACGAAACGACGTGTCATTCCTATTTGGTGGCGTTATGCTGGTGTAGCAGCCTTGTTATTGATTTCATTTACTATAGGCACAATCTATTTTAACAACGGCAATACTTCGCAAGAGCACCAGGTAACAGAAACTGAAGACACGACACCATCAAATTCTGAAAAGAACACGCCTTCAACCCTTAATGCTGTAGAAGATGCTATTGCAAATTCGGATTCCAATGAAAATAAAAACCCGGATCACCAAGAGTCTAAGCAAGACGAGAGCTCTTCATTGAATAAAAACAATGCTTCAAACAACTCGACCCTTGCAAAAACACCGATTTCAGAAAACAATAATTTAAGGGAAAGGACATCTAATAATTCCATCAAAACCCATCAAAACAGAATTAATAAATCTTCTAATGTTCAAAACAATAATGCAGTTGTGGGCAACTTAAGAGGTTCTCACAAGAAGCCTATAACGAATAATTCTTCGGAAGGTGTTGTGGTTTCAACAGATAAACCGCAGGACAATTTGAACGATAAAAAATCGCTCCAAAATGAATTAGAGAAAAATACAGCAGTTACTCACAATACAGACTCCAATACTGAGAATAAAAGTACTACCGAAAAGAACCATACTAATGTATTGATTGGAGAAGACCGTGCAAAACAAATGATTAATGACACGGAAAAACATACAAACGCCGTTGCTAAAGCAGATGAAGAAAACAAAGACGCTGCATTAACCAACACAGAAGATAATAGCCTTACCATAGAAGAAGCCATTGATAAAGAAAAAGAAATTATTGAAGAAGAAGAGCGTTCAAACAGGTGGAGTATTGCACCAAATGCTGCACCTGTTTATTTTAATACGTTGGGAGAAGGGTCTTCAATAGATCCGCAATTAAATGGTAACTCTAAAAGTGGTGAGTTAAACATGAGTTATGGTATTTCGGCAAGTTATGCTATTAACAAACGCGTTAAAATTCGTTCTGGTATACATAGAGTTAATTTAGGTTACGACACCAACAATGTGGTTGTGTTCCAAACTGTTGGAGCTAATTCAAGCAGTCGTGCCTTACAAAATGTAAACCCTATTAAGACAAACAATGTAGAATCTAATGATAATGTTTCTTTTGCTAGTGGCGACAGTTTTGCACCAAGTGACAATGTTCCAGAAACATTCAACACAACAAATACAACAATTAATCAGGACTTAGGCTATATAGAAATCCCTTTGGAAATTCAGTATGCCCTTCTTGATAAGAAGTTTGGTGTTGATGTTATTGGAGGATTTAGTTCCTTCTTTCTGAATAAAAACAAGGTGTTTTCTGAAGCTTCAAATGGAGAAAAAATTATCGAAGGTAGGGCAGATAATATAAACAGCGTAAGCTACAGTGCTAATTTAGGAATAGGATTTAATTATCAGGTATCTAAAAAGATAGACCTGAATTTAGAGCCTATGTTTAAATATCAAATCAACACATTTAACAATACATCTGGTGAGTTTAAACCCTATTTCATTGGGGTTTATACAGGCTTCGCCATTAAATTCTAGGTTTTTGGTTAGATCTGGATATTGATTCCTTTTAAACTTGGATATCAATATCGAAAAAAAACTGCTCATCCCTATGAGCAGTTTTTTATTGTTTAACTCGATTTAAATCTCAATAAACAAAAGACCATGCGTTTGTGAAATACTGTTTTTTAGCAAAAAAACGATTAATTATCACTCCATAACGTATCGACTTACCTTATTTAACATAGAAATTCATGTTATTTAGTTTAAGGTAAAATCTTATAATTTTAATGTAACCCCCTGTAGTTTCTGTTAATACATTTAGACACCAATACCTGGCCTGTTGCCCTTTAAATTTTATGAATCACTTTGTGAAGTAAGATTTCTATCTACTAATTAAAACTATGGCTTTTAAACCCACGGCATCTTATTTATGAAATGCTTGCAATTGTTTTAAGATAATATCTCTGGCCGTTTTATTTAATGACTTAGTATCATCGATTGTTAAATTTTCAGTCGATAAAAATTTATGAATTTTAGCCCGCATTCTTCCCGGACTGCCACTAAAGAACATATAAGAAAATCGTTTTTTATTATCGGCAAATGTAAGAGGCACCACAGGAATCTGATGATTTATAGCCAATCTAAAAGCGCCGTCTTTAAAAGGATCTAAGTCAACATTTTCATCATCCGGCACACCACCTTCCGGAAATATACAAATACTTAAACCAGATTGTAGTCTTCGTTGCGCCCTTAAAAAGACTGCCTGTCTACTTTTTGCAGAGTTTCTGTCCACCAAAATACAGGTGCGTTTATAAAAAAATCCGAAAAGTGGAATTTTAGCCAGTTCCTTTTTACCTACAAATACAAATGGGTTTTTTACTGAAACTAGCATGAGCATGATATCGGTCATCGAAGTATGATTGGCAATAAACATGTAGCTCTTTCTCTTTTCGGGCGTTTGTTCCCTTTCAATACGATATCTAAAACCCATTCCTAGCAAAATCATTTTTGCCCAAATTCTGGCAAGCTTAAAGAAAAATGGGTACCAGGATTCCTTAGAAATAGAAATGAGAAGTACAGGAAGCATGATAAGTATTGGCAGACCTACCAAAACATAAAACCAGATACGATATAGTATCCAAAATATGTATTTTACAATTTTCATTGGCCCCAAAAATACTATTATAAATTGATTATCTTTAAAAGATTATAATTTTTAAAAAAATAAGATTATGAGTTTACTTTATTCATTATTGATTGGTGCTATTGCCGGTTGGTTGGCGGGAAAATTGATGAAAGGTGGTGGGTTTGGCTTACTTTTAAACATTATTATTGGTGTTATTGGAGGCTTCGTTGGTAACTGGTTATTTGCAAAACTTAACATCTCACTTTCCAATGGCATTATTGGTGATATTTTAACCGGTGCAGTGGGAGCCTCAGTGATCTTATTTATAGCCGGATTAGTCAAAAAATAGTTTTTTTATTAAGAACTCATTTAAACTTTTTCAATTTGCTAAAAAATTGCTGTTTTCAGTTCTATTTTTGTCTTTTTTTCCTTCCGTAGCGATGCTATGCAACTCAAATAAGCCTTCAATAGAACCAAAAACTTCTAATTTTCGCTTAAACCCAAAAAGTTTAAACGAGTTCAAAAGCGGATAACCTCAAAAGTAAATTATAAAGTCGTATTGAGCTAGCCAGAATATTTCTAACTTACTGATATCTAATATCGGTTTCAATACGCTCAACCTGACGACATAAATTACAATATCTTTTGAGATAACTGCTTTTTTTATTGTTAAACAAATACGTATTTTCGCGTCATTGTTTAACGAATAGATTCCAGCTGAAATTCATCTTCAGCTAAGCCGAAAGGCAAGACATTTTATGGCAAGAATACTAACAGGGATACAAAGTACAGGAACACCGCATTTAGGAAATATTTTAGGAGCTATTATGCCAGCCATTGAAATGGCAAATAACCCCAAAAACGACTCGTATTTATTTATCGCGAATCTGCATACGTTAACACAGATTAAAGATGCAGAAATATTACGTGAGAATACATATTCTACGGCAGCCTCCTGGATGGCTTTTGGTTTAGATATTGAAAAGACTGTATTCTATAGACAAAGCGATATTCCACAGGTTACCGAATTGACCTGGTACCTAAGTTGCTTCTTTCCTTACCAACGCCTCACTCTGGCACATAGTTTTAAGGATAAAGCCGATAGACTGGAAGATGTAAACTCCGGCCTATTTACCTACCCAATGCTTATGGCAGCAGATATTTTACTATACGATGCTGAAATTATCCCGGTTGGAAAAGACCAATTGCAACATATTGAAATGACACGTGATGTGGCTTCTCGTTTTCATGCAAAAATGGGTGATAATACGTTTATATTACCAGAAAGTAAAATACAGGAAAACACCAAGCTCATTCCTGGAACCGATGGTGAAAAAATGAGCAAGAGTAGAAATAACATCATAAACATATTTTTAAACGATAAAAAACTGCGCAAACAAATCATGTCTATTAAAACCGATAGCACGCCTTTAGAGGAGCCTAAAGACTGGAAAACCTGTAATTGCTTTGCCATCTACAATTTGTTAGCGAGTGACAAACAAATAGAAACCATGAAGGTTAATTACGAAACCGGTGGTTATGGATATGGGCATGCTAAACAAGCACTTTTTGAACTTATTGTTGAAAAATTTGCCACGCAGCGCCAGCGTTACAACTATTACATGGAAAACCTTGAAGAGGTTGATAAAGCTCTAGCCTTGGGGGCCGAAAAAGCAAAAATGGTTGCCGATACTGTTTTAGACAGAGTTAGGGCAAAGGTTGGGTATTAAATTCCTGAACACCACAGGGGGCTTCTAGTTAGATTAAGATTTTTCCAGAGTTAACTGCGTGATATTGCGATCATAATAAAACGTTAGCCTCATTTTAAAAGACGCTTTATCCCAAAATATAAAAAACGGTTTTTCATCAAAACTAACGTCTTTCACGGCGTAACCTCCTTTTGCTAAAACTTTATCAAAACCATTTGTTTTGCCATCATTTCCACGTTCTTCTAGTGCCAAAAGATGACTTGGGTTTCCATAAACATGGATCATCTCATTATAAAAGAGTTCGTCCAAAATCATTGGATAATTAATGCATATGCTTTCGACCTTGTTATCATCATCTGTTTTAATGATCAATTTAGTATTTGGTGCTTTATAGAACATCGAATCTGAGCTTAACTTTAAGGTATATAAATTATCACATTCGAATGTAACATCACCAAAAGAGTCCAGTTCTTCTATAGGTTTTCTTAATAGGTTTTCCAATTTTATTTTATTTTTTATTATATCATTTCTAATTAAACAACCTCAAACAATTTTCCCGGTAAAGGCCTCACAACACCTTTAAGCTCCATATTTAATAACGTACTACTTACCTTAAAAATAGGCATATCACAATTAATGGCTATTATGTCTAACTGTTGTTTTTCATTGTCCTTAAGAAAAGAATAGATGGTTTTCTCGGTAGCATCCAGTTCTACAAACAATTGTTTTTGTACAACAGGTTTTTTAAAATCTTCCAACTCCCAGTTTAAAATATAGGGTACATCTAGCGGCGTGGTAAGCATGTGTGCTTTATGGTGCTTTATTAAATTATTGCAACCTGTACTCATACTATCTGTTATTCTCCCAGGAACGGCGAATACATCCCTGTTATACGAACTGGCAATATCTGCCGTAACGAGGCTACCACCTTTTTCAGCTGATTCAATGACAATAGTCGCTTCACTCAACCCGGCAATGACTCTATTCCGTTTCAAAAAATTATTTCTATCAAATTTGTCACTGCTCCAGAAATCGGTAAAAAATCCACCATTGCTTTCCACATCTGCCATGTATTTCTTATGAATTTTTGGATATATTTGATTCAATCCATGCGCCAGGCAGCCAATCGTTTGTAATTTATTTTTAATAGCGGCTCTATGAGCGGTGATATCTGTTCCATAAGCAAACCCAGAAACAACAATGGGATTATAGGGTGCTAACGTTTCTACCAACGCTTCGCAAAAAGCTATACCACTAGTCGTTATTTTTCGTGTACCAACGATACTTACAAGATGATGGCCCTTCAAATTAATATGTCCCGATTGAAACAAGAGCATAGGACCATCTATGCAGTGTTTTAATTTTTCAGGATAATCGGGATCTGTGAAATAAGAAGCCTTTATTCCATTCGACTTTATAAAATTAAGTTCTTTTTCGGCCTCCTGCATATGATTTGTGCCGAATAACTCATTTAAAATTACACGTCCAACACCATCTATTTTTAATAGGTTCTGCCGCTTTTCTTTTAGAACTGCTTCGGCCGACCCACAGTTTGAGATAAGACGTTTAGCCGTTACATCACCAATATTTGGCACATGTTGCAAGGCTAAGGTGTATAACAAATCATTTTCAGTCATGCTACATCATTGAATTTGACACTACAATAAAAGAATTTTCTGACGAGAAATAAATACTAAAGTATAATTTTTTCTAATAGCTTATTTTTTTAACTTTGTTTCCATGCAATTAGAAACCTACATAAGCGATTTATTATATAGATATGAGTGCGTTACCATTCCTGAGTTTGGTGCGTTTTTAACACAACGCACATCTGCAAGGATTCATGACACCACAAATGCGTTTTATCCACCAAAAAAAATGGTGTCGTTTAATGAGCAAATTCAGAACAATGATGGTTTGCTGGCACACTATATCGCTGACGTAGAAAAAATTCCTTACGAGGTTGCTAATCAGAAAATAGCTAAGCGTGTTAAGACGATTAAGTCTTATTTAACGCAGGGTGAAACTCTTACTTTCAAAAATATTGGAGACATTATTTTTAATACCGAAGGTAAAATTTTATTCGAGCCATCGAATCACCTTAATTATTTGACAGATTCTTTTGGGATGACGCAATTTGTTTCACCTCCGGTATCACGAGAAATGATTGCTAAAGAACCTGTAGTTATAAAATCTGTAATTGCAGAAAAATCAACTCCGATACCTTCTAAACCTCAGCCTGTAGAACAAAAACCTGTACCACAGCGTGAGGTTTACAAAAAAGAGGTTGAAAAAATTGAAAAGAAAGTTCCTATTGCTTTTACTCCTGAAAAACGTAAAGCTATACCTTACTTAAAATACGCAGCCATTGCCTTAATCGCTTTAACTATTGGAGGTTATGGTGCATACAACTATTATCTAAATGATGTAGAAGCGCACAACCAATTAGCCCAGGAAGAAGCTACCCAAGAACTGAATACTAAAATACAACAGGCCACCTTTAATTTAAATCCGCTTCCTGCTATTAACCTGAATGTCGCCAAACAAACCGGTAACTATCATATCGTTGCAGGCGCATACAGAATTGAGGAAAACTGTGATAAAAAAATTGCTCAACTTAAGGCCGACGGCTTTAAAGCCAGAAAAATTGGTGCAAATCGATATGGTTTGCATGAGGTTGTTTATGCCAGTTATGAAGACAGAATTGAAGCACTTCAAGCTTTGAGAACCATTAAAAAAACCCATAACAGAGACGCTTGGTTATCTGTTAAGAAGTTGAAATAATCGGGGTTTAACTCAATTATAATCCAAAATAGTTCCAAATAACTGCTGGAATCGTTTTACCTTTGCAGAATCATTAAATAATCATTTGTAATGAAAGCAAAGACTCCCGAACAGTCGAAAACCATACTCACTGATATGGTTTTACCCGGTGAAACTAACCCTTTGAATAATTTATTTGGTGGTGAACTGCTAGCCCGAATGGATCGTGCTGCTAGTATCGCCGCAAGACGTCATTCCAGACGTATTGTAGTTACAGCATCGGTTAATCATGTGGCGTTTAATAGAGCTGTTCCTCTAGGAAGTGTAGTCACTGTGGAGGCCAAGGTATCTCGTGCTTTTAAATCGTCTATGGAGGTCTTTATAGACGTTTGGATAGAAGACAGAGAGTCTGGTGAAAAAACCAAAGCAAATGAAGCCATTTACACATTTGTAGCGGTTGATGAAACGGCTCGCCCGGTTGCTGTTCCTGAAGTCCTTCCTCAAACGGAATTGGAAAAAGAACGTTATGATGCAGCACTGCGTCGTAAGCAATTGAGTTTGTTACTCGCCGGAAAAATAAAGCCAGAGGACGCTACGGAGTTGAAGGCCTTGTTTGAGTAATAATAAAATTACATTCGAAGTGCCATTTAATTCAATGATATATTTATAATGATTAGTGTTTGTTCCAGGACTCTGGTTTATCATTTAATTTTCTTTTCAAAACACATCACCTGAAAAACGTATTTCCTGCCTCTTCCTTAAAGCGTTTTCCAACACTATTTACGACGACATTATAATGTGGATATAACAACTTCATGGCTACTCAGAATACCAATTTCAACATAAACTTAGGGATAGGACCTCTATAAATTTTTTTCAATTATACACTTCCTAAAACTCGAACACAACATATTAGTTAGTTATAAATGACTCATAAGATTCAAAGGACAACAAGCCTTACATTTGCGTCTTCCTAGCTCATATTAATAGAAACTAAAACAACGTTTATGAACCGTAAGGTTTTAACCTATACCATGATTATGAACTCGTGCTTGAGCTCTTCTAATTTTTAATATGTTGTATTTTGATTTTTTTCGAAGAATTTGTTTAAATTGACGTTTTAATTTAACACAAATGATATCTTATAAATCTGTCGCATTTAACCTATTTATTTCTCTGTTACTACTGTCTTGCAATAACCAGAAAGACACTAATGAGGACTTAAACCTTAAAAAAACATCACAATATACAGAAGCCGATTACGATTTTTTAGCTATTGGAAACCCCGAAAAATTGAGTGCTGCTTCGAAAAGAGCTTTAGAAAACAATTACCATAAAAATGACGTTTGGTTTGGTGCCTTTCGTGATCATTCAATAAAGGGTGATATTGGTTATGAAAAAGGTGTGATTCGCCGTGACCCAACCATGGTTATCCAAGTCGATAGTTTATATTATACCTGGTACACGAAATCAACCGGAAAGACCTATGGTTTTGGAACTGGTGACCCAGAGAAAAAAGTGTTTCCCTGGGACAAATCCGAAATTTGGTACGCAACCTCTACAGATGGTTGGGACTGGAAGGAACAAGGTTTAGCCATAACCTTTGGGCCAGAAGGTGAATATGATGATCGATCGGTTTTTACACCTGAGATTTTGGTACATGAAAACAAGTACTATCTGGTGTATCAATGCATACAGGCCCCCTATTTAAATCGTTCTTTCAATACCGTAGGAATGTCCGTGGCAGATAGTCCTAATGGGCCATGGAAACGACTAGATGCCCCAATTTTAGAAGCCGCTAAAGATGGAGAATGGTTAGGAGAAGAAGATAGTCGATTTGCCGTAAAAAAACAGGGAAGTTTTGATAGTCAAAAAGTACACGATCCAACGCTGTTGTTTTATAAAAATAAGTTCTACCTCTATTACAAAGGAGAACGCATGGGAGAAAGAAGAACCTGCGGTGGACGAGAAATTAGATGGGGAGTGGCGATTGCCGATAAACCAGAAGGTCCTTACACAAAATCTGAATATAACCCTATTACCCACAGCGGGCATGAGATTTGTGTTTGGAAATATAAAGACGGGATTGCTATGGTGTCTTCTGCCGATGGGCCAGAACGACAAACCATTCAATTTGCTCCAGATGGTATAAACTTCGAAATAAAATCTTATATTAACTGGGTACCATCTGCAATGGGTCTGGTTACTACATTAGATAATGACAATCACCCTACAGAAGCATTAACCTGGGGATTGCATCATAAAACTCAAATTTATCCTGGTGAAAGTTGGTTAACAGGCGATAATTATCTCGCAAGATTTAGTTTTTCGAAAAACAGAAATACTAAAGCAGAATTCGCTAATAAGAAATAGAAAAACCACACATATTTCATACGTCATATCCTACAAGTGTTATTTTTAGTATATTGCGTTACGCAACAAATAACATTTTTTGAGACGACTTTGTTTTTTGTTTTCAACCCTACTTTTTCTGGTGTGTCACCTCTTACATACACAGGAGCACCCCCCTATAGAAACGTTTTCACCAAAAGATTATGGCGGGGAAACCCAAAACTGGGCCATATCACAATCTGAAGAACATTATATTTATGTAGCTAACAACAAAGGGTTATTAGAATATAATGGAGCCAAGTGGCAACTCTACCTATCTCCTAACGAAACCATAATACGCTCGGTTACTGTTATAGACCATTTAATTTATACTGGCAGTAACAGAAATTTTGGCTATTGGCAAAGAAACGAACTTGGTCTTTTGTATTATACCTCTTTATCGCAAGAACTCAATGTAGAGCTTTTGGAAGATGAAGAATTCTGGAATATCATTAGTCTCGACGACTATATTTTGTTTCAATCCTTAAAAAGAATATACATATACAATAAAACAGATAACTCTTGCAGTATTATCGATTCTGATACCATAATTTATAAAATGTTTAAAGTTAATGATAGCATTTATTATCAAAAAACGAACGATGGCATTTATAAAATAGAGAATGGTGAATCAAAATTAGTTGCAAACCAGATCATTCTAAAACAAAACAGACTCGTTAATATTTTTGCCAAAGAAGACAAACTCTTAATACAAACTGAAAATAACGGATTCTACATCCTGGAAAATAAAACCCTATCAAAGTGGGACATTCCAGCCAACGAAAAACTCTCTGAAGTTAGCGTATTTAGAAGTATCAAATTAAAAGATAACAGCTTTATCTTAGGAACAAGGTCTAACGGAGTTATATGCTTAACCTCAGATGGTCTCTTAGATTATAACATAAACATGACGCATGGTTTAAGTAATAATACGGTTCATTGGATATTTGAGGACAAGGAGCATAATATCTGGTTGGCTTTGGAAAATGGTATAAACTGTATAAATGTGAAATCGCCTTTCAGTATTTATGAAGATGAAGAAGGAAAAATTGGCACGATTTATACCTCATCTGTTTTCAATAATAATCTATACTTAGGTACTAATCAGGGACTATTTTACAAACCCTTAGGGAGTATAGAAAACTTCAAACTTATAGAAACCATAAAAGAGGCCGTTTGGTCTTTAAATGTTATTGATAATACCTTGTTTTGCGGACATGATTCTGGCACATCTATAATTAAAAATAATACCAGTGAAAAAATTGAAGGCATTCAATCTGGTACTTGGGGAGTAAAGGCTATTGAAGGGCGACCAGATTTATTACTACAGGGGAATTACGATGGCCTTTATGTGCTTCAAAAAAAGAACAATACCTGGATTTTCAGGAATAAACTTGAGGGGTTTGATCTATCCAGCAAGTTTTTTGAAATTTATAATAATCAAATTTTTGTGAGTCACGAATATAAAGGTGTCTTTATAATTGATATAGATAAAGAATATTTAAAAGCTCTCAATGTTAGAAAACACCCCGATCTAACTAAAGAATTAAATTCCAGTATTATAAAATATAACAATTCTCTACTTTACACCTATAGAGAAGGTGTCTTAAAGTATAATGAAACAGGCGATGCATTTTTAAAAGATACTGTTTTAAGCGCTTTATTTTCCAGAGAAGAATACACATCGGGAAGGCTAGAATTTAAAAAGGAAACCAATACATTATGGTCGTTTTCAAAAAGAGATATAAATTATATTGCTCCAAGTAAGCTAAGCAGTATTCCCAGGGTGTATAAAATTCCATTTTCAAAATTGCTCCCAAGAGGTTTAACCGGTTACGAAAACATCTCTCACTTAGAAGATGAAAAGTACCTCATTGGATCTTCAACAGGTTTTGTGCTTATCGACCTTAATAAAATCTCGACGAAACCTTATTCTATTTCCATCAACTCTATAACAAAACACAGCATATCTTCAAACCCTAAAATTGTAAATAAAAGTAACTTTGGAACATTTGTCAATAAAGACAATAATATTGCATTTACCTTTAGTGTTCCCGAGTTTGATAAGTATCTAGACACCGAGTATCAATACCGATTGATAGAAATGTATCCCAATTGGAGTGATTGGTCGTCCAAACCCAGTACACTATTCGAAAATCTACCATTTGGAGATTATACTTTTCAAGTTAGGGCCAAAGTAGGAAACACCTTTACCAAAAACGTAGCATCCTATCATTTTAGAATAGAACGGCCCTGGTACCTTTCCAATATTATGTTATTTACCTACGTGATCTTGTTTTTGCTTTTCTCTTTAATGATGCATACCATTTACAAACAATATTATAACAAGCAAAAGGAAGCATTATTACAAAAAACTAATCGAGAATTAGAGTTAAAAGAATTGGAAAACAAACAACAATTCATGCATTTTAACAACGAAAAATTAAGGCAAGATATTGAAAATAAGAATCGGGAACTTAGTATTTCAACAATGAGTCTCATTAAAAAGAATGAGTTTTTAAATAGTATAAAAAAAGAGCTACAGAATATCGACGATGCTAAAAACATCAAACATGTTATTAAAATTATTGACAGAAACTTAAATAACAATGATGACTGGCATGTATTTGAAGAAGCATTCAATAACGCCGATAAGGACTTCCTTAAAAAAATAAAACAGGCGCACCCTTCACTTACTTCGAACGATTTGAGATTATGCACCTATCTAAGGCTCAATTTATCCTCTAAAGAGATTGCCCCTTTACTCAATATTTCGGCAAGGAGTGTTGAAGTTAAACGCTACAGGTTACGCAAAAAAATGAATTTACCTCACGAATCTAGCCTAACAGACTACATTTTAGAAATCTAGGTAGTACAACACACCCTTTTTTAACCTATACAATACCACAACATTGGTGTTTTTTCGTACATTTTAACAATTTTTTTTTAGATATTGCCCACCAGTAACACTTGGTAAACATTAATATTTTATTAAAAATATACCTATTTAATTATGATGTATGCTTTTTGTTGGGGTAAAAAATGAGGATATGATAAGTGTTGTGACTAATTTTAATGTAATTCAAACAAACTAAACTATATGAGACACTGTCTTTCTAAAATTCCGGAAATATTTTTCATTTCACGTAAAGGCATGACGGAAGTAGATCATACAGTACGCACAATAGTTAATCAACAACTAAACAATACATGGAGCTGGATGTTTAGATTTCAATATAAATTTAATAAAACCAGCACCGAACGGGAGGAGCATATTAATAAAGATTCGTATGGTTTTTTAGCAGATTATAGTACCGTAGCTGAAAATAACATAGGATCTGTTTTTGAAATACAATATATAGATAAAGAAGGAGCCGGTTTTGGCTGTATACAACGTAGTAAAGGTAATGTCACTGTAGGGTTTAATGGCATCCGGGGCTATAGTGGATCAGTTTTCGAATCCGGCTTTAACTTTAACACAGGCTGTACATTTATACATATCGTAAATAGCACAAATGATAAGCCAATAATAGACATATTAGGATTAGTTTTCAGTCATACCCTATTAATCCACAAAATGGAAGGGCTCAGTGACATAATGGTTAATGGCACAAATGTCTTGAACGATCCTTTTAGCGACTACTCAGAACAATGGAACCTGGGCGCGCCAGAACGTGTTGTAACAATCTCATTAAAAAGTATAGCATATGTGAGGTATTACATCGCAAGAAACTATAAGTATGAAATTTTTAGCCAAACAGCAACAGAAATGTTACAAAGAACTACCGACGGAAATGATGAGTTCGATTGGTGGTTCACATTAACAACCGAAGCAAAGGCAACTAACGAATTTACAACCAATTTCATATCAATAGTTTGGGAAGATGATTTTAATGATGACGGCGCACCAGATCCATTAAATTGGAGATATCACCAGAGTACGGAAACAGAAGTAGGAAAACATTCTGACTTCGCAATGCTTCCTTGTTACATATGCAACAAAACAACCGTGTCTTTAGATGTTTTTTTATTCAAAAAAAATCATTTTTGGAGAAACGCAATACAGGATTAGAAACTGTTCGTATTATGCAAGCAAGCCATTATTTCAAGAAATAAAATAAAGTCAACCACAAAGGTTTCTTAATATGAGTTTAAACACTTGAATCCACTCTTACATAGTAGCGGTATCATCGGTTTAGCATAGAGGCTAATATGGAGTTCCGTAGTTAATATTTCTACCAACCCCATTCTACATTTTTGGGGTTGGTAGTTTATTTACTTCAATGATTAGTACGATCTCAGATGCATACAACCCAAAAAATTAGAAAATACTAAACTAAGAAAGGAAGGTATTAACCCATTTTATTTTTCCTCTTTCGGTGAACCATGGAAAGTGTTTACAAAAGTAGGGCATAGGGGCTTATTGATGGTTGTGAAGCAAAGACAAACACTTGAAAATTCGAGAACAAACCCTGAGTAAGAAGGAAAAATCGATTATTATTCATGTAAGAAAAATCTTTTAATTTATTATATTACATGCCTATATAAATTAAATTCCATGACCAATTCAAAACACAACACATCAATTCGCACAGATTCCATTTCCAAACAGGAAAGCATATCTAAGATTATAAAATTTAAACCGCGTTTTAAGCCTAACATATTAAAAACAAGCATAGAACATATACACATAAACACCCTATTCGTTGCAATTTCATTGCAATGAACTCAAAATCAAGAATTAGATCAACACAACATTTAACTCATTAACCTATACAGCACTACAACATTTATAGATTTTCCCAATAGTAGGCCATCGATTTTTGCAAATAATACCGATCTGAAAACGCAAAAACATTATTGCTTTCACAGCAAATGATAAAATATTTTAAAGTGTATGCTATTTGTTGAGGTGTTTTTTAAAGAATTCGTAATTAATTAGAGTAATTTTATTTCACTCCAAAAGACCTCTTCGAACCGCTCATTAAAAATTCTTAAACAAACAAGAATTATAAATAAGATTTTACAGATATAAACTAATGACTAACTCAATAACCAAATAAAACTATGAAAAAAGTTCTTTTAAGATTAGTTCTTTTCTTATTCATCACGACCACTTTCGCGCAATCCGATAAAGTGTTTGTAGTAAGTAATGAGGAAGGCATGAAATTAGTAGTTAATGGAAAAGATTTCATGATCAATGGTATGAACTGGGATTACTTCCCAATAGGTACCAATTTCAATTACAGTCTGTGGAAACAGCCAGATGATGTCATTAAAGCCGCGTTAGATACCGAAATGGGACTCTTAAAAAACATGGGCGTAAACGTTATAAGGCAATACACAGGTGTACAACCAAAATGGATAACATACATCTACAAAAATTACGGCATCTATACCATGCTCAACCACTCTTTTGGTAGATATGGGTTAACAATTAACGGAGCCTGGGTTGCTGTTACCGATTACAGAGATCCCGCAACCCAAAACCTTCTTTTGTCTGAGGTTGCTCAAATGGCAGAAACCTATAAAAACACACCCGGATTATTAATGTTCCTTTTAGGAAATGAAAATAACTATGGTCTGTTCTGGGCAGGCGCCGAAACCGAAGATTTCCCAGATGAAGAAGAGAAAAAACGAGAAGTAGGTGAAAAGCGAGGAAGGCCTATGTATAAATTAATGAATGATGCTGTGCTTAAAATGAAAGCCATAGACGCATCGCACCCGGTAGCCATCTGTAATGGAGATTTATTATTTGCAGATATCATTGCAGAAGAGTGTAAAGACGTCGATGTCTATGGCGTAAACATGTACCGTGGGAAGTCTTTTGGGGACGCCTTTGAAAGAGTTAAAAAAGAATTGAATAAACCTATAATGTTTACCGAGTTCGGATCAGACGCCTTTAATGCTAAGGCCAATCAGGAAGATCAAAAAATGCAGGCGTTTTTCATGGTAGAAAATTGGAAAGAAATTTACCAAAATGCAGCAGGTTTAGGAAAAGCAGGGAATTCGATTGGAGGATTCACCTTCCAATTTAGCGATGGATGGTGGAAATTCGGTCAAACTAAAAACCTTGATATTCATGATACTAACGCATCCTGGTCTAATGGAGGCTACTACCTCGACTTAGACCCAGGAGAAAATAATATGAATGAAGAATGGTTTGGTATTTGCGCCAAGGGACCAACAAATGAACGGGGGCTTTATGATTTATATCCAAGAGCAGCATACTATGCGTTAAAAGAAGCTCATAGCCTGGATCCGTATGCTAAAGACGTGACATCCGATTTTGTTGAGAATTATTTCAGTAATATAGAGTTAATGGACGCCGTGCTTAGAGCAAGAGGCGATAAAGCCGCACTTGGAGCAAATAGTACTGGTAAAATTAGATTAAGCAATTTACGTGCAGAATTTACAACCTTCAATACCGGAGGGTCTTTAATAACAACACCAAGAAACGAAGATCCAAATACTAATGCCTTCCCAAATCAACTTGGTTTTGATCATATGGAATCTTACTATGTTGGTATTGCAGGTAATCCAAGTTCAAACATGCGCGCCGAGGTCAACTTTAACATTCTTGGTAACGTCGCAGAAAACCCTATCAATGAAATATTTTATGAAAATGTTGGAAGATCAATAACCGTTCAAGGTATTGAAGCCGGGAACGATTTAGATGTTGAAATTAATGATTTTAACAGGGTACGTGTTTATAATGCCGAATTTGAATGGAATTCAAAACATGCAGATATTAGAGGTTTTTATAGAACCGGCCATTATCACTGGGGTTATGAAGGCGATTTTTTTGGCTTATATCCGGAAGCAAATTATGGCCCTAACCTCGATATCTATAACGGAGAGATATTAGGTATGGAGGTTGATGGAAAAAAGGCCTTAAAAGGTTTAAAGGCTGCATTTGGTCCACAATTATGGTGGGGAGCTAACCCTACCATTTTATTAAAATATCGAACAAATTTCAAGCACTGGGACATTACTGGTATTTATCATAGAGACTTAGACACCAGTTTAGAATTCGACCAAAACGGTCGACGAATTCTCGATCCCAATCAAGTACGAAGTGGTGTAATTCCACCCTGGCCCACAGAGCGTGCGACATTGGTTTTAGAGCGAGATTTTGGAAATCTCGGTCTTTCCTTGGGTGGTATTTGGGGAGGAAAGCCATTGAACGGCAGTACATTCCAAGATATAACAGGAGGCCCAGGAAACTACGTTGTTTATCAGGATAAAATAAAGACCAGTGATAATTGGGGAGGAAAAGCTAAAATAACCTATCAAAAAGGGCGCTTTAACTTCTATGCACAAGCCGCCTACATGGGCTTGGTAGCCAATGGTGGGGCTGATGCTACAAGGACATTCACCGGGTGGAAACTTAAAGATTCGGGAAGTGGAAACCAAACCAATATACTTTCGGGTTTTGCCTATACCGTAGGAAACTGGCAGATCGCGCCAAATTTCCTTTGGCAAAAACCTTTGGTAGACCCTATGCCCAATGATATCTCCGCTCCAGGAAGATTAAGAAACTTCATCGACGATCCATTTGCTGTAAGAGGAAATAGAGAAACTACTGCCGGAGAATTATTATTAACCTACGACCCCACGCCGGGTTCCTGGTTTTATGAATGGGACAACGACCGCGCTGAGGATTCAAAGTTGGCATTCAACATAGGTTTTGTATTCAGACACCAGCCAACCGCACAAGATGCTCATATTGGTTTCTTAGCAAATCGTACGTTTTTCGCGTTCCCTCAATCGGCGCCAGCTCAAGACCTTTGGGAGTTAAACTCTCGTATTGTTTCTAAAGTAAGCCCAGATCTTGGTGTTATTGGAAAATTTTATGGAGGCAATGCCCAGGCAAATGGTGATAGCGACAGAACAATTGAACGTTTTGGAGCCGATATCAAAATGATTTACAAAAAGTGGAAATTCGAATTCGGTTTTAAAGTTAACGATTGGGGACCTTTCGACTACCATCGCGATTTTAACCTCACTTTCCCCGTACAAAACATGATTGATATTTCTACGTCGGTAGGAAAACCAGACTGGTTTATCCTTCCCGATACCAAGATAGGTATTCGGGGAATCTGGCGATCGTTAGACGAAAATTCTCCGAGGTATTCACCAACCGCAGTTCCCGCTAATACGTTTCCGGCCATACCTCCAATAAGTCCAGTAGGATTTGATAATGGAAGTGAATGGGAGATTAGAACGTATGTACACATCAATATTGGCAAATAAAACAACATGACAATGAAACATATAAAATTCACATATAGAAAAACAATGCTTCTTTTAGGATTCATTTTTTCCATCGTAGTAAGCTGTGATAGAGAGTTATCAGATGATGCTGTATTTGCAACATTTCCTTCTACAGCAGAGATATTTATAGATACTCCTGTTGGTCTGGGAACCAATTTTTACTTTCCATACGGTGGCTCAAAACCAACAGCCTGGTCTGTAGACAATCAGGTGAGTTATGAAGGCTCGGCTTCTATGCGCTTTGATGTACCAAATGCCAACGATCCTGATGGTAATTACGCTGGAGCGATATTTAGAATAGACGGTGCAGGTACTGGTAGAGATTTAACAGGTTTCGATGCTTTAACGTTTTGGGCCAAAGCATCTCAAGCCGTTACTATAGGAGAAATTGGTTTTGGTGAAGATTTTGGTGAAAACAAATATATTGCAACCAGAACAAATATTGATATAACGACCAATTGGGTAAAGTATATTGTTCCCATTCCAGACGCTTCCAAACTTGTCCAGGAACGTGGCATGTTAAGATATTCTGCAGGAGGTATAGGACCAGTAGGCAGTGAGGTAGGTTATACGTTTTGGATAGATGAGGTTCAGTTTGAAAAACTGGGAACCATAGCGCAATCTCAACCTACTATTTTAAATGGACAGGACGTTACACAACAATCGTTTAACGGCAGTCAAATAGATTTAGCAGCAAGTGGCCTTACACAGACATCAAACGTAAATGGACGCAACGTGCTGGTAAATGCCACACCCGCGTATTTCACCTTTACATCATCAGACCCAAACATTGCTACAGTAAATGAAGACGGACTAGTCTCTGTTATTAGCGAAGGAACCGCAAAAATAACAGCAATTCTGGCAGGTGTAGCAGCCAATGGTTCTTTAGAAATAACATCTAGTGGAGAGCTACCTCCAGCCCCCGTACCTATGCGGCCTGCCGCAAACGTTAAATCCATCTATAGCGACGCTTATGTCGCCGATACGGCCAGCAATTTTAATCCTGGGTTTGGTGGATCTACAACGCAAACCACAGAAGCATCTTTAAATGGAAATAGCGTTCAAATATATGTTAACAATAACTTCACAGGTATTATTTTCAACAATACCGTAGATGCATCGGCTTTAAGCCACCTTCATGTTGATATTTACACGCAACAAGCCGATACCAGTGTAGAACTACAAATACGAGATATCGGTACGAATGGAGAAATAGAAACGAATGTTTTCACAGGTTTCCCAGATGGCGACGATAAGGATTTCAGGTTTACAGCTTCAGGTTTGACACAAGGTCAATGGACCTCTATAGACATCCCTCTAGGTGGCGATCTTACTAGTCAAAAGAACAATTTAGGAGCCATTATACTGGCAGGCGGTCCCGATTTTATACTAGATAACATATACTTCTATACAGAATAAGCTGGATAACGTAAATTTTAAAAAGAAAAAAGATGAATAAAAAGTATATATATAAAATAAGAACAGAAAAGGTGTTCGTTGTAATCTTCTTCATGGTTTCTCTCTTAGTGATATCTGGCTGTGAAACAGATGATACGCAAACTATTGCCACGTTCACACAACTTGTTATGGCAGATGAGTTTGATACCAACGGTACTCCAGATTCTACAATTTGGGGGTTTAATATAGGCACGGGAGAAAACGGTTGGGGAAACAACGAACTGCAGTACTACACCGACCGCGCAGAAAACGTAACGGTTCAAAACGGGGTACTTATTCTCACCGCAAGGCAGGAGCCGTTCGAAGGGTCATCATATACCTCAGCACGACTTTTAACCAAAGGAAAGTTTCAACAAACTTATGGACGCTATGAAGCCCGAATACGACTCCCTTATGGAAAAGGTATTTGGCCGGCATTCTGGCTTCTGGGGGACGATTCTAACGGAACTCAGGTTTGGCCACAAATAGGCGAAATAGATATTATGGAATATTTGGGAAACGAACCCTCTAAAATGTTCGGTACTGTTCATGGCCCAGGGTATTCCGGTGGCCAATCCGTAAGTAAATCGTATCAACTGACAAATGATAGATTCGATACTGGGTTTCATGTTTTTGGAATCGAATGGGGTCCGAATTACATCAACTTTTATGTAGACGATGTATTATACAACCAAATAACACCTGAAGATGTTCCAGGAGAATGGGTATTTAACAACGGTCCTTTCTACATTATACTAAATGTAGCTGTGGGAGGCAATCTTCCCGGAGCTCCAAATGCAGAAACCACATTCCCACAAACCATGTTAGTGGATTATGTACGTGTGTATAATAGAAGCAACTAACTCAAAAAATAAGACAATGAAAAGATTAATTAAAACACTTCAATATATATCGATATTCATATTTGCACTGTCCTTTGTGGCTTGCGAAGACGATGACATTGTTCTTCCTAAGGTTGAGTCTAACTTTACGTATACAACAAATAGTGATACCGGAACCGTAACCTTTATCAATATCTCAGAAAATGCGAATAACTATGAATGGGATTTTGGAGATGGTACCTCCTCAACAGAAATTAACCCTGTTAAGACTTACGAAAATGGCACCTATACTATTAATCTAAAAGCAACCAACGTTTCAGGAGCTTCCGATGTTTTTCAAAATGAGATTACCATCTTAATTCCTGAAATAGCTTCATTACCTATTTCTTTTGACGGCACAAATACAAAATATGATGCTGTTACTTTTGGAGGGGCAGCCTTTGCTTTAGTTACCAATCCAGATTCTTCAGGAGCCAATACCAGCACCTCTCAAGTGGGTGAAATCACTAATAGCGGAGCAACCTTTGAAGGGTTCTATTTCGATTTGGGGGAAGCCCTGGATCTGTCCACATTAAAAACGGTCAAAGCACTCTTCTGGTCTAATACACCTATTAGTGTTTTATTAAAACTTGAATCCGGAACCAGCCCAAGTGTGGAAACTACTGCCAATCATGGTGGTACGGGTTGGGAAGAAATCCTATTTACGTTCAGTTCGGACGCTAGTTATTCAAGGTTTACCATGTTTGTTGATGGCCCAGGTACCGCATCTGGTAAGTTTTATATAGACGATATCACACAAATAGAAACACCTGTTGCAATGGCTCCATCTACAAACGCGACCGTTCCAGATAAAGACGCAGCAAATGTTGTTTCGGTATATAGTGATGCCTATACAAACATATCTGGTATAAACTACGATCCAAACTGGGGGCAATCCGGACACATGAAAGTCGTTACCGATTTTGACCCCACAGGAGGTGGTACCGACACCGTGATGTTCTTTGAAGACTTTAATTATCAAGGAACCGATTTTTCTGGTAATCCACAGGACTTGTCGTCTATGGAGTTCTTACACTTAGATATCTGGGTCGCAGAGGGTACCGACAGACAAGTAAAAATATCACCTATAAATGGTGGTTCAGGAACTGGAGCCGAAGAGGTTTTAATTGAAGTTCCTTTAACACCAGGATCATGGAACAGCGTTGACCTGCCAAAATCCAGTTTTACCGGTATGGTATGGGATGATGTGGTTCAAATTAAATTCGACGGGCAGTTTAATGGCGACGGATCGGCTAATACAGACCCATTCGATATCTACGTAGACAATATTTACTTTTATAAGAGCGGCCCGTCTTCGACCACAGAGCCAACAACAAATGCACCAGTACCGAGTGTTGACGCGGCCAATGTAGCCTCTGTTTATAGTAATGCGTACACGGATATAGCTGGTATTAATTACGATCCGAATTGGAGCCAGTCTGGACATATGAAAGTTGTTACCGATTTCAACCCTACAGGAAGTGGTTCGGATACCGTATTATTCTACGATGACTTTAATTATCAGGGAACCGATTTTTCTGGTAATCCACAGGACTTGTCGTCTATGGAGTTCTTACATGTCGATATTTGGGTGCCAACAGGAACCGACAGGCAAGTAAAAATATCTCCCGTTAACGGAGGTTCAGGTACAGGAATCGCTGAGGTATTAATTGAAGTTCCTTTAACACCAGGATCGTGGAACAGCGTCGACCTGCCAAAATCCAGTTTTACCGGTATGGTATGGGATGATGTCATCCAAATTAAATTCGACGGGCAGTTTAACGGCGACGGATCGGCCAATACAGACCCATTCGATATTTATGTAGATAATATCTACTTCCACAAATAAAATGTCTCTTCGAGCGCCATCTAGAGATCGTTAAGTCTCTCTGAACTTGCATAGGTCTCGACTGCGCTCGACCTGACACATTAAATAACTGAAAATCGATTAAAAATGATTGTTATCTCAAGTTAAAATAATAAAAATCATCACAAACAAGTAGTGTACGGTCTTGATTATTAAAGATCATGGGGCCGTACTAAAATTTAGCCAATAATCATAAAATGATTTTCGGCAGATAACTCATACCACAGATCATATGAAAAAACAGTTACTACATAAAGAAAAAGAACCTCTTTGCTCTCAAAACGATGGAGCAGTTAGAGGAGCACTAATCACTTTTGAAAACGAATCGTATTACAAGATCTCAAACAGCGATGCCATGCGTCCGTTCTTTATGAGTATTGTGAGCGATTCGAATCATTGGATGTTTATATCTAGTAATGGCGGCGTGTCTGCAGGAAGAAAAAACGCCGAATCTTCTTTGTTCCCTTATTATACAGACGATAAAATAACCGAATCTGCAGATATTACAGGAAGTAAGACCATATTTCAAATTCACAAAAAAGAAGAAACTCGTATTTGGGAACCTTTTTCTATACGACAAATGGGTGTTTATAAAATATTTCGAAATCTATACAAAAACACCTGTGGAAACAAAATTGTTTTCGAGGAAGTTAATGTTGATTTGGGCTTAACATTCAGGTATCAGTGGAACTCAAGTAGTGGATTTGGTTTTGTAAAGAAATCGACATTAATAAACAATACTTTTTCATCAGTTCGTATTACCGTATTAGATGGCTTACAAAATATTTTGCCCGCTGGGGTTACTTCAGACCTGCAAAACACCAGAAGTAATTTAGTCGATGCCTACAAAAAAAATGAACTTATACCAGAAGTAGGTATGGGTATATATGCTCTAAGTGCAATAATTGTAGACAAAGCAGAGCCTAGTGAATCTTTAAAGTGCAATGTGGCATGGTCTACCGGCCTTGAAAACCCACTCTATCTAATTTCATCTACACAACTGGACGATTTTAGAAATAAAAAACCTTTAAAGCAGGAAGTTGATGTCAAGGCCGAAAAGGGAGCCTATTTCGTTTCTTCAGATATAGAATTAGAAGCAAATTCCAACAAAAACTGGATGCTTATTGCCAACATAAATCAATCCATGTTTGGTATAACCGCGCTATCAGAAACCATTAAAAACTATCCAGACATTTCAGAAATAGTTGAATACGATATAGATACCGGAACAGAAAACCTGATAAAATTAATAGGTGCTTCAGACGGTTTACAGTTAACTGCAGACCCATTAATGAACAACAGGCATTTCTCTAACACGCTATTTAATATTATGCGCGGTGGTATT
The DNA here is from genome assembly GCA_947494695.1 of uncultured Flavobacteriaceae bacterium. GTDB lineage: Bacteria > Bacteroidota > Bacteroidia > Flavobacteriales > Flavobacteriaceae > Flavivirga. The sequence continues at coordinate 49,285 of CANLWB010000001.1, read as the reverse complement.
TTTGATGATAACTATCAAATCGAAAAGACAGATTTCAATAAATACATAGCAAACGCCAACAAACTGTTGTTTAATGAAAAGAAAAACCAGTTAAAAAATTTACCTGACGTTTTTACTATTAACGACATAAAAGATCTGGCAGAGCAAAGTGTTGACGATGTGTTTAAGCGTCTTTGTTTTGAATACTTACCTCTAAAATTTAGTCGAAGACATGGAGACCCAAGCAGACCCTGGAATAAGTTCTCAATTAATACATATAACGAAATAAACGGTTCTAAAGTATTAGATTATGAAGGCAACTGGCGCGATATTTTTCAAAACTGGGAGGCCCTTGCACATGCTTACCCGGAGTTTATTGAAAGTATGATTCACAAGTTTTTAAATGCGACCACATTTGAAGGCTATAATCCATACCGGGTTACTAAAGATGGTTTCGATTGGGAAGTTATTGAAGAGAACGACCCCTGGTCTTATATAGGCTATTGGGGCGACCATCAAATCATTTACCTATTAAAGTTTCTGGAGTTCATGGAAGACCACTACCCGGGTAAACTTGAGACACGATTCGATCAGGATATCTTTGTATATGCCAATATACCTTATAAAATAAAAAGCTATAAAGAAACACTTATTAATCCTAAAGATACCATTGATTTTGATCATGACCTGGATGCTAAAATTAATGAGGCAAAACAAAAATTAGGAGCGGATGGTGCTTTATTACGTGATAAAAATAATATCATCTATAAAGTTAACCTAATAGAAAAACTATTGGCTACAGTTCTGGCCAAGATATCAAACTTTATTCCAGAAGGTGGTATTTGGTTAAATACTCAAAGGCCTGAGTGGAACGATGCTAACAACGCATTGGTAGGTAATGGTGTATCTATGGTGACTTTATACTATTTAAATCGCTTTTTTAATTTCCTGGAAAAGATTATAAGCAAATCTGAAACGACGCACATTGAAATCTCTGAAGAACTTAAACATTTTTTCCTTGAAGTCACGTCGACACTACAGGAAAATAAACACCTTCTGTCATCAAACATATCAAATAAAAACCGGAAAACGATCTTAGATAAGCTGGGGACTTCGGGAAGCAATTACAGAATGGCTATTTATAGCAAGCATTTTTCTGGCAAAAAAACAAGTGTAACCAAAACCGACCTTTTAAGCTTTATCCACATCACAAAAGCTTATTTACAACACACCATAAAAGCAAACAGAAGAGCCGATAAGATGTATCATGCATATAACCTAATGACTCTGGAAAACGAAGAAGAAATATCGATATCGTACCTGCCAGAGATGCTAGAAGGTCAGGTCGCCGTTTTAAGTTCGGGCCACCTAACACCAAAAGAAGCATTAGCTCTTTTAGATGGTTTAAAAGGCAGCTCTCTTTTTAGAGAAGATCAATACAGTTATATTCTATATCCGGATAAAGAGCTACCTCGTTTTGACCAGAAGAATAACATCCCTTCAGATAGAGTAAAGCAATCCGATTTATTAAAACAATTAGAACAAGACATTAACCCGTGTATTGTTGAGAAAGATGTTTTAGGACATTATCATTTTAATGGTAACATAAACAATTCCAATGATTTAAAAGAAGTTCTCGCGACGCTATCTAAAACATCTTATAAAACTCTTGTAAAACAGGATACCAACTTGTTACTCGAAATTTTCGAAGAGATTTTCAATCATAAATCATTCACCGGACGTTCGGGAACATTCTTTGGCTACGAGGGTTTAGGTTCTATCTATTGGCACATGGTTTCCAAGTTGTTATTAGCTGTTCAGGAAAATTGTTTATTGGCCGTTAATACCGGCGAGAATGAAAAACTAATAGGAAAGCTTTTAGATCATTATTATGAAATAGATGCTGGTATAGGTGTACATAAATCACCAGAACTTTATGGAGCCTTTCCAACCGACCCGTATTCTCATACACCAGCAACCAAGGGAGCACAACAACCCGGTATGACAGGTCAGGTTAAAGAAGATATACTAAGTCGAATAGGTGAATTAGGTGTTTTCGTAGAAGCTGGTAAAATTACATTTAACCCACGCTTGTTGAGAACCAATGAGTTTTTAAAGACTCCTGAAACATTTAAGTTCACCAATATAAACAAAGAAGAACAGGTTGTAGAATTAACCGAGAACTCACTATGTTTTACCTACTGCCAGGTTCCAATAATATATAAACTTTCGAACCGAGTGGGAATGGAAGTTATTTTAAATAATGACCAACAATTGAGCTTCGATAATTTATGTCTTGACACTCAAATTTCCGAATCCATTTTTAAAAGAAAAGGACAGATCACTCAGATAATTGTATTGCTGAAAAGATAAAAGCAGACAGATGAAAACGAATTTAAAAATAGTCCTAATACTAACCATTTTAATTGCAACAATTGCATGTGCAAATAAGTCTAAAAAAGCAAGTAAAAAAGTGATTGAAGAGAAACATATAACTGCAGCGGATATTTTAGGTAATCCAGAATACTTAGCGATGTCGTATGGAGGTTACAGGCAAGTATCCAGAGATATCCAACCAAGCATTTCACAGCTAAAAGAAGACATGAAAATTTTAGCGGCAATGGGGATTAAAATATTACGTACATACAATGTACAACTGCAGCAAGCGCCAAATATTCTAAAAGCTATAAGGGAATTAAAAAAAGAAGATGCTTCCTTTGAAATGTATGTTATGCTGGGAGCTTGGATTGATTGTCAAAATGCATGGACGGGTGAAACTCCTAATCATGACGTGGAAAGTGAAAACAATGCTGCAGAAATCGAAAGAGCAGTAGCTTTGGCTAAAACATACCCCGATATTATAAAAATAGTTGCTGTTGGGAATGAAGCTATGGTGAACTGGGCGACAAGCTATTTTGTTCGCCCCAAGGTGATCCTTAAATGGGTAAACCATTTACAGACATTAAAAAAAACCGGGGAACTTCCCAAATCGCTATGGATTACCAGTTCCGATGATTTTTCTTCATGGGGGGGTGGTGATACCAGGTATCATACCAAAGATTTAGAAAAACTAATCAAAGCGGTGGATTATATTTCCATGCATACCTACCCCATGCATAACTCCCACTACAATCCAAAATTTTGGTTGTCCCCACCAAATGAAGCAGGCCTTACTGATCGCGAAAAAATAGAGTCTGCCCTACAACGTGCACTTGTCTTTGCAAAAACGCAGTATGATAGTGTTGCCAACTACATGAAAAGCTTAGGAGTACATAAGCCCATTCACATTGGTGAAACCGGTTGGGCAACAGTTTCTAACGGACATTACGGCAAAGATGGATCGAGAGCTACAGATGAGTATAAATCGGGACGTTATTACGAACTCATACGAGACTGGACCAATAAAGCAAACATTTCCTGCTTCTATTTTGAAGCTTTTGATGAACAATGGAAAGATGCAGCAAATGTATTGGGCTCAGAAAATCACTTTGGCTTGATCAATTTGAAGGGCCAGGCCAAATATGCGCTCTGGAACCTTGTCGATAAAGGCATTTTTAAAGGACTAACAAGAGATGGAAAGCCAATTACGAAAACCTATAATGGTGATAAAGTCACCCTTATGGAGGACGTGTTGGTTCCACCAACACCAACCGAATTTAGCATAACACATTAAAGTTCAAAATCAATGAGTAAGAAGCCCATAACATATTATTTCTATTGCCTTTTATTCATAATCATGAGTTGTATGGATACAGAAAATATACTTCATGTTGAAGTCTTTGAAACATCAGCTAAAGGCAATCAATTGACGAAAATTACGAAGTTTCCTGATGCAGATGTAAGCGTGTCTATTAAGTTAAATCCAGAACAAACCTTTCAAACCATTACCGGTTTTGGAGGCGCTTTTACAGAATCGTCTGCTTACTTGCTAAACAAACTAAGTAAAAAAAACCGCGATACTATTTTAAGAGCCTATTTCGCAAAAGATGGTGCCAGGTATTCGTTAACTAGAACCCATATGAATTCTTGTGATTTCTCTCTTACCAATTATTCGTATGCACCAGTAGAGGGAGACAAAAACCTGGAACATTTCACTATTGAAGAAGATATGGACGATTTAATTCCCATGATAAAAGATGCCATGGCCATATCTGAAGATGGTTTTAAAATATTTGCATCACCATGGACCGCAGCCCCCTGGATGAAAGATAATAACCATTGGGTGGGAGGTAAACTACTTCCCGAATATTACAATACCTGGGCGTTGTTCTTTTCTAAATATCTGGAAGCCTATAAAGCCAATGGTATTGATATTTGGGGTTTTACTGTCGAAAATGAACCTCACGGAAATGGAAATAACTGGGAGAGCATGCACTTTTCTCCCAGGGAAATGACCGATTTCGTTCAATTTCACTTAGGGCCAAAATTAGAAGCAGACGGGTATGGCGATAAAATTATTTTAGGTTACGATCAAAACAGAGCTGGCCTAAAAGAATGGGTTGATGAAATGTACAAAAACGAAGCCTCTTCGAAATATTTTGATGGCACTGCCATCCATTGGTATGAAAGTACTTATGATTATTTCCCTGAAGCCCTACAATATGCACACCATAAGGCTCCCGATAAATACTTGATAGAAACCGAAGGTTGTGTCGACTCTGAAGTACCAAAATGGAAAGACGATGCCTGGTACTGGAGAAAAGAAGCCACAGACTGGGGTTGGGACTGGGCTTCGGAAGCCGAAAAACACCTGCATCCCAAGTACGCACCAGTAAACCGATATGCAAGAGACATTATAGGATGTCTCAATAACTGGGTTGACGGATGGGTAGACTGGAATATGGTTTTAGACAAACAAGGAGGGCCAAATTGGTTTAAGAACTGGTGTGTAGCCCCTGTCATTGTTGATCCCGATATCGACGAAGTCTACTTCACTCCTATTTTTTATACTATGGCTCATTTTAGTAAATATATCAGGCCGGGTGCAAAAATAATCGGACTTGAAAACTCCGATAACGATCTCATGGCCACAGGAGCTATAAATCCCGACGGTACAACAATCGTCGTGGTTTTTAATGAAACAAAAATCCCTAAACGTATTAACTTGTTTATGAACGGTAAAGCTGTGGACTTTACGATAGACGCCAAGGCACTTCAAACTATTGTAATTCCAAAAGCATGAAGGAAGTTTAACTAACCAAATGAAAAGATTATGTCAAATTTGAAAACTGCAGCAAAAGATAAAGTTCCTGTGGGCCAAAAAGCAGCCTTTGGTGCCGGACATCTTATAAACAATCTAATCCCTGGAATCTTAGGAGTCTTTATTGTTATTTTAAAGTCTAAGGCCTTTGGAATGGATCCGTTATTGGCTGGATTCATTGTTGGGGTTCCAAGACTATTTGACGCCATTACCGACCCAGTTATGGGATATGTGTCAGATAACACCAGTTCAAGGTGGGGTCGACGTAGACCATATATCTTTTTAGGAGCCCTTTTTACAGGAATTGTGTTTGCGGTGCTTTGGCAAATCAACGAAACCAATCCCGAAATGTTTAACTTCTGGTATCTTTTAGGGTTTTCAGTTTTACTCATTTTTGGTAACACTATTTTTTCTACACCCCTCATTGCTTTGGGGTATGAAATGACTTCAGATTACAACGAGCGTACACGTTTAATGAGCTTTGCAAACATTATTGGACAAGTCGCATGGATGTTGGTTCCCTTTTTATATGTTTTAATACCCAATGAAAATCTTTTTGAATCGCAACCTGAAGCCATACGTAAAATAGCCTTAATAGCGGGAGGAGTGATTATCATTCTGGGAATATTGCCTGCAATATTCTGTAGAGGAATCGATTCCAGTAAGATGGAAGGAAGAGAAGATATTACTTTTAGAAATTTATTAAGCAGTATGGGTAAAATCTTTAAAGGTATCAAGCAGGTTTTTACCAATAAACCTTTTGTGAAATTATGTTTAGCTACGTTTTTGGTTTTCAATGGTTTTCAAATTGTTGCAGAATTTGGGGTGTTTATTATCAATTTTTACATGTTTGATGGGGATTGGAGCGCTTCAAAATGGTGGGTCGCTCTCTTTCCGGCTGCTACAGCAGCCTATACCGCTTTTATCGCCATTCCTATTATTAACTGGATGGCAAATCAATATGGAAAACGAAAGGCCTTTATAATCGCAACGGCTATTTCAATACTAGGTTATATTCTTAAATGGTGGGGATTCGACCCGGAAACCCCCTATATGATTTTCTTACCAATACCACTAATGGCTTTTGGTATGGGATGCTTGTTTACATTAATGATGAGCATGACCGCAGATGTTTGTGATTTGGATGAATTGGAAAACGGAATGCCAAGAAAAGAAGGAACCTTTGGAGCTATTTACTGGTGGATGATTAAGGTTGGACAAGGGCTTGCTCTGGTTTTTTCGGGAATCATATTAAAGTTTCTAGGTTACGATTCTAAAGCATCGACTCAAACCGCCGAAGCATTAATGGGTATGAGAATAACCGATATTGTGCTTCCTTCATTAACCGCGGCCATTGCTATTTGGGTCATGTGGAAATATAATCTTAATGAAGCTAGAGCACGAGAAATTAAAGCAGAATTAGTAAAACGCAGAGGAGAACTTTAAACCGTGTAGAAGTTATGTCGTATAGATCAGATAAAATAAAGGCCTTAACTGGAGCCAATCTAGATAATAAGACCAAGAAAGGTTTGGAAAATCTTTTTAAAAGGGTACTAAAAAGTGGTATGCATGGGTTATGCTTTAGCCCTTACGAAGAGGGTCAGGAACCCGGAGATCAAATTACCGAGCAGCAAATTAGACGGCGCATGAAAATTATAAAGCCATATACCAAATGGATAAGATCGTTTTCTTGTACCGAAGGCAATGAATTAATTCCAATAGTCGCAAAAGAATTTGGCATTAAAACCTTAGTAGGTGCCTGGCTCGGAAATGACACAGAAATTAATCATCGGGAAATTAACGGTCTTATCGAGTTATCTAAACAAGGCTATGTAGATATTGCCGCCGTAGGAAACGAAGTGATGTATAGAGGTGATTTAACAGAAGAGGAGCTTTTGGCATTTATTTACAAAGTAAAAAAAGAGCTTCCCAATACGCCAGTTGGCTACGTAGATGCATATTATGAATTTACGCAAAGGCCAAATATTACAGAAGCCTGTGATATAATTCTTGCCAATTGTTATCCATACTGGGAGGGTTGTAGTAATGAATATTCCCTAATCTACATGAAAGATATGCTTCATCAGGCTCTTAAGGTGGCCAATGGAAAAAAAGTTATCATATCGGAAACAGGCTGGCCAAGTGAAGGAATGGGTTTAAATGGCGCTTTACCATCTTATGAGAATGCTATAAAATACTTCATCAATACACAGCAATGGTCCAAAGAAGATAATATTGACATTTTCTACTTCTCTTCCTTTGATGAGTCTTGGAAAGTGGGCGATGAAGGTGATGTTGGGGCGTTTTGGGGTATTTGGGATAAGAATGAAAAGCCAAAATTCCACAGGAACATATTTGGCTCTAAAATGATATAAAAACGACAAAGAAATACCATTATCTCAATATATTGAAAACTCACAATCAGTATCTTAAAATACTTTAATAAATAAACCATGTTATTTAGAATGGTACTGAAACAAAAATATATTCTGGTTGAAAGTGCCGAATATAACTAACGACGGGTCCGTCCATCTAGCCTACAGAAAATTTCTTGAAACGAACTATCCCCGAGGCAGAGCCATAGGGGTATACTTCGGCAGGCTCAGCACAGGTTTCGCCCGTTTCATTTTGACCTTAGGGGGTCAAAATTCGAAATTTTGTATTTAGATTCCCGTTTTCAGTTCGGCTACCTGTCCGGCCGGCCGGCGGACGCTCACTGACCACACAGGAATGACAATTTCAATGGAAACCCCGACGCAGAGCGTCGAGGAATTCTTTTTAATTAAGTAGCTGTTTTTTAATCCATTAGATTCATTTTTTTGAATATAATTTACATGTAAATGACGTTAAATGCGCACGTCTAGACCATAATTTTACAGGAAAAGCCATCAAATAGCTTTTCAAAACTCAAAAATCATAATATATTGATTTTTAAATAATTAAACAAAAAAGAAAAGACCACAACATCACCACAACACCAGGTGATATTCCAACAAAAAAAATTCCTGCAAAAACCCCACCGTCCCAGTAAAGTTAGCGATTTACCGCTATATCGAAAACAACAACAAATGCATAAAACTTGTATGTTTTTTGTAGGGGTTGAACATTCTTTATTATAAGCCGCTTTTACTAAGTTTAATAAAAGCAGATGAACTGAAAAACAAATACTAACTAAATATTATTGACATGAAAAAAATTATTTTTTTACTTACACTGCTAAGCGTATTCTTTGGGTACGCTCAGCCAACAACCGACCCAACGACACCGCCAGTAAGAGATGCGGGGGACGTTATATCCATTTTCAGTGGCGAATATTCTAATGTTAACGTAACTAACTTCGACCCAAACTGGAGCCAATCGGGTCATAATCAGGTAAACAGTGCATTCGACACAGGTTCTGGAAACCTTGTATTGGCATACCCAAACTTCAACTATCAGGGTACGGAATTCGTTGCTCAAAATGCATCATCCATGGAGTTTCTTCATGTAGATATCTGGACTACCGCCGACCCCGGAGCCACGACTATACAGATAAGCCCTATTAACGACGGAGGTGTTGGTGAAGTCCTTGTCACCATAAACCATACTGCCGGAGTATGGACAAGTGTAGATATTCCAAAATCTAGTTTTACCGGTATGACCTGGAATAACGTGATACAAATGAAATTTGCAGCCAATGGGCCCGGGAGTACGGTTCCAATAGATTTATATGTAGATAATATGTACTTTTGGAAAACAGCCGTAGATCCGGCCAAAGTTGCGACCTTAAGTGACTTAAAAGTAGATGGAGAAACCATAAATAGCTTTGGTTCTGGTACAACCGATTATACTTATGAAGTGCCAACAGGAACCGTGACCGTGCCTCAAATCACGTCGGTTACTACAACAAACGCCAATGCCACTACTGTTATAACTCAGGCTTCTGGAATACCTGGTGATGCCACCGTTGAGGTTACGTCTCAAGATATGACCACAACCGAAACCTATACCGTTTCCATTGTTGAGAGTGGTCCTGCTACAGCGGCACCTAACCCTCCGGCAAGAAATGCTAGCGATGTTATTTCAATTTTTAGTGATGCATATTCTAATATTAGCGTTGATACTTTCGATACGAATTGGTGTTCAGGAACTACAGAAAACGTGATGGTCGGCGGAAACGAAACAAAAAAAGTAAGCAACCTGGGCTGTGAAGGTATTGAGTTTTTAACCGGCAGGTTTGACCCTACGGCAACTGGAATGCAAAACTTTCATATGGATTTTTATACAGAAAATGCAGACCTGGTTGGTAAAGTCTTTAATTTAAAAATTTCAAATTGGGACAATACCGGAGGGGAGACTAATGCGCTCGAGTTTCCTATTAATACCGGCACAATACCAGCAATTGTATCAGGGTCCTGGGTTTCAATAGACGTACCTTTAAGTGCATTCTCTAATAACGATGGCCAAAACCCACAAAGAGTAAATGACTTTGTTCAATTTATTATTACCTCTAATTTGGGTACTGTATATTACGACAATCTTTATTTTTATAAAGGAACGCCATTGAGCACAGAAGATTTCGAACTGGAATCCTACAGGGCATTCCCCAATCCAACTACAGACGCATGGACTATCAAAACAAAAAACAGTACTATTTCAACAATAAACATATTTAATATACTTGGCAAACAGGTATTGTCCCTTTCACCCAACAGCAAAGAGGTGCAAATTGATGCTTCTCGTTTAAAAGCAGGGGTATATTTCGCTCAAATAGAAACTTTGGGCAACAAACAGCGAATGAAACTCGTCAAAAATTAGATTCATAATTTATTTTAGTTTGCAAATAGCATGTGATTAAAAAACCACATGCTATTTTTTTTGTATCAAACAAGTTAACCTTTGTTACAAAATATTTCTTTACTTTGTCTAAACCCTCTCTTAAGTTATGTTTGATGATATTGTAACGGCCATTCCATTTGGCATAATCCTGGCTTTCACAATAGGCCCGGTTTTTTTTGTGCTTTTAGAAACCAGTGCCACTAAAGGTTTTAGAAGTGCGCTAACATTCGATCTTGGCGTCATACTGGCAGATATTATTTTTATTGTTGTCGCCTTTTATAGCACAAATAATTTTAGAGGGAAAATAAGTGATGATCCTAGCTTTTTGGTGTTTGGAGGGGTCTTATTAATTGCCTATGGCGTGATCTCTTTCATAAAAACCTCCAAATCTTTTAGAGCTATTGTTAAAGAGTATCATAAAGTTGAAATTCAAAAAGATTATGGCAAGCTCTTCATTAAAGGGTTCCTTCTTAACTTTATAAACATTGGTGTTTTAATAGGTTGGTTAGGTTTTATGGTTCTGGGAGATACACTAACGACATCGGAAAACGGAGACATTGTTTTTATAACCACCATGTTGGTGTCTTATTTTGTAACCGATCTTATTAAAATTATAATCGCCAAACGATTAAAGGCAAAGTTAACACCACGTCTTATTTTTAAAACGAAAAAAATAATAGCGTTGGTTATTCTTGGTTTTGGAGTTTTGTTGTTAGTACAAGGGCTATTTCCAGAAGCTTACGAGAAAAACAAGGAAAAATTAGAACAAATAAGTCCTATAAAAGAAAAACTCCCGAAATAATTCGAGAGTTTTTTGAGGCGTCGAGCGGATTCGAACCGCTGTAGAAGGTTTTGCAGACCTCTGCCTAGCCACTCGGCCACGACGCCATTAGAATGGTTACAAAAGTAAAAAAAAATATAACTTATCCTTATTTTAAATTACTTTTTACGCTTATCGGTCATTTTTATCGTTACCCTTTCAACATCCCCCCCAATTGGTGGGTTTAATTTACTTACCCAAACTGTCGCTTTTTTAACCAACTGGTCTTCATTAAAGATTCTGTCAAGAATTCGCCTGGCTACAGTTTCCAATAAATGAGAGGCTATATTCATCTCTTCCTTAACAATTTTGTTTAGAAGCACGTAATCGACGGTTTGTGACAACCTGTCTGTCTTAGCCGAGGTTTGTAAATTGGCCGTTACTTCTAAATCAACGCGATAATCACTCCCTATCTTGGTCTCTTCTTTAAGACAGCCGTGATAGGCAAATACTCTTATATTTTCAACTTTAATAACTCCCATTATTGTGTAAAGAAATCAAAAATGTTACTTAATGCACTAGTATCGGCTTTATAAAACTCTGTATAGGAACAACGTTGACAGGTTATTGAAGAAAATTTCTGATTTTGAATATCAAAAATCTTAGACAAGGTACCTCCTGTGGCTCTCATTTGACCTAATTTATACGTTTTATTACGACATTTAGGGCATTCATAATTTAAATTTTCCATGGCTAAAATATTTAAGAAGTTTATACTATTTATAGTATGGGTCTTGGCAATCAAAGGATTGTTACGCTTCTTAAATATATTGGGCTAAAATAGTTCGAATTTCCGTAATTTTGGGGTTTATTTACTTGAAAATAAATCAGAAAAAATGTCTGAAGAAAAAAAACCACTCAATTTCATTGAGCAAATTATAGAAGAAGATTTATCTAATGGTATGTCTAAGGAGGCTTTACGCTTTAGATTTCCTCCAGAACCTAACGGTTATTTACACATTGGGCACACCAAAGCCATTGGTATTAGCTTTGGTTTGGGTGAAAAATACGATGCCCCTGTAAACCTTAGATTCGACGATACCAATCCGGCAAAAGAGGAACAGGAATATGTAGACGCTATTAAGGAAGATGTGGCATGGCTTGGCTACAAATGGGATAAAGAGTTGTTTTCTTCAGATTATTTTCAACAACTTTACGATTGGACCATTACCTTCATAAAGGAAGGAAAAGCTTATGTAGATTCGCAATCCAGTGAAGCCATGGCCGAGCAAAAAGGAACACCCACGCAGCCAGGAGTGGATGGTCCTTACAGAAACCGAAGTGTTGCTGAAAATTTAGACCTGTTCGAACGTATGAAACAGGGTGAGTTCGATCAAGGTACACATGTTCTTCGCGCTAAAATAGACATGCAGCACCCTAATATGTTGATGCGTGATCCTATTATGTACCGTATTTTAAAAAAACATCACCACCGTACCGGAAATGATTGGTGCATCTACCCAATGTACGATTGGACTCATGGTGAAAGCGATTATATTGAACAAATCTCGCATTCTTTATGTTCTTTGGAGTTTAAGCCCCACAGGGAACTTTACGATTGGTTTTTAGATCAGGTTATTGACCCAAAGCTTACAAGACCCAAGCAACGCGAATTTGCACGCCTAAATCTAAGTTATACCATAATGAGTAAGCGTAAATTGCTTCAACTGGTTAACGACGGTATTGTAAACGGTTGGGATGACCCCAGGATGCCTACCATTTCTGGCTTACGCCGACGAGGTTATACACCAAGATCACTTAGGAAATTTGTAGAAACTGCAGGTGTTGCCAAACGGGACAATGTTATTGATGTTTCACTACTGGAGTTTTGTATACGTGAAGATTTAAACAAAATAGCTCCAAGAGTTATGGGTGTTCTAAATCCCTTAAAACTTGTAATTACGAACTATCCGGTAGACAAAGAGGAGTGGTTAGAAGCAGAAAACAACCCGGAAGATGCTAGTTCTGGGTTTAGAAAAGTACCGTTTTCCCGTGAATTGTATATCGAAAAAGAGGACTTTAAAGAAGCCCCTGGAAATAAGTTTTTCAGGCTTAAATTAGGCGGAGAAGTTCGTCTCAAAAACGCCTATATTATTAAGGCTGAACACGTTAAAAAGGATGCAGATGGCAACATTACTGAAATTCATTGTACGTATTCTGAAGACACCTCTAAAAAAGTGAAAGGAACCTTGCATTGGGTGTCTATTAAACATGCCATAAAAACCGAGGTTAGGGAATACGATCGATTATTTATGGATGAAGCACCAGACAGTCATCCTGAAAAGGATTTCATGGAACTTATAAACCCCAATTCTTTAAAAGTTGTTGACGCTTTTGTCGAGCCTAGTTTAAAGGATGCTAAAATAGGTGATCGGTTCCAGTTTCAACGCTTGGGATATTTTAATATTGATAACGATTCTACTTCAGAAAACATCGTATTTAATAAAACGGTTGGACTACGAGATTCCTGGGCAAAAAAAACCAATGCCAAATCAAATCAGAAACCCAATCAGAATACTCAAAAGCAACAGGGTAATAAACAACAGTCACAAAGAAAAGCTATTGATGTTATCCAACAATTAGGGAAAAAATACACCAATTTACCGGAAGCAAAGCAACAAAAGATAAAAACAGAGATTCGTGAATTAGCTAAAGATGTTATGTATGAAGAACTCTCTCCTTTATTTAACACAGCTGTTAAAAAAGTAGGAACACGAATTGCCGTGATGCTTACTCTGGGTGTCTTATTGGAAAATGGACTGTCTAAAGATGATGCCATAAATGCATTTATTGCTAAAGCTCTGGAGGATAAAAATGAGCTTTTAGTAGCTGAGGCTGAGGTCGTTTAAAAATCATAATCGTTTAAAAAATAATGGCTATGTTATTATTTTACATATATTTATGTAATTAACTATAACTAACACTATTATGGATTTATTAAACTTTCCAGCAATTATTGTTGCTGCGGTTTCGGCATTGGTCGTTGGGTTTATTTGGTATAACCCAAAGGTATTTGGCAACGCATGGATGCAAGCTGCAGGCATGACCGACGAGCAAATAAAAGGTGGAAATATGGCTAAAATCTTTGGTTTAGCTTTATTCTTTGCTTTTCTGTTGGCTACCGCTCTTCCTGGTATCGTTATTCACCAGATGGGACTTTTTAGTTTGATTAATGGGGATCCTTCTACGGCTTTACCATCTTTTGACGCCATGATGAATGATTATGGAACTATTTATAGAACATTTAAACATGGTGCATTTCATGGGTTTATAACGGGCGTACTAATTGCCCTTCCAATTCTTGGTACAAACGCTTTATTTGAACGTAAAAGTGCTAAGTACATTTTTATTAACAGTGGATACTGGATTGTAACACTAACCGTTATGGGTGGCATTATTGGTAGCTGGACATAATTATTTTGTAAAGTTTTAACATATTTAAAGACTGAGAATTGTAGTTTTCGGTCTTTTTTATTTTTCTCTTGGATTATACATTTCACATTTATTATTCTGCAAAAGAACTCCCAGTAGATTGGGACCCTTTTGTACCACACGATCTCTTTTTACAAACGCATTATTTGAGGGCTTTGGAAGCGGCTGTCCCAAGTAATATCCAACTCTACTATGTTGGTGTTTTTAGAAATGAGCTTTTGGTTGGTGTGGCTGTTATTCAGCGTGTACAACTCTATCTAAAGGACATGTTTAGGAAAAGCAAAGTCTCTTGTGTTAAAGATTTTTTTAAAAATCTTGTTTCTAAAATTTTAAAAGGAAACATATTGGTTGTTGGAAATTTAACCCATACTGGACAACACGGTGTTTTCTATAACGAAAAGGACATATCGTCGTCTGGTTATTTAGAAAGCATATTCGCAGCACTAAATACCATTGCTCAAGATATTAAAAAACGACAGGGTAAGACCATTCGAGCCCTAATGTTTAAGGATTATTTTCTTGATGATGCTATACATCAGGACAGTCATTTTTTTAATGCTCATAGACTATATAAGGTTTCCGTGCAGCCTAATATGATTATGAGAAAACGTCCTGAATGGTGCAATATGGAACATTACACAGCTTCTTTAAACAAAAAGTACCGCAGACGATATAAGCGGGCAAAAAAGAAGTTAGGAACGATTGAATGTCGAGAACTGAATCTTGATAATATTAGACATCATTCCAAAAAACTTCACCAATTCTATTTAAATGTTTCTAATAATGCTCGATTCAATACATTTATTTTACCTGAAAATCACTTTTATAGCTTGAAATCTGAGTTGAAAGATGACTTCGTGGTTTTTGGATATTATCTAAATAATGTGCTTATTGGTTTCTTCACGCTCATATTAAACAGACCGCATTTAGAAACTTATTTTTTAGGTTACGATAGCAAACACCAGTACGAAAATCAATTGTATCTAAACATGCTTTATGACATGGTTAAATATGGTATCGATTATAACTTTTCTGCAATAGTTTATGCCAGAACAGCTATGGAAATTAAAAGCTCGGTTGGAGCCAAACCCGAAGCCATGACTGTTTATATGAAGCATACTAATAGCTTTATAAATTTTATTCTTCGAGAGGTCTTTGGTTTAATGAATCCGAAACAAGACTGGAAAGAAAGGTCTCCATTTAAAGAATAAACCATACCACTTTAGTGGATTCTTGCCTTCACTGGAATGACAAGTGTTCTGAGGTTCTATATTGAAGTTTCTGTATTATTAAACTTATGATGTACCCAAAAAAATAAATGAGTAAGGTGTCCTAGTTAAAAAAGTGAGACGCGAATGAGGCATTCCTGTCTATCGCATTTTTTTCGGAAAACAGGTTGTTTCGATTTGTGTATTTGTGGCTTAGTACGAACAACTTCTAAATATTTATTTGAAAATAAACCTGTTTATTATTGATGTGAAATCAAAATATTTAAGGATTTCTTTATATTTTCGACTTATAATATAAACAACACTCTTATGAAAAAATGGCTTCTTATCTTATTGATCGTTCCTTTCTATAATTTTTCTCAAGATATGACCAACGAGAAATTACATGAGATTTATTCCTCGGTAGGTGAGTCTGTTCAAGGAACAAGTGGAGCCTGGCAATTTTTGGTTAACGAAATTCCTATAATGTCCTTAACAGATACGAATCATAACAGAATGCGAATCATTTCTCCTATTACCGATTCTAATACGTTAAGTGATGAGCTAATTAAAGCCGCCCTGGTTGCCAATTTTCATACCGCATTAGATGTTAAATATGCCGTTTCAGATGGTGTTCTGTGGTCTGTCTTCATTCATCCGTTAAAAGAGTTATCTGAGCACCAGGTGAGAGATGCTGTGAATCAGGTATATTATGCCAACGTGAATTTTGGAACAACATTCGCCAGTACGTCGTTGACTTTTCCTGGTAGTTTGGAAAAGAAAAATACTGAGGACAAGGAAGAAAAAAAGAACAAAGACCCAGAACTTAAAAAGTCGTAGTTAACGTGAATCTTCTAAGACTTCAAGTTAATGACTCAACTAAACTAGCTCCTCCCTATAAAAAAACTGCTGTTTGTCATTCCTGCGAAGGCAGGAATCCACTCGTATCTATAATGCATCTTACATAAAAAGTGCACTATATAGCTTTAATACTTTAACCATTCTTACGACAGATTATAATTAAGCTTAATTTACTCAATAGCGGATTCTTGCCTTCGCAGGAATGACAAAGCCATAGTTCAAGATATGTATACACGCATTAGTTTTTTAAAGGGAGGTGGTCCAGATAGCATCGAGATCGAAGGGTTATAATTGTCTCTTTCTTTTAATTTTAATAACATTGAAATTCATGTCTCGGCCTTATAAAACAGGAAAGCTATATTTCGAACTCCTGTACTAAGCGAAGTCTGTTACGGGATATACTCAGAAGATTATTTTTAGCAAAAAATGCTACCACAAAAGCGAGGTAGCATTCATAAATATTTAGAATTATTTTATTCGTTCTAATCCTTTTTCGGATTGTTTTTAGCATTCTTCATAGCTTCACCTATTTGATTACTGGCTGTAAAACTAGCAACCATATCGTTTAGCATATTACTTCCTGCCTGAGGCGTATTGGGCAGCAATATTAAGTTACTGTTTGTTTCTTCTCCTAAAGATTGTAGTGTATCATAATGCTGGGTAACAACGATTAATGCCGAGGCTTCCTGGCTATTAATGCCGACACGGTTTAATACTTCTACAGACTCTTCTAAACCTCGCGCAATTTCACGACGTTGATCTGCAATACCTTGCCCTTGTAAACGCTTACTTTCAGCTTCTGCCTTTGCTTTTTCTACTATTAGAATACGCTGTGCATCTCCCTCAAATTGTGCTGCAATTTTTTCGCGCTCGGACGCATTAATTCTATTCATGGCTTCTTTTACCTGAGAATCGGGGTCAATATCGGTGACAAGTGTCTTTATAATATCGTAACCATACTCAATCATAGCGTCATTTAATTCTGCTTTAACAGCAATAGCAATATCATCTTTTTTAACAAATACATCATCCAGTTTCATCTTTGGTACTTCGGCCCGAACAACATCAAATACGTAGGATGTAATCTGATCATGCGGGTAGTCCAGTTTATAAAATGCATCATAGACTTTATCGCGAATTACTTTATATTGCACCGAAACTTTGAGACGTACAAACACATCATCTAAAGTCTTTGTTTCAATAATAACGTCCAATTGCTGAATCTTTAAGCTTAGACGACCAGAAATACGGTCTACTATGGGTATTTTTAATTGTAAGCCTGAGTGACGAATGCTTTGAAATTTACCAAATCGTTCAATAATGACAGCTGTTTGCTGCTTTACAATGAAAAATGCGGAGATTAAAATTATAAACCCAAAGACAATTGCGGGAATGATAAAATAGTTCATAATAATGTCTGTTAAAAGTTAAAAAATATCGAATTACTAATTTACGTTATATTTGTGTGCTAACCCATTAAAAATGATATGAAAAGACAACCTATTTTGTTAGTCGTCTTCTTTATCTGTTTTGTTATAGTTATAAATGCTCAAATTAGAATTTATAATCAGCTGGGAATTTCAGGTGGTATTTCTCAATTCGATATACATACTAACAATTTTATTACAAAAAAGGGACATGGTTTTATGGGAAGCCTGTCCACAATGGCCCATATGCCTCATAAGTTCTACAATGTAAGCTTTGGTATGCAACTCTCGGAAAATGCTTTAGACATTTCGGGTAGATCATCTATAAACAGTACAGAAGAGACTTTTATTGCCTATAAATTACTTACTGTTCAGTTAGCGTTATTGGGCCATATCAAGGTGATTCCAAATCATGTTACCATCGATTTAGGACCGGTACTTCAATATAACAGTAACTTAGAATTCAAAAATAAAGATCAAGAAGGTTATTTTATAAATAACTATATCAATTTAATAGCAGAACAGATTACAAAGATCTCCAGATTTAATATAAATGGCTCTATTGGCGCATCTGTGGGGATAAAACGGTTAAAACTTAGGGCTCAGTATTTATATGGTGTCACCAATATTTTTAAAACACTGGAAAAAGAAAACCTGGACACCACCGGCGGAAACAGTAAGTTTAAAGGACATCAAAGCACGCTGGTTTTGGGTGCTATCGTTTTTTTATAATGTGTTCATTGTTTTTTAAGAAATAGCTCTGGTTTACATGTGATAAATACTAGGTAAGAACTTGAAAGATTTAGGTTCACCATAGAGCTATGTAGGCTATATGTTATTATATCTGGCTATAATTTCCTTTTGCTCTTTTTTTATATCCTTTTTTTAGCTCTAATACACCGTCTAAACAAGCGTATCTATTTCCTCTTGGAACTTCATGATTAGATTCGAGGTTTATAGAAATAAAGACCTTACATTTTATTGACATATAAAAAAGCGGCTGAATTCCTTTAACCAGGAGTTCAGCCGCTTTTACTTTTATAAAAACTTATAAAGTAGCTATAACAGCTTCTATACGTTTTATACTTTCTTTTGCTCCAATCATAAACATAATATCGAAAACATCGGGGCCTTGTAAAGCACCAACCAAAGCTAAACGTAAGGGCATCATAACTTTACCAAAACCAATGTCATTGCTTGTAATCCAACCTTTAATTTTAGTTTGAAGATGCTCTACCGAAAAATCTTCGATGTCATTGATTATAGAAATCAATTCCTGCATCAATTCTTTAGTACCTTCTTTAAAGGCCTTTTTAGAGGCTTTTTCATCATAAGATTCAGGAGCCCTGAAAAAGAAATGGCCGAGATCCCAAAAGTCTGATATAAAGGTGGCGCGTTCTTTTATTAAACCAATAGCCAAGGCTATATAATTCACATCGATATCATCTACCTTTTCATCAAGAATTGACTTAAACTGCTGGGCTAAATCATTATTATTTTGATTCTGCATGTAATGATGATTAAACCACTTGATTTTATCTGGATCGAAACGCGCACCAGACTTATTAACACGGCTTAAATCAAAAGCATCAATAAGCTCGTCCTTGCTAAATATTTCTTGCTCGGTTCCCGGATTCCATCCCAAGAAGGCCAGGAAATTAACCATAGCTTCAGAGAAATATCCATCTTCTTTATAGCCTCGTGAAAGGTCGTTGCTCTTTGGATCTACCCATTGCAACGGAAATACGGGAAATCCTAATTTATCGCCATCACGCTTGCTTAATTTTCCTTTTCCTGTTGGCTTTAAAATTAGGGGTAGATGGGCAAATTCCGGAGCTTCCCAACCTAAAGCTTTATACAATTGATAGTGAAGAGCTAAAGAGGGCAACCATTCTTCACCACGAATAACATGTGTGATTTCCATTAAATGATCATCTACAATGTTCGCTAAATGGTATGTCGGCATCCCATCACTTTTAAACAGTACTTTATCATCTAAAATGTTCGTGTCTATTTTAATATTTCCACGAATTATATCTGTTAAGTGAAGTGTTTCATCTTGCGGTGATTTAAAACGAATAACATAATCTTCTCCAGCATCTAATTTGGCTTTTACTTCATCTGCACTAAGGGATAACGAATTACTTAGCTTTAATCGATTATGCCAATTGTATATAAATGTTTTACCTTTTGCTTCATGATCTTTTCTATGAAAATCGAGTGTTTCGGCAGTATCAAAAGCATAATAAGCATTCCCGGATGCTATAAGCTTATCGGCATATTGCTTATATAAGTGCTTGCGCTCGCTTTGTCTATATGGACCAAATGTTTCGTTTTTTGAAGGCCCCTCATCGAAAGGCATTCCACACCAGTTAAGAGCGTCTATTATGTATTGCTCTGCACCTTCTACATATCTGGTTTGATCGGTGTCTTCAATCCTTAAAACAAAGGTTCCCTGATGTTTTTTGGCAAATAAATAGTTAAATAATGCGGTACGAACACCACCAATATGTAAAGGTCCTGTTGGGCTTGGTGCGAAACGCACACGAACGTTTTTAGTCATATTTTTATTAAAAATAATTCTTAATTTATTCTTGTAGAGTCTATTAAATCTGGTATCCCAAACTTGCTTTGGGAATTCGATTGCAAAGATACAATTAACACTTAATTATAAACTCTGTACTAAATAAAATTGTAGTTTAGTAAGTTATTAACAGTATAATTTCTGTTTCTTATTGAATTATAGATCAAAATTCTTTTTATAAAGACTTAAGGATTGCATGCTATGAATAGTCATTTTAAAAACATTCAGGACAAGTTAGAGGCTTTTATTAGACGTTATTACACTAACGAATTGTTTAAGGGTACCATCTTATTCTTTGCTATTAGCTTATTATATTTTCTGTTCACGTTGTTCATTGAACACATATTGTGGCTAGGCACGCTGGCGAGAACGATAATGTTTTGGTTGTTTGTAGCGGTGGTAATAGCTTTAATTATAAAGTTTATTGCTATTCCTTTGGCTAAACTATTTAAAATTCAAAAGGGTATAAATTACGAGGATGCTTCAAAAATTATCGGACAACACTTCCCTGAGGTTAATGATAAATTATTAAATGTTTTACAACTCCATAAAAATAGTGAGGCATCTGAATTGCTTATGGCTAGTATAGAGCAGAAGTCCCATGAGCTTCATCCCATTCCTTTTAAACTGGCTGTAAATTTTAAGAACAACTTAAAATATTTAAAGTATGCCGCGATTCCGATCATAATTTTGCTAATCACGTTTTTATCGGGTAACTCGAACTGGTTTAGTACGAGTTATGAACGGGTTGTACATTATCAAACGGCATACGAGCCACCTGCGCCATTTCAATTTTTTGTGGTTAACGACCATTTAAAAGCCATTGAAAATAGTGATTTTAAGCTTATGGTAAGAACGGCAGGCGAACTTACTCCGGAAAGTGCACAGATTGTGTATAATAACGAAACTTATTTCTTACAACAAACAGGCTTGGGTGAATTTGAGTATGTGTTTTCGCAACTTAAATCGGATATCACATTCGAGTTAACTGCCAACGATGTAACATCTAAACCTTACAATATAAGTATTGTAGAAGTACCTTCACTACTTGGTTTTGAAATGATTTTGGATTACCCCTCATACACCAAAAAGAAAGATGAGACCTTAAAAAGTACCGGAAACGCCATGGTTCCAGAAGGTACAAACGTTATCTGGAGATTAAAAACTAAGGCTACTGATGCTGTTCATTTATATGCGAAAGATACCATGACGTTTTCTTCTGGCGAATCGGGAGTTTTTAATGCCTCTAAGCGTATTTACAACAATTTAGATTATAGCCTTAGTACAAGTAATAAGAACTTAAAGAATTACGAGAATTTAGCATTTAGCATTGGCGTTGTTAAGGATGAATATCCAGAAATCGATTTGAAGGTCGAAATTGATAGCATGGATCAACAAAGTCTATATTTCTATGGACAGGTAAGTGATGATTACGGATTTAGCAAGCTTCAATTGGTATACTATCCATCTGATAATGAAAAAAATAAAACGTATGAACGGATTCTTATTTCTAATTCTAACATTGCAGATTTTATTAGTGCATTCCCAAATAATCTAAATATTGAAGATGGTATTGCCTACGATTTATATTTTCAAGTGTTTGATAATGATGTAGTTAACAAATATAAAGCTGTTAAAAGCCATGTGTTTAGCTATAGAAAACGAACGCGTGAAGAGGAGATACAAAAGAAACTGGAGGAACAGAGCAAAACGATTAAAGATTTAAACAAGTCGCTAGATAAGTTTGAGGAACAGGATAAGAAGTTGGAGGAACTTACGAAAACACAACGCGAGAAGTTAACTTTAAATTTTAATGATAAGAAAAAGTTAGAATCGTTTTTCAAGCGTCAGAAACAACAAGACGAGATGATGAAAAACTTCAACAAAAAGTTAAAAGACAATCTTGAAGAATTTCAAAAAGATCATTTGAAAGAAGATGAGTTTAAAGAAGATTTAAAGGAACGTTTAAAAGAAAATGAGGAACAACTTAAAAAGGATGAAAAACTTCTAAACGAATTAAAAAAACTTCTTGAAAAAATAAATAAAGAAGACGTTATAACAAAAAAATTAGAAGAGCTTGCCAAACAAAACAAAAACAAAAAAAGAAGTTTGCAACAATTACTAGAATTAACCAAACGATTCTATGTTGAAAAAAAACTGGAAAAGCTTAAAAGTGATTTGAATAAAATGGCAGAAGAGCAGGATAAGTTATCCAAGACATCTAAAAAAGAAAACACGAAAAAAAAGCAAGAAGCACTTAATAAGAAATTTGATGAATTTTCTAAGCAACTCGAAGCGCTTAAAAAGGAAAGTAAAGCTTTAAAAAAGCCTATTGATATTCCTCAAGACAAATTAGAGGAAAACGATATTAAGAAGGAACAGGAAAATGCTTCAGAAGCGTTAGAGAAAAAAGAGAAGCAAGACGCTGGAGAAAAGCAGGACGAAAATGGAGAGAAAAAAGAACAACAAAATCAAGAACAGGAGCAACAAAAAAATGAGAAATCTAATGAAAGTTTGAAAAAAGCTCAAAAAAGTCAGAAGAAAGCCGCTCAAAAAATGAAAAAGATGAGCCAACAAATGCAAAGTGCGATGCAAGGGGGGAGTGGCGAACAAATGCAGGAGGATATAGAAATGTTACGTCAGATTCTAGATAACTTAGTCTTATTTTCTTTTGATCAGGAAGCACTCATGAATCAGTTTAAAAGTATAGAAGCTAACCACAACAAATTTGCGACCTATTTAAGAAAGCAAAGTAGTCTAAAAGAACATTTCGAACATGTTGATGACAGTTTGTTTGCTTTATCGCTCCGACAACCAAAACTTTCCGAAAAGGTAAACAAGGAAATATCGGATGTTTATTATAATATTGATAAAGCGCTAGGTTCCTTAGCCGAAAATCAATTATACCAGGGTATATCCAGTCAACAATTTGCCGTAACTGCTGCTAATAATTTAGCGGACTTTTTAAGTGATGTTTTAGATAATATGCAAGAAAATATGAGTATGTCTCCAGGCCAAGGTAAGGGTGGCGATATGCAATTACCAGATATTATTATGAGCCAGGAAGAACTTAATAAGCAGATGGAGGAAGGCATGAAAAAAAGTCAACAGGGTAAACCTAAAGAACAGGATGGAGAAAAAGAAGGCCAGAAAGGTGAAAAGAAGAAAGATGGTAAGGATGGAGAGAACGGCGAAAAGGAAGGACAACAAAAGCAGGGTAAAAATGGAAAGAAAAGTCAGGGAGAAGGAGAAGGTACAAATGAAGATTTAAATGGTATGCTTTACCAAATTTATCAGCAACAGCAGCAATTGCGAAAAGCTTTAGAGGAACAATTAAAGAAAGAAGGAAAAGGTAAAGGAGGAAACGGAGATCAGCTGCTACGAAAAATGGAAGATATTGAATTGGATTTATTAAATAAAGGTTTTACTAATAGAACGCTTCAAAAAATGATGCAATTAAAACATCAATTATTAAAGATGGAAAATGCTACCTTTCAACAAGGTCAGGATGACAAACGAGAATCTAAAACAAATAAGAACAATTTCGATAATACAACCAACAATCAAATTCCAACTGCAAAACAATATTTTAAAACTACCGAAATATTAAACAGACAAGCTTTACCTTTGCAACAAGTTTACAAAAAGAAAGTGCAAGAATATTTTAAGCAGAATAATGATTAACTTCAATTACGAAACCGATTTTTCTTTAGATGATGAACATAAAATTTCCAATTGGATTTTAGGAACAATTTCGAATGAGGGATTCAAATTAGAAGAAATCAATTATGTGTTTTGTAACGATGATTATTTACATAATTTAAATGTAGAATTTTTAAATCATGACACACTAACAGATATCATTAGTTTCGATTATTCGGTTGGAAGGTTAATCCAGGGTGACATATTTATTTCTGTGGAACGGGTAGAGGATAATGCTAAAGATTTCTCAGTATCTTTTGAAGAAGAATTACGACGGGTTATTATTCATGGTGTACTTCATTATTGTGGTTACAAAGATAAAACGGAAGCAGAAGCTTCTGAAATGCGAGATAAAGAGAACCATTATTTAACTCAATTTAATTCGTAGTAAACGAACCATACATTTCTGCATCCCAGTAAAGCTATAGATAAAATAGGATTAAAAGTTTTTTAAAACGAAAGATCCTTGAGATAACTTCAATGTGGTATGTTTATAATTTTAGGTACAGGTTTCATTCTAAACTTAGATTTAAAAAATAAAAAATTTCTTGAAACGAACTATCCCCGAGGCAGAGCCATAGGGGTATACTTCGGCAGGCTCAGCACAGGTTTCGCCCGTTTCATTTTGACCTTAAGGGGTCAAAATTCGAAATTTTGTATTTAGATTCCCATTTTCAGTTCGGCTACCTGGCCGGCCGGCCGGCGGACGCTCACTGACCATACAGGAATGACAATTTCAATGGAAACCCCGACGCAGAGCGTCGAGGAATTCTTTTTGATTAAACTTTGATTTGATTTGAACTCACAATTTCACATTAGCCACGCTTAATAATCGACACGCTTTAAGTATATAAAAACAATAACGGTTCCTATGGGTTTTTAAGTAGGTTTAATAAAAACTCTGACAGTATCTATTGAGGAATTCTTTTCAACTAAATCAGGGTTTTACAGAAAGGACGTATATTTGCACACTTAAATTATCCAAACGTTCCACGTGGAACACTATCAAAAAAAGAAGTTATGTTCAACGAAATGTATGACGTAATTGTTGTAGGAGCAGGGCATGCGGGAAGCGAAGCCGCAGCAGCTGCCGCTAATATGGGTAGCAAAACACTGCTTGTTACCATGAACCTTCAAAACATTGCACAGATGTCTTGTAATCCTGCTATGGGTGGTATAGCGAAAGGACAAATAGTACGAGAGATTGATGCCCTGGGAGGTTATAGCGGAATCGTATCTGATACCTCCGCCATCCAATTTAAAATGCTTAATAAATCTAAAGGACCAGCTATGTGGAGTCCAAGAGTACAGAGTGATCGTATGCGCTTCGCAGAAGACTGGAGATTGCTTTTAGAAGGAACTCCGAATTTAGATTTTTATCAGGAGATGGTATCTGGTTTAATTATAGAAAACGATCGGGTAGTAGGCGTTAAAACATCATTAGGAATTGAAATAAAAGCACAGTCCGTAGTCTTAACCAATGGTACTTTTTTGAATGGGCTTATTCATATTGGTGATAAGAATTTTGGTGGTGGAAGGGCAGGAGAAAAAGCCGCTACAGGTATTACAGAACAACTTGTGGATTTAGGTTTCGATTCGGGAAGAATGAAAACAGGAACGCCTCCCAGAGTTGATGGTCGTAGTTTAGATTATAGTAAAATGACAGAACAGCCTGGTGACGACCAACCAGAAAAATTCTCTTATTTAGACATTACCAAACCATTGAAAAAACAACGTTCTTGTTATATGACTTATACCAGTCCTGAAGTTCACAATTTACTTCGTGAAGGTTTTGATAGATCTCCTATGTTTAATGGTAGAATTAAAAGTTTGGGACCTAGATATTGCCCTTCAATCGAAGACAAAATAAATCGATTTGCCGATAAAGATAAGCACCAATTATTTATAGAACCTGAAGGTTGGAATACTTGTGAAGTTTATGTAAATGGTTTTTCTACATCGCTTCCAGAGGACGTTCAATTTAAAGCATTACGTTCTGTAGTTGGATTCGAAAACGTTAAATTCTTTAGACCAGGATATGCTATTGAATACGATTATTTTCCACCTACGCAGTTAAAACATACCTTAGAAACAAAGCTTATAAAAGGACTTTATTTCGCAGGTCAAATTAACGGAACCACAGGTTACGAAGAGGCAGCTTCTCAAGGATTAATGGCCGGGATCAATGCCAGTTTAAAAGTCAATAAACAAGAACCTTTTACTTTAAAAAGAGACGAAGCTTATATTGGTGTTTTAATTGATGATTTAATAACCAAAGGTACCGAAGAACCGTATCGCATGTTTACATCACGAGCAGAATATAGAACGCTTTTACGTCAAGATAATGCCGATTTAAGATTAACACCTAAAGGATTTGAGCTTGGTTTAGCCAGTGAAAAACGACTCCATCGTATGGAACAAAAACACAATGACGCCAAGAAGTTTGTAGAATTCTTTTCTAAAACAAGCGTAAAACCAGAAGAAGCAAATCCTGTTTTAGAATCAAAAGGATCGTCCTTAGTCAAGCAGTCTGATAAGATGTTTAAGATCTTTTCAAGACCTAATATCACCATAAATGATGTTCGAAAATTTAAGGCTGTTGAACAATATATTCAGGACAATAATTTAGACAATGAGGTTATAGAACAAACCGAAATACAAGTAAAATATTCTGGATATATTGCCAAAGAAAAAAACAATGCCGATAAGCTAAACAGATTAGAATATGTAAAAATTCCAGAGAATTTTGATTACTCAAAAATCAAATCCATGAGTTTTGAAGCTCGAGAAAAACTTAAAAAAATACAACCCGCAACCGTATCTCAAGCATCAAGAATAAGCGGTGTTTCACCAAATGATATTTCGGTTTTATTGGTTTATATGGGTCGATAATTTCAAGATGTTCCACGTGGAACATTTTTCCTTGATTCATTATAAACACATTTTAGAACCATTTTAACCTTGACAAACATTTATAACGTGATACAATTTTGTTCCAGAATCCATGATAAATGAAAAATAAACAAACCGAATTTATTGTAAAAGATCATTCCATTTCAGGAGAAGAATTTAAAATAATCGAAAATTCTGAGTACGGATTTTTAGAAACTACTCCACAACCTTCAGAAGAAAAATTACCCCTTTATTATAAAAGTGACGACTATATTTCACATACCGATTCTAAAAGAAATATATTCGAAACCATATATCATTCTATTAGAAAAATTGCACTTAAGAAAAAAGTAAAACTCATTAATAGTTTTTCTCTGGATGATAAAAAACTTTTAGATATTGGATGTGGTACCGGTGATTTTTTACAAGTTGCCAAACAAAATAATTGGTCAGTTTTTGGAATTGAACCCGATATAAATGCACGAACTATTGCCAATAAAAAAACTAAAAACTCGGTCTTCAATAACGACGAATTAACAAAGTTTAGAGCTGGAAGTTTTGATGTTATTACGCTTTGGCATGTTCTAGAACATATCCCGAATTTAGAAGACTATATTAGACTTTTAAAAAAATTATTAAAACCAAATGGCGTTTTAATTATTGCTGTTCCTAACTATAAAAGTTATGATGCAAAACATTATAAATCCTTTTGGGCAGCTTACGATGTTCCCAGACATCTTTGGCATTTTGATAAAAACTCCATTTCAAAATTATTTTTAAAATTCTCAATGACCGTCGTTAATATTAAACCTATGCTTTTCGATTCCTTTTACGTGAGTCTACTTTCAGAAAAATATAAGAATGGCAGAATGAATCCTATCAAAGGTTTTTACATTGGTTTGTTATCTAATTTGAAAGCTATACGT
Source organism: uncultured Flavobacteriaceae bacterium (assembly GCA_947494695.1). Taxonomy (GTDB): domain Bacteria; phylum Bacteroidota; class Bacteroidia; order Flavobacteriales; family Flavobacteriaceae; genus Flavivirga. The sequence continues at coordinate 21,436 of CANLWB010000001.1, read as the reverse complement.
TCAAAAGAAGCTTCTTCACATATATATATCATTAAAAACAGCTAAAACTTATTTTAATAGATATATTTAAAGGATTAGATACCTCATAATCCAAACATATGCCTGAATAAATAAAGTCGCTTAAATCGTCTTATATGTACTTAAAATCAATAAATAATTATTATAACAATATAAATTAATGATAAATAAAGCTTATACTTTAAAATAAATCAAATTTCTCGCATTCTTACATTACTTTATTACTTTTGTTCAGATTTTAAAAATTTTAAAAATGAAGAATATACTTTATGTAGTATTAGCAGCCTTAGTTTTTACTTCATGTCAAAAAGAAAAAAAAATAGGCTTTATAGATAACGGAATTGTAATAAACGATTATCAGGAAAAAAAAGATGTTGAAGCCAAATTCCAGGCAAAAGAAGAAGCCTTTAAAAAGAAAGCCGATAGTATAGGTCAGGCGTTTCAGCTCGAAGTTCAAAAAACACAAGTTGATGCCAAAAATGCTTCTCGTAAAAAACAACAGGAATTAATGCAAGGCCTTCAAGAAAAACAACAAATTCTTCAGCAACAGATGCAATTTGAACAACAGCAACTATCTCAGAGTTTCCAAACTGAAATTGACACTTTAATTGTTAAAGTAAAAGATTTCGTTAAAGACTACGGAAAGAAAAACGGATATACTTACATCTTAGGAACTAGCGATGCAGCTGCTACAGTACTTTACGGTACCGAAGACAATGATTTAACGCAGACTGTTTTGGATGCTTTAAATGCTCAATATAAAAAATAACATCTTAACTCATTTATAGATGAATGAAAATCCCTGCTTTGTGTAGGGATTTTTTTTGTGCTAAACTCAAACTAGCCATATCTCGAAATATCATATAAACCTCGTAGTCATGATAAGCAACATATCATTTAGTGAAACACGTTTTATTCTTTCATTCATTTATTAACCCTTAAATTTCGCCGTCATCTGGACACTTAGAACACGCACTATTCAAACTACATGAGAAATCATATAACGGTAAGAACGAAAATATCTAGCCAATCGACATCCCAATAAATATATAAAATACCAATATTTGGTAATTATATTCCTCTACTCATTAAAAAAATCAATCCGAACCTGTTCATAACTAAAATCACATGCCCTGAGCTAGATTACATAACGTTTCCTAAACGAATACAACAATCTGAGTACAACCCATTATCCAATCTAAAACTCGTTTAAAACTACCTTAAAATACATGAATTAATAAACATTCTATCATGACTAGACGAAATCTTGACAGCCTTAATACAAACTTCATATAAACAAGGTACCAGGTCAAGCAACTTTATTAACATCTCCTTATATATACCAAATAATTACGGACTGCATCGAAATAAACAACAAGGTTTCTTCAATCTAAGAAAAACAATCAAACACTGTCAATACCCTAACAAAAACAAAATCAAATCCATATAGACTATTCGAACAGAAATCCTATAAGATTAAATAACCTTAACGTATTAAAAATTAACCTAATAAAACCATATTTTAAATAAAAAAATTTCAAATTGTATCATTCATAAATCAAACAAAAATGAGTTATTCACATTATATATTATAATACTTTTTTCTTTTTAAAAATTTAAAATAAAAATGGTGGTTATTATAGCTTGTTAATAGCGGTATAACTTTTCTAAGATTAATTTTGTATTTAAGTTATTGATCAATTTTTAATGGTTAATTAACATACTTTCTATATTCTAATAAGCTAAAAATGAAGCTTTTTATAAATGCTATTAACAATTGTTGATAACCTTAATTAACATGCTTTTTTTAATAAGTATTTTATTAAAAACGTCTTATAAAGATACTTTGTAGTGCTAATAACTTAACCAAAAATTTACATAAACTAATTTGTATGTTATCTAAATGTTATCGAATGGAAAAAATAAATACTTTTGCAAGGAAATTTTATAAAATATAATTTAAAGATATTAACAAGTCATTAAAAATGCTGTTAACAGTATTTCGTTTAGTAAATTTGTAAACATTACCATATATATATTAGTTATGACAATCTCAATAGGAAACGATCACGCAGGAACAGATTATAAATTCGCTATTAAAGAATTTTTAGAATCTAAAGGTTATACCGTTAATAATTACGGAACTGATGCAAATGATAGTGTAGATTATCCAGATTTTGTACATCCGGTGGCACAAGATGTTGAACATAAAAAAGTTGACCTTGGGATATTAATATGTGGTAGTGCCAATGGCGTTGCCATGACTGCCAATAAATATAAAAACGTACGTGCTGGTTTATGTTGGACCAAAGAAATTGTTGAACTTATAAGGCAGCATAATAATGCTAACATTTTATGTATTCCGGCACGTTATACAGCTATTCCTCAGGCATTGCAAATGGTAGAAACTTTTTTAAATACCGATTTTGAAGGCGGTAGACATCAAAACAGAATCGATAAAATCCCACTGTCTTGTTAGATGGGGCATTCGCATACGCATAACCATACTCACACTCATCACGACCTAAGGGGACGCAATCTTTTTATATCCATATTATTAAACATTATTATTACTGCTGCGCAAGTTATAGGCGGCATTCTATCTGGCAGTCTGGCTCTATTGAGTGATGCATTGCATAATTTTAGCGATGTTCTTTCTTTAATAGTGAGTTATATCGCTAATAAATTATCAAAAAAGGAAGCCTCTATTTATAGAACCTTTGGTTATAAACGTGCTGAGATTCTCGCAGCATTTATAAATGCATCGACGCTAATTGTTGTTGCTATTTTATTAATTATAGAAGCCATTAAAAGATTTCAAAGCCCTGAAGATATTGAATCTAATCTTGTTATTTGGTTATCACTTTTAGGTATTGTAGCTAATGGATTAAGTGTTTTTTTGCTAAAGAAAGATTCTAAATCTAATATGAATATGAAAAGTGCCTATCTACACTTATTAACAGATATGATGGCAAGTATAGCAGTTCTTATAGGAGGCTTGCTCATGAAATACTTCCAGGTATTTTGGGTTGATAGTATGCTAACTTTTATTATTGCAGTTTACTTAATTTGGATGGGTTTCGACTTGTTGAAAAGTTCTACAAAGGTGTTAATGTTATTTACACCAGACGAGATTCCTGTTAAACAAATTGTTGCCGAGATCAATGCGTTTGATAGTATTAAAAATGTACATCACGTTCATGTTTGGCAATTAAATGAAGAAGAAATTCATTTGGAAGCGCATATAGATTTTAACCATGATATTACACTCTCTCAATTCGATGTCATTCTTCATGATATTGAAGATTTGGTGCTTAAGAAATACGATATTAATCATGTTAATATTCAGCCAGAATTTGGAAAGGATGATATTAAAGATATTATTGTTCAGGATTAATTCCTGTGAAAGTGAGAATCCATCAATATATAATCCATTATCTCTTTTTATTAAAATACTTTGAAAACGTTGTTAAATCCTGATAATAAAAAATTCAGAACACAATAAATTATATCTAATAAAAACATGTTAAACGTACAAGTAAAAACATTTGAAAACCTTACAAAATTAGAGTTGTATCATATACTGGAACTACGCAGTGATGTATTTGTGGTAGAGCAAGATTGCGTATATCGTGATATTGATGGTAAAGATTTTGAAGCTCTACATGTATTAGGTTTTAAAGATGATAAGTTAATAGCTTATGCTCGTATTTTTAAACCCGGACTTTATTATGAAGAATCAAGTATTGGTCGCGTTGTTGTTACAAAACCCGAACGCCGTTTTAAATATGGTCATGTTATCATGGAAAAAAGTATTGCGGCTATTGCCGAACATTATAATACAAGTTCAATTAAAATTATGGCGCAAACATATTTACGAAATTTCTATTCTAGCTTTGGTTTTATTGAAATTGGCGATGAATTCTTGGATGATGGTATTTTACATGTCATGATGATTAAAACATAAATATAATGTTTATGGTGAGAGGATTTTGTCTGAGCATTCCAAGACAAACGATAGCGACAACTTTTTTGTTATGAATTTTACATTTAAATAGAGATAAAGTACAGACCTATTCTCATACCCGACTTATGCTCTCTGCCTCGAATAATCGTATTCTTTATGTTTATTTAACGTTTAAGCGCAAAGTGCCCGGTAATTTTTCTTCCCGACTTAAGCATGATTATATACCAATAGTCGTCGGTTATCATTGGTTTTCCGTTATATGTTCCACTCCAGCCTATGGAATTAGGACGTAGTGATTTTAAAAGCTTTCCATAGCGATTAAAGATAGATATTCGGGTAATCGAGTTATTATCACTGGAAACCTTCCAAAAGTCGTTATAACCGTCATTATTTGGCGTAAAGAAGGAAGGAGCGGAATAATCTTCAACAATAGGTTCTGGTTCGGTTTCAATAGTAATTGTAAAACTACTTTGGTTATCTACACCGCAGCCATTCAATCTATAAATATAAATGGTTTGGGTGCTGGTTATAACATCACCACCAGATAACATAATTCCACTACCGTTTGGCGCTGTGAAGTAGTTTCCATTAATCAATTGTGGCAATGTATAATTACTCATGACAGTAGCATCAGGTAAAACGTCTACAGCTGGTATTGTTGGTGTAATACCCTGGCATTGTCCTTCAGAATTAACAAAAGTTGATGTAGGATCAATAAAAGACCAATTAGCACTACTATAACCAATGTTATCAACAAAAATGCACTTTAAATTGGAGTTTTCTAAAAGGTAAAATCGTTCAATAACGGTATTAGTTCCATTTCGCATATCTAAAGTACATAATACGTTTCTATGTGCGTCTATTCTTGTTAATTCAGGATTATTTCTTAGATCTAAACTATTAAGCCAGTTTATATGACAGGACAAGTCCTTTAGTTTAGTGTTCATACTTAAATCTAAAGTTCTTATTCTATTGTTATTGCACCAAAACAACTCTAAATCTACATTGAGACTTACTTCAATTTCATTTATAAAATTTTCATCTATTATTAAGGATATTAGATTTACATTTTCGGTGACATCTAAAGCCGTCAATTCGTTGCCGGAACAGTTTAAATGGGTTAAAAATAAATTTTCAGAAACATTTAAAAATGTGAGATTGTTATCAATACACATCAAGGTATTTAGGTTTGTAAAACCTTCTATACCTGTTAAATCTGAAATATTTCTTGAGCTCACGTCCAGAGAAGTTACCGCATTAATATTTGCTGTCGGAACGCTATCATTAAGAATCGTATCGAGTCCCAGTTCTATAAGCCTATTCTCAAAATTATCGTCTGGAACATATATGTTTTGTGACCCACTAACAAAACATGTTAATACCATAAAAAGGGCTAAAAAAAGCTGTTTTATAACCATCAGTTCATAAGAAAATTTAAACTATTAACGCTTTAATGTAAAATGTCCTCTAATAATTTCACCAGAATTTAGCGTAATAGTATACCAGTAATCATCTGTATTTAAAAGTTGTCCATTAAAGTTACCATCCCATCCTGGAGCACTCGGTATCAAGGTTTTTAAGAGTTTCCCATAGCGGTCAAAAATATTAACCATTCTTATACTATTGGTGGTATCGTAAACTTGCCATATATCATTATAACCATCATTATTCGGAGTAAAGAATTTAGGAATGTAATAATTTCCATTGATAATTAATACATTAAAACTAGATTCGTTAGTATCGCAAGCCGTTTCATTATAGATATATATGGTTTGAGAACTGGTAATGATATCTCCGGCGGATAACGAAACTCCTAGGCCTCCCGATTCACTATAGTAATCACCATAAACTAAAAAAGGCAACGTGTATGACGTGCTTGTTACAACATCATCCAGCATATCAATATTCACAAAATTGCTGCAGTCGTTAAGGGATGCCACGTAATTTGAAAAAGATAAGGGTTGCCATGTGGAATGATTGGCAGCTGGATTATCCACAATAACACAATTTAAGTCGGGATTAAAACCAAAGTTCATAGCTATAACATTAGCATTGTTACCATTTCTAAGGTTCAATCTGCACAGGTTATTATGACTGCAATTTAATTCTGTTAAACGCACATTGTTAGATACATCCAATTCTCCAATGTTATTAAACGCACAATTTAAGCGACTTAAAAATGTGTTTGCTGAAAGGTCTAGACGCGTTAGGTCGTTGTTTTCACAAGTAAAGATACTCAAGTCGATATTGTTAGTTAAGTTGATATTATTTATAAAGTTAGCATCACATTGTAACCTGGTTAAGGTTACATTTTGACTAACGTTTAAACTACTTATTTGATTATTTTCACACAACAATACATTTAATCTTGTGTTTTGAGATACATCTAAACGACTTAAACGATTGTTACCACAAACTAGTGAAATAAGATTTGTGTTTTGAGAGATATCTAAATTATTGATTTGATTGGATTCGCACCAAAAAATTATCAGGTTCGGGTTTTGTGAAACATCCACTCCTGTAAGCTGATTATTACCACAAAACAATTGTGACAGGTTTACATTTTGGGATATGTTAAGTGTCGTAAGGGTATTAGATTGACAACTAAGCATTTCTAGGGCTAAAAAATCCTCAATTCCTGTAAGGTCAGAGATGTTTAGGCCATCAATATTTAAATTTGTAATACTGTTTATGTTTGTAGTGGGTACATTGTCATCTAAAGGAGGTGTGTCATAACCTAAATTTATAAGAGCCTGCTCAAAATTATCATCTGGAACATAGGTTTGAGAGAATCCAAAACAACTCAATAGAACTATAACAAAGCTGAAGAGATATGTTCTAGTTAGCGCCCACATAGGTTATTAAAATTTCAACCCGTCGATCGTACTTCGGATCACCGCCAAGCGGAAATTTTCTTCGCATTCCCAAATGGCGCATCCGTTTTGTACTAACACCTTTTTTGGCTAAATAGTCGTAAACGTATTTGGCTCTGGCTTCAGATAAATTACGCTTTTTAGTTTTTCTGTCTACAGCGTCCCGAGTGTATTGTGTACAACAAACATGCCCTTGAATGGTAAAATAAATATCAGTGCGTTCAACCAATGCCTTTGCAATGGCTTCCAATGTTTTTTTAGATGCTGAAGTTACCGTACTGTAACCCGTCTTGAACAATATATTTTCAAAAATAATTTTATCACCAACTTTTAAATCACCAAGTATAACTTCTGCAGTGCTTTTCTTTTTAACAACCTCGTTTTCTTTTTTAACTGGTTTTTTCTTTACGGGTTTAGGCACTTTAGGTTTTACGATAACCTCTACTTTTCGATTTAACCCTCTTATTTTTAGAAGGTTTTCTTCTTCCACAATTTTTAATAAAATCTCTCCTTTACCATCTACATTGGTAATAAGTTCCTCACTAATTTCGTTACTGGCAAAAATGGTTTTAATTGCATTGGCGCGATGTTGCGATAATATTAAATTATAACTATCGGCACCACGGTCATCACAAAAACCAAAAATTGAGATGGACTCAATATCGACATCGGCTAAGGTGGAGATAAATAGAAGCAGTCGGTTTTCTTCTGTTGGAGGCAGGATATATTTGTCCGTATCGAAATAAACAACATGTGTTAATTCCTTTTGAGAGAATACAAACAAACAGTTGAAACTTATTAAAATTAATACGAATAATTTATTCATAGTAGGAAAATAGATCTGGTATAAATATACTATTTTAAATTTTTTTTAACACATACAAAAAGGTAAACTTACTTTAAATACCCTTGATAAACAGCAGGTTTACCAAGTATTTCTGTAGCCTTTTTAATCTTAGGATCATTGACTTTGTAATAATCATAAAGGCCCTCTCTATAGACATATCTTTTTACAATATCTTCGGTTAACAATTCTAATATATAGTCTTTGTTTTCGTCGATAACATTGGTTTTAGAGGCTTCCAAGTTTGCGATTAAAGTGTTGAAATCTTTTTCTATATCGTCATTTAGTTCTTCTTTAGTAGCGGTTTCAAAGGCTTTATAAAGCGATTTTTCTGTATCTGTTTTAAAAGAAAAATTATTGGCCTTTAAAAAAGCTTTGAATCCTGAAAAATCTGAACCGGAAAGCTTTAAATTACTAACGTTAGTAGCAGAGTGCTTATAATAGTAATTGGTAGCGTAATTAAATATTAAATCACTGTTTATAATGGCATCGGTAATCGCAGAATTTTTAGAGGCATTAAAGATAACATCTGGAAGTACCCCTCCTCCATCGAAGACTTTACGTCCGTTTTTAGTCTTAAACTCATTGTAATTTTCCTGTTTAACACGTACGGCTTCGCCTTTTTCATTTCTATTCCAGTAATCTAGAGATTGAATACATCGTCCCGAAGGCGTGTAATATCTAGAGATCGTTATTTTTACCTGGGTACCGTAGGTAAGCTGTTTTGGTCTTTGAACCAATCCCTTACCAAAACTTCTGGAACCCACAATAACGGCACGGTCAAGATCTTGTAGCGACCCCGAAACAATTTCGCTTGCAGAAGCACTTTTACCATCTATTAAAACCACTAAAGGAATTTGTGTATCAATAGGCTCGTTTTGTGTATAATAGGTTTTATTGTATTTCTCGACTTTAGATTTTGTCGTTACAACCAACTGTCCTTGAGGTACAAAAAGGTTCACAATTTTAATGGCCTCATTAAGGAGTCCGCCGGGATTCCCTCTTAAGTCCAAAATAATGCGTTCGGCTCCCTGTGCTTTAAGGTCTCGTAATGCATAATTAGTTTCGTAATGTGCTTTGCTGTTAAATCGGCTTAAAACAATATATCCGGTTTTATCATCTACCAATGAAAAGTGTGGAACTGCTTTAATCTCTACCTCTGCCCTTTTTATAGTAGCCGTTTGTGTTTTACCCTGACGTTTATAGGTAACGTCTACAGACGTATCTGAGGCGCCTTTTAGCAGGTCTCCAGCGTTTTCCTTATAAGACTCCACCATAACATCACCAACTTTAATAATTTCATCACCCGCTTTTAAACCAGCTTTGTCCGCTGGATAGTCTTTATAAGGCTCAATAATAACCAATTTATCCTTAAATGTTTTTACTCTGGCGCCAATACCGGTGTAATCACCCGTATTGTTAATTCTGGCGGCTTCAACATCCTGCTCGTTCATAAAATTGGTATATGGATCTAAATCGGCTAGCATGCTCTTAATAGCCGTATCCATTAAATCTCCCGGGTTGGTCTCATCGACATAATTCATGTTGATTTCTTTGAAGAGCGTTGTGAAAATTTCAATCTGTTTGGCTATTTCAAAGAAATCATTTTTAAAAGCCGTTCCGGTTAAAAAAATGGTGAACACCAGAATAGGAATTATAATTTTCCTTTTTAATACGTATCTCATAATCGAATGGTAATATTTATGAGGCTTTCTTCGAAAACTTTTCAAATAAAAGCTTCATTTTAGATTCTATTTGGGTAAACGTTGGTTTATCCTTGCCAAGGTACAAAATCATAAACGCATATTGTGTTTCAATCTTGTTAAAATATACAACCTTGTTTAACCTGTAAACCTCTCGTAGCAATCGTTTTATACGGTTTCGATCTACAGCACTTTTAAAACACCGCTTGCTAACTGAGACGCCCGTCTTGGCAACAATGTTCTCATTAAATTCTGTTTTTAGAAAAACTAACCGCAAAGGATATGCCGAAACAGACTGTCCTTCTGAAAACAATTGTTCGATACATTTTTTGCTTTTTAGCTTTTCTTTTTTAGAGTACGTTAAAGACATATTTATAATTACAAAAGTAGCAATAACAATTTATACTTAAGCTGTGGTAGGATAGCCATGCCGAAAATTATATTTTAAATATAGTAATTTAAGGATTGAAGAGAATCTTAAGGGAGCTAATTTTGTTAACCTCCTTTTTTATTTATTGGCTTATAGGAACGGACAAACGACCATGAACGTGCTATTAAAACAGGTACGTGTAAAAAAAGAACTCTGGTATTAAACGATATCCAGGTGTTTTTAAATGTTGTAAAAAGAATAAATTAGGTTCATAATCACAATTAATAGTATTGCAAACTTTAGTAGCTTCATTTGATTCTCGTTAATATTCACATTCAAAAATGGTATAATCTCAACCATTTTGAAATAAAGAATGAGCGAACTGTTCTTTTGAGTTAGGGAGAAAGAATCGTTATAATATTTATAACGGTATTTTACTTATATATTGTAGAAAAATAAGTCCAGAGTATAAAAAAAGCTTGAAGCGGTATTCTAAACCACAGATAATTTATCCCAGGGCCATCCAATGTTCCCGTTTGATAATTTATATTTTCAATGGCAGCCTTAATATTAGAAGGCAAGATTAATATAAAAAACGCAATGATTAAAAAACCAGCTAGACGATTGTAGTTTGGAAGTAAGAGTCCGATGGCAAATATAATTTCCACAACTCCAGTGAATATAACTATGTCCGTTTTTCTGGGAAAGAAATTTGGCACCATTGCTGCCATGCCGTTTGAATAAACAAAATGGCCAATTGCGGTAAAAACAAGCATGATGGCCATGGCGATTCTTGCTGCTAATTGATATTCTGTTTTACCAGTGGTTAGTTTGGTAACCAAGCTGGATATTAAAAAGGATACGATTAGCACTATGAGAGGTTTCATAATTTTTGTTTTTGGCAAAGTTGCACACTTTAGTCCTTGGAAACAATGAACCCAGGTTAAGAAATTCGTTTTCTTATTCTACTAAGTGCCTGTGGTGTCACGCCAATATAAGAAGCGATATACTTTAATGGAATGTGTTGAATGAGTTCAGGTCTTTCTGTGAAAAGTCTTAAATAACGCTCTTCCGCAGTGTCATGTAAAAACGAAAGTTCTCTTTGGTGTTTTTTAAGAAAGAGTTCCTCACTAGCCTTTCTACCTATTAGGTTTCCTATAGTTGTTTGCCTGTAAATATCCTGAAGATCACAGTAGGTTAATCTCCAAAGTATTGTTGGTGTAATAGTTTCAACACGGTATTTTGATGGTGTTTGTGTTAAGAATGAATCGTAGGCACTTAAAAAAGTTCCTTTAAAGAGAAACCCCGTGGTAAGATCGTTTTCTAATCTTGGAATGTAAAACCGAACAACACCTTCTTCAATAAATGAAAGATAATTTTCCGTTTGACCGATGTTTAAAAGTATTTCCTTTTTAGGTAGCTCCAGTCTGAATAATTTCGAAGAGAAGATTTTCCAGTCTTCTTCTGAAATATTAAAGGTCTCATCGAAATATTTTCGTAATTGTTCCAATCTTTAGTTGTGTTTTACGAGCCTATCAAACCAAAACACCCATCTGGAATAATGGGGGGCTTCAGGAGTTTACCATAATCTAAATTGTTATACTCCAAAAGACTTTAATATGGCTCTATCCTGTTTTAATATGTTTTAATTCATAATTCTTTCAGATCAATCAACTGAAGCCATAAATGCGTTGACTTGAGATTTGAATTGCGCTTCCTGTTCCCACCAACTGTAATGACAGCTCTCGTTTATAAATACCAATGTTGAGGTTTTTAATGCCATATGTGTTTCATAAGCGACACCATCACCAGTGATATCTTGCCTGCCCTGAATGATTAAAACAGGTTTTTCAAAATTTTTGAGACCTGCTCTGCAATCGAAATCTATTTTACGCATATCCTGAAACACCAACGATCTAATTTTAGGATAACCACCAAAGGCCAATCGTTTTGCTACATTTGGGATGTATTCTTTTTTATAGAGATAGGCCGATGCTAAAAACTTGGCTCTATGGTATTTTGCTTTTTTGGTTGTGTCCCCTTGGTTAACTCGATCGTTCCAATATTTAAGGGAATCGCGTTCCATTTGGCTTAATCGAATTTGAATATTTGCGTTAAAATAATCCAATATCTTTAAATCGATACCTCCGGTACTGGACAAAATCATGGCTTTAATAGCTTCGGGGTGATGAATGGCATAATATTCGGCTAGAAACCCACCAAAGGAGTGCCCCAGAACAATCCATCGTTCTATTTTTAAGTGTTTTCGAATAGTTTCCATGTCTTGTACCATAAGGGCCATGGTAACGGTGGAGTTGTTAGCCTGTTCCAGTTTAGATTTTCCGGTACCACGCTGGTCGAAAAGAATAGTCTTATAGTTATCAGACAAAGATTTGGCCAGGGGGATAAAACCGGCACTGTCTAATCCGGGTCCACCATTTATGATTAAAAGGGGTTCCCCGCTTCCGTAAGTTTTATAGTGGAGGCTGCCATGCGCTGTTTCTATATGTCCGTTTTCCTGACTCATCATGATAACGGGAAGAAATAAGCTTATAAACCAAAGTGTTTTATTCATGTTTTATGCTATTCGTATGTTCTTAGGTCCTTCGAAGATAAGAATTTTAGTTAAGGATTAACCTGAGGTGTTTGTATGCTATGTCAATACCTATGGAAGCTATTTTAGAGATTCCTGTATAGCCTTATCCAAAATATCTATACCGAGGTCTATGTCGCGCTTGGATATGGATAGTGACGGAGCAATTCTAAAGACACCGCTCATGCCCTTTATTCTAACCAGGTTCATGCTTAGTCCCATTTTTAAGCAGTTTTCAGATATTTTATGTCCCAGATCGAGATTGGGTTCTTTGGTTTCTCTATCTTTTACAATTTCCACACCTATTAAGAGCCCTTTTCCCCGCACGTCGCCAATACACTCGTATTTTTGCTGTAGTTCCTGAAGTTGTTGTTTTAAATAACTCCCTTGCTTCCTCGCATTTTCGGCCATTTTTTCGTTTATAAGAATATCAATCATGGCTAGACCGACTTTAGCAGGTAAGGGATCTGAAATATGAGAAGTCACATTAAAAAACCCTTTAGAGTGACAGTCCTCTTCTATGTGTTTACTGGTAACGGTTGCTGCCAACGGAAGCCCACCTCCTAGTGTTTTAGACAAGGTTAAGAAGTCTGGTTTTGTACCCAATAGTTCGAAACCAAAATTAACCCCTAGCCTTCCAAAGGCTGTTTGTGCCTCGTCAAGAATTAAATACATACCGCGTTCTTCACATATTTCTTTTAGTCTTTTCAGATATTCAGGAGATAATTCAATAATTCCGGCGGCGCTTAACACGGGCTCTATAATGCATGCGGCATAGGCTCCGACAGATTGTTTATCTACCATGGTAATACCAACATCGAGACACGTATTATCACATTTAGTTTTACAGTGTTTAATAGGGCATCTGTATGAATAAGGAGCTGGTATGGATAGATTTCCCGGTATCACAGGGCCATATCCCTTACGGGTGTTAGAATATGTACTGGATTGAGAACCTGCGGTCATCCCATGCCAGGACCCCAGAAAACCTATAACTTCAAAACCTCCCGAAGATAGTTTTGCCATTCGAATAGCCACTTCGTTAGATTCTGAACCGGTATTTACAAATAAACATTTACTCAGTCTTTGAGGTAATAAGTCCGAAAGTTGTTTGCTTAATTCAATAACAGATGGTGATAGCATGGTGCTTAACAAGTGAATACTTTTTTCTGTGGCATCCTTTATAGCTTGTACAATCTTTGGGTGGTTGTGACCAAAAACAGAGCACATTTGTCCTGATGTAAAATCAAGAATGCGTTGCCCTTCTTTGGTATAAAGATAGACGTCATTTGCTTTTTCGATTAACAGAGGTGAAAATTCACCACAATAGCGAATTAAAGTGTCTTCTGCTTCTATCAACCATTTTGGCTTTTCCATATCTTTTTAATAATGGATAAATATTTGCTAGTGCTACGGTTTAAGTCATAGTTGATACTAATTTAAGGAGTTTTATAAGAACTTTCCTCATTTATAACATTTTTTAGTTGATAGTGAATGGGTTGCATAATTTTGAAAAGACAAAAAGCCTCAAAACAAATCAAAGTTTATTTTGAGGCTTTTTTATCATTTTTTAAGGAATTTATTTACAGGTAACGCTGCTTTCTACCGTAATTATAGTTCCAGAATTGGCCAGATCACAAACAAGCTGAGGCATTTCAGTAAAACTGTTTTCGGTTAATATGAGTGTCTTCAAGGTTGTTAGGTCACCTATTTCTACAGGAACAGTCAACATCCTATTAGAAGATAAATCTAAACATATGAGATTCGATAGATTTTTTATTGATGAAGGGATTATTGCGAGTAGATTATTGTTAAACTTTAAATTTTCTAAAGAAGCCATAGAACCTATACTTTTGCTTATTATAGGTATATTATTATAACTTAAATTTAAGGTAATTAGTTTATCTAAATCACGCATGCTAAAAGGGGTCAATTCTATTCGATTTTTTTCAAGGTTTAGAAGTTCTAATTTTTTTAAATAACCAATACTGTCCGGCAAACGTTTAATACGATTATTCGAGAGGTTTAAAACTTGCAGGCGGGTAAGGTTTCCTATGTTTTCTGGGAGCTGAACAAAAAGGTTATTTGATGCATTAAAATCTAAGAGTTGATACAAGTCCACAATTTCATCGGGTAATGCCGTTAATTTATTATTTTGAATACTTAACTCCTGAATACTTTTTAATTTACCAATTTCAATTGGCAAGCTCGTGAGTTCATTTTCATCTAAGTTAAGTCTTCTAAGTTTATTGCTTAAATTCTCTATACTAGCGGGTAAGGTAGTTATTTGATTATTCCCGATGTTTAAGCTTTCCAGATTGATGAGTTTTTCTAATGCTACAGGAAAACTTGTAAACGCGTTTTCTGAAATATCCAATATTTTTAAATTATGGAGGCTTCCGAACTCATCTGGCAGGTTACCAATTCTATTTTGAGAAAGAAATAGTTTTTGTAACCAAGAGAGACCTCCTATTTCATGGGGAATAGTGCTTATATTTTTAGACGATAAAGCTAAGTGTGTTACACGACCTGCTGTTGTGGTTACTCCACTCCACGAATCCATGTTTTCTGCATCTAAATCCCAACCCAAAGTATTCTCTGGGTTGGCACTATAGAGAACTTCAAGAACCTCTCTGTCTGTAGAGGGTTTCTCTACAACAGCTGTAATGGTATATGTTTTGGTTGATCCATTTTCGGCAGTAACCGTAAGGATAACAGGAGAGGTTAAATCAATACTTGCATCCGATTTCGGACTTACAGTTGCTAACTCAGATACCGAAATTGTTGGTACCAGGTTTATAACATCGGTTTTCCATGGAAATGTAACAGCAATGCTTAGTTTTTCTTCATCAATAACAGCCTGAATGTCTTCAGAGAGCAACGCATTTTTAGCTTTTGTAAAGACAAGGCTTGTAATTATTTTTTCATTACTTAAATTAGATGGAGCACTGTCATCATCACTACTGCAACCTAACAACATACTCACTAGGAACATCAATACATACGATTTTATTAATATCGTTGTACTGCTCTTTTTTCTTCGATTCATGTTTAGATTTATTTTTAAATTTTTATCGATTGAAATCTAAAGTGTAAACGATTGATTAAGAAAATACCCGCTATGTAAATGGATTTACTTACAAGTAACGTTGCTATCTACTGTAATTATGGTTCCTGTATTCGCCAGATCGCAAACTGCCTGAGGTATTTCAGTAAAATCATTTTTGGTTAATTTGAGAGCCTTTAGGGTTTTTAGCTCACCTATTTCTTTAAGAAGACTCGGTAACGCATTCGAAGACAAATCTAAACCAACGAGGTTCGATAAGTTTTTTATAGATAAAGATATCACTTGAATTTGATTATTATTTGCTTTTAAGTTTTCTAAGGAATCTATATTCAGGATACTTTCACTTAAAAAGGACATCTTATTATGACTTATGTTTAGAGTAATTAGTTTATCTAAATCACTCATATCAGGGGTGGCTCTTAGTTGATTGTATTGAAGGTTTAGTACTTCTAAGTTGATTAAACCATTGACACTTTTTGGAAAAGCTATAATTTGATTGTTTAGTAATGTTAAACTTCGTAGGTTAACAAGGTTTCCTATGTTTTCCGGAAGTTTGTACAAAAGGTTGCTTGAAGCGTCGAAATCTACAAGTTGAATCAACTCTACAATTTGGTCTGGTAACAACTTTAGTCTATTGTTGTTAATACTTAATTCCTGAAGGTTTTTTAAGTTACCAATTTCAGCTGGCAATGTGGTTATTTGATTATTTCCCAAGTTTAAGCTTTCCAGATTTTCCAGTTGTTCTAATACTACTGGAAAACTTGTAAACGCATTTTCCGATATATCTAATGTTTTTAAACCGGAAAGATTTCCAAACTCATCTGGAATAGTGCTTAGGTTTTTAGAAGATAAAGCTAAATGCGTTACACGTCCATCTGCTGTGGTTACTCCGCTCCAGGAATCCATGTTTGCTGCAGCTAAATCCCACTGCAAATTGTTTCCTCGATTAGCTCTATAGAGAATTTCAAGAACTTCTCTATCTGAATTAGGGTTTTCTATGGTCATGGTATACAGTTGGGCTGTTCCGTTTTGGGCAGTAACTGTAAGGATAATGGGAGATGTTAAATCAACACTTTCATCCGATTTCGGACTTACTGTTGCTAACTCAGATGCCGAAATTGTTGGTACAAGATTTGTAACATCTGTTTTATAAGGAAGTGTGACAGTAATGGTTAATTTTTCTTCGTCAATAACGGCCTGAACGTCTTCTGCGAGCTGTGCATTTTTAGCTTTTGTGAAGACAAGACTTGTAATGGTTTTTTCATTACTTAAATTAGATGGAGCATTGTCCTCATCACTACTGCAACTTGATAACATACTCACTAGGAACATCAATACATACGATTTTATTAATATTCTCGTACTGGTTTTTTTTCTTCGATTCATGATTTGGGTTTGTTTTTTAATTTTTATCGATTGAAATCTAGAGTGTAAACGATTGATTAATAGAATACCCTCTTTTCAAATAGGTTTTATTTGATTGCACTTATTGTGTGGCAGTAAAACTCAATTTTGAAACGATGCGAAGCCATGGCTTCAAAATTATGAGTTGAATTAATTTCGCTTTTCGAGCGAGATCTTTTTGGGTTTAATAGCTCGAAGTTAGTTTCAGAATTTTTAAAATTACGTTCTGTATAGGGCTTCATAAGCCCGCTCCGAGGTTTAATAAAACTTGGCTAAGAGCTAATAACAAAAAAAGGGACGCTACCTTTGCAGCGTCCCTTTTTCAATCAAAACTTTAGAATAATTTACCTTATTATTGTAACCAATACGTAAATACAAGTGTCGTTACATACAAGAAACACCTGTATCTTTTGATATTTGGGTTCCCGTATCTTCTAAATCACAAACTTTTTGTGGAATGCTTGTTAACTGGTTATCTGTAAGATCTAACTCAACGAGTTTGGTTAAACTTCCAATTTCTACTGGGATACTTGTTAATTCATTGTTATTTAGAATTAAACTTGTTATTGAGGTCATTCTACTTAATTCTTTTGGAATTGTTGTAAGCTTGTTATGTTCCAGAGTTAAATAGTCCAATTTCTTTAAGTTCCCAAACACTCTGGGAAGTATTTCTATTTGGTTTTTATTTAAATTTATAAATATTACAGAAGATAAAGATCCTATGTTGGAATGAATTGTAGATAGTTTGTTGTTTTCAAGAGATAAATACATTAAGTTATCTAAATCCTCAATGGTTCGTGGAAGTAAAGTTATGTCGTTATTATCGAGTAAGAGCCTATTCAAATGGCTTAAATCTCCAATTTCATCGGGTAAGTCTGTTATCTCATTAGATTCTAGGCTTAGTATTTCCAGATTAGACAGGTTTCCAATTTCTGGAGGAAGTTGAATGAGAACGTTATCTTTTAATCTTAGATTCCTTAGCGCATTTAAGTTTCCAATTTCTGCTGGGAGACCACTTAATGCATTACTTTGGGCACTTAAATCAATAAGACCAGTTAAGTCTCCTATTTCTTTAGGAAGACTTGTTAATTTATTACCATCCAGTCTTAATGTTACCAATTGATCACTTAAGCTTTTAATACTTCCTGGAAGTGTTGAGATTTCATTCGAGCTAATATTCAACTGTTGTAGTTCACCCAACGATTCTAAGGCAGCAGGATAGCTTGCTAATTTATTGTTTGAAAGGTTAAGGGTTTTTAGGTTTGACAACGCGCCAAATTCGGTCGGGAGGTTGCTTATTTCATTGCTATAAATGTAAAGCGCTTCCAGTTTTGTAAGGCCTCCAAATACAGCTGGGATGGTTGTTAATTTTTTATCATAAACATCTAATGCTATAACGCGATCTCCTGCAATACTAACGCCATTCCAGGCACTCATATCTGTAGCACTCAAATCCCAACCCAATGTGTTATCGGGGTTAGCTGCATAGAAGATTTCTAAGATGTCTCTGTCAGACTTTGGTCCCTCAATAATAGCCTTTACTGTGTATGCTCTAGTGGAATTGTCTTCAGCGGTAACGGTGTACGTTACGGGCGACGTTAAATCGATTTCGACAGACGATTCGGGACTTACCGTGGCTTGGTTTGAGATAGTAAGGGTAGGTTTTAAGTTATTTACAACAGTACCCGTTAGAAATGATACTTCAATAGTTAATTTGTCTTGGTCAATTATCGCAGATATGTCTTTCGATAGTTTGGGATTATTAGCTTTTTCAAATACAAAACCGGTGATAAGGTTTTTACCGCTAGGTAAAGGTTTTTCAATAGTAGCCTTTACCGTGTAGGTTTTGGTAGACTCATCCTCTGCTGTCACAGTATATGTCTTGGGAGATGTTAAATCGATTTTAATACGAGATTCGGGACTTACGATGGCTTGATTTGAAATGGTGATCGTTGGTATAAGACCACCTACATCGGTTCCAAATGGAAAAGAGGCTTCAATTGTGGAATTCTCCTGATTAATTACTGCAGTGATATCACCCGAAAGCCTATTATTATCGCCTTGTTTGAAGACAAAGCTAGTAATTAGGTTTTCGCCGTTTTGATCTGGATCTGGTTGAGGGTCGTTCCCATCTTTACTACAACCTAAAATAATACTTAAGAGTAATAACATTAAAGGTGCTTTATTAAGCACCCTTTTGTAGGTTTTTTTAATTTGTTTCATGATTTTTTGGGGTAAATAAATACGTTATAATATGACATATAAAGTTAGTTATTATAACGATTATATAGGTAAAAACCTTCTTTGTAAATATTAAATTTTTTACAAATTTAGTAAGTCACTTAGTTATATTGTTTTAGCTTTCAAGGATCTGTTTTAAAGGTTTTCCTTTAGTTATCTGTTCTTTATTTCAATGCATGTTTAGACCGTTTTTTGTCGTTTAAATGGCATTAAACGGGAGGTTTTTTTGATCTTCAAAATCATTTGTTATAAACACGTAACATTTTTATCCAACAGTATGGAAATGCCAGGTCTTGCTAAATTGCATACGGCTTGAGGAATAGTGGTTAACTTGTTACCTGTTAAGTATAGGTTGTTTAAACCAGTCATATTTCCTATATCTTCTGGAATACTTGTTAATTCATTATCTGAAACGAAAAGATTCCATAACGTGTTCAAGTTTCCAATTTCCGGAGGAAGCCCTGTAAGTGCGTTATCCGATAAATCTAAGCTCTTTAATGTGGTTAGATTACCTATTTCGGAAGGAATACGTGTTAGGTTGTTTTCTATCAAGTCTATAGTCTCAATGGAAGCTAAGTTTCCAATTTCTGGAGGAAGTTCTCTGATTTGATTATTATTTAAAAACAGATATTTCAAGGCGGACAACCCACCAATACTGTTATGGAGCGTTGTTAAATTGTTATATTCTAACTGTAAAAGAGTTAAACTGATTAAACCGTCAAACGTTGAAGGAAGTGAAGCTAACACATTGTTACCAAGATGTATCCTGTCTAATTTTTTTAAATTTCCAATCTCGTCGGGTAAACCTGTAATGTTGTTGTATTCTAGTACCAGAATTTCCAGGTTCCTCATGTTTCCTATTTCTGAAGGCAGTTGAACTAAATAATTCTCAGACAAATTCATAGTCCAAACTTGGGTTAAAAGCCCTATTTCTTTTGGTAGACTCGTTAATTTATTACGTTGAACACTTAAGTTCTGAAGATTTTTGAACTCACCAATTTCTGCAGGAAGTGTTGTTAATTCATTCTCATTGAGACTAAAGATAACCAGCTTATCACTTAAGTTTTTTATGCTACCAGGAAGCTCTTTTATTTGGTTTTCTCCAAGGCTTAAATGTTCCAAATTATCCAGTTTTTCTAGAACTACTGGATAATGACCGAGCTTGTTGCTATTTATGTTAAGTGTTTTTAAGTTTAATAGTTGTCCGAAGGCATCTGGTAAAACGCTTATATTATTGTCATAAATAAAGAGCTTTTCCAGCTTAGAAAGACCACCAAACGATGCGGGAATAGTGCTTATATTTTTTAATTGTAGTGCCAATGCCGTAACACGGTCTCCTTCTAAAGTAACACCACTCCAGTTGCTCATGTCGGTTGCGTTTAAATCCCAATCTAATGTATTATCTGGGTTTGCACTAAAAAAAGCTTCCAAGATGTCTCTATCGGATTTCGGTTGCTCAAAAATAGCTTTTACGGTATACTGTCTTGTGGAATTGTTTAAAGCGGTTACAGTGTAAGTTACAGGAGAACTTAAGTCTATTTCTATGTCTGTTTTTGGGCTTACCTGTGCAAGTTCCGAGGTTGTAATGGTGGGTTTTAAATTGCTAATATGAGTTCCTTCCAGAAAAGAAACCTCAATGGTTGATGCACTTTCATTAATTACAGCATGAATATCTTTATTCAGCTTATCGTTATTATCTTTTTCAAAAACAAAACCGGTTATAAGCTTATCACCATTGGCTTGAGATGTCCCAAATTCTGCTCTTATCAAATAATTTGAAATAGATCCATCTTCTGCTTTTACGGTATAGGTTGCTGGGTATGTTAAATCGATTTTTACCATCGATTTTGGAGCAACTATTGCTAATTCTGAAGTGGTAATAGTCGGTATTAAACCCTCAACCTTTGTTCCTGGAAGAAACAGAGCTTTGATAGCAAAATTTTCCTGGTCTATTTCTGCTATGACATCGCTCTGAAGCATGTCGTTGTTGGCTTTTTCGAAGACAAAACCAGTTATAATTTTTTCATCGCTTAAATTAGGTTTAGGGTGATTATCATCACTACTACAGCTCGAAAACATACTTAACAATACTAGTATGAGATATGATTTTCTAAAGACTTTTTGGTACACTTTTTTAGTTCGTTTCATGGTATTTGGATACATTACAAACACGTATTAACCTACATATTTATAATGTAAACGGATTACAATTTACCTTCCCTCCTTTTCATAAAAAAAACCATTTTCACATCGAAAATGGTTTTTTAAAAATAAAAGGCTGTCCCGTCCTGAAATAGCGATACACTAAAACCTTAGTGTCATGAAAACATCAGAAAAAACCGTGTATGTAAAGCGT